>NZ_CP152417.1:0-4673651 GCF_039134845.1 Pantoea sp. MBD-2R | reverse complement strand
TTGCATTAGGTGGCCAGGTAAAACGTGCCGACAGCGCCAAACAGGTGCATCAGAGCATGGACACCGTGTCCATGTTCCGTCCGGTCACCAAATATGCGGTTGAAGTTACCGATTCAAACGCGCTGGCGGAAGTAGTTGCTAACGCATTCCGTCATGCGGAACACGGACGCGGCGGCGGCGCTTTTGTCAGCCTGCCCCAGGATATTGTTGACCAACCGGCCACCGGCCAGTTACTGACCAGCAAAGGCCAGGTTCTGCTGGGATCCGCGCCGGAAGCGGCTATCGCTGCCGTGGCGCAACAAATAGCGCAGGCGAAGAACCCGGTGATCCTGCTGGGCCTGATGGCCAGCCAGCCGGAAAACAGCGATGCCATTCATCGTCTGCTGGCACGTAGCCATATTCCCGTCACCAGTACTTATCAGGCTGCGGGCGCAGTCCGACAGGAGCATTTTTCCCGCTTTGCCGGTCGTGTCGGATTGTTCAACAACCAGGCGGGCGACCGTTTGCTACGCGGTGCCGATCTGATCATTACCATTGGCTACAGCCCGGTCGAGTACGAACCGGCGATGTGGAACAGCGGTACGGCAACGCTGGTGCATATCGACGTCCTGCCGTCGGATGCCGATAACTGCTATCTGCCGGATGCGGAGCTGGTCGGTGATATTGCCGCCACCGTCGACAAGCTGGCCGGGCGTATTGAAACCCGCTTACAGCTCAGCCCGGAAGCCGCCGCGATTCTGGAAGATCGCCAGCATCAGCGTGAACTGCTGTCGCTACAGGGCCAAAGCCTGAATCAGTTTGCCCTGCACCCGCTGCGCATTGTAAGAGCGATGCAGGACATCATTAACAATGACGTCACGCTGACCGTTGATATGGGCAGCTTCCACATCTGGATCGCTCGTTATCTTTACAGCTTCCGCGCCCGCCAAATCATGATCTCTAACGGTCAGCAAACCATGGGCGTTGCGCTGCCATGGGCGATTGGAGCCTGGCTGGTGGATCCGAGCCGTAAAGTGGTGTCCGTTTCCGGCGATGGCGGCTTCCTGCAATCAAGCATGGAGCTGGAAACTGCGGTGCGTCTTGGCGCCAATATCCTGCACATCATCTGGGTCGATGAAGCCTACAACATGGTGGCGATGCAGGAAGAGAAAAAATATAACCGCGTATCAGGCGTCAAATTCGGCCCGGTCGATTTCAAAGCCTATGCGCAATCCTTTGGCGCCGCCGGTTTTGCGGTTGAAAGCGCCGCCGAACTCGAGCCAACGCTTCGACGCGCCATGGATGTGCAGGGACCCGCAGTGGTAGCCGTGCCGGTAGACTATGCCGACAATCCAATGCTGATGGGCCAGCTGCATCTGAGTCAGATTTTTTAAGAACTGTTCACGGAGAAGATATGAAAACGAAAGTCGCTTTAGTTACCGGTAGTGGTCAGGGAATTGGTAAAGCCATCGCGTTACGTTTAGCAAAAGATGGCTTTGCCGTCGCGGTCGCGGATTTCAATGCCCAGACTGCCCGTCAGGTTGCTGATGAAATTGTCAGCGCGGGCGGTAAGGCTCTCGCGGTGACGGTAGACGTTTCAAAACGGGATCGGGTTTTTGCGGCGGTTGAGCAGGCCCGGAAAGAGCTGGGTGGATTCGACGTCATCGTTAACAACGCGGGCGTTGCGCCGAGCACGCCGATTGAAGAGATCACAGAAGAAGTGGTCGATAAAGTCTATAATATCAACGTGAAAGGCGTGATTTGGGGCATGCAGGCCGCTATCCAGGCCTTTAAAGCGGAAGGCCACGGCGGCAAGATCATTAACGCCTGCTCGCAAGCGGGCCATGTCGGCAACCCTGAACTGGCGGTTTACAGCTCAAGTAAATTTGCCGTACGCGGACTGACCCAGACTGCTGCCCGAGACCTTGCTCCCGCCGGCATCACCGTGAACGCTTTCTGTCCGGGCATTGTAAAAACGCCGATGTGGGCAGAAATCGATCGTCAGGTTTCTGAAGCGGCTGGTAAGCCACTGGGCTATGGGACGGCAGAGTTTGCGAAACGCATCACGCTGGGCCGCCTGTCCGAGCCGGAGGATGTCTCTGCCTGCGTCTCTTTCCTCGCAGGCCCGGATTCCGATTATATGACCGGACAGTCGCTATTGATTGACGGCGGTATGGTCTTCAACTGATTCATATTAGCGTGATGACAGCGTTCGGCCGTCGCTAAACCGTGGCGGCTGAACAGCTCAACGCCGCCACCGCGTATTCTTCATCTCCAGACAGGCTGTTTTTTACCTCATTTTCCCGCAGGCTGACTTTCCCGTTCTCTCCCTTTAGTCAAATGCCTCCCTCTGTTAACGAAACGTTTCGATAGCGATCACAATTTCATCGCATGCAGATTGTTTTCCTGCGGCGTTTTTTTACACTCCCGATCAGCGAAACGTTTCGCTCTGGAGTGAAAGATGAAAAAAGGCGCCCTACTGAATTCTGCTATTTCGTCCCTGGTTTCCCGCCTGGGGCATACCGACAGCCTGACAATCGGTGATGCTGGCCTGCCTGTTCCGGCCGGGCCAGAGCGTATCGATCTGGCGTTAACGCAAGGTATTCCCAGCTTTATGCAGGTGGTGAAAGCCGTAACCGAAGAGATGCAGGTTGAGAGCGCCATCATCGCGGAAGAGATCAAATCTCATAACCCCCGTCTTCATGACGAACTGCTGGCACTGCTCGACTTATTGCAACAACACCAGGGAAACAGCATTGCTGTTCAATACGTAACTCATCAACAGTTCAAACAGCAGACTCAGCATAGTCATGCGGTTATTCGCAGCGGGGAGTGTTCTCCCTATGCGAACGTCATCTTCTGTGCTGGCGTGACCTTCTGAGGCCGTGATGCAACCTTTACTGCAATTACAGGGTATTGAAAAATCCTTTCCTGGCGTCAAAGCGCTTTCGGGCGCGACGCTGGCCGTTTACCCTGGCCGCGTGATGGCGCTGGTGGGCGAAAACGGCGCAGGGAAATCCACCATGATGAAGGTGATGACCGGTATCTACAGCCGCGATGCAGGATCCATGAAGTGGCTGGGCGAAGAAGTGAATTTTTCCGGCCCAAAAGCCTCGCAGGAAGCGGGGATTGGCATTATTCATCAGGAACTGAATCTGATCCCGCAGCTTAGCGTTGCTGAAAATATTTTCCTCGGACGCGAGTTTGTTAACAAACTCGGTTGTATCCAGTGGAAGAAAATGCACGCCGAGGCGGACATTTTGCTGAAGCGGCTCAACCTGCGCTTCAGCAGTCACACGCTGGTGGGTGATTTGTCGATTGGCGATCAGCAGATGGTGGAAATAGCCAAGGTATTGAGTTACCAGTCCAAAGTTATCGTCATGGACGAACCTACCGATGCGCTGACCGATACCGAAACGGCGTCGCTGTTTCGCGTTATTAAGGAACTGAAAGCCCAGGGCTGCGGCATTGTTTACATCTCGCACCGCATGAAAGAGATTTTCGAGATTTGCGATGACGTCACCATCTTCCGCGACGGTCAGTTTATTGCCGAACGCGCGGTGGAGACGCTCAACGAAGATTCTCTGATTGAGATGATGGTTGGCCGCAAGCTGGAAGAACAATATCCCCGGCTGGACAAAGCACCTGGCGATATTCGCCTTCACGTTGAGCATCTCAGCGGCCCCGGCGTGGAGGATGTCAGCTTCTCGCTGCGCAAAGGCGAGATTCTGGGTGTTGCCGGACTGATGGGCGCGGGCCGCACCGAACTGATGAAGGTGCTTTACGGCGCGCTGACGCGCAGCAGCGGTAACGTGACGCTAGACGGTAAAAAAGTACTAACACGTTCACCAGAAGAAGGCCTGAGATGCGGCATCGTTTATATCTCCGAAGATCGTAAACGTGACGGGCTGGTGCTGGGTATGTCAGTAAAAGAGAACATGTCCCTGACCGCGCTGGACTATTTCAGCCACAGCGGCGGACGGTTGAAACACGCGGAAGAGCAGCTGGCGGTTAGCGATTTTATCAAACTCTTCAACGTAAAGACGCCTTCAATGGAACAACCCATCGGGCTGTTATCCGGCGGCAACCAGCAAAAAATCGCGATTGCTCGCGGGCTGATGACGCGGCCAAAAGTGCTGATTCTCGACGAGCCAACGCGCGGCGTCGATGTGGGCGCTAAAAAAGAAATTTATCAGTTAATCAATCAGTTCAAACAGGAAGGACTGAGCATCATCCTGGTGTCCTCGGAAATGCCCGAAGTGCTGGGTATGAGCGATCGCGTGCTGGTGATGCATGAAGGCCGCCTGAGCGGCGATTTCCCGATTGAACAGGCCACGCAGGAAGTCCTGATGGCGGCAGCGGTCGGCAAGAAACATAGCGTGGAGCATCTATGAGTACCCAAACCCTTCAGGCAAACCGCCTGTTCAGCAAAAGCTGGCTGCTGGAACAAAAATCCCTGATTGCGCTGATCGTGCTGATTGCGATCGTCTCAAGCCTGAGCCCAAACTTCTTCACCCTGAACAATATGTTCAACATCCTTCAGCAGACATCGGTCAATGCCATTATGGCCGTGGGCATGACGCTGGTGATCCTGACCTCCGGCATCGATCTTTCCGTCGGTTCCCTGCTGGCGCTAACTGGCGCAGTGGGTGCCTCGCTGATCGGAATGGAGGTGAATGCGCTGGTGGCCGTTGCGGCTTCGCTGGCGCTGGGGGCAGCGGTCGGTGCCGTGACCGGCACCATTGTCGCCAAAGGAAAAGTGCAGGCTTTTATTGCCACGCTGGTGATGATGCTGCTGCTACGCGGCGTAACGATGGTTTATACCAACGGCAGTCCGGTCAATACTGGCTTTAACGATAATGCCGATCTGTTTGGCTGGTTCGGCATTGGCCGTCCGCTGGGGGTCCCGACGCCGGTCTGGCTGATGGCGCTGGTATTTTTACTGGCCTGGTACATGCTGCACCATACGCGCCTCGGCCGCTATATCTATGCGTTGGGCGGTAACGAAGCGGCCACTCGTTTATCCGGTATCAGCGTCAGTCGGGTAAAAATCATTGTCTATGCGTTGTGCGGCATGCTGGCTTCCCTGGCAGGCACCATTGAAGTGGCGCGTCTCTCTTCGGCACAGCCTACGGCCGGAACCGGCTATGAACTGGATGCTATCGCCGCCGTCGTGCTGGGCGGCACCAGCCTGGCGGGCGGTAAAGGGCGCATCATGGGCACCTTAATCGGCGCGCTGATCCTCGGCTTTCTGAATAACGGTCTGAACCTGCTTGGCGTTTCATCTTATTTCCAGATGATCGTCAAAGCGGTAGTGATCTTGCTGGCAGTACTGGTAGATAACAAAAGCGGTAAATAACTCTCCCCTACAGGAACTGATAATGAAAATGACCAAACTGACCGCGCTGGCCGTGCTGCTCAGCGCCACGGTAAGCGCAAACGCGCTGGCTAAAGAGACCATTGCGCTGGTGGTGTCCACGCTGAACAACCCGTTCTTCGTCTCATTAAAAGAGGGTGCACAGAAAGAAGCAGACAAGCTGGGCTACAACCTGGTCGTGCTGGATTCGCAAAACAACCCGGCAAAAGAGCTGGCTAACGTGCAGGACTTATCGGTACGCGGTACCAAACTGCTGCTGATTAACCCGACTGATTCAGATGCGGTAGGCAATGCGGTGAAAATGGCTAATCAGGCCAATATCCCGGTCATTACGCTTGACCGCGTTGCTGCTCAGGGCAAGGTCGTCAGTCATGTTGCCTCCGATAACCGCCTGGGCGGGAAAATGGCGGGCGACTACATTGCGAAGCGGCTGGGCGACAGTGCCAAAATTATTGAACTGGCAGGTATTGCCGGGACTTCTGCGGCACGTGAGCGTGGCGAAGGCTTCAAAACGGCGGCGGATGCGCACAAGTTTGTTGTGCTGGCCAGCCAGCCGGCAGATTTTGACCGTACCAAGGGGCTGAACGTGATGCAAAACCTGCTGACAGCCCATCCGGACGTGCAGGCAGTCTTTGCTCAGAACGATGAAATGGCATTAGGTGCTATGCGCGCATTGCAAACGGCGGGCAAATCTGATGTGGTAGTAGTCGGCTTCGACGGCACCGCGGACGGCGTAAAAGCCGTGCAGGGCGGCAAACTGGCCGCTACTGTCGCACAGCAGCCGGAGCAAATCGGCGTTATCGGCGTGCAAACGGCCGATAAAGTGCTGAAGGGCCAGCAGGTTCAGGCTATCAATCCGGTTGACCTGAAGCTGGTCACTCAATAAATCAAAGAAAAGCATGGCACGCGCCACCTCTTGCAGGTGGCGCCTTTTTCTGGACTCCCCGATGATGAAAACCGGCAAGCTGGCTGTTCTTGGCAGTATTAATGCAGATCATATCCTCAATCTGACCACCTTTCCTCGCCCCGGCGAAACGGTTATTGGCAAACAGTATCAGGTCGCTTTTGGCGGTAAAGGCGCTAATCAGGCGGTCGCTGCCGGACGCAGCGGTGCCGATATTTCCTTTATTGCCTGCGTGGGCGAAGATGATATTGGCCAGCGTATTCGTCAGCAGCTGGCTGAAGACAATATTGATGTCTCGCCTGTTACCGCTGTCCCGGGTGAATCAACCGGCGTCGCGCTGATTTTTGTTAATGGTGAAGGCGAAAACAGCATCGGGATCTATGCGGGTGCTAACGCTTCACTCACACCCGCGCGGGTTCAAAAACATCAGCAGACGATTGCCGACGCGAATGCACTATTAATGCAGTTGGAATCCCCGCTCGATAGCGTGCTGGCGGCGGCGCAAATTGCGCAACAGCATCAAACGAAAGTTATCCTCAATCCAGCGCCTGCAACAAAGCTTTCAGACGAGCTGCTGTCGTTAATCGATATGATCACGCCCAACGAGACCGAAGCGGAAATCCTGACGGGCGTACATATTGAATCCGATGAAGATGCTGCGCAGGCGGCGGCGGTGCTGCATGACAAAGGTATCCCCAGCGTGCTGATTACCCTGGGCAGCCGTGGCGTGTGGCTGAGCGAAGAAGGCCGCGGCCAGCGCATTGCCGGATTCAAAGTCGACGCTGTGGATACTATCGCAGCGGGCGATACCTTTAATGGTGCGCTAATCACTGCCCTGTTGGAAGGCATGGCAATGCCTCAGGCCGTACGTTTTGCGCATGCGGCGGCGGCCATTGCCGTAACGCGCCCCGGCGCGCAGCCTTCTGTGCCATGGCGGGAAGAAACCGACAGTTTCCTTCTGCGGCAGGAGTAGGCCGTGGCGACCATGAAAGATGTTGCACGGCTGGCAGGCGTATCAACTTCCACCGTTTCTCACGTCATTAATAACAATCGCTTTGTCAGCGAAGCGGTGCGTGAAAAAGTCACCACGGCGATCGGCAACCTGAATTATGCGCCTTCTGCGCTGGCACGCAGCCTGAAACTCAAGCAAACGCGGACCATCGGGATGCTACTCACTGCCAGCAGCAACCCCTTTTATTCAGAAGTGGTTCGCGGCGTAGAAAGAAGTTGCTATGAGCGAGGCTACAGCCTGGTATTGTGCAATACCGAAGGCGACGAAGCGCGCATGAACCGCAGCCTGGAAACGCTGCTACAGAAGCGCGTCGATGGTTTGTTGATTATGTGTACTGAAAGTCATCTGCCGTCGGCTGATATCCTTAATCGTTATCCTTCCGTTCCTTCGGTGATGATGGACTGGGCGCCTTTTGACGGCGGCAGCGATATTATTCAGGATAACTCACTGCTGGGCGGCGAAATGGCGACGCGCTATCTGATCTCGCGTGGTTACCGCCGTATCGCCTGCATTACCGGGCCGCAGGACAAGACGCCAGCGCGCCTGCGTCTTAATGGTTATCTTCAGGCGATGAACAATGCGGATTTGCCAGTCCTGCCGGGCTACGTGGTGACAGGAGACTTTAAGTTCCAGGGCGGTTTTAATGCGATGAATCAGCTGTTGGCGATCAACCCACAGCCTGAAGCCGTTTTTACCAGTAATGATGCGATGGCGGTTGGCGTCTATCATGCTTTATATCAGGCCGGGCTCTCTGTGCCGCAGGATATCGCGGTAATTGGTTATGACGACATCGAACTGGCGCGCTATATGACGCCGCCACTGACCACCATTCATCAGCCGAAAGACGATTTAGGCGAGCTGGCAATTGATACCCTTATCCATCGTCTTGCCGCTCCTGGCGGCAGCCAGCAGCTGCTGGTGCTGACGCCAGAATTAATAGAGCGTGGCTCGGTTGCCGGGATCTAGCTTTTCTTACGTTTTTCCCGATTGCTAATCAGATGCCTGCCATCGCCGGGCTTCAGCAGCATAAATACCAGTCCGGAAAGTATTGTCACCACGCCCATCGTCAGGAAGGTGGCGTGGAAATGCTGAACGGTGGTGCCGTCAAAGTTTTCATAAAAGCGCAGGACAGCTGCGCTGACGGCAACACCAAAACTGATCGCCAGCTGCTGCGTCACGGCCAGCATGCTGTTACCGCTACTGGCGTTCGCATCGTTCAGATCGGCCAGGGTAATCGTGTTCATGGCTGTGAACTGTGTAGACATCGCCATGCCCAATATAAAGAGCGGCAGCAATAGCATGATCAAATCTGACGCCGGGCTTTGCAGCGAGAAGCTGGCGATCAGCAGGCCGATAATGATGCTAATCCACATTAATGTCTTTCTGTAGCCAAACCAGCGCAGCACCTGCGTTACCGTCGATTTTGCCAGAATCGACCCTACTGCCGTTGGTGCCATCATGCAACCCGCCAGCACGGCCGAATAGCCAAAGCCGACCTGCAACATCAGCGGCATCAGAAAGGGAATACATCCGGTGCCCAGACGCGAAGCGATGTTGCCAAGAATGCCTACTGAGAAAGTGCGGGTTTTGAACATCGGTAAAGGAATGAGAGGAGCCGGGTTGCGGCGGGCGTGCACTATATAGAGAAGAAGAAGCAAAATGCCGCCGAACGTCACCGCTAGCGCAACAGCCGTGGCAACAATCCTCTCGCCAAAAAGCTCAATGCCGCTGGAGAGCAGAACCAGCCCGGTACCAAACAGTAAGAACCCCACTAAATCGAAGCGGCGTTTTGGCGTAGTGAAGTCCGGCATGTATTTGCGGGCGTAAACGATGCCCAGAATACCCATTGGAATGTTGATCAGGAATATCCAGTGCCAGGTGGCATACGTAACCAGCACGCCGCCCAGCAGCGGACCGAGTACTGGCCCGATTAAGCCCGGCATCGTGACGAAATTCAGCACGGGTAGCAGTTCGCTACGCGGATACGCTCGCAGTAGGGCAAGCCTGGCGACCGGCATCATCATCGCACCGCCAATTCCCTGCACAATTCTGAAGATAACCAGCATCGCCAGCGAACTGGAGAGCGCGCAGGCCAGCGATCCCAACGTAAACAGGGAAACGGCAATAATAAAGATTTTGCGCGTTCCGAACCGGTCGGCCAGCCAGCCACTGACGGGAATCAACATGGCGACGGTAAGGGTATAGCTGATAACGGCAGATTGCATTGCCAGAGGAGAGCGGTTAAGGCTTTGGGCGATAGCAGGAAGTGCAGTATTGAGTATCGTGGCATCCAGCGACTGCATAAAGAAAGCCATCGCTGCAATCCACGGAAGTCCGGCCATACTGCGCGCGGATTTAATCATTGGGCATCCTTCTCAGTAATAATTGCCGACAGGTATTCCTGAAGAACATAAAGAATAGCATTGCGTTGCAGGCGGCCGTGATGCCAAAAGCGGGATTTAGCGGGCGTTTTGCTGGCAAAGTAGCCACGAAATGGTGTTGTTTTCAGCGTTCGGTGAAAAAAGAAACGGTCGGCGTTTTTTCTTAAATAAAAACTTGTCAGCCGGCGATAACTCCCTATAATGCGCAACCACTGAGACGGCACAACGGCTTACAGCCCGCCGGTTCAGGAGGTTCAGGAAGCTGAATCGCCGGAGAAAAACTTCTCAAAAAGAAGTTGACTCTGAAGGAGGAAAGCGTAATATACGCCACCTCGCGACAGGAAGCTAAGGCACTGTTCGCAACGCTCTTTAACAATTTATCAGACAATCTGTGTGGGCACTCGCAGGATTGATATCAAGACACCTTCGGGTGTCAAAAAATATCAAGTCTTAAGAGTGAACACATAATGAAAATTCATTATGACGTTTTACACTTGAGCATCGCTGCACTTGTTGCAGCAAATCGAACTTTTAATTGAAGAGTTTGATCATGGCTCAGATTGAACGCTGGCGGCAGGCCTAACACATGCAAGTCGAACGGTAGCACAGAGAGCTTGCTCTTGGGTGACGAGTGGCGGACGGGTGAGTAATGTCTGGGGATCTGCCTGACAGAGGGGGATAACTACTGGAAACGGTAGCTAATACCGCATAACCTCGCAAGAGCAAAGAGGGGGACCTTCGGGCCTCTCGCTGTCAGATGAACCCAGATGGGATTAGCTAGTAGGTGGGGTAATGGCTCACCTAGGCGACGATCCCTAGCTGGTCTGAGAGGATGACCAGCCACACTGGAACTGAGACACGGTCCAGACTCCTACGGGAGGCAGCAGTGGGGAATATTGCACAATGGGCGCAAGCCTGATGCAGCCATGCCGCGTGTATGAAGAAGGCCTTCGGGTTGTAAAGTACTTTCAGCGGGGAGGAAGGTGTTGAGGTTAATAACCTCAGCAATTGACGTTACCCGCAGAAGAAGCACCGGCTAACTCCGTGCCAGCAGCCGCGGTAATACGGAGGGTGCAAGCGTTAATCGGAATTACTGGGCGTAAAGCGCACGCAGGCGGTCTGTCAAGTCAGATGTGAAATCCCCGGGCTTAACCTGGGAACTGCATTTGAAACTGGCAGGCTAGAGTCTTGTAGAGGGGGGTAGAATTCCAGGTGTAGCGGTGAAATGCGTAGAGATCTGGAGGAATACCGGTGGCGAAGGCGGCCCCCTGGACAAAGACTGACGCTCAGGTGCGAAAGCGTGGGGAGCAAACAGGATTAGATACCCTGGTAGTCCACGCCGTAAACGATGTCGACTTGGAGGTTGTTCCCTTGAGGAGTGGCTTCCGGAGCTAACGCGTTAAGTCGACCGCCTGGGGAGTACGGCCGCAAGGTTAAAACTCAAATGAATTGACGGGGGCCCGCACAAGCGGTGGAGCATGTGGTTTAATTCGATGCAACGCGAAGAACCTTACCTACTCTTGACATCCAGAGAACTTTCCAGAGATGGATTGGTGCCTTCGGGAACTCTGAGACAGGTGCTGCATGGCTGTCGTCAGCTCGTGTTGTGAAATGTTGGGTTAAGTCCCGCAACGAGCGCAACCCTTATCCTTTGTTGCCAGCACGTAATGGTGGGAACTCAAAGGAGACTGCCGGTGATAAACCGGAGGAAGGTGGGGATGACGTCAAGTCATCATGGCCCTTACGAGTAGGGCTACACACGTGCTACAATGGCGCATACAAAGAGAAGCGACCTCGCGAGAGCAAGCGGACCTCATAAAGTGCGTCGTAGTCCGGATCGGAGTCTGCAACTCGACTCCGTGAAGTCGGAATCGCTAGTAATCGTGGATCAGAATGCCACGGTGAATACGTTCCCGGGCCTTGTACACACCGCCCGTCACACCATGGGAGTGGGTTGCAAAAGAAGTAGGTAGCTTAACCTTCGGGAGGGCGCTTACCACTTTGTGATTCATGACTGGGGTGAAGTCGTAACAAGGTAACCGTAGGGGAACCTGCGGTTGGATCACCTCCTTACCTGAAGATACCTTCCCGCGCAGTGCTCACACAGATTGTCTGATAGAAAAGTAACGAGCAAAAGTATTACTGAGTCCCCATCGTCTAGAGGCCCAGGACACTGCCCTTTCACGGCTGTAACAGGGGTTCGAATCCCCTTGGGGACGCCATACCTGATAATGAGTGAAAGACATTATCAACCAGTATCTCAAAACTGATTTTACCGTAAGGTGAGTCACGTTTGAGATATTTGCTCTTTAACAATCCGGAACAAGCTGAAAATTGAAACGACACGTCGTGTTTATCCTCCGTAATAAGGATAAACAAAACGATGTGTTCGAGTCTCTCAAATGCTTACAACAGCAGTGTCTTTCGGGACGCTTGTGGGTTGTGAGGTTAAGTGACTAAGCGTACACGGTGGATGCCCTGGCAGTCAGAGGCGATGAAGGGCGTGCTAATCTGCGATAAGCGTCGGTAAGGTGATATGAACCGCAACAACCGACGATACCCGAATGGGGAAACCCGGTGCACTACGGTGCATCATCGCAACATGAATACATAGTGTTGCGAGGCGAACCTGGGGAACTGAAACATCTAAGTACCCAGAGGAAAAGAAATCAACCGAGATTCCCCCAGTAGCGGCGAGCGAACGGGGAACAGCCCAGAACCTGAATCAGTTTGTGCATTAGTGGAAGCGTCTGGAAAGTCGCAGGGTACAGGGTGATACTCCCGTACACAAAAATGCACTTACTGTGAGTTCGATGAGTAGGGCGGGACACGTGATATCCTGTCTGAATATGGGGGGACCATCCTCCAAGGCTAAATACTCCTGACTGACCGATAGTGAACCAGTACCGTGAGGGAAAGGCGAAAAGAACCCCGGCGAGGGGAGTGAAACAGAACCTGAAACCGTGTACGTACAAGCAGTGGGAGCCTTGATTTATCAGGGTGACTGCGTACCTTTTGTATAATGGGTCAGCGACTTATATTCTGTAGCAAGGTTAACCGTATAGGGGAGCCGCAGGGAAACCGAGTCTTAACTGGGCGTTAAGTTGCAGGGTATAGACCCGAAACCCGGTGATCTAGCCATGGGCAGGTTGAAGGTTGGGTAACACTAACTGGAGGACCGAACCGACTAATGTTGAAAAATTAGCGGATGACTTGTGGCTGGGGGTGAAAGGCCAATCAAACCGGGAGATAGCTGGTTCTCCCCGAAAGCTATTTAGGTAGCGCCTCGTGAACTCATCTTCGGGGGTAGAGCACTGTTTCGGCTAGGGGGCCATCCCGGCTTACCAACCCGATGCAAACTGCGAATACCGAAGAATGTTATCACGGGAGACACACGGCGGGTGCTAACGTCCGTCGTGAAGAGGGAAACAACCCAGACCGCCAGCTAAGGTCCCAAAGTCATGGTTAAGTGGGAAACGATGTGGGAAGGCACAGACAGCCAGGATGTTGGCTTAGAAGCAGCCATCATTTAAAGAAAGCGTAATAGCTCACTGGTCGAGTCGGCCTGCGCGGAAGATGTAACGGGGCTAAACCATGCACCGAAGCTGCGGCAGCGACGCGTATGCGTTGTTGGGTAGGGGAGCGTTCTGTAAGCCGTCGAAGGTGGACTGTGAGGTCTGCTGGAGGTATCAGAAGTGCGAATGCTGACATAAGTAACGATAAAGCGGGTGAAAAGCCCGCTCGCCGGAAGACCAAGGGTTCCTGTCCAACGTTAATCGGGGCAGGGTGAGTCGACCCCTAAGGCGAGGCCGAAAGGCGTAGTCGATGGGAAACAGGTTAATATTCCTGTACTCGGTGTTACTGCGAAGGGGGGACGGAGAAGGCTATGTTGGCCGGGCGACGGTTGTCCCGGTTTAAGCGTGTAGGCTTGAGTTCCAGGCAAATCCGGAACTCTTTAAGGCTGAGGCGTGATGACGAGGCACTACGGTGCTGAAGTAACAAATGCCCTGCTTCCAGGAAAAGCCTCTAAGCATCAGGTAACACAGAATCGTACCCCAAACCGACACAGGTGGTCAGGTAGAGAATACCAAGGCGCTTGAGAGAACTCGGGTGAAGGAACTAGGCAAAATGGTGCCGTAACTTCGGGAGAAGGCACGCTGGCGCGTAGGTGAAGGGACTTGCTCCCGGAGCTGAAGCCAGTCGAAGATACCAGCTGGCTGCAACTGTTTATTAAAAACACAGCACTGTGCAAACACGAAAGTGGACGTATACGGTGTGACGCCTGCCCGGTGCCGGAAGGTTAATTGATGGGGTTATCCGCAAGGAGAAGCTCTTGATCGAAGCCCCGGTAAACGGCGGCCGTAACTATAACGGTCCTAAGGTAGCGAAATTCCTTGTCGGGTAAGTTCCGACCTGCACGAATGGCGTAATGATGGCCAGGCTGTCTCCACCCGAGACTCAGTGAAATTGAACTCGCTGTGAAGATGCAGTGTACCCGCGGCAAGACGGAAAGACCCCGTGAACCTTTACTACAGCTTGACACTGAACATTGAGCCTTGATGTGTAGGATAGGTGGGAGGCTTCGAAGCGTGGACGCCAGTCTGCGTGGAGCCAACCTTGAAATACCACCCTTTAACGTTTGATGTTCTAACCTGGCGCCGTGATCCGGCGTGGGGACAGTGTCTGGTGGGTAGTTTGACTGGGGCGGTCTCCTCCCAAAGAGTAACGGAGGAGCACGAAGGTCAGCTAATCACGGTCGGACATCGTGAGGTTAGTGCAATGGCATAAGCTGGCTTGACTGCGAGAGTGACGGCTCGAGCAGGTGCGAAAGCAGGTCATAGTGATCCGGTGGTTCTGAATGGAAGGGCCATCGCTCAACGGATAAAAGGTACTCCGGGGATAACAGGCTGATACCGCCCAAGAGTTCATATCGACGGCGGTGTTTGGCACCTCGATGTCGGCTCATCACATCCTGGGGCTGAAGTAGGTCCCAAGGGTACGGCTGTTCGCCGTTTAAAGTGGTACGCGAGCTGGGTTTAGAACGTCGTGAGACAGTTCGGTCCCTATCTGCCGTGGGCGCTGGAGAATTGAGAGGGGTTGCTCCTAGTACGAGAGGACCGGAGTGAACGCACCACTGGTGTTCGGGTTGTCATGCCAATGGCACTGCCCGGTAGCTAAGTGCGGAAAAGATAAGCGCTGAAAGCATCTAAGCGCGAAACTTGCCTCGAGATGAGTTCTCCCTGTGGCTTTAAGCCACCTGAAGGGACGTTGAAGACTACGACGTTGATAGGCCGGGTGTGTAAGCGCAGCGATGCGTTGAGCTAACCGGTACTAATGACCCGTGAGGCTTAACCTTACAACGCCAGAAGCGTTCTGGTGAGCGTTGAGAGACGCAAAGATTTTCAGCTTGTTAACCGGATAAATTTGCGCGGCCTTTATGGCGGCGTGAATAACAGAATTTGCCTGGCGGCTTTAGCGCGGTGGTCCCACCTGACCCCATGCCGAACTCAGAAGTGAAACGCCGTAGCGCCGATGGTAGTGTGGGGTCTCCCCATGCGAGAGTAGGGAACTGCCAGGCATCAAATTGCGATAACCCTGACCTCACGGTCAGGGTTTTTTGCGTTATAATCGATAAAAAATTTTTTAAACTCCTTTGCGATATTAAAAACAGGTCTGAATTATTTGTTACAAACACGCAAAATAAAGTTCTTATATTGAAACAACGGTAATAATTTTTGCCTGAATATTTATAATAAATGAGATATTACATCAATAATTTTAGCTTACAGTTATCCTGTTATAATTATATCCAACGATAGATTCCCTATAAATTCCTATTATTTCAATTAAATTAAAATTATTACTATTTAAGATCCTTTAAAAAAAAGAGATGATAATGTTGTTTTAACGCACATATAGTTTGTGCGGATAAAGAAACGCAGCATAATTATTTATAACAAAGGAAAAAAGATGAAAGAACTTACTTTGATTGAAATTGATAAGGTTTCTGGTGGCGTTAGTGCTAATATTTTTGATTCTATGGGCGGCGCTATCATTGGTGCAGTAGCAGGAGGAATGTCTGTAGCATGGGACGCCTGGAACATCTCCGCTCGTACTGACGGCATGACCAGTGGTATTCTGGCTCCGGTTCAAGGCGTTTTAGGTGGCCTGTTCGGTTCTATCTGGGGCGTAGTTTTTGGTGGCGTTATTGGTGCTGCTGAAGGCGTTACAGATTCTCTGGCGCGCGCTAATTCAGTATGGGATGTGCTCATTAACGCTGGTGCGTAACAGTACGCCATAATAATAAGGCAGAAGTGAGTTCGCTTCTGCCTTTTAACGCCCTCCGTGATAAAAGGCGTCATGATTTCACGTTTATCCATGCCAATATAAAATCTGAAATTTCGACAGGATTATTTATATTAAGATGTGGAACTGACAGTGATAACTCACGATCGCTGGCAACCGCAATAACATGTTCATCAACAAGCTCATCGAAACGTTTTTCATCTCCCCCGCGCCACAAAACAATTTTAGCGACCGGCTCGTGTTTGAAGCCTTCCAGCAGAATGATATCCAGCAGGGAGGGGTCCATCCGACTGACAAGGAAAGAGAGATCGGGTTCTGTCTGTTGCGGTGTCTCAGTGATCAACGCCCAGCGCTGAGGGTTGTAAACCATCACTTGATCGGCGCCTGCCTTACGCAATTCGTAGCTATCTTTGCCGGGCGTATCTATGTCCATATCATGATGGGTGTGTTTGATCAAACCAGCACGTATTCCACGTTCCTTTAAAATAGCAATCACCTGCTTCAGCAGTGTTGTTTTTCCGGTCCCGCTCCAGGCCGCAATAGCTAAGAGAGGAATCATCAGCTTTTTACTCCGGTAAGAAGATCCTGGTGGTGATTGATATTGATAAATGCCTCAGGACAATCGTCGAAACATGCGGTACATCCTCCTGTCTGCTGCAAAAAGATCATAACTTTCCGTTGCCCGCCAGCCAAAAAAGCAGCCAGCTGTGGAGCGAGGCTGATGTGTACCAATGCCAGCGTGGGGTGATCGCGTCCTGCTGAACGGGCCCATACGGCGAGTGCCTCCTTTTTTTCCTGCCACAGGCGCGCAACCAAATCATCTGGCAGTAAAGGGGTGTCACAGGAAGCAAATATCGCCCATTCCGTATCAATCTTCTCCAGTGCAGCCAGCATCCCCGCTAATGGGCCAGGGAAATCAGGCAGCGAATCCGTTATTACCGGCAGACCACTTTGCTGATAAACAGCCTGATTGCGGTTGGCGCTGATACAGACTTTGCCCACCTGAGGCTGCAAGCGAGCCAATACATGTTGATAAAGAGGCTTCCCGTGATACAGGACTAATCCTTTATCCTCTCCCCCCATACGGCTACCACGGCCGCCAGCCAGGATGACGCCCGTCACCGATGTCATTATTGTCGGGGAACTGATGCTCATAACGCTAATACCCTCTTCTCTTGTAAGGTTAAGCCTGCTAACTTACCTGAATCTGCCCTGAAACCGGAATCCAGTTATGAAATGTCACCGTCTTAATGAATTAATCTCGCTGTTACAGCCCGCCTGGCAACAGGACCCCGATCTCAATTTAGTGCAGTTCTTAAAGAAACTGGCTGATGAAGCAGGATTCAAGCAGCCTCTCGACGAGCTGACTGATGATGTTTTGATTTATCACCTGAAGATGCGCGACAGCAATAAAAATGAAGCCATCCCAGGGCTGAAAAAAGATTATGAAGAAGATTTCAAAACAGCCATTTTGCGTGCGCGAGGCGTAATCAAAGATTAAATCCCTGCCATCATCCGTCGTTGCCTGCGTTTAATGATATTCTTGATCGCTAACTCATTGTGATTATCTACGAGAGCGCCGGATGAAAGAGCCTGCTTTTAACTTTCAAAATTTAAACCCTGATACCATTTTGGATGCGATATGGCAAACCGGTATCCGTGTGGAGTCAGGGCTAACCGCGCTGAACAGCTATGAAAACCGGGTTTATCAGTTCTCAGATGAGGACAGAAAGCGCTATGTGGTAAAGTTTTACCGTCCTCAGCGCTGGTCGCAGGAACAGATCTTAGAAGAGCATCAGTTTACGGCTGAGCTGCTGGCAGATGAAGTGCCCGTTGCAGCCCCTTTGGCATTAAACGGGCAGACATTGCATCAGCATGACGGGTACCTGTTTACTGTATTCCCCAGCCTGGGGGGCCGCCAGTACGAAACGGATAACTACGATCAACTGGAATGGGTTGGCCGTTTCCTTGGGCGTATTCATCAAACCGGGCGTAAGAGCACCTTTGCCGCTCGTCCCACGATAGGGCTGGAAGAATACATTGCGGAACCTCTACAGGTTCTGGAAGCCAGCACGTTAATCCCCGGCAAGTTAAAAGAAAGTTTATTAGTCAGCGTCAGAAAACTTGGCGCTATTTTACAAACGTGTTGGCATACTCAGTGGCAGCCATTGCGGCTGCATGGCGACTGTCATCCTGGGAATATTCTCTGGCGCGATGGGCCATTCTTCGTCGACCTTGATGATGCCCGCAACGGTCCGGCAGTACAGGATCTCTGGATGCTGATCAACGGAGATGTTCAGGAGCAACGCATTCAGTGGGATATTCTGCTTGAAGCCTATAGTGAATTCAGTGAGTTCGATACACACGAATTGTCACTGATTGAGCCTTTACGCGCCATGAGGATGGTTTATTATCTGGCGTGGGTTGTTCGCCGCTGGCAGGATCCCGCATTTCCCGCAAGTTTTCCGTGGATGACGGATGAGGATTTCTGGCGCAGGCAGATTTCCCTTTTTAACGAGCAGGCCAGGCTGTTGCAGGAGCCACCGCTGCAGCTGATGCCCGCATTCCAGGGCTGATCGTCTTCCCGGTCAGGTCCTTTTGCTGTTAGGAGAGAGTTTCCAGATGAAGAAGATTTTTATGGCACTGATGGGTATGGTTCTGGCTTTCAGCGCCTCTGCTGCCCAGTTCAACGAGGGCCAGCAATACCGTAGTCTCCAGAAACCCGTCACCGGCGAGCCTCAGGTTCTGGAGTTTTTCTCATTCTATTGTCCGCACTGCTATGAATTCGAGCGTGTTTGGCATGTCAGTGATACCGTGAAGAAAAGCCTGCCAGCCAACACCAAAGTGACGAAATACCACGTCGAATTCTTAGGTGGCGAGATGGGTAAAACGGTTACGCAGGCGTGGGCTGTGGCGATGGCGCTGGGTGTGGAAGACAAAGTTACCGCGCCAATTTTTGATGGCATCCAGAAAACGCAGACCATCAACGATCCGTCATCCCTGAAAGACGCGTTTGTTAAAGCGGCAGGTATTAAGCCTGAGGAGTATGACGCTGCCTGGAATAGCTTCGTGGTCAAATCTTTGGTTGCACAACAGGAGAAAGCTGCGGCAGATGTTGAGTTGCAGGGCGTACCAGCCATGTTCGTTAATGGTAAGTTTATGGTTAACAATGGTGGCCTGGATACCAGCTCGATGGACAACTATGTTCAGCAATATGCTAACGTTGTGAAATACCTGCTGACGCAAAAGTAATTTGCTGTTTTAGCAGAACGCCGGCGCAATGCCGGCGTTGTTGTTCCTGACCCGGCAGTTTCGGGAAAGTAAAATATAAACGCGCTCAAGATAATATTTCCAGTGAAAGATCCCGTCCGATCGCAGAAGTAAATAATTCATATCCACATCTGAAAAGATCCTTCCTCGTTCTGTTGAAAAAACAGAAGTCCGCTATAACTTTATGAAAATACTCTATTTTAAAGGATCTCGATCTTCGATTATATATTTATACTTATGTGTTATGAATTTTACACACAAACTTATCCACAGCTTTTCATTGCGAGGCTGACCGCAGAACCGTCACATTTTACCGGTTAACCCGCGGAGTTATTTCATTTTTCAGGTGTAGCTGTGGCATCCTTACCGCATTGTTTAAATCAACGAAGAACGTGACAACTTATGGCACAAATTGCAGAAAACCCGCTTATTCTTGTGGATGGATCTTCTTACCTTTATCGCGCTTATCACGCGTTCCCTCCACTGACCAATAGCGCCGGTGAGCCTACTGGAGCGATGTACGGCGTGCTGAATATGCTGCGCAGCCTGCTGTTGCAATATAAGCCCAGCCACGTTGCTGTGGTTTTTGATGCCAAAGGTAAAACGTTCCGTGACGAATTGTTTGAGCATTATAAATCCCACCGTCCACCGATGCCGGATGATTTGCGGGCTCAAATCGAGCCTCTGCATAATATGGTCAGGGCGATGGGACTGCCCTTGCTGGCGGTATCGGGTGTAGAAGCAGACGATGTTATTGGGACGCTGGCGCTGGAGGCTGGCCGTAAAGGGATACCGGTTCTGATCAGTACGGGTGATAAAGATATGGCGCAGCTGGTGACGCCAGATATCACGCTGATCAACACCATGAATAACGCCATCCTTGGCCCTGAAGAAGTGATCACCAAATACGGTATCCCGCCTTCGCTCATTATCGATTTTCTGGCATTAATGGGTGACTCCTCGGATAACATCCCGGGTGTGCCCGGCGTAGGAGAGAAAACAGCCCAGGCCTTACTACAGGGACTCGGTGGTATCAAAGATATCTATGAGAACCTTGATAAGGTCGCTGAGCTTTCTTTCCGCGGTGCGAAAACCATGGCCGCTAAGCTTGAGCAAAACAAAGAGGTCGCTTTCCTTTCTTATCAGCTAGCGACCATCAAAACCGATGTACAGTTAGATCTCACCTGCGAGGAACTCACGGTCAGTGAGCCTGCCGTCGGGGAACTTGTTGGTCTGTTCCGCCATTACGAATTTAAACGCTGGATCGCTGACCTTGAAGAAGGTAAGTGGCTTCAGGGCAAAAAGAGTCATCCGGCCGCTCAGAAAGCGCTGGTTGAACAGGTTGAAGAGCAACCTATTGCGACCAGTACGCTTTCCTCCGATGGGTATGTCACCATTCTTGATGAAGCGACTTTCGACAGCTGGCTGGATAAGTTACAGAGCAGCGCGCTGTTTGCCTTCGACCTGGAAACCGACTCACTTGATACGCTGAGCGCCAACATTGTCGGCATTTCTTTTGCAGTAGCGCCAGGCGAAGCTGCTTATCTGCCGGTGGCGCATGATTATCTGGATGCGCCAGCGCAGTTGGATCGCCAAAGCGTGCTGGCACGTCTGAAACCCTTACTGGAAAACAGCGATTTGTTGAAAGTCGGGCAAAACCTGAAGTATGACCGCGGCGTGTTAAAAAATTACGATATCGAACTACAAGGCATTAAATTCGATACCATGCTGGAATCCTACGCGCTGAATAGCGTGGCAGGACGACATGATATGGACACATTGGCATCACGCTGGCTTAATCATAAAACGGTGACCTTCGAAGAGATCGCCGGGAAGGGTAAAAAGCAGCTGACGTTCAATCAAATCGCGCTGGAGCAGGCAGCGCATTATGCGGCGGAAGATGCGGATGTGACGCTACAGCTGCATCTGAAAATGTGGCCTGAACTGGAAAAAGAGCAGGGTCCGAAGCAGGTATTTGAAAAGATTGAAATGCCTCTGGTTTCGGTAATCTCGCGTATTGAACGCAACGGGGTGCTGATCGATCAGGGGATTCTGGCTAAACATTCGCAGGAACTAACCACGCGACTGGCGGAGCTGGAGTTAAAGGCGCATGAGCTGGCAGGCGAGCCGTTCAACCTCTCGTCAACAAAGCAGCTGCAAACTATCCTCTTTGAAAAACAAGGTATTAAGGCGACCAAAAAAACGCCTGGCGGCGCGCCTTCCACTTCAGAAGAAGTTCTGGCCGAGCTGGCGCTGGATTATCCACTGCCAAAAGTGATCCTGGAGCATCGTGGCCTTTCGAAGCTGAAATCGACCTATACCGATAAGCTGCCGCTGATGATTAATCCGTTAACAGGACGCGTTCACACTTCTTACCACCAGGCAGTGACGGCCACGGGCCGTCTTTCCTCTACCGATCCTAACCTGCAAAATATCCCGGTTCGTAATGATGAGGGACGACGCATTCGTCAGGCTTTTATTGCCTCAAAAGATCATCAAATTGTTGCTGCGGACTATTCTCAGATTGAGCTGCGCATCATGGCTCATCTCTCTCAGGATAAAGGGTTACTGAGCGCCTTCTCTGAAGGTCAGGATATCCACCGCGCCACCGCAGCAGAAGTATTTGGTATGGCACTGGATAAAGTTACCGGTGAACAGCGACGCAGTGCTAAGGCAATCAACTTCGGTCTGATTTATGGCATGAGCGCCTTCGGTCTTTCACGTCAGTTAAATATTGGTGCCGGCGAAGCGAAGAAGTATATGGATCTCTACTTTGAACGCTACCCTGGCGTGCTGGAGTATATGGAAAGTACCCGCCAGCAGGCGGCAGAAAAAGGTTATGTTTCCACGCTCGATGGGCGTCGTCTCTATCTGCCAGATATTAAAGCCAGCAATGCGATGCGTCGTAAGGCGGCAGAGCGTGCGGCAATTAACGCACCTATGCAGGGAACGGCTGCCGATATTATCAAAAAGGCGATGATTGCCGTTGATGAATGGCTGACGCCACAGAAGAAACCTGAAGTGAAAATGATCATGCAGGTTCACGATGAACTGGTGTTTGAAGTTAAAACATCGGAAGTGGAAGCCGCAACGGCAAAAATTCGCCAGTTAATGGAAGGGAGTATGCTGCTGGATGTACCGCTTCGCGTTGATGTTGGAGTGGGCAATAACTGGGATGAAGCGCATTAATTCTTACCGGTAAAGGGCTAATGAGGCTGATATGACATCAGCCTCATCCATACTCTTTATCTCAATGGTTAATCCTGGCGCGTATTTAATAAAATTATGAACGTGCAGGAAATAATATAAGCCATCTCGTTATTTTGCGATTTATAAAAATGATTTTTAAATTTAATTTAATAATATTCAAAATTGATATTTTCTTATAAAAAATAAGCATTGCCGGAGATGTAAAAGTTTTTTTCGCCATTGCAGTACCTCTCATAATCAGCTCCGCTATAAAGCGCTGGGCAGTAAGCATCCTACCCTGACTGTTTTTTCCGCCATGCCTGCAAAGCTCGTCGTATCGGCGTCCAAAGCCGATAAACGATGTACATTAGTGCTCAGATATTCGCCTAAGCCGTTATCATGCAAGCATTTTTCTTGTAATTAAGCTACAAGCAATACTTTTTTCTGTGAGCTGGATTAGATAACAGACGGACTTTTATGAAAATTAACTACAAAAAACCCTTTTGAGGGTGCGCAAAATCATGTAGAGTTTAAGACGTAGGGTACAGAGGTAAGATGTTCTATCTTTCAGACCTTTTACTTCACGTAATCGGATTTGGCTGAATATTTAGCCGCCCCAGTCGTTATGACTGGGGCGTTTTTTATTGGGCGCTATTCAGGATTTCCAGCCATTACTCCGCGGGAAAATCTGCTTCTGTCGCAGGGGGGATTTCTCTGAACCAGTCATCCAGCTTAAAGCGCAGCTTATCCACTCCAATCTTTTTCAGGGATGAGAACATCTCAACCTGCACATCACCGACAAAGCCTTTTGCCGCTTCACGTACCAGATTCAGCTGAGCTTTACGGGCGCCGGAAGCGAGTTTGTCAGCCTTGGTTAAGAGTACCAGCACCTGAATGCCGCTCTGCACTGCCCACTGAATCATCTGCTGATCGAGATCTTTCAGCGGATGGCGAATGTCCATCAGTACGACTAACCCTTTCAGACACTCACGCTGTTGCAGGTATTCTGCCAGCGCGCGCTGCCATTTCAGCTTCATCTCTTCCGGGACTTCGGCGTAGCCGTAACCGGGTAAATCAACCAGACGATAGCCTTCAGCAACCTGGAACAGATTGATTAGCTGCGTCCTTCCTGGCGTCTTACTGGTACGGGCCAGGCTTTTCTGATTGGTCAGCGTATTCAGCGCGCTGGACTTGCCCGCGTTAGAACGTCCGGCAAAGGCAACTTCAATACCCAGATCGGGTGGAAGGTGACGAATGTCAGGTGCGCTGGTGACAAAATGGGTAACGTGATAATTCCAGCCAGACAAGATAAAAACTCCAGATAATAAGAACAATTGCGCAGAGTATACCCTGTATAGATTGAAAGCGCCCAGCCGAGCGCAGCCTGGCCAGGATTTTGTGAGAGATCGGCTATTATCAGTGCCAGCCGTTTCCTCTTTTTTGAGCAGGTTTAAATTAAAAATAACTTTAATATCAAAACATTAATAATCTTAAGTGCATAAAAAATTAAATTACTTCACTACCTAACTTGTTAGTTTATCCATATGGTCTACATTAGTTGACAGAACCATGAAGGTTCACTTCAGGATGAAGCGCTCAGGGAACATCAGGAAGATGTAGAGCAGGGAAGGAAAGGCATCAGGGATGCATGTCTGTAAAGGAAGAGGAAGCGTCCGGAGGGACGACCTGGCAAAGGAAAACCGGGACGTTGTATGCTAAAAAGGATGCTGACTAAGTCAGTCCTTCTGCGGAAGGTGTGAAAAAAGGCGACAGGGTGACCTGGCGCCTTTTTTCTTTGTCTGCTTTCTGCTAGATTCCGCCGCAATTCTATACTGAAGATAAATAGTCTGAGAGCAGAAACCATGAAACAACCTGCACGCGAGCCCCAGAAGAAAAAACCGGCGGCCAAACGCAAAACGCGCGATGAAATCAACACGGAAGCACGCGATCGTAAACGTGATAAAAAACATCGCGGTAACGCATCGGGAAGTCGTGCCAATCCAGTGACGGCTGAAAATAAAAACGGCGGAAAAAACAAAGATCAGGATCCCCGTATCGGCAGCAAAAAGCCCGTTGCGTTGGGTGCCGCGGCGGCACAGGCTCAGCCAGCGAAAAAAAGCGTCAAGCCAGCCAAAGCTGCGGTAGAAAAAAAACCGAAGCTGGCGCCGGAAGAAGAACTGGCTATGCTGGAAAATGACGAGCGCCTGGATGAGCTGCTGGATCGTCTGGAAAAAGGCGAAACCTTAAAAGCAGAAGATCAGGCATGGCTTGATCAAACGCTCGATCGCATCGATGTGCTGATGGAGCAGCTCGGCATCGCGCTGGATGATGATGTTGAAGATGAAGAAGCAGAAGAAGACATGTACCGCTTGTTGAAAGGCGGCAACTGATCCTCTGAGCACGCTTTTAGACGCTAAACCGGGGGGCGCCTGTAAGCGTACCCCCGTTGCAAAAGGTTTCTCTGGCAATGAATTGGCCTGGATCAATTTACATGCTGATTCTGCTCTGCGGGCTCGGCTGGGTCTTCGTTAAACTACGTCGTCTGTCCAGGCTGAAAAAACGCCTGCGCAGAACGACCGTCTCTCCGCCTTCAATGGCTCCATTCGTCCGACGGTCTGCATCCCGGCGCCAGCGAAGGAGTGAATACCGTGACACAGATGATTGAGTGGGATCAGAACCTGATCCAAAAGTATAACGTCTCCGGACCTCGCTACACTTCTTATCCTACCGCGCTGGAATTTCATCAGGACTATGACGAGTCCGCTTTCATACATGCCAGCCAGCGTTATCCCGATCGCCCGCTCTCACTGTATATTCATATTCCCTTTTGTCACCGGCTTTGCTATTTCTGCGGCTGCAATAAGGTTATCACCCGACATCCGCATAAAGTCGATGATTACTTGCAGGCGCTGGCCGTTGAAATTAAAGCGCGTTCCACGTTGTTCAGGCACCGTATCGTCACGCAAATGCACTGGGGAGGCGGCACGCCCACTTACTTGAGCAAAGCGCAGATAACCCGGTTAATCGATCTGTTGAAGCAACATTTTACCTTCAGTGATAACGCTGAGTTGTCTATTGAAGTGGATCCGCGCGAGATTGAGCTGGATGTTCTGGACCATCTTTACGCCGCGGGTTTTACCCGCCTGAGCATGGGCGTGCAGGATTTTAATAAAGAAGTGCAGGAGAAGGTTAATCGCATTCAGGATGAAGAGACCATTGTCGCTCTGCTTCAGCGTGCGAAACGGCTGGGGTTCACTTCGACCAATCTGGATCTGATTTATGGCTTACCAAAGCAAACCCCGGAAAGCTTTGCTTTTACGCTACAGAAGGTTGTCAGCCTGAAGCCGGATCGGCTCAGCGTATTTAACTATGCGCATATGCCGACGCTTTTCGCCGCCCAGCGTAAAATCAAAGAGGCCGACCTGCCTGACACTCAGCAAAAGCTGACGATTTTGCAGCAGTCCGTCGCCTTTCTGACGAAAGAAGGCTATCAGTTTATCGGCATGGATCACTTTGCGCGTCCTGATGATGAACTGGCGATAGCCCAACGAGAAGGGCGTCTGCACCGCAACTTCCAGGGATATACCACTCAGGGCGACACGGATTTACTGGGGATGGGCGTTTCAGCAATTAGTATGATCGGCGACAGCTATGCACAGAACCAAAAAGAGCTGAAAAGCTGGTATGCCGCAGTCGCAGCGCAGAAAACCGCGCTCTGGCGTGGCGTAAAGCTAACGGAAGATGACTGTCTGCGGCGAGAGGTCATTAAAACGTTGATGTGTAATTTTTCTCTGGAATTTTCCCGTTTTGAAACGGCAGAAAGGCCATTTCAGCGCTATTTTGCGGAAGATTTGGCGCTGCTGGCGCCTTTTATTGAAGATGGGCTGGTGGAATGCCACAGAGACGGCCTCCAGGTCACGCCTCAGGGGCGAATGCTGGTCAGGAATATCTGCATGTGCTTTGACGTTTACCTGCGTCAGAAGGCGCGCAGGCAGCAATTCTCGCGGGTCATCTGAAGCGCTCAACAAAAAAAACCGGCATCCATTTTTGATGCCGGCTTTATTAGTCAGAATCCTACAGCGAATCCGCTTTTACGAGCGGAATACCACAGGCTGAAAGGGGTTTCCCTCCAGGGGAGGGAAATTTTCGGCTGACACCTACTCCATTCCCAGCTCTTTCAGCTTTCGGGTCAGGGTGTTTCGTCCCCAGCCCAGCAGCCTGGCCGCCTCCTGCTTGTGACCCTGCGTATGGCGCAGAGCCGTGGTCAGCAGCGTTCGCTCCATCTCTGGCTGCGCTTCCGACAGCAGATTTTGATGACCGGAACGCAGCGCACGGTCGGCCCATTGCGCCAGCAGCGTTGCCCAGCTGTCCGGCAGGGACTGTACTGGATTATCAGGCGTTGAGGTTTCGAACAGCTCAGGCGGCAGGTCCTGAATCAATACTTCCTGCCCCGCCGCCATAACGGTTAACCAGCGGCAGGTGTTCTCAAGCTGGCGAACGTTACCCGACCAGTGCAAACGGGTTAGCGCCGTTTCTGTTTCCGGATGCAGAATTTTCGCTTCCACACCCAGTTCGCGAGCGGCAACCTGCAGGAAATAGCGTGCCAGCCGTGGAATATCCTCACGGCGCTCGCGAAGCGGGGGAAGATGCACGCGGATCACATTCAGGCGGTGGAACAAATCCTCACGGAATTTGCCTTCCTGCACCCGAAGCTCCAGGTTTTGGTGGGTTGCGGCGATAATGCGTACGTCCACCTTAACCGGCGCGTAACCGCCAACGCGATAGAACTGGCCATCAGCCAATACGCGCAGCAGGCGAGTCTGCACATCCAGCGGCATATCGCCGATTTCATCCAGAAACAACGTGCCGCCATCGGCTTGCTCAAAACGCCCCTGACGAATCTGATTTGCGCCGGTAAACGCCCCCTTTTCATGGCCGAACAGCTCCGACTCAATCAAATCTTTAGGGATCGCAGCCATATTCAGCGCAATAAAAGGGGCCTTTGCTCGTGGACTGTGCCGGTGGAGTGCATGAGCCACCAGCTCTTTACCTGTACCGGATTCGCCATTAATCAGTACGCTGATCGAAGAGCGTGAAAGACGGCCGATAATGCGGAAAACGTCCTGCATCGCCGGGGCTTCACCGATGATATCCGTCGTTGGTCCACTGACAGGCTGATTGCGCGGCTGCTGCTGCTCCTGATAGTGACTGATAGCGCGTTCGACGAGCGCTACCGCTTCATCAATATCAAAAGGTTTCGGCAGATAATCAAATGCCCCTTGTTGATAGGCGCTTACTGCTGCATCCAGATCGGAATGCGCCGTCATTATGATGACCGGAAGCATCGGGTGACGCTGTTTTATCTGTTTCAGTAATGCCAGTCCGTCCATGCCGGGCATACGAATATCTGAAAGTAAAACGTCTGGGGTTTTGGTGGCAAGGGCATCCAGCACCTCGTTACCGCTGTCAAAGGTCGCACAGCTTAAACCGGCTCCAGTGAGCGCGCGTTCAAGCACCCAGCGGATGGAGCTATCGTCATCGACGATCCAAACTATCCCTCGTTGCATAGAAACCTCACTGGCGAATAGGCAGAAAAACCGAGAATTCAGTGTGACCAGGCCAGCTGCTGAACTCTATTTTTCCCGAATGCTGGTCAATCAGGCTGCGGGCTATCGATAAACCTAACCCCGTACCGCCCTCACGACCGCTCACCATCGGGTAAAACAGCGTATCCTGCAGCTGAGCAGGAATACCCGGGCCGTCATCTTCAATATCAATGCGGGCCACCAGGCGATAACGTACGCCGTGCAGCGTGAGTTGAAACGCTGTGCGGGTACGGAGTGTTATAGTTCCGCCACGCTCACCCAACGCTTGCAGCGCGTTGCGTACCACATTCAACAGAACTTGTTCGATTTGATCCGGGTCGTGCGGTAACTCTGGCAGGCTGGGATCGTAATCCCGCACCAGCGTTACGTTATCCGGAAGCTCCATCGATACCAGGTTAACCACGCGTTCGGCCACCTGATGGATACTTTGCGTTACGTGCATACCTGGCTGTTGCGGGCCAAGAAGACGATCGACCAAATTGCGCAGGCGATCGGCCTGTTCAATGATCACTTTGGTGTATTCAGTTAACGAAGGATCGGGCAGGGCTTTCGCCAGCAGCTGTGCTGCACCGCGTAAACCACCCAGCGGATTTTTAATTTCATGCGCCAACCCCCGAACCAAATCACGGGCGGCCACCTGCTGAGCATGTTGGATCTGTTCCTGGCTGAGACGGCGTTGATTATCCATCGGTGCCATTTCCAACAAAATTAAGCCATCGGGTAAAAGCTGCGCGGTTAACGACATAATATGTGCGCGACTGTCGACAACCAGTGTCACTTCGCTGTCGGTAAAGCCCTGTCCTGCATTCAGACTCTCGCGCATTACGTCGATATTTAAAGAAAAATATCCCATCAGGTCTGGCAGTGGCGTACCAAACAGTTTGCGGGAACTTTGCGCTAACAATTGCTGTGCCGCGGGGTTGGCGTAATGAACAACCAGCTCGCTATCTACCAACAATATACTGTTAATCAAAGAATTAAGAATCTGCCCGGCATCGGGCAGCATGCCAGTTGCCATGCACACACTCCTGCACCATTTTAGTGCATTATAGTCATGGAACCCGAGATCCGTCTCCCTGAACAATGATTTCGTGGAGAAAAAAGCCCATCCTGAGATGGGCTAGAGTTTCCACGGCAACAATCCCTGAGAACTTACAGCTTTTATTACACGCTGTAGTACAGTTCGAACTCAACCGGATGCGGCGTCATACGAACGCGGTCCATCTCGGATTTACGCAGTTCGATGTAGGCATCGATGGTGTCGTCAGTGAATACGCCGCCACGAGTCAGGAACTCACGGTCTTCGTTCAGCGCATTCAGTGCTTCTTCCAGTGAACCCGCTACTTTTGGAATCTCAGCTTCTTCTTCCGGCGGCAGGTCATACAGGTTTTTGTCCATCGCGTCGCCAGGATGGATTTTGTTGATGATGCCGTCCAGGCCAGCCATCAGCAGCGCAGAGAACGCCAGGTATGGGTTTGCTGCTGGATCTGGGAAGCGAGCTTCGATACGACGCGCTTTCGGGCTGGCAACCACGGGGATACGGATAGAAGCAGAACGGTTACGTGCAGAGTAAGCCAGCATAACAGGCGCTTCATAACCCGGGACCAGACGCTTGTAGGAGTTGGTCGTTGGGTTTGCCAGGGCGTTGATGGCTTTAGCGTGTTTGATGACGCCGCCGATGTAGAACAGCGCCATTTCAGACAGGCCGCCGTATTTGTCGCCAGCGAACAGGTTGGTGCCGCCTTTAGACAGAGACATATGGCAGTGCATACCTGAACCGTTGTCGCCAAAGATTGGTTTTGGCATGAAGGTCGCAGTTTTGCCGTAAGCATGAGCCACGTTGTGAACGACATATTTGTAGATCTGAATTTCGTCCGCTTTTTTAGTCATGGTGTTGAAGCGGGTTGCCACTTCGTTCTGACCTGCGGTCGCCACTTCATGGTGGTGAGCTTCAACAACCAGGCCCATCTGCTCCATGGTCAGACACATTGCAGAACGGATGTCCTGTGCGGAGTCGACTGGTGGAACCGGGAAGTAACCGCCTTTCAGACCTGGACGGTGACCTTTGTTGCCGCCTTCGTATTCTTTACCGGTGTTCCAGCACGCTTCGATATCATCGATAGCAACGTGTGAACCGGAAGTGGTTGCGCCAAAACGCACGTCGTCAAACAGGAAGAATTCTGGCTCTGGTCCAAACAGGACGGTATCGGCAATACCTGAAGAGCGCAGGAAATCTTCAGCGCGTTTAGCGATAGAACGTGGATCACGATCGTAGCCCTGCATGGTGCCTGGCTCAAGAATGTCGCAACGGATAATCAGCGTAGAATCTGCGAAGAAGGGGTCAATGACAGCAGTAGTTGCGTCAGGCATCAGCACCATGTCGGATTCGTTGATGCCTTTCCAGCCACCAATCGAGGAGCCGTCAAACATTTTGCCTTCTTCGAAGAAGTCAGCGTTAACCTGATGAGCAGGAATAGTAACGTGCTGTTCTTTACCTTTGGTATCGGTAAAGCGCAGGTCAACAAATTTGACTTCGTGCTCGTTCATCATCGACAGAACGTGTTCAGCGGACATACTTAACTCTCCTGGATTTTGCCATTGTCATCGTAGTGAGAGAACTTTTGCGATGGACTTTGCTTATCTTACGCAGTCGACCGATAATTAAGTTCTCTGACAGGCTACCGTTGTGGAAACGGGTAGTTTTCGCTTAGTAAGATAAAGCGAAATCTATGCCAACTTTCTCAATTAGCGAAAAAAGCGCTATGATGCGCCCTCTCGTGTAACGAGACCTGCACCATGATGGAAGTCGCGCACCATTTTGGTGCTTCTGAGTGCCTGAAGAGCACTATTCTGGTGCATTTTTTCGATGAAGTGCAATTCTTGCACTGAAAATGGCTCTGAAAGCAATCCTGACAGTTATCTTTAATTGAAAACTGTGATCCTGTTCAGTCCTTCGATTAATCCGTGTACAATAGCGCGCTATTTCTAATGCCTGAGGCAAAGCTGTGATCGAAAATTTGCGTAACATCGCCATTATTGCCCACGTTGACCATGGTAAAACTACCCTGGTTGATAAGTTGCTGCAGCAGTCCGGTACCTTTGATGCCCGTACTGAAGCAACCGAACGCGTAATGGACTCCAACGATTTGGAGAAAGAGCGTGGGATTACCATCCTCGCAAAAAACACCGCCATTAATTGGAAAGACTACCGCATCAACATCGTTGATACCCCAGGACACGCCGACTTCGGCGGTGAGGTAGAGCGTGTGATGTCAATGGTCGACTCGGTGCTGCTGGTTGTGGATGCAACGGATGGCCCTATGCCGCAAACCCGCTTCGTGACCAAAAAAGCCTTCGCTAATGGTCTGAAGCCGATCGTGGTAATTAACAAAGTTGACCGTCCGGGCGCACGTCCTGACTGGGTTGTGGATCAGGTATTCGACCTGTTCGTTAACCTGGATGCGACCGATGAGCAGCTCGACTTCCCGGTTATCTATGCATCTGCACTGAACGGCATCGCCGGTCTTGATCATGCCGATATGGCTGACGACATGACGCCGCTGTATCAGGCTATCGTGGATCACGTTTCACCTCCACAGGTTGAAATGGATGCGCCATTCCAGATGCAGATTTCCCAGCTGGACTACAACAACTACGTTGGTGTAATCGGCATCGGCCGCATCAAGCGCGGTAAAGTGAAGCCAAACCAGCAGGTTACGTTGATCGACAGCGAAGGCAAAACCCGTAACGGTAAAGTCGGTAAAGTACTGACTCACATGGGTCTGGAGCGTATCGAAGCGACCGAAGCTGAAGCGGGCGATATCATCGCTATTACCGGTCTGGGCGAGCTGAACATCTCTGACACCATCTGCGATACGCAGAATGTGGTCGCGCTGCCAGCACTGAGCGTTGATGAACCAACCGTAACCATGTTCTTTAACGTCAACACTTCTCCGTTCTGCGGTAAAGAAGGCAAGTTCGTTACCTCACGTCAGATCCTTGATCGTCTGCGTAAAGAACTGGTGCACAACGTTGCACTGCGCGTTGAAGAAACTGAAGATGCTGATGCATTCCGCGTTTCTGGTCGTGGTGAGCTTCACCTGTCCGTTCTGATCGAAAACATGCGTCGTGAAGGTTTCGAGCTGGCGGTATCCCGTCCGAAAGTTATCTTCCGCGAAATCGATGGCCGTAAGCAAGAGCCGTTCGAGAACGTAACGCTGGACATCGAAGAACAGCATCAGGGTTCTGTGATGCAGGCGATGGGCGAACGTAAAGCCGACATGAAAAACATGGATCCAGATGGCAAAGGTCGCGTACGTCTTGACTACGTTATCCCAAGCCGTGGTCTGATTGGCTTCCGTAACGAATTCATGACCATGACGTCTGGTACCGGTCTGCTGTACTCCACCTTCAGCCACTACGACGATATCCGTCCAGGCGAAGTGGGCCAGCGTCAGAACGGCGTACTGATCTCCAACGGTCAGGGTAAAGCTGTTGCGTTTGCACTGTACAGCCTGCAGGACCGCGGTAAGCTGTTCCTGGGTCACGGTGCGGAAGTGTACGAAGGCCAGATCATTGGTCTGCACAGCCGTTCTAACGACCTGACAGTTAACTGTCTGACCGGTAAAAAACTGACCAACATGCGTGCTTCCGGTACTGACGAAGCAACCACGCTGGTTCCAGCTATCAAGATGACGCTTGAGCAGGCTATCGAGTTCATCGATGATGACGAGCTGGTAGAAGTTACGCCACAGTCAGTACGTATTCGTAAACGTCACCTGACTGAAAACGATCGTAAGCGCGCAGGCCGCGGCAGCAAAGAATCTTAATCTTTGATGTGATCTGATATGCAACGCTCCCTGGGAAACCGGGAGCGTTTTTTATATCAGCTGGCAAACCCTTTTAACTGCAAATAATCTTATTTGAGGGTTGTTCAAGTCCAGACCATTCAGCACAGCAGGATTATGTGAGGTAAACAGGATTTGCTGTCTTTTCTGGCTCAGAATCCACTTTGACATTTTTCTTATTAACAGAGAAGCCAGCTTTAGATTAAGCGCCATATCAATATTATCTATAGCGAAGCACTCATAAATCGATCAATAAACTTAATACTCTCTGTCGTTCTTCCTACCGAAGGTGATAATAGCGATCCGGGTTGAGAAGTCGTCGTAATATCACTCACCCAGTCAAATTGCAAATTGTTGCAGTGTTTCCATCAATATCCAGGCCGGATTATCACGCGTTAACTCAATTAGTTTAAGTGCAGCAAGTCCAGATGTTGCATCAAGATCAATTTTTTCCTGACACCATTAAGCTTCAGTGAGTGAAGGGATTTAAACCCCTCAATTTTCAGTTCATCAATCATGAATGCTCCTTGTTCTGACGATAATGCATCATAAGATGATATGAGAAATTTTATAAATGTTTTATGTCAGATGATTGTCAGGTTCGCGAGGCTCTGTCAGTAACAAAGATTTATATAACCTGCGAGCTTTTGTACAGATGCGTAAGGTGTCACTGTTCAGTCACCCTTTTTACCGCTAGAGTGAATAGCTCACCGGAACAAATGGAGATGACCATGCTGTATATCTTTGATTTAGGTAACGTCATTGTTGATATTGATTTTAACCGGGTGCTGGGCGTGTGGAGCGATCTGGGACGTGTTCCGCTTTCCACACTACAGAGTCATTTTACGATGGGAGAGAACTTTCATCGTCATGAACGGGGTGAAATCAGTGATGAAGCTTTTGCTGAGCAAATGTGCGATGAGCTGGATCTGGCTTTAAGCTACGAACAGTTTGTCGCGGGCTGGCAGGCCGTCTTTGTCGACGTTCGCCCGGAAGTCATTCAGCTAATGAAAAAGCTGCGTGAACGCGGCGATCGCGTGGTGATTTTATCCAATACTAACCGTCTGCATTGCAGCTTCTGGCCAACGCAGTACCCGGAAGTGCAGCAGGCCGCAGATAAACTCTATCTTTCGCAGGATATGGGTATGCGTAAGCCTGAAGCGCGCATCTACCAGCAGGTGCTGCGGGAAGAAGGCGTTACGGCCGATCGGGCGATCTTCTTTGATGATAATCAGGAGAACATTGACGCGGCGCGTGCGACAGGTATTCAGAGCATTCATGTCACTGATGCTGGCGTAATCCCAACTTTCTTTGCCAAAGCTGAACATGTCACTGATTAATCATTACCGTCATCGCATGCGGGCTTTCTGGCAATGGATAAAACTGCTGTGGCAGCGTATTGATGAAGATGGCATGACCATTCTGGCCGGTCATCTGGCCTATGTGTCGCTGCTATCCCTGGTGCCGTTAGTTGCCGTTGTTTTCGCCCTGTTCGCTGCATTCCCGGCTTTTTCCGAGGTCAGCAGGCAGTTAAAGCTTTTTATTTTCAGCAACTTTGTGCCGGCATCAGGGACGGTTATCCAGAGTTACCTTGAACAGTTTGTCGCCAACGTCAATAAAATGACGGCAGTGGGCGCCTGCGGGCTGGTCGTGACCGCGCTGCTACTGATGTATTCCATTGATAGCGCGTTGAATACCATCTGGCGCAGCAAGCGTAAGCGGCCCGTGGTCTACTCCTTCGCCGTGTATTGGATGATCCTGACGCTTGGCCCAATGCTTGCCGGAGCAAGCCTGGCAATCAGTTCCTATCTGCTTTCACTGCGTTGGGCTTCTGTCACCGGCGTCAGTTGGCTGGTTGATTATGGGCTACGGGTTTTTCCGCTGCTGCTCTCCTGGCTGACCTTCTGGCTGCTTTACAGTATTGTCCCGACTCGCCAGGTGCCGGGTAGAGATGCGTTGGTGGGCGCGCTGGTGGCCGGGTTGCTGTTTGAACTGGGGAAAAAAGGATTCGCGCTTTACGTGACGATGTTTCCCTCATACCAGCTTATCTATGGCGTGCTGGCCGTGATCCCCATCCTGTTCCTGTGGGTCTACTGGACCTGGTGTATTGTCTTACTTGGCGCTGAAATTACCGCCACGCTGGGCGACTATCGCCAGCTCAAACAACAAGAACAAGAAAGGGAAAACGAAGAATGATTGCTTTAATTCAACGCGCGTTGAACGCCAGCGTCACGGTCTCTGGTGAGACCATCGGTGAAATCGGCCCGGGATTGCTAATCTTATTAGGTGTGGAAAAAGGCGACGATCGGCAAAAAGCGCAGCGGCTTTGCGATCGCGTGCTGGGCTACCGTATTTTCAGCGATGAGCACGGCAAAATGAATCTTAATGTGCAGCAGGCTGGCGGCAGCGTGCTGGTCGTTTCGCAGTTTACGCTGGCCGCCGACACGCAGAAAGGAATGCGTCCTGGCTTCTCTGGCGGGGCAGAACCCGCAGCAGCAGAACAGCTGTATACGTTTTTTGTCGACTGCTGCCGTGATAAAGGTATTAGTACCGAAACCGGTCGCTTTGCGGCCGATATGCAGGTCGCGCTGGTTAATGATGGGCCCGTAACCTTCTGGCTGCAGGTTTGAAGCGGGCGGAACGGCAGGGAAGCGGCCCGGAACGAGAGAACCATTATATGTATCATCTTCGAGTACCTGAAACCGCAGAAGAGCTGGATGCTTACTATCAGTTCCGCTGGGAAATGCTGCGCAAACCGCTTCATCAGCCAATGGGCTCTGAACGGGATGCATGGGATGCGCTGGCGCATCATCAAATGGTTGTGGATGAGCGGGGCGAGCCGGTTGCGGTAGGGCGGCTTTATATTAATGCCGAGAACGAAGCGGCTATTCGCTTCCTTGCCGTGCATCCCTCGGTGCAGGGAAAAGGACTGGGAACGCTGGTGGCCATGACGCTGGAGTCCGTCGCGCGTCAGGAAGGCGCAAAGCGGGTAGTCTGTAGCGCTCGTGAAGATGCCGTCGAGTTTTTCTCTAAGCTCGGGTATCACAATGAGGGTGAAATTACCGCGCCGCAAACGACCCCGGTTCGCCACTTTCTGATGATCAAACCGGTCATCACGCTGGATGACATTCTGCATCGCGCTGACTGGTGTGGGCAGCTGCAACAGGCCTGGTATAACCACATCCCGCTGAGTGAAAAAATGGGCGTGCGCATTTTGCAGTACACCGGCCAAAAATTTATCACTACCATGCCTGAAAACGGCAACCAGAACCCGCACCATACACTTTTCGCCGGCAGCCTGTTTTCTCTGGCTACGCTAACCGGCTGGGGGCTGATCTGGCTATTGCTGCGTGAACGTCATCTGGGCGGGACGATTATCCTGGCGGACGCGCATATTCGCTACAGCCATCCGATTACGGGAAAACCTGGCGCGATTGCCGATCTTGGCTCGCTGAGCGGCGATCTGGATCGCCTCGCTCGCGGCCGTAAAGCGCGCGTACAGCTCGAAGTGGAGCTGTACGGCAACGAAGAGTGTGGCGCGGTATTTGAAGGCGTCTATCTGGTGCTGCCAGCCGATCCGGATGGCCCGCTGGAGCCAGCCGGTTCTAACCACTGGCCGGAGCCTTAACGCCCTTTCTTTTTACGGCCTGGCTGGACAAAGCGTTTACGAGATGCCGCGTTGCCAGCCGGTTTTTCCGCACCTTTGACGCCGCCTGCCGACGGTTTCCTGGCTGCGGGCGCTTTGGCTTTAGCCGGTGCCTTCTTCGCGGGTTTATCTTCTGAAGACGAGTTTTCCAGCAGCTTAAAAAGCTCAATCAGTTCATCGTCGGTGAGATCGCGCCATTCACCCAGCGGCAGTCCTTTCAGGTTGACGTTCATAATTCGCGTACGTTCAAGCTTAGTGACTTCATAACCAAAGTGCTTACACATACGGCGGATCTGACGGTTAAGACCTTGTACCAGCGTGATGCGGAACACAAAGGGCGCTTCGCGGGTTACTTTACATTTTTTGGTAACGGTGCCCAGCATCGGAACGCCTGCGCTCATGCCCTGAATAAATTCATCGGTGACCGCTTTGTTGACCGTGACCACATACTCTTTTTCGTGATTGTTCCCGGCACGCAGGATTTTATTCACCAGATCGCCGTGGTTGGTCAGGAAAATTAGCCCCTGAGAGTCTTTATCGAGACGGCCGATAGGAAAGACGCGCTTGCTGTGATTAACAAAATCGCTGATGTTATCCCGCTCGCCCTCTTCCATGGTGGTGATAATGCCAACCGGCTTATTCAGGGCGATAAGCACCAGATCTTCTTCATCACGCGGCTCAATCAGCTGACCGTTTACCTTCACCACATCGCCGGGGAATACCTGATCGCCTACGGCAGCTCGCTTGCCGTTAATAAAAACGTTGCCCTGTTCGACATAGCGATCGGCGTCACGACGAGAACAGATACCGCTCTCGCTAATGTATTTGTTAAGACGAATAGATGAGTTGGTCAGCATGGTTCCTCCGTAAAAAAGCGGACTATACCTTACCCGGGTTGTGTTGCGAACAGGGGTAGCCTGCTTATGTGCAGATAAATCGCCGCGGCTGCGGCGATTGGGCGGAAAGAGTGGCTGATTTTACTGCGAACCGGCAACCTGGCCCGCCTGCATGGTTTGCTGCAAGGATTTGTCGCCAGCGGAAACGGAAAGCGTGCCGTTGACGGTTGGACGTAATGGCGTCTCCTGTGCCAGGCTGGCCTGTGCCTTCAGCTGCAAATCACCGTTTCCTTCTAAAGAGAGCGCTGGCCATCCCCAGTCATGCAGCAGGTTCACCGGCACCTGGCGACCATTCAGCGTTAACGACAGCGCTCGCTGTGGCTGCTGTGAAATTGTCGCTGTCCCTTCAACCATCCCTTCTCCGGCAAAAGCGCTCAGTTCAGTGAGGTTGATCGTGTTGCCATCGGCATTGAGCGCCACGGAAGGATGGCGTAAATCGACGCGATTGAACGTCGCTTCCGCGGCATTGAAACTTAACTGTCCTGACCAGATGCCCCATTGACGATCGCGGGCCAGCAGTAAATGGCTGCCGTTACCATCCAGCGAAGTCATTTGCAGCGGGAAGGCCGGATCGATATCAATAATCAGATTGTGGCTGGCGGAGAATTTTGTCAGTTCTACGCTGTTCAGCCAGGCGGGGAGGTTAGCCTGCCAGCGCTGACGCCAGTTGCCCGGCAGCGTATATTCCATGCCCGCGATTGCCAGTTCATCCAGCGTTAGTTTTTTGTCGCTGCGGGTCCAGTTACCGGAAGTACGAATCAGTCCATTCGCCCAGCGAGAACTGGCCTGCGTGAGAGCGATGCCGGTCGGTGAAAAGGTCATGTTCACAATGGGATCGTTCAGTTGCAGGCTGCCGTTAACAAAGGTGCTGGCATTCATCGACAGCGCCCCGTCATCGCTCTGCCAGTCGCCATCCTGTAGCCTGATGTTTTTCAGCGCTAAATCCAAATCGGTGATGGCCCAGTCGTTGCCTTCCAGGCGGGCATCGGTGATATCCACGCGATCAAAATGCACGGAGGGGAGCGTCATTAGCGGTGCAAGGAAATCGTTGAGCGAAAGCTGACTTTGCAGACGAATACTGTTCAACCGTAAAGACGCTACCTGCCAGTTATTCTGTGCGTCGCGTTGCGCGCTGGCGGTGATAGAACCTAACGCCACGTCAGCGCCAAAATTATCAATCGCCAGCTGTTTATTGCTGGTACGGCCTTGAAGCAGCAAATTAGTGACAGGAATACCTTTAACGTTCAGCGAGGCGGCGCTCAGCTGGAACCGAGCATCGTTACCAATGAAATCATTAGCGGCAGGTTTCCACGGCATCACACCGCCGTCCACGCCTTGCGCGGTGATGGGAAATTCGCCATATGCCCTGTTGACCGCCATCTTGTTAAGTTGCAGCCGGTTTGCAGAAAGTGGCACAGGTCGGGAATGCTCTGCCAGTGTCAGCGAGCCCTGTTCCAGCCAGATGCTGGCAAAATGGAACGGCTCGGTAAACTGTACGACGCTCAGGCCCAAATCGACTTTTTTTGCTGTTAGCGTGGCGGGCCGATCTCGCTCACCGAACGAGACGTCATTGAGGATCAGATGCGCGGGATCGGAAAAGTTGTGCTCCATTTTGCTGAAAGTCAGGTGCCAGGCACTGTTTGCACTGATCGTGTCGCTGATCCAGCGTGCGCCAGGCCGGGTTTGTAGCAACAGGTAGATCACCACTATTGCCAGCAGTACGAGCAGCAGCAGCGACAGCAAAATTTTCCCAATTGATTTCATTGCACTTGTCCCTATGAGCTTTCTGATAAAGGGGTGTTATGCCTTAAACCGGCTCAAAGCTCAACCTTCCGTTAGCCGCAGGCGAAGTGGAGATCGCCTGCGGTTTATGGGGCAGAGTGACGGCAGAAGGGATTATTTCTCGTGAGGAAACAGCAGATTCAGAATGATGGCGGTGATGCCGCCCGCCGCAATACCGGAAGAGAGCAGGGTTTTCAGCCAGTCTGGCGCAAACTGCAAAATCAACGGCTGCTGTGACACGCCAAGGCCAACTGCCAGCGACAGCGCAATAATCATGATAGCGCGGCGGTTCAACGGCTCGCGGGAGACGATACGCACGCCGGATGCTGCGATAGTGCCGAACATCACAATGGTTGCACCGCCGAGTACTGGCTCTGGAATATGCTGCACAAATCCGCTTACCGCCGGGAACAAACCCAGTACGATCAGCATGAGCGCGACAACAAAGCCCACGTAACGACTGGCTACGCCGGTCAGCTGGATCACACCATTGTTTTGACCGAAGCAGGAGTTAGGGAACGTGTTGAACAGCGCGGAAACACAAGAGTTCAGGCCGTTAGCTAACACGCCGCCTTTCAGCCGCTTCATATACACAGGCCCACTCACCGGCTGTTCAGAAACATCAGAGGTGGCAGTGATGTCACCGATTGTCTCCAGTGACGTGACCATAAAGACCAGCATCAGCGGCACCAACAGATTCCAGTCGATCCCCAGTCCGTAATAGAACGGCATCGGGACCGTAATTAACGGCTGACCGGCTGGCGTACTGCTTTCCGGCAGCATGCCCATCGCCCAGGCCAGCAGATAACCCACGGCCATTGCGATCACCAGCGAAGCCACGCGTAAATAAGGATTACGCTGGCGATTAAGCAGAATAATCACCAGCAACACGCTGCCCGCCAGCAACAGATTTTTCGGCGCACCGAAGGTATGGTCGCTCATTGCAGCAAAACCACCGCCAATGGAAGTCAATCCGACCTGAATCAGCGACAGACCGATGATCATCACCACAATGCCGGAAACCAGCGGCGTAATAATACGCCGGGCAAGATGCAGCACGCGTGACAGCACCATCTCCGTACAGGACGCCAGCATCAGGGTGCCAAAGAGCGCGGCCATCATCGTTTTTACGTCCGCGCCGCCATTTTTGAGCGCCATACCGCCCATGATCAGCGGGGTAACAAAGTTAAAACTGGTGCCCTGAATCGACAGCAGACCGGAACCGACCGGCCCCCAGGTTTTGATTTGCAGAATGGATGCCACGCCGGAAGCAAACAGCGACATGCTGATAATATGCTGCGTATCCTGCGCTGGCAGGCCAAGCGCCTGGCAAATCAATAGCGCGGGCGTAATAACCGCCACAAACATCGCCAGCAGATGCTGACAGGCGGCAAACAGGGTCTGCGGCAGCGGAGGGCGATCCTCAAGGCGATAAATCAGTTCACTTTTTGCAGTGGGAATAGCGCTGCGGTTGACATCGGCATCGGAGGTGTTGACGGACATTCTGACGGAACCCTTGCGAGCAAAGAGGCGATTTTAATCTTATAACCGCCAAAAGCAAACGATTGCCAGTAGTGAAAGTTCTCACGTGTAGAGGATACACAGCAAAATTGGCCAGGATTCACTAAGATCGGTACAGACCAAAACAACAAGGGGAACACTATGCAGGTATTTATTATTGGCGCGACAGGAGGCGTGGGTCGCCGTCTGAGAAGACGCCTGGTTAACGCGGGTCATCAGGTTGCCGGAACGCACCGCCGTGACAGTCAAAAAGAACAGCTGGAAACCGATGGCGTAACGCCGGTGAATATCGATTTAATGAATACCAGTAGCGAAAGGCTGGCGGCGGCAATGCAGGGCAGTGACATAGTGGTATTCTCTGCGGGCGCAGGCGGTGCAGGCGTTGATCTGACCGACGGTATTGATGGCCGCGGCGCACGCTTTGCGGCAGAAGCGGCGCGGCTGGCTGGCATCAACCGTTTTCTGCTGGTCTCAGCCTTTCCCGATGCCGGACGCGGAAAAGCGCCGTCGCCGGGGTTTGAGCATTATATGCAGGTGAAGAAGCAGGCTGACGTCATGCTGGCGGCCACGCCGCTGGACTGGGTGATTTTGCGGCCGGGCACGCTGGTTAACGAAGCCGGAACCGGCAAAGTACGTACCGGGCTGGCCATCCCTTACGGTACGGTACCCAGAGATGACGTTGCCGCCGTGCTGCACGCTCTTGTTGAACAGCCAGAAGTAAAAAGGGTGATTATTGAACTGACCGCCGGGGAGCAGGATGCCAGCGAAGCGGTTGCCGCTATGGCAGCCTTCAGCGGGCGTTAGCCGCCTCAGGCGTTAGTATAGCGCTGCGTTTCCGGCAGCCAGCGTTCAATCAGCGCCTGTGCCTGTTCGGGGTAGTGTTGATGAATGTGGCGGGCGACACGCTGGACTTCAGGGATCATCGCGCCGTCGCGCAGCAGATCGGCAACTTTGAATTCAGCATTGCCGGTCTGTCGCGTGCCCAGCAGTTCGCCAGGCCCACGAATTTCCAGATCGCACTGGGCAATCACAAAACCGTCGTTGCTGTCCCGCAGAACCTGAAGACGTTTTTGCGCCGTTTTGCTGAGGGGCGCTTTATACAGCAGAACACAGTGTGAAGCGACAGAACCACGGCCTACGCGGCCTCTGAGCTGATGCAGCTGCGCCAGGCCAAGACGCTCAGGATTCTCGATAATCATCAGGCTCGCGTTAGGCACATCCACGCCAACTTCAATAACCGTGGTGGCGATAAGCAAGTGGATCTCGCCCTGTTTGAACGCCTGCATGACGGCCTGTTTCTCAGCCGGCTTCATGCGGCCGTGCACCAGCCCAACCTGCAATTCCGGCAGCGCCAGCTTCAGTTCTTCCCAGGTTGCTTCCGCCGCCTGAGCTTCCAGCTGTTCCGATTCCTCAATCAATGTACAGACCCAGTAAGCCTGGCGTCCTTCGCCGCTACAGGCGCTCTTCACCCGGTCGATGATATCGGCACGGCGGGTATCGGGGATCGCAACCGTCGTAACCGGCGTCCTGCCAGGCGGCAGTTCATCAATGGTCGACGTTTCCAGATCGGCATAGGCCGTCATCGCCAGCGTACGTGGAATGGGCGTGGCGGTCATGATCAACTGATGAGGATGAAAACCCTGTTCTTCCCCTTTTTCCCACAGCGCCAGCCGCTGGTGGACGCCGAAGCGGTGCTGTTCGTCGATAATGACCAGCGCCAGCCCGTTAAACTGTACCTGTTCCTGGAAAATAGCATGGGTGCCGACAATCATCGAAACCTGCCCGCTGGCGATAGCTTCCTGCTGCGCGAGGCGTGCTTTTCCTTTCTGCTTACCGGCCAGCCAGCCAACCTCAATGCCCAGCGGTTCAAACCACTGGCGGAAGTTATTGGCATGCTGCTCGGCCAGCAGCTCAGTCGGTGCCATTAGCGCGACCTGCTTGCCCCAGGCGATAACTTCAAGTGCGGTCAAAGCGGCCACCAGCGTTTTGCCCGATCCGACATCGCCCTGCACAAGACGCATCATTGGGTAGTCCTGCGCCAGGTCCTGTTCAATTTCTCGCACTACACGTGCCTGAGCGCCTGTCGGCTTGAATGGCAAACTGGCCAGCAGCTTATCGCACAGCTCGCGGCGAGCCGGCATTGGCAGTGCGTGATAACGCTGCGCGCCAGCACGTACGGCCAGCATGCTGAGGTTATGCGCCAGTAATTCTTCCATAATCAGACGGCGTTGTGCAGGATGCGTACCGCTATCCAGATCGGCCAGCGCCATATCCGGCGGTGGGCGGTGCAGCGTACGCAGCGCATCCGGCAGGCTGATCATGCCCCGGCTCAGTTCAGGCGGGAGCAGTTCGGCGATAGGGCAGGTTTTCAGCAGCTCAAGCGCCTGATCGGTAAGATTGCGCAACGTGGCCTGACGAATGCCTTCCGTTGTGGAATAAACTGGCGTCAGCGTTTCCTGCAATTCCACACCGCTGTTTTCACCCTGCACGCGATACTCAGGATGAATAATCTCCGCCCCGCGCTGGCCGCGTTTAATTTCACCATAGGCGGTCACGCGCCGTCCTGCGGCAAGGCTGTTTTTCATGCCAGCATTAAAATTGAAAAAACGCAGGGTGAGAACGCCGGTGCCATCGCTAATCTGACAGGTCAGCATGCGACGACGGCCAAAAGAGATGTCGCTTTGCAGGACTTCGCCTTCAACCGTGGCATAGATATTCGGCAAAAGATCGTTGATAGCGTAAAGCTGGGTGCGGTCTTCGTAACGAAGCGGCAGATGCAACAGCAGATCCTGCACGGTTGCCAGGCCCAGCTTCGCCAGCTTGCCGGTCTGGCTTGCGCCAACGCCGGAAAGCGTACTGAGTGGGATGGCATCCAGCAGGCGGCCCATCATTTTTTACGTACCGACGCTTGCATGGTTGCCCACCATTCCGGGCTGGCAACCACCTGACCCGTGTCGCTGATTTCCGGGTAAGGCAAACCTTTATGTTTCGCCACTCGCGCCAGCACCGGGTAGCCGCCTTCAAACAGCAGGCGCTGCTGCTCGTCATAAGGCAGATCGCTTTCCTGACGCTGATACATGCCCGCATTCTGCCGCTGGCGCTGCGCTTCATACAGGATAAGCGCAGAGGCAACGGAAACGTTGAGCGACTGTACCATCCCGATCATCGGAATAATGATGTCCTGGTCGGCGAGATCCAACGCTTGCTGAGTAATACCGGTTTTTTCCTGACCCATCAAAATGCAGGTCGGACGGGTATAGTCGATTTCCCGAAAGTCTACCGCGTCGTCGGAGAGGTGCGTGGCCAGAATTTGCATTCCCTGGCCTTTCAGGTGACTGACGGCGTCGGTGATGGTGGTGTGCGTTTTGACCTGCACCCAGCTGTTGCTGCCCGCAGCAGAAGAAACCATGGTTCGCATTCGGCTGCCGGGCCACACCGCATGGACTTCGTGTACCCCAACTGCATCCGCCGTACGAATAACGGCGGAAACGTTATGCGGTTTATGCACCTGTTCCATACAAACGGTCAGATCGTACTGACGAGCGGCCAGCATCTCCTGGATACGGGCAAAGCGTTGAGCATTCATGCACTAATTTCGATTACGGTGAACTTTAATCACATCCGGCATTACGCGGATTTTACGCATAATGTTCGCCAGATGGACGCGATCGCGGGCTGTCAGACGGATAAAGGCGCAGTAAACACGGCCATCTTTCTCTTCCGTATTCAGGCTCTGAATATTGGAGCCTGCCGTATTGATGGCTGCCGTGAGGTTCGCCAGCGCGCCCTGGTGGTTAAACATATCCACTTTGATCTCCGCGACAAATTCCTGCTCGGTGTCTTTATCCCATTCCACCGCCATAAACTTCTCTGGCTCTTTCTGATAGCCACGAATATTACGGCAGGATTCATGGTGCACAACCAGCCCTTTACCGGGGCTGACATGCGCCACGATGGGATCGCCAGGAATTGGGCGGCAGCACTTGGCAAAGGTGATAAGCACGCCATCAGCGCCCTTAATCGGTAATTTGCTGCGCGAAGGCGTGTTGGAAATCTGAGTCACCGGGGCAGGCTGATCGTTCTGCTGAAGATTTTTCGCCACTACCACGCTCATGGCGTTGCCAAGGCCAATTTCGGCCAGCAGATCGTCCAGCGTAGCCAGCTTCATACGTTCCAGCTCGTGCTGAACGCTTTCCGGCGCGATTTCAGCCAGCTTGCGGCTACCGCCTAACGCATGATTCAACAGGCGGCGTCCCAGGCTGACCGAATCTTCCCGCTTGAGGTTTTTCAACAGCTGGCGAATTTTTGCACGCGCTTTTGAACTGACCACAAAGTTAAGCCAGGCAGCGTTAGGACGCGCGCCGGGTGCGGTAATGATTTCGACAGTCTGCCCGCTGGTCAACGGCTGCGACAGCGGATAAGGCTGACGGTCGACGCGCGCGCCGACGCAGGCATGGCCGATATCGGTATGAACGGCGTAAGCAAAGTCTACCGGTGTGGCATCGGCGGGTAGCTCAACGATACGGCCTTCTGGCGTAAAGACGTAAATTTCATCCGGGAACAGATCGGATTTAACGCTCTCAATAAACTCAAAGGAGCTACCGGCACTCTGTTGCAGTTCCAACAGGCTTTGCAGCCAGCGTTGGGCACGGATTTGCGCCGTGGTGCTGCTTTCGCCCTGTTCTTTATAAGCCCAGTGCGCAGCCACACCCATTTCAGCCATCTGATCCATATCTTCTGTGCGGATCTGCACCTCAACCGGCACGCCATGTGGCCCGATCATTGAGGTATGCAGCGACTGATAGCCGTTAGCTTTGGGAATGGCGATATAATCTTTTACTCTGCCAGGACGAGGCTTGTAGAGGCTGTGCATCTGTCCAAGCACCCGATAACAGGTGTCGACATCGCTGACGATGACCCGGAAAGCGTAGATATCCATAATTGAATGGAAGCGCTGCTCTTTCAGGTGCATTTTGCAATAAATCGAGTAGAGGTGCTTTTCCCTTCCGCTGACGCGGCAGGGGATCCCCGCTTCCTGAAGGCGACCGTCAATTTCAGAAAGGATCTTTTGAATCATCTCTTTACGATTGCCACGGGCCGCTTTCACCACTTCTTTGATGACGCGGTAGCGGTTGGGGTAGAGCGCTTCGAAGCCCAGCTCTTCCAGCTCGGTTTTCAGGTGATGAATACCCAGCCTGTGGGCCAGCGGACTGTAGATTTCCAGCGTTTCCAGCGCAATACGGCGCTTTTTATCCGGGCGTAATGCGCCCAGAGTCCGCATGTTATGCGTACGGTCGGCCAGTTTGATCAGAATGACGCGAATATCCTGCACCATTGCCATGATCATTTTGCGGAAGTTTTCGGCCTGCGCCTCTTTCTTATCGCGGAATTTCAGCTTATCGAGTTTGGAAACCCCTTCAACCAGTTCAGCTACGGTTCGGCCAAAAAGCTGTTCCATATCCTGATAGGTGGCGGGGGTGTCCTCGATAACATCGTGCAAAAGCGCGGCCATGAGCGTTTCATGGTCGAGCTTCATTTCCGCCAGGATGCAGGCAACGGCAACCGGGTGGGTAATGTAAGGCTCACCGCTGGAGCGCGTCTGTCCCTCGTGAGCATCACGTGCGACAAGGTATGCTTGCTTGAGGCGCTTTATCTGGTCCTCAGGCAAGTATTTTTCAATCAGTTGATTGAGACTTTCAAACAGATACAAGGGCGAGCCTTCCGGCTAATAATTAACGACGACCTTCAGCGATAGCGGTAACAGCCTGTAACTCAGCGGCTTCCTGCTCTTGCTGCTCCTGACGATCACGCACATCCAGAATCTGGTTGGTGATCAAACCTTCTTCGATCTCGCGCAGTGCGATTACGGTAGATTTATCGTTTTCTTCCGGAACCAGCGGATCTTTACCGCCAACCTGCATCTGGCGAGCGCGACGAGCGGCGACCAGAACCAGGTCAAAACGGTTACCAATTTTTTCTACTGCGTCCTGTACGGTTACGCGTGCCATAAGTGTGATACTCCACGGTTGACGAAATGACTGGGCATCATACTGAGTTGTCCTCAGTCTGCCAACAGTTTGCTGATTAAAGCATCATGACGGGACTTTTGACGGCCCATTCGCAGACGCTCGGCGCGAATAATGGTTTTCAGATCGGACAGCGCCAGATCGAAATCATCATTCACAATGAGGTAATCATATTCTGCAAAGTGGCTCATTTCCGCGACGGCTTGCGCCATTCGTTTGGTGATAACCTCTTCGCTGTCCTGGCCGCGGCCACGCAGGCGGCGATCCAGCTCATCTTTTGATGGCGGCAGGACAAAAATAGTGCGTGCCTGCGGCATCTTTTGGCGAATTTGCTGGGCACCCTGCCAGTCGATATCTAAAAAGACATCCACGCCGGTAGAAAGCACCTGTTCAATCGCTTTACGGGAAGTACCGTAATAATTGCCAAACACTTCAGCATGTTCCAGAAAAGCTTCTTCTTCGATCATGCCACGGAATTCGTCGTGGTTGACGAAATAGTAGTGTTCACCATGATTTTCACCCGGACGTATTCCCCGTGTGGTATGGGAAATAGAAACTTGGGTGTCGTATAACGGTTGTGTCTTCAGCAGTGCATGGATCAGGCTGGATTTACCCGCGCCGCTGGGAGCTGAAACAATAAAAAGTGTGCCTTGAGCCATGATTCTTCTTGATATGCCAGTCGGAGTCTACTTCCTGCACAGTATACACGGCTGCCACTCATCATGCAGCGTTTCAGGCCGGTCAGAACGTTTTTTCTCAGAAAATGCGAGGCGTCTCGCGGCGAAGATGAAGCATTTCATGCTAGGGCGAAAACTTTTCGAGGCGATTCCCGTCATTACAGCTCGCCCCTCGCAAGCTCCAGCGATCCGGTTTTTAATCCGCCTTGCAGAGTAACAGGGAGTAAAGAGATGCAAAGAAGCCTGATGTTAATTATCGGCTTGTGCTGTAGCGCGGCGCAAGCTATCTGCCCGGTTTGGGCACCTGGACGCGCTGAAATGGAAATGGGGGCGTTGCAGGAACAGCTGAGCAAATGGGACGATGCCTATTATCGACAGGGGCTCAGCCTGGTTGAGGACGAGCGTTATGATGCGCTGGAAAAAAAATACCATGACTGGCAACGTTGTTTTCGACCGCTAAGTGAACTCCGCCTGCCTGAATTAATGCAAGGCGGTAAAGTTGTGCATCCTGTTGCGCACGTTGGTGTTAAAAAACTGGCGGACAAACAGGCGGTGGCGCGCTGGATGGCGGGAAAGAACGCGCTTTGGGTACAGCCAAAGGTAGATGGCGTTGCCATTACTTTGCATTACCAGCGGGGGAAACTGGTCAGGCTGATCAGTCGGGGAGATGGATTGCGTGGCGAAGACTGGACGGAGAAGGCGAAAGCGATAACGGCTATTCCTCAGCAAATTCCGCTGGTTGCGCCTTCTGTCGTTTTGCAGGGAGAGCTATTCTTGCAGATGACCGATCATCATCAGGCTGAACAGGGCGGCATCAATGCCCGATCGTTAGTCGCAGGCGCAATGAGGCGTAACGAAGCATCAACAGTCCTGCAAAAGCTTGGCATTTTTATCTGGGCATGGCCTGAAGGGCCGAGAGCGATGCCACAGCGGCTGGATCAGCTGAGCAAAGCCGGATTTGGCGTCGCGGCTAACTGGAGTAAACCCGTCGCCAGCGCTGATGACGTAGCGATATGGCGTGAGCGCTGGTTGCATGAGCCGCTGCCTTTTGTTACCGATGGCGTGGTCATTCATGCCACGCCGCCTGACGGGGCAAACTGGCGTCCGGGGGATAATACCTGGTCCGTAGCCTGGAAATATTCTCCGGCAAAGGCCAATACGGAAGTTCGTTCCGTCGAGTTTCCTGTGGGGCGCACGGGAAAAATTAGCGCGGTACTCAATCTGGAACCTGTACAGCTGGATGATAAAAAAGTCAGTCGGGTCAGTCTCGGTTCATTCAGACGCTGGCAGCAGGCTGATATTATCGCAGGCGATCAGGTTGCTATCAGTCTGGCGGGCCAGGGAATTCCGCGCCTGGATGGTGTTACATGGCGTGTAGCGCAGCGTGACGTTCCGTCGATACCCGATATTACTGCGTTCAATGCAACAAGTTGCCTGGTTTATACCCCTGCCTGCCGCGAACAGTTCCTGGCAAGGTTAGTTTGGCTAAGTGACAAAAATGTCCTGGCACTGTCTGGCGTGAGCCGCAGTCGCTGGCAGCAGCTGATGCAAAGCGGACTGTTAACGCATCTTTTTTCCTGGCTGGAGCTTTCGCGACAACAGCTCGACGCTATTGAAGCGCTGACGCCGAACCGGGCGGAGCAGCTCTATCATCAGTTTTCGTTGAGCCGCCAGCAGCCCTTCAAACGCTGGGTAAAGGCGTTGGGCGTGCCTCTCCCTGCGGGCGCGCTTAATGCGATGCCTGACGACAACTGGCAAATGCTGCTGGCAAGAAGTGAGGCTGCGTGGCAGCAATTGCCCGGCGTCGGTAAACGCCTGTCACAACAGGTCGTACAGTTTCTTCATCATCCTCAGGTTCAACCATTGATTACGTTTTTGGAAAAAAATCAACGGGCACAATTTAGTGATCGCCATGTGGATAATTAAAAATGGGTAAACCCAGCCGGAACCGCAGGGCCAGCAGACGAGCCGTGAAACCGAACAGTAAGGTAATGAGGACGATTAGCTCATGGGAAAGCGCGGTTTTCAGCAGCAGGATATAAAGCCAGCCCGAAGCAAAAGCGATGCCTGCATACAGCTCTTTTTGAAAGACCAACGGAATGCGGTTGCAAAACATATCGCGCAGCACGCCGCCAAACACGCCGGTAATGACTGCGCAAATCGCGGCTATGATCGAAGCATGACCCATATCCAGCGCAACTTTCGTGCCGATAATAGAGAAAACCGCCAGTCCCAGCGCGTCCAATACCAGGAAAACTTTGCGCAGGTGCGGCATCAGCGGCGCAAGCTGAGTGGTTATGACCGCCGCCGCCGCAACAATCATGATGTATTCAGGATGTTGTACCCAGCCGAGCGGATAGTGACCCAGCAGCATATCGCGAACCGAGCCACCGCCAATAGCGGTAACGGAAGCGATGATAATAACGCCGAACATATCCATTTTTCGGCGGCCCGCTGCCAGTGCGCCAGTCATAGCTTCTGCCGTAATACCAATAATATAGAAAACAGTAAGTAACATAGCTCGCTCCTGAGGAATCGGCGGCAAGCCTGAAGCATCTGTCACAGGCTGGCGATTGAATTTTTTTAACGATCAATTTCCAGATTATTTTAACTAATGCGAACACCGAATTTCTTAAGCGGACATTTGATAATAATGATTATTTATTAGCAGTTTACAAATATATAAAGCGCCACCAAAGATTAGCCTGTCAGGGTGCTGTCAGCTAAAAATGATCATGATGGCGGTTTTACTCAGGGCTCACAGAGCATTCCATCATTTAAGGAGAAAACGCAATGATGGCTGGAGAAGGATTCAGGCTGCTGGCAAAAGGGATCCATCCTGAGACAGGCGAACCTCTTACACCGGGAGCGGTAGTTCACAGCCCGGAGGCTATAAGATTATTGTTCCTGCTGGCCGAAGAATTCAGCTTTACCCGTTTTTGTTCGATTTGAACAATTTACGAGAGGCGATATCGCTCTGTAGAAGAATGTGGCTAAACAACCGTTACTGCTTTGCTATCAATTTACAAACCAGTAACGGCTTATGAAGAGAGACGGTTTAGGGTTAGTTTTTCTTCACGAACTCTGATTTCAGCTTCATTGGGCCAAAGCCATCGATTTTGCAATCGATATTATGATCGCCTTCAACCAGGCGAATGCTTTTCACTTTTGTGCCGATCTTGAGGGGAGTGGAACTTCCTTTCACCTTAAGGTCTTTGATGACGGTTACGCTATCGCCATCAGCCAGCAGATTGCCGTTCGCGTCTTTTACTATCAGCGTATCTTCTGTGGAAGCGTCTGCGCCCTCAGTCCATACATGTCCGCATTCCGGACAATTATTGAGCTCGCCATCCTGCCAGGTATATTCAGAATGACATTTAGGGCAGGGAGGAAGGGTTTGCATAGTCAGCCTCAAATTAATCCATAAAAAAATAGGGGGCATTTTAGCCTGGTAAGGTAGATTAGCCTATTCATCTTTAACGCTTCGGCGTTTAATCTTTTAAGACTGCCATGAGCGGAGCCTTACCCGTACCCTCAAGCTGTCTGGCAAAAAAGTTTACAATTCGGTAGAAAACTGGGCAGATAGTAAATATTTTTTAATAAATCATCGTAAAAAAAGTCTATTTATCGCGATCTCATTTGATTGCTATCACACAGCAGGAGCCTTTATGAGTAGTACTGATACACAGCAAATCATTGTTCCAGAAAAGGGATTAGAGAAAGCGTTCAGCTACCTCACTTCTATGCTGGTGCCGGGCGAATCATTATTAAAAGTTGCCATTCAGCGCCGGTTGTTTGCGCTAACCCAACGCAGAATAATAGCCAGTGCGACATCAGGACGTTTTATTGGCATGAGCCGGGGTTTACTGGGTGGCTTCACACCTGTTGACGTCCGTTGGCAGGATTTAAAAAACATGCAAATCAAAGCAGGGATTTTTGGTAGCACCCTGTATATAAGTGCCCTGGAACAGCCCGATCTGGCCACAGAAGGTAAAGTCGTTCGTTACCAACTTAACGGATTACGTAAAGACGAAGCCCAGGAAATCTACAAGATTGGCCAGGAGCATGAGCAGTCCTGGCGTGAAAAAAGACGTCTGCGTGAACTGGAAGAGCTGCGCGCTAAATCAGGTGGTTTTGGTAACTTCGGAAATCATTCGCCTGCCGTTGAACCAGATAAGGAAAGCAGCGCAGTTGAACGCCTCAAAAAAGCGAAGAAATTACTCGAAGAAGGTCTGATTAGCGATTCAGAATATGAAACGACCAAAGCAAAGATCATCAATGAACTGTGATCAATCTGCTGCGTGCTTTGTAATAAGCGCTGTAAAACGATTTTGATAATCCAAAAAAGCTACTTAAGTAGCAGTCTTAAAATGAAAACGGATAGTTTTTGAATCGGATTTTTTAAAGCTGCAATTCGGCCTGTCGGTTGTTTTTACAGGCCGAATATATTACGCAGTAATAAAATTTCGGTTTATAGTTAGATAGCTCCGCATTTTTTTATAACGGGGAACAGCGCAAGACCCGGCACCTGCGGTAATACGATTGAGGAATAAGCCTCTCACTCTCAACGGTTCTAAAGCCAAAAAACTGTTGAATCTTATACAAGTCATTCGTTGCTTTTTTCCTGCAGCATGGGCATGTTGCCTGAATGTCGTAAGCCATCTCGATGAATCCTTTTAGTGAAATAATTAAAATCCGTCTGCATAATATTAAACTTCGCTGCGCGCGCCGCCTGCTTTCACCAAAAAGCGCATATCAGCATCGGTCTGACGTTGCGTATGTCTGCCCTCCCTTTGCTTTCCGTCTGGTCCGTAAATCGTATCCGTCGATTAGTTACCGTTAACATCCTTCTATTTTTGATGCAGATTAAAAAATCTTCAGAGGATGCAATGTAATGTCATCGGGTTTAGCCAAAGAAAAGGAGCATTTATGGCGTGGGAATATAAACAAAGCACAGGGGTGCTTACTCATAATGGCGTTTTTTTTGCGCAAGGGTATAGCGGTGTAGGGTCTGGGGAAAATAACCCAGCAATGGAGCGAGTAAGGAGTAAAGGGCCAATTCCGAAAGGCCATTATAGAATTGCTGGGTCACATGATACGGTGACAAAAGTCACTATTATCCTACAGCCAATTTTAGGAACTAACACATTCGGACGCGATAAGTTTCGCATTCATGGAGGTAATAGATCTGGGGCGCACACTGCTTCTCAGGGATGCATAATTATTGATGGCGTTGCTCGCAGGCAGCAGATTATAAAAAGTGGCGATACAATATTGGTGGTGAGATGATAAAGAAAATAGTATTGGTTTCTTGCATGCTGGCTGCATCTGCTTTTGCCTCTCACCCAACGGCGCAACAACTGACAGAAAAAATTAAGCTGAAAGGTTCACAGGCTGTCATATCCGATTTGTATGCCAGTAATGAAAAGGAATGGCAATACGTTACCGCAGAGATTGGAAAAGGCAGTAGCGAATGGCTTACCGTTGCCGGCTTACTGGTTCCAGGCAGTGATGCCGACTCTGCGGAAACCCTAAGCGAAGCCGTTGGAACGGCAATTCCTCATAATCCTGCGGGCGTGCTCAATATTATAACGGAACGATACTATCCACTTAGTTTGAAACAAGTGTGCGGGCTACCATTTTATCGGCTCACCGAACTGCAGCTGAATCAATATATCGTGGACGCTATACGGGCGCTTTATAAAGTACCATCAAGTAAGGCATGCATCGACACAATGGTTAATGTGATTGGGGCTTCAAATGGATTTGAGGAGGATAATTGAAATGGCGATCCCTGTTTATCTGTTCTTAAAAGATGATGGTGGCAGCGTAATAAAAGGTTCTGTCGATATAGCTGGCAGGGAAAACAGTATTGAAGTGTTAGGCTTACATCATCTCATTAGTTTCCCTACCAATGATTCCAGCGGCAGAGCGAATGGAGCACGTCAGCATATAGCATATATGATTGAAAAGGAAATAGACTCTTCATCTGCATACCTCTATAAAGCGTTAGCTACCGGGAAAAAATTAAAATCGGCAGAGCTAAGATTTTATCGAATTAATTATTCTGGTCAGGAGGAGGAGTATTTTAACGTTGTGCTTGAGAACCCGAGGGTAGTAAATATAATGCCAGTAATGCTGGATATAAAAGACATTAGTAAAGAAAGATTTAATCACATGGAGATTGTTGAGTTTCGCTATGAAAAAATAACATGGCATTATCTGGATGGTCATATCATTCACGCTGATAGCTGGGCTTGTCGACCTGGGGCTTTGATGTGAATGACAAAACAATAAAACCCGCAAATCGCGGGTTTTATCAGACGTAAATTCCGTACGTTAAAGAGACACGAACTTACTCAATATTCTGGATCTGTTCGCGCATCTGCTCAATCAATACTTTCAGCTCAATGGCTGAGGTAGTGACTTCAGCATTGATCGACTTCGACGCCAGCGTATTCGACTCACGGTTAAACTCCTGCATCATGAAGTCGAGGCGACGGCCAACGGCCTCTTTCTTCTTCAGGATGTTATAGGTTTCCTTAACGTGTGCCTCGAGGCGATCTAACTCTTCCGCCACATCAACACGCTGAGCCATCATGATCAGTTCCTGCTCCACGCGATTACCGTCCAGCTGCACCTGAGCTTCTTCCAGCTTGGTAACCAGGCGCTCGCGTTGCCATTTCAGCACGTCGGGCATTTGCGCGCGCACTTTGGTGACTTCGGTGCTGACGCCTTCCAGGCGCTGCTCAATCAGTGATTTCAACGCTGCGCCTTCGGTTTCACGCGAGGTGATAAAGTCATCCAGAGCCACGTCCAGCGCTTTTAGCAGCTCGGCAGAAATAGCATCCAGATCCTGTTCTTCTGCCGACATAACGCCGGGCCAACGCAGAATATCGACCGGGTTGATTTCCCCTTCATCACTCTGCATTTTTACCCATTTCGCCGCTTCAACCAGCTGGATAGCCAGCTTCTCGTTCAGCACCAGCGAACTCTGCGCGCTCGGGTCAGCCTCAAAGCGAAGGTTACATTCGATTTTTCCGCGCGTCAGGCGGTTACGAATACGTTCACGGATTACCGGCTCAAGGCCACGAAACTGCTCGGGAAGACGGATATAGGTTTCTAAGTAACGCTGGTTGACGGAACGAAGCTCCCAGGCTGCGCTGCCCCATTCGCCTTTCGTTTCACGCCGTGCGTAGGCGGTCATGCTGCGGATCATTTTGCGTACTCGTTTTAGAAGTAAGATAAGGGGATTATAGCGGCGCGGGCGTTGGCTTAACAGGCATTCGCTCAAAGTGCTGTAAATCAGCCGTTACCTGTGAATTTTTATCAGCAGGGGATTAAGCTTTAGCCTGCAAATGCGTAGCATTTAATAACTGGATCGAAAGGAAGCTAATGAAAACCACGTCTCTAATGATTGCTCTCTGTGCTTTTACGCTGGCTGGTTGTAACACACCTGCGCATCTGACGCCTACTCACTGTAAAACAGGCGATGTGATGACACAGACGACACTGTACTTTGGCCTGAGCAGGCCGCATGGCGCTGATATTTCCTCGACCGAGTGGCAATCTTTTATGGATAAGCAAGTGACGCCGCGTTTTAAAGCCGGCTTAACGGTTTTTGCTGCAAATGGTCAGTGGCTGGGTGAGGATGGCAAAGTGGCGCGCGAACAGAGTAAGGCGTTGCTGCTTATTCATCCGGATACGCTGCAAAACGAAAAGGATATTGAGGCATTACGGACCGGTTATAAACAACAGTTCCAGCAGGAGTCAGTTATGCGGGTGGATGAGCCAGTCTGCGTAGCATTTTGATGCTTAAATAGCGCTAAGAACCGCTCGCGCCCGATGTGGAACTCCAGCCGGAACAGGCACGATCGCCTCTGCCTGTTCCGGTAGCATATCCCTTCTGCGAGTTAGAGCACTAACCCGGCAAAAGCGGCGGAAAGCAGGCTGACCAGCGTGGAGCCATAGACAAGTTTCAGTCCATAACGTGACACAACGTTGCCCTGTTGCTCGTTCAGGCCTTTGATCGCACCCGCTACAATGCCGATTGAAGCGAAATTGGCAAAAGAAACTAAAAAGACGGACAGTATCCCCAAACCGCGCGGGGAAAGTCCTGCGGCCACTTTTTTCAGCTCAATCATTGCCACAAACTCATTAGCGACCAGCTTAGTCGCCATGATGCTTGCTGCCTGTAAGGCATCGGCCGCTGGAATGCCAATCAGCCAGGCGAATGGCCAGAAGACATAGCCCAGCACCTGTTGAAAACTGATGCCAAAAATCGTCGAAAACAGCGCGTTTACGGCAGAAATTAAGGCAATAAAACCAATCAGCATCGCCAGGATGATCATGGCTACCTTAAAACCGGCAAGAATGTATTCACCCAGCATTTCAAAAAAGCTCTGATCTTCGTGCAGCTTTTCAAGAACGATTTCCGGCTCATCGCCTGGCGGAATCGGATTGATAATCGACAGAACAATAAACGTGCTGAACATATTGAGCACCAGCGCGGCAACAACATAACGCGGCTCGATCATCGACATATAAGCGCCCACGATGGAGAGAGAAACGGTCGACATCGCGGCGGCAGCCATCGAATAAAGTCGGCGCGGAGAGATATCAGCCAGAATGCCTTTATAGGCAATGAAGTTTTCTGACTGCCCTAAGATCAGCGTACTCACAGCATTAAAAGACTCCAGCTTGCCCATGCCATTCACTTTAGAGAGCACGGTACCCACTACCCGGATCAGCACGGGTAAAATGCGGAGATGCTGCAAAATGCCAATAAGCGCAGAGATAAAAATAATTGGGCACAGCACGCCAAGGAAAATAAACGCCAGCCCCTGACTGCTCATCCCGCCAAAAACAAAATCAGAACCGTTGGCGGCAAATTTTAGCAGGGTGGTGAAAAAGTCGGACACTGCCGCAACCAGCGTGAGGCCGCTGGCGGCATGCAAAAAGAACCAGGCCAGTGCCCCTTCGATAACAAGCAGTTGAAAAATTACGCGCGGGCGGATTTTTTTGCGGTCATGACTAAACAGCAGCGCCAGCAAAAAAATAGCCGCAACGGCCAGAATAAAATGAAGTATCTCAGGCATATCAGCACTGTCCAACAGAAGGAAGAAGGCTGCATTTAGCCATATTTTCTGTCCTGTTTCATTCAACCTTGCGATATCTTGTTATTTTGTTCCGGGTTAAGTACCGGCGTGCATAAGAAGCGGCGGCTGTCATAGGCATTCGGCAGTGAAATCCGTATAATGCGCAGCCAAACATGATTCGTAAGCCGGAGAGAAACCATGCGTCCAGCAGGCCGTAGCGCACAACAGGTGCGTCCCGTCACACTGACCCGCCATTACACCAAACACGCAGAAGGTTCAGTTCTGGTTGAATTCGGTGAAACTAAAGTTCTGTGTACTGCCACCATTGAAGAAGGTGTGCCTCGTTTCCTGAAAGGTCAGGGACAGGGCTGGGTAACGGCTGAATACGGTATGTTGCCGCGTGCCACCCACAGCCGTAACGCGCGTGAAGCCGCTAAAGGTAAACAAGGCGGTCGTACACTGGAAATCCAGCGCCTGATTGCTCGCTCTTTGCGTGCTGCACTGGATTTAAAGGCGTTAGGTGAGTTCACTATTACGCTGGATTGCGATGTTCTCCAGGCGGATGGCGGTACCCGTACCGCTTCTATCACCGGTGCCTGCGTGGCGCTGGCCGATGCGCTTAACCACCTGGTCTCTATCGGTAAGCTGAAAGCGAATCCGATGAAAGGCATGGTTGCGGCTGTTTCCGTTGGGATCGTGAAAGGCGAAGCGCTTTGCGATTTAGAATATGTCGAAGATTCTGCCGCAGAGACCGATATGAATGTGGTGATGACCGAAGATGGCCGCATGATTGAAGTGCAGGGCACGGCAGAAGGTGAGCCCTTCACTCATGATGAGCTACTGACGCTGTTGTCGCTGGCAAGAGGCGGCATCGATACCCTGATTCAGGCACAGAAAGCAGCGCTACAAGACTGATTTTCCAGGCGAGCCGCCTTTTTTATAACTGATTGAGGATTGAGACATGAAAGCCTGGCAGCGCCAATTTATCGAGTTCGCCATCAACAAGCAGGTGCTGAAGTTTGGTGAGTTTACGCTGAAATCAGGGCGTAAAAGCCCTTATTTCTTTAATGCCGGCCTGTTTAATACTGGTCGCGATCTGGCGCTTCTGGGCCGTTTTTATGCTCAGGCGCTGGTTGATTCCGGCATCGATTTCGATCTGGTTTTTGGCCCGGCCTACAAAGGCATTCCAATTGCGACTACCACTGCCGTCGCGCTGGCCGATCATCATGACCGCGATGTGCCTTACTGCTTTAATCGCAAAGAGGCAAAAGACCACGGCGAAGGCGGTACGCTGGTCGGCAGTCCGCTTCAGGGACGCATTATGCTGGTAGATGATGTGATTACTGCCGGGACGGCTATTCGTGAATCGATGGAAATCATCGCGGCGAATCAGGCTACGCTGGCAGGCGTGCTTATCTCCCTCGATCGGCAGGAACGCGGACGTGGGAAGGAGTCAGCAATTCAGGAAGTGGAGCGTGATTACGGCTGTAAAGTGATCGCAATCATTACGCTGAATGAGCTCATTACTTATCTCGAAGAAAAGCCCGAACTGGCTGACCACCTTGCCGCGGTTCGTGCCTATCGCAGAGAGTACGGTATCTGAATCCGATGCGGGCCAGCCGTTGTGGCCCGCTTGCTTTCCCGGCTACACCAGCTGGGATGCCATTAATGGCCAGCGCGTCTCGAATTCTACCGTAGGGCGGTAGCGGAATCCTGAGCGGACAAAGCGCGACAGCAAGCCCTCACAAAAAGCCAGAAGCTGACTGGCCAGCAGCGCCTCATCCGTTTTAAAACCTTCGCCATCACGCATCTTTTGCTCACGCAGCACCTGGCGTAGCTGGACTTCTATGCGTTCAAACAGCTGATTGATCCGTCCCTGCAAACGATCCTGTTCAAACATCAGCGCGTGGCCGGTCAGAATACGCGTTAAACCCGGATTACGCTCACCAAAGCCCAGCAACAATTGAATAATCAAACGCAGACGCGGCTGCGTCTCTTTTTCGTCTTTCAAAATCAGATTGATGCGCGTAATCAGGCTGTCTTCAATAAACTCGATCAGGCTGTCGAACATTCGAGTCTTGCTGGGAAAATGCCGGTAAAGCGCGGCTTCAGAAACGCCAACATTCGCCGCAAGCTTAGCGGTTGTAATCCGCTGGCTGCCGTCACTCGATTCCAGCATTTGCGCCAGCGCCTGCAGTATTTCTTCGCGACGATTCCGTTTCGCACTCTTTTTTTCTGCCATGTCCTGAAAGACCCCTGAAATATCACCGTGTACGGGCAAGCGCCCACGCAACGTCCGTGAGCGCAGGCTCACGGCGGAATTAAGGATTAATTAACTGCTTCGGCGTGCCGGGCTGGTGGCTACTGGCGACCAGAATGGCCGAATCCACCTTCACCGCGATCGCTGGTATCAAAATCGTTTACCAGATTGAATTCAGCCTGCACAACCGGCACAAATACCATCTGGGCAATGCGCTCGCCGGGTTCAATGCTGAACGCGTCCTGGCTGCGGTTCCAGACGGAAACCATCAGCTGCCCCTGATAGTCTGAATCAATCAGGCCAACCAGATTACCCAGCACCACGCCATGTTTATGACCTAAGCCCGAGCGAGGCAGGATGACCGCCGCCAGCTGCGGATCGCCGATGTGAATAGCCAGTCCGGTCGGCACCAGCGTAGTGGCACCAGGCGCGAGCTGGATGGCTTCATCCAGACATGCACGCAGGTCAAGACCCGCCGAACCAGAGGTGGCATAAGCGGGTAGTGGAAAAGTCGTACCCACGCGCGGGTCTAAAATCTTAACGTCGATTTTTTTCATCATAACGGCTGACTATCTCGTCTAGTAAATGTTGGCCAAGGAGTTGCTTATCGCTGAGCGGTAAGACTTTCTCTCCTTCCTGCCAAAAAAGATGCAGGGCATTGTTGTCGCTGTTAAAGCCTTGCCCGGCCTTAGATACATCGTTGGCACAGATTAGATCAAGATTTTTCCGTACCCTTTTTTGTCGGGCGTATTCTTCCACATTCTGGGTTTCTGCTGCAAATCCCACCACAAAAGGCCGGCTTTGCTGCATCGCCCCTACGCCAGCGACAATGTCAGGATTTTTCACCATGCTCAGGGTGAAGACATCCCCTTGTTTCTTGATTTTTTCCGCTGCGACTTCGGCCGCGCGGTAATCTGCAACGGCTGCGGTAGCAATGAAAATATGCTGATTAGCCGCCTCTGCCATAACTGACTGTTCCATTTCTAAAGCGGTCAGCACATCGATTCGCTTAACACCTGGTGGCGTTTCTAAGGCAACAGGGCCAGCAACGAGCGTCACATCAGCACCACGTTTAGCTGCTGCCGCCGCGATGGCGAAGCCCATCTTACCCGAGCTGTGATTGCTAATGAACCTTACCGGATCGAGCGCTTCGCGCGTTGGGCCAGCGGTAATCATGATTTTAAGGTGCTGTAAATCTTTAGCCGGCAGCGCCCAGTTTACGGCTTCATCTACAATTGCCAGTGGATCTAACATTCTGCCAGGGCCAATGTCGCCACAGGCCTGACTTCCGCTGTCAGGTCCCCAAATCATCACGCCGCGTGAAGCCAGCATCTGAAGATTATGCTGCGTCGGCAGCGCCCGATACATTTGCTGGTTCATGGCGGGCACCACCGCGATGGGGGCGGCTGTAGCAAGGCAAATCGTGGTGACCAGATCGTTTGCCATCCCTGCGGTTACGCGGGCGATAAGATCGGCCGTCGCCGGTGCCAGAATCACTAAATCGGCCCATTTTCCCAGCTCGATGTGGCCCATTGCCGCCTCGGCTGCGGGGTCAAGCAGATCGTCAGAGACCGGATAGCCAGAAACCGCCTGCAGGCTGAGCGGAGTAATAAACGCTTTTGCCGCGTCGGTCATAACGACCCGCACTTCCGCGCCACGATCGCGAAGGCGCCTGACCAGTTCAGGCGCTTTATAAGCGGCAATACCGCCACTGACGCCCAGAACAATGTGTTTACCGGTTAATCCTGCCATGTTGATCCGCCCATTGAGTCAGATTGACGCGACGTGTGCGTCGGAATCCTGCCATTTTATCACACTCTCTGTCTTCGCCTTCAGGCACGGTAATGCCTTTGTGACGCTTCACGAAGAGTCGCGAAAAATGCATGGAAAACTACTGTATATAATGCCATGCTTTTGTCGATTGAGGAAGGAGGGATGCAAATGGAAAAGCAATGGGTAACACAGCCACCGCGTGAAAAACTTATGCAGAGCGGGGCGGGGGCGCTGACGGATACAGAATTACTGGCGATTTTTCTGCGAACCGGCGCGAACGGGGTGCATGTCATGACGCTGGCGCAGCAGCTGCTTGATGAATTTGGTTCGCTTTACCGCTTGATGAGCGCCGGAGAGCAGGCGTTCAAACAGATTAAGGGCGTGGGAATCGCTAAATATGCGCAGCTGAATGCGATTGCGGAGCTGGGACGGCGCTTCTTTACCTGCAATGAGAAGATTGAAAAACAGGTGATGCAAAGCCCGGTTGATATGGTGAATTTCCTGTCCAGCAAGCTTGCACACCGCGAGCGCGAGATTTTTATGGTGATCTTTTTCAATAATCAGCACCAGGTGATTCATTGCAGCGAAATGTTTTCCGGCACCATCGCCAGCGTAGAAGTTCACCCACGCGAAATCGTACGTGAAGCGCTGAAACATAACGCTGCGGCTCTGGTGCTTGCACATAATCATCCCTCAGGGTTATCCGCGCCCAGCGTGGCCGATCGCGATGTAACTCAACACGTTATCGAAGCCTGCCAGCTGTTAAGCATTCGCGTACTTGACCATATAGTGGTAGGGCGGGGAGAATATACGTCTTTTGCGGAACTGGGCTGGATTTAGCGGGCGGCCAGGAGGCAAATTGCGCTTTTTCACCCCTTGTCGGCGTCAGATTTCGGTTCAAATGGAGCAATTTTGCACGATCCACAGGGATCTTTATCTGTTCGGGACTTGAGCACCGGCCTTGCAGGGCGTATACTACGCCACCTTTGAGAATCTCGGGTTTGGCATTTGGGCCTGCTCAGCGGGTTCACATAGAACTCGCCTGGATGGGCTAAGAGCCTGACGAGGCGGCCAAGACCTTATTTTTAAAGCTCGAGCTTATTTGATTTTTGGAGAATTGACATGTCACGAGTCTGCCAGGTAACTGGAAAGCGCCCGGTGACGGGTAACAACCGTTCCCACGCAATGAACGCGACGAAACGCCGTTTCCTGCCGAACCTGCACTCTCACCGTTTCTGGGTTGAGAGCGAAAAGCGCTTCGTTACACTGCGCGTATCTGCCAAAGGCATGCGCGTAATTGATAAAAAGGGTATTGAGACGGTTCTGTCCGATCTGCGTACCCGCGGTGAGAAGTACTAAGGTAAGGAACTGAAACATGGCTAAAGGTATTCGTGAGAAGATCAAGCTGGTTTCTTCTGCTGGTACAGGTCACTTCTATACCACCACGAAGAACAAGCGTACTAAGCCGGAAAAACTGGAACTGAAGAAATTCGATCCTGTTGTCCGCCAGCACGTGATCTATAAAGAAGCTAAAATCAAGTAATTGAATTTAGTGGATGAAAAACCTCGCTTCGGCGGGGTTTTTTCTTTTGTGGGAAACGAAAAGTTTATCAGCAGGAGGTCATCAATGCCGGAACTACCAGAGGTTGAAACCAGTCGACGCGGTATTGAGCCGCATCTTGTTGGCGCCACTATTCTGCATGCGATTGTTCGCAATGGCCGCCTGCGCTGGCCGGTCTCTCATGAAATTCACAGCCTCAGCGATCAGCCCGTACTCAGCGTACAGCGTCGGGCGAAATATCTGCTGCTGGAGCTGCCTGCCGGCTGGATAATTATCCACCTTGGCATGTCCGGCAGCCTGAGAGTGTTACCGGAAGATTTACCCCCCGCTAAGCATGACCACGTCGATCTGGTGATGAGCAACGGCAAAGTCCTGCGCTATACCGACCCGCGACGCTTCGGAGCGTGGCTGTGGAGCACCGATCTGGCTGCCAGTAACGTTCTGGCTCATCTCGGCCCGGAGCCGCTGAGCGAAGCGTTCAGCGCCGATTATCTGTTTGAAAAATCGCGCGGCAAGCGTACGCCCGTTAAGCCGTGGCTGATGGATAACAAGCTGGTGGTAGGCGTGGGGAATATTTACGCCAGCGAGTCGCTGTTTGCGGCCGGGATCCATCCCGATCGACCGGCAATGGCGCTGACAAAGGAAGAGGCGGAGCTGCTGGTTGCTACCATCAAAGCTGTGCTTTTGCGGTCGATTGAGCAGGGCGGCACAACGCTGCGGGATTTTTTACAATCGGACGGCAAGCCAGGCTACTTTGCGCAGGAACTCCAGGTTTATGGTCGTGCTGGCGAACCTTGCCGCGTTTGCGCCACGCCAATCATGAGCGCCAAACACGCTCAGCGTAGCACTTTCTTTTGCCCGGTCTGTCAGAAGTAAGGCTGAGCGACTATCCGTTCGGCAGCGCCAGCTTTGTCAAAAGCGCCGTATAGACCGGCTCAGGCAGGAAGGCGCTGACGTCGCCGTTATGGCGCGCGACTTCCTTGACCAGCGTTGAAGAGATGAAGGAATACTCTTCAGAGGGCATCATAAACACGCTTTCGAGGCTTGAGAGCAGATGGCGGTTCATCTGCGCCAGCTGCATCTCATATTCAAAATCAGAAACTGCTCGCAGGCCACGCACCAGCACGTTTGCCTGCTGACCGCGGGCAAAATTCGCCATCAAATCACTGAAGCCCACCACTTCTACATTCGGCAAATGTGCCACCACCTGCTGTGCCAGCCCCACGCGCTCTTCCAGTGAAAAAAGCGGCTTCTTGCTCGGACTGGCAGCGATAGCTAACACGATGTGGTCGAACATCAGCGCAGCGCGGGTAACGATATCAAGATGACCATTGGTCATCGGGTCGAAGGTGCCGGGATAGATCGCTTTCGTGCTCATAAGCCGCCCTTGCTGGAAGCGTGAGAAGAGTGATTTAGCGCCCAGAGCGCCGTGTACTTATTAAAAGTATACTGCGCGTTGACCACGGCCAGTAGCCAGCCCTGCTTTCCATCCAGAAAACCGGCACGCAGTATCAACGTCTTACAGAAGGCGCCAAGCGTGTGGGTAAACACTGACAGAATGCTGCAACGTTTGCCCTGATGATAGCGCTGCTTTGCCCAGGCTTCCGCATAGGCGAACTGCTTCCACTGAAAAGCGGAAAAATCACGGCAGGTCAGATGAAGGAGGTCGCCCTTTAGCGCCACAACGGGTGCGTTCTGGGTTTCAAGTGATTCATGAACCTGATGATCGTTATAGCTGAAGTCGGCAGGGTACAGACGGACAACGCGATCCGGATACCAGCCGCTGTGCCGCATAAAACGCCCAAGAAACAGATTACGGCGCCCGATGCTGTAGACCGTGTTTGAGGCGGGCTGCTGCAAAACATGCTCGATAGCCTGCTTCAGCTGTGGCGTCACCCGCTCGTCGGTATCGATCATCAATATCATCGGGTGCGTGGCATAGCGTTGGGCCAGCTGTCGCTGTTTGCCGTAGCCGTGCCATTCGGTGGAATGAAAAACTTTCGCGCCGTGTCGGGCGGCGATTTGCGGTGTTCCGTCGCTGCTCCCGGAGTCCAGCAGGACGATCTCATCCGCCCAACTGACAGACTCCAGGCATTCCGGCAGTAGTTCAGCTGCGTTTTTAGCAATGAGTACGACGGAAAGAGGCCTTAAAGACATTTAGTGATTCCGCTGTGGCAGATAAGGTTCGAGTAACTGTAGCAGACGCTGCAACGCGCCCTGATTCTGATGAAGCACTTCAACGGCATGGCGGCCGTAGTAGAGCCGGTAGTCTTCATCCGTCAGCAGCGTACCAATTTCTTTATCCAGCGAAGCGGCATCGGTGACGGTAATCAGGCCATCGGCCTGCTGTAATTTGGCGCAGATATCTTTAAAGTTGAAGATATGCGGCCCCATTAAGACCGGAATGGCATGTGCTGCCGCCTCCAGAGGGTTATGTCCGCCTCGTTCAACCAGGCTGCCACCCACGAAGGCCAAATCGGCAATGCCGTAAAGCAGCATCAGTTCGCCCATGGTATCGCCAATCACCACCTGCGTGTCGCCTGACGGGATTTCACCGCTGCTGCGCAGGGTGTAGCTGAAGCCGGCTTTCTGCGTCATTTCACGGGCGGTAGCAAAGCGTTCCGGGTGACGCGGCACCAGAATGAGCAGCAGCGTCGGGAAACGTTCCAGCAGCTTACGGTGCGCTTCCAGAATCACGCTCTCTTCACCTTCATGAGTACTGGTTGCAATCCAGACCTGGCGGCGTGGCGCCCACTGGCGGCGCAGCGTAATGGCGCGAGCGGCCAGCTCAGGCGTTACCGAAATATCAAATTTCAGGCTGCCGGTCACGGTCAGTTGAGATCGCTTCAGGCCAAGCGTGATAAAACGTTCACCATCTTCGGCATTTTGCGCTGCGATCAGCGTAATTTGTTGCAGCAGGCGGCGCATAAATTTGCCGAGCTTGCCGTAACCTTTCGCGGATCGTTCCGACAGACGGGCATTGGCAATGACCAGAGGGATGTTGCGAGCGTGCAGCTGGGCGATCATATTCGGCCACAGCTCGGTTTCCATGATGATAACCAGCCGCGGATTCACGTTGTTGAGAAAGCGATTCATGGAGCCTGGTAAATCGTAAGGCAGATAAACGTGGTCAACGTCTTTGCCGAAAGCTGAGGCGGCCCGTTCAGATCCTGTCGGCGTCATCGTGGTTACGGTGATGGGCATCGAGGGATAGCGATGACGTAGCGCCCGCACCAACGGCACGGCCGCCAGCGTTTCTCCTACCGAAACGGAATGCAGCAGAATACCGTCCGGCTTAACTTTGCCTTTACAAAAACCGTAGCGCTCCGCCCACCGCTTACGGTAGGCAGGGGCTTTTCTGCCTCGCAGCCAGAGCCGAAGCCAGATGAGAGGCTGAATAAGGTACAGCAGGGCGGTATAAATTGTTGTCATCACAGTGTTTACGAAGTACGGAGAAACTCGCGCCAGAAAATGCTGGAAAAGAGAAATATTACCGCATGTTAGCAGATAAGTCGTTGCCGCTCACACCTTCTTCTCAGGGCTGCTGCAACACGTGTTGATACAGCGCATGGAGTTGGTCTGCCAGCCGCTGTGGCGAACAGGGTAGCACGCGTTGACGCGCTGCATCGCCCATTCGCGCATCCACAGTTCTCAACGGGATGGCTTGTGCTGCTGCCGTAAGGGCGGCGACATCAAGCGCATCGCAAACGAATCCCTGTTCACCTTCCACGATAAACTCGGCACCACCGCAGGTAAAACTGGTAATGACTGGCAACCCGCAGGCCATCGCTTCCAGAATGACATTAGGAAAAGGATCGTAAAGCGTCGGCAGCATCAGGCCGTCAGCCGCATGATAATAAGGAATGACGTTATGCTGTACGCCCACAAAATGAACCCGTGTTTCACAGCCCAGGCTGCGTGCCAGGCTGACATAGCGTGACTGCTGTTTATCCTGCCCAACGACGATTAGATGGGCATCGGTCGCGGCCAGCGCGGTAATACTGGCGTGCAAGCCTTTGCGCTCAAAGCCCGAGCCAATATAGATAAAAACCTTGGTCTCGGCAGGAAGGTTCAGCTGCGCGCGTGATTGCTGGCGCTCGGCAGGTGTGGCTGGCTCAAACCGCTGGCAATCGATAGCGTTATAGATGACCGCAAATTTCTCTTCCGGCACCTGAAAACAGCGGATGATGTCGTTTTTGACCATCACAGAGTTGCAGATAATTTTCTTGAGCGACGGCGAACGGAACATCTCCTCTTCTGCCGCCATAACATAGCGGTGATAGGCGCTCAGGCCGGTCAGCATACGTTGCAGCGGCGAAACGATACGTGCCCGTTGCTCAAGCCATACGCGATGCACGCCGTCGCCCGCACGGAAAATATCACAGCCTGCAATGCGTTCATGGCTTTGCACTATATCGAATTCCTCCCGTTGCCAGCAGGCACGGGCCGCTTGTGCAAAGCCACGTTCGCGTGAGATTCGGCCCCACTTTTTCGGGTTGCAGATATGCAGGTGCCAGTCTGGCTTAGGTTCGCCCTGCCAGCTGCGCGTGATAATATTCAGTTCGAGACTGCCATCTTCCAGCGCTTCCAGCGCACGGGAAATAAAGCGCTCTGCGCCGCCATCTGGACGATATTTCTGCCGTACTATTGCCAGTCGAACTTTACTCATCCAGAGATTTCCTTGCGGCTTTGATCACCTCTTCCAGCGGGATTGCCGAGAGATAACGGGTTTCAGTTTTTGTATCAATACTGTCCGGTGCGGGAAGCGGAGCATAGTCGCCAGCCCAAATCACCTGGTTATTCTCCCCCCACGGACGCCACTGCTTCAGCTTCGTTGGCCCGAACAGGGCGATGCAGTGAGTATCCAGCGCGGCGGCCATATGCATTGGCGCTGAATCTACGCCGATAAACAAGCGTGCGTGATCGATCAGGGCAGCCAGCTGCGGCAGCGTTAGCTTGCCCGCCAACGAGATAACCCGCTGTTCCGGGCAAAGAGAGCGGATATGGTCAATCATCGCCAGCTCTTTTTTGTCGGGTGCGGCAGTCAGGACGATATCCCTCTGATCCGATGCCAGCGCAGTAATCAGCCCGGCAACCTTCTCATCTTCCCAGCATTTAAATATCCAGCGTGAGGTCGGCTGAATCACAATATAGGGTCTGGGCGAAGGCTGACGCTGGGCCAGTGCGGCCTGAGTATGTTCCCAGTCGGCGGCGCTGTAGTGCATAGCCGCTGGAAATCCGCTAAAAGGGATATTTAGCGGCTGGAGCGCGGAAAGATTTTGCTCAACGGTATGCAGCTGGGCGTGATTTTCTGTCGACACCCGATGCGTGTGGGCATATTCCCACAGCTTATTGCGCCGTTTATGGTAATCGAATCCGATACGGACTTTCGCACCCGAGAGACCGGTAATGATTGCGCTACGCCACTGATCGGCAAGATTAATCACCAAATCATAGTGCTGCTGGCGAATGGCCCGCACTAACGCGACCTCATGCCGAATGTGCTGCCAGCTTCCCTCTTTTTTCCAGTTACGATCGATAAAATGAATGTGACGGATTGACGGATGGGCTTGCAGCATCGGGCGCGTCTCTTTATAGAGCAGCACGTCGATATTCGCCTGCGGATACTGCTGGCGGAGCGCCTCAATGACCGGGGTGGTAAGCAGCATGTCACCATGATGGCGTAGCTTAATCAGCAAGATATTCAGCGGCGTAAACGAGATCATCGATTGAGGAGTAGCCATACTCATTGCATCTCAAAGTGAAGTGGACCGATTGTAAGGGAAACCCCTGGCAGGGAAAAGCCGCAGCACTGCAACATTACTGCTTACGCCAGCGATAAATGCGGCTCAGCCAGAGCAGCAGTTGGTACCACTGACGAAGGCCGCGAGCATTGCGCAACATTCGGCCTGGCGTTTTGCTGGCAATCAGATCGGCGATCATTGCCTGTCGCGCTGCTTCATCCGGCTCACGACGAATGGAGTGGCAGACCGTTAACGCTTCTTTCGTGACCTGACGATACAGCGCGGAGCCGATTTTTACTTTGTGCCGATAACGCTGGTTAATTTCATCCAGCATGCGGGCTATTTTCAGGTAGTGGCGCTGATAGGCAACGTTTGCCTGGCCCGTGCGCTTTTGATTACTGATTGACTGGTCGTGAACGTAATAGCAATACATCACCTCGTCGGTATAGCGTACACGCTGGGCGTTTAACATCAGTTCCGTTGTCCAGGGAATGTCCTGATGATGCAGACCTGGTTCAAACAGCAGGTTCAGCTCGGCGATCAGCGATCGGCGATAAATGCCCAGCCAGACCACGTGAAGATAGCGATTGGTGGCCAGCGCTTTGCTCAGCCACTCTGCACCGCTAAGCACTGAAGTCGACTGCAGGCGGTCGGTTGGAATAAGCGTTTTGGCCTTACCAGATCCCCAAAAAACGCGCTCAGCATTACACTGTGCGACATCAAGATCGTCTTTTTCCGCCATCGCGATAAGCGTGCTGTACATCTCCGGGTTAAGCGTATCGTCCGCATCCGGAAAGGTCACGTACTTGCCACGCGCAACCGCCAGGCCAGCGTTACGTGCACGGGATACGCCGCCGTTCTGCTGATCGATGACCTGCACGTGCTCATATTGATCGGCATAGCGGTGAGCCATCAGCGCCGATTCATCGGTAGAACCGTCGTTAACGATAATAATCTCAATTGACTGGAGCGTTTGCGCCAGTGCTGACTCAATGAATGCCTTGAAACTCTTCCCGGCGTTATACATTGGAACAATGATGCTCAGCTGAGGCGCTGAGGTTTTATCATGCGGCTTCATACTCAGGATAGGGTCTTCTTCTCAGCAAACTGCGGCGTACGCGCGCAAATAAAATCGTAAATATCATCCAGCTTACGCTGATCAAGCTCAAAAAGTTGTTCAACAGGATGGTTGAATTTATACAGGGCATGGAACACAAAAGACGAGGGTGCAATATGGTTAGGGCCGATCAGCAAGACATCGCCTAAAGGACGCTGTTCTTCCACGCAACAAGGGCCATAAATCAGGATCACCGGCACATTTTGTGAATCCGCGATGTACACATTGCCGGAGTCGGACGCCACGTAAAAATCCATCTGGCTGAGAGCATAAGGCAGTCCTTCCAGCGAGACTTTACCAATCAGGTTAACGATATTATCACGCTCACCAACGACTTTATTGAGCTCATTCAGGCGGGTAAGTTCATTCGGCGCACCAAAAACATAAAACAGACAGGGCAGCGTGCTCAGGCGATCGAAAAACTTCTTCCAAATTTCCGGCGGGATGGTTTTCGCCTGATTGCCAGCGGAGATGCTCAGGCCGATTTTAATTTTATCGGTGCGGAAAACCTCTGGCGGCGTATCGTCCGGCTTGAACAGTGGCAGCGTGGCATGTTTAGGGTAGCTCTCTTTAGTAAGGGAACGATCTGCCAGCTTGAGATAGTTTTCCAGCGTCAGTGAGGTTTTTTCATGCTCTACCGTACCGCTCGCGGTGAGATAGAAAATGCCCTGATACCATTTTCTGCGATACATCGACAGGAACTGTTTGTTGTCGGCATTGCAGCAGGCTGCATAAAACAGGTTGATATTATTGGGGTGCAGAAGGTAGACGTTTTCATAACGGTTCATCAGTTTGAACGCCAGTTTCAGCTTGCTGAACGTGCTGGTTTTGAAATCTTCTACATAGAAAATTTCGTCCAGAGTCGCATCATGCTGCGCCAGCGGCGCAACGGTACGACTAAGGAGCGCGTCGCTGCGCTCAAGATGACTAAGTAACGGCGTGATGTTGATAAAATCACCGATCTTAGCCGTCTGAATAACCAGATTGCGTTTTGGCTTTTTATGACCCAGTTTCAGCAGCAGTTTTACAGGCAGCAGAAGTAAAAATAACAGCACGTAATTCAAGCTCTTTTCTCCCTGAGCAAAGACGTCGGTATACCAGTTGGCACTACGGGCAAGGCTGGATGCTGCACCGTGCTTTGATATCCGTTCTGGGTTATGAGCGTTATCATGGGCTGAAACCTTAAATAGTAAAAACACACTTACCTGAATCTGAATCGGGCAATTTTTGAAAGGCGCTAGTTTATCCTGAACTTACGCAGTGATATGCCTGTGCAGTGCCTTAATGCGCGCTGAGTTCCAAATATTTTTGGCATATGGTTTCTACGCTATAGGCTTCCAGCTGAAGTTGTGAAACATCAGGCGGGTTCAGATAAATTTCCCGTATCGTTGCGGCGAGCGACTCATCATTTAACGCTGCCAGCCCCCGAGCCAGATCGCCCGTTAGAATTGAAACGGGTCCGCCAGGGCAGCTTGTGCTGACTACCGGCGTCTGGCAAATCAATGCTTCAACAATGACGTTACCAAATCCTTCGCTGTCAGAGCTCACCACCAGCAGCTTTGCATGGCGTATCCACGGATAAGGATTACTGATAAATCCTTTAAAAATAACCCGCTCTTCAATTCCCAGCTCGACGGCCAGCTGCCTGACCGCCGCCGTGGCTTCGCTGCTACCCTGACCAATAAGTACCAGCGGCGCACTCACCCCGGATTTTGCATAGGCACGTAACAAACGGTCATGGCGTTTGGTTTTGTGAAAGCGCCCAACGTGGATCAGGTAATCCTCACCTGCCATCTTGCAAGGTTCGAGTGACTGCTGGTGGATAGCGTCAAAGTCAAAGGGATTAAAAACAATCCGCTCCTGCTTTGGCTGCACATTAAAAGCCCGTTTCAAATCATCAACCACGTACTGGGACACACCAAGGACGTTTCGGTTCTGATAAACGCGGTGTGTTTTGACTTTTTTTTGCCACAAGGAGAAACCCTTGCGATGGGCAAGGTAGGAGGCTGAAAAAACGCCATGCAAACAAAACCAGGTTTTATCCGGCTGTAAACAGCGGCAGCGGCTGACAATGCGATCGGTCTTATGCAGATGAGAAACGATTAAATCAAAAGGATCATCCTGCGACTCTGCTTTAACTATGGCTTTATCAAGTTGAGCGGCACGTCGCCGCAGTTCGGTTAGCTTTCTCCAGGGAGATTTGCACTGGTCTTGAATCACCTGATAATCAATCCCTTCGGGGATCGTGTAATCACATATGGCCCGAAGGGAAAACAGCGATACGCGGTGGCCGCGCTCAATTAACCCGCGCGACAGCGTCAGCACGACTTTTTCTGCGCCACCACCGGGTAGACCATCAATGATCATCAATATGCGCCTGGACAATTTTTCACCCTTAAGCAAAGAACAATTATGTGGCGAGAGTCCGTTCCTCGCTTGCATTCACATAAGTAGAAAACCTTTTTTTATCTTTTCAGGCAGTTCCTTTGCCGAACCCAATTCGTTCTGTTTTGCTTCGCGGCCTAATCTACAAGGATTTACCCTCTTCCTCTAATGAGGGTATCTTAGAAAAATAAAAAAGATAGCGCTACAGCGAATCGGTAACGTGTCGTCTTAACCGGCAAATCTCTTTGCGTCAGTCGGAGCGGCTGCGTAACATACCGGCAGGAATAATACGGAGCCTGAAACTGGCATGAAAAAACCGGCATTTTTGATCACCATAGATACCGAAGGTGACAATCTCTGGCGTAATCGCACGGGCATTGTAACCACTCATAACGCAGCTTATCTCTCTCGCTTCCAGCAACTGTGCGAAAAATACGCCTTTAAACCCACCTGGCTGACCAACTATGAGATGGCAATTGATCCGGTTTATGTCGATTTCGCCAGCGACGTCATTGCTCGTGGGCAAGGTGAAGTTGGCATGCATCTGCATGCCTGGAACAGCCCGCCCGCGTATCAACTCACCGATAATGACTGGCAGCATCAGCCATATCTGATCGAATACCCACGTGAAGAGATCCGCAAAAAAGTTATATTCATGACTGAACTGCTGGAAAAAACGTTTGGGGTAAAAATGCTCAGTCACCGGGCTGGTCGCTGGGCGTTTAACGAATATTACGCACAGCTACTGATTGAGTTTGGCTATCAGGTGGATTGCTCCGTCACGCCTAAGGTGAACTGGGCGTTTTCATCTGGCGCGCCTCAGGGGAACGGCGGAACGAACTATACTCACTTCCCGTCTGGAGCCTATTACCTTGATGCGGAAAATATTGCGCGGCCAGGCTCATCGCCACTGCTGGAAGTACCAATGAGCATCCAGTACAAGCATTCAGGCCTGATGAACAGCCTTAAGCAGGGCTACGATCGCCTGCGAGGGAAACAGCGTAGTCCTTCCGTACACTGGCTACGGCCTGTTGGCGGTAATGTTGAGCAGATGATTGCCGTGGCGGAAAAAACCCTGGCCGAAGGGGCGGATTATGTCGAATTCATGCTGCATTCCAGCGAGTTTATGCCCGACGGTAGTCCGACGTTCAAGAATGAAGCGGATATCGATCGCCTTTACAGCGATTTGGAACAGCTGTTCAGCTGGCTGCAAAGCAGAACGCAGGGCATGACGTTAGCGGAGTATGCGGCTGAAAAACATCACAGCAGTGCCGCATCGGTGAGCTGACCATCGCTTTTACAGCATGTTTTTGGGTTGCGAAAACCCAAGCCAGAACCGCTTATCCGGGTTTCGGGCGGGGCGGTTACAAGCCCCGCTTACGCACCTTAAGCATCTTTCTTTTATAGCTCGTCCTGATTTTTCCGTTCAGTAAGAAGCGCATCAGGCTAACGCGTGCGATCCGTTCCCCAATCCGTCTGCCCTGTGGCGTTCCCTGAAGCATCCCGTGGTAACGATTAGCGATATCTAACCAATGGCAGGTAATCAGATGTTCATACTGCGCGGGCAAGACATCATCCATATGCGCGGTGGCGTCGATCAGACAGGTAATTTTACGCTCGTCGATAGCGGAGGACAGGCTTTGCTGATGTTTACGATAGAGATAAAAACCGGCGCGGGTAAACAGCGTTTTTTTACTTTTGGTCAGTAATAGCGGAAACAGCCAGGTGTCTTCATAACAGATAAAGTCCGGAAAGGCATGTTGCTGCAACAGCTGACGCGCAAAAAACTGCCCAATGAAATGGGCCTGGTAGTCTTTATGGATCAGAAAACGCTCGATAGCCTGATGCTGCGTCAGATCCTCATACCCGGAAACCTGCCATTTCAAATCGGCATCGGGGTCACGGACTTCAATGATATGACTCAGAAAAATATCCGGCGCGGTTTCCTGAACCGTAGCGAGCTGGGTTTCCAGTGCGCCAGCAAGCAGCACGTCGTCGCTATCGACCATCAGAATATAGTCACCCGATGCCAGCTGTACGGCGTGATTACGCACTTTACCGACATTACGAAAATCGGTGCGGCTGCTTTTGAGCTGGGGCAGACGTCTGGCGTAATCATCAACGATCGCCTGGGTGTTATCCGTAGAGGCATCATTGACGACGATAATTTCGGTGGTTGCCAGTGCATTGCCCAGTGACGCGACGATGCTGTCGAGCGTGGCGGCCAGATAATTACCGCAGTTGTGTGCGGCAATCAGGATGCTTAGCTGAACGTTATTCATTGGTGCCCGGCGGAATGAGAAGCGCATTAAGCTGGGTTGCTACGCTCTCCGGGGAGATATCAGCCATGTTATTACCCTGGGCCGGACGCAGTACAAACTGGTTTTTACCATAGCCGCCAATCAAACCCGGATCGGTTGGACCATAAAGCGTGATATTAGGTCGGTCCAGCGCGGCCGTTAAATGGCTAAGGCCGGTATCAACTGAGACGACCGCTTTGGCACCCGCCAGCGTACGGGCCACCTGCTCCAGAGTCAGCTTAGGCAGCACTTCAACGTGCTCAAAGCCTTCTGCCAGGCGTTTTGCCCGCTGATGTTCATGTTCGGCCCCCCACGGCAGTTTGATTTTCATGCCGCTGCCGAGCCGCTCAATCAGCTGCCGCCAGTTTTCTTCAGGCCAGTGTTTTTCATCACGCGTGGTGGCGTGCAGGAAAACCAGATATTGTCCTGCATCGACGGGCGGCTCTGCCAGAAAATGCCCGGCAATCGCATAGTCGCCGGTACTCTCCGGCAGCGCGTAGCCCAAACTTTTCGCGAAGAGTTCGCGTGTACGCTGCACGGCATGCTGCTGCCGGTTGATCTCATGACGCTTGTCATACCACCAGCTGGCAAAAGGCTCGCGCGCGCTACGACTGTCCTGCCCATGTTTAACGCCTTTGGCAATACGCGTCACCAGCGCAGCGCTTTTGATCAGACCCTGAGCATCGATCACCAGATCATACTGACGTGACTGCACTTCACGCTTAAACAGGAAACGTTCTTCACGAACTTCACTGCCAAACCAGTGCTTGCGCCAGCGACGAATCGCAACGGGAATGACGCGATCGACGGCCGGATGCCAGCCCGGAATTTGTGCAAAACCTTCTTCCACCACCCAGTCAAAACGGATACCTGGAATGGCCTGCATGGCGTCGGTCAGCGCAGGCAGCGTGTGTAACACATCTCCCATTGAGGAAGTTTTCACAATCAGGACGTGCATGTATTCTCCTGGCTTTTATCCAGCAACGTAGCCAGTTCGGCGATGACCCGCTCGGGTTGAATATCAATCAGGCTTTGATGATAGCCCTCGGCAGCATCCCCTTTACGCACCTTGTGATAACCGGTAATCAGCCGGATAACGCGGGCCTTATCTGACAGCGGTGGCGTGAAGTCAGGGCTGCTGGGGCCATATAATGCGACCAACGGGCGATCCAGCGCGGCAGCAATATGCATTAACCCGGAATCATTACTGACCACGGCGCGGCAATGTGCCAGCAAAATGACCGCCTGCTCAAGCTGGGTTTCCCCCGCCAGATTGTGGCAGTGCTGGCGGGAATCTGCCTGCAAGCTCTGCATGATTTGCTCGCCGGTCTCTTTATCTTTCGCCGAGCCAAACAGCGCAATCTGGTAGCCGTCATCAATCAGCTTTTGCGCCAGCGCGGCATAGTGATAATGCGGCCAGCGCTTAGCCGGGCCAAATTCTGCGCCGGGACAGAAGCCAATAACTGGCCGTGCCGCAGAAAGCCCAAATTGTGCAGCAGTAGCCTGTTTCTCTGGCTCGTGAACGGAGAGAGCAGGCCACAAGAGCGGCTGGGGAAGATCGGCTGCGCTACGAATACGCGCTTTGTCGTAGGCCAGCGCCACATAGCGTTGAACCATCAGTGGGAAGGCGGTTTTATCCAGTACCCGAACATCGTTCAGCAAGCCGTAACGCATCTCGCCGCGCCAGCCTGTGCGGGTTTTGATATCGGCGAAAAAGGGTACCAGGGCCGACTTAAACGAGTTTGGCAGGACATACGCCCGGTCATAACCTTTATCACGCAGGGCTTTACCCAGACGTCGACGTTCGCCAAGCTCCAGCGCGCCATGACCTAACGGCATCGCCAGCGCTTCATTGACTTCAGGCATACGCGACAGCAATGGACGGCACCAGGCGGGCGCCATCACATCGATCACGGCATCAGGATTCTCTGCCTTCAGCGTGCGATAGAGACTTTGCGACATCATCATATCGCCGACCCAGGAAGGACCGATAACCAGAATTTTCATTGCCGGATCCGTCCCGTTACGCGTTGCGGTTCAGCCAGGCCATATAGTCAGCCACGCCTTCTGCAACGGTTTTGAAAGGCTTGTCGTAGCCAGCTGCACGCAGTTTGGTTTGGTCCGCCAGCGTATAAGCCTGATAACGGCCCTTGAGTTTTTCCGGGAAAGGAATGTATTCAATTTCGCCTTTCTGATGGAAATTCAGCGCGGCATCAGCCACTTCCTGGAAAGATTCGGCGCGGCCTGTACCGCAGTTGAAAATACCGGATACGGCGTTTTCCCAGAACCACAGATTAACGGCAGCCACATCTTCCACGTAGATGAAGTCGCGTTTGAACGTGTCGCTACCTTCGAACAGCTTAGGGTTTTCACCGTTGTTCAGCTGGGTGTTCAGATGGAAAGCGACGCTGGCCATGCTGCCTTTATGACCTTCACGCGGGCCGTAAACGTTGAAGTAACGGAAACCGCATACCTGAGAGGTCGCTTCTGGCAGGATCTCACGGACGTAATGGTCAAACAGCATTTTCGAATAGCCGTAAACGTTCAGCGGCTCTTCATACTGGCGCTCTTCAATAAAGTTATCATTACGGCCGCCGTAGGTGGCTGCGGAAGAGGCATACAGGAACGGGATCTGGCGCTCAAGGCAGTAATGCAGCAGCTCTTTTGAGTACTGATAATTGTTATCCATCATGTACTTGCCGTCCCACTCGGTGGTGGATGAGCAGGCACCTTCATGGAAAACCGCTTCCACGTCGCCAAAATCTTCATCGGCAAGAATAGCGATCAGGAAATCTTCTTTGTCCATGTAGTCGGCAATGTTCAAATCAACCAGGTTGGCGAACTTAGTGCCGTCTTTCAGGTTGTCGACCACCAGAATATCGGTGTGGCCTTTATCATTCAGCGCTTTGATAATGTTGCTACCGATAAATCCTGCGCCGCCAGTAACGATAATCATGAGTTTTAACCTTTAAAGAGTGTGGGTGAAACGGAAGGTTTCACGCGCTAATGCCTGTTATCATAACATCTCATTACGCCTCAGGCAGCCGGATGACTCCGTAAGCATTGGTAAATACGGTGCTGCCTGAATGTGACGGGCTGTCAGATTATTTTAACTTTTCCGCATCGGTCAGATAACGTACTTTGCGCGTATAGTCCTGGCCTTTAAAAGAGAGCTCGCTGCGGGATGACTGCAAATACTTCTGCCATTCGGCCAACGGGAAACCACCGTGTGCGCCCACCACTTCTTCAGGTATTACTGCCGTCGTACCGCCAATTTTTTTCGAAACTGGCCAGTTCATCCAGTCACCCAGATTCACCGTTTTTAAGTCCAGCAAATCGAGCAGTGCAGCCAGTGGCAGCTGATCTGTGGGGGGCTGAGAGTCGTCCATCAGCTCCCAGGTATCCTGGAATAGCGTTAGCCAAAGCGGACAAATACGTTTCCAGGTTTGCCGTGTAGCGGCCAGAAAAGCGCCATTAACATGGTCGACCATAAACGGGCGAATGCTGTTGCGGTAATAGGCGGGGCGATTTTTCTCAGGCGCATTCATCAGCTTGGCAATCATTCTCCCCTGACGAAAGCTGGAATAGAGATGGCTTTCGAGCATATTAATGACCGGCATTTGCAGCAGATTAAGATCGGAATCGATCATCAAAACCCCTTCGGTACGAGCTTGCAAAGGTGCTTGTAGCTTGATCAGCCGGCTGCGATAAATCTGCTTATAGCGATAGCTTTCTTCCCGCAAAGGCACGTCCAGCGTAACGACCCGCGTTTTGTCCGGCAATTCGCCAAACTGTTCTGCGGATTGGTCGCTCACAATGACGATTTCTTCGGCCGCAGGCGCAAAGCGGGAAGCAAACAGCGCGCTTAACTTCGCTTCTTCGACAAAGTCTGCGCCCGTGCAGGGGATCACAATTGAAGTGACCGGCACCTGTCCCTGTACCTCTTTTTGCTGATAAGCGAGATTATGACGGGCACGAATATGACGGAACTGAGGATTCAAAAATTCAAACATGCGAAGAGCTTCCATTAGGCGCATTTTTCAAAATGGTTTCCACGCCAGCCACATAATGTTCAATGGCATAGTGTTCTCTGACGTGAGTATTGGCCTGCTGGAGTAGCAGGTTACGCTTTTGGGCATCAAGCCACAGCGTTTTCATTTGTTCGAACAGACCCTGCACATCGCCATAGTCAAACAGCAGGCCTGTTTTATCATGTTCGATGAGTTCCGCTGTGCCGGTCACGCGTGAGCCAATGACGGCGGTTTTCAGCAGCATTGCCTCAAGAACGACCCGAGGCAGGCCTTCACTTTTCGAAGCCAGAATAAAGACATCGAAAGCCGCAAGATATTCCATTGCGTTGCTGCAAAATCCGGTAAATATTACGCGATCCTGCAAGCCCGCCTGTTGCGCCTGACGTTGCAGAGCATCGTGTTCCGGGCCTTCGCCAAGGATAACCATGCGCCAGTTGGCATCGGGAAAAGCGGCGACGAATTTAGCCAGCGCCTGAAGAATATGGTGGTTTGATTTTCTGGCAATGAGTGAGCCAATGCTGCCGAACACAAAGGTGTCATCGTTTACGTCCAGCAGCTGGCGGCGCATGGCCTCACGTTCCGGTAGCGGTTGCCAGATATCGATCGCATTAAAGACGGTGAAGCATTTTTTTGCCTCGACGCCATGCTGTAGCAATACGTCACGGACGCCGTTGGAAACGGCAATCACCGCGTCAGCACGCTGATTGACCATATTTACCAGCGCCTGATTCAGTACCGGTTCGATACGGCAGTGCTGAACGACGGCGACAGGCAGATCGGCGGCGGCCAGATAGCCTTCAGCATTCGAGCCCGGCTGGTTATTCATGTAAAGCATATCGCTTTGTTGCTGAACAAGAAGCTGGCGAATTTTCTGGGCGTTAGGCCGGATTCGCCACAGCGTGTCGATGTAGCGTGTGGCTTTCAACCGTAAAGGCCGATGAAAAAACACCAGCGAACGCAGTAGCTCTTTAGCGATTTTTGCCCATCGCGGCTGTTTACGTTGAGCAATAAACGTAACCGGGATGCCCAGCGAGGCCAGCACCTGAGCAATAGAGTCGCCTTTACCTCGCGTATAGTTTTGATAGAAGCAACAGCCGATCTCAAACTGGTTGCGATCGATGCGTTTCAACAACTCCAGCATGCTGTTCGTGCCGCCGCCCCATTCATTACCGGTATCCAGTAACAGGATTTTCTTTCGCTGTTGCTCCATGGCGAGCTTACCCTTCCGTTCAGTCTGCGCCAGTCGCACAGGGCGCAGGACGCAGCAGAAAATTAATTATTTCCCCAGATCGAGCGTCAATCCGGAAAAATAAGTATTGATGTAGCGTACGCCAGCACTGTCGGTGACGCTTTCGGTAATGACGGCCACTGCACGGCTGGCTGGAACGGGCACCACTTTTACCGGGCAGGTCGTCACACCGTGGAACGGATTACGCGCGGGCTGGCGCTCAGACGGCAGCGGCTTGCGGTTAATATTTTGCGGCTCGTTCAGCAGCTGGCTCGGCCGTACAAGAGTAATATCAGCAGGCAGCGTGGGCAGCATTTCCTTTAGAACTTTTACCGTAGTCGGATGCGGATGGCCAATAGCGATGGCTGAACCATCACGCTGCGCCAGATGCACCGCGCGCATAAATTGTTTACGAATATCCGCTTCGTTTTGCGTATCGTCCAGGAATACCCGACGTTTAATGACTTTTACACGGGTGCCCACTGCGGCGCGAGTGGACTGGCTGTTGCCGATAGTCATGCTGTCGAGAAAGTAAAAGTTATAGTTGTTCAGCACCTGCATAACTTTCTGCATGCCCGGCAAACTGGAGGTCATCGCGCTGCCCATATGATTATTCAGCCCGACAGCGAAAGGCACGTTGGCTATGGCTTCGCGGATGATCCTCTCAATTTCGCCACTAGACATATCGGGCCGCAGGGTATTTTTCTCAAGTGGCTGCTTGCTGAGCGGCGCCATTGGCAGATGGATCAACACTTCATGGCCGCGCTGATGGGCTTTGACGGCCATTTCATGTGCATGGGTCGCATCAGGCAATACCGCCACAGAAATGGCGGCAGGCATTTGCAGCACCTGATTTTCCTGCTGAGGACGATAACCAAAGTCGTCAATAACAATCGACAGTTTTCCAGCATGAGCCGAGCAGGCCATCAGCAGACCTGCCAGCACGCCGCTAAGTTTATGCAGTGATGACAAAAGCTATTTCCCTAACCATGGAAGTGGATTAACCGCCTGTCCCTGACGACGGATTTCAAAATAGAGTGACGGCGTACCGCGACCTCCGCTGGTGCCAACCAGCGCGACAGGTTGTCCTGCCTTCACCTGAGTGCCGACAGTGACTAATGCGCTCTGGTTATAACCATACAGGCTCATATCACCTTTACCGTGTTCCACGACCACAACCAGCCCGTAGCCTTGCAGCCAGTCGGCCATCAGAACACGACCATCGGCAATGGCTTTAACTTCTCTGCCTTCCGGTGCATCAATAACCAGACCTTTCCAGCGCAGTTCGCCCTGGAGCTGTTCGCCAAACCGGTGCTCAATACTGCCGCGGACTGGCCATAACAGCTGGCCGCCAGGACGGCCCAAACCGCCAGTACGGGCCATTAGCGAGCGCTCACCTTCGGTTGGTTTGTAGGTTGAACCTTTACTCTTCGCCTGGGCTTCACGTTCGCGAACGCGTTGCGCCTCGCGTGCTTCCTTTTCTGCCCGGGCGCGCGCTTCCCGCTCGGCTTTGGCGATTTTATCGCGCAGGCGACTTTCGTTCTGACGCATCTCAACCAGCTGCGCCTGATCTTTTTCCAGCGACGATTCCAGCGTGGTTAATGTTTGCTTACGCGCTACGCGCGCGCCTTCCAGTTTCTGCTGCTGTGCTTCCTGCTGAGCTAACAGGTTTTTTTGTTTAGCCTGTTTATCAACCAGGGCCGCTTTCTGGTCGGCCAGATCGCTGCGGGTTTGTTTCAGATCGTCAATCGACTTCTGACGCGCGTCATTAAGATAGCCGAAATAAGCCAGCATACGTTCGCTACGCAAACTCTCTTCATTGCTCAGCAGCAGCTGTAGGCCATTATGCTGACCTTGACGAAAAGCGGCATCAAGCTGTTCAGCCAGTAGCTTTTCCTGACGAGCCTGCTGGCTTTGCAATTTGCCGATTGAGGCCGTCAGCGAGGCGATATCCTGATTGGTTGCGGTGAGGGTAAGTTGAGTGTCACGCAATTGCCGACTGGCCTGAGCGATGATTTTTTCCTGACTTTGCAGCTGATCCAGCAGTTTTCCACGCTGTTGCTTTTGCTGCAGGACGCTTTTTTCCTTGGCGGCGATATCCTGCTGAAGGCTGGAGAGCACGGATTTATTATCGTCAGCCGCCTGGCTGTGAAAAGGCAGCAGCAAAAGACCCGCATACAGCACGCTGGCGGGCAGGGTGAAAATGCCAGATCGTAACGTTACGCCTGCGGCCAATCCGTTACCTCGGGTTCGTTGAAATGAAACTGTCGCTTTTTCCCTCATAGGAGGAGGATTATTCCACGATGAACAGCGGCTTACCAGTATCCATAGCGGGTTTTGCGTTTCCATCGGTGACAAACCGGGGATGATAAGAGGTCGACAACCTGAACCCAGGCCTGTAGCGCAGTGATAATTTGAACAACAAATAACCGCTCAAGATTGACGCTATCCTGACCCTGGTGAACGATTTGCACTTAAGGCAATTTTTTTTGAGAATCTTCCCCAGAAAACGCAACTCTGGCCGCAACACGACTGTACATGACAGTCCTGGCAGGTATACTCAGAAGCCTTGTTTTCGCTTATTAACCCTTTCGGGAGTTGTTACCCCTCATGCAAGATATTATGCAGTTCGCAGGCAGCCATACCATCCTTAGTCTGGCGTGGGTTGTCCTGCTGGTTTTGGTGATCGTGACCACCGTTAAGGGCATGTTCTCCAAAGTAAAAACGATTAGCCGTTCTGAGGCGACGCGTTTAATTAATAAAGAAGAAGCCGTGGTAGTCGATGTGCGTGGACGTGATGACTTCCGTAAGGGCCATATTTCAAATGCGATCAACCTGCTGGCTGCCGACATCAAAAAAGGCAGCGTTAGCGAACTGGAAAAACATAAAGCTCAGCCGATCATCATTGTTGATGCTAACGGCACAGCAGCGGCAGACTCTGCTGCACAGCTGAATGCGGCTGGCTTTGAGCACGTTTTCATCCTGAAAGATGGCGTTTCTGGCTGGAGCGGTGAAAACCTTCCGCTGGTACGCGGCAAATAATCTCTGGAGATTAAGGTATGGCTAACGTTGAGATCTACACCAAAGCAACTTGTCCCTTCTGCCATCGCGCCAAGGCGCTGCTGAGTCAAAAGGGCGTGAACTATCAGGAAATCGCTATTGATGGTGATGCCGATAAACGCGAAGAGATGATCAAACGAAGCGGTCGTACCACCGTCCCGCAGATTTTTATCGATGCACAGCACGTTGGCGGCTGTGACGACCTGTATGCGCTCGACGGCCGTCAGGGCCTCGACCCGCTATTAAAATAAACCGGGCGAGTGGCGCAATAACGGATTATTAACCCATAGGATTACGTAACATGTCAGAACAAAACAATACCGAGATGTCTTTCCAGATCCAACGCATCTACACTAAAGATATCTCTTTTGAAGCGCCTAACGCGCCTCAGGTTTTCCAGAAAGAGTGGGAACCGGAAGTTAAGCTGGATCTGGATACTGCTTCCAGCCAGCTGGCAGATGACGTGTACGAAGTGGTTTTACGCGTCACCGTGACCGCAACGGTTGGTGAAGATACGGCATTCCTGTGTGAAGTTCAGCAGGCAGGTATCTTCTCTATCTCCGGTATCGACGGCAATCAGATGGCGCATTGCCTGGGTGCATACTGCCCTAACATTCTGTTCCCGTATGCGCGCGAATGCATCACCAGCCTGGTTTCCCGCGGTACTTTCCCGCAGCTTAACCTGGCACCGGTTAACTTTGACGCGCTGTTCATGAATTATTTACAGCAGTCAAACGAAGGCGCCGCACCTCAACAGGATGCATAATGCCTCACGCTAATGCTGCAATGAGCGTTATCGGTGCCGGATCTTACGGCACCGCTTTGGCTATCACGCTGGCCCGTAACGGCCACGACGTGGTGCTGTGGGGACATAACCCCCAACATCTGGCACAGCTTCAGGCTGACCGCTGCAACGCGGCTTTCCTGCCCGATGTTCCCTTTCCCGACTCGCTAAATTTAGAGCAGGATCTGGCAACGGCAATTGCTGCCAGCCGCGATCTGCTGGTGGTTGTTCCCAGCCATGTGTTTGGCGATGTATTAAAGCAAATCCAACCCTTCCTGCGCGCGGACTCGCGAATTGTTTGGGCGACAAAAGGCCTCGAAAAAGAGACGGGCCGTTTGCTGCAGGAAGTCGCGCGCGAAATCCTGGGCGATGACATACCGCTGGCAGCGATCTCCGGCCCGACATTTGCTAAAGAGCTGGCCGCGGGCTTGCCTACTGCGATTGCGCTGGCCGCGACAGATGCCGCGTTTGCAGACGACATACAAGAGTTACTGCACTGTGGCAAAAGTTTTCGGGTCTATAACAATCCCGATTTTATTGGCGTGCAGCTTGGTGGCGCGGTAAAGAACGTGATTGCGATTGGTGCCGGGATTTCAGATGGTATCGGTTTTGGCGCAAATGCCCGTACCGCATTGATTACCCGTGGTCTGGCAGAAATGAGCCGACTGGGAGCCGCTCTGGGTGCCGATCCTACAACCTTTATGGGCATGGCTGGGCTGGGCGACCTGGTGCTGACCTGTACTGATAACCAGTCACGCAACCGTCGTTTCGGCATGATGCTGGGGCAGGGAATTGATGTGGAAACTGCGCAAAACAATATTGGTCAGGTTGTGGAAGGTTTCCGTAACACGAAAGAAGTGAAGGCACTGGCCGCGCGCTGCGGCGTTGAGATGCCTATCACCGAGCAAATTTACCAGGTGTTGTATTGCGAAAAAAACGCCCGGGAGGCAGCATTGAGCCTGCTCGGACGCACAAGGAAAGACGAAAACAGCAGCAGCTAAGTCAGGGAAGCATCGCGCCGTAGCATTCTGGCGTCCACAGGACGCTATATTTGATGGGGAGAGAGTAATGCCGTGTGTTGAGCCTGAATTGATCTGGGATTATATCAAAGAAGAAGCGCGAGCCCTGGCGGAGTGCGAGCCAATGTTGGCCAGTTTTTACCACGCCACGCTGTTAAAACATGACGATCTTGGCAGCGCGCTCAGCTATATGCTGGCCAACAAGCTCGCTAATCCCATCATGCCTGCCATTGCCATACGTGAGATTGTTCAGGAAGCCTACAAGCAGGACTTCTCTATGATTGTGTCTGCTGCCTGCGATATTCAGGCTGTGCGCCAACGTGACCCTGCTATCGACAAATACTCCACGCCTCTGCTGTACCTTAAAGGTTTCCATGCTTTGCAGGCTTATCGCATTGGTCACTGGCTGTGGAATGAGGGCCGCCGTGCGCTTGCCATCTACCTGCAAAATGAAATCTCCGTCTCCTTCGCGGTGGATATCCACCCGGCGGCAAAAATCGGCCGTGGCATTATGCTCGATCATGCGACCGGCATTGTGGTGGGAGAAACCGCCGTCATTGAAGACGACGTTTCTATTTTGCAATCCGTGACGCTGGGCGGTACCGGGAAAACCAGCGGCGATCGCCACCCTAAAATACGTGAAGGCGTAATGATTGGCGCAGGTGCTAAAATCCTTGGCAATATTGAGGTCGGACGCGGTGCAAAAATCGGTGCAGGATCTGTCGTGTTACAACCCGTGCCGCCGCATACAACTGCGGCTGGCGTGCCCGCGCGTATTGTGGGCAAACCCACCAGCGATAAGCCTTCCATGGAAATGGATCAGCATTTCAATGGTATGGTGCCGGGTTTCGAGTTCGGCGACGGGATCTGAGTTTTATTTAATCAGCGCGCCAGCATAATCCAGCTGGCGCCAGGCCTCATAAACCACCACTGAAACCGCATTCGACAGGTTCATACTGCGGCTGTCTGGCTGCATTGGAATGCGGATCTTCTGCTCTGCTGGCAGCGCATCTAAAATCGTTGCGGGCAGGCCTCTGGTTTCCGGACCAAACAGTAAATAATCTCCCGCCTGATAGCTTACTGCGCTGTGCGCAGGCGTTCCTTTAGTGGTTAATGCAAAGAGGCGCTGCGGATCTTCTGCGGCGAGAAAAGCGGCATAATCAGCATGACGTGCAATAGCGGTGAACTCGTGATAATCGAGGCCAGCACGGCGCAATCGCTTATCATCCCAGGTAAAGCCCAGCGGCTCGATTAAGTGCAGGCGAAAGCCAGTATTAGCGCACAGGCGTATGATATTGCCTGTGTTGGGTGGAATTTCAGGTTCAAATAATACGATATTTAGCATCGACAGCGGCCCTCAGTCAGAAGGGCCGCAGCATAGCAAATTATCCGCAGCGGATCAGTTGTTGCTGGTATAGAGCGGCAACCAGAGCGTCAGCCGCAGGCCACCGAGCGGGCTGTCATCCGCTTTTACCCAGCCGCGATGCTGTTGGATAGCGGTTTCCACAATTGCCAGCCCAAGCCCGGTGCCGCCAGATTCACGATCCCTCGCTTCATCAGTGCGATAAAACGGGCGGAAGATTTGCTCACGATCTTCGGCGCTGACGCCAGGACCATCATCATCAACATGAATGGTAATGCCTTGTTTATCGACGGAAAAGCTGACTGATATTTTCGAATTTGAATAGCGTAAGGCGTTGCGCACGATATTTTCCAGCGCGCTATCCAGGGCGCTCGGATTACCGTACAGCGGCCATGGGCCGGGCGGATAAGGGATTTCCAGCGTTTTTCCCATCTGCTCGGCTTCAAATTTGGCATCATCCAGGACACCAGACCAAAGATGATTCGCTTTCATCGCTTCGCTGACCAGTGCGTTTTTATGCTGGGTACGGGACAGGACTAACAAATCGTTGATCATGCCGTCCAGGCGCTGGGCTTCCATTTCAATACGCTGTAGCTCTTTGCCTTCGCCCTGACGTCGCCGCATTAACGCTGTCGCCAGCTGTAAGCGCGTCAACGGCGTACGCAGTTCGTGGGAAATATCAGAGAGCAGCCGCTGCTGCGCCGTCATCATTCTTTCCAACGCACTGACCATCTGGTTGAAGCTTGATCCTGCCGCCAGAAATTCCTGCGGGCCTGCCTCCAGTTCCGGACGCTGACGCAGATTTCCGGCTGCCACGTCATCAGCAGCATGCTTGAGCTTACGAGCCGGTTTCGCCAGGCTCCATGCCAGCCAGAGCAGCAGCGGTGAGCTGATCAGCATGGTGACAATCAGTAACAGCAACGGGCGGTCAAACAGCAGATTGATAAAGTCGAGCTGGGAGCTGCTCGCTGGCCTGATCAGATAGAGCTGATAGTTATCTTCCCCATCACGCACGGAGAAAGGCCCAATCATTTCCACCCGGCCATATTTTTTCTTTTGCGGGTGATCGGCATTGTCGGACTGGCCGATAAAGTTACGGATCACCTGCATTTCATTATGCTGTGCGCCAATGACCCGACCTTCGCTGGTGACCAGCAGCAGACGTTGGCCAGGGGGCGCCCATTTATCTATTGCGCGAAACAGCCTGCGCCACCACATCAGGTCATTGGGCGGATCCTGCATCAGCTCCGCTTCAACATGCTGTTCGATCATCGTACCCTGCCGCTGTTCATTATCGAGCAGCGGCGTCATCTGGCGCGTGTCCAGTTTAGGCACCATCAACACCAGCATCAGTACCAGTGCCAGCGTCAGCCAAAAAATAGCGAAAATACGGGTGGTCAGGCTGGAGATCATGTTGCAGAAACCATCAAATAGCCCCTGCCACGTAACGTTTTAAACCACGGATGTCCATCTTTGCGATCGGGCAGTTTGCGGCGTAGATTGGAAATATGCATATCGATAGCGCGGTCAAAAGGCGTCAGGCGTTTACCAAGCACTTCCTGACTCAAATGCTCGCGGGAAACGACCTGTCCCAGGTGCTGAGCAAGAAGATAAAGCAGGGTGAACTCCGTCCCTGTCAGATCCAGCGTCAAATCGTCAAAACTCGCTTCCTGGCGGCCTGGATTCAGGCGCAGGTGATCCACTTCAAGCGTAGGAGAACTGTTGTCGTGATGCTGTTGCTGCTCGCTCCAGTTTGAACGACGCAGGATAGCGCGTATCCGAGCCACCAGCTCGCGGTCGTTAAAAGGCTTAGGCAAATAGTCATCTGCGCCCAGTTCCAGCCCCAGAACCCGATCCAGTTCGCTACCGCGAGCAGTTAACATAATGACCGGTGTCTGGTGCTGCTGACGCAGTTCTTTCAGGGTATCAATGCCGTTTTTCTTCGGCATCATGACATCAAGTAACAACAGATCAACAGAGTTATCAAGCAGGCTCAGCGCCTGTTCACCGTCACCGGCAACCAGGACATCAAACCCTTCCATTTCAAGCAATTCTTTCAACAGCGAAGTTAATTCGCGATCGTCATCAACCAACAGGATCTTATTCATTTTTATTACCCTCCGTAGGCAAAATACCGTGAACGAATGCTGTCAATCCATGACTTTACGTACTTTTACACCCCCTGACGCATGTTTGCAGCGGGGTCCGTAGACTGGCTTTCGTTGAATCGAAATATGGAAACCAACCTGGGAGTTAGCGATGCGCAAAGTTACCGCCGTCGTTGTGGTTCCGGCGCTGATACTCAGTTTCTCCGCCGCATGGGCTGCAGAAGTGACGACGAATGACGAGATGCATCAGGACGGCGCGGCGCTACGCAGTATGACGCAAATTCCGCAAAGTCACATGTTTGATGGCATCAATCTCACAGAACAACAGCGTCAACAGATGCGAGATTTGATGCAGCAGGCTCGCCACGAGCGTTCTTCCATAAGTATTAACGATTTAGAACAGCTGCACGAGATGATTATTGCAGATAAATTCAACGAAACGGACTATAAAGCGCGGCTGGACAGGATTGCAAAAGAAGAAGTAACGCGACAGGTCGAAATGGCCCGTGTACGCAATCAAATGTATCACCTGTTAACGCCAGCTCAGCAGGACGTTTTGAAGCAGAAACATCAGCAGCGCATGAGTGAAATGCGCAAGCTGGCCCAGATGCAGCAGGCTGTATCACTGCAGGCAGTGAGTAGTCCCGAGAGTAAGCAGTAACTCAGTATCCCTTTTTTCCTTGCCATAGACACCATCCCTGTCTTCCCCCCGCATGATGCGGGGGTTTTTTTTATCCATTATTACATCCTGGCCCATGAAAAACTCATTCTTAAAAAGCCACCTTAAAGGCGGTGCTTAATCTCTCAGGATATGATTGTGATTTTCTTTTGGCCAGCACAAGCATGCTATTTTATCAGCCATATAGTTAGAAGGAATTTCACTTATCAACTCTGTCAGGAAGACAAATTATCATGGCTGTTATCCCGCTTATGCCCTCAGGTGAGTTCTCTCTTTTAGCAAAAAACCTTTTGGAAGCTCGCCATCGTGGAATGCCGCGTAATATGGCCTCACCAACTGTATATTACTGGTTTTATCATCAAGTACGTAACAAGGGACCTTGGGATTACAAGCAGCAGGGGGCGAAATATCAGAATTTTGGCAATTTTAATTACGGTGCAACGGGTATTGTTGCCGGTATACCTGAAGGGATATTGTTGCGTGGGGCTGGCTGGCTGGGCGCAGAGCAGAGCTGGTACTGCCGATCCCCGATGGGGATACTGGTATAAAAACATCCCGTATGGAGATGACCCACGTGACCAGTACTGGATCCAACAGGGAATAGATTATGCCAATCAACATCGCTATTAAGTGGGGACACAGGGCACTAACAACCGTTCTGTTGCTCATAGTGATTTTAGGAGGGCTATTTGGATATTGCGGAAACGCCTCTCGAAATGACCTTCTGGTCAGTCAGAAACAGCTATCAGAAAATGTCTGGCTGTACGTGACAAAATATCAGGATGCCGGGGCGACTGACTCTGACGTTTATCGTTACTATCTTAACAAATATCTCAGCGATCCGATGGCGGTACTGCAGAAATCCGCGCCGTTTCTGCAGGCTGATGTCGGTAATGCGACCGTCACGGCTGTTGGCGATCACGTATTAGTAAAACTGACAGGCAAGGTGAACTCCTTCTCTAACTCGGCTTTTTACTATGACGGTAAAACACCTGTGATGCCTCGTATCGATCTGAATGCTTATGCTTCTGACCCCTGGAAATAGCACCGGGCAGGCGCTTTGTTACATGCAGGCCGCTTCTTACTGCCAGATATTGCGCACACCATCCCTGTCTTCCCCCCGCATGATGCGGGGGTTTTTTTTATCTTAAATTCCGTCGCATAATTGCAATCCGCTTCGGAAAAAGCCCGTTAAAACAAATTGAACGGCTGCCGCTTTTCCCGCAGTAACGCAAATCCGGTATACTTAAGGTCATTGACCTGAACGGAGTGTGGTATGGAACAACACTATGCGCGCCTGGTAAACTCTGCCGCGCTTGCTGCAACAGTTCTGGCTTCGATGCTACTTTTGGTAAAAATTGTTGCCTGGTGGTACACCGGCTCGGTCAGCCTGCTTGCCGCGCTCGTTGATTCTCTGGTTGATATTGCCGCCTCCCTGACCAACCTTTTTGTGGTTCGCTATTCCCTTCAGCCCGCCGATGAAGAACACACTTTTGGTCATGGCAAAGCCGAATCACTGGCGGCGCTGGCGCAAAGCATGTTTATTTCCGGCTCGGCGCTGTTTCTGTTTCTCACCGGTTTACAGCATCTGACCACGCCTGCTGAAATGCGAGCGCCGCTGGTGGGGATATTCGTAACGCTGATTGCGCTATTTTCTACACTGCTTCTGGTCACTTTTCAGCGCTGGGTGGTGCGCAAAACCCGCAGTCTCGCCATCCGTGCAGATATGCTTCACTATCAGTCTGACGTTATTATGAACGGGGCCATTCTGGTGGCGCTGGCGCTTAGCTGGTACGGTTTTAAACGTGCTGATGCTTTATTTGCGTTAGGGATCGGCGTGTGGATTTTATATAACGCGTTGCGTATGGGCTACGAGGCGGTGCAGCTGCTGCTCGACAGAGCGTTGCCGGAAGCGGATAAAGAGCATATTGAAACGATTGTTGTTAACTGGCCTGGCGTAGAAGGCGTTCATGATATTCGTACCCGCCAGTCAGGCCCGACACGCTTTATTCAGCTGCATCTTGAGCTGGACGACCATCTCACGCTTTTCGACGCGCACCTGATTGCTGAGCAGGTAGAGCGTGAATTACTGAAAAAATTTCCCGGTTCTGATGTGACCATCCACCAGGATCCCTGCTCGGTGGTTCCCGAAAAGCCGCCCGGTGAGCTATGATTTTTAATCAAATAAATGCGTTAGCTGAAAGGCAGCACACCATGTTATTTTGCGTTAAAAAAATAGCACAGGGTTCACTGACCTGAATCAATTCAGCCCAATGGCTTTGATATACTATTGCCAACATTAGATAACAGATCGCTCGCGTGCGCCGGTCCCCATGGCGTTCAGAATGTACAATTTTGCATTAACAAGTTCAGAGGTTGTCATGATCAAAAAAATCGGTGTACTGACAAGCGGCGGTGACGCGCCTGGTATGAACGCAGCTATCCGGGGCGTTGTCCGTGCGGCGCTGAGTGAAAATCTGGAAGTTTTTGGCATTTATGATGGTTATCAGGGACTGGTAGAGGACCGGATGGTCAATCTGGACCGCTACAGCGTGTCAGATATGATTAACCGTGGCGGTACGTTCCTTGGCTCAGCGCGCTACCCGGAGTTCCGTGAAGAAGCGACTCGTGCCATGGCTATCGATAACATGAAAAAACGCGGTATCGACGCACTGGTGGTTATCGGCGGAGATGGCTCCTACATGGGGGCGAAACGCCTGACCGAAATGGGGTTCCCATGTATTGGCCTTCCGGGCACGATTGATAACGATGTGGCCGGGACGGACTACACGATTGGCTACTTCACCGCGCTGGAAACGGTAGTAGAAGCAATTGACCGCCTGCGCGACACCTCTTCCTCACACCAGCGTATTTCTATTGTCGAAGTGATGGGCCGCTACTGTGGCGATTTGACGCTGGCGGCTGCAATTGCGGGCGGCTGTGAGTTTATCGTACTGCCAGAAATCCCCTACACGCGTGAAGAGCTGGTGCAGGAAATCAAAGCGGGTATTGCGAAGGGTAAAAAGCATGCCATCGTGGCGATTACCGAGCACATTTGCGATATCGATGAGCTGGCAAAATATATCGAATCGGAAACCAAACGGGAAACGCGCTCAACGGTTTTAGGCCATATCCAGCGCGGTGGTGCGCCAGTAGCTTACGATCGAATCCTGGCTTCACGCATGGGCGCTTACTCGATTGAGCTGCTGCTACAGGGCTATGGCGGTCGCTGCGTCGGCATCCAAAACGAAAAAATGGTGCATCACGACATCATTGACGCTATCGAAAACATGAAGCGTCCGTTTAAAGGCGACTGGCTGGATACCGCCAAGAAACTTTACTGACAGAAATCAAGGCGCTATCCCGAAGCGCCTTTTTTATGCAAAACGTTATTCCATTCGGTTATGAAAGCTATTTTTTAATTCTTTAAATCGTGAATCACTTTGTGTCACGCTCTCTTACAGCAAAAAAACCTTTGGGAGATGCGTGATGAAGAAGTGGAGTGTCGGATTAACCCTGTTACTGGCATCAACAAGTGTTCTGGCGAAGGATATCCAGCTGTTAAACGTCTCTTACGATCCGACTCGTGAGCTGTACGAACAGTACAACAAAGCCTTCAGCGCGCATTACAAGCAGGAAACCGGTGATAACGTGGTGATTCGTCAGTCACATGGCGGCTCGGGCAAGCAGGCAACTTCGGTGATCAACGGCATCCGTGCCGATGTGGTGACGCTGGCACTGGCTTCTGATGTTGACGCCATTGCACAACGCGGACGTATTGATAAAAATTGGATAAAGCGTTTGCCGGACAATTCCGCGCCTTATACCTCAACAATTGTTTTCCTGGTCCGTAAAGGCAATCCCAAACAGATTCATGACTGGCAGGATTTGATCAAGCCGGGCGTTTCCGTGATTACGCCTAACCCGAAAACATCCGGTGGCGCGCGCTGGAACTATCTCGCAGCCTGGGGATGGGCGCTGGATAAAAACAACGGCGATGCTTCGAAAGCAGAAGACTACATCAAAGCGCTGTTCAAAAACGTTGAGGTACAGGATTCAGGTGCGCGTGGTGCAACCAATACGTTTGTAGAGCGCGGCATTGGCGACGTGCTTATCGCATGGGAAAACGAAGCTTACCTGGCGGTGAATAAACTGGGTAAAGATCAGTTCGAAATCGTGACGCCGAGCGAATCTATCCTGGCGGAGCCAACGGTTTCCGTGGTTGATAAAGTCGTGGATGAGCGCGATACCCGTAAAGTAGCCGACGACTACCTGAAGTATCTCTATTCTCCGGAAGGCCAGGATATTGCGGCGCAGAATTTCTATCGTCCACGCGACCCCGCCGTGGCGAAGAAATACGCCGATAAATTTGCACCAGTTAAGCTGTTCACCATTGACGATCCTAAGTTCGGTGGCTGGACAAAGGCGCAGAAAACGCACTTTGCTGATGGTGGTACCTACGACAAGGCCATGCAGCGCTAATCGCTATTCTCTGTTTCACAGGCCGATCTCAGATCGGCCTTTTTGTTATCATCGTTTCAATCCATTCCCCCAACGCCTGCCTATGTGACTGAATTTTCACCGCTTCCGTGAAATAGTCACTCTTGTTAACTATTTAACATGACCTTAGCCAACAGTTCGTTTACATTATGCCCAGTAACAGACCAGAGGTTTTGATCATGCAGGGACGAAAGCGTGTCCTGATTGTGGCGACAGTTATCCTGATCCTGACGGCAGGATGTGCTTCCGTAGCCATGAATTTCCACCATAATTCCAATGCGCTATGGAAAATAGTTAGTCAGGAATGCATCCCTAATCAGCAACAAAATAACGATCCGACACCTTGTCGACAGGTCGATATTCGTAATGGTTATGTGGTACTGAAAGATCGCGATGGTCCACTGCAATTTTTACTGCTGCCGACGGAAAAAATTAGCGGTATCGAAAGTCCCGAGCTGCTTAACCCGTCCACGCCTAATTTCTTTGCCGAGGCATGGCGTTCACGTCATTTCATGGAAGAACGACGAGGCTCGCCGGTCGATGACAGTGCTGTGGCGCTGAGCATTAATTCACAGCGTGGCAGAACGCAGAATCAGCTTCATATCCATATTTCCTGCCTGCGTCCTGATATTCGCCAGCGGCTGGATAGCCTGGATGCTTCGCTGACCAATCGCTGGCAGCTGGAGCAGTTAGGTGAGCATCAGTATCAGGTCAAAATCATTACCAGAGATGAATTTAAGCGAACCAGTCCGTTTATCCGTATTGCTAACGAACTGCCTGATGCCCGTGAAGAAATGGGGAAATACGGTGTGGCGGTGGCAGCGATGCCGAATGGTCGGCGTGCGCTGATGGTGATTAAACGTAATTTGCTGTTGTTGAATCAGGGTTCGGCAGAAGAACTTCAGGATCACAGCTGCAAAATATTGAAATGAAAAGGGAGCACGAAGGCTCCCCTTTAGATCGCCAACCTTTAAACCTGTTCGGCTTCCTCTTCAGGTTTATCATCGGCATATTTTGCGGTGGCTATCCAGGCCGCGCAGAACAGCGTCAAACGGGCGAAGAAGTAGAAAAACGCCATCAGGCCCAGTACTGAACCAAATGCGGCACCAGAAGGCGAAGAAGCCAGTTTTGGCAGCGTCAGCGTCATGATAAATTTAATCACCTCAAAGCCAATTGCCGCCAGCAGCGTGCCGCGGAACAGCGCTTTTTTGCGAGGTTTATGGCGCGGTAATCTCCAGAAAATCCACAAGAACAGCAGATAGTTGGCCAGAATTGAAATCGACAGCGCGATAAGCGTCATCACCGGCCGCAGCCATTCAATACCGTCCAGGCCAAGCGCGCGGACTATGGCATCCTGTGCTGCACCCGCCACGGAGGTGAGTGAAATGGTGATAATCAGCGCCAGCACCAGCCCAATCAGCGAGATGAAATCGCGAGTATATTTAAAATAAATTTTTTCCTCGTCCTGCTCGTTACGTTCCCAGACATCGCGTGACTGAGCGCGAACCGCTTCACGCAAATTGCCCATCCAGCTGATGCCGGAATAAAGCGCCACAAGCAATCCGGTAATCCCTACGGTTGTACGCTGCTGAACCGCCGTGGTAACGGTATTTTTTAGCGTGGTAGCCAGCGTAGGATCGCTGATACTGTTTACCAGCTTATTGATTAACTCCGTAAGCAAATCCTGGTTGGAAGCCAGCACAAAACCCACTGCGGCGAACGACACCATCAGAATGGGGATCAGTGACAAAAAAGAGAAATAGGTGATGGCCGCGCCAAACTGGCTGCCCAGCCGATCGCTAAATCGTTCCCCGGCACGGATGAAATGTGCCACCGTTGGAATGGCCTGAAACCAGCTAACCAGTCTGGAAACCCGGGTAATCGATTTATCGACGGTTTTGTTTCCGGTTTTAATATTGATCAGTGGCTTATCGTCGCCTTTAGCGCTATCTGCTGGTTTATTTTCCGTCATGAAGCCTTCTTCATATCCTTTAAGTGTTTAGATTAAAGACAAATTATAGCCAGGTGGTCAGGCTACGTAAGCTTTCATTGCTTTTGTCAGCCATTCCATAAAAACGTGAACGCGACGAGCAAGGTTACGTCGGTGCGGATAAATTAGCGAAACGGGCATCGGCTCGGCGCGAAAATGCGGCAGGATTTCGACCAGTTTTTTCTGTTTTAGCGCTTTACGCATGCCGCTTTCCGGTGCCTGAATAATGCCAAGGCCCGCCATGCAGGCGTTGCGATAGGTTTCGGTGCTGTTAACAGTCAGCGTGCCGCCGGTCTTCACGTAACGGCAGATTTTACCATCGTAAAATTCAAAACCCGGCGGTGGCGCACCCAGCTGCTGACCGTAATGCACCATGGCATGCGCTGAGAGGTCTTCCAGCGTGGTCGGTGTACCAAAACGTGAAAGGTAATCGGGGCTGGCGCAGTTAATAAGGGTCAGTTTCCCCAACGGTCTTGCAATAAGTCCTGAACTCTCCAGCGTGCCAACGCGAACAACGCAGTCAAAACCTTCGCGGATCACATCAACACGGCGATCGCTGCTGCTTAACTCCAGTTCAATACCGGGGTAGTGCTGCATAAAGTCGGGCAGCAGCGGCAAAATATAATCACAAGCCAGGCTAACCGGCATATCGACCCGCAGGCGGCCGCTGAGCGTGGCAGGATCTTGCTGGAAAAGTGAATCCATCTCTTCAAGCGTTGCCAGCACGTCCCGACAGCGCTCGTAATAAACCAGTCCGTCCTGCGTCAGCTGCACGCGCCTTGTCGTACGATGAAGCAGCTGCGCACCCATGGTGTTTTCCAGCGCCTGAATTTGTCGCGAAAGGCTACCTTTTGGCAACCCCATGCTTTCTGCGGCACGGGTAAAACTTGCTAATTCGGCTACTCTGACAAAGATTTGCATCGCATGAATTTTATCCACTTGTGCGCCTTTTGTTGTTTGAAATGAAACAGTGATGCGTATCTGAGAGTATTTATAGATCGGATTGCAGGCAATATGCTGTTTTTTATCCACAGTAAACTGGAGGGAGATCAAATGAGCCATAAAATCGCGATTATTACCGGCGGAAGTCGGGGCCTGGGCCGAAATGCGGCGCTAAAACTGGCTGAAAAGGGTGTTGATATTATTTTGACCTGGCGTAATAAAGAGGCTGAAGCGCTGGACGTCGTTAAGGCCATTGAGGCGCTCGGCGCCCGTGGGCTGGCGCTTCAGCTGGATGTAGGCGACAGCGATGCCTTTTCTGATTTTGCCAGTGAGGTTCAGAAACAGCTTAAAACGCTTTGGCAGCGTGATAGTTTTGACTACTTATTAAACAATGCCGGATCGGGGCTGCATGAACCCTTTATTTCCACTTCCGAAGCGCAGTTTGATGAGATGGTGAATATTCATTTCAAAGGGCCTTTTTTCCTCACGCAAAAACTGCTGCCACTGATGGTAAATGGCGGAAGGATTTTGAATATCTCCAGTGGCCTGACTCGCTTTAGCCAGCCCGGTTCGGGAACCTATGCCGCAGTGAAGGGCGCGATAGAAGTCCTGACCCGTTATCAGGCCAAAGAGCTGGGTGCGCGGGGTATTACGGTAAACGTACTGGCGCCTGGCGCGATTGAAACGGATTTCAGCGACGGCAGAGTGCGTGATAATCCTCAAATTAACGCCTTTATCTCCTCGGCTACCGCATTAGGCAGGGTTGGATTGCCGGATGATATTGGCAATGCCATTGCGCTGATCCTTAGCGAGGAGAGTGGCTGGATAAACGGTCAGCGTATTGAGGCGTCAGGTGGTATGTTTCTCTAAGCAGGCAGATGCGGTTTTCCCCGGCTGGCCTGCGCCGCCGGGGAAGCAAGAGCGGCATCAGAGTTTGATGGTACCGTTGATTACCGTTACCGTATGGCCACCAATCCACACGCCGTCGGCAGCCCATGTGACGCTTAACCGACCTGCACGCTGCATGGCCGTACCCTGACGAACCCGATAGTCTAACTCCACGCCCTGCGCCTGAAGATAGCGGGCGAGACACGCATTGGCGCTGCCGGTAACGGGATCTTCACTCAGCGATCCCTGTTCAATCAGCAAGCCACGCACCTCATACTGTTCCTCCTGATCCTTCAGCGGGCCAAAAGGCATCACGCCCGTCACGCGCGCTTTTTTAAGCAGGCGCTCAAACTCAATCGCATTGGGCTTAATAGCCAGCACGTCTTCTGCTGAGATCATCGGGACCAGCAGCCAGCGAATGCCCATATCGGCAACCATCACCGGCAGCCGGGTTTCGATGGCGTTGCTGTTTAGCGCGCTGCCGAGAGGCGCATCACTAAATTCTGTAAGCGTTGCTTCGGGCGCGGAAAAGGCCAGTGCGCCATCTGCACTGATTTTAATCGTCACCAGTCCCAATTCGCACTGCTGCACAATCTGTCCCGGCGTTTTCAGGGTAATCCCGTTTTCCAGAAGTGCATGAGCCGTTCCCAGCGTGGGATGTCCGGCAAAAGGCAGCTCGCTATCCGGGGTAAAGATGCGCACGCGATAGTCCGCAGCCGGGTTGTCTGGCGGTAAAACAAACGTGGTTTCCGACAGGTTAGTCCAGCGCGCGGTGCTCTGCATTTGCTCATCGCTGAGGCCGCTGGCATCAACGATCACCGCCAGCGGATTGCCGTTCAGAGGAGAAGAAGTGAAGACATCAACCTGTTTAAAAGTGCGTAACTGCGTCATAGTTAACGTTACCGTTTAATTTTTTGAAGGTATCAGGAAATTTTTGCCACAAAGCAAAACGGTTGAAACATGCTGGCTTACAGAGTACGGCCATTGTCAGTCCGGCTGCAATGGGTATTAATAGTTAAAACCTGAACAAAAAGTGACGGAATTATGCTGAAAATACTGGGACGTGCATCGTCTATCAATGTCAGAAAAGTCCTTTGGATCTGTGAAGAACTGGAGATCCCTTTCCGCCGTGAAGACTGGGGAGATGGCTTTAAATCGCTTCAGGAAGCGGAGTTTAAAGCGATGAATCCTAATGCGCTGATCCCGGTGATCCAGGAGGACGATTTCACGCTATGGGAGTCCCATGCCATCATTCGTTACCTGGCTAATGCTTGGGATGGCGAATGGCTCTATCCCCGCCATCCTCGCACCCGTGCGCCGATCGATCAGTGGATCGACTGGCAGGCTACCGAGTTGAACACCTCCTGGCGCTATGCTTTTATGTCGCTGGTACGGCATTCGCCTGCACACCAGGATCCGCGGTTGCTCGCTGCTGCCTGCAAAGGCTGGTCATACACCATGAGCATTCTCAATCAGCAGCTGCAACGTACCGGCGCGTACGTTGCCGGTAACGCCTTTTCGCTGGCCGATATCCCCATTGGATTGTCGGTCAATCGCTGGTATGAGACCCCGCTGGAGCACCCTGATTTTCCGGCCGTTCGCGCCTATTACGAACGGCTTACCGGGCGTAAAGGCTACGCGAAGTGGGGCCGAAACGGGACGCCCTGATCGCAATCAGATCATGCCCGCTGGGATGCCGCTCATTTCGCAAGCCAGCGCGCCAGTTCGTTTCAGCGCCCAGGTATAGCGTTCATCAAAGGGATAACAGCAGGTAAGGCGCAATGCGCTGTTGCAACGGTCGCTCAGGGTATAGAGCGCGCCTGGGGTCAGGCAGATTTTTTCCTGTAGCAGGCGGTGGAACAGTGCAATGCAGTCGATCTCGCCGGGCAGCTCGACCCAGAAAATAAAGCCGCCGCTGGGCTGGGTAGCTCGGGTTCCCTGAGGAAAATGCCGGGCAATCAATCCCCGCGCTTCATCCATCTGGGCGGCATAACGGCGGCGCATGGTGCGCAGATGATGATCGTAGCCGCCGGATTCCAGAAAATGTCCGAGCGTTTCACTGAGCAGGCGTGATTCGGTTAAAGAGGAAACGGATTTCAGCCTCGCCAGATCTTCGCTGAAGCGGCCTGCGGCAATCCAGCCCACATGGAAATCCGGCGTCACCGTTTTAGTGAAGCTGGCGCAATGCAGTACCCAGCCGTCACTGTCGAACGCTTTAACCGCGGGTGACAATGGCCAGCAGAACTGCAATTCATCATACAGACCATCCTCAATCAGCGGGATCTGGTAACGATTCACCAGCTTCGCCAGCCGCTTTTTATCTTCCAGCTTCATGGTACAGCCCAGCGGATTTTGTACGGTGGGCATGGCGACCAGCGCCTGAATGCGTTTCTCCTGCAATACCAGTTCCAATGCATCAAGCGACAGACCATGCTGCGGATCGGTTGGGATTTCAACGACGTTCAGCCCCAGACTGGCAAGCAGCGGAAAGAGATAGAAGTAGGTTGGCGTTTCCAGCCCAACGCAGTCGCCCGGCTTAGTGACGACGCGAAGCGCCAGCTGCAACGCCTCCATGCAGCCGTGTGTTAGCGTGATATCGTCGGTGGTTAATGTCATACCCAAGTCCCTTGCCCGACGCGCTATCTCCCGACGTAAACGTTCACTGCCGGGAGGAAGGGCATAGCGACCAATCAAATTCGGTTCACGGCGCAGCAGCGAAGCCATAATACGGCTGATTTTTGCCGTCGGAAAAAAATCGCTGTTTTGCGGACAGGCAAGAGAGATATTGGTGTAATCCGGGTGGTTCTGGGCGGCAAAAACGGCTTCAATCAAATCCAGCTTGCTGCTGCTGGGCGAGCTCACTTTTGCCCGATGGCTGGCCTGGGCCTTAACCGAAGGTAAAACGCCGCGAACGTAATAACCGGACTGCGGACGCGCTTCAATCAGCCCACGATCTTCCAATAAGCGGTAGGCGGTTAATACCGTATTAATGCTGACCTGATGGGTGGCGGCGCAGCGGCGAATGGCGGGCAGGCGGCTGCCGGGAAGCCAGGTGCCATTATGTATGGCGTCTGCCAGCGTTTCGGCAAGCTGATGATACAGCGTGCTCTCCTGCGGTTCGATGATGGACACAGTAGTTCCTCCAGAGCATGGGTACAACAGGTATTTGGATAGGATTGTACTCATGACAATAGTGTATTTCTGAATCTGTTACCATCGCCCGTCTGCTTGTATTTTGGTGCTATCAAATGACTCGCAGGATACAGCCGATGATCGATCCCTCTTTTTTCAGTTACGTTACCGTTATGTCGATAACGCCAGGTCCGAATAACCTGCTGCTGGCAACTTCTGGCGTTAATTTCGGCCTGCGCCGTACGCTTCCCATGGTATTGGGGATTATGGTTGGCTGTGCAGTACAGATCGTGATGGCCACCCTGATGCTGGACTTTTTACTGCAATGGATGAGCGCGATTCGGACGCCGCTCACGCTGTTGGGCTGTGCCTATTTGCTGTGGCTCTCGTGGAAAATTTTTCGGGCGGGCGCGCCGGAACTTCATGAGAAAGCCAGGCCGATGACGCTGGTGGGCGGCGCAATGTTTCAGGCCGTCAATCCGAAAGCATGGCTGATGGCGATCAACGTGGCGCTGATGTACACGGCCAGCAGCAGCCTGATGGTGGTGGCAGGCGGGTTTATGCTGTTAAATCTGCCCTGTATTCTTATCTGGGCAATGATGGGCGATCGGCTTGGTCAACATTTACAGGTGGCCTGGAAACGACGTCTGTTTAACGCATTGATGGCGTTTTCGCTGGTTCTGACCACGCTGTGGATGCTGGTTGAACTGCTTCATCCCTGAAGCAGCCTTCGCTGTCACAGGCCGGCACCGATGGCTCCGGCCTGTAAACCCTGGGCTAACGGCCACTTATGCCGTTAATCGCCCACGTCGCTGCTTCCTTCTTGCGATGGCCATTTCCAGTTCTGTACTTCCGGTACGTCTTCGCCATATTCACGAACGTAAGCGTGATGAGCGGCCAGCTTCTCCTGCAAGGCGTCCAGCACGTCGCCCGCTTTTTCCGCCAGCCCCGGAACACGTAAAATTGCCTCCTGAGCCAGATGGTAGCGATCCACTTCGTTAAGCACTGTCATATCAAACGGCGTAGTTGTTGTGCCTTCTTCATTAAATCCCCGGACGTGGAAATTACGATGATTGTTGCGCTGATAGGCCAGTCGATGGATTAGTGCCGGATAGCCGTGGAAAGCAAAGACGACCGGTTTATCGACGGTAAAGATGGCGTCGAAGGCCTCGTCTTCCAGGCCATGTGGATGCTGATCTTTTGTTTGCAGTGCCAGTAAATCCACCACGTTAACCACCCGGACCGCCAGGTCAGGCAGGTACTGACGCAGCAGGTCGACTGCGGCAAGGGTTTCCATTGTCGGGACATCTCCTGCGCAGGCCATCACCACATCGGGCGGCGTATCGGCTTTTTCATTGCCTGCCCAAGGCCAGATGCCCATCCCCTGTTCACAATGGGCAATCGCTTCGTCCATGCTCAGCCACTGCGGTTCGGGCTGTTTACCGGCAATGATCACGTTGATGCGATCCCAGGTTTTCAGACAGTGATCGCCAACCCAGAGCAGCGTGTTGGCATCAGGTGGCAGGTAAACACGCACAATATCGGCTTTCTTGTTGACAACGTGATCGATAAAGCCGGGATCCTGGTGGCTATAGCCATTATGATCCTGCCGCCAGACGTGAGAAGAAAGCAGGTAGTTTAGGGAGGAGATCGGTTCACGCCATGGCAGCTTGCGAGAGACTTTCAGCCACTTGGCGTGCTGGTTAAACATCGAGTCGACGATGTGGATAAAGGCTTCATAGCAGTTGAACAGCCCATGCCTGCCGGTGAGCAGATAGCCTTCCAGCCAGCCCTGACACTGGTGCTCGCTCAGGATCTCCATCACGCGGCCATCCGGTGCCAGCTGCTCATCGTAATCCTGGATTTTTTCCATCCAGGTGCGATTAGTCACATCAAAGACTTTGCTGAGCCGGTTAGAGGCGGTTTCATCCGGGCCAAAAAGCCGGAAATTATCTGGATTATGCTGGAAGATGGCGCTCAGATAACTGGCGAGAACCGCAGTGGACTGCGCCTGCGTTTCGCCGGGCTTGCCGACATCAACAGCGAATTGACGAATGTCCGGTGTCTTAAGCTCTTTACGCAGACGACCACCGTTTGCGTAAGGCGTGGCGCCCATACGTTTATCGCCTCGCGGAGCCAGCGCCTGTAGCTCAGGTTTTAATCTTCCTGCATCGTCAAAGAGATCGGCAGGATGATAGCTCTGCATCCATTCCTGCAAAATCTGACGGTGGTCGTCGTTTTCACGACATTCGGAAACGGGAACCTGATGGGCACGCCAGAAACCCTCGACCTTTTTACCGTCCACCGTTTTGGGGCCGGTCCAGCCTTTGGGGCTGCGCAGGATAATCATCGGCCAGCTCGGAATGTTTTCCTGTGCATCGCCCCGCCGGGCTTCCAGCTGATACTGGCGAATGCTGTCGAAAGCGCAATCCAGCGCTTCGGCCATCAGCCGGTGCATTTTTAGCGGTTCGTCACCCGAGACGAATAGCGGCTCATAGCCATATCCGCGGAAAAGCTGCCGCAAATCTTCATCGCTACTGCGTCCCAGCAGCGTGGGATTGGCAATTTTGTAGCCATTCAGATGCAGAATAGGGAGCACCGCGCCATCACGAGCGGCATTAAGAAATTTGTTACCGTGCCAGCTGGCGGCCAGCGGACCGGTTTCGGCTTCGCCATCGCCGATCACGCAGGGGACGATCAGATCCGGATGATCGAAAGCGGCACCAAAAGCATGAACCAGTGAATAGCCCAGTTCGCCGCCTTCATTAATTGAGCCTGGCGTTTCCGGCGCGGCATGGCTGGGAATGCCGCCGGGGAAAGAGAATTGCCGAAACAGCTTTTGCATACCTTCAGCATCGGCACTGACGGCCGGATAAACTTCGCTGTAGGTACCTTCAAGCCAGGTATTCGCCACCATGCCCGGACCACCATGGCCCGGGCCGCAGACATAAAGCAGATCCACATCTCGCTGGCGAATAATACGGTTCAGATGAGCATAGATAAAGTTCAGGCCAGGAGTGGTTCCCCAGTGGCCCAGCAGGCGAGGTTTTATATGCTCGGGCCGTAACGGCTCACGCAGCAGGGGATTGCTCATTAAATAAATTTGCCCGACCGAGAGATAGTTGGCAGCACGCCAATAGCGATCGAGAAGCTCAAGCTCAGCGTCGGTGACTGGCTGTGGCAAAGACGTATCCATTTAGCTGCTCCTCTGTTTAAGGTCAGATAAAAGCATAGTCGTCTGAGTGAGTTGTGCAGGGAATGGTCGGCCAGGCAGGGTAAATTCAGAGAATGGCGAAAAATTGAGTACCGGGAAACAGGCAGAAGGGCGGAGCGAAGGCCAGACTCCGCCCTTTCTACCGGCTAGTTTAGCCGGCTATAGCGATTACTTGCCAATAACCGCAGCACCGGCAATGGCTGCTTCATCATTAGCAGCGGTAAACGGCGAGTAGTTCAGCTGCAGTATACGGCTGGTTTCCGCCATGATGTGCTCCGTCGTCGCGACGTTACCGTTCAGCTTCTGACCGTATGAAGGCAGCATTTTTTTCAGCTTTGACTGCCACGCCGACGTGTTGAAGCGGTCAGAAAAGACTTTATTCATCAGATCCAGCATGATTGGCGCACCGGTTGATGCGCCAGGCGAAGCGCCCAGCAGCGCAGAAATGGTGCCATCCTGCGATGCCACCACTTCCGTACCCAGCTTCAGCACGCCGCCTTTTTCAGCATCTTTCTTGATGATCTGCACGCGTTGGCCTGCTTTCACCAGACGCCAGTCCGCTTTCTCCGCATCCGGGAAGTACTCTTGCAGCGCCTTGTGGCGATCGTCATCGGTCAGCATGACCTGACCCACCAGGTATTTTACCAGGTTAAAATTATCCAGCCCGACATGAACCATCGGCTTAAAGTTCGACGGCGTCATTGAGCCAAACATATCCCACAGCGAACCCTGCTTCAGAAACTTGGTAGAGAAGGTGGCAAAAGGCCCGAACAGCATGACCTGCTTGCCGTCCAGCATGCGCGTATCAAGGTGTGGAACGGACATCGGCGGCGCGCCGACCGAGGCTTTGCCATACACTTTCGCCAGATGGCGTTTCACCACGTCTTCGTTTTCGCTGACCAGGAATTCGCCACCCACTGGAAAACCAGCATAGTCTTTCGCTTCCGGGATACCGGTCTTCTGCAACAGCGTCAGGGCTGCGCCGCCCGCGCCGATAAAGATGTAGCGCGCGCGCAGGGTTCGCTCGGCATCGTTTTTCAGATCGGCAATCGTCACGTTCCAGCTGCCATCGTCGTTACGTTTAAACCGGCGAACTTCGTGACGAGTATGCAGTGAGAAATTCTCATTTTTCTGTAACGAAGCGACCAGCTGACGCGTGATTTCGCCAAAATTAACATCGGTTCCTGTCGGGATGCGCGTAGCGGCCACGCGTTCCTGTTCGCCGCGTCCTTCCATCACTAAGGGGATCCACTTTTTGATTTGCTCGGGATCTTCGGAATACTCCATGCCACGGAACAGCGAACTCTTCTGTAAAGCTTCAAAGCGCTTCTTCAGGAAGGCGATATTGTCGTCGCCCCAGACAAAACTCATGTGCGGCACGCTGTTAATAAAGCTGTGCGGATTTTTCAGGCCGCCACGTTGCACCTGATAAGCCCAAAACTGGCGAGAGAGCTGGAACGCTTCGTTGATGTCCACGGCTTTTTTGATATCGACGCTGCCGTCTGTTTTTTCCGGGGTGTAGTTCATTTCCGCCAGCGCGGCATGGCCGGTGCCTGCATTGTTCCAGCCATTTGAGCTTTCTTGTGCAACGTGCTCAAGACGCTCAGTCATACTGATGCGCCAGTCCGGCTCAAGCTCCTGTAAAAAAGCACCCAGCGTGGCGCTCATAATTCCGCCGCCGATCAGCAACACATCGACGTCAGCGTTTTCGGTTATCTCGGCTGTTTTCGCAAAGCCTGTTTTGTTGCGGGAGGCAGCCAGGCGTACTTGTTGATTTGGCATGGGGCGACTTCTCCGTATGTTGAATAATCAACATGTTTAGCGGGTGAAACAGAGTCGGTTTCTGTTCGAGCCGTTTTCTGTTCCACTGAATGCAGGGATGCTCTTATCAGAAAGGCCTACAGAGTAAAGGGTCTGTTAGCACAGATTTACATCACCTGAAATATACCATTGTTACGTGGCATTTAAAAAATTGTTTAAAGATTAAAAATGAGAATGAAGAGTGCAACGAAATTAGCAACATTGATACTCTGCACAGAATGGCTTTTTTTATGCACAAAATACGGTTGTTTTTGCACCGAAAATCAAAAGGTTATTATTCCGGATTACTGATAGCGACTGAAAAACGTCGGATTTGGGTGCGAGGAGAGGAGAAGCTGAATCGATCCGCTAAAAAAATTCAGGCGTAGAAATAATGAACGGTATTTGTTATGTAAATGTTACATATAGGTGAATTTGATGTCGGGTGAGCGTCAAAGCCCTGGAGTGGCAGAACCGGTAAAAAGAAGAAGAAAGGAAAAACCTGCCCCGTTTCCGGGACAGGGGGTAAACATCAGGCTTTAGCCGCCGCAGCCGCTTTAACGATCACCGCAAAAGCATCGGCTTTCAGTGATGCGCCGCCTACCAGCGCGCCGTCGATGTCTGGCTGAGCAAAGAGTTCAGCAGCATTTTTATCATTGACTGAGCCACCGTACTGAATGATGACCTGAGCCGCCACGTTCGCATCTTGTTTCGCAATGTGGTCGCGGATAAATTTGTGTACTGCCTGTGCCTGCGCAGGCGTCGCTGATTTACCGGTGCCGATTGCCCACACAGGTTCGTAAGCGATAACCACGCCATTGAACGCTTCCGCGCCCTGGGTTTTCAGCACGGCATCAATTTGGCGAGCACACACTTCTTCGGTTTTACCCGCTTCGTTTTCCGCTTCGGTTTCGCCAATGCACAGCACGGGGATCAGGCCCGCGGCCTTCAGCACTTCGAATTTTTTAGCAATCAGCTCGTCGCTTTCTTTATGGTAAGTACGACGCTCTGAGTGGCCGATAATGATGTATTTCGCACCAATATCTTTCAGCATGTCGGCAGAGACTTCACCGGTAAAAGCGCCGCTCAGGTTAACATCAACGTTCTGCGCGCCAAGCGCGATATGGCTACCGGAAGCGGCATGTTTCGCCAGATCCAGATACATCACCGGTGGGGCAATGGCTACGCCGCAGCCATCAACGCTGCTCAGCTCATTGCGCAGACCTGCAATCAGCTCGTTGACCATAGTTTTGCTGCCGTTCAGTTTCCAGTTACCCATTACTAACGGATGTCGCATTCTATCCTCCACGCTTAGCGCGATACGGTTAAATTACCCTGCCTTAGCAGCGTTGTCTGCCAGACAGTATAGAGATCAAAACCTTCGAAGGCTTTGCTTTTCGTCATCTTTGCGCCGGGTCAGTTATTTCCCATCGCCAGTTTTATCGGCTCAATGGCAAAGGTCAGTCCCTTGTCGCCGTTATCCGCGATCACGTAGCGAACGGCGCCTTCGGTCTGAGCAAAATAGCGTGAACCTTTACCCTTGCTTAACAAATCCTCCAGCCTTTTAAGACTCTGCTCTTCGCTAAGCGTTGGCTCAAAAAAACGTTCCAGCGCGGTCATGTAGGCCAGCGCTTTGTCGCGTGCCGCTTTCTCCTCCGGGCCAGGAACCGGTAGCCAGGTAATCTGCAACGTTTTGATCTTTCCTGTTCCCTGTTCCAGCGCGGTAGAACTATAGAGATTTTCATTGATCTTACTGGCGGCACGCGTCAGATTACTTTTGTCACCCCGGCTGTCTGTTGCGCGATACTCAGGAATCGGTAACGCAGAGTTCACCGCATTATACTTTTCGCGAAACTGGCCGATAGTCATATCGAAGGTGGGCGATCCCGCCAGAAGATAAGGCGCCGTTGGCATATGTTCGGTACGATCCTGCGGATCGGCATTGGCCTGCGCTGCTGCTGTTGCCAGCGAGACCAGTAACGTGATGCCCGTCAACATCGCTTTATTCATTATCGTCTGCCCTAACCAGTACATTCAGTTGAAGATTAGAACGGACAATGACTAAAAAAGTCAAAGCCTGACGCTGTTCTGAGGGAGAATTTATGACCTTACAAGCATGGTGTTTTTCGTGGCATGGCAGACTGGGTAGACGCGATCTTTGGATCTGGCTGACCCTGTGGCTGGTGCTGATGACGCTGCTTTTTACCCTGGCCGCTCGCGGTTGGATGACGACCCAGACGGCAGCTTTCTGCGTGGTCAGCCTGTTATGGCCCTGTAGTGCGGTAGTGGTGAAGCGGCTACACGATCGTAATAAGTCTGCTTACTGGGCGCTCTTGTTGATCGTCGCCTGGATGCTGATGGCGGGTAACTGGGACATGCTGCCCGCCAGTTGGCAATGGGCGCTGGGCCGCTTTATTCCTGCGCTGATTATGGTGACGATGACGCTGGAACTCGGCGTATTTCGTGGTAGTCCAGGCGAGAACCGCTTTGGTAAAAAAGCGCGGCCGGTTAACTATTTCAACCGTAAAACGCCGGATTACCAGTAGTGTTCGCTGGTCATGTGGCCCGGTTTACGCTTCAGATGCTTGCGCATTCCGCGGGTCTCTTTTAGCAGCTGCTGCGTATCCCTGACCATTTGTGGATTGCCACAAAGCATGATGTGGCTCTCTTCTGCCGTCATCGGTAAGCCTACGGCCGCTTCCAGCTCGCCGTTTTCTATCAGTGCGGGAACCCGGCCGGTTAACGACCCCGTGGCTTCTTCACGGCTAACCACGGTCTGAATCCTTAACTTACCGTTATAACGCTGCTGTAGCTGCTGCATGAGCGGCAAATAGCTCAGATCCTGCGCGTAACGTGCAGCATGGACCAGAACGATATGATCGAAACGATCCAGCCCCACGCCTTCCTGCAAAATAGACAGGTAAGGGCCGATGGCCGTTCCGGTCGCCAGCATCCAGAGGGTTTTGCACTCGGGGATTTCGTCCAGCACAAAGAAACCTGCCGCTTCTTTGGTGATCATTAGCTCCTGGCCGGGCTGCAATGCGTGAAGGCGAGGGCTGAGCTTGCCTTCCGGCACGGTCACCAGATAGAACTCAAGATTCTCATCACTCGGCGCATTAACATAAGAATAGGCACGCTGTACGCGTTCCCCGTCTATTTCCAAGGCCAGCTTGGCAAACTGACCCGCAATAAACGGATCGATAGGGGCGTTGACGGTGATGCTGAAAAGACTGTCCGTCCAGTCATGTACCTGTTTGATCCTGGCGTTGACCCATTCGGCCATTACTGACTCCTTAGTTGGGGAAAGCAGGTTAATAACCGTATCTTCGTCACTACACGACGATTTTTCCAGTCGGTGGCAGGGGACAAAGCTCGTATCGACAAATTAAACCCACTTTTTGACTATAACGTACAGTTTCATTTACGGCATTGCCTGCTTTTGCTGACGCCGGGCCGCCTCTTTTTTTTGCTGCCCCTCTCGCTTTGTCATTTATTCCTGATATTTTCCTCGCCATAAAATTCCCTTTCCCGGCCGGTCGTCTTTATCGGGACGATAGCGCCAATAAATGTTGAAAAAAATGAAAAAAATAGCAAACGGGCATCTGCTGGTAATGCTGATCGCGCTGGTGGCCGTCGGGCAGATGGCGCAAACCATTTATGTGCCCGCCATGGCTACCATTGCTGAAGCCTTTAACGTTCGTGACGGCGTGGTCCAGCGGGTAATGGCGGCTTATCTGATGACCTATGGCGGCTCACAGCTTTTATATGGTCCGCTCTCGGACAACATTGGCCGGCGGCCGGTAATCCTTGCCGGGCTGGGCGTATTCCTTATCGGGACGCTGATCGCCCTCAGCGCACCGACTTTCGATCTGCTGGTACTGGGCAGCGCTATTCAGGGCTTAGGCACGGGCGTGGCGGGCGTAATGGCCAGAACGATGCCGCGAGACCTGTATGCGGGTGGCGCGCTCAGGCAGGCTAACAGCCTGCTGAATATGGGGATCCTGGTTAGCCCACTGGTTGCGCCCGTTATTGGCGCTGTGTTGACGCACTGGGTTGGCTGGCATGCCTGTTTTGTCTTTCTGCTGGCGCTTTGCCTGTCGGTCGGTGTGGCTATGCTGCGTTGGCTGCCGGAGACTCGTCCGCCGCAGCCGGAAAAACGCGCTTTGTTTTCACGCTATCGGCCCTTGCTGGCAGACGGCACGTTTATTCGCTACCTGGTGATGCTGATGGGTGCACTGGGTGGCATAGCGGTGTTTGAAGCAAGCTGCGGTGTGCTGATGGGCGGCGTGCTGGGCCTCAACAGTATTACGGTCAGCCTGCTGTTTATCCTGCCAATTCCGGCCGCTTTCTTCGGTGCATGGTTTGCTGGTCGCGATAACAAACCTTTCCCACAGCTGATGTGGTGGTCGGTGAACAGCTGTTTGCTTGCTGGCGCACTCATGTGGATACCGGCATGGTTTGGCATAATGACCATCTGGACGCTGATTGTTCCCGCCGCGCTGTTCTTCTTTGGTGCGGGAATGCTGTTTCCGTTAGCCACAACGGGCGCGATGGAGCCCTGGCCTTATATGGCTGGCACGGCGGGTGCGCTGCTGGGCGGCTTACAAAATCTGGGATCGGGTCTGGCGGCATGGCTGTCGGCGTTGCTGCCGCAGAAAGGCCAGTTCAGCCTTGGCATGCTGATGTTTGCCATGGCGTTGCTTATTCTGCTCTGCTGGTTGCCTTTATCGAAGCGGCCTGAGCCGCAGACGGCATAGCGGGGTAACAGGTAGTCCAGGTCGTTCAGTCGACTGACATCGGGAGTGGCAGAATGGCGGGCAGCAAACTGACCCGCCATTTTTTATCTACAGAAGGTACGGGTGCAGGCTTTCGTCTTTACGATCCAGATAGTGAATGGACTGTATACGGCGAATGGTGCGTGATTTACCGCGTATCAATAACGTTTCGCTGGTGGCGATGTTGCCCTGACGGGTGATCCCTTTCAGCAAGTCGCCGCTGGTGATGCCGGTGGCTGAAAAAATCACATTATCGTTATGGGCCATATCATCCAGCTGCAATATTTCTCCCGCTTTAATGCCCATTTCCAGACAGCGTTTTTCTTCCTGCTCGCCCATGGCGCGATTTTCCGGCGTGTCGCCTTTTACCCTATGGCGCGCCAGCAGACGCCCCTGCATATCGCCATCCAGCGCGCGGATGACCGCGGCGGAAATCACGCCTTCTGGCGCGCCGCCAATGCCGTACAGCACATCGATTTCGCTGTCTGGCATGCAGGTCAGGATAGACGCGGCTACATCGCCGTCAGGGAAAGCAAAGATGCGCACGCCTAACTGCTGCAATGAGCGGATGATGTCATCGTGTCGGGGTTTGGCAAGAATCGTCACGGTCACTTCTGACAGCGGTTTCTGCAATGCCTGCGCCACGCGCTTCAGGTTTTCTTCCAGCGGCTGCGCCAGATCGATTGCGCCTTTTGCGCCCGGGCCGACAACCAGCTTCTCCATATACATATCAGGCGCCTTGAGAAAGGTGCCTTTATCACCAACGGCCAATACGGTCAGCGCGTTTGCCTGGCCCATCGCCGTCATTCGCGTGCCTTCAATAGGATCCACGGCAATATCTACCGCATCGCCTTCACCGCTGCCGACTTTTTCGCCGATGTAGAGCATGGGAGCTTCATCGATCTCCCCTTCGCCAATGACGATTTGCCCGTCAATATTCACTTTATTGAGCATAATACGCATCGCATGGACCGCCGCGCCGTCAGCGGCATTTTTGTCGCCGCGTCCGAGCCACTTATAGCCAGCCAGCGCTGCGGCTTCCGTTACGCGTGAAAATTCAATGGCGAGTTCTCGTTTCATGATTAGCCCTGGAAAGAGGATGAGGCGGAAAGCTTAGCATGGCGGGCGCGGAAAAAGCCCGCGATCGTGGCGACCGCGGGCAGAGGGTAGAAGGTAAGGCTTACGAGTCGTCCTGCTCTTCCCATGCGCGGGCGCGGGCAACGGCTTTTTTCCAGCCTGCGTAGCGGTAATTACGCTCGGTGGTCTCAATGCTTGGGCGGAATTCACGTTCGATAACCGCTTTTGCACGGACTTCGTCCAGATCTTTCCAGAAGCCAACGGCCAGGCCAGCCAGATAAGCGGAACCCAGCGCGGTCACTTCCAGGACTTCAGGACGTTCAACGCGCGCGCCCAGAATGTCGGACTGGAACTGCATCAGGAAGTTGTTGGCGACCGCGCCGCCATCCACGCGCAGTGATTGCAGGCGGGTATTGGCATCAATCTGCATCGCTTCCAGCACGTCGCGGGTCTGGTAGGCGATAGATTCCAGCGTGGCGCGTATGATGTGGTTAGCATTGGCACCGCGCGTCAGGCCGAAGATGGCTCCGCGAGCATACGGATCCCAGTACGGCGCGCCCAGGCCCGTAAAGGCTGGCACCATATACACGCCGTTACTGTCTTTCACTTTCATCGCGAAATATTCAGAGTCGGTCGCATCACCGATTAGCTTCATCTCATCACGCAGCCACTGGATAGATGCGCCGCCGATGAATACCGCACCTTCCAGCGCATAGTTCACTTCGCCCCGTGGGCCGCAGGCGATAGTGGTTAACAGGCCGTTGTTGGACGTGACGGCTTCGGTGCCGGTGTTCATCAGCATAAAGCAGCCGGTGCCGTAGGTGTTTTTCGCCATACCCGGCTGAACGCACAGCTGGCCATACAGCGCTGCCTGCTGATCGCCCGCGATACCCGCGATAGGAATACGCGTTCCGCCTTTACCGCCGATATTGGTCTGGCCGTAAATTTCAGAAGAGGACTTCACTTCTGGCAGCATCTCACGCGGGATATCCAGGATGTCCAGCATGCGCTGATCCCATTCCAGCTTGTGGATGTTAAACATCATGGTACGGGAGGCGTTGGTGTAATCGGTGATATGCACCCGCCCCTGGGTCATTTTCCATACCAGCCAGGAATCCACCGTACCGAATAGCAGCTCGCCGCGTTTAGCACGCTCGCGAGCGCCATCAACGTGGTCAAGGATCCATTTCACCTTCGTCCCGGAGAAGTAAGGGTTAATGACCAGGCCCGTGGTGTGCTGAATGTACTCTTCCAGCCCTTCTTTTTTCAGTTTGGCGCAGTAGTCAGCGGTGCGCGGATCCTGCCAGACAATGGCGTTGTAGATCGGCTTACCGGTTTCTTTGTCCCAGACGATAGCCGTTTCACGCTGGTTGGTGATGCCGATAGCGGCAATCTCATCCGAGCGAATGTCGGCGTGAGCCAGCACTTCGACCAGCGTGGAGCTTTGCGATGCCCAAATGTCCATCGGATCGTGCTCAACCCAGCCCGTTTTAGGGTAGATCTGCTGAAACTCGCGCTGGGAGACCGCCACAATATTGGAGTCATGATCCAGGATAACGGCACGGGAACTGGTGGTACCCTGATCTAACGCGACTATATATTTTTTTTCTGTGGTCATAAATCCTTCCTGATGGTGTAGAGGGTTAGCACTTACGCTTTACGCTGCTCAGCACGAGCTACCGTCTTTTCTTCTTTCTTTACCGCAACTGCGCCTGGCAGATTACGGCCGATCAGAGAACGATAGCCAACTGCCCCAACGCAGGCGCCAACGATCGGGCCAAAGATTGGCACGAGGAAATAAGGGATGTCACGGCCACCGGTAAAGGCAACATTGCCCCAGCCCGCCAGCCAGGCGAAAATCTTAGGACCGAAATCACGAGCCGGGTTCAACGCAAAGCCGGTCAGTGGGCCCATTGCGCCGCCGATAACGGCGATCAGCAGGCCGATGAGCAGGGGAGCCATTGGACCGCGCGGCAGCCCGTTACCGTCGTCGGTCAGCGCCATAATCAGACCCATCATCACGGCGGTAATCACGGCTTCCACCAGGAAGGCCTGACCAACGCTGATGTGCGGATTCGGGTAGGTGGAGAAGATACCCGCCAGCTCAAGGCTGTCTACGCTGCCTCGCACCATATGGTGGGTCTGCTCGTAGTCCAGGAACAGATTGTAGTAGAGGGCATAAACCAGCGCGGCAGAGCAGAAAGCGCCCGCAACCTGCGCCAGAATATACGGAATAACTTTACGACGTTCAAAATTAGCAAACAGGCAGAGGGCGATAGTCACGGCAGGATTCAGGTGAGCGCCGGAAACGGCGGCGCTGAGGTAGACCGCCATCGCAACGGCAATCCCCCAGATAATGCTGATTTCCCACAGTCCTAACACTGCCCCGGCGACTTTTGCCGCTGCGACACAGCCGGCGCCAAAGAAAATGATGGTGCCGACACCCAGAAACTCGGCGATGCATTGCCCTTTAAGCGTACTTGTTGATTGACTCATGATGGTGTTTCCTGAAGGCGAGGTTTAATGTTCTACAGCGTTTTTTTTTCTCATTCCGTGAGTCGCCCCGATCTTTTGCGGAGCTGTTGTGAATTTATCGTTAACGAGCATAAACGAGAAATAGCGAAATCAAAAGTTGTGTGCTGTGTCAAAGAAATGAGCGTTTACGCGTCTTTCTGGCGGATTTTAGGCAGTTTCAGGCTTTCGTTTGAGTTTCTGTTTCGCAATCTGTTAACAATGACCTTACTTTCGTGGGGCGTAAATGTTGCAAAACCGGAACTTTACAGAAAATTCCCACTATCCGGCTACCCTACCGGTTCGCTGCTGGACTTGGCGGGCTGGTCTACTTACAATCGGAACATCGTTGCTATCCGCAGTCTGCTGGCTAAACCCTCACGATCGGCAATAGCAACATCAACGCCTTGCGATTAGGAGAGGTCATTTACGATGTCATTTGAAGTGTTCGAGAAACTGGAATCAAAAGTACAGCAGGCGATTGATACTATCACCCTGTTGCAAATGGAAATTGAAGAGCTGAAAGATCAGAATAATAATCTGAATCAGCAGGTACAACAGGCCGCTGGCAACAGCGAGAATCTGGTGCGTGAGAACCAGCACCTGAAAGAAGAGCAACTTGTCTGGCAGGAGCGTCTGCGAGCACTGCTGGGAAAAATGGAAGAAGTCTGATTTCCCAGTCAGGCTAACAGTAAAAAGACGGGTGCCTGTGTGCACCCGTTTTTGCTATTCGATATCGAGAGGCGCTTCGGAAAGGATAATACCGGTATTGTCGGCATACAGATGATCGCCGGAGAAGAAGGTGACGCCGCCGAAATTAACCCGGATATCGCTTTCACCAATGCCTTCACCCGCCGCGCCAACAGGAATAGCGGCAATGGCCTGAATACCAATGTCGAGTTCTTCCAGGTCGTCTACCTGGCGCACCGAGCCATAGACCACAATGCCTTCCCATTCATTCTGTAGCGCCAGCCGCGCCAGATCCGCGTCAACCAGCGCGCGCCGTACTGAGCCACCGCCGTCTACCAGCAAAATGCGCCCGCGTCCGTTCTCTTCCAGCAGGTCATACAGAAGCCCGTTATCTTCGAAACATTTTACCGTAATAATTTGCCCGCCAAACGAGGTGCGGCCACCGAAGTTTGAGAAGAGCGGTTCAACGACATTCACATCTTCTTGATAGATGTCGCAAAGTTCGGAAGTATCATATTTCATAAGGGTTCATCTGTTTGCCACAGGGAGAGTAAGTATATCGCTATCTGCCGGTTGTTGGCAAAATCATCACGGGTTAAAACTTGCGATGGGTCAATCACATCTTCGTTAATTCATTACCAGACCGATGGCGAAAAGCAGATTAACCAGCAGGGCGCTTTTGACCGTTTTCGCCAGCATTGGGCGCATTGCGCTGGCTGAAGTTTGCCGCAGAATAAAATGGCCCTGATGCGACAGCAGCGGCGCGGCCAGCATAAACAGCCAGCCTGTCAGGCTCAGCGAAGCCATGATGGCAAATAAACCGAAACAGAGCAGCGAGCCAAAAAGTAAAAAAGCATGGTAGCAGCGAGCATTTCTGGTGCCCAGCCGTACGGCCAGCGTAAATTTGCCATTTTTCCGATCGCTTTCAATATCCCGCATATTGTTAACGTTCAGCACCGCGACCGCCAGTAAGCCGCAGGCACTGGCAGGCAATAACAGGACCGCGTTTAAATGATGTGCCTGAAGGTAATAGCTGCCTAAAACCCCAAGCCAGCCGAAGAAAATCAATACCGAAACATCGCCCAGGCCGAGATAGCCGTAGGGCTTTTTACCTACCGTATAGGCAATAGCAGCAACGATTGCCAGCGCGCCTAACGCCAGAAATCCCAGCATATCGTTCAGTGACTGGCACGAATTTACCACCAGAAAAACCCCTGAGATAAGCGTAAGCGCAACGGTAAGCACCAGCGCGACACGCATCTGTTTCTGGCTAATAAGACCTTTTTGCATACCACGCAGCGGCCCGATACGTTCAGGCGTGTCACTGCCTTTAACCGCATCGCCATAATCGTTAGCCAGGTTAGAAAGGATTTGCAGCAGCGCCGTGGTGAGCAGCGCTAACACGGCAGTAGAAAAATGAAACTGGCCTTGCCACCAGGCTAACGCTGAACCGGTTATTACCGAAGCGCAGGCGAGAGGAAGCGTGCGTAAACGAAGGCTTTCCAGCCAGGCTTGAGAGGAGGTCAGGGCTGGAACGGCACAGATGTTTTCCGTCATAGGGGTTCGCATTTGGCTTAAAAGGAATGGGGATGATAAGCAGTTTACTGTCTGGCCAAACCGGAAGAATTAATCCACATCAATGATAGTTACGACGTCGGGGGTTCTGTTAACACAGTGCTGATTAAAAGCGGATGAGATGCGCGTTCAGGCGGGGTTTTTGATGACGAAAGCGTTAAAAAAAAGGAGGCCGAAGCCTCCCGATCGTTGTGCGCTTACAGAATGAAGCGGCTGAGATCTTCATCGGCCACCAGCTCATCCAGATGCTTACCAACATAGTCAGCATCGATGGTAATGGAGGTACCGTTGAGATCGCTGGCGTCGTAGGAAATCTCTTCCATCAGACGTTCCAGCACGGTATGCAGGCGACGGGCACCGATGTTTTCAGCGGTTTCGTTAACCTGCCATGCGGCGGCGGCGATGCGGGTGATACCATCTTCAGTGAAATTGATATCCACGCCTTCAGTTTTCATCAGCGCTTTGTACTGAACGGTAACGGAAGCGCTTGGCTCAGTCAGAATGCGCTCGAAGTCGTGTGTTGTCAGCGCCTGTAGCTCAACGCGAATTGGCAGACGACCCTGAAGTTCCGGGATCAAATCTGACGGGCTGGCAACCTGGAACGCACCGGAAGCAATAAACAGGATATGGTCAGTTTTAACCATGCCGTGTTTGGTGGAAACGGTACAGCCTTCAACCAGCGGCAGCAGATCGCGCTGTACGCCTTCACGAGAAACGTCCGGGCCGGAGCTTTCGCCACGCTTACAGACTTTATCGATCTCATCAATAAACACGATGCCATGCTGCTCTACGGCTTCAATGGCTTCCTGTTTTAACTCTTCCTGATTGACCAGCTTGGCGGCTTCTTCTTCCACCAGCATTTTCATTGCGTCTTTGATTTTCAGCTTGCGCGGCTTTTGCTTCTGACCGCCCAGATTCTGGAACATTGATTGCAGCTGGCTGCTCATCTCTTCCATGCCCGGAGGCGCCATGATTTCCACACCCATTGGCGCAGCAGCCAGATCGATTTCAATCTCTTTATCGTCAAGCTGACCTTCACGCAGTTTTTTGCGGAAGGACTGGCGGGCAGCGGAAGGTTCCGCAGCGGCTTCTGCCTGGCCCCAGTTGTTTTTAGCCGGTGGGATCAGCACATCAAGAATCCGTTCTTCAGCCATCTCTTCGGCGCGATAGCGGTTTTTTTCAATCGCCTGAGAACGCACCATCTTAATCGCTGAGTCGGTAAGATCGCGGATAATGGAGTCAACTTCCTTACCTACATAGCCCACTTCGGTGAACTTAGTCGCTTCGACTTTAATAAACGGTGCGTTGGCCAGCTTGGCCAGACGACGGGCGATTTCCGTTTTACCAACACCGGTCGGGCCGATCATTAAAATATTTTTTGGCGTCACTTCATGGCGTAACTCGTCATCAAGCTGCATGCGGCGCCAGCGATTACGCAGGGCAATCGCTACAGCGCGCTTGGCGCCATCCTGGCCAATAATAAATCTGTTCAGTTCGCTGACAATTTCGCGCGGCGTCATTTCGGACATAGTTGGGATCCTTACGCTTTAGACGGTAATTCTTCGATAGTAAGATTGTGGTTGGTATAGATGCAGATATCGCCTGCAATACCCAGCGCTTTTTCCACGATGTCGCGCGCGCCGATCTCGGTGTTTTCCAGTAACGCACGGGCTGCTGCCTGCGCGTAAGGGCCACCGGAACCAATGGCGATTAAATCATTTTCAGGCTGAATGACGTCGCCGTTACCGGTAATGATCAGCGAGGCGTTTTCGTCCGCTACTGCCAGCAGAGCTTCCAGCTTGCGTAGCATGCGGTCAGTACGCCAGTCTTTTGCTAATTCCACGGCCGCTTTCACCAGATGACCCTGATGCATTTCCAGCTTGCGTTCGAACAGCTCAAACAGCGTGAAGGCATCTGCAGTACCACCGGCAAAACCAGCAATGACTTTATCATTATAGAGACGACGCACTTTTTTGACGTTGCCCTTCATTACGGTGTTGCCGAGAGTAGCCTGGCCATCACCGCCAATTACTACCTGGCCGTTGCGTCGTACACTTACAATTGTTGTCACGGGCAGACCCCTTGTTGCAGTCGGAAGATTTCCCCGCGTTACCGCGGGGCAATGATGCAATCAGATATGGGGCGAGTTTGAAGGGTTTCAACCCCCGATGGCGAGAGGAATACAATTTGAGTGGCCCGCACCGCGCAGGCGTTTTAGCGTGCTGTCGGCGCTTGCCCGGTTGTTGTAGGGACCCACAACGACCCGATTCCAGCCGCCACCGGTGGTAATACGGCTTTCAAAACCTTCAAAAGCCAGCGCAGCGCGAGCAGACTCGGCCTGGTCGGTACCTTTGAACGAACCGCACTGCACCATCCAGCGCTGACTTTTCTCTTTTTCTGCCGGTTTCTCTACCGGTTTCGGTTTTTCTGCCTTCGGCGTCGTTACCGCTGGGGCCTGTACCTGACGAGCTGGCTCGTGGGTAACCGCAGGCTGGCTACGAGCAGGTTGAGTCTGCTGCATACGCGACTGCTGTTGCAGCTGCGTTTGCTGCTGTTGGCGCTGTATATTTTGCTGCTGCTGCTGCTGCTGCTGCTGCTGCTGCTGCAATTGTTGCTGTTGCTGTTGCTGCTGACGCTGCATGCTTTGCAACTGCGTTTGCTGCTGCTGACGCTGAAGCGTCTGCTGGCGCTGCGCTGGCGTCTGTTCGTTCCACGGTACTTCGTTAAGCTGGGTTGGCTGCTGGCGCATGTCGGCCTGCATCTGCTCAAGCAGCTGACGCTGTTCATCGGTCAACTGCGTTTGGGAATGCACTTCTCCCCCTGCGGAAGGTTCCGTAGGCGCAGGCACGGTAATCTGTCGATTTTCCAGCTCTTTGATATAGCGCCAACGTTCTTCTGGTTTAGGCGGCAGACCGTTGCCCGCAGCTTTATGATCCGGAATGACAGGCGTTTCTTCTTCTTTTTTATGATGGGCGATAAACCACAGCCCGCCGACGAATGCTACCAGCACCGCAACGGCAAGCATCACCATGACTTTTGATACACCTGAACCACTGCTGCGCTTTTTACTGCGGCTGTTGCTCTTCTTGCGACGCGTCCCTGTCGAACGCCCGCGGCTTACGTAATCTTTTTGTGCCACTATCGTTCCGCTAATATTCAATGAAAGGTGAGCCCGGACCAGCGCTGGTGCCCCGGCTGTCAGCTCGCCATGTTACTCAAGGGCCGGAAGTTTGACCAGCAGCGATACGAGTAAGAATCTGCTGAATCTCGTTTTTAAGGTCGCACGGGAGCGATTTTCGCGGCGATCAGTCCCTCGCATGCAGCGCTGGCGCCGTGCTGCCACGGATTTTTAATTCGAAATCCAACAGGCGAGATCCACTGTTAACCGGTTTACCCTGTAACTGCTCCAGTAACAGGTTCATCGCTTCACGACCAATATTAAACCGGGGTTGGGCAACGGTAGTTAACTGAGGATCGCTATAGCGCGACAGCTCAATATCATCAAAGCCAATCAGCGATAAATCCTTCGGTACCCGCAGCCCCATCAGTTTTGCCTGAGCCATGGCACCCAGCGCCATAATATCGCTGTGGCAGAAAAGCGCGTCCGGCGGTTTAGGCAGCGCCATCAGCTGCTTTAACGCCCGGCTACCGGCATCAAAGGTAAAATCTCCCCGCACAATATAGTGGGGATCCAGCGTAATGCCATTCCGCCTGAGTGCCTGAATATACCCTTGCAGGCGATACTGGCAGAGCGGCATATCCTGTGGCCCTGCAATGCAGGCGATGCGGCTGTGCCCCAGTTTAAGCAGGTGGTTGACGGCTTCAAATGCCGCTGTCAGGTTGTCGATATGAACCGTGGGGAGATCAAGCTCTGGGGCAAATTCATTTGCCATCACCATCGGCGGCAGGTTGCGTTGTTCCTCAGAACTGGTTTCAAACGGGACTTGTGAACCCAGTAACACCATACCGTCAATCTGACGGGTCATCATAAGGTTGAGAAAAGCATTCTCCTGGCTGTTCTGATGGGCGCAATCGCCAATCAACACCAGATAACCCCGATCGGCGGCTACCGTTTCAATCCCACGAATCATCTCGCTGAAAAAGGGATCGCAGATATCCGGCACGATAACCAGAATCGTACGGGATTCGTTGCGCCTGGCGCTGCGGGTCATTGCGTGGGGAGAATACCCAACGGCAATCACCGCCTCTTCAACTTTTTGTCGCGTTGCGGCAGAGACTTTTTCCGGATTCATTAGCGCACGTGACACGGTTGCTGTTGATACGCCCGCTTTTTCCGCCACGTCTTTCATGGTGGCGCCAGTGGCCTCTTGATTCTGCTCCAACGCTATTCTCCTCACGTCAGCTTGCGCTGACCTGACTGTCCAGGATATTGAAAAAGGGCATCGTCAGCGCTCTTGCCTGCTCAATGCCCTCTACAAAACTAACCGATGTCCATTAATGAAGTTACTTAATTTGCATAAAAACGCTGACTTGTGCGAATTTTTTCGAAACGTCTCGCAGCGCATTGTCACCATAGCAGGGCTGTTTCAACCTTCCGTTGGATCCACATCGAGGGTCCATTTAACTTTGCGCGCCTGCGGAAGTGTACCAATCAGCGGCAGAGTGGCCTTAATCAGTCTTTGCAGCACGCCTCTGGAAGGGTGTTGTAACAGAAGCTGCCAGCGATAGCGTCCACCGCGTTTCGGCTGGAGCGCCGGCACCGGTCCCATTACCCAAAATGCGTCATCTTTCAACGGGCTGGATTCCAGCAAGTTGCGTAGCTGCTGTAAAAACAGCGCCGACTGCTGGTTATCATGATCGTCTGAGCGAAACAGAATGTGGCTGGTAAAAGGAGGTAAAAAGACGGTCTGGCGTTCATTCAGCGCCTGTCGGGCAAAGGCATCGTAGCCCTTGTGCAGCAGCGTTTGCAGGAGCGGATGGTCAGGATGGTGCGTTTGCAGTAGCACTTCGCCCTGTTTACCTGCGCGTCCAGCACGCCCGGCTACCTGGGTATAGAGCTGAGCAAAACGTTCGGCTGAACGGAAATCAGCAGAAAAGAGTGCGCCGTCAACGTCCAAAAGCGACACCAGCGTGACATCAGGAAAATGGTGACCTTTTGCCAGCATCTGCGTGCCAACCAGGATACGGGCACCGCCGCGATGAACATCCGCCAGATGTTGCTCCAGCGCGCCTTTACGGCTGGTGGTGTCACGGTCAATGCGGGAAAGCGGCACATCCGGGAACAGTTCGCTTAAGTTGTGTTCCAGCTGTTCGGTACCTAACCCGACAGGCACCAGATTTGTTGAGCCGCATTGTGGGCATTGATGGGGAACAGGCCGCTGGCTGTCGCAATGGTGGCAGCGAAGCTGACGATGATGCTGATGCAGCGTGTAATAACGATCGCAGCGCTGGCATTCGGCAATCCACCCGCACTCATGGCAGAGCATTGCGGGCGAAAAGCCGCGGCGGTTAAGAAACAGTAAGACTTGATTATCTGCCTTAAGATGCTCACCCATTTTTTTGATCAGCATGGGAGAGAGGCCGCCCTGAAGCTTAACGCCTTTCAGGTCAATCAACTGCTGCGTGGCCTGGCTCGCGTTCCCGGCTCGTTTATTCAGGTTGAGCTGGCGGTATTTTCCCATCTGGACATTGTGCAAGGTTTCCAGCGCGGGCGTGGCCGTGCCCATAACAATCGGAATATCTTCCTGGCGGGCGCGGAACACAGCAAGATCGCGGGCCTGATAGCGCCAGCCTTCCTGTTGCTTATAGGAGCTGTCGTGTTCTTCATCGATAATAATGACGCCAAGGCGGGCGAAAGGAGTGAACAGCGCCGAGCGGGTACCGATCACAATCGCCGTTTCGCCGCTGCGTGCTCTTAACCAGACCGCCAGCCGTTCGCTATCGTTTAGCGCGGAGTGCAGAACGTCTACGGGTGCATTAAAGCGTTCGCGAAAGCGAGAAATTGTCTGTGGCGTCAGGCCAATCTCCGGGACCAGTACTAACGCCTGGCCACCGTTGGCCAACACGTTTTCCAACACGCTGAGATAGACTTCTGTTTTGCCTGAGCCGGTGATGCCAGCCAGTAGCCATGCGGCAAAATGGTCATCTTCGCTGCGCATAGCGCCGACAGCGGTGGCCTGCTCGGTATTCAGTCGTAAACGCTCGCCTTTAACCGCATAGCTGGCGCGCCAGTCCTGCTGCGTACGACGCTGTTCCTGCAAATCACACAATCCTTTCGCCCGCAGAGCCTGCAACGTTGCGTCTGTAATATCGTGCTGGCTGATTTCGTGGCGGTAGAGATTACGCTGGCGCAGCGCCGCAAGTGCCTGCTGTTGTTTAGGCGCGCGTTTCAGACTCTCCGGCGCGGTTTCTCGCCCGGTCTCGGTAATAAACCACTGCCAGAGCGGCGCTGCCTGCGCGGGTTTCCCCTGACGCAGTAACACGGGCATAGCATGGAACAGCACTTCACCCAGAGGATAATGATAATACTCGGCTGCCCACAGCAAAATACGCCATAATGACGGCGACCAAATCGACTCGCTGTCCAATACTTCCTGAACCGATTTTAACTGATCGACAGGAAAATCGCTGGTCTCGCTTAGCCCGACCACGACGCCAATGGCTTTGCGTTTGCCAAAAGGCACGCTGACGCGCGCGCCAACCACTGCCGCAGGCAGATGGGGCGGTAACAGGTAGTCAAAGTTACGGGCCAGAGGGACGGGCAGTGCGACCTGAACAACGGGCATATATCATCCGGATGAAATAGTGAGCGAGATAGTGTACACTGTGTCTTCCGGATTGTGCGGATTCGATTGCAGCGAGCGGTTATTTTCTGTATAGTTCGCCGCCGTTGATACGGCTTTTCGGTATCAAAACACCTGAATTTTTAATCTTCGTGTGGTGCCGGTGCAGGGTTATCCTGGCACGGGAGAGCGACACGGCCTTAACTGAGGTTTCCCATGAAAAAAGGTATTCACCCAAATTACGCTGAAGTTACTGCTAAATGTTCTTGCGGTAACGAAATCAAAACCCGCTCAACCGTGGGTCACGACCTGAACCTGGACGTGTGCGGCAAATGCCACCCGTTCTATACCGGTAAGCAGCGTGATGTTGCCAGCGGTGGTCGTGTTGACCGCTTCAACAAGCGTTTCAGCATCCCAGGCGCTAAATAAGCAGCCCGACAGAAACGGTTCCCGTTTCGGATGTAATAAAAAACCCAGCCTCGGCTGGGTTTTTTTATGTTCCGGATGCGATCGTTATTTATGATGCAGGTCCGGAACATCATGTGAAGCGAACCGTCATTAAAAGCCGGTAGTCTCAGGCTTATTGAGTTCAACGACCTGGGCGATGATGTTGCCACCAAGATCACTGATCTTACTGACTTTTGGCGCATTAATGGCTAATTTTTCTGCGGAAATTGTGCCTTTTTTGCACAGTGCAAACCAGGAGCAGGAAGTACTACTGATTTTGCCTTCGGTGTTAAGCGTTAACGTTTTGCCTTCCAGCGTTCCGTAGTTGCTGATCCCGCTCACACCCGTAACCGTCAGCTGGTTTGAGGCCTGCAGCGTTCCGGTATTTTCAAAAGTGTTGGCATAAACAGTAATATTATTGCCGCTCAGGCTTGTTGCATTATTTACAGTCTCTGCGCTCAGGTAAGCAGCAGCCTGCGTAGCGACAGATCCGGTCGTCAATGTAATCGCCTTAGTTGCCTGTAGTGTTACACCTGTCGCGCCAGTGATGCTGCCGGTATTGATAATGCTGGTGTTCGCTATCGGAGCCAGAACATAGCTTTCGTTAGGCATATAGCCGGTACGCGCATAGACTGCACCCTCTGACTCAATCACACCGTTGTTCTCAATATCACCGGTATAAGAGACGATCTGATATGCGCTGGTTCCGCTCAGTGTTCCTTTCGCCGAGTTAGAAATCTTCCCGTTCGCCAGCGTGTACAGAACATTATCTGCTTTCACTGTTCCACTATTATTAAGCGCATTTGAGGAAACCAGCTGCACATTTTTACCCGTGATCGAACCTGAATTGTTCATTGAAGCAGCAGAGGAAAGCACAGCGCTACCGCTGGCCTTCATTGTGCCAGTATTCGTCAGCGAGCCATTTGATAAGATCTGAATAGCGTCTGCGGAGAGCGTGCCGTTGTTATTGACCCCGATGCCAGCTTTCGTCGTTTGCAGCTGAATAACGCCTGCCGTCACGCCGCCCAGCGCGCTGACATCGATAGCCGTCGTGAACAACGTGTGGCCGCCAGCAGAGGTTGACGTGCTGCTTGCGCTATCCCAGCTATATTTTCCGGCAACCGCGTTTAAAGAGTCAGTTTCAACCAAACCGTTGATGCGAACAGTTTCTGCCAGAATATCGGTATAGCTTTGCTTGTTCTTCAGGCCATTACCGTTGATAGTGACGCGGCCCTGAGTAACATTAAAACCTGTCAGCGCGCCGTCCGCCATGACCGGTGTGCCGGTCGTCAGCGTGGTGCGGCTGGTGTTAATAAAGCTACAGCCAGAACAGGTAATACCGTTAGGGTTAGCGATAATAACATCGGCTTTCTGGCCGGCGACTTCGATAAACCCACTCAATGTACTGGCCTTATTGGAAATAACTTCATTCAGGATGACTTTGGCGGCAGTATCCAGATTATTATTTTTCGCAATATTACCGCTATCACGTATTAAGTTTTCTGTACTATTGTTTAACACCATCCCTTTTTTACTAACGTTAAAATCTGTCCACATGTTATGGGAAAGCCCGTTGGCATCAGCTTTATTGATATCAACTACGGTTGAACCATTCCGGTGGGTGTAACTGGTTGGATTGGCAAACGCAGAGTGTGAAGCAATAGCAAATGTAGTTATTAAAAATAGTGCATTAAATTTATGAAGTTTCATTTATTAGTCCTTTAAGATTGGTTTTTCCTGTTTTTTAATCTTGAGATGATAGTGAATGGGTGTGTAGTCTCCTTTTAATATTTCCACTGAAGCGAAAAACCTAAGTTTAGCGGATCGGTATGGAACCCCTGTGGTTTTTTTAGAGGTGTTCCGGCATAAATATCATAGCCGGTGTTCCATGCTCTGCCACGTAAGCCGATAACGCTGCCTGCAAGCATTTTTCCCGAATAGTATTGTTGATTTTTATTGCCAATGACTCTTCCAACATCCAGGCCTAAATAAGGTTGAAAGCTTTTATCTGGTAAAATCCAGGTAATATCGTTTCGCCAATACCATCCCTGATTTTCCTGCAAGTTAGCTTCCCCATCGAAACCGCGAACCGTCCAGCGATTACCCAGCGCGAATCCATCCAGTGATGAAAGCGTGTCAGGTGAAAGCTGTAGCATAAAATGAGGAGAATAATTTAGCGTCTGTGTAAGCAGAGCAATATTCATTGAGGCTTGTAAATCAAAGCTGATAACCCGCCCTTTACTGTCGATGAAATTCATTTGTTGTTCTTGGGTGGAAGAACTACCAAACCAGGGCATCTTTTTTTGATAACTCAGGCTGCCATTTACCACTGCTTTCTCAAAGTAGTGCTGGTGCTGTAGGACTGCTTTCCATCCAGCATTATGTTTACGCATGCTGGCTAGCTCGACATCCTCATAGTAGTAGCGTGAGCGGGCATTAAAAATCTGCAAGCCCATCGTTGTGCGCTGATGCACGGTGTTCGACAGCTGACGGTTAAGCTGTGCGCTGTAATAAAAGTTATCGTTATTCAGCATCCAGCCTGACCAGTTACCTTGCACATGCTGCTGGTAGCGACTGCGGCTGGCGTACAGATCCATCCACCAATATTCCCATGGAATGCTGTAGCCAAAAGACTGGTTGCTGCTACCCTGAGGCTTATTTCGCGTATCAATATCATGACTCAGGGAGAGATACAGTGTGTCACTCAGTGAAGTAATATTATTGAGATAAAATACTGTTCCCGCCTGGTAACGCCCCGTTGCTTTGCTTCCTGCATCATTGAGCCAGGCGCCCACCTGCCAAAATTTATCCTGTTCACGATGGATTAGGATATCGCTTTCCCCTTTTTCGGTACCTGGGATGAGATTAATTTTCACCGTAGAGCCAGGCACGCGTTGCAGGTTAAAGCTGCCTTGTTCCAGATCGCTGAGATTAAGAAGATCGCCTTCGGCGAAAGGGAGCGTGTTTTTCAAATTAATATAGTTTGCTCCTCCTTCGACGAGTTTAATTTTACCAATATTCCCTGATATAATATCAAAGTGTAATTCATGACTGTTAAGATTTTGCTGCGGCATGCTTATTCTGGTTGTAATGTAACCCAGTCGAATAATCTCATTTTGCATAACATCTGCCAGTAATTTGATACCTTTACTGCCCAGGCATTTTTTCTTTGCCTGATCGGTAAAGTAATGCAATGTGCTGAGGTTTAACTTATCATTATCTTTTTTATAATAAATGTCATTAATCAGGTAGCAGGGTGATTCTTCAGGAAAACTAATGGCGAATTTGTCCAGGTTTTTTTTAGAAGAGCGCATTTCTTTTGCCGTTTTTTGCAGGTTTTCTTTACGGCTCTTATCCTGTTCGACACGATTTGCTGTCTGAGTATTAAAATTTTTTTCAGCATTTTTTAGTTGAGGGAGTACCGTTTCTGCTGCCTGGGATTCCATAGTATGAATAAAAAAAGCAGCAAGAAAAGGCAGCAACATCATTTTGATGTTGACGTATCTGTCCATGATTAAATCCAGGTTTAATAATCCATTATTATTGCCATATTTTAGTGTTTTTATTTAATTCGTACAATAGCGATAATTCTATATAGTAATTTACATTTCGATTGCAGGTTGGAAGAGGTTTACTGGATATAGGACGTTTTGTTATAAAAAAGTGCAGCAGCCAGGGGGGTTAAGAAAATAAAGGTACTGGCAGCAAATTTCCGCAGGAAAGTTTGCTGCCAGGAAGAGAAAGCGGACAGTGCGAGTTCCGCAGGGAACGTTAGTATTCCCAGGTATCCGGATCGACGCCCATCTCCCGCATGATGGCTTTTGCCTCTTCCGGGATTTCGTCGCTGCGTTCTTTGCGCAGGTCGACATCATCCGGCAGCGGTTGCCCAGTGAAAGCATGCAGGAATGCTTCGCACAGCAATTCGCTGTTGGTGGCATGGCGTAAATTATTGACCTGACGGCGCGTGCGCTCATCGGTCAAAATCTTCAGCACCTTTAACGGAATGGATACCGTGATTTTTTTGACTTGCTCGCTCTTCTTACCGTGCTCAGCGTAAGGGCTGATATATTCGCCGTTCCATTCAGCCATGGGTTACCTTAAATTAATTAAAAGTGAAAAATGCCGAAATCCGGCTAATTATGCCCGAAGTTGGAGCCCATCACACGCGACAGAACCACTTTCTGCTGGCTCAAGAAGCATAATATTAACGGTTATTGCCGAATTGCTCAATCTATACGCAAAGACATTTAGATGTCCAGATGTATTGACGTCTATCGACACCCTGTTATGCTGGTCGCTCTTCTTAATTCTCCTGCAGGAATTTATGCACCATGACGCGTAAACAGGCAACCATCGCAGTTCGCAGCGGTTTGAATGATGACGAGCAATATGGCTGCGTTGTCCCCCCGATTCACCTTTCCAGCACCTATAACTTTACCGATTTTAACGAGCCACGCGCGCACGACTACTCTCGTCGCGGTAATCCAACGCGTGACGTCGTACAACGTGCGCTGGCCGAACTGGAAGGCGGTGCTGGTGCGGTCATGACCAATACCGGTATGTCGGCGATTCATCTGGTCTGTACCGTCTTTCTGAAGCCTGGCGACCTGCTGGTTGCGCCACACGATTGTTACGGCGGCAGCTATCGTCTTTTCGATAGCCTGAGCAAGCGTGGCGCTTATCGCGTGAAGTTTGTCGATCAGGGTGATGAGGCGGCCTTAAAAGCGGCGCTGGCTGAAAAGCCTAAGCTGGTGTTGGTAGAAAGCCCAAGTAATCCTCTGCTGCGCGTAGTGGATATTGCATCGATCTGTAAAGCGGCGGCCGAAGCGGGCGCTGTCAGCGTTGTGGATAACACGTTCCTCAGTCCCGCGCTGCAAAATCCGCTGGCGCTGGGCGCAGACCTGGTCATCCATTCCTGCACCAAATATCTTAACGGTCATTCCGATGTGGTTGCCGGTGCGGTCATTGCTAAAGATCCGGCGCTTGTCACCGAACTGGCATGGTGGGCAAATAATATCGGTGTGACAGGTGCAGCTTTCGACAGCTATTTATTGCTTCGTGGCCTGCGTACGCTGGCACCACGTATGGCGGCGGCTCAGCGTAACGCGCTGGCCATTGTTGACTATCTGAAGCAACAGCCGCTGGTGAAAAAGTTGTATCATCCTTCTTTACCCGAAAATGCGGGCCACCAGTTTGCCGTACGTCAGCAAAAAGGCTTTGGTGCCATGCTCAGTTTTGAGCTGGATGGCGACGAACAGACCCTGCGTCGTTTCCTGAAAGCGCTGGAATTGTTTACCCTGGCGGAGTCGTTAGGCGGCGTGGAAAGTCTTATCTCGCATACGGCTACCATGACCCATGCAGGAATGTCAGCAGAGGCACGGGCAGCGGCGGGTATTTCCGAAACGCTACTGCGGATATCAGTAGGAATTGAAGACCACGAAGATTTAATCGCCGATCTGGATAATGCATTCCGGATAGCGGCCGAGAGGTAAGCATGAGTCAGTCAGCAGTGGCAGCAGGAACGCGTCAGTTGCATAAGTTTGGTGGCAGCAGTCTTGCCGATGCCAAATGTTATCAGCGGGTCGCGGGGATTATGGCGGAGTACAGCAATCCTGGCGATGTGATGGTCGTCTCGGCGGCAGGTAGCACCACCAATCAGTTAATCAGCTGGCTTAAGCTGAGCCAGAGCGATCGGTTGTCTGCTCATCAGGTGCAGCAGGCGCTTCGTCGCTATCAGAGCGAGCTAATTAGCTCGCTGCTGCCGGCACCTATGGCGGAGACGCTGGTAACTGAGTTTATTCATGACCTGGAAAAACTCGCTGCGCTGCTGGATGGCCCCATTACCGACGCGGCCTATGCCGAAGTGGTCGGGCACGGTGAAATTTGGTCAGCCCGCCTGATGGCCGCTGTTTTGCACCAGCGTGATATTGCTGCGAGCTGGCTGGACGCAAGGGATTTCCTGCGCGCCGAGCGGGCTGCGCAGCCGCAGGTGGATGAGGGAAAATCCTGGCCGCTGTTACAGCAGCTGCTTGCTCAGCATCCCGGGCAGCGTCTGGTGGTAACAGGTTTTATCAGTCGTAATGATGACGGCGAAACCGTTTTACTAGGCCGTAACGGTAGTGACTACTCCGCTACCCAAATCGGCGCGCTGGCTGGCGTATCTCGCGTCACCATCTGGAGTGATGTCGCCGGGGTATACAGTGCCGATCCGCGCAAGGTGAAAGATGCCTGCCTGCTGCCTCTGCTGCGTCTGGACGAAGCCAGCGAGCTGGCTCGCCTGGCCGCGCCGGTTTTGCATACCCGCACGCTGCAACCGGTTTCCGGCAGCGATATTGATTTGCAGCTGCGCTGTAGCTATCAACCCGAACAGGGATCGACCCGTATTGAACGCGTGCTGGCCTCCGGCACCGGTGCGCGCATTGTCACCAGTCATGATGACGTCTGCCTGATTGAGTTCCAGGTACCGCCGCAGCATGATTTTTCCACCACGCACAAAGAAATTGAACGGCTGTTGCAGCGCGCGCAGCTGCGTCCGTTGGCGACGGGTATCCATCCGGATCGCAACCTCATCCAGCTTTGCTACACCTCGGAAGTGGTGAGCAGCGCACTAACGTTGTTGCAGGATGCGGGCATTCCGGGTCGCTTACAGTTACGTGAAAGCATGGCGTTGGTTGCGCTGGTTGGTGCAGGCGTATGTCGTAATCCGCTGCACAGCCACCGTTTCTGGCAGCAGTTAAAAGACCAGCCGGTCGAGTTTATCTGGCAGTCAGAAGAGGGCATCAGCCTGGTCGCCGTGCTGCGTGTTGGGCCTACTGAGCATCTGATTCGCGGTCTGCACCAGTCGCTGTTCCGCGCTGAAAAACAAATCGGTCTGGTACTGTTTGGTAAAGGCAATATTGGTTCCCGCTGGCTGGAGCTGTTTGGCCGCGAGCAGGAGAGCCTTTCTGCCCGTACCGGTTTTGAATATGTGCTGGCTGGCGTCGTCGACAGCCGGCGCAGTTTGCTGAGCTATGACGGGCTGGATGCCCGTCGTGCGCTGGCATTTTTTGAAGATGAAGCAGTTGAGCAGGATGAAGAATCGCTGTTCCTGTGGATGCGCGCACACCCGTTTGACGACCTGGTAGTACTGGACGTCACCGCCAGCGAACAGCTGGCCGATCAGTATCTCGATTTCGCCAGTCATGGTTTCCACGTTATTAGCGCTAATAAAGTGGCCGGAGCTTCCAGCAGCGATCGTTACCGCCAAATCCGCGACGCTTTTGCGAAAACCGGGCGTCGCTGGCTCTACAATGCCACGGTCGGCGCTGGATTACCGGTTAACCATACGGTGCGCGATCTGCGGGAAAGCGGCGACAGTATTCTCTCTATTAGCGGCATTTTCTCCGGCACCCTGTCATGGCTGTTTCTGCAATATGACGGCACGGTTCCGTTTACCGAACTGGTCGATCAGGCCTGGCAACAGGGGTTGACCGAGCCGGATCCGCGCGTCGATCTGTCTGGTCAGGATGTGATGCGTAAGCTGGTGATCCTGGCGCGTGAAGCTGGCTATGACATTGAACCGGATCAGGTGCGCGTTGAATCTCTGGTGCCAAAAAACTGCGAAGGCGAGTCCGTGGATCACTTCTTTGAGAATGGTGAAACGCTGAACGACCAGATGCAGCAACGTTTTGAGGCCGCGCAGGAAATGGGGCTGGTGCTGCGTTATGTTGCACGCTTTGATGCTAATGGCAAAGCGCGTGTCGGCGTAGAAGCCGTGAGAAGCGAGCATCCTCTGGCTTCCCTGCTGCCTTGCGATAACGTGTTTGCGATAGAAAGCCGCTGGTATCGTGATAACCCACTGGTGATCCGTGGGCCGGGCGCGGGACGCGACGTGACCGCCGGAGCGATTCAGTCAGATATTAATCGTCTGGCGCAGCTGCTGTAATTGCTTTCCGGGCCGGTATTCTCCGGCCCGTTGATTTTTCTCTCATCTTCTCCATTGCATGAATTTTATTCAACTTCGCTGAGATTTTGTCACGTCAGTTGATGATTTATCAGTTGACTCAATGAGGCCAATCGGTCATTTTGAATGTCTGGACGTCTAAACGTATGGACGTTTATTGCGGGTAAATTAACCATTCTGCGATCGATGAGGTAAGCCATGAGTTTTTTCCACGCCAGTCAGCGCGAAGCGTTAAACCAAAGCCTGGCCGAGCTAAACGGGCAAATTAACGTTTCGTTCGAGTTCTTCCCGCCGCGCACCAGCGAAATGGAACAGACCTTGTGGAGCTCAATCGATCGCCTTAGCAGCCTGAAACCTAAATTTGTCTCGGTGACATACGGCGCCAATTCAGGCGAGCGTGACCGTACGCACAGCATTATCAAAGGCATTAAAGATCGTACCGGGCTGGAAGCCGCACCTCATCTGACCTGCGTGGATGCCACCCGCGACGAGCTGCGTGCCATCGCGCAGGACTACTGGGATAACGGGATACGTCATATTGTGGCACTGCGCGGCGATTTACCGCCGGGTGGCGGCAAGCCTGAAATGTACGGTGCGGATTTGGTGGCTTTGCTGAAAGAGGTGGGCGATTTCGATATTTCCGTGGCTGCCTACCCGGAAGTGCATCCGGAAGCAAAAAGCGCCCAGTCGGACTTAATTAACCTGAAGCGGAAAATTGATGCCGGTGCTAACCGTGCCATTACGCAGTTCTTCTTTGATGTGGAAAGTTATCTGCGCTTCCGCGACCGCTGCGTGAGCGCCGGTATTGATGTGGAAATTGTGCCGGGTATTCTGCCCGTTTCGAATTTTAAACAGCTTCAGCGTTTCGCGGCTATGACCAATGTCCGCGTACCCGGTTGGATGACCAGCATGTTTGCCGGACTGGATAACGATCCTGAGACCCGTAAAATGGTCGGCGCTAACGTGGCGATGGATATGGTGAAAATTCTCAGCCGTGAAGGCGTAAAGGATTTCCACTTCTACACGCTGAACCGTGCGGAAATGAGCTACGCGATTTGCCATACGCTGGGTGTGCGTCCGGCAACTTTAGCGCCAGCTGTCTGAAAGCACTAATTAAATTTGTTAATTCCTTCTTTACTTCTTTACTTCTTCGAATGAAATGACAGGCTATGCTGGTTGTAAAGCTGATAAAAAGAGCGAAGGTTATAGCGTTTATGCCTTTTCAGACATAAACGCCTTAATAACGTTAACCCGTATTACGCATTCCCGCCGCGACACCGGCAATCGTCACCATCAACGCCTGCTCGACACGAGGATCTACCTCTTCGCCATTGGTTTCCTGCTGGCGCGAACGATGCAGCAGCTCGGCCTGCAATACGTTTAGCGGATCGGTATAGACATTACGTAGCGCAATGGACTCTGCTATCCACGGCTGGTCAGCCATCAGATGCGCATCGTTAGCGATGGTCAGCACCGCTTTAATATCCGAATCAAGCCGATCGCGCAGCTGTTTGCCCAGTGGCCATAAGGATTGATCAACCAGACGCTGGTCGTAGTATTCCGCCAGCCACAGGTCAGCTTTGGCAAAGACCATTTCCAGCATGCCAAGACGGGTTGAGAAGAACGGCCAGTCGCGGCACATCGCTTCCAGCTGATCCTGATGGCCTGCCTGCATCGCTTTTTGCAGCGCCGCACCCGCGCCCAGCCAGGCCGGCAACATCAAACGGTTCTGCGTCCAGGCAAAAATCCACGGAATGGCGCGCAGTGACTCAACGCCACCAGTAGGGCGACGCTTGGCCGGGCGTGAGCCCAATGGCAGTTTGCCCAGCTCCTGTTCGGGCGTTGCCGAGCGGAAATAGGGAACAAAATCGGCATTTTCACGCACGTAGCCACGATACATTTCGCAGGAATCTTTCGATAACTGGTCCATGATCTTCTGCCATTCTTTCTTCGGTTCCGGCGGTGGTAACAGGTTGGCTTCAAGGATCGCGCCGGTATAGAGCGAGAGGCTGCTGATGGTGACTTCCGGTAAACCATATTTAAAGCGGATCATCTCGCCCTGTTCGGTAACACGCAGACCGCCTTTCAGGCTTCCCGGCGGTTGAGAAAGCAGCGCTGCCTGCGCGGGTGCGCCGCCGCGACCAATGGTGCCGCCGCGCCCGTGGAAGAGCGTCAGTGCGATACCGGCTTTTTCGCAGGTTTTGATTAGCGCATCCTGCGCCTGATACTGTGCCCAGCTGGCCGCCATCACGCCGGCATCTTTCGCCGAATCGGAATAGCCAATCATCACCATCTGTTTGCCCTGAATAAAGCCGCGATACCAGCCGATATCCAGCAGCTGACGCATCACATCGTTAGCGTTGTTCAGATCATCCAGCGTTTCAAACAGCGGCGCGACCGGCATTGCAAAAGGAATGCCCGCTTCTTTCAGCAGCAGATGCACGGCCAGCACGTCGGAAGGGGTTTTCGCCATAGAGATCACGTAAGCAGCAATCGATCCTTTTGGCGCTTCCGCCGCCACGCGGCAGGTATCCAGCACTTCCTGCGTGTCGGCGCTCGGTTCCCATTGACGAGGCAGTAATGGGCGCTTGGAGCTCAATTCACTGATCAGGAACGCCTGTTTGTCGGCTTCAGACCAGCTGGCGTAGTCGCCCAGCCCCAGATAACGCGTTACTTCAGCAATGGCATCGGTATGACGCGTGCTCTCCTGACGAATATCGATACGCACTAACGGCACGCCGAAGCACTTCACGCGGCGCAGCGTATCCAGCAGTTGGCCGTTAGCAATGATGCCCATGCCGCACGCTTGCAGAGACTGATAGCAGGCGTACAGCGGATCCCACAGCTGGTCGTTAGAGATAAGCAGATCCGCCGGGCGCGGCAGACGCTCGCCTTTCAGACGCTGCTCCAGGTACGTTTGGGTGCTTATCAGCTGGCCACGCAGCTTTTTCATGATTTCGCGATAAGGCTCGAGCGCCTCCGGGTTACCGCACAGCTCGCGCACTTCTGGCGTACATTCCGACATCGACAGCTCGGAGACCAGCACCGCAATATCACGCAGGAAGAGGTCGGTGGCTTTCCAGCGGCTCAGTTGTAGCGCATGACGGGTGATTTTGGCGGTGACGTTCGGGTTGCCGTCGCGGTCGCCGCCCATCCAGGAGGTAAACTGCACCGGCACAAAATCGACCGGCAGTTTCATGCCAAACGAGGCCTCTACCTGGTCGTTCAGCTCGCGTAAAAAGTTGGGTACGCCTTCCCACAGGCTGTTTTCCACCACGGCAAAGCCCCATTTAGCCTCATCGATAGGAGAAGGGCGGTATTTGCGGATTTCATCGGTATGCCAGGCTTGTGCAACCAGCTGGCGAAGACGACGCATAATCAACCCGCGGTCGTAATCGGATAAATCGTTGTGATCTAACTGCTTCAGGCAGTTATTCACCTCGACCAGCTTATGAATCAGGGTGCGGCGGGTAATTTCAGTTGGGTGGGCAGTCAGCACCAGCTCAAGCGACAGCGACTCGATCGCCTCACGGATTTTCGCTTCCGTCAGGTCAGGCTGCTGCTTAAGACGTTCAAAAACGCCGCGCAGCATTTCCGGGTGGTTCGCGCCTTCGCCTTTCGGTGAAATAGTGTGGTACTGCTCGGCGACATTGGTTAAATTCAAAAACTGGCTGAAAGCGCGAGCCACGGGCAGCAGCTCATCATTAGACAGATTTTGCAGTGTTGACAGCAGTTCCTGACGATGGGCGTCGTTTCCCGCACGTGATGACTTCGAGAGCTTACGGATAGTTTCCACCCGATCCAGGATGTTCTCTCCAAGCGCATCCTTAATCGTATCCCCGAGCAGTTTGCCGAGCATACTGACATTACTTCGCATTGCGGAATATTGTTCGTTCATATGACCCCTGACACCCTTCTTGTTTTTGTCACTGTATGTCGCCGTCGCCGGCATAACGTTGTCTTTTATCAAGCCACGTTCACAACCGTTCGTCAATTGCCTTAATTATGCAAAAAGCTGTCGCTAACTGACGGGAATTTATGAAATTTAACAGTAGCGAAGTGAGATAAGTTAAACTTATCGTGAAAGACGGAATAATGCCGGGGCAGACCACTGTTTTTCCAGCTGAATGCCCCACATCACTTTTAGTGATGGCAAAAATGCTTCACTACCTGAGCGATCAGCTCACGAGTCGGTTTAATAAAGGCGGTATCGATATATTCATCTGGCTGATGCGCCTGATTAATCGATCCCGGCCCTAACACCAGCGTTGGACAAAGCTGCTGAATAAAAGGCGCTTCCGTGCAGTAATTAACGATTTCTGTCTCCGTTCCCAGCAGTTTCTCTACCACTTTGACCAGCTGATGGTCGGCAGGACATTCGTAGCCAGGAATGGGCGGATGCAGCTCATCAATAGTCAGACGGCCCGGCCAGCGTTCACTTACCGGTGCCAGCGCTTCGTTCAGCAGGCCATTGAGATCATTCAGCGCCAGCCCCGGCAGCGGGCGAATATCCATATGCAATTCACAGCAGGCACAAATACGGTTTGCCGCATCGCCGCCATGGATGTGGCCAAAATTCATCGTTGGGTAAGGGATCGCGAAGCCGTCGTGGTGATAGCGTTCCTGCAACGTTTTGCGCAAGCCCATTAGCTGGGTGATAGAAGCGTGCATCAGTTCAATGGCGTTGACGCCGCGGGAAGGATCGCTGGAGTGCCCGGATTGTCCCTGGATACGGATAGCGTTCGACATATGGCCTTTGTGCGCGCGCACCGGTTTTAGCGAGGTCGGTTCGCCAATAATTGCGCAATCAGGACGGATCGCCGTGCTTTCTGAAAAATATTTTGCGCCCGCCATCGTCGTTTCTTCATCTGCCGTTGCCAGAATGTAGAGCGGCTTTTCCAGCTTGCTAACGTCAACATCACGCAGGCTATCAAGGATGAAGGCGAAAAAACCTTTCATATCAGCAGTGCCCAGACCGTACAGCTTGTTGTCGTGTTCAGTCAGCGTAAAGGGATCGCGCGTCCAGCGGCCATCGTCAAAGGGAACGGTATCGGTATGACCGGCTAGCAGCAGGCCGCCTGCACCGCTTCCGGTCTTAGCCAGCATATTAAATTTATGGCGCGTACCCGGAACCGGTTGGACTTCTACCGTAAAGCCAAGGTCCTGAAACCAGCCGGAGAGCAAATTGATTAAACCTTCATTACTCTGATCGATGGCGCTGTCGGTTGCGCTGATAGAGGGTGTGGCAATCAACTCACGGTAAAGCTCAATAAAAGGCGGTAATTTTGTCTTCACTGTTGACAGTCCTTGCGTTAGGATAGTATCAATATTCATGCAGTAATAGTGAATAAAAATACATTAGTGGCGTAGGGATGGAAACCGATTATTTCACAAGCTCCCGCCGCCAGCCTCGTGGGAAAGCCGCGTTAAAACGCAGTAACCCGAATCTTGAGACCGTCATAGGGTGTCCGATGTTGAATACGCTAATTGTTGGTGCCAGTGGCTATGCTGGCGTAGAGCTTGCGACTTACCTGAATCGTCATCCTCAGGTGAACATAACCGCTTTAGCGGTTTCAGCGCAAAGCCCGGACGCAGGAAAATTACTCTCCGATCTTCATCCGCAGCTGAAAGGCATTATCGATATGCCGTTGCAGCCGCTCAGCAGTGCAGCAGAATTTGCAGATAAAGTCGATGTGGTCTTTTTGGCTACGGCACATGAGGTCAGCCATGACCTGGCGCCAGAATTCCTTGCCGCAGGCTGCGTGGTGTTCGATCTCTCCGCCGCATTTCGCGTGAATAAAGAAAGCTTTTTCACCGAGAACTATGGTTTTGCGCATCAGCATCTGGACTGGCTGGATAAAGCCGTTTACGGCCTCGCCGAGTGGCAGCATGAAAAAATTAAAGAAGCGCAGCTGATTGCCGTACCGGGTTGTTATCCAACGGCGGCTCAACTGGCACTGAAGCCGCTGATTGAAGCCGATCTGCTGAACGACGCACAGTGGCCGGTAATTAACGCGACCAGCGGCGTTAGCGGGGCAGGACGTAAAGCGTCGGTTAATACCAGCTTCTGTGAAGTCAGCCTGCAACCTTACGGTATCTTCACGCATCGTCATCAGCCAGAAATCGCGGCGCATCTGGGCACGCCAGTCATTTTTACACCGCATCTGGGCAATTTCCCTCGCGGCATCCTGGCGACGACAACCTGTCGTTTAAAAGCGGGTGTGACGCGTGAAGATGTGGCGGAAGCTTTCCATAACGCTTATCACGATAAGCCGCTGGTGCGGGTCTACGATAACGGCGTCCCGTCCATTAAGGGCGTGGTTGGACTGCCCTTCTGCGACATCGGCTTTGCCGTCCAGGGCGAACATGCGATTCTGGTTTCAGCAGAAGATAACCTGCTGAAGGGCGCTTCCTCGCAGGCCGTGCAGTGTTTGAATATTCGTTTCGGTTTCCCGGAAACGCAGTCACTTATTTAACCCGTGGGTAGGCCAATGACTAATCCTTTAATTATTAAACTCGGCGGCGTGTTGCTGGACAGCGAAGAAGCGCTGGAAAAGTTATTCAGCGCGCTGGTTGCCTGGCGCGAAGCGCACCAGCGTCCGCTGCTGATTGTGCATGGCGGCGGCTGCCTGGTTGATGAGCTGATGAGCAAACTCAGCCTGCCGGTGAAAAAGAAGAATGGCCTGCGTGTGACGCCAGCCGATCAGATTGACATTATTACCGGTGCGCTGGCGGGAACCGCCAACAAAACGCTGCTGGCATGGGCTAAAAAACACGCTATCAACGCCGTTGGCCTCTGTCTGGGCGACGGTAACAGCGTCAATGTAGACGCTTTTGATGAAGAACTCGGCCATGTTGGCCTGGCCACGCCAGGTTCCCCGGTACTGATTAATACGTTGCTGACCGCCGGTTTCCTGCCGGTTATCAGCTCAATCGGTATCACCCAGGACGGCAAGCTAATGAACGTTAATGCCGATCAGGCTGCGACGGCCCTGGCCGCCACGCTGGGTGCCGATCTGATCCTGCTTTCTGACGTTAGCGGGATTCTGGACGGCAAAGGCCAGCGCATCGAAGAGATGACGGCGGCTAAAGCCGAACAGCTGATTGCGCAGGGCATTATTACCGACGGCATGATAGTGAAGGTCAATGCCGCCCTGGATGCTGCCCGCACGCTGGGTCGCCCGGTTGATATTGCCAGCTGGCGCCATGCGGAACAGCTGCCGACCCTTTTTAACGGCGTGTCGATTGGCACCCGGATCCTCGCTTAACAGATTCAAGGAAAAGACAATGCAAGATAAAAGCATCAAAAAAATCGTTCTGGCTTACTCCGGTGGTCTGGATACTTCCGCGATTATTCCGTGGCTGAAAGAGAACTACGGCGGCTGTGAAGTGGTCGCGTTTGTGGCGGATATCGGTCAGGAGCGTGGCGATCTGGAAGGTGTTGAGCAGAAAGCATTGCAGTCTGGCGCTTCAGAATGTCACGTTGTTGACCTGCGTGAAGAGTTTATCAGCGACTACGTTTATCCCGTGCTGCAAACCGGTGCGCTGTATGAAGGCACTTACCTGCTGGGCACCTCAATGGCGCGTCCAATCATTGCTAAAGCGCAGGTTGAGCTGGCGCTGAAGGTCGGCGCAGACGCGCTGTGCCACGGGGCAACCGGTAAAGGTAACGACCAGGTTCGTTTCGAAACAACCTACACCGCATTGGCTCCACAGCTGAAAGTTGTTGCGCCATGGCGTGAGTGGAACCTGCGTTCCCGTGAAGCCCTGCTGGATTACCTGAAAGAGCGTAATATCCCGACTACCGCTTCTCTGGAAAAAATCTACAGCCGTGATGAAAACGCCTGGCATATTTCTACCGAAGGCGGCGTGCTGGAAAGCCCGTGGAATGCACCGAACAAAGATTGCTGGGTATGGACCGTTGATCCGCTGGAAGCGCCGGACCAGCCTGAGCAGGTTACTGTGGCCGTTGAGAAAGGCCGCGTTGTTGCCGTTAACGGCGAAGCATTAAGTCCGTTCCAGTGTCTGGAAAAACTGAACGTGCTGGGTGCCAAACATGGCGTGGGCCGTATCGATATCGTCGAAAACCGTCTGGTTGGCATCAAATCTCGCGGCTGCTACGAAACCCCTGGCGGCACCATCATGGTTAACGCGCTGCGTGCCGTTGAGCAGCTGGTTCTGGATCGTGACAGCTTCAAATGGCGCGAGCAGCTGGGCCACGAAATGTCTTATGTGGTTTACGACGGTCGCTGGTTTGCACCGCTGCGTAAATCAATCCAGGCTGCTGCCGAGTCACTGGCTGAAGAGGTGAATGGCGAAGTGGTGCTGCAACTCTACAAAGGTCAGGTAACGGCGATTCAGAAGAAATCCGCTAACAGCCTGTATTCAGAAGAGTTTGCCACCTTCGGCGAAGATGAAGTGTACGACCACAGCCACGCGGGCGGCTTTATCCGTCTGTTCTCGCTTTCTTCACGCATTCGCGCGCTGAACGAGAAGAAGTAAGTTTGTAAGGGCGGAGATGCTCCGCCCTTGATTAGAATGACTCAACGAATTTAATGGAGCACTGACATGGCACTTTGGGGTGGACGGTTTACTCAGGCAGCAGATCAACGTTTCAAACTATTTAATGACTCGCTGCGCTTTGACTATCGTCTGGCAGAGCAGGACATCGTCGGCTCCGTGGCCTGGTCCAAAGCCCTGGTGACGGTCAATGTTCTGACAGCAGATGAACAGCAGCAGCTGGAAGAAGCACTCAATGTGCTGCTGGAAGAAGTCCGCGCCAACCCGGAGCAGATTCTGCAAAGCGACGCTGAAGATATTCACAGCTACGTGGAAGGCCGCCTGATTGAGAAAGTCGGCGCGCTGGGCAAAAAGCTGCACACCGGCCGCAGCCGTAACGATCAGGTTGCTACCGACCTGAAGCTGTGGTGTAAAGCACAGGTTAGCGAACTGCTTATCGCCACCCGTCAGCTACAGCAGGCGCTGGTCGCTACCGCAGAAGCGAATCAGGATGCGGTGATGCCGGGCTATACCCATTTACAACGCGCTCAGCCGGTGACGTTTGCCCACTGGTGTCTGGCCTACGTTGAAATGCTGGCGCGTGATGAAAGTCGCTTACAAGATTCATTGAAGCGTCTGGACGTCAGCCCGCTGGGCTGCGGCGCACTGGCGGGAACAGCCTATGAAATCGATCGTGAGCAGCTGGCAGGCTGGTTAGGCTTTGCTTCCGCGACGCGCAACAGTCTGGATACGGTTTCTGACCGTGACCACGTGCTGGAGCTGTTATCCGATGCGTCTATCGGTATGGTGCATCTTTCCCGTTTCGCCGAAGATCTCATCTTCTTCAATACCGGTGAGTCGGGTTTTGTTGAGCTTTCAGACCGCGTGACGTCCGGTTCTTCCCTGATGCCACAGAAGAAAAACCCGGATGCGCTGGAGCTGATCCGTGGTAAGTGCGGCCGCGTACAGGGCGCGTTAACCGGCATGATGATGACGCTGAAAGGTCTGCCGCTGGCTTATAACAAAGACATGCAGGAAGACAAAGAAGGCCTGTTCGACGCGTTGGATACCTGGTCAGACTGCCTGCATATGGCCGCGCTGGTGCTGGATGGTATTCAGGTGAAACGTCCACGCTGTCAGGAAGCGGCGGAACAGGGCTATGCTAACGCCACCGAACTGGCTGATTATCTGGTCGCGAAGGGCGTGCCTTTCCGTGAAGCGCACCATATCGTGGGCGAAGTGGTCGTTGCGGCTATCGCGAAAGGCGTGGCGCTGGAAGCGCTGAAACTGAGCGAACTCCAGCAATACAGCAGCGTAATTGGCGACGATGTCTACCCGATTCTGTCGCTGCAATCCTGCCTGGACAAGCGTAATGCCAAAGGTGGCGTTTCGCCTCATCAGGTTGCTCTGGCGATTACCGACGCCAAAAACCGTTTGGTTTGATCGAAAAAAGGCGGCCATCCGGCCGCCAAACAAGTTTCGACTTATTATTGATTTTTTAGCACATAAGAGGATGGCAGCCGTGGCGCTGCCCGCCTGCTTAATAAGTTAAGCCGCGAAGAACTGCTCTAAATCATCACTACCGCCAATATGACGTCCACCGATAAAGACCTGTGGCACCGTCGCGCGGCCGGTTACGGCACGCAGGCTAACGGTCGTCGCATCCTGACCCAGCACAATCTCTTCGTACTGAATACCGCGATCCAGCAGCAGCTGTTTGGCTTTAGCGCAGAACGGACAGCCAGGCTTGGTGAACAGCGAAACGGATTCCTGCACCTTAAATTCTGGTGCCAGATAGCGCAGCATTGTATCCGCATCGGACACTTCAAACGGGTCGCCCGGCTTGTTCGGTTCTACAAACATTTTTTCCACCACGCCGTTACGTACCAGCATGGAATAACGCCATGAACGTGGACCAAAGCCCAGATCGGCCTTCTCTACCAGCATTTCCATACCACGGCTGAAATCGCCGTTACCATCTGGAATAAAGGTGATGTTTTCGGCGCGCTGATCGGCTTTCCAGGCGTTCATCACGAAGGTGTCGTTGACCGACACGCAAAGAATATTATCTACACCGTGTTTTTTGAAAACGTCAGACAGCTCGTTATAACGAGGCAGGTGGCTTGACGAACACGTTGGGGTAAATGCGCCCGGCAAAGAAAACACGATGACAGTTTTGTCTTTAAACAGCTCATCAGTCGTGACGTCTACCCAGCTGTCGCCCTGACGCGTATGAAAAGTGACCTGCGGGACTGACTTACCTTCCTGACTTGCAAACATAAACTACCTCTTGATTAGGGGTAAAAAGTGATTCGTTTCTCGAACGGGGGACATTATTACTATTCGAGCTTGATAGGGATAATCGTTGATTGCTATTCTATCTATCGCCACGAACTATCGTGGTTCGGAGGAATGAGATGAATATTCGTGATCTTGAATACCTGGTTGCGCTGGCTGAACACCGTCATTTTCGACGTGCAGCCGATGCCTGTCATGTTAGCCAGCCAACGCTGAGCGGCCAAATCCGTAAGCTGGAAGATGAGCTGGGCGTCATGCTGTTGGAGCGCACCAGCCGTAAAGTGCTGTTCACGCAGGCGGGTCTGCTGCTGGTGGACCAGGCGCGCACCGTGCTGCGTGAAGTGAAAGTGCTGAAAGAGATGGCCAGCCAGCAGGGTGAGGCAATGTCCGGGCCGTTACACATTGGGCTGATCCCAACAGTCGGGCCCTATTTGTTGCCGCAGATCATTCCTACGCTGCACCAGACTTTCCCTAAGCTTGAGATGTACCTGCATGAAGCTCAGACGCAACAGCTGCTGGCCCAGCTGGACAGCGGCAAGCTCGATTGCGCGATCCTTGCACTGGTTAAAGAGTCTGAGGCTTTTATCGAGGTGCCGTTGTTTGATGAGCCGATGAAGCTGGCGATCTATCAGGATCACCCATGGCATGACCGCGATCGTGTGCCGATGTCCGATCTTGCCGGCGAGAAGCTGCTGATGCTGGAAGATGGACACTGCCTGCGTGACCAGGCGATGGGCTTCTGCTTCCAGGCCGGTGCAGATGAAGATACCCACTTCCGCGCAACCAGTCTGGAAACGCTGCGCAATATGGTCGCGGCGGGCAGCGGGATCACTTTACTGCCTGCGTTGGCCGTGCCGAAAGAGCGCGTCCGTGATGGCGTTTGCTATCTGCCGTGCTACAAGCCGGAACCCCAGCGCACTATCGCGCTGGTTTACCGACCGGGATCGCCACTGCGCGGTCGCTATGAGCAGCTGGCAGAGGCAATCCGCGTCCATATGCAGGACTATATGGGCTCAACGTTAAAACAGGCGGTTTAAGCCATTTAGCGCCGCCACACGATAGGCTTCGGCCATCGTTGGATAGTTAAAGGTGGTATTTACGAAGTATTCGATCGTGTTGCCCCCGTTTTTCTGTTCCATGATGGCCTGACCGATATGAATGATCTCCGCCGCACGCTCACCAAAGCAATGGATCCCCAGGATCTCTTTGGTATCGCGGTGGAACAGGATCTTCAGGCTACCCACGTTCATCCCGACAATTTGCGCTCTTGCCAGATGTTTAAACTGCGCCCGACCCACTTCATAAGGCACTTTCAACGCGGTCAGCTGCTGTTCGGTTTTGCCCACGGAGCTGATTTCCGGAATGGTATAAATGCCGGTAGGAATATCCTCGATCAGATGCGCGTTCGCTTCGCCTTTAATCAGCGCCTGGGCGGCAATACGGCCCTGGTCATAAGCAGCTGATGCCAGACTTGGATAACCGATGACATCGCCTACTGCATAGATGTGTGGCTGCGCGGTCTGATACATGCTGTTGACTTTCAACAGGCCACGACCATCCGCTTCCAGCCCAACGTTTTCCAGCCCCAGTGCATCAGTGTTACCGGTACGGCCATTCGCGTAGAGCAGGCAGTCCGCCTTCACTTTCTTACCGGATTTGAGATGCATGATCACGCCATCGCTGACCCCTTCAATCTTCTCAAATTCTTCGTTATGGCGAATAACCACGCCGCTGTTCCAGAAGTGATAAGAGAGCGAATCTGAGATCTCCTGATCGAGAAATGCCAGCAGGTGGTCGCGGGTGTTGATCAGGTCAACTTTTACGTTCAGTCCACGGAAAATAGACGCGTATTCACAGCCAATGACCCCTGCGCCATAAATAATGACGTGGCCCGGCTCGTGGTGCAGGTTAAGAATAGAATCGCTGTCATAAACGCGGGGATGGGTAAAATCAACATCAGCAGGGTGATAAGGTCTTGATCCGCAGGCAATCACAAACTTTTCAGCCGTCAGGCGCTCAGTGGTGCCATCGGGGCTGATAATTTCGATGGTATTCGCATCAACGAAGCGTGCATCGCCCTGAAACAGTTCACAGCGGTTGCGCTCATAAAAGCCCTGACGCATGCGCGTTTGCTGGCTGATCACATTTTCCGTGTGGTTTAGAATATCGGCGAAGGAAGATCGCAGAAGGCGCGTATGATCGCTGTAAAGCGGATTCTGATTGAATTCGATAATGCGGCTGACGGCATGGCGAAGTGCTTTGGAGGGGATAGTTCCCCAATGCGTACAACCGCCGCCAATATTGTGATAGCGCTCGATTACCGCAATACGGGCGCCTTGTTTCACCAGGCCCATCGCTGCGCCTTCGCCGCCCGGGCCGGAACCAATCACAATGGCGTCGTAATCATAAGACTGTTGCATACCAATACGTCCCATTTTTTTATACAAATTTTCAACTTTATTCTAACATCTTGTGAGCCACTTCCCAATTCAGACCGCTTTTTTTGCCATTATTTGTCAAATCCAGAGTTAACAGGCGGTCACAAACTAGATGCCACTGTACGCTGAAATTTTTGATATAGTGCCAGCCTGGCAAGTAAAACAGGCACAAACATGGGCGTCAGAGCACAGCAAAAAGAACGGACGCGACGTTCGCTGATCGAAGCGGCATTTAGTCAATTAAGTGCTGAGCGAAGCTTTGCCAGTCTGAGCCTGAGAGAAGTTGCCCGGGAAGCGGGGATCGCGCCGACATCATTTTATCGTCACTTTCGTGATGTAGATGAGTTAGGGCTCACAATGGTGGACGAAAGTGGTCTGATGCTGCGCCAGCTGATGCGCCAGGCGCGTCAGCGTATTGCCAAAGGCGGCAGCGTCATCCGTACCTCCGTTTCCACCTTTATGGAGTTTATCGGCAATAACCCTAATGCTTTCCGCCTGTTGCTGCGGGAGCGTTCTGGCACCTCAGCCGCTTTTCGTGCTGCGGTTGCCCGCGAAATCCAACATTTTATCGCCGAACTGGCGGATTACCTTGAGATTGAAAACCGGATGCCGCGCAGTTTTACTGAAGCGCAGGCGGAGGCGATGGTGATCATCGTCTTTAACGCCGGAGCAGAAGCGCTGGATATTGATTTTGAACAGCGCCGCCAGCTGGAAGAACGGCTGGTGTTGCAGCTACGGATGATTTCGAAAGGGGCTTATTACTGGTATCGACGTGAACAGGAGAGGCTGGCGGTCACGCTGGAATCCCATGATTGAAGGTGATTAGACATGAGTTTAGCGACTGGCCGGGACAAGGGTACGCTGCTGCTGGCATTTCTTACCGGGTTATCGATTAACGGATCGTTTACGGTATTATTCAGCTCTCTTGTGCCGTTTTCTGTTTTCCCGCTTATTGCACTGGGTCTTTCTGCCTGGTGTTTGCATCAACGCTATCTTAACCGCGCGATGCCGGACGGCATGCCTTCCATTGCCGCCGCATTTTTCCTGCTGGGAATTTTAGTGTACAGCGCAATTGTACGGGCAGAATATCCTGATATCGGCTCGAACTTTGTGCAGACTATATTGATGGTTGCGTTGGTATTCTGGATTGGCCTGAAGCTGCGCTCACGCAGAGGCGGGTAAAAATAAGGGCGACCTGATGTCGCCCTTTATTCTGTTAACGTCGCGTAAGCAGAACGCCGCATTCCATATGATGCGTGTAGGGGAACTGGTCAAACAGCGCCAGACGCGATACATCATGCGTTTCTGACAGCGTTGCCAGGTTGTCGCACAGGGTTTCCGGGTTGCAGGAGATATAAAGAATGCGCGGATATGCCTGCACCATCTTCACCGTCTCTTCATCCAGACCGCTGCGCGGTGGATCGACAAAAATCGTTTCGCACTGATAGCTGCTGAGATCGATGCCTTCCAGACGATTAAACGTTCGGGTGCCGTTCATCGCCTGAGTAAACTCTTCGGCCGCCATGCGGATAATTTGCACGTTCTCAATGTTGTTAACCGCAATATTGTATTGCGCCGAAGCCACCGACGGCTTGGCAATCTCTGTCGCCAATACGCGGTTGAAATTGCGCGCCAGCGCTAAAGAAAAGTTACCGTTACCGCAGTACAGCTCCAGCAAATCCCCGCTGGACCCTTTTGTGACGTTCAGCGCCCACTCCAGCATCTGAATATTCATGGCGGCATTTGGCTGGGTAAAGCTATTTTCTACCTGACGGTAAACAATCTCTTTGCCCGCCACCGGCAGGCATTCGTCAACGTAGTCGCGATCCAGACAGATTTTCGTTTTGGTGGCGCGGCCAATCAAATGCAGGTCAAAGCCCTGAGCGCGTAGCTCATCACGCAGCGCAACGGCAGCCTGCTGCCACTCGTCTGTCAGCGCACGGTGATAAAGCATCGACACCACAATCTGATTGCTCATTGTCGAAAGATAGTCGATCTGGAACAGCTTAAAACGCAGGGCGCGATTGTCGCGAATGGCGTCCATCAGCTTTGGCATCAGGCTGTTGATTAACTCGCTGGCCGCGGGGAAGCTGTCAACGCGAATACGCTGGCGAGTCTGCTGGTCAAAAATAATGTGGTAAAGGTCGTCGCCATCGTGCCAGATCCGGAACTCAGCCCGCATACGATAGTGGCTGACTGGCGAGCGAAACACTTCGACGTCCATCGTCGTAAAAGGGGTCATCAGCGTTTGCAAACGGACGACTTTCTCCTCCAGTTGGGCATCATATTGTTCGATCGGCAGCTGTTCGGGGGTCATGGTCTTTCCTGGGTTAAAGGGCCTTCAAAGCCCTGCGATTGTAGGCATCCGTCACTCAATGTCCAGCGTTGTGCTCGACAGGCGGGTTTTGCCTGTTGAGATGCCTGGATTTCTATAATTTTTGAACATAAGATGCGAACCCGGCCTTGCAATAAGTTAAAAGGGAATCCAGTACCAAGCTGGAGCTGACGCGCAGCGGTGTGGAATGTCGTGGTGGATGTCAGACACTGTCTTTTGATGGGAAGTCTTCACCATTTAATGATTCCGAGCCCGAAGACCTGCCGGGGTAACGTCGCACTTCTTACGATCATCGCGTGCTATCGATCGTCTGCTGCGGCATCCTGCAAGACTTTTTGGATGCTAGTCATAATGATAACTAAACCTAAGCTGTTGGCATTTAGCGCAACGGCAATCTCTCTCTGGGCGCAAAACGGCTTTGCACAAAATAGTGAAACGCTGGTGACCACCGCTAACCGTTTCGCTCAACCCGTCTCTTCCGTGCTGGCACCCACGACTGTTGTCACTCGCGAAGAGATCGACCGCTGGCAGTCAAAAAGCGTGGCTGACGTGATGCGTCGTTTACCGGGTGTGAATATCGCTCAGACCGGTGGTCTGGGTCAGCAAACCTCACTGTTTATTCGCGGCAGCAATGCCAGCCATGTGCTGGTGCTGATTGATGGTATCCGTCTGAACCAGGCCGGTATCAGCGGCTCTTCCGATCTCAGCCAAATTCCGATTTCACTGGTACAGCGTATTGAGTACGTCCGTGGTGCGCGTTCGGCAGTATATGGTTCCGATGCGATTGGTGGCGTGGTTAACATTATTACCGGACGCGATAAGCCGGGTACGACGCTAACGGCAGGGATGGGATCTAATGGCTATCAAAGCTATGACGGTTCTACTCAGCAGATGCTGGGTAAAGATACGCGCGTCACTCTGGCGGGTAACTATACCTATACGCACGGCTTTGACGCCGTTGCTAACCTGCCAGATGTCTACGGTGATGCCGCTCAGAAAGATCGCGACGGATTTATGAGTAAGACGCTCTACGGCATGATTGAGCATCAGTTTAATGATGAGTTTAGCGGTTTTGTTCGCGGTTATGGCTACGACAACCGCACTGCTTATGACAGCACGCCGAGTTTCTCTGTGCCCGGAGCGCTGGTCGACACTCGTCAGCTCTACAGCCAGACCTGGGATACCGGCCTGCGTTTCAATCGTGACATCTACTCTACTCAGCTGATTGCCAGCTACAGCCATACGAAAGATTATAACTATGATCCCCGCCTGGGCCGCTATGCCGATCCGGCGACGCTGGATGATGTAGAACAATACAATCTGCAATGGGGTAATACTGTTGCGCTGGGTAACGGTACGGTCAGCGCTGGCGTTGACTGGCAAAAGCAGACCTCTGAACCGAATACCAATTACGTCAGTGAAGGCCAGCAGCAGCACAATACGGGTATTTATGCCACTGCGCAGCAGAAACTGGGTGAGGTGACGCTGGAAGGCGCGGTGCGTGGAGACGATAACAATACTTTTGGCTGGCACAATACCTGGCAGACCAGCGCATCCTGGGAATTCGTTGACGGTTACAGCGTGTTCGCTTCTTACGGCACAGCCTTTAAAGCGCCTAACCTGAGCCAGGTATATAGTGCGACTTATGGCAACCGCGATCTCGACCCGGAAAAAAGTAAACAGTGGGAAGGGGGCTTTGAAGGGCTGAGCGGCCCGGTTAACTGGCGCCTTTCAGGTTACCGTAACGACATTGATGATTTAATCGACAGCGATCCAACAACTTACCGTTATTACAATATCAGTAAAGCGCGTATTAAAGGCGTTGAAGCAACCGCCTCATTTGAAACCGGGCCGGTAAGCCATACCGTTTCTTACGATTACCTTGATCCGCGAAATGCTAACACTAACGAAATTCTGGTACGTCGCGCGAAGCAGCAGGTCAAATACCAGTTGGATTACACGGTCTACGATCTTGACTGGTCGCTCAGCTATCAGTATCTCGGTGAGCGCTACGATAAAGATTACAACTCTTCTTATACTACGCGCACCGTTAAGCTTGGCGGCGTAAGCCTGTGGGATCTCGCGGTTTCGTATCCGGTCACATCCCAGCTAACTGTTCGTGGTAGAATTGCCAACCTGTTCGATAAAGATTACGAGACAGTTTATGGCTATCAAACTCCAGGACGAGAGTACTACCTCAGCGGCAGCTACACCTTCTAAAGAACGCCCCACCGTGCTGGTTTTTGACTCCGGCGTTGGTGGGCTTTCTGTCTATGATGAAATCCGGCAGCTGCTGCCGGATCTGCACTATATCTACACCTTCGATAATGTCGCCTTTCCTTATGGTGAGAAAACAGAAGAATTCATTGTTGAACGTGTAGTAGAGATTGTGACTGCGGTAAGCCATCGTTATCCGTTGGCGCTGGTCGTTATTGCCTGTAACTCTGCCAGTACAGTTACTCTCCCTGCATTACGTGAGCGTTTTAACTTCCCCGTTGTCGGCGTTGTTCCTGCTATTAAACCTGCCGCACGTTTGACACGTAACGGTATTGTCGGGCTACTGGCGACCCGTGGCACCGTAAAGCGTCCTTATACTCATGAGCTGGTGGCGAGATTCGCCCGCGAATGTAAAACAGAAATGTTGGGCTCGGCTGAACTGGTAGAACTGGCAGAAGCCAAATTACAGGGCCAACCTGTTCCACTGGAAGAGGTGAAACGGATTCTACAGCCCTGGCTTCGCATGAAAGAGCCTCCTGATACCGTGGTGCTCGGCTGTACCCACTTTCCTTTGTTAAACGAAGAGCTGCAACAGGTCTTGCCAGAAGGCACCCGTTTGGTGGATTCCGGGGCGGCAATTGCACGAAGAACGGCCTGGCTGCTGGAGCATGAGTCTCCGGTAGCCACTTCTACAGAAAGTAATATCGCTTTTTGTCTTGAAAGAACTGAACAAACAGTACAATTAATGCCCGTTTTACAGCGTTATGGCTTCGAAAGGCTGGAAAAATTGCCTCTTTGAGTCGTTTTTGAGTAAAAAAACAGCGGTTGAAAAGTTTTTTGCAATTAGGGGTTGTCAGCCTGCAGAAAATCCCTATACTGCGCCTCCACTGACACGGAACAACGACTTACAGGTCGCCGGGTCAGGAAGAGAAAAGTGAGAAAATCCTTGACTCTTCAGCGGGAAAGCGTAATATCTGCACCCCGCGCCACAGAGAATATGTGGCACTGCTCTTTAACAATTTATCAGACAATCTGTGTGGGCACTCGCAGGATTGATATCAAGACACCTTCGGGTGTCAAAAAATATCAAGTCTTAAGAGTGAACACATAATGAAAATTCATTATGACGTTTTACACTTGAGCATCGCTGCACGTGTTGCAGCAAATCGAACTTTTAATTGAAGAGTTTGATCATGGCTCAGATTGAACGCTGGCGGCAGGCCTAACACATGCAAGTCGAACGGTAGCACAGAGAGCTTGCTCTTGGGTGACGAGTGGCGGACGGGTGAGTAATGTCTGGGGATCTGCCTGACAGAGGGGGATAACTACTGGAAACGGTAGCTAATACCGCATAACCTCGCAAGAGCAAAGAGGGGGACCTTCGGGCCTCTCGCTGTCAGATGAACCCAGATGGGATTAGCTAGTAGGTGGGGTAATGGCTCACCTAGGCGACGATCCCTAGCTGGTCTGAGAGGATGACCAGCCACACTGGAACTGAGACACGGTCCAGACTCCTACGGGAGGCAGCAGTGGGGAATATTGCACAATGGGCGCAAGCCTGATGCAGCCATGCCGCGTGTATGAAGAAGGCCTTCGGGTTGTAAAGTACTTTCAGCGGGGAGGAAGGCGATAAGGTTAATAACCTTGTCGATTGACGTTACCCGCAGAAGAAGCACCGGCTAACTCCGTGCCAGCAGCCGCGGTAATACGGAGGGTGCAAGCGTTAATCGGAATTACTGGGCGTAAAGCGCACGCAGGCGGTCTGTCAAGTCAGATGTGAAATCCCCGGGCTTAACCTGGGAACTGCATTTGAAACTGGCAGGCTAGAGTCTTGTAGAGGGGGGTAGAATTCCAGGTGTAGCGGTGAAATGCGTAGAGATCTGGAGGAATACCGGTGGCGAAGGCGGCCCCCTGGACAAAGACTGACGCTCAGGTGCGAAAGCGTGGGGAGCAAACAGGATTAGATACCCTGGTAGTCCACGCCGTAAACGATGTCGACTTGGAGGTTGTTCCCTTGAGGAGTGGCTTCCGGAGCTAACGCGTTAAGTCGACCGCCTGGGGAGTACGGCCGCAAGGTTAAAACTCAAATGAATTGACGGGGGCCCGCACAAGCGGTGGAGCATGTGGTTTAATTCGATGCAACGCGAAGAACCTTACCTACTCTTGACATCCACGGAATTTGGCAGAGATGCCTTAGTGCCTTCGGGAACCGTGAGACAGGTGCTGCATGGCTGTCGTCAGCTCGTGTTGTGAAATGTTGGGTTAAGTCCCGCAACGAGCGCAACCCTTATCCTTTGTTGCCAGCACGTAATGGTGGGAACTCAAAGGAGACTGCCGGTGATAAACCGGAGGAAGGTGGGGATGACGTCAAGTCATCATGGCCCTTACGAGTAGGGCTACACACGTGCTACAATGGCGCATACAAAGAGAAGCGACCTCGCGAGAGCAAGCGGACCTCATAAAGTGCGTCGTAGTCCGGATCGGAGTCTGCAACTCGACTCCGTGAAGTCGGAATCGCTAGTAATCGTGGATCAGAATGCCACGGTGAATACGTTCCCGGGCCTTGTACACACCGCCCGTCACACCATGGGAGTGGGTTGCAAAAGAAGTAGGTAGCTTAACCTTCGGGAGGGCGCTTACCACTTTGTGATTCATGACTGGGGTGAAGTCGTAACAAGGTAACCGTAGGGGAACCTGCGGTTGGATCACCTCCTTACCTGAAGATACTTTCCCGCGTAGTGCTCACACAGATTGTCTGATAGAAAAGTAACGAGCAGAAAAAACCTCTACAGGCTTGTAGCTCAGGTGGTTAGAGCGCACCCCTGATAAGGGTGAGGTCGGTGGTTCAAGTCCACTCAGGCCTACCAAATTCGCACTCATGCGGCGTTATGTTTCCGGCTTGCATAGTGAACTATGCGGCGCGAAAACATGCCTTGCCTGAGCACGAATTACGTTTCTCCCTTAAAAGAGAAAGGTTGAGTAGTAGTAGACGGTCTCTGCAGTAACTGTATGGGGCTATAGCTCAGCTGGGAGAGCGCCTGCCTTGCACGCAGGAGGTCAGCGGTTCGATCCCGCTTAGCTCCACCATGCAGTTTACTGAACTATCTCAAAACTGATTTTACCGTAAGGTGAGTCACGTTTGAGATATTTGCTCTTTAACAATCCGGAACAAGCTGAAAATTGAAACGACACGTCGTGTTTATCCTCCGTAATAAGGGTAAACAAAACGATGTGTTCGAGTCTCTCAAATGCTTACAACAGCAGTGTCTTTCGGGACGCTTGTGGGTTGTGAGGTTAAGTGACTAAGCGTACACGGTGGATGCCCTGGCAGTCAGAGGCGATGAAGGGCGTGCTAATCTGCGATAAGCGTCGGTAAGGTGATATGAACCGCAACAACCGACGATACCCGAATGGGGAAACCCGGTGCACTACGGTGCATCATCGCAACATGAATACATAGTGTTGCGAGGCGAACCTGGGGAACTGAAACATCTAAGTACCCAGAGGAAAAGAAATCAACCGAGATTCCCCCAGTAGCGGCGAGCGAACGGGGAACAGCCCAGAACCTGAATCAGTTTGTGCATTAGTGGAAGCGTCTGGAAAGTCGCAGGGTACAGGGTGATACTCCCGTACACAAAAATGCACTTACTGTGAGTTCGATGAGTAGGGCGGGACACGTGATATCCTGTCTGAATATGGGGGGACCATCCTCCAAGGCTAAATACTCCTGACTGACCGATAGTGAACCAGTACCGTGAGGGAAAGGCGAAAAGAACCCCGGCGAGGGGAGTGAAACAGAACCTGAAACCGTGTACGTACAAGCAGTGGGAGCCTTGATTTATCAGGGTGACTGCGTACCTTTTGTATAATGGGTCAGCGACTTATATTCTGTAGCAAGGTTAACCGTATAGGGGAGCCGCAGGGAAACCGAGTCTTAACTGGGCGTTAAGTTGCAGGGTATAGACCCGAAACCCGGTGATCTAGCCATGGGCAGGTTGAAGGTTGGGTAACACTAACTGGAGGACCGAACCGACTAATGTTGAAAAATTAGCGGATGACTTGTGGCTGGGGGTGAAAGGCCAATCAAACCGGGAGATAGCTGGTTCTCCCCGAAAGCTATTTAGGTAGCGCCTCGTGAACTCATCTTCGGGGGTAGAGCACTGTTTCGGCTAGGGGGCCATCCCGGCTTACCAACCCGATGCAAACTGCGAATACCGAAGAATGTTATCACGGGAGACACACGGCGGGTGCTAACGTCCGTCGTGAAGAGGGAAACAACCCAGACCGCCAGCTAAGGTCCCAAAGTCATGGTTAAGTGGGAAACGATGTGGGAAGGCACAGACAGCCAGGATGTTGGCTTAGAAGCAGCCATCATTTAAAGAAAGCGTAATAGCTCACTGGTCGAGTCGGCCTGCGCGGAAGATGTAACGGGGCTAAACCATGCACCGAAGCTGCGGCAGCGACGCGTATGCGTTGTTGGGTAGGGGAGCGTTCTGTAAGCCGTCGAAGGTGGACTGTGAGGTCTGCTGGAGGTATCAGAAGTGCGAATGCTGACATAAGTAACGATAAAGCGGGTGAAAAGCCCGCTCGCCGGAAGACCAAGGGTTCCTGTCCAACGTTAATCGGGGCAGGGTGAGTCGACCCCTAAGGCGAGGCCGAAAGGCGTAGTCGATGGGAAACAGGTTAATATTCCTGTACTCGGTGTTACTGCGAAGGGGGGACGGAGAAGGCTATGTTGGCCGGGCGACGGTTGTCCCGGTTTAAGCGTGTAGGCTTGAGTTCCAGGCAAATCCGGAACTCTTTAAGGCTGAGGCGTGATGACGAGGCACTACGGTGCTGAAGTAACAAATGCCCTGCTTCCAGGAAAAGCCTCTAAGCATCAGGTAACACAGAATCGTACCCCAAACCGACACAGGTGGTCAGGTAGAGAATACCAAGGCGCTTGAGAGAACTCGGGTGAAGGAACTAGGCAAAATGGTGCCGTAACTTCGGGAGAAGGCACGCTGGCGCGTAGGTGAAGGGACTTGCTCCCGGAGCTGAAGCCAGTCGAAGATACCAGCTGGCTGCAACTGTTTATTAAAAACACAGCACTGTGCAAACACGAAAGTGGACGTATACGGTGTGACGCCTGCCCGGTGCCGGAAGGTTAATTGATGGGGTTATCCGTAAGGAGAAGCTCTTGATCGAAGCCCCGGTAAACGGCGGCCGTAACTATAACGGTCCTAAGGTAGCGAAATTCCTTGTCGGGTAAGTTCCGACCTGCACGAATGGCGTAATGATGGCCAGGCTGTCTCCACCCGAGACTCAGTGAAATTGAACTCGCTGTGAAGATGCAGTGTACCCGCGGCAAGACGGAAAGACCCCGTGAACCTTTACTACAGCTTGACACTGAACATTGAGCCTTGATGTGTAGGATAGGTGGGAGGCTTTGAAGCGTGGACGCCAGTCTGCGTGGAGCCAACCTTGAAATACCACCCTTTAACGTTTGATGTTCTAACCTGGCGCCGTAATCCGGCGTGGGGACAGTGTCTGGTGGGTAGTTTGACTGGGGCGGTCTCCTCCCAAAGAGTAACGGAGGAGCACGAAGGTCAGCTAATCACGGTCGGACATCGTGAGGTTAGTGCAATGGCATAAGCTGGCTTGACTGCGAGAGTGACGGCTCGAGCAGGTGCGAAAGCAGGTCATAGTGATCCGGTGGTTCTGAATGGAAGGGCCATCGCTCAACGGATAAAAGGTACTCCGGGGATAACAGGCTGATACCGCCCAAGAGTTCATATCGACGGCGGTGTTTGGCACCTCGATGTCGGCTCATCACATCCTGGGGCTGAAGTAGGTCCCAAGGGTACGGCTGTTCGCCGTTTAAAGTGGTACGCGAGCTGGGTTTAGAACGTCGTGAGACAGTTCGGTCCCTATCTGCCGTGGGCGCTGGAGAATTGAGAGGGGTTGCTCCTAGTACGAGAGGACCGGAGTGAACGCACCACTGGTGTTCGGGTTGTCATGCCAATGGCACTGCCCGGTAGCTAAGTGCGGAAAAGATAAGCGCTGAAAGCATCTAAGCGCGAAACTTGCCTCGAGATGAGTTCTCCCTGTGGCTTTAAGCCACCTGAAGGGACGTTGAAGACTACGACGTTGATAGGCCGGGTGTGTAAGCGCAGCGATGCGTTGAGCTAACCGGTACTAATGACCCGTGAGGCTTAACCTTACAACGCCAGAAGCGTTCTGGTAGCGTTGAGAGACGCAAAGATTTTCAGCTTGTTAACCGGATAAATTTGCGCGGCCTTTATGGCGGCGTGAATAACAGAATTTGCCTGGCGGCTTTAGCGCGGTGGTCCCACCTGACCCCATGCCGAACTCAGAAGTGAAACGCCGTAGCGCCGATGGTAGTGTGGGGTCTCCCCATGCGAGAGTAGGGAACTGCCAGGCATCAAATTAGACCAATTATGTGGTCATGACCTTCCAGTGACGTGGAAAGGGCGAAATACCTGATATCAGAAGCAACATTCTGAGTTCAGTACCGAATCGGTGGAGCGGTAGTTCAGTTGGTTAGAATACCTGCCTGTCACGCAGGGGGTCGCGGGTTCGAGCCCCGTCCGTTCCGCCACCCTTTTAGGGGCGTAGTTCAATTGGTAGAGCACCGGTCTCCAAAACCGGGTGTTGGGAGTTCGAGTCTCTCCGCCCCTGCCATTTAAAATAATCCTTTGCTTCGGCAAAGGATTTTTTTTGTCCTTAAAATACCTTTCTCCCTCGATTTTCCTCTCTTTTTTCCAGTTCTGACCAGAAAATGGCCAGCCGACTGACCATTTTTTATCTTAAATGCTCACAATCAAGACGTATTAACCGGGAATTTCAGCAGCTGGCGTATATGATTTTGCTGATCGCTGTTCTGTAACCAGACACCGTATAACGGACGCATAGCGACAGGCGTATCAGGAATAACCAGCAAATCAGGATATTCGCTGTGCCAGATGTCGGGCAAAAAGGCACAGGCACCCGTGGTATGCAGCAACTGGCGGGTAAGGTGCGCCGAAGTTGTAGTTAATACAGGTACATCGTCAGCCCCCGCAAGATAGCTTTCGTGCTGATGAAAATCGGCTCCCCATTCCAGTTTGATGTAATCATATTTCTCGCGTTTATCTGATTTTCGCGAACGGTACAGCGTTAATGAAATATGCCCAATTTGCTGGCTGGTTAACTCATCCATCTTAGGGGCTTCGGTGGTGATCAGGAGATCCAGCTGGCGTTCATGTAACTGTTTAACCAGCAAATGACGCTGAGCGACACGGGCCTCCAGATGGAGATTCTCACGGCTTTCATACAGCGTCTGTAGCCATGGTGTGAGGTAAGCCTCCCAGAGTGATGCACTGGCTCCGATTGACAGTTCGTGGTGCTGCTGAGTGTGCGATACCTCTTTTTTCGCCATCATCCATGTACTCATCAGGCTTTCAGCATAGGGTAATAACCGTTCTCCTGCAGACGTTAGCCTGATGTTATTACGATGTCGGGTGAACAAATTTACGCCCAGCTGATTTTCGAGCTGCCTGATGCGAAAACTGACGGCTGATTGCGTGAGATAGAGCGCTTCAGCAGCACGTCCGAAGTGGCGCGTTCTACTCACCTCCAGAAAGGTCTTCAATAATTCCGTATCCACATCCATCTCCTAAAAAACATTTGTCGTTATGATTTAAATGTTTTGTTTTACACTCTGTCAAGCCTATCTAATACTCCGCGCCATAAATAGCACGGCCATAAAAGAGTTAGGAGCGTGTAAAATGGCGGAAAGCTTCGCAACAACGAATCGTTTTTTTGATAACAAACATTACCCACGCGGTTTCTCCCGTCACGGTGATTTCACCATCAAAGAAGCTCAACTTCTTGAGCGTTATGGTTACGCTTTCAATGAGCTTGATTTGGCAAAGCGTGAGCCTGTGACAGAAGAAGAGCGTCTGTTTCTTGAAGTGTGCCGCGGTGTGCGCGAGCCACAGACAGAAGCCGAGCGGGTGTGGTCGAAGTATATGACACGTATCAAGCGTCCTAAACGTTTTCATACCCTTTCTGGCGGCAAGCCGCAGATGGAAGGTGTGGAAGACTATTCGGATAGCGATGATTAAAAATAAAGGGGCTCAGGCCCCTTTTTCCTTTAATTTTAAATGCCTTAAGTCCCTCACGCACTATTCCTGCTTCTAATCCAAACTCTTCAGTAAATTAATCAGCAATCTGTCGATCCCTCTATAGCTTAGCGCTTCATTCAGATGGATGCGTTGTACGTTCTCCACGCCCGCCAAATCAGCAATAGTTCGGGCAACTTTCAGGATACGTTGCCATGCGCGTACGGAGAGTCCAAGATGGTTGAGCACATCTTCGAGCCATTGCGCATCTTCCCTCTCTATCTCACAGTAGCATCGGATCTCTTTTGGTCCCAGAGCGCCGTTAATCATGCCTGCTCGTTTCAGTTGAACCTCGCGGGCTGCCAAAACGCGTTGCCGGACGGTTGCGCTGGACTCACTTTCCTTACGCTTACCGCTCAGCGTACCGGAGGGAAGAAGAGGCACTTCAAGCGACAGGTCAAAGCGGTCGAGGAAAGGGCCAGAGAGACGGCTGAGGTAGCGTAGTGTCTGCTGAGGCGTACTACGACTATGCGACCCGCTATGGTGTCCAGTCGGGCTGGGATTCATCGCCGCAACCAGTTGAAAGCAGGCGGGATAAGTGATTTTAGCCCGTGCGCGTGACAGACTGATTTTTCCTGATTCAATAGGTTCTCTCAGCGCATCCAGGGTTTTACGTGCAAATTCAGGAAGCTCATCCAGAAATAACACGCCATTATGAGCCAGCGAAATTTCACCGGGTTTTGGTATGGCTCCCCCGCCGACCAGAGCATAGCTCGACGAGGTGTGGTGAGGTGCCCTGAACGGGCGCTGGCGCCATTGCTGATGCAGCAGAGGGGAACTGACCAGGCTGGCTATAGCGGCGCTTTCCAGAGCTTCACGATCGTTAAGAGGCGGAAGCAAGCCATTTAGCCGATTAGCTAACATTGTTTTACCCGTACCTGGCGGGCCGATCAACAATAAATTATGGCCTCCAGCCGCAGTGATTTCTAATGCTCTTTTCGCCTGCTGTTGTCCAATAATTTCATTAAGATCGCCTGAAGAAGCGGGAGGCTGATCCAGATGGCAATATGCAACTTCCAACGGCGACTGGCCATTAAGAAAGGCGCAGACCTCAAGCAGATTGGCCGCAACAAGACTTTGCCCATGATGAATTAATCCAGCATCCTGATGATTGTCCGTAGAAAGAATAAGTTGCCGCTGGTCAGCGATCGCGGCCATTGCTGCCGGAATGGCGCCCTGTACGCTCCGTAGCGCACCCGTCAGGGCCAGCTCCCCCAGGAACTCATACTGCATTAATTTATCTGCTGATATCTGCTCTGAGGCGGCGAGAATGGCAATGGCAATCGGTAAATCGTACCGGCCTCCCTCTTTAGGCAGGTCGGCGGGAGCCAGATTCACGGTAATACGCTTTGCCGGAAACGTGAATCCACAATTGATCATTGCGCTACGTACACGTTCACGAGCCTCTTTTACCGTGGTTTCAGGCAACCCGACCAGCGTTAGCGCAGGTAATCCGTTGCTAAGATGGACCTCTACCGACACCAGTGGGGCTTCAACGCCTATGGCAGCGCGGGTATATATGACTGATAGCGACATACGTTCTCCTTATACCCCTACATTCTGGATATCACTGGCAGGCAATACGACGCTTTCATTTTCGTTATGAGGGATCGCTCCAGGCAAATATTACAGTAATGAAAATGTTGCAAAAGGTGAGGAAGCTGCGCCGAAAAAAAGGAATATTCAGCTAAGACTCATTGCGACGCGTGAGTAATGAATTTATTTCATTATTTGTCTTACTGACTGAATACACGCTGTTTTTTTAATTATCTCGCGCTGCGTCATAAAATTAAATGATGAAAAAAGTTGAACGTTACCAGCTAACTGTGATAACTCTGTAGGCATTACTTCGAACAAGTGAAATTGCCGAATCATTATGAAAGCCCTTCTACGAGTCCTACGCCTTGTCATTATTAACGTCGTCGTGATTATTATCACGCCGTGCGGGGCTACGCTCGGAGGAAGAAAGGCTTAAAAATCAAGCCTGATTTCGAAAGAACCCCCGCACCGAAAGGTCCGGGGGTTTTTTTTTGGCGAACTATTAACGACAAAGGAACAGAAGATGAACAGTAGAATAAAATGCTGTTGTTCCCAGCGAGAGGCGGGGAAATAACTATGAATGGTGCACAGTGGGTGGTTCAGGCGTTGCGTGGGCAGGGTGTCGAAACAGTTTTCGGCTATCCGGGAGGGGCGATAATGCCCGTCTATGATGCTCTCTATGACGGAGGCGTAGAACACCTACTGTGTCGTCATGAACAAGGCGCTGCAATGGCGGCCATTGGTTACGCCCGCGCGACCGGGAAAGTGGGCGTTTGCATCGCCACATCCGGGCCTGGCGCCACTAACCTGATTACCGGACTGGCTGATGCAATGATGGATTCTGTGCCGGTTGTTGCTATTACCGGTCAGGTTGCCGGTGGATTGATCGGCACTGACGCTTTCCAGGAAATCGATGTATTAGGCTTATCACTGGCCTGCACCAAACATAGTTTCCTGGTCACTTCGCTGGAAGAATTACCCGTGGTGATGGCCGAAGCCTTTGCTATCGCCTGCTCTGGTCGCCCGGGGCCAGTATTGATTGATATTCCGAAAGACATCCAGTTAGCCAGCGGCGAGTTCACTGCACATCTGACACCGGTTGAGGATGAAGCCGATCATCCTCATGAGGCGCTACAACAGGCTCGCGCCATGCTGGCTAAGGCTCAGAAACCCGTATTGTACATCGGCGGCGGTGTAGGGATGGCGAACGCCGTTCCCGCCCTGCGCGCCTTTGCTAAAGAAACCGGTATTCCAACGGTAGCCACCCTGAAAGGACTGGGGACGCCAGACGCTCAGGATCCTTGTTATCTGGGGATGCTGGGAATGCACGGCACTAAAGCAGCAAACTTTGCTGTCCAGCAATGTGACTTACTGATTGCTGTAGGCGCCCGTTTTGACGACCGCGTGACCGGCAAACTTGATACTTTTGCGCCGAACGCCAGCGTTATCCACATGGACATCGATCCGGCAGAGCTGCACAAACTGCGTCAGGCCCATGTGGCGCTGCGTGGCGACCTTAACAAAATGCTGCCTGATTTATACCAACCGGTTGAGATTGGTGAATGGCGTGCGCATGTGCAGGCGCTGAAAACCGGGCATAGCTGGCGTTACGATCATCCGGGTGAGGCAATTTATGCGCCGCTGTTTTTGAAGCAGCTGTCCGATAAAAAACCTGACAGTGCGGTTGTCACTACCGACGTAGGCCAGCATCAGATGTGGACCGCACAGCATATGGCCTTCAGTCGCCCGGAAAATTTCATTACCTCCAGCGGTTTGGGAACGATGGGATTCGGTCTGCCAGCAGCCGTTGGCGCTCAGGTTGCCAGACCTGACGATACCGTTATCTGCGTATCCGGCGACGGTTCTTTCATGATGAACGTGCAGGAGCTGGGAACAATCAAACGTAAACAGCTGCCGGTTAAAATCGTGCTGCTGGATAACCAGCGTTTAGGCATGGTTCGCCAGTGGCAGCAGCTGTTCTTTTCTGAGCGCTATAGTGAAACCAATCTCTCCGACAACCCCGATTTTTTAATGCTTGCCAGGGCATTCGATATCCCCGGCCAGCGCATCACCCGTAAAGACCAGGTCGACGCCGCATTAGACGCTTTGCTACAGAGTGAAGGGCCCTACATGCTTCACGTCGCTATCGACGAACTTGAAAACGTCTGGCCGCTGGTACCGCCAGGTGCCAGTAATGAAAATATGATGGAGAAAACATCATGATGCAGCACCACCTGTCTATTGAGGCGCGTCTGCGTCCTGAAATTCTGGAACGTATCCTGCGCGTGGTTCGTCACCGTGGTTTTCAGGTCTGCGCCATGAATATGGCGACGGGCGATAATAACGACAATATTAATATTGAAATGACCGTTGCCAGCCAGCGTTCAGTCGATTTACTGTCAACACAGTTATGCAAGCTGATGGATGTAGCCAGCGTTAACATCCAGCACCAGACAACACAACAAATCCGCGCCTGAGCGCGAAAGGAAACAAGAATGACGAAGAAAGCTGACTTTATCTGGTTCAATGGCGAGATGGTTAAGTGGGAAGACGCGAAGGTTAGCGTGATGTCTCACGCACTGCATTACGGTACGTCTGTCTTTGAAGGCGTCCGCTGCTACGACTCGCACAAAGGCCCGGTAGTCTTCCGCCATCGTGAACATATGCAGCGTCTGCACGACTCCGCAAAAATCTATCGTTTCCCGGTCAGCCAGAGCGTGGATGAACTGATGGAAGCCTGCCGTGAAGTGCTGCGCGTGAACAAACTGCAAAGCGCTTACATTCGTCCCCTGGTCTTCGTGGGCGATGTCGGTCTGGGCGTGAACCCACCGGATGGCTACAGCACTGACGTGATTATTGCTGCCTTCCCATGGGGCGCTTATCTGGGTGCTGAAGCGCTGGAGCAGGGTATTGACGCGATGGTTTCTTCATGGAACCGCGTTGCGCCAAACACTCTGCCAACTGCGGCGAAGGCCGGTGGTAACTACCTTTCTTCCCTGCTGGTGGGCAGCGAAGCTCGCCGTCACGGCTATCAGGAAGGCATTGCGCTGGATACTCAGGGCTACATCTCTGAAGGCGCGGGTGAAAACCTGTTCGAAGTGAAAGACGGCATTCTGTTCACGCCGCCGTTTACCTCTTCTGCACTGCCTGGCATTACGCGTGACGCCATCATCAAGCTGGCAAAAGATATGGGTATTGAAGTTCGCGAGCAGGTACTGTCCCGTGAATCCCTGTACCTGGCCGATGAGATCTTCATGTCCGGCACCGCCGCTGAAATCACCCCGGTGCGTAGCGTCGACGGCATTCAGGTCGGCGAAGGTAAGCGCGGTCCTGTAACCGCCCGCATCCAGTCCGCATTCTTTGGCCTGTTCACTGGCGAGACCGAAGACAAGTGGGGCTGGTTAGATCCGGTAAACGCATAATAATGACATTACACGGGCGTCGTTTGACGCCCGTGCACTATCTGATTCTGGAGTATGAGCATGCCTAAGTTACGTTCCGCTACCACCACTCATGGCCGTAATATGGCCGGTGCCCGTGCCTTGTGGCGCGCCACCGGCATGACCGATGATGATTTCGGTAAGCCGATTATTGCCGTAGTTAACTCCTTTACGCAGTTCGTGCCGGGTCACGTCCATCTGCGTGATTTAGGGAAACTGGTTGCCGAGCAGATTGAAGCCTCTGGCGGCGTCGCTAAAGAGTTCAACACCATTGCCGTTGATGATGGTATTGCGATGGGACATGGCGGCATGCTGTACTCCCTGCCTTCTCGTGAACTGATTGCCGATTCCGTAGAGTACATGGTGAACGCCCACTGCGCCGATGCCATGGTCTGTATCTCTAACTGCGACAAAATCACCCCGGGCATGCTGATGGCATCTCTGCGGCTGAATATTCCGGTGATCTTTGTTTCCGGCGGCCCGATGGAAGCCGGTAAAACCAAGCTTTCCGACAAAATTATCAAGCTGGATTTGGTCGATGCGATGATCCAGGGGGCTAACCCGAACGTTAGCGATGCTGACAGCGAACAAATCGAGCGTTCTGCCTGCCCGACCTGTGGCTCCTGTTCCGGTATGTTTACCGCCAACTCAATGAACTGCCTGACCGAAGCGCTGGGTCTGTCTCAGCCGGGTAACGGCTCGCTGCTGGCAACGCACGCCGATCGTAAAGAGCTGTTCCTGAACGCCGGTAAACGTATCGTTAGCCTGGCCAAACGCTACTATGAGCAGGACGACGAAAGCGCGCTACCACGCAGCATTGCCAGCAAAGCAGCGTTTGAGAACGCAATGACGCTGGATATCGCCATGGGCGGCTCTACCAATACCGTTCTGCATTTGTTGGCGGCGGCGCTGGAAGGCGAAATAGATTTTAATATGTCTGACATTGATCGCCTGTCACGCAAAGTACCGCACTTGTGCAAAGTGGCACCAAGCACCCCGAAATACCATATGGAAGACGTGCACCGTGCTGGTGGCGTATTAGGCATCCTTGGCGAGCTGAGCCGGGCAGGCCTGATGAATAACGATGTCCGCAACGTGCTGGGCCTGAGTCTGCAAGAGACGCTGGATCAATACGATATCATGCTGACCAAAGACGAAGCGGTGAAAAAAATGTTCCGCGCCGGTCCGGCCGGGATTCGTACTACCCAGGCATTTTCGCAGGATACCCGTTGGGATACGCTGGATGACGACCGCCAGAATGGCTGCATCCGTTCCCGTGAATTTGCCTTCAGTCAGGATGGCGGCCTTGCCGTGCTGTACGGCAACATCGCTGAAGATGGCTGTATCGTTAAAACGGCGGGCGTAGAGAAAGAAAGTCACACCTTCCGTGGCCCGGCGAAAGTCTACGAGAGCCAGGATGATGCGGTAGCGGCAATCCTGGGCGGCAAAGTCGTCGCTGGCGACGTGGTGGTTATTCGCTATGAAGGGCCAAAAGGCGGCCCGGGCATGCAGGAAATGCTCTATCCAACCACCTATCTGAAATCAATGGGACTGGGCAAGAGCTGCGCGCTGATCACCGATGGTCGTTTCTCGGGCGGGACTTCTGGGCTGTCTATCGGCCACGCATCACCAGAAGCGGCCAGCGGCGGCACCATCGCGCTGGTGAAAGATGGCGATATGATTGATATCGATATTCCTAATCGCGGCATCAAGCTGGACGTGCCGGATAACGAACTCCATGCGCGTCGTGAAGAAGAAGAGGCGCGTGGTGCTGCGGCTTATACGCCTCACGGTCGCGAGCGTCAGGTCTCCTTCGCACTGCGTGCCTATGCATTACTGGCAACCAGCGCGGATAAAGGCGCCGTGCGTGACAAGAGTAAGCTGGGAGGCTAACTGACATGGCAGAGTTCCAACCGTTACCCGCCGAGCCTTGCGGCGCGGAGTATCTGCGAGCGGTACTTCGCTCGCCGGTTTACGAAGTGGCGCAGGTAACGCCGTTGCAAAAGATGGAGAAAATCTCTTCCCGTCTGGGCAATACGATCCTGGTCAAACGTGAAGATCGGCAGCCGGTGCACAGCTTTAAGCTGCGCGGGGCTTACGCAATGATCGCCACGCTGAATGAGGAACAGAAAGCGCGCGGCGTCATCACTGCTTCGGCCGGCAATCATGCTCAGGGCGTGGCGATGTCAGCGACACGGCTGGGGATCACATCCCTGATCGTGATGCCAGTAGCAACGGCCGATATTAAAGTGGATGCCGTGCGGGCGTTTGGCGGTGAGGCCTACCTGTTTGGCGCTAACTTTGATGAAGCAAAAGCGAAGGCTATTGAACTGGCAGAGCAAAAAGGCTACACCTTTGTTCCGCCGTTCGATCATCCGATGGTGATTGCCGGACAGGGTACGCTGGCAATGGAACTGTTACAGCAGGATGCGCATATCGATCGCGTATTTGTGCCGGTTGGCGGCGGCGGCCTGGCGGCTGGCGTTGCAGTGCTGATCAAGCAGCTGATGCCACAGATCAAAGTGATCGCCGTGGAGGCGGAAGACTCTGCCTGCCTGAAAGCCGCGTTAGAAGCGGGTCATCCGGTCGATCTGCCTCGTGTTGGTTTATTTGCCGAAGGCGTGGCGGTAAAACGAATCGGTAGCGAGACCTTCCGACTGTGTCAGGAATATTTGGATGACATTATCACCGTCGACAGTGACGCGATCTGTGCGGCGATGAAGGATCTCTTCGAAGACGTGCGTGCGGTCGCTGAACCTTCTGGCGCACTGGCGCTGGCTGGGATGAAAAAATATATCCAGCAGCATCAGATCAAAGGCGAACGTCTGGCGCATGTACTATCTGGTGCCAACGTCAATTTCCACGGCTTGCGTTATGTTTCCGAGCGCTGTGAGCTGGGTGAACAGCGAGAAGCGTTGCTGGCCGTGACCATTCCCGAGCAGAAGGGCAGTTTTTTGAAGTTTTGCCAGCTGCTGGGCGGACGTTCCGTTACCGAGTTCAATTACCGCTATGCCAAGTCTGACGACGCCTGCATTTTTGTCGGCGTACGTCTGACGAGGGGTCTGGAAGAGCGCAGTGAGATTCTGCAATTGTTGGATCAGGGCGGCTATAAAGTGGTCGACTTATCCGATGATGAAATGGCGAAGCTGCACGTTCGCTACATGGTGGGTGGCAGGCCGTCAAAACCGCTGCGTGAGCGGCTGTTCAGCTTTGAATTCCCTGAAGCGCCTGGCGCGCTGCTGCGCTTCCTGCAAACGTTGGGTACGCACTGGAATATCTCGCTGTTCCACTACCGTAGCCACGGCACCGATTACGGTCGCGTGTTAGCAGGATTTGAACTGACGGAAAACGAGCCGCAGTTCGAGGAGCACCTTGCCGCGCTGGGTTATGATTTCCATGATGAAACCAACAACCCGGCATTCAGTTTCTTCCTCGCGGGTTAGCGGCAAACCGGATTACAACAGGCTCCAGAACGCACTGATAAGCGGCTCGTTCAGCCGCTTACGCTGCACGCAGACGCCCAGCTCTAACGGCGCGACGATTTCAATATTTTCCAGTTCGAGAATGCGATTACGTATCGGTTCCGGGCTGTTCTCCAACACCACGTCGGGCAGCAAAGCAATACCGCAGCCCAGCGCGACCATCGATACAATCGCTTCATGACCGGCAACGGTGGCATAAATCAGCGGGTTTGGAATACGACGACGGCGGAACCACAGATCGATACGCTGTCTTGTCGGCCCTTGATCCGGAAGGATAAAAGGGATTTGCGACCAGTCCGGTTCTGGCTGGGTGGCCTGGCTTCGCACTGGACAGGGCAACGCTGGGGCAATCAGTACCAGTGGGATCTCGCACAGCGGCATAAAATCAATACTGGCTGGCAGTGTTTCAGGCCGCCCGGCAATCGCGATATCTGCTTCAGCGCTCTGCACTTTTTCCACCGCATCAGCGGGATCGCCGGTCGTCAGTTTAATTTCAACCAGCGGGTGCTCGGCGCGGAAGCGATCGAGAATGGACGGCAGATGACTGTAGGCGGCCGTTACCGAACAGAACAGCCGTAGTTCGCCGCTAAGCGAAGGGCCACTCTGGCCGATAGCATGGCGAAGCTGCTGATATTGCAGAAGAGTCTGCTGGGCAAACTGCCGGAGCCGATCGCCCGCGTCGGTGAGCGTGACGGTGCGATTATCACGCAGGAACAGCGTCTGGCCGAGATCTTCTTCCAGCCGCTGGATCTGACGGGAAAGGGTCGACGGGCTGACGTGCATCGCCCGGGCACTGCGGCCAAAATGGCGGCTTTCCGCCAGATGCAAAAACAGTTTCAGATCGCGTAAATCCATGCGCTTAAGGCCTCATTTTAGCGTTGCAGTTATTGCAATATCACGTTGTTAATATATCAATTTAAGCAATGCATTTCCTGTCATATGATGGGGATAAATCAGGGTGAGCCTCAGGCCTCGCCAACAAATAAAAGACAAACACAACCCTATACGGAGTCTCCATGGCTAACTATTTCAATACTTTGAACCTGCGCAACCAGTTAGCGCAATTAGGTAAATGTCGCTTCATGTCGCGTGATGAATTTGCTGATGAAGCAAGCTACCTGAAAGGCAAAAAAGTCGTCATCGTTGGTTGTGGTGCTCAGGGCCTGAATCAGGGTCTTAACATGCGCGATTCCGGTCTGGACATCGCTTATGCGCTGCGTGCCGAAGCGATTGCGGAAAAACGTGCGTCATGGCGTAAAGCCACCGAAAACGGTTTTAAAGTCGGCACTTATGAAGAACTGATCCCGCAGGCGGATCTGGTGGTAAACCTGACGCCAGACAAGCAGCATACTTCTGTGGTGCAGGCCGTTCAGCCGCTGATGAAAGATGGCGCGGCGCTGGGTTACTCACATGGCTTCAATATTGTTGAAGTCGGCGAGCAGGTTCGTAAGGACATCACCGTAGTGATGGTTGCGCCAAAATGTCCTGGCACTGAAGTTCGTGAAGAATACAAACGCGGTTTCGGCGTGCCGACGCTGATTGCGGTTCACCCGGAAAACGATCCGAAAGGCGAAGGTATGGCGATTGCCAAAGCCTGGGCAGCCGCGACGGGCGGCCACCGTGCAGGCGTGCTGGAATCTTCCTTTGTCGCCGAAGTGAAATCTGACCTGATGGGTGAGCAGACCATCCTGTGCGGCATGTTGCAGGCGGGTTCTCTGCTGTGCTTCGACAAGCTGGTGGCCGAAGGCACCGATCCGGCTTACGCAGAAAAACTGATCCAGTTCGGCTGGGAAACCGTGACCGAAGCGCTGAAGCAGGGCGGCATCACGCTGATGATGGATCGTTTGTCTAATCCCGCTAAGGTACGTGCGTTTGAACTGTCCGAACAGCTGAAAACCATTATGGCACCGCTGTTCCAGAAGCATATGGACGACATCATCTCTGGCGAATTCTCTTCCGGCATGATGGCTGACTGGGCGAACGATGATAAGAAACTGCTGGGCTGGCGTGAAGAAACCGGTAAAACCGCGTTTGAAACGGCACCGCAGTTCGAAGGCAAAATTGCCGAGCAGGATTACTTTGATGAAGGCGTAGTGATGATCGCGATGGTCAAAGCGGGCGTGGAGCTGGCGTTCGAAACCATGGTCGATGCAGGCATTATCGAAGAGTCTGCTTACTACGAGTCGCTGCACGAACTGCCGCTGATCGCCAACACCATTGCCCGTAAGCGTCTGTATGAAATGAACGTGGTCATCTCTGATACCGCTGAATACGGCAACTATCTGTTCTCTTACGCGGCGGTTCCGCTGCTGAAAGAGTTTATGACGACGTTGCAGGCAGGTGACTTAGGTAAAACAGCGTCGGCTTCCACGACCATTGATAATGCGCAGCTGCGTGACGTGAATGAAGCCATTCGCCATCATCCTATCGAATCCGTGGGCCGCAAACTGCGTGGCTACATGACCGATATGAAACGCATTGCCGTAGCCGGTTAATGACCGGGGCGGATGATGCCGTTCAGCCTCAATAAAAAAGAGCGGTGACCCGCTCTTTAACAGGCCCTCAGGCGCGTAGCCCGGAGGGCTTTTTTTTTACCGGTAAAACGGTAAATCAGTTGCGGTACAACACTTTAATGATGTGGTAACCGAACTGAGTATGCAGGGGTCCGTAAGGGGTGATAAGCGGGCAGGAAAACACCACTTTATCAAACGCTGGCACCATTGCACCCTGTTTGAATTCACCTAAATGGCCGCCTTTTTTCCCTGATGGACAAATGGAATGCTTTTTGGCCAGTTTTTCAAAATCAGCGCCCTGTTCCAGCTGAGCCAGAATGTCCTGCGCCTGTTTTTCTTCCTTTACAAGGATATGGAGTGCTGCTGCGGTTTTTGCCATGATCGTACCTTGAGTCGTATGGATGCTGCTGGCTATACTACCACGCTGTGATTTCTTTCCCTCTGTCATTTCATCGAGCGACTTCCTTATGCGTCTTAATCCTGGGCAGCAACACGCTGTCGAATTCGTTACCGGGCCTTGTCTGGTACTGGCCGGTGCAGGCTCGGGCAAAACGCGAGTCATTACCAATAAAATTGCCCATCTTATCCGCGAATGCGGCTACCAGGCTCGCCACATCGCTGCCGTGACCTTTACCAATAAAGCCTCGCGCGAAATGAAAGAGCGCGTGGCGCAAACGCTGGGACGCAAAGAAGCGCGAGGCTTGATGATTTCCACTTTCCATACGCTGGGTCTGGAAATTATTAAACGTGAATACGCTGCGCTGGGAATGAAGTCGAACTTCTCGCTGTTTGACGATCAGGATCAGATGGCACTGCTGAAAGAGCTGACCGAGCAGTGGCTGGAGAATGACAAAAATCTGCTTCAGCAACTGGTCTCGACGATCTCAAACTGGAAAAACGATCTGATGGATCCTTCCCGGGCAGCGGCTTCAGTGAGCTCGGAACGCGATAAGATTTTTGCACACTGCTACGGGCTCTATGACCAGCACCTGAAATCCTGCAACGTGCTGGATTTCGATGACCTGATCCTGCTGCCGACGCTGCTTTTCCAGCGCAACCTTGACGTCCGGGAACGCTGGCAGCAGCGTATCCGCTATCTGCTGGTGGACGAGTATCAGGACACCAATACCAGCCAGTATGAGCTGGTAAAGTTGCTGGTGGGTGCACGCGCACGTTTCACGGTGGTGGGTGACGATGATCAGTCAATCTACTCCTGGCGTGGCGCGCGGCCGCAAAACCTTGTGCTGCTAAAAGAAGATTTTCCGGCCTTACAGGTTATCAAACTGGAACAAAACTACCGCTCATCGGAACGTATTCTGAAAGCCGCCAATATCCTGATTGCCAATAACCCACACGTTTTTGAAAAGCGTCTTTTTTCTGAACTGGGTTATGGCGCAGAGCTGAAGGTGGTGATGGCCAACCATGAAGATCATGAGGCCGAGCGCGTGACCGGTGAACTGATCGCCCACCATTTTATCAATAAAACGCAATACAAGGACTACGCAATCCTGTATCGCGGCAACCATCAGTCACGCGTGTTTGAAAAAATGCTGATGCAGAACCGCATTCCCTATCGTATTTCCGGCGGCACCTCGTTCTTCTCGCGGCCAGAAATCAAAGATTTGCTCGCATATTTACGCATTCTGACCAACCCCAACGATGACAGCGCTTTTATGCGCATTGTTAACACACCGAAGCGAGAGATTGGCCCGGCAACATTGCAAAAGCTGGGTGAGTGGGCGAATCAGCGTAATAAAAGCCTGTTTACCGCCAGCTTCGATATGGGCCTGGGTCAGACGTTAACGGGGCGAGGGCTGGAATCCTTACAGCGTTTCACTTTCTGGTTACAGGAAGTTGCGGTGCTGGCCGAACGCGAACCTGTTGCGGCGGTGCGTGATTTGATTCGTGGAATCGATTATGAAAGCTGGCTGTTTGAAACATCCGCCAGTCCGAAAGCGGCCGAAATGCGCATGAAAAACGTCAATATGCTGTTCCAGTGGATGACGGAAATGCTGGAAGGCAGTGATATTGATGAGCCAATGACGCTGACTCAGGTCGTCACGCGCTTTACGCTGCGCGACATGATGGAACGCGGTGAAAGCGATGAGGAAACGGATCAGGTCCAGCTGATGACGCTGCACGCTTCAAAAGGACTCGAGTTCCCCTACGTCTATCTGGTTGGCATGGAAGAAGGACTACTGCCGCATCAAAGCAGCATTGATGAAAACAATGTTGAAGAAGAGCGGCGACTGGCCTACGTGGGGATTACCCGTGCGCAGAGAGAGCTGACGTTTACGCTTTGCCGTGAGCGCCGCCAGTATGGTGAATTGATCCGTCCCGAACCCAGCCGCTTTTTACTGGAGCTGCCACAGGACGATCTGAACTGGGAAACCGAACGCAAAGTTGTCAGTGCCGAACAGCGTATGCAAACGGGGCAAAGTCGGGTTGCCAGTTTGCGGGCGATGCTGGATAAATCCAAAAGCTGAGGGACCTTGCAGAAAAAATGGCGTCCTTGCGGCCGCCATTTTTTATAAGGGACAGAGCGAACGGCTTAGCTAATTACCAGCGACCAGTGTACGTAGCTCTGCCAGTGACATTCCTGCTCAAGCAGCTCGGCCCGAAGCGGATGCGTGTCCATCCAGCCGGGTGGCAAGGTAAGACTCAAATTATCGTCTTCAGCATGCAGCCGGACAGCAGGCAAGGTATCATCGCGACGGCGGCTGGCAAAAATGATCGCCAGGCGCAGCAGTCGACACAGTCTTTCCGCCATGCGCGGCGGTACGGCATTTTGCTGGCTGAGCAGCGCCAGATCGATGCTGTTAACCTGATTCTGTAGCAGGGTTGCCAGCAGTTTTTTCTGTGCGGGAGTAAAGCCAGGAAGATCGAGATTGCGGACAAGATAGGCGGCGTGTTGTGGAGCCTGTTTGAAATCTACGCTGAGGCCGATTTCGTGGATCATACAGGCGCTGTCGAGAAGCTCCCGACATCGGTCGTCCAGCTTCCAGCTGTGACTAACCTGACGCACAAAGCTCTCTGCCAATAAGCGCACCCGCTCAGCCTGATCGATATCAATCGTGAAACGGCGCTGGATGTTGTGCAGCGTGCGACCACGGATATCCCGATCGACCGGCAGTTGCAGCATGCCATAGACCAGGCCTTCACGCAGCGCTCCGCCAGCAAGCGTCATGCTGCTGATATTCAGTTCAGTAAAGATAGCGATCAGAATCGACAGCCCGCTGGGGAAAACCAGCGCACGTTCCAGGGTTAACCCTTCGATTTCCAGCTCTTCCAGCTTGCCGCACTGAATAGCGCGCTGTTTCAATTGCTGCAGCTTGCTCAGGGTGATGCGTTCATCCATTCCCTGCGCCACCATAATTTCCTGCAACGCCTGCACGGTGCCGGAAGCACCTACGCAAATTTGCCAGCCCTGTTCGCGCAATTGTTTTGCAACCGGACGAATAATATTGCTGGCGGCCTGTTCAGCCTGCTCGAAATTGGTCTTGCCTAAATGTCGTTCGCCAAAAAAGCGCTCCAGCCAGGTCACGCAGCCCATTGAAAGACTCAATAACGCGGTGGTTTCAGAACCGCTGCCGGTAACCAGTTCCGTACTGCCGCCGCCGATATCCACCACAAGACGTTTATCCGAACCGCCAGTCGTATGCGCCACGCCCTGGTAAATCAGGCGCGCTTCTTCCTCACCACTGATAACATTGATAGCACAGCCGAGGATCTGCTGCGCTTTTTCAAGAAAAGCGCCAGCGTTTGCAGCGATCCGCAATGTGGCCGTAGCGACAACGCGGATTTGCTCAGGCGGAATATCCTGTAACTGTTCGGAGAACAGACGCAGGCATTGCCAGCCACGCTCCATGGCATCCACCGAAAGATGGCTGTCATGGTCGAGGCCAGCAGCCAGACGCACTTTACGCTTGATGCGCGCAACGGTCTGGATGTTGCCAGCTACCTCGCGCACCACCAACATATGAAAACTGTTAGATCCCAGATCTATCGCGGCATAGAGCGATGATGCGCTTAGCATAGGCCGTTTAACCTGAACGTTTGCGGTTATTGTTGCGCGGTGCGCCGCTGCGGCGATTGTTGGTGCCGCCACGACGCGGACCGTTGCCGGCGCGATTACGCGTTAAGCGCTTCGGCGGCGGCAGATCGGTCATTAGCGCGTCACTGTTGTAACGGCTTACGGTGATGCTGTGGCCGATATACTCTTCGATCGCCGGCAGGTTCAGCGCATATTCTTCACAGGCCAGGCTGATTGAGTGACCGTTAGCGCCAGCACGTCCGGTACGACCAATACGGTGGACGTAATCTTCACGATCGTCAGGCAGATCGTAGTTGAAGACGTGGGTTACTGCTGGAATGTGCAAACCACGAGCGGCGACATCGGTCGCAACCAGGATATCCACATCGCCTTTAGTAAAGTCATCAAGGATACGCAGACGCTTCTTCTGCGCCACGTCGCCGGTCAGCAGACCCACGCGGTGTCCGTCAGCGGCCAGGTGGCCCCAGATATCTTCACAGCGGTGCTTGGTATTGGCGAAGATGATGGCGCGATCGGGCCACTCTTCTTCCAGCAGCGTTTGCAGAAGACGCATTTTTTCTTCATTAGAAGGATAAAAAAGCTCTTCCTTAATACGGTGGCCGGTTTTTTGCTCTGGCTCAACTTCCACATACTCAGCGTTGTTCATGTTTTCAAAGGCTAGTTCACGAACGCGGAAGGAGAGGGTGGCGGAAAACAGCATGTTCAGACGCTGGTTTGCCGCAGGCATGCGGCGGAACAGCCAGCGAATATCTTTGATAAAGCCGAGGTCGAACATCCGGTCGGCTTCGTCGAGCACGACAACCTGGATTGCGCCTAAATTGACGTGATTCTGTTTAGCATAATCAATCAGCCTGCCGGTGGTGCCGATCAGAATATCGACGCCGCTCTCCAGCACCTTAAGCTGTTTGTCGTAGCCGTCACCCCCGTAAGCCAGCCCGAGCTTAAGGCCGGTCACCGCTGCCAGTGGTTCTGCATCTGCATGAATTTGCACGGCTAATTCGCGGGTAGGTGCCAGAATCAGCGCACGTGGCTGATTAACCTGACGGCCTTCCGGCGCAGGGTGAGAAAGAAGATGATGGAACGTTGACGTTAAGAACGCCATCGTTTTCCCGGTACCGGTTTGCGCCTGTCCCGCAACATCACGCCCTGTCAGCGTGAAAGGCAATGCCAGCGCCTGAATAGGCGTGCAGTTATGAAAGCCTTTTGTTTCAAGGGCTTCGATAACCTGAGGGTGCAGGGCGAAGTCGGAAAACTTCTGTTCGGTTAAGTGTGTTTTGCTCATAGTGTGGTAGAATATCAGCTTACTATTGCTTTACGAAAGCGTATCCGGTGAAATAAAGTCAACCTAAGTTGGCAGATTTTACGCCAACCAGCCAGGCATAATCTTTTGGAGTAAGACATGAGCAGCGATAAAATTGTTCACCTGACCGATGACAGCTTCGAAACCGACGTACTGAAAGCAGAAGGTTTGACGCTGGTCGACTTCTGGGCAGAGTGGTGTGGTCCATGCAAAATGATCGCCCCGATCCTCGATGAAGTCGCCGAAGAATACGACGGCAAGCTGACAATCGCAAAACTGAATATCGACGATAACCCAGGCACTGCGCCGAAATACGGTATCCGTGGTATTCCTACTTTGCTGCTGTTCAAAGACGGCGAAGTGGCAGCAACGAAAGTGGGCGCCCTGTCCAAAGGCCAGCTGAAAGAGTTCCTGAACGCGAACCTGGGCTGACAGCCCGTCTGGCGGTGGGCGAATTTTTAGCCCGCCGCTAGACGTCCGCCATTAAGCATGCTAACTTACTTTTACTGCACTACGCACTTACCTGTAGTTTGAATCTAAGATTTACTCCTTGTTGAACACTGTATCATTCTCAGTTTTACAGACATTCAGCAATCTGACGGTTAGTATCACCAGAATTTCCGGCGCTTGTCCTTACCGTCCCCCCGTTTCAGATTTGCGTTTTCCTGCACGTGATCACCGAGCGGACACTGACAAGAGAGCCATTAACAGGCATGGATTTTTCGCCATACCATTGACGACAAACATTTCGAGATTTACCCCGAGTTTAAGAACCCACCACTATGAATCTTACCGAATTAAAAAATACGCCGGTTTCTGACCTGATTAGTCTCGGCGAAAATATGGGGCTGGAAAACCTGGCGCGCATGCGCAAACAGGACATCATTTTCGCCATCCTCAAGCAACATGCGAAAAGCGGCGAAGATATCTTCGGCGATGGCGTGCTGGAGATATTGCAGGACGGATTTGGTTTCCTCCGTTCTGGAGACAGCTCCTACCTCGCCGGTCCCGATGATATCTACGTTTCTCCCAGCCAAATCCGCCGTTTTAACCTCCGCACTGGTGACACCATTTCCGGCAAGATCCGTCCGCCGAAAGAAGGTGAGCGTTATTTCGCCCTGCTGAAAGTTAACGAAGTTAACTATGACAAGCCGGAAAACGCCCGTAGCAAAATCCTGTTCGAAAACTTAACCCCGCTGCACGCAAACTCTCGTCTGCGTATGGAACGTGGTAACGGTTCTACCGAAGACTTGACCGCGCGCGTTTTGGACCTGGCTTCCCCAATTGGTCGTGGCCAGCGTGGACTGATCGTGGCGCCGCCAAAAGCCGGTAAAACCATGCTGCTGCAAAATATTGCGCAGAGCATCGCTTACAACCATCCTGACTGCGTCCTGATGGTTCTGCTGATCGACGAACGTCCGGAAGAAGTGACCGAGATGCAGCGTCTGGTGAAAGGCGAAGTTATCGCTTCTACCTTCGATGAGCCTGCTTCCCGCCACGTGCAGGTTGCTGAAATGGTGATCGAGAAAGCCAAGCGCCTGGTTGAGCATAAAAAAGACGTTATCATCCTGCTGGACTCCATTACCCGTCTGGCGCGTGCTTATAACACCGTCGTTCCGGCTTCCGGTAAAGTGTTGACCGGTGGTGTGGATGCCAACGCCCTGCATCGTCCAAAGCGTTTCTTTGGTGCTGCACGTAACGTGGAAGAGGGCGGAAGCCTGACCATCATCGCGACCGCGCTGGTTGATACCGGTTCGAAGATGGACGAAGTGATCTACGAAGAATTTAAAGGTACAGGTAACATGGAACTGCATCTGGCGCGTAAAATCGCCGAGAAGCGTGTGTTCCCGGCTATCGACTACAACCGTTCTGGTACGCGTAAAGAAGAGCTGCTTACCAGCTCTGAAGAGCTACAGAAGATGTGGATCCTGCGTAAAATTATCCATCCAATGGGTGAAATCGACGCCATGGAATTCCTCATCAATAAGCTGGCAATGACCAAAACGAACGATGAGTTCTTCGATATGATGAAACGATCGTAAGTCGTTTCTTCTGCTGAGAAGAGAAGGGTTGAGCGTATCAACCTTTTCTTTTGGCTTCTTTTGAACAAAAAAGGGGCCAGAGGCGGGAAAAGTAAGAAAACTCGGGGAACGCCACGCTCAGACGTGGCGTTTTTTATTTATGGGTTATACGATGAGGTCACTGGAGAATTAAATAAAGGTGTAATTCAGGCTAAAATTCAGTAACAACGCTCAATTTTTGCGCTGAAGCACAATGGACATCAGAATCGACGGTACTTAATGGCATAGAAATTGCTAGTAATCCGTGATTCTTAGCAGAGAGCTGGTTAATGTGAATTTACTCAATATGAGTACTGAGCTTGCTTTAATATTTGTGTTTTCACTGGGTTTTCTTTTTTTCGCCCGTAAAGCAGCCAAACGAGTAGGTTTAGTGGATAAACCTAACTACCGTAAGCGTCATCAGGGCGTTATCCCCCTGGTGGGCGGCATCTCCGTTTTTGCTGGCATCTGCTTTGGTTTTACCTATACCGATTACTATATTCCTCACAGTCTGCTCTACCTGAGCTGCGCCGGCTTACTGGTGCTGGTGGGCGCGCTGGACGACCGTTTTGATATCAGTGTCAAAATTCGCGCCTGCGTTCAGGCCGGCATTGCTGTCGTTATGATGACGATGGGCAAACTCTATCTGCTCAGCCTTGGTTACATTTTTGGGCCATGGGAGCTGATTGTTGGACCGTTTGGTTATGTGCTGACGCTGTTTGCCGTCTGGGCTGCAATTAACGCATTTAACATGGTAGACGGTATTGATGGCCTGTTGGGCGGTCTCTCCTGCGTTACCTTTATGGCAATGGGCATTATCCTGCTGATTGACGGGCAGCAAAGTCTGGCGATGTGGTGTTTTGCGATGATCGCCGCTATCGTGCCGTATATTTTGCTGAACCTTGGCGTATTTGGCCGTCGCTATAAAGTCTTTATGGGTGATGCTGGTAGTACGCTGATAGGTTTTACCATTATCTGGATCCTGCTTGAAGCCACGCAGGGGCCCTCTCATCCCATCACGCCTGTGACCGCGCTTTGGCTGATCGCGATTCCGCTGATGGACATGGTCGCCATCATGTATCGCCGTCTCAGTAAAGGAATGAGCCCTTTTTCTGCCGACCGACAGCATATCCATCATCTGATTATGCGGGCTGGCTTCACCTCCCGGCAGGCCTGTTTTCTGATTACGCTGGCCGCCGCACTGCTGGCTGGCGTGGGCGTACTGGGCGAATCATTAAGCTTTGTCCCGGACTGGATGATGCTGGTGTTGTTTCTGCTGGCCTTTATGCTTTACGGCTACTGCATTAAGCGCGCGTGGCGCGTGGCGCGGTTGTTAAAACGATTAAAAAGAAGGCTGCGTAAAGCACAGTAACGTGACGTTTTCTCTGATTTTACCCTGATGACAAGGAATATGACGTATGACGCATCCTGACGTTGCAGATAACGAACTGGATATTCGCGGACTTTGCTGCACTTTATGGCGGGGGAAAGGCTGGATTGTGGGTAGCGCGCTGCTTTTTGCCGTGCTGGCATGGCTCGGTTCGCTGCTGATAACGCCAAAATGGAGTACGACAGCGGTAACTGACCGCCCGGCAGTGAATATGCTGGGAAGTTACTATTCTCAACAGCAGTTCCTGGACAACCTGGACGTACGCGCCAGCAATGTCGCGGTGACGCCGCCATCCGTCGCGGACGAGGCGTATCAGGAATTTATTATGCAGCTTGCTTCCTACGATACCCGCCGTGAATTCTGGCTACGGACGGGGTATTACAAAACGCGTCAGACTGGCAGTGCCCGTGATGACGCCGCGTTGCTGGATGAGCTGATTAACAATATTCAATTTCAACCTGCCGAGGCGGCAAAAAATCTTAACGACAGCGTAAAACTGATTGCTGAAACCGCGCCGGAAGCGAACACGCTGCTGCGTCAGTATGTTGCGTTTGCCAACCAGCGTGCAGCTTCCCATCTGAACGCAGAGTTAAGCGGTGCATGGATGGCCCGTACCGTGCAGCTTAAAGCACAGGTGAAACGTCAGGAGGCGGTTGCCAGCGCGATTTACGGCCGCCAGGTTCACAGCGTGCAGCAGGCGCTGAAGATTGCTCAGCAGCAGGGGTTTGAGCAGGCGAAAACCAGCACGCCTTCTGAACAGCTGCCAGATTCAGAACTGTTCTTACTTGGCCGTGCTTTACTCCAGGCGCGTTTGGAGAACTTGCAGGCTTCCGGGCCGAATTTTGATCTGGACTATGATCAAAATAAAGCAATGCTCAACACCCTTAACGTTGGGCCGCAGCTGAGCAAAACGTTTCAGACATGGCGCTATTTGCGCACGCCAGAAGAACCCGTTAAGCGCGACAGTCCTCGTCGCCTGTTTTTAATGATCATGTGGGGCGCTGTGGGGGCATTAGCTGGCGCAGGGATTGCACTGGTACGCCGACCGCGTCAGTAAGCGCACAGGCCGTAACCAAACAGACGAAGGAAAGAAAGTAACAGTGAAAGTACTAACTGTTTTTGGCACGCGCCCGGAAGCAATAAAGATGGCGCCGCTGGTTCATGCACTCGCTCAGGATAGCGAGATAGAAGCGCGCCTGTGCGTTACCGCGCAGCATCGCGAGATGCTGGATCAGGTACTGCAACTGTTCGCTATTGTTCCGGATTACGATCTCAATATCATGCGCCCAGGCCAGGGACTGACCGAAATCACCAGCCGTATCCTTGAAGGGCTGAAAGCCGTTTTTGCGGAGTTCACCCCGGATGTCGTGCTGGTCCATGGTGATACGACAACCACTTTCGCCGCCAGTCTTGCGGCCTTTTATCACCGTATTCCTGTCGGGCATGTGGAGGCGGGTCTGCGCACCGGCGATCTCTATTCCCCATGGCCGGAAGAAGCTAACCGCACGTTAACGGGACATCTGGCTTCGTGGCACTTCACTCCGACGGAGACGGCGCGGCAAAACCTGCTGCGTGAGAATTTGCGTGATGTTCGCATGTTCGTCACCGGCAATACTGTTATCGATGCGCTGTTTTGGGTACGAGATCGCGTGTTGAGTGATGATGCGTTACGCAACGGTCTTGCGTCGCGTTACCCGTTCCTCGATCCGCAGAAAAAACTGATCCTGGTGACGGGGCATCGGCGGGAAAGTTTTGGTGACGGGTTTGAACGCATTTGCAGCGCGCTGGCGGAAATCGCCCGTACGCATCCTGAAGCGCAGATTGTTTACCCGGTTCATCTCAATCCTAACGTCAGCGAGCCGGTAAACCGTATCCTCAGCGATATCGATAATGTCGTGCTGATTGAACCTCAGGAATATCTGCCGTTTGTCTGGCTGATGGATCGCTCCTGGCTAATCCTCACCGATTCTGGCGGCATTCAGGAAGAAGCGCCTTCACTGGGCAAACCGGTGCTGGTGATGCGTGAAACAACTGAGCGCCCGGAAGCGGTGGAAGCGGGAACGGTCAAACTCGTTGGCACAGACATCCAAAAAATCGTCAGTGAGGTGACTCGCCTGCTGACCGATGAAGACGCTTATCAATCCATGAGCCGTGCCCACAACCCCTATGGGGACGGCCTGGCCTGCGAACGCATTGTGCAGGCACTTAAAAATAATCGGGTTTCGCTATGATTTTCAATACCATTTCTGTTATCGGGCTGGGCTATATTGGCCTGCCTACCGCTGCGGCTTTTGCCTCCCGGCAAAAATCTGTGATTGGCGTGGATATTAACCCGCAGGCGGTCGACACCATTAACCGCGGCGAAATCCACATTGTCGAGCCGGATCTTGATCTTGTGGTAAAGAAGGCGGTTGAGCAGGGTTATCTGCGTGCCACCACGCAGCCCGAACCGGCAGATGCCTTTCTGATTGCGGTGCCAACGCCGTTCAAAGATGACCACCAGCCCGATCTGTCATGGGTTAAAGCGGCGGCTGAATCTATTGCTCCCGTATTAAAGAAGGGCGACCTGGTCATTCTGGAGTCGACCTCGCCAGTTGGCGCAACGGAGCAAATGGCCGAATGGCTGGCCATAGCGCGTACCGATCTGACTTTCCCACAGCACGCCGGTGAGGAAGCCGATATTCACATCGCCTATTGCCCGGAACGCGTTTTGCCGGGGCAGGTGATGGTGGAGCTGATTAAAAACGATCGGGTGATCGGCGGCATGACGCCGCTTTGCTCGCGTATGGCCCGCGAGCTGTACAACATCTTCCTTGAAGGAGAGTGTGTAATCACTAACTCGCGTACTGCGGAGATGTGTAAGCTAACGGAAAACAGTTTCCGCGACGTTAACATTGCCTTTGCCAACGAGCTTTCGCTGATTTGTGCTGATCAGGGCATTAGCGTCTGGGAGCTTATCAGCCTGGCGAACCGTCATCCTCGCGTCAATATTTTGCAGCCGGGCCCGGGCGTGGGCGGTCACTGCATCGCCGTCGATCCCTGGTTTATCGTGGCGCAGAATCCGGTTCAGGCTCGCCTGATCCGCACCGCGCGTGAAGTTAACGATGGCAAACCACACTGGGTGCTGGAACAGGTGAAAAACAAACTCGCCGAATGCCTGGTCGCCAGTGATAAACGCGCCAGTGAGCTGAAAATTGCCTGTTTTGGGCTGGCCTTCAAGCCCAATATCGACGATTTGCGCGAAAGCCCGGCGATGGAAGTTGCTGGCATGATTGCCGACTGGCACCAGGGCGAAACGCTGCTGGTTGAACCGAATATTCATCAACTGCCAAAAGCACTGTCGGGTCGCGCTACGCTGGTCGAACTGGAGACCGCACTGGAGCAGGCTGATGTGCTGGTGATGCTGGTGGATCACCAGCAGTTTAAAACTGTCGATACTGCCCGTTTGAAATCGCGCTGGCTGGTGGATACTAAAGGTGTCTGGCGGTGAGTGCGGAAAAAGCGCCGCTGGGCGTTGAAGGTCAAATCGCTCCGCTGAGCTGGGAAAACAGTTTCTTTGGCCTTAACAGCGGGCTACTGACGCTTGCTAACGGCGTGTCGCTTGAAACGACTCAGTTACAAGACTATGACCTTGTGCAGGTGAAAGTGCTGTCGCAGCAGACGGCCGAGCTGGATGCGCTAAGTTCGCTGGGCTTCCGACTGGTGGAAGGCGAAGCGGATTTTGTGCTGGGAACAGGCGCTGGCGGAAGGCCCGAAGGGATCCGTATCGCCCGCAAAGAGCATATTCCCGCTCTGCGTGAAGCTGCCAGCGGCGCTTTTGCTTACAGCCGTTTTCGTGAACCCTGGTATCAGCCAGGCGACAGCGCGCGCTTTTACGCGCAGTGGATTGAAAATGCCGTGCTGGGGACGTTTGATCATCAGTGTCTGATCGCCGTCAGCGACACGGGCGATCTTCAGGGGTTTATCTCGCTGCGTGAACTGGCAGACGGCAGTGGCAGGATCGGCCTGCTGGCTACGCTGCCGGAAGCCCAGGGCCTGGGTGTGGGACAGCGCATGATTGAAGCGGCTTCTGACTGGTGTCGCGCTCGCCGCCTGAGCCGCCTGCACGTTGCCACACAACTGGGCAATCTGCCTGCGCTCCGGCTCTATCTTCGTTGCGGTGGCGTAATCGAACGCACCGCTTACTGGCTCTACAGGTAACGCTATGATCCCGTTTAATGCCCCGCCGGTGGTAGGAACCGAGCTTGAATATATGCAGTCGGCCATGGGAAGCGGCAAGCTGTGCGGCGATGGTGGGTTTACCCGTCGTTGTCAGCAGTGGATGGAAAATAAGTTCGGCAGTAAAAAAGTCCTGCTAACGCCATCCTGCACCGCCTCGCTGGAAATGGCCGCCATTTTGATCGATATCCAGCCTGGCGATGAAGTGATCATGCCAAGCTACACCTTCGTGTCGACCGCCAATGCTTTTGTGCTGCGCGGCGCGACGATTGTGTTTGTGGATATTCGTCCCGATACGCTGAATATGGACGAAACACTGATCGAAGCCGCTATTACCGAAAAAACCAAGGCGATTGTGCCGGTTCACTATGCGGGCGTCGCCTGTGAGATGGACGCGATCATGGCGCTGGCAGACAAGCATAAGCTGTTTGTCATTGAAGATGCGGCGCAGGGCGTCATGTCTACTTATAAAGGTAAAGCGCTGGGCACCATCGGCCATATCGGCTGTTTCAGCTTCCACGAAACCAAAAACTACACCGCTGGCGGGGAAGGCGGCGCGACGCTGATTAACGATCCATCGCTGGTTGAACGCGCTGAAATCATTCGTGAAAAAGGCACCAACCGCAGCCAGTTTTTCCGTGGGCAGGTGGATAAATACACCTGGCGGGATATTGGCTCCAGCTATCTGATGGCGGATCTCCAGGCCGCGTACCTGTGGGCGCAGCTGGAAGAGGCTAACCGGATTAATGAGCAGCGCCTGCGGCTGTGGCAAAACTACTACGATGCATTGCAGCCGGTTGCCGCCAGCGGCAGAATCACGCTGCCTTCTATTCCGCCGTCCTGCCAGCACAATGCACATATGTTCTACATCAAGCTGCGGGATAACGACGATCGTTCGGCGCTGATCGACTGGCTGAAGGAAGCGGAAATCCTGGCGGTTTTCCACTATATCCCTCTGCATTCTTCGCCAGCCGGGCAGCGTTTTGGCCGCTTCCATGGCGCTGACCGCTATACCCGTTTTGAAAGCGAGCGTCTGCTGCGCCTGCCTCTTTTTTATAACCTCTCTGACAATAATCAGAAGACGGTCATTAACTCTCTGCTGAGCTACTTTTCCTGATATGTCACTGGCTAAAGCTTCGGTGTGGACGGCAGCGTCCACACTGGTAAAAATCGCTGCCGGTTTACTGGTGGTCAAAATGCTGGCGGTTTCGTTTGGGCCGAGCGGCGTGGGGCAGGCGGGCAATTTTCGTCAGCTGATTACCGTCCTTGGCGTACTGGCCGGTGCCGGTATCTTTAACGGTGTCACCAAGTATGTGGCGGAATATCAGCAGCAACCAGAGCGGCTACAGGCTGTTACCGCGACGGCTTCAGCGATGGTGCTGGCGTTTTCCACCCTGTTAGCCGTCGTTTTTCTGCTGTTTGCGCAGCCCATCAGCATCGGCCTGTTCGGCCACGACAACTATCAAAACGTGGTGCGCATAGTTGCCTTTTTGCAGATGGGTATTGCCTGGGCCAACCTGGCGCTGGCGATCGTCAAAGGCTTTCGTGATGCGCGAGGCAATGCGCTGGCGCTGATTATCGGCAGTCTGACTGGCGTGGCGGCGTGGTTTGTTTGTTTCTGGCTGGGCGGCTACAGCGGCGCACTGGTTGGCATGGCGATGGTGCCTGCACTGGTCGTGATACCGGCAGCAATAATAGTGGCGAAACGCGAGCATCTGCCGCTGCATTTCCTCAGGCCCGCCTGGCATAGCGATATCGCCCGCAACCTGGGGAAATTTACCCTGATGGCGTTGATGACGTCCGTCACGCTACCGGTCGCCTGGATAATGATGCGTAATCTGCTGGCGGAGCACAACGGCTGGGAGCAGGTGGGATTATGGCAGGGTGTCACCAGCATTTCAGATGCATATCTACAGTTCATCACCGCATCGTTTAGCGTTTATTTGCTGCCCACGCTGTCGAAACTGACCGACAGGCAGGCTATCTCGCGCGAAATATTTCGCTCGCTGCGCTTTGTGCTGCCCGCAGTAATGGCGGTCAGTTTAACCGTCTGGCTGCTGCGCGATGTCGCTATCTGGCTGCTGTTTTCCAGCAAGTTTACCGGCATGCGCGACCTGTTTATCTGGCAGCTCACCGGCGATGTCTTTAAAGTTGGCTCCTACGTCTTTGGCTATCTGGTGATTGCTAAAGCGTCGCTGCGTTTTTATCTGTTGACCGAGCTGGGGCAGTTTATATTGCTGACGCTATTTGCCCGCTGGCTGATCCCTTTGCACGGTGCGACAGGCGCGGCACAGGCCTATATGGCTACCTATATCGTCTATTTCGCGCTCTGCGCTGGCGTATTCTTTCTTTATCGTAGACAAGTATGACAACACTGATTCACGTTCTCGGCTCGGCCATTGCACACCATAACCAAACCGTGCTGCGATTTTTTAATGATGTTATTGCCCGGACGCTGCCCACGTCCGCCCCCCGGCAGTTTTGGATTGTCGGGGAAGCGCCTGCCTCGGCAGAATTTGACCGGCTGGCGATTCGCTGGTTTGCAAATAAGAAGGCGATTGCGCGGGCGGTAACGGAACGCGCTCAGGCTGACCGACAGACGAAATTCTTTCTGCATGGTCAGTTCAATCCTCGCCTGTGGCTGTCGATTCTGCTGGGCAAAATTCGGCCATCACAGCTTTGCTGGCATATCTGGGGCGCCGATCTGTATGAGCAGGCGGGTGGGCTGAAATTCCGGCTGTTTTACAGCATGCGTCGGCTGGCGCAAAAAAGGGTGGGGCACGTGTTTGCCACGCGCGGTGATATCGCGCATTTTCATCAGCGGCACCCTTCGGTACCCGCCTCACTGCTCTATTTCCCCACGCGTATGGCGCAGGTCGAACTGCCGCAGACGGCTAAAAGCGAGACCCTGACGATCCTGGTCGGCAACTCTGGCGATGCCAGCAACCGCCATATTCAGGCGTTGCAGGAAATCCATCAGCAATTTGGTCAGCAGGTAAAAGTGATCGTGCCGCTGGGCTATCCGGAAAATAACGGCGCTTATATTCAACGTGTGCGCGAAGCGGGAGAAGCACTCTTTCCTGCCGAAAGCCTGGCGATCCTGAGCGAAAAACTCGCTTTCCCTGACTATTTGCAACTGCTGGCAGAATGCGACCTGGGCTATTTCATTTTTGAACGCCAGCAGGGGATTGGCACGCTGTGCCTGTTGATTCAGGCCAATATCCCCTTTGTTATTAACCGAAAAAATCCTTTCTGGCAGGATTTAACCGAACAGCAGGTACCGGTGTTGTTTGCGGGTGATGCGCTTGACCGCCAGGTGATAGAAGAAGCCCGGCGACAGATGATGGGGCTGGATAAATCGACCATCGCGTTCTTCGAGCCGGCTTACCTGGCGGGCTGGAAACAGGCGCTCGCTCTGGCAGAAGGAGAAGCGGCATGATGCTCTCGCAATTTGCTGGCCTGCTGGTCGTGTGGCTGCTTTCGCTGGGATTGATCCTGACGCTGACCTGGCGTGAGTTTCGCCGCGTACGTTTTAATTTTAACGTCTTTTTCTCGCTGCTGTTTTTCCTGACCTTCTATTTCGGTTTCCCGCTGACCAGCCTGCTGGTGTTCGGTTTCAACGTAACCGTGGTGCCTGCGGAGTATTTGTTACAGGGAATGCTCGCCGCTACCGGGTTTTATGGCATTTACTATGTCAGCTATAAAACCCGTTTGCGGGCGGTGGATAACAGACCGGATCGTCAGGCTTTTACCATTAACCGGGTGGAGGCACATCTTACCTGGGGCATTCTGGCGCTGATTGCGCTGGGCACGGTTCTGGTCTTTTTCCTGCATAACGGTTTTCTGCTGTTTAAGCTGCATAGCTACAGCCAGATCTTCTCGGCGGAGGTCTCGGGCGTAGCGCTCAAGCGCTTCTTTTACTTCTTCATCCCGGCGATGCTGGTGGTTTATTTTCTCCAGCCTACTTTCCGTAACTGGCTGCTGTTTTTGGTCGCTACCGTAGCATTTGGCCTGCTGACCTACGCGATTGTGGGCGGAACCCGAGCCAATATCATTATCGCTTTTGCGCTGTTCCTGTTTATCGGCATTATTCGGGGTTGGATAACGCTGTGGATGCTGGCAGCCGCAGGCGTGGCGGGTGTGGTCGGGATGTTCTGGCTGGCGCTGCGTCGCTATAACCTTGACGTCAGCGGATCGGAAGCGTTTTACACCTTCCTTTATCTGACTCGCGACACCTTCTCGCCATGGGAAAACCTTGGCCTGCTGCTGCAAAATTACGACAAAATTGATTTCCAGGGGCTGGCACCCATCGTGCGTGATTTCTACGTCTTTATCCCCAGCTGGTTGTGGCCGGATCGCCCCTCCATCGTGCTGAATAGCGCTAACTACTTTACCTGGGAAGTGCTGAAGAACCATTCCGGGCTGGCTATCTCGCCGACGCTGTTAGGTTCGCTGGTGGTAATGGGCGGTGCCTGGTTTATTCCGTTGGGTGCCGTGGCGGTGGGGATGATCATCAAATGGTTCGACTGGCTCTATGCGAAAGGTCGTAATGAGACCAATCGCTTTAAAGCAGCGATTTTACAAGGTTTTTGCTTCGGTGCGGTGTTCAATATGATCGTGCTTGCCCGCGAAGGGCTGGATGCGTTTGTGTCCCGCGTGGTGTTCTTCTGCCTGGTTTATGCGGTGGCCGTGATTGCCGCCAAATTGCTGTACTGGCTGCTGGATAGCGCTGGACTGATTCGTCCACGCCCTAACTCCGTTTCTCTTCCGGCGCAGAACTGAATGCCCGCTGCTCTGATTAAGGATTATATAATGGACGCACCTTCGTCTGTGCCTCAGTACGCAATCCGTGGCTTTACGCTGTGGGGTTTCCGCGATATGTCGGCTTTTATTGACTATCTGTGGCAGGAAAATAGCCTGAAAACAGGCACTCTGGTGGCAATCAATGCTGAGAAAGTCCTGACCGCTGAAAGCCAGCAGGAGATACACCAGCTGATTAACGCGGCGGAATACAAATATGCCGACGGCATCAGTATTGTTCGCTCAATCCGCAAGAAGTATCCGCAAGCCGACGTTTCGCGTATTGCCGGAGCCGATCTGTGGGAAGGTCTGATGGAACGCGCCGGGCGGGAAGGAACGCCGGTTTTCCTGGTGGGCGGCAAGCCCGGTATTCTCACGCAAACGGAAGATAAGCTGCGGCGGCAGTGGAATGTAAACATTGTTGGTTCGCAGGATGGTTATTTTGCGCCTGCCGATCGCGACGCTCTGTTTGCCCGCATCGCCGCCAGCGGCGCGAAGATTGTCACCGTAGCGATGGGATCGCCGCGTCAGGAGATATTGATGCGTGATTGTAAGGCGGTGTATCCGCAGGCGCTCTATATGGGCGTAGGCGGTACCTACGATGTTTTTACCGGCCATGTCAGGCGTGCGCCGCTCATCTGGCAAAAAATGGGGCTGGAATGGCTCTACCGCCTGATTGTGCAACCTTCGCGGATACGTCGTCAGCTAAAACTGCTGAAATATCTGCGCTATCACTGGCGTGGCGATCTTTAATTTTTGCCTTTTCCACCTCGTCAGTGATTCAAAAGCAACGGATTAACGGCCAAAAATAGCCTAAAACGTACGTAGTTTAGACAGAATGCACAAAGCGTAAGCAAACAGTGGTTTTTGTGAAAAAAGCCCTGGACAGGATCGGCTCTAGTCCGTAATATGCCCATCCGCAACGGCGCAACGCGCCCGTAGCTCAGCTGGATAGAGCGCTGCCCTCCGGAGGCAGAGGTCTCAGGTTCGAATCCTGTCGGGCGCGCCATTAAGTTTGTGCGCAAGAGCTGCGGTGGTAGTATTACCGCGTTAGGAAGTAAGCAGTACAGCAGTAGGGGTGGTGGCTATAGCTCAGTTGGTAGAGCCCTGGATTGTGATTCCAGTTGTCGTGGGTTCGAGTCCCATTAGCCACCCCAGATTTTGTCAGGTATGCGAAGGTGGCGGAATTGGTAGACGCGCTAGCTTCAGGTGTTAGTGTCTTAACGGACGTGAGGGTTCAAGTCCCTCTCTTCGCACCACAAAATCGAAAGCAGTAAAGAAAGCAGTATCGTTCGGCGAGTAGCGCAGCTTGGTAGCGCAACTGGTTTGGGACCAGTGGGTCGGAGGTTCGAATCCTCTCTCGCCGACCATCTTTCGAAATCTCGCTAAGGCGGGGTTTTTTGCTTCAAGTCTGTGGATTTGAGCAGCAGCAGTTAAAAAAGTTTTCGGCGAGTAGCGCAGCTTGGTAGCGCAACTGGTTTGGGACCAGTGGGTCGGAGGTTCGAATCCTCTCTCGCCGACCATCTTTCAAGAAACCCGCTTCGGCGGGTTTTTTTGTCTCTGTAGCCCACAGAGGATGAGAACCTCCGAAGGAGGTTTGAGCCGAGCGCAGCGAGACAACGTTGCTTTAGCAACGGCCCGCAGGGGAATAATCCTCTCTCGCCGACCATCTTTCAAGAAACCCGCTTCGGCGGGTTTTTTTGTTTTTGTCGTTTATTATCCTGAGGCTGTCTCCGTTCAGAGACGATTAAATTATTGTAAAGTAAAGGTTTTACATAACCATGCTTAGGCTGTCGCCAGTAAGCGACAATCTGCATCAAATTGCGTAAGGGAATGCTGTCTGAAAAGGGATCTGCGACCAAAGATGCAGTGAATGCAGCTGTTAATCATGACATTAAAACGATTACGGTACTTATTGGCAACCTGGCACGCTTAGTGCATCATAAGCAGCGTAGATGCTCATTCCACCTCTTATGTTTGCGCAAGCTTCATAAACCCGGGAATGATGCAGAGCCCTTTACGGTACCTGTTGTCCACCTGCCGCTATCGTCATTTGACCTTAACGGCGACCCGGGCACTGCGTTGAGTCAGGTACCAGCCAAATTGTCTTACGACCTGTTTTTTTACACCTGTCATTACGGCAGGTGTTTTTTTTTGCCGGTTATAGCTAAAAAAAAACCGGGCGGATGCCCGGCTTGTGGAGAGGAATGCAGACGCTACGGATTGTTTTTTAGCGTCAGTAACAGCCCGTCACGTCGCATTTGCGCGGCTTCTTCGGGCTTGTGCTGTTTATCCAGCGTGTCGGCCAGCCAGGCATAGTCAAAGGCATCAGGACGCTGTTGTAATGCTGCCCGGAAGGCCTCACTGGCCCGTTCCCATTCACCGTGCTTCATCAGCAGCTGCCCCAGCGTACTGTGCAGCAGTGGCGTTGCGCCATGCTGTTTGATTTGCTGACGGAGCGCTTTCTCAAGCTGCTCAGGATTACCGGTTTTTAGTCGCGGCATCAGCAGCACCAGACGCTCATCGTAGCCGCGCTTCAGACCATCCAACACAATTTCCTGCGCGGTTTGATGATCGTCGCAGACAATCAGATGGTCGGCCATGGCAACCTGCAAGGCTGTCTCATGCCGCGTTTTACGGCTCTGATTGTGCCACCAGCGTTTCAGCCCATCGCTGCCCTGATCGGCCATTGCCTGGCTCATTAATCCCAGCCAGGCTTCCTGCTGGCGTGCCAGACGATGCGTATCATCCGCCACTTTCGCTTTTTCCATCGCTGGCAGAATGTCGAGCAGCGCGCTCCAGGCACCCGTGCGAACGTAGGCCTGTTCAGCAAGGCGCAAAACTTCAGGATGGCGAGGTGCGACCTCAAGCAGATGATCAATACCGTGACGGGCAGCATGATCTTCGTTACGCGCCAGCTGTAGACGAACACGGGTAATCTCTACCGGCAACTGATCGCTGCCAGCCAGTTCAGCGGCACGCTCAAGATGCTGATTAGCGCGGATTTCATCGCCGCGCTGCTGAGCCGCCTCTGCCGCCAGCAGATAGTTAACCACCGGCTGCTCCGCATGATCGGCATTGCGCGACAGCAGTTTTTCCACTTCCTGGTAATCGCCTTCCGCCAGCTTGATTAGCGCAGCGTTAGTCTGCTTACGCGCGCGGCTGCGTTTGCGTCCTCTGAACCAGCCGCGGGTTTTTACACCGGTACGGAACACGCGACGCAGGACCCATTCCACAAACAGGATCACCAGTAATGACAGGATCAGGATGATCGCCAGGCCCGTCACGCTGGTTTCGATATTCCAGCTGTCGGTCTGGATCAGGACATAGCCTTGATGACCCGCAATCATTGGGCCAAGCACGATCCCGGCCATCAGTAACAGAAACAGTATCAGGACTTTAAGCATGCTTATTCTCCCTGCTGCTGTTGCCCGGCACCGGGCTGGGCGAGCAGGTTGCGTACGCGTGTTTGCATCAGCTTATCCAGTAGCGGCTGGCTTTGCAGAGCATCCGGTACGTCCATGGAGACGTTCTGCTGGCTCAGTTCGTCCAACTGGCTGAGAAAGGCTTTGGTCGCCGGATCGTTGGTATCAAACCAGGCACGCACCCAGGTAGAAACCGTGTCGATAGACTGTTTGAAAATTTCATCCTGATGGCGTGGCACGGCCTGAGCGGCAATCAGCAGACGCGAGCGGATATTTTCACGCAGGTAAACATCCTGATTGGGTGCTAACAACGGTTCAGCGGTGGTATCGCGACGACGGATGGTGATGAAATCATCCATAAAGTTATGCCAGCTTTTTACCAGGTTCTGACGCCATTCACGCAGGGAAGACGAAAGTTCCCCGCTGTCGGCATCCATCGGCGCATCGTCGCTGTCGTTGTCGGCAAGACGAAGGTTATCGACCCCGTTGGAAAGCTGATTCAGCTTGAGGATAATGCCGTCATAGTCGACCTGGCTGACCGCGGAAAGGGAACTGATATCCTGGGTCAGCGCACGCCGTGCATCGATCAGGCTGGGATCGTTCATGTCTGCCAGACTGGCATCTGCACTTTTTAACAGCGCAGCGGCAGTGGTGACATCCTGATCGCTCCACAACTTGCGTCCCGCCAGTTTTACCAGGTAATCAGCCTGCGCCAGAAGCCAGGTGTGAGCATCGTTACCGGAAATAGTGGCAACCTTTTCTTTCAGCTCGTCCAGCTGCTGGCTCATGGCCGTTTGGCGATCGCGTGCGGTGGCCAGTGCACTGGTTTGCTCATCCAGCTGACGGGTCAGTTTCTGCTTTTCGCCTGCGGAGTATTGTTGTAGCTCGGCAAGTTGACCGGCCAGCGCCTGGTTCGCCGCAGTTTGCTGGCGAGCCTGATGCTGAGCATTAATATAAAGTCCCACGCCCGAGGCCACTGCGATAGCAATAGCCAGCACAGCCAGTGCCGTGGCGGTATTGCGCGGCTTACGGCCGGGTTTTTTCTCTGGCGTTGAAGTCTCTACCGCTGGGGGTGTCTCTTCAACCAGGGCAGAGGAATCTTTTTGTTCCGTCATTTTGGCACATCCCATATTTAAGTTTATTGTAACGCGCGTAACAGGGCGTCGTTATCGGCACCATCGGCTACCCTGATTTTGCGCCAACCCAGTTCCCTGGCGCGGATAGCCAAACGTTCACTGACCACCAGCAGCTGGCAATGCATAAGCCATTCCTCTCGATCAATCTCCGGGAACAGCGAAAAAAGCTGCTGAAGCATTTCGCCGCTGGTCACAACCAGCGTATCGATGCCGCGATCTCGCCAGCGGCGACCCTCGACGGCACCTTGATATATTTTTGCACAGCGTTGATAGCATTCAACAAACTGTACATCAGCACCGCGCTGTTGCAAGGTTTCTGCAAGCAGTTCACGACCGCCATTGCCGCGCAGGATGAGCGCGCGCTTTCCGGCGACCTGCTGTAAAGCAGGCAGCTGTATCAGTATTTCACTGGTTTCCCGCTCGTGCGGCCAGACGACATCCAGCCCGCTGACGGTATGCAGCGCCAGCGCGGTAGTGCGACCTATTGCATAATAGTGCAGGTTGGCGGGCCATGTTACGCCCGCTCGCGTTAAAACCGGCTGGGCATAATGAATGGCGTGCTGTGAGAGGAGGAAAACCAGGTCGCCTTCCTGTTGCAAGGCAAGCTGGGCAGGAAGTCCGTCCAGCCCTGTGCCTGGCGTAAATTCAATTAACGGCATTGACCAGGCGACCCTGCCAGCCTTGCGTAAACGGCTGACCAGCTCTTCAGCCGCTGGCGCTGGGCGGGTCACCAGGATAGTCATTCAGGTGGGTTTCCCTGGTAGACCTCGGCCAGGATTTCACGAGCGCCGTTGTTCAGCAGCTCTTCGGCCAGTGAAATCCCCATTTTTTCTGCATCTTCGCGCGGACCACGGCGCTCCCCACGGATCATCGTTTTTCCGTCTGGAGAACCCACCAGCCCGCGCAGCCACAGTTCATCGTCCTCGAGCAGCGCAAAACTGCCGATTGGAACCTGGCAACCGCCTTCAAGACGCGTGTTCATCGCGCGTTCCGCTTTAACACGAATGGCAGTGTCGTCATTATTTAACACGGATAGCAAAGTGATAGTCTGTGCGTCATCAAGCCGACACTCAATTCCCACTGCGCCCTGGCCTACCGCAGGCAGAGACTCCTCAGCGGGCATAGCATGGCGGATCCGATCCGACAGCCCCAAACGCTTCAGTCCCGCGACAGCAAGAATAATGGCGTCATAATCGCCGGCATCCAGCTTGCTCAGACGCGTGCCGACGTTACCGCGCAAAGAGCGGATAATCAGATCGGGACGACGGGCGCTGAGCTGACACTGACGACGCAGGCTGGAAGTGCCGACAACCGCACCCTGAGGCAGATCGTCCACACAATTGAAGCGATGAGAAACAAAGGCATCAAGCGGATCTTCGCGCTCGCAGATCGTGACCAGCCCCAGCCCCTGCGGGAAGGCAACGGGCACATCTTTCATGGAGTGCACGGCAAGATCGGCACGTCCATCCAGTAAGGCCTGCTCAAGCTCTTTGACGAACAGGCCTTTTCCGCCGACCTTTGCCAGTGGCGTATCAAGGATGATGTCACCTTTAGTGACCATAGGGACCAGTTCAACGCGCAGGCCCGGATGAGCGGCCATCAGACGCTGTTGAACATAATGTGCCTGCCACAGCGCAAGCGGACTTTGCCTGGTGGCTATTCTTAAAATTTTGTCTAACATGCTTGTTACCGTTTTTATCGTTCATTGATTATCCTATCATTGATACGGGAAGGCTGTCAGTTTCTGCGCTTTGAAACGGCACGGAAGGGGCGGATTCCTGGGGCTACGGTCCGGGCGATGGTAAAACGTGCTAAACTGTTAAGTAGCGCAACTTTCTTTACGGTCAACCGACCAGGTGTTAGATTGATCACGTTTCCAGCAATAATTCGCACGACTATTTTTAAAGCAAGCGGCGGAGCTTGGAAACCGGGTTTTTTATAAGCACTGGGATAATCAGGCGAGACGTCTTGTACCTCTACATAGAGACACTGAAACAGAGACTGGATGCCATCAACCAGCTGCGCGTCGATCGCGCCCTGGCGGCCATGGGACCTGCTTTTCAACAGGTATACAGTCTGCTGCCGACCTTATTACATTATCATCATCCATTGATGCCGGGTTACCTTGCGGGTAACGTTCCCCATGGCATCAGTTTCTACACGCCTGATGAAAGTCAAATAAGCTATCTTAATGATTTAGAAGGTGAATCTGGCGCCAGCGCTGCCCTGACGCCGCGTGGCGAAATGCCGATTACCGGCGTCTATTCCATGGGTAGCACCTCCTCGGTGGGTCAAAACGCAAACTCAGACCTCGATATCTGGGTTTGTCATCAGTCGTGGCTGGATAACGAAGAGCGCCTCGCGCTGCAAAAGAAATGTACGCAGCTCCAGAAATGGTGCGCGGGAATGGGGCTGGAAGTTAGCTTCTTCCTGATTGATGAAAACCGCTTCCGTCATAATGAAAGCGGGAGCCTCGGTGGTGAAGACTGCGGTTCAACTCAACATATTTTGCTGCTGGACGAGTTCTATCGTACGGCGGTGCGCATGGCCGGTAAGCGCATTTTGTGGAACATGGTGCCGGGCGAAGAAGAAGAACATTACGACGATTACGTGATGTCGTTATATCAGCAGGGCGTACTGACGCCGAATGAGTGGCTGGATCTGGGCGGGCTCGGCACGCTTTCGGCGGAAGAATACTTTGGTGCCAGCCTGTGGCAGCTCTATAAAAGTATCGACTCCCCCTACAAGGCCGTGCTGAAAACCCTATTGCTTGAAGCCTATTCCTGGGAATATCCCAGTACGCGGCTGCTGGCGATGGATATTAAACAGCGCCTGCATGATGGCGAAATCGTATCCTACGGTCTCGATCCCTATTGCATGATGCTTGAGCGCGTAACGCACTATCTTACCAGCATTGAGGATCATGCCCGCCTCGACCTGGTGCGCCGCTGCTTCTATCTGAAAGTCCGCGAAAAGCTGTCGCAAGGCAATGACACGCCAGGCTGGCGACGCGAGATCCTCAGCCAGCTGATCGGCGAATGGGGCTGGGACGAAGAGCGTTTAGCCATGCTCGACAGCCGCGCGGACTGGAAAATTGGCCGCGTTCGTGAAGCGCATAACGAACTGCTGGATGCGATGATGCAAAGCTATCGCAATCTGATCCGCTTCGCCCGTCGCAACAATCTGAGCGTCAGCGCCAGCCCGCAGGATATCGGCGTGTTAACGCGTAAGCTGTACGCGGCGTTTGAAGCGCTGCCGGGTAAAGTGACGCTGTTGAACCCACAGATTTCGCCCGATCTCTCCGAGCCTCACCTGACTTTTATTCACGTACCGCATGGGCGTGCCAATCGGGCCGGCTGGTATCTGTACAATCAGTCGCCGGATATGCAATCGATCATCAGCCATCAGCCGCTGGAATATAACCGCTATCTGAACAAGCTGGTGGCATGGGCCTGGTTTAATGGCCTGTTAACCAGCAAAACCCGCCTGCATATTAAAGGCAATGAAATTTGCGACCTGGCGCGTTTGCAGGAGCTGGTCGCGGACGTATCGCACCATTTTCCTTTGCGGTTGCCCGCGCCAACGCCTAAGGCGCTTTACAGCCCGTGCGAAATTCGCCATCTGGCGATTATCGTCAATCTTGAGCACGATCCGACTGCGGCTTTCCGTAACCAGGTGGTGCACTTTGATTTCCGTAAGCTGGACGTCTTCAGCTTTGGCCAGCAGCAGCAATGTCTGATTGGCAGCATCGATCTGCTGTATCGCAACTCGTGGAATGAGGTGCGCACGCTGCATTTCAACGGCGAGCAGGCGGTCATTGAAGGGCTGAAAACCATTTTGGGCAAAATGCACCAGGATGCCGCGCCGCCAGATGCCGTGGAAGTATTTTGCTACAGCCAGCATTTACGCGGTTTGATTCGTACCCGCGTGCAGCAGCTGGTTTCTGAGTGCATTGAGCTGCGCCTCTCCAGTACGCGTCAGGAGCCGGGCCGCTTCAAAGCCGTGCGCGTAGCGGGCCAGACCTGGGGGTTGTTCTTTGAACGGCTGAGCGTTTCGGTGCAGAAACTGGAAAATGCCGTAGAGTTTTATGGTGCAATTTCCAATAACAAACTGCATGGCCTGTCGATTAAGGTAGAAACTGACCAGTCCCGTTTACCTGCGGTGGTTAACGGCTACGCCAGTGAAGGCATCATCCAGTTCTTCTTTGAAGATACCCGGGACGATCACGGCTTTAATATCTACATTCTGGATGAGACTAACAGGGTAGAAATCTATCACCATTGTGAAGGCAGCAAAGAAGAGCTGGTGCGTGATGTCAGCCGTTTCTACTCCTCCTCGCACGATCGTTTTACCTATGGCTCCAGCTTTATCAATTTCAATCTGCCGCAGTTTTATCAAATTGTGCAGGTAGACGAGCGCTTCCAGGTGATCCCTTTCCGCAGCCAGACGCTGGCACAGCTGTGCGCAAACGCGTCGGATAATGATCCTAATGGCGAGCATACGCCGCGCTATCAGATGCATTAACCGACGTCTGGTGACCACTGAGTTGGCGTTGTCCCGGCGCGGACAACCGCTTCCCTTTCTGCGACATTCATTCACCTTTTCCTGTTGCTTTTAGCACTTCACCTGCGATGATAGACAACCAACAGGCATCAATAACGAGCAGAAGAAGCATGAACAAAATGATTTGCCGGATGGCGCTGGCGCTGGCCGTAGTCAGCCTGGCGGGATGCGGACTGAAAGGCCCTTTGTATTTCCCGCCACAGGAGCAGCCGCATAAGCCCGTCGCTCCCCTGAGTAAACCCGCTGGCAGCAAGACGCAGCAGCAGTCAGCCACCTCCGATTCGGACTCGCAATCGGCTCAGTAAATATGACGCACTCGTTGGAGCCAAAAATGCAGTTCTCCAAAATGCACGGTCTGGGCAACGACTTTATGGTGGTCGATGCCGTGACGCAAAACGTCTATTTCTCCCCGGAACTGATCCGTCGCCTGGCGGATCGTCATCTGGGGATCGGCTTCGATCAGCTACTGATCGTTGAACCGCCGTACGATCCTGACCTGGATTTTCATTATCGCATTTTTAACGCTGACGGCAGCGAAGTGGCTCAGTGTGGTAACGGCGCACGCTGTTTCGCCCGTTTTGTGCGGCTGAAAGGCTTAACCAATAAAAGCGATATCCGCGTCAGTACGCAGACGGGCCGTATGGTGCTTAGCGTCACGCCGGACGAGCTGGTTTGCGTCAACATGGGTGAGCCTAATTTTGAACCGCAGCAGGTTCCTTTCCGCGCCAATAAAGCCGAAAACCTCTATCTGATGCGCGCAGCCGAACAAACCATCATGTGTGGCGTGGTTTCAATGGGCAATCCTCACTGCGTATTGCAGGTTGATAGCGTGAAAACCGCGCTGGTAGAAACGCTGGGACCGGTGCTGGAAAGCCATGAACGCTTCCCGGAACGCGTAAACGTCGGCTTTATGGAAGTCGCCAGCCGCGAACATATTCGGCTGCGCGTCTATGAACGTGGCGCGGGTGAAACCCAGGCCTGCGGCAGCGGAGCCTGTGCGGCAGTAGCAGTAGGCATTCAGCAGGGGCTACTGGCAGAAAAAGTCAGAGTCGATCTGCCTGGCGGCAGCTTAAATATTGCCTGGAAAGGGCCGGGTCATCCGCTGTATATGACCGGACCTGCCACTCATGTCTATGACGGATTTATTCATCTATGAAACCCAACGGAGCAGCCGCCAGCTTATGAAAAACGTCGGTGAACACCAGACCGCCAGCGAGTTTTTGCTGGACGATCGAGCGGTCAGCGATTATCTGATACAAAATCCAGATTTCTTTATCCGCAATGCGCGTCAGGTTGAACAGATGCATGTTCCTCACCCGGTGCGGGGGACGGTTTCTCTGGTTGAATGGCAGCTGGCGCGCCAGCGTAATCAGATTGGCCAGCTGGAAGAGGAAATTACCCTGCTGATGGAACAGGCCAATGCTAACCATCAGCTGTTCGATCGCCTGCTGGCGCTTCAGGCCCGGCTGGCCTCGGCGCCCAGCCTGCACGATATGCTTAACCGGCTGCACCGTTGGGCGCGGGAACTCGGCCTGGCGGGCGCGAACGTGCGTTTGTTCAGTGAAAAATGGCGTATTGGCGCGCCCTCCGACTTTACCCAACTGTCGCTTTCCCGGCAGGCTTTTGAAGCGATCCGTATTCAGCGTTTAGGTAAGCAAAATCACTATTTGGGCAACCTGAACGGGCCTGAACTGCTGCTGCTGTTGCCGCAGGCGAAAGCGATTGGATCGGTTGCAATGTCGTTGATGGGAGAGAAAGGCGATCTGGGCGTGTTGATTTTCAGCAGCCGCGATACCCAACACTATCAGTCGGGCATGGGAACGGTATTGTTACAGCATCTTGCGGAAATGCTGCCTGAACTGTTGCAGCGCTGGGTGGAACGCGCATGAGTGACGACTCTCCTCTGCTGCCGGCGGTAGAGGGTTTTCTGCGCTATATGAAAGTGGAGCGCCAGCTCAGCCCGCTGACGCAAAGCAACTATCAGCGCCAGCTTACGGCCTGCATCACGCTGCTTGATGAAATGAAACTGACCGGCTGGGATAAACTGGACGCGGCTCAGGTGCGTTCGCTGGCGGCACGCAGCCGGCGCGCGGGCCTCAAACCCGCCAGCCTGGCGTTGCGCCTTTCTGCGCTGCGCAGTTTCCTTGACTGGCAAATCAGTCAGGGCATGTTAAAGGCAAATCCGGCAAAGGGCGTTGCAACTCCACGTGCGTCACGGCATCTGCCAAAAAATATCGACGTCGATGACGTTAACCAGCTGCTGGAAATCGATCTGAACGATCCGCTGGCGGTTCGCGACCGTGCCATGCTTGAAGTCATGTACGGTGCCGGGCTGCGCCTGTCGGAACTGGTTGGGATTGATATTGGCCATCTCGATTTGGCCTCCGGCGAGGTCTGGGTGGTGGGTAAAGGCAGCAAAGAGCGCCGTTTACCTGTGGGTCGGACGGCGGTGATCTGGCTGGAAAACTGGCTGGCATTGCGCGAACTTTTTGCGCCGGAAGATAACGCGGTATTTCTGTCAAAGCAGGGAAAAAGAATTTCCGCTCGCAACGTGCAGAAGCGTTTCGCTGAGTGGGGCGTTAAGCAAGGCGTCTCCAGCCATATCCATCCGCATAAGCTGCGGCATTCATTTGCCACTCATATGTTGGAATCCAGTGGCGATCTGCGAGCCGTCCAGGAACTCTTGGGCCACGCTAATCTCACTACGACGCAAATTTATACCCATCTCGACTTCCAACATCTGGCTTCGGTTTACGATGCCGCCCATCCCCGTGCTAAACGAGGAAAATCCTGATGCACTTTTACCGCCCGCTCCGGCCGATTGCGGCCATGACTTTTGATCTGGATGATACGCTGTACGATAACCATCCTGTTATCAGCCGCACCACAAAAGAATCTCACGCTTTTTTACAGGCTTATCACCCGCAGCTGAACCAGTTTAGCGTCCAGCAATATCAGCAATTGCGTGACAGCCTGCGCGAGCAGGAGCCGGAAATTTACCACGATGTCAGCGAGTGGCGACGTCGTGCGGTAGAGTTGGCAATGCTGAATGTGGGCCTGACCGCCACAGAAGCGGATAAAGGTTCGCGCGAGGTGATGGCGCACTTCGCCCACTGGCGCAGCCAGATTGAAGTGCCGGAAGAGACGCATATCACGCTGGCTGCGCTGGCCCAGCGTATACCGCTGGTTGCGATCACTAACGGCAATGCGGAGCCTCATCTTTTCGGCCTGGATAAATACTTCAAGTTTATTCTGCGAGCCGGGCCGCATGGTCGCGCTAAGCCTTACCACGATATGTATCACCTGGCGGCGGAAAAGCTCAATCTTCCGCTGGAAAACATCCTGCACGTTGGTGACGATCTCACCACGGACGTAGCGGGTGCGGTGCGCTGCGGGATGCAGGCATGCTGGATTAACCTGCGCGGCGGCAACCTGATGCACATCGACGACGGGCGTCTGCTGCCGACGCTGGAAATTTCGCAGTTGGCATCGCTGACCGCGCTGATATAATACGCTGGTTAAATATCCAGTGGAGCGCATGACGCTCCCCTTTACCTGACGGTGCCTATGGACGTTTCTGACCTGCTCGACAGCTTGAATGACAAACAACGTGAGGCCGTCGCCGCGCCGCGCAGCAATTTGCTGGTGCTGGCGGGTGCGGGCAGTGGTAAAACTCGCGTTCTGGTTCACCGGATTGCCTGGCTGCTGGCGGTAGAAAACTGTTCGCCTTACTCCATCATGGCCGTGACCTTTACCAACAAGGCTGCGGCTGAGATGCGTCATCGTATTGAGCAGCTGATTGGCACCAGTCAGGGCGGTATGTGGATTGGTACCTTCCATGGCCTGGCGCACCGCCTGCTTCGCGCGCACCATCTGGATGCGAATCTGCCGCAGGATTTCCAGATTCTGGACAGCGACGATCAGATGCGATTGCTTAAGCGCCTGATTAAAGCCATGAATCTGGATGAGAAACAGTGGCCTGCCCGTCAGGCGATGTGGTACATCAACGGCAAGAAAGATGAAGGGCTGCGCCCAAAACATATCGAAAGCTACGGCAATCCGATAGAGCAAACCTGGCTGCGGGTTTATCAGGCCTATCAGGAAGCCTGCGATCGCGCCGGGCTGGTCGATTTTGCCGAACTGCTGCTGCGCGCCCACGAGCTGTGGCTCAACAAGCCGCATATTCTGAATCATTATCGCGAGCGTTTTACCAATATTTTGGTGGATGAGTTCCAGGATACTAACAACATCCAGTACGCCTGGATTCGCATGCTGGCTGGCGACAGTGGCAAAGTGATTATCGTTGGGGATGACGATCAGTCGATTTACGGCTGGCGTGGTGCGCAGGTTGAAAATATCCAGCGCTTCCTGAATGATTTTAACGGTGCGCAGACGATTCGTCTGGAGCAAAACTACCGTTCAACCAACAATATTCTGAAAGCGGCGAACGCCCTGATTGCCAATAATACCGGGCGTCTGGGTAAAGAGCTGTGGACCGACGGTAGCGATGGCGAGCCTATCTCGCTCTACTGCGCCTTCAACGAGCTGGATGAAGCCCGCTTTGTGGTCAACCGCATCAAGGTGTGGATGGAAAACGGCGGCGCGCTGAACGACTGCGCCATTCTTTATCGCAGCAACGCCCAGTCGCGCGTGCTGGAAGAAGCGCTGTTGCAGACCAGCATGCCTTACCGCATCTATGGCGGCATGCGCTTCTTCGAGCGCCAGGAAATCAAAGATTCTCTGGCCTATCTGCGGCTTATTGCCAATCGTAATGATGATGCTGCTTTCGAACGCGTGGTGAACACGCCGACCCGTGGCATTGGCGATCGCACACTTGATGTGGTGCGTCAGACGGCCCGCGAGCGCCAGCTGACGCTCTGGCAGACGGCCCGCACGCTATTGCAGGAAAAAGCGCTGGCTGGCCGCGCCGCTTCTGCACTGCAACGCTTCACCGAGCTGGTGGATTCTCTGGCGCAGGAAACCAGCGAACTGCCGCTGCACGTGCAGACCGACCGGGTGATTAAAGATTCCGGCCTGTGGCTGATGTACGAGCAGGAAAAAGGCGAAAAAGGCCAGGCGCGTATTGAAAACCTTGAGGAACTGGTCAACGCCACGCGGCAGTACAGCTATCAGGATGAAGATGAAGACCTGATGCCGCTCCAGGCATTTTTGTCCCACGCGGCGCTGGAAGCGGGCGAAGGTCAGGCCGATAAGTGGCAGGATGCGGTGCAGCTGATGACCATGCACGCAGCGAAAGGCCTGGAGTTTACCCAGGTGTTTATCGTCGGGATGGAAGAGGGCATGTTCCCAAGCCAGATGTCGCTGGAAGAGGGCGGCAGGCTGGAGGAGGAGCGCCGTCTGGCCTATGTGGGCGTCACGCGCGCCATGCAGAAACTGACGCTAACCTATGCGGAAACGCGTCGTCTGTACGGTAAAGAAGTCTATCACCGCCCGTCGCGTTTTGTCGGGGAGCTGCCGGAAGAGTGTGTGGAAGAGGTGCGCCTGCGCGCCAGCATCAGCCGACCGGTCAGCCATCAGCGTATGGGTACGCCAGTGGCGCAGAACGACAGCGGCTTTGCTTTGGGTCAGCGCGTGCGTCATGCGAAATTCGGTGAAGGCACCATTGTGAATCTGGAAGGCAGTGGCGACCACAGTCGTCTTCAGGTGGCTTTTCAGGGCCAGGGGATCAAATGGCTGGTTGCCGCCTACGCGAAGCTGGAAACCGTCTGAGGCCCCCTGTTTCATTCTGAATCTTTATTATCCGGGGTTGATGTTGACGCCATTTTCAGCACAGCGTAACATGCGCGCACCATCATCCTGAGAGGACATTCGCCTTGGACACACCCAGTAGATACTGGCTCATTGACCTGCACACCAGGTACAACTCCTAAGGCTATCCTCTTCCGCCGATAGCCTTCGTGGTTGTTGGCGACCCGCATTTAAGTCGCTCTGAGTCAGATCGACCGAAACGTCGACGTTTCCCGTGTTCAAGCGCCAGTCCCTGTTATTTCGAATTGGGAGTACAGCTATGCTGAGCGCATTTAAACTGGATCAAAGCCGCCTGTCTCGTCTTGAGTTGGATGAAGCCAATGATGAACTGGTCAGTTCGGTCTGGGTTGATCTGATCGAGCCAGAGGAAAACGAGCGCGATCGCGTGCAGAGCGAATTAGGTCAGAGTCTGGCCACGCGTCCTGAACTGGAAGATATTGAAGCTTCAGCACGTTTTTTTGAAGATGAAGACGGCCTGCATATCCACTCCTTTTTCTTCTATGAAGATGCGGAAGACCATGCCGGTAACTCAACCGTTGCTTTTACCATCCGTGAAGGACGCCTTTATACCCTGCGTGAGCGCGAGCTGCCTGCTTTCCGCCTTTACCGTATGCGTGCGCGTAACCAGGTATTGATCGATGGCAATGCTTACGAGCTGCTGCTGGATCTGTTCGAAACCAAAATCGAACAGCTGGCCGACGAAATCGAAAACATCTACAGCGATCTGGAAAAGCTCAGCCGGGTCATTATGGAAGGGCAGCAGGGTGATGAGTTTGATGCAGCGCTTTCTACCCTGGCAGAACTGGAAGATATTGGCTGGAAAGTGCGCCTGTGCCTGATGGATACTCAGCGAGCGCTGAATTTCCTGGTGCGCAAAGCGCGTCTGCCGGCAAACCAGTTAGAGCAGGCGCGTGAAATCCTGCGGGATATCGAATCGCTGCTGCCGCATAATGAATCGCTGTTCCAGAAGGTTAACTTTCTGATGCAGGCGGCCATGGGCTTTATCAACATCGAGCAGAACCGCATCATCAAAATCTTCTCGGTAGTTTCTGTGGTGTTCCTGCCGCCAACGCTGGTCGCTTCAAGCTACGGTATGAACTTTGAATTTATGCCTGAATTGAAATGGAGCTTCGGCTACCCTGGCGCGATTTGCCTGATGATCCTGGCTGGGCTGGCACCTTACGCTTACTTTAAGCGAAAAAACTGGCTTTAACGCGGATGGATTACGGGCGTCAGTGATAAACGCTCCGTTGATCGAGCCTGTTGTAAGACAGGCTCTTTTTTCTGAGTGTCTGCCCTTCGCGCAGCCGTGCTCCTTTGATTATCCGAGCGTCACTCGTTCAGTTATCACACGGCTTCCTTCTTCCCTCGTTTCAACGCCCACAGCGCATCAAATATAAATAACGCCAGCGCCGCCCAGATAAAGCTGAAGGTGACGGCCTTGTCCGGCGTCATGTGTTCGCCATAAAAGATCACTGCCAGCAGGAACATCAGCGTTGGCCCAAGATATTGAAAGAAACCTACCGTTGATAGCCGTAAACGGGTACAGGCTGCGGTGAACAACATCAGTGGAATAGTGGTGACAATCCCGGCGGCAATTAACAGCAGATTGAGCGATAAGGCATTGTGGCTCAAATGACTGGTACTGCTGTCGGCAAAGCCAAACAGATAAAGCGCAGCAAAGGGCAACAGCCAGCTGGTTTCCAGCAGCATGCCGGTTTGGGCATCAACGGCAATTTTTTTACGCAGCAGACCATATAAAGAGAAGGTGACTGCCAGGCCGAGCGCAATGACCGGGACCGAGCCAAATTTCCAGAGCTGCACCAGCACGCCGCAGGCGGCCAGCGCGACGGCAAGCCACTGCAAACGGCGAAACCGCTCGCCCAGAAAGACCATGCCGACCAGCACATTTAGCAAGGGATTAATAAAATAGCCCAGGCTGGCTTCCAGCAGATGTTGGTTATTGACCGCCCAGATAAAAATCAGCCAGTTGCTGCACACCAGGATGGCAGAAACAGCCAGCAGCAGCACCTTTTTAGGCTGTTTAAGGATGGCCTTCACTTTATGCCAGTTACGGCTCAGGCTCAGTAAAATCAGCATAAAAAAGAATGACCAGATCACGCGGTGAGTCATGATTTCGCCCGGCGCAACCTGCTGTAGCAGTTTGAAATAAGCGGGGGCGATGCCCCAGATAAAATAGGCACCCAACGCATAAAAAATACCCTGTCGGGTTTGCTGTGCGTCCATCCAGATTGGCTCCTTGTCAGTAACAGCGATATTGCAATAGTTAACGGCCGCAGGCGGTATGAAATACCGATCGGCCAACGGGGACTAGCCAACGAGATAGGTTGCCGTCGCGCTGGCGATATAAAGGCCGGTGTCATTGTGCAGCTCCACTCTGGCAACCGCGACTTTATTACCTCCGCGTAACAGGCTGCTGGTGGCGATAAAGCGCTCACCGCGTCCCGGGCGCAGGTAATCGACACGTAAATCGATTGTCCCCATGCGTGACAGGCGCTGGCGCAGCTCTTCTTCGGTAATTGTCGGCTGACGCGTTAATGCGCTACCGACGCACACTAAACCTGCGGCAACATCCAGCACTGAGGCAATCACCCCACCGTGCAAAATTTTTTGCGCAACGTTACCGACCAGTTGAAGCTGGTTTACAAAACTAAGCTCGGCATAGTCCGGTTCAAGCCTGTCCAGTGTTAAACCGAGCGCTCGATTAAAAGGCATATCGTAAACAAAAATTTCACCGATCAGCCGGCGAGCGGCGTCCTGATCTAATGGCGTAGCAGACATCATCGGGTGATTCCTTTAGGGAAAACAGGTGGAAGCGCTTCATCTTACTGACTATTTTATGCCGCGCAAAAATGGCTTTCCACTTTACAAAAACAGCACTAATGCCCTCCACTTTTTCTGTGTAGAATGGCGTGCTTTTTACTCATCCCCTGTTTTTTGTTCTGGAGAACACTATGTCTATGCTGAAGGGCCTGCTGGCCGCAGCGCTTCTGATCCCCACGTTAGCGATGGCACAAGAGGCCACGGTAACGGAAGTGCACGATCAGCCTGCCGTACGTGGCAGTATCATTGCTAACTTATTGGAAAAACACGATAACCCTTTTGTGCTTTTCCCTTATGAAAGCAATTATGTGCTGTACACCGATACCAGCAATATCAATAAAGAGGCCATCCAGTCCTATAACTGGGCGGATAAAGCTAAGCATGATGAAGTAAAATTCCAGCTGAGCCTGGCCTTCCCGCTCTGGCGTGGCATTTTAGGTGATAACTCGGTACTGGCCGCTTCGTATACTCAGGGGTCCTGGTGGCAGCTGTCAAACCGCGGCGCTTCTTCACCGTTTCGTGAGACCGACTATCAGCCACAGATCTTTCTGGGCTGGGCAACCGACTACAGTTTCGCTGGCTGGACGCTGCGTGACGTGGAAATGGGCCTGAACCATCAGTCAAATGGCCGTTCGGAGCCGACTTCTCGCAGCTGGAACCGTGTTTATGCACGTCTGATGGCGCAGAACGGTAACTGGATGGTAGAGGCAAAACCCTGGTACCGTCTTCCAGAAAGTGAAAATAATGACGATAACCCGGATATCACTAAGTACATGGGGTATTATCGCCTGACGGTAGGTTATCAGCTGGGCGAGAGCATCTTCAGCGTCCAGAGCAACTACAACTGGAACAGCGGCTACGGCGGCGCACAGGTTGGCTGGAGCTATCCAATTAGCGAACACGTTCGCTTCTATACGCAAGTCTTTAGTGGCTATGGTGAATCCCTGATTGACTATAACCATCGCCAGACCCGAGTCGGCGTCGGTGTGATGCTGAACGACCTGTTTTAATGCATTCCGGGCAGTCCGATCGGGGCTGCCCGCCATCAGATTTGGGGAATACGTGTCTACGGCTGCAGTGATCGATCAGGAAGCGCTGGCGGAACAGGTTTTACAAGAAACCTTTGGCTACCAGCAATTTCGTCCGGGACAGCAAACTATTATTCAGGCCTCGCTGAAAGGGCGTGACTGTCTGGTTGTGATGCCGACCGGCGGCGGCAAATCGCTTTGCTATCAAATTCCGGCGCTGGTGCGCGAAGGGCTGACGCTGGTAGTGTCGCCGCTGATTTCACTGATGAAAGATCAGGTCGATCAGCTGCTGGCGAACGGCGTGGCTGCCGCCTGTCTGAACTCCACGCAGACCCGTGAAGAGCAGCAGGACGTGATGGCGGGCTGTCGTACCGGCCGCGTGCGGTTGCTGTACATCGCGCCAGAACGCCTGATGATGGACAACTTCCTCGACAACCTGCTGCACTGGCATCCGGCAATGCTGGCGGTCGATGAAGCACACTGTATTTCGCAGTGGGGCCACGATTTCCGACCTGAATATGGTGCGCTCGGCCAGCTGCGACAGCGCCTTCCCGATGTGCCGGTCATGGCCCTGACCGCGACCGCTGATGAAACCACGCGTAACGATATTGCGCGCTTGCTCCAGCTTGACGATCCGCTGATCCAGGTCAGCAGTTTCGATCGCCCGAATATCCGCTACACGCTGGTCGAAAAATTCAAACCTACCGACCAGCTGATTCGCTACGTGCAGGATCAGCGCGGTAAATGCGGCATCATCTACTGTAACAGCCGGGCAAAAGTGGAAGACACCGCTGCCCGCCTGCAAAGCCGTGGCTTGAGCGTGGGCGCTTATCATGCGGGCATGGACAATGCTCATCGTGCTCACGTGCAGGAAGCGTTCCAGCGTGACGATCTGCAAATTGTGGTCGCTACCGTGGCATTCGGCATGGGCATCAATAAACCGAACGTGCGCTTTGTGGTGCATTTCGATATCCCGCGTAACATCGAATCCTACTATCAGGAAACCGGCCGCGCCGGTCGTGACGGACTCCCCGCCGAAGCGCTGATGCTTTACGATCCGGCTGATATGGCCTGGCTGCGTCGCTGCCTTGAAGAGAAAGCGCCGGGTCCGTTGCAGGATATTGAACGCCACAAGCTGAACGCGATGGGTGCCTTTGCGGAAGCGCAAACCTGCCGCCGCCTGGTGCTGCTGAACTACTTTGGTGAAGGTCGACAGCAGCCGTGCGACAACTGTGATATTTGTCTCGATCCGCCGCGCCGCTATGACGGTTTGGTCGAGGCGCAGAAAGCCCTGTCGGGTATTTATCGCGTCGGTCAACGCTTTGGCATGGGTTATATTGTCGAAGTGCTGCGTGGTGCCAACAATCAGCGTATTCGTGATATGCAGCACGACAAATTACCGGTCTACGGTATCGGCCGCGATCAGAGCCATGAGCACTGGATTAGCGTTCTGCGCCAGCTGATCCATCTTGGGCTGGTGACGCAAAATATTGCCATGCATTCGGCGCTACAGCTGACCGAAGCGGCCAGGCCTGTTTTGCGCGGTGAAGCACCGCTAATGCTGGCCGTACCGCGTATCGTGAGCAAGCCGAAAAGCAGTACTCAGAAGGCGTTTGGCGGCAACTACGACCGCAAGCTGTTCGCCAAGCTGCGTAAATTGCGTAAGGCGATTGCCGACGAAGAAAATATTCCGCCGTATGTCGTGTTTAACGATGCGACATTGATTGAAATGGCGGAGCAGATGCCCTTGACCGCTTCAGAAATGCTGAGCGTAAACGGCATTGGCCAGCGCAAGCTGGAGCGTTTCGGTAAGCCATTCATGGTGATGATCAGAGAGCACGTCGACGGCGAAGAGTAGTTCTGTGACTAAACCTCAGGCGGCGCCTGAGGTTATCTGAAGGCGCGTTCAGCGCGTTTTGTTCTCTCAGGCAATCCGCCTGGCGCAGGCCAGCAACGCACCAACTGCCATAAACATCCCGCCAAAGAGGCGATTGAGCAGCTTCATCTGTTTTGGCCCTTTAATCCAGGCGGCGATGTGCTTTGCCAGCGTGGCGTAACCAATCATTACGATGATATCTACTACCACCGTTGTTACGCCCAGCACCAGGTACTGCATCGCCTGCGGCTGATGCGGAATAATAAACTGCGGGAACAGCGCCGCCAGAAAGACAATGCTTTTTGGGTTGGTCAGATTGACCAGTACGGCACGTTTGAACAGCTTACGGCGTGGCATCGCTTTCGCGACGGCTTGCAGATCGATAGCGCCCGCCGACCGCCATTGCTGAATACCCAGCCACACCAGATACGCCGCACCTGCCCATTTCAAGACTTCGAACGCCAACACGGACTGTGAGAACAGTGCGCCAAGACCGATGCCAACCAGTACAATATGCGATGCCAGCCCGACTTGCAGGCCTGCAATGGATGCCACCGCGCCGCGATAGCCGTGACTGATGCCGGTACTCATGGTGTTAATCGCACCGGAACCGGGTGAAAGACTCAATATACTGGTCGTCAACAAATAGGCCAGCCACCATTCGATGGTCATGGGTAATACTCCCTGATAGCGCAGAAGTATGACACAATACGCCATTGTTAAGGCTCAGGCTACGGTACGATCGGGGCGTAACAGATGACAGAAAAGGGGAGGCCGATGAACAACCTTGCCGCCAGCTGGCTAACGCGTGAAAAAGCGTTTGCCGCTTTCGCTACAGGCCCGCTGCTGGATTTCTGGCAACGTCGGGAAGAAGGTGAATTTGCTGGCGTTGAAAACGTGACTATCCGCTATGTCCGCTTCATCTCTGCGCAACACGATCGGGTTATTTTGCTTTGTCCAGGACGGATAGAAAGCTATGTGAAATACCCTGAACTCGCTTACGATTTGTTTCACTGTGGCTATGACGTCATCATTATCGACCATCGCGGGCAGGGGCGTTCGGAGCGTCTGTTGCAGGACTCTCACCGTGGGCACGTTGAGCTTTTTGAGCATTATGTCGACGATTTAGAAACGCTGTATCTGAAAGAGATCCTCAGCCGTCACTATCGTCATCGCTATGCGCTGGCCCACTCGATGGGCGGGGCGATCCTGACGCTGATGCTGGCAAGACAGCCAAAAGCATTCGACGCCGTGGCGCTGGCTGCTCCCATGTTCGGTATCTTTCTGCCGATGCCAATGTGGATGACAAACTGCATTCTTAACTGGGCGGAAAAACGGCCAACGCTGCGCGATGGGTATGCGATTGGCACCGGGCGATGGCAACCCCGGTCGTTTGGTATCAATCAGTTGACCCACAGTCGTGAACGCTACCGGCGCAATCTGCGTTTTTACGCCGACGATCCGGGTTTACGCGTCGGCGGCCCAACTTATCATTGGGTGCGGGAAGGTATTCTGGCCGGTCAAGATATTCTGTCTAAAGCAAAAGAGATCGTCACGCCGCTGCTGCTGTTGCAGGCTGGCGCAGACAAAGTCGTGGATAACCGCGCCCACGATCTGTTTTGTCAGGCGATGTCCGCCGCAGGCCATCACTGCGAAGGCGGCAAGCCGTATGTTATTGCTGGCGCGCGTCATGAGATCTTGTTTGAAAAAGACAGTATGCGCGCCGAAGCGCTGGATGCCATCGTGACTTTTTTTGCCCGGCATCCGTAATTTTACTCAGATGTGGCTCATCAGCGGGAAGCAAAGGCTCCCGACAACCATTAACCAGAGGTTTTATGTACCCTATTGTTGCTTCCGATCTTGATGGCACCCTGTTATCTCCCGATCACCGTTTATCGCCTTTCGCTCGCGAAACGCTACAGCTGTTAACGCGTAAAGGCGTTCATTTTATCTTTGCCACTGGCCGTCACTATATCGATGTGGCGCAGATGCGAGACAGCCTTGGCATTGACGCCTTTATGATCACCTCAAACGGTGCCCGCGTGCATAACACTGCCGGAGAATTGGTTTTCAGTCATAATCTGGAAGAGGATATCGCGCTGGAGCTGTTCGCCATGCATCACAGCAACCCGGATATCTACACCAATATTTACCGTGATGAAGAGTGGTTTCTGAACCGTCATCGCCCGGAAGAGATGGATTTTTTCCGCGAGTCAGATTTTAACTATCAGATCTATGAGCCGGGTTCGTTACCGACAGATGGCATCAGCAAGGTGTTCTTCACCTGCGGCAATCCGGATCTGTTGATCCCGCTGGAAGAAGCGTTGATTGCCCGCTGGGGCGATCGCGTGAACGTCAGCTTCTCGCTGCCAACCTGTCTGGAAGTGATGGCCGGTGGCGTATCAAAAGGCCATGCGCTGGATGCCGTGGCGAAATCGTTGGGCTATTCGCTGAAAGAGTGTATCGCCTTCGGTGACGGGATGAATGATAAAGAGATGCTGAACATGGCGGGAAAAGGCTGCATCATGAGCAACTCACACCAGCGGCTGAAAGATTTTCTGCCCGAGCTGGAAGTGATTGGCACCAATGCCGATAACGCAGTGCCAAATTACCTGCGCAAATTGTACAACGTCTGACCGGCTTTCCCCCTGTTCAGGCAGGGGGAAAGCTGTCCGCATTAGTGTTGAAGAAAGTGGACGGCTTTGTCGGGGAAATCAGTAAATAACCCGTCGACCTGCGCCTGGTTGTAGAGCACGTCATAGAGTTCGTCCACACTGCCTGCCCAGTCTGGCAGCTGATCCGCCCGCACGGTATACGGATGAACAAGCAGATGGCTTTGATGCGCTTCATTCACCAGATTGGTCAGCTGGATATGACCTCGTAATGAGCCTTCGGCAATCAGCATATGATAATCCGGGCCGATGCCATCGGCATACTGTGCAATGGTTTTCATCGCGCCGGGTTTGAACATCCAGTCGTAGCGGTAATTTACCCACTTACCGTTTTGCTGTTCCTGCGTCTCTTTCGAATCGCTGGTGGTGATAAGCTGCACCAGCTTCACATCCATGCCACGCTGCGGTTCCAGTTCCGTTTTGATCCGTTTCACTTCGTTGTAGTCAAAGCATTGCAGATAAACGTTGTCGCTTTTTTTCGTATAACCGTACTGTTTAAGCACATCCAGCACGTTAGCCGAGATATCTTTTCCTTCCTGGCGGTGAAACCACGGCGCTTTGATCTCCGTATAAATACCGACGTTTTTCCCGGTCGAATGGTTCAGTCCCTGGATAAATTCGATCTCTTCGCTGAACGTGTGCACGTGAAAATCAGATTTTCCCATTGGGAAGCGCTGCGGGAAAGTCTGCTCTTTTTTACCGTCTTTCAGCGTAAAACCTTCGGTAAATTTCAGGCCTTTTATCTCTGCCAGCGTGAAATCGATCGCGTAAAAGCGACCATCTTTTCTGGCCCGGTTGGGATAACGTTCGGCAACATCCGTCACCCGATCGAGATAATGATCGTGCAAAACCACCAGCTCATCATCCTTCGTCATCACCAAATCCTGCTCAAGGTAATCGGCGCCCTGAGCATAAGCCATCGCTTTAGCGGGGAGCGTATGTTCGGGTAAATAACCGCTTGCGCCACGATGGGCAATAACGATTTTTGGTGAGGTGACTGCCAGCACGGACAGTGAGCAGGCCATTATCAGAAGCGCCAGCAGCGTTTTCATCGTTGCGATTCTCCACTATGAAGTTTTTCAAGCTGTTGTTTATGCTTGTTTTCACTCAGCATGGTCATCATTAGCAGAAGGATTGCCAGCACGCAGCCACCGACCATAATGATAAAGCCGCCGTTCCAGCCAAAAAAATCCACGGTATACCCAACAATGGCGCTGGCGGCAACCGAGCCACCGAGATAACCAAATAAACCGGTGAAGCCTGCCGCCGTTCCCGCTGCCTTTTTCGGCGCAAGCTCCAGCGCATGTAAGCCGATCAACATCACAGGCCCATAAATCAGAAAGCCAATGGCGATCATGCAAATGATATCGACCTGCGGGTTGCCCACGGGATTCAGCCAGTAAACAACGGTGGCGATGGTGACCAGCGTCATAAAGAACACGCCGGTTGCGCCACGGTTGCCGTTAAACACCTTATCAGACATCCAGCCGCAAAGTAGCGTACCAGGGATACCGGCATATTCGTACAGAAAATAGGCCCAGGACGATTTATCGAGCGTAAAGTGCTTCACCTCTTTCAGATAGGTGGGAGACCAGTCGAGAATGCCATAACGCAGCAGGTAAACAAAAACGTTAGCCAGCGCGATGTACCACAACAGCTTGTTTGGCAGCACGTACTGCATGAAAATCTGTTTTGCGGTCAGCTCTTCTTCCTGTTTTTCATCATAGTCCGGCGGATAATCGTTTTTATACTCTTCGATGGGCGGCAGACCGCAGGATTGAGGCGTATCTCGCATCATGACAAACGCGAAGACGGCCACGATAATTGCGCCAAAAGCGGGCATATAAAAGGATGCTTTCCAGTCGTTAAACCAGTACATACCTAACAGAAACAGCAGCGGAGGAATACCACCGCCCACGTTGTGCGCGCAGTTCCAGACAGATACGACGCTACCGCGCTCTTTCTGTGACCACCAGTGAACCATTGTCCGGCCGCAGGGTGGCCAGCCCATGCCCTGAAACCAGCCGCAAAGAAATAGCAGGACGAACATCACCATAATGCTGGAGGTCGCCCAGGGTACAAATCCCATAAACAGCATGACCGCCGCGGCAAGAATCAGTCCGGCAGGAAGAAACACGCGTGGATTGGAGCGATCGGAAACTGACCCCATAATGAATTTTGAAAAGCCGTAGGCAATTGAAATGCCCGACAGGGCAAACCCCAGGTCGCCTCGCGAAAAACCTTGTTCAACCAGAGAGGGAATAGCAAGAGCAAAATTTTTACGCACCAGATAATAGGCTGCATAGCCAAAAAATATTCCCAGAAATATTTGCCAGCGTAATCGACGATAAAGAGGATCGATGTATAGCGCATCGACAGGTTTTTTATGCGCGACAGGTTTGAAAATACTTAACATGCGTGCCTCCAATGGCGCAGAATATATTATTAGTTGACGCTGTGGCGGGAAATAAAACGCAGCTTCCATGCCGTATGATTTATGAAAGCGAAAAGCGTAGAGAAAATAAGGCCAGGGAAGTGTGAAGATCCGCGCAAAGGTTAAATTTTTATTGAATATAAGCGAGTTATGCGTGCTGGCTCGCTTCATCTGATTTATTTTTGTACGAATGTAAACCAGATATTTCCCTGCTATTCGCTTTTGTTCGCTACACTAGGTTCCCATTTCAATGCAGAGTTCTTATCGTGACGTTATTGATTGTCACCACAATCTTGTGGGCTTTTTCCTTCAGCCTGATAGGCGAATACCTGGCGGGACAGGTAGACAGTTGGTTTTCGGTGTTAATTCGCTTAGCGCTGGCCGCCGTGGCGTTCCTTCCTTTCCTGCGCTGGCGTGGCTACCTGCCTTCTACGTTACTGTTGTACATGGGCGTAGGTGCATTGCAGCTGGGCATCATGTACCTGATCAGCTTCCAGGCTTATCTGTATCTGAGCGTGTCGGAACTGCTACTGTTTACCGTGATGACGCCTCTGTATGTCACGCTGATTTACGATCTGATTAGTGGTCGTGGCATTCGCCCTGGCTATGTCCTCAGTGCGCTACTGGCGGTCGCGGGCGCGGCAATTATCCGTTACGACAAAGTCAGCGATCATTTCTGGTTTGGTTTGCTGCTGGTTCAGTTGGCTAACCTCTGTTTTGCGCTTGGCATGGTGGGGTACAAACGTCTACAGGAGACTCGCCCGATGCCGCAGCACACGGCATTTTCATGGTTCTACGTTGGCGCGGTCAGCGTGGCGATTGTTGCCTGGTTTTTGTGGGGGAATCCGAACAAGCTGCCGACGACCACCTTCCAGTGGGGCATCCTCATCTGGCTTGGCGTAGTGGCTTCAGGACTGGGCTATTTCATGTGGAACTACGGCGCAACGCAGGTCGATGCGGGTACGCTGGGTATTATGAACAATATGCACGTGCCTGCGGGGCTGTTGGTTAACCTGGCAATCTGGCAGCAGCAGCCACACTGGCCAAGTTTTATTATTGGTGCTGCGGTGATATTTGCTTCGCTATGGGTTCATCGCCACTGGGTAATAAAAAAGAGTTAAACAGAGATTGCCTTTTCCCTCAGGGAGCATATTGCGCCCTGAGGGTTGGAACACTTAGTTAACTAATGAGCTGAGTGCGGTAATAAATTTATTAAGCTGTGTTTCAATCACGCCGCCAATACGTTCACCAAGGTTTTTACCGGCGGTAGTCGCTTGCTCTTCGGTATAACCCAGGCCAGCAAGCGGCGTAAGAATGTTATATAAATGAGTGAATGCCGTTCCGAAAAAATCCGTTACGTTGTCCTGAATTTTTCCTGCGCCACTGACTTCAGCAATCTCAATAGTATTAAGCTCTCTCATGATATCTCCTTTTTCATGGTAGTTTTTATTAAGTTGAAGTGTAACTTCGTGGAGGAGAGTAAAGTCGTGGTTTTATTATGTCAATGCTATTAAAAGGAAGGATTTTGAATGATCGGGAATAATTTAGAAAGTCAGTATGCTGTTAATTGTTACGCTGGCCCGCAATGAATAAAGGGCAGCCATAAAGCTGCCCTTTATATTACGCTGGCTTAGCAGCGGACGGACGAATTTTTAACGTCAGGCCTTTCAGGAAATTTCGTAGAATTTGATCGCCGCACTCGCGGTAATTTTTATGACCAGGCTTGCGGAAAATAGCACCGATTTCCGACTGGCCTACCGCAAAGTCGGCAAGTTTCAGAATGTCGAGAATATCGGTAGTTTTCAAATCGAACGCCACACGCAATTTTTTCATGATGATATTGTTGGTCATTTTGCGTTCGATGGACGGTGCAGGTGCGTCTTCACTCTTACCACGACGTTGATAAATCAGGCCGTTCAGGAAGTAACCCATAATAACATCCGGGCAGGCCTGGAAACCGGCTTCGTCATCCTTCTTCAAAAAGCGCTGCATTTCTGCTTCGCTGACGATAGTTTCTGCCAGCGCCAGAACGGAAACCATTTGAGCATCGCTCAGGTTCAGCATGTAGCGCACGCTGCGCAAAACGTCGTTATTAGTCATAAAAATCTCATCAGGAAATACGGGAATTATGGCGCATTATAGAGACAAATGACTTCGGATACAGGAATACCGCCAGCAAAACGCTGGCGGTAGGGTCAGATTTGGGTTAGCGAAGCGGGCAGCGGTGTGCCAGGCGCAGAAGCGTCTCTGACCAAAGGCAAATGTTCACAGGCGTGCTGACGGGCAGAACGAATGAAAGCCTCAATGACGGGCTGACGCTGCTCGCCATCGCGCACCGCCGCATACAGGCGGCTCCACAGTCCTTCGCCCAGCGTTTTAGTGACCACCAGTCCCTGATGTTCAAAACTTTCCACCACCCAGTGCGGCAGTGCGGCAATGCCCATCCCGGCAGAAACCATCTGGATCAGCAGCAGCGTATTGTCCACGCTTTTCAGGGCCGGGCTGACGCCAGCAGGCTGAAGGAAATGGCGCCAGATATCCAGCCTCTGCCGCTGCACCGGATAAATCATCAATACTTCGCCAGCCAAATCTTCCGGTGAAATATGGGCAACGTTTGCCAGCGGATGGTCCGGTGCCAGCACCAGCCGCACTTCAAAATCGAACATGGGCGAATAGAACAGCCCGCTGCGCGGCAAAATATCTGAGGTAAGCACGACATCCAGCTCTCCCTGCTGCAAAGCGGGCTGAGGATCGAAGGTTACACCAGACTTGAAATCCATGACCACCTGAGGCCAGCTCTGGCGAAAATTATTCAGCGCTGGCGTCAGCCACTGAATGCAGCTGTGGCACTCAATAGCAATGCGCAGCGTGGTCTGATGCGGTTCGTGGCAGGCCTGCAGCGCATGTTGAATTTGCGGCAAAATCTGTTCGGCAAGCTGCAACAGAATTTCGCCCTGTGGGGTAAAACGCAGAGGCTGGCTTTTACGCACGAATAAACGAAAGCCCAGACGCTGTTCCAAATCGCTGAACTGGTGAGATAACGCCGATTGCGTCTGGTGAAGCTGTGCGGCGGCGGCGGCCAGCGAACCGGTATGACGCAGCGCTTGCAGCGTCCGCAGGTGTTTGAGTTCGATCATGAGAGTCCTTCACATCGACAATGAACAAATTGCGCTTGTGGTGACTACAGTACCTGCGGAATATAGATGTGTAAACATCTGGACGTCTAAAAGCCCGATTGCAGCGACATTGGGCGGTAACTGAGGAAAGAACTGATGACCATTCTTAACCATACGCTCGGCTTCCCACGTGTCGGCCTGCGTCGCGAATTGAAAAAAGCGCAGGAAAGTTACTGGGCAGGTAACAGCACTCAGGAAGAGCTGCTGGCTGTAGGCCGCGAACTGCGCGCCCGTCACTGGGAACAACAGAAACAGGCCGGTGTGGATTTGCTGCCGGTTGGCGATTTCGCCTGGTACGATCACGTACTGACCACCAGCCTGCTGCTGGGTAACGTTCCGGCTCGCCATCAAAACAAAGACGGTTCTGTCGATCTGGATACTTTATTTCGTCTGGGTCGTGGCCGCGCGCCAACCGGTGAGCCAGCCGCTGCGGCTGAAATGACCAAATGGTTTAACACCAATTATCACTACATGGTGCCGGAATTCACCAAAGGCCGACAGTTCAGGCTGAGCTGGACGCAGATTCTGGAAGAAGTGGACGAAGCGCTGGCGCTGGGCCACAAAGTGAAACCTGTCCTGCTTGGCCCGGTCACTTATCTGTGGCTGGGCAAAGTGAAAGGCGAACAGTTTGACCGGCTGAGCCTGTTGAAAGATATCCTGCCGGTGTATCAGCAGGTGTTGGCCGAGCTGGCGAAACGCGATATCGAGTGGGTGCAAATCGACGAGCCCGCGCTGGTGCTGGAATTACCGCAGGAATGGCTGAACGCCTTCAAACCGGCTTATGACGCCCTGCAAGGACAAACCAAACTGCTGCTAACCACCTATTTCGAAAGCGCGGGAACGCACCTGGATACCATCCGTGCGCTGCCGGTGCAGGGACTGCACGTCGATCTGGTTCATGGTAAAGATGATATCGCTGAACTGAACAGCAACATTCCTGCTGACTGGCTGCTCTCCCTGGGCGTTATTAATGGCCGTAACGTGTGGCGTGCCGATCTGAGCAGCTGGTTCGAACGCCTGCAACCTCTGATCGGCAAGCGGCAACAGCTGTGGATTGGTTCATCCTGTTCGCTGCTACATAGCCCGATTGATCTGAGCACTGAAACGCGTCTGGATGAAGAAGTTAAAAGCTGGTTCGCCTTCGCCCTGCAAAAATGTGCCGAGCTGTCGCTGCTCAGTCGTGCGCTAAACAACAACGATCCCCACTCTCTTGTAGCCTGGAGTGCGCCAATCCGTGCTCGTCGCGCATCTACCCGCGTACATAACGCGGCCGTCGGCAAACGTCTGGCTGCGATTACCGCGCAAGACAGCCAGCGTGACAGCAGCTATAAAGTCCGTGCTGAAGTTCAGCGTCAGCGTTTCCAACTGCCCGCATGGCCGACCACCACTATCGGCTCATTCCCGCAAACCACTGAAATTCGCGGCCTGCGTCTGGACTTCAAACAGGGGCGTCTGGATGGTAGCCATTACCGGACCGGCATTGCTGAACATATCAAGCAGGCCATCGTTGAGCAGGAGCGTCTGGGTCTGGACGTGCTGGTTCATGGCGAAGCAGAGCGTAACGACATGGTGGAGTACTTCGGCGAAAACCTGGACGGTTTTGTCTTTACTCAAAACGGCTGGGTACAGAGCTACGGTTCACGCTGCGTGAAGCCGCCGGTTATCATCGGTGATGTCAGCCGTCCTGAAGCCATTACCGTTGAATGGGCTAAATATGCGCAGTCACTGACGGACAAGCCGGTAAAAGGCATGCTAACCGGTCCGGTAACGATTCTGTGCTGGTCCTTCCCACGCGAAGACGTTTCTCGTGAAACCATCGCTAAGCAAATCGCGCTGGCGCTGCGTGACGAAGTCGAAGATCTGGAAAAAGCCGGTATTGGCATCATCCAGATTGATGAACCGGCGCTGCGTGAAGGCCTGCCGCTGCGTCAGTCCGACTGGGCTGCTTACCTGAAATGGGGTGTAGAAGCCTTCCGCCTGAATGCTGCCGTCGCTCGTGACGAAACCCAGATCCACACTCACATGTGTTACTGCGAATTTAACGACATTATGGATTCAATCGCCGCGCTGGATGCCGACGTGATCACCATTGAAACCTCGCGTTCTGATATGGAACTGCTGGAGTCGTTTAAAGCGTTCGAATATCCAAACGAAATGGGGCCAGGCGTGTATGACATTCATTCCCCGAATGTGCCGAGCGTGGAATATATTGAGGAACTTCTGCTGAAAGCCGCGCAGCGCATTCCTCGTGAGCGTCTTTGGGTTAATCCGGATTGCGGCCTGAAAACGCGTGGCTGGACGGAAACGCGTCAGGCGCTGGCAAACATGGTAAAAGCCGCGCAGAACCTGCGTAAAACCGAAGCCTGATTTTGGGGCGCCTGGCGCCCCTTTTTCCTTACTTCACACCGTACTGCCTGAACCACATCAGCATGCGTTGCCAGCCATCTTTGGCGGACTCTTCATGGTAGCTGGGACGATAGTCAGCATTAAAAGCGTGTCCGGCATTGGGATAGACCACGATTTCGGAATTTGAATTAGCCGCTCGCAGAGCCTGACGCATGGTTTCCACGCTTTCCTGAGGAATGCTGTCATCCAGTCCGCCATATAATCCCAGCACGGGCGCATTGAGATCGACGGCGATATCGACCGGATGTTTCTGCTGCTGCATGGTTTTATCCCCTAGCAGCTTGCCATACCAGGCAACACCCGCTTTCAGTTGCGGATTATGTGCAGCATAAAGCCAGGTGATGCGTCCGCCCCAGCAGAAGCCGGTAATGCCCATGTTACGCATGTCACCGCCGTGACGTGATGCCCAGTTTGCCACATGATCCAAATCGGCAAGCACCTGAGTATCGGGCACTTTACTCACCAGCTCGCTGAACAGCGTGGGAATATCATGGTAGTCAGTCGGATCGCCCTGGCGGAAATAGAGTTCTGGCGCAACGGCCAGGTATCCTTCTACTGCCAGACGGCGGCAAATATCACGGATATGTTCATGTACGCCAAAAATCTCCTGTACCACCAAAATGACCGGTAACGGGCCGCTGGCATGACGAGGTTTGGCGTGGAAAGCGGGCATATTCTCGCCCTGTGTAGGTACAGACGTTTCTCCGGAAATAATATCGGCACTGTCGGTAATAAGCGTGGTGGATGCGACAGGCGATACGGCGGGAGCAAACCCGTCGTGAGGCGTTTTTTGGGTCGGATGTTCTTCGGTTTTCATTGTCCTCTCCATGCATGCATTAGCGCAATCAGCTAACTATAGCCAGGATTACGTTTTGGCTACCCCCTTCATCTTTACCATTGGCAGCCTTTTCTGACAGGGCAGGTTGAAGCACAATAGTCAAAAAAAGCCTTTTTATGTGATGTATGTCACTAATTCGTTTTAAGAAAATGTAACTTTCATTATCTGTGGTGAAGTTACTCACACTATTTGGCGCTGCGTTACGTTAATGTAGCGGTTTCTAATATGCCGCCTTTCCCGTACAGGAGCTTGCTATGGCAGAGTCAGACGTTTTTCACCTGGGTTTAACACGAGCAGATTTACAGGGCGCTACACTGGCCATTGTGCCGGGCGACCCGGAAAGGGTGAAAAAAATTGCCGCGCTGATGGACAACGCCGTTCATCTGGCCTCGCATCGTGAATTCACCACCTGGCGTGCTGAAATTGAAGGCAAACCGGTGATCGTTTGCTCCACCGGCATTGGTGGCCCATCAACCTCAATCGCTGTTGAAGAACTGGCGCAGCTTGGCATCCGTACATTCCTGCGCGTGGGGACGACTGGGGCGATCCAGCCTGAAATTAGTGTCGGTGATGTGCTGATTACGACAGGTTCCGTCCGCCTTGATGGTGCCAGCCTGCACTTTGCGCCGCTGGAATTCCCCGCCGTAGCTGACTTTGCCTGCACAACCGCACTGGTTGCCGCCGCAAAAGAGGCTGGCGCGACAACGCATATCGGCATTACCGCTTCTTCTGACACTTTTTATCCTGGACAGGAGCGATACGACACTTTCTCCGGACGTGTAGTCAGTCGTTTCCAAAACTCCATGAAAGAGTGGCAACAAATGGGCGTGCTGAATTATGAGATGGAATCTGCCACCTTACTGACCATGTGCGCCAGCCAGGGGTTACGTGCCGGTATGGTGGCCGGCGTCATCGTTAACCGTACTCAGAAAGAGATCCCGGATGCAGAGACGATGAAGAAAACCGAAAGCGATGCGGTACGTATCGTGGTTGATGCCGCACGCCGTCTGATATAAACGTTTTAGCGAGCGCAGTCTGTTGCAGGTTGCGCTCAAAGGAGGCCTGATAAGTGTCACGGCCTCCGTCGTCTAAGTTCTACGAGACGCCTTCCTGTTTTCAATGAAATCCTTTTCCGCATCGTTGCATCCTGCTTTTTGTCTGGACATTCATACAGTGCGCCTCTACCTTTTGCCGTAGTTAAGATTGCGCAGGAGAAACCGCGTGGATGCGACCCTCACTTACAGCGTTTGTCTTGGTCTGGCGGGTTTACTGGCCGGCTGGATCATTGCCTGGTTCATGAACCAACAGCAGTTGGCCAGACAGGAAACGGCACGCCAGCTGCTGATGCAGTCGGCCGAACAGCTCCAGCAGGAGCGAGACCGCTTACTCCACCAGCTGGCCACGGAGCAGCAGTCACAAAAGCAAAATGAGCTTGAGCTGCGACAGCTGCATGGGGCGCTTTCAGCCGCGCAGGAAAAGCTTCACCACCTCGACCACTGGCGCAGCGAAACGGAACAGCTGACGCGTGAACTCCGTAATCAGCTGGAGATCAACAGCGCCCAGGAAGCTGAGCTGCGAGAAGTCACTATCCGCCTTGAAGAGACCCGGATGGCTGCGGAGGAGAAGCAGCGTCTGTTGGTGAACAGCGAGCAGCGGCTCAATACGCAGTTCGAAAACCTTGCTAACCGCATTTTTGAAAACAGCAACCGACGCGTTGATGAGCAAAATCGTCAAAGCCTGCATGGACTTATCGCACCGCTGCGTGAACAGCTGGACGGTTTTCGTCGGCAGGTGCAGGACGGTTTCGGCCAGGAAGCACGTGAACGGCATACGCTTTCCCATGAAATCCGCAATCTGCAACAGCTTAATGCGCAGATGGCGCAGGAGGCCATTAACCTCACCAAAGCGCTGAAGGGCGATAACAAGATGCAGGGTAACTGGGGCGAAGTTGTTCTCAGTCGCGTACTGGAAGCATCCGGCCTGCGTGAAGGGCATGAATATGAAACGCAGGTCAATATTCAGCTGGAACAACAGGGTCGTATGCAGCCCGATGTCATCGTGCGTCTGCCTCAGGGCAAAGACGTGGTGATCGATGCCAAGATGACGTTGGTAGCCTACGAGCGCTACTTCAATGCGGAAGATGAAGCGACGCGGGAAGCCGCCGTTAGCGAACACATTGCCGCAGTGCGAGGCCATCTTCGTCTGCTAAGCCGAAAAGATTATCAACAATTGCCCGGTTTACGCTCGCTGGATTATGTGTTGATGTTTATTCCCGTCGAACCCGCATTTTTGGTCGCCATTGATCGTCAGCCAGAGCTGATCAACGAGGCGCTAAACCAGAATATTATGTTAGTCAGCCCAACCACACTGCTGGTGGCACTGCGAACCATTAACAATCTCTGGCGCTATGAGCATCAAAGCCGCCATGCTCAGCGCATTGCCGATCGAGCCGCAAAGCTGTACGACAAAATGCGGCTGTTTGTCGATGATATGTCGGCGATGGGGCAAAGCCTGGATAAAGCGCAGGACAGCTACCGCCAGGCAATGAAAAAGCTGGCGGAAGGGCGGGGTAATCTGATTGCGCAGACCGAAAGCTTCCGGCAGCTCGGGGTGGAAGTGAAGCGGCCGATTAACCCCCGGCTGGTTGAACAGGCGATGCCGGAAGAAGCGGAAGCATCCGATTCTGAGGATAACGAGGATTTGCCGTTCTTTGGCTCAGACAGAGATGACAGCGCAGCGCGCGTTAACGAATAACCCGCAAGGCAGTGCCTGGCCTGCGGGACTCTGATACACTTGGCAGATAATTGATTGCAGAGCAGGCAAAACAAATGGCAGATGAATCAAAGGACACCACCCACTTCGGCTTTCGTACGGTAGCGAAAAGCGACAAGGCTGAGATGGTCGCTGATGTTTTCCATTCCGTTGCGGCCAAGTATGACCTGATGAACGATTTAATGTCGTTCGGCATCCACCGTATCTGGAAGCGTTTTACTATCGATTGCAGCGGCGTACGTCGCGGACAACGTGTGCTGGACCTGGCTGGCGGAACCGGCGATCTCACCGCTAAATTCTCCCGGCTCGTTGGTGAAACCGGTGAAGTCGTGCTGGCCGATATCAACAGCTCTATGCTGAAAGTCGGACGCGAAAAGCTGCGCAATAACGGCATTATTGGCAATGTGAGCTACGTTCAGGCCAATGCTGAAGCGCTGCCGTTCCCGGACAATCATTTTGACTGTATCACCATCGCTTTTGGTCTGCGTAACGTGACCGAAAAAGAGAAGGCGCTGGCCTCAATGTTCCGCGTTCTGAAGCCAGGCGGACGCCTGCTGGTGCTGGAGTTTTCCAGGCCGCTTCTGGAACCGCTAAATAAAGCTTATGACGCTTACTCGTTCCATATCCTGCCGCGTATTGGCGAGCTGGTTGCTAAAGATTCCGAAAGTTATCGCTACCTGGCTGAATCCATTCGCATGCATCCCGATCAGGATACGCTTAAGCAGATGATGGATGACGTCGGTTTCGAGAACACCACCTATCACAATCTTACCGGTGGCATCGTCGCATTGCACCGCGGATTCAAGTTTTAAACAGGATAGCGAATGACTTTAACGCCGCTGTTAACCGCGGGGCTGGAAACAGCACTCAACCAGGTTCTATATCGCGATCGCGGGCTGAAAGCGGCGCGTCAGCGCCTGAATGGTAAAACCCTGGCGATTGAGCTGTCTGAACTAAAGCAGCCGCTGGTGTTTATCTTCAGCGAAAAACAGGTCGACGTGTTGGGCACCTGGAGCGATACCCCGGATTGTACGGTGAAAACCCGTTTAGCTACGCTGCGCAAGCTACGCGATCGTCAGCAACTGACCAGCTTGATCCGTAGCGGTGAACTGGAGGTGGAAGGCGATTTGCAGGTAGTCCAGCAGTTTTCTGCGCTGATCGATCTGGCTGAACTCGATCCTGCTGAATACCTCGCGCCCTGGATCGGCGATATTGCCGCTCAGGGTATCAGCCAGTTCGCCCGCCGGGGATTGCAGCTTGTGCGCGGTGATGTTGAACGTAAGCAGAGCTATCTGAGCCAGGCGCTCACGGAAGAGTGGCGCCTGGCACCCGGCAACCTTGAACTGGCCTGGTTTGCTGAAGAAGTGGACGCGACCTGTCGTGAGCTGTCTGAACTTGAAACCCGCCTCAACAAGCTGGAGGGCAAATGACCCTCGGAGAAATACGTCGTCTCTATTTTATTATCCGCATTTTCCTCAATTACGGTCTCGATGAACTGATCCCTAAAACCCGGCTGGCATTGCCGTTGCGGTTGTGGCGTAAGAGCCTGTTCTGGATGCCAAACCTGCACACTTCGCAGGCACTGGGCGAACGTCTGCGTCTGGCGCTGGAGCAGCTCGGCCCGGTGTGGATCAAATTTGGCCAGATGATGTCCACACGTCGCGATCTGTTTCCGCCGCATATTGCCGATCAGCTGGCTATGTTGCAGGACAAAGTCGCGCCGTTTGATGGCGTCCTGGCCAAACAGCAAATTGAGCTGTCGCTGGGTTGCCCGGTTGAAACTCACTTTGACGACTTTATGATCACGCCGTTGGCGTCCGCCTCAATTGCGCAGGTACATACCGCGACGCTAAGAGAAACGGGCAAAAAAGTGGTCATTAAGGTTATCCGCCCGGATATCCTGCCGGTCATCAAAGCGGATATGAAACTGATTAATCGCATGGCGCGGTGGGTGCCTCGCTTGCTGCCTGACGGGCGGCGTCTGCGTCCACAGGAAGTGGTTGCCGATTATGAAAAAACGCTGATTGATGAACTGAACCTGCTGCGTGAAGCGGCGAACGCCATTCAGCTGCGCCGCAATTTCGACAGCAGCAAAATGCTTTACGTACCGGAAATCTACTCGGACTATTGCAGTGAAACAATGCTGGTCATGGAACGTATCTACGGCATACCCATTTCAGACGTTGTTCAGCTGGAACAGCATGGCGTAAACATGAAGCTGCTGGCTGAACGTGGCGTGCAGGTGTTCTTCACTCAGGTCTTCCGCGACAGCTTTTTCCATGCCGATATGCATCCCGGCAATATCTTCGTCAGCTATGACCACCCGGAAGATCCGCAATATATCGGTATCGACTGCGGTATTGTGGGATCGCTGAACAAAGAAGATAAGCGCTATCTTGCTGAAAACTTTATTGCTTTCTTCAACCGCGACTATCGTAAGGTTGCCGAGCTGCACGTGGATTCAGGCTGGGTGCCGCTGGATACTAACGTCGAAGATTTTGAATTTGCGATTCGCACCGTTTGCGAACCGATCTTCGAAAAACCGCTGGCGGAGATCTCTTTTGGTCATGTGCTGCTGAATCTCTTCAATACGGCTCGTCGCTTCAATATGGAAGTGCAGCCGCAGCTGGTTTTGCTACAGAAAACCTTGCTGTATGTTGAAGGGGTCGGACGACAGCTTTATCCGCAGCTGGATTTGTGGAAAACCGCTAAGCCGTTCCTGGAAGACTGGATTAAGGATCAGATTGGTATTCCGGCTATCGTGCGTGCACTGAAAGAAAAAGCGCCGTACTGGGCGGAGAAATTGCCGGAACTGCCCGAGCTGTTTTATGACAGTCTCAAGCAGCACAAGCATCTGCAACACAGTGTCGACAGGCTGGCTAACGATCTGAAAGGCGAACGTGTCCGGCAGCATCAGTCGCGTTACCTGTTTGGTATTGGCGCCACGCTGCTGTTGAGCGGCACGGCAATCTTGTTGACCAGACCTGAATGGGATTTGTTGTCTGCGGCGATGATTGCTGGCGGTATTGTAGGCTGGCTGATCGGGTGGCGAAAAACGGGCTGATTGTCATAAAAGGTAAACAGGCGCTGGCGAGGGCTTGAGCATCGTCAGCGTGGTTTAAGCTGTTATATACTGCGGTGCTCTTACAACTAACATTCAGAGGCAAAAACATGGGCGGTATCAGTATCTGGCAATTGTTAATTATTGCCGTAATCGTTGTTCTCCTCTTCGGTACCAATAAGTTACGTGGTCTGGGTTCCGACCTCGGCTCATCAATCAAAGGCTTTAAAAAGGCCATGAGCGATGACGACGAGAAAGAAAAAAATCATGCTAATGATGCTGATTTCAATGCCAGAGTGGCGGACAAACAGCAGACAGAAGCGAAAAAAGAAGACGTTAAGAACGACAAGGTATAAACCGTGTTCGACATAGGCTTTAGTGAACTGATATTGGTGTTCGTTATCGGACTGGTCGTGCTGGGCCCTCAGCGTTTACCTGTGGCGGTAAGAACCGTAGTCGGCTGGATCCGCGCTTTGCGTGCGCTTGCCAGTAACGTGCAAAACGAACTGGCTCAGGAACTTAAGCTACAGGAGCTGCAGGACAGCCTGAAGAAAGTGGAAGAGGCGAGCAAAAATAGCCTTTCTCCCGAGCTGAAAGCGTCTATGGAAGAGCTCAGGCAGTCGGCAGAATCGATGAAACGCTCCTATCTGGGCGATCATGAGAAAGCCGATGACGAAGCGAATACCATTCATAATCCGATAGTAAAAAACCCTGAAGACTCTCATGAAGGCGTAACGCCATCTGAGGCCGACCATCAGGCCAGTGCTCCTGTGCAGGCGCCGACAACTTCTGAGCAGGCCCAGACCCCTGAGGCAGCGACTCCTGCGTCAGACCAGAGCCCGCAGGCTACAAGCAAGCCGGTGGTACATGTCTCTGAGGCAGCCAGCGCGCCGGCTCAGAAACCTGCGGCGTCGGCTGTGGTTAAAGCGAACGAGGCAACGAGAGGCGAAGCGGCAGTTCTGTCCAGCCGAGCGCCTGTTTCTACTACTCAACCGAGCGATGAACGTTAAACATGGCTGTTGAAGATACCCAACCGCTTATCAGTCATCTGATTGAACTGCGTAAGCGTTTGCTGAACTGTATTATTGCTGTCGTCGCCATTTTTTTGTGTTTGGCTTACTTCTCTAATGACATCTACCAGCTGGTCTCAGCGCCGCTAATCAAACAGATGCCTGCGGGTGCCAGCATGATTGCGACCGATGTGGCCTCGCCCTTTTTCGCGCCCATTAAGCTGACGATGATTGTCTCGGTGTTCCTTGCCGTGCCGGTGATCCTTCACCAGGTGTGGGCTTTTATTGCGCCTGCGCTGTACCGTCATGAACGCAGACTGGTGGTGCCGCTGCTCTTTTCCAGTTCATTCCTATTCTATGTAGGGATGGCTTTCGCCTACTTTGTTGTCTTTCCGTTGGCCTTTGGCTTTTTTGCCAAGACGGCACCGCAGGGCGTACAGATCGCTACTGACATCAACAACTATCTTGATTTCGTGATGGCGTTGTTTATGGCGTTTGGTGTCTGTTTTGAAGTGCCGATTGCCATTGTGTTGCTGTGCTGGACCGGTGTGACAACACCCGAAGAGCTGAAGAAGAAACGTCCCTATGTGTTGGTAGGCGCTTTTGTGGTGGGCATGCTCCTGACGCCACCCGACGTCTTATCTCAGACGCTTCTGGCAATCCCGATGTACTGCCTGTTTGAAGTGGGGATGTACTTCTCTCGCTTTTACGTCGGCAAACGTCGTGAGGACAACGAACCGGAAGATGCTGGCTCAGAATAGCGATATCTGTGCTCTGCCTGGATTTTTAAATAACCGCCCGAAAGGGCGGTTACTGTTTGGAAAACACTATGTTTGATATTGGGGTTAACCTGACCAGCACGCAGTTCGCAAAAGATCGCGACCAGGTCGTTAAACGTGCGATTGACTCAGGCGTGACCGGCTTGCTGATTACCGGCACTAACGCGCTGGAAAGCCAGCAGGCACGCAGCCTGGCCGCGCGTCGCCCCGGCTATTGCTGGTCGACCGCGGGCGTCCATCCTCATCATGCCAGCGAATGGTCCCGGGAAACGGCATCAACGCTGAAACGACTGGCTGCAAGCCCGGAAGTGGTGGCGATTGGTGAGTGTGGCCTGGACTTTAATCGTAACATCAGCGAACCGGAGCAGCAGGCTTATGCCTTTAATGCACAGCTTGAACTGGCTGCTGAGCTGAATTTGCCGGTCTTTCTTCATTGCCGCGATGCCCATGAACGGTTTATGGCCATCCTGACGCCATGGCTGCCAAAACTGCCCGGCGCGGTCGTACACTGCTTTACCGGCACCAGGTCAGAACTGGAAGCTTGCCTGGCGGCCGGGCTTTACGTTGGAATAACAGGCTGGGTATGCGATGAGCGTCGCGGAACAGAACTGCGTGAGCTGATGCCGTTGATACCACAAAACCGCTTGCTGTTGGAAACGGATGCGCCTTATCTGCTGCCGCGTGATATGCGGCCCAGACCGGCCACGCGCCGTAACGAGCCATGCTTTTTACCGCACATTGTTGAACAGGTAGCCGTGTTACGCGGTGAAGAGATGACGGCATTAGGGCAGCAGTGCGACCGCAACGCCCGTGAGCTGTTCCGCCTGGCTAATCAGGCTGGATAAGGTCAATGCCAGCAGACGAAGCGGAACTGTCAGAGCTTCTGAAATTGCTTGTTGTCCATACTGCGAACGATTTGTTTATTCAGCAGATTCAGCAGCAGCATTGAGCGCGCTTCGCCATCCGGCTCGGTAAAGATCGCTTTCAACCCTTCAAACGCGCCTGCGGTGATCAATACTCTGTCGCCTGGCTGAGGAAGCTCGGGATCGGGCAGCGTTTCAATGGGTTGGGTCTGTAACGCTACGATCACATCCTGCGGCACAGTAGCAGGCAGGCTGCCAAAGCGAACGAAATGGCTGACGCCGCGCGTTGCGCTAATCGTTGTGGTGTGAATCGCTTCCGGATCGAATTCAATAAACAGATAATTCGGAAACAGCGGTTCGTTCACCTGGGTTCGCTTGCCGCGCACCAATTTCTCTAAGGCAATCATGGGGCTGAGGCAATGCACCGCCTGACGCTCAAGGTGTTCTTTCGCGCGAAGCATCTGACCACGTTTGCAATAAAGTAAATACCAGGATTCCATAACGTCACTTTGCAATTACAGGGGCGCTAAGAATAACAAAATTGCCGGGAGAGTTATAGCGACAAGCGGGCCAGTCAGGGGCTAATGATGCATTTCCGTAACAGGAAGTATTAAGATGATGCGCTTATTTACTGTAGTAATGATCGGATCGATATCGCGCCTTTCTTCCCGAATGCGTTTCTGAATCTGTTTTGTTTTCCTGATGCGTCCCGCATCCTGCCGCGAAAAACTAAGCAACATGCCTTAATCCTCCCTATAATGGCCGATTCACTGACCGTATTGATGAGAAGTCATGAAATACCACGACTTACGCGACTTCCTTTCTCTGCTGGAGCAGCGCGGGGAATTAAAACGCATTACGCAAGAGATCGATCCCGATCTGGAAATGACTGAAATCGCTGACCGCACCCTGCGGGCTGGCGGGCCGGCGTTGTTATTCGAAAATCCTAAGGGATACAGCATGCCGGTTCTGTGCAATCTGTTCGGTACGCCGGACCGCGTTGCACTGGGCATGGGACAGGAAGATGTCACCGCGTTACGTGACGTAGGCCGGCTGCTTGCTTTCCTGAAAGAACCCGAACCGCCGCGTGGATTCCGGGACTTCTTCGACAAGATGCCGCAGTGGAAGCAGGTATTAAATATGCCGACGAAGCGCCTGCGGGATGCACCCTGTCAGCAACAAGTTTGGCAGGGGGAAGAGGTCGACCTGACCCGTATTCCGGTGATGAAATGCTGGCCGGAAGATGCCGCGCCGCTCATCACATGGGGCCTGACCGTCACCCGTGGCCCGCATAAAGAGCGGCAGAATCTGGGTATCTATCGCCAGCAGGTGATTGGTAAGAACAAGCTGATTATGCGCTGGCTTTCCCATCGCGGCGGCGCGCTGGATTTTCAGGAATGGACACAGCAGCATCCCGGTGAACGCTTCCCGGTCTCTGTTGCGCTTGGTGCCGACCCGGCGACTATTCTTGGTGCCGTTACGCCGGTTCCTGATACGCTTTCCGAATACGCGTTTGCTGGCCTGCTGCGCGGCACGAAATCGGAAGTCGTAAAGTGTATTTCTAACGATCTGGAAGTTCCCGCCAGCGCCGAAATCGTGCTTGAAGGTTATATTGAGGCAGGCGAGATGGCGCCCGAAGGGCCCTATGGCGACCACACCGGTTACTATAATGAAATAGACAATTTCCCGGTATTCACCGTGACGCATATTACGCAACGTCGCGATGCCATTTATCATTCAACTTATACGGGCCGTCCGCCGGACGAACCTGCCGTATTGGGTGTGGCGCTGAACGAAGTTTTTGTCCCGATTCTGCAAAAACAGTTCCCGGAAATCGTTGATTTTTATCTGCCGCCGGAAGGGTGTTCATATCGCCTTGCGGTTGTCACCATAAAAAAACAGTACGCCGGGCACGCGAAACGCGTAATGATGGGCGTCTGGTCTTTTCTGCGGCAGTTTATGTACACCAAATTTGTTATCGTCTGTGATGATGACGTTAACGCGCGCGACTGGAATGATGTGATCTGGGCCATTACCACCCGAATGGATCCGGCCCGGGACACGGTTCTGGTGGAAAACACGCCGATCGATTATCTGGACTTCGCGTCGCCAGTTTCTGGCCTGGGTTCAAAAATGGGGCTGGATGCGACCAATAAGTGGCCGGGGGAAACCCACCGTGAATGGGGCCGCCCGATTCGTAAAGATCCTGCCGTTACGGCCCGGATCGATGCGATCTGGGATGAACTAGGCATCTTCAGTGAGACGCCCACGCGCAAAACTGCGCCCGGCAAATAACCGACCCGACAGAGGGAACGCATGACAACGTTAAGCTGTAAAGTGATCTCGGTAGAGGCAATAACCGATACCGTTTACCGAGTCCGCATGGTGCCTGAAGCTGATTTCAGCTTCCGGGCCGGTCAGTATTTGATGGTAGTGATGGATGAGCGCGACAAGCGCCCGTTTTCGCTGGCCTCAACGCCGATGGAAAAAGACATTATCGAATTGCATATTGGGGCTTCGGAGCTGAACCTCTATGCGATGGCGGTAATGGAACGTATTCAGGAACAGCGTACCATCACCGTGGATATTCCTCATGGTGATGCGTGGCTGCGTGAAGAGAGCGATCGTCCTCTGGTACTGATCGCGGGCGGAACAGGCTTCTCCTATGCCCGCTCTATTCTGCTTACCGCGCTGTCACAGCAGCCCGATCGCGATATTGCGCTCTATTGGGGCGGCCGCGAGCTGAAGCACCTTTATGATATGGATGAGCTGGAAGCGCTGGCGGTGAAGCATCCTAACCTGAAAATTATTCCTGTTGTTGAGCAGCCGGAGCCGGGTTGGGAAGGGCGCAACGGTACGGTATTGACGGCCGTCATGAATGATTACGCCAGCCTGGGTGACCACGACATCTATATTGCCGGACGCTTTGAGATGGCAAAAATCGCCCGCGAGCGTTTCTGTGCCGAGCGTGGCGCGAAAGAAGATCACATGTTTGGCGATGCTTTTGCCTTCATCTGACAATCACTGGGGCAGAGTGCTGCCCCAGTTATCGCTTTGTGTTCGGACACTTCTCTCAGGCTCGTTCCAATATTGTCGCTATCCCCTGCCCCAGGCCAATGCACATCGTTGCCAGGCCAAACTGGCTGTCGCGTCGCTCCATCAGATTTAATAAAGTCGTGGCGATCCTTGCGCCAGAGCAGCCCAGCGGGTGGCCGAGCGCTATCGCGCCGCCGTTCAGGTTTACTTTATTATCCAGCTCGTCCATCAGGCCCAGTTCCTGAATACAGGGCAGAACCTGTGCAGCAAAAGCTTCGTTAAATTCAAATACGTCAATATCACTGACCTCCAGTCCGGCTTTCTTTAATGCCAGTTTTGACGCCGGAACAGGGCCGAACCCCATCGTTGAAGGATCGCAGCCCACCACCGCCATGGCTTTAATCCAGGCTCGAGGCTTTAATCCCAGCTCACGCGCGCGGGTTTCGCTCATCAGCAACATGGCCGCAGCGCCGTCTGACAGCGCCGAAGAACTGCCCGCTGTTACCGTACCGTTCACCGGGTCAAAAGCGGGCCGCAGGGCGGCAAGTGTAGAAACTGACGTTTCCGCGCGGATTACTTCATCTATCTCATAGCGTTTAAGTATGCCATCGGCATCATGGCCGCTGGTCGGTACGATTTCGCTGGTGAACTGACCGGCCAGAGTTGCAGCCCAGGCTCGCTGGTGCGAACGAGCGGCAAACTCGTCCTGCATCTCCCGACTAATCTGATACTTGCGCGCCAGCATTTCTGCGGTCAGTCCCATCATGCCGGCTGCTCTGGCGACGGTTTTCCCTAAGCCAGGATGAAAATCCACGCCGTGATTCATGGGTACATGCCCCATGTGTTCAACGCCGCCGATCAAACACGCGCCGGCATCGCCAACCATAATGGTACGTGCGGCGTCGTGCAGCGCCTGCATTGACGAACCGCAAAGACGGTTAACGGTGGTGGCCGGAACGTGGTGAGGAATTTCCGCCAACAAAGCGGCATTACGGGCAATGTTGAATCCCTGCTCAAGCGTTTGCTGGACGCAGCCCCAGTAAATATCGTCAAGGCTTTCTTCCGGCAGTGCCGGATTACGGCTTAATAATGCACGCATCAGATGCGCAGAAAGATCTTCCGCACGAACGTGGCGAAAAGCGCCGCCTTTGGAGCGACCCATTGGCGTGCGAACGGCATCAACAATGACAACTCTTTCCATTTTCTTTCCCTCACGCCGTTTTCAGGATGGCAGCACCGATCGGTTCTGCCTGTGGATACCAGCTTTCATCATGCTGCGCTTTTGCAGCCAGCAACGCAGGAACCTGGTAGAGTGCGCCCAGCGACTGGAAAGGTTCTGTCATATGCACAAACTGGCTGTTACCGAGCGTGTCCAGGTAACGGAATACTCCACCGTGGAAAGGAGGAAAACCTAATCCATAAACCAGTGCCATATCCGCTTCTGCGGGTGATGCAATAATGTTTTCTGCAAGGCAGCGCACGACTTCATTGATCATCGGGATCATCATGCGCGCAATGATCTCTTCATCACGGAATTCGCGCTGCGGCTGGCAGACGCTTTTCAAGAGTTCATCGACCACCGGATCGGCTTTTGGCAAAGATTTGCCTTTGCTGTCAGTTTCCCAGCGGTAAAAGCCGAGCTGGTTTTTTTGCCCAAAGCGTTTTGCGTCGAACAGCACATCCACGGCGTCGCGGTATTCTTTTTTCATGCGCTGCGGAAAGCCTTCGGCCATTACGCTCTGAGCATGATGAGCAGTATCCATACCCACCACGTCCAGCAGCCGGGCCGGACCCATCGGCCAGCCAAAGCGTTTTTCCATGACGTTATCGATTTGTCGAAAATCCGCGCCATCCCTCAGCAGCAGGCTGAAGCCAGAAAAATAGGGGAACAGCACACGGTTAACAAAGAAGCCCGGACAGTCGTTGACGATAATTGGCGTTTTGCCCATTTTGCTGGCCCAGGCGACCACTTTTGCCAGCGTCGTGTCTGAGGTTTGTTCGCCGCGAACCACTTCAACCAGCGGCATCCGATGCACCGGATTGAAGAAGTGCATGCCACAAAAGTTTTCAGGATGCGTCAGCGATTTAGCGAGCTGGCTAATTGGGATGGTTGACGTATTGGAAGCCAGAATCGCGCCCGGTTGCAGATGATGTTCGGTCTCAGCCAGCACTGAGGCTTTCACGTTGGCATTTTCCACCACGGCTTCTATAACGATATCGGCCCGGTCAAAACTCTCGTAGCTCAGCGTGGGCTGGATGGCGCCAAGAGTGGCAGCCAGCTTTATTCCATCAATTTTTCCGCGTTCAAGCTGTTTGTTCAGCAGCCTGGCGGCCTCTTTCATTCCCTGCTCCAGCGAGGCGGGGCTGATATCTTTCATGATCACCGGCACGCCTGTACTTGCTGACTGATAGGCGATACCGCCACCCATAATACCCGCGCCGAGAACGGCAGCCTGTTTTGGCGTTTCCACATCACGCGTCAGTTTTTTGGCTTTGGCTTTAATTGCCTGATCGTTAAGGAAAATGCCGACCAGCGCACGGGCTTCATCAGAACGAGCCAGCGGCACGAATGCCGCGGTTTCCAGCTTCAGTGCATCATCGCGATGCATTGTCGCCGCGGCTGCGATCGTATTTACCGCCTTGAGCGGTGCCGGATAATGTTTTCCAGCCGTTTGCAGCACCACGCCTTTGGCGATAGTGAAACACATCGCGGCTTCTGTTTTGCTCAGTTTTAGCGGTTCAAGCTTTGGCTGGCGACGTTCGCGCCACGCCTGCTTACCGGCAATTGCCTCACGCAAAATGGCGATGGCCGCATTATGCAATTTATCGGCTGATACGACCGCATCGATCAGACCTACGGCCAGCGCTTTTTGCGCATCCAAATCTTTACCCGCCGCGATGATTTCCAATGCGCTATCGGCACCCAACAGACGCGGCAGGCGAACAGAGCCGCCAAAACCGGGCATAATGCCAAGTTTGGTTTCAGGCAGGCCAATGCGGGCATCCGGCGTGGCAATGCGGAAATCCGTAGCAAGCACGCATTCGCAGCCGCCGCCCAGTGCGTAGCCCTGAATGGCGGAAAGCGTGGGGACCGGTAAATCCTCAAGACGGTTAAAAATACTGTTTGCAAAGCCCAGCCAGTGCGTCAGTTTTTCGGCAGGGGCCGCGAACAGTGACAAAAACTCTGTGATATCAGCACCGACAATAAATGCAGGTTTGCGGGAGCTCAGCAGCAGCGCTTTCAGCGATGGTTGCTGCTCCAGCACTGCAATCGCCTCACCGAGACTGGCGACGGTTCGGGTATCCAGCTTGTTGACCGAGCCGGGCGCGTCGAAAACGAGTTCCGCAATGCCATCGTCCAGCCAGTTCAAGGTCAGGGTCTCACCTTGGTAGAGCATAATCATCTCCTGAAGCCATGCTAAGGGAATCTGGTCATACCAGATGATCGAGAGTGTGGAATTTATGTTAATTATTTGCAAACCAGACTTTGCTTATTTGCAGGCAAGATCACAGGCGTCGCAAAACCGCAGGCCGTGATAAGATGCGCTCACTTTGGTGATAACGTGGAGGCAGAATTATGGAATCGTTGGGCGCCCTTTATCAGGACCATATCAAGACATTACAGGCGCGGACACAACAGGTACTGGCACGCTTTGAACTGGATGCGATGCTGATCCACTCCGGGGAACTCTTGACGGTTTTCCTGGACGACCATGACTATCCGTTTAAGGTTAACCCGCAGTTTAAAGCCTGGGTGCCGGTGACCAGCGTGCCGAACTGCTGGCTGTGGGTGGATGGCGTCAACAAGCCTAAACTCTGGTTTTATTCACCTGTCGATTACTGGCATAACGTAGAACCGCTGCCGCAAAGTTTCTGGACGGATGAGATCGAGATTGTGGCGTTGAAAAACGCCGCCGAGATTGGACACCTGCTTCCTGCTCAACGGCAGAATGTTGCTTATATCGGGCCCACGCCTGAACGTGCCTTGCAGCTTGGCATCAAAGCTGACCAGATCAACCCGAAAGGGGCCATTGATTTCCTGCATTATCATCGCTCATATAAGACGGATTACGAACTGTACTGCATGCGTGAAGCGCAAAAAACGGCGGTGATCGGTCATCGGGCGGCGAAAGAAGCCTTCCTTTCTGGCATGAGCGAATTTGATATCAACGTTGCGTATCTCAGCGCGACCGGACACCGCGATATTGATGTGCCTTACGGCAATATCATTGCCCTGAACGAGCATGCTGCTGTCCTGCACTACACTAAACTCGACCATTTGCCTCCTGAACAGTCACGCAGCTTCCTGATTGATGCGGGTACCGAATATAACGGTTACGCGGCAGACTTAACGCGAACGTATGCGGCGCATGGCGACAGTGAGTATGCTCAGCTCATTCGCGATATGAATGACGAGGAGCTGGCGCTGATAGCTACGCTGAAGGCGGGCGTACGTTACACCGAATATCATCAGCAAATGCATCAGCGTATTGCGAAGCTGCTGTTAAAACATCAGCTGGTGAAAGGTCTCAGTGAAGAGGCCATGGTCGCGGAGAATCTGACCGGGCCGTTTATGCCGCATGGCGTGGGCCATCCTCTGGGATTACAGGTACATGATGTCGCTGGCTTTATGCAGGACGACAGCGGTACACATCTGGCTGCGCCACAGCAATATCCTTACCTGCGCTGCACGCGGATCCTGGAACCTCGTATGGTGGTGACTATCGAGCCGGGCATCTACTTTATTGAATCCCTGCTTGCACCATGGCGCGAAGGGAAGTTCAGCCCGCATTTCGACTGGGCACGAATTGATGCGTTGAAGCCTTATGGCGGGATTCGTATTGAAGACAACGTGATCATCCGTGAGCAGGGCGTGGAAAATATGACCCGGGATCTGAAGCTGGACTAATGGACGCTTACGACATCCCCGCCGGGCTTTTCAGCTTCAGCGAGGAAATTAAAAAAAGCCGCTTTATTACGCTGTTAGCGCATACTGATGGCGTTGAGGCGGCACGCGCTTTCGTTCAGCAGATCAAAAGTGAGCATCCTTCTGCCCGGCATCATTGCTGGGCCTGGGTGGCAGGCGCACCTGCGGATTCGCAACAGCTTGGATTTTCGGATGACGGCGAACCTTCCGGGACCGCAGGGAAACCGATGCTTGCTCAGCTAATGGGAAACAACATCGGCGAAATTACAGCCGTAGTCGTACGCTATTATGGCGGCATTCAGCTGGGGACCGGTGGGCTGGTTAAAGCCTATGGCGGCGGCGTGCAGCAGGCATTGAAAGGCTTGCCTCGCCAGCAGAAGGTGCCAATGCTGACGTTTACGCTCTCCGTGGACTATGCGCAGCTGGCTGAAATAGAAAGAATGGTTGCGCGTTTTCAGGGAGTTATGTTGAACAGCGAGTTCTTACAGTGCGTTTCGCTGACGCTGGCCTTACCGCATGCCCAGGTTGCTGGCTTTACGCAAAATCTTACGGATTTCAGCAGAGGGACGCTGCATCTGACCTCAGTCAGGTAGCTACTGATTAAACAGCGTTAATCCAGGCGTGACTCGCCGCAGGCAACATTTATCCCGTCGGGGAGAACGCATCAGGATCCCCGTCAAACATACATACTGTCAGGAAAGGAACGGCTGCATGCATTTTCGTGCCATTACCCGCATTGTGGGTTTACTGGTCATTTTGTTCTCGGGAACGATGATCGTTCCGGGGCTGGTGGCGTTGATCTACCGTGACGGCGCCGGGCGTGCCTTTACCCAGACCTTCTTTATGGCGCTGCTGATTGGCTCATTGCTGTGGTGGCCTAACCGCAAACAAAAAAGCGAGCTGAAACCCCGGGAAGGCTTTCTGATTGTCGTACTGTTCTGGACCGTTCTGGGCAGCGTAGGGGCCATGCCGTTTATCTTTGCTGAACATCCCAATCTTTCGGTGACAGACGCGTTTTTTGAATCTTTCTCCGGCCTGACGACCACGGGCGCCACGACGCTGGTGGGGCTGGACTCTTTACCAAAAGCCATTCTTTTCTACCGGCAAATGCTGCAATGGTTGGGCGGGATGGGGATCATCGTGCTGGCGGTGGCTATCCTGCCGATTTTGGGCGTTGGGGGTATGCAGCTTTATCGTGCGGAAATGCCGGGTCCATTAAAAGACAATAAGATGCGGCCACGTATCGCCGAAACGGCGAAAACCTTATGGCTCATCTACGTGCTGCTGACGGTCATATGCGCCATATCGCTCTGGCTGGCGGGTATGCCACTGTTCGATGCCATTGGTCATAGCTTTTCTACTATCGCTATTGGCGGATTCTCTACGCACGATGCCAGCATCGGCTTTTTCCATAGCTCGACAATCAATACTATTATTGCTGTCTTCCTGCTGATCTCCGGTTGTAACTATGGTCTGCATTTCACGCTGCTAAGCGGCCGTAATTTACGCGTTTACTGGCGCGATCCGGAATTCAGGATGTTTATCGGCGTACAGCTTACGCTGGTCGTCATCTGTACGCTGGTACTTTGGTTTCACAACGTTTATCAAAGTGGGATGCAGACGCTTAACCAGGCGTTCTTCCAGGTAGTATCAATGGCGACCACCGCAGGTTTTACCACGGACAGCATTGCGCGTTGGCCACTCTTCCTGCCGGTACTGCTCCTTTGTTCGGCTTTTATTGGGGGTTGTGCAGGATCGACCGGTGGCGGACTGAAGGTAATCCGTATCTTGCTGCTGTTCAAACAGGGCTCGCGCGAATTGAAGCGTCTGGTGCATCCTAATGCCGTCTATACCATAAAGCTGGGGCAGCGAGCGTTACCGGAACGTATCCTCGAAGCCGTATGGGGATTCTTCTCCGCTTATGCGTTGGTATTCCTGCTAAGCATGCTGGCAATCATTGCAACGGGCGTGGATGACTTTTCTGCCTTTGCCGCAGTGGCGGCGACATTAAATAATTTGGGCCCAGGGCTGGGCGTAGTAGCGGACAACTTCACTACTATGAATGATACGGCGAAATGGATTTTGATCCTGACCATGTTGTTTGGTCGCCTTGAGGTCTTTACGCTGTTAGTCCTGTTTACGCCAACTTTCTGGCGCGAATAACTTAGGTTGAATGTTATATGAAAGCGTTAATCCTTTATTCCAGCCGCGATGGGCAAACTCGCGAAATCGCCTCTTATATAGCGAACAAGCTGAAAGAGCAGCAGGAGTGCGATGTAATGAACATCCTGCATGCTGATGCTGTTGACTGGACTAAGTACGATCGCGTGTTGATAGGCGCCTCAATTCGCTATGGTCACTTCCATCCAAAGGTGGAGAAATTTGTAAAACAGCATCTTAATGAACTCAGTAAGCGACCTTCGGGATTCTTCTCGGTTAACCTTACTGCCCGAAAACCAGAAAAACGCACGCCGCAGACCAATGCCTATACACGTAAGTTCCTGCTGGCTTCGCCATGGCAGCCAGAATGCTGCGCTGTCTTTGCCGGAGCGCTGCGTTATCCACGTTACGGCTTCTTCGATCGCATTATGATTCAGCTTATTATGCGTATGACCGGCGGCGAGACCGATGCCAGTAAAGAAGTTGAGTATACGGATTGGGAACAGGTGGGTCGTTTTACCCATGAATTTGCTGCATTATCAGGCAAAGTGTAGGCAAAAGAGCCGCTTTGTTGAAAAAAGAGGCTGTCAGTCATTTATTTGTAATAAACGCTTGTCAGCCGGCGAGAACTCCCTATAATGCGCAACCACTGAGACGGCACAACGGCTTACAGCCCGCCGGTTCAGGAGGTTCAGGAAGCTGAATCGCCGGAGAAAAACTTCTCAAAAAGAAGTTGACTCTGAAGGAGGAAAGCGTAATATACGCCACCTCGCGACAGGAAGCTAAGGCACTGTTCGCAACGCTCTTTAACAATTTATCAGACAATCTGTGTGGGCACTCGCAGGATTGATATCAGACACCTTCGGGTGTCAAAAAAATATCAAGTCTTAAGAGTGAACACATAATGAAAATTCATTATGACGTTTTACACTTGAGCATCGCTGCACTTGTTGCAGCAAATCGAACTTTTAATTGAAGAGTTTGATCATGGCTCAGATTGAACGCTGGCGGCAGGCCTAACACATGCAAGTCGAACGGTAGCACAGAGAGCTTGCTCTTGGGTGACGAGTGGCGGACGGGTGAGTAATGTCTGGGGATCTGCCTGACAGAGGGGGATAACTACTGGAAACGGTAGCTAATACCGCATAACCTCGCAAGAGCAAAGAGGGGGACCTTCGGGCCTCTCGCTGTCAGATGAACCCAGATGGGATTAGCTAGTAGGTGGGGTAATGGCTCACCTAGGCGACGATCCCTAGCTGGTCTGAGAGGATGACCAGCCACACTGGAACTGAGACACGGTCCAGACTCCTACGGGAGGCAGCAGTGGGGAATATTGCACAATGGGCGCAAGCCTGATGCAGCCATGCCGCGTGTATGAAGAAGGCCTTCGGGTTGTAAAGTACTTTCAGCGGGGAGGAAGGTGTTGAGGTTAATAACCTCAGCAATTGACGTTACCCGCAGAAGAAGCACCGGCTAACTCCGTGCCAGCAGCCGCGGTAATACGGAGGGTGCAAGCGTTAATCGGAATTACTGGGCGTAAAGCGCACGCAGGCGGTCTGTCAAGTCAGATGTGAAATCCCCGGGCTTAACCTGGGAACTGCATTTGAAACTGGCAGGCTAGAGTCTTGTAGAGGGGGGTAGAATTCCAGGTGTAGCGGTGAAATGCGTAGAGATCTGGAGGAATACCGGTGGCGAAGGCGGCCCCCTGGACAAAGACTGACGCTCAGGTGCGAAAGCGTGGGGAGCAAACAGGATTAGATACCCTGGTAGTCCACGCCGTAAACGATGTCGACTTGGAGGTTGTTCCCTTGAGGAGTGGCTTCCGGAGCTAACGCGTTAAGTCGACCGCCTGGGGAGTACGGCCGCAAGGTTAAAACTCAAATGAATTGACGGGGGCCCGCACAAGCGGTGGAGCATGTGGTTTAATTCGATGCAACGCGAAGAACCTTACCTACTCTTGACATCCAGAGAACTTTCCAGAGATGGATTGGTGCCTTCGGGAACTCTGAGACAGGTGCTGCATGGCTGTCGTCAGCTCGTGTTGTGAAATGTTGGGTTAAGTCCCGCAACGAGCGCAACCCTTATCCTTTGTTGCCAGCACGTAATGGTGGGAACTCAAAGGAGACTGCCGGTGATAAACCGGAGGAAGGTGGGGATGACGTCAAGTCATCATGGCCCTTACGAGTAGGGCTACACACGTGCTACAATGGCGCATACAAAGAGAAGCGACCTCGCGAGAGCAAGCGGACCTCATAAAGTGCGTCGTAGTCCGGATCGGAGTCTGCAACTCGACTCCGTGAAGTCGGAATCGCTAGTAATCGTGGATCAGAATGCCACGGTGAATACGTTCCCGGGCCTTGTACACACCGCCCGTCACACCATGGGAGTGGGTTGCAAAAGAAGTAGGTAGCTTAACCTTCGGGAGGGCGCTTACCACTTTGTGATTCATGACTGGGGTGAAGTCGTAACAAGGTAACCGTAGGGGAACCTGCGGTTGGATCACCTCCTTACCTGAAGATACCTTCCCGCGCAGTGCTCACACAGATTGTCTGATAGAAACGTTAGAGCAAGACGGCTGCGAAGTCGTGACACTATCCGTGTCCCCTTCGTCTAGCGGTTAGGACTCCGCCCTTTCACGGCGGCAACAGGGGTTCGAATCCCCTAGGGGACGCCACTTGCTTGGTGACAGGTGAAAGGTGTCTCCACAAAGTATCTCAAAACTGGCTTACGAGCTACGTTTGAGATATTTGCTCTTTAACAATCCGGAACAAGCTGAAAATTGAAACGACACGTCGTGTTTATCCTCCGTAATAAGGATAAACAAAACGATGTGTTCGAGTCTCTCAAATGCTTACAACAGCAGTGTCTTTCGGGACGCTTGTGGGTTGTGAGGTTAAGTGACTAAGCGTACACGGTGGATGCCCTGGCAGTCAGAGGCGATGAAGGGCGTGCTAATCTGCGATAAGCGTCGGTAAGGTGATATGAACCGCAACAACCGACGATACCCGAATGGGGAAACCCGGTGCACTACGGTGCATCATCGCAACATGAATACATAGTGTTGCGAGGCGAACCTGGGGAACTGAAACATCTAAGTACCCAGAGGAAAAGAAATCAACCGAGATTCCCCCAGTAGCGGCGAGCGAACGGGGAACAGCCCAGAACCTGAATCAGTTTGTGCATTAGTGGAAGCGTCTGGAAAGTCGCAGGGTACAGGGTGATACTCCCGTACACAAAAATGCACTTGCTGTGAGTTCGATGAGTAGGGCGGGACACGTGATATCCTGTCTGAATATGGGGGGACCATCCTCCAAGGCTAAATACTCCTGACTGACCGATAGTGAACCAGTACCGTGAGGGAAAGGCGAAAAGAACCCCGGCGAGGGGAGTGAAACAGAACCTGAAACCGTGTACGTACAAGCAGTGGGAGCCTTGATTTATCAGGGTGACTGCGTACCTTTTGTATAATGGGTCAGCGACTTATATTCTGTAGCAAGGTTAACCGTATAGGGGAGCCGCAGGGAAACCGAGTCTTAACTGGGCGTTAAGTTGCAGGGTATAGACCCGAAACCCGGTGATCTAGCCATGGGCAGGTTGAAGGTTGGGTAACACTAACTGGAGGACCGAACCGACTAATGTTGAAAAATTAGCGGATGACTTGTGGCTGGGGGTGAAAGGCCAATCAAACCGGGAGATAGCTGGTTCTCCCCGAAAGCTATTTAGGTAGCGCCTCGTGAACTCATCTTCGGGGGTAGAGCACTGTTTCGGCTAGGGGGCCATCCCGGCTTACCAACCCGATGCAAACTGCGAATACCGAAGAATGTTATCACGGGAGACACACGGCGGGTGCTAACGTCCGTCGTGAAGAGGGAAACAACCCAGACCGCCAGCTAAGGTCCCAAAGTCATGGTTAAGTGGGAAACGATGTGGGAAGGCACAGACAGCCAGGATGTTGGCTTAGAAGCAGCCATCATTTAAAGAAAGCGTAATAGCTCACTGGTCGAGTCGGCCTGCGCGGAAGATGTAACGGGGCTAAACCATGCACCGAAGCTGCGGCAGCGACACTATGTGTTGTTGGGTAGGGGAGCGTTCTGTAAGCCGTTGAAGGTGGACTGTGAGGTCTGCTGGAGGTATCAGAAGTGCGAATGCTGACATAAGTAACGATAAAGCGGGTGAAAAGCCCGCTCGCCGGAAGACCAAGGGTTCCTGTCCAACGTTAATCGGGGCAGGGTGAGTCGACCCCTAAGGCGAGGCCGAAAGGCGTAGTCGATGGGAAACAGGTTAATATTCCTGTACTCGGTGTTACTGCGAAGGGGGGACGGAGAAGGCTATGTTGGCCGGGCGACGGTTGTCCCGGTTTAAGCGTGTAGGCTTGAGTTCCAGGCAAATCCGGAACTCTTTAAGGCTGAGGCGTGATGACGAGGCACTACGGTGCTGAAGTAACAAATGCCCTGCTTCCAGGAAAAGCCTCTAAGCATCAGGTAACACAGAATCGTACCCCAAACCGACACAGGTGGTCAGGTAGAGAATACCAAGGCGCTTGAGAGAACTCGGGTGAAGGAACTAGGCAAAATGGTGCCGTAACTTCGGGAGAAGGCACGCTGGCGCGTAGGTGAAGGGACTTGCTCCCGGAGCTGAAGCCAGTCGAAGATACCAGCTGGCTGCAACTGTTTATTAAAAACACAGCACTGTGCAAACACGAAAGTGGACGTATACGGTGTGACGCCTGCCCGGTGCCGGAAGGTTAATTGATGGGGTTATCCGTAAGGAGAAGCTCTTGATCGAAGCCCCGGTAAACGGCGGCCGTAACTATAACGGTCCTAAGGTAGCGAAATTCCTTGTCGGGTAAGTTCCGACCTGCACGAATGGCGTAATGATGGCCAGGCTGTCTCCACCCGAGACTCAGTGAAATTGAACTCGCTGTGAAGATGCAGTGTACCCGCGGCAAGACGGAAAGACCCCGTGAACCTTTACTACAGCTTGACACTGAACATTGAGCCTTGATGTGTAGGATAGGTGGGAGGCTTTGAAGCGTGGACGCCAGTCTGCGTGGAGCCAACCTTGAAATACCACCCTTTAACGTTTGATGTTCTAACCTGGCGCCGTAATCCGGCGTGGGGACAGTGTCTGGTGGGTAGTTTGACTGGGGCGGTCTCCTCCCAAAGAGTAACGGAGGAGCACGAAGGTCAGCTAATCACGGTCGGACATCGTGAGGTTAGTGCAATGGCATAAGCTGGCTTGACTGCGAGAGTGACGGCTCGAGCAGGTGCGAAAGCAGGTCATAGTGATCCGGTGGTTCTGAATGGAAGGGCCATCGCTCAACGGATAAAAGGTACTCCGGGGATAACAGGCTGATACCGCCCAAGAGTTCATATCGACGGCGGTGTTTGGCACCTCGATGTCGGCTCATCACATCCTGGGGCTGAAGTAGGTCCCAAGGGTACGGCTGTTCGCCGTTTAAAGTGGTACGCGAGCTGGGTTTAGAACGTCGTGAGACAGTTCGGTCCCTATCTGCCGTGGGCGCTGGAGAATTGAGAGGGGTTGCTCCTAGTACGAGAGGACCGGAGTGAACGCACCACTGGTGTTCGGGTTGTCATGCCAATGGCACTGCCCGGTAGCTAAGTGCGGAAAAGATAAGCGCTGAAAGCATCTAAGCGCGAAACTTGCCTCGAGATGAGTTCTCCCTGTGGCTTTAAGCCACCTGAAGGGACGTTGAAGACTACGACGTTGATAGGCCGGGTGTGTAAGCGCAGCGATGCGTTGAGCTAACCGGTACTAATGACCCGTGAGGCTTAACCTTACAACGCCAGAAGCGTTCTGGTAGCGTTGAGAGACGCAAAGATTTTCAGCTTGTTAACCGGATAAATTTGCGCGGCCTTTATGGCGGCGTGAATAACAGAATTTGCCTGGCGGCTTTAGCGCGGTGGTCCCACCTGACCCCATGCCGAACTCAGAAGTGAAACGCCGTAGCGCCGATGGTAGTGTGGGGTCTCCCCATGCGAGAGTAGGGAACTGCCAGGCATCAAATTGCGATAACCCTGACCTCACGGTCAGGGTTTTTTGCGTTTGGGGCCAGAAAAGGTTAAGGCAGAAAAAATGCCCGCTTCCCGCAAATAAGTAGTCTTATGGTCGGCTGCGGCTCGTACTACCAGTACGTTCAGCGGCACCAGCCGATCGGGCTGGCCGTCTGTTTCAACACGGTTTTTCACTACTGCGGGACAGCCAGCTGATTAAACCCGGTAATAAATCATTCAGCGATACAGCCCTGAATCGGGTAAACTACGGGCAGTTAAAATTGTAAAGGTCGCCTCATGTCCAGCCCGATCCATTCCCTGAAACCCTTCAACACCTTCAATCTTGATGCCACTGCTCACTGTATTGTCATCGCAGAAACGGCGGAGGAATTAAGGGCTGCCTGGCAGAAAAGTCAGCAACAGCAACAGCCTGTTTTACTCTTAGGTGAAGGTAGTAATATCCTGTTTTTAGAAGACTTTCAGGGAACGGTTATCGTCAATCGTCTCAAAGGCATTAGCGCTCAGGAAAGCGAAAATGCATGGCATCTGCATGTAGGGGCTGGCGAAAACTGGCATCAGTTGGTCCAGTACACTCTGGAACATCATTTTCCAGGATTAGAAAACCTGGCGATGATCCCGGGATGTGTGGGTTCGGCACCGATTCAGAACATTGGTGCTTATGGCGTTGAACTGAAGAACGTTTGCGAGTATGTCGACATCCTGCATCTGTCTTCAGGAGACACACAGCGGCTTTCAGCAGAGGAATGCCGGTTTGGCTATCGGGATAGCATCTTCAAACATCAATATCAGACTGGATACGCGATTGTTGCCGTCGGCTTACAGCTTAGAAAGCAATGGCATCCGGTGGTCACTTATGGCGATTTGATTAAGTTATCACCTGAAAACGTCACGCCACGCCAGATTTACGATGCGGTTTGCCACATGCGCAGCAGTAAATTACCCAACCCCGCAGACGTCGGTAATGCCGGTAGTTTTTTCAAGAACCCGGTTGTATCTGCTGAACAGGCTCAATCTATTCTTGCTGAATATCCTGCCGCCCCCGTATATCCGCAAGCCGATGGCCGGGTCAAACTGGCGGCCGGATGGCTAATCGATCGCTGCGATCTCAAAGGACACAGCATAGGTGGCGCGGCGGTACATCGCCAGCAGGCCCTGGTTTTGATCAATAAAGATCGTGCAAACGGCAGTGATATTGTGGCGCTGGCGCATGAAGTGCGTCAGCGTGTAGGGAATAAATTTAACGTGTGGCTTGAACCCGAGGTGCGTTTTATCGGTGCACAGGGCGAAAAAGAGGCTGTCGGAGTTATCGCATGAAAGACAATACCGTTCCGCTAACCCTGATCGGCATCCTTGCTGATGGTGAATTTCATTCTGGTGAGCAGCTTGGCGAGCAGTTAGGAATGAGCCGTGCCGCCATCAATAAGCATATTCAAACTCTGAAGGACTGGGGTATTGACGTTTTTACCGTTACCGGCAAAGGCTACAGTCTGCCGTTACCCATCCAGCTGCTCAATGAGCAAACCATTGCTTCTCATCTGGATCATGGCCGGCTCGCGGTGATCCCAGTGATCGACTCGACGAACCAGTATTTACTGGAAAGAATGAACGAACTCCAGTCTGGCGATGCCTGCGTCGCGGAATATCAGCAGGCGGGAAGAGGGCGTCGCGGCAGGCAGTGGTTTTCACCTTTTGGATCTAACCTTTATCTTTCCATGTACTGGCGTCTGGAGCAGGGGCCGCTTGCTGCAATGGGGCTGAGTCTGGTAATTGGCATCGTCACAGCAGAAGTTTTACAGGCGCTTGGCGCAAGCGATGTCAGGGTTAAATGGCCAAATGACCTTTATCTGAAAGATCGCAAACTTGCCGGTATCCTGGTTGAATTAACAGGTAAAACCGGCGATGCCGCACAGATTGTAATTGGAACCGGGATCAATCTGGCAATGAATTCGCCCGACACTACCGTGGTTAATCAGGGATGGATTAATTTGCAGGAAGCGGGAGTGACTATCGATCGCAACAAGCTTGCCGCAAGCCTGGTAAACAAGATGCGTGAATCTTTGCAGCTGTTTGAACGCGAAGGGCTGGCACCTTTTATCGATCGCTGGAGCGAGCTGGATAATTTTATTAATCGGCCGGTAAAACTGCTGATTGGCGACCGCGAAATTTTGGGTATTGCACGCGGTATCGATCAGCAAGGTGGATTGATTCTGGAACAGGATGGCGTTCGTAAATCCTGGGTCGGCGGCGAAATTTCGCTGCGTCCCCAGCACGCTTAATAAGAGGGGCCAGGCCCCTCAACGCTCTCAGAGTGATTCAAGAAAAGTCAGCAGGTCTTCATTCAGCTGTTGCTGATGCGTTACGGCAAAGCCATGCGGTGCACCTTCATAGACTTTGAGCTGTGAACCTTTAATAGAAGCCGCTGCCAGCTTACCTGTGGCTTCGAAAGGCACCACCTGGTCGGCATCTCCATGAATAACCAGCGTTGGCACTGTGACTTTAGCGATGTCAGGACGGAAATCCGTCTCTGAGAAAGCAGTAACGCAGTCCAGCGTCCCTTTCAGCGAAGCCAGCAGGGCAATATTCAGCGTCTGGGCCAGCACCCCATCGGAAACGGTCATTCCTTTATTCAGGCCATAGAATGGCGTAGCGAAATCGCTAATAAACTGGGCACGATCTTTCAGTAATCCCTCTTTGATCCCATCAAAGACTGATTTCTCCACGCCTTCCGGATGGTCATCGGTTTTAATGAAGAAAGGCGTTACCGCACCTAATAAAGCCAGCGCGCGGACACGATCGCTGCCATAACGGCCGATGTAACGGGCCACATCGCCGCCGCCCATTGAAAAGCCCACCAGCGTCACGTCATGCAAATCCAGATGCTGGATCAGATCGTTGATATCTGAAGCGAAGGTATCGTAGTTATAGCCTTCCCAGGGCTGATCCGAGCGGCCAAAGCCACGTCGGTCAAAAGCAATCACGCGGTAGCCGCGCTCAGCGAGAAAATTTAGTTGACTGTCCCACATATCGGCGTCTAACGGCCAGCCGTGACTGAACAATACCGGTTTTCCTTTACCCCAATCTTTAAAATAAATTTGCGTGCCATCTTGTGTGTTGAATGTGCTCATGTTTATTTCCTTGGGTCGTGGTTGTTTTCGGTACAATAAACATAGCGCTCCTTTCTGCAGAATGATAAATCAGAATTCTTAACAAGTTGTTGAAAGATTCTCTGTAAGCTATCCCACTGACAAAACAAAAATTTCTGAACGACCCGCCAAATTCTTTCCGCTATCCGTAAACCTTTCCTTCTCTTATTGTCACTTCCAGCAGCTCAACATTCACCGGCGCGTGAAGCGCCAGCCGGGTAAATCCTGATGAATCACTCTCTGTCAGTACGATAAAAATACCTGCCTTAAGAAAGCCGTCGGAGAAATAACAAACTAAAAGCGCAGGTTGGGCCGGCAGGCCCGTGTTCCTTTCGCCAGCACCACTGGCGCTGTCAGAAAAGCGCGCCGCCAGACACTTTATGCCGTGTTATAGAGGGATTTCAGACCTTCAAAAGATTGCAGGTTATCTCGCCACCATTTTGCTGCATTGCCCGTCGCGTTTTCATTCCATGCCAGAAAAGCCTGATCGCGTCGGGCATCGCTATCCAGCCTGCGTTCAACCAGCTCACCGGTTTCCAGCCAGGGCGCCGCCAGATAACGCGGTAAAAAGCCGCAGCCCAGCCCGGCAAGATGCGCCTGCAATTTCGCATTAAAATCATGCACGCTTAACGTTTTTTGCTCATCCAGCACGCGTAAATCAGCGCCGACGCCGCGGTGGGAAGAGTCGTGAACCACTATTGCACGATACTGCCGAACCTGTTCGCGCAATAAGGGTTGAGGAAGCGAAGCCAGCGGATGATGCGGCGCGATAGCAAAGACATATTCCAGCCAGCCGATGGGAACCCAGCCGATCCCGCTGCGTGTTACCGGTTCCTGTATAGCGCCAAATACAATATCAGCATCACCATAACTCAACGCTTCCCAGCATCCTGCCAGCACATCCTGACGAAACAGCAGTTGCGTATGCTGATGCTGCTGGTAGAAGCGGTCAATGAGCGGCGTTAGCAGCGCAAAAGGCACCGCCGCGTCCACGCTGATAGTCAGCTTACTCTCCCAGCCACTTTCGACATATTGCGCCTGCTGCTCCAGTTCGCCCACCGCCCGTAATAATACCCGGCCTTTTTCCAGCATCAGACGGCCTGTCGGGGTAAAGGTTGCCCGATGCCCTGACCGGTCGAGCAGCTTGATATTCAGGTCGCTTTCCATCTTCTGCACCGTGTAGCTGAGTGCCGAAGCTGTTTTAAAAAGTCTGGCCGCAGCCGCAGCAAAGGTGCCGTGACGCTCCAGCGCATCCAGGATCAGCAGCGCTTCAAGGTTTAATCGCATTGTTTTCCCCAACCCAAAAATTGTTGAACAACAACCCAAAATCTTTCCGTTATCAAGAACGGTTCTTATTTCGTATTGTTTCACCACACAACGCAACAATTAATTAACGTAAAGAGGAAATCATCATGTCTAAACTCGACCTGCTCGACCCACAGAATTCTGCTCTGATTTTCATTGACCACCAGCCTCAGATGTCCTTTGGCGTTGCCAACATCGATCGCCAGCAGCTTAAAAATAACACCGTGGCATTAGCCAAAGCGGGCAAGATTTTTGACGTGCCGGTGATTTATACCTCGGTGGAAACGGAAAGTTTTAGCGGCTATATCTGGCCGGAACTGCTGGCGGTACACCCTGACGTGCAGCCGATTGAGCGTACTTCAATGAACTCCTGGGAAGATGCGGCATTTGTTAAAGCGGTGGAGGCGACCGGCCGTAAAAAGCTAATTATCTCTGCGCTGTGGACAGAAGTGTGTCTGACTTTCCCGGCGCTGATGGCGCTGAAAGCGGGTTACGAAGTCTATGCGGTGACCGATACGTCAGGCGGCACCAGCGTGGATGCCCATGAGCGTTCAATCGACCGCATCGTGCAGGCAGGTGCAGTACCGGTAACCTGGCAGCAGGTGCTGCTGGAGTACCAGCGCGACTGGGCCCGTAAGGAAACCTACGACGCGGTAATGGATCTGGTTCGTGAACACAGCGGTGCATACGGCATGGGCGTAGATTATGCCTACACCATGGTGCACAAAGCGCCAGCCCGCAAAGCTTGATCGCTCCCCCCGGTGAAGACCGGGGAAACCGGAAGGAGAATAATGTGGACTGGCCTCATCAACCCGAACATATCACTTTAGTGATAACCCACAGCGTGCAGGCGGGAAAGCAGGCTGACTACGAACGCTGGCTGGCGGTGATCATGCCGGAAGCGGCGCTGTTTAGCGGACATCTTGGCGTGAACGTGCTGCGCCCGGTACATGGCGAGCTGACTTATACCGTGCTAATCAGATTTGATAATGTCGATAATCTTTATCACTGGTTACAGTCAGATCAGCGTAAAGCACGCGTAGCAGAATTAGCCACGTTACTTAGCGGGAAAGAACATATCGAAATGCGGCCTGGTGCGGCATTCTGGTTTACGCCCCCCGCGCCCGGTCAACGTTCTCCGGCGCGCTGGAAACAGTTTCTGGTTACGCTGGCGGTTATTTTTCCTTCCACCAATCTGGTTCCCTGGTTCTGGAGCGAGCTGTTTCCCAATCTGAAAGGTACGCTGCCAGGACATTTTTTAAATGATGTCAGCGTCGTTGCGCTGGTGGTCTGGCTATGGATGCCTGCGATCACGCGTTTGCTAAAAAACTGGCTTAGCCCTCAGACCCCACCCGGAGAAGAAAAATGAATACAGCCTCATTGATTCTGACGAATGGCAATTTTCATACGGTTGATGGTGATAAACCGCTGGCAACGGCGGTGGCAATAAAAGACGGTAAATTCCTGGCTGTTGGCAGCGAAGCCGAGGTGATGCACTACGCCGGCGAGGCGACTCAGGTCGTCGATCTACAAGGCTCGACAGGAATTCCCGGCCTCAACGATTCTCACCTGCATCTGATCCGGGGTGGCCTGAATTACAATCTTGAACTGCGCTGGGAAGGCGTGCCTTCGCTGGCCGATGCATTAAGAATGCTGAAAGAGCAGGCGCTGCGTACGCCTAATCCGCAATGGGTACGCGTGGTTGGCGGCTGGACTGAATTTCAGTTCGCAGAAAAACGCATGCCGACGCTGGATGAAATCAATGAGGCCGCGCCGGATACGCCCGTATTCATTCTGCATCTCTACGATCGTGCACTGCTAAACCGGGCAGCATTAAGAGTGGTGGGTTATACGCGTGATACGCCAAATCCGCCAGGTGGCGAAATCCAGCGCGACAGCAACGGCAATCCAACCGGCATGCTGATTGCGCGACCAAATGCCATGCTGCTGTATGCCACGTTAGCAAAAGGGCCAAAGCTTCCGCTTGAGCAGCAGGTAAATTCAACGCGTCAGTTTATGCGCGAGCTGAACCGGCTCGGTCTGACCAGCGCTATTGATGCGGGCGGCGGTTTTCAGAACTACCCGGACGATTATGAGGTGATCGCCGAACTGCACGCTAAAAAGCAGCTCACGGTGCGTATCGCTTATAACCTCTTCACCCAGCGCCCCGGCCAGGAAGTGGAAGATTTTGAAAAATGGACCGATATGCTTAAACCTGGCCAGGGCACCGATTTCTATCGTCATAACGGCGCGGGTGAAATGCTGGTGTTTTCAGCGGCGGACTTTGAAGATTTTCTGGAGCCGCGTCCGGATCTGGCACCGGGAATGGAAGACGAACTGGAACGCGTGGTACGCCATTTGGTTGAGCATCGCTGGCCGTTCCGCCTGCATGCCACTTACAACGAATCGATCGGCCGCATGCTCGACGTCTTCGAGAAGGTCAACCGCGACATTCCTTTCAACGGTTTGCACTGGTTCTTCGATCACGCTGAGACCATCACCGAAGCCAATATTGAACGGGTGAAGCGGCTTGGCGGCGGTATTGCCGTGCAGCACCGGATGGCTTTTCAGGGCGAATACTTTGCCGATCGTTATGGTGCTGATGCCGTGAAGCAGACGCCCCCGGTGAGAAAAATGCTTAACGCTGAGCTGCCGGTAGGCCTGGGCACCGACGCAACCCGCGTAGCGAGCTATAACCCGTGGACCGCGCTTTACTGGCTGGTCTCCGGACGGACGGTCGGCGGCATGGCGATGTATGACGAGCACGCCAGGCTGGATCGTGAAACGGCGCTGATGCTGTGGACGCAGGGCAGCGCGTGGTTCTCCAGCGAACAGGGTAAAAAAGGGCAAATCAAAGCCGGGCAGCTGGCGGATCTGGTCATTCTTTCAAAAGATTACTTCAGCGTAACGGAAGAAGAGATTAAAGGAATTGAATCGGTATTAACCGTAGTCGATGGCGAAATTGTTTACGCAGCGGGTGGGTTCAGTCCGCTTTCTCCGCCGCCGATACCTGTGTTACCGGAGTGGTCTCCGGTGGTTAACGTGCCGGGGCATTACCGCAGTGCACCGCCTGAGCGAGTCGGGGTGACGCAACAAGTGCATCAGTGCAGCGGGCCGTGTGGTGTGCATCAGCATTCGCATAACGTAGCGCGGCATTCGACCGTTCCCGTTTCCGACGACAATGCATTTTGGGGTGCGCTGGGCTGCTCCTGCTTCGCCTTCTAATCGGTATCCTTTAGCTATTACCGCTCAGGTTAAAGGCCGTGCTGCAAAGCGCGGCCTTTTTAATTTTAACCAACAGGAAATGGGCGCATAAAAGGCCAGGCTACGGTTTTGTTGGTGAATCAGGACTGAGGGGTTTGATCAATCTTTTCCCGAAAAAAGGATGAAATGTGAAGTTTGCCCTTCCATATGCAAAAAGGAATAATTATCGTTATCATGCGCATTCACTAACACAATGATACATAATCAGGGAAATGATTAATGGTTGACATAACTGGTTTCAAATTCAAACCTCTGGCGATAGTTATCGCCTGCTTTCTGAGTAGTCCGGCCTTGGCGGCTGAAACAGAACAGGATGACGAAGCACAAATGCTGGTCACTCGTACTGCCGAAGAACAGCTAAAGCAGCAGCCTGGCGTGTCGGTTATCACCGCTGAAGACATCGCTAAAAATCCGCCTGTTAATGACCTTTCCGATATCATCCGCAAAATGCCTGGCGTCAATCTCACCGGCAACAGCGCCACCGGGAGCCGGGGTAATAATCGCCAAATCGACATCCGTGGGATGGGGCCAGAAAACACGTTGATTTTAATTGATGGCGTGCCAACCACTTCACGTAATTCTGTGCGCTACAGCTGGCGGGGCGAACGCGATACGCGCGGTGATACTAACTGGGTGCCAGCAGAGATGGTCGAACGTATTGATATTCTGCGCGGCCCGGCGGCAGCGCGTTATGGCTCTGGCGCGGCGGGCGGTGTGATTAATATCATTACCAAACGCCCAACGAACGACTGGCACGGCTCGCTTTCTCTGTTCACTAACCAGCCGGAAAATGACCAGGAGGGTGCGACCAAACGCACCAATTTTAGCCTGAGCGGCCCGCTGGCAGGCGAGGCGTTAACCATGCGCCTGTACGGCAATTACAATAAAACCGATGCCGATGCCCTGGATATTAATACGGCGCAAAACGGCAGTTACGCAGCAGGCCGGGAAGGGGTACGCAATAAAGACATCAACGCGCAGTTCTCATGGAAGATGACGCCGACGCAGATTGTCGATTTGGATCTCGGCTACAGCCGACAGGGCAATATCTACGCGGGTGATACGCAACACAGCAACGGCAATATCAGCCCCAACGGCCTGGTCTCTTCACTTTATGGCCATGAAACCAACCGCATGTATCGCCAGACCTACGGCATTACCCATAACGGCATCTGGGACTGGGGCCAGTCGAAAGTCGGTTTTTACTATGAGAAAACCAACAATACCCGTCTGCATGAAGGAACGACGGGTCGTGTGGAAGGAATGATTAACAGCGAAGCTTATGACACCAGCCGCCTGAAAAATTACCGCACCAGCGGCGAAGTGACTATCCCGGTAGAAAAATGGCTGGATCAGACGCTGACGCTGGGCGCGGAATGGAATCGCGAAGCGTTGAACGATCCGGCGTCAATGCAGACTACCAGTACCAGCAATGTTACGGGCATCGGTATTTCAGACCACCGCAGTTCCAAAAACAGCGCAGAGCTGAGCGCGATCTATGTTGAAGATAACATTGAGCCTGTCGCCGGCACCAACCTGATCCCCGGTTTACGCTTTGATTATCATAGCAAGTTTGGCGGCAATTTCAGCCCAAGCCTCAATGCCTCTCAGGCGTTGGGAGATTATTTCAAGCTGAAAGCCGGTATCGCGCGCGTCTTTAAAGCACCGAACCTTTACCAGTCGAGTCAAGGCTATCTGCTGGCCACGCGTGGCAACGGTTGCCCAAATACCATTGAAAAAAATAGCTGTTATTTGATGGGTAACGGCGACCTCGATCCGGAAATCAGCATTAACAAAGAGATCGGGCTGGAATTTAATCATAAAGGTTATGCTGCCGGTATCACCTATTTCCGCAACGATTATAAAAATAAAATCGTTTCCGGTACCGACATTCTTGGCTACGCCTCTAATGGCTACAATATCCTGCGTTGGGAAAATGGCGGCAAAGCGCTGGTGGAAGGGCTGGAAGGTAATCTGACCATCCCGATCGTTAAAGATACGCTGGACTGGCGTACTAATGCGACCTATATGATTACGTCAGAAAATAAAGACACCGGCAATCCGCTATCCATTATTCCTGAATATACCATCAATACGATGCTGGATTATCAGGTCACGGAAAAGCTCTCCACAAATCTTAACTGGACATTCTACGGCAGACAGAAACCGCGTCAGTATGCAGAAATCCGTAATGAGGTGGGTAGCCTTTCAAACAAAGCGGTGAGTGCTTACTCTATCGTTGGCATCGGTGCGAATTATGCTGTGGTGAAAAACGTACAGGTGAAAGCGGGCATCAGCAACCTGTTCGACAAGCGCATCTACCGTGAAAACGAAGGGGCTTCTACCTATAACGAAGCGGGCCGCGCTTATTATGCGGGTATGACCTTATCGTTTTGATTACTAAAGATGAAAGCCAGCTCAGGCTGGCTTTAAACGGCTGACAAACTCAAAGCATAAGGAACATGAGCCTGAAACAAAGCGTCCTGAGCGATGGACGGCACAGAACGCTCGCGTATGAACGCCGCTTTTTGTCTCTTTATGGAAGGCTCATGTTCCTCATGCCAGCACTGTGTCAACAGCCTCACGCCCGCTTGACGGGTGATTAATCGCGTACGCAGCGGCTCTATTCATTTTTTATTTTGAATTTATCTTTTCCCTTCTTTACTCACCCTGCACAGATATAACTCTTCCTATACTCCCTTTAATACCTTGTAAAAGGGGCCATCGCTTCTTATGGATAAAAAAATAAAAGCAACCATTTAACGGGAGCGTCTGTGATGCAAAAAATAAAAAATTTTATTCACGCTTACCGCTGGATAATTATTTCAATCGGCTTGCTGGTTATTTTACTGATGCTTGCGGTGATTGCGGGGCGCCTGTTTACCGGTATGGCCGCTGAAAAGGTCTATCCGGTGCTGGCGCAGCCGGAAGAAACGGAAGCCCCTTCTACATTCACCACTTATCCTTCTTCCGCAGCCACCGAAGCCATTATTGGCGGTCAGGGAACAGGATTGAACTGCTCCATTCCAACAATGATGGAAAAAATTGCGTTCAAGCGCGAAAAAGACGGTTCGAATATTTCCCTGCGCTTTCGCCAGGCTTGTGTGATGCACGACCTTTGCTACCGACACGGCTATGCAACTTACGGCTATAGTCAGGCCGATTGCGACACGCAGCTGCAACGCTCAGCTTATCGTTTGTGTCGGCAGATCCACGGCCAAAGCAGTGATAAGCCACTTAATCCTCTTTCGATGTATACCGCTTGTGAGCATGAAGCCAAAGAAGTGTTGTTGGGTGTGACGTTGGGCGGGGCGGGTTCTTTTCACAGCCGCAGAAGCTCAACTTTTTTTGAATACGATCCTCAACCGTCAATGGCCGACAACTATGTTGTAGGGCGCGCGGTACCAGAAGGGATCGTTACCGATCCCGGCAACGATTTGGGGATCCGCTCGTTCTATTTTTGGCGCAACACGGTGAAGATGAGGGTGCTGTCAGCGAAGCCGGGAACAGCCAGCGCCAGTGCTGTGCCCTTTCCCAATGCGCTTGTCGCCACGCCTCCTGTAGTAACCGGCGCAGCAGAAAGCAACGGCAGGCTCCCGTTGCCGCCACTGATTTCACTGGCCCGTAATTCATTCAGTGAAACCAGCGTTCACCTTATTCCTTTCGAGATAACCTCACAAAATAGCGCAGGTAAAACGAGATATACGCTGGCGCTGACGCCGTGCATGGCGACCGGCCGCTATGTCTGTGAACGGGATGCTGATGCCTCAGTGAACAAGTTTTCTATTATTGAAAACAAGCCATTTTTGCTTGCGCTAACGCATCGTGGCGTACTGAGTAGCAATAAAACTTCAGTAGAAATCGAGCAAAAGTCCTTCCTGAAAAACAACGCCGGGAGCGAAGACGCTATGCCGGATTATGCGCTTAATGGCCCGCTAACCGCGGTGCATAATCAGTACCGTTTTCTGCCGCATGATATGCTGCTCGAACGGGATTTTTCTAATAAAGTCACCCACGCCTGGACCTTTGCCCGTGGCGTGCAGGTGTCTCCCGGCGGTAAACAATTCATCAGGGATAATAGTGGGAAAGATTACTCAATCCGGGTAGCCGTCGCGCGTCAGCCGTTGGGTAATAATCCTGCTAATGCTATTCAGCGGTTTTCGCTGAGTGCCAGGGAGACAGATGAACCTTTATCGCTAATACGACTGGGGAAAAAAGAGGGGACGGCACTGGTCGGCCTTGCCTGGTCGGCAGAGGATCTTAAGCGGGTAGAAGGTGGTCATCCCGCTGAAAATCCACCGTTAATTAAAATATGGCGGGTACCGTTAAACGGCAGCGCACCGGATCCGACGCCGCAAGCGTTAAGCGTGCCGGTTCCCCTGCCTAATGGCTATATTAGTGTGCCGCCGATCGTGGCCCGCCTCAGTACTCAGGATCCCGCGTTGATGGTATTAACGCGTGTAGGGCCAGATATCTGGCAGAGTCAAAAGGGTCAGGAAACTAACCTGGCGACCTCAAAAACGCTGGCGGTTGATTTCATTATTACCAGCTTAATTAGCCAGGTGGGTAAACCGATCTATTTTGCCAATAATTATCAGCTGCGTTGTGAGATTGGCCTGGACAAACAACTGCAATCGCCTGATGCCAGTTCGATTAAACAGCGTGCCTATCGCACAATTTATGGACGCTACAATCAGACGCTGGAGGCGAAAAACCCTGCGGATCAGATTAACCATATTAAATCGGATCTCGCTCAGCGCTGGCGAATGAGTCAGGTGATCGTTTCTGAAAGAAAACTGGAGAAAGAGGGCGCGGTGATGGCGCTGAGTATGGTCTTTAATGGTTTTCCGGCGATGTCATTTCAACTGTTATTAAAATCTGATAATGGCCGGCTACGCTATATTCATTCTGATGCTGAACCGCGTTTTATTAATTTCTGCTACCTGAAAGCATTGCAGGGTAATTTGTAGTCGCTGTATACGGAAGTTAAAAGCCATGACTGCATAGCGCACGCCGATTTGTTGGATGCCCAACTTACGACGCTGGCTTTATGCCGTCATGGCTTGTGCAGGTTAAAACTTAACTTATTGCCTGCTACGGGCTACTTTTACTCCACGCCCCAGGCGACGTCCCGTTTCGCCCGTGCTTTACCACTCCAGATAAAGTTCTGAATGAAGTTAATCGCTTTTTGATGGCGGCTTTTCTCAGGAAAAGCTGAACCGGCGACGCCTCAGGTTCAGCACGGTAAATCAGAACAAAAATTTGCTTTAAAGGTATGACAGATACAAAAAAACTGGCCTGTAACAGCCAGTTTTTGATGAATCAGAAAGCCAGGAAAGGGCTCTCAGGATTAACGCATCGTGACAAACTCTTCCGCGCCAGTTGGGTGAATGGCGACGGTATTGTCGAAGTCTTTCTTGGTTGCGCCCATTTTCAACGCCACCGCGAAGCCCTGGAGCATTTCGTCCATGCCATAACCGATGCCGTGGATACCGACGATTTTCTCATCTTTGCCCACACAGACCAGCTTCATACGGCAAGGCTGACGATGTTGAGTCACGGCGGTATACATCGCGGTAAAGGATGACTTGTAAACTTTCACTTCGTCATCGCCATACTGCTCACGCGCCTGCGGTTCGCTCAGGCCAACGGTACCGATTGGCGGATGGCTGAATACCACGGTTGGCACATTGCTGTAGTCCAGATGCTCTTCCGGCTTGTTGTTAAACAGGCGCTCGGACAGGCGACGACCCGCAGCAACCGCAACCGGCGTCAGTTCAACGGCACCGGTATTATCGCCAACGGCATAAATCCCTTTCACGTTAGTGTTCTGATACTTATCGACGTTGATATAGCCTTTCTCGTTCAGCTCAACGCCGGTCACGTTCAGGTTCAGATTATCGGTTGCCGGTTCGCGACCAATCGCCCAGACCAGGCAATCTACCGTCTGCTCTTTGCCGTTTTCCAGCTGGAGCGTCAGGCTGCCGTCGGCGTTTTTGATAACCGCTTTTGGAATGGATTCGGTATGCAGCGTTGGGCCTTCAGCGTTCATCACCTCAACCAGCGTATCGACGATCAGCGGATCGAAGGTACGCAGCGGCGCATGCTTACGCACAAACAGGTGGGTTTCTGAACCCAGCGCATTCACCACGCCTGCGATTTCTACAGCGATATAACCTGCACCGACCACAGCGGTGCGCTTTGGCAGCGCATCCAGATCGAAGAAACCGTCAGAATCAATGCCATATTCCGCACCAGGGATCGATGGATGGGTCGGACGGCCGCCGGTGGCGATCAGAATATGATCCGCCGTAATTTTTTCGCCGTTCACTTCAACAGTGTGCGCATCAACAAAGCGGGCATAGCCTTTAATCACGTCGACTTTGTTTTTGCCCAGCACGTTATCGTAAGAGCTGTGGATACGGTCGATATAGGCGCTGCGGTTTTTTACCAGCGCGGACCAGTCAAAGCTGTTCACCGTGGTGTTAAAACCGTAATCCGGGCCGTACTGATGAATCGCTTCTGCGATTTGTGCAGCGTGCCACATCACTTTTTTCGGTACACAACCGACGTTCACGCAGGTGCCGCCCAGCTCTTTCGCTTCAATCAGCGCGCATTTTTGTCCGTACATCGCGGCACGGTTAATCGAAGCGATGCCGCCGCTGCCGCCGCCAATAGCCAGGTAGTCATAATGTTTGGTCATCGAAGTGTCCCATAAGCAAGTCAAGTAAACTGGCCATAGTGTAGCGTTACTCGGCTGATTGCCGCAAAGTTTGCATCTATGATTGTGATAGGGCGGCCTGCGTGAAAAGGGCCGTTACGCATCTTTTTTAACCGATTGACTTACAGATTTTGACCATTAACCGCAAAGAGAGACTCAATGGAACTGCTATTTTTAGGTACCGGCGGCGGTACGCCGAGCCGTTTGCGTAACGTCACCAGTATTGCGCTGAACCTGCAAGGCGTACATAACGGCTTCTGGCTGTTTGATTGCGGAGAAGGCACCCAGCACCAGATGCTGCGCTGTCCACTGAAAGTCAGCAAGCTGGAAAAAATCTTCATCACCCATTTGCATGGCGATCATATTTTTGGGCTGCCGGGTTTACTGACCAGCCGCTCAATGAATGGCATTACCGACGGCATCACGCTGTATGGCCCAAAAGGCATTAAAGCCTTTGTTGAAGCCACCCTGGGTTTAAGCGGTTCATGGCTGACGTTTCCGCTGGAGATTGTGGAAATCACCGCCGGAGAGGTGCTTAACGACGAGCATTTTCGCGTAACGGCTTATCCCCTGACGCATCCGGTCGAATGCTACGGCTACCGTATTGAAGAACACGACAAACCCGGCGCGCTGGATGCCGGGCGGTTACTGGCCGACGGTATCAAGCCGGGCAAGCTTTTCCAGCAGCTTAAACTGGGTAAAACGGTCACCATGGAAGACGGGCAGATCGTCGACGGCAGAAAATACCTTGGCCCGGCAATCAAAGGACTGACGCTGGCGATCTTTGGCGATACCAGCCCAACACCCGCTTCACGCGAGCTGGCAGCTAACGTTGATGTGATGGTGCATGAGGCGACGCTTGCGGTAGAGATGGAAGAAAAAGCCAACAGCCGCGGACACTCTTCGACGGTTCAGGCGGCAAAAGCCGCAAAAGAAGCGGGTGCGAAAAAGCTGATTGTGACGCATCTGAGTTCACGATATCTGCGTGAAGACACCGAATGGCTACTGGCGGAATGTCGGGCGATTTTTCCTGCAACCGAAATGGCGCATGATTTCTCAGTGTTTGAGGTTTAGCCGGCGGGGAAAACAACCGGGCAGCAAGGCTGGCTGCCCGGTGTGTGAGGCGTCGGTTATTCCGGCACAATCCAGCTAACTTTAGTGTGGCCAGTACCGGCGGGAACCAGATGCTTGTGCAACCATGGCAGCACGTTATTCATCTGCTGCTCCAGTTTCCACGGTGGGTTAATCACCACCATGCCGGAAGCGGTCATACCGCGCTGATCGCTGTCCGGGCGAACCGCCAGCTCAATTTGCAGAATGCGACGAATACCGGTCGCTTCCAGCTCGGAAAACATGCGTTTGATTTGCTGACGCATCACAACCGGATACCACAGCGCAAACACGCCGGTACCAAAACGCTTGTAGCCTTCCTGAATGCCTTTTACCACCGCCTGATAATCGCTTTTGATTTCATAAGGCGGATCGATCAGCACCAGGCCGCGACGGGACAGCGGCGGCAATTTGGATTTCAGTTGCAGATAGCCGTCTGCTTTCTCGGTGCGTGCGCGATCGTCTTTGGAAAACTCATTACGCAGCAGCGGATAGTCGCTTGGGTGCAGCTCGGTCATATTCAGCTTGTCGTAAGGACGCAGCAAATGACGGGCAATCAGCGGTGAACCTGGGTAGTAGCGCAGTTTGCCGTTAGGGTTCAGCTGCTTAACGCAGGCAATGTAGCTTTTCAGCTCTTCCGGCAAGTCGTCCTGCTGCCAGATGCGCGCGATCCCTTCCAGATATTCCCCGGTGCGTTCGGCATGCTCACCGCTCAGCTGATAGCGACCTGCGCCAGCATGGGTATCAAGGTAAAGGTAAGGCTTATCTTTCTCGTTAAGCGAGTCGATAATCAGGCTCTGAACGGTATGTTTGAGAACGTCGGCGTGGTTGCCGGCGTGAAAACTGTGGCGATAACTCAGCATGTCGTGGGATCTTTCCGGTATTAAAGCGATTGTGCCGCCAGCGCGGCACAGGTTGTGTTCAGTATAACTGTCCGGGAGGGAAAATGCTCTGTTATCCTGGCGGGTGTTGCCACAAGGGATAAGTGAAGAACAGCAGATGCAGCATATTGAAAGCAAAATGCACCAGCGTGGAAACCCAAACCCGTCCGCTCCACAGCCAGGCCAGGCCGTAAATGAGCCCGGCAACGGTGGCAAAACAGATCAGCATGACGCCGCCCGCTGCATGGGCCAGCCCAAACAGGACAGATGCGGCAAGCAAGCCCCAGCCGTTTCCGACCCGCTGGCTCAGTCGTTGCTGTAACCAGCCGCGGAACAGCGCCTCTTCAGCAAACGAGACGAAGAACAGATTGGCCAGCATAAAAGAACCCAGCCATTCCGGATAATGTAATTCGACGCGCAGCCCGCCAGCCAGCGTGGCAATCAGTAACAAAAGCGGTAGCGAAAGCAGCAGAATCAGCCACCAAAGCCGGTTTCGTGGCGGCGTTGCCGGACGTTTTAAAAGCCCGGGCAGGCAGCCCAGCAGCAGAAAAGGAACCAGCGCTTTATCGAGATTGTAATTGAAAGTAAAAGGCGCACTTTCCGGCCCGGCTTGCGCACCGGCAACCACGATAGGGTTAGTAAAGCCCGGCACCAGATGCAGCATCAGTGCGCCAGCGCTAAGAACCAGTAACCCTTCGCCAACCTTTGCGAGAACATCCGATTCCTTACGTCGAAAACAGAAGAAAGCCACGGCAGCCATCACTACCAGCACCAGCAGCGCGACAGGCTGTAAGGTATGGTTAAGGACGGCAACTATCAGCGAAACTACCAGCAAACCCAGTGAAATCCGCAAACGAAAAGGCAGAAAGAACAGCGATGCGGCCAGCAGATACCACATAAATACACTCCCTGTTATCAGCAAATCAGGACGACATTGCGCCGGAGAAAAATTATGCTCTCGCACCGGAATGCAGGCAAATCTCTTTTCCCACCAGCGAACTGCTGCGGCTGCACCATTGATTTTCGCTACACTTAACCTCATGTTAGCTTAATCGCGTGCCTGAACACGCCCATACATGATTTAAAAGGACTGCGCTATGACCAATCCGCTACTCACTTCTTTTACGCTTCCGCCTTTCTCCGCCATTCAACCCGAGCACGTGGTGCCAGCCGTAACTAAAGCGCTGGAAGATTGCCGTGCCGCAGTGGAAAAAGCAGTGGCTCAGGGCGCGCCTTACACCTGGGATAATCTGGTTCAGCCTCTGAGTGAAGTAGATGACCGCTTAGGCCGCCTTTTCTCGCCGGTCAGCCACCTGAACTCGGTAAAAAACAGCCCGGAGCTGCGTCAGGCCTATGAGCAAACGCTGCCGCTGCTGTCGGAATACAGCACCTGGGTAGGCCAGCACGAAGGTCTGTATCAGGCATACCGTAATCTGAAAGAAAACAGCTATGAAGGACTGAGCGCACCGCAGAAAAAAGCGGTTGATAACGCGCTGCGTGACTTCGAGCTTTCCGGTATCGGCCTGTCGAAAGAAAAACAGAAGCGCTACGGTGAAATCGCCTCACGTCTGTCCGAACTGGGTTCGACCTATAGCAACAATGTGCTGGATGCCACCATGGGCTGGAGCAAGCTCATCACTGATGAAAGCGAGTTGTCCGGCATGCCGGAAAGCGCGCTGGCTGCGGCAAAAGCTCAGGCAGAAGCGAAAGAGCAGGACGGCTGGCTGCTGACGTTGGATATCCCCAGCTATCTGCCGGTGATGACCTACTGCGACAACCAGGCGCTGCGTGAAGAGATGTATCGTGCCTATTCGACTCGTGCTTCCGATCAGGGGCCGAACGCCGGCAAGTGGGATAACAGCGAAATCATGGCCGAAGAGCTGGCGCTGCGCCACGAGCTGGCCCAGCTGCTGGGCTTCTCCTCCTACGCCGACAAATCACTGGCGACCAAAATGGCCGAAAATCCGGCTCAGGTCACTGACTTCCTGACCGACCTGGCTAAACGTGCGCGTCCTCAGGCGGAAAAAGAGCTGGAGCAGCTGCGCGCCTTCGCGAAAAAAGAGCATGGCATTGACGAACTGAACCCGTGGGATCTGACTTACTACGGCGAAAAGCAAAAACAGCATCTGTATGCGATCAGCGACGAGCAGCTGCGTCCTTACTTCCCGGAAGAGCGTGCGGTTAACGGCCTGTTCGAAGTCGTGAAGCGTATTTACGGCATCACGGCTAAAGAACGCAAAGACGTTGATGTCTATCATCCTGACGTGCGTTTCTTCGATCTGTTTGATGAAAGCGGCGAGCTGCGCGGCAGCTTCTATCTGGATCTCTACGCGCGTGAAAACAAACGCGGCGGAGCATGGATGGACGATTGCGTCGGCCAAATGCGCCTCGCGGATGGCTCATTGCAGAAGCCGGTCGCCTATCTGACCTGTAACTTTAACCGCCCGGTTAGCGGCAAGCCTGCGCTGTTTACTCACGACGAAGTCACCACGCTGTTCCATGAATTCGGCCACGGTCTGCACCACATGCTGACCCGTATCGAAACGCCGGGCGTCGCTGGTATTAGCGGTGTGCCGTGGGATGCCGTCGAGCTGCCGAGCCAGTTTATGGAAAACTGGTGCTGGGAACCGGAAGCGCTGGCGTTTATCTCCGGTCACTATGAAACCGGCGAGCCGCTGCCTCGGGAACTGCTGGATAAAATGTTGGCAGCGAAGAACTATCAGGCCGCGCTGTTTATTCTGCGTCAGCTGGAGTTCGGCCTGTTTGATTTCCGCCTGCATGCCGAGTTCGATCCGGCGAAAGGCGCGCAGATTCTTGAGATGCTGAAAGAGATTAAACAGCTGGTAGCCGTGGTGCCAAGCCCATCCTGGGGCCGCTTCCCGCATGCCTTCAGCCATATCTTTGCGGGCGGCTATGCTGCCGGTTACTACAGCTATCTGTGGGCGGATGTGCTGGCGGCGGATGCTTACTCACGTTTTGAAGAAGAAGGCATTTTCAATCGTGAAACGGGCCAGTCTTTCCTGGATAACATCCTGACGCGCGGCGGTTCTGAAGAGCCAATGGAACTGTTCAAACGCTTCCGTGGTCGTGAGCCTCAGCTGGATGCAATGCTGGCGCACTATGGGATTCAGGAACAGGCGTGAAAATCTGTTTAATTGACGAAGCGGGCGCCGGAGACGGCGCCTTATCTGTTTTGGCCGAACGCTGGCAGCTTGAACATGATGAACAGGCGCTGATGGCGCTGGTAATGACCGCCACGCATCTTGAACTGCGCAAGCGGGACGAGCCTAAGCTTGGCGGTATTTATGTTGATTTTGTGGAGGGCGCGATGGCGCATCGTCGCCGTTTTGGCGGCGGACGTGGCGAGGCGGTAGCCAAAGCCGTTGGCATCAAAGGCAGCTATCTTCCTGATGTGATTGATGCCACGGCGGGCCTGGGGCGAGACGCTTTTGTGCTGGCCTCGCTGGGCTGTCGCGTGCGGATGCTGGAACGTCATCCGGTCGTTGCGGCGCTGTTGGACGATGGTTTGCAGCGAGGCTATCAGAGTGCAGAAATCGGCGGCTGGCTGCGTGAAAGACTCACGCTGCTGCATGCGTCCAGCTTAGAGGCGCTAACGGAAATTAGTGAGAAGCCAGACGTGGTGTATCTTGATCCGATGTATCCTCACAAACAGAAAAGCGCGCTGGTAAAGAAAGAGATGCGGGTATTCCAGACGTTGGTGGGAGCGGATAACGACGCTGACGGATTGCTGGCACCGGCAAGACGGCTGGCGAAGAAACGTATCGTGGTTAAACGACCCGATTATGCACCGCCGCTGGCTGGCGTGGCGACGCAATCGGCCGTGGTGACTAAAAGCCACCGCTTTGATATTTATCCACCGTTAGCGGGCGAATAAGTCAGTGCTTTAAGCCCGTGGTGCAGGCCTGGGGAACCCTGGCCGCCCATAAAGACGCAAAAGCGGCGTTTCTGCCAGATCGGGTCGCGTCCGCCTTCAATACAAAATACCGCCAGCCTGTAAGGGCGATAGCGGTATTTTTTTGCCTGCTAAGCTTTTACTCGTCTTCTTCATCATGCAGCGGCACGATCAGCATGTCGATATGCACGGTATTGATCAGCTGGCGTGCAGAAGACATCAGCTTGCTCCAGAAATCCTGGTGATGGCCGCACACCACTAAATCCACATCATATTTCTTAATTGCATCGACCAGAACCTGGCCTAAATCACCGCTGCCGCTGAGGGTTTCGGAGATTGGATAACCTGCGCTGCCAGACAAGTCGGTAAGCGCCGTATGCGTTTCTTCAGAGATACGTTTTTGCATGTCGCCGAGGTTAACGTCAATCAGGCCGGTATAGAGATCGGAGTAATTAACATCGACGTGGATCAGAGAAACTTTGGCGTCATAGGGACGGGCCATGGAAACGGCTTTAGCGACCAGCAGCTTACTTTCGGGCGAAAGATCCACGGCAATCAGAATGTGTTTGTAAGACATAATGTTACTCCTTCCATTCAGTGCGACTGCGTCTTTGCAGACAAGGTTGTCTTTTTTGCATCATAACACATTGAAATAAGATGTAATGTTGAATGAGATGCGGGTTAACGAAGCGCTACGTGTCGCTTTCTTCTGCCTGATATTATAGACCCAATTGTTAACAAGTAACGCGTTGGGCGCTCCCTTTGCGAGCGGGATCAACCTCACGCGGCCTTTCTTTTTGCTGCTTGCTGAAAACATCGCTGGTAAAAATTTCAGCTCATCTCCTAAACTAAACAGTGACGATAAGCCATGCGCTACTGACCGTCGCTCTGTAGTTACAACAACAATTCCGTTTGGTTCATTGATGTGGCAGGCATGACTTCAAAAAGCTGTGTCCGGCGTTTTCCGCGGGAACGGCTTTTTTGATCGTTTGCCGGGAGGGGATCATGATTAGCACCATTGCACTCTTTTGGGCTCTTTGCGTTGTTTGTGTAGTGAACATGGCGCGCTATTTTTCCTCTTTGCGTGCATTACTGGTGGTACTTCGTGGGTGCGATCCTTTGTTGTACCAGTATGTTGACGGAGCGGGTTTTTTCACGTCACACGGCCAGCCGGGCAAACAGGTTCGCCTGGTGCGTTATATCTGGTCGCAACGCTATCGCGATCACCATGATGATGAATTTATTCGTCGCTGTGAGCGGGTGCGCGGCCAGTTCATTCTGACCAGTGCGCTGTGCGGCCTGGTATTGATCAGCCTGGTGGGATTAATTATCTGGCACTAAGGGAGGCGCGGGTGAAGATGAAAACAAAAAGGGCGGGAACAAGTCCCGCCCTTTTACTTTCCGCTTAATCAGGAAATGATCTGCAGCGCAATCCAGTACAGCACGCCCGACAAGACTATCGAGACCGGCAGGGTAAACACCCAGGCCAGCAGGATATTTTTGATCGTGCGGCTCTGTACGCCGCCGCCATCAACCAGCATGGTGCCAGCGACGGAGGACGAAAGCACGTGAGTGGTCGATACCGGCATCCCGGTATAGCTTGCCACGCCAATCGAAACCGCCGCGGTCATCTGTGCGGACATACCCTGCGCGTAGGTCATGCCTTTCTTACCGATTTTTTCACCGATAGTCGTGGCAACACGACGCCAGCCAACCATGGTTCCCAGCGATAGCGCGAGCGCTACAGCGACGATGATCCACACCGGCGCATACTCAACGGTATTCAACAAATCGCCTTTCAGCTTGCTGAGGAAGCGTTTGTCGTCGCTGGTGGTATCCGGCAGTTTAGTGACTTTATCGGCCGTATCAGAGATACACATCAGCAGACGGCGCAGATGGCTACGCTGTTCAACGCTCAGCGCATCGTAGCTTTGCAGGTTATTCAACAGGCCCTGGGCGTGCTGAATAGCGGGCAGAGCACGGGCAGCATCACAGTGGAACTGCTGCGGACCGCCCGGACTTTCTTCCGGAGTCGGTACGGCAGGCGGTGCCATCTGAATGATATGCGTCAGAGAATCGGCATGCTGCTGATAATACTGATCCAGATGATTAACCGCATCACGGGTACGCGTAATGTCATAACCTGACGAATTCATATTCACCACGAAGCCAGCAGGCGCGACACCGATTAAGACCAGCATAATCAGGCCAATGCCTTTCTGACCATCGTTAGCGCCGTGAGAATAGCTCACGCCGATAGCAGAGATGATCAGTGCGATTCGTGTCCAGAACGGCGGCTTTTTCTTGCCGTCGATTTTTTCACGTTCCGCAGGCGTCATATGAATACGACGACGTTTTTTGGTCCCGCTCCAGCCCCGGCGCAGAATAAACACCAGGCCGCCGGCGATAACCAGGCCAACGATGGGAGAAATAACCAGCGACATAAAGATGCCGATCATTTTCGGGATGTTCAGCGCATCCACCACCGAGGTTCCGGTAAGCAGTGCGTTGGTCAGGCCAATGCCGATGATGGCCCCGATGAGGGTATGAGAGCTGGAGGCCGGCAGACCGAAGTACCAGGTGCCGAGATTCCAGATAATAGCTGCCAGCAGCATGGAAAAGACCATGGCCAGCCCGTGAGCCGATCCCACATTGAGCAGCAGATCGGTGGGTAGCAAGTGAACGATAGCATAAGCAACGCTCAGCCCGCCCAGCAGTACGCCAAAGAAGTTGAATACCCCGGCCATGACTACCGCCAGTTGCGATCGCATTGCACGGGTGTATATCACTGTAGCCACTGCGTTTGCCGTGTCGTGGAAGCCGTTGATGGCCTCGTAGAACAAAACAAAAAGCAGAGCAATAACAAGAAACAGGCCGGTATGGTAATCAAGACCAGCAAACAGATGTAGCATAAGCGTTACGCCATTTTGGAGGACATGAACGCGGCGCATTATCAGCGAGAAACCGCGCCTGGGGAAAGTGAAATATAGACTTTTTTTGACATCAATGTGTTATTTGAGAGAAATATCGAACAAATTTCGGATGAAAATCATACGATTGCAAAATGTTTCGGCCCGTGACGCTTTTGTGACGCTGGCGGGAAGCGGGCCTTCTCATTACAATCAGCGTTTTTTGCGCAGTAGTCCGGAGAAGGTTGTGGAAAAGTTTGACGTTATCATCATTGGCGCTGGCGCAGCTGGCCTGTTCTGTGCCGCCCAGGCGGGGCAGCGTGGCAAACGCGTATTGCTGCTTGATAACGGCAAAAAAGCCGGACGTAAAATTCTGATGTCGGGCGGTGGACGCTGTAATTTTACCAACCTCTATACCGAACCGGCCGCTTATCTTTCGCATAATCCACACTTTTGTAAATCCGCCCTGGCGCGCTATACCCAGTGGGATTTTATCGACCTGGTTAATCGCCACGGTATCGCCTGGCATGAGAAAACGTTGGGGCAACTCTTCTGTGATGATTCCGCCCAGCAAATCGTCGAGCTGCTGCTAAAGGAGTGTGACGCGGGTAACGTTGCGTTGCGGCTGCGAAGTGAAGTGCTAAGCGTAGCGCGTGATGATACCGGTTATACGCTGGAGCTGAACGGCAGCGTGGTTCAGGCGGAGAAACTGGTCATCGCTTCTGGTGGCCTCTCCATGCCTGGCCTGGGCGCTTCACCATTCGGTTATAAAATCGCGGAGCAGTTTGGGCTTCCGGTATTTCCAACGCGCGCGGGCCTGGTGCCGTTTACGCTGCACAAGCCGCTACTGGAGCAGCTGCAAACCTTGTCTGGCGTGGCGGTGCCTTCGGTGATGACGGCCGAAGATGGCACGGTGTTTAAAGAAGCGCTGCTGTTTACCCATCGCGGGCTGTCTGGCCCGGCGGTACTGCAACTTTCCAGCTACTGGCAGCCTGGCGAATTTGTCACTATCAACCTTTCTCCTGAACGTGAGCTGAGCGGCTTTATTAACGAAGAACGCGAGATGCATCCCAATCAGAGCCTGAAAAACACGCTGGCAAAGGTGCTACCGCGTCGCCTGGTCGAATGCCTGCAACTGCTGGGCAGCGTACCTGAGTGCACGCTGAAGCAGCTCAACAGCCGTCAGCAAAGCGAACTGGTGGAGTCACTGCACAACTGGCGTGTGCAGCCAAACGGCACGGAAGGCTACCGTACGGCAGAAGTGACGCTGGGCGGCGTGGATACCCGCATGCTCTCTTCCAAAACGATGGAAGCGAAGGATGTGCCGGGCCTGTACTTTATTGGCGAGGTGGTCGACGTCACCGGCTGGCTCGGCGGCTACAACTTCCAGTGGGCCTGGAGTTCGGCCTGGGCTTGCGCGCAGGCGCTTTGAGAATAGGTTTAAACAGGCCCACTTGGGCCTTGTGAAATAAAAACGCTATGACCGGCGCGTAATTTTAGCGATAGCGGGATTTGCTGAGCGTGGTTGTTCCACTCTCATTATCTTGGGAAATGTAAAAGGCAGGCATTGTTTTGTTGCTACGTTCCCATCTTTCATCATGGCTGCTTCGCTCGACGCATTCGTAACCAAGTTTCCTCAGGTAATCTCTGATTTGGTTAATATCCACCTTCTGGTGATAAACAATGCTACTTTCTTGCGGCTGACTGCCGTCCTGGGCAACCCAGGTGAAATGAACTTGTCTGGAGAGTCGTGGTGCATTTCTGATATCACTGTCGGTATAGAGATAGTATGCCCAAATATTTTTATGTGAATACCCTTCCCGTTGTGCGGCAATTTTCTGCATACTGTAATCAATCAACAGGAATGCACAGGCAACAATGACTGCGGTCGCTGCAATTTTTTTCTTCTTACTCATTTTTATCCCACCGCACTAGTGATGCCTGCCTTTTTGCTATTAATACGTACAATCTCATCGTTATCTATTATTTTATAGGGGGAGATTTGCGTCATAAACCTCGGGAGATTACCTTTAAAAGGGCGCGGGCACAGGAATTTTTGAGCCGGGTCAGGGAACAGTAATGGAAGAAATCCTGTATTTTTGAAATTTCCGACAGGCCCATAGTGATCCCAGCGGCGTAATGCTGCTTCCCTGGAGACAATCCGAAGTTCTTCCCAGTAATTGCGTGGGAAATTCACTCTATAAAAACCAAAAAGATTGGATATAAGATCTTCCCCGCTAAAACCGCTATCAGTATGCCAATTAAACCATATCATGGACTGCCAATTCTCAAATGCTATAGCAGTACTCATCATCATTGCCAATGCAATGCTTTGTCGCTCTTTTAATGAACGGCCTTTTTTTATCTGCCAAATATTAAATCTTCCTGTTATAAACCGACTAATCCTCATAGTCTGTTCATAGCGGACTTCATAGTAGGCTTTGTTGCTGCTCTCACCTTGGGAAAATTGCGCCATAAGATTTCGAATATCGTCTCCTCTGGCATGCCCCATATCCAGCCACCCCAGAATTTCCGAGTAAATAAGCCCATGCCTTATTTCTTTTTCAGAACTGAATTTTGATGAATCCAGAATATCTTCACGCTTACTCATCCGTGTTACCTCACTTTCCTTGTTGAGCTAAGTTCCCACTTCCATTATCTAAATTAAAAAAACTAATTGGCAATCTTGCTATTTTGAAAAGGTTTAAAGGTTTTCCTGAGAAAGGTCAAGTTATACATTTGATTTTTTAAAACCCGTTTTTGGCGATTTTTCGGTAATGCTAAACAGCCACGAACCTGAATTTATCTACCCCAGGCTTCGACCGTTCATCACTTTCGCAAAGCCGCAGGTGGCCTCAACCTGCCTTGCAGTAAGCATGCTAAAGTTAGATTACTCAGAGAATCAAAAATTTACCCTGAAACGATTGCTGGTGAACTGTCTGATACTATGGGTTGTCTCACTGCTACCGGGAATTATCCCGCTTTCTGCTAATAGAGTTGGTTATGGATTATCTGGATTTCGCCGTTATTCTGCTGCAAATCGTATTGATTGATCTGCTTTTGGGAGGCGATAACGCCGTCGTTATCGCCATGGCCTGCCGCAAATTACCGCCTGAGCGGCAGAAAAAAGCTATCGTGCTCGGGACGGCAGGCGCGGTCATTGCACGCATCGTTTTGTTAGTGATTGCCGTTTATCTGCTCTCGGTACCCTGGCTGAAAATTGTCGGTGCGCTGTTGCTGTTGTGGATTGGCTGCAAGCTGGTGGCCAGCGAAGAGGATGATGCGGATATCGCCAGCGATAACCGACTGTGGAAAACCGTGCTGACGATCACCATGGCCGACGTAGTGATGTCCCTGGATAACGTGCTGGCGGTGGCCGCTGCCGGTAAAGGTAATCTCTGGCTGGTATCGTTTGGCGTGATTATCAGCATTCCGATTATTATGATGGGCAGCAAACTGGTGCTGGCGCTGCTGGGTCGCTTTCCCTTTATTGTTATGGTGGGTGGCGCGCTTATTGGCTGGATTGCCGGAAGTATGCTGGTCACCGATCCGGCGATTTTAAGGTACACCGCCGCTGTTCACTCTCTGCATATCATTGCCGGGACCGTTGGCGCGATGCTGGTCGTTCTGTATGGCCTGGCGAAAAATGCGCTCGCCCGACGATAGTCAGATGATCCACAAGGCGATCGGTCACTCACGGCAGCCGGATTTTTGCCTCACTTCCCCAAAGCGACGATAAAGCCCGCAGCGGGGGGAAGTCGGTGAACCTGGCGATGATCCTCTTCCAGCCATCGCCAGCAGCAATCCTTGTGCATCGGCTATTAACCGTCTTAACCGTTTATTAAACGGGAGTGGTTCCAGCACGGAAAAGGCTGTTTTAATTTTATTTATTTTTTCTTTTCAAAAAAATGCAGGCAGGAAATTAAAAATAACGGAATATTTTAGTAAATATTTAAGCAGTAATTTCTTAAAAAAATAATTTTTTGATCGATAACATAATCCATTAAGATAAGCACGCCAGGAAGGCAGAGTGATTGATGGAAAGGACTTCGGACTGTATCCCTTTCATATTATAAAATCAGGCGCCCGCCAGTTACGCCTTTATCAGTTAAACGCCGCAATTGTGCTGATTTTAAAATCCTTCCTCGCAAAAAAGAACAGATAAATTCGTTCATCACTTTTGATTATTATGGATATTAACGAAAGGATGCATTATGGCGATGGAAGCAAAATATTTTTCTCTTAACTTATTAACGTTAGCGCTGTTTCCTCTTTGCAGTTATGCAGCTTCTCCCTGGTCGGTCACTGATGGATCGACGTACCAGGTTACTGAAAGCTACAGCTCCCGTGAAAAAGACGATTTTCCACTTAATGCGACAGGAACCGGCAGCACGTTAATTACGGATCCGGGACTCACCTTTACGACGGTGGATAGCGGCACCTTTGCGGCCAAACTTCGTGATGGCTCAAGCCTGGAACTGAATGATGCAACATTAACGACGGCGGGCGGCAGCGCGCACGGCGTTGATATGGAAAACGCGACCTTAACCATCAACACAGGCCGCTTTACGATCTCAGGCGCCAACAGTGCCGCTATTATGGCGACTAATAGCGATCTGATACTCAATGATGTCTCTGCACAACTGGATGGAAATTTAACACAGGGTATCAGACTGAATGGCGGTTCGCTAAAAGCCAGCGACCTGACGCTCAGCGCAACCGAAAAAACCAACAGGGTGATTTCTCTTTTTAGCGTCAGCGGCACCTTGAATGATGTGAATATAACTCAGCAGGCTGCAAGTAGTGATAACGCCCTCTTTCTGGACAGCAGTACCCTGACAGCCAGCAACATCACGATTAATGCTGCGACCACTGCTAAAGCCGCCATCAAAGTCGGAAACGGTACCGGAAACGACAACACGACGAGAAGTTCGCTGACGCTGGAAGACAGTACCATTAACACTGGTTTCGTGGGATTGCGGGCAATGAATGGTGATATGACGCTAACCAACGTCAACGTGCATACCACGCTGGCCAGCGGATACGCGCTGGATATCAATTCGCAGTCCAATACGATTCTCGAAGGCGGTAGCTACCTGACCGAGGGCACAGGAGCCGCAGGGGCAAATTTGGCCAATGCCACAACGACGCTTAACGCGACCAACAGCCGCTTCACTACTTCAGGCAGCGAGGCTCATGCGATTCAAGTACAGGCAGGTACGGCGACGTTAACCGATAGCGTGCTTACCACATCGGGTGCTGAAGCTTATGGCGCGTTTACCGCTACCAGCGGGCAACTGACCTTAACCGATTCAACCATCAACACCTCCGGTGATGCCGGCCATGGTATTGTCTCCGGTGGGAATGTCTCCGGAGAAAATCTGACCCTTACCACATCGGGTGCTGAAGCTTATGGCGCGTTTACCGCTACCAGCGGGCAACTGACCTTAACCGATTCAACCATCAACACCTCCGGTGATGCCGGCCACGGTATTGTCTCCGGTGGGAATGTCTCCGGAGAAAATCTGACCCTTACCACATCGGGGACTGAAGCTTATGGCGCGTGGGCCGTAGATGGCGGGCAGCTGACCCTGAATGATTCCACTATTACCACAACCGGTGTTACCAGCTTTGGCCTGGCAGCCCGTAACGGCACCTTAACCGTGACGGATACCGATATAGAAACCTCAGCCAGTAACGGACGCGGGGTCTACATCAAGAAAACCAGCAGCCTGGATCTGAAAAATTCAACCATTACGACTTCTGGCGAGCTGGCGCACGGTCTCTATGCGGATAGCAGCAGCGCTGCCACCCTGGCAAATATCTCTCTCTCCACCGCTGGCGATGCCGCTTATGGCATGGTCATTGCGAACAGTACCGTGGAGAGCAGTAATGATACGATTTCCACCCAGGGCGAAGGCAGCGCGGGGATTTACGCGGCTGCCTCAACGGTCACTGCCAGTAATTTGACGCTGAATACCAGTGGAACGGATGCCCATGCACTCATTGCTTCGCTTTCCACCATGAAACTCACTGACAGCACGGTGACAACAACCGGTAACGCGGTGGGTCTGAATGTGCTTAATAGCGCGGACAACCAGCAAAGTACAATCACGCTGGATAATGTCGCGTTACGCAGCGAAGCGTCAACCGGCGTCTTAGTTAAGGGCGCGGCGCTTGACCTTGGACTTAGCAACGGCACCCTGGTATATGGCGGCGATGGCGTGGCATTAAGCATTCAGCCGACAACATCGTCGGAAGGGGCGATCACTTATTCGCAAGCTGACGTTACAGCGGATAACAATGTGACTTTACTGGGCGATGTGATTGCGGACAGCTACGACAGCACGCTTAATCTGTCGCTCTCCAACAGTTCAACGTTAAACGGTGCGACGCAGAACGTTAATCAGCTAATCCTCGACAATACCAGCAGCTGGCTGATCACCGGTGATTCAAACGTAAATAACCTGTTGCAGAACAAAGGCACCGCTATTTTTACCGACGATTCTGGCTTCAGTACGCTAACCATCGATGGCGATCTGACCGGCTCGGGTCAGTTTGTAATGAATACGCAGCTTGGTGACGACAGTTCTGCCACCGACCGAATTCAGGTTAACGGCAGCGCGTCCGGGGATTACGTGCTGACGGTGAATAACAAAGGCGGGCTTGGAGCGGCGACCAGCGCCGGGATTTTATTAGTCGACGTGGCTGGCGATGCGCAGGCGGCCACCTTTAACCTGCGTAATAACAGCGTTGTAGCAGGAAACTATGAGTATTTCCTCAACAATATCAACGATAACAGCTGGTATTTGCAGGCGAGCTATACGCCTGTCGATCCCGTAACGCCTGCTACCCCCGCGGATACTGCTGACCCGGCCATCCCGGCCGACACCGCTGAGCCGATTACTCCAGCCGATCCGGCGGAGACTACCGAACCCGACTCCCCGACAATCCCGACAGCGCCCGGACCAGTAACCTACAGGGCTGAAACGGCAGGCTACCTGATTGCGCCTTATCTCAATTCAGCCTACGGTTTTGCCACAATCGGCAGCTGGCATGAGCGGGTTGGGGCGACACAGAAAGATCGCACGGCGTGGGGAAGGGTGTATGGCCGCCATGATAATTACCAGGCGGGGCGTTTTGCTTTTGATGTGAACACCGCGTTTGTTCAGCTGGGTGGCGATCTTCTGAAGAAGGATTTGGCAGAAAGCTGGCATGTGACGGCCGGTCCGATGATCACCCTTGGACACCAGACCAGCAGCAATAAGGACACGGCCCGTAGCGCGCGAGCAGGGCTGTCTGTGGACGTAGGAAAAATCGAGACCAACGCTTACGGCATCGGCGCCTATCTGACTTTCTGGGACGATAGCGGCGCGTATCTCGACAATGTCGCGCAGCTCACCCGCTACAGCAATAACTTCTCCAGCCAAACCAATGCCAAAATGGACAGTTACGCAACCGTGTTGTCGATGGAAGTGGGCAAGCCTTTTACGCTGGTGGATAAACTGAAGCTGGAACCTCAGCTTCAGGCGATGGGGCAGTATATGAACATCAGTCAAACCTACTCCAGCGGCGTTAAGCTGAAGGATCAAAACCTGATGATGGCGCAGCTACGTGAGGGAATAAGGCTGGTTTACGACGGGGAGAACATCAAGCCCTACATTCAGGGCGATGTGGTACAGATGCTGGGGCATACGCCAGGCATTGATATGAATAATGAAACGCTCAGGCCTGACGTCCGTCGGGGGTTTTGGCAGGCAAGCGCGGGCGTCAGCGCCAGTCTTAATCCCCGTTTCAGCGTCTATAGCCAGGTTAAATATTCCCACAGCTTCGGGCCGGGGAGCGAAGGTTATACCGGAAACCTGGGCCTCAAATATCAGTTCTAACAGCAAGATACCGCCTGAACGTGATTCAAGTGGGCCTTCGGGCCCATTTTTTACGCGGTTGCCGAAAGGAAGAAACAATTTTTGAAATTGCTAATAACAATGAAAATCATTATCATCCGCAACTATTAATATAAACAACAGTTGCTCAAAGATTCATGAAAACACCCTTCGCAGCACCTTATACCCTTTTTCGCACCCATGGAAAAACCTCGTTAATCGCTATCTTCTCACTTGTCAGCAGCCACGCCGCTGTTGCTGCTGAGAGCCAGACGTTAACGGTTAACGCCGACCAGGCTGAAAGCGGCAGCTACAGCCAGGATACCGCGACCACCGCAAGTAAAACGAAAACGCCACGTAACGAAACGCCGCAGTCCATCAGCGTGGTCACCAGGCAAGTGGTTGATGACTATCAGGTTAAAACCGTTGATGACGCCATGAAATTTGTCAGTGGCGTTGCGCAGGGCAATACGCTGGGCGGCATTGAAGATGGCTTTGTTAAGCGCGGTTTTGGCTCAAATTCCGATGGCTCAATCTTTATTGACGGCGTACGCAGTAACCAGGGTCTGTCGATGGATTCGACGATCGACCACGTGGAAGTGCTGAAAGGCTCCTCTTCGCTGCTGTATGGGATCCTCAATCCCGGCGGCGTGATCAATCTGGTGAGTAAAAAACCACAGTATGAATGGAATACGCACGTTGCAGGTAGCACCAGCAGCGTGGGCGGCGGCAGCGGCTCGGTTGATATCACCGGGCCACTGGGCAACGGTTTTGCTTTTCGTCTGATCGCCGAGCGGCAGCGTGAAGATTACTGGCGCAACTTTGGCGTCAATGAACATACGCTTATCTCGCCTTCACTGAGCTGGGTTGGTGAAAAAGCCTCGTTCAATATCAGCTATACGGAATACAAGTTCGACGTCCCGGTCGATCGCGGGACGGCCTTTATCAATAAAAAGCCGGTTAATATTCCCTATAACGAACGTCTGGACGACAGTGCTAACCACGCTTACGGCAAAAACAAGCGCCTGAACGTTAATTACGCCTATAACCTGGATGAGACATGGCAAACACGCTTCAACTACGCGTGGATGCAGCGTCGCTACGATAGCAACGAAGTGCGGGCAACGGCCATCGATACCACGACCGGCATCGTTTCGCGCCGTGCAGATGCCAACCGTGGCTTCAACCACCAAACCACTTATCTCTCCTGGGATATTGGCGGCAGCCCGGAAATCTTTGGCATGCAGCACGACGTCATGTTTGGTGCGGATTACGAGCAAAACGAAACCTACAAAGCTTATTCTTATCGCGGCAAGGTGTCGAAGACCTTCAACATGTACGATCCGGTCTATGGTGAAGAGCCGCCGGTCAATGCCGGCACCGTCTCCGATGCTCAGAGCAATCTACGCACCAATCTCTACAGCCGTTCGCTGTTTGCCAAAGACAGTATTCACCTGAACGACAAATGGATTGCGGTACTTGGCGGCCGCTATCAGCGCTATACCCAGACTGCCAGTAGCGGCTGGTCGAACCCGGCAACCACCCTGAACGACAGAGGCGACGCTTTCCTGCCGCAGATGGGGCTGGTCTATAAAGTGCTGCCGGATCTCTCGTTATACGGTAGCTACAGCCGCTCGTTTACGCCTTCGACCCAGACGGATGATGACGGCAACGTCGCCTCTACCGAGAAAGGGACAACCTATGAAGTGGGCGCTAAATGGCAGATGGTGCCGGCAGTTTCCGCCACGCTGGCGCTCTACCGCATCGATGAAAAAGACATGTCTGTGCTGATTAACGGTAGCACGCGCAACATTCCCAAAGCGCGCTCAACGGGCGCAGAAGTGGAAATTAACGGCGAGCTGGCACCGGACTGGAATCTGATCGCGACCTACAGCCACGATAAAACGGAAATCGTTGAGGATGACGTCAATCCGGACAACGTGGGCAACCGTCTGGTTAATGCACCCACCAATATGGCCAGCCTCTATCTGACTCACGGCATGCGCTTTTCCTGGCTGCCGGGCGAACTGCGCGTAGGTGGCGGCGCTCGTTATGTGGGCAACCGTGCTGGCGATCCGGAAAACAGTTTCACCATGCCGGACTACACCGTTGCCGATGCCTTCGTTGCCTGGGACAGCAAGCTGGTAGGCAAACACACCCAGCTGAAAGTGAACATCAACAACCTGTTCGACAAAGAGTATTATGAGTCGAGCGGCGGTAATCTGCGCGTCAGCGAAGGCGAGCCGCGCGTGGTTTACGTTTCTGCCGCAGTCGATTTCTGATCGCCGTTGCCTAAGGATAAGCGATGAAAAAAACGCTGATTGTATTGCTGATGCTGGTCAGCAGCGTGGTACAGGCGAAGACCGTCACTGATATCTTGCAGCGTAAGGTGGCGGTGCCGGACAATCCGCAGCGTATTGTGGTGGGGGAAGGGCGAATGCTCTATACCCTGGCGCTGGTGGAAAAAGGCAATCCTCTGCAACGCGTCATTGGCTGGCCTGCCGATTTGCAACATTACGACAGGCAAACCTGGACGCGGTACACCGCTGCGTTTCCGGCTATCAAAGCGATTCCGATTATCGGTAGTGCGAATCCTGGGCAAATCAATGTGGAAAAGGTTATCGCACTGCAACCTGACCTGGTGATCCTGCCGGTCTATGCTAAAAAGCCCAGTGCGCAGGACAGCTTGCTGATGCAGCTGACAGCGGCAGGGATTCCGGTGATTTACATTGATACCCGCGTTGATCAGCTGCATAACACGGTGCCTACCCTGCAACTCCTTGGTGACGTGTTAAACGACCAGGCGAAAGCACAGCGTTTTATCGGTTTTTATCAACAGCATATGGACTTTATCCGTGAGCGCTTACGGCAGGCAAAACCGGCCCGAACCCGTGCGATGATCCAGCTGCATCTGGGGCGCCGTGAGGAGTGCTGCACGACTGTTGGACGCGGTAATCTTGCCGATCTGCTGGCTTTTGCGGGTGGTGATAACATTGCGGCCGGGCATTTTGGTAGCGTATTTGGCCAGCTGAGTGCGGAGGCGGTCATTGCCGCGAACCCGGATGTTTATCTGGCGACGGGGATGTCAGGTCCGCAGCAGGCTGACCAGCTACAGCTCGGCCCGCAGGTGACAAAAGCTGCTGCACACCAGAGCTTTGTGCAGGCAGTGGCACGAGAGACGGTTATCTCGCAGCTTGCCGCCATTCGTAACGGGAAAGCGACGGCGCTGTGGCACAATTTTTACCTCAGCCCGTGGCATTTGCTGATTGCTGAAGTCTTTGCCAAAGCGCTCCATCCGCAGCTGTTCAGCGATTTGGATCCGACGAAAACGCTTGATGAGATGAACCGTGAGTTTCTGCCATTGCCGGAAACGGGAACCTACTGGACATCACTGAGCGGCAAGAAAAATGAGTAATGCTCCCTGAGCTGCACTGTCTTAACCACAGAAAAAAGCCCGCGAATATTCGCGGGCTTTTTATTTATCGCAACAGCTATTCGTTGATGTTGGGATGCTGATTGATCAGATGCTTACGCTTGGCTTCCAGCTCGGCGATCTGCTCGCTGATATCATCGATTTTGCTTTCGATATTATCGTGATGTTCCTGCAACAGCTCTTTAGCCTCATTCAGATCGGAAGCGGCTGGCGTGGCGCCACGCAGCGGCATATTGGCCGTTTCCTTCATCATGATACCGGTGATCAGACCGACAATTGCGACAACCATCAGGTAGTAGGCTGGCATATAAAGGTTGGCGGTATATTCAACCAGCCAGGCAGCCAGTGTAGGCGTCAGGCCTGCTACCAGAATCGAGATGTTAAAGGCGCTTGCCAACGCACTGTAACGAATGTGAGTAGGGAACATCGCCGGTAACGATGAAGCCATAACGCCGGTAAAGCAGTTAAGAACCACCGCCAGTATCAGCAGGCCGGCAAAAATCAGCCCCATCACATTACTGTTGATCAGCATAAAGCAAGGGATAGCCAGCAACAGCAGCGCAACGCTCCCGATAATCACGAAGGGACGACGACCAAACTTATCGCTCATCAAACCCATTACCGGCTGAACAAACAGCATGCCGATCATGATCGCGATAATAATCATTACCCCGTGATCTTCGGAGTAGTGAAGGTTATGCGACAGATAGCTTGGCATGTACGTCAGCAGCATGTAGTAGGTGACGTTAGTGGATAAAACCAGGCCAATGCAGGCCAGCAGGCTTTTCCAGTGCTTGGTGGCAATCTCTTTAAACGACACTTTCGGACCGTCGGCCAGACCTTCACGATCGCCCTGTTCCAGCTTATCAACGTGCTGCTGAAACGCCGGGGTCTCTTCCAGCGCGTTACGCAGATAGATACCAATCAGCCCCAGCGGCAGAGCGACGAAGAACGGAATACGCCAGCCCCAGCTAAGGAAATTAGCTTCGCCGACTACGGTTGAAATCAGTACGACCAGGCCTGCACCGGTAACAAAACCGACGATTGAACCGAAGTCCAGCCAGCTGCCCATAAAGCCACGTTTGCGGTCAGGCGAGTATTCGGCGACAAAAATCGATGCGCCGGTATATTCACCGCCGACCGAGAAGCCCTGAGCCATTTTACAAAGTAGCAGCAGGATTGGCGCCCAAATGCCGATGGAGGCATGAGAGGGTATCAGGCCGATACAGAAGGTACTGACCGACATGATAACAATGGTTATGGAGAGGATTTTCTGACGGCCGTATTTATCACCGAGCGCACCAAAGAACAGGCCACCCAGCGGTCGGATCAGGAAAGGAACGGAGAAGGTTGCCAGCGCGGCAATCATTTGCACGCTTGGGTTAGCGCCCGGGAAAAACACCTGGCCTAAAGCGTAGGCTACGAATCCATATACCCCAAAGTCAAACCACTCCATGGCATTACCCAGCGATGCGGCAGTAATGGCTTTGCGTAACCTGGCATCATCAATGATCGTTACGTCTTTTAAGCCAATCGGCTTAACACGCTTCCTACGTAGCTTCATATAAAACACCCTGTAATTGTCTGTTTCCCAATTAAATTTTTGCCCATTTGGCGCTCAGCCGTATGATGGCGGCAGGCAAAACAGGTCAAATTGTGTGTTGCTTTTTTGCTCAGAACAGAGAAATGTAGCGCATTTGTACTTCGCTTAGCATTTTTCTGTCTGTATTCATTATATCTTCTCTTCGCCCTGCAACATAATTTCTACCAGAAATCAGATTATGTAACAATTTGTAACATTATCTGCCGGGAAAACGCCTTTTGTCTTTTAGGGCAGGCAAAACAGCCTCTGCTCAAGCTTTCCCAGGGTCAGTACGCCTTTTTATTTATTGATTTTGAAAAGGAACAATAAACAGAAGATAATAGCATTGAGAGAAAAAACCTCTAATCCGTTATTCCATTTTTATTAACGATAAGACAATTGTTGATTTTACGGTTGCGTGCTTTGCGATGATGGGTAATACTGCCAGCCGCATTTTTGCGGAGAGTGCAATGTATAATATAAGAACTGGTTATGAAAATGACTGGCTGAATATGCTGGATCGTGTTGAATTTAATTTAAATTGCCAACAGCCATGCCGCTTGCTTCTCCCCAATAAATATAAGGTTTATTTTCAACGTAATGACTGGCTGAACTACGGCCGGGTACTTGATAAAGTATTACCAGGGTTAACCGGCAGAGAATGTCTTTGCCAGAAACGCCATGATGATGGCCCGCTGGCAGGGCGCGGAGAGCGCTTTCTGGGCTTTTTGCGGACGCTTCAGCTGGCGCGGGTGAGAAACGTCAACCGTCCGGACCATCGCAAACTTTATCAGGAATATAAACAGCAGGAAGAACATATTATCCCTACGCTGGCGCGAATACATCGACGTATTAAAGCACGGCATGAAGCAGCAGGAATAAAAAGTGAATGCATACTTACGGAAGATGAAACCCTCGCTATAGCATTACGGGCCATATTAAAACGCCGTAACGGCAATTAATCTTTCCCGGCCAGTTTTATCATAATTTAACACCGTAAAGTCAGGTTTAAATAGCCCGCATTCTCAGAATAAAAAGGTGCCCAGGACAGCAGGGCGACTAAATACTTTCCATGCTCTGCACTTTAACCATTATCCGGCATCAACGGCCGACGGCCTTCTTCTTGCAGCCAGAGTGTCAGGGCACTGCCAGTCATCGGGCAGGCGTACAGATAGCCCTGAATAAAGACCACACCGCGATCCTTCAGGTACTGAAGCTGAACCGGCGTTTCGACGCCTTCCGCCACGATTTTCAGCTTTAGCTTATGGCTCAGCATAATGATAGCGTCGAGTACCGGCGTTTCGCCGTCGATCGACTCAATTGCATTAACGAAGCCGCGGTCGATCTTAAGATAGTCGAGCGGGAAAGTTTGCAGATAAGAGAGCGAGCAGTGCCCGGTACCAAAATCATCAATGGCAATATGAATGCCCTCACGACGCAGCAACTGAAGTTTTTGAATGACGTCTTCCCCATCGGAAAGCAGGCTGCGCTCGGTGAGCTCCAGCGTAAGGTTAGGCTGATGGGCGGCCAGACCGGCGGCGAGCTGGCGAATATCTGTCACAAAATCAGGATGCTGGATATGATCGGCGGCGACGTTGATCGCCAGACGAAAGCCCGGAGGAAGCGTCCAATGTTGAGCATCTTCAATAACCATTTCAATCAGCAGCTGCGTCAGGGGAACGATCATGTTTTCGGCTTCGGCTGCCGCAATAAACAGGTCTGGTCTTACCCAACTACCGTCAGGAAGTTGCCAGCGCATTAAAGCTTCAGCGCCGCTGGCAGCGCCTGTTTTGACGTTATACACAGGCTGATAATTAACTGAAAATTCACGATGCAAAATGCCCCGACGCAACTGGTCGCGAAGTGATAATCTCCGCTTCAGCCAGTTATGGGTGACGGCCATCAGCAGCAACGACAGAACTGCCGCCATCGGCAAAAAGGTGAACAAACCATGCCGCCAGTTAAGGGCAATATCGCTACCGGAAGAGGTGATACGGGCCACAATCGGATAACGACTGGATGCCACGGTTAATGTGGTGGCGCTTAACAGAGAATTCCCGGCGCTGATGACTGAATGACCGCTGGGAATAGCAAATCCTTCGCCAAACTGTAACGTAATCGCATCGCCCTGGCTTTTACCCACCGCGTTCATAAAATCCAGGACATATTGCCCGTCTACTAGCGCAAAAGCACTGAAACGGGTGGGCGTCTCGCGCATAAAAATAATTGCCGGACGGCTTTTAACGGCATAGGTACCGTTAACGGAGAGCATCCACCATGCCTTACGGTTCTCAGGCGGCTGTCGCTGGATCATAACGGCAACATTATCGGTGAGACTGCCGAATGCGGAGGAACAGGTGATTAGATCATCCTGAACAACACCAAGGGAGCGGAAATAAGGGTGCAGGGCAGCGTACTGTCGCAGCTCTTCATTAATCTGGTTACAGGGCCGCCCGGAAAATGTGCGCAGCTGACCGATCATATCCCACGCCTGATCGCTGATAGTCTCGGCGTGGGTCAGCAGCATGGCCGCTGTAGTAGCCTGCTGTCGCAGCACAACCTGTCGTGCGTTAATAAAGGTAAAAAGTACGCAAAGGATTAATGGCACTATCCCGGCCACAGCCAGTAATGCCCCTATCCTTTCCCGGCCCTTTTTAAGATGAGAATCCACTATTATCCTCTGTTGCCACAATCGGCATCTTCAAGGCGTTAAGGTAGCATGTCCCTTCGCGATAATAAGAAAAATCTTAGGCCAGCCCTCCAGAAGGTGCAAAAGCATGCAGATATATAGCTAATAATATGCAAATTATTGCCATATTCAGCATTTCCCCCGCCGTTTTCTTCTGTGTCAGGATGCCCTGCCGCGGACGGGTCCGCTCATCGCATTGCTAACTCAGGAGATCTTATGACTGTCGCGTCAGCATTACATCCTGCTCAATCTCTTCGCGCACGTATTACCGATGCCGAATGGCAAGCCCGCATCAAGCTGGCTCAGTGCTATCAGCTGGCGGCACGTCTGCGCTGGACCGATCATATCTATACTCATTTTTCGCTGAGGGTGCCCGGCGATAAGCCCCATTTCCTGATCAATGCCTATGGGCAAACTTTTGATGAAATCACGCCGGAAACGCTGGTCAAGATCGACCTGGAAGGGGAAATTATTGACGATCCTACCGGGCTGGGGATCAATCCGGCAGGGTATGTTATCCACAGTGCTATTCATCGCGCCCGACCAGAAACGCATGCGGTATTGCATACGCATACTGCTGCGGGCATTGGCGTAGCGGCGCAGAAAAATGGCCTGCTGATGATCTCCCAGCACAGCATGCGTTTCTACCAGCGACTGGGCTACCACGACTATGAAGGGATTGCGCTGGATCTTGATGAGCAGCAGCGAATTGTTGCCGATCTTGGCGATCGCAATGCGCTGATCCTGCGAAATCATGGCTTGCTAACCTGCGGCCGGGATTTGGAAGAGGCATTTTATAACCTTTATTACCTGGAACGATCTTGCGTAGCGCAACTGGCGGCACAAGCGGGCGGCGCAGAGCTGAATATCGTCCCTGACGCGGTTGCAGAAAAAGCAGCGCAGGTGTTTGATAACAGCATAAAAAATAAGAAATATCTGCTGCACTGGGACGCCTATATCCGTCAACTACAGCGTAACGCGCTATAAAAGAAGGGAACAGGATGATAGCGGTAAAAAAAGGGTTTTCGGCAGCACTACTGCTGTGCGTCGCTTTTGCGGCCAGCTGCGCAGACGATCTTGCCAAAGTGACGCTGGTATTAGGCGATCAGGCACGTAATTTGCGCTCGCTGGTAGAGGCTTCTGGCGTAATGAAAGATGCGCCTTATCAGTTTCGCTGGGCAAATTTTCAGGGTGCAGCACCTCTGTTTGAAGCCCAGAGAGCAGGGGCGGTAGATACTTCCTACGCGGGCGATTTGCCGGTGCTGATGGCGGCTTCCGGCGGCGTTGACCTTAAAATTATTGCGACTAACGTCGGCGACAGCGCAACAAATGGCCTAATCGTACCGGCGGACTCACCGATTCACAGCGTCAAAGAACTGGCGGGGAAAACGGTGGTGGTTTCATCGGCACGCGGCAGCATCTCTCAACACTTACTCTATGGCGCACTGGAAGAAGCGGGGCTCAAACGCGATGCAGTGGCGATTCGCTTTGTCCTGCCGACGGATGCCAGCGCGGCGTTCAACTCCGGACAGATCGCGGCGTGGGCTACTTTTGATCCCTATCTGGGCATTGCCGAACAGCATGGCGCTCGTTTGCTGCGGGACAGCAAAGGTTTGACGACTTCGCTCTCTTTCGTCACCGCCACGGAAAGCTCGCTTAAGGATCCACAAAAGCGGCTGGCCATTGCCGATTTTGCCCGCCGTCTGGCGAAAGCCCGCGCATGGGGAATTGCGCATCCTGATGAATATAATCAGGTTTACTCTTCGTTGACACGCTTATCTCCCGCAGAAGCAAAGCCGATAACCGCGCGAATTTCACACGGTATTCGTCCGATTACCACGGAGGATATTGCCAAAGTGCAGCAGGTTTCAGATCTGTTCTCCTCGTTAGCTATTTTACCTGGCAAGGTCAACGTGCAGGCCATTACGGATACCAGCGTTTTTGAAGCACGCTAATGTCAGGCGGAAGCGAACCCTACGGCTTGCTTCCGCGCTGATTCAGCGAGACGGTCTGTTCTTTTTTTTTGGTTTTGCAGGTCTGCCGTTGCCCAGCAGGATCGCCAGCTTGCTGCCGCCAGGGGTTGTTTCCATCAGGATTTTACACACGCTGGTCAGCGGCACTGAAAGCAGCATACCGACCGGACCCAGCAGCCATCCCCAAAAAATCAGCGAAAGAAACACCACCAGGCTGGAAAGCCCCAGGCCTTTACCCATCACCCGAGGTTCCAGCATATTGCCGAACACCATATGAATGGTGATAAACAGCGCGGCGATCAGGGTGGCATCGTAAACACCATTCAACAGCAGTGCCTGAAGGAAGGGCGGGATACCAGCGATGGCCGGGCCAATATTAGGAATGTAGTTAAGGATAAACGCCACCACGCCCCACAGCAGGGCAAACTTCACGTCCAGCAACATCAATACCAGCCAGACAGCGATCCCGGTAATCAGGCTAATTAACGTTTTCAGTGCCAGATAATGCGTCACGCCTTTCAACGCTTTATGCAGACCCGCGATGCGGATTTGAGGATTGACCAGCGCGAAACGCAGTTTATAGGGCAGGTGGTGCACCTCAAACAGCATAAAAATCACCGTCATCACCAGCAGCACCATACCGGCTAGCGCTCCAGAAAACTGACTTAATATCGTCGTCGCCATATCCATGATTGAGTTGGGATCGAGCCGCTCAGCAAGGCTGCTTGTCGAAAGATTGATGTGAAAAGGCGCGGCAAGATGTTGCACTATCGCAAGCTTTTGCGTCATCTGCGCCTGGAGCTGCGGATAAATAGCGGTGAACTCATCGACCGAGCCGGCAATCATGGCAATCAGCAATCCAAGCAAGACCAGGACGGCGAAAATGACCAAGCCGATAGCTAATCCACGCCGTACGCCACGCCGCATTAATATCGTCACCAGCGGATTTAAAACGATGGCCAGAAACAGCGCCAGTAAAAAGGGCACCAGAATCTCTGAAGCTGCTTTGATCCCTGCCAGAACGACCACCAGCGTGGCCATCTTCAGCAGCATATTCTGCCCCATCTTCTCCTGCTGCAGTTCGCTCATTCTCTCTCCTTCGCGGTTTCTGTGCTTAGTATAGCCTCCGCGCTTCGGTAACAGATTGATTTAAGGAAAGGTCTTAACGCTGGACGCGAGGAGGGCGTTTAACGCGGGGCCTGGGCAAAAATTGTCAACAGCCTCCCCGGCGCACGCTAAAACACCGCTTCACCGGCTGATGTTTTCCGTCAGAATCGGGTTATAGTAAAAATTCGGATGACTGTTAAAAGAGTAGTGCCTTATGCCTGAGCAACCTGCGTCGGAAGCGGTTCAAAGCGGTTTAGGCTTAAACCTGCGTATCATTTCCGTCGTAATTTTTAATTTTGCCAGCTACCTGACAATAGGCTTACCGCTGGCGGTACTTCCCGGCTATGTCCACGACGTCATGGGGTACAGCGCTTTTTGGGCGGGGTTGGTGGTCAGCCTGCAATATTTCTCTACTTTACTTAGCCGCCCGCATGCCGGACGCTTTGCCGATCTCTGGGGGCCGAAAAAAGTGGTGGTTGTCGGGCTATGCGGCTGTTTTCTTAGCGGACTTTTTTATGCGCTGGCCGCGTTTAGCGCCGGTGCGCCAGTGCTTAGCCTGGTGCTGTTATGTCTTGGCCGGATCATTCTTGGCGTCGGGCAAAGTTTCGCCGGCACCGGTGCAACCCTGTGGGGCGTAGGGGTAGTGGGTTCATTACATATAGGCAGGGTGATTTCCTGGAACGGAATATTTACCTACGGTGCAATGGCGATTGGTGCGCCGCTTGGCGTGGCAATCTACCGATGGGGCGGTCTGCTGCTGCTTGCTGCATTTGTCATCAGCATTGCGCTGTTGGCTATTGTGATGGCGCTTCCCCGCCCTGCGGTAAAAAGTGCGAAGGGCAAACAGCTGCCGTTTCGGGCGGTATTGGGACGCATCTGGCATTTCGGCATCATTCTGGCCATGGGATCGGCAGGATTTGGCGTCATTGCCACTTTTATTACGCTGTTTTATCAGGCAAAAGGATGGGAAGGCGCAGCATGGGCGCTGACGCTATTTAGCGGGGCATTTGTCGGCACGCGTCTGCTGTTTCCCAATGCAATCAACCGGCATGGTGGCCTTGTTGTCGCCATGGTGTGCTTCATCGTTGAGGCCACAGGGCTGTTCCTGGTTTGGGGAGCGGCAGACCCGTGGATGGCAAAGCTGGGCGCGCTCCTGACGGGCGCTGGTTTCTCGCTGGTTTTCCCGGCCATTGGCGTGGTGGCCGTGAAAACGGTTCCGCCACAAAATCAGGGCAGTGCGCTGGCAACCTATACGGCCTTTATGGATTTGTCATTGGGCATTACCGGACCGTTAGCCGGACTGGTTATGGGCTATTTTGGCGTTCCCGTCGTTTACCTGCTTAGCGGCCTGCTGGTTTGCATGGCGCTTTTGTTAACGTTAAAAATCCGACGCAATCAACCCCTGGATGAACGAGTGGCTTAAAACAGCCTCTTTTTATAAAAAGGGCGGCCGTAAAGGCCGCCAAAGACAACACAGATCCTGTTCAGGCGTTCGGGTAATAATTTGCCATTGCCATTGCTGGCTGGCGACAATCAGCCCTGCAAAATTTTAATGCTCTGGCGAATTTCCCGCTCAATGTCTGCTGTGTTCCAGCCGGCCATAACGGAAGAGAAAGGTTCAAAAGCATAAACGCCCTTGTAGCCCAACCGTTCCAAACGTTGAACCTGCGCGACGCTATTCAGTACGTCGCCGTCACTCAGCATGATGCGTTCTTCATCCGTCAGCTCGCTGGCCGGACGGGTATCTTCCACACCGGAAAGATGTACTAAGCCAATACCGTTAATATCAATGTTGTCTTCAAATTCTTCTTCCGCTTTTTCATAAAGATGATGGTGGAAGGTGTCCAGCACCAGGCGGAAAGGAACGTTAGCATCGCGGATTAATGCCTGAGTATGCACCGCAGAACGCAATGAACTGCATGGGAAACCGAGCGGTTCGACCAAACCTTCAATACCGTACTTTTCAAACAGCGGCGCCAGCTTTTTCATGGCGGCGATCGTTTCTTCCGCTGCCACTGGCGTACCGTCGTTCAGCGGACAAAGCACCAGGGCTTTTGCACCGGTTCCCTGCGCATCTTTCAGCAACGCTTCCGTTTTTTCCAGCAGCGCAGCGTCAGGCTGGTTAAAAGGATAAACCGCATTGATAGTCACGATCTCAAGCCCGTAGCGTTTTGCCAGCTCGCGAACTTCGTCATAACTCAACCCGTCGGTGACGTTACCGCTACGCATATCGTTACGCAGTTCAATTTTATTCAGGCCAAGGCCATGCACCAGCTGGAAAAATTCGCTGAGGCTGAGCGTCGGGGCAATTTTGCGGTTAATACAGAAACGGGTTGGATCGATAGCCATTTTGCTGCTCCTGCAAATCAGAAAAGGATCGGTGAGGCCGGTTTTAGCTGCCAGTCCGGTCAGTTCACCCTTAAGGCCCCTAAGAAAACATTTATTTCATAAATAATGAATTATGAAATTTAAATTTTTGGATCGCTCTCGCAAAATTTCGTTTCAGGGCATTAATTTTGTCTCGAAACCCACCGTTTCTCAACTGCCACTCTTTCCTTACTGACAGCTATGTTAAACAGGCTTTATTACCGCATACCGCGGCATGCACTGACTTAGCGCTTTTTAACCGAACAAAACACGCCTTATAAAAAGGAAGCCCAGCAAGAAAAGAAAATGCGATCTGTGCCGCTAAAAATGAATTTTCTAAAGTGAATTATTTGAAAAATTTATTCCAATATAATACTGTCTTTGCACGCATTCAGGAGTTATCCGGTCAGGCGATATGCCTTTAGCGGCGGTCGTCTGTAGGGAATACATACATCTAAGAGGCCAGAACATGACGATCACAGGTAATTTTATTGGCGGAAAAACCTCTCTGAGCGCCAGCAATGAAACGATCCCGGTTTACGATCCGGCTACCGGTAAACCCGTCCGTGAACTGACGCAAAGCACCGCAGATGAAGTAGCGAAAGCGATTGAAGTAGCCCATAACGCCTTCGAAGACTGGTCACGCACCTCGCCACTTCGTCGTGCTCGCGTGCTGTTCAATTTTAAAGCCCTGATGGAACAGCATCGGGACGAGCTGGCGGCGCTGATTGTTAGCGAACACGGGAAAGTCTGGTCAGACGCATTAGGCGAACTGACTCGCGGTCTGGAAGTCGTGGAATTTGCCTGTGGTATTCCTCATCTGATTAAGGGTGAAAACTCGGCCGATGTGGCAACCGGCGTGGACAGCTATTCGCTGATGCAGCCGCTGGGCGTCGTGGCGGGTATCACTCCGTTCAATTTCCCGGCGATGGTTCCCCTGTGGATGTTCCCTATTGCACTGGCCTGCGGCAATACCTTTGTACTCAAACCGCCTGCGCTCGATCCCTCAGCATCGGTACGCATGGCCGAACTCCTGACCGAAGCGGGCCTGCCGGACGGCGTCTTTAATGTTATTCACTGCTCTAACGACGATGCTGAGCAGCTGTATACCGATCCGCGTGTTCAGGCGGTAAGCTTTGTCGGTTCTTCTGGCGTGGCGGAGCATATTTATAAAACGGCCAGCGCTCACGGCAAACGAGTACAGGCTTTTGGCGCCGCGAAAAACCACGCCATTGTGATGCCGGATGCGGATCTCGACGCAACAGTAAACGCCATTATGGGCGGTGCTTTTGGATCGGCAGGCGAACGCTGCATGGCCTTGCCGGTTGTTGTCGCTGTAGGTGACGACACCGCAGATAAACTGATCGCAGCATTAACGCCGCTGGTCAAAGCGCTACGCGTGGGGCCGGGCATTCAAAAAGGCAACGAAGAAAATGAGATGGGGCCGGTTGTCTCTGCCGCACATCAGAAAAAAGTGCTGGGCTACATCGATAAAGGGGTGGAAGAAGGCGCGAAGCTGGTCGTTGATGGCCGTAACTTCGAGGTGCCAGGCCATGCCGAAGGCTACTATGTTGGCGGAACGCTGTTTGATAACGTCACGTCCGACATGGTTATCTGGCGCGAAGAAATCTTTGGCCCGGTGCTGAGCATCATGCGCGCACCGGACTACGCCAGCGCGCTGAAGCTGGTCAACAGCCATGAGTTTGGCAACGGCAGCGCCATTTTTACCAGCAACGGCCACACCGGACGCGATTTTGTGCGTGAAGTACAGGCGGGCATGGTGGGCGTCAACGTACCCGTTCCTGTGCCGATGGCATTCCACAGCTTTGGCGGCTGGAAACGTTCGGTCTTTGGTGCGCTAAACGTGCACGGACCGGATGGCGTACGCTTCTATACCCGAATGAAGACCGCCACCGTACGCTGGCCGAGTGGACAAAAAACCGTGTCTGAGTTCAGCATGCCAACGCTGGGCTAATGCATTCTTTTTTAAACGCATCGGACAAGGAGAAGCAGTATGTCACTGTTATCTAAAGTACAGCAGCCGGATGCGCAGGGGCGCATTCAGCATGTCACGCCAGAAAGCGCTAACTGGCGCTATGTAGGTTTTGACGCTTATCAGCTTAGTAAAGGAGAGACCTTAACGCTGGAAAGCGGCGATAAAGAACTGTGTCTGGTTCTGGTCGCCGGACTGGCCTCGGTAAAGACCCTTCACGCCGAGTTTCCTGATATTGGTAAGCGCATGTCGCCGTTTGAACGTACGCCGCCTTATTCCGTGTATGTTCCTCATCACGATAAGGTGGAAGTCCGTGCGGATTCCGATCTTGAACTGGCGGTGTGTAACGCGCCCGGTAAGGGCAACCTGCCTGCAAGACTGATCTCGCCTGGCGATGTTGGCGTGGAGAAGCGGGGTAAAGGGCGCAACAAACGGCTGGTGCACAATATTCTGCCGGACGATCGGCCTGCCGACAGTCTGCTGGTGGTGGAAGTTTATACCGACGAGGGCGATACCAGCTCTTATCCAAGCCATAAGCATGACCAGGAAAACTCAGAAACGGAAACTTACCTGGAAGAGACTTATTATCACCGCTTCTCGCCAGAACAGGGTTTTGCCATGCAGCGAGTGTATACCGACGACCGCTCGCTGGATGAATGCATGGCGGCCTATAACCGCGATGTGGTTACGGTGCCAAGGGGCTATCACCCGGTTGCGACACTTGCCGGTTACGACAACTATTATCTGAACGTAATGGCGGGTCCGGTCAGGAAGTGGAAATTCAGCTGGGAGAAAGATCACGCCTGGGTTAACAGCGAAGAATATCCACGTAAAGCTTAAAGTACGTTAAAAAACAAAAAAGGGTGACTACGGTCGCCCTTTTTTACGCGAGTACGGCCTGAAAAATAACAGGCGCTAACTCTGCTAAATCAAGACTGCGCGTTGTTAAGCGCCAGCGATACCGCGAGCGTTTGTGCAAGGCACAGCGAAGCAACCTGAGAACGGAAACCGTCAACCTGAGCTTCACGCACCACAAAGCAAACATCGCTGAAAGCCGCCAGCGGGCTAACCTGGCTGTCGGTAATGGCGATCAGCTGTGCACCGCGCTTCGCACCCAGCTCGACCAGTTCCACGGCTTCACGTGCGTAGGGAGAATAGCTGATGGCAATCACCACATCTTTTGGGTTCACCATGCCCAACTGCTCGGTAAACATACCGCCAAGGCCGTCAATCAGGAAAGCCCGACGTTCCAAATGGCGCAGCGCATAAGTCAGGTAGGAGGCCACGCTGAATGAACGGCGCAGGCCAATAATATAAATATTCTCTGCCTGCGCCAGCAGTTCGACGGCTTTATCAAGCTGCTCTGGATTGGTTTGCATCGCCAGCTGCTGTAATGCCTGGGAATTGACCATAGTAAAAACATTAAGGATTTCAGCTGGATTCTCTGGTGGTGCAGCGGTCTCATCGGTGGAGGTCTGGCGGAACAGACGAGCGCGTTCGGTGTAATTAACGGTCTCTTCCATCAGATGCTGACGAAAAACCTGTTTCATTTCATTGAAGCCGCTAAAGCCGAATGCGTTAGAAAAACGGATTAGCGTGGAGGGGGGCACATCAGCCTGCTGCGCAATTGAGGCAACGGTATCAAAAGCAATGCTATTGCTGTTATCAAGAATATAGCGAGCCACCTGTTTCAGGCGCTTACTCAGAGTATCGTAGCGACGACGAATGTCATCCTGTAATAAAGAAAGCTGTGTTGGTGTAATAGTCATTACTCAGGCTCGCTAAAAATAAGTCATGTTGTTTCTCGGGTTATTCTACCAGATGAACAAAAAATTTCACTTGATAACGAAATTCAGCGGATCTATTTCATCGGGATATGAATTGAATCACAGAATAGCCTGGTACGATCGAAACAAATGGGAGATTTTATTTCGCAGGGAGAAATAAGGGGGGTGAATGTGAAAAGAATGGGGCGAATTAATCGCCCCCGAGCCGCATCATTTCGCCGGTCGCACCTCTCGCCAGTAACGAATGAGCCGCAGATAATTCTCTTTAACCTGATGAATTAATGCTTGATCATCCAGCTCACCCTGTAGCCACTGGCGTGATGGCTGACCAAAGATGGTACGGCCTACGGCAAATCCTTTCACCCACGGTGCTTTTGCTGCGGCGGCAAAACCAGCTTTCAGGACATCGACCGGCGCATCAAGGCCAAGTATCAAAATACCGCGACAGTGCGGATCCTGCTGCTCAATCAGCCCACTGATAGCCTGCCAGCTTTCCAGACTAAGCGGCGGCAGTTTCCACCAGTCTGGCTGAATGCCAAGCGAATAGAAGTGGCTCAGCATATCCAAATAATAAGACTCTTTTTTATCTGGATTGCTTTCAGGAAGAATGACTTCCAGCAGCAATTCGTGGCCGGTTTTATTACAGCCATTCCATACGTCCAGAATCAGATCGTCCTGCTCTTTGCGCAGTTCCGCACTGTCATGAGGATGGTAGAACACCAGACATTTCACTACGTGCTCTTGCGGCCAGTCGACCAGCTGCGAGCCGATGTTGCCATGTTCCAGGCGTAGCGGACGGGAGCTGGGCAGCTCAATGGGCCGGCCAATCCACCAACCTTTGCCGGTTATCGCATTCAGCGCGGGCTGCCCGTATGTTGTATCGGCCAGAATACCGCTTCGATGATCCAGCCCTGCTTCGCCGGCCGCTTCTTCCGCTGCACGCAGCAACAACGTTTTCAGTTCCGGCAGGCGAGCGGTATCAACACCCGCTTCACTGGCCATATCTGCCAGCTGTTTACGATGGTCGAAAGCGAAGACGCACAGCTCAGGCCATTGCTGTTTTCGAGTGGTGACGCGGTGCAGATGATTGAGATGACGGTCAAGATCGGGGCGCGTAACGTCTTTGTCGCGGCTCAGGAAATCATCCAGTTCGGCTTTTGTTGGCATGGCAGGCGCACAACCGTGGCGCGAAACGACCAGTGCACCACAGGCGTTAGCATAACGACAGGCCTGCTCCCAGCTTTCGTCGTTTAGCCAGCCACGTAACAGGCCAGACATGAAGGCATCACCGGCACCCAGCACGTTAAGCACTTCTACGCGCACGCCACTTTGCAGTTTCGTCTGCGCCCAGCTGTCCGGGATATCATTTTCCAGCACCACACAACCCAGCGCACCGCGCTTGCAAACCAGCGTCGCCTGAGTCGCCTGACGCACGTTTTTTAGTGCGGTAAGCGTATCCGTGCTGCCACCGGCGATATGAAATTCTTCTTCTGTGCCGACAACCAGATCGAAATAGTGCAAAACTTCCTGTAATTGCTCAGTCACATGCTGCGATTCGACAAAGCGTGTTTCGCCGTCGCCCAGCGAGGTCAGGCCCCACAGTACCGGACGATAATCGATATCCAGCGCGGTGCGTAAACCGTGACGTCGCGCGGTTTCCAGCGCCTTCAGTACGGCGGCACGCGTATCAGGATGAGAAAGGTGAGTACCGGTGACCGCAACAGCACGCGAAGAGGCAATATACTCTTCCTGAATATCATCAGGCGTCAGGCCCATATCGGCACAGTTATCGCGATAGAACACCAACGGGAAAGTATCCTGATCTTTGATCCCAAGGATCACTAAACCGGTCAGACGGGTTTTGTCGGTGATCAGATAGTCAGTATTCACACCCACACGCTGTAACTCTTCGCGTAAAAAACGGCCCATATGTTCATCGCCAACGCGAGCCAGCATGGCCGATTTCAACCCCTGAATTGCTGTGCCGTAAGCAACATTGCCGGATGAACCGCCAAGATATTTAGCAAAGGTGCTCATATCTTCCAGTCGGGATCCGATTTGCTGGCCATAAAGGTCGACGGCAATGCGCCCGATACAAATCACATCAAGCCGTTTCTGCGGTGTACTCATTCTGTTTTCCTTCTGTGATAAGCCCATTCAGCTGTGCTTTCGAGCGATCCTCCTGAACATGATGTCCTGGCTTGCGGATCTGGCATGAAAGTCAGTATGGAGAATAAAAATTTCAACTTCAATATAGAATGAAATTATTAGCCCAAAAGTGTGAGGTGGATAAAACTCTGGCTTGAGGCAACAAATTTACGGCCAGCCGGGTTAAAGGTCTCTCTTTTACGCAGGCATTTCGCGCCGATGAGATGCCAATCATCTTGTTGATATAAGAGAGATTTTTTTATTTACCAGGCGACATGCTCTCCACAGGGCAAATATGTCGGTTAGATCGCCTCTTCAGCACTCGTTACATCGCATTCTTTGATCTCTCTCGCAAAATGAAACGTTTCTTCTGTAATGGTGTTTAGTGAAAAAAAAATTTGTTTATAATCGCCTCACGTTTCACTTACAGCCGTCGCCTGTCACCGCAGTGGCGACTACTCAGGCGAACCGCGGTCGGCCTCTGGCCTGCCGCCGTACCGTGAAGGAAGAGCAAATGAGTAAGATCAGATTAACCACAGCACAGGCTCTGGTCAGATTCCTGGATAACCAGTATCTGTCGGTAGATGGCGTTGAAACCAAATTCGTAAAGGGAATTTTTGCCATTTTCGGCCATGGCAACGTGCTGGGGCTGGGCCAGGCGCTGGAACAGGATAGCGGCGACTTAGTGGTGCATCAGGGCCGCAACGAGCAGGGCATGGCGCACGCGGCAATCGGCTACGCCAAACAAAAATTACGCCGTGAAATTATTGCCTGCACCTCTTCCGTTGGGCCAGGTGCGGCAAATATGATTACCGCTGCGGGCACGGCCTCCGCCAACCGTATTCCGTTATTACTGTTGCCTGGCGATGTATTCGCTACCCGGCAGCCGGATCCGGTATTGCAGCAAATCGAGCAGAGCCACGATCTCAGCATCAGCACTAACGATGCTTTTCGTGCCGTCAGTAAATACTGGGATCGGATTAACCGGCCGGAACAGCTGATGACCGCCTGCATTAATGCGATGCGGGTGCTGACGGATCCGGCAGAAACCGGCGCGGTGACCCTTTCTCTGCCGCAGGATGTGCAGGGTGAAGCCTGGGATTACCCTGACTATTTCTTCCAGAAGCGTGTCCATCTGCTGGATCGTCGCCTGCCGACGGAAGCCCAGCTGGACGCAGCGTTGAAACTGATCGCAGGCAAGCGCAAGCCGTTGATCGTTTGCGGCGGCGGCGTGAAATACTCCGGCGCGGGCGATGCGCTACTGAAATTTGCGGAACGCTACCAGATTCCTTTTGCCGAAACTCAGGCCGGTAAAGGCACGATCCTCTCCGATCATCCTCTGAACGTAGGCGGCGTGGGTGAGACGGGCTGCCTGGCGGCGAACCTGCTGGCAAAAGAGGCCGATCTGGTGATTGGCATCGGCACCCGTTACACCGATTTTACGACGGCATCAAAATGGATTTTCCACAATCCGGACGTCAGCTATCTGAATATTAATGTCAGTAACTTTGATGCCTACAAGCTGGACGCCGTGCAGGTGGTAGCCGATGCGCGTGAGGCATTAACCGCGCTCGAAAACCGCCTGGCAGTGCATGATTTCGTTAGCGGCTGGGGTGAAAAAGTCGCCCAGGCGCAGAGCAAACTGCTGAAAGAAACGCAGCGCGTTTATCAGGCGGTTTACAGCAACGACGGCTTTATCCCGGAAATTGACGATCGTCTGGATCGTGAAGCGGTCTTTGCCGAATTTAATCGCCTGACCGACTCGTTCCTGACGCAGAGCAGCGTGCTGGGTACGCTAAATGAAAACCTCCCAAAGGACGCGGTGATCGTTGCGGCGGCAGGTAGTTTGCCCGGGGATCTCCAGCGCGTCTGGCGCAATAAAGATTACAACAGCTATCACGTGGAATATGGCTATTCGTGCATGGGTTATGAAGTGAATGCCTCACTGGGCGTTAAGCTGGCGGAGCCACACCGCGAGGTTTACACGCTGGTGGGGGATGGCTCTTTCATGATGCTGCATTCCGAACTGGTGACCTCCATTCAGGAGAGAGCGAAGATCAACGTGCTGCTGTTCGACAATATGACCAACGGCTGCATCAATAACCTGCAAATGGAACACGGCATGGACAGTTTTACCACCGAGTTCCGCTTTCGCAATGCCGAGGGCGGCAAGCTGGACGGCGGGTTTATTCCAATAGACTTTGCCGCCATTGCCGCGGGTTACGGCTGTAAAACCTGGCGAGTCACTACGCTTGAAGGGCTGAAGCAGGCGCTGATCGAAGCGCAGCTGTCGCCGGTATCAACGCTGATTGATATCAAAGTGCTGCCAAAAACCATGGTGCACAAATATTTCAGCTGGTGGCGAGTGGGCGGGGCGCAAGTTTCGCAATCAGAACGTGTTGATGCGGTCGCGCGCATGCTGAACGAGCATATCGACCAGGCTCGAAAATACTAATAATCCTTTTTAGATCTGACCTGAGCCGGGCTGAGTTTCTCAGCCCGGAGAACGCCCCTCACCCTACATTTGAACGGAGTAGTTATGACACTGAAACTTGGCGTTATCGGCACCGGTGCAATTGGACAAGAACATATTCGTCGCTGCAGCAAGGTATTGCAGGGGGCGACGGTTGTCGCTGTTTCCGATATCAACATTGAAGGCGCCAAAGGCATCGTCAGCCGGCTGGGGCTGGATGCTGAGGTTTATGCGAATGGCCATGATGTAATTCGCTCATCGGACGTAGATGCGCTGATTGTTACTTCATGGGATCCTACGCACGAAGAGTTTACGCTTGCTGCTATCGCCGCAGGCAAACCGGTGTTCTGTGAAAAGCCCCTGGCGTTGAGTGCCGAAGGGTGTCGTCGCATCGTTGACGCGGAAATTGCTCACGGCAAACGGCTGGTACAGGTGGGCTTTATGCGTCCTTACGATGCGGGTTATCGCGCGCTCAAGCAGGTTATTACCAACGGTGATATCGGCGAGCCGCTGATGCTGCACTGCGCTCACCGTAACCCAACCGTGCCGGAGAGCTACACCACCGATATGGCGATCACCAACACGTTGATCCACGAGCTGGATGTGCTGCGCTGGCTGACCGAAGATGACTATAAAAGTGTGCAGGTGGTGTTCCCACGCTCAACCAAAAATTCCCATGCGAAGCTGCGTGACCCACAAATTGTTCTTTTTGAAACGCAGAAAGGCACCCGTATCGACGTCGAAATTTTCGTTAACTGCGCTTACGGCTACGACATTCAGTGCGAAGTGGTAGGCGAAACGGGCATTGCGAAGCTGCCGGAGCCGGCATCGGTACAAATGCGTAAAGATGCGAAGCTGGCGACCACCATTTTGACTGACTGGAAAGACCGTTTTATTGATGCTTATGACGTTGAGCTGCAGGCATTCATCAACGATGCCTCAGCAGGTCAGCTGCAGGGGCCTTCCGCCTGGGATGGGTATGCTGCTTCCGTTGCTGCAGATGCCTGTCTGAAAGCGCAGGAAAGTGGAGCCATCGAGCCGGTTGAGCTGCCACCACGCCCGGCGTTTTATAACAAATAGCGCTTACCTTTCCTCCGGCATGTCCGGAGGAGAACCGAACAGACTAGCAGGGAGATATCGATGAAAATCGCCTTTGATGTGGATGTCATTAAAGATTTGGGGATCACCAAAATGGTCCACCAGGTTGCCGACTGGGGCTACAAATATATTGAACAGTCGCCGCATCCGCAGATCAATCCGTTCTATAAGCATCCTAAGGCCAGTCGGGAAATCATCACCGAGTATAAAAACGCGCTGCGTGAAACCGGGCTGGAAATCTCCTCTTTTATCGTGGTGTATCGCTGGTCAGGCCCGGATGAAGCACGGCGTCAGGCCGCTGTGCGCAACTGGAAACGCATGATAGAAATTGCGGTAGAAACTGGTGTGCAGGTAATCAATACCGAGCTGTCCGGCACGCCTAACGAGCCTGAAATCTGTGAAGAAATGTTTTATCGCTCAATGGAAGAGCTGTTACCCATCGTTGAACGTGAAGGCATCCGCATCGAAATCCAGTCACATCCGTGGGATTTTTGCGAAGAAAACAACGAAACCGCCGACCTGGTGAAATCCTTTCGCAGCGACAATGTGAAGTATCTGTACAGCATCCCTCACACCTTCTTTTATGACAAAGGTAAAGGGGATGTGAAAAGCATGCTGGAGTATGCCGGTGCCGATCTGTCTCACGTACTGGTCGCCGATACCATGAACCATACCAAGCATTGTCGCTATATCGTCAATCCACCGGGTGTGGATGCCACCATCCATCAGCACGTAGGCGTAGGCGAGGGCGAAGTAGATTTCGATACGTTGTTCCAGACACTGCGTGAGATGGATTTTGCCAACCGTACCTGGAAAGTAGGTGGTGAGTCGATTATCGCCTCTTCGCTGTTTGGTTATCCGGAAAAAATGAAATATCAGGCAGTGGAAACGCGGGAACTGATTGAGCGCGAGCTGCTGAACCGCTAATGTCGGGCGGCCTTGCCGCCTTATCGACCTCTGAGGCAACACCATGAATAAAGATAACGTTAAGCTGGCCATCGCGCCGATCGGCTGGACCAACGATGATATGCCCGAACTGGGCTCAGAAAATACCTTCCAGCAGATTGTCAGTGAAATGGCGCTGGCAGGTTTCACCGGCAGTGAGGTTGGCAGTAAATATCCGCGCGATCCGGCAGTATTAAAGCCAATGCTGGAAATTCGGGGGATTCAAATCTGCAACGCCTGGTTCAGTACTTTTTTTGCCAACGGCGATAAAGCAAAAACCATTGATGAATTTATCAATCATCGTGATTTTCTGCATGCGATGGGAGCGAAGGTCATAGGCTGTTCTGAGCAGAGCAAAAGCATTCAGGGAACTGCGCTGGCGGTGCTGGAGGAAAAACCTCATTTCACCGATGATGAGTGGCGGCTGACGGCAGAAGGCTATAACGAACTGGCCGTGCTTGCCGCAGAAAAAGGCATGCAGGTTTGTTTGCATCACCATATGGGCACTGGCATTCAGACAGCTGAAGAGATTGACCGCTTTATGTCACTGACCAATGACAATGTTTATCTGCTGTTCGATACCGGCCACGCCTACTATTCCGAAGGCAGCGAAGCACAAATGCTGGCCATTCTGGAAAAATATCTGCCACGTATTAACCACGTGCATCTGAAAGATGTACGCGATGACATCGTGGCGCAGGTAAAAAGCCAGAAGCTCTCTTTTCTCGACGGCGTGAAAAAAGGCACCTTTACCGTACCCGGAGATGGCGTTATTGATTTTGCGCCAGTATTCAAAATCCTCGACGAATCAGGCTACAAAGGCTGGATGGTGGTGGAAGCCGAGCAGGATCCGGCGCTGGCGAACCCTTTTGAATACGCAGTGAAGGCCAGAAAATATATTCGTGAGCACGCGGGTCTGTAACGACTCATACCCTGTAGCAACCGGTGAACAGCTGAAAATAAAAAGCCCCTGGCTTAATCAAGCGCAGGGGCTTTTTGCTATCGCTTCTGAACCAGGAGTTCTGAGTCAGCCAGCCGTTATTTCAGAACGATAGTATTGATGATGTTCTCTGCCTCAGTCTGCGACTGCTGCTGATTATCGGCTGGCAGCGTGATTTGCAGCGTCAGCAGTTTGCCATCGACTTTCGCCAGTACCACGGATGACCATGAAGACTGGCTCTTCGCTGAAATCACGGTATCCAGCTGCTGCGCCTGCTGGCCTTTCAGTTCAATCGATTTATTGGTGACAACCTGCAACTGTGGATCGCGATTACGCTGCTGAGCTTCCAGGCGTTTAGCCATTACATCCAGGCCTTCAGTGGTTGCGTCGCCTTCAATGACAATAATCGCTTTCTGACCCGACGCGTCGGCGTAGACGTGCATATTATTAGCCTGAGTACCCAGCTTGCCGCTCTGATCGGACATGCCCGCTGGCAGCGAGAAGCTGAGTTTGCCATCCAGCAGGGTAACGGTCTGGCTGCTTTGACTGCTGCTGACGCCGTTATCATCGGCTGCGGCTTTTTCATCTTTGCCGTCGCAGGCGGTCAGACCGACCACCAGTAAACCAATGCCGGCATATTTCAGTAAGTTACGCATCATGATCCCTTTTACGTTAAGTGTGCTCTGTTCAGCCACTCATACAATAGTAATCAGTTGGCAAAAGCAACCGACACTCTGTGACAGAATGCAGCTTAGCCGAAGTTAACCTGAGCGCCAGAGGATTTTTCCGTTAAGCGTTTGAGCGTGGCGTTTAACAGCACGCCATAGGCGGGCAGGAAGAAAACCATGCAGATAAGCACTTTAAAGCTGTAGTCGACCATCGCGATCTCGACCCAGTTTTGCGCCATAAACGCATCGGGGCTCTTATAGAAAGCGATAAAGAAGAACGCCAGCGTATCGCTGATATTACCGAGAAACATGGCGGAAGCCGGCGCTATCCACCACTGCGGCAGCTTGCGCAGGCGATTAAAGACCTGCACATCCAGAATCTGCCCAAGCGCGTAAGCCATAAAGCTGGCGCAGGCGATACGGGCGACAAACAGGTTAACTTTTTCCAGCGCGGCAAACCCTTGCCATTCCCCCTGATAAAACAGCGCAGAAACGCCATAGGAGATAAACAGGGCGGGGATCATCACCGCAAGGATGATGCGACGGGCCAGCGGCGCGCCAAAAATCCGTACGGTTAAATCGGTTGCCAGGAAAATAAAGGGAAAGCTAAACGCGCCCCAGGTGGTATGCAGGCCAAAAACAGAGATCGGTAGCTGCACCAGATAATTACTGGAGGTAATGACCAGCAAATGAAAGAGCGACAGCCAGATCAACGCATGCGTGCGTTGACGTGAAGAGAATAAAATCATCATCTTACCTTTTTGAATATTGGGGTGAGGGAACCCAAAAAAAGAGATCTCGCCAGAGCGATTGCGCGGCATCTTACCGAATCAATCTGCTATTGCAATGGTTAATTTTAGCGCAAACGATACCGGCAGGTTGCTTGCACATACTAACGCTACGGGTAAAATGGCAGTAGTTTTCCCGTCAGAATGAGAGTCCTATGAGCGAGCCGTTCGCTAATCCCGATCAAACCCTTGATGCGCTTGGCCTGCGTTGTCCCGAGCCGGTGATGATGGTACGTAAAGCCGTACGCCATATGCAGGAAGGCGAAACGTTGCTGATCATCGCTGATGATCCGGCGACCACCCGCGATATTCCCGGCTTTTGCCGTTTTATGGAACATACGCTGGTGGCGCAGGCGACCACAGAGTTACCTTATCGCTACCTGCTGAAAAAAGGTCTTTAGGCGCACTGGCTGTTGGTGCCAGCGCGTCTCTTTTTGTTTCAGCGCTTGCTCAACAGCCGCAATGCGTTAGCGGTTACTAACGCCGTGGCCCCCGAATCCGCAAGTACCGCCAGCCATAAGCCGGTAATGCCAGCGAGGGTAGTAATCAGAAACAGCCCTTTTAGCCCCAACGCCAGAGCAATGTTTTGGCGAATATTGGCGTGCGTGGCACGTGCCAGCCGAATCATGGTTGCCAGACCTTGCAACCGGTTATGCGTTAGCGCGGCATCGGCCGTTTCAAGCGCCACATCGCTGCCGCTACCCATAGCAATGCCCACTGTCGCTGTCTTCATTGCCGGTGCGTCATTAATGCCGTCGCCGACCATCGCGACAGGTTGCTGCCGATTCATTTCGCTGATGGCTGCCACCTTGTCAGCCGGTAACAGACCTGCCCGGTAATCAATGGCCAGTTCGGCGGCAATCGCGGCGGCAGCCCTGGGATTATCACCGGTCAGCATCACCGTGCGGATATTCAGCGCCTGGAGTTCACGTAAGGCAGAAGCCGCATCCGCACGAAGCGTATCGCGCAATGCGAACAGCGCAACGGGTTGATCATCCTGTAACATCACCACCACCGTATTACCTGCGGATTCAAGCTCTGCAATCTGCTCCTGGTGTAAGTGAATCAGATTGCTATCCAGCCTGCCTGGGGAAAAAAGAAGGAGTGAGTGATCACCAACCGTTGCCGTCACGCCGCTTCCTGCCAACGCTTGTTGATCGGCGGCTGGCGGGATGCTCAGCTGCCGTTTTTCCGCCAGTGCGACAATAGCCCGGGCCAGCGGATGAGAAGAACCGCTCTCAACAGCAGCGGCTTTTGCCAGCAGATCTTCTTCGCTTTCGGCAGTCAGCGCGACAATGGCCGTTACCTGCGGTTTGCCTTCCGTCAGCGTGCCGGTTTTATCAAAAGCAAAGGTACGGACTGCATTCAGGTTTTCCAGCGCCGCTCCTCCTTTAATCAATACGCCGTGCCGACTGGCCGCCGCCAGGCCAGAGGTAATGGCCGCAGGCGTGGAAATCACCAGTGCGCATGGGCAGCCAATCAGCAGCAGCGTCAGACCTTTATAAATCCAGGTTTGCCAGTCGCCTGTAACCAACGGTGGAACAACGGCCACCAATAGCGCGAACGCCATAATCAGCGGCGTATAGATACGGCTGAAGCGATCGAGAAAACGTTCTACAGGCGCGCGGTGGCTGTCAGCGTCTTCAATTAAATGCAGAATACGGTCGATCGCACTGGCACCAGGTTCTGAGACGACCGACAGCCTCACCTGACGATCGACACTGAGGCTGCCCGCAGCGATAACCTCTCCCTGCTGATGCTCGACAGGAACCGACTCGCCGGTCAGCGCGCTTTCATCGAAGCTGGCAAAAGGGGAAACCAGACGCGCATCGGCTGGCAATCGGGCGCCGGGCGCGACCTCAATAATATCACCGGGTCGCAGCGCGCTCAGCGGCACCGTCTGGCGTTTATCGTCTTCAATGCGCAGCGCCTCTTCCGGTTTTAACGCCATCAGCGCCGTGACACCGCGTCGCGCGCGCCCGGCGGCATAGGATTCCAGCCGCTCACCCAGCATAAACAGCAGCAGTACCATGGCGGCTTCAGCCGTCGCACCGATAAATAACGCGCCGATGGCGGCCACGGTCATCAGCGTTTCAATCGCAAAAGGCGTTCCGCTACGCAGCAGGCGCAGTGCGGTGCGGGCAATCGGCCAGCATCCCACTAATGTGGTAAGGACAAAGGCGGCCTGTCCGGCGGGATGGCTGACGGACTCCAGCCCCCAGCTCATCAGCATCAGGGCGCACAGCAGCAGCAGAGTGCCGTTTTGCTTCAGGAAGCCAGGCGCGTTCTCGGCGGGCTGCATGTGGTCACTGCGTTTGAGGGTAAAGCCCGCTTTTCGCACCGCTTGTTCCACGCGCTCGCGAACGTCCTGGTGAGCATTCACTACCAGCTTTTCCGTAGCAAACATCACGCGAGCACGGGTAACTGCGTCAATCTGATTGACGGCATTTTCTATTTTCCGGGCGCAGGCCGGGCAATCCATTCCGCTTATCAGCCAGCTCCAGTCCGCTGCGGTGGCGGCTCTGTCGCTTTCCTCATCGGGAGAGCCGCCGGAACTGCATCCCGCTTCGCCACAGCAGCTCGTCTCCGTTTGAGCAGGCTGAACATGGAGAGAGGTAATTTTGCCAATAACCGGACGTGACGAGCTGCTACAGCCGTGCTGACCGATGGCGTGGCGATGGCCACAGGTGCATGAAGATGAGTGCTGATGCATGACGCCTCCAGATGAGAACGACGGGAAAGGCTCCCGTCGCTGCCATCTTACACTCTGGAGTGGACTCCAGAGTCAAGGCTGTTATGAGGTTAAAGGTAGAGCGAACGAACAATCATAAAGTGCCCGGCAAAGTAGCAGGCCGCCACGATGGCGCTGTCAGACGTAAAGCGCCGGCGATAGTGACTGACGAACCAGACGATATTTGCCAGCAGCAGCAACGAGGTGCCGACCATCAGCGAAAAACCGTAATCGGTTGGGCGGAAGAAATATTGTTCGGTCGTCAGCCATACCATCAGCAGCGTCATGCCGATAAATGTGCAGATTGGCCAGCGCAGATCGTCCAGCTTTGACCAGATCGTAGCGATGAGCGCGACCCCAATCACCAGCACGACCAATGGGATTGGCCAGAAGAACGTCAGCGTCATGTGGCTGGCGAAGCAAATAGTATAGAGCAGGTGCGAAAGGAAAAAGGCACCGATAGCGTAGAGCATGCGCCGGTTAGGCAATAACGTCAGCGCATCGCCAATAAGCGTGGCAAGTAAGCCAAACAGGATCAGGTAGTCCGTGGTTTGCAATACCGGTGCCTGCCACGCCCACGCCAGTAATAACAGCAGGGTAACGGGTTTAAACACCCAGCGCTGCCACTGCGGACCCCGATAGGAAGCGTCAACGTACAGCCAGCCGGAGAAAAATACTGCCAGAAATGACCAAAGCATAATGTGTCCCTTTGTTTTAGATGCAAAATTCCACAATTCTGAATCTAGTCTAGGTCAGGACTTTGCGATGTGACAATGGGACGGCTCTGGTTGTATTCTTTTCGGTCGTAGAAATGAATAGCCTTGTCCGGAGCAAAGGGAGCAGCAACTCATGAAGCCACCACTGATCTTTTTTATCACGCTGGCGATTATCGCCGTTTTAGCCACACGCCAGTTTATTAAGCAGCGTCAGGAGGTGGCAGTGAACGATGCCTCGCCGGTACGCTGCCTGCCCGTACAGGTCAAAGCCAAACGGGCGTCTCCGGCTTCTAACCGGCGTTCACGCCAGCGCGAAACAATCCCGGTAGAAGAGATGAAATATGAAGCCTGGTTTCATCCTCTCAATGGCGCGGGCGATTTCAAACTGGTGTTAAAAGCGCAGGATTATCAGCAAATAGAGCAGGGCGAGAAGGGCAAACTGAAGCTTCAGGGAACGCGGTTTATCTCTTTCCAAACGTTATAAGCTCGCCGAAAAAGGGCGGCCAGTGGCTACGCTTTTTCGGCTGGCTTTAGTATCAGGCTGGCAGCGCTGATGCGCCTGCTTCCAGCTTACTGTTTTGGAAAGTTCTTCTTTTGCCAGGCCAACAGCTCAAACACGCCAAAAAAGAAAATTTTGGTTTGCATCAGCGCGCTCAGTTTCGCGGCGCCTTTTGGCTGCGTGGCGCGCATCAGCACCAGCTGCAATCCGTGCATAATCACCATAAAGAACAGGGCAACGTTCACAAAATATTTCAGCGGCGCAGGGAATGGATGCACGATGTTGAGCAGTAAAAAGGCCCAGACGCCTACCATCAATAATCTTCCCAGATTAATCAGCATCGTTTTCTCTCTTATCAGCGGCATGACGATTATAAAGACGATAAGCGACCTGACCGGCAATTTTTTCCCGATGCAGCTGCCAGCTAACCGGCACGGGCGGCAGACCGTTTTCGACCTCGCTTTCCACGTAAATCAGCGCCTCATCGGCCAGCCAGCCCTGCGTTTCCAACAGCGTCAGCGTTTGCTCCAGCAGGCCTTTGCGAAACGGCGGATCGATAAAGACCAGGTCGTGCGGCGCGCCGGCCTGGGCCAGGAATTGCAAGGTGTTGGTATTCACCACCCGGCCAGATTTCGCACCGAGCGTCGCCAGGTTTTTTTCCAACTGTTGCGCAACGGGCCGTTCCAGCTCAAGCAGCGTGGCGGAACCCGCGTGTCGTGAAAGGGCTTCCAGGCCTAACGCACCGCTGCCGGCAAAGCAGTCCAGACATCGCGCGCCCTGAATATCAGGTGCCAGCCAGTTAAACAGTGTTTCACGTACGCGATCGGTTGTAGGACGAAGCCCGGTGCTGTCTGGCACCGGAAGTTTTCTGCCGCGCCACTGGCCGCCAATAATGCGGATTTGTCCAGCGCCGCCGCTGCGGGGTTTTTTATTCATGCAGCTTACTCTTCACAATTTGTTGCACAGTTTAACGCGCGATCCGGGCCGAGGAAACGTAAAAAGGGTGCTGTGTTGCGTTAGCAGGAAAGTGTTAGACTAGGGGATTAAGATGATTTTCAGAGACCTGACAGGTTTTTCCCCGCGAGGAGTGTGGTTGCACCATGGCAAAAAATAAAAAACGTGGCTTTTTTTCCTGGCTGGGATTAGGGCGTGAAGAAAAAACGCCTCAGGAAGAGGCCGAACCGTTACAGGAACAGCAAAGTGCTGCTGAATCGGATGCCGCCACGCCCGCTGAGCCAGAAACGCCTGCGGCAAAAGAGATCGTTGAGGTAACTGAAGCGGTTGCCCGTGAACAGGCCGTGCAACATCACGTTGCCGAGCCGGACGTCGTGCGTCCTGCTGAAACAGTGGATTTACCGCAGGATAATGCTGCATTTACGCCAGCGCCGGAAGAAGAACTGCTGCCGGAAGAAGTGGCAGAAGTGAAGCCGGAGCCGGAAGAAGAACTGCTGCCGGAAGAAGTGGCAGAAGTGAAGCCGGAGCCGAAAGAAGAACTGCTGCCGGAAGACGTGGCAGAAGTGAAGCCGGAGCCGGAAGAAGAACTGCTGCCGGAAGAAATCCTGCCGGAAGAACTGGAAGCCCTGGCGCTCGCAGCGGATGCCAGCGAAGCTGAACAGATCGAAGAAGAAGAGTCTGTTGCCGCTGCGCTGGTGAAGGTCGATCAGGCGAATGCCTCAGCGCAGGCCGAGCAGGAGCGTCCAACGAAAGAAGGTTTCTTCGCTCGCCTGAAGCGCAGCTTGGTCAAAACCCGTCAGAATTTAGGTTCAGGATTTATCGGCCTGTTCCGCGGTAAGAAAATTGACGACGAGCTGTTTGAAGAGCTGGAAGAGCAGCTGCTGATAGCGGACGTCGGTGTGGAAACGACCCGTCGCATTATCAATAACCTGACCGCGCAGGCGAGCCGCAAACAGCTGCGCGACGCCGAGGCGTTGTACGGCCTGTTGAAGCAGGAAATGTCAGAGATTCTGGCCAACGTTGACGAGCCGCTGGACGTCACCGGCAAAACGCCGTTTGTCATCCTGATGGTAGGCGTCAACGGCGTAGGCAAAACCACCACTATCGGTAAGCTGGCTCGTCAGTATCAGGCCGAGGGCAAATCGGTGATGCTGGCGGCGGGCGACACGTTCCGTGCCGCGGCGGTCGAACAGCTTCAGGTTTGGGGCGAGCGCAACAACATCCCGGTGATTGCTCAGCATACCGGTGCGGATTCCGCCTCGGTAATTTTTGATGCGATTCAGGCTGCCAAAGCGCGCAACGTTGACGTGCTGATTGCCGATACGGCTGGTCGTTTGCAGAATAAATCGCATCTGATGGAAGAGCTGAAAAAAATCACCCGCGTGATGAAAAAGCTCGACGACCAGGCACCGCATGAAGTGATGCTGACTATCGATGCCAGCACCGGACAGAATGCCATCAGCCAGACTCATCTGTTCCACGAGGCCGTTGGCCTGACAGGAATTACGCTAACCAAGCTGGACGGTACGGCTAAGGGCGGCGTTATCTTCTCCGTCGCCGATCGGTTCGGTATTCCTATCCGTTACATCGGCGTAGGCGAAGGAATTGAAGATTTACGTCAATTCAAGGCTGACGATTTTATTGAGGCACTATTTGCCCGAGAGGACTAATTTGGATGATTCGCTTTGAAGAAGTCAGTAAGGCTTATCTCGGCGGTCGGCAAGCGCTGCAGGGGGTAGATTTTCATCTGCAACCGGGTGAAATGGCGTTCCTGACCGGCCATTCCGGAGCAGGGAAAAGTACCTTGCTGAAGCTGATTTGTGGCATTGAACGCCCGAGTGCCGGACATATCTGGTTCGGCGGGCACGACATCAGCCGTCTGAAAAGCCGGGAAGTGCCTTTCCTGCGTCGGCAGATCGGCATGATTTTCCAGGACCATCATCTGCTGATGGATCGCTCAGTCTACGACAACGTGGCGATCCCGCTGATTATTGCGGGTGCCAGCGGCGAAGATATCCGCCGTCGCGTTTCGGCGGCGCTGGATAAAGTTGGGCTGCTCGATAAAGCGAAAAGCTATCCTATCCAGCTGTCTGGCGGTGAGCAGCAGCGCGTTGGCATCGCTCGTGCGGTGGTCAACAAACCTGCGGTTCTGCTGGCGGATGAGCCTACCGGCAACCTGGATGATGCGCTGTCGGAAGATATCCTGCGGCTGTTTGAAGAGTTTAACCGGGTTGGCGTAACCGTTCTGATGGCGACGCACGATCGTGCGTTGATCTCTCGACGTAATTACCGCCTGATGACGTTGAATCAGGGGCGTTTGCACGGAGGCCTGGGTGGCGAATAAACGTAATACGCGGCCGACCAAAGCGGCAAAGCAGAAGCAGCCTTCTAAAAGCAAAGCGCTGCGTGGAGGCTGGCAGGAACAGTGGCGTTATGCGCTGCGCGGCACGCTTTCTGATATGTGGCGTCAACCGCTGGCAACGCTGCTGACGGTGATGGTAATCGCCATCTCTCTGACGCTGCCCAGCGTCTGCTTTATGGTTTGGAAAAACGTCAGTCATGCTGCGGAACAGTGGTATCCCGCGCCGCAGCTGACGGTCTATCTGAGCAAAACGCTGGATGACACCGCCGCAGAAAATGTGGTGGCACAGCTGAAGCAGGAAGATGGCGTGGAAAAGGTCAATTACCTGTCACGCGAAGAGGCGCTGGGCGAGTTCCGTAACTGGTCTGGTTTTGGCGGCGCGATGGATATGCTTGAGCAGAATCCCTTACCCGCTGTGGCAATCATCACCCCGAAACTGAATTTTCAAAGCTCAGATACGATGAGCAGCCTGCGCGATCGCGTGGCGAAGGTGCAGGGCATTGATGAAGTGAAAATGGATGACAGCTGGTTTGCCCGCCTCGCGGCGCTGGCGGGTCTGGTCGGTCAGGTGGCGACAATGATCGGGATTCTGATGATTGTTGCGGTGTTCCTGGTGATTGGTAACAGCGTGCGGCTAAGCATCTTTGCCCGTCGCGATACCATCAACGTGCAGAAGCTGATTGGCGCGACGGATGGTTTCATCCTGCGGCCTTTCCTGTACGGTGGTGCACTGCTTGGTTTTACCGGCGCGCTGCTGTCGCTGCTGCTTTCCGAGGTGCTGGTATTCCGTCTGGAATCCGTGGTGACACAGGTGGCTGCGGTATTTGGCACCACGTTTAGCCTGCGCGGCCTTGCATGGGATGAAAGCCTGCTGCTGCTGCTGATCTCGGCCATGATTGGCTGGGTTGCCGCCTGGCTGGCGACGGTCCAACATTTACGTCGTTTTACGCCGCAGTAACCTCTTCTCACTATTTTTGATATAATATTCCTCTGTTGCACGAGCGTTGTGCCGCAGAGGATATTCCCTCCCGGCCCAACTTCCCCTGCCCGAAAGCTGTGTGTATAATACACACCGCTGATACTGAACTTGTGGATAACTTTGCAGTCGAAGTAGCACAGATTGCTTTCCTTTCTCGTTGCCTTTCACGTAGTCTTGTGAATCGCGCAGGGAAATGCGCAGCAACATTGCTTAACACAGAGAGGGTTTGAATGACCAAAGAAATGCAAACTTTAGCTATTGCTCCTTTAGGCAACCTGGATTCCTACATCCGGGCGGCTAACGCCTGGCCTATGCTGACGGCAGAAGAGGAAAAAGCGCTGGCTGAACGGCTGCATTACCAGGGCGATCTGGAAGCAGCTAAGACGCTGATCCTGTCTCACCTGCGCTTTGTTGTTCATGTCGCTCGTAACTATTCGGGCTACGGACTGCCGCAGGCAGACCTGATCCAGGAAGGGAATATCGGCCTGATGAAAGCCGTGCGCCGCTTCAATCCAGAAGTGGGTGTGCGTCTGGTCTCTTTCGCCGTGCACTGGATCAAAGCCGAAATTCACGAATACGTGCTGCGTAACTGGCGTATCGTGAAGGTTGCTACAACCAAAGCTCAGCGCAAACTGTTCTTTAACCTGCGTAAAGCCAAGCAGCGTTTAGGCTGGTTTAATCAGGATGAAGTTGAAATGGTTGCCCGCGAGCTGGGCGTTTCCAGTAAGGACGTACTGGAGATGGAGTCGCGTATGGCGGCTCAGGATATGACCTTTGACCCAACGCCTGATGACGAAGGCGAAGGTCGCTCAATGGCACCGATGCTCTATCTGCAGGATAAGTCTTCTGACTTTGCGGGTGGCATTGAAGAGGACAACTGGGATGCTCACGCTGCTGATAAGCTTAGCGACGCGATGCAGGGTCTTGATGAGCGTAGCCAGGACATTATTCGTGCCCGCTGGTTGGACGATGACAATAAAACCACCTTGCAGGAACTGGCCGATAAGTACGGCGTTTCCGCAGAACGTGTACGTCAGTTAGAAAAGAATGCGATGAAAAAACTGCGTGTGGCGATTGAAGCGTAAATCACAGCAGTCATAAGAAAAGGCGACCTCGGGTCGCCTTTTCTGTTTCTGAAACCGGGCAAACGTTGCACGCCCAATCGCGCCGAGGTTCTGGCTTTCTCGCAACCGTTGCCGCTCAATCGCCCCAATGCTCTGTCTTCCACGCAATCGCTGACAACCCGCCAGCTCAGTTAATCTGTTTTCCTTGCCGTCGCGGGCAGCCCGCCAGCTCGTTACGGCTGTTGGTAAGCCCAACCGCCAGGTTGAGCAATAAAACGGTGTTTTTGCATAAAAATCGCCAGCGCCTGAGGATCTTTATCGCCGCTATCCGCCATCCACCAGTGCGTAATTGCCGCGTTTTGCGTCAGCACTTCTTCCAGTAAATAACTTCCCACACCACGGCGTCTTGTCACTTCCCGCACCATAAACGCTTCCAGCTGCCCCTGCGTGCCATGCAGATGAACCTTTACCGCGGCCAGCAGGCGGTCATTGAATTTTGCTGCATACAGCTGGTGATGCTCATCCAGACTCTTTTCCAAAGCCGTTATATCGGCATCGGGCCAGATTTTTGCCAGATCGAGGCGATCCTGAGCGGTGAGGTGCTGCAATCGTAGGATGGTGAGTTTCATAAAGGCTACCGGACTGATGCGAAAGGCATATTGTAGCGAAATTACCCAGAAACGGACGCAGAACTTTTTTGTTCGAAAACGAAGCAATCTGCCCAATCGACGATTAAAGTTAAAGATAAACACTGAATGGAGTGCAAAAAGGCAGCAGATCCCGCTGGCGAAGCGCTGAAAAAGCCACCATTAATGCCAGTTGTTTATCCTGATTCGGGCGGTGATATCACAATGTGTCAGTTGATTTACAGAAGAAAATTCCTGTTTAATGGCATGAAAAATAAAGCCTTATTACTAAAAAAGGCTGTGATACCCGCTAACCCATTATTCTGAATAGGTTTTATCCGGGGAGCACAGTATAAAAACGCAAACACAACTGATGGGGTAGTACGGATGAAAATGAGTAAAGGTAGCGCTTTCCTGGCAGGCTGCGTGGCATTAGCGTTGAGCCATGCCGCCCTGGCGAAAGAGATCAAGATTGCCATCGTCGGTGCGATGTCCGGCCCGGTTGCGCAATATGGCGATATGGAATTCACCGGCGCAAAACAGGCGATCGCCGATATCAATGCCAAAGGCGGCATCAATGGCGATAAGCTGGTTGGCGTCGAATACGATGATGCCTGCGATCCTAAACAGGCCGTGGCGGTAGCGAACAAAGTCATTAATGACGGCATCCGCTATGTGATTGGCCACCTCTGCTCCTCCTCAACCCAGCCCGCTTCAGATATTTATGAAGACGAAGGCGTACTGATGATCACCCCAGCGGCGACCAATGCCGATCTGACCACGCGTGGTTACAAGATGATCATGCGTACCACCGGCCTGGACTCCGATCAGGGGCCGACCGCCGCAAAATATATTCTTAGCAACATCAAACCTCAGCGTATTGCGGTCATCCATGACAAGCAACAGTACGGCGAAGGTCTGGCGCGTTCCGTGCAGGACAGCCTGAAAAAATCGGGTGGCAACGTTGTGCTGTTTGAGGGCGTCACCGCAGGTGATAAAGATTTCTCCACGCTGGTGGCCCGCCTGAAGAAAGAGAACGTCGATTTCGTCTATTTTGGCGGTTACTACCCGGAAATGGGGCAGATCCTGCGCCAGTCTCGTGCAGCAGGCCTGAAAACTGGCTTTATGGGACCAGAAGGCGTAGGCAACTCATCGCTGTCTAACATTGCCGGTGCGGCTTCAGAAGGCATGCTGGTGACGCTGCCGAAGCGCTACGATCAGGTGCCGGCCAACAAACCGATTGTTGATGCGTTGAAGGCGAAAAAACTCGATCCGACCGGGCCTTTTGTCTGGACCACCTATGCTGCGTTGCAATCTTTGACCCTCGGTATGGAGCGCAGTAAAAGCGCAGAGCCGGAAGAGATTGTCAAAAACCTGAAAGAAGGCGCGCCGGTGCCAACGGTGATGGGCGATTTGAGCTGGGATGCCAAAGGCGATCTGAAAGGGTTTGAGTTTGGCATCTTCACCTGGCATGCCGACGGATCGTCCACCGCGGTAAAATAATCATTTTGCAGGTTTGTTCCGCTTAATCTTCGCGGGCCGAATGGATACGGCCCGGACCAGTGAAAGGGCGTGCCGGGCGAAATGCATTCTGCCCGGTTCGCTGGCACCGGCCACCATGACGGAATTTATTCCGCCCGTGTTGATATTGCTAAGTTTTTCCGCCAGGGCGGAAAAGGGTAAGGTATCCCGTTATGTCAGAGCAGTTTCTCTATTTTCTGCAACAAATGTTCAACGGCGTGACGTTGGGCAGCACCTACGCGCTGATCGCCATTGGTTACACCATGGTCTACGGCATTATCGGCATGATCAACTTCGCCCACGGCGAGGTTTATATGATTGGCAGCTACGTCTCGTTTATCGTCATCGCCGCGCTGATGATGATGGGCATTGACGTTGGCTGGATGCTGATAGCCGCCGGCTTTATTGTTGCCATCGTGATCGCCAGCGCCTATGGCTGGAGTATCGAACGCGTGGCCTATCGTCCGGTGCGTTCTTCCAAGCGCCTGATTGCACTGATTTCCGCCATCGGCATGTCAATCTTCCTGCAAAACTACGTCAGTCTGACGCAGGGTTCGCGTGATTTAGCTTTACCGGGCCTGATTTCAGGCCAGTGGACGCTGGGCGTCAGCAACGGCTTTGCCGCCACGATTTCAACGATGCAAGTTGTTATCTGGGGGGTGACCTTCCTGTCGATGCTGGCACTGACGCTGTTTATTCGCTATTCCCGCATGGGGCGCGCCTGCCGTGCCTGTGCCGAAGACCTGAAAATGGCCAGCCTGCTGGGTATTAATACCGATCGCGTTATCTCGCTGACCTTTGTGATCGGCGCGGCAATGGCGGCGGTTGCAGGGGTGCTGCTGGGACAATTCTACGGCGTAATCAATCCCTACATCGGCTTTATGGCCGGGATGAAAGCCTTTACCGCTGCGGTACTTGGCGGTATCGGCAGCATTCCTGGTGCGATGCTGGGCGGCCTGATCCTGGGTATTGCCGAGGCATTGACGTCGGCATATCTGAGCACGGAATACAAAGATGTGGTCTCGTTTGCGCTGCTGATTGTCGTGCTGTTAGTCATGCCAACCGGCATCCTGGGGCGTCCGGAGGTTGAGAAAGTATGAAACATCTCAACCTGGTTAACGCGCTGGTCTCCGCGCTGATGTTAGTGGTGCTGGCGGCTTTCTTTATGGGCATGCGGCTGAATCTGGACGGTACGCATCTGGTGGTTAACAACGCCGGTAGCGTCCGCTGGAATTGGATCGCCGCAGGCTGCGTCGTGGTATTTTTCTTCCAGCTATTACGCCCGCTTTTCCAGCGCGGCCTGAAAAAGATCTCCGGCCCTGCGCTGATCCTGCCGGGCATTGATGGCTCCACGCCGAAGCAAAAACTCTTTCTGCTGTTGCTGATTGTCGCCGCTGCCGTCTGGCCATTTTTGGTGTCACGCGGCACGGTAGATATTGCCACGCTGACGCTGATTTACGTCATGCTCGGCCTCGGGCTGAACGTGGTCGTTGGGCTTTCTGGCTTGCTGGTACTGGGCTACGGCGGCTTTTACGCCATCGGTGCCTATACCTTTGCGCTGCTGAATCACTACTTCGGTCTGGGCTTTTGGGAATGTTTGCCGCTGGCAGGTATCGTGGCGGCGATGTTTGGCCTGCTGCTGGGCTTCCCGGTACTGCGCCTGCGCGGTGATTATCTGGCGATCGTCACGCTGGGCTTTGGCGAAATCGTCCGTATTTTGCTGCTAAACAACACGGCCATCACCGGCGGACCGAACGGGATCAGTCAGATCCCGAAACCCTCGCTGTTCGGGTTGGAGTTTAACCGCAGCGTGCGGGAGGGGGGCTGGGATACCATCAGCCACTTCTTTGGTCTGAAATACGATCCCAGCGATCGTATTATCTTCCTCTACATGGTGGCGCTGCTGCTGGTGGTAATTACGCTGTTTGTGATTAATCGTTTGCTGCGTATGCCGCTGGGCCGTGCGTGGGAAGCGCTTCGTGAAGATGAAATCGCCTGCCGTTCGCTCGGCCTCAGCCCAAGACGTATTAAGCTGACGGCTTTCACCATTAGCGCCGCCTTTGCGGGCTTTGCCGGTAGCCTGTTTGCCGCACGCCAGGGTTTTGTCAGTCCGGAATCCTTTACCTTTGCGGAGTCTGCCTTTGTGCTGGCAATCGTGGTGCTGGGCGGCATGGGATCGCAGTTTGCGGTCATCCTCGCCGCCGTGTTGTTGGTTGTTTCACGCGAGCTGATGCGTGACCTGAATGAGTACAGCATGCTGGTGCTGGGAGGATTGATGGTGCTGATGATGATCTGGCGGCCTCAGGGACTGCTGCCGATGAAGCGTCCGCATTTGAAGTTGAAAAGCGTGCCAAAAGGAGAGCAGTCATGACGCCTTTACTCGCCGTAAACGGCCTGATGATGCGCTTTGGCGGGCTGCTTGCCGTAAACAACGTGGCGCTCGAACTGCATGAGCAGGAGATCGTTTCACTGATTGGTCCGAACGGTGCCGGAAAAACCACGGTGTTTAACTGCCTGACCGGCTTTTACCGTCCGACCGGCGGCAGCATCCAGCTGCGGGATCGGCAGCTTGCCGGTTTGCCGGGTCAGAAGATTGCGCGAATGGGCATTGTGCGGACCTTCCAGCACGTTCGTCTGTTCCGTGAGATGACGGTGATTGAAAACCTGCTGGTGGCGCAGCATCAGCATCTGAAAAGCGGCGTGTTTGCCGGTCTGTTAAAGACGCCGGGCTTCCGTAAAGCGGAAAGCGAAGCGCTGGACCGGGCCGCGGGCTGGCTGGAGCGCGTTGGCCTGCTTGAAATGGCCAACCGGCAGGCGGGCAACCTGGCCTACGGTCAGCAGCGGCGGCTTGAAATTGCCCGCTGTATGGTGACAAGGCCAGAAATCCTGATGCTCGATGAACCTGCCGCCGGGCTTAACCCAAAAGAAACGCAGGAGCTTGACGAGCTGATCGCCGAGCTACGAGGCCAGCACAAGGTCTCGGTACTGCTGATTGAGCATGATATGAAACTGGTAATGGGTATTTCTGACCGTATTTACGTGGTTAACCAGGGCACGCCGCTGGCCAGCGGGACGCCGGAAGAGATCCGTAATAACCCGGACGTGATCCGCGCTTATTTAGGAGAAGCCTAAGATGAACCCGATGCTTTCTCTGCAAAACGTCAGCGCGCATTACGGCAAGATTCAGGCGCTACACAACGTCAGCCTGCACATCAATCAGGGCGAGATTGTGACGCTGATTGGCGCGAACGGTGCCGGTAAAACCACTATTTTGGGCACGCTGTGTGGTGAACCCCGCGCCACTCAGGGAACCATTTCGTTTGATGGCAAAATCATTACCGACTGGCAAACCGCGCGCATTATGCGTGAAGCCATCGCCATTGTGCCGGAAGGGCGACGCGTATTCTCGCGCATGACGGTGGATGAGAATCTGGCAATGGGCGGCTTTTTTGCCGATCGCCAGCAGTTTCAAACGCGCATCAAGCGGGTGTACGCGCTTTTCCCGCGTCTCTATGAGCGCCGTATTCAGCGTGCCGGGACAATGTCTGGCGGGGAACAACAGATGCTGGCGATAGGCCGTGCACTGATGAGCCAGCCGCGCCTGTTGCTGCTGGATGAACCTTCGCTCGGCCTCGCGCCAATTATCATTCAGCAGATCTTTGACACAATCGAACAGCTGCGTCAGGAAGGAATGACCATTTTCCTCGTGGAGCAGAATGCGAACCAGGCACTGAAACTGGCCGATCGTGGCTACGTGTTGGAAAACGGTCACGTGGTGTTAGAGGATACCGGCGAAGCGCTGTTGGCGAACGAAGCGGTACGAAGCGCCTATCTGGGAGGATAAGTTTTCGTGTCCGGGGCCGGTTTGTCATGGCCCCGGACAGCTTGTAAGCCAGTAAAAATTCATCATAAAACCCGCTTGTCACCCGCCTGTCATCATACCGTCTTCTAACCGTTATATTTCCGTCATTTTTACATGTCATGTTTCTTGCCGGACAACCTTGCGCGTTTTTACGCGAATTACACCAGGCACAGGAAACCGATATGTCATCGTTCTCACTTCGTCACACCGCAGTCGTACTGGGACTGGCTTTCAGCGGCCATGCGCTGGCGGCGACCGATATTCCGTTCTGGCACTCCATGGAGGGCGAGCTGGGCGTTGAGGTGAATTCTCTGGCCCAGCGCTTTAACGAATCGCATCCGGATTACAAAATCGTGCCGACCTATAAAGGTAACTACGAGCAGAGCCTGGCGGCGGGGATTGCAGCCGTGCGTTCCGGCAAAGCGCCAGCCATTCTTCAGGTTTATGAAGTGGGAACGGCAACCATGATGGCTTCAAAAGCGATTGTGCCGGTGTATGACGTGTTTAAAACGGCGGGCATAGCTTTTGATGAAAAACAATTTGTTCCCACGGTTTCCGGCTACTACAGCGACTCCAAAACCGGCCACCTGATCTCTCAGCCTTTCAACAGCTCCACGCCGGTGCTTTATTACAACAAAGACGCCTTTAAAAAAGCCGGTCTGAACCCGGATGAGCCGCCAAAAACCTGGCAGCAGCTGGAAAAAGACGCGGCGGCGCTGCGTAAAGCGGGCATGAAATGTGGCTATGCCAGCGGCTGGCAGGGCTGGATCCAGATTGAAAACTTCAGCGCCTGGCACGCTCTGCCCGTCGCGACCAAAAACAATGGCTTTGACGGCACCGATGCGGCGCTGGAATTCAATAAACCCACTCAGGTTGCGCACATTCAGATGCTGCAACAGATGAACCAGAAAGGCGATTTCACCTACTTTGGCCGCAAAGATGAATCTACAGCCAAGTTCTACAACGGGGACTGTGGTATCACGACCGCTTCTTCTGGCTCGCTGGCCGATATTCGTCACTATGCCAAATTTAACTATGGCGTAGGCATGATGCCTTATGACGCCAGCGTGCCGAACGCGCCGCAAAACGCCATGATCGGTGGCGCAAGCCTGTGGGTAATGAAGGGCAAAGATGCAGCGACCTATAAAGGCGTGGCGGAGTTTATGCAGTTCCTCGCTCAGCCTGAAATTGCCGCCGAGTGGCACCAAAAAACGGGCTATCTGCCGATTACTACCGCCGCTTATGAGCTGACCCGCCAGCAGGGCTTTTACGATAAAAATCCGGGGGCTGATACGGCAACCCGCCAGATGCTAAACAAACCGCCGTTGCCGTTCACCAAAGGCATGCGGCTGGGCAATATGCCGCAGATCCGCACCATCATCGATGAAGAGCTGGAAGGCGTCTGGACCGGTAAAAAAACGCCGCAGGCGGCGCTGGACAGTGCCGTAACGCGAGGCAATGTATTGCTGCGTCGCTTTGAGCAGACGGCGAAGCAGTAAATGAGGAGATTGTTGACAACGTGCAGGCTCAGGGAGCCTGCACGCTCCGCAAAAATGCAAAAAGCGCCGTCCAGGGTAGCTCAGCATGGGCCGACCATGGCCCGTGCTGCTTTGCGCCGGGCATATGCTCCCTTCGCTTCGGGTTTGTCAGCAGTCTGAAAGAGAGCCGTCAGGCGGGGCCGTTGTTACTGTCCCGCTTTTCACCCCCTCAAACTTTTTGCAGGTTCAAAGCGATTTTATGTCTTCTTCACGTCCCGTTTTCCGCTCGCGTTGGCTGCCTTATGTACTGCTACTGCCGCAATTGCTGATTACCGCGGTCTTTTTCCTCTGGCCAGCAGGCGAAGCCTTGTGGTACTCGGTGCAGAGCGTCGATCCCTTCGGCCTCTCCAGCACCTTTGTCGGGCTGGAAAACTTCAGGCGGCTGGTGGGTGATGAGTATTATCTTGATTCCTTCTGGACCACGCTGATTTTTAGCGGGCTGGTTACGGTAATCGGCCTGGTGGTCTCACTTTTTTTTGCCGCGCTGGTCGATTATGTGCTGCGGCTGAAGCGCTTTTATCAAACGCTGTTTTTACTGCCTTATGCCGTAGCACCCGCGGTGGCTGCCGTACTGTGGATGTTTTTGTTTAGTCCCGGCCTGGGTTTGATTACCCATTTCCTTGGCTGGATCGGCTACAGCTGGAACCATGCGCAAAACAGCGGGCAGGCAATGGTGCTGGTGGTGATCGCGTCCATTTGGCAACAGATGAGCTATAACTTTTTGTTTTTCTTCGCCGCACTGCAATCGATTCCTAAATCGCTGACCGAAGCCGCCGCAATCGACGGCGCAGGTCCGGTGCGACGTTTTTTCCAGCTGTCGCTGCCGCTGATTACCCCTGTCGGCTTCTTCCTTATGGTTGTTAACCTGGTATATGCCTTCTTCGATACCTTCCCGGTTATCGATGCGGCAACGGGCGGCGGGCCGGTGCAATCCACCACCACGCTAATTTATAAAATTTACCGTGAAGGCTTTGCCGGTCTGGATCTCTCATCTTCCTCGGCACAGTCAGTGGTGCTGATGGTGCTGGTCATTATCCTGACGGTGATTCAGTTTCGCTACGTCGAAAAAAGGGTGCGCTACCAATGATCGAGAACCGACGCGGGCTGGATATTTTCAGTCATATCATGCTGGGTTTAGGCATTTTGACGGTACTGTTTCCGCTTTATGTCGCTTTTGTGGCCGCCACGCTGAATAACAGTGAAGTGTTTCAGGCTCCCATGACGCTGATCCCCGGCCATTCACTGTGGGACAATATTGCCACCATCTGGCAACACGGGGTGGCGCAGAACAGCGCACCTTTTGGCGTGATGCTGCTGAACAGTTTGATCATGGCGCTGAGCATTACGGTTGGAAAAATCTCGGTGTCGATCCTGTCGGCTTTCGCGCTGGTGTGGTTTCGTTTTCCGCTGCGTGGACTCTGCTTCTGGCTGATTTTTATCACCCTGATGCTGCCGGTTGAAGTGCGTATTTTCCCGACCGTTGAGGTGATTTCCACGCTGAATATGACCGACAGCTACAGTGGCCTGACGCTGCCGCTGATGGCTTCCGCCACCGCCACCTTCCTGTTTCGCCAGTTTTTTATGACGCTACCCGATGAGCTGATCGAAGCGGCACGTATCGATGGCGCCGGGCCGGTGCGTTTCTTTCGGGATATCGTGCTGCCGCTGTCGAAAACCAATCTGGCCGCGCTGTTTGTGATCACCTTTATCTACGGCTGGAATCAGTATTTATGGCCGCTGTTAATCATCAACGATACCGGGCTGGGCACCGCTGTGGCAGGCATTCGCAGCATGATTGGCAACGGTGACGGCTCCACGCAGTGGAATCTGGTTATGACGGCCATGCTGCTGACCATGCTGCCGCCGGTGGCCATCGTTTTAATTATGCAGCGCGCCTTTGTTCGCGGGCTGGTAGAGAGCGAGAAATAAAATGGCAGGCGTAAAATTTCAGGCGGTGAGTAAATCCTATGACGGCAAAAACCAGATCATTGCGCCACTGGATGTCGATATTCACGATGGCGAATTTATGGTGATGGTCGGGCCGTCGGGCTGCGGGAAATCCACGCTGTTGCGGATGGTTGCCGGGCTGGAGCAGGTCAGCGGCGGCGATATTTATATCGATAGCCAGCGTGTGACCGATCTGGAACCGAAAGATCGCGGCATCGCGATGGTCTTTCAAAATTACGCGCTCTATCCACACATGAGCGTAGAGCAGAATATGGCCTATGGCCTTAAAATTCGCGGTATGGGAAAAGCGCATATCCGCCAGCGGGTTCAGGAAGCGGCAAAAAGCCTTGAGCTGGAAGCGTTGCTGCATCGCCGCCCGCGTGAGCTTTCTGGTGGGCAACGCCAGCGAGTAGCAATGGGACGCGCGATTGTGCGGGAGCCCGCCGTTTTTCTGTTTGACGAGCCGCTTTCCAACCTTGATGCGCGACTACGCGTACAGATGCGCCTTGAATTGCAGCAGCTCCATCGCCGCCTGAAAACCACCAGCCTGTATGTGACGCATGACCAGGTCGAAGCGATGACGCTGGCGCAACGCGTAATGGTGATGAATAAGGGTATGCTGGAACAGTTAGGCACGCCTGTTGACATTTATGAGCGGCCCGCCACGCGTTTTGTTGCCAGTTTTATCGGCGCGCCCGCCATGAATTTGCTGGAAGGCGAGCTGAATAGTGACGGGACGCGTCTTGCACTGACGGATCGCTTCACGCTTCCATTGCCTCAGGCCAAACCGCACTGGGCCGGGCGAGCATTGACGCTTGGCATCCGCCCGGAGCATATTACGCTTTCTGCCCAGCCTGGCGCACTGCCGCTGGTGGTCGACACGCTGGAGATGCTGGGTGCGGACAACCTGGCTCACGGCAAGTGGGGCAACAGCGGCGTGGTGGTGCGCCTGCCGCATGTCGAACGACCGGCGATTGGCAGCACGCTGTGGCTGCATTTCCCCCCGGACTCGCTACACTTTTTTGACACCCATAACGGACAACGGCTCGAATGACTGATAACGCCTGGCCTTATCCCGCCATCGTCGCGCATCGCGGCGGCGGCAAACTGGCACCAGAAAATACGCTTGCTGGTATCGATACCGGCGCGGAACTGGGCCATAAAATGATTGAGTTTGACGTGAAGCTCTCCAGCGATGGCGAAATCTTCCTGCTGCACGACGATACGCTGGACAGGACCAGTAATGGCTGGGGGATTGCTGGTCTGCTGCCCTGGGAAAAACTGTTGCAGCTGGATGCAGGCGGCTGGTTCGGTAACGATTTTGCCGGTGAGCGACTGCCGCTGCTGTCACAGGTGGCCCAGCGCTGTGCTGGCTATTCGCTGATGGCGAACATTGAGATCAAGCCAACTACCGGGCTTGAAGCGGAAACGGGCCGCGTTGTGGCGCTGGCCGCCCGGGAACTTTGGCAAAACCAGCCTGCGCCGTTGCTGTCATCGTTCTCTGTTATCGCGCTGGAAGCGGCGATGCAGGCCGCCCCTGAATTGCCGCGCGGCCTGTTACTGCACGAATGGCATGACGACTGGCAGCAGATGACCGATCGGCTTGCCTGCGTGTCGGTGCATTTTAATCATAAGGTATTGAATCAAGAGCGGATCAGCCAGCTGAAAGCAGCCGGATTGCGGATTCTGGTTTATACGGTAAACAGCCCGGCGCGGGCAAGGGAACTGCTGGCGTGGGGCGTTGATGCGATCTGTACCGATCGTATCGATATTATTGGCCCTGATTTTAGCTGACGTGGATAACGAAAAAGCGGCCTGCGGTAGCCGGGAAGCGCCGCAGGCCGTTTGATTAATTATTGTTTTGCTGGACCGGTGGCGTGTTGTTGCTGCCGGGCTGCGATTGCAATACGCGCGTTGAGGCGCTGTTGCGCTGCTCCTGAACTTTACGCTGTAAATCCTGGCTCTGCTGTTGCTGCTGTTGTTGCAGTTGCAGTTTCTGCTGGGTTTGTTGCGTCTGCATTTGCTGCTGCATCCGTTGCGTGCTCGGATTATAACCCGGCTGGTTTGCATCGTTATTATTCAACATCTTTGCCATGCCGCTCAGCGGCACCAGTACGGCACAAACGAGTAACCATTTCATAAATTATCCTCCATGTTGCTGTGACATAAGTGTATGCCAGCGCCACCTGTCCGGCTTTATCAGTAATCTGAAATTTGCTTAACATCTCGCCTTTTGTCTTATTTCGTACATAGTTAGATGCGGTAAACAAACGTAAATAATATTAATAAGAGGTGAACATGGCTGGACAGGTCAGGATAGGGCGGTTTGCAGGGTCGCTGATGGCAGGGCTGCTTTTATGGCAGGGAGCCACCGCAGCACCCACTGCGCCACCGATTTCGTATGGCGTAGGAGCGGATACTTTTCATCCGGTAAAAGAGCAGCATGGCATGGTTTCTTCCGTTGATGCGCTGGCCACTCAGGTTGGTGTCGACATTCTCAAGCAGGGCGGTAACGCGGTCGATGCGGCGATTGCCGTCGGCTACGCGCTGGCGGTGACACATCCGCAAGCCGGCAATCTGGGCGGCGGCGGCTTTATGATGATCCGCACCGCTTCCGGGCGCACTACCGCCATCGATTTCCGTGAGATGGCCCCAACCAGAGCCAGCCGCAATATGTTTCTGGATGCCGCAGGCAATGCCGACAGCAAAAAATCGCTGACTTCTCATCTGGCTTCCGGCGTGCCCGGCACCGTGGCCGGTTTTGCGCTGGCTAACAAAGAATACGGCACAATGCCGCCTGGCCAGCTGATCGCTCCCGCGCAGAAACTGGCAGAGAAAGGGTTTGTGGTTAACGAAGCGCTGGCCGACGATCTGAACGTTTACGGCAAGGAAGTGTTGGTCAATCATCCCAACAGCAAGGCCATTTTCTATAAGCAGGATGGCGCGCCCTATGCCCGGGGCGAAAAGCTGGTACAGCGTAATCTGGCGCACAGCCTGAGCTTAATCGCCAGACAGGGGCCGGATGCGTTTTACAAAGGGGAAATCGCCGATCAAATTGCGCAAGAGATGGCGGCAAACGGTGGTCTGATCGATAAAGCGGATCTGGCGAATTACAAAGCCGTAGAGCGTAAACCCGTTAGCGGAACCTATCGCGGCTATGAAGTCTTTTCCATGCCGCCGCCCTCCTCCGGCGGGATCCACATTGTGGAAATCCTTAATATCCTGGAAAACTTCGATCTGGCTAAAATGGGTTTCGGCAGCGCGGACGCGATGCAGGTGATGGCGGAAGCGGAAAAATATGCCTATGCCGACCGTTCTGAATATCTCGGCGATCCGGATTTTGTGAAGGTGCCGTCGCAGGCGCTGACCAGCAAAGCCTACGCCAAAACGCTGGCGCAGCAGATCGACGTCAATAAAGCACGCCCTTCCAGCGAAATTAAGCCGGGCAAGCTGGAGCCTTATGAAAGCAACCAGACCACGCATTTCTCGGTGGTGGATAAGCAGGGCAACGCGGTGGCTGTCACCTACACGCTGAACACCTATTTTGGCAGCGGTATTGTGGCCGGCAACAGCGGCATCCTGATGAATAACGAGATGGACGATTTCTCCGCCAAGCCCGGTACGCCAAATATTTACGGTCTGGTCGGCGGCGAAGCGAATGCGGTGCAGCCTTATAAGCGTCCGCTTTCCTCTATGTCACCGACCATCGTGGCGAAGGATGGCAAAACCTGGCTGGTGACGGGCAGTCCCGGCGGCAGCCGAATTATTACTACCGTGCTGCAAATGGTGGTTAACAGCATTGATTTCGGGATGAACGTCGCCGAAGCGACCAATGCACCGCGTTTCCATCACCAGTGGCTACCGGATCAGCTTCGCGTGGAGAAAGGCTTCAGTCCGGACACGTTGCAACGGCTGGAAGCAAAAGGTCAGCATGTGAAGGTTCTGCCAGCTATGGGCAGCACGCAGAGTATTATGATTGGCCCGGACGGCATGCTGTATGGCGCTTCAGATCCGCGTTCGATTGACGATCTGACGGCAGGGTATTAGTACGACGACAGCGCTAAATTAAGTCGTGACTAAAAGGCATTCCTTTTATCAGGAATGCCTTAGGCTATGATTGATATTTAGCGTTAGTAGCCGCCGGTACAAACTCCCGATCCTGCAGGGAATGGATTATTTCCGACGCTATCAATCTGCGTTGCTCTCAGTCGCGCCATATACAGCGCATCAACTTTCCTGCCGTTACGTGTTGCAAACCCTTTTGCCAGGCCTTCGGTTTCAAAACCAAAACGTTGATAGAGCCGGATTGCGCGCTCGTTGTCGGCAAAAACCGTTAGCTCAATGCGTTCGACGCTTAGCCAGTTATCGCAAAGGTTAATCATCTCCTGCATCAATGCAGAAGCAACGCCGCGGCCGCGATAGTTGCAGTCTACGCACAGACCAAACGTGGCGGTATGGCGGCGGCGTGCGCGATCGCTGACCTCCAGGTACATTTCGCCTACCATTTCTCCTTCAATACAGGCAACCAGCCGCTGCCTGCCCGCAGACACGTTCGCAAAACGTTCCTGGAGGAGCGGGAGAGAGGGATGAGGGATTTGTAGCGTATCGGCATAGGTTTCCGGCTGGCTAAGGATCCGGTGCATGGCAGCGGCATCTTCCGGGACGGCATGACGTATCACTATTTCACTCATCTTTACTCTCCTGTTGATGGGAATCCTTCTTAAGATCATGGGCTTTTGTTGTAAAATCAAGCAAAAAAATGGCAGGAAAAACTTTACAAGTGAGAATGATAATGATTATTATTGTCATGCGTTTTCGACATGGGCTTCACGGACCAGACGAAAAAGCACGACATTGCTCACATTGCTTCCAGTATTATTTTAGCCAGCTCGGGTGCTGGCTTTTTTTTTGCCTGCGATTTCTTCCTGCCGTTTTGTCTGTCGAATAATTTGAACAGAGGAGACAGTTTTCTCCGCTATCTTCCCCCTCAGAACCGGTCCAGACTATGTGAAAACGTTGAGGAGGATTGAATATGATTTACTTACGCAAAGCACAAGATCGCGGTCATGCTAATCACGGCTGGCTGGACAGCTGGCATACGTTCTCCTTCGCTAACTACTACGACGCCAACTTTATGGGTTTTTCGGCGCTGCGAGTGATTAACGAAGATGTGATCGATGCAGGCCAGGGCTTCGGCACCCATCCCCATAAAGATATGGAAATTCTGACTTACGTGCTCTCCGGTACGGTGGAGCATGAGGACAGCATGGGAAACAAAGAGCAGATCCCGGCCGGTGAATTCCAGATTATGAGCGCCGGTACCGGTGTGCGTCACTCGGAATACAATGCCAGTAAAGAAGTGCCGCTGCACCTGTATCAGATCTGGATTATTCCAGAAAAAAATGGCATCACGCCGCGCTACGATCAGCGTCGTTTTGATGACGTTCAGGGTCGCCAGCTGGTGCTGTCGCCCGATGCCCGTGACGGATCGCTGAAAGTGTATCAGGACATGACACTGTCTCGCTGGGCGCTGAAACCGGGCGAGCAGGGTGCAGTTGACGTGGACGCAGGCCGTCGGATCTGGATTCAGGTCGTGAAAGGCGACGTGACTGTCAACGGTGAGCAGGCTGGCACCAGCGATGCTTTTGCCATCTGGGATGAGGCAAAACTGGATATTACTGCTGCCAGCGACAGCGAAATTCTGCTGTTTGATCTGCCGCCGGTTTAAGTGACTTCGGGTGCGGTTTTCCGCACCCTTCACCGTTTAGGCGTCATTTTTGTTACACTCTTCCCATCTCCCCTCATGACACTGTCAAACGATGAAGAAGAAAAGGCCGGTTTTACAGGATGTTGCCGATCGTGTGGGCATAACCAAAATGACCGTCAGCCGCTATCTGCGCAACCCCGATCAGGTCTCTGTAGCTCTACAGAGCCGTATCGCTGACGCGCTGGATGAGCTGGGTTACATTCCCAATCGTGCTCCCGATATTTTATCGAATGCGACCAGTCGCGCCATTGGCGTGCTGCTGCCCTCACTGACCAATCAGGTTTTTGCCGATGTGCTGCGAGGTATCGAAGCCGTTACCGATGCGGCGGGCTATCAAACCATGCTGGGCCATTTTGGCTACAGCGCCGAAAAAGAAGAGTTGCAGATGCGTTCGCTGCTGGGCTGGAACATTGATGGCCTGATCCTGACCGAACGGACCCATACGCCTGCCAGCCTGCGCATGATTGAAACCGCAGGTATCCCGGTGCTGGAAATGATGGACTGCGTTTCTCCTTGTCTGGATCTCGCCGTCGGCTTTAATAACGTCGAAGCCGCACGTCAGATGACCCATGCCATTTTGAAAAAAGGCCATCGGCGAACGGTCTATCTTGGCGCACGCCTTGATGAGCGTACTCTGTTGAAGCATCAGGGTTACGAGCAGGCGATGCGTGAAGCGAACCTGCAACCACGCAGCATTATGATGGAAGAAGCCTCGTCATTTTCAATGGGTGGCACGCTGCTGCAATTAGCGCTTGAGCGCTATCCCGACACCGACAGCCTGTTCTGTACCAACGATGACCTTGCCATCGGCGCGATGTTTGAGTGTCAGCGTCGGGGACTGCGGGTGCCGGATGACATCGCGATTGCTGGTTTCCACGGTCATGATATTACGCAGGTTGTGACGCCGGCGCTGGCAACGGTCTTGACGCCGCGTGAAAAAATGGGGCAGGTTTCCGCCACGCTTTTGTTGGCGAGGATTCGCGGAGAACAGACGGGATCGCAGCAGATCGACGTTGGGTTTACGATTTCCGAAGGCGGGAGCATCTGAATTTTTAGCGTTAGCGAGCTCGCATGACGGGTTCAGAGATAACGCACAACGCGGCTAATTTGACCCTTTGTGCCACTCGCACTCTGAATCTGTCATTTTTATGAACCACTTCACATTTACCAGCTTTTTCCTCGCCAGCTGTTGCCATACTCCATGGGCGTCCAGACAATGTTACCGATAACAACGTAACGCTAACAATGAAACGGGCACAATCAAAGCCTCTTCCGCCGGAGTGAATATCATGACTACATCTCTTCCGTCCAACCACGTTTTCGTGCTGATGGGCGTATCCGGCAGCGGCAAATCCGCCGTTGCTAACGCGGTAGCTTATCACTTAAAAGCCGCTTTCCTGGATGGCGATTTCCTCCACCCGCGAGCCAATATCAACAAAATGGCGGAAGGCCACCCGCTGAACGACGACGATCGTAAACCCTGGCTGAAAGCGATTAACGATGCCGCTTTTGCCATGCAGCGAACCAACCAGGTTTCGCTGATCGTCTGCTCCTCGCTGAAGCAGAGCTATCGCGACATTCTGCGCGAGGGCAACGATAACCTGTCATTTGTTTACCTGAAGGGTGATTTCGACACTATCGAGTCTCGTCTGCGCGCGCGCAAAGGGCACTTCTTCAAGCCGCAGATGTTGGTGACGCAGTTCGAAACGTTACAGGAACCGGGTAGTGACGAGGACGATGTGTTAGTCGTGGATATTAATCAGACGCTGGATGAGGTTGTGGCTGCCACCATCGCCACCATCGAAGGTGCGATAAAAAAATAAGTTGGGTGTATGGCTACTGCAACACTGGTATTAACCGCAGCAGGATCCGTATTACTGCTGCTGTTCCTTGTTATGAAAGCACGTATGCATGCCTTTCTGGCACTGATGCTGGTTTCTGTCGGCGCCGGTATTTTCTCCGGCATGCCGCTCGATAAAATTGCTGACACCATGCAGAAAGGCATGGGCGGTACGCTGGGGTTTTTAGCCGTGGTGGTCGCGCTTGGCGCCATGTTCGGCAAAATCCTGCATGAGACCGGTGCGGTCGATCAGATTGCCATCAAGATGTTGAGAACTTTTGGTGAAAGCCGGGCGCATTACGCTATGGGCATCGCCGGTTTAATCTGCGCACTGCCGCTGTTTTTTGAAGTGGCCGTGGTTCTGCTGATCAGCATTGCTTTTGCCGTGGCACGCCGTACTGGCGACAATCTGGTGAAGCTGGTGATCCCCCTGTTTGCAGGCGTCGCGGCCGCGGCGGCTTTCCTGCTGCCGGGACCTGCGCCGATGCTGCTGGCTTCGCAGATGCATGTCGATTTTGGCTGGATGATCGTTCTCGGCCTGTGCGCGGCGATCCCAAGCATGCTGATTGCCGGTCCGCTGTTCGGTAACTTTATCAGCCGCCATGTCGAATTTACCCTGCCGACAGAAACCAATCATCCTGAATTTGAGGAGAGCAAACTGCCGTCTTTTGGCTTCAGTCTGTCGCTGATCCTCTTCCCGCTGGTGCTGGTTGGGCTGAAAACCATCGGTGCGCGCTTTGCTACTGAAGGCACAACGCTGTACGAGTGGCTGGAGTTTATTGGCCATCCGTTTATTGCCATCCTGCTGGCCTGTCTGGTGGCTATCTATGGTCTGGCCTACCGTCAGGGAATGGATAAAGAGCGCGTAATGCAGATTTGCGGCAGCGCATTGCAGCCTGCGGGTATTATCCTGCTGGTTATCGGTGCGGGCGGGGTCTTTAAGCAGGTGCTGGTGGATTCTGGCGTGGGTCCGGCGTTGGGTCATGCGCTGACGGGCGCGGGCCTGCCGGTGGCGCTGGCGTGCTTTATCCTGGCCGGTGCCGTGCGCATCATTCAGGGTTCGGCCACGGTTGCCTGTCTGACCGCGGTTGGCCTGATTATGCCGGTTATTGAACCGCTGCATTATTCAGGCGCGCAGATGGCCGCGTTATCTATCTGTATCGCGGGCGGCTCGATTATCTTCAGTCATGTTAACGATGCGGGCTTCTGGCTGTTTGGCCGTTTTACCGGCGCAACGGAAGGGCAAACGCTGAAAACCTGGACGATGATGGAGACCATTCTCGGCACCACCGGCGCACTTGTCGGCATGGTAGCGTTTGAGCTGCTGTCTTAATGCGTTTGAGCCTGACGGGCAGATGACCTCTGCCCGTCTTTCTCTTTTAATCTTCTTCACTGACAGCTTAAAACTTCAAATAAGCCCGGATCCCATCAAGGAACATCTGGGTCGCCAGCATAATCAAAATCAACCCCATCAGCCGCTCCAGCGCGTTGACGCCTTTCTCACCCAGCAGCCGCAGAAACAGACCGGAAAGCAGCAGGATGGTCACCGTTGCGCCCCAGGCAATCAGCAATGCGCCCACCAGATGGGTAAGTTGATCGGGATACTGATGCGACAGCAGCATTAAGGTGGCCAGCAGTGAAGGACCGGCGACCAGCGGAATGGCTAACGGCACCAGAAACGGTTCTTCTCCGGCGGGTAGTCCGCTGCTGCTGCTCTCCTGTGACGGAAAAATCATTTTTATCGCGATCAGGAACAGGATGATCCCACCGGAAATCGAGACGGTTTCAGTACGCAGGTTGAGGAAGGCAAGAATTTTCTCGCCCGCGAACAGAAAAAGCAGCATGATCACCAGCGCAATCAGCATTTCGCGGATCAGCACCACCCGGCGACGTTTCGGCTCCAGATGCTTTAAAACCGACATAAAAATCGGCAGATTGCCCAGTGGATCCATAATTAACAACAATAATACTGTGGCCGAGATCATTTCAGTCATGGTCAGGCTTCCCTGGTTGTGCGATTAACTGTCGGTTATAAGCAGCACTGCTAAAAAAGGGGCGGCAATCGATTTAATTCACTTGCCACTTTTGCAGCATTTTGTAAGGTGTTCATCAGATCTAATTCTTATCACTTTTACTTTAACAGGCCAGGCATAACTGCCCGCCGTTTCGCTTTCCCTGGCATGCCGCCATTGTAGCCTGGTTGAAACAGGTAAAAGCGGCGAGCGCTGCCAGAAAAACACGATGGCAAGGCAAAGTACCCTGGAGCAGGTGAAACATGAAATCAGTAGGCTTAATTGGTTGGCGTGGCATGGTCGGTTCTGTGCTGATGCAGCGCATGGTGGAAGAGCGTGATTTTGACGTAATCCGCCCGGTGTTTTTCTCTACCTCTCAGCACGGGCAGGCCGCTCCGGCGTTTGGCGGGCAGGCTTCCGGCGTGTTGCAGGATGCTTATAATATCGACGCCCTGAAAGCTCTTGATATCATTATCACCTGCCAGGGCGGCGATTATACCTCCGATATCTACCCTAAACTGCGTGCGGCAGGCTGGAAGGGCTACTGGATCGATGCGGCATCAACGCTGCGTATGCAGGATGACGCGCTGATCATCCTCGATCCGGTTAACCACCACGTCATCCACCAGGGGCTGAATAAAGGCATTAATACGTTTGTTGGCGGGAACTGTACCGTCAGCCTGATGCTGATGTCGCTGGGCGGCCTGTTTGCTCACGATCTGGTTGAATGGGCTTCCGTTGCCACCTATCAGGCGGCTTCCGGCGGCGGTGCTCGCCATATGCGTGAGCTGCTGGCACAAATGGGCATGCTGCACGATGGCGTGGCAAAAGAGCTGCAAAACCCGGCTTCAGCCATCCTGGACATTGAACGTAAGGTCACTGAAATGAGCCGTAGCGGCGTACTGCCGACGGACAACTTCGGCGTACCGCTGGCGGGCAGTCTGATCCCCTGGATCGATAAGCAGCTGGAAAACGGCCAGAGCCGTGAAGAGTGGAAAGGCCAGGCGGAAACCAACAAGATTCTGCAAACGGCTAACACCATCCCGGTTGATGGTTTGTGCGTGCGCGTGGGTGCGCTGCGCTGCCATAGCCAGGCCTTTACGCTGAAACTGAAAAAAGACGTGCCGCTAAACGAAATCGAACAGCTGCTGGCTTCACACAATGAGTGGGTCAACGTTGTGCCGAACGACCGCGAACTGACGATGCGTGAGCTGACGCCTGCGGCAGTAACCGGTACGCTGAAAACGCCGGTAGGGCGCCTGCGTAAGCTGAATATGGGGCCAGAGTATCTTTCTGCCTTCACCGTCGGCGACCAGCTGCTGTGGGGCGCTGCCGAACCGCTGCGCCGTATGCTGCGTCTGCTGGTAGATTAATGTTTTAGCTTTACACCGCTTCTGCTCAGGCAGGGGCGGTGAAGCTGTAGCCCGTCAATCCACAGCATCGATTTCCTTTATTTTGTAAGAAACAGATCGTTTCTCTTCCTTTTTTACTTTGCCTTATCGCCTCCAACAGAGAGCTTGTCCGCTTACCGCCGGGGCTGAACTCTTGCTGAAATATTCTGTTATTCCCTAATGTTGTTCAATAATTTGACCACTAAACCATGAAAGTTTGATCTGAAAACCATATTTTTCTTCATTCCGTGCTGGCTTTACTTGCGGCTTAGCTATGCTTACCCATATCGCCTGATCAGCAGGATCCCGGAATTCGGCTCCAATCCCGATCGAAAGCGTTTGAGTATCCAACTGAAGTTGTCGCACGCTGCGGCGGTTCTTTCGCACAGGATTGCTCCACCCGTCAGCGTGTTTTTGGCTCAATGAAGAGCAGTGCATTCCTCGATCGCAATATCGAGCGAATCGTCTGCCATTTATCACGGGAAGAGAGACATGCCTGAGCTTACGGATCGTCGGCTTATTAATGCGTTAATTTCCGGTCATTATGCAGACCCTTTTGCGCTCCTTGGTATGCACCAGACTGAAAACGGTCTTGAAGTGCGAGCGCTGTTGCCAGATGCCACAGAAGTTTGGGTGATTGAAACCAATACCGGACGAAAATGTGCTCAACTGGAATGCTTTGATTCAAGGGGTTTTTTCCATGGCATTATTCCGCGCAGGAAGAATCCCTTTCGCTATCAGTTAGCCGTAACCTGGCATGGACAGCAAAACCTCATTGACGACGCCTATCGTTTTGGTCCGCTGCTGGCCGAACTGGATAGCTGGCTGCTGGCCGAAGGCACCCACTTACGCCCTTACGAATCAATGGGGGCGCACGCCGAAGTGATCGATGGCGTTATCGGCACCCGCTTTTCGGTGTGGGCACCGAATGCACGCCGTGTGTCGGTCGTAGGGGATTTCAACTTTTGGGATGGCCGCCGCCATCCAATGCGTCTGCGCCAGGAAAGCGGCGTATGGGAGCTGTTTGTGCCCGGCGCGGTAACGGGGCAGCTGTATAAATATGAAATTATTGACGCCAACGGCCTGCTACGGCTGAAGTCCGACCCTTACGCTTTTGAAGCGCAAATGCGACCGGACAGCGCCTCAATGATTTGCGGCATCCCGCCCAAAACCACGATGTCAGAAGCGCGTCAGCGGGCCAACGATTTTGACGCCCCGATTTCCATTTACGAGGTACACCTCGGTTCCTGGCGACGTCATACCGATAACAACTACTGGTTAAGCTATAAAGAGCTGGCCGAGCAGCTGGTGCCCTATGCGAAAGAGATGGGCTTTACCCACCTCGAACTGATGCCGATTAACGAGCATCCGTTTGACGGCAGCTGGGGCTATCAGCCCACGGGTATGTATGCGCCGACGCGCCGCTTCGGTACGCGTGATGAGTTCCGCAACTTTATCGCTGTCGCCCATCAGGCTGGCCTGAACGTGCTGCTCGACTGGGTGCCTGGCCATTTCCCGGCCGATGACTTTGGCCTGGCAAAATTTGACGGAACCGAGCTTTACGAACATGGCGACCCGCGCGAAGGCTTTCATCAGGATTGGAACACGCTGATTTATAATTTTGGCCGTCGTGAAGTCAGTAACTACCTGACAGGCAATGCGCTGTACTGGATAGAGCGCTTCGGCATCGACGGCCTGCGCGTCGATGCCGTGGCGTCGATGATCTATCGCGATTACAGCCGCAAAGCAGGGGAATGGATACCTAACCATTTCGGCGGTCGGGAAAATCTCGAAGCCATTGCGTTCCTGCGCTATACCAACCGCACGCTGGGCAATGCCGCGCCCGGCACCATCACGGTTGCAGAGGAGTCCACCGACTTCCCGGGCGTATCACGTCCTTCAGAGACCGGCGGCCTGGGGTTCTGGTTTAAATGGAACCTGGGCTGGATGCACGACACGCTGGATTATATGAAGCTGGATCCGGTGCACCGTAAGCATCATCACCATAACCTGACCTTCGGCATGCTCTACAACTCGACCGAGAATTTTGTGCTGCCGCTGTCGCACGATGAAGTGGTACACGGCAAGCGCTCAATTCTGGATCGTATGCCTGGCGATGCCTGGCAGAAGTTTGCCAATGTGCGCGCCTATTATGGCTGGCTGTTCGGTTTTCCCGGTAAAAAACTGCTGTTTATGGGCAATGAATTTGCCCAGGGCAAAGAGTGGAACCACGATATCAGTCTCGACTGGCATCTGCTGGAAGGCGAAGACAACTGGCATAACGGCGTGCAGCGTCTGGTGCGCGACCTGAACCATACCTATCGTGACCAGCCGCCGCTGTATCAGCTGGATTTTGATCCGATGGGCTTTGAATGGCTGGTCGTTGATGACTATGAAAACTCCGTATTCGTCTTTGTGCGGCGCGATCGGGAAGGCAATGAGCTGATCGTGGCCAGTAACTTTACGCCGGTACCTCGCCATCATTATCGCTTTGGCGTGACGCAGCCGGGCAGCTGGCGCGAAGTGCTGAATACCGATTCTGCCCATTATCACGGCAGCAATCTGGGTAATCTGGGCGAAATCAAAAGTGAAGCGCTGCCCAGCCATAATCGTGAACACTCCGTCAGCATGACTCTGCCACCGCTGGCGACGGTGTGGCTGGTGAGGGAGGCGTCATGAGCCTTATGCAGCCCGGACAACCAACCCCATCCGGGGCGTCGTACGACGGCAAAGGCGTAAACTTTACGCTGTTTTCCCAGCATGCGGAGCGGGTAGAGCTATGCCTGTTTGACGAGTATGGTCGCGAGACGCGGATGACGTTACCGGGCCGCACCGAAGATATCTGGCATGGCTATCTGCCGGCGATTAAACCCGGGCAGCGCTACGGCTATCGTGTCCATGGTCCCTGGCAGCCTGAAGCGGGGCATCGCTTCAATCCCTACAAGCTGCTGGTCGATCCCTGCGCGCGAGAAGTACAGGGCGAAGTCACGGACGATCGGCGCTTCCAGTGCGGTGAAAAGATTATGGACACGACCGACAGCGCTGAGATCGCGCCGAAAAGCGTGGTGCTGGCCGATGATTTTGACTGGGAAGATGATAAGCCGCCGCGTGTACCGTGGGGCTCAACGGTTATCTACGAAGCCCACGTTCGTGGCCTGACTAAACGTCATCCGGGGATCCCGCCAGAGATTCAGGGCACCTATGCGGCGCTGGGTCATCCGGTGATGATTAGCTATTTCAAACGGTTAGGCATCACCAGCCTCGAACTGTTGCCGGTGGCGTATTTTGCGCATGAGCCACGCCTGTTACGGTTGGGGTTGAAGAATTACTGGGGGTATAACCCGCTGGCCACCTATGCGCTGGACGGGCGCTACGCTTCCGGCATGCACGGCCTGCATCCACGTGACGAATTTCAGCAGGCGGTTAAAGCGCTGCACGAGGCGGGCATCGAAGTGATTCTGGACGTGGTATTTAACCATACCGCCGAGCTGGATGAGTGTGGCCCAACCCTGTGCAAACGCGGCGTAGACAACAAAAGCTTCTACTGGCTGGATGAAAAAGGCAAATATGAGAACTGGACCGGCTGCGGTAACACCCTGAACATCAGCCATCCCAACGTACTTAACTGGACGCTGGAATGCCTGCGCTACTGGGTTGAAGTCTGTCATGTGGATGGTTTTCGCTTCGATCTTGCAACCGTGCTGGGTCGTACGCCGGAATACTATCCGCACGCGACGTTCTTTGAGCTGCTCGCGGCCGATCCTCTGCTTTCACAGTGCAAGATGATTGCCGAACCCTGGGATATTGGACCAGATGGCTACCAGGTGGGAAATTTCCCCGAGCCGTTTGCCGAATGGAACGACCAGTATCGTGACGCTATGCGCCGCTACTGGCTGCACGGCGACATTTCCAACGGGCATTTTGCCAGGCGTTTTGCCGGGTCCAGCGATATTTTCCAGCGCGGCGAACGACGGCCGTCGGCCACCATCAACCTGATCACTGCCCATGACGGTTTTACCCTGACCGACGTGGTGTGCTTTAACAAAAAACATAACGAAGCCAACGGCGAAGACAATCGCGACGGTCATAACAGCAATTTCAGCCATAACCATGGCGTGGAAGGCTTAAACGCGCCGCTGCTGATTGCGGAGCTGCGCCTGCGTAGCGTTCACGCGTTACTGACTACGCTGCTGCTGTCGCAGGGCACGCCGATGTTGCTGGCAGGTGATGAACATGGCCACAGCCAGCACGGCAACAACAATGCCTACTGTCAGGACAACGAACTGACCTGGCTCGACTGGGAAAAAAACAACAGCGGGCTGTTCGCTTTTACCGCCGCACTTATCCACCTGCGAAAACGTATTCCGGCCCTGGGACTGGATCGCTGGTGGGAAGTGGGCGATGGCAACGTGGAATGGCTTGGCCCGGACGGACAACTGATGACCGCCAGAGAGTGGCGACACGGTGAGCATCGTATGCAAATCCGTTTATCGCAGCACTGGCTGATTACGCTTAACGCCACCGAAGAAGTGTGTGAGATCAAGCTACCACCGGGGAAATGGCATGCCATTCCTCCTTTTGCCGGGGATGATAACCCGATTTTGTTAACTGTCTGGCATGGACCAGCCCACGGCGTGTGCGTGTTCCAAGAGCAATCATAACAGGAGTCAGACATGGCCTACTTAGATAAGAACGATCCCATGATGCTGGCGAGGCAACTGCCGGCACAAACTGTAGCCCTCATCCTGGCGGGTGGACGCGGTACGCGGCTGAAGGATCTTACCGCGAAACGTGCCAAGCCTGCCGTCCACTTTGGCGGGAAATTTCGCATTATCGATTTTGCTCTGTCGAATTGTCTGAACTCCGGGATCCGACGGATCGCTGTGATCACTCAGTATCAGTCGCATACGCTGGTGCAGCATATCCAGCGCGGCTGGTCGTTCCTCAATGAGGAAATGAACGAGTTTGTCGACCTGCTACCTGCGCAGCAACGGCAGGCGACGGAACACTGGTATCGCGGAACGGCTGATGCCGTGACGCAGAACCTCGACATCATTCGCCGCTACCAGGCGCAATATATCGTGATCCTTGCCGGTGACCATATCTACAAAATGGATTACTCACGCATGCTGTTGGAGCACGTTGAGAACGGGGCGAAATGCACGATCGCCTGTTTGCCGGTGCCGATTGAAGAAGCCAGCGCATTTGGCGTGATGGCGGTGAATGATGACAATAAGGTCGTTGATTTCCTTGAAAAACCTGCCGATCCGCCGCATATGCCCGGCGACGAGACGCAGGCGCTGGCCAGCATGGGGATCTACGCATTTGATGCAGAATATCTCTATCAGCTGCTGGAAGATGACCTGAAAATTCCTGAATCGAATCACGATTTTGGCAAAGACATTTTGCCGAAAATTGTCGCGACGGGTGAAGCGCTGGCGCACTCCTTCAGCGTTTCCTGCGTGCAAAGCAATCCTGACGCGCCGCCTTACTGGCGCGATGTGGGAACGCTTGAGGCGTACTGGAAGGCGAATCTCGATTTGGCTTCCGTGACGCCAGAACTGGATATGTATGACCGTGAATGGCCCATCCGCACGCATATGGAGCCGCTGCCGCCGGCAAAATTTGTGCAGGATCGTTCGGGCAGTCACGGTATGACCATGAATTCACTGGTATCGGGAGGCTGCATTATTTCCGGTTCAGTGGTGGTGAACTCGGTGCTGTTTTCTCGCGTACGAATCAACTCTTTCTGCAATATCGAATCCTCTGTGTTGTCGCCGGACGTGGTGGTAGGACGCTCCTGTCGTCTGCGCCGCTGCGTTATTGATCGCGCGTGCGAACTGCCGGAAGGGACGGTAATCGGGGAGAACCCGGATGACGATGCGCGCCGTTTCTACCGTTCGGAAGAAGGGATTGTATTGGTAACTCGTTCCATGCTGGCAAAGCTGGGATGGCGCAGTTAGCCGTAAAACAGGGTCAGGCGTATCTGATGCGGAGGAACGCGTCAGAACACAGTTAAGGAGCCGATAATGCAGGTTTTACATGTCTGTTCAGAAATTTTCCCGCTGTTGAAAACCGGCGGGCTTGCTGATGTTGTTGGAGCATTACCGGCGGCGCAGATTGCAGAAGGTACTGACACCAGAGTTTTGATTCCGGCTTTTCCCGATCTGAAAAAGGGAATTCCTGAAACACAAGTTGTCGCCAGACTGCAAACCTTCGCGGGATATGTTGAGCTGCTTTACGGCAAGTTCAACGGGGTGGGGATTTACCTGATTGATGCGCCGGGCCTGTACGATCGGCCCGGCAGTCCGTATCACGACGAATCACAGTTCGCCTATACGGATAACTATCTTCGCTTTGCGCTGCTGGGCTGGATGGGGTGTGAAATCGCCTGTGGACTGGACACCTTCTGGCGGCCAGAAGTGGTGCACGCGCACGACTGGCACGCCGGACTGACCTGTGCCTATCTTGCCGCGCGCGGTCGTCCGGCAAAGTCAGTCTTTACCGTACACAATCTGGCGTACCAGGGACTTTTTTACGCGCATCACATGGAAGAAATCCAGCTGCCGTGGTCGTTTTTCAATATGCACGGGCTGGAGTTTTACGGACAGATCTCCTACCTCAAGGCCGGACTGTTCTATGCCGATCACATTACGGCGGTTAGCCCGACCTATGCGCGCGAAATCACGCTGCCGGAATTTGGCTACGGAATGGAAGATTTGCTCAAACAGCGTCAGCTGGAAGGGCGGCTTACCGGCATTCTGAACGGGGTTGATCCTGCCATCTGGGATCCGGCGGAAGACCTGTTGTTAACGGCCCGCTATAACCGCGACGTGCTGGACGCCAAGCAGGAGAATAAACGCCAGCTGCAAATTGCGATGGGGCTGAAGATTGATGACAAAGTGCCGGTCTTTGCCGTGGTCAGCCGCCTGACTAAGCAAAAAGGTCTCGATCTGGTGCTGGAAGCGCTGCCGGGTTTACTTGAGCAGGGCGGTCAGCTGGTGCTGTTGGGTGCCGGAGATGCGGTTCTCCAGCAGGGATTCCTGGCGGCGGCGGCGGAATATCCGGGGCAGGTAGGCGTGCAGATCGGTTATCACGAGGCGTTTTCGCACCGCATCATGGGCGGTGCCGACATTATCATGGTGCCCAGCCGCTTTGAGCCTTGCGGCCTGACGCAGTTGTATGGTCTGAAGTACGGCACGTTGCCGCTGGTCAGGCGTACCGGAGGGCTGGCCGATACGGTACACGACAGCTCGCTGGAAAACCTTGCCGATGGCATTGCCAGCGGTTTCGTCTTTGAAGACAGTAACGCCTGGTCACTGCTGAGGGCGATTCGTCGGGCCTTTGTGCTGTGGTCTCGTCCTTCACTGTGGCGCTACGTTCAGCGCCAGGCGATGGGGATGGACTTTAGCTGGCAGGTGGCCGCCGTGGCCTACCGCGATCTCTATCAACGACTGTTGTAATCAGAAATCGGGAAATTTGATATGAACGCACCTTTCATCTATACCGCCCCGACGCTCAGCGTTGAGGCGTTAAAGCATTCCATCGCTTATAAACTGATGTTCACCATTGGCAAAGATCCCTCGATTGCCAATAAGCATGAATGGCTGAACGCCACGCTGCTGGCGGTGCGTGACAGAATGGTCGAGCGCTGGCTGCGTTTTAACCGTGCGCAGCTGTCGCAGGATGTGCGTCAGGTCTATTACCTGTCGATGGAGTTCCTGGTTGGCCGCACCTTATCCAATGCGCTACTGGCGATGGGCATCTATGAAGATGCCCGCGCCGCGCTGGAAGAGATGGGTTTCGATCTGGAAGAGCTGATCGAGGAAGAGAGCGATCCGGGATTGGGGAACGGCGGCCTGGGTCGCCTCGCCGCCTGTTTCCTCGACTCGCTGGCAACGCTCGGCCTGCCGGGGCGCGGCTACGGTATCCGCTATGACTACGGCATGTTTAAGCAGAATATTGTCGATGGACGTCAGGCGGAATCCCCGGACTACTGGCTGGAATATGGCAATCCCTGGGAGTTCCAGCGCTTCAATACGCGCTATAAAGTGCGTTTTGGCGGACGTATTCAGGTGGAGGGTAACCGCTCCCGCTGGCTGGAAACCGAGGAGGTGTTGGCAACGGCCTATGATCAAATCATTCCAGGTTTCGATACCGATGCCACCAATACCTTACGTCTGTGGGGCGCGCAGGCCAGTAACGAAATCAATCTGGGGAAATTCAACCAGGGGGATTATTTTGCGGCGGTAGAAGACAAGAACCATTCGGAAAACGTGTCGCGCGTGCTCTACCCCGACGACTCCACCTATTCCGGACGTGAGCTGCGTCTGCGTCAGGAGTACTTCCTGGTATCGGCAACCGTGCAGGACATTCTTAACCGTCACTGGGCGATGCACCAAACGTTTGATAATCTTGCAGATAAAATTGCCATTCACCTGAATGATACGCATCCGGTGCTGGCGATCCCCGAGCTGATGCGGCTGCTGATCGATGAACATAAGTTTGGCTGGGACGATGCGTTCGAAGTGACCTGCCAGGTGTTCTCTTATACCAACCATACGCTGATGCAGGAGGCGCTGGAGACCTGGCCGGTCGATATGATCGGCAAGATCCTGCCGCGTCATTTGCAAATCATCTTCGACATCAATGACTACTTCCTGAAGACGATCCAGGATTACTACCCGGATGATTGGGATCTTCAGTCGCGCATCTCGATCATTGATGAAAACAATGGCCGACAGGTGCGCATGGCCTGGCTGGCCGTGGTCGTCAGTCATAAAGTTAACGGCGTTTCAGAACTGCACTCCAATTTGATGGTGCAGTCGCTGTTTGCTGACTTTGCCGCGCTGTTCCCGGGACGATTCTGCAATAAAACCAACGGCGTAACGCCTCGCCGTTGGGTTGCGCTGGCAAATCCGTCTCTTTCCGAAGTGCTGGATGAAACCATTGGTCGCAACTGGCGCACCGAGCTGAGCCAGTTGGACGAGCTGAAACAGCATATCGATTATCCCGGCTTCCTGAAGCAAATTAGCGACTCCAAGCTGCTCAACAAAAAGCGGCTGGCCAGCTATATTGCCCAGAAAATGGATATTGTTATCGATCCTCATGCGCTGTTCGATGTGCAGATCAAACGTATTCACGAATACAAGCGTCAGCTGTTGAACGTGCTGCACGTTATCACTCGCTATAACCGGATCAAAGCCGATCCCGACGCTAACTGGGTGCCTCGTGTGAATATTTTTGCCGGTAAAGCCGCTTCGGCTTATTACATGGCAAAACACATTATCCACTTGATTAATGACGTGGCGACGGTGATCAACAACGATCCGCAGGTTAAAAACAAGCTGAAAGTGGTGTTTATCCCTAACTACAGCGTCAGCCTGGCACAGATCATCATTCCGGCAGCCGATCTTTCTGAACAGATCTCGCTGGCGGGAACCGAGGCTTCCGGCACCAGTAACATGAAGTTCGCACTGAACGGCGCACTGACCATTGGTACGCTGGACGGCGCGAACGTTGAGATGCTGGAGCATGTGGGAGAAGAGAATATCTTTATTTTCGGCAACACCACGCCACAGGTCGAGGCGCTGCGTACCAGTGGCTATAACCCCCACAAATTCTACGAGCAGGATGCCGAGCTGCATCAGGCATTAACGCAGATTGCGACCGGCACATTCAGTCCGCAGGAGCCAGGTCGTTATCGCAATATCTTTGACTCGCTGGTGAATCTGGGTGATCACTATCAGCTGCTGGCGGATTACCGCAGCTATGTGGATACGCAGGATAAAGTGGATGAACTGTATCGACAGCCGGAAGAGTGGACGCGGCGAGCGCTGCTGAATATCGCCAATATGGGCTATTTCTCTTCGGACAGGACGATTCAGGAATACGCCGATGAGATTTGGGGAATTAAACCGATTCGGCTGTAGGCATAACCGTGAAGAACAAAAAAGCCGGCGCTGATGCCGGCTTTTCAGTTTTTACTGCATTGGTTACGACGCCAGCGACAGTGCAGGCTTCTTCGCATGCTGCGCCAGCCATTCACCTACGCGGGCGCGCTGCGCATCATTCAGCCACATACCTTCTTTGGTGCGGCGCCACAGCGCATCATCCTGCTCGCGTACCCATTCGTTTTCAACCAGGTAACGCAGCTCCGCTTCATAGAAGTGATGACCAAACAGTTCGCCCAGGTCTTCCAGGCTTTTCGCCGACTTCAGGAACAGCTCGGTATTGCTACCGTAAGTACGCGCGTAGTGGCGCGCCATCACTTCGGTAATAAACGGATAACGACGACGCAGGCTTGCCGCATAGTCTTCACGCGTACCGGCAATGTCACCGCCCGGCAACACGCAGGTTTTGGTCCACGCCGGGCCGGCTTTTGGATAGTACTTAACCAGTTTTTCCATCGCCGCTTCGGCCAGCTTGCGATAGGTGGTCAATTTACCGCCAAAGACCGACAGAAGCGGTGCCTGGCCGTTGTCGTCACGCACATCCAGCGTGTAATCGCGGGTGATCGCCTGCGGTGAATCGGACTCATCATCACACAGCGGGCGCACGCCGGAGTAAGACCAGACAATGTCGCTTTTGCTCAGCGTCTTTTTGAAATGGCTGTTAAAGACTTTCAGCAGATATTCAGTCTCGTTATCGTCGATATGAACGTTTTTCGGATCGCCTTTGTACTCAACGTCGGTGGTGCCGATAATGGAAAACTCGTCCATCCACGGGATCACAAACACGATACGGTTATCTTCGTTTTGCAGAATATAGGCTTGCTTCTGTGTGTGAACGCGCGGAACCACAATATGGCTGCCTTTAATCAGGCGGATGCCGTAAGGGGATTTCAATTGCAGACCGTCATCGAACAGCTGCTTAACCCACGGGCCAGCGGCGTTGACCAGACCTTTCGCCTGCCAGGTTAGCGTTTTGCCGGAATCGATATCTTCCGCTTCCACCGTCCACAGGCCGTTCTCACGCCAGGCACGTGTCACTTTAGTGCGGGTGCGCACTTCGCCGCCGCGTTTCTCAACTTCCTGTGCGTTCAGCACAACCAGGCGCGCATCATCTACCCAGCAGTCGGAATATTCGAAACCGCGCGAAATTTCAGGTTTTAGTACTGAGTCTGAGCCGAAACGCAAACCTTTACTGCCTGGCAAGCTGGTGCGTTTACCCAGATGATCGTACATAAACAGACCCACGCGGATCATCCATGCCGGGCGCAGGTGCGGACGGTGCGGCAGGCGGAAACGCATTGGGAAAGCGATATGAGGGGCCATTTTCAGCAGCACCTCACGTTCGGCCAGCGCTTCGCTGACCAGACGGAATTCATAGTGTTCCAGGTAGCGCAAGCCACCGTGGATCAGTTTCGAGCTGGCGGAAGAGGTGGCGCAGGCCAAATCTTGCGCTTCCAGCATCAGCACAGACAGGCCGCGTCCTGCGGCGTCTGCCGCAATACCAGCGCCGTTGATGCCGCCGCCGATTACGATCAAATCTTTGGTTTCCACGTCATCTCCCCCGATGTTCGGAATAGTTCTTAAATGTTCGTTTTCGAGCATATAATAAGCGCAAAGCGACATTGACGCCAGTGTTAACCGAATAAAAACATTTATGCGTGATGTGGGTAACATAATTGAGGGGCAAAAAGGGCATTAACCTTTCGTTTTATTGGGTTATTGTCAGCATTGTTCACGATACAATAGCGGCCAACTTTCCTTATTTGAGATTCTGCCCATGGAACAATTTGAGTGCATCAGCGTACAGCAGGCGCAGTCACAGCTGGCCGATAACAAAGCGCTGCTGGTCGATATTCGCGATCGCCAAAGTTATGACGCAGCGCACGCGAGCGGCGCAATTCATTTGACGAACGAGACGCTGGCACCTTTGCTTGAGCAGGCTGATTTGTCGTTACCGGTACTGGTGATGTGCTATCACGGTATCAGCAGCAAAAGCGCCGCTCAGTATTTGCTTAGCCAGGGATTTGAACAGGCTTGCAGCATTGATGGCGGCTTTGAAGCCTGGCAGGCGACATTCCCGCAGCAGGTCGAATCATCCGCCCGCCAGACGGCCGCCTTTTAGCTCATTAACAGGGAATTTTCAGGCGATGATGCGCATTACCGATTTCTCCAATCCCCGCATGGCGCAGGCTTTTGTGGACTATATGGCTACACGCGGCATCAGTTTGCGGATTGAGCACGACAACCACTATACGCTGTGGCTGGATGACGATTCGAAAGTAAATCTGGTCGAAAACGAACTCAATCAGTTTCTCCGCGAGCCTGAACATCCTCGCTATCAGGCCGCCAGCTGGCATTCCGGCACCACGAACAGCGGTATCGAATACCAAAGTTCTTCATTAATGGCCAATATTCGCGAACGGGCAGGCCCGCTGACGCTGTCGGTGATGGCTGCCGCGGTTTTCGTGTTTCTCCTGATGCAGTTTGTCGGGGACCAAACCGTGATGAGCTGGCTCTCCTGGCCTGATGAAGATCAGCATTTTCAGGTTTGGCGCTGGTTCACGCATGCGTTGCTGCATTTTTCCGTGCTGCATATCGTGTTTAATCTGCTCTGGTGGTGGTATCTGGGCGGTGCAATTGAAAAACGCCTCGGCAGCGGTAAGCTGTTTGTTATTCTGCTGATTTCAGCGCTACTGAGCGGGTGGATGCAGGCTAAATTCAGTGGCGTTATGTTCGGCGGCCTCTCTGGCGCGGTCTATGCGTTAATGGGATATGCCTGGCTCAGAGGTGAACGCGATCCCGAAAGCGGCATCTGGCTTGAACGTGGACTGATGGCATTTTCAGTGGTCTGGTTGGTTGTCGGCTATATGGGCTGGTTTGGCCTGTCAATTGCTAATGCTGCGCACGTCACCGGTCTGCTGGTCGGCCTGGCGATGGCGCTTGCCGATACCTGGCGGAAAAAAGCCTAAAACAGAAAGCAGGGAAGTGATAAACAGGAGAGCTTTGTGAAGCAGACGCAACGTCACGACGCCATTATTGAACTGGTTCGTCGTCAGGGCTATGTCAGTACCGAGGAGCTGGTAGAACATTTTACCGTCAGCCCGCAAACCATCCGTCGCGATCTGAACGATCTGGCGGAGCAGAATAAAATTCAGCGTCATCACGGCGGCGCGGCGCTACCGTCAAGCTCGGAAAACACCGCCTGGCAGGATCGTAAAATGATGTGGTCGGCGGAGAAAGCCCGCATTGCCCAGCGTGTTGCCAGCCAGATACCCGACGGCGCTTCGCTGTTTATTGATATCGGTACCACGCCGGAAGCGGTGGCGCATGCCCTGTTGAATCACAGCAATTTGCGGGTCGTCACCAATAACCTCAATGTGGCGACGCTGCTGATGTCGAAGCCGGATTTCAGCCTGATTATTGCCGGTGGTGAAGTACGTACCCGCGATGGCGGGATTATTGGGGAAGCCACGCTCGACTATATTTCCCAGTTCCGGCTGGACTACGGCATTCTGGGGATCAGCGGCATTGATATGGACGGTTCCCTGCTGGATTTCGACTATCACGAAGTGCGCACCAAACGGGCGATCATAGAAAATTCGCGCTGCGTGATGCTGGTGGCTGACCATTCTAAGTTCGGTCGTAATGCCATGGTTAACCTGGGAAATATGAGCCTCATCGACTATCTGTTTACCGATGAAACCCCACCGCCAGGCGTACTGAAAACCATAGAAGAGCATGAAGTGCATCTGGAGCTGTGCTGACCTGTTAGCACGTTTTCGCAGCATGGACGCTGCAAACGTACCTTCTCGCTTCGCCTTCAGAAACCGTCAAAAAAATCGACAGCATCCTGAATACGCTGGCGATATTGCCGAACATCGACCCCCTCGCCACGCCTGACGAACACCGGCCATCTCATGCGTCATGATCCGATATTGCTGGTTTTCAACGTCAGGAACCGGGCATAAGCGCTTTTTACCCTAACCACCCTGTTTCTCCTCAGCCCACTGATTATCCAATTTATTTGCTTCTCTTTTGAGCATTTTTTTCTGTTCGGGTCTTAACTGTAAGTGACTCAGCCCGTTTGCAAACTTCGTTCCCCCTTTCAGAAGGAAGCGGTATGTCGCAACAGAAATTCAATCAGGCCCGATTTGAGGCGGCTTTGACGCGCCAGTGGCAGCATCTTGGATTATCTTCAGCACGTGAAATGACCTCCCACCAATGGTGGCAGGCGGTGAGTGGTGCGCTGGCAGAAATGCTGGCTGCTGCGCCCCTCAATAAACCCGCAAAGAAGCAGCGCCACGTAAACTACATTTCGATGGAATTTTTAATCGGCAGGCTGACCGGTAATAATCTGTTGAATTTAGGATGGTATGACGAAGTGAAAGCGGTGCTGGCCGCGCACCAGTGCGATTTAAGCGAGCTGCTTGAGGAAGAAGTGGATCCTGCGCTGGGCAATGGCGGATTGGGCCGACTGGCCGCCTGTTTTCTCGACTCAATGGCGACAGTGGGGCAATCCGCGACCGGTTATGGACTGAATTATCAGTATGGCCTGTTCCGGCAATCCTTTCGGGACGGCCAGCAGATTGAATCTCCAGACGACTGGCATCGCAGCAGTTATCCGTGGTTTCGCCACAATGCCGCGCTGGATGTGAAGGTGGGACTCGGCGGCAAAGTGGAAAAAAATGCCCAGGGCGGTTTTATCTGGCATCCCGCTTTTACCCTGCGCGGTGAGGCCTGGGATTTGCCTGTGACCGGCTATCGCAATGGCATCGTGCAGCCGCTGCGGCTGTGGCAGGCGACGCATATTCATCCTTTCAACCTGACGCTATTCAACGACGGGAAATTTTTACAGGCGGAACAGCAGGGCATTGATGCGGCAAAGCTGACTAAGGTGCTCTATCCCAACGATAACCATCAGGAAGGCAAACGTCTTCGGCTAATGCAGCAATATTTTCAGTGTGCCTGCTCGGTAGCTGACATCCTGCGCCGTCATCATCTTGCCGGGCGGAAAATTGCCGAGCTGCCCGATTACGAAGTCATTCAGCTTAACGATACGCACCCAACCATCGCCATCCCGGAAATGCTGCGCGTCCTGCTGGATGAACACCAGCTGGCGTGGGATGACGCCTGGGCGATAACCAGCCGAACCTTTGCCTATACCAACCATACGCTGATGCCGGAAGCGCTGGAGCGGTGGGATCAGCGACTGGTGCGCACGCTGCTGCCGCGTCATTATATGATTGTTAAAGAGATTAACCGTCGATTCAAAAAAGTGGTTGATAAGCACTGGCCCGGCGACGAAGCCATATGGGAAAAACTGGCCGTGTTGTACGACCACCAGCTACGAATGGCGAATCTGTGCGTGGTCAGCGGCTTCGCGGTCAACGGCGTGGCGGCGCTGCACTCGGAGCTGGTGGTAAAAGATCTGTTCCCGGAATATCACCAGCTGTGGCCGAAAAAATTCCATAACGTCACCAATGGGATAACGCCGCGCCGCTGGCTTAAGCAGTGTAATCCCGAGCTGGCGACGCTTATCGATCAAACGCTCAACGTCGAATGGGCTAACCATCTGGACGTATTGAAAGGGCTGGAGGCATGTGCGGACGATGCGGATTTCCGCAAGCGTTACCGACAAATCAAGCATAACAACAAGGTCCGTCTGGCGGACTATATCCATCGCCTGACCGGCATCAAGGTTAGCCCGGAGGCGATGTTCGATGTACAAATCAAACGTCTGCACGAGTACAAACGCCAGCATCTTGGCCTGCTGCATATCCTCTCCTGCTACAAGCAGCTGCGCGACAATCCGCAAATGGATTTTGTCCCGCGCGTTTTCCTGTTTGGGGCGAAAGCTGCGCCGGGCTACTACCTGGCGAAAAACATTATTTACGCCATCAACAAAGTAGCCGAGAAGATTAACAACGATCCGAAGATTGGCGACAAGCTGAAGGTCGTCTTTATCCCGGATTACCGCATTACGGCGGCTGAGCTAATGATCCCGGCGGCCGATCTCTCTGAACAAATTTCTACGGCGGGTTACGAGGCTTCCGGCACGGGCAACATGAAGCTGGCGCTGAACGGTGCATTAACTATTGGCACGCTGGACGGCGCTAACGTGGAGATCGCGCAACAGGTAGGTGAAGAAAATATCTTTATCTTTGGTAACACCGTGGATGAAGTGAAAGCACTGAAAGCCAGCGGTTATGCGCCGCTAAAGCTGCGGAAAAAAGACAAGCATCTGGATGCCATTTTGAAAGAGCTGGAAAAGGGTTTTTTCAGCAATGGCGACAAGCACGCCTTCGATATGTTTCTCGACAGCCTGGGGAAATATGGCGATCCGTGGCTGGTTCTGGCAGATTTTGCCAGCTACTGCGCCGCGCAAAAACGCGTAGAAGCGCTCTGGCGCGATGAAGAAGCCTGGACTCGCACGGCCATTCTTAATACTGCCCGCTGCGGCATGTTCAGTTCCGATCGATCAATTCGCGATTATCAGCAACGTATCTGGCAGGCCAAACGGCCCGGGAGAGGCGATGGACAAGAAGTTTGAGCAGGCCGCTAAAGACGCGGGTATTGCGTCAGAATACATCAATGCCAAAGGGCAAAAAGAGCAGATAGATGTCGACATTCGCCGGCGTTTGCTGGCGGCGATGTCATCTGAAAAACGTAAAGCAAAGCCTGGCCCAATCCCGGGCTGTAAGGTGTTTCAGCACAAGCGCCTTTTGCAGCTGGAAGTGGGAGGAAAGGGCGCTTATCAATGGCAGCTGGTGACTGAGAACGGACGTGAATATCAGGGTGAGGTATCAGCAGGTGAAGTGATGACGTTGCCCGCCAACCTGGCGCTGGGCTACCACCAGCTGTGGCTGACTCAGGCCAAAAAAAGCTGGCAATGCCGGGTGATTGTGGCACCCAAACGCTGCTATGAACCGACATCGGTGCGGCAGGGCGATAAAATCTGGGGACTGAGCGTACAGCTCTATTCCGTGCGTTCAGAACAGAACTGGGGGATCGGCGACTTTGGCGATCTGAAACGAATGGTGACGGAAGTGGCCGAACGCGGCGGCGATTTTATTGGTCTGAATCCGATCCATTCGCTCTATCCCGCCAGTCCGGTCAGCGCCAGCCCCTATAGCCCTTCGTCGCGGCGCTGGCTGAACGTGCTCTATATCGACGTGAGCGCCGTGCCTGAGTTTCAGCAAAGCGACGAGGCACAGCTGTGGCTAATGGGGGAAAACATCCAGCGCCGGCTAAAGCAGGTTCGCGAAGGCGATTGGGTCGATTACGGCATCGTCGGCGAACTGAAAATGATTTCCCTGAGTCTGGCCTGGAAGACTTTCTGTCAGCATGGCGAGGATCATCCCAGCCAGCGGCATTTCGCCGATTTTATCGCTAAAGGTGGCGAAAGCCTTTACTGGCAGGCGGCTTTCGATGCCTTGCACGGGGCGATGATCAAGGAAAATGATAACTTCTGGGGCTGGCCGGTCTGGCCGGAAGCGCTGCGTGACGTTCATAGCGAAGCGGTACGGGAGTTTTGCGAGCAGCATCAGGAAGAAGTGCGTTTCTGGCTGTGGCTGCAATGGCTGGCGAATCGTCAGTTTGAAGAGTGCTGGCAACTCAGTCAGCAGCGAGGCATGGCGGTTGGATTGTATCGCGATCTTGCCGTAGGCGTCGCGGAAGGCGGCGCTGAAACCTGGTGTGACCGCGAGCTCTACTGCATGGACGTTTCGGTTGGCGCGCCGCCCGATATCCTTGGGCCGCTCGGACAAAACTGGGGCTTGCCGCCGATGGATCCGCACGTGATGGCGGCAAGAGGCTATCAGCCGTTTATCGATCTGCTGCGGGCAAATATGGCCAGCTGCGGCGCCTTGCGTATCGACCACGTGATGTCGCTGCTGCGGCTGTGGTGGATACCTTATGGTGAAACGGCCAACTATGGTGCCTATGTTTCTTATCCGGTCGACGATCTGATCGCGATCCTGGCGCTGGAAAGCCAGCGAAACCAGTGCATGGTGCTGGGCGAGGATTTGGGTACGGTGCCGCAGGAGATCGTCGCTAAGCTGCGCAACGCCGCGATTTACTCGTGGAAGGTGCTCTATTTCGAACAGGAAAAACATGAACGCTATCGTGCGCCCGCAGCCTGGCCGCGTCAGTCGGTGGCGAGCGCCACCACGCACGATCTGCCAACGCTACGAGGTTTCTGGAATGCGGTCGATTTAGAAATGGGCGAAGTGCTGGGACTCTATCCCGATAAAGTGGTGTTGCATGGCCTGTATCAGCAACGTGCGCGTCAAAAGCAGGCTTTACTGGAAGCCTTACATCAATATGGCTGCCTGCCGAAAAGCGCGGGCAAAAAAGCCAGCCTGATGAAAATGACCCCGGTTCTGAATCGCGGCATGCACCGTTTTATTGCCGACAGCGGCAGCGCTTTGCTGGGATTACAGCCGGAAGATCTGCTGGATATGGATAAGCCAGTCAACGTGCCGGGCACGGTCGATCAATATCCCAACTGGCGACGCAAGCTAAGCGTCTCGCTGGAAACGATGTTTAATGATGCGCACGTTAATGCGTTGCTCAACGATGTGCATCGCAGGCGCAAAGCGGGGAAAAAACAGGCGTAAAAGCCGAAAGCAGAGGCGAAGGCGCGTCGTCTTTTTCTGTCAGGATGCTATCCAACAGAACGTTACGGCAGCGCTATCGCCCGTCTGGCAATCAGTAGAAGGAGTGCTCGCCGCGCTGGTGCTCGGTCAGGTCACGCACGCCTTTCAGTTCCGGGAAGGCAACCAGCAGCTCTTTTTCGATCCCTTCCTTCAGCGTCACGTCGACCATTGAACAACCGTTACAGCCGCCGCCAAATTGCAGAATGGCAAAGCCGTCATCAGTGATTTCCATCAGTGAAACTTTACCGCCGTGACTGGCCAGCTGCGGGTTAATCGTTGCCTGGAGCTGATACTCAACGCGCTCAATCAGCGGCGCATCGTCGCTCACTTTACGCATTTTGGCGTTAGGCGCTTTTAGCGTTAGCTGGGAACCCAGGTTATCGGTGACGAAATCAATCTCGGCCTCTTCCAGATAAGGGGCGCTCAGTTCGTCAACGTATGCGGAAAGCTTTTCGAACTTGAGCTCGGTGTCGGTGGCTTCTACTGCGTCGGGTGGGCAGTAGGAGACGCCGCATTCCGCGGTTGGCGTACCCGGATTGATCACGAATACGCGAATCTGGGTGCCCTCTTCTTGTTTTGACAGCAGTTTTGCGAAGTGCTCTTGCGCAGAATCAGTAATTCGGATCATGGCTATTGCTCAATAGTTGACTAAATTAGTGGGTTTATTTTACGCCGATCGTCGACGCTCTACAAGGTGCGGCACAGGCACCAGATTTGCACGCTGGCGGCACCTTTAGCCAGCAGTACACGGCTGATTTCTTCGACCGTACTGCCCGTGGTAACGACATCATCCAGTAAGGCGATATGCCGTCCAGCCACCGCCGTTTCAACCCTGAACGCGCCGCGAAGATTCCTGCGGCGAGCGCTGGCCGGTAGACGATGCTGAATCCGGGTCTTGCGCCTGCGTGACAAGCCAGCCGCCTCATAAAAGCAGCCTGTCCAGCGAGCCAGACAGCGGGCCATATCATCCAGCTGATTATAACCGCGCTGCCAGGCCCGCTTTTTATGCAGCGGCACACACAGTAACAGGTCTGGCCGGTACAGGTGGCGATCGCGCCGCTCAGTTAACCAACTTAGCAAAAATAGCCGCGCAAGCATCACCGAGAGTGCTGTTGCCTGCAAAAACTTGAGACGCTGAACCAGTTCCCGCAGCGGCGGCTGCCAGTCAGTAACAAAAACGATGCGCTGCCAGGCGGGCGGGCGTAACTGACAGCGGCCGCATTCCCGGCGACTATGCAGCGCTGGTAAACCACAGCGCGGGCAGCATTCAGCCTGCATCGGCAGACGGCGCAAACAAAAGCAGCAGAGGCCGTGGTGGGGTAAAGCGAGTGGCATCTTGCATAGCCAACAGGCGGTGGGCATTGATAGCATAGCGTCCTCCATGACAAAAACAGGATTATAACGATGGCTCAGCTTTACTGGCAGACAACCGGCACGGGAGATCGCGATCTTGTGATGCTGCACGGCTGGGGACTGAATGCAGGCGTGTGGCAAAACATTATTGCGCGGCTCAGCCCGCATTTTCGGCTGCATCTGGTCGATCTACCTGGCTATGGCCGCAGCGAAGGCTTTACAGCGATGAGCGTGGAAGAGATGGTGGCAAACCTGCTGCCTTTCGCGCCCGCTAACGCGCTCTGGTTGGGCTGGTCGCTGGGTGGGCTGGTGGCCAGTAAGATGGCGTTGCAGCATCCGGAACGGGTCAGCGCGCTGATTACCGTCGCCTCGTCGCCTTGTTTCACGGCTGATGAAAACTGGCCGGGTATTAAACCGGAAACGCTAAGCAATTTTCAGCAGCAGCTGAGTGAAAACTTTCAGCGTACCGTGGAGCGTTTTCTTGCGCTGCAAACCCTGGGCACGGAATCGGCCAGGCAGGATGCAAAACTGCTGAAAAGCGTGGTTCTGTCGTTACCGGCACCGGAAGTTGCGGTGTTAAACGGCGGACTGGAGATTTTACGCACGGTGGATCTGCGTGCTGAGATGGCCGCACTCAGCGTGCCGATGCTGCGTATTTACGGTGCGCTGGATGGCCTGGTCCCCCGTAAAATCGCGCCAATTCTCGATGAATGCTATCCCGGGAGTGGCTCAGTCGTGATGGACAAAGCCGCGCATGCCCCCTTCATTTCTCATCCCGATCTGTTCTGCGATCAACTGATTGATTTCGGTTCAAAAATCGTCCGCTAAATTTTTGCAAAAACTGGCGCTTTATTTATTACGGTTAATAATTATCAAGGTAAGCAAGGTCGCTTACCTTTTTACCTCTGAGTAGTCCAGGGAGTTGGGCATTTATGACCTCCCTGCATTCTCATCAAGCGACTGCTTATCCACTACAAAACAATGATGGAGTGTCTTTGATGAAAATTTTTAAAACTGTGGCGATTGCTCTTATGGTCGGTTCCGTCTCTTTTGCTGCTGTGGCTGCAAAAGAAGTGACTAAAGAGGAAGTGCAAAAGCTGAAGCTGGAAAAGATTGGCACGGTAAACACCACGGCGGAAACCACTTCTCCAATGGATGCCAAAGCGGTGTTGTCTAAACTGGCGGACGAAAAAGGCGGCAAATACTATCTGATCATTGCCGGGCGTGAGCACGGTAAATTCAGTGCGGTCGCTGAAGTGTATAAATAAAAACGCCAGCAGGCAGAGTTATTCTGCCTGCTGTTTCTCACTGCTGCTTTTCAGCCACAAAAAGTTCCACGGCGGCAGCGTGAGCGGATGGGCCTGGTCAAAAATACTGGTGCCGACAATATCCCGATAGAGCCTGTTATCCGGCAGGGTATAAGTTATCTCTTTGCTGCTTAAATTGAACAAACACAACACTTCATCATGCGATCTGGCCGATCTGCGCCGAAGAATAAACAGCGAATTCTCACTTTCCAGCACTTCCATCGGATTATCAGGATGGAAAGCGGGCTGGCGCGTTCTTAGCTGAATCAGCTTGCTGAGGGCATGGTAAACCTTGTGTCGCAGTGACTGTCTGTCGCTTAACGCGGCTTCAATCTGGCTGATAGCGTACTTCTCACGATTTATCGCCCGGTTATAGCCTGCCACTTTGACGCCTTCCGTATCGTTGCGCGACCCTAAAATACTTTGCACGTAGACCGCAGGCACGCCCGGAAAGGCCAGCAAGATGGCATGCGCCAGCATAAAACGTTGCAGACGAACCTCATCGTCATCCTCTTTTTTATTCAGCGCATCCATGTAGGTGACATTGATTTCATAGGGACTGGTCGTCCCGTCGGGATTGTTCTTCCAGGAAACCAGCGCGCCTTCAGAAGTCAAATCCCTCACCAGCGAGACGATTTCCGTTTCCGGCAAAATACCGCGCAGTGGATTAAGGCCAATGCCGTCGTGAGACGCGAGAAAATTAAACCAGGTCGTCGTGCCCGCGCCGGGATCCAGTGAAGAGGCCCACTGCTTGAGCGCACGCGATGAACCATAATGGATGGCGTGCAGCACCAGCGGTGGCAGCGAGAACTGATAAACCATCTGCGCTTCGTCGTGCCCATCTCCCAGATAGCTGATGTTGTCTTTATGCGGCACGTTGGTCTCGGTAATAATCACCGTGCCGGGCGCGACAAGGTTGGCGATAGCGCGAAAAAGTTTGACCAGCTGATGGGTTTTCTCAAGGTGAATGCAGGCGGTGCCGGGCGTTTTCCACATGTAGCCAACGGCATCCAGACGCACGTAGTCGGCACCTTTCGCCAGATAGTCCAGCAGCACGTTTACCATGCTCAGTAAGACCTGAGGATTGGCAAAGTTCAGGTCGATTTGATCGGCGCTAAAGGTGGTCCAGATAAAGCGCGTGTCGCCGTTTGCCATTGCAAAGGGTGTTAGCAGCGGCGAGGTTCGTGGTCGGGTTACCGCACCTAAATCAGTTGAGGGCGGCATGCTGATAAAAAAATTATCCCAGGCGGGATCCTGTGCCAGATAGTGCTTAAACCAGGCGCTGTGGGCGGAAATGTGATTGCAGACGAAATCGAACATCAGCCGCGTGTGCTGGTGCAGCTCGGCGACGTCCGACCATTCACCGCAGATAGCACTGACCTGGTGATAGTCGATAACGGAAAAACCATCGTCGGACGAGTAGGGGAAAAAAGGCAGCAGGTGAACAAGGTTAAAACATTTCAGATGCTGCTGATAAAAGCGGGAGAAGGTTGACAGCGTGGGCGCTTCGCTTTCGCGGAACTGATCGGCGTAGGTAATCAGCACCACATCTTTTTCATCCCAGTGCGCTTTACGCTGGTGAGTCAGCGTGCTTTGCGCCTGTGAAATGGCGTTTGCCAGCCTTTCCCGACAATCGGCAGGAAAAGTGCCCTCATAGATCTTATCGAGCAGGTTATTGATAATTTCCATTGCTATACAGTGAGCCACCGCATTGGTTACAGCCACGTTAGTTTTCACTGTAGACCGTTGAAGCAAATTCGCAACTTCAACGGCCTCCGTCAGTCAGTGGCAGCGGCCTTTTTTGCGACAGCCTGCGCAGCCTGCCGCTGTAAGGGTTCTCACTTCCAGACGCTGTGGCGACAGAGTGATATTTTTCAGCATCAGCCACAGAAGCAGGTTAAAGGCCACCACGGCGGTAATGATAATGGCGCTGGATTGAGGATGGCTGGCAAACGTGGCCAGCTGGAAAAACAACGCCGCCAGCGAGTAAGCCAGATTCAGCCCCCAAAAGTTGGAGAACAGCATCCAGCGCGTGCTGCTTTCGCGGGTGACGGCGCCCATTACCGACACGCAGGGGACATACAGCAGAACGAAAATCAGGTAGCTGTAAGCGGCAATATCGCTGCCAAACTTGCTGTGCATGACGCCCATCGCGCCGCCCGCCATTTCGCCATCGCCTTTGCTGGCATCCAGCGGATGAAACAGGACGCTCAGGCGGAAGGTGCTTTTCACGCCATCCCAGGTTTCCGCCACCGCCGCTTTCAGCTCAGCCAGCAGGCTGTAATTTTCCGCATCAAAAGTTTCCTGATGCAGCGCCTCTGCGGTGTAAAGCGTGTTGAGCGTACCGATAACCACTTCTTTCGCCATGGCGCCCGTGACCAGCCCGACCGTGGCCTGCCAGTTATCATTTTCCACGCCGATGGGATTCAGCAGCGGCGTCAACTGACGGCTGACGGTTGCCAGCGCTGAGTCGTTAATGGTGGAAACCGGCTGGCCGCTGAAGGAGAAGCTGTTGAGCGCGCCAATCACCATGCTGACGATGACGATGACTTTACCGGCGCGCAGCACAAAACTTTTTAACCGCTGCCAGGTTTGCAGGAACAGACTTTTGAGATGAGGAACGTGCCAGCTCGGCATTTCCATCATGAACGGCGCGGCATCACCACGCAGCAAGGTTGATTTCAGGATCAGTCCGGTGGTGATAGCGGCGGCAATCCCCAAAAGGTAGAGGCTGAAAACGATCAGTGCGCCGCTCTGCCCGAAAAAGGCGGAAGCAAACACCGCAAAAATTGCCAGCCTTGCACCGCAAGACATAAACGGTGCCATCAGCATGGTCATCAGGCGATCGCGTGGCGCATCGAGCGTACGCGTAGCCATGACGCCCGGCACGTTACAGCCAAAACCCACAATCAGCGGCACAAAGGATTTACCTGGCAGACCCAAGGTTTGCATCAGCCGATCTACCACAAAGGCAGCACGCGCCATATAGCCGGAATCTTCCATAAAAGAAAGGAACAAATACATCAGGCCAATCTGTGGGATCAGCGGCATCACCGTGGTGATCCCGCCGCCAACGCCCTGGGCCAGGAACAGCGTCACTATAGCCGGCAGGTGCAGCTGGGCACCCAGCCACTGCATACCATCAATAAAGATTGCCGTTGCGCTGCCTTCGAACAGTGGCTGCAAGGCGCCACCAAGGTTGATGGCAAGGAAGAACATCAGGTACATCACCGCGAAGAAAATGGGAATGCCCAGCCAGCGGTTCAACACGATGGCATCCAGCCGGGCTGAAAGCCGATGCTGCGTGGTCTGCTGTGTGCGGGTGGTCGTTTCGCAAAGTGCTTCAATCGTCGCATAGCGAGCCAGGGTAATCGCCATTGCGCTGTCATCCCGCTGCGGTAACTGCAGCAGCAAATCTACCGCGTGGCCGGCCTGAGAACGGCAGTAAATATCACCTTCCAGCATTTGCAATGCCATCCAGCGGCGGCGGTGAGCGGCCAGTTCAGTGGGCATCGCGGCGGTAAGCCGGGCGGCATTATTTTCTATCGCTTGTGGATAAATGATATCGAATGCGGCAGGGCTGCCGGAAAAGTTGTCGATGGCGTTTCTCAGCTCGGCAAGGCCTTTTTTTCGAGTGGAAACCAGCGGAACAACCGGACAGCCAAGCGCGGCCGCCAGCGCGGTGATATCGATCTGAATATGCAAATTCTCAGCGATATCCAGCATATTCAGCGCAACGATGCAGGGAATGCCCAGTTCGCGTAATTGCAGCGTCAGGTAGAGATTGCGGGCCAGATTGCTGGCATCCACAACGTTAATCAGCAGATCCGCTTCCCCGCTGAGAATGTAATGGCAGGCAATCTGTTCATCCAGCGAAGTCTGTTCAGAGAGGGTGGTCAGTGAGTAGGTGCCCGGCAGATCCACCAGCTGAACCTGATACTGCGCGGTGGTGAAACTGCCAGATTTACGTTCTACCGTTACGCCAGCCCAGTTGCCGACGCGCTGTCTGGCACCGGTCAGCTGGTTAAAAAGCGTGGTTTTACCTGCGTTAGGGTTGCCAATCAGCCCAATCGTACATGCTTTCATGAGTTCGCTCCTATCCGTTCAGGTCTTCGAGCTGGAGGTGAGAAAGATCCTGGCGGCGCAGCGCCAGCACGGCGTAGCGATTTTCGATTTTCACCGGTCCGCCAAAGGGCGCGGTGGCGGTAACGCGGAAGCTGGAGCCAGGTCGCAAACCCTGTAGCAGAAGTTTTTGTTGGAATTCGGGGCTGATAGTCGGCGAGAAACCGAGAATTTTGTACTGATTACGAAGCGCGATGTGCATATAACCACCCTGGTTGTGTGACTAACCGTGATAATTGATGGCGGCAATCATAGTGAGAATGATTCGTAATGCAGTTGACGTGGAACAAGTTTGATCGCGGAGAAAGTATCTGGAAAGTAAACGAGAAAGATATAGCGAGATGATTCCAGCGCTGGCCAGAAAAATGAGGGGCAAAGCGCCCCTTGATCATGCTCCGGGTCGTTCGTTCCAGGCGTCGTGAGCTAGCAAGTTACCGTCTATGCCCGCTCCCGAGGCAGCAGGTGGTTTGATGAGGGAGCAGAGCGGGCATCAGCCCGCTCTGAATACCTATTTCTTGCCGAAAGCAGCAGCCAGCGCATCGCCCATGGCGCTGTTACCCGCAGGCTGTGCCGCCGGACGCGGACGTGATTTGTTCTGCGCCGGTCGTGCATTTTCACGGCCGCTGGCAGCATTGCCACGGCGTGAGTTGGTTTCGCCTGGCTGTTCGTCCAGACGCATGGTCAACGCGATACGCTTGCGTTGCAGATCCACTTCCATCACCTTCACTTTAACAATATCGCCCGCCTTGACCACCTTATGCGGGTCATCAACGAACTTATCGGCGAGGGAAGAGATATGCACCAGGCCATCCTGATGCACGCCGATATCGACGAAAGCGCCAAAATTGGTCACGTTGGTTACCGAGCCTTCCAGCACCATACCCGGCAGCAGATCGTTCATGGTCTCTATGCCTTCGGCAAACTGGGCGGTCTTAAACTCAGGACGCGGATCGCGGCCTGGCTTTTCCAGTTCTTTAAGAATATCGGTCACGGTCGGCACGCCGAACTTCTCATCGGTAAAATCTACCGCGCGCAGGTTGCGCAGCGCCGACGGATTGCCCATTAAATCGTTCAACGCCTGTTCTGTTGCTTTCAAAATACGTTCCACCACCGGATAGGTTTCCGGGTGAACGGTTGAGGCATCCAGCGGGTTTTCGCCCTGGTTAATGCGCAGGAAGCCCGCGCACTGTTCGAAGGCTTTCGGCCCCAGACGGCTAACTTTTAACAATTGCTGGCGGTTCTGGAAACGGCCGTTTTCATCACGCCAGCCAACGATATTCTGCGCCATCATCTTGCTCAGGCCCGCCACGCGGGTTAGCAAAGGCACGGAGGCGGTATTTAAATCGACGCCAACGCCGTTGACACAGTCTTCCACCACCGCATCCAGCTTTTTCGCCAGCTGGCTCTGGCTGACGTCGTGCTGATACTGGCCAACCCCGATCGACTTCGGATCGATCTTCACCAGTTCGGAAAGCGGATCTTGCAGGCGACGAGCGATCGAGACTGCGCCACGGATCGAGACGTCCAGATCCGGGAACTCCAGCGCGGCCAGCTCAGAAGCGGAATAGACCGAAGCGCCGGCTTCACTGACAATCACTTTCTGCGCGTTAACTTTTGGGAACTGCTTCTGCACATCCAGGAAGAAACGTTCGGTTTCACGTGAGGCGGTGCCGTTGCCAATCGCCACCAGTTCGACTTGATGCTTTATACATAACGCAGCGACTGCGGCAGCCGCTTTAGCCGCCTGTCCGGTGTGAGGGTAGATGGTATCGGTAGCGACCAGTTTGCCGGTGGCATCAACAACCGCCACTTTTACGCCGGTACGCAGGCCTGGATCCAGCCCCATCGTGGCGCGCATGCCTGCCGGTGCCGCCATCAGCAGATCGTGCAGGTTGCGGGCAAAAACGTTAATCGCTTCGTCTTCAGCGCGTTCGCGCACCGTGCCCATCAGTTCGGTTTCAAGGTGCAGCAACACCTTAATCCGCCACGTCCAGCTGACCACGGCTTTACGCCAGCTGTCAGCCGGGGCGTTATTCAGGCGCAGATTCAGATGCTCAGCAATAATCTGCTCGCCGTGACTTTCACGTGGTGGCTCGTCGAACTGCGGATCGGCATTCAGCGCCAGCTGAAGCACGCCTTCATTACGGCCACGGAACATGGCCAGCGCACGGTGAGAAGGAACCGTTGAAAGGGCTTCATGATGATCGAAATAGTCGCGGAATTTCGCGCCTTCCTCTTCTTTGCCTTCAACAACGCGTGACACCAGATGCGCATTTTTCCACAGGTAATCACGCACTTTTGCCAGCAGCGTGGCATCCTCGGAAAAACGTTCCATCAGGATGTAGCGAGCGCCATCCAGTGCGGCTTTGGTATCGGCCACGCCGTTGTCGGCGTCAACGAAGCCTGCTGCTACCTGCTCCGGTTCCTGCGAGGGATCCTGCCACAGCGTATCGGCCAGCGGTTGCAGACCTGCTTCGATAGCAATCTGACCACGAGTGCGGCGTTTAGGCTTGTAAGGCAAATAGAGATCTTCAAGTTCGGTTTTGCTCAGGGTGTTGCTGATGGCGTGGTTTAGTTCATCGGTCAGCTTGCCCTGGTCGCCGATAGATTTCAGAATCGACTGGCGACGGTCTTCAAGTTCGCGCAGATAACCCAGGCGGGTTTCCAGCTGACGGAGCTGGGTGTCGTCCAGACCTCCGGTCACTTCCTTACGATAGCGTGCGATAAACGGCACGGTGTTCCCTTCATCCAGCAGACGGACAGCGGCATCAACCTGTTCTGCTCGCGCCTGCAGCTCACTTGCAATTATGCGGCTCAGCGATTCTTTCATTATCGGTTACTTTATGGCTCAAGATTTAGCGGACAGTTATACGGATTGCGCAGGGTAATTGCCAGCGTATGTCCCTGCTGGCGTACCAAATCCGCGTGATTAGGATTGTTTAACGTAGTCGATTTGATTGACGTACCAGCACGCTTCACCAACCGGCGTTTGCACGGTAGCTAAATCGCCCACTTCTTTTTTCAGCAATGCGCGGGCCATCGGCGAGTCGATAGAGATGTAATCGTTACGGCCAAAGATTTCGTCGTAGCCGACGATGCGAAAGCGTTTGATTTCACCGTCGTCGTTTTCTACCTCAACCCAGGCACCGAAAAAGACTTTGCCTTCCTGCTGCGGTGAATAATCGACAATGCGCAGCTGCTCAAGGCATTTGGTAAGATAGCGCACGCGGCGATCGATCTCGCGCAGACGCTTTTTGTTGTACTGATAGTCGGCGTTTTCGCTACGGTCGCCCAGGCTGGCAGCCCAGGTCACTTTTTTGGTCACTTCTGGCCGATCTTCACGCCAGAGAAAGTCCAGCTCCTGCTTTAATTTGTCGTAACCTTCGCGGGTGATCAGTTTGGTTTTCATCTTAATCCAAATTTTTCTCGAAAATGCTTTATCCATTTTGTTGCGAGCTGGACAACGATGCAAATCCCATCTGCTTTTTTCTGCCTGACGTTACTGCTTGTTTGTCCTGGCAATTCGTCTGAAAGAGAGCTGAATATCCGCACATTTTTGCGGCGTAATTAAAGATAAGCTGCTGTTTAATATGCTTTGTAACAATTTCGGCTAGAATATAAACCATTATTGACTGTTACATTCAGGCATCTTTTTTAAGAATAATGACTCAGGCAATAGCGCCTTTGGGAGTATCGAAATGCAAGAAAACTACAAAATTCTGGTCGTAGATGATGACATGCGTTTGCGTGCGCTGCTGGAGCGTTATCTGACCGAACAGGGTTTCCAGGTGCGCAGCGTAGCAAATGCGGAACAAATGGACCGCCTGCTGACGCGTGAGTCCTTCCACCTGATGGTGCTGGACCTGATGCTGCCAGGTGAAGACGGCCTCTCTATCTGCCGCCGTTTGCGCAGCCAGAGCAACCCGATGCCGATCATTATGGTCACGGCGAAAGGGGAAGAAGTGGATCGTATCGTGGGTCTGGAAATCGGTGCGGATGACTATATTCCAAAACCGTTTAACCCGCGTGAGCTGCTGGCTCGTATCCGTGCCGTTCTGCGCCGTCAGGCGAACGAGCTGCCGGGGGCGCCGTCGCAGGAAGAAGCCGTTATCGCTTTCGGTAAGTTTAAGCTGAATCTGGGCACGCGCGAGATGTTCCGTGAAGACGAACCGATGCCGTTGACCAGCGGTGAATTCGCCGTGCTGAAAGCGCTTGTTAGCCATCCGCGTGAGCCACTTTCGCGCGATAAGCTGATGAATCTTGCCCGTGGGCGCGAGTACAGCGCGATGGAACGTTCTATCGACGTGCAAATTTCTCGTCTGCGCCGCATGGTGGAAGAAGATCCTGCTCATCCACGCTATATCCAGACCGTTTGGGGCCTGGGCTACGTATTCGTGCCGGACGGCAGTAAAGCATGAGGCGAATCCGCTTCTCTCCCCGTAGTTCATTTGCCCGCACGCTGCTGCTGATTGTCACCCTGCTGTTTGTCAGTCTGGTGACGACGTATCTGGTGGTGTTGAACTTTGCTATTCTGCCGAGTTTACAGCAGTTTAATAAGGTGCTGGCGTACGAAGTGCGGATGCTGATGACCGATAAGCTGCAGCTGGAAGACGGCACGCAGCTTGAGGTGCCACCGGCATTTCGTCGTGAGATTTACCGCGAGCTGGGCATTTCGCTGTATACCAATGCGGCGGCGGAAGAGAGCGGATTACGCTGGGCGCAGCATTACGAGTTCCTCAGCCAGCAGATGGCGCAGCAGCTTGGCGGCCCGACCGACGTGCGCGTCGAGGTAAATAAAAACTCACCGGTGGTCTGGCTGAAAACCTGGCTGTCGCCAGATATCTGGGTGCGTGTTCCGTTAACTGAAATCCATCAGGGCGATTTTTCACCGCTGTTCCGCTATACGCTGGCGATTATGCTGCTGGCAATAGGCGGCGCGTGGCTGTTTATTCGTATTCAGAACCGGCCGCTGGTGGAGCTTGAACATGCGGCGCTACAGGTCGGCAAAGGGATTATTCCGCCGCCGCTGCGTGAATATGGCGCTTCTGAAGTGCGCTCGGTAACTCGAGCTTTTAATCAGATGGCGGCGGGTGTTAAACAGTTGGCCGACGATCGCACCTTGCTGATGGCTGGCGTCAGTCACGATCTGCGCACGCCGCTGACGCGTATTCGCCTGGCGACGGAAATGATGTCGCAGGAGGATGGCTATCTCTCTGAATCAATTAATAAAGACATTGAAGAGTGCAACGCAATCATCGAGCAGTTTATTGATTATCTGCGCACTGGTCAGGAGATGCAGACGGAACGAGCCGATCTGAACGGCGTGTTGGGCGAAGTCGTTGCGGCTGAAAGCGGCTACGAGCGCGAGATTGAAAACGCGGTAATGCCTGCTGAACTGATGCTGGATATCAATCCGCTGTCAATCAAGCGTGCGGTAGCTAACCTGGTGGTGAACGCGGCGCGTTATGGTAACGGGTGGATTAAGGTCAGCAGCGGCAGTGAACTTCAGCGTGCCTGGTTCCAGGTCGAAGATGATGGCCCGGGGATCCAGCCCGATCAGCTTAAGCATCTGTTCCAGCCTTTTGTACGCGGCGACAGCGCCCGCAGTACCAGCGGCACAGGTTTAGGGCTGGCCATCGTGCAGCGTATTATTGATGCCCATCAGGGCTCACTGGATATCGGCGAAAGTGAACGAGGCGGACTGCGTATTCGGGCTTATTTACCGTTACCGACCAGCGCGGTATTACCTGCGACCACCACAACCTGATGTGAATGTAAAAACTGCCTGATTCCAGGCAGTTTTTTTATCTGCACGATTACAGCTGTGGTCCCGCCGGAACCAGGGCTGCGCCGGCCGCCGTATCGGTATATTTATCAAAGTTAGCGATAAAGCGCTGTGCCAGATCCTGGGCTTTGGTTTCCCATTCAGCCGCATCGGCGTAGGTATTTCGCGGGTCGAGAATGCGGCTGTCGACGCCGGGCAGAGAGGTGGGCATCGCCAGGTTGAAAACCGGCAGCGTGACGGTTTCAGCCGTCGAAATTTCGTCGCTGAGAATCGCGTTGATAATCGCCCGCGTGTCTTTTAACGAAATACGCTTTCCCGTCCCGTTCCAGCCGGTGTTGACCAGGTAAGCTTCTGCGCCCGCTGCCGCCATACGCTTGACCAGCACTTCTGCATACTGCGTTGGGTGCAGCGTCAAAAACGCCGCGCCGAAACAGGCGGAAAAGGTTGGCGTCGGTTCCGTTACGCCACGCTCGGTGCCGGCTAGCTTGGCCGTAAAGCCCGAGAGGAAATGATACTGAGTCTGGTCGGGGGTCAGGCGGGAAACCGGCGGCAGTACGCCAAAGGCATCCGCAGTCAGGAAGATTACCTTGCGTGCGTGACCCGCTTTCGATACCGGCTTAACAATATTGTCGATATGGTAGATCGGATAGGAAACGCGGGTATTCTCAGTTTTGCTTCCGTCATCGTAATCCACTGAACCGTCGGCGCGTACTACCACGTTTTCCAGCAGCGCATCACGGCGGATAGCCTGATAAATCTCCGGCTCGGCCTGCTCAGACAGCTTGATAGTTTTGGCGTAGCAGCCGCCTTCGAAATTGAACACGCCATCGTCATCCCAGCCATGTTCGTCATCGCCAATCAGCTGACGCTCAGGATCGGTAGAAAGCGTGGTTTTACCGGTTCCTGACAGGCCGAAGAATACCGCCACGTCACCTTTTTCGCCGACGTTAGCCGAACAGTGCATAGAGGCAACGCCTTTTAGCGGCAGCAGATAGTTCATAATGGCGAACAGACCTTTCTTCATTTCGCCACCGTACCAGGTGCCGCCAATCAGCTGCATGCGCTCGGTCAGGTTGAAGGCGACGAAGTTTTCGGAATGCAAACCCTGCTGCTGCCAGTTCGGATTGGTGCATTTAGCCCCGTTCATCACCACAAAATCAGGCACAAAGCTGGCCAGCGCTTCATCGTCGGGGCGGATAAACATGTTTTTAACGAAATGCGCCTGCCAGGCCACTTCGGTAATAAAACGTACGCAGAGGCGTGTATCAGGGTTAGCGCCGCACCAGGTATCGACAACAAACAGACGCTTACCGGAAAGCTGCTGGCCGACCAGCGATTTCAGCTGCTGCCAGGTATCGTTATCCAGTGGCTGATTATCATTTTTGCCTTTGCCCTGGTCATTCCACCACAGCGTGTCACGGGTGGTTTCATCGCGAACGATATATTTATCTTTCGGCGAGCGGCCGGTGAAAATGCCGGTATCAACGGCGATCGCGCCTGACTGCGTTTCAATTCCGCGCTCGAAGCCAGTCAGCTCTGGGCGAGTTTCTTCTTTATACAGTGTGTCGAAGTCGGGGTTGTGGATAATCTCAACCGTATCCGTGATGCCATAAGCGACGAGGTCCTGCGGGGTCAGGTCACGCATGTTACTGCTCCTTTGTCGGTTCAGTTTTACTTCAGAATGTTTAAACATAATGTTCCAGGACCGTGATATTTCGCAACGCCTTCATAACACGCTAATCACGATCGCGCGCAGTTTACACGGGTGAGGCGCGAGGAAAAGGGCCAATCCGCAGAAATGAGAGGCGACGCGTGAATCGTTCAATAACGCTTCGCCCGATTTCATTTCTTTACTTTCTTAAGTGTTTAATAAGGCATTTATGCGTAAATACGGAGGTGGGCACTATTTTAAATATTGGGAACTGGCAGGGAACGTAATGGTGGCGAAGGGTGTAAAAAGGTGTGAAAAAGCAGCAGAAGAATTGTACAGCGGAAAGCGCCATCAGCCCACTGGACTCATGGCGCACAACAATCAGTGAACCCGATCGTTACCCGTAGTTGAATCGTTGCGGATCGCCGCGATATCAACAGCATCATAAATGTAGTGATTACCGCAATAGTCGCAGTGCATATCGATCTTGCCGTCTTCGGCCAGGATCTGGTCCACTTCGGCTTCCGGCAGGGTACGCAGGACTTCGCCACAGCGTTCATGAGAACAGGTGCAGTGGAAGCTCACGTCCTGTGGATCGTAAAGAGTCACTTCTTCCTGGTGGTACAAACGCCACAGCACTTCGTTTGCCGGCAGGCCAAGCAGCTCTTCGGTTTTGATCGTTTCAGTCAGCGTTGCCAGATGCGTGAAATCATCCGGATTAGCGTCCTGCGCAGGCAGTACCTGTAGCAAAATACCACCAGCGCCAGGCTGGCCTTCCGCTTCACCCGTGCGGATAAACAGGCGTGTCGGCAGCTGCTCTGAACGCATGAAGTAATCTTCCAGGCATTCCGCCAGCGTTTCACCTTCCAGACCGACCACGCCCTGATAGCGTTCACCTTGCGCAGGTGTGATGGTGATGATCAGATAGCCATTGCCTACCATCTCCTTGAGGCTGCTCTCAGGCGCGATATCGCCTTTAAGACGCGCTACGCCACGCATTTCCTGTCGGTTGTTGCCGTTGATAACCGCCAGATTCAGCGGGCCGTCACCTTGCAGCTGTACGGTAATATCGCCATCAAACTTCAGCGTGGCGGTCAGTAAGCTGGTCGCTACCAGCAGTTCACCCAGTACTTTCTGTACAGGCTGTGGATAGTCGTGACCGTCGATAATCTGCTTCCAGGTGTCGGAAACGGTAACCAGTTCGCCACGCACGGCGTAGTTTTCGAACAGGTAACGGTGCATTTGGTCTTGATGAGCCATAATTCTCTCTCGTTGTGGCGGCTTACTCGTCGCCAGAATTTTTAAATTTCATTAGGTCGCGCCGCTCTTTTTTGTCAGGGCGGCGATCGGGATGCGGCATAGTCAGCGCACTCATTTTGCGCGCCTGCGCGATCTTTTCCCTTTTCTCAATACTCTGTGGCGTTTCGGCATACATCTGCTGGGCTTCGGTTGCAGGCCCGCGCTTGTCGCTAACCGTCTGAACGATGACCGTCCGTTCGTCGTTACCCTGACGCAGCGTCAGTTCTGCATCAGGTTCCACAATTTTACTTGGCTTACTGCGCTGGCCGTTGTAGTGAACTTTGCCACCTTCAACCATCTCACGCGCTATCGCGCGGGTTTTATAAAAGCGAGCGGCCCACAGCCATTTATCGAGCCGAACCGCTTCTGCGGATTTCTCTTTCATCGCTGCTCCTGTGTGGGAACATCCCTATGTATGGGTTGTACGTCAGAATTCAAGGTGCCGCTCCGGCGTGTGGCCGGAGCAGAGCATCAGAGGGTACCTGAGAGGTCAAAAGCCATGTCAGTGTTAAAAATAGCATAAAACTAACGGGCTCAGAACAGGGGACGAATGCCCTGTGGCGTGTTCAGCGCAGGGCTGAAACAGGTATCGTAATAGTTCTGGATAGCGGCGGTACGTACGCGATTGTGGTGGATACGTTTGATCGCCAGCAGAGCGTTGATAATAAAGCTTAAGGTGACCAGCAGCAGCAGCAGACTGGTGCCCAGGTAACGACCCAGCTTGATGGCGTCCGGTTCGCTATGCAGCGCGATATGACGCGTGCCGTTAGCGTCAGTACTGATATTGGTCACGATGCCGTAGGCGGAGAACGGCGTATGCAGCAGCATGCCCGCCAGCCGTTGCAGCTCCGGCCACTGATCGGGCGCGTTGTAGTCGAACAGCGAAACGGTCGGCGTTTGCTGATTAACTAACTGACGGCCTTCATCGCTGACAATCAGAAATCCACCCGGTGGTGGGCTGTTCAACGCCTCAGAAGCCCGGCGAGTTTCACGATAGAAGAATGATGACGTGGCGGTATTCACCAGGTTTTCCAGCGCTTCGGCACTGACCGGGCGTAACAGGACATTCATGCCGTTCAGCGAACCGGAATCCGCCCGGTGCACCAGCGTTTCCCAATCTTTCGCGTTGCCGAGATTAACCAGGGCATTTTTCAGCCTGACGCAATCCTGTTCCTGACTACAAAGATCCTGCGTTTTCAACACAATATCGGAAAAATCATCCAGCAGGATCATGCCGGATTTTTGGATGGCTGTTGCAAGCTGTGGATTCAGTTTGGGATCGGCACTGCTTTGAGGATGCAACTGATCGCTGGTGGTCGTCAGCAGGGCCATCGCTTTATCGATAATATCCGACTGCGGCTGGGGCAGGGGAGCCGCATTGTTCCAGTAAACGGCCGAACAGTCGAACGGCATAAAAGCATAGGTTCTGTTGCCCTGATAGGTGGCCGGAACAGAACACATCCCTTCGCCGCTCACTTTCAGGCTGTCGCCAACACGCAGAGGAATTTTTTCCAGATCGTTAACTGAAAACACCTGCACGCTTTCGGTGCCTTTCAGCCAGGCCATGCTGAGCTTTAGCGGCATGCTCAACGGTATCAACGCGATCAACAGAATAAGGACCAGCAGCGAACTGGCAGCCAGTACCAGATTTTTACGCCAGCGCTGAATTGGAAAATTACGCATTTCATCCTGAAGCGACAGGAAGCGGCCCTGACGCACCACATGACGACTCAGATAAATATCTACTTCCGTCGACTGACCCAGATCATGCGCGACATAGGGCTGCCAGTGCGAAGGATAAATTAAATCGATAATGCCCAGCGAGATATTGCTTACCTGACCCTGGTTCGATTCACCAAATAATCCCCAGCGTTTTGGCGCACCTCGCAGGCAGTGGATTTCGCGTAAATCTTTTTCCGAGGGGCGACGGTACAGCGACCAGCCGCTGACGCCGATGACGACAATGGCTGAAAACACCAGCCATGGCATCAGCACTACCGGGCTGATCAGGCTGAAGAAAAGCAGCAGCAGCGCTAAGCCAATCGCAACCGCTTCCCGTGTCCCGTCCGGGCGGCTAAGGGTGTATTCTTCAAGGGTTTCCTTACGCACACTGAGCAGCTCAATGTTTTCGCTTTCTTCTTTTCTGATCGAGGCGTTTTGACCCACCGGACGCGCAGACGCAGCCAGCGTAGGCTGCTCGTAAACGTAGTTCACCAGCGAATGGCCATTCAGGGAAATAACCAGCGGAATAGTTTGGGTTTTGATCAGCTCAACATAGTTTTCTTCCGCTATGTATTGCTCCCACAACGGCGGCAAATGCACTTCAACGGCGTCAAGATAGTAGCGCCATTTGTGGGGTTCGTCGGTAGAAAGTCCGTAACGGGTTATTGAGCGCGTCACCGGATAGACATTGCTGCTTTGTGAGGTCAGTACCAGGCGATCGTTTGTACTGCTGGCGCCGGTTGGCAGAGGGGTATTGCGATGTTTTTCAAGTGAGCTGACATAGCGCTCGACGGCTTTACGCTCATCGTCGCTAAGTTTACGAAAAGGAGGACTAATAAATGGCAGTGGTTTCGCCAACGGCGGACGATGCCGCATAGCGTACCAAAAAAAACAACCCGCCCCCATTGAACAGGCCAGCATTACAGCCAATATAATGACTATTGTGCTCATGCTTCCCTCATTCCTGCCACCCTGTTCCCGTCTTTATGCTGGAAATTACCTGACTGAATCATATCGAGTTCGACATTGTGACGGGTTCAGACGGCGCTGGCAATCCGCCTTTTCCACAAAAATAGCGCACAAAATCATAAAATTAGAATAATTGTAGATGAGTCCCAACTGTGATCGTAACAAGCAACGTTAATTTGCAACATCGGTATATTCCTATTTTATAGTGCACGGATTGACATTTTTTAAAACTTTTTAAATCGTTACCCGGCGCAATTGTTATAACAGTGTAAAATAATCCATGCGATGATTGGCATCCCCGCGTCGCTGCCGCACAATGGGGAAACTATCGGTTAATTTACCGTGACTGGCGAGCTATCAGGCTCAATTTTTTGGCTTTTCCCTGGGGCCACCATGACCAGACAACTGCAAAAACCCGAAATTCTTAATGTAGAGACCGTTGCCCGTTCACGGCTGTTCACCGTACAGGCCGTGGATTTGCTTTTCAGCAACGGCGCGCGGCGCGTCTATGAACGCATGAAACCTTCCAGCCATGAAGCGGTGATGATTGTGCCCATTATCGATAATCATCTTGTGTTGATCCGCGAATATGCTGTCGGGCTGGAAAGTTACGAGCTTGGTTTCCCTAAAGGATTAATCGATCCGGGCGAGACCCCTTTTGAGGCGGCGAATCGCGAGCTGAAAGAAGAGGCCGGATTTGGTGCTGAGAAACTGGAAGCGCTGGGGAAACTGACGCTGGCACCTTCTTATTTCTCCAGCAAAATGAATATTGTGGTGGCGGAAAATCTCTACGAAGAACAGCTGGAAGGAGATGAGCCTGAGCCACTGCCACAGGTGCGCTGGCCGCTGGATAATCTGCTGGGTCTGCTACAGGAACCTGATTTCTGTGAAGCTCGTAATGTGAGCGCACTGTTCCTGGTGCGGGAATGGTTGGTAAAGCAAGGGCGGCTTAGCTACTAGCCACTTTCTGGCTACCTTATCGGGCCACAACTGCTGCAAAAGCGGGGTGGCGCTGTCAGGTATTCGATAACAACGAAAAGGGTGGATGAGCCGCAGAAATCTCTCTTCTGCGGCTCATCCACCCTTTATATCGGCCAGCGCTTAGAACAGCTCGTGGCTCTCGCCGTTATCCATTAACGTTGTGCCAACATCATGCACGGCATGCTCAGTTGGCTGCGTACCATTGATAAAGTACTCCTGGCGCGTGTTGCCACTGCCGTTCGCGAGCTTACCCGTCTGACGATCGATCGTTACCGTCACCACGCCATCTGGCGGTGTCAGAGGCTGAACGGGCACGCCGTCCAGCGCTACTTTCATGTAATCATCCCAGGCTGGCTGTGCGCTCTTCGCTCCGCCTTCGTAGCCAGAAATCTGATCCTTGATGGCACCGGATGCGGTAGTCCGTCCCAGATCGCGACGGTGATCGTCAAAACCGATCCATACGGAAGTCACCACGCCCGGACCGTAACCAGAGAACCAGGCATCTTTCGAGCTGTTGGTCGTCCCTGTTTTACCGCCAATGTCGTTACGCTTCAGATCGCGGCCCGCGCGCCAGCCGGTTCCCATCCAGCCCGGTTCCCCGAAAACATTGGAGTTGAGCGCGCTTTTAATCAGGAACGACAGCGGCGTGTTAATCACGTGCGGGGCATATTGCTGTTCGCCGTCAGCAGAGACCTGCTGCTTTGAAACCTGCTCCAGCTGCGGCTGCGGCACGGCAACGTTGTTACCCTGCTGCGAAACTGCCGGGTTCTCAACGCTGTCTTCGTTCATCGCCAGCGCCTTCTGAGTCTCCCCATAAATCACCGGCAGGTTACACTGCGGGCAGGCGATTTTTGGTTTCTCTTCAAAAAGCGTATTGCCGTTTTCATCTTCAATTTTACTGATGAAGTAAGGGTCAACCAGGAAGCCGCCGTTGGCCATTACCGAATAGCCACGCACCATTTGTAACGGCGTGAAGGAGGCCGAGCCAAGCGCCAGCGATTCAGTATGCACAATGTTTTGTGCAGGGAAACCAAAGCGTTGCAGGTACTGAGCGGCGTAATCAACGCCCATTGCGCGCATTGCCCTTACCATCACCACGTTTTTAGATTGACCCAGGCCCTGACGCAAGCGGATCGGCCCGTCGTAGGTTGGCGGTGAGTTCTTCGGCCGCCAGTCGGAACCGGCACCCGCATCCCAACGCGAGATTGGCACGTCGTTCAAAATCGAGGCCAGCGTCAGTCCACGGTCCATCGCGGCGGTATAGAGGAAAGGTTTGATGTTAGAACCCACCTGCCGCAGCGCCTGAGTAGCACGGTTGAACTTGCTTTGGTTAAAGTCGAAGCCACCGACCAGCGCACGAACGGCACCGTTCTGCGGATCGAGTGAAACCAGCGAGGAGTTCACGTCCGGAACCTGCGCCAGCCACCAGTCGGTATCCACCTGACGTACCCAAATCTGCTGGCCTGGCTGCACCACCTCGGTAACGGATTTCGGCGTGCTGCCCTGCTGGGTGTCAGAACGATAAGGACGCGCCCAACGCATACCGGCAAGATTCAGCGTAACGCTACTGCCGTCGCGCATTGTAGCCGTGGCCTGGTCACGGTTTGCCTCGGTGACAACCGCCGGGAAGAGAGGGCCATAAACGGGTAACGATTTCAGCGTTTTCAGGATTTCAGTGCGATCCCACGCGTTCTGACCCACTTTCCACAACACGTTAGCCGGGCCGCGATAGCCGTGACGCATGTCATAGTTCAACACGTTGTCCTGCACGGATTTTTGCGCGCCCAGCTGAAGCTTACGCGTAATCGTGGTGGTGACTTTAAAGCCGTCGTTATAGGCATTGTCGCCATAGCGCTTCACCATCTCCTGACGCACCATTTCGGTCAGATAAGGCGCGGAGAAAGCGATTTCTGGCGCATGGTAGTTAGCGTCCAGCGAAGCGCTGCGCGCCTCATCATATTGCGACTGGGTAATGTAGTTCTGATCCAGCATACGGCCCAGTACGACATTACGACGCTGCAGGGCGCGTTTAGGCGAATATAGCGGGTTAAACGTGGATGGCGCCTTCGGCAATCCGGCGATCATCGCCATTTCGCTCAGTGACAGTTGATCAACGTTCTTACCAAAGTAGACCTGAGCCGCGGCACCTACGCCGTAAGCGCGATAGCCCAGATAGATCTTGTTCAAATACAGCTCAAGGATCTCATCTTTCGTCATCATCTGTTCAATACGGATGGCGAGGAAAGCTTCCTTGATTTTACGCATCAGGGTGCGTTCAGGACTGAGGAAGAAGTTACGAGCCAGCTGCTGGGTAATAGTACTGGCGCCTTGCGAAGCATGTCCGGAGACCAGCGCAATACTCGCTGCACGAAAAATACCAATCGGATCAATGCCGTGGTGCTCGTAGAAACGGCTGTCTTCGGTGGCGATAAACGCCTTCACCATAACGGGAGGAATCTGCTGCAGCTTCAACGGGATGCGGCGCTTTTCACCATATTGAGCAATCAGCTCATTATCGGCACTGTAAACCTGCATCGGCGTCTGGAGCCGGACATCTTTCAGCGTAGCAACGTCGGGCAGCTGCGGTTCGATATACTGATATAAGCCATAAATCGAGCCTGCTCCCAGCAAAATGCAACACACTGCAAGGATCAATAAATACTTTACGAACTTCACCTGATATTTTCCATATTGAGTCGTCTGGACAGTTTATAAACAATCGCGCGGTAGTATAAAGGCAAGCCAGAAGCTTTGATACGTCATTTTAATCACTGACGATAGGGAGATCGCGCAATGGCATTTCAGACATGGCAAGTCGGCCTGGATATACAGAACGGGCAGATCTGCGCCCTGGCTATCCAACGCCGTCGGAACGGCTGGCAACTTCGCCACTGGTGGCGGCATGCGTTGCCGCACGATACGTTAACCAACGGCCTGGTGCAACGACCCGAACCGGTAATCGCACTGTTACAGCACTGGCGGCGGCAGCTGCCTTATCGCCTTTCTTTGCGGGTTGGTTTCCCGCCACAGCTGGTGTTACAGCGCTCGGTTGAGCTGCCGGGAACACAGCTGCGCGAGCCGGAACGAAGCAATTATATTACTGCTGCGGCGCGACGTTTTTTTCCCATCGAACCCGAAACCCTGGCGCTGGACTACCGCGCAGCGGAAGGAAACAACGGCCAGCTCTGGTTAACCGCAGCGCGACATGAAGCGGTGCAAAGCTGGCAACACTGTTTTCGACAGGCAAAATTGCAGCCAGATATTTTCGAACTCACACCGGCTGCATTACGCGCGCTGGCACAGGGCTTGCAGCTCAATCCCGCATCGGCGCTGGTTCATCGTTTAACCGATCACTGGCTGTGGTTTCCTGCCGGGCAGCAAACAGGATGGTGTGCTGTAGAGGAGGCACCGGACTTTGCAGCGCTGCGCTGTCGATATCTGCCTGATACAACCGATTTTTACTATAGCTCGGCCGTGGATACCGACTTGCCGGATAATACGAAACGGCTTAATCCACTGGATGCGTTCGCCTTTAAGCAACTGCCGCTGCCGTTATCCACCAGTGAGTTTGCGCTGGCAGCAGGATTGGCTTTGCGGCCAGGAGATAGTGATGGTTTGGGTTAATTTACTTCCCTGGCGTCACCGTCAGCTTAGGGCGAAGTGGCATCGTGACTGCCTGATAGCGTCGGTAATGAGTGCCGCCTGTCTGTTTGCCCTGCTGCCGACGGCGGGTTTGCGGATGGAGAATGAACAACGAGGGAACCTTGTTCGCCGAACGCAGGAGGCGAACAGGCGGCTCGACGCGTTAAAAGCGCGTTCCGTTGCCCTGGCACTACAAAAACAGCAGCTTCAGCAGAAGCTGGCGAACTATGTCAGCCAGCGTGAACGGCTGCGGCAGTGGCATGACTTTACGCTGACATTACCGGATTTGATGCCAGAAAAGCTCTGGCTGAGCGGGCTGAGTAAAACGGCGGATGACCTGACTTTTTCGGGCTTTTGCCCGGAGATGGCCGAGATTGATGATTTCCGTTTACGTCTGGAGAGGCTGCCGCTGTTCCGGCGGGTGACAACGGGAAAGCTGAGCCGCAATCCTCAAGGCGTCATTCAGTTCAGCCTGCTGGCAACGTTGGTGAGTCAGGAGAAGCTTGATGAGTAACGCGTTACTCCGTTGGCTACAGCTTTCCCTGTGGCTGCGTCTGTTGGTGCTGACATTAATTGCTTTTGTTCTGGCGGTGGCCGTCTGGCAGCTCTGGCAGCCGCCGTTGCAGCAAAGCGCGTCAATGCAGACTCAGCAGCAGCACCAGCTAAAGCGTTACCAGGCAACGCTGCGAAGCTTACGGCACGGTCAGTCGCTGGATGAAAGAGAGGCCGAAATAGTGACGCTACGACAGGCGTTACAGCCTGAGGAACAGCCATTTTCTCTGGTACAGCTTACGGCTAGCGCTGGCAATGGCCTTAAACGCTGGCAGCCCGCTTCAGGCGGGGGAGAACTGACGCTGGAGCTGGACTGGTCGCACTTGCAGGATGTGCTGCGTTATCTAAGCGAACGACAACCTGTCGTCACTCTGCCTCAGTTCACCTTAAAACGCGTACAGGAACGCCTTCAATTCCAGTTTGTTTTGGTCGTGAATCATGAGCGTTAACTGGCTGCTGATATTGATGGCGGGAGGCGGACTGCTGCTCGGTTCAGCGGATACCTGTGCGTCTCGCGATCCCTTTACGCCGCCGGACTCGCTGAACTGCCAGACTGCCAGACTGCCGGTCACGCACGTCCGCTTTGGCGGCTACGTGGGATTATCGGTCATAAAGAAGATTACCGCGCTTTGATGGTTTCCGACCAGGGCAAAGGCAGGCTGCGCGGGCATAAAGAACGCCTGGATGAGTACTGGCAATTGCGGGAAGTTGATGCGCGTAGCGTTACGCTCGCGGCACAACAAGGATGCACGCCACCGTTAAGACTGGCGTTGAAAGGAAGCATTTATGAAAATTCAGCTCTTGAAAACGATGTTGCTGTTGCTGCTGTTACGCCTGCCGTTGCTCCACGGCAGCCCACAACCGCTCTCACTGGCGTTCGATGATGCGCCGGTCGGTCAGATATTGCAGGCGCTGGCCGATTACCAACAGCTAAACCTGCTGGTTGCGCCTGGGGTTGAAGGCAAACTCTCCGTCAGGTTACAGGAGATCCCCTGGCAACAGGCGCTAACGCTGGTGGCGCGAATGGCAAAAATCAGTATTGAAACAGAAGGCAACGTGCTGCTGGCATACCCGGAAAGCTGGCAGCGAGAGAAAGCGCTTGAACAGCAGCAAAAGCAGGAAGAGGCGGAAAAATCGCAGCCGCTGCAAACGCTGGCGTTAACGCTACAGTATGCAGATGCCAGCACCATTCATACCAGCCTGAAGGCCTTACGAAGCCAGCTAATGACGCCACGCGGCAGCGTTACGGTCGATACCCGTACCAATACTCTGCTGCTTCGTGATACGCAGAGCGCCCTGGAAGAGACGCGTCGCTGGGTCGCTACCCTGGACATCCCGCTGGAACAGGTAGAACTGGCCGCACATATCGTCACCATTAACGAAGAAAGCCTGCGGGAACTGGGCGTGCAGTGGGGCATGAGCAGCGAGGAACAGATTTCCCAGGCGCTAAGGGTCAGTCAGCTGCGGGTCGATCTGCCCGTTGCCAGCCCGGCAATGACCGCAGGTTTTACCCTTGCCCGACTTAACGGCAAGCTGCTCGATTTGGAACTGAGCGCGCTGGAGCAGGAAAACAAAGTAGAAATCATTGCCAGCCCGAGACTGTTTACATCGCATCAGCAGCCCGCCAGCATCAAGCAGGGAACCGAAATCCCTTATGAGGTAGCCAGCGGCAGTAATGGCAGCACCACGATAGAGTTTAAAGAGGCGGTTTTAGGGATGGAGGTCACGCCGGTCATCCAGCCTAATGGGCGAATAATGCTGAAACTGCATCTCAGCCAGAATGTGCCTGGCAGCACAATGCGCAGCGGCGAAGGAGAATATATCGCTATTGATAAGCAGGAAATCGAAACACAGGTTACGCTCAAAGACGGGCAAACGCTGGCGCTCGGCGGCATTTTTCAGCAGCATAGTGCAAAGGGACAGAGCAAGGTGCCTGTGCTGGGCGATGTTCCTCTGTTGGGGGCGCTTTTTCGTCACACGACTACGGAGCAAAAAAGGCGGGAACTGGTCATCTTCATCACCCCAAGGCTGATTCGTGATGAATAATGCTTTTTTGTTACAAACTGAGGAGCCAGGCGCTTTTTTAACGCATTGCGGCCATATGCGTTTGACGCAAGAGCCGAATTAGCTTACAAGGTTTAGCGATTTTGATTTACAGGCCTTGTTTTGGCTGCGAAGAATACATTTAACCCGTTTTTTATCGTGCGCAACCGGCGTAGCCGATGCAGTGACATCGGAGTGATAAATGAAGCGGACTGAAACGCGCCAAAAAAGTGCGCAATGGGCAAGGTCAATTTAATCGGTTGCCAAAACACCTTCAGTGTTGAGATAATTTTCCTCTGACTCTCGCACTATCGCTCATGAGGTTTCAGTTCATGTCCTGTCCGCTGTAGGACGGGGTATCATTAACGAATTGTCTTAGTAATACCGAAAAAATGGCAGAGAAACGCAATATCTTTCTGGTTGGGCCTATGGGTGCCGGCAAAAGCACTATTGGGCGTCAGTTAGCTCAGCAACTCAATATGGAATTTTTCGATTCCGATCAAGAAATTGAGCGACGTACCGGAGCGGATGTGGGCTGGGTATTCGACGTCGAAGGCGAAGAAGGCTTCCGCGATCGCGAAGAAAAAATCATCAACGAACTTACCGAAAAGCAAGGCATCGTGCTGGCTACCGGTGGAGGTTCCGTTAAATCACGTGAAACGCGCAATCGTCTTTCTGCTCGCGGCGTCGTGGTGTATCTGGAAACAACCATTGAGAAGCAGCTGGCGCGTACGCAGCGTGATAAAAAGCGTCCTCTGTTGCAGGTGGAATCTCCGCCGCGCGAGGTGCTGGAAGCGCTGGCGGATGAACGTAATCCGCTTTATGAAGAGATTGCCGACGTGACGATCCGTACCGATGACCAGAGTGCTAAAGTGGTCGCGAATCAAATTATCAACATGTTGGAAAAGAGCTGATTCAGGCTCTTTCCCCGCCTGCGGGCCAAAGCAAAAAGGTGATAACGCTTCATGGAGAAGATTACCGTCACTTTGGGGGAACGCAGTTACCCCATTACCATTGCTGCCGGACTGTTTAACGATCCGGCTTCTTTTTGGCCGCTTAAGGCGGGCGATCGGGCCATGCTGGTGACAAACCAGACCCTGGCCCCCCTCTATCTTGAACCTTTGCGCCAGCAGCTGGAAAAAGCGGGTGTGGAGGTAGACCAGGTGATCCTGCCGGACGGCGAGCAGTATAAAACGCTGGCGGTAATGGATCAGGTCTTTACCGCGCTGCTGGAAAAACCTCACGGTCGCGACACGACCCTGATTGCCTTAGGTGGCGGGGTCATTGGCGATCTGACCGGTTTTGCGGCAGCGAGCTATCAACGTGGCGTGCGCTTTATCCAGGTGCCAACCACGCTCCTTTCTCAGGTGGATTCTTCGGTTGGAGGAAAAACCGCCGTGAATCATCCCCTGGGCAAGAACATGATTGGCGCGTTCTATCAGCCTGCTTCCGTTGTGATCGATATCGACTGCCTGAACACACTCCCTGCGCGCGAGCTGGCTTCGGGCCTGGCTGAAGTCATCAAGTACGGCATCATTCTTGACGGCGAGTTTTTTAGCTGGCTGGAAGAGAATATGGATGCGCTGCTGGCGCTTGACGGTAAAGCCCTGGCGTATTGCATCCGTCGATGCTGCGAGCTAAAAGCGGAAGTGGTTGCTGCCGATGAACGTGAAATGGGCCAGCGTGCGCTGCTGAACCTGGGCCACACCTATGGTCATGCGATCGAAGCGCATATGGGCTACGGTAACTGGCTGCATGGTGAGGCCGTTGCGGCCGGAATGGTCATGGCTGCGCGTACCGCTGAGCGGCTGGGCGAATTCTCCTCGCAGGATACCGACAGAATTATTACCTTGCTGAAGCGGGCAGGGTTGCCGGTAGCCGGTCCGGAGAGCATGGCGGCAGAAGACTATTTGCCGCATATGCTGCGCGATAAAAAAGTGCTTGCTGGCGAGCTGCGTCTGGTCTTGCCACTGGCTATAGGTCGCTCCTGTGTACGCAGCGGCGTTGGACACGATCGGGTTCTGGCGGCAATTAACGATTGCCAACAGTCGGTTTAAAACACTATTGACGTTACCGCTGCTCACAGGATGTGAAGCGGCGTTGCTGCTCTACTGGAGGAGGTTGAATGGACGAGTTTAAACCGGAAGATGAGTTAAAGCCTGACACCAGCGATCGCCGTCCTCAGCGATCCCGTAAAACGTCTTCTGCCCCCAAAGTCCCGGTTTCGCGCCAGCACATGATGATGGGCGTGGGCATCCTGGTTCTGCTGCTGATTGTGGTGGGTATTGGCTCCACGCTGACCTCCTCAGATAAGAAAGAGAGTCAGAATGCCGGGCAAACACCCGCAACCTCCGGCAGCGGCAACGATATCGATCTTTCAGGCTCCTCTTCAATGAGCGGCCAGTCTGGTACGCAAGCGCCAGCCGAAACCCCTGCGCCTGACGCCAGCAGCAACACGGCTGCGTCCAGCCCAGAGGAACTCAGCGCGCCGCCAATTTCTTCTACGCCAACGCAGGCTCAGCCGGTTCAGACGCCAGCGGGTCAGCAGCGTGTTGAATTACCGGGCGATCTTAACAATGCGCTGTCTAACCAGCAGAACCAGGTTGATGCCGCCGCGCAGGGTGCCGATAACGCCAGTTCGCTGCCAACGGCGCCCGCGACGGTAACGGCAGGGAGTCGTCCAGTGGCGGCTCAGCCTACGGCCCAGCCTGCTCCGCATCAGAATAAACCTGCTGTAACGCACAAAACGGTGACTAAGCCAGTTGCGAAAGAAAGCGTTCATAAAAATACGCCGGTAAAAGCATCGTCGCCAGCCGCATCCGCGCCTGCTTCGACGGCTTCTTCCGCTGTAACCGGTGGAAATTACACCTTGCAGTTGAGCAGCGCTTCCCGCTCCGATACGCTGAACGCCTGGGCGAAAAAACAGGGGCTTGGCAGCTACCACGTATATAAAACCACGCGTAACGGCGAAGCCTGGTATGTGCTGGTCAGTGGTTCTTACGCCACGCCAGCTGATGCGAAGCGTGCTGTAGCCTCGTTGCCAGCGGATGTTCGCGCAAAAAATCCGTGGGTTAAACCTGTAAGCCAGGTTAAGAAAGAGTCGGCTAACTGATAAACGGCGGGTACCCTCCGTCCAGTCTCCGTCAGGCCGCGTTAAGCGGCCTGACGATTTAAAGCGCAGATATGCTGTCGGTGTAACCGCAGCCAGAAGAGTAATTGTAATAAAACGACGGCATGAAAAAAAATCGCGCTTTTTTGAAATGGGCGGGTGGTAAATTCCCGCTTCTTGATGATATCCAACGTCATTTACCTGAAGGGGACTGTCTGATCGAGCCTTTTGTTGGCGCGGGATCCGTATTTCTGAATACCCATTTCCCACGCTACGTGCTGGCCGATATCAACAGTGACCTGATCAACCTCTACAACATCGTCAAAAATCGCGTCGACGAGTTCGTTGCCGATGCCCGCGAGTTGTTTACCAGCGAGGCAAACGAGGCTGAGTTTTACTACGCCCGTCGCTTTGAGTTTAATCGTTGCACCGATCCGTATCGTCGCGGCGTGCTGTTTCTGTACCTGAACCGCCACTGCTACAATGGACTTTGCCGCTACAATTTAAGCGGTGAATTTAACGTGCCTTTTGGTCGTTACCGTAAGCCCTATTTTCCTCAGGACGAACTTTACTGGTTCTCCGAGCGGGCGCAAAACGCCACCTTTGTCTGTGAATCATACGATGTTACCCTGAGCAGAGCGTCGCAAGGCTCGGTCGTTTATTGCGATCCACCCTATGCGCCGCTGTCGGCCACGGCGAATTTTACCGCCTACCACACCAACAGTTTCAGCCTGTTGCAGCAGCAGCATCTGGCCGAGCTGGCGGTAAAGCTGGCGCGTGAAAGCCGGATCCCGGTGTTGATTTCCAATCATGACACGCCGCTGACGCGCGAATGGTATCAGGCGGCACAGCAGCTGCATCAGATCAAGGCGCGACGTTCTATCAGTCGCAACGGTAGCGGACGAACCCAGGTTAATGAACTGCTGGCGCTGTTTACCGGCGACTGACCCTCAAATGCAGTACGTGCCTGTTGTCAGGCGCGCTAATTGGGAGAAATGGATGAAAAAGTTTTTGCTAGCCCCATCAATTTTGTCTGCAGATTTTGCCCGCCTGGGTGAAGACACGGCCAAAGCGCTGGCTGCCGGAGGCGATGTCGTACATTTCGACGTGATGGATAATCACTACGTTCCCAATCTGACCATGGGGCCGATGGTACTAAAAGCGCTGCGTGACTACGGCATTACCGCTCCCATTGATGTGCATCTGATGGTTAAACCCGTGGATCGTCTGATCCCTGACTTCGCCAAAGCGGGCGCCTCTTACATCACTTTTCATCCCGAAGCCTCTGAGCATGTTGACCGCACGCTACAGCTGATCAAAGAACACGGCTGTAAAGCCGGGCTGGTTTTCAATCCGGCAACCTCGCTCAGCTATCTTGAATATGTGATGGATAAAGTCGATGTGGTGCTGCTGATGTCGGTCAACCCAGGCTTTGGCGGACAGTCATTTATTCCAGGAACGCTGGATAAATTGCGTCAGGTCCGGAAACTGATCGATCAAAGCGGCTACGATATCCGCCTTGAAGTGGACGGCGGCGTGAAAGTGGAAAATATTGGCGAAATCGCGGCGGCGGGTGCCGACATGTTTGTTGCTGGGTCGGCCATTTTTGGTCAGCCTGATTACAAAAAAGTGATTGATGATATGCGTACTGAACTGGAGAAATCGCGCCATGGCTCATTTCACTAATATTCGCGCGCTGGCCTTTGATCTGGACGGCACGCTGATTGACAGCGCACCGGGCCTGGCGGGTGCCGTGGACGCGGCGCTGGGCGCATTAAACTTGCCCGCTGCCGGTATTGAACGCGTATCAACCTGGATCGGTAACGGTGCCGATGTGCTGATTGAACGGGCGCTGACGTGGGCGCTGGGTCATCAGCCTTCCGGCGATCTGCTGCGGGATGCTCGCGTGCTGCTGGATAAGCATTATGCGATGACCGTGAAAGAGGGCAGCAAGCTGTTTCCGCAGGTGAAAGAAGGCCTGGCTCTGCTTGCAGCGAAAGGGCTGCCAATGGCGATTGTCACCAACAAACCAACGCCGTTTGTCGCTCCCTTGTTGCAGTCGCTTGGCATTGACAGCTATTTCTCGCTGATTATCGGCGGTGACGACGTGGCGGCGAAAAAACCGCATCCGGCACCGCTGTTTATGGTGCTGGGCAAGTTTGGCCTGCTGCCGTCAGAACTGCTGTTTATCGGCGATTCGCGTAATGATATTCAGGCCGCGCAGGCTGCGGGAACGCCCTGCGTGGGCCTGAGCTACGGCTATAACTACGGTGAGCCGATTGCCAACAGCAACCCCGATCTCGTACTCGACCATTTTAACGATTTGTTGCCCGCCACCGGGCTGTAATTACCAGGACGAAAAAAGATGAAACCCATCGTATTTAGCGGCGCACAGCCTTCCGGCGAACTGACCATCGGTAACTATATGGGTGCGCTGCGTCAGTGGGTCGGCATGCAGGATGATTACAACTGCATCTACTGTATTGTTGACCTGCATGCGATCACCGTGCGCCAGGATCCTACTGCGCTGCGTAAAGCGACGCTGGATACGCTGGCGCTTTATCTGGCCTGCGGCATCGATCCGCAAAAAAGCACCATCTTTGTTCAGTCTCACGTCCCTGAGCATGCGCAGCTTGGCTGGATCCTGAACTGCTATACCTACTTCGGTGAGCTGAGCCGTATGACGCAGTTCAAGGATAAGTCCGCGCGTTATGAAGAGAATATTAATGCCGGTCTGTTTGATTACCCGGTGTTAATGGCGGCTGATATTCTGCTGTATCAAACCACTCAGGTACCGGTCGGGGAAGATCAGAAGCAGCATCTGGAGCTGAGCCGTGACGTGGCGGCGCGCTTTAATGCGCTGTACGGCGACGTGTTTAAAGTGCCGGAGCCGTTTATCCCTAAATCGGGCGCACGCGTGATGTCGCTGCTTGAGCCGACCAAAAAGATGTCCAAATCCGACGATAACCGTAACAACGTTATCGGCCTGCTGGAAGATCCTAAATCGGTAGTCAAAAAGATTAAGCGTGCGATGACCGACGGCGATGAGCCACCGGTGGTGCGTTATGACGTGAAGAATAAAGCGGGCGTTTCTAACCTGCTGGATATTCTTTCCGGCGTGACCGGCACCAGCATTCCTGAGCTGGAAAAGCAGTTCGAAGGCCAGATGTATGGCCATCTGAAAGGCGCGGTCGCCGAAGCCGTTTCCGGTATGCTGACCGAGCTGCAAGAGCGCTATCATCGCTATCGTAATGATGAAGCTTTCCTGGAGCAGGTAATGCGTGATGGCGCAACGAAAGCCCGTGCGCAGGCTCAGGAAACGCTGAAGAAAGTCTACGAGGCGGTCGGCTTCGTCGCACAGCCGTAAGGCACCAACCAGAAGCGAACCGGCTTCGCTTCTGGATTATTAACAAGGCTCAGTGGCATACACGCTCCGCAGAGACGCGAAAAGCGCCGTCCGTGGCCGCTCATCACGGGTCGTCCACGGCCCGTGATGCTTGCTCCGGGCTTGCTCAGGTTTGTCTGCGGCCCGTCAGAACCAGCGTAAACGATCGCGTAGCGCGACAACCCGTCCGACAATAATCAGTGCAGGGCTGTTCACCTGACTCGCCAGCGTTGCTAACTCAGCCAGCTCGCCGCTCACCACCCGCTGTTGTGTAGACGTTCCTCTTTCCACCAGCGCCACCGGCATCGCGCCATCCATACCGTTTAGCATTAGCTGATGCTGTATCTCTGCGGCCTGCGCCAGCCCCATATAAAATACCAGCGTCTGTTTTTCTGCTGCCAGGCTTTGCCAGTCAAGGCCGCCGCCACGCTGCACGTGCCCGGTCACTAAGCGCACGCTCTGCGCGTAATCACGATGCGTGAGCGGAATACCGCTGTAGGCTGAACAGCCCGATGCGGCAGTGATGCCAGGAACCACGGAAAAAGGAATTTCGGCATCCAGTAGCGCTTCCAGCTCTTCTGCGCCACGCCCAAAAATAAAGGGATCGCCGCCTTTCAGCCGTACTACGCGTTTTCCCTGCTGCGCCTGCTCCAGCAATATCTGGTTGATTGCCTCCTGAGGCACGCAGTGAAAACCGGCGCGTTTGCCGACAAAAATGCGCTCCGCATCTCTTCTGACCAGTTCCATGATCTCGTCGGAAACCAGCCGATCGTAAACCACCACGTCGGCCTGCTGAATTTGCTGTAGACCTTTCAGGGTCAGCAATCCGGCATCGCCGGGGCCGGCACCGACCAGTACCACTTCGCCCCGATGTTCAGGCGGCTCGGCAAACAGCGCTTCCGTCAGTTTTTCAGCCTGGGCGGCATCTGCATTGGCAAGCGTTTGGGCCAGGCGATCGTGATGGAACACTTTTTCCCAAAAGCGTCTGCGCGAAGCCATATCGCTAAACTGATTTTTTACCCGCTGACGAAGCGAGCCCGCCCAGGCGGCCATTTTCCCTAAATGCTGCGGTAGCAACGCTTCAATTTTCTCGCGCAACAGCCGGGCCATGACCGGCGCCGCGCCGCCGCTGGAAATCGCCACCATCAGTGGCGAGCGATCGACAATGGACGGCACGATCGCGCTGGCCCGTTCGGGGGCATCCACCAGGTTACAAAAAATCTGTCTGGATTCGCACTCTGCGCTGACCTGTTGATTGACAGCGTTATCGTCCGTTGCCGCCACAACCAGCCAGCACCCTTGCAGCATTTCTGGCGAGAAAGTTTGCTCAATTAGCGAAAGCCGATCGGCCTGCTGCCATAAATAAAACTGCGATGAAAAGTGCGTGGCGCACACGCGTAGTTCTGCTCCGGCTTTCAGCAGCAGCCGGGCTTTACGCTCGGCAACGTCGCCGCCACCAACCAGCAGCACCAGCCGGTGGCGAAGCTGACAAAAAAGGGGAAAGTAATGCATACGTTGCTCGCAGAAAGAGGAAAACCCTGCCAGCGCAGCGCTTGCAGGGTTAAAAACCGCATCATAGCGGACAGGCCGTGTCAGATAGCGACTTCAACGATGCCATTTTGCACTCTGGCCGGCCATGCCTGCACGGAATAGTGGGGATCTTCCATGCACAGGCCATCGCTGAGGCGAAAACGCTGCTTTTTCAACGGGCTGGCAACCCAAAGCGCCTGCTGATGCTCGGCGATAAGCCCACGTGACAGCACGCTGGCCTGAGCAAACGGATCGATATTGCTCAGGGCATAAACCACCTCGTCCGCAGCGGGGCGGAACAGCGCGACCTGCTGGTTTGCTATCAGCGCGCAAACGCCGGTGGCCGGGAGGATCTCCTCTAATGCACAAACGGAATGCCACTGGCTCATGATTGTTCCTCCAGTAACGTCACGGGAATGCGCTCGTCAGGACGAGCGGGCCGGTGCTGCTCACGTTCAGCAATACTCTGGACCAGCGGGTCGCGCTGCGGAGCATTAATGAAATGGGCAAAGCGCGCTTGCTGAGCGGGGTCGTCAATCGTTGCCTGCCACTCGCACACAAATTTCTCGCGCAGCAGAGCAATATCCGCTTCCAGCTGATCGTTCAGCGCCAGCCTGTCGTCAATAATCACCTGCTTAAGATAATCAATGCCGCCTTCCAGACTTTCCAGCCAGAGGGAGGTGCGCTGTAGCTTATCGGCGGTGCGGATATAGAACATCATAAAGCGATCGAGGTAGCGGATTAGGGTGTCGCGGTCCAGATCCGCCGCCAGCAGGTCCGCGTGACGAGGTTTCATGCCGCCATTGCCACAGACGTACAGATTCCAGCCTTTTTCCGTCGCTATAATGCCAACATCTTTGCTCTGCGCCTCGGCACATTCTCGCGTGCAGCCAGAAACGCCGAACTTCATTTTATGCGGCGTACGGATGCCTTTATAACGGTTCTCCAGCGTTACGCCCAGCCCGGTACTGTCGCCTACGCCAAACCGGCACCAGCTGCTGCCGACACAGGTTTTTGCCATTCTCAGCGCTTTGGCATAAGCGTGTCCGGTCTCAAATCCGGCTGCCAGCAGCGCCCGCCAGATTGCCGGCAGATCGTCTTTTTGCGCGCCGAACAGGCCAATGCGTTGAGAGCCGGTGATTTTGGTATAGAGGTGATAACGACGGCCGATTTCGCCGATGGCCATCAAACCTTCAGGGGTAATTTCGCCGCCCGCCGAGCGCGGAATAACGGAGTAGGTGCCATCTTTTTGAATGTTGCCGAGAAAGTTGTCGTTACTGTCCTGCAATGCGGTGAGCTGTGGTTGCAGCACATATTCGTTCCAGCACGAAGCCAGCAGCGATCCGACTGTCGGTTTACAGACTTCGCAGCCGTAACCTTTGCCATATTTTTTCAGCAGCTGGTCGAAGGATTTGATCTCCTCCACGCGGATCAGATGATAAAGTTCCTGCCGTGAATAGCTGAAGTGCTCGCAAAGGTGATGGTTAATTTCAATGCCCTGATGGCTGAGCTCAGCATTGAGTACCTGCGTCATCAGCGGCACGCAGCCGCCACAGCCCGTTCCGGCTTTGGTTTCCGCTTTCAGCGCGGCTACGGTATGACAACCGTTTCGTACTGCCAGCACCAAATCACCCTTGCTGACGTCAAAGCAGGAACAGATTTGCGCCGTGTCGGGCAGCGACTCCACGCCGAGCGCCGGTTTATTACCCGCATGCGCGGGCAGAATCAGCGAGTCGGGATTATCCGGCAGCTCGATGGCGTTCAGCATCAGCTGAAGCAGATTACCGTAGTCGCTGGTGTCGCCTACCAGCACCGCGCCCAACAGCGTTTTGTTATCAGCACTCACCACCAGACGTTTGTAAACGCCCTTATTTTCATCCAGATAACTGTAGCTGCGTGCGCCTGCCGTGCGGCCATGCGCATCGCCAATACTGCCAACGTCTACGCCCAGCAGTTTTAATTTGGCGCTCATGTCCGCGCCGGTAAAAGCGTTGTTATTACCGATGAGACGATCCGCTACTACCTGAGCCATTTTGTAGCCCGGCGCAACCAGTCCGTAAACCCGGTTTTGCCATGCGGCACATTCGCCAATAGCGTAAATGTCTTTATCCGCCGTCTGGCAACCGTCGTCGACCAGCACGCCGCCGCGAGGTGCAACAGGCAGGTCTGCCTGTCTGGCGAGCATATCCTGGGGGCGAATGCCGGTGGAGAAAACGATAAAATCAACGTCCAGTTCGCTGTCGTCAGCAAACCGCAGCTTTTTCCCGCCCTCAGGCCGATCGCTGATGAGTTGAGTGTTTTTGCTGGTATGTACCCTGACGCCCATCTGCTCAATCTTGTTGCGCAGCTGCTGTCCGCCGGGCGGGTCGAGCTGTTCAGCCATCAGCACCGGCGCAAATTCAATAACGTGCGTTTCAATGCCGAGATTTTTCAGCGCCCCAGCGGCTTCCAGCCCCAGCAGACCGCCGCCAACGACCACGCCACGCTGGCTGTGTTTGGCGCAGGCTTCGATGGCGTCCAGATCTTCAATCGTGCGGTAAACGAAGCAGTCAGTACCCTCCGCACCACTGACAGGTGGTACCCACGGATAAGAACCCGTCGCCAGCACCAGCTTATCGTAATGAACTTCACGGCCGGTACTGGAGTGAACCACTTTCTTCTGACGGTCGATGCTGATGGCGCGTTCGCGGGTCAGGATCTCAATGTGATGCTGCTGATAGAAGCCCTCAGCGACCAGCGACAGCTCGTCAGCATTATGATGAGAGAAGTAAGCGGAAAGATGCACGCGATCGTAAGCCACGCGGGGTTCTTCACAAAATACGGTGATGGCAAACTGGCCGGGAGCCGCTTTGTCGACCAGCTCCTCGATCAGTCGATGGCCCACCATGCCGTTGCCAATAATGACGAGTCGGGTGCTCATTTTTGCCTCACATTGCAAACTAATGCGGCTACAATAGCGTGACAAACTCAAGGGTTATTGATGTATATCAATCCGTTTTTCAAATACTCCTTTATGGGTAGGCCGTAAGCCCACGCGGTTTTTACTGTAAGCGTAAGATTTTATTCACTTTAACCTGAATCGGTTCAGCCAGGGCTGGCGAGGTATCCTGCAACAGAGGAAAACAATGATAGGGTTATAAGACCACTGACATTCGGGAGCGTGTTATGCAGGCAATTCAAATAAAAAGAGTGAACCACGTACGGCTGCCCTGGCGTGAGGGGCTGTGGCAAATTGATATTCATGAAGGGCGGATTGCAGCGATCTCTCCGCAAACGCACAGCACGCCAGCTGCGGATTCGCTGGATGCGGAAGGCGGGCTGGCGCTACCGCCTTTCATTGAACCTCATATCCATCTTGATACGACCCAAACCGCCGGCGAACCGGCATGGAATGCCTCCGGCACGCTGTTTGAAGGCATTGAGCGCTGGGCGGAGCGCAAAGCGTTATTGAGTCATGACGATGTGAAAACGCGCGCCCGGCAAACGTTGAAATGGCAAATCGCTAACGGTATTCAGCATGTGAGAACGCACGTAGACGTCTCCGATCCGACGCTAACCGCGCTGCGGGCGATGCTGGAGGTCAAAGCAGAGATGTCGCCGTGGGTTGATATTCAGATTGTGGCGTTTCCTCAGGAAGGCATCCTTTCGTATCCCGATGGCGAAGCGTTGCTGGAAGAGGCATTGCGTCTGGGTGCTGATGTGGTTGGGGCTATCCCGCATTTTGAATTTACCCGTGAATATGGGGTGGAGTCACTGCATAAAACTTTTGCGCTGGCCCAGAAATATCAGCGAATGGTCGATGTGCATTGCGATGAGATCGACGATGAGCAGTCGCGTTTTGTGGAAACCGTCGCGGCGCTGGCGCTGCGCGAGAAGATGGGTGCACGCGTCACCGCCAGCCATACCACGGCGATGCATTCCTATAATGGCGCTTATACGTCTCGCCTGTTCCGGCTGCTAAAACTTTCTGAGATCAATTTCGTCGCTAACCCGCTGGTGAATATTCATTTGCAGGGGCGCTTTGACAGCTATCCGAAACGACGCGGCATTACCCGGGTGAAGGAGATGCTCGAGGCGGATATCAATGTCTGCTTTGGTCATGATGATGTTTTCGATCCCTGGTATCCGCTGGGCACCGCCAATATGTTACAGGTACTGCATATGGGGCTACACGTTTGCCAGCTGATGGGTTACAGCCAGCTGGACGAAGGCATCAGGCTGATTACCGATAACAGCGCGAAAACGCTACAGCTGACGGATTATGGGATTAAGACCGGCAACAGTGCCAACCTGATTATTCTCCCTGCGGAAAACGGTTTTGATGCGCTGCGCCGTCAGGTGCCAACGCGCTACTCAATGCGTCAGGGAAGGGTGATAGCAGAAACGCAGCTCGCGCAGGCCACTATTCACCTGGACGAAAGCGAAGGGGTGGATTTTAAACGTTGAGGAACTCTTTTTCTGCCGATGCCGATGTATCTGGCCCGCAGACGACTCATAAGTAAAAGCGTGAGGGATACGGGCCGGTAATAAAGCGTCACGGGCCATGGACGGCCCGTGTCGAGCTGGCAGGGATGCCGTCTTTTGCGTCTTTATGGACGGCCCGTATCCCTCGCGCTGGCACGGCACCCCTTATCGAAGCAGGTACCGGCCTTATCGATCAATGCGAAGACATATGGCCGTGCAGCTTGTGTTTACTCACGAAGCCCAGCAGCAGACACATCACAAACACCACCGCATACAGCGCGTTTGAGGTCATCAGCGCCGCATGAGCGCCGCCTTTCTCAACGATCGGGCCAGTGACCACAAAGGTCAGCATGGTGCCTACCGTTCCGCAGGTCAGAATAAAGTTAACCAGCTTAGGCGAGGAAACCCTGGTTTGCAGCGAGCCGAGGGTGATGATAGTGGTATAGATAGCGCTGGAGCAGAAGCCAAGGCTAATCATGATCCACTTCAGCATTGAAGCATCGGTGCTGCTGACGAACCAGTACATCAGGCCAGTAGAGAGCAGCGCCAGCAGCGTCACAATTCGCTGAGGATCGAAGAAGCGCAAAATAGCGCTGAACGCCCACATGCCGATCATGTACGAAGTCCAGAAATTGCCGACCAGACCCCCTGCCTGAATCAGATCCATCCCCATGCTTTTGGTGGCGTATTGTGGCACCCAACCAATAAAGCCAAGCTGTCCCAGAATGTAGCAGAGCGCCGCGACAGACAGGAACAGCACGCCAATGCCCCATTTTTCTTTTTCAACGGCCTGATGAGCGGCAGAATTTTTACCCAGTACCGGGAACTCAAAGCGCAGCGCCAGCACGAAAATGGCCAGATAGATGACGCCGATGCAGGCGTAAACCCAGTACCATGGCAGCGAGCGGGCGAGAAGCGCGGCAGCGATAATCGGGAAAATCGTGCCTGCCATGCTAAAGAACGAGTCGGTAAACAGCAGGCGTGAGCCGCGCTGGCGTCCCTCATACAGGTGCGTGATCAGGAAAGTACCAATCGACATAGTAATGCCGCTGACCACGCCGAGCACAAACATACAAAGTGAGAACACGCTTAACGAGTGACTGGTCATCAGCCCCAGAACCGACAGCAGCATCAGTACAAAGCCGAAAATCAGCTGGCGCCGCAGAGGGATAATTTCCATCAGCCAGGCATTTAAAAAGACCGCCACTAAAATACCGGCGTTGAGGAAGGTAAAGGTATTACTCATCTGCGCGACCGGCAGATGAAAATAGTCAGCAATATTTTCCAGTACCATACCGGTGACAATTACTACTGCGCCGGTTAACGCATAGGACAAAAAACTGATCCAGGTAAGCCCGATTCGATCGCGATTAGTCATAGTGGAAGCCTGTGAGTCTGAGAGATCGTGAAGCAGAACGCTCACGCTTAGCGCGGCCATTTTAGCGGGAATAGTGATCTGCTTAAATCAATAATGAAATTAATGCGCTCATGTTCATGAATTTCGTGATAAATGTCACTGTTTTTTCCTCTCCGAAAGCGATTGCGTCGCGGATAAACGCGTAAATAAAGGTAAAACGCTGGCGCCCGGTTAAGCGCCTCTTTACAATCAACTTTGTTTTTTTTGCTAGCCCTCAGTAAGGAATCTTTCATGTTAAAACGTACTTTGACAGCGGTTGCCACCGTGCTCGCGCTGTCCACGATCTCTGCTTCCGCGCTGGCTGCGAAAGGGGATACGCATGTGCTGCTGACCACTTCAGCTGGCAACATTGAGCTGGAACTCAATAATCAAAAAGCCCCAATTTCCACGAAAAACTTTGTTGATTACGTCAACAGCGGTTTTTATAACAACACGACGTTTCATCGCGTCATTCCTGGTTTTATGGTGCAGGGCGGTGGCTTTACCACTGACATGCAGCAAAAACCGACCAACGCGCCGATCAAAAACGAAGCCGATAATGGTCTGCTGAACAAGCGCGGCACCATTTCAATGGCGCGTACTGCCGATAAAGACAGCGCCACCAGCCAGTTCTTTATCAACGTGGCTGACAATGCTTTCCTCGACCACGGCCAGCGTGATTTTGGCTATGCCGTGTTCGGTAAAGTGGTAAAAGGCCAGGACGTTGCTGATAAGATCTCTCAGGTTCAGGCGCAAAACGTTGGCCCTTATCAGAACGTACCGGTCAAACCGGTGGTGATCCTTTCTGCAAAAGTCCTGCCTTAACCCTCCCGACGGGGGAATGCTGCTTATAATTAGTGAACATTTCACGCAGCCTTTACCCCGTCCATGGAGGTCGTATGTCCAGAAAACTCACCGACAAGCAAAAAAACAGCCTCTGGCAGCAGCGTCTGCCAGATAATTTCCTCGCGAGCTTTCTGCTAAGCGCCACGCTGCCTGAGCTGGGCGCCCGTAATCCCGGTTTACCTCATCTGCGTGCGCTCCATCGTGAGCTTTTTCAGGATGTTCTGGATGATGCAGGCGAGCTGCGGCAAATCGATATTCATATCGGTGAGACGCTGTGCTGCCATTTCGAATACATCGAAAAAGAAGGCAATGCGCTGATGCAGGCGCTGGAGGAAGAAAATGGCCTTGCCGATCTCCCTTATGAAGAACTGATCGAACGCCTGGCCTGGTACTACTGTGAGCTGACGGTGTTACATCCCTTCCTGCGTGGTAATGGCCGTGCTCAACGACTCTTTTTTGAGCAGCTGATTGTTCATGCCGGTTGGGATATTCAGTGGCGCCTGATCGATCGTGAAAGCTGGCAGGCGGCGATTCAGGCCAGCCTGGCGGGCGACCTGGCACCGCTGACGGCCGCATTTGGCAAAGTGGTAAGCGAACGGGATGAAAGTGCGTAGAATAGCGGCGTCCCGATCTACCCGGAGTGCCCATGCTGTTGCTGATTGATAACTATGACTCTTTTACCTGGAATCTCTACCAATACTTTTGTGAACTGGGTGCCGATGTCCGGGTACACCGAAACGACGAATTGACGCTGGAAGAGATTGCTTCGCTTCAGCCTGAAAAACTGGTGATTTCACCGGGCCCCTGTACGCCAGACGATGCGGGCATCTCTCTGGCTGCTATCCGTGCGTTTGCCGGTAAGCTGCCGATTCTGGGCGTCTGCCTCGGTCATCAGGCTATCGCTCAGGCTTTTGGCGCGCGGGTGGTACGGGCGAGGGAAGTGATGCATGGCAAAACCTCCGCCATTGAACATAATGAAGGCGGCGTGTTTGCAGGACTAAATCATCCGCTAACGGTCACGCGTTATCACTCACTGATTGTTGAGAAGGATTCGCTGCCGCCGGACTTTACGGTGACGGCATGGTCACTGCGTGACGGGCAGCCGGATGAAATTATGGGATTCCGCCATCGCCAACTGCCGCTGGAAGGCGTGCAGTTTCATCCGGAAAGCATCCTCAGCGAACAGGGACATCAGCTGTTAAAAAATTTCCTCCGGCAATAGAGTTGCCTTTGAGTGATTTTTTATGCATATTTTATGATTATAATTTCACGTCTCTGTAACGTAAGAAAATGAGGTAGGCAATGGCAGCGGATAAATTAGCGGTAACGCGCTCAACGTTTGATGAAGTGATTTTGCCTGTTTATGCACCAGCGCAGTTTGTGCCGGTGAAAGGAAAAGGCAGCCGCGTCTGGGATCAGCAGGGCAAAGAATATATCGACTTCTCCGGTGGGATTGCCGTTACTGCGCTGGGTCATTGCCATCCTGTGCTGGTGGAAGCCCTGAAAACGCAGGGTGAAACGCTGTGGCATACCAGCAACGTATTCACTAACGAGCCTTCTCTGCGCCTGGCCAGCAAGCTGATTGCGGCGACCTTCGCCGAACGCGTGTTCTTTGCCAACTCCGGCGCGGAAGCGAACGAAGCCGCGTTTAAACTGGCTCGCTACTATGCTTCGAAGCGCCATTCGCCGTATAAAAGTAAAATCATCGCCTTCCATAATGCGTTCCACGGCCGCACTTTGTTTACCGTGTCCGTTGGTGGACAGCCTAAATACTCTGACGGTTTCGGCCCCAAACCGGCGGATATCGTCCATGTGCCGTTCAACGATCTGGCTGCGGTTAAAGCGGTAATTGATGACCACACCTGCGCCATCGTGGTTGAGCCAATCCAGGGCGAAGGCGGCATTGTGCCTGCGACGCCAGAGTTTATGCAGGGACTGCGTCAGCTGTGTGATGAACATCAGGCGCTGCTGGTACTGGATGAAGTGCAGAGCGGCATGGGCCGTAGCGGCAAGCTGTTTGCCTGTGAGCATTACGGCGTGAAGCCAGACATTCTGACCACCGCTAAAGCGCTGGGCGGCGGCTTCCCGGTGAGTGCGATGCTGACCACCAATGAAATCGCCTCCGCGATGGCGCCGGGCGTTCACGGCACCACTTATGGCGGCAATCCGCTGGCCTGTGCCGTAGCCGAAGCCGCGCTGGATATTATCAACACGGAAGAAGTACTCAGCGGTGTTGAAACGCGGCGTGAGCTGTTCGTCACTGCATTAAAAGCGCTGGATGCGAAGCTGGATCTGTTCAGCGAAATTCGTGGCAAAGGACTGCTGATTGGTGCGGCGTTGAAACCTCAGCATGCGGGTAAAGCGCGCGATATCCTTAACGCCGCAGCGGCCGAAGGCGTCATGATCCTGAATGCGGGAACGGATGTTATCCGCTTTGCGCCATCGCTGGTTATTGAGCCTGCCGATATTGAAGAAGGCATGACGCGCTTCGCTGAGGCCGTGAAGAAAGTGCTGGCGTAAGCCAGAAGGCCGGAAGCCGTTAACACAGGCTTCCGGCTGCCCTTCAGGACTTACGCAGACGCCTCGACAGCCAGCGTCCATGATGCGGTCGGCTGCTCCAGGCCAGTGAAGAGAGGGTATGCATGACGCTCAGGTGTCCCAAAATCTGCTTCACATGCCTTTCCAGAATAGTGACCGGCCCCTGATTAGACTCCGTCTTATCGTCCAGCACGTTACTTCCCGAACTCGGGCCATCGTACTCAAGCCGCTGCTGGCAGCGCTGCAAGGCTATTTCGCAACTTTGCAGATAACGTTCCGCCAGCTGCGGCGTCAGCATGGTGTGCTCACGGGCCAGAATCGTCATCGCATTAATATGCTCCACGATAAACTGGCTGTGCGTTACCCACAGCTTCATATCTGACAGATAGCTGTTATCAAATCCCGGCTCCAGCATCGACTGATTCAGCGAATTGAACAGCGCGTTATGCGCCTGGTTAACCCGTATGCGCTGATAAGCAAGCTTCTCGGGCTTCTGCTCATCGCCCAGCAGCATCTGTAGCGCCTCCTGATAGGTTTCCAGCGCGTCATGCGCATTCTGCCGCAGCAGGCCGCTCTGCCACTGCGGCCACAGCCAGATCATCCCGCCGAAGGCAATCAGGCAGCCCATCAGCGTATCCAACAGGCGCGGCAGCAGGAAGTCCGCACCGTTCAGTGAGAGTAGCTGTAGCGAGTAAACCGCCGTCACCGTAAAACCAATCGTCGCCAGACCGTAAAATTTGCGGATAAACAGGTAGCTCACCAGCGTAATAATCAGCATTACCAACAGGACGGCAGATTGCGGAACCTGAAGGCGCAAGGCGACAGCCGCCACAATTAAGCCGCCCAGCGTGCCGAGCGCACGGTTTTGGATGCGCACCCGCGTTGCGCTGTAGCCGTTCTGACTGACCACCATCACCGTCATCAGGATCCAGTAAGGCTTGGGCAGGTTAAAAAACAGCGCCAGCGAGCTGGCAAAAGTGAGCATCACGGCAAAGCGGCCTGCGGTGCGTAGCGCAGTCGACTTGAGCGATAAATAGTTTTTGATTGCTGGCAGCAGCGGTAAGCGGCGCTGGCGATCGGCCATCAAGTCGCGTTGATAAAGGGGACGCTGCGTGCGCAGAACGCGAGCGATACGGCTGAAATGGTAAGAGCAGAACGTTCCAACCGGGTTATCAGGATGCTGGCGGGCAATTTTTTCTAATGCCCCAAGCTGCTTATCCATGGAGAAGCGCTCGGAGAGCTTGTGATAAAGAATGTCGTCGGCCAGCTGCCGCAACCGGGCCGCGATGGTCTGAGCATTCCAGCGGATCACCGCCTCGGCATGGCTTTTCTCCACCAGCTTTTGCACTTCTTCCGGCTGATGCAGACTCACGGAGATGTGCTCCTGCAAATCCAGCGCTACCTGAAAGGCGCGCGTCAATCGCTTGTGGTGATTATCGTTGCTGGCTGCCAGCATATGCATTTGCTGATAGCAGTTGGTAATCAGGTCGACCGCTTTTTGCTGGCGGGCCAGTAATGGCGGCAGCGATTTCTCCGGGTCGCTAAGGCGGGTCAGCAGGGTATATTTCGCTTCGCAGTAGCCCGCCAGCTCACGGTATAACAGGCTGAGCGTTTCGCGCATCGGTTGCTCTTTCCACAGCCAGAACCAGAACCAGTTAAATGCGCCATACCAAACTGTGCCAAGGATATAGAGCAGCGGCGGTTCCCAGATGGGCATTCTTCCCGCCAGGCTGAGGGTAAAAATACCGGCAATCAGCGAGCTGGGAAGCAAACGACCATGCAGCGGGCTGATTTCGCCCGTCACGCCCAGCAGCAGAGCCATTGCAAACAGAATGGCAGGCAGGGGAATGGCATGATTGCCTAAATACTGGACCAGAAAACTGCTCAGTGCGAACAGGCCGCCGCCAACCATCAGCCGCTTGAAAAAGCGCTTATGCGGGGTATCGAGACCGGCAATGTTGCAGCAGGCCGGCACAAGAGAAAACAGCAGTCCTTTTTGCAGGTCACCCAGCAGCCATCCAATAGCGACCGGTAAACAGAGCACCAGCGTCTGACGCAGCGCGTAGTTGACCTCGGGATGATAGATAATTCGACGCCACATCACTGTATACCAATAAAAAAGGCGCAACAGAGGCGTTGCGCCGTGGATTCAGAGCCGGTTAGCGAGTGCCGTAAACTACGATGGTTTTACCATGCGCGGAGATCAGGTTCTGATCTTCCAGCATTTTCAGAATGCGACCTACGGTTTCACGCGAGCAGCCAACAATCTGGCCGATCTCCTGGCGGGTGATTTTAATCTGCATCCCGTCCGGGTGAGTCATGGCATCCGGCTGTTTAGCCAGGTTTAACAAGGTTTGCGCGATGCGACCTGTCACATCGAGGAAAGCTAAATTGCCGACTTTCTCAGACGTCACCTGCAGGCGGCGCGCCATCTGTGATGAAAGACGCATCAGGATGTCAGGGTTGACCTGAATCAGCTGGCGAAATTTTTTATAGGAAATTTCAGCCACTTCGCAGGCCGTTTTCGCTCGCACCCAGGCGCTGCGTTCCTGACCTTCTTCAAACAGGCCAAGCTCACCAATAAAATCGCCCTGATTGAGGTAAGAGAGGATCATCTCTTTACCTTCTTCATCCTTGATCAATACGGCTACCGCGCCTTTAACGATGTAGTAAAGCGTTTCCGCTTTTTCACCCTGATGAATCAGCGTGCTTTTGGATGGATACTTGTGAATATGGCAATGTGACAGGAACCATTCAAGTGTCGGGTCTGTTTGCGGTTTGCCGAGAACCATTCGCTGTTATCCTCTGTTGTTATCGTGCCTAAATACAGGGGCAGAGTTCCCTGTCAGGCGTTGAAATGGTCAAGCGTTTCCCATCAAGGAAATTTATTCGGGCTTCTGTTGAAAGCCTGGCTCGTTATGTCGTCCCTTTTCGTCTTGTATGTAGAGTACTGACGAAATTATTACAGCTTTGTTTGTAGCACAGCTTTGCATGGGTGTCTTCTGTTGTCTCGCTTCAGCATAGTGCTATTTATGTCGCATTGCCGTTTTTGTTGTCCGGACCTGAAGGTAAGATAACTGAATGAATTAGAGGAGTTTGTTATGCAGGCACGTATCAAATGGGTGGAAGGGCTGACCTTTTTGGGAGAATCCTCATCCGGTCATCAGGTTTTAATGGATGGTAACGCCGGTGATAAAGCACCCAGCCCAATGGAAATGTTGCTCATGGCGGCCGGAGGATGCAGCGCGATAGATGTCGTTTCTATTCTGCAAAAAGGACGTCACGACGTCAGGGATTGCGAGGTCAAACTGACGTCAGAGCGGCGTGAGGCGGCGCCGCGTATATTTACGCATATTAATCTGCATTTTATCGTTAGCGGAAAGGCGCTGGAGGAAAAAATCGTTGCTCGCGCGGTCCAGCTCTCCGCAGAAAAATATTGTCCGGTCGCGCTGATGCTGGGGAAGGGCGTGAAGCTGACCCACAGCTTTTCTATCGTTGCACAGTAGCGAGCGCGTAACGCCGCTACTCGATCTTTTTGCCCTCGATCAGTCGCTTCACCAGGGGTCCCATTATCAGTTCCATCGCCAGCCCCATTTTGCCGCCCGGCACCACCAGCGTGTTGATATGGGAAATGAAAGAGCCTTGCAGCATGCTCAGCAGATAGGGAAAGTCGATATCCTCCAGCGCCTGGAAATGAATAACCACAAAGCTTTCATCCAGCGAGGGAATGCCGCGAGCCGCAAAGGGATTTGAGGTATCAACAGTGGGTACGCGCTGAAAATTAATGTGGGTGCGGGAAAACTGCGGCGTAATAAAGTTGATGTAGTCTTCCATTGAGCGCACGACGGAATCCATGACCGCTTCGCGAGAGTGCCCACGCTCGCTGGTATCACGAACCAGCTTCTGTATCCATTCCAGGTTAACGATCGGCACCACGCCGACCAGCAGATCGACATTTTGCGCCACGTTATTCTGCGGCGTAACGACGCCGCCGTGCAGACCTTCGTAAAACAGGACGTCTGTCGGTTCGGGTAGCGGTTGCCAGGGGGTGAAGGTTCCCGGCACCTGGTTCCACGGCACCGCCTCATCATAAGTGTGCAGATATTTGCGCGATTTGCCGCTACCGGTCAGTCCGTATTCAACGAAGGTATGTTCCAGCAGCGCAAAGTCATTGGCCTCGGGTCCAAAGTAGCTGATATGGCGGCCCATATCGCGTGCTTTACGGATTGCCATATCCATTTCTGGCCGGGTAAAGCGGTGAAAGCTGTCGCCTTCAACCTCCGCGGCGTGCAGGTTCAGCTGCTGAAAGATTTTGCGAAAGGCCAGGCTGGTGGTGGTGGTTCCTGCGCCGCTGGAGCCGGTGACGGCAATCACGGGATGTTTGGCTGACATACTTAGCGCTCTCTGAAAAGGTCATGGCGATCCCGCATTGGTATCACGTTTTGCGCATTTGTGTCACGTTCATGCGCAGAAGATAAGCACAGCGACCTACTCGCGGAACTGACCACGCAGCATGATGTTCACCGTTTCATGCAGTTCCGACCACACCAGAACCGCTTCACCGCTTTCAAGCTGACGCCTGACGTCGTTGACTTTCTGCTCCAGCGATCGCTCCTGTTCACCGTAATCGGTGCCTTCACGCAGCACGAAAGCTTCAATGAGGTTCGCGAGGGTTTCCGAATCGAGTTCTTTCCAGGGAATAATCATGTTAGTTGTCCAGCCAGGTTGAAAGCCATTGAGGGATGCGTTGTTCCAGCCACATCTGCGGCTTACGCAATGTTCCGCCGACAAATCCTACATGTCCGCCGTGTTGCGTAAGCTGATATTCAACATTGGCGGGCAGCATCGCTGCGGCGGGAATGACCTCACTGGTCATAAAGGGGTCGTCTTTCGCATGGATAATCAGTAACGGCTTAGTGACGCCAGGCAATAACGGCATCGCGCTGCAACGGCGATAATAGTCGGTGGCATCCTGAAAACCGTGTGCTCTGGCGGTGATGGCATCGTCGAAATCGCGCAGTTTCTTCAACGCTTTTAGCTGCGTTAAATCTACCGGCAGGGTGCCAGGCCACTTGTTCAGTTTTCGCGTTGCGTTTTGCTTCAGCAAGTTTAGCAGGTAGCGCTGATAAATCCGCGAAAAGCCTTGTTCCAGACGAAGGCTGCACGGCTCCAGCATCAGTGGCGCGGAGACAACCACGGCGGCATCCAGCAGGCAGCCGTCGCCCTGCTCCCCCAGCAGGCAGGCCAGCATATTGCCGCCAAGAGAAAATCCTACTGCGGCAGTCGGCACCGTGCCAAATTCATCCGTCAGCCATTGCAGAAAGTAGCTGGCGTCGCCCGTTTCGCCGGAATGGTAGATGCGTTCCAGCCGGTTCGGCTCGCCGCTACAGCCGCGAAAGTGCATGACCACGCCCAGCCAGCCGCGCTGCTGACAGGCTTGCAGCAGGCCGTGCGCATAAGGACTGTTAACGCTGCCTTCCAGGCCGTGAAACAGTACAACGCGCGGTTTGTGGCGGGCGAAGGTGGGGTCTTCGCTCCAGGCCAAATCAACAAAGTCGCTGTCCGGCAAGGTCAGACGCTGCCAGTGGGGCTTCAGCAAAATTCGCCGACGAACCAGGCGCGGCAAAACGGTCTGCAAATGCGCGTTACTCATACCGGTTATCGGTTGAAAGACGTTGCTCGTCAGGTGATCAAAATTCATGTTCAAAAGGCTTGTAGGATCTCTGTCACATTGCTAGCTTCGATGAGTTCGTTTCTGATCAGGGGTGAGGAGCACCCGTTTCATATGGAACTGAGTCTTTTTTTATCTATGTTGGGCTTTTTGTGGGTCGCTGCGATTACGCCCGGCCCTAATAATATGTTACTCACCGCCTCTGGCGCCAATTTTGGTTTCCTGCGTTCGCTGTGGTTGCTGATTGGCATCATGATTGGTATGCAGGTCATGCTGCTCATGGTGGCGTTTGGCATTGGTGGATTGATCCTGCTTTATCCTTCCCTGCACCTTTTCCTGAAAATAGCCGGCAGTGCTTATTTGCTGTGGCTGGCCTGGAAAATTGCCTCGGCGAAATATGAAAAACTGGAGACCGGCGACGGTCCGGCAACGCCTATGCCGTTCTGGCAAGGTGGATTGCTACAGCTTATCAACCCTAAAGCGTGGCTGATGGCGTTAGGCGCGGTCGCCAGCTTCAGCCTGGCAGGAGAAGCCTACCGCAGTTCGGTAATCGCTATCAGCTTCGCCATGGCGTTGGTGAACCTCGTTTCAGGCTTGATCTGGCTGGGCTTTGGCTCGCTGATAGGGCAAATCTTACGTAGCCGCCGTGCCTGGACAATCTTTAACGTAGCGATGGGGCTTTTGACCGCCGCCTGTGTACTGCTGATTTGGCACTGAGCAACTTAAAATAAATTTCATTTGTTCATTAAAAGCCATCGTGAAAATTGATGGCTTTTTAAAATGGCTATTTCCTGTTTGCATTGCATTATTAACCTGAAAATGAAAATTGAGATTACGTAAAAAATAATAAAGAAGATATTGGCGAGATCTCCGATTATCAGCAGCTAAAATTATTCGAAGTTACCTATAATGCTATAGAAAATGATGTGAAGAGGATATGCCAGAAGAGTGCTACGATAAAAGCTTATCACCCCAACCCAAAAGCTTTACCTGGGCAGGCATGGCAAGATATTCCTGATAAAATAAAAGAAGTACTTATAGATCTGCGTTACCGGGGGGACTACACGCCACATATAAGAAGTTTATTACAACGTCATGCTTATGCGGGAGATGTACCAGGTTTTGGCAGGATATTATCCAACAGAGATTTATGGCCTAAGGTTCCGCAGGAGAGATTTTTTTGAAGAGTGAGATTCTATGAAAATTAAAATTTTCTTATTCATTATTACGTTCTGCATTGCTGCCTGCGCTTGCTCTTCATCGGAAATTGAGCAGTCATCTGCAATTAATGAGAAATATTCAAGGCAAATGGAGCAAGCCAGAAATAAATTAGATTACGCAATAAAAAATCAAGTGGATAACAATCCGGAAAAAAAGGATTTAATCATTGCGTTAAAAGATGCCTGGGAAAGAACTAATTACTATAAATGCCAGCTTGAAAGCTTCGATTCATTAAAAACTCAGGCGGAGGGGGTTGAAGTAAACGATTGTTTGACGCATCAATATCTGATTGAGTCGCAATATTTTAATAACTTACTACCCTAAAACGTTGCCAAAAGGTGTCCAACATTCTGAACAGCTTCCGATCGCCTTTTTATCATTCCAGTGACGGCGAGCGCGGTACAGGTTGCAAAGTCATTTTCTGCCAATAGAATCCCACTTTTCTTCTAAGCAAATAAAGTTATAACCGATAATTTTTAATTACTTCTGCGCGCTTATCGCTCTCGGTTACAAAGGCGTTATTCACCTTATAATGATAACGACGGAGCAGGGCCATGGCGCGTAAATTCACTCTTTCTATTCTTGCAGCAGCACTTTCGCTTTCCGCGCTCAGCGCACAGGCGGTCGATGTAACTATTGCTTATCAGACCTCCGCTGAGCCTGCCAAAGTGGCGCAGGCCGACAACACATTTGCCAAAGAAAGTGGCGCGAAAGTGGACTGGCGCAAATTCGACAGCGGTTCCAGCGTGGTCAGAGCACTGGCTTCCGGCGACGTGCAAATCGGTAATATTGGCTCCAGCCCGCTGGCAGTAGCCGCCAGCCAACAGGTGCCGATTGAAGTCTTCCTGCTGGCTTCTCAGCTGGGCAATTCCGAGGCGCTGGTGGTCAAAAAGGGCATCAAAAATCCTCAGGATCTGATCGGCAAACGTATTGCCGTACCTTTCATTTCTACGACGCATTACAGCCTGCTTTCCGCGCTTAAGCACTGGGGCATCAAGCCCGATCAGGTACAAATTCTTAATCTCCAGCCGCCAGCGATTATTGCCGCCTGGCAGCGTGGCGATATTGATGGCGCCTACGTCTGGGCACCGGCAGTCAATGAACTGGAAAAGGAAGGCACCGTGCTGACCGACTCCGCGCAGGTAGGTAAATGGGGTTCGCCAACGCTGGATGTGTGGGTGGTACGTAAAGACTTTGCTGAACAGCATCCTGACGTGGTGACGGCTTTTGCCCGCAGCGCGATTAACGCCCAAAAAGGCTATCTTGATAATCCTGAGCAGTGGCTGAAAGAGAGCGGCAATCTGAGCAAGCTGTCACGTCTGAGCGGCGTGCCTTCGCTCCAGGTGCCAGGTCTGGTAAAAGGCAACACCTATCTGACCGCGCAGCAGCAGGTCGAACAGCTGGCGCAGCCGGTCAACAAAGCCATTATCGATACCGCTCAGTTCCTGAAAGAGCAGGGCAAAGTGCCGCAGGTCGCCAGTGACTACAGCGGCTTCGTTACCAACCGTTTTGTTAAAAATCTCAGCCAGTAGGAGTCGCTATGCTTTCGGTCTCGCATCTCACGGCTCGCTATGATGGCCATCTTGCGCTTGAAGATATCAATTTATCGATCGACCAGGGCGAACTGGTGGTGGTGCTTGGCCCGTCAGGCTGCGGCAAGACTACGCTGCTGAATCTGATTGCCGGTTTTCTGCCTGCGGAATCCGGCAGTATCACGCTGGACGGGAAAGCGGTGAACGGTCCCGGCGCCGAACGCGGCGTCGTGTTTCAGCACGAAGGGCTACTGCCGTGGCGCAACGTGCTGGACAACGTTGCATTCGGTTTGCAGCTGGCTGGCGTAGAGAAACAGCAGCGGCGCGAAATTGCCCGGCAAATGTTGAAAAAGGTTGGGTTACCTGATGCAGCGAAAAAGTTTATCTGGCAGCTTTCTGGCGGCATGCGTCAGCGGGTAGGCATTGCGCGTGCACTGGCAGCCGATCCTCAGCTGCTGCTGTTGGATGAACCTTTTGGCGCGCTGGATGCCTTTACCCGCGAGCAAATGCAGGAGCTGCTGCTGAATCTGTGGCGCGACAGCGGTAAACAGGTGCTGCTGATTACGCATGATATTGAAGAGGCCGTGTTTCTTGCCAGCGAGCTGATCCTTCTGTCGCCCGGCCCCGGAAAAATAATTGAACGGCTGTCGCTGGATTTTGGACGTCGCTACGCGGCGGGCGAGGCGTGCCGCAACATCAAATCCGATCCCGCTTTTATTGAGCGGCGTGAATATGTCTTGAGCCGGGTGTTCCAACAGCGTGAGGTGTTTTCATGAGTTTGCTGTCGACCGAAAAAACGTTGGCTCGCCGCCGTTCTGGCTGGCGCTGGCCGCTCAACCGGCAAATTACGCTGAGTCTGGCAACGATTCTGGCACTGCTAACCCTTTGGTGGGCCGTTACCGCACTCAAGCTGATTGCGCCGCTGTTTCTGCCCGCGCCGCAGCAGGTGTTTCATCAACTGCTGACGATTGCCAGTTCACAGGGTTTTATGGACGCGACCCTGTGGCAGCATCTCGCGGCGAGCCTGACCCGAATTGTGATTGCGCTGCTGGCAGCCGTGCTGATTGGCGTGCCCGTTGGCATCCTGATGGGGCTGAACGAAACCGCTCGCGGCATTCTTGATCCGCTGATTGAACTTTACCGTCCGGTGCCGCCGCTGGCCTATTTGCCGCTGATGGTGATCTGGTTTGGCATCGGCGAGACCTCAAAAATTTTACTGATTTACCTGGCCATTTTTGCCCCGGTTGCCATGTCGGCGCTGGCCGGCGTGAAAAGCGCTCAGCAGGTCAGGCTGAGAGCGGCGCGATCGCTGGGTGCAAATCGCTGGCAGGTGCTGTGGTACGTCGTTTTACCCGGCGCGCTGCCGGAAATCCTGACCGGGTTGCGCATTGGTCTTGGCGTGGGCTGGTCAACGCTGGTCGCTGCCGAGCTGATCGCCGCAACGCGTGGTTTGGGCTTTATGGTGCAGTCTGCCGGGGAGTTCCTCGCCACGGATGTCGTGCTGGCCGGCATTGCGGTTATCGCCCTGATCGCCTTTACCCTTGAGCTGGGGCTGCGAGCCTTGCAGCGCCGCTTAACCCCCTGGCATGGAGTACAATCATGAACGAACGTCTGACTATCAAAGCGCTGGGGCCGTACATCGGTGCTCAGGTTTCCGATGTCGACCTCAGCCGCCCGCTGAGCGACGCCCAGTTTGAGCAGCTTTATCATGCGCTGATCCGCAATCAGGTGCTGTTTTTCCGCAATCAGCCGCTGACGCCTCAGCAACAGCGCGCTCTGGCTGCGCGTTTTGGCGATTTGCATATTCATCCGGTTTACCCGCATGCGCCCGATGTGGAAGAAATTATCGTACTGGATACGCATGACGATAATCCGCCAGACAATGATAACTGGCATACCGATGTGACTTTTATCGACACCCCGCCTGCTGGCGCAATTCTGGCGGCAAAACAGCTGCCCGAGACGGGCGGTGACACCTTATGGGCCAGTGGCATTGCGGCTTACGAGGCGCTGTCAGCCCCTTTTAAAGTGCTGCTGAATGGTTTGCAGGCCGAGCATGACTTCACCAAATCGTTTCAGCAATTTAAGTATCGAAAAAGTGAAGAGGAGCACGCGCGCTGGAAGCTGGCGGTAGAGAAAAATCCGCCGTTGCAGCACCCGGTCATTCGCACGCATCCGGTCAGCGGCAAGCAGGCGCTGTTTGTTAACGAAGGTTTTACCACACGCATTGTCGACCTCAGCCAGAAGGAAAGCGACGCGCTGCTCACTTTCCTGTTTGCCCACATTACCAAACCCGAATTTCAGGTACGCTGGCGCTGGCAGGAAAACGACGTTGCTATCTGGGACAACCGGGTAACACAGCATTACGCCAACGCGGATTATCTGCCCGCGCGGCGGATTATGCATCGTGCCACGATTTTGGGTGATAAGCCGTTTTATCGGGCGAATGAGGCGTAGCGTTAAGCCTCAGTCGGTCATTAAGTTGCGCGAGAAATTGCGAATATCGGCACCCGCTTTTAATCGATACAGCTTTGCCTTACGCGCACCGGTGGCCACGCTGTCGCCGGTCTCTTCAAACATATCGGCCGCGTCGAAGCGGCGGATCAAACTCTTACGCTGTATCGGCCTGCCCAGAATGGTTTCGGTCACTTCCTGCAACTGGGTCAGGGTAAACGCCGTGGGCAGGCAATAAACTGGCAACAGGGAATAGAGCGTCTTCTGCCGCAGTCGTTGTAAAGCCGTAGCAATGATTTGCGGGTGATCGAAAGCCAGATCGTTACGCTGATGAAGTTCTGCTACTGGCTGCCACTGAACATCGCTCACATCTTCACTCTGCACATGGCAGCTTTCGGCGGCGATCAGCGCATACCATGCTGTTGTCAGACTCCAGCCGCGCGGATCGCGCTGAGCGCCTGAAAAGGTCTCCAGCTGTTCCAGCCACGGCGGTGTCACCCCGGTTTTTTCCTGCAATTTTCTCATTGCCGTCGCTTTGACGGAATCATCGTGCTGCAAGTCGATAAACCCTCCGGGTAATCCCCAGCGCCCCAGATGGGGATGATTGGCGCGCTTCACCAGTAAAACGCAAAGCTGCTGGTGATAGAGGGTAAAGAGCACGCTGTCGACGGTGACAATCGGCGTCGGATAACGCGAGGCATCGTAGTTTGCCAGATAGCTTTCTTCTGAACTCATTAGGGTTACCTGTAAGAAGTGTCGCACAGACACATTAGCAGCAGGCACCGTTCCTTTCAAGATGACTCCGCGCGGTGAAAATTTTTTATAAGAGATAAATCAAAAGCTTAATCTTATTTTCGCGCGGCCAATAATTTACCGCTTGCCAATAAATGTCTTATGGACAATTATATAAATGTCCCTGTGACATTTAATGATGGAAATAAGGAATCGGTGATGATGAAACTGCAACTTACTTTAGATGGCGAGAACGCCGCGCTGGAAACCGGTCGTTTTCCTGATGGGGCAGTATGGGCGCGGTTGCTGCCTCCGCTGCGTCAGCAGGCAGAAACGCTGACGCTGCGTGCGACAGCGATGCGTAATATGGACGATCTTATGCTGTTGGCGCAGGTGATGGATGCCGTTCGCCAGCGTTATACCCTGCGGCTGACAACGTTAGAGCTGCCCTGGCTGCCCTATGCCCGGCAGGATCGCAGCATGCGTGATGGCGACAGTTTTGCCCTGAAGGTCTTTGCCGGTTTCCTTAATCAACTACGCTTCGATCGGGTGACGGTGCTCGATCCGCACAGCGACGTTGTTGCAGGCGTGGTGAATAACTTATCGGTGATTCCACAGCACCAGTGTCTGCAACACAGCGATAATCTGAGCCAAAAATTAGGTGATGGGCTGATGCTGATGGCACCGGATGCCGGCGCACTGAAAAAAACAGATCTGCTGGCCCGACATATTGGCGCCAGCGAGTACGGCATTCTTGGTAAACATCGCGATCTTGCCAGCGGAGCGCTTAGCGGTTTCGAACTGCTGAAAGGTAACGTCGCGGGCAGAGACGTCCTGATTGTCGACGACCTTTGCGATGCGGGCGGTACGTTTATCGGCTCGGCCGCCGTTCTGCGTCAGGCAGGCGCCCGTTCTGTCAGCTTATACGTGACGCATGGCCTGTTCAGTAAAGGGGTCGATCATCTTTTGACGCAGGGCATTGATTTTATCTGGACCACTGATTCCATCGCCGATCCTTCTGTTGCCTCTCAGCGCGTTGAGATTATCGATACTGAGACTATTTTTCGCAGTAAAAGCAAAGGAGCTGCCCATGCAATTTAATCCCATTTTAGCTATCGACGGTTACAAAACGTCCCACCGTGAACAGTACCCGCAGGGAACTAACCGGGTTTATTCCAATTTCACGCCGCGCGGAAACCGCTACTTCTCCTCACCCATTGCGGACGACCGGCTGGTATTTTTTGGCCTGCAGGGCTTTTTACAGTGGTTTATGGTTGATCTCTTCAATGAGAAGTTTTTCGCTCAGCCAGAACATCAGGTTGTAGACGACTACCAGCAGCTAATGGATAGCTATCTCGGTAAGGGAGCGGTCAGCGTGGAACATATTCGTGCGCTGCACCGTCTTGGCTATTTGCCACTGGAAATCAAAAGTTTGGATGAAGGCAGTAAAGTCCCAATGAAAATTCCGGTGTTAACCATCACCAATACCCTGGATGAATTTTTCTGGCTGGTAAATTATCTCGAAAGCGTCATGTCGGCAGAGCTGTGGAAGTCCTCAACCAATGCAACGGTGGCGCATCACTATCGCCAGATTTGCCAGCGCTGGGCTGAACAGACGTGCGACGATGGTCAGCATATTGATTTCCAGTGTCACGATTTTTCCTTCCGCGGGATGTCGGGATTGCATGATGCCGCTCAGTCAGGCATGGGACACCTGTTAAGTTTTACCGGCACCGACAGCATTCCTTCAATTCTCTATGCCCGCCAGTATTACACGCCAGCGGAGGATTACTTTATTGCGGGTACTATCCCGGCGACTGAGCATAGCGTGATGTGTATGGGCGAAGAGCAGGGAGAAATCGCCACGTTTCGCCGTTTGCTAACCGAGCTGTATCCCCAGGGTTTTGTTTCCGTGGTTTCCGATACCTGGGATTACTGGAAAGTACTGACCGAATACAGTCGCGAGTTAAAAAGCGAAATTATGGCGCGGGAAGGTCGGCTGGTATTCCGGCCAGACAGCGGCGATCCGGTAGAAATTCTGTGCGGCACGGGGGACGATAGCGATCGGCATCCGTCACGGACGCCAGAACAAAAAGGCTCGGTGGAAGTCCTCTGGGATATCTTCGGGGGGACGGTAAATGCCAGGGGCTATAGGGTGCTCGATCCCCATGTCGGTCTGATTTATGGCGATTCTATTACCCTTGAGCGGGCGAACCAGATCCTCAGCCGCCTGGAAGCAAAAGGCTTTGCCAGCAGCAATGTGGTTTTCGGCGTAGGTTCATACACCTATCAGTACAATACCCGCGATACCTTCGGCTTTGCTATGAAAGCCACATGGGGAGAGGTAAACGGTGTTGGCCGGGCAATCTTCAAGCAGCCTAAAACCGACAGCGGCCTGAAAAAATCAGCGAAAGGTTTATTGCGGGTGGAGCGGAACGAGGCGGGCGAATATTACCTGTTGGATCAGCAGAGCTGGGCGCAGGAGAAAGGTGGAGAGCTGAAAACCCGCTTTCTGAATGGCAAACTCATGAACGTAGAAGATCTGTCGGTGCTGCGCCAGCGGTTAGCAGCGTAAACATGGGGATGTAACGTGCTGGCTCAGGGAGCCAGCATTGCCTCTAACTGTTCCTGCGCGTCGAGCCATGCCATCTCACACTCTTCCAGCGCGGACTTCGCTTCCGCCTGCTGTTTTAATGCGGCAGTGAGATCGGCCTTGCGGCTCTGTTCGTAAATTGCCGTATCACCCAGTTTTGCTTCAGCCTCGGCAAGCTGTGCGTTCAGCTTCTCCATCTGCTTTTCCAGCTTTTCAATCTGCTTGCGCAGTGGCTGAGTCTGGGTACGCAGCTCCGCTTCGCGCCGTTTCTGATCTTTTTTCGCCTGAGCGCTGTTGGTGTTGTCCTGTTTGGGTTCTGTGGTCACCGCGGTTTGCTTTTGCAGATCGCTCAGCCACTGCTGGTAATCTTCCAGATCGCCGTCAAAGGCTTCGACTTTGCCGTCGTGAACCAGATAGAGGTCGTCGGTCGTCGAGCGAATCAGATGGCGATCGTGCGACACCACCACCAGCGCGCCTTCAAAATCAATCAGCGCTTCGGTCAGTGCCTGGCGCATGTCGAGATCGAGGTGGTTGGTCGGTTCATCAAGCAGCAGCAGGTTAGGGCGCTGCCAGACGATTAATGCCAGCACCAGCCGCGCTTTTTCGCCGCCCGAGAAACGTTCGGTGTTTTCCGTGACCTTATCGCCCTGGAAGCCAAAGCCGCCCAGATAGTCCCGCAGCTGCTGCTCAAGTACCTTGGGTGCCAGACGAACCAGATGTTGCAGGGGTGATTCATCCGCGCGTAAAAACTCCAGCTGGTGCTGAGCGAAGTAGCCAAGTTTGATGCCTTTCGCCAGGCCAATATCGCCGCTCAGAGGCGTAAGCTCACCCGCCAGCAGCTTAATCAGCGTCGATTTGCCCGCGCCGTTGCGCCCGAGCAGACCAATGCGCGAACCGGGAACCAGGTTCAGCTTGATGGAGTTTAAGATAATGCGATCGCCGTAGCCGGCACTGACCTTCTCCATTTTCAGCAGCGGATTGGGCAAGCTTTCCGGTTCGCGGAAGCTGAAGGTAAACGGGTTATCGACGTGTGCTGGCGCGATCATTTCCATGCGCTCCAGCATCTTAATGCGACTCTGCGCCTGTTTGGCTTTGCTGGCCTTGGCCTTGAACCGGTCGATAAAGCTTTGCAGATGTGCCACTTTTTGCTGCTGGTTTTCGAACATGGACTGCTGCTGGGCAAGCTTGGTGGCGCGCTGGATTTCGAATGAGCTGTAGTTGCCGGTGTATTCAAACATCGACTGCTGTTCGATATGCAGAATTTTATCCACCACCGGATCGAGGAAGTCACGGTCATGGGAAATCAGGATCAGCGTGCCCTGATAGCTTTTCAACCAGCGCTCCAGCCAGATGACCGCATCCAAATCCAGGTGGTTAGTCGGTTCATCAAGCAGCAGCAGGTCTGAACGACAAAGCAGCGCCTGCGCCAGATTCAGACGCATGCGCCAGCCGCCGGAAAAATCGCTCACCGGGCGCTGTAGCTGCTCCTGAGAAAAGCCCAAACCGTTAAGCAGGCTGGCCGCGCGTGGCTGTATTGTCCATGCCTGAATCGCATCCAGCTTGCCGTGCAGCGTGGCGATGGCGTGGCCGTCGTTGATTTCGTTCGCTCTGGCCAGTTCGGCTTCAAGCTGGCGGAATTCGCGATCGCCGTCGATAACATAATCGATAGCCGGCACCGCAAGCGCGGGCGTCTCCTGGTTGACCCACGCCAGCGACCAGTTGCCTGGCCAGGTGGCACTGCCGCCATCGGCGCTTATCTCGTTCTTAAGCAGCGACAGCAGCGTGGATTTACCGCAGCCGTTTTTCCCCACCAGACCCACTTTTTGCCCGGGGTTAATGGTGGCGGTGGCATTATCCAGCAGTACGCGGACACCGCGTCGTATTTGTAAAGAAGAGAAGACAATCATAAGCGCCGTAATAGTCAGAATATGTTAAATTAAGTCATCATAATTGCTTTTCGGAATCCAGAATTCCGTTGCGTCGAGCATGGTAGCGGAATTTCACCGCCGTGACGACGATTTGGAGGGGAATGATGTCGCAGCCGCCCAAAGTTTTGCTGCTTTACGCCCACCCGGAATCACAAGACTCGATTGCCAATCGGGTGTTGTTGCAGCCGGCAAAAGACCTGCCAAACGTGACGGTGCACGACCTGTATGCGCACTATCCCGACTTTTTTATTGATATTCATTACGAACAACAGCTGCTGCGCGAGCATGAGATTATTGTGTTCCAGCATCCGCTGTATACCTACAGCTGTCCGGCATTGCTGAAGGAGTGGCTGGATCGCGTGCTGTCGCGCGGTTTTGCCAGTGGTCCTGGCGGTAACGTGCTGGAAGGAAAATACTGGCGCAGCGTGATCACCACCGGCGAGCCAGAAGCGGCTTACCATCAGGAAGGGCTTAACCGCTATCCGATGTCAGACATTATGCGGCCATTCGAACTGACCGCGCAGATGTGCAGTATGCACTGGCTGACGCCGATGATTATTTACTGGGCGCGGCGGCAGACGCCAGCAGTCATGAAAAACTATGCGCGAGCCTACAGCGACTGGCTGACGTCGCCTTTGCCTTATGGAGGCACTTAATGGAAGGACAAACCCTGCTTACGGCTGGCGTGGTCTATCTTTTTGCTGCGGTTATTGCTGTACCGATCGCCGCCCGTCTCGGCATTGGCGCAGTGCTGGGCTATCTGCTGGCCGGTATCGCCATTGGCCCCTGGGGGCTGGGCTTTATCAGCGACGTAGAAGAGATCCTGCATTTCTCTGAACTGGGCGTGGTATTCCTGATGTTTATCATCGGGCTGGAACTGAATCCTTCAAAGCTCTGGGAGCTGCGCCGCTCTATCTTTGGCGTGGGCGCGGCACAGGTGATTTTTAGTGCGGCGATTTTGGGTGGCCTGCTCTGGCTAACCGATTTCTCCTGGCAGGCGGCGATCATCGGCGGTCTTGGCCTGGCGATGTCTTCAACCGCAATGGCGCTTCAGTTGATGAGCGACAAAGGTATGAAGCGCAACGAGTCCGGGCAGCTCGGCTTTTCAGTGCTGCTGTTCCAGGATTTGGCCGTTATCCCGGCGCTGGCGCTGGTGCCGCTACTGGCGGGCGGCGACAGTGGTCATACCGACTGGATGAAAGTGGGCTTAAAGGTGCTGGCGTTTGCAGGCATGCTGATTGGTGGCCGCTATCTGCTCAGGCCGATTTTCCGCTATATCGCCGCTTCCGGCGTGCGCGAAGTCTTTACCGCAGCATCACTGCTGCTGGTGCTGGGTTCTGCGCTGTTTATGGATGCACTCGGCCTGTCGATGGCGCTGGGCACGTTTATCGCCGGTATTCTGCTGGCAGAAAGTGAATATCGCCACGAGCTGGAAGTGGCCATCGAACCGTTCAAAGGCCTGTTGCTTGGGCTGTTTTTCATCTCCGTGGGAATGGCGCTCAACTTAGGCGTGCTTTATACCCATATCCTCGAGATTCTGGCAGGAGTGATTGTGCTGGTGGCGGTGAAAGCGGGCGTGCTCTATCTGCTTTCTCGCATTTTCGGTCTGCGCAGCTCTGAGCGACTGCAATTTTCGGCGGTGCTGAGTCAGGGCGGTGAATTTGCTTTTGTGCTCTTTTCTGCGGCTTCGTCGGCCAGGCTGTTCAGTGGCGATCAGATGCCGCTACTGCTGGTGACGGTCACACTGTCGATGATGACCACGCCGCTGTTGATGCAGGGCGTGGATAAAATTCTGGAAAAACGCTTTAACGATGGCGACGATAGCGACGAAAAACCGTTTGTCGAAGATGATAAACCTGAAGTCATCGTGGTCGGTTTCGGCCGCTTTGGTCAGGTAGTAGCCCGTCTGCTGATGGCCAATGAAAAGCGCATTACCGTGCTGGAGCGAGATATCAGTGCGGTCAGCCTGATGCGCAACTATGGTTACAAAGTATACTATGGGGATGCAACCGAACTGGAGCTGCTGCGTGCGGCCGGGGCGGAAACGGCGCAGTCGATAGTGATAACCTGTAACGGCCCGGAAGATGCGATGGTAATCGTCAGGCTTTGCCAGCACCATTTCCCGCATCTTCAGATACTGGCGAGAGCGCGGGGACGTGTGGAAGCGCATGAACTTATTCAGGCGGGCGTAACCCAGTTCTCGCGTGAAACTTTCTCCAGTGCGCTGGAACTGGGTCGCAAAACGCTGATGACGCTGGGTATGCATCCTCATCAGGCATTCAGAGCCCAGCAGCATTTCCGTCGTCTGGATATGCGGATGCTGCGCGAGCTGATGCCGAATCATGCAGACAGCCAGCAAATTTCACGTGTGAAAGAAGCCCGGCGCGAGCTGGAAGACATTTTCCAGGCCGAGATGCAGCATGAGAAGCGTCAGATTGACGGTTGGGATGAATTTGAATAAAGCGGGAACATTATGCGTAAAAGATTTATTGCCGGCGCAACCTGTCCAAAATGTCAGGCGAAAGATACACTGGCGCTGTGGAAAGAGAATAATATCGATGTTGTAGAGTGTGTTAAGTGCGGCCATCAGATGCGCGAAGCGGATAAACACGTTCGTGATGAGGTTCGCACTAACGAGCAAGTGATCGGAATTTTTCATCCTGAGTAGCGTTATCGCTCAGCTTTTTTTAAGCTGTATCGTACAGCGGCGTTGAAATTCATTACAATCGACGCAATTTAGAGCCTTTCGCACTGGCAAATGGTCAGTGAAATAAGGGCTCAAAGCTCTCAAACGGTTAGGAGTAATCATGAAAGTAGCAAAAGACCTGGTGGTCAGCCTGGCATACCAGGTACGTACAGAAGACGGCGTGTTGGTTGATGAGTCTCCGGTGACCGCACCGTTGGACTATCTGCACGGTCATGGTTCCCTGATTTCTGGTCTGGAAAAAGCGCTGGAAAATCACGAAGCCGGCGACAAGTTCGAAGTGAACATCTCAGCTGACGACGCCTACGGCCAGTATGACGACAATCTGGTGCAGCGCGTACCGAAAGACGTATTCATGGGCGTTGACGAACTGCAGGTTGGCATGCGCTTCCTGGCAGAAACCGATCAGGGCCCGGTTCCGGTCGAAATCACTGAAGTGGAAGACGATCACGTCGTGGTTGATGGCAACCACATGCTGGCGGGTCAAAACCTGAACTTCAACGTTGAAGTGGTAGCGGTTCGTGAAGCCACTGAAGAAGAGCTGGCTCATGGCCACGTTCACGGCGAGCACGACCATCACCATGATCACGATCACGACCACGATCATGGTAAAGGCGGTTGCGGTACCGGCGGTTGTGGCTGCAGCCACTAAGCTTCAATGAAATATTTAAGGCCACCTTGACAGGTGGCCTTTTTGTTTCTGAGATAAACACTCAGTAATGCGGCGGCGGCGTCTCTTCCGACTGGGAAGCGATCATCGATGGCGCAGCCGACTTCAGTTTATCGGTCAGCAGACGCATCTGTTCACGCAGGCGTCCCATCTCCAGTTCATGATGAACCACCGTTTGGTTTAGCTCTTCAATGGTATGTTCCTGAAAAGCCAGTCGGCTTTCCAGCATCTCCATTCGCTGTTCAAACAAGGCTTGTTGCATACGTTTACCTCTTATGGCCGTGCAAGCCGCTATAATGGCCGGATTCCTCTGATTCTAACGGGAAAAACACCACTGAAACAGGCATAGTCATATTAATTTCCCGGCTGCGGTTGAAAAAATGCTTTCCAGTCTGCATCTCAGTGGTGAAACTTTCGGAAGGACGAGAGGTCGGAAGTTAACTTAGTTTTCATTGCGGGATTAGGTACTTTTCTCGCGCACGGTTTTATAGTACGGACTCTGGTCTGTAAACGATTTCCGAGGTGAGAGGCTTCGGTTTTGGAGAAATGGATGAAATCACTGTTTAAAGTCACACTGTTAGCCACCACCATGGCCGTTGCGCTGAACGCACCTCTGACAATGGCAGCCGAAACGACGGCCGCTGCTCCGGCCGCCGCGCCACAGCAGGCGCCGGCTCAGGCACCAAAGAATGCCGCATTTAAAACTGACGATCAGCAGTCTGCTTACGCGCTGGGCGCTTCGCTTGGCCGTTATATGGAAAACTCCCTGAAAGAGCAGGAGAAACTGGGCATCGCGCTGGACAAACAGCAGCTGATCTCCGGCGTTCAGGATGCTTTTGCAGGTAAAAGCAAGCTGTCTGACCAGGAAATTGAACAGACCCTGCAAGCGTTTGAAGGCCGCGTGAAAGGCGCAGCCCAGGCGAAAATGGAAAAAGACGCGAAAGAGAACACCGAAAAAGGTGATGCTTTCACCGCTAAATTCGCCAAAGAAAAAGGCGTGAAGAAAACCGATTCTGGCCTGCTTTATCAGGTAGAGAAAGAAGGTAATGGCGCTACGCCTACAGACAGCGATACCGTTGTCGTGAACTACAAAGGGACGCTGATCGACGGTACGGAGTTCGATAACTCTTATACTCGTGGCGAGCCGCTTTCTTTCCGTCTGGATGGCGTCATCCCAGGCTGGACTGAAGGTCTGAAGCACGTGAAGAAAGGCGGTAAGATCAAGCTGGTTATTCCACCACAGTTGGCTTACGGCAAAAATGGCGTGCCTGGAATCCCGGCTAACTCCACGCTGGTATTTGATGTGGAGCTGCTGGATATCAAGCCAGCGGCTAAAGCAGATGCCAATACGCCAGCGCCTGCCGAAGCACCGGCTGCAGCACCCGCTAAGTAATTCTGTCGCCGCCACACTCGCTGTGGCGGCGCTTTTTTCTGACCTTCCTCCCGCTTTTTCTAATCCCCTACAGATTTCATGACAAAGGTCAGGACAGATGTTTCTGGTTTTTGTTAAACTGATCGCCGTATGTTTTCTTCAAAACGAGCCTGTTCTGGCGCCATATGACGGGCTCTTTTAAGGGTGGTGTCTTAATGTCTGGTTCAATTTTTACCGGTGATATGACCGATCTGGAATTACTGGAGCAGCATCCTTTCGGGCAAACCGATTACGCTATTCTTAAATCCTATGAAGCGGTGGTCGACGGGCTGGCGATGCTTATTGGCTCACATTGTGAAATTGTTTTGCACTCGCTGGAGGATTTAAATCGCTCCGCCGTGCGTATCGCGAATGGCGAGCATACCGGACGTAAGATCGGTTCACCTGTTAGCGATCTTGCTTTGCGCATGCTGCACGACATGCGCGATGCGGCAAGCAATGTCTCCAAAGCCTATTTCACCCGCGCTAAAAGCGGCGTGCTGATGAAATCCGTCACCATTGCGATCCGCAATGACAAGCAGCGTGTTATTGGCTTGCTGTGCATTAACATGAATCTCGACGTCCCTTTTTCACAAATTATGGCGACGTTTATGCCGCCTGAGACACAGGAAGTTGCCTCATCGGTAAACTTTGCTTCTTCGGTGGAAGATTTGGTGATGCAGACGCTGGAATTTACCATTGAAGAAGTCAGCGGCGATCGCAACGTCTCTAACAATGCTAAAAACCGCCAAATCGTCCTTAACCTTTATGAAAAGGGGATCTTTGATATCAAAGATGCGATTAACCAGGTGGCCGACCGCCTCAATATTTCTAAACATACGGTTTATCTCTACATTCGCCAGTTTAAAAGCGACGATATACAGGGGATTGAGCGTTAATGCGTTTTACTTTGCTGGTTACCGGGCCCGCTTATGGCACACAGCAGGCCAGCAGCGCCTGGCTTTTTGCCCAAGCTTTACTGGCTGAAGGGCACCAACTTGACAGCATTTTTTTCTATCGGGAAGGCGTAATGAACGCCAGCAGTTTGACTTCGCCCGCAAACGACGAGTTTGACTTAACGCGCGCCTGGCAAACGTTACAGCGTGAGCACGACGTGACGCTGAATATTTGCGTGGCGGCAGCACTGCGTCGGGGCATCGCGAGCGAGCAGGAAGCGGGTGCTGCGGCTAACCTGGCTGAGGGTTTTCAGTTAGCCGGACTGGGCGCGCTGGCGGAAGCGGCACTGAGCTGTGAACGGCTGGTACAATTCTGATGAACCGCATCGCTTTTGTATTTACTCAGGCACCTCATGGCAGCAGCGCGGGCAGGGAAGGGCTGGACGCAGTGATGGCCGTTTCGGCGCTTAGCGAAGAGATCGCGCTTTTTTTTATCAGCGACGGTGTGTTGCAACTTTTGCCGGATCAGCAGCCTGACAAGGTGCTGGCGCGCGACTATATTCGCACTTTTGGCGTCCTTCCTCTGTACGATGTTGAACGTTTTTACGCCTGTTCTGCTTCGCTGCGCGAACGAGGCCTGGCCTTAGATGGACAAAAAGTGCTGCCGGTAGAGGTTTTAACCCCCGCAGCGCTGCGGGCCAAGTTGGAAAATTACGACCGTATCATCACTTTTTGAGGAATCTATGCTGCATACGCTGATTAACTCTCCCTTTAAATGCGATTTCAGCGCACTGCTGCGGATGCTAAACGAAGGTGACGATCTCCTGTTGCTCCAGGATGGCGTTTTGGCTGCGCTGGAAGGCAGCAACGCGCTGGAGAGCCTGCGGAAGGCGTCTGTCAGCCTGTTTGTCTTAAAGGAAGATATTCAGGCGCGTGGTCTTTCTGCTCAAATTTCATCCACTACTGCTACTATCAGCTATAATGATTTCGTCGCGCTGACGGTAAAACACCCTCAACAAATGACCTGGTAAGTACGATATCCTGGTTATTTCTTGACACCTTTTCTGCTCAGCTCTAAAATTCTGCGTCCTCGTTATCTAACGAGGCGATTTATTACGTGTTTACGAAGCAAAAGCAAATTCCAGGAGCTATTTAATGGCAACAGTTAACCAGCTGGTTCGCAAACCACGCGCACGCAAAGTTGCAAAGAGCAACGTGCCTGCGCTGGAAGCCTGCCCGCAGAAACGTGGTGTATGTACTCGTGTGTATACCACTACCCCTAAAAAACCGAACTCCGCACTGCGTAAAGTATGTCGTGTTCGCTTAACCAACGGTTTTGAAGTTACCTCCTACATCGGTGGTGAAGGTCATAACCTGCAGGAACACTCCGTGATCCTGATCCGTGGCGGTCGTGTTAAAGACTTGCCAGGTGTGCGTTACCACACCGTTCGTGGCGCGCTGGACTGCTCAGGTGTTAAAGACCGTAAGCAGGCTCGCTCCAAGTACGGCGTGAAGAAGCCAAAGGCTTAATGGTTCTCCGTTAAGTAAGGCCAAACGTTTTATCTTAAATGTCATAATAAACTCGTAGAGTTTTGGACAATCCTGAATTAACAACGGAGTATTTCCATGCCACGTCGTCGCGTCATTGGTCAGCGTAAAATTCTGCCAGATCCTAAGTTCGGATCAGAACTGCTGGCCAAATTTGTAAACATCCTGATGGTAGATGGTAAAAAATCTACCGCCGAATCTATCGTCTATACCGCTCTTGAGACCCTGGCTCAGCGTGCTGGTAAAGGTGAACTGGAAGCATTCGAAGTAGCCCTGGACAACGTCCGCCCAACCGTGGAAGTTAAATCCCGTCGCGTTGGTGGTTCTACTTATCAGGTACCAGTTGAAGTCCGTCCGGTTCGTCGTAATGCTCTGGCAATGCGTTGGATCGTTGAAGCTGCTCGTAAACGCGGTGATAAATCAATGGCTTTGCGCCTGGCGAACGAACTTTCTGATGCTGCAGAGAACAAAGGTACTGCAGTGAAGAAACGTGAAGACGTTCACCGTATGGCCGAAGCCAACAAGGCGTTCGCTCACTACCGCTGGTAACAGCTTCGTAGTTGTTATTAACCCAGCGGACGTCTAAGTCGACCACCCGCTGGGTTTTACTAACTTAGAACGTCCGAGAATCAGAGGAATCAAATGGCTCGTACAACACCCATTACACGCTACCGTAACATTGGTATCAGTGCACACATCGACGCCGGTAAGACTACAACTACCGAACGTATTCTGTTCTACACCGGTGTAAACCATAAAATCGGTGAAGTTCATGATGGCGCAGCCACCATGGACTGGATGGCGCAGGAGCAGGAGCGTGGTATTACCATTACCTCCGCAGCGACTACCGCTTTCTGGTCAGGTATGGCTAAGCAGTTCGAGCCGCACCGCGTAAACATCATCGACACCCCGGGACACGTTGACTTCACCATCGAAGTAGAACGTTCCATGCGTGTTCTTGACGGCGCAGTAATGGTTTACTGTGCAGTTGGTGGTGTTCAGCCACAGTCTGAAACCGTATGGCGTCAGGCTAACAAATATAAAGTTCCACGCATCGCGTTCGTTAACAAAATGGACCGCATGGGTGCTAACTTCCTGAAAGTTGTTGGTCAGATTGAATCTCGTCTGGGTGCAACTCCGGTTCCTCTGCAGCTGGCTATCGGCGCAGAAGAGAAATTCACCGGTGTTGTTGACTTGATCAAAATGAAAGCCATCAACTGGAACGACGCTGACGCAGGCGTGACCTTCGTATACGAAGAGATCCCAGCTGATATGCAGGAACTGGCTGAAGAATGGCGCCAGAAACTGATTGAAGCCGCAGCTGAAGGTTCTGATGAGCTGATGGATAAATTCTTTGGCGGCGAAGAGCTGACTGAAGAAGAGATCAAAGCTTCTCTGCGTAAGCGCGTACTGAACAACGAAATCATCCTGGTTACCTGTGGTTCTGCATTTAAGAACAAAGGTGTTCAGGCGATGCTGGATGCGGTTATCGAATATCTGCCGTCTCCAACTGACGTTACTGCAATCAACGGTATGCTGGACGATGGTAAAGACACGCCAGCCGTTCGTCACTCAGACGACGACGAGCCGTTTGCTGCACTGGCGTTCAAAATCGCTACCGACCCGTTTGTAGGTAACCTGACGTTCTTCCGCGTGTACTCCGGTATCGTTAACTCTGGTGACACCGTGTACAACCCGGTTAAATCCGCACGTGAGCGTCTGGGCCGTATCGTACAGATGCATGCTAACAAGCGTGAAGAGATCAAAGAAGTTCGTGCAGGCGATATCGCTGCTGCTATCGGTCTGAAAGACGTAACCACTGGTGACACCCTGTGTGACCCGGACAACGTCATCATTCTGGAGCGTATGGAATTCCCTGAGCCGGTAATTTCTATCGCAGTAGAACCAAAAACCAAAGCTGACCAGGAAAAAATGGGTCTGGCTCTGGGTCGTCTGGCGAAAGAAGACCCGTCGTTCCGCGTATGGACTGACGAAGAAACTAACCAGACTATTATCGCTGGTATGGGTGAGCTGCACCTCGACATCATCGTTGACCGCATGAAGCGTGAATTCAACGTTGAAGCGAACGTCGGTAAACCTCAGGTTGCTTACCGTGAAGCGATTCGCGCGAAAGTTACCGATATCGAAGGTAAACACGCTAAGCAGTCTGGTGGTCGCGGTCAGTACGGTCATGTTGTTATCGACATGTACCCACTGGAGCCGGGCGTTAACCCGAAAGGTTACGAGTTCACCAACGACATCAAAGGTGGTGTAATTCCTGGTGAATACATCCCTGCGGTTGACAAAGGTATCCAGGAGCAGCTGAAAGCCGGCCCGCTGGCTGGTTATCCGGTTGTTGACCTGGGTGTGCGTCTGCACTTTGGTTCATACCATGACGTTGACTCCTCAGAGCTGGCGTTTAAACTGGCTGCTTCTATCGCGTTCAAAGACGGCTTTAAGAAAGCAAGCCCAGTTCTGCTTGAGCCGATCATGAAGGTTGAAGTAGAGACTCCGGAAGAGAACACCGGTGACGTTATCGGTGACCTTAGCCGTCGTCGTGGTATGCTCAAAGGACAAGAATCTAACGCTACTGGCGTTCAGATTCACGCTGAAGTTCCGCTGTCTGAAATGTTCGGATATGCAACTCAGCTGCGTTCTCTGACCAAAGGCCGTGCTTCATACTCCATGGAGTTCCTGAAGTATGATGATGCGCCGAACAACGTCGCTCAGGCCGTTATTGAAGCTCGTAGCAAATAAGCTACAGTTTTAAAATATTGATCATATGCTCTCACCTCGGAGTGAGAGCATTAAAGTAAGGAATATCGTCGTGGCTAAAGAAAAATTTGAACGTTCCAAACCGCACGTCAACGTGGGCACCATCGGCCACGTTGACCACGGTAAAACTACCCTGACTGCTGCTATCACCACCGTTCTGGCTAAAACCTACGGCGGTTCTGCTCGTGCATTCGACCAGATCGATAACGCGCCAGAAGAAAAAGCTCGTGGTATCACCATCAACACTTCTCACGTTGAATATGACACCCCAACTCGCCACTACGCGCACGTTGACTGCCCAGGCCACGCCGACTATGTGAAAAACATGATCACCGGTGCTGCTCAGATGGACGGCGCGATCCTGGTTGTTGCTGCGACTGATGGCCCAATGCCTCAGACCCGTGAGCACATCCTGCTGGGTCGTCAGGTTGGCGTTCCATTCATCATCGTGTTCCTGAACAAGTGTGACATGGTTGATGACGAAGAGCTGCTGGAACTGGTTGAGATGGAAGTACGTGACCTGCTGTCACAGTACGACTTCCCAGGCGACGACACGCCAATCGTTCACGGTTCTGCTCTGAAAGCGCTGGAAGGCGACGCTGAGTGGGAAGCTAAGATCATCGAGCTGGCTGGTCACCTGGATAACTACATCCCAGAACCAGAGCGCGCAATCGACAAGCCGTTCCTGCTGCCAATCGAAGACGTATTCTCTATCTCTGGCCGTGGTACCGTTGTTACCGGTCGTGTAGAGCGCGGTATCGTTAAAGTGGGTGAAGAAGTTGAAATCGTTGGTATCAAAGATACCGTGAAATCAACCTGTACCGGCGTTGAGATGTTCCGTAAGCTGCTGGACGAAGGCCGTGCGGGTGAGAACTGTGGTATCCTGCTGCGCGGTATCAAGCGCGAAGATATCCAGCGTGGCCAGGTTCTGGCTAAGCCAGGCACCATTAAGCCTCACACTCAGTTCGAGTCTGAAGTTTATATCCTGTCTAAAGACGAAGGCGGCCGTCATACTCCGTTCTTCAAAGGCTACCGTCCACAGTTCTACTTCCGTACAACTGACGTGACCGGTACTATCGAACTGCCAGAAGGCGTTGAGATGGTAATGCCAGGCGACAACATCAAAATGGTTGTTACCCTGATCCACCCAATCGCAATGGACGACGGTCTGCGTTTCGCAATCCGTGAAGGCGGCCGTACTGTTGGTGCGGGCGTTGTTGCTAAAGTTATCGCTTAATTGTCGATGATTTACTGGTAGGGTTTACTCTGCCAGCGCAAATAAAAAGAGCACCTCGGTGCTCTTTTTTTATAGCTGTTATTTAACGTTTATCGATGCCCTGATTGAAATAAAAACGATTCGCATTTACAATGCGATCATTATTTGTACTGGGGTAAGAAAATGTACGTCTGTTTGTGTAATGCGATCGGTGATAAAAAACTTCGCGAAGTTGTTCGCCGCTATCAGCCTAAATCAATCCAGCAACTTCGCCAGTTAATACCCGTGGGAAAACAATGCGGTAAGTGCATCCGTCTGGCCCGCGATATTATGAATGAAGAGCTGCAAAACGCGCCGCAGTACAAAGAAATCGCCTGATCATCTCCCTACATTTAGTCATGGTTTTTTGACTTCTTTCATTGTGCATCTACGCTCTTAATAACTGGAAGCGGAGGAAGCAAAATGAAGGGCGATGCAAAAATCATAAGCCATTTAAATAAACTACTTGGAAATGAGCTGGTTGCTATTAACCAGTATTTCCTGCATGCGCGTATGTTCAAAGATTGGGGGCTGATGCGCCTTAATGATATTGAGTATCACGAATCCATCGATGAAATGAAGCATGCTGACAAATACATCGAACGGATACTTTTTCTCGAAGGATTGCCCAATCTCCAGGACCTGGGACGACTTCGTATCGGGGAAGATGTAGAAGAGATGTTGAGGTCAGATTTGATTCTGGAGTTAGAAGGCGCAAAAGATCTGCGGGAAGCGATAGCCTGGGCCGACAAGGTGCACGATTATGTTAGCCGCGATATGATGATCGTCATTCTGGAAGATGAAGAGCACCATATCGATTTTCTCGAAACAGAACTGAGTCTGATTGAGAAAATTGGCATACAGAACTATTTGCAGTCGCAAATCAAAGTGGAAGAGAAGGGCTAGTGTAACAATGAGTTATCAATCTGAATGCCGCTGAAGCCTTTCCGCCAGCGGCATTTTTCTTTTTTACAGATGCCGCATCTCTGCTTTTTCTGCCGCTTAACGCCAGTCAATGTGATAAACAGGTTGCTTTACGTGCTCATGTACGTATAATGCGCGGGCCTGTCAGAAATGACGGCCCGGTTCAATCTGAACCGCAGGCGAGCAACTTGCTCCCTGACAATACTCCCAATCGGGGAGTTATGTGCAGACGATTACACTCCCCCATCAATCGTAATGGGTGTGAGTAGTAATTTTTTTCGTTTATAAATAATTGGAGCTCTGGTCTCATGCAGAACCAAAGAATCCGTATCCGTCTTAAAGCGTTTGATCATCGTCTGATCGATCAATCGACCGCAGAAATCGTTGAGACTGCCAAGCGCACTGGTGCGCAGGTTCGTGGTCCAATTCCTCTGCCGACCCGCAAAGAGCGCTTTACCGTTCTGATCTCCCCGCACGTCAACAAAGATGCGCGCGATCAGTATGAAATTCGCACTCACAAGCGTCTGGTTGACATCGTTGAGCCAACTGAAAAAACGGTTGATGCTCTGATGCGTCTGGATCTGGCTGCAGGTGTTGACGTGCAGATCAGCCTGGGTTAATCAGGTCATTGAGCGATTGAGAGGTTGAAACAATGATTGGTTTAGTCGGTAAAAAAGTGGGCATGACGCGTATCTTCACTGAAGATGGCGTTTCAATCCCAGTAACCGTGATCGAAATTGAAGCAAACCGCGTTACTCAGGTTAAGAGCCTGGAAAACGACGGCTACACTGCTATTCAGGTAACTGCCGGTGCTAAAAAAGCAAACCGTGTAACTAAGCCTGAAGCAGGCCATTTTGCTAAAGCTGGCGTTGAAGCTGGCCGTGGTCTGTGGGAATTCCGTACCGCTTCTGGCGACGAATTCACCGTAGGTCAGAGCATTAACGTTGATATTTTCGCTGACGTGAAAAAAGTTGACGTGACTGGCACATCTAAAGGTAAAGGTTTTGCCGGTACTGTTAAGCGCTGGAACTTCCGTACTCAGGATGCTACTCACGGTAACTCCTTGTCTCACCGCGTTCCGGGTTCTATCGGTCAGAACCAGACTCCGGGCAAAGTGTTCAAAGGCAAGAAAATGGCAGGCCAGCTGGGCAATGAGCGCGTAACTGTTCAGAGCCTGGACGTAGTACGTGTTGACGCTGAGCGCAACCTGCTGCTGGTTAAAGGTGCAGTTCCCGGTGCTACCGGTAGCGACCTGATTGTTAAACCAGCTGTGAAGGCGTAAGGGGATAGCAATGGAATTAGTATTGAAAGACGCGCAAAGCGCGCTGACTGTTTCCGAAACTACCTTCGGTCGTGATTTCAACGAAGCGCTGGTACATCAGGTTGTTGTTGCTTATGCAGCAGGTGCCCGTCAAGGTACCCGTGCTCAGAAGACCCGTGCTGAAGTAACTGGTTCCGGCAAAAAGCCGTGGCGCCAGAAAGGTACCGGCCGTGCGCGTGCAGGTTCTGTAAAGAGCCCAATCTGGCGTTCCGGTGGCGTGACCTTCGCTGCAAAGCCGCAGGACCACAGTCAAAAAGTTAACAAAAAGATGTACCGCGGCGCGCTGAAAAGCATCCTGTCCGAACTGGTACGTCAAGATCGTCTGATCGTTGTCGAGCAGTTCTCTCTGGAAGCACCTAAAACTAAGCTGCTGGTAGAGAAACTGAAAGACATGGCGCTGGAAGACGTGCTGATCATCACTGGCGAACTGGAAGAGAACCTGTTCCTGGCCGCTCGCAACCTGTACAAGGTTGACGTACGTGATGCAGCGGGTATCGACCCAGTTAGCCTGATCGCCTTCGACAAAGTCGTTATGACTGCTGACGCAGTTAAGCAAGTTGAGGAGATGCTGGCATGATCCGTGAAGAACGTCTGCTGAAAGTACTGCGCTCGCCGCACGTATCTGAAAAAGCATCTGCTGCGATGGAAAAAACTAACACCATCGTTCTCAAAGTTGCTAAAGACGCGACCAAAGCAGAAATCAAAGCCGCTGTGCAGAAACTTTTCGAAGTGGAAGTGAAGGACGTTAACACCCTGGTAATGAAAGGGAAAGTTAAGCGTTCCGGACAGCGTATTGGTCGTCGTAACGACTGGAAAAAAGCTTACGTCACCCTGAAAGAAGGCCAGAATCTGGACTTCGTCGGCGGCGCTGAGTAAGTCGGAGGAGAAGAACAATGGCAGTTGTTAAATGTAAACCGACATCTCCGGGTCGTCGCCACGTAGTTAAAGTGGTAAACGCGGAGCTGCACAAGGGCAAACCATTCGCCCCGCTGGTCGAGAAGAACAGCAAATCCGGTGGCCGTAACAACAATGGTCGCATCACTACCCGTCATATCGGTGGTGGTCACAAGCAGGCTTACCGTATTGTTGACTTCAAACGCAACAAAGATGGTATCCCGGCAACCGTTGAACGTCTTGAGTACGATCCGAACCGCTCTGCGAACATCGCACTGGTTCTGTACAAAGACGGCGAGCGCCGTTACATCCTGGCCCCTAAAGGCCTGAAAGCTGGCGACCAGATTCAGTCTGGCGTTGATGCGGCGATCAAAGCAGGTAACACCCTGCCAATGCGCAACATCCCAGTGGGTTCCACCGTACACAACGTAGAAATGAAACCAGGCAAAGGCGGTCAGATTGCTCGCTCTGCTGGTGCTTACGTGCAGATCGTTGCGCGTGATGGTTCCTACGTTACCCTGCGTCTGCGTTCTGGTGAAATGCGTAAAGTCGAATCTGACTGCCGCGCGACCCTGGGCGAAGTCGGTAACGCTGAGCACATGCTTCGCGTTCTGGGTAAAGCCGGTGCTGCTCGTTGGCGTGGTGTTCGTCCTACCGTTCGCGGTACTGCGATGAACCCAGTCGATCACCCACACGGTGGTGGTGAAGGTCGTAACTTTGGTAAGCACCCTGTGTCCCCATGGGGCCTGCAGACCAAAGGTAAGAAGACCCGTAGCAACAAGCGTACTGATAAGTTCATCGTACGTCGCCGTAGCAAATAATTTTAGAGGATAAGCCATGCCACGTTCTCTCAAGAAAGGTCCTTTTATTGACCTGCACTTGCTGAAGAAGGTAGAGAAAGCGGTGGAAAGCGGAGACAAGAAGCCTTTGCGCACCTGGTCCCGTCGTTCAACGATCTTCCCTAACATGATCGGTTTGACCATCGCTGTCCATAATGGTCGTCAGCACGTTCCTGTCTTTGTTTCCGACGAAATGGTCGGTCACAAACTGGGTGAATTTGCACCGACCCGTACTTATCGCGGCCACACGGCTGATAAGAAAGCCAAGAAACGCTAACAGGAGGAAGAGATGGAAACTATCGCTAAACATCGCCACGCTCGTTCTTCTGCTCAGAAGGTTCGCCTGGTAGCAGATCTTGTACGCGGTAAGAAAGTGTCGCAGGCTCTGGACATTTTGACCTACACCAATAAGAAAGCGGCTGTACTGGTCAAGAAAGTTCTGGAATCTGCCATTGCTAACGCCGAACACAACGATGGCGCTGACATTGATGATCTGAAAGTCACGAAGATCTTCGTAGACGAAGGCCCAAGCATGAAGCGCATTATGCCTCGTGCAAAAGGTCGTGCAGATCGCATCCTGAAGCGCACCAGCCACATTACTGTGGTTGTGTCCGATCGCTGAGACTCTGGAGACTAGCAATGGGTCAGAAAGTACATCCTAATGGTATTCGCCTGGGTATTGTTAAACCCTGGAACTCTACCTGGTTCGCAAATACCAAAGAATTCGCTGACAACCTGGACAGCGACTTTAAAGTACGTCAGTTCCTGACAAAAGAACTGGCTAAGGCGTCTGTTTCTCGTATCGTTATCGAGCGTCCGGCTAAGAGCATCCGTGTGACTATTCACACCGCTCGTCCTGGCATCGTGATCGGTAAGAAAGGCGAAGACGTAGAAAAACTGCGCAAGGTCGTAGCGGATATCGCTGGCGTTCCTGCACAGATCAATATCGCCGAAGTCCGTAAACCGGAACTGGACGCTAAATTGGTTGCTGACAGCATCACTTCACAGCTGGAGCGTCGTGTGATGTTCCGTCGTGCTATGAAGCGTGCTGTACAGAACGCAATGCGTCTGGGCGCTAAAGGTATCAAAGTTGAAGTTAGTGGCCGTCTGGGCGGTGCTGAAATCGCGCGTACTGAATGGTACCGTGAAGGCCGCGTGCCGTTGCACACCCTGCGTGCTGACATTGACTACAACACCTCTGAAGCGCACACCACTTATGGTGTAATCGGCGTTAAGGTATGGATCTTCAAAGGTGAGATCCTGGGTGGTATGGCTGCTGTTGAACAACCGGAACCGGCTGCTCAACCTAAAAAGCAGCAGCGTAAAGGCCGTAAGTAAGGAGAGTCGCTGATGTTACAACCAAAGCGTACAAAATTCCGTAAAGTGCACAAAGGCCGCAACCGTGGTCTGGCGCAGGGTACGGATGTTAGCTTCGGTACTTTCGGTCTGAAAGCTGTTGGCCGTGGTCGTCTGACTGCTCGTCAGATCGAAGCAGCACGTCGTGCTATGACCCGTGCAGTTAAGCGTCAAGGTAAAATTTGGATCCGTGTATTCCCGGACAAACCAATTACCGAGAAGCCGCTGGAAGTGCGTATGGGTAAAGGTAAAGGTAACGTGGAGTATTGGGTTGCCTTGATCCAGCCAGGTAAAGTCCTGTATGAAATGGACGGTGTTCCGGAAGAGCTGGCCCGTGAAGCATTCAAGCTGGCAGCAGCAAAACTGCCTATCAAAACCACCTTTGTAACTAAGACGGTGATGTAATGAAAGCAACAGAGCTGCGTGAAAAAAGCGTTGAAGAGCTTAACACTGAGCTGCTTAACCTGCTGCGTGAGCAGTTCAACCTGCGCATGCAGGCAGCATCCGGCCAGCTGCAACAGACTCATCTGTTGAAGAATGTGCGTCGTGATGTTGCACGCGTTAAGACTTTACTGACTGAGAAGGCGGGTGCGTAATGACCGATAAAATCCGTACTCTGCAAGGTCGAGTGACTAGCGACAAAATGGAGAAATCCATCGTTGTAGCTATCGAACGTTTCGTGAAACACCCAATCTACGGTAAGTTCATTAAGCGTACGACCAAACTGCACGTACATGACGAGAACAATGAGTGTGGGATCGGCGACAAGGTAGAAATCCGTGAGTGCCGTCCACTGTCCAAGACTAAGTCCTGGACCCTGGTTCGCGTTATCGAGAAAGCTGTTCTATAAGAACGCTTCCTCTGTAAAAACCCCCGCTTGTCGGGGGTTTTTTCTTTTATACTCCCTGTAAATCCCTGCTGTTGATTACCCCTTTACGTCTCTCTGCGCTTCAAATGCCTTACCTTTTGCTTATCGATCTGCCGCTTATTCTGATTACAAAATCCTGCATAAAGTGATATCAGTCACGTTAAAAATATGTGTGATCTTTAAGCTGCTTATGCATTTTAAATGCATGAAAGAGTAACCCCTGCTCGTATCAGCAGCAGGAGTTCTGATATTGGTCACAACAGGTAAACAGAAATGCAAAAGGATTCGCCTGATTACACCCGCAGGACACTGCTGGCATTGCCTTTACTGGCAGTTTCTTCACAGCTGCTGTCAGCGCAGCAAAACAGCGCCCTGTCTTTTAACGCCTCGCCAGCTACCGTGAGTTCCCAACGTACACTGTTGTTAAAAAACGCCGACGTCGTAGTGACGATGGATGCCAACAGAAGGGAAATCAAAAACGGCAGTATTTTGATTAAAGGCAATACGATCGTTGCCGTTGGAAAAGTGGACGAGCTGCCGCCAACTGCCGATGAAGTAATTGATTTGAAGGGTCATATCGCCATTCCAGGTCTGATCAATACGCATCATCATATGTATCAAAGCCTGACCCGGGTGATCCCGGAGGCACAGGATGGCGAACTTTTTAAATGGATAACTAACCTGTATCCGCTATGGCAAAAACTGACGCCAGACATGATCCGTATTTCGACCATGATGTCGATGGCAGAATTAATGCTTACCGGTTGTACCACTTCCAGCGATCATCTTTATGTCTTTCCGAACGGCTGCAGGCTTGATGACAGTATTGAGGCGGCTGCCAGGATGGGCATGCGCTTTCATGCCAGCCGCGGAAGCATGAGTGTAGGCCAAAGCCGGGGCGGATTGCCGCCAGACTCACTGGTAGAAAAGGAACACGTTATCCTGGAGGATACTCAGCGTGTTATCGAACGCTATCACGATGCGGAACGAGGCTCGATGCTGAGAGTCGTCGTTGCACCCTGTTCTCCTTTTTCAGTCAGTCAGGATTTGATGAGAGAGTCGGCCAGGCTGGCCCGACACTATAGAGTATCGATGCATACGCATTTGGCCGAGAACGATAATGATGTTCGCTACAGTCGGGAAAAATTTAACCGTTCTCCGGCTCAGTATGTCGAAGATCTGGGCTGGGTAGGGCAGGATGTCTGGCATGCTCATTGCGTCAAGCTGGATGAGTACGGTATTCAGCTTTTTGCCCGAACCGGAACCGGTGTGGCACATTGTCCTTGCTCTAACATGCGGCTTGCCTCGGGAATTGCACCAGTGAGAAAAATGCTTGATGCAGGCATGAAGGTTGGTATGGGTGTAGATGGTTCGGCATCAAATGATACTTCAGACATGATAGCGGAGGTTCGTCAGGCTTTATTGCTTCAGCGCGTAGGATTTGGACCTGATGCTATGACAGCGCGGCAGGCACTGGAAATTGCTACCCTGGGCGGCGCTAAGGTTCTTAATCGGGATGACATTGGCGCATTAGCACCGGGAATGATGGCTGATGTGGCCGTATTCGATCTCAACCAGCCCGGTCTGGCAGGTGCGGGACACGATCCCGTGGCAGCATTGGTGTTTTGCAATCCTGGCAAGGTTGCCTGTAGCGTTATCAATGGTCAGGTAAAAGTACGCGGTGGGGTCATGGTGCATACAGATCTGCCGAACATCATCGAGCGTCATAACACGTTGGCGACCCAACTTTACGTGCCGTGATACCCTTTGAGCGACAGGTGAGGGGGTAGAGCGTCATTTTATTCATCCGCAGGCCCCCAAATTGCCCTGTATCGCTCATTAAGCTGAAGAAGTGTGCAGAATACGATTGCTACCGGCGAGACAATTCCTTAGAATGTCGCGTTCCTCATATTCGAGGTTCAAATATCGGCTCGATATGAGCCGTTTATTTTTTCTACCCATAAGCGAGAAGCGGTGTTATAATGCTGCGCCCTCAATTATGGGGCTTTTATACGACCTGAATCAGGTCCCGAAGTAGTAGTTGACATTAGCGGAGCACTAAAATGATCCAAGAACAGACTATGCTGAACGTCGCCGACAACTCCGGTGCACGTCGCGTAATGTGTATCAAGGTTCTGGGTGGCTCGCACCGTCGCTACGCAGGCGTAGGCGATATCATCAAAATTACCATCAAGGAAGCAATTCCTCGCGGTAAGGTTAAGAAAGGTGATGTGCTGAAAGCGGTAGTGGTGCGCACCAGGAAGGGTGTTCGTCGCCCGGACGGTTCTGTCATTCGCTTCGATGGTAATGCATGCGTTATTTTAAACAATAACAGCGAGCAGCCTATCGGAACGCGTATTTTTGGGCCGGTAACTCGTGAACTTCGTACTGAAAAGTTCATGAAAATTATCTCTCTGGCACCAGAAGTACTCTAAGGAGCGAAAAATGGCAGCTAAAATCCGTCGCGATGACGAAGTTATCGTGCTGACCGGCAAAGATAAAGGTAAGCGCGGTAAAGTAAAAAATGTCCTGTCTTCTGGCAAGGTCATTGTTGAAGGTATCAACCTGGTTAAAAAACATTCTAAGCCTGTCCCGGCTATGAATCAACCAGGTGGCATCGTTGAAAAAGAAGCTGCTATTCAGGTTTCTAACGTTGCGCTTTACAACAGTGCTACCGGCAAGGCTGACCGTGTAGGCTTTAGATTCGAAGACGGCAAAAAAGTCCGTTTCTTCAAGTCTAACAGCGAAACTATCAAGTAATTTGGAGTAGTACGATGGCGAAACTGCATGATTACTACAAAGACGAAGTAGTTAAAAAACTCATGACTGAGTTTAGCTACAATTCTGTCATGCAAGTCCCTCGGGTCGAGAAGATCACCCTGAATATGGGTGTTGGTGAAGCGATCGCTGACAAGAAACTGCTGGATAACGCAGCAGCCGATCTGGCAGCAATCTCCGGTCAAAAGCCGTTTATCACCAAAGCACGCAAATCTGTTGCAGGCTTCAAAATCCGTCAGGGCTATCCGATCGGCTGTAAAGTGACTCTGCGTGGCGAGCGCATGTGGGAGTTCTTTGAACGTCTGATCTCTATTGCTGTACCTCGTATCCGTGACTTCCGTGGCTTGTCCGCTAAGTCATTCGACGGTCGTGGTAACTACAGCATGGGCGTTCGTGAGCAGATCATCTTCCCAGAAATCGACTATGACAAAGTCGATCGCGTTCGTGGTTTGGATATTACCATTACCACTACTGCGAAATCTGACGATGAAGGCCGTGCTCTGCTGGCTGCCTTTGACTTCCCGTTCCGCAAGTAAGGTAGGGTTACTTCATGGCTAAGCAATCGATGAAGGCACGCGAAGTCGTTCGCGTAAAACTGGCTGATAAATACCGCGCTAAACGCGAGGAATTAAAAGCTATCATCTCTAGTGTGAACTCATCTGACGAAGAACGTTGGAATGCTGTTCTCAAGCTGCAAACTCTGCCGCGTGATTCAAGCCCGTCTCGTCAGCGTAACCGCTGCCGCCAAACTGGCCGTCCACATGGTTATGTGGGCAAATTCGGGTTGAGCCGTATCAAGTTGCGTGAAGCCGCTATGCGCGGTGAAGTACCTGGCTTGAAAAAGGCTAGCTGGTAATTACCAATTGAATCACGGGAGTAAATACAGATGAGCATGCAAGATCCGATCGCGGATATGCTGACCCGTATCCGTAACGGTCAAGCCGCAAACAAAGTTGCGGTGACCATGCCTTCCTCCAAGCTGAAATTGGCAATTGCCAAGCTGCTGAAGGAAGAAGGATATATCGAAGAATTTAAAATCGAAGGCGACACCAAGCCAGAACTGGAACTGACTCTTAAGTATTTCCAGGGCAAGGCTGTGGTAGAAAGCATTCAGCGTGTAAGCCGTCCAGGTCTGCGTATCTACAAGCGCAAAGACGAACTGCCAAAAGTAATGGCTGGACTGGGTATCGCTGTTGTTTCTACCTCTAAAGGTGTTATGACCGATCGTGCAGCGCGCCAGGCTGGTCTTGGTGGCGAAATTATCTGCTACGTAGCTTAACGGAGGATAAATGTCTCGTGTTGCTAAAGCACCTGTCGTCATTCCTGCCGGCGTAGAGGTAAAACTCGACGGTCAGGTTATTTCGATTAAAGGTAAAAACGGCGAGCTGACTCGTACCATCAACGCTGCTGTAGAAGTTACGCATGCTGACAACTCCCTGACTTTCGCTCCGCGCGAAGGTTTCTCGGATGCTTGGGCGCAGGCTGGTACTTCTCGCGCACTGCTGAACGGTATGGTTATCGGTGTTACCGAAGGCTTCACTAAGAAGCTGCAGCTGGTTGGTGTAGGTTATCGTGCGGCCGTGAAAGGCAACGCAGTGAGTTTAGCTCTTGGCTTCTCTCACCCAGTTGAACACGCGCTGCCAGCCGGAGTTACTGCTGAATGTCCAAGCCAGACTGAAATCGTGCTGAAAAGCGCTGATAAGCAGATGGTTGGTCAGGTTGCAGCTGATATCCGCGCCTACCGTCGTCCTGAGCCTTATAAAGGCAAGGGTGTTCGTTACGCCGACGAAGTCGTGCGTACCAAAGAGGCTAAGAAGAAGTAAGGTAACACTATGGATAAGAAATCTGCTCGTATCCGTCGTGCGACCCGCGCACGCCGCAAGCTCAAAGAGCTGGGTGCAACTCGCCTGGTGGTACATCGTACCCCGCGTCATATTTACGCACAGGTAATTGCTCCAAACGGTTCTGAAGTCCTGGTTGCTGCTTCTACAGTAGAAAAAGCAATCAGTGAGCAACTGAAGTACACTGGAAACAAAGACGCCGCCGCAGCTGTTGGTAAAGCAGTCGCTGAGCGCGCAATCGAAAAAGGCATCACTGGTGTTTCTTTCGACCGCTCTGGTTTCCAATATCATGGTCGTGTCCAGGCACTGGCAGATGCTGCCCGTGAAGCTGGCCTACAGTTCTAAGGTAGAGGTGTAAGATGGCACACATCGAAAAACAAGCTGGCGAACTGCAGGAAAAGCTGATCGCGGTAAATCGCGTATCGAAAACCGTTAAAGGTGGTCGTATTTTCTCCTTCACTGCTCTGACAGTGGTAGGTGACGGTAACGGTCGCATCGGTTTTGGTTACGGTAAAGCGCGTGAAGTTCCAGCAGCGATCCAGAAAGCGATGGAAAAAGCCCGTCGCAATATGATCAACGTCGCGCTGAACGACGGCACCCTGCAGCACCCTGTTAAAGGTGTGCACACAGGTTCTCGTGTGTTCATGCAGCCAGCTTCTCAAGGTACCGGTATCATTGCCGGCGGTGCAATGCGCGCCGTTCTGGAAGTCGCTGGGGTTCATAACGTTCTGGCTAAAGCCTACGGTTCCACTAACCCGATCAACGTGGTTCGTGCAACGCTGGATGGCCTGGCCAACATGAATTCCCCAGAAATGGTCGCTGCCAAGCGTGGCAAATCCGTTGAAGACATTCTGGGGTAATGACCATGGCGAAGACTATTAAGATTACTCAAACCCGTAGTTCGATCGGACGTTTGCCGAAACACAAGGCAACGCTGCTTGGCCTGGGTCTGCGTCGTATTAACCACACCGTAGAGCGTGAAGACACGCCAGCTGTACGCGGTATGGTTAACGCGATTTCCTACATGGTTAAAGTGGAGGAGTAACAGATGCGTTTAAATACTCTGTCTCCGGCCGAAGGGTCTAAACACGCTTCTAAGCGTTTGGGTCGTGGTATCGGTTCTGGCCTCGGCAAAACCGGTGGTCGTGGTCACAAAGGTCAGAACTCTCGTTCTGGCGGTGGCGTACGTCGCGGGTTCGAAGGTGGTCAGATGCCTCTGTACCGTCGTCTGCCGAAATTCGGTTTCACCTCTCGCAAAGCAGCAGTAACCGCAGAAGTGCGTCTGTCTGACCTGGCGAAAGTTGAAGGCGGGATCGTCGACCTGAACACGCTGAAAGCAGCTAACATTATCGGTATTCAGATTGAATTCGCTAAAATTATGCTGTCTGGCGAAGTCGCTGTACCGGTAACGGTTCGCGGTCTGCGTGTCACTAAAGGCGCTCGTGCTGCAATCGAAGCTGCTGGCGGTAAAATTGAGGAATAAGTAGCAGATGGCTAAGCAACCGGGATTAGATTTTCAAAGTGCCAAGGGTGGTTTTGGCGAACTAAAACGCAGACTTCTGTTTGTTATTGGTGCGCTGATTGTTTTCCGCATTGGCTCTTTTATTCCAATCCCTGGTATCGATGCCACTGTACTTGCCAAACTGCTTGAGCAACAGCGTGGCACCATCATTGAAATGTTCAACATGTTCTCTGGTGGTGCACTGAGTCGTGCTTCTATCTTTGCTCTGGGTATTATGCCGTATATCTCGGCCTCTATTATTATCCAGCTGCTGACGGTGGTTCATCCAGCGTTAGCAGAAATAAAGAAAGAAGGGGAGGCTGGCCGTCGTAAGATTAGCCAGTACACCCGCTACGGCACTCTGGTACTGGGTATATTTCAGTCAATCGGTATTGCTACCGGTTTACCGAATATGCCTGGAATGCAGGGCCTGGTGTTAAACCCAGGCTTTGCCTTCTACTTTACCGCTGTTGTCAGCCTGGTTACCGGAACAATGTTCCTGATGTGGCTGGGTGAACAGATTACTGAGCGAGGTATCGGTAACGGTATCTCTATCATAATCTTCGCTGGTATTGTTGCGGGTCTGCCGCCGGCCATTGGCCATACCATCGAGCAAGCGCGGCAAGGCGACCTGCACTTCCTCCTGTTGCTGTTGGTTGCAGTTCTCGTATTTGCAGTGACCTTCTTCGTTGTTTTCGTTGAGCGTGGTCAACGCCGCATTGTGGTGAACTATGCGAAACGTCAGCAAGGCCGTCGTGTCTATGCTGCGCAGAGCACACATTTACCGTTGAAAGTGAATATGGCAGGGGTTATCCCGGCAATCTTTGCTTCCAGCATTATTCTGTTCCCAGCGACCATCGCGTCGTGGTTCGGGGGCGGAACCGGATGGAACTGGCTGACAACTATTTCAATGTATTTGCAGCCCGGCCAGCCGCTTTATGTGCTACTCTATGCGACTGCAATCATCTTCTTCTGTTTCTTCTACACGGCGTTGGTTTTCAACCCGCGTGAAACAGCAGATAACCTGAAGAAGTCTGGTGCATTTGTACCAGGAATTCGTCCGGGAGAACAGACGGCGAAGTACATCGATAAAGTAATGACACGCCTGACATTAGTTGGTGCGCTCTACATTACTTTCATCTGCCTAATCCCGGAGTTCATGCGTGATGCGATGAAAGTTCCATTCTACTTTGGCGGTACATCACTGCTGATCGTAGTCGTTGTCATCATGGACTTTATGGCTCAAGTGCAAACTCTGATGATGTCAAGTCAGTACGAGTCTGCATTGAAGAAAGCAAACCTGAAAGGCTACGGCCGTTAATCAGGCGCTTGAGAAGTTACGGAGAGTAAAAATGAAAGTTCGTGCTTCCGTCAAGAAATTATGTCGTAACTGCAAAATCGTCCGTCGTGATGGTGTCGTACGTGTGATTTGCAGCGCCGAGCCTAAGCATAAACAGCGTCAGGGCTAATATTTTTCTTGCAAAGTTGGGTTGAGCTGGCTAGATTAGCCAGCCAATCTTTTGTATGTCTATGCGTTTCCATTTGAGTATCCTGAAAACGGGCTTTTCGGCATGGGACGCATACGTAATTAAATAGGAGTGCATAGTGGCCCGTATAGCAGGCATTAACATTCCTGATCATAAACATACCGTTATCGCATTAACCGCAATTTTCGGTATCGGCAAAACCCGCTCACAGGCTATCTGTGCGTCAACGGGTATCGCTGAAAATGTTAAGATCAGTGAGCTGTCTGAAGAACAAATCGACATTCTGCGTGACGCAGTTGCAAAGTTTGTTGTTGAAGGCGATCTGCGTCGTGAAGTCACCCTGAGCATCAAGCGTCTTATGGACCTTGGTTGCTATCGTGGTTTACGTCATCGTCGTGGTCTTCCAGTACGCGGTCAGCGTACCAAGACCAACGCACGTACCCGCAAGGGTCCGCGTAAACCGATCAAGAAATAATCGGGGTGATTGAATAATGGCAAAGGCACCAGTTCGTGCACGCAAGCGTGTAAGAAAGCAAGTCTCTGATGGCGTGGCTCATGTCCATGCATCTTTCAACAACACCATCGTTACTATTACCGATCGTCAGGGTAATGCGCTGGGTTGGGCAACAGCCGGTGGTTCCGGTTTCCGTGGTTCTCGTAAATCTACGCCGTTCGCTGCACAGGTTGCCGCTGAACGTTGCGCAGACGCCGTGAAAGAGTACGGTATTAAGAACCTGGAAGTTATGGTTAAGGGTCCAGGTCCAGGCCGCGAATCAACGATTCGTGCTCTGAACGCTGCTGGTTTCCGCATCACGAATATTACTGATGTGACTCCGATCCCTCACAACGGTTGTCGTCCGCCGAAAAAACGTCGCGTATAACGCCCGTTTTTTAGGATAGTTGGAGAAAGAAAATGGCAAGATATTTGGGTCCTAAGCTCAAGCTGAGCCGTCGCGAAGGTACAGACCTCTTCCTGAAGTCTGGCGTTCGCGCGATTGATACCAAGTGTAAGATTGAACAAGCCCCTGGCCAGCACGGTGCGCGTAAACCGCGTCTGTCTGACTATGGCGTACAGTTACGTGAAAAGCAAAAAGTTCGTCGTACCTACGGCGTGCTGGAGCGTCAGTTCCGTAACTATTATAAAGAAGCAGCACGTCTGAAAGGCAACACGGGTGAAAACCTGTTAGCTCTGCTGGAAGGTCGTCTGGACAACGTAGTTTATCGTATGGGCTTTGGCGCCACTCGTGCAGAAGCACGTCAGCTGGTTAGCCACAAATCCATCATGGTAAACGGCCGCGTTGTTAGCATCGCTTCTTATCAGGTAACTCCGAATGACGTTGTTAGCATCCGTGAGAAAGCCAAAAAGCAGTCTCGCGTGAAAGCCGCTCTGGAGCTGGCTGAACAGCGTGAAAAGCCAACCTGGCTGGAAGTTGATGCAACTAAGATGGAAGGTGTGTTCAAGCGTATTCCTGAACGTACCGATCTGTCTGCGGACATTAACGAACACCTGATCGTCGAGCTTTACTCCAAGTAAAGCTTAGTACCAAAGAGAGGACACAATGCAGGGTTCTGTGACAGAGTTTCTAAAACCGCGCCTGGTAGATATCGAGCAAGTGAGTTCGACGCACGCCAAGGTGACCCTTGAGCCTTTAGAGCGTGGCTTTGGCCATACTCTTGGTAACGCACTGCGCCGTATTCTGCTTTCATCAATGCCGGGTTGCGCGGTGACCGAGGTTGAAATTGATGGTGTACTACATGAGTACAGCACCAAAGAGGGCGTACAGGAAGATATCCTGGAAATCCTGCTCAACCTGAAAGGGCTGGCGGTAAGAGTTCAGGGGAAAGATGAAGTTATTCTCACTCTGAATAAATCTGGCATTGGCCCTGTGACTGCAGCCGATATCACCCATGATGGTGATGTCGAAATCGTCAAGCCGCAGCACGTGATCTGCCACCTGACTGATGAGAACGCGGCTATTAGCATGCGTATCAAAGTTCAGCGTGGTCGTGGTTATGTGCCGGCTTCTGCCCGAATTCATTCGGAAGAAGATGAGCGCCCGATCGGTCGTCTGTTGGTCGACGCCTGTTACAGCCCTGTAGAGCGTATCGCCTACAATGTTGAAGCAGCGCGTGTAGAACAGCGTACTGACCTGGACAAGCTGGTCATCGAAATGGAAACCAACGGCACTATTGATCCTGAAGAAGCGATCCGCCGTGCGGCAACCATCCTGGCAGAACAACTGGAAGCTTTCGTCGACTTACGTGATGTACGTCAGCCGGAAGTGAAAGAAGAGAAACCAGAATTCGATCCGATCCTGCTGCGCCCTGTTGACGATCTGGAATTGACTGTCCGCTCTGCTAACTGCCTTAAGGCAGAAGCTATCCACTACATCGGTGATCTGGTACAGCGTACCGAGGTTGAGCTGCTTAAAACGCCTAACCTTGGTAAAAAATCTCTTACTGAGATTAAAGATGTGCTGGCTTCTCGTGGTCTGTCTCTGGGCATGCGCCTGGAAAACTGGCCGCCAGCTAGCATTGCTGATGAATAACCCGATCACAGGTTAAGGTTTCACTGAGAAGGATAAGGTCATGCGCCATCGTAAGAGTGGTCGTCAACTGAACCGCAACAGCAGCCATCGTCAGGCTATGTTCCGCAACATGGCTGGCTCTTTGGTTCGTCATGAGATCATCAAGACGACCCTGCCAAAAGCGAAAGAGCTGCGTCGTGTAGTTGAGCCGCTGATTACTCTTGCCAAGACCGACAGCGTAGCTAATCGTCGTCTGGCATTCGCCCGTACTCGTGATAACGAGATCGTGGCAAAACTGTTTAACGAGCTGGGCCCGCGTTTCGCGAGCCGTGCCGGTGGATACACTCGTATTCTGAAGTGTGGCTTCCGCGCTGGTGACAACGCTCCGATGGCTTACATCGAGCTGGTTGATCGTCCAGAAGCTCAAGCAGAAGCAGCAGAGTAATCTGCCGCATCTTGGAAAAACCGGGCTTGCCCGGTTTTTTTATGTCCTGAATTTCCCCTCTTTCCTGCAACACGCTATCCTGTATTCTCTCCTTCAAATCGCGAGGTCATTATGTGGCTGATTGATCAATTGGTAGAGCAACACGTCTCTGAAGCACAAAAAAATGGCGATTTCGACAATCTGGCCGGCAGTGGTAAAAAGCTGGTATTAGATGACGACAGCCACGTTCCTCATGAGCTGCGCGCTGCTTACAGGCTAATGAAAAACTCTGGTTTTCTGCCACCCGAACTTGAGATGCGTCGCGAAGCTATTGAACTGCAAGAACTTCTGGCAGGAATTGATTCCTCAGATGATAACTATCAGGCACATTCAAAGCGTCTTGTTTTACTGGAAGCTAAATTACGTCAGGCGGGATTAAGTACTGATTTCTTGCGGGGTGACTATGGCGCACAGCTCAATCAGCGATTCGATGGAGAAGCGTAATGTACAAAATAGGCCAGCTGGCTAAGCTTGCGGATGTCACACCTGACACCATTCGCTACTACGAAAAACAGCAAATGATGGATCATATGATTCGTACTGAAGGCGGTTTCCGTCTTTATAGTGAAAATGATTTACAGCGTTTGCGATTTATACGCTATGGCCGGCAGCTTGGATTTAGTCTTGAAGCTATTCGCGAACTGCTTTCGATCCGAGTAGATCCAGAACATCATACCTGCCAGGAATCTAAAAACATTGTGCAAACCAGGCTGCTGGAAGTAGAAGGTATGATTGCGGAACTGCAAAATATGCAGCGTTCTCTTGAGAGGCTAAATGATGCCTGTTGTGGAACAGCGCACAGCAGCCTGTACTGTTCTATTTTGGAAGCCCTGGAAAAAGGATCGCTTGCGACAGCAGCCGATTGACCTTTTAGTCTTCCGCTTCTATATTCTTCAGCAGCAACCACATGAGGAAAATGTTGTGACTAAGTATCAGCATAAGAAAGGCATAATTCGTGAGAATGCACTTGAAGCACTCCTGCACGATCCCCTGTTCAGAGTAAGAACTGAAGTTAATCTGAAGGGGAAAGGCAGTTACCGGCGTAAAGATAAACACGGTAAAAAAGGTTCCTGGGAGGCCAGTGGTAAAGACAGCTTTACCCCTGGCTTTCTTCTTTTAGCCGCATAAAAAAACCGCCATAACAGGCGGTTTCTGAACTTATAGCGCTGTTAAGGCTGGCTGTTCTGCTGTTTCAACAAATCGCGGATTTCCGTAAGCAGCTTTTCTTCGGCAGTCACTTTAGGCGCAGGCTTTTCCACTTCTTTTTTCTTATGGAGTTTGTTCATCAGTTTAATCGCCATGAAGATGGCAAAAGCAACGATGACAAAATCAAAGATGGATTGCAGGAATACGCCATACTGCATAATAACTGCGGGCGCATCACCAGCGGCAGGTTTAAGAACCCAGCTAAACTGCTTAAAGTCGACACCACCAATCAATAATCCCAGCGGCGGCATAATGATATTTGCCACCAGAGAAGAAACGATCTTACCAAACGCAGCACCAATAATGACACCGACCGCCAGGTCAACAACGTTGCCGCGCATTGCAAAATCGCGAAACTCTTTCAGTAAACTCATTGTTATCTCCATTCGTGTGCCAGTTGGTAAGTCTAACAAACGATTGAGCTTTTTCCATGGCGATTACTAAGATTATTCAATTATCACGCGGGTGAAATACCGGGCGGAATGAAGCGCCCGGAGATAATTAAAGGAAGAATGGACTTGGCTGGAACAAACGCTCGACATCCGGCACGAACTTTTTATCGGTCAGGAACATGATGACATGGTCGCCTTGTTCGATACGAAGATTGTCATTAGCAATCATTACGTCATCGCCACGAACGACAGCACCAATGATCGTACCGGGCGGAAGTTTTATCTGGTCGATCATTCTGCCGACAACGCGAGATGTTGTTTCATCGCCATGAGCAATAGCCTCGATAGCCTCTGCAACGCCGCGACGAAGAGAGGAGACACCGACAATATCAGCCTTACGTACATGGCTAAGCAATGCCGAGATTGTGGCTTGCTGCGGTGAAATAGCAATATCGATTACGCTGCCCTGGACAAGATCCACATAAGCTTTCCGCTGGATCAGCACCATGACTTTTTTTGCCCCCATTTTTTTTGCCAGCATCGCTGACATAATGTTGGCTTCATCGTCATTAGTAATAGCGATAAAAAGATCGATCTGATCGATATGTTCTTCAGCGAGAAGTTCCTGATCGGAAGCATCACCATAAAAGACAATCGTATTCTGGAGAAGCTCTGCCAGCTCTGCGGCCCGCTGCTGATTACGTTCAATCAGTTTCACACTATAGTTTTTCTCAAGGCGTAGAGCGAGGCCACAGCCAATATTGCCGCCACCCACGATCATGATACGTTTATAAGGCTTCTCCAGGCGCTGATACTCGCTCATGACTGCCCGAATATGCTGGCTTGCGGCAATGAAGAACACTTCATCGCCAGCTTCAACAATTGTCGAGCCCTGAGGTCGAATTGGGCGATCCTGACGGAAAATGGCCGCCACACGCGTATCAATATGAGGCATATGATCGCGCATTATAGCCAGCGGATTACCCACGAGCGGACCGCCGTAATAGGCTTTAACCACTGCCAGACTGACTTTCCCCTCAGCGAAATTAACAACCTGAAGCGCACCCGGGTATTCGATTAGCCGATAAATATTATCGATTACCAGCTGTTCCGGGGAGATCAGATGATCGATAGGAACCGCTTCAGGAATAAAGAGCTTATCGGCATCGCGTATATAATCGGGGGCACGAATACGTGCGATACGGTTTGGCGTATTGAAGAGCGAATAGGCAATCTGACAGGCCACCATATTCGTTTCATCAGAATTAGTTACAGCAACCAGCATATCGGCATCTTCGGCACCCGCTTCCCGAAGAACGCGAGGGTGAGAACCGTGTCCCTGTACTACCCGAAGATCGTATTTATCCTGTAGCTGGCGCAAACGGATCGCATCAGTATCGACTACCGTAATATCGTTGTTTTCGCCAACCAGGTTTTCCGCGAGCGTGCCGCCCACCTGACCCGCGCCAAGAATGATTATTTTCATTGTGCTTGTCTGCTTGAAGGAGTTCGGATGCGGCCAGGGACTGGCTGGCCGCGACGTTTATTTTTTTAGCAGTTTGGCATAGAAGAACCCGTCGCCACCGAGCGGATCGGGAAATACCTGTAATCCTGGCTGTTGATCACTACCGGTTCCTTTCAACACGGCATCTTCATGACGCTCAAGGAAAGCTGCAACCTGCAAGTGGTTCTCTTCAGGCAGGATTGAACAAGTAGCATAAAGCAGAGTGCCGCCAGGTTTCAAATGCGGCCAGATAGCCTCAAGGATTTGCTGCTGCAAAGCGGCGAGCTCTGCAATATCCCGATCGCGGCGAAGCCATTTGATATCCGGATGACGTCGTATGACGCCCGTAGCCGAACAGGGAGCATCCAGCAAAATACGATCGAATTGGGTATCACCACACCATTTTTCAGGCGTACATCCATCGCCCAGCTTTACATCGGCCGTCATATTAAGCCGCTGCAAGTTTTCAGTGATTCGGGCAAGACGCTGCGCATCAATATCGACGGCCATAACACGGGCTTCAGGCGCGGCTTCAAGAATATGCGTGGTTTTCCCGCCTGGCGCGGCACAAAGATCTAAAATCACTTCGCCGTTTTGAGGATCAAGCAGTGCCACACATCCCTGAGCAGAAGCATCTTGTACTGTTACCCATCCTGCTTCAAAACCGGGAAGTTGAGCAACGGAGCAGGGCGCTTCAAGTCGTAGCGCATCAGGATGTTCAGGATGCGGTTCCGCATTTTTACCGGACTCCTGCAACAGGGTAAGCCAGGCATCACGAGTATGATGCTGCCGGTTAACGCGCAGCCACATTGGTGGACGTTGATTATTGGCTTCAACGATTTTTTGCCATTGCTGCGGCCATGCCTGTTTAAGACGCGTCAATAACCATTTCGGATGCAAGTACTGTTGGTCGCCCCGGTTCATCTCCTGCGTTAATTCTTCCTGCTTACGCTGGAATTGACGCAGTACGCCGTTTATTAATCCCTTAAGCTGCGGACGCTTAAGCGCAACTGCGCCTTCCACTGTTTCCGCAAGGGCTGCATGAGGCGGGATACGAGTAAACATGAGCTGATACAGACCGACCATAATCAGGAAATGAAGCGCGCGCTGTTTTCCCGTCATGGGACGTTCCATCAGCTGGCTGATAATCCATTCCAGCTGCGGCAGAGTGCGTAGCACGCCATAGCAAATTTCTTGTAAAAGCGCGGCGTCTTTATCGGCAATTGTTTTCTGAGCCGCAGGCAGGACGTTGCTCAGCGACTGTCCCTGTTCAACCACTTTTTCAATAGTCTGGGCGGCCAGCGCGCGTAAATTGGTATTTTTTTTCATAAGAATCGCATTTAAGACGCCCGATATCGCACCGGGCGTAGTATCAGGCAAGAATATTACCTGGAGTGAACCAGTCACGGCGGGAGTTCAGCAGGTCCTGAGCTGTCATCGCTTTTTTACCGGCAGGCTGTAGCTCCTCGATATTCAATACGCCTTCAGAAGTCGCGACCTGAATACCTTTCTTATCTGCCTGCACAATTTCGCCAGGCTGTTTAGCCACATGTGGTAGCACCGACGCTTTCCACACCTTGACGGGTTGTTCATCAATGGTGAAATAGCTCACCGGCCACGGATTAAAGGCGCGGATGCAACGTTCCAGCTGAACTGCCGAAAGCGTCCAGTCCAGTTTTGCCTCTTCTTTACTAAGCTTCTCTGCATAGCTAACCCGTGTTTCATCCTGCACTTCAGGTTTCGCTGTGCCATCAGCTAACTGGCTAAGCGTTGTCAACATGCCAGCAGGACCTAATTCAGCCAGTTTTTGATATAGCGTAGCGCTGGTATCAGTCGGCTCAATTGGGCAGGCAAGTTTGTGCAGCATATCACCGGTATCAAGACCGACGTCCATTTGCATAATGGTGACGCCGGTTTCAGCGTCGCCCGCCCACAGGGAGCGCTGAATAGGCGCCGCGCCGCGCCATTTCGGCAGCAGCGAACCATGCACGTTGATACAGCCGAGACGCGGCATCGTCAGTACTGGCTTCGGTAAAATCAAACCATAAGCTACGACGACCATCACATCGGCGTTGAGGTCGGCAACCCTCTGCTGATTTTCTTCAGGCCGTAATGATTTGGGTTGGAACACCGGAATATTGTGTTGTTCAGCCAGCTGCTTTACCGGACTTGCCGTGAGCTTGTTGCCCCGGCCAGCAGGACGGTCGGGCTGAGTAAAAACGCCGACGACGTTATGGCTTGATGACAGCAGCGCGTCAAGATGACGCGCTGCAAAGTCAGGTGTACCGGCAAAGATAATATTTAATGAGTCGGACACGCAGTTCCCTTCTTCAGATGCTAATCAGTCCCGGGCATGCTGGCGATATAATTTTTCCAGCTTCTGACGGATGCGCTGACGCTTCATAGGCGAGAGGTAATCGATAAACAGCTTGCCGACGAGGTGATCCATTTCATGCTGGATACAAATCGCAAGCAGACCATCAGCCTCAAGCTCGTAGCTATTGCCATCACGATCCAACGCCCGAATTTTTACTTTTTCAGCGCGTGGAACCAGCGCTCGCTGTTCCGGGATAGAGAGGCAGCCTTCTTCAATACCCGTTTCGCCGCTTTCTTCCAGCAGTTCAGGATTGATCAGCACTAACCGCTCGTCACGATTTTCAGAAACATCGATAACGATAATGCGTTGATGGATATCAACCTGCGTTGCAGCCAGCCCAATGCCTTCTTCAGCGTACATGGTTTCAAACATATCATCGACGATACGCTGGATATCGGCATTCACTTCTTTAACGGGTTTCGCAACGATGCGCAGGCGATCGTCAGGAAAATGTAATACCTGCAAAACTGACATAACTTTCCAGATCTGTGTTCAAGGGATAAAAGATTTATTCCTCTTATTGTAGACATTCCGGGCCATGATTGACAGCATTGCCGCTACGTTAAGGAAAGGCCAGAGCAGGGAAGGCAACATGACGCCAACGGAGATTTGGTTACGTCTGTCAGGGGTAAAAGGCTTACGAAACCATCAGCAGGTAAAAGCCGCGGTGCAACTGCAGCGTTTCACTTCTGTTAAAGAGAAAGAGCTATGTGAAGCCGGATTGCAATCCGAACAGCGTCAGGCCTTTTGGCATTTCGACCGGCAGCTTGTGGCGCAAACCGAGGCATGGCTGGAACATCCACATCATCATCTCATTACCTGTGATGATTCTCGTTATCCCGAACGGTTAAGAAACATCACCAACTTCCCGGCAATGCTCTATGTTGACGGCGATCCTAATATTTTGGCTACGCCGCAAATTGCTGTTGTCGGCAGTCGTGACTGCTCACCTTATGGCCGTAACTGGGCCACCCATTTTGCAGAGGCACTTGCGTTAAGTGGCATCACCATCACCAGCGGCCTGGCGCTGGGTATCGATGGTATTGCTCATCGCGCAGCGCTGGCGACGAACGGCAAAACGCTGGCCGTACTGGGAAACGGACTCCGGAGTATTTATCCTCAGCGGCATGCATCCCTTGCCAGAGACATTATCGCTGGTGGCGGTGCTGTGATTTCTGAATTTTCCCTGCCGGTCAGGCCGCATGCCTCTAACTTTCCGCATCGCAACAGAATCATTAGTGGATTGAGTCTTGGTGTACTGGTGATTGAAGCAGCTATAAAGAGCGGCTCTCTGCTTACGGCAAAGCTGGCGCTCGAGCAGAATCGTGATGTTTATGCGGTGCCCGGGGCTATCGGTAATCCAGGCAGTGAAGGGACCCACTGGCTTATTCAACAGGGTGCGTCGTTGGTCAGCCATCCCAATACCATCCTTGAACAACTGCAAAGTGACCTGAAATGGTTACCTGACCCACAAACTTCAATAATATATTCGGCAGAGGAGGGTAATCCTCCATTGCCATTTGCTGATGTGTTGGCTAACGTAGGAGATGAGGTTACACCTGTTGATGTCGTCGCTGAACGTGCCTGCCAGCCTGTGCCAGCCATCGTAGCTAAGCTGCTTGAGTTGGAATTAGCAGGCTGGATTACAGCTGTACCCGGCGGCTATGTCCGATTGAGGAGGGCAAGCCATGTTCGACGTACTGATGTATCTGTTTGAAACGTATATCCACAACGAAGCAGAAATGCAGGTTGATCAGGATAAGTTGACGGACGATTTAACCGATGCTGGTTTTCATCGTGGGGACATTAATAATGCGTTGAACTGGTTGGAAAAACTGGCCGATTATCAGGACGGTTTAGTCGCCCCGATTCTGCTGGCGAACGATCCACTTTCTGTCAGGATTTATACAGAGGAAGAAAGCCAGCGCCTGGACGCGAATTGCCGTGGCTTCATTTTGTTTCTGGAACAGATCCAGGTGCTTAATCTGGAAACCCGAGAGATGGTCATTGAGCGTATAATGGCGCTTGATACGCTGGATTTCGATCTTGAAGATCTGAAGTGGGTGGTGCTGATGGTATTGTTCAATATTCCCGGGTGTGAAAATGCCTACCAGCAAATGGAAGAACTTCTTTTCGATGCCAATGAAGGAACAGTGCACTGAAGATCCTCTTCGTGTAATAAAGCTATGAATAAAACAGCGCTTTTCGCTGTGCGAAAAAATGAACCTTGCCCACAATGCGGAGCGGAGTTAGTCATCCGCTCCGGTAAACACGGTGCTTTCCTTGGATGCTCTGCTTACCCTGAGTGTGACTATATTCGTCCACTGAAAAGTCAGGTTGAGGGACATGTAGTGAAAGTGTTGGAAGGGCAACATTGTTCTGTATGCCAGTCCACTCTGGTTTTGCGCCAGGGACGTTATGGCATGTTTATCGCCTGCAGCAATTATCCCGAATGTGAGCATACAGAGCTTATCGATAAACCCGATGAAACTGCGCTCTCCTGTCCTCAATGTTCACAGGGCAAACTGGTCCAGCGCCGCTCACGTTATGGTAAAACTTTTCACGCCTGCGATCGCTATCCTGATTGTCAGTTCGCAGTGAATTTTAAGCCCGTGGCTGGCGAATGTGCTTTTTGCCATTTCCCTCTTCTTATAGAAAAAAAGACCGCGCGCGGTGCAAAACGTTTTTGTGCCAGTAAAGCTTGCGGTAAGCCAGTAACAGCAGGAAACAGTAGTGAAGAATGATCTTTTGGCAGGCTCTTTGAAGAGCTGCGTGACACAAGTAAGGCAGGGAGCCGTTATTGCTTATCCAACCGAGGCGGTATTCGGCCTGGGATGCGATCCAGATAGTGAATCGGCAGTTATGGCACTGTTAGCGTTAAAACAGCGCCCGGTAGAAAAAGGCTTAATCCTGATTGCCGCAGATTACCAGCAGCTGCAGCCTTATATTGATGAGCAACAGCTGACTCCGCAGCAAAAAGAGAAAATGTTTTCTTCATGGCCGGGGCCGGTTACCTGGGTTGTCCCGGCCAGTACAGCAACGCCAGTTTGGCTAACCGGACGGTTTACTTCTATTGCGGTGCGGGTCAGCAACCATCCTGATGTTCAGCAGCTTTGCCGTGCATTTAACAAACCGTTAGTTTCGACCAGTGCCAATCTAACTGGATTAGCGCCTTGTCGGACGGCGGCAGAAGTTCATCAACAGTTTGGTGACGAATTCCCCGTATTGCAGGGAGAAACCGGGGGGCGTAATAATCCATCAGAAATTCGCGATGCCTTAACTGGCGAGCTTATTCGTCAGGGATAACGGGGAATACAATGCAAAACTACGCCGTCTTTGGTAATCCGATTAGCCATAGCAAATCGCCACGCATTCATCAGATGTTTGCTCAGCAAACAGGGATCCCGCATCCTTATGAACGTATCTGCGCACCTGTTGATGGCTTTGCTCAATCAATAGCGGATTTTCTGGCCCGCGACGGCGTTGGTGCGAATGTTACGTTACCTTTCAAAGAACAAGCTTATGAGCTGGTGGATGAGCTGACTGAGCGGGCTTCTCTTGCCGGTGCGGTAAACACCATTAAGAAGTTAGAGGATGGGCGATTGCTTGGCGATAATACCGATGGTATTGGCCTGCTGAGGGATCTGGAAAGACAACAACTGATCAAGCCGGGCGATCGTATCTTACTGGTGGGCGCTGGTGGGGCGGCCAGAGGGGTTATCCTGCCTCTGCTTTCTTTTGGCTGTTCGTTGACTATTACTAACCGCACGCTAAATAAAGCAGAGATGCTGGCGACTATTTTTAAGCATGCGGGAGAGATTCGTGCCCAGGCAATGGACAGGCTTGAAGCAGAGTACGATTTGATTATCAATGCGACCTCCAGCGGCGTTACTGGAGGAATACCGGCCTTGCCCAGGACGTTGATCGGTAGCACGGTCCGTTGTTACGACATGTTTTATCAGGCTGGCCAGACACCCTTTTTACAATGGTGCCAGCAGCATGGTGCAACTCAGATCGCCGATGGCCTGGGCATGCTGGTAGGACAGGCGGCGTATTCTTTCTTTCTGTGGCATGAGGTAATACCTGATGTCGCACCAGTTATTGCCACGCTCAAAGCGGAATTAAAGGCGTGAATCAGGCAATTCAGTTCCCGGATCGCGAATGGTGGGACGAATCTGTCAGCGCGGTCTGCTTTGTTGCGCTGGTCAATGGCTTTCAGATCGTTTGCGCGATCGGCGGCGAATCATTGATCCGCCGCTACGGTAAAGAGCAGACAGCGCTGGAAATCTTTTGCCGCTACCGCTGGGATCTGGAAGATGAAGCTGAGGCTGCAATAAAGGCAGAACAGGAAAACGATCAGGGCTGGGTGTGGCTCTCCTGATCCAGGTACTCATTTTTCCAGCGAACATAGTTGTTGGAAGAATAGAGCAATCCGGCGATCTCGGATTCTGTCAGCGGACGGATTTGTTTCACCGGGCTACCTAAGTAGAGGTAGCCGCTTGCCAGATGTTTTCCCGGCGGCACCAAGCTTCCAGCGCCAATCATCACGTCATCTTCTACTATTACGCCATCCAGCAGAATCGACCCCATACCGACTAAGACCCGATTGCCGATGGTGCAACCGTGTAGCATCGCTTTATGCCCTACAGTGACATCTTCACCAATGATAAGTGGGTAACCTTCCGGATTGGTGGACGACCTGTGGGTAACATGCAGCACGCAGCCATCCTGAATATTACTGCGTTTACCGATCTTCACCTTATGAACATCACCGCGTATTGCAACAAGTGGCCAGATGCTCACATCGTCCTGTAACTCAACTTCGCCGATTACTACACTCGAAGCATCGACCATTACACGGTTACCTGATTGCGGAAATGTACCTTTATAAGATCGCAAATTTGTCGACATAACACTTTCCCTCAGCAATATGATCCCTGAAGCGTAGTGCGACACAGCAATAACGATCAATAACCCGGGTCAAATAAGCGGTATTTTTGCGCAGATCGTCTGACTATTCGTCAAAGAGGATGAAAAAAGAACGGTCGAAAGAAAAGATCGAAAAAAGGGTTGTGCTATCTGAACGGATCCCTATAATGCGCAACCACTGAGACGGCACAACGGCTTACAGCCCGCCGGTTCAGGAGGTTCAGGAAGCTGAATCGCCGGAGAAAAACTTCTCAAAAAGAAGTTGACTCTGAAGGAGGAAAGCGTAATATACGCCACCTCGCGACAGGAAGCTAAGGCACTGTTCGCAACGCTCTTTAACAATTTATCAGACAATCTGTGTGGGCACTCGCAGGATTGATATCAAGACACCTTCGGGTGTCAAAAAATATCAAGTCTTAAGAGTGAACACATAATGAAAATTCATTATGACGTTTTACACTTGAGCATCGCTGCACTTGTTGCAGCAAATCGAACTTTTAATTGAAGAGTTTGATCATGGCTCAGATTGAACGCTGGCGGCAGGCCTAACACATGCAAGTCGAACGGTAGCACAGAGAGCTTGCTCTTGGGTGACGAGTGGCGGACGGGTGAGTAATGTCTGGGGATCTGCCTGACAGAGGGGGATAACTACTGGAAACGGTAGCTAATACCGCATAACCTCGCAAGAGCAAAGAGGGGGACCTTCGGGCCTCTCGCTGTCAGATGAACCCAGATGGGATTAGCTAGTAGGTGGGGTAATGGCTCACCTAGGCGACGATCCCTAGCTGGTCTGAGAGGATGACCAGCCACACTGGAACTGAGACACGGTCCAGACTCCTACGGGAGGCAGCAGTGGGGAATATTGCACAATGGGCGCAAGCCTGATGCAGCCATGCCGCGTGTATGAAGAAGGCCTTCGGGTTGTAAAGTACTTTCAGCGGGGAGGAAGGTGTTGAGGTTAATAACCTCAGCAATTGACGTTACCCGCAGAAGAAGCACCGGCTAACTCCGTGCCAGCAGCCGCGGTAATACGGAGGGTGCAAGCGTTAATCGGAATTACTGGGCGTAAAGCGCACGCAGGCGGTCTGTCAAGTCAGATGTGAAATCCCCGGGCTTAACCTGGGAACTGCATTTGAAACTGGCAGGCTAGAGTCTTGTAGAGGGGGGTAGAATTCCAGGTGTAGCGGTGAAATGCGTAGAGATCTGGAGGAATACCGGTGGCGAAGGCGGCCCCCTGGACAAAGACTGACGCTCAGGTGCGAAAGCGTGGGGAGCAAACAGGATTAGATACCCTGGTAGTCCACGCCGTAAACGATGTCGACTTGGAGGTTGTTCCCTTGAGGAGTGGCTTCCGGAGCTAACGCGTTAAGTCGACCGCCTGGGGAGTACGGCCGCAAGGTTAAAACTCAAATGAATTGACGGGGGCCCGCACAAGCGGTGGAGCATGTGGTTTAATTCGATGCAACGCGAAGAACCTTACCTACTCTTGACATCCAGAGAACTTTCCAGAGATGGATTGGTGCCTTCGGGAACTCTGAGACAGGTGCTGCATGGCTGTCGTCAGCTCGTGTTGTGAAATGTTGGGTTAAGTCCCGCAACGAGCGCAACCCTTATCCTTTGTTGCCAGCACGTAATGGTGGGAACTCAAAGGAGACTGCCGGTGATAAACCGGAGGAAGGTGGGGATGACGTCAAGTCATCATGGCCCTTACGAGTAGGGCTACACACGTGCTACAATGGCGCATACAAAGAGAAGCGACCTCGCGAGAGCAAGCGGACCTCATAAAGTGCGTCGTAGTCCGGATCGGAGTCTGCAACTCGACTCCGTGAAGTCGGAATCGCTAGTAATCGTGGATCAGAATGCCACGGTGAATACGTTCCCGGGCCTTGTACACACCGCCCGTCACACCATGGGAGTGGGTTGCAAAAGAAGTAGGTAGCTTAACCTTCGGGAGGGCGCTTACCACTTTGTGATTCATGACTGGGGTGAAGTCGTAACAAGGTAACCGTAGGGGAACCTGCGGTTGGATCACCTCCTTACCTGAAGATACCTTCCCGCGCAGTGCTCACACAGATTGTCTGATAGAAAAGTAACGAGCAGAAAAAACCTCTACAGGCTTGTAGCTCAGGTGGTTAGAGCGCACCCCTGATAAGGGTGAGGTCGGTGGTTCAAGTCCACTCAGGCCTACCAAATTCGCACTCATGCGGCGTTATGTTTCCGGCTTGCATAGTGAACTATGCGGCGCGAAAACATGCCTTGCCTGAGCACGAATTACGTTTCTCCCTTAAAAGAGAAAGGTTGAGTAGTAGTAGATGGTCTCTGCAGTAACTGTATGGGGCTATAGCTCAGCTGGGAGAGCGCCTGCCTTGCACGCAGGAGGTCAGCGGTTCGATCCCGCTTAGCTCCACCATGCAGTTTACTGAACTATCTCAAAACTGATTTTACCGTAAGGTGAGTCACGTTTGAGATATTTGCTCTTTAACAATCCGGAACAAGCTGAAAATTGAAACGACACGTCGTGTTTATCCTCCGTAATAAGGGTAAACAAAACGATGTGTTCGAGTCTCTCAAATGCTTACAACAGCAGTGTCTTTCGGGACGCTTGTGGGTTGTGAGGTTAAGTGACTAAGCGTACACGGTGGATGCCCTGGCAGTCAGAGGCGATGAAGGGCGTGCTAATCTGCGATAAGCGTCGGTAAGGTGATATGAACCGCAACAACCGACGATACCCGAATGGGGAAACCCGGTGCACTACGGTGCATCATCGCAACATGAATACATAGTGTTGCGAGGCGAACCTGGGGAACTGAAACATCTAAGTACCCAGAGGAAAAGAAATCAACCGAGATTCCCCCAGTAGCGGCGAGCGAACGGGGAACAGCCCAGAACCTGAATCAGTTTGTGCATTAGTGGAAGCGTCTGGAAAGTCGCAGGGTACAGGGTGATACTCCCGTACACAAAAATGCACTTGCTGTGAGTTCGATGAGTAGGGCGGGACACGTGATATCCTGTCTGAATATGGGGGGACCATCCTCCAAGGCTAAATACTCCTGACTGACCGATAGTGAACCAGTACCGTGAGGGAAAGGCGAAAAGAACCCCGGCGAGGGGAGTGAAACAGAACCTGAAACCGTGTACGTACAAGCAGTGGGAGCCTTGATTTATCAGGGTGACTGCGTACCTTTTGTATAATGGGTCAGCGACTTATATTCTGTAGCAAGGTTAACCGTATAGGGGAGCCGCAGGGAAACCGAGTCTTAACTGGGCGTTAAGTTGCAGGGTATAGACCCGAAACCCGGTGATCTAGCCATGGGCAGGTTGAAGGTTGGGTAACACTAACTGGAGGACCGAACCGACTAATGTTGAAAAATTAGCGGATGACTTGTGGCTGGGGGTGAAAGGCCAATCAAACCGGGAGATAGCTGGTTCTCCCCGAAAGCTATTTAGGTAGCGCCTCGTGAACTCATCTTCGGGGGTAGAGCACTGTTTCGGCTAGGGGGCCATCCCGGCTTACCAACCCGATGCAAACTGCGAATACCGAAGAATGTTATCACGGGAGACACACGGCGGGTGCTAACGTCCGTCGTGAAGAGGGAAACAACCCAGACCGCCAGCTAAGGTCCCAAAGTCATGGTTAAGTGGGAAACGATGTGGGAAGGCACAGACAGCCAGGATGTTGGCTTAGAAGCAGCCATCATTTAAAGAAAGCGTAATAGCTCACTGGTCGAGTCGGCCTGCGCGGAAGATGTAACGGGGCTAAACCATGCACCGAAGCTGCGGCAGCGACACTATGTGTTGTTGGGTAGGGGAGCGTTCTGTAAGCCGTCGAAGGTGGACTGTGAGGTCTGCTGGAGGTATCAGAAGTGCGAATGCTGACATAAGTAACGATAAAGCGGGTGAAAAGCCCGCTCGCCGGAAGACCAAGGGTTCCTGTCCAACGTTAATCGGGGCAGGGTGAGTCGACCCCTAAGGCGAGGCCGAAAGGCGTAGTCGATGGGAAACAGGTTAATATTCCTGTACTCGGTGTTACTGCGAAGGGGGGACGGAGAAGGCTATGTTGGCCGGGCGACGGTTGTCCCGGTTTAAGCGTGTAGGCTTGAGTTCCAGGCAAATCCGGAACTCTTTAAGGCTGAGGCGTGATGACGAGGCACTACGGTGCTGAAGTAACAAATGCCCTGCTTCCAGGAAAAGCCTCTAAGCATCAGGTAACACAGAATCGTACCCCAAACCGACACAGGTGGTCAGGTAGAGAATACCAAGGCGCTTGAGAGAACTCGGGTGAAGGAACTAGGCAAAATGGTGCCGTAACTTCGGGAGAAGGCACGCTGGCGCGTAGGTGAAGGGACTTGCTCCCGGAGCTGAAGCCAGTCGAAGATACCAGCTGGCTGCAACTGTTTATTAAAAACACAGCACTGTGCAAACACGAAAGTGGACGTATACGGTGTGACGCCTGCCCGGTGCCGGAAGGTTAATTGATGGGGTTATCCGTAAGGAGAAGCTCTTGATCGAAGCCCCGGTAAACGGCGGCCGTAACTATAACGGTCCTAAGGTAGCGAAATTCCTTGTCGGGTAAGTTCCGACCTGCACGAATGGCGTAATGATGGCCAGGCTGTCTCCACCCGAGACTCAGTGAAATTGAACTCGCTGTGAAGATGCAGTGTACCCGCGGCAAGACGGAAAGACCCCGTGAACCTTTACTACAGCTTGACACTGAACATTGAGCCTTGATGTGTAGGATAGGTGGGAGGCTTTGAAGCGTGGACGCCAGTCTGCGTGGAGCCAACCTTGAAATACCACCCTTTAACGTTTGATGTTCTAACCTGGCGCCATAATCTGGCGTGGGGACAGTGTCTGGTGGGTAGTTTGACTGGGGCGGTCTCCTCCCAAAGAGTAACGGAGGAGCACGAAGGTCAGCTAATCACGGTCGGACATCGTGAGGTTAGTGCAATGGCATAAGCTGGCTTGACTGCGAGAGTGACGGCTCGAGCAGGTGCGAAAGCAGGTCATAGTGATCCGGTGGTTCTGAATGGAAGGGCCATCGCTCAACGGATAAAAGGTACTCCGGGGATAACAGGCTGATACCGCCCAAGAGTTCATATCGACGGCGGTGTTTGGCACCTCGATGTCGGCTCATCACATCCTGGGGCTGAAGTAGGTCCCAAGGGTACGGCTGTTCGCCGTTTAAAGTGGTACGCGAGCTGGGTTTAGAACGTCGTGAGACAGTTCGGTCCCTATCTGCCGTGGGCGCTGGAGAATTGAGAGGGGTTGCTCCTAGTACGAGAGGACCGGAGTGAACGCACCACTGGTGTTCGGGTTGTCATGCCAATGGCACTGCCCGGTAGCTAAGTGCGGAAAAGATAAGCGCTGAAAGCATCTAAGCGCGAAACTTGCCTCGAGATGAGTTCTCCCTGTGGCTTTAAGCCACCTGAAGGGACGTTGAAGACTACGACGTTGATAGGCCGGGTGTGTAAGCGCAGCGATGCGTTGAGCTAACCGGTACTAATGACCCGTGAGGCTTAACCTTACAACGCCAGAAGCGTTCTGTAGCGTTGAGAGACGCAAAGATTTTCAGCTTGTTAACCGGATAAATTTGCGCGGCCTTTACGGCGGCGTGAATAACAGAATTTGCCTGGCGGCTTTAGCGCGGTGGTCCCACCTGACCCCATGCCGAACTCAGAAGTGAAACGCCGTAGCGCCGATGGTAGTGTGGGGTCTCCCCATGCGAGAGTAGGGAACTGCCAGGCATCAAATCGCGATAACCCTGACCTCACGGTCAGGGTTTTTTGCGTTTGGGGCGAGAAAAGGCGCCTGAGGCTTAAAAAGTGGGTAACTCAACGGCTGCGTGGCGTGATTGAATTGTTTTTCAGCGCTTATAAGGGCCGGCAATCTGTACAAAATTTCCCGGTATGTATTACCGGGAAACTCGTTATCTAATTAACCTAGTGAATAACCTGAGAAAGGAAAGCGCGGGTACGCTCAGATTTTGGTGCAGAGAAAAACTCTTGTGGCGGAGCCTGCTCAACGATTTCTCCGCGATCCATAAAGATCACTCGGTCTGCGACTGTCCGGGCAAAGCCCATCTCATGTGTTACACACAGCATAGTCATACCATCTTCTGCCAGCCCAATCATAGTATCCAAAACCTCTTTTACCATTTCTGGATCTAAAGCAGAGGTGGGCTCATCAAACAGCATAATTTTAGGTTTCATGCAGAGAGAGCGGGCAATCGCCACACGCTGTTGCTGGCCGCCAGAGAGTTGCCCAGGAAATTTATGTGCATGTTCTGCAATACGCACTCGTTCCAGATAGTGCATTGCCAGCTCTTCAGCTTCCTTCCTGGGAGTTTTACGTACCCATATTGGCGCAAGCGTACAGTTCTGCAAAACGCTGAGATGAGGGAAAAGATTAAAGTGTTGAAACACCATACCTACTTCTGTACGTACACGTTCAATATTGCGCAGGTCATCATTGAGATGAATACCGTCAACGACGATTCTACCCTGCTGATGCTCTTCCAGATGATTAATACAGCGAATAGTGGTTGATTTACCGGAGCCTGAAGGGCCACAAAGAACAATACGTTCCCGGGCTTTTACCTGTAAATTGATGTCTTTTAATACATGGAATTGCCCATACCACTTATTCACATTTTCCAGCGTAATCATCGCGTTATCAGGTTGAATTAAAGATTTAGTCATATTAAGCCTCAATGCGGCGTACGCCCGGTGTGAAAACGCTTTTCCAGATATTGGCTATAGCGCGACATACTAAAACAAAAAATCCAGTAAACCAGAGCGGCAAAGACATATCCCTCCGTTGACATGCCCAGCCAGGCGGGATCAACCGTCGCCTGCTGCACGCTACTGAACAGATCAAACAGGCCAATAATGATCACCAGACTGGTATCTTTAAACAGGGCGATAATCGTGTTTACCAGGCCCGGAATGACCAACTTTAGCGCCTGGGGAAGGATCACTAATGCTTGTGTTTTCCAGTAACCGAGAGCCAGCGACTCTGCGGCTTCATACTGCCCCTTCGGCAGAGCCTGTAAGCCACCACGTACCACCTCCGCGACGTATGCTGACTGGAAAAGGATGACCCCGACCAACGCGCGAATCAATTTATCGATACTGCTCCCTTCCGACATGAACAGCGGCAACATAACCGAAGACATAAACAACACGGTAATCAGCGGGACGCCACGCCAGAACTCAATAAAGATTACCGCGAGCGAGCGTACGACTGGCATGGTTGAGCGTCGCGCAAGAGCCAGCAAAATGCCCAATGGCAACGCGCCGGCAATGCCGACTGAGGCGATAATCAACGTTAGCGTCAGTCCACCCCACTGACGGGTTTCAACCCGTTCAAGACCAGCAAACCCGCCATAGAGTAAGAACCAGACGATAACAGGATACGCGATGGCCCAGACCACAAGGTAAAGGCCACGTCGCGGCATACTTTTAATGAACAAGGGCACTACTGAAACCAGACCAATAATTAGCGCCAGGTTAATGCGCCAGCGAAGTTCATGAGGATAAAGTCCATACATAAACTGGCCAAAGCGGGCATGAATAAAGACCCAGCAGGCGCCTTCCTTTGTACAATCGGCCCGTGTTGAACCAAACCAGTTCGCCTGAAACACAAGCCAGTTAAGGGCGGGTGGTATTACAGTCCAGATAACCCACAGACAAAGCAGCGTCAGCAGGGAATTTGCCCAGTTTGAGAACAAGTTTTTCCTTGCCCAACTGACAGCGTTTAAAAATTTATGTCCGGTGGTCGGGGGTGTATCTTGAGTGGCTAAAGTCATAATGATCCCGTTCTCTTAGCGCTCAATCAGGCGAATTTTGCGGTTATAGATATTCATCAACAGCGAAATCAGCAGGCTGATAATCAGGTAAACGCCCATGGTGATCGCGATGGTTTCAATTGCCTGACCTGTCTGGTTCAGTACCGTACCGGCAAAGAGCGAAACCATATCGGGATAGCCAATCGCTGCGGCCAGCGAAGAGTTTTTCACGATATTCAGATACTGGCTGGTTAATGGCGGAATAATAACGCGCATCGCCTGTGGGATAATGACCTGACGCAGCGTCACCGGATTTGGCAGACCCAGCGAGCGAGCCGCTTCATGCTGGCCATAAGGAACAGACTGGATACCCGAGCGGATAACTTCGGCAATGAAGGAAGAAGTGTAGATGGACAGCGCCAGCGTTAGGGCTGCCAGCTCGGGGATCAAAACAAAGCCTCCACGAAAGTTAAAGCCGCGAAGCTGTGGAATATCCCAATGCATTGCTGCGCCAAACATCAGATGCGCTATCAGCGGAAAAAGGATCAGCATAGCCAGCGCTGAGGGCCACACACGCCTGAACTGCCCGGTCTTTAATTGATAAGCCCGGTTATAGCGAAACAGAGCATAAGTCCCAGCCACAGCCAGCAGTAGCGCCACGATAAACGGCCATGTACCTGGAGCATATTCAGGCCATGGAATGTATAAACCCCGGTTGCTGACAAAGGTCAGATCGAAGGCGTTAAGCGCCTGACGTGGCCCAGGCAAGTTACGCAGTACGGCGAAGTACCAGAAGAAGATTTGCAGCAGCGGCGGAATATTACGGAAGATTTCGATATAGATATTTGAAATTTTACGTAACAGCCAGTTATCAGACAGGCGTGCCAGGCCAATAAAAAAGCCGAGGAAAGAAGCAAAAACGATACATAAAGCGGATACCAGCAGAGTGTTAGTCAGTCCGACCAGAAATACCCGCGCATAGGTATCTCCCTCTGTGTATTCGATCAGATGCTGCACGATACCAAAACCGGCGCTGCGCTCAAGGAAAGCGAAGCCTGACGTAATGCCGCGATTTGCCAGATTAATAAGGGTGTTATGGACCAGATAACCCGCAATTCCCAACACAGCGGCAACGGCTAAAATCTGGTACAGCCAGGCGCGCACCGCGGGATTGCCGAATGATAAATCCCTTTTTACGGCTGGGCGTTGAGACATGTTGAAACCTCAGCTATGAGCACTCTGACGAAGGCGCCGCCCGGCGACGCCCTGTTAACGGAAGGAATTAGCGTACTGGCGGCGCGTACTGAATACCGCCTTTGTTCCAAAGCGCATTCTGACCACGAGCAATTTTCAACTGGCTGTCTTTACCGACGTTACGATCGAACACTTCCTGATAGTTACCCACCTGCTTAACAATGTTGTAAGCCCACTTATTGTCCAGCTTCAGGTCCTTACCGAAGTCGCCCTCCGATCCCAACAAATGGGCCATATCAGGCGTGGTTGGTTTCGCTGCCATCTGATCAACGTTTTTGGACGTAATACCCATCTCTTCAGCGTTCAGCATTGCGAACAACGACCATTTCACGATAGTGAACCAGTCGTCGTCACCACGACGAACCACCGGCCCTAAAGGCTCTTTAGAAATAACTTCCGGCAGCACGATAAACTCATCTGGCTTGCCGAGTTTAATACGCAGTGCATAAAGCTGGGACTGATCCGAAGCCAGCGTGTCGCAGCGACCGGTATCCAGCGCTTTTGCAGATTCATCAGAGCGGTCGAACGTCACCGGGGTGTACTGCATGTTGTTGGCCTTGAAGAAGTCAGCAACATTGAGCTCCGTGTCGGTTCCCGCCTGGATGCATACGGTCGCGCCATCCAGCTCTTTAGCGCTTTTGAGACCGGCTTTCTGATGGGTCAGGAAACCAATACCGTCATAGTAGTTTACGCCGGCAAAAATAAAGCCCATACCGCCGTCACGAGCCGAAGTCCAGGTCGTATTGCGTGAAAGAATATCGACTTCTCCTGACTGCAACGCAGTGAAACGCTCTTTTGCGGTCAGCGGGGTATATTTAACTTTCGACGCATCACCAAACACTGCCGCAGCCGCTGCACGGCAGACATCCACATCAATACCACTGAATTTTCCACTGGCATCGGCAAAAGAAAAGCCGGGCAGCCCATCACTGATACCGCATTGCACAAAGCCTTTCTTTTTTATGGCATCCAGTGTGTTGCCTGCATGAGCCTGATTCGCAACTGCAAACAGCGCTGCGGTTGCAACCAACGTGGAGAGCATCATTTTTTTCATAAAGCATCCTGTGTGGCGAAATCGTGTTGTTATGTTCAGCGCACGTTACGGTGCATGTTGTCCTGCTTATGACGCGGGCTATCCACGACATTGCAAAGGTAATGCCAGATTTGCAGCAACCTGAATTTGTTAGAAAGAAATGCTAATAATTGGAAGCATATTGAAAGTTTACTTAATATCGCGCACCAGACAGGGGCAAAAACAGCGGGATTGGTCACAAATGGTGCAAATTGTTGCAGGAAGGTGGAAGGTAATTCTCAGAAGTGTAACTTTTGTTGCAGGGGGAGGGGGATGAACCAGCTCAGAAGCGACTGAGCTGGTGAAAACAGGATCTGGCAAATTAATAGAGCGAGTGAGCGCCATCCGGGCGGGTTTTAAAGCGACGATGTAGCCACATATACTGATAGGGCGCACGCATGATTTCGTGTTCAATCACTTTATTCATATAGGTAGCAGCCTGCTGCTCATCAGCAATAGGATAATCTTTCAGTTCTGGCTGAATAACCAGTTCATAGCCGCTGCCATCTTCATTACGGATTAGCACTACGGTGATCATTGCAGGTTTGGCCATACGCGCAATCATCCATGTGCCACTGGTTGTTGCCGCTTCTGGTACGGCGAAAAGCGGAGCAAAAACGCTCCCTTTCGGACCGTAGTCCTGATCCGGTGCAAACCAAACGGCCTCACCTTGTTTCAGCGCCTGAACCATGCCACGCAGATCGCGACGGTTAATCATCGCCTTATTAGAACGCATACGACCTTTGGTCTGTACCCATTCCATGAGTTTGTTGTTATGAGGCCGGTACATGGCCATCATCGGCTGGCATAAGCCCATTACCCGACCACCCAGCTCGAGTGACATAAAATGCACGCCGATAATCAGCGCGCCACGACCATCCTGCTGGGCCGCTTTCAGGTTGTGAAGTCCGTTAACGGTAAACCAGCGCTTTACCCGACGGTCGGGCCAGAACCACGCCATGCCCGTTTCCAGCAGGCCCATGCCCAACGATTCAAAATTGCGTACGATGGTCAGTTCGCGTTGTTCTGCGGGCATATCAGGAAAACAGAGTTCAAGATTACGGCGGGTAATACGAATGCGGCGTTTAAGAAAGCGCATTGATGTCCGGCCCATCCAGGTGCCCAGCTTCTGCAACAAGGGGAAGGGAAGTTGAACGAGTAAAAACAGGAGTCCCAAACCGAGCCAGGTTATCCAGTAACGAGGGTGCATTAAGCTGCGGGTAAAACGAGGGGAAGCCTTCATAATTCCTCTTTATGCGTTCAGGGAAGATGTAGCGCATAAAGAACTTAATCCGTAGCGGTACAGAAAGTAAGACAACATTTTTAACAGGAAGTTGAGCTGTTCGCCTGTTATTTGCACAATCCCGACAATTTTCTCTGAGCAACAGACATTAAAAAAGGCGCTAACAATATTGTAGCGCCTCCATCACAATGAACCGAAACTTAGTTCATGCCGTATTTTTTCAGTTTCTTACGCAGCGTACCGCGGTTGATACCCATCATCAGGGCTGCACGGGTCTGGTTGCCACGGGTATATTGCATAACCATGTCTAACAGAGGCTGTTCCACTTCAGCCAAAACCAGCTCATACAGGTCATTAACATCCTGACCATTCAGTTGAGCAAAATAGTTCTTCAGTGCCTGTTTGACCGAATCGCGCAGGGGCTTTTGGGTCACCTGATCCTGGGAGTTAACGGTTGAAACGGTCAGTACGTCAGAATTTACGCGTTGTTCGAACATAGTTCTGTCAGCTCTTTATTTCTATTATGCAAGTTTTTCGAAGTATGCCTCCAACGCCTCCAGCTGTTCGCTGGCATCCTCAATGGCGTTGAATGTGCGCCGAAACTGGTCGTTTGGGGCATGCTCCTGGAGATACCAGGAGACGTGCTTCCGGGCAATACGGTATCCTTTGCGGTGACCATAAAAGTCGTGCAGTTCCCGTAGGTGCTCGATAAGCAAGCGCTTTACTTCAGCTAGTGGCATCGGTGCCAGCAGCTCCCCAGTGTCCAGATAGTGCTGGATTTCCCGGAAGATCCACGGTCTTCCCTGAGCCGCACGTCCTATCATCAGGGCATCTGCCCCCGTATAGTCAAGTACGGATCTGGCTTTATGCGGGTCAGTAATGTCTCCGTTCGCGATAACGGGAATAGAGACATTCTGCTTAACTGTCCGAATGCTGTCATATTCAGCGTTGCCGTTGAACAAACACGCGCGAGTGCGTCCGTGAATGGTCAGGGCCTGAATGCCACAACGCTCAGCCAATTGGGCAATTTCAACACAATTGCGGTTGTCTGCGTCCCAGCCGGTGCGAATCTTCAGCGTAACGGGCACGTCTACTGCATTGACGACCGCAGAGAGGATAGACTTCACCAACTCCGGATGTTGCAGCAGGGCAGAACCCGCCATCTTACGATTCACTTTTTTAGCCGGACATCCCATATTGATATCGATCACCTGCGCACCGGATAGGGCATTTATGCGCGCGGCGGCAGCCATCTCTTCAGGGTCACAACCGGCAATCTGCACGGTACGAATACCGGGCTCGTCACTGTGTACCATACGCAAACGGGATTTGTCGCTGGCCCAAACTTCGGGATTTGACGACATCATCTCCGATACGGTCATACCAGCACCCATTGCATAGCAAAGTGTCCGGAAAGGCCTGTCGGTAATTCCGGCCATTGGTGCTGCAATCAGGCGATTGCGAAGCTGGTGGTTTCCTATGCGCATGAAAAAAAAGTGACCATAGTGTGTTCGCAAGGCGGCGTATATTACGCATTTTTTCAAAAAGATGAAAGGCCAAACTTTGAACAATTGGCGCTTTCAGTCCGCCGACAGCGCTTATTCCATCAGCGGCTGAATTAAATACCTTTAATTAACAATACGTTGTAATTTTAAGGCGAAATTATGTACAAATATTTTTCTTTTTTTGTGAGCCACTTAACAATATAAATCACGGTTCTTTGCGCCAAAAACGGGACAAGTTGCGTCAGAAAGCGGCATTGCGCTACACCTGAAGAGATTCTCTGTCCCCGTTCTAATCAACAACGACCCGGCCGTGGAGCGGCTGTAATGGACGATTATTAGCCTGTTTCAGCGCCTGCTGGAACGTCTTCAACTGCTCCGCAGAAAGCGATACCGGCTGCTTCATTACCAGCCAGCGCACACCTTCAGTACAGGGAGGCGTAGTGAGCGAACCGCTGAAACGATAGTAATGCTTATCCTGTGGAAAAAGCCCGGCCAGATCCACACGCTGTTTCATCACCTCAACGCGATCCTGACGTTCAGGCACAGAATCGATTAACGGCCTCAGCGTGCTGTTTTCCGCTCCCTGTTGAAACATCACGGCGACCACAGCCAGCTCGCCAGCCGCATTCGCATGCACAAAGTGTGCTTCCAGCGGGAAAGCCTTACCGAAGAGATGATTTTCGCTGGGCGCGTGAAAATGAAACTGCTTAAGGACAAAGGCGTGACCATCTAACGTGAAGTCATCGCTGTCTTTTACCGTAATCTGGATGGTGTGGCCATTGTTGACGATGGTTTTGGTATCGGTATGAAAATTAAACTTGAGCTCGGGCAGCTTCCCGTCGATAACCTGCTTAATATCAATGGGAGACTGGTACTGACCCGCTTTACAGGTTTTAAATTCATCCCCTAACTCTGCCCAGTGTTCCGGGCCGGCTTTGCCTTCATAGGACCAGTGAATGGCGGGCGTAGCCCAGGCGGGCATCGTTGCTATTGCTGCGATCAGCAGTACTGATTTTGTCTTGTTCATAATCCTTTATGATCCTGACTATCTGTTTTTTACCAGCATGCGGATGCATACCGGCATACGAATAAAAACCCGCACAGATAGTAATGCTATTTTGCTTTAAAAGCATCCGCTCCTTCCGTGGAGCCGAAGAAAAAATTAGCGACGAATGCCGGTAATTCTGCACCACTCTTCTTTTTCAGCGACAGGATCGAGGGCAAATTGCGCTTCATAAGCTTCGCACACGCTGCTTGCCTGACTCGCCAGCACGCCGGATAAGCCCAGATGACCACCAGCCACAGGCAATACGCTAATCAACGGCGCAAGCTCGCGCAGGGGGCCTGCGAGGATGTTTGCGACCACGACATCGGCACTCAGATTCTCGGGCTGCTCATGAGGCAGATACAGCGACAGACGCTCGGAGACGCCGTTACGTTGAGCGTTATCGCGGCTGGCCTGGATAGCCTGCGGATCGATATCAATACCGATCGCTTTTGCCGCGCCCAGCTTCAGCGCCGCAATGGCCAGAATGCCGGAACCACAGCCAAAATCGATAACGGTCTTACCCGCTAAATCCAGCCCATCCAGCCATGCCAGGCACAGTGCGGTAGTCGGATGCGTTCCCGTACCAAAAGCCAGGCCCGGATCGAGCATGACGTTAACTGCATCAGGATCCGGCACGTCGCGCCAGCTTGGACAGATCCACAACCGCTGACCAAAGCGCATGGGGTGGAAGTTATCCATCCATTCGCGCTCCCAGTCTTTGTCTTCGATCTGCTCGATCTTGTGTACAAATCCGGGGCCCAGTAAAGGATGAGATTCCAGGCCCGCAATCACAAACGCCATCTCTGTTTCAGCGTCGAACAGGCCAATCACATCCGTATCACCCCACAGGCGGGTTTCACCGGGCAGCGGTTCGAAAACCGGATTATCGTGCGTATCCTGGAACGTGACCGAGACAGCCCCGTTCTCGATCAGCGCATCGCCCAATTCTTCAGCTTGCGCGCCAGTGGTGTTAATTTTCATTTGTATCCAGGGCATGGCGATTCTCTTTATTCAGCAGGGGGGTCTTTACGGCTCGCGGGTCCCGACAGGGACCGCCAAAGAAAAAGGCCGGTCAGACCGGCCTTATTTTAGACGTCAGGCTAATCAGGTTTCCTGAAGGCCGAGTTTCTTCTCCAGGTAGTGGATGTTGGTTCCACCAATCTGGAAGTTCTCGTCATTCATGATCTTCATCTGTAGCTCAACGTTAACTTTGATGCCGTCGATGATCAGCTCCGCCAGCGCATTCTTCATGCGGGCGATAGCCACGTCACGCGTCTCACCATAGGTAATCAGTTTACCGATCATGGAGTCATAGTACGGCGGAACGGTGTAGCCCGCGTAGATATGAGATTCCCAACGAACGCCAAACCCGCCTGGTGCATGGAAGCGCGTGATTTTGCCAGGGCTTGGCAGGAACGTATTGGGATCTTCGGCATTGATACGGCATTCCACCGCATGGCCGCGGATCACAACGTCTTCCTGCTTGATCGACAGCGGCTGACCGGCAGCAATACGCAGCTGCTCTTTGATCAGATCCACGCCGGTGATCATTTCCGTTACCGGATGCTCAACCTGAATACGGGTGTTCATCTCGATAAAGTAGAATTCGCCATTCTCGAACAGGAATTCGAACGTACCCGCACCGCGGTAGCCGATATCGATACAGGCTTTAGAACAACGCTCGCCGATAAAGCGACGCATCTCTTCAGTGATGCCCGGCGCAGGCGCTTCTTCCACAACTTTCTGGTGACGACGCTGCATTGAGCAGTCACGTTCTGCCAGATAGATGGCGTTGCCCTGGCCATCAGCCAGCACCTGAATCTCGATGTGGCGTGGATTCTCAAGGTATTTTTCCATGTAGACCATGTCGTTATTGAAAGCCGCTTTGGCTTCCGCTTTCGTCATGTTAATGGACTGCTCGAGATCCTTGTCGCCGCGCACAACACGCATGCCGCGACCGCCGCCGCCGCCGGACGCCTTAATGATTACCGGATAGCCGATACGCTTGGCAATGGCACGGTTTTTCTCCATGTCTTCGCCCAGCGAACCGTCAGAACCCGGTACGGTCGGTACGCCCGTTTTTTTCATTGCCGTGATAGCGGAGACTTTGTCTCCCATCAGGCGAATGGTATCGGCTTTCGGGCCGATAAAAATAAAGCCTGAACGCTCAACCTGCTCGGCAAAGTCCGCATTCTCGGACAGGAAGCCATAGCCTGGGTGAATCGCCACTGCGCCAGTGATTTCTGCCGCAGAGATCAGGGCAGGGATGTTCAGGTAGCTCTTGACTGACTGAGCAGGACCGATACAAACGGTTTCATCTGCCAGCAGTACGTGTTTCAAATCGCGATCCGCGCTTGAATGCACGGCCACAGTCTTGATGCCCAACTCTTTGCAGGCACGCAGGATGCGCAGCGCAATTTCGCCGCGGTTCGCTATAACAATTTTATCCAGCATGGTTCGCCTCGTTTATTCGATGACTACCAGCGGCTCGTCAAACTCAACAGGCTGACCGCTTTCGACCAGGATCGCTTTAACTACGCCGGATTTATCGGCTTCGATCTGGTTCATCATTTTCATCGCTTCAACGATGCACAGGGTATCGCCAGCGTTAACTTTCTGGCCCACTTCCACAAAGGCTTTTGCGTCAGGGCTTGGCGTGCGGTAGAAAGTACCGACCATTGGTGAACGTACGATGTGACCACTGATCTCAGCTGCAGCAGGCGCTTCCATTGCAGGGGTAGTGGCAGGCGCAACGGCAGTAGCCAGCGCGGGCTGTTGCTGCATCATTGGCGCAGCATAGGCCTGCTGCATCATCGGATAACCTGTGTTTGCAGGTGAACGACTGATGCGAACGGATTCTTCACCTTCAGAAATTTCCAGTTCAGCAATGCCTGATTCTTCAACCAGTTCGATCAGTTTTTTAATCTTACGAATATCCATGAGTGTGGTTCCGTACTCTGTTTAATTAGATTTTGACAGGCGTTTAACCGCCGTCTGTAAAGCCCAGGAATAACCGTCGACGCCAAGTCCACAGATTACGCCAGCAGCAATATCAGAAAGATAAGAATGATGGCGAAAGGGTTCGCGGGCATGCACATTTGACAGGTGAACTTCAATAAAAGGGATGCTGACTGCAAGCAGTGCATCGCGAAGCGCTACGCTGGTATGTGTAAAAGCCGCCGGGTTAATGACGATATAATCGACATTGCCTTTTGCCTCATGAATGCGGTCAATTAACGCATATTCTGCATTAGACTGCAGATGACTTAGCTTCACGTTGAGCGCGTCAGCCTGCGATGTCATATCGCTGACGATCTCTGCCAACGTCGTTTTCCCGTACTTTTCTGGCTCACGGGTGCCAAGAAGATTCAGGTTGGGACCGTTCAAAAGCAGTATGTGAAACTTATCAGCCATCTTGCGGCTATCTCCTGCGATAATTGAGGCATCGCACAAAATACAACGCGGAAAGGCATTTGTCACCTTTCATGATGCAATTTGCGCTCTCGTTTGACCTGTCAGCAGGTTTGAAGTCGGGCATTATAATGGTTTCAACGCAATTCGCAGCAAAATACTGGTCGTATCAGCGAAGATGTTTGCTCACTCTTCGGCGAAAATGCGTTATGAAAGGCCCATAACTTGATGCGGCATTCATCCTCATGACCACCACAGGCGGAATTTTTTGTAACGCCAGAGCAGCAAAACGGCGGCGATCAGCGCATAAATCCAGGGTTGAGGCGAAAAAGTTTTCACAGACCAGAGATAGTGAATGGGGGCGAGGATCAGTACGATATAGACGGCATTGTGCAGCGTTTGCCAGCGTTTTCCCAACTTCCGCTGCGCTTTCTGAAAGGAAGTCAGCGCCAGCATCAGTAAAATAATCCAGCTAACGATCCCTAGCGTCAGATAAGGTCGGGAAATCAGTTCCGATCCTAACAGGCCGAGGTTATCGATCCCCAACTCCAGCAGGGAATAACTCACCAGATGCAGCGTTGCCCAGGCAAAGCACCACAGGCCCAGCAGGCGGCGAACCCGGATCAGTAAAGGCTGTTTGCCATAGCGAGCCAGTGGCGTCACCAGCAGTGAACCCAGTAAAAATTTCAGCGCCATTCTTCCGGTAAAATGCTGGATATCCTTAGCCGGATCGGCGCTGAGCCAACCCTGATTAACGGCAAGAAACAGCCAAATTAGCGGTAAAAAACCGGCGAGATGCAGAAAAACTTTCAGGCCGGTAATCTGTTTGAGCTTGAGTCGCACCACTAAAAATTCTCCCGCAGATCAAGGCCACGATAGAGGGACGCAACCTGACTGGCATAGCCGTTGAACAGCAGCGTGGGCTGGCGTTTAACGTCAAGAATGCCGCCCGAGCCGATAAACCGTTCCGTCGCCTGCGACCAGCGAGGATGATCGACATGCGGATTGACGTTGCCATAGAAGCCATATTCATTGGCGGCCAGCAGATTCCAGGTGGTTGGCGGTTGCGCTTTGACGAGGGTGATTTTCACAATGGATTTAATGCCTTTGAAGCCATATTTCCACGGAACGGTGAGGCGAATCGGTGCACCGTTCTGCGGCGGCAGGGCTTTACCGTAAACCCCGGTGGTTAGCATGGTCAGTGGATGCATTGCTTCATCCAGACGCAATCCTTCCACATAAGGATAATCAATGCCGCCGCCGACAAAGCGATCCCGCTGGCCCGGCATTTCCTCAGGCGCATAAATAGTCTGGAAGGCAACATACTTCGCGTTGCTGGTGGGTTCAGCCGCTTTGAGCAGTTTGCCCAGCTCAAAACCGACCCAGGGAACGACCATTGACCAGGCTTCTACGCAGCGCATACGGTAAATACGTTGTTCAAGCGGGAAGCGTTTGAAAATATCGTCCATATCCAGCGTCATGGGTTTTGCCACTTCGCCGCCGATTTCGATTTTCCAGTCGGTAGTCTTCAGCGAACCGGCATTAGCGGCCGGATCGGCTTTATCCAGTCCGAACTCATAAAAATTATTGTATCCGCTAACTTTATCTTCCGGCGTCAGTGGCAAATCGGCCTGGTACTGGGCTGGCCTGCTAAAATCCAGCGGTTTGCCAGCCGCTGCCGTCGGGCGATTGTCGCCCTTAATCCAAGAAAGGATATCGGCACGGGCGCCGGGCACGGTGAACGCGGCGGCGCTAACGCCTATCGCTTTCATTACCTGACGGCGCTGGCTGTTAAAGATAGATTCAGGCGTAACATCGTTTTCAGTCAGTTTATCGACGGGCTTCATCAAAATCCTCCAGAAGGTGAGCCGGTAGCTACATAAAGCGCCTGATTTCAGCGAACGGGCGACCGTGAGCCGCTGTTTCCTCTGAAGGCAATACCCTCCGGACAGTGCCGGAGAGCGAGAGATAAACCTTAGCCAATTTTCACCAGCGTGCGGCCTGTGATTGCATTATTTAATAGTTTAGCCGCGTTTTCGGCCGCCTCTGTCAGCGAAATTTCCCGTGTGGCCTGCTGATAAAAGCTTTCCGGCAGCGTTCGGGTTAATCTTTCCCACGCGATAATACGACGTTCGACAGGGATACTCACCGAGTCGACACCTTGTAGCCGAACATTGCGCAGAATAAAAGGCATAACCGAGGTGGGCAGGTTAACACCGCCAGCCAGTCCGCAAGCGGCAACCACGCCACCGTAGTTCATCTGTGCGAGCACGCTTGCCAGCACTTTGTCGCCAACCGTATCAATCGCTCCGGCCCAACGCTGCTTTTCCAGCGGGCGGGCATCGGCGCTAAATGCGCTGCGAGGGAGGATTTCGCTGGCACCCAGATCGCGCAGATAATCATGCGTTGACTCTCTTCCGCTTACCGCCGCCACCTTATAGCCCAGGGCATTGAGCAGGGAGACGGCCGTACTGCCTACGCCGCCGCTGGCACCGGTCACTAAAACTTCACCGCTTTCTGGCGTAATGCCCCCTTCTTCCAGTGCCATCACGCACAGCATGGCAGTCAGGCCGGCCGTTCCGATAATCATCGCTTTACGGGCATCCAATCCTTGCGGCATCGGCACCAGCCAGTCGCCTTTGACTCGGGCCTGTTCTGCCAGTCCGCCCCAGTGATTTTCTCCCACGCCCCAGCCGGTAAGCAAAACGGACTGGCCCGCGTGAAAGCGTGGGTCCTCGCTGTGATGCACTGTGCCCGCAAAATCAATGCCGGGCACCATCGGGAATTGACGAATAATTTTGCCTTTGCCGGTAATGGCCAGCGCATCTTTATAATTAAGCCCGGACCAGGCGATATCGATGGTCACCTCGCCCTGTGGCAGTGCATCAGCCTGGATCTGCCTGACGTTAGCCAGAGTTTTTCCTTCGGACTGCTCAAGAATCAAAGCCTGCATGAGAATCTCCTGAAAAGAACGCTTAAGCGTATATTAAAAAGCTGACCTCACTATACTCCCGGCAGGGAGCACAATTCTAAGACAGGTGCATAAAAGCAGCGCATTTGTGTTATTTTTCAACATCAGCAATTGCGGGCATCAACTTGACCTGCGGGGCAAAAGTTGATGGCGTTATTTCAACGGCAGACAAAGAGCACAGGGATGCGATTAACCACCAAACTTTCCGCAATGATGACGTTCTTAAGCGCACTGATCATGATCATGATGCTGGTGGGCGGCATTGCGAGCTTTTATTACCTCAGTGATATGCGTGCAGAGCAGCGCTTGCAAGACGTGGCCGTCGATATCGACCGGGCGCTGGATAAAGAGTCTCCCGAGCAAATTTCCCGCTGGTTGCCGCAGGTGATGGGACCTTTACAGGTGCTACGCATCACCTTTATACAGGATCGGCGGCCCGGACTGATGGTCAGTCGTCATCAGGATGCGATGTTGGATGACGAACCCAATCGCTATCGGCAATCCCGCATTGTCCTGAAAAATCATCCCGGCATTTCGCTGCATATTATCTGGATCGACACCGCAAAAACCTGGCTGAATTCGTTTTTTGGCGCATCAATATCCATCCTTATTTTGCTGGCTGTGAGCGTGTTAATGCTGGTGTTATTTATCTCGCATCGCTGGCTTTACCGACAGCTTCAGGGAATGGAACGGCTTGAGAGACGCGCGGAAAGAGTGATTAAAGGCGAAAGGAAAACGGTCGCACGGGGATCGGTCCACGAATGGCCGCCTAAAGCCAGTAGTGCACTGGATCTGCTGCTTTCTGACCTCCAGGAAGCGGGCGAGCAACGTAACCGGGTTGATACGCTTATTCGTGCGTTTGCCGCTCAGGATGCGATGACCGGCCTGAACAACCGCCTGTTTTTTGACAATCAGCTGGCGACCATGCTGGAGGACAACGAAATCACCGGCGCGCATGGCATGGTGATGATGATCCGTCTGCCGGATCTGGACACGCTGCGCGATAACTGGGGGCACAATGAAACCCGGGAATACCTGTTTGGGCTGGTTAATCTTCTTTCTACCTTTGTGATGCGTTATCCAGGTGCGCTACTGGCGCGCTATTTTCGTAGTGACTTTGCCGTCTTGCTTCCTCACCGCAGCCTGAAAGATGCCGACAGTATTGCTTCGCAGCTGATCAATGCGGTTGATGCGTTGCCGCCAACCCGCATGCTGGATCGCGAGGACATGATCCACATCGGCATCAGCGCCTGGCACAGCGGACAAACCACGCAGCAGGTAATGGAAAATGTAGAGCAGGCCACTCGTCAGGCGACGCTGCTTGGTGGGAATAGCTGGTCGGTTGGCGAAACGCCCGAGCAGGATCTCAGCCGGGGTAGCGTGAAGTGGCGGACACTGTTGGAAAACACCCTCAATCGTGGCGGGCCACGCCTTTATCAAAAACCGGCTGTGACCCGGGAAGGTCAGGTGCACCATCGCGAAATCATGCCGAGAATTTTCGATGGCGAAAAAGAGCTGTCAGCGGCGGAATTTTTACCGCTGGTACAGCAAATGGGCATGGCTGAAGGCTACGATCGCCTGTTGGTCAGCCGCACATTATCGCTGCTTTCCGTCTGGCCGTCCGAAACGCTGGCTATTCCCCTGACGGTTGATGCGCTGTTGCAGCGTCCCTTCCAAATTTGGCTACGCGATGTGCTGTTGCAATGTCCGAAGATCCATAGAAATCACATTTTATTTGAACTTGCAGAAGCAGATGTGTGTCAACACATCAACCGCTTGGGTAACGCGTTTCGTTTGCTGAAGGGATTTGGCTGTCGGATTGCCATTTACCAGGCAGGCGTCACTGTCGTCAGCACGGGGTATATCCAGCAGCTGGAGGTCGAGTTGATCAAGCTGCATCCCGGGTTGGTGCGCAATATTGACCAACGTACAGAAAACCAGCTTTTTGTCCAAAGCCTGCTGGAAAGCTGTAAGCGAATGCCGACTCAGGTTTACGCTGCGGGGGTCAGAACGCGTAGCGAGTGGCAAACCCTCACAGAGTTGGGGGTTTGTGGCGGGCAGGGCGATTTTTTTGCACCCTCACAGCCGTTAAGCAGCGATGTGAAAAAATATTTGCAAAGATATAGAGTTTAGTCTGCCGTTAAGCAGGATTTCACGTAGAATAGCCGCGCGGCTGTGGTGCCGGCTACGGTTGACTGGGTAATCCAGAGACACCCGAATTTGTTAGATTTTATGTGCGTTATGTCCGTATAGCAGCCTTGAAATGATAGCGAAAACCCTGGTAGCAAGTCTTTTGTTCGCTACAGGCTTTTGGGGTTGTGACTCAGGCGAGAGATAGCGTGATTTTTCACCGAAGTAGAACGTTTTTGCGCCTTGTCGCTGCTTCGTGTGGTTGGTAAAGTAAGCGGATTTTATTTTCCGCCCCCAGCTAGCAGGATTATCCTTCAGTATGTTTAAAAAATTCCGTGGCATGTTTTCTAATGACTTGTCCATCGACCTGGGTACAGCCAATACCCTGATTTATGTGAAAGGGCAGGGCATCGTACTTAACGAGCCTTCCGTTGTTGCCATTCGTCAGGATCGCGCCGGGTCGCCAAAGAGCGTGGCTGCCGTGGGTCATGATGCGAAACAGATGCTGGGACGTACGCCTGGCAATATCGCGGCTATTCGTCCAATGAAAGATGGCGTCATCGCCGACTTCTTTGTGACTGAAAAAATGCTGCAACACTTTATCAAACAGGTTCACAGCAACAGCTTTATGCGCCCAAGCCCGCGCGTACTGGTGTGTGTACCGGTTGGTGCAACTCAGGTAGAACGTCGCGCAATCCGTGAATCTGCGCAGGGCGCAGGCGCACGCGAAGTGTTTCTGATTGAAGAACCGATGGCAGCGGCAATTGGCGCAGGCCTGCCGGTTTCTGAAGCGACCGGTTCAATGGTGGTGGATATCGGTGGCGGTACTACCGAAGTGGCCGTTATCTCCCTGAACGGCGTGGTGTATTCCTCTTCCGTACGTATTGGTGGTGACCGCTTTGATGAAGCCATCATTAATTATGTGCGTCGTAACTACGGTTCACTGATCGGTGAAGCGACCGCCGAACGCATTAAGCACGAAATCGGCTCCGCTTACCCGGGCGATGAAGTGCGTGAAATCGAAGTGCGTGGCCGTAACCTGGCTGAAGGTGTGCCGCGTGGATTTACGCTGAACTCCAACGAAATTCTGGAAGCTCTTCAGGAGCCGCTGACCGGTATTGTTAGCGCGGTGATGGTAGCGCTGGAACAATGTCCGCCAGAACTGGCTTCCGATATCTCTGAACGCGGTATGGTTCTGACCGGCGGTGGCGCGTTACTGCGCAACCTCGATCGCCTGCTGATGGAAGAGACCGGTATTCCGGTTGTGGTAGCCGAAGATCCGCTGACCTGTGTTGCTCGCGGTGGCGGTAAAGCGTTGGAAATGATCGACATGCACGGCGGCGATTTGTTCAGCGAAGAATAATTTGCCTTAAAGGAGTGCAGGAGCCCCTGCACTCCTTGTTAATGATGTCGAGGAATACGCCGAGTTTATGAAGCCGATCTTCAGCAGGGGACCTTCCCTGCAATTACGCTTATTTTTAGCGGTTGTTGTGGCGATAGGCGTGATTGTCGCCGACAGTCGTATGGGCGCTTTCAGCCAGATACGCACCTACATGGATACGGCGGTCAGCCCTTTCTATTTCCTGGCCAACGGGCCACGTCAGATTCTGGACAGTGTTTCTGAGACACTGGCCTCTCGCCAGCAGCTTCAGCTGGAAAACAAAGCCTTACAACGCGAACTGATGCTGAAAAACAGCGAGCTGCTGATGCTCGGCCAGTTTAAGCAGGAGAATGCCCGCCTGCGTGAACTGCTGGGATCGCCGCTGCGTCAGGACGAGCACAAAATGGTCACTCAGGTGATCTCTACCGGTACCGATCCCTATACCGACCAGGTGGTTATTGATAAAGGCAGCATGAATGGCGTGTACGAAGGCCAGCCGATTATCAGTGATAAAGGCGTGGTCGGGCAGGTGGTTGCCGTGGGTAAAATTACCAGCCGCGTCATGTTGATCTGTGATTCATCCCATGCCTTACCTATTCAGGTGCTGCGAAATGATATTCGCGTCATCGCTGCTGGTAATGGCTGTACGGAAGATTTGCAGCTTGAGCATCTGCCGGGCAATACGGATATCCGGGTCGGTGATGTGCTGGTTACCTCCGGCCTTGGCGGACGCTTCCCGGAAGGTTATCCGGTCGGCGTAGTCTCGTCGGTGAAACTGGACACGCAACGTGCCTATACCGTTATTCAGGCGCGCCCAACGGCTGGCCTGCAACGCCTGCGCTACCTGCTTTTACTGTGGGGCGCGGATCGTAACGGTACAATGCCGATGGCACCGGATGAAGTTCATCGCGTGGCTAACGAACGCCTGATGCAGATGATGCCACAGGTCTTGCCCGCGACGAATGAACTGATGGGACCGCCAGCGCCAAATCAAACTGAGGTGCCAGCGGCGTCTTCTGGCGCGGCTACCGCGCCAGCTTCGCGCGGAGGTCGCCCTTGAGCAGCTATCGCAGCCAGGGACGCTGGGTGGTCTGGCTGTCTTTCCTGGTCGCGCTGGTTCTGCAAATCATGCCCTGGCCTGAACAGATTTATATGTTCAGGCCTTCCTGGCTGCTGCTGGTGTTAATCTACTGGGTACTGGCTTTACCTCATCGCGTGAATGTCGGTACAGGCTTTGTGATGGGATCTATAATGGATCTTATTTCCGGCTCGACGCTGGGCGTGCGTGCTCTGGCTTTCAGTATCGTCGCTTATCTGGTGGCGTTTAAGTTTCAGCTGTTCCGTAATCTGGCGCTCTGGCAACAGGCGCTCATGGTAATGGTGCTTTCGCTGGCGATGGATGTCATTGTATTCTGGGCTGAATTCTTAGTCATTAACGTCTCGTTTCGACCAGAAATTTTCTGGAGTAGCGTCATAGACGGTATTTTGTGGCCCTGGCTGTTCTTGCTGATGAGAAAAATACGCCGCCAGTTTGCCGTTCAATAAGGAAGATTATGGTATCCCTTTATCTGGCCTCTGGTTCTCCCCGCCGCCGTGAATTGCTGACGCAGCTTGGCCTGCGTTTTGAACGTCTGCAAACGCAAGTTGAAGAAGAAAAACGATCGGATGAACAGGCTGAGGCCTATGTCCGGCGTCTGGCTATTGAGAAGGCGCTGGCCGGCGTAGCGGTAGCGGAAAAAGATTTGCCGGTGCTGGGTGCAGACACCATCGTCGTGCTGAATAATGACGTGCTGGAAAAACCGGCCGATGAACAGGCGGCGGCGGAAATGTTAGCTAAACTCTCCGGTCACACCCATCAGGTAATGACCGCAGTAGCGCTGGCCGATGCATTTCAGCAGCTGGATTGCCTGGTGGTTACTGAGGTGACATTCCGTAATCTGAGTGCTGAAGATATCGCAGCTTATATCGCCAGCGGCGAACCCATGGATAAAGCTGGCTCTTATGGCATTCAGGGACTGGGCGGCAACTTTGTCAGAAAAATTAATGGAAGCTACCACGCGGTAGTAGGCTTGCCTCTGGTTGAAACGGCCGAGCTGTTCAGCCAGTTCCAGTCGCTGCGTGAGGTGAGGGAACAACATGACGGCTGAACTGCTGGTAAACATCACGCCATCTGAAACGCGCGTTGCCTATATCGATGGCGGCATTTTGCAGGAAATCCACATCGAGCGCGAAGCGCGCAGAGGGATTGTAGGCAATATTTATAAAGGACGCGTCAGCCGCGTACTGCCAGGCATGCAGGCCGCTTTTGTTGATATCGGGCTGGAAAAAGCTGCCTTCCTGCATGCGTCCGACATCGTTCCCTACACCGAATGCGTTGCGGGTGATGAGCGCAAAAACTTTGCCGTACGTGATATTTCTGAACTGGTTCATCAGGGACAGGATTTGATGGTGCAGGTGGTGAAAGATCCGCTCGGCACCAAAGGCGCACGTCTGACTACCGATATCACTTTGCCATCACGTTATCTGGTCTTTATGCCTGGCGCTTCACACGTTGGCGTTTCCCAGCGTATTGAAAGCGAAGCAGAACGTGAACGACTGAAGGCTGTCGTCTCATCCTATTGTGACGAGCTGGGCGGCTACATCATTCGCACGGCGGCAGAAGGTGTGGGTGAGGTTGAGCTGGCCTCGGATGCCGCTTTCCTCAAGCGCCTGTGGACTAAAGTCATTGAACGTAAAAAGCGCAACAAGACGCGCTGCCGTCTCTACGGAGAAGTGGCCCTGTCGCAGCGTATTCTGCGCGACTTCGCCGGCGCGGCGCTGGATCGCATTCGCATCGATTCCCGGCTGAGCTGGGAGCATCTCGTTGAGTTCACTGGCGAATATATTCCTGAGATGACCGAAAAGCTGGAGCTGTATACCGGGAAACAGCCGATTTTCGACCTGTTTGATGTTGAAAACGAAATCCAGCGCTCGCTTGATCGTAAGGTCGAGCTGAAGTCCGGCGGCTATCTGATTATCGATCAAACCGAGGCGATGACCACTATCGATATCAATACCGGCGCGTTTGTCGGCCATCGCAACCTTGATGAAACCATCTTCAACACCAATATTGAAGCGACGCAGGCTATCGCCCGACAGCTGCGTTTACGTAACCTGGGCGGCATCATTATCATCGATTTTATCGATATGAGTAATGAAGACCATCGTCGTCGCGTGCTGCATTCGCTGGAACAGGCGCTGAGTAAAGATCGGGTAAAAACCGGCATTAATGGTTTCTCGCAGCTTGGGCTGGTGGAAATGACCCGTAAGCGCACGCGGGAAAGTATTGAACATGTGCTTTGTCAGGACTGCCCGGTTTGCAAAGGACGCGGCACGCTGAAAACGGTCGAAACCGTCTGCTATGAGATTATGCGTGAGATCGTGCGTGTGCATCATGCTTATGATTCAGATCGCTTCCTGGTCTATGTTTCGCCTGCTGTCGGCGAGGCATTAAAAACAGAAGAATCACACGCGCTGGCAGAAGTGGAAATTTTTGTCGGTAAACAGGTGAAAGTACAAATTGAGCCGCTCTATACTCAGGAGCAGTTCGACGTCGTTATGATGTAATAAAAGCGGGCGGGCGTGATTGCGTCCGCTGAACATTTCTGTACGTTTAGGTACACTACAGGTTCTGCACCTTGTCCGATCCCGCTGGCGGGTTGAGAAGTTTGCGTGCTTATTGTCCGTTCTCGCGGAAGACAAGGAGAGGTGTGTGAGGCAATTGCCGAGGATTCTGCTACTAACCGGCGCAATAATCGTGGTCGTTATTGCGCTACTGGTCAGCGGCCTGCGTCTGGTAATGCCGCATATGAACAGCTGGCGCGAACCGATTTTACAGCGCCTCTCTTCCGCCATTGATATGCCGGTAAATGCCCGCGAGCTGAACGGCCGCTGGGAAAATTTTGGCCCGGTGCTGGAGGTTAAATCCATCCAGGTTGGGCTGAAAGATGGCGGTAGCCTGAAGGTGGATCGCCTGACGCTGGCGCTCGACGTGTGGCAGTCTTTACTGCATCTGCGCTGGCAGTTCCGTAATCTCACTTTCTGGCAGCTGAATCTTCTTACCAATACGCCTTTAACAAGCGGCAGCGACAACAAAGTTCAGCTGAAACCAGGACAGTTCAGCGATCTTTTCCTGCGACAGTTTGATCATTTCGATCTTCGTCAGAGCCAAATCAGTTTCCTCACGCCTTCCGGGCAACGTGCCACGCTTGATGTTCCGCAGCTCACCTGGCTGAATGAAAAAACGCGTCACCGTGCCGAAGGGCTGGTCAGTCTTTCCAGCTTTACGGGGCAACACGGCGTGGTGCAGGTGCGCCTCGATTTAAGCGACACCAATGGCTACCTTGATACCGGTCGAGCCTGGATGCAGGCAGACGACGTCGATGTTAAGCCCTGGCTGGGACAATGGATGCGCAATAACACCACGCTTAAGAGCGCGCGCTTCAGTCTTGCCGCCTGGATGAGTTTGAAAGAGGGTGAAGTCTATGATGGCGATATCCTGCTAAAACAGGGCGGCGCAAACTGGCAGGGCGACAGGCGGCCCCATCATCTGGGCGTCAATAACCTCTCGGCGCATATTGCACGACACGACAGCGGCTGGCGTATTGAAGTGCCGCAGACCAATTTTAACACCGACGGCCAGCAATGGCCGAAAGGGCGCTTTTCACTGCTGTGGCTCCCGGAGAAAGATCGGCTTCCTGGGCCCGATCGCGCTGAGGAAATTCGCGTTCGCGCAACCCGGCTGGATCTGGGGCGTCTGGACGCTTTCATTCCGCTGTTCTCCAAACTCACGCCAACCCTGCTGGAAAACTGGCGTGCATTACAGCCGCAGGGGCAGCTTAAGATGCTGGCTGCTGACATTCCCGTTAAGCAGCCCGAGCAAAGCCGTTTTCAGGCCAGCTGGCAGGATCTGAGCTGGCAGCATTGGGAAACGCTTCCCGGTATGGAACACTTCAGCGGTTCGGCTTCCGGTTCTGTGGCTAACGGGCAAATCACGCTTGGCGTAAATCAGGCTACGCTGCCTTACGGCACGACGTTCCGCGCGCCGCTCGAAATCGAGCGGGCCAGTGGTTCAATCGACTGGCAATATGACCAGAACCATTTGCAGCTGGTTGGTCATCAGCTGGACGTGAAAGCCCGTTCTCTGTGGGCGAAAGGCGATTTCACCTTTTCACAGGCCAAAGGCGAAGCGCCAAACTTAAGTATCCTTGCCGGTATCAACGTTACTGACGCAGGCGATGCCTGGCGCTACTTCCCGGAACCATTGATGGGGAAATCGCTGGTGAACTACCTGAGCGGGGCGATCAAAGGTGGCCAGGTTCACAATGCCTCACTGATTTTCGCGGGTAATCCCCATCTTTTCCCGTTCAAACACAATGACGGTATGTTTGAAGTTTGGGTGCCGCTGAAGCAGGCAACTTACCAATTCCAGCCCGGCTGGCCGGATTTGCAAAACCTCGACATCAATCTCGATTTCGTCAATGACGGCCTGTTTATGAAAGCTGATCAGACCTTACTGGGCAAGGTTGAAGGCAAAAATATCTCGGCTGTGATCCCGGATTATCTGAAAGAAAAGTTGATAATCGATGCGGATATCCACGGTGCAGGTACGGAGGTTGGCCGCTACTTTAACCAGACGCCACTGAAACCGACGCTGGGTAGCGCACTTGAACAGCTTCAGGTTGGTGGCGATGTAAGCGGTCGCTTACATCTTGATATTCCCCTGGACGGCAAGCTGGTCACGGCCAGCGGCGACGTCAATCTGAACAACAATTCGCTCTTTATTAAGCCGCTTAGCAGTACTATCAAACAGCTTTCGGGCCAATTCACTTATAACAATGGCAATTTGCAAAGTGGGCCACTGATCGGAAGCTGGTTCGGCCAGCCGATTGATGTCAGCTTTACGACTGAGGAAGGCAAAAAGGATTACCAGATTGGCGTTGACCTGAAAGGCAACTGGCAGCCCGGCAAAATGGATGTCGTGCCCGCGGCATTGCGTAATAAGCTTGAGGGCAGCGCCAGCTGGCAAAGTGATGTACAGATTAATCTGCCGCACAGCGGCGACGCAGATTATCGAATTACGCTGAACGGTGATTTGAAGAGTGTAAGCAGTCGCTTACCTTCGCCGCTAGATAAACATGCGGGTCAGGCCATGCCGGTTACGGTAAAAGCTCAGGGTAATCTTTCTGCATTCAGGCTGAGCGGCGTCGTTGGGGACGATCATCGCTTTAACAGTAACTGGTTACTGGGCAAGCAGCTTCGCGTTGACCGAGGCATTTGGGAAAACCATGCTCAGACGACGCCCGCGCTGCCAGAAAACGAAGGAATGGTACTGAACCTGCCGCCGCTGGATGGCGAAGCCTGGCTGGGACTGTTCTCAGCCGGTTCAGCCGGTTCAGGGAGCAGCCAGAGCGCCACTGGTCGGGCTTATATTCCTGGCGATATTACCCTGCGGACGCCTGCGCTAACGCTGGCAGGCCAGCAATGGCATGATGTCGATGCAACGCTAAGCCAGACGGTCTCTGGCGATACCCAAATTGAGGCTAAAGGCCGTGAGCTAAATGGCAAACTGATGATGACCCAGCATATGCCGTGGAACGCCCATCTTAGCTACCTCTATTACAATCCTCAGTGGCCTTCGCAGGATGGCAACTCACCGTTGCCGGGTGATGCGACCACAATTAATTTCAGCAGCTGGCCTGAGTTAAATATTGCCTGTGATGAATGCTGGCTGCGCGGGCAAAAATTTGGCCGCATGCAGGCCAGTTTACGGCACAGCAGCGATACCCTGACGCTACAGAACGGATTAATTGATACCGGCAGCTCGCGCCTGAAGGTTGAAGGCGAGTGGGTTAACCGTCCTGGCGCGCAGCGTACCGCGCTGAAAGGGACGCTGAGCGGTAAAAGCATCAATGATGCGACCAACTGGTTTGGCGTCAACTCGCCGCTGCGAGACGCACCTTTCGATATCCATTACGATTTGCACTGGCAGTCGGCACCCTGGCAGCCATCCGCAGCAACGCTGAGCGGCCTTCTCAAGTCGCATCTGGGCGCGGGACAAATTGCCGATGTGAATACGGGACGCGCCGGGCAGCTGCTCCGCCTGGTCAGTTTTGACGCGCTGCTGCGCAAACTGCGCCTCGACTTTACCGACACCTTCAGTCAGGGGTTCTACTTCGACTCTATTAACGGCACGGCGTGGATTGATAAAGGCGTTATGCATACCGATAACCTGCTGGTTGATGGTCTGGAAGCGGATATCGCTATGAAAGGCAAAATCAATCTGGTGCAGCGGCAGATCGATATGGAAGCGGTCGTTGCGCCAGAAATCTCCGCCACCGTGGGCGTTGCGGCCGCCTTTGCGGTCAATCCCGTCATCGGCGCTGCCGTTTTTGCTGCCAGTAAGGCGTTGGCTCCGTTATGGAATAAAATTTCGGTGCTGCGCTATCACATTTCCGGGCCGCTCGACAAACCGCAAATTGATGAAGTTCTGCGGAAACCGCGGGAAAAGAGCGCGAAGTGAATTTGACGTGACCGGGGAATTGCCTCAGGCTATAGAGATGCAACGCCAGCGGTGACTGGCTCCTCCAACAGAGCGAGAATTCATGAGTCTGAATCTGGTCAGTGAACAGTTACTAACTGCTAATAATATCAATCAACAAGATCTCTTTTCCCTTCTTGGGCAGCTCTCTGAGCGCAAGCTGGACTACGCAGACCTTTACTTCCAGTCCAGCTACCACGAATCCTGGGTGCTGGAAGATCGCATCATTAAAGACGGCTCCTGGAACATCGATCAGGGCGTGGGCGTGCGTGCGGTCAGCGGCGAAAAAACCGGTTTTGCTTATGCAGACCAGATTACGCTGAATGCACTGACGCAGAGCGCAACGGCAGCCCGCAGCATTGTGCGTGAGCAGGGCAACGGCAAATCGCATACGCTGGGTGCCGTTATGCACCGCCAGCTTTATCCGACGGTTGATCCACTGCAAAGCCTGAGCCGCGAAGATAAAATCGCGCTGCTGCATCGCGTGGATACGGCTGCACGCGCGGCCGATAAGCGCGTGCAGGAAGTCAGCGCCAGCCTGAGCGGCGTTTATGAAATGGTGCTGGTCGCCGCCACTGATGGCACGCTGGCTACCGATGTGCGTCCGCTGGTTCGTCTCTCCGTCAGCGTTCAGGTAGAAGAGAACGGCAAGCGCGAGCGCGGTTCAAGCGGCGGCGGCGGCCGTTTCGGCTACGAATTCTTCCTCGCGGACGAGTCTGGTGAAATCCGTGCCGAAGCCTGGGCTCGCGAGGCGGTGCGCATGGCGCTGGTTAATCTTAGCGCCGTTGCAGCCCCGGCAGGCACCATCCCGGTTGTCCTCGGCGCGGGCTGGCCTGGCGTTCTGCTGCATGAAGCAGTAGGACATGGCCTCGAAGGTGACTTCAACCGCCGTGGCACCTCCGTCTTCAGCGGGCAAATGGGCCAGCTGGTGGCTTCTGAGCTGTGTACAGTGGTTGATGATGGCACCATTGAAGGACTGCGCGGATCGTTAGCGGTAGATGACGAAGGTGTCCCGGGTCAGTACAACGTACTGATTGAGAACGGTATCCTGAAAGGATACATGCAGGATAAACTCAATGCGCGCCTGATGGGCGTTAAGCCTACCGGCAACGGTCGTCGTGAATCCTATGCGCATCTGCCGATGCCGCGTATGACCAACACCTACATGCTGGCAGGAAAATCCACCCCGGAAGATATCATCGCCAGCGTGGAATATGGCCTCTATGCGCCGAACTTTGGCGGCGGCCAGGTAGACATCACCTCCGGCAAGTTTGTCTTCTCAACTTCAGAAGCCTATCTGATTGAGAACGGCAAGGTGACCAAACCGGTGAAAGGCGCAACGCTGATCGGTTCCGGCATTGAAGCGATGCAGCAGATTTCCATGGTCGGTAACGACCTGGCGCTGGATAAAGGCGTGGGCGTCTGCGGTAAAGAAGGGCAGAGCCTGCCGGTTGGTGTCGGTCAGCCAACGCTGAAGCTGGACAAGCTGACGGTGGGAGGTACGGCCTGATAATCAGCCTACCCTAAGCTATTCATGGTCAGGGAATGTGCTAAAAAGCATTCCCTGACGCACCGCCGCTATGCTAAATCCCTCACTCCTGCCGGTACTCCTGATACACATCCGCCACCTTATCGAAATAGTCTGACAGATAGTTGATGCAGACCTGAACCTTGAGCGGCAGCTTATCTTTCTGCGTATAAACCGCGTAAACCGGACGCGGATCGGACTGATAATGTGCAAACAGAATTTCGATCTTGCCCGCGTTAATCTCTTCTATTACCCACATCAGCGGCACGTAGGCAATCCCCGTTCCGGCCACCAGCCAGCGGATCAGCGTTTGTGAATCGTTGGTAGCGAAGCGGCCCTGAGGTGAAAGCCGAATGGCGAGGCCTTCTGGCGAAGTCAGTTCGAAGTCGTTATCCGGCCTGACGCTATATTCCAGCCAGGAAAAATTACTGATGTCCGAGGGTTTGTCCGGCGTTCCATGCTGCGCCAGATAGCTTTTTGCCGCACAGACCACCATCGGCATGGAACCCAGGCGGCGTGAAAACAGGCTGGAATCGCGCAGGGCGCCTACCCGGATCACCAGGTCCAGTCCGTCGGCAATCAAATCCGGTGCAGGGATGCCGGTGACCAGGTTTACCGTCAGGCCAGGATGCTCTTTGAGCATTTCTGACGTCATGTTTGCCAGCACATTCTGCGCCATAGTGGATGAGCTGCCGATACGCAGCGTGCCGATGGGCGTGTTATTAAACGCGTAAAGCTGTTCATGTACCTGCTGCGCTTCAGACATCATCCGACGGCAGCCCTGAAAGTAGATTTTACCGGCTTCGGTCAGCCCGAGGCTGCGTGTGCTGCGGTTCAGCAGTTTAACCTGCAACTCATCCTCCAGCCGGGCAACAATCTGACTCACGGCGGAGACGCTCATTTGCAGCTGATTGGCCGCTGCGGTAAACGAACCCAACTCGACAACCCGTGCGAAGACGGACATACCTTTCATTCTTTCCATTATTAACTCTGGCTTAAAAGTGATTTAGATCACATTTGGTAGAAAACAGATAGTCAGCCGCGTTACTATAGCATTGCCGGGTTACCATTCCGTAACTCAACTCGCCATTATGCTGGCTCCTGAATACGCTATTATTCATAGAGCGCCGGTGATGATAATCAATCTGACATTATCAACCTGTAAAGCAGAAGCCGCCCTGCAAGGGAGGTGGTTTGTTGCGTTTGACGAGCGGAGCGCCTGGTAAACTGACAAGGATAAGAGATGAGTGTGCTTCCGGTTATTGTGATCTTTGGGCTTTCCTTCCCGCCCATATTCTTTGAAATCATTGTGTCATTGATGCTGTTCTGGCTGGTGCGACGTCTGATCACGCCTACCGGAATCTATGACCTGGTCTGGCATCCTGCATTGTTTAATACAGCTCTCTACTGCTGCCTGTTCTACCTGGTTTCCCGATTGTTTGTCTGAGGTCATAGTGAAAGCGTTAACAAGAAAAATTTCCCGGTTCGCCATTACCATCATTCTGGTCATTATTGCGGTTCTTCTTATCTTCCGTGCCTGGGTGTTCTACACCGAATCCCCCTGGACGCGAGACGCTAAATTTAATGCTGACGTAGTGGCCATTGCGCCAGACGTAAGCGGCCTGATTACCGATGTTCGCGTACGTGACAACCAGCTGGTGAAGAAAGGCCAGGTCCTGTTTGTGGTCGATCAGCCGCGTTATCAGCAGGCGTTGAACCAGGCCGAAGCGGACGTGGCTTATTATCAGGCGCTGGTCAGTGAAAAGCGTCGCGAAGCCACACGCCGTAACCAACTGGGCGTTTCAGCGATGTCCCGTGAGGCTATCGAGCAGGCAAATAATGATTATCAAACCACCGAGCATCAGCTGGCGAAAGCTGTCGCCACGCGTGACACGGCCAAACTGGATCTTGAAAGGACCGTGGTGAAAGCGCCGTCAGACGGCTGGGTGACTAACCTTAACGTTTACGGCGGCGAGTTTATTACCCGCGGATCGACAGCCGTCGCGCTGGTTCAGCAGCATACTTTCTACGTGCTGGCCTATATGGAAGAAACCAAGCTGGACGGCGTGCGTCCGGGTTACCGTGTTGAAATCACGCCGCTGGGCAGCAACCGCGTGCTGCATGGTACCGTCGACAGTATCGCCGCGGGTGTCACCAACAGCAGCAGCACCGTTGACAGCAAAGGTATGGCGACCATCGACTCCAACCTTGAATGGGTGCGTCTGGCACAGCGTGTGCCGGTGCGTATTCATCTGGATCAGCAGCCGGGCAATCTGTATCCATCCGGCACCACGGCGACGGTAATCATCACCGGCGAGAAAGATCGCCAGTCTGGCGAGATGTCACCGATGATGAAGCTGATACATCGTCTGCGCGAGTTCGGCTAAGCCTATGTTGTGGTATCGTCTGCGATTTCCGATCAAGCTCACTTTTGCCATTCTGCTGGCGCTGCTGATCGGTTTTCACTTCAATCTGGAAACGCCTCGCTGGGCGGTAATGACCGCCTGTATCGTCGCAGGCGGTACGGCTTTCGCAGCGGGTGGCGACCCTTTTTCTGGCGCGCTGCGTCATCGCGGCCTGCTGCGTATTGTCGGCACTTTTCTTGGCTGTATTGCCGCGCTGACGATTATGATCGCCACCATTCGCGCGCCCGTCGTGATGCTGCTGCTTTGCTGTCTGTGGGCCGGTTTTTGCGTCTGGCTCTCCTCGCTTATCAAAGTCGAAAACTCCTATGCATTGGGACTTGCAGGCTATACCGCGCTGATTATCGTGGTCAGCGTGGATGCCAACGGTTCTTTGCTGTTGGCACCGCAGTTTGCCGTAGAACGCTGTAGCGAAATTATCATCGGCATCGTTTGCGCCATTCTGGCCGACATGCTGTTTTCACCTCGCTCAATCAAGCAGGATATCGATCGCGCTATCGATGGCCTGCTGGTGGATCACTATAAGCTGATGCAGCTTTGCGTGGCGCATGCCGACAAAGAAGAGGTGGATAAAGCCTGGACCGGTCTGGTACGTCGCACTGCCGCACTGAACGGCATGCGCACCCATCTGATGATGGAATCCGCACGCTGGCAGAACGTTAACCGGCGTTTACAGGCGCTGAACACGCTTTCTCTGACGCTGATTACCCAGGCTTGCGAAACGTTTCTCATCCAGAATACCCGCCAGGAATATGTCCCGCCGCAGTTTCATCTCTTCTTCGAAAAACCGGTCGACAATATTGGTGATATCCACAAGCGGATGAAGATCATGCGGCGGGTCATTACCGCCAGCGGCAGTAAAAATACGCCGGTGACGATCCGTAACTGGGTGGGGGCCGCGTCACGCTATCTGCTGCTGATGAAAGGGATCCACACCAACAGCAGGATCAGCGGGATGGAAGAGGGCGTGCTGGCGGGTGAGCCGGTGGTAAAAATGCGTTCGGCAGAAACGCGTCACGCCTTGATCAACGGGATCCGGACGTTTGTGGCTACCTCCATCGGTTCACTGTTCTGGCTCTGGAGCGGCTGGACTTCAGGCAGTGGCGCAATGGTCATGCTGGCGGTGATTACCGCGCTGGCAATGCGCATGCCGAATCCGTTAATGATGGCGAAAGATTTTCTGTACGGCATGGTGGTCGCTATTCCGCTGGGATCGCTCTATTACATGGTGCTGATGCCCGCGACGCAACAAAGTATGCTGTTGCTCTGTATCATACTGGGCGTGATGGCGTTTATCGGTGGCTTACTGATTCAACGTCGGCAGATTGGCACGCTGGGCGCGCTGGTGGGAACCATCAACATCCTGACGCTGGATAACCCGATGACCTTTAACGTCAGCGCATTTCTGGATAACGCGTTAGGGCAGGCTATTGGTTGTTTCCTGGCCTTGTTGGTCATCCTGTTAGTCCGTGACACGTCGAAAGCACGTATCGGTCGCACGTTGCTGAATCGCTTTATGTATTCGGCGGTGGCGGCGATGACTACCAATCAGGCAAGGCGGCGTGAAAATCATTTGCCCGCGCTTTATCAGCAACTGTTTATGCTGTTGAATATCTTTCCTGGCGATGTGGATAAATTCCGCGTGGCGCTGACGCTGATTGTGGGGCATCAACGTTTACGTGATGCTGAGATCCCGGTTAACAGCGATCTTTCTGCATTCCATAAGCAGCTTCGTCACACTGCCGACCATGTGATTGCGGCAAGAAGCGATGCAAAACGCCGCCACTATTTTGAGCGCTTGCTGACTGAACTGGATATCTATCAGGACAAGCTGCAACGCTACGAAGCGCCACTCGGCGTCACCGAACCGGTACAGCGCCTCGCCCACGTGCTGAAAAAATACCAAAACACGCTGATTCAAATCTGAGTGCCGGGAGTTCAGCCAGCCGTCACAGATTTTTGGCACACTCAAAGCGCGAGGAACAGGGGCCCGGAACAAAGCGGCCTGGGCCATGGACGGCCCAGGCCGAGCTCGCAGGGACGCCGCTTTTTGCGTCTTTGTGGCAGGCTCCTGTTCCTCACGCCAGCACTGTGTCAATAAGCTCACGGCCATCACCAGAGTATCTGCCGCTTTCCTGCGTTTCTCCCGGTCCGTCATCCTGTCGCCATCTATACTTACCCCATCAGGATGGCAAACCGACAGGAGAAAACGATGAACTTATCCTTCCTTCAGGACAACGACTTATTTCAAACCGGCTACTTTGTTAACGGCAATTGGCAGCGCTGCGCCTCAACTTTTGACGTGTTAAATCCCGCCACTGGCGAGACGATTGCTCAGGTTGCCCGTGCAGGCAAACAGGAAACCGAGCAGGCTATTGCGGCGGCTTCAGCCGCGTTTCCCGCCTGGCGAGCGAAAACGGCGAAAGAGCGTAGTGAGATCCTTTATCGCTGGTATCAGCTGATGATTGAGAACAAAGCCTGGCTGGGCAAGCTAATGACCGCTGAACAGGGAAAACCGGTTAAAGAAGCCGAAGGCGAAGTCGAATATGCCGCCAGCTTTATCCAGTGGTTTGCCGAGCAGGCTAAGCGTGCCAATGGTGAAATCATCCCGCCCGCCAAAGCAGGATCGCGCATTCTGGCAACGCGTGAGCCAATTGGCGTCGTTGCCGCTATTACGCCATGGAATTTCCCGATGGCGATGCTGACTCGTAAGCTTGGACCTGCGCTCGCTGCGGGCTGTACCGGCATTATCAAACCTGCCAACAACACCCCGCTTTCCGCTTTCGCTCTGTTAGCCCTGGCGAAAAAGGCAGGGGTGCCTGATGGCGTTCTTAACGCCGTTGCGGGCGATACCAGCGCGATCAGCGATGCGATTATGGCCAGTAAAGCCGTCAGGAAAATTTCCTTCACCGGCTCCACGCAGGTGGGAAAATTGCTGATGCGCAATGCCGCAGAAACGATGAAAAAAGTATCGATGGAGCTTGGCGGCAACGCGCCTTATATCGTTTTTGACGATGCAGATATTGATGCTGCCGTAAAAGGCGCTATCGCTAATAAATTCCGTAATGCGGGTCAGGTCTGCGTTAGCGTGAACCGTTTTTATATCCACGACAGCATTTACGAACGCTTTGTCAGCCAGCTGGCGGAAGAAGTGAGTAAGCTGAAGGTAGGCAACGGCATGGATGACGGTGTCGTGGTTGGGCCGCTGATTGAAGCTTCTGCGGTGGAAAAAGTGGAAGAGCACGTGAAAGATGCGCTGGCTCTTGGTGGCAGGATTGTTACTGGCGGTGCACGCCACGCACTTGGCGGCAACTTCTGGCAACCGACAGTGATCGCCGATGCCAGTGAGAAGATGAAACTGGCAAAAGAAGAAACTTTTGGCCCGGTTGCCGCCTGCTTCCGCTTTGAAGAGGAAGAGGACGTTATCCGACGGGCTAACGATACCGAATTTGGCCTGGCCGCTTACTTTTATACGCAAAACCTGCAACGCGTTTTCCGTGTATCAGCTGCGCTGGAAAGCGGTATGGTTGGCGTCAATGAATGCGCTGTTTCAACCGAGTTAGCACCGTTTGGCGGCGTCAAGGAATCGGGATTAGGTCGTGAAGGATCGGTACTGGGTCTTGAGGAATTTTTAGAAGTGAAAGCCCTGCATATCGGGGGACTGTAACTCACCGGGCGGCCATTGTGTCGTCCACCGTTTGCCCTGTGGAGCGGCCCTATGAGAACAGAGATTTTCGATTTTAACGAAATTGTTGATCAGTCACATTTCTTTCGCCAGTTCAGCGAGCGTTTTGCGCTGGCGGATCGGCTAATAACGGATTTGGATACTTTATGGGATGCGGTGAATGCGTTGCCGCTACCGTTAGAGGTCGCGTTTATTCATTTGGGCACGGGGCAAAGACGCCGCTATGGCGCGCTCATTTTGTTATTTGATGAAGCTGAAGAGGAGCTGGAGGGGCAGCTCCGCTTCAACATTCGATAATGCAGCGGTAAAAAGGGCCCCGGCGAGCGGGGCCAAAGGGTTCGTCAGTGACCGTTTTCGACACGGTCGACGAGGAATTACTTATAAAGCTCTGCGGTGACATGCCAGTTGTTGTCACGACGGGCTTCGACAACTCGATAAGCGCTGGCACCTTGCTCATCTGCTTTTTGCGACAGTTGCTGACGGATATCCATCGGCGCACCGGTCACACCGCTCAGGCTTACCGTTCCCACAGATTGCAGATTCTCTGACTGCTGTGCATCAACTAATTTTGCCGCAGAAGCGCCAAAAGCGATCACAGACAGCAGGCTTAATGCAGCGACAGTTGTTTTGATTTTCATGATGTTATCCTCATTATGCTCAACAACCCGCGGGTTCTACCTGATCAGGTCGTCAATCTTACGTGCAGGCCTTCGCCCGCTCGTCACCGGATTTATTTATACAGTTCTGCAGTCGCGTGGTAGTTGCCGTTAGTGTAGGCCTCAATCACCCGATAGGATGTTGCACCCTGCGCATCGGCTTTTTCAGACAGCTGCTGGCGAATCGTGGTCGGTGCAGCATCGATACCGCTGACGCTGATGGTACCCATGGATTGCAGATTTTGACTGGCAACCTGCTGATCGGTTACCAGGTTAGCGGCGCTGGCGCCGAAGGAAACAGCGGCGGCCAGGCTCAGTACAGCAAGAGATAATGTTTTCATGATAAAACGCTCCAATAGGGGTGGGCGATAACCGAAAGGGCTAAAAAGCATTTATTATTCTTGGGGTTATCGTCTGACAGTCTTACAAAGGTAAAAGGTCGGTTATTTGTACAGTTCTGCGGTCGCATGGTAGTTGCCGTTGTTATAAGCCTCTACGACACGATAGGCCGTTGCGCCCTGAGCTTCCGCTTTCTGGTTCAGTTTGGCGTTGATATCCATCGGTGAACCACTCACGCCGCTCACGCTGATAGTGCCGATGTTTTGCATATTCTGCGCCCGATCGGCGTTGATAGAATCTGCTGCAAAGGCGCCAAATGACAGTGTTGAAAGCAGGCTTACTGCCGCGATGGTAGTTTTAATGTTCATGATATTTTTCCTCGTCGTTTTTTTTATCTAATTTTTGTGTGACTCACATCACGAAAATAAGTATAGATCTAATAACGTAAAAAATTAATAGCATGCTAATAATTTTTTGTTGGGAAACTTAAGCAATAAGCCACCTTTTAATAACCTTAAGTTATAAAAAATGCTTATATCTTGCTCATCTTCTGTTAAATATGTGGAATAACATGCAGATATGTGAATTTAACCATTTGTGCGCTAATTTATGGTTGATCACACTATGAGACGGGAGTGTCTGGTTTGAAACGCCGCTTTTAGGCCGTAAGACTAGTGTATCATGCTGTCCTGGCATCGACAGGGCAATAATAATGTAAAGCTGGCATGCGCCAGCTCTAAGACAGGGTTATGTTTGCAGGGATTTCGTCAGGACGAGCCGTGGCAGGCAGAGGCTGGCTTATAACTCTTGTTCAAACAGCATCAGCACCGAATCACGCAGCTGGCGAATAGTTACGTGACGTGCTGGAGTAATAAAAATAGTGTCATCACCGGCAATGGTCCCGAGAATGCCTTCCGGTTTACCCAGTGAATCCAGCATTCTGGCGATAAGCTGCGCCGCGCCTGGGCTGGTATGAATCACAATCATTGCATCATTGTGATCGATATCTAAAACCAGATTCTTTAGCGGACTGGAGGTGGTCGGCACGCCAAGTTCGGCAGGCAGGCAATAGACCATCTCCATTTTGGCGTTACGGGTACGAACAGCGCCAAACTTGGTCAGCATGCGGGAAATCTTGGATTGATTGATATTGTCAAAGCCCTGTTCTTGCAGTGCAGCGACGATTTCGCCCTGAGAACTGAATTTTTCTTCTTTTAATAAGGCCTTAAACGCCTTAATCAGATCTTCTTGTTTTGATGGATTACGCATAAGGTTTTCGCTAAAAGTCAGGAAACTGGGAAGGCCCGTGATGGGTTATTACATTATTATGCAATTAAGTGAATTTTTATGCAAACAGGAACTTGCTGTTTAAAGCGTGTATTCCCCCGGGCGGCGGCAGTCTAACAAAATTCATCTGCGAAAAAAAATTTTCCGGCGTCTTGATTTGACGCACAAAAAGTGAACGAATTGTTATTAAGTTGATGTAGTTGTGCTAAGTATTAAAGGGGTAATCTGGAATCGGAACGCATCGCCTGTCGGTTAACCATCGCTTCCAGTTATTTATTGATGTTACGCGGTCAAATTTTTCTGCTTCATCGTATACTCTGCGCCTTAGCGCAATTCCGGTGAGTATTATCGCTCAGACCTTCAGGTCATTTTGTGTGTAACCAGATGGATTTCCGGCAATTTATCTGCAAAATAATTAGGAGTTTAGGATGAAAGTTTCAGTTCTCGGCGCAGCTGGCGGTATTGGCCAGGCCCTCGCTCTTCTGCTTAAGACCCAGCTTCCCGCAGGTTCAGAACTCTCTCTGTATGATATTGCTCCTGTTACGCCTGGTGTGGCCGTCGATTTAAGCCACATCCCTACAGCGGTAAAAATTAAAGGCTTTAGTGGTGAAGATGCCACGCCAGCTTTGCAAGGTGCCGACGTCGTGCTGATTTCAGCTGGCGTGGCGCGTAAACCTGGTATGGATCGCTCCGATCTGTTTAACGTCAACGCGGGTATCGTCCGCAACCTGATTGAACAGGTGGCCAGTACATGTCCAAAAGCGCTGATCGGCATTATTACTAACCCGGTAAATACCACGGTAGCCATTGCTGCTGACGTGCTCAAAAAAGCCGGCGTTTATGATAAAAACAAGCTGTTTGGCGTTACCACGCTGGATATTATCCGCTCCAACACCTTTGTTGCGGAACTGAAAGGTAAAAATCCGGCAGAAATTAATGTCCCGGTGATCGGTGGCCATTCCGGCGTGACCATTCTGCCCCTGCTTTCCCAGATCCCTGGCGTGAGTTTTACAGAGCAGGAAGTCGCCGATCTGACCAAGCGTATTCAGAATGCGGGTACGGAAGTGGTAGAGGCAAAAGCCGGTGGCGGATCGGCAACGCTGTCGATGGGCCAGGCGGCGGCCAAATTCGGTCTGTCACTGGTACGGGCGCTGAACGGTGAAAGCAACGTGGTTGAATGTACCTATGTGGAAGGTGACGGCGCGTATGCACGCTTCTTTGCGCAACCGGTGGTGCTGGGTAAAAACGGCGTTGTAGAACGTAAAGCGATCGGCACACTGAGCGCTTTTGAACAGCAGGCGCTGGACAGCATGCTGGATACGCTGAAAAAAGATATTACTCAGGGCGAAGAGTTCGTTAAGTAATCGTGATGGGGCCAGCTGGCCCCATCCTTAATTCCCCGGATATTCCAAAACCGTCACGGGCAGCGTCATTTTGCGATCGCTGCGGATGATCTCGACTTCAATCACCGTACCTGGCCGAATTTCCGCTACCTGATCCATGGTTTCCAGCGCAGAGACCGCCGGTTTATGGTTCACGCTGGTGATCACATCATTGACCTGTAGGCCAGCCTTCGCGGCAGGTCCACCCTGCGCCACATTGGTTACGACAATCCCCTGAACGTGATCGATACCCGGATTCTGTCCATGAACCTGCGGGATTTCACGGCCGCTGATGCCAATAAAGCCACGAATGACCCGGCCGTCGCGAATCAGCTTATCCATAATTTTTGCCGCCAGCGCGGTAGGAATAGCAAAGCCGATGCCTTCAGGCGTTTCACCGTCGTTACTTTTATCAAAAGAAAGCGTGTTAATACCCATCAGTTCGCCCAGAGAATTAATCAGCGCGCCACCGGAGTTGCCTTTGTTGATTGAAGCATCGGTTTGCAGGAAGTTTTGATAACGGGAAGGACTTAACCCAACGCGGCCGGTTGCGCTGATAATTCCCTGCGTAACGGTTTGCCCAATATTGTAAGGATTACCAATCGCCATCACCAAATCGCCGATATGGGCGATCCGTCTGGTATTGATCGGGATAACAGGCAGGCCGGAGGCGGTAATTTTCAGCACGGCCAGGTCGGTCAGGCTATCGGAGCCGACCAGCATGGCTTCAAAAATGCGGCCATCCTGAAGCGCGACAATAATCTGATCGGCATCGTTGATAACGTGCTTGTTGGTCAGAATATAACCGCGACCGTCCATGATGACACCGGAACCGAGGGTGCGAATTTCCAGGTTATCGGCCGACGCGTTAGCGCTGCGATTGTACACATTCACCACCGCAGGCGCGGCACGGCGCACGGCCGGATTGTAGCTAACAGGTGCCTGGTCGGCACTGTCATCTTTGGCCATGATAAAATTGCTGCCGATGCGTAACGCAGGGACAGCAGCCAGCAGTAAGCCCGCCACAACAAGGCCAAGAAGCACTGAACGCAAGAGTTTAGGAAACATGGCTTTATACGCTGAATGAATAAACGTTGGGCAGGATAGCATGAGTTAAGCGGACACGCAGGTGTCCGCATCAGTTTTAGCGTAAAAGCAGGTAGATACTCTCATTATTGCGGATGATGTTCAGCGCCAGCAACGTCGGTTTTGCCGCCAGCAGTTTGCGCAGTTCAGCCAGGTTCTCCACGCGGCTACGGTTCAGCCCAACAATGACGTCGCCTTTTTGCAGGCCAAACTGTTCGGCCGGCGTTGATTTCTCCACGCTGTCCACGTTGACGCCTTTAGTGCCGTCTTTCGCTGCGCCATCGCTCAGGGTGGCACCTTGCAGAGCAGGCGTCAGCAATTCAGCGCTGGCGGTCGTCTGGCTGCTGGTATCCAGCTTGACGGCGAGCGTCTGTGGCTTGCCTTCACGCAGCAATCCAACCTTCACCTCTTTGCCTGGGGCAGTGGTGCCGATTTTGACTCTCAGCGCCGCAAAGCTATCAATCGGTTTACCATCCAGCATGGTAATGATGTCGCCCGCTTTAATACCGGCTTTCGCTGCGGCTGAGCCTGGTAAAACCTCGTTAACGAAGGCGCCGCGCTGAGCCTCAACGTTAAAAGCTTTCGCCATTTCAGAGGTCATTTCTGTCCCTCTGATCCCCAACTGGCCGCGCTTCACTTCGCCAAAGTCGATGAGCTGCTGCGCAAGATTCATTGCCATGTTCGCCGGGATGGCGAAGCCAATACCGATATTGCCGCCCGCTGAGGAAAGAATGGCGGTGTTGATGCCAATTAATTCCCCGTTCAGGTTCACCAGCGCGCCGCCGGAGTTACCGCGGTTAATCGCCGCATCGGTCTGGATAAAGTTTTCCAGACCTTCAAGATTCAAACCGCTACGGCCCAGCGCTGAGATAATCCCGGATGTCGCCGTCTGCCCAAGCCCGAACGGATTACCGATCGCAACGGCAAAATCGCCCACCTTCAGCTGGTCAGAGTCGGCAACGTTGACCTGGGTAAGGCCTTTCGCGCCGGGGATCTGAATAAGCGCAATATCGGTCTGTTCGTCGTGTCCAATCAGTTTGGCGTCAAATTCGCGGCCGTCGCTCAGCTGCACGCTAATTTTGTTCGCGCCGTTAACGACGTGATTATTCGTCAGTACATAGCCTTTTTCAGCGTTAATCACCACGCCGGAAGCCAAACCTTCAAACGGCTGCGGCTGTTCGTTGCCTTGATCCTGCTGACCAAAAAAGCGTTTCAGCGGCTCAGGGATTTCCTGCGCCTGCGTCTGGGTACCTTCAACATGCACGCTCACAACCGCAGGCAGGACTTTTTCCAGCATAGGGGCAAGGCTGGGGACGGCCTGTCCCTGAATTTGTGCCGGAAGCGTAGCTAACGCCTGCGGGGCAAGACTCATACCAATACTCAAGGCTAATGCACTTAACAGTAAGGATTTTTTCTTCATCGCAAACGTTCTCGCTACCAGGAAAGGAAAGGTTACTCAGTGGTTAGTACTGCTACGCAGTCATTTTAACAAATCGTCAGAATTCAGGCAGCAAAAAGGGCGCATAGCGCCCTTAAGTCTGATTATTTTTCGTGAGTCGCACGGTCGCTGCGAAGCAGGCCGGTCGCTGAATCAGGATAATCACGCGGCATCTGTACCGGTGACTGGTCGTTGTCAGCTTCAGATTCGGTCAGCTGATAAGCGAAAGGATTTTTTTCGCCCGGCAGATTAGGCAGCAGGTCATTAGAGCCTTTTGCCATATGTTGATAAAGCTGGCGATAGTCGCGCGCCATGTTATCCAGCAGCTCAGCGCTTTGCGCGAAGTGACTGGTCAGCTCTTCACGATAATCGGCCAGTTCAGCCTTTGTTTTTTCCAGTTCATACTGCTGGCTACGCTGTTCCCGCAGTTTTTTATTACCAAAACGCATGGCCAGAGCGCCGATAATTAACCCAACTACCAACCCAATAAGCGCGTATTCCCAGGTCATAATAACTCCCGTGTTGTCTTCTGTTGTTCCGTAGTAACGTCCGGCTGTTGCCGATTCATTACCCGTCACTATAACCGCTAATCTTACGGAAGTGGAATCCTGAGGCTGCATCGCTTAGTGTAGAACGAGCTTTTTTTCGACAATCAACAGCCTGACGCACCAAATATTTCAGGGAATGTGAATCTATGCAAACGAAGTCACCTGTGCAGCGCTATCAGCAGGCACTGGAAAATGGGTCGTTCCGGCCGGATGATATTCAACGTGAAGCAATAACCCGTCTGGACGGGATTTATCAGGCGCTAACCCGCGCCAGCCCGGAGGCGGAACCGCCTGCAAAAGGGCTGTTTGGCAAGCTGAATAAGCTGATGGGAAAGAGTAAAAACGCGTCGTTAACACCGGTTCGCGGGCTCTATATGTGGGGCGGCGTAGGGCGAGGAAAAACCTGGCTGATGGATATGTTTTTTCAGGCAATTCCTGGCGAGCGTAAGCAGCGATTGCACTTCCATCGTTTTATGCTGCGCGTGCATCAGGAACTCACGGGCCTGCAAGGACAAAGCGATCCGCTACAAATTGTCGCCGATCGTTTCAAAAGCGAAACTGACCTGTTGTGCTTTGATGAATTCTTTGTCTCTGATATTACCGATGCGATGCTGCTGGGTACCTTGATGGAAGCATTGTTTGCCCGTGGAATTACTCTGGTCGCCACTTCCAATATTCCACCGGACGAGCTTTATCGCAACGGCCTCCAGCGCGCACGCTTCCTGCCGGCCATTGAAATGATTAAACAGCACTGCGACATCATGAATGTTGATGCCGGAATTGACTATCGTTTGCGTACGTTGACCTCTGCCCACCTGTGGAAAGTGCCGCTAAACGACGAGACGACGCAGGAGATGGATCGTCTGTTTATTGCGCTTTCAGGTGAAAGCCGCACAGAAAAACCGGTTCTCGACATTAATCATCGTAAAATGCCGACGCTGGGCGTGGCGGATGGGGTAGTCGCCATGGATTTCCTGACGCTGTGCGGCGAAGGACGCAGCCAGCACGATTACATTGAACTGTCGCGCCGCTTCCACAGCGTGCTGCTGTTTAACGTGCCGGTGATGATTTATAAAACGGAAGATCAGGCCCGGCGTTTTCTGGCGCTGGTCGATGAGTTTTACGAGCGGCACGTTAAGCTGGTAGTCTCTGCGGAGGCCTCGCTGTTTGAGATCTACCAGGGCGCGCGACTGAAGTTTGAATATCAGCGCTGCGTCTCGCGTCTCCAGGAGATGCAAAGCGAGGAGTACCTGAAGCTGTCGCATCTGCCCTGAGACAAGAAAATTCAGGGCAGCAGGGCGCATTTAATTGTAAAAAGGGGTCGCGCTTTGCGGGCGACTTCTCTATAATCTTGCGACCCCACGTTACAGCAAAGGTTTTTTTCCCAAAACTCTTTGTGTTCCAGTAACTCTATCCGAAGGGGTGGGCTTGCTGGTCGAGATGGTCGTGTGAGCCTCAACCGTTTATTCAAGCGTTTGGGATTTCACCAACGTGTAACTTAATTTGGGTAAGCTTTTAGATGAAAACTTTTACAGCTAAGCCAGAGTCCGTCCAACGTGACTGGTATGTTGTTGACGCGACAGGCAAAACTTTAGGTCGTTTAGCGACCGAATTGGCCCGTCGTCTGCGCGGTAAGCACAAAGCGGAATACACTCCGCACGTTGATACCGGTGATTACATTATCGTTCTGAACGCTGAGAAAGTTGCCGTAACCGGTAACAAGCGTACTGATAAGATTTACTATCATCACACTGGCCACATCGGTGGTATCAAGCAAGCGACCTTCGAAGAGATGATTGCTCGCCGTCCTGAGCGTGTGATTGAAATCGCGGTTAAAGGCATGCTGCCAAAGGGCCCGCTGGGTCGTGCTATGTACCGTAAACTGAAAGTTTACGCGGGCAACGAGCACAACCATGCGGCACAGCAACCGCAAGTTCTTGACATTTAATCGGGATTACAGGCAATGGCTGAGAATCAAAACTACGGCACTGGTCGCCGCAAAAGCTCTACCGCTCGCGTATTTATCAAGCCGGGCAGTGGTAACATCGTAATCAACCAGCGTTCTCTGGAACAGTACTTCGGTCGCGAAACTGCCCGCATGGTAGTTCGCCAGCCGCTGGAACTGCTGGATCTGGTTGGTAAATTCGATCTGTACGTCACCGTTAAAGGTGGTGGTATTTCTGGTCAGGCTGGTGCGATCCGTCACGGTATCACCCGCGCTCTGATGGAATACGACGAGTCACTGCGTGGCGAACTGCGTAAAGCTGGCTTCGTTACTCGTGATGCGCGTCAGGTTGAACGTAAGAAAGTCGGTCTGCGTAAAGCACGTCGCCGTCCACAGTTCTCCAAACGTTAATTTACTCTGCTTCGGCAGCGTCAATTATCGAAAAACCCGGTGCTTGCACCGGGTTTTTTTCTTGCCTTTTTTCTTACCACAGCAACAAAACGCGACGGGCTTTCGCATTTTCCCGTCAAATCCTTATTCCTGCCCCCACAAGCTGTCTGAAATCTGATAAACTGTGTGTCACTTTGTGCCCATTAGCAGGGCGGTGATGCAGGTGTACCTGACCAGGTTTGCTTTGGCTTTGTCGCTGCTACTGGCTTTTTATTAAGCAGGTTGTTCGCCGCGTGGCGGGCTTGCGCAGTAATTTTCTGGATAAACTTGGAGGTTTACATGGCTGTCGCTGCCAACAAACGTTCGGTAATGACGCTGTTTTCTGGTCCGTCTGATATTTTTAGCCATCAGGTACGTATCGTGCTGGCGGAAAAAGGTGTCAGCGTAGAGATCGAGCAGGTAGAAATGGATAGCCTGCCCCAGGATCTGATTGACCTCAATCCGTACCGTACTGTCCCGACGCTGGTCGATCGCGAACTGACACTGTACGAATCTCGTATCATCATGGAATACCTTGATGAGCGCTTCCCGCATCCGCCATTAATGCCTGTTTACCCGGTTGCTCGCGGTGAAAGCCGTCTGATGATGCACCGTGTTGAGCAGGACTGGTACAGCCTGATGCGTAAAGTTGAGAACGGTACGGCGCAGGAAGCAGAAGCTGCACGCAAGCAACTGCGTGAAGAGCTGCTGGCAATCGCTCCGCTGTTTTCCCGTACGCCGTTCTTCATGAGCGAAGAGTTCAGCCTGGTAGATTGCTACCTGGCACCGCTGCTGTGGCGTCTGCCGCAGATGGGCATTGAACTGATTGGCGCAGGTTCTAAAGAGCTGAAAGGCTATATGACGCGCGTCTTTGAGCGTGATTCCTTCCTCGCTTCCCTGACGGAAGCGGAACGTGAAATGCGCCTGCATACGCGGGGCTGATTACCATGGAAATGTCGCAATTAACCGCTCGTCGTCCTTATCTGTTACGGGCATTTTATGACTGGCTGTTAGATAACCAATTGACGCCACACCTGGTGGTCGATATCAATCTGCCGGGTGTGATGGTGCCGCTTGAGTACGCACGCGATGGGCAGATCGTTCTGAATATCGCGCCACGTGCCGTCGGCAACCTGGAACTCGGTAACGATGAGGTGACGTTTAACGCCCGCTTTGGTGGTGTACCTCGTCAGGTTACCGTTCCGCTTGCAGCGGTAATGGCTATCTACGCGCGTGAAAACGGTGCGGGCACTATGTTTGAGCCTGAACCAGTCTATGAAGCTGCCGGGGAATACAATCCCGCAGACCAGGATGAATCACCCGAAACGGTGATGTCAGTGATTGATGGCGATCGCCCTGATGACAGCGAGCAGAGCGATGATGATAATCCTGACGACCCGCCGCCACGCGGTGGACGTCCGGCATTACGCGTCGTGAAATAGTGCTAAAAACCAGTCCAGCCAACGGGCTGGTTTTTTTTTGCCTGCGATAAATCTTCCGGCGCTAAAATTAGCGGGGAGGCTGTCCGGTAACGCTATTTAATCAGGAAATATCTTTATTATATATTGGCCGTTTTTGGTTACTTTAAGGTTTTTGAATAATTATAGCGTCCGAAATTGTCAGTAAAATTATCTGTATTGATTTTGATCAATCTTTAATAATAAACACGCGGTCGGTAACGTAAATTTGTTGAACTAATTATTAAAAATTACTAATGTTTCTGCGCTTCTCTTTTATCGTCAATAATCTTTTTTTGAAGGAACTCCTTCAAAGGACATAAGGTATTGCCATAATGGAAATAAAAATAAGCGTCATTATTCCTACCTATAATCGAAAGGATTTACTTAAAAAGAGTCTTGAGGCACTGGTCAATCAGTCGCTCAATAAAAATGCGTTCGAAGTTATTGTCGTTGATGATGGCGGCAGTGATAATACTGAGATACTCTGCGCCGACTACAAAGAACGGTTAAATATTCGCTATTACTGGCAGCCTGATAAGGGTTTTCGAGCCGGGAAAGCAAGAAATATTGGCATTACAGCCGCAGAAGGAAAATATATCGTCTTTACGGATGCTGGCGTATTACTTCATCAGGATGCTTTATCTCTGCATTTGAAGCTGCATCATGACAGTCTCGTGCCGGCCGTTTGCATTGGCTACGTTTATGGCTTTGAAGTGGAAGAAGCCATGATGGCTGACATCTCCTCGCTGGTGTCATCTGATAATGTCAGTGGCGCGATAGACATGCTGGAAAAAATGAATGCCCTGGACATCAGGCAAAATCAATATAACGAGTTTGGTTATAATGTTTCCAGCTGGCCCGCGCCTTTTGATATTTTCTGGACGTGCCATGTCTCGGCAGAAAAAAAAGCGTTGATGAATGCCGGGCTTTTTGATGAGGCTTTTAACTGTTGGGGCGGTGAAGATGTTGATTTAGGCGTCAGGCTTTTTATGCAAAATAACCGGTTCATTGTGAACAGGCGTCTCTGCTCGATACATTTTCCTCATGATAAACTCGTTCAGGATCATAAAAATGATTCCGAAACGGCCGGAAAGAAAATCCATCAAAAATATCAGCTATGGCAAACCTCTTTTTACGGGTGCGATTTAGGTGAGAGTAAGTTTTCGCTTAATAAAGTTATTCGTCAGTATGCCGATCAAAACCAGGAAGGTAATGATGCCTTTATACGAAAATATTTATATCAGTCCTGACTCTACAGCTTATAAATTTTGCACGGATTTGCCGACGGATGTTACTATTTCTGGCGTGCCTGATATTACGTTAACCTGGGTCAAAGATGACATTTACCGAAAGGACGTTATTGACCTCGGGGACTTTGAAAAAAAGATTGTAACAGGCCATGGCGTTTATATGGAGTCAGTCGACAGGTTGGCATTTCATTGTGGCAAGCTTAAGTTCACCATCGTGAAGCTGAACGAGCGGGAAGCAGGCAATATTGTGGTTGGAAACAATGTTGTGCTGCAAGGTACGGCAATCGTGGCTTATCAACGTGTCACGATTGAGGACAATGTGATTTTCGGCCCTAACGTTACGCTGATGGACAGTGATGGCCATCCCTGTACAGGACGTGGACTCAAGGATGAAGCTTCGCGCATCATTGTAAGGCCGGTGCACATTAAAGAGCATGCATGGATAGGAATGGGGGCCATTATTCTTAAAGGCGTCACCGTCGGCAGGCATGCCGTTATCGGCGCAGGCAGCGTGGTCAGAACTGATGTGCCGGATTACGCTGTCGCAATGGGTAATCCGGCAAAAGTGGTCAGATATCTTGAGTAAAGCGGCTAATGACTGACAGCCGCAGCTGCCAGTCACCGGGCTTAGTAAACGTCACGCAGGTAGCGTTTCTCTTTCTTCAACTGGTCGACGTAGTCGGCAGCACGTTCAGCAGAAAGTCCGCCGAACTGTGTGATCACCTGATACAAAGCTTTATCCACATCTTTTGCCATTCGCGATGCATCGCCGCAAACATAGAAGTATGCACCTTCCTGCAACCAGGCATACAGCTCAGCACCCTGTTCCAGCATGCGATTTTGCACGTAAATCTTTTTAGCCTGATCGCGGGAGAATGCCAGATCCAGTCGGGTCAGAAGACCGTTGTTCTGCCAGCCTTGCAGCTCATCCTGATAGATAAAATCGTGCTCAAGACGCTGATCGCCAAAGAACAGCCAGTTCTTACCTTTAGCACCCGTTGCCTGGCGTTCCTGCAAGAAGGCACGGAAAGGCGCGATACCCGTGCCTGGCCCGATCATAATTAGCGGCGCGTCGTTGTTGGCAGGAACGCGGAAAGCTTTATTCGGCGAAATAAAGATAGCCGGTTTTTCACCCCGCCCCACACGCTCGGCCAGATAAGTTGAACAGACACCGTTACGGGCACGCCCACCGCTGTGATAACGCACGGAAGCGATGGTCAGATGCACCTGATTAGGATGCGCTTTAGAGCTGGAAGAAATTGAATAAGCACGGTGCTGTAAAGGACGCAGTAATGCGACAAATTCAGGAATGCTCAGCGTACGCGCCAGTTCCAGCTGCAGCAGATCCAGAGAATCTTTACCCCACAGCCAAACGCCCATCGCATCTTTATCATCATGCTGTAGTACGTGGCGCAGCTCCTGATTCGTGGTGTTCTGGCCGACCCACTCAATCAGCTTGCGGGAAGGTTCTGAGATCTCAAACTGGTAAGTCAGTAAATCGCCCAGGCTTCGATCAAAGCCAGAGACCGGCGTGTCATAGTCTGCATTCAGCTGTGACAGCAGTAAGTTGACCAGTGTCGGATCGTTAACCGGGATCACGCCCAGCGCATCGCCCGCTTCATAGGTCAATCCGCTGTCGGTTAAATCAAACTCAAAGTGACGGATATCTTTGTCCGACTCCGCACCGGAGAGCCGCTTGTTGGTGATTAACGCTGCGGCGTAAGGATTCTGTTTATTGCTGCCTGGAATGACCGGCGCTTCAGGACGGTTTTCGAGTGCTTTGCCGCTGCTGCCTGCGCTGGCGGCAAACTGCGGCATGGAACCCACCAGCCACTGGTGCGAAGGCTCTTCATAATCGATATCACAATCGATACGATCGGCCAGACGCTTAGCACCCAATTGCTCCAGACGCATATCGATAAACTTACCGGCCTGACAAAATCCGTCGTAACCCGTATCGCCAATCGCCAGCACGGCAAAGTTCATCTGCTCCAGACGCGGCGCGGTACTGGCGGAGATCGCCTGCCAGAACAGCTGAGCATTATCAGGCATTTCGCCTTCGCCATAGGTTGAGGTGATAACCAGCACGTGACGCATCGTGGCAAACACGTCGATATCGACTTCGCCCAGCGCCTGTACCACAGGGACCAGCCCCTGATCGCGCGCAGATTTGGCCGCCGTTTGGGCCAGCGCTTCGGCATTTCCGGTTTGCGAGCCAAACAGGATATGCAGCTGTGTTGTGGTTGCTGCGCCAGTAGCACCAGCGACCTGTGGGCGATCTTCCAACACCAGCAGGCGTGAATGCAGTCCGGCAAGGAAACCTGCCAGCCAGTATTTCTGATCGCCATTAAATGGCGCGTCTTCAGGAATATAAGGAATTTTCATGGGTTATCCGTACTCAGTCCCGTTTCGTTATGTTCTTTAGAAAGTCGTTTCATTTACTCAGGATAATTTGCCAACGGCAGCGGCAATCTCTGGCAGCGCGGCACGGGCAAACAGTTCCTCAAAATCAGGCAGTCCGCCTAACACTTCGCGGTTACGCGCATCCTGATAAATGATCCAGCCATAAGTCGCCAGGCTATCCATGGAGCGGATATTACGCTGCGTCAGTGCCGCCTTGTAATCCGCCATACGTTTTGCCGCAATCAGGCAGGCCAGTTCGTCATCGCTGTAGTTTTCAATCGCTGAACGAGCATGACGCTGTAGCTTGCTGATTAACGCAAAATCTTCCGTCATCAACAGGTTACGCACCGCTTTCTCTACCGCTGCGTTCTCAACAGAAGTGCCTTTCGGCAGGCGAGAGAGCGCCAGCTGCTGGGCAAAGCTCAGCACGGTGTAGTTATTGAGCAGTACGAACATTTCCTGCGTATCGGTTGCTCCATAAGCCGGTACCGCACCATTGGCGATGGTGGTCTTGTTGCGCCAGGCCGCTTTAAATTTTGCAACCTGATGCGCTGCCAGCGCTGTAGACAGCTCTTCCAGCAAATCTTTACGCGCTTTTGCCTTGAGGATCTCGGCGCTGTCCTGATACAACAGCAGCGAGCGTGGCATCACGTAAACGAAATGCTGAGACTCGGTTTCCCAGTGTGCCAGCAGCCAGGCAGCACGCGGCGAGTGGGTCGCTTCCAGATGCCAGTGCAGCATGGTCAGCACAGCCTGCTTATGGGCTTTTGCCATTTCGTTGTCGTCGGTGATCGAGCCGAACAGCACCGAATCTCCCGCTGCGGATTTTGCCAGCGATCCATAGGGATCGTACTGGTAAGCGAAACCGCCGCTCATGCCGTTACCGAAGCCGGTGCCGTAAGTGCCCAGATTCAGCACCGCGCCGTTAGTCATATATTCACAGCAGAAATCGCCGACGCCTTCAACAACAGCCGTGGCACCTGAGTTACGCACCGCAAAACGGTCGCCAGCCTGACCCTGAACAAACAGACGCCCACCGGTGGCACCGAACAGCGCAAAGTTACCAATCAGCACGTTGCCTTCCGCATCCTGCGAGCCGCCGCCTGGCGACATCACCACGATTTCGCCACCGCACTGGCCTTTACCTACGCCATCGTTACAGGTGCCGTAATGTTGCAGCTGCATGCCGTCGTTGCAGAATACGCCGTAAGACTGGCCTGCTGAGCCGGCGGTCGCAATCCTGACCGTGGCGGGTGCCAGATAGTGACGACCGCGATCGTCACTCAGGACGGCAGGCATGGCCTTCAGCTGACGCGCGTCGAGCTTGTGGTTCAGCATGCGTTCGATATCAATCGCCAGCTGTCCGCCAACGCTTTTGTTGCGGTTGTTCAGCGTTGCGCCGTTACCCAGCTCAAGCGTCTCGCTGCCCTGATCGACCAGCGCGTTGGTCAACTGAGTTAGCCAGCTGTCGTCCAGTTCGAAATCTTTTTCCAGATAAACCGGATGAGCAATTTTCAGTTCTGGGACCACGGTGAGCATGGCGCGCAAATCCAGTCTGCCCACTTCCAGTGGGTGATCCATCAGGTGCAGCAGATCGGAGCGGCCACGCGCTTCGCGCAGAGAACGCAAACCGAGGCGAGCGAGGATCTCACGCACTTCGTGAGCCACGTTGATGAAATACTGTGCCAGCTGACGCGGATCGCCATCAAAAGCTTCGGCGTTGGTCGTCAGGCCGGCCGGGCATTTCACGTTACAGTTTTTCGCCATCACACATTTCAGCATCATCAATGCAGTGGTGCCGAATTCGAAGCTGTCGCCGCCCAGCAGCGCTGATTTCACCACGTCGCTGCCGGTTTGCTGCGCGCCTGAACAGCGTAGCTGCACTTTTTCACGCAGGCCGTTAGCGCACAGTGCCTGGTGAACTTCCGCGATGCCGATTTCCGCCACGCGGCCGGTATATTTCAGGCTGGTAACGGACGCCGCACCTGTACCGCCGGTATTGCCCGCGACGTTGATCACATCCGCGCCTGCTTTTGCCACGCCGACAGCAATGGTGCCAATGCCTTCGGAAGAAACCAGTTTCACAATGACGCGCACGCGAGCGGCTTTGCAGTCATGGATCAGCTGCGCCAGATCTTCAATGGAATAGGTGTCGTGGTGCGGCGGCGGTGAAACCAGCTCAACGCCAGGCGTACCGCCACGAGCCGCGGCGATTTCCACCGTTACTTTTGGCGCAGGCAGCTGGCCGCCTTCACCCGGTTTTGCACCCTGACCGATCTTAATTTCTAACTCTTCCAGCATCGGATCGGCGAGGTATGCCGCCCAGACGCCAAAGCGGCCGGAAGCCAGCTGCTTAATGCGTGAGGCGCGGATCGTTCCATGACGCGAATAGTGTTCGCCGCCTTCGCCGCAGTTGCTCATGCCGCCAACCATGTTGGTGCCGTGCGCTACCGCTTCGTGAGCCGGCGCAACCAGTGCGCCATGACTCATCGCACCGGAAGCGAAGGTGCGGGTAATTTCGCTGGCGGGCTGGATTTCACTTAGCGGCAGTGAAGGCGCAGCGGTAAAGATCCGCGACAAATAGTCTGCCGCTTTGCCCAGCGCGGTAATTTGCAGGCCGTCTGGCGTAATCTCACCGCTGGCAATTTCCTCACCGAAGCGGCTTTTCAATGCGGCGGAAAGAGCGGCAAGGCGTTCATTCTCAGCTTTCAGCCCCTGAATGGAATCGGACAGGCGCAGCGTAAAATGACCGGCGCTGGCGTCGGTTGCTTCACAAATCAGCCCGCGTACGGCAAAGCCGTTATTAATCAAAGAATAGCGGCCCAGTTTGCGGGCAAATTCCGCTTCACTGTCCACGTGGGTCAGATCGGCAGGGAAGGTCAGGATATCGCGCAGCGCGGCCGGACGACGTTTACGTTCTTCATGCATCTGGCTGGAGAATTCGCGATAGTCAGGCGTGATGGTAAAGCTGTCGATCACCGCGTTCGGGATACGTTCAAAGCTGCTGTCAGCAAACGACTCCGGTTTGATGCTGAAGGCGTTATCAAGCTTGGCCAGCGTCATCAGGCGGATAAACCGATCTTCTTCACGTGGTTTGTCGGCGAAGCGTACCGGCTGCTCGGTCATATCAATGAAGGTACGTACTGCGATAGTGCCGTATGAGTGGCCCGCACCCTCCGCACGTTCTTTAAACAGACCCAACAATGGCACTTCGGACTCACCCTGAATTCTCAGCGCGCTTTGATGCCAGTCGACGGCCATCTGGGCAATAGTGGCGAAGCCTGCACCACCCACCGGCGTCTTGATATTCGGGAAATATTTCTTCAATACCGGATCGTCGGTATTCAGGAAGTTAGGCTCAAAGAATTCGCCGCAGCTGTAGCTTTCCACCGTACAGAGGCCCACTTTACCCATGGTTTTCATCAGCGCTTTTTCAGCCGCTTTGGCGTAGCGCTTGAAGGCCTTGTTGCCTTCTTCGCCTTCACCAAATTTCTCTTCTGCACGCATCTGTACGCCCAGCGGATAAATTGCCGAAGCACCGAAGCCGAGCGCCGCAGCAATATGGTGCGAAGAGATGCTCTGACCGCTTTCCACAACCAGAGAGACGTCCAGGCGCAAACCTTCCTGTACCAAACGCTGATTGATGGCAGAAACCATCAGCAGCATCGGGATCCCGGCATGCGTGGAAGAGATATGGCGGTCGGTCAAAACCGCAATGCCGCCTTGCTCACGGGCAAAGTCCACAACTTGCTGAGCAAGGTCATCAATGGCTTTTTCCAGCGCGTCTGCGTTGGCGGCACGGCTTTGTGCATCGGTGCCGACAACAGGGACATAAAGCATTTCAAAGCGTGCGTAAGGCGCCACTTTTTGCTCACGCAGTTGCAGCATATCCAGATGGGTCAGGATCGGCGTAGGCACAACGATCTGACGGCCTTTGCTGCGGCCCAGATGCGGTTTAGCGCCTAACGCTACGCGCAGCGTCATGCCATCGATTTCGCGAATCGAGTCTAACGGTGGGTTAGTCACCTGAGCAAAGCGCTGCGAGAAATAGTGCGCCATGCCGCCTTCGTGATCGGACAGGCCGTTGATGGCGTTGCCGTAACCCATTGCCGAGATCTTCTCCGCGCCGGTGTTCAGCATCGGGTCCATCATGAACTTGAAGCTTTCCTGGTTATAGTAGTAAGCCACAAAGCGCTGATAGGTTTTCAGGTCGCCACGGTAGCGCAGCGGCGAGCCCTGCTTTTCTGCGGGCACGATGGGCAGCTCCTGCAACGTGACGCGTGCCTGTTCCAGCAGAGACGGATAATCTTTCTCTTTCGCCAGCTTCTCCAGCGCTTCGAGCGTGGTATAGCTGCGTTTTTCGCTGTGATCGTAATAGAGCATCCCGCCCGCTTCGATACGGCCACGACGCAGAACGCTTTCTGGTGGGAAGGCAATCTGGCCTGCTTCAGACATCGCGCCGATATAGTCTGCTGTCTCAACAGAACGCAGTGGACGCAGGCCCAGACGGTCAAGACGAGCGCCGATGATTTCACCGTTGCCGAAGATCAGCGCGGCAGGGCCATCATTTTTCTCTTCATATAAAGAGAAGTATTCCAGCATCGCACGGACGTCTTCCGACAGCGTATCGTCGTTTTCCCACGCGGGTGGCATCATGGATACCACGGCGTTGATCAAATCAAGGTTATCTTCCATCAGACGGCTGTGGATACTCTGATCCAGACGGGAGCTGTCTGACTGGCCTTTTGGCCGCACGATTTTTTTACCGCGTGCCAGCGCCAGCGCCGATTCCGCGATGCGGTTTTTACGGTCGGTATTCAGCTCGCCGTTATGTGCCATCAGGCGGAACGGCTGAGCCATCGTCGTATGCGGATCGGTATTGGTAGAGAAGCGAGTATGGAAGAACAGCCCGCGTATCTGATGATCCGGATCGGTCAGATCTTTGAAGTAAGGAATCACTTCATTTGAGTTCAGGCGCGCCTTGAAAACCTGGGTACGAGAAGAAAGGGAAAGCGGATAAAGTCCGCCAAAATCGCTCTCGGTAAAGGCGCGCGCTTCGATATCCAGCAACGCACGGTAGATGCGTTTCTCGAAATCATTTTGATCGACAACGTCTTGAGGCGCGCTGAAAATCCACTGCACGATGGGCAGCTGAAACTGAATGGCGGCCGGGCGCAGTACGCTGACATCCAGCGGCATTTCGCGTTTTAAAATGACGCCAAGGCCGTAAGTAGCCAGCGTTTCTTCTACCAGGCGTTCACCGTTGGCGCGCAGCTCGCTGTCTTTGGAAACAAAGAAGTTACCCACGCCGAAACGGCCGGTAATCAGTGGCTGGCCGGTAATCTTGCGAAAGAAGTGCAGGGAGATATCCACGTTAACCCCAGCACCATCACCCACGCCTTCCGCCGACATACCGCCGCGGTGAGGGACCGTGCAAAGCGCGCTGTGCGCCATCTGAAGGATCTCATGAGTCTGCTCGCCGTCCTTACGTGTAATAAAGCCCACGCCGCAGCTATCGCTGTCTTTAGAGGGATCGTACAGGCCATAGGGATAAGGTTTTGGATTGGACATTGCGGGCCTCCTTAAACTTCTTTTGACATTACCTACGTTATTTCAAGCACAGAATGCAGCTGGGTCGCCCAGGCTCTGTATCGTTTTTCCTGACCGCCTGTTGGCGGCTGCCGTTTTGCCGGGCATGACCCCGCCTTTTAATGGCGTCCTGTGTGGGACTGCTCTGATTTCCGGCTCTCTTACCTGGAGGTAACTTGCTTCTTGAGGGAGTCTTCTTGCTGCATAGATATGCCGAGACACTGGCCCGTCAGGAACGCATCCAGCGGATTTCCAACTTATCGGGAAAGCGAACTCAGGTCAAATAGCGTCCTTACGGAGCCTTTTAGGCCATCTCATTGGTTTATCTTTTTGAATAATAAGTATTTGTTACTGTTTTTAATGTCGAGAGTTTCGCCACCCGACAGGCGGGAAGTGTGAGCTGTCTCACTGTAGTGCAGGCGGCAAATCTCTGCACCATGCTGGTGCTGGGGTTATTGGTAGCAGAAAATGCTAAGAAAATGGGGTTACTTACTGAAAAGAACTGTTTTTAAGGATGTGGCTTATTTGAATTAAACCACGCTTCATCATTAGTAAAATTAATCAGGCATGGTGTGATTAAATTGTCGGTTAATGTGAATTTTTATGCGATGAATAAGCGAGGTGTAATGGCCACAAACAGGGCATCGCTATGAAATGCATTAGGTAGAAATGCAATTTGTTATGAAAACTACGGCACAGATTATGCAATTAATGGAATGAGTTAACGGGGGGCTTTTTACAACGTAGCCACGAAATGTTTTAAGCGTCAAAAGCAGTGAATGAGATAGCAACTTTTGCTTTGCCAGGCCAGCTGGAATGCCGCTTTTCCTGTGTTGTATTCGTACTATATCAAGCTTTGCCTCTGAGCAAGGCCGTTCTGTTTATGCCCTGCCGGAAACGCTTAGCCTTAGCCTTAAAAAGGCGAATTGTCTCGGGGAATGTGTATTCCGTTTGTGCTGAAAGTCGATTTTTGCTGGCCTCTGATATTGCGTCCGCTGAGTGCGTAATCAGTCAATGTCATTCGGTGCTGCACCGAACCGGTGCAGCCAGTCCCGATGCCAGCAAAGTTGGCCTTTTAGGCTTTTACGGTATGATTGGCGATACCGGTCTGAAGGAATCTTTTATGAAACAAATTCGTCTGTTAGCCCAGTATTACGTCGACCTGATGGTAAAACTCGGTCTGGTACGCTTCTCCCTGCTGCTGGCCTCGGCGCTGGTGGTGCTGGCGATGATCGTCCAGATGGCTGTCACCATGGTGTTACGCGGGCATGTCGAAAGCATCGACATGGTGCGCTCGGTCTTTTTCGGCCTGCTGATCACGCCCTGGGCGGTTTATTTCCTCTCGGTGGTGGTCGAACAGCTTGAGGAGTCCCGACAGCGCCTTTCAAGGCTGGTGGACAAGCTGGAAGAGATGCGCCATCGCGATCTGGAACTTAACCAGCAGATGAAAGAGAACATCACCCAACTGAACCAGGAGATCGCTGACCGTATCAAAGCGGAAAAAGCGCGTTTACAGGTGATGGATAAGCTCACCGAGGAGATGGCCAGGCGCGAACAGGCGCAGATAGAGCTGGAGCAGCAATCTTCTTTCCTGCGTTCGTTCCTTGATGCGTCGCCAGACCTGGTTTTCTATCGCAATATTGACCAACAGTTTTCCGGCTGCAATCGCGCGATGGAGCTGCTGATTGGTAAAAGCGAGCGTCAGCTGATTGGCCTGACCCCGCACGATGTCTACGATAAAGATGCCGCTACTAAGGTGCTGGAAACTGACGAAAAAGTCTTCCGCCACAACGTCTCTCTCACCTATGAGCAATGGCTGCAATATCCTGACGGACGTAAAGCCTGCTTTGAGATCCGTAAAGTGCCGTATTACGACCGTGTTGGCAAACGCAGTGGGCTGATGGGCTTCGGGCGCGATATAACCGAGCGTAAGCGCTACCAGGACGCTTTAGAGAACGCCAGCAGGGAGAAGACCACTTTTATCTCTACGATCAGTCACGAGCTTCGTACGCCGCTTAATGGCATCGTCGGTCTGAGCCGCATATTGCTGGACACCGAACTCAATCAGGAACAGCAAAAATACCTGAAAACTATTCATGTCTCCGCCATCACGCTCGGCAATATTTTTAATGACGTGATTGAGATGGATAAAATCGAACGCCGCAAAGTGCAGTTAGATAATCAACCGATTGATTTCACGGGCTTCCTCGCCGATCTGGAGAACCTTTCCGGCCTGCTGGTACAGCCTAAAGGACTCAGATTTGTCCTCGAACCGCAGCTGCCACTGCCGCATAAAATCATCACTGACGGCACTCGCCTGCGGCAAATCCTGTGGAACCTGATTGGCAACGCGGTGAAATTTACTCAGCAGGGCAACATTATCGTGCGGGTCAATTATCAGAGCGAAGACTGCCTGCGGTTTGAGGTGGAAGATTCAGGGATGGGCATTCCCCAGGACGAGCAGGATAAAATCTTTGCCATGTATTATCAGGTGAAAGACCAGCACGGCGGCAAACCCGCGACCGGAACAGGCATTGGGCTGGCCGTCTCTCGTCGTCTGGCGCAAAGTATGGGTGGTGATATCAGCGTACGCAGCTCGCCGGGTAAGGGGTCCTGCTTCACTTTGACAATCAACGCGCCACGCGTCGGGGAATTGCAGGAAGACGAACAACCGGCAGACGATATGCCGCTGCCTGCACTGCACGTGATGCTGGTGGAAGATATTGAGCTCAACGTAGTGGTTGCGCGTTCCGTTCTGGAGAAGCTCGGCAACAGCGTTGAGGTTGCCATGACGGGTGAAGAGGCGCTGGCGCTGTTTGACTCTGACGAATTCGATCTGGTTTTACTGGATATTCAGTTACCCGATATGACCGGGCTGGACGTTGCCCGTGAAATTCACCGTCGCTATGCGAATCGTTCTTTACCGCCGCTGGTCGCACTCACGGCGAACGTGCTCAAGGACAAGAAAGAGTATCTGGATGCGGGCATGGACGACGTCTTAAGTAAGCCCCTGTCCGTACCGGCACTGACAGCGACCATTAAAAAATATTGGGATTTTCAACAGCAGGATGCGCAACACCCTCAGGAGGGAAAAGTGGACGAGAAGAAATTAGGTTTACTGGATGTCGCCATGCTGGAGCAATATATTGAACTGGTGGGTCCGCAGCTGATTGTGCAGAGTCTGGAAATGTTTGAACAAATGATGCCAGGTTACCTGGAAGTATTGGATCTCAATATGACCGCGCGCGATCAGAAAGGGATTGCGGAAGAAGGCCATAAAATCAAAGGTGCAGCGGGATCGGTTGGGCTGGTTCATTTACAGCAGCTGGCAAAACAGATTCAAAGTCCGGAACTGCCGGCATGGTGGGACAACGTGCAGGAATGGATCGATGAGCTAAAGCAGGAGTGGCGAAACGATGTTGCTGTACTGCGAGAGTGGGTTGCGGTAGCGGGAAAAAAATGACCCCGACCGAAGCCGGGGTGCGCGAATACTGCGCCAACACCAGGGAAAGTGGTTACCTGTGCTGTTCTTAGATTAAGAGTTTAAAAGCACAGGCGCGGTATTGGGTAAAACGCTCAGGAACTACCTTAGCAAATCCTACTTCACATGTTACAAGATTCATTAAAATGTGTGAAGTAGAGCGGCGTTTCCAAACAGAAAACATTAATTTGGTGATACAGTCAAGCACGGAATGAATTTATCGGTGTTATTGCTCAAAATATGTACTATTGTGCCACTTTTTGTCTGGTTTAGATTGACGTCTCACCGTAACCGGTTCCATTAAGCGCTAGCAGTAATGCTAAAAGAATTTCTCATGAAATTGCTAATTATTAACTCTCTGTAAAACATATTATTTTTGTGAGATGGGGGTCTCCCGGTCGAAACGGTATCCAGTGGTCCGATAAGCGAAACAAATGAAAGGATTGAGCAATTAATTTAAGGTATTGCTAAGCCTCTTGCTATTAATTCAGGGCGCATTCCGGAGTCATTTGGAAACCCCTGTTTCGATAACTTTGCGCGTTAAAGTCGTCTTTAAGATTGAATTAATAAAAGCTAACTTACGGTATTTATAAGTACTGTGAATCTATTATTAAGGGCCGGCCGTGCCTGGGCTATGGACTAACCGGTTACATTTTAAGGTTCGTTTTGGTAATGGAACCGATTCCTGAAGCGCGGAAGTGATTGAAGCAAATGAGGCATTTGTAAGCCCGGGTTCTTAATGATGCAATGCAAACGTTTCCAAAGCGAAGGGCTGGAACGCGTTTATCTCCGCGCCTGGAAGAGTAAACGTCAATCACGGTTTGCGGAATTGATAAGATAGTCATGGATAAATTTTTATGAGTCAGCGTAAGAGAACGCGGTTACAACAAATCAGGATCGGCCTCGTTGCCGGTTTATCAGGCCTTATCGGACTTTGGATCGCAGGGATCGTTCTTTTCTCTTTTATGCCTGTTCCATTCTCTGCGGTAATGATTGAGCGCCAGTTCGGTGCATGGTTTAGCGGTGATTTTGATTATGTCGCTCACTCTGACTGGGTAGGGATGGATGACATTTCTCCCTGGATGCCGCTGGCGGTCATCGCTTCTGAAGATCAGAAGTTCCCCACGCACTGGGGGTTCGACGTTCAGGCTATTCAGTCTGTACTGGATAATGAGGATGGCCACTTGCGTGGGGCATCAACGTTGTCGCAACAGACGGCCAAGAATGTATTTTTATGGGACGGACGAAGCTGGGTGCGTAAAGGGCTGGAAGCGGGGCTAACGGTAGGTATTGAAACCGTCTGGACAAAGCGGCGTATCCTGACGGTGTATCTGAACGTCGCGGAGTTCGGCCACGGCGTTTTTGGCGTAGAGGAAGCTTCCCGGCGTTATTTTCATAAGCCAGCCAGCCGTCTGACAATGTCGGAAGCGGCCTTGCTGGCCGCAGTGCTGCCAAATCCCATTCGCTTTCGCGCCGATGCGCCTTCTGCCTACGTTCGTCAGCGGCAGCAGTGGATTTTACGGCAAATGCGGCAGTTAGGCGGCGAGGGCTTTTTACAGCGCAATAAGCTGCGCTGAAACCCTGAATTAGCCGCTATTCTTCGTCGAAACCGGCGTTAAACAGCTCGATCACCGCAGCCAGCGCTTCTTTTTCCTGCGGGCCTGTGGCCTCGATTTCTATGTGGCCGCCCTTGGCTGAGTCCAGCATCAACAGCGCGATAACGCTGCTGGCCTCAGCCTCGGTGCCGACTTCATTACGCAGGAGAACTTCTGCGTCAAAACTCTGAACCAACTCAAAAAGTTTCATGGCCGGGCGGGCGTGCATGCCCAGCTTGTTCTTGATTTCAACGTTTTGCCTGACTGTCATGATTTGCGCTTTTCCAGAGTACGGTGACGGGACTGGACGTTTTTCCCACGTGAGCGGAAATAGTCGGCGAGCTGCTCGGCTATATAAACTGAGCGGTGCTTACCGCCTGTACAGCCAATCGCGACGGTAAGATAGCTGCGGTTATTGGTTTCCAGCATCGGCAGCCAAAGCTCAAGATAGCTGCGCGTCTGGTAGATAAAATTATGCACTTCAGTATGACGATCGAGAAAGGCCGCAACCGGGCGGTCAAGACCCGTCATCGGGCGCAGTTTCGGATCCCAGTGCGGGTTCGGCAGGAAGCGAACATCAAAAACGTAGTCAGCATCAATCGGGATACCGTGCTTAAAACCGAACGATTCGAACACCATGGTCAGTTCACGCTCACGCTTACCCAGCAGGCGTGTGCGCAGCATTTCGGCCAGCTCATGTACCGACATCTCCGAGGTATCCACGATCAAATCAGCCCGGGAGCGCAACGGTTCCAGCAAATCGCTTTCTTCGTCGATAGCGCTCTCCAGCGAAAGGTTCTTGCTGGAAAGAGGATGTAAGCGGCGCGTATCGCTGTAACGACGGATCAGCGTATTACGATCGGCATCAAGGAATAGCAGCTGCGGTGAAAAGCTTTCGGGCAGGCTGGTCAGCGCTTTTTCAAAAACTTCTGGTGACTCAGGCATATTGCGCACGTCAATGCTTACCGCTGCCGACATATTACGGTCAGCCAGCGAGTTAGCCAGTTCCGGCAGCAAGACTACGGGCAGGTTATCCACGCAGTAAAAGCCCATGTCTTCCAGCGCCCGCAGGGCTACGGACTTACCGGAACCGGAACGACCGCTGACGATCATCAGCACCATGACTCATTCTCCTGATTTTGCCTGATCAAATGGGACTTCGTCGACGAGAGGGAGGGCGTCCCTGTCAAACTTCACTCTTTTTCCCTGCAATCCAGGGCTGTGGGAAAATCAGTGATTTCCCTCAGAGGCTTCCGCCATGATCTCAAAGAGTTCTTCATCGCTCTGAGCCGCACGCAGACGGCGACAAACGGTTTTATCGGCAAGACGCTTTGCGACCAGAGAAAGAGTATGCAGATGCGTTTTACACTGATCGGCAGGGACCAACAGCGCAAACAGTAAGTCTACGGGCTGATTATCGATCGCATCGAAAGCAATCGGCTGCTCAAGGCGAATAAATACGCCCACGGCGCGCAGCGTGTCTTCCACCAGCTTACCGTGCGGAATAGCAATGCCGTTGCCAATACCGGTGCTGCCCATCCGCTCGCGCGTCAGGATCGCTTCAAAGATAGTCTGGTGCGGAAGGTTAAGCTGTTTGGCTGCCAGCTCGCTAATAATTTCCAGCGCCCGCTTTTTACTCTGGCAGTGTACGCCGCTGCGGGTGCAGGAGACGCTCAGTACCGAGCTCAGTTCCAGTGTGTGATCATTGTTCATCATAGTTTCACTTACGTATTCACTTCGCCTGGCAAAACGGCCTGACGCATCTGACGCCGCAAAGCGTACAGATATGTCAGGCCATCGGTCAAATGCAACATGCCTTATTGATTAACGGCCCGGACTCCAGAACAGAGTACGAGCCGGTACATCTTACGTCACGTTCTTATCAGATAAGGGTGGCGAAAAAATAATCAATGCTTGGGTGAAATTTAGTGTTGCTTCAACTTGTCTTTATGTTTATTAAGTTGGCGCGTTAGCTTGTCAATCAAGCCATCAATCGCCGCGTACATATCTTTCTCTTCCGAGGTGGCATGCAACTCACCGCCGTTTACATGTAACGTTGCATCGGCTATCTGCGTGACCTTCTCAACCTTAAGAACAATATAAACCTGATTTATCCGGTCGAAATACTGTTCCAGTTTGGCAAATTTCGCCGTGACAAACTCACGTAACGGCTCAGTGATTTCAACGTTCTGTCCAGTGATATTGAGTTGCATACGCTCTTCCTTATCTGTTCGTTCAGACCAGCTGTTTACGCTGATTTGAGGGCGGGATGGATAAAGACTCTCGGTACTTCGCTACAGTGCGGCGGGCTACCATAATTCCCTGATCGGAAAGAAGGGTAGTCAGCTTGCTGTCACTAAGAGGCTTGGCGGGATTCTCCGCCGAGATTAATTTTTTCACCAGTGCCCGAATTGCTGTGGAGGAAGCTTCGCCGCCGCCTTCAGTATTAACATGACTGGAGAAAAAATACTTCAGTTCAAAGATGCCGCGCGGGCTGTGCAGATACTTTTGCGTGGTAACGCGCGAAATCGTTGACTCATGCATATCCACAGCGGCGGCAATATCGGCCAGCACCATGGGACGCATAAATTCTTCGCCCTGTTCAAAAAAAGCCTCCTGCTGTTCAACGATACAACGTGTTACTTTCAACAGGGTATCGTTACGGCTTTCGAGGCTTTTAATCAGCCATCTGGCTTCCTGCAGATTGCTGCGAATAAACTGATTATCGCTGTCGTTACGTGTCGAACCGCCCAGCGAAGCATAGTGCTGATTGATTTTCAGGCGCGGCACGCTGTCCGCGTTCAGGTCTACCGTCCAGCGAGTGCCGATTTTTCGTACCAGCACATCAGGAATAACATATTCAGGCTCGCTGGTATTAATGGACTGGCCGGGTCTGGGATCGAGCGACTGAATCAGCTGCATCGCGTTTTTCAGCACGTCTTCCTTCAGGCGAGTGACCCGCATCAGGCTGCGAAAGTCGTGATTTGCCAGCAGATCTAAATGCTCGCTAACGATTAAACGTGCTTCTTTGATGAAAGGGGTTTCAGGAATGAATTGCGACAGCTGTACCAGCAGGCAATCCCGCAGATCGCGAGCGCAAACGCCAACCGGATCGAAACGCTGCACGCGCTTTAATACCGCTTCAACTTCGTCAGCCGCAAGCTCATCGTTGCCGATGCTGTCCTGGATTTCCTGAAGCGAAACGGTCAGATAGCCTGTGGGATCCACCGCATCGACAATCGCTGTAGCAATCGCCCTGTCGGTATCGGTAAACGGCGTCAGCTCTACCTGCCACATCAGATAGTCTTGTAACGTCTGCGTGGTTTCACCCTGGTAAACAGGCAGTTCATCATCGTGATAGTCGGTACCCGTGCCGGATGGCGTGCCGGCGGTGTAGATTTCATCCCAGGTTGCATCCAGCGGTAGCTCTTCCGGCATGTCCTTCTGTTCTAAGGCTTCGCGGGTATCAAGCGCTTCTTTTTCCTGATATTCGCGGCTATCCACTTCCTCATGAATGTCGGTTTGCTCAAGCAAGGGATTGCTTTCCAGCGCCAGCTGAATTTCCTGCTGGAGTTCAAGCGTAGAGAGTTGCAGCAGGCGAATCGCCTGCTGCAGTTGTGGCGTCATGGCAAGCTGTTGGCTAAGCCTGAGCTGCAAACCTTGCTTCATATTCAGGATACTAATTCCTCAAAAATCTAACCCGGTCCGACCACCTTATCAGAGTCTGAACTCTTCGCCCAAATAGACTCGCTTAACTTGTTCATCTGCCAGGACTTCTTCCGGCGAGCCGTGGGCGATTAAATGGCCCTGGCTAACAATATAAGCCCGCTCGCAGACTGCCAGCGTTTCGCGAACGTTATGGTCGGTAATCAGCACGCCCAGACCGCTATCGCGCAGGTGTTCGATAATTTTTTTGATATCAATAACGGAAATCGGGTCGACACCGGCGAAGGGTTCATCCAGCAGGATGAATTTAGGATTAGCGGCCAGCGCACGGGCGATCTCAACACGGCGTCGTTCGCCGCCGGAAAGCGCCTGGCCCATGCTGTCACGCAAATGCGCAATATGGAATTCATCCATCAGCTCTTTGGCACGATCGTCGCGCTGTTCTGCCGTCAAATCCTCGCGAATTTGCAGCACCGCCATCAGGTTATCGTAAACGCTCAGGCGACGGAAAATTGACGCTTCCTGGGGCAAATAGCCAATACCGCGGCGTGCGCGGGCGTGGAGCGGCAGAATGCTGATGTCCTCATCGTCAATAACGATGCGGCCCGCATCACGCGGTACAATCCCAACCACCATATAAAACGTGGTGGTTTTACCTGCACCGTTAGGGCCAAGCAGACCCACAATCTCGCCGGATTTAACTTCCAGACTCACATCTTCGACAACGCGTCGGCCTTTGTAGGCCTTCGCCAGGTTTTGCGCAATTAAAGTCGCCATAGCGTTTAGTTACTCTTTTTCTGTCCGGTGGACTGGGTGCCTTTATCCTGCAACTGCGAAGGCACCAATACGGTCGTCACACGTTTGCCGGTATTGCCGTAGGCCTGCATTTTCTGTTCTTTAACCAGATAGGTAATGCGATCGCCTTTCACATTGCTGTCCAGCTGTTCCAGATAGGCGTTACCGGTCAGCTCAACGAAATCTTTCGCCAGCTCATAGTGCATTTTTTGGGCATGGCCCTGCACGGGTTTACCGCTGTCCTGCATCTGATAAAAGGTGGCGGGTTTGCCCCAGGCATCCACGATGGTTTTATTACTGTCGCCGCCAGGGCGAGTCACCACCACCTTATCGGCGGTGATTTTGATCGTGCCCTGAGTCACAATCACGTTGCCGGTGAAAGTGGCTACGTTACCCTGCATGTCCAGCGCCTGATTTTCCGAATCGACATTGACCGGTTTATCCGAGTCGCCGGTAAGCGCAAAAGCGGGCAGGCTGGCAGCCAGCAGCAGGCCGAGCGTCAAAAACTTAAGGTTGTTTCGCATTCTGAATTTCATAGGAGGTTTTGACCTTTTCAATCAACTCGGCAGTTTTGTTGCGTAAATTGCCACGCATTTTCATACCGGTAGAGTTAAAACTGCTACCGTAAAGCGTCACCTGATCTTCGGAGGTGACATCCTGCGTGATGAGATTAACCACGGCGTTATCCGTTTTGATCCGCTGAAGCTGCGCATCCTGCGTCAGGCTGTTAACTTCAACGTGACCATACAGATACAGCATACGGTCGTTCGTGAGTTTGGCTTTATCCGCCCGCACCGACCAGGTAGGGGTTTTACTCTCATCATAAGTGGTCATTATCGGGTTATCGAACCAGCTGACCGCATCGGTTGAGAAGTAGGTCACCTTGTCGGAGACCAGCTTGTAGCTCAGGCCACCCTGCGGGTTATATACCACCGTGTTTGACGTCTGGCTGGTATAAGTGGGTTCCTGATCGTTCCCGGCGACGGGAGCCGTCTCATCGGTGTCGGCAAGATTCCAGCCAATTAGCACGATAGCCACCAGCGCCAGTAACAATGTGATCCAACGCCTTGCTTTACTCATACAGACTGCCCTTTGGCCTCATCAAACTTATCCTGTGCAATCAAAATCAGGTCACAAATTTCACGAACCGCGCCACGCCCACCTGCAATACGGGTAACGTAGTCAGCGCGAGGAATTAAAACCGGGTGCGCATCCGCGACGGTCACGCTCAGGCCAACTTCAGCCATCACCGGCCAGTCGATCAGGTCATCGCCAATATAGGCGACCTCGTCCGCTCGAAGCGACAGTTTATCCAGAAGTTCGCGGAAGGCCAAAATCTTATCGGACTGTCCCTGGTAAAGATGCGTAATTCCCAGCGTGGTACAGCGATCTTCAAGCAATTTAGCTTTGCGACCGGTGATAATAGCGACTTCCACGCCGGAGGTCAGCAGGCAACGAATGCCGTAGCCGTCCCGTACGTTAAATGCTTTCAGCTCTTCGCCATTGTTGCCCTGATAAATCACGCCGTCTGACATGACGCCATCAACATCACAAATCAGCAGTTTGACTTCGCGCGCGCGCGCCATCACATCCTGGCTCACTTCGCCATAACAGGTATTTACCCAGCCTGCGGCAGTGCTCATTCTCTTATTCCTTGTTAAACCACACCGGCGCGCAGCATGTCGTGCATGTGCACCACGCCGAGCAGATGATCGCCATCGGCGACCATGACAACGGTAATGTTACGGCTTTGCATCAAATTAAGGGCATCGACCGCCAGCGTATTTGGGCGAACCCGAATGCCACCGGTCGTCATGACGCTGGCGATACTGGCGTGCTGAATATCAATGCCCATATCAAACACGCGGCGCAGGTCACCATCGGTGAAAATCCCTTCGATCTTCATCAGATCGTTACAAATCACCGTCATGCCCATATTTTTACGCGTGATTTCTAGCAGCGCGTCGCGCAATGACGCATCACGGCTAACGTGAGGGATTTCATCACCGCTGTGCATAATATCATTGACCGTCAGCAGAAGTTTACGACCCAGCGTGCCGCCAGGATGCGAAAGCGCGAAATCCTCAGCCGTGAAGCCGCGCGCTTTTAATAAGGCGACCGCCAGCGCATCCCCCATCACCAGCGTTGCCGTCGTGCTGGAGGTTGGCGCAAGACCCAGCGGACACGCTTCCTGCGGTACTTTAACACACAGATGAATATCAGCCGCACGACCCATTGCGCTTTCAGGTCGGCTGGTCATGCAAATTAAAAAGACGTGCAGGCGTTTTAGCACGGGGATAAGCGCCAGAATTTCTGAGGATTCGCCGGAGTTGGAGATAGCAATCACAATATCGCCTGCGCTGACCATGCCGAGATCGCCGTGGCTGGCTTCGGCTGGATGCACAAAGAAAGCTGGCGTACCGGTGCTGGCAAACGTGGCGGCCATTTTTTTGCCGACATGACCCGATTTGCCAATGCCCATCACCACCACTTTACCCAGGCAGCCGTAAATGCGCTTGCAGGCTTCGCTGAAGTCTTCGTTGATGTACTGATCCAGCTGTTCCAGGCCCTGGCGTTCAATATTCAGGACGTCTCTGCCCGCCTGCTGAAAGTCGAAATCGGGGTTGAGAAAAGGTGCCATAAGTTCTAATCCTTTTACCAGAGGGTAGCCGAAGGGAGCCAGTACAGCACGGCCACCCAGGCAACAAAGCCGCTCAGCAGCAGGGCGCCCGCCGCTCTTCCAATACAGCGGCTGCGCTGTAGACAAATTAGGGTAAACAGAGCGCTAACGCTCAACATCACCCAGTAGTCCCGGGCGAAAGCATGCAGATCAATACTGCCCGGATGAACCAGCGCAGGCACGCCAAGCACGATGGCAATATTGTAGATGTTAGAGCCGATCAAATTGCCGATAGCGATATCGTCTTCGCCTTTTAGCGCACCGGCAATCAGCGTCGCCAGCTCCGGCAGGCTGGTGCCTACAGAGATTACCGTCAGTCCTATCACCAGTTCGCTAATGCCAAAGTAGTCGGCAATCACTGTCGCATTATCGATGACCATACTTGTAGACATCGGCAGGATGATCAGGGCAACCGCCAGCCATAAAAAGGCGACCGTGTTGCCCGCATCGTCGCGAGGCAGTTCGGCCAGCTGTTCGCGCGTTAGCGAATCATTATTGTCTCGCTCAGCTTTGCGGGCAATTTTGATAATGAAAATTAAATAGGCTGCCGCAAGTGCTATCAGCACCAGGCCATCATTGCGGCTCAGGATATTATCAAAAAGCACGACCCCGCATAATAAACTCACGAGTAACATCAGTGGCAGTTCACGTCGGATCAGGCGGGAATGGACGGTCAGCGGGTGTAGCAGCGCGGCGCCGCCGAGAATCAACAAAATATTGGTAATGTTCGAGCCAAGCGCGGTACCCACGGCGATATCCATCTGACCATGCGTTGCGGCAGAAAAAGAGACGATGAGTTCGGGTAACGAAGTGCCAATACCGACGACGGTCATGCCAATAATCAGCGGTGGAATCCCTAAAGCGCGGCAAAGAATCGCCGCGCTGAACACCAGACGATCTGCACCATATACCAGCAGGACCAGGCCGATAATAAAGAGTGCGGTAGCTACGAGCATGAAGTGTCCTTTGATCGGGTATAATCGTCGGCTTGCCCTGCACGACGGAGAGTCAGGGGCTAAAGTTAATGCGTTGATTTTGACGGTCTGGAAGCAAAAAGTAAAACTTATGCCAACTTTAGCTACGTTCCGGAAGTAAGTTTCTGTAAAAGTGTCCAGTCCAGGCGGTAATACGATACCATCGGGGGAGATTATATGCCTGAAAATGAGGATAAGAGGTAGCTATGAGCCAGACGGAGACGAATTTGGTAGATGTCCGTGGCGTCAGTTTCGCCCGTGGGGATCGACCGGTTTTCGATAACATCTCGCTTACGGTGCCCAAAGGGAAGGTCACCGCCATTATGGGCCCTTCAGGCATCGGGAAAACCACATTGCTGCGCCTGATTGGCGGCCAGCTTCGACCTGATGCGGGTGAAATCTGGTTTAACGGCGAAAATATTCCCGCGCTTTCGCGCTCCCGACTGTACGAAACGCGTAAAAAAATGAGCATGCTGTTTCAGTCCGGCGCATTGTTTACGGATCTGACGGTCTTTGACAACGTCGCGTGGCCCCTGCGGGAACATACTCATTTGCCACCGCAACTGCTACACAGCACGGTCATGATGAAGCTGGAAGCCGTAGGATTGCGGGGAGCGGCACAGCTGAAGCCTTCGGAGTTGTCTGGCGGTATGGCACGACGTGCTGCGCTGGCAAGAGCGATAGCATTAGAACCCGATTTGATTATGTTCGACGAGCCTTTTGTCGGGCAGGATCCTATTACTATGGGCGTCCTGGTTAAGCTGATCGACGAGCTGAATCACTCGCTGGGCATGACCTGCATCGTGGTCTCACACGACGTGCCGGAAGTGCTGAGTATTGCCGATTACGCCTATATTATTGCGGGGCAGAAAGTCATCGCTCAGGGAACGGCAACCGCACTCCGCGAAAACGAAGATGCGCGTGTACGTCAGTTTATTGATGGCATCGCCGACGGTCCGGTACCGTTTCGTTTTCCGGCAGGGGATTATCTGCAGGACTTAACTGGCTCAGGGAGTTAACCAACTGATGTTTTTACGTGCACTGGCGTCCGTCGGGCGTCAGGGAATTAATACCTGTGCCTCATTTGGCCGTGCCGGGCTGATGCTCTTTCACGCGCTGATTGGCATACCTCGTTTTCGCAAACACGCGCCGTTGGTGATTAAACAGCTCTACAGTATCGGCGTACTGTCATTGCTGATTATTGTCGTCTCCGGTTTGTTTATTGGAATGGTGCTGGGGCTGCAAGGCTATCTGGTACTGAATACTTACGGCGCAGACAGCAGTCTCGGTATGCTGGTGGCCCTATCGCTACTGCGCGAGCTGGGGCCTGTGGTAACCGCGCTGCTGTTTGCGGGACGCGCTGGCTCGGCACTCACTGCCGAAATTGGCCTGATGAAAGCTACCGAGCAGCTTTCCAGCATGGAGATGATGGCTGTCGATCCGCTGCGGCGGATTATTTCGCCACGCTTTTGGGCGGGTTTTATCAGCATGCCATTACTGACGCTGATATTCGTCGCCGTTGGCATTATGGGCGGCGCGATTGTCGGTGTGAGCTGGAAAGGCATCGACAGCGGATTTTTCTGGTCAGCAATGCAGAATGCCGTTGACGTGCGCACCGATATTGTTAACTGCGTAATTAAAAGCGCTGTTTTTGCCTTCACCGTGACGTGGATTGCGCTGTTCAACGGTTATGACGCTATTCCCACTTCTGAAGGGATTAGCCGGGCAACAACGCGCACTGTGGTACATGCTTCTCTGGCGGTACTCGGTTTAGATTTTGTGCTGACAGCACTGATGTTTGGGAACTGATTCAATGCAAACGAAAAAAAGCGAAATTTGGGTAGGCGCATTTTTACTGTTGGCCCTCGCAGCGGCCCTGTTTTTGTGCCTGCGGGTCGCCGATCTTAAGTCGCTCGGTAGCGAGCCGACCTGGCGGTTGTATGCCACCTTCGACAATATCGGCGGTCTGAAAACGGGTTCGCCAGTGAAAATTGGCGGCGTGGTGATTGGCCGCGTCACGGATATTGAACTTGATGACAAAAGCTATTCGCCGCGCGTATCGATGGACATTGAAGATAAATATTCGCAGTTGCCGGATACCAGCTCGCTGGCGGTAAGAACGTCAGGCTTATTGGGTGAACAATACCTGGCGCTGAACGTCGGATTTGACGATCCCGATATGGGAACAGCTATGCTTAAAGACGGCAGCAGCATTCAGGACACCAAATCGGCAATGGTGCTGGAAGACCTGATTGGCCAGTTCTTGTATAAGAGCGGCAATGGCAGTGACAATAAAAATGCGTCGTCGGCGGCACCGGAAGCAAACGGGCAACCCGCGCCGGCAGCTCAAGAATAATTCAGAAGAGGACAGCTCATGTTTAAACGTTTCCTGATGGTGGCAATGCTGATTATTGCCCCGGTAGCCGCCAACGCAGCAGCAGATCAAACGAACCCTTATAAGCTAATGAATGAAGCTGCAGGTAAAACCTTTACCCGCCTCAAAAGCGAGCAGCCTAAAATTAAGCAGGATCCCAACTATCTGCGCCAAATCGTGCGTGAGGAGTTACTGCCTTATGTGCAAATCAAATACGCTGGCGCTTTAGTGCTGGGACGCTACTACAAAGAGGCAACGCCTGCCCAGCGTGAAGCTTACTTCAAAGCTTTTGGCGACTACCTGGCTCAGGCCTATGGTCAGGCGCTGGCACTCTACAACGGGCAAACCTATCAAATTGCGCCAGAACAGCCTTATGCTAATGCCAACATTATCGCTATCCGCGTTTCGATTATCGATCCGAATGGCCGTCCACCGGTACGCCTGGATTTCCAGTGGCGTAAAAACAGCCGCACTGGCGACTGGCAGGCGTATGACATGATTGCCGAAGGCGTGAGCATGATCAGCACCAAGCAAAATGAATGGGCTGGCCTTCTGCGTCAGAAGGGTATTGATGGCTTGACCGAACGACTGCAAAGTGCGGCAAATCAGCCAATCACGCTGGACAAGCAACAGTAATGAACGAACAACTGACCTGGCGCATAGAGGCGAACCAACTGCGCCTTGCCGGAGAGCTGGAGCGGGAAACGCTTCTGCCGCTCTGGCAGCAGCGCGAAACGGTCGTGAAACAGATTGATACCATTGATGTCTCCGCGCTGGAGCGTGTTGATTCCGCCGGTCTGGCATTGCTGGTTCATCTACGACAAATCGTGCTGGCACAGGGTAAAGCGCCGCAGTTTACCGGCATCACCGATAAGCTGCGCTCGCTTATCGCACTTTATAATCTGCAACAGATCATCGTCTCCGGCAGCTGATCGATCTGCCCACGGACGATCTAAAAAAAGCCTCTGCTCCGTCAGGGGCTTTTTGCTTGTTTAAGATAGCGTCACTTTCCACTAATATGTGTGCCTGTTAATCCTCAACGAATATTAGAAGCATCATGGAAACTAGTGAAATTCAATCCGTGCTGATGAGCGCGTTACCTCTGCAGGAAGTTCATGTGACCGGTGACGGCAGCCACTTTCAGGTGATTGCTGTCGGCGAACTGTTTGGTGAGCTGAGCCGCGTGAAAAAACAGCAGACGGTCTATGCACCGCTGATGGCTTATATCGCCGATAACCGTATCCACGCGGTATCTATCAAAACGTATACCCCGGAAGAATGGGCGCGCGACCGTAAGCTAAACGGTTTTTAATGCCTTGCAAACTCATCGCGCCGTGCGTGATGAAAAGGCAGTAATGTATGTCTGATTAATGAGAACTGGTGCTATGGATAAATTTCGTGTGCAGGGCCCAACCCGTTTAAGCGGGGAAGTAACCATTTCCGGCGCTAAAAACGCTGCGCTGCCAATCCTGTTTGCTGCTCTGCTGGCATCCGATCCGGTCGAGATCCAGAATGTCCCGAAACTAAAGGACATCGATACCACCATGAAGCTGCTCAGCCAGCTTGGTGTAAAAGCAGAGCGTAACGGTTCCGTCCATTTGGATGCCAGCGACGTCAATATTTACTGTGCGCCATACGATCTGGTGAAAACCATGCGCGCTTCTATCTGGGCGCTGGGTCCACTGGTGGCGCGTTTCGGCCAGGGGCAGGTTTCTCTGCCCGGCGGCTGTGCGATTGGCGCTCGTCCGGTTGATTTACACATTACCGGCCTTGAGCAGCTGGGTGCGGAAATCAAACTGGAAGAGGGCTATGTCAAAGCTTCTGTTAACGGCCGCCTGAAAGGCGCACATATTGTGATGGACAAGGTCAGCGTAGGCGCGACCGTCACTATCATGAGTGCTGCCACGCTGGCGACCGGCAAAACCGTTATCGAAAATGCCGCGCGCGAGCCGGAAATTGTTGATACGGCTAACTTCCTGAATACGCTCGGCGCTAAAATCACCGGCGCAGGTAGCGATCGCATCACCATCGAGGGTGTTGAGCGTTTAGGCGGGGGTGTTTATCGCGTGCTGCCTGACCGTATTGAGACCGGTACCTTCCTGATTGCAGCGGCCATTTCCGGCGGCAAAGTGATCTGCCGTGACACGCAGCCGGATACGCTGGATGCGGTGCTGGCAAAGCTGCGTGAAGCGGGGGCGGATATTGAGTTGGGTGACGACTGGATTAGCCTTGATATGCAGGGTAAGCGTCCAAAAGCGGTTAACTTCCGCACCGCGCCACATCCAGGTTTCCCGACCGATATGCAGGCACAGTTTAGCCTGTTGAACCTGGTTGCAGAGGGAACCGGTGTCATTACCGAGACTATCTTTGAAAACCGCTTTATGCACGTGCCGGAGCTGATCCGTATGGGCGCTCATGCCGAGATTGAGAGCAATACGGCCATTTGTCATGGCGTAGAAAAACTTTCCGGTGCTCAGGTAATGGCGACCGATCTGCGTGCATCCGCGAGCCTGGTGCTGGCGGGTTGTATTGCGGAAGGGACGACGATCGTTGATCGCATTTACCATATCGATCGTGGTTACGAACACATTGAAGATAAGCTCATCGCGCTTGGTGCGCGCATTGAGCGTATCAGCGGCAGCGAATAAAGCCGCATAGTGCTTATAACAGGGACGGTTACGTGCCGCCCTGGTAAAGCATTTCTCTGCCCCGTCAGCGCTAAGCCGGCGGGGCATTTTTCTATCCCAAAAGGCAGGGATACCCGGAAAGGGCTTATGATCGCATCAGTTTTTTACGATCGATCAGCTTGTTGGTCACGGGATCGTAATAGCGGCTGGGCCAGATTTCTGATGGATGAGTCATTAATGCATCAGCAATCAGCCACTCGCCTTTCGGCCAGGATCTGAACAGCGCGTTTGCCAGCGTCGAGGAGCTTAGTCCCGCCTCGCGTGATAATCCGGCAAGCGTTGTACCTCTTTTTCGTAAGCCTGCAATAATATCCGCGTTATGCCAGTCTTTTTTCTTATCTACCATGTGTGTCTTCTCCATGTACACATAACAATTTCCAGAATTTTCTGGAAGTCATCTCAGGGTTTATCGGTGGAGCCTTGACCCGTTTCTCAAAAAAATAACGAGTTAGCCACTATTCCCCTCGGTAAAATATACCAATAAAATTCCAGAATTTTCCAATTCTTTCTTAATGGGATTTATAAGTTGTGCGGTAATTCGCAAAAGTTACGCAATGCTGTGATGCGTTACATTTGAAAAAAGGCAGAAAAAAGCGAAATAAAAAGCGCGGAGAAGGAGAAACGCAGGGAGAGATAAAGCGCGGAAATCCGCGCTTCAGGTTGGATTAGAATTCCCGCTGAACGGACATATGCGCCAGCGCTTCAAGCGCGCTGCGCCAGGGCGATTCAGGCAGTACTGCAAGGCTGGCAATCGCTTTGTCAGCTTCGCGTTCTGCTGATTCACGTGTCCATTCGAGCGAGCCGCATTGGCGCATGGTTTCCAGAACTGGATCAAGTAAATGGCGACCATTGCCTTGCTCAATAGCCTCACGAATCATCGCGGCTTGTTCAGCTGTTCCGTTACGCATGGCGTGCAGTAAGGGCAACGTCGGCTTACCTTCGCTCAGGTCATCACCCACGTTTTTGCCCAGCGTTTTGCCATCGGCGCTGTAATCCAGAAGATCGTCGATAAGCTGGAAAGCTGTGCCGATATAGCGGCCATAATCCTGTAACGCCCGTTCCTGTTCTGGCGACGCATCGGCCAGAATTGCGGAAGACTGAGCGGCAGCTTCAAACAGGCGAGCTGTTTTACTGTAAATCACCCGCATGTAGCTTTCTTCTGTAATATCCGGGTCATTACAGTTCATCAGCTGTAGGACTTCGCCTTCTGCAATGACGTTTACGGCCTCCGACATCAGTGCCAGAACGCGCAGCGAACCAAGGCTGGTCATCATCTGAAACGCACGCGTATAGATAAAATCGCCGACCAGCACGCTGGCAGCGTTACCAAAGGCGGCATTGGCGGTGGCTTTACCGCGGCGCATATCAGATTCATCAACCACATCATCGTGCAGCAGGGTCGCAGTGTGAATAAATTCTATCAGCGCTGCGACAGTAACGTGTTGTTTTCCTGAATAATTCACCGCACGCGCTGCCAGAACGGCGATCATGGGGCGGATCCGTTTGCCACCACCGCTAATGATGTAATATCCCAGCTGATTGATAAGGGAAACCTCGGAATTCAGCTGTTCGAGTATTGTTGCATTGACGTCCGCCATGTCCTGCGCGGTGAGTTCGTTTATCTGTTCTAAGTTCATCAGTCTGTTCAGCTATTGCTCAGTATGCTGCTATGATAAGCGTCTTTACCCGTGCCTGCGGCATGTAATGTATAACAGATTGTACTTGAAAATTGCGACTGTGAAACATTTGCCTGTGCTTTGCGTTTTTTTTCTGCAATACCCGCCATCAGGCACTTGTCTTCCCCCGCGAAGTTGCGTAGAATTCGCGCCCTATTGTGAATATTTATAGCGCAGCCTGAAACCAAGACGGCAAGCGCGAGAGCGGAGTTTTATATGTACGCGGTTTTCCAAAGTGGTGGTAAACAACACCGAGTAAGCGAAGGTCAGACCGTTCGCCTGGAAAAGCTGGACATCGCAACCGGCGAAACTATTGAGTTCGACCAGGTTCTGATGATTGCTAACGGCGAAGAAGTGACTATTGGCGCGCCTTTAGTTTCAGGTGGCGTGATCAAAGCAGAAATCATTGCGCACGGTCGCGGCGACAAAATCAAGATCGTTAAGTTCCGTCGTCGTAAGCATTACCGTAAGCAGCAGGGTCACCGTCAGTGGTTCACTGACGTGAAGATCACTGGCATCAGCGCATAAGAGGAGATCTGACAAATGGCACACAAAAAGGCTGGCGGCTCCACTCGAAATGGTCGCGATTCCAATGCAAAACGTCTGGGCGTTAAGCGTTTCGGCGGCGAATCTGTACTGGCAGGTAGCATCATCGTTCGTCAGCGTGGCACCAAATTCCACGCGGGCACCAACGTAGGCTGCGGCCGTGACCACACCCTGTTTGCAACTGCAAACGGCAAGGTCCAGTTCGAAGTGAAAGGCCCGAACAACCGTAAATACATCAGCATCGTTGCTGAGTAAGGTTTTCGTGCCTGAAAGCGGTACCTGATACCGCTTTTAGCAGCGAATCAAAAAGCCCCGCTATGATTGCGGGGCTTTTTACATTCTGCTTTTCAATCCGCATGGGGCTGTTTCCGCCAGCGGATTCGCAGCAAACAGGTTTTTTGCTGTACACTTTATATTCAGCTGCACGATGTCTTAAGGCGGATCCTCTTTCTGATTGCATCGCGAAGACCTTTGCAGCATCAGAACCCCTGTTTCCGTCATCAGGCCATCGTTCACGAGCCACGACGGATCATCCGACTGCAAGGTTGATCGGCAGCGGGCAAATGATTTACGGAGAAGTAACATGAAGTTTGTTGATGAAGCGACGATCCTCGTTGCTGCGGGTGATGGCGGCAATGGCTGCGTCAGCTTCCGTCGTGAAAAATATATTCCCAGAGGTGGTCCGGACGGCGGTGACGGCGGTGATGGCGGCGATGTTTACATGCAGGCTGATGAAAACCTGAATACGCTAATCGATTATCGTTTTGAAAAATCTTTCCGTGCTGAACGTGGCCAGAACGGCCAGAGCCGTGACTGTACCGGTAAGCGCGGGAAAGATGTGATCATCAAAGTACCGGTAGGAACGCGTATTATCGATCAGGGTACCGGTGAAACCCTGGGCGACATGATGACTCATGGTCAGGTGCAAATGGTCGCTAAAGGCGGCTGGCACGGCCTGGGCAACACGCGTTTTAAATCTTCCGTTAACCGTTCGCCGCGTCAAAAAACCATGGGTACGCCTGGTGAGAAGCGCGACTTGCAGCTTGAGCTGATGCTGCTGGCCGACGTGGGGATGTTGGGCCTGCCGAATGCCGGTAAATCTACCTTTATCCGTGCAGTCTCTGCGGCGAAGCCAAAAGTAGCGGATTATCCGTTCACCACTCTGGTACCAAGCCTGGGCGTGGTACGTATGGACAGCGAACAAAGCTTCGTGGTTGCCGATATTCCAGGCCTGATTGAAGGCGCTTCTGACGGTGCCGGTTTAGGCATTCGCTTCCTGAAGCACCTCGAGCGCTGTCGCGTTCTGTTACACACTATTGATCTGGCTCCAATCGATGAATCCGATCCGGTTGAAAATGCCCGTATCATTTTGGCTGAGCTGGAAAAATACAGCGAAAAGCTTTTCAACAAGCCACGCTGGCTGGTTTTCAACAAAGTCGACCTGCTGGATCAGGAAGAAGCGGAATCCCGCGCGAAAGCTATCGCTGATGCGCTGGGCTGGACGGAGAAATATTACCTGATCTCTGCCGCCAATCGCGTCGGCGTAACCCCGCTGTGCTGGGATGTGATGTCCTTCATTAACGCCAATCCTAAAGAAGCGGAAGTGGAAGAAAAGCAGCCAGAGAAAGTGGAATTCATGTGGGATGATTACCACCGTCAGCAGCTCGAAGAAGCCGAAGTGGCGGTTGAAGAAGATGACGACTGGGATGAAGACTGGGATGATGAAGACGACGAAGGCGTCGAAATTATCTATCAGCGCTAAGCCAGTAAGGGACACAAATTTGTGTCCCTTTTGTTTTACGTCACGCTGGAAGATGGTTCACGTTTCCCCCGATGTACGGCAAATCCCCTTTCTAATAGCAAAGATAATCATTATCATCTTCGGTTCCGGATGTTTATCGGGGCAGTATGCTGCTTCGCTTCGCTGAATAGAGCTGACTCAATGATACGTTTCGCCAGACTAGTCGTTCCGCTGTTACTCTCTGCTTTTTCCGTAGTGCCCTTCACTCAGGCTCAGGCCGATCAAGGCTGGCCGCGTCATATCCCTAACCGGGATGGCGAGCTGGTGATTAACCATCAGCCTGAACGCATTGTCTCTACCAGCGTGACGCTGACGGGCTCGCTGCTTGCCATCGGGGCACCGGTCGTTGCCAGTGGTGCAGCCATGCCAGGACATAAGATTACAGACCAGCAGGGTTTTTTCCGTCAGTGGGGCAAGACGGCGACGGAAAAAGGCGTTAAACGTTTATATACGGGCGAACCCAATCTTGAAGCGATTGCGGCGGAAAACCCCGATTTGATCATTGTTAGCGCCACAGGCAATGATTCTGCGCTGCCAATATACGAGCGTCTTTCGGCGATGGCTCCAACGCTGGTCGTCAATTACGATGATAAAAGCTGGCAACAGGTAGAACGTGTTCTTGCGCAGGCAACCGGCCATGAAGCACAGGCTGAAAAGTCGATCCAGACGTATGCTCAGCGCGAAAAAGAAGTGAAAGCAAAGCTGGTGCTGCCGCCACAACCGGTTTCAGCGCTGGTGTTCAATCCCCATAGCCGGTTAGTGAATCTGTGGACCACTGAGTCTGCTCAGGGAAAATTGCTGGAATCCTTAGGCTTCACCCTGGCACAGCTTCCCGCGGTAAGCATCAAAGCCAGTCAGCGAATGAAACGGAAAGATATCGTTCCGCTAAGCGGAGAGAATCTGGTGACGGGACTGACGGGCAACACCGTAATGATGTTTGCTACCGGGGAAGAGGGTAAGGCTGCATTGCTGGCTGAGCCATTGCTTGCCGCAACACCGGCGGTAAAAAATAAGCAGGTTTATGCGTTAGGGGATGAGTCCTTCCGCCTTGATTATTATAGCGCCAGCAACCTGCTGACGCGGCTTGAACAGCTATTTGCTAAACAGTAACTGCCTGACCAGCCTCATGTCGGTGAGGCTGATCTGCTCCCTCTGCGTCTTTTAAAGCGAACCCGCTCACAAATTTACTCTTTTCATTGTTGGCCCTGAACAGCCCATTTTTCTTATCGTTTACGCAATAACACAAGAATCTCAATGAGAATGCGATGAATAATCGAATTGATAATTGTTTGTGTTTGCAATAGTGTATTGCCGCCTGGTTATCCATCTCTATTGCTGGACGCTGGCGGGGCGGATCCTAATGCCGTCTGGTTATCCAAATTTGCCTCAGATAACGTTGGTGAGGCGATCTCAGGGAATATGAATTTTGAACAAATTATCACGTTTATCATTAGCTATCCTGCTGGAACTGGGAATAGTCACAACGGCGATGGCAGCCACGGAAACCGCACCGGAAAACAGCACGGAAAAGGGTGTTTCAACGTCGACTCAGAGCACCGTTTCTCCTGAACAGGTAGACGCTGAAGGCGGGACGATGGTGGTAACGGCGGCTCAGCAAAATCTTCAGGCGCCGGGTGTTTCAACCATCACTGCCGATGAAATCAAAAAACGGCCTCCGTCACGTGACCTTTCCGAAATCATTCGTACTATGCCAGGCGTAAACCTGACCGGCAACTCCACCAGTGGACAACGCGGCAACAACCGTCAAATCGACATTCGCGGTATGGGGCCAGAAAATACGCTGATCCTGATCGACGGCATGCCAGTCGCCAGCCGCAACTCGGTACGCCTTGGATGGCGTGGCGAACGCGATACCCGTGGTGATACCAACTGGGTGCCGCCAGAAATGGTCGATCATATTGAAGTCATTCGTGGACCCGCGGCGGCGCGCTATGGCAACGGTGCGGCAGGCGGTGTGGTGAACATCATTACTAAGCAAACCAGCAATGAGTGGCATGGCTCCTGGGATACCTACCTGAACATGCCTGAGCATAAGTCAGAAGGTTCCACAAAGCGTTCCAACTTCTCGCTTACCGGGCCGCTGGGTGATGATGTCAGCTTCACGCTGTACGGCAACCTCAGCAAAACTCAGGCCGATGCGCAGTTTATCAATCAGGGACATCAGTCGCTGAGAACCGGCAGCTACGCCGATACCGTGCCTGCCGGTCGCGAAGGAGTAGAAAACAAAGATATTCATGGCAAGCTGCGCTGGGAATTTGCCCGCAACCAGAATCTGGAATTCAGTGCGGGCTACAGTCGTCAGGGCAACCTTTATGCGGGTGATACGCAAAATACCAACACCAGCGCGCTGGTGCAGAGCAAATACGGCGATGAGACCAACCGACTCTATCGTCAGGATTATGCGGTTACCTGGACCGGCGCATGGGATAACGGCGTCAGTACCCGCAGCTATGCGCAGTACGAAAACACGCGCAACTCACGCATGAATGAAGGGCTGGCGGGCGGCACCGAAGGGATCTTCTCCGACAGCGGCTTTTCCACGATCGAGCTGAACGATGTCCTGCTGCACAGCGAAGTCAGTATTCCGGTTGAATTGCTGGTTAATCAGACCCTGACGCTGGGAACCGAGTGGAATCAGCAGAAGATGAAAGATGGCGCCTCCAATACGCAGGCTCTGTCCGGCGGTGGGATTGATGGCATAAGCAGCACCAATCGCAGCCCTTACTCCTCGGCAGAAATCTTCTCCCTGTTTGCCGAAGACAATATGGAACTGACCGACAGCACCATACTGACACCCGGTCTGCGTTTTGATCATCACAGTATTGTTGGCAATAACTGGAGCCCATCACTTAATCTTTCCCAGACGCTGGCTGACGACTTCACGCTGAAACTGGGTATCGCACGCGCCTATAAAGCGCCAAGCCTGTATCAAACCAACCCAAACTACGTGCTTTACAGTCGTGGTCAGGGATGCGCTGACAGCGCCGGTGCCTGCTATCTGATGGGCAACGACGATCTGAAAGCCGAAACCAGCATCAACAAAGAAGTGGGCATTGAGTATAAGCATGAAGGCTATCAGGCAGGCCTGACGTGGTTCCGTAATGATTACCGCAACAAAATCGAATCGGGCTATGTACCAACCGGAACATCGACTACCGGCGCTGCGGACATCTACCAATGGGAAAACGTGCCAAAAGCGGTAGTCGAAGGGCTGGAAGGCACGGTTAACTTCCCGGTGACGGAAGCCATTACCTGGAACAATAACCTGACCTACATGCTGCAAAGCAAAAATAAAACCACCGGCGATCGCCTGTCGGTTATCCCGCAGTATACGCTGAACTCGACGCTGGCCTGGCAGGCAACACAGGATCTGTCGTTGCAGACCACCTTCACCTGGTATGGCCGTCAAACGCCGAAGAAGTATAACTACAAAGGTGAATCGGTTAGCGGCACCGAGAAGTCAACGGTCAGCCCTTATTCGATTCTGGGTCTGAGCGGAACGTATGACGTGAATAAATACGCCAGCGTGACTGTGGGTATCGAAAACCTGTTCGATAAGCGTCATTTCCGCGAAGGCAATGCGCAAACCACAGGTAACTCTACCACCAATGCGTATATGTATGGGGCAGGGGCGAATACCTACAATGAATCAGGCCGTACTTATTATATGAGTCTGAATACGCATTTTTAAGTCAGTAGCATTTGCGGCATACAATCCTTCCCGGGCAGTATCCCCGAACAACAGCGAAGCCCGATATCGGGCTTCGCTGGTTTCACAAGTAGTGTACGTTGCTCGTCAGTTGTTCTGATAAACATCCTTATAGAGGCGGCTTTCAAAGCGCACCAGCGGAATACGACGCTGTTTCTGATCCTGAGGCGGAACGGCATAGCCTGAAAGATACTGCACAAAGGCAACCCGCTGACCACTGGCGGTGGTCATAAAGCCTGCGAGGTTATAAACACCCTGCAATGAACCCGTTTTAGCCGATACCTTGCCATCCACACCCGCTTCATGCAGGCCACCACGGTAACGTAGTGTTCCGTCATAGCCCGCCAGCGGCAGCATCGAGATATAATTCAGTTGCTGATCGTTCTGCGCAATATATTGCAGCACCTGCATCATGGTCGCCGGCGAAATCAGATCGTGACGCGACAGGCCGGAGCCATCAACCTGAATGCTGTTGCCGAGATCGATATTGGCTTTCTGCCGCAGGATCTGACGGACAGCATCAGAACCCGCACGCCATGTACCCGGTACGCCGAAACGCTCGTGGCCAATAGTACGGAATACGGTATCGGCAATCATGTTGTCAGACTTCTTCAACATAATTTTAAGCAGATCGTGCAGAGGGACTGATTGCGTTTCGGCTAATACCGTTGCAGGCTGGGTTGCCTGAGTCTGACGCACCAGATGACCGGTATAATCAATGCCCGCTTCCTGCAATTCCGCTTTTAACAGCGCTCCGGCATAGCTGGCGCCATCCTGAATCGCAAAGGCCAGCGGCAACGGTTCCGAACGCTGGGTCATGCAGCCGGTTAACGTAAAGCGGTTAAGCTCGCCGGGCACCACGTCCAGTTCACAATATTGTGCATCTGCCGATCCTCTCGCCAGCGTGCGAACCTGGCTGAACATATTGACCGGATAATAAGAGGCAACGCGGATAAAAGCGTTATCGCCGGGCGTTTGCGCACTGTAGAGGGAAACTGAAAAACAGTTACGATCAACAATCGCAGCAGCAGGTGGGGCGCTAAAACACTGGGTCATATCATTCCACGGCCAGCCCGGCGCTTTATCATGGCTGGCGAAGACCGACGTATCAATGACGACATTGCCCTGAATATGCTGCACGCCTTGTTTTTTCAGAGCGGTCACTAAGTTACGGAGATCCTGCCGGGTAAAGGTCGGATCGCCGCCGAACCTCGCCACCAGATCGCCGCGTAGCGTGCCGCCGCTAATCGAACCTTTGCTTTCCAGTTGGGTGTGAAAACGGTAATCCGGGCCCAGCTGTAACAGTGCAGCCAGCGCGGTAATCACTTTCATGGTACTGGCAGGCAACGCCATCTGCTTGCTGTGATAGTCAATCGAGGGCGAACTGGCGCCAACTTTTTGCACAATCAGCGCCAGGTTTGCGCCATCGGGCAGGTACTGAGTATAGTCTTCGACCGTGGCCGCATGGGCATTCAGCATAAATGCGCAGGCTAAGCCGGTAACAATTCGTGAAAATCGCATAATCTCGCGTTTACTGGCAGGTGATGTTGCCATACTACGGTGCATTAAGGTGGAAAGTAAACGATGACCCATAGAGAACTCTGGGTTAAAATACGTATCAAAATGCGAATCATCCAGGCCCTGGATATCCCCCGGGCTTGGTTTCTTTCGTTTGTAATTCAGTGGTAAGCGCCGCAGAACGCTTTTTCTGCATTAACCTGTCAGGATGACACAATTTTGCACAGGATCAGTTAACGAGGTGTTGAGATGAATCAGATTCCGATGACGTTGAGGGGCGCGGAGAGACTGCGCGAAGAGCTCGAAGAGCTGAAAACCGTTAAACGCCCCAGAATTATTGCCTCAATTGCTGATGCACGCGAGCACGGCGACTTGAAAGAAAATGCAGAGTACCATGCCGCCCGCGAAGAGCAGGGCTTCTGTGAAGGTCGTATCCAGGAAATTGAAGCCAAGCTGTCAAATGCCCAGGTGATCGATGTCACGAAAATGAATGCCAACGGGCGCGTCATTTTCGGTTCTACCGTTAGCGTGCTGAACGTGGACACTGATGAAGAGTCAACCTATCGCATTGTCGGCGATGACGAAGCTGACTTTAAGCAAAATCTGATTTCTGTTAACTCACCGATGGCGCGTGGCCTGATTGGTAAAGAAGTGGATGATGTGACCATCATCAAAACGCCAGGCGGCGATGTTGAGTACGAAATTCTTAAGATTGAATATATCTGATTTCCCCGGTCGGGTTTTTTCAGACATAGTGTAAAGAAAGGAAAAGGCCGCACCGCGGCCTTTTACTGACATCGGGAGCATGTCATTTTCTCCCGACTAAGTTTCAAATCGCGCCAGAACTTAACGTGGAAGCGCGATTTTACGTTCCTTCGTTGGACGGTACAGCACCAGCGTCTTGCCGATAACCTGCACGTTAGCAGCTTTGGTTTCGCGCACGATAGCTTCAACCACCAGGGTTTTTGTCTCGCGGTCTTCCGTAGCGATTTTCACCTTGATGAGCTCGTGGTGCTCCAGTGCTTGTTCGATCTCGGCCAGCACCCCTTCGGTCAGACCGTTGTTGCCTAACATGACGACAGGCTTCAGCGGATGGGCCAGTCCTTTCAGGTGCTGTTTTTGTTTGGTACTCAGATTCATCGTATTTTTTACTTACATTGGGATTGAAAACGGGTCATTCTACCGCCATCTCTGGTGTATCACCAAATCGGCATGCTGATTTGCGCGGTTTATTTATCGCATACGTTGAATCATAGTTGGAAATTGTATGACTGGTAAAAAGCGTTCGGCCAGTTCCAGCCGCTGGCTACAGGAACACTTTAGCGATAAATATGTGCTTCAGGCACAGAAAAAGGGGCTGCGCTCGCGCGCCTGGTTTAAACTTGATGAAATACAGCAAGGTGACAAGCTGTTTAAGCCAGGGATGACGGTTGTCGACCTTGGCGCAGCACCCGGTGGCTGGTCTCAGTATGTGGTGACACAAATTGGTTCCAAAGGTCGCGTCATCGCCTGTGATCTCCTGCCGATGGATCCTATTGTCGGTGTCGATTTCCTTCAGGGCGACTTTCGTGATGAACTGGTGCTGAAAGCCTTGCTGGAACGCGTTGGCGATGCGAAGGTGCAGGTTGTGATGTCAGATATGGCACCCAACATGACCGGTACGCCTGCTGTGGATATCCCAAGATCAATGTATCTCGTTGAACTTGCGCTTGATATGTGTCGTGATGTGCTGGCACCTGGCGGCAGTTTTTTAGTGAAAGTGTTTCAGGGAGATGGCTTTGAAGATTACCTCCGGGAAATTCGCTCCCTGTTTACGAAAGTGAAAATTCGTAAGCCGGACGCTTCGCGCTCTCGTTCGCGTGAAGTGTACATTGTAGCGACAGGGCGCAAACTATAGTACCCTACGCTGTCTGTTAACACAGTTGTAATAAGAGGTTAATCCCTTGAGTGACATGGCGAAAAACCTGATTCTCTGGCTAGTCATCGCAGTCGTGCTGATGTCTGTCTTCCAGAGCTTTGGGCCCAGCGAGTCAAATGGCCGTAGGGTTGATTACTCAACCTTCCTGTCGGAAGTGAACCAGGATCAGGTCCGCGAGGCACGTATTAACGGGCGTGAAATCAACGTTGTCAAAAAAGACAGTAACAAATACACAACCTACATCCCCGTCAACGATCCTAAGTTGCTCGATAACCTGTTGACTAAAAATGTAAAAGTGGTTGGCGAACCGCCTGAAGAACCGAGCCTGTTGGCCTCAATCTTCATCTCATGGTTCCCAATGCTGTTGCTGATTGGCGTCTGGATCTTCTTTATGCGCCAGATGCAGGGCGGCGGCGGCAAGGGCGCGATGTCCTTCGGCAAAAGCAAAGCCCGCATGCTGACAGAAGATCAGATTAAAACGACTTTTGCTGACGTCGCAGGCTGTGACGAAGCGAAAGAAGAAGTCGGCGAGCTGGTGGAATACCTGCGCGAACCAAGCCGCTTCCAGAAACTCGGCGGTAAAATTCCGAAAGGCGTACTGATGGTCGGTCCTCCGGGTACCGGTAAAACGCTGCTGGCGAAAGCTATCGCTGGCGAAGCCAAAGTGCCTTTCTTTACCATCTCCGGTTCTGACTTCGTTGAAATGTTTGTTGGTGTGGGTGCTTCCCGTGTTCGTGACATGTTCGAACAGGCAAAGAAAGCGGCACCTTGCATTATCTTCATCGATGAAATTGATGCGGTCGGTCGCCAGCGTGGCGCGGGTCTCGGCGGTGGTCACGATGAACGTGAACAAACGCTGAACCAGATGCTGGTTGAGATGGACGGTTTTGAAGGCAACGAAGGTATCATCGTCATTGCCGCTACTAACCGTCCTGACGTGCTAGACCCGGCACTGCTTCGTCCGGGCCGCTTTGACCGTCAGGTTGTGGTCGGTCTGCCGGACGTACGTGGCCGCGAGCAGATTCTGAAAGTCCATATGCGCCGTGTGCCGCTGGCTACCGATATCGATGCGTTAGTTATCGCACGTGGTACGCCGGGCTTCTCAGGTGCCGATCTGGCTAACCTTGTGAATGAAGCAGCGCTGTTTGCCGCACGTGGTAATCGCCGTGTCGTTTCTATGGTTGAATTCGAAAAAGCGAAAGACAAAATCATGATGGGTGCGGAACGTCGCTCCATGGTGATGACGGAAGCGCAGAAAGAATCTACCGCGTATCACGAAGCTGGCCACGCGATTATTGGTCGTCTGGTACCTGAACACGATCCGGTGCATAAAGTGACGATTATTCCACGCGGCCGCGCATTAGGCGTGACCTTCTTCCTGCCGGAAGGCGATGCAATCAGCGCCAGCCGTCAGAAGCTGGAAAGTCAGATCTCAACGCTTTACGGTGGCCGTCTGGCAGAAGAAATCATCTACGGTGTGGAACGCGTTTCGACTGGTGCGTCTAACGACATCAAAGTTGCTACTTCTATTGCTCGTAACATGGTTACGCAATGGGGCTTTTCTGAGAAGCTTGGCCCGCTGCTCTATGCGGAAGAAGAGGGCGAAGTGTTCCTTGGCCGTTCAGTAGCGAAAGCGAAGCATATGTCCGATGAGACCGCGCGCATCATTGACCAGGAAGTAAAATCTCTGGTTGAAGGTAACTACCAACGCGCACGCCGTATTCTGAATGAGAACATGGACATCCTTCACGCGATGAAAGACGCGCTGATGAAGTATGAAACCATTGATGCTCCTCAGATCGATGACCTGATGGCTCGCCGTGAAGTGCGTCCGCCAGCAGGTTGGGAAGATCCGGCCAGCAACAGTTCTGACAACGGTACGCCAAAGGCGCCACGTCCGGTTGATGAACCGCGTACGCCAAATCCTGGCAACACCATGTAATGACGGGACAGTAGTCCTGAGTCACAAGCAAACCCCGGCGATGACCGGGGTTTTTTTTATGAGTACATCGGCCAGACCGATCCGCACACTTCCAGGGAGAAGCGCCATCATGAAACTTTACGCCAGAGATTCCGTGCTCGATTTATCACATCCTCATGTGATGGGGATATTGAATATGACGCCGGATTCTTTTTCAGATGGCGGCAGGCATAACAGTCTGGTGCAGGCGCTAACCCATGCGAATGAAATGATTAACGCGGGTGCGACCATTATCGACATTGGTGGGGAATCGACCCGGCCAGGCGCCGATGAAGTGAGCGTTGAAGAAGAGCTGGACCGGGTGATCCCCGTTGTCGAGGCGATTGCACAGCGTTTCGAGGTGTGGATTTCTGTGGATACTTCCAAGCCGGAAGTGATCCGTGAAGCGGCAAAGGCCGGTGCGCATATTATCAACGATATTCGTTCACTTCAGGAACCTGGCGCGCTGGAAGCGGCGGCTGCAACCGGTTTGCCGGTCTGTATAATGCATATGCAGGGTGAACCTCGCACGATGCAGCAGGCACCCGGGTATAAAAATTTGCTCCAGGACGTAGATACTTTTTTTGTTGAGCAGATAGCGCGCTGTGAAGCTGCCGGTATTAAAAAAGATCGGTTGCTGCTCGACCCAGGGTTCGGTTTCGGTAAGAATCTCTCCCACAATTATCAATTGCTGGCGCACCTGGCTGATTTTCATCATTTCGGGCTGCCACTATTGGTAGGGATGTCGCGAAAAAGCATGATTGGGCAGTTGCTGAATGTTGGACCGTCTCAACGTCTTACCGGAAGCCTGGCTTGTGCCGTGATTGCTGCAATGCAGGGCGCACATATTTTACGCGTCCATGATGTTAAAGAAACTGTAGAGGCGATGCGCGTCGTCGAAGCAACCCTGTCAGCAAAGGAATAGTAGAATGAGCAACCGTAAGTATTTTGGTACCGATGGCATCCGGGGCAAAGTTGGCGAAACCCCGATCACTCCCGATTTCGTCCTGAAGCTGGGCTGGGCGGCGGGCAAAGTTTTGGCGCGCAACGGCTCCAAAAAAATTATTATCGGTAAAGATACGCGTATTTCCGGCTACATGCTGGAGTCCGCATTGGAAGCGGGTTTGGCCGCTGCCGGACTTTCTGCGGCGTTTACCGGACCGATGCCAACGCCAGCCATTGCTTATCTCACCCGTACCTTCCGTGCTGAGGCCGGCATCGTTATTTCTGCCTCTCACAATCCATTTGATGATAATGGCATTAAGTTTTTCTCCATCGAAGGGACAAAGCTGCCCGATGATGTAGAAGAAGCCATCGAAGCGGAAATGGAGAAACCTATTACCTGTGTTGAATCCGCCGAGCTGGGACGCGCCAGCCGCATTGTGGATGCCGCCGGACGTTACATCGAATTTTGCAAAGGGACGTTCCCCAGCGAACTGAGCCTCAACGGGCTGAAGATTGTGGTCGACTGCGCTAACGGTGCCACTTATCACATCGCACCTAATGTCCTGCGTGAACTGGGCGCTACGGTGATTACGCTTGGCGTTAATCCTGATGGTATGAACATCAACAAAGAATGCGGCGCAACCGACGTTCGTCAGCTCCAGGCTCGCGTACTGGCAGAAAAGGCAGATATCGGTCTGGCATACGACGGTGACGGTGACCGCATCATGATGGTGGATCATCTGGGCCACAAAGTAGATGGCGACCAGATCCTCTACATCATCGCTCGTGAAGGCCTGCGTCAGGGACAGTTACGCGGCGGCGTAGTCGGCACGCTGATGAGCAATATGGGTCTGGAGCTGGCGCTGAAACAGTTAGGTATTCCGTTTGCACGCGCAAAAGTGGGCGACCGCTATGTGTTGGAAAAGCTCCAGGAAAAAGGCTGGCGTCTTGGCGCGGAAAACTCCGGGCATGTGATCCTGCTGGATAAGACAACCACCGGTGACGGTATCGTAGCAGGTTTGCAGGTACTTACTGCGATGGTAAGGAATCACATGAGCCTCCACGATCTCTGTAGCGGGATGAAGCTGCTACCACAGATTCTGGTAAACGTTCGCTTCAGTGGCGAAACCGATCCGCTGGAAAATGCACAGGTGAAAGCCGTAACGGCACAAGTGGAAAAAGAACTGCACGGCCGCGGACGCGTGCTGTTGCGTAAATCAGGGACGGAACCGCTAATTCGCGTAATGGTAGAAGGTGAAGATGAGGCGCTGGTCACTGCGCTGGCTCATCGGATCGCTGATGCTGTAAAGGCGGTTTAAAGACAAAATAGTGACGGGCTGAGCTTATTCAGCCCGTCAGAAAAAGTGTTGTACCCAGGTGATTTTTGGTGGTTTTTCCATCTAATTTCTTCGGGTTGCGGTTTTTTTCCGCAATTGGTTGGCATGCTGTAAATTGCCCTTGCGCTGGCGAGCGGCTTTGGTTAGTATTCACACCCGCTTCTGATGGGTAGTGGTGACGCTATCTGCTGACTGGTTTTGAAGCTTTTGATGTGCGGTTAACGCGCAAGGAAACAGGTTGATTATGTACGAAGCTCTTTTAGTAGTTTTCCTTATTGTGGCAATCGGCCTTGTAGGTTTGATTATGCTTCAGCAAGGTAAAGGCGCTGATATGGGCGCGTCGTTTGGTGCAGGTTCTTCAGCAACACTGTTTGGTTCTAACGGTTCAGGCAACTTTATGACCCGTATGACTGCAGTGCTGGCGACTCTGTTCTTCATCATCAGCTTGATTCTGGGTAACCTCAACAGCAACAAGACTCAGAAAGGAAGCGAGTGGGAAAATCTGACTCAGCCTGCACAGCAGCAGAGCCAGCCAGCTAAACCGGCTACGCCGGGTAGCGATATCCCACAGTAAGCAGTAACGTAGTTGGGTTTCGACGCGACAGAAAACAAAAAGTCGCAATCTTTAGTGCCGTGGTGGTGGAATTGGTAGACACGCTACCTTGAGGTGGTAGTGCCCGCATGGGCTTACGGGTTCAAGTCCCGTCCTCGGTACCAAATCTCAGTTTTGCTTGCATTTTATGCAAGATCGGCGTAGTATTTGCCACGTTTTCGGACGCGGGGTGGAGCAGCCTGGTAGCTCGTCGGGCTCATAACCCGAAGGTCGTCGGTTCAAATCCGGCCCCCGCAACCACTTTCCCTTAGAGTTCTTTTTCAAATATACTGTATGCATCGAACGGCGCATTATCAGCGAATTTTGAAAAAAATTCTTTTGGATTGTGCCGAACCGCCATTTTATGGCGTACAGGGTCCAGTCGCATAAAGCCCCGATTTTTCGGGGTTTTTTGTTATCAGGAAACAGCATACTGGGCTATTAAGCCCTTTTTTTATGTCTTGGGGGTGGGCTTGTCCACATTAGAGCAAAAATTAACAGAGCTGATTTCAGCACCGGTAGAAGCGCTAGGCTACGAACTGGTTGGTATCGAGTTTGTACGCGGTCGCACATCCACGTTGCGCATCTATATTGATAGTGAAAATGGCATCAATGTTGACGATTGTGCTGATGTCAGCCACCAGGTCAGCGCTGTATTCGATGTTGAAGATCCAATTACCGTCGCCTATAACCTAGAAGTTTCCTCACCAGGCCTTGAGCGCCCACTCTTCACTGCAAAGCATTACACGCAATTTATCGGCGAAGAAGTGAGCCTGGTGCTGCGTATGGCCGTACAGAACCGCCGCAAATGGCAGGGCATCATCAAATCCGTAGAAGGTGAGATGATTACTGTTGCCGTTGAGGGTAACGATGAAGTGTTCGCACTGAGTAACATCCAGAAGGCGAACCTGGTTCCCCACTTTTAAAAGTCCGGATTGAGGCATACCAGGATGAACAAAGAAATCTTAGCTGTAGTCGAGGCCGTATCTAACGAGAAATCCCTCCCACGCGAGAAGATTTTTGAGGCGCTGGAGAGCGCTCTGGCAACGGCTACCAAGAAAAAATATGAGCAGGAAATCGACGTCCGCGTCAGCATCGACCGCCGCAGCGGCGATTTTGATACGTTCCGCCGCTGGGTTATTGTTGATGAAGTAACAATGCCTACGCGCGAAATTACCCTGGATGCCGCGCGTTTTGAAGATGAAGCGTTGAATCTGGGCGAGTACGTTGAAGACCAAATCGAGTCAGTCACCTTCGACCGTATCACGACTCAGACGGCGAAGCAGGTTATCGTGCAGAAAGTGCGCGAAGCTGAACGTGCCATGGTTGTTGATCAGTTCCGTGAGCAGGAAGGTGAGATCATCACCGGCGTGGTTAAAAAAGTAAACCGCGACAACATCTCACTGGATCTGGGCAACAATGCGGAAGCTGTTATCATTCGTGAAGACATGCTGCCGCGCGAAAACTTCCGTCCAGGCGACCGTATTCGTGGTGTACTGTATGCAGTACGTCCGGAAGCACGCGGTGCTCAGCTGTTCGTTAGCCGCTCCAAACCGGAGATGCTGATCGAACTGTTCCGCATCGAAGTACCGGAAATCGGCGAAGAAGTGATTGAAATTAAAGCCGCTGCGCGCGATCCAGGCTCACGAGCTAAAATCGCAGTGAAGACTAACGACAAGCGTATCGACCCGGTTGGTGCTTGCGTTGGTATGCGCGGTGCGCGTGTTCAGGCGGTATCCAGCGAGCTGGGTGGCGAGCGTATTGATATCGTGCTGTGGGATGACAATCCTGCGCAGTTCGTCATCAATGCCATGGCCCCAGCGGATGTCGCTTCTATCGTGGTGGATGAAGATAATCACACCATGGATATCGCTGTTGAAGCCGGAAATCTGGCTCAGGCGATCGGCCGTAATGGCCAAAACGTGCGTCTGGCTGCCCAGCTGAGTGGTTGGGAGCTGAACGTAATGACGGTCGACGATCTGCAGGCGAAGCATCAGGCTGAAGCCCACGCTGCCATCGGCGTCTTTACCAAACATCTCGACATTGACGAAGAGTTTGCCACCATGCTGGTTGAAGAGGGCTTCTCTTCACTGGAAGAACTGGCTTACGTGCCGATCAACGAGCTGCTGGAAATTGACGGTCTGGATGAAGAGACAGTAGAAGCGCTGCGCGATCGTGCGAAAAATGCGTTAACCACCCTTGCTCTGGAAAAAGCTGAGAGTCAGGGCGGCAATCAGCCGGCAGAAGACTTGCTGAGCCTGGAAGGTCTGGATCGTGAACTGGCATTCAAGCTGGCTCAGATCGGCGTTTGTACGCTGGAAGATCTTGCCGAGCAGGGTGTTGACGATCTGTCAGATATTGAAGGCCTGAACGATGAAAAGGCCGGTGAGCTGATTATGGCTGCACGTAATATCTGCTGGTTCGGCGACGACGCGTAATAAACTGTAGCAGGAAGGAACAGCATGACAGATGTAACCGTAAAATCGCTGGCCGCAGAGATACAGACCCCGGTAGAACGCCTGGTACAGCAATTTGCTGATGCAGGGATCCGCAAGTCTGAAACAGACTCTGTGACGCAGCAGGAAAAAGAGACGCTCCTGACCCATCTGAATCGTCAACAAAATGGCGGTTCTGGTAAACTGACTTTACAGCGCAAAACGCGCAGTACCCTGAATGTGCCCGGCACCGGTGGTAAGAGTAAAGCGGTGCAAATCGAAGTCCGCAAAAAGCGCACCTATGTAAAAGGCGATCCTGCTGAAGCTGAACAGGCTGAAGCAGAAGAGCAGGCACAGCGTGAAGCGGAAGAACTGGCTCGTCGCGAGGCTGAAGAAGCAGCTCAGCGCGAAGCCCAAGCAAAAGCGAAGCGTGAAGCCGAGGAGCAGGCCAAACGTGAGGCAGCTGAGAAAGCCAAACGTGAAGCAGCGGAAAAAGATAAAGTGAGCAATCAACATACCGACGAAGTAAGCCGGACCCAGACGTCCGATAAAGCCCGCCGCGAAGCGGAAGCCGCAGAACTGAAGCGTAAAGCCGAAGAAGAAGCGCGTCGCAAGATCGAAGAAGAAGCGAAGCGCGTAGCGGAAGAAGCACGCAAAATGGCGGAAGAAAAAGGTTCCGAGTGGGCAGAAGCCGAGAAAGAAGTTGAAGACACTTCTGACTACCACGTGACCACCTCCACTCATGCCCGTGCGGCTGAAGACGAGAACGATGCGCAGGTTGAAGGCGACCGTCGCACTCGTGCTGCTCGTCCTGCAAAGGCTCCTCAGCGTAAGAAAGGCAACAAGCATTCTGAAGCGAAAACCGACCGTGAAGAAGCGCGTGCGCAATTCCGTGGCGGCAAAGGTGGCAAGCGCAAGCCAAGCACTCTGCAGCAGGGCTTCAACAAGCCAGCTCAGGCTGTTAACCGTGACGTGATTATCGGTGAGACCATCACCGTAGCGGAACTGGCTAACAAAATGGCAGTGAAAGGTTCCCAGGTCATTAAAGCCATGATCAAGATGGGCGCTATGGCGACCATCAACCAGGTTATCGATCAGGAAACGGCTCAGATGGTCGCGGAAGAAATGGGTCACAAAGTGACGCTGCGCCGCGAAAATGAGCTGGAAGAAGCGGTAATGAGCGACCGTGATACCGATGCAGCAATGGAATCACGTGCGCCAGTTGTTACCATCATGGGTCACGTTGACCACGGTAAAACGTCCCTGCTGGACTACATTCGCTCCACCAAAGTCGCCTCTGGCGAAGCGGGCGGCATTACCCAGCATATCGGTGCATACCACGTTGAAACTGACAACGGTATGGTCACCTTCCTGGATACCCCTGGTCACGCCGCGTTTACCGCAATGCGTGCGCGTGGTGCTCAGGCAACGGATATCGTTATCCTGGTTGTGGCGGCTGACGATGGCGTGATGCCACAGACTATCGAAGCTATCCAGCATGCTAAAGCGGCGAAAGTGCCGGTTGTGGTTGCTGTGAACAAGTGCGATAAGCCAGAAGCCGATCCAGACCGCGTTAAAAACGAACTCACCCAGTACGGTATTATTCCGGAAGAGTGGGGCGGCGAGAACATGTTCGTTAACGTTTCCGCTAAAGCGGGTACCGGTATCGACGACCTGCTGAATGCAATTCTGCTGCAGGCTGAAGTTCTGGAACTGACTGCGGTTCGTCAGGGTATGGCGAGCGGTGTGGTTATCGAATCCTTCCTGGATAAAGGTCGTGGTCCGGTTGCTACCGTGCTGGTACGTGAAGGTACCCTGAACAAGGGCGACATCGTACTGTGTGGCTTCGAATACGGCCGTGTTCGTGCAATGCGTGACGAACTGGGTCGTGAAGTGATGACCGCGGGTCCTTCTATTCCTGTGGAAATCCTCGGTCTGTCAGGCGTGCCTGCTGCCGGTGATGAAGCGACAGTCGTTCGTGACGAGAAGAAAGCCCGTGAAGTTGCGCTGTACCGTCAGGGCAAATTCCGTGAAGTTAAGCTGGCTCGTCAGCAGAAATCTAAGCTGGAAAACATGTTTGCCAACATGACCGAAGGCGAAGTATCTGAACTGAACATCGTGCTGAAAGCCGACGTACAGGGTTCTGTCGAAGCGATCTCCGACTCCCTGCTGAAGCTCTCTACCGACGAAGTGAAAGTGAAGATCGTAGGTTCTGGCGTAGGGGGTATCACCGAAACCGACGCTACGCTGGCTGCGGCTTCCAACGCGATTCTGGTTGGCTTCAACGTTCGTGCCGATGCTTCTGCCCGTCGCGTGATTGATTCAGAAAGCCTGGATCTGCGTTATTACTCCGTCATCTATAATCTGATTGACGAAGTGAAGCAGGCAATGAGCGGTATGCTGGCGCCTGAGTACAAGCACCAGATCACCGGCCTGGCTGAAGTTCGTGACGTGTTCAAATCACCTAAGTTTGGCGCAGTTGCAGGCTGTATGGTGACTGAAGGTAATATCAAACGTCACAACCCAATCCGCGTTCTGCGTGACAACGTGGTTATCTACGAAGGCGAGCTGGAATCCCTGCGCCGCTTCAAAGATGACGTTAACGAAGTTCGTAACGGCATGGAATGTGGTATCGGCGTGAAGAACTACAACGATGTACGCGTTGGCGATATGATCGAAGTATTCGAAATTATCGAGATCCAGCGTACTATCGCTTAATGGTTGCCTGATCAACCTGTTCGGGAGGCCTTTGCGCCTCCCGTATTTATTTGGAGAGAATAATTATGGCGAAAGAATTTGGTCGCCCACAGCGCGTCTCCCAGGAATTGCAGAAAGAGATCGCAATTATTTTACAGCGTGAGATCAAAGATCCACGTCTGGGCATGATGGTTACCGTGTCAGGCGTAGACCTGTCGCGCGATCTGGCCTATGCCAAAGTGTTCGTCACCTTTTTGAATGATAAAGACGAAGCGGCTATCAAAGCTGGCCTGCGTGCGCTGGGCGATGCTTCCGGCTATATCCGCTCGCTGCTGGGCAAAGCGATGCGCCTGCGCATCGTGCCTGAGCTAACCTTCTTCTACGACAATTCGTTGGTTGAAGGGATGCGGATGTCTAACCTTGTCACTAACGTGGTGAAAAACGATGAAGAACGTCGTGGCCCCGCGGAAGAAGACAAGGAGGACTGATGAGTCGTCCTCGTCGTCGCGGACGCGATATCCACGGCGTACTGTTGCTGGATAAGCCGGGTGGCCTCTCTTCCAACGATGCGCTGCAAAAGGTAAAAAGGCTGTTCAACGCCAATCGCGCGGGTCATACCGGCGCCCTTGACCCGCTGGCTACCGGTATGCTGCCGATCTGTCTGGGTGAAGCGACCAAGTTCTCGCAGTATTTACTGGATTCCGATAAGCGTTATCGCGTCATTGCACGTCTGGGCCAGCGCACTGATACGTCCGATGCGGATGGTCAGATTATTAGCGAGCGTCCGGTCAGCTTCACGCAGGAACAGCTTGAAGTCGCACTCGACAGTTTCCGTGGCGAAACCCAGCAGGTGCCGTCGATGTATTCGGCACTTAAGTATCAGGGGCGTAAGCTTTATGAATACGCTCGTGAAGGGATTGACGTTCCACGTGAAGCGCGCAGCATTGTGGTTTATGAACTTAAGTTCATTCGCTGGGAAGGCAATGAGCTTGAGCTTGAAATTCACTGCTCGAAAGGGACCTACATTCGTACCATTACGGATGATTTAGGCGAGCTGCTGGGCTGCGGCGCGCACGTTACTTTCCTGCGCCGTTTACAGGTTGCTACGTACCCGATAGCCAGCATGGTCACCCTTGAGCAGCTCAATGCATTGAGTGAAGAAGCTTATCGCAGCGAACGCGCGCCAGCTGAACTGCTTGATGCGTTACTGATGCCAATGGACAGTCCGGCAGCCGCTTACCCTGTCGTGAACCTGCCGGAAACGGTATCGGCCTACTTTAAGCAGGGGATGCCCGTACAGGCTTCAGGCGCGCCTGCTGAAGGTCTGGTTCGCGTAACTGAAGGACCGGAAAGCAAGTTTATCGGCATGGCGGAGATTGCTGAAGACGGTCGCGTGGCACCACGGCGATTGGTTGTAGAATATTCCGACTAGCCATTTGCGAAAGCCCCCTTCTTAAGAGTAGAATGGCGCGGCTTTACACTGGGTTGCTGAATTAGAGATCGGCGCCTGTACATTTATCTTAAAATTTGGAGTTGTAATATGTCTCTAAGTGTTGAAACTAAAGCGCAGATCGTTGCTGATTACGGCCGTGATGCTAACGACAGTGGTTCTACCGAAGTTCAGGTTGCTCTGCTGACCGCACAGATTAACCATCTGCAGGGTCACTTCTCTGAGCACAAAAAAGACCACCACAGCCGTCGCGGTCTGCTGCGTATGGTTTCCCAGCGTCGTAAGCTGCTGGATTACCTGAAGCGTAAAGACGTTGCACGTTACACCAGCCTGATCGAGCGTCTGGGTCTGCGTCGCTAAGTCAAAGAATCTGCTATCGTTTCCTGAGGCGCAAGCTGGCAGGTAAAATGGTGAAAAGGCAGATTTGTGCGAGTTTCGCTAAAAAGGGGCCTTTATGGCCCCTTTTTTCAGGCCAGCCGCAGCAATCCAGGTCAAACTATTGTATTGTTGCTGAGTGTGATCTTCAGTTGCAGAGATTCGCGCGGCTAATGAGAGGCTTTGTCCCGGGCGGGATTAAGGGTTGTCATTAGTCGCGAGGATGCAGATGAAGATTTAAAGTCCACCACGGCCGGGTCAGTGCCCTGCCGAGAAGTTAAGGATATAATTTTGCTGAATCCGATCGTAAAAAAATTCCAGTATGGTCAGCATACCGTCACGCTTGAAACCGGTATGATGGCTCGCCAGGCAACGGCAGCCGTAATGGTAAGCATGGACGACACCGCCGTGTTCGTTACCGTTGTAGGCCAGAAAAAAGCGAAACCAGGTCAGGGCTTTTTCCCACTGACCGTTAACTATCAGGAGCGTACTTACGCTGCTGGTCGTATCCCAGGCAGCTTCTTCCGTCGTGAAGGCCGTCCAAGCGAAGGCGAAACGCTGATCTCGCGTCTGATTGACCGTCCGGTCCGTCCACTGTTCCCTGAAGGTTTTGTTAACGAAGTCCAGGTGATTGCCACCGTGGTTTCCGTTAACCCACAGGTGAACCCGGATATCGTTGCGATGATTGGTGCTTCTGCTGCACTGAGCCTGTCAGGCCTGCCGTTCAATGGTCCAATCGGCGCTGCGCGCGTTGGTTATCTGAACGATCAGTACGTGCTGAACCCAACCACCGACGAGCTGAAAGAAAGTAAGCTGGATCTGGTTGTTGCGGGTACTCAGGGCGCGGTGCTGATGGTTGAGTCAGAAGCAGAACTGCTGAGCGAAGATCAGATGCTGGGCGCCGTGGTATTTGGCCACGAGCAGCAGCAGATTGTGATCGACCAGATCAATGCGCTGGTTGCCGAAGCGGGTAAACCACGCTGGGACTGGCAGCCAGAAGCTGTCAACGAAGCGTTACACGCTCGTATCGCCGCACTGGCTGAATCTCGCCTGAGCGATGCTTACCGCATCACTGAAAAACAGGAACGTTATGCTCAGGTTGATGTGATCAAATCTGAAGCAACCGCCGCGCTGCTGGCAGAAGACGAAAGCCTGGACGCTGCTGAAATCAGCGACATCCTGCATACGCTGGAAAAAAATGTGGTTCGTAGCCGCATCCTGCGTGGCGAGCCGCGTATCGATGGCCGTGAAAAAGATATGATCCGTGGTCTGGACGTGCGCACTGGCGTACTGCCACGTACCCACGGTTCAGCCCTGTTCACCCGTGGTGAAACTCAGGCGCTGGTAACGGCTACGCTGGGTACGGCACGTGATGCACAGAACCTGGACGAGCTGATGGGCGAACGTACCGACAGCTTCCTGTTCCACTACAACTTCCCTCCATACTGCGTCGGTGAGACCGGGATGGTAGGCTCGCCTAAGCGTCGTGAAATTGGTCACGGTCGTCTGGCGAAGCGTGGCGTACTGGCCGTAATGCCTAAAGGCGATGCGTTCCCGTACACCGTGCGTGTGGTTTCTGAAATCACCGAGTCTAACGGTTCTTCTTCTATGGCTTCTGTCTGTGGTGCCTCTCTGGCACTGATGGATGCTGGCGTACCAATCAAAGCGGCCGTTGCTGGTATCGCGATGGGTCTGGTAAAAGACGAAGAAAACTTTGTTGTTCTGTCTGATATCCTGGGCGATGAAGATCACCTGGGCGATATGGACTTTAAAGTGGCCGGTAGCCGTGAAGGTATCACCGCGTTGCAGATGGACATCAAAATTGAAGGTATCACCCGCGAAATCATGCAGGTGGCTCTGAACCAGGCTAAGGGTGCGCGTCTGCACATTCTGGGCGTGATGGAACAGGCTATCAGCACCCCTCGCGGCGACATCTCTCAGTTTGCGCCACGCATCCATACCATCAAGATCAGCCCGGACAAGATCAAAGATGTGATCGGTAAAGGCGGCTCTGTTATTCGTGCGCTGACTGAAGAAACCGGCACCACCATCGAAATCGAAGATGATGGCACCGTGAAAATCGCAGCGACCGACGGTGACAAAGCGAAATTCGCTATCCGTCGTATCGAAGAGATTACCGCTGAAATCGAAGTTGGCCGTATCTACAACGGTAAAGTTACCCGTATCGTTGATTTCGGTGCTTTCGTTGCCATCGGCGGCGGTAAAGAAGGTCTGGTTCACATTTCTCAAATCGCTGATAAGCGCGTAGAGAAAGTGACCGACTATCTGCAGATGGGTCAGGAAGTGCCGGTTAAGGTACTGGAAGTTGATCGCCAGGGCCGTGTGCGCCTGAGCATCAAAGAAGCCGCCGAGCCGGAAACGGCTGAGGCAGCTCCAGCGCCAGCGCCAGAAGCAGAATAAGAAGACCACAAGCTCTCTCTGCTGATGCAGGGAGAGCTGTATCATCGCGAGGGCAGGACGACACCTTGTGCACGGCAGGCGGATGAAAGGAGAGTCATCCCATTGTTTGTATTTGGGAGTGGAAATGAAGCCTTTTTTGCGCTGGTGTTTCGTTGCGACAGCTTTAACGCTGGCAGGATGCAGCAACTCGGATTGGCGTAAGAACGAGGTTCTGGCTGTTCCGCTACAGCCGACGTTGCAACAGGAAGTTATCCTGGCACGTATGGAACAAATTCTTGCCAGCCGGGCCCTGACCGATGATGAACGCGCACAGCTGTTATATGAGCGCGGAGTGTTGTATGATAGTCTTGGTTTGAGAGCACTGGCGCGGAATGATTTTTCACAGGCGCTATCTGTCAGACCCGATATGCCCGAAGTATTCAATTACTTAGGCATATATTTAACGCAGGCAGGCAATTTTGATGCTGCCTATGAAGCGTTTGATTCTGTACTTGAGCTTGATCCAACTTACAATTACGCGCATTTAAACCGCGGTATCGCCCTGTATTACGGCGGAAGGTTTAAATTAGCGCAAGATGATCTGCTGGCGTTTTATCAAGACGATCCTAACGATCCTTTCCGTAGCCTGTGGCTCTATCTCGATGAACGCGAGATGAACGCCGACCAGGCAAAAGTAGCGCTACAACAGCGGTACGATAAAGCGGTCAGGGATCAATGGGGATGGAATATTGTCGAGTTCTACCTGGGACACCTCAGCGAAAGCAAGCTGATGGAGAGTCTTAAGGCGGACGCAACAGATAACACCTCGCTCGCTGAACATCTCAGTGAAACCAACTTCTATTTAGGTAAGCACTACCTAAGTCTGGGGGAGAAGGACAGCGCAGAAGCGTTGTTCAAGCTGACGGTCGCCAACAACGTACACAACTTTGTTGAGCATCGATATGCATTGTTGGAGCTGGCGCTACTCGGCCAGACACAAGACGATTTATCAGAATCTGACCAGCAATAGCTGACGAACTTTTATTGCCCTGATTTTAGAAAGGTCATCATCTTAACGGATGAGGGCTTTTTTGTTCGTCGAAACCACTAATTTGAGCCGGTTCACACTTTTTGATGAAAATGACTGAAAGTTTTCACGACGAGTTATGTAGACTGGCCGCCGCAATCTAAGAGGCACGTGTACTACATGACTGATATTGAAACCACTTTTGCTGACCTTGGTCTGAATGAATCCATTCTCGAATCACTTAACGGCATGGGCTATGTAAAGCCATCTCCGATCCAGGCTGAGTGTATTCCTCACCTGCTGGCGGGCCGTGACGTGTTGGGTATGGCACAGACCGGGAGCGGTAAAACAGCAGCGTTCTCGCTGCCACTGCTACACAACATTGACAGCAACCTGAAAGCACCACAGATCCTCGTGCTGGCACCAACTCGTGAGTTGGCGGTTCAGGTTGCAGAAGCCGTAACTGAATTCTCTAAACACATGCGCGGTCTTAACGTGGTGGCCCTTTACGGCGGCCAGCGTTATGACGTACAGCTGCGTGCTCTGCGTCAGGGTCCACAAGTTGTTGTGGGTACACCTGGACGCCTGTTGGACCACCTGAAACGCGGCACGTTAGACCTTTCTAACCTGCGCGGACTGGTGTTGGACGAAGCTGATGAAATGCTGCGTATGGGCTTCATCGAAGACGTTGAAACGATCATGGCTCAGATTCCAGCCGATCATCAGACTGCTTTGTTCTCTGCAACCATGCCAGAAGCGATTCGTCGTATTACCAAACGCTTCATGAAAGATCCACAGGAAGTGCGTATTCAGTCAAGCCTGACCACGCGTCCTGATATCAGCCAGAGCTACTGGACCGCTTACGGTCGTAAGACTGACGCGCTGGTTCGCTTCCTGGAATCAGAAGATTTTGATGCGGCGATCATTTTCGTCCGTACCAAAAACGCCACGCTGGAAGTGGCCGAAGCGCTGGAGCGCAGCGGTTACAACAGTGCTGCTCTGAACGGCGACATGAATCAGGCACTGCGCGAGCAGACGCTGGAGCGCCTGAAAGATGGCCGCCTGGACATTCTGATCGCAACCGACGTTGCGGCCCGTGGTCTGGACGTTGAGCGTATCAGCCTGGTGGTAAACTACGACATCCCTATGGATGCTGAGTCTTACGTTCACCGTATCGGCCGTACCGGCCGTGCGGGTCGTGCTGGCCGTGCGCTGCTGTTCGTTGAGAACCGTGAGCGTCGTCTGCTGCGTAACATTGAACGCACCATGAAGCTGACCATTCCAGAAGTTGAGCTGCCAGGTGCAGAACTGCTGGGTCAACGTCGTCTGGCTAAGTTTGCGGCTAAAGTTCAGCAGCAGCTGGAAAGCAGCGATCTGGAACAGTACCGTGCGCTGCTGAGCAAAATGCAGCCTGCGGAAGAAGAGCTGGATATCGAAACGCTGGCTGCCGCGCTGCTGAAAATGGCTCAGGGCGAACGCCCACTGATCGTGCCAGCCGACCCGGCTCCACGTCCACGTCGCGAATTCAAAGATCGTGACGATCGTCGCGATGACCGTCGTGGCGATCGCCCGGACCGTGGTCCACGCGAAAGCCGTGACGGCGAGCGTCCACGTCGTGAACGTCGTGACGTTGGCGATATGGAAGTTTACCGTATCGAAGTTGGCCGTGATGATGGTGTTGAAGTTCGTCATATCGTTGGTGCTATCGCTAACGAAGGCGACATCAGCAGCCGTTACATCGGTAACATCAAGCTGTTTGGTACGCACTCAACTATCGAGCTGCCGAAAGGCATGCCGGGTGATATTCTGTCTCACTTCACCCGTACGCGTATTCTGAACAAGCCGATGAACATGCAGCTGATCGGTGATGCGCAGCCTCGCAGCAACGAACGTGGTGCTGAACGCGGCGGCGAACGCCGTGGCGGTGGTGCAGGTCGTGGCGGTTTCGCTGGCGGTCGTAGCGAAGGTGCACGTCCTGAAGGCGGTCGTCGCTTCAGCAACGAGCGTAGCGGTGGCGGTGAGCGTCGTGGCGGTGGTTTCAGCCGTGACGGTGGCAGCCGTGGCCCACGTCGTGAAGAAGCTGGCAGCGCGCCAACACGTCGTCGTGACGCGTAATTGCCCGGGCGTTTAACACGCCCGCTATAGAAATGCCGGTCATGTAAATGACCGGCATTTTTTTTGCCTGTTGATTGGGTAAGCGTCGGTAAATAAGGTCACGACCTGAGATAAATTAAGCCAATTAAATAAAAAATCCCGTCAGTCCGATTACACTTCCCTTGAAGCTAACAACTCATGAACTAAGGGAAGCCCGTGTCTGAAAACAATCTCGCAATGACTAACAGCCATGCCAGTCGTCTTACTACCAGAGCGATATTTTTTGTCACCGGAATGGCTATGGGTCTTTGGGCGACGCTGGTGCCTTATGCTCAACAGCGTACCGGGTCAGCGGCGGGCGAGCTTGGGCTACTTTTGCTCTGTCTGGGCGCGGGTTCGCTGCTCTCAATGATCGGCTCAGGCCGTTTGATTGGTCGTTTTGGCTGTCGCAGCGTGATTGTGGGGTCAGTGTTAGTTTATTGTCTGATGCTTCCCTTCCTTGCTACGCTTGACGATTTGCGTTTGCTGGCGCTAAGTCTCTTTATCTTTGGGATGGGAATTGGTCTGGCTGACGTCGCGATGAACGTACAGGGCTCGCTGGTGGAACAGGCGTCCGATAAACCTCTGATGTCCGGTTTTCACTGTATGTGGAGCGTGGGGGGCATTGCGGGCGCAGCAGGGGGAGCAATGCTGTTTAGCGCAGGTCTGACGCCGCTACAAAGTACCTGGATTACCAGTGGTTTCATTGTGCTCATACTGCTGCTTTCTTTTAATGCGCTTCTCCCTTTCGGTAACCATGAGCCAGAAAACCACTCTGCTGGTAAGGCCCGACCTAACTTCCGCCTGATCCTGATGGCGATAATGGCGATGATCTCTTTTATGGCCGAAGGCGCGGTCATTGACTGGAGCGGAGTATTTATGACGGATAACCGCGGAATGGCGGTCGCGCATGCCGGATGGGGGTTTGCGATCTTTGCTTCAGCAATGTCGCTAATGCGTTTGACTGGCGATGCGGTGGTTACCCGGCTGGGCCGTAAACGCGTGCTGATTTATGGCGGACTTGCCGGGCTGGCTGGCTATATGATGGTAGTCTTATTACCCGGCTGGCTGCTGTCGCTGTGCGGGTTTGCGCTGATTGGTATTGGCGCGGCCAATATTGTCCCGGTGCTTATTACCCTTGCCAGCCAGGAAAAAGTGATGCCGGTTAACATGTCTGTCTCAATGGTGGCAACGCTTGGCTATCTTGGCGTATTGGGCGGACCTGCGCTGCTCGGCTGGATAGCGCACATCTCCAGCCTTTATGTTGCCTTTACGCTGGTCGCCGCCGCATTTTTAGTGATTGTTTTTGGTGCCGCTAAGCTGCGCTATTAATCGTTGATAAAAAGAAGGCAGTGAACCTGACGGACTCACTGCCTTTATCCTCTTCAGCTGAAGATATCTGCCGCTCAGAGCGACTGGTGCGCTTCCATTGCCAGCTCGAAAGAGCGCAACCGCGCCTGCTGATCGAAAATCTGCCCGTTAACCATAATCTCATCGGCCTGCGTTTCACGGATCAGGGAAGCCAGCCCATGACGAACTTTATCGCCATCACCGACGATCGACATACTTAACGCCTGCTGCACGCCATACTGTTCGGACGGAGACCAGAAGTTATCCATGTTTTCTACTGGCGCAGGCAGCGGACCCGGCCTGCCCCGACGCAGATTAACGAACTGCTGCTGCATTGAGGTAAACAGGAAACGTGCGTCATTTTCACTGTCAGCCGCCACCACGTTGACACACACCATTGCATGCGGTTTTTCAAGGCGAGCGGAAGGCTTAAAGTTTTCACGATACAGGTGCAGCGCCTGGAACAGCATATCCGGCGCGAAATGCGAAGCAAAAGCAAACGGCAGGCCAAGCTTAGCCGAGAGCTGGGCGCTGTACAGACTTGACCCCAACAGCCAGACAGGGATCTTCAATCCCAGACCAGGCACAGGCTGTACCGCTGGCTGAGCTGAACCTTCCGCGTCAAACCAGGCGATCATCTCAGAAACATCGGCAGGAAAATTATCAACGTGGCCGCCCATATGACGACGCAGCGCCATCATGGTGCGTTGATCGGAGCCTGGCGCACGGCCAAGGCCTAAATCGATTCGGCCCGGATAGAGTGATTCGAGCGTACCGAACTGCTCGGCGATAACCAGTGGCGAATGGTTAGGGAGCATAACGCCGCCGGATCCAAGACGCAGAGTGGTGGTGTTTGCCGCCAGATAGCCAATCAGCACCGAAGTCGCGGCGCTGGCAATACCCGTCATATTATGATGCTCAGCCAGCCAGTAGCGGTTAAAGCCGAGCTTTTCCGCCTGTTGTGCCAGCGCCAGCGAAGAATGGAAAGCATCGCGCGCGCTCGCACCTTGCGGAATAGGGGCCAGATCCAATACCGACAGAGGAACAGTTTTTTTATCAGACATAAATTGCTCACTTATTCGAAGGGCGGCGGTAGCGCCAAAACAAACACACAGCCTAAGCGATCTTTCGCTCACCAGATTGGCAGTTTGCAGCACTTTCATGGCCGAAACTGCGGAGCGCCCAGGGTGTAGCTACCTGTCAGTATATCAACCTGTAACCATAATAATTGCATTTATTTTGCCACAGGCAGGCGCAAGGCCTGCTCAGGGATCATTCGATCAATTCAAGCCCGGCGACCTGGCGCCAGTAGCCGTTGCACTGCTGATGCGGAGTAAGAGGTAGCGGATATTCCCCTTTTTCGTTCGCACGGAAATCGTCAATAAGCGAGAACGTTTCGCTGCTTTGCGCAGAGAGCCGAACAATATCGACGATGCCCTGCATGGAGAGCAGATCGTTGCCCAGGTTATAGCAGTAGCCGCTCATGGTCTGGATACCGTTAAGTACGAACACCTGCTGATCTTCCTGAGTTCGCAGGCTCCTGCCGTTGGGAAAGTTAATGCAGCAGGTCTGGCAATCGTCCTTGCCGCGATTTTCTGCTCTGGCGGTAAAACAGCGGGCAGAGAGCGCCAGCGGCAGATGGCCATAGCTCAATACTTCCACCTCGAACTGGTGGCGAATCCCTAACTCCTCGCACTGATTCAGCAGATTTACCAGCCAGTCTCGTGAAAGCTCAACCGGCATGCACCAGCGGATCATCCCCAGCTTGTGCAGCAGGCGCAGCGTGACGGCGTTATAGCAGTTCAGCGCATGGCCGGCGACAAAGGGCAGGCCCGCTTCCGCTGCCATATTCACCGTCCCGATGTCGTTGGCTTCAATCAAAAACTCGCCGTTATCGACATAGCGTTTCAGTTCGGTCAGTTCAGAAGGTGACTCCACCAGGGCAAGGGTGCTCAGCACGACTTGTTTACCGGCGGCGGCCAGCTCTTTTGCCATTGCCATCCAGTCGGCAAACCTGACGGCGCGCCGCTTACTGCATACCGCTTCGCCAAGATAGATGATATCAGCCTGGCTGGTGGCGGCCTGTTGGTAAAACGTCTGTAAGGTTTCTTTCGGCCAGTACCAGAGCACTGGACCCAATGCATATTTCATCATATTCCCTACTGCCATTCACGGTGATAGGCGCCCAGCGTGGTTTGGGTGCCTTCGCTCAGCGCACTCAGCGCCGACATCCAACTTTGCTGGGGGATAAACGCGTGTGGATTGCTTTTGCAGCGATCGATCGCCTGGCGCCAGATACGGGTGACCTGCTCGACATACGCCGGGCTGCGCTGGCGTCCTTCAATTTTCACCGAAGCGATATTCGCCCCAAGCAGCTCAGGCAGCAGTTCGAGAGTATTCAGGCTGGTGGGCTCTTCCAGCGCGTGGTAGCGCTGTTCATCAACCTTATAGCGGCCCTTACATAAAGTGGGATAGCCAGCATTCTCATCCCGTCCGTAGCGATCGATAAGCACTTCGTTCAGGCGTGATTCCAGCCCGTTTGGGGTTTGCTGCCAGCGGACAAAGCGCGCCGGAGAGCAGGCACCTACGGTATTCGGCGATTCGCCCGTCAGATAGGAAGAGAGATAGCAGCGGCCTTCAGCCATGATGCACAGGCTGCCGAAAGCGAAAACCTCCAGCGGTACCGTGGTCGTGCGGGAGAGCTGGCGAACCTGATGAATGGAAAGTACGCGGGGCAGCACAACGCGAGCGACATCGAAATGACGTTGGTAAAATTTGACCGCTTCGGCGTTGGTTGCTGAAGCCTGAACCGAGACGTGTCGCTCAATCTGAGGATAGCGACGGGCGGCATATTCCAGCATAGCAATATCGGCCAGAATCAGCGCATCGACCCCGGCATTGGCGGCCATATCAATAGCGCGTTCCCAGCGCTGATAGCCGGTTGGATGGGCAAAAGTATTAATCGCAACATGCAGTTTGCGGCTATGCTGATGAACATAGCGGGCGGCTTCCTGCAGGCGTTTTTCAGTGAAGTTAAGACCAGCAAAATGGCGGGCGTTGGTATCATCTTTGAGGCCGATATAGACGGCATCAGCGCCGTTAGCAATCGCCGCTTTCAGCGCAGGCAGATTACCGGCAGGACAAAGCAGTTCCATATTAGGCAATTCCGGATTAAAAAAAGAACCCTTAATGCTAATCTGACCAGTAACAGCAGTTTTTGATTTAAGGCAGTTAAACGCGTTTTGAACGGATATAACCGGCTAAAAAAGGCCCGGTGTTCGGCTACTTTATTGATCCAACTGCCCGCTGAAAACTGACACTGTGGCAAAATAGCTGAAATTTTCTCAACAGGAGTGATGATGGTGTTGAACCCGTTACGCGCGCAGATTGTCCGTAAAGGCCCGAAATTCTTGCGCCTCCCGCTGCAACTGACTCCCTTCAGCCTGAAAAAACAGGGCCTGCAACAGCTGCTGAATTGGCAATTTCATCATGCTCTGGCTGAAGGTGAGTTAAACTTTCTGGAAGGGCATGGATTAGGTATTGAAATCCGTGACCTCGGCCTGTGCTGGGTAACCACTGTTGAGCAGGGAAAATTGCAGATAGCCGATCGGGCCGATGCGGACGTGTGGTTCCGCGGTGATGCCAACGATCTGCTGCTGATCGCAGCGCGCAGGCTGGATCCTGATACCCTGTTTTTCCAGCGTCGCCTGATTATCGAGGGTGATACTGAACTGGGGCTTGAGGTGAAAAATTTGATGGATGCCATTGAGCTGGAACGCATGCCGACGCCATTGCGCGTTGTGCTTATGCAGCTGGCTGATTTTGTAGAGGCAGGACTGACTGAGGACGCGACTTCCACGGTTGATCGCGCAGGTGCATCATGTTAATTCGTACGGAGATCGGGGTTGATGCGGCGAGTATCGACAGCCTGTTACGCCGCTGTTTTACTACTTCCGCTGAAGCGGAGCTGGTTCAGCAACTGCGTGAAGATGGTTTGCTGACGCTTGGCGTTGTGGCAACCGATGATGAAGGACAGGTATTGGGCTACGCAGCCTTCAGCCCGGTAACGCTGAATGGCGAAGATCATCAGTGGGTAGGACTAGCCCCGCTGGCGGTAGATGAAAGCGTACGTGGCCAGGGACTGGGTAAACAGCTGACTTATGAAGGTCTGGACACGCTGAATGAGTTTGGCTATGCCGCCGTTGTGGTGCTCGGCGATCCCGCTTATTTCGGACGTTTTGGTTTTGAACCTGCGGCACGCCATCAGCTGCGCTGTCGCTGGTCAGGTGCCGAAGCGGCTTTCCAGGTCTACAAACTGGCCGATAATGCGTTCAATGAGGTCGAAGGGCACATCGACTATTCCATCCCGTTTAACCATGCCTGAGCGCTTCCAGCCAGGCGCTTAACAAATCAGGCTGGTGAGCAACCAGCCTGATTTTATCCTGCCTCTTCAGCTGTTTTACCTGATATTCGAGCTTTGATGCGCTGGAGCGATCGCCTGCCTCACAATAAAACAGCAGGGTCAGCGGCCCTTTGCCACGTAATGCCTTCGCCCCTTTTCCGGTCTGATGCTGGCTAAAGCGCCGCGCCACATCGTTAGTGATACCGGTGTAGAGCATGCCTTTGGCCGTTTGCACAATATAGAGATGCCACGGTGCTTCTTTGCCGTCCATTCAATCCAGCCTCAGTCGATCAGAAACGGAATTCTACCAGTTACGTGGCGGTCTGAAAGGCATTTCATTTTGTATGCGGGCAAAGGAATGTGGCAAAGTACCCTTTTTCCAGGGAGGTTTCGATGTCAGATTCTCAACCGCTTAAAGCCATCACTCGCTATCTGCAAAAGCAGCATGTTCTCTCCGTCTGCGGCGGCGATCCTGTCTGGTGCGCTAACTGTTTTTATGTCTTCAATGCAGAGAAGGTCGCTTTCTGGCTAATGAGCGAGGAAAGCACGCGGCATGGCGCGCAGTTCGTCAGCGATCCCCGCGTAGCGGGCACGGTTAACGGCCAGCCTAAATCGGTGTTGCTGATCAAAGGCGTGCAGTATGCGGGCCGCATCCGGTTACTGGAAGGCGAAGAGAAAGAGCAGGCGCGTAAAGCCTATATTAAGCGCTTTCCGATAGCGGCTACGGTTTCGGCACCCTTATGGGAGATCCTGCCGGATGAGCTGAAAATGACTGATAATGCGTTGGGGTTTGGTAAAAAACTGCACTGGCTGCGGCAAGACGAAACCCAATAGCAGGCATGAAAAAGGTCAGGAAAACCTGACCTCAGTAGCTGTTAGTCTTGTGCTGGCGCAAGGAACACGGGCCGTCCATAAAGACGCAAAAAGCGGCGTCCTTGCCAGCTCGGCCTGGGCCGTCCATGGCCCAGGACGCTTTATTACCGTCCCGTGTTCCTTACGCTTTAAGCAGGATCATCGCGTGAAGGATACAGGCGAGCATTATTGCGTGTCTCAGGCGGTCTCAAGAATGCGCAGCGATTCCCGGTTAAAAGCGGGTAAGTCATCTGGCGTGCGGCTGGAGACAAGCTTGTCGTTATCCACCACCACTTCTTTATCGTAAAAATCAGCACCCGCGTTTTTTAAATCAATCGCGATGGCTTTCACCGACGTCATCTTACGACCGCGCACAGCGTTGGCGCTGATCAGCAGCTGTGGGCCGTGGCAAATAGCAAAGATGGGTTTGCCGAGCTCAACAAACTGCTTAGTGAAATTCACAAAGCGATCGTCGCCACGCAGGCTGTCTGGCGAGTGTCCACCCGGCAGCAGCAGCGCATCGAAATCGGCTGCATTGACGTGATCGATATCTTTATCAATCTTCACTTTCGCTTTGCCCTGTTTACCCGTTACGGTAACGCCGGCTTTCTTATCAATGGTGATGACCTGGTGACCCGCTTTTGTATAGGCGTCGGCGGGGGAAGTAAATTCGGAGTCTTCGAATTCATCAGTGATTAGTACAGCAATCTTCTTACTCATCTTTTCCTCCGGTTATAATTTTGATGTCGCATTAAGTGTGGTTGGTAATCCTGAAAAATCAAGGAGCTCTGATGTAATACGCTACAGGCTGCTGATAAACATAGTGGTTCATCTGTCTGATGGCGGGCGAAACGGCAGGGTCTACACTTAGCAAAAAGGAGAGGATATGAGTCGAGTATTGATCACGGGTGCGACGGGGCTGGTAGGCCGTCATCTGCTGCGTTTATTGATTGCCGATCCTCGAGTCAGCGAAATCATCGCGCCGACGCGACGGAAATTACCCGAGATGAATAAAGTCACCAATCTTGTCGAAGCCGATCTGACGGACGTGCTGGGGCCGTTACAGACGCCGCTGGATCTGGTGTTCTGCTGTCTCGGCACCACCCGGCGTCAGGCGGGCAGCAAAGAAGCCTTTGTGCATGTGGATTACACGCTGGTGTTGGATACGGCAATTGCCGGACAGCGTCTGGGCGCAAAACATTTGCTGGTCGTCAGCGCTCATGGTGCCAACACCCGTTCACCTTTTTTCTATAGTCGGGTGAAAGGCGAAATGGAAAATGCGCTGAAGAAAGAGCGCTGGCCGCGCCTGACGCTGATTCGGCCCTCTTTATTGCTTGGTGAACGGGAGAGCAGCCGCGCGGGAGAATCGATAATGGCGCCGCTGTTTAAGCGGCTTCCCGGCAACTGGCGGGCGGTAAAAGCGAAAGATGTCGCTGCGGTCATGATGCGGGAAGCTTTCACCCCCGCGCGACAGGAGATAACGGTGATTGAGTCGGGCGATATTCCCCGTCAGGCCTGACGCAAATAGTGGATGACCTGATTGCTGCTTCCCCGCCAGCGCAGCGCGGGATCTTTCAGTGCCTGAATAAATTTACCATCCACCAGCACGTTAATCTGCTGTACCACGCGCTGCTGTTCAGCCGTCAGGTCCGCCAGGCAGTAGCCGGTCCACAGCCAGATATCTTTTCCCACACAGTCACGCCGAACGCGTTTGACCAGCCGCAGGACATCGGCAACATTTGCGGGGTGGAGCGGGTCACCGCCGGACAGCGTCAACCCCTGGCGGGGAATGCGGGTGTCAGTGAGGTCGGCAATCAGCTGTTCTTCCATCTGCAAAGTGAAAGGATGGCCTGAGTTTAGCCGCCAGGTGCTTTTGTTATAACAACCCGGGCACTGGTGTTCACATCCCGCCACAAACAGCGTGCAGCGCGTACCCGGCCCGTTAACAATATCGACCGGGTAGTATTGATGGATATTCACCCCAAAGGCCCGGCCAGATGTTTCACGCGGCGCTTCACTTCTTCCTGCTTGCCTGCGTTAAAAGGCCGCGCATCCGGGCTGCCCAGATAACCACACACGCGGCGTGTAACCGAGACGCGCGAGGCATCATGATTACCGCATTTTGGGCAGGTGAAGCCTTTGCTGGTGCATTCAAATTCGCCGGAAAAACCGCAGTCGTAGCATTCATCTATCGGCGTATTGGTGCCGTAATAGGGCACGCGGCTGTAGCTGTAATCCCAGACATCTTCCAGCGCCTTCAGGTTGTGTTGGATATTGGGATATTCGCCGTAACAGATAAAACCCCCGTTGGCTAACGGCGGATAAGCCGCTTCGAAGTCGAGCTTATCGTACGGGTTAACCTTCTTCTCCACGTCGAGATGAAAACTGTTGGTGTAGTAGCCTTTATCGGTCACGCCGGGCACCACGCCAAATTCAGCCGTATCCAGACGACAGAAGCGGTCGCACAGATTTTCACTTGGCGTGCTGTACAGGCTGAAACCGTAGCCGGTTTCCTCTTTCCAGCCGTCAACTGCATCACGTAAATGGCTGACGATAGCAACGGCTTTTGCCCGTAGCTGTTCGTCATCATAAAGGTGGGTCGCACCGCCGCTCAGTGCGTTAATCGTTTCATGAATACCGATATAGCCCAGCGAAATCGAGGCGCGGCCATGTTTGAAGATCTCCGCTACGTTATCATCCGCCGCCAGACGAACGCCGCAGGCACCTTCCATATAAAGGATTGGCGCAACGCGAGCTTTAATATTCTCCAGGCGAGAAATGCGGGTCATCAGCGCTTTTTTCGCCAGGCGTAAACGCTGATCCAGCAGATCCCAAAAGCGGGCTTCATTACCTTTGGCCTCCAGCGCGATGCGCGGCAGGTTAAGACTGATGACGCCGATATTATTGCGGCCATCATGTACCAGCTCGCCATTCTCTTCCCAGGTGCCTAAAAAGCTGCGGCAGCCCATTGGGGTTTTAAACGAGCCGGTGACGCTAACCACCTGCTCATAGTTGAGGATATCGGGATACATTCTCTTGCTGGCACATTCCAGCGCCAGCTGTTTGATATCGTAATTGACATCATCCGGCGAGCGGTTCAACCCCTCTTTGATAGCAAAAACCAGCTTGGGAAAAACGGCGGTTTTATGATTTTTCCCCAGCCCGGCAATGCGGTTGCGCAGAATGGATTGTTGCACCAGGCGTGCTGACCAGCAGGTGCCCAGCCCAAAACCGAAGGTGACAAAAGGGGTCTGACCATTCGCGGTATGCAGCGTATTGACCTCATATTCCAGCGACTGGAAAGCATCAAAACACTCTTTCTCGGTACGGCTTTGCGCATAGCCTTCGGCATCGGCAATGTGCCACTCTTTTGCCGTCTGACGATGCTTTTCAAGGCTGGCCTCAACGAAGGGTGCCAGCACCTCATCAATGCGGTTGATCGTTGTTCCGCCATAGATATGGCTGGCGACCTGAGCAATGATCTGGGCGGTAACGGCGGTGGCGGTAGAAATGGATTTTGGCGGTTCAATTTCCGCGTTGCCCATTTTAAAGCCGTGCGTCAGCATGCCTTTCAGATCGATCAGCATGCAGTTAAACATGGGGAAGAAAGGCGAGTAATCGAGATCGTGATAATGGATCTCGCCTCGTTCATGTGCCAGTACCACGTCTCGCGGCAAAATATGTTGCGTGGCATAGTGCTTAGCGACGATCCCGGCCAGCAAATCGCGCTGTGTTGGGATGACTTTGCTGTCTTTATTGGCATTTTCATTCAGGAGTGCCGGATTGCTTTGCTCAACCAGCCCCTGAATTTCTTTATTCAGTTTGCCACGGCGTTCGCGGGCGATATCCCGGTCGTGGCGATATTCGATGTAGGTGCGTGCCAGTTCGGGATAGCGACCCGCCATTAACGTGTTTTCAACCGCTTTCTGAATATCGTGAATATCCACGCTGTTATGCTGCTGTAGCTGCTGGCAAATCTGACGGGTCACCGCCGCGCAATAGTCGCTGTCTTTTATAGACGCCGCTTCTGCCGCGCCTTTGATCGCCTCCAGGATACGCGCTTCATCAAAGACGCTTTTACAGCCGTCACGCTTAATTACTGTCGACACCATGACTTCATTCCTGTGAAGAAACTATATGTAGATACCTTCTGGTATGATAGCCGCTACATGTAGTGTTTTCGTTTTTTTAACTGCAACTGTTTTGACCTGCAACAAAGAATGAAAAATGTCGAAGCAAAGTTAAGCACTTAAAAACGGCAGAATTTTGTCAGGCGTTCGCGCCGCCATCGACGGTAATTCCCGTGCCGGTGATCTGTTTTGCCGCCGGACTGGCGAGAAAGCTCACCGCGGCAGCAACGTCTTCTGCCGTACCATAGCGACCCAGCGCGATAAACTGCCGCTGGGCTTCAGCGCCTTCACCTTCTGCCGGATTCATATCACTGTCGGTAGGGCCGGGGTGAACAAGGTTGACGGTAATTTCTCTTGAGCCCAGATCGCGAGCCAGGCCCTGGGTAAAAGAGAGCAGAGCGGACTTTGTCATCGAGTAGACCGTAATACCTGGCATCGGAACGCGATTTGCCAGGCAGCTGCCGATATTGATGATCCGACTGCCTTTAGCAAGGTGCGGAAGCGCAGCCTGGGTCGTAAGAACCACGCCGCGCACGTTAACGTTAAGCAGGTCATCGATATCGTTCAGCGACATCTCTTCCAGCGGGCCGCCACGCGCAATACCGGCATTGTTGACCAAAATATCCAGTCCTCCCAGCGCGGCGAGAGTTTCCTCAACCGAGCGGCGGGCATCTTCAGGTATGGCGCTACTGGCCTGAATAGCAACGGCGTGACGGCCTGACGCTTTGATTTCTGCAACAAGCGCTTCGGCTTTGTCCGCCGATTTTTCATAAGTGATAGCGATATCCGCGCCCTGTTCGGCAAGAGAAAGGGCGATTGCTTTGCCTAATCCACGGCTGGCACCTGTAACCAGCGCACGTTTTCCTGACAGAATATTCATGATAACCTCAATTATGTGTTGATCGATACAGAATCATCCTGCGGGCGATTGCATCATGCTGTCAACCGGATTATTATAACGATCGGCACAAAATGAGAAATGACGATGGCAGGCAGAGGAAGACCCAGAAGTTTTGATCGTGAGACCGCGTTGAAAGCCGCAATGTGTGTGTTTTGGCAAAAAGGCTATACCGCAACATCCATGGCCGATCTTTATCAGGCGATGGGCATCAATTCGCCAAGCCTTTACGCGGCATTTGGCAGTAAAGACGATCTGTATGAGGAAGTGCTCGCCTGTTACACCAGCCATATTGGCCCGCAGATCTGGCAGCCGCTGGCCGCAGCGGAAACCGCGCGTGCAGGCGTTGCGGCCTGGCTGGCGCGTTCAGCAGAAGTTCTGACGCAGGCAGGCTTTCCGGCAGGCTGCATGATTACCCTTTCGACGGTCGCCAGCGAAGGCAACGAACGTTTAGGCGAAATCGTTACCCGTACTCGTCTGGAAGGCCAAAAACTGATTGCCAGACTGTTGGATCAGGGTGTCGCGAAGGGCGAACTTCCCGCGGACACCAACACCAGGGCGATGGCGCAGCTTTACGTTACCCTGCAACAGGGCATGTCAGTGCAGGCGCGTGACGGAGCGAGCCGCGAAGCACTTCAACACGTTGCCCGTCTGGCGATGAACCTGTGGCCAGCAAGCGCGCAACAATCCGCCTGAACACGTTTTTTGCCGCCTGATTGACGTCACAGAGTTGCAAAGACCTGCCGTGAATTCATATTATTGCCTGTTATGCGCAGCGATTACGTGTCTGCTCAGGTGATTCCGGGATACAAGTCTGATGCCTTCTGTGACGTACAATGAAAAACAGGTCAGCCGCTGGACGGGCGCACGCACCGTGGCCAGAGCAAAAGGTCTGGTGGAAAAAGCGCAAAATATTCAGTGGCAAAACAATCTGTTAACCGGTGAGGTCCCGGGCAGTAAAATCGAACCTTTCCAGGTGATGGTGCATTTCAGCCGTCCGCAGGGCAAGCTGCATGCCAGTGGAGAATGCACTTGCCCGGTCAAAAATAACTGTCGCCACGTCGCGGCGGTGATGCTCGCATACTTGCAACAGCAACCGGCAAAACCGACTCAGGCAGTTAAAAGCCTCGCCGTCGATCCTGTGCCTCAGCTGCGTCTGGAATCCCGGGCAAAATTTATCAGTGGCTTTGGCCGCTATGGCCACCGGCAAAAGCGTCTCGATTTTGCTGCCGTCTATTTCGATTATGCGGGTGTACTGGTTGCGGCAGGCAGTAACGGCGAGCAGTTTGCCGATCGCCACGGCATACTGTTTCATATCGAACGTCAGCACGATCTTGAGCAGGCCTGGCTGCGGGAAATTAACGCCGCGGGGCTGAATACCATCCCTTCCACCCATATTTACACGCCGCATTCCGCGCCGCTGCCGCCGTCGATTTTCGCGCCGGCGGTGCCAACGCAGTGGCGTAAATTTATTCGGGTCATGCTGCCCAAATTACGCAAGCGTGGCTGGGATATCAGCATGGACGATGACTTTACCTGGAACGTGACGGATATAGAATCTATTGACGGCCGCGCTGTGCAGGGGCATGACGGCTGGTTTGCGCTCGACATCGAAGCCAATACTGGCAACCGACAGCTAAAGATGCAGCCGCTGCTTAGCGGACTGCTGCAAAAAGATCGCCGCTGGTTGTCTGGCGATCTGTCACCGATCCCGGATGATGAAGTGATTGAGCTGCGCAGCGACCGCAATGAACGCCTGCATATTCTTGCTGGTCGTCTGAAGCCGCTCATCGGTAGCCTGATTGATTTATGGAGCCAGGGCAGCGAAACGCCGCTCCGTATTGCGCCTTTTGAGGCGGGCAGACTGACGGCGCTGAGCGATACGGGCCGCTGGGAGTTTCACGGCGAAACGGGCGTGGTGCAGCTGGCGGAGCGGCTTCGTTCGGCTAATGGCATTCAGCCTGTCGCGCCGCCAACAGGATTAAAGGCGCAGCTACGGGATTATCAGCAGCAGGGAGTGAACTGGATGCAGTTTCTGCGGGCGCAGGATCTGTCAGGCGTGCTGGCTGACGATATGGGGCTGGGAAAAACCATCCAGACGCTGGCGCACCTTTTACTGGAAAAAGAGGCGGGGCGGCTGGATCGTCCCGCTCTGATCGTGGTGCCGACCACGCTGGTCTATAACTGGACGCAGGAAGCCAGTCGCTTTGCACCGGATCTTAACGTGCTGGCGCTAACCGGGCCACAGCGTAAAGATTTTTATGAGCAGATTGAACGCTATGACGTCGTACTGACAACCTATTCACTGCTGTGGCGCGATCAGCCTCAGCTGCTGGCTTATAGCTATCATCTGCTGATTTTGGATGAGGCACAGTACGTTAAAAACAGCGCTTCGCGGGCTGCAAATGTGATCCGTTCCCTCAAGTCGCGTCATCGTTTGTGTCTGACCGGCACGCCGTTAGAAAATCACCTTGGCGAGCTGTGGTCCCAGTTTGACTTCCTGTTGCCGGGTTTTTTAGGCAGCGAAAAGCAGTTTACTCAGGAGTGGCGTATCCCGATAGAACGCAACGGCGATCGGGTTCGGCGCGATCTGCTGGCACGGCGCGTGCGGCCTTTTATGCTGCGTCGCCGCAAGCAGGAAGTGGCCAAAGAGCTGCCGCCAAAAAATACCATCGTGCGTTCGGTTGAAATGGAAGGCACACAGCGGGATCTGTATGAATCGGTGCGCAGCGCGATGCAGGATCGCGTCCGGCTGGCCGTTGAACAGCAGGGTGCCGGACGCAGCCATTTGCTGGTGCTGGATGCGCTGCTTAAGCTGCGACAGATCTGTTGCGATCCGAGGCTGGTGAATACTGACAAAGCGGCAAAGGTAAAACATTCGGCCAAGCTAACGCTACTGCGCGAAATGCTCAGCGATCTGCTGGCGGAGGATCGACGCATCCTGATCTTTTCTCAGTTCACCAGTATGCTGTCGCTGATCGCCGAAGAGTTACAAAAAGCGCGTATTCCGTATGTGATCCTCACGGGCAGCACGCGCGATCGTACCGAGCCGGTCAGACGCTTTCAGAATGGCGAAGTGCCGGTATTTTTGATCAGCCTGAAGGCGGGCGGTGTCGGCCTGAATCTCACCGCTGCCGACACGGTGATCCACTACGATCCCTGGTGGAACCCGGCCGCAGAAAATCAGGCAACGGATCGTGCTTATCGTCTGGGGCAGGACAAACCGGTTTTCGTCTACAAGCTGATTGCCGCTGGCAGCATTGAAGAGAAAATCGTCGCGTTGCAGCAGCAGAAAGCAGAGCTGGCTGGCGGCATTCTTGAAGACGAGCTGAGCGAACCGGGCAGCTTTAGCAGCGACGATCTGGCCGCGCTGTTTGAGCCGCTCTAAAAAAGCCCGCGCGAGGCGGGCATATTTATTATTCCATACCCCAGCGCTTCTGATACCACCATACGGCCTCCCAGGGCCGCAGCATCACTTCGCCAGGCGTGACATGCGTATCGGGATAGTTGCTGATTAACACTTCCCAGCGGCCGCTGTAGGCAGGCGGATGCCAGACCTGCGTATCACCGCTGAAGTTGGTGGCGACCACTAAGGTTTCTTTGCCATAGCGGCGGCAGTAGCACCACAGATAAGCGTGATCCGGCAGCAGATCGAGATAATCGCCCCAGGTAAGGATCGGATAGCGTTTTCTCAGCTTGATCAACTGCTGGTAGGTATAGAACACGGAATTTTCATCCGCCAGCGCCGCCTCGGCGTTGATCGTTTCCAGATTGTCACTCATGCCAATCCACGGCGTGCCGGTAGTAAAACCGCCGTTCTCGCCAGCGTTCCACGGAATGGGCGTGCGGCCATTATCGCGCGATTTACTGGCAAGGATTTCCAGCAGATTATCGCTGTCGCGCCCCTGCGAACGCAGTTCAGCGTACATGTTATGGCTTTCGATATCGCGGTAATCGATGATACGGGTAAAATGTGGGTTGGTCATGCCCAGCTCTTCACCCTGAAAAATATAGGGCGTACCCTGCATCCCGTGCAGCACCATCGCCAGCATTTTTGCCGACTGCACGCGATATTGTCCTTCATCACCCCAACGCGAAACCACGCGCGGCTGATCGTGGTTACACCAGAACAGCGCGTTCCATGCTTTATCGTGCATGCCATGCTGCCAGTGGGTAAAAATCGCTTTTTGCGCCACCAGATCCAGCGGCGTTAACGTCCATTTTTGGCCGTTCACAAAATCCACTTCGACATGATCAAAGCTGAAAACCATCGATAACTCTTCGCCGTCCAGCGAGCCATACTGCTGACAGTGCTCAAGGGTGGCCGAAGACATCTCACCGACGGTCATTAACTCGCGCGGACGAAACACATCGCGGCTCATCTCACGCATATATTCATGGATGCGCGGGCCGTCGGTATACAGGCGCAGCCCGTCACCGTTCGGATCGTCCGGGAAATCCTGATGTTTGGAAACCAAATTCACCACATCCAGTCTGAGCCCATCGATACCGCGATCTGCCCAGAAGTTGACGATCTGCTTCAGTTCCGCGCGAAGATTATCGTTTTCCCAGTTCAGCTCTGCCTGCTCCGGCGCCCATAAATGCATATAATACTGGCTACTTTCCGGATGCCACCGCCAGGCATGGCCACCAAATTTCGATAACCAGTTGTTTGGCGGTTCGGTCGGCGTACCGTCTCGCCAGATATAATAAGATCGGTAAGGGCTCTCCTTATTCAGCGCTTCGTGAAACCAGTGATGCTGGGTTGAGCTGTGGTTAAAAACCATATCCAGGATAAGCCGCATCCCACGCCGGTGGGTTTCTTCTACCAGATTGTCAAAATCGTTCAGCGTGCCATAGCTCGGATCGATAGCAATATAGTTCGCCACGTCATAGCCGTTATCCACCTGCGGGGAGAGGTAAAACGGCGTCAGCCAGATAGCATCCACGCCCAGCGTTTTTAAATAGTCGAGACGCTGGATAACGCCAGCGAGATCGCCTGTTCCGCTGCCGGTCGTGTCCTGAAAACTCTTGGGATAAATTTGATAAATAACGCCGTTCTGCCACCACGGTGGAATTTTAGTCATTGCTCAATCCTGATATCAGGTGAAAGGGGTCAGGCTGAAGGCTCGCTGCCTTTTTGTTCTCCCCTAAGGTTAGCCATTAACTGGCAAGGTGAAACGGTGAGAATAGGGGGAAAAGCGAAAATAATTGTTAGCGCCCGACAGGAAAAGGGCAACTTGATAGCAGAATCGTAGCGGGAAGAGGATTTACTCGTCCGGCGAGCATCTACGCGTGCTCGCCGGAGGCCCGGCCGCTAGCGGATCCGGCGTGAAGGCATCATCCGCAGCAGCGTATTATCTTTGAGAAAATAATGATGGAACAGCGCAGCAGCAGCGTGAAGGCCAACCAGCCAGTAGCCAAGAGGCGCAAGCGTTTCGTGCCACTGGATTAACGACCGTGCCAGCTCCAGATTGGGCTGCGACGCCACCGGCATATTCATGCCAAACAGCCACCAGTCCCGGCCTCGCAGGTAGCGCGAGGTGATGCCCAAAACCGGCAGGATAAGAAACAAAGCATAAAGGCTGGTATGCACGGCATGAGACAAGCCTGTTTGCCAGCGTTGCAGCGGCGGAACAATGTCGGGACTGCGCCGGCGCGTGCGCATCATAAGCCGCATCAGCATAAGGAGCAGAATGCAAAATCCGGCACTGAAATGGGTGATGATCATGGCGAATCCCTGCCACGAGCCGCGCTGTGTAAAGCCGCGAAGCTCCATGGTGGCGTAAGCAACGATCAGTAAAACAGCGGTAAGCCAGTGTAGGGCAATCTGCGGAGCCGTGTATTTAGCCATAGCCTTTTCATGCGTAAAGGTAACAAGATGTAAACATACCATGTTTGCTGGAAAAAGCGGGAAAGGTAAATGCGGTAGCGCAGCAAAAGCTTGCTTGCTGGTGGGGAAAAGGTGGCGTGGCGGCAGGGCAGGATATTCCTCTCCCGCAGGGAGAGGAAGGGGGGCTTAGCGACGAACGGCGATGGCCTCGATTTCGATTTTCACATCTTTCGGCAGGCGTGCCACTTCTACACAGGAGCGTGCCGGGAAGCTGGCAGTGTGCTCGGTGAAGAAGGCTTCATAAGCGGCATTCACGGTAGCGAAGTCGTTAAGATCTTTAACGAACACGGTAGTTTTAACGATATCGCCCACTTTCAGCCCGGCGGCTTCAACGATCGCGCGGACGTTTTCCAGCGACTGGCGAGCCTGTGCGCTAACGTCATCAGCCACGTCGCCGGTTTTAGGATCGACCGGGATCTGACCCGAGGTGATAATCATGCTGCCAAGATCGACGCCCTGCACATAAGGGCCAATGGCGGCGGGGGCGCTTTCAGTACTGATTTCGCGAGACATAATTTCTCCGTATTAACCTGATTAGCGGAGGCGGCTGCGGTGCCGCCAAACGGCTTATTATAAGCCGCGGTATACTGATTACCAGTTTGCCAGCACCACGTGATGGGCAAACTCTTTTTCACAGTATTTGCATTTTAACTGTACGTCTTCATTACGTTTTCTGACCGCGAAGCTGGAATTAACCGGCTCGCTGCGGCTGATGCAGTTACTGTTTGGACAGGTCAGCACGCGGTCGATATTTTCCGGCAGCGTCGGCGAAATTTTGCCCACCACATCGTAATTATCGATGCGGTTTACCGTGGCGTGTGGCGCGTATACGGCCAGCTGATTGATCTGATCGTCGGTCAGAAACGTATTTTCAATCTTGATCAGATCCTTGCGGCCCATTTCGCCGGAAGGCAGATTCAGGCCGATGGTAATGCGCTGATCGGTTTCCGTCAGCCGGAACAGCGACAGCAGCTTAAAACCAATCTGTGCCGGAATATGGTCGATTACCGTGCCGCGTTTAATCGCTTCGACCTGCAATTTATTATCCTGAGTCATGATCGTTCCCCTTACAGAGCCAGTTCGCTGTTTAATACCAGCGCCAGAAGCGCCTGGCGAGCATAAATACCGTTACCCGCCTGTTGGAAATACCAGGCGTAAGGTGTTTTATCCACGTCGGTGGTGATCTCATCAATACGCGGCAGCGGATGCAGCACTTTCATATTGTCGCGAGCGCCAGCCAGATCGGCTGCACGCAGCACAAACTGCGCTTTGACATTGGCGTATTCAGAGGGGTCGAGACGCTCTTTCTGCACCCGCGTCATATAGAGAATATCGACCTGCGGCACCACTTCTTCGATGCTGTCGTGGCGGCTCCAGGCGATGCCTTTCTCGTCAAGCACGTCGGTAATATAGGCTGGCATCGCCAGCGCATCGGGCGCGATAAACAAAAAGCGGTTGCCGTTAAATTTCGCCAGTGCCTGGGTGAGCGAATGCACGGTGCGGCCATATTTCAAATCGCCGACCATGGCGATATTCAGGTTATCGAGACGGCCCTGTGTTTCCTGAATGGTGAACAGATCCAGCAAGGTTTGTGTTGGATGCTGGTTGGCACCATCGCCGGCATTCAGAATGGGTACGCCGTTGGAAAACTCGGTGGCCAGGCGGGCGGCACCCTCTTGCGGATGACGCATAACAATCGCGTCCACGTAGGTACCAATCACTGAGATGGTATCAGCAAGGGTTTCACCCTTTTTCCCCAGTGAAGTATTACTGCCGTCGGCAAAGCCCACGACGGAAGCGCCAAGGCGATGCATGGCCGTCTCAAACGACAGGCGGGTACGCGTGGAAGCCTCAAAGAAGCAGCTGGCGATAACGTTATGCTTCAGCAATTCCGGCTGCGGCGTCGCTTTCAGGCTGGCTGCGGTACGCAGCACCAGTTCCAGCTCATCGCGGCTGAGATCGTTAATTGAGATAATGTGTTTGTGATATAGCGGGTTAGCCATGTTCACTCTCCTCTTGAGCTGAGCCGGTAAGCGGAAAAATGGGCAAAAAAAAGCCCCTCAATGAGGGGCTTTCTTTGCAGATCGGTGAAGCCAGCTAAGGAAAAACGGCGCTGCCCGCCTGCGGTCAGGCGTGACGTCATGGTCATGTCAGCAGTGCTCAGTTTCATGCATCCTCCAGGCAAACGGGGGGCATTATACGCGTTCGTCACTCGCCGGCAAGCAAAAGTAATCGTTTGCCTTCAACCAAATTATGGCAGCTTAGCCAGCGTCGCCACCATTACCGCTTTGATAGTATGCAGGCGATTTTCTGCCTGATCGAACACCACGCTGTGCGCGGACTCAAACACGTCATCGGTCACTTCCATGCCGCCGTGCAGATCGTACTGCTCCGCCATCTGCTGGCCCAGCGTGGTCTGATCGTCATGGAAAGCGGGCAGGCAGTGCAGGAATTTAACCTGCGGATTGCCCGTCAGCTCAAGCATCGCGCTGTTGACCTGATAAGGGCGTAACAGGGCGATACGTTCCTGCCAGACTTCTTTTGGCTCACCCATCGAGACCCACACATCGGTATAGATAAAATCGGCCCCGTGAACACCTTCGGCAATATCTTCCGTCAGCGTAATTTTGCCGCCGGTTTTCTCCGCGGCCTGACGACATTCCGCCACCAGCGCCTCGTCTGGCCAGCAGCCTTTTGGTGCCACCAGACGCAGATCCAGACCAACCAGTGCGGCCGCTTCCATCATCGTATTGCCCATATTGTTATGCGCATCGCCAACGTAGGCGAACGTCATCTCGCTAAAGGCTTTTTCCGGCAGATGTTCCTGCATGGTCAATAAATCGGCCAGCAGCTGCGTGGGATGAAACTCGTTGGTCAGGCCATTCCACACCGGTACGCCAGCATGTTCAGCCAGTGCTTCGACCAGCTCCTGACCGTGGCCGCGATACTGAATAGCGTGGTACATCCGGCCCAATACGCGAGCCGTATCCTTCATCGATTCTTTATGGCCAATCTGGCTGCCGCTTGGGCCGAGGTAAGTGACATTAGCGCCCTGATCGTAAGCGGCAACTTCGAAAGAGCATCGTGTACGGGTCGAGTCTTTTTCGAAGATGAGCGCAATATTTTTGGCTTTCAGGTGCTGAACTTCTTCGCCATTTTTCTTATCGGTCTTGAGATTGGCGGCCAGCGCCAGCAGTGCGGTGATTTCAGCCGGGGTAAAATCCAGCAGCCTGAGAAAATGGCGTTGAAATAAGTGACTCATAAAGCACTCCGGAGGGTTTTATGTGAATTAAAATTCAATTTAACCGTATGAATATTCATTTTCAACCCCGGCGTGCAGAAACTTTTGTATAAAGGTAGTGGCGCGGAGGACACTGTGGGAAAATACTTACCAGAGATGCCACACACAGAGGAACGGATCATGGCAAATGAAGCATTGCTGGAAGAGCAGCGTGAAGAAACACGACTGATTATTGAAGAGCTGTTAGACGACGGCAGCGACCCGGATGCGCTCTATACCATCGAACACCACCTCTCCTGCGACAGCTTCGACGCGCTGGAAAAGGCGGCGGTAGAAGCGTTTAAACTGGGTTACGAAGTCACCGAGCCGGAAGAGCTGGATCTCGAAGACGGCACAAAAGTGATGTGCTGCGACATTCTGAGTGAGGCAGCGCTGAATGCTGAATTAATCGATGTTCAGGTAGAGCAGCTGGTCGATCTGGCCGCCAAATTCAACGTTGATTACGATGGCTGGGGCACCTATTTTGAAGATCCTGACGCTGAGGATGAAGACGAAGAGGGTGACTTTACCGATGAAGAAGATGACGGTACCCGTCACTGATGCATCCGGGCGGAATTTATTCCGCCCAAGCGTTCCGCGACTGTTTTCTTAACGGAGAGTGAAGTCACCTCTCAGGCGCGCCTGCCGCGCTGTAAACCCGCCTGTCTGACTCTATTTTCTACGGATTGTTTACCCGCATGAATATCGACACGCTGCTTGCCCCCGTTCATTCTTTTCTGCACTGCCGTACGCCACAGGCCTGGATTGATGAAGCCCGCAAGCCCGAAAACCTGCCGCTGCTGCTAACGGATCATCTGGTCTGCGAACTGAAAGCCGCTCAAACCGCCATGTGGCTGATCCGCAAATATGTGGCGGATAAAGAAAGTGGCGATGCGCTGCTGGCCTGGTTAAAGCCGTGGGAACAGTTCGTCCATAGCGAAAACGCCGATCTGGCGTTCCTTGAGCAACACAAAGGCTTGTCGAAAGCCATCATCAGCCGTGCCGACGTCGCTTATGGCGACGCGCTGGTGGATAAAATGGTGTTGCTGATCAAAGAAGAGCTTCATCACTTCTATCAGGTGCTGGAAATTATGCAGGCGCGTAACATTCCCTACGTGAAAATTACCGCCAGCCGTTACGCCAAAGGCCTGTTGCGGGAAGTCACCACCCATGAGCCGCAAACGCTGGTGGATAAGCTGATTTGTGGGGCTTATATCGAAGCACGTTCGTGCGAGCGTTTTGCCAGCCTTGCACCTTATCTCGATGACGAACTGGCGGCATTTTACATTTCGCTTTTACGCTCCGAAGCCCGACACTATCAGGATTATCTGGCGCTGGCGGCTCAAATTTCAGCGAGCGATATTACGCACCGCGTACGTAAAATTGGTGAAACGGAAGCGAAGTTGATTACTGAACCCGACGGCGAGCTGCGCTTTCACAGCGGCGTACCGCTTTGGTCTTGATTTTATGTCAGGAGCCGCACGGGTTTTCGGCTCCCTAAATAAATATTTTATTACCCAGATAAAATTAACAATAAACGTAACTTTATTCAGTTATTTATTTTCTAATTATCCCCTTCCGTTGTATTTCTTAATTAAGTAAAAGATTCGTTAATTAATGAGAGTGTTTTTTATGAGCTGATTCTAATTTGCGTGACAGCTCACAAAATAAAATCTTCAGGCTGGTGGTGTTATTTCTGGTGTGTATATTCATCGGGCAGTAAAAATGCATGGGATTTAACGCAAGCTGCACCGGATAAGCAGAGCGTGAATCCAGATAAAATTTTTGTGCTTTATTTGTGGACGTTATTTAAAATCAACTCGCCTTCACCAGGGCTTTTGACAAAGGAATGTCATATGAAAAACAGTCATGTTTTTTTCGTGTCATTGTTAAGCGTGTTGTGTTCAACAATGGCGCAGGCAGAAAAGTCTGACACCATAAACAAGATCGTCGGTAACGCCTTTTTTAATGATGCGCATCTGGATCTCACGCTGCGCAATCACTGGAAGTACCTGAAAGAAAACGAAGCTCAACCAAAAGCAGTCCATAACGCCTGGGGACAAGCCGCCACGCTCTCATTTCGTTCGGGATATTTTAACGATGTCATTGGCTTTGATGCCGCGTACAGCAGGGCCGTGAAGCTTAGTGCCAGCGACTATTTTGCCACGCGTGGGCTGCTTTATAACCACGGTAGCGGGTACGAAAAACAGAACGCAGGCGGCTTCGGCCGTTTCGGCCAGCGTTACGTTAAGATGAAGTTTGGTGATGAGGCACTGGGCCTACACGCGAAAAGCGGCTGGCATGAGCTGAAAAACGTTGGGGTGATTACCGATGTTTATCGTCTGGCTAAAAACAGCTACTTTGGCTACAGCGGTTCGCTGCACTGGCTGAATTTTAGCGCAGATGCGGCTTACGTAACGCGTTCTGTTATGCAGGATTCGCCCGACCGCGTGCATTTTCTTACCGCCGATAACAAAGAGATTGAGTCTGTTTTTACCACCGGGCTGAATTACCGCGATCGGGGCGAATCCTTTTCCTGGGCATATGGTGAGTCAAAAGATTATCTGCGCCGACATCTGGTTGAAGTCGTCTGGCCTGTCACCGGGCAATGGACGCTGGCTTCACAAATTTATGCCAGCTATGCGCTGGATAATTATAAAGCCATGCCTGCGGGAAAAAGAGAGTTTGATAACAACGCGTGGCATTATGCCGGTGAAATTCGCTGGCAGGAAAATAAATGGAAGCAACGTTTTGGTTTCGCCTGGACCCGTGCAAAAAAAGAGAATGCCGTCGGCTATTACGACCGTTTTATGGGTAAAAACACCCGGGGTCGTTTTAACGCCTTAACATCCGCAGGGAAAGATTATATGCGGGATGGTGAGTTGGCGTTAACAACGCTGACGCAATATGAATTGTCTCAAGGCCTGTCGGCGGGGATACAAATTAACTATGGTCAATTTACCTGGAAAAATAATACCGTCCGCACCGGTGAAGTGACGCTGTTAAATCTTTGGAAACCGACTGATGAGCAGCTGAAGGGGCTTACGCTGGCGACGCAGTTTGGCTACGGATGGTCATATAAAAACAACAAATCTACGCCACTGCTGAATGCACAAGGCGATTATATGCGTTCACCGAATCTTTCAGCAGAAGTCGGCATCGAATATAAATTTGGGCTGTTTTAAAACGGGGGATATATGAGGATCTGTGGTTTCTCAGCTCGAAAATGCCAGCGTGACGAAAATCCGTTATACCGATGCCGGAGAGTTTGTTATCGAATCGATTGGCGACATGCGTTTCGTTGAACGCGGAGCAAAACAGGCATCCGGTAATTAACTGCGCTGGCGAAAAAGCCTGCCCCCAGGCTTTTTTCACGCAAAGCCTTACAGGTTTTTCAGCATCGTTACTTCACAATCTACATGGCCGGTGCAGCCCATCGGCCCATCGATATGCTTAAAGCCTAAGTGCTCGTACAGACGGATGGCGCGGGTTAGTGAAGCGGTGGTTTCCAGATAGCAGCGCTTAAAACCGCGTTCGCGGGCGTAATCCATTGCCAGCATCGCCAGCTCTCGCGCCATGCCCATGCCACGAATAGCAGGCATAAAATACATTTTTTGCAGCTCGCAGATATCCGCCTCGCTGCACTGCAAAGGCGCCACGCCGCCGCCGCCGACAATCTTGCCATCCAGCTCAACCACCCAGTAGGCGCTGTTAGCTTCGCTGTACAGCTCAAACAGGCGATCGAGATTAGGATCGGCCACCGTAAAACCTTTATCAGCGGTCAGGCCAAACTCTGCCGAAACATCACGGATCACTTTGGCAATATGGGGATTATCATCAGACTGCACAGGACGAACCCGCAGATTGGTTAAAAGAGTATTAGTCATAATGCTGTGCCGTATTTTTACTGTTTTGCAGTGTAATAGCATTCGTAGCGCACGGATGCAATCCTCAGCTTTTGCTCCGTGTTTCCTGCGGCGGCCTGACGAAGCAAAATAATTACCCGGACGGGCATATTTCGTCTGCCGTCGAAGCATCAACTTTTCAGCACCCTATAGTGGCATCAACAAGTGCCGATGGAGGAAATTTGATGATTGCCGTACTTTTTGAGGCTGATATCCAGCCAGATCAACAACCGCGTTATTTACAGTTGGCAGCACAACTCAAGCCGCTGCTGGCTGAAATTGAAGGCTTCATTGCTATTGAGCGCTTTCAGAGTTTGGCTACGCCAGGAAAAATCCTTTCGCTCTCCTGGTGGCGTGATGAAGCAGCCGTGTTGGCATGGAAAAATAACGTTCTTCATCAGGCGGCTCAGGAGGAAGGTAAATCCGCCATCTTCTCTACTTATCGTATTCGTATAGCCAGCGTTTTCAGGGATTATCAGCGCAATAGTGAGGAGCAATCCTGTGTATGATATTCATATAGTTCTGCGGAATATTCCTGGCGCACTGGCCTCGCTTGGCGGCATTCTGGGGCAAAATGCGGTCGGCCTCGAAGGCGGCGGTCTCTTTTCGGTAGGGGATGAAAGCCACGCGCATTATCTGGTTGAAGACGGTGACAAAGCATTTGCGGTGCTGAGATCCGCAGGATATAACGTCAAGCACCTCCGCCCGGCGTTGATACGAAAGCTAAAACAGGAACGGCCCGGCGAGCTGGGTGAAATAGCAGAAACGCTTTCCCGTCATGGCATTAATATCGTCGTGCAATACAGCGATCACAATAATCGGTTAATTCTACTCACTGACAACGATGCGCTTGCTGGTGAGGTTACTGAAAAATGGAAGGCCACTTTTGAATGAATCGGCTGAAAGAAACTTTATTAGTAGAAGAAAGCGAGACGCTGGAAAACGCGATCTCAATGGTGGCTTCGGCCATGTCCGATCCTTCAAGGGTGAGAATGCTCTGCGCGCTGATGGACGGGCGCGCATGGACTGCGACCGAACTCAGCGTGGCGGCAGATATCGCTGCCTCAACGGCCAGCGCTCATCTGGGCAGGCTGATGGCCGGAAAACTGATCGTTTGCCTCTCACAGGGGCGCCATCGCTACTATCGTCTCGCCGGTCAGGATATTGCCGCACTGATTGAAATGATGATGGGCGTTTCATGGAAGCGCATAGAGCCGCCCGCTACCCGCACACCCTATGCCTTACGCCGCGCCCGTACCTGCTACGATCATCTTGCGGGTGAAGTCGCGGTTGGCATTTATGAATTTATGCAGAACGCGAACTGGATAGCAGCGGATGGCAACAGCATTACTCAGAAAGGCCATAGACAGCTACCACAGCTTGGCGTGGTACTGGATACCACAACGCGACGTAAATCCTGCTGCGGCTGTCTGGACTGGAGCGAGCGGCGTTGTCATCTGGGAGGCGATGCCGGTGCAGCGTTGCTCAGCTGTCTTGTACAGAAAGGCTGGGTGATGCGAACGGCAGGCTATCGAGAAGTGAGCATCACAGAAGAAGGCCGCTCGGCGTTTAAACGCCTGTTTCATATTGACGTGAGCCGCTGAAATATCGTGGTGTACAGGCATAAAAAAACCCGGCAGAACCGCCGGGTTTTTAGCGTGTAAAGCCTGGAAGCTTACAGCGCGCTGATCACCGCCTGTTGCTCAATCAGCTTCACTTTTGCCTGCTCGAACTCGGCCATGCGCTCACGCTCTTTCGCCACAACGGCCTCTGGTGCGCGAGAAACAAAGCCTTCGTTAGAAAGCTTGCCTTCGATCTTGCCGATTTCGATTTCCAGCTTGTTCACTTCCTTCGCCAGACGCTCCAGCTCGGCCGCTTTGTCCACCAGACCCGCCATTGGGATCAGCAGCTCAGCACCGTCGATGATTTTTGTCACCGACACCGGGCCTTTTTCATCAGCGGTCAGACAGGTCAGGCTGTCCAGACGTGCCAGCGTTTTCAGGAAGTTGTGGTTATCGTTAACGCGACGCACCACGTCAGCGCTTGCGCCACGCAGCATCACGTCCAGCGGTTTGGAAGGCGACAGGTTCATTTCAGCACGAATATTACGCACTGCCACAATCGCCTGCTTCAGCCATTCGGTATCGTTCAGCGCAGCTTCATCCACTTTCGCCGTATCGAACGCCGGCATCGGTTGCAGCATGATGGTGTCATCGCTGATGTTCTTCAGCACTTTCACCTGCTGCCAGATGGTTTCGGTGATAAACGGAATGATCGGATGCGCCAGGCGCAGCAGCGCTTCCAGCACAACCACCAGCGTATTACGGGTGCCGCGCAGCTGGGCCTCTGAACCGCCGTTCATCACGGGCTTAGCCAGTTCCAGATACCAGTCGCAGAACTGGTTCCAGGTGAACTCATACAGGATATTGGCGGCGATATCGAAGCGATAGCTGTCCAGCGCGCCACGGTATGCTTTCACCGTCTGGTTGAATTCAGCGAGGATCCAGCGATCCGCCAGCGACAGTTCCAGCTCGCCGCCGTTAAAGCCGCAATCCTGCTCCTGCGTGTTCATCAGCACGAAACGGCTGGCGTTCCACAGCTTGTTACAGAAGTTGCGATAGCCTTCCAGGCGCTTCATATCCCAGTTGATATCACGACCGGTAGAAGCCAGCGCTGCCAGCGTAAAGCGCAGGGCATCGGTGCCGTGCGGCTCAATGCCGTTCGGGAACTGCTTCTCGGTACGCTTACGGATTTTCTCCGCCAGCTGCGGCTGCATCATATTGCCGGTGCGTTTTTCCAGCAGATCTTCCAGCGAAATGCCGTCAACCATATCCAGCGGGTCGATGACGTTGCCTTTCGACTTGGACATCTTCTGGCCTTCCTCGTCGCGGATCAGACCGGTCATATAGACGGTTTTGAACGGCACCTGCGGCTTGCCGTCTTCATCTTTGATAAAGTGCATGGTCAGCATGATCATGCGGGCAATCCAGAAGAAGATGATGTCGAAGCCACTGACCAGCACGCTGGTCGGATGGAAGGTGCTCAGATCCGGCGTTTTTTCTGGCCAGCCGAGCGTGGAGAAGGTCCACAGGCCGGAAGAGAACCAGGTATCCAGCACGTCTTCGTCCTGGTTCAGCACAACTTCTGCGCCCAGGCTGTTTTCCGCACGCACTTCTTCTTCGGTGCGGCCAACGTAGACATTGCCATCAGCATCGTACCAGGCCGGAATGCGATGACCCCACCACAGCTGACGAGAGATGCACCAGTCCTGGATATCACGCATCCAGGAGAAGTACATGTTTTCATACTGCTTCGGCACGAACTGAATATCGCCTTGCTCAACGGCTTCAACCGCAACTTTCGCCAGCGGCGCGGTGCGCACGTACCACTGGTCGGTCAGCATTGGCTCAATCACCACGCCGCCGCGATCGCCGTAAGGCACGGTCAGATCGTGTGGTTTGATTTCATCCAGCAGGCCCAGCGCGTCGATGGCGGCTACGATAGCTTTACGCGCAGCGAAACGTTCCAGATTCTGGAACTCTGCCGGGATAGCCGAATCGTACACGTCAGACTCTTCACCGTTAGTGTCATAGACCTGCGCCGCGTCACGGATATCGCCATCGAAGGTCAGGATATTAATCATCGGCAGGCGATGACGACGACCTACTTCATAGTCGTTGAAGTCGTGCGCAGGCGTGATTTTCACGCAGCCGGTGCCTTTTTCCATATCGGCATGTTCATCGCCAACGATGGGAATACGACGATCGACGAACGGCAACACCACGAATTTGCCAATCAGGTCTTTATAGCGTGGATCTTCCGGGTTAACGGCCACGCCGGTATCGCCCAGCACCGTCTCAGGACGGGTAGTCGCGACCACCAGGTAATCTTTACCTTCAGCGGTTTTTGCGCCGTCGGCCAGCGGATAGCGGATATGCCACATGGAGCCTTTCGACTCGCGGTTTTCCACTTCCAGATCGGAGATAGCGGTACGCAGTTTCGGATCCCAGTTCACCAGGCGCTTGCCACGGTAGATCAGGTTCTCTTTATACAGGCGCACAAACACTTCTTTCACGGCATTGGACAGGCCATCGTCCATGGTGAAGCGTTCGCGCTCCCAGTCCACGGAGTTGCCCAGACGACGCATCTGACGGGTAATGGTGCCGCCTGATTCCGCCTTCCACTGCCAGATTTTTTCGATAAAGGCGTCGCGACCGTAGTCTTTGCGCGTTTTGCCTTCTTCCGCCGCGATTTTACGCTCGACCACCATCTGGGTGGCGATACCGGCATGGTCGGTGCCCGCCTGCCACAGGGTATTTTTTCCCTGCATACGCTGGTAGCGGATCATGGTGTCCATGATGGTTTGCTGGAATGCGTGACCCATATGCAAGCTGCCGGTGACGTTCGGCGGCGGGATCATGATGCAGAAGCTTTCCTGGCTGGTGTCGCCACTTGGCTTGAAGTAGCCCTGCTCTTCCCAGTGCTCGTAAAGCGGCTGTTCGATATCTTGCGGGTTATATGTCTTTTCCATTTCTGCTATGTCGTTGAGGGCGTGGGCGGCGTTGCCGTAGTCAATTGGAATCCAACGCTGCGATACGCTTTATAGCGGTCGCGCGCCAGCTGTTTCAGAGAATCTTCGTAAGGAACGAAGTCTATCACTTCATGGAAAGCGGTGGCAAAATCTGCAAACTGTGGCAGCAGGCTGATCAGCAAATCGCGCGGCGCATTGCCGCGACGTTGCGGCCAGGCAAGCTCCACTGGCGCGCCATATTTCGGCCCTTCGCCCGCAAGATTATGCGGCACAAAAGCATTGGCCGGGCGCTGCCATAACGCTTCATCCAGGCGAATAGCCTGCGCTTCGTCTTCGCAGGCTATCAGCACTCGCGCACCGCCTTTCCAGCGCGCTTCCGCTAAGTCGCAGACCAGCGCCTCAAGGGCGCTGATCCCATCAACCGGCGTATCGCTTTCCAGCAGGTAGAAGGTGGCGTTTTTCATGGTTTAGTCGTCGCCGTTTAAACCGGCGCGGTTCAGCAGGAACTGCGACAGCAGGGCAACAGGACGCCCGGTTGCGCCTTTGGCTTTACCGGAGCGCCATGCGGTACCGGCGATATCCAGATGTGCCCAGTTATATTTACGGGCGAAACGCGCCAGGAAGCAGGCGGCGGTAATCGCACCGCCAGGACGGCCGCCAATGTTCGCCATATCGGCAAAATTGGAGTCCAGCTGCTCCTGATACTCATCGGCCATCGGCAGACGCCATGCGCGATCGCCAGCCTGTTCGGAAGCGCCAATCAGCTCGTGAGCCAGCGGGTTGTGGTTCGACAGCAGGCCGCTGATATGGTGGCCCAGCGCAATCACGCAGGCACCGGTCAGCGTAGCAACGTCGATGACCACGTCCGGATCGAAACGCTCAACGTAGGTCAGCGCGTCGCACAGCACCAGGCGACCTTCCGCATCGGTATTCAATACTTCCACCGTCTGGCCGGACATGGTGGTCAGTACGTCGCCCGGACGATAAGCCCGGCCGCCAGGCATGTTTTCACAGCCGGCCAGCACGCCTACCACGTTCAGCGGCAGGTTAAGTTCAGCGACCATGCGCATCACGCCATAAACGGACGCGGCGCCGCACATGTCATATTTCATCTCGTCCATGGCTTCGCCTGGCTTGATGGAAATACCGCCGGAATCAAAAGTGACCCCTTTGCCGACCAGCACGATAGGGCGCACGTCCGCATCCGGGTTGCCTTTGTATTCAATCACCGACATCAGCGATTCGTTCTGCGATCCCTGGCCGACCGCGAGATAGGCATTCATGCCCAGCTCTTTCATTTGCTGCTCGCCAATCACGCGCGTGGTGACGTTTTTGCTGTAGGCATCCGCCAGCTGACGGGCCTGAGAAGCCAGATAGGCGGCGTTACAGATGTTGGGCGGCATATTGCCAAGATCTTTGGCCGCCTTCACGCCGGCAGCAACGGCCAGACCGTGCTGGATTGCGCGCTCGCCGCTGGTTAATTCACGGCGCGTTGGCACGTTAAAGACCATTTTACGTAATGGGCGACGCGGCTCGACTTTGTTGCTTTTCAGCTGGTCAAAGCAGTACAGCGTCTCTTTGGAGGTTTCAACCGCCTGGCGGACTTTCCAGTAGGTGTTACGGCCTTTAACATGCAGCTCGGTCAGGAAGCAAACCGCTTCCATTGAGCCGGTGTCATTCAGCGTATTGATGGTTTTTTGAATAACCTGCTTATACTGACGCTCATCCAGTTCGCGCTCTTTGCCACAGCCGATCAGCAAGATACGCTCGGAGAGAATATTTGGCACATGATGCAGCAGCAACGTTTGCCCGACTTTCCCTTCCAGTTCACCGCGGCGCAACAGGGCGCTAATGTAGCCATCGCTGATTTTATCCAGCTGTTCAGCAATCGGTGACAGTCTGCGCGGCTCGAATACGCCGACCACAATACAGGCACTGCGCTGCTTTTCCGGGCTACCGCTTTTTACACTGAACTCCATGCACTCTCCTGAATCTTAAAGACAACGGCGCCAGCTGCGGCTAGAATGTAGCGCTTATCAACCGCATAATGCTGCGGGCGTTAGATTTGGTTTTGATGATTTTTTGAATTCGTTCGAATTTTTTTACATCACCGAAACACGATTGTTGTCATACTAGTTTAGCTATGAACGAGGCCATTGATAGAAAAAATGGCGTATAAGCGATGAAACTATCGATTTTCCTGCAAAAAGACAAGTTTTCACAGGCGTATTCAGCGTGATCATCATTAGATATCTGGTAAGGGAAACGCTCAAAAGCCAGCTGGCTATCCTGTTTATTCTGCTGCTGATCTTCTTTTGTCAGAAGTTAGTCAGGATCCTGGGAGCCGCGGCGGATGGACAGATCCCCACAAATTTAGTTCTGACATTATTGGGTCTTGGGGTTTCAGAGATGGCGCAGCTCATCCTGCCTCTAAGCCTGTTTTTAGCCATTTTAATGACTCTTGGTCGTTTATACACCGAGAGTGAAATCACCGTGATGCATGCCTGCGGCCTCAGTAAGGCTGTATTGGTTAAAGCGGCGATGGTCCTGATGCTGTTCACAGCGGTGGTGGCGGCGGCCAACGTCGCGTGGCTCGGCCCCTGGTCGGCGCGTTACCAGAACGAGGTAACGAAAAACGCCAAGGCCAATCCGGGCGCGGCCGCGCTGGCGGCAGGGCAGTTCCAGCAGTCGGGCGACGGCCAGTCCGTGATGTTTATCGAGAACGTCAAAGGCAATAATTTCGGCAATGTCTTCCTGGCGCAGCTGCGGCCAAAAGGCAACGCGCGTCCGTCCGTCGTGCTGGCGGATAAAGGACACATGACGCAGCGTGCGGATGGTTCGCAGGTTGTGACGCTGGATAAAGGCACGCGTTTCGAAGGCACCGCGCTGCTGCGTGATTTCCGCATCACTGATTTTGAAAATTATCAGGCGATTGTGGGCCATCAGGAAGTGGTGCTGGATCCGAACGATGCCGAACAGATGGGCTTCAGTACGTTAAGGCATTCGCCAAGACCGGAATTCCGCAGCGAGCTGCACTGGCGCCTGACGCTGGTCTTCTCGGTACTGGTCATGGCGCTGATGGTGGTGCCGCTGAGCGTGGTCAATCCACGTCAGGGACGCGTGCTGTCGATGCTGCCAGCAATGCTGCTTTATTTGGTGTTCTTCCTGCTGCAAAGCTCGCTGCGTTCCAGCGGGGCAAAAGGGCGGTTAGATCCGGCCATCTGGATGTGGGTGGTGAATATCGCTTATCTGGCGCTGGCCGTACTGCTTAACCTGTGGGATACGGTGCCGATGCGGCGTCTGCGTGCCCGCTTCAGTAAGGGAGGCTCCGTCTGATGTTCGGCGTTCTCGACAGATATATCGGTAAAACGATTTTCAACACTATTATGGCGACGCTGTTTATGCTGGTGTCGCTCTCCGGCATCATCAAGTTTGTCGATCAGCTGCGGAAAACTGGCCAGGGCGACTACACCGCGGTGGGTGCCGGCCTGTACACCATTCTCAGCGTGCCGAAAGATATTGAAATCTTCTTCCCGATGGCGGCGCTGTTAGGTGCGCTGCTGGGCTTAGGGACGCTGGCACAGCGTAGCGAGCTGGTGGTGATGCAGGCTTCCGGCTTCACCCGTATGCAGATTGCAGCTTCGGTAATGAAAACCGCAATCCCACTGGTTATCCTGACCATGGCCATTGGCGAGTTTGTTGCGCCGCAGGGCGAGCAGATGGCGCGTAACTATCGCGCTCAGCAGCTGCTGGGCGGTTCGCTGCTCTCCACGCAAAACGGCCTGTGGGCGAAAGATGGCAACAACTTCATCTTTATTGAAAGCCTGAAGGACAATAACGAGCTGGGCGGCGTCAGTATTTACAGCTTTAACCCGGAGCGTCGCTTACAGTCGGTACGTTATGCGGCTACGGCGAAATACAATGCGGATAAAAAGGTCTGGGATTTGGCCGAAGTGGACGAATCCAATCTGCAGGATGCGAAACAGGTTACGGGCAGCCAGACGTTAAGCGGTGAATGGAAAACGACGTTGACGCCGGATAAGCTCGGCGTGGTGGCGCTGGATCCTGACGCATTGTCGATTAGCGGACTGTATAACTACACCAAATATCTTAAGCAGAGCGGACAGGTTGCGGGACGCTATCAGCTGAATATGTGGAGCAAAATCTTCCAGCCGTTATCGGTCGCGGTGATGATGCTGATGGCGCTGTCGTTCATCTTTGGCCCGCTGCGCAGCGTGTCGATGGGGATGCGCGTCGTTACCGGCATCAGCTTTGGCTTCCTGTTCTACGTGCTGGACCAGATCTTTGGCCCACTCAGCCTGGTTTACAATATCCCGCCGGTGCTGGGCGCGCTGCTGCCAAGCGCCGCGTTTATGGCGATCAGCATCTATCTGCTGCTGAAACGCCGCTAGTTCCCTGCCGCCACAGGCTTCCTGTGGCGGCATGCCCTCCAGCCTCTCCTTATCCTTGTCCTGTTTTTCGCCTGCCGTTTCGTATTAATCCTGGTATTAACAAGGCATCATGAAATTAACCAGGATATATCCGTATTGACTTTCAATTATTTAAAGCGAAACGGCACGGTGTTCTAAATAAGCATAAAGTTCAATTTAATTATCAAAAAAAGCATTTGTATATATTCCTTCAGGATATACAAAATCTGTTACATGTTGCGTGATAATTAAAAGTGCGAAATGCGATTCAACGACTATCATTATTTGTGTGTGCAACACAACGTGACGGTGAGCAAAAAGTTGATTTAGCCAGATGGCAAATTTTCACCTTCTCTAAGGTAAAGTTTATGGGAAATAAAAACGCGCCACTCGCTAAAAATATGGAACATGTTGAAACGATGCCACTTGCCGAAGAGCAGGCAGAAATTGCCACTCATCGCAAGGTCGACAGCCGCGTGCAGCTTACGCGCTCCACCCATGAGGTAGAGAAGCTGCTGCAAGCTGAACTGACGCATGAGCATGTTGAAATTAAACATGTTGCAAAAAACTGTCCGGTTGCAGATGACTATTCTGCTGAGGTTCGTCAGGAAGGGGATGTGTTTATTATTCCCGTCATTGAAGAACAGGTAGAAATAGTCAGAAGGAAAGTGCTTAAGGAAGAAATACATATCCACAAGCATATACATAAAGAAGAGTTTCAGCAGAGCGTCACTCTGCGTAATCAGGAAGTCAAAATTACGAAGAAGAAACTTTAACGTCAAACCTGTTAACGAGGATCTATTTATGTCACATGAAAAAATTGTCACCGCATTCAATCAGGTAACCCAGGCTGAGGCGGCAAAACAGAAATTGATCGTCGAAGGTATTGCAGAAAAAAATATTGATATCATCTCTGGCGAAAGATTACGCGTTGAAGATAAAGAGATTCGTCATCCAAGCTTCTGGCAGCGCCTGTTTGGCGATGATGTTGACGATAACTACGCAAGTGAATACAGCAAAGCGCTGCGTTCAGGCGGCGTACTGCTGACAGTACGCGCCCCGAAAGATCAGGCCGACCATATCGAGCATGAACTGAGCGCTTTTGCCGCTGATTACTCTTCACTGCATGCAAACGATCGCGACCCAATCAATCGTGATTTTGCCGGGGAAACCAACGATTTGGGCACCAATCAGCGTGCGGCGACCGGGCTGGCCAGTGATGAAAACATCATTAACCCAAACGGGCCACTTACCAATACCAATACCAATACCAATACCAATACCGACACCACAGCGAACACCTTAGGCAACACCAACTCGCTGACGGGCGATCGTGCGGTTTCCGAAACCAACCGTGAATCCCTGAAGCTGGCTGAAGAGCAGGTGGATATTGGTAAACGTCAGATTAATGATGGCTCTGTACGTCTGCGCCGCTTTACGGTAGAAGATGAAGTGGCTGAAGACGTGTCGCTATTCGACCAACATGCTGAAGTGTTCCGTACCGCAGTCGACGAGCCGGCGTATTTGAATGATGTGGACTGGTCAGATAAAACCATCTCGGTGGAAGAGTCTCATGAGATCCCGACCATTGAGAAAACCGCCCGCGTGAAAGAAGAAGTGGGCCTGCGCGGTGAAGAAACTGCCCGCGTCGAGACCGTAAAAGATACCGTGCGTCGTCAGGAAGTGGAAGTCGAGCACAGCAATGAGAATCGTCTGCGCGATGATAAGCTCAATGCCGAAAATCCTTTGCGTGACGACAAACTGACCGACAAGAAATACTAAGTCGGCCACCTCGTGTAGCCGCTCCTGACAACGGCTACAAAAAGAAGCCCGCCCTGTTTATCTCAGCAGGGCGGGCAGCTGCGACATTGCCCACAGCAGCAAACCAATGGCACCGCCCACAACGGTGCCATTGATGCGTATACGCTGCAAATCCCTGCCGATATTCAACTCCACCTGATAAGACATATCTTTTGCATCCCAGCTTTTCACCGTATCGCTGATATGACGGCTTAAAAACGCCGAGAACTCTGGCGCAACGCTGACGGCGGCCTCTTCCATATGCTGATTAAGCGATGCTCTTACCTGCCGGTCCTGCATTAACGTCTCGCCAAACCATTGTCCCGCTGCGCTTACCTTAGCGTGCAGCGTGGAATCTGTTTTATCCAAATCCTCTTTAAGCCAGCGGCGCAGATCGCCCCACAGCTGACTGATGTAAGTATTCAGCGCCTCGTCCTGCTTGAGATACGCTTTGATCTCTTCCGCTTTTAGCTGCATTTCCGGATCGTGGCGCAGACGCTCAATCAGCCGCTCCACAGCGCGGTTAAACCCCTGACGCAGCTCGTGTGTTCCATCCTGTTCGATATCGTTAAGAATCGACTTCACGGCGTTAGCGGCAAGCTCGGCACTCTTTTCTCCCACCCATTCGGTCGGCAACATTTTCTCTTTGATCGGATGTTCGCGTTTCAGCCAGCGCATTACCTGAAGCGCAATAAACTCGTGCGTGGCAGGTTTGTTAATCAGCTGGAGCAGCTGGCTGATAGCATCGTCCAGCAGTGCCTGATGACGGTTATTTTTGGTCAGGCTTTCCAACACCATCGCTGCCGACTGCGACAGATCGACCTTATCAATGGCTTTGTGAATCGCGCGACGCATAAAGGCCTGGATGCGCTGGTCGTCGGCCAGATCGAGAAAACCGCGCACCATTTTCAGCAGATAACCGCTTAGCCTTGCTGCGTTCACCGGCGTACTCAGCCAGTTAGCGATGATTTGCGCCGGATCGTGACGGCGGATCAGCGCCAGCAGCGAATCGGTATTGAGGAATTTATCCTGCACGAACAGCGCAAGGTTATCGGCAATGCGATCTTTGTTGCGCGGAATAATGGCGGTATGACGGCCAACCAGCGGGATCGGCACGCGGCGGAACAGCGCGCTGACCGCGAACCAGTCGGCTAACGCACCCACCATCGACGCTTCTGAGACAGCTTTTAGCGCGCTAACCCAGGCGTTGGCCGGAAACCAGAGTGGATAAAGGACGGTCGCGATAAACAGGATTGCAGCCGCACAGAGCAGCAACAGCGGCAGACGTTTGGCTCTCGCCAGTTCGGTTTCTTTATTCATCAAAGCGTCATACTCCTGGTCGGGCCAAATCGGTTAAATCGCTGACGGCCTGATCGGCCTCAGCAATGGGGTTCATCAGTAAAAATCGCTATCCAGGGTACGTTGCTCTGAATAGCTGTTTAACTGCCAGCGGTTAAAATCAACATGGAACTGCGCTTTATCACCGTGAATAACATCGGCAATCACGCCTTCGTGGACTTGTCCGGTTTTACTGCGCCAGCTGGCGATTAATGCTGGCTGTCCTGCCTTTTTCTCTACTCTTAGCCAGACAGCATCCAGTATTTCATCGCCACGTACCTGCTGGCCGTTATCAAATTTTAGCTGCGTAATGGCTGCTGGCGTCATCATCAGCGTAGTGATCCAGGCTTTACGATCGGTGGTTTGAAAGAAGTCGCTAACCCGCTGTAACCGGGCCGCGCTAACGGGCTTCGCTTTTACCACCGCATCGACCAGCTCTGCATTGCCCATCAGGTTCTCCGGCTGTATTGAGCTGTCAACGTTGTTACCCAGGCTCAGGTAAAAAGCGGGCTTTTCATCCGTGAAGCTGCGGATTGTAGCCTCAAGTCCTGCGTCGATTTGCGTGGAGATAAGCCCGGCTGCGACGGGAATTTTCTGCGGCGACGCCTTCAGGCTCTGACTGATTCGGGCAAAGATTAAAAGCTTATAGCTGCCTGAGGATTCCGGCGTTTCCTGTTTTTTCAGTTCGGCAATCAGGTCATCGATAGCGGGGCCATCTGCGCCGATACTTATAAGATATTTCGCCAGCTCCACGCGATCGTCGGCACGCTTAAAGCTGTTCATCTTTTCCTGAGCAAACTTCCGCGCACGCTGTTCATCGAACAGTTTGACGTTTTGAAACGCGTCCATCAGCATGTTTTCATTATAATGTGCCTTGTTGTCATTGATGATATTCAGCGCCAGAGGGTAGAGAGAACGATCGCGCCGCATGGCATACATTACATAAGCGCGTTTGCTGTTGCTGTAATCATTGTTGGTCAGAATATCGACAATCTGTTTGCCCGTCCGATCTTCAGACATCCAGCCGAACATGCCCCGGCTTTTAACTACCATATTCAGAGCATCGCTAAACTGAGCATCGTCGGTCGCGGGATCAAGGATCAACGCCATCAGGCGGGCTTTTTCTGCCGGCGTCAGCGTGACGTGACCCAGACCAACTCCTCGCATGTTGTCGCGAGCGCTGCGTACCGTTAAGGAATCGAGCAGGGCGCTGGTACGCAGGTCGTTCAGAATTTTATGGCTGCCGGTGTCGTTATCGCTGTCTTCAAAACGCAGCCAGTTACGCACATTGTCCGTGGCGATTGCCGTTATCTTGTTGCTGATGCCGTTGATGCCAATAAAGCTGGCAGCGGCAATAACAAAAGCGAGCACGGTAAAAATACCCAATATCCAGTTGCGCGTATGGTCCAGTACCGCCATGGTTTTGGTGATGGCGCTGTCGGTGATTTCCGCTTTAGCCAGATCGATTCTGTCGCTGACCTGCTGCAACAGACGCAGATTTTCTTCACGCAGCTTTTCCAGCTCGGCTTTGTGCTGCTGCGCATCGCGTTCGGCGAGCAGCGTTGTTAAATCCTTTTGCATCGTTATCTCACAGAAGAAAAAGTTAACATTTGGCGGCTAACGATAATGCAGGCTGACCGCATAAGATGCAAACCACAGCCGTGGATACCTGAGGATTAACTCTTTGCAAACAGCGAGAGAGGGCTGGCAGAGATCGCGAAATCCTGTAATTTATTTAATTTTGCGGCGGGAGAAAAAAATGGAAGCGAACCTTATTGCAGTAGCGACGATTGGCGGTGCGCTGGCGTTAGGCGCGATGAGTCCGGGCCCCAGTTTCATTTTGGTAGCGCGTACGGCAGTGGCCTCTTCAAGACGAGCGGGTATGGGCGCGGCGCTGGGAATGGGCGTGGGTTCAATCGTGATTTCCCTGGTTGCGTTGATGGGGCTGCACACGTTGCTGGCCGCAGTGCCCTGGCTGTGGCTGATATTAAAGACCGGCGGCGGTATTTATCTGCTGTGGATGGCGTTTAAGATGTTCCGTCACGCCCGTGAGCCGCTGCAAGTTGAATCTGACGCCTCTGCCGGTAAAAGCTTTCGCCGCGCTTTTCTCACCGCTTTCGGCACGCAGATCAGCAACCCGAAAACGGCGGTGGTATTCGCCGGGATTTTTGCCGCGCTGTTGCCGAGCCATATCACGCCAGTGATGTATGTGGCGCTGCCGATCGTATCGATGCTGGTGGATGGTCTGTGGTATGCGTTTGTCGCGTATGCGCTTTCTTCAAGCGGGCCGCGTAATACCTATCTGCGCTTTAAGACTACCTTCGACCGGATTGGCGGCAGCGTGATGGCGATGCTGGGGATCAAGCTGATAGTGAAGTAATGAGGGGGTTGTCTGTAAGTTCTGTGTCTGCGCAGGGAACACGCTGCTTGATCGGTATTGTCTGCAAGACGCGTTTGCTGAAAGTCTGGTGTCCCCTGCGCTTTGCGGGTTGGCGCTGCCTGTTAAATATATTCGCTGAAGGTATAGTTATTAATTTCTGGCTGAATGGACGTTGCAGAGTCATTTCAGGAAAATTGAGAGCGGCATTACGAAACCAGGCATTGCCCGCCTGCTGAATAAAGAAACGATAACCTTAATTTTGCTCTGGCGGTATCATCTCCTTCAATGGAAAAAAAGATAATATAATGACAAGGAGTGTCACCATGGTACAGTCGGGTAATCTGAATAAAAAGGTCACTTCGTTTTCAGTAGATGCCGGAAAATCGAAAACCAGCGGCGGAGGTGGGGATATGGAATCCCGTATAGCCAAACTTGAATCTGATGTTGAGAATATCAAAGTCAATATTATTGATATTAAAGAAGATGTGCGTGAGCTTCGTGTAGAAGTTAAAGGGGCAGAAACCAGCTTACGCAAGGAAATCAAAGACGTAGAAACCAGCTTACGCAAGGAAATCAAAGGGGTGGAAACCAGTTTACGTGAGGAAGTCAAAGCCGTAGAAACCAGCTTACGTAAGGAAATCAAAGACGTAGAAACCAGCTTACTTAAGGAAATCAAAGGGGTGGAAACCAGTTTACGTGGGGAAGTCAAAGGAGTAGAAACCAGCTTACGTGGTGATATAAGAAGCCTGGAAACTAACTTGCGCAGAGATATGAAAACAGATTTCCGCCTGATGTTTAGCGCGCTTATTACCTCAGTGTTGGGGCTTGCTGCCCTGATGGCTAAAGGTTTTCAGTGGCTATAATTAACAGTAACGCTTCTGCTTAATAAAAGATATGTCGCAATAAAAAGGCATGCGTTATTTAACAAGTTCTCTTAATAAAAATATTGATAATAGCTTGATTTTGGTAAGTGGATTTTACCTGGGCACTATTTGACAGATGTTTGCGGCAAATATTCCCCACGCTTCAGGAAAATCCTGAAGCGTGGGAAACATGATGATCCGGGAAAGCAGGCGAGGGGACAGCCCCGCTGGTTTATTAAGAGATAAACTGTTTGCTCTGCTTCAGCACCAGATCGCAGGCTTTGGTTTTTACCTTCTTGCCCAGCTCGGTATTGCCCAGGCTTTTCAGATTCACCTGCTGATCGTTACCGGTGTTCAGCAAGCCCATCAGCCCCTGTTTGTAGTCGGTGGTTTCCTGCGCCTTGGTCGTATCAGTCAGGCCCAGCTTGCTCATCAGCTGATCTTTCACCGAACTGACATTGTTATCGACGACGTTGTTCTTCACACAGTATTGCAGCACGCCGGCCGCATTGGTCATGCTGTTGGAGCTGAGCTGCTGATTGCCGCCGTTCAGCAAGCCAGTCAGCGCGCCCAGCGAAGTGCCGCTGTTCTGCTGTGTCGTCGTCGTGCCCGAGTTACTGTTCTGGCTAAGCGTGTTGGCCGCGCTGCTAAGCTGATCCTGCCAGCTGGCTGCCGAAGCCACGCCAGCAAACAAGGAAGAAGAAACCGTTAATGCCAACATCATTTTAGTTGAAGCTTTCATTTTTATACCCTTTCAAAGTTATCTGACGCGATGAAACCCCATCACGCGCCGATCTCCACACTCGGACTGCGGGAATAGTGCGGAGTTCCCTGGCAAACCCTGCTAAGGATTCAGGAAAAGCGGCTTTAAGAGTAGTCCTGGAAACGCGTACGCACCTGGCAAGTTTTCCTCAGGGCGAGGATGTCAGAAAAATCGGCGTCGAGTAGCTGGCAGCATTGGTGAAATGGTAAATAGCGCCTTTTACCGAGAGACGCATAACGCTGTTGGTTATGTCTACTTTTGTGTTCTCGTCAGAGGCTGAAAGAAACATCTGACGAGCGAGTTCTTATGCCTGGCAGATGCAGCCCATTACCTTACCTGCAATGAAAGTGTTCCCTGCGAGAGATGATAGTTAATTGGGCAGGTGAGGCAGGTTTATGAATGGAAAAGGGAGAGTGGTATCGTCTTTTGCTGCATTTTCCATCAGTTGCACGTTCGAACGCGGATAGGGGTTGCGGAAACAGAGGGTAAAGGTATAATCCACAACGTTTTCCGCATACCCTTCAGTGCCGAAGTGGCGAAATCGGTAGACGCAGTTGATTCAAAATCAACCGCCGCAAGGCGTGCCGGTTCGATTCCGGCCTTCGGCACCAGTATCCTGTCCATCCTCGTCCGAGGAAGTCCAAAAACCCTTTAAAATCAAAGATAAGAGTTTTTCTTCTGTCCGTATCCGTCCGAGGTCATCCATTGACATCCGGCAAGTTTGGGGGTCAGAATGGGGGTCACTTCGCTTCGATAAACATTTGACCCCCAAATTATGCCTTTAACTGATATCGCGGCCCGTACCGCAAAGCCTCGTGAAAAAGAGTACAAACTCACTGACGGCCACGGATTGTATCTTCTTATCAAACCAACCGGTTCTAAGCGCTGGTATCTCAAGTACCGTTTTGAAGGGAAAGAGAGCAGAACGGCGTTAGGTGCTTATCCTCTTCTTTCCCTGGCAAAAGCACGTGAGAAACGTGATGAGATACGCCTTCTGATAGCGGAAGGTGTCAGCCCTAATGCGAAAAAAGAAGAGGTAAGGCAACAGGAAGAGGCAGCACTTAACACGTTTGAAAAAGTGGCTTATGACTGGCATGCGAACAATAAACGCTGGTCTGTCGGCCATTCTGAGCGAGTATGGCGTGACCTTGAACGCAATATCTTCCCAGCTATTGGTAAGCGAAATATTGCTGATTTAACAACCCGCGACCTGCTGTTGCCTCTGAAAGAGGTAGAGCAAAGCGGCCGCCTGGATGTTGCCTCCCGTTTACAGCAAAGGATCACGGGTATTATGCGTTATGCGGTTCAGATTGGCATTACTGACCGAAATCCCGCTCAGGATCTCGCCGGGGCAATCATAACAAGAAAGGCTACTCACAGACCGGCTCTACCATTAGAACACTTACCTGACTTCCTTCAGCGTATTGAAACACATAAAGGCCGCCTGCTTACCCGTTTAGCCCTCAGGCTCAGCCTTTACGTCTTTATCCGTTCCAGTGAATTGCGGTTTGCACGATGGAGCGAAATTGACCTTAAAAAAGAGCTGTGGACTATCCCTGCCGAGCGAGAAGCAATTGAAGGAGTCAAACACTCCCATCGTGGTTCGAAAATGCGAACCGTCCATCTGGTGCCGCTATCAAGACAGGCTTTAATCATTTTGGAAGAAATCCGGGAGCTGAGCGGAAACAGAGATTTAGTGTTTCCGGGCGATCATCATCCCACTAAGCCAATGAGCGAAAACACCATCAATCATGCTCTTCGCAGGATGGGGTACGACACGAAAACAGAAGTTTGCGGTCATGGATTCAGGGCAATGGCATGTAGTGCATTAGTTGAATCTGGCCTGTGGTCGCGTGATGCTGTTGAGAGGCAGATGAGCCATCAGGAACGTAACGGGGTTCGCGCGGCTTACATTCATAAGGCGGAGCACCTTGAAGAGCGGCGGCTTATGGTGCAGTGGTGGGCTGATTATTTAGACAGCAATAATGAATATCACCTTACTCCGTATGAGTTCGGCAGACGTTAAGCCAGAAAAAAAAGATTTTACGTAAAAGTGTTCACCCTGTTCACCTTTCAATTTTATACTTTATATTCATATGGTTAAGTGGTGATCACTTTAGCTGGTACTCTTCACCACTCTTCACCCGGGGTGAACACTGTTCACCTTCCTGCATAAAAAAACCGGCCGGAGCCGGTTTGGTGTTTTCCGTATAGCTTATGCATCGCAGCGCGGCAGCCAGTCGGCCTCACAGTCTTCACTCAGCTCCAGGCTGGTCTGAATGCCGTTCTTCGTCTTGCGCTTCAGTAATTCAATCTCGTACTCCTTCAGCGTCTGTGGCACCGCCTGGCCGAACGCCGTCAGGCTCATGGGGTACTGATGGCCCCTGGCCTCCATAAACGACAGGTAGGCGTGATACAGGTAGCGCCTGGGGTTCATTGGCCGGATATTCGCGTTGCCGATAAACAGCCCGGTCGGGGTACTCAGCGGTGTCAGGTAGCCGCAGAAATCGACCAGCGGGTCAGCGCTGCGCTTGATTTCCAGCGCTTCCTCCGACGACTGCTGCGCCTGTAAGAGCTCGCGGGCATCGTCCGGTTTCGTAAATCGCTGCATCAGGTGGCGCACAATAACCGCCAGCTCACCGGCAATCTTCTCCAGCAGCTTTGGATCACGTTCGTTCGCCGGTATGACGTCCGGGAACGGCAGGATAACCCGGCGACGCGATACGCCGCCGCTGCGGTCGCTGAAGCGCATCGGGTTGTTGTTCACCGCCAGAATCACCGCGGGGATATGGGTTGAATAGGCGTCACGGTACTTCGGGTCAATCGCCACGGCGTCGCCGCCGGTAATGGCTTTAATGCCCGCGCCGTCGCCGCTCCATTTTTCCTGGTCAGGCAGGATTATTAAGGAGTAGCCCACGACCGAGGCGCGTTCCCGTGATGACTCCAGCGTGTCGATGGTGGCCGCCGTGGTGTTGTCCTCCCCGGCCAGCAGGCGGGCAATGGACGCCATCACGCTTTTTCCGCTGCCGCCGGGGCCGGTAATCTCAAGGAACAGCTGCCAGTCGTAGCGGTTTGCCAGCACCATAAATAGCGCCGCGAGGATACGCTCCTGCTTCGCCTCATTGCGACCGGCCGCCCGCGTCAGCCACTGCCAGAAGTGCGGCGCGTCGTCCGCCAGATTTTCGCCTGCTTTGGGCGTGGTGTAGTCGACGCTGTTGATGGTGCGGAGCCAGTGCTCTTTTTTATGCGGGCCGAAGCTGCCGGTCGCGGTGTCAAATACCCCGTTGCGAAAGCCAATCAGCCGGCGGGCCGGTGCGCCCATCTGTGGCACCATCAGCTTGAGCGTGTCCACGATGCCGCCGATACCGGTTGCCGAGAACGGCGCGCGTACCTTCTGAAACAATGCGGCGATTTCACGGCTGAGCACCCGGTACGGCAGCACCTGCCACGCGCCGCTCTCATACCGGCACAGGTCTTCACCCACCATTGGTACGGCCAGCGTGTTGAGGTAGTGTTCTGCCAGCAGTTCGGCCTTCTGGCTGGCGCTCATGGCCTTCAGGTCGGCCTCGCTCACTGACTCAAACGGGCTGAGCGCTTTTGGCTGGGTGAACGCGGTCAGCATGGCCTGAGCAGCTATTTCCCCCTCTGCCTGAAAGACGTCGTTCCAGTCACCTGGCACCGGCGGTAATGCGGGCTTTCCGTTGCAGCGCTTCGCGGCGGCTTCAGCGCGCAGCTGGCCGGTGCCGTTCTCGTCGTTATCGGCGGCAATCAGTATCAGCGCGTCCGGGTATTCAGCATGCAGGCGCTCTGCCAGCGCGGGCAGGTTGTTGGCGCTTAAGGCGACGTAAACCGCCTGGCCGGTGAGCCGGTGCACGGTCAGGCCGGTGGCGTAACCTTCGGTCAGCCAGAGAGTGTCGCCGGGTTCGCCCAGGCGGTGGAATGCCTCTTTCACCTGGCCGCCCGCCAGGGTGCGTTTGGTGCCGTCCGCGTTAATCAGCTGGGCGTTAACCATTTCGCCGGAAATGTCGGTCAGCGGCACAATCAGGTCGCCCGGCTGATACGTAGTGTCGCTGATACGCTTTGAAGTGGTCAGTGTCAGAACGGGCGTTTCAGCCAGCCCCCTGCCGGTCAGGTAGGCGTTACCGGCCTGTGCTGTCGACCCGGCAACAAGCCGGGCGGCTTCCTTTGCCGCCCTGAGGCGCGCCCGCGCCTTTTCCTCGTCCATTTTCTCCGTGGATGTCTGAACCAGCTTAACCGGCAGCGTGCCAATCAGGTCAGCCACCCGGCAGGCGGCTTCCCTGGTGTTCACGTCCAGCGCTTTTTCAACCAGCGCCAGCCCGTCGCCCGCGCCGCACTGGTTACAGACCCACGTCCCGCGTCCGGCCTGATTGTCAAAGCGGAAGCGGTCTTTGCCGCCGCAGACCGGACACGGTGAGTGCTGACCGGCAGCGTTAATGCTGATACCCAGTGCGGGCAGCAGCTGAGGCCAGTGACCGGCGGCGGCGCGCACGGTGTCAGTGACGATATGTTTCATGCGGCCTCCTTAATGCAGCGTGGCTTTTGAAGCGGCCAGGCGACCGCACAGCAGTTCATCCATCATGGTTTCCCCCATGCGCGTCAGTCTCGGCGCGGCGACCAGCACGTCGGGCTGTACCATTTCGCTGAGCATGGTGCAGGCCATGTCCATGCCGTTTTCCGGGCCGTACCTGCGCACGTAATAACCCTCAAGCTCCAGGGCGATTGTCATCTGCACCTCGTCCAGCGAGGCAGACACGTCGAGCCCGTAGTGCTCGCAGGCGGACAGATAGCCCTGGGCAACGGCGCGGCGGTAAACGGCGGTGCGCACCTCAACGGTCAGGCAGGACTGATTACTGAAATTGTTAGCTGTCACGGGCGGAGACCTCCATATCGGTGAGCATGACGGATTCACAGGTGCTGACCACTTTACCCAGCTGGTCGGTAAGCAGCGCCACCACGGACGCCAGCGCGCCGCTGTCCGGGCCGCCAAGGCGGTTGCCAGAGCAGTCGATAACGTCCAGCATGTCGAGCACGGTCACGCCCACGCTGTGGGCATGCTGAAGACGCAGGAAATCAGCGTGTGGAATGGGATAGCTGGCGTGGCCGTTGAGTCGGGCGGAAAGCGTATTCATGCGGCCACCTCACAGCGCGGCAGGCGACCGGCAAAAGAGAGCACGTAATCACGGGCCAGCAGGCGGCGGGCGGCGGATTCGGTTTCGGCAGTGGTGCGCAGCATGCAGGGACGGGCGGCGGTATCGGCGCGGCGCACGGCGGCAAAAAGAAAGGTGAACTGCATGCGTGCAGAAATGAGGGTTGCGGCCATAGTGGCAGACTCCTTTGTTAGCTTGTAAAAGCTACCACCGAAGTTCTCACACTTGGGTGGCAGCCCGGACGGGGGTGAGAAACCGGCAACAAAGGAAACCGGCCAGCCCGAAGGCTGCCCCGCCCGGGCCACCATTATGCAGACGACACAGAGGCTGAAAAACCGCTGTCCGGTAAATGGGTGCACTGAGGCTACGACGTAAAAAAACACGCGTGGCGCGTGTCGTGTCGCCTTTGTTTTGCTCGGGTTCTCACGCCCGGCTGCCGATTTTGCGGCAGCAGGGAAACTGTATACCGGTGGCTCGCCAGAAAAAAGTCTTTTTTTACACATCGGGCCTTTTTCCTCAGCAATCGGTCAGGACGTGATCGGACTGCTGCGGATTTGATCGGAAGTTCTCGCTTTGTGCACTCTCACTTCCGTTTGCTGGCTGAGGCTTTTCGGTGAGCACGGAAATATGGCCGTGGCGGCCGCTGGTAAATGCAGGCAGCGTGGCTTTTTTGCCACCGACGGCGGAAAGCAGGCTTTCGGCCACGTACACGGCTTCTTCCTGGCTGAGTGGGTAGCTCCGGGTGCCAAGGTTGAGCTTAATCATGCCGCACCTCCGGTACGCTGCGCGATGCGGGCCTGCATCCAGTCGTCAACCTCCGACGCCAGCCAGGCGACGTTCTTGCCGCCGAGGGAAATCTGTGACGGAAACTGCTCACGACAAATCAGGTCGTAAATGGTGGAGCGGGACAGGCCGCAGGTGCTGATGACTTCCGGCAGGCGCATAAAGCGGTCATGGGGGTATTGCAGGTCGTTCAGGGACGGCGTTGCCGGGGCGGACTGTGGAGCGGTGGAAAGCATGGTGTTACCTCGTGTTATATCCGGGCGGCGCTGGCCGGTTCCGGTCGTGTGTGCTGGTAACCCCCTATTGTGAGAATATTTTTGCCCGTGTAAACAAGCTGTCGTCCGGTGGTAAATGAGCAAAATCACGTTCTGTTGCATCCTGTTGCACCCTGTTTGTCAACGATTGCCAGAGATTGTCATTTATAAAAAACCGACCTGAAATTCAGATTAATTAACAGGTAATAACATTCAAAAAAAGCTCGCCAGAAAAAGGCTGTTTTAAAAGCGGGTGAACAGTGGTGAACACCCGGTGAACAGTTCATTCTCAAGTGTTCACCCCTTTACTTACTGTATTTATTATCTTTTTTACAAGGGTGAAGAGTAGTGAACAGTTTTATATAAAACTAAAACCTCAACAGGGGTATCCGGTGAAAATACAGCCCTGTTTGGTGAGCGACAGGCAGACAGCAATGAAATGATTTGTCCGGTGGTGAACGACAGAATAGCGACAACCTTTACATACAGAGAGAAAAGCTATGAGCACCCCGGAAAAAAGCCCTGCACTGAAACGCCTGGAAGAGGCCCGTACCGCCCACACGGCGCAGATGATGAAAATTAACGACATCACCACCGCCATTGCCCGCAGTAAAAAAGAGCGTGAGGCAGCCATTGAAAACGGGAAAGAGGCGGAAACTAACTGGCGTACCCGTTTTCGCGACCTGCGCGGGGCCATCACGCCGGAGCTGCGCGCCGAGCACAGCCAGCGCATCGCCAGCCGCGAGCTGGCTGAAGAGTTCACTGGCCTGATTGAAGAACTGGAGTTTGAGCATGAGGGAGAAACGATAAATGCCGTGCGCACCGGTCGCGCTTATGTTGCCGCGCACAGCACGGCCTTTACGCAGTACGTGAACGGCCAGTGGGACGCAGCCATGCGCAACGTCAGCCCGACGCTGGTACGCGCCATCCGGCTGAAGCTGCTGTTGCTGAAGCTCAACGACCAGGGCCGCCATACCGACCCGCAACACGAGGAGCCGGAGGTCATACTCGCCCGTGAAGTGGGTAAACTGCTGACCGGCAAAGCGCAAGACGCACGGCTGGATATGGATGCCGAGCCGGTGCTGTCGGAGATGGGGCTTTATCGCCCCGCGCTGACCGGTGTGGATATGCGCCTGTATAACAGCCCGTGCGCTATGCACCTGCTGGCACAGGGGCGTAAAGAGAAGCTTGAAGGAAAACAGCAGAAGGAGAGCCAGGCATGATGCACTGCCCTTACTGCAAAAGCCCGGCGCATGCCAAGTCAAGCCGCTATATGTCCGAACAGGTGAAGGAGCGCTATCACCAGTGCACTAATCTCGACTGCTCCTGCTCGTTCAAAACCAGCGAGAGCATTACGAAAGTCATTACCGCGCCGCCGCAGCCCGAACCGGTTCCCGTAGCCATCCCGGAGCCGGTGAAAGAACGCCAGACGCTGGGGCGCTATGGCTCGTCCTTCCGCACTCTCCACTGACCATAACGGCCGCTTAAAACAGCGGCTTTTTTGTGTCCGCTTTTCGTCCTTTCAACGCCCTTTTTCTGGCCAGCCGATTTGTAAAGAGCAATGCATGCATAGCGTGCATGATTTTGCATGCAGAATGCGGGCCTTCAGACACCCCGTTAGCCCACGCCCGGCGTGGCTTTGCCCGGTTCATGCAACTGCATAAAAAACGATGCATAAAGCGGGCAGGCGAGGCGGGGGTAGCATTGCGCGCTATGTGTATTAACATAAGGCGCAGAGCTTTAAGCGCGCATAACATTAAGCTATTTTTGATGCTGTCATTAAATAATCATCGGCACTCAATTTTTTTGCTAACAGTTCAGTTATAGTTGCAACTATTCTCTCGAATTCATAATTTCCTTGATATTCTTGACCCGGCTGTATTGATGCTACATTAATCACCGGCTCTACAGGTTTGTTAGAGAAAATATTATAATTTTCACTATGATAATGTCGCGTCAACGGAAGATTTGCAGGGTTGATGATTGTTAAACCAATTATATTATTTTTTGGTTCATTGGCTAAGTGTAATCCATGCAAGTATTTAAGGGTTAACTCAGGAAGATAATAAGTAAATGCACGATTGCTTGTGGTATATTTTGCATCAAGTACATAAAAATAATCAACACCATTTTTCTTTGCGTTAATCACATAGTCTGGAGATCTATTTGAGTTTGCGAATGGATGCTTTCGAGGTTTTATTATATTGTTGTTGATAGTCCAAGCTTCAGAGTTTATCAACCCTAATGAATCAGCCTTTTTGTTTAGGGGCATCCAATATTTTGGTTCGTAATATATGCTAATGTCAGCATTTATCAAGCTCCCATGAAAGAAAAATGATTCTTCTTCATGATTTAAGATAAGCTCAATATTGCATTTTTTCTCTATCACACCTTTTATATAAAATAATACATAATATTCAAATAGTTTAGGGATGCTTTTAATTGACAATAGTTCTTCCTGTACGCTCCAGTCAGGTTGGCCAAATCTATGCCATTTTATTATTGTTTGAAATATGCTCAAGTAATCCTTGTTGTTTTTAACCTTTGCGGTTAATGAAGGAATGCCAGATGTTTTTCGCTTAACTGGTATTTTATGATCTATTTTTATTTTTATTGCACCAAGCTTAATTAGTACTTCTTTGCACTTTTTTATTTTGTTTTGGTTTATTTTCCTTTGGAACTTTTTTAATTGGTTGTAAAAACTGACATATCCATCATGGGGCTTGGAGTTTTCTGTGATCAATTTTGGAGCATCAAAACCAGCTAATAAGCTTGATGTGGCTAATTTTAAAGTTACGATGAACCCATGTATTATTTGGTTTTCATATACATCACTATCATTATGTAACGCTGTTTCTCTTACTTTTTTACTACTGTAAAATTTATCTTGATAACTTAAAATAGCACTATAGTTATCGTCAACTTCATATAGCTCCTCAATATTTTCACAAAGCCAAGATAATGTTTGGTCGTCAATGTTAGTACTATCATTAGGTGAAATAAATTTATAATGAGAGGTCAATTTTGTTATAGGTTTAGAAATTATTTTATCAATTGAATCCGTGAGGAAGTTAGTTGTTTTTTCTATCCATTCTAAATATATGTCAACGGGGATATCCCCTTCTTTGAATCCCGCCATGCGGCGGGTAACCCTAAAAAAAGCACAGAGCGCATCACTATCATTTTTAGATAAAAAAGATAGCATGTCGTCAACTCGCTCAGCATTTATTTTTTTTGCAAGTATATCTAATCTTTGTAATGGTATGTTTTTAGAAAAATTTTCATTTTCTACTGCTATATACAACTCTGCAATGCCAAAATAATTAAAAAAGAAGCTTTCATAAATATTATTTTGCATCTTTTTAGGTAAGAGTTTATAAATCCATTTTTTTGAAGTGTCATCAAACTCTACAATATTAAACTGCATTTCATTTTCATGTAGACATAAGCTTACTTTTTCATATTCATTTAATGTCTCAAACTCGATCGACACGGCCTCATCTTCTAGAATATAAGGGTAAATATTTACGGTGTTATCACGTTCCGATAGTTCAATAAATTGACCTCGGCGCGTTCCACTGAGTAAAGTTAATTTTACTTTCATAGATCCCTCAAAAATAAGAATAAGAGTCGCCATAAATATCACCATGATTAATGATATTTGTTAGGGTGGATTTCGACAGAGTAAAACCGTACTCAGATAACTGCTGCTCAAGATCGGTAAGGCGTTCTTTGAATGAGCTACCATACCCCTCAATCAGGGGAAGTATATGCTGATTGATAGCGTAATCAAGCGGTGCTGCTCTCATCATTCCAATCTCATTGGCTGTATGACAATAACGCCTCATAGCATTTACTTTTCGCTGGCTTATATTAACTGAGCTTGTTCTATTCAAAGGTCGAGAAAGAATGTTAACAATGCTTTCTAGTGCTGTTTCTTCTTCTTGAGTAAAGCTTGCCTCAGAAGAGCTAATGTTGAAGGCGTTGTCCATACTTTCAAATGGCAATGCGCCTGCGAAATCCAATGATTGCGTAGGAATGGTTTTGTAATTGTTATTATGGGCCATGGTTATGACAGGGACACGATCTATCAAACGTGGAGATAGTTTTTCAGTTGTAGAATCGTTATTAATTGTCGATAAAAATCTTAAATTACCTGGAATGCTAAAATATCTCTCTGACTGTTCTGGAATACCAGTATCAATCAGTCTGTTTACGCCTTCTGGATCGCACATCCCTAAAAAGTCTGACCAGTAATGCTCCATGCTTGATAAATTTGCTTCGTCAAGCAGAACCATTTTAAAAAAATCATTGTTTTTTTCGTTTCTCAAAAAATCATATAAACCTGTTCTTGAAGGCTGATATGTGTCTTTAAGTGAGTTATAGAAACCTAAAATATCGCGTCCGGAAACCCAAGCTCTTCCTACTGCGATGTTTAAAAAGTTTGTATTATGGGATTTAATGTCATCATCAGTTAGTTGCATATGCTTAGCCATGCGAATAACGGTTGAAGTTTTACCTGTTCCTGGGGGGCCTGATAATATTGTCATAAATGACTGTGACATGCAAATTACCAAGTTGGCGATTTCGTCCGGCGTGAAATTCCTGCCTCCATCTGATGAAAAGACTTGGGTCAAATAGTTGATATAATCAGCTCTATTTTCTTTATCAAGCTCAATCTCAGAACAGTTTATTTTAAATGTGGCTGGTTCTTTTCTTACGCTTTTCCTCTTCTCCCCCCGTAAAATTGATGTCAACGCACTGATCTCTGCTAATTTATCTGGCAGTTGAGATGATTCTAACATTGCCTCTTGTGTTTTAAGAGCATTTTCAATCAGTCTGTTATCAGTTTCAATTTCCTGTTTCCTTCTTTTTAAATACTCTATTTCTTTATCTAAAGTGTTAAATTCATTTATTTGCTCATGAGCTATATTGAACTCATCAACTATTTTCTTATTTTCGATGATAGATTTTTCTATTTTACTGTTTTGCTCAGTTAGTTCTTTTTGTTTTTTTAAAAGTTCAGTGTGTGCATCTTCATCAGATTGTTTCTTTATTTCTTCGATTCTTAATTGTGCTTTTATTTTTTCTATTTCAATTTCTTTTATACTATTGGTAAGTTCTTCTTTTTTAGCTAAAATATGTTTCTCAATTTCTTTTAGATCATTTTTTAGTACTTCCTTTTTAGATTGAAAGCTTTTTTCTAGCTCATCATTTTTTTCCTTTAGTAATTGGTCTCTATTATTCGCAAAGTAAGTATCCAGATAAATTCTGCCGTCTCTGGTTTCTGCTAGAAATTCGTTAATAATTTCTGATCCATAATCACTTTTATCCAAGAATTCAGATAAGAGATTACGTAATCTATCAAAGCGTTCATTATTGCTCATGGCTTTATTTTTCTTGGCATAGTCCTCGATTCCCTGAGAAAGTCTTTGTGCCTCCGTTTTACCAAGAAGGTTGTTTTTTCCTTTACCAAAATTATTTCGAGTAAAGTAATTTATTAGCTTTACATCAGAAATATAATCTATTTGCTGAAAATGAATCACGGAAATATCTTTTAGGTTACGAATGAAACTTTTTACAGTTCCTTTTATTCGTATATTTTCGAGGAGGTTATTTTCAATAAGTTTGTTTTTTTCAATTTTTGCTATAAAATCAGTATTTAATTGTAAAGGAGATGGGGTTGTAAGCGGAGTTAATAGCCAACTGTCATTTTGTTTTGTCGCTTTAAAAGGACCGTATACAAACTCACCATTTTCTATAAAAAATAAGTTATTTGGTATTTCATAAGGATAATCGATAAATCCCGATGCTTTATCTGGAAGTGATATATTAAGCACAGGTATAAAAAGGTGCCTATCGATTTTATCCGCCTTACTACCAAGAGTATAATGCTTTTGTAGCCGTGAATTATTTTTCCAATCCTCCTCTCCTCTATCAAAATATTCATTTAATATAAAAATCTCGTCATTTTTGAATAGCTGGTCTATGTTTAAAAATCCTTTAGATACAAAAATAGCTCCGTTAGGAAAGTCAGAGCTATCTATATCGCTTAGACTGCCATCTTCATTGTAATGAGCTATTGGAATGACAAGCCCAATGTCTGGGTTTGTTGAGTGGTTTTCTTCTTTTATTGCTAAAAGTCTTTCATACATAATATATAACGTCCTGAGGAATGAAATGATAGTTTCAGAATTTATGACAAGTTTTTTCTTCTAGGATAAATCTTATCACCAATCAGTTCATCCTATAAACAAAATTTATACAATAGAGGATACTTTTTAGGCATTCCCAATGGGGTCAATTTTGAGGTCAAAAAAATATATTGTTGTTTTTTTTGCTTTTTAATACATGTAGTTATATTTTTTTCGCGTGTCCGGCCTTCGCACCAAAAAGTTTGGTATGAAAATCAAGTCACCTCAGGGTGGCTTTTTTCTGCCTGAAATTTAGTTCGCGTAATGTCTCGCCCCGCTTTTCACTCAACCGGTGCCAGGCTGAGTCACTTGAATGCTGATTCTGTAAACGTGTATACTTTCTTAAGTATATGGATTGTTATGGAAAATAATGAATGATTCAAATGAGCATGGTATACGATGATGATGCCAGACGTTCCGGGCGAGGCGTACTGACCGTATACGGTATCGGTACGTTTCCAGTACTTTCCGGACGGGAAAAATACATCAATAACGTAAACTGTTCTTACATTACAGATTACGGTTCTATCCCAGTAGGTGATTACTGGATAGTCAAAATGCCATCGAGTGGATTAGCCAATACAATACTCAGAGAGCTAAAAGATATGGTGAACCACACTAACCATGATGAATGGTTTGGTCTGTTTAGCGCACAAACAGTATCGGATAGTGTATTTGTTAATGGTGTTAAACGTGGTCAGTTCAGATTACACCCACTAAGGCCAGATGGTTCGGGTGAGTCTTGGGGATGTATAACCTTCTTTAAGGTTAGTGATTTCCAACAAGTGAGAAGGGCATTACTTCGTACACAGCAGATTAAGGTACCCGGATCTCTTACTGGAATGATGGCCTATGGAAAAGTGTCAGTGAAAGGAAAGCCAGATTATGCGAAGTGTGATGCTTAAAGTTGTGACCTCGATAATTTTCATGCTGCTGGCCTTTTGCATTACAGCGTGGGTAAAACCCATTAATAGTCTTTATCTCTGGTCTTCTTCCGAACTTTTTGAATTATTGAGGTCGTTCCAGCTAATAAAAGGCGATTACGAATGGGGTATGGATCCGGCAAGCAATATAATGTTGATATTTTTTGTATTAGTTATAGCTATAATGCTTTCGCTTATGTTCAAAACCATTAAAAAGATTATTATTTAATATTAAAAAATAATAATATGTGATTGGGTTATTAAAAGCATAAGCCACTCTATAAAAATGCTCTGCATAAACAAGGAAGGGTAAATAATTAATATCTCTATATATAAATAGAATATTTATGCGAGATTATTATAGAGCCGAATGAAAAAAATTGCAACAAGATTGACTGCGAGCTATGGTAGTGAAAAATAGAATCCATGATTAATATACGAAATGCCTGATGCAGTTCATCAGGCATTAAAGATATATTAAAATTACTAACCTATTTCGGGACTGGTGAGTGACATTGTTGCACATTCTGTTTTTCAATAATTTCTTTAAGCTGCTCAATAGTCATACAACCTGATTTTTGATGAACAACTCTGTGGCAGTTGGCACAAAGCAGTATTAAATCTGAAAGGGTTGTTTCAGTCTCACCTGATTGAGACAAGGGATGTATGTGGTGGCATTCTATATAATCATATTGCTCACCATAAATCTCACTAAAAGAGAAATGGCAAACTTCACAGAAAAAATTCTGATGAAGAGACAGAAACTGAGCTTTCTTCAATTTTGCTAAATTAGAATCGCGCTCAATTTTTTTAATGGTAAGATATGAAACGCTTCCCTCATTAGCTTTCGCTGTATAAATGGGCGCTTCAATCTTATCAATTGTACCTTGATTGACAGTATCAAGAGCAACAGCATCCCCTTTGTTATGAAAAGAGATGACTGTCTTTTTGACAAGTTCATGACCTATATAATCAGCTGTAAAAAGTACTTTGGTGTCTATGTTATCAATTTCAAATCCAAAACGATGCTCATAAATATCATCTTCCCATAATAACTTACTTTCCTTATAATAACTTATTGTAACTGTACCAGTTGCGATTTCTTCTGCTTCCCCTTGAAACTTATAATATTCACAAGTTTTAACTCTAGGGAATCCAGCTAATGATACAGGAAATAAATTTTTAGGTCTGCCAACATTGAACACAAAAGTAATTTTGTCTCCTGATTTTATAGTCTCAAATTCCGAATTGCTATTGATTTTTTTTATACCCCATGTATTGGTTTTTTTACCTACGGCATAATTTTTACTTGCTTTCCCACCTACATAAATGACCCAGTCTTTCAATTTTAGCTCTCTCTTTTGCAGGAAAATTTAACCACAGCTTACAGGACTTCGTTACTGGTATCTTATTGTTTTTTTTGAAAGGATAAAACTACTAGAGAAAAATAGAATACTGTTGTCAGAAATTTAATTACCAACCGTTAGTAATTAACTAGTGAGGTTGGAAAAATTTTTAACATTACAAACCTCTGCGCATAGGCATTCCAATAATAAAACCGTATAGATCTAAATTTTTTAGATTTAAAGAATTAGTAAATCACAACATTAATTACAATCTGATTTTTTTCAGGTCACGCATAACAGGGAGTTTACTGAACAAGGGGAAAAATAAAAAAGGACATTAAAAAATATTATCTATTTGAATATGTTAATTTATGGCATCGTCAGTGCACTAACCTCGACTACTCCTGCTCGTTCAAAACCAGCGAGAGCATTACCAAAGTCATTACCGCGCCGCCGCCGCCCGAACCGGTTCCCGCAGTCACCCCGGAGCCGGTGAAAGAACGCCAGACAATCGGGCGCTACGGCTCCGCACTCTCCACTGACCATAACGACCGTTGAAAACAGCGGTTTTTTTGTTTCCGCCTTTCGTCCTGACCTGCTCCCCGTTGATTAGTACACCCCGATATTAGTAATGTCTTCATAAGCCACATGAGGACATCCCCATGAAGAAGCGTTTTTCCGACCAACAGATCATCAGTATTCTCCGCGATGCCGATGCCGATGCCGGAGTTTCTGCCCGTGAGCTCTGCCGCAAGCACGCCATTTCCGACGCCACGTTTACACCTGGCGTAAGAAGTATGGCGGTATGGAGGTGCCTGAGGTTAAGCGCCTGAAGTCGCTTGAGGAAGAGAACGCCAGACTCAGGAAGCTGCCTGCCGAAGCCATACTGGATAAGGAGGCGCTACAGGTGGATCCTGGGCGAAAGTTCTGACGACAGACCAGAAGCGGGAAGCCGTGGTGCCGTGGTGTTGATGTGAGATGCGACCGGTCTGTCGCAACGTCGTGCCTGCAGGCTTACAGGTTTGTCCCTGTCGACCTGCCGCTATGACGCCCGGCGTACGGCTGCAGATGCGCATTTATCAGGGCGTATCACTGAGCTGGCGCTTGAACGCAGACGTTTTGGTTACCGGCGCATCTGGCAGTTACTGCGCCGGGATGGCCTCCACGTCAATCACAAGCGGGTATATAGCATTTACCACCTTAACGGACTGAGCGTAAAACGCAGACGACGTCGTATACAACCGGAAACAGTTTTAAGTTCGATTGGTAAACAGGCTTATAAGTCAGCCACGCCTCAAACCCGCTTACCGCCAACAACCCCAATAAACTCCTGAACCTGCCGCTGTTTGCGTGCAGAGAGCTTACAAACCTGCCGTAGCGACTTCATCAGCTCGGGTTCTTCCGGCTCAGGAGCACGGCTGGTGATCACCAGGCATCCGTCCATCACCCGCACATCGACGGCTGTACCGGTAGTAAACCCAGCGGCCTCAAGCCATTTTCCTTTCATGATCAGCGAAGGGATCCGCTCATAATCTGGGAAGGTGCTCGCATAGCTCACTTTTATCCGGCGCGCTGCGTGGCCCGGCACTTCTTTCAGATCTGTTTCTGCACTACAATCCTGTTCAGCCATAATAACTAGTCCTGTTAGTTGTTGTGGTCAGCGGTGTGAATGTGTTCCCGCACATTCGCATCGCGATTAAATTACCCTGTTATTATATCCAGCGGGATGCCGTATCCTATCTTTATATTAATGCAGATTTAGAAAATGAATGATGGCTCGCAAAATTAAATGCAATCAATGAAAGTGCTTTCATGCCATGAAATACAGGCAAGGATGCTATTTAAATTAAACTATTTACTTCCACAAACTCATTTGCTTCCTTTTAGCAATATCCCATTTAACCAAACCTCGCTACCACGTCCAGGCCTTAAATCCCCGGTTTTCCAGATATCAGCGATCTTAATCGCATTGATGCCTTCATCCGCTTCATTATCAACCCGTTCAGTATTACTGCCACCTTCGTTATTCAGCCCGACAACCAATGCCTTTAAACCGATTTCATCCAGATCGGTAAATTTCCGCCCATCCTTTTCCCGCTCGCCGCTGCCATATTTAAAAGAGAGATACCACACGCCGCCAGGCTTCAACGCGTTCGCCAGCGATGCCATCACGCCGGGCAACTCAGCTTCAGGAACATGCAGCAGGGAAGCACAGCACCAGATGCCGTCGTATTTCTCAAGCTCGGTAACGTCCTGAAAACGCATCAGTGCAACCGGTTTACCGCATAGCTGACGAGCCAGCTCAACCAGTTCCGCAGAAGCATCAAAAGCATCCACCTCATAGCCCATTGCGCTGAAAGCTTTGGTATCCCGCCCTGAGCCGCAACCGGCATCCAGAACGCGTGCGCCGGGTTGCAGGTGCGCCAAGAAACGTTGATAAAGCGCAGACATATCTACGTCTACCGTATCAGCGTAAAAGCGCTGAGCATGTCGTTGGTAGTAGTCTTCATTCATCAGAAAGCACTGTCTCCCTGAGCGTCGGGCTGCCATTCATGTAACAGCGTAAACTTTGCGGTGTTCCAGCTTTGCTGTAGATAATGATGCCGCTGTTCCGGCGTGTTGCCCGTCTGACGGATCAGCGTCTCCCGCAGCGGTAAGTGACTGTTAATAAAATATTCGTTGCGGTCGTGCAGGCGTTGCAACAGCGTTGTGGTTGGAATACGGGTGAACTTTCCCTGAGCGCCACGATTACAGCTCTGGCAGGCCAGCACCAGGTTCCATACGCCGTTAAGGTTGCTGATTTGAGCACTAAGCGTGAGAGGCAGAAAGTGATCCACGTCGGCGAGATCCGCCGCGCCCGCTACTACGCTAACCGCGCGGAAGCAGTAGAAGCAGTGGCCTTTCTGATAGCCGTTCAGGCTGCTTCGACAGCTGGTAATGGTAATACGTCGGTTACTCTGACGGCTGAATAACATCTTGTCGTTTGCATCGTATTCCACCGCAATCAGCTGGCTGGAGACGTTCATGGCCCACGCTTCTTCGACCAGTCGCCATCTGGCGTCGGTTTCCTGAATCAGATTGGGAAACTGTTCCTGCTCGGTTAGCGTGTAAAAATTATCCGTCAGCCGAATCCCTTTATGCGTTTTGCGTTCATCCAGGAAAAAGCGCTTGTCGATTTCGGCGCTGTTCACGTTATGAAAGGCGTCAATCACGTTTGCAAAACCGCGCTTCGCAGTGAGGGTAATCAACTCATCTTCAGAGATTTCATCTTCATTAAACCGCCTGCATGCATCAAGGAACTGGCTGCTCTTACTGGTGATCTGCTTCGGTGCCTGTTTCAGATGCGCACACAGATGGCGTGCAAAAGGCGCAGCCAGTGTTTCCAGCGTAATGAGGTCGTTATCCGGCTGCTTCAGGTCATACAGCGCGTGGGCGAGGGCAAACTTGTAAGAGGCGACGTTTTTGCCAAAAAGAATAACGCCGCGCCAGTAGTTTTCAAGGCGGGGATCGGCCTGATAAAAACGCATGCAGGATCCTGTTTTGTGAGACGGCTCGTAAAAATCAACGTAACAGGATCACATAACAAAAACCGCTATTTGTAAACTGAAAAAGCTCGCAGCGACGTTACCGGCGGGTTGCCTGGTGAAAGCTATTTTTTAAAACAAACACGGAGGGAAGCCGTCTGGCTGAAGGTTGTATAAAGACGCGTAATAATTTCCAAAAGAAATTAATGCTGGAGAGAGTTATCACGCATGAAAAATCCTGTGTAAAGAAAAGGTTTATGTTTCCCTAATATTAATGAAAATGCTTACATTCAATTTTTTCTTCAAATTCATAAGTGGAAAATATACTATTCGTAAATGTCGTAATATCTTGCCCAGAAAATAAATGGATCCTTCACTTTCTCAGGTAATCATTTTTGTACATCAGTTCTCGAAAGCGCCGCTTGCTTCTGTCCATGAACAGACCTTGCTGGAAGCCGATCTCGGTATTACCGGCGATGATGGCGTGGAGCTTATAGAAGCGGCAGAGAAAACCTTCAGAGTCGATTTTTGCTCAACAGAACAGAGTTTCAGTACAATATTTTCTCTTAAAGAAAACGAGTATCTTTTTAACAGCGAAGGTCTGGACCTGCTGGGGATCTGTCGATTGTTCGACTGGATCCGAGGCATTCCCCGGCCAGTCATTCGCGATCTCTCTGTTGGTCAGCTGCATCGGGCGCTGGCCGAAGCCTGTAACGTTCATTTGTTAGAGGCTTAAGGCTGAATGAAGACTCAAGCGATGGCTAAATCGGGCAAAACTCTTAAATTACCTTCAGAAGAGCAAGGGTATTTACAGGCTGTTTTAGCAGCGTATGATTGAACGTTATATGTGCAACTTGAATGAATCTTTATACGCAAGGAAGCGATACTATGGCAGCTCTGCAATTCCCCTTTACCGTATTTAAAAGCCAAAAGAAAATGGATGATAGCAGCGCCAGCGATATGCGCTGTGGTGACTTATCTGAGAACGAACTGAAAAGAAAATTTCACCTGGTTGATATCTCCACCAGAGCCGATCCTTACAAACTGACTAAAATCACCCCCTTCAATCAACCACAGTCGCGGTTTTACGGTATGCATGGGCAGGGGGAAAAAATCACTCAGCAGGAATGCGCCAGGATTTTGTTTGATGAGTTTAGAAGCCTGTCGCGACCTTTTGCCGCTTACGGTCCCTATAAGCATCTTATCGAAAAGATGATTACTCACCTGCAGGAAGGTGAAGGCCAGGCATTCAGAGATCCTTTGTTGGACAGCGCTTTAAAGGAGCAAATACTTAATGATAAATCTAAAAAGTACAGCTCTTTTCTGCGACTTAAACAGGCACTAGCCTCTAACATTGACTGGAATTTATGCTGTTTTGATAATGCAAGAAAGCACACTTTAATTGATGCGGTAAAAACCAGTATTCTTCCTAAATTTTGCAGGTTTCAGGATAATTTTAATGGTATGGGAATTACTATACATGATACCTGGGCAACCCATATTACTGTCTCCTCACTAAAAGTTGAGAAAGATGCGTTTCAGGCAGTTATAAACTACAAAATTCAGGACCATTTTGGCCTGGATAATGATGATATTATGAAGGCGAAATTTAACCAGTTTCATTTCTTCCGTATATGGTTTTTGCTTCAGAGATATGACAGGTTTGGTTTTAAGCCTTTTTTTACCAATCTGGAAGCGCGAGTGGAAATTAAATGGAGTAAAAATGATTAGGAAATGGATTGCTATTTTTTTGTTTTTCATCGTTGCTATGACAATGGCTATTATGGGATTGCGGCTGGCCATCCGTCAGCCTGAGATAATCGATGTGTTCACTCAGAATGATACCAGTAACGTTATTGTGAAAAATTTTCCGTTGACGGATAAAGGGAAGATTGACTGGTGGGTCGATAATAAAAATACGCTGTTTGAATCGTATGGTTTTCCTAAAGAAGATAAAAGTTATGGGACTTATACCGTAACGTTTTGGGATTATGGTAATGGTTACAAGAAATTTAGAGAGCCAGAGCGTTCATTTCTTAATTTTTTTTATAATGAAATGTATTGTTTTGATAGCGGAAAAGAAAATGAGAGGTGTTTGGATAAAAATATCCTGTTGATAATTAACAGGTCAACAACGGGTATTGTCAGTTATACGACAGAGCATAAATACTATCAAAAGAAAAATGGTGATATCTTTGAGGGTGAATAATAATCTTTTTTTTAGCTAAACAGCAAGGAACCGCTATGTTGCCAAAAGGCGTTTTACCAGCAAGTACCCGCTGGATGATTATCATTATTGGGCTATTCGCGGGGCTGCTTTGGGCTTTGCCGGATGGCCTTAGCCTGCATGAGCGCTATGCAGTTTATCTGCCGCCGCTTTCTCTCGGCGCGGCCAGCGTGCTGGCTTTTACTCTTACGCGACCGGGCGCAATAAAGCCCTGGCTGTGCGCGTTGGCAATACTGCCTGTTATCGCGCTAATGACAGGGTGGCTGCGCTGGAACTTTCCGACTCTTCCGCAAGGCGAGTTCAACTTTAGAAATATCTGTGCCGTCATTTTTATGCTCAGCATGTTGATGCCTGCCGTTCAGGCTTTCTGCAATAAGTCAGAAGAGAGCGAAGGCAAAGTACAAATGAGCGTAGATATAGCCGATGCGCTGTGGCGCAATACGTTTACTCTGGGTATGACCGGCATTATAACCGTGCTGTTCTGGCTGGTGCTGTTAATCTGGAGCAAACTGTTCAGCGCAATTGGCATTACGTTTTTTGACTGGCTGTTTTTTAATAATGTCTTTTTTGCCCCAATGGCAACCGGCATGGTAATAGCTGGCAGCATTGGATATTGCAAAGGCATGGCGAGTCCGGTCAGCGTGTACCGTCAACTGGTAACTCTGGCGGCCAGCGCGCTGTTACCCTTGCATGCTATCGTATCACTGTTGTTTCTGGCCTGCCTGCCGTTAACCGGCCTGGCGGGCCTCCCGCATGCGCTTTCAGCGGCAACAATATTGCTTACCATAACGCTGATGATGCTGGTATTTAGCGCCGTCGTTGATAAAAGGGCGCTCAGCGCATCGTTCTGGCGTCGTGGTATGGGGCGTATCGTGCTGATAGCGCAATTTCTTACTCCACTGCTGGCCGCGCTGGCTGGCTGGGCATTATGGATACGGATTAATGAATATGGCTGGACGGTAGAGCGGGTCTATGGCGTTGCAATAGCCCTGATCGCTTTTATCGGTTCGCTGCTGCTTGTGTGGTTCCAGCGCCGTGCCTGGTCTCAGGGCGCGGGCAGCATGAAGACGTATACCGCTTTGATGCTGGGTTTAACAGCACTTGGCTGTTTCCTGCTTCATACTCCGGTGGCCGATCCTTATCGTATTGAGATAAAAAACCAGCTGGCGCGCTTTAAGCAAGGCACAGCAAAAGCGAGTGAGATGGATATTTACTCATTCAGCACTGCGGGCCGTCGGGGGATGCAGGCGTTACAGACAGTAAACCAGCATCCGCAATGGCTCTATTCTCCTGCTGATCAAAAGCAAATGCTGGTACAGCTCCTGGCGGAAAAAACGGGTAAAACGTATCAGCAAGCGGATGTCGGCGAACTGCAACGCAGTATCCCATTACGAACAGGCAGTGAAGCGCCGCCAGAAAGCTGGTGGCAATCTCAGGCAAATTATCTCGATCATTCCCTTGCTACCTGCATGGTGGATAAGGATACCTGTCTGCTCTGGATGCAGGATCTCAATAACGATGGGTCGCTGGAAGTGCTGCTCTATAACCGTAATCAGCAGGAGATCGTTATCTACAAAACCGGTGAAGAAGGCTGGCGTCAAACAGGAAGCCTGTCCTTGCGGGATAAAGATCCGAACATTGAAAAAAGTATTCGTGAGGAAGTGCCCGGGACGGCGTTAAAACCCTGGCGCGATCTTAAAATTGATGGTCATCGATACCCGGTACAATATTACGGGAACGACGACGAATAATCATTATAACAGCCCGCACCTTCGCTGGTGCGGGTTACAAAAACAGTTAAAGCAGCCAATCCCGCAGCTGAAATATAAAAATGACATTTTTAACTGGCAGGAGCCGCGAAGTGAATATACCGATCAAAACAGCTTTCCTGATACTGGCTGCGTTAAGCGCACCGGCAATAGCCAGAGAAAGCGGTACCTACTTCTATCATAAAAACTGGGAAGTCGCCTGCGACAACACCCTGACCTGCCGTACTCTGGGTTTCGAAAGGGATCGGGAAATGGGCAGCTCGGTTCTGCTTACCCGACAGGCTGGCAGGGACACTGTTCCCACCGGTGAAGTGATGCTGGAAAAAAACGACCTGCGGGACGATTCCACCGTAAATAAATTAACGATATGGATTAACGGCAAGTCAGCAGGCGATCTCACCGCAGCTGAAAACGGTGTCTGGCGGTTATCTCAGCCGCAAACACTGGCACTTATTAGTGCAGTAAAAGGGAACGGCAACGTCAAATTTAAAGGCGGCGAATCCTCATTTACGCTCTCAAACGATGGCGCTTATGCCGTCATGCTGAAAGTGGATGATGTACAAGGCCGTATCGGCACACCGGGAGCCTGGACGAAAACGGGTGATAAACCGGAAAGCAGCGTCGCTAAGGCTATCTCCCAACCCGTGATTCAGGCAGCAAACGTCAGCCAGGCTCAGCCTCGCATCCTGAGCAAATCAGAAGTCGCTGCGCTCAGGCCACGCCTGCTCGCCACGCTGAACGAGGATATGGATTGCGAGCGTATGACGTATCCCGGCCAGGAAAATATCAATGGAGAAATCGATAAAGACGAATTTACGCTGACTCCGCTTGATGACCATCACGCCTTAATTTCCACGCTGTGCTGGAGCGGTGCTTATAACGAAGGGCATGGCTACTGGATAATTGATAAACAGCTCAAAGGGGATCCCGTAGCGGTCACTAACGCTGGCTATAAGTATCAGGATGGCGTCATTTCAAGCTACTTTATGGTCAGCAGCATGGGCAACTCAGCGACGGAAGAACATTGGGTATGGGATGGTAAAGCTTTCCCGAAAAGCCGCTCGGTGCTGTGGCGGTCAAGGAGTGAGGATGGCGGCTGGGAGATGCCTCTGCTGGTAACGGAAGTGAAAACGGCTAAATGACTGAAAAAATAACTAATCTGCTGGCTTCACCAGGCATAATTATCGTTTTTGACAAAAGCACAGTGACAAAATTTCCATCAAGAATATAATGTATATAACCAATATATCCTGTTCCGTGATGGAGCGAATGATGTCAGCGAAAGCCAATACTGTACGGCGTGATGAATATTCATTTAACGTTCAAACGTTAAACGGCGCTCAGCTCACTAAGCTGGAAACGCATGCAGATAAAGATTATCTGGTCATTGATTTAGGGCAGGCTAAAGAACATAGCCCGGTTTTTAATGAAACCATCAAAGTGGCGATGCGGGCGGCCATGAATGCTGTTCTGGCATCGTTGAGCATGCCTGAGACCGCAGCGCCTGAAACCGCTGTCGCTCGCCGCAAAGTGCCTGACGAGGCTCTTACTGAAGCAAAGCCGGAAAAATCGGCGCGTGCGGAACGAAATGCACAGCGTTTGCAGCAATTAACTGCCCGTATTCTTGCGGATTCAGAATGGCTGACGGCTCGAGAGTTGTCTGAGAAAGCTAACTTCCGCAACACGAATCCGAGTGCAGGCCCGAACCGCTGGAAGGCTGCTGGCGCTCTTTTTGCTATACCGCTGAATGGCAAAGACAACTATCCGGCATATGCACTGGATGAAGGATTCAGACCAATTCCTGTTGTTAAACAAGTTATTAGATTGTTTGAAGGGAGGAAAACTCCCTGGGGATTAGCTATCTGGTTCGGTTCAGAAAATAGTTGGCTGGCAGGCAGAAAACCGAAAGATGTGTTGATAACTCAGCCACAGCAGGTACTCGAGGCGGCCCATGCCGAACTGGACGGGGGAACCCATGGCTGAGTCGGATAACAGGGATGTTGCCGTTCGCAAGTTGCGGAAACCCAAACATGTATTAGAAGTCAATTTCACAACATGGATAGCGGGCAAACCAATTTGCCGGATACATTCGGCAAACTTTAACGCTCTCCAGTTTAATCCAGGAAAAGGCAACGCCCGGTTTAGTCCTTTAAGCAATGGTGTATCGACTTTGTATGGTGGTGAGAACATTGGCGTTGCCATAATGGAAACGCTCTTTCATGATTTACCGCCAGATTCAGCAGGAGTTCCCTACGATTTGGCAAAACTGGAAGGTGCGGTTCATTCGGTCATCAAACCCTGCACCAATCTTACTCTGGTTGATCTTAATCCTAAAACGCTTCGCAGAATGGGCATTACACGTTCTGAATTACTTGATTCATCCGCCGATCAGTATGTTTTCACCCGTGAATATTCTCTGGCCATTTATTTGAATTTCTCTGAAGTGCATGGCTTGCAGTGGTCTTCAAAACAGCATGGAAGTACAGCCTTAATGCTATTTGGCGATCGGGTAAAACCAGAAGATTTCAGCGTGTTAATTGAGTCACAGCCACTTTTGGAATCTGCCGCCGTAATAAACGCTATCGAATACGAAGCCGATCAGTTGGGGATTGTACTTATTGAACCGTTGGGCGGTTATGGGCCATAGCGCCTGTAATATAATCAACTGATTAGGTGAAAGGTAGCACCCTGAATAAAAGATTTCCTATTGAATCCCTAATTGTTCAAACTCTTCGGCTTATCTCACAGGAGAGATCGCGTGAAAGCCTCTTATACAACAGCCTTGTTCTTATTCAGTACCCTTACTGCACCCGTCCTCGCCGAACAAAGCGGCATCTCATTCGAGCATAAAGACTGGGAAGTGACCTGCGACAACACCCTGACCTGTCGTACCGCTGGTTATGCCAGTGAAGAAGGCGCGGGCGGTTCGGTGCTGCTTACCCGACAGGCTGGTGCGAACACGGTTCCCACCGGTGAGGTCATTTTGTCGGAGACCGACTCGGAAGATGAAGCACCTGTTACTAAGCTGACCGTATGGATTAATGGTGTTTCAGCGGGCGATCTCACCGCGGCTGAAAACGACACCTGGCGGTTATCGCAGCCGCAAACCCTTGGGCTGATCAATGCCGTTAAGGGCAGCGGCAAAGTCGAGTTCAAAGGCGGCCACACGCCCTTTATGCTCTCAAACGATGGCGCTTACGCCGTCATGCTGAAAGTGGATGATGTGCAGGGCCGTATTGGTACGCCAGGCGCATGGACCAAAAAGGGAAATAAGCCGGAAAGCGGCGTAACCAAAGCCGTACCGGCGCCGGTTATTCAGGCGGCGAAAGTCAGTAAAGAACCTTCCCGCCTGCTGACCCAACAGGAGATTACCGCGCTAAAGCCCCGGCTGATGGCTACGCTGACCGACGATCTGCAATGCGATCGCCTGAACCCGGATGAGGAAGAAAAGGGCAGTATTAGCGACGAAGAGAGCGACAAGCTGACCTATATCCCGCTGGATAACACCCATGCTCTGATCTCCACGCTTTGCTGGCGCGCTGCCTACAACGAAGGGTACGGCTACTGGGTTATCGATAAAGCCTTAACCGGTAAACCTGCGATCGTCACGGATTCCGGCGATGATTACCGCGACGGCGAGATTTCCTGGTTCCAGAAAGGTCGCGGCATTGCCGACTGCGTCAGTATGGCCGGATGGGTATGGGACGGCCAGACATTCCAGAAAACCCGACATGCGAACAGCGGGATGTGTCGCTATATCCGTGCGGGCGGAAGTTGGGATTTACCGGATTTTGTGGCCGAAGTGAAGCCAGCGCCCTGACCGGATTTTTTGATTCTAATGACCGTTGAGAAACTAACCTGAAACGGACAAGGTTTGTAAGCCAGAGTTTTAGATGTGCTTTATCTTGCACGAGGCATAGTTTGTTCATAAACTCACTCTGTTCATGATTCATGAACATTTAAAAGGTGTGAACAAATGCGTGATGAGCAACTTCTGGCGGAAGCGATAGCCCATTTGCCTGAGGGGTTTCGGCTGGATTACGAATTGAATGCCAATCGGGCTTCAGTTAATCAGGATGGGCTGGCGACGTTAGTCAGCCCAAATGGGCTACCATTTTTCTTTTCATTAAACGTTAAAAAAATTCACCGTAAAGAGTCACTTAAAAGCATTGTTAACAATACGGCGCACGTTACAACGGCTGCTCCTCTGCTGCTTGTTTGTAATCAACTGACCCCCACTCTTGCTGAGTATTGTCACAGTAATCATCTGAACTTTATCGATATCGCAGGCAATGCAGGGATAAATGTTCCCGGGCTGTATGTACTTATTGAAGGTAAAACGGCAGAGAAAATAGTCGCGCCTAAGTCCCGACTGGCTGAAGGCGTCATGAAGCTGCTTTTTGTTCTGCTATCCCAACCTGAATCCTTAAATGAGACCTACAGAAGCCTGGCTATGAAAGCCGGTGTTTCGCTGGGGATGGTGAGCAAAGCTTTTGAGTATCTTGCCGCACAAAAATACTACCGTAAAACGCAGTCTGGCCGACGCTTAATGAATGCCGAAGAGCTGCTGGTATTGTGGCTACGAGACTACGCTTCGGCCTTGCTTCCAAAATTATCAGGTGTTCGCGTAGCGGGTTGCGATTTGTGGCAGGATATCCCACTGGGTGCAGGAGAGTATTGGGGGGGGGAGGTGGCCGCCGCTGAATTAAGTGACGGTTATCTGGTACCGGAAAAGGGACAGTTATTTACGCCCTATGCTTTGTCAGTGCGCTGTAAGGAACTTGGGTACAGGCCAATGCATGACGGCCAGCTACAGCTGATATCCAGCTTCTGGGGACGGGATTTTCAGCTAAATGAAAAAGCAAAGGTGATGCTGTGCGTAGCGGATCTGCTGGCCAGCGACGACGACCGCAACAAGGAAGCAGCAAGGATTATCAATGACAAATACCTTAAGCTTAGCGATACCGCTCTTTTCAGTTACTGAGTCGCTGTTAACCGATATCCATAATGTCTGTTCTGAGCAGAATCTTCCTTTCTTTATCGCCGGGGCTACAGCCCGCGAAATATTACTTCATCATGTATACGGAAAAAGCATGGGCCGCCGTACGCGCGATATTGATGTAGCTATATTTGTTGAGGAATGGCAGGAATTTTATTCCTTGAAACAAAGTCTGCTACAGCATGGAGCCAGTGAAAAGGCAAAAAACATTCATCGATTGATCTGGCAGGACACCGAGCTGGATATCATTCCGTTTGGGGGGATCACGCAGGAGAATAAGATTGCCTGGCCGCCAGACAGAAGCATTTTTATGGCTGTGGATGGCTTTGTCGAAGCGTTATCTGAGGTCGTTAAAATACAGCTGGCTAACGGTATAACCATTCCGGTTTGTTCGCTACCCGGACTTGCGCTGTTAAAACTGTTTGCATGGCGAGACCGGGGTCAAACTAATGCAAAGGACGCCACAGATCTCTTCAAAATTATCAGCGAGTATGGCTCAATTGAAAGCGCCCGAATCTATGAAGCTCCATTGGATGGTGAAAGGTCAGACTGGGATCCGGTACGTATGGGTGCAGAGCTGCTGGGTTGTGATATTGCCGCTGTCGCTAAAGCAGAGTCTCTCGCTGAATTAAATACGCTGGATCGGGAAAAGCTGACTGATGCCATTCTGCGACAGTCGGACACGCTGATAAGCGATGTGACAGAGCAAATAATGTATGATTTTTGGCACGGACTTCTGCCTGATGATGCGTTTGCAACCCCCCCGTAATGGTTTCATCAACCCAGCTTATGAACGTTGTTTTTCGGCCCACTGCCTGTATGCTCAACGTTGAACACAAGCATGGAAATTATCACGCCGCCCGGCCTCGCTCAGCATCCCCCTTTCTCAGTCAGTTCCCGCGCATAATTAACAAAGTTCTTTAACGTGCGGTGATAACGACGCCGCTGCCAGGCGAGCATCAGCGTGGTGGTAGCCTGTTCATCAATCAGCTGACAATAGCCCACGTCGGGCAGCAGAACCGAACGCTGCGTTTCCGGCACTACGGTGACGCCCATGCCCATCGCCACCAGTCCCATTGCGACCGAAACGTCGCGCGTCACCTGAATCTTTCCCGGCGTGAATCCCGCACGCTGACAGGCAGAAAGCACCGACCAGCCCAGCCCAATACCCGGTGGATCTTCCTGAATCAAAAAGGTTTCATCAGAGAGCTGGCTGAGGCAGATACGTTGCTGCCCGCACAGCGGATGATTAGCCGGTAAGACGGCGGTCAGGGGGCGGGTGACAATATTCAGATAATCCAGTTCGTCGTAACGCGGCACCGGCGAGCGAACCAGCGCGATATCGAGCCGGTCATCCATTAACCGTGTGAGCTGATTGTCGACATTGTGTTCTTCAATTGTTATCTCGGTGGTGGGCCAGGCCTGTCGATAACCATTGATTAACATTGCCAGACTGGGGTCGAGAATGGAACTGCCGACATAACCCAGCGTCAGGTGGCCCTGCAATCCCTGCTTCAAAATATTGGCATGTTCGCGAAACCGCGAAAACTGGCTAATCGCAATTTTAGCCCGGCCAATCAGCTGCTCGCCTTCCCAGGTCAGGGCGACTTTGCGCTTATCACGGACAAACAGCGGCAGGCCGAGCTCCTGCTCCAGCGCCTTAATATGCTGGCTCAGCGCGGGCTGGGCAATATTCAGGCGGCAAGCCGCATTGCCAAAATGCAGCTCTTCCGAAAGGACCAGGAAAGCTTGTAAATGCCGGTATTCCACGCTGAGTCTCCCTTTTTTTGGTGATAATAAACGCTTATTTAAAACAGGGTAATGCTTATTGGACAAAGTTGGCTGGAATTCTAAAACTGATAGCACAGCGAATCATGACCTTTTCCCCGCAGTCGAAGGGTCTGATTAAACCGCACCCTTTAGTTAGCTTCAGTCAGAATCACAGCTTAAGAGGTTTTAAAATGTCTGAGAATCAGAAGAAAGTAACAGACTTACGCAGCGCAATTGAGGTGCTGAGTCAGTACGATGACGAGCTCATTTACACCGATGAACCGGTAGATCCGATTGCTGAGCTGTCTGGCGTTTACCGTTATGTTGGCGCAAACGGTACGGTGATGCGCCCGACCCGTATCGGCCCTGCCATGATTTTTAACAAAATCAAAGGCTATAACGACATGCGCGTGCTCATCGGGCTGCTCTCTTCCCGTCAACGCGTTGCTCATCTGTTTGGCAGCACCCCTGAAAAACTGGCCTTTATGTTGAAAGACGCGGCCAGCAATCCAATCGCACCGATTGTTATTCCGCAAGAAAAAGCCGTCTGCCAGGAAGTGGTGCATCTGGCCAGCGATCCCGACTTCGATATTCTGAAAATCCTGCCTGCCCCAACCAATACGCCGGAAGATGCCGGTCCCTATTTTACGCTGGGCATGTGTTACGCCGCCGATCCAGAAACCGGCGAGCATGATGTGACTATTCATCGCCTTTGCGTGCAGAGCAAAGATGAAATCTCCATGTACTTTGTGCCGGGTCGTCATCTGGACGTGTTCCGTCAGAAAGCGGAAGAGAAGGGCGAGCCGCTGCCGATCTCCATCAGCATTGGCGTGGATCCGGCCATTGAAATCGGTGCCTGCTTTGAGCCGCCAACTACGCCGCTGGGCTTCGATGAGCTGTCGATTGCCGGTAGCCTGCGTAATCAGCCCGTTGAGCTGACGGACTGCGTCTCTGTTCATGCGCGTGCCATCGCCAATGCCGAAGTGGTGATTGAAGGCGAACTGTTGCCAAACGTGCGCGTTCAGGAAGATCAGAACACCAACACCGGCAAAGCGATGCCGGAGTTTCCGGGGTATACCGGCGATGCCCAGGCCGCCGTGCCGGTTATCAAGGTGAAGGCAATTACCCACCGCAAACATCCGATCCTGCAAACCTGCATCGGCCCAAGCGATGAACATACCAACATGGCGGGCATCCCAACGGAAGCCAGTATTTTGCAGATGGTCGAGCGCGCGCTGCCGGGCTTTGTGCAGAATGTTCACTGTCCCTCACCCGGCACCGGGAAATACCTCGCCGTGCTGCAAGTGAAGAAACGTTCTCCGGCAGATGAAGGAAGACAGCGTCAGGCCGCGTTGCTGGCATTCTCAGCTTTCTCAGAGCTGAAGCACGTGATGCTGGTGGATGAGGATGTCGATCTCTTCGATATGAACGACGTGATGTGGGCGATGACCACGCGTTATCAGGGCGATGCCAGCACCGTGTTTATTCCAGGCGTGCGCTGTCATCCGCTTGATCCCTCTTCCGATCCGGCATTCAGTTCGTCCATCCGTGCGCACGGTATCGCCTGCAAAACCATTTTCGACTGTACCGTGCCTTACGATCTGAAGCATAACTTCAAGCGCAGCGCATTCCTTGAAGTGGACGTAAACCGTTTTATTCCCGGCTTTAAAAAATAAGACGCGCTTGGGTCAGGGCTGATTTACCGCGCTGGGGAGAGTCAATGAAATCCATCAGGAGTACCCATCAGTGATAGTAGGACCCTATATTAACGGCTCTGCCGTTTTCCTGGGCGGCATCATCGGCGCGGTACTCAGTACCCGCCTGCCGGAACGTATTCGGCTCAGCATGCCGTCGATTTTTGGTGCCGCCTCAATGTGTATGGGCATCGTACTGGTGGTCAAAGTCGTTCATATGCCGGTAATGGTGCTTTCAGTGATTTTAGGTTCGTTATTAGGAGAACTGATTTATCTGGAAAAAGGCATCGGTAAAGTCGGCGGCAAAGCGAAAGGGCTGGTGGAGCTGTTAGTGAAACCGGGGAGCAGTGATGAAAGTGCGCAGGAGCAATTTTTACATCAATACGTCTCTATCATCGTACTGTTTTGCGCCAGCGGGACGGGTATTTTTGGTTCAATGCATGAAGGCATGACCGGCGACACCAGCGTGCTGATTGCCAAATCCTTCCTGGATATTTTTACCGCGGCTATATTTGCTACGTCATTGGGTTTTGCAGTAGCCATTATTGCCCTGCCTCAGCTGATTATTCAGTTAGCGCTGGCGCATGGTGCAGTCTACATAATGCCCTTGACCACTTCTGCAATGCAGGCTGATTTTTCTGCCGTCGGTGGTGTATTGATGTTTGCTACCGGGTTTCGGATCTGCGGTATTAAAATGTTTCCTGTAGCAAATATGATACCCGCGCTGGTTCTGGCAATGCCAATATCCGCAGCCTGGGTGCACTTTTTTTGAGTTAAAAATAAAATACAAGTCGGCTCATTCATAAATATTATGGGTGGGCCTCGGCGTGTCTGGTATATAACTATTTTTATTGTTGTATGTTTGCTGGCTAATTTGATTTTGATCATAAGTTTTATTGTAGACAGGCGTATCTTTTTTTAAGAAATAATGAGTACCTCTTTTGTTTATAAACGATCGCTTACGATAATACGGATGAGCGCAATCGCGCTTATTATTATGGCTCTCAATGTCAGGTGAAACATGTTTAAAAATAAAATTGCCGTTATGCTGTCTCTGCTTTTATCTTTTGCCGTTACGGCTGAAGAGAACGTCTTGCCAGAAAAAGACATACTGAAAGTTAACGCTGCTGCTGATAATGGTCAGAATGGCACGTTGCGATGGGCGTTGGAGAAAAACAATCAAAATCCAGGCCGATATAAGATAGAGATAGATTTTAAAGATAATGCCCCGTTAGTGATTAAGCCAGGCAAGCCTTTACCAGAAATTAAAGGGCCAGTGGATATTATTAATATGAACTGGTTACGGGAAGGGACATATATTGCCATTGATGGCTCTGGCTATATCAAACCTGTCGATCCCCGCAGCTGTCCGGGTGCAGAAAAAGGGCAGTATGGCGCAAATGTCCGCACCAACACGCTGCCGGGGTTGGTTCTGCGCGATACGCATGACGTCACCATTCAGGGGCTGGAAGTACGTAATTTTTGTATCGGTATTTTGCTAAACCGCGCCAGCAACAACGTAATTGAAGACAACCGCTTTGTGGCAAACCACGGTGGTGCCGGACTGATGATGACCGGCGACGATGGCAAAGGAAACTCAACGGCCACTACCACCCAGCGCAACAAAATTCTGCGCAATACCTTTCTTAATAACGGCGACGGGATGGAGGCAACACGCGGCGCTTCGTTCAATCTGATTGCCGATAACTTAATCACGACCGATGCCAGTAATCAGGAACCGTCTCAGGGGCTGGAAATGCTGTGGGGCAATGATAATCAGGTGATCCACAATACGTTTCAAAACTATTCAGACGGCGTGCAGATAAACTGGGGAAACCGCAACTATATCGCTGCCAATATGTTTAAGAATTTATCCTCTGCCGTTACGCTTAGCGGCACAGATAATATCGTAGCGGGAAACCGTATGGTCAATAATCGCGTTGCCGTCGCGGTTCGGCCACAGGGCGTGGCGGGCAAAGATGGCCGCTTTGGTATTAACCGTATTACCGGACCAAATCGCGATCGCATTTCGGAAAATATTATGATCGATAATGGTAAGGATATTAAGCGCTGCTTTGCTGGCGGCAGCTGCCTGCCTGATTATGCCGGTGCGATAGTGTTTAATGTGCCAGGCCTGGAACATGCCGATTTCCCAGGAAGCCGCGGTGGAGGCATCAGTAATAATGCATCCACGCTTGAACGTATTTGTGCGCTTGATGGTAACAGTGCAGGTTGTGAGAAAACACCCAATGAAAACCAGCTGCCGCCGGTTATTTCACAGGCTGCTCACCAGGGCAACGATCTTATCGTGAGTGGCAGTGTCAAAGGCGAAGCCAATACTCTGTATCGCATTGAGTTCTTCGCTAACAGTAAAGCAAACAGAGACGAAGCTGAAAACTTTCTTGGCTATGACATGGTGCCGGTTCACGCAGATGGGCAGGGCACGTTTAAATATATATTACCACTGACGGATGACATCGTGGTCGCTAACGTTACCAGCACGGCGACGACGGAAGATGGCGCTACATCGCCCCTCAGCAAGCCCGTAACAGCAAAGTAATAGAGACAGTGCTTATTTATCTGTAAAAATAATGTTCGGTAACTCAGCGTTAATGGCTTTTGTTTCTATCCCGTAATTCGGCGGTCTTTAATCCGCTGAAGATAATAACGATCCGTGCTTAATGGAGTAGTAAACGTGAATTTACGAAAAATGGTTATAGCAGTCTCATTATTACTGGGTACACAAAGCGGCGTTGTGGCTTTATCTCAGGCCCATGCGGCGTCCACCAGCCAGGCGGCAGCGGCTTTTACCCAGCGGCATGCCGTCCCGTTGAAGATCAATAACACCCTTATCGGCCAGGGGGCGCCTAAAATCATTGTGCCCACCACCGGCGCCACTGCGGAGCAGGTGCTGGCACAGGCAAAAATGATTGGTGAAAACCCGGATGCCGACCTGATTGAATATCGAATTGATTACCTGAATTTTGCCAACGATCCCGCGCAAGTTGCGGCGCTGGGCAAAAAAATTGTGGCCGAAGTGAAGGGTAAGCCGCTGATCCTGACTTTTCGCACTAAGGCGGAGGGGGGAGCAAAAGTGATAACGGACCAGGCCTGGGGCGATCTCTACCTGGCGCTAATCAAATCGCATTTTATTGATATTCTGGATGTTGAAATGTTCCGCCAGCCCGCGGTGGTGCAAAAAGTGGTGGCTGCGGCACATGAGGCGGGTATCAAGGTGGTGATGTCCAGCCACGATTTTAACAACACGCCCGACCCCGCTGAAATAGTTTCGCGGCTGCGTAAACAGGATGAAATGGGGGCAGATATCCTGAAAATTGCGGTAATGCCGCACAATGCAGGAGACGTACTGAAATTGCAGGATGCCACTGCGCAAATCCGCGAGCGCTACTCACGCAAACCACTGCTGACCATGTCCATGGGCGGGCTGGGAGCCGTCACGCGAATCACCGGCCAGGTGTGGGGATCGGATCTCACCTTTGGCATGATCGGCGAGGCATCGGCTCCAGGTCAGATCGAGGTCAAACCGCTGCGCCAGGCGCTGGAAACCATCAATATGGCGATGACCGGGAAATAAGGTTTATTGCCGGGAGAGGAAAAGCAAAAGCCGGAGAAAACAACCGGCTTTCGCAAAAGAATTACTTGATTTCGACCGTCAACTCCGGTGCGCCAAAGCTCACCAGCTCAGCATCCGAAGCGATAAAATAGCGCCGCCAGAAGGCTTCCAGCTGCTGCATAATCTTACCCGAGCGGTAATTGTTTTTAGCCGACGTATCAATCAGACCGGCACCTGCCACATAAATTTTAGCACCGTGGAAAGCAGCAATAAGCCCCTGTTTTTCCACGCGAGCTATTTCCTGCTGGGGCGTTAACAGGCGGATTTGATTGTTACTGTAAAAGCTGCCGAACGCGCTGTTTTCCAGCATATCTGAAACCAGCACCAGTGATTTTTCCGGCGCGGGGTCGTTTTCCAAATCGGTGGCAATATGCTTAAGGCTGTCGATAATCTCGCTTTTCGCCACGTTGTCGCCTTCCGCCGCAAAGCTTGTTGCCATTAGCTTGCCGATGCCCTGATCAAAATACTGCTTCTGTTTTAGCAGGCAGCTATCCAGGTTCTTCAGACTTTCCATCCCCATATTGTTACGGGCTTTCTGATTGGTAAACAGCGCTTCAAGTTTGCCATCAAAAGCCCGCTTGAGGTAATTGTCCTGGAGCAGGGCGGAAAACTGATACAACACCACGCGATCGCCTGGCTGCACGTAGCGAATTACGTGCTGCCAGAGCGATTTTTTTAGCGCTAGGGGGACTTTGACCGTTTGATCGATAACGATAACCAGCTCCCGGCCACTGTCAGCCGGACGCTCTGCTTCCAGCTGGGCATAGCGGTAACAGCTGGGGATATCGTTGCGCTCGGCGGCATGAGCAAAGCCGGCCAGAGTGACCAGGATTAGCCCAATTAAGCCTCTCATGCTTCCCCCTTCGCCCGGGTTTTATTCAGCAGTTGCTGAACGCGTTGGCGCTTAGAGACGGCTTCAAATGGCAGCCCCTGATCTTCAGCAATCAGTGCCAGCTCCTCCTGATCCAATCCGGTTAGATCGCCTAATGCATGCAGACGCTGTTTTTCCTCGTCCTGAGGCAGCTGAACGACGTTGTTGGCGTTAGCGGTGAAAGAGGTTGCAGGGCTCTGAACCGAAGTCGTAGCCTGAGCCTGCTGAGCCTGCTGAGCCTGCTGAGCCTGCTGAGCCTGCTGAGCCTGCTGAGCCTGCTGAGCCTGCTGAGCCTGCTGAGCCTGCTGAGCCTGCTGAGCCTGCTGAGCCTGCTGAGCCTGCTGAGCCTGCTGAGCCTGCTGAGCGGCTTCAGCAATAGCTTTTTTCTGCGCAGCAGCGGCGGCCTGCATTTCAGCAGTGGTTTTAATCTGCTGGCTTTCTTCGAATTCAGAACGGGCTTTATCCACACGCTTGCCGCTGGCAAAATCGTTAAAGGTGGGCAGCTCGATGAGCTGTTGGCTCTGGCTGCTGGTACGCTTCATCATTAGCCGGTTTTGCAGCGCACTCAATTTTTCCTGAGCATCACGCTCCACGCGGTCGCGATGCATACTGTGCCATGCAGTAAACTCTTCTGAGCTACTGAAGTTACCCACGTATTTCGCCGCCATTTTGGATTCAATACCGGCAAACGAACGATAAAGGCCAATCAGGATCCCAATTAGCTGCACGCCAACAAAGATTACCGAAAGAATAATGAAAGTCAGTTTTGAAGCGAAAATCCGGTTATTGCTGATCTCTTTATTCGCCTGGCCATCCGCTTTCGCGTTATCTTCAGCGGCAGCGGAAGGTAGGTCGAACGGAGAAGCGTTCTGCGCTTCGCTCATTTGACTGAATGGCGAGCCATTCACTGCCTGCGTATCAATAGAGTCAATTGTTGCGGCACGGACAAAGTAGGCGCCAACGGCAAAGAAAACGATCAGCGCCAGCGCAATAATGGTAGCCCAGTACTGCGGTTTGGCATGCACATTGGTATTGAGGCGATTGCGCATCTGCACATATTCAGGCTCATTGTCATCCTGGTCGGTTGTTTCGAGCGATATCTTATTACTTTTCAATAATCCTTTGGCGTTATTGGTATCACGGGCGTCTTCATACCAGTAACGAACTTTTTTCAGCAGCGTATTCTTGTGCAGCTCAGCACCCATCAGGTGCGTCGCCGGAACCAACACCACACCAATCAATACTGAAATAACAATGGCGGAGAATTCAGCCTGGTTGGCGGAAATATTGTTGGCAATAAAGGGAGAAAGTACCAGCGCAAAAATAAAGGCTTCAAGCAGCACCAGCGCAACGCTACAGAACCACAGCAGCGGACCGGTAGGTTTACGGCCTCGTTCGTCCACTTTGTTCAAATAGTTAACGCTACGCAGAAAGAAATCGGCATTCAGATTAAAGGATTTATAGTGTTGCCAGTATTTGGCACAAAGCGCCTCTTCGGCCGGATACCACATTTTTCCACCGGTTCCTGCGCGGCGCGGCTCATTACTGCGCGACAGACGTGCTACAGAGCCGATGATTGGCAGGCTACAGCCAAGATTCAGGAAAAAATAGCTTACCTGGCCCCACCAGCGAATAACCACGATGGTTAACACCATCAGTCCTACCAGTGGCCAAAAAATATAGCGATAAAGCGAGATCGCTTCAGCGATGCTCTGAAAAAGTTCCATTGTCTGTTCCTTGATTAACTACGGATCGGGCTGTAAGCCGCCATATAGGCGCTGCTATGGCTGCTATGGCTGCTATAGAAAAGCTGGCCTTGCTGCGCTTTTGTCGCATTCTTAGGCACCAGCAGATCGATGCACGAAAGAGGCTGTTGCTGATCGGCCGGCAGATAAACGCGATAGAGAATGCTCTCTTCACCTTCCCAGGCATTGGCGATCGCGCTAATAGCCGGATCTGCATGACGGTTGCCGCTGTTCTGATAGTTGCGGGTAATATAAACCTTCGGATTACCGACGACGGTGGCGTTATCTTTTAATACCGATACCGGCGAAAGCGTGACCAGATGGTTGTTGACCAGGCCTGCCCAGGCGCGGCCGTTCATACCGGTAAAATAGTCGGTAGTGGTGTGCGTCTCGACCACTTTGCCGCTGGCAAGATTGCGGGCAACGCCGCTCACCCTTGCGCTATCGCTAAGACAACTTTCCGTCACGCCGCTGGCGTTGGCCTGAGAAATTAAGCTGAATCCGCTGCTGCGAGGTTTAAGATTAGCGGCAAGCGATGTGGTCGATGAGCTAACGGGCTGACCGCCAAAATCTACCCAGTTTTTACCGTTGGCAGGCTCTGATGAGGCTGAGGCTGTCTGGCTGACGCTCTGATCCGAAGTTATAGCACCGGAGGGGAGGGAAGCTGATTTTGACTGGCTGTGATGATTTTTAGCGCTGCGCCGCGCTGAACTGATAGATGTAACGGCAGTGCGCTGAGTCGCTTCTGTCGTTCGTGTACCATAACGCAGATAAGCCAGGTTACTGCCTTCCTGCTCTAACCGCTGTTTCATGAGGGCTTCATTTTGCAGTCCGACAATCTCAACCCTTCGGTTAGCCGCTCGTCCGGTGGCAGAACTGTTCTCAGCGACAGGACGCGAAGCGCCTGCTCCCTGAAAATAGAGCCGCTGCGGGTTAAGGCCTGCCTGTTGCAGGATCCGGCCGACAGCCTGCGCGCGGTTTTCTGACAGCGTCTGGTTCCAGCTGGCATTGCCGGTGGCATCAGTATGGCCAACAACCAGCACCACGCCGTTTTGATCGTCTTGCTTCATGGCGGCCGCAATCTTTCTGACCTGACGAAGGCCGTCAGCAGAGAGCTGCGCGCTGTCGGTGTCGAACATACCGCGGTCTTCAACTTGTGCCACTATGCCAACAGCCTGCTTGCCTCCTCTCTCCTGAGACTGCAAAGATCGAGTGGCAATGGCGATATGTTCTTCGGCAGCAATTTTAGCCAGCGCTTTTTCACGCTTCTGCCAGACGTTGCCAGCGGCACAACCTGCGATACCGCCAATCAGTCCGCCAGCGACAGCCTTACGCGCATCTTTGGTAATCAAATAAGTGAGGCCGCTGCCTAATGCTGCGCCGCCAATACATCCTAAAGCCGTACCGTAATTTTCACCTGCTTCATGCAGGCTGGCGCAGCTTGAGGAAAGCACGACAACCGCCGTTAATAAACTCACTTTCCGCAAATGATGACGTTCCACTTCCTCTCCTTTTCCATCCCAAAAAGTAAAAATGCTTTTTTCTTTTCCATAACTCAGCGAGTGACACAGTAAATAAGCCTGCAGCAATTTTTATCCGGGCAGAAATTTCATTCGCCCTGGAAATGCTTCTGCAAAAAGATGGTGCGTTATAATTATTGGTTTTAAGCCAAACTGGCATGTGCATGCAGCGCGCGGCGTGGCCATACAGCAGAAGATCTTCTCTGACAGCGCCGTCCATTTCAAAAGGTCCAGAATCAAGCCGCCTGAAATTACCCGAACGCTCCTAAAACGCGCGGACATTATTGTCACAGGCCTGGTCATTGTCCAGTCCTGACAAAATAATCTGTCAGTGAGAAAAACGGGAATGTGGATAAGTCAGGAAGGCAGCCGCTCTTTTCGCGAAAAAAAAAGTGAATGAGAGATGGCAACAGAACGCTTTAATATGCCAGTGGGAATCTGTGATCGATTCTCTTAAAATGTGGCGTGAAATAAGTAAAGGAAAGCGCAATGGCAGATTACGGGTGGCAGGATTTCCGCGATCGGGATAATAACTGGTTAGGTCTGGAAATGGGTATTAAAGCCGATTTTGACGTTAAGGCGAATATTGAAATTGTTAGCGGTCACTAAGAAAACATATCTGCACAAACACATTCTGGTGGCCCATTTGCCTGGAATACTGACGCGGGAAAGTAAAGATGGCGGGGTTTGAAATCATTATGCCGGAAACGATCAATTGCAGGCCGTTGCCGTTCAACAGGCTACCAACCCGGGTGGGCTGGTAGCGGACTGAAGAGCGTTAATGCCCCTGATGCGACACCTCGCCCTGCATTTTCTCCTCCTCTGCCTGTTTCTTCGCGGCGGATTTTTCATCGTCTGATAAATCACAGCCTTTTGGCAACGTCGCAGCAAGAACGCCCGCGATAATCAGCGAAGCGGCCAGCGCGCAAACGGCGGCACCCTGTCCGTAGACATACGTCATGATCCCGACCAGATACGGACCGCAGAAACCGCCGAGGTTGCCCAGTCCGTTAATCACGCCACGTGCGCTGCCCGCCAGCTCCGCCGAAGCGATGCGGCCAGGGATAGTCCAGAAGGGACTGGTTGCCGCCTTGAGGAAGAAGCCGCTGAACACCAGCGCGATATAAGAGGCGACAATATGCTGATTCAGTCCGACCGAAGCCAGCAGCGAGGCGGCAAAGCAGAACAGCGAGACCATTACCCAAAAGCGACGTTTACCGGTGCGGTCGCTCAGCCAGGAAATCAAATAGATACCGGCAATGGTGGCGACAAACGGCAGGATAGCCAGCACGCCAACGCCCGCCATATTCGCGCCGGTCAGATTTTTCAGGATGCTGGGCAGCCACAGCGTATAGCCGTAATCACCGGTCTGATAAAAGAAGTTCAGCAGCACCAGCTTCATCAATCCCTTACTGCGAAACACCTCTTTCAGGCTTGCCTTGCCCGGCGGCGTTTTTTTCGCGCGCTCTTCCCGATCGCGTTTTAGCTCGGTCAGCAGATAGTCGCGCTCGCGTGCCGGTAACCAGCGCGCTTCTTCAGGCCGATCGCTGATCGCTATCCACCACACCAGCAGCACGAACGCAGAAAGCACGCCTTCGATGATAAACAGCCAGCGCCAGTCAAACATATTGATTATCGTGCCGGAGATCGGCGCGGTGAACATGCCGCCAAGCGGCGCAAACATCATTACAAAAGCATTGGCGCGGCCCAGCTCTTTTTCCGGGAACCAGTTACTGACCATCGTCAGCACTACCGGCAGCATTCCGCCTTCGGAAACACCCAACACAAACCGCAGGGCCAACAGCTGCCAGTGGTTGGTGACAAAGCCGGTGGCGATGGAAACCACCATCCAGGCCGCCAGCGACCAGGCGATAAAGCGCTTGCCGCTGCCGTTAACGGCAATCCGGCCGCCAGGCACCTGTAAAAACAGATAGCCGATAAAGAAAATCCCGCTGGCGACGCCCGCCATCTGGCTGGTGATCGCTAAATCTTTTTCCATCCCGCCGGGCAGGGCAAAACTGATATTGACCCGGTCCATAAATGAAATAATGCAGGTAATCAGGATCGGGGCTATTACACGCAGCCAGCGTGTTCCGGGTATCTTATTCTTCATCTCTGACCCTCGTTAGAGTAAGGCGTGAACGTGCCCCACGCCTGTCTGGCAGGATGAAAAGAAGTTATCCCGTCATCCTGAACTGATAAAAGGAATTAAATTGCGTTAGGGAGATCATCTGCTTTGAAAAAGGCTTCAACGTTGGCAAAAACGACATCACTCATTTTTTGGCGGGTTTCGTGCGTAGCGCTGCCAACATGGGGTTGTAAAACCACATTGCTCATGGCTATTAACTCTTCCGGCACCTGCGGTTCCTGCTCATAAACGTCCAGTGCGGCACCGGCTATATCGCCTTTACGTAAGGCCTGAATTAACGCGCTTTGATCAACCAGCGTGCCGCGCGCAATATTAATCAGCCAGGCGTGTTTTGGCAGGGCATGTAAAACATCAGCGTTAACCAAACCTTTGGTGGATTCGCCACCGGCGGCGGCAATTACCAGGAAGTCGCTATCGCGTGCCAGAGACTGCACGTCGTCGTGCCAGGCGTAAGGCAGCGCGTCATGACGGCTGCGGCTGGTATAGCTGATTTGCATATCAAAACCAGCGGCGCGGCGGGCAATCGCCTGGCCGATATTGCCCATGCCTAAAATGCCGATGCGTTTGCCGCTAACCTGATTGCCCAGCGTCGGGGCGGTATTCAGCCATTTGCCTTGACGGACGAAGCTGTCGCCCTGACATAAGCGGCGTGAGGCGGCCAGCAGCAGTCCCATGGCCATATCGGCCACATCGTTGGTCAGCACGCCAGAAGTGATGGTGACGGCAATATTTTTCGAGCGGGTATAGTTCAGGTCTATGGCATCGGTACCCACACCGAACACGGCAACCAGGCCCGCGTTGGGCAGCTGTTCCAGCACCTCTTTGCGCACGCCGACGTCACCACGCGTGACCACCGCCTTGATGGTGTCGCCTTTGTCGGCCAGAAACGTCTGCGGGTCATCCTGCTCAAAAAGACGGTGTACCGTCCAGGCCGAAGCAAGGCGATCGAGCAGGGCGTCAGGTACGGCAGCGATTAACAGGATGGCTTGGGTCGTCATAAATATCTCCCTTCGGAATGCGATACGTCGGATACGTATTATTAAAGGCGTTCCTGAAGGATTTTTTGTGACGAAGATCACACTGAATCGTGTTAAGAAATCGTGTTACCGACTACGTGATCGCCAGGACAAAACCGGCACGATCGGCAGGGATTTTTAGGGGGGAAGAGGCTTAAATAGTGGCACCCATCGATAAACGATAGTGCAAATCTACGCGCTCGATAGTCGGCATATTATTGATTTTTTTAATTAAGATTTCGGTGGCGGTTTTGCCCATCTCAAAGCGCGGCGTGATCACGCTGGCCAGTTTTGGCGTGGTGACCTGTCCGATTTCCAGCCCGTGAAAACCGGCAATCGCCATTTCTTGAGGCACCGCGATACCCGCCGCCAGACACTCTTGTAAAACGCCGACGGCCAGGTCGTCATTGGTGCAGAGAATGCCGTCCATATCGGGATACATTTGGCGTGCCAGCGTCATCATGCCCGCGCCGGTCGACACGGAAGACACTTTGTTCGGTGAGATGCGTCCTGCCTGCAAACCCGCGCCCGCCATCGCCTGGCAATAGCCCGCGTAGCGCTGTTCGTCACGAATATCGGACATCGATCCAAAGTAGATAATGCGTTTTTTACCGCTGCCAATCAGCATGCTGGCCATATCAAAACCGGCCTGATGGTTGTTAAAGCCAACGTTAACGCGACCCTGAGTGGTCGTCAGACCCATCACTTCTGCAACCGGAATGCCGGAAGCCTTGAGGTATTTTTCTGCCCGCACCGTATGAACCGATTCAGTTAACAAAATCGCCTTAACATTAAACGCTAACACCGTGGCGATCTGTTCTTCTTCGCGCTGGCTGTCGTAGTCGTAATTAACCACCAGCGTCTGGTAGCCCTGAGCGCCGGCGACCGATTCCACACCGGCCAGCAGCTCGGAAAAAATCTGGTTATGAAAAGAAGGGATTAACACGCCGATACGGGGCAGGGCGTTGCTGGCGATAGCGTGATTATCAGGATCGGGCTGATAGCCCACTTCGGCGATGACGCTGGCAATGCGCTCGGCGGTGTCGGGCTTTACTTTTTCCGGCGTGCGTAAATAGCGGCTGACGGTCATTTTCGTTACGCCCGCCAGCGTGGCGATATCGTGTAACGTGATGCGTTGCATTTTCATAGAGGGTCATCAGCCTGCCGGTTATAGCCTGTCATTATGCCTGCTGCGTGACATAAAGGAAATTAACAAAAGCTGCGCTTAACTTTATTTGCAGCGCCTTGATTCATGGGAAAATTCGTGGCGGATCACAGCGCTTGTAACCTGCTTCTGTAACACTTTTTAAAGTGATCTCCATCACAGTTTTATGGCGGCAAAAGCCGTGTGATAAAGCTCACACCCGTCGCATCTCTCCGGGCACGCCATTGAATGCCTGAAGGTTATGGAGCAGGAAACCTATGAATCAACTCTTCAGCTTAAAGAACAAACGCATTTTACTGACCGGCTCGGCGCAGGGTATTGGCTTTATCATGGCGCGTGGCCTGGCGGAACAGGGAGCGGAAATCATCATAAACGGCACGTCACATGAACGTGCGGAAAACGCCGCGATGAAATTACGCGATGAAGGTTATACCGCGCATGTGTCGGTCTTTAACGTTGCCGATGCGCCCGCCGTGGAGCAGGCGATCGATCATATTGAGCGCACCATTGGCCCGATTGACGTGTTATTCAATAACGCAGGTATTCAGCGCCGTCATCCTTTTACCGAGTTTCCATTGCAGGAATGGAACGACATTATCGCTACCAATCAGACCGGCGTGTTTGTGGTTTCCCAGTGCGTGGCAAAAAGGATGATGGGGCGACAGGCCGGGAAAATCGTTAACATCTGTTCCATGCAGAGCGAGCTGGGGCGCGACACCATTACCCCTTATGCCGCCGCCAAAGGCGCGGTCAAAATGTTGACGCGGGGCATGTGCGTTGAGCTGGCCCGTCACAATATTCAGGTCAACGGCATCGCACCGGGCTATTTCCAGACGCCGATGACGCAGGCGCTGGTGGATAATGAACAGTTCACCGACTGGCTGTGTAAACGCACGCCTGCCGCACGCTGGGGCAATCCGGAAGAGCTGGTTGGTGCGGCCGTATTCCTTTCGGCAAAAGCATCCGATTTTGTTAACGGTCATCTGCTGTTTGTGGATGGCGGCATGCTGGCGGCAGTTTGATAACGGAGGAAGATATGGCGGGACTTTGCATCATTTTAATGGGCATTTCCGGCACAGGAAAATCCCCGGTCGGCACGGCGCTGGCTAACTGCGTCAGCCTGTTACAGGCACCAGCCTCAAGGGCAGTGGGGACACGTGCGCCTTCAACGCGTGCAGCCTCTGCCCCTGCGGCAGCTTCAGGCCGGGAAGTATCGACATCAGCACCGGCAGTGACCCCCCTTCAGCCAGAAACGGAGCAGCGTTATGATCATTGATACCCTTACCCTTGCAGCACAAACCCGCTTTATCCGGCGGTGATCAGCCGTACTTTGCAGACCATTCAGCAACATAATCCGCAAACGCTGGCGGCGGGGAAATATGAAATTCAGGGCGAGGCGATTTTCTTTAACGTGATGGAAGGCGAAACGCGCGATATCAATGCCCGGCAGCCGGAATTTCACCGCCAGTATATTGATATTCATCTGGGTGCTGGCAGTGATCTTCCCGCTGGAGCTGCACCGCCCAATGTGTACGCAAGGTGTGCCGTCGCCGCTGCGTAAGATCATGTTGTGCCTGGCCTACAAGATCATTGCCTGGCGTACTGGACAGGCATTTTAGCAACAAAAATGCACCATCAGGCTTCGCGCCTGCCGAGCCAGCGCTCTTTAAGCAGCGACAAGCCAATGGCTGCATCCAGCACGGGCGACGGCGGCAGATAGCTGGCTTCGCCCAGTCCCAGCATGGGCGCAATCAGCGGGTTATCCTGACCCAACGCATAATCCGCCAGCAGCGATCCGGCAATGGTTTGCTTGGAAATGCCCGCGCCGTTGCAGCCGCTGGCGGTATAAAGCGCACGCCCGATCGCTCCCCATACCGGCGCGCCGTTTCGCGTTACGCTAATGGTGCCGGACCAGGTATGCGTAAACGCCACATCGGTAAGCTGCGGCCAGAGGCGATGAAGCATATTGCGATGCTGCAAGGTCGCCTGCCAGGTTTGGGTAGCGGTCACGCTGCCGCTCAGCGCGGGCGTAACATGCTGGCGGATCATTAAACGATGATCGTGCGTGTAGCGCACGCTGGCACCTGCAATCGCGTTGACCGGCGTCAGTCCCCAGCTTTGCATTGCGGGCAGGCGCTGACGCTGTTCTGCGCTGAGCGGTGCGGTAAGGCTGGCAAAGGTCGCCATTGCGGCCTGACGGCTGGTGACAGGAGAAAGCTCGCGGGAAAGGGCGTTGGTTGCCAGCATCACTTTAGGCGCGGTGATAATGCCGTGGGGCGTAATCACCCGCATCGGCTGGCCGTGCTCAATCTTCATAACCGGCGTGTTGTCATACAGCGTGACGTTATCTGGCAGACTCGCGGCCAGACCAAGGGTCAGGCTGGCCGGATTCACCAGAATCGCGCCGGGCGTATAAATGCCTTTTTGATAAAACCGGGTGCCCAGCGTTTGTGCCAGTTCGTTGGCATCAAGCATCTGATAGGTTTCACCCATCGCGTCCAGGTTATCGGTGTATTCCCGCAACAGGCGTTCATTGGTGGCATCAACCTGGCAGTGGTACTTGCCGACGTTTTCCCAGTCACAGGCGATCTTATGCTGCTCTACGATCGATGCCAGCTGCTGAATGCCTTCCTGTAACAGCGAGCGATAAGCCTGCGCTTTTTTTAATTCCGCCGTCGAGCTGCCAATATTGTGCGGCAGGCCAATAATAAAACCGGAATTCCTTGCGGAAGCGCTTTCGCCCGCGCATTCCGCATCAACCACCACAATATGCCAGTCAGGATGCAGGCTTGCCACCCGGCGGGCAAAAGCCAGCCCGGCAAAGCCGCAGCCGATGACTACCCAGTCTGCGGTAATATTCGCGCTTAATGCCGGATGGGGTTTGGCTTCTTTATTCAGCCAGCCGTTTTTATTTTGATTAAAGGGAAGGGTGGCGTATTTCATTATGTATCATCCTTGTTAAGCAGCAGTCCGTTTTAATTAACTTCGCCCGCGACGCGCTATTTCCGATTAGGTGCCGCTGGCGGGATAGTAGCACCGTCCGGGCTTTTGTGTCACCACACGCTCTTTTTTCCAACTTACATTTTATTTGGTAAAGCTTATCTTTTTTTCGCATTTGCCCTGCTTCTGCGGCTTCAGACAGAATGGCCGAAGCGCTAACCAACCTGCAACGCTTTCCGCCACCTTGTTGTGCGGCTTTTATTTTTTTCAGGAGAAAGGGTACCAATGAAAATATCTAAATGGCTGTTTCCGCTGCTGATGGCAGGAAGCTGTGTCGTCCAGGCCGCTGAACAGAATGTACCCACCTCCAGCACGCTGCATGTGACGGCTGACAGTCAGCTAAAAAGCCAGCTCCCGGCGGATATCGTGAAGCGCGGTTATCTCATCGCCGGCACCAACCCGAACACGCCGCCAACTACCTTTTATAAAGAAGATAACCGGACGCTGGCAGGACGTGAAATTGACGTGATGAACGCCGTTGGCGAACGGCTGGGGATTCCGGTGCACTGGCAGGATACCGGCGGCTTCGACAACATTATTCCAGGCCTGAAGTCGGGTCGCTACGACGTGGCGCTCTCTAATATCAACGCCACCAAAGCGCGCCTCTCGCAGGTCGATTTTATTGGCTATTTTAACGCGTCCCGCCTTGGGGTGATCGCCCGCAAAGAGGCCAACATTAAGCCTTTCACTTCTTTGCAGGACGTTTGCGGCCAGCAGATTGGCGGCGGGGCCGGAACCACTCAGCTTACGCGTCTGGACGAGGCGAGCAAGGCATGCGTGGCGGCAGGGAAACCTGCAATCAACGTCGCGGTCTTCCCGGATCGGCCAGCGGGCGTACAGGCCGTGGTCAGTGGCCGCGTGCCGATGTTCTTTGGCCCTTATGAAGGGCTGACTTACCAGGTCAGTCAGGTTCCTGCGCTGGTAATGCGCGGACAAATTCACGTGGATGATGCCCCGGTCTCGGTCGCCTTCGCGAAAGATTCACCGCTGGAACCCGCCGTACAGGCCGCGCTGAATTCGCTGATTAAAGATGGCAGCTATCAGAAAATCCTCGACCACTGGTCAATCGGTTACGGTGCGGTGACCGAAGCGCGACGCAATCAGGATATCTTCAAATGAAAGCAGAACAGGATCCCGATTCACTGCGCATTGTGAGTAAGCGCTACTACGGCCGCTGGATCAGCGCCCTGGTTGTGGTGCTGTTGCTGGCAGCGGCGGTCAATTCGATGGTGCAAAACCCGCGCTTTGAATGGCAGGTGATTGCCAACAGCTTTACCGAGCAGTCGATTATCGACGGCGTGCTGATGACGCTGCAACTGACGCTGATTTCGGTCGTGCTGGGCTTTACCGGCGGCACGGTGCTGGCGCTGATGCGCCTCTCTTCCAACCCGGTGCTGAGCAGCGTCAGCTGGGCTTATACATGGTTTTTCCGTGGTGTACCGATGCTGGTGCAGCTGTTTCTTTGGTACAACATCGCCGCGCTCTATCCCAACATTTCGCTATCGTTACCGGGCGTGGGTGAGCTGTGGAGCGCTTCCGCAAACGCGCTCATCAGCCCGTTTAGCGCCGCAGTCATTGCGCTGGTGATGCATCAGGCCGCGTATGCAGCGGAAATTGTGCGTGCCGGGATCCAGAGCGTGGGAAATGGTCAGCTTGAAGCAGCAAAAGCGCTGGGCTACCGCCCAACCGAAATTTTCCGCTATACCGTTCTGCCGCAGGCGATGCGCGCTATTTTGCCGCCCGCGGGTAACGAAATCATCGGCCAGCTAAAAACCACCGCGGTGGTGTCGGTGATCTCCTTACAGGATGTGCTGTTTTCCGCGCAGATTATCTATCAGCGCACCTATCAGGTGATCCCACTGCTGCTGGTCGCCACGCTGTGGTATCTGCTGCTGACCTCAGTGCTTTCCGTCGGACAGTACTATGTCGAGCGTTATTTCGCGCGAGGCGTCACCCGCCGCGAGAAGCGTGAATGGTTTAAGCGTACGCCTTTTGCAGTGGAAGAAGGGAGAGTGAGCAATGGCTGAAGCGATCGCATTGCGTAAAGTAACCAAACGCTTTTCCGGCGTGACTATCCTTGACGGGATCGATCTTGATATTCCGGCAGGCTCGGTCACTACCATTCTTGGCCCGTCCGGTTCGGGAAAATCGACGCTGCTGCGCTGCATCAATCATCTGGAAAAGCTGGATGGCGGCACCATCCGTATCGGTAACGATCTGGTTGGCTATCAGCAAAAAGGCCAGCTGCTGCATGAGTTAAACAGCAGGCAGATTGCCGCACAGCGTAGTCAGATTGGCATGGTGTTTCAGCAGTTCAATCTGTTCCCACACCGGACGATTTTGCAGAACATTATTGATGCGCCGATGCGGGTGAAAAAACTTTCCCGGCAGCAGGCGGAAGCGAAAGGGCGTGCGCTGCTGAAGCAGGTTGGGCTGAGCGGCCGCGAAAACGACTGGCCCTCGGAACTCTCTGGTGGCCAGCAGCAGCGCGTCGCCATTGCCCGTGCGCTGGCAATGGATCCGGAAGTGATGCTGTTCGATGAGCCGACGTCGGCGCTGGATCCTGAACTGGTTGGCGAAGTGCTTCAGGTGATCCAGAAGCTGGCGCACTCCGGCATCACCATGGTGATCGTCACGCACGAAATCGGCTTTGCCCGCGAAGTCGCCGACAATATCGTGTTTATGGAGGAGGGCCGAATCATTGCCAGTGGCCCTACGGCGCAGGTGCTGGATAGTGCGCAAAATCCTCGCGTAAAAAACTTTTTAGCCACGGTGCTTTAATCATCCTCTACTCATCAGGAAATTTTCCATGTCCGTGACCCGCGCGATGCACAGCTCACACTGGGGTGCGTTTAGCGCGCGCCGTGAAAACGATCGTCTGACCATCGTTCCCTTCAGCGGCGATCCCGATCCCAGCCCGCTGTTGCAGAATTTTGAAAATGTCCTGAGTCATCCTGTGCGGGTGGCAATGCCCTGCGTGCGTCGTGGCTGGCTGGAAAACGGCCCCGGTCCCGACGCGCGTCGTGGCGCGGATGAGTATATCGCTGTCAGTTGGGAAGACGCTTACGCGCTGGCCGCGAAGGAACTGAAGCGGGTCGCTGACGAAGGCGGCCCGGAAGCGGTATTTGGCGGATCCTATGGCTGGTCGAGCGCCGGACGTTTCCACCATGCGCAAAGCCAGGTGCATCGCTTTCTCAATACCACCATCGGCGGCTATGTTCGCTCGGTGAACAGCTACAGTTCCGGCGCGGCTTCAGTCATTCTGCCGCACATCGTTGGCGACATGAACGAGATCGCCCGTCGTGGCGTCAGCTGGAAGGAGATAGCTCAACATACGGAAGTCGTGCTCTCTTTTGGCGGCCTCGCATTGAAAAATTCCCAGGTCGCAAGTGGCGGATTGAGCGAGCACACCGAGCGAGGGTTTATGCAGCAGGCTGCGGCACGCGGCACAATGTTTATCTCAGTCAGTCCATTGCAAAGCGATTTACCGGAAGAGGCGCAGGGGGAATGGCTGGCGATATGTCCCGGCACCGATGCGGCGCTGATCCTGGCGCTGCTGAGTACGCTTTACCAGCGCGGCTGGAGTGATGAATCCTTCCTGGCCCGCTACTGCACAGGCTGGGAAACGCTGGTGGCTTACCTCAACGGCGAAGAAGATGGACAGGTGCGTGATGCGGCCTGGGCCGCAGCGATCTGCGGCATCACGGCGGAAAAGATCGAAGCGCTGGCGGAACAGCTGCACGGCAAACGGACGATTATCAGCGTGGCACACTCGCTTCAGCGCGCGGAGCATGGTGAACAGCCGGTCTGGCTCGGTCTGGTGCTGGCGGCAGCGCTGGGGCAGCCAGGCCTGCCCGGCGGCGGTTTTTCCTATGCGCTTGGTGCGCTGGGGCATTACGGCAAGCATCATAACCGCGTCAGCTTCCCCGCGTTGCCGCAGGGCAAAAACGGCATTGACCGGCTGATCCCGGTCGCCAGCATCGCCGATATGCTGCTGCATCCGGGCGAAAAATTTCACTATAACGGCCGCCATCTGACCTATCCCCATATCAAACTGGCGTGGTGGGCGGGCGGTAATCCTTTTCATCATCATCAGGATCTGGCGCGTCTGCGGCGGGCATTCAGCAAGCTTGATACGCTGATTGTGCATGAGGTGGCGTGGACCGCGACGGCCCGTCATGCGGATATTGTTTTTCCGGCCACGATGACGCTGGAGCGGGAAGACGTTGGCGGCGCACCAACGGATCGCCACCTGATAGCTATGCAGCCGGTGGCGCAGCCCTATGGCGAGGCAAAAGACGATTACACCATTTTCAGCGAACTCGCCCGGCGACTGGGGAAAGAGCAGGCTTTTACCGAGGGCCGCTCGGCAAGGCAGTGGCTGGCGCATCTTTATCAACAAATGCGGGCGAAATTGCAGGATATTGCAGTTAACGTGCCCGACTTTGAGGCTTTCTGGCAGCAAGGTGTACTGGCGCTGCCGCAAACCGAAGACGGCGGCAGGCTGCTGCGAAATTTCCGTGCCGATCCGCAGCATTCCCCTTTACCGACGCCGAGCGGAAAGATCGAAATCTACTCCGCACGGCTTGCCGGTTTTCACTACGCCGACTGCCCTGGTCATCCCGTCTGGCTGGAGCCGGTACAAAAACCGGATGACACGCACCCGTTCTGGCTGCTTGCCAATCAGCCCGCTTCCCGTCTTCACAGCCAGCTCGATTTTGGCCGCTACAGCGTGAGCCAGAAGCGTGAAGGCCGCGAAGTGTGCCGCATGCATCCAGATGACGCGCAGCAAAAGGGCATTGGTGAGGGTGATGTTGTCGAAATTTTTAATCAGCGAGGCTCGGTGCTGGCCTGTGTACAGCTGAGTCGGCAGGTGAGAACCGGCGTGGTACAGCTGCCTACCGGTGCCTGGTACGATCCGGTCGATCCGCTGGCTGACAAACCGCAGTGCCGGCACGGCAATCCCAATGTACTGACGCGGGATGCGGGAACCTCTTCCCTGAGCCAGGGTTGCACCGGGCAGATTACCGTTGTCCAGGTGCGGCGATACGACAGGGTAGCGCCAGCGGTGCAGGCATTTACGCCGCCGCGAATTTCTGGATTAAAGGAAGTACAGGCTCAGTGCAGCGGACGTAGCCTTTCGTCCAACAGCTTTATCAGCCCGGACAACGCATCCTGAGTCCGCAATTCGCACAGCGCAACGATATGCTGGCGCTCAGCAACGGAAGCGCCGGCCAGACAGCTTTGCAGTTTCTTAACCAAATCGACCGGCTTGCTAAGGCTTTGCTGGCGCGTCACGCGGCTGCCTGATGACTGTCCGTCAGCGAAAAAGAGCCTGACCTCGTGGAAGCGGGCGGAAGGATCGTGTTCATCCGGTGGCGCCGAGGGATCGGGACAACGTTCAACCCGTGCGGCCAGGGCGGCAATCTCTGGATTCATTGGGCCTTCCGCGACGTCTTCCAGCGCTACGCCGTCGTACAGCAGGCAGGAAGCAATCACGTATTCCAGACTGAAGCGCGCTTCGATACCGTTCGCCGGCTGACGGATGGCCGCAGCAATATCCCCCCCGGGCGGGAAAGCCACTTCGATACGGACAACGGCTTCCGCCAGCGAGTGCGATGAAGCGTGAGACGCCAGCCAGCGCTCACGCAGCTGGCGTGCAGCATCGGCCGCGCTGTGGGTGCCGCTACAGGTAGCATAAGGCTTGAATTCCAGCCCCGGCACCTCAATCCGCCACGGTGCTCCCCATTGGGCCACCAGACGATCCGGGTCGCTACCGGCACAGCATGCCGCTAAAAATCCGTCTATTACGCCCTGGCGCTGACCGTCAAAGCCTGCGAGCGCCAGCTTTGTCGCAAACACCGCCGCCTGCGCGGCCAGCCCGGCATGCAGCGGCTTTACCGCTGAACCAAACTGGGCGCGCAATCCGCTGGCCTGGGTCGCGGCAATGCCAAGCAGAATTTCTGTCTGAATAACGCTCGCTCCGCTCAGGCGCGCCATGGCCGCCGCCGCGGCCAACGTTCCGAGCGTCGCGGTATTATGGAATCCCTGCTGATAGTGGCGCTGGCCCGCCGCCAGGCCGAGCCTTCCTGCCGTCTCAACGCCAGTCACACAGGCATCCAGAAACGCGTCCGGCGTGCAGGGATGTTCTCCGGCAAAAGCCAGCAGGGCAGGCAGGATCACCGTGCCGGGATGGCCACGAAAATCGGGATGGAAATCATCAAAGTCGAGCGCGTGTCCGGCATAGCCCAACAGCAGCGCGCGCGTCTGGCTGTCGCGAGCGAAACAGACCGACTGAAGGGCCGCCAGGCCGCTGTCTGCCGTTTCACCGCGCAGTACCGGCAGCGTAACCGCAATAAAATCCAGCAGACCGGCGCGAGCGCGTTCCCGGGCTGCCGCCGTTGGCTGACTTTCCACAATCCGTGTTGCCAGCTCATGGGTAATATTCATTGTCTCTCCTGATTTCTCAGCGCTGCGCGAGCTGCTCCAGCGCCTTCACGGCGAGGTTGGCCAGATAATCCGCCGTAGGAAACAGCGCACGGTCATCAACACGGAACTCAGGATGATGCAGGGCGAACGGGCCGCCGGAGCCAATCATCAGAAACGCGCCGGGGAGCTGCTGCTGGTAAAAAGCAAAATCCTCGCCGATGGGGCTGGCTGCCACCCGCCTCGCTTCAAATCCTGCGGCAGGCGCCTGCTCAAGGGCGAAATCTACCCAGGCTTCATCATTGATAACCGACGGCGGCCCGGCCTGCCAGTCCAGCGCAATCTCTGCGGCAAACGCGGTGCCAAATCCGTTAAGCAGCTCGCGGAAGCGACGTTCAATCAGCTCGCGCGCCGACTGACTGAAAGTACGCACCGTGCCTTCCAGCCAGGCGCTGTCAGGGATCACGTTCCAGGTTGTGCCGCTGTGGATCTGGGTGATCGACAGCACGGCATTTTCAGCGGAAGGCAGGTTACGGGCGATCACCGTTTGCAGCGCGCCGATCAGTTGCCCGGCGATCACGATCGGATCGTTGCCATCATGCGGACGCGCAGCATGACTGCCGTTGCCGGTAACGGTAATGGTAAAGCGGTCTACGCCAGCGGTGAGCGGCCCGGCTTTACTGCCGACCACGCCAACCGGGAGCGTGGGGTCGTTATGGATGCCGAAAATCACGCTGGCGTCGTTCAGCGCGCCGGTTGCCAGCAAAGCGGGTGCGCCCAGGCCAATCTCTTCCGCGGCCTGAAACAGAATGCGTATCCGCCCCGGCAACGACGTCTCATTGCGCTTTAGCAGGATCGCCGCGCCCAGCGCCGCAGAAGCGTGAAAATCATGGCCGCAGGCATGCATCACGCCGGGGTTTTCAGAACTGAACGCGACGCCGGACTTCTCAGAAATGGGCAGCGCGTCAATATCGGAGCGCAGCACCACCAGCGGGCCCTCTGGCTTGCCAACTTCGGCCACCAGTCCGGTTGCCAGCGGTAGGTTAAGAATGCGGATTTGATGTTCATCCAGCACGGCACGCAGGCGGGCGGTGGTTTCAAACTCCTGATTGGACAATTCGGGATAGCGATGTAACTCCTGGCGAAAAGTCTGAATAAAATCGGCCAGTGGCCGTTGTTCTGCGGCTATCTTCATCGAATTTCCTGTTTCTGGCGGGCAAGCCACTGCGTATGCAGCGCCGCGTCGAGAATTTTTTTCATATACAGCGTGATATGCCCTTTACCGAGATCGGTCTCGTGCATGGGCTGAAAACCGCGTTGCAGATACATTTCCTTCAGCCAGGGATGACTGACCGCGGTACCCAGCGATACAGCGGGCGCTTTGAACTGGTCTCGCAGAATATGCTGCTCAACCCAGGCGAGCATTTTACGGCCGAGCTGTTGCCCCTGAAAATCGGGATCGCTGCCAAACCAGCCAATATGCGGCAGGCCAAACGGGCCGGGAAGCGGGCCCCACGGGTAACGAAGCGTCAGAGAACTGGCGAGGCGATCGCCGACAAACAGACCATAAACGCCATGCTGTTGCAGATGCTGGCTGACCTGCGCTAAATCGGCCGTTGCCGCATCAAAATGAATACCCATTTCACGAATGGGTGCATAGGCGTGCAGCATCAGGGATAAATAAGAATGGCGGTCGTCCAGCGTTAGCTGGCGAAAATGCAGGTTCATGCGGCTGTTCCCTGAATAACGGTAGAGCGATTTAATTCGCCGTTTTATCTCTCCTGAAAAATAATCATGCCGTGGAGAAAACGCGAACGGCAAGTGATTTATTGCTTTAGTTTTTATTGGCATAACGACTTGCTTATTTGTCAGAAAGGAACGGCAAAGCGTGATTGCTTCTGCACTTTTCTTTGTAGCATGATGAAAAAAAGCTTCCGTCTGAGCCGCTGGTCGATGAAAAGTTATTGCCGCTACGGTCCGGAATATTCCGCTTAATTAACAAAGGATGTGGCGTGTTTTCAATTAAATCTCCACGCAATTATTATCAGCTGGCCGGAATCAGATCGCAGGCTGGTGATTATCTTTCGCCGCTGTCGCAGCATATTTATATTATTTCCAGCACGCAGGCCTGGCAGGCGGTGAATCCTGAACTGGAAAAAAGTTTGCAGGCGGCGGGTATTCGTTACCGGCTTGCCCTGCTAACGACTGGCTGCACCGATGAGGTGACAGAACGCCTGACAGCGGAAGCGCAGCAGGAAGGTGCCAGCCTGATCCTCGGCGTGGGCGGTGGCCAGGTTCTGGACGTGGCGAAAGCCGTGGGGAATGCGCTGATCGATAACGCAAACGCCGCTGGCGACACGCAGGCTGGCATAGCCATCGTCACGATGCCGACGCTGGCCGCCACCTGCGCGGCCTGGTCGCCCGTCACCATTATTTATGACGAGAAGGGCGGCCATTTACGCAGCCAGCCGCTGGGCGTGATGCCGGAACTGGTGCTGGTCGACAGCGAGGTTATTGCGCGCAGCGACGTGCGCTATCTGAAAGCGGGCATCGTCGATGCCCTTGCCAAATGGTATGAGTTTCAGCCTTACCAGCAGCACAATCCCGACAGTCTCGCGCTGGATATGAAAGCGCTGGTCGCCCGTCGCGCAGTAGACGTCTTCCTGGCGCATGGCGCACAGGCGCTGGTGGATAATCAGCAGCAGCGGGTTTCCCCGGCGCTGGTCAAAACAATCGATGCCTGCATTGCTCTGGCCGGCATGGCTAACAGCCTGCGGGACAGTCTGCCAACGCCGGGTTTCGCTCATGCCATCCATAATCGGCTGACGCATCTGCCCGAGCTGCATGACTGGCTGCACGGCGAAAAGGTGGGTTTTAGCCTGCTGGTACAGTCGATTATGCAGCATCCCGACGGCAAGCCGGATGCAGAGCTGCTTGCCCTGCTGCGCCAGTACGATGCGCCGCTAACGCTCTCGCCCTTGACGGGGGAGAGGGGCGAGGCGATTCGCACCCTTGCGCACGGGATCAAATTTCCGCCCGCCTGCGCGGCGCGGCTGCCCTTTGAGATTTCCCCCCAGGCGCTGGAAAAAGCGCTGCTGGCGACGGAAATCGGCTAACTCTTTTGGCGTAATATCGCGCCGCAAATAATCCAGGACACTTTATGCCTTCATCAACTTCTGTACGCCAGCTGCGGCTGGGGCTGTTTGTTCAGCCACTGGGACACCATGTCAGCGGCTGGCGTCTTACCGAACGGCTCGGTTCACCGACCGACATTGACTGGCTGATTCAGATTGCCAAAAAGGCCGAAGCGGGCCTGTTCGATATGTTCTTTGTCGGCGATGCGCTGGCCACCAACGTTCACCGCTTGCCCTCGACGATGGCCCGGCTGGAGCCACTGACCCTGCTGTCCGCGCTGGCGGTTTCTACCCGCAACATCGGTCTGGCCGCGACGGCATCAACAACCTTCAGCGATCCGTTCACGCTGGCACGCAGCTTCTCTTCTCTCGATCATATCAGCCGTGGCCGTGCGGCCTGGAACGTTGTGACATCCTATTCCACTGACGTGGCGCGTAATTTCAGTCGTGAAGATATGCCGGGCCATGCCGATCGTTACGCCCGCGCCCGGGAATTTTTGGCAGTGACGTTCAGGCTGTGGGAAGGCTGGCAGGAAGGGGCTGTCGCGCCGGATGCCGCCACAGGCCGCTATTTTGTTGATGAGAAGATCCAGCCGGTTAACCACAAGGGCGACTACTACCAGGTGCAGGGGCCGCTGAATATTTCGCGATCGCCGCAGGGACGACCGGTGATTATCGAAGCGGGATCGTCAAACGACGGTCAGGCGCTGGCCGCCGCCACGGCGGAAGTGGTTTTTACCGCCTCGGCCAGCCTTGAAGAGGGGCAGGCTTTTTATCGTTCGCAGAAACAGCAGGCAACCGCCGCCGGACGCGATCCTCAGCATCTGCTGATCCTGCCGGGCGTGATGCCAATTGTTGGCCGCACGCGTGAAGACGCTCAGGCCACCTGGAAAAAATTGAATACGCTGGTGGATATTGAAAACGGTTTGCGCCAGCTTTCCGCCCGCTTCGGCAGGGATCTCAGCCAGCTTCCTCTGGACGGCCCGGTGCCGGATGTGCCAGAGGGCGAAGGCAACCAGAGCCGGGTCAGGCTGCTGGTCGATATGGCGAAACGGGACAATCTGACGCTGCGCGAGCTGGCTGCGGTGGCCGCAGGCTCCCGTGGGCATCGGGTGATTGTCGGCACGGCAGAAGAGATTGCTGATGATTTCCAGCAATGGCTTGAGCAGGAAGGTGCGGATGGTTTTAACATCATGCCCGCCATCATGCCGGAACAGCTGGATCTGTTTATTGAACTGGTGGTGCCGGAGTTACAGCGCCGTGGCTTGTTCCGTAAGGAGTATGAGTACACCACGCTGCGCGGCAATCTGGGACTGCCGGATTATCAATAATCTCCATCAGGCAGAATAACGAAAGGAGTGGCGGCTATCGTGACCATTGCGATGGTCAACACCGTACGGGCATGAGGATCGACAGCCGCCTGCGAATAAAAGAGCATGCAGGCGGAGCAAACCTGCATGCCGGACGCTTAGTACAGTTGGCGATAGAGTTCGGCAATGTCGGCCAGCGTGGCTTCTCTTGGGTTGCCGCCGGTGCAGACATCATCAAACGCGGCCTGAGCGAGTGCGGCAATATCTTCCTCTTTCATCCCCACATCACGCAGGCGCTCGGGAATGCCGACGTCGGCGGAAAGCTGCTTCACGGCCTGTACTGCCGCTTCACGCACGTCAGGCAGGCTCATGCCACAAATGTGCTTCACGCCCATCGCGCGGGCGATATCACGGTATTTCTCGCCGGTAAATTCGGCGTTCCAGGCCATCACGTGCGGCAGAATGATGGCGTTGGCAACACCATGCGGCACGTTATAAAAGGCGCCCAGCGGATGGGCCATCCCGTGTACGAGGCCAAGACCGACGTTAGAGAAGCCCATGCCGGCAATGTACTGGCCGAGCGCCATATCTTCCACGCCGCGAGCCTCACCCGCCACCGAAGCACGTAGCGAGCGGCTGATGATTTGGATAGCTTTCAGGTGGAGCGCATCGGTCAGTTCCCATGCGGCTTTCGTCGTCAAACCTTCAATTGCGTGCGTTAACGCATCGATCCCGGTGGCGGCTTTAAGCGACGGCGGCATGCTGGCCATCATCTCGGCATCAATAATCGCCACAATCGGAATGTCGTGCGGATCGACGCAGACGAATTTGCGGCGGTTTTCCTCATCGGTGATGACATAGTTAATGGTAACTTCGGCTGCCGTACCGGCCGTGGTAGGAATGGCAATAATCGGCACGCTGGGCTGACGCGTATTCGCCACGCCTTCCAGACTGCGTACGTCGGCAAATTCGGGGTTATTAATAATAATGCCGATGGCTTTTGCCGTGTCCTGCGGCGATCCGCCGCCGATGGCAATCAGATAATCCGCCGAAGCGGCTTTAAACGCGGCAATGCCGTTTTTTACGACAGTGATGGTGGGGTTAGGCACCACTTCGTCATAAATCACATAGGGCAGATTATGCTGTTCCAGCAGCGAGGTTACTTTTTCAATTACGCCCGCTTTGATCAGCGTTTTGTCCGTGACCAGCAACGCTTTTTGCAAACCTCGCTGGGCGACTTCATTCACGATTTGCGAGACAGATCCCGCGCCAAACCAGGACGTTTCGTTCAGTATCATTCTGTGCAACATCATATTCTCCGTTAGTGTGAATTTTCACAAAAAAAGTCCATTAGCGATTGTCACTGCTGGAAAATATGAGGAGGAATGGTGCGGGTCGTATTGATTAAGATCATTTATAGACGAGTCAGACGGAAAGATTCGATCGGGAAAAGATCTCAGGCCTGCCGGATAAGCCAGGTGCAGGATAATGTTAGCAATTGCCCACTCAGCGGTAGAGTGAGCGGGCAATGAGCGGCATCAATAAGCATGACAGGTGAAGTGGGTTGATGCGAACTCTGGGTAATAGCGGTGAGAAACGGCTTCATTAGCGTCGTTGTATATCTGCGCATCTGGTTGTGCAGTAACCTGCCTGGATGCTTCAGGCAGGCCTGGCCGAGAAACATTTTTTACCGCAAGTGGCTTTCTGGTTAAGCGAGGAGTTCTCGGCTCACGAGGAGTTCGCGGTTCACGAGGAGTTCGCGGTTCACGAGGAGTTCGCGGTTCGCGAGGCTCTCTCGGTTCAAGATTTTCTCGTGGCACCCTTGCGGGCCTCGGTTCTCTTGGTTCTCTTGGTTGCCGGGGTTTCCGCGGCGTTCCGGATTCTGGCGGTGAGCTCAATTTCATTATTCACTCATAATACTGGCGGCTAACTGCGCGCTGGCTGGGGTGTTGCCAATCAGCTCGGTCAGCAAATTATTTACGCCGTCGCTCATGGCGGTGAAGTGCGTTTGCGGCGAGCGGGTAACCACAATAAATACCCCGACGCTGTAGCGCGGCACCATTGCTATGTATGTGATAAAGCCGCCGCCGCCGCCTGTCTTCTGAATAATCCCAGGACGGCCGCCTTCCGGTGCCATATAGACCCAGCCCATCCCCAGCGCTGTCGCTTTGCCCGGTACGTCCATGCCATCGACTTTCGTCAGCTGGCTGCGCTGGTAAATCATGGTCTGAATACGGTCGGCCTGCGCAGAGCGAGCGTGAATGTCCGAGGAGAGGAACTGCTGCATCCAGCGACCCATATCATCCGGCGTGGAATAGACGCCACCGCTGCCAATCGCCGCCAGTGTGTTAGTACAGGGACTTGCCCCTTTTTGCGCCACCATCAGGCGCGAGCACTGCTCCGGCGAAGGCGTAAAGGTGGTGTCTTTCATTCCTAACGGACGGGTTATTTCACGTTGCAGCAGCGCGGGATAAGGCACGCCTGCGGCCCGTGACAGCGCATCGCCAAGCAGATCGAATGCCAGGTTGGAATAGGCCGCCTGCGTTCCCGGTGGCGCTTTCAGCTGCGCTTTCTGCAACCAGCTCCAGCGCTGGCTGGCAGTGGGCCAGACAAATACCGGACGGTTAGCTTTGCCGCCAGGCTGTTCGCGCGGTAAGCCGCTGGTGTGCGTCGCCAGATTAATCAGGCGGATGGTTTGCCCGGCATAGTTGGGAACGCGGCTGCCGGCGGGAGAGTATTTGCTCAGCGGATCGTCAAGCCGCACCACGCCCTGTTCGGACAGCTTGACCAGCATCTCGCTGGTCATCAGCTTGGTCAGCGAGGCGATACGGATTAACGAATCTTTTTGCGGCCTGACGCTGCTGCCCGGACGCACCGAACCCATGCTGGCAAAGACGCGCTGGTTGGCGTCAATCGCCACCATCGCCATGCCGGTGGCTTTGGTGTTGTAGTAGATGTTTTGCGCATAGCGATCGACAATTTGGGACGCGAGCAGCGGATCGGGAGCAACCTGTGCCGCTTGACCGCAGAGCGGCAGAACAGCGGCAAACAGAGCCAGCAAACGGTAAGCGGGTTTCAACGTACGTATATCCATCTGAATCGGCGTGTAAGGATTAACATCATAATCTGTTTCCGGCCGGGTAAAAAAGATCCCGGCCGGGTTTATTTCAGGGCGTTGGTACTATTTGCAGGCTGACCAGGCCGATGCCCAGTTTTCGTGCGGCAAAGCCATCGACAGCGCCTTCCGCCGTCTCTTCCGGCGCGGGTGGCACAATCTCAATGGTGCGGGCCTGTTGCGGATTGGTGAAGTGCAGCTTAACCGTGCTGTTGCTCGCCCCCAGCGTGACCGTCTGCGTCATATCACCAATCCTGATGCTTACCGGCCGCTGGCTGTTGGGGCCAAAAGCACGAGCGGTCAGGATCAGATCGAACGCCGCAGGCAGCGCTTGCAGATAATGTACGGTGACTACCGGCAGAAGATTGGCATCAGACCAGCGGCCACCCCACGGCTCGATAAAAGATAAGCCGGTAATTTTCTGCACCTGCTTTGGCAAGCCGGGCAGGGCAAAAAGGAGGGTGTCCGAGGTATATTTCAGGTCGTCGTCAGCGGTGCGTAACCGGGTAAGGGTACGCTGATAGCGATCGTCGCTGCCCTCGCCAACCTGCTTAAACGTTACCCGGCCGGAGAAGCTACCCGATTTAACCGGGGTAATGACTGGCGCAGAGTTAAGCGTGCCGTCAGCCACGCAAAGCTGGGTATTCAGCTCCAGTTTTTCATCCCAGACATCGCCCATTTTGAAGCAGCGATCGATCCAGACGAACTTTTCGTCCGGAGCAAAATTCGACAGCTGCTGTTTGAGCGGGGGGGCCATATAAACATCAAACTTCGGCTCGATTTTACCTGGCTTTACCGACAACAGCAGCGGCAGTTTGAAATCTACGCCAGCAAAGCTGAAGGTGTTTTTAGCCGTATCAATTTTATAATCGGAAATCGCCTTCGGGAAATTCCACAGCTTAATGACGTCTGGCTTCCACTCTTCTATCTTTTCTTTAATATTCAGATACGTGGCTGAAAGAGAAGAAGAGGAAAGGCTGCTGCGGCCCAGGCCGATAAAGTTATCACCCCCCATCGCATCCAGCACCGTTGCGCCATTATCCAGCGTACTGCGCTTCACCGGGATCGCTTTGCTGGTGGCCTCATCGCCACGGATCATAAAGAACAGATCGCTACGGTCGTGCTGATTAAGCGCCTGATAAGCGGTGTTGTTCATCGCCAAATGGTCAGAGCTGACCACGATAAGGGTATTTTTGAACCAGGGCGTGGCCTGAATACGCGTAATCAGCCGGGCGATATGCTCCTGGCTACAGGCGACGGCAGCAAAGGATTTATTGTTCTTGCCTTGCCAGAGATAGCTTTTGCGCTGGCAGCTGCGGGAAATAAACCCGTCCGGGTGATGTGTATCTACCGTTAGCGCAAACAGCGAAAAAGGCTGCTGTTTCTGCGACAGCTCAACGTATTTATTAAAGACGACATCCAGCACGGTATCGTCGTACCAGCCCCAGTCATTGCGATAGCTGGGATCTTTAACGATGCTTTTCAGTTCGTTAAAGCCATATAAATGATCAAAGCCGTGCGAAGAGAGGAACAGATCTTTCCCGGCAAAGCTCAGGTTGGCACCCTGATAAAAATAGTTCTGGTAGCCCGCCGCTTTCAGGATGTCGCCCAGGCAGATGTTTTGCGGATAAAAGGTCGACAGCGAGCTGGAGGCATTACCGTCAAAAGGCGCAAACAGCGGAATGCCACACTGGGAAGCGACCATGCCCGCAATCGTATATTCAGTGCCCGGAAGCTGCGCTGTGTTACTGAAATCCAGGGCGTTGTTTTTTATTTCACTCAGCTCCGGTGCCAGCTTTGGAAAGGCTTGTTCATTAAAATATGTGCGCTCCAGGCTTTCGGCATAGATATAAATCAGGTTGGGTTTATTACCGTGAAGCTGCGTTCCCGGCACTTTGTAATGGCTGTAAAAATCGGAATCGCCTCTGGCGACCTGGGATTTGATCAGGCTGGCAACCTGCTGATAAGCAGGCGTGGTTTTAATTGAGGCGAGCGCCAGCAGAACGGCCAGCAGGCTGTATAACTTATTGCCGCTGTGACGTTTGCGCAGGCGCAAAAGCCAGGCAAGAAGGCCGAAAAGAGCGATTAATCCCACGCCAAGCCCCGCCGCCGGCAGCAGATATTTGCTGACGCCCGCGCCGCTAAGGCTGCTGGTAATCGTATAAATGACCGCATCATTTATGCCTTCGCCGGTAAAATAATTACTTGCCAGCAGGGAAGCATTCAAAACGAGGTAGACCCCGAGCAGCAGCAAAATCGCGGTGAACCAGAGTTTATTTTTCCCGGCTTTCCAGGTGTAAAGCGCAACGGAAGCAATAAATAAAAGCAGTGACAGTAATTCCGAACCCATTGGTGTTATTTATCCTCGCAGAACGCAATCCCGGCTGAGACCTGTAATCAACCTGATGCAGCGAATTATCGCTGGCAACGGTTTGACAGGACAGAAAAAGGGTCACAGTAACAGAGCTGATGTCGTGTCGTTTATCTTTCGTTTAATTTTGCTTTTTTTACCACGAGGGAGCGGGGAGGCGTATAAGGGTAAAAAAGCTTGTTGTTATATTGATGTTAAGTCAAATGTAAACGAAATAACGTTAACTGCGGCAGAAGGTGAAAAAACAGGCGATTGATTTATGCCAGACGGCTTAACACAAATTAAGCGAAAAACACCGCTATTTATGTCTAAATATTACAAAATACACATTTTGTTAAATAAATATTAGGATAATTCTTATGAAAGCGCGGTGAAATCAGGCGGCATTTCGCATTTCTCACGTTACTATCTCTGCAAATATTTTTCTGACAAATCTTTACAGGGATCTACAATGTTAACAAAGATGCGCATTTTAAGTCAGGCCGTTGGTCTGGCGTTAGTGGCAGGCAGTGCCTCTTTTGCAGCACATGCTGAAGTCACCGTCCTTAAGGCAAATCCTCAGGCTGGCGATCCGCTGAGCCGTCTTAATTTCACCGTTGGCGGCAGTATCCGTCCTCAGTTCAATAACCTGACCGGCAAAGATGGCAGCAATGCTTATCGTCGCAACGGCTTTGACGGCGGTACGCGTTTCCGCTTCCTGGCCGATTATTATCTGTTTGATGACGTTAGCTGGGTAGGTTATTACGAAGTAGGCGTAGATATCCCTGAAGCATTTAACTGGGACAACCATCGTGCGGCAAAAGCGCACAATACCAGCCGCCGTATGCTGTATACCGGTTTCCAGAGCAAGACCTGGGGTAAACTGACCTTTGGTCAGCAGAACAGCGTCTATTACGATGTGGTCGGTGCTAAAACCGATATCTGGGACTACGACATGCTGGCCCAGGCGCCAGGCAACGGTATCAAGGGCGATTACGATGGCTCTTATCGTTCACGTAAAATGCTGAAGTACAAGAATACCTTTGGCAACGCCGACGTGCTGGCTTCTTATCTTTTTTCTGACAGCGAGTTCTTACCAGGCAATGGCCTGCGCTACAAGCGTCAGGGCGGCGGCTCACTGGGCGTAGATTATCATCTGTCGAAAGATCTGACCTGGGGCACGGCGTGGAACTATACCCGTGCAGATATGCGTAACCCTGGCAACAACGACAGCAAGAGCTGGGATCAGAACATTTATGGTACGTCACTCAGCTGGAAACCAGACAACTGGACCTTCAGCTTCGGCGGCGGTTATTACCAGAACTTCCTGACCAGCAAAAAAGTTGACGTGAATAAATACTTTGCCGGGGATGCCTGGGGTATTGAATATTTGGCCGGTTACACCATTCCGGTTGCTCAGTACGGGCTGAAAACCTTTATGCCTTACGTAATGGGCGACCGCCTGGAGTACGTGAACGATCGTGATTACCAGCGTATCGATAACGGCGTGGGGATTACCTTCCAGCTGGATTATGGCTTCCGCGTCGATTACGAACACGTCTTCACTTCAAGCTCCGATAACCTGGGTGATATGAACCTGGTGCGTCTGCGCTGGGACTTCTGATAAATAACGCTCCCTGGCGCAGGCCGGGGAGCGTTTTCTTATCAATAAAGAAAAAGTTTATTTCCCTTCTTGTTGCTTCTCTGTCATCTGGCGAATGGCTTTAACCTTTGCTGGCGTGACGGCGGCGGCCTGGTTGCCCCAGCTGCTGCGAATGTAGCTCATCACATCAGCCACTTGCTTATCGTCCATTGTCCACGCATAAGCGGGCATCGTTTGCGACAAACCCTGCTGCGTTAGCGGTGTATGAGCGCCTTCCAGCACCACGCGGATCGCATTAAGTGAACTTTCTCCCGCCACTGCGGTGTTACCTGCCAGCGCCGGAACAAAACGATCGACGCCTTCACCGTTGCTGCCGTGACAGGTCGCGCAATATTGCCGGTAGCTTTGCTTTCCGTTCCCTGCTGCCGTTGTCGCCGTGTGGGAAACCGCAGAAGGGAGAGCGGGCAGAGCATGCAGATAAGCGCCAATTGCCTGCAAATCTTCCTGCGTAAGATATTGCGTACTGTGGGTGACGACTTCAGCCATCGGCCCGGCGACTGCACTGTGCTGACTGCGGCCCGTTTTCAACAGGTCGACAACGGTTTTTGGCTCCAGCCCACGTAATGACGGCGCGTACCAGCCAGCCAGTTCTCCGCCGCTGAGATAAGCCGCATCCGCTGCGCTTTCTCCTTTTTCCTGCATCGCCCAGCCTCGTGGCGTGTGGCAACTGCCACAGTGTCCCGGCCCCTGAACCAGCCATGCGCCACGGTTCCATTCGGCACGTTGCTGTGGGTCTGGGCGGAAGACCGGGCTGTCATGAAATAACGCGTTCCAGACGGTCAGCGGCCAGCGCATCGACAATGGCCAGGGAATATCGCTGGCGCGGTTGGCCAGCGGCTGCGGCTGCACTTCCTGCATTAAATAATCATACAGCGCCCGCATCTGCACGGGATCCATTTTGGCATAGGCGGTGTAGGGCATCGCCGGATAAAGGTGATGACCGTCTTTCGCCACGCCTTTGCGCATCGCACGGTCGAAATCCTCGAAGCTGTAGTCGCCAATTCCCTGCTGCTTATCGGGCGTGATATTTGTCGACCAGATATCGCCGAGCGGCGTGGTAAAACGGACGCCCCCGGCCAGCGGCTTGCCTTTCGGCGCCGTATGGCAGGCGCTACAATCCCCCGCTGTTGCCAGATATTCGCCCTCAGACATTGGCACGGCCTGGGCGCTTCCGGCCATCACCAGTCCGCCAATAAGGAGATTACGCAGCCTCATGCTTTCTCCTTAGCGGCGGTCGCTGCTTGCGAAGTCAGCTCATTAACCGCTCGCCAGGCCTGATCGATTGCCGAGTTGGCATACGGGCTCCAGTCGGAATCCGAATTGGCAATAGTGATGTTGCCGACAGGGCGGCGGGCGAGGTTAATGGTCGCCTGCGCCTCGTCTTCATCATCGAACAGCCCGTTGATAAAATAAGAGTAGCCATGTGACCAGCGGTTGACGGTAATCGCTTCGATGTCGCGCTGATGGTCAAATCCGGCAGCGCCTAACATGCCCTGAAGCTGCTCGCGGATCATCTGTTCATGCACGGCAAAAGAGGTGCCTAATAGCTGCGCACGACCTTTGCGAGCCTGTTCACGCGAGCTAAGCCCGCTGCCCGGTACGCAAGGGACATGAACCATATGTAACCCAATGGGTTGTTCAGGATCGCGTGGATGGCGATAGCTGCCCAAATCTACCGGATAATCGAGCTTAACGCGGCAGTAAGGCGCGGTCGGACAGTAAACTTCCTGCACGCCCAGCGCTTTAAAGGCTTTCCAGTTTTTGATCAGGACTTTGCTGTATACCAGCGGCGCCTTAACGTTCTGTTTTAAGGCTTCCTGCTGTTCCGGAGGAATTTCCGGCACAAGGTAAGGGATCATCATGTTATAGCCAGCCATCACCACCTGACCGGCATGAACTTTTGTTAGTTTGTCGCCGGTGGCGTAGGTGACTTCAACGCCGTCAGCGACGTTGGCAACATGCATGCCGGTGCTGTTCAGACGCAGCTTCACCGGCCACGAAGGCTTGTCCAGCTGGCTGTAATCAAATTTGGCCGTCACGATCGCCTGCATGCTCTGTTCGGCCGGACTGACTGCCGGAATGAGTTTCCGCACCATCAGACGCGCCAGCGTGGCGTTGCCGTCCGGGAAATGGAAGACGTAGGGATCGTCAAGGTCAGCCTGTGATTCGGCATCCATAGGCGGCAGATTCATGCCGTTGAGCCCTGGCAAATCGCAAATACGGGCGTCACTGCATGAGGTGGCATCAATGCCGACCGCCTGAAAATCGCTGGTGGTTTGCTGGAAATAGCGGATCGCCAGCGGGCTGAGGCCGACTTTTTCCCGCAGGAATTCGCTATAGCTGTGGCTGTCCAGCCAGGCCATTTTCTCTTCGGTACTTAAACCGGGCAGATAATCTTTCGGCTGGGTATGCAATAAAATCAGCGCATCCCGATCGGCCTGTGGCAGCGGGAAATCGCCGATAAACGCTTCATATGAGCGACCGTTTAAGCGATCGCGAGGAATATCATCAGCCACCATCCTGCCAGGATCGCCACTGACGATTTTATCCACGCCAAAGTTTTCGCGGTCAAAATAGACGCCACGGCTGAAATTGAGATCGGGGTAAAATGTCTTATCAAAGCCTTTTTCCAGCGTATCAATATTGACGCCTAACTGTGAAATCAGCTGCATCACCACCGGGCTGAAATTGGAGCGCGGAGATTGTAAAGACTCACTGCCGCCATAGCCCAGAATCATGCCTTTGGCGGATGAAAGCTCGTTACGCTTTGCATGTCCGCCAAAATCATCATGGTTATCGATCAGCAAGATTTTCTGGTCTGTCCCTTTCAGCTGCTGCCAGAAACAGGCCGCCGCCAGGCCGCTGATACCAGCGCCTACCACGACCAGATCGTAGGTTTCGCTAACCGGCAGTCGTGTATCGGGAATGTTTTCGCCCGCACGTGCCAGGCGATGGGCATTTTCAAAGGAACCCGGATGGTTTCCACGCAGGCCTGTTAAGGCAGGAGGGTAAGTCAGCGTCTGCTGAGCCGCCAGGGGTGAAGCGCGCAGGATGTGGCTCGGGGTAAGTCCTGCGGCAATCGTTATCGCTACGCCATTGAGAAAATCGCGTCGTGTGATGCTCATTATCATTTCCTTGTGGGGCTTCTTCGTCATCACGAAAAGCGCGGTGCAAAAGCGGCGCTATTGTGCTTACCCACGCAGGAAGATCAAGGAAAAGGTAAATTCATTACGCGCGAAGCCGGAAGCGCGGCATTATGCATAGCGCTTCCGGCTGTCCGGCAGGAGAGGAGAGCGGCGTGGGGGCTGAGTTATAACTCACCGGTAACGTACTGCGCTACACCGTGGCCGAAACTCCAGTCGCCTTTGCTGTTGGTAATAAAAGTGATCATCACGTCGCTGCCTTCAATGCCGCAGCTCTCTTTTAACTCGCGGCAGAGTTCTGCCATAAAAAATTGCTTCTGCTCGTCGCTGCGCGGGCTGGTAAAAACACGCACCATGACCAGATTATCCGTACGGGTTAATCCCAGACCCGTATCTTCGAACACCATCTGATAACTCTTGTTTTCGTGAACAATCTGATAACGGTCGCGTTGCGGCACTTTAAATGCGCTAAGAACAGCGCGATGCGCGGCATCCAGTAGCGTTTTTAGTTCAGATTCGGAGCGGCCCTGAATCACATCAAATTGCAGTAGTGGCATAATTTATTCCCCTTAAAATAATAGGTTATGAGCAGAAAGTCGTTCTGCTTTTCATTTTTCCTGCTTTACTTTACGGCGAATGTTGTGCGGAAAAAAGCGGTATACTTGAATTGATTATTTACTATTTTGAACAATCGATGGAAAGGTTATGAAAACTGACGCGCTGTGGATGCATCTGCACTGGCTAACCGTCCTGGCAGAGCAGGGGAGCTTTACCCGAGCGGCCGAGCGGCTGGAAGTCAGCAAAGCCGCCATGAGCCAAAAGATTAAAGAACTGGAGCAACAGGCGGGCGTGCCGCTGGTCACGCGCACCACGCGCAGCGTCAGATTGACCGGCGCAGGGGAAAAGCTGGTAGCAGAACTCCGCACGCCGTTTGCACAAATCGAGCAGAGCTTTTTTAGCGTGCGTGATTCCGCCGGGCCTTTGCGCGGGCTGGTTCGGGTGACGGCGCCGGTCGCTTTTGCCCGCCAGCATTTGGTGCCGCATATCACTGCTTTTCTGCGCGAGCATCCGCAGGTGCGCGTTCAGCTGGAGGTTTCCGACCGGCTGATCGCGCTGGCCAGCGAAGGATTCGATCTGGCCATTCGGCATAGCGAAACGCTGCCGGAAACGCACGTCGCTTTGCCACTGTGTACGACGCGTGCGTTAGTAGTCGCTTCTCCTGCCTATCTCTCTGAGCAGGGTGAACCTCAAACGCCGCAGGCTTTGAGCGAGCATCGGTGCCTCTACTATCCACGCGGAACGGAAGCGCCGCGCTGGGCCTTTGTATCCGCTTTGAACCCGCGGGAAAGGGTAGAGGTCAACGTAAGCGGCCCTTTTGCCACCAATAACAGTGAATCGATTAGGGATGCTGCGCTGGACGGATTGGGGATTGCGCTCTTGCCTGATTTTAGTGCTCATGCAGCACTGCGCGACGGACGGCTGGTCGAGCTTTTACCGCAATGGCAGGCAACAGGCGCGTTTGCACAGACGCTGTATATCGTGAGGCCATGGTCTGCACAGGTTCCCCGTGCGGTCAGCGGTTTTATTCAGTGGCTGCGCGATGCGTTTCGGGAACGCTGAAGCACACGCTTTCCTGTTCCAGCGCCGACATCATGAACTACCTTTATATGAAACAGGTATTTAAAGGAGAGAGCTGCGATGTCGCAAACCCAATATGGCCTGATTGCCGTCGATAAGCAGGGCAGTAACGTCCTGTTTCTGAATCCCGAAACTTTTGCCGTTGAGCGCGAGCTGAATGCTTTTCCCCCTCGCCCACACGAATTGTTGATCCTGCCCAAACAGCATAAAGCCTATGTGCCGATTTTCGGTGATGGCATCCATGGTGATAATCCTCATCCGGGCCACAAAATTGCGGTAATCGATCTGCTTAAGCGTCAAACCCTCGGTTTTATTGATATCAGTCCGCTGGAGTCCCCTCATACCGGCAGGCTGGGCCGCGATGGTTACGTTTATCAGTGCTGTGAAAACAGCGCGACGATCCTGGTGATCGATCCTGATACCGATCGGATCCTCCGCAAAATTGCCGTGCCGTCGCATAATACGCACCGTCTGACGCTATTGCCGTCAGGGGATAAACTATTCACAGATAACGAAGAAGATGCATCTGTAACCGTTGTGGATTTGACCCAGGGCGACGGCAAGGTAGTGGATAATATCGTTATGCCTGCTGCCATAAGCGGTATCGCGGCCTCACCTAAACATCCCTGGCTTGTCGCCACCGATGGCAGCCAGCCGTTGCTCCACGTTATCGATGCGGCCAGCCATCAGCGGGTTAAATCGTTGTCGCTTGCTGGCCATCAGCAACCGTCGCAAATTGTCCGTTTCAGTGAGGATGGCTCGCTGCTGGTGGTGATTGGTGACGACGAGCCGGTCATCAGCCTTTTTGACGGCGAGTTGAATCCGCTTGGGCAGGTTGCCGTGGGTAATAAGCCGATGGATGGCTGCTTCAGTCCTGATAACCGTACGCTGCTGATTGCTAATGAAGAGGATGGCACGCTTAGCGTGATTGATATCGCCACGCTGACCGTTATTGCCACGCCGACGGTGGGGCGCGGTTGCGAAGTGCTGAGCTATTTTGAAATGGCGTAAAGTTGAGAAAAAAGTAAATGAGTGAAATAACGGACCATACGATCACGGACATTCTTACACCCGCGCTGCGGGTGGTGTTTTGCGGCATCAATCCAGGAAAGTCGTCAGCGCATACCGGCTTCCATTTTGCCCATCCGGGCAACCGCTTCTGGAAAACTATCTGGCAGGCGGGCTTTACCTTCCGCCAGCTGAAGCCGGAAGAAGAACAGCAGCTGCTGGATACGGGTTGTGGCATTACGATGCTGGTGGAAAGGCCCACAAAAGAGGCGACCGAACTGTCGCGCGGTGAGCTGCTCGATGGCGGCCGGCTGCTGGTGGAAAAAATAGAGCGGTATCAGCCAGCGGCTTTAGCCGTGCTGGGCAAGCAAGCCTATAAGCAGGCCTTTGGCGTCAGTAAAGTGGAGTGGGGCAGGCAGCCGCAAAATATTGGTGAGACGGAGGTTTGGGTTTTGCCGAATCCCAGCGGATTGAACCGGGCATCGCAGGAGGAACTGGTTGCCGCTTACCGCGAGCTGGAGACTGCGCTAACCCTGCGTAAACGTTAGGCGTTTCATTGAAGTTGCAAAAAAATCAGGGCCAACGCGGACTTTAGAAAATCTGTCAGACGATCGCTCAATTCGTGCGTTACACTGCCGCCGGGTGCTCAGGAACTTTTTGTCCTGAGTGACCGGGACAAGAAGAGAAAAGCCCCACTTGACGTTAATCAAAGTGAGGCTGCTCTTCCATCCCAACAATGGAAAGGTAGCCTTTTACCTGCTGAAAAGCAATGGAAAGGAGGCCAGTGATGGCACAAAAATTGTTCGTTCTCAGTTTAATAGTGGTCTGTCTAACGCTAATAAGCGTTATCTGGATTACGCGTGGTTCGCTTTGCGAATTGCATGTTAAACAGGGAGGTACGGAGATTGTAGCCAGCTTAGCCTGCGAATCTGTAAGGTAAGGCAACATGCTGACGGGCAGGCTGCCCGTCAGCACATTGTCCGGATGTGATTCTTTGAGCACCCTTCTGACATAAAAAAAGCCCCTGCAAGCAGGGGCTTTTTGTTGCACAGGGCTAGACGGATTAATCGTCCAGGAAGCTGCGCAGAACTTCAGAGCGGCTTGGATGACGCAGTTTACGCAGCGCCTTCGCTTCAATCTGACGGATACGCTCACGGGTAACGTCAAACTGCTTACCGACTTCTTCCAGCGTGTGGTCGGTATTCATATCAATACCAAAACGCATACGCAGTACCTTCGCTTCACGAGCGGTCAGGCCAGCCAGCACGTCATGAGTTGCTGAACGCAGGCTCTCGGAGGTGGCAGAATCCAGCGGCAGCTCCAGCGTGGTATCTTCGATAAAATCGCCCAGATGTGAATCTTCATCATCACCAATCGGCGTCTCCATGGAGATCGGCTCTTTGGCAATTTTCAGCACTTTACGGATTTTATCTTCCGGCATCAGCATACGCTCGGCCAGCTCTTCCGGCGTTGGCTCACGCCCCATTTCCTGTAGCATCTGACGAGAAATACGGTTGAGCTTGTTAATCGTCTCAATCATATGCACCGGAATACGAATGGTGCGCGCCTGGTCAGCGATGGAGCGGGTAATAGCCTGACGGATCCACCAGGTAGCATAAGTAGAGAACTTATAACCACGACGGTATTCAAACTTATCCACCGCTTTCATCAGACCGATGTTACCTTCCTGGATCAGATCAAGGAACTGCAGGCCACGGTTGGTGTACTTCTTGGCGATAGAGATAACCAGACGCAGGTTAGCCTCAACCATCTCTTTCTTCGCACGACGCGCTTTCGCTTCGCCGATAGACATGCGACGGTTAATGTCTTTTACCTGCTCAATGGTCAGGCCGGTTTCTTCTTCAATCTGCGAAAGCTTGGTCAGGCCGCGCTGAACGTCTTCGGTTACGTCTTTCAGCTTTTCTGACCACGGCTTGTTCATTGCCAGCGCTGCCTGGAACCAGGTTTCGCTGGTTTCATTACCGGTGAACAGCGTAATGAAGTTCTTTTTCGGCATCTTACAGATTTCAACACACAGCTTCATGATGATACGTTCCTGAGTACGAACGCGATCCATCATGGTACGCATGTTGTTCACCAGGTAGTCGAACTGCTTCGGCACCAGGCGGAACTGTTTGAAGACGTCTGACAGATTCTGGATTTCAGCAATCGCATCTGCGTGGCTGCGGCCTTTGGCCTTAATGACCGTACGCGCTTTCTCGTACTGCGTACGCAGGTCGCCGAACTTCTCGCGTGCCAGTTCAGGATCGATGCTGTTGTCATCGTCAGCGCTGTCGTCGTCGGACTCTTCATCTTCGTCTTCGTCGTCGTCACGCTCTTCTTCAGAAAGTTCAGACCCTACGTGTGTTGCCGTAGGTGCCATTTCTTCTTCTGCGTTTGGATCGACAAAACCGGTGATCATATCAGACAGGCGAGCCTCGCCCGCTTCAACGCGATCGTACTGCTCCAGCAAATAGGTGATGGCTTCAGGATATTCAGCAACGGAACACTGTACCTGGTTGATACCGTCTTCGATGCGTTTCGCGATGTCGATTTCGCCTTCGCGCGTCAGCAGTTCAACGGTACCCATTTCACGCATGTACATGCGCACCGGGTCAGTTGTGCGTCCGATTTCCGATTCAACGCTGGATAGCACCTGAGCAGCCGCTTCGGCAGCATCTTCATCCGTATCGCTGCTGTTTTCATTCAGCATCAGATCGTCGGCATCAGGTGCTTCTTCCACAACCTGTATGCCCATGTCGTTGATCATCTGGATGATGTCTTCGATCTGATCGGAGTCGACGATATCTTCCGGCAGATGGTCATTGACCTCGGCATAGGTCAGATAGCCTTGCTCCTTACCACGGGTGACAAGCAGCTTCAGCTGTGACTGCGGGTTTTGCTCCATAAGACGGTATCCACACTTCTGTTAAATTAGATTGGTGTTGGTCGGCTAAGCTTAAGCAGCCAACAATAACAGTGAGGGCGTTGGATTATTGCCGCTGCCCATCGTGGCGGCTGCCAGGTTCAACCTGGCGGAAGTTCGGCACTTAAGCCGCTTGAATTGTGTTCGAAGCGCTCGATCTTGCCATTTTGAACGCTGACCGTGCTCGCCGTCCTCACGTAGTAAAGTACGCTGCGGGTGCTGTGCGCTGGCACCGTTCAAACTGACTGCGACAATCGCTTCTTAAAGCTGTTAAACCAAATCGTCGTCGCGTTTAAATTGGTTTATTACTGTTTCTTTAAAGCCTGACTCAGCGTCCAGAACTCACGCCGCTCGTCTGCGTTGAGTACATGAGTACGGTCGCGGGCTATTAATTCTTCCAGCCTGCGTTCCAGGGCGGCGTCGTACATACTGGCCAGCGAGTCCTTAAACATGGTTTCCACTTCATCTTCTACGATCATGTGGTTCCATGTAGCCAGTGTTTCAAGGCTCTGACTAAATTTTGTTCCGCGATATAACTCTAGTAGCTGTCCCGTAGTCAGGCCAGGATGCGCAACGCAGGTGCCGACTAACTCAACAAACAGCGTAAAGCCAGGCAGCTCAGAATTTCCTAATCCTTCCAGTGACGGTACCATTGTTGCCAGATCGGGATTCTGAATCAGCAGCCCAATGAGTATACGCATGGTTGTGCGTTTTAGCTGGGGCTGCTTAGGCGGTTTCGCGTTCTCACCCTGTTTTGGCAACAGTTTTTCCAGCTGGCTGTCGTCCAAAATTCCCAGCTTGTTGCCAAGCTCCTGACGCAGATAGATCCTCAGCGTTTCGCCTGGGACCTGGCTAATCAACGGCAGTGCCAGCGTACTCAGCTGCGCGCGCCCATCCGGAGAACGCAAATCAACCTGTGGCATCAGCGTGTCAAATAAGAAGGCGGAAAGCGGCATAGCCTGTTCCATCCGCGCTTCAAACGCCTCTTTTCCTTCTTTACGCACCAGCGTATCCGGGTCTTCGCCATCGGGCAGAAACATAAAGCGTAGCTGACGACCGTCATTCATGTAAGGTAATGCGGTTTCCAGCGCACGCCATGCTGCTTCCCGGCCCGCTCTGTCGCCGTCATAGCAACAGATCACATTGTCGGTTGTGCGGAAGAGAAGTTGAATGTGCTCAGGCGTAGTAGAAGTGCCCAGCGACGCCACGGCATAATCAATACCGAATTGTGCCAGCGCTACTACGTCCATGTAGCCTTCCACCACCAACAGTTTCGCGGGTTCAGGATGATGCTTTTGAGCTTCATAAAGACCGTATAACTGACGGCCCTTATGGAAAATATCGGTTTCCGGGGAGTTTAAATATTTTGGCAGCGCATCGCCCAGCACGCGCCCACCAAATCCTATTACTCGCCCGCGCTTGTCATGAATGGGAAACATTATCCGTTCACGGAAGCGATCGTAACTGCGGCCCTGGTCGTTAGTGACCAGCATTCCGGCATCGCTTAGCGACTGGCGGTCATCCTGACTGCGGCCAAAGCGTTTTAACGCATTGTCCCAGCCTGCCGGAGCAAAGCCGATGGAAAAGTGTTTAATGACTTCATCACTGAGCCCACGCTGCGCCAGATACTCACGTGCGCCTGCTGCCTGATTTTGGGAAAGCGACTGCTGGTAATACTCGCTCAGTCCGGTCATCAGCTGATACAAACTCTGCCGCTGGTGCCGTTCAAGCTGGCTGGGGCCCGTACCGCTTTCATAGGGCACTTCAAGGCCGTACAGCGTTGCCAGCTCTTCAATGCTTTCCACAAATTCCAGACGGTCGTAATTCATCAGGAAATCAATGGCGTTACCGTGTGCTCCGCAGCCGAAGCAATGGTAAAACTGCTTTTCGCCGTTCACGGTGAAAGAGGGGGTTTTCTCATTATGGAAAGGACAGCACGCGTGATAATTCTTGCCCTGCTTTTTAAGCTTTACGCGCGCATCGATCAGATCCACGATGTCCGTGCGTGCCAGCAAGTCATTGATAAAAACGCGTGGAATTCGTCCAGCCATAAGCCCCGGTTTATCAGCTCATAAACGAGAACAAGCCGCGCATTCCTTTCGGAAAGCACGGCCTTGTATACTACTACTTGTCTGTCAAGCGTGAGGGCAAGCCCTCAAAGATTAGTACAGACGAGTGCGGCGTGCGTTTTCGCGAGCCAGTTTCTTCGCGTGGCGTTTTACTGCAGACGCTTTAGCGCGCTTACGTTCGGTAGTAGGTTTTTCATAAAACTCACGACGACGAACTTCAGCCAGAACGCCTGCTTTCTCGCAAGAACGCTTGAAGCGACGCAGTGCTACGTCAAATGGCTCGTTTTCACGTACTTTAATTACCGGCATGTAACTCTCACCTCGATAAATTCGGTTTTGTTGCTGACGTCAGTGCCAGCTTGTTTCAAAATGGTGCGGAATTTTACTCCAACACAGGCTGCGTTGTAAAGCACCATAGCATAATGTCACCAACAGATGCGCCTGTGCCGCTGCCGGTTTTTTCAGGCGGATGATTATACACTAATCAACCAACTGCTGCGAAAGTATTTTCCCTTTGTACATCAAATAGTCATCGGTTCCGCACGGAAAATTGCCGCCGTAAGTCTGGCCTTCATGCTACACTGCGCGCCGCAAGAATGAGGTAAAAATGCCATGCGTGTACTCGGAATAGAAACTTCCTGCGATGAAACCGGTATCGCGATTTACGACGATGCCACCGGCTTGCTCGCTAACCAACTTTACAGCCAGGTCAAACTGCATGCCGATTACGGCGGTGTGGTACCGGAACTGGCTTCGCGCGATCACGTGCGTAAAACCGTGCCGTTAATCCAGGCCGCTTTGAAAGAAGCGGGCCTGAAGGCACAAGACATTGACGCGGTGGCTTATACTGCCGGGCCCGGTCTGGTCGGTGCGTTGCTGGTCGGCGCAACGATCGGTCGCTCGCTGGCTTTTGCCTGGGACGTCCCGGCCATCCCTGTCCACCATATGGAAGGACATCTGCTGGCACCGATGCTGGAAGAGAATCCGCCTGAGTTTCCGTTTGTCGCGCTGCTGGTTTCGGGCGGCCATACTCAGCTGATTGGCGTCACCGGCATTGGCGAATACACGCTGCTGGGCGAATCCGTTGATGATGCGGCTGGCGAGGCGTTCGATAAAACGGCGAAGCTGCTCGGCCTTGACTATCCTGGCGGTCCGCTGCTGTCAAAAATGGCGCAGCAGGGGGTGGCAAAACGCTTTGTTTTCCCTCGTCCAATGACCGATCGCCCTGGCCTGGATTTCAGTTTCTCCGGGCTGAAAACCTTCGCGGCCAATACCATCCGTGAAAACAGCGATGACGATCAGACCCGTGCTGATATCGCTCGGGCATTTGAAGATGCCGTTGTCGATACGCTGGCGATCAAATGTAAACGAGCGCTCGAGCAAACCGGCTTTAAGCGGCTGGTTATTGCGGGAGGCGTCAGTGCTAACCGGACGCTTCGTGCCAAAATGGCAGAAGTGATGCAGGCTCGCGGTGGTGAGGCGTTTTATGCGCGTCCTGAGTTTTGTACCGATAACGGCGCGATGATCGCTTATGCGGGAATGGTGCGTTTGAAGGACGGAACCCACGGCGAGCTGAGCGTTACCGTACGTCCTCGCTGGCCGCTGGCAGAGCTTTCTCCGCTGCATCACGACTAAACAGAACGCGCCATGATGTGATGGCGCGTTTTAAATGATTCATCAGGCAGAAGCCTGCCGCCACGCTGAAGCACTACTCTTCTTCGGGCTTGTTCCGCTTTTTCTTCTTCCAGATTTTTGTCTCCTGACCGCGCCACAGCCGCTGAATATTATCGTGATGGCGTAACAGCACCAGACACGACAGCATCGCCACCGGAAAAGTCAGCTGGGGCTTAAACCACCAGACATAAAACGGCGCAATCAGGGCGCTAATGATGGCGCCAAGCGAAGAATAGCCGCTCAGCAACACGGTCAACAGCCAGGTGCCGGTCATCAGTCCGGTCAAATCCCAGCCAATCGGCGCAATCGCGCCAAATGCCGTCGCTACCCCTTTGCCGCCTTTAAAATGGAAAAACACCGGATAGATGTGGCCCAGACAGGCGGCAATGGCGATCAGGCCAAGATAGAAAGGAGAGAGGCCGTAATGATAAGCCAGCCAGACCGGCAGCATCCCCTTAAGGACGTCGAAAATCAGTACGGTCAGTGCGGGTATTTTGCCGCCGATGCGCAACACATTTGTCGCACCAGGGTTGCCAGATCCATTCTGACGCGGGTCGGGTAATCCGAACATTCGGCAAACCAGAATCGCGCTGGAAATGGAGCCGCACAGATACGCGAAAAAAATCATACCAAGCGCGAATACACTCATAACACCGTTCCGCCTTCCAGGGGTCGTTTTGATCTCTTCATCCGTGGATAATACGCATAAACCGCCGGAAGTGGTATCCGGCAACCACAAAAACAGAGACTGCCATCATGGATATCGTATTTATTGAACAACTCTCCGTCATCACCACGATTGGTGTTTACGACTGGGAACAGACTATTTCACAAAAGCTGGTGTTCGATGTCGAAATGGCCTGGGACAATCGCCGAGCCGCCGCCAGTGATGACGTCGCTGACTGCCTGAGCTATGCCGACGTCAGTGAAGCCATCATTAATCACGTGGCCGGCGGCAAATTTGCACTGGTTGAGCGCGTCGCGGAAGAGGTCGCCACTCTGCTAATGCAGCGATTTAACTCTCCCTGGGTTCGCATCAAACTCAGCAAGCCGGGCGCGGTTGCACAGGCGCATCAGGTAGGCGTCATCATTCAACGAGGGACTATTCCGAAATAAGAGCATTGTGATTGCCATCACAGTGAAACCAAACCACATTATGGGTCTCTAAGATTGGCCTAACCCAATGTGGGCACAATTTCGGCGGTAGCGCACGAGCTACCGCCTTTTTAATGGTTTTTATACGGATAGGGGTAGAGTAGATGGCAGATATTCATCAGCTGTGGGTGGCAGCCATACTGGGTATTGTTGAAGGGCTGACGGAATTTCTTCCCGTCTCTTCCACCGGACACATGATCATTGTCGGTCATCTGTTAGGGTTTGAAGGCGATAAAGCCGATACTTTTGAAGTGGTTATCCAACTGGGCTCCATCCTGGCTGTCGTCGTGATGTTCTGGCGACGCCTGTTTGGCCTGATCGGTATCCATTTCGGTAAAGTACCGCACGAAGGCACCGGCAAAGGCCATTTAACCCTGATCCATATTCTGTTGGGAATGATCCCGGCGGTCGTGGTTGGTCTGGTGTTTCACGACAAAATCAAAACGTTATTTAATCCAGTCAACGTGATGTATGCCCTGGTCGTCGGCGGTGTGCTGCTGCTGGCTGCGGAGTTCCTGAAGCCAAAACAGCCGAAAGCGGTTGGCATTGATGATATGACCTATCGTCAGGCCTTTATCATCGGCTGCTTCCAGTGCCTGGCGCTGTGGCCGGGCTTCTCCCGTTCAGGAGCGACCATCTCTGGTGGGATGCTGATGGGCGTCAGTCGCTATGCGGCAGCGGAGTTCTCCTTCGTCCTGGCGGTGCCAATGATGATGGGAGCAACGGTGCTGGATCTGTATAAAAGCATCGCCTTCCTGTCGATGGCTGACTTCCCGATGTTCGCCACCGGCTTTATTACCGCCTTTATCGTGGCGCTGATTGCCATCAAGGTGTTCCTGAAGCTGATTCAGCGCATCTCCTTTGTGCCGTTTGCCATCTACCGCTTCATTGTGGCGGCTGCGGTTTACATGATCTTTGTCTAGTTAATGCAGAACGAGCCGGATGGATGAGTCCGGCTCGTTGCTTAAGCCTTTGCTACCTGCCAGTCACCTAACGCCTTGATACGCCTTCTCGATAATTCTTCTCTGACTTCAGCGCCTTTAAAACCTGCGGCAACAACCTCTTTGGTCGAGACGTTCAGAACGATTTCAAACGCTTTACGCAGATAATCGCCTTGCGGATACGCATTGTTTTCGAAACCGGTACGCCCACGCGCGTCTGCTTCGCTGGTCAGGGCCAGTTGCTCAACGCGCTGGGGTTTACGCCAGGCATCAATGCGGTCAAACAGCGCCACCAGCGTTTCCGGACTCTGGCGGTCAACGGTATGCACCAGATCATGAAATTCCGTCACCAGCAGTGCCAAATCACGCAATGCATTCGGCACCCGCAATCGCTGACAAAGATGCTCAACCAGCGGGACGCCAGCAGGGCCATGACCATGATGGCTCGGCCATTTTTCCGGCGGCGTCAGCGCCTTGCCAACATCGTGGAAAAGGGTAGCGAAGCGCACGGCAATATCTTCAGTGAGCTGGGCGGCAATCGCGAGCGTCATCAGCGTATGGATGCCCGTGTCGATTTCGGGATGCCATTTCGCCGGGGCGGGGATGCCGTACAGGTTGTCCAGCTCCGGGAAAAGCACGGCTAATGCACCACAATCCCGTAAGACCTGAAAATAGACCTGGGGATTGCGGGTCTCCAGCGCCTTTTCGGTCTCTTTCCAGACGCGTTCAGGCGTCAGCGCATTCAGCTCGCCGCTTTCGACCATCCAGCGCATCAGTGCCTGAGTATCAGTGGCAACAACAAAATTGAGATGGGCGAATCGCGCCGCGAAACGGGCGACACGCAGCACCCGCAGGGGATCTTCCTTAAAAGCCTCGGAGACATGGCGCAGTTGGCGTTGCTGGATATCATCGCGACCGCCATAGGGATCGTAATAATTGCCATCATCATCCTGCGCTATGGCATTGATGGTCAGATCGCGGCGCTGCAAGTCCTGCTCAAGGGTGACGTCCGGCGCGGAGTAGCAGACAAAGCCGGTGTAGCCGCTGCCGCTTTTGCGTTCGGTACGAGCCAGCGCATATTCCTGATGGGTCTCGGGATGAAGAAAAACGGGGAAATCGCGGCCAACCTGTTCATAGCCCAGCGTCAGCATCTCTTCGGGCGAAGCGCCAACCACGACCCAATCTTTGTCTTTGACCGGTAAATTCAGCAGGGCATCGCGTACCGCGCCACCGACAAGGTAAGTCTTCACTACACACTCCTGGATTAAACGTTTCAGGCATCATACGTAAAGTGTAGAAGCTGTCATAGCGTTGCGAAGAGGCCGGCCTTTGCGCAGGCATGCGAAAAAGGGCATCGGAAGATGCCCTGAATACAACCAGACGGGAAAATCAGTTCATCCAGCGATCTTTTTTCTTGCGGCTCGGGATCATATGCGGCAGCAGCAGCCCAAGCAGCAGGCCCACACCCGCTACACCGCCGCCGTACATAAACCATTGCATAATAATGGTGCGCTGTTTGTCATCCAGCTGAACATTGGCAGCATTCACCTTCTTCTGCGCCACCACCAGCTCATTTTTCAGCTTTTGATTCTGAGCTTTCAGGCTGTTGATCGCATCATCACTGCCGGCGACTTTTTTCTGCATCTCGGCGGTGCGCTGGTTCCAGCTGCCGTCAATGTTCGCCAGTTTATCGGTCAGATCTTTTACCTGCTGCTCCAGCTGCGGAACGCGCGTACGCAGGCTCGGTTGCTGGCTAAGCTGCGTCAGGGGGATCCAGGCGGTACGACCGCTGGCATCGCGGATCTGGCCGTAATGGGTTTCGTCATTGGTTTGCAGCAAAGCGACCTGTTCGCCCGCATTCAGGGTAGCAACCAGACGGTAGCTGTCGCTCGGCCCGCTGCGAACCCAGGTGGAAAGCTCATCAGAAATATAGCGTTTTTCTTCGGCATGTACGGATGCTGCTACGCTAAAAGTGAGTAAAGTGAGGCCAATAAAATGCGTTTTTTTCATTCGATATCTTTTTTACGTGAGTGCAGGAAAAAAGTAATGGCACAGTCTGGAGCTGGCTCGCATAAAGCTGAATGAGAACTATCCTGGTCTCAAATCGCTACGAGGCGGCGCGCATCGCTTTAAGAAAGCCAGGACAGCCTGGGGGATTGTGCATTACTCTTCTCGTCATAACTGTCTGATCCCGGCCATGCGACCTGCCGTAAGCGAAAAAAAGCCGGGACCTGTAAGGGATAATCAGACCTGAATGTCACTATCGTACCGGTAACTAACTGATTAAGAAAATATGACCATCGAAATTGAATTAAAGTTCATCGCCTCACCTGAAGCAGCCGAAAAACTTTCCTCACGGATGGCGGCCTGGCCGAACCAGCATGCCGCGCCGCAAAAGCTGACCAATATTTACTTTGAGACAGAAAACCGTCAGCTTCGCCGCTGGGATATGGGCCTGCGCATCCGCGGCTATGGCGACAGTTATGAAATGACGCTTAAAACCGCCGGGCAGAGCGTGGGCGGATTGCATCAGCGCCCGGAATATAATGTGCCGCTGCAAAAGCCCGAACTGGATATTGCACAGCTGCCGACAGAAATCTGGCCTGAAAACTGTGATTTAGCGGCGCTACAACAGCAGCTGCACCCACTTTTCAGCACCCACTTCATTCGTGAAAAGTGGGTGGTCACTTACCTGAACAGCGAGATAGAAGTTGCATTTGACCAGGGAGAAGTGCGTGCCGGTGAGCAGGCTGAGCCGCTGAACGAAATCGAGCTTGAACTCAAATCGGGCGAGCGTGATGACCTGCTTGCCTTTGCTGCGGAACTGGTCGAAATGGGCGGTTTGCGCCTGGGCAGTTTAAGCAAGGCGGCGCGCGGCTATGCGCTGGCACAGGGCAATCCACAGCGTGAACTGCATCCGCTGCCGGTCTTAAAACTAAAACCGAAAGCGACCGTGGAAGAAGGTATGCGCAGCGCTTTCACGCTGGCCTTAAGCCAGTGGCAGTATCATGAAGAGCTGTGGCTGCGCGGTAATCATGCTGCTTTGCACGAAATACGCCAGGCGCTGGAAACGCTGCGTCAGGCCTTTACGCTGTTTGGTGCGCTGGTGCCGCGAAAGGCCAGCAGCGATCTGCGACAGAAGCTGGTAGCGCTGGACGAGGCGTTAACGGCAGAAGCTTTACAGGCGGAAACGTTGTGCTTCAGTCCGCTTTGGTTACAGACCCAGTTAGCACTTACTCATTGGATTGCGTCCGAGCGCTGGCGCGAGTTTATAGATGCGAAAGCCGATGCCAAACTGCAAGGCTCGTTTAAACGCTTCAGCGATATCATGCTTGGTCGCGTCTCTGCCGATTTGAAAGAAACCTTTGGGCAAATCCGCCAGCAAAATGAATATCAGGACAAGCTGGGGCGTCTGACTCGTCAGCTGCTGGCAGCGCGTTTGTTAGCGGGCGCTTACGATGAAGCAGCCGTAGCAGCCTGGCTTCATGAATGGGAGCAGCTGGCTCACGCCATCGAAAACAAACAGGATGCCTGGCTGGAAACCTGGAGCCGTCAGGCACTGAAGCAGCCTGTTTTCTGGAAAAACGGTCGCGTCTGATCGCCGCCGCCGTCGTTGCTGTCTGACATCACCTTACAGGGAGTCATTATGTTGCCTTCATCCTCGCTGCCATTGCCACCGCTGCTGGCGGAGCAGGCAAACCAGCTAAGCGCCGAATGGGGTGAGTTAAGCACCTCTGAGCAAACGGTGCTGGTATTCAGTGATTTTGTTCGTGAGAGCCTCGCACGCCATTCTGAATGGTGGCAGGCGCTGCGCGACAAGGCGCCGGAGCCTGATGAATGGCAACACTATGCTGGCTGGCTACGGGAAAAACTCGCGCCGGTAGAGGATGAAGCAGCGTTGATGCGCGAGCTGCGTCTGTTCAGGCGGCATATGCTAACGCGTATCGCCTGGATGCAGACTCGCGGCGGTGATACGGCGGCTTCGTTACAGCAGCTGAGCGTGCTGGCTGAAACGTTGATCGTTGCGGCCCGTGACTGGCTATGGCAAGCCTGCTGCAAGGAATTCGGCACGCCAGTTAATGCTGAGGGGGAGCCGCAGCCGTTGCTGATCCTCGGCATGGGTAAGCTGGGCGGGGGCGAACTGAATTTTTCTTCTGATATTGACCTCATTTTTACCTGGCCGGAAAACGGTACGACGCGCGGCGGTCGTCGCGAGCTGGATAATGCGCAATTCTTTACCCGACTCGGACAGCGGCTGATCAAGGTGCTGGATCAGCCTACCGTCGATGGCTTTGTTTATCGCGTTGACATGAGGCTACGTCCGTTCGGCGACAGCGGCCCGCTGGTGCTGAGTTTCGCTGCGCTGGAAGATTATTATCAGGAGCAGGGGCGCGACTGGGAACGCTATGCGATGGTAAAAGCACGTCTGATGGGCGGTGCGGACGATCGCTGGAGCCAGGAGCTTCAGCAAATGCTGCGGCCATTTATCTATCGTCGCTATATTGATTTCAGCGTCATCCAGTCGCTGCGCAACATGAAAAGCATGATTGCACGAGAAGTCAGGCGACGTGGACTGACCGACAATATTAAGCTGGGTGCGGGTGGAATTCGTGAAACCGAGTTTATCGTGCAGGTTTTTCAGCTCATTCGTGGTGGCCGTGAGCGAGCGCTTCAGCTGCGATCCTTACTGCCTACGCTGGAAGCTATCGGCGAGCTCAATTTGTTGCCTGCTGAACAGGTAAGCCAGCTGGGCGAAGCCTATCTCTTTCTGCGTCGCCTGGAAAATCTGCTGCAAAGTATTGCCGACGAACAGACGCAGACGCTGCCAGAAGATGAGCTTAACCGCGCGCGGTTGGCCTGGGCAATGGGCATGAACTCATGGGCACAACTCCATACGCGGCTTGAGCTGCATATGGCTGCCGTGCGGGCGATTTTCGATGAATTGATCGGCGATGACACGCCGGAAGTGGGCGAAAATAAAGAAGCTGATGAATATGGCGTACTCTGGCAGGACCGCCTGGAAGAAGATGACCTGGCACCGCTGGTTCCACATCTGGACGCCCCGGCGCGGCAGCGTCTTTTGCAGGCGATTGCTGAGTTTCGTCAGGACGTAGACAAACGGACCATTGGGCCACGCGGTCGCCACGCGCTGGATCAGCTAATGCCGCGTCTGCTTTGTGAGGTGTGCCCGCGCGATGATGCTGATATGACACTCAGTCGGCTCACCCCGCTGCTGTTGGGAATCGTTACGCGAACAACCTATCTTGAGCTGTTGACGGAATATCATGGTGCATTAAAACACCTGATCCGGCTGTGCGCGGCGTCTCCAATGATCGCCAGCCAGCTGGCGCGTTATCCGCTGCTGCTGGATGAATTACTGGATCCTGCAACCCTTTACCAACCAACGGCAACGGACGCCTATCGCGATGAGCTGCGCCAGTATCTGCTGCGTATTCCTGAAGAAGATGAAGAGCAGCAGCTGGAAGCACTGCGCCAGTTTAAACAGGCTCAACATCTGCGCATTGCCGCCGCCGACATTGCGGGTACGCTACCGGTCATGAAGGTTAGCGATCACCTGACCTGGCTGGCCGAGGCGATGATCGAACAGGTGGTGCAGCAGGCCTGGCAAATGATGGTGCAGCGTTACGGGCGCCCCTCGCACCTCAGCGATCCGCAGCAGCGCGGTTTTGCGGTTATCGGTTATGGCAAACTGGGCGGTTGGGAGCTGGGCTACAGTTCGGATCTGGATTTAGTTTTCCTGCATGACTGCCCGGTTGAAGCAATAACGGACGGCGAGCGGAGCATTGATGGCAGACAGTTTTATCTGCGCCTCGCTCAGCGAGTTATGCATTTGTTCAGTACCCGAACCTCATCAGGCATCCTTTACGAAGTCGATGCGCGGCTAAGGCCATCAGGCGCGGCAGGCATGTTGGTCAGCACGTTCGATGCCTTTGATGATTATCAGCGTAATGAAGCCTGGACATGGGAACATCAGGCGCTGGTTCGCGCACGTATCGTGTTTGGCGACGCTGCGTTAAGCCAACGATTTAATGACATTCGCCGGGGAATCTTGTGTCTCCCGCGCGAAGCGGAAAAACTCAAAACCGAGGTGCGTGAAATGCGTGAAAAAATGCGTTCGCATCTGGGAAACAAACACAAAGGACGCTGGGATATTAAGGCCGATCGCGGCGGTATTACCGACATTGAATTCATTACGCAATATCTGGTGCTGGGATACGCCGCAGAAGAGCCGGAACTGACGCGCTGGTCTGACAATGTGCGGATCCTGGCACTGATGGCCAGCAACGGGCGCATGGAGGCAGCCGAAGCCAGCGCCTTGACGCAAGCCTATGTTACTCTGCGGGACGAGCTCCATCATCTGGCATTGCAGGCATTGCCGGGTCAGGTTGCGCCAGAGGCATTCAGTACGGAACAAGCGGTGGTAAACGCCAGCTGGCAGCGTTGGTTCGGCGACTGAACGCACGTTTGTGAAGGGTAAATGTGCGTGACAAGCTGCATGTGCTATCATCGCGCGCATTATTTTTTGATGCAGCCTGGAGTGTCTGGAATGAAAATTACGCTGCCCGATTTTAACCGTGCGGGTGTTCTGGTTGTTGGCGACGTGATGCTGGATCGCTACTGGTACGGCCCAACCAGCCGTATTTCTCCTGAAGCGCCGGTGCCGGTGGTAAAGGTAGACAACGTGGAAGAACGTCCTGGCGGGGCGGCTAACGTGGCGATGAATATTGCCTCATTAGGTGCCCACTCGCGCCTGGTTGGACTGACCGGCGTGGATGATGCCGCGCGGGCACTAAACGAAACGTTGACGGATGTTAACGTGCAGTGTGACTTTGTCTCGGTAGCAACACATCCCACCATTACCAAGCTGCGCGTGCTGTCGCGTAACCAGCAACTGATCCGCCTGGATTTTGAAGAAGGCTTTGAAGGGGTGGATGTTGAACCCCTACATGCACGCATCCGTCAGGCTCTGCCTGCCAGCGGTGCGCTGGTACTTTCTGACTATGCCAAAGGCGCGCTCGCCAGCGTAAAAAGTATTATTGCCATTGCCAGAGAAGCCAAAGTGCCGGTACTGGTCGATCCTAAAGGCACTAATTTTGAGCGCTATCGCGGGGCGACCATTCTGACGCCAAATCTCTCCGAGTTCGAAGCCGTTGTCGGCAAGTGTAAAGACGAAGCGGAGATCGTGGAACGTGGCATGGCACTGATGCAGCAGTTCGAGCTGTCCGCTTTGCTGGTGACGCGTTCAGAAAACGGCATGACCCTGCTGCAACCGGGCAAAGCGCCGTTCCATCTGCCGACTCAGGCGCAGGAAGTTTATGACGTTACCGGTGCTGGCGATACGGTGATTGGCGTACTGGCGGCGGCATTAGCAGCAGGAAACACGCTGGAAGAGAGCTGTTTCCTGGCCAATGCCGCAGCTGGCGTTGTCGTTGGCAAGCTGGGCACCTCAACCGTTTCTACCGTCGAACTGGAAAACGCCATTCGTGCTCGCCCGGAAGCGGGTTTTGGCGTGATGACAGAAGCTCAGCTGAAAGAGGCCGTCGTGCTGGCGCGCCGTCGCGGTGAAAAGGTGGTGATGACCAATGGCTGCTTCGATATCCTGCACGCCGGTCACGTTTCCTATCTGGCAAACGCACGCAAACTCGGTGACAGACTGATTGTCGCGGTTAACAGCGATGCTTCCACCAAACGCCTTAAGGGCGAGAGCCGTCCCATCAATCCGCTGGAAAATCGCATGATTGTGCTGGGTGCGTTGGAAGCCGTCGACTGGGTTGTGGCGTTTGAAGAAGATACGCCGCAGCGCGTGATTGCCGATATCCTGCCCGATCTGCTGGTGAAAGGCGGAGATTACAAGCCGGAAGAGATTGCCGGTAGCCAGGAAGTCTGGGCAAATGGCGGGGAAGTGCGGGTACTTAATTTTGAGGACGGCATTTCAACCAGTAATATCATCAAGGCCATTCAGTCGAAAAACTGACGGGCAGGATGAATGTTCAGGGGACGATGCAGATCGCCCCCTGATTTATTACGGCATATCTTCTGTTTTAATCACTTCTGCTGGCGCAGGTGCCTGGGCCGGTGCTGACGCCTGGTTTACATTACGGCTCTCCAGCTCGGCAATACGCTGTTCCAGTGCGGCCAGCTTCTCACGGGTACGCAACAGTACCTGAGTCTGCACGTCAAACTCTTCACGGTTTACCAGATCCAGACGAGTCAGCTGTGACTGCAAAGTCTGGCGGATTTTTTTCTCAACGTCGTCGCCAAATTCGCGGATCCCTTTTGGCATAGAGTCATGAACCTGACGGGCAAGTTGTTCAATTTTTTTCGGGTCAATCATGGCGGCTTCCTGGTAGCGGCAAAGTTTCTTTAAGTGTAATGCCATAACCTGAAAGGATAAACCCGAAATCGGTAAAGCCGCAAAATGGGTAACTATTTGCACGTTTTGTTCGTTGCTCTGCCATTTTTTCGGCGCTATAGTAATCAGGCTTATTCTCAGGGCGGGGCGAAATTCCCCACCGGCGGTAAATCAGCTACGGCTGAAAGCCCGCGAGCGCTTCAGACCTGCCGGTTTGAAGGTCAGCAGATCCGGTGTGATTCCGGGGCCGACGGTTAGAGTCCGGATGGGAGAGGGTAACGTTTCCTGACGGGCTTTTGCCTGCCTCGCCGTTATTTACTGCACTCCTAAGCACGCCCTGATTCTGGTAACCCATACAAAATAAAGGTTTATTTACCATGAATCAGACGCTTCTTTCTGAATTTGGCACGCCGGAACAGCGTGTAGAACGGGCTATTGCCGCTTTGCGTGCAGGCCGTGGTGTGATGGTGTTAGATAACGAAGATCGCGAAAATGAAGGGGATATGATCTTCGCTGCAGAAACCATGACCGTTGAACAAATGGCACTGACTATTCGTCATGGCAGCGGCATTGTTTGCCTTTGCCTGACCGAAGAGCGTCTTCGTGAGCTTGAATTACCGATGATGGTGGAGAACAACACCAGCTCATACGGTACGGGCTTCACCGTCACTATCGAAGCAGCCGAAGGCGTGACAACGGGTGTTTCAGCAGCGGATCGCATCACCACTATTCGTGCAGCTGTAGCCGATGGCGCTAAGCCATCCGATTTGAACCGGCCTGGCCATGTATTCCCACTGCGTGCTCGCAATGGTGGCGTACTGACCCGCGGCGGCCATACGGAAGCCACAATTGATTTGGTTACGCTGGCCGGTTTCAAATCCGCAGGCGTGCTGTGTGAACTGACCAATGATGATGGCACCATGGCGCATGCCCCGGAAGTGGTGGTTTTTGCCAGACAGCATGATATGCCGGTAGTGACCATTGATGATTTGGTTGCGTATCGCCGCAGCAAAGAGACGCTTCAGGCTAGCTAAGATTGATGCGGCGTCGGGCTAAGCCAAACGCCGCAGCTATTATCCTCTTCCTCAAGCCCGCCAGATGAAGTACCAGGCCGGATTCGCACTCGCCGGTTTTTAACTCAGCCCGCTACTTTCCAGCAGCGTCAAGCTCAAGCCCATCACTGACATACCCGATAATACGCCATAGCTGGGATTAACGTCAGGTGCCACATCACGAGCCAGCGGCATCAGCTCATCTACCGATAGCGCGACCATGATACCGGCAACAGCAGCCATAATGGCACCCATGAGCACCGGAGAAATCAGCGGCCCCAGCAGCCAAAAAGCCAGAACGCCCCCCAGGATTTCCGCCATGCCGGAGACGCCAGCCCACAGCATTGCTTTGCTTTTTGAGCCTGTTGCGGCGTACATCGGCCCGGCAACCGCCAGTCCTTCAGGAATATTGTGAATGGCGACGGCGAGCGCGATACCCAGCCCCAGTTCCAGGTCGCTGCTGGCGGTGACGTAAGTGGCAATACCTTCCGGAAAATTGTGCAGGCTGATGCCCAACGTCAGCAGGATAGCGGTGCGTCGCAGATTACGGGGCGGTTTATCTCCCACCATCAAATCTTGCGGATGTTGATGAGGCAGCAGGCGATCGAGAGCAAAATAGCCGAGCAGGCCAATAATAAACATGCCATAGCCCATAATGGGCGACATGCCTTCAGCCCGCAGGGCGGCAGGCAGCATCTCCATTAATGAAATCAGCAGCATAATTCCGGCCGCAAAACCCAGTGCAAAAGCCAGCGCCCGGGGTGAGGGTTTCTGCCCAATCACGCCCAGAAATGCACCAAGAAACGTTGCAGCGCCAGCCAGTAAAGTCAGAAGTAAAGGCACAGACATGGTGTTCTCTCCGCAAAAATGAAAAGTATAGCCTTTGCTATACATTAGCAGAAGCTGACGCCCGGTAACGTCAGGAAATGTCTTTTTACCGTTCAAATTTCCTGAAGATCTTCATCATGGTTATCCGGGTTCATCCGCAGAAAAAAGGGCGTAAGGTATTCTCATTAAGCCAATATTCAGAGGATTATCATGAGTCAATCACGTATGCCCGCACTGTTCTTAGGCCATGGTAGCCCAATGAATGTGCTGGAAGAGAATGTCTATACCCAAACCTGGCGTCAGCTGGGAAAAACGTTGCCGCGCCCTGAAGGGATTATTGCCGTTTCGGCTCACTGGTACACCAGAGGCACTGCCGTTACCGCGATGGAAAAGCCGCGCACTATTCACGATTTCGGCGGTTTTCCTCAGGCGCTGTTCGATACCCATTATCCGGCGCCCGGTTCACCAGCGCTGGCAAAGGAAGTGGCAGAAGCGCTGTCGCCGGTTGATGTGCATCTGGATCAGGAATGGGGCTTTGACCATGGTTCATGGGGCGTGCTGATAAAAATGTATCCGCAGGCGGATATTCCAGTCGTGCAGCTTAGCGTCGATGGCACGAAGCCAGCCGCATACCATTATGAGCTGGGGCGTAAGCTCGCGGCCCTGCGCGAACGCGGCATAATGATTGTCGCCAGCGGTAATGTGGTGCATAACCTGCGCATGGCGCGCTGGCAGGGCGATGCGGAGCCTTATCCGTGGGCGTCTTCGTTTAATGATTATGTGCGGGATAATCTGCAATGGCAGGGAACGGCAGAGCAGCATCCGCTGGTGAATTTTATGCAGCACAGCGGGGCTGAGCTATCTAACCCAACGCCCGAGCATTATTTACCTTTACTGTATGTGCTGGGCGCTCGCCAGCCAGATGAAGCCGTTTCTATACCGGTAGACGGGCTGGAAATGGCCTCGTTAAGTATGCTGTCGGTGCAGGTAGGCTAAAACAGACTGTTGACGTAGTGCTGGCGCGAGGAACCCGGACTGAGGCAAGAAACGGCATCCATGCCGACTCGATCCGGATCGCTTATTCCACAAAAGTATGCGGATAAAAACGAGACAGATCCTGCGTGATCAGGTCGCGATCCTCGCGCAGACCAATACCAGCTGGCCGATCGTCGATCAGCCAGCTGCCGATTAGCGTATAGCTGTCGCCGAACTTAGGCAGCGGATGGAACTGCTGTACGATCATGCCTTCTTCACCGTAAGGGCCATCTACCCGGGCAATTTCTTTGCCGTTTTCAACGATGCGGATGTTAGCGCCTTCGCGGGAAAACAGCGGCTTAACCACATATTTATCCATCGCGGGCACGTTGTCTTCGGCAAAGTAAGCGGGCAGCAGGTTGGGATGGTTAGGGAACATTTTCCACAGCATCGGCAGCAGCGCTTTATTGGAGATGATGCTTTTCCAGGCCGGTTCCAGCCAGCGCACGCCAGCATCTTCCAGCTTGGTAGAGAAGGTTTCCCGCAGCATAAATTCCCACGGATAAAGCTTAAACAGATTACCGATCACCCGATCGTCTACGTCGGTAAACTGACCTTTTTCGCCAAGACCAATTTCATCGATAAACAGGAATTCACTGGGCAATCCCGCTTCCGCCGCACAGTCCTGTAAATACTGTACTGTTCCGCGATCTTCATCCGTATCGCGGCAGCAGGCAAAATGCAGCCAGCTAAAGCCATGCTGCTGGTGCAGCGCCGCAAAGCGTTCGATAAGTTTTTCTTGCAAGCTGTTGAACTGATCGCTGCCTGCGGGCAAATTACCGGCGCGCAGCTGATCCTCCAGCCAAATCCACTGGAAAAAAGCGGCCTCATACAGCGAGGTTGGCGTATCGGCATTGTTTTCTAATAGTTTTGCGTCAGTTTGACCATCCCAGGCCAGATCCAGCCGTGAATAAAGTGAAGGCTGATTGGTTTTCCAGGATGAGCGCACAAATTCCCAGGTATGCTTTGGAATACGGAACTTAGCCAGTAACTCTTCGCTACCGACCACCTTATCGACAACCTGTAAACACATCTGATGCAGTTCACTGGTCACATCCTCCAGCTTTTCAATCTGCTGAAGGTTGAATTCGTAGTAAGCGTCTTCACACCAGTAGGGTTCTCCGTGCATGGTATGAAAACGGAAGCCGTACTCGGTGGCTTTTTCACGCCAGTCAGGACGTTCGGTAATCGCTCGACGTTTCATTAACCGTCAGCCCCCGAACGAACGGCTGGAGCCGGATGTGGCGCTGCTGCGCTGCATGGTGGACTGTTTAGCAACGCTTTCGCCAAAGCCACCACGCGTTACCGTACTGGTCGTTGCAGGTTTTGGCGCCAGTGCTGTTTTCGGCACGGTCATCGTGCGGCCAGGCGTGGCAGTTCCAAAGCTTTTACCGCTGGCATCGACAAACTTCCCGTTTGCCGGGCTACCCGGTGCGCGTGAGGTAAACAACGGTTGCTGAGCAAAGCCCGCACCGCCGCCCATCAGCCGGCCCATCATGTAGCCTGCCATCAACGGCATCCAGAAGCTGCCGCTCTGCTGTGATTCAGCATTTGTGCTGCCCACACCAGCCTGAGCCGGGGCCTGCTGGCACTGACCTTCGCCAAATTCAGCAACGCACTCCTCGCGGCTGGCATATTTCGGCGCCGTTTTTTCCGCTTCTTTTTTGGCATTGTTATATGCCGTGGTGCACTGCTCGCTTTTACCCGGATTGGCGCTTGAGCAGTCATCCGCGTTTTGATACAGCGAGACGGTTTCATCCGATTGTTCGCAACCGGCCAGCATAAAGACCGCGGTCACGGCAAGAGCGACCGGCGTCAGATGACGTGCGCTCCAGCTTTTACGAAAGGAGGCATGATTAATTGTTTTTGTCCGTTTCATTTTGTTCAATCCTGTGCCCAAAGGTAAGCATAGAATAGGGGAACAGCGGTTGAAATTGAAGCGATGAAGGGCGAGTCGGCGGGGTCTTTACTTAGCTATACGTTCATGGCTGAAAAGGGGCAGTATGCACTGCCCCAAACGTTTTAATGGCGGAAAGGATTCCGATTATTGCTGGCGGGTGCAGGGCTGTTAACCGCAGGGGCAACCGCGCTGGTTTTCACTGCTTCGGGCGCAGAATTATCCGCAGCGGCATCCTGCTGCGTGTTCTCCGGCGCGACCGTTTCCGGTGACGTAGGAACCTCTTTACCCAGGCGAGTGTTCAGCGTCGCCAGATCCTGCTCATTCAGCGTACCGAGCGCAGACTTGATGTTTAGCTCGTTAATCATGTAGCTGTAGCGCGCATTGGAAAGCTGCTGTTTGGCGTTAAACAGCGTGGTGGTAGCGTCCAGTACGTCAACGATGGTACGAGTCCCGACCTGATAACCTGCTTCCATCGCATCCAGAGAGCTTTGCGCAGACACAACGGCCTGCTTGTAAGCGTTGATGCTGCTGATAGATGCATTCACGTTATTAAACGATGAACGCACGGTCTGCACCGCAGTACGGTGAGCGCTTTCCAGCTGCTCGCTGGCTGCAACATACGCATACTGCGCCTGTTTTACCTGCGAGGTGACGGCGCCACCGCTGTATAACGGCAGAGTGAAGCTCAGACCGACCTGATTCTGACCGCTAATACTGTCCTGATAAGCTGCGCTGTTGGCGCGGCTCCCGCCGTACTTGCTGTTAGACAAACCGGATGAAGCGGTCAGATCCAGCGTTGGCATATGGCCGGTTTCCGCATAGCGGATCTGCTCGCGGGCCAGATCCTGGTTCAGGCGAGCGGAGAGCAGGCTGAGGTTGCGGCTTTCCGCTTCTTTCAGCAGCGCATTAACCGGCTGAGGTTTTTCCGTTTGAAAACGGTCAACGTTCAGCGAGGCCAGACCAGGATAGTAGTTGCCGGTTACCTGACGCAGCGTTTCGACATTGTTATCCAGATCGTTACGCGCCGTGACTTCGTTGGCCAGCACGGTATCGTACTGTGAACGGGCGTTCTGTACGTCAGTGATGGCAACCAGACCAACGTTAAAACGCTGTGTGGTTTGATCCAGCTGGCGATAGATCGACTGTTTCTGCGATTCAACGTAGGAAAGCGTATCAATGGCGTTTAATACATTAAAATAGGCAGTAGCGGTATTCAGGATCAGCGTTTGCTGCGCGGTCTGGTAGGTGACATCCTGTACACCCGCCGTTTTTTCCTGAAGGGTCAGGGCGCGCCATTTTGACATGTCAAAAATGGTTTGCGTCAGCTGCAGCGTGCCGCTGGTGGTATTGGAGTGCAGGCCGCTGCTGTCGCGATAACCATTGTTATAGGTATAATCAGCACCCAGGCCTAACTGCGGCAGCAACGGGCTGCGAGACTCGTTGATTTTCTCAAAGGCGGCATCGCGATCGGCTGCAGAACTGCGAAGATCGGGGTTAGACAACCGGGCCTGCTGATAAACTTGCAGCAGATTTTCCGCCTGGCTGGCGACGCTGAAGCCGCCCAGGCTCAGGCCGATAAGTAAAGGGAGCAGTTTCTTCATTTGCATTCCTTGTTATGCAGCAAAATTGCTATGGTAGCGCTGTCGTAAGCCAAAAAAATTATCGCCGATTCTAACAGAGTAAAGGAAACAGATAAGTTGGCTGAAAGTGCCATGTTGCCATAATTTACTCAAATAATTCATCAAGAACTACACTCTGAGCGGTTCAGGCCGTACTTTCCCTATTTTTAGTCTCACCGGTAGAAGAGAGGAAACGATGGAAAACGAAAAAAAATACCCAGTGACTTTCGGCAAAAACGATGTAGAAATTATTGCACGCGAGACGCTCTACAGCGGTTTTTTTTCGCTTATCCGCTATCGCTTTCGCTATTCCTTGTTTAACGGCGGGATGAGTAAAGAGGTAGAAAGAGAAGTTTTTGAACGCGGTCACGCCGCGGTCCTGCTGCCTTACGATCCGGTCAGAGACGAAGTGGTGCTGATTGAACAGATCCGTATTCCGGCTTTTGACACCAGCCCAACGCCCTGGCTGTTAGAATTAGTCGCCGGTGTTATTGAACCCGGTGAAACGCCAGAACAGGTGGCGCGCCGTGAAGCAGTAGAAGAAGCCGGAATCACCCCAGCCCGTGTTAAACCCGTCCTCAGCTATCTGGCGAGTCCGGGCGGTACCAGCGAACGGTTGGAGATTCTGGTGGGAGAAGTGGATGCCAGCGTGGCACAGGGAAACCACGGTCTGGAGGAAGAGAATGAGGATATTCTTGTCCATGTGGTCAGTCGCGAGCAGGCTTATCAATGGGTGGAAGAGGGGAAAATAGATAACGCGGCTTCCGTCATCGCCTTGCAATGGCTGGAACTGCACTATAAAAAACTACGCGAAGAGTGGAAAACCGAATGATGAAGCGCTATGTACCTGATTTTCCCGAAATGATGCGGATCTGCGAAACGAATTTCGCACAGCTGCGTCGCCTGTTGCCGAAAGGAGATCGGGCGGGTGAGGCTATTACTTATCAGGTGAACGGTGCCAGCTACACAGTGACTATCCAGGAATCAACACGATACACTACCCTGGTTGAGATCAAACAAACCGCGCCGGCTGTCAGCTACTGGAGTCTGCCCGCCATGTCCGTGCGTCTGTATCACGACGCGATGGTCGCTGAAGTGTGTTCCACGCAGCAGATCTATCGCTTTAAAGCACGCTATGATTATCCCAATAAAAAGCTGCATCAGCGTGATGAAAAGCATCAGATAAACCAGTTTCTGGCAGACTGGCTGCGCTACTGTTTATCGCATGGCGCGCTGGCCGTTCCGGTTTGTTGAATCCGTCACTGTAAGCTGTGATGGCGTTAACCCTAAGGACATTGATTGGATAGCCTGTTAAAACTTCCTGTGGAAAGTGGGGCCCGGGTCAGGATTTTACAGATAACGGATACCCACCTTTTTGCTGGTAAACACGAAACGCTGCTGGGGGTAAATACCTGGGCCAGTTTTGATGCGGTATTGCAGGCCATTTCAGCCTGCCAGCAGCCGTATGATTTGATCGTCGCCACGGGCGATCTGGCACAGGATCATTCCGTTGAAGCCTATCAGCATTTCGCTGAGGGCATTGCTCGTCTGCCTGCGCCTTGCGTCTGGCTGCCGGGCAACCATGATTTCCAGCCAGCGATGTTCAGTACGCTTGCCGAATCGCAAATTGCCGATCAAAAGCATGTGCTGGTGGGCGAACACTGGCAAATCGTGCTGCTGGACAGTCAGGTCTTTGGCGTGCCGCACGGTGAGCTGAGCGACTACCAGCTGGAGTGGCTGGAGAAAACGCTGGCGATTGCACCCGAGCGACATACGCTGGTGCTGTTGCATCATCACCCGCTGCCTTCCGGCTGTACGTGGCTCGATCAGCACAGCCTGCGCAATTCCCACATGTTGGAAGCGGTGCTTAAGCGTTACCCGCTGGCGACCACGCTGCTTTGCGGCCATATTCATCAGGATTTGGATCTGGACTGGAACGGCCGCCGCCTGCTGGCTACGCCCTCAACCTGTGTCCAGTTCAAACCGCACTGTACCAGCTTTACGATTGATTCAGAGGCGCCGGGCTGGCGCTGGTTGGACCTTCACGCTGACGGCCGCGTTGAAACGCAGGTCGAGCGCCTGCAAACCCGCGCCTTTAGCCCCAATCTCGATTCCGAAGGATATTGATGATGGCCACGCTGCTTTATCTGCACGGTTTTAACAGTTCGCCGCAGTCAGCCAAGGCCACTCAGTTCCAACGCTGGCTGGCCGCGCATCATCCGGGAATCAACGTGCACGTTCCGCAACTGCCTGCTTTTCCTGGCGAAGCGGCCATCATGCTGGAAAACTATATCCTCTCTTCGTCGGGGGAGACGATTGGCATTGTTGGCTCGTCGCTGGGCGGTTATTACGCCACCTGGCTGTCGCAGTGTTTTCTGCTGCCTGCCGTGGTGGTCAATCCTGCCGTGCGGCCTTTCGAGCTGCTGGCGGATTATCTGGGCGACAACGAGAACCCGTACAACGGCCAACAATATGTGTTAGAGTCACGCCACATTTACGATCTGAAAGTGATGCAGATCGACCCGCTGGAGTCACCAGATTTGCTCTGGCTGCTTCAGCAAACGGGCGATGAAGTGCTCGATTACCGTCAGGCTCTGGACTATTACAACGCCTGCCGCCAGACGGTAGAAGAGGGCGGCAATCACGCTTTTATCGGATTCGAACGCCATTTCTCCCCGATCCTCGACTTCCTGGGCCTGTCCGACGCCTGAAGCGATGCGTGGAGCCTGGCAACCATTTAGCGACCAAGATTTATACGATGACTCAATCCAGCTATAACGCTGACTCCATTGAGGTACTCAGCGGCCTTGAACCCGTTCGTCGCCGTCCGGGAATGTACACCGATACGTCACGTCCTAACCATTTAGGTCAGGAAGTGATCGATAACAGCGTCGATGAGGCGCTGGCGGGCCATGCCAAACGCGTCGAAGTGATCCTGCATGCTGACCAGTCGCTGGAAGTTATTGACGACGGACGCGGCATGCCGGTTGATATTCACCCTGAAGAAGGGGTGCCAGCCGTTGAGCTGATTTTCTGCCGTCTGCACGCGGGCGGTAAATTCTCTAACAAAAACTACCAGTTCTCCGGCGGCCTGCACGGCGTGGGGATTTCGGTGGTTAACGCCCTGTCAACGCGAGTCGAAGTTACCGTTCGTCGTAATGCTGAAGTCTATGAAATGGCTTTTGAAAATGGCGAAAAAGTGCAGGATTTGCACGTTACCGGCACGGTCGGCAAGCGTAACACCGGTACCCGAGTGCGCTTCTGGCCCGATGGTTCCTTCTTCGACAGCCCGCGCTTCTCTGTTTCACGTCTCAGCCATTTGCTGAAGGCGAAGGCGGTGCTTTGCCCGGGCGTTGAGATTGTTTTCAAAGATAAAGTTAACAATACCGAGCAGACCTGGTGCTATGCCGATGGCCTGACCGATTATCTGATGGAAGCGGTAAACGGCCTGCCTACGCTGCCTGAGAAGCCGTTTGTCGGCACCTTTGCGGGTGATATTGAAGCGGTAGACTGGGCGCTGCTGTGGCTGCCGGAAGGCGGCGAGCTGCTGACCGAAAGCTACGTGAACCTGATCCCGACCATGCAGGGCGGTACGCACGTCAACGGCCTGCGTCAGGGGCTGCTGGATGCGATGCGCGAGTTCTGTGAATTCCGTAATATTCTGCCGCGCGGTGTCAAACTGTCGGCGGAAGATATCTGGGATCGCTGCGCTTACGTGCTGTCAGTGAAGATGCAGGATCCCCAGTTCGCCGGCCAGACCAAAGAGCGCCTTTCGTCACGTCAGTGCGCCGCGTTCGTGTCCGGCGTGGTAAAAGACGCCTTCAGCCTGTGGCTGAACCAGAACGTACAGGCCGCAGAGATGCTGGCCGAGCTGGCCATCTCCAGCGCACAGCGTCGTATGCGTGCGGCGAAGAAGGTGGTGCGTAAGAAGCTGACCAGCGGCCCGGCATTGCCCGGCAAGCTGGCCGACTGTAGCGCGCAGGATCTGAACCGCACCGAGCTGTTCCTGGTGGAAGGGGATTCCGCAGGCGGATCGGCCAAGCAGGCGCGCGATCGTGAATATCAGGCGATCATGCCGCTGAAGGGCAAAATCCTTAACACCTGGGAAGTCTCTTCCGATGAGGTGCTGGCTTCGCAGGAAGTGCATGATATTTCTGTCGCTATCGGCATCGATCCCGACAGCGAAGATATGTCTCAGCTGCGCTACGGCAAAATCTGTATCCTCGCGGATGCCGACTCCGATGGTTTACATATCGCTACGCTGCTTTGTGCGCTGTTTGTTCGCCACTTCCGCACGCTGGTGAAAAACGGCCATGTCTACGTTGCGATGCCGCCGCTGTACCGCATCGATCTGGGTAAAGAGGTCTATTACGCGCTGGACGAAGAAGAAAAAGCGGGCATTCTGGACCAGCTGAAACGCAAAAAGGGCAAGCCTGGCGTGCAGCGCTTTAAAGGTCTGGGTGAGATGAATCCGCTTCAGCTGCGTGAAACCACGCTCGATCCCAATACTCGTCGCCTGGTCCAGTTGACGATTGAAGACGATGAAGTGGAAAAAACCATGGCGGTAATGGATATGCTGCTGGCGAAGAAACGCTCGGAAGATCGTCGTAACTGGCTACAGGAAAACGGCCATACGGCGGATATCGAGGTCTGATTTTCGCACAGCGATATGAAGCCCGGTTATGCGAAAGCTAACCGGCTTTTTTATGGGGTCAGGCCGCAGGATTGACGCGCAGGCTGTCCAGAAAAGCGGCTTTCACCTTCGCCGTATCCACGCCCAGACACACTGTTTGCTGGTGACAATGCGCAAAAGGATTGAAGCGAGACGCTAACTGCGTGAGCTGCCGCAACGTCTGTCCAAGAGTAATGCCTTCGCAGACCACCCTGAGCGGGGATTTCACTGTCGTAAAGAACTCGGGATGATCCAGCCACGAGATGGTCAAGGTATCGTGCAGCGCCATGCCTTCAAAACCTTCTTTTTCCAGGCTGTAACGCAGATAACCTTTTGAAATAGCGGTTAACACTGGCAGGTTTAGCCCACGGATATCTTCACCGGTGATCGGCACCTCATGAGTAACATCCAGCGGCAGCAGCACCACTGGCAGAGCCGAAGAGAGTACCTGATCGGCCGCGTGCGGATCTTTCCAGATATTGAATTCGCTGTGCGGCGTTACGTTACCGGCGTGGCCGTGCGTGCCGAAAGCACCGCCCATAATTACCACCTCTTTTACCAGCGGGATGATCTCCGGGGCGAGATTAATAGCGGTAGCGATATTGGTCAGGGGGCCGATAGCCACCAGCGTCACTTCTCCCGGCAGCCCTTTTACGGTATCAATGATAAAACTGACGGCATTATCAGCCTGTTCATCGAAAGGATTAGCTAACGCATCTCCCAGCCCATCGCCGCCATGCACCGCTGCGGCACTACTGACCTGTGCCAGCCCCATTGGGCGCGAGCAACCGCGAAAAATCGGGACGTTCAGGCCAATCTCCCGTGAGAACAATTTGGCATTTTTAACCGCCTGACCCACCGCCACATTGCCGAAAACCGTAGTGATCCCCAGTATATTTTGCGTTTTTGCCGCGTAAGCCAGCGCAAAAGCGTCATCAACGCCAATATCCGTATCAAAAATTATCTTTCTCATCACCTTCTCCGTTGGGCGTGAATTCAACCCGTGGCAAAATTAACGTCTTTCAGGAAGGCTTTGATTCGTGGATGCTCTCCATCCTGCAATATCTGTGGTGCATCATCACAAACCACGCGACCTTTCTCCATAAACACAATGCGGTCCGACACCTTGAAAGCGAAGTTCATCTCATGGGTGACAATCACCATGGTGATGCCTTCTCCGGCCAGCGTTTCAATGACCTGTAGCACCTCGTTCACTTTTTCAGGATCGAGAGCGGAAGTGGGTTCGTCGAACAGCATAATTTGCGGCCGCATCATTAGCGCCCTGGCGATTGCCACACGCTGCTGCTGCCCGCCAGAAAGCTGATGCGGATACTTCATCGCCTGGTCCAGCATGCCGACTTTTTGCAGCATGACGCAAGCCTGATGTTTCAGTTCATCCAGCGGCGCGGTGCGATGGTAGCGAGGGGCCAGTAGCAGATTGTTCATGACCGTTAAATGCGGGAACAGGTTGAAGCTCTGGAACACCATGCCAATGTTCAGCCGGTGTTCATCATGCTCAATAAAGCGGGGTTTTTGCGACCCATGTTGGCTTAGCTGAATAAACGGCTGACCGTTAATGCGAATTTCACCGTTATCAATCTGCTCCAGACCGTTCAGCAGGCGGATTAGCGTCGTTTTACCTGAGCCGGACGGACCGATAACTGAAACCACTTCACCAGGCTGAATTTGCAGGCTAACCGCACCCAGCACCTCTACATTGTTATAGGCTTTGTGTAGCTTAGAGGCCTGTAACGCCGGGATAGTCTGTGCAAGCGTGGGGCGCACCGTAGCAGGCAACGGCTGAGAGGCGACAGCCCGTAGCGCCGGATCCAGAGGTCGAGTTGTGTTGCGCTGGGTAACATCCAGATAGCGCTCCAGCCTTTTCAGCAGAAAATCAAACACCGTGACGATTAGCACATAGTAAAACGCGACTGCCGCCATCGTCTCCATGACCAGGAAGTTTTGCGAATAGAGACGCTGGCCCACCATCAGGATTTCGGTCAGTGAAATAACCGATACCAGCGAGCTGAGCTTCACGATAGAGATATATTCATTTGCCAGCGAAGGCAGCGCCACGCGGATCGCCTGTGGAATCACGATCCGCCACTGAATCCCGGCATAGCGCAGGCCGAGGGCATGCGCAGCTTCACGCTGCCCTTTTGGAATGGATAACAAGCCACCACGATGGATCTCAGCAATATAGGCTGTTTCGCTCAGCACCAGCGCAATCAGCCCTGCCCAGAAAGGATCGCTGAGCAGAGCGGAAGACGCTGGCATCGCTTGCGGCAGGTTATAAACAAAAATCAGCAGCACCAGCAGGGGCAGGCTGCGGAACAGCCAGATATAAACGCGGGCGGGAACGGACAACCAGCGCCGGGACGCCTGTTTGCCCAGCGCCAGCACAAAGCCCAGCACAATGCTGATCGCCCAGCTTGCCAGGCTCAGTTTGCAAACCGTCCAGCTCGCCAGCCAAAAGTCTGTGTCGGTAAACAGACTCAGTAAGTAATTCCAGTCAAAAGTCATGCTTGTTCTCCCGTCGCAGGATTACTGTTTCAGAGCCTGAATATCGACGTCCTGCGGTTCAGCAAGATGGTATTTTTGCAACAGGGTGGCGTACTGGCCGCTGGCTTTATATGCTGCAATACCGTCGGTTAACTGCTGTTTGAATGCCGGGTTAGCTTTGCTGACGCCTAGTCCCACCAATACCGGATAGAGCAGCGTGTCGGACGTTATGGCCAGGCGGCCCTTCATTTTTTCCACTACCTGGCTGGCAACCGCCGCATCGGTCATCTGCACTTCTACCGCATGGGAAAGCATTGCTTGCGTGACTTGAGGATCGGTTGAAAATTCACTGACTTCAATCGGCTTCTGTCCCTGCTTTACGCAGTAATCAGCGGAAAGAGCATGGAGCTTTTCCAGCCAGTAGGTGCCCTGCATCGAACCGACTTTATGACCGCACAGCGCTTCCGGCTTTTTCGGTTTAAAGCTGCTGTTGCTGAGGGCGATCAATGATTCGCCGGTTTTCAGATAAGGGATCATCTCGATCACTTTGCTGCGTTCGGGCGTAATAAACAGCGCGGAGGCGATCAGCTCATAGCGTTTTGCCTGTAAACCTGGGATGAGATTGGTAAAGCGGGTGTCGATATATTGCGGTTCCAGCTTCATTGCCTTCGCCACGCCATCAATAAACTCAATATCGAAACCGGCAGGTGCCTTATCGTTAAGGTATTCATACGGTGGAAAAGTGATGTCGCTGCCGACGGTCAGTTTACCCGGGGTCATTACCGCCGCCTGAACATAAGCGGTGGAGGCCAGCAGGGTCAGCGTTAAGCATTGAGCGATCTGTTTAATCCGCAGGTGGGTCATGTTTACTCTCCGGTGCAGGTGTAATGAATTCTATTGGCCTCTTCGGGCAGCCTGTTCACAGCAATACAGCAATAAAGCCGGGTGCTTAAGGCTGATCCCGCTGGATCAGCACATACTGTCGCGCCTGCCTTGCCAGCGGAATGCCGGGGTGACAATGCACGTTTTTCACCATGCCAATCAGCATTACATGGCTGTTTAGCACCAGCTGATTTGTCAGCTGGCAGTCAAAGTTGGCAACCGCACCGTGCAGCAGTGGATGGCCTTCGGGGCTTTCGCCCCAGTCAGGCGAATCAAAAGCCTGCGCATTACGACCGGACGTGGCGAAAGTCTGGACGAGGGGTTTTTGTAATTCAGAGAGCACATTGATGCTGAAGCCGCCGTTTTGCTCAATCGCCGGGCACAGCGGACTGTCACGGTGCAGGCAGATCATCAGCAGACGCTGCGCGGCAGAAACGAAGGTCAGGCTGTTGAGTGTGCCGCCCGCCTTGCCGTCCGCGCCATCGCTGGCGACGAGATACACGCCGCTTACGCAGTTTTCCATCGCGCTAACAAACGCATCCCGAGTAATCAGCGGTAACTCTTTAACAATGGAATGCATAGCCAGGTCCTCAGTTAGTCAGGCTCGAGTATGTTCATGACCAACGTGAAAGATAAATGTGTATTTTTTTAGGCTCTGGCACCAAAAAAACGAGGTTCGCTAAGGCCAGTTTTCCCCTAAGTCCTGCAAATAAAAATCCTTATTTATTTTCTGCCCCACAGGCACCAAAAATGAGTTTGCTCTGTCCTGGGCGTTAGCGGCAAACAAAGCGGCTTCCGTCTCCTCTTTAATCTGTAAGGAACCCACGATGAGTCAACCGACCCATACCCGCATCCGTATGTTTAATACCAAAGATACCTATCCTAATCAGGCGCTGAATAATGACCTCTGTCAGGCGGTCCGTGCCGGGAATACCGTTTATGTTCGCGGCCAGGTCGGCACCGATTTTGACGGCAATCTGATTGGGCTGGGCGATGCAGCATTGCAGGCAGAGCAGGCGATGAAAAATATCAAGCAGCTGCTGGAAGAAGCGGGTAGCGACCTCAGCCATATAGTGAAAACCACCACTTATATTATCGATCCGCGCTATCGCGAACCGGTCTATCTGGAAGTGGGCAAGTGGCTGAAAGGCGTTTTCCCCATCTCCACCGGGCTGGTTGTTTCTGCGCTGGCGCAGCCGCAGTGGCTGGTGGAAATTGACGTGATTGCCGTGATCCCGGAGGCATAACATGACCTTTTCCATTGCCGGTTTTTGTCCTCGCAGCGGCCAGTACGGTATTGCTCTCAGTTCATCCAGCATGGCGGTAGCGGCGCGTTGCCCCTGGCTGATGAGCGGCGTGGGCGCGGTATCAAGCCAGAACGTTACGCTGCCTGCGCTGGGGCCGAAAATCCTCAACCGGTTGGCGCAGGGCGAAAGTGCGACAGCGGCCCTGGCAGCGGAAATGGCCGCCGAACCTTTTGCCGACTGGCGACAGGTGACGGTGCTGGACAGCAGGCAGAGCGCCGTGTGGTCTGGCTTACATACGCTGGGCACTCACCATCAGCACCAGGGACTGAACTGCGTGGCGGCGGGCAATATGCTGGCCACTGCGGAGGTAATTGAGGCCATGGTCAGTCAATTCTGCGTCGAGCCGTCGCTGTCGCTGGGCGACCGGCTGATCGCTGCCTTGCAGGCTGGTTTACAAGCCGGTGGCGAAGCCGGACCGGTCTATTCCGCCGGATTGAAGGTGGTGAGTAGCGAAAGCTGGCCGCTAACCGATCTGCGCGTCGACTGGCATGAAAAGGATGCGATTGGTGAACTGGCGCGCATCTGGCAGATGTGGCAACCGCAGAGCGAAGCGTACCTGACTCGCGCTGTTAATCCGGCGGAAGCGCCGAGTTACGGTGTTCCTGGCGATGAGTAAACTCAACACGCGGGCATTGCTGGCCGAACTGATCGCCTTTAACACCGTTAGTAGCGAGAGCAATCTGGCACTGATTAACTACGTCCGCGACTATCTGGCGGAATATGGCGTAAGTTGCCAGGTTTTGATCGATGGTAGCGGTCAAAAGGCTAATCTGCTGGCGGTCATCGGCCCGCAAGAGCTGCCCGGGATTGTCTTGTCAGGCCATACTGATGTGGTAGCGGTTGAGGGGCAACACTGGCAAAGCGATCCGTTTATTCTGCGCGAGGCCGATGGCCGGTTATATGGTCGGGGTGCGGCGGATATGAAAAGCTGGCTGGCGGCGGTGCTGGCGCTGGTGCCAGAACTGGTGGCGCGGCCGCTGCGTCAGCCGGTATGGCTGGCGTTCAGTCACGATGAAGAAGTAGGCTGCAAGGGCGTGCCGGGGCTGCTGGCGCATATCGATCGTCTGCCGGTACTGCCTGCCGTCTGTATTGTCGGCGAACCCACGGAGATGCGTCCAGTTCTCGGGCACAAAGGAAAAATCGCGCTGCGCTGCGCTGTCACGGGTTATGCCAGCCATTCGGCCTATACGCCACAGGGCGTGAACGCGATTGAATACGCCGTGCAGATTATCCAGCGGTTAATGACGCTGGCAGAGCGGTTGCAGCAGGAGAAAAACGTCGCCTTCGATCCCCCTTTTTCCACCCTGCAGACAGGCGTCATTCGCGGTGGCGAGGCGTTAAATATCGTGCCTGCTTCCTGCCAGTTTGATTTTGAAATTCGTACGCTGCCGGATGTAGATGCGCAACCGATAGTTGATGAAATCACGGCGTGGTGTGAACGTGAGCTGGTGCCGCAGATGCAGCGCATTTCGCCTGATTGCACTATCGTCTTTAGTCCGCTGAGCCACTATCCCGGCCTGCAAACGCAAAGCACCGCAGCGACAGATGAAGTTATGGCGCTACTACCCTCACCGGCAGCGTTAAGCACCGTGGCTTTTGGTACCGAGGGTGGCCTGTTCCAGCAGCATGGTATTCCTACCCTGGTTTGCGGCCCTGGCTCAATGGCACAGGGGCATAAGCCGGATGAATTTGTCAGTGTGCAGCAGCTGGCAGAGTGCGATGCGTTTCTGCTCCGTCTCTGCCATCGGCTGCAAATCGTTTAAGCTACTGAAAGCGGTGGCAATTCAGATTCGCTGATATGCTCCGGCGTCAGTTCCTGTGCCCGGCAGTAATCCATAAACAACTGCGTGGGGCGAGTCGGTTCAGCGTGGCGTAAATGCGCCATCACCAGGCATGATCCTTCCATCTCATCGCGAATGGTGACCCGCTTCACGCGCTTACCGTCATAGGTAAAGTCCGGGAAGGGGCGGGTCACCAGTAGCGAAAAGCCAAATCCCTGACCGACCATGCAGCGTACCATCTCAATCGACGGCGAACTGAAGGCCACCTTCGGTGAAAGCCCCTTCTGCTTGAAGATATCCAGGAAATAGTTCCGGCTCGGCACGACGTCCAGCAAGATCATCGGCTCGTGGCTCAGTTCTTCCAGGCTAATGCTGCTGCGCAAGGCCAGCGGGTGATCGGCAGGCAGCAGCGCATAAGGCTTTTGTGGTGCTTTCAGCTGTTCGGCATGAATACTGTTGTCCAGCTCATGGCGGTAAAGGATTGCCATATCAAAGCGTCCGCGATGCAAACCGTCGGTTAACTCGTGCTGCTCGCCGTCATAGATCTGCACTTCAATATTGGGATAGAGCTTTTTGAAACCGGCAATAAGCTTTGGCATATACAGCGGCGCGGCGGTTTCAAAACAGCCGACGGAAAGCGTGCCTGCCACCAAATCATTATCCGCCCGGGCATTCTGTTCAAACTGCCGGGACATTCTCAGCAGCTCGGCGGCTTTTTCATAAAACCGGCGTCCGCTGGGCGTCAGCGAGACGCCCTGCGCGTGATGACGGATAAAAAGCTGCTGTTCAAAACTCTCTTCGAGGCCTTTGATCGCCGTTGAAATGGAAGGCTGAGCGATATGCAGATGGCGTGATGCCTCGGCAATGCTGCGATGCTCAACCACGGTAACAAAATATTTAAGCTGTCGGAGGGTGAAATGCGCCATATGCAGGTGATCTCTCTGATTAGTATTTGGTTATGTCAGAGCTTTCCGTAAGAACAAAAAAGCGATGCAGGCAGCAGTTGCAATAACTGTGCCACAGGAAATACGTGCTAGCTCGCTGATAACTTACTGTACAGCAGGCGAATTGCGCTGGGAGGGTGCAATCGTTTGCGACCTGGCTGGGCAGTGGCGCTATTTCAGGGCAAAAAAACATCAGTTTCTGGCTTTTCTCTGCTCTCCGCTGCGTTATTTATGACGCAGGGAATCCTGCGCAGTTGGATAGTTTTTTTAACTCCAGTGACAAACATTTTACTTCTTTCGCCGCGGTTTCTAACCGGGCCATATTGAATGCCAGCGCAACAGTGGCGACTGCTCGCCGCTTTCATCTCACAGGAAAACACTGGCATGAGCACTGTTTTATCTCAGCACGAGAAATTTTTATCTCTGGCCAAATCGATGACGCCGGAAGAGCTGGGCGACATTCTTAGCGGTCACGGCATGTGGAAAACCGAAGCCAATGCCCGGCTGGGGATCCCGCATATTGTTATGACCGATGGCACCTACGGCGTGCGCTACTCCATCCAGCAAATTGAACAGGATGAGAAGGGGGGCCAGGACTTCGAAGCCTTCCTGAACGTGGTTAACCAGCGGGCGAAAGATGTGGAAGTGGCCTGGGGAACTATGCGCCCCGCTACCTGTTTCCCCAACGGGTCCAGTTTTGCCTGTAGCTGGGACGTGAATCTGGCACAGACGCTGGGTGAAGCGCTGGGTAAAGAGTGCCAGCATCTGGGCGTTAACCTGCTGCTCGGGCCTGGCATCAACATCCGCCGTACGCCACTGGGCGGCCGCAGCTACGAATACTATTCCGAAGACCCCTTAATCAGCGGCGAGATGGCGACTGGCGTAATTAACGGTCTGCAACGGCAGGGCGTTGGCGCATCTTTAAAGCATTTTGCCTGTAACAATTCAGAAGTTGAGCGCACCAGCATGAACTCGATCGTTGATGAGCGTGCGCTGCGGGAAATTTATCTGCGCGGCTTTGAGCGCGCCATCAAACAGTCGCAGCCCTGGACGGTCATGAGTTCCTATAACCGACTAAACGGCGTACATACCGCCGAAAACAGCTGGTTGCTGGAGGAGGTGCTCCGTCAGGAATGGGGCTTTGAAGGCGTGGTGGTAGCAGACTGGCATGGAATTAAAGATCGCCCGCTCTCGCTGATGGCCGGCAACGATCTCGACATGCCAGAAAGCGAAACGCGCAGGGCGAGTCTGGTCAGGGCGCTAAAAGCGGGAGAAGTGCCACGTACGCAGGCCGAGCGTTCAGCAGAACGTATCCTCAACCTGATCCACAAAGCGAAAGACGCGGAACAACCCGGCACCCCGATGGAAACCGATGCGCATCATCTGCTGGCGCGCAGGATGGTGGCCGAATCCATCGTGTTGCTAAAAAACAGCAATCAGGCTCTGCCGCTGGAAGCTGCAAGCTGCCGTCATCTGCTGATTGTCGGTGAAGGCGCCAGGAAGCCCGTAATCCAGGGATCGGGCTGCGCCACCACGACGCCGACGCAGGTGGATATTCCCTACGACGAAATCCGCAAACATTGCGGCGACAACGTCACCCTGAACTGGTGTCAGGGCACCAGCGATGAAGTGGCTGATCGGCCGTCATTGCGCGAAGAAGCTTGTAAAGCGGCGCGCCAGGCCGATCGCGTGGTGGTGTTTGTTAACAGCGAAGATGGTTATGACGGCGAAGGATCAGACCGTCGCACGCTGGGTTTGCAGCAGGGTCATGATGAATTAATCCGCGCGCTGGCAGCGGTCAACGACAACGTGATTGTGGTGCTGGCTAATCCTGATGCGGTGGTGATGCCGTGGCTGGATCGGGTCAGTGCCGTCGTGGAAACCTTCTACGCCGGTCAGGCGATGGGCGGCGGTCTGGCAGACGTACTGTTCGGTGTGGTGAATCCCTGCGGCAAGCTAACGGTGACTTTCCCTCAGCGTATTGAAGACATTCCCGGCTGGCACAGCTACCCCGGCGAAAATGGCCGTCATTACTACAGCGAAGGGATCTTCGTCGGCTATCGCTGGTACGACGCCCGTAACGTCGAGCCGTTGTTCCCGTTCGGTTATGGCCTCAGTTACAGTCAGTTTGCCTATAGCGATATTGAGCTGGACCGCGATAGCCTGCGCGATGGTGAAGAAGTGACGGTCAGCTTTACGCTAAGCAATACCGGCTCGCGTGCCGGAAAAGAGATCTGCCAGCTCTACAGCCACTATCAGACATCTTCGCGCTCGCGGGCCGAGCAGGAGCTACGTGCGTTCTGCAAAGTTGAATTACAGGCGGGTGAACAGCGTCGCGTAGCGCTGACCGTTCCCGCTGCCGACTTACGCTACTACGACACGGGTCGCCAGCAGTGGATCCTTGAAGCGGGTGACGTGTTGCTTCGCGTCGGGCCAAACTCGCGAGACCTGCCGCTTGAGGGCAGTCTGCACTGTGAGAGTAAGGTCGGAAAGTACCGACTCATCTCGCGTGATACGCAGCCAATTTTCGTGCTGGAAAATCCGCTGGCGCGTGACTATTTCAACCGCTTCTTGCAGGTGCAACTGTCGGTGAACGCCGCCGATGCGGACCGCATGCTGGAACACTGCAAAAACTCATTCTTCAGTATTTTCACCACCTTTGACCGCCGTTTCCGCCAGCGCTTTACCGCGGAGGAAATCGACCAGCTGATTGCGGAAGTTAACCTTGCCATTAAAGAGCAGGAACAAGCGTAGAAAAATCACCGGCATCCGTGTCGGCTCATTAAAACTTTTCGTGATGCAGGGGAACCAGGATGAAAGAGAACAAAACGTATACCCGTCGTGATGCGCTGAAGCTGGGGATTGGGGCCGCCGTTACCGCCGCCGTTGCCCCGATGATCATCAGTCGTCCGGCGCGGGCGGCGGAAGTCACCACTCTGACCGTCGCCGACGTGGGCGGCCCTTACGGCACGGGATTTGGCAAAGCATTTTACAAGCCGTTTGAAGAAGAGACCGGCATCAAAATCATTAATACGGTGCTGGGTCCCGACCCGGTACCGCAGTTCCAGATGATGGTGGATACCAAAAACTACCTGTTTGACGTGGCGCTGCTCAACCCGGAGCACCTGGTGCGCCTGAACAAAATGCCGAAACCGTATCTGGAAGATCTGCATCTGCAAGTGCCGGATCCGCAGAATTATGTGAAAGGTTCGATTACCTCTCAGTTTGGCGGTGTCAGTATTTACGCACTGGCATTAGGCTACCGGACTGACGCCTTTAACGGCAAAACGGCACCCACCAACTGGACAGATTTCTGGGACACCGCCAAATTCAATGGCCGTCGCGGCCTGTGGCGCAGCCCGGTCTGTACATTGGAACTGGCGCTGATGGCCGACGGCGTCGATCCAAAAAAACTCTATCCGCTGGATGTCGATCGGGCTTTCCGCAGCCTCGATAAAATCCGCAAAAGCATTGATGTCTGGTGGACCAGCGGCGCGCAGGCCACGCAGATGCTGCAAAGCGGCGAGCTGGACATGATGAGTATCTGGAGCACTCGCGCCCAGACCGCGATTGATGCCGGTACGCCAGCCAATATCGCCTGGGGCCAGGGTCTTTATAACATCGATGGTTTCAGTATTCCGCACGGCAGTCCGAAGCTGGAAGCAGCACGCAGATTTATCCATTTCTGTATGGATGCGAAACGTCAGTCGCTGTACACCAACGATTTGGCGTGCGGGCCGACCAACATCAAAGCCTACGACTTTATCGACAAGAAAAAAGCGGCTCTGTTGCCGACGGCACCGGACCATATCCAGGGGCTGGCACTGCTGGGCGCAGATTATTGGGGCGATAACCAGGTCGCGCTGACCGAACGCTTTGAAAAATGGGTCATGAGTTAATCCGGGTGAGGGTGCTTTGCACCCGACCTGTATTCCCTGAGCGTTGAGTTTGCCTGCCGTCTGCGGTGACGCCTGAGCGTCACCCGTTCTTTGGGAGAAGAGTTCCTTGACCGATCTTGCAACATCTGACGAGAAAAAACGTATGCCGACAGCAACGCGACGCTGGCATCCCTTGTGGCTGACCGCGCCAGGCCTGTTATTCCTGGCCCTGTTTCTCGCCTGGCCCACTTTGAAGCTAATGCTACTGAGTTTCCAGAGCAGCGACGGCGGCTTTTCGCTGGATATCTGGCGCCAAATGTTTGGCGCGGGCATCTACGTGAAGGTGATGATTAACACCTTCGCTATTGCCCTGCAAACCACGCTCGCCTGCCTGCTGGTCGGCTATCCGGTAGCGTACTGGCTTTCGCAACGCAGTGAAAACGTCCGCCGACGGCTAATGTGGCTGATTTTACTGCCGTTCTGGACCAGCGCTTTACTGAAAAACTTCGCCTGGCTGGTGCTGCTGTCGCGGCGCGGGATCCTCTCTGAAATCCTGATGTCGATGGGAGCCGACCAGCCGCTGAATGTGCTTTACACGCGTGGTGCGGTGGTCTTTGCCATGGCACACAGCATGCTGCCGCTGGCGATTATCACCATGCTGCCGACCATGACCGGCATCGATCACGGTCTGATACGCGCCGGTCATACGCTGGGTGCGTCACGTGCGCAAAGCTTCTGGCGTATTTTCTTTCCCCTTTCCATGCCGGGCGTGGTGGCGGCCTGCCTGCTGATCTTTATCGGCTCGCTGGGCTTCTTTATCACCCCGGCGCTGCTCGGTAGCCCACAGGATTCGGTGATAGGCCAGCTGTTGATCACTCAAGTTCAGCAGCTGCTGAACTGGCGGCTGGCGGGCGCGGTGGCGATGCTGCTGCTGGTGACCACGCTGGTAGTCTGCTTCTGTTACGACAAGCTGTTTGGCATGTCGGCGATATCAGGTGGAGAAAGCCACGCCAGCGGCAAACATATCCGGCGTGTGGGCCAGGGGATCACCGCTGGGGCCGCAAAGATTTCCGACTGGCTGGGCAACATGCTGGCCGCGATCCCGGGACGTCCGCGCCTCGGCTGGCTGCTGCCGCTGTTCAGCGTATGGGTGATTCTGGTTTTGGTGTTACCAGTGGTTTCGTTCCTGCCAATGGCGTTCAGCAGCTCCAGCTTCCTGCAATTTCCCCCGCCGGGCTTTTCGTTACGCTGGATGGAAACCTATCTGGGATCGCCAATCTGGACGGGTGCCACGATCCGTTCGTTCGGCATCGCGCTGGTCACCGGCATGCTGTCGGTTGCGATTGCAGGGGCAGCAGCTTATGGGCTGGCGCGGCACCAGGGAAAATCCGGCAGTCTGGTGGTCATGACTTTCCTGTTGCCGATGATCGTTCCCAACATCGTCACCGCCGTTTCGCTGTTCTATTTGTTTGCCACTATCGGCCTGGTGGGGTCGGATCTCGGCATCATCCTTGGCCATACGGTAATGGCCATTCCGGTGGTGTTTGTCATTATCCTGACCACCTTCAAAGGGTATGACTGGCGGCTGGATCAGGCAGCGAAAACCCTTGGCGCTGACCGCTGGCGCACCCTGCGTGAAATAACCTTGCCGCTGATCAAAAGCAGCCTGGTCGCCGCCTTTATCTTCGGCTTCCTTAACTCTTTTGAAGAGCTAACGGTCGCGCTGTTTGTAGGCGGCGGCGTGAAGCAGACGCTGCCAAAACAGATGTGGGATGACGTCCTGCTGTCGGTAACGCCGACGCTGGCCGCCGCGTCAGTCATTATTCTGTCCGTCGTGACAGTGTTGTTCATTATCGCTGAACGTTCGCGCCGCAAAGCGGAAGCGCAGTAAGGAGAGAAATAATGTCATCCGTAAAGTTACAGGTGGAGCAAATTGCTAAATGCTTTGGGCCGACGAAGGTGTTACAGGATCTGGATTTAACGGTGCAGAAGGGTGAATTACTGACGCTGCTCGGCTCGTCAGGCTCGGGGAAAACCACGCTGTTGCAAATTATCAGCGGTCTTTTAGCGCCGACCTCAGGCCGCCTGCTGATTGATGGTAAAGACGAAACCTGGACGCCGGTGCACAAGCGCGATATCGGCGTAGTGTTTCAAAACTACGCGCTGTTTCCGCACCTGACGATTGAAGAAAATGTGGCTTTTCCGCTGCGTATGCGCCAGCTGCCCGCCGCTGAAATCAACCGTAAAGTCAAAGAGGCGCTGGAAATGGTAGAACTGGGCCATGCCGCGCAGCGCTTTCCACGAGCGTTATCCGGTGGGCAACAGCAGCGTGTTGCGCTGGCGCGGTGCCTCGTCTATCAGCCGGGGATCATCCTGATGGATGAGCCGCTGGGCGCACTGGATCGCCAGCTGCGCGAGACGATGCAGATAGAGATCAAACGCATTCACCGTGAATCGGGCGCGACGATCGTTTTTGTTACGCACGATCAGGAAGAAGCGCTGGCGCTCTCCGATCGGATCTGCCTGATGAACGAAGGGCGGATCGTGCAGATCGATACGCCACAGGCGATCTATCAGCGCCCTCGTTCGACCTTTGTTGCCGGATTTATTGGCCATTCCAATATCCTTCGCGGTGAGGTGCGTGCCGGTCAGCTGATCACAAAACAGGGGACTTTCGCCTTGCCGGACAAATCCGCCATGCAGGGACAGGCCTCGCTGGTCATCCGTCCTGAACATATCCGTATTCAGCAACCGGGGACGGCGGCGCTGGAAGGGGAAATTTGCGAAAGCATTTATGCCGGTTCGGAAACGCGACTTGTCGTGGCACTTGCCGAGGGAACACGATTTGTCGTGCGCAGCAGTGGCCTGTGCTGTGAAAAAATCGGCGATCGCGTATCGCTGGGATGGGATGTGCAGCAAAGTTTGCTGCTTTCTGCCTGATGCTTTAAATATCAGCCCGCTTTCTTGCCCGTGGGGACTATTTCACGCGGGAGGAAATCCCATAGATTAAATAAAAGAAGGGTATCTGGTTTAGCGCGTTATTGTAGCGTTATCCGCTGCCTCTTTATTTTATCTTCAGGGATTCGTTTTTTACTAATTTACCCGGCTGGCGTAGTTCAATAACCTTGGCGCATGTCGAAGCCCCGAATAATTAGGGGATAGTTTAGCCCTTATTTAAGGATGCAGTGATGACCGTTGAAATAACCGAAATTGATACGTTGGTAGTCGGTGCAGGGCAGGCGGGTGTCGCCATGAGCGAACATCTGACTAAAGCAGGCATCCGTCATCTGGTATTGGAAAAAAATCGCATTGCCGAAGCATGGCGTTCAGGACGTTGGGATTCGCTGGTTGCTAATGGGCCAGCCTGGCATGACCGTTTCCCCAATATGGAATTTTCCAATATTTCTGCCGATGGTTTTGTACCGAAAGAACAGGTGGCGGATTATTTCAAAGCCTATGCGGAAAAATTCTCTGCGCCCATTCGTACCGGAGTGGAAGTGAAAAGCGTGGTACGGAATGAAGGCCGTCCGGGATTCACCATCGAAACCTCGGAAGGCGTTATTCTGGCGCGACATATTGTTGCCGCGACTGGCCCGTTCCAGCGTCCGGTGATCCCGGCCATTGCGCCTGAAAATGACGGCTTACATCAGCTGCATTCTGCGCACTATTACAACCCGCAGCAGCTGCCTGAAGGCGCGGTGTTGATTGTTGGCGCTGGCTCATCAGGGGTGCAGATTGCCGATGAACTTCAGCGTGCTGGCAAAACGGTTTATCTTTCTGTCGGACCGCACGATCGCCCGCCGCGCGCCTATCGTCAGCGTGATTTTTGCTGGTGGCTGGGCGTGCTGGGCCTGTGGGATGCCTCGGCCAGCGTACCTGGAAAAGAGCACGTGACCATTGCGGTCAGCGGTGCGCGTGGCGGCCACACCGTTGATTTCCGCCAGCTGGCGCACCAGGGCGTTAACCTGGTTGGCCTGACCGAATCTTTTGCCGACGGAAAAATCACGTTCCAGCCCGATCTGGTCGATAATATTGCCAAAGGCGATGCCAACTATCTTTCGCTGCTGGATGCGGCCGATGCCTATATCGCCCGTAACGGACTGGATTTACCGCCTGAACCCACAGCCCGCCATTTCCTGCCCGATCCGGCGTGTATGATCCATCCACGCACTGAACTGGATATTAAGGCGGCGGGGATTACGACTATTATCTGGGCAACAGGTTACGTCACGGATTACAGCTGGCTTAAGGTTGATGCCTTTGACAAAAACAATAAACCTAAGCATCAGCGCGGTGTTTCCAGCGAGCCGGGTGTTTATTTCTTAGGTTTACCCTGGCTTTCACGTCGCGGCTCTACTTTTATTTGGGGCGTTTGGCACGATGCAAAATATATTGCCGATCATATTGCCACGCAGCGGAAATATAATGAATACAGACAGGGTTAATAGGTGGCACTGACTATGACACGGCAGGTTTACTGCGAATAAATGGAAAAGATGGGGTTGCTTTAACGCGGGGCGAAAAAAATCACCCCGCTAATCATTATTTCGCTGGCTCCAGGACAAAAATCTTCACGTCGACCACGTCATCTTTAATATTGGCGCGGTGATGTTCCATATGTTCTGCCTGCTGGTGCTGCTCAAGATGGCGCAACGATTCCCAGTGCTCCACCATAAAGATCGAGTCCGGCGAGTTCTGCTTCCAGGGCACCTGTGCCTGATGATCAACCAGCGCCTGATAGCTGCCGCATCCTTCTTCCTGCAAAACCACCGGCGTCAGTTTCTCAATGGCCTGTATGACGGCGGTACGACGGCCTGGTCTGACACAAATTTCGGCGAGTACGGTGAGCATGGGCATTCCTTAAAGGAGAGTAGTCTACTCAGTTAAGCAAAGATTTGGCTCAGATGCGTCTGATAGCGTGCAATATCGCGCGGAACGTCCGGCTGTTTGATCACGTCGTTACAGATAAAGGTCGGCAGTGCCTCCATTCCCAGGAACTGGTTGGCTTTATGGAAATGCAGATACAGGCCGTCAACGCCAACGCCCTCGAAGAACTGATCCGGGTCGGTGAAGGCTTCCAGCGGCGCGTTCCAGGTCAGTGACAGCATATATTTTTTACCCTGGATCAGGCCACCTGAGCCATATTTTTTACCGGCGTCTGAACGGGTACGGCCATCGCTGGCGTACAGCGCGCCGTGACCTTCGGTAAAGACTTCATCGATATATTTTTTCAGGATCCACGGTTCGCCCATCCACCAGCCCGGCATCTGATAGATCACCGTATCTGCCGCCAGATATTTCTGGATCTCATCAGCAACGTCATAGCCGTTATCAACAGTGGTTACTTCAACCTGATGGCCTGCATCACGCAGCCAGGTTGCCGCAACTTCAGTCAAAGTATGGTTCAGTTCGCCTTTAGAGTGGGCAAAGGTTTTTCCGGCATCGATAATAAAAATGTTGCTCATCGCTTAGCTCTCTTATAAATGAAATTGCGCTCAGTCTACGCGCGCGGCGGCAGGATAAAAATGTGCAATTGATCACAATACTTTTGCTCTGGGAGCAATAATAGCTGCGTTGAGATAAGGACTCTTTCATTATGGGAAAAGCTGAGATGCAAAAAAATGTCGTAGCCAGGTGTGATCATCTACCACAGTAGGAAAGAAAAAAATGCTTAAAAAAGGAATAACCGCACTGCTGCTGGTGGCGGGTTCTGCCAGTGCGCAGTCGCATCTTGATCGGGTGATGCAGAGCAAAGTACTGACCGTCTGTACGACGGGCGACTACAAACCCTACAGCTTTTTGCGGCCGGACGGGAAGTATGAAGGCATTGACGTGTCGATGGCGCAGTCGCTGGCGAAAAGCCTGGGCGCGCAGGTCAAATGGGTGCCCAGTACCTGGAAAACCCTGATGGCAGACTTCACGGGTAAACAGTGCGATATCGCGCTTGGCGGCGTCTCCGTTACGCTCAAACGTCAGCAGACCGCGTGGTTTGCCTCTTCGCTCGGTACCGATGGAAAAATCCCTTTGGTGCGCTGTGCTGATAAAACGAAATATCGCACCGTGGAGCAGATCAACAAGCCGTCAGTGCGTCTGATTGAACCGCCGGGCGGCACCAATGAGGCTTTTGCCCGGCAGTACCTGCCGCAGGCGAACCTGACGCTTTTTGACGATAACGTGACGATCTTCCAGCAGCTGGTGGATAAAAAAGCGGATGTGATGATTACCGATGCTTCAGAAGCACGTTATCAACAAAAGCACTATCCTCAGCTCTGCGCCATCCACCCCGAGCAGCCGATGCAGTATGGCGAAAAGGCCTATATGCTGCCGCGCGACGATATCAGCTGGAAAATGTATGTCGACCAGTGGCTGCATCTGAGCAATACCACCGGCGAGTATCCGCAGGTGGTTGGCGAATGGCTGGCCGTTACCCAATAAGGCCCCGTCCCTGGAGGGTTTTTTTTCCGCCAGGGGAATCTCTCCCGTCACGGTTAACTGTGACAGACGCGGCCCTGATAAGGTACTATCCTCGCCAAACGACCCCGATGTGGCGCGACACTAGCGCCATGATGTGAGGAACAAAGAGTAATGAGTGACCTGACGCAGGATGGTGCAGAGCGTCGTGCCCTGCATAAGTTTACGGAAGAGGCCTACCTCAACTATTCCATGTACGTCATCATGGATCGAGCGCTGCCCTACATTGGCGATGGCCTGAAGCCCGTTCAGCGCCGCATTGTCTATGCGATGTCGGAACTGGGGCTGAACAACAGCGCTAAATTTAAAAAATCCGCCCGTACCGTGGGTGACGTGCTCGGTAAATACCATCCGCACGGCGACAGCGCCTGCTATGAAGCGATGGTGCTGATGGCGCAGCCGTTCTCATACCGCTATCCGCTGGTAGACGGTCAGGGAAACTGGGGTGCGCCTGACGATCCGAAATCCTTCGCCGCAATGCGTTATACCGAGTCGCGCCTGTCAAAATATGCGGAACTGCTGCTGGGCGAACTGGGGCAGGGCACCGTCGACTATGTGCCGAACTTTGACGGCACAATGCAGGAGCCATCAATGCTTCCTGCACGGCTGCCTAACATCCTGCTGAACGGCACCACCGGGATCGCGGTTGGCATGGCCACGGATATTCCACCGCACAACCTGCGGGAAGTGGCGCAGGCGGCGATGAAGCTGATTGATGCGCCGCAGACCACGCTGGACGAGCTGCTGGATATCGTACAGGGGCCGGACTACCCGACAGAAGCAGAAATCATTACGCCACGCGCGGAAATCCGCAAGATCTACCAGAATGGCCGTGGCTCTGTTCGCATGCGCGCGGTGTGGAAAAAAGAAGATGGCGACGTGGTCATTACGGCGCTGCCGCACCAGGTCTCTGGTGCGCGCGTGCTGGAGCAAATCGCCACGCAGATGCGCAATAAAAAGCTGCCGATGGTGGAAGACCTGCGCGATGAATCCAACCATGAAAACCCAACGCGACTGGTCGTTGTACCCCGTTCAAACCGGGTGGACATGGAACAGGTGATGAACCATCTGTTTGCCACCACCGATTTGGAAAAAAGCTACCGCATCAACCTGAACATGATCGGGCTGGATAACCGTCCTGCGGTGAAAAACCTGCTGGAAATTATCAGCGAGTGGCTGGTTTTCCGCCGCGACACCGTCCGTCGCCGCCTGAATTTCCGTCTGGAAAAAGTGCTTAAGCGCCTGCATATCCTCGAAGGCTTGCTGGTGGCGTTTCTCAATATCGATGAAGTGATTGAAATTATCCGCAGCGAAGATGAGCCGAAGCCGGAACTGGTTTCGCGCTTTGGCATCAGCGAAACACAGGCTGAGGCCATCCTTGAGCTGAAATTACGCCATCTCGCCAAACTGGAAGAGATGAAAATTCGCGGCGAGCAGGATGAGCTGGCGAAAGAGCGCGATCGCTTACAGGGTATTCTCGCTTCCGAACGCAAAATGAATACGCTGCTGAAAAAAGAGCTTCAGGCAGACAGCGACGCGTATGGCGACGATCGCCGTTCGCCGCTGCGTGAACGCGAAGAAGCGAAAGCCATTAGCGAAAGCGAGCTGGTGCCGTCAGAGCCGGTGACGATCGTCCTCTCCCAGATGGGCTGGGTGCGCAGCGCCAAAGGACACGATATCGATCCTGGCGGATTAAGCTATAAAGCGGGCGACAGCTATCGCGCGGCAGCGCGCGGCAAGAGCAATCAGCCGGTTGCCTTTATTGATTCGACCGGACGCAGCTACACGCTCGATCCAATAACCTTGCCTTCTGCACGTGGACAAGGTGAACCGTTAACCGGTAAATTGACGCCGCCGCCGGGCGCAGTCGTCGAGCAGGTACTGATGGAAGCCGACGATCAGAAACTGCTGATGGCTTCCGACGCGGGTTATGGTTTTGTCTGCACCTTTAGCGATTTAGTCTCCCGAAACCGTGCCGGTAAAGCCCTGCTGACGCTGCCGCAGAATGCTAAAGTTATGACGCCAATGGCTATTCATCACGATGACGAAATGCTGTTGGCTATCACCGCCGCTGGAAGAATGCTGTTGTTCCCGGTGGCCGATTTGCCGCAGCTGTCAAAAGGCAAAGGCAACAAGATTATCTCCATTCCTTCTGCCGAAGCGGCATCCGGTGAAGATAAGCTGGCCTGGCTGCTGCTGCTGTCGCCGCAAACGTCAGTCACGCTGCACGTGGGTAAACGCAAGCTAACGCTACGGCCGGAAGAGTTGCAGAAGTTCCGTGCTGAACGTGGACGTCGCGGTACCCTGTTACCGCGTGGTTTGCAGCGTATTGATCGGGTTGAAGTCGACGGGCCTGTACGGCCTCAGGCCACCGACAGCGAAGCGTAAAGCACAGGGGTTGTTGACGCGGGGGCGTTGCCCATGCTTTGAGCGCGTCATCAGTTTTACAGCGGGTTAGCGGCACAAAAGTGGCGCTAACCCGATGAAATGCAGTTTAACAGGCTTATTCAGGATATACTTCTGTCGCTGCCTGTCTGGCAGGGCGCAGCGCGCCAATGGATTTATAACGGCTTAATGTTGCCGTGAGCATGAATCCCTAAACCCAACCTGCAAGGAATAATGAGGGTAAGATGCTGTCAATTTTACGTATCGTCGTGGTGATAATTTATTCGATACTGGTGTGTGTGTTCGGCTGCATTTATTGTCTGTTCAGCCCGCGTAATCCCCGCCACGTTGCCACCTTTGGCCACCTGTTTGGCCGTCTGTCACCGCTGTTCGGTTTGAAAGTCGAATTGCGTAAACCGGAAGGTGCAGAGAACTACCCTAACGCGATTTACATTGCGAACCATCAGAACAACTACGATATGATCACGGCGGCAAAATGCGTGCAGCCGACGACCGTGACCGTAGGGAAAAAAAACCTGCTGTGGATCCCTTTCTTTGGCCTGCTGTACTGGCTTACCGGTAATTTGCTTATCGATCGCGATAACCGGACAAAAGCACACGGCACGATTAACCAGTTGATCGATCAGTTTAAAAAGAAAAAAATCTCTTTCTGGATGTTCCCGGAAGGGACGCGCAGCCGTGGTCGTGGTTTGCTGCCTTTTAAAACCGGCGCCTTTCACGCGGCAATGGCGGCAGGTGTGCCGATCATTCCTATCGTGGTCAGCAACACGCATGACAAGATCAAACTCAATCGTCTGAAAAATGGTTTGGTGATTGTCGAAATGCTGCCACCGGTTGATACGCAAGCTTTTGCCGATCTGTCCGTACGCAAGCTGGCGACCCACTGCCGCGAACTGATGTCAGCTAAACTTGATGAGCTGAATGCAGAAGTTGCTGCCCGGGAAGCCTCCGGGAAATTGTAGTTCCGGCTTGCTATTCGCAGGCGGAAAAGGCAGTGATAATTGCGGTTTTTAGCCGGTTTCCGTAAAAAAGCGGCCTGACTTCAGTCAGCCACACAGCACTTATCAGAACCATAATAAATGGATAGCAGCCTGTCTTGCAGGCTGACTTTTCGGTTACGGAGTTTGTATGTCCTTCAGTCGACGTCAGTTTATTCAGGCATCGGGCATTGCGCTGTGCGCCAGCGCATTGCCCGCCAGCGTCCGTGCCGCCGGGCTGGACAATGCGTTACCGGTGCCGCCGCTGATCGAATCCCGGCGCGGACAGCCTATTTTCCTGACGCTGCAACGTAGCCACTGGTCATTTACCGGCGGCAGTAAAGCGCAGGTTTGGGGCTTTAACGGCCTCTACCTGGGACCGACCGTCCGGGTTTGGAACGGTGATGACGTTAAGCTGATTTACAGCAACCGGCTAAACGAGTCAGTGGCCATGACGGTTAGCGGCCTGCAAGTACCGGGCGCGCTGGCAGGTGGCGCTGCAAGAATGATGTCGCCTGGCGTTGACTGGTCTCCGGTGATGCCGATCCGTCAGGCAGCGGCAACCTGCTGGTATCATGCCAATACGCCAAACCACATGGCACCGCACGTCTACAACGGCCTGGCAGGGATGTGGCTGGTTGAAGATGAGGTGAGCAAAAGCCTGCCGCTGCCGAATCATTACGGCGTTGATGATTTCCCGTTGATTATTCAGGATAAACGGCTCGACAACTTTGGCTCACCGGTTTACGACTCGCCTTCAGACGGCGGCTTTATTGGCGACACGCTGCTGGTCAACGGCGTACAAAATCCGTTTGTTGAAGTCTCACGCGGCTGGGTTCGCCTGCGTTTGCTCAATGCCTCTAACTCGCGCTGCTATCAGCTGCAAATGAGCGACAGCCGGCCGTTTAACGTTATCGCCAGCGATCAGGGCTTTCTGCCTGCACCCGTTGCCGTTCAGCGGCTGTCGCTGGCGCCGGGCGAGCGCCGTGAAATTCTCGTGGATATGAGCCAGGGGGATGAAGTCTCGATTACCGCGGGCGAGGCCGCAGGCATGGTTGAGCGTCTGCGCGGCTTGTTCGAACCGTCCAGCATTCTGACCTCGACACGGGTACTGACGCTGCGGCCTACCGGCCTGCTGCCGCTGGTAACGGATAATTTGCCGATGCGTTTGCTGGCCGATCAGCTCATTGAAGGCAGCGTCAGCCGTACGCGTGAATTCCGGCTTGGTGATTCGCAGCCGGGTATCAACGGGGTGCTATGGGATTTGGCGCGCATTGACGTGCAGGCACAGCAGGGCAGTTATGAGCGCTGGATTGTGCATGCCGATCTGCCGCAGGCGTTTCATATTCAGGGCGTGATGTTCCTGATTAAAAACGTTAATGGCGCTCAGCCGATGGCGGAAGATCGCGGCTGGAAAGATACGGTCTGGGTGGATGGCAGCGTTGAGCTGTTTGTTTCCTTTACTCAGGCGACCAGCGAGCATTTCCCGTTTGTCTATTACAGCCAGACGCTGGAGATGGCCGATCGCGGTTCCGTGGGTCAGTTGCAGGTTCAGCCCGCACTCTAATCAACAAGCCCCGACCTCGGCCGGGGCTTTCCTTTAGTTCAGTTCATCCGGGTTTGGTCCCAGACGGTTGCCCTGATCCAGCTTGGTGATTTCACTGATTTCTGGTTTTTCCAGACGGAAATCAAAGACCTCAAAGTTTTCCGCGATGCGCGATGGCGTAACGGATTTCGGGATCACCACCAGGCCGCTGTCCAGATGCCAGCGGATCACGATTTGTGCCGGCGTCTTGCCATATTTTTTCGCCAGCTCTTTAATGATCGGCCGATCGAAAACGCCTTTACCGCCCTGTGCCAGCGGACTCCATGATTCGGTTTGGATCTGGTGCATCGCGTTCCAGGCATGCAGGGTGCGCTGTTGCAACATCGGGTGCAGCTCTATCTGATTGATGACCGGGCGAACACCGGTTTCATCCAGCAGGCGTTTCAGATGCGTTTCCTGGAAATTACAGACGCCGATGCTTTTTGTCAGCCCCTGCTGTTGCAGCTCGATCATCGCTTTCCAGGCCTCGACATAGTTATCTTTCGCCGGACACGGCCAGTGCATCAGGTAGAGATCAACCTGTTCAAGCTGAAGCTTTTTCAGGCTGGTCTGTAACGCTTCCTCCGCATTGAGCTGATCGTCATTCCACAATTTTGTGGTCACAAAAATATCGTCTCGCGCGACAGAGCTTTCCTGCAAAGCCTGACCAATACCTTCCTCATTTTTATAGATAGCGGCAGTGTCAATGGAGCGATAGCCAACGTCCAGTGCTTTCAGCGCGGCCTGGCGTGCTTCGTCGATGCTGGCCTGCCAGACGCCCAGGCCAAGCTGGGGCATCATATTGCCATCATGAAGTTTAATAATCGGTTGATCTGCCATGTTATCTCCTTTGCAGCGATTGAACCGGCGACTCTGTGCCGGTGAGTGACTCTAAGTCTAGTTGAGATTAGGGCGGAGTTTGCTGAATACCTTTTCATAGTGGCAAGCCGGTGACATACGCTCAATGCCCGTTCCTGTCATATTCTTGCCTGTTTCTCCAGGATGCTGGAGGATTGGTAGCGGATTGGGCATGATGAAACCGGGAAAATTTCGAGGAAAAGAAATGACAGTGGATCGCAATACGCTTTGCGCCCGGCTCGCCAGCCAGGTGGTGGAACTGGTAACGTCCGGCGCCTCTGCTCAGGCGTTACTGCCCGATATCCGGCTGATTTACGCTAACCAGCCCAGCGGCCGGACGCCGGTGCTTTACGCTTCCGGCATCGTGATTCTGTTCCAGGGCCGTAAAACCGGCTATCTCGGCAGCCATATTTTTCATTATGACGCCACGGAATATCTGATGCTAACCGTGCCGTTGGCAGTTGAGTGCGAAACCTTCGCGACGGAACAGGCGCCGCTGGCGGGCATACTGCTCAATGTGGATCCGGTGAAGTTGCAGGATTTGCTGATTGATATTGGTGATGACGACAGCTTTCAGCCACAGCCGCAGACGCGAGGGATCCACTCTTCGCCGCTGACCGAAGCGATGCTTTGTGCCGCGGAACGTTTGCTGGATGCGCTAAAAAACCCCCGTGATGCCCGGGTACTCGGCCCGCAAATCGTCCGTGAGATCCTTTATCACGTTCTGCTCGGTCCCTGCGGCGGCGCGCTGATGGCGCTGGTGAGTCGCCATACGCAGTTCAGCCAGATTGCCCGTGCACTGCGGCGCATTGAGCGTCACTACACCGACAATCTGAGCGTGGATCTGCTGGCGGCAGAAGTGAATATGAGCGTGTCGGCTTTCCATCATAACTTTAAGGCGGTCACCAGCACCTCGCCGCTACAGTATCTGAAAAGCTACCGGCTGCATCAGGCGAGAATGCTGATGCTGCACGAAGGATTAAAAGCCAGCGCGGCAGCCATGCGGGTTGGCTACGAAAGCGCTTCGCAGTTCTCCAGGGAGTTCAAACGTTATTTCGGCGTGACGCCGGGTGAGGAGATAACCCGCATGCGGCAGGGCGTATAAGCAGGCCGGCTGGCGGCCTGTTTAAGCCCGTTTTTTACGTTTAAGCACCAGCGTAATGCTGCCAACCAGTCCCGCGCAGAGCAGGACCAGCGGTAAAAGCATCAGAATGGTCATCACCTGATCCTCATGGCGCTTGATAAACGGCACCTGGCTAATTGCATAGCCCAGCGAAACCAGAATACCGACCCACAGCAGGCCGCTCAGCCAGTTAAAAAACTGAAAGCGGCCATTTTTCAGGCCGGAAATCCCCGCCATCGTCGGCAGTAACGTGCGGACAAAGGCCAGAAAACGGCCCGCCAGCAACGCCAGCAGCCCATGGCGGTGAAACAGATTCCAGGCTCGCTGATGATATTGCGCCGGCAGATGCATCAGCCAGCTTTTCACCACGCGCGTATTCCCCAGCCAGCGGCCCTGTAAGTAACTCATCCAGCAGCCCAGACTGGCAGCCAGGGTCAGGATCAGAACCGTAGGGATAAACCCCATCACCCCTTTGGCTATCATCGCGCCCGCCAGCAGCAGCAGGCTGTCGCCAGGCAGAAAAGCTGCCGGAAGCAAGCCATTTTCCAGCAGCAGGGTGATAAACATAATGCCGTAAATAATCCAGATAACATCCGGATTTGCCAGTGCGGCAAAATCCTGATGCCAGAGCGCCTGAACGATGTCGTGAAGGACTGCCATTTTAAATCCTGTTTAGCGCATGAAGAGGATTATTGTACTGGTAAACCGCATGCGGCATCGTTGATTCGGGCCGCATTAATCCGTGTATTGCACGTTTGTTTAACTTTATTACCGACAATTTTCCAGTCTGGCAAAGCCTGCGGCCAGATCGGCAATCAGATCGTCGACGTTTTCCAGGCCAATATGCAAACGCACCAGCGTTCCGCTAAAGTTCGGGCCGCCAGCAGGACGGATCGCAGCCAGTTCTTCCGGCTGGTTTGCCAGAATCAGCGACTCATAGCCGCCCCACGAATAGGCCATGCTGAAATGCTCAAAGCGATCCAGATATTCCGCCAGCTGAGCGTCGCTTAAGCGGGCCTTCAGGATGAACGAGAACAGGCCGCTGCTGCCGGTAAAATCGCGTTTCCAGAACGCATGACCTTTGCACTGCGGCAGTGCCGGGTGGTTGACCTGAGCCACTTCCGGACGCTCCGCCAGCCAGTGGGCAACGCGGATGCTGCTCTCTTCATGCTGACGCAGCCGCACGGCCAACGTACGCAATCCACGGCTGGCCATATAGGCGGTATCGGCGTCGACCATTTGGCCCATCAGATAGGAGTTCTCACGCAGCTGCGCCCAGCAACGTTCGTTAGCCACGGCGGTGCCGATCATCGCATCAGAGTGGCCAATCAGGTATTTAGTGCCGGCCTGGATCGAAATATCAATACCGAAATCCAGCGCGCGGAACAGAATGCCTGCCGCCCAGGTATTATCAATCATAATAATCGCTTCCGGCGCTTTACGGCGCACGGCGGCAACGATTGCTGGAATATCCTGCACCTCCATGGTGATGGAAGCAGGCGACTCCAGAAATACCACTTTGGTTTCCGGCACAATCAGGTCAGCGATCCCGGCACCGATGCAGTGATCAAACCAGGTGGTGGAAACATTCATCTTGCTAAGGATTTTAGTGCAAAAATCCTGAGTCGGTTCGTAAACAGAACCGGCCATCAGCACATTGTCACCCGCAGAAACAAAGGCCAGAATCGCGTTTGCTACCGCCGCTGCGCCGCACGGGTAAAGCACACAGCCAGCGCCGCCTTCCAGTTCCGTCATCGCCTCCTGCAATGAGAAATGGGTCAGAGTACCGCGACGTCCATAAAACAGCTCGCCTTCGGCACGACCCGCCGTAGCACGCTTTTTATCTGCCACGCTGTCAAAAACCAGTGAAGAAGCGCGCTGGATAACACTGTTCACGGAACCCTGGGTGTAACGTTTGCTGCGTCCGGCGGCAATCAGCGCCGTTTCAATGTGTTTAGTCATCGGTATGCTCTGTAAAATCTCAGGTATGCCTTAACGTTAACACGGCAGGCGACAAGGCGAAATTACGCATCTTCCTGAGTGACAAAGTTTCAGTTAAAGCCGCAGGCCGTGGCGAAAAAGCGTGTGATTGTGTAAAAAGTGGCCGCGAAAGGTAAATAGTAATGATAACCACTATCAATTCGGCTTCATTTTGGTATGATCCGCACTGGTTTTTTGCTATCCGTAACTGACGTTGGAGAGACAGCGTGACGAATGATTTGATGCAGACGGATCTTTCCGTCTGGGGCATGTACCTGCATGCAGACATCGTAGTGAAAGTGGTGATGATCGGTCTGCTGCTGGCTTCGGTGGTAACCTGGGCGCTGTTTTTCAGCAAAAGCGCAGAGCTAAGCTCGGCGAAACGCCGCCTGAAGCGTGAACAACAGGCCATCGCCACTGCCCGTTCTCTGCCTGAAGCGGCAAAAACCTGCGCAGATTTCAAAGCCAACAGCCTGACGTTGCAGCTGCTGAAAGAAGCAGAAAACGAACTGGAACTCTCCGAACGTTCGGAAGACAATGACGGCATCAAAGAGCGTACCGCGTTCCGTCTTGAGCGCCGTGTGGCTTTCTTTAGCCGTCATGCAGGTCGCGGTAACGGTTTCCTGGCCACAATCGGGGCGATCGCACCCTTTGTTGGCCTGTTCGGCACCGTCTGGGGCATTATGAACAGCTTTATCGGCATTGCTCAGACGCAAACCACCAACCTTGCCGTTGTGGCTCCCGGCATTGCCGAAGCGCTGCTGGCAACCGCAATTGGTCTGGTTGCTGCGATCCCAGCGGTCGTTATTTATAACGTTTTCGCTCGCATGATTGCTAACTACAAAGCCACGCTGGGTGATGTTGCGGCACAAATCCTGCTGCTGCAAAGCCGCGATCTGGATCTGGCTGCCAGCAGCGACGCACAGCGTCCGCACTCAGCGCAGAAACTGCGGGTAGGGTAAGCACCATGGCAATGCGATTGAATGAGGATCTCGACAGCAACGGCGAAATGCATGAAATCAACGTCACGCCGTTTATCGACGTCATGCTGGTGTTGCTGATTATCTTTATGGTCGCCGCGCCGCTGGCTACCGTTGACGTTCGCGTTAACCTGCCTGCCTCAACCAGCGCGCCTCAGCCGCGTCCGGAGAAACCGGTTTATCTTTCTATTAAGGCAGATAAGCAGCTGTTCATCGGCAACAACGCGGTAACCAGCGAGACGCTGCTGGATGCGCTTAACAGCCAGACCGAAGGCAAAAAGGACACCACCATATTCTTCCAGGCAGATAAGTCGGTTGATTATGAAACGCTGATGGGCGTGATGGATAAACTGCGTCAGGCTGGCTATTTGAAGATTGGCCTGATGGGAATGGAAACCGTCTCGAAGTAAATCACAATGCGAAAAAAGGGCCGACAACGTGTCGGCCTTTTTTATTACATCTGCACCACCGGTGCGCCGGACTGCTTCGCCTGATACTGGCGAATAAGTCGCTTGATAATCATCGTGCCAATCAGGCCGCATACCGCGGCGATCGTCAGCCAGACGCCGGGCATCGCCTTATCGCCCGTCGAGTGGATAAGATAGCTGCAAACGGCTGGCGTGAAGCCGCCAAACAGCGCGGTCGCCAGACTGTAGGCTAGCGAAAAGCCGGTCGCCCTGACTTCTGCCGGCATCACTTCAGCCAGATAAACCACCATCGCGCCGTTATAGCTGGCGTACAAAAATGAGAGCCACAGCTCAGCTTCCAGCAGATGCGAGAAGGTCGGCGAACCCACCAGCCAGTGCAGTACCGGCCAGGCAGTCGCGATCATCAGCAGCGTAAAGAGGATGAGCAGGGGACGGCGACCATAACGGTCGGACACCGCACCCATAATGGGCAGCCAAATCAGATTCGACAGGCCAACGCATAAGGTGACGAAAAAGCTCTGCTTATCGCTCATCATCAATACCGTCTTGCCAAAGGTCGGCGTAAAAGCGGTGATCATGTAAAACATCACGGTAGTGGTGACAACCATCAGCATGCCTGCCAGCACCAGCGCCCAGTTACTCGCCACTGAGCGGACAATCTGACGCATTGACGGGTGAGTCTTACGCTGGCTGAACGCTTCCGTCTCCTCCAGCATTCTCCGTACCCAGAACAGGAACGGCACAATCAGGCAGCCGATAAAAAACGGAATACGCCAGCCCCAGTCCGTTACCTGCTCTTTCGCCAGCAGATGGTTAAGCCCCAGGCCAAGCAGCGCCGCAAAGATCACCGCGACCTGCTGGCTACCGGACTGCCAGCTGACAAAAAAGCCTTTGCGGTTTTTGGGCGCGATTTCAGAAAGGTAAACAGAGACGCCACCCAGCTCAACACCCGCCGAGAAGCCTTGCAGCAGACGGCCGAGCAGGATCAGGATCGGCGCGGCGGCACCCAGCGTGTTATAGCCCGGAACAACAGCAATGGTGAGCGTTCCCATCGCCATCAGACCCAGCGTTAGCAACAGGCCTTTACGGCGGCCATGATGATCGATGTAGGAACCGAGAATAATAGCGCCCAGCGGGCGCATCAGAAAACCGGCACCGAAGGTCATGAGGGTAAGCATTAACGACGCGAATGGGTCGTCTCCGGGAAAAAACGTTTTAGCGATGGCCGTCGCGTAATAGCCAAACACCATAAAGTCGTACATTTCCAGAAAGTTGCCGCTGGTCACATTGAATATAGTTCGGGCGCTGCCCTGCGGTTTTTTCGGATGAGAAGATAAAGCTGACATACAGTTTCCTTGCAGTTTTCTTCTCTTTTAACGTGCCGCGGCAGATTTTAATGTGACGGGCCTCACCCTTGATGAGGCTGATAATCATCGCTTTAGTAACAAAAAATTAACAGGGTGATGCCGTGGTAACCCGTCTCTGCCGCTACGCGGCTGCGCTAAAAAGAGAGATCAACCACCACGCTGTCGCTGTAGCTCCCGGCAACCGGTGTCGCCTGCGTGGTCAAAACCCGGGCCGTATAGTTAAAGGTTCGGGTCAGGCCATCGGTGGTAATGCTGTTCGCCGAACTACTGGCAACCCGTTCCGTTCCCGCCGATCCCCAGCGCGTCGTGCCGCCGCTTTTATAAATCTCATAGGCCAGTCGGTTGCTGCCGCTGGCCATGTAACGCTGTGAGCTGACCGCATTGCTGCCGTCACTCAGCCCAACCGTGTAGGTGCTTCCTTTGGTGCAGATGACGTTAATCGACTGGGTGACCGCATTGAAGCTGCTGACCAATGGTGCGCTACCAAAGCTGATATTGGGTGCAGTAATAGTGGTGCAGTCGTTAGAAATAACCATCGTTGTCGTGATGGGCACGGTGCCTGAACCGGTATTTTGGCTGCCTGCCAGGCAGAGACCCAGCGCCCCGATGCCGGTACAAATGTTATAGGAGACCAGAATATTCAGCGTCACCGTATAGGTTCCGGCAGCAACCACCTGGCCGGTCAGCGTACGTAAATAGAGTGGGATAGCGAAGTTTTGACCGCCGCCTGCCCCTAACAGGTTGAGCAACTGTGCCTGACTGTAGTTAACGGTGGTGCCGCCAATCAGCATTTCACTGGTGCAGGCTGAATCACTGCATACCCGCACAGGGATCGCATCCGTGCCGGTGCTCGCCGTTTTCAGCGCGCCGCGCGTGCCGCTGGTAAAAGATGCACTGGCGAGCTGAAACCTGATGTAGTCGCTGGAAAGCAGTGACAATACGCTGCCTGAACCACAGTTTACGTTAACCGTCGCGGTAGTATTACTGGCCGTAGTGTTGACCGTAAACGAGCTGACTGAGCCAAAGGCGGCGGTAGAAGAGGGCAGCGAGCAGGCCGCCCATGATGATAAAGAGCAGCTCATTAACAGAAGAAAGAGGCTAAGCAACTTTTTCATGGTGATGTTCCAGGCAGAGGAGGAAGCGCGCAGGTCAGCGGGCCATAGGTTTCCAGTGATTTCGGACGTCCGCCAGGCACGTGCAGTACCGCTTCGCACTGGCGGCCATCGGGCGTAACGGCACGGAAAGAATTCTCTGCGCTGAGGTTTTCCATCCATGCAATGCCGTCCCAGCCAACGTATTCGGAGTCCTGCCCCTGGCGGATAATCTGCGTGGAAACGGGCAGCGGCTGACCATTAAGATCGTGCAGGATCACGCTGGCGGCCCGTAAAGGCTCAATCGGGAAGTGCAGCAGGTAGCCGCTGTCGCGTTTAACGGCGAAACGTTGTTCTACGTGAGGCGTGGTCATATCAGCAGGTAAATTCAGCGTATCGATATCGTATTTCGCGGGATAGTAAGAGCTGATGCCCGGCACCAGCAGATAACCTTTGTCATCGGTTTTACCCATCAGCTGATTCTCATAACGAACATTGATATCCGGATAGTCGGTTTTTACCAGCACAAAGGCGTCGTTCACCTGATTCGCCGCAAAGAAACTGCCGTCCATCACCACCAGAGAGCCGGTGATATCACCCCATTCGGTACTGTAGTCGCCATCGCCATAGAAGCCAGCCGAGGTTTCGATTTTCTGATTGCGCCAGCTCAGGCTACCCTGGCGGTAGGCGCTGTTGCTGCTCTGATTAGCCCAGGAGGCGTCGTAAGCAAAGCCGCCATCCGTTGGCATCGCGCGGGAAAGCGTCACGCGTTGCGCAGACCCGCCCTGGGCATCGCGTTCCACACTGAGGCTGGCATTGGTGCGCTCGCCAAAGGGGATCACCAGAGAGATCGCGCCTGACCATTCGCCTTCCTGCCGATCGCGGCTGGCAGAAACGTACAGGCTGCTGTTGCCCCACAGGTTTTTACTCCATGACAGGTTCCATAGCTGGGTGCGGTCGCCGGTGCCGGCGGTAATATCAATAAACGCCGCACCGATGCTGCCATACTGGTTCAGCGACAGGCTGGCGCTGTACTGCGAGCTGCGGCGGCTAAGGGAGTAATCCGTATTGGTAGTGGCGCTGGTACGGTCGCCATACAGCGCCAGATTGCCAAAGCCCGCGGAACGGATGATATGCTGCATTCCCAGGCTAAAGCGGCTGTTATTGTACTGATACCCCCAGCTGTACTGATTGCCATGCTCGCCAGCCAGCTGGCTTTGAGTCAGTGCCGCATTAACCACGCCAAGTGAGCCAATTCTCACCTGGCCGCCCGCGCCGCCCAGCGCAAGCGTATCGGCACCTTCAGCATGGCTCTCCAGCGTCAGCCAGTCGGTCAGGCCATAGCGGTAAGAGCCGCTGACGGCAGCAGATCCATAATCAAAATTCTTCAGTCCGTAATTTTGCCGCAGCGCCCCGGCGGAAAAAGAGAAATCAGAAAGTCCGGGCTTGAGTAAATTGCTGGAGACATAAAACGGCAGCGTGGTAGTGACCCGTCGTCCCACGGCATCGGTCGTCACCACCACCGCATCGCCAGCCCCGTTGACAAAGGGCATATTGGTCAGCGTCCAGGGGCCGGGCTGGACGCTGTTGGTGCTGTTCTTATAGCCATTCACAAAGAGATCAACCGTTGACGGCACCGCTGCCTGGCCAGAGAACGAGGGCAGGGGATAGGTAATCAAATCCGGGCGAACGGAAAAGTCTCTGGCAATCTGAATACCGCCCAGCCGGACGCTGTTACTCCAACTTAGGGAGTCGGTGATCAAATCCCCTACCCGCCAGCTTAGCGAGCGGTTTTCACTCTGATTTCCCCACCAGGTGTCATAACGCAAATAGCCCTGATCCTGCGCGCCGGGCTGGCCGGAAAGCTGCTCCTGCCAGACGCCGTTAGTGGAAAACTGCCCCAAATTGCCAAAAAGGCGGAATTCATTAAAGGCCGAAATGCGGCTGCCGCTGGCGGAAGTGTGGCTGGTATAAAGATCGTAGTTAAACAGTGCGCCCGTTGAGGTTCTGCCGGGATAGCGCGGCCCACTCTGTTCAGTGCTGTTGAGTTTTTGCTGCGGCAGCCAGGCGGGCGGCACGGTCAGCAGGATGCGCTGGCGAGTCCGATCGTATTCCGCTTTCACCTCTGGCATCACCGACACATCCATGATCGACGACGTGATTTGAGGGGAGGGAATGCCAGCCCGCTGCAAATCAGCGGCGCGTAAAAGATAGTGATTATCCCGGAATTCAACCGGCACAATCTGGCCGGTATCCTGCTGATTGACGATCAGCCCCAGCATGTACTGCTGATTTTGCGTACCCGGCGTGTTTTGCTGTGGCGGCGGTGGCAAAGAGGAATAGGTTTCCGCGCGGCCGGTTACAGAAAACAGGCAGCTTATCAGGCTCAGGGCCAGGGAGCAGCGTCCCGGGGACGCAAAGCATCGCCTGCTCATTGGCTAGCGCGAGGAACGGGTGCTGCGCCAGGTTTTACCACTGTCCAGCTCCGCACTCAGCTCTGAGCGGTCAGATGCTGGAAAATTCAGGGGAAACACATTGCTGGAACCAGCCAGAACGTAGCCGAACAGACTATTTGACAGCGAGCGGCCGCCTAATGAAACCTTGCTCAGCCGGGCATGGCCGTTACCGTTATTGGTAATGCGCAGCGCCGATTTACCGCCCTGATTCACCACCTGCCAGCTGAGCTGCGGATTGGCATTATCGGCATTTAGCCCTTCGCCATAGGTAAAGAGCGGGACCGAGTAACGCATCTGAAAACTCAAGCCCGCCTGATTCTCTCCTGGCTTTTGCGGCGTGGGGATCTCATCCAGCAACACTCTGTAAGCCATCTCTTTACCCGCAGGCGGCGGGGTCTGATTAATCAGACGCACCAGCTGCCTTTGCCCCGGTTCGATTCTGACCAGCGGCGGGCTGGCCAGCACCGCTTGCTGGGTCTGATACTGCTCTTTGCCATCCACCTGCTGCCAGCTGAAAACGCGGACCTGCATCAGCGTGGTTGCTGCCCCACGGTTTTCCAGCCAGAGTTCGGTGGCTTTATCCCCGCTAAGAATTTTAGGGTCGATCGGCCATATCAGCACCGAATTCCCTGCCCATGCCGGTAGTAAAGCACTGGACAACGCCAGCAGTAGCGCAAAAATAGGTAGTTTCATCATCGTCCTTTTTCCTCCCTGTATTACCAACTCAGCGTCACCGTTAGGGTATCGCTGTAAGTCCCGGCCCGCCGTACGCCACTCATCTGCAATAAGCCATAGATCGGTAGCGTGATATTGTTGGCATTGCTGTAGGTCAGCGCCACGTTTTGGCTAACCGGGATGGCACTTGCTGCGCTGTGGGTGGCGCTGGTATAGAGCGTGTAGCCCACCAAATCTGTGTTATTAGCGACTTTCAGATTACGCGTCGAAGTGTAATTACTGCCCCCATCTATGCTCATATTCAACGTGGTGCCCGGCGTACAGGCCAGCGTGAGAGTAGAGCTTTGTACGTAACTGGCACTGGCAGAAACCGTACCGACACCGGGTTGCGTACCAAAATCCAGTGCGCCAAAAACGCTGGTATTTGTACCGGAAATGACACAGCCGTTTACTATCGACGCCGTCACCTGAAAAGTTTGAGTTGGCAGCGACCAGCCTGCATTGCTGATAAAAAACAACACGAAGCAAAGCGGGCGCATCAGGCCCGCCAGTCGTCTTACCTGCTCCGGCACGTTGCGTTCCCTGTAGTTATAGGTCAGTAGTTTACGGCGACATTAATCGTATCGGTGTAGGTTCCTGCTGGAATAGCGGCATTGAATCCCCCGCCTGAAATACGACCATAAATCGGGTAGTTATCGCCATTGGTTGGGTCGGCGGTGCCGGTATTCGCCAGGTTGGTATTGTTGGCGATGGGTGTCGTATATGACGTGGTGCCATAGAGGGTATAAGCGATACCTTGCGTCGCGTTGCTGCCGAGGATCAAATAACGCGGCTGGGCGGTCACCGCGCCAAAAACGGTTGCCGGTGCTGCGTTGCTGCTGGTTAGCTGAACGTTGTAGGTTTGCCCGGTAGTGCAGCGTACAAAAATACCGTTACCCAGCGAGCCCACTAAAGTCGCGTTTAGAGTATCGAAGGTAGCAGCGCTCGTACCGAAGTCTAAGGTACCGAAATTGACGCCGGTGGTTGCCGACTGGCCGTTAACGAGGCAGCCCGTGGTTAGTACCACTCTTGCGTTGATAGTCCCCGTTGTAGTGGCGGCAAAGCCCGAAGTCGCCACGCTGAGGCCAATGCCACAGCCCAGCAAAAAAAGCTTCATTTTCATAACCATTCCTTACTGATCAGTCTGATGGAAGTGCTTTTTCGCCTGGTACGAAAGAGAACAACGCGGCGGCGTGCAGGTGAATAATAATCGCCATCCAGCGTAAAAAAAGAGCAGAAAACCGGCATAAAAACGGTATCTGCGCTTGCTGTCTTATCTTATGTTTTTAAACTATAGAACAGCCTGCCGGGGTGGGCGAAGCGAAACGCAAAAATAAAGCTAATGGATTGAAAGGAATGAGAAGGCGATGCTGAGCGGGTGATTTTGGCGATTTATTAAAAATGATCGGAATCATCTTAGGATTAGCTGGGCAAAAAAAATTGCGGATGCTAAGGTCGTTGCGCGACATGATCCTCCTTTAATAAACCTGTTAAATGATGGGGATACCGGCAGTTTGCATGCGGTTAATTTGCGCGGTCAGAAGACTTTGATTTCCTCCGGGGTAAAGTTGACTACTCTTTAGCCGATACCGTGATCATTGAAAGTGTTAAAAACACCTTTGTTCCATCACACGGCGCCAGGCCATCGGCTGGCATCAGAGATTTGCATATGCTTATGAGCTCTTACGACCATCTGTTGGTCACTGTCTCCATTTTTGTCGCCTTTCTGGCTTCCTATACTGCGCTGGATATGGCGGGCAGAGTCGCGACCTCAACGGGCAAAGTTGCCCGGGTCTGGCTTATCGGCGGCGGTTTTGCGATGGGTATTGGCATCTGGTCTATGCATTTTATCGGCATGCTGGCCATGAACCTGGCAATGGTGATGAGCTACGATCCCGGCCTGACCCTAATCTCGATGGTTATCGCCATCGCTGCCTCAATCTTTGCGCTGTGGATCGTCTGCTACGGCGAGCTGCCGCTGTCACGTTTGCTGACTGGCGCAGTGGTTATGGCCAGCGGCGTGGTCGCCATGCACTACACCGGCATGGGTGCATTAATGTTTACACCCGGCATCATCTGGGACTGGCGCTGGGTTGCCGTCTCGGTGGCCATTGCGCTGGCAGCCAGTACCGCCGCGCTGTGGTTGGCTTTCAAACTGCGGCAGGGGGTGGGACATTTAGCGTTGCTGCGTGCAGGAGCCGCGCTGGTGATGGGGGCAGCGATTGCCGGAATGCACTACAGCGGCATGGCAGCCGCCAGCTTCCCGATGATGAGCCACGCCACAGAGATGGGCGTAAACAGCAACTGGCTGGCGGTGCTGGTGGTAGTGGTTACGCTTTCCATTCTGGGTATTACTCTGGTCGTTTCCACACTTGATGCCCGCTTACAGGCGCGCACCTCGGTGCTGGCCTCTTCTCTGGCTGAAGCTAACCGCGAACTGGCCCAGCTGGCGCTGCATGACAACCTGACCCGCTTGCCGAACCGTATTCTGCTGGAAGACCGTCTGGACCAGGCGTTAAACAAAGCCGTACGAGAAGAGACCTCTTTCGCGCTGATGTTTATGGATCTTGACGGCTTTAAAGCGGTAAATGACGCTTTTGGTCATCATATTGGCGACAATCTGCTGGTCGCCGTGACCGACCGGATGAAAAATCTGCTGAAGGGGCACCATACGCTGGCGCGCCTTGGTGGGGATGAATTTGTACTGCTGGTTGAAATCACCGATCCCAACGACGCTGCCGCTATTGCCGATCAGCTGGTGAAAGCGATTGATGCGCCTTTTGTTATTTCACGCTATGAGCTGGTGGTATCGCTGAGCATTGGTATTGCCGTTTACCCTGGCGATGGCAATGACGAACGCGAACTGATGTTCAATGCCGATGCCGCGATGTACCACACCAAAAACAATGGTCGTAATGGTTACAGCTTCTTCCAGCCCTCCATGAACACCATTGCTCAAAACCAGCTGCAGCTGATTAATGACCTCTGGCTGGCGCAGGAACACAACGAACTGCGTCTGTTTTATCAACCTAAATTCTGTGCACCGCAGGGCCCGATCGTCGGCTTTGAGGCGCTGATCCGCTGGCAGCACCCGCAGCGCGGCCTGCTGACGCCGGATATCTTTCTGCCGCTGGCGGAAAAAACCGGACTGATTGTCAGCATGGGCAACTGGGTGATCAACGAGGCTTGTCGCCAGCTTCATGAATGGCACCAGATGGGCAACACGCAGTGGTCGGTGGCCGTTAACCTCTCTGCCCTACAGTTTGAACAGGCTGGACTGGTTGAAACGGTGGTTAGCGCGCTGAAAAAGCATCAAATTCCGCCGGAGCAGTTAACGCTGGAAGTTACCGAAACGACGGCAATGCGCGATCCCGATGAGAGCGTGCGCATCCTTACCGAACTGACCGATTTAGGCGTTAAAGCCTCAATTGACGACTTCGGGACCGGCTATTCAAGCCTGCTTTATCTGAAGCGTTTACCGGCCAGCGAACTGAAAATCGATCGGGCGTTTGTTAACGAGCTGCAAACGCAGAATGAAGATGCCACCATTGTGACGGCCATCGTCGCGCTGGCGCAAACGCTGAAGCTGAAAGTGGTGGCGGAAGGCGTGGAAACGCGCGAACAGCAGGACTTCCTGACCAGCCTCGGCTGTAACTCGCTACAGGGGTATTTGCTGGGGCGGCCGGTGCCAGCGGATAAAGTGCCGGAACTCGATCTGTATGCGGACGGGGGTGAAACGCTGCCCGAGAAAAAGGCCGTCTGACCGACCACCTGTCAGGTAAAGGACGCTGTTTTATCAGCGTCTTTAGACCTATAATAGTTGCCAAATTCCCTTATCGGGTACGTAACAGTTTTGGCCAAATACCAACAGCTTATTGCACAAATCCAGCAGCAGATTTCCGCCGAGCTCTGGCTTCCCGGTGAAAAACTGCCTTCGCTGCGGGAACAGGTAACGCTAAGCGGCATGAGCCTGATGACCGTTATGCATGCTTATCAGGTGCTGGAAAGTCAGGGATGGATCCAGTCACGGCCGCAGTCTGGCTATTACGTTGCGCCCCGCGCAGAGTTTCTCAGTCAACCTGCCAGTCATCAGAAAGTGCAGTTGACCGAATCCGTCGATATCAACGGCTTTATCTTTGACGTTCTTCAGGCCTGCCGCGACCCCAAAATTGTGCCTTTTGGCTCCGCTTTTCCCGATCCCGAACTCTTTCCCCAGCGTCAGCTGATGCGTTCGCTTAGCGCCGTCTCGCACTCGCTTAAGCCTGCCGATGCGCTGAATAATTTGCCGCCTGGCAACGAAGCATTGCGCAAAACGCTGGCGCAGCGCTACGCCTTGCAGGGAATTCAGGTCTCGCCGGATGAAATTGTCATTACTAATGGGGCGATGGAAGCGCTTAACCTCAGCATGCAGGCGGTGACGGAGCCGGGCGACTATGTCGCGATTGAAAACCCGTGCTTTTATGGCGCGTTACAGGTGATTGAGCGGCTTCAGCTGAAAGCCGTCGCTATTGCCACCGATCCTCAGCACGGCATTGACCTCGACGAGCTGGCACGCGCGCTTGAGCGCTGGCCGATCAAAGCCTGCTGGATGATGACCAACCAGCAAAACCCGGTGGGCTGTACGCTCACAAGGGATAAAAAGCAGCAGCTGGTGGCGCTGCTTGAACAGCATCAGGTTTCGCTGATTGAGGATGATGTCTACAGCGAACTCTATTTTGGCGGCGACAAGCCGCTCCCCGCGAAAGCGTTTGAAAAGCAGAGCAGCGTGCTGCATTGCTCCTCTTTCTCAAAGAATCTGGTGGCGGGTTTTCGCGTAGGTTGGGTGGCGGCAGGCAAACACGCGCAGCGGATCCAGCGCTTACAGTTGATGAGCACGCTTTCGACCAGCGCGCCGATGCAGCTTGCGCTGGCCAATTACCTGGGAACGCGCAGCTACGACAGCCATTTACGTAAGCTGCGTCAGGCGCTGGAACAGCGTAAAAATCAGGCCCGGCTGTCTTTAAAGCGGCATTTGCCGCTCGGGGCCAAAATTAATGATTCTCAGGGTGGCTACTTTTTGTGGATTGAGTTGCCCGCGCAGATTAATACCACCGAACTTTATTACCGCGCGTTGCAGCACAAGATCAGTATCGCGCCCGGCAAGATGTTCTCCTCCGGCGAGCAGTACGCGAACTATTTTCGCTTTAACAGCGCCTGGGAATGGAATGCGACGCAGGAAGCGGCGGCAGAAAAACTGGGGAAACTGATAGCCGAAATGCTCCAGGGCCAGACTGGCTGGCCCCAGTAGGACGGTGGCGATTAAACCGCCGAGGCGCGCTGCTGGCCCCAGGCCAGGTGATAAACATCGTAGAAGTCCACTTCGCCTTTCAGCGACAAAAGCTTCTCAATGCCCTGTTTGACTTTATCCGGCACCTGGCTGCTGCCAAGGATATCCTTAATCGCCTGTTCGGACAGGGTGCGAACGTAATACCATTCGCCGTTGTAACAAACGCGCAGATCAAGCGTATCGATATCTTCAAAGCGATAGCGGGGATTCACATCCAGCAGCATCAATCCGCTCATCAGCAGCACGAAAAAAGTCGCGCCCCAGAAAGCGGGCCAGCCGAGAAATTCCGTGGTAAAAATCAGCGCAACGGTCAGGGCGTAACAGACATACATTGATGCCCAGAGGCCGGGATGATTTTTCAGAAAGTTAAAGCTGAAACGCGGCCGGTTATCGCGCTGTTCTTCACGATTGAGCGTGTCAATTTCGCGCAGCAGTATCTGTTTGACGTCTTCCACTCATCACCTCCTTTCGGTATATGCCTTAGTAAACCACAGTTTGTATACCTGAGGCAGACACAGTTAATGCAAATAAAGCTATAACAGTTGCGTTCGTTTAAGGAAATATGGCTGAGATGACGACATACTCTCTGTTCTCAAAACTGCTTCCGGGCCCGGATAATGATGAAACTGGCGCTAAACGTTTTTCTGCTTGTGGCATTTTTTGGTTGCACCTCTTCAGCGCTGGCGATCGATTGCGCCAGGTCAGCAAGCATTGTGGAAAATACCATTTGTGACTCTCCTCAGCTCTCCTGGCTGGACGCGGTATTAAACGACACCTACCGCAACGTCATGAAGCTGTCGGAGCCTGCCAGCGTAAATCAGGAAATGCAGCAGTGGCAGGCCTCGCGCGATGCCTGTGCCAGCAGCAGCTGTCTGCGCTGGGCTTATTTACAGGGCATTGGACAACTCTATAACGTCCCGGAAAAATTCAACTGGGACGGTGAATGGTGGAACCGCTCGGCGGTGCATGGCGACGGCGGAAAAATTATCCTGAGTCACACCACGAAATGGGCGTTTAACTTTGATGCGCAAGTCTGGCGAGGAACCTATAAATCTAACCTGCGTGGTGATGTCAAAATGTTTTACGGTACCGGCCTGGCGGACAATATTGCGTGGGGTGCAGGCTGCACGGTGCTGTTTATCCCGCGTACCGACGGGCAGATTGACGTCCGTAGCGACAGCAACGGCAGCTGCAAATTGTTGATGCGCGGCGGGATGAGCATTGATGGCACTTACGTCAGAAGCCAAAGCGATCCGCGCCCGGCCGCGACGCTGTTATCGCTGGGGGTGTTTCCCACCAAAGCGCTGGACGATCGTTTTCGCCAGCTGGCAGGTAAGGATTATCAGCAATTCGTCGATGTTGCCAACAACCTGGTCTATTCCGCTGATTTGGATAGCATGGGCGCTACCGTAGTCACACTGTCAGTGAAGGGGGCAGCCAGCCGCCGCGCAGCGATAATTATGTTTACCCAGGACGGAAAAATGTGGGCAATGCGCCTGCTGCCAGACAGGGATAATGGCAACGCGCCTGAGACGCAGCTAATCACCAGCGAAAAGGGGACAACGCTGCCAAAAACGCTCGCTGAATGGCGCTCGCTGTTTGATTATTAATGGCCGGATAAAGGCCGTGGCTCAGGAGACGTGACCCACAATCTGCAAATCCGTTTCCTCCGGGATTTCATTGTATGAGAGCACCGACATGCCGGCAGCAAACTGCCGTGCATAGCAGGAGAGTAACGGTCGCAGCTGAGGCTGCACCAGTAAAACAGCCGTCAGATTCTGTGCTTTTAGCGTCTCCAGCACAACGGGCAGAGCAGACTGCAACCGGCTTGTAACAGTGGGATCTACCGGGAAACTGTCGAGACTGACCGGGCCCGCCTGCCGTGCCTGGCTCAACGCGCCGAGTAGCCGATTTTCCAGTTCAGCCGCAAGCGCGTAAGCCGAAAGCGGTTTGTTATCGGGCGCGATGGCGGCAACCAAACGCCGGCGCAGGGCATAACGCACATCGGAAACCAGTAAAAGGGCGTCTTTCGTCACCGCTGCGCTTGCAACCAGCGTGGTGGCGACAGAAACACTATCTTTCAGTGAAACCTGTTCCTGCAACAGCAGACGATAAATTTTCAGTTGCAGACTATAAGAAAGCGCCTTATTCAAATCATCAGCCAGACGGGGAGCTGTCTCTGCAAGTCGCTGATTGAAAAAGGTAATATCATCGTAATTAAACAGCTCGGGCAGATGCTCGCGCGCCACCTGATGAAGATGCGTGGCAATAACGCTGGCACAATCCACTACCTGATAGCCAAGACTCAGCGCGCTGGCTTTTTCATCCGGCATAATCCAGGTGACGGCCAGGCCACAAGCCGGATCGGTGTCGCGCAGGCCTTCTATCTCGCCATAAAGCGCCGCCGTTGGGATCGCCATTAATCGGTTCGGATGCACTTCTCCCAGCGCCGTTCGTAACCCGTTGACTTTGATCTCATACTGAACCGGCTTCAGGCAGAAATCTTCGTGAAGAGCGATCTCCGGCAGCAGCACGCCGCTGGTTTCCGAGATAAGTTGTCGAACGGATCTTACGCGCTGAGCCAGCGGGGTGCCGCTGGATTTATCCATCAGCGTAACCAGCTTATAGCCAAGACAGAGGCTCAGCGGCTCAACAAGCGGGATGCTCTGCCAGCTGATACTGACGCTTTCATTATCATCTGGCGCCTGCGCGATCTCCTCATCGTTTTGCCGTGCTGGCTGAACCACGCGATATTGCCGCCAGGCAATAAACAGCATCAGCGCGGTAAAGGCGAGAAACACGAAATGGGGCATGCCGGGCACTATCGCCAGCACGAACATGACAAAAGCGGCGGTACACAGCGTGGCAGGCTTTGCCAGCAGCTGATTCTTGATTTCATCGGCAATACCGGCGCTGTCGTCGTCGCTCACACGGGTCACGATGATGGCCGCCGCGGTGGCGAGCAGTAGCGAAGGGATCTGAGCGACCAGTCCGTCGCCAATCGTCAGCAATACATATTGTTCAAGTGCCTGGCCGGCATCCAGATTGTGTTTAAAGATCCCGATCAGCATCCCGCCAATAACGTTGATCAGCAGGATCATGATCCCGGCAATGGCATCGCCACGCACAAACTTCGATGCGCCATCCATTGCGCCATAAAAATCGGCTTCGTTAGCAACCTCACGGCGACGTAATCGGGCCTGTTGCTGATTAATCAGACCGGCATTGAGGTCGGCATCAATCGCCATTTGCTTGCCAGGCAATGCATCCAGCGTGAAGCGGGCCGACACTTCCGAAATACGCTCGGCACCTTTGGTCACCACCACAAAGTTGATGATCATCAGGATGATAAACACCACGAAGCCCACCACAAAGTTGCCGCCAATCACCACATTGCCGAACGCTTCAATCACTTTACCGGCGGCTCCCACCCCCTCATGTCCTTTCAGCAGCACTACGCGGGTGGATGCGACGTTGAGGGTCAGCCGCATCAATGTAGTAATCAGCAGCAGGGTAGGAAAAACGGAAAAATCCAGCGGGCGTCGGCTGTTAACGCTGGCCAGCAGCACCATAATCGCCAGCACGATGTTGAAGGTGAACAGCACGTCCAGCACCAGTGGCGAGAGCGGTAGTATCACCATGGCCAGCACGCAGAGCAGCAGCAGCGGTACGCCAAAAGGGCTTTGTCCCAACAGCGCCACGATCTGGCGGAAATTAAATTTTGGCATGCTTATCCGTTCCGTATTCAGGAATAGGGGTGTGTAAATCCAGCCGGGGCTTTGCGCCTTCTCCCTTCCGCCAGGCCTTTAATTGCATGACGTACGAAAGAATGTGCGCTATCGGCCGAAAGAGGGAGGCAGGAATTTGTTGATTGACGCTTGTGCTGTGATAAATCGAACGCGCCAGTGAAGGAAACTCCACGATTTCAATCTGATGCTGCCGTGCGGCCTTGCAGATTAACAGGGCAGTCTCATCGATTCCTTTTGCCACGATATAAGGTGCGGCGGCCTTTTCGGGGGCATATTTTAGCGCCACCGCATAATGCGTCGGGTTTACGATCACCACGTTTGCCCCGGATACTTTGCTGGATACTTGCCCCATTGCCATCTGGCGTTGCCGCTGGCGCAGGCGGCTTTTTACCTGAGGAATGCCTTCCTGATTTTTAGCATCGTCGCGTACCTCTTTCTTACTCATCCGCAACTTTTTAATAAACATAAAGTGACCGATCGGCAGGTCAATAAAGGCAAACAGCACGATGATGATAATGAACTGCTGCATAATCCCGGCATAGTGCTGAAGAGCGGAAACAATCGCTCCGGTCAGGAAATGATTTTCGAGACCCAATAGCGCGGGGAGTTGCTGAAAAAGGGTAAAGGCCAGCAGCGACAGCAGCACCGTGCCTTTCAGGAGCGTTTTCAGCACCTCATAATAGTGTTGCTGGCTGAACAGCCGTTTTACGCCTGCCAGCGGACTCATTTTATTAAAATCGGGCAGCAGGCGGGCAGGGACGAAGATCCAGCCGCCGGGGATCAGATTAGCCAGGCAACAGACGGTCGGAATGGGGATTAAGGTTGCCAGCACTTTCAAAATAACCAGCACGTTGAGCAACATAAACTCACGTAGCGCGCCTTCGTCGTTGATATGGCTGGCGATCTGACGTAGCGCGATAAACGTGCTGTGCATCAGTTGCAGATAGTAAGGAAAAAAAGCGCTCAGTGTTGCCAGGCCAACGATCAGGCTGGCTGCCGTCCCCAGATCTCTCGAACGCGCGATATCGCCTTGCTCACGGGAGTGGCGCAATCGGTTTTGCGTCGGTTGTTCGCTTTTATCACCGCAGCCTGACATCAGTTCACCTTAAGGTGTTCGAGCTGAGCCAGGATGTCGTTGGTCAGCGAAAGATAATGTTGAGGAATACGGCTGGCGAGCAGCATCAGACAAAGCAGCCCGAACAGCATGCTGACGGGGAAACCAAGCGCAAAAAGGTTCAGCGTGGGCGAAATGCGGTTAAGCAGACCAAAAGTACCCTGCACGATCAGCATAATGATCGCCGCAGGTAGCGCCAGAAGCAGGGCGCTGGCGATCATCCAGCCCACGCCGGTGACAAAATAGCTCAGGGTCAGGGGCGTGATTGCCTGACTAATCGGCCATAGCGCGAAACTTTTGAACAGAATAGTGACCAGCAGCAGATGCCCGTCCATGCTGAAAAACAGCAGCCCGCTAAAAACAGAGATGATTTGGGAAATCACCATGGTCGAACTGCCGCTGCCGGGATCGTTCATCACGGCCATGCCCAGCCCCATACTCATCGATAACAGCGTGCCAGCGGTTTGCAATGCCCAGAACACCCAGTTCAGTATCTGACCGAACAAGAACCCCCACAGCAGCTGTTCAGCGGTCAGCAAGATTGTCTGAGAGCTCATCAGCGTATGCAGCACAACGTTGTGCTCAATCAGCGGGGTGATAATTATGCTGAGCAGCAATGCCAGCCCGAAGCGGGCCTTGCGTGGGAAAGCGTGATGATCGAACAGCGGACAGCAGTGGAAAAAAGCCGTCGTGCGCACCAGCGGCAGCCACAATGCCAGCAGAGGCGTCATCAGAGCCTGAAGGTTGATATCCATCACGTAAACGCTATCCGGCCAGCACAGCAGCCTGTTCAAAAATCAACAGGGTGAAATCGATTAGCTGAATAAGCATCCACTTACCCGCAAACACTAATACCAGCATGGTGACAACCAGACGAGGTAAGAAGCTGAGCGTCTGCTCGTTGATTTGGGTCGTGGCCTGAAAAACACTGACTATCAGCCCCGTTATCAGACCCGGCAGAATGGCGACGAAAGCGATGGTTAGCACCAGCTTCAATCCCTGAGCGACAATATCGCCGGCCACATCGAGACTCATCATAATCCGGCAGCCTGAACGCTGTGTGTCAGCGTACCTACAATCAGCGACCAGCCATCGCAGAGCACAAACAGAATCAGTTTGAAAGGCAGGGAGACGATCAGTGGCGAAAGCATCATCATCCCCATCGCCATCAGGATGCTGGCCGTAATCAGGTCAATCACCAGAAACGGGATGTAGATCATAAAGCCGATTTTAAACGCGGTTTTCAGCTCGCTCAGCACAAAAGCAGGCGTAATCAACGTCAAATCCTGCTGTTTAGCGTCGCCGCTGGCGTTGGCGATGGTCATAATCTGTGCCAGCGCAGTGCTGCTGGTCTGAGATAACATAAAGGTCTTTAGCGGGGTAGAACCGAGACTCAGCGCCTGTTGCAGCGAAATCTGCTCTTTCTGGTAAGGCACAACCGCATCCTGATAAATCTTCAGCCCAACCGGCCGCATCACCAGTAGCGTTAGCACCAGCGCGATGCCGGTGAGTACCTTGTTGGGTGGGCTTTGTTGCAGTCCCAACGCCTGGCGCAACAGCGACAGCACGATGATAAAGCGGGTAAAACAGGTCATCATTAGCAGCACGACGGGCAGAAGCCCCAGCAGCGTCATCAGCAGCAGCACTTCAACCTTCACGCTATAGTCCTGACCGCCAGGCGTGGTGGTCGCGCTAAAAAGCGTCAATCCACGGGATTCCGCCAGCGCCGCCAGTGGGCAAATAAGCAGCCCGGTCAGCAGCAGGCCGTGCGATAAAAATCTGCGCGGGATAATAACGCGGACTGGATATTTTTTTTGGCAACGGGAAATAGTCATTTTGGTATCAAACAGATAATGCTTATCCGTAAGCAGATGCTGGATATGATAAGAAGGTAGAACCAACTTATTAAATCCCCGCCTTATCATTTCTGAATGTTCTTCGCGATGATAAATCCGTGCCTTATTTTATTTGGGCTTGCAAAGTAAAGCCCGCCTGACGATTTATTGATAATTCCTGGTGTTTTAAAATTTACAGCTTTCAATTTCTCTTGTTTTAAGTGTCGCCTCTCTGCAGAACAACTTGCAAGAGGGGGTTATTCTGACAGCCAGAGAAACGACGACGTAAATTAAACTGCTTATCAGCCTGAATGGCAATCCCTTGGGCATTATTAATTGATTATTAAAAAACGAGAATTTATCGATGGATTTCTTGTTAATCCAATGATTGATAAGGGTTTATATTTTAATATCTCATTAATGGGAGATTTGTGTAACGCAGAAAGCGTATGCTGCTCACATCTTAAACAAAGTGAAACGATAACGTTAAACCTGGGAATGCTCTCAATGAAAATGAACGGGGAAGATGAATTCGATAGTGGTTTTATTTCGCATTCTCAATCCAGCAGGGATCTATTATCGCTGGCGCGGAGAGTGGCAAAGTTTAACGTTCCGGTGCTTATAACAGGCGAAACGGGAACCGGTAAAGAATGCGTGGCAAAATATATTCACCATCATGCTTTCTGTAATGGCGCGCCTTATGTCGGTGTTAATTGTGCCGCCATTCCTGAAAATATGTTGGAAGCCATCCTTTTTGGATATGAAAAAGGGGCGTTCACCGGCGCGGTAAGCAGCCAGCCGGGTAAATTTGAACAGGCCAATGGCGGAACGCTGTTATTAGATGAAATTGGTGATATGCCAATGGCGCTACAGGTGAAACTACTGCGGGTATTGCAGGAGAAAAGCGTCGAGCGTTTAGGAAGCCATAAATCTGTTTCGTTAAATATCAGACTGATTGCCTCGACCAATAAGGATCTGGAAGCGGAGATTATGGCAGGGCGGTTCCGTCAGGATCTTTTTTACCGGCTTTCCGTGGTGCCTGTCCAGCTCAAGCCGCTGCGCGAAAGAGTGGAGGACATCGTCCCGCTTGCTGAATTTTTTATCCGTAAGTATCAGGATTTTTGCAGCAGCAAACCTCATCTTACCGACAGCGCACGCAGCTATCTGCAACGCTATGAATGGCCTGGCAATGTACGTGAGTTGGAAAATGCGGTGCAGCGTGGGCTGATTATGTCCTGCGGTACGCCGCTGGATGAACGTTGCTTTGGCCTGAACCTGAAGCCGCAGCCCGCTCTGACTTCCGATGACACCGGGGCCGCCAGCGTGCAAAGCCCCATCAAACAGCGTGGTCGTATGGCGGAATGTCAATATATCCTGGACTTGTTGAAACGCCATCGGGGTAATAAATCCCAGACGGCGGCGTGCCTGGGCATCACGCCACGGGCATTGCGCTACCGTCTGGCCAGCATGCGTGCGCAGGGTGTCGATCCCAGCTACCTCTCCTGAAACCACAGGCAAGTAAAACATGGCAGAAAAAATTACCTTCGATATGCATGTCGGACAGCGTCAGATGATGGCCGAAATGGCACGAATGCGTGCCGGGGCCAGCGCACTCCCATTGCCGCCGATGGCAAATGGAGTCACCGGCATGCAGCAGCCTTCTTTTGGCGCGGTGCTGAATCAGGCTATCAGTCATAGCGATAATGTGCAGCACGCTGCCAGCGTGCAACAGCCTGCCCAGGAAACAGGACAGCGGGTCGATTCTGCTGCGGCCATGCTGGAAAGTCAGAAGGACAGCGTCGCTTTTTCTGTGCTGGCGCAGGTACGTGACAGGCTCAGTACGGCGTTTGACGACGTCATAAACACGACACTATAGGCTCAACGTGAACGAAAAGATCAGGGCGTGTCGGGCATTTCTGACTGACGAACGTCTTAAAAAGTGGCTGTTGCCTGGCGTGGTAGCGATAGCAGCAACGGCGATTGTTGTGGCAATGCTGTGGCAAAACGATAACCACTACATCCTGCTTTATGGATCACAGGAAAATATCCCTGTTGCGCAGGTCGTGGAGGTTCTCAGCGGCGAGCAAATCTCTTACCGCGTAGAGCCCAACAGCGGCAATCTGCTGGTACGTGAAACCGATCTGCCGAAAGCCCGCATGGCGCTGGCATCGAAAGGCGTTGCGGCACATTCTCCGGCGGGTTATGAGCTGATGGACAAAGAGAGCGTGCTTGGCAGCAGCCAGTTTATACAGAATGTCCGCTTCCGGCGCAGTCTGGAAGGTGAGCTGGCGCAAAGCATTATGGCGCTGGATGCGGTTGAATTCGCCCGCGTGCATCTGGGCCTGAGTGAAACCAGCTCGTTTGTCTTGAGCAATAAACCGGACAGCACTGCCTCAGTGATGCTGCGCGTACATGTCGGCAGGCAGCTTAGTGATGAGCAGGTAACCGCTATCGTCAATCTTGTTGCCGGCAGCGTACCGGGTATGAAGCTGAGCGAAGTTCGCGTAGTCGATCAGCACGGCTCGCTGCTTTCTGCCAGCACAGGAACGAAGCGTCACTTTGCTGCGGGCAGTAAAACCCACGGCGACCTGCTGCAACAGATGCGTCAGGAGACGGAACGCAGCCTGGCAAACTTGCTGGCTCCCGTGGTGGGCGCGGACAATTTTCGCATCAGCGTCGTACCCCGGGTGAATTTCAATGAGATTGAAGAGACACGGGAACGTTTTCTTAAGCCGCAACGGCAATCCAGCTACGACCGCGACGTGCGGCATATCCGCCATCCGGGCTATCAGCTGGAAAAGCTGTCGGTCTCGGTAGTGATTAATCGTGCTGCGCCGGCCGTCGCGGCCTGGACGCCGGAAAATCAGGCTCAGGTGCAGCAAATGCTCAATCAGGCGGCAGGGATTGAAACATCACGCGGTGATGTCTTGACCCTCAGCCTGCTGAGTTTCCCTGAAATCAAACCTGACAGCGAGCCGCCGCTGCCGTGGTGGGAAAAGCCAGACCTGATTAACTGGGGGCAGCGTGGCGGTCTCGCGCTGCTGATTCTGTCGGCGCTTGTCCTGCTGCTCAAACGTATCAGACGCCGCCCTGACCGAACGTAAACTGCCAAAGCTTCAGGCTCGCCCTTTTGCCGCCTGAGCCTAATTCTAAGGAAAGAACATGGACAAGAAAGTCGAAAAGCTGGACGTGCTGGAACTGTTACGACAAATGCGCGAAAGCGAACTGGAAGCGGCCAGCGGCAGGCTGGCCCGGCAACAGCAGGTTTGCCAAAGATACAGCAACACTATCAATAAATTAACCAGCCTGAGTGCTCAGGGCCAAAGGCCAGAGAGCGGGGAGGCGACGCTCTCTGAACCGATCCGTTTTGAGGCCGGCATCCAATGCATTATCGACTGGCTGAAGCAGGAACAACCGCTGGCGCAAATTCGTGAGGAAGCGCTGGCGCAGGAATGGGTTGAGCAGGCCTGCCGGGAAAAATCGCTGAGCCTGATCCTTGAGCGCCAGCGTGCCGCACAACGGCAGTGCCGGGAGCAGTGGGAACAGCAGCGGAGCGATCGTCAGTTGACAGAAATCAGGCTAAGCAGAGGCCGCAACGGCAGGTAAGCCGTTGCTGTTTTTTCACAATGAGTGCAGGAATGAGATGAGCCTTATCGAAAGTTACATGCCCGATTACGTCTTGCGTTTACAAGCGATCCCACACGCTTGTGGCTGCGCTGGCTGTTTTAACGCTTCGCCGCTGGTCCAGCTGCGCTGGAAAAATCAGGTGCGTCACAGCGCCGTGCTGAGCTGCGATAGCGCGGCCCGAGAAATTCTCTGTCACGATAAATTTTTGCAACTGCATATCGGCGAGGCGATAGCTGAAAACCTGCCGCCGCTCTGTTCTGAACTCAGGGCGGTGAATCAGTGTTGTTTGCAACTGCTTACGGTGAATCAGGCGGATCCCTGTTTTTTTCTGTTTCAGCTGGGGCGTTTTCTCACAAAAATGCAGCAACGACAGAAAGGTAAATCCGGGTTAACGCTGATGGACGAGCTGCTGCATCCGGGTCAGCAGCGCCAGTCCGCCGCTGAGTTTTCTGAAGGGAAAAATGGTGCAGGTTGTAAGATGGCGGCGCTGCGGACGTTAGGCCAGCTAAATATTCAGGCTAATATTGCCGGGCACTACAGTGAGGCATTATCACGGCAGCTTTCAATACTGGCCCTGTCATCCGACGATTGTCTGCAACACCACTTGCGGTCCCTACAGCAGCAAAGCCTCGGCTGGCAAGCATTGCCGCGAATACTGGCCAACTTTCTCGGCTATGAGCTTTATCACAATGTGTTTCCCGGCAGCAATAGCGCCGAATGGCAATTTGCTTTTGCCGATCTTTGCCAACATTTTTTCCAGCTGAAGATGCTTTGTGCGCTCTGTATGCAGCTTAACGTGCCGCTGGATACGGTCAATATCAGCGCGCTGTTTGCCGCCTGGCAGCGCGCCCGGCCACAACGCGTTTTCACCGCAAATCCCGCCGTTTTCGGCATCGCATTGCTGAAATAACGGATATTTGCGGATCATGATAAAGGGTCAAGAATAAACGGCAGGCTGCCCGAGATCGCACAAAAGCCGCTTTGGCTTATCGCCGATAGTAGTCCATCATGGCTTTAGCCAGCACGTTACCATCCAGCGAAAGCGTGCCGTTTTCCAGTGCGGCTTTCATCTCGCTGACCCTGGCCAAATCCACCTCCGGCATCGCTTTTAGCGCCTGCTGCGTCTGGCTGACCAGGCCTGTTTCAGCAACCGATACGGCTGCCTGGCCGGGACTCTCCACCGCGCTGGCGATAACCTGATTGATCGGGCTGGTAGTATGAATAAGATTTTCTGCGGAAATTTTCATCGTGTTTTCTTTTTTTGTTCAGAGAGTTATCAACGTTACCTTGCTGAAAGCGACCGTTTAAATAACTTCTTAATCAGATAATCCCTTTTTTCTCTCATAATGGGATTTACCGATTTTTATTGCTGCAAAACCACACCATCATCGCTGCGGCAATGTCTGCTGAATCCGCAGGGATTTCGTTGCGTTGCAGCGCCAGCTGCATTGACGCAATACGCCATTCACTGATTTCGGGGAACTCTCGCAGCCTGACCTGAAAGCCGAGCAAAACCGGCAGATCGGCCCGGAGCTGCGCTACGCTGAATGCCTGGCGTAGCAGAGGTGCGGTTTGTTTTTGGGCGCAAGCCCGGTTAATGCTTGAAATTTTCATCCTGCTGTTTTCCCTAACGTCATATTTCTACAACTCTAAGACGTCAGGTATTTGGGGAACTTAAAGGATCAGGATCGGCGTGCTGACAACGCTGGCATATTGGCTTTCATATTACCGGGAAGGCATAGATCGCTAACATTTTGTCTCTATCCGAGCCAGAAAGCAGAAGCTTAGTCCCGCCCGTGCATTAACGAAAGCATAAGGCCTGCCGCTTATATTCCCCACTCAGCAGCTAACAGGCTGCTTTAATCCTTTTTCGCTCTAAGGTTTGGCAATGACGCAATCACTCATATTTTTTTTGCTGGGGGCAATGCTAACTATGGGGCTTGCCCAGGCACAGTCCCGGCATACCCCCGTATCGTTTAATACGTCCGTGGATCCCACTTTTACGCCTCAACAAAAAGCGTTATCTCTCCGTGCAGGTAAAAAGCCCGCTCGTGTGGTTTTTAATGCTCGTACCGGCACACTGGTAGCGGGCAAGGAGATTAGGGTACATGCCGCAGCGATCTCGCATGGGCATTTGCAGGTAATCATCCGGGAAAGCGGAAAGATTCACCCTTCCGGCATGCCAGGCGGGAGTAAAACTGCCGTTACGGCAGCCGGTGAAATCGTTATGCATCGTGGCGCGGGTCAGAAAACCATCTTTTCCACAAGTACCCACCTGCGCAGCATTGTCGACACGCTTAACAGCCTGGGGACTTCACCGAACGATACGCTGGCCATCCTTCAGGCGCTAAAAGAGGCGGGCGCGCTTGATGCAGAACTGGTGGTGATATGAGCCGGGCACTGGCGGGCCAGACCCGCCTCTCCGGCAGCAGAGTCTGTAATATCCTGAGCGGTAGTTAAAGATTACTGAAAATTTGCCCGGTTGAAATGGCGGTAATTTCACCCTCGGCAGAACGGATCCGGCTAAAAAAGATCTTTTCCTGCTCAAGGTAGCTCAGCACGCTGGAGATCATTAATCCGTCATTTCTGTTAGTGATATAGACCGGCTGATAATCGTAGATTAGCCCTTGCGAGGTGGCGCCCTTGAGCATCATGCGGACCTTAATCTGTAAACGGTTGTCGTCCGGGTTATAAAGTTTCAGCATCACTGTTTTATCGCTGGCTTCAAAATGAAGATTATAGAGCTCGCTGTTTTTAGACAGCAGATCGTAATATCCCATCTGAAAATTGGACGGATTAGCGCTGGCGCGACCTTGAAACAGCTGCGCGTGATACATTGATGAACAAAAAAGATCCCTGACGACTGCTGCGCCGATCAGCAGCAGCGTTAGCAGCATCAGGCTAATTGACGCAGTTCGCCATTTCATTTATTTCTCTCTCCGTTTCCCGATAAATCAGTGCGTTGAGTTGAACTTCATCGCTGCGAAACTGGGCAATATTCATCGCCAGCTGGCGACGAGAACAGCCATCGTTGAGGACCAGCGTGTAATTCAGGGTAGTGGCAGTGGCCTGGAAGTAGACCTGCATTTGCATCTTCTGGGCCATTAACAGCGCGTTGATGGCGAAAAGTGAAGGGCTAAGCCGTTTATTTATGTTTTCTCCGGCGTTCAGCGTATAAATATGAATATTGCTGTACGTGCCGGACGCCTGTTCAGTCACTTGCAGGGCGGGCGTGGTTTGCCGTACCAGAAAAATCAGCGTTAACAGTAACAATGCCGCCTGCGCTAAACACATACCACGCCAGAATCGGTTGTGCTTTTTCTGTAGAGCCTGGGTCAGCCTGGCGCTTTCTTTTTGTGACTCTTTTTGCCATTCCTCATGGGCGCTGGCAAGAGCGTGAGTTTGCTCGCCGCTTCCGTCCTGCACTTCAGAAAAGGCTAACCTTTCCGCTTCAGGTCCGTTTTCCGCTTCAGGCTCAGTGAGCACGGAAGCGGAAAACGCTGGCGTTTCTGTGGCGTACTCTTCGTCCCGTATAAAATCGCAAAATTCTGCTTCCAGGATATAGCCTTTTTTTGGGATGGTTTTAATAATACGCTGTTGTTTACCATCATCTTCCAGCGCCACGCGTAAGGCATGAATAGCGTTAGGCAGGCTGTTATTACCAATGACACGCCGCTCCCAAACCAGCGTATTCAACTCCTCACGCGTCAGAATTTTACCGGCGTGTTGAACCAAAACAATCAGCAGTTTCAGCTGATATTCACCCAGACGTCGCTGTTCACCCGTCAGCTGATGGATCAACGAACCTGAACGCATATCAATCAACCAGTGATAAATCACACATTGAGAAGTCATAACGTTGATATCCAAAAAGCCGATCGTTTGAACAGGGCAATATTTTCACTGACTAAAATAAGTTGTTCAACGTTTAATGAAATTTAGGGAATAAGATAACGCCTTCATTAAGGAGATGTTTATTATTGTAAGCTTTATGATGCCATTAAATTATTTTTATCTGATTAATTGTTAATTAATAGATTTCTATTTGTTAGTTAATTATCCACGCTATTCATTGTCCAGGCTGCACCGCTGTTAATAGAGAAGGCAGCACAGAGGACGTTCGCTAAAGAACGCTGGTTTTTTCCGCCCATCACCCATTTTCTTCCGCTCTGAGCGGAAGGGAAACTTCCTCTTTAATTATTAATTATATGATAAATATCCTTTTTTTGATCTGGCATGGGCTTTGCAATTAATGCCCGGCAGCCTGAGCCAGGGCCGGTAAAGGGATGCCTGAAAATAGGTTAATTATCGATTTATAACGGAGTGTGAAATGGATAAAGCAAACAGCGGCTTTACGCATGACCAAACGACTGATTTGGCAATCCGTACAGCGGCATCCGTGCCGCATCAGCGGGTATTAATGATGTTTAGCGGCTTGCTGGATGAACTGACGCGCGCAAAAAACCATATCGAAATGCGGCGTCTGGAACGTAAGGCGGAGAGCCTCAACAAATGTATCGACATTCTCAATGCGCTAACCAGCGCGCTCGATTTTGACAACGGTGGCGAAGTGGCGCTGCGGCTGGCCGGGCTTTACGACTATTGCGTTTACCGCCTGTATGACGCCAGCCACCATCTGGCCGTTGAGCAAATTGAAGAAGTAGAAGAGATCCTGCACGCCATCCTGGAAGGCTGGGAAGGGATGGCAGGCTAAGGCATCAGGTGGAAACACGGCCTGGTCGGGCGCGGCGCACGGAAAAGCCGCAGCCAAAAATCAAAGGGATTCACCGTTGATATTTTCAGGTCAATGGCTCACATCAATGCTCGCCATTTGCGGGCCGTAGAGCGACGTCAGCTGAAGATGCAACGCTACCGGGCGCTTTTAAGGCGAACCCAATGCCTTTTAAGGCGCCACCCTCTTAAAAATGGTCTTTCAGTCATGTCACATCAGGAAATATTTAAAGAACTGCCTTCCCTCACGCCGACGGAAGAAAGCCAGTATATGCAGCAATGGCTGCCGCTGGTTAAGCGAATCGTTCGCCAGCTGGCTCCGCAAGCTAACAGTATGATCGACAGGGAAGATATTGAGCAGATTGCACTAATGGGTCTGCTGGAAGCGCTTCGTCGCTATGGCCGTCCCGATGAGAAATTTGTTGGCTATGCTTCTCAGCGCATTCGCGGTGCCGTACTTGATCAGTTCCGGCAGCATGACTGGCGGCCGCGCAGCCTGCGTCAAAAAACGCACAAGCTCAATGACGGCATCAGGGAGCTGACTCGTCGTCTTGGGTGTGAACCCACTGAAGAACAGATTCGTCAGGCGCTTGATCTGACGCATGAGGAATATCAGGAATATTTACTGCTTGATAACGCCAGCACCATGGAGAGCTTCGACACGCTCCTTTCAGGAGAGGTGCCGGGCTATACGTTCGCGGGGCGTCGCCTGGAGGATGAGGTGGAAATTCAGCGCACGCTGGCACTGGCCATTGATAGCCTGGATTCGCGAGAAAAAGTCATTCTTAATCTTTATTATCAGCAGGATATGAGCCTGAAAGAAATTGCGCTGGTATTGGCACTGACTGAAGCGCGTGTCTGCCAGCTGAACAAGCGTATCGGCGAAAAGATAAAAGCTTTTTTCTAAATGCTCAAACTGGCTGGGGAGTGGCCGCTCTTGATCATACCCACTCACCGGCTGGCTTTGCTTGCCGGGCGGCTGACGCGTAAATAAGTTTAGCTTGATTTGACTTAAGTTGCGTAAAATTAGCAAGTTATGTGATCTGCCGCGAGCGAAGGGCATTGCAACTTTAGCATCAGGTGCCACAATTAATTAACAGTACTTCGATCCTCTACCTGATGTCAGGAGACGCTTTATGCAGCCCCATGCTGGTAGTTTGCTTGCCATGATGTCCTTTGCTGCCGGCACTTTTTCTGCCGGCTCGTCAAACAACCCGCAATATCTGACTTTTCAGCCGGTCAATGGGGTGCCAAACAACCCTTTGCCGTTGATTATCTATCCGCAGGTCGTGCCGGAAGAGATTGAAGAAGAAGATATTGCCCACTATTTTGAGGATCTGTTTGCCCGGCATCAGTGGCCACCCGCCTGGCGCTATCCGGTCTACACCTATACCCATTATCACCCTAATACCCATGAGCTGTTGGGTATCGGCGCCGGTTGGGCGCAGATCCTGTTCGGCGGTGAAACCGGCAGGGCGGTGACGGTTCATGCAGGAGATGTTGTGCTGATCCCGGCAGGCGTGGGACATCATCAGCTCGCCGCCAGCGAAGATTTCTTTGCCGTCGGTGCTTACCCTAAAGGAATGAAACCCGAAACGTGCCGCGATAACGATGCTGATTTAGAGCAGTCGCTGCTTGCCATTAAGCGCGTTCCTCTGCCTGAACACGATCCCGTAACGGGGGGAGAAGGGGCCGTAACGAATATCTGGCATCCGCTGGCGAACCCGCCCGCCTGACCTTTCCTGCTTTTTTCTGCTCGCCCTTTCTGTTCAGCAGAAAGGGCGCTGACAAAAACGCCTCTTTTTTCTGCTTCTTGTCTCTCTGCATCGCTCTCCACAAAAGGCCGATTTTCCGCACCGCGGCTGTAAGCGGATATTTCACTCGCCGTCGCGGCGCTAATAAAAATTTTCACTGGCAAATTACGGTACCAGTCATTACTGCTGAATAACGTTGGTAAAACAGTTTTTGGTTATAGCGGCTAGCGAATAATCATGGGTTTTTTATAAGTATATCTGTATTAATGATTAAATTTATTTATGGTCATATGCTTACAATTCAGCATGTAATGGCTTTTGCGCAGAGAGGTTTTGTTGATGATTGTGTAGTTATTCTTATGAACGTGCCGGGTGGTGTGCGGCACAATTCTTTGAACTCTACACAAGGAAGCAAAAAATGAATGCAATAACGCGTCGTAGTTTTATGGCGTTTGCCGCAGGGGGTACGGTGGCGCTGGCGGCTGGCAAAGTGCATGCGCATGACCAGACCGTGGTTGCTCAACCCTGGACAGGAAAGATGGGCGGCAGCGATCCCGGCCCGCAGGATCCGGTGCGGCAGGGCGAGAATCCGGACATGGTTAATCCGCCTTCAACCGACAGCGGCACTTTACCTAACCTGCGTTTTTCCTACAGCGATTCGCATGTGCGTAAAGGAAGCGGCGGCTGGACTCGCCAGATTACCGAGCGTGAGCTGGGCATTTCCAAAAGTATTGCTGGCGTTAATATGCGCCTGAACAGCGGCGGTATTCGTGAACTGCACTGGCACAAAGAGGGCGAGTGGGCCTATATGCTTTACGGCAAAGCGCGTATCACCGCGCTGGATGTCGACGGCCACTGGTTTGTGGATGATGTTGGCGTTGGCGACCTGTGGTATTTCCCCTCCGGCGTACCCCATTCTATTCAGGGTTTGGGACCCGACGGCTGTGAATTCCTGCTGGCGTTTGACAGCGGCGGTTTTGATGAGGACAGTACTTTCCTGCTCAGCGACTGGTTTAAGCACGTTCCCCCCGAGGTGCTGGCAAAAAACTTCGGCGTGCCCGTCGAGACCTTCAGCAAACTCCCTTCACCTTCCGATGAATATATTTTTGCCGCTAACGTGCCTGGCGCGCTGAAGGATGATGCTATTGCAGGCGCAACCCGCTCCAGCACCGCGTTTAGCCACCGGATGATGGCGCAGCAGCCGATTACCCTGAAGGGCGGCACGGTGCGCATTACCGACTCCTCACTTTTCAAGGTTTCGAAAACCATCGCGGCGGCGTTGGTGGAACTCCAGCCCGGAGCTATGCGTGAGCTTCACTGGCATCCCAATACCGATGAGTGGCAATACTACCTTGAGGGCGAAGGCCGGATGGGCGTTTTTGCTTCTTCGGGACAGGCCCGTACCTTTGATTTTCGTGCAGGTGACGTCGGTTATGTGCCCTTTGCAATGGGTCACTATGTTGAGAATACGGGTGATAAGCCGCTGCGTTTTCTGGAGCTGTTTAAAAGCAGTTACTACGCCGATATTTCGCTGAATCAGTGGCTGGCTTCCACGCCGCCAGAGCTGGTGCGCCAGCATCTGCATCTGGACGATACCTTTATGCAGGCGCTGGATAAAAATAAAAAGCCGATTGTCGGTTAACCGGTGTTGACCGTTAAGCCCGGTCGCATAACGGCTCGATTTTTGCCGCCGAAAGGCGGCAATGCGCTAATCCGTATCAAAATGTGAGTTGTCACTCTTCTGTCATATTTATCGAACAGCATGACTGTCGGCAAGGGTATCCGCCCCTCTTTTAAGGAACGTTCATGCGCTTTCGTTATTCTCTGCTGGCTGCCACGCTGCTGGTTAGTCAGTTCACGCAGGCTGCACCCGCAGCCCTGAATCTGGAACAGGTTCGCACGCTACTGGAAAGTACTACGCCCGCCAGCAGCAACTCGCAGTTTGTCGATTTCGATACGGCTGTACAGCAGTCACTGATTGCTGCCCTGAAAGGGGATGCCAGCCAGCTGACGCGCGAGCAGCTGGAGGAGACGAAACAGAGCGACAAGCTGGCTGATAAACAGTGGCTAAAGCAAAGCGGCTACGATTTTGATAAAAAAACCAATCAGCAGGTCGGTATCCAGCTGCTGGGTGCTTTCCCGTCGCTGCCGAAAAGCACCCTCGATGCCAGCCTGAAAACGGTGGAAAACGTTAACCTGAACGCGACCGACGGGCTGCGTCGCCAGGCTCTGATTGATGCAGAAGGGCAAAACCATCTCTATTTCCTTGCCGATGCGCTGGGACCGAAACTGGGGGCGGCTTTTCTGAGGGCTTATAACAAGGGAGAGCTGGGTAAAGCGGCGGCATTGATTAAAGCCAGCGAAGTCAGCACCAGCGCGGCTAAAAAGCAGTTTAACTATCCACGTCCGTTTTTAGTCACGACGACCCTCCATCCGGTGCCGGACAACGCAGTAGTGAAAGACAATAAGCCCTACACCGCAACGGAAGGATCCTTTCCCAGCGGCCACACCAATACGGGTTATACCGATGCGCTGCTGCTGGGTGAAATGCTGCCAGAACGTTTCGTCCCGCTGGTCGAGCGTGGCGCGCGTTATGGCTATTCCCGAATGGTTCTGGGCGTCCACTATCCCGTCGACCTGATGGGATCGCGCATGGTCGCACAGCGCAACGTGGCGCATTACCTGAACGATGTAAAATATCGCGTCCTGTTTGACGACGCGAAACAGCAGTTACGCAGCGCGCTGGAAAAAGAGTGCGGAACGTCGCTGGCACACTGCGCCAAACCGGCAGGGGCAGCCGATCCGTACACAGCGCCACAGATGAAGGCATTTTATCGTTTCACTATGGCCTACCATCTGCCGCAGGAAAAAGAGCAGGTTTCACCGCTGGTGGTACCGGAGGGGGCAGAAGTGCTGTTGGAAGGACCGTTGCCTCATCTTAGCGCGGCGAAACGTCGCCAGCTGATGGTTTCCACCGCGCTGGCGGGCGGCTATCCGCTCTCCGGCACAACGTCTGAGCAGAACTTCTGGCAGCGACTGAATCTGGTTGATGCGGTCAGCAGCACTCAGTAAACCGAAAACGGGCGACCTGATGCCGCCCGCTTATCCCCATTACCGGCGCGGCGGATTATTTATCCGGCTGCGATGAGTGGGTTCGCGCCCGCTGGGATTATCATTGCAGGGAAATTTTCACCAGGCGACACGGCGAGATAATAAAAGCGCAAAATGCCGTGCTAAAGTTAATTTTATTCATTAGCTCAGGAACGCATTGCTATGCCACATACTTCTTATGCCAGCCGCATCATCAAAGCCACCACCGCGCAAATCTGGCCGCTGATTGCCGATTTTAACGGACTGCCGAAAATCCATCCGGCTATTACCGCCAGCGAACTGGAGCAGGGCGCCAGCGAAACGGCGGTGGGCGTCATCAGAAAAATCACGCTGCCGGACGGTTTTGTTCGGGAGCGTCTGGTAAAGCTGGACGTTGATAACCACGAACTGCATTACGCCATCGTCGACGGCATTATGCCGGTGACGGACTACGTGGCAGTTGTCAAGCTGACCCAAAAAGAGGACGGCACCACGCTGGCAGAATGGTGGGCGGATTTTAATGTGACGGAAGGGCAGGATTTGCAGGAAGTGGCGCAGAATGTCAGTGAAGGTGTGTTTGCCACCTGTTTACAGCATATTGCGCAGCACGTTGCCTGACCAACCGGGAGAACGACGTGACAAGAGCTTATCGCATTCAGCGCTACTTGCCTCGTTATCAGGCTGGCGTGGTTGGGGTTATTTTGCCGATTCAGAATAATGAGTTTGGCATTGCGATAACCGCCGAACAGCAGCCGGATCTTGGCGATATCGAGAATTTTTATCAGCAGGGCGAGGGGGATTTCTGGCTGGCGCTGGCAGATGATGAGGTGGTGGGCTGTATTGGCCTGAAGGATATCGGCAATGGCGAGGCGGCATTACGCAAAATGTTTGTTGCCGAGGCCTGGCGAGGCAGGGAGCAAGGCGTTGCAAATGCGTTACTGAATACGCTGCTTGAGCACGCACGTCAACGGCAGCTACAGGCTGTCTGGCTGGGAACGACCTCCAGGTTTCTGGCGGCCCATCGTTTTTATGAGAAAAACGGTTTTCATGAAGTGAGCGACGCGCTATTACCGTCGTCGTTTCCGCGAATGCAGGTCGACAGCAAGTTTTACCGTATTAACGTGTAAAAAAAGGGGCGAAGATATCGCCCCCGATCGATTACGCCTGCGGGTGTCCGGCATTGCTCATCGTCATCAAATCTTTATCGACAAAGAACAGGCCTTTGCCGCTGGTGCCCACCAGCGCCAGCTTATCCAGTACGGATTTAAACAGCTTCTCTTCTTCATGCTGCTCGGCAACATACCATTGCAGGAAGTTAAAGGTGGAATAGTCCTGAGTGGTGATCGCCGCATGTGCCAGCTCGTTAATTTTTGCCGTAATCAGCTGCTCGTGCTCATAGGCCTGCTCCAGCACTTCGTTCAGGGAGTTGAAGATAACCGGCGGTGCAGCAATCGAGCCCAGTACCGGCATGGCACCGGTATCGCTCAGATAGTTGAACAGGCGCTGCATATGCTGCATCTCTTCTACCGAATGCTCACGCAGGAAAGCGGCAGCACCTTCAAAACCTTTGTCGGCGGCCCAGGCACTCATTTGCAAATAAAGGTTTGCGGAATAAAATTCCAGATTTAACTGATCGTTCAGCTTGGCGGTCATATCGGCAGTCAGCATAGCGGCTCCAGGGATTAGCAGGCAAAAGAGTAATAATTGCCCGCATTATGCATAAAAAATGGCGAAATAAAAACCTTGTTAATCGTTTATTTACATCAATAAGAAATATTTTAACTCGATGATAGATAAGTGATAATTATTATCGATTGCGTTGTTTGTTAAATGGTTTTGATAACCATTATTATTCCTGTTTCTGGCAGGGAACGGGATGCTTTTTGACAGGGTTAATTTATTTTTACCCGTGCGCATCAGCGATTAAATAGCCGTGATACGTTTTTCAGAAATAAAATCAGAAAGTAATTGCGCAATATTATCTGGGTAAATCGTTTCTTCACTGCATCGTAATTGCTCACCTGTCCACCACTCGCTCTGGTCAATCACGCGGCGTTCATTGTCACTCCAGCCAGCAAAATCGATTTCATGGTCGCTAACCTCGATCGCATAAAAGCGTTCATCGGCTAACACTTCGCTGCCGTCAGGCAGGCGCATCGGGAAAGTCCTTTCCGCGATACAGACGCCGGGATCTTCCCTGACTATCCCGGTTTCTTCCCGCAGCTCGCGGCAGGCTGCTTGCTCCCAGGACTCGCCTGCCTCAACTCCACCGCCTGGTGTTGCCCAATAGCTTTGTCCTGCGAGGGCGTCATCATGGTGGCTGAAATGAAACAGTAAAATACGCCGTTGGCGATCAACAAGTAGCAGGCGAGCAGAAGGACGTTTTTTCATTGAAAAACTCCAGATTTCAGCGGGTGGGGAAAATGATAAAGGATTTCTGGAATGAATAAAATCAGGAGGACATCCACACTTTATTTTTTTGACTAAAAAATGCCAAAAAAATAGATTGCGGATGTTTTTAGGTTAATAAACAGAAGGGAGGTATCAATAAAAAAATCCAGAGAATTTATGGTTAAAATAAATAATGAGACGCCCGTTTTTTCTTCAACTGGATGATTTAATGATAATTAAAAATAAATAACATAGATTTTAAAATTCAATCAAATTTTTAATTTCAACCCCTAAACCTGAGGCGATCAATGCGATCACTTCAAGAGTGGGATTACGTAAACCCCTTTCAATTCCACTAACATAGGTACGATCCAGTCCACATTTAAGTGCAAAAGCTTCTTGTGACAAGCCTGCCTGCAGTCTGAGTAATTTAACTCTTGTTCCAAAAAGAACTTTGATGGTTGTTTGCTTTTCCATCTCATTAGCATTGCGCTTTGCGGACTAATAGTCCACGGACTATCAACCACATTTGTTAAATAGCGTGCTATGCTGTGTGACTCATAGTCCACAATTTAAAAGTTGTTAATAATTCAGGCGGGGGTAATGATGAATAAAAAAGATTGGCATCCTGCAGATATAATTGCGGCGTTAAAAAAACAGGGGACGAATTTGTCAGCATTGTCACGTGAATCGGGTTTGGCCTCTTCAACGTTAGCTAACGCACTACGGCGTCCCTGGCCAAAAGGAGAACAGCTTATTGCTGAAGCGCTCAATGAAAAGCCAGAGCGGATCTGGCCCACGCGTTACGGAAAATAATCCCGGCACGGTGGCCGGGAAAGATTAACAACTCAGAAGGTTTCCCAGCTACCTTCACTGGCCACCGCTTTGCGTGGCGTCTGAGGCTTTTTCACCGGCGCAAAGCTACCGTGCTGGCCCGTTTTGAAAACGGCAACGGCCTGTGCCAGGCGGCTGGCCTGATCCTCCAGCGAAGCGGACGCGGCAGCGGATTGCTGAACCAGCGAGGCATTCTGCTGGGTAACGCGATCCATTTCCGTCACGGCCTGGCCAATCTGATCGATTCCCCGGCTTTGCTCATCAGAAGCGGAAGAAATTTCAGCCATGATATCGGTGACGCGAATCACCGCACTGACGATATCGTGCATCGTTTCACCCGCAAGCATTACCTGCTGGGAACCCGCGTCTACCCGACTGACCGAAGCCTCTATCAGCGTTTTAATCTCTTTCGCCGCCTGTGCGCTGCGCTGGGCAAGGTTACGCACCTCACCGGCAACCACGGCAAATCCACGGCCTTGCTCACCTGCACGGGCCGCTTCTACCGCCGCGTTCAGCGCCAGAATATTGGTCTGGAAGGCAATACCGTCGATCACGCTGATGATATCGGCGATTTTCTTCGAACTACCGGTGATTTCACTCATGGTACTGACCACGCCATCTACCACCCGTCCGCCTTTTGCAGCCGTTTCAGATGCACTTTTTGCCAGCTGTGAAGCCTGACGGGCGTTTTCCGCATTCTGCTTCACCGTCGCGGTCAGTTCCTCCATGCTGGCGGCAGTCTGCTCCAGCGAAGCGGCCTGTTCTTCGGTACGGGCGGAAAGATCGTTATTGCCCATAGAGATTTCACTGGCACCGTTGTAAATCGCATCGGAGCTTTCACGTACGTGACTGACGGTGGTAATAAGTGATTGCTGCATTGCCGCCAGGTTATTCGCCAGTTCGGCCATTTCATTACGGCCCTCAACGATCAGCGTTTCGGTCAGCTCCCCTTCGGCAATACGTTGAATATGTGTCTGAACCTGCTTAAGCGGAGCCAGCAGCACGCCTTTAATCACCTGCCAGACAGCGATGACCAACAGCACTAACAGCACCACAATTGTCACCAGCGTCCACAGCATATGGCTGAAACCCTGGTGATTTTCAACGGTGCCGACGCTCAGCAGTTTGGCATTTTGCGTACGCCAGACGTTATAGACGTTCTCCAGATCGTCCTGAGCTTTTTGCGCTTCCAGATTTCCGTAGGCCTCGTAATTATTAGCGCTCAGATACTGAATCGACATTTTCATCGTTTCTGACAGCTGCTGATAGCTGCCCGCCAGCGTTGAGGCCAGTTCACTGCTTTGTCCGGCCTGAGTCGGAACGCTTTTATAACCATTGAAATGTTGCGCCGCGTCATTAAGAGAATCGGTGGCGGTTGACAGTAACTTGCTGATACCGGCCAGCGTCGCCGGGTCGGTCTGTTTTTTCAGAATGCGGATCGCCGCGCGGTTAATACTGATGCGCGTTTTCAGCAATGCCTGCCATGTGTCGCTTAGCTGGCCCTGCTGCTGCGTCAGAATGCTGGCGCGGGTGAAGTTGTTTTTATCCTGGCTGATGGCGTTGAAAGAGAGCGCGCTGGAGATCAGCAGCAGCCCACTAAAAACAACCAGCATGATAATAATGCTGGTGACGACTTTTATATTTTTTAGCATGCGGCGTACTCTGAAGAAGGGGTGGCCCGGTAACAGATCTATCGGTTCACAACGGCAGAAACTTTATGGTATCCGGTTCCAGACCTTAATCAGATATGTGAGCTGAAACGATTATCCGTTTTATCACGTACCTACGCTTGAGGTTGTGACTGGCTTTATTGCGCAATCAGGGCACTGTTACTCAGCCGCCACGTTGTGCTGCTGTCTGTGATGAGCTGTTGATAAGCCATTTGCAGGCGGGAAGGGAGAAGCGGGACGTACATTTCCTGCATCAGGGGCTGGACGGCCAGCTGCTGATGCAGCCAGTGTTCGGTTATCTGAGAGACGTTTTCCGGTAAAGATGAGGGAAGCTCTGCCTGCAAACTCGCCGCAATAGTGGCAATTTCCGCAACGGTTATTTGCGCGATAACCTCACGCATACCACAGACAAATGCTTCAATATGCTGAAAAAGTTGTTCTGTCGTCAGGGCGGGAGATTGCAGGGCGAACAGAATGCCTGCCTGGCCTGCGGTGTGATGAAAGCGACAGCTGACCACGTAGCCAATATTCTGCTCCACCCGCAGCTGCTGGAAAAATCGTGGTTCAAACAGGGCAGCCAGCAGTCGCCATGCAGCAAAGCTATCCGCATCCGGTACCGGACAAAATACGAGGACGGCGGCATCACGGCTTTCCGTTGGGAAGGAACAGGCGTGGGAAGGGAAACGCTTAGCCTGCTGCGGCTGAGCAATGATTTGCCCCGGCAGGCGTGACAGCAGCCTTGCCAGCGCAAGATGTAACCCGACATCACCGCCGTATAGCCCTCCCTGCCAGCGAAGACCGTGGAGGCTTTCGTAAGCCGGGTCGTTTGCCAGATGCGGGCTTTGGCTTGCAGGCGCTTGTGGCTCTGTCTCGCTCGTCAGCAGATCGGGTAGTCGTGCCAGCAGGCAGCGTATAGCGATATCGCTGTACAGCTGTTGCTGCGCCTGATGGTGTTGCCGTTTTCCCTGAGCAATGGCAGAGGCGCCCGGTTCGTTCAGCGTGTTCAGCATGGCTTCGGCACTCGCAAGCAGTAAATCGCCGTTACCGCTAAGCTGTAGCAGCCATATGCCCTGCTGGCGAGAGAAGCGCAGCTCGCCGCCCCGATGACGGCATTCTCCCATCACAGGCTGGAGCGCTGCCTCAATGACAGCGGCCTGATGACCCGACAAACAGCCCGGTAGCGGATTCAGCAACAGTACGGTTTCACCCACGGCGGGCAGCCTGCGTAAAGCGCTTTGCGTCGGGGGTAAAACCGGCAGCGTAAGGGCTGCGCCTGGGGTATGAAAGGCGAGCGCAGGCGGAGGCGTTTCCGGCAGCGTTGGCCAGTTAATAGCGGCGGAATGCAGGGCAAAACCCTGCACGCTGGTCGCTGGCGCTGTGGCATCAGGAGAGACCCACAGTCGGCCCATGTTGTCTGCACGCAGTTGAGCGAGCAGCCGCTGCCAGCGCAACGTTAGCGGCGGCGCGTTTTCCGGTGGGAAACCAAAAGCCCACTCACGCAGCTGCTGCATTGGCGAGAGCTGGTTAAAGCTGCGTCGCGACAGCGTGGCGTAGTGCATCAGCTGGTCGGCAGTCAGCAGCCGTAGTCTTTCCAGCCAGTGTTTAAAAATGGCTTCAGTGGCCGCGCACTGCTCAAGCCCTGACTCACTCAGCAGAAACGCCACGCTCAGTACGGACTGCCGCCGGCTGCGATACGGCTCCAGTAGCGTAACATCGTCGCACAGTCCGGCCTCACGCAGTGCCGCAAGCAGGCTGCCCTCAGCTTTATCCGTCAACAGTTCGCGCAATACCGACAGCAATGAGGCATCAGGTTCAGATAACAGGAAATGCAGCTGAAGCTGTTCCATGCCGGAATGCTGTAGTGAAAACGTGCGACAGGAAGCGGGTTGCAGGGGCGGGGCAGGAGAGCGGGTAAAAGCATTATGATGGCGGAAAACCGATCCCCACTGGCTGGCCAGCGCGTGCAGCGTTTCCAGCGGCTGTGGCCCGCTTAGCCACAGTTCAAGGGCGGCGCCACAAAAGAACCGCTGATGGTAATCTTTTAGCGCCTGTTGCAATAATGCGATGTCATTACCGAAGCTGGCCTGATTGCCGACGTGAAAAGCGTGCAGAGCGTGAGGCGCGCAAAAGGCCTGACTCAGTGCCGCCTCGCACAATGTTGGCCGATGGCTGCACAGCATGCGATATTCCGCCTCAATCGCTGCCGCTTCCGTTGCCACCGATTCGGCGGAAAGCAGCGGGTTTGCCAGCATGTCCACCAGCCGTTGCAATCCGGCTTCCAGTTTTTCCGGCGCTATCTCAAAAAACCAGGCGGTGCTGCATGCCAGCGTGGTGGCGTTCAGTCTGGCACCTTCTGTCGGTCCCCAGGCCATCAGGCGCTGTTCATTCTGAAAATTTTCGCTGCCGGCAAACAGCACATGTTCCAGCAAATGTGCCAGACCCGGCCACCGTGGCGCTTCATCATGCGTGCCTGCCGCCAGCTGGATCAGCGCGGCCGCCCGTGTTGCCTGTGGATCGTGGATTAAATGGATTTTTAAGCCATTTTCCAGCGTCAGCGGTAAGTGTTGGGCGGCGCTCATTTGATCAGACTTTGAAAATCAGCTGAGAGTTGACGCGGTTGCGGAACTGCAACTGATCGATGCGCATATTGGTACAGTTGGCCTGCTCACGTGCTTCAAGGATCTTGCCATGGTGCGGTGATTTGCTGCAAACCGGATCGGCATTATCGGCGTTGCCGGTCAGCATAAAGGCCTGACAGCGGCAGCCGCCGAAGTCTTTCTCTTTTTCTGAACAGGAGCGACAAGGTTCCGGCATCCAGTCAAAGCCGCGATATTTATTGAAGCCGAACGAGTCGTACCAAATTTCCTGTAGCGTGTGTTCCAGCACCGACGGGAACTCGACCGGCAGCTGGCGTGCGCTGTGGCAGGGCAGCGCCATGCCTTCCGGCGTGACGCTCAGGAAAATCGCGCCCCAGCCGCCCATACAGCCTTTTGGACGCTCTTCATAATAGTCGGGCGTCACAAACAGCAGATTTGCCAGGTTGCTGGAATCCTTCATTTTTTCGCGGTAGTGCGCCACGACGTCTTCCGCGCGGGCAATCTGCTCGCGGGTGGGCAGCAGACCTTCGCGGTTCAGCTGCGCCCAGCCATAGAACTGACAGGTGGCCAGCTCCACGTCGTCGGCTTCCAGCTCGATCGCCAGCTCAATAATCTGCGCTATCTGGTCGATATTATGGCGATGTAACACGAAATTCAGCACCATCGGGTAGCCATGCGCTTTAACCGCTTTCGCCATCGCCAGCTTTTGCTGAAAAGCTTTTTGCGATCCGGCCAGCGCGGCGTTCAGCGTTTCATCGCTTGCCTGGAAGCTGATCTGAATATGATCCAGGCCCGCTTCGGCAAACGCATCGATCTTTTTCTCGGTCAGGCCAATACCGGACGTGATCAGGTTGGTATAAAAACCAAGATCGCGCGCGGCACGAATGAGTTCAGGCAGATCTTTGCGCACCAGCGGCTCGCCGCCGGAAAACCCCAGCTGTACGGCACCCATCTGGCGAGCCTGTTTGAAGACTTCTATCCATTGCTCCGTCGTCAGCTCTTTTTCCTGCTGAGCAAAGTCCAGCGGGTTAGAGCAGTACGGGCACTGCAAGGGACAGCGGTAGGTCAGTTCCGCCAGCAACCATAGCGGCGGATTGACCTGAGGTTTAAGCAGGTTCACGAAAAATTATCCACTTCTGTTCAACGGCTTCGGCAAAAAATTCTTTTACATCATCGTCCACGCCACCGGCATCGGGAAAGCGCTCGTTCAGCACGGCAATCAGCGAGGCCAGCGTTTGCTTGCCGTCCACCAGCTGTAAAATGGCGGTGGCGCTGTCGTTCAGCTTCGCCATGCCTTCCGGGTAGAGGATCACGTGGCAATCCTGCGTCGGTTCCCACTGCAAACGATAGCCGCGACGAAACGCGGGAATATGCTGGTCAGTAAAGGTCATTACAGCAGTCTCTCTTTATGCCATGCTGGCTGGTCAGTCACGGTGTGATACGGTGGGCGCTTCAGCGCGTAGGCCATGGTCATCGCGTCCAGCATGCTCCACAGAATATCCAGTTTGAACTGGAGAATTTCCAGCATACGCTGCTGTTGCCCGGCGGTGGTGAAATATTCCAGCGCCAGCTGCAAACCGTGCTCGACGTCGCGGTTTGCCTGGCTCAGCCGGCCTCGAAAATAGCCGTAGCCTTCCGCTTCAATCCACTTATAGTGCTGCGGCCAGCTGTCGAGGCGCGACTGATGGATTTCCGGTGCAAACAGCTCGGTCAGCGAGCTGCATGCCGCTTCCTGCCAGACTGCACGGCGAGCGAAGTTAACGTAAGCATCCACCGCGAAGCGCACGCCAGGCAGCACCATCTCTTCAGAAAGCAGCTTTTCACGATCCAGGCCTACGGCTTCACCCAGGCGCAGCCAGGCTTCAATTCCGCCTTCGCTACCTTCATGACCGTCGTGATCGAGAATGCGCTGTACCCACTTGCGACGGGTTTGCGGATCCGGGCAGTTAGCCATGATCGCGGCATCTTTCAGCGGGATGCTGGTCTGGTAGTAAAAACGGTTCGCCACCCAGCCCTGAATCTGTTCGCGGGTCGCCTGACCATTATGCATCGCAATATGGTAAGGATGGTGGATATGGTAATAAGCACCTTTGGCGCGCAGCGCCTGTTCAAACGCTTCTGGCGTCATCGGTTCTGTTAGAAAATCAGACTTCATGTTGTGCAAGCTCACAGGTCAATACGCATTCCGTCCCAGCTGACTTCAATGCCGTACTGCGTCAGCGCCTGACGTTCAGCCGACGCTTCATCAAGGATCGGATTGGTATTATTAATATGAATAAGGATTTTGCGTTTTGCCGGCAGCGAAGCCAGCAACGCAATCAGCCCCTGCTCTTCGGCGAGCGCCAGGTGCCCCATATCCTTGCCGGTATTCAGGCCCACGCCGGTGTTGGCCAGCTCATTATCCTGCCAGAGCGTGCCGTCAATCAGCAGGCAGTCCGCCTTCTGCAACCAGCCCAATAGCTCGCTGTCCGGTTCGCCCAGGCCGGGCGCATACATCAGCGTGTGACCGCTGCGGGTATCTTCGATAAACAGCGCGACATTGTGGCCAGGCAGCGGCCTGTCACGATACTGCGAATAAGGCGGCGCGTTGCTGAGTAACGGAATAGCGGTAAATTTCAGCGCCGGGCAAACGGCCACCTGGAACGGTTCGCCGGGCTGGATGGCATGGTGCACAAGACCGCCATTCCAGTGGGAAAGCATGGTGAAGACCGGAAAGCCGGTCGTCAGATCGTTGTGCACTTCGGGCGTGCACCAGACCTGATGCGGGCAGCCTTCGCGCAGGCTCAGCAGGCCAGTAGTATGATCGATCTGGCTATCGGTCAGGATAATCGAACCGATCGCGGTGCCGCGCAGCACGCCTTTTTTATTCAGTTCCGGCGTGGCCGCAATCTGATGGGCAATGTCTGGTGAGGCGTTGCACAGCACAAAATCGACGCCGTTATCGCTGATGGCGATGGACGATTGCGTGCGTGCCGAAGTTTTCAGGGTGCCGTTACGCACGCCCTGACAGTTTCTGCAGTTGCAGTTCCACTGTGGGAAACCGCCGCCAGCCGCAGAACCAAGAACGTTAATCTGCATGTGTAGACCAGGAAAGAAAAAAAAGATGCCCACAGGCGTGGGCATAAGGGATTAGCGGTTAGAGATGTACAGCGTTACTTCTAAGCCCAGACGTAAATCAACGAATTTAGGTTTAGTCCACATAGTGAAATCCTCTTGGTGTTAATAAAAAACGCCGCCATTAAGTTCGGCAGGTAATCGTCCTATTGTCAAATATTGACAATTTGGCGGCGCAAATGTTGCGCCTATGTCACATCGATATCAACCCTGCGTAAAACAGGGATAATCAGGTCCGGCGGGGATACGGTTCATTCCCCCCAGGTTTTTTTCAGTACGCTCAGCCAGTTGCGCCAGGTTATTTTTTCAATCAGCTCAGATGAATAGCCGGCAGCAGACATCGCCGCAACCAGACGCGGCAGCCCGGCGGCGTCTTGCAGCGCATCGGGAACGCTGATGCCGTCAAAATCAGAACCAAAGCCAACGCGGTTCTCGCCTAATTTTTCCAGCAGGGCATCCAGATGACGAACGATATCGCTGAGCAGCGTATCGCCATCGCGCTTACCGTCGGCACGCAAAAACGCATTGCCGAAATTCACGCCGACAAAGCCGTCGCTTTCTGCGATTGCCGCCAGCTGGCGATCGGTTAAATTGCGCGGCTGGGGGCAGATCGCATGCACGTTGGAGTGCGTGGCAACTAATGGCGCATTACTGTGCTCAGCAACCTGCCAGAACGATTTCTCGTTCATATGCGACAGATCGATCAGCAGCTTTTTCTGATTGCAAAGTTTTAGCAGATTCAGTCCGGCGGTGGTGAGTCCTTCTCCACTGTCCGGCGAACCGGGAAAACCACCCGTAACGCCTGTACCAAAGCAGTTTTGCAGGTTCCACAGCGGGCCGATGCTCTTCAGTCCACTATCTACCCAGCGGTCAAGCTGGCTGCACTGCTCATCCAGCGCCTCAGCCCCTTCAATATGCAGCACCATCGCCAGCACGCCTTGCGCAATGCACTGTTCAATCTCGCCCGCGCTGCGGCAGACTTTCGCCTGTCCGTCTGAGCGTTCGGCAATAGTATGCAGCAGGGCAATTTGCGCTTCGGTAATCGCCAGCGGATGATGATCTTCTTCCACATACGCCGTTTTGCTCTGTTTGGCGTACTGTACAGGAGGCACAAATACCGCAAACAGTCCGCCTGCAAAGCCGCCCCGACGCATGCGCGGCAGATCCAGATGACCTTTCATCGACCCTTGCAGAAACTCCGCAACGGGATCGCCTTCTTCCTGTAGCCACAGGCGCAGCAGGAGATCGTTATGTCCGTCGAAGACGGTAGGGATTGCATCAGGGTTCATAGCAGTGATGGCGACGTCCGGTTAGTGTTATGAATCAGAAGGTACAATGTTAATGAAATGATATCGCAAAATGGATGGGACGGGGGTCTAAAAAGTGCGGTTGGACCCTTCTGGATTTTTCTTTGCGATTCTGCACCCGACTCGGCGGATAATTGTCGCGGTCAGCCACGTAGTACAGCAGCCAGTGCCGGGCATTAAGCCCGCGCAGCAACCTGAGGCATGGCATCGTAAGCCTGAGCTGCTTGTTTATTTTCACCCGCACGCATTGCGCCAGGCGTCACGCCCATGGTGCGTTTGAACGCGCGGCTAAAGGCCGCCAGCGAGCCATAGCCCAGCCGCCAGGCCACGGTTTCAATCGCCTCGCCTTCGCGGCCGATCCACTGTGCCGCCAGCTGCATGCGTAGCCCGGTGAGATAGCGAACCGGCGTCATGCCCGTCACCGCCAGAAAACGTTCGGCAAATACCGAGCGGGAGCTGCCCATTTCGGCGGCCAGCTGGGCAACCGTCCAGTTTTTTCCCGGCTCGCGGTGCAGGGCAACCAGCACTTTACCGAGACGAGGATCGCGCAGCGCCTGGATCCAGCCGCCCGCTTCACCACAGCCTGACTCCACCCAGCCACGCACGATAAACGCAGCCACTACATCAGCCAGCCGTGACAAAATACCCGCATAGCCAGCCCGTTTCCCCAGTGATTCCCGTTCCATTGCTTCAAGCATTGGCTGCACTTCCGGGTAATTGCTCAGCAGCGTTGCAGCCAGCAGCACTTCCGGCATGGCACTGACCAGCATCTGCATGCCGCCTAAATCGAACTCCATTGAGCCGCTAAAAATCAACGCGCTGGGTTCCTTAAGACAGGCTTTAACACAGCTGACGTTGCTGCATACCGGCGTGCTGTCGAAAGCGCGAATATCTTTGCAGGCGATGTCTGGAGACGAGACGAGTACATGATCGATGCCCTGCGGCAGCAACAGCGCATCGCCGGTATTCAGCGTATAAAGAGTGCCGCTGCCGGTACGCAGCATTACCGGTCCACGGCTGACAAAGTGAAACTGCGCGCGGCCTGGCGCCTGCACAAAGCCGACGCCAAAAGGGGCGGCCAGCTCAATACGTCGGTATTGCACGCCCAGCAGGCGCATGCCCAGCAGCAGTTCGCTGGCTAAATCGTGGCTTTCTGTGGTCATAAGGCGCCATCCGGACGAATAATCAATAATCACGGATTTTACATCATAGACCATCCGGGTCGAGCCTTTTACGCTTAGGCTATTATTTTCATGTCACGAGAGATTTTTATGAGCACAGCACAACAGGCCGGTACGGCACAGGAAAAGCCCCTGTGGGGCGCAGTTTTTTCGATGGCGCTTGGCGTGTTTGGACTGGTGACGGCGGAGTTTCTGCCCGCCAGCCTGCTGACGCCGATGGCAGCGAGTCTGGGTGTTACCGAAGGCGTAACCGGGCAGTCCGTTACCGTTACCGCTGTTTTTGCCCTGTTAACCAGCTTTTTTAGCGCATCGGTCACCAGCCGCTTTGACCGACGTTGGGTGATGCTGACGTTTTCAGTAATGCTTATCGTCTCTAACCTGCTGGTGGCTTTCGCGCCAAATCTGACCTTTATCCTGGCGGGCCGCGTTCTGCTGGGCATCGCGATTGGCGGCTTCTGGACGCTGGCTCCGGCCACCGCGATGCGTTTAGTGCCGGAAGCGATGATCCCGCGCGCGCTGTCGATTGTTTTTAGCGGCGTCTCGGTCGCAACAATCGTTGCCGCGCCGGTGGGCAGCTATTTCGGACATCTGATTGGCTGGCGTAACGTTTTTATCGCGGCGGCGGCCTGCGGTCTGCTGGCGCTGATTTGGCAGACGATTGCCTTACCTAAAATGCAGCCAGGGCAGGCAGGCGCAGGTAATTCGATGCTCTCGCTGGTAAAGAGGCCCGGCATGCAGACGGCGCTGCTGGCGATTATCCTGCTGTTTTCCGGACACTTTGCCTTCTTTACCTATCTGCGGCCGTTCCTGGAAAGCGTGACGGGCGTCGGCGTCAACGGCCTCTCCGTCATTCTGCTCGGCTTTGGCGTGGCGAACTTTGCCGGAACGCTGATTGCGGGTGTGCTGTTGGAGCGTAGCCTGAACCGGACGCTTATCGGCATGCCGCTGGCAATGGGGTTGCTGGGCGTGGCGCTGGTCGGACTGGGATCGGCACCGGTGATGGATGCGGTACTTATCGCGCTGTGGGGCATGGCTTTTGGCGCTGTTCCGGTCGGCTGGTCAACGTGGATCACCCGCACCATGCCGGAAGAAGCGGAAAGCGGCGGTGGACTGCTGGTAGCGACTATTCAGCTGGCAATCACTATTGGCGCTGCGGCTGGCGGTATGATCTTTAACGTCACCGGGGCGAAAGGCGTCTTTATGGGCAGCGCAGCGGCATTGCTGCTGGCGACGCTGACGATTTGTATGGCGCTACGGGTCAGGCTTCCCGCGCGCGATAACATCTGAAAAGGTCGTCTGAAAAAACGTTATCAGGCCGGGCGCATTGCCCGGCCGTGTTCATCAAATCAAATCGGTGGAACTGACGTCGGTATTTTTACGGTCGGCCACTTCTTTCAGCAGCGCCACAATAAAGATCACCATCCCCAGCACCGGCAAAATTGCGCCATAGGTCGCGGTCTGCGTCATCGGATAACCCTGCTGCACGACATAAGCCCCCAGGAAAGCGCCCAGCGCGTTGGCGATGTTAAATGCCGAATGGTTTAGCGTTGCCGCCAGCGTTTGCGCTTTTCCGGCTACCTGCATCAGACGAACCTGAAGCGGCGCGCACAGCGCCAGGTTAGTGCCAATCAGGAAAGCGCCTAACAGCAGGCCAGCCAGCGACGTCACCATCAATGGGAAGAGGGTCAGCACCACCACGCTCCAGGCCAGAATGCAGAAAATCGACAGCATGATTTTGCCATCGGCCAGCTTGCCGCCCGCCAGATTGCCCAGCACCATCCCCAAACCAAAAGCAAACAGCACAACCGGCAGCCAGAGGGTCGACAGGTGGGCAGCTAAGGTCAGAATGGGGGTGATATAGCTGATCACCGCGAACATTCCGCCAAAACCAATTGCCGCAATACCCAGCGTTAACCAGATACGGATATTAGCCAGGCCGCGGATCTCTTTCAGCGGCGAGCTTTGAGCTTCTTCACGCTGCATTGGGAAAAGTTTGAAGATTAACAACGCATCAATCAACGACAGCAGCGAAACGCAGGCGAAAGCCCAACGCCAGTCAAGATGTTCCCCCAGCAACGTTGCAGCCGGATTGCCCAGCAGCGAGGCCAGCGTCAGACCAAGCATCACTTTTCCTACGGCCTGGCCGCGACGATTTTCATCCACTAAAGAGGCCGCCGCCAGTGCTGCCACGCCCAGGAAGGCGCCATGCGGTAAGCCGCTCAGAAAACGCGAAACCACCAGCGCGTGCGCCGTTTCCGCCAGCATGCTGCTGATATTGCCCAGTAGAAACAGGGTGATAAAGATCATCAGCTGATGCTTACGCTGTAAACGAGCGGTGCTGAGTGAGAACAGCGGAGCGCCAATAACCACGCCAAGCGCATAGTAACTGATGAATTTGCTGCCTTCGGCCAGGCTGACGTTCATGGCCGAAGAGACCTGCGGCAACAGGCCCATAATAACGAACTCGCTCAAACCAATGGCGAAAGCGCCCAGCGCGAGAGAAAACAACAGTGGCCCGATAGCGCGAGCCTCAGGAGGTGTTGGACTTACAGTATTCATAATAAAAAGATGCACTTAAATTTAGCGATGTATGCAGGAACCTGAGCACAGCATGTGACAGGGGCGCAGGTCTTCAGGCAGGGAAGGTAAGGGGAAAGCGTATTGTTATCGGCCTTCTGGCTCTTGTTAACGTCGCCAGAGCCTGAGCTTTGGCGACGCAGAGTCTACAGCGAAGCGGCAGGGAGACACAAGTTTAGGGTGATCTTCGTCACATTTCAGTCCCGCTGTAACCCTGTGACGAGGCGCTTATCCTTCCTTATTTTGTTATTAAATCAGTTAATTACGCTTTATCAATATGCCCTAAATCCCGCTCGGGAAAACAGACATTCCGCACCCGCTGCTTTAACTCTTTCACTTCCGGAAAACCGCCATCGGTTTTGCGATCCCAAATCAGGTGTCCATCGATGGCGATCTGATAGATACCACCGGTGCCCGGGAGCAGCGAGACCGAAGCCAGATCGGTACTGAAAGTGTGCAGCAGTTCCTGCGCCATCCAGCCTGCGCGCAGCAGCCAGTTACATTGAGAACAGTAGTGAATAGTGATAGCTGGAGAGGTTTTCATTGATTCAGGCTCGTGAAAAAAACAGACGGTCATCATCTGGCGGTCGTTACGGGCTGTCAACCCGGCCACTTTTTTAACATTGTGAATTAATTGTGGAGATGATTGCCAACTTAAATCAATATGATTATCATTCGCATTTGTATTTACCGTCAAGGATCGACACCGATAATGTGCAGTGGGCACACCTGCGGCAGCAATGAATGAGTCGATACTAATAATGAATAAAGGCTTACCCAAATGTGTAAAAAATTAATTTCTCAGGGAATTATCCAAAAATCCGTGCTATTCAGCACGCTGGTGACTTCCGGCTTTGCCGTCGGTGCTGATAATCAGAGCGATAAGATTACCGCTGCGACCTCTTCTGAAACGCTGACGATTGCCGCAAAAAAGCAGGCCCGCGAGCCGGTGATGGTGGTTACCGCGCCGCAGCCTGAAAAAGAGGCCGGTACGAAAACGACAATCACGGCTGAGGAGATGCAAAAAAAAGGTGCCAACGATTTTGGTTCAATAATGCGTTACGAACCGCTGATTAGTGCCACCGGCGTGAGCGGGGGATCGTCGGCGGGCAAAAGCGGCTTCGATCGCAGTGGCTATACCGGCTATAACATTCGCGGTCTTGAAAACAACCGCGTCGGGCTGGATGTCGATGGCATTCCTCAACCGGAAGCGACCGGGCGCAGCTACGTCAGTCGCGCCGGGCTGAATACCTTCGGCATCGGCCGTGACTATATAGACCCTTATATCTACGGGCAGGTGGATATTGAATCGGGCGCAACCTCAACCGCCAAAGCCAATAACGCTATCGGCGGCGCGGTGTCGTTTTTGCCCAAATCTGCTGATGACTACCTCTCGCCTTATAAAACGACCTACTTCGGCTATCAGTCAGATTACGACTCCTCTAACCGCAGCTGGCACAACGGCATTACCGCAGCAGCAGGTGACGAAACCCTGCGCGGCGTCTTTGTTTACAGTCGCCGCGACGGTCAGGAAACGCGTAATAACAGCGGAACGCAAGAGGCTTATCCGGCGAACTGGCATTCCAATGCGCTAATGGCTTCCGGCATCTGGCAGCCCAACGATGAGCACAAACTGACGGGCACCCTCGACTATTACGACAAAACTAACCATACCCACTACGACTCATGGAACGATGGCGGCAGTGCCATTTGGGGGACCGCGCAGCAGCAGAGCAATACACGCCGCTGGGGCGTTAGCCTGAAGGATGAGTGGACGCCCGCAAACGCCTTTATCGACAGCCTGACATCGCGCCTTTATTACCAGCAAACGCAGGCGCACGATAATACTTATATGCCTTCCAGCGCGACGGCGATGCAGCGCGTCTATTCCGATTATGATGTCGATACCTATGGCTTTGAAACGCAGCTGGCGAAAACGTTGGGGCGTCACGATCTGAGCGGCGGTCTGAACGGCAGCATCAATGAGACCAAACGTCCGTTCCGTCAGGTGCCACCCGCCAGCCAGTACAGTGTGATTATGCCGCCGCAGGCCGACAGCCGTAGCTATACGCTGGGCGGATTCGTGCAGGATAAAATCCATTTCGATCTCGACGGCCACGACTTCAGCGTGGTGCCGGGCGTGCGTATCGCGCATCAAAGTATCAAACCACAAAATCTTGGCAGCCTCACCACGGGCAGTTCAGTATTGACCGAATCCCAGCTGGAAACGCTGTATGGCAAAGAGAACGCCGATACGCAGGTTCTGCCGTCGCTGAGCGTTAACTATGATATTACGCCCGGGCTGATGACTTACGTGATGTACAAGCGCGGCGCACAGTTCCCGAACGCCAGCCAGCTGTATGGGTCCTGGAATCTTGGCGCAAGCTACGCGGGATCGGCGCAATACGCGCTGATCGGCAATACCGCGCTGAAAACCGAGACCAGCAATAATTTCGAGTGGGGTTTAAAAGGCCACGTGATGGAAGGCGTGACCGTCAATGCGGCCATGTTCTACAACACTTACGACAACTTTATTGCCTACACTCGCTATAGTCGTTCCCGTAATCCATCGATGTTCGGCAACGTGCCCTCGAACATCTACACCATTTATCAGGCAGAAAATCGTGATAAGGCTTTTATCTATGGCGGCCAGCTCAGCACGAAGCTCAACGTCGGCACCTGGTTTGAGCAGGTTAACGGTCTGAGCGCCACCTTCGCGCTGGGCTACAGCGAAGGGAAATCTAAATCCAGCTACGCCGGTGACAGCTACGTCGATCTCGACAGCGTCGCGCCAGTAAAAGCCATTGTCGGCGTGGCCTGGGACGATCCGGCAAAACGCTACGGCGCAGCCGTCACGGCCACCTTCGTGAAAGGTAAGCGCGCTACCAATACCAACCGCGAAAGCTACAGCAACAGCGGCACGGCACTGACCGATTCAACGTCTGAGTATATGCGCGTGCCGGGCTACGGTATGGTAGATATGACCGCTTACTGGCAGGTGGCTAAAAATGTCAAAATCAACGGTGGTATCTATAACCTGACCGATCGCAAATATTGGGATTACCTCAACAGCCGTAACCAGCTGGAAGCGACCAGCCAGGATGCTTACGAAAAAGCGCTGGCAGTGATGCCGGGCCGAACCTTCCAGCTGGGCGTTAATATCGACTTTTGATTGTTTGTAAAATAACACTTGCCCTGCGCTGAACGCAGGGCTTTATGGAGAGCAAGTGATGAATCTTTACCAACGTTATCAGCAAGCTAAAGCAGGAAATCCGAAAATGTATGCGCGCGATCTGGCAGGTTTGCTGGGCGTCAGCGAAGGCCAACTGACCCATGCGCGCGTAGGCCAGGATGCGGTGGCGCTAAAGCCGGATTTCAGCGCGTTATTGCCTGCACTGGAGGCCGTCGGTGAAACCAAATCCATTACCCGTAACGCGTTTGCCGTTCATGAACAGGTCGGTCGTTATGAAAATCTGCATCTGGGCGGCCATGCCGGGCTGATCCTTAACCCTCGCGCGCTGGATCAGCGTCTGTTTCCGCACCAGTGGAAAAGCGCTTTTGCCCTGAATGAAGTCACCGGGCGCGGCGAGCGTCAAAGCATTCAAATCTTTGATGCGTATGGCGATGCGATCCTGAAAATTTACGCCACCGCCGCAACGGACAGGGCGGCCTGGCAGGCGCTGATCGACCAATTTACCCTGGCAGACGCGCCCGCGCTTGCGATCGGCAAATCTCAGCCCGTTGCGTTAAATCCGCAGCCGGACGCTGCGCTGATTGAACAGGAGTGGCGTGCAATGACGGACGTTCATCAGTTTTTTGGCCTGCTGAAGCGTCATAACATTTCGCGCCAGCAGGCCTTCAGCGCGGTTGCGGACGATCTGGCGCTGAAGGTCGAAAACAGTGCGCTGAGCGAGCTGCTGTCGATGGCCCACGGTGACGGCAACGAAATCATGATTTTCGTCGGCAACCGTGGCTGCGTGCAGATCTTCACCGGGGTAGTGGAAAAACTGATGCCAATGGAAAACTGGCTAAATATCTTTACACCAACCTTCACGCTGCATCTGATGGAAAACGGCATTGCGGAAAGCTGGATCACCCGTAAACCGACCGCGGACGGCTTCGTAACCAGTCTTGAACTGTTTGCCGCAGACGGCACGCAAATCGTGCAGCTTTATGGACAACGCAGCGAAGGGATGCCGGAGCAGGCTCGCTGGCGCGAGCAGATGGCGCAGTTGACCGGTGTTGGAGCGCCAGTATGAAAACAGGCTTGAGTGCGCTACTGCTGCTGCTGACGCTGCCTTTCTCGCTCATGGCGGAAGAGAGAGTGGTGTCGATTGGCGGCGATATCACTGAAATTATCTATGCGCTGGATGCTCAGCAAACGCTGGTGGCGCGTGACAGCACCAGCCAACAGCCGGCGCTGGCGCTAAAACTGCCGGATGTGGGCTATATGCGGCAGCTAAATGCGGAAGGCATTTTGTCGATGAAGCCGACGTTGGTGATTGCCAGTGAACTGGCGAAGCCGTCGCTCGCGTTGCAGCAGGTGTCACAGGCCGGGGTGAAAGTGGTGATGGTCACCGGCACGCCCTCGTTGCATGCCATCCATGAAAAAATCGCTACTGTCGCGAAAGCCCTTAACCGGCCGGAGCAGGGCAGGGAGCTGGAAGCCAAAGTGGACAGGCAGCTGGCTGGCGTGACGGGGAAGCCGCTGCCGGTGAAAGTGTTATATATCCTTAATCACAGCGGCATGAAGACCATGGCGGCGGGAACGCAAACGGCGGCGGATGGTGCGATTCAGGCCGCAGGTTTGATCAATGCGATGGGCGCGATCCCCCATTATCAGCCGCTGACCCAGGAAGGCATTGTGGCGAGCGCGCCTCAGCTGGTGGTCATTGGAAAAGAAGGGCTGCAGGCGATGGGCGACGATGCCGCGATCTGGTCGCTGCCCGGTCTGGCACTGACGCCGGCAGGGAAGCATCACAACCTGCTGGTGGTGGACGAAATGGCGTTGCTCGGTTTCGGCCTGAAAACGCCTGAAGCCGTGGCGAAACTGCGTAAAGCGGCGGAAGCGATAGCCGAATGAAAGTTGTCAATCTGCGGCGGACGCTGCTGATTATGTTGGGGATAACGGTCGTGATGGTGCTGTTGTCCGCCAATATCGGCGCGATGCATCTTTCGTTGCCCATGGTCTGGCATTCCTCTGCGGACAGTCTTATCTGGCAGATCTGGTGGAATATCCGGCTGCCGCGGGTGCTGCTTGCGGTACTGGTAGGCGCTGCGCTGGCGCTTTCGGGCGCGGTTATGCAGGGGCTGTTCCGCAATCCGCTGGCCGATCCCGGCCTGCTGGGCATCAGCAGTGGCGCTTCGCTGATGCTGGCGTTGTCGGCGGTGTTGCCGGTAACGCTGCCTGCCGCACTGGCGCTGTGGCTGCCGACGCTGGCGGCTTTTATCGGCAGCCTGGCCGTTACCCTGGTTATCTTTTTACTTAGCCGTCGCGGCAGTACTACGCTCTCAAAACTGCTGCTGGCGGGTATCGCGATTAATGCGATCTGCGGTGCGGCGGTCGGCATCCTCTCGTGGATCGGCAATGACCAGCAGTTACGTCAGCTTTCGCTGTGGGGGATGGGTTCGCTGGGACAGGCGCAATGGTCGACGGTATTGGTTTGTGCTGCACTGATTTTGCCCGCAATGCTGGCCACACAGTGGCAGGCGCGACGGCTTAATCTGCTACAGCTGGGTGATGAAGAAGCGCACTATTTGGGCGTTGACGTTCTGCGTACGCAGCGCATTCTGCTGGTACTTAGCGCACTGATGGTCGCGGCTGCGGTTGCTGTCAGTGGCGTTATTGGCTTTGTGGGATTGGTGGTGCCGCACCTGATCAGACTCTGCACGGGCGGCGATCACCGCTGGCTCCTGCCATTTTCCACGCTGCTGGGTGCTATTCTGCTGTTGGTGGCGGATACTCTGGCACGAACGCTGGTGTCGCCAGCAGAAATGCCGGTAGGGTTACTGACCAGCATGCTTGGCGCGCCGTGGTTTTTATGGCTCATTTTAGGCCGCCGGGAAAGCCAGTATGAATAATACCTTACAGGCCGTCGCGGCTTCATATCGTCTCGGCCAGCGACTGCTGATCGATCGGGTTTCAGTGTCGTTGCAGCCTGGTGAAATGGTGTCGCTGATTGGGCCAAACGGCGCGGGAAAATCAACCTTATTGCGCATGCTGGCCGGGTTTTTATCGCCCAGCGAAGGACATTGCCTGCTGGAGAAACGAGCGACAGAGCGCTGGCCGCGCGATTTACTGGCGCAAAAACGCGCGGTAATGCGCCAGCAAAGCCACGTCGAGTTTCCGCTAACCGTGCGGGAAGTGGTGACGATGGGACGTGCGCCGTGGCCGGGCAGAGCAAAGCCCTCGATGATTGACGACGTAATGCAGCTGACCGGGAGCGACGTGTTGGCAAACCGTGACTATCGACAGCTTTCGGGGGGCGAGCAACAGCGCGTTCAGCTGGCGCGGGCGCTGACTCAGCTCTGGCATGACGACGGGCCGCAAGGCTGGCTGTTTCTCGATGAGCCGACTTCGGCGCTGGATCTTTATTACCAGCAGCATGCGCTGCGGTTGCTGCATCAGCTGACCCGAAAAGGGCAGCTTACGGTGTGCTGTGTGCTTCACGATCTGAATCTGGCCGCGCTCTGGTCAGACAGAATGCTGCTGTTGCATCAGGGTTGCCTGGTGGCCAGCGGCACGCCGCAAACGGTGATGACCGAAGAGACACTAACTCGCTGGTATCAGGCCGAGCTGCATGTTCATCATCACGGTGACGTGCCGCAAATTATTTTGCAGCGTTAAGCGACAGATACTGTGCCGGTGGCTCAACGGAGCAAATGTCCTCACATATTGGGTAAGCAGAAAATAGCAGGCAGAAGCGATCTGCCTGTTTATCACTATTGCGCAGTCAGGTTACTTTGCGGGTCAGCGGTGACCGGCATCGGGGCGACATCCGGCGGCAGGAAAATATGATCCATGATATTTCTCACCAGTGGAGCCGCCGTTACGCCGTTGATACCGCCGTTTTCGAGGATCAGCGCTATCGCCACTTTTGGCTTATCAAACGGCGCAAAAGCGGTATAGAAGATATGGTCGCGCAGGCGAACCGGGATCATCTTCGCGTTATAAATCTGGTTTTGCTTCAGGCCAAATACCTGAGACGTCCCGCTTTTCGCCGCAATGCCATAAGGCGCCGTATGGAAATATTTATAACCGGTACCGTTAGGCGCATTCGCCATACCAAACATGGCCCGGCGCACCAGCCCCCAGTAAGGCGAATTCGCGTCGCCGATTTGCTGCTGAGGCAGGGTTGGCTGCCAGGGCGTCACGCTTTTGCCCTGTTTTTCTTCATACATAAGATGCGGCTGAACCACGTGACCGTTGTTGATCAGCGTCGACATCGCCTTCACCATCTGGATTGGCGTCGCGATCCAGTAGCCCTGACCGATACCCACCGAGACGGTATCGCCCTGATACCAGCCTTTTTTATGCACTTTTTGCTTCCATTCGCGGCTTGGCAGCAGGCCGTTATACTCTTCGTTCAGATCGATGCCGGTCGATTTACCGTAGCCGAACTGGCTGAGCATGGTGTGAATGCGGTCAATGCCCATCATAAACGCCACCTGATAGAAGAACGTATCTGCCGACTCCTCAATCGCGCGGGTCACATCCAGCATGCCGTGACCCGATTTTTTCCAGTCGCGATATTTGCGTTCTGTGCCCGGCAGCGTCCAGGTGGGCGCACCAAAAAAGGTGGTCTGTGGCGTAATCACGTGGGTGAGTAATGCCGACATTGCCATATAGGGCTTCACGGTAGAAGCGGGCGGATATAACCCCTGCGTCACGCGGTTGATCAGCGGCAGATCTTTATTGCCTAGCAGCTCTTTATACGCCTTATAGCTGATGCCTTTCACAAACGGGTTGGGATCGTAGCTGGGACTGGAAACCATCGCCAGCACTTCACCGGTTTTCGGGTTTTCGATCATCACGGCGGCACGTTGCCCAACCAGCTGCGTTTCAACATACTGCTGAAGGTGTAAATCCAGCGTCAGATAGATATTTTTCCCGGCAACCGGCGGCACCTCTTTCAGCACGCGGATTACCCGGCCGTGGTTATCAACTTCCACTTCCTGATAGCCCGTTTTGCCATGCAGCACCGATTCATAATAGCCTTCAATGCCCTGTTTACCGATGTTATGGTCGGCCGCGTAGTTTTCACCAATGCCAGCTTTGTCGAGACGCTTGTAATCGTTATCGTTGATTTTAGAAACGTAACCGACAACATGCGCCAAATCGGGGCCATAAGGATACTGACGATCCTCGTAGCTGTTGATGTCCACGCCGGTGAACTTGAACTGGTTGACGGAAAAACGGGCCACTTCTTCGGCAGAAAGTTCCGTTTTTAGCACCACGGGTTTGTAGCGGCTGGCGGCATGCAGCGCATGCGTAAAGGTTTCGATATCTTCCGGTGAAAGATCGACAATTGGCGTCAGCTCGGCCAACAGCCCTTTCATATCCTGCACTTTGTACGGCAGGACTTCGACATCGTACCAGGTGACGTTTTTGACCAGCGGGATGCCGTTGCGATCGAAAATGATGCCTCGCGTAGGCGCAATGGGGATCATTTTGATGTCGTTCTGGTTAGAACGGGTCTGATAATACTGATTTTGCTCAATTTGCAGGTGATAGAGGTTACAGACAAGAGTGACAAACCCTGCCATTACCATGCCGAAGGCGACCAATGCCCTGCGTACAAACAGCTTTTCTTCTTCTGCAAAATCTCTGAATTTCATTACCGGACAATCGCGACTTTTCGAATTTTCGCGCTCAATAATAGAGATAACCCAGCAAATCACGACCTGAAAGATGCATCTCACGCGGCTAAAGTGTGACATTTATTGAAGATGTAACAAAAAGTGGATAAATAATCACAATTAGCAAAGAAGATGTGACAAGGGTTATTTGTGCAAAAAACAGGCTAAAGGTGAAGGGGGAACGCTTAAGTCCACCTTTTCTTTTGCCGTTTAAGCGAGTTTTCGGGCAGTGGAAAAATAAGCATGATATTTCGTATTTTTTATGAATGATTTACTCAAATTATAAATAGGTTTCGCCGTGCGTTATATATTTTTCGCGCCTTGCGAAAGGTGACTTACGTTGTAATTATGTCGTGTTTGTTCTTTAAATGTATTTTATTGTGAAAGTGACGTTTACCATTGTTGCATATTTATTTTAAATAATATCTATTTTTGATGTCTATTTGCATCCCTGATATTAATTTATTTTCTGTCATAAATATATTTCCCTGAGGCGTTAATTTTCTTTTTGAATTTGACGCTTTAGGCTCAAAGTTGGTTCGTATTCTTATTGCAAGTTAAAAAATATCTTACTGTATTTTTGTAAATAAAATTTTAAAAGGATTCTGCTTATGTGGATAAAAAAAACATGGGTGTTGGCCATGGCCTTTACTGCCGCTGGAATTTCTCTGACCGCGCAGGCTGTCGATGACGGTACCGTACGTTTTACGGGCACTATCTCTGCTTCTGCCTGTTCAGTGAGCAGCGTAGCGGGATCAGGTGCAACGACCGGTACGGTTGGCTTTGGCTCCGTCAGCAGCGCTAACCTCTCTACTTTGGGCGCCACTACGCTGGCAAGACCCTTTACGATCGAACTAAACCATTGCGCAACCGGTAGCGCGCCTGCCATTACCTTCAACGGGACCGCAGTGACTGAGGCAAACTATACCAGCCTGTTTGCCACCCCAGTACCCGGCGTCGGTATCCGGCTTGAGGATGCCGGCCGCATCGGCACCTTTTACAACCCCGGCGTATCCCTGAGCAATACCGGTCTGGATGCTATTTCCTCTGAAAGCGTGACCAGCGGCACGGGGCGTTTTAATGCCTATCTGGTGGCTTATACCGCAGGAACGCCTGTCGGTGCGATTGATACCGATGTCACCTTTGTTATTGATTACGCCGAGTCGTAATTATTACTCTCTCGCCCTCCGGAGAGAGGGCAAAACTGTCAGGTAAATGGGCAATGAAATTCCCCGGTTTTACGGTTTTTGTATCGCTACTGGCCCTGCTGATGCCGGGCATCAGTCAGGCCGAAGGTTTGACGCTGGGCGCAACCCGCCTTATTTATGAAAGCGGTAAAAAAGAGAGCAGCGTTCCGCTTCGCAACGGGGCTGACAGCGTACCCTGGCTGGTGCAGTCCTGGGTTTCAGATTTTGAACGCAAAAATACTAACGTGCCGTTTATCACCACGCCGCCCTTATTCAAACTGGGACAACAGAGCACTAGTGCAATACGCGTAGTTTATGTCGGATCCGGTGAAAGCAAATTGCCTGACGATCGTGAGAGCGTATTTCTTCTTAACGTCCGTGCGGTGCCTGCCGTACAGAAAGAAGCCAACCCTTCGCGTCTGGTTATCGCCACTCAAAATATTATCAAGCTGATTTACCGGCCCGCAGGCTTAACGGCCCAGGGTGCCGGAGAAGCCGGGCAAAAACTGAAACTGGTGCCCGGGACAAACAGTATCAACGTTGTTAATCCAACCGCCTATGTCGTTACGCTAACGGGCATGAAGGTAAATGAACAGCCCGTGGAGCGACCCGGAACGCTGATGCCTTTCTCATCAAAGCAAATCAAGGTTCCCGCAGCACGGGTACGCCACGTCGCCTTCAGCACTATTAATGATTATGGCGGCATTACCTCAGTCAGAGATGAAAAGTTCTGATACCGGAAACCGTATGAAGTGCGACGCTCACACTCTGTTTCGCCAGTCTGATAAATTGTTGCGGGCAGGTTTACTGCCTGGCGGATTGTCAGTTGTCATGCTCGTTATTACGTTATCCGCTCAGGCTGAGCTCTATTTTAATGTCAATGCACTGCATCTGACTGCCGAGCAAAAATCCCAACTGGATCTTGATCTGCTCTCTCGTTTACACAGCCAGATGCCAGGCAAATATCGGGTAAAAATCAGTGTTAATCAGAATCTGGTGCTGGAAGAGACATTAAGTTTTATTAGCTGTAATGAACGGCTTTGCCCGATACTTAACGTTGGCCTACTTAAAAAACTGGGCGTAAAGGTCGATGCAATCGCCGCACTGGCAAAACTGCCTGACGATGCGGTCATAAATAATATCAGTGCTGTGATCCCGCAGGCTCACGATGATTTTAATTTTGATTTGCATACGCTTAAACTGAGTATTCCTCAGGCGGCATTAAATCATCAGCGAAGAGGGGATATTCCATCGCAACGGTGGGAAGAAGGGCTTCCGATGCTGTTCACCTCTTACAGTGTTTCCGGTAGCGAAATGAAAAATCGTTCCCGCTATGCTTCCCACTCAACAAGCTCGCGGTACCTTAATTTACGTAGCGGGGCGAACCTTGGCCCGTGGCGTTTACGTAATTACACGTATTATTCACAAAGCGGTGCCGGTAAAGCAGAGTGGAACAGTATGCAAACCTGGCTGGAAAGGGATATTCGGACTTTGCGTTCGCGCCTGGCCATGGGTGACATATCCAGCCAGGGAATGGCTTTTGACAGCGTAACTTTTCGGGGAATCGCCCTCGCATCACAGGATGAGATGCTGCCTTATAGTCAGCGAGGCTATGCGCCAGAAATTCACGGCGTGGCAATGACTAATGCCTCCGTTGAAGTGCGGCAAAATGATAATCTTCTGTACCAAACCCTGGTCCCACCGGGCGAATTTATTATTAAGGATCTTTACACGCTGGGTGGCTCGGGCGATCTGGTGATTACCGTCCGTGAAGAAGATGGCTCCGAGCGAACAACGGTTCAGGCCTACGCCACGCCGCCCATTTCTTTGCGCAAAGACCAGATAAAATACGCTTTCAACCTGGGCGAATATGGCAGCCGTAGCGCGGTAAAAGAGGGCGCGATAAACCAGAAGTTTATGCAATCGGAGATGATTTACGGCCTGCTGAACAACACTTCGCTTTATGGTGGCCTGATTGCGGGCGAACATTATTACTCTGTAATGACCGGGATCGGGCAGGGAATGGGAGAATTAGGTGCGGTGTCGCTGGACGTCACTCAGGCACAAACGCACTTCAGCCAGGGAGATAAAAAAAACGGACAATCCTGGCGTCTCAAATACAGTAAGCGGCTGGACAGTACCGATACTACGATTACGCTGGCAGGATATCGTTTCGCCACCGATGGTTATTACAATTTTAACGAAGCAAGCGACTACTATAACGATGCTCCGTATGCCTCTCGCTATTCGTTAAAGAATAAGGCTCAGCTGACGCTCAATCAAAATATTGGCGAGCTGGGTTCCCTATCCCTTTCCGCCTGGCAACAAGAATACTGGCACCAGAAAGGCGCAAAAATGCGCGCTTACACCAGTAGCTGGAACAAAAATTTCTCCGGCGTGACGGTATCATTGAGTCAGAGCCACAGTAAAAACAGGCATACGGATAAAGCGGATAACCTGTTTTCAGCCAGCTTCAGCCTGCCGCTGGGCCAGTGGCTCTCCCCTCAGGGCGATCGTTCTTTGCGGATGAGTAACCGTTTCTCTTCCTCCCAACAGGGAGGGGAATCTCTGGCGACAACCTTGTCGGGTTCGGCACTGAGTAATAACGCGCTCTCCTGGTCTGCAATGCAGGCGCGCAGTCAGAGGAAGAACAACGTCGATAACAGCACGGCACTGGCCGCCAGCTGGCAGGGCTCAGCATCGACGGTCAGTCTCGGTTATGCCAATTATTACGGTAAAAACGAAAGGGTAAACTGGGCGGCTCAAGGCGCAATTGTCGCGCATCCTTATGGCGTCACCCTCTCCCGCCAGCTGTCAGAGGGGAACAGCTATGCGCTGGTCCGCGCGCCAGGAGCCGCCGACGTACAGATTTTAAATCATGCCGGGGTAATGACCGATTTCAGGGGATACGCCATTATTCCTTCCCTCACCGCCTATCAGGAAAACGAGGTCAGCCTGGATACCGCCACGCTCGGCGACGAAACGGACTTGACGAATACTGAGCAGAAAAAGGTGCCAGCCCGGGAAGCCCTGGTGCTGATGAACTTCAACACTCGTCAGGGACATCGCGTTTTTCTGACAATTAACCATAAAGGTAAGCCGTTACCGTTGGGCGCATTAGTCAGTGCCGGTGAGGTAAGCGGTATCTCAAATGAACGGGGGCAGGTCTACCTGTCAGGCATGCCGGAAAACGTTATTTTAAAGGCCAGCCTGGCTGACGGTGAAATATGTACTGTACCGTTCAACGCGCAACGTGCGGATAAACAAAACGGCATCATGATGGCCGAACTTGAATGCGAGAAATAAAGCAATGCCCATCAAACTTATCGTACTCTTTTTTTTAATTGCCCCCTGGGCTGCCCGCGCCGAGATGAATTGCTCGTCTGATGAGACGGCCTATAATATCAATATTCCTAATATCATGGTTCCTGCTAATTCCCTGCCGGGACATATTCTTGCTATGGCACCGCACAGTGTTCATGTTACCTGCGCGGGTACAGGTAATTTTCAACAAGTTGCTGGCGTTGGAAATGGTGACTGGAGCAGTTCAGGTTTAACAGCGAATGTTGATGGCTTATCTTGTGCGGTGATCGATCAGGGAACCGCAATATCTGCGATGGGGTTAGGTATTGTCTGGACTAATTATAATTCTGCGAGCGGAACATGGGCATGTTTTTCTGGTGTTTTTAGTGGTAGTGCCACTGTTAGCCCACAACGAAGGGGGTTGCAATCCAACGGCACGACAACACTGACTGATAAGTTTTATATTGTCAGAACGAATACGGAACCCGGGTATGGTGAAACGGCATTAATAGACCAGTTAATTTATATTGATGAAGCCGATAGCGATCGCGTCAGCAGAGGCCATCTTTATCAAATTGGTTTTTCGGGCAGTATGTATATTGAGGCTGGAGGGTGTTCAGTTGACAGCGTTATTAACGTAAATATGGGCACCGTTTCCTCAGACAACTTTAGAAAACAGGGTGATACAGGACCCAACGTCCCCTTCAATTTAACGTTAAAAAACTGTTTTGGTAGCGCAGCAACGGCGTTGGTTTCGCTTGAACCCACCTATGACTATGCTGATGAAGCTAACGGCGTGATAGCATTAAGCTCTGAGACAGGCTCGGCCCAGGGGATAGGAATACAGTTATTGATGAATGGTATGAAGCCGGATCCCGGCGGCAATAACAAATATCCTTTACAGCCGGGTACCACAAATATCCCTTTTGTTGCCCGTTACTTTCAATATCTTAGCGACATCAAATCCGGTAATGCCGATTCGAGCGTGCTTTTCTATATCACTTATGAATAGCTTATCAGTCAGAAGGTTATCAGGTAAAACGGCCGGCTATTCACTATCGCCGCAGGCATCCGGCAAGCTGTTTTTCTGGCAGCGGAGGAAAGCAAGATAGCCAGATGCGATAACCTTTATCGCATTAACGGCTAACCGTTCCTCGAAGATTCGTGCCAATAATCCCGCGTTATTCTGCTGTTAACCTACCAATGAGGTTGTTATGTCCGGACTTTTTTCTCCTTTTACATTGAAAGATGTAACGTTACGTAATCGTATCGCCGTACCGCCAATGTGCCAGTACATGGCCGAGGATGGGGTGAGCAATGACTGGCACCGCGTGCATTACAACAGCCTGGCGCGCGGTGGCGCGGGTCTGGTGATTGTGGAAGCGACCGCTGTGGCACCAGAAGGCCGTATCACCCCGGGCTGCCTGGGAATTTGGAATGATGAGCAGGCTGAAAAACTGGCCGTTATCGCGCGTGAAATTAAAGCAGCAGGGGCGGTCCCAGGCATTCAGATCGCTCACGCCGGACGCAAAGCCAGCGCTAACCGTCCATGGGAAGGCGACGACCATATTGCCAGTAGCGATCCTCGTCACTGGGAAACGCTTGCGCCTTCTGCAACGGCTTTTGGTGCGAACCTGCCGCAGGTGCCGCATGAAATGACGCTGGAAGAGATCGCCCGCGTTCGTCATGATTTTGCCGTAGCGGCTAAACGCGCGCGTGACGCAGGCTTTGAATGGCTGGAGCTGCATTTTGCGCATGGTTATCTGGCGCAAAGCTTTTTTTCTGTTCACGCGAACCAGCGTCAGGATCAGTATGGCGGCAGCCTCGAAGGTCGCAGCCGTTTTCTGCTGGAAACGCTGGCCGCCGTGCGTGAAGCGTGGCCACAAAATCTGCCGCTAACCGCCCGTTTCGGCGTAATCGAATATGATGGCCGTGATGAGGAAACCGTTCAGGAATCGATCTGGCTGACGAAGAAATTCCGTGAAGGAGGCCTGGATCTGCTTAGCGTCAGCGTTGGTTTCTCTACACCAGACGCTAACATCCCATGGGGACCGGCTTTCCTTGCGCCGATTGCTGAACGTGTCCGTCGTGAAGCAGACATTCCGGTGGCTTCTGCCTGGGGCATTGACTCTCCGCCTATTGCCAACGAAACAATTGAAAAAGGTCAGCTGGACGTGGTGATGGTCGGCAAAGCACACCTCGCCAATCCTAACTGGTCATATCAGGCCGCGCTGGCGCTGAAGAAAGAGAAAGCGTCGTGGGTACTGCCTGCACCTTATGCGCACTGGCTGGATCGTTACCGCGTAAGCGAATAAAACAATTCTGGAGCAGGAGGGCTGAACTCCTGTTCCAGATTTTAATGACAATCTGAAAAATGCCTGAAAACAAACGGCGTGGCAGCAGCAGGTAAGCGGTCCTGCATGCTGAAATTGTTGTTAATGGCGCCTGAAAAAAGGTTTAAAATTTCCTTGTAGCACACCAGCGACATATCATTCATATGCATCATGCCTAGTTTGCGCACGGCATTTTGTTTATGTGAGCTGACCGTTTTAACAGAAATATTTAATTTTTTAGAAATTAAAATAACGGATTTCCCAGAGGAGAGCTCTTTCAGTATCAGCATTTCTTTAAACGATAACTGGCTACAGCGTAAAATTTTATTGTTAACGGGCCCTCTCAGTAAGGGGATGAATTTTTTGAATCCGCTTTTCTTCGATATCAACCAGTAAGGGTAAAAGCCTTTTTTTTCAAACTGTAGAGGGAGATCAATGATAAAGGCTATATTTACGCCGAAGTAACCCAGGCTTTTAGCCATGCCCAGCCTCGAATGACAGCCGGTAAAGTTAACATCGATAATCACCGTATCTTTGGCTGTTAATTTTTCGCGCTGAAAAATAGCTGACCAATCTTGATAATTATAGATTTTTAAAGGGATACCATTGGTTCTCAAAAAATGCGCCAGCCCTGCGGTAAAGTAAATGTCATCAGAAATAACATAAATACACATAATTCCCTCTGTGTGAGTTTTTTACTGCCTGATTAAGATGCGTTCATAGGCTTTTTCTCAATAATAATTAATGGTGAAAGTCACTGTTGCATCGGCTCTTCCGGCAGTGACTTCGGATTCTGTCTGTATATATCGGGCAATTAAGGGAAAAGTCCGGCGAGTTAAGGCATCGTCAGCGACCGTGTAATTATTGCCTGAAGAAAAGTTAACAAATTCAGGCGCGGTATCCGTTTCGCTGCCATAGGCAAGCTGAATACCTACCCCCGTAGCGGCATCCGTGCCGGTTTTCAGGCTTAGAATACCGTTTGTGCTGTCAATGACGGACGTATTCGGTGCCAGGGTTAAATTCAACACATTGTTCGTTATGGTCCCGGTTCCGCTGGTGCCATCATCAGAATTAAACGTATTTCTTCCGTCATTCAGGGTGCCATAAAAGCGCGGGCAATCGGTTAATATAACGGATGCATCTTTCCATTCGGTATAGCTACCGACTTTAGTAAAGGTGCGCGGTATTTCATAAGGGCCCATTTCCACCACGACATCTGGGGTTGTACAGGTTCGGGAAACAATGTTTATGGCGCCCGAAAAAGAGAGGCTGCCAAGGTAAAGCGGAGAGATGTTCTGAGCCTCAAAATTATATACGACCGTAGGAAGCTGGAGACCGCTAACGGTTCCGGGAGTAATTACACCGGTTTTGATGAGCACAACATCAAACTCAAACCCGCCCTGAGCTACCCAACTCGCGGAATCAGTGGTTTTCTCTTCTTGCCACGCCTGATAGGTAAAAGGGACGGTATATCTGTCTACTGCCCGGTTATAAGTATATATCGCAATACCGACTCCCGGGACGCCAGTCTCATAAACTTTCCCTCCAAAGGGAGAGCCTGACCAGTCTGAAATCCCATTGGGAATGATACTGTAGCTCCAGCTTATCGTCGGTTGATAGCTGGTGCTGTTCCCCGTACAGTTAATTGTTGTTGCACGGGACGGCTTAAAATACTGGCGATATATTATCGTGCCGTTGCTAACGTCCGGCCCGACGGTAAGATTAAGACTTTGTAAGGGCATCGTAAAATCCATTACGCCATTACCCTCACTCAGGCTACAACTGAAGGCGGAAGCCTGGGGAGAATAGACCAGGGCCAGACTCAACGCAGCCAGCCCAATGGCCGTTATCCCGAATTTTTGTAAAACGTTTAATTGCATCATTCTCACTATCCGTATTAGCTGTTGACGTCACTGTCAGGGGCGTTCGAACTGGCAAGCTGCTTTGAACCCGAACTTTTATTGGGGCTTTCACAGGTGCTGTTAAAGCGCTGCAACGCGGTATATTTTGCATTTTTAGCGCGTGGCATCAGGATATAGCTCAGGGTACATTGCATCTCTGGCCCGGAACCCCATTTCACATGTAATCGGCCTTTTTCATCCTGAACGCGAGCATAAATCTGGCCGCCCTGGCCTACAGTGCCTACGTGGTTACCTTTGCTATCGATAACCTCTGCGCCAAACGCGACGGGAACATGGTTATAAGTGGCGTTAATCAGCAGCGCTGTTCCTTGGCGGGTGCCATAAGATAACTTCACTACCGCTCCTGAATAAGGCGCAACTTTCTGTGAGGTATTTTCCAGCTCGACTTCAGGAGGGATCCCTTTAGGGTCAAGAACGATCTCATTGAGCTTGTAAGGATTTAAATAAGGTACGGCGGCATAGCCTGCACGATCGACATAAACGCCGGGATAGGATGAAACTTTTGCCCCATAAGCGCCTTTCGCTTCCACAAGCGCAAAGGTATCGGAGGTATAGGGCGTCAGTGTTATCCCGCCAGTATGGCCGATTACGGTGCCGCTTATTCCGGCTGAAGTGCTGTGGTAGCCGGAACCCTGACTGTAGTTTGCGTTCAGCCAGGCGATTGAGCTACGCCAGGACCCATTAACCGAGCCACTGGTACCGCTACCCTGGTTAGCATTGGTTGCGCTCACGCCATAGCTGTATTGATTTTCTTCTCCGGCATTGCCATTTAGCGTTGCTTGTTCAGCATAGCGTCCACGGGTGTTATGACTCAGGTCGACCCGGAGCTGCGGGACGTGAGTCATTCCACTGTTGCCCAGCGGCAGGCTAAAGTTGAGCAAATAATTGTTTTGTGTCTGACCGTAGAGAGAATAGCTGCGGTTAACACTGAGTCCCCATGTCAGCCTTTTATACGTGGTATTGTAACCAAGCTGATATTGCTTACTGTCACCGCCCTGATTCCAGTAATTCTGTAGTGAACTGCTGAGGTAAATTTGCCCCCAGTTATCGGGTAATCCCTGGCTGGCAGTCACAATAAAGCGGTTTTTCGCACGCCAGATGGACTCCGTCGACAATCCGTCATTAACTGCTTCACGCGTCTGCATTGCGGTGAGTAAATCCATATAACCACTGGTGGAAAAACGGTAGGCGGCCAGTGAAATAGTGCTGCTGGTAGCAGAAACGGTTTTACTGTAACTAACCTGATAACTCTGGCCGCTCATGGCGTTGTCTGCGTGGCTGTCGCTGCTTCCTAAATGGGTTCTGGCTTGCGTCACATCCAGTGCAAATGCGCCGACATTCGTTCCTAACGCCGTGCCCAGCTGGACAGCGTAGTAATTTTGACTGGCCTGCACGCCGCCGTAACCGGTCAGGGAATTGGTCAGGCCGCGTTGCCATGTCGCCTGATAAAGAGCGGGATCCTCACGCAAGCTGGTACTGCGCAGTTTGCCGGCCGTCATGGAATAACGATTATTACCCGGTCGCAAAAGCTGTGTAACGGCAGCGTATGGAACCTGAAACGTCTGTTCAGAACCGTCCGCTTCCCGTACGGTTACATCAAGATTGCCGCCATAGCCCGTTGGATAAAGATCGTTAATTAAAAATTCACCTGGTGTAACGGTGGTTTCGTAAATGATCTGATCGCTTTGCCGTATGGTGACGCGAGCATTGGAGCGCGCAATGCCACGAATTTGTGGAGCATAGCCGCGGAGCGAGTCCGGCAGCATTCTTTCATCACTGGCCAACTGTACACCGGTAAAAGGGACGGTATCGAACAATAAACCCTGCGTATTTGCCTGGCCAATCAGCGCACGACCACGCACGGAAGGTATGTCCCGTTGCAGATAAGTATTGGTGGTGTTGTACTTTTTTGTCCCGTCCTGTATCCAGTTATAATTACCGTTATGCCTTAAATACCATGCGCCCAAATTGAGGCCGGCCGTTAAGCTGGCGTAGAAAGATTTATAGTCGGCACCGTTGCTCTCGCTACTGTAGACATTGGTGGTGTATCCAAGCAGTAAGGCGGGAACGCCGCTGTCCCACATCTCCTGGCTGACTGAACCCCTGGCTGTTCTTAACATATAGATTTGTGGAACAGTAATATTCAGACGTTGCTCATTACTGTCATAAAATACCACTGCATCTTTCAGCGCATTTTGCAGGTTAGGGCAGCTTTTATCTTCTTTAGTCAGAAAGTCAGAGGGCAACTTTTCATAGTCAAAGGCGATGTTTTTTAAAATTTCCTGGTTTATGCAGGGGACAATAGTGTTATTAGCGGCAGATTTAATTTCCAGATTATAGTTACCAATCATCCGATCGTTGACATAAATATCTGTCCGATAAACCCCGGGAAAGACCGACGCACCATTAGCAAACCGGCTAAGGTCAATACTATTCCCTTCTCCGATATTCAGAAATGATGAATCGAATTCGACATTTTTAGCCACTTCCTGAGGTGAAGAAGGAACCGGGGGGGCGGCATAGGTGGGTAATATCGCAAAAATGATAATCAGCGGCGCTACTTTCCATTGAGTTACCTGCGGCAAGGTGGTTTCCATAAAAGTCCTTTTACAAAAACGTAGCTGGTGATATTTATCTGGTGTATCTACATAATTCTGGCTGTGAACTTCGCTATAGCACCATAATCATTAACAAATTCACCCGTTATTTCGTCTCCTTTCACACTGGCAAGGCTAAAAGATTCTGAAGAAAAAGGGGCAACCATTTTTCCTTCAACCTTTTTGCTCTTCACTGAAAGAGTGACAAAGGAAACGTAATATGGCCCTGAGTTAGTGGCAATAAGCTGTTTTCCCTCTGTCTTCCATTTAAAAGTATTGACGGCAGAATTTGCATTGCCAGCAAGGTTAACGGGCCGGTAAAAAAATTTTATGCGCGATCGGAACGCCATTTGTAAATAATTTTCATTTTTTAACTTCGGGTCTTTAGCAGGAATTTCCAGAATATTAAGCCAGAAAATTGATTCGCGATCTGTCGGTAACGCTTCTCCTGTTTGGCTGATACGTAACGTTTGGCCTTTCCCCGCTTCAACCCGGTTAATCGGTGGCGTTAAAACGAACGGAACATGAATTGTCTCAGGTTTGGCTTTACTGTCACCGCTATCAACCCAGCTTTGTACCAAAACCGGTTTTTTGCCAACGTTCGACAACTTGACGCTGACTTCTCTGGCATCTGATGGATAAATAACCCGTGTTCCGCTGATTACCACGCTTGCCGAAACGGTAGCAGCAGCAAACATCACTATAGCGAAGCAGGAAAACGTTAAAGAAAAGCGGCCATATTTGTTCATGCAGACCTTCTTTAAAAAAAGAAAAGGCAGAGAGAAATTCTCTCTGCCAGATAAACTTACTTGTACTGAATAGAGTAAACGACGTTACTGCCTACAAGGCCCGCAGTCGTTGCACCCGTTGCATAGTAACGTACGGAATAAGGCAGAACGGCTGAACCTGTAGCAATACTGACGTAGCTGTTGGCATCAACCTGGCTGTCATTACCGGCAACAATGACATCCCCAGTCGTACCATTAAGCAGCTCCAGACTTACGTTAGTCGCCGCAGTTGTGGCTGGAGTATCATCTGTTGCAGCCGTGTCAGTTGCCGTATTTTTTAAACGACCGTCGGTATCCACTGTCAGGCCATTTTCAAAGAAAGCTGAAGCGGTAGTCAGCGTTCCTGCGCAGTTAGTCAGTGCCATATTAAAGCTGGTCTCACCCGCCGTACTGCCTGCTGTAGCCAGCTGGTTGATACCTAAGGTGGGTAGCTGAATAGTGGCGTCTGCTGCCTGATTATCCACGACAACATCACAGGTAGTGGCGGTTAACTCACCGTTAAAGGTGATCGTACCCGTTGATGCAGCCTGAGCGTTCATGCCTGCAAAAGCAGCCAGAACAGATGCAGTAATAAGCAACTTTTTCATGAAATATCCTTATTCTTTATTTGATAAAAATAAATCCATTTTAACGCTATGGATCTATAGCCTGTTCCCATAAAGGGCGTATTTGTAGAGGTAGAAACTACAAATTCTGTGCATCGAAATAGTAAATGGGCGTAACGCTATGAGGATTGATTCTGAAACCCATTGTATTTCCTTTTTCAACGCGTTTAATGAAATCTTCTGATATACCAATAACAATAAGTTTATTTTTAAGGTCTTTCATCACTTGCCAAAGCCGCTGTGATGAGGAGCTTAAACCATGTTTATCCCAAACGTTTGTTAAAATCTCTTCGTTTTCTATCACCGCGTTATTGGCATTTTCCAGAAGATAGATAAAAAGCCGCATCATTGTCTTTCTTAAAATAAGCCTGTTTGGTTTCTTTTCTGAAATAAGAGATTTGATATTTATCAGGCTGTTGTAGGAAATGTTAACCTGAATATCTGACTCTATTAAGTAGCCAAAAACTTTCGCTTGCTGAATATCCATATCTCTCGCCTCTGTTAAAACTTCACGACGATTATGAAAAAGCGGTATGGCACCAGCACTTCCTGATTAAGTCCTATGTTACCTTTTTCATTAAATCTCCCTCAATATACAATTGTTACTGGTTGCATAACAGGGTCATGACGTGATTTGCAGATATAAAATCTGATTTTATAACTAAGAGTAAAATTATATATTATTATTGTCTTTGTTGATGGCTTATCTAACTTCTTGTATGCTCTGTTTTATCATCAAGATAAAAACATATATATTTCCTTGTTTGTAGTGTTTAATATCGTGTCTGGTTTTGGTTTTTTGTATTTTGCTTACACGGTTCTAATCAATTATTAACGAGAAAGAAACTAAGTTGATGACATTAACAGGCCTTCAATTAAAATATGCAAAGTGATGAGCGTTTTGAGCATTAGTTTTCGCAATTCAACTTTGTACTGCCTCCTTTTTTGATAAAAAAAGGAATATAGCCAGGATAATTCTGACTGAGCATAATTCCTGTCATTTTACCTGGCTTCATGAATTTTATGTTTTTTTAATAAGAATAGTCTTATATTCTTACAGGAACTTTATTCCCTGTGTTTCTCTATTACAATGCAGCAGCAACAGCAGCCCCCAGGTCGTGAGTAGTGCCGGTTCCTCCCATATCGGGAGTCAGCAGGCTGCTGTTTCCGGCGGCCAGCACGGTTTCAATTGCCTTAACGATCGCTTCGCTTGCCGCTGCATGGCCCAGATGCTCCAGCATCATGGCACCACACCAAATCTGCCCAACAGGATTGGCAATCCCTTTTCCGGCAATATCAGGTGCGGAACCGTGAACCGGTTCAAAGAGGCTGGGGAAAGTCCGTTCCGGATTGATATTTGCGGAGGGTGCAATACCAATAGTGCCGGTGCAGGCCGGGCCTAAGTCAGAAAGGATATCGCCAAATAAATTGCTGGCGACGACCACGTCAAATCTGTCCGGGTGTAGCACAAAATGGGCGCTCAAAATATCAATGTGATATTTATCTACGCGCAGGTCAGGATAGCCGCTGCTCATTGCCGCCACGCGACTGTCCCACCAGGGCATGGTGATAGCGATGCCGTTAGATTTGGTGGCGGACGTCAGGTGTTTTGCCGGGCGCTTCTGGGCCAGTTCAAAGGCGAATTTAAGCACGCGATCCACCCCCGTCCGGGTCATCACCGTCTCCTGAATCACAATTTCCCGTTCCGTATCGGGAAACATCGTGCCGCCCACGCTGGAGTACTCACCTTCGGTATTTTCACGAACCACATAGAAATCAATGTCACCTGGTTTACGATCGGCCAGCGGCGCTTTCACCCCAGCCAGCAAACGAACGGGACGCAGATTAACGTACTGATCGAACTGGCGGCGGAATTGCAGCAGCGATCCCCAGAGTGAAACATGATCCGGAACGATCTCCGGCCAGCCTACCGCCCCAAAGTAGATCGCATCAAAAGCTTTCAGCGTAGCGAACCAGTCATCGGGCAGCATTTTGCCATGCTGGAGCCAGTAATCCGCGCTGGCAAAATCAAACCAAACCCATTCAATATTTATGTTGAAACGGCGGGCAGCGGCGTTCATCACCTTCACGCCTTCGGGCATCACTTCTTTACCGATCCCATCGCCGGGGATCACGGCAATTTTGTATGTTGCGACAGCCATAACTTTTCTCCTGAATAAAGGGGGTTTTCTCCCTGAGTCTATTTCAGCATTATGGTTAAATAATTAGCCTGAGATTTAATCCAATGTTGAATAAAAGTAAAGAATGGAGCACCAGCAGTGACGACCTGCATTTTTTTATGCGTGTTGCCGCGCTTTCAAGCCTGACTGAGGTTGCCAGAGAGCTGGGATTAAGCCTGCCTGCCGTCAGTAAAAGGCTCGCCAGTTTGGAAAATAAACTTGGCGTTCAGTTAGTTAAAAGGACTACACGGCGCCTTGAATTGACGCAGGAGGGAGCGCTTTATGCCGCCGGAGCACGGCCGATTTTAGATCAGCTGGCAGAGCTTGAGGATACGGTCAGTCGCCAGAGCGAGGTACTGCGCGGCAGTTTGCAAATCAACGCCTCATTTGGTTTTGGGCGACGGCATATTGCTCCGCTGATCTCTGCGTTTGCCAGACTGCATCCTGCTCTGAACATCGGCCTGCAGCTCACCAGTCAGCCTTTAAACTGGCCGGAATCTGGCATTGATATTGATATACGCGTTGGGGATGTGCCCGATTCACGGCTGATTGCCCGACGTATCGCGCCAAATTTTCGGGTTGTTTGCGCTTCGCCTGACTATCTTGAACGCCACGGCGTACCGGAAAGGGTGGAAGATTTGGCCGCGCATAACTGCATCGTGTTACGGCAGCATGAGTCAGATTATGCCATATGGCGGTTTAGCAGCGAAGGGCGTGAGATCGCTCAAAAAGTGCAGGGCAGTTTAACGACCAATGACGGAGAAGTCGCGATGCGCCTGGCGCTTGATGGCCATGGCCTGATCCTGCGTTCATGGTGGGATGCTCATGAGGCCATTGGCAATGGCAAACTGAAGCAGGTCCTGACGCGCTATCAGGCACCGTCAGCGGATATTTATGCTGTTTACGCGCACAACAGACAGATTCCCCGTCGGATAAGATGCTTTGTGGATTATCTGAGTCATCACCTTGCAGCAAACGCTTTAATGCTGCATCAGGAACGGTAAACATGAGAAGCAGGTTGGCGTCTGACGTCATCATGATGTAACTGGCAACAGTAGTAGCAGGCTTTTACCTGCTTACCAAAACGCACTTTAGCGATGGTTAAAGCCTGAAGAGGGGCATAAAAACTGCCTATAAATACCCGTTTATTCTTTTCCGGCATCTTTCGGCATCCCCGCCGGTGCACCAGGTGAAAATCGGTGTGCTCGGTTTGCTTCGTAACGTAATAATAATCTGCCTGCATAAGATTGCGCCCACCGTAAAAGAGACATAGTTAACCCCTCCTGACTTTAAAAAAAGGGCGAGACTCCAGTATAAGGGCATTATTAACCATGAAAATAACTTACAGATTAAACCTGGTCAGTGATGTTAAGCGCTAATTATCAGTAGGTTCCGTTTTTTTTGTTAATACAATGTTATTGCAAAAAGAAAAGTATTTATGTGTTTCTTTTTTTTAAAACGGTTACACGTTTTTACGGCGTGAGTCTGAAAAAGTCTGGTCTTAATTATGTTGAAGCCACAGGGTGGTTTCATTATTTTTTTCTGCTAAGTGAGTATGTCATGGCACGCTTTTGTCAGGTTTAACTCTTTTCATCTCGCTAAAGACATTTAGTGCCAGCAAAAGGAATTATTTATTCATGTTATAGAAATAATTAGAGAATAGTATACGACGGCGGAAGACTATTTTTCATCAGGAAATAATGAAAATTTATTAACCTAATTCATGAAATGAGTGTTGGCATGGCTCCACCGCCGTCAGGCAATTAACTGCCTGAATTCTGAGGCATCATCACCGGCAGGCAGCTATCGATACTCTTTTTGGCCTGCCGCTGCTCTGTTTCTGACAAATGTTGATAATGTCTGATAGCCGCTTGCGCTGAAGCCGGGTCGAACTCAACTTTATCCACGGCGTAAGAGGCATTTTCATTGATGATCACGGTGCGCAATTTTTCCGTAAAATCCGCGGTAGACGCAGGCGCTGCCATATCGTTAAGCACAACGCAGGCGGCAGCAAAATAGTGCGGATCCTGCTTATGAGGCTTAAAAAAAAGATATATTGCGTAGACGATAGTCATCACGGCGATAAGGATCAAGATGTTTTTGCGGTTCATGCTCAACTTCTTTCAAAAAAAATGAAGCGGCGAGCTTACCGCCTCATTTGAGGGTTTTCCATCATTGCCGCCGCAAAACGCACTTATCGCTCTGCCTGAAGCCACACTATTCTCATCCTTTGACGCTCTGGCCCGTCATTATCGGCGCGGTTAGATTCACAGCACAGATGCTGAACAGCAAAAGGAGTCCGAATGTTTCCCTCCGCATTACCTGTCCCGAGAAATCCTGAGCCACAAGCCGTTCCCGTTCTGCGCTGGGGAATTATCGGTCCTGGCTGGATAGCCGCGCATTTCGCTAAAGCGTTAAAAGAAAACAGCGCGCAAAAACTGGTGGCGGTTGCCGGACGCAACGCCGGGAAGACCCGCGCCTTCGCGGATAAATGGGCGATCCCGCATACCTTCAGCAGTGCTGATGAGATGCTGGCGATGAATGCGCTGGACGTGGTGTATATCGCCACGCCACACAATCATCACTTCCCGGATGGGCGGCAAGCGTTGCGGGCGGGTAAGCATGTGCTGATTGAAAAGCCGCTGGCATTAAATGCGCAGGAGGGCGCAGAGCTTCAGGCTGAAGCGCAGCGGCGGGGAGTACTTTGTATGGAGGCGATGTGGTGTGATTTTACGCCGAAATATGATGTGCTGCGTCAGCTGCTGGCTGATGGCGCGTTAGGCGATCTGCACACGCTGATTGCCGATCATGGTGAGTTCTTCACGCCGGATCACCGTATTTTTAACGCCGATTTAGCTGGCGGGCCGATGCTGGATCTGGGCAGTTATCTGTTGGCGTTCAGCGTGATGGTGGGAGGCGGGGCGCCTGCGCATATTACCGCTTGCGGCCAGCCAGCAGAAGGCGGCGTCAACGGGCAGGCATCCATGCTGTTACAGCACCCGAGCGGCATGCATTCAGTGCTGCATACTACGCTGTTCAGCAACACGCCGGGCCGAGCGGTTATTGCCGGGCGCGACGCCAGCATCGTGCTTGACGGACAATTCTATGCGCCGGGCGGCTTCGTTTTGACCTCAAGCCAGGGCAATAAGTCGCTGCGTTGGGAAGAACCGCAAAATCGTTATGCGCAGCTCAGTTATGAGGCTGAACATTTTGCCTGGTGCGTAGGACAGGGCTTACAGACATCGCCTGTTCGTTCACTGCAAACGTCCTTGCAGACGCTCTCCACTATGGATGAGGTGCGCAGGCAACTGGGCATCGTATTTAATGAGGAGCGCTGAACGGCTTAGTTCACCGTGCGGATGACGCTAAGTTTCCACTTCCGTTGTTCACTCCACACGGTAAATATGCCTGCCAGCGCAACGATTGACGCGCCGGTCAGGGTGGAGACGGTCGGCAAGCTGTTCAGAAAGAGATAACCAATCAGCATCGACCAGACCAGCGAGGTGTAGTCAAAGGGCGCAAGGAGTGAAGCATCAGCATAGCGCAGGCTGAGCGTGATCAGGATTTGCGCCATACCGCCAAAAAATCCGCAGCCGACCAGCAGCAACAATTGCAACGGGCTGGGCCGCGTCCAGCCAAAAACAACGGTGGCCATGCCGATAAGCATGGTCATTAACGAAAAGTAGAAGACGATCGCGCCCGGTTTTTCAATACCGTTTAAAAAACGGATTTGCACCGATGAGACGGCGGTACAGAGTGCGGCGAGCAGCGCCAGCATCACGCCCAGACCGGCAGTAAGATCGATGTGTCCGGCAAATAATGAATTGTTTTCGCTCAAATGCGCAGAAAGCATTACCAGAATGCCTGAGAAGCCTGCTATTACCGCCAGCCAGCGGGAAAAACGCACGTTTTCTTTCAGCAGCAGCGCCGCCAGAATGACCGTAAATAACGGTGCGGCATAGCTGATGGCTGTCGCATCGGCTAAGGAAATATAAACCAGCGCCATATAGTTAAAATACATGCCGCCCGTGCCGGAAAATCCGCGAATTAAATGGCCAAAAATATTTTTCGTTTTGAGCTGGCTGGCAATGTTGCCCTGACATTTAAGCCAGACAAGCAGCGGAAAGAGGGCGATAAAAGAACGGAAAAAAATCACCTCGCCGGTAGGGATGGCGCCATCCAGCCCTTTCACACATGCCAGCATTAAGGTGGCACACAGCGCCGCCCCGATTTTTAACGCTATGCCCACTCTGGAATTCATTGTTCACTCCGCCAGTCCTGCCTGCCTCAACGCTGCTCACCATAAAAGACCGGAGACGACGGGGGATAACATCATTTTGCTCTGTACGGATAGCATTTACTTATAGCCATCAGGGAGAGTGTCATACAAATTGCATATTGCCATACAGGGTTTACCTCTTATACAGCGCCTGCAAGGCTCTCTATAGTCGGAAACTGAACAGCGGCAGCGATCTGCTGTAACTGACAACGATAACGGGGAATTCTTGATGAAGAAAATGGTGTCCTGCTCATTACTGGCGCTGCCGATGCTGATGGCCTTCTCACCGGCAAAAGCAGATCTTCTGGGTGATATTCAGGCGCGTGGACAGCTGAACTGCGCGGTCTACTCCGACGTCCCGCCTTTTTCCTCTCCCGATCCTAAAACTCGTCAGCTGGCAGGTATGGACGTTGATTTGTGCGATGCGTTAGCGAAACAGATGGGTGTAAAAGCCAATCTGATGCCAACGTCCATCGAAGCGCGTATCGCCGTTATTGCTACCGGCCGTGCAGACGTGCTGATCGCCAACCTTGCGTACACCAAAACCCGTGGCAAACAGATTCAGTTCAGCGATCCTTACTACGTAGCCAAAGAGATGCTGGTAGTGAAACAGCCCAACGTGGACAAGACGCGGGCAGATTTTAAAGGAAAACGGCTGAGTGCGACTAAAGGCACGACATCAGAACAGTCGATCTATCTGGCAGGCGCAAAAGCCATTACCTTCCAGGACGCGGCTTCTGCTTTCCTCGCACTGGAGCAAAACAAGGCAGTCGGCTTCGTGACCAATACCATGACGGCGACAAAAATGATTTCACAGGCGGGAAAAGATGGCATCGCGTTGGGAATGATTAAGGAGCCGATGGCGCTGGAACCGATTGGCGTTGGAATGAAAAAGGATGAGCCGGCCCTGCTGGAGAAAGTGAACAGCAGCCTGAAAGCGATGGATGACGACGGCAGTATCGACAAAATCTGGAACAAGTGGATTGGGCCGGCGACGGAATACAAAATGGTCAGGGAAGAGAAAGTACAGTCGTTAGCCAGCCTCAAGTTTCAGCCTCTGGAATAAACGATGACGATGCTGCTGCATGAGAAACGACCTGCCGCAGGTGGACTGGACGGTCAGGCCAAAATATCCACCATCGGCAGTCGCGCCTGGCTGATTGAAGCGCCGGGAGCGTTTGATTTACCCGCCCAGCGACGGATCTGGTCGCTGGCCGCCTCGCTACAGGATGATAAAGCGGTCGAATCGCTTATCCCTGGCGTAACCAATCTCCTCATTATTTTTCGACAAACTCCTGCCGATTACGACGGCACGCTAATCAAGCTTAAAAAGCTGTGGGAACAGGCCAGAGCGGTACATCCCGTTGGCAAAATCATTGAAATTCCGGTTGTGTATGGCGGCGAACACGCCAGCGATCTGCTTACCGTTTGCCAGCATACCGGCCTGTCTGCTCAGGAAGTGATCCGCCGGCACGCTCAGGGAAATTACACGGTTTTTGCACTGGGCAGCGCGCCCGGATTTGGCTACCTGCACGGGCTGGATGCTTCCCTCGCCACGCCAAGAAAAAAAGTGCCTTCTCTGCATATGCTGAAGGGCACCGTTACCATTGGCGGTGCGCAGACGGGCGTCTCTGCGCTGACCGGCCCCAACGGCTGGAATGCGATTGGTTTTGCTGAACTTAACGTATTCGATCCCGACGCGCATCCGCCTGCGCTGATGGCGCCGGGCGACAGCATTCGTTTTTTGCCTGTGAGGATTGAGCTGTGATTGAAATTATCAAATCCGCCGCGCTAAATACCGTACAGGATACCGGCCGCAGCGGCTTCCGGCATATGGGCGTTTCAGTAAGCGGCGCGATGGATCCGCTTGCGCTACGCGCGGGAAATATCCTGCTGGGGAATGATGAAAACGCCGCCTGTCTGGAGATTCAGATCTTCCCTTTCAGCGTACGCTTTCTGACGGATACCAGTATTGCGATTACCGGAGCGGACTGCCGCGCCCGGCTGGATGATAGGGATCTTCCTCCGTGGTGGGGCTGCTCAGTCAAAAAAGGCCAGCAGCTCACGCTGCAGTTTCCCCGCGGTGGTGCGCGCAGTTACCTTTGTGTGGCTGGCGGTATTGACGTACCGCAGGTCATGGGATCGCGCAGTACTGCGTTGCGCGGCAGTTTCGGCGGTTATAAGGGGCGCGCGCTGGAAACAGGCGACAGGCTGCCCGTTGGCCTGTCATCGGCAGCGGCTTTACCCGCAGCGGGGATCGGCATTGAGCCACCAACGGTGGCGATGGCGCACGCTTTTCCCGTCAGTAGCGACGGCGTGGTGCAGCTACGGGCCATACCGGCCGGGGAGTATGCACTGTTTGCAGCCGATCATGCCCGTTTCTGGCAGCAGCGCTGGCAGGTTTCCCGCCAGAGCAATCGTACGGGCTATCGCTTAAGCGGCGAACCGATTTTCCCTGCCGAAACCATTGAAATGCGCTCTTACGGGCTGGTGCCCGGCATTGTACAGGTGCCGCCCGCAGGCGAGCCGATTATTCAGTTAAGCGATGCCAATACGGCAGGCGGCTACCCAAAAATCGCGGGAGTGATTGAAGAGGATTTATGGCGTCTCGGCCAGATCCAACCCGGCCAGTGGTTGCAGCTGGTAAAAAGCGAGGCAGGTGAGGCTATTGTTGTGGCAAAAGAAATAGAGCGCTGGCTGACCAAAGTGCGGCAAAGTTGTAGCGCGTTAAGCGGTTGTGCAGTTAAAGGGATAAGCATGACAGCTTGCCGCTCCCCTTTAACCGCGTGCTGATAAACCTGAATCCGTCCTCTCCCGAGCTCGGCACCGTCAGGTGCCGAATCATCACATGCTTCTACGTTCTAATCCCGCATCCCCTGGCAAAAAGCCGCGATACGGTTACAACCTTCCTGCAATATATCGAGACTTGTCGCGTACGACAGGCGGAAGAAAGGACTCATACCGTAAGCCGCCCCCTGAACGGTGACTACCTGTTGCTCCTCCAGTAGCGCCATGACAAAGTCCGTATCGTTACCGATCTTCCGACCGCCCGCGGTTGTTTTACCGGTAAACGCGGCGATATTCACGAAGAGGTAGAAAGCACCTTGTGGCCTGTGGCAGAGCAGGCCATCCACCGAGGTCAGACGCTCAAGAACATAATCACGGCGCTGGCGATAAATAGCGGCCCGCTCTTTTAAAAGTTCCTGCGGACCGTCCAGTACCGCTACGGCTGCCGCCTGCGTTAGCGTCGAGATGCCGCCGCTGTTCTGGGTATTCACATTACTCATCGCTTTGATCAGCGGCTCCGGGCCACCACAAAACCCCAGCCGCCAGCCGGTCATGGCCCAGGCTTTGGAGATGCCATTTACCGTCAGCACGCGATCCAGCAAACGAGGTTCAACCTCTGCCAGCGTATAAAACGTCGCATCGTCGTAGATCAGATGTTCGTAAATATCGTCAGTCATAATCCAGATATCCGGGTGATGCAGCATCAGCTCCGCTATCGCCAGCAGCTCTGCGCGGGTAGCGACCGCACCGGTCGGGTTGCCCGGATAATTCAGCAGCAGCCACTTAGTGCGTGGCGTAATGGCCGCTTGCAGATCGTCCGGCCGGGGCTTGAAGCCATTTTCCTGTAAGCAGGCAACCGGAACCGGCACGCCGCCGGCGAATTTGACGATGTCGGCATAGCTGATCCAGGAAGGTGAGGGAATAATGACCTCATCACCCGCATTAATCGTTGCCATCATTGCGTTGAAAATAATCTGTTTGGCACCGCCAGCCGTCAGGATCTGGCTGAGCGGATAATCCAGATGATTGTCCCGCCTGAATTTCCGTTGAATTGCCGCCCGCAAGGCTGGCGTGCCGTCAACGGGCGGATAGCGCGTGTCGCCCGCCAGCGCTGCCGCATGGGCCGCCGCGATAGCATGGTCGGGCGTGGGGAAATCCGGTTCGCCGGTGGAAAGCGTGACGACGTGCACGCCTTCGGCACTCAGTTCTCGGGCTTTCTGGGTCATGGCTACGGAAGCAGAAATGGCGACGTTCGTTAAGCGATTGGCAATATCAGGCATGGTGCGGAGATCCCAGATTCAGGGTAGCCAGCTCGCTGCATAACAGCGGTTTTGCATAGCTACAGGCGGATAGATGAAGGTCAGAAGAAGGGTACTGAGGAAAAGTCAGGCGGCGTTAATAGCGCTTTGTTGTGGTGACATAACGCAAAACGATGGTTCAGCGGTGTTTGCCCCTGTGAATGCGCTTTATCAGTGCATTTACCGACCCTGCGCCCGGACACGGCGCGTATCTTTTCACCGCTAAACGCCCGTACAGCGCCAGTATTACGCTCTTTGCCGTGACTGGCATCGATATTGCTTATATCAGCTACGACCCGCGTTATGAGGAGTGGCTATGAACCTGCGACGGTTGAAATACTTCATTAAGATCGTAGACGTTGGCAGCCTGACCAAGGCCGCCGATATTTTGCATATCGCCCAGCCCGCCTTGAGTCAGCAATTAGCCACGCTGGAAGGCGAGGTGAATCAGCAGTTGTTGATACGCACTAAGCGCGGCGTCACGCCGACGGAAGCAGGCAAAATTCTTTATACCCATGCGCAGGCGATTTTGCGCCAGTGCGATCAGGCCCAGAGCGCTATCGATGGTTCGGGCCAGATGCTTTCTGGCAGCGTCTCGGTGGGCCTTGCGCCTGGCACCGCCGCTCAGCAGCTGGCACTGCCGTTGATGGAGGAAGTCCATCGTCAATATCCTGGCATCGTCCTCTACTTCAATGAAAACTTCGGCACAACGCTCAGCGAACTGATTATGAATGGGCGTATGGATATGGCGGTGATTTATGGCAATCGCGAAATCCATGGCCTGCGCTTTATGCCGCTGATGAAAGAGGAGCTATGGTTTGTTTGCCCGCACAGCCTGGCGAAACCGACTAAAACCGTCACGCTGGCCAGCGTCGCCCGTTACGATCTGTTCCTGCCGCGTATTTATAACAGCATGCGTAAAGCCATTGACGACGCGTTTATTCATGAAGGTCTGGCCTACCGCGTGAAATGCGAAATCGAATCGCAAACCACGCTGAATGCCGCGCTGGCGGCGGGTCTCGGCTGCACGATAATGCCGGAATCTGCGGCACGGGCAATGCTGAAAGCCGCCGATGGCTGGATGGCGAAAATTGCCCAACCGGAGCTCAAGGTGTCGCTGTCGTTCTGTATGTCCGATCATCTCCCGCTCTCGCAGCCGGCTGAGGCGGTAAAAGGGATCCTGCTGGCTTTAATGGCTAACCGCACCACAGATAACCGGCCGTTAACGCTGGTTGGGTGATAAGCCGACCTTATCTCCGCAAAGCGAAACCCTCTTACCTGGCGGTAAAGACGGCGCGCTAGAGTGTCCGTATCCCTCTGCTTCAGGATGCAGCGGGCCGTCTTGCCGTCGCCTTTCGGTGGGGCAACCTCTTATCAACGGCAGAAAGATGACCGTGCGCGGCACACGCCTTTTCGACAGGATAATTATGGAAAACAGGGCATTAGCGTTGGCGGAACTGCGGCAGATCGCACAAAAAATGCGTGCGTCTAACCTGGACACTATCGAACTTAACGGCAGCGCCTGGCGAGTAAGAATAAAGTGCGCGCCGCAATTCAGGCCTTTGATGCCGGACAACCTTGTGCAAACAACGCCCGATGTGCCGCCGGTCTCCCTGTCGGCACCGATGCCTGGCATTGTCCTGCTTCAGCATCCGCTCAATGGCCTGCCACTGACAAAAACGGGCGACGCAGTCGAAAAGTCCGCACTGTTAGGCATGTTGAAAGTGGGGGCCGTTTATCTGCCGCTGCGCAGTCCTGTCGGCGGCGTCATCACCGCAATTCAGGTGCAGCAGGGCGAGGTGGTTGAGTACGGTACGGAGATATTTGTTCTGCGCGACTCGGAGATAACAGTTTGAACTATATCGATTTAAATGCCGACATCGGCGAGGGTTTTGGCGATTACGTTATCGCCGATGATGCGAATTTAATGCCGCTGATCACCTCCGCTAACGTCGCCTGCGGTTTTCATGCTGGCGACGCAGTGATTATGGCAAAAACGGTGGCGATGGCGAAGCGCTACGGCGTGGATCTTGGCGCGCACGTCGGTTTTCCCGACCTGCTGGGCTTTGGCCGTCGTCAGATGCAGATCGAAGCGGAGGTCATGGCGCATTACGTCACTTATCAGCTGGGTGCGCTCTCCGCCTTTGCGACAGCCGCTGGCTATCCGCTGACGCATATGAGTTTTCACGGCGCGCTGGGCAATAAGGTGTCAGAAGATGAAGCGCTGGCGCGGGTGCTGTTGCAGGCGGTAAAAGCGTTCAATCCCCATCTGATTATCAGCACGATGGCGGGGAATGCCGTTGAGCGGGTGGCCCGTGAGCTCGCGCTGCCGGTAATTTGTACTTTTCTGGCCGATCGTGCTTATGAAAACAGTGGGCTACTGGTCAGTCGGGCGAAGCCAGGCGCGGTAATCCATGACCCGCAGCAGGTTCGTGCACGGGTTCGCCAGCTGCTTACGCAGGGGACGGTGCAAAGCATTGATGGCGAGACGCTTTCAGTTAGCGCCACCTCGATTCTGGTGCATGGTGACACGCCCGAATCCATCGCCATGGTGCATACGCTGCGGGAAATTTGTGAAGAATTGGGTATCGCTCTGCTCCCGCCTTCGAGGCAGTCGGCACTGTTATAAGCCCCCCTTATTGCCTCAAACCGTTTATGTCTTATACCGGGCGAGGAGTGAGTTGATAGAGTCAGTTAACCGATTTTCGGCCGTAGCCGCCGATGTGTTTACAGGAGAGGCGAAATGCCATTTTCAGATTACAAGACTGCACTAGTTACCGGGGCGTCAGCGGGTATGGGAGAAGCAATTGTTGAGCGCCTGTGCCAGGAAGGAATTACCGTTCACGCCGTCGCCAGACGTGAAGAACAGCTGTTAGCACTGGCCGCCCGCACCGGTTGCATTCCGCATGCGATTGACGTCGGCGATTTGGATGCGTTAACCCGTCTTTGCAAAGAGATCGACGTGGATATCCTGGTGAATAACGCGGGCGTTTCCCGCCCCGGTTCCATTTTGGATGCGGATGAAGAAGCGATCGATACTCAGGTAGATGTTAATTTGCGCGCCGTGCTGCACCTTTGTCGTCTGCTGGTGCCGGGGATGATGGCGCGTGACTGTGGCCACGTCATCAACATTACTTCCATTGCCGCCATCTATAACTTCAACGGCAATTCAATTTATCACGCCACCAAAGCGGGCGTGCATGCACTCTCTCGTCAGCTGCGCGTCGATTGTTTTGGCAAACGCGTACGCATTACCGAAATCTGTCCGGGACGCGTCGCGACGGATATTTTCGGCAATGTGATGGGCGATCGGGAAGAGGGCCGCCGCCGCTTTATTGATGGCTTTGAGCTGCCGCAGGCGAAAGATATCGCCGACTGCGTGGCCTTTGCGCTCTCTGCGCCAGTTGCCGTTAACATCGGCAATATTGAAATCACGCCAACGCTTCAGGTGCCGGGGGGACTTTCTACCCTGCGGCCCGGCGACCGTGCCGAATAACGGCTTGAAAGGGGAAAGAGGATGACACTTGATTTCGGTGCCGTCATAGCCGGCCAGTTTGGACAGATGATTATGGCGGGGACGCTAACCACGCTCAAACTGGCGTTAGGTTCCTGGCTGCTGGCAATGACGATTGCTTTACTGCTGGTAGTCATCCGCTTATCTCATCAACGCCTGGCCGTGTTTCTGGTGGCGGCATATGTTTCATATCACCGCAACGTGCCGACGCTGATCCAGCTAATGATGTGGTATTTCGCGATCCCTACGCTGTTGCCGGAATCGGTACAGATGTGGATTAACGATTTTAACGCTGAATTCCTCTTCTCAATGTTTGCGCTTGGTTTGTGTCAGGCCGCCTATTTTTCAGAGGACATTCGTAGCGGTCTGCGCGCCATTCCTGAAGGGCAGAGCGAAGCAGCAAGAGCGCTGGGGATGAGCTATGTGCGCTCAATGACCCTGGTTATTCTGCCGCAGGGCATCCGTAACGCTTTGCCTTCTTTACTTAATCACACGGTGCTGTTGTTTAAAAATACCAGCCTGGCGATGGTGATTGGCGTGGCAGAACTCACTTATGTGACCCGCGATATCGAAAATCAGACGTTCCGTACTTTTGAATCTTATCTGGTGGCGTCAGTTGGCTATCTGTTCTTCTCTCTGCTGCTGATGGGCGCGGGTGCGATGCTGGCTCGTCGTTTCCAGCGCGCAACCGCGAGGTGATCTGATGATTGATATCTTCACGATTGTGCATGACAACGGCATGCTGTTTTTGATGGGGCAATATCCAAACGGTCCGTTGGGCGGGGTTCTCTGTACCTTGCTGATTTCGCTGCTTGCGGTGCTGCTGGCTTTCCCCCTTGGTATCCTGCTGGGGCTGGCACGTATTTCTCCGTTTCGTCTGCTGCGCTGGCCTGCGGCAGGCTGGGTCTATGTGCTGCGCGGCATTCCGCTGCTGATGGTGGTCTTTTGGACCTATTTCTGCGTCCCGCTGTTAATTGGCCATAACATCAGCGGGTTTGCCACCATGCTCTGCACGCTGGTGATTTATGAAAGTGCCTATATCGCTGAGATCGTACGCGGTGGCATTCAGGCGCTACCCGGCGGCCAGTACGAGGCTTCACGCGCGTTAGGGATGAGCTATCTGAAAACGCTGCGGCTGGTGGTATTGCCGCAGGCGCTTTACAACACCTTGCCGAGCCTCGTTAGCCAGCTGGTCTCGATTATTAAAGACAGCACGCTGGGCTATGTGATTAACGTACCGGAACTGACCTTTGCCGCCAATCAGGTCAATAACCAGCTGCTGACCAAACCGTTCCAGGTCTTTTTCATCGTCGCGCTGGGTTATTACATCATCTGTTTCAGCCTGACCTGGTTGGCGAATAAACTCGAAGCGCGTATCGCGCGCAGGCGTAAAAACACCGATCCGCAGGCAGAACAGGTGGCAAAAGCCCTGCAACTCTCCAGAGCCCAGCCGTAAAAGGAACCGACATGAGACCGATGATTTTGTTTAACCAGGTCAACAAATGGTATGGCGAATATCAGGCGCTGACCGACCTGAGCGCGGAAATAAAAAGTGGCGAAGTGGTGGTGGTTTGCGGCCCGTCCGGTTCAGGTAAATCGACGCTGATCCGCACGGTTAACCGGCTTGAACCCATTGAGAAAGGCCAGATTCTGTTTGATGGCACGGATATCCATGGCAGCAGTACGCGGCTTAATCAGCTGCGCACGCGCATTGGCTTTGTCTTTCAGAACTTCAATCTTTTTCCACACGTATCGGTGTTGGAAAACATTATGATGTCGCCGGTCAAAGTGCTGGGCATCAAACGCTCGCAGGCTCGCCTGCATGCCGGTGAGCTGCTGGAAAGAGTCGGGCTGTCCCACAAGGCCAATGCTTATCCGGCGCAGCTTTCTGGCGGACAGCAGCAACGGGTAGCCATCGCGCGAGCGCTGGCGATGAAACCGCCGGTGATGCTATTCGACGAGCCGACTTCAGCGCTGGATCCGGAAATGGTGGGTGAAGTGCTAAACGTCATGCGCGGACTGGCGCAGGAAGGAATGACCATGATGTGCGTGACGCATGAGATGAACTTCGCGCGCGATGTCGCTGACACCATTTGGTTTATGGATCAGGGGAAAATCCTGGAGAAAGCCAGCCCGGAACGTTTCTTCAGCAATCCACAGCACGAGCGGGCTAAACGTTTTCTCAGTGATTTACGCCAGCACTGAGGTGCAGGCCGTAAGGTTTTTATCAGGCCCGGTCTGGCAACCGGGCCTGTTTGTCAGAGCTGTTCGCCGTCAGAAGCGATGACGTTTTTATACCAGCCGAAGCTTTTTTTCCTGATGCGGGTGAAGTCACCGGTTTGATCATCATTACGATTAACGTAGATAAAGCCGTAGCGTTTGCTGTACTGACCGGTGCCGAACGAGACGCAGTCCAGACATCCCCACGGCGTATAGCCCATCAGATCGACACCGTCTTCAATCACCGCCAGCTTCATCTGTTCAATATGGTCACGCAGATAGGCGATGCGATAGTCATCGTTGATTTCACCGCTCGCATTCATCTCGTCCACGGCACCAAAACCGTTTTCTACAATAAACAGCGGCTTCTGGTAACGTTCGTAAAGGACGTTAAGCGTATAGCGTAAGCCGACCGGGTCGATCTGCCAGCCCCAGTCAGAAGCGGGGACATGCGGATTTTTACGGCTGCCCGGCCAGGCTTCAAGCGCCGACGTTTTGGCTTTCTCTGCCGCAGCATGCTCAACAGCATTGCTCATGTAATAGCTGAAACCGATATAATCGGTACAGCCTTCCCGTAAAATCTGCGCATCTTCCGGTTCCATTTGGATGGTGAAGTTGCGCAGCGCCCACTCGTTCAGAATATATGACGGGTAGTAGCCGCGCATATGCACATCGCCAAACAGCCAACGCTCGCGCATCGCTTTCTGAGCATACATTACGTCGTTGGGGTCGCAGGACCAGGGATAGAGCGGCACCATTGCCAGCATGCAGCCGATTTTAAAATCCGGGTTAATTTCATGGCCCGCTTTCACCACTTTTGCGCTGGCGACAAACTGATGGTGCAGAACCTGATACATCACTTCTTCGGGATTATCATAGTCGGTAAATATCACGCCGGAATTACTGTAGCCATATAAGGGCTTACGCCAGTTACGCTGGTTATTGATCTCGTTAAACGTCATCCAGTATTTCACTTTGTGCTTATAACGACGCATGACCACGTCGCTGTATCTGACAAAGAGATCGATCAGTTCGCGGTTCAGCCAGCCACCGTAATGTTTCACCAAATGCAGCGGCATTTCGAAATGAGAGAGGGTGATAACCGGTTCGATACCATATTTCAGCAGTTCATCGAACACGTCATCGTAAAACTGTAATCCGGCTTCGTTAGGTTCCGCCTCATCGCCCTGTGGGAAAATACGCGTCCAGGCGATGGAGGTGCGAAAACATTTAAAGCCCATCTCGGCAAACAGCGCAATATCTTCTTTATAGTGATGATAAAAGTCGGTCGCCAGATGATTAGGATAATGTTTACCCTCAATCACGCCATCGGTAATTTCGCGATCCACACCGTGCGCGCCACCGGTAAACACATCAACAATACTCGGCCCTTTGCCGCCTTCCTGCCAGCCGCCTTCAACCTGATGAGCGGCAACGGCACCTCCCCATAAAAAATCGTTGGGTAACTTTCTGGACATGGGTTTTCTCCGTGTAAATTAACGATATTGAGTAGCAGGAATTAATGCGTCGCCGCTTTCCTGATTTCCTGAATTTCCTTATGCAGGACGATTAACTCTTCAACTAAATCGCGGCAGAGCATGGCGTTCATTAAGTGATCCTGGGCGTGAACCAGAATCAGGTTCACCGGCACTTTGCCGCAGCCCTCATCGGCACCAATAAGCGCCGTCTGGATTTTATGTGCCTGACGCGAAGCCTCGCTGGCGCTTTTCAGCAGGCTTTCCGCCTCTGACCAGTCGTGCTGCCGCGCAGCCTGAAGCGCCTGCATTGAGGCAGAGCGGGCTTCTCCGGCATGGATAATCAGTTCCATTACGGTGCTTTCCATTTCCGACATCTCACTCATCTTTTTATCTCCTCGGTCAGTGTCACTTCCGACATGGCGGCTTCCTGCTCGTTTTCCTGAGCCAGCAGCTGGCGCTCGTACATTTTGAAGAAAGGGTAATAAATCAGCGTCGACAATCCGATAAGCAGAAATACCAGCACGATTGCCCGCCAGTCCCAACCTGTCGACCAGGCCGCGCCAATCGGACCTGGTGTAGTCCAGGGAGCCAGCGAAATAACGTGGTTAACCAGGTCGGTGCGGGTAGCCGTCCAGGCGATAACGGCGTTGATCAGCGGCGTGAGAATAAAAGGAATAAACAGCAGGGGATTCATCACTACCGGCGAACCGAAGATAATCGGTTCGTTGATATTGAACATGCTGGGCACCAGCCCCAGCCGCCCGATCGAGCGCAAATGGGCAGAGCGGCTGCGCAGATAAAGCAGCACCAGGCCCATGGTTCCGCCCGAGCCGCCAACAACGATGAAAAATTGCCAGAACGGTTCAATAAACACTTTAGGAATGGCTTCTCCCGCGTTCAGCGCTTCCTGATTCAGGCCAAGATTGCTCAGCCAGAACGCTTGCAGAAGGCCGCCCACAATTGCTGCGCCATGAATACCGGCAAACCAGAGCAGGTGGCAAAGCAGCACGGCAATCAGCACCGCGGGGAGGGAATCGGCCGCTGAGATAATGGGAGCGAACATTGCCATAATCGCTTGTGGCAACAGCAGCCCAAAATGGCTTTCAAGGAACAGATTAAAAGGATAGAGCGTTAAAAAAATCAGCAGGATCGGAATAAGCAGATCGAAAGATTGCCGTATTTTTGGCGGCACCTGTTCAGGTAATTTAAAACCGATATTATATTTCTGTAAGAAATGCATTAATTCCGTGCAGTAAAGCGCGATCAGAATAGCGGTGAATATGCCTTCTCCGCCTAATGAACTGACCGAAAGCGCACCATCCTTTTGTGGGGCGGCAACGACCAGGAATGACATTAGAGCCAGTGACGCCGCCATGAGTCCGTTCATTTTATAACTTTGTGCCAGGTTATAGGCAATTGTTCCGGTAATATAAACCGCCATAATGCCCATGGTCATGTTATAGGGCATCATCAGCTGGCTGTTATATTGTCGAACCATGCCTAACCACCATTGTGCGAATCCCCACTGGCTGTTCTCGCTAAAAGGCGGATGGGAAAAAAGCAGCATAAACGAGCCGACAATCAGAAAGGGCATCGCAGCAATAAAACCATCTTTGATTGCCACCACGTGCCGCTGTGATGAAAGCCTTGCCGCAACCGGACTGATTTGATTCTCAATCACGCCAAACAGCGTAGTCGCCAGTGTGTTCATTAAGCCCCCTTATGAGACTCAACCAGTGAAATAGCAGCACGAAGGATTTTTTCGCCATTGAGCATGCCGTAATCCATGGTATTAATCACGGCGACAGGCTTGTTAAGCTCATCCGCATGTTTTTTAAAATCGGCAAGTTTATATTTAATTTGTGGTCCTAACAGACAGCAATCATAATCGGACAGTTTTTCAGTAAATTCTTCCATTCCGACCGCATCAATTTTTGATTCCACAGCCAGCTGCTGCGCGGCTTTTTCCATTTTCTGTACAACCATGCTGGTAGACATACCTGCGGAGCAACATAATAATATTTTAATCATAATTACCTCCTCTTTTTTAATAACTTTTACTCAGCATTTCTCTCTTCTGCAACCGGTTACAGATTGGTTTGTTGTTTTTTGTGATCTGTCGCGCAATCGTTAATTAATCGTTATTTACAAGGATGTTGATGATGATATGAGAGCGGTTTCATATTATTTTTATCTCAGGTTTTACTTTCAATGCGTTATCGGAACAGTGCTATTATGGTTATGGCCGGGATCTGAGCAGGGCGGAAACAGAAGATTCCAGCGGGAGTTTTTTGGATGCAAGGGTCAGGGAAGCGAGGAGAGCAGTCAGATGGTAACGATGTTGGATGTGGCTAAACGCGCGGGCGTGTCGAAAGCGACCGTTTCTCGCGTGCTGGCGGGTCATAATTATGTTTCAAAAACCGTGCGTGACAGAGTGATGTCAACCGTCGAGGAAATGGGCTACCGGCCTAATGTCCATGCCCGGAGCCTGGCGACCAATCGCTCTGACAGTATCGGTCTGATGGTGCCTAATACCTTGTATAATGGCCCCTTTTTTAGCGAGCTGCTGTTTCAGGTCGCGACGCTCACCGAGCAGCTTGGCTCGCAGCTGATCCTCGCCGATGGTAAGCACAATGCAGAACAGGAGCGCGAGGCCATTCAGTTTCTGCTGGATACGCGTTGTGATGCTGTTATTGTCTATCCGCGCTATCTGAGCGTTGAAGATATTGATGCTTTACTGCCAACCATTTCTAAGCCGCTGGTGGTACTTAACCGGCGGCTGCAACACTATCCGCAGTATGCAGTCTGCGCCGATCATTACAGTGATACTTTTGAAGCCGTCAGCTGGTTAATCGGGCAGGGGCACCGGGAAATTGCCTTTATTAAAGGAATGGAAAACTCCGCCACCGGCCAGAGTCGCCTTGCCGGCTATTTGTCGGCTCTGGAAAAACATCAGATTGCCGTTAATGATGCGCTGATCCTGGCAGGCTGCTGGACACCTGAAAGCGGAAAGATTGCGGCCACAGAATTATTGAACCGCAAAGTGGTTTTTTCCGCGATTGTCGCCAGTAATGATGATATGGCGATGGGCGCGGCGAACGCGCTTCATGCTCAGGGAATAAACGTGCCTGGTGACGTATCGTTACTCAGCTTTGATAATATTCCTGTCGCATCCTACTTTATTCCTGCGCTAACGACCGTACACGTCCCGGTAAACGAAATGGTCGCCAGTGCGCTAATGCAGCTGACAAATATGCTGGATGGGCAGGATGTTGAGGCGCTTCCGCTGATTCGCGGAAAGCTGATGCAAAGAGAGTCGGTGGGAAAGGGACCCTATTATTCAGGCTGAACAAAAGCTGAGGCCCGGAAGTTTTCCGGTTATACGTAGCGCCGTATGCTTTTATCACGGGTTCGCTTTTTGTCTATATCTCTTATTTCGGCATTGATCCTCAGCATTGTGGCTGGCTGTTTGCCGTTTGTGGGGCTGCGAGTATTAAACCGCTGGAAAGATATTTAATGTCTTTAGGCTATAAGCGATAAGCTGGGCGAGACCAGCGCATGGCGAAACCCGATCAGCAAAGTGGTAACGTCTTTTACGTGTCCTGGGTCCGCTTAGTAAAGAGGCCGCTCTGACAAAAGTTTCAACGCAATGAGCATGCGTGCAGGCTGGTGCTGCGGCAAACATTTGACTTGAGTCGTTGAAAAAATTCATCTTTTTTCTCATGAGTCAGTTTATTGAACTCATCGGCTATTGCCGTGATCAGTTTTGACTTGCTTCTAGCCAGAGCTGTGTTGGCGAGTTGAGTTATTGAAACTGAATTATTGTCTTTTGCTGGCGGTTCGACTAAGAAGTGTTGCAGGAACGAGGAGTTTGAGATAGTTCCGGTCGTAAACAGAAAGAAACGAAAATTTGCTTCGGTTTTACCATCACGATTATAGTGGTCAAGCCAGATGCGGACTGACTTCCAGAAATCGGTAGACAGGTCGGTTAGAGTATCCCCATCCCCTTTGTGTTTGAGCGATGCCAGTGTTTTGACATCATCAGAATTGACGAAGTTTAGGTCATCATCTTTTTCGATAAAAACAGATGTATCTTTTGGCCACTGTAGAAGCTTAAGTAGCGCAAAACGAGGCTGATAGATATACCCTAAGCCCTGTTCACCAGCAGCGTAGTGATCGCTAGATACTCTGGTCATTTTCTTGTCCCTGCGTCGATTGCGCTTTCAGCTGTACGGCAAAATGACTGATCAAAGCAACAAGCTACTATCCAATGTTTGGTGGTACGTATCACATCATCGGTATTAGCTTAAAACAATGCCACTGTGTTTCCTGCGTGAATAGAAAAAGTGAGTACTTGGGGATGCTAAATGTGAAGTGAATAGCGTTACGTGCCCAGGTTTATCGTGCTGATGAGACACTTTGTAACCTGAATGGAAAACGGCGTTCGGTCATGTGAAGGCTTTCGTTGGAAAAGTAAGAGGTTAGTTATACTGGGGAGGGGGCTGGACTGGATAACGTCAATTGAATTCGCCGAGAAATCTGCCGGTTGCCAGAATATGCAGCCAGACTGAAGCCGGTTATTTCTGATTATGAATGGATCAGGGTTTCGGAATCGAATCAGATTCGATGAGCACAGTGGATTTAGTTTGATAATGGGCTCGTTTTTTGAAAAAACGCAATGAAAATGCAGAGGAGAAATGGTATACGATAAAGAGAAACCACTGCTTTAGGTCTAGTAACCAAGGAGTTATGCAGCATGACCAATTTCAGTCTATGGGGCAAACCTTTATGAACTCAAGGATGTCGAAGTCACTTTATCAGTGTTTAATTTTTGGTCAATCGACACCAGGCCAAGTTACTAATATCAAAAAAACTATTTCTAATGCAATGAAAGGGTTTGGTCTTCAACCCGATGAGCATTTTACAATAACTGTGGGGTTCGAAGGCAGTTTTGTAGAGACGGCTCCTTCTGTGGCTTTGTTTTTTGGTGGTACGGCCCCTTCTTTGTCAGAACACGCTGAGTTAATGCGGCTAAGCATTCCTATAATACCTTTAGTGAGTAATGTCGCTAATGTCGCAAATGAACTTCCCGAATGTTTGAGATCTTTAAATGCCTTAGCGCTTACACCTGAAGATATTGAGCTAATTAAACCGGCAGGTGTTGCTTTACAGTGTCTAGGTTTGCTTCCTACACAGCGCCGCGTTTTTGTGAGCTACCGCCGGACCGAGTCTAGAGATGTTGCCGTTCAATTATTTGAAGCTCTATCAGCCCGGCAATTTGAAGTATTTCTTGATACTCATTCTGTCGGTGCAGCGGTGGATTTTCAGAGCGTTTTGTGGCATCGATTGTGTGATTGTGATGTCGTCGTAATGCTGGATACCCCGGGATTTTTTGACAGTCGTTGGGCTCGAGCGGAATGGGGGCGTGCGACAGATAAGCACATTTCAATCTTGCAAGTTCTTTGGCCGGGCCATACTGCATCTCGAACCAGTGCATTAGCTACCCCGAGAGTTTTGTCGGTAGATGACTTTGTTGATGGGAAGCTAACAGATGAAGTCATTGATTCTCTATCACTTCAGGTTGAGGGCTTACGAAGTAAAAGTGTTGCGCTGCGTCACGCAAATATTGCCGGTCATCTCCGTAGTTCTATTGAAAGCATGGGGGGAGCTGTAGAGGCGATCGGTATCCGGCGCTCACTTGTTCTGAGGTTACCTTCAGGCAACCCTCTTGTGGCTCATCCTAGTGTTGGTGTACCAACTGCAGTTACGCTGCATGATGCTATGCGGGATAATGATAGCCGACCTGCTATTTTAGTTTATGACCATGTCGGACTTTCTGAGGAATGGATGACTCATCTGAATTGGTTGGGAACAAATGTCAAAGGCGTTCAGTGGATCAAGAGTCGTCAGGCAGGATGGGAATTATCCGAACTGGAGGGGCTATAAATGGGGGCGATTTTTCTTTCAGCAAGCGTACCTGTATCTGGCAGAAAACCATTTGATGAAGACTGCGAGCCACAAATGATCCAGTCTGCTGTTATAGCCTTAGCAACGGTTGCCTTCGGAAGACGCACCATTGTCTGGGGCGGGCATCCTGCTATAACCCCAATGCTTTGGGCGGCAGCTGAGGATTTAGGTGTTCAGTATGCAACGGCAGTCAAGCTTTTTCAGAGTAAATTTTTCGAGGACTATTTCCCGGAAGATAATAAACGATTCGCAAACGTGACATTTGTTGACGCTGTAGATAATAGCCGTGAACAGAGTTTACATATTATGCGAGAAGCAATGCTTACTTCAGAATCATTTGATGCAGCTGTCTTCATAGGAGGAATGGAAGGGATCAATGAGGAATATGGAATATTTCGTCAAATGCACCCTCATGCTAAATGTATTCCTATTGCTGTGACTGGGGGAGCAACAAGGGAATTAGCAAAAAAGCTTCGATACGCTATACCAGAAGATTTGGGGCCATTAGACTTCATCGGACTAATGTATCGAGAATTTAATATTTCTCCAGTCGAAGCACGTATTATATAATTTTAACTACAAAATCACGAGATAAATTTTATGGCAAAAAGAGTTTTTTTTAGTTTTCATTACCAGGATGTAAGCGATTTTCGAGCAAACGCTGTACGCAATCACTGGTTAACTAAATCTGATCGCGAAAGTGCGGGATACTTTGATGCGTCAGTTTGGGAAGAATCGAAAAAGAAAGGGGATGTGGCTCTTAAAAAATTGATTAATGGAGCGCTAGTCAATACTTCGAATACGTGCATTCTAGTTGGTAGTAATACATACGAACGCCCATGGGTTCGCTATGAGATTTTAAAAAGTTTTGTACGTGGCAATCACATTCTAGCCGTGCACATAAATGGAATCAAAGATAAGAATCAGAAAACAAAAACACTTGGACCAAACCCTCTTGCTTATGTTGGGATTACTTATTCTGCCGATGGGAAAACTGGAACACTTTGGGAAAAAGTGGGGGGGGAGTGGGTACAATATAATAAAATTGATGGTTCTGCAAACTTCAGCACTTCAGTTGACTCTGCTTATAGAGGAAATGGCTATAATCTTTCCAATTTCTTTAGTGTGTATGATTGGATAAAGGATGATGGATATAATAATTTTTCTTCATGGCTTAAATAGATATAGCCTAAGTTGAAGTGTGCTTTTCCAACATTCTTAGTTTGATGCTGAGTGGTTTTACCTTCTCGGCTTATCAGCAGAATGGTTGAGAAATATAAAATAAATATTTTCCTTTTCCAATAAAATTGGAGGTTAGATATGAAACGTCAGGTTTTTTACAGCTTTCATTTCGATAATGATGTTATGAGAGTGCAGCAAATTCGTAACATGGGGTTAATTGAAGGCGAAGAACCAGTAAGCCCCAACACTTGGGAGCAGATAAAGCGTACTGAAAAAGGTGTGAAAGATTGGATCGATGAGAATCTGAAGGGGAAATCCTGCTTAGTTGTGCTGATTGGTAGCGAAACTTCCACCCGCCCATGGGTGATTTATGAGATTCAGAAAGCCTGGGAACAGGGTAAAGCTGTAGTTGGTATCTTTATTCATCGACTGAACTGCCCGAACAATGGCTACGGAACGAAAGGAGATAATCCTTTTGACCAATTGATCTTCAAACGAGGAGATGAGGTTATTGAGCCATTGGTATACGAACCCAATAGTATTGATGCGTATAACGATATTAAGAAAAATTTGTCAACTTGGGTTGAAAACGCTATCAATCAATAATTAGATGAAATGGACTTACTATGGCTTATTTTAGCCAGATAGCGATGTTTGATAAACGCCTGAAGCCGCTGAATGAAATGCTCCACTTTCACGGCCCTGAAGGGGGGCATTTACCAGCGGTGAGCATATGCAGATGACCGCTGCTGGCAATGTGGCCATTAACGCCGGGGGCGATATCAGTATCGGTTCGATGGGCAACACCAGTATCCTTGCCGGGGATAAAATCGGCCTGTTCGCCCACACGGGGAAACTTAGTCTCAATGCCAGCGAAGGCCCGGTACAGATTCAGGCGCAGAACGGGGAGATTCCCCTCAGCGCCGAGCAGAAGCTAAGCCTGATTTCTGCCAGCGACATGCTGTTCGCGGGCAAGAAGAAAGTGACGTTTGTTTTGCCTTACGCTCGTGAACGGATGTTCCCATACGAATACGCACTGGCCCAACGCTTCCCTGGCGTGATGGTTGATTCTCTGGGGACACTGGAAGGCGGTGAGGCTGTGGAAGGTGTAAAAGGAGCCTGTTGGTATACCATTCTGGGCAATCCATGGCTGGAAAAACTGGCTCATCGCCTGAAGAAGACACCAGAAATCGAGCTATTGCCTTATAACAGCGGCCTTATTATGAAGGCAGATGCATTGCCCCCAGCATTGGGGGAGACGAAAACTGAAGAGTTGCCGCCATTGCTGTTAAAAGTAAACCAGATGATTAAACCTATCCGTCAGGACGGGCATAACGGGCTGCATTTTTACTCCGGGCACGAAAACTTTCAGTTTGAGGAAGCGTCCTCTATGGCATGGTTTGCCCGCTTCGATGAAGCCAGTGCGGAGCTGGAAAAAGAAGATGATGGCAAATCATTCGAGCCAGAGCGTATAACCCGCTGGGATGGTGACTTAGCCCCTTATGCCGGTCGTTGGGCCACTATCGTTAATGGTACGACGCAGTATCTTCAAACTAGAGAAGGGCAGGTGCTACCAGAATTCGAAGACAGACACGGCAAGAAATTCCGCGCCTGCTGGTCACTACTGGAGCGTGACGATAAGGGAAGTGTGTTCTTCATTCCTGATTAATTCGATGAAGCCCGCTGCACTATGCTTGTCTGGGGCATGGTGCAACTTTCTTGAAAATTTAAAGGGCAGATAATGAGAGATTTTAATTCTGGCGACATTGCTGGTGATGTGAACATTATTGATAACTCAAATAATAGTCAGTTCAAGCTATTGATCCATTGTGATAATGAAGAGCTGCTCCAGGAGGAAGTACATCGATGGGGCCTGGTTAAGCAAGAAAGAAATAAACGACTTACTAGAGTGTTGTGGGTTTTTGCTTTTTGCGCTGTGCTGTTACTCATTGCTGCAGGTTGGTATTTCATCACCGGCAAATTGGAGTTAATAAACTCACTGATTGGTGGAGCAGGTGTTGTAGTAGGACTGATCAATCTTGCAAACGCTGATAAACCTACTGAATTTGAAGTGAGGCAACTGAATACACTGAAGGAAATAAATACGTTGCTCCGGGAGAGAGGGGTACGGTAATGATTCCTGATGAGGCTGTTTGCATATCAGAAGAGAAAACGGTCCTTCTCTGGACCGGACAAAGACCGGATGTAGCCATGCGGTGATGAATCTGTTAGCCAAGAACACATGATGGAAATAGTGTTTGTCGGGGGAAGGAAGTCTGACAGGCAAGGCCACTACGACCAGAGGGGTTGGTAGTTGCTCAAGAGAAATGCTCATGCTGGCTGGCAGAAGCAGGGCAGGGGTATCAGCAAGCATCTCGACCAGAAATCTACCGGATCGTCAGAAAGCAAAAACCCAGCCATAGGCTGGGTTCTTTAATTAGTGGTGCCCGGACTCGGAATCGAACCAAGGACACGGGGATTTTCAATCCCCTGCTCTACCGACTGAGCTATCCGGGCAACGAGGCGCATTAAACCGTAGTCGCTTAAAATCGTCAACGGCTTTATGCAGAAAAGCGAACTGATTGCACTCTTTTTCAGCAGTTGTCGGCAAAATAAACAGTTTTCTTACCTCTCCTGATTGCTTTTCAACCAGGTAACACGACCTGGCAGATACGGCGCTTATCAACAGCTTTCTGATTGAATAGCTTTGCATAACAAATGCATAGGCAACGAAAGCTCAACCTTTTTATACCGCTTGCAACAGATTAACTTATTGAAAATTAAAGATAAGGTAAAAATGACGCTTGCAGTTTGATGCACTCTCTATATTGAACCTGAAAAAAAAAGATGCCATTATTGCGGCCGTTTATCATCATCCATCTTCTGAGGTCGCCGCCATGAAAAGGTCACAGCTGCAAAGCGTCTGTCACCAACATCACTCGATGTCGTGCCGCCGATCCGCTTGTCACATTCCGTCAAAAAATTCTCCCGCCATGCGGTGAGGGTTTTTATACGCTTTACTGTTGGCCATGCGTAAAAACAGACGCGATCTGATTTTACTGATGTCTATCGGTTGAAGCCGAACTCCATCTGCTGAAAACCCTGACACCTTCGCCGGGCGAGGGCCGTAGCCTTTTCCCATTGCTGTGCCTCTGGCACCCACTCATCCTTGTTTTGGATTAGTGCTATGACACCTTTGAAAATTGCAGCCAGCACCACCGTGGCCATCCATCTCCAGACCGGGCGCGAAGTCGTCACGCTGGAAAAAACCGATTTTACTGATGTGGCGGCGGTGGTCGTCTCCGTTGCAGACTCACGCAGCGGCATGCTGGCTCTGCTGCGCCACACCGGGTTTAATCTGCCGGTCTTTATTGCCCTGGATGACGCTGACCAGGCGCAGGATTTACCCGAGGTGACAGGTTTATTGACCGGTGAAGCGGATGATGCCGCCAGGCTGGAAGCGGCTGCCTCACAATATCAGTCCGGCCTGTTACCGCCATTTTTCGAGACGCTAACTAAATATGTGGCGATGGATAACAGTACTTTTGCCTGTCCGGGCCATCAGGGCGGCGCGTTCTTCAAAAAGCATCCGGCCGGCCGTCAGTTTTATGATTTCTTCGGTGAGAACGTTTTTCGTGCCGATATGTGCAACGCCGACGTCAAATTAGGCGATCTGCTGATCCACGAAGGATCGGCCAAGGATGCGCAAAAATTTGCGGCCAAAGTATTTAACGCCGACAAAACCTATTTTGTGCTGAACGGCACGTCCAGCGCCAATAAAGTGGTGACGAATGCGCTGCTGACGCGTGGCGATCTGGTGCTGTTTGACCGTAATAACCATAAATCGAATCATCATGGCGCATTGATTCAGGCTGGCGCGACGCCTGTTTATCTGGAAACGGCACGTAACCCGTTTGGGTTTATTGGCGGTATTGACGCCCACTGTTTTGATGAAGCTTATCTGCGTCAGCAAATCGCCCAGGTTGCGCCTGAGCGGGCCACGGAAGCACGTCCTTTCCGTCTGGCCGTTATCCAGCTCGGCACCTATGACGGCACGGTTTATAACGCGCGTAAGGTGATCGACAGCATTGGTCATCTGTGTGACTACATCCTGTTTGATTCAGCCTGGGTGGGGTACGAGCAGTTTATTCCCGTGATGGAAGCCTGTTCGCCGCTGTTGCTGACGCTGAACGAGAACGATCCCGGTATTTTTGTAACGCAGTCGGTGCACAAGCAGCAGGCGGGCTTCTCGCAGACTTCGCAGATCCATAAAAAAGACAATCACATTCGTGGTCAGCAGCGTTTTTGCAGCCATAAGCGGCTCAATAATGCTTTTATGCTGCATGCTTCAACCAGCCCGTTTTATCCGCTGTTCGCGGCGCTGGACGTGAATGCCAAAATGCATCAGGGCGAAGCGGGCCGCCGGTTGTGGCACGAATGCGTTACGTTAGGCATTGATGCGCGTAAGGCGATCCTTGCCAAATGCGAGATGATCAAACCTTTTATTCCTGACGAGGTAGAAGGGCAACCCTGGCAGGATGCGCCAACCGCAACCATCGCTTCAGACGCGCGCTATTTCAGTTTTGCGCCTCGTGCTGCCTGGCACGGTTTTGCTGGCTACGAGCGGGATCAGTATCTGATCGATCCCTGCAAGCTGCTGCTGACGACGCCGGGAATTGATGCCGCCAGCGGCCAGTATGCGTCGTTTGGTATTCCGGCCACCATCCTGGCGAACTATCTGCGCGAAAATGGCGTAGTGCCGGAGAAATGCGATCTTAACTCGATTCTGTTCCTGCTCACCCCGGCAGAAAGCGTGGAGAAAATGGCGCATCTGGTGGCGAAACTGGCGCAGTTTGAACAACATATCAAGGAAGATGCGCTGTTACGCGATGTGCTGCCCACTATTTACCGCAAGAATGCAGCGCGTTACGAAGGCTATACGCTACGCCGCCTTTGCATGGAGATGCATCAGCTTTACGTCAGCCACGGCGTGAAGGACTTGCAGAAAGCGATGTTCCGCCAGGAAAGTTTACCAGCTGTGGCAATGAACCCTCAGGATGCAAACCGGGAGTTTATTCGCGGCAATGTCGAACTGGTGCCGATCGCTGAAGCACAAGGGCGGATCGCCGCAGAGGGCGCATTACCTTATCCACCGGGCGTGCTTTGCGTGGTCCCCGGCGAAGTTTGGGGCGGGGCGGTGCAACGCTATTTCCTTGCGCTGGAAGAGGGGCTGAATCTACTGCCCGGCTTCTCGCCCGAACTTCAGGGCGTCTATGCCGAAACGGACGAAAACGGCGTTAAGCGTTTGATGGGCTATATGATCAACGGCTGATTTTGCCAGCAGGGGGGGCACCCCCTGCTACAGGGCAGCTAGCTCAGTGCCTCAGAATCTTCTCTGGCCTGGCGAATGATCGCTTTCGCTATCCATTTGCCGATATCCTGAAGCTGATCGTTATCGCATCCCCAGATATCTTTCATGACCAGGAAAATTTCCGAACCGTACACCAGCGACAGGGCATGCACGACGCGCTCAACGAGATGGGGCGGCAATTCGCTGTGTAAAGGTTCAACCACGTGCTGCAACAAGGCTTTACGATTTCCTCGCACCAGCTTTTCTTTGTCCGGGTTGTCATTAGACTGCGACTGCGCCCATTGCGTTAGGGAAAGATGCAGTGCCGCTCGCAGTGTCCCTTCGTGTTCAAGCATGCGCGGAAAAGCGAAGGTCAGCAGCTCTTCAACACGATCGCCCACCTCTTCTTGTGAAGGTCGCCAGCTTTTAATCGGGCTGAGGGTTTCCGTAACAATGGCGGAGACCAGCGCACTTTGGGTAGGGAAATAGCGATAGGCTGTTGCACGAGAAAGCTGGGCAACGGCGGCAACTTCGGTAATGGATGGGAACGCGCCGCTGTCGAACATTTTCATTGCTGTTTCAATCAGTAAGCGACGTGTTCTTGCACGTGTGGCGGTCAGAATTTTAACCCCAGCGGAATCCCTTTGCTCCACAATAACCTCATTTTTACGATTAAATCTGCTTGTTATTCAAGCCATTGATGACGGCAGGCGGGATAATCACGGGTATCGCCGCCAGAGCCTGCAGGACAGGTTCCATCAGTAAGCATAGCCAACATCCTTGTGAGACGTAAATTCCATTCAATTGATTTATCAATGATGAAGATGATACTGTTATCTCATCATGAAAGGGTGTAAAAACCCAATGACGTATTTACTTTTTTATTGTTGTTTTATCAAGTCTTTATTACGTCTGATAACAGGGTGTTGTTACGACTATGACTATTAATACTCGCTATATTTACGTTGTTGCTACAGCAGATACTAAAGGAAGGGAACTGTTTTATGTTAGCGATTGCCTGAGCAAGGCAGGGGCTAACGTACTCACGGTTGACCTGTCTACTCAATTAGTTAGCACCGCTTCGCAGGCTGATTTTCCTCCTGAACTGATTGCTGATTTTCATCCCAACGGACGCGATGCCGTGTTCTGCGGTGACCGTGGAAAAGCTATTGATGCTATGGCACTGGCATTTAAGACTTTCCTCACTAAAAGAGGAAATCTGGCAGGCGTCATTGGGATGGGCGGCTCCTGCGGCACGGCGTTAATCACGCCTGCCATGCAGGCGCTACCGGTTGGTATACCCAAAGTGATGGTGTCGACGATGGCATCCGGTGATATTTCTGGCTACGTGGGTGCCAGCGATATCAGCATGATTTATTCTGTCACCGATGTTGCCGGGCTTAACCGCATCTCACGTCAGGTGCTGGGCAACGCGGCGAATCAAATCGCTGGCGCGGTGCTTTTTCCCCTGGAAGAGAATGCGGCGGATAAGCCTGCGCTTGGGCTGACCATGTTTGGGGTGACAACACCCTGTATTCAGACCGTCAGTGCGATGCTGGAAGACGATTACGACTGTCTGGTGTTTCATGCCACGGGCAGCGGTGGTAAAGCCATGGAGAAGCTGGCAGACAGCGGTATGCTGTCAGGCCTGCTGGATCTGACCACGACAGAAGTGTGCGACATGCTGTTTGATGGCGTGCTGGCGTGTGATGAAACGCGTTTTGACGCGGTGGCAAACAAACGCATTCCCTGCGTGATGTCATGCGGTGCACTGGATATGGTTAACTTCGGCCATCAGTCTACGGTGCCGCAAAAATATGCCGGGCGCCTGTTCTATCATCACAATGCTCAGGTGACGTTGATGCGCACCACGGTGGAAGAGAATGTGGCGATGGCGAAGTGGATCGCTGAAAAGCTTAATCGCTGTGACGGCAATCTTGTTTTCCTGATCCCGGAAGGCGGCTTCTCACTACTGGATGCGCCGGGACAGCCCTTCTGGTCGCCAGAAGCCAGTCAGGCCTTTATCACCACGCTGGAAGCTCACGTCCAACAGACCGAAAGCCGTAAAATTCTGCGTCTGCCTTTTAACATCAACGATCCGCAGTTTGCGGTCGCGGCGGTCAAACAGTTTCAACAGCTGGTCGAGAAGGAGTTTTAACGATGGCTTTTACCCGTCAGGAGATACTGACTAAATTTAACGCAATGATTGCGCGCCGTGAACCTATCATCGGCGGCGGTGCGGGTACCGGACTCTCTGCAAAATGTGAAGAAGCTGGCGGCATCGACCTGATAGTGATTTATAATTCAGGCCGCTATCGCATGGCCGGACGCGGTTCACTTGCTGGCCTTCTCGCCTATGGCAATGCAAACGAAATTGTCGTGGATATGGCGAAAGAAGTCCTGCCGGTAGTGAAAAACACGCCGGTGCTGGCTGGCGTCAATGGCACCGATCCTTTCTGTCATTTCGATAAGTTTCTTGATGATTTAAAAGCGATGGGTTTCTCCGGCGTACAAAATTTCCCCACCGTGGGCCTGATTGACGGCAATTTCCGGGCAAACCTTGAAGAGACCGGCATGGGCTATGGGCTGGAAGTGGAAATGATACGTCTGGCTCATCAAAAAGGCCTGCTCACAACGCCCTATGTATTTAGCGAAGAAAATGCCGTGGCAATGACCGAAGCGGGCGCAGATATTATCGTGCCGCATATGGGGCTGACTACCGGCGGCAATATTGGTGCAGAAACGGCACTTAAGTTATCAGATTGCGTGCCGCTTATTAACCAGTGGGCAGAGGCTGCAAAGCGTGTACGCAAGGATGTGATTGTGTTGTGTCATGGAGGGCCCATCTCAACTCCTGAAGATGCGCAGTACATACTTAGCCACTGCCCGCAGTGTGATGGATTTTACGGTGCCAGCTCCATGGAGCGGTTGCCAACGGAAGTCGCACTGACCGAAACAACCAGAAAATTTAAAAATATAAGTCTTTAATTTTTGCCAAGACTGGGGAATTTCCCCTTATCCACCGGCGACTCTCAGAGTCGCCGTTTTTTTTGCCAACAAACCGGGAACAGTAACAGGCAGCGAACTGCCCGTTGCGGTTAATAACGGTGATAGCTTTTCTGCGCGTTGCTCACTTTGTAGAGGTAGCGACGTGATTCAGCAGAAGGATGGTTAGTGGCCAGCGTCTGATAAACTTCAGCCGGCGACAGGTCATTAATGGCGTTAAAGGCCCGCCCCTTATCGCTGGAGAACACTTTCAGCACGCTGCCTGCACCGCCGTTGTAAGCGGTGATGACCGCATAGCGCCGCGAAATCGGATTAGTAATGCCGCCCAGGTAACTGCCCTGCAAGATAGAAAGATAGGCCGTTCCGGCATCGATATTATTTTCCGGATCCAGCAGATAGCTGCGGCTTGGCTTGCCCCATTTACCCTTCATGCGGAACACATCCACGCCTGCGGTATGCTGTACAACCTGCATCAGTCCCAGCGCGTCGGAATGACTGACGGCATAAGGGTTAAAGCTCGACTCGATCTGCATAATCGCCAGGATCAGTGACTGATCGACGCCATATTTTTCAGCCGCTTTACGTACCATCGGCAGATATTTATGCGCACGCTTATCCAAATGGTTAGGTACCATCGGGATGGTCACCGACCAGATAACATGCAGGCCTGAATTACGGCGCTGAAGTTTATTCTGGATCAGGTAATCGGCGAAGCTGGCGGCACGACCCTGCCAGCGGATCGCCTGACCGGTATTATCTAACACCTGGCCGTACAGCAGCGGCTCCTGACCAAGCTGGATATCGTTGGCATCGGAATAAAGATCGACATTGCCAGGATCTTCACCGATCAGCAGCGTGGTGATAATTGCCTGACGCAGGCTGGCCATCGGATCGGTTCCGGCAATGGTCTCGATAGTGATGGAACCGGCATCAAAGTTGATATGGCTGCGGGTGTAATATTGATCGCTATATTTTACGTAATCTTTCGGGCCGGCGATCAGCACCTCGTTAATGCCCCAGATATTTTCGATGTTGTGGGCAAACTGCCCCATCAGGATATCGAATCCGTTGGTGTCCTTAACCCATTCTTCATGGAAAACCGGCTTTTTATTGCTGGAGCAGGAGATCAACAACGGCGCAATAACCAGTAAACCTATCAGCTTCTTATTCATTATGTCGTGCTTCGCCCAAACTGAGAGGGCCTCTGTGGCGAGGCCTTTTGATTATTCTTCTGGCGGGGTAAAACCTTCGATATGGACGTCGTGTCCTTCGAACAGGAATTTCACCATCTCCTGCTCAAGCAGTTTGCGGTCTTCCGGGTTCATCATGCTGAGCTTCTTTTCGTTAATCAGCATGGTTTGCTTACTCATCCACTGCGACCAGGCCTCTTTCGAGATCTCGTTATAGATACGCTTGCCCACTTCGCCGGGATAAAGCTGGAAATCCTGTCCTTCAGCATCACGTTGCAGGAACGTGCAAAAAATAGTTCTGCTCATTATTCTTCCTCATCTGTCGCGCGGAGAGCCAGCGCGGTTTGTTGCGGCTGACGCAGCTGCTGTAGCAGGCGTTCCACCGGGGCGGCCAGCCCGACGGACGGCGGCTGCGCTAAGTTATACCAGAGACCAGCGGGTTCATCCATTGCGGCGCTGGCCTGAGGCAGTTTCAGCCACATTGGCACGATATCCAGGTGAAAATGGCTGAAGGTGTGGCGAAAAGCGATGCCCTGCGACAGTGAGGCCGCATCGATCCCGCGCTGCTGGAGCCACTGCTCCAGCTCGGGGCGGGTAGCAAATTGTGGGAAGCAGTACAGCCCGCCCCACAGGCCCACCGGAGGCCGCTGTTCCAGCCAGACCTTCTCGTCGCGCTGCATCATCAGCATCCAGCCGGTGCGCTCGGGCAGCGTCTGTTTTGGTTTCTTGCCGGGATAATTAGCCCAGCTGCCGTTGGCGTAAGCTATACAGCCGAGATTCAGCGGGCAAATTTCACATTTTGGTTTTGAGCGCGTGCAGACCATCGCCCCAAGATCCATCATCGCCTGGTTAAACTGGCTGACGCCTTCGGCTGGCGTCACCTCTTCGCTGATTTGCCACAGGCGTTTTTCTACCTCTTTTTTCCCCGGCCAGCCTGCAACGGCGTAGCAGCGGGCCAGCACGCGCTTCACGTTGCCGTCGAGGATGGGAAAATGTTTGCCAAGAGAAAGAGAAAGAATAGCGCCAGCCGTTGAGCGGCCTACGCCAGGCAAATCCGCTACTTCTTCAAACGTCTCCGGGAATGTGCCCGCATGCTTTTCTACCACCATGATGGCGGCTTTATGTAAATTTCGTGCGCGGGCATAGTAGCCAAGCCCGGTCCACAGATGCAGCACCTCATCAAGCGGTGCGGCTGCCAAATCGGCTACCGTGGGGAAGCGCGTCATAAACCGTTCAAAATAGGGGATAACGGTCGCTACCTGGGTTTGTTGTAGCATAACCTCAGAAAGCCAGACTTTATAAGGCGTTTTTTCCTGTTGCCACGGCAGGGTTTTACGGCCAAAGCGCTGATACCAGTCCAGTACCTGCCGTGAGAACTGCGGCGCTTGCATCATGTTTCAGAGATTTCCAGTAAGAATTAAAAAATCAGGCTGGGATTCCAGCACAGACCAACTATGCTGTAAACCGGAACTTTCCAGGGCTTGCTTAACCGCTGTAACTTTGCATAATGCCCGTTTTCCAGATATTGCAGACCAGCAGGCAAAACATGAAGAATGATGTTATTACACCGGAGTTTGACGAAGACGGCCGTCCAATGCGCCGTATTCGCAGCTTCGTACGTCGTCAGGGCCGCCTGACGAAAGGCCAGCAGCACGCGCTGGACCATTTCTGGCCGGTAAAAGGGGTGGAGTATCAGCCTGAGCCGGTGGATCTGGCGGAACTGTTTGGCCGTGAAGCGCCTGTGGTTCTGGAGATCGGCTTTGGGATGGGCGCCTCGCTGGTGGCGATGGCGGCAGCGAACCCACAGCAGAACTTCCTTGGTATTGAAGTGCACTCGCCTGGCGTAGGTGCCTGCCTTAGCACTGCGGATGAGGCTGGCGTGGAGAATCTGCGCGTGATGTGTCACGATGCGGTGGACGTGCTGGATAAGATGATCCCGGATCACTCGCTGCGCATGGTGCAGCTGTTTTTCCCGGATCCCTGGCATAAAGCGCGTCATAACAAGCGTCGCATTGTTCAGGTAGCTTTTGCTGAGCTGGTAATGCGTAAACTGAAGCTGGGTGGTGTATTCCACATGGCTACCGACTGGGAAGCTTATGCCGTGCATATGCTGGAAGTCATGAGCTCGATTTCCGGCTTTAAAAACCAGTCGCCGACGCTTGATTACGTGCCGCGTCCGGACTCGCGCCCGTTAACGAAATTTGAGCAGCGTGGACAGCGTCTTGGTCACGGTGTATGGGATTTGATGTTTGAGAGGATTAAATAATGGCTACCCAACGCAGTCGTCGTTTGCGTAAAAAAATGCATATTGATGAGTTTCAGGAACTGGGCTTTTCCGTGGGCTTCTCTTTCCCGGAAGGCAGCAGCAGTGAAACGATCGATACAACCGTTGATGCGCTGATTGAAGAAGTGATCGACCCCAACGGCCTGGCTTTCGATGGCAGCGGTTATCTGCATTGGGAAGGTTTGGTCTGCCTGCAGCAGATTGGCAAGTGTACCGATGAGCATCGCGAGCTGGTGCGCAAATGGCTTGAGGATCACAAACTGACCAATGTTCAGGTGACCGAACTTTTTGACGTCTGGTGGGACTAATAGTTGAGTTTGTCAGTATTCTGAGGCCACGCTTGCGTGGCCTTTTTATTCAATGGAGGCAAGATGCGTAAAGCGATGGTCGTAGGGGCATTCTTACTGGTTGCGGCGGGGCAGGCGCAGGCTGATTACCAATGTAGCGTGAATCCTCAGGATGACGTTGTTATTTCTCCTCAGACGGTACAGGTGGTTGGTGCCAGCGGTAATCTTGTCATTACCCCAACCGGTGATGTGCAGCGCAACGGGCAGTCGATCAAACCAGACAATGCCACCCGGCAAACAGCGATCGATTATCAGGCTGCATTACGCCGCGATTTACCCTGGATCGATCAAGGCGCTCACCAGCGTCTTGAAAAAGGCCGTGTGGCGCTGGACAGGGTGATTGTTGAGAAACTGGGGCAGGGCAGCAAGGTTCGTAGTCGGCTGACTAAGCTGGACGAGCAGTTAAAACAGCAAATGAGCCGCATTATCGAACGCCGCAGCGACGGCCTGACCTTCCATCATCAGGCTATTCAACAGGTTCGTCAGGACGGTGAACGCCTGGTGCAAAGCGCGCTGGGCGGCATCGTGCAGGACAGCCTCAATGAAATGGGCACTCAGCCATCCAGCGGCGGCAACTCTTTGCAGGCGATGATGGGAAGCCTTGGTGGCCTACAGCAGGCGGTGCAGGCTGAATGGAGCAATCAGGAAGCGGATTTCCAGAATTTCGGCCACGAGGTGTGTAATCGTGTTACCAGCCTGGAGCAACAGCGTAAATCGTTGATAAACGGAATGAAATAAACGAGGGGCCGTGCTGCCAGCTTAATTAAAGGCTCGCAGCACGGTTGGCAGGAGTGACAGATTACTCTTCTGACAAAAACAACTCCAGCAGCGAGTTCAGGAACAGTTTTCCTTTCTCGGTGATCTGCCAGTGTTCTGCGGTCTCTGTGAGATAACCTTTTGCCAGCGCTTCGTTGATTTGCGGACGAATAACATCTTCGGCCAGGCCGGTGTAGCGGCCGAACTCTTCGCGCGGCGCGGCTTCCAGCAGGCGGAAACGGTTCATAAAGAACTCGAACGGCTTCTCTTTATCCGCAACGTCATACTGCTTGTCCAGATAGTTACCCGCCATAAACCCACGCGGATGCTTCGTCTTGCTGGTACGGACAATACGTCCATCCGGCTGCGTCAGTTTCCCGTGCGCGCCGCAGCCAATCCCCAGATAGTCGCCAAAGCGCCAGTAGTTGAGGTTGTGCTCACAGCGGTAGCCCGGTTTAGCATAGGCGGAGGTTTCATACTGCTCGTAACCCGCCGCGGTCAGTAACTGATGACCCTGTTCAAAAATATCCCAGAGCGCATCGTCATCCGGCAGAATCGGCGGACGGGAAGCAAACAGCGTATTCGGTTCGATGGTCAGCTGATACCAGGAAAGATGAGGCGGATTCAGCTCAATCGCCTGGCGCAGATCGCTCAGCGCTTCGTCCAGCGACTGATCCGGCAGACCGTGCATCAAATCGAGATTAAAACTACGCAGGCCTAAATCCGTAGCCAAATGCGCCGCGCGTTTGGCTTCATCAGGGCCGTGAATGCGTCCCAGACGCGTCAGCTTCTGCTGGCTGAAACTTTGCACGCCAATAGAGATGCGATTGATACCGGCTCGCTGATAGCCGCTGAAGCGGTCTGCTTCCACGGTGCCCGGATTCGCTTCCATGGTGATTTCAGCCGTTGGCGACAGCGGAAGACGTGCCCGCACACCATCCAGCAGCATCTGCATCGCTTCACTGCTCAACAAGCTTGGCGTGCCGCCGCCGATAAAAATGGTGCTCACTTCACGGCCGGACGTCAGAGGCAGATCGATATCCAAATCGGCCAGCAGATGGCGCACATACTCTTCATGCGGCACTTCGCCCTTAAGCGCATGCGAGTTGAAATCGCAGTAGGGGCATTTCTGCACGCACCAGGGAATGTGGATATAAAGGCTGAGTGGCGGCAGATTATGCATTGCGCAACGCTTCCAGCATCTGGCTTAACGCTTTGCCACGGTGCGAAACCGCGCGTTTTTCCTCTTTCGTCAGCTCGGCAGCGGTTTTACCCAGTGTTGGCACATAGAAAACCGGATCGTAGCCAAAGCCGCCTTCACCCGACATAGCGCGGGCGATTTCACCCTGCCAGCTGCCGTGGAACACCAGCGGCGTAGGATCTTCAGCATGGCGCAGATAGACCAGCACGCAGTGAAACTGTGCCGTACGTTTGCCGTCGGCGACATTTTCCAGCGCCTGAAGCAGCTTCGCGGTATTTTGCGAGTCGCTGGCATCAAGGCCGGCATAGCGCGCGGAGTAGATCCCCGGCGCGCCGCCCAGCGCATCCACAGCCAGGCCAGAATCATCGGCAATCGCGGGCAGACCCGTTATCGCTGCCGCATGACGCGCTTTCAGGATGGCATTCTCAATAAAAGTCAGGCCGGTTTCTTCGGCAGACTCCACGCCCAGCTCGGTTTGCGCCACGATGTCGAGGCCAAAGTCGGCCAGCAAATCAGCCAGTTCACGAACTTTTCCGGCATTGCCGGTGGCGAGCACTACTTTTTGCATATCAGGTCCAGAATTCAGTCAGGGTTTACAGCAAATACCAAAGGCCAGGGAACAGATCCATACCGAGATAGTTCAGCATATACAGGATCAGGATCACCACCATGGCGGAAAAATCGATGCCGCCCATGGCTGGCAAAATACGGCGAATCGGCGCCATTAGCGGCTCGGTCAGTTGGATCAGCATATAATCAACCGCGCCACGGCCCTGGCTTATCCAGCTCATCAGCGAGCGAATAATAATCACCCAGAACACCAGATAACCTGCCGATTTTACCAGCGACAGCAGGCCAACCAGCAGATTCATCGGGTCGAGCGAGATGGCGCCCACCTGAATCAGCAGCAGGATGGGGTACTTCAGCGTGGTCAGCACAAAGGCCAGCAGCAGCGAGGCCGTGTCAATTGGCCCGAGCGAAGGCAAAATACGCCGCAGTGGCTTCACTATCGGCTGCGTGATTTTCACGATGAATTGTGAAAGTGGATTGTAAAAATCACAGCGCGCCCACTGCATCCAGATACGTAATAGCAGCACCATCACGTACAGGTCGATCAAAGTTTTGACCAGAAAAGTCAACGTCAGCATGAATTCCCTCAATTGTTGTTGTTAGTCGCGCCATAGTCACGCGCGCCAAAAATAGCGGTGCCGATGCGCACCATCGTACTGCCTGCCGCAATCGCGGCTTCCATGTCGTCGCTCATTCCCAGAGAAAGCGTATCGACGGATGGATAGCTTTTTTGTAGCCCGGAAAACGCCTCAGCCATCTGTTGGCAAACGGCAAGCTGCCGCTGGTAGTCGCTTTCCGGCGCTGGAATAGCCATCAGGCCACGCAGCCGTAAGCGCGGCAGTTGAGCAATCTCTTCTGCCAGCGCGGGCAGCGCTTCCAGCATGATGCCAGATTTGCTCTGTTCATCGCTGATGTTTATCTGAACCAGCACGTTTAGCGGTGGCAGCGCTGCGGGGCGCTGCTCATTAAGACGCGTGGCGAGCTTCAGACGATCGATGGTATGGCACCAGGCAAAATTCTCCGCCACCAGCCGACTTTTGTTGGATTGCAGCGGCCCGATAAAGTGCCACGTCAGCGACGAATTTTCCAGCAGCTGGATCTTATCTACGCCTTCCTGCACATAGTTTTCGCCAAAGCATGACTGACCAGCAGCGGCGGCTTCTTCGATCGCGCTCGCAGGTTTTGTTTTGCTTACTGCAAGCAGGGTAATCTCTGCTGGATCACGCCCGCATCGCTCGGCTGCCGCTGAGATTCGCTCGCGGACTTGCTGTAAGTTGTGCTGAATTGAGGTCATAGGTCAGGGAGTATTATGGATATTGAGAAGATCGTGGCGCTTAGTGTAAAGCATAACGCCGGGGATCTGCACCTTTGTAGTGGTCATTCTCCGTTCTGGCGCCGATCCGGGCATCTGGAAAAAATAGCCGATATGCCACTCATTGACGACACGCAGTTGCAGGCGGTTGCGCGACGCTGGCTGGACGCAGGGCAGCAGGCGCAGTTTGAGCAGGCGGGGCAAATCGATTTTGCCCTGTCGCTGCCTGGCGGAACGCGTCTGCGCGCCAATTTTTTCCGGCAGCGGCAGGGCGTTTCTCTGGCACTGCGAGTGATCGCCAGCGACTGTCCTGCACTGGCCAGCCTGCGTCTGCCGCCTGTTGTCAGCGAACTGTTGCGTCTTCAGGATGGCCTGGTGCTGGTAACAGGCGCGACCGGAAGCGGCAAATCCACCACGCTGGCGGCGTTGATTGGGGCGATTAATCAGCAGCAAAAACGCCATATTTTGACGCTGGAAGATCCGATTGAATTTATTCACCGTAGCCAGCAATCGCTTATCCAGCAGCGGGAAGTCGGTCTGCACTGTCGCTCTTTTAGCGCGGGGCTGAGGGCGGCACTGCGTGAAGACCCGGACGTCATCTTACTGGGCGAACTGCGTGACGGTGATACCATACAGCAGGCCCTGACCGCTGCGGAAACCGGGCATCTGGTGCTGGCAACGCTGCATACCCGGGGCGCGGCTCAGGTCATTGACAGGTTAGTAGACGTGTTTCCCAGCGCGGAAAAAAACCTCATCCGTAGCCAGCTGGCTGGCAGCCTGAAAGCGGCCATTGCGCAAAAGCTGGTGCCTGACAAGACGCAGGGTAGAATCGCTTTATTTGAAGTGTTAGTGAATACGCCAGCGGTAGCGAGCCTGATTCGGGAAGGTAAAACGCATCAGTTGCCCGGCGTGTTGCAAACCGGTATGCAGTCCGGCATGCAAACCTTCGAACAGAGCCTGAGTGAGCGTCAGCAGGCAGGTTTGCTGCCATAGAATCAGCTCCAGGCGCTTTCAAACCAGCTTTCGAGGATGACCACGGCTGAAAGCGAGTCGACGCTGCCTTTGTTCAGCGCCCGAAAGCCACCGCGTGAAAAGAGATCGGCACGGGCTTCTACCGTACTCAGACGCTCATCATGCAGATCGACCTGAACGCCAAAACGGCCGTGCAGGCGATTAGCAAATTTGCGCGCTCTGGCCGTAAGCGGCTGCTCGGTGCCGTCCATATTCAGCGGCAATCCGACCACTACGCGATCGGGCTGCCACTCTTTCAGCAGCGCTTCGATTTTATCCCAGTCGGGAATGCCATCCTGAGCCTTTAGCGCGGCCAGCGGTCTGGCGGTGCCGGTCAGCTGCTGGCCAATTGCCACGCCGATGCTTTTGGTGCCAAAGTCGAAAGATAACAAAGTCATATGGCTCATCAGGCGTGTCCAACATCACTGGTGATATTATGGATATCCACACCAATGCTTTTCGCCGCTTCGCGCCAGCGCTCGGCAATGGGGGTTTTGAACAGAATATTGCTGTTAGCCGGGATGGTAAGCCAGGCATTTTCGAGCAGCTCGCTTTCCAGCTGGTCTTTCTCCCAGGCGCAATAGCCCAGCGCGACAAGTACGTTTTCTGGCTGCTCTGGCGTACCCAGCGTTTCCAGCACGTCGCGAGAAGTGGTCACTACGGTATTATCAGAAACACGGATACTGGAGGCAAAAGTATGCTGAGCAGAATGCAGAATAAAACCGCGATCTTCCGCCAGCGGGCCACCTGAAAAGACCGGCTTGTCGAGCTTGATTTCAGGCTCGCGAGGCGTCGGCATAATTTTAAGCTTTTTGAGAATACCGTCTACGGTCAGGTTCTCCATCGGCTTATTGACAATAATACCCATGGCCCCTTCGTCATTGTGCTCGCAAATATAAACAACCGAGCGTTTGAACAAAGGATCCTGCAGCGTGGGCATGGCAATCAAAAAATGATGCTGTAAATTCATATAAGGATTCTGTAGTCAGGTTAACCGCTCGCGGCAAGGCCCGCAGCAATTAACGGGGTTAACATGGGGGCGCATTGCCCCCAATTACCTCATCAGGCTAAACGCTTCTCTATCGCATCCATCAGCATACCAGTTATTGAAATGGGGAATGCGGCCTCGATCTCACGTATACAGGTTGGGCTGGTAACGTTAATCTCTGTCAACCTTTCACCAATGATGTCCAGACCGACAAAAATCAGTCCTTTAGCCTTCAGCTCAGGGCCAACGCGACGGGCAATCGCCAGGTCGCTTTCAGATAATGGACGAGCTTCGCCACGACCGCCAGCGGCCAGATTACCGCGTGTTTCGCCAGATTTAGGAATTCGGGCCAGGCAGTACGGCACGGGTTCGCCATCCACCATCAGCACGCGCTTGTCGCCATCTTTGATGGCCGGCAGGTAATTCTGCGCCATGCAGTAAAAGTTACCGTGATCGGTCAGCGTTTCAATAATGACCGACAGGTTAGGATCTTCCTTTTTAATGCGGAAGATTGACGCGCCGCCCATGCCGTCCAGCGGCTTCAGGATCACGTCGCCATGCTCCTGCCAGAATTGACGGATCTTTTCGGCGCTGCGGGTAACCAGCGTGTCAGGAGTCAGATCGGCAAACCAGGCGGTGAAAAGCTTTTCGTTACAGTCACGCAGGCTCTGCGGCTTGTTGACGATCAGCGTGCCTTTTTCTTCTGCACGTTCGAGGATGTAAGTGGCATAGATAAACTCGGTATCAAACGGCGGATCTTTGCGCATCAGCACAACGTTCAGGTCAGCCAGGGCGATATCCTGCTCGCTGCCAAATTCGAACCACTTATCGTAATTCTGCTCAACGCTCAGCTTGCGGGTAAAAGCGCGCGCTTCGCCGCCACGCAGATAGAGATCTTTCATCTCCATATAGTGGATTTCGTAACCACGGCGCTGTGCTTCCAGCAACATAGCGAAGCTGCTGTCTTTTTTAATATTGATGGAGGTAATCGGGTCCATCACAATGCCAAGCTTAATCATTCTTTTCTCCAGTTGAGCTGTCTTACTTGCCTTATGCGCGACATTCGTGTGCAAACGGGCTGCGACCATGACGTCCGGCCGGATGAACTACCCTAAATCGCCAAATCTTACCTGCAAAGCGGTGATGGCGGTCAGAGCCGTGGTTTCAGTGCGCAGCACGCGCGGCCCTAACAGAATATCGGTAAAGTCGTAACGTGCTGTCATCGCAATCTCATCTGCGGTCAGGCCGCCTTCCGGGCCGATCAATAACCGCACGCGACTGACTGGCTGAGGCAGCGTATTGATGCTCTGGCTGGCTCTGGGATGCAGGTTAAGTTTCAGACCTTCATCTTCTTCAGCACTCCAGGCTTCCAGCGACATCGCTTCACGCACTTCCGGGAGGCTGTTTCTGCCGCACTGTTCACAAGCCGCAATAACAATTTTTTGCCACTGCTGGATTTTTTTCGCCAGCCTTTGCTCATCAAGCTTTACGCCACAGCGTTCAGAAAACAAGGGGGTAATCGTATTAACTCCCAGCTCGACCGCTTTCTGAATGGTGAACTCCATCTTCTCGCCGCGCGACATAACCTGCCCTAAATGCAGATGAAGCGGGGATTCACGGCTTTCTTCACGACTTTGCGACAGTAAAACGCGTACGCTTTTTTTGTCTGCCTGTACGATTTCGGCGGCAAATGTCAGATTAGTGCCATCGAACAATTCCAGCGCCTGGCCGGGATTCATTCGCAAAACGCGGCCGACATGGTTAGCGGCTTCGTCGCAAAGCGCTATCTCGCTGCCGACAACAAGCGGCTCGGGATGATAGATGCGGGGTATTCGCATGGGGATCCTGATTAAAGTGGTTAGCCGCGCCAGGGCGCGCGGCCAAAAAGTGACATCTAGTTTAGGCCAGTGATTTTACCGCTGGCAAGCACGCTGTATATAGGGATTATGATTCCCCTGCACGCGGGCAATGCGGTTATCACGCTCGCATTCCCATGCCGTTACCGGATATTGCTTATCCCATACGGTCATCAGCTGCGTCTGCTGTTTTGACATCGCAATCTGATACCGATCGCGCATGTAAAACCAGGTACGGGCGATCGCGCCGCGTGCGCGTGCAGGGGGCTCAGCCAGCTTGTTTTTAAAATCGATCTTCATTTCACACTGGCCATACTGATGCTCACTGCCGTTCCACTGGCTGTACATAAAGTTGCCACGGTCGCCGTTTACCTCGCCGATAGCGGGTTGCAGGTTATGCAAATCAGATTCAATGCGGCGGTATCCTGCATCTTTCGCGCACTGCTTTCTGCCGCCTTGCTGCCAACACTGACGCTGGTGGCCAAACGTCCAGGCCGGGACAACATGCTCCCACTCAATTCGGTTGGCACGGTTGGCATTTTTACGCACCTGATAACCACAGGAAGCCAGGTCCGGCACGCCTTTTTTACCCTGCCAGCGGATTTTACAGCCGCAGTAGAACGAGCCAGGCGCATCTGCATTGATCTGTGCCGCATAGGCTTTAGCCTGCGTGAAATTGTTCTGATGATAGTTGTCCAGGCTCAGAGCGTGGACAAAAAAAGTGGGAAGCAGCAGTGTGAGCGAAAAGGCGCTAATAATTTTACGAAGCATATTCCAATATTCTGTTAGTCAGTCAGGTCGGCGAGAGTAACAGAAGCGCCAGATAACAGGAAATTGCTGAGTGTCTAATCGCAATTATTGCGCATTTTTTTCGCGAACGTTGATCTCAGGCACGCTGAAATCACCCGGCTGCAAGCGTTCGCCGCAGTGCACGCAGCGGTATTCACTTTCGCCTCGCATCACCCGATTATGACGACGGACCGTTAGCTGATGCTGCTGACAGCGGCAGCGATAGGGAAACGCGCGGCTGCGCACCGATTCGATAGCAAACTGATGCGTGCGTCTGGCGGGTACGCCCAGCACGCTTTCCATCATCCATTTCCATTCTTTGCCGTGCGGTGCAACCCGGCCAAAGTGTCGCCAGACTAATAAATGCGCGAGTTCATGCGGTACCACCTCGTCAATAAAAGCCTGCTGATTTTCGAGTAGCAAAACGGGGTTCAGCCGGATTTCCCAGGTCTGTAGCCAGGCGGTGCCCGCGGTAGTGCCACGCTGCTGATAAACCAGCTTCGGTTCAGGATAGTTGCGTTCGAGGTGCTGGTTAGCCAGCTGCAATTTCACGCGCAGCGAATGCATCACGGCTTGTTGCAGGGCGATGGGTAAGCGAAGGGGTTTCATACGGCAGAGAATACGATGTGGCGAAGGGGATTTCAATGAATCTGGCCGGGTTTCCCCGGCCAGTCAAACTTAGTCGCGCTGACCGATGTCACGCAGCTTTTTGCCGCTCAACAGGTTACGCTCAATGTGCTCAAGAGAAACGTTTTTCGTTTCCGGGATCAGCCACAGAGTAATCAGGATAAAGACGATATTCAGACCCGCATAGACCCAGAAAGTATTCGCATTACCCAGGGTGTTCAGCATGGTCAGGAAGGTCGCTCCCACGATCATGTTAGCAATCCAGTTGGTCGCAGTGGAAACGGTGATACCGAAATCGCGGCCTTTCAGCGGCTGAATTTCTGAACACAGTACCCAAATCAGCGGACCGGCGCTCATGGCGAAGCCGATGATAAACATCAACAACATACCGATTGCGAAGTACTGTGCGCCGGTAGAGTGAATACCGACATGCAGCATCGTTCCCAGCACGCCCATGCCGATCGCCATTACCAGGAAGCCCAGTTTCAGCGTCGGTTTACGGCCCCAGCGATCCACCAGCCCAATCGCGATAAAGGTTGCCAGCACGTTGATCAGACCAACGATAACGGTCCCCCACATCTGCTCGGTCGTATTGGTAAAACCGGCGATTTCAAAGATTTTTGGTGCGTAATACATGATGACGTTCATGCCGGTGAACTGCTGCATAACCTGCAGAAGCACACCCAGATAAACAGCGCGACGGAAGTTGCTGTTGTTCTGGAACAGGTTCCAGCCAGACTGTTTGATCTTCAGGCTTTCACGAATTTCATCCAGTTCACGCTTTGCCTGTTCGCTGGTATCACGCAGACGATCGAGCACGCGCTGCGCATCGCGGAAGTTGCCTTTAGCCGCCAGCCAGCGTGGGCTGTTTGGCAGGAAGAAAACGCCAACCAGCAGCAGCAGAGCAGGGATAGTAATTACGCCGAGCATCCAGCGCCATTCGCCGCTGTAGCTGAAAGCCGTATCAGAAAGATAAGCACCGAGGATACCGATGGTGATCATCAGCTGGTAAAGCGAAATCATGCTGCCGCGAATTTTTTCGGGAGCGATTTCGGAGAGGTAAAGCGGAGCGGTGTAGGAAGCGACGCCAACAGCCAGACCGAGCAGCACGCGAGCAATAATCAGCATTTCCGCATTCGGAGACATGGCCGACCACAGGGAGCCAATTACGAACAGGACGGCACCGATCATCAGGCTTTTTTTACGGCCGAGGAAAGAGGACATCCAACCGCTGCCGACGGCACCGATGGCTGCACCAAACATCATGGAACTGACGATCCACTCTTGCTGATGTGCGGTGATGCTAAAATCTTTCGCGATGAAGGGCAGGGCACCGGCAATCACACCGATATCCAGACCAAAAAGCAGACCCGCGAGTGCGGCAAGAAAACACACAAAAAGGGTCATCGCCTTGTTCGATGTTCTGCTCTGTTTCTTATTATCAGGCATAAAGCCTCCATTTGAGTGGTACTGCATATTGTTGTTATAAATGTTAGAAAACCCGAGCGCGTAAGACTGTGCGGCAGATCACATCAGTGTAATCGGTTACACACCAGATCTTTCTGAAAATGACGATTTTCACACGCGCTTACGCTTTATAACCAGTTAGTCATAGCGCTAAATAGCTTCTCTTAGTTCCCTGACGGTCCTCTATCAGACAGCGCTGAAAATAGCGCATTCTGACCGCAATTGTTAAGGCTGGAAATTCTTAATTGTCAGATAAATCGTACGTTTCCGGCTGTAACCGTTAACATTTTGTTAATTTCTGACAGAATTTCGCTCGAAAGCCCCCTTTTTTTACCTATATTCCATTCCCTGGTGTGGATGGACATAACGTTTTATTCGCAGTTGATGAGCAATCACCCAGCAGCAGACAGCAAAAAGGGCACCCTTAGGTGCCCTCGATACTGCGAGTCTGAACTTATTTCAGGCCAGCAGCTTCACGCAGCTGATCGGCTTTGTCGGTTTTTTCCCAAGGGAAATGTTCACGACCAAAGTGACCATAAGCTGCGGTTTCACGATAAATCGGGTGCAGCAGGTCCAGCATCTGGATCAAACCGTATGGACGCAGGTCGAAGAACTCACGTACCAGCAGAGTCAGTTGCTCAGTAGACACTTTTTCGGTGCCGAAGGTTTCTACCATGATAGAGGTCGGTTCAGCCACGCCGATCGCGTAGGAAACCTGAATCTCACAGCGATCCGCCAGGCCAGCAGCAACGATGTTTTTCGCTACGTAGCGCGCAGCATAAGCTGCTGAACGGTCAACTTTTGATGGATCTTTACCAGAAAACGCTCCGCCGCCGTGACGCGCCATGCCGCCGTAGGTATCAACGATGATTTTACGACCGGTCAGGCCACAGTCGCCCATTGGACCACCGATAACGAAACGACCGGTTGGGTTGATGTGGTATTTGGTGCTCTCGTTGATCCACTCAGTCGGCAGAACCGGCTTGATGATCTCTTCCATCACCGCTTCCTGCAGATCTTTCTGCGAGATCTCTTCAGCGTGCTGAGTGGAAAGAACAACCGCATCAATCCCTACAATTTTGCCCGCATCATACTGGAAAGTGATCTGGCTTTTGGCGTCCGGACGCAGCCATGGCAGCGTGCCGTTTTTACGCACTTCGGCCTGGCGCTGTACCAGACGGTGAGCGTAGGTCACTGGCGCAGGCATCAGCACGTCGGTTTCGTTGGTCGCATAGCCGAACATCAGGCCCTGGTCGCCCGCACCCTGTTCCAGCGGATCGGCGCGGTCAACGCCCTGATTGATATCTGGCGACTGCTTACCGATGGCATTCAGTACTGCACAGGAATTGGCATCAAAGCCCATGTCGGAATGGACATAGCCGATTTCACGCACGGTGTTACGAGTGATCTCTTCGATATCAACCCATGCAGAAGTGGTGATCTCGCCGCCCACCAATACCATGCCGGTCTTTACGTAGGTTTCGCAAGCCACGCGTGCTTTTGGATCCTGCTCAAGAATGGCGTCAAGAACGGCATCAGAAATCTGATCGGCGATTTTATCGGGATGTCCTTCTGAGACGGACTCGGAAGTGAAAAGGTGTTTAGCCATTTATTCGTTACCTTACTGAAACGGGTTGAAATCAACTGCATAGCGCGAAAAAACTGGACTCCAGACTGTTCACTGGATGTGGTTCTTTGCGCCCCCCTCAGGCAAAACCATGAGCAGACTATGGCTTTAAGACGCTTAGAAGTTAACCAGTATAGATGGATTCACATCTGGATGGCTATTTTAGGTTACTCGTTAAGCGGATTGCCAGCACTTTTTAGCGAAACGGCTCTTCTCTGTAGCGAGAAAGTGTCAAATTATCCTGACACCGCTCCCATCCCCTAAATTTTAGTTTTGCATTACTGTCGTTATGGCTGTATAAAACGCCGCTGCTTTTCACCGAGATCAGCTGGGTTTAGCGGCAGGCACGTCAGCAACGAACTTTTCGCGCTGGCTTTTCAGGGCGTTTCCACTTGTGTTAAGTGGCGGTGATCAAAGTAATGAACACGGGTTTAGCCGGTCAATTACGCCAGCCAGGCGTGCTCAATTCCTCTTCTTTTCGCTCTTCTGTTCGGGCGCCTTGTCGATGTCCCCTCGGTCATCAATTTGAGACAAGTGCCGATTAATCTCTGTTAACGTCGTTTTCAGGTCCCTCTCTGAAAGGGATTCGCTATTGGTCTGACCCGCTACCGGGAGTCCGCTACGTGTTTAATGTTATACTTATGCTATCGCCTGAGGCGGCGATTCAGCGTTTTATGCTGATTTTAACGCCATTGTTTGGGTTGTTGTCGCGGGATTTCCCTGCGATAGTAGCTAACTATTCCGCATCATTGCAATTTGAGGCTCGCGATGTCTGACGACAACAAGATGATCAAGGGTTCGTCAGCAGGCGAACAGGGTGGACTCCGTTCAATGCAGGAGGTGGCCATGAGCGATCAAGATGCCAGCAAAATGCTGCGCACCTATAACATTGCCTGGTGGGGCAATAATTATTATGACGTCAATGAGCTGGGGCATATCAGCGTTTGTCCCGATCCGGACGTGCCTGAAGCTCGGGTCGATCTGGCAAAACTGGTGAAAGAGCGCGAAGCCGATGGCCAGCGCCTGCCAGCGCTGTTTTGCTTCCCACAGATCCTGCAACACCGCCTGCGCTCGATCAACGCCGCTTTTAAACGTGCGCGTGAAGGCTACGGCTACCGTGGCGATTACTTTCTGGTGTATCCCATTAAGGTTAACCAGCACAAACGTGTTATCGAATCGCTGATTAGCTCTGGCGAACCACTGGGCCTGGAAGCCGGTTCAAAAGCAGAGCTGATGGCCGTTCTGGCGCACGCAGGTATGACCCGCTCGGTGATTGTTTGTAACGGTTATAAAGACCGCGAATATATTCGTCTGGCGCTGATCGGCGAAAAGATGGGCCACAAGGTCTATCTGGTGCTGGAAAAAATGACCGAAGTGAAGATGGTGCTGGAAGAAGCTGAGCGCCTGAATGTTATTCCGCGCCTCGGTATCCGCGCCCGTCTGGCGTCGCAAGGCTCCGGTAAATGGCAGTCCAGCGGCGGCGAGAAGTCTAAATTTGGCCTGTCTGCGACTCAGGTGCTGAAGCTGGTGGATATTATGCGTGAAGCAGGGCGGATGGAAAGCCTGCAACTTCTGCATTTCCATCTCGGCTCGCAGATGGCAAATATCCGCGATATCGCTACCGGCGTGCGCGAATCAGCCCGTTTCTACGTCGAACTGGCGAAGCTTGGCGTCAACATTCAGTGCTTTGACGTCGGCGGCGGTCTGGGCGTGGACTATGAAGGAACGCGTTCACAGTCCGACTGCTCGGTAAACTACGGCCTGAACGAATATGCCAACAATGTTATTTGGGCAATTGGCGCGGCATGCGATGAACATGACCTGCCACATCCGACGGTGATCACCGAGTCCGGTCGTGCGGTTACTGCACACCACACGGTACTGGTATCGAACATCATTGGTGTTGAACGCAATGAATTCAGTACTCCGCAGGCGCCTGCTGGTGAGGCTCCACGCCCTATCATCAGCATGTGGGATACCTGGCAGGAAATGCATGAGCCGAACAATCGTCGCTCACTGCGTGAATGGCTGCACGACAGCCAGATGGATCTGTACGATATTCACACCGGCTATTCGCAAGGCACTTACGACCTCAAGCAGCGTGCCTGGGCAGAGCAGCTGTATCTGAGTATTTGTAACTACATTCAGCAGCACCTGGATCCGAGCAACCGTGCTCACCGTCCCATTATTGATGAGCTTCAGGAACGGATGGCGGATAAGATTTACGTTAACTTCTCGCTGTTCCAGTCAATGCCGGACGCGTGGGGTATCGATCAGCTGTTCCCGGTGCTGCCGCTTGAAGGCCTGAATAAGTCTCCGGAACGCCGCGCGGTATTGCTGGACATTACCTGTGACTCCGACGGCACGATCGACCATTATGTTGACGGTGACGGTATTGCAACCACCATGCCGATGCCGCAGTACGATGTGGATAATCCACCGATGCTGGGCTTCTTTATGGTCGGTGCCTATCAGGAAATTCTGGGCAACATGCATAACCTGTTCGGCGATACCGAAGCGGTGGACGTCTTTGCTTATGCAGACGGTCGCGTGGATGTTCAGCTGTCTGATGAAGGCGACACCGTCGCGGACATGCTTGAATACGTTCAGCTGGATCCGCAGGAGCTGTTAACGCACTTCCGTAAACAGATCAAAGAGAGCGATCTGGATGACGATCTCCGTGCGCAGTTTATCGAAGAGTTTGAAGCGGGTCTGTACGGCTACACTTATCTGGAAGATGAGTAGGCCAGCTGATTAGCGAAACGCGCTGATTGTGGGCCGGCACGCTGCCCGGCTCAGGCAATACGGTTATCAATCCCTTCCTCGTCGGGCTTAACGACGCGGCGGGGATTTTTTTCATCTTTACTTTTACGCGCCTACTGGCCAACAGCAAAAGAGGATTGGCAATGAATAACACTCTCGGCAATCAATACGACAACTCCCTGGTTTCAAACGCGTTTGGTTTTATGCGTTTCCCGGTTAACTTTCAGCCTTACGACAGCGACGCAGAATGGGTCATTACCGGTGTGCCTTTTGATGCGGCGACGTCGGGCCGCCCTGGCAGCCGCCTTGGCCCGGGCGCCATCCGTCAAATTTCTACCAACCTGGCCTGGGAAGGCTGCCGCTGGCCGTGGAAGTTCGATCTGCGTCAGCGCCTGAAAGTGATTGATTGCGGCGATCTGGTTTACGCGTTTGGCGATTCACAGGATCTGTCGGATAAATTGCAGGCGCATGCTGAAAAGCTGCTGGCTAATGGTAAGCGTATGCTGACCTTCGGCGGCGACCACTATGTAACGCTGCCGCTGCTGCGCGCCCACGCGAAGCATTTCGGGAAAATGGCGCTGGTGCATTTTGATGCCCATACCGACACTTATTCCAACGGCCCAACGTTTGACCACGGCACGATGTTCTACACGGCGCCGCAGGAAGGCCTGATCGATCCTGCTCATTCCGTGCAGATTGGTATTCGTACCGAGTTCGATGATTCTCTGGGCTTTAACGTGCTCGACGCAGCGCAGATCAACGATCGCAGCGTTGATGACATCATTGCCCAGGTGAAACAGATCGTTGGCGATATGCCGGTGTACCTGACTTTTGATATCGATTGTCTGGATCCGGCGCATGCGCCAGGTACGGGCACGCCAGTGATCGGTGGATTAACGACTGACAAAGCAACCAAGCTGGTACGCGGTCTGCAAGGGTTAAATATTGTGGGAATGGATCTGGTAGAGGTCGCGCCGGGTTACGATCAGTCTGATTTGACCTCTCTGGCGGCGGCGACGCTGGCGCTGGATATGCTGCATGTGCAGGCAGTGAACAAAGGCGAATAAAGCCCCAGGGCCCGCTTGCGTTTCTCACGGCACTATCAGGTCAACAATCAAAGGCCAGCGCGTGGCTGGCCTTTGTCATTATTTTCCTGCCGCAATCCGCTCCTTAATATGCTGTGCACGGGAAGCAGAGGAAGGATGGGAGTCAAACATTGTACTGCTGTTGCTGCCTTCCAGTTTCGCCAGTTTTTCAAAACTGGTTTCCAGCCCTTCTGGGTTGATGCCGCGCTTTTTCAACAGATCAAATGAGTAATCATCCGCCTGCGATTCCTGTTTTTGTGAGAACTGTGCATTCACCAGTTTCTCGCCCAGGTCGCCCAGCTGCGAGGCTGACAGCGTAGCAGCAATACCGCCAACGGAGGCCGCAGCAGAGCGTGCTGCCGTCGTGCCGTAAGCCACCTGCATCGCCCGACGCGTGTGCCCCAGCGCAACGTGACCCATTTCATGGCCCAGTACGCCTTCCACTTCGTTGTCGGTCATCATATCCATTAAACCGCTGTAGACACGGATACAGCCGTTCGCCATCGCCCAGGCATTAACATCCTTCGTGACGTAGACCTTATAGTTTGCCGGCGTGCCGTTAATATTATCGCCAAGCGCGGCGGCAATTTTATTCAGACGCTGGGTATAAACGCTGTCGGCAGGGGCAATTTGTGCCTCGCTATCCATTTGCTCGCAGGATTTCACACTGAGTTCTTTTACCTGCGCATCGCTGAGTGAGGCAGCCTGATAAGCCTGGGCACCCGACTGGAGCAGGGCATTGCTGTCAAAATTCTGACAACCAGAAAGTGCGGTGGCAACGGTCAGAGCCAGTAATGAAGCAGGGAGTTTCATATATTTTCATCCATTCCATAACAAGGTAATAAAAAACAATCACCTGCCGCTAAATAGCAGGGAAAAAGTGTGACTAAGAAGTAAACGTTATAACCGTACAGCGTACAAATGCATAGTTGCGACGGGCAAAAAACGCAAGTTTGGACCGGGTTTTTTGCACTTTTCGCCATGTACATGTTACCCCCCTTTCATGTACATTGAGGGTCGACTTTTACCACTTTGCCTGATAACTCATTGATTAAAATAGGTTAAGGACGGCGAAGCGTTTAATCCGATCTGGAGTAGAACATGTCTTCTCGTAAAGAGCTTGCGAACGCCATTCGCGCACTAAGTATGGATGCTGTACAGAAAGCCAAATCTGGCCACCCGGGCGCGCCTATGGGTATGGCGGATATTGCTGAGGTTCTGTGGCGTGACTTCCTGAATCACAACCCGACGAATCCTCTGTGGGCCGATCGCGACCGTTTCGTGCTGTCAAACGGCCACGGTTCGATGCTGATTTATAGCCTGCTGCACCTCAGCGGCTACGATCTGCCGATTGCTGAACTGGCTAACTTCCGTCAGCTGCACTCCAAAACGCCAGGCCACCCGGAGTTCGGTTACACCGCAGGCGTTGAAACCACCACGGGTCCGCTGGGACAGGGTATTGCTAACGCTGTCGGTATGGCGATTGCCGAGCGTACTCTGGCCGCGCAGTTCAACCGTCCGGGCCACGACGTTGTTGACCACAACACCTATGTGTTTATGGGCGACGGCTGCATGATGGAAGGCATCTCTCATGAAGTTTGCTCGCTGGCGGGCACGCTGAAACTGGGCAAGCTGGTTGCTTTCTATGACGACAACGGCATCTCTATCGACGGCCATATCGACGGCTGGTTCACCGATGATACCGCGGCGCGTTTCGAAGCTTATGGCTGGCACGTTGTTCGTGGCGTGGACGGTCACGACGCGGAAGCTATCCGTAAAGCCGTTGAAGAAGCCAAAGCGGTCAGCGATAAGCCTTCTCTGCTGATGTGCAAAACCGTGATTGGCTTTGGCTCACCAAACAAAGCCGGCACGCACGATTCACACGGCGCACCGCTGGGTGATGAAGAGATCGCACTGACCCGTAAGCAACTGGGCTGGAGCCATGCGCCATTCGAAATCCCACAGGACATTTACGCTCAGTGGGACGCGAAAGAGGCCGGTCAGGCGAAAGAAGCTGCGTGGAATGAAAAGTTCGCCGCCTACGCGAAAGCGCATCCTGAGCTGGCCCTCGAATTCCAGCGTCGTGTTAAAAACGAACTGCCGGAAAACTGGCAGAATGAGTCGCAGAAGTTCATCGAACAGCTGCAGGCGAACCCAGCTAAAATTGCCAGCCGTAAAGCTTCTCAGAACGCGCTGGAAGCCTTCGGCAAGCTGCTGCCAGAATATCTGGGCGGTTCCGCTGACCTCGCGCCAAGCAACCTGACCATGTGGTCCGGCTCTAAGCCAATCAATGAAGATGCCGCAGGCAACTATATTCATTATGGCGTACGCGAGTTCGGTATGACGGCGATCGCGAATGGCATTACGCTGCACGGCGGTTTCCTGCCTTATACCGCAACGTTCCTGATGTTTGTGGAATACGCTCGAAATGCTGCCCGTATGGCCGCGCTGATGAAAATTCGCCAGGTTATGGTCTATACCCATGACTCCATTGGTCTGGGCGAAGATGGTCCAACTCACCAGCCGGTAGAACAGCTTGCCAGCCTGCGCGTGACGCCAAACATGAGCGTATGGCGTCCGTGTGACCAGGTGGAATCAGCCGTAGCCTGGAAATATGCTATCGAACGTCACGACGGCCCAACCGCGCTGATCTTCTCCCGTCAGAATCTGGCGCAGCAGGATCGTGATGCTGAGCAGCTGGCTAACGTTGCGCGCGGTGCTTATGTGCTGAAAGATTGCGCAGGTCAGCCAGAAGTCATCCTGATTGCTACCGGTTCTGAAGTTGAGCTGGCGGTTGCCGCGTACGATCGTCTGACTGCGGAAGGCCGTAAGGCTCGCGTGGTTTCTATGCCGTCTACCGATGCGTTTGACAAGCAGGATGCTGCTTACCGCGAAGCCGTGCTGCCGAAAGCGGTTAGCGCGCGCGTTGCTATCGAAGCGGGTATTGCTGATTATTGGTTCAAATACACCGGCCTGAACGGCGCTATCGTTGGCATGACCACCTTCGGTGAGTCAGCACCAGCCGAGAAGCTGTTTGAAATCTTTGGCTTCACCGTGGATAACGTTGTCGCTAAAGCGAAAGCGCTGCTGTAAGACGTCAGGCTCGCCTGCTCAGGCAGGCGAGCCTGCCTAAAACCCTTAGCATTCACTGCCACCTCACGGCTGCAACAGGTTCCTTTTCGCGTTGCGGTTATTTCTGTTCGTTGCGTATGAATTTCGCTATTAACATAAAATGACTGGGAAAAATCTCATTTAAGCGGCGAGAGAGCAGTTTCGCCCTGGCGTATGCTAAGTTTGTGCTGATCGGAATGCGCGATCGCACCAGCCTGCCTGACTCTGCAATGCGATATTAATGGGATGTTTTTTGACCACTCTTTCCCCGAATGTGATCCGGGTCAGATTTTTAACCTGGGATTGATCTAACTCATTCCAATTATTCCGTATTGTCTTTATTGTAGCTGAACCGTTTCAGTCCGCGTATCGACTGACGGGATTGGAATCGAATGCAGGATTGAAGGCGCAAAAATTCCCTGTACAAATGTAAACGTCTGCCTCAGGCTAACGTTCCAGTTTTGCACTGAATTTTGCTGCAGGAGTGATATGACGGTTCGCATTGCCATAAACGGATTTGGTCGCATTGGGCGTAACGTACTGCGTGCGCTTTATGAAACCGGACGCCGCGCTGAAATTACCATTGTGGCCATTAATGAACTGGCGGAAGCGGCAGGCATGGCGCACCTGTTAAAATACGATACCAGCCACGGGCGGTTTGCCTGGGACGTTCGTCAGGAGCGAGATCTGCTGTGGGTGGGCGAAGATACCATTCGTATTTTGCATCGTGCAGAAATCGCCGATCTTCCCTGGCGCGAGCTTAATGTTGATATCGTTCTTGATTGCACCGGCGTGTTTGGCAGCCGGGCTGATGGCGAAGCTCATCTTGCCGCCGGCGCTAAAAAAGTGCTGTTTTCCCATCCCGGTGGAAACGACCTTGACGCCACCGTGGTCTTTGGCGTGAACGAAAAAGAACTCAAGCCCCACGACCTGATCGTCTCCAACGCCTCCTGTACCACTAACTGTATTATTCCGATTATCAAACTGCTGGATGACGCCTTCGGCATCGAGTCAGGCACGGTAACCACTATCCACTCTGCCATGCACGACCAGCAGGTTATTGATGCCTACCACACCGATTTACGGCGTACTCGTGCGGCCAGCCAGTCGATCATTCCGGTGGATACGCGCCTTGCCGCAGGCATTACGCGTATTTTTCCGAAATTTAACGATCGCTTTGAAGCCATCGCCGTGCGCGTGCCTACGATTAACGTGACGGCAATTGATTTAAGCGTCAGCGTACGGGCTGCGGTACGGGCCTGCGAGGTCAACGCGCTGCTGCAAAATGCCTCGGAAGAAACATTTAGTGGTATAGTTGACTATACGGAATTACCGTTAGTCTCCATAGATTTTAACCACGATCCGCACAGTGCCATTGTGGACGGCACCCAAACGCGGGTCAGCGGTCAGCACCTGATCAAGACGCTGGTCTGGTGCGACAACGAGTGGGGCTTTGCTAACCGAATGATTGACACGACGTTAGCCATGGCCGCAAGCGGTTTCAGCCAGGGCGCGGATTGCGCCTTTAAAATTTAGAGAATCAACGAGAGGACTCACCATGTCAGTAATTAAAATGACCGATTTGGATCTTGCCGGGAAACGCGTACTGATTCGTTCCGATTTGAATGTGCCAGTGAAAGAAGGGAAAGTGACTTCAGATGCACGTATCCGTGCTTCACTGCCGACTATCGAAGCGGCCCTGAAGCAGGGCGCAAAAGTGATGGTAACCTCTCACCTTGGTCGTCCGACCGAAGGTGAATATAATGAAGAATTCTCACTGCTTCCGGTGGTTAACTATCTGAAAGATAAACTTTCATCTCCAGTTCGCCTGGCGAAAGATTATCTGGACGGCGTTGAAATTGCAGACGGTGAGCTGGTCGTTCTGGAAAACGTGCGCTTTAACAAAGGCGAAAAGAAAGACGACGAAACGCTCGCTAAAAAATATGCTGCGCTGTGCGACATATATGTCATGGATGCCTTTGGTACGGCGCACCGCGCGCAGGCCTCTACTCACGGCGTTGGTAAATTTGCCCCTGTCGCCTGTGCTGGCCCGCTGCTGGCAGACGAGCTGGAAGCGCTGGGTAAAGCCCTGAAAAGCCCTGAGCGCCCAATGGTTGCCGTCGTCGGCGGTTCTAAAGTGTCTACCAAGTTCGACGTACTGAATTCACTGGTTAAAATTGCGGATACGGTCATCGTTGGCGGCGGTATCGCTAACACCTTCGTGGCTATCGATAACAACGTAGGCAAGTCACTGTACGAACCTGATTTCGTTGATGCAGCCAAAAAACTGCGTGATGAGTTCAAAATTCCGGTTCCAACGGATTCCCGCGTCGGCACCGAGTTCTCCGAAACTGCGCCTTCTACCGTCAAAAAAGTCAGCGAAGTGCAAGACAACGAAGAGATCATGGACTTTGGCGACGAAACTGCTGAAGCCATGGCTAAGCTGCTGAAAGAAGCCAAAACCATCCTGTGGAATGGCCCGGTGGGCGTGTTTGAGTTCCCTAACTTCCGTAAGGGCACTGAAATCGTCGCGAAAGCCATTGCAGACAGCGACGCATTCTCTATCGCAGGCGGCGGTGATACGCTGGCAGCAATCGACCTCTTCGGCATCGAAGACAAAATTTCCTACATTTCTACCGGCGGCGGTGCATTCCTGGAGTTCGTGGAAGGCAAAAAACTGCCAGCAGTAGCCATGCTGGAAGAGCGTGCAAAACAGTAATCTCTGGGGCGGGAGTTTTGCTCCCGCCTGAACGATTGACCTGACTATCAGGTACAGAATCTCTTACTACGACCGACGAAACAGGACAAAAGACATGTCTAAAATTTTTGATTTCGTAAAACCAGGCGTTGTCACCGGTGATGACGTACAGAAGATCTTCCAAGTCGCCAAAGAAAACAAATTCGCTCTGCCAGCCGTTAACTGCGTGGGCACTGACTCAATCAACGCCGTTCTGGAAACCGCTGCGAAAGTAAAAGCGCCGGTCATCATCCAGTTCTCTAACGGCGGTGCGGCATTTATTGCCGGCAAAGGCCTGAAATCCGATAAGCCACAGGCTGCGGCAATTCTGGGCGCTATCTCTGGTGCGCATCACGTTCATCAGATGGCTGAGCACTACGGTGTGCCAGTTATCCTGCACACTGACCACTGCGCGAAAAAACTGCTGCCGTGGATCGATGGTCTGCTGGATGCCGGTGAAGCTCACTTTGCCAAAACAGGTAAACCACTGTTCTCTTCTCACATGATCGATCTGTCAGAAGAGTCTCTGGAAGAAAACATCGAAATCAGCAGCAAATATCTGGCACGCATGGCGAAAATCGACATGACGCTGGAAATCGAATTGGGCTGTACCGGCGGTGAAGAAGATGGCGTAGACAACAGCCATATGGATGCTTCTGCACTGTACACTCAGCCAGAAGATGTTGATTACGCTTACACCAAGCTGAACGCTATCAGCCCACGCTTCACCATTGCGGCCTCTTTCGGCAACGTACACGGTGTTTATAAGCCAGGCAACGTCAAGCTGACCCCAACCATCCTGCGTGATTCTCAGGAATATGTGACCAAAAAACATAACCTGCCGCATAACTCGCTGGATTTCGTTTTCCACGGTGGTTCTGGTTCTTCCGCTGCTGAGATTGAAGAGTCAATCGGCTACGGCGTGATTAAAATGAATATCGATACCGACACCCAATGGGCGACCTGGGACGGCATCCTGCAATACTACAAAAAGAACGAAGGCTACCTTCAGGCCCAGCTGGGTAACCCGGAAGGCGCTGATAAGCCAAACAAAAAATACTACGATCCGCGTGTATGGCTGCGTTCTGCCCAGACTTCAATGATTACTCGTCTGGAACAGGCATTCAAAGAGCTGAATGCGGTAGACGTGCTTTAAGCGAAAACGTCTTGCTGAATAAAAGGCCCCTTTATGGGGTCTTTTTTTTGCCCGTCAGGTAACAAATTATTAATTTCACTGGATATTTGGCAGTACGCCCCATTTTTGGTTACGCTTGTTGTTTGGGATGTCAGCATTGCCTGGCAATGAATAACTGCGAACGCTCAGTTGAGAGCAACAACAGGATAATCAGATGGAAGATCTAAACGTAGTAGATGGCGTTAACCGAGCGGGTAGCTGGCTGGTTCATAACCAGGCACTGCTACTGAGCTATGCGGTCAATATTGTTGCCTCAATAATCATCATTATCATTGGCGTATTGGTTGCAAAAATTGTCTCTAACGCACTGAATAAAGTGCTTAAAGCACGACATATCGATACAACCGTATGCGACTTCCTGGCGGCCATTGCCCGTTATGGCATCATCGCCTTTACGCTGACCGCCGCATTAAACCGTGTCGGCGTGCAAACGGCCTCGGTGATTGCACTGTTAGGCGCAATTGGTCTGGCCGCAGGTCTGGCGGTGCAGGGTGCGCTGAGTAACCTGGCCGCAGGCGTACTGCTGGTGATCTTCCGTCCTTTCCGTACCGGTGACTTTATCGATATCGGCGTAATGGGAACCGTACAGAACGTACAGATTTTCTCGACTACGCTGAAATCAGCCGATGGTAAGACGGTCGTCGTGCCAAACGGTAAAATCATTGCTGGTAATATCGTTAACTATTCCCGCGAGCCGGTGCGCCGTAATGAATTCATTATCGGTGTGGCCTATGACGCGGATGTCGATCGGGTGCTTAAACTGTTGCGCGAAGTGGTTGATGCCGATCCGCGTGTTCTCCAGGATATGGGCGTTCAGATTGGGCTGAATGAACTGGCAGCATCATCAGTGAACTTTGTGGTGCGCTGCTGGAGCAATGCGGGCGATCTGCAAAATGTTTACTGGGATCTGATGAAAAACTTCAAGCGTACGCTGGATGCTAACAATATAGGCATTCCTTATCCGCAGATGGATGTTCACCTGCATCAGGATAAAACGGCTGAGCCAAAAGAAGAGGCTGACGCGCAGACGTTAAGCAAAGCAGAACCGGTGACTTCTAAGTAATATCAGACGATTTTGCCCGATAATCTTCTCAGAAGAGCGGACATCAGTGCCGCTCTTTTTTTAGTTCTGCATCATTAGCTATTCTGATAAACCATAAGTTCTTTCCATTTCCTCTAATGTTAACCTCGCTATAAACTCGCCGCCACCAGGTTAAGATTGAGGAATAGACCATGATTTCTGTTTTTTTCCAGGGGATGGCGTTGGGTGCCGCGCTGATCCTGCCTTTGGGGCCACAAAACGCGTTCGTGATGAACCAGGGCGTTCGCAGACAGTATCATTTGATGACGGCAGGTCTCTGCACGCTAAGCGATATTGTATTGATTTGCGCCGGGGTATTTGGCGGCAGCGCATTATTAACGCAGTCACCGTTGCTGCTTAACCTGGTGACATGGGGCGGGGTACTGTTTCTGCTCTGGTATGGTCTGGGTGCCTTACGTACCGCCGCCAGCGGTAATATTGAACTGGCCAGCGCTAACGCGCTGAGGCAGGGGCGCTGGCGAATTGTCGCAACAATGATGGCCGTCACCTGGCTTAATCCGCATGTCTATATTGACACCTTTATGGTGCTCGGAAGCCTGGGCGGACAATTACCTGCCGAATCTCGCCGCTGGTTTGCGCTCGGCTCGGCCAGCGCTTCGCTGCTGTGGTTTTTCAGTCTGGCGCTGCTGGCAGCCTGGCTCTCTCCCCGATTAAACACCGCGACGTCTCAGCGTGTTATTAACCTGGTGGTTGGGCTGGTAATGTGGGCGATTGCGTTAAAACTGGCTCTTCAGGCGTTAGGCTGGTTGTAAAGAAACGTACTCCAGGAATGGAGATCATAGTCGGAGAGCGATTCAGGCACTAACATAAGCTGTTGCACTATAACGGAACAATTGACTGGCGGTTCGTGCCGTCCGTTTTCTGCCCGGATGTGATTAAATCCCATGGAGGAATTCAGTGAAGCTTACAAAATCGGCTCTGGCCGCAATAGTTGGATTGTCTGTTCTACCTGCCGCAGCAATGGCTGATGAATTACCCAATGGCCCGCACGTGGTGACATCAGGCCAGGCCAGCGTAGACGCTACGCCTGATATTGCCACGCTGGCAATAGAAGTCAGTGTGTCATCAAAAGATGCTTCAGAAGCGAAAAAGCAGGCTGACGCGCGCGTCGCCCAGTATTTCGATTTTCTGCAAAAAAACGGCATTGAGAAGAAAGATATTAATGCTGCTAACCTGCGTACTCAGCCTGAATATGATTATCTGAAAGACGGTAAATCAGAGCTGAAAGGCTATCGTGCCGTACGTCAGGTTCAGGTCACGCTACGCCAGCTGGACAAGTTGAATGAGCTGTTGGATGGGGCGTTGAAGTCCGGTCTGAATGAAATCCGCTCCGTGGAGCTGGGCGTGGCGAACCCTGACAGCTACCGTGATAAAGCCCGTCAGGCCGCTATCGAGAATGCCACTCAGCAGGCAGGTGCGCTGGCGAAAGGCTTTAACACTCAGTTAGGGCCGGTCTACAGCATCCGCTACCACGTTGCCAACTATCAGCCGATGCCGGTGGCCAGAATGTTTAAAGCTGCTGACGCCGCGCCAATGACCTCCGCCGCGCAGACCTACGAGCAGCAGAGTATTCATTTTGACGATCAGGTTGATGTGGTGTTTGAGCTGAAACGTAATCCGTAGCAGCTTGTACGACAGCTGTACCAAAGGGCCATCCGGCCCTTTAATTTTATTCGCTTTGACGCAGTACGCGATGCCCGTGTGCAATCAGCGCATCGGTCACTTTACGCATCAGGCGGCTTTCCGGGGCAAAGCGGTGCCAGTAAAGCATACGGCGCTGAAACAGGCCCGGTGTTAAATCGATCAGATCGCCTTCCGCCAGCTCGCGTTCAATTTGCAGATGCGGGATCATACAGCAGGTTGTTCCCTGCCGCGCCAGCTGCACAAAAGCCTCTGAAGAGTTGACGATATGGCAGGGCACGCTACCCGGCGACAGATCGAAATTCTGCTGTAAAAAAGCCTGATGCATATCATCAAGATGATCAAAAGCGACCGCTGGCGCTTTCAGCAGCGCAGAGCGCGTCACGCCATTCGGGAAATAGCGGGCGGCAAACTCTTTTGAACCCACAAAGAGGTAATCCAGCGCCCCTAACCGATCGACGAGGCAGCTAGGCAGCGGCTGAGGCTGGATACTGACCGCGCCGACAACTTCACCACGACGCAGCCGTTCCTGGGTACGGCTTTCGTCTTCTACCTGTAAATTAAGGCGCACGGGAGAATCCGTCAGGACGGTTTTCAGCGCGGGCAGCAGCCAGGTTGCCAGACTGTCGGCATTGACCGCCAGCGACAGCAGCAAAGGCGTCGTACCGCTGTTCTCGTCGCCCAGCCATTCTTCTTCCAGCAGCTCGACCTGATGCAGTAAGGCCAGCAATTTTTGTCCCTGCTCAGTAGGGCGGGGTGGAACGGTACGTACCAGCAACGGCTGGCCGAACATATTTTCCAACTGTTTGATGCGTTGGGAAACGGCCGACTGAGTAATACAAAGCTTTTGCGCTGCACGTTCAAAACCGCGCTCGCGGATCACTGCATCCAGCGCCTGAAGCGTTCGATAATCCGGGCGTTTCATTGTTCGTTTAACTCTCTTTCAGGTGTGAAGTTTGCACTATGCCACATTTTTGTCATTTTGCCCTGTGCAATGAAGCGTTTATCCCACAAGGCTGCGAGCTGGCTTCCAGACTGTCAACAAATCCGCCGTGAACAGGGATTTTTTTTGGGTGGTTGTTTTATACTACCGCCACACAACAGCAGCACGGATTTTAAATTTACCATGACGCAGGATGAACTGAAAAAAGCCGTTGGTTGGGCCGCTCTGCAATACGTTCAACCCGGCACCATCGTTGGTGTGGGTACCGGCTCTACCGCCGCGCACTTCATTGATGCTCTGGGATCGATGAAACAGCAAATTGAAGGGGCGGTATCCAGTTCGGACGCCTCAACATTGCGGTTGAAAAGCCTGGGGATCCCCGTTTTCGATCTGAATGAGGTCGATTCCCTGTCGGTCTATGTTGATGGTGCCGACGAAATCAACGGCTTTATGCAGATGATCAAAGGCGGTGGCGCAGCCCTGACCCGTGAAAAAATCATTGCTGCGGTTGCAGATAAATTTGTCTGTATCGCCGATGAATCCAAGCAGGTCGACGTGCTTGGCAAGTTCCCGCTGCCGGTAGAGGTTATTCCGATGGCGCGTAGCTTCGTCGCGCGAGAACTGGTGAAGTTGGGCGGTCTGCCCGAGTACCGTCAGCAGGTCGTTACCGATAACGGCAATGTCATCCTGGACGTGCATAATTTACATATACTGGATGCCGTCGCGCTGGAAAAGGCGATCAATGCTCTGCCTGGGGTGGTTACCGTTGGCTTGTTCGCCACCCGTTCTGCTGATATCGCATTGATTGGCACCGCCAGCGGCGTAAAAACCATACAAAAATGATCTTACCGGCGCGATGGCCGCGTCGGTTAATTTTTAATAAAAAACATCTTTTATTTTACAGGCCAAATTCGGTGACTTATGTCACATAATTTTCTCAGACAGGGCGATCCTGCTGATGAAGGTCTGCGCATCGTGATTATCTGTTGATTTAGAGGGATGCTTTTCTCCGCAGTACTGCACCCCAGGCAATCGTTTGTATTGCCGCGCGCGTAAATTTTGATATTTTGACAGAAGGCTGGCTTATTACCCACGGGGTAACCAGCCACTTCTGAAGTCTGCTAAATAGGGTCGGGAAATGGCAAAAGTATCACTGGAGAAAGACAAGATTAAGTTCCTGTTGGTCGAAGGCGTGCATCAGAGCGCGGTAGAGAATCTGCGGGCGTCTGGCTATACCAACATCGAATTTCATAAGGGTGCACTGGACAGCGAAACGCTGAAAGAGTCCATCCGCGACGCGCATTTTATCGGCATTCGCTCGCGTACCCATCTCACCGAAGACATTTTTGCGGCGGCTGAGAAGCTGGTAGCGGTAGGCTGTTTCTGCATCGGAACCAATCAGGTCGATCTGAACGCCGCGGCTAAGCGAGGAATTCCGGTCTTTAACGCGCCTTTCTCCAATACCCGATCCGTCGCTGAACTGGTTATCGGCGAACTGCTGCTGATGCTGCGCGGCGTGCCAGCGGCGAATGCCAAAGCGCATCGCGGCATCTGGAACAAACTGGCCGTTGGGTCTTATGAAGCTCGCGGCAAAAAGCTGGGCATCATTGGCTACGGCCATATCGGTATGCAGCTGGGCGTGCTGGCAGAAAGCTTAGGTATGCATGTCTATTTCTACGATATCGAAAGCAAGCTGCCGTTGGGTAATGCAACGCAGGTGCGCTACCTGTCAGAACTGCTGAATATGAGCGACGTCGTCAGCCTGCACGTGCCGGAAACGGCTTCAACGCAGAATATGATGGGTGCTGAAGAGCTGGCCATGATGAAACCGGGCTCGCTGCTTATTAACGCCTCCCGCGGCACCGTGGTCGATATCCCCGCGCTGTGCAAAGTGCTGGCTGATAAGCATCTGGCGGGCGCGGCGATTGACGTGTTCCCGGAAGAGCCTGCCACAAACAGCGACCCGTTCAATTCACCACTGTGTGAATTCGACAACGTGATCCTGACGCCGCATATCGGTGGATCGACTCAGGAAGCACAGGAAAATATCGGTATTGAAGTGGCCGGTAAGCTGGCGAAATACTCTGACAATGGTTCAACGCTGTCTGCGGTGAACTTCCCGGAAGTTTCCCTGCCGATGCATGGCCAGCAAAGCCGCCTGCTGCACATCCACGAGAACCGTCCGGGCGTTCTGACCGCCATCAACAACATATTCGCCGGTCAGGGCGTCAACATCGCGGCACAGTACCTGCAAACCACGCCGCAGATGGGCTATGTCGTGATTGATATTGATGCGCCTCAGGATGTAGCAAACACCGCGCTACAGCTAATGAAAGCTATCCCGGGAACCATCCGCGCACGTCTGCTCTACTAACTGCCTGCGTGAGGAGAAGCGATTCTCCTCACCTTTACCACTGCCACAGTTTTGACGGCGTGATTATCGCTTTCAGCGGGACGTCCCAATCGGCCACTGGCAGTGCCTCAACCTGCTGGCAGTCATGCGCCAGGCCAATCGGCAAAACATTATGCTGCTGCCAGTTTTGCAGCGTACGATCGTAAAATCCGCCCCCCATGCCCAGTCGCTGTCCTTGATTGTCAAAAGCGACCAGCGGCACCATCAACACATCCAGCTCGCTCAACGTTGCCAGATTGCGAATATCTAACGGCGGTTCAGGAATGCCCAGACGATTTGGCGTAAGCACGGTATCAGTATCGTAACGGAAGAAAAGCAGCTGGCCTTTAGAAAAAGGATGCAGCACCGGCAGATAAACCCGCTGATTATGTTGCCAGAATTTAGCAATCAGCGGCCGTGTGTTCAGCTCGCCATCGAAAGAGAGAAAGAGGGCGATTTTTTTGGCCTGCTGGATGGCGGGGAAATTTAGGGCGTGTTCGGCAACATGGATGGCAGCCTGCTGCTGTTGCTCTGACGTTAATCCACGACGCAAGTGACGTACGTGAGTGCGGATATCCTGCCGGTCAAGAAGGCTGGGGTTCATAGGTTTTACCGTATCAGTTAAGCAAAAAGGCGCGTCAGGGCTATCGCGTTAACAAACTGAAACCACGACAAACAGCCTGTAGTTTTACACTAACAGAGAAGGATATTGCCATACGGTAAGGGGAATTTTGACCCTCAGGGTGAGAGCTGATGACCGGGGGATAATGCAAGGTAAAGAAGGGAATCTCCGAGATGCCGCCGCAGGCTGTAACCCTTGAACCCTTGGTTCAAGGTGAATGTACCGTCGCTACCATCAGGCTTCTCGGACGGACCGAGCATGCTCACAGGTAGCAGAGCGCCACACTCTGTTTGGTATGAAATATCGGCTCAGGGGACTGGCCCGCTTGCAAACATCTCAGAGAATTTTTTACTTCACCGTCACTGTATCACAGATAACGCTGATGTGTTATTCGAATTGGGCTCCGGTTCGCTCCGTAATGCGACCTTGTTCAAGCAGCGCCTGCTCAATGGTCTGCTGAAGCATCCGGATACGCTGCTCCATGTTACTGGCATAATCGCGGGTTTTCATTTTTTCCTGCGCCAGTTCATGACAAATATTCAGTGCAGCGATAAACACCAATTGTTCGGTATTGGTGACTCTAGTGCGAACTTTCAGATCCTGCAACCGCTGATTAAGGTCTTCGGCAGCCAGATTCAGCGCATCTTGCTGTTCAGGCGGACAATTCACTCTTAAAGAACGGCCAAAAATTTGGATATCTACGGGCTGTGCAGACATAAAACCATCCTGACTGATTACTTCGCCGCCAATCTCCCTTACTGCTCAAAGGCTTGGGAGCGGCGCAACTATAACTACCCCTGGCAGAAGAAACAACCCCTTTCTGGAATCAAAGAGGCACCTGGTGGTAGCATAACACGAACTTATCCAGCCAACGATGACCAAAACGTATGTCACTATCAAACACAATGCCGGGCTATGACACGCTGGCTTCAGCAATGACGCAGCAGGGAGTAGGCATGACGCCTGCTGAAATGCATGGCCTGATTAGCGGAATTCTCTGCGGTGGCAACAAGGACAGTAGCTGGCAGGCCCTGGTACATGACTTAACTAACGAAGGGATGGCCTTTTCGCAATCACTGGCGCAGCCGCTTACTCAGCTGCATCAGGCAACCAGCGACACGCTGGAAGAAGACGGCTTCCTGTTTCAACTTTATCTGCCGGAAGATGACGATATCACCGTGTTTGACCGCGCTGATGCGCTGGCTGGCTGGGTGAACCATTTTCTGCTTGGCCTGGGCGTATCACAGCCTAAGCTCGACAAAGTGAAAGGGGAAACCGGTGAAGCCATTGACGATCTGCGCACCATTGCTCAGCTCGGCTATGATGAAGATGAAGACCAGGAAGAGTTGGAACAGTCGCTGGAAGAGGTGATTGAGTACGTGCGCGTTGCGGCGCTGCTCTGTCATGACACCTTTACCCGCGTAATGCCAACCGCAGTGGAAGTCAAAAAACCGACCCTGCATTAGTCGGACGGGCCGGAATTAAATGGACTGCATTCAGGAGAAGCTGATGACCCAGCAAGAGTTTGTGCGCCGTCGCCAGGCGCTGCTGGCAAAAATGGCACCGGCCAGCGCGGCGGTCATTTTTGCCGCACCGGAAGCGACCCGCAGCAATGATAGCGAATACCCTTTTCGCCAGAACAGCGATTTTTGGTATTTCACCGGTTTCAACGAGCCAGAAGCGGTGCTGGTGCTGATTAAAAGCGCTGAAAGCCACAATCACAGCGTCTTATTTAATCGCGTACGTGATTTAACCGCTGAAATCTGGTTTGGCCGCCGTCTGGGGCAGGATGCTGCGCCAGAGAAGCTTTCGGTCGATCGCGCGCTACCTTACGACACTATCAGCGAACAGCTGCCTCAGCTGCTGAACGGTCTGGATGTGGTTTATCATGCTCAGGGGTTGTACGCGCATGCCGATACGCAGCTGTTTGCCGCGCTGGAAAAACTGCGTCGGGGCTCAAGACAAAATCTCTCTGCGCCGGCAACGCTGACCGACTGGCGACCCTGGGTGCATGAAATGCGGCTCTTCAAATCCTCTGCCGAGCTGGCCATGCTGCGTGAAGCAGGGCGCATCAGCGCGCTCGCTCATACCAGAGCGATGCAGCAATGCCGCCCGGGTATGTATGAATATCAGCTGGAAGGCGAAATTCAACATGAATTTAACCGTCACGGTGCCCGTTTTCCTTCATATAACACTATTGTCGGGTCGGGCGAGAACGGCTGTATTCTGCATTACACCGAAAACGAATCAGAAATGCGCGATGGCGATCTGGTCCTGATCGATGCCGGATGCGAATTGCAGGGATATGCAGGCGATATCACCCGTACTTTCCCGGTAAACGGCAAGTTTACTGCGCCCCAACGGGCGGTCTATAACATCGTACTGGCTTCGCTTTACAAAGCGCTGGAGCTGTTCCGGCCAGGCACCAGCATCCGCGAAGTGAATGCTGAAGTTGTGCGGATCATGGTGACAGGACTGGTCGAGCTGGGCGTCATGAGCGGCGACGTGGAGACGCTGATTGCTGAACAGGCTCACCGCCAGTTTTTCATGCACGGGCTTAGCCACTGGCTGGGGCTGGACGTACACGATGTCGGCTTTTACGGCAACGAACGCGATCGCGTGCTGGAACCAGGCATGGTACTCACCGTTGAACCCGGTTTGTATATTGCGCCGGATGCAGATGTTCCGGCTGAATACCGCGGCATCGGTATTCGTATTGAAGATGACATCATCATTACCGGGCAGGGCAACGAAAACCTGACGGACACCGTGGTAAAAGACCCGGATGATATTGAAGCCCTGATGGCGGCAGCGAAAGCGTAATGAGTATTGTTATTGCAGGCGGAGGGATGGCTGGGGCGACGCTGGCGCTGGCTATCTCTCATCTTACTCAGGGCCAGCTGGCGGTCACGCTGGTGGAAGCCACTGAACCTTCCTCGCGGTCGCATCCGGGCTACGATGGTCGGGCCATTGCGCTTGCCGAAGGCACGTGCCAACAGCTGGCGGCGATCAATCTGTGGCCCTCGCTGAAATCGTGCGCGACGGGGATCACGCATGTGCACGTTAGCGATCGGGGCCACGCCAGTTTTGTTTCGCTGGATGCAAAGGATTACGGTATTTCCGCGCTGGGTCAGGTGGTCGAGCTGCATGATATTGGCCAGCGACTGTTTGCTCTGTTGCAAAAAGCGCCGGGTGTACGGACAGTTTGCCCGGCAAAAGTAACAGAGGTTAAACGCACGCCCGATCGGGTTCAGGTCTCGCTCAGCAATGGTGAAAGCTTAGCGGCTCAGCTTATCGTGGCTGCGGATGGGTCACGCTCGTCCATCGCGGCGGCGTGCGGCATTCAGTGGCAGTCTCAGGATTATCAGCAGGTTGCAGTCATTGCTAATGTTTCTACCGCGCAGCCTCATGAAGGACGAGCCTTTGAGCGTTTCACCCGTCATGGTCCGCTGGCGCTGCTGCCGATGTCCGGTGGCCGTAGCTCGCTGGTCTGGTGTCATCCGTTAGCCGATAAGCCAAAGGTCGATGGCTGGAGCGAACAACGCTTTCTCAGTGAATTGCAGAACGCGTTTGGCTGGCGGCTGGGACGTTTTACGCAGGTCGGACGGCGGCACAGCTACCCGCTTCAGCTTCAGGCGTCCTCGCAGCACGTTTCCCACCGGCTGGCGCTGGTCGGCAATGCCGCTCAGACGCTGCACCCCATTGCCGGACAGGGCTTTAATTTAGGTATTCGTGATGTCATGACGCTGGCTGAAACCGTAGCTGGCGCGTGGCGCGCGGGACAGGATCCGGGCAGCTACGCCATTTTACAGCAGTATCAGCAACGCCGTCAGCCGGATGCCATGGCGACTATTGGCATCACCGACAGTCTGGTCCGGTTATTTGCTAACCGCTACACGCCGCTGGTGCTGGGACGAAATCTGGGCCTGATGGCGATGGACTCCCTGCCGGTAATGCGTAATTTGCTGGCCGAGCGCACGTTAGGCTGGGTCGAGCGTTAAGGAGAAAAGCAGTGATGCAAACTTATGATGTGATCGTTGCCGGAGGCGGAATGGTCGGTCTGGCCGTGGCCTGTGGTTTGCAGGGCAGCGGCATGAAAATAGCCGTACTTGAGCGTGAAGCGCCGCAGACGTTATCAGCCGATGCGCCACCCGCGTTGAGGGTTTCGGCGATTAATGCAGCCAGTGAACGGCTGCTACAGCATCTTGATGTCTGGACGCGCATTTTGGCCAAACGCGCCAGTGCTTATCACGGCATGGAAGTGTGGGATCGCGACAGCTTTGGCCGCATTGCGTTTGATGATGGCCAGCAGGGGCTGGCTCATCTTGGCCATATCATCGAGAACCCGATTATCCACCAGGCGCTGTGGGAAAAAGCCAGCGAGCTGAGCGATATCACGTTGATTTCGCCTGCTGAACTTCAGCAGGTCGCTTTTGGCGATAATGAAGCCTTTGTGACGCTGAGCGATGGCACGATGATGAGTGCGCGACTGCTGGTTGCTGCGGACGGTGCGAACTCCTGGTTACGCAACAAAGCGGATATCCCACTGACGTTCTGGGACTACGAACATCACGCGCTGGTTGCCAATATTCGTACCGAACAGCCGCACGACGCCGTAGCCCGTCAGGTTTTCCATGGCGATGGGATTTTAGCGTTTCTGCCGCTGGGCGATCCGCATCTCTGTTCCATTGTCTGGTCTCTTCCTCCGCAGGAAGCGACCCGCTTACAGTCGATGCCGGAAGAGGTGTTTAATCAACAGCTTTCCGTTGCCTTCGACCTGCGTTTAGGCCTGTGCACGCTGGAAAGCGAACGCAAAACCTTCCCGCTGATGGGACGCTATGCGCGTAACTTCGCGGCGCATCGGCTGGCGCTGGTGGGCGACGCAGCCCATACCATTCATCCTTTAGCCGGGCAGGGCGTCAATCTTGGTTTTATGGATGCCGCTGAACTCATCGGTGAAGTGAAACGCCTGCATCAGCAGGGGAAAGATATCGGTCAGCATCTTTATCTTCGCCGCTATGAGCGCAGCCGTAAGCACAGTGCCGCAATGATGCTGGCCGGTATGCAAGGATTCCGCGAATTGTTTGATGGTAATAACCCGGCGAAAAAGCTGCTGCGGGATATTGGTATGAGCCTTGCCGATAATCTGCCGGGCGTGAAGCCACGGCTGCTGAAGCAGGCGATGGGGCTTAACGATCTGCCGGAGTGGTTGCGCTAAATCTCCTTGTTTGACCCGGAGCGCTACTCCCAGGCTCCGGGAACGTCCTTTCTCTCTGTTTTCTGACTAAAAAAACGCCTGGTATTTGGGTTTTCACCCCTTTCGACGCCTTCTTATTTCAGCTTCCCCGATAGCAGAAAACGGCCTGCGCACTTTTCTTGTGCATGGCTGCGCCAGCGTTGTGCCTCATTTGAAAAATTCTAATTTAGCTACGCTCTTCGCATTACTTTTATTTATGTGTGTGTTTGGCGCTTAAAGCATTTATTTATTCCTGAAGTGAAAAAACACGGCTTTTGACCTGAAATTATGCGCAGATAATGAGATATATGCGTAATATTGCGCCATTTATTGGTGTAAATAGCTACAGCGCTTTGCGTAGTAAAAAACGGCTTAAAAAAATCAGACCTTGTTTAACTTATGGTTTAAGGCCGTGTTCAGTGATAAGTTCGAAGGAAGGATATCGTTTGCGCCCGCTCGTCGTGGCGCCTGGCAACTTGCATACAGGATTGATATGACTCAGCAAACTCCCTTGTTCGAACAGCATCAGGCCTGCGGCGCGCGCATGGTGGATTTTCACGGCTGGATGATGCCGCTTCATTACGGTTCGCAGATGGATGAACACCATGCTGTCCGTACCGATGCCGGAATGTTCGACGTGTCGCACATGACCATTGTTGATTTACACGGCGTCCGCACCCGTGAATTCCTTCGTTATCTGCTCGCCAACGACGTGGCCAAACTCACTCAGCCAGGCAAGGCGCTTTATAGCGCGATGCTTAACGCTTCGGCTGGCGTAATTGACGATCTGATTGTTTACTTTATGACCGAAGACTTTTTCCGGCTGGTGGTTAACTCCGCGACGCGGGAAAAAGATCTCGCCTGGATCTCCTCGCAGGCTCAGCCGTTTAACGTTGAACTGAGGGTTCGTGATGATTTATCGCTGATTGCCATTCAGGGGCCACATGCCCAGGCAAAAGCGCAGGCGCTGTTTAATGAGACCCAGCGTCAGGCCGTCGCCGGAATGAAACCTTTCTTCGGCGTACAGGCCGGGGATCTGTTTATTGCTACCACCGGCTATACCGGCGAGGCGGGTTATGAAATCGCGTTGCCTGATGAGCAGGCCGCCGATTTCTGGCAAAAGCTGGTGATCGCAGGCGTTAAGCCCGCCGGACTGGGCGCGCGCGATACGCTGCGGCTGGAAGCGGGTATGAACCTGTATGGCCAGGAAATGGATGAAGGCGTTAATCCTCTGGCCGCCAACATGGGCTGGACGGTTGCATGGCAGCCTGAAGATCGCGAATTTATTGGCCGTGAAGCGCTGCTGGCGCAACGAAACAGAGGCACAGAACAGCTGGTTGGGCTGATCATGACCGAAAAAGGCGTGTTGCGTAACGCGCTGCCGGTGCGCTTTACCGATGCGGCAGGCAATCTTCAGGAAGGCATTATCACCAGCGGATCCTTTTCGCCGACTTTAGGATGCAGTATTGCCCTTGCTCGCGTACCCGCAGGCATTGGCGAGCAGGCCATCGTCCAGATCCGCAATCGCGAGCTGCCCGTCAAAGTGACAAAACCGATTTTTGTTCGCGCCGGAAAACCGGTCGCATAAAAGGAGGTATCCGGTCATGTATCGGCCGGATACGCCACCAATAAACATAAAGGAGAGCTGGTGATGAGCAATGTGCCAAATGAACTGAAATACCGTGACAGCCATGAATGGGTACGTAAAGAAGCGGACGGCATCTATACCGTTGGCATTACCGAACATGCTCAGGAACTGCTGGGCGATATGGTTTTTGTCGATCTCCCGGATGTTGGCACCACCTACAGCCAGGGTGATGACTGCGCGGTCGCCGAGTCGGTAAAGGCCGCTTCCGATATCTATGCGCCACTCAGCGGCGAAATCGTTGAGGTTAACGCGGCGTTAGATGGCGAGCCGGAGCTGGTCAACAGCGCTTCTTATAGCGAAGGCTGGCTGTTTAAAATCAGAGCCAGCGATGAAAGCGAGCTGGACAATCTGCTGGATGCCGATGCTTATAAAGCCAGCATCGACGAGTAACTTTTAAGGGTGGACACGCCACCCGTAGCCAACGTAAGGCGGATACGCCCGCTTTCGCCCGATTCAGGATTTTTCGCTAATGACCCAGACTCTCAGCCAGCTTGAACACACCGGCGCCTTTATCGAACGTCACATTGGTCCGTCGCAGGAGCAGCAACAGGCGATGCTAAACGCGACCGGCGCCGAATCGCTCTCCGACCTGATCGCCTCCATCGTTCCGGCTGATATTCAGTTACCGGGGCCGCCAGCGATTGGCGATGCGCTAACTGAGCATCAGGCTCTGGCGGAGCTGAAAGCGATAGCCAGTCAGAATTTGCGCTATAAATCCTGTATCGGCATGGGCTATACCCCGGTACTGACGCCACCGGTTATCCTGCGCAACATGCTGGAAAACCCGGGTTGGTACACGGCCTATACGCCGTATCAGCCTGAGGTGTCGCAGGGACGTCTGGAAGCACTGCTCAATTTCCAGCAGGTGACGCAAGATCTGAGCGGGCTGGATATTGCCTCCGCTTCGCTGCTGGACGAAGCTACCGCCGCGGCAGAAGCGATGGCGATGGCAAAACGCGTCAGCAAGTTGAAAACGGCTAACCGCTTCTTTGTCGCTGACGATATTCATCCACAAACGCTGGACGTCGTGCGCACGCGTGCCGAAACGTTTGGTTTTGAGGTGCTGGTCGATAAAGCTGAAAAGGTGCTGGATCATCAGGATGTGTTTGGCGTGCTGTTACAGCAGGTAGGCACAACCGGCGAAGTACATCATTACGCTGATTTAATTACTGAACTAAAAAGCCGGAAAGTCATTGTCAGCGTGGCCGCCGATTTTATGTCGCTGGTGCTGTTACAGGCGCCGGGCAAGCAGGGCGCGGATATTGTATTTGGGTCTGCACAACGCTTTGGCGTTCCGATGGGGTACGGCGGGCCGCACGCCGCTTTCTTCGCGGCCCGCGATGAGTACAAACGCTCTATGCCTGGCCGCATTATCGGTGTTTCGCGCGATGCCGCTGGCAATACCGCGCTGCGGATGGCAATGCAGACGCGCGAGCAGCATATTCGCCGTGAAAAAGCGAACTCTAATATCTGTACTTCCCAGGTTCTGCTGGCCAATATCGCCAGTCTGTATGCGGTATTTCACGGTCCGGCAGGCCTGAAACGCATCGCTTCCCGCATTCATCGCCTGACCGATATTCTCGCCGTTGGGCTGCAAAAAGGCGGGCTAACGCTGCGCCATCAGAGCTGGTTCGACACGCTGACCGTTGAGGTAGATGATAAAGCGGCCGTATTGGATCGTGCGCTGAGCTTCGGCATCAACCTGCGTACCGACATTCATAACGCCGTAGGCATCACGCTCGATGAAACCACTACGCGTGAAGATGTCGCGGCGCTGCTTTCTGTTCTGCTGGGCGAAGACAAGGTTGCAGATATTGAGACGCTGGATGAAGAGGTGGCCGCCGGCAGTGCTTCGGTGCCTGCTGGCATGCTGCGTGAGGAGGCTATCCTGACCCATCCGGTCTTCAATCGCTACCACAGCGAAACGGAGATGATGCGCTACATGCATAGCCTTGAGCGTAAAGATCTGGCGCTGAATCAGGCGATGATCCCGCTCGGTTCCTGCACGATGAAACTGAACGCCGCCGCAGAAATGATCCCGATCACCTGGCCTGAATTTTCGGAAATGCATCCGTTCTGTCCGGCGGACCAGGCGACCGGTTATCTGCAAATGATCGGCCAGCTTTCTCAATGGCTGGTGCAGCTAACGGGCTACGACGCGCTTTGTATGCAGCCAAACTCGGGTGCGCAGGGCGAATATGCGGGCCTGCTGGCGATCCGCCGTTATCATGAAAGCCGTAACGAAGGCGGACGCCATATTTGCCTGATCCCGAGTTCCGCTCACGGTACCAACCCGGCGTCGGCACAAATGGCCGGAATGGAGGTGGTGGTGGTCGCTTGTGATAAGCAAGGCAATATCGATCTGCACGACCTGCGGGCAAAAGCAGAGCAGGCTGGCGAAGCGCTCTCCTGCATAATGGTGACCTATCCTTCAACCCACGGCGTGTACGAAGAAACCATTCGTGAAGTCTGCCAGATTGTGCATCAGTACGGTGGGCAGGTGTATCTGGACGGGGCCAACATGAACGCTCAGGTCGGCATCACCACGCCGGGCTACATCGGCGCAGACGTTTCGCACCTTAACCTGCATAAAACCTTCTGTATTCCTCACGGTGGTGGCGGCCCGGGTATGGGACCGATTGGCGTAAAAGCCCATCTCGCGCCGTTTGTGCCGGGTCACAGCGTGGTTCAGATTGATGGCGTACTGACGCAGCAGGGCGCGGTATCCGCTGCGCCTTTCGGCAGCGCCTCCATCCTGCCTATCAGCTGGATGTACATCCGTATGATGGGCGCGGAAGGGCTGAAACAGGCCAGTTCGGTAGCCATCCTGAATGCTAACTATATTGCCACCCGCTTGCAGTCAGCTTATCCCATTCTCTATACCGGGCGAGACGGCCGCGTGGCGCACGAATGTATTCTGGATATTCGCCCGCTGAAAGAGCAGACCGGTATCAGCGAGCTGGATATTGCCAAGCGTCTGATTGACTACGGTTTCCATGCGCCAACCATGTCGTTCCCGGTTGCCGGCACGCTGATGGTGGAGCCGACAGAATCGGAAAGCAAACTGGAACTGGACCGCTTTATCGACGCGATGCTGGCAATTCGTATGGAAATCGATCGCGTAGCAGAAGGCGAATGGCCTGCGGAGGACAATCCTCTGGTCAACGCGCCGCATACCCAAATGGAAATTGTGGGCGACTGGTCGCATCCTTATACGCGTGAGCTGGCGGTGTTCCCGGCAGGCAGCCATAACAAATACTGGCCGACCGTGAAGCGTCTCGATGACGTTTACGGCGACCGTAACCTGTTCTGCTCCTGTGTACCGATGAGCGAGTACGAGTAATTTTCCGCCGCTGGCGACGCTATTATTAAGGGCACATAAGGTGCCCTTTTTTCTATTCGGCGTTTATATGAAAACGGCATTGGTAACCGGCGGCAGCATTATCGATGCGGCAGGCGGCAGGCGGCAGGCGGCAGGTAACAGCCCCTCACAGTTTATTTTAGCTTACAGGTGTACTCTGAAATTTTTCTACGCTACGCTGATCGTGCGCGTTTTTCAGGCAGGCTGAGTAGGATTTAGCAAAAACGTCGGGTCTGCGCACCCTGCGGCTTCAGCCTGTCTGCTTGAGAAAATGGAGAACATCTGCAATGGCTAATAAAAAATTACTCGACCAGGGCTATTCCCTGGCCGAAGAAATTGCCAACAGCATCAGTCATGGTATCGGATTTATCTTTGGCATCGTGGGGCTGGTTTTGCTGCTGTCGCAAGCGGTAGAAAGCCGGGCAGATACGCTGGCTATCACCAGCTACAGCCTTTATGGCGGCAGTATGATCCTGCTGTTTCTGGCCTCTACTCTCTATCATGCCATTCCTCATCCGCGGGCTAAACTCTGGCTGCAAAAGCTGGATCACTGCGCTATCTATATTCTGATCGCCGGTACCTATACACCTTTTCTGCTGGTGGGCCTGAAGTCGCCGCTGGCGCATGGCCTGTTGGTGGTGATCTGGAGTCTGGCGCTGGCAGGCGTGCTCTTTAAGCTGGCGTTTATTCACCGCTTTGAGGCATTGTCGGTGATTACTTATATGCTGATGGGCTGGCTTTCGCTGGTGGTGATTTATCAGCTGGCGTTAAAGCTACCTGCGGGTGGGATCTGGCTGCTGGCAGCAGGTGGGGTAGTCTATTCCCTGGGCGTGATTTTCTATGTTTCAAAGCGCATCCCTTACAATCACGCCATCTGGCATGGCTTTGTCTTAGGGGGAAGCATCTGCCACTTCCTCGCTATTTATCTTTACGTCATGTAACGATAAATCCGGGGCCGCCGCTGGCCCCGGTAAACATTAACTCAGCGCGTAAGGCAGCGGTTGTATCGCCAGCTTGCCGCCTTCATCGCCCTGAACGCGCAGTTCAGCGTCCGGCTCCAGATCGTTATTCAATACCGCCTGCACCCAAACATCGCCATTTTCCAACTGGCAGGCCGCCAGAATGGTGCCGGTGCGACGCCAGTTCTCACCCAGCTTCATCTCCAGCGAGTCGTTTGCAGCCGGAACGCGCCCGGCAGTACCGGCCAGCCAGTATAATGCTCGCTTATTCGCTCCGCGGAATTTTGCACGCGCCACCATTTCCTGACCGGTGTAACAGCCTTTTTTAAAGCTGATGGCATCCAGTGCCTGCATATTCGTCGCCTGAGGGATAAATTGTGCGCTGGTTGCGGCATCAATTACCGGCAATCCGGCTTCGATATTCAGCGCCAGCCATTGCGTGCTGTCATTGAGCTGCGCCTGACCGTCCAGCGCCTTGCGCAGCGCCTGCGCTTTATCCGCGCTGGTAATTAGCAGGAAGCGTTCTGCGGGAGCACTGAACCAAAGCAGAGTCGACTCTTCCTGCTGAACAACCGGGTTTTCGGCATCAGGCAGCGTGGTGAAGAAACCCGCCAGCGCCGCTCGCGCCTGGAAACCCGCTACGCCAAGCAGCACGGCTTCGTCATCGGCTTCAATCGCAACTTTGGCGAAAATGGCATATTTTTTTAGTTCGCTAATCTGCGTGTCCCGCAGGCCACGGCGCTCCAGATAAGCCAGATTTTCGCCGCGATGAAACAGGCGCAGATTGCTCCACATTTTTCCTTTGGCATCACAGTGGGCAGCAGGCAGATGGGCATTGGCGCCGAGGGCCGCAACATCCAGCGTAAGCTGCCCCTGTAAATAACTGACGCGGTCAGCGCCAGTTACGTTCACCAGCGCCCACTCTTCCAGCGAGATCAGCGTAAGCGGCAGACGCGCCGAAGCCGCAGGTTGACGCGGCGGGAAAGAGAAAGTCGGCATGATTGAGTCCTGAAGTAAGATAAGCCCTGCTACTCATGTTAAAAGAGCCGGGGGGCTTTGCAACCGGTTTTCTGAAAATGACGCACAAAACGCGTGATAACCCTGCAACGTATGCAGCTGTTTTGCAAACCATTACGCAGGATGAAAATTGCAGCATCAACATCCCCGCGAAAAAGCGCTACACTAGCGCCCATATTTGACTGACTGACGATGGGTAAAATGGATATTAGTAATAAAGCTCGTGTTCACTGGGCATGTCGTCGCGGCATGCGCGAACTGGATATCTCCATCATGCCGTTTTTTGAGTTTGAATATGACTCGCTAAGCGACAGCGACAAGCATCTGTTTATTCGACTGTTGGAAAACGACGATCCCGATCTGTTTAACTGGTTGATGAATCATGGTGAACCCGCCGATCCTGAGCTGAAGCGCATGGTGAATTTGATTCAATTGCGAAACCAGCAACGTGGCCCTGTGGCACTCTGACCTGCGGGTTTCCTGGCGTGCCCAGTGGATCTCCCTGCTGCTGCACGGCGTAGTGATTCTGGCATTGCTGCTGGCCCCCTGGCCTGCCAGCTATACGGTGGTCTGGATGTTGTTGGTCACGCTTGCGGTGTTTGAATGCGTGCGTAGCCAACGGCGGATCCGCAGTCGGGAAGGGGATATCGCGCTGCTGGAAGGGCGTCAGATGCAGTGGCGGCGACAGCAATGGCAGATCTACGGTCGGCCGTGGATTACCCGGCAGGCAATGTTACTGACATTACGCTCGGCGAAAGGCGCGCAGGAGAAGCTCTGGCTGCTAAGTGACAGCATGAGCGAAGACGAATGGCGGCAGCTGCGTCAGCAGCTGCTCAATCCGGGCAGGCGTCTCTAAACATAAAAGCCTGGAAAAGACACCATGAGGTTTGCACGAATTTGATGGGAACACCCTGGTAACGCATGACGTTCAGGACATGCGTTACCAGGGTAATGCAAAGCCCGTTAATTTTGCTCAATATGCAAAGATATCACTGAAATGTCCCGCCAGGCCATCGCTATGCTGAAAGACGGCACGCGTGGTAACGGTGATTTCCCCTGCCCGATACAACGCATTAAAGGCCAGTCACCGCTTTGGGATTGGGCTGACGTTGCAGAATGGCTGGCAGAGAATGGGCGAATTAAAGCAGGCAGCGAACTGGCTGTTAATGCCCGAACACTCAGCAAGTGGAATCTGGCACTCAGAGCCAGCGTTTCAAAGGACTTTGCGGCAGTGGAGTCTATTGCCACCAGACTGATCGAACGGCGTCGCGCTGCACACGCCTGAAATTACTGTCCTGTCGCTGGTGGCGCACCCTGAGCGCGAGCTGGGTAGCTGTTCGGCTGGTCATGGACGTGGCATCGCCGATCAGCTTGTCGTAAACCTTCTTCAGTGCGGGTTCTGGCAGGTTTTTGAGTGATTCAGCGCCATAGGGTCATTACAAAGTCCTTACAGCGCCTCAGCCATTTCCGTCAGGATTTGTTCGCACCACTGGGCAATGCGCTCGTCCGTCTCTTCAAACTGGTTGACGTCATCCAGCGCCAGGCCAACGAACTGTTTACCGTCAGCCGTTAACGGCTTCTTGCTGGTAAATTCGTATCCTTCATTGGGCCAGAAACCAACAAATTTCACGCCTGAAGGCACCAGCACATCATGAAGCATGCCCAGTGCGTCAAGGAACCACTCGCTGTATTCCGCCTGATCGCCCATGCCATAAAGCGCCACAATTTTACCGTGAAGGTTAAGGTCAGGAAGCTCAGTCCAGATAGCTTCCCAGTCCTCCTGTAATTCGCCAAAATCCCAGGTAGGGATGCCAAGGATCAGCATGTCGTACTGCTCCATCAACCGCGGCGAGTCGTCTTTCAGGTTATGCAGCGTGACCAGGTCATCGCCAATAAAATCGCGGATCTTTTCTGCTGCCATCTCGGTGTAGCATGTGCTTGAACCATAAAACAGACCAATATTCATATGCGCTAAACTCAATTTACTTGGTGCAATGGCGCGAATTATATCAGAATTGAGCTTTGACGGCGGTTTTGCCAACCGGCATCCGCAAAAGGAGATGATGTGCAGGACAGCGACCTGATCGAACAGTTTCTTGATGCCTTGTGGATCGAGCGCAACCTGGCGGAAAACACCGTGGCCTCTTATCGTCTCGATTTAATGTCACTGGCCAGCTGGCTGGCGCATCATGAAAAAGACCTTCGCCACGTCGATTCCGTTGATTTGCAAAGCTTTCTCTCGGAACGGCTGGAGGGGGGTTACAAGGCAAGCAGTTCGGCGCGCTTGCTAAGCGCCATGCGTCGCCTTTTTCAGTATCTCTATCGTGAAAAGCTGCGCGAGGACGATCCGAGTGCGCTACTGGCTTCGCCGAAGCTGCCCCAGCGGCTGCCGAAAGATCTTAGCGAGGCACAGATTGATCGGTTGTTAAATGCACCTTCGACGGAAATCCCGCTTGAGCTGCGTGATAAAGCGATGCTGGAACTGCTGTACGCCACGGGATTACGCGTCACCGAGCTGGTCAGCCTTACCTTAAATAACGTCAGCCTGCGTCAGGGCGTGGTGAGAGTTATTGGGAAAGGTGATAAGGAACGGCTGGTGCCGCTGGGCGAAGAAGCGCTGCACTGGCTGGAACAGTATATTGAATATGGTCGTCCGTGGCTGCTTAACGGACAAACGCTGGACGTGCTGTTTCCCAGCAACCGTGCGCAGCAAATGACCCGGCAAACTTTCTGGCATCGGATTAAACATTACGCCACACTAGCGGGCATCGACAGCGAAAAACTTTCTCCTCACGTGCTGCGCCACGCTTTTGCCACGCATTTGCTGAACCACGGAGCCGATCTGCGTGTCGTACAAATGCTTTTGGGACACAGCGATCTGTCAACGACCCAAATTTATACCCACGTCGCCACTGAGCGACTGCGTAAGTTACATCAACAGCATCATCCCCGTGCCTGATGTGGAATCAAAACAGCCCGCGAATGAGGCTTTAAGGACCATAAATGAAAAAGCGTTACCTTTTACTTTCTTTGTTGATCTCGGCCGTTACTGGCCTGGCACACGCCGATGATGCCGCTATCCAACAATCATTAAAAAAGCTTGGACTACAGCAAATTGATATTCAGCCCTCTTCGCTTCCGGGGATGAAAACAGTCCTGACCGAAAGCGGCGTGCTCTACGTTACCGAAGACGGCAAGCAGTTTATCCAGGGGCCGCTGTATGACGTCAGTGGCGGGCAGCCGGTCAACGTGACCAACAAGCTGCTGGAGAAAAAAGTCGCCGCGCTGAGCAACGAAATGATCGTGTATAAGGCAGCAAAAGAGCAGCATGTGATCACGGTCTTCACCGATATCACCTGCGGCTACTGCCATAAACTGCACGCCCAGATGGCTGACTATAACGCGTTAGGCATCACCGTTCGCTATCTTGCTTTCCCTCGCGAAGGAATGAACGGACAAGTCGCGAAAGAGATGAAATCCGTCTGGTGTGCGGCCGATCGCAAAAAAGCTTTTGATGCCGCGATGAAAGGCGAAACGGTCGCGCCAGCTGACTGCAATATCGATCTTTCTCAGCAATATAAACTGGGCATTCTGTACGGCATCCAGGGAACGCCCGCTATTCTGCTGCAAAACGGCATGATGATCCCTGGCTACCAGGGACCCCAGGAGATGAAGCAGCTGCTTGATGGTCAGAAAGCGGGCAGCAAATAGCCGTGAACCGTAAAACTGAACTCCGCCGCCGCGTGGCGGCGGAAGGATGCGAGCTTCCTGATAATCTGCATCCCTTATTACGTCGTCTCTATGCTCATCGTGGTGTGCAGCAGCCTGTTGAGCTTGAACGCGGTGCTAAAAATCTGCACTCCTTTCACTCGCTGAGCGGCATTCAGCGCGCGGCGGAAATTCTGCAAAAAGCCATTGCGGATAATTTGTGCATCATGATCGTGGGCGATTTTGATGCCGATGGCGCAACCAGTACCGCACTGACGGTGCTCGCATTGCGCAGCATGGGCGGACGCAACGTTAAATATCTGGTGCCCAACCGTTTTGATGATGGTTACGGCCTCAGCCCCGAAGTGGTCGAGCAGGCCGCTGCACGCGGCGCGCAGCTGATTGTTACCGTCGATAACGGCATTTCATCCCATGCTGGCGTAAGTCTGGCGCATGAGAAAGGCATTGCCGTCGTTATTACCGATCACCACTTACCGGGTGAGACGCTGCCGGACGCCGAAGCAATCGTTAATCCTAACCTGCCAGACTGCGAATTCCCTTCGCGCTCGCTGGCGGGCGTGGGCGTCGCCTTTTATCTGATGCTGGCACTGCGGGCGACCCTGCGCGACAGCGGCGCAGAAACCTTGCCCAATCTGGCCGGGCTGCTGGATTTAGTGGCGCTTGGCACCGTAGCCGATGTGGTGCCGCTGGATGCGAATAACCGCATTCTGGTCTGGCAGGGATTGAGCCGCATACGTGCAGGCCAGTGTCGTGTCGGCATTAAAGCACTACTGGAAATCGCCAATCGCGACGCGCGTCAGCTGGCGGCAAGCGATCTCGGTTTCGCGCTTGGGCCAAGGCTGAATGCCGCTGGGCGTCTTGACGATATGTCCGTCGGGGTAGCCTTACTGCTGAGTGAGGATATTTCTCAGGCGCGGATGCTGGCCAACGAGCTGGATGCGCTGAATCAGACGCGCAAGGAAATTGAGCAGGGGATGCAAACGGAAGCGCTGGCGCTCTGCGATGCGCTGGAGCGCAGTAATGAAGCGCTACCGCTTGGCATTGCAATGTACCATCCTGAGTGGCATCAGGGCGTAGTTGGCATACTGGCCTCGCGATTAAAAGAGCGTTTCCACCGTCCGGTGATCGCGTTTGCGCCAAGCGGCGACGGGACGCTGAAAGGTTCCGGGCGCTCAATTAGCGGACTGCATATGCGCGACGCGCTGGAACGGCTTGATACGCTGAATCCGGGACTGATGCTGAAGTTTGGCGGACATGCGATGGCGGCTGGCCTGTCGCTGGAAGCATCGAAATTTGATGAGTTCCGCCAGCGTTTTGGCGATCTGGTGGGCGAATGGCTGGATGAGGAATCGCTACAGGGCGTGGTCTGGTCAGATGGCGAGCTGATGGCGCAGGAGCTAACGTTACCGACTGCCGAGCTGTTGCGCGAAGCCGGTCCGTGGGGCCAGGCGTTTCCTGAGCCGCAGTTCGACGGTAAATTTAAACTTATCCAGCAGCGGCTGGTCGGCGAGCGTCATTTAAAAGTCATGATCGAACCGCTGGGCGGCGGCCCGTTACTCGACGGCATCGCCTTTAATATTGATACGGCATTGTGGCCGGATCCGAGCGTGAAGCAGGTTGAGCTGGCCTATAAGCTGGATATCAATGAGTTTCGCGGCAACCGCAGCGTTCAGCTGATTATTGAGCATCTCTGGCCGCTGTAGCTGGCTGAGTGCGCCTGTTATCCTGTCGTAGCGGCCAGCCTGGCCGCTACTGACATATCCTCTCAGCCTTAAGCCTCATCCCGACCTTCAATGCTACAAACTACCCGCAAATTCAGTTAAACTGCACAGATCACTCCAGTCTGTTGAAGATCTTAAATCATGTTTGAAATTAATCCGGTAAAGAACCGAATTCAGGATCTCTCTGAGCGCAGCGGCGTTCTTAGGGGGTATCTTTGACTACGATGCCAAGAAAGAACGTTTAGAAGAAGTTAACGCCGAGCTGGAACAGCCGGATGTGTGGAACGAGCCAGAGCGCGCACAGGCGTTGGGTAAAGAACGCTCCTCACTGGAAGCCATTGTTGAGACGCTGGATCAGATGAGCCAGGGTCTGGAAGATGTTGCGGGTCTGCTTGAACTGGCGGTTGAAGCGGATGATGAAGACACCTTCAACGAAGCGGTCGCCGAGCTGGACGGGCTGGATAAGAAACTTGCCGAGCTGGAATTCCGCCGCATGTTCTCTGGCGAATACGACAGCGCCGATTGCTACATCGATATTCAGGCCGGTTCCGGCGGTACAGAAGCGCAGGACTGGGCGAGCATGCTGGTTCGCATGTATCTGCGCTGGGCAGAAGCCAGGGGCTTTAAAACCGAAATCATCGAAGAATCTGAAGGCGACGTTGCCGGTATTAAGTCCGCTACGCTGCGCATCATCGGTGATTATGCCTTCGGCTGGCTGCGTACCGAAACCGGCGTGCATCGCCTGGTGCGTAAAAGCCCGTTCGACTCCGGCGGCCGTCGCCACACCTCATTCAGCTCCGCGTTTATCTATCCGGAAGTGGATGAGAACATTGATATTGAAATTAACCCGGCCGATCTGCGTATTGACGTTTACCGCGCCTCCGGTGCGGGTGGTCAGCACGTTAACCGGACAGAATCTGCGGTACGTATTACCCATATTCCGACCAATACCGTGACCCAGTGCCAGAACGACCGTTCTCAGCATAAAAACAAAGACCAGGCGATGAAGCAGATGAAAGCGAAGCTTTACGAACTGGAAATGCAGAAGAAAAATGCTGAGAAGCAGGCGCTGGAAGACAACAAATCCGATATCGGTTGGGGTAGCCAGATCCGCTCCTATGTGCTGGATGATTCCCGTATTAAGGATCTGCGCACCGGTGTTGAAACCCGAAATACTCAGGCGGTACTGGATGGCGATCTGGACCGATTCATTGAAGCAAGTTTGAAAGCAGGGCTATAAGGAACTGACATGTCAGAACAACAACCGCAGAACGCTGATGCCGCAGTTGAGCTAAATAACGAACTGAAAACGCGTCGCGAAAAGCTCAGCGCGCTGCGCGAGAACGGCGTGGCATTTCCAAATGACTTCCGTCGCGACAGCACTTCTGACCAGCTGCATGCCGGTTATGATGCGAAAGAGAACGAAGAGCTGGAAGAACTGGGCGTTGAGGTCAGCGTTGCCGGTCGTATGATGACCCGCCGCATCATGGGCAAAGCGTCGTTTGTCACGCTTCAGGACGTTGGCGGCCGCATTCAGCTGTACGTTTCCCGTGATGACCTGGCGGAAGGCATCTATAACGAGCAGTTCAAGAAGTGGGATCTCGGCGATATCGTCGGTGCTCGCGGTAAGCTGTTTAAAACCAAAACCGGCGAACTGTCAATTCACTGTAGTGAACTGCGTCTGTTGACCAAAGCGCTGCGTCCGCTGCCGGATAAATTCCACGGCCTTGCCGATCAGGAAACGCGCTATCGCCAGCGCTATCTGGATCTGATCGCTAACGAAGAATCACGCAACACCTTTAAAGTGCGTTCGCAGATTATGGCGGGTATCCGCAGCTTCATGGTCGGCCGCGACTTTATGGAAGTGGAAACCCCAATGATGCAGGTGATCCCAGGCGGCGCTTCCGCGCGTCCGTTCATCACCCATCACAATGCGCTGGATATCGACATGTATCTGCGTATTGCGCCGGAGCTCTATCTGAAGCGCCTGGTGGTGGGCGGCTTCGATCGCGTATTCGAGATCAACCGTAACTTCCGTAACGAAGGCATCTCGCCACGTCATAATCCAGAGTTCACCATGATGGAACTCTACATGGCTTATGCGGATTACAAAGATCTGATCGAACTGACCGAAAGCCTGTTCCGTACGCTGGCGCAGGACGTGCTGGGCACCACCGTAGTGCCTTACGGCGAGCAGGAGTTCGACTTCGGTAAGCCGTTTGCCAAACTGACGATGAAAGAAGCCATTCAAAAATATCGTCCGGAAACCAACCTCGCCGATCTCGACGATTTTGATAAAGCGGCGGTTATTGCGCAGTCGCTGGGCATCAAAATTGAGAAGAGCTGGGGTCTGGGCCGCCTGGTCACTGAGATCTTTGAAGAGACGGCAGAAAGCCATCTGATCCAGCCAACCTTCATTACCGAATACCCGGCTGAAGTGTCACCACTGGCTCGCCGCAACGACGAGAATCCGGAAATCACCGACCGCTTTGAGTTCTTCATTGGCGGCCGTGAAATCGGTAACGGCTTCTCCGAGCTGAACGATGCTCAGGATCAGGCTGAACGCTTCCTGCAACAGGTTAATGCGAAAGATGCGGGTGACGATGAAGCGATGTTCTATGACGAAGACTACGTAACGGCGCTGGAACACGGTCTGCCGCCAACGGCGGGTCTGGGCATCGGCATCGACCGTATGGTCATGCTGTTCACCAACAGCCACACCATCCGTGATGTGATCCTGTTCCCGGCACTGCGCCCTTCAGGAAAATAACAGCCGGCTTGCTGACGGACTCTGAACCCCGCGTTTTCACGTGGGGTTTTTTTTGACGACTATGATTTTATCGCCTCATTCAGCCAGTCTTTAAAGCGAGCATAGGGAACGTAGAGCGACACGTTCTTGTACAATGTCTTGCCCGTTTTGATGTCGTTGATACGGCTGGAATAGCCTACAATCACGCCGCCTATCGAATCATCCGAAGCGTTATAAACCGCGCCGCCCGACATGCCTTTAACCACGCCAGCGTCAGAAGCCACCACCACGCAGCTCAGTTTGTTGTAGCCGTTATTCAGCCCGGTATTAACCAGGTTGGTGCCGCTTGACGCCACCGGCATCGCTGAAATAAAGCTGTAGCCATACAGGTTGATCTTGTCCCCCATATGGCCGTTGCGAAACTGCGGGGCAGGGATATTGCCGTTGTTATGGTACACCACCGCTAAATCGCACTCGGGGTGCCAGGATTTAACGCGATAAAGTGAATATTTTGCGACGTGAGCCGCCGTCAGGCTGTATTGCGAAGTCAGTGGGATCGTGGTGCCTAAAGTCCCCACGCCCAGTACGGTCGGGATACCGGTCACTGTCATATCAACACGTTTTTCCGCTTCGCTGCTGTACTCATATTTTCCTACTGAGCATCCGGAAACCAGCAGGGCCAGCAGACAGATAGCAAGTCGCATCTTTACTCCTCGGTAATGAATCGATCAGGCACAGCACAATTAACGCCCGTTGAATCCTTCATCGAGGTATCGGCTAACACGTATGAAACTTTATGTATTTAACATGACAACAGGTTTCTTGATTATCAGATAATTGATAATTTTCCGTAATATATCGCGACCCGTATCGCCTGATACTTAACCATAAGCGTCACAAAAGTGCGTAAAATAAAATCAAGTATAGCCAGGCGTGGGAGGAGGGAGAGTGCAGACAAATCAGGGTAATGGCGATTTTTGCAGAGTTAAGTGCAATTTTCGGCGAGTTTATTGCTTTTTTCGCAATAGTGCTTTGCCAGCCTTGTACTGTAAGTTATTGAGCAACTGTGATTTAATAATATTTGTGATCTGAATCAAAATTTACCATTTGTAATACTTTACCAACCTTGATCGATCCTGGGGCATTTTAGCGCTGGGAGAACGATCGTTTTTTTTGGAGAGTGAGAAATGCCTGTTTCTTTACTGGCGTTGGCGTTAAGCGCGTTCGCTATCGGTACCACAGAGTTTGTCATTATGGGCCTGTTGCCCCAGGTGGCAGGCGACCTGCGGGTCTCGATTCCCTCAGCTGGCTGGTTAATCAGCGGCTATGCGCTTGGCGTGGCAATCGGCGCGCCGATCATGGCATTACTCACGGCAAAACTGCCGCGCAAACGCACGTTGATTCTGCTGATGTCCATTTTTATTATCGGCAACCTGCTTTGTGCGCTGGCTTACAGCTACAACCTGTTAATGATAGCCAGGATAATCACCGCGCTGTGTCACGGTGCCTTTTTCGGCATTGGTTCCGTGGTCGCGGCAAGTCTGGTTGCACCAGGCAAGCAGGCCTCTGCGGTGGCGCTGATGTTTACCGGTTTAACGTTGGCTAACGTGCTGGGCGTGCCGCTCGGCACCTGGTTTGGGCAGCTGTTTGGCTGGCGTGCCACTTTCTGGGGGGTGGCGGTGATTGGCGTGCTCGCCTTTATTGCTTTAATTGTCAGCCTGCCCACCAATCGTGACGAGAAGCCGGTGAACCTGGCAAGCGAAATCGGTGCGCTGGCAAACGGCAAGCTCTGGCTGTCACTGCTGATGACGGTTTTCTTTGCCGCCGCGATGTTTGCGCTGTTCAGCTATATCGCACCGCTACTACTACAGGTAACGGGCATGAGCGATAAGGGTGTGAGCTGGACGCTGTTCCTGATTGGCGGCGGACTGACGGTCGGCAATATTCTGGGCGGGAAACTGGCGGACTGGAAAGTCTCTTTCAGCCTGATCCTCAGCTTTTCGCTGATTGCGGTGTTTTCGCTGCTTTTCAGCTGGACCAGCCATGCGCTGTGGCTGGCGGAGGTGACGCTTTTCCTCTGGGCGATGGCCACTTTTGCTACCGTGCCCGGCTTGCAGATCAACGTGGTTCGTCACGGCAAAGATGCGCCGAACCTGGTTTCCACGCTTAATATCTCCGCGTTTAACATTGGTAATGCCTTTGGTGCCTGGGCTGGCGGCGCGGTGATTGCCGGCGGCTATGGCCTGACTTCCGTGCCGGTTGCTGCCGCGGTGCTGGCGGTGGCCGGTTTGCTTGTCTGCCTGCTAACTTTCCGTCGCGCTGGCGGCAAACCTCAACCCGCTCGCGCTTAATGTAATAACGTCTGAAGGCGCTGGTTGAACAGGCTGATGTGCTGCTGCAAATGCGTGCTGAATGCCTCAACCAGCGCGGAAGAAGGGCGATGCCGTGGGCGGATCAAACTCACGGTAAAAGGCACATCAATGCTGAAGCGGCGGATTACCACGCCGCTGCTGGCATAATCCAGCGCGGTGAGCGGATTAACGATCGACACGCCGACGCCCGCTCTGACCATGGCGCAAACCGACGCCGCGCTGTGCGTTTCCATGACCATTCTGCGTTGAACGCCATGTTCATTGAACAGCTGATCCAGCAGTTGCCGGTAGCTGTCGGTGCGCGACAGGCTGATATAGTTTTGTCCGGCAAAATCCTGTGGCGTCAGGCTGGTTTTTTCAGCCAGGTGATGATCCTGCGGAAGAACGCAAACTTCATTTCCGGTAAACAGCTCGGTACGCTCAGTGCCCGCTGGGGTATGGCTGGTTTCGATTAACCCTAAATCGTAGCGCTGCGCCGACAGCCACTCCTCCAGCAGGGGGGATTCCTGAGGAATAATATTCAGGCTGACGTCCGGGTAGTGCTGTAAAAAAGGCTGGCAGAGTAACGGCAGCAGCGACTGTGAAAATACCGGCAGGCAGGCAACGGAGAGTTCACCCTGTTTGAACTGCCGTAGTCCTTCCGCCGCACTGATGATCCTGTCCAGGCCATACCACGAACGCTGCACCTCTTCAAAAAGATGCAGGCCCTGAACGGTAGGTTGCAGGCGGCCACGCACCCGATCGAACAGCTTCAGGCCCGCCAGCTTTTCGAAGCGAGCCAGCTCGCGGCTGACGGTTGGCTGCGACGTTTGCAGCATTGCAGCGGCTTCGGTCAGATTACCGGTGGCGATTACCGCATGAAAGATCTCAATATGTCGCAGCGTGATGCCAGCCATAATAGTTCCTGAGGGCGAAAAACGATTATCCATATCATGAATGAATAGACTGCGCTAAAACAGATATTTTCAATCCGTTTTCCGCCGTGGCGTAATAGCGCTATTCATCTCAGGAGAATTTTCATGCCACGGCCTCTTAACAACACTGAAACCGCGCTGACCCGCGACAACCTTTTATCTTTAGCACGGCAGTATGGCGGCCCGGTTTGGGCTTACGACGCGGCGGTTATCAACGAGCGCATCGCTCAGCTTCAGCAGTTTGACGTGGTGCGTTTCGCGCAGAAAGCCTGTTCAAATATTCACATTCTGCGGCTGATGAAGGCGGCAGGCGTAAAGGTGGATTCAGTGTCCCTTGGTGAGATTGAGCGCGCGCTGGTGGCCGGTTTCCAGCCTGGCGGAGATGAAATCGTGTTTACCGCAGACGTGCTGGATACGCCAACACTGGCTCGCCTGGCGGAACTGCAAATCCCGGTCAATGCGGGTTCAGTTGATATGCTGCACCAGCTGGGTCAGGTTTCAGCCGGCCATTCGGTCTGGCTGCGGGTCAATCCAGGTTTTGGTCACGGACACAGCCAAAAAACCAATACCGGCGGCGAAAACAGCAAGCACGGCATCTGGCATGGCGATCTGGCGTTAGCGCTGGAAGCTATTCAGCGCTATCAGCTGAAGCTGGCAGGCATTCATATGCATATCGGTTCGGGCGTGGATTATGGGCATTTGCAGCAGGTTTGCGAAGCGATGGTCAATCTGGTGGTGAACTTCGGTCAGGATTTGGAGGCGATATCAGCCGGCGGTGGCCTGTCGATTCCATATCACTTTGGCGAAGAATCTATTGATACTGAACACTATTTTGGCCTGTGGGATGCTGCTCGCCAGCGCATTGCACGGCATCTGGGACATGCGGTGAAGCTGGAAATCGAACCTGGCCGTTTCCTTGTTGCCGAATCGGGCGTGCTAATTTCTCAGGTAAGAGCCGTCAAGAACATGGGAAGCCGTCATTTTGTGCTGGTTGACGCAGGTTTTAACGACCTGATGCGTCCGGCAATGTATGGCAGCTACCATCACATCTCTGCGATTGCGGGAGATGGGCGCGAGTTGGAAGGCGACGATACCGTAGACTGCGTGGTGGCGGGGCCACTGTGCGAATCCGGCGACGTCTTTACCCAGCTGGAAGGCGGAAAAGTGGAAACGCGTGCGCTGCCAAAGGTGAAACCTGGCGACTATCTGGTATTCCACGATACCGGCGCTTATGGCGCATCGATGTCTTCAAACTACAACAGCCGGCCGCTGCTGCCGGAGGTGCTGTTTGAAAATGGCGAGCCGCGTCAGATCCGTCGTGCGCAAACCGTGCAGGAACTGCTGGCGCTGGAAATGTAACGGCTTACCCGGTGCGGCAGCGCTTTACGACTCTGTCCGCACCAGGCCGGGCGCGCCGACGGAATGACGACGTACCAGCGTCGGGCTGAACATGTTGGTCACCTCGGGCAGCGGCTGATTATTTGCCAGGGCCAGGGCCAATTCTGCGGCCTGCTGAGCCATGGTGACAATCGGGTAGCGTACCGTGGTCAGTCGGGGGCGCACGTAGCGCGAAACCAGCACATCATCAAAGCCAATCAGCGACATCTCTTCCGGCACGTTGATGCCGTTATCACTCAATACCGCCAGTGCGCCAGCTGCCATCGAATCGTTATAACAGGCGACAGCGGTAAAAGGTTTGCCGCGTCCAAGCAGCTCGGTCATCGCCTGCTCGCCGCCGATTTCATCCGGCTCGCCCAGGGCGACCAGCCGATCGTTACAGGGCAGGTTATGCTCCCGCAGCGCATCGTAATAGCCTTGCAGGCGATCTTCCGCATCGGAAATCGGGTGGGTCGAACAGATAAAGGCAATATTTTGATGGCCCTGCTGGATCAAATGGCGGGTCGCCAGCCAGGCACCGTAGCGGTCATCGAGCGCGATACAGCGTTTTTCAAAGCCGGGCAGCAGGCGGTTAATCAGCACCATGCCGGGGATCTGCTTCATGAGCGGCACCAGATCGGCATCGGGGATTTTTTTGGTATGCACCACCAGCGCGCCGCAGCGATGGCGAATGAGCTGTTCAATAACCTGACGCTCTTTCTGCTCCTGATGGTAGCCGTTGCCAATCAGTAAAAAGTTGCCGGTTTCATAGGCGACCTGTTCAACGGCTTTCACCATGGCGCCAAAAAAGGGATCGGAAACATCACCGACAACCAGCCCCATGGTTTCCGTAGACTGCTGGGCCAGCGCACGCGCATTGGCATTTGGATGATACTGTAGCTGTTCCATTGCGCTGTTAACGGCCAGTCGTGACGCCTCGCTGGCCTTCGGCGAGTTATTGATAACACGTGAGACCGTTGCGACAGAAACGCCAGAAAGCCTGGCAACATCCTTAATGGTGGCCATAGGTCTAATGCCTTCAAGGGTAATCGTTTACATTGTGCTTAAGTGTTGCGGAATTTTCCTGCTACTTCAAGCACACAGAATGTCATCCCTGTCGCAAAGCAGGTGAAAACAACCCTTGTCGACAGGAACAGCTCGTTAATAACACCGTGGGCTTTCAGGTCAGCACCGATGGAGTTGCTAAATCACGCGTAAAAAATGGTAATCTGAGGATCCAGAAAAAATAACACCTGCCGGATCGTCCGATGACCATAAAAAAAGTGCCGCACCTCGCCCATTGGGGCGCCTTCACCGCCGTTGTTGAAGATGGCAAACTCTTACGCTGTGAACCTTTCTTCGCCGATCGCGATCCGTCGCCAATGCTGAACAGCATTCCTGAACTGGTCTATTCGGACAAGCGTATCCGGCAGCCGATGGTGCGCCGCTCATGGCTTAAATCGCGAGAAAAAAGCGACCGTACGCTGCGTGGACGTGAAGATTTTGTGGCGGTGGACTGGGAGACTGCACTGGATCTGGTCGCGGAAGAAAACCGCCGGGTGCGCGATCGTTATGGCGCGGAAGGGATTTTTAACGGCTCTTACGGCTGGTCTTCGGCGGGAAGGGTAAACCACGCGCGTACGCTGGTTCGCCGCTTCTATTCTGCTGGCGGCGGCGGCATCGATCAGCTGGGAAATTACAGCTGGGGGGCCGCACAGTTTTTCCTGCCTTATGTTATCGGCACCTATATGCCGCTAACCGGACGCGTCACCGACTGGCCGAGCGTGGTGGAACATTGTGAAGTGTTTGTCGCTTTTGGCGGTCTGGCGCTGAAAAATGGACAGGTCGCTTCCGGTGGGGCAGGCCAGCACAGCCTGAAACCTGCGCTGCTTGAACTGGCCGCGAAGGGAACGCCGGTCATTAATATCAGCCCGATGCGGGATGACTGCCCGGAATTTGTTAACGCCGAATGGATCCCGATCCGGCCAAATACCGACGTGGCGCTGATGCTGGCGCTGGGGTTTGAAGTTGAGCGGCTTGGCGCGGCCGATCGCGCTTTCCTCCATTCTCACTGCACCGGCTATCCGCAGCTGCGCGGCTATCTGCTGGGCGAAACTGACGGCATCGCGAAAACGCCGCAGTGGGCCAGCGACATTACCGGCATTCCGGCAGCGCGGATTGAACTGCTGGCGAAGCAGCTGATTGGCAAACGCAGCTTTATGACCTGTTCCTATTCGGTTCAGCGCGCGCATCGCGGCGAGCAGCCTTACTGGATGATGATCGCGCTCTCCTCAATGCTGGGTCAGCCTGGTTTGCCGGGCGCAGGGTTCTCGTTCGGCCATGGTTCGATGAACAGCGTAGGAAATCCGCGTATTGAAGGCCCGGCACCGCTGATGTCTGCCGGGGTGAATCCTGTTGCCGACCGGGCGATCCCGGTGGCGCGTATCAGCGATATGCTGCTTAATCCAGGCGCGCCCTACAGCTTCCAGGGGCAAACTCACACCTATCCTGATATTCATCTAATCCACTGGGCTGGCGGTAATCCGTTCCACCACCATCAGCAGCTTAACCGGCTGGTAGAAGGCTGGCAGCGTCCGGATACGGTTATCGTTCAGGACATTGTCTGGACGCCTGCCGCACAGATGGCCGATATCGTGTTACCGGTGACAACGACGCTGGAGCGTAACGACATTGGCGGATCGTCCCGCGACCGTTTCGTGCTGGCCATGCATCAGGCAATTAAGCCTCAGCACCAGGCACGTAATGATTTTGATATTTTTGCCGATCTTGCCGACCGACTGGGCTATCGCGAAGTCTTTACGGAAAACCGCAATGAAGCACAGTGGATTGAGCATTTGTATCAACAGTGTGCGACAGCGCATCAGCTCAAAGGCCTGCACTGGCCTGATTTCGACAGCTTCTGGAAAGAAGGTTACGTAGAAATTCCCGAGCCGGAAAAGCCGTATGTCTTTATGGAGGCGTTTCGTCAGGATCCGGCAGCAAATCCGATCCAAACCGCCAGCGGCAAAATCGAACTGTTTAGCGAAACGATTAAAGGCTATCAGCTGGCCGACTTTGCCCCGCACCCGGAGTGGCAGCCGCCCGTTGAATGGCTTGGTGCGGATATCAGCCAGCGCTTCCCGCTGCATATGATCTCTATCCAGCCCGGCGACCGTCTGCACAGCCAGATGGATGCGACGCCATCGGTGCAGGCAAATAAAACGGCAGGGCACGAGACGCTATGGATGCATCCGCAGGATGCTAAGCCGCGCGGTATTGCCGATGGCGATGTCATTGACGTCAGTAACGATCGAGGCCGCATGCGGGCAGGCGTCCGGCTTACCGAAGGCGTCAGCCCGAGCGTGGTGCTGATTGCTACCGGCGCCTGGTTTGATCCTGGCTTTGGCAAAGCGTGGCAGCCTTACGATCGCGCAGGGAACCCAAACGTCCTTACGCTAGATATCGGCACATCTTCTCTGACGCAGGGGCCTAACGCGATGAGCTGCCTGGTAGAAATAAAAAAGGTTTTCTAAAAAGTTAGCCTCTTTTAACTCTTTGTCCCTGTGATATGCTTGATGGATAAATGAACAGGGGGATGTATGAAAAGTACACCAGTCAATGCCGAGAATCTCTCAAACATGTTAACCAAAGCTCGCAAAGCGGGCTCCGTGCGGATTGCAGGCGGCTCCTATGATGAGCGTCGCGCGCAGTTCATTAAAGATGTCATGAGCATGGAAGACGCTCACAGGTTTGAAGGAACAAACCATGGCCAGAAGAAAAAGGATTGCGCACGTTGAAACCAGTGCCTTATTTCAGGCAATCAGTAATGAGTATGGTTTTGATAGCGAGGTCGTGCTTTCATATTATCAGGATATCGATGATCTCCAGCAGTTATGGGAAAAGAATCATGAAGTCTGGGTCTATTCTCAGGGTGAAAAGCATCAATATGGTTGGGTAAAAGAGTCCCACATCAAAGGTGATGGAACGCTTGTTTCTTTCTACATTGGCCTGCACCACACGCGAGTCATGGACGATGATGAAGAAAATGATCCGCTATTGGTTATTTCATTTGAGGAACGCCAGGGGTTGGTCGATCCCGTGCTTATGATTCTTACCATGATTGATCATGCCGATATGTTTGGTGCACTGGGTCCAGCAAAACACAATATGCAACAAATGCGCCTCATCAACCAAAAGTTGGATAATTTGCTAAAAGGCAAATTTTCTGATGACAAAAGCTAATTAGCCTCCAGCCTGAAAAGTTGCAAAACCGTAGTCTAATCACATGGCTGGTTACATTTTGCGGGTAACTGTTGCGAATAGGCGCTGGCGAGCCGCCTCGTCAGATTGCTACAGTTTAAGTCCCAGAGGTATTGATGGGTGAACATCAAAAAGTTTTTACTTTGTTTCACCGACCTGCGCAGATGCGCAGGTTTTTTTTATCTCAATCTCCGGCTGTCCGCTAACTTTCTGAATTAATTATCTGCATCAGGTTTGTCGACCGTCATAAAACCGCCAGTAATCACGATCTGAAACACAGTTTCTCTGTCATCATCACCGCATTTTTTGTATAACTCCCCGACAGTTATCCTCCAGCCATTAATAGAAGAGCTATGCCCCGCTTAAAGAAATCACTGGCCAAAGACCAGGCAAAAACGCCATTCCATCCTGTTCGCTTTCGTCTTATTTGCTTAGGGGTATTTGGCTGTCTGGTGCTGCTGCTGGCATGGGTAGGGGATTTACAGCTTATCAACCATCCGATGCTGGAAAAGCAGGCGGATGAACGCTCACTGCGTACCGTTACGCTACCGACCAATCGCGGTACGTTGCTGGATCGTAATGGCGAAGCGCTGGCGCTGAGCGTGCCTTCGCGCGACATCATTGCCGATCCCCAGCGGGTACTGGAAGCGCATCCCGACTTCACCAGTGCAAAATGGGAATATCTGGCGAACGCGCTCGACCAGCGCCCTGAGCAGCTGGCTCAGCAGATCAATGCGAATCCTCACCGTCGCTTTCTCTACCTGGGGCATAAAATTGAGCTGGGGATCGCGAAAGATATTTCTCAGCTGCATCTGGCCGGCATTTCTACCGTTTACGACGACAGCCGCTTTTATCCCATGAGTGAAGCGACCGCGCCGCTGATCGGCATCGTCGGCGCAGACAACACCGGACTGAACGGGCTGGAAAAAGGCTTTGATAAAGTATTGCAGGGCACGCCGGGCGAAGAAAAATACCGCCAGGATGCTCATGGCAACATTATTGCGATGATCAATTACGAGCCGCCTCGCCAGCCGCCGACCGTGCAGCTGAGCATCGACAAATTCGACCAGTACACCATGTACAGCAAACTCCGCGACGGCGTATTGCTGAACAAAGCGGACTCTGGTGCGGCGGTATTGGTTAAAATCGATACCGGTGAAATTTTGGGGATGGCCTCTTACCCTTCGTACAACCCAAATAACTTTGTCAACGTTTCGCCTGCCCAGATGCGTAATGCGGCAATCAACGACAGCTATGAACCGGGATCCACCGTTAAGCCGCTGGTGGTCATGGAAGGGCTGAACCGTAAACTGGTTCGCCCGGATTCGGTGCTGGACACCACGCCGTATCGCGTTAACGGGCATTTAATCCGTGACGTAGGCCACTGGCCGCGCCTGACCATGACCGGTATTTTGCAAAAATCGAGTGATATCGGCGTCTCGCATATCGCTCTGGCGATGCCCGCAGAAGTGCTGGTGAACACTTTCCACTCCTTTGGCCTCGGAAAACCCACCGGTTTGGGGCTGACGGGCGAAAGCGTTGGTTACTTCCCGCTGCACCGCGAGCGCTGGGCCGACATTGAACGCGCGACGTTCTCGTTTGGTTACGGCTTGCGCGTCACGCCGTTACAGATTGCTCGTGAATATGCCACGCTTGGCTCATTCGGCGTTTACCGGCCGCTCTCCATCACTAAAGTGACGCCTCCGGTAATCGGAACGCGCGTGGCAGACGAAGATAACGTGCGCTCGGTAGTACATATGATGGAAAGTGATGCGTTGCCCGGCGGCAGTGGCGTGCGTGCGGCGGTGCCCGGCTATCGGTTAGCGATTAAAACCGGTACGGCGGAAAAAATGGGTGCCAGCGGTAAATATGACGGCGGCTATATCAACTACACCGCTGGCGTCGCGCCAGCCAGTAACCCTCAGGTCGCGTTGGTGATTATGATTAACCATCCCACCGCAGGCGATCACTTCGGCGGGTCGGTAGCCGCACCGGTATTCGGCAACATCATCGGTCCGGTACTAAAGCATATGAATATTGCGCCAGATGCGCTTTATGCCACGCATAGCGGCTGACTTCACCAACAGCAAGCTGTTTATCCAAACCCACGGCTCGCGTGGGTTTTTTTTTGAACCTCTTACCTCGCCATTCCACCTTTAACCGCTAAACATCCCTAAAAACCCGCGGCTGTTCCCGCGATCGAAAACATCCGCTACTGTTAAATTAATCTTATCTGTTTCCCGCGTAATGGGATCTAAACTGTATCTGTCAAAGCATGGATGGCTCTGTTTTTCCGCTATTGCGATTTAAGAGGATCATCGTGCGAATTCATCAATCTGTTCCTGTACATTCATTTAATCATCCTTTGTCGTTGCTGGCCGTTTTAATCGCTACGCTTCTGCTGAACGGCTGTGGCGGCGGCGGTGGCGGCGGTGGCAGTAATAACGACAGCGAGACTGTTACCCCAACACCCACAACACCTACCACGCCAACAGCCCCAACAACGCCAGTAACCACAACGACACCGGTAGCAACGACGCCGACAACCAACGTGGTGACGTACGGCAAAGTAAAAGTCGGGATCGTTGACTCAGGGCTGGCAGCTGGTCGGTCGGATATCAACTACGACAACGTACATTTTACTTCTTACCTGTCCGGCGGCAGTCAGACCCTGAATGATAATGGCGGAAGCGCCGGACACGGCACCGTGGTTGCCCTGGCGCTGGCGGGTATTGCCAGTGGGAGCTATACCGGAGGCGTTGCGCCAGACAGTGATTTATGGATCGCCCAGGCTTCCAGCAACAATCTTTTTTATTATTCCGATACGCAGAAGGCGATCGCGGGCCTGCTGAACAGCGGGGTAAAAATTATCAATATGTCCTACGCCTCCAGCGAGCGTCTGACCAGCGCAGCAGCACTGGAAAGCGCGCGTACCAGCGGGCGCTACGATCTGCTGCGTGACAGCCTGAGCAGCATCGTGCAGGCGAACGCGCTTGGCGTAGTGGTCACCGGTAACGGCGGGACGTCCACGCCTTCACCGAACGCGCAGGTGCCGCTGATTTATAACGATCCCAGCTTGCAAAAGGGGCTGATTGCCGTCACCGGCTATATTCCAGGCTATACCGTAGCGCAGGGCAGTCGTCCCCCTGAGCTGTGGGTTTTTGATGCCTGTGGCGATGCTGCCGCCTGGTGTCTGGCGGCGCCGGGTTATGCCGATTATCTACAGGATGATGGAACGCTGGCCCGTGAATATGGCACTTCTTTCGCCGCGCCGCGCGTGGCCGGAGTGGCATCAAGAGTGTCGGCACAGTTCCCGTGGATGACCGGTTACAACCTCCAGCAAACGCTGTTAACCACGGCGACTTACCACACCGATGCCGTAGCGGGCGTGGCGGCGGACACGGCCAATGGACGTCCTTATAACGACACCTTTGGCTGGGGGGATGTCAATGTCGATAAAGCGCTGAAGGGGCCGGGCATGTTTTACGGCGCTGATTTTACCGCTGCGCTGACCTGGGGCAGTTACACCTTCGCTAACGATATCAGCGGCGACGGTGGGTTAATCGTTAGCGGTGACAGCGACGCGGGCGGCGTACTGACGCTGACCGGCAACAATACCTACACCGGGTCTACCCGAGTGCAAAGCAACAGCCTGTATATTGACGGAACCGTGGCCAGCGATGTGCAGGTTACAGGCAGCGGTCTGTTGGCCGGTAAAGGTATTATTGGCGGCAACCTGAGCAACCAGGGAACGGTGGTCACCACGTCCGCCGGTGGCCTGCATGTTGTTGGCAGCTATCAGCAGAGTGCCGACGGAACGCTGCGGATCACGCTCTCCCAGCCGTTGACGGTTGCGGGGCCAGCCATGCTGAATGGCGCATTGCAGGTCTATCTGCCTTCTGACACCTATATTGTGCAAACCAGCGAATCGCTGTTGCAGAGCACGCAGGGGATCAGCGGGCAGTTTTCCAGCGTAGATACTGGCGTATTCCTGACCGGCTCGGTGAATTACAGCGCTAACAGCGTCAACGGTAGCTTCCAGCGCGTGAATACCGTCACGGCGGCAGAAGCGGCAGGGCTGACCGGGGCGGCAACCCTGAAAAGCGCCGCAAACGTTGAACAGGCGCTACGGGTTGCGGACAGCCTGTCGACTCAGACAGCGCGATCGGCACAACAGGATGAGCTGTTATCAGCCGCCGCTGCGTTTCAACAAATTGGCAGCAGCGCAGAAGCCGGTGCCACGCTGGACTCGCTTTCCGGTCAGGCGCATTCCAGCGGTAATGCGATCCTTTTCAACAGCCTTGATTATCAGAACCAGTTGTTGAATAACCGCCTCGATCCGGCACAGCAGAAGCCTTACGGCATGTGGGCGGAAACCGGCACGCTGCATGGCGATCTGCAACAGGACGGCTATCTGGGAAGCCACTATCGTATTAATACCACCGCAATCGGCGTTGACAGCGACTTCGACGTCACCGGCCTGAGACTGGGCGCTGCCGTGACGGACAGCGAAATCAGAGCCAGCTATGACGGCAGCGGCGGCAACAGCAGCAACAGCTTGCAGGGCGTGATGTTCTACGGTCAGTACGCCGTGACGCCAGAATGGATTTGGCAGGGCAACCTGAGCTATCAGCATGGCGATACGGAACTTAACCGTGTTCTGCTGCTCAATGGCATTCAGGCTACCTCGTCAGATACGCGCAACGACAGCTGGCAGGCACTGGTCAAAACGGGCTATCGCTGGTCGCTGAACGATCGCCTGACGCTGGAGCCCTATGCCGGAATGAAGCTGAGCCAGCTCTATACCGGCGGCTTTAACGATGATGGCAGCGCATTGGGTCTGGAAGGCGACAGCGCCCGTTACAGCCGTACTGTAGGGATGAGCGGGCTCAACCTTAGCGCACCGCTATTAGAGGTGGGTCAGTGGTGGTCGATGCTGTCGGTTTATGGCGAACATCAGCACGCGTTTACCAATCCATCCATGGACGTCACTGCCCGCTGGGTGGGAACGGGCGATGAAGGCGAGCGTTTTGCTATCCCCGGCATGATGCTCGACCAGGATTCCCAGTGGTACGGGATGAGGCTGGACGTGGGCAAAGCCAAAGATGCCCGCCTGTTCCTGCGCATGGATAAACATGTGGCGGATAAAGGCGACGAATCGGTGTTCCGTGGTGGTGTGGATATCGCGTTTTGATTACGTCTACTGATTAAATCCTGGCCGGGAGGTCAGGGTTTTTTCCGCTGTTGATCATGACCAGCTGCCGTAAGGGTAAGTTTTGCCTTTGATAAATTCTTTTATATCCTGGTCGTAGCCAGAGGAAAAATCACTTTTAGTGACGTTCCTGCAGAGGTCCAGCTTATCTCCTGAGACGGTTTTCAGTTTTATTACCGGTACCGGGTAATTATCCCCGCCGCCACTGTTCTGTAACCAGACCCGTACCTTACCTTCCGGGGCCAGCCCAAACAGCATGGTGTCATACCAGGCGGGCTCTTCCGGACGATATTTATTCCAGGCGGGCGCGATCATCTTTCTCCACACCGACTCCGGAAAAAACATACTCGTCTCATAAACCTTTTTATCAATGAGTGAGTCCCAGCAGAACACCATATACTGCGGCGGAGATTTTGCCTGATTGAAATGGATTGAGCTGCGCCTGATCTTTTCGCTCCATGTCCCTACTGAGTAGGGATTACCTTGGGTGCTGTCCAGCGTATAAAACTGGTACAGGTACCCTGAGGTGCCCACAATTCCCACCCGAGTTACCATGGCTGGCAGCGCATTCGGCGTGAAGAAGGCAAACTTCCATTTGCCATACGGCAGCTTATAGTCGCTTTTAGCAAAAGGGGGAGCCTTGTGCGGCCCCTGACAGCCGGTCAGGGCCAGTATCAGTATCAGTAAGGTTCTACGTTTGGCTGTCACTGTTTTTTTCCTTCCATATTATAAACCGTGCGGCACCACCGTTGGTCAGGGCGTTGAGCAAAACCGAGCGTCTCCGAAAGCGATACGCCTCCCTGAATATTACCTGCCGGGTTCGTTACCCGTGCATTCCAGTGTGCGGAGCAGTGCGTATAGTCAGCCAGCAGATCGTTCTCTGCCGCGCTAAAGCTGCCCGGTTTTTGCCCCTGTCGGGTGGCCTTGCCCATCGAGATGGCTTTATTACACAGCGGTATAAGTTCGGCGGGTAGTTGCAGTTCCTGATGAGTTTCACGAATAGGATCAAATGCAACTCCGGCCTCCTGAGCGGCATCGATCATCACCCGCAGCGCCACCTTCGACCAGTCGTTTTTCACCAGCCGGTTACGCAGCGACAGCGCCGCAAAGCTGCGTTTCTGAAAGTTGCCGTAGCGGTCCTGCGGCATTCTTTCATCGTGCCAGACTTCTACCATCACTTCCCGATTATGCACCAGCGGTGCGATGGCAGGATACATGTCCAGCGCGTCGAGTTGGCTGAGGGCCTGACGGAACACGCGGGTCTGTTCTCCCGGCAGGCTCAGCAACACCGTTTCCGCCTGCGGACGCGTCAGCCAGAGGTTTTCCCTGACCAGCGGCAGATAACTACCACCGATATCGGAGTGCGCGCCGGGCAGTGCCAGCTCTGGCCAGGCCGGCCGGACGCTGTTCAATGCAAAGTTAAAGCGGCATTCGTGCTGCGCCGTCAGATGAAACACCTTCTCCGCCACGCCGGGGCGCAGCCCAAGGTTAACGCTGCCGGTGTCGGCACTGTGGGGATTCAGACCGTTGACTGCGGTGCCGATGGCCGCCACGGTATCAAACAGGCCGATAAAACGCGTTTTCCCGGCGGGAGCACCCCGATACTCCACCCGATCCAACCCCTCACGAATAGCGCTGACAATAGCAACATCTTCTGACTGTATCCGGTTGGCGAAATGCCGCGCGGCGGCAGCGCCCCGGCTGAAGCCGAAAATATCAAACTGTAGTTTTTTGATCTGCAAGGGGACATCTTTCAAAATATCCTGGACGTCAGTGATGGCCTGCTTTACTGCCGTAGGCAGTTTCGCCACAGCCTCATCCGTTTTTGCTACCACGCCGGTATCGGCAATGCCCAGCCCCATCCCCACCACGCTGTCCGGTTTTCCTGCCCGGGTACCGATGCCTTCTATATAGATTGCATGCTGCGCCGTTTCCGTCTCTACCGGGATATCGATTTTATACAGCGTGCTCAGCCAGTACACATTAGTGTAATAGCTGGTGTAGCTGTTTGCCCCGACGCCGGATATCCCCATCTGCTCCTGTGCCGCCTGGGCCAGAATGGTGTGCGCGTCGGCATCACTCAGGCTGAAATGCTCGCCGTTGCAGGCTGCCAGCATGTTCTCGGTGTTGACGGCGTTATTGCCGGTGCCGTCAAAAAACACGCCAAGGGTCAGGGTAATTTCCCGAAGTTTGTGGGCGCTCTGGGCACGCTGTTCAGGATCAGGCCGCTGCCGGGCCTCAGGGACAACCTCGTCCAACGCAGTCGCCCGTCGCCGCTCAATACGTGTGGGGCGGGGTTTTCCCCCGGAATGTCGGTAATCGCGGCGGCTGACGGAATTCGCATAGGCGCGCAGTACGTTCTTTGCGCCGTAAAATGAAAACGCGGAAGGATCGCGGCAAATCAGCTGCCCCTGGTCGCCGATATAAAAAAGCGTGGCGGGACCGTGAAATGGCGACAGCATTACCACCTCACCCGATTTAACCATCGCTTTCAGGCGTGCCTCCTCCCTCGGCCCATAGCGGCGTGGCTGATGGGGATTAGGGTTACAGGGACGCTTATGCATATTTACCAGACGGAAACCCCTGTCATGGGCGTCGTCAAATTCATACTCTTCACGGATGTGCATCCAGGCAAAAATGGGGGAAATAATGCGCTCATACTCTTCGGGCGCAAGGTCATCTTTTGGCAGATAATAGAGATAAAGTCCTGGCAGGCTGAAGCTCATCATCCCTTCCCTGGGTGATTAAAAGAGTGACCAGCGTATTTTTTCTGACCAGTGAAATATTGATTAAAAATAAAAAAAGGTCAGAGCAAAGGGGAAGATTGCGATAATTGTGCTGCGGCTTGCAGATTAGCCCGTTAAAACGGCCCGAACATCCTCACAACTCTTAACTGATTTTTTGCACAAAAGTTACAACCCTCTCCGGACGGAAAGGGTAGGGTAATAGCATCACCGCCTGACACCGCATTCCTCAGGTGGTGCCAGCCCCTTTCCGTGTTGGTAGCGCTGTCAGGGGCAACTTTCCTGCTGGCAAAAAGCCCCAGAAAAACCGGAAGCGTTTCGACATTTAATTTAGCAAAAACTTAACACTGTCAATCTGACGGCGCTTCTATAATCATCCTCTTTTTTGAGAATATTCACTCTCGTTACTATTTTATTTAATTGAGAATTCACCATGCGCTTAACGATCCTTCCAGCGAGCCTGATTTTTTTACTGGCCGCCTGTGACCAGAGCTCCTCGCCGGTGGCCAGCAATCAACCTACATCGGTCGGTGTGGCGACGCTGAAAAGCGAGCCGGTAACGCTATCCACTCAACTACCCGGCCGGACCACCGCCGTCCGTACGGCAGAAGTCCGCCCGCAGGTAAGCGGTATCATTCTCAAACGACTGTTTACCGAAGGCGGCGAAGTGAAAGCGGGCGATCCGCTGTATCAAATCGATCCTGCCAGTTACCAGGCCGCTTACGACAAGGCCGAGGCGACGCTGACGAATGCGAATAAGCTGGCTAAACGCTACAAGCCACTGGCAGCTGCACACGCGATTAGCGGGCAGACCTATGACGATGCCGTTGCCGCCGCACGCGAAGCGCAGGCCGATCTGGAAACTGCACGGGTGAATCTTAACTACACCAACGTTCGCGCGCCGATTTCCGGCCATATCGGACGTTCTCTCTCCACCGAGGGCGCGCTGGTTACTAACGGACAAACCAGCTATCTCACCACTATCCAGCAGCTTGATCCTATCTATGTTGACGTCAGCGAATCCTCACAGGATCTGCTGCGGCAGCGTCGTGCGCTGGCGGAAGGCAAGCTGAAGGCAACCGGCGAAAACGCCGCAGCGGTCAAACTGACGATGGAAGATGGCTCGACTTATGCGCAGGAAGGCAGGCTGGAATTCTCTGAGGTGACGGTCGATCAGAGCACCGGTAGCGTGACGATGCGCGCGGCCTTCCCGAATCCACAACGCGTGCTGTTGCCAGGCATGTTCGTTCACGCCAGCTTCCCACAGGGGGTTGCCGATAGCGGCATTCTTGTACCGCAGGAAGCGGTGATGCACGACACCAAAGGCAAGCCTTACGTCTTCGTGGTAAAGGCAGATAACACCATCAGTCAGCAGAGCATTACCACGGGTGAAATGATTAGCGGCAAATGGCTGGCGACATCGGGCCTGAAATCCGGCGATCGCGTCGTGGTGGAAGGGCTGCAAAACGTGCGTTCGGGCAACAAGGTCAACCCAACGGAAGCCGCGGCGAAAGCGGCACCGCAGGCCAACCTGACTACCACCGACCCTTCAGCGCAGTAGAGGAAACCTGATGTCTAAATTCTTTATTGAGCGTCCCATCTTTGCCTGGGTGGTGGCGATCATCGTGATGCTGGTTGGCGGCCTGGCGATCCTCAAGCTACCGATCAACCAGTACCCCAATATTGCACCGCCGGCGATTTCGGTGCAGGTGACATACCCGGGAGCCAGTGCTGAAACCGCGCAGAATACCGTGGTACAGGTGATTGAGCAGCAGCTGAACGGCATTGATAACCTGCGCTACATTGAATCGCAGAGCAACAGCGACGGCAGCGCAACGATCATCGTGACCTTCAATCAGGGTACCGATCCCGATACCGCGCAGGTTCAGGTACAAAACAAGGTCTCGCTGGCGGAGTCGCAGCTGCCCAGCGAAGTGACCGAACAGGGCATCAACGTCCGGAAATATCAGGCCAACTTTATGCTGGTGGTCAGTCTGATCTCCACCAACGGGAAAATGAGCAACGGCGACCTCGCTGACCTGCTGGTTTCCAAACTGGAAGACCCGGTTTCGCGCACCAAAGGCGTTGGCGACTTTATGGTGATGGGATCGGAATACGGCATGCGTATCTGGCTCGATCCGGGAAAACTCTACAAATATCAGCTGATCCCCAGCGATGTTTCCACGGCTATCAGTCAGCAAAACGTGCAGATCTCCAGCGGCAAGCTGGCCGGTTTGCCGTCGATTCCCGGCGCAAAATTCAGCGCAACGATTGTCGGCAAAACCCGACTTCAGTCCGTTGCGCAATTTGAAAACATCCTGCTGAAAGTGAATGCAGATGGTTCTCAGGTGCGCCTGAAAGACGTGGCAAAAGTCGATCTCGGCCCGCAGGATTACAGTATTTCCGCCACCTATAACGGCAAACCTTCTGCCGGTATGGCGCTGCGTCTGGCAAGCGGCGCTAACGTGCTGGACACCATCAATGCCGTACGCGCCACGGTTGATGGGGTGAAATCTTCGCTGCCGGACGGTGTGGAAGTCACCTTCCCGTACGATACCGGGCCGGTCGTTAGCGCGTCGATTGAGGAAGTGGTGAAAACGCTGTTTGAAGCGATCGGACTGGTCTTTCTGGTGATGCTGGTGTTCCTGCAAAACCTGCGGGCCACGCTAATTACTACCATGGTTGTTCCGGTTGTGCTGTTGGGCACCTTCGGCATTCTTTCCGCCTGTGGTTACACCATCAACACGCTGACGATGTTCGGCATGGTGCTGGCAATAGGGCTGTTGGTGGATGATGCCATCGTGGTGGTGGAAAACGTCGAGCGCGTAATGCATGACGAGGGGTTAGATCCGAAGGCCGCAACGATAAAATCGATGGAGCAAATTCAGGGCGCGCTGTTTGGTATTGCCCTGGTGCTGTCGGCGGTGCTGCTGCCAATGGCCTTCTTCAGCGGATCGACCGGCGTTATCTACCGCCAGTTCTCTGTCACTATCGTTTCCGCAATGGCGTTGTCGGTACTGATGGCGCTGATCTTCACGCCCGCACTCTGTGCGACGCTGCTGAAACCCGGCTCGGCGGATCATAAAACTACCGGCATGGCGGGCTGGTTCAACCGCAAATTCGATGCGGGTACGCTGCACTATACCCACAGCGTTGGCGCGGTGATCTCGAAGCGGAATCTGTTTTTAGCGATCTATCTGCTGCTGATTGTCGCTACCGGCTACCTGTTCACCCGTGTTCCCACGTCGTTCCTGCCGGATGAAGATCAGGGAGTGATGATGATGCAAACCACGCTGCCCGCCAACGCCTCATCCGAGCGGACGCAACAGGTGCTGGATGATATCCAGGCATGGCTGCTGAAAAACGAACCGGAAGTCAGTTCGGTCTTCTCGCCAAACGGATTCAGTTTCTCCGGACGTGGCGAAAACACCGCCATGTCGTTCGTCTTGCTCAAGCCATGGGCGCAGCGTAACAGCGACCAAACCGTTCAGAAACTGGCTGCCCGCACCATGGCCCACTTCGCTACGCTAAAAGAGGCCAAAGTCTTTGCGCTGGTGCCGCCGGCGGTAATGGAACTGGGCAACGCCACCGGTTTTGATTTCTATCTTCAGGATACCAACAACAAGGGACACGAAGCGCTGATGGCGGCGCGTAACCAGTTCCTCGGCATGGCGGCACAGGATAAACGCCTGATGGCAACCCGACCGAACGGCATGGATGACGAACCGCAGTATCACCTGATCATTGATGATGAACGCGCCCGCGCGCTGGGTCTGAGCCTGGAAGATATCAACGACACGCTTTCGACCGCCTGGGGGTCGAGCTACGTAAACCAGTTTATCTATAACGGCCGCGTGAAGAAGGTCTACATCCAGGGCAACGCCGGTTCACGCGTCACGCCAGAGGATTTGAACAAATGGTACTTCCGTAATACCAGCGGCGACATGGTGCCGTTCTCCGCTTTTGGCAGCGGCGAGTGGCAATACGGTTCGCCTCGCTATGAGCGTTTCAACGGCATTTCGGCGGTAGAAATTATGGGCTCGCCAGCCAGCGGCTACAGTTCAGGCGATGCCGTCAAAGCGGTGAATGAAATTGCGGCCAAACTGCCGCCGGGCTTCAAGGTCCAGTGGCATGGCATGTCCTATGAAGAACAGACGTCCGGCTCGCAAACGCCTGCGCTGTATACCATTTCTATTCTGGTGGTCTTCCTCTGTCTGGCCGCGCTGTACGAAAGCTGGTCTATTCCTTTCTCGGTGATCATGGTGGTGCCGCTGGGCGTGCTCGGCACGATTCTGGCGGTACTGATGCGCGGGCTGGAAAACGACGTGTTCTTCCAGGTTGGCCTGTTAACCACCGTCGGGCTGGCGGCAAAAAACGCCATTCTGATCGTCGAATTTGCCAAAGAGCTGCATGAGAAGGAAGGGAAGGGGCTGGTGGAAGCCGCGCTGGAGGCGGCCCGGTTACGTATCCGGCCAATCATCATGACCTCAATGGCCTTTGTGCTGGGCGTGATGCCGCTGACGATTTCCAGCGGCGCAGGTGCCGGAAGCCAGCACTCAATTGGTACCGCCGTTGTCGGCGGAATGATCACCGCCACGTTCCTGGCCATCTTCTTTGTACCGATGTTCTACGTGGTAGTGGCGCAGCGTTTTTCGGGCAAAAAAACACACACTGAGGTTAAGTAATGCGTAAGACTTTTTCACTGGCTGTAATGCCGCTGGCGGTAATGCTGGTGCTGAGTGGCTGTACCATGGAACCGAAATATGCGCGTCCTGCGCTGCCGGTAGCGGCGCATTATGACCAGCAGGGAAACAAAGCGGGCAACGGCGCGGACATCAGCTGGCAAAACTTTTTCACCGATCCGGTGATGCACAAGCTGATTGCCAGCGCGCTTGAGAATAACCGTGACCTGCGGGTCGCGGCGCTAAATGTTGATGTGGCGCGTTCACAGGTACAGATTGACCGGGCAGCGCTGCTGCCTTCCATCGACCTGAGCGGCTCGCAAACGGCGGCTCATCTGCCGGGCAATCTGTATAACACCGCCTCAACCGGGCCGGTAACTTATCACGAGTTCAACACCAGTCTGGGCGTCAGTGCCTGGGAGCTGGACTTCTTTGGTCGCCTGCGCAGCCTGCGCGATGAGGCGCTGGAGAGCTATCTCGCCACCGCCGCCACGCAGCGGGCGACGCAGATCAGCCTGATTTCGGAAGTCGCGTCGGCTTATCTTTCATTATGTGCGGATAACGAGCTGCTGACGCTGGCGCAGAGCACGGTAAAAAGCCAGCAGGATTCTTACAACCTGACCAAACGCAGCGTGGACGGCGGCGTCAGCAGCGAGCAGGATCTGGTGCAGGCGGAAACGTCGGTGCGTGCCGCGCAGGCTGATGTGGCGTCTTACACACGCCAGGTACGACAGGATGTGAACGCGCTGGCGCTGCTGGTCGGTACCGATTTGCCTGCCGATATGCTGGCCAATGCGCGGCTGAAAAAGGACTGGCACTTCCCGGCTACGCCAGCCGGACTGCCGTCCGATCTGCTAACGCGTCGTCCGGATATTATTGCTGCTGAACACACGCTGAAAGCGGCCAATGCCAATATCGGTGCGGCCCGTGCGGCCTTCTTCCCGAGTATCAGCCTGACCGCGTCGGGCGGATCCACCTCCAGCAGTCTCGGGCATTTGCTGGAAGGCGGCACGGCGGCCTGGTCGTTTGGACCGAGTATCAATCTCCCTATCTTTGACGGCGGCGTGAACTCCGCTAATCTTGATGTCGCTCATTTGCAAAAGCGTATTGAAATCGCGGACTACGAGAAATCCATTCAGACCGCCTTCAAAGAGGTCGGCGACGCGCTGGCCGGGCAGGATACGTATCAGGACGAGTTGAATGCGCGTAAGCAGGATGAGCAGGCCAACCAGCGAAACTATGACTTTGCCCATATCCGCTATCAGGAAGGCGTGGATAACTATTTGAACGTGTTGGTGGCGCAGCGTTCACTGTATGCGGCGCAGCAATCGCTAATAACCACGCAGTTAGGGCAGTTAAACCAGCAAATTACACTGTATAAAGCGCTGGGTGGTGGTTGGAAATCATGATTTACGCGTGTTGATTACGCAATCCTTACGTTACAAGGATGGAAATTAATCAGCGTGCTCAATCATAATAGCGCTGGCCATTTTTTGGCCCGCGTTTTTCAGGCGGTGGCGGAGTGCTGCCGTTTCTTCGTTATTGCTGATTTTACAGAGCCTCATGACCCCAACGACTGCGAAAACCTCATCCCTACGACGTAAAAAGATCCTTTTACTGCTTCTGGTCATCCTCGTTGCACTACTGGCATGGCGCTTCTGGCCGAAAGGTTCCGGTGCGCCACAAGGCGCGGGGGGGCCTGGAGGTCCCGGCGGCCCCGGTGGCCCCGGCGGCATGATGATGTCAGGCCCAACGCCGGTACATGCAGGCGTCGTCACCACGGCGGACGTGCCGGTTTATCTCACTGCGTTGGGCACGGTGATCCCTAATGCAACCGTCACCGTCACCAGCCGGGTTGATGGCCAGCTGACCAACGTCTTTTTCACTGAAGGGCAGAAGGTCGCCGCAGGGCAGCTGCTCGCGCAGATCGATCCGCGCAGCTATGAGGCGACGCTGGCGCAGTACCAGGGCGATCTTAATCAGAACCAGGCGCTGTTGAACAGCGCGCAGTTAACGCTGGCGCGTTACCGCAAACTCTATTCGCAGGATTCATTATCCCGTCAGGACCTGGATTCTCAGGTTGCAACGGTGGGGCAGTATAGCGGTGCGGTAAAAGCCGATCGGGCGCAGATTGCCGCGGCAAAACTCAATATTGAATTTGCCCGCATCACGTCACCTATCTCTGGTCGGGTTGGCCTGCGTTTAGTTGATGAAGGAAATATGGTGCACAGCAGCGATACGACCGGCATTGTCACCGTTACGCAGACCCAGCCTGCCGCTGTTACGTTCAGCGTGCCGCAAAGCAATATCTCCACGCTGATAAAGGCGCTGCACAACGGCCAGAGTTTACCGGCCGCCGCCTTCGATCAGGATGGCAACAGCCAGCTGGCGACCGGCAGCGTGAAATTTATCAGCAACCAGATTGACACCAGCACCGGCTCAATCGAGCTGAAAGCGCTGTTTGCCAATGAGGATGAGGCGCTCTATCCGAACCAGTTTGTGAATCTGCGGCTGCAAACCGGCACGCTGAAACAGGCCACGGTGATCCCCGCCCAGGCGTTGCAGCTGAGCAGCGACGGCAGCTTTGTCTACGTGATTAATAAAGACCAGACCGTGACGCGCAAAGCGGTAAAAACCGGCCCGACGCTGGGCGATTCGCAGCAGGCGATCCTGGAAGGTGTCACCGCAGGCGAGCAGGTTGTGACCGTGGGCATCGATCGTCTGAGCAGCGGCAGCAAAGTCTCTGTGGTAACGGCTGACGAAACCAAAGCGGCCAGCGGGAACGCGAAAGCGCAATGAATCCTTCCCGCCTGTTTATCGAGCGCCCGGTCGCGACAATTTTGCTGATGATCGGCGTGCTGATCTCCGGCATCTTTGCCTATAAATTTCTTTCCACCTCGGCGCTGCCGCAGGTGGACTATCCCACTATTCAGGTGACGACGCTCTATCCTGGCGCCAGTCCCGACGTGATGGCATCCAGCGTTACCGCGCCGCTGGAGCGCCAGCTCGGGCAGATGGCGGGCCTGAGCCAGATGGCGTCCAGCAGCTCAAGCGGTTCCTCGGTAATTACGCTGAAGTTCTCTCTTGACCTCTCGCTGGACGTGGCCGAACAGGAAGTGCAGGCGGCGATCAATGCGGCAGACAGCCTGCTGCCGTCCGATCTGCCCAATCCGCCGACCTATAAAAAGGTGAACCCGGCGGACACGGCGGTTATCACCCTGGCGGCCAGCTCGGATACGCTGCCGCTGATTAAGGTGCAGGATCTGGTTAACACGCGGGTTGCGCTGAAGCTGTCGCAGATTTCCGGGGTGGGGATGGTGACGCTGGCCGGGGGGCATCAGCCCGCTATCCGGGTGCGGATGGATCCGAAAGCGCTGGCGGCGCACGGCCTGACGCTGGAAGATGTCAACACGCTGATTAGCAACAGTAACGTCAATGGGTCGAAAGGGGGCTTTGACGGCACATATCACTCGGTGACCATTGATGCCAACGATCAGCTACGCACCGCCGAAGAGTACGGCAACCTGATCCTGACGTATCAGAACGGCGCGGCGCTCAGGCTGCATGATATTGCCCATATCGAAGAAGCGGCGGAAAACACCTATCAGTCTGCGTGGGCCAATAATACGCCTGCCATCGTGATTGCCGTGCAGCGTCAGCCCGGCGCTAACGTCATCTCGGTTGTCGATAATATTAAAGCCCAGCTGCCAGCGTTGCAGGCGGCGCTGCCGGATGGCGTGAAAATCCAGATCCTCTCCGACCGCACGCAGACTATTCGTGCTTCTATCAGCGACGTGCAGTTTGAGCTGATGCTGTCGATTGCGCTGGTGGTGATGGTCACTTTCCTGTTCCTGCGCAACGTTGCAGCCACGCTGATCCCCAGCGTGGCCGTTCCGCTGTCGCTGGTCGGCACCTTTGGCGTGATGTATCTCTCGGGCTTCAGCCTGAATAACCTGTCGCTGATGGCGCTGACCATTGCCACCGGCTTCGTTATCGATGACGCCATCGTAGTGGTGGAGAACATCTCCCGCCGGCTGGAGCAGGGCGAAACGCCCATGGAAGCGGCGCTGAAAGGCTCGGCGCAAATTGGCTTTACCATCATCTCACTGACCTTCTCGCTGATCGCTGTCCTGATCCCGCTGCTGTTTATGGGTGATGTAGTAGGGCGGTTGTTCCGCGAGTTTGCCATCACCCTGGCGGTGTCGATTCTGGTTTCAATGCTGGTTTCCCTGACGCTGACGCCAATGCTCTGTGCTTATCTGCTGCGGCATATCCCGGAAGAGAAGCAGACGCGTTTTTACCGCAAAGGCGGACAGTTCTTCGATAAGCTGATCGCGGGTTATGACCGTCTGCTGACCATTGTGCTTAACCATCAGCGCCTGACGTTGCTGGTGGCGCTGGCAACGCTGGTGTTTACCGCCTTGCTTTATCTGATTATTCCAAAAGGCTTTTTCCCGTCGCAGGATACCGGTTTGATTCAGGGTGTGACGGTTGCCTCGCAGGATGTTTCCTTCAGTGAGATGGCAAAGCGACAGCAGCAGCTGGCGGAAATCGTGCTGAAAAATCCGGCGGTGGACAGCCTGTCGTCCACCATCGGTATTGATGGCACCAATACCAGCCTGAACAGCGGTCGTTTGCAGATCAACCTGAAGTCTTTTGACGAGCGCGACGAACGTGCCGATGCGGTGATTGCCGAGCTGCAACAGGCGACGAAAAACGTGCCGGGGATCCAGCTTTATATGCAGGCTGCGCAGGATCTGACGGTTAACGATCAGGTGACGGCGGATAAATATCAGTTCTCGCTGGACGATGCCGACAGTGAAAACCTGGTAAGCTGGTCGCCTAAGCTGGTGGCGGCGCTGCAAAAGCGGCCTGAGTTCAGCTCGGTAGTGAGCAACCTTCAGGATCAGGGACAGGTGGCTTACGTTGAGTTGAACCGCGATGCCGCCGCGCGCTATGGCATTACCGCCTCTGACGTCGATACCGCGCTTTATAACGCGTTTGGCCAGCGGCTGGTCTCGACGATTTTTACCCAGTCAAACCAGTATCGCGTGGTGCTGGAAGTTGCGCCGCAGTATCAGCAGTCACCAGCCTCGTTTAACGATATCTGGCTGGCGGCCTCTTCCAGCACGGACAGCAGTTCCAGTTCGGCAAGCAGCACCAGCGCTTCGTCATCAAGCTCCTCTTCTGCCAGCAGTTCATCAAGCGGCAGCAGCACCGGCATGGTGCGTCTGACCTCAATTGCCAAAATTCATCAGCGGATTGGATCGCTGGTGCATATGCGCCTGAATCAGTTCCCGGCGGTCACGGTCTCTTTCAACCTCAACGACGGCTACTCGCTGGAAGAGGCTCAGAAGGCGATTGCAGAAACGCAGGAAAGCCTGAAACAGCCTTCCAGTATTACGCTGCGCTATCAGGGCGAAGCCGATGCGTTCCAGAGCGCCACCAGCAACACGCTGTGGCTGATCCTGGCTGCCTTGATGACCATGTACGTGGTGCTGGGCATTCTGTATGAAAGCTTTATCCATCCGGTGACTATTCTTTCCACGCTGCCGTCGGCGGCGGTCGGCGCGTTGCTGACGCTGCTGCTGGCAGGTAGCGAGTTCAGCCTGATTGCGTTAATCGGCGTGATACTGCTGATCGGCATAGTGAAAAAGAATGCGATTATGATGATCGACTTTGCGCTGGATGCGGAGAAAAACCAGCATCTCAGCCCACGTGAGGCGATCCATCAGGCCTGTCTGCTGCGTTTCCGGCCGATTTTGATGACGACCATGGCGGCATTGCTGGGGGCGCTGCCGCTGATGCTGGCATCCGGGTCGGGCGCGGAGCTGCGCCAGCCGCTGGGCCTGGTGATTGTCGGCGGGCTGATTTTCAGCCAGGTGCTGACGCTGTTCTCCACGCCGGTCATTTATTTGTGGTTTGACCGTCTGGCAGAGCGTGGCCGTCGCAGAATGCGTAAGGCGCGTGGATGAATATTTCCCGCTTCTTTATCTTCCGGCCCGTCACGACCCTGCTGTTGACGCTGGCCCTGCTGCTGCTCGGCGCGCTGGGCTATCGTCTGCTGCCCGTTGCGCCGCTGCCGCAGGTTGATTTTCCGACCATTATGGTTTCCGCCAGTCTGGCAGGAGCCAGCCCGGAAACCATGGCTGCGACGGTCGCCACGCCGCTTGAACGTTCGCTGGGGCAAATCGCGGGCATTACCGAGATGACCTCCAGCAGCTCGCAGGGTTCCACTAATATCATTTTGCAGTTCGAGCTGAACCGCGATATCAACGGTGCGGCGCGTGACGTGCAGGCCGCGATCAATGCAGCGCGCAGCCTGCTGCCGAGCAGTATGGCCTCGCTCCCCACCTACCGTAAGGCCAATCCGTCTGACGCACCGATTGTGATGCTGGCGCTGACGTCATCGACCCGTTCCAAAGGCGAACTTTACGACCTGGCCGAAAGCAAAATCGAGCAAAAAATTGCGCAGGTGCAGGGCGTAGGCGATGTCTCGCTGATGGGAAGTGCGCTGCCCGCGGTCAGAATCGATCTGCAACCGCAGATGTTGACGCATTTCGGCGTCTCGCTCGATAAAGTGCGGGAAGCGGTGGCCAACAGCACCACCAATCTGCCTAAAGGCATGTTGCAGGGCGACAAACAGTCGTGGGTGGTGGATGGTAACGGACAGCTTGAGCAGGCCAGCCAGTATCGTAACCTGATCGTTAGCTATCAGGACGGCCGCGCCATCCGTCTGAGCGATGTCGCGACCGTTTATGACTCCGTCGAAGACAAATACAACCTCGGTTATTACAACGATTCACCGTCGGTGATGATTGGCGTAACCCGCCAGGCGGGCGCCAACATGCTGGAGACGATTGATGCGATCAAAGCGCAGCTTCCCGCTCTGGAAAAAGATTTGCCCGCGGATACGAAACTCCATATCGTTGTGGATCGTTCGCCTAACGTTCGTGATTCACTGTATGACACCGAAGAGACGCTGCTGATCGCCATGATGCTGGTGATTGGCGTGGTGTTTGTTTTCCTGCGTAATTTGCAGGCGGTGGTGATCCCGGCACTGGCGCTGCCGGTGTCGCTGATAGGCACCTGTGCGGTGATGTATTTGCTGGGCTACAGCCTGGATAATCTCTCGTTGATGGCGCTGATTATCGCTACCGGTTTTGTGGTCGACGACGCAATCGTGGTGCTGGAAAACATCACGCGCTATATCGAGGAGGGGCTAAGCCCGGTGCGTGCTGCGTTAAAAGGCGCACACGAGGTGAGTTTTACCGTGCTGTCGATGACGCTGTCGCTGGTGGCGGTGTTCATTCCCATCTTGCTGATGGGGAGCATCGTCGGACGCCTGTTCCGCGAATTTGCCGTCACGCTGACCGTTTCCCTGATCATCTCCATGATCGTCTCGCTCAGCCTGACGCCAATGCTCTGTTCGCGCCTGCTGAAACGCAAGCCGGAAGTGACACGGCGACCGCATCCGGTTTACCAGTGGATCGAAAACGGGCTAAATCGTCTGCTGGCAGCCTATTCCCGCGCGCTGAACTGGGTGATGCGTCATCAGCGCCTGACGTTGTTCAGCCTGATCCTGACGGTGATCCTTAATCTGTTCCTCTATTCGGTGGTGCAGAAAGGTTTCTTCCCTAATCAGGATACCGGCCTGCTGATGGGCATGCTGCGCGCCGATCAGAACGTCTCTTTCCAGGACATGAAGCCGAAGCTGCAACAGTTCGCCAAAATGATCCAGCAGGACCCGGCGGTCGATGGCGTGATGTCATCGATGGGCAGCGGGGCGTTCGGCTCGCGGAATACAGCGAATTTCTTTGTGCATCTGAAGGACTATAAGCTGCGCGACGCGACCGCAACGGAAGTTGCCAACCGCCTGAGCGGGAAAACGAAAAATATTCCCGGCGTCGAGCTGTTTCTGATGGCGGCGCAGGATATTCACATTGGCGGACGCAGCGCCAACGCCAGCTATCAGTACAGTTTGCAGGCTGACGATCTGGATACGCTGCGCGTCTGGACGCCAAAGGTGAAAGCCGCGCTGGAAGCGATCCCGCAGTTAACCAGCGTGGACTCCGATTCTCAGACAGGCGGTCAGGAAGTGATGATCAATATCGATCGCGACCGCGCCAAAAGGCTCGGCGTGGATGTGAATATGATTGATACGATGCTGAACAACTCTTTTGCTCAGCGGCAGGTGGCGACGCTATATAAAACGCTGAACCAGTATCACGTGGTGATGTCGTTGCAGGATGCTTACACCCGCGATCCCGAGATGCTCAATAAGCTGTATGTGGTGAACGATTCTGGCGAGCAGATCCCGCTTTCCGCCTTTGCCAGCTTTAGCGGCGCGAATGCACCGCTGTCGGTCGCGCACCAGGGGCAGTCTGCAACCAGCACGATCGCCTTTAACCTGGCGGACGGCGTCTCGCTGGAGCAGGCGCAGGCGTTAATCAAAACCGCGATGGCGAAGATTGCCTTGCCGGATACCGTTCAGGCGGGCTTCCAGGGCACGGCGAAAGCCTTTGCCGATCTTACTTCTTCCATGCCGTGGCTGATCCTGGCGGCGCTGATTGCCGTCTATATCGTGTTGGGCATGCTCTATGAAAGCTATATTCACCCGCTGACCATTCTCTCCACGCTGCCTTCTGCCGGGGTCGGCGCGCTGTTGCTGATGTTGCTGACCGGAACGCAGCTGACGGTCATCGCGCTGATCGGCATCCTGTTACTGATCGGCATTGTGAAAAAGAACGCCATTATGATGATCGACTTTGCGCTGGCCGCCGAGCGTAATCAGGGGCTTTCACCTCAGCAGGCGATTACGCAGGCGTGCCTGATGCGCTTCCGTCCGATTATGATGACCACGCTGGCCGCGTTCTTTGGTGCACTGCCGCTGGCGCTCGGCAGCGGTGGTGATGCCGATCTGCGCAGTCCGTTAGGGCTGGCCATTGCGGGCGGTCTGGCGCTGAGCCAGTTATTAACGCTGTTCACCACGCCGGTGGTGTATCTCTATCTTGACCGCGCCAGCCGTGCCACCAAACGGCAGTGGGCACGCCTCAGAGCTAATTAATGATGAAAATGAATAAACTCACACCCGTTTTGCTGGCGTTGCTTCTCAGCGGCTGCGCCGTTGGGCCTGATTACCATCGCCCGACGGTCAACGTGCCAACGCAGTATAAAGAGGCAAAAGGCTGGCGTGAGGCCACGCCGCAGGATGCGCAAAGCAAAGGCGAATGGTGGACGGTCTACCATGATGCCACGCTGAGCGGATTACTGAGCCAGGTCTCTGTTTCTAACCAAAACGTCGCGCAGTATGAGGCGCAATATCGCCAGGCGAAGGCGCTGGTTTCGGAATCTCGTTCCGATCTGTTCCCCAGCGCGACCTGGACCGGTTCCTCTACGCGCAGCGGAGCCGCGGGGAGCAGTACCAGCGGCACCGGCCAACGAACGACCAGCAACAGCCAGTCTCTGGAAGCCAGCGCCAGCTGGGAACTGGATATCTGGGGCAAGCTCAGGCGCACGCTGGAAGAGAACAAAGCCAGCGCGCAGGCCAGCGCGGCCGAACTGGCTAACATTACCCTCAGCGCGCAGTCTGAGCTGGCGCAGGACTACTTCCAGCTGCGGATAATGGACCAGCAGATTGCGCTGTATCAGCAAAGCGTTGACGCCTATCAGCGCTACCTGACGGTGATTAATAATAAATATCAGGCGGGTAGCGAATCCCGCGCCACGCTCGCTCAGGCACAGATGCAGCTGGAAACCGCCCGGGCTTCCGCGCTGGATCTCAGCTGGCAACGTGCGCAGGCTGAGCACGCCATTGCACTGCTAATCGGTAAGACGCCAGCGGAATTCACGCTGCCGGCGGCAGAACTGAAGGCGACGCTACCGGCGATTCCGCACGCCGTGCCATCCTCGCTTCTTCAGCGTCGCCCGGATATTGCCTATGCAGAACGCAACGTAGCGGCGGCCAATGCGGCGGTCGGCGTGGCCATTGCGGGTTATTATCCCGATCTGACCCTGAGCGCGACCGGTGGGTTCACCAGTTCCGCCCTGCATAATCTGATTTCGCTGCCAAATCGCGTCTGGTCGCTTGGCCCGTCGCTCAGCGGCACGCTGCTGGACTTTGGCGCGACCTCATCTAAAGTGGAACAGGCCAGAGCCGCTTATGATGCCGACGTTGCCAGCTATCGTCAGGCGGTATTGACCGGCTTCCAGGAAGTGGAGAACTATCTGGTGGAGCTGAACACCTTGCAGGAAGAGATGCTGGCGCAGCAGCGCGCAACGGCCGCTGCCCAGGATTCAGCCCGCGTTACGCGCAATCAATATGAAGCCGGCATGATCGATTATCTCGACGTGGCGACCACGGAAAACAGCAGCCTCAGCCAGCAGCAAAGCCTGCTGTCATTGCAAAGCACGCAGTGGGTCGCCAGCGTTCAGCTTATCGCCGCGTTAGGCGGCGGCTGGGCCTTATAAGTGCGTTCAGCCATAAAAAAACGGACCCTGGGGTCCGTTTTTTCTAAGCGTGCTTTATTGAGTAAGCCCTGTTATCAAAACATTCCCTCTTCATCGTAAATGATTTCTCACCAGAACATACTTCGGCGAGAGACAGCTTGTGTCTGGCGATTATTTCTCTTGCCGGGACTCGCAGGAATATTTATTGGGCAAAATATTTTCTGTGCTTGCCGGATTACATTAAAAATCCAGAAGTGCCAAAGGTATCGGAACCCCTATATCCAGCCTGGACAGCCGTAAAACGTATAGCACCCATGGCGAAAGGGTGACGCATAAAGGCAAAGTTTATCGCCACAATATTTCACCTACTGCATTGTCTTGTGTCGCTATATCCTGCATCGTTACAGGCAGTTTTTTAGCTAAGGAGATGGCATGTTATTTTCATTTTTTCGCCTGCTTTTTCGCGTGGCGTTTCGTACCTCACTCGGCGGCGATCTGTCGGCTCTGCATAAAGAGAAAGTGCTGATTGTTCCCAATCACATGTCGTTTCTGGATGGCATGCTGCTGGCGCTGTTTCTGCCGATTAAACCGGTATTTGCGGTCTATTCCTCCATCAGCGAACAGTGGTACATGCGCGGGTTGCGTCCGCTGATCGATTTCGTTCCGCTGGATCCCACCAAGCCACTGTCGGTTAAGCATCTGGTAAAACTGATCAATACCGGACGACCGGTGGTCATCTTCCCGGAAGGACGTATTACCGTCACCGGCTCCCTGATGAAAATTTACGACGGTGCGGGTTTTGTCGCGGCAAAATCTCAGGCTACCGTGGTGCCCATGCGCATTGAAGGCGCGGAATACTCGCCTTTTGGCCGTCTGGGTGGGGTGTTTAAGCGTCGCCTGTTTCCCCGCATCAGCCTGACCGTGCTGCCTGCTACCACCATTCCGATGCCGGAAGCCAAAACCGCACGTGAGCGTCGCAAGCTGGCCGGTGAGCATCTGCATCATATTATGATGGAAGCGCGTATGGCGGTGCGCCCGCGTGAAACGCTCTATCAGGCTTTTCTCTCTGCCCGTCACCGTTACGGACTGTTTAAGCCCTGTATTGAAGACGTCAATTTCCGTCCTGACAGCTATACCGGCCTGCTGAAAAAGGCGCTGGGCGTGGGGCGCATACTGGAGCGTTATACCTCATCTGGCGAATATATCGGTCTGCTGTTGCCGAATACGACCGTCACGGCGGCGGCGATCCTTGGCGCGACGATGCGCGGCCGCGTGCCGGCAATGCTGAACTATACGGCAGGCGTCAAGGGACTGGGCAGCGCGCTGCAAGCCGCTGAGGTGAAAACCGTGTTCACTTCCCGTCAGTTTATGGAGAAAGGCAAGCTCTGGCATCTGCCGGAAGAACTGACGCAGGTGAAATGGATTTTCCTTGAGGATCTGAAGGATACCGTCACCGCTCAGGATAAGCTCTGGATCTTAAGCCGCCTGCTTCTCCCTCGTCTTGCGGCCGTCCCGCAGCAGCCGGAAGAGGCGGCGATGGTGCTGTTTACCTCTGGCTCCGAGGGCCACCCAAAAGGCGTGGTGCATTCGCATAAAAGCCTGCTGGCCAACGTCGAGCAAATCCGCACCGTGGCTGACTTTACGCCGCGCGACCGTTTTATGTCGGCGCTACCGCTGTTCCATGCGTTTGGTCTGACGGTTGGCCTGTTTACGCCGCTGATGACCGGCGCCCAGGTGTTCCTCTACCCAAGCCCGCTTCATTACCGCATCGTGCCTGAGCTGGTTTATGACCGGAACTGTACGGTGTTGTTCGGCACCTCGACTTTCCTTGGCAACTACGCCCGTTTCGCCAATCCTTACGATTTTGCGCGCTTGCGCTATGTTGTCGCCGGTGCGGAAAAACTTCAGGAAAACACGCGCCAGGCGTGGATGGATAAATTTGGCATCCGCATTCTTGAAGGCTACGGCGTCACGGAGTGCGCACCTGTGGTGGCGATCAACGTCCCGATGGCCGCTAAAAATCATACCGTTGGCCGTATTTTACCGGGCATGGATTCGCGCCTGATTGCGGTGCCGGGTATTGAGCAGGGCGGCCAGCTCCAGCTACGTGGCCCAAATATCATGAAAGGCTATCTGCGCGTGGAGAAGCCAGGCGTGCTGGAAGCGCCTCAGGCCGATAATGGCGAAGGGCAAATGGAAGCCGGCTGGTATGACACCGGCGATATCGTTAGCTTTGACGAACATGGTTTCTGTCAGATTCAGGGGCGCGCGAAACGCTTTGCCAAAATTGCCGGTGAGATGGTGTCGCTTGAGACCGTGGAGCAAATAGCCCTGAAAGCCTCGGCAGAGAAACAGCACGCTGCCTCGATGAAGCCGGACGGCAATCGGGGAGAAGCCCTGGTCTTGTTTACTACCGACAGCGATTTAACCCGCGATCGGTTGCAGCGCGCCGCTCGCGAGTCAGGAAGCCCTGAACTGGCCGTGCCGCGTGATATTCGCTACCTGCAACAGCTGCCGTTGTTGGGCAGCGGGAAGCCCGATTTTGTTACCCTAAACGGCATGGCGCTTGCGGAGAATAAAGATGAGTAAGACCCGCGAAAGCCTGTTTTCCCGCAGCATGCTGGCGGTGATTGCCGCCCAGTTCTTTTCTGCATTCGGCGACAATGCCCTGCTGTTCGCGACGCTGGCAGTGCTAAAACAGCAGGTGTATCCCGACTGGAGCCAGCCGGTGCTGCAAATGGTTTTTGTCGCTACCTATATCATTCTCGCGCCGTTTGTCGGTCAGGTGGCGGACAGCTTTGCGAAAGGCCGGGTGATGATGTTCGCCAACGGCCTGAAGCTGCTGGGCGCGCTGGCGATCTGTTTTGGTTTTAATCCGTTTATCGGCTACAGCCTGGTGGGCGTCGGCGCGGCAGCCTATTCTCCGGCTAAATATGGCATTTTAGGCGAGATAACCGGCGGCGAAACGCTGGTTAAAGCCAATGGACTGATGGAGTCGTCGACCATTGCGGCGATCCTGATCGGATCCATCGCCGGTGGCGTGCTGGCCGACTGGAACCTGCTGGCGGCGCTGATTGCCTGTGTGGTGGCGTATGGTCTGGCGGTTACAGCGAATCTGCTGATCCCAAAACTGGCTGCCGCACGTCCTGGACAAACGTGGCATCCCGTACAGATGTCGGCAAGTTTCTTCCGCGCCTGCCGCCTCCTGTGGCGTGATGGTGAAACCCGCTTCTCGCTGGTGGGCACCAGTTTGTTCTGGGGCGCAGGCGTCACGTTACGTTTCCTGCTGGTATTGTGGGTGCCCGTGGCGCTGGGTATTACCGACAACAAAACACCGACGTTGCTGAACGCGATGGTCGCCATCGGTATTGTTGTTGGGGCGATTGCCGCAGCAAAAATTGTCACGCTAAAAACGGTCGGTCGCTGTATGCCCGCAGGCGTGCTGATTGGCGTTGCCGTGGTGTTTTTCTCGTTGCAGCACACTGCCGCTGGCGCTTACGCGCTGCTGGTGATCATTGGCATGCTGGGCGGCTTTTTTGTAGTGCCGCTGAACGCGCTGCTACAAATGCGTGGTAAAGAGAGCGTCGGTGCGGGGAACGCCATCGCCGTACAGAATCTTGGTGAAAACAGCGCAATGCTGCTGATGCTGGGCATCTATTCCGTGGCGATCAAGCTGGGTGCGCCGCCGGTAGCGACAGGAGTCGGGTTTGGTGCGCTGTTTGCGCTGGCGATTGCGGTACTCTGGGGATGGCAGCTGGCGCAAAAGCGCAGACAAATCTAAAGCGCGTGGAGCTCAGGCCCGGAACAGGCGACCAGCGCCATGGATGGCTCTGGTCGCGCCGGCATGGAAGCCGTTTCTGGCATTTTCATGAAAGGCCTGAGTTTCTCTTGCCTGCACCCTGCCAAAAATATCCGGGCGGGACTTTTCCCGCCCTGTTGACCATTAAGGGGCCGGGAAAGTATAACGACGGTGAATCGCTTCCAGCGCCTGCATCACCTCTTCATCCAGCGTCAGATTGTAGCTGTCAATATTGATCTTAAGCTGTTCCAGCGTGGTAGCACCCAGCAACGTGCTGGCGACAAACGGCTGCTGACGCACAAAAGCCAGCGCCATCTGCGAAGGATCTAAATTATGCTTTTTGGCCAGCGCGACATATTCCGCAATGGCCAGCTGTGCCTGTTCGCCGCTGTAACGCGTAAAGCGGCTGAATAGCGTATTGCGAGCGCCTTCCGGTTTTGCGCCGTTGAGATATTTTCCGCTTAGCGTACCAAACGCCAGGCAGGAATAGGCCAGCAGCTCTACGCCTTCGTGCTGGCTGATTTCTGCCAGGCCAACCTCAAAGCTGCGGTTCAGCAGGCTATAGGGGTTCTGGATACTGACGATGCGTGGCAGCTCATGCTTTTCTGCCAGTTGCAGGTAGCGCATCACGCCCCATGGCGTTTCGTTAGACACGCCAATGTAGCGAATTTTTCCAGCCCGAACCTGTTCGTTTAGCGCCTCCAGCGTTTCCAGCAGCGTAACCGTTGCCGTACTCTCGGCATAGTCATAATTCAGCTTGCCGAAGTAATTGGTCTGCCGCTGCGGCCAGTGCAGCTGATAGAGATCCAGATAATCCGTGTTAAGCCGTTTCAGGCTGGCATCCAGCGCCTCGCGGATATTTTTACGATCCAGCGCCTGGCCTGGACGAATAGACGCGTCGGTGCCGCGTATCGGACCAGCGATTTTAGAGGCCAGCACGATTTTGTCACGGCTGCCGCGAGCCTTCAGCCAGCTGCCGATATATTTTTCCGTGAGTCCCTGCGTTTCCGGGCGCGGCGGCACCGGATACATTTCGGCGGTATCAATAAAATTAATACCTGAACGTAGTGCTAAATCCAGCTGGGCATGAGCATCGGCTTCGCTGTTCTGTTCGCCAAACGTCATAGTGCCTAAACCAAGGCGGCTAACTTCCAGCGTGCTGTGGGGGATACGATGATAGTGCATTTGCCGGCTTCCTTTTTTTCATTATTAAAAGCTGAACCTGGACCTTTTGCTACTGCAAAGCGCGGAGATACTGCCGCAGTCCGGCTTTTGACTATAACCGTCAGGTGCAAGAGGGGGAAGAGGCGATTTATCGGGAAGTGCTACGGCGCCACCCCAGCGTTAATATTGCGGTGGCGAAAGCGGATCGGATGCCTGGCGTTCTGCTATAAAAGATTAACGTTCCACAATCGATGAGACGTCATCGCCATTGATTTGTAATTCATGACCTGAGCTATCGGTATATTTGACCAGGCCCGTATCTTTATCTATTTCAGGTTTTCCCTGCGTCATAATCATCTTGCCATCCCGGGTTGCCATCACGTAATCGCTACTACATCCACCGAGCAGTGTGGCCAGCATCAGCACCACTGCGCCAGACAGTACCTTCATATTTTGCTCCCTTAGCTGCTGTAACTTGTTGGAGTAGTAATAGCGTATTTTTGCGCAATACGTAACCGCAGAACTCTGAATTTATGGCATCAGCACGTCAGAACATTGACATTTTTCGTAAAGTGATATGACCAGGGGGCAGGAGGAAACTGGCCGGCAAAACCGGCCAGGCACTATTAAGCGTGATTCTTTTTATTACGCAGCAAATTCAGGCACTCTACGGCCATAGAGAAGAACATGGCGAAATAGATATAGCCTTTAGGCACGTGGACGCTGAAACTTTCCAGCATCAGCGTAAAGCCAACCAGGATCAGGAAACTCAGCGCCAGCATTTTCACCGAAGGATGACGCTCGACGAATTCGCCAATCGTACGGGCCGCGAACATCATCACGCCAACGGAAATAACCACCGCCGCCATCATGATAATCAGATGATCGGAGAGCCCGACCGCCGTAATGACCGAATCAAGGCTGAAGATAATATCCAGCAGCATAATCTGCACGATAGCGCCGAAAAATGAGTGAACGTTGGTCTGATGCTCTTCTTCGCCGCCTTCAATGGTTTCATGGATTTCCTGGCTGGATTTCCACAGCAGAAACAGGCCGCCAAACAGCAGAATCAAATCACGGGCGGAGAAGCTGTGATCCATCACGGTAAACAGCGGCGTAGTCAGACGAATAACCCAGGCGATAGACGCTAACAGGCCCAGACGCATCAACATTGCGCCCGCAAGGCCCAGACGGCGGGCTGCATGCTGCTGCTTTTTGGGAAGTTTGGCGACAACCAGAGAGAGGAAAATAATATTATCAATACCCAGAACGATTTCAAGAATCGTTAGCGTACCCAGCGCCAGCCAGGCATTGGGATCTGCAATCCAATCAAACATACTAACATCGCATCCTAAACGAAAGGTAAACGAAGAGTATACCTGGTCAGGCGGCAAGCAGCTAAAGCTTTACAGTAAAAAATGGCGGGCAAGCAGGGGGGCAGTAAAGGTTTTTTTCAGGTAAAAGCCGCGTGGCAACGTCATGATCGGTTGACCATTTTCACCAATCCCTTCGGTAAGCGCTTTACTGTTCGCGGCTTTTGGCCGGATTTGCAGCACTTCGCCATGCCGCGCGGTGATACGTTCGACCTGGCCAAGCACAATCATATCCATCAGTTCTTCCCAGTCACAGCGCAGCAAAGTCTCTTCTTGCTGGCTGGGACTCCACAGCAGCGGTGCACCGACCCGACGTATCGCCAGCGGAATAGTGCGTTCGCCTTCCACCGGGACCCACAGCACTCGGGTTAGCTTATGACGCACGTGACTGGTTTCCCACGTCACGCCGCTGTTACCCGTCAGGGGAGCGACGCAGACGAAAGTTGTTTCCAGCGGGCGTCCCAGCGCATCAATCGGGATGGTTTTCAGCTCCACGCCAATCTCCGCAAAATCCTGTTCTGGCTTACTGCCTGCGCTGGCACCCAGGTAGCGTTCAAGCAGCATGCCGACCCAGCCTTTATCCCGGCGAAGATCGGGCGGGATCGGCAGACCGGCTCGTAACGCCAGTTCGCCCAGCGTATAACCTGCCAGCCGCTGCGCCCGCTCCAGCAGGATCGTTTCATTTTCAGGGGGCGTAACCGCAACAAAATCAGATACCATGAATAACCTTTTTGAACTGATTAAAAAATAACCACTCTTTTTGCCTGCCGAAGGCTAACCGACTCTGGCGGTGCAAAAGTCGAATAATAGCATGATAAATCATGGCTTTTTATTTTGCCTCCCGCTCATGACTAAGCCATGCCACAAGGTTATGCGCGAGTTGTCACCGACAATGAACAGGATCTTACACGTAGTTATCCACAGAAAAATGGGATAAGTCGCTTTTTACAATAATACTGTTTTGATTTACAGCCTTGACGGCACCATTTTACCATTTTTTCACCCTTTTTTGCTTATCATCGCACCATAAGCTGTGGATAAAAGGTGCGTTGTTCGATCTTTGTCCAGTCGGTGCTCATGCCTTTGTGACAGGAGTATGACGGGTGTCGAAGCTGCGCCGTTCTCCAGATAATTCCTATGATATTTAGCAGGTTAAGCTGCGGACATTCCTCTGCCTTTTAGCTGGCCTGGAAAGTTTTCCCCAAATGTTAACCGAGTTCTGCACAAAGCTATCCACAGAAAAGGTGAATAAGATCGGGTAAAATCGGCAAATTCTGTTTATAACTTTGTTTCCAACTGCGAGTTATCCCGTGATTAGCGCCGTTCAAGGCCGCAAAGCAGTGGTTTACCGCCTGTGAGGAGTATGAAACAATCAGAACATCCGAGTTTTAGTTTGAGGTAGTCCAGTGATCGATGATGATGGCTACCGCCCGAATGTTGGTATCGTAATTTGTAACAGGCAGGGACAAGTGTTGTGGGCCAGAAGATATGGTCAGCACTCCTGGCAGTTTCCTCAGGGAGGCATTAACCCTGGCGAAACCGCGGAACAAGCGATGTATCGAGAACTTTTCGAAGAAGTCGGTTTGCACCGCAAGGATGTCCGTATTCTTGCCTCTACCCGAAACTGGTTACGCTATAAGTTGCCAAAACGTTTGGTGCGTTGGGACACAAAGCCGGTTTGTATCGGCCAGAAACAGAAGTGGTTTCTTCTGCAATTATTGTGCAATGACGCGGATATCAACATGCAGACCAGCAGCACGCCGGAATTTGACGGCTGGCGCTGGGTCAGCTTCTGGTATCCGGTGCGCCAGGTAGTCTCTTTCAAGCGCGACGTTTATCGCCGGGTGATGAAAGAATTTGCTGGCGTAGTAATGCCGCTGCAGGAGAACGCCGTACAGCGCAATGCGCTTTATCGACGGAAAAGAGGGTAAGCCACTCCGATGATGCTTACACAGCTGCGCGAGATAGTGGAAAAAGTGGCAGGGGCGCCCCGGCTGACCGAGGCGCTGGATATCCTGGTTAACGAGATCTGCCTGGCGATGGATACCGAAGTGTGTTCGGTCTATCTGGCCGATCACGATCGTCGCTGCTATTACCTGATGGCGACTCGCGGCTTGAAAAAGCCACGAGGCCGCACCGTCGCACTGGCCTTTGACGAAGGGATCGTCGGGCTGGTCGGGCGTCTTGCCGAACCGATTAACCTCGCCGATGCGCAGAGCCACCCCAGCTTCAAATATGTTCCTGCCGTCAAAGAGGAGCGTTTCCGTTCTTTTTTAGGCGTACCGATTATCAGCCGCCGTCAGCTGCTTGGCGTGCTGGTTGTTCAGCAGCGGGAACACCGCCAGTTTGATGAAAGCGAAGAATCGTTTTTGGTTACGCTGGCAACCCAAATGGCGACAATTCTGTCGCAGTCACAGCTTAATGCCCTGTTTGGTCAGTATCGCCAAACCCGTATTCGTGCGCTGGCCGCAGCACCTGGCGTTGCCGTTGCCGAAGGCTGGGTCGACAGCACACAGCCGTCGCTGGAAAATGTTTTCGCTGCCTCCACGCTGGACACCGCGCGCGAGCGTGAAAGATTGTCGCTGGCGATGGATGAAGCCTCCGGCGAGTTTCGCCGCTACAGCAAGCGATTCACCTCCAGCGTGCATAAAGAAAGCGCGGCGATCTTCGATCTCTATTCCCACCTGCTGAGCGACAATCGCCTGAAAAAAGATCTCTATACCGAGATCGATAACGGATCGGTAGCCGAGTGGGCCGTAAAAAAGGTCATTGAGAAGTTTGTCCATCAGTTCGCCAGCTTGCAGGATAGCTACCTTCGCGAACGGGCTGGCGACTTGCGCGTGCTGGGGCAGCGCCTGCTTTTTCACCTCGATGACACCGTGCAGGGCACTAATACCTGGCCTGAACGCTTTGTACTGGTCGCTGATGAACTGACGGCGACAACGCTGGCGGAGCTGCCGCACGATCGTCTCGCAGGCGTCGTGGTTCGTGACGGTGCGTCGAACTCTCACGCGGCGATCATGGTTCGTGCGATGGGCATTCCAACGGTGATGGGTGCTGATATTCAGCCGGAGTTGCTGAACGGCCGGCTATTGGTCGTGGATGGCTATCGCGGCGAGCTGCTGGTCGATCCAGAACCGATGCTGGTGCAGGAATATCAACGTCTTATCAGTGAAGAAAACGAGCTGAGCAAGCTGGCAGAAGACGTGGTGGAATGCCCGGCAGCGCTGAAATCGGGCGAGCCGGTAAAGGTGATGCTCAACGCCGGATTAAGCGCCGAGCATGAGCAGGCGCTGGGTAGCTGGGTTGATGGCGTGGGGCTGTACCGCACGGAAATTCCTTTCATGCTACAAAGCGGCTTCCCTTCTGAAGAGGAGCAGGTCGCGCAGTATCAGGGCATGCTGCAACTGTTTCTGGAAAAGCCGGTGACGCTGCGAACGCTCGATGTGGGAGCGGATAAACAGCTGCCCTACATGCCTATTAGCGAGGAAAACCCTTGCCTGGGCTGGCGCGGCATCCGTCTGACGCTCGATCAACCAGAGATCTTTCTTGTGCAGGTACGGGCAATGCTACGGGCCAACGTCGCCAGCGATAATCTGAGCATTTTGCTGCCGATGATCACCAGCATTGATGAAATTGATGAGGCGATCAGGCTGATCGAGCGTGCGGCTCGGGAAGTAGAAGAGATGCTCGGCTACGCCATTCCAAAGCCCCGCCTCGGCGTGATGATTGAAGTGCCGTCAATGATCTTTATGATCGGGCACCTGGCAAAACGCGTCGACTTTATTTCCGTCGGCACCAACGATCTGACCCAGTATTTGCTGGCCGTCGATCGTAACAATACCCGAGTAGCGAACCTGTACGACAGCCTGCATCCGGCGATGCTGCGGGCGTTAAAAACCATTGCTGAAGAAGCGAAGCTGGCCGGTATCGAACTGTGCCTGTGTGGTGAAATGGCGGGAGATTCCAGCTGTGTTGCGCTGCTGATTGGTCTGGGCTATCACCACCTCAGCATGAATGGCCGCAACGTGGCCCGGGTAAAATACCTGCTTCATCATATCGATTATGAAGAGGCGCAAAAGCTGGCGGAAACCAGCCTCCGGGCACAGCTGGCCAGCGAAGTCCGCCATCTGGTCGCCGCCTTTATGGAGCGGCGTGGCTTAGGCGGATTGATCCGCGGCGGACGTTAGGCTGCAACAAAGTTACAGTTCCGGCGGGATGGCCTTTGCTGCCTGTGCTATGATGCGCGCCTTATATGCAGCGCCTTGCGCGCACTGGTTTATTCACTCCGGCGCCTGCGGGCCAGGGACTATTAAAAATGGTGAAAGATGACTAACGGCTATCTGGCTTTCCCCCAATTTGATCCGGTGATTTTCTCTGTCGGGCCGATTGCTCTGCACTGGTACGGTTTGATGTACCTGGTCGGCTTTATATTTGCCATGTGGCTGGCCGTGCGCCGCGCCAACAAGCCGGGCAGCGGCTGGACGAAAGATGAAGTCGAAAACCTGCTCTATGCCGGTTTCCTCGGCGTTTTCCTCGGTGGCCGTATCGGTTACGTGCTGTTTTACAACCTGCCGCTGTTTCTGGATAACCCGCTTTATCTGTTTAAGGTCTGGGATGGCGGCATGTCGTTCCACGGCGGCTTAATCGGCGTGATTTGCGTCATGCTGTGGTTTGCCCGTCGCACCAAACGTAATTTCTTCCAGGTAGCGGATTTCATTGCGCCGCTGATCCCGTTTGGTCTTGGCGCTGGCCGCCTGGGCAACTTTATCAATGGTGAGCTTTGGGGCCGCGTCGCGCCCGATTTGTCGTGGGCGATGCTGTTCCCCGGCTCGCGTGGCGAAGATATCGCCCTGGCTGCCACTCATCCAGAATGGCAGTCGCTGCTGGCGACCTATGGCGTACTGCCGCGCCATCCTTCTCAGCTTTACGAGCTGATACTTGAAGGGGTGGTACTGTTTATCATTCTGAATATCTTTATCCGTAAAAACCGCCCAATGGGCGCTGTCTCTGGCCTGTTCCTGATTGGTTACGGCACGTTCCGCTTTATTGTGGAATTCTTCCGTCAGCCGGATGCGCAGCTGGGCCTGTTCGACAACACCATCAGCATGGGGCAAATTCTTTCGACGCCAATGATTTTCGCTGGCGTGATTATGATGATTTGGGCTTACCGCCGTCGAACTACGCAGCAACTACGTGAGGAAAAATGAAACAGTATCTGGAATTAATGCAAAAAGTGCTGACCGAAGGCACGCCGAAAAATGACCGTACCGGCACCGGCACGCTGTCAATTTTTGGTCATCAGATGCGTTTCAACTTGCAGGAAGGTTTTCCGCTGGTCACGACTAAAAAATGTCATCTGCGCTCCATTATCCACGAGCTGCTTTGGTTCCTGAAGGGCGAGACGAATATCGCCTATCTGAAGGAAAACAAAGTCACTATCTGGGATGAGTGGGCAGATGAAAATGGCGATCTCGGTCCGGTTTACGGCAAACAGTGGCGTAGCTGGGGCGCGCCAAACGGTGAGCAGATCGACCAGCTGGCTAAAGTGATGCAGCAGTTGAAAAACGACCCGGATTCCCGCCGCATCATCGTTTCTGCCTGGAACGTTGGCGAGCTGGACGAAATGGCGCTGGCACCCTGTCACGCTTTCTTCCAGTTCTACGTGGCGGACGGGAAGCTTTCCTGCCAGCTCTACCAGCGCTCCTGCGATGTTTTCCTCGGCCTGCCGTTTAACATCGCCAGCTATGCGCTGTTGGTGCATATGGTCGCGCAGCAGTGTGATTTACAGGTCGGTGATTTTGTCTGGACGGGCGGCGATACGCACCTGTACAGCAACCACATGGAACAAACCGATCTGCAACTGACTCGTGAGCCGCGTCCGCTGCCGAAGCTGGTTATTAAGCGTAAACCCGCCTCGCTGTTCGACTATCGCTTCGAAGATTTTGAAATCGAAGGATACGATCCCCATCCAGCCATCAAAGCGCCGGTCGCGATCTGATGCTCATAACCAGGAGCGGATTTATCCGCTCCTGAACGTCCGTTTGCCTTCTCACACTTCATTTCTCCTGCAAAAAAGCATGCCGCCGTTCCGCGCCGGTAGCCGTCTTTTTGCGAGCAATCCCGCAGGTCAGTACCCGTAGCACTGCAAACGGAATTAAAGGCCGGAGCACGTCTCGCAACGCTGATATTGGTCTGTGGATCGCTTTTAGCAAAAAAGCCACCCTGTGAAGATGAACAGGACAAGCGGATTTACCTTACTGGAACTGCTGGTGGTAATGGTGATTGCCACTACGCTGATGCTGGGCGGCGTTATGGGCTGGCGCCACTGGCAGCAGCAGCAGCGGCTCAACGCCAGCGCGCGCCAGATCCAGCACTTTTTACTGCGGCTGCGCAACGACGCTAACGGGCACAACCAACAGATACTGCTGTGGCAAATAAGCGGTCAGCCCTGGTGTCTGGGCGGTGGGCCAAAAACGACGTGCGGGCACAAACAGCGCAGAACGCTGACTGCCAGCTGGGAAGAGATCGGTCTGCTCTCTGTGACGGAGGGAATGGGGTTTTATGGGCGACGTAACGTTGCCAAACCGGGACGGATTGTCATCGCCAGCGAGGCCGGTGAGCGGCATATCATCGTTTCATCACGGGCCAGAGTGCGCATTTGTCAGGATGCCTGCCCATGAATCAGCGTGGTTTTACCCTGCTGGAAATGCTGATTGCTCTGGCTATCAGCAGCGTGTTGATGCTGGGCATCGCGCGTTTTCTGCCTGCTTTACAGATGAATAACCTGCGCACCCTGATGGCATTTCAGCTTCATGAAGAGTTAAGGCTGATGATGAACTCGCTGGAAAAAGCGGTGCGCCGCGCCGGTTATTGCGCCGGGGAATGCGTGGGTGAGGGGCTCACAATCAGCACCGCTGGCGGCATGTGCCTGTTAGTGCGCTGGGATGAAAACAGCAACGGAAAATGGGAGGGAACGAATAATGAAAACAGCGATTATTATGGCTACAGATTGCGTAACGGCAACCTCGAAACCCAGCGTGGCGTAAGCAGCTGCGAGTCCGCAGGTTGGGAAAAACTGAACGATCCTGCCTCTGTTGCCATTAGCGCGTTCCAGATAACACGAGCGGATCGGCAAATACGTCTGCTACTGAGCGGATACGCCACCGCTTTTCCCGACGTTCCGCTTACGCTGGAAAGCTGGATAACGGCAGGAAATTTATGAACTCACGGCAACAAGGGAGCGGCGCGCTGATAGCGGTAATCATATTATTACTGATGTCGGCGATGCTGCTCAATGCCACCCGTCAACAGGCAGAGGATGCGCTGAGTCTGGTGGCCGATGAGCGTATCTGGTTTCAGCAGGCAAGCCTGGCGGAATCGGCGCTGAACTGGGGCAGGCAACGGCAGTGGCCGGAAGGGGAAGCTGGCTGGCAGTGTCAGATCGAATCCTTTTTCCGCTGGCGGGCCTGTTTGCTGATTGAGCAAGAGCGCGTACTGTTGAAGGGGGACAGCGGGGCGGGAACGCTGGCTTTTTATCAGTGGGTGAGCCGCGTTACGGGTACGGGGAAACTCCTCGCTCAGCCGCACGGCTGGCTTGACTACTGCCCATACACCGAAGAGAAAAGGTGTTTTTCAGATGAATAAACAGGGGGGTTTTAGCCTGCCGGAAACGCTGGTAGCGTTACTGCTGTTCTCGCTGAGTTTTACCGCGCTGTTGCATTATCAGCTTGCACAAGCGAAAGGATTTCAGCTTCAGATACAGCAGCGAGAAGCCTGGTATCGTGCCTGGCTTCGATTCGAAGGCTATGAGGCAGCAGGCTGGGAGACAACGCTCGGTAAAAAAATGGGGCCAGCTGGCTGTCAATTGCTAACATCAACCGCAGTCAGCCCGGCAGGACGCGAAGCAACGCTGCAACAGTTACGCTGTAATAAAAACAGCGATTAGCTTGTATTCTCATATTATGAGAACTGGCTTCAGGATATCTTTTTGCCGCTGCCAGTAAAATAGTATTAATGGCAATATCGTAAAGGTTTAAAGCTGATGCATCCATTAGTTTTCTCAGGGGTGTATTTAACGTGCAAACTATTTTTTCAGTAATGCATTGAAAATATAAATCCCCCACGCGTTAAACACTTCAGTTGTTGACGATGGATTTTATCTGAATGGATATTTTAAAAACAGGAGATTAAATAACATTAACCCGTAATGGATGCATGATTTTGATACCTTTATTCTGTTTAACACGGATGTCATGGAAGAACGATTATGAAAAGATTTGCGAAGTATTCACTATTTTTAAGTCTTGCACTGGGATTTGCCGATCAGATTCAGGCCGAAGCGGTTAAAGATGTTACGGTAGACTACCGACACGGCTATCGCCTGCGCGATCGTACTCATTACGACAAGCTGGCTTTAGGCGCCAACCTTCCTGATAATTACGCTTTTATAGTGGAAACCAAGTTTAAAACGGGTGGGCCAGATCCGAAAGACAAGTTTTACTATGATACCGTCCTGAACGTTGTGGAAATGACGTTACTGAAAACGTTTAACTACGGTAACTGGACGGTTTCGCCATTTATTCAGCCGGAATTCAGCTCTGTCAGAACAGAATGGAAATTTGGTGTAGCCCCCTGGTATAAAATTAATGACAGTTGGTCACTCGGCGGTTTATATCGTCTGGAGCTTAGCGATTACGCCCATGACAGCCAGTGCAATGATGTGGGCCATGATAATTGCAGTTTGGATCGTCACCGGACGGTTAATCGATTCGATGCTTATTTTCGCTACCGTTTGGAAAATCTGATTAGCACGTATAAATTTATTTATATGCATGGCGATGACAAACTTTTTGCCAACAAAAAAAGTAATTATGAACAGGAACTTCAGTTCGATTATATCCTTGGCGACAATAAACAGTGGAGACCTTATGTGACTTTTGCGGATATTGGCAGAAGCGCTTACTCCAGCGAGCGGCAGCTCCGCTTACGTATGGGCGTGGTCTACACCTTTAAATAATGCTTGCTGATTGCTAAACCGTCTGGCCGATGCATTTGCAACGGCCTTCGGCTCGGGTACAGTGTTCACGCAGAGCATTAGTCCCAAAGCAGGAGCAGACATGTTTACCGTTTATCACTCGAATCAGCTGGATTTGCTGAAGACGCTGGCAGCTTTTCATATCGAAAATCAGCCGTTGCGTAACCCCTTCCAGGCGGAAGTGGTGCTGGTGCAAAGTCCGGGGATGGCACAGTGGTTACAAATGTCACTGGCAGAGCAGTTTGGCATCGCGGCCAATATCGCTTTTCCTCTGCCAGCTTCTTTTATCTGGGATATGTTCGTCCGCGTTTTACCCGGCATTCCTAAAGAGAGCGCCTTTAATAAAGCCAGCATGAGCTGGAAGCTGATGGCTATCCTGCCAGAAATGCTGACGCGGACCGAATTCGCTATGCTGAAGCACTACCTCACCGATGACGAGGATAAAAGAAAACTTTTCCAGCTGGCAGCACGTATTGCCGATCTGTTCGACCAGTATCTGGTGTACCGGTCAGAATGGCTGAACAGCTGGGAAAAAGGGCAGCAAATAGCCGATCTGGGCGAAGCTCAGCTGTGGCAGGCGCCGCTGTGGGCCGCGTTGGTGGAATACAACCGCGAATTAGGACAACCGGAATGGCATCGTGCAAATCTCTATGCCCGCTTTATCTCTACGCTGGAAAACAGTGCCAGCCGTCCGCCCAATTTACCGGATCGCGTATTTATTTGTGGTATTTCTGCATTGCCGCCCGTGTATCTGCAAGCCTTACAGGCGCTGGGTAAACATATCGATATTCATCTGTTGTTTACTAACCCCTGTCGTCATTATTGGGGCGATATTCAGGACTACGCTTTTTTGGCGAAGCTGCAAAGCCGCCGCAGGCAGCATTTTAATCAACAGGGCGAAAGTGCGCTGTTCCGTCAGTCAGATGCAAGCAGCCTGTTTAACGATGCGGGCGAGCAGCAGCTCAGTAATCCGCTGCTGGCCTCCTGGGGTAAGCTTGGACGCGATAACCTGTTTTTGCTGGCACAGATGGAGTGCCGGGAAATTGACGCTTTTGTCGACATCGAGCCGGGCAACCTTCTGCACAGCTTGCAGCGCGATCTGCTTGAGCTGGAAGACAATGCCGTTATTGGGTTAAAGCAGGAAGAGTGGGAGACCAGCCACAGCAAACGGATCCTCGATCCTGAAGATCGATCCGTCAGTATTCATCTTTGCCACAGCCCTCAGCGCGAGGTTGAAGTTTTACAGGATCGTCTGTTAGAGATCATGGCTAACGATCCCGCGCTTTCACCGCGCGATATTATCGTGATGGTGGCAGATATTGACGCCTACACGCCTTTTATTCAGGCCGTATTTGGTAATGCGCCGGCCGGACGCTATTTGCCTTTCTCCATTTCCGACCGCAGAGCCAGCCAGGCGCATCCTGCGCTACAGGCTTTTATTTCGCTGCTGAGCCTGCCAGACAGCCGCTTTACCTCCGAGGGCGTACTGGCGCTGCTTGAGGTCCCGGCCCTGGCCAGCCGCTTTGCTATTGATGAAGAGGGGCTGCGGCGCCTGCGCCATTGGGTAGGTGAATCGGGCATCCGCTGGGGTCTGGATGACGACACGGTCCGCGAGCTGGATCTGCCGCCAACCGGGCAACATACCTGGCATTTTGGCCTGACGCGAATGCTGCTGGGCTACGCGATGAACAGCGAAACCGGGCACTGGCAGGGGATTTTGCCTTATGACGAGTCCAGCGGGTTAATTGCCGAACTGGCTGGCAATCTGGCCGAGCTGCTGATGCGGCTGCGTCGCTGGCGTGAGCTGTTAAGCGCGCCTCGGGAGCTGGAAAGCTGGCTACCGCTGTGCCGCGAGCTGCTAAACGACTTTTTTGCCGGAGATGCCGATGCCGAAGCCGCGCTGGCGCTGATTGAAGAGCAGTGGCAGCAGGTCATTAACTACGGCGTGCAGGCTCAGTATCAGCAGGCCGTGCCGCTTTCTCTGCTGCGTGATGAGCTGGCCTCCAGGCTTGATCAGGAAAGGATCAGCCAGCGCTTTCTCGCCGGACCCGTCAACTTCTGTACCCTGATGCCGATGCGTTCCATTCCCTTTAAGGTAGTTTGTCTGCTGGGCATGAACGATGGCGTTTATCCGCGCACGCTGCCGCCGCTGGGGTTTGACCTGATGAGCCAGCAGCCCAAAAAAGGCGATCGCAGCCGGCGCGACGATGATCGCTATCTGTTTTTAGAGGCGCTGAATTCGGCTCAGCAACAGCTTTATATCAGCTATATCGGCCGTACAATTCAGGACAACTCGGAACGTTTTCCGTCGGTACTGGTCAGTGAACTGGTGGAATACATCAGTCAGAGCTTCTGTTTGCCTGGCGACCAGGGACGGGATGTTGATACCAGCGCGGCGGCCGTTGTGGCGCACCTGCACCATCTGCACAGCCGTATGCCGTTTGCCGCCGAAAACTTTCTGCCGCAGGCGAAATATCAAAGCTATGCGGCAGAATGGCTACCGGCGGCAAAGGCCAGCGGCGTACCGCATCCGCCTTTTATGCAGCCGCTGCCCGAACTGGAGATGGCCGAACTGAATTTCGAGCACCTGGTGCGCTTCTGGCGTCATCCGGTGCGTGCCTTCTTCAGCCAGCGGCTGGGCGTCAGTTTCCTGCTCTCCGATACCGAACTGCCCGATGCTGAGCCCTTTACGCTGGATAATCTCAGTCGCTACCAGCTAAACAGCCAGCTGCTGAATACCCTGATTGATGAGCAGCCCAGCGAACCGCTGTATGCCCGGCAGCGCGCCGCAGGGAATCTGCCTTACGGCGCCTATGGCGAGCTTTTCTGGCAGGAGCAGTTAACAGATATGAGCGAGCTGGCAGGGCAGGTACGCGAACAGCGTAAAGACTCGAAGAGTTGGGAGATCAACCTGCAAATCGCCGGTCTTCAGCTGAACGGCTGGTTGCCCCAGGTTCAGGATGATGGTTTGCTGCGTTGGCGCCCGGGGCATCTTAACTTCACTGACGGACTGGCGCTGTGGCTTGAGCACCTGGTTTATTGCATTTTGGGCGGCAGCGGTGACAGCCGAATGTATGGCCGCAAAGAGAGCCAGTGGCGTTTTCCGGCGTTGCCGGTTGAGGAAGCGCAGGCGTGGCTGGAGCGTTATATTCAGGGCTACAGGCAGGGGATGTGTTCGCCCTTGTTGCTGCTGCCCAAAACGGGTGGCGCATGGCTGGAAGCCAGCTATGACGAGAAGTCCGCCTCAATCCTGCACGATGAAGCGACCCAGGCAAAAGCGCGCATCAAGCTGTTGCAGGCCTGGCAGGGCAATATGCAGGTTGAAGGTGAGGGCAGCGACCCTTATCTGGCACGGCTTTTCCGCACGCTGGATGAAGCTACGTTTCGTGCAATTACCGATAACGCAGAAGCGTGGCTGTTACCACTAATGCAGATCAATGACATTAAGTAAGACATCCTGTAATGTTACTTTATAACTATTTTTTAACGTTTATTTCTGTTTGCTTGTCCGCCGGGGATAAGTGAAGTCTTTAGGTTTAACGGTCTCACCGCCCCGTGTGCACGGCATGGGGTAACAGAGCAACAGATCGTCGAGGAGTTTGAATGCGTCGTTATGCAGTCTGGTTCACCACTCTTTTCCTGCTTTTTACCTTCTGGAGTCCACTGACACAGGCGCAATCGGGATGGCAGCCCGTCCCTGAAACGATTCGTAAAAGCGAGAAAGATCCGCGCCAGTATCAGGCGATCAAGCTGGATAACGGGTTAACCGTACTGCTGGTTTCCGATCCGCAAGCGACCAGGTCATTATCGGCGCTGACGATCCCCATCGGCTCGCTAGACAATCCCCGTAATCAACAGGGGCTGGCTCACTATCTTGAGCATATGTTGCTGATGGGGTCGAAGCGCTACCCGCAGCCAGACAACCTTGCCGAGTTTCTGAAAAAGCACGGTGGCAGCCACAATGCCAGCACCGCTTCCTACCGCACTGCGTTCTATCTTGAAGTTGAGAACGATGCACTGGAGCCTGCTGTTGACCGGCTTGCCGATGCCATTGCCGAACCGCTGTTGGATCCGGTAAACGCCGATCGTGAACGTCATGCGGTCAATGCAGAGCTGACGATGGCGCGGTCCCGGGATGGCTTACGAATGGCGCAGGTGGGTGCGGAAACCTTAAACCCTGAGCACCCGGCTTCGCTGTTCTCAGGCGGGAACCTGGAAACGCTGAAGGACAAACCAGACAGCAAGCTACATGATGCGCTAACCGCTTTTTATCAGCGTTACTACTCGGCCAACCTGATGAAAGCGGTAATTTACAGCAACAAGCCGCTGGCCGAACTGCAAGCTATTGCCGCAAAAACCTATGGCCGTGTGCAAACGCACCAGGCTGCTGTGCCGGAGATCGCCGTCCCGGTGGTGACCGATAAGCAGAAAGGCATCATCATTCATTACGTACCGGCCCAGCCTCGTAAGCAGCTAAAAATTGAATTCCGTATCGACAATAACAGCGACAAATTTCGCAGCAAAACCGATACGCTGATCGGCTATCTGATTGGCAACCGCAGTAAAAATACGCTCTCCGACTGGCTGCAAAACCAGGGACTGGCAGATTCGATTGATGCGGGGGCCGATCCGGTTATCGATCGTAACGGCGGCATCTTCTCTATTACCGTTTCGCTGACCGATAAAGGGCTGGCTAACCGTGATGAAGTGGTGGCAGCAGTGTTCAGCTATCTGAACACCTTGCGCAGCGGCGGCATCGATAAACGCTATTTTGACGAAGTCGCCCACGTGCTGGATCTGGACTTCCGTTATCCCTCCATTACCCGTGATATGGACTATATCGAATGGCTGGCGGATACCATGTTGCGCGTTCCTGTCGCCGATACGCTGGTCGCCCCCTATATTGCTGACCAGTACGATCCCCAGGCCATCAAAGCGCGGCTTGACGGTATGACGCCACAGAACGCGCGCATCTGGTACATCAGCCCGAATGAACCGCACAACAAAATGGCTTACTTCGTGAATGCGCCTTATCAGGTGAATAAGATTGAGCCAGAGCGTTTCAAAGCGTGGCAGGCCGCCAGCGATAAGATTTCGTTATCTCTGCCCGTGCTTAACCCGTACATCCCCGACGACTTCACGCTGATTAAGCCGCAGCATAAATATGCGCACCCGGAGCTGCTTATCAATCAGCCTGGCCTGCGGGCGTTTTATATGCCGAGCCAGTTCTACGCGGACGATCCCAAAGCCAATATCACCCTGGCGCTGCGCAACAAAGAAGCGATGAGCACGGCGAAAAATCAGGTGATGTATGGTTTGAATGACTACCTGGCCGGGCTGGCGCTGGACGAGCTGAGTTCGCAGGCGTCGGTTGGCGGCATCAGCTTCTCCACCAGCGAGAACGATGGCGTCACCTTTAATGCCAGCGGTTTTACTCAGCGCCTGCCGGATTTGATGAAAACCTTGCTCAAACGTTATGCCAGCTATCAGCCGGATCGGCAGCAGCTGGATCAGGCAAAATCCTGGTATCTGGAGCGGCTCGACTCCGCGGACAAAGGCAAAGCCTTTGAGCTGGCAATCCAGCCTGCACAGATGTTGTCGCAGCTGCCATACACCCAGCGCAGCGAGCGCCGTAAGCTGGTGGCGGAGGTGACGCTTGAGGATTTGAAGGCGTATCGCAAAATGCTGCTGGAAAATGCTACGCCGGAACTGCTGGTCGTCGGTAACATGACCGCTGACAGCGTTAAGACACTGGCAGGCGAGTTAAAAAACCAGCTTAACTGCGAAGGCCAAAGCTGGTGGCATAGCCAGTATCTGGTGGTTGACAAGAAAACGACGGCTAACCTGCAAAAAGAGGGCAGCAGCACCGATTCTGCGCTGGCCGCGCTTTACGTGCCGCCTGGCTATGAAGAACATGACAGCATCGCTAACAGCGCCATGCTCAGCCAGATTATTCAGCCATGGTTTTACAACCAGCTGCGCACGGAAGAGCAGCTCGGCTATGCGGTCTTCTCTTTCCAGATGCCGGTTGGGCGTCAGTGGGGGATCGGCTTCCTGCTACAAAGCAACGTGAAACAGCCGGCTTATTTGCTTGAGCGTTTCGCCGCGTTCTATCCGACAGCGGAAAAGCGTTTACGTGACATGAGTAAAGAGGATTTTGCTCAGTATCAGACCGCGATGATCAACGAGCTGAAACAACGTCCGCAAACGCTGGATGAAGAAGCCGGACGCTTTAGCAAAGATTTCAATCGTGAAAATGACAACTTTGATACGCGGGAGCAAGTGATAAAACGCATTCAGGCGCTAACGCCGGAAAAAATCGCGACCTTCTTCCACGATGCCGTCATGGCGCCACAAGGATTAACGCTGCTGTCGCAGATTTCTGGCAGCCAGCACGATAAGGCTGATTACGCTGCACCGTCAGGCTTTACCACCTGGCAGGAAGTGTCGAAATTGCAGCAGTCATTTCCGGTGAAAAGCGACAAATCATGACATTGCAGCGCCTTGATCCTCTGACTCTGCCGCTACAGGGTGAGAGGCTGATTGAAGCTTCTGCGGGAACAGGTAAAACCTTTACCATCGGCCTGCTCTATCTCCGCCTGCTGCTGGGGCTGGGCGGAGAAGCCTCTTTTGGGCGGCCGCTGCCGGTAGAAGAAATTCTGGTTGTAACCTTTACCGAAGCGGCAACGGCAGAGCTACGTGGGCGTATCCGGGAAAACATTCACAAGCTGCGTATTGCCTGCATTCGCGGGCACAGTGCCGATCCGGTGCTTACTCAGCTGATGGCTGAGATAGATGATTTGCCTCAGGCCGCCGCCCAGCTGTTGGCTGCTGAACGGCAGATGGATGACGCCGGGATTTTCACTATTCACGGTTTCTGTCAGCGCATGCTCAATCTGAACGCCTTTGAGTCCGGCATGCTGTTCGAACAACAGCTGATTGAGGATGAGTTTCCGCTGCGGCGGCAGGCGGCGGCCGATTTCTGGCGGCGCTTTTGCTATCCGCTACCGCTGCCGATAGCTCGTGTTATGACGCAAATGTGGCAGGGGCCGGAACAGCTGCTGGCGACGCTCTCGCCCTGGCTAAGCGGCGAGGCACCTGCGCTAAAGCATCCGCTGGATTTAGACGAAACCTTTACCCAGCGGCATGAAAAAATCATTGCGCAAATCGACAGGCTGAAGGCCGCCTGGCGTGCGGCAGAAAACCTGCATGATTTGATTGCTCAGTCAGGCGTAGACAAGCGAAGTTACAGTAGTAAGCACTTACCTAACTGGCTGGAAAAACTGACCAAGTGGGCAGCGGAAGAAACGGCAGACTATCAGGTGCCAAAGGAGCTGGAGCGCTTCGGGCAACGCATCCTGTTGGAAAAAACCAAAAAGGGCGAGCCGCCGCAGCATGCACTCTTTGAACACATCGATCGTTTCCTCGCCGAGCCGCTGTCGCTGCGCGATTTGGTTATCGCTACCGCGTTACGAGAAATCCGTTTTGCTACGCAGAAAGAAAAGCGGCTGAACGCGCTGCTTGGCTTTGATGACCTGCTCGGACGGCTGGATAGTGCGTTACAGCAGCCCGGAGGTGAAGCGCTGGCGCAGGCAATCCGTACTCGCTATCCGGTAGCGCTGATTGATGAATTCCAGGATACCGATCCCCAGCAGTATCGTATTTTCCGTACGCTCTATGGTCAGCAGCCGGACAACGCGCTGCTGCTGATTGGCGATCCCAAGCAGGCGATCTATGCTTTTCGCGGTGCCGATATTTTCACCTATATGAAAGCGCGCAATGAAGTTAGCGCTCACTACACGCTTGAAACTAACTGGCGCTCCTCTCCTGCGATGGTAAACAGCGTTAATCAGCTGTTCCTGCGCCTGCCAAATCCCTTTTTGTTCAACGAGATCCCTTTTATTACCGTTGAACCTGCTGCACCAAACGCGGCACTGAATTTTGTGATGGAGGGTAAGCCTCAGCCCGCATTGCGTTTCTGCTTACAGCCGGGCGAAGGCGTTGGCGTCAGTGATTACCAGCAGTTTATGGCTCGCCAGTGCGCCGCAGATATCTGTCGCTGGCTAACGGCCGGACAGCAAGGCACGGCGCAAATTGGCAAAGGCGAATTTTTACGGCCGGTGCAGGCCTCGGATATTACGATTCTGGTGCGCAGCCGGGGTGAAGCCGCCGTTATGCGGGAAGCGCTGAACGGTTTGAATATTCCTTCCGTTTATCTCTCCAACCGCGACAGTGTTTTTACTACGCCTGAAGCGCGCGAAATGCTTTGGCTGCTACAGGCGGTGTTGGCACCGGAGCAGGAGCGTATATTGCGCAGTGCACTGGCAACCAGCATTTTTGGTTTGGATGCAGCAACGCTGGAAGAACTGAGCCGCGACGAGCGCAGATGGGATGCGCTGGTCGATGAGTTTGACCGCTATCGCCAGCGTTGGCTAAAGCGTGGCGTGCTGCCGATGCTGCGAGAGCTGATGGTAAACCGCCAGATTGCAGAGAACCTGCTGGTTTCAGACAGCGGCGAACGCAGGCTGACCGACCTGTTGCACCTGGGCGAACTGTTGCAGGAAGCGTCAGCACAGCTTGACAGCGAACACGCGCTGGTACGCTGGCTGGCGGCTGAAGTGGCTCAGCCAAACGGCCAGTCGGCAAGTCAGCAGCTGCGGCTGGAGAGCGATCGCCACCTGGTGCAGATTGTCACCATTCACAAATCAAAAGGCCTGCAATATCCGCTGGTCTGGCTACCTTTTATCGCCAACTATCGCGAAGCGGGCCAGGGCATTTATCACGATCGGCAGAGCTTTCAGGCGCTGCTGGATTTGCGCGATGAAGCTGAAAGCGTTGAGCTGGCTGAACAGGAGCGGCTGGCTGAAGATTTGCGCCTGCTCTACGTGGCGCTGACGCGTTCAGTCTGGCATTGCAGCGTTGGCGTGGCGCCGCTGGTGAAAGGCAACCGGAAAAAAGAAGGTAACAGCGATCTGCACAACAGCGCGTTGGGCTATTTGCTCCAGCTTGGCGAGCCTGCGGATGCGGCGGGCCTGCATAAGCAGCTGCTAAGCCTGCAAAGTCCGGCGATTGAGGTCGTTATGCCGACCGAGCCGGAAAGCGAAAGCTGGCGGCCGGAACAGGATTTTTACGAGGAGCTTAACAGCTTGCAGGTGACACGATCTCTGCATGATGAGTGGCGCGTAACCAGCTATTCGGGTTTACAGCAGCATGGGCACTCCGCCGCCTTTGAACTGCTTCCCCGACTGGATGTGGATGCGGCGGGCGAAGCGCAAAGCCAGACCGCGCTTCAGCTTACGCCGCATACTTTTCCACGTGGCGCAGCGCCCGGAACGTTTCTGCATGGCTTATTTGAAGCGTTAGATTTTACGCAGCCCGTTGATGAAAACTGGCTGAGCGAGCAGCTGGCCGCGCAGGGCCATGACCTTGCCTGGCTGCCGGTAATGAAGCAGTGGCTGGAAGAGGTGCTGCGAACGCCGCTTAACGACACCGGCGTTACGCTTAATCAACTGACTGCTGACAATCGTCAGGTCGAACTGCAATTTTATTTGCCGATTGAGCAGCTGCTGAGTGCCGCAAAGCTGGACCAGTTGATCCGCCATTACGATTCGCTCTCGCAAGGTTGCCCGACGCTCAACTTTCAGCAGGTACAGGGCATGCTAAAAGGCTTTATCGATCTGGTATTTTGCTGGGAAGGTAAATATTATCTGCTGGATTATAAATCTAACTGGCTGGGCGAGTCTGGCGAACACTATACGCCGGAAGCGATGGCTGCCGCGATGCAATCTCACCGTTATGACTTACAGTACCAGCTCTATACGCTGGCACTGCATCGCTATCTGCGCCATCGTCTGGCTGATTATGACTATCAGCAGCATTTTGGTGGCGTGATCTATCTGTTCCTGCGCGGTATGGAAGGAACAGCCAGTGAAAACGGCGTATTCCGTACCCGTCCACAGGCTGAATTTGTCGCGGCGTTGGATGCCCTGTTCGCCGGAGAAGAAGTATGTCTGTAATGAACCAATTATTGCTGGCCGCCTGCGACCAACGTCTGTTCCGTTCGCTCGACGTGCAGTTTGCCCGCATGGTGGCCGACGAAACGCAACCCGCGCTAATGCTTGCTGCGGCCTGGGTCAGTGCCGAAGCCGGAGAAGGTCACGTATGCCTGCCGCTTGAGCAGCTTACCGAGTCCGCGCTGTTTTCCGGGCGTCATCCTGAGCTTGCACGCCAGCTCTGGCAGGCGGCAGGCCAACCTGACTGGCCCAGCCTGCTGCCCGGTTTTGAAGCGGTAGGCGACGGTACTACGGCCACGCCGCTGGTCATACATCAACAACGCCTTTATCTGCACCGCATGTGGCTGTCAGAAGGCCTGGTAGCGCAGTTTATTCTGCGTGAAACCGCCTTTAGTGATTTTGACCAGCAGCGGCTACGGGCCGCGCTCGACAGGCATTTTGGGCTGGAAGCGGATAACTGGCAGAAAATCGCCGCTGCCGTGGCAATAACCCGACAAATCGCCGTTATTTCAGGCGGGCCGGGAACCGGTAAGACCACTACGGTGGCTAAATTGCTGGCTACGCTGCTGGAGCTGTCGGCCGGTTCAATGCGCATTCGTCTGGCGGCACCCACCGGGAAAGCGGCGGCGCGCCTGACGGAGTCGCTGGGCAAGGCGCTACAGGACCTGGACGTCAGCGAAGCAGAAAAGCAGCGTTTTCCGGCGGAAGCCACCACGCTGCATCGCCTGCTTGGCGCGGTGCCGGGCAGCCAGCGGATGCGCTATCACGCAGCCAATCCGCTGCATCTGGATTTGCTGGTCGTCGACGAAGCGTCAATGGTCGATCTGCCGATGATGGCCAATCTGATTGCCGCGCTGCCACCGCATGCCAGAGTGATTTTCCTCGGCGACCGCGATCAGCTGGCATCGGTAGAAGCGGGCGCGGTATTGGGCGATATTTGCCGCTGTGCCGAAGCGGGCTACAGCCATGAGCGTGCTGAGATGCTGGCGCTACTGACCGGCTGCGTTATTGAAGGACTGGATGATGCGACGGCACCGCCGGTGCGTGACAGCATCTGTCTGCTGCGTAAGAGCTATCGGTTTGACGCTTCTTCCGGAATTGGTCAGCTGGCGCGGGCGGTAAATGCAGGCGACACGCGTCAGCTTAATCAGGTTTTTGCGGCTGATTATGGCGATATTGAGCGTTTTTCGCTGAACAGCAGCGAAGAGTACCAGCACCTGTTAAATCGGTGTGTGGAAGGCTATCGCGACTATCTGGTGCAGCTGGCGAAGGGAGCAAGTTCACAGCAGGTACTGGAAGCCTTTGGTCGCTTTCAGCTTCTGTGTGCCCTGCGCGAAGGGCCATTTGGCGTGTTTGGTCTCAACGAACGTATTGAGGCTTCGCTACAACAGAAGCGGCTGATTACCCGTTCAGCGGGCGCTGGCGGTAAATGGTATGTGGGAAGGCCCGTGATGATTGCCCGTAACGACAGCGCGCTGGGCTTGTTCAATGGGGATATTGGCATTGCGATGAATGATGAAGAGGGCGCACTAAAGGTCTTCTTCCCGCTGCCGGACGGCACTATCAAGGCCGTTCAGCCCAGCCGCTTACCGCCGCACGATACCGCTTTTGCCATGACGGTGCACAAATCACAAGGGTCGGAGTTTGACCACACGCTGCTGGTGCTGCCGAACCAGTTTACGCCAGTGCTGACGCGGGAGCTGGTTTATACCGCTATCACCCGGGCCAGACGGCAGCTTACGCTGTATGCCGATGGCCAGGTGTTAAACAGCGCGGTAAAAATGCAGACTCAGCGTCGCAGCGGTCTGGTTGAAAGGCTGGGCGAGTAGCCCGGCCATTCAGAGCCGCGATTAGCGTCAGGCCAGGCGCGCGTGGCGGAGATCGGCCATTAAGACTTTTGAACGGCGCTGGTAGTTATACATCTGCTTTTTACTTTCCGGCAGCTCTTCAATATCAACCGGCGTAAAGCCGCGTTCCTGGAACCAGTGGATGCTGCGAGTGGTGAGCACAAACAGTTTTTTCAGCCCCATCTGACGAGCCTGGAGCGCTACGCGTTCCAGCAAAGCTTCGCCCCGTGAGGAACTGCGATAGTCGGGATGCACGGCAACGCAGGCCATTTCGCCAATCTGCTCTTCCGGGAAAGGATAAAGCGCCGCACAGCCGATGGTCAGGTTATCACGCTCGATAATGGTGAATTTATCGATTTCCATCTCCAGCTGCTCGCGTGAACGCCGCACTAAAATACCCTGCTGCTCAAGCGGACGGATCAGTTCGAGAATGCCGCCGATATCATTAATGGTGGCGCGACGGATCTGTTCAGCGCTTTCCATTACGATCTGCGTACCGATACCGTCGCGGGAGAACAGCTCCTGCAACAGCGCGCCATCCTCCTGATAGCTGATCAGATGGCTGCGACGCACGCCGCTGCGGCAGGCTTTCACCGCGCCGCGCAGGAAGCGAACGGTGCTGGAGAGATAATCATCGTCCTTTTCCAGCTCTTCAATGCGCTGCTGAGCTTCGTTCGGGAACAGCTCAGAGATAATATTGCCTTCGCGGTTGGTCACGCCCTGCTCAGCGCAGAATCCGATCATTTTTTCTGCTTTCAGCTTGATTGCCAGCTGTGTTGCCACTTCTTCCGACGTCAGGTTAAAGCTTTCGCCGGTAACGGAAACCGCGACCGGCCCCAGCAGCACAATGGCGCCGCTGTCGAGCTGGCGGTGGATCGCTTCTTCATCGATACGACGGATACGGCCGGTGTGACAGTAGTCAATGCCGTCATCCACACCCAGCGGCTGCGCGATAATAAAGTTGCCGCTCACCACATTAATATGCGCGCCCTGAAGCGGCGTATTATTCAGACTCATCGACAGGCGGGCGGTGATATCCAGCTGCAAACGTCCGGCAGCCTGTTTGACCAGCTCCAGCGATTGCGCATCGGTCACGCGGGTATGTTTATGATAAAACGGCTCCAGCTGGTGCTCGGCAAGATTGGCATCAATCTGTGGCCGTGCGCCATACACCACCACCAGCCGAATGCCCAGGCTGTGCAGAAGGCCGATATCGTTGACGATACTTGAGAAGTTCTCATGCTCGATGGCTTCACCACCCAGCATGATGACAAACGTTTTACCACGGTGGGCATTGATATAAGGGACTGTATGGCGAAACCCCTGAACCAGCTCGGTACTCCGTTCCTTCACGGCAAACCCTCTATGAATTATTATTCGCTAAAAATGTATTTTTATTCTTTTATGCGGCGGGTGCAAGTAGCAATTTTTTTTGTTTTCTTTAACAGCGGGTAACAAGTGGGTTTAACAGACCGCGCGGCTGCGCTTTTCCGGATGACACCTTTGGCAGGATTCGCTAAAGTTTGCGCACCTGGTCTTATTTTGGCTCTATTTTTCGCAAAAAAAACAGCAATCACTCTGGAGTTGCATGTCTGATTTACCTTCGCCTGGCCGACGCCTTTTTTTAAAAAGCGCTGGCGCTACTCTGCTTTTGGGCGTGAGCAAAGTGGGTTTTGCGGCCAGCAGTCACGTCGTGGCTATCCGCATCTGGCCCTCATCGACCTATTCGCGTCTGACGCTGGAATCCAATACTCCACTGAAATACAAGCAGTTTGCCTTGAGTAATCCGCAGCGGGTAGTCGTGGATATCAGTAACGTTCATCTTAACCGCGTGCTTAACAACGTGGGAAAGCTGGTTCGTCATGACGATCCCTACATAAAAAATGCGCGCGTTGGTCAATTTAATCCGACGACGGTGCGGCTGGTGCTGGAGCTGAAACGTAACGTCACGCCGAAAGTTTTTACCCTCGATCCCGTGGCCGGTATGAAGAATCGGCTGGTGCTGGATCTTTATCCGGCCCAGGGACACAGCAATCATCATCATGACGATCCGCTGCTGGCCTTGCTTGAGGATTATAACAAAGGCGATCTTGAAGCCAGCCAACCCGCTTCGGCCCCGCTGCCGGGAAAAGCGGGACACGATCGTCCCATAATTATCATGATCGACCCCGGTCACGGCGGGGAAGATACCGGCGCAATTGGCAAGCATAAAACGCGTGAAAAAGACGTGGTGCTACAGATTGCCCGGCGGCTAAAGGCGCTGATCGATAAACAGCATAATATGCGGGCGCATATGACCCGCAGTGAAGACGTGTTTATTCCATTAAAGGTGAGGGTGGCGAAAGCCCGCCGGCTGCGCGCCGATTTATTTGTTTCTATTCATGCCGATGCTTTTACCAGCAGGGCCGCACGCGGTTCATCGGTATTCGCACTTTCCAAACACGGTGCGACCAGCACGGCGGCACGCTATCTGGCTCAAACGCAAAATGAATCGGATTTGATTGGCGGCGTCAGCATGAGCGGCGATCGCTATCTCGACCATACCATGTTTGATATGGTGCAGAGTCTTACCGTTAACGACAGTTTGAAATTCGGTAAAGAAGTGCTTTCAGGGATGGGCAAGATCAACCATCTGCATAAAAAAACGGTGGATCAGGCAGGCTTTGCGGTATTGAAGGCGCCGGACATTCCCTCGATTCTGGTCGAAACGGCGTTCATCAGTAATCTGGAAGAGGAAAGGAAACTGCGCACCAGCAAATTTCAGCAGCAGGTCGCTCACGCGATTTTTTCAGGGATTAAAGCTTATTTCGCTCATGGTGCGCCATTGGCACCCCAAAAATAACAGGTTCGGGTGGCAAAAGCTTTCTGGCTTAATGAGGCAGAGGCAGTGCGCCCGGTCTGAAAACGACGGGAAAGAGGGAAGAGGGGCCACAGGATGGCGGCAGGAAAATAAGCACAGGGAAAGGTTGGCGAATGCCAGAAACAAAAAAACACCCAAAAGGGTGCTTGATTGGTTGCGGGAGCCGGATTTGAACCGACGACCTTCGGGTTATGAGCCCGACGAGCTACCATGCTGCTCCATCCCGCGTCCGAATTACTGTTGTCGCTTCCGTCACGACAGGTTTACCGCATTTTCTCCTGAGAGAAAATGGTTGCGGGAGCCGGATTTGAACCGACGACCTTCGGGTTATGAGCCCGACGAGCTACCAGGCTGCTCCATCCCGCGTCCGAACGACTGTCGCTTCCATCACGACAGCTTACTGCTTTTCTCCGAAGAGAATTGGTTGCGGGAGCCGGATTTGAACCGACGACCTTCGGGTTATGAGCCCGACGAGCTACCAGGCTGCTCCATCCCGCGTCCGTGGATGCGCACTATACGCTGAGTCGTTTTTCTTGCAACCCTTTTTTGCGCTAAAGTGATGAAAACAGGGCTTACTGCTTAATTTATCTGCCATTTGGTGGTTTATCAATCAAAGATGACCGTTCTTTTCTGACTGGGCGTTTAAATCTTAAGGGCGCTTTGCTATCTTCGCCTGCAATTCCGCATAAAGGTAGCCGAGCAATGAAAGCACGTTGGACTAAGTATATCGCCACTGGGGCGCTGATTGCCCTGCTCGCGGGGTGTTCTTCTAAACCTACCGACCGTGGGCAGCAGTATAAGGATGGAAAACTGGAGCAGCCGCTGGGACTGGTTAATCAGCCCAGCGCGAAAGGGCGGCCGGTTAATGGAAAAGATTTTGCCGATCAGGTCTCGGAAATCCAGTTTGCTTCACCCGCGATGTTTTCACGGCAGACCACGACCTTTAGTGCAATCAAAGGCTGGCTGATGGCGGGCGGCGATACGCGTCAGCTGCGCCAGTTCGGCCTGGATGCTTACCAGATGGAAGGCACAGATAATTACGGCAACGTGCAGTTTACCGGCTACTACACGCCGGTTATTCACGCTCGCTATACCCGGCAGGGCGAATTTCAGTATCCTTTATACCGTATGCCGCCAAAAGGTAAGCGCCGTCTGCCAAGTCGTGCTGAAATCTACCGTGGCGCGCTTGATGACCGCTACGTCGTTGGCTACAGCAATTCACTGATGGATAACTTCATTATGGATGTGCAGGGCAGCGGCTATGTGGATTACGGCGATGGCCGCCCGCTGATGTTCTTCGGTTACGGCGGAAAGAACGGTCATCCCTATCGCAGCATCGGTAAGGTGCTAATCGACCGCGGTGAAGTGAAGCGGGAAGATATGTCGATGCAGGCTATTCGCCAGTGGGGCGAGGAGCACAGCCCGGCAGAAGTGCAGGAGCTGCTGGAGCAGAATCCTTCCTTTGTGTTCTTTAAACCTGAAAACTTTGCGCCGGTGCGTGGAGCCAGTGCGGTACCGCTCGTCGCTAAAGCGTCCGTGGCGTCTGACCGTTCGCTGATCCCACCCGGCACAGCGCTGCTGGCTGAAGTGCCTCTGTTGGACAATAAAGGCAAGTTTACCGGGAAATATGAGATGCGCATGATGGTCTCGCTGGATGTCGGCGGCGCAATTAAAGGCCAGCATTTTGATATCTATCAGGGGATTGGTGAACAGGCTGGGCATATGGCGGGCTGGTTTAACCATTATGGCCGCGTCTGGGTGCTGAAAGCCGCGCCGGGCGCGGGTACGCCGCTCTTTTCCACGGCACAAAACGGCAGTCCGGCGTCGTTTACGCAGCAGGACTAACCGCGACTAATGAATTTTGAGGTAAAGCATGACTGCTCTTTCTGACGCCTGGCGACAACGTTTTGGCGGTACGGCACGTTTATACGGCCAGTCAGCCCTGCAACTTTTTGCCGAAGCGCATATCTGTGTGGTGGGCATTGGCGGGGTGGGCTCGTGGGCTGCGGAAGCGCTGGCGCGTACCGGCATCGGTGCGATTACGCTGATCGATATGGATGATGTCTGCGTAACCAACACCAACCGGCAGATCCACGCGCTGAAAGAGACGGTCGGCCAGGCGAAAACGGAGGTGATGGCCGAACGTATCCTGGCGATCAATCCCGAATGCAAAGTCACCTGCGTGGATGATTTTATTACCGCTGAAAATACCGCTGAGCTGATGAGCGGCGGTTTTACTTACGTTATTGACGCGATCGACAGCGTACGACCGAAAGCGGCACTGCTGGCCTGGTGTCGGCGGAATAAGATCCCGCTGGTGACGACCGGTGGCGCGGGCGGTCAAATCGATCCCACGCAGATTCAGGTGGCCGATCTGGCGAAAACTATCCAGGATCCGCTCGCGGCCAAGCTGCGTGAGCGCCTGAAAAGTGATTTTAAGATGGTGAAAAACAGCAAGGGCAAGCTGGGCATCGACTGCGTATTTTCAACCGAAGCGCTGATGTATCCGCAGCCGGACGGCTCGGTTTGCGCTTCACGCAGTACTGCGGAAGGGCCGAAGCGCATGGACTGTGCCTCGGGTTTCGGTGCGGCAACCATGGTTACCGCAACGTTTGGTTTCGTGGCCGTTTCGCATATTCTGAAAAAGATGATGGCGAAAGCGGCGCGCGGCTAAAGTCTTTTTAGTCCTGAGCCTGCCTGGCTGCGTTAATGACCGCTTCCGCCAGCGCGTGCAGTCCGGCGCTGCGTGAAGCGCTTAGCTGGTTACGTAATCCCAACTCGTCGAACAAGGTTAGCGGATCCTGGTGTAACAGCGCATCAGGCTGCTGGCCTTCCACGGCGGTAAGCAGCACCGCCAGCAATCCTCGTACAATGCGGCCTTCGCTGTCGCCATAAAAATGCAGGCTGCCGTCGGCCTTTTTCTGATGACCAAGCCAGACGCGATTTTCACACCCGCTCAGTTCGATTTCAGCCGTTTTCAGCTCTGGAGCCAGCGGCGGCAGCTGTTTGCCTGTCAGAATCAACTGACGATAGCGATCTTCCCACTGCGTAAACGCCGAGAATTTCTGTTTTAAACCGTCGGCGGTGATCAGATCGCCAAACGGATGGGGAGCATATAAAGAAGTCATAGTTAATCTGCCAGTAATTCCAAAGCGAAGGTCAGGCTTTTGACCAGCGCATCCACATCGTTAAGCGTATTATAAGGCGCAAAAGAAGCACGCAGTGTGCCACTGACGCCAAGCGCTTGCAGCAGAGGTTGAGCACAATGCTGACCGGCGCGTAGCGCAACGCCGCTTTCAGCCAGCAGCGTCACCAGATCGCTATGATGCACGCCAGCAATATCAAATGACAGCAGGCTGGATCGATCGGCGCGGAAGCTGCGAAAACCGGGAAGGGCCGACAGGCGCTCTTCGGCAATATCCGCCAGACCACGGCTCCAGCTTTCTGCCCGTCCCAGATCAATCTTTTCCAGCCAGCTCAGCGCCGCGCTCAGCCCAATCACGCCAGCCACGTTTGGCGTTCCGGCTTCAAAACGCCAGGGAACTGCCTGAGGCGTAAAGCCGGCAAAACTAACATGCGTCAGCATTTTGCCACCGCCTTGCCAGGGCTGCATCTCTTCAAGCAGATCGGTTTTGCCATACAGCACGCCGGTACCCATCGGGCCATACAGCTTATGCGCAGAAAAAGCGTAGAAATCAATGTCCAGTGATACAACGTCCGGTGGCGCATGCACCACGCCTTGCGCACCGTCAATTACCACTTTTGCTCCTGCCTCGTGAGCCAGTTGGATCGCGCTGGCCATATCCGGACAACCGCCCGTCACGTTCGACATCTGCCCCAGCGCCAGCACCCGGGTCTGCGCGGTGATTAAGTCCGGCAGCGCCGCGACATCAGGCAGGAAACCGTTGCCAATCGGCCACTTAATCACCCTGGCTCCGGTTTGTTCCGCCACCATGAGCCAGGGAACCAGATTGGCATGATGCTCCGCCTCGCTGACAATGATTTCATCACCGGCCTGCAGGCGCGGACGAAAATAGCCCTGAGCCACAAGGTTAATGGCTTCCGTTGTGCCCTTCGTCCAGACGATATTTTTATCTGCTGGCGCTTTCAGCAGGCGGGCGACCTGACCCCGGGCATTTTCATAGCGCTCAGTCAGTTCGCGCGCCGCAGCAAACTGGCTGCGATGAACGGTTCCCGCGCTCAGACTGTAAAACTGCCGGGTAGCTTCAATCACCGCCTGCGGCTTGAGCGCGGTGGCGGCGCTGTCGAGGTAAATACCGGCATCGGCCAGCGCGGGAAACTGCTGGCGAAACTCAACGGGGGAAAATGACGTCATACTCTCCTCGACGCGGATGATGGATTGGTGCGGTTTTTTCAGGGGCCGCGCGGTTTAATGGCGCTTTTCTGGCAATGTTGAAAAAGCGCGTTATCCTGAATTATGCAAGGTTTAAACTATTACCCGCAAATAAGCGTCCTTAAGACAGGCAATTTACTCGCTTTTTGTCTTCAGGTCGTGCGCTTCGGGTGGTTTATCGCGTTACTATCTGCAAGGAGATATAAAGATGAAAAAATTAGCTGCTATCATGGCCGCCTGCGCCATGACTTTCGCTCTGGCTGCCTGTTCAAGCAATTATGTTATGCATACCAATGATGGACGCACGATTGTCGCGGAAGGCAAACCCGTCGTTGATACGGATACCGGTATGATCAGCTACAAAGATGCCAACGGCAACAAGCAACAGATTAACCGTTCTGACGTAAAAGAAATGGTTGAAATGGACCAGTAACGGGCAAAAAAAAGCACCGCAATTTGCGGTGCTACTAAATCACTATGGACAGACAGGGTAAATCTAAAGAATAACGGATCTGCAAGTTAGCAGACCAATTGCAAACACAACATCACGACCACAAGCCAAAAGCCTTTCAAAACCCCGCGTAAATGCTTAAATTTCAAACTGCTTTTCGTTCCGGCTCGGGAAGTGGCGCAACTATAGGTATTTGCTGGTGCATCCTCAACGGACAAATTATAATGGCTCGGATAATAAAAACTAATACGTAAAGCACCGTCAGGAACCTTACGTCCCTAAGCCGTCATCAAGTATCCGGTAATCATGTCTAAACGTCTTCCTCCTTTAAATGCGCTGCGTGTTTTCGATGCTGCCGCCCGACATCTCAGCTTTACCCGTGCAGCGGAAGAACTCTTTGTTACCCAGGCCGCCGTCAGTCATCAGATCAAGTCGCTGGAGGATTTTCTGGGCCTCAAGCTGTTTCGCCGGCGTAATCGATCGCTGCTGCTGACTGAAGAAGGCCAGAGCTATTACCTCGATATTAAAGAAATTTTCACCGCGCTGAACGATGCGACGCGCAAGCTTCAGGCGCGCAGCGCTAAAGGCGCGTTGACGGTAAGTCTCCTGCCGAGTTTCGCCATCCAGTGGCTTGTCCCACGCCTTTCCAGCTTTAACTCAGCTTATCCGGGGATCGACGTCCGCATTCAGGCCGTGGACCGCGAAGAGGAAAAACTGGCAGACGATGTCGACGTGGCGATCTTTTATGGCCGTGGCAACTGGCCGGGGCTGCGAGTAGAAAAGCTGTATGCCGAATATCTGCTGCCCGTCTGCTCACCTCTGCTGTTAACCGGCGACAATCCGTTGAAAACGCCAGCGGATCTGGCCCATCACACCTTGCTGCATGACGCATCGCGTCGGGACTGGCAGTCCTATACCCGCCAGCTGGGCGTGGCGCATATCAACGTGCAGCACGGTCCTATTTTTAGCCATAGCGCGATGGTGTTGCAGGCGGCGATTCACGGTCAGGGGGTGGCGCTGGCCAACAATGTAATGGCCCAGACAGAGATAGAGGCGGGGAGGCTGGCCTGTCCGTTTAACGACGTATTAGTCAGTAAAAATGCTTTTTATCTGGTTTGTCATGACAGCCAGGCAGAACTGGGTAAAATAGCCGCCTTCCGCCAGTGGATCCTGGCAAAAGCGGCCAGTGAACAGGAAAAATTCCGCTTCCGCTACGAGAGCTGAAGTCAGTATGGTTCCTGCGTGGCTCCGGCGGCGCAGGCAAGCTCAGAGGATGATATCAATGTCGAGTCGTGCAATGCTGATTTTTACGGCAATCAGCGGGTTTGTGTTTGTGATGCTGGGTGCGTTTGGCGCCCACATGTTAAGTAAGTCTTTAGGCCCGGGCGAAATGGCCTGGTTGAAAACCGGCCTGGAATACCAGGGGTTTCATACGCTGGCAATTTTGGGCCTGGCCGCCGCTATGCTGCGTCGCGCCAATATCTGGTTTTACTGGAGCAGCGCCTTTCTGGCGCTTGGCACCGTGCTGTTCAGCGGCAGCTTATATTGTCTGGCGCTGTCCCACCTTATGCTGTGGGTTTATGTCACGCCAGTCGGGGGCACCTGCTTCCTGATTGGCTGGATTTTGATGTTAGTTGGCGCACTGCGTCTGAAAAAAAGGGCAGAACGCCATGAATAAAGTTTTACTCTACTGCCGTCTGGGCTTTGAAAAAGAGTGTGCGGCAGAGATCACTGCAAAAGCCGCAGAACGCGAAGTCTTCGGTTTCGCGCGCGTGAAAGAAGACTCCGGCTACGTGCTGTTTGAATGCTATCAGCCAGAAGAGGCGGAAAAGCTGGTGCGTGAGTTACCTTTCAGCGAGCTGATCTTTTCCCGCCAGATGATCGTGGTGGGCGAGCTGCTGCGCGATCTGCCACCAACCGATCGGGTAACGCCTGTTGCTGGCATGCTAACTGGCGTAGTGGAAAAGGGCGGCGAACTGCGGGTTGAAGTCCCTGATACGAACGAAAGCAAAGAGCTGCTGAAGTTTTGCCGAAAATTTACCGTTCCGCTGCGTGCTGGCCTGCGTGCTGCGGGGATCCTGCTGAATTACGAAAGCAACAAGCGTCCGGTAGTGCATGTCTTTTTCATCGCACCGGGCTGCTGCTACGTCGGTTACTCGCTGCCTGAGAACAACTCGCCGTTCTTTATGGGCATTCCACGCCTGAAGTTCCCGTCTGACGCACCCAGCCGCTCAACGCTGAAACTGGAAGAGGCGTTTCACGTCTTCATTCCTGCCGACGAATGGGATGAACGTTTGGGGAGTGGGATGTATGCGGTGGATCTCGGTGCCTGCCCCGGTGGCTGGACCTATCAGCTGGTTAAACGCAGCATGATGGTTCACGCCGTAGACAATGGCCCGATGGCACCCAGCCTGATGGATACCGGCCAGGTCTTCCATCATCGCGAAGATGGCTTCCGCTATCGCCCTACGCGCAGCAATATCTACTGGCTGGTGTGCGATATGGTAGAAAAACCGGTTCGCGTAGCAAACCTGATGGCCGACTGGATGATCAACGGCTGGTGCCGCGAGGCTATTTTCAACCTCAAGCTACCGATGAAAAAGCGCTACGAAGAAGTATCGCAAAATCTGGCGATGATTGATGAAAAGCTAAAAGCCAACGGCATCAACGCGCAGATTCGGGCGCGTCAGCTCTATCACGATCGTGAAGAGGTGACGGTGCATATCTGGCGGATTTGGAGCGCAACGCCAGGCCGTCGCGACGAGCGTTAAGCGAAAACGACTGCGGCTTATCAGACCACTGAGAAACTCAACGCGCGAGGAACAGAGGTCAGGAACAAAGGGTCACGGGCCATGGACGGAGCCGGCCACGGATATCGCTTTTTGCGTCTTTGTGAAGATCTTCTGTTCCTCGTGCCTCCACTGTCCCGCAGATGCCTGGCATTGCTGGTTAAACCTGAGGCGTATTTTGCGGTAGCCGCAGCGCCTTCAGGTTCCCTTCTAAAATCAAATCGGTTTTCAGCGTAGCAACCTGACGGCAAATCTGTGCGGTCTCCTGCTGCTGCTCTAATTTTTTCCGCCACTTTTCCGCCACCGCGGGCAGGTTCTGCCAGATGGCGTCCAGCGTGCCGAACTCCTTCAGCAATTCCGCTGCGCTTTTCGCGCCAATACCCGCCACGCCTGGGATCTTGCTGCTGCTAATACCAGCCAGGCCCCAGTAGTCGGTCAGCTGCGAAGGTGCCACGCCAAATTCGCCGGTAATGAACGGCACGTCCAGCCAGCGCTTCTGAAAATAGTCGCGAATCAAAATATTGGGTGCCAGCAGCTGACAGTAGCCTTTGTCGGTAGAAACAATCGTCGCCTGATGACCGCTGGCGGCCACTTTTGTCGCCAGCGTCGCGGCAAGATCGTCCGCTTCCTCGCCGACTGCCTGCCAGCAGGCGACGCCTGCGGCTTCAAAAGCGGCTCTTAGCTGTGGCATCTCCTCTTTCAGATTATCCGGCATAGGCGAGCGGCCCGCTTTATAGTCGGGCAGCAGCTGGTGACGCCAGCCTTCATGACGATCGTCGTCATCGAAAACCGCAACGGCGTGCGTTGGCTTGCTGTGCAGAATAAGCTGCTGCAATGCATGCACACAGGTTTCCTGGCAGGGCGAATCCTGAACGGCATGAATGCGGCGGATCAGGTTGAGAGCGTCAACAATCAGTAAATGAATGGTCATAAGTACACACAAAGAAAGAGCGGCACGGCTGCCGCTCCCGGGTAATTATCTGATGATTTCGTAGCAGGGGATGTAGGCCGTTCCCGGCAGCTTCATACGGTGCTGGGCAACAAATCCCTGTAACAAATCGTCCATGCGGCGCATCATTTCCGGATCGCCATGCAGCTTGTACGGGCCTTTTTCTTTAATCTCCCGAATTCCTAAATCTTTTACGTTACCGGCCACAATGCCGGAGAAAGCCCGGCGCAGCGAGGCGGCCAGCTGTTCGGCAGGCTGGTCAGGGTAGAGATTAAGATTGGCCATATTTTCATGCGTCGGTATAAAGGGCACCTGAAGTTCAGGATCGATGCGTATTGCCCAGTTGAAGCTGTAAGCATCTCCCGTTTCGCGACGGTGTTCTTTTACCTTCGGCATCGCCTTCTTCATCAGGCGTGCCACTTCGGGCGCGTCATCAATAATGATGGTGTAGTGCTTACGAGCGGCTTCACCCAGCGTACTGACGATGAATTCGTCCATGACGCGGAAATAGTCCGCGCTCTCTTTCGGCCCGGTGAGGATCAGCGGAAGGACCTGCTCCTGGTTTTGCGGGTTCATCAGAATGCCCAGCAGATAAAGCAGCTCTTCTGCGGTACCAACGCCCCCCGGGAAGATAATAATTCCGTGCGCAATACGGACAAACGCTTCCAGACGCTTCTCAATGTCCGGCATAATAATCAGCTCATTGACCAGCGGATTCGGCGGCTCGGCAGCAATGATCGACGGCTCGGTCAGCCCGATAAAGCGTCCTTCTTTATAACGCTGCTGCGCGTGGCCTACCGCTGCGCCTTTCATCGGCGCTTCCATCACCCCCGGACCACAGCCGGTACAGATATTCAGTTCTCTTAGCCCCAGCTGCGAACCGACATTGCGGCAATACTGATATTCAACCGCATTGATTGAGTGGCCACCCCAGCACACGACGGTACCAGGCAGTTCACCAACGTGCAGCGCCCGGGCGTTACGCAGGATAGAGAACACCAGGTTAGTGATCTGCACCGAATCGTCGGCGTTTTGCTGGAAACGTTCAGCGCTGTCGAACTGGCCGTTGACGAACAGAATGTCGCGCAGTACGGCAAACAAATTCGCCTGCAAGGCCCGAATGATGCGCCCGTCCACAAAGGCTTCTTCCGGTGGGTTAATGAGTTCCAGCTTGACGCCGCGCTCGCGACGCAGAACGTTGATATCGAAGTTCTCAAAGCGTGACAACAATTCATGACTGCTGTCTGTCTGGCTACCGGAGTTAAGGACGGCGAGTGAACAGTTGCGAAAGAGTTGGTAGAGGTCGCTGCTGGCGGTACGTTTCAGCATATCGACTTCCAGTTGTGACAACAGATCCATTGAGCCCAGCGGGCTGATATGAGTAATCAAATTAACTCCTTTACACCCATAAGGGTAAGTCACTCAGCAACAAACATTTGCCTGAGCGCCTCAGGCAAATGTGAAAGAGATCGCGCCACAGAGCGAGGCTGCTCCGCTTCGCTCCTGTCCAGATTAGCCCTGTCCGCAACAGATAAACAAGAGTGCACGTGGTGCTAATGCGTAACAACTCGCAAATCGAACCCTTTACTGACGTACCAGGCGGGAAAGACCCGGCCGGAAATCGCCGTTGCTGCGCCATGGATTGATATCCAGACCACCGCGTCGGGTATAGCGAGCATAAACGCTCAGGCTTTCTGGCTGACAGAAGCGCAGGATGTCGTTAAAAATACGCTCTACGCACTGCTCATGGAACTCATTATGGTGGCGGAAAGAGACCAGATAACGCAACAGCGCCTCGCGCTGAATGCGCGGGCCGCGATAGCTGATTTGTACCGAGCCCCAGTCAGGCTGGTTGGTGATCAGGCAGTTAGACTTCAGCAGATGGCTGACCAGCTGCTCTTCCACCACTTCAGGCTGTGTCGCCTTTTCCAGATAGTCGGTCGTGAACTGATAGTTATCGATTTCGATATCCTGTTCGTCAATGCAGTAACCGGAAAAATGGCCAATCGGCTGGCCTTCGATTTCCCGCAGACGGAATAACGCGACGCTGACGTTGCCCTGAGCGCAGGCGCTAAGGTCGCGCTCAAGCGTCGCTCGCACTTCACCCCAGTCAGCAAATTTCGTCTGATTAAAGCTGTTAAGGTAAAGCTTAAAGCTTTTCGATTCGATCAGATTAACGCTGCTGGCATCCAGATTAACTTCGCCTACCGCTACCTGCGGCAGCCCTTTAGCGTTAAGCCAGGACAATTCATACAGCGTCCAGATATCGCCGCCGTGGAAAGGTAAGTTCTCAGGATAAAGCCCAAGAGGCTCACGGTTCATACTCCGTGGCACAGCCTGCAATAAAGAAGGCGCATAGCTATCGTGATACTCTGTTGGTTTTCCCAACGTCAGGCCGCTGAGCGCCTGATGTGAATCTGGTGAAGACATCGTAATACCTTTTGGCCTGCCTTAAGCTGGCGGTGTCGCAAATTAAATTTCCGCTCACGACGCGCCAGATGGCGATTCGCGAGTGAATATGAACATAGCCTTAGTGTAACTCAGGCCGTTAAGAGTGAAAAAAGAATGAGTGAAGAGATTACCCATGCACTAAAAGAGTTTACCGATAAATACTGCCATCGCTGGATCCAGCAATACGGTCATCCCCCTGCCAGCAGCGAACTCTATGGTGTGCCTTCCCCCTGCATTCAGCAAACGGTGGGGGAAGCAATTTACTGGATGCCGCAGCCTTTTACGCTGGCGAAAAATTTCGATGCGATAGAACGAGCGCTAGATTTGCAATTGCAGCCAGCAATTGTCGCCTGGTACACCTCTCAGTTTGCCGGTGATATGTATGTCAATATTGGCGGCAAGGACTGTACGTTGTTGCAGACCTGGAGTGAAGACGACTTCCTGCGGGTGCAGGAAAATTTGATTGGTCATCTGGTGATGAAGCGTCGTCTGAAACAGACTCCCACCTTATTTATCGCCACTACGGCTTCTGAAATGGATGTCATATCCGTATGTAATTTGAGCGGAGAAGTCATTCTTGAGCAGCCTGGAACGCAGAAGCGTGAAGTATTGGCCAAAGACTTAGCCGCGTTTGTTGACGCTCTGGAGATAATTGATCCTGTACAATAATGTGCCGGTCCCCGTGTGAGAGATATCTTACAATATCTGTAAGATATCGCTTTTTAATACGTCGGGACTGATAAAGCTTTTTTGACAAAAACCCAGTAAATCAAAACGTTGTTTTAGATGTTTCCGAACAAAAACGGGTATAAATCAAAAAAGTGCTCAGGCTATATTGTTTGCTTGGGGGATTCGGGCAAAATCTATTACGTCGGAAGGGATGCTGTTACTTATGGAATGAGTCAGGACACATCGGGAAGATGCAACAGGGAAAGGCTTCAGGATGAAGTCAGGATATCTCAGGATTGAGACCAGGGACACCTCCAGGATGGAGAATGGGAGCTGCCAGTATAGGCAGCGAGCCAGGATGCTTAGGGACTCTCGCCAGTGACGGTGAAAAAGTAAGGAAGCTGCAGGACAAAGTTATCAAGGACGAGCAGGGAGCATAGATGTAGCGGGATGGCTGCGAACGAACCGGGAGCACTGTTTTCACAGTGCTCCCTTTTTTTCGTCCATACTTTTACCATCTCCGCGTGGTAGTGCTATGCTTGCGGCCCTTTTTTAACTCTGAATTCTGATACAGGAGAGCGCTTATGAGCCGGGAACAACAAGTTCGCGAACGCTTGCAGGCGATTGAGCAGGTATTACACGACGCGGGACTGTGGCAAACCTGCGCCCCAAACACAGAGGCTTTTGAAAGCCCGGAACCCTTCTGTGTGGATACCATGATGCCGGTTCAGTGGCTGCAATGGGTGTTTATTCCGCGCATGCAAAACTTACTGGATACAGAAACGCCTCTGCCGGTTAAGCTGGCTATTGCGCCTTATTATGAAATGGCGCTGGAAGGCAGCATGCCCGGCCGGGCGACGTTGCTTCACATGCTGAATCAGCTGGATCAACTGTTCGAGCATGATTCCTGATGCTGGAGATTTTGTATCAGGATGAATGGCTGGTGGCGGTAAATAAGCCTGCCGGATGGCTGGTTCACCGCAGCTGGCTCGACAGACATGAAAGCGTTTTTGTGATGCAAACCGTACGCGATCAAATTGGTCAGCACGTGTTTACCGTTCACCGCCTTGATCGACCGACTTCAGGCGTGTTGCTGATGGGATTGTCCAGCGAGGTCGCCCGGTTATTGTCGCAACAGTTTGAGCAGCACCAGCTGCAAAAAACCTACCATGCTGTGGTGCGCGGTTGGCTTGATGGCGAAGAAACCCTTGACTATGCCCTGACCGAAGAGCTGGATAAAATTGCGGATAAATTCGCCAGCCCTGAAAAGGCCCCCCAGCCTGCGGTAACGCACTGGCGTGCGCTGGCCACTGCTGAGTTACCGGTTCCGGTTAGCCGTTATGAGACATCGCGTTATACGCTGATGGAGCTGAAGCCGCAGACAGGCCGTAAGCATCAGCTGCGCCGTCATATGACTCATCTGCGCCATCCGATTATTGGCGACAGCGCGCATGGCGATTTGCGGCAAAACCGGAGTGCTGCCCAGCATTTCGGTATGAAACGGCTGATGCTGCATGCCAGCGAACTTCAGCTGACCCATCCGGTTACGGGAGAACCGCTGGTGCTGCGTGCCGGGCTGGATACTGTCTGGCAGGGAGCGATGCAGCAATTTGGTTGGCAGGCGTGTCTCCCTCATCTTCCCAGGGTTGAGTTTGATGCCGCCCGCCTTCAGGATAGTGCAGCAGAATAAAGGAAAAGGAGAAAAGCATGGCTCAGGTAGGTATTTTTGTCGGTACGGTTTACGGTAATGCACTGCTGGTTGCGGAAGAAGCGGAACCTCTGCTGGTGGATCAGGGCCACCAGGTAAAAATTTTTGAAGATCCAACGCTGGATGACTGGCTGCGCTACAGTGAAAACGTGGCGCTGATTATCACGTCGACGACAGGACAGGGTGATTTTCCGGACAGTATCGCGCCTCTGTTTCACGCCATTAAGGATAAGCTCGGTCATCAGCCCACGTTACGCTATGGCGTAATCGCGCTGGGCGATAATAGCTATGATGATTTCTGTGGCGCAGGCAAAAAATTTGATGATTTATTGCAGGAGCATGCTGCCCGGCGCATAGGTGATGTTTTGCTGATCGATGCGACCGAGCATCCCGAACCGGAAGAAGTCTCTTCACCCTGGATTGAAGAATGGGCTAAACAGCTTGGCTGAAAAGGTTTGATTCCTCCCTGTCAGCATTATAGCGGTGCCGGTCAATACGCTTACCGGCACCGTAAAATAAATCAGGTGACAGGGGCAGGATTAAAGACCGCCAGTGAATTGCGTATCCCCCAGCGATCTGACCAGGTCTGTTTGCGTCCGCTGGCAATATCCAAAATCAGTTCAAACAGCCGCCAGCCCACCTGCTCAATGGTCTCTTCTCCCGTCGCTATCGTTCCCGCATTAATATCCATCAGGTCATGCCATCTGTCGGCAAGCGCCGTTCGGGTAGCCATTTTGATCACCGGGATCACCGCAAGGCCGTAAGGCGTGCCGCGACCGGTCGTAAACACCTGTAGGGTAATACCCGAAGCCATCTGCTGCGTGCCGCAAACGAAATCGCTGGCGGGCGTTGCGGCATAAATCAGGCCGCGTTTAGTCGGGCGCTGACCCGGCGAAAGCACTTCGACAATGGCGCTTCGTCCGGATTTGGCAATTGAGCCCAGCGCCTTTTCCACCACGTTGGCTAACCCCCCTTTTTTATTGCCCGGAGAAGGGTTCGCGCTACGATCGGTTTTCCCCATATTCAGATAGTCGTCATACCAGGCCATCTCTTCCAGCAGGCGCTTACCCACCTCTTTATTGATCACACGTGGTGTGAGCAGATGAACGGCATCGCGCACTTCCGTGACTTCTGAAAACATCACCGTTGCGCCGCAACGTACCAGCAAATCGGAAGCAAAACCCACGGCGGGATTCGCGGTGACGCCCGAGAAAGCATCGCTACCGCCACACTGCATGCCGACGACCAGTTCTGAAGCCGGAACGGTCTCGCGCTGACGCTGGTTCAGGCGCTGTAAATGGCGTTCGGCAACCTGCAAAATATCCTGCACCATCGATTCAAAGCCGACATGTTTTTCGTCCTGAAGGCGCACAATATCTTCTTCACCAAGCGAAATGGCCTGTACGTCAGGGGTGCCTTCCAGCAAGCGCTCCGGCTGCAACTTCTCACAGCCCAGCCCCACGACCATGACTTCGCCGCCGAAGTTAGCATTCAGCGAAAGATTATGGATAGTGCGAATAGGAACGATGGCGGCAGGTGCATTGATCGCTACGCCGCAGCCATAAAGATGATTGAGGGCGACCACGCCATCGACATTGGGATAGTTGGGCAACAGCTGCCGCTCAATAATCTGAACAACATAATCCACAACGCCCGCGACACAGTGAACGCTGGTGGTAATCCCCAGAAGATTTCGTGTTCCCACACTGCCATCGGCGTTGCGATAGCCTTCAAAGGTATACCCTTCAAGCGCAGGTAAATCGGCAGGAATATGGGTGGCGAGCGGCAGGCTGGCGAGTTCCGGTGCTTCCGGCAACACCACCAGCGACTCATCAATCCAGCTGCCGCGCAGAATATCGCGCAGGGCATAGCCGATGACTTCACCGTAACGAATAATATCGTTGCCCTTGGCAATATCGCTTAACGCAACTTTATGCCCCTGGGGAATATGCTCTTTGAGTTGTAAACCGCATGGAAATTCCGTGCCCGCCTTCAGGCCGTTATTATTGACCACGATGGCGACATTATCGTTTTCATGCACCTTAATATAGAGAGGTGTGTCATTTTGCGTTTTGTTCATTGCTCGACAAGTCCTGAAATAAATGAAAGAAGCGTTTTCTTTCTCTCCCTGAAATACGAGATTTAAAGACTTTGTGAGTAGACGTTATTCTGCTGTTGGACAGTATATGAGCCGGTTGGGGCAAAAACATTATGCAAATGTCCGACATCATACTTCTTTAACCGTTTATTTTAGGGCGTTTCCCCAGCAATCAGTGAGAGTGCTCACAAACAATGCGGCATTACCGTTAGAGTGTGACCGCTTCCACAGATTATCAGGTTCCGTGAGCCAGCCCGCAGCATGTTGTGCAATTGCCAAAAGAACAGGGCTATTTAACCGGTTTAACCGGGCAGTTTACTGATGTGTTCCCGTTTTACCCTTCTTATACTTTTTAGCGAACGGGACAGAGTTGTTAGCGCATTATTCTGCTATTTAATCGCTGTGTTTAACCCAACGTCATTCTGATACCCAACGCGATGTGTATGCAGTCCAGAGTGAGTTTGCCTGACCGCTATATTTCAGGAGTGCATCATGAATTCAATCAGCAGTGCTGCGAGCGAAGTGCAAAAAAGAACGAATGCTCGCTACTGGATAGTGGTGATGTTATTTATCGTCACCTCTTTCAACTACGGGGACCGCGCAACGATCGCCATTGCGGGTTCGGCCATGTCAAAAGATATTGGGATGGACTCGGTCGGTCTGGGCTACATCTTCTCGGCATTCTCCTGGGCTTACGTTATTGGGCAAATCCCCGGCGGCTGGCTGCTGGACCGCTTTGGATCTAAAAAGGTCTATTTCTGGAGTATTTTTCTGTGGTCGCTGTTTACGCTGTTGCAGGGATTTGTCGACCTGTTCAGCGGCTTCACCATTATCGTCACGCTCTTTATGCTGCGGTTTATGGTTGGGCTGGCCGAAGCGCCCTCGTTTCCGGGCAACAGTCGTATTGTCGCGGCATGGTTTCCGGCGCAGGAACGCGGCACCGCCGTGGCCATTTTCAATTCAGCACAATACTTCGCGACGGTTATTTTTGCACCGATCATGGGCTGGCTAACGTCGCAGGTAGGTTGGGCGCACGTGTTCTGGTTTATGGGGGGGCTCGGCATCATTATCAGCTTTATCTGGCTGAAAGTGATTCACGATCCTAACGATCATCCGGGCGTCAACAAAGCCGAGCTGGAGTATATGGAGCAGGGCGGCGCGTTGATCAACATGGATCAAAAGAAAGAAGATCGTAAAGTCAGCTGGGCAGAAAAACGTTATCAAATTAAGCAGTTAATCGGATCGCGTATGATGCTTGGCATCTACCTCGGGCAGTATTGCATTAACGCTTTAACCTACTTTTTTATTACCTGGTTCCCGGTTTATCTGGTGCAGGCGCGCGGCATGTCGATTCTGAAAGCCGGCATGGTGGCCTCTGTCCCAGCCATCTGCGGTTTTCTGGGCGGCGTACTGGGCGGCATTATTTCTGACTGGCTGATGCGTAAAACCGGTTCCCTTAATATTGCACGTAAAACGCCGATCGTGGCGGGCATGCTGCTCTCTATCACCATGGTGGTCTGTAACTATGTCGATACCGAATGGGTGGTAGTGTTCTTTATGGCGCTGGCGTTCTTTGGGAAAGGCATTGGTGCACTCGGCTGGGCGGTAATGGCGGATACCGCGCCAAAAGAGATTAGCGGTCTCAGCGGCGGCCTGTTCAATATGTTCGGTAATGTCTCCGGCATTATTACGCCTATCGCTATCGGCTACATCATTGCCACCACCGGCTCCTATAACGGTGCGCTGATTTACGTCGGTATTCACGCCTTCGTTGCGGTATTGAGCTATCTGGTGCTGGTACGCGATATCAAACGTATTGAGCTGAAATCCCTGTAAGGACGGAATATGGATACGCAAAGCAGCCCGACCATTACGGATATGAAAGTTATCCCCGTGGCGGGTCACGACAGTATGTTGCTTAATATTGGCGGTGCTCACGGCGCTTATTTTACCCGAAATATCGTGGTACTGACGGACAGCGCCGGGCATACCGGCGTAGGCGAAGCACCAGGGGGCGAGACCATTTATCAAACGCTGATGGACGCCATTCCCCAGGTAAAAGGGCGGGAAGTGGCAAGGATGAACCGGCTGGTGCAGGACGTGCACAAAGGCAACCAGTCGGCTGATTTCGATACTTTTGGTAAAGGCGCCTGGACTTTTGAGCTGCGGGTAAACGCGGTAGCCGCGCTGGAAGCGGCGCTGCTGGATCTGTTAGGACAATGCCTGAACGTGCCGGTGGCGGAGCTGCTCGGCCCTGGCAAGCAGCGTGATGAAGTGACGGTGCTGGGTTATCTGTTCTATATCGGCGACCGCGAGCAAACCGATCTTCCTTATCTTGCGGGCGAACAGGCAAAACACGCGTGGTATCACCTGCGTCATCAAAAGGCGATGGACAGCGCCGCCGTGGTGCGTCTGGCGGAAGCTGCCCAGGACAAATACGGCTTCAAAGACTTCAAGCTGAAGGGCGGCGTTCTGCCAGGTGAACAGGAAATTGATGCGGTGAAAGCGATGAAAAAACGCTTTCCTGACGCGAGAATTACCGTCGATCCCAATGGGGCCTGGCTGCTGGATGAAGCCATTGCGCTGTGCAAAGACATGCAGGGCATTCTGACTTATGCCGAAGATCCCTGCGGTGCAGAACAGGGTTATTCAGGTCGCGAGGTGATGGCCGAGTTCCGCCGTGCAACGGGCCTGCCTGTCGCCACCAATATGATCGCCACTAACTGGCGCGAGATGAATCATGCGGTGATGCTCAATGCCGTCGATATTCCGCTGGCGGATCCGCATTTCTGGACCCTGAGTGGAGCAGTTCGCGTCGCGCAGCTTTGCGACGACTGGGGGCTTACCTGGGGCTGCCATTCCAACAATCATTTTGATATTTCGCTGGCGATGTTCACCCATGTGGGGGCGGCCGCGCCGGGTAAACCGACGGCCATTGATACCCATTGGATTTGGCAGGAAGGGAACCAGCGCCTGACTAAAGAGCCTCTGCAAATCCGCAACGGCAAGATTGCCGTGCCGGATGCGCCAGGATTGGGGATAGAGCTGGATTGGGCACAAGTTGAGAAAGCCCATGCGCTGTACAAAACATTGCCTGGCGGCGCACGTAACGACGCCGCCTCAATGCAGTATCTGATCCCTGGCTGGACTTTCGATCGCAAGCGTCCCGCTTTTGGCCGCTGATGCCCACTTCTCAGAAGGAACAGGTTATGAGTCAAACAACACCGCTAATAATGGAAATGCAGGTGATCCCCGTGGCGGGACACGACAGTATGCTGCTGAATCTCAGCGGCGCTCACGGTCCTTTTTTTACCCGGAACATTGTCATTATCAAAGACAATTCCGGGCATACCGGCGTGGGAGAAATACCCGGTGGCGAAAAGATTCGTCGCACGCTGGAAGAAGCCGCCGCGCTGCTGAAAGGACACAGCATTGGAGAATATAAAAACCTGCTGAGTCATGTGCGCAATACCTTTGCCGATCGTGATTCGGCGGGACGGGGAAATCAGACCTTTGATTTGCGCACGACAATCCACGTCGTCACCGGCATTGAAGCCGCGCTGCTGGATCTGCTTGGGCAGCACCTGGGCGTGAACGTGGCTTCGCTGCTGGGCGATGGGCAGCAGCGCGATCGCGTCGAAATGCTGGGCTATCTGTTCTATGTCGGCGACCGGCGTAAAACGTCGCTGCCTTACCAGAGCCAGCCGGATGAGCACTGTGACTGGTATCGACTGCGCCACGAAGAGGCGCTGACGCCGGAGGCGGTGGTTCGCCTGGCGGAAGCCACGTATGAAAAATATGGTTTCAACGACTTCAAGCTGAAAGGCGGCGTGCTGGCCGGCAGCGAAGAAGCCGAAGCGGTTACCGCACTGGCCAGGCGTTTTCCTGAAGCAAGAATTACGCTCGATCCAAATGGCGCATGGTCGCTGAACGAAGCGATCGCGCTGGGCAAACAGCTGAAAGACGTGCTGGCTTATGCTGAAGACCCGTGTGGCGCAGAACAGGGCTATTCAGGCCGGGAAGTGATGGCGGAATTCCGACGTGCGACGGGTCTGCCAACCGCCACCAACATGATTGCCACCGACTGGCGGCAGATGGGTCATACTTTATCTTTGCAGTCCGTCGACATTCCGTTGGCCGACCCGCACTTCTGGACGATGCAAGGCTCCGTCCGCGTGGCGCAGATGTGCAACGACTTTGGCCTTACCTGGGGCTCACATTCCAATAATCATTTCGATATTTCACTGGCGATGTTCACTCATGTGGCCGCAGCCGCTCCTGGCAAAATCACCGCCATCGACACCCACTGGATCTGGCAGGAAGGCAATCAGCGCCTGACGCGTCAGCCTCTACAGATCAAAGGTGGCTGTGTGCAGGTACCGCAAAAGCCGGGGCTGGGCGTCGAGCTGGATATGGATCAGGTAATGAAGGCTCACCAGCTGTATCAAAAATTTGGTCTGGGCGCGCGCGACGACGCGCAGGCAATGCAGTTCCTGGTACCAAACTGGACCTTTGATAACAAACGCCCTTGTCTGGTGCGCTAACCCTTTTTCAGGAGAGAGCAATGAGCTATGTAAGCAGTCCTAACAGCTTCCGCCAGCGTTTACTGGCAGGCGAAACCTTAATCGGCAGCTGGTGTGCGCTGGCAAATCCTGTTACCACGGAAATTCTTGGTCTGGCCGGTTTCGACTGGCTGGTGCTTGACGGAGAGCATGCCCCAAACGACATCACCACCTTTGTCCCTCAGCTGATGGCACTGAAAGGCAGCGTCAGCGCACCGGTAGTGCGTCCTCCCTGTAATGAGCCGGTAATCATCAAGCGTCTGCTCGATATCGGCTTCTCTAACTTTCTGATCCCGTTTGTTGAAACGGAAGAAGAAGCGGTGCGCGCCGTCGCCTCCACGCGCTATCCGCCAATGGGCATTCGTGGCGTGTCGGTTTCGCATCGTAGCAACATGTACGGCACCGTGCCGGAGTACAACAGCACCATCAACAGCAACATCACCGTGCTGGTACAAATTGAAACGCAGCAGGCGGTGGACAACATTGATGCGATAGCGGCAGTTGAAGGCGTGGACGGCATCTTTGTCGGTCCTGGCGATCTGTCGGCGGCACTGGGCTATCTCGGGCAGCCGGCCCATCCGGAAGTCCTGAAAGTCATTAAATATATCTTTGAACGAGCGAAAGCAGCGGGCAAACCGAGCGGCATCCTCGCGCCGGTGGAAGCCGATGCCCGGCGCTATCTGGAGTGGGGCGCCGGTTTTGTGGCGGTAGGCAGTGACGTAGGCGTGTTCCGTGGAGCCACTCAGGCTCTGTGCGATCGCTTCAAAAAATAACGCATATTTTAAGGAGACAGAAATGAAAATCGGATTTATTGGTCTGGGCATCATGGGCAAACCCATGAGCAAAAACCTGCTGAAAGCGGGCTATTCGCTGGTTGTACGCGATCATAATGCAGACAGCGTGGCGGAAGTGGTCGGCCTTGGTGCCACCGCGGCCGAGTCGGCAAAGGCGATAGCTGAGCAGAGCGACGTCATTATCACCATGTTGCCTAACTCACCACACGTCAAAGAAGTGCTGCTGGGCGAAGGTGGCGTCATTGAGGGCGCGAAACCCGGTACGATCGTTATTGATATGAGTTCCATCGCGCCGCTTGCCAGCCGCGAAATTCATGAACAACTGGCGAAGAAAAACATCGCTCTGCTGGATGCGCCCGTCAGCGGCGGCGAACCTAAAGCGGTAGACGGAACGCTGTCGGTAATGGTCGGCGGTGATAAAGAGCTGTTCGATAAATGCTACGACATTATGAAAGCGATGGCCGGTTCTGTTGTTCATACGGGAGATATTGGCGCGGGCAACGTTACCAAGCTGGCAAATCAGGTGATTGTGGCGCTGAATATTGCAGCCATGTCGGAAGCGCTGACGCTGGCGACTAAAGCGGGTGTAAATCCGGAACTGGTTTATCAGGCGATTCGTGGCGGACTGGCAGGCAGTACCGTATTAGATGCCAAAGCACCAATGGTCATGGATCGCAACTTCAAACCGGGCTTCCGTATCGATCTGCATATTAAAGACCTGGCGAATGCGCTGGATACCTCGCACGGCGTGGGTGCCCAGCTGCCGCTGACGGCGGCGGTGATGGAGATGATGCAGGCGCTGCGTGCCGATGGCCTTGGCACGGCCGATCACAGCGCCCTGGCTTGCTATTATGAGAAATTAGCGAAAGTAGAAATCAGTAAGTAAGCCAGGAATCCGGCTTAATTATTAAGCCGGAACCTGCATTTCTGGCGCAGGCCAGTCCAAACGCGCACGGATAACGTATGAAAATAGTCATTGCACCTGATTCATATAAAGAGAGCCTGACAGCCCAGCAGGTTGCCACGCAAATCGAACAGGGATTTAGTGAGATTTTTCCTGAAGCACAGTATGTCAAACTTCCGGTTGCCGATGGCGGAGAAGGCACGGTAGAAGCGATGGTCGCCGCGACCAAAGGTAAAATTATCCGGCTGAACGTCACCGGTCCGCTGGGTGAAGAGGTGGAAGCCTTTTACGGCCTCTCCGGTGACGACAGCTGCGCCTATATTGAAATGGCCGCGGCCAGCGGACTCGAACTGGTTCCCGCTTCACGCCGCGATCCGCTGATCACCACCTCACTGGGTACGGGGGAGTTAATCCGCAACGCGCTGGACCGAGGCGTTGAGCACTTCATTATCGGCATTGGCGGCAGCGCCACCAACGATGGTGGGGCCGGAATGGTTCAGGTGCTCGGCGCAAAGCTTCTCGACAAGCAGGGAAAGCAAATTGGTTTTGGCGGCGGCAGGCTGGCGGAGCTGGACAGCATCGATCTCAGCGAATTTGATTCGCGCATTAAAAATTGCCGTTTTGAAGTCGCCTGTGACGTGACAAACCCGTTACTGGGGGAAGAGGGGGCTTCCGCCGTATTTGGCCCGCAAAAAGGTGCCACGCCAGAACTGGTCAGACAGCTGGATAAGGCGCTTGAGCACTATGCACGGATCATTCAACGCGATCTGGATATCGATGTGCTTTCCATTCCGGGCGGTGGTGCGGCCGGTGGCATGGGCGCGGCGCTGCATGCATTTTGTCAGGCTGAACTGCGTCGGGGCATTGAAATTGTCACTGAGGCGCTGGGGCTGGATGAGCTGGTGAAGGACGCCACGCTGGTGATCACCGGCGAAGGACGCATCGACAGCCAGACGATTCACGGTAAAGTGCCGATTGGCGTAGCGAAAGTAGCCAAACGCTATAATAAACCGGTGATTGGCATTGCCGGAAGCCTGACTGCCGACGTTGCCGTGGTGCATCAGCACGGGCTGGATGCGGTTTTCAGCGTTATTTACAGCATTTGCACGCTGGAAGACGCGCTGGAAAACGCTGCGGAGAACGTTCGAATGACGGCAAGAAATATCGCCGCCTCGCTGGCAATTGGCCAAAAGATGTAGCGCTTTGGAATAAAACAGCCCCGGTTTAATGGGGCTTCCGCATATTGTCTGGTGCGTGCCGTCAGTGAGATCGGCTCAGCCTTTCTTTTGCCAGCTTCGCGACGTTTTCCATCTCATCAAGCAACTCAAACAACTCCGGTTCAATATCCGCAATAGGGTTATCGGCCCGCAGAGCTTGCTCCAGCTGCTGGCAAAGCGCCTTCATGCGGGGCACACCGCTGTAGCTGGCGCTGCCGTGAAGCTTGTGAATAATATCCCGCAATCCCTGCCTGTTTTCATCGGCCATATGATCTTCAACCTGCCTGCGAACTTCCGGCAGGAAATCCACCAGCATCTGGAGCAAATCACGTGCTAAATCGGGCTTATTGGCGGCCTGGCGCAGCGCGAGATCCCAGTCAAGCGATGCCGAAACGCCGTTTGATACGGGCACAGCAGGTAAAAGATGAGGCGAATAACGCGCCAGCAGATGGCTAAGCTTAACTTCATCTATCGGCTTGGCGAGATAGTCGTTCATGCCCGCTTTGATCAAATGCTCTTTCTCGCCATCCAGGGCGTGAGCGGTGACGGCGACGATAGGCGTGTTGATATGATGAGGGATTTCCCGAATCAATTCGCTGGCGCGCAGGCCGTCAATTTCCGGCATCTGAATATCCATCAGGATAATATCCAGCTCCCGTTGTTCAGCCTGCTGAATGGCGGTGACGGCGCTGTCGCAGAGAATAATAGTCTCCGCCTGCTCTTCCAGCAGCGCGCCGATCAGTTTCAGGTTAGCCGGGTTATCATCTACGGCCATCACCGTGAGCGGAAGTTTAATTCTGTTCGTGCGGAAATCGGTCTCGCGTGCGTGATTGTCAAGCAACACGGGCAGCAGGCGGGAGAGCGAAACCGGTTTGATCAGGCAGGCACTGACCCCTTTTTCCTTCAGTTCTTCGGCATGAACCTGCATCTGGCAAGGCAACGCCATAATAACGTGATCGGCCCGTTTCAGCGCAGGAAGCAGCGCGTCCAGGCACAGTTCACGGTGCCGCTCTTTCGCTATGGGTAAGCCAACTAACAGCGCGTCGTAGCGCTCCTTTTGCAAGCCTTCCAGCGTGGTGCTGTAGCTGACGGTCATGTTCGTGGCCGCAAGCAGGTCTAACGTTGCCTGGGCAGCGGCCGGGTTGGCTTCAACGTAGGCAAGGCTTTTACCATGCAGGCAGTCTACCGCATGCAGATCGCTGGCGGCATTGGGGTTAAGCGCCAGGTTAACATGGAACCAGAACGTTGAGCCCTGATTCAGCCGGCTGTGGAAGGAGATTTCACCGCCCATCTCATTGACCAGCTTCTGAGTAATGACCAGCCCCAAACCGGTGCCGCCGTGGCGACGTGAAATGCTGGCGTCGGCCTGACGAAACGCCTGGAACAGCTGTGACTGCTGCTTTTCGGAAATGCCGATACCGGTATCGTGGATCTGAACTTCCAGATCGACCCGATTATTACTTTGCGAACGCTTTTCTACGCGAATATCAATGTGGCCGCTTTCGGTGAATTTGATCGCGTTGCCCAGCAGGTTTACGACGATTTGCTGCATGCGCAGCGGATCGCCGATGGCATTGTCCGGCACGTCGTGCTGGATGCTTAGCGTCAGTTCCAGCCCTTTTTCATGAGCCGACTGCGCCAGCAGTACCACCACTTCATCCAGCGTGGCGCGCAGCGGGAAAGGAATGGTTTCCAGCACCAGCTTGCCCGCTTCCAGCTTGGAAAAGTCGAGCACGTCATTAATGATGCTTAACAAGTTATTCGCGGAGCGTTCGATGGTATGCAGATAATCGCGCTGGGTAATATTCAGCTGGGTTTTCAGCGTCTGACGGGTAAAACCAATCACGCCATTCAGCGGCGTACGCAGCTCGTGCGACATATTGGCAAGGAATTCTGACTTGATCCTGGCTGCTTCCTGAGCGCGTTTCTTCGCCAAATCCAGCTCAACGTTCTGGATCTCCATCTGCTCTAACGTCTCGCGCAGATCTGACGTCGCCTGGTCAATATTCTGCTGCATCTCTTCATGGTAGGCGGTCAGCGACATCGCCATTGAGTTGATGCCGTTTTTCAGCATATCCAGCTCGCCGAGCATATGCCCGGTGACGCGGCTGTCCAGCTGGCCGCGACGAATGCGGTCAACGGTATTCACCATATCGCGAATCGGCCCGGTCACGTCCCGCATCAGCCGGTAGGCGAACAGCATGGCAAGACAGAGGCAAAACAGCAGCAGCAGGGTTGAAACAAAAACTTCTTTATATTGCTGTAGCCTGACCGACTGTAAATCCAGTTCGATAGCGACATAGCCGAGCGGATTACCGTCAGGCTTGACGTTTTCTCCCGGCGACTCATCCGGGTAATAGCTTTCGGATAAAATAGGCGTTCGCAGAATTACCGAGTTGCCTTTACGTTCATAGCTGAAGGTCGCCGGCAGCGGGCTGCCCGCTGGCAGACGTAATTTGTCGGCGCTGAGATGATAGTTAGAGGTAACGAACAGCTGATTCTGCGCGTCAAAAACGGTAATCGCCCGAACGATATCCGAATGCCGACGGTGCAGCAGGCTGACCAGCTGGCGCACCGACTCCTTACTGCGGAAGGTCATGCCGTATTCACTGGAAACGGCCAGTGGCTCAATAATATTGGCACCGGCATCCACCAGCTGACGCTGAAGTTCATTGTAGCGATGCACAATAAAGAAGGTGCTTAACAGCAGCCCGATCATCAGCGTGGGCGCCAGAATCAATATCATCATGCGTGCCCGCAGGCTGTATTTGGTCATAATCATCCTGTAGCGCGATGATAATCGCCCGCTGTCACACCTCGAATTAATTCGACTGCTGGTGTAGGCTACGCGCGTTTACGCTAACTACTTTTCGAGATAAAACTGAATAATGGCGCAATTCTACTCTGCAAAACGGCGCGTGACGACCCGCCAGATCATGACAGTGACAGTTAATGACCTTGACGGTTCAGGGCAGGGCGTCAGTCGGCTTAATGGTAAAGCGTTGTTTATCAATGGCGCATTGCCAGGCGAGCAGGTTGAAGTAGAAATCGTCGAAGACAAACGTTCGTGGGCGCGGGCAAAGACAACGCGTATTCTGAGCACCAGCCCGGAACGGGTGAAACCTCAATGTCCGCACTATCACCAGTGCGGCGGTTGCCAACAGCAACACGTTTCTTCTGCGTTGCAGCAGCGCAGCAAAGCAAACGCCCTGTCTCATTTATTGCATCAGCAAACCGGGCAGCAAGTCACCGTCGATTCTATTCTGGCGGGCGAATCTTACGGCTATCGCCGCCGTGCCCGCCTCAGCCTGAATTATCATCAGCGTAGCCAGAAATTACAGATGGGTTTTCGTCAGGCAGGCTCCAGCGAGCTGGTGGCGATTACCCAGTGCCCCATTTTGAAGCCCGAACTTAATGCGTTAATTCAGCCGCTGCACCAGGCGCTGAGCAGTTTGCAGGCGGTCCGACGGCTTGGACACGTTGAGCTGGTGCTGGCTGACAACGGCCCGCTGCTGGTTTTACGCCATTTGGATCCGTTAAGTGCGGCCGACCGACGTAAACTGGAACAGTTTTCGCATGATCGGCAAGTTGCACTCTTTTTAGCCCCGGATAGCGAGACGCTTGAACAGGTTAAAGGCGAGAAGCCTTTTTACCGCCTTGATGGCCTGACGCTGACCTTCAGTCCGCGTGATTTTATTCAAATCAATGGCGAACTGAATCAGCAGATGGTGGCGCAGGCCATCGACTGGCTGGATCTCCAGCCGCAGGACCGGGTGCTGGACCTCTTTTGCGGTATGGGCAACTTCACGCTTCCGTTAGGAAAAAGGGTAGAAAATGTTACAGGAGTGGAGGGTGTTGCAGCATTAGCGCAAAAGGGTGCGTATAATGCCACGCAGAATAATCTGAATAATATCGCTTTCTTTCAGCACAATCTGGAAGAGGACGTGTCCGGGCAGCCCTGGGCAGCTGAAGGATTTAACAAAGTTTTACTGGATCCGGCCCGGGCTGGAGCCGCAGGTGTGATACCTCACATTATTAAACTTGCGCCCCAATGCGTGGTCTATGTTTCCTGTAATCCGACTACACTTGCTCGGGATAGTCAGATTCTTCTGGCGTCCGGCTACCAACTGGAAAGGGTTACCCTGCTTGATATGTTTCCGCATACCGGGCACGTGGAATCCATGGTGTTATTTAGCCGAAAATAGCTTCCCGGAAGGGAGCGTTAGTCTGGAGAGGATATGGTTGCGGTAAGAAGTGCACATCTGAATACGGCTGGCGAGTTTGCACTCGATCAATGGATCGCCCGTTTGGGGATCGCTAACCCGCAGTCATGTGAACGACTCGCCGATACCTGGCGCTATTGCGAAGAGGCGACCCGGGATCATCCCGACGCGGCTCTGCTGCTCTGGCGCGGCGTGGAGATGGTCGAAATCCTCTCAATGCTCAGCATGGATAACGAAAGCCTGCGTGCTGCACTGCTGTTTCCGCTGGCCGACGCTAACGTAGTTTCTGAAGCGGTACTGGAAGAGAAATTCGGCACGGCCATCGTCTCGCTGGTACATGGCGTAAGAGACATGGACGCCATCCGCCAGCTAAAAGCCACCCATAACGATTCAATGGCCTCCGAGCAGGTGGACAACGTTCGCCGTATGCTGCTGGCGATGGTGGAAGATTTCCGCTGCGTGGTCATCAAGCTGGCTGAGCGTATCGCCCATTTACGCGAGGTAAAAGACGCGCCGGAAGATGAGCGCGTACTTGCCGCGAAAGAGTGTACGAACATTTATGCGCCGCTGGCTAACCGACTCGGTATCGGCCAGCTGAAATGGGAGCTGGAGGATTTCTGTTTCCGCTACCTGCATCCCGACGAATACAAGCGCATTGCCAAACTGCTGCACGAGCGGCGTATCGATCGCGAAGGCTATATCGATACCTTCGTGCAGTCGCTGCGCACCGAAATCGTTAAAGAGGGCGTTAAGGCGGAAGTCTATGGCCGTCCCAAGCATATCTACAGCATCTGGCGCAAGATGCAGAAAAAATCACTGACGTTTGACGAGCTGTTCGACGTGCGTGCCGTACGTATCGTGGCCGAACGTTTACAGGATTGCTATGGCGCGTTGGGGATTGTGCACACGCTGTATCGCCATCTTCCCAGCGAGTTTGATGATTACGTGGCAAATCCGAAACCTAACGGCTACCAGTCAATTCATACCGTGGTGCTGGGGCCGAAAGGCAAAACCGTTGAAATTCAAATTCGTACCCGCCAGATGCATGAAGATGCAGAGCTGGGCGTTGCTGCGCACTGGAAGTATAAAGAGGGCGGTACAACGGGCAGCGCACGTGGCGCGTCAGGTCATGAAGAGCGTATCGCCTGGCTGCGTAAACTGATTGCCTGGCAGGAAGAGATGGCGGACTCCGGCGAAATGCTGGACGAAGTGCGCAGCCAGGTGTTCGACGATCGTGTTTATGTGTTTACCCCAAAAGGGGACGTGGTGGATCTGCCCGCTGGCTCAACGCCGCTGGACTTTGCTTATCATATCCACAGCGATATCGGGCACCGCTGCATCGGCGCAAAAATCGGCGGCCGTATTGTGCCCTTTACCTATCAGCTGCAAATGGGCGATCAGATCGATATCATCACCCAGAAGCAGCCGAATCCAAGCCGTGACTGGCTAAACCCGAATCTGGGCTACGTGACCACCAGCCGTGGACGGTCAAAAATTCACGCCTGGTTCCGTAAGCAGGATCGCGACAAAAATATCATTGCCGGAAAACAGATTCTGGATAACGAGCTGGATCATCTTGATATCAGTCTGAAAGAAGCTGAAAAGCTGCTGTTGCCGCGCTATAACGTCAACTCGCTGGATGAACTGCTGGCGGCGATTGGCGGCGGTGATATTCGTCTGAACCAGATGAGCAACTTCCTGCAATCGAAGCTCAACAAGCCAAGTGCGGAAGAAGAAGATCGCGAAGCGTTACGCCAGCTGACGCAGAAGTCCGCCGCGCCGCGCAGCAAGGAGAGTGGCCGGGTCGTGGTCGAAGGCGTCGGCAATTTGATGCATCACATTGCGCGCTGCTGCCAGCCGATCCCGGGTGACGATATTACCGGTTTTATTACGCAGGGCCGGGGTATTTCTATTCACCGCGCAGATTGCGATCAGCTGACCGAGCTGATGTCGCACGCGCCAGAGCGCATTGTTGATGCTGTCTGGGGCGAGAGCTATTCCAGCGGCTATTCGCTGGTGGTGCGTGTGACTGCTAACGATCGCAGTGGTTTACTGCGCGATATCACCACGATTCTCGCTAACGAGAAAGTTAACGTGCTTGGCGTCTCCAGCAGGAGCGATACTAAAAAGCAGCTGGCAACCATCGATATGGATATTGAAATCTACAACCATCAGGTGCTGGGACGCGTGTTGGCGAGGCTCAACCAGGTGCCTGATATCATCGACGCGAGAAGATTGCATTAATCTTTCAGGTGGCTACTTTGCTTGCCATTTTGCGGTCTGGCAGTGCTCACCCCTGGTCACATACTTGAGTATGCTCCCAGGGGATTGCGCGCTGGCAGAACGCAAACTGCCAGCGCCAGGAGCGCCACGACGTTGCCTGCATGCATTTTCCTTCATCATGCCGTAAAGTTATCCGACTGTTTTCATCACACTCAAATGGACTCCGCTATGACCTCACTCGATCGCCTGCTGGGCATCATGAAAACCCTGCGCGATCCGCAGAAGGGCTGCCCATGGGATCGCGAACAGACTTTTGCCTCTATCGCGCCCTACACCCTCGAAGAAACCTATGAAGTGCTGGATGCCATCAGCCGGGAAGACTTTGACGATCTCAAAGGCGAAGTGGGCGACCTGCTGTTTCAGGTTGTTTTTTATGCGCAAATGGCGGAAGAAGAAGGGCGTTTTGATTTTGATGCCATCTGCCAGACGATTAGCGACAAGCTGGAGCGGCGTCATCCGCATATTTTTGGTGACGTAAAAGTCAGCGACAGCAAGGAAGTGCTGGCCAACTGGGAACAGATCAAAATCAGCGAACGTGCCGGAAAAGAGCAGCATTCGGCGCTGGACGATATTCCTCGTGCGCTGCCCGCTCTGATGCGCGCACATAAGATCCAGAAGCGTTGCAGCAACGTCGGTTTTGACTGGCATACGCTTGGCCCGGTGCTGGACAAAGTGCATGAAGAGATCGACGAAGTGATGCATGAAGCGCAGCAGGCCGTGGTCGACCAGCAGAAGCTGGAAGAGGAAATCGGCGACCTGCTGTTTGCCACCGTGAATTTTTCCCGCCACCTTGGCAGCAAGGCCGAAACGGCCCTGCAAAAAGCCAACGACAAGTTTGAGCGGCGTTTTCGTCAGGTCGAACAGATTATCGCCGCACAGGGCTTAGCGATGCAGGAAGCGACGCTTGAACAGATGGAAGCCGCCTGGCAGCAGGTAAAAGCCGGGGAATAGCCGTAAACCCGTTTGTAAGGAGGCGACCCAGCCTCCTTACCCTTAGCCGGATTTCTTCTGACGAAACAACCATTCTCTGATCGGCTCGATACTATAAGCGATGCGCCATGTGTTTCTATGGCCGCTTGCGCCCGCAGCCGACTGGCCTGCGGGGATCACCGTGCCTTTACGAAAGGAGACGTAGTTGATCGGGCTATTTTCCGCATCAATTTGCTCAAAGGCAACCCGGAATGCCTTCTCGTCCCAGGTGCCATCCCATTCTGCCCGACTGATTTTTGCTCCCGCTTTTGCCAACGCCCCGGTGATGGCATTTTGGCCGGGCCAGGCTTTGTCATCATCCTGCGACACCAAAATCCACAGCTTCTGACGGGCGAGAGGCGCTACCAGCGTTGCATCCCATTGACCCGCAACCAGGAAGGACGCGGCAAAGAAATCCGGATATTTAATATCCATGGCAATCGATGTCATGCAGCCGCCGGACTGTCCGGTAGTGTACAGCCGGGAACGATCTATTGGGTATTGTTCCACTAGTGTGTTGATCAGGTTAATGGTGATATCCAACATATCGGAGGTATGGGAATCGTCATCGGCAATGATTTCGCCATACTGCGGTGCCAGCACAAAACAGGGGCGCTGCGCCTGATCCTGCGGACTGGCCCATGTCACTGCGCCCAGCCCCTGAAACAGCGTAGTTCGCGTCACATCACTGGTCGCGCCCGCATCGTGCATAAACAGTACCAGCGGCAGGCGATGTTCAAAAGTGGCCTTTTCAGGAATGAATAAATTGTATTTTAAGGACTTCCCGGTTACGGCATCGTGAAATTCAGACTGTTTAAAATCATCCACTACCAGATTCTTCACGGCTTCTGTAATCACAGGAACCTTGTCTGCCGAGATCCGCTCACCATTGGCTGCTTCCAGCGGAACTAACTGAGTCAGAGTGGCTTTGGCTGGTGGGTAAAGGGTGTCATAAAAAGGCACGTCGCCCGCCTTTCCGGGACCGCCTTTTGCCGGGGTTTTCTGAGCAGGTAGCGTTACCTTTTGCGCCAGCAAAGCATCCTTATCGGCGGGCGAGAGCGTGATAATCACATAGTTGCCCGTTGTGGCCCTGTCTGCTGGGTTGGCTGAGCGGCTGGCGAAAACCTCAATGACCGTTCTTCCCTGCACTGCAAAATCTGTTGATGCCAACCGGTTGGCGTCAATGCGGCTGTCGTATTCTATCGCGACGGCAATCAGACGGACGCCGTCACCGAATACCTGGGTGACGGCCGTTGCGTGCAGGATGCCTTTTCTTCCCTGAAGAGCGTATGCTGGCGCACTCAGTGCAATCATGGCGGCCAGCCCGGAACTCATCATCAGAAACTCTCTACGTGTTTGCATCACTCTTTCTCCATCCCTGCCGTTTTTTTGCCTTATGGGCCGTTACACCACACGGCTGCGATTGCCCGCAGGCAAACCGCAGCCGTTCTGCATTATCGAATTTTCAACGCCAGCTCGGTGCCGCGCTTAATGGGTAGCGTGACGGAAATAAAGCCGTTTTGCGGATCGCGAATATAATCAAGGAAATCCGGTTCGGCGTTATCGTTCAGCACGTAACCGCCAACGCGCAGCTGGGGCGCAAGCAGTTCAATCATCTGGCGGGCCAACGTTGGGCCTTCTGCCTGCGGCCAGCCGTCAATGAGCGCAAAATCGATCGGGCCGCCAACGTCACGCAGCGTTTCACGCGCGTCACCAACACGAATATCAGCAAATTCCGCCAACCCTGCCTCGGCCAGGTTTTTCCGCGCCACTGCCGCTTTTGAGGCAACCAGCTCTGCACCAATGACCTGGCCACCGCCGTTATCTCGCATTGCAGCAGCAAAATAAAGCGCTGACATACCGATGGAGGTGGCAAAGTCGACTACCCGAGTCGCTTTCATTCCCCGACACAGCAGATAGATGAGATCGCCCTGTTCAGGATGTATGGAAAAACCATAATCAGCAAAGCTTTCGGCATCAAATCGCGAGACGCCTTCCAGCGATTTACCTGACGGTCGGCTCCGGGCATTGTTCAGAACGGTAATAACAGCATTTACTCGAGGATCGCTAATGGGACTGCGCTGGATGTTTTTCACATTATGTTCAGACATAGACTTCCCCTGTAAACCGGATGAGTTCTGCCCGGCCTGCTCTACCATATTCTGATATACTGCCGGGCATGCAGGAATAATGGTACTAGTGAGTACCTATATTAGCAAATAGCGCTTTTTGTCATTTTGTTGCGGAGGCAGAAATGGACGACGCCGTTAATAAAGCTGTCACCAGGCGGGGGCGGCCCAAAGCATCGAACGAAACCGAACGTCGCCAGCGTATTCTTGCGGCGGCCATGCAAATTTTTATTGAAACGGGTTTTAAGGCAGCGACAACGGCTGGCATTGCCGCCAGGGCTAAAGTTTCTAAGCGGACGCTTTATGAAGCGTTTACGGATAAAAAGGCGTTGTTTGCGGCCGTAGTGCATCAACATCGCCATTTGATCCTCGATCTTCCGCGTCCTGGCGGGGAAGACCTTTCGGTGATGGCCACGCTGTATCATATTTTCAGGCTCGACAGCAATGAGGAGCTGTCCCGGTCGCGTGAGACTTTGCTCAACCTTATTGTCAGGGAATCCGTGCTAATGCCTGAGCTTGCTGATTATCTCTATGAGCATGAAATTGTTCGTTCACGTGAGAGGCTGATTGAGTGGCTGGAAAGCGAAAACCAGCGAGGAAGAATAGCCATTGAGGATCTGGCATTGTATGCAGGCATGCTGATGGACATCGTTTTTGGCGCGCTGTTGCCCCGCAGAAAACCCCAAAATGCCACGGAAAGATCGCTGGGTATTGAGCATATAAAACAACGGTTGCAGATTGTGATGCAGGGTGTTTTACGCAGCGTTAATGAGTGCCCGGCATCGACAGACTAAGTTGTTAATAAGTCTTGTTGATTGTGCAGAACCGATAAAATTATTCCCTCAAACCGAATAACCCGCTGACACGATTCAACAAAAGTGTGACCTGCGTCAATCTCAGCCGTCACAAAATCGGGTAGTGTTGGGGCGGTCAACACGATGGCTGGCAGATAACCAGAAACGATTAATTGTGGCATGAAGGGGATTCCCGTATACTGTTTTCCCGTCTTGGTTATTCCATCGTCTTTAAACCTACTTTCTCAGGTTCAGCATGACAACGAACTATATTTTTGTGACCGGCGGGGTCGTATCCTCTCTGGGTAAAGGCATTGCCGCAGCCTCCCTGGCCGCCATTCTTGAAGCACGTGGTCTGAATGTGACCATCATGAAGCTGGACCCGTACATCAACGTGGATCCGGGTACCATGAGTCCTACCCAACACGGCGAAGTGTTCGTCACCGATGACGGCGCGGAAACCGATCTGGATCTGGGCCACTACGAGCGCTTCATCCGTACCAAAATGAGCCGTCGTAATAACTTCACGACGGGTCGTATCTACTCGGAAGTGCTGCGCAAAGAGCGTCGTGGCGACTATCTGGGCGCGACTATTCAGGTAATCCCGCACATTACCAACGCCATCAAAGAGCGCATCATCGAAGGCGGTGAAGGCCATGATGTGGTGCTGGTTGAAATCGGCGGCACCGTCGGCGATATCGAATCTCTGCCGTTCCTTGAAGCCATTCGCCAGATGGCCGTCGATGTCGGTCGCGAGCACACCATGTATATGCACCTGACGCTGGTGCCGTATATGGCAGCGGCAGGTGAAGTCAAAACCAAACCCACTCAGCATTCCGTTAAAGAGCTGCTTTCTATCGGCATCCAGCCTGATGTGCTGATCTGCCGTTCGGATCGCGCGGTTCCGGCAAACGAACGTGCGAAGATCGCGCTGTTCTGTAACGTGCCGGAAAAAGCGGTTATCTCCCTGAAAGATGTTGATTCAATTTATAAAATCCCTGGCATGTTGAAATCACAAGGCCTGGATGATTATATTTGTAAGCGTTTCAACCTGAACGCGCCGGAAGCGAACCTGTCCGAATGGGAACAGGTCATTTATGAAGAAGCAAATCCGGGCGGCGAAGTGACTATCGGTATGGTCGGCAAATATGTCGAACTGCCGGACGCCTACAAATCAGTGATTGAAGCGTTGAAACACGGCGGCCTGAAAAACCGTGTCACCGTGAACATCAAGCTGATTGACTCGCAGGATGTCGAAAGCCGTGGCGTTGAGCTGCTGAAAGATCTGGATGCTATCCTTATTCCTGGCGGCTTCGGCTACCGTGGCGTTGAAGGGAAGTTGATGACCGCGCGTTATGCGCGCGAAAACAACATTCCTTACCTCGGCATTTGCCTGGGCATGCAGGTTGCGCTGATGGAGTTTGCTCGTAACGTCGCCGGTATGGCGGACGCGAACTCAACGGAATTTGTGCCGGACTGTAAATACCCGGTTGTGGCGCTGATTACCGAATGGCGTGATGAAGATGGCAACGTGGAAGTGCGTTCCGAGCAGAGCGATCTGGGCGGCACGATGCGTCTGGGTAGCCAGCAGTGTCAGCTGACGCCGGGCAGCCTGGTCGAGCAGCTGTACGGCTCCGATACCATCGTTGAACGTCATCGCCACCGTTACGAAGTTAACAACATGCTGTTGAAGCAGATTGAAGCGGCTGGATTGCGTGTAGCGGGCCGTTCAGGCGACGATCAGCTGGTAGAGATCATCGAGCTTCCTGAGCATCCGTGGTATGTCGCCTGTCAGTTCCATCCGGAATTTACATCTACACCACGTGACGGTCATCCTCTGTTTGCCGGCTTCGTTAAAGCCGCCAGCGAGCATCAAAAGCGTTTGGCAAAATAAGTGTTTTCATAACGACGCGCGAACTTTTCGCGCGTTGTTTGTCTGAGTTTTAAGTTAACTTGTACTGAGGAAAAACTAATGTCCAAAATCGTTAAAGTCATCGGTCGCGAAATCATCGACTCTCGTGGCAACCCGACCGTTGAAGCAGAAGTGCATCTGGAAGGCGGTTTTGTCGGTATGGCAGCGGCTCCATCAGGCGCTTCTACCGGTTCCCGTGAAGCGCTGGAACTGCGTGACGGTGACAAATCTCGTTTCCTGGGTAAAGGCGTGACGAAAGCCGTTGCTGCGGTAAACGGCCCAATCGCGGACGCGGTAACCGGTAAAGATGCAAAAGACCAGGCAAACATCGACAAGGTCATGATCGACCTCGACGGTACTGAGAACAAATCCAAGTTCGGCGCAAACGCCATCCTGGCCGTTTCTCTGGCAGCAGCGAAAGCAGCAGCCGCCGCAAAAGGCATGCCGCTGTACGAGCATATCGCTGAGCTGAACGGCACCCCAGGTAAATTCTCTATGCCACTGCCAATGATGAACATCATCAACGGTGGCGAGCATGCCGACAACAACGTCGACATCCAGGAATTCATGATCCAGCCAGTGGGCGCAAAAACCCTGAAAGAAGCCATCCGTATGGGTTCTGAAGTGTTCCACACCCTGGCAAAAGTGCTGAAGTCGAAAGGCATGGGCACGGCTGTAGGTGACGAAGGCGGCTACGCGCCAAACCTGGGCTCTAACGCCGAAGCGCTGGCCGTTATCGCTGAAGCGGTAAAAGCAGCAGGCTACGAGCTGGGCAAAGACATCACGCTGGCGATGGACTGCGCGGCTTCTGAATTCTACAAAGACGGCAAATACGTGCTGGCTGGCGAAGGCAACAAAGCCTTTACCTCTGAAGAGTTCACCCACTTCCTGGAAGACCTGACTAAACAGTACCCAATCGTTTCTATCGAAGACGGTCTGGACGAGTCTGACTGGAACGGCTTCGCTTACCAGACTAAAGTGCTGGGCGACAAAATTCAGCTGGTGGGCGACGACCTGTTCGTGACCAACACTAAAATCCTGAAAGAAGGTATCGATAAAGGTATCGCTAACTCCATTCTGATCAAATTCAACCAGATCGGTTCTCTGACCGAAACTCTGGCTGCGATCAAAATGGCGAAAGATGCTGGCTACACCGCCGTTATCTCTCACCGTTCAGGCGAAACTGAAGATGCAACTATCGCCGACCTGGCGGTAGGTACAGCCGCAGGCCAGATCAAAACCGGTTCTATGAGCCGTTCTGACCGTGTTGCTAAGTACAACCAGCTTATCCGTATTGAAGAAGCGCTGGGCAGCCGTGCGCCATTCAACGGCCTGAAAGAAGTTAAAGGCCAGTAAGCCTGCTAATCCCAGCCGATACAGGCTGCGGATTTTCTGAAAGCCTCGTCTTTGGACGGGGCTTTTTTTATGTCCCGTTGAGCCGCGGAAAACATTCTCTGTTTCTGGCACAATGTGGTTTGGTTAAAAAGGCGCTATCTGTCATAATCTGCGCCCTTATTTTCACAGCCAGTTGAGAGCGTAATGCAGTACCCGATTAATGAGATGTTCCAGACGTTGCAGGGCGAAGGGTTTTATACCGGTGTTCCTGCAATTTTTATCCGCCTGCAAGGATGCCCGGTGGGCTGCAGCTGGTGTGACACCAAACACACCTGGGATAAGCTGGCCGATCGGGAAACTTCGCTCGGCGATATCCTTATCAAGACAGTGGAAACCGATGCCTGGGGCGCGGCCGATGCACAGGCTTTGCTGGCGGTAATCAGCCAGTATGGCTGGACCGCAAAGCATGTGGTTATCACCGGTGGTGAGCCTTGTATCCACGATCTGACGCCGCTAACGCAGACGCTGGAGCAGCACGGTTTCAGCTGCCAGATCGAAACCAGCGGCACGCACACAGTGCTGTGCAGTGACGATACCTGGGTAACGGTTTCGCCAAAGGTAAATATGCGCGGTGGCTATGACGTGCTGAATCAGGCGCTGGTGCGTGCCGATGAGGTGAAGCATCCGGTTGCCCGTCAGCGCGATGTGGATGCGCTGGATGCGCTGCTGGTAACGCTTAACGATGACAAAAGCCGCATCGTGGCGCTACAGCCGATCAGCCAGAAAGACGAAGCGACAAAGCTGTGCATTGAAACCTGCATTGCGCGTAACTGGCGTCTTTCCATGCAGACGCACAAATATCTCAATATCGCCTGACGTTTGCTGAGTGAAAACTGAAATTACCGATCCGGTATTTCAGTTTTCACCTTTCCTCATTCTTCCTCATCGAATTCTGCTATCAACCTGCTTTTCTGAAGTGATGCCAGCCTCTTATTAATTGCCTTAATATCAGCCGTGGAAAGCGATCCTGTTGCATAAATATAGCGGTTGGTTTGCCATAGCGGCGAGGTATGGCAAAACAGCGTTAAAGGGATAAAATTCTGCGCTTTTAACATCCCGGGTAAAAGCGCATTGCCGCAGGAAAAGCTGAAATAACCAGCGTGCATCAATCCCCAACAGTCGATATCGCCACCCACTTTTCGCAGCCCGCTAACGGCAAGTTCATATCTATTCTGCCGGGTTTTTAACGTGGCGGATAAATATTTAAGCAGGTGGGGGGATTCCAAAAAACTGTTAACGAGGTGATACATCGCCACAGGAACCGGGCTGGTGAACAGGGGATGAAGCTGTTTAAACGCGGTAATCAGAGAAAGCGGCAGCGATAACAGGCTAAGGTTAATACTGTTACCAATAAATTCATTCAGGCTATAGAGATAAATAATATTAGCTGCCGGATAAAATTCACAAAGCGGTGGAATGATATTCTCGCCAAATCCCAACATAAAGCAGGCGTCATCTTCTATCACCAGCACGTTGTTACGCAGGCTCCATTGCAGGAGCCGCTTACGATGAGCGACGCTCATTTTTGCGCCCGTCGGAAACTGATTTGCTGGGGAAGTATAAATAAAATCTACGTGACGTTCAGGTAACGATGCGGTATCCATTCCCTCCTTACCGACGCTGACCCTGATAATTTCATAACCCAAGCCGGAAAAGAGCTGGAACACAGCGGGAGAGACGGGGTCTTCCAAAACAATACTCGGTCGCGCAGCCTGTTGTTTTCCATAATGAGCAATCAGCATTAATGCTTGCTGCTGACTTTGCATCACCAGGGCGTTTTCAGTATCAATGAGACAGCCTCGGGTTATCTTCACATAGCGGGTCAGATTATGATTAAGCCGCTGGTTGTTATCTGGCCGCTTCCCGCCAGGCTCCATGGCGATATCATTAAAATATTTACGCATAAAATGCAGTGGCAGGCTGGCGTTATTGTTAAAAGTAATACGATTGGCTAACGCCATAAGATCAGGCTCGGGTAAAGATGCAGGATTTTTTATTTGTTCACTTCCACTGGCCGGACGGCCTGAAAGGTTTTCAGGTTGCATTTGTCGCTTGCTGACCACGCGATAACAGCGCCTTTCACGGCCTTCAATAAATCCCAAACTCTCCAGTTCTTTATAAGCAGAAACAACGCTATTGCGAGAAATATGGTAGCGCTCGCTCATATTTCGAATGGACGGCAGATAATCGCCATCATTGATCATGCCGCGAAATATCATGCTAATAACGTTTTCCACTAATGTTCTTCTGATATGAACGTCCTTGATTTTTTCCACTACAATCATAAAAGCTCCCTGTTAGTGATTAGCGTATTACGGTATAAGATATTGGCCACAGATGAATGCCGCGCAGCCCTGCTATGGCTGATAAATGAGTCAGCAAGCGTCTTACCCGCGGGTAAATAAATACTATAGGCATTTTCTTTTCAGATATCTATCGGTGCCAGATCAGAAAGAACATTCTCGCCGTGCAGGCAACGCTGTCTGTAATTTACTTTATTCTGTCAGAAAAATAGTTAGTGACTGTCGCTTACATTTTCGGCCGGGTTGGTTCATATTGCTGCATGTTTCAAAGAAGCAGTATGAGCATTGTCGGTGGCGTGCAGTTTAATCGACGCTATTGGTTTCGGGTCAGGTCACTAAGGAGCAGTAAAATGAACGGTATCGTACTGAGCGGTTCGGTAATGATTTACAACGGATTGCAGACTATAGGTAATAAACTGCACGATTTCATACGCAAACAGGATGGCGTTACCGCCATTGAATATGCCGTTATAGCTGTCGCTATCAGCGGATTATTGATGGCGATTTTTAAGGATGATAACAGTTCTTTTATCGGCGTGCTTAAAGCAAAATTCAACCTTATTAGTGATAACGTTAAAGGCACGGTTAACTAACAGTAAATACTTAGTAATTTTCCAACGTGGCGTGGTGGAACAGCAATGATGTGCGGCCTTTATTTACTCCTTTTAATTCTGTTTTTCCATGTTTGCTACAGTGATATCCGCTATCGGAAGATAAGAAATACCACCACGCTACTTATCAGTTGTTTATCGCTGGCGATTGGCTGCCTTACGCCAGGCGGGATTTTTATTATTCCTGCGCTACTGGTTTTTACGGCGGGTTTCTTATTAAGCGTTATCGGCGTACTCGGTGCCGGAGACGTAAAACTCCTGGCCGGCCTGTCCCTTTCACTGGGGAGTGATGATGTCATATTGCTGCTGTTATTAACGGCGCTGGCAGGTTTACCCGTTGCGCTCGCCACGGTGATCGGTCGCTATGTTAAATCATCTGGTCAACGTGGCGTCCCATACGGCGTGGCCATTGTTAGCGGCTATACGGCAACGGTTGTCTTGACGAGGTCAGCATTATGAATCAGCGGCTGTTGGTGATTTTGGCGCTGCTGCTGCTGGTTGTCGGTATTGTGGGCCTAAAATTTTCCGGTGAAGAGCGGGTTGAGGCGATGACGGATGTCACGACCTTCACCGCCACTAAGGCGTTAATAAAAGGCGAGCCACTGACGAAGGAAAGCTACAGCAAACAGGTGGTTCGATTGCCGGTAAAAGAGGCGCCCACGGAGCCAGGGCTACCGGAAAGCCTTGAAGGCTATCAGGTCGTTAATAACATCGCGGCTGGCGAGGCGCTGAAGCGAAAAGATATTGAATATGTTCCCAGAGAAACGGTGTCGCTGAAAAGCGATCACTACATTTATCCTGTGCCCGTGCGTAATGCCGATCTTTTTTTGCTGACGCGATTAAAAAAAGGCGATGAGGTAAACGTCTACCTGCGCTATTTCATTCGCCAGCAAGAAGATGAAACGAAGCGTGTTGAGTTTATTGATGGTAAGGGAAAAAGCATCATAAATAAAACCAGCAAGATGGTTTGGTTGTTAGGCCCGAAGCGATTTTTCTCGGCAGAAAAAATGGCCGGCAATGAAGGCGAAGCCGCAAAAACCGGCAGCAGCACTATGGTCTATGTTGAGCTTAGTAGCGACGACCTGACGCGAATTTACGCGGTCAGGCATCTGGGCGATACCGTTTTATTTCCCGCCAGCGCCTCACCAGGAAATAAACAGGGCGCAATCCCCGAGCTGGTTACTCAACTACGAGGCAGGCAGAGGTAATGGAAAAACCTAAATTAACGTCTGGCATGGGGCTGTTTATTCTGCTGCTGCTATTCGTAATGTATGGCGGTAAAGCCCGTGCAGAAACGATTTATCTGCAAAAGGGGGCGGCGAGAACCCTCAAGCTGAACGACGTCGTTGATACGGTTTTCACCTCAAGTCCTGAGGTCGTGGATTATCAGGTAATCAGCGATCGCGAAGTGGTGGTATACGCTTTGGGCAACGGGCGCGGCGAGATTTTGCTGGTACAGGGCGGGCATACCCGCAGCATCAGCGTGATGGTCGATCCGCTCATTGGTCAGCTAAATCAGACGGTACGGGAGCATTTTCCCGGCAGCAACATTGAGCTACGAAAAGTGGGCGATGGCTATATTCTTTCCGGCACCGTGACGGACGAAGAAAGTCGGGATGCAATCCATCAGCTGGTCGGGGAATCGCTCGGGCTGGAGCGAGAAGTGACCAAAACCCAGCTGGAGATCAACGATAAAACGGTCGCCGATTTAAAGCACATGGATTATGTCAGCTTCAGAAAATTACAAAACCATCTTACGCTGCCGCTGGCGAACCAGGTCAATGTAAAAATCACCCTGGTGGAGATCAATAAAACCTATTCCGACAGTCTGGGTATTGACTGGAGCGCTGCCACGCAAATTGGCGATTTCGTGCTGAACCAGTTTAAGTTTGATGCCAGTAGCCTGGTAACGGCCATCCATGCGGTGGGAAATGAAGCCCTGGCGCGGGTACTTGCCGAGCCGAATCTTTCGGTGCTGTCTGGCGAGACGGCGGATTTTTTGGTTGGCGGGGAAGTACCTGTTATTACCCGTTCTCAAAACGGTACCGAAGTCACCTATAAAGAGTTCGGCATTAAAATGTTTGTTGCTGCAAAGGTTGAAAGCAGCCAGAAGGTCAGGTTAACGCTGGGACAAGAGGTGAGCCTGGTTAATGGTGAGATTCTTTCAATCCCCATACTGAAATCGCGAAAAGCCAGAACGACCATTGAACTTGCCGATGGTGAAAGTTTCGTGTTGGGCGGTTTATTGAGTGAAACAGAAAGAGAATCGTTATCAAAAGTGCCTTTTATTGGTGATGTCCCCATTCTTGGAGCACTGTTTCGCAATACCTCGTCAACGAAGGAACGGACAGAATTAATTATGGTGGCCACCGTGAATCTGGTCAGGCCAATATCTCCCCGCAACGTGCTCTATCCGTCGGTAAATCGCAGCAGCCTGCTGGAGCGTTTTTTTAACGTGAATGTATTACAAAAGGAAAGATCGCGACGCGAAGTTCGAATGTTTATGGAACAAAGCGGTTTTATTCAATAGAAAGGATTATCTATGTTGAGGATAGCACTCTTTTTCGTCGCGGCTCTTTTTTCATTACCTACTGCTGCCAGTGAGTATTATCAGTTTAAGCTTAATAGCCGCAATCCGATCGATCGGGAAATAGTGGTCGCGCAAATACTGGAGAGCTATCAATACATCAGCGGCCAGATCCTGATTAGCTGGCAGCGTAATGATATGGACGACCTGGCAAAAGCGTTAAAAGAGAATCTGGTCCGCGCCGGCGTAGTGCCTGGCGACGTTCGCCTGCAAAAAGAGAGTAAATACAGCGACAAATCTTCAGCAACATTAATCGGCGTGAATATTGTTTTCGCCCGACAGCCCTACAGCTGTGATTATCAATATCAGTTTTACAGTTACCGAGACACGGATAAGTTCGGCTGTGCTTTAGAAAATAATTTGCACGCTTCCTTAATTGATAACAACAAAGTGGTTTTTTAATCCATAAAAAGGCAGGTGGCTATGTTGCTCTTTCCGGGTACCAGGGAAAAAAAACGGGATCTGTTCTCGCTGGTCGTGGTGATCTCTCCCCGCCAGGAAGTCATCAGCAGCGTCTGCGACCAGCTGAACGTGCGTAATCTGGGGGAGCTTAGCGTCCATCAGGTTACCCTGGAGCAGTTTGACCCGCAAAATTTAGCCGGAAGCATCAGCCATTTTATCTTTGATATCGGTTCTTCCGATCAAGGCGACAGCTTCGTTGAAAAAATCAGCCTGTTCCTTTCTAAAGAGACGCTCTGCATTGCCATCGGCAACAGCGATTCATTGTTGCTGGCCGGAAAATATCAGTCACAGGGGATTCATTATATTTATTTCCATCCTGACGAAATAAAGTCGTTGGGTAAGATCCTGGATAACCCCGGCGAGCAGGTGAGCAGGAGCAAATCGTCATTAAAAATCGCCTTGCTCAGCTGTAAAGGCGGTGTAGGAAACTCGTCGTTGAGTTTCCAGCTTGCACAAAATCTGGTTCAACAGCGTAACGTCTCTTTGCTTTTAGTTCAGGGACAGGGCGGCACCCGAAATCTGGATCTGATCGCCAGGAAAGAGATCGCCAGCGACGTCATTAAAATTCAGGAAAATCTTTTTGCCCTGGCGGAGCAAAGCGAACATGCCTGGAATTTTAATCAGCCTTTATACGATGCTTACGATTTCGTGGTGTTCGATCATACGATTTATAACGCAGACAACAGTGAAATTGAACGCGCCTTGCACAACTGCCACAGCATTATACTGGTTTTTCATTTTGATCTGGCATCGATACGCACTGCCAAAAAAGTGATCGAATATAACCAACACCTGAAAAAAAGCGGCAATCGCACGAAAAGAATTATCCTCTGTTTTAATCAGAGCCAGCCCACACAAAACGGCATGATTAATCCGCCGGAGGCGGGAAATCTTATTGGTCAGTCAGTGGATGTGGCAATCCCGTTTATTAAAAACGCGGGCGATCCCGCTATGGCGCTCAGTTTCAACGGTAAACATAAAAAACTGCTGCAACGGCTAACCAATTTGACGCTGGGCAGCACGGAAAAGCTACCGCCCAGTTCGGCGCTAAAGCAGCTTCTCAAGCTCGCCGGCAAAAGGAGTTAAGGAATGAATACGCAGTATGATGAATTAGTGCGGACAATGCGTACGACCGTATTGCCGCTTCTCGACCTGGACACTGTCGAGCGGCTGATGGACGACCGGCCGGCGCTGGTAAATGAAATTGCACAGATGATCCAGCAGGTGAGTATTGAAACCAACCGCTATCTGCCTTCTGAAGTGATGCAGACGCTGGCGGGCGCCATGGCAGATGAAATCACCGGGGTTGGGCCGCTGCGTGAGCTGATGGAGGACAACAGCATCAGCGATATCCTGGTTAACGGGCCGGACAATATTTTTATCGAAACGGGCGGCAAGCTGGTTAAAACCACCAGGCGCTTTATCGATAACGCGCAGCTTACCGAAATCGCCAAAAGACTGGTTAGCCGGGTAGGGCGTCGCATTGATGATTCGCAGCCGCTGGTTGATGCCCGCATGAGCGACGGCAGTCGACTTAATGTGGTGATCAATCCTGTGGCGCTGGATGGTACCGCAATTTCCATTCGTAAATTTAGCAAGGTGTCGCGTACCTTTGCCGATTTGGTCGCCTGGGGTGCCATGGACGAGCGCATGGCTAACTTTCTCTCCATTGCCGCTAAATGTCAGGTCAATATCGTGATCTCTGGCGGGACCGGCTCCGGTAAAACCACGCTGCTGAACGCGCTTTCCCTCTACATCAATGAGGATGAACGTGTCATCACGCTGGAAGATGCGGCAGAGCTTAAATTGCAGCAGCCCCATGTGGTTCGCCTGGAAACGCGGATGGCCGGCGTGGAAAACAGCGGCCAGGTCACCATGCGGGATCTGATGATCAACACGCTGCGTATGCGTCCCGACCGCATTATCGTTGGCGAGTGTCGCGGCGGCGAAACCTTTGAGATGCTGCAGGCGATGAACACCGGGCACGACGGCTCAATGACCACGCTGCACGCTAACTCCCCGCGAGACGCGCTGGCACGTATGGAAAATATGGTCATGATGGCTAACCTCAGCCTGCCCATTGAATCGATCCGCCGCAATATCTGTTCGGCGGTGAATCTGATTGTTCAGGTCTCTCGCCTGTATGACGGTTCGCGAAAAATCACCCATATCAGCGAGATTATGGGCATGGAGGGCGAAACGATCGTTTTGCAGGATATTTTTACCTGTGAAGTCGAACCGGCGGCAGAAGGAGCACGGGTGAAAGGCACATTTGTTAGCGCGGGATTATCAACGCGCTCGGTGGTTTATCGTAAAGCCCGGGAGCACGCGTGCGAAGGCTATCTCAACACCATTTTTAGCTGAAACGATGCGTACTCTGTTTATCGTCGTCATCGTCTTTGGTCTGCTATGCCTGCTGCTGTTGGTTCAGCGCAGAAAGCTTACCCGCCATGCCATGCTGTTTCGTGGACAACGAAAGCGCTCACTTCAGCTGTTGCTGGGCCAGTCATCCCCCCAGCGTCGTGACGCATTTTGGCGGCAGGCAGGCCGGCTGATAACGCAAAAAGTCGCCCGCTATTGCAGCGTACTGGAACCGCATAATAAACCGGCCTTTCTGCGCAACGTGTTAATACCGACGATGATCTGCCTGGCCACAGGCCTGGTGAATATGCTCTACATTAATCTGCCTGCGTCATGGTTGCTGACGCCGACAATTCCGATCGTTTTTACCGTCTGGCACGCGATGCTGGCAAAAAAGAAACAAAAGCAGTTTAACGAGAATTTTATGGAGGCTTTAACCTCTATTGGCGGCGCTGTTTCAGCGGGACGAACCTTTGCGCAGGCCATGCAGGACTACTCCTTTACCAGCAGCACACCGCTGGGCGCAGAATTTGGTAGGGTTAGCCGGCGTCTTAATTTAGGTGAAAGTCCCGAGCAGGTGTTTAACGACTCCTGGAAACGCTATCCCTATCGACAATATTACTTTTTCATTGTGGCTGTGTTACTCAATATCAGCAGCGGCGGCCGTCTGAAAGAGGTGCTGGCCAAACTGCAACGGGCGATTGCTTCCAGCGTGGCGACGGAAAAAAAGATGCTGACGATGACCTCTGAAATGCGCATGTCGGCCAAAATCACCGGGGCGATCCCTTTTGTCTTTCTTATTCTGCTTAAGTTTATCAGCCCGGAAAATTTTGACTTTGTGCTGTACGACCAGAAGGGGAATTATATTCTCTATTATCTGCTGGGCAGCGAGATTCTGGGTATCGCCGTTATCCGTTTTTTAATGCGTGGAGTATAAAATGCAAATCATGATGGGCGTATTGATTGTGTTGTCGCTGGCGATACTGGTTCACTTTATTTTACGCCAGCGAAGGATGAAGCGGTTAACCCTGATGATGGAAATTATGAGCAAAGCGTCGGCCGTTAAAAATGTTCAACAGCTTAAAATGCATCATGAAGCAGAAATGGTGCTGGAAAAGCAAAACAGGACGCTGAGCTATTTCCGCATTCTTGACGGTAATATTATTTATAAGCTGGGCTTGTTGCTGGTGCTGTTAACGCTATTTTTTATTATTAACGCGATTTTTAATATAGAAATAGGGCGAACGGGCCTGATTGCCACCCTGATGGTCATGCTGATTATCGCGATTATTCTTCCCGGCAGGTTGCGCAGCCTGATGGTTAATCAACGCGTTAAGAAGCTCAGCGGCGAGATCCCGTGGATGGTTGATTTGCTGGCCGTGTGCGTTCAGTGTGGGATGAGCCTTGAAGTAGCTTTTACCTTTCTCAGTCAAAAAATGGCCGGGATCAATCCTGACTTTACGCCGTTTCTGGCCCGGCTGGTAAAACGTACCGAGGTCAGCGGCCTGAGCGATGCCCTGCGTCAGTTCTATATCGAAATTCCGTCGCCGGAGAACCGCATGCTCTGTGCGATGCTGATGCAAAGCTTGCAGTATGGCGCCTCGCTCTACGAACAACTGATTATTCTTTCAAGGGAAATTCGTGAAATCCAGCTCCTCACGCTGGAAGAAAAAATCGGCAAGCTGGGCGCAAAAATGAGCGTGCCGCTGATCCTGTTTTTTATGTTTCCGGTGATTGTGGTGGTTGGCGCACCGGGCGTAATGAGGATGATGGCCAATGTGTAAACAACGAAAGGCGCAGGCATGTTACCTGATGCTGCTGATTTGTTTGTCAGGCTGCACGTCAGGAGATTACCGCCATGACGGGCAAAGCAGCGTCGACAACCGTCAGCTTGCCGATAAAGAACGCATTCTGCTTAAAACCAAAAACTACCAAAGCCTGATCGATCTGAATCGCCGGTCGCTGCAGAAAAAGGAAAATCCGGAGGTACGGCTCAGGCTTGCGGAGTACGCTTATCTGGCAGGGAATTACGACGCTTCGCTGCATTACCTGGTGGTCTCGCTGAAAAATAATCCGTCGGCACGGGTCTATCTGCTGCAAAGCAAAAACCTGGTGGCTCAGCAGAAATATGATAATGCGCTGAATTTCGTCAATCTGCTGTTGCAGAAAGAACCTGCCAACGGCGAAGGACTGAATTTGCGCGGTATTATTCAGGCTCAGCGCGGCGAGCTGCCGGGTGCCCTACATGCTTTCGAACAGGCCCGCAACGCGTTCTATTCTGAAGAGAAAGTGGTGAATAATATTGCGCTGATTCATATTGCCGACAGGCGTTACTCGCAGGCAATAGAACTGCTGCTGCCGGTTTATTTACGTGGCTATCGGGATAATCACTTAACTCACAATCTGGTCTTTGCGCTGGTGAAAGCGGGCGATCTTCGCTATGCAAGAGAAATCATTAAGCGTGAGAATTTATCCAAATATCCGGATACGCTGGTTTCTTCATTATTTGAAATTGAAAGTAACCTTTCGACTTTATAACGCAGCAGAGGCTATTTAAAGAGCACAGGGATTGTTATGAACAACAGAAAATATACGCGCTTGCCGCTGGTTAACATACTGGAGGAAGAAAAAGGTATCGTCGCTGTGGAATTCTCCTTCGTGATTGTTATTTTCCTGTTTATGGTTTTTTTTATTTTTGAGATAAGCCGCTATATGTTTATCTCTTCCGCGATCGATTTTATGCTTTCATCGGCGTCACGCACCAGCGCTTCCCGGTCGGCAAGCCAGACGGATTACAACGCGCTGTTCAGAAAAACGATCACTACCGACAACGGCTTTTGGGCCGGATTTATCGACCCGTCATTGCTGACTACTGGCGTCACTTTTTGTGACACGGTGGCGCAGGCCGCCGCGAATAAATGCAGCGCGTCCGATTCTGATCTAAAAAAGCTGGCCGTCTATCAGGTGAGCTACAGCTACCAACCGCTGATCCTTTCCGGCATCCCAGGTGCAGGTACGCTTGTCGCAGCCCTGAAAAACTCGCTGTCGCGCCAGATTATCTCTGTACAGGAATATGAAACCAGTGCCCATTTCAAAGATATGTAGCCTGAGCAAAGGCCTGTTTGCCCGCGCAGGTGACGCTTCCGCCGTGGTTGCCGTAGAGGCTGCCTTTATTTTTTCTCTGCTCGTCATCTTAGTGATTGCCGTCACGGATTACGGTTTCTACCTGACATTGCGCAGCCGCGCCGAAGCCGTAAACTATTCATTAACCTCGGTTTTGCGAGAAAGAATCTGGCTTTATGATGCCGATGAAGCGGTGACACAGGTACAGCTTGACGAGCTGGCCAAACTGGCGGGCGTTATGTTTGGCAAAACGGGAGCGCAGCAGCTGTGCCTGACCGTGGAACAAATCGTCTTTAAAGACGAGAAGATAAAAAGCGTGGCGGCAAGCACGATATTTTTTAGCGGAGCGGCCAACTGTCGGACTCAACCCATCACCCGGCTGGAAGCCCTGACCGAACTTTCACCCTGGAGCAGTGCCAGCCGCTGGATGCCGCTTTACCAGGTAACGCTGAGCGTGCCGACGCCGGAAAACAGCCTGCATAAACTGCTCCAGGGCGTCGGCGCGTTACCGGAGCGTATTATTATTTCTAACGTGGCGCTGCCGCGATAGGACGACGCCATGTTCAGCGCTATCTGCAAAATTCTGCCGCTGCTTTTACTGGCGTCGCATCAGACGGCGGCAGGAAAAAAGCAGCCGGAGAGGCAACCTACTGAAGCGATCGTTTTTATCAATTCGGCTTTTCTCACGCAAACAACCTTAGTACAGGATATTAATCGTCAGCTGGCTTACAGCCAGCAAATCCGCAGCCGGCTTACCGTCACCATCGTCGATATTTATCCCCGAGGCAATTACGTTCTGGGGCCCGCTAACTATATCAAGGCGGGAAGCGGGGCCTGGGTAGGGAAATATCGGCCAGGGGAAATCCCCGCCTTGATTTGCCTGAAAGGAGGAAAGATGCGAGCTGAAAAATTCACTGCGGCACAGGAGATACGGACATGCCTGTAATTTCTCTGTTTAAAAAATGGATGACCCGCCAGAAAGGCGCTTTAACCCCTGCCTTCGCCATTATTCTGCCTGCATTAGTCGCTATGATGGCCTTTGGCCTGGATGGCGCTCAGGCACTTTCGCAAAAAGCGCGGCTGGCAAGGGCGGTGGGGGAAGCCTCGCTGGCCGTGGCGGCAGGAGGCAAATATGAGATGAGCCCGGAGGAGATAACCACCGCGAAGCAGATAATTACTCACTATATTGATTATTACTTCCCTGAAAAGCTGGCGATTAGCCATATTGATATTGCCAGCGCCTTTCATGAGGTTGACCAGGACAGCGTTAGCTATACCGGTTACGATATTAGCGCTGTAATAAAAGTGCCCATTCTTTTCACTGCAAAAATGGTGAGCGGGCTCGAGCGCAATCTGGCGATTGGATCCGGCAATGTGAGGATTAAAAAATACAGTTCCGTTCCGGCTGATTATGTGCTTGTGGTTGATTTCACGAATTCAGCGTCACGACAGTCATTCACCAGCCTCAAAAGCGTGGTAAACGAAGTGAGTGAATATGCCTTAAAAAATAACCCGGAAAATAAAATAGCGCTGGTGCCTTACACGATCGGCGTGCCGGTAAAACTTCCCGGTAAAAACCAGCGTGGAGGCCAGCGGGTCGGCTGTTCGCTGCTATTTGTTCCCAATGAAGGTTACGATATTGATTATACCTTTTGGGGTGATAAAAGTATTAATAATCAGAGCACTGCTACATTTAATCAGTTTATGTACACTATGGACAGAGGACGCTTTGATTTTTATCGTTACTACGTAGGGGGACTCTACTTTAACCCTCCCACGGATGATGTGCTTGTGCTTGCTCGCTGGTGTGCAAAGAATAAAAAATATGGTTCTAAAGAGGGCAGGGGGGAGTACTCCTGTCACGACGGAAACTATCCCGATGATGATATTTTCTCCGAGCGTTCGCAGCGTATTATTGCCAGTGAAAGAGCAAAGGCCAGACACGTAGTTTTAATGCAGTATAAGTGGAATTCGTTATTTAATGATAATGCCATTGATTATCAGGCCACGCTTAACAATATGTTTTCGAATAACGCTGTTATTACCTATCCGCTGCTGTGGTCGCGCAGCACTCTATCTACCTTTCGTCCTTTTCAAATGATGTGTGAAAATGCCGGCGGTTATAATCCTGCTTTACCTGATAACGATTTAAGCCAGGCAGCCCCCTTTTCGTGGCTGATTGAGTTAACCAACGATAAAAGCGAGCTGGCTCAGGTTGAAAACATGTCTCAGGCCGGATCCTGGACGCAAATTTCTTCCGGGCTGGTTCGTTCCGTACCGGTGATGATGAAAGGACGCAATAAGCGTAAGGTTTTTATTATCATTTCACGCCGGGTCGATTATCTCCAGCCTAATGCTGACGTCACGGAGAAGTGGCTAAAGCAATATCAGCTGTGCGAAAAAATCAAAGCGGGGATCAAAGAACGCGGCGAAACCAATACCAGCAGAGTAGAAATGTATTTTATTACCTATTCGGAAGGGGTCTATGCCATACCAATAAAACAAGCTAAACAATGGCATACGATATGGGCAGAGCATTGCGTGGGCACAAACAATGCCGCCACGGCTGATGATAAAGATGAGCTGCTTAAAACCATTAAAGGTTTTATGAACGACGAAACCGGGCACTTTGCCAGCTGAAAAGAAACAAGGAACGGGATCGGCCGCGGCCGATCCCGACAGGTTAACCTTTATACACGCAGCCTGCGGTACAGGTTTCTTTAATCATCACGGCGCTCAACAGCGGCAGCTGCGGCTTCATCTGGTCCCAAATCCATTTAGCCAGCACTTCACTGGTGGGATTCTCAAGGCCCGGGATCTCGTTCAGATAGTAGTGATCCAGGCGGTCATAAATCGGTTTAAACGCCGCTTTCAACTCGGCAAAATCGATAATCCAACCGGTATGCGCATCCACTTCGCCGGTAATTTCGAGCCGCACCAAAAAAGAGTGCCCATGCAGGCGCCCACATTTGTGCCCGGCAGGCACGTTAGGCAGATGGTGAGCAGCCTCAAATACGAAATCTTTAAACAGCGTGGTAGCCATAAACACAGTCTCATTCTGGGAAAACGGGCGAAGTCTACCCGAAAAAGCCTTTTTTCGCACCCGTTTCCCCATGGATTCCGTGCCGGCGCGGCGTAACAGAAAGGTGCCGATCCTAACTAACTGATATATTGCAAATTAATTAACCTGTTTATCTACTATGTCTTACTTGTAAAACCGTTTAGTCATTTTGGTTATTTAATATTACCAACCCTTATTTAAGGGTTATTATGTCAGTCGTTACCCTAACCCCATCTTGCTGGCTTAACGGCCCGGACTATCCCTACTGGAACATTTAACGCAATGACGACTCAGGCACCTCCAGGTTCTCTGCTTCCGCTTCAGCCGGAACAACTCGCCCGCTTGCAGGCGGCGACCGGTGATTTTTCCACAACGCAACTGGCATGGCTTTCCGGCTATTTCTGGGGCCTGGTCAACCAGGCACCGGGCACCGCTGCCGTTAGCGCGCCTGCACCGGTCGACACGCCAACCATTACTTTGCTGTCTGCTTCCCAGACCGGTAACGCCCGTCGCGTAGCCGAACAGCTGCGTGATGACCTGCTGGCTGCCAAACTGAACGTCAACCTGGTCAATGCCGGCGATTATAAATTTAAGCAGATTGCGCAGGAAAAATTGCTGGTCGTCATTACCTCCACGCAGGGTGAAGGCGAGCCGCCGGAAGAAGCCGTGGCGCTACACAAATACCTGATGTCGAAGAAAGCGCCGAAGCTGGACAATACCGCCTTCGCGGTCTTTGGTCTGGGCGACACCTCTTATGAATTCTTCAGCCAGGCCGGTAAAGACTTCGACAGCAAGCTGGCGGAAATGGGCGGCGAACGCCTGCTGGATCGCGTCGATGCCGACGTTGAATTCGCCGCAGACGCTGAAAAATGGCGCAAGCAAATCGTTGACGTGCTGAAAGCACGCGTGCCGAGCGAATCGCCAGCCGTTGCCGCTGTTACCGCGGCGGGCACGGTAAACGAAGTTTTCAGCAGCCCGTATACTAAAGAAGAGCCGCTGACCGCCAGCTTTGCGGTGAACCAAAAAATTACCGGTCGTAACTCAGATAAAGATGTGCGCCATATCGAAATCGATCTCGGCGATTCGGGCCTGCGCTATCAGCCTGGCGACGCGCTCGGCGTGTGGTATGAAAACGATCCCGCGCTGGTGCAGGAACTGGTTGAACTGCTGTGGCTGAAAGGCGATGAGGACGTTCAGGTTCACGGACAGACGCTGCCGCTGGCTGAAGCCTTGCAGAAACATTTTGAACTGACGGTGAATACGACGCAGATCGTTGAGCAATACGGCACGTTGTGCCGCGACGAGAAGCTGCTGGAGCTGGTGAGCGATAAGAGCCGCCTGCAACAGTATGCGCAGTCAACGCCAATTGTGGATATGGTTCGCCAGGCACCGGTTGAGCTGAGAGCAGAACAGCTGCTTGAGCTGCTGCGTCCGCTGACGCCGCGCCTTTACTCCATCGCTTCTTCACAGGCGGAAAGCGAATCCGAGGTGCATATCACCGTGGGTGCCGTGCGCTATGAAATCGATGGACGTGCCCGCGCAGGCGGGGCTTCCAGCTTCCTGGCCGATCGCCTGGAAGAAGATGGCGAAATTCGCGTGTTCATCGAGCACAATGATAACTTCCGTTTACCGGCAAACCCGGAAACGCCGGTCATCATGATTGGGCCGGGCACCGGCATCGCGCCGTTCCGCGCGTTTATGCAGCAGCGCGATAACGATGGGGCAGAAGGTAAAAACTGGCTGTTCTTCGGCAATCCGCATTTTACCGAAGATTTCCTGTATCAGGTTGAGTGGCAGCGCTACGTGAAGGATGGCCTGCTGACCCATATCGATCTGGCCTGGTCCCGCGACCAGCAGCATAAAGTCTACGTGCAGGATAAAATCCGCGAAAAAGGGCAGGAAGTCTGGCGCTGGATTGAGCAGGGCGCACACATTTATGTTTGCGGCGATGCTAACCGCATGGCAAAAGATGTCGAAAAAGCATTACTGGAAGTCGTATCAGAACACGGTGGCATGGATTTAGAGACCGCCGATGAATTTTTAAGTGAGCTGCGCATTGAGCGCCGTTATCAGCGAGACGTTTACTAATGACTGACGAAAAACATCCTGGACCGCTGGTGGTTGAAGGCAAGCTGGTTGACGCCGAGCGCCTGAAAAAAGAGAGCAACTATCTGCGCGGCACCATTGCCGAAGATCTGCATGACGGCCTGACCGGTGGCTTCACCGGCGATAACTTCCTGCTGATCCGTTTCCACGGTATGTACCAGCAGGACGACCGCGATATCCGTGCCGAGCGTGCCGAGCAGAAGCTGGAGCCGCGTCACGCGATGATGCTGCGCTGCCGTCTGCCTGGCGGGATCATGACGCCGAAACAGTGGCTGGGCATTGATAAGTTTGCCGAAGACAACACGCTCTACGGCAGCATTCGCCTGACCAACCGTCAGACGTTCCAGTTCCACGGCATCCTGAAAGGTAACGTGAAGCCTGCGCACCAGATGCTGCATGAGGTGGGCCTGGATGCACTGGCCACCGCCAACGATGTGAACCGTAACGTGCTGTGCAGCTCTAACCCGGTAGAGTCTGAACTGCATCAGGAAGCGTACGAGTGGGCGAAGAAACTTTCCGAACATCTGCTGCCGCAAACTCGTGCCTACGCGGAAATCTGGCTGGATCAGGAAAAAGTCGCGACCACCGACAAAGAGCCGATTCTGGGCGAAACTTATCTGCCGCGTAAGTTCAAAACCACCGTGGTAGTGCCGCCGCATAACGATGTGGATCTGCACGCCAACGACCTGAACTTTATCGCCATTGCCGAAAACGGCAAGCTGATTGGCTTTAACCTGCTGGTCGGTGGCGGGCTATCTATCGATCACGGTAACAAAGCGACCTATGCGCGCACCGCCAGCGAGTTTGGTTATCTGCCGGTTGAAAAAATCCTCGACGTGGCGGAAGCGGTAGTGACGACCCAGCGCGACTGGGGCAACCGTACCGATCGTAAAAATGCCAAAACCAAATACACGCTGGAGCGCGTGGGCGTGGAAACCTTTAAGCAGGAAGTGGAACGACGTGCTGGAATAACGTTCGAGCCAATCCGCCCTTATGAATTCACCACGCGTGGCGACCGCTTTGGCTGGGTAAAAGGCATCGACGACAAATGGCACCTGACGCTGTTTATCGAAAACGGCCGTATTCTCGACTATCCTGGCCGCCCGCTGAAAACCGGACTGGCTGAGATCGCCAAAATCCATCAGGGCGATTTCCGTCTGACCGCGAACCAAAACCTGATCGTTGCAGGCGTTCCGGAAGCGCAGAAACAGGCTATCGAGCGGCTTGCCCGCGATCATGGCCTGATGGAAAACGTGACCGCGCAGCGTGAAAATTCGATGGCCTGCGTCGCGTTTCCAACCTGCCCGCTGGCAATGGCGGAAGCCGAACGTTTCCTGCCTGAATTCGTTACCCGCGTAGAAGGTTTGATGAATGCACACGGCGTGGGCGATGAGCACATCGTGCTGCGCGTGACCGGCTGTCCTAACGGCTGTGGTCGTGCGCTGCTGGCCGAAGTTGGGCTGGTGGGCAAGGCGCCGGGCCGTTATAACCTGCATTTGGGGGGCAACCGTATCGGTACGCGTATCCCGCGCATGTATCGCGAGAACATTACTGAAGACGAAATTTTAGCTACCCTTGATGAATTATTGGGCCGCTGGTCGGCAGAGCGCGAAGCGGGTGAAGGCTTTGGCGATTTCACTATTCGCGCTGGCGTGGTGAAACCGGTTCTCGATCCGGCCCGTGATTTCTGGCAATAACGGAGGCGTGTAATGGCTGTACTCGATCTCGCAGCACTGAACGATTTGCCTAAAGTGGAGCGCGTAATGGCGCTCGCTGAAGTTAACACTAAGCTGGAAAAGCTGTCCGCTCAGGATCGCGTGATCTGGGCGCTGGAAAACCTGCCCGGTGAAGCGGTGCTCTCCTCCAGCTTTGGCATTCAGGCGGCGGTAAGCCTGCATCTGGTTTCCCAGATCAAACCGGATATTCCGGTGATCCTCACCGATACCGGCTATCTGTTTCCTGAAACCTATCAGTTTATCGATGAGCTGACCGACAAGCTTGGCCTGAACCTGAAAGTCTTCCGCGCTGAACAGAGCGCGGCCTGGCAGGAAGCGCGCTACGGTAAGCTTTGGGAGCAGGGCGTGGAAGGCATTGAGCGCTACAACGACATCAACAAAGTAGAGCCAATGAACCGCGCACTGGAAACGCTGAATGGACAGACGTGGTTTGCTGGTTTGCGCCGCGATCAGTCCAGCAGCCGTGCCAACCTGCCGGTGCTGGCTATACAGCGCGGCGTGTTTAAAGTGCTGCCCATTATCGACTGGGACAACAAGCAGGTGTACCAGTACCTTAAAGAACACGGTCTGGGCTATCACCCGCTGTGGGAGCAGGGCTATTTGTCGGTAGGCGACACGCACACCACACGCAAGTGGGAGCCGGGCATGGCGGAAGAAGAAACCCGCTTCTTCGGCCTGAAGCGCGAGTGCGGGCTGCACGAGTAGTAAAAAGGGCGGAAAGTATCCCGCCCTTTTATAACCGACGACGCCTGAATTCAAAGCGTAAAGCGCCCTGGCCGGGAATAAAGCGTCCTGGGCCATGGACGGCCCAGGTCGAGCTGTCATGGACGACGTCTTTTGCGTCTTTATGGACGGCCAGAGGGCTTTGCGCCTGTCACCGGCTTACAGCGAACGCTTTGGTGTTCAGCACCAGCCACCGGCTTACAGTGAGCGCTTTGGTGTTCAGCACCAGCCACCGGCTTACAGCGAACGCCCTGGTGTTCAGCACCAGCCACCGGCTTACAGCGAGCACTTTGGTGTTCAGCACCTGCCACCGGCTTACAGCGAGCGCTTCGGTGTTCAGCACCAGCCACCGGCTTACAGCGAACGCCCAGGCATCCACTCAGATCCCCACCAGCCCGGCAAACTCATCGGTCGCCCGCGTCACATTCACCTTCGTCACTTCATACTCCGCCACGGCCTGGAAAGCATCTTCTGCCAGAATGGCATTCAGCCGATCCCGATCGATATCCCGCACCAGCACCACACCGCCAGTACGCGGATCCTTACGGCCCGCGGTAATAAAAATGCCGGCGTCAAAATACGTATCCAGCCAGGCAATATGCGCATCCAGAACGGCTTCAACGTCCTCCATCGGGCGGGTATAGCTAAGCGTAACGATATACATTAAGACTCCTTTGACGGGGTTTTAGGATTAACCAGCTCGGTAATCAACGGTAGCAGGATCCGTACGCTGTTGTGCATCCGTTGGGTAATACGGCCAGGCAGCCAGCGATCAAGGTAAGTCAGATTATCAATAGCGGCCTGGTGTTGGCTGGTACCCTGCGGAAAGTGGTGGCTGATAGCTCGCTGCTGATTGCCATCCTGTTTGCCCAGATCCCAGTTAGTGGCACGCACGCTCAACAGCGGGAATCCCGCTTTATCAAACAAATCTGCCGCAGGCTCGGTTTTCACTGCTTTACCCCGCGTAGAAACGGCGATTCGGGCCGAGCGGGCGATGGCCAGCGCCCGATCTCGGGTCTGCCGCGCCACGGGTTCGGGCGTATTCACGCCGCTGTTGAAATACAGCTTATCGCCAACCACCAGGCTGTCGAGTTTGATCACCAGCAGCGTATTTTTCTTCTCTTCTGGCTTCATACGGGCGAGATAATCCTCCTCGCCGCGCTGATTCAGCTCCTCGCCGCTCAGCGCCACAAAACGCAAACTGTAATGCAGCGGAACCTTACTCAGGCGCTGTGCCAGCTCCAGCATCACGCCCAGGCCAGAAGCGTTATCATCCACGCCCTGTAGCGTCAGGCCGCCAAGATTCTGCTGCCTGTCGCTGTCGCTTTGCGGCAGATACGTATCGGCATGCGTCAGGATAATAATCTGCTGTGGCACCTCGCCAGCCCGCGCGGCAATCACCGTGGTCGCCGTCGCGTTATGGTCCGTCAGATGGCCATTCTGTGATTTATACTGATAGTGAAGCGTGAAATTTCGTTTATTGCTGTCGTAGCCCAGTGCCTGGAACTGTTGCTGTAAGTAGTCTGCGTTCAGCATCTCCGCTGGGCTACCTGGCATACGGCCCGGATACCGGGTCGCGATGTGCCGCAACTGCTGCTCGGCAAGATGGCCACAGGCGTTAGTGGCCGCCTGAAGAGGGAAAATCGCACCGCAAGCGAGCAGCGCGGCCAGCGCGCTCAGGCGGAGTCGGGAAAACATGTTGCGTCCTTAGTCGTCATCCTGTGACGATCTTGCGAAAATATTTTGCCGTTACAGTATGAAAGTGTGACCGTGCGCGCACAATTACATTCTCTCTGAAAGCCCCGGTTTTTCATCCGTTAAGCACATTTTGTCCTTAGCTTTGCCAGGGCGTTATTCCATTCGGGAACTACTCATTCCAATTAGTAATTTCATAAGCCTTAAGCCGGGGCCGTATAGTCGCGTTAACTTTTTGTTATTTGATAAGGCTGACGTGGACTATCTCCCTCTTTTTGCAGACATCCGAAACAAACCGGTGCTGGTTGTGGGCGGCGGTGATGTCGCTGCGCGCAAAATCGAACTGCTGCGTCGCGCAGGCGCACGCGTGCAAATCGCTGCCCGGGAACTTTGCGAAGAGCTGTCGTCCCTGCACCACAGCGGCGCGGTAGAGTGGATAGCTCAGGAATACCAAAGCAGCCAGCTGGACAGCGTTTACCTGGTGATTGCCGCCACCGACGACGGTGAACTCAACAGCCGCGTCTTCGAGGACGCCAGCGAGCGTCGGCTACTGGCTAACGTGGTGGACGATCAGCCTAAATGCTCCTTCATTTTTCCATCGATTGTGGATCGCTCGCCGCTGGTGGTGGCGATCTCTTCCAGCGGCACCGCGCCGGTTCTGGCCCGCCTGCTGCGTGAGAAACTTGAAGCGCTGTTACCCGCTAATCTGGGACAGATGGCAGAAATCGCCGGTCGCTGGCGAGGCAAGGTGAAAGACCGCTTTAGCAAGATGTCCGAGCGTCGCCGTTTTTGGGAAACCGCGTTTAACGGACTGTTTGCCAGCCAGGTCGCTGCGGGCAACGTTCAGGGCGCCGAACAGACGCTGGATCGCCAGCTGACTGACACCCAGTCGAATCAGGGTGAAATCATCCTGGTGGGCGCAGGCCCGGGCGATGCTGGCCTGCTGACCTTGCGCGGCCTTCAGGTGATGCAGCAGGCGGACGTGGTGCTCTATGACCATCTGGTCAGCGACGAAATTCTTGATTTAGTACGCCGGGATGCCGACCGCATCTGCGTAGGCAAGCGGGCTAATGCGCACACCGTTCCCCAACACGAGACCAACCGTCTGCTGGTGGAGCTGGCGAAAAAGGGCAAACGCGTGGTGCGGCTGAAAGGCGGCGATCCCTTTATCTTTGGTCGCGGCGGCGAAGAATTGCAGGCAGCGGTTGAGGCCGGCATTCCTTTCCAGGTCGTACCCGGCGTCACCGCTGCCGCAGGCGCAACCGCCTATGCCGGTATTCCGCTAACGCACCGCGACCACGCTCAGAGCGTACTGTTTATTACCGGTCATTGCCGCGCCGATGGCGAAGGCATGGACTGGCCATCGCTGGCACGTGCCCGTCAAACGCTGGCGATTTATATGGGTACGGTGAAAGCCGCTGAGATCTCGGCGCAGCTGATTGCCCATGGCCGCGATGCCCACACGCCGGTCGCGGTGATTGGCCGTGGAACGCGTCAGGATCAGCAAGTGCTGACCGGCACGCTGGAAGAATTAGAAGGACTCGCGCAACGCGCGCCAACGCCAGCCCTGCTAGTGATCGGGGAAGTGGTTAACCTGCATCAGCAGCTGGCGTGGTTTCAACATTCAGCGCAGCAGGCCGGACGCGAGTCGGCTGTTGTGAATTTGGCTTGAGGAAAAGTTATGGATCAAAAACGACTCACCCACCTGCGTCAACTGGAAGCGGAAAGTATCCATATCATCCGTGAAGTGGCGGCAGAGTTCGGCAATCCGGTGATGATGTACTCTATCGGAAAAGACTCCTCGGTAATGCTGCACCTGGCGCGTAAAGCATTTTATCCGGGCACGCTACCGTTCCCGCTGCTGCACGTCGATACCGGTTGGAAATTCAAAGAAATGTACGAATTTCGTGACCGCACGGTGAAAGAGATTGGCGCAGAGCTGCTGGTGCATCGCAACCCGGAAGGCGTGGCGATGGGCATTAACCCGTTCGTGCACGGCAGTGCCAAACATACCGATATCATGAAAACTGAAGGACTGAAGCAGGCGCTGAACAAATACGGCTTTGATGCCGCGTTCGGCGGCGCTCGTCGCGACGAAGAAAAATCGCGTGCGAAAGAGCGTATCTACTCCTTCCGCGACCGTTTTCACCGTTGGGATCCAAAAAACCAGCGTCCTGAGCTGTGGCACAACTACAACGGCCAGATCAACAAAGGCGAAAGCATCCGTGTCTTCCCGCTCTCTAACTGGACCGAGCTGGATATCTGGCAGTACATCTTCCTGGAAAATATCGACATCGTTCCACTTTACCTGGCTGCGCCGCGTCCGGTACTGGAACGCGACGGCATGCTGATGATGATTGATGACGATCGCATTGATTTACAGCCTGGCGAGAAAATTGAAGAACGCATGGTGCGTTTCCGCACGCTCGGCTGCTGGCCGCTGACCGGCGCGGTGGAATCGGAAGCGCAAACGCTGCCTGAAATCATCGAAGAGATGCTGGTTTCCACCACCAGCGAACGTCAGGGGCGCGTCATCGACCGCGATCAGTCCGGCTCGATGGAGCTGAAGAAACGCCAGGGTTATTTCTAAGGAGCCGACATGAATACCGTCATTGCACAACAAATTGCCGATCAGGGCGGCGTGGAAGCCTGGCTGCACGCACAGCAACATAAAAGCCTGCTGCGTTTTCTGACCTGCGGCAGCGTCGACGATGGCAAGAGCACGCTGATTGGCCGTCTCCTGCACGACACGCGTCAGATTTATGAAGATCAGCTCTCCTCGCTGCATAACGACAGCAAGCGTCACGGCACCCAGGGCGAAAAACTGGATCTGGCGCTGCTGGTCGATGGCTTGCAGGCCGAGCGCGAGCAGGGCATCACCATCGACGTGGCTTACCGTTATTTCTCCACCGAGAAGCGTAAATTTATTATTGCCGACACGCCGGGACACGAGCAATACACCCGCAACATGGCAACCGGCGCGTCAACCTGCGACCTGGCGATCCTGCTGATCGATGCGCGTAAAGGCGTGCTGGACCAGACGCGTCGCCACAGCTTTATCTCCACGCTGCTGGGCATCAAGCATCTGGTGGTCGCCATCAACAAAATGGATCTGGTTGAGTATAGCGAAGCGACGTTTGAGCAAATCAAAACCGATTACCTCGACTTTGCTGCTCAGCTGCCGAACGATCTGGATATCCGCTTCGTGCCGCTTTCCGCGCTGGAAGGCGAGAACGTCGCCAGCCCAGGCGAAGCGATGAGCTGGTACACCGGCCCAACGCTGCTGGACGTGCTGGAAACGGTCGAAGTGAAGCGCGTGGTGGAACAGCAGCCCATGCGTTTCCCGGTGCAGTACGTGAACCGTCCTAACCTGGATTTCCGCGGCTATGCCGGGACGCTGGCGTCAGGAGCGGTTCATGTGGGTCAGCGCGTCAAAGTGCTGCCTTCCGGCGTGGAATCTTCTATTGCACGCATCGTCACCTTCGACGGCGACTTGCAGGAAGCGCAGGCGGGTGAAGCGATTACGCTGGTGCTGAAAGATGAAATCGACATCAGCCGTGGCGATCTGCTGGTAGAAGCGGGTGCCGTGCTGAAGCCGGTACAGGCAGCCAGCGTTGATGTGGTCTGGATGGCAGAACAGCCGCTGGTACCGGGGCAGAGTTTTGACATTAAAATTGCCGGTAAGAAAACCCGCGCGCGCGTTGAGAAAGTGCAGTATCAGGTGGAAATCAACAGCCTGAAGCAGCTGAGCGTGGAAAGCCTGCCGCTGAACGGTATCGGCCTGGTCGATCTGACTTTCGATGAGCCGATGGTGCTGGATAAGTATCAGCAAAACCCGGTGACCGGCGGCATGATCTTCATCGACCGTCTGAGCAACGTGACGGTGGGTGCCGGTATGATCCGTGAACCTCAGGAAGAGGCGGTGCAGGAAAACGGCAATTTCAGCGCCTTTGAGCTGGAGCTGAACGCGTTAGTCCGTCGTCATTTCCCACACTGGGGCGCTCGCGATCTGCTGTCAGGCGGCAAATAATGGCTGCCGCTCATGATGAAAACGTCATCTGGCACGACCATGCCCTGACGCGTGAGGAACGTGAAAAGCAGCACGGCCATCAGGGCGTGGTGCTGTGGTTTACCGGCCTGTCGGGGTCGGGGAAATCTACCGTTGCGGGTGCGCTGGAGCAGGCTTTGCATCAGCTTGGCGTCAGCACCTATTTGCTGGATGGCGACAACGTTCGCCATGGCCTGTGCCGCGATTTGGGCTTCAGCGATGACGATCGTAAAGAGAACATTCGCCGCGTCGGCGAAGTGGCGAAGCTGATGGTGGATGCCGGGCTGGTGGTGCTGAGCGCGTTTATTTCGCCGCATCGTGAGGAGCGCCAGATGGTCCGCGATCTGCTCGGCGAAGGCCGCTTTATTGAGGTCTTTGTCGACACGCCGCTGGCGATTTGTGAGGCGCGCGATCCGAAAGGATTGTACAAAAAAGCGCGTGCCGGTGAGCTGCGTAACTTCACCGGCATTGACGCCGTATATGAAGCGCCAGAACAGCCGGAAATCCGCCTCGACGGCGAACAATTGGTAACAAATTTGCTGGTTCAAGTGTTAGATCTGCTGCGCGGTCGCGATATCATCAAGCCCTGAGATAGCCACGGCAAAACGCCTCAGAGCGGGCCGTATCACGCGTCAACAGGATACTTATGCATAACGTTACGCCCATGCTGGCCCGTAAAGATGACCGGGACCAGGAAGAGATTTCCTGGTCGTTTCCCGGCGGGGTTGTCGGCTTTGCCTGCTACTGGCTCGCCCTCGCGATCCCCTTCATACTCTACGGCTCCAACACGCTGTTTTTCTTTCTGTACACCTGGCCTTTCTTTCTGGCACTGCTGCCGGTCTCGGTGCTGATCGGCATCGTCGCCAGCGTGCTGCTGCGCGGTCATCTCATCTGGACGCTCCTGCTCACGATTGTCGTCGTCGTCGGGCTGTTCTGGCTGCTGTTTACGCTGCTGAGCGGCTGGTAACTGTCGCTGATTGTCGGAAGGTTTGCCTGCGGACTGGCAAAATCTGATGTCTGAATGCGCATACCGGTAACAGAACTTTGCTTAATCCTGCCTGTTTCAGGTCGCTAAACGCTCACCGATCCGTTAATCCGCGGCTAAATCTCTGTCGGAGTGGAGTCGGGGGAAAAGTTGTGGGATGATTGGGCCGTTTTTCAGGGGGCGGGGATGGGAAAACTTACGCTGCTGTTACTTGTTTTACTCGGCTGGCTGCAATATTCGCTCTGGCTGGGCAAGAACGGCATACATGATTATACGCGCGTCAATGAAGATGTTGCCGTGCAGCAAAGCAGTAACGCGAAGCTAAAAGCGCGTAACGATCAGCTGTTTGCAGAAATCGACGATCTTAACGGCGGTTCTGAAGCAATTGAGGAACGCGCACGTAACGAGCTGGGGATGATCAAACCCGGCGAAACCTTCTATCGCCTGGTGCCGGATCAAAACAGACGAAACGTGCAGCAGGGTAACAGTCAGCAACGATAAAACATGAACATCGCAGGCACCGAACCGGACGTCATTGCCATTGTTCCTGCTGCCGGTATCGGCAGCCGGATGCAGGCTGAATGCCCTAAGCAGTATCTGACTATCCAGGGGAAAACCATTCTGGAACATGCGCTCGACAGATTACTGGCGCATCCCAGAATTTGCCGCATTATCGTCGCTATCAGTCCGGACGATCCCTGGTTTTCTACGCTGCCCATTGCTAACGACCCGCGCATTATCAGCGTGGCGGGGGGCAAAGAGCGGGCCGACTCCGTTCTGGCCGGTTTGCAGGCAGCATCTTCCTCACGCTGGGTGCTGGTACATGACGCCGCGCGTCCTTGCCTGCATCCCGACGACCTTACGCGCCTGCTGGCGCTTACCGCAACCAGTCAGGTTGGCGGTATTCTTGCGGCACCGGTTCGCGACACCATGAAACGAGCGGAATCAGCCGGTCTTGCAATCGCGCATACTGTCGATCGCGAGGCGCTTTGGCACGCTCTGACGCCGCAGCTTTTTCCGCTCGACCTGCTGCGTAACTGCCTGCAACGCGCGCTCAACGAAGGCGCGGTGATTACCGATGAAGCCTCAGCGCTGGAATATTGCGGCTATCACCCTGAACTGGTCGCAGGCCGCAGCGATAATATAAAGGTGACGCGGCCAGAAGATCTCGCGCTGGCCACGTTTTACCTGACTCAACGACAGATTAAGGAGAACGCATAATGCGTATCGGCCACGGTTTTGATGTTCACGCGTTTGGCGGCGAAGGCCCGTTGATTATTGGCGGCGTGCGAATTCCTTATGAAAAGGGCTTACTGGCGCATTCTGACGGCGACGTCGCGCTGCACGCGCTGACCGATGCATTGTTGGGTGCGGCGGCGCTAGGTGATATCGGCAAGCTGTTCCCGGACACGGACGCGGCTTATAAAGGCGCTGACAGCCGCGAGCTGCTGCGCGAAGCCTGGCGTCAGATTCAGAAGAAAGGCTATCGCATTGGCAACGTGGACGTCACGATTATCGCTCAGGCCCCTAAAATGCTGCCGCACGTGCCGCAAATGCGCATCAACATCGCTGAAGATCTCGGCATCCATATGGACGATGTCAACGTAAAAGCCACCACCACCGAAAAACTGGGCTTTACCGGTCGCGGCGAGGGCATCGCTTGTGAAGCTGTCGCGCTACTGATGAAGGCGGCTGCCTAATGACGGTCAACACTCTGCAATGGCTGTACGGTCAGCCTGCGGCCAGCGGCGTGGTGAAGGCGAACCCGGAAGACTTTATCGTTATCGAAGATCTGGGCTATCGGCCAGACGGCGAGGGCGAGCAGGTGCTGGTTCGCATCCGTAAAAACGGCTGCAATACCCGTTTTGTCGCCGAGGCGCTGGCAAAATTCGCCGGTGTCCATCCTCGTGATGTCAGCTTTGCCGGCATGAAAGATCGCCATGCAGTCACCGAGCAGTGGTTTTGCCTGCGTGTTCCTGGTAAAGAAACCCCTGACTTCACTAAGTTTGATCTGGAAGGCTGCGAGGTGCTGGAAAGCGCTCGTCACCGTCGTAAATTGCGTACCGGTGCGCTACAGGGCAATGCTTTTACGCTGATTTTGCGTCAGGTTTCTGACCGGGAAGCGGTAGAGCAGCGGCTGAAACAGATTGCCGTCGCCGGCGTGCCTAACTATTTTGGTGAACAGCGCTTTGGACGTGACGGCAACAATCTGACGATGGCGAAACGCTGGGCAGCCGATGAAATTCGCGTTCGTGAGCGCAATAAACGCAGCTTTATCCTGTCTGCCGCCCGTAGCGTGCTGTTCAATCAGATTGCGAGCGATCGCCTGACGCAGCAGGGCTCGTTGACTCAAGTGATGCCGGGCGATGCGCTTCAGCTCACCGGGCGCGGCAGCTGGTTTGTTGCCGACGAAGCGGAGCTGGCTTCCCTTCAGGCGCGCGTAGATAACAACGAGCTCCGCATTACCGCTCCGCTGCCGGGCAGTGGCGACTGGGGCACTCAGGGCGAAGCGCTGGCTTTTGAGCAGCAGAGCCTTGCAGGTGAAGCCGATCTGATCGGCCTTATTGAACGCGAGAAAGTGGATGCTGCCCGGCGCGCAGTGCTGGTCATCCCGCGCGATCTCGGCTGGAGCTGGTGGGATGATGTCACCGTTGAACTGAATTTCTGGCTGCCGGCCGGAAGCTTCGCTACCAGCGTGGTGCGTGAAATTCTGAATCAGCACGAAGAAGTCAGTATTGACGAATAAGCCGGTTCACTGCGCCTGGTACTGTTGCTTTCCTCACGATAGAATGCAGTTTGCTCATTCCAGAACATCCCGCCTGAACTGACCTTCTGCCGCTGTGATTAACCCGCAGGCGGCAGGATGCATAAAGCGTGGTATGATAGATAGCATATTGAAATCAAGAGGTTGAAGTTCAGATGCGAATTTTGCTGAGTAACGATGACGGTATTCATGCTCCCGGTATCCAAACGCTGGCTACCGCGCTGCGTGAATTTGCGGAAGTGCAGGTGGTCGCGCCGGATCGCAATCGTAGCGGGGCGTCTAACTCACTGACGCTGGAAACGCCGCTTCGTACTTTCAGCTATCCCAACGGTGATATTGCTGTACAAATGGGGACGCCGACCGATTGCGTCTATCTGGGCGTTAACACGCTGATGCGCCCAAAACCCGATATCGTGGTCTCCGGCATCAATGCCGGGCCGAACCTCGGTGATGACGTCATCTATTCCGGTACGGTGGCGGCGGCAATGGAAGGGCGTCATCTGGGACTGCCCGCGCTGGCTGTCTCGCTTGATGGCCATCAACATTACGATACCGCTGCGGCCGTCACCTGTTCAATTTTGCGCGCTTTGCAGCGTGAACCGCTGCGCACTGGCCGCATCCTCAATATTAACGTTCCCGATCTGCCGCTGGCGGAAATCAAAGGTATTCGTGTGACCCGTTGCGGCAGTCGCCATCCCAGCGATCAGGTTATTGCACAGCAGGATCCGCGCGGCAACACGATGTACTGGATTGGGCCGCCGGGCGACAAGTTCGATGCCGGTCCGGATACCGATTTTGCTGCCGTGGATGAAGGCTATGTTTCGGTCACTGCGCTGCACGTCGATCTCACTGCCCATAACGCGCAGGAGGTTGTTGCTGCATGGTTGGTTAGTGCCGAGGTTGGCAGCGAATGGTGATGCGACGCATTGATACACTGCTGGCGCAGCTGCGTCAGCAGGGGATCGACGATGAGCTGCTGCTGAAAGCCATGGAAGAGGTGCCGCGCGAGCGGTTTGTCGACGAGGCTTTCGAGCATAATGCCTGGGAAAACATGGCGCTGCCGATCGGTTCCGGGCAGACCATTTCTCAGCCTTATATTGTGGCGAAAATGACCTCGCTACTGGCGCTTAAGCCCACGTCTCGCGTGCTGGAGATTGGTACGGGATCGGGCTATCAGACCGCTATCCTGGCGCATCTGGTCGGGCATGTTTACTCCGTTGAACGTATCAAAGGTCTGCAATGGCAGGCCAAACGTCGCCTGAAGCAGCTCGATCTGCACAACGTTTCCACCCGCCACGCTGATGGCTGGCAGGGCTGGCCGGCAAAAGGGCCATTTGATGCCATTATCGTTACCGCGGCTCCCCCGGAAATCCCTGTTGAGCTGCTTAACCAGCTGGATGAAGGCGGGGTGCTGGTGCTGCCGGTTGGCGAAGAGCAGCAGGAATTGAAGCGTATCACCCGCAAAGGCGGCGAGTACAGGGTGGAAACGATCGAGCCGGTGCGTTTTGTGCCGTTAGTGCAGGGCGACCTGGCCTGACGCCGATACGCAATTGGTCACATCTGTGAATGGCACCTGAACCACGATATTGTTACTATCTCATCCATTCAGAATTTAATACTGCGGATGCCAGCTAAGTGGCCTGCATCCGGACAGTTATCACAGTTTTGCCGTAACGGGGGATATAAATGAGCACGGGAAGCCCAGTACTTAAGTTACGCCGGATTGCGGCGCTTTCACTTGTTGGATTTTGGTTGGCTGGCTGTTCCAGCAACAATTCACAGGCCCCTATCAGCTCCGTTGGCGGCGGTAATAATGCGCAAACCAGCGAAGGCGGCGGTGGGCTGATTGGCCGTCCTCCGGCGATCTCCACGCGTTCTCCTGCTCCCGTAGCCTCCGGTCAAAGTGAAAACGTTGTTACACAAAATGGTCGCATCGTGTACAACCGCGCGTATGGGAATATTCCTAAAGGTAGCTACAGCGGACAAACTTATACCGTTAAACGCGGTGATACGCTGTTCTATATTGCCTGGATTACCGGGAACGATTTCCGCGATTTAGCGGAACGAAATAACGTCACTGCGCCATACAGTCTCAACGTGGGCCAGCAGTTGCAGGTTAGTAATGGCTCCGGTGGTACCCTCACTGGCGGCAACGCAATTACCGCAGCCGATGCCACATCGGGTGGCGTACCGACTCAGCCGACCACTTCACAAATGAAAGGCGCAACGGTTGCGCACCAGCCAGTTATTACGTATTCTGAGGATTCAGGTAAACCAAGTGAAGGCAAAATGTTACCTTCATCCGGCACTAATACTGTTGCAACGACAACAGCGCCGGTTACCGCACCGACCGTCAGCAGTACAACGAACAGCAGTACTCCAGTGGGAAGCTGGCGTTGGCCGACTGACGGGAAGATCATTGATAACTTCTCTGCTTCCGAAGGTGGCAATAAAGGTATTGATATCGCGGGATCGCGAGGGCAACCCGTCGTCTCAACCGCCTCAGGGCGCGTTGTTTATGCCGGGAATGCGTTACGCGGTTACGGTAACTTGATTATCATCAAACATAATGATGATTACCTGAGTGCATACGCCCATAACGACACGATGCTGGTCCGCGAGCAGCAAGAAGTTAAAGCGGGTCAGAAGATTGCGACCATGGGCAGTACCGGCACGAGTTCGGTTAGATTGCATTTTGAAATTCGTTACAAGGGGAAATCCGTAAACCCGTTGCGTTATTTACCGCAGCGATAATCCGGCAGAACCCTGGTGTTCTGCCCTGGGATCACGGGTAGGAGCCGCTTATGAGCCAGAATACGCTGAAAGTTAATGAGTTACATGAAGACGCGGAATTCGACGAAAACGGAGCTGAGATTTTTGATGAGAAGGCTCTTGTCGGAAACGAACCTGCTGATAACGATATAGCTGAAGAAGAGCTGTTGTCGCAAGGCGCTACGCAACGTGTATTAGATGCAACGCAGCTTTACCTGGGAGAGATTGGTTATTCTCCGCTCCTCACGGCTGAGGAAGAGGTATTCTTCGCTCGTCGTGCACTGCGTGGGGACGTTCCGTCCCGTCGCCGTATGATTGAAAGTAACTTACGTCTGGTAGTGAAGATTGCCCGTCGTTACAGCAATCGTGGTCTGGCTTTGCTGGATCTGATTGAGGAAGGTAACCTCGGCTTAATCCGCGCGGTAGAGAAATTTGATCCTGAAAGAGGATTCCGTTTCTCTACTTACGCTACCTGGTGGATTCGTCAGACCATCGAACGGGCTATCATGAACCAAACCCGTACGATTCGCCTGCCAATTCACATTGTTAAAGAGCTGAACGTCTATCTGCGTACTGCTCGCGAACTGGCCCACAAGCTGGATCACGAACCAAGCGCAGAAGAAATTGCCGAGCAGCTTGATAAACCCGTTGATGATGTCAGCCGTATGCTGCGTCTCAACGAACGCATTACATCAGTTGATACGCCGTTAGGCGGAGATTCTGAGAAAGCGCTGCTGGATATCCTGGCCGACGAGAAAGATAACGGCCCGGAAGATACCACCCAGGACGATGATATGAAGCAAAGCATCGTCAAATGGCTGTTCGAACTGAACGCCAAACAGCGTGAGGTTCTGGCGCGTCGCTTCGGCCTGTTGGGTTATGAAGCCGCTACGTTAGAAGATGTGGGCCGCGAAATCGGTCTGACTCGCGAACGTGTCCGCCAGATTCAGGTTGAAGGTCTGCGTCGTCTGCGGGAAATCCTGCAGGCTCAGGGACTGAATATTGAAGCCTTGTTCCGCGAATAAGCAAGGTGCTTTCGATGTAGATGCGAGAAGCGGTGGCGAAAGCCACCGCTTTTTTATTGCCTGTAAATCCGTATTAGCTACTAAAACAGCCTGCGTAGCAGGCCACTTCCAGATTTAAACCAGCGCTTTCAGACGGTAAATCCACTCCAGCGCCTGACGTGGCGACAGCGAATCGGGATCCAGCGCTTCTAACGCTTCAACGGCCGGGGACGTCTCCTCCACCAGCAGCGGCAGCTGTGGGCCATCGGCTTTAGTGGCGGCCGCATTGCCAGACATCGTTTCCAGCTCCTTCAACTTTTGACGCGCACGCTTGATCACTTCTTTTGGCACACCTGCCAGCGCGGCAACGGCTAAACCGTAACTTTTACTGGCTGCGCCATCCTGCACGCTATGCATAAAGGCGATGGTGTCACCGTGCTCTATAGCATCCAGATGCACGTTAGCGACGCCCTCCATCTTCTCCGGTAGCGTGGTCAGCTCGAAGTAGTGCGTGGCAAACAGCGTCATGGCCTTAATGCGGTTTGCCAGGCTTTCTGCACAGGCCCAGGCCAGCGACAAGCCGTCATAAGTGGACGTGCCGCGCCCGATCTCATCCATCAGCACCAAACTGTGTTCCGTGGCGTTGTGCAGAATATTGGCGGTTTCGGTCATTTCCACCATAAAGGTCGAACGGCCGGAAGCCAGATCGTCTGCGGCGCCGACGCGGGTAAAAATGCGATCGATCGGGCCCAGTACCGCTTCTTCTGCCGGCACGTAGCTGCCGATATAGGCCATCAGCGCAATCAGCGCGGCCTGGCGCATATAGGTGCTCTTACCGCCCATATTCGGCCCGGTAATCACCAACATACGACGCTGTGGCGAGAGCGAAAGCGGGTTGGCGATAAACGGCTCTTTCAGTACCTGCTCGACTACCGGATGACGGCCGCCGGTCAGCTTGATGCCGGGCTTGTCGGCAAACGTTGGGCAGTTAAAATTCAGCGTCCAGGCACGCTCCGCCAGGTTCGCCAGCACGTCCAGTTCCGCCAGCGCGGCGGCACTGTCCTGCAATGCTTCCAGATGCGGCAGCAGCAGATCGAACAGCTCTTCATAAAGCCCTTTTTCCAACGCCAGCGCTTTGCCTTTTGAGGTCAGCACCTTGTCTTCATATTCCTTCAGCTCAGGAATAATATAGCGTTCGGCATTCTTCAGCGTCTGGCGGCGAACATAGTTAATCGGCACCAGATGGCTCTGCCCACGGCTGACCTGAATGTAATAACCGTGTACGGCATTAAAGCCCACCTTCAGCGTATCCAGCCCCAGCTTTTCCCGTTCGCGAATTTCCAGACGATCAAGATAGTCCGTGGCGCCGTCGGCCAGGGCGCGCCATTCGTCCAGCTCGGCGTTATAGCCTGGCGCAATGACGCCGCCGTCGCGAACCAGCACCGGCGGCGATTCAACCACGGCACGTTCCAGCAGATCGCGCAGCTCGTCAAACTGGCCCATTTGCTGACGCAGCGTTTGCAGATGAGGCGTTTCGCTGTCAATCAGCAGGGCATCAAGCTGTGGAAGCTGTTGGAACGCGTGGCGCATTCTTGCCAGATCGCGAGGACGCGCCGTACGCAATGCCAGCCTTGCCAGAATACGTTCCAGGTCGCCAACCTGGCGCAGCAGGGGAGTGAATTCAGCAGAGAAATCCTGTAGCGCGCCGATACTTTGCTGGCGATTGCTCAGCGTTTTTGTATCGCGGATCGGCATATGCAGCCAGCGTTTGAGCATGCGGCTGCCCATCGGCGTGACGGTTTTATCCAGTACCGATGCCAGCGTGTTCTCAATGCCGCCAGCCAGGTTCTGGGTAATCTCCAGATTGCGGCGAGTAGCGGCATCCATAATGATGCCATCCTGCTGGCGCTCCATGGTCAGCGAGCGGATATGCGGCAACGAGGTGCGTTGCGTATCTTTAACGTATTGCAGCAGGCAGCCAGCGGCGCGCAGGGCAAGCTGAGCCTGCTCCACGCCAAAGCCGGTAAGATCGCGGGTGCCAAACTGCATGTTGAGCTGCTGGCGAGCGGTGTCGACTTCAAATTCCCATAAAGGGCGACGACGCAGGCCACGGCGATTCTCGATCAGCGACATGGCGGCAAAGTCTTCTGAATAAAGCAGCTCGGCGGGATTGGTACGCTGGAGTTCTGCCGCCATCGTTTCCAGATCGGAAGGCTCAGCCAGGCGGAAGCGGCCGGAGCTGATATCCAGCGTGGCGTAACCAAAGCCGCGCGCGCCCTGCCAGATAGCGGCCAGCAGGTTATCCTGGCGCTCCTGAAGCAGCGCTTCATCGCTGATCGTGCCTGGCGTGACGATACGCACCACTTTGCGTTCAACCGGTCCTTTGCTCAGCGCCGGATCGCCAACCTGTTCACAGATGGCTACCGATTCGCCAAGCTGAACCAGTTTGGCCAGATAGTTCTCAACAGCATGATGTGGCACGCCCGCCATCGGGATCGGTTCGCCGGCTGAAGCGCCGCGTTTGGTCAGCGAGATCTCCAGCAGCTGCGAGGCGCGTTTGGCGTCATCGTAGAACAGCTCGTAGAAGTCTCCCATTCGGTAAAACAGCAGGATCTCAGGATGCTCAGCCTTAAGGCGTAGATACTGCTGCATCATTGGGGTGTGCGAAGAGAGGTTTTCTGTGGTCATCATCAGGTCTTCTTTTCCAGTCCATTGAATATAAAGTCAGTTGCGATTTCTGAATCCCGCGTTTGCGTTGTCTGAACATCACTGATTTTTACTTCAACGTGGCGGTTATTTGCGGGGCGCTGGCGTAACAGACAGCAAGCCGGTTGCCGCTGGTTGTGGGCTCCAGGGCCTTGTGAATGTCGCTATAGTAACGCAGCAGTACAGAGGCTGTCACAGGTAAAACAGGAAGACTTGCCGCAAACCTGGCATGCAATAGCTCGTATGAAATTGACACAACTCAAACTGATCGGTGTGGTTGGACTAATTTCTTTCCGAATTGACATTTTCTCCCCGCAGTAGTTTACTTTTTATGATTTTGTTAAACCAACGGTGAGTCTATGGCATCAAAACTAAACTGGCTGTTGCAGAACACTGCACCGGGTTCCTTAGTGTTACAGTCATGGCTAACCCAAAATGGTATTAGCCCTTCTTTAGCCAATAAGTATATGCACAACGACTGGTTGCAAAAGTTACGTGCCGGCGTCTATGTGCGAAGTGGCCGCGAGCCTCAGTGGAGTGATGCCGTTCTATGCTTGCAAAATCAGCTGGGGATTTCTGTACATCTGGCGGGGCTTACCAGCCTGACCTGGCAAGGCCGTTCTCATTACCTTAACTTAACAGGCAAGGCGATTTGGCTTTGCGTAGAAAATAAAGCTTCATTACCAAAGTGGTTTAAAGAATTTCCCAATGCCGAATGGCTTTTACTTTCTAATCAGAAGCTCAATATGAAGGATGAAAAGTATCTGACAGAGGTAGAAGTAAAGGGAGAACGGTTGAAAGCGAGTGTACTGGAATTAGCCGCTTATGAGATTGCTAATGCAGTGCCTGGTTCGCTTTCATTTGAGCACGCAGCGGAGCTGTTTCAGGGGTTGGTAAATCTGAGCCCACGTAAAGTCGAAGTGTTGATGCAATCCAGCCGGGCAGTGAAAACTAACCGCCTTTACCTGTTTCTGGCCGATCACTATGCGCATGCATGGGTTAAGCGAGTAGATAAAGCCAAAATTGATTTGGGGGCCGGGAAACGGCAGATCGTATCTGGGGGCAAGCTGGACCAAAAATATCAGATCACTGTTCCAGAGAGTTTTGTTAGCAAAGGGATTTCACATGGATAAACAATCACCTTATCATCGGCAAGTTGCGTTACTGCTCAGCGCATTACCTGCTGTCGCATCAGAGCGATGCTTTGCGCTGAAAGGTGGAACGGCCATAAACTTGTTTGTCCGTGATTTTCCACGTTTATCGGTTGATATCGATTTGGCTTTGCTACTATTCAGGTAGTATCACTTGCGGATCTCTATGGTGGAAAACTTTGCGCTGCGCTGGATCGGCAGCATCCACGCGATTTTTATGACGTCAAAATGCTTCTCGAAACGCAAGGTATCGATCGCCTCATCTTTAATGGTTTCATTACCTATCTGCTGGGACACCCACGCCCATTATCAGAGGTACTCAATCCCCGCTGGAAAGATATTTCTGAATTATATGCGAATGAATTTAGCGGCATGACATTCGATGCGGCTTCTCTGGAAGAACTGAATGCGATACCTCACTTAATGGTGACTGCTCTCAAAGCACAATTTACGCAGCAGGATTATGATTTTTTGATGTCTTTCAAAAGTGGTCAACCGGACTGGAGCCTGGCTCCTGAAGAGCAGATTCAGCATCTACCCGCGGTTAAGTGGAAGTTGCAAAACATTGGGCGCATACCAAAAGAGAAGCATATTGAGGCATTAGCGAAGCTTGAGGCTGTTCTAACCAGGTGGATAAATTAGTTTATTATTTAATGTTTAGATTCACCTACAGTGTAACTATACGTTAATTTTTAAACTGTACTCTGCTCTGTCAATGTACAGTATTTTTTCAACGTGGCGGTTATTTGCGGGGCGCTGGCGTAACAGACAGCAAGCCGGTTGCCGCTGGTTGTGGGCACCAGGGCCTTGTAAATGCCGCTATAGTAACGCAGCAGTACAGAGGCTGTCACAGGTAAAACAGGAAGACTTGCCGCAAGTTTCAAAAAAGCCTTGCTGCAAAAAACACTCACCGGTTACGACGGGCGCTAAACGAGCGCCGGGTTGAAATTCTCCACGCATTGATACCGGACAAGCAGAAGAGCGAAACCAGGGATATTTCTGATTATCGTTTTTTTAAGATAAAACACGACAGTAATTTTCAGGCAGGTTGATAAATAGTTATAATCAAAGCAACGACGGTGATAAAATTATTTAAGACAGGAATCTTCTTTATAATCCTGCTGGGACGATCAAAAAAATTTTTCTGAGTAATTCTTCTTCTTTCACCTGGTTTAATTAACCTCCTTAAAATCCCTGCTGTTTTATTGTGCCAGATGAAATGCTTAGCCGGTAAGGCACTTAACGGTCTGAGGCCTGATGTAGTCTGGTTTCGTCGCCTCCCCAGTATAATTTTTCTCACTGCATTATTAATAATAATGACGGGATGAAAACGTTAAGGTGAATTGTTGCTATGACTGCCAGATAAAAAAGTTAAATAATCACACCAGGTGATTCTTTGCGAAAAAACTTAAAAATTAACTTCTTGTGAGATAATTCCTAAAAAGTCTGTGCAATCTTATTGTGCTAGACCTCATGATGTAATTGCGGTACTTTTTCATAGCATCTTGACAATTGGCCTGGCTGCGACACTGATTGAAATGGTGGCAATATGATAATTGATATTTTCGGGAACGGATTTGCGATAAGAAAAACCTCATTCGCAAATACCGCTCATTGTGCTGTCAGCCTGCCAGGATGCAGGTCAGCGGCATACATTAAGAAAATGTCCACCCTTTCGCTAAAAATCAGAAAATTCCCTTTCCGCGCCAGCGCGTTCTGTTTTCCACTCGGGAATTCTGTTATTCAGCTGTCCAGGAACCTTGTCAGTACTGTAAAGCAATTTACCGTTTTTTCCGCATCGGCAACGACACATGGGTCATAATCGGATAAAACGTGACCACAGTTGAACGTGTTCATTGGTCGTTTTGAGGATATTGACAGGACGAGTGAGAATATTCCTATAAAGTAGTGTTTTTCCTGACAATTATCATTAGTGGAATGTACTTTTCACTGTTAATTGCTAAAGGATAATATGTTTTATACCTCATATTAAAAAAGCAAGGGTAATCCAATGAACTCCATTTTATTATCGGTGATCATACCGGCATTCAATGTGCGTGAGTATATTATTGAATGTATCGACTCACTCACAGGACAGGTTTCCATTCCTCACGAGATCATCGTGGTAAACGACGGTTCAACGGATGGCACGGGCGAACTTGTTGAGCAGCACTACGCTGGCAATGCCGCAATAAAAGTCATCAACTCGCACAATCAGGGTGCCGGTCTGGCAAGAGACACCGGGATTGCCGCAGCGGAAGGGGAGTACCTTTTCTTCTGCGATCCGGATGATATCGTTGGCGACGGTATGTTCCGCGAATTCAGTGAAGTCATTGAAGCCCATCCGGCAACCGACCTGTTTTGTTTCAACTCCAAAACCTTTGTCGATGGCCATCCTGAAAAAACGCAGTTTAAAGTTCAGCATACGCTGTCCGGCCTGACGCAGGCCCGCGAAGTCCTTTCTTCTCTTCTGGCTAACAGCCGTTACACCTCTGCGGCGTGGAACTATATCGTCAGAAGAAGTTTAGTTCTTAAGCATCAACTGGTTTTCCAGGATCGGGTACACGAAGATCACTGCTTCACGCTGGGCGCCTTCCTGCATTCCGGTCAGGCATGGGTCAGCCGCGAAACTTACTACAGGCAGCGTGTGCGTAACGGTTCTCTGACCAACAGTCACAAACCTGAACACTATTTCCAGGCGCGTTATGAAGCCTTTTCTAAATCCGTAGACATGCTGCTTGCGAATACGGATAACAGCCCTTTGTCGCAGCGTATCCGCAGAAACTATCTGCTGCACTCGTTCAGGCTGATGATTTACATCTCCTTATATAACAGAACGGATGTGCCACGCCCGGTGATCAACGCTATTCGCGATATGGGCAGGACCATCAGTCCTGAAAACCTGAAAGAAAGGCTGCTGCTCCGACACACCACAAAATTTATTCTGCTTCAGAAGATAAGAACCGCCAATGAAATGAGACGAACGGCGGCGAATTAAGTCGCCTGCGGTTTCTTAACTGTTTTGAAAATTTAGAGGTTTTACGTGCGAAGATTTTTGGATAAGTCACTGCTTATCAACATATTATCATTGTTGGCCTACCGTGGGACGTCGCTACTCTTCCCGCTGATTACGCTGCCTTATCTGGCCCGAACGCTGGGCGTCAGCCAGATGGGTGTTCTGGCGTTGGCCATCGCCTGCGTGCTCTATTGCAGCACGATCGCGGACTGGGGCTTTAACGTTTTCACCACGAAAAGCATTGCGCACCATCGTGATGATAAAGAACAGGTTTCCTGCCTTTTCTGGTCCACCTTCAACGCCAAGCTGATGCTGATCCTGCTAACCGCAGGCGTGCTGCTTAGCGTGACCTGGTTCAATCCTGAATGGCATTATCTGTTCTGGGTGGTGCTGGCAAATGCCACCACGCTGGTTGGCTCGCTGTTCTCTTTCGGCTGGCTGATGCAGGGCTATGAGAAACTGGGCAAAACGGCGACCATTTCTACTTTAGGTAATTTCTGCGCCATTCCACTGACTTTCCTGCTGGTTCACGGCCCGGAAGATACCTGGCTTGCGGCACTGATTCCTGGACTGACCTCAGTAATCAGCGCGCTGATCACCCTTAAATTTGTGGTTGAGATGAAGGTTATCGGCCGTTACCGGTTTGAAATCGCCGAAATCCGTAAGCGTCTTGCCGAAAGTGGCGACATCTTTATCGCCATTGCGGGTGCAAACCTGTTCAACAGCGTAAACGTGCTGATCCTGGCGACCTTTACCTCGCACTATGCGATCGGGATATATAACGGTGCCGACAGGTTGCGTAAAGCCGCAAACTCCGTGCCGGAGCAGATTGGCAACGCCTTCTTCCCGCGAGTGAGCTACCTGTTCGGCCGCGACAAAAAAGCGGCAATCGAAGCGAGCCGCAAAAGCCTGGCACTCTCCTTTGCGCTGAGCCTGGCTATCGTTATCTTCACCTGGTTCTTTGCTGAAGAGATCGTCACTATTCTGTTAGGTAAAGAGTTCCTGGCGTCAGTCGATGTACTGAAAGTGCTGGTGCTGTGCTTCCTGTTCGGCAACATCGCTTATCCTGCTGGCTTGCAGATTCTGATCCCGCACGGTCTGACGCGTCAGCGTACGGTGATTATCGTGGGTGCGGGCCTGCTGAACATTCCAGTGTGCTGCTTCCTGGCCTGGCAGTACGGCGCAATTGGAGCTGCATGGTCAATGGTGATTGCAGAAGTGATTATCTGTCTGGGCATTTTCTACCTGATGGTGAAACATAAAATTCTGCACGAATACCTGCATATCGGTGCCAAAACTGGCCCGGCAGTAAAAGAATAACCCGCTGTTGATGCTGTCTGGCCTGCAAAGGTCAGACAGCCATTTCCTTACGCACTTCGAATACCCAGCGCATCACGCAAAGATTTTGCATTTAATGAGACCGCCAGGAATCAATTGCCGGTGGAAATGTTACACATCGCTCTCATTCATAGCCGTTTTGCAACGCCCACACCGCCGCTTCAACCCGTGACTTCAGCTTCATCTTTTTCAGCAGATGCTTAACGTGAACCTTTACGGTGCTTTCGGTAATCGACAGTTTGCGGGCAATGGCTTTATTGGTCATGCCCAGCGTAATTAGCTGTAAAATATCGCGTTCTCGCCGGGTTAACTGTTCTACATCGCGCTCTTCCGCCAGGCGAGAGTCGCGCAGGCTGGCCACCAGCACATTGGTCAGCTTCTCGCTGAGTACCATCTGGCCCGCAGCAGCCTGATGCAGCGCTTTTAGCAGATCCTCGGGTTCCATATCTTTCAGCAGGTAGCCATCGGCACCGCGCTTCAAAGCATTTACCACATCGTCTTCATGATTCGAGACGCTGAACACCACAATCCGACCAGAAAGATCGATGGTACGCAGCTGGACCAGCGTATCCAACCCGTTCATACCGGGCATATTCAGATCCAGCAGGATCAGGTCGGGATCGTGTTGCTCAGCCAGAGCGACGCCCTCTGCACCGTTACTGGCTTCACCTATTAGCCGCAGCGCTTCATCAAGCTCAATCAGCTGTTTTACGCCATTGCGCAGCATAGGATGATCGTCAATCAGTAATATCGAGGCGGCTTCTTCTTTCACCAGGTGCTCCTGTGAACCTTGCGGCAGTTTAACGGATAACGTCTCATTTTCTTTGTTAAGAAGATATAACCCTATACCTCCAAAGGAGTAACCCTTAATTTCTGCGTGGCTTTATTCAGTTTAAAAAAGGTCGGAAAGTTTTTTTTAACTGATTGATTTAATTGTTTTTAACAGGCTGTTTCTGCTTTTCCAACAGGAGGAGGGAAGCGACAGCGGAAGATTTACTACCTCTCACTGCGTTGATTTGCGTCAATCTGGCCTGAGAAGGCGTTAAGCAAAATGCGCGGATATTTTAGCCAGTGAGAATATTATGTCGCAACTTTCCCAACAGCCTGCTCAACAAGGTGCTGCCGTTATCCAGAACTGGCAACCTGAAAACAACGAATTCTGGCAGCAGCAGGGAAAACGGATTGCTAATCGCAATCTGTATATTTCCGTTTTTTGTCTGCTGCTCGCTTTCTGCGTCTGGATGCTGTTCAGTGCCGTCGCGGTTAACCTGAATAAAGTCGGTTTCAACTTCACTACCGATCAGCTCTTTCTGCTGACCGCGCTGCCTTCCGTGTCCGGCGCGCTGCTGCGCGTGCCTTATTCATTTGTGATCCCGCTGTTTGGCGGCCGGCGCTGGACGGCTTTCAGTACGGGGATCCTGCTGATTCCCTGCCTGTGGCTGGGATTTGCCGTACAGGATGCAACGACAGCGTTCAGTACGTTTGTCGTCATCGCACTGCTGTGTGGGTTTGCTGGCGCTAACTTTGCTTCCAGCATGGGCAATATCAGCTTTTTCTTTCCGAAGGCTATGCAGGGCGGGGCGTTAGGTATCAATGGCGGCCTGGGCAACCTTGGCGTCAGCGTAATGCAGTTTGTTGCTCCGCTGGCGATCTCTTTTGCTGTTTTCGGCGCTTTTGGCGGCGGCGCGCAAAACGTGGTCGGTGGCGAGGCGATTTGGTTAGAAAATGCGGCATGGATTTGGGTGCCGTTCCTGGCTGTCGCCACGCTTGCCGCATGGTTTGGCATGAACGATCTGGCGGCGGCAAAATCCTCGCTGCGTGAACAGTTGCCGGTGCTGAAACGCGGCCATCTGTGGATTATGGCGGTGCTTTATCTGGCGACTTTCGGATCGTTTATCGGCTTCTCCGCGGGTTTTGCCATGCTCTCCAAAACCCAGTTTCCTGACGTTGTGATTTTGCATTACGCCTTTTTTGGCCCCTTCCTCGGCGCGTTAGCCCGTTCAGCGGGCGGTATTATCTCCGATCGCTTTGGCGGGGTCCGCGTCACCCTGATCAATTTTGTGCTGATGACGCTGTTCGCCGCGCTGCTATTCCTGACGCTGCCGGATGCCAATCATGCGGGTTCATTTGGCGCCTTTTTTGTCGTGTTTATGGGGTTGTTTTTGACCGCGGGCCTCGGCAGCGGATCGACTTATCAAATGATCGCGGTGATCTTCCGCAGGCTTACGCTTGAACGAAGTAAAGCCGAAGGCCGGAGTGAAGAGTCATCACAGCATGAAGCCGTTACCGAAACGTCAGCCGCGCTGGGTTTTATTTCGGCAATCGGCGCGCTGGGCGGCTTCTTTATCCCGCAGACTTTCGGGCTGTCGCTGAGTTTGTTCGGCACACCAACCGCCGCAATGAAAATCTTCCTGGTGTTTTACCTGATCTGTGTCGGTATCACCTGGCTGGTTTACGGGCGTAAAAAAATCGCATAGGCCGTCCTGGACAGATCCGTTTTTATGGGTCTGTCGCACCTTAGCAATGTCAATTCCTCGCCTTCAGGAGAAGTCCGGATGAGCAAATTTCTCGACAGGTTCCGCTATTTTAAACAGCTCGCGGAGCCTTTTTCTGGCAATCATGGCCAAACCCTCAACACCAACCGCGACTGGGAAGACGGCTATCGCAGCCGCTGGCAGCATGACAAAATCGTGCGTTCTACTCATGGCGTCAACTGTACCGGCTCGTGCAGCTGGAAAATTTATGTCAAAAATGGCCTGGTAACCTGGGAAACGCAGCAGACAGATTATCCCCGCACCCGGCCGGATCTGCCGAATCATGAACCTCGCGGATGCCCGCGCGGTGCCAGCTATTCCTGGTATCTCTACAGCGCTAACCGACTGAAATATCCGTTAATGCGCAAGAAACTCATCCAGCTCTGGCGCGAAGCCAAAGCCCGGCACAGCGATCCGGTTGAGGCCTGGGGATCGATTGTCAGCGATGCTGAAAAATCTAAAAGCTATAAGGTAGCCCGCGGACGCGGCGGGTTTGTCCGCTCCAGCTGGCAGGAAGTGAATGAGCTGATTGCCGCGTCCAACATTTACACCGCCCGTACTTTTGGCCCGGACCGCATTGTGGGATTCTCACCGATCCCGGCGATGTCAATGGTCTCTTACGCTGCGGGCGCGCGCTACCTGTCGCTGATTGGCGGCGTCTGCCTGAGCTTTTACGACTGGTATTGCGATTTACCGCCCGCGTCGCCAATGACATGGGGTGAGCAGACCGACGTGCCGGAATCGGCAGACTGGTATAACGCCTCCTACATCATCGCCTGGGGGTCGAACGTTCCGCAGACCCGTACCCCGGATGCCCATTTCTTTACCGAAGTGCGCTACAAAGGCACCAAAACCGTGGCGATCACGCCAGACTATGCCGAAGTGGCTAAGCTGTGCGATCAGTGGCTGAATCCGAAGCAGGGCACCGACAGCGCAATGGCGCTGGCGATGGGCCACGTGATGCTGAAAGAGTTTCACCTTGACCGGGAAGTCAGCTATTTCCGCGATTACGTACGTCGCTATACCGATATGCCAATGCTGGTACTGCTGGAGCCGCGTGAAGGCGGCTACTACGCCGCAGGACGCCAGCTACGCGCCAGCGACCTGGTCGAGAACCTCGGTCAGCAGAACAATCCTGAATGGAAAACGGTAGCCCTTGACCAGACCAGCGGCGAGCTGGTGGCACCGCAGGGCTCAATTGGTTATCGCTGGGGTGAAAAGGGCAAATGGAACCTGCAACAGCGTGAAGGCAAATCTCAGCAGGAAGTCACGCTGCAACTCAGCCTGTTGGGCAGCCACGACGAGGTGGTTGACGTTGGCTTCCCCTATTTTGGCGGCACAATAAGCGAACATTTCAACAGCGTCGCGCTGGATGAAATTCTACTGCACAGGCTGCCGGTAAAACGTTTACAGCTGGCCGACGGCAGCGAAGCGCTGGTTACCAGCGTTTATGACTTAACGCTGGCAAACTACGGTCTGGATCGCGGACTGGATGACGCTAACTGCGCGCAAAGCTACGACGAGATAAAAGCCTACAGCCCGGCCTGGGCCGAGCAGATTACTGGCGTGTCGCGTCAGAACATCATCCGTATTGCCCGTGAATTTGCTGAAAACGCGGAAAAAACACGCGGCCGCTCAATGATCATTGTGGGTGCGGGTATGAACCACTGGTATCACATGGACATGAACTACCGCGGCCTGATGAACATGCTGATCTTCTGCGGCTGTGTAGGGCAGAGCGGCGGCGGCTGGGCACATTATGTCGGGCAGGAAAAGCTGCGGCCGCAAACCGGCTGGACGCCGCTGGCGTTTGCGCTGGACTGGCAGCGTCCGCCTCGCCATATGAACAGCACCTCGTTTTTCTACAACCATTCCAGCCAGTGGCGCTATGAAACGGTGCAGACGCGCGAACTGCTTTCGCCGCTGGCCGACCCGACGCGCTACAGCGGCAGCCTGATTGACTTCAACGTGCGCTCGGAGCGAATGGGCTGGTTACCCTCTGCGCCGCAGCTCAATACCAATCCGCTACGCATTGCTGCACAGGCCCGGGCGGCCGGTCTCTCCCCGGTGGATTATACCGTTGCGAGTTTGAAAGAAGGCTCGCTGCGTTTCGCAGCGGAGCAGCCTGACGATCCACAGAACTTTCCGCGCAACCTGTTTGTCTGGCGCTCAAACCTGCTTGGCTCGTCCGGCAAAGGGCACGAGTACATGCTGAAATATCTGCTCGGCACCGAGAACGGCATTCAGGGTAAAGACCTGGGCGTGCAGGGCGGCGTGAAGCCGGAAGAGGTGGAATGGCAGGATTGCGGCGGCGAAGGCAAGCTGGATCTGGTCGTGACGCTCGATTTCCGCATGTCCAGCACCTGCCTCTATTCCGACATCGTGCTGCCTACGGCAACCTGGTATGAAAAAGACGACATGAATACGTCGGATATGCATCCGTTTATTCATCCGCTGTCGGCGGCGGTCGATCCCGCCTGGGAAGCGAAAAGCGACTGGGAAATTTATAAAGGCATTGCCAAAGCCTTCTCGGATCTCTGTCCGGGACATCTGGGCGTGGAAACCGACGTAGTAACGCTGCCGGTTCAGCACGATTCTCCGGCGGAGCTGGCTCAGCCTTTTGACGTTAAAGACTGGAAAAATGGTGAATGCGATCTGCTTCCGGGTAAAACCGCGCCGCATATCATCGTGGTTGAGCGCGACTATCCGGCGACCTGGGAGCGTTTTACCTCGCTTGGCCCGCTGCTGGATAAACTGGGTAACGGCGGGAAAGGCATTAGCTGGAATACCCAGACGGAAGTCGATTTCCTCAAACAGCTCAATTACATCAAAACCAGCGGCCCGGCGGCGGGACGCCCTAATATCGACAGCGCAATTGATGCTGCCGAAGTCATTCTCTCGCTGGCTCCTGAGACTAACGGTCAGGTCGCTGTGAAAGCGTGGCAGGCGCTGAGCGACATCACCGGTATCGATCACCGCCATCTGGCATTGAATAAAGAAGATGAAAAGATCCGCTTCCGCGATATTCAGGCGCAGCCGCGCAAAATTATCTCCAGCCCGACCTGGTCCGGTCTGGAAGATGAACACGTTTCCTATAACGCCTGTTACACCAACGTCCATGAGCTGATCCCATGGCGCACGCTCAGCGGCCGTCAGCAGCTTTATCAGGATCATGAATGGATGCGTGCTTTTGGTGAAAGCCTGCTGGTTTATCGTCCGCCCATCGACACCCGCGCGGCGAAACCGCTGCTGAACCAGAAGCCAAACGGCAATCCTGAAAAGGCGCTGAACTTTCTGACGCCGCATCAGAAATGGGGCATTCATTCTACCTACAGCGACAACTTGCTGATGCTGACGCTGTCGCGCGGTGGGCCAATTGTGTGGATGAGCGAGGAGGATGCGCAGGCGCTGGGCATTGTCGATAACGACTGGATTGAAGCGTTCAACGCCAACGGCGCACTGACCGCAAGAGCGGTTGTGAGCCAGCGCATTCCGGCGGGTATGACGATGATGTATCACGCTCAGGAACGCATCGTGAATATTCCCGGTTCGGAAATCACCAGCCAGCGCGGCGGCATTCATAACTCTGTGACCCGCGCCTGTCCTAAACCGACCCACATGATCGGTGGCTACGCGCAGCTTTCCTATGGCTTCAACTATTACGGCACCGTCGGATCCAACCGCGATGAGTTCGTGATTGTACGCAAAATGAACCACATTCACTGGTTAGACGGTGAAGGCAATGATGACTGTCAGGGCAGCCAGCAGGAGAAAAATCGATGAAAATTCGTTCGCAAGTCGGCATGGTACTGAATCTCGACAAATGCATCGGCTGTCATACCTGTTCCGTGACCTGTAAAAACGTCTGGACCAGCCGTGAAGGTATGGAATATGCCTGGTTCAATAATGTCGAAAGCAAGCCGGGCGTGGGCTATCCCCACGCATGGGAAGATCAGGAGAAGTGGAAAGGGGGCTGGATCCGCAAAATCAACGGCAGGCTGATCCCGCGCATGGGTAATCGCGTTGGCCTGCTGTCGAAGATCTTTGCAAACCCGGATGTCCCGGCGCTGGACGATTATTACGAGCCGTTTGATTACGACTATCAGCATCTGCATACCGCGCCGGGCGGCAAACATCAGCCGATAGCGCGACCTCGTTCACTGATCACCGGTCAACGAATGCAGAAGATCGAAAACGGTCCGAACTGGGAAGAGATCCTCGGTGGTGAGTTTTCCAAACGTTCGCAGGATAAGAACTTCGATAACATGCAGAAGGAGATGTACGGCCAGTTTGAGCACACCTTTATGATGTATCTGCCGAGGCTGTGCGAACACTGTCTGAATCCGGCCTGCGTGGCAACCTGTCCCAGCGGCGCTATCTACAAGCGTGGCGAAGACGGCATTGTGCTGATCGATCAGGATAAATGTCGCGGCTGGCGTATGTGTCTCACCGGCTGCCCGTATAAGAAAATCTACTTCAACTGGAAAAGCGGTAAGTCGGAAAAATGCATTTTCTGCTATCCGCGTATTGAAGCGGGCCAGCCAACAGTCTGTTCCGAAACCTGCGTTGGGCGTATCCGCTACCTGGGCGTGCTGCTGTATGACGCCGATAAAATTGAGCAGGCCGCCTCGACGGAAAACGAAACGGATCTCTATCAGCGTCAGAGGGATATTTTTCTCGATCCGCACGATCCAACGGTGATCGCTCAGGCGCTGAAGGACGGCGTAGCACAAAGCGTGATCGAGGCCGCTCAGCGCTCGCCAGTCTACAAAATGGCGATGGAATGGAAGCTGGCGCTGCCGCTACATCCGGAATACCGCACTTTGCCGATGGTCTGGTATGTCCCGCCGCTTTCACCGATTCAGTCGGCGGCAGATGCAGGCGCGCTGGCGCATACGGGTATCCTGCCGGATGTCGAAAGCCTGCGGATCCCGGTGCAGTATCTGGCTAATTTGCTGACGGCTGGTGACACCGCGCCGGTATTGCTGGCGCTGAAGCGGATGCTGGCGATGCGTCACTATAAGCGAGCCGAAACGGTGGAAGGAGTCTCTGATATCCGCGCGCTGGAACAGGTTGGCTTAACCGAAGTGCAGGCTCAGGAGATGTATCGTTATCTGGCGATTGCCAACTATGAAGATCGCTTTGTCGTGCCTTCCAGCCATCGTGAACTGGCACGGGAAGCGTTTCCGGAAAGCAAAGGCTGCGGCTTTAGTTTTGGTGACGGCTGCCACGGCAGCGACGGTAAATTCAATCTGTTTAACAGCCGTCGAATCGATGCCATCGATATCAGCAGCAAGACCGGGCACAACGATAACCAACAACAGGCTTTGCCGGAGGATGCATCATGATCGCCTTACGTGTAATTGGTCGCCTGCTGGATTATCCGGATGAGGCGCTTTTTGCAAACCAGCATGAACTGCACGAGGCGCTGGCTACCGCCAGCGAATTAAACGAGCGAGATCGCCATACGCTAACGCAGTTTATTACCCGGCTGTGCGCCCGCCCGCTGCTGGACGTGCAGGCTGACTACTGCGAGCTGTTCGACCGTGGTCGTGCAACATCGCTGCTGTTGTTTGAACATGTTCATGGCGAATCGCGCGATCGTGGTCAGGCGATGATCGATCTGCTGGATCAGTATCGTGCCGACGGACTCGAACTGAATGCGAAAGAGCTGCCGGACTTTTTGCCGCTCTATCTCGAATACCTCGCCAGCCTGAGGCCGGAACGTGCCTGTACAGGTTTGCAGGATATTGCGCCGATTCTGGCGCTGCTGGCGGCAAGGCTGCAACAGCGGCAAAGTCCTTATGGCGAACTGTTTACCCTGCTGCTGACCCTTTCCGGTGCAGAAATTCAGGCCGCTGCGCTTGCTCCTCAGGTAGCAAAAGAGGGGCGTGATGATACGCCTGCGGCACTGGATGCGGTTTGGGAAGAGGAACAGATCAAATTCCTCGGCGAGCAGGGCTGTGCTTCTGCGCAACAGGCAGCGCACCAACGGCGTTTTGCCGGTGCGGTTGCGCCACAGTATCTGGATATTTCGCAGGCGACTACGCGGAGTAAAGGACTCTAATTATGCATTTTATTACCCGGTTCTTTTTCGATATCTATCCTTATCTGGCTGGCAGCGTGTTTCTGATCGGCAGCTGGCTGCGCTATGACTATGGTCAATACAGCTGGCGTGCGGGTTCCAGCCAGATGCTGGATAAAAAGGGCATGCGGCTGGCTTCCAACCTGTTCCATATCGGTATTATTGGCATTTTCTTCGGGCATTTTGTCGGCATGCTAACGCCGCACTGGATGTATGAATCTTTTCTGCCTGTTGCGGTGAAGCAGCAGCTGGCGATGGTTGCTGGCGGCATTTGTGGGGTATTGACCTTAACCGGCGGCGCACTGCTGCTAAAGCGCCGTCTGACTAACCCGCGGGTGCGCGCCACCAGCAGCATTGGCGACATTCTGATTTTAACGCTGCTGGTGGTGCAGGTTTGTCTCGGATTACTGACCATTCCGTTCTCCGCACAGCATATGGACGGCAGCGAGATGATGAAGCTGGTGGCATGGGCGCAGGCGGTCGTTACTTTTCATGCCGGCGCTTCACAGCACCTTGAAGGCGTGGCGGTGATCTATCGTATTCATATGGTGCTCGGCATGACGCTGTTCTTACTGTTCCCGTTCTGCCGTTTAGTCCATATCTGGAGTGCGCCAGTGGAATATTTAACGCGACGTTATCAGCTGGTGCGCAATCGTCGTTAAGACTTTTCCGCTCAACATTTTGTTGTAAATATGTTGTTTATGTTGAGATATCGGTCAGCGTAACGCTGATTTTTATCCACTACACTGCCTGAACTGACGGGCACCGAGGCTGATGATGACCAGCTTTCGGTGGCCCGTAACACCCGTTTCGCTGTGGTACTGGCTTATGGATGCCGCCAGCGAGCGCACCTTAACAGGCAGGAGAGTAGATGATTATTTCTGCATCAACGGACTATCGGGCAGCAGCGCAGCGCAGGCTGCCCCCTTTCTTATTTCACTATATTGATGGCGGAGCCTACAGCGAGCATACCCTCAGGCGTAATACCGCTGATTTAGCCGATATCGCGCTGCGCCAGCGCATCCTCAACAATATGTCCGCGCTGAGTCTGGAAACCACGCTGTTTGACGAAAAACTGGCGATGCCGGTTGTACTGGCCCCGGTGGGTCTGACCGGTATGTACGCCAGACGCGGTGAGGTGCAGGCCGCCCGTGCCGCAGCGAAAAAAGGCATTCCTTTCACCCTTTCCACCGTTTCTGTTTGCCCTATTGAAGAGGTCGCGCCAGCAATCGACCGGCCAATGTGGTTCCAGCTCTACGTGCTGAAAGATCGGGGTTTTATGCGTAATGCGCTGGAACGTGCTCAGGCGGCAGGGGTTAAAACGCTGGTATTCACCGTCGATATGCCGGTACCGGGCGCCCGCTATCGTGATGCGCATTCCGGGATGAGCGGGCCAAACGCGGCTGCCCGTCGCGTTCTACAGGCGATGCTGCACCCGCAGTGGGCGTGGGATGTCGGCCTGAACGGCAAGCCTCACGATTTGGGTAACGTTTCTGCCTATCGTGGGCATCCCACCGGGCTGGAAGATTATATCGGCTGGCTTGGGGCAAACTTCGACCCGTCCATTTCGTGGCAGGACCTGGAGTGGATCCGCGATTTCTGGAAAGGGCCGATGATTATTAAAGGCATTTTAGATCCACAGGATGCAAAAGATGCCGTCAGTTTCGGTGCCGATGGCATTGTGGTTTCCAATCACGGCGGTCGCCAGCTTGATGGCGTACTGTCAACGGCCAGGGCGCTGCCAGCGATTGCCGATGCGGTAAAAGGCGAAATAAAAATACTGGCGGATTCGGGTATTCGTACTGGTCTGGACGTGGTGAGGATGATTGCGCTGGGCGCAGATAGCGTGCTGCTGGGGCGGGCATTTGTTTATGCACTTGCCACAGCAGGGGAAGCTGGCGTGATTAATTTGCTCGAACTGATTGAAAAAGAGATGCGGGTGGCCATGACGCTGACGGGGGCGAAGTCTGTTGCCGACCTCAGCCGCGATTCGCTGGTTGCTCTTTAGTGGCGATCTTCACGGGCCGTAAATGGCCCGTGATGCGTTGCTCCAGGCATGCTCCCTTCGCTTCAGGTTTGTCAGCCGTCTGCCGCTCCCCATAAAGGCTTAACGCGGTACATACGGTGAAGATGGGGTTACGCCAGTTTAAGCAACACAATGCCCATCAGCAGCAGGGCGACGCCAAACCAGCCTTTACGGGTAAAACGCTGTCCAAACAGAATCGCGCCCGCCGCTGCGGTGGCGATGATGCCAAATCCTCCCCAGAGCGCATACGCCACCGACAGATCGATACCTTTCACCGCCTGTGCCAGCGCGCTGAAAGCCGCCATAACGCCTGCCAGTGACAGCATGCCGTAAAGCGGGCGACGGAAACCATCGGAATATTTCAGGAAGATATTGGCGGCGATCTCCAGCACAATAGCCAGTAACAGCCAGGCGCTGTGCACCCAATCAAACGCTGACATGTTTCTGCCTCCTTATAACCTGCGTGCCGGTTTTGATAAAAATAATGCCCATAACCAGTAGCATCAGCCCGGCGACTTTTAAGCCAGAGACGGGTTCATCAAAAAGTAGCGTGCTGAAGAAAGTAATAAAGAGGATCCCGATCCCTTCCCACAGCGCGTAGGCAACGCCCAGAGCAATGTGTTTTACGGCGAAGCACAGGAAAATATAGGAAATGGCAATCATCACCAGCATAAAAATATAGCCTGAGGCATTATCGTTAAGCGCCGCCCATTTCATCGATAAAGTACCAATAATTTCTGTCGCAATAGCCAGCGCTAATAATATCCAGTACAGCATAAAATCTCTCCTGATAAAAAGACACGGCTAAACCTGAAGGCAGGTAAGCCAGCAGCTTAATTAAAAATCAGTGCAGGAGAAAAAGGCTACAGGGCAGAGCGCCAGTGTTGTTCGCCGTTCTGGCAAAAAGAGATGCACGGGGAAAGGGAAGGGGTGTTTTTTTTTGGAATGAAGGAATTATCCATAATGTTACACGTTATCCACGGTGTTGCTTCTCATCGGTGTGGACAGACAATTGCTCTCAATAGTTAAACACCGACATACTTTGACATAAAAAGGCAAGGTCTGCCTGTTTATTTTCATTGTTTTACTTTTCCCTCGGGCTTTATATTTTTTTAAAACTGAGTTTTCACAAATAAGCAACAAACAGGCTGGTGAGAATGCGCCGTTTTATTTTTCCTTGCGCTGCGTTAATAAAACGGCGTGACTAACCTGTTAAGCGTTAATACCGCTGTAAGAACGCCAGCTGTCGCAATAGATATGTTCCGCCTGAAAATCGGCGGTTTCAGTGTCATCGGTTAAACGCCATGCCAGCTGAAAAGCAAACTCAAAGCTAACGCCCAGGCCTTTACCGCTTAGGAGATTGCCGTCTTCGACCACGTTTTCGCCGCTGTAAATGCCATCGGTTACGGCTTTATACAGGTCGCCTGAGCAGGTATAACGACGGCCTTTCAGCAGATGATTCCCTCCCAAAACCCGGGCGGCGGCAGAGCAGATGGGCGCAATCCATTTTCCAGCGTCGTCATGACGGCGAATAAATTCCACAACATGCGGATTAGCGGCAAGGTTAACGGTGCCTTCCGGGCCGCCGGGTATCACCACGGCATCGAATTCCTGTTGCAGGTCGGATAACAGAACATCGGCAATTACCGGTACAGCGTGGTAGCTGGGAACCTCTCGCGAGGTATGGCAGGCAACGGTTGTCACCTTTACATGCAGCCGGTTTAAAATATCGATGATGATAAAGGCTTCGGCTTCTTCAAAACCGGGAGCCAGCAGTACAGCGGCTTGTTTACTCATAACGCCTCCTGATTAACAAAATGACAGTTTATAATAAATGAAATAATGTTTTATTTATTTGTTGTCAATCATTTCCCGGTCGTAATGACGATGGGCCGCCAGTGGCAGACCTACGTAGCTTTACATAACATCTGTTTTCTTCACCGCCGCCAATGCTTTAACATGACTTCCCTTTTTCAGCTTCGCACTCTGGATATTCAATGCGTCATCTGGCCACACTGTTACCTGCGCTGCTGCTGCTTTCGGCCTGCAGCAGTAAAGCACCCCAGCCGCAACCGCACGGCAATCCTTTTAAGGGCGGCAACGGTTTTCTGCTGGAGCCTTCCCATAATATTGCCCCGTTAGGCGGCGATTTTGCGGATAACCCCGCGACGGCGGCCTTTATTGATAAAATGGTACGCGAGCATAATTTCGATCGTCAGCAGCTGCATGATGTGCTGGCGCAGGCGAAGCGGCTGGACTGGGTATTGCGGCTGATGGATCGTCAGGCACCGGCTTATCAACCCCCGGCCGGCCCGAATGGCGCATGGCTGCGCTATCGTAAAAAATTCATCGTTCCGGATAACGTTCAGAACGGCGTGCAGTTCTGGAATCAGTATCAGGATGCGCTCAATCGCGCCTGGCAGGTCTATGGTGTGCCGCCGGAAATCATCGTCGGCATTATTGGGGTGGAAACCCGCTGGGGAAGGGTGATGGGGAAAACCCGCATCATTGATGCGCTGGCGACGCTCTCTTTTGCTTATCCGCGCCGTGCTGAATATTTCAGCAGCGAGCTGGAAACTTTCCTGCTGATGGCGAGAGAAGAAAACGACGATCCGCTCGATTTGCGTGGATCCTTTGCGGGTGCCATGGGCTACGGCCAGTTTATGCCGTCATCTTTCAAACAGTATGCGGTAGATTTTAACGGTGATGGTCATATCAACCTATGGGATCCGGTCGATGCTATCGGTAGCGTCGCCCACTATTTTAACGCACATGGCTGGGTGAAGGGGGCCACGGTTGCCGTACCGGCTAACGGACAGGCACCGCTGCTGGAAAACGGTTTTAAAACCCGCTATACACCCGCCGAGCTGTCAGCCGCTGGCCTGTCACCACAGGTGCCCCTGAACGGCGAACAACAGATCAGTTTGTTGCGCTTTGATATGGGTACCTACTATCAGTACTGGTACGGATTACCTAATTTCTACGCGATTACCCGTTACAACCACAGCAACCACTATGCGATGGCGGTGTGGCAGCTTGGTGAAGCAGTGCGGGATGCCCGTTAGGGAATATCAGAGACAACCTGCTTCATTACCCTGTTTTGCCAGCTGAACCAGGGATTCCAGGTCAGGCGCGCATGAATTTTACCGGTTTCCCGCAGTCCCCAGTCGGAAAACCACACTTCAGCGCCCTGGCGGCAGGCGAGATAGTCGGCATCGCTCTGGCCGTTTTCACATATCCGGTCGCTGCCGTGCACACCGTAGACGGGATTCTGCGGTGAAAAGAGCACCGACATATGGGAAAACTGGCTGATATGCTGGTCTGGCAGGGAGTCTGTCCGGATCAGCACCCGGTTTGACAGCGCGTTTTGTGGCTGCGGATAGCCATACCAGATCAGGCGGCTTTGTGGCGAGGTGAATTGTCGATCAAAGTGCGCCAGCAGGCTTTGGGTATCCAGCACCGAATCGTGCTCGGTGGCGACGATCAGCACCGGTTTATCATAGGGATGCTGGTTTAGCTTTTGCTGTGCGGCGCTGCTGGTGCGCCAGAACTGCGCGAAGCCGTTGGTTGGCACCGTCATATAACGCGTCGCGCGCTGAGTGGGATAGCCGGGTTTCGGTTTTCGCAGCCAGTTGCGGAATAAGGCAATAAACGGTGTCGTTGCTACCAGCGGCTCATTCGCCTTAATCGCCGGGGAAAAGAGCAGCAGTCCTTTAACGTCCTGATGCTGGTAGGCATATTCAATCGCCAGGTTGGCTCCGGTCGAAAAGCCGCCCAGCCAAACCTTGCCCACATCCTTGCGCAATATAGCCATCTGTTCGTTAACGATACTCCGCCAGTCATCCGCCGACACCCCGATTAAATCTTTTGGCTGTGTACCCTGTCCCGGCAACAGGACTGTACGTATCAGAAAACCGTCCTTTGCCAGTTCCGGCCCGATATCCGTGAAAGAGCCGGGTGAATCGCCCAACCCATGGATCAACAGAATGCCTTGATCAGGAACGCCCGCCGGCCGCCATTCTTGTGGCGTATTCCACCTTAGCTCGGCTACCCGATCGCTGCTCTGAAAGAGCCGGTGTTGCTCTACCCAACGTGTGGTTTCCTGCTGGTATTGCGCGAATGTTGCCTGACCATGCGGCGGGATAAGTTCAGCTGAACGACTACAGCCTGTTAGCAACAGCAATATGACCAAGCGCGGGGAAAGTTTCACAGCGTATTCCTGAGAGCCAGACGGCAAACATTAACCCTGGATGGCCGATCCGGGATCCGTCAACTTTTCGAAAAAAATTTAAGTCATTCTGCGATCCTGCCGTATTAATACCGTAACGGAGTTAGCTTTATTTCGCAGGAAGCCTCTAACTACCGGGCAGGGAGCCATTTTTTAGATTGAATCTTATCCGTTCATTTTAAGTTAGTTGTTAATTATCTTGTTGTTGTATTGATTTTGTTAGGGAGTTTTTGACAGGGATGTTATCAATAAAATTTTTTTTATAAATTTATCGGCAACGGTCGGCAGCTAGTGGTGAAGTTTTTATTTTATGTTTCATTGTTATTTAAATAGATTAATTTAAAGTTTTTGCATATGGAGAGTGTAATTATGCGTTTAATGTTGAAATCAGTTGTAGCAATGTCAATTTGCAGTGCATTAGCTGTTATGCCAGCACTGTCTTATGCCGAAGATGAGGTTATCCCGGTTACGGTTGATGGCGGCACCTTAAATTTTGAAGGCAGCGTAATTACTGCCGCTTGTGCTTTATCCAGCAGTTCTGCCGTTCAGAGTATCAATATGGGACAGGTACGTGCAGCTTCACTTGCTACAGCGGGAACAACACTTTCAACCGGAAAAGATTTCACTATTAGTCTCGAAGATTGCGACAACAGTACTTATACCAATGTAGCTGTAAACTTCACCGGTATTGCCGATGCTGATGATGCCAGCGGTCTGGCCACCGGCACGAATGGCGGAAGCGGATCGGCACAAAATCTGTCAATTCGTTTTTATGATGAAGCGGGCACCCAGATTAAGTTAAATGAGAATAGTGATAACACGGCACTACGCGCCGGAACGAATACCCTGAAATTTAGTGCAAAATACCATACGGAAAAAGGCAGTGTGACAGCAGGTGACGCAAGCGCAGTAGCAACTTATACCCTCACTTATTCTTAATAAACCCTGGAGCCGGAATGTTAATCATTCCGGATATTCTATTTTTAGAGGTAAACGAATATGCGTGTTACTGGTCTCCTGCTGGCGATCTTTTCATTATTTTTGTCAGCGCAGGCGGCAATAGCTGGCTCAGGTGGCGTTGGGCTGGGATCAACTCGTCTGGTTTACCATGCAAATGAGAAACAGACGTCCCTTGATGTTCGTAATACTCATACTAGTTCACCTTTCCTTATTCAAACATGGCTGGAAAACGATGCCGGTGTGAAAACGCAGGACTTTGTTGTGGTTCCGCCATTATCCGTGCTGCGGCCAAAAAGCGAAAATACCTTACGTATTATCTTTAGCGGAAAAGGGTTGCCGAATGACAGGGAAACGCTTTACTGGCTTACGGTAAAAGCCATCCCCCAGACTTCAGAACAGGGAAAAAACACATTACAGCTGGCTGCGGCCAGTCGAATTAAAGTTTTTTACCGTCCGGCAGGGCTGTCTGAAAAATCAAATGAGGCATATAAGAAAATATTGCCTTCTCTCAATGGCAGTAAGCTCACGTTAAAAAACCCAACGCCTTATTACCTGACCCTGATTACGCTGCGTGTAGACAATAAGGAGATCAAACCTTTTATGCTGCCACCTGAAGGAAGTGTTACGATTCCAGGTAACTTTAGTAATGCAAGAAATATGAGTTACCAAACTATTAACGATTATGGTGCGTGGACACCCCTGTTGAATAAGAAGATAAATTAACGAGCCATTAATACAATGCAGATAATTCGTAGACGATACCTATGAATAAAAATTTTTATTTTCCCGGGAATGCGTTAACGTTGGGGCTACTTCTGTTCCTCAATGCAGCCGTTGCTCAGGATAAATATCAATTCAATCCGCTTTTTCTTGCGGGTAAAGAAGGTAACGTAGCCGACTTGTCCTGGCTGGAGCAAGGAAATGATATTCCTCCGGGAAAATATCACACAGCAGTATTTGTAAATAATGAGTTTGTAGGCGACAAAGAGGTTTCTTTTGTCGCTCCTGAGGAGAGCCAGGCCTCACAACTTCTTCCCTGTTTTACCGCTGAGGAAATGGACGAGCTGGGTCTTGATCGCCAGCGGGCATCTAAAATTTCGCCACAAAAGGGCTGTCTTCTGCTTAAAAGTATTTTTCAGGACAATGATATTAAGAGCGATTTTGATGCCGGCAAGATGACTCTGAAACTGACTTTCCCTCAGGTATTCATGCAAAACCGGCCGCGAGGTTTTATCAATCCAGCGAGCTGGGAGCAGGGTATCAATACCGCCTTTGTTAGCTATAGCGCCAATGGTTCCCAAAGTGATTACTCCGGACAGAGCAACTTACGGCGTACCAACTATTTTCTTGGTCTTAACAGTGGGGTTAATATAGGACCATGGCGTTTAAGAGACGCTTCTAACTGGACCTATACTACCAGCCAGAAGGGCACCTGGAATCACATTAGTACCACGCTGCAACGGGAGGTTATCCCTTTAAAATCCCAGATAACCCTGGGCGAAACCTACACATCTTCCGCCATTTTCGATAGTGCGGGAATTCGCGGGGTCCAGCTCGCCTCTGATGAGAATATGCTGCCAAATAGCCTGCGAGGCTACGCGCCGCAGGTCAGAGGCATTGCCCGGACTAACGCAACAGTCCGCATTCGTCAGAACAGCAATGTTATTTACCAGACCAGCGTAACGCCGGGTGAATTCATTATTAACGATCTTTATCCGACATCATCAGGCGGCGATCTGGATGTGGCTATTGAAGAAGTTGATGGCCAGGTTACGCGTTACGTGGTGCCTTTTGCCAGCGTCCCGAACCTTGTCAGGCAGGGGCAGTTCAAATATTCACTGGAAGCGGGTAATTTTCGTGGAGGAACTCAACAGGCAGCTCCTGCTTTCGCGCAGAGCGATTTTTTCTATGGTTGGCGCTATGGGCTGACGTTTTATGGCGGGATACAGTTCTCAGAAAACTATCGCGCTTTTGCTGTTGGAATGGGACAAAATATCGGCGCTTATGGCGCCTTTTCCATTGATGCTATCCATGCCAACAGCTTATTAGCCAATAATACTCGCCACAGCGGTGATTCGGTTCGTTTCCGATACAGCAAGATATTAAACACGGCTGGAACGACCCTCAACTTTTATTCATGGCAATACACAACCCAGGGATTTTATACGCTGTCAGATACGGCCTGTAAGCGTATGCAGGGCGGAGAAAGAACGACATCTTTGGATGACAGGCATATCGTCAACGATAACAGCAGCTATTACAACCTGGCCTATGCTCGAAAAATGCATAATCAGCTGCTGGTTTCGCAACGTATTGCGGATTATGGCTCACTCTCTTTATCGTTGGATCAGCAACGTTACTGGAATTCCGGCAAAACAAATAAAAGCTTGCAGGTGGCCTGGAATAGCAGTTGGCAGGCGGTGTCATGGGGGCTGGCATGGCAACGCAGCCAAAATATCTGGTCAGATAAAAGTGATAACATAATTTCTCTTTCTGCTTCAGTACCTTTAAATAAAATAGTGTCGGGTGCTCGGGCACGCTATTCAATGACTAACAACCATCGTTCCGGAACGACGCATACTACAGGTGTTAGTGGGAATATGCCGGGGTATGAAAACTTAAATTACAACCTGAATGCACGTTATGGAAATAAAAGCAATAATCAGAGCGGAGCAGATATGTCGGTTAAATATCAAGGCAGTCATGGGGTTTATAATGCCGGCTACAGCTACTCAGCAGACAGTCGCTATTATAATTATGGTACCAGTGGAGGTATTGTTCTGCACGCAAATGGCCTGACGTTAAGCCAGCCAATCGGGAATACCAATATTTTGGTAAAAGCGCCAGGTGCAGCCAATGTAAAAGTAGGTAATCAGACGGGAATTTATACCGACTCTCGGGGTTACGCAGTGATTCCTTATGCTTCGGCTTACAGAGAAAATCGTGTAGATCTGGACGTTAAGACGCTCGGCGATAACGTTGAGATCCCGCAGTCAGTAGTGAGTAAAACCCCTGGTGAAGGTGCTATGGTCCGCGCCACACTTGCCACTCAGCTTGGATATCGGGCTATTTTTTCGATAAAAAAAGACGGCGTGTGGTTACCTTTTGGCACCACCGTTACGTTGAAAACGCGTGATAATTCAACGGGGATAGTTGGAGATGCGGGATCGCTTTGGCTTTCAGGATTACCAGAAAGTGGCGTGCTGATTGCGCAATGGGGACGGAAAGCGCACCAACGCTGTACGGCTAACTATCGTCTTATCGCCAGTAAATATAACGCTGATACAAATATTTATACACAAGGGTTGGTATGTCAGTGAATTTATTAATCCGACGGTTATTCCCAATACTATTGGCATGTAGCTACTGCTTTCCCGTTGCGGCCTATGATGTATATATTAAAGTAACAGGTGTGCTTTATGGCAATACATGCACAATTGCGACCGAATCGGAAAATATCACTATTCCATTGGGGAATATTTCCACTCGGCAGTTCTTAAGGACAGGCGCTGTTAGCCAGATTAAAACGCCTTTCAGGATCAAACTCGAAGAGTGTGGCCCAACATTTAAGGGCGCAACGATTACTTTTACTGGTGAGGGTGATGAATATGATGGCCGGTATTTAAAAACGGATGAAGGGGGGGCATCAGGTGTGGCAATTTCTTTGCTTGATCGCACGGGTTCGGTTATTCCACTTAATCATCCCACCGCAGCTTATGGCCTGACCGGAGAAAATAGTGTGGATATGCTTTTTTATGCGCGTCTTATTGCTACTCAACTTCCCGTGACGCCTGGCAATGTCACAGCAACGGCAACTTATACGGTTGAATATCGCTAACGTTGCACAAATTGCCCGGTAAGTTCTTCTTCGGTACAAGGAACAACTTCAGATGAGACATTTTGATAAATATTACCTGGTGATTTTTCTGGCGGGCATGTTTCTCTTCCGCCCTGCTTACGCGCTGGAGTGGAAGTCAGACATAACCTTATCACCTGGTGAGCTGAATTATTCCGGCCCGGCAGACTCTGTGACTGGCGGTAGTATTATTGGTGGAGACTGGAGCGCATCGGTAACAACTAATCATGTATTTAGGTGTGGATTAATCTACTGGTGTTCTAAGGGCACCATGGAACCCGACAGTAGCGTAATCCCTTCCGGGCAGACGGTAATCATGGATGGCGTAAGCTACGCGGTATTTGAAACGGGCGTGCCGGGTGTCGGTTTTATTCTGGGACTCAAAGACGCCAATGGCACAAACTATGTGCCATTGCAGAGCGGTATTACCCAAACTTATCCTGCTGACGGGACAAGCGGCACGGCGATGGATCTGGGCTGGGCTGCAAAAGTCACTTTTGTAAAAACCGGGCAGCCTCTTGCCAGCGGCACTTATACTACGCCTGCCATTAATGCGGCGATACTTACTGCGTATAACAATGAAACCGCCACGGCAAAAGTTATTATTGAGCCAACGACTATCAGCGTGCTGGCATCAGGCTGCACAATCGGGACGCCAAATGTGCAAATTGATCTGGGACGGGTGGATGTGCGGACGCTTTCTGCCGTAAACAGCACTTCAGACTTGCGCAATTTTTCCGTTAACCTGAGCTGTGATGCAAATATCTCCCTGTATGCCGTAGTCACCGATCAGACGGATCCGACCAACGTCACGGATACCGTTTCGCTTACGCCAGACTCCACCGCTTCTGGCGTTGGAGTGCAATTTTTTTATAATAATATTGGCCCCTTATCACTGGGACCAGACAGTTCTTTGAATTCGACCGTTAGCCAGTTTTTTATCCAAAGTACTTCGCAGGCTGAAGTGCTAAACCTGCCTTTTCAAACCCGTTATATTCGTACCGGCGACATTACGCCAGGTACAGCGGATGCTGTTGCCAGCATCACTTTTTCCTATCAATAGCGGTTCGCCTGGCGCTTATCCTCAGGCATGGCTTAAGCGCCCGCAAACAAAGGTAATGAAATCCCATTACTGGAAAGCTACTCGCAATCTCTGACTGTGCCTCTCCGCGTACTTTGAAAAAATGCTAACCTTGCTCTTTCTTCTTTAAGTTAGCGAGGAGCGCTGATGACGGATAATGAGTTAATCCAGCTGAGTACAGAAGTAGGCGGTTACCTGAAACGCCTGAATGCCACGGTGACCACGGCAGAGTCCTGTACCGGCGGCTGGATTGCTAAAATCCTCACGGATGTTGCGGGGAGTTCGCAATGGTTTGAACGGGGATTTGTCACTTACAGCAATGATGCCAAACAGGAGCTGGTAGGCGTCAGCGTGGATTCTCTCACTGGCTACGGTGCAGTAAGCGAACAGGTTGTTCGCGAAATGGCTGAAGGCGCGAGGGAAAAAGCCTGTGCTCAATTCGCCATCTCCGTAAGCGGGATTGCCGGTCCTGATGGCGGCTCCGCAGAAAAACCCGTGGGAACCGTATGGTTTGGCTTCGCGTCAGCAACAGCCGAAACGCTGGCGCAGCGCAAGGTATTTTCCGGCGATCGGGAAGCGGTACGACGTCAGGCCACGGCCTGGGCGCTGCTGACGTTGCGTGACCATTTTCTTAAAAATTAAGCTTGATACTGTATGACTATACAGTATAATTGCACCCATATTGATTGTGACACGAAGCCGCGCAAGCGTGCTTTACCCCGCGTGATTAGGAGTTGAAATGGCTATTGACGAAAACAAGCAAAAAGCACTGGCAGCAGCGCTGGGCCAGATTGAAAAACAGTTTGGTAAAGGCTCCATCATGCGCCTGGGTGAAGACCGCACGATGGATGTGGAAACGATCTCAACCGGATCTTTATCACTGGATATCGCGCTGGGCGCTGGCGGTCTGCCAATGGGCCGTATCGTCGAAATCTATGGCCCGGAATCATCCGGTAAAACCACGCTGACGTTGCAGGTTATCGCTGCTGCACAGCGCAAAGGTAAAACCTGTGCCTTTATCGATGCAGAACACGCCCTCGATCCGGTCTATGCAAAAAAGCTGGGCGTGGATATCGACAACCTGCTGTGTTCACAGCCGGATACGGGTGAGCAGGCGCTGGAAATCTGTGATGCGCTGGCACGTTCTGGCGCGGTAGACGTTATCATCGTTGACTCCGTGGCGGCTCTGACGCCTAAAGCAGAAATCGAAGGCGAAATTGGTGACTCCCACATGGGGCTTGCTGCTCGTATGATGAGTCAGGCAATGCGTAAGCTGGCCGGCAACCTGAAAAACTCCAATACGTTGCTGATCTTCATTAACCAGATCCGTATGAAAATTGGTGTGATGTTCGGTAACCCGGAAACCACCACCGGCGGTAACGCTCTGAAATTCTACGCTTCCGTCCGTCTGGATATCCGTCGTATCGGCGCGATCAAAGAAGGTGATGAAGTGGTGGGCAGCGAAACCCGCGTGAAAGTGGTGAAAAACAAAATTGCCGCACCGTTCAAGCAGGCTGAGTTCCAGATTATGTACGGCGAAGGCATCAATATCTACGGCGAGCTGGTCGACCTGGGCGTTAAGCACAAGCTGATTGAAAAAGCAGGTGCATGGTACAGCTACAACGGCGATAAGATCGGTCAGGGTAAAGCTAACGCAGGTAACTTCCTGAAAGAGAACGCGGCAGTCGCCAGCGAAATCGAAGCTAAACTGCGCGCGACCTTGCTGAACAATCCTGACAGCAAGCCTGATTTCGTTGCTGACCCAAGCGACGTTGATGCGGCGGAAGAGAAAGAGAACTTCTGATTAGTCGGCTGAAAGGGAACCCTTTCAGCATGCTGGTAAACGTTAAATGCGTTTGCCTGAGCACGATGTTAATCACTCAAAAGGAACGGCTACCATGCCGTTCCTTTTTGCATTTCAGCAGCCTGAAAAGCGAAAACCACTTTGTTTCTTCAGCGGTTCCTCGCTACCCTTACTTTGATTTAAACCTGATACCTTCGGAGTACCATGTCTGACGCCACTGAACGTAACCAGTTTACTCGCCAGCTGGACAGAGCAATGCGTATTTTGACCTTGCGCGATCACAGCGAAGCTGAATTTCGACGCAAGCTGTCGCTTTCAGCCGAACGTGCTGCCATGTTTGCAAAAGATCGAACCCAGCAGCCTGAGCCTCTTACGCCAGAGCTGATCGACCGCGTGGTCGCCTGGTGTTATGAAAACAATTATCTTGATGATGCCCGTTTCGCCGAGCGCTTTGTTGCCAGCCGTAGCCGTAAAGGCTATGGTCCACAGCGTATTCGTATGGAATTGGGACAAAAAGGCATTGATAAAGCCTTAACGGATCAAGTGCTGGCTGAATCTGATATCGACTGGCAAAGAATGGCATTTGACGCCGCCGAACGTAAGTTTGGGCTGCCGTTACCGGTCGACTGGAAGGAAAAAGCTAAAGTGCAGCGCTATCTGATGACAAAAGGCTTCTTTTCCGAAGATATTCGCAGCATTTTTTCTAATTTTGATGATTGAGCGCCAATGTGATTTTACTTCCCTCCGAAGAAAATTTATCTTATTCACCACTTTTTGTTCGTGTGTTGCCGGGGAAAGGGTCAGCCCTGCCGGCGTAGTAAAACCCACGAAATGTTTCGTTAGCGTGATTCCAGGACAATTATGAGCAAGAGCACTGCGGAGATTCGCCAGGCGTTTCTCGACTTTTTCCATGGCAAGGGACATCAGGTTGTAGCCAGTAGCTCCCTCGTCCCGACTAATGATCCGACGTTGCTGTTTACTAACGCCGGGATGAACCAGTTTAAAGATGTTTTCCTTGGGCAGGATAAGCGCAACTATTCGCGCGCGACAACTTCCCAGCGCTGCGTTCGCGCTGGTGGCAAGCATAACGATTTGGAAAACGTGGGTTACACCGCTCGCCATCACACCTTCTTTGAAATGTTGGGCAACTTCAGCTTCGGTGACTATTTCAAGCGTGAAGCTATCGGCTACGCATGGGAACTGTTGACCGGTGCGCAGTGGTTTAACCTGCCGAAAGAGAAGCTGTGGGTGACGGTATATGAAACCGATGACGAAGCTTTCAACATCTGGGCCGACGAAGTAGGCGTGCCGCGCGAGCGCATTATCCGTATTGGCGACAATAAAGGCGGCGCTTACGCTTCAGATAACTTCTGGCAGATGGGCGATACTGGCCCGTGCGGCCCGTGCAGCGAAATTTTCTTCGACCACGGCGACCATATTTGGGGTGGGCCTCCGGGCAGCCCGGAAGAAGATGGCGATCGCTTTATTGAGATCTGGAACATCGTCTTCATGCAGTTTAACCGTCAGTCTGACGGCACCATGCTGCCGCTGCCAAAACCATCCGTCGATACCGGTATGGGGCTGGAGCGTATTACTGCTGTACTGCAACATGTTAACTCCAACTACGAAATCGATCTGTTCGAGAAACTGATCAAATCTGTGGCCTCCGTTACCGGCGTAACCGATCTGACCAGCAAATCGCTGCGCGTTATTGCCGATCACATCCGTTCCTGTGCTTTCCTGATTGCCGATGGCGTGATCCCGTCGAATGAAAACCGTGGCTACGTGCTGCGCCGTATCATTCGTCGTGCTGTGCGCCATGGCAACATGCTGGGCGCTCAGGGAACCTTCTTCTGGAAACTGGTTGCTCCGCTGATTGACGTCATGGGTGCAGCTGGCGAAGATCTGGCTAAACAGCAGGCTCAGGTTGAGCAGGTGCTGAAGACGGAAGAAGAGCAGTTTGCTAAAACGCTGGAGCGTGGCCTGGCGCTGTTAGATGAAGAGCTGACAAAACTGCAGGGCGATACGCTGGACGGCGAAACCGTTTTCCGTTTATACGATACCTTCGGTTTCCCTGCCGATTTAACGGCAGACGTTTGCCGCGAACGTAATCTGAAAATTGATGAAGCCGGTTTTGAACAGGCAATGGAGCAGCAGCGCCAGCGTGCGCGTGAAGCCAGCGGCTTTAGCGCAGACTACAACAACGTTATCCGCGTTGATGATGCTTCAACGTTCAAAGGCTACGACCAGCTTGAACTGACCGCTACCGTGAAGGCAATTTTCGTTGAGGGTCAGCCAGCGCAAGAAATTTTGGCCGGGCAGGAAGGCGTGATTGTGCTGGATGAAACGCCATTCTATGGTGAGTCAGGCGGTCAGGTTGGTGATACCGGTCAACTGCAAGGCGAAAGCGCGCTGTTTACCGTGACCGACACGCAAAAATATGCGCAGGCGATTGGCCATATCGGCAAGCTGACGTCCGGCACGCTGCGCGTGGGCGATCGTCTGGCCGCGCATGTCGATGAAACGCGTCGTGCCCGTATTCGTCTGAACCACTCTGCAACTCACCTGTTGCATGCCGCACTGCGTCAGGTGCTGGGAAATCACGTAGCGCAGAAAGGCTCGCTGGTAAATGACAAATACCTGCGTTTCGACTTCTCACATTTTGAAGCGATGAAGCCGCAGGAAATTCGTCAGGTTGAAGAGATCGTCAACGCGCAGATCCGTCGTAACCTGTCCGTCGATACCAACATCATGGAACTTGAGTCAGCCAAAGCATTGGGCGCAATGGCCCTGTTTGGCGAGAAATACGATGACCATGTGCGCGTTCTGACAATGGGCGATTTCTCTACCGAGCTTTGCGGTGGCACACACGCCAGCCGTACGGGAGATATTGGGTTGTTCCGTATCACCTCTGAATCAGGAACGGCAGCAGGCGTACGTCGTATCGAAGCGGTAACGGGTGAGGGCGCGCTAAAACAGGTGTACGCTCAGAGTGAACAGCTGCATGAAGTGGCCCAGCTGGTTAAAGCCAACAACAGCAATCTGAACGAAAAGGTTCGTGCGATGATCGATCATGTGCGCGGGCTGGAGAAAGAGTTACAACAGTTGAAAGATCAGCAGGCGGCGCAGGAAAGCGCGTCGCTCAGCAGTAAGGCCGTGGACGTTAAAGGCGTCAAGCTGCTGGTGAGCGAGCTAAACAACGTTGAACCGAAGATGCTGCGCACCATGGTCGACGATCTGAAAAATCAGCTCAAGTCAGCGATTATTGTGCTGGCAACCGTGGCAGAGGGTAAGGTTTCGCTGATTGCAGGCGTTACGAAAGATTTGACCGACCGCGTGAAAGCCGGCGAGCTGGTGGGCGAGTTAGCTCAGCAGGTAGGCGGTAAGGGCGGCGGACGCCCGGATATGGCACAGGCTGGTGGCACCGACGCTCAGGCGCTGCCTGGAGCACTGGCAGGCGTTGAATCCTGGGTGGCTGCAAAACTGTAACACAATAAAAAGGCATCTCAGAAGGCGCTATGGAGAGCCTCCATGGCGTTTTCTGGCCAGGTGCAATCGCAAAAAACACAAAGTCAGGTTGATGGTGTGTATTTCGGCTAAACTAAATATCAGCAGAATGTATGAGTGTGATGGTGCACTTCCCGTGTATTTGTCATAGTCTACATTTAGCGTTATATGATGGATAATGCCGGGCGACAGTTAACCCGACTCTTTTAATCTTTCAAGGAGCAAAGAATGCTTATTCTAACTCGTCGAGTTGGTGAAACCCTCATGATTGGTGATGAGGTGACTGTAACGGTGCTGGGAGTGAAAGGGAACCAGGTTCGCATCGGTGTGAATGCCCCTAAAGAAGTTTCGGTTCATCGCGAAGAGATCTATCAGCGTATCCAGGCCGAAAAAACTCAGCAAACGAGTTACTAACGGATCCAGCGCCTCGCTATTTATGGCGAGGCGCTACCGGTTTTCCCCTCTCTTACTACCTTCTCTGGCTTTTTCTCTCTTCTTTTCGTTTTCCCCTGCATCACTTTATTCCTGCTCAACTGGGTGATTATTGTTGATAAATCACTCTTTTTGTCTCCAAAACACCCGTATTGGCTGTGAAGTGTGCAAACAAACGCATGAGGCGAAAAATATGTTTGACTTATAAGGCCCAGAAAGTAATATGTGCGCCACGCAGTGCCGATGAGCAGAAACAAAGTTCTGAAGCACAACTCGCAAGAGTGCGTATGGTGAGGTGGCCGAGAGGCTGAAGGCGCTCCCCTGCTAAGGGAGTATGCGGTCAAAAGCTGCATCCGGGGTTCGAATCCCCGCCTCACCGCCATTTGCATCCGTAGCTCAGCTGGATAGAGTACTCGGCTACGAACCGAGCGGTCGGAGGTTCGAATCCTCCCGGATGCACCATATTTTACGAAGTGGGTTTGTAAGAAGCCATTTTGTTTAAGAAGTAAGGATACGGTGTTAGCAGCCTGTATCACGGTGAGTCGTTAGCACCCCTGCGTTATACCAGAATTTGTCATGCATCCGTAGCTCAGCTGGATAGAGTACTCGGCTACGAACCGAGCGGTCGGAGGTTCGAATCCTCCCGGATGCACCATATTTTGAAGAAGTGGTCATTAAAGCTGTACTGGCATAGAGCAGTATGTTTAAGCCAGCACAAGGGATGATAACGTTGCTTTAGCAACGGCCCGTCAGGGTGAGGCGTAAGCCGAATAATCCTCCCGGATGCACCATATTCTGTAGAAATGAAAGCATTCTTTAGAGTGACAGTCAGTTTCTTCCGTATCTCCTCAGGTTTGTCGCGTTATCTCCCTTTAGTTTTTCCGATGCATCCGTAGCTCAGCTGGATAGAGTACTCGGCTACGAACCGAGCGGTCGGAGGTTCGAATCCTCCCGGATGCACCATATTTTGAAGAAGTGGTCATTAAAGCTGTACTGGCATAAAGCAGTATGTTTAAGCCAGCACAAGTGATGATAACGTTGCTCTGGCAACGCCCCCTGTTTTACTGCATTTCCAATGCATCCGTAGCTCAGCTGGATAGAGTACTCGGCTACGAACCGAGCGGTCGGAGGTTCGAATCCTCCCGGATGCACCATATTTAGTCAGGCTGGTGGTAATCACCTCTGTTCATGCTGAGTCATTCTCCCGAATGCGCCCTTCCTCAATACCCTCTGTAAACTTTTAGTTTCTCCCGTTCGTATTGACGTTTATCTCTCCCGTTTGCTGTTCATATTCCATACTCTCCTTAAATTAAATTTCTTATTCTTCCTGCTTTGCTTTGCCTGATTTATGCCCTCGATCGCTACCGATTTTCGAATTCTTTAACAAGGATATAATCTGATAATAAAAAACCCTATATGTTTCAAGGCATTTGCGGATCCATGCCGACAGCGACAACGGCAGTGCTTTACGCTAAAGTAATCGTTCGGTTATTCAGGGATGGAGGCAGGTATGTACGATAGTTACGGCGGCTTGATATTCGATATGGATGGCACCATCCTGGATACTGAGCCAACGCACCGCAAAGCATGGCATGCCGTGCTGGCGCGGTATGGCCTGGGTTTTGATGAGCGTACCGTCATTGGCCTCAATGGATCGCCGACGTGGCGTATTGCTGAAGTAATCCTTGCCAGCCATCAGAGCGATCTTGATCCTTACCGGCTCGCGGCAGAAAAAACGGCTGCGTTGAAAGAGATGCTTTTCGATACCGTACAACCGCTGCCGCTGATTGATGTCGTTAAAGCCTATCGCGGCCGCCGTCCAATGGCTGTGGGAACGGGCAGCGAGCATGCTATGGCTGATGCGCTGTTACAGCATTTAGGGCTGCGCAACTGTTTTGAGGCCATTGTGGGCGCGGATGATGTGACCAAACACAAGCCGGAACCAGAAACTTTCCTGCGGTGTGCCGAGCTCATCAGCATTGCGCCCGAGCGCTGTATTGTCTTCGAAGATGCTGATTTTGGCATACAGGCGGCTAAAGCTGCCGGTATGGACTTTGTGGATGTTCGCTTGTTGTGAATGACTGGTTGTCTTACACCACGATGTTTGCAAGCAGTTTCCTCAGCGCGACGCTATTGCCTGGTAGTTCAGAAGTCTTGTTGGCAGGTCTACTGTTGACGGGCAAAGTCCAGACAGCCAGTATCGTTGCGGTCGCCGCTCTGGGCAACACGCTGGGCGGTTTAACAAATATTATTATTGGCCGCTGTCTGCCGCTAAAACAACAGGGGCGATGGCAACACACAGCAACGGCGTGGCTGCACCGATGGGGGCCGGCTGCATTATTACTTAGCTGGTTGCCGGTAATTGGCGATCTGCTTTGTGTGGTCGCTGGCTGGCTTCGTTTCGCCTGGTTTCCGGTGATATTCTGGCTCGCCGCAGGCAAGACGTTGCGATATGTGGTGCTGGCTTTCGCAACATTACAGGGCATGGAATGGTGGCATTGATTCGCGAATAATCACTGTCATGGTTAACCTTATGCTGAACAATAAAAATTTTTCCCCGAGCGGGAGGTCAATTTGATCCCGGACGTATCACAGGCGCTTTCCTGGCTGGAAGCGAATCCTGAGGCAATGAAAGGTATTGGTCGCGGCATTGAACGCGAAACGCTGCGTGTAAAACCCGATGGTCACCTGGCGACCAGCGGGCATCCAAAATCGCTTGGCTCAGCCTTAACGCATAAGTGGATCACCACTGACTTTGCAGAAACGCTGCTTGAATTCATTACGCCTGTAGATAATGACATCGATCATCTGCTGGCTTTTTTGCGCGACATTCACCGCCACACTTCTCGCGATCTTGGCGAAGAGCGGATGTGGCCAATGAGCATGCCGTGCCTGATTGACGACAGTAACAATATTGAGCTGGCTCAATATGGGCGCTCGAATATTGGTCAGATGAAAACGTTGTATCGTCAGGGCCTGAAGAATCGTTACGGCGCGCTGATGCAGGTGATTTCTGGTGTGCACTACAACTTCTCACTGCCGCTCTCTTTCTGGCAGGCCTGGGCGGATGTAAAAGACGAGCAGAGTGGGAAAGATGCCATCTCAGAAGGTTATTTGCGGCTAATCCGTAACTATTACCGCTTTGGCTGGATTATTCCTTATCTGTTTGGCGCTTCGCCCGCTATTTGTTCCTCTTTCCTACAGGGCAAAGAAACGGCGCTGCCTTTTGAGCGGACGGATAAAGGACTGCTTTATCTCCCTTATGCCACTTCACTGCGCCTGAGCGATCTTGGCTACACCAATAAATCGCAGAGCGGGCTGGGCATCACCTTCAATAATCTTCCTGATTATGTGAAGGCGCTGAAAGCAGCGATCAAAACGCCGTCAGAAGAGTATGCCCGGATGGGTATCAAGGACGAGCAGGGTAACTGGCTGCAACTCAATACCAACGTGTTGCAGATTGAGAACGAACTTTATGCACCTATTCGCCCTAAACGCGTCACGCGTTCAGGAGAAAACCCTTCCGATGCTTTGCTGCGCGGTGGGATTGAGTATATTGAAGTCCGCTCGCTGGACATCAATCCTTTCTCGCCGATTGGCGTGGATGAAAACCAGGTTCGTTTCCTCGATCTGTTCCTGATTTGGTGTACGCTGGCTGATGCGCCGGAAATGAGCAGTGATGAATTGCTCTGCACCCGCACAAACTGGAACCGGGTGATTCTGGAAGGGCGTAAACCTGGATTGATGCTTGGGATGGGATGTGGTGAGGCTCAGCATCTGTTAGCCGATGTCGGTAAAACCTTATTTAAAGATTTGCGTCGTGTAGCTGAGACGTTGGACAGCCAGCAGGGCGATAATCACTATCAGGTTGTCTGCGACCGCCTGGTTGCCTCGTTTGACGATCCGGACCTGACCTATTCAGCACGTTTTCTGAATGCGTTAAAAGAAAATGGTCTGGATGGCACCGGACTGGCGCTGGCTGAGCAGTATCGTCATCAGTTGGCTGGTGAGCAACTGGAAATCCTGAGCGAGTCGCAGTTTGAACAGGAAGCCATACGTTCAAACGTTAAACAGCAGGAAATCGAAGAAAGTGATACGCTTAGCTTTGAAGAGTTTCTGAAAAGCCGAAGCTAGCGCAAAAAGAAAAGGCCACATCGCTGTGGCCAAAATTAACATCTCTGATGTCAGGGATGATGATAACAAAATGCGCGTCTTTCAAAGATTCAGACCCGGGACGAACGAGAAAGTTGCATCGTTGCGAAAATAAATTCATTAGTTGAGGTAACAATATGCCATTGCTGGATAGCTTTACCGTCGATCACACTATCATGGCGGCTCCTGCGGTTCGCGTAGCGAAAACCATGAAAACGCCTCATGGCGATACTATTACCGTTTTCGACCTGCGTTTTTGCAAGCCAAACATTGAGGTAATGCCCGAGCGCGGTATTCATACGCTGGAGCATCTCTTTGCTGGCTTTATGCGTAACCACCTGAACGGTGATGGCGTCGAAATCATCGACATTTCGCCAATGGGTTGTCGTACCGGTTTTTACATGAGCCTGATTGGTACGCCTGCTGAAGATCGTGTGGCCAAAGCCTGGAAAGAAGCGATGCAGGATGTGCTCAAGGTCGCCGACCAGAACAGCATTCCTGAGCTGAACGTTTATCAGTGCGGCACTTATGAAATGCACTCTTTAGATGAAGCTCAGGATATCGCTCGCCACATTATCGACAACGACATTCGCGTTAACCATAACGACGAACTGGCGCTGCCGAAAGAAAAGCTGCGCGAACTGCATATCTAGTGCTTATTTGCTGTCGTCCCGGCCTGACCGGGACGAGTTCAGGATTCTACAGACTCTTTTAGGGTCTTCTGCGGCGTAACGCGCACCTGCTTAATCATATTTTCCTGCACGTCCAGAATATCAACCGCATAGTGCCCAATATGCACTGTGGTATTCGGCAGCGGAATATCTTCCAGCACTTCCAGAATCATACCGTTAACCGTACGCGCTTCCTCTTCCGGCAGCTGCCAGTTAAACGCCTTGTTCAGTTCTCGTACGTTAGCACTGCCTTCAATTAGCACTGAGCCATCGTTTTGCGGCATCACTTCTTCTGCCAGTGAGGGAGACATTGAGGTGGTGAAATCGCCAACGATCTCTTCGAGAATGTCTTCAATCGTCACCAGTCCTTTAATATCGCCGTACTCATCGACCACCAGGCCAACCTTTTTCTTATTCCGCTGGAATTTTACCAGCTGAATATTCAGCGGCGTGCCCTGTGGAACGTAGTAGATTTCGTCCGCCGCACGCAGCATCACCTCTTTGGTGAACTCTTTCTTTTCGGTCATCAGGCGATAGGCCTCACGCACGCGAAGCATGCTGATGGTGTCATCGAGCGAGTCGCGATACAGCACAATATGGCCGTGCGGGGAGTGAGTCAGCTGGCGAACGATAGATTTCCAGTCGTCATTGATATTGATGCCGACAATTTCATTGCGCGGCACCATGATGTCATCAACGTTCACTTTCTCCAGATCCAGCACCGACAGCAGCATATCCTGATTACGATGAGACATCAGCGTTCGTGATTCGTAAACGATAGTGCGCAACTCTTCCTTACTTAAAGCCGAGTTGGCTGAGCTGTCGGTTTTCATGCCGACCATACGCATCAAAATACGGGTGATGGTATTCAGTAGCCAGACCAGCGGCAGCATAACAATCTGGAGCGGCCCCAGTAGCAGACTGCTCGGGAAAGCGACCTTTTCGGGATAGAGCGCGGCAACGGTTTTCGGCAGTACCTCGGCAAAAACCAGCACGACAAAGGTCAGAATCCCGGTCGCAATGGCCACGCCTTCATCGCCATGCAGGCGCATACCCACAATAGTCGCCAGAGCGGAGGCCAGGATATTGACCAGATTGTTGCCGATAAGCACCAGGCTGAGTAAGCGATCGGGCCGACGCAGCAATTTTTCTACCCGGCGCGCAGCGCGATTGCCGTTTTTAGCCAGGTGACGCAGCTTATAGCGGTTAAGGGTCATCATGCCGGTTTCGGAGCCGGCGAACCAGGCCGAAACCAGAACCATAACAAACAGAATAATAATCAGTGTGGTGGTCGAAACGTGTTCCAACGAGGGAATTCCTTGTGGTTGGGGATCAGGAGGTCAGAAAATGTTGCAGCATCCGGCTACCGAAATACGCCATCGTCAGCAAAAATGCGCCGCCAAAATTGAACCAGGCTACGCGGCGTCCCCGCCAGCCTTCATGATAATGACCCCAGAGCAAAACGACATACACAAACCAGGCGAGAATCGACAGGACAGCCTTATCAACATTCTCCCGGCTGAAGAGATCGTGCATATAGAACAGGCCGGTACAAAGCACCAGCGTCAGCAACACCACACCGACCTGGGTGATGTGAAACATTTTACGCTCAATAGACATCAGCGGGGGGATATCGTTATTGAACGCCAGCTTTTTGTTCTTCAACAGCCAGTCAATCCAGGCCAGCTGTAAGGCATAAAGCGCTGCAATAATCAGCGTTGCGTAGGCAAAAAGCGCCAGGCCAATATGCACCATCATTCCCGGTGTGGTTTCCAGATGAGTGATGAAAGCATTGGGAACGAAGGTCGCAAAAGCCAGGTTAATAAGCGCAAAGCTGTAAACTATCGGCAGCAATATCCAGCCCCGGTTACGTGAAGCCACGATAGTCATGATGGCGCAAATCAGCAGACTGACCAGCGAGCCGATATTCAACAGGCTGAGGTTCTGACCACTGTCCATGGCAAAAATACGCTGTTCTAACGCCACGGCATGGCAGATCAGCGCAAGAAAAGCCGAAATCACCGCCAGACGTCGCCAGGCGCTTTGCTTGCGCAGCAGGCTTGGAATGATCAGTGCAAGACTGAAGGAGTAGGCGAGCAGCGCCAGAATCGCAAAAACGGACATAGGTGGTACCGGCAAGACTATGAAAAAAATCAGTATAGCGCCAGCGGCTGCTGGCTCCAAACGATCTCAACTCAGATGGCTGAGATCGCAGCGTCTTCATGTTATAATCCGCGCCATTGTGTCGCCTGGCGACCTCTCATTACGTTGAGCGAGAGACGATGTTTGATAATTTAACCGACAGATTGTCGCAGACCCTGCGCAATATCAGCGGCCGTGGACGGCTGACAGAAGACAACATTAAAGACACCCTGCGTGAAGTGCGCATGGCGCTGCTGGAAGCGGATGTTGCGCTGCCGGTAGTGCGTGACTTCATCGGCCGCGTTAAAGAACGCGCCGTAGGTCACGACGTCAACAAAAGCCTGACGCCGGGTCAGGAGTTTGTAAAAATCGTACAGAATGAGCTGGTTGCCGCCATGGGCGCGGAGAACAACACGCTTAATCTGGCCGCCCAGCCGCCAGCCGTCGTGCTGATGGCGGGTTTGCAAGGTGCGGGTAAAACTACCAGCGTCGGCAAACTGGGTAAGTTCCTGCGCGAAAAGCACAAGAAAAAAGTGCTGGTGGTTTCAGCTGACGTTTATCGCCCGGCGGCGATCAAACAGCTGGAAACGCTGGCGGAACAGGTCGGCGTCGATTTCTGCCCGTCAGATCTGAGCCAGAAGCCGGTCGACATCGTTAAAAATGCGCTGCAGCAGGCTAAGCTAAAGTTCTATGATGTGCTGCTGGTGGATACCGCGGGCCGTCTGCACGTAGACGAAGCGATGATGGACGAGATCAAACAGGTTCATGCCGCGATTAATCCGGTTGAAACCCTGTTTGTTGTCGATGCGATGACGGGTCAGGATGCTGCTAATACGGCGAAAGCGTTTAACGAAGCGCTGCCGCTGACCGGTGTGGTTCTGACCAAGGTTGACGGTGATGCCCGTGGCGGCGCCGCGCTTTCTATCCGGCATATCACCGGCAAGCCAATCAAATTTATGGGTGTCGGTGAAAAAACTGACGCCCTTGAGCCGTTCTATCCGGATCGTATTGCTTCTCGTATTTTGGGAATGGGCGATGTCCTGTCGCTGATCGAAGATATCGAAAGCAAAGTTGACCGTGCGCAGGCAGAGAAGCTTGCCAGCAAGCTGAAAAAAGGCGACGGCTTCGATCTGAACGACTTCCTGGAGCAGCTGAAACAGATGCGTAACATGGGCGGTATGGCCAGCCTGATGGGCAAACTGCCGGGCATGGGACAGCTGCCGGACAACGTTAAGTCGCAGATGGACGATAAAGTGCTGGTGCGTATGGAAGCGATGATCAATTCCATGACGCGCAAAGAGCGCGAAAAACCAGAGATCATCAAAGGATCGCGTAAGCGTCGTATCGCGACCGGTTCCGGCATGCAGGTGCAGGACGTTAACCGCTTACTCAAGCAGTTTGACGACATGCAGCGTATGATGAAGAAGATGAAAAAGGGCGGTATGGCGAAGATGATGCGCGGCATGAAAGGTATGATGCCGCCGGGCTTCCCGGGCCGCTAAGTCAGCCGGAAATGCGCTCAGGCGAATTAGATTGCTTTTTGCGCCAAAATGAGTAAAATTTTCGGGCTTTTTATATTGCACCCGGGCCCCGTTCCCTCAATGGGGCCCGGTTGTTTTATTCACTAAAGAGGATGTTATGGTAACAATTCGTTTGGCACGTCACGGCGCTAAAAAGCGTCCGTTTTATCAGGTAGTCGTAACCGATAGCCGCAATGCACGCAACGGTCGTTTCATCGAGCGCGTTGGTTTCTTCAACCCGATCGCATCTGGTCAGGCTGAAGCACTGCGTCTGGACCTGGACCGCATTGAGCACTGGGTTGGCCAGGGCGCAACTCTCTCTGATCGCGTTGGTGCGCTGATCAAAGAAGCTAAGAAAGCAGCTTAATCTGTCACGGTGGTCAACATGAGCAAGCAACTCACCGCCCAGCCTCCCGCTAACCCGATCGTTTTAGGGAAGATGGGATCGGCCTACGGTATCCGTGGTTGGCTCAAAGTGTTTTCCTCCACCGAAGATGCCGAAAGCATTTTTGACTATCAGCCCTGGTTTATCCAGCGAGCGGGTCAATGGCAGCTAATCGAGCTGGAAGGCTGGAAGCGCCACAATCAGGACATGATCATCAAAGTCAAAGGCATTGACGATCGTGATGCGGCAGGTCTGCTGACCAATTGCGAAATTGTCGTGGATTCTGAGCAACTGCCAGCGCTTGAAAGCGGTGACTATTACTGGAAAGACCTTATGGGTTGCCAGGTTGTTACCACGGAAGGCTATGAACTGGGCAAAGTCACTGAGATGATGGAAACCGGTTCGAACGACGTTCTCGTCGTGAAGGCAAACCTGAAGGATGCATTCGGTGCGAAGGAGCGGCTGATCCCGTTCCTTGATGGACAGGTTATCAAGAATGTCGATCTCACTACCGGCACCATTGAAGTAGATTGGGATCCTGGTTTTTGAGCTCCGGGAATAGCGGTAAAACACCGGCGCAGTCGATGTGGATAGGCATAATCAGCCTCTTCCCTGAGATGTTTAGCGCTGTTACCGATTACGGAGTAACCGGCCGGGCAGTAAAAAATGGCCTGCTCAGCATCCAGAGCTGGAGTCCTCGTGACTTCACTCATGACCGGCACCGTACCGTGGACGAACGTCCTTACGGCGGCGGGCCGGGGATGCTAATGATGGTTCAGCCCTTACGGGATGCCATCCACGCAGCAAAAGCGGCGGCAGGAGAAGGCGCTAAGGTGATTTATCTTTCACCTCAGGGGCGCAAACTCGATCAAGATGGGGTTTGCGAGCTGGCGACCAACGACAAGTTAATTCTGGTCTGTGGTCGTTATGAAGGGATTGATGAGCGCGTAATTAAAACCGAAATCGATGAAGAATGGTCGATCGGCGATTACGTTCTCAGTGGTGGGGAACTGCCAGCAATGACGCTGATTGACTCCGTCGCCCGGTTTATACCTGGCGTACTGGGCAAGCAGGCGTCAGCCGAGGAAGATTCATTTTCCGATGGCCTGCTGGACTGCCCGCACTACACCCGACCTGAAGTGTTAGAAGGGATGGAGGTTCCGCCAGTTCTGCTGTCGGGCAACCATGCTGAAATTCGCCGCTGGCGCCTGAAACAGTCGCTGGGCCGTACCTGGCTGAGAAGACCTGAACTTCTGGAAAACCTGGCTCTGACTGAAGAGCAAGCAAAGTTGCTGAAAGAGTTCAAACGTGAATTCAACCAGCAACATAACGATGATGGGCAGACCGGGCGATAGCCGCGGGAGCCTGAATATCAGTTTACCCAGGATAAGAGATTTAATTATGAGCAACATTATCAAGCAAATCGAACAAGAGCAGATGAAACAGGACGTACCTTCATTCCGTCCGGGTGATTCCGTGGAAGTGAAAGTATGGGTCGTTGAAGGTTCTAAAAAACGTCTGCAGGCATTCGAGGGCGTGGTTATCGCTATTCGTAACCGCGGTCTGCACTCTGCATTCACTGTTCGTAAAATTTCTAACGGCGAAGGTGTTGAGCGTGTATTCCAGACTCACTCACCAGTTATCGACAGCATTGCTGTTAAACGCCGTGGTGCCGTACGTAAGGCCAAACTGTACTACCTGCGTGAGCGTACCGGTAAGTCTGCACGTATCAAAGAACGTCTGGGCGCTAAAGCAGCATCCTAAGTTAATAGTGAATAAAGGGCTGACCGAAAGGTCGGCCCTTTTTTTATGTCTTTTTCGCGGGCTTAGCGGTTCGCGCCCGCGATAAGCAAAACTCGTTTTTTCCCGCTTCTGACTTCGCTAATACATCCAGTTAAGAGCTGCGTAAAAGGTAGTACCGATTGAAGTAATAACATTTATAAATTAAATCAACTTAAAAGCGTGCCGATACTCACTACAATAATCATAAGAGTGGGCGCTCAATTATGTTCAGTCATATTAAATCCTTTTTCGTTAAGCGTTATGCGGCGGACACGCTCCGCTCTTTACAACGCGCCGTGGCCTGTATCGAATTCAAGCCTGACGGCACTATTCTTTCAGCCAACCCCCTGTTTCTTAGTGCAATGGGTTACGGTCTGAAAGAAATTGTTGGGCAGCATCATCGCATCTTCTGCTCTCCTGAATGGCCTGCTTCGGCCGGATATGCGCATTTCTGGCGACGTTTGGGCAAAGGAGAAAGCTTCAGCGATAAATTTATGCGGCTGACGAAAAGCGGCACGCCGGTATGGCTGGAAGCACACTACATTCCGGTAAAAAATCGGCAGGGTCGGGTAGTTAAAATTGTGAAGCTGGCTTCAGATATTACTTCGCATATTGAAGATGCGATGGAACAGCGTGCGATGACTACCGCAATGGAACGCTCCATGGCGGTAATCACCTTTACGCCGGAAGGTGAAATAATTAAAGCTAACGATAATTTCTTCAGCGTCATGGGCTATACGCCCGAAGAGATTACCGGACGTCATCACCGGATGTTCTGTTCTGAGGAAATACGTAACAGCACGGAATACAGGCAGTTTTGGGCGCGTCTGAAGCACGGCGATTTTATATCTGGTCAGTTTGAGCGCATCAATAAGCGTGGAGAAACGGTCTGGCTGCGGGCAACTTACAATCCGGTGTTTGATGAAAATAACCAGCCTTACAAGGTTGTGAAGTTTGCCAGTGACGTTACGGCCCAGGTAATCAAAAATCAGCAGGAGCGCGACGCGGCACAACATGCCTGGCACGCCGCAATTGATACTCAGGAAAATACACGTACCGGGGCAACGGTAATCGAGGGCAGCGTAACGGTAATGAATGCTATTGCCGCTGAGCTGCAAACCGTTACCGGAGAAATCACCAACCTGAATACGCAGTCTCTCCATATCAGTGAAAGAGTGGAAACAATTCGCAGTATTGCCGATCAGACCAACCTGCTGGCGCTGAATGCTGCTGTAGAAGCGGCCCGAGCCGGTACGCATGGGCGCAGTTTTGCCGTCGTTGCTAGTGAAGTCAGAACGTTGGCCGCCAATATCAATCGCGCCACGCAGGAAATTGAAGGCGTGGTTCGGGACAACCATACGTTAGCGAACCAGGCGTTAAAAAATATCGAAGCCAGTCGAAACAGGGCAGAACAAGGCGTCACCCTGGCGCAGAAAGCGGGGAAGGTGGTTGCCGACATCCAGCTGAATGCTTCTCAGGTGGTCGAAGCGATTGGCAACGTAAATGCTGCTTTAAAAGAGTAATACAAACCCAGGCGAGCTGAAGGTCCGTAAAACCCTGCCTGCGGCAGGGCGTTATTTTATAACGTGCCTGTATTCCTGGCGCTCTGCCAAAAGTTTAGCGGTATGCCGCTTTGATCAGCTCCACCACCAGCGGTGAAAGCGTATTGCGCAGGGCAGCCCGCTCTGACTGGAACAGCGTGGCGACAAAATATTTATGATCCGGTAACTCAATACCGCGTACATCACCTTCGCTATCCCAGGCGGTAATCTGAAGGGGGAATCCTTCCAGTTCGGCGACAAATTCCGGGTTTACGCCGAAGTTGCAGTGATAACCTTCATGTGTTTGCAGACTGCCATAGGCTTTGGCAATCACCGAATCAGGCGCGATAACGATATCACCGGTTTTTTCCACAAGAGAGCAGCTTAACGGCGCAATCACCACGCGCCCTTTAGTATCCGTTTCTGCATGAATGGCATCGTGCCAGCCCATTACGCTGCGGGCATATTCAATGACCGCATACTGAAAGCCGCCGCATGAACCCAGAAACGGGATATTGTTTTCACGTGCGTAAGTAATTGCCATATACGCACCATGATCGTTTTTATAAGGACTGCCGGGTACTACCCAGATGGCGTCAAAATTTTCAAATATGGCAGGGCTGGTCACGGTTTCGGTGGGGAGCCATTCTGCGGTCACTGGAATATCCAGTGAAGCAGCGGCCAGTTTGACAGCAGGCGGAATGGCCTGATGAGCAACAGCTTCAGGACGATAATCACCAACAAGGGCAATGCGGGCGGGCTTGTTCATTTCTATTTCCTGTTCAGATAAAAGAGGCTCAGAAGCGGTAATAATCAAACTGGCTCAGAGTGCTTATGCAGACTGTTAATGTGGCGACGGTCGGTGGAAATGATAGATCGCGGTATTCACCGGACCACTGTCTAATACAATCAGGCCATATTGTATGCCAATAAATTTGGCGCCACATTTTTCCGCAACACGGCGGCTGGCGGTATTTCCTTCCACGGCCAGGATTTCCACAATTTCCCTTTCCGGGCTTTGCCATGCCATGTCGACCAGATAACGAACGGCCTGGGAGGCTATACCCTGGCCCTGTTCGCTACTACGTACCCAATAGCCAATTGAGCAGTGATTGAGTTGACCGCTGGAGTAACGCAGGCCTGCGCCTCCCAGTAAACGGCCATCTTCAGCAAACAGCCCAAGTTCGTTCGCTTCTCCTTTTTCGCGCAGCATGTGGGTGGCAGCGAACCATTTGCGCGCTTCTTCTTCACTAAACCCTTCATGCGCCCAGAGCAACCATGGCTGAAGCGTGTCCAGCGAGTCACGAACCGCGTCGGAAAACGCCTGTGCATCCGGGTCAGCGTAAGGGCGTAAAATGACTTTCATAGTGAACTCCATGATTTTTCGTTATTTATCTTAATCATAAATCTGACAGAAAAAATTAATGAGCGTGTTTATCGCCCAAAAGAGCATTTTTTGCCGCCGATACATTTGCAAAAGTAAAACGATCGGTTTACTTTTTAAGGATGAATAAAAAAGATGACATCATCCAGGCCGCAGAGCGGCTGTTCTATATCAACGGGTTTCATGCGACCAGCACGGATCGCATCTGTAGTGAAGCGGGCGTATCAACCCGAACGCTGTACCGTTATTTCCCCTCGCGGGAAGTGCTGACTGAAGCGGTGTTGGCCGCGCGGCAAGCGCGCTTTTTTGCCGCACTGCTTCCTCCGGAACATTCCGAGGCCATCACCCGGCTGTTCGAGGTTCAGAGCGAATGGATGCAGGAGAATGGCCCGTTAGGATGTCTGTTCCTGAAAGCGTGGGGCGAATATGCTGAAGAAGATCGGCATCTGGCGGCGCTGGCGCTTGATTACCGTTACAGGCAGCGCGAATACATCTCCTCCTGTCTTCGACACTCTGCGGGTGAAGCGCTTTCCGATGCGGTGTGGATGCTGTTTGAAGGAGCCATTACCTCAGCGCTGATATTGGGTCCACAAGCGGCGATTTATGCAGGAGAGGCGGCGAAAAAACTTCTGGCAACCTGCGGTCAAAAACAGTGAATACTTCCCGGGCGCTGAGTATCACAGGTTTCTCGTTAATTGCCGTTACCTATGGAATGGCCAGATTTTCCTGGGGACTGATGTTGCCTGCGCTGATAAAGGAAATTCCTTTCAGTACCGGTACGGCGGGAGCGATCTCCGCCTGTAGTTTTGCTGCCTATTGTCTGGCAATTATCAGCACGCCGGTTTTGATAAAGCATTTTGGCTCACGTGGGTTGGCGGCAGCGGCAGCTTTTTTAGCAGCTGCCGGTCTGCTAATACTGGCTTTTTCCTTCAGTCCCTTAATGCTTGCAGTAGGGCTGTCTGTTGCTGGTCTGAGCCCGGGCATGGCTTCTCCTTCTCTCGCGGTTGCCGTTAACCAGCTGATCGCTGCAGAGCGGCAGTCGCAAATCAATACCTTCATTAACGCCGGCACCGGCGCCGGGATTATCCTCTCCGTACCCATTCTGCTTTTGCTCCCCGGCGGCTGGCGGGCCGCTTGCCTGGTATTCGGCACGATTGCGCTGGTATGCCTGTTGCCGGTCCTGCGTTACCTGCCCGCTGACAAAGTAACAAGCCCGGTACAAACTAACAGCAGCAGGTGGCGAGTGCCCGCCCCGGCCATGATGCGGCTTATGGCTATTGCTTTTGCCAGTGGAATAATCAGCGCGGCCTGGTGGAGTTTTGGTCCGCAGATTTTACAACAGCACGCTGGCGTGGATGCGCAAACCATTAGCTGGCTGTGGATGATCGCGGGCGGAGCGGGGATTTCAGGCGTACTGACCGGGCCAGTGGCGAAGAGGATTGGCATGAATCTGGTTTACCGCGGCGCTTTATTACTTATGGTTCTGCCGCTTGTGGTTCTGGCACTAAAAAATGAGCCGTCGGGATGGTTCTACCCTGCTGCCGCCATGTGCGGTGCTGGCTACATTATTCTTTCTGGCGTTTTGCTGGTGTGGGGCATTTCAGCTAACGAAAGCGATCCGGCTTCAGGTGTGGGGCAGGTTTTCTTAATGCTCGCTGTCGGTCAGGTGGCAGGATCGGTCCTGTTCGGTCAGCTTTATACGCACACCCATGCTGCCACCGCGTTACTTACGTTTGGTACTCTCGGAATAGGGATGATGCCGTTTACACCAGCAGTGCCTCATAAGACATAACTTCTAAAATTTCCGTATAGAGAGTCGATTGCAAAACAATCTGTAAACTTAATGATACATTTTGATTGTGAGTGATATTTCGCTATATTTGTTTAATATTTTGATTTTTATAATAAATATTTATTTTTTCTGCTTGTTTAATCTCTGTGGTAATAAAAGTGTACATGGCGGATTGAGTTCTGTACCGGATCTGATACATTATTCATCACCTTGCGAGGGCTGACTTACGCATAACGAGAGAAACAGGATGACCACCATGCAAAAAGACGCGCTGAATAACGTTCATATTGCCGAAGAACAGATTTTGATTACTCCGGAAGAGCTGAAAAAACAGTTTCCGCTCAATGCTGCGCTTGAATCGCAAATCACCGCTTCACGTCAGACGATCTCTGACATTATCAGCGGCAAAGATCACCGCCTGCTGGTGGTTTGCGGTCCCTGTTCAATTCACGATACCGAAGCCGCTCTGGATTACGCCCGTCACCTGAAAACACTCTCTGAGCAGCTGAAGGATCAGCTCTACATCGTTATGCGCGTCTATTTTGAAAAACCTCGTACAACCGTTGGCTGGAAAGGGTTGATTAACGATCCGTACATGGATAACTCTTTCGATATGGAAGCCGGTCTGCATATTGCGCGTCGCCTGCTGCTGGAATTAGTTGAAATGGGCCTGCCGCTGGCAACAGAAGCGCTGGATCCGAACAGCCCGCAATACCTTGGCGATCTGTTCAGCTGGTCAGCGATCGGTGCGCGTACCACTGAATCACAGACTCACCGCGAGATGGCTTCAGGTTTATCGATGCCGGTCGGCTTTAAAAATGGCACCGACGGGAGTCTGGGTACGGCTATCAACGCCATGCGCGCCGCAGCAATGCCGCATCGTTTTGTCGGCATCAATCAGAGCGGCCAGGTTTGCCTGCTGCAAACGCAGGGCAATCCGGACGGACATGTGATCCTGCGCGGCGGAAAAAGCCCTAATTACGGCCCGGAAGATGTCGCCCAGTGCGAAAAAGAGATGTTACAGGCGGGACTCCGCCCATCACTGATGATAGATTGCAGTCATGGCAATTCTAACAAAGATTTCCGTCGTCAGTCCGGCGTGGCTGAATCTGCGGTTGCGCAGATCAAAGATGGCAACCGTTCTATTATGGGTCTGATGCTGGAAAGCCATTTACATGAGGGCAACCAGTCTTCTGAGCAGCCGAAAAGTGAAATGCGCTATGGCGTTTCCGTTACCGATGCCTGCATCAACTGGGAAACGACCGAAACGCTGCTGCGAGAAATTCATCAGAACCTGGACGGGGTGCTGACGGCGCGTCTGTCGCATGAGGACTAATTATGGTGGCTGAACTGACCGCGCTTCGCGATCAAATAGATGAAGTTGATAAAGCGCTGCTCGATCTGCTGGCCAAACGGCTAAGCCTCGTCGCTGAAGTTGGCGAGGTGAAAAGCCGGTACGGATTACCGATTTACGTGCCCGAGCGCGAAGCTTCTATGCTGGAGTCGCGGCGCAAAGAAGCTGAGCAGCTTGGTGTACCACCGGACTTGATTGAAGACATCCTGCGTCGCGTGATGCGCGAATCCTATACCAGCGAAAATGATAAAGGCTTCAAAACGCTGTGTCCGCAGCTGCGGCCAGTGGTGATTGTCGGTGGCCGGGGACAAATGGGTCGCCTGTTTGAAAAAATGCTGACGCTCTCTGGCTATCAGGTAAAAATTCTCGATAAAGAAGACTGGGCACAGGCTGACAGCATGCTGGCGAATGCCGGAATGGTGATTATCAGCGTCCCGATTCATCTGACGGAAAAAGTGATTGCCGGTCTGCCGCCGTTACCGGAAGACTGTATCCTGGTCGATTTAGCGTCAGTCAAAAACAGTCCGTTACAGGCTATGCTGGCCGTGCACAACGGTCCGGTACTGGGTCTGCATCCCATGTTTGGGCCGGATAGCGGCAGCCTGGCGAAGCAGGTGGTGGTCTGGTGCGATGGCCGTCAGCCGGAAGCCTATCAGTGGTTCCTTGAACAGATTCAGGTCTGGGGCGCGCGGCTGCATCGTATCAGCGCGGTGGAACACGATCAGAACATGGCTTTCATCCAGGCGCTGCGCCACTTCGCGACGTTCGCATATGGTCTGCATCTGGCGGAAGAGAATGTTAACCTCGATCAGCTGCTGGCGCTTTCATCGCCGATCTATCGGCTTGAGCTGGCTATGGTTGGCCGGCTGTTTGCGCAGGATCCTCAGCTCTATGCGGATATCATTATGTCTTCGGAGAGCAATCTGGCGCTGATCAAACGTTATTATCAGCGTTTTGGCGAAGCGATCGGCCTGCTGGAGCAGGGTGACAAGCAGGCGTTTATTGACAGCTTCCGTAATGTTAAACGCTGGTTTGGCGATCACGCTCAGCAGTTCATGCTGGAAAGCCGTACGCTGCTGCGTCAGGCGAATGACAACCGCAAATAGTTCACAGGCCGGTGACGGCCTTTTTCCTCTTTTACCGAGCCGTAGTGCAGCAGGCGGTTTAACAACTGAAACCCGCCTGTTGTAAAATCCTTTTTGCCTGAGCGGTTAATAAAAAATCGGCCAGCGGCTGGGCTTCAGCCTGACAAATCGCCAGCGCGTAATCAGCCTGAACCTGAAAGGGCGAGGGAATATCCAGCACGGTAAGCGTTTTAAGATTTTTTAAGCGCGCTGCATAATTGCGATAGCCAATAAAGATATCGGCCCGATCGTTCTCCAGCAGCCAGCTCGCTGCCATTTCTCCCGCAGGTACAACAGGGCTTTTCGGTCCGCCAACCAGCTGTAAAGCCCGATCCTTTAGCGCGTTTCCCCTCCCAGCGTAGTGCTGCTCAATCAGATCGAAAAGTTGCCACGTATAATCACCAGAAGGGTCGCTTTGTGGCGTGGAGGTTGCAACGCGCAACGACGGATCGGTGAGCAAGGCCAGCCAGTCGGCAGAGGCAGAAATCAGCGCCGTTTTCACACTAAGGCATAGCTGATTATGCGTAAAAACAGCGACACTGAGCGCCTTGCCGGAAGTCAGCAGGGTTTGCGGATGGGCTGCATTTGCCGAGGCAAAGAGATGGCAGGTTTCGCCCTGCTGAATACGCTGGCACAGAAGTCCGGCAGGGCCAAACTCAGTTTCAACATTCATTCGCTGATGTGCTTTGAAAGCAGCAATCAGTTCGGGCCAAACCAGGCGCAAACTTCCTGCCGCCAGGACACGTATACTGTTCAAAAGCTTTTCCCCCGGGGCACTTTTAGTTATTACCCACATATTGGGTGCGATAGAAACGTTGATACCAGCTGTCGGCTTTTTGCTGCATATCAATATCGTTGAATTTTTGCGGATAAAGCTTTTTCGCCATCCAGAGCTCGCCCAGCGCCATCGCTTCCGGCATAGGATAGCCCCAGGCTTTGGCATATTCAGGCATCAGATAAACTCGATGATTTTTTACCGCATCAACGGCTTGCCAGGCGGGCTGCTGCTTGATTTCATCGATAACTTGCGGATAACGATCCTGTACAAATATCACCTGCGGATCCCATGCCAGGATCTGTTCCATTGAAACCTGCTTGTAGCCTTTGACCGTGGCTGCCGCGACGTTCATCGCGCCCGCATGCGCCATCATCAAACCGGTATATTTACCCGATCCATAAGTCGTGAGATCGGGGTTAGCCATATAAACGCGAATACGCTGCGCCGGGGGGATTTCCGTCAACCGTTGGCGGGTTTGTTGACGCTGAGTGAACGTAGCGTCAATCAGCTTTTCAGCTTGCTGCTGGTGGTTGACCACTGTGCCAATCAGACGGATACCTTCTTTCAGACCTTCGTTATAGGCCTGCTCCTCATCAACCAGCTGAGGATTAAGGCGATTTTGCTGTTTTTCATCGCCAGCACGTAGAGAAATCGCAATAACGGCAATGCCAAGCTTCTGTATCTGGTCAATCATCTCCTGAGGAGCATAGTTGGTAACAAAGACCACCTGTGGATGTAGCGCTACCAGCTTCTCTAAATCGACATGAGTTAAATCGCCAAGCGTGGGCAAGCTGGAAAGCTGCGGGACCAGCCGCTGATAGCCATCGCCCAGCTGCTGTTTCCAGTTATCAAGGATACCAACCATGGTATTCGTTGCATCCAGCTGCACCAGGAGATTCAGCGTCTGATGTTGCAGTACGACGACCCGATCAACCCGATCGGGAAGAGTGACATGCCGTCCCAGCTGATCGGTAATCTGACGGTTTGCCAGCGCGGAAAAGGGCAGAAGTGTCAGGGCGCAAAGCAAGGAAACGGTACGGAAAGGAAAGAACATAAATTCACCTCAAAATCGCTGTATAAAGCATGATATAGCGATAGGGTGTTCGCGGTAAATGATCCTGATGGGGTAAGGCAGGAGTAGCTTGCAATAAAGAGTTTGCAGGGGAGGTGAGAATGAGCCGCCGTGACCGGCGGCCGGGAAAATTTATTCTGGTACGACAGGAATAACGTTTTCACCTGGATAGCAGCCGAGTACTTTTAAGGAGCGAGCGATTGGAGCCAGTTCGCGCAGCGCCTGCTGGACCTCTTCCGAACGCAGGTTGCCCTGGAAATCAATGTAGAACATCTCTTCCCATGGATTGCCGTTAATGGGGCGGGACTCAAGCTTACTCATCGGCAGGTTGTGCTTACGCAACACCAGCAACGCTTCGACCAAAGCCCCAGCCTGTTGGCCCGTTGCCATAATAAGCGTGGTTTTGGCCGGAACCTGAAGAGTGACGTCGACAGGTTTACGAGCAAGAACGATAAAACGGGTAATATTCTGCTGCTGGTTCGCCAGATTACGTTCCAGTACCTGCAAGCTATACAATTCGCCGCCGGCCTGGCTGCCCAGCGCCGCCACTTTTGGTGAGTTGAGCGCTGCCACCTGTTCCATCGCTGCGGCAGTGCTTTCAGTATATTCAATCTTCCAGTGAGGATAGCGATGAATAAACTGGCTGCACTGCTGGAAAGGCTGTGGATGACTGTAAACCGTTTCAATCTGCTGTAGATCGGTGCTGCCCGAGACCAGCACGCAGTGATCGATAGGAAGCGTTAATTCTCCGACAATGGACAGGCTGGTTTGTTGTAAAAGGTCGTAGACGTCATTAATTGATCCCGAACTGGTGTTTTCAATCGGCAGCACGGCATAGTCAGCCTGACCGGTTTCCACCTGAGCAAAGATATCGCGAAACTTCAGGCAGCCACACTCAATAAAATTATCAAAATGGCGCGCCGCATAATGACGTGATGCCAGATGTGAATAGGAACCTTTAGGGCCGAGGAAGGCGATTCGTGCTGACTGGGCGTTGGTATTATTGAGGTGTTTTTGCAGTAGCGCCTGTTGGGTGAGTACGGAGTCTTCAATAACGAGCTGGAACAGGCGAGTGATGTAGTGGGCATCCAGCTTGTGTTCTTTACCTAGCGTAACGAGGTGCTCCAGCAGGTCACGCTCGCGGTCGATGTCGCGAACAGGGCGATGGGTAGCCATTTTCGCCGTGGCAACTTCAACCGCCAGCGCCCGGCGTTTTGCCAGCAAGCTCAGCAGTTCTTCATCCAGCGCGCTGATTTTTCCGCGCAGTCCCAGCAAGGGGTTCTCAGAGTTCATAGGAATACCTGTCAGATATGCATAAAAAAAAAGCCTCCCGCTTGGGAGGCTTTGTTGTTCGTCTTCGCATTCTTTCTTACACGACGAAAAGCCTCCCAGTCAGGGGAAGGTAAAAAAGAATGCGAAGAAGAACGGTAGTTGTTTCATACGAGTGTCCACGTTTGTCAGAGGGTTAAAGTAACCGCTGCAAATTCTTTCTGTCAATAAAAAACGCGCCCTGAGGCGCGTTATCATCTTTTAAAGCTTATTCCTGATCGATGACGCTAAGGTCTTTCACACTGGCATTGGCGCGGCGCGCCTCGCCTTTGTGCTGAACTTTATTCAGCTGGCGCTCCAGCTTGTTGATCAGGTCGTTTATGGCCGTATACATATCAATGTGCTTCGCACTGGCCACCAGAGGGCCGTTGGGCGTATTGATGGTCGCATCGGCAACGAATTCCTTCGGCTCCTTTGAAAGAACGATATGGGGATTTATCAGATGAGTTTGCCATTTTTCGAGCTTGGCGAGACGGTCTTCGACATGTTGGCGGATAGCCGGAGTGATTTCCATGTGCTTGCTGGTAATGTTCAGAACCATAGTGCTTACCTCTAATCATTTCCGTCGAATGTAGATTCAGCATACCCTGGAAAAAGGGGTTATGTGTGATTTACATCACCTTATTTTGTCACTTTTTGTCAAGAATGAAAAATCTGTGAGATGGCGTGATTAACCGAAAGCGAAGCCTTGCCGAGGGGGAATTTCGCAGGCAGTATAGGTGGGTTAACTCAGGAAGGATTTAGTCCGAATGTTCGTTCTGAGGAAAAAAATGGCAGCCACCGGCTGCCATTTTTCGTTTACAACATTACGCCTGATTCGCTGCGATGATTTTTGCTACTTTATCTGCTTCTGCATTCAGCTGCAGATGACGGTAAGCATTTTCCATCAGCGGCAGTGCCGTGCGGGTCGCCTGCGTATCCGGATAATCTTTCATCATTTGCTCAACCCGATTAACTACTGCGACATAAGCTTCGCGCTTAGTGTAGAATTGGGCAACGGATAACTCATACTTCGCCAGACGGTCTTTCAGATAGACCAGACGCTTTCTGGCATCGGTAGCATACTGACTGTTTGGATAACCGCGCAGCAGCTGTGAGAAATCATGGAAGGCATCGCGCGCATGTGAAGGATCGCGATCCGAACGGTCAATGCCGAAAAAGCCCTGCAGTGCGCTGTCATCAAGCGCCATGTCCGTCAGACCACGCATATAAATCACGTAATCAATATTCGGGTGGGTTGGATTCAGACGCATAAAGCGGTCAATCGCGGCCTGCGCCAGCGGCAAATCGGCATTTTTGTAGTAAGCGTAGATCAGGTCTAGCTGAACTTGCTGGGAGTAAGGCCCGAACGGATAGCGGTTATCAAGCGCTTCCAGTTGCGTTATTGCTCCTTTAAAGTTACCGTCCTGCAGTTTTTGCTGGGCTGTGGCATAGATCTCAGAAGGCGGGCTATCGGGCACCGTATCCTTCGAGCCGGAACAACCCGCTAATGCCAGGCTCAACGTGGCTGCAGCCACCAGATATTTCATACGCGTCATGACGATTTGATTATCCTCAGAGTGTTATTCAGGAAGCTGTCCATGTAGCTCCCGATAGTGACCAGGTACAATAGCACATTATATTAAACGGCATCGCCGTGAAAACCCAACGTTAACGAAGAAGCTGTTTATGGCACAACAAGTAAAACTCAACGCAACGGTATCCGAATCGCAACTCGGACAACGCTTAGATCAGGCTTTGGCCGAATTGTTCCCTGATTATTCAAGATCGCGCATAAAAGAGTGGATTCTCGACCGTCGCGCCAGCGTTAATGGCGTAATCATCGACAAACCTAAAGAAAAAGTGCTTGGCGGCGAACAAATCGCTATCGATGCAGAGATTGAAGAAGAAGCTCGCTGGGAAGCCCAGGACATCCCCCTAAACATCGTTTATGAAGATGACTACATTCTGGTAATCAACAAACCTCGCGATCTGGTCGTCCATCCGGGCGCGGGCAATCCTGATGGAACGGTGCTGAATGCACTGCTGCATCACTTCCCGGCCATTGCCGACGTTCCCCGGGCCGGTATTGTCCATCGTCTGGACAAAGATACCACCGGGCTGATGGTCGTGGCGAAAACGGTACCCGCTCAGACGCATCTGGTGGAATCCCTACAGCTCAGAGAAATTACCCGTGAGTACGAGGCGGTAGCGATCGGCAGAATGACGGCTGGTGGTACGGTTGATGAACCTATTAGTCGTCACTCCACCAAACGTACTCATATGGCGGTTCATCCGATGGGTAAACCGGCCACAACGCACTATCGCATCATGGAGCATTTCCGTGCTCACACGCGGATGCGCTTGCGCCTCGAAACGGGTCGTACTCACCAAATCCGTGTGCATATGTCGCATATCAACCATCCGCTGGTGGGCGATCCGCTGTACGGTGGTCGTCCACGCCCGCCTAAGGGTGCCTCCGATTCCTTTATCTCTGTGCTGCGTAAATTCGATCGTCAGGCCCTGCATGCCACCATGCTGCGTCTGTACCATCCGATTACCGGTATTGAAATGGAATGGCACGCGCCGCTGCCGCAGGATATGGTTGAACTGATCGCCGCGCTGAAAGCGGATACCGAAGAGTTCAAAGATCAGATGGACTGGTAATGAGCCTGCTTCTCCCTCAGTGGAATGCGCCCGCCAACGTGCGGGCATGCAGTACGACGCGTCTTAATGGCGTCAGCCACGCGCCCTGGGATTCCCTGAATCTCGGCGCGCACGTTGGCGATAAACCTGAGCATGTGCAACGTAACCGTGAGCGGCTGGTTGAGCTGGCCGAAATGCCCACTATGCCGGTCTGGCTTGAACAGGTACACGGCACGCGCGTTTTGCATCTCACAGGGGAAAAGCCGCAATCTCTTCAGGCCGACGCGGCTTATACCCGCAAGCCTGGCGTGGTTTGCGCGGCAATGACCGCTGACTGTTTGCCCGTTTTGTTCAGTTCGCTGGACGGTAAGGAAGTTGCTGCCGCTCACGCTGGCTGGCGAGGACTTTGCGCGGGTGTGCTTGAAGCGACGCTTGATGCTTTTATTTCTCCGCCGCAGGAGATTGTTGCATGGCTTGGTCCTGCCATTGGCCCTGAAGCTTTTGAGGTCGGCCCGGAAGTTCGTGCCGCCTTTTTAGCTCAGGATTTAACCACTTCCGCCGCTTTTCGTCCGGCTGGTGAAAAATATTATGCCGACATTTGGCAGCTTGCTCACCGTCGTCTGGCGGCCAGAGGAGTGCGCCACATCTCGGGTGGCGGCATTTGTACCGTTTCTCAACCTGAGCAATTTTTCTCTTTCCGGCGCGATGGCGTTACCGGCCGTATGGCAAGTTTGATCTGGCTGATATAACCTGTCGCCATAAGACGGTCCAGATTGATGTATTTTTCGCCAAAATATTCGGGTCATTAAACTTGAAAATTTGAGGGAAGACCTCATTTAATCTCCAGTAGCAATTTGACCTGAATGGGGGAATTATGCGTCTGGATCGTCTTACTAATAAATTCCAGCTTGCTCTGGCTGATGCCCAGTCTTTAGCGCTCGGGCGCGATAACCAATTTATAGAACCTCTTCATCTGATGAGCGCCCTGCTCAATCAGGAAGGCGGTTCCGTTCGTCCTTTACTTACTACCGCTGGCGTGGATGTCGCTGCGCTGCGCGCCGCCGTGGAACAGTCCATCAGTCGTTTGCCGCAGGTGGAAGGAACGGATGGCGATGTACAACCTTCAGCGGATCTTGTCCGCGTACTCAATCTCTGTGACAAACTGGCGCAAAAGCGCGCCGACAACTTTATCTCATCCGAATTGTTTGTTCTTGCCGCTCTCGACTCGCGGGGCTCACTGGCGGATTTACTAAAATCTGCTGGCGCAACCAGCGATAAGCTGACCAGAGCGATTGACCAGATGCGTGGAGGCGAAACCGTGAACGACCAAGGGGCTGAAGATCAGCGTCAGGCACTGAACAAATACACTATCGATCTGACCGAACGGGCAGAAAAAGGCAAACTCGACCCGGTGATAGGGCGTGACGAAGAAATTCGCCGCACTATTCAGGTTCTTCAGCGCCGTACGAAAAACAATCCGGTGCTTATCGGTGAGCCCGGCGTCGGTAAAACCGCCATTGTAGAAGGTCTGGCGCAGCGAATCATTAACGGTGAAGTGCCAGAAGGGCTGAAAGGGCGCCGGGTGCTTGCACTGGATATGGGCGCACTGGTGGCGGGTGCAAAATATCGTGGCGAGTTCGAAGAGCGGCTGAAAGCCGTATTGAACGACCTGTCAAAGCAGGAAGGCAACGTCATCCTCTTTATCGATGAGCTCCATACCATGGTCGGCGCGGGTAAAGCGGACGGCGCCATGGATGCCGGAAACATGCTTAAACCCGCACTGGCTCGTGGTGAACTGCACTGTGTGGGTGCCACAACGCTGGATGAGTATCGTCAGTATATAGAGAAGGATGCCGCGCTTGAGCGTCGTTTCCAGAAAGTATTCGTCGCTGAACCCAGCGTCGAAGATACCATTGCTATCCTGCGCGGGTTAAAAGAACGCTACGAGCTGCATCACCATGTACAGATTACCGATCCAGCAATCGTGGCCGCAGCTACGCTGTCCCATCGTTACATTGCGGATCGCCAGCTGCCTGACAAAGCCATTGACCTGATTGATGAAGCGGCTTCCAGTATTCGTATGCAGATTGACTCTAAGCCGGAATCTTTAGATCGCCTTGAGCGTCGCATCATTCAGTTGAAGCTGGAACAGCAGGCACTGAAAAAAGAGTCTGACGATGCCAGCATCAAACGCCTGGAAATGCTGGAAGATGAACTGAATCAGAAAGAGCGCGACTACTCTGAGCTGGAAGAGGAGTGGAAAGCGGAAAAAGCGTCGCTGTCCGGCACTCAGACAATTAAAGCGGAACTTGAGCAGGCTAAGCTTTCTCTTGAGCAAGCGCGACGCTCCGGCGATCTCGCGCAGATGTCAGAGTTACAATACGGCAAAATTCCTGAACTGGAGAAACAGCTGGCTTCAGCCACGCAGTCGGAAGGCAAAACCATGCGGCTGTTACGTAATCGCGTAACCGACGTTGAAATTGCAGATGTGCTGGCGCGTTGGACCGGTATCCCGGTCGATCGCATGATGGAAGGCGAGCGCGATAAGCTGTTGCGAATGGAACAGGAACTTCATCAGCGCGTTATTGGGCAGAATGAAGCCGTCGAGGCGGTGTCTAATGCTATACGGCGTAGCCGTGCGGGCCTCGCGGATCCTAACCGACCGATCGGTTCCTTCCTGTTCCTTGGCCCTACGGGGGTGGGTAAGACCGAACTTTGCAAAGCGCTGGCTAACTTTATGTTCGACAGCGATGACGCAATGGTCCGTCTTGATATGTCCGAGTTTATGGAGAAACACTCGGTATCGCGTTTGGTTGGCGCACCTCCTGGCTATGTAGGTTATGAAGAAGGGGGGTATCTGACCGAAGCGGTTCGTCGTCGTCCTTATTCTGTGATCCTGTTGGATGAAGTCGAGAAGGCACATCCGGACGTATTTAATATCCTTTTACAGGTTCTGGATGACGGTCGCCTGACGGATGGGCAGGGCAGAACGGTAGATTTCCGTAATACCGTCGTCATTATGACGTCTAACCTTGGATCCGATCTGATTCAGGAGCGTTTTGGCGAACTCAGCTACCCTGAAATGAAAGATGTGGTGATGACGGTTGTGGGGCACCATTTCCGTCCGGAGTTCATTAACCGTATTGACGAGCTGGTGGTCTTCCATCCGTTAGGCGAGAAACACATTGCTTCAATCGCCAAAATCCAGCTGCAGCGGTTGTACGATCGCCTGGCCGATCGTGGCTATCAGCTGCATATCTCTGATGAGGCATTGCAGCTGCTTGGCGAAAATGGTTATGACCCGGTTTACGGTGCAAGACCGCTGAAACGCGCTATTCAGCAGCAAATTGAGAACCCGCTGGCGCAACAGATACTTTCCGGAACTCTTGTTCCAGGAAAAATGATTGAAATGACCGTCCAGGATGGCGTCATTGTTGCTCAGCAATAACAGATGAAACGTATTTAAATGGGCCTTCGGGCCCATTTTTGTTTAAAAAGAGGGCGAAATGTGTAGTTTTTGGATGGTTGAGGTTGGTTTTTGAGCGGTTGAGAACTTTTTTGCAATTAGGGGTTGTCAGCCGGCGAGAACTCCCTATAATGCGCAACCACTGAGACGGCACAACGGCTTACAGCCCGCCGGTTCAGGAGGTTCAGGAAGCTGAATCGCCGGAGAAAAACTTCCCAAAAAGAAGTTGACTCTGAAGGAGGAAAGCGTAATATACGCCACCTCGCGGCAGGGTAGCTCAGCTACTTCCCGCAACGCTCTTTAACAATTTATCAGACAATCTGTGTGGGCACTCGCAGGATTGATATCAGACACCTTCGGGTGTCAAAAAATATCAAGTCTTAAGAGTGAACACATAATGAAAATTCATTATGACGTTTTACACTTGAGCATCGCTGCACTTGTTGCAGCAAATCGAACTTTTAATTGAAGAGTTTGATCATGGCTCAGATTGAACGCTGGCGGCAGGCCTAACACATGCAAGTCGAACGGTAGCACAGAGAGCTTGCTCTTGGGTGACGAGTGGCGGACGGGTGAGTAATGTCTGGGGATCTGCCTGACAGAGGGGGATAACTACTGGAAACGGTAGCTAATACCGCATAACCTCGCAAGAGCAAAGAGGGGGACCTTCGGGCCTCTCGCTGTCAGATGAACCCAGATGGGATTAGCTAGTAGGTGGGGTAATGGCTCACCTAGGCGACGATCCCTAGCTGGTCTGAGAGGATGACCAGCCACACTGGAACTGAGACACGGTCCAGACTCCTACGGGAGGCAGCAGTGGGGAATATTGCACAATGGGCGCAAGCCTGATGCAGCCATGCCGCGTGTATGAAGAAGGCCTTCGGGTTGTAAAGTACTTTCAGCGGGGAGGAAGGCGATAAGGTTAATAACCTTGTCGATTGACGTTACCCGCAGAAGAAGCACCGGCTAACTCCGTGCCAGCAGCCGCGGTAATACGGAGGGTGCAAGCGTTAATCGGAATTACTGGGCGTAAAGCGCACGCAGGCGGTCTGTCAAGTCAGATGTGAAATCCCCGGGCTTAACCTGGGAACTGCATTTGAAACTGGCAGGCTAGAGTCTTGTAGAGGGGGGTAGAATTCCAGGTGTAGCGGTGAAATGCGTAGAGATCTGGAGGAATACCGGTGGCGAAGGCGGCCCCCTGGACAAAGACTGACGCTCAGGTGCGAAAGCGTGGGGAGCAAACAGGATTAGATACCCTGGTAGTCCACGCCGTAAACGATGTCGACTTGGAGGTTGTTCCCTTGAGGAGTGGCTTCCGGAGCTAACGCGTTAAGTCGACCGCCTGGGGAGTACGGCCGCAAGGTTAAAACTCAAATGAATTGACGGGGGCCCGCACAAGCGGTGGAGCATGTGGTTTAATTCGATGCAACGCGAAGAACCTTACCTACTCTTGACATCCAGAGAACTTTCCAGAGATGGATTGGTGCCTTCGGGAACTCTGAGACAGGTGCTGCATGGCTGTCGTCAGCTCGTGTTGTGAAATGTTGGGTTAAGTCCCGCAACGAGCGCAACCCTTATCCTTTGTTGCCAGCACGTAATGGTGGGAACTCAAAGGAGACTGCCGGTGATAAACCGGAGGAAGGTGGGGATGACGTCAAGTCATCATGGCCCTTACGAGTAGGGCTACACACGTGCTACAATGGCGCATACAAAGAGAAGCGACCTCGCGAGAGCAAGCGGACCTCATAAAGTGCGTCGTAGTCCGGATCGGAGTCTGCAACTCGACTCCGTGAAGTCGGAATCGCTAGTAATCGTGGATCAGAATGCCACGGTGAATACGTTCCCGGGCCTTGTACACACCGCCCGTCACACCATGGGAGTGGGTTGCAAAAGAAGTAGGTAGCTTAACCTTCGGGAGGGCGCTTACCACTTTGTGATTCATGACTGGGGTGAAGTCGTAACAAGGTAACCGTAGGGGAACCTGCGGTTGGATCACCTCCTTACCTGAAGATACCTTCCCGCGCAGTGCTCACACAGATTGTCTGATAGAAACGTTAGAGCAAGACGGCTGCGAAGTCGTGACACTATCCGTGTCCCCTTCGTCTAGCGGTTAGGACTCCGCCCTTTCACGGCGGCAACAGGGGTTCGAATCCCCTAGGGGACGCCACTTGCTTGGTGACAGGTGAAAGGTGTCTCCACAAAGTATCTCAAAACTGGCTTACGAGCTACGTTTGAGATATTTGCTCTTTAACAATCCGGAACAAGCTGAAAATTGAAACGACACGTCGTGTTTATCCTCCGTAATAAGGATAAACGAAACGATGTGTTCGAGTCTCTCAAATGCTTACAACAGCAATGTGTCTTTCGGGACGCTTGTGGGTTGTGAGGTTAAGTGACTAAGCGTACACGGTGGATGCCCTGGCAGTCAGAGGCGATGAAGGGCGTGCTAATCTGCGATAAGCGTCGGTAAGGTGATATGAACCGCAACAACCGACGATACCCGAATGGGGAAACCCGGTGCACTACGGTGCATCATCGCAACATGAATACATAGTGTTGCGAGGCGAACCTGGGGAACTGAAACATCTAAGTACCCAGAGGAAAAGAAATCAACCGAGATTCCCCCAGTAGCGGCGAGCGAACGGGGAACAGCCCAGAACCTGAATCAGTTTGTGCATTAGTGGAAGCGTCTGGAAAGTCGCAGGGTACAGGGTGATACTCCCGTACACAAAAATGCACTTACTGTGAGTTCGATGAGTAGGGCGGGACACGTGATATCCTGTCTGAATATGGGGGGACCATCCTCCAAGGCTAAATACTCCTGACTGACCGATAGTGAACCAGTACCGTGAGGGAAAGGCGAAAAGAACCCCGGCGAGGGGAGTGAAACAGAACCTGAAACCGTGTACGTACAAGCAGTGGGAGCCTTGATTTATCAGGGTGACTGCGTACCTTTTGTATAATGGGTCAGCGACTTATATTCTGTAGCAAGGTTAACCGTATAGGGGAGCCGCAGGGAAACCGAGTCTTAACTGGGCGTTAAGTTGCAGGGTATAGACCCGAAACCCGGTGATCTAGCCATGGGCAGGTTGAAGGTTGGGTAACACTAACTGGAGGACCGAACCGACTAATGTTGAAAAATTAGCGGATGACTTGTGGCTGGGGGTGAAAGGCCAATCAAACCGGGAGATAGCTGGTTCTCCCCGAAAGCTATTTAGGTAGCGCCTCGTGAACTCATCTTCGGGGGTAGAGCACTGTTTCGGCTAGGGGGCCATCCCGGCTTACCAACCCGATGCAAACTGCGAATACCGAAGAATGTTATCACGGGAGACACACGGCGGGTGCTAACGTCCGTCGTGAAGAGGGAAACAACCCAGACCGCCAGCTAAGGTCCCAAAGTCATGGTTAAGTGGGAAACGATGTGGGAAGGCACAGACAGCCAGGATGTTGGCTTAGAAGCAGCCATCATTTAAAGAAAGCGTAATAGCTCACTGGTCGAGTCGGCCTGCGCGGAAGATGTAACGGGGCTAAACCATGCACCGAAGCTGCGGCAGCGACGCGTATGCGTTGTTGGGTAGGGGAGCGTTCTGTAAGCCGTCGAAGGTGGACTGTGAGGTCTGCTGGAGGTATCAGAAGTGCGAATGCTGACATAAGTAACGATAAAGCGGGTGAAAAGCCCGCTCGCCGGAAGACCAAGGGTTCCTGTCCAACGTTAATCGGGGCAGGGTGAGTCGACCCCTAAGGCGAGGCCGAAAGGCGTAGTCGATGGGAAACAGGTTAATATTCCTGTACTCGGTGTTACTGCGAAGGGGGGACGGAGAAGGCTATGTTGGCCGGGCGACGGTTGTCCCGGTTTAAGCGTGTAGGCTTGAGTTCCAGGCAAATCCGGAACTCTTTAAGGCTGAGGCGTGATGACGAGGCACTACGGTGCTGAAGTAACAAATGCCCTGCTTCCAGGAAAAGCCTCTAAGCATCAGGTAACACAGAATCGTACCCCAAACCGACACAGGTGGTCAGGTAGAGAATACCAAGGCGCTTGAGAGAACTCGGGTGAAGGAACTAGGCAAAATGGTGCCGTAACTTCGGGAGAAGGCACGCTGGCGCGTAGGTGAAGGGACTTGCTCCCGGAGCTGAAGCCAGTCGAAGATACCAGCTGGCTGCAACTGTTTATTAAAAACACAGCACTGTGCAAACACGAAAGTGGACGTATACGGTGTGACGCCTGCCCGGTGCCGGAAGGTTAATTGATGGGGTTATCCGCAAGGAGAAGCTCTTGATCGAAGCCCCGGTAAACGGCGGCCGTAACTATAACGGTCCTAAGGTAGCGAAATTCCTTGTCGGGTAAGTTCCGACCTGCACGAATGGCGTAATGATGGCCAGGCTGTCTCCACCCGAGACTCAGTGAAATTGAACTCGCTGTGAAGATGCAGTGTACCCGCGGCAAGACGGAAAGACCCCGTGAACCTTTACTACAGCTTGACACTGAACATTGAGCCTTGATGTGTAGGATAGGTGGGAGGCTTCGAAGCGTGGACGCCAGTCTGCGTGGAGCCAACCTTGAAATACCACCCTTTAACGTTTGATGTTCTAACCTGGCGCCGTGATCCGGCGTGGGGACAGTGTCTGGTGGGTAGTTTGACTGGGGCGGTCTCCTCCCAAAGAGTAACGGAGGAGCACGAAGGTCAGCTAATCACGGTCGGACATCGTGAGGTTAGTGCAATGGCATAAGCTGGCTTGACTGCGAGAGTGACGGCTCGAGCAGGTGCGAAAGCAGGTCATAGTGATCCGGTGGTTCTGAATGGAAGGGCCATCGCTCAACGGATAAAAGGTACTCCGGGGATAACAGGCTGATACCGCCCAAGAGTTCATATCGACGGCGGTGTTTGGCACCTCGATGTCGGCTCATCACATCCTGGGGCTGAAGTAGGTCCCAAGGGTACGGCTGTTCGCCGTTTAAAGTGGTACGCGAGCTGGGTTTAGAACGTCGTGAGACAGTTCGGTCCCTATCTGCCGTGGGCGCTGGAGAATTGAGAGGGGTTGCTCCTAGTACGAGAGGACCGGAGTGAACGCACCACTGGTGTTCGGGTTGTCATGCCAATGGCACTGCCCGGTAGCTAAGTGCGGAAAAGATAAGCGCTGAAAGCATCTAAGCGCGAAACTTGCCTCGAGATGAGTTCTCCCTGTGGCTTTAAGCCACCTGAAGGGACGTTGAAGACTACGACGTTGATAGGCCGGGTGTGTAAGCGCAGCGATGCGTTGAGCTAACCGGTACTAATGACCCGTGAGGCTTAACCTTACAACGCCAGAAGCGTTCTGGTGAGCGTTGAGAGACGCAAAGATTTTCAGCTTGTTAACCGGATAAATTTGCGCGGCCTTTATGGCGGCGTGAATAACAGAATTTGCCTGGCGGCTTTAGCGCGGTGGTCCCACCTGACCCCATGCCGAACTCAGAAGTGAAACGCCGTAGCGCCGATGGTAGTGTGGGGTCTCCCCATGCGAGAGTAGGGAACTGCCAGGCATCAAATCGCGATAACCCTGACCTCACGGTCAGGGTTTTTTGCGTTTGGGGCCAGAAAATCGGCTTATAAGTCATCGCGTTTGCCCGTTCAGTGAGCGGTTTCCGACCAGAAGCAGGTGGAAAGCCTCGCTTAACCAGTTAACAACGTTGAATTTCATCTACCGTAGTAGACCGAACCCTTACCGAAAGTGGCATTAATCAGTAGAAAAAGCGATCTTGCCCGGTAACCTGCTAATCTTTTTTGCAATAAATAAACATATCCTGACATAATCAGAGCAGGGATGTTTTCAATGCTCATACCTGCAACAGCATTACATCTTTCAAATAAAAACAAGTTTTTAGCATGCCGTGAATAGAATTTATTGCGGTATTGATTCATTTCCATTGCTAGTAATTAGCAAGGATAATTGCGAGGTTAAGACAATATGGCAGTAGCCACCACATCAAGGAGTACAGCGCCACCAGGGGCCCTTACTACACGACAACGAATCTGGGCTATTGTAGGGGCTTCATCAGGCAATCTGGTGGAGTGGTTCGACTTCTACGTTTATTCATTTTGCTCGCTCTATTTTGCGCATGTGTTTTTCCCTACCGGCAATTCAACCACCCAACTTTTGCAAACAGCAGGCGTGTTTGCCGCTGGTTTCCTGATGCGTCCTATTGGCGGCTGGTTGTTCGGTTATATCGGCGATAAGCACGGCAGAAAAAAATCGATGCTAATTTCTGTCTGCATGATGTGCTTTGGATCGCTGGTAATCGCCTGTTTGCCAGGTTATGAAACCATTGGTCTTTGGGCTCCTGCCCTGCTGTTGCTGGCACGTCTGTTTCAGGGATTGTCAGTTGGCGGGGAATATGGCACCAGCGCAACCTATATGAGCGAAGTAGCCGTTGAGGGTAAGAAAGGATTCTACGCATCATTCCAGTACGTCACGCTGATCGGCGGTCAGCTAATGGCGTTGCTCACCGTTGTCGTGCTACAGCAGATATTGTCAGACCAGGAGCTGAGAACCTGGGGCTGGCGTATTCCTTTTGCCTTGGGTGCGGCGCTTGCGGTCATTGCGCTTTATTTACGTCGCTCACTGAATGAAACTTCTGATAGCGAAACACGTAATCATAAAGACGCCGGGTCGCTAAAAGGGCTGTGGAAACATCGTCGCGCCTTTATCATGGTATTGGGTTTTACGGCGGGCGGCTCGCTCAGCTTCTACACCTTTACGACCTACATGCAGAAATATCTGGTGAATACATCAGGGATGGATACGCGTACTGCCAGCGCTTTGATGACCGCAGCACTGTTCATTTTTATGCTGATTCAGCCGTTAATTGGTGCATTATCTGACAAGATTGGCAGAAGAAACTCCATGCTGATTTTTGGCGGGCTGGCGGCAATTTGCACTGTGCCTGTATTAACCATTTTACAGAGCGTTACCAGCCCATGGATTGCGTTCTCGCTGATCATGCTCTCACTGCTGATTGCCAGTTTCTATACTTCAATCAGCGGCATACTTAAAGCGGAAATGTTCCCACCCGAAGTGCGTGCGCTGGGAGTCGGCCTGTCATACGCCGTAGCCAACGCCCTGTTTGGCGGATCTGCGGAATATGTTGCTTTGTCGCTAAAGGCGGCGGGAAGCGAAACCAGTTTCTTCTGGTACGTTGCTGGCATGGGCGCAGTGGCCTTCCTGGTATCTCTGATGCTGCACCGCAGAGGCAAGGGTCTTAAGCTCTAATTAACGTCCTGCATTCCACAACGCATAGCCGGTGGCAGCACCGGCTACATCCCAGCTGAAATCTTTCCAGCTCCAGCCTGTTCCGCCTTTCCGACTGTCGTACAACTCTTTTACGGCCCCAATACTAATAGCAAACGACAGGCCGAAACCGCCACTATGCCCTTTATGCCAGTTCTGTTTTTCACCATATGCATTGCCGGCAGCAGAAAGAAAAGCGGAGGAGATAAAATGCTGGGCCTTATCTTTACCCGTCCAGTCATCCTGCGCCATGTGCGTACAGCCGCTACAACCCAGAATGATGCTTAACAAAAGTATGCGCATGCCTGCTCCTGTAAAAAAGCCCTGTACGATGACAGGGCTCAATAAGGATAGCTAACTTATAAAATACGGCTGATAAGCCTGTCGATACGGATGCGACGCAGGCGGCGAATCAGTTTTCTCACTTTAACCGGGTAATCAGCAATACTTTCCAGATCGCGGAAGTGCTGGACTACCGTGGTATGCTCACGGATCAGAGCCAGCTCTTTTTCTCGCTGTGCGGCTAATTGCTGAAGGGGATCGTGGATCAGCACGGCATTTTCTAAATCAAGACGCCAGGCGCGCGGGTTCAGGTTATTTCCGGTAATCAGCATCCATTCATCATCCACCCACATACCTTTCAGGTGATAGCTGTTTTCCCTGTCTTTCCATAATCTCACCGTCAGTTGCCCACTGGTGACATAATATTGCAGGCGACTGAGAAAACGCCTCAAATTAATTTCATACAGATAGGGCAGAGCCCCGATGATTTTGAAGGGTTGATCTTGCGGAATATAGAAGTCATTCGCGGTTTTATCCCCCACGATGATTTCAACGTCTTTGCCCTGTCGCAGCAGCCAGATAATATTACGAACCAGAATAGCCGGCAGATTAAAATAGGGTGTGCAGAGCGTCAGCTTTTGCTCGGCACAGGGCATCAGGTGATAAATAGTTTTATTTAGCAGGCTGCGCTTGCCGAGGCCAACCAGCGGCGTCACCGCCAGCTCTTCGTTATTGGCGTCGCCGACAAATTCATAATCGAAGCCACGCAGCTCCTGACGGAACTGGCGGGTTTCGTTTTTAATCTCCGGGCTTTTTGGGCGTTCATGCTGATCGAGACGGTGGACGGCCTCAGCCTGAATCAGATTGGTATCGATCCAGTTCATAAAGGTATCGGCCAGCGTCGGATTGGTAATCAGCTGGTAGCGATCATAGCGATATTTGTCATGCTGATGCAGATAAACATCATTCAGGCTGGCACCGGTATAGAGGACGGTATCGTCAATAACCGAGCCTTTAAGATGTAAAACGCCCAGTGCCTCGCGTGTGTTAACCGGCACGCCATAGACGTGAATAGCGAGATCGGGATAGCGATCGGCCATTTCGCAATACCAGTCGGCGTTGGTCACGCCTTTCGCTGCGCCAATACGACCACGCTGAGCACGGTGCCAGTCGACAAGGATTCTAATATCCAGCTCGGGCCGGATGCGTCTCGCTTCATAAAGCGCGGACAGGATGCTGCGTCCACCATCATCATTTTCAAGATAAAGTGCCACAATGCAGATGCGCCGCGTGGCAGCCGCTATTTTTTCCAGCAGCGTTTGTCGAAAATCTGCGGGCGAATACAGCGTGGTGAAATCAGCAACCGACTGAGACAGTTTTGGCAGTTGCGCAAGGTGCTGTTGGTGTTTATTACGTTTGAATTTAGACAGCATCACAGTGCGTTTCTTCTCTGTTCATAGAATGGCCTTTCGCCATAAAATCATCACCATAACCGCTAATGTTACCATTACTTAGCGTTGAGGTGGGCAGTTTTACGTTTCCAGACATTAACCGCTTGTACCCAGCCTGAGGGAAAGGCCTACGATACCGTCTTCCAGCTGTACATCAACCGCGAAGCCCAGTTTGCGTGCCAGGGTAATCATGCCGCGGTTTCCCGGCATAGTAATGCCGTTGAGCTGCTGTAACCCGTGTTGGCGGGTATAGCTAATCATCTTTTCGAGGAGTCGCCGGCCGAGGCCAAGTCCTTTAAGATCGGAGCGCACCAGCACCGAAAATTCGGCATCAATATTGTCAGCATCCGAAACGGCGCGCGTTACGCCAATAATCTCATCGGCACCGTTGTGCTGGCGTATAGCCACAATAGCCATTTCTCGATCGTAGTCGATTTGCGTCATGTTAGCCAAATCATCATGCGTAAACTCGTTGATCTCACTGAAGTAGCGATAGTAGAGATCCTCCTTCGTCACCTGGGCAATAAACTGCTGCAACAGGGGTTCGTCTTCCGGAAGAATCGGTCGAAACAGGCAATGTTGACCGTTCTTTAATTCAATACTTTCTTCCAGCATGTGGGGATAGGGGCGAATAGCCAGACGGCTTTCCGCATCGCCGCTGAATGGTGCCAGTTGCATAGTCACATCCAGCAGCGAAAACTCGGTTCCGGCGGCCAGCAGGGGATGAATATCCAGCCGTTGTACCTCCGGGCAGTCGATAACCAGCGTTGAAACCTGCACCAGCACGTTGCTCAGCGCCGTGATATCCAACGGGCGAAGCGCGCTGCGGCCACGAATTTTGCCGCTTTTGATTGCCTGAATAACCAGATAGCGCGCCAGCGTCATATTGAGTGGCGGCAGCGCCACAACCGCCTGCTTATCGGCCTGCCATTCAATGCCGCCTTCTCCCAACATAATCATCGGTCCAAAAACGGGATCGTGCTCCATCACGACTCTTAACTCCTGTGCACCGGCGCGGTTAGCCATGCTTTGAACCAGCAGACCATCAATTCGGGCCTGAGGCCAGGCCTGCCTGACACGATCTATAATCGCCTCTGCGGCCTGTTGCACTTCGCTGGCGGTGCGAAGGTAGAGCATTACGCCCTGAACGTCAGACTTGTGCGGAATGTCCGGGGAACGCAGCTTAAGCGCTACCGGATAACCAATCTGTTCGGCGATATGCACGGCCTCTACGCTGTCGCTGGCGATCCATGTCGGCAGCGTATTTAGCCCGTAAGCCCGTAAGATATCCTGTACTTCGTGAGTATCGAGCGTAGTACTGCCAGCATGCAGCGCTTGCTGAATAAGCTGATGGGCTTCAGTTGTGTTATTTATTAAATCGGCTGGCAGGGCGGGCGTTTCGCGCAGCTGCTTCTGGTTACGGCGATATTCCACGCTATGCATAAAAGCCGTTATTGTGCCTTCGGGGGTGCGATAAGTGGGAAGACCGGCATCGCTAAAATGCCTGCGGGCATCAAGTGATGAAAACTCACCACACCAGTTGGTCAGCAAGGTAATTTGTTTACCGCGTGGATGGGAAGCGATGAGTTCAATCAGGCGCTGGGCAGTTAACGTTGCCGGCGCAACGGCGCTTGGCGCATGAATGATCATCAACGCATCAAGATCCCGACTGTCGAGCAGGCGTGATACCGTAAGTAAATAACGTTCGACGGTCGCATCATCTTTTAAATCCAGCGGATTACCGGCAGTAATTTCATCTGGCAGAAGGTTTTGCAAATCTGCCAGCAGGTTCTCGCTCGGTACAGCCAGCTTGCCATTGCGAGCCTCGAGCGCATCCAGCGCCAGCGCGGCTGGCGCCGCACCGTTACTCACTATCATCAGTCGCTCGCCACGCAGCGGCCGCATATGATTCAGCGTTTCCACTGCCGAAAACAGCTCGTGGGTATCCTGCACCCGCAGCAGGCCAGCACGCTGGATAGCGGCATCCCAGGCCGCATCCGATCCGCCCTGAGTTTTCAACAGCCGCTGTGCCTGCTGACTGCGGCCGCTTTTGATGATAAGAATCGGTTTATTTCTGGCAGCGCTGCGTGCGGCAGAAACAAAGCGCCGGGCGTCGCTCAGATGTTCAAGGTAGAGCAAGATGGCGCTGGTTTTGCCATCGCGCGCAAGGAAATCGAGCAGGTCATCGGCATCAGTGTCCAAACTGTCACCCAGCGCGATAAACCAGGAGAAGCCCAGCTGGCGCTGTTGTGCCCAGTCGAGGATCGTATTCGAGACGGCGGCAGACTGTGAGACAAACGCCAGCTTGCCTTTCGCGATGGGTACCGGAGAAAAGCTGGCGTTCAACCCTTGCCAGGGCGCGAGCAGGCCCAAACTGTTTGGCCCGAGCAAACGGATTTGCCATTCGCTGGCACACTGTTTCAACACGTCATGCTGGCTGGCGGGCGAGGAGAGAATGATGCAGGCTCTACAGCCCCGTTCGCCCAGCGCGCGCAGCAGTGCCAGGTTGTGACGGCTATGAGTGCAGATGATGGCAAGATCGGGTGAAAAAGGCAGGCTGGCAATATCAGGCCATGCCAACACGCCGCACACCGCTTTATATTTAGGGGTGACAGGCAAAACCGGCCCGTTGAATCCCCCCGCCAGCAGATTGCGCATCATCAGATGACCTGCACGTTCAGGACGTACTGAAGCGCCAATCACCGCAATCGATTTAGGACGTAGCAGCGCCTCCAGTCCTCGTTGACTCATCTTAAGCTCCCGATACGAAAAGTTATCTTTGATTCTAAACGTATCTTCAGCTCAACGCTGCGGCACAGTCGATATTATCGGCAGTGCCGTGATGCCTGGCCCGGCGTTTTATTCAACCTGCTGATGCAGGGGATGGTGAGGCTTACCGGCCAGATAGCGCTGGCGAAACAGGTCAAAATGCTGGAAGAGCGCGTTCCCGGCGGCAACATCTCCAGCCTGTAACAGCAGCTCGGCGGCGACTTCGGCCGTACAGTGTTGACCTTCAGCGTGAGCCTCTCGCAGCTGATAATTTGAGGGTTTGGTGAGCGTCAGTGACATCACCGGCAGCTTATCCAGCCAGGGGCTCTTGCGAAACATTTTCCGCGCTTCCGTCCAGGTACCATCCAGCATAATAAAAAGCGGCGGCTTACCGCTCAGCGGCGGCGCGTTAACAACAGGGCGGTCCGCATCGGCATAGGATTCCGGGAACACCACCAGCGGCTGGACGTCAGGATGACTGACTGCCGCCAGCAGAGCCGGTTCCGGCTCGGTTCGTGACCAGCCAAAGGCCTGAGTATCCGGCAGGATATCGGCAATCAGGCGGCCGGTGTTGCTGGGTTTCATGGGTTCTGAATCAAACATGACCAGGCAGAAACGGCTGCGTGCTTCAACGGGTTGTAGCGTGGCGCACAGGCAATTTTTCTGGGGTAAAAGGCAGCGCTGGCAGCGAGCAATTCGATTGCCACGGGCGAGAAAAGGACGGGTCGCTCGCGCAAGGCGCTCGGCGCGCAGACGAAGAACAGCGTTTTCAGTCATGAATAATAATCTGGGGAAAACGCTATTCTGGCAGAATCCGGCAAAAAACAGTAGTGGTCAGTCAGCACTGACCACCGGAGTTTTAGATATTTTCGTTCAGCCATTCATTAAAGGGCGCTTTCGGCATTGCGCCGCTAAGGATGTCCACCGTCTGGCCCTGTTTAAAGACCATAATAGTGGGAATACTGCGAATGCGGAAACGGGCACTCAGCTCAGGTTCTGCTTCGGTATTGACCTTAAGGAAGCGAACTTTACCGCTGCGCTCGCTGGCCACATCTTTATAAACTGGCGCGAAGTTGACGCACGGGCCGCACCATGGCGCCCAGAAATCAATAACAACCGGCAGATCGTCCTGCAAGTATTTATCGAGCGTCGCGGCGGTGGCATTGACCACTTCGCCGTTGAACAGCTCGCTGCCGCAGCGGCCGCATTTCGCACCGTCAGCCATACGTTCTGGCGGAACGCGGTTAGTCGCCTGGCATGAAGCACAAACCGTATTCATTGGGACACCTCAGTAATAATAGGGGGTAAGTATTTACTTACCGCATTCCTGGATAAAGTAGCGATAATTATGGTTGTCCTTGCGGCTGGCAACAAAGAGATTTGTCCAATGGGTACGATAGGTAACAGCGCATCTGAAAGCATTGGCTGATACGCCGTACCACATCACGTTGTAAACGATGGTTTTACAACCGCAAGCGTACGGGCATCGCGATGAAAAATACCCATTGCGTGCTTTTATTGGAAGTTGATAGCTAAGCGCAGCCACATCAGGTAATCTGCGCGCTTCGCGCTCAGCCAGGTGGAGGGAAAATGAACGACGAATTTAAAGGTAAAAGCGGTAAAGTCAAAGTGATGTATGTCCGCGGTGATGACGAGAGTGACAAGCGCGGGGCTAATCCCCGTACCGGTAAGGGTGGACCTCGTCAGGATGGCAGTCGTCGTCCTTCACGTAATGCAGACAGCAAGCCGCGTGGCGGGCGCGATCGCGACGTAGTGAGCGATTCACCATGGCGTACGGTCTCACGCGCGCCGTCTGCAACCGATGATAACAAGCCAGATCATGGCGGTATCAGCGGGAAAAGTTATGTCGATCCGGAGCAAATCCGTCGTCAGCGTAATGAAGAAACGCGCGTCTATGGCGAGAACGCCTGTCAGGCACTGTTCCAGAGCCGTCCGGACTGCATTGTGCGCGCCTGGTTTATCCAGAGCGTCACGCCGCGCTTCCGCGAAGCGCTGAAATGGATGGCGGCCAACCGTAAAGCTTATCACGTGGTAGACGAGGCCGAACTGGCTAAAGCTTCCGGGACTGAGCATCACGGTGGCGTTTGCTTCCTGATCAAAAAACGCGTCGGTATGCCGGTTGGTGAGTGGCTGTCAAAAGCGGCTCAGAAAGACTGCGTGCTGGCGCTGGAAGATATTGGTAATCCTCACAACCTGGGCGGCATCATGCGCAGCTGTGCGCATTTCGGTGCGAAAGGCGTGCTGGTACAGGATGCTTCCCTGCTGGAGTCTGGCGCAGCAGTGCGTACGGCGGAAGGCGGTGCCGAACACGTCCAGGCGATCAGCGGCGAGAGCTTCGCTTCCGGTCTGGATGCGTTCCGCAAAGCGGGTTACACCATTGTCACAACGTCCAGTCACCAGGGAACGCCACTGGCGCAGGCAGCATTGCCGGCTAAAATGGTGCTGGTGTTGGGTCAGGAGCGTGAAGGTCTGTCCGACAGCACGCTGGAGCAGGGAGATATGAGCGTCTCCATCGGCGGTACGGGAAATGTTGAAAGTCTTAACGTTTCCGTTGCAACCGGCATTCTGCTTGCAGAATGGTGGCGTCAAAACGCCTAAGCCATTGCAAAACAAAACGGGCCTCGTGGCCCGTTTTTTTATGGCTAAAATCAGTGTGCGCCACCACCACCACCGCCTGCGCCAAACGGCGGACGGGCAAACCAGACCAGGATCAGCAGGAAGAGAAATACCCCGGCCGAGGCCCAGAAGATCTCGTTGGCAGAGATAATCAGCCCCTGATTAGTAATCTGCTGCGCAATCCAGCCGGAAGCCTGATCGTGAGTCATTCCCATCTGTTCCAGCTTGCTGTACATCTCCTGCGAATTGAAGTTGTAAGCGTTCACTGACTCAGTAAGATGGCTGTGGTGTAGTGCTTCCCGATCGGTCCACAGAGTGGTGGTAATCGACGTGCCGATTGAACCTGCCAGCGTTCGCGTAAAGTTTGACAGGCTCGACGCGGCGGCCAGACGCTCAGGCGGCAGGCCCGACAGCGTAATCGTGGTGAGCGGCATAAAGAAGCAGGCCACGGCAAAACCCTGAATAAACTGCGGCCAGGCCGACGCGCCAAAATCCATGCCGGGCTCAAACGTATACGCACGCCAGTAGAAACAGACCGCGTACATAATAAAGCTGAACGTTACCAGCCTGCGCATATCAAGCTTATGTGCAAAACGACCGATTATCGGCGAGAGGATGACCGGCAAAATCCCTACCGGCGCGGAAGCCAGCCCTGCCCAGGTCGCCGTATAACCATACACTTCCTGCAACAGCTGCGGCAGCAACACGATGGAGCCGAAGTAGAGCATATAAGCGAGGCTGATCGACAGGCAGCCGATCGTAAAGTTTCTCGACTTAAACAGCGACAGATCGATAATCGGATGTTCGTCGGTCAACTCCCATACCAGCAGCACCAACAGCGCTATCACGGCGACAATCGTCAGGGTCAAAATCTCCGGCGAGCTGAACCAGTCCAGCTCCTTACCGCGATCCAGCATCATTTGCAGACAGCCGATGCCCACCACCAGCAACACCAGCCCGACGGTATCAATAGGGCGAATGGCCGTTGCCGTCTCGCGGTTGCGCAGCGTCTTCAGCGTTAGCATAACGACTGCGGCACCGATAGGAACGTTGATAAAGAAGATCCAGCCCCAGTGATAGTTATCGCTAATCCAGCCGCCCAGAATCGGGCCGCAAATCGGCGCAACGATCACCGTCATCGCCCAAAGGGACAGGGCAATGCTGCGTTTTGCAGGAGGATAGTTACTGAGCAGCAGGCTTTGTGACAGCGGGATTAGCGGGCCGGCAACCAGCCCCTGAATCACGCGGAAGAAAATCAGCATGCCCAAACTGTTGGAGATCCCACACAGCCATGATGCCACCGCAAAAGCTGCCGTTGACCACAGGAACAGTTTCACCTCGCCGACGCGCTTAGCCAGCCAGCCGGTGATCGGAATCGAAATGGCGTTAGCGACGCCAAACGAGGTGATGACCCAGGTTCCCTGAGAGTTGGACGCGCCCAGATTTCCCGCGATGGTTGGGATCGCTACGTTAGCGATAGTCGAATCCAGCACCTGCATAAACGTCGCCAGCGACAGCGCGATGGTCATCAGAACCAGTGGGGTTCCTTCAAGCGGTTGTCGTGCCATAGCAGCCTCCCGCTTTCTTAGCCCGCATTGGCATGAATAATATCGGCAATCAGCTGGTTAACCGGAGCTAAATCCAGCGCCAGCGCATTACTTTCATAGGCGGGTGTTGACCGTACGCTGGTGGCGAGTACGCCGCCCTCAATATTATCCGTATCGACGCTAACCAGCGTGGAAAGACCAATGCGCAGAGGATGCTTCGCTACTTCCTGCGGATCCAGTTCAATACGTACCGGCAGGCGCTGCACGACTTTGATCCAGTTTCCCGTGGCATTCTGTGCGGGGAGCAGGGAGAACGCGCTGCCTGTGCCCATATCCAGACCGACGACCTTGCCGTGATAAACCACGTCGTCGCCGTAAATATCGCTGATGACGGTAGCGGGCTGACCAATACGCACTTTCGCCAGCTGGGTTTCTTTAAAGTTAGCGTCTACCCACAGGTTGTCGGCCGGAACGATGGCCAGCAACGGTGTGGAAGTCGAAATTTGTGACCCGACCTGAACGCTGCGACGCGAAACGTAGCCATTGATAGGGCTGACCACATCGGTACGCTGTAACGCCAGCCAGGCGTCGCGCAATTCGGCGGCACTCTGTTTGACCGCAGGCTGATTTTCCAGCGAGGTATTCAGGATCATCGCCTGGTTAGCATTGTATTGCTGGACGGCGACATCGAGCTGGGCCTGAGCGGTAGCAACAGCATCACGAGCATGCTGGAGATCTTCACGACCAATCAGGTTCGCCGCGCCTAGCGGTTCACGACGTTTCAGATCGGCCTGAGCCTGCACCAGCGCCGTTTTTTGCAGCTCAATGGTCGCCTGATACTGTTTGCCATTGATAATGAGCTGATGAGTCTGACGCACGCTGGTGGCCAGTGCGGTTTGCGCCTTTTCAAAGGCCTGCTCAGCATCGGTTTTATCCAGCGTAACCAGCACATCCCCTTTTTTGACGTAGTCCGTGTCATCAAACGCGACTTTGTTGACGCTGCCAGATACCTGCGCCATCACCTGCACCTGGTTGCCTGCAACATAAGCATCATCGGTTTCCTGGTAATGACGCAACACAAGGAACCAGTAAACCAGCCAGGCAACCCCAATCACTACGAACAACACGGCTAATAAAAGTAACGCACCTTTGCGTTTATTCTTTTTATTCGCTGGCTGCGGCTGTTGCATCTCCGCATTTGCACTCATGGTTTTCTCCACGTTTTCCATGGCAATCCGGCTGTTTGCACGGATCTAAAATGCCAGCAGTGAGCTGGCATAAGTTAATAAGCGGACTAAAATAGCGGTTACTGGCAGGCAGGGTGTCGCACAATATGCTATTACAGAAATTTTTAGCGAGAAAGGGCGGTTGCAGCCTCTTCTTCGTCCATCTTATCAAGACGATTCAAAAGCTTGCGGGTGATCCCTTCCAGCTGGCTTTTTTCTGAAAGGCTCAGGGCAGACCACAGCAGCTGCAAAGACTGATGCTGAGGCGGCAGCAGCTGGCGCAGGAACTCGTTGCCTTTTTCAGTCAGGTGTAAATGCAGACAGCGACGATCGTTATCGCTTTCACGGCGCTCAATCCAGCCACGTTTTTCCAGCTCGTCGGCGATGCGGGTTGCATTCGTGCGGGATGAACCCAGCGCGGAACTCAGCTCGGAAGGTTGAATACTGTGATTTTCCTGCGCATCCAGCGTGATTAATGCCATGAATAACGTCTCGTTAATCCCCTGAGCCTTGAGCATTTTGTTGCGGTTTTCCAGCAGCTTGCTCTGCATGTGCATGCACAGCCGCGTCAGCATGATTTCCTGTAGTGGGAAGTCTTTCTGACGATTAGCGCGAAAATTTAGCATCTGTTCAATGGGGGTAAACGAACTTTCCATCTGGGGGAACCTCATTAGTTGCAACTGGTATTGTAACGACGGCGATAGTAAAGGGTCATTCCTGCCGGTGCGAGCACGCTCGCAAAACCGGGAACACCATCAGTAATTTCCAGGTCACTCCATAACCCAGGGCGATGTGCAGCATTGAAAAGGATGCTGCAGGTTTTTAACCTGTAAAGCCCGAACGCTGAGGCCAGGCCAAAGCCGACAAAAGCCGGAAATTTTTATCAGCCTGCGAGAGTGAAGCACGGAAATGTTAAATGATGCCCGCGACCCGCACGCTGCATAACAAGGCTTACTAATTTGGTACAGTTCAAAATTTAATAGTTTCGCGAGAAAAAATAACACATATGAATAAGTGCATTGCTAACCATACCAGACTGTGTAAACGCTTAACAGGCCGCTGGCGCTGAAATTTACGCAATCTGATGCCGTCAGGCTAAGGAGTGTGCGCCTCAAAGCGCGATCCCCGCCACCAGCTCAACAGATTAAGCACGGTGATGAAAGCGCCTGCTGCGCAAACGCCATACCAGCCCGCATGTTGAAATGCTGTTGCCGAAATGAGTGAACCGGCTGCGCCACCAACAAAGTAACTGGTCATATAACCGGCAGTCAGGCGGTTACGGGCTTCGGGCATTGAACGATAAATTACGCTCTGATTAGTAATATGAACACCCTGTACGGCCAGATCCAGCAGGATAATGCCAATGATTAGCGCAATCAGCGAATGGCTCCCCAGCGCGGTAATCCCCCAGGAAACCAGCATGATAATCAGGCCGGCGGTGGTGGTTAAACGGGCTTTGCCTTTGTCCGCCAGTGAGCCAGCCTGACGCGCCGCCAGCGCGCCAGCTGCCCCAACCAGACCCAGCAGACCGATTTCACCCTCTGAATAACCATAAGGTTCCGATGCCAGCAGAAAGGCCATTGAGGTCCAGAGGATGCTGAAATTCGCAAAGGCCAGGCAGCCGGTTACGGCACGACTGCGTAATATTGGGGTGGTCGAATAGAGGCTGAAGATGGAACGTAGCAGCTGACCATAGTTAAGCTTTACTGATTGCTGATAGCGAGGCAGATAACGCCACAGTGCCAGCGCCATCATTACCATCAACACACTGGCGACCCAGTAAACGGTGCGCCAGCCGCCAAGCTGCGCCAGACCACCTGCAACGGTACGGGCCAGCAGGATCCCCAGCAGCAGGCCGCTCATTACCGTGCCGACAACTTTGCCGCGCTTTTCCGGTGCGGCCAGCGTGGCCGCCAGCGGCACTAAAAGCTGTGCCACAACGGAAAAAAGGCCGGTTAAAGCGGTACCGAGCAGCATAAGCGGCAGCGTCGGTGAAAGAGCCGTGATCACCATGCCACCCGCAGCCAGTAAGCTCATCACGACAATCAGCCCGCGTCGCTCGAGCATATCGCCAAGCGGCACCAGCAGCAGCAAGCCTGCGGCATAACCCAGCTGCGCTGTCGTCACGATAAAACCGGCCTGATTGACCGAGAGTGCAAAGGTTCTGGCAACGGTTTCAAGCAGAGGCTGAACATAATAATTACAGGCGACAGAGAGACCGGTTGCTAACGACATCAGGGCAACAAGGGCAGGGCTAAGTCCGGGCTGAGGGGATTTCATTTTATTCGTCAGGGTTGTTAAAAGACTGTTAGACGAATAGTAACCTAAAAAATTATTTCACTCACAGGATAATTAACAAAGCTTACCAGTGACATAAAGGGCATCGCTGCCCTTTATCGTGTCAGTAAATTAGTGGGCGGCAGCCAGCGCATCCTTGATCCAGCCGTCAAATACCGCCTGATGCGCGTTAATCCAGCCATCGACGTGAGCATTAATATCCGCTTCGCTGGACTGTCCCTGATGCATACGAGAATTCTGGGCATTAATGTCCGCAATCGGTAATTTCATCTCGGAAAACAGTTTCGCGGCCGCAGGGTTTTTCTCCGTCCAGGCTTTGTTCGCCACAATGTGCATGGTATTTACCGGGAAGCCATAGTTAGCGCCGTTCGGCAGTTTGGTCTCCATCTCTTTCTGCGCGCCCGGCATCGCAGAGAAAGGCACCTGTAACCATACAACATCGCGGCCCGGCACCAGCACGTCACTTACCCAGTACGGGGTCCAGGTGTAATAAAGGATGGGTTTACCTTCTTTAAAGCGCGTAAGGGTATCGGCGATCATGGCCGAGTAGTTACCCTGGTTATGTTCAACCGTATTGCTCAGGCCATAGGCCTGGATCTGATGGTTGATCACCGCTTCACATCCCCAGCCTGGCGTACAGCCGGTCAAATCTGCTTTGCCGTCATTGTTGCTGTCGAACAGCCTGGCCAGCTTGGGATCTTTCAGCTGGTCGATACGGGTGATGTGATATTTCTCAGCGGTTTTTTTATCGATAAGGTAGCCCTGAGCGGCGCCCTGAACATACGTGCCCTGACGGAAAAACTTCGCGTCGCCCCCTGCGGCTTTATACATATCATCATGCAGCGGCTGCCAGTTTACCGCAGTAAACGTACCGTCGCCGGAAGCCAGCGAGGTATAGCCGACGTTGTAGTCCACTTCGCTGGGGTCATCGACGGTATAGCCGAGTTTCTCCAGTGCGCGGCTGACCAGCAGCGTCTGAAAGGTTTCTTCCGTAATCGTGCTTTGCACCGGTTTAACGGTAATACCTTTCCCCGGCAGCTCCGCGGCATAAACGTGCGTGACGGAGAGCGTAGTGAATGCGGCGGCTAACAATGCTGTCTTACGCATAGTGAGATCCTTTTTTTATTTTGAGGGAAGGAGCGGGTGGCGAGCATCGCACGCCACCTGAAATGAGAATGAATTATTTACGGAAGGGACGGGTAAACAGCCCTAAAGGTCCGGTTGCATACCAGCGACGAGCGCCACGGCTGCGGCTGTCGCGGCCCATGGACTGAGTCAGGCGGTCAAGGATGATAGCGAGGATCACGATACCTACGCCACCCACCGTCGCCAGCCCCATATCCAGGCGGCCAATGCCTCGCAGAACCATCTGCCCCAGTCCGCCCACGGCGATCATCGAGGCAATTACCACCATCGACAGCGCCAGCATTAAAGTCTGGTTTACGCCAGCCATAATGGTGGGCATCGCCAGTGGCAGCTGCACTTTGAACAGCATCTGGCGCGGATTGGCACCGAACGACTCGGCAGCCTCTGTTAAATCGGCCGGAACCTGTTTGATGCCCAGAATGGTCAGACGGACAACCGGCGGCAGCGCAAAGATAATTGTGACGACTACGCCAGGCACGTTGCCGATACCAAACAGCATAACGACAGGTACCAGGTAGACAAAGGCGGGCGTGGTTTGCATCGCGTCCAGCATCGGGCGAATGATTTTGGCGGCTTTTTCACTGCGTGCAAGCCAGATCCCCAGCGGAAGCCCAATAACAATACAGAACAGCAGGGCGGTGAGCACCAGCGCCAGCGTCACCATCGCCTGAGACCAGGCACCGATAGCACCGATGACGATCAGGGAAATCAGCGTGGCGATGCCCATGGCCGGGGTGGCAATCTGCCACGCAATAAGCGCAAACAGCACAATCGCGACCGGCGCGGGCAATCCCATTAGCAGATGCTGGAAGGTGCTAAGAATGTAATCCACCGGGATGCGAATCCCCTGGAAAACGGGGCGGAAATGGGAAACGATCCAGTCGATCCCGCTGGTAATCCAGCTGTCCAGTGGGATCAGCGTTTTATGAAAAGGATCGAGGAGGCTGAAGTGTTCTGTCTGCGGCGCGGGTGCGCTGTTCAGCCAGTCACTGCCGCTGGCGGCGACATCGTGGCTGCCTGTGGGGGCTCCCCACGCGTCGGCCGTTCCTGTATTCGCTGCGGTACTGGCGGGCGCAGCATCGGCGGGTGCTGAAGACGCTGCCGCCCAGGGATCGCTACTGGCCGGTGTGGTGGTCGCTGCCTGCGTAGCATCAGCGGCAGACGTATTGCCGGCGTCGGCGGTCTGCCATGGATTGCGGGTATCACTCATTGCGCTGCGCCCTCACGATCTAATGCCTGTAGCAACATGCCCTTGGAAATAATGCCGACGTACTGATTATCTTCGCCGATAATCGGCACCGCGCAGGGAGCCTGCGCGACATGCGACAGCAGTTCGTTGAGCGTGGTCTCAGCAGGCATCGCGGCGGGAGAAGGCAAAATTGCCTGATCCAGCCCCACCCCTGCCACCAGCGCGGCCTTCAGCGAATCGGTGGAAACAACGCCAACAAACCGTTGTTTTTCCAGCACGTAACCATATTCGCGGTCGGCATCCTGTAGCAGCTTGATGGCTGAACGGGGGCCAAAACCCGGCGCTTTACGGATCAGCGAACCGGCAGCGCGGCGGGCAATATCTTTCGCGCTGAAGACATGACTGATATCAACACCGCGGAAGAAGGTTTTCACGTAGTCATTGGCCGGATTATTCAGGATCTCATCCGGTGTGCCGACCTGCACCACTTCGCCGCCCTGCATAATGGCAATCCGATCGCCAATACGCATTGCCTCATCCAGATCGTGAGAAATAAAGACAATGGTGCGCTGGTGGCGTGATTGCAGCTTCACCAGCTCATCCTGCATCTCGGTACGAATAAGCGGATCAAGTGCTGAAAAGGCTTCGTCCATCAACAATATATCCGGGTTTATCGCCAGCGCGCGGGCTAATCCAACGCGCTGACGCATACCGCCAGATAATTCATCGGGATAAGCATGAGCGTAATTATCCAGCCCTACCTGACGTAAGGCTTCTAACGCTTTTTCCTGTCGTTCCTGAAGGGGGATGCCTGCTAATTCCATGCCGAAGGCGGCATTATTTAATACCGTCATATGTGGCATTAATGCGAACGACTGAAATACCATGCTGATTTTATTTCGGCGGACTTCGCGTAATTCACTGTCAGATATTTTGGCAATATCGACGCCGTCAATAATTACCTGTCCGCGGGTAGGTTCTATCAGACGATTGAGAAGGCGAACCATAGTGGACTTACCGGAACCGGAGAGCCCCATGATCACGAATATCTCGCCTTCTTCAATGGCCAGACTGGCATCTTTAACGCCAAGAGAGAGTCCTGTTTTCGCCAGCAGCGCTTCTTTGCTGATTCCTTTTTCAATGTGCTTAAAGGCACGATCGGGATTTTCCCCAAAAACTTTATATAAATTTTTGACTTCTAGTTTAATAGCCATGCACGAAGTAATTTCCTGGTTAGCGGTTAATTATCTTATATTTCTGGTTTGTCCTGGTCGAATATTAGCGGTCTATACCCTCGCACACTTAGGAATCTGAGGCAACCCTGAGTAAAGCTATTTGAGTTGTAAAGAGAGACACGCATCTCTGAAAATGCCAGAGAGGGTAAGGGATGGCGGGGAATTGTGGTGGGCTAAAAAAAAGGAATATTTTGTGATTATCACGTCATGCAGATGAGAAATTATTGCCAGAAAGCAAATGCATTGGCGGGAAATAGTGACAAATAAAATGACTGAACGGGGCTAATTATTTTTTATTGAACGATCGATTAATAAAAAATAATTAGCGTTGAGTTTGTCAGCCGTTAACGGTCAGAAGTTCCAGTCTTCGTCTTCGGTATCAACCGCCTTGCCCATCACATATGACGAACCGGAGCCGGAGAAGAAATCGTGATTTTCATCGGCATTGGGCGACAGAGCCGAAAGGATAGCCGGGTTCACATCGGTCAGCTCAGCGGGGAAGAGCGCCTCATAGCCGAGGTTCATCAGGGCTTTATTTGCATTGTAATGCAGGAACTTATTGACCTCTTCCGTCCAGCCTACGCCATCGTAAAGCTCGGCAGTGTAAGCCAGTTCGTTCTCGTAGAGCGCCAGCAGCAGCTCGATAGCAAACTGTTGCAGTTCATCACGCCGTTCCTGGCTCTGTTTTTCCAGCGCTTTCTGGTACTTATAACCAATATAGTAGCCGTGCACCGCCTCATCTTTAATAATCAGGCGAATCAAGTCGGCGGTATTGGTCAGCTTGCCGCGGCTTGACCAGTACATTGGCAAATAAAAGCCGGAATAGAACAGAAAAGACTCCAGGAAAACGCTGGCGATTTTCTTCTTCAGCGGATCGTCATGGTGATAATGCTCCAGCACGATATCTGCCTTACGCTGCAACGAGGCGCTTTCCTCGCTCCACGCGTAGGCCGCATCCACATCACTGGTGTGGCACAGCGTGGAGAAGATCGAACTGTAAGAGCGCGCATGTACCGCTTCCATAAAGCTGATATTGGACATGACGGCTTCTTCATGCGGCGTCAGCGCGTCTTCCATCAGTGCCGGAGCGCCAACGGTATTCTGAATGGTATCCAGCAGCGTCAGTCCGGTAAAAACACGGATAGTGAGGCGCTGTTCTTCCGCATTAAGGGTATTCCACGCAGGAATATCGTTCGACAGCGGAACTTTTTCCGGCAGCCAGAAGTTAGAGGTCAGACGGTTCCAGACCTCCAGGTCTTTCTCATCCTCAATCTGGTTCCAGTTAATGGCGTGAACACGTTTTAATTTCATTCTCATTTCTTCCGTGGGGTAACTACAGCGAGCAGGAAACGCAGCCTTCGACTTCGGTTCCCATCAGCGCCATCTGTCGCAGACGAATGTAATACAGCGTCTTGATGCCTTTTTTCCAGGCGTAAATCTGCGCCTTGTTGATATCGCGCGTGGTGGCGGTATCACGGAAAAACAGCGTCAGAGACAGGCCCTGATCGACATGGCGAGTCGCCTCGGCATAGGTATCGATAATGGCCTCAGGCCCAATGTCGTACGCATCACGGTACAGCGCCTGATTGTCGTTGTTCATAAAGGGGGCCGGATAATAGACGCGGCCCGTTTTCCCTTCTTTGCGGATCTCAATGCGGGAAACGATCGGGTGAATGCTCGACGTGGCGTGGTTAATGTAGGAAATCGAACCGGTCGGCGGAATAGCCTGTAGGTTCTGGTTATAAATACCGTGCTGCATCACCGCTTCACGCAGCTGCTGCCACGCCTGTTGGGTCGGTAGCGTAATACCGGCTTTACGGAACAGGGCGGCGGCTTCGGGCGTGCGTGGCTGCCAGCTTTGACTGACGTACTGTTCAAAGTATTCGCCGCTGGCGTAGCGGGAATGCTCGAAACCGGCAAAGCGTTCACCGCGCTCCTGAGCAATCAGGTTAGAGGTGCGCAGCGCGTGGTAGGTAATGGTATAGAAATAGAGGTTGGTGAAGTCCAGTGCCGCGTCTGAACCATACTGAATCCCTTCACGCGCCAGATAGCCGTGCAGGTTCATTTGCCCCAGGCCGATAGCATGCGACTGGGCGTTGCCTTTCTCAATCGATGGCACCGAGTGAATATGACTCTGATTAGAAACGGCGGTCAGGCCGCGTACCGCGATTTCGACGGTGCGGGCAAAATCGGGCGAATCCATGGTATGGGCAATATTCAGCGATCCCAGGTTGCAGGAGATATCCTTGCCGATATGGCGATAGCTGAGATCGTCGTTGTATTCGGTCGGCGTATTAACCTGAAGGATTTCTGAACAAAGATTGCTCATGTTAATCCGTCCCTGAATCGGGTTGGCGCGATTCACCGTATCTTCAAACATGATATACGGATAGCCCGATTCAAACTGGATTTCCGCCAGCGTCTGAAAGAATTCGCGTGGATTAATAAAGGTACGACGAATACGCTCGTCGGCCAGCATTTCTTCATATTTCTCGCTGATGCTGATATCCGCAAACGGCAGGCCGTAAATCCGCTCTACGTCATAAGGAGAGAACAGCGCCATCGGCTGATTGTCGCGCGCCAGCTGGAAGGTGATATCCGGGATCACCACGCCCAGCGACAGCGTTTTAATACGGATTTTCTCGTCGGCGTTTTCACGTTTGGTATCAAGGAAACGCAATATATCGGGATGATGCGCGTGCAGATAGACCGCGCCCGCGCCCTGACGAGCGCCAAGCTGATTGGCATAGGAAAAAGCATCTTCCAGCATTTTCATCACGGGGATCACGCCCGATGACTGGTTTTCAATACGCTTGATTGGCGCGCCCGCTTCACGCAGGTTCGACAACAGAAACGCCACGCCGCCGCCGCGTTTGGAGAGCTGTAACGCAGAGTTAACCGAACGTCCGATAGATTCCATGTTGTCTTCAATGCGCAGTAGAAAACAGGAAACTAACTCGCCGCGCTGCTGCTTGCCGCAGTTCAGAAACGTTGGCGTTGCAGGCTGAAAACGGCCCGAAAGGATCTCTTCCATCAATGCCGTCGCCAGAACGGCATCGCCTTTTGCCAGCGTCAGCGCCACCATACAGACACGTTCAGTAAACCCTTCCAGATAGCGTTTGCCGTCAAAGGTTTTCAGCGTGTAGCTGGTGTAAAACTTCCAGGCACCGAGGAAGGTTTTGAAACGGAAGCGATGCTGATAAGCCTGTTCAAACAGCGTATTAACGAAATCGAAAGGATAGGCGTTAAGCACGTCGGCTTCGTAATAACCTTCGGCAACCAGATACTGTAAGCGTTCACTAACTGAGTCGAAAGTGACGCTGTTTGGCAGCACGTGCTGCAGAAAATATTGCCGGGTCGCTTCGGCATCCTTCTCGAACTGAATACGTCCGTCAGCATCGTAGAGGTTAAGCATCGCGTTCAGCGAATGATAATCCGCGGCGACCGCATTAGGGGTTATGAGTGTGCTTTCTGTTGCAGCCACAATTGGGTTACTCCGTGATGAACGTTCGCGATGTCGTCGGCGGTGCCCAGCAGCTCAAAGCGATACAGGCAGGGAACCTGACATTTTTGCGCAATAATGCTGCCCGCCAGGCAGTAGCCTTCGCCAAAGTTGCGGTTGCCCGCCGCAATGACGCCACGGATTAGCTGGCGATTACTGACATCGTTTAGAAATTGAATGACTTGTTTAGGCACCGCGCCACGGGCGGTACCGCCGCCATAGCTGGGAACCACTAAAATATAGGGTTCCTGTACCTGCAAACGCCGATTGCTATCCAGCGGGATGCGCCGGGCGGGCAGGCCGGTACGGACGACGAAGCGGTGAGTGTTTTCCGACTGGCTGGAAAAATAAACCAGTATGGACATTGGCTCAGCCTCGCAGTGCCGCATGGCTTAATGCAGAAATTTTATCGGGGCGAAAACCGCTCCAGTGCTCTTCTTCGGCCATCACCACCGGCACCTGGCGATAGCCCAACGATTTCAGCGTTTCTACCGCAGCAGGTTCATGATCAAGATTCACCAGCTGATAATCGATACCCTGCTTGTCCATCGCATTTTTCGTCGCATTGCACTGGACACAGTTATTTTTAGTGTAAATAATAATGCGCATGATTCGTATTACCCTTCAGGTGGGTTGGAGCCCGGCACGGTTTACTGTTTTCGATGCCGTTGCGGGCCACATGTTGTGGTCGATTTGATGTTTTAAATACTAGATGTAGTGCTGTTGCATTGCAACCGCACAAGATGTGGTATTTTATCAGCGAAGCGGGTGGAACCCTTGAGAAGCCTGGCCTGAAGCGGAAATAAAAAAAATTGAGAAAGTTTTACTGTAAAAAATTGTAGATTAGGTTAAGAGAGAGGGTGAAAATTTCGCCATTATTGCTGAAGGCGTTTCCCAAATTGGACCTGATATCTCTGCCTCCCGGCTTCAGGCAAAAAAAATCCCCGCAGCGCGGGGATGATAAGCGTAGACTGAATTAGTTGCGGGTAGTCGTGGTTGTGGCAATTAACGCCCCAACAAAAATACCTAAAGCTGTACCAATACCGACACCGTGCCATGGCTTGTCACGAACGTAAGTGTCAACCTGTTGCGTGGCTTCTTTGGCAACCTGAGTCACACGATTACGGCCATGCAGTTTGGCGCGTGTTTCCTTCAGCAGGGCTTCCGCTCTTGAGCGGGCGCCGTCAACCTCATCCTGAGCTTTGCTACCGTAAGATTTCAGCAAATCGTCGAGGGTATCGGCTAACTGAGCGACGTCCTGATTGATATCAATGTCTTCATTTTTGGTCGTCCGGTTAAACATTTTTATCTCCCGTGGAAATGATTCGTACTCTTTACTATAGACTATCAGAGAGATTTTTAATGGCGCTGGTCCTGTTCAGTGCCGTTTGTGGACAATTCCGAAAGCCCTGCGCCCTGGCGCTGAGGTAAGGTGGCGGGGTTGGCAAGTATTAGAGGATTAAACATGTATTTACGCCCTGATGAGGTCGCTCGCGTACTGGAAAAAGCGGGATTTGAGATGGATGCCGTAACGGCAAAAGCTTACGGATTTCGCCGTGGCGACAGTTACGTTTATGTCAACCGCGAAGCACGTTTGGGCCGCACCGCGCTGGTGATTCATCCTACGTTAAAGGAAAAAAGCCACAGCTTTGCCGTTCCGGCATCGGAGATTAAAACCTGCGAGCACTATGTGCAGTTCCCCATGTATCTGGTGGGAGACAGTCAGGATCATTACGGCATTCCTCACGGCTTCAGCTCGCGCGCCGCGCTTGAACGTTATCTCGAACACATGTTCGACTGATCTCCTCCCTAAGCGATTCAGCGCGTCTCGCCAGAGAGTGCGCTGGCATCCTGCATCTCCCTGCGATCTGTAACGTTGCTTTACTGCTGTAGACCAGGTATAACGCTGACTGAGTGGAAGTTTAGACGTCTATACGGATAACACAGCAATGCAACAAACCCAGCAGGACAACACGCAACAGTTCAAACGCAGCATGAAAGCGCGCCATCTGGTGATGCTCTCTCTTGGCGGCGTCATCGGCACCGGCCTGTTTTTCAACACCGGCTACATAATTTCAACCACCGGCGCAGCGGGCACGCTGCTGGCTTATCTGATTGGCGCGCTGGTGGTCTACCTGGTCATGCTGAGCCTTGGCGAGCTTTCCGTGGCCATGCCCGAGACCGGTGCGTTCCACGTTTACGCCGCACGCTATCTTGGCCCGGCGACGGGGTATACCGTTGCCTGGCTTTACTGGCTTACCTGGACCGTGGCGTTGGGATCAAGCCTGACCGCCGCCGCTTTCTGTATGCAATACTGGTTCCCTGACTCGCCTGTCTGGCTGTGGTGCCTGCTGTTCTGCGTGCTAATTTTTATGCTGAATGTGGTTTCCTCACGCTTTTTCGCCGAAGGTGAGTTCTGGTTTTCGGTGATTAAAGTGATCACCATTCTGGCGTTTATCGTACTGGGCGGAGCCGCCATGTTCGGCTTTATTCCGTTAAAAGATGGCAGCAGCGCGCCGTTCTTCCATAACCTGACCGCTTCTGGCTGGCTGCCCCATGGCGGACTGCCGATTTTAATGACGATGGTGGCGGTCAACTTTGCATTTTCCGGTACTGAACTGATCGGCATCGCCGCAGGCGAAACGGAAAACCCGCACAAGGTTCTGCCGCTGGCTATCCGTACCACCGTTGCCCGCCTGATCATCTTCTTTATTGGTACCGTATTGATCCTGGCGGCGCTGATCCCAATGGATCAGGCCGGGATCGTCAAAAGTCCGTTTGTTCTGGTATTTGAAAAGATTGGCATTCCTTATGCCGCCGATATTTTTAACTTTGTGATCCTGACAGCCATTCTTTCTGCCGCTAACTCAGGCCTGTATGCGTCAGGCCGCATGCTGTGGTCGCTCTCTAATCAGCAAACGCTGCCTCGTTGCTTTGCTAAGCTGACGCGCCGCGGCATTCCGCTGATGGCGATTTCCGTCAGTATGCTGGGTGGGCTGCTGGCGCTGTTTTCCAGCGTGATTGCGCCAGACACGGTGTTCGTGGCGCTGTCGGCTATCTCCGGTTTTGCCGTGGTCGCCGTCTGGCTGAGTATCTGCGCTTCCCACTACTTTTTCCGTCGTGCACATTTGCGTGCGGGCAAACCGCTGTCGGATCTGAAGTACCGCGCGCCGTGGTATCCATTGACGCCGGTGCTGGGCTTTTTGCTCTGCCTGCTGGCCTGCATCGGGCTGGCGTTCGATCCTGAACAGCGTATTGCGTTGTACTGCGGTCTGCCTTTTGTCGCGCTCTGCTATGGCGCTTACTATTTCACGCAGCTGGTGAGAAAACGCGAGCTGGCAAAGGAGGTTCAGCATGTCCCTGACTGATATTACAAGGCTGGTGGCTTCCGGCCTGGTGCTGGATGGCGCAATGGCGACCGAACTGGAAGCGCGGGGCTGCGATTTAAGCGATGCGCTGTGGTCTGCTAAAGTGCTGATTGAAAACCCGGAACTGATTTATCAGGTGCATTACGACTATTTCAGCGCGGGCGCGCAGGTGGCGATCACCGCCAGCTATCAGGCGACGCCGCAGGGTTTTGCGAAGCGTGGCCTGAGTGAAGAAAAATCGCTTGAGTTAATTGCCAGAAGCGTTGAGCTGGCGAGCCGCGCCAGAACAGACTACCTGGCGACGCAACCGGAGGGTGCCGCTTTGCTGGTGGCCGGATCGGTCGGGCCTTATGGCGCTTATCTTGCCGACGGCTCGGAATATCGCGGCGATTATGCTCTGCCTCAGCAGGAGATGATGGCTTTCCACCGTCCGCGAATTGAGGCGCTGGTGGCGGCGGGGGCGGATATCCTTGCCTGTGAAACGCTGCCTTCATTCGCGGAGATCCAGGCGCTGGTGGCTTTACTACAGGCGTTTCCAGCTACCCCCGCCTGGTTCTCGTTCACGCTGCGAGACAGCGACCATCTTAGCGACGGTACGCCGCTGGCCGATGTGCTGGCGTTTCTGGATAACGTTCCTCAGGTGGTGGCGCTGGGCATCAACTGCATCGCGCTGGATAAGGTGACGGCTGCGCTGAAGGTCTTCTCAGCACTAAGCGAAAAGCCGCTGGTGGTCTATCCCAATTCGGGTGAGCAGTATGACGCCATCAGTAAACGCTGGCACAGCGATGCCTCAACCTGCACGCTGATCGATAATCTTGCCGACTGGCAGGCCGCCGGGGCAAAACTGATTGGTGGCTGCTGCCGTACCACGCCTGCCGATATTAAAGCTATTGCGCAGCGCTGCCGATAAAGCTTCCTGAGGTTTACATCATCGCCCGATCGCATCGGGCGTGATTATCAAACCCGCCTGGACTATTCTCACTATTTAACCTGGCAGGAAAGCTTATGAGACTTCTTTTACTGGCGCTGGCCTCGGCGTGGCTACTGAGTGGGTGTGCGACTATCGTGGGCGATAAAACCCAGGACGTGACCATCCAGAGCTGGCCGCAGGGCGCAAAATTCGTCGTACAGGATGAAACGGGCAGGGCGGTAGCGGAAGGCTACACGCCAAAAACCGTGACGCTGGCTAAGTCCGACGGCAGCTATTTTGGCAAAAAGAAATTCCTGCTGATGCTGGAGCAGCCCGGTTTTGTGCCGCAGACTATCCCGCTGAAAGAGAAGGCTAACCTCTGGTATCTGCTGGGCAACATTCCGCTGGGCGGCTTCCCCGGCTGGCTGCTGGTCGATCCGTTTAACGGCGGCATGTACAGCATTGAGCCACCACCCGCACGCATTATCCTGAATCCAATTGGTGCGCGTGGGGGTTAACAGGTAACGCTAAGCAAAACGGCCCGCGCCTGAGATGACGCGGGCCGTTTGTTACGCCTTGAGGCTTATTGCGCCGTAGGCTGCACCATCGCGTGGGTGGGTTTGTGCTTTGCCAGATACTGCTGCTGGAAGATGCACATACGAATTGTGTTGCGATACTCGCCGTTGATAAAGAACTCGTGGATCAGTTCTCCCTCAATCTCAAATCCCAGCTTGCGGTAAATATGAATCGCTTTTTCGTTCTCTTTATCGACGATCAAATAGAGCTTATAAAGATTCAGTACTGAAAAACCATACTCCATGGCAAGCCTGACCGCTTTGCTCGCCAGCCCTTTGCCCTGATGGCTGGGCGCGATAATAATCTGAAACTCGGCGCGGCGGTGAATATGGTTGATTTCCACCAGCTCGACCAGGCCAGCTTTATCCCCCTCATACTCCACAACAAAACGACGTTCGCTCTGATCGTGGATATGCTTGCTGTACAGATCCTCCAGCTCCACAAAAGCTTCATAAGGCTCTTCAAACCAGTAGCGCATCACGCTGGCATTGTTATCAAGCTGGTGAACAAAGCGCAGATCTTCCCGCTCCAGCGGACGCAGCTTTACGCCATTTTCAACGGATTTGGCACTCATCACTCTTCCTTTTACTGACGAATTTTTAGTCGGGGGGGAGTATACGACGTCAGGAACAAAATAACAGGATGACCCGGTAGAGGTTTAGAAAGTATTTATTTACTCAGCGCAGGAGATCCCGCGTGTTGCCGTATTTTCAAACTCTTCCTTCCCTGCGTAAACCGCGCGTTAGCATGAAATAAATGAACCATAAGTTAATCTAATGTTTCACTAAGGTAATATTTAATGGAATGCAAGTAAACAACGCAGGAAGAAGAGGGGACGAATAAATTATTGCGATGATTGCAATGGCGACAGTAAATACGCAAAGCTAAATACACGAAGGTTAATTCATAACTTTTTGTATTACATCACTATATCTTGCCTGTTATCTGTTTTTTTTGCGATCGATGATTGTTGTTACTCACCACAGAAAAATATCTCCAGCGCAGAAAACAGCATCATCATTTATGTCTCTTTTATATTTATGCGTTAATTTATCACTGCTATTAATGTGATTTTTATGTTGAGGAAATAATTTGTTTTTTTCGCAATCACGACTAGCTTTATGAATGTCGCGACTCAATACGCTATTAATATAAATTACTCTTCCGGCCAGGTATTTTTCGTACGGTCGTTAACTTATTGCAGGATAATTTCTATGAACTGGCTCCACGAAATCTTTCGGCTTTCACCCGAGCTGGCGCTATTCCTTTCGCTCGCTGTGGGTACATGGATTGGTCAATTTAAACTTGGCGCATTTCAGCTTGGCGGCGTAGCGGGTGCACTGCTGGTTTCCGTATTAATTAGTCAGGTCGGGGTCACTATTGATAGTGGAATTAAAAATGTTTTGTTTGCCCTTTTCATCTATGCCGTAGGTTTTGAAAGTGGCCCTAAATTCTTTTCTTCATTAGGTCGACGTACGCTGCGTGAAATAGCTCTGGCACTAATTTTAGTTGTTTCTTCATTAATAACGATCGTAGCGATGGCGAAATTCTTTGCGCTGGATAAAGGTATTGCCGCAGGTATTGCTGCCGGTGCGCTAACACAGTCAGCTATTATAGGGACAGCCAGTGCGGCCATTTCTAAATTGAGTCTGGATCCGGCGCAGCTGCAACAAATGCAGGGAAATGTGGCCGTGGGTTATGCCGTTACTTATATCTTTGGCTCTCTGGGCGCGATTATTATTTGCGTCAATATTCTGCCCAAAATTATGGGCCGTACGATACGTGACGATGCGGTAAAAGCGGAGCTGGAGCTTCTTCACGGTGCCAGTCTGCTGGCACCGGGTCAGGAACCGGCTCTGCCAGAGCTGGTAGGACGCGTATTTCTCGCCGGGCCGGCTGCTGGAAAAACTGTAGCGGCGGTGGAGTCGGCTGCCGATCCGCTTTATCCCGTTACGCTGGAGCGCATAAAGCGTAGAGGCGAGGTCATCGCCGTCACGCCTGAAATGCGGCTGAACGACACCGATGTATTGCTGCTGGTAGGGCGGCGTAAAGGCGTTATCGCGTTAGCCTCTTTGCTGGGAAAAGAGCTGGAAGCTGAAGAGGGGCCAGAAATGGTCATGCAGACGTCTGAAGCCTTGCTGACAAATCCGGTGTTTATTGGTAAGCGAATTGATGAACTGCGTCAGCAAATCTCGGTTGATGTTCGTCACGGTGTGTTTGTCACTGCGCTAAAGCGCGGAGAAGTATTGCTGCCGTTTAAAGACGATACGGTTATTCAACAAAACGACATTGTGACGCTGTACGGCAGTGAACAGGATGTTCAGCGCGCTGTCGCACTGGCCGGGCCGTTGCTGATTAAAAGTCCAAAATCCGATTTGATGTTTCATGGCCTGGGTCTCTCCTTCGGATTGATATTAGGGCTACTGGTCGTGCGTATCGGCGCGGTGCCTCTGACGCTTGGCAGCGGTGGCGGCGCGCTGCTGGCGGGGCTGATCTTTGGCTGGTATCAGGCCCGTAAACCACTCAGCGGCAATATGCCAACGCCGGCTTCCGGTTTGCTGCGCGATCTGGGACTGGCCGGTTTTGTGGCTGTGGTAGGCCTACAGTCTGGCTTGCAGGCTGTACAGACCGTCATGTCAAACGGCATCTCAATTTTCCTGATCGGCGTCGTGGTCACCGTGGTTCCTTTGATGATCACGCTACTGATTGGTCGCTATGTCCTGCGTTATGACAATGTGGCCATTTTTGCCGGTGCCCTTTCCGGCACGCGTAGCGCCAATCCCGCTTTTGGTGAAATTCTTGATAAAGCGGGGAATTCTGTTCCAACAGCACCTTTCGCAGTGACCTATGGTTTAGCCAACGTGTTCCTCACCTTGCTGGGTCCGCTAATTGTCGCGCTGGTCTAATCCCTGTCAGTGAATCTGAACTCCTCAACAGAGAGCCTTGTTATGTCAAATCCCTATGAAAAATATGCTTCACTGAGTCCGTTTGAATTAAAAGATGCGCTAATTGAGCTGGCCTCAAGTAAGGCTGACAGGCTGATGCTCAATGCGGGTCGGGGCAATCCCAATTTTCTGGCGACGCTTCCTCGCAGAGCTTTTTGGCGACTGGGTCTGTTTGCCACCGAAGAAGCTGAGCTCTCCTACTCCTATCTTCCTCATGGCATAGGCGGTTTACCAAGAATTCAGGGCATTGAAGCCCGTTTTGACGCGTTTCTGGCGAATAACCACGAACAGCCAGGCGTGGCTTTTTTATCGCGCGCCGTCAGCTATGTACGCGATCAGTTAGGCCTTTCCGCTTCGGCTTTTTTGCATGAAATGGTGGAAGGGATTCTGGGCGTTAATTATCCGGTGCCGCCGCGGATGCTGCATATTAGTGAAAAAATAACCCGTGAGTACATCGTTAAAGAGATGATTGGCGGAATGCTCTCTGCCGAGGACCTGGATTTGTTCGCGGTAGAAGGCGGGACGGCGGCTATGACCTATCTGTTTAATACATTGCGTACCAATGGCCTGGTGAAATCAGGTGACAAGGTAGCGATGGGGGCACCGATATTTACGCCTTATATCGAAATCCCTCAGCTGGAGGATTACCGGCTGGAGAGTGTTATGATCAACGCTTCCCCGGAAAATAACTGGCAGTATCCTGATGAGGAGCTGGATAAATTATTAGATCCTGAGGTGAAGATTTTCTTCTGTGTGAACCCCAGCAATCCCGCCTCGGTAAAAATGGATAATCGCACGCTGGAAAAGATGACTAAAATAGTGGAGCAGCGTCCCGATCTTATCATCCTCACCGATGACGTTTACGGGACTTTCGCCAACGATTTTAAATCTCTCTTTGCGATCTGTCCGCAAAATACCATTCTGGTTTACTCCTTTTCAAAATATTTTGGCGCAACAGGCTGGCGGCTGGGCGTTATTGCCACCCACCGACAAAATATTCTTGATGAAAAAATCAGTAACCTCAACGATGCTGAAAAGCATCGCCTTAACGAACGTTATCTTTCCCTGACGCCTGACGTCCCCGCACTGAGTTTCCTTGACCGCGTAGTTGCAGATAGCCGCAGCGTGGCACTAAACCATACGGCCGGATTATCCACGCCACAACAGATACAGATGGTGCTGTTCAGCCTGTTTGCTCTGATGGATGGCAATAACGGATACAAGGCGGCGGTATCGGAAATTATTCGACGCCGTCAGGCCGTGCTCTACCGTGAGCTGGGTATTACGCATAGCATAAGTGAAGAAGAAGTGGATTATTACACGTTGCTGGATCTGGAGGCCATTTCGCGCCAGGTTTATGGTGACGAGTTTGCAGCCTGGGTGAATAAGACATTAAATCCCACCGACCTGTTATTCCGCATTGCTGAGGAAACCGGCATTGTTATGCTGCCAGGAACAGGGTTTGGCACGCTAAAACCCGCGGGGCGTATTTCGCTGGCGAATCTCAATGAATATGAATATGCCGCCATCGGTAAGGCGCTGCGACAGATGATGGAACACTATTACAAAGAATATACGCAAAACTCGTCGCAAACGGCTGAGTAGCGTCTGAGGCAACCGCCAGCGCGAACATTCGGCTGGCGGTTGAGCATTGCTTCAGGAAATTAGAAGTTATAGCCGACAACCAGGTAATAACCCCAGCCAGTAGACTTCACTTCGAACGGGCCGCTACCAAAATTCAGCTCCTGTCCATCTGCCCACTGTCCGCCGTTATGGAAGTAACGGGCCACGGCAGAGTAGTGCCAGTGGTCGTAAGCCAGTGACAGGATATGGCTGGACGCAATAGAGTTACTGGTGCGCGACGCATCGCTTTTATCACGCAGATCCGAACCCCAGTCAAAGTTAGTAAAGCCAACGTAACCCAGTTTGCCGCCCCACAGGGTGGTGATAGGGACGAAGTATTTCACCTTGAAGCGATAGCCATCCCAGCTGTTTTCATTGGCCGCACCGTAGTTTTCCCACTGATATTTGGCATAGACGTTCAGCGACAGACCAATGTCGGAATGGGTATCGATATCGGTGCCCAGACCCATATACCAGGTATTCTGGCGGTTATCGCTGTTGCGGCCCATATCGTAGATATAGTTGTTGGCAAAGTACCATTCTTTGAACGGGCCGAAGCTCAGATCGGTGTTGGTCAGCTTGTCGATGGAGAAACGCGGTTCGATCTCCATAAACATCGGCGAGCCGTGGTCAAAAACGCCGTTGGCATTTGAGTTGCCTACGCCAAAGAAGTTGGTCAGATCGAGGTAGCCATAGAAATCGAACCAGTCTTTTTTCGCGAAGGCTTCATACTCGAGGTAGACATCGTTATTGAACTGCGGCCCGAAACGGGTATGGGTGCTTCCTACCACGTTCACGCTCTGGTGCCACCAGTCGGAAACGTATTGTGGTTCATCGGTTGCAGCAAACGAAGCGGCACTGTAAGAGAGCGCAACCAGGGCGCCAGCCATCAGAGATTTATATTTCATTAGATTACCACATGCTTAATGACCATTTTCTGCTGCCTGCAAGATGGTCTTGTTAAGTCGTTATCCGGTGAGGAAGAAGGACTGTTTTCACAACCGAAAACACCCGTATCAAATGCCGCGGCAGTGTGCCGTGATTCGCGCTTTAGGAAATAGAGATTGCTCACACATGTCAAACTCTGTTTCATTTCAATTCCGCTAAAGTGTGATTAAGATCACATTAACAACTGAACTAATGCGCGGAATCCGCTGTCGCGGCATAACGGCCGTTTTTCTCGCCAGGTAATCGTTTGCCTGACGGAGGGATGGAATTTTAGGGTGAGCAACGCGTCCTGAACGACGTTGTAAAGCCAGACCGGCCAGATGTTGTGATAAGGATATCTTATGGATAGAGGGAGAAATAAGCAGGGGTTAAGGCTGGCTGCCGTGGGCATATTCGGGTGCAACGGATTTGCAGCAGAAACCGTTGATAAAAAAAGTGGATGTCGGTGACTTGCTGAATGTCCATCAAATCTCCAGTGAAAGCGCCGTTAAAGGTTTTTTCAGCCTGCCTGAACAGGCTGAAAGACGATGCCTTAAAGCGGAGCTGCTGGAGAAGCCGCCTGGTCATAACCGCCCCAGACTGACTGGTCATAGTTGATTACCGAACCGGTCATGACGCCGGAGGCAGTACTGGCCAGGAAGGTGACGGCTTCCGCCACTTCTTCGGGCTTAATCAGGCGGCCAAAAGGTTGTTCCGCCGCCGCTTTTTCCAGCCAGTTGTCTTCTGCGCCGTGATACTGCTTCATGATGCGGTCTTCGCCTTCCGACGCCATCCAGCCAATATTCAGCGCATTGACGCGGATACGATTACGCAAAAGCGCGTAGGCCGTGTTACGGGTTAACGTCGCCAGCGCCCCTTTCGATGAGCAGTAAGCGGCAATAAACGGCTGGCCCGCCAGGCCAGACATGGAGCAAATATTCACTATTGCGCCTTCAGTGTTCTCCCGGCGCATAATTTTGATTGTCTCCTGCATCAGGAAGAAGGGGCCACGCACGTTGGTTGCAAACATCTTGTCGAACAGCTCCGGCTCAGTGTCCAGTATGGTGCCGCGATCGGTCATGCCGCCTGCGTTAACCAGCACGTCAACTTTGCCAAACAGCTCGTCTGTTTTCGCAATAACCTGACGACAATCTTCCACAGAAGATAAATCGGCGCGTACAAATACCACACGAGTTCGGCCTGCTTCGCTCAGCTGGGCGGCTATCTCCTCACCCTTAGCCTGATTTCGTCCACAGATAACCACGCCAGCGGCGCCCTGCTGCATGAAATGACGGGCGATAGCGGCGCCTAGCCCTTGGGTGCCACCGGTAACAACGGCAACTTTTCCTGTTAACTGACTCATCAGATGACTCCTTGAACGAGATGATATCCTGCCGCGCAGAGTGCGCTGTGCAGGGTGTTATAGCCAATACGGGCATACTTCAGCGGCGTGTCGCCATCCAGCTGGGGAAGAGCGTCATTCGGCCAGGCAATCGGCGCGATGCCGGGTTTCGCTTTAAGCACCCTTTTGTTATTCCCTGTCAAAGGCCGAGCCGCTGTTTTTTACGTCCTTCAACATGAGCCGCGCGGGCTTCATTAACGCTTTCACGAGCGCTCACTTCCGGCACGCCGACGTCCCACCATGCATCGCCCGGCGTCCAGCTGTAAGGATGAGTAGAAATGCAAATCACCGTCGTGCGATCGTTGTCTTTCGCCCACTGAATCGCTTCTTCCAGCTCGTTCAGCGAGGTGACTTTACGGGCCAGCGCGCCCATTGATTGCGCATTGGCGACAAAATCGACATGGAAGGGTTCTTTGACCCGACAATCTTTCAGCAGATTATTGAAGGAGGCACCGCCTTTGGCATTCTGAAGCCGGTTAATCACCGCAAAGCCGCCGTTGTCGCAGACCAGCAGAATAAATTTATGGCCGGAGAGCACGCTGGAATAGATATCCGAATTCATCATCATGTAGGTGCCGTCGCCAATCATCACGAACACATCCCGATCCTGTTCGGTCATGGCCACGCCCCAGCCTGCGGAGAGTTCATATCCCATGCAGGAGAAACCGAATTCGCAGTCGAAGGTGCCGCTGTTTTTGACGCGCCAGCCCTTCACCAGCTCGCCAGGCAAACCGCCTGCCGCGCTGATAATGTAATCTTCCGGTGCCGCCTGCGCGTTCACCACGCCGACAACCTGCGCATAAGTGGGATCGTCGTTGCCGGTGGTGCGTTCCTGCTGTCCGGCGATCAGTGCATTCCACCCGGCAAAAGCTTTGCGGCCTCTTTCCAGCCAGGCGGCATCGGCTTCCCATTCGCCCAGCGCGGCGTGCAGTTCACTGAGCCCTTCGCGGGCATCGCATACCAGCGGGAGGGAAAAGTGCTTATGAGCGTCGAAACGCGCGGCGTTAAGCGCGATAAACTGAGCTTTATGGTCGAACACCGTCCAGGAGCCGGTGACAAAATCCATCAGACGCGTACCCACGGCGAGGATCACGTCGGCATGAGCGGCAAGCTCGTTAGCAGAGGTTGAACCCAAAATGCCAATCGGCCCCATATGCGCGGGATGATCGTGAGTAAAGGCGCCTTTACCGGCGATGGTTTCTACTACCGGAATACCGTGCGCCAGCGCAAATTCTTCCAGCACCGCTTCGGCCTGCGAATAACGCACGCCACCGCCGGAAATAATCAGCGGCCGTTTTGCCTGTTTCAGGCGCTCGACCGCCTGCGCCAGCACCAGACGATCCGGACGTGGGCGCGGCATCGAATGCAGACGCGGCTGGAAAAATGCTTCCGGATAATCCCACGCCATCTCCTGAACATCCTGGCAAACGCCGATAAATGCCGGGCCGCATTCGCCCGGATCCAGCATGGTGGCCACCGCCTGCGGCAGCGAAGAGAGGATCTGTTCCGGCCAGGTAATACGATCCCAATAGCGAGTGACCGATTTGAAAGCATCGTTGACGGTTTGCGTGGGATTACTGAAATGCTCAACCTGCTGCATCACCGGGTCGGGATGGCGCCGGGCAAAGCTGTCGCCGCAAATCATTAGCATCGGCAGACGGCTGGTATGCGCAACGCCCGCGGCGGTCAGCAAATTGGTGGTGCCAGGGCCAATTGAGGCGGTGACCACCATAATTTGGCGGCGAACCATCGCTTTGGCAAAACCCACCGCGGCAAAGCCCATCGACTGCTCGTTCTGGCCGCGCCAGGTCGGCAGCGTATCCTGAACGGCTTCAAGCGCTTCGCCAAGGCAGGTCACATTGCCATGACCAAAAATGCCGTAAACCCCGGGAAAAAGCGGAACACGTTTGCCATCCACTTCGGTAAATTGTTGACTCAGATAGCGAACTATCGCCTGAGCTGTCGTGCAACGAATCGTAGCCATATCTTTCTCACTCTGAGAGGACGCCAGAGAACAGCATCACAGTTTATTGTTACAGCGTTAATTGCTTAAATATTTCATATGCAACAAAAGTTGCAAATTCAGGCGATAAGATCCCCGGTGGTCATAGCGGGGATCTTATGGGCTCAATCAGGCGCGGTTACGTTTACGACCTTCTGCACGCTTTTCTCTTTCGGTAATGGTTTCAATTCGCGGCTGCTCGTGCTCCGGCTGTAATGCGGCTGCCAGCGCCATGGCAATGCTTTGAGCCAGGCAAACCGGCGCGGCCAGCGATCGCGAAAAGCTGTATTCCTCTTCAGGAAGGGTAAACAGCACCTGAGCATTTTTTGCCAGCGGCGAGAGCTGGCCGTCGGTAATCGCAATTACCGGAATGTTTCTTGCGCCTGCATCATCGGCAATCGTAATCACCTCTTTTGCATAATGGCGAAAGGCGATAGCGATCAACACGTCGTTATCACGCATATTGTTGGCCATCTGCGGGGCCAGGCCACCCGCGGAGTCCAGCAGGATCACGCGCCGGTTCAGCATGGTCAGCATATAGCGCAGCAGGGAAGCGACAGGTTCCGATCGCAGCTGACCAGCGATATAAATCGTTTCGGCGTTCTTAAGCAGCGTGGCTGTTTCATCCAGATCCTTTTCTGCCACGTTGTTGAGCAGTTCATGCAAGGTAGCGATATCTCTGATGACCAGGCTTTGCAGAAAGCCAAAGCTGCCTTTCTCATCATTCTTTTTCAGATCGCTTTCCAACGCGGTAATGCGTTCGTTATAGCCAGGCGCTGCCGTCGCCAGCCGCGTTTGAAACACGCCCTGCATCTGCTTAAAACCGCTGTAGCCAAACACCTGGGCAAAACGGACCAGCACCGAAGGGTGCATGCCGCATTTAGCCGCCACGGCGTTAATCGACTCCAGCGCCACCGTATTAGGATTTTGCGTTATATAACGGGCGGCCTGCTGATGCCGCTCCGACAGCTGCGGATAGCGCTGGGTAATTTCATTAACAATTTGCTCATAAGTATTGTGCGGCAGCGGCTTCGGTGCAGCCTGAACGTCTTTCGCTTTTCCCATTACTTCATTCCTTCTCAGGCAGTTGCCAGTCATGCCAGCACGCTACAGCAATAAAAATTGCAAGTAAAACTCGCATGCAACTATTTCTAACGCATTTGCTGGCGGCAGGGAAAATTTACCAGTGGAATTTGTGATTCGTCTCTAAAAAATAGATTTCATTTCAAAGTTCAAATGAAAAATTAATACTCTTTTTATTTTTATTCTATTGATTATTAAGGTTTTTAAAGTTCTTTTTGCAGTTGGAGTTGTCGGTTTGACGCTATTGCAATTTTTATTGCTGTGATCCTAATATTGCAAATATTGATGCTGCTGTGACGGTTTCTGCGCGTTTAACAGGAGCGTTTCAGGCAGATGCAACGATGAGCAGGCGGTCTGACCGACCTGGCTCGGATGCCGGAGGAAAGCACACCATGTATGACAATTTCGGACAGTTTATTAATGGCAGATGGCGCACGGGAAGCGGTAGCGAAGTGGTCAGCGTGATCGATCCAGGTAACAACAGCCAGCTGGGCACCCTTCAGGGCGCGTCAGTTGCGGATACTGAAGAAGCCCTGCACAGCGCGGATCGGGCTTTCGCCAGCTGGAAAGGGACGTCCGGCTGGGAGCGCGCCGATATCTTGCAGCGTGTAGCGGCTGAAATGGTCGCGGCAACCGCACAGGCGGCCTTAGTGATCTCCCAAGAGAGCGGCAAGCCGGTTGCTCAGGCCAAACGCGAATGGGAGCTTTCTGTCGATCAGTTTGTCTGGCATGCGGAAGAAGCGCGGCGGATTTACGGCCGCATTGTCGAGAGTCGCGTGCCTGGCGGGCGGTGTGAAATTTCTCACGAGCCGATAGGGGTAGTCGCCGCATTTACCGCATGGAATTTTCCGGTGGTGCTGGTGGCTCGCAAACTGGCACCCGCGCTGGCCGCGGGCTGTACCGTTGTGCTGCGTCCTTCCAGCGAAGTGCCTGGCTCGGCAATGATGATTTTTGAATGTCTGCGTAAAGCGGGGCTGCCGCCAGGCGTCGCCAATCTGGTGGTGGGGCCAACCTCGGCCACTTACGAACCGCTTATTTCATCACCCGTGGTCAAAAAAGTGTCGTTAACCGGATCAACCCAGCTTGGACAGCAGATGATCCGCGACTCAGCCGCAACCATCAAGCGGCTCAGCATGGAGCTGGGGGGCAACGCGCCAGCGATCGTTTATGCCGATGCCGATCTTGAGAAGGCGCTGGATCTGTCGGTCGCCACCAAATTCGCCAACTGTGGTCAGGTTTGCGTGACCTGCGATCGCTTCTACGTGCATGAAAGCCTGTATGACGCCTTCGTTGAAGGCTTCGCCAGCCGCGCCAGCCAGCTAAGGGTCGGCTACGGGCAGGACAAAGAGACCCAAATGGGCCCGCTGATCAACATCCGCCGTCTTGAAGCGATTGAAAGCATCGTTGCGGATGCCCGTAAACGGGGAGCAAGAGTCGTCACCGGCGGTCAGCGCATCGAGAACAATGGCGGCTTCTTCTATGCGCCCACCGTCATTGCGGATGTTCCTGACGAGGCGCTCGCTATCGCGGAAGAGAATTTCGGCCCGATTGCAGCCATCACTTCGTTTAAGGAGACGGACGATCTGTGGCGTCGGGTCAACGGCTCTGACTTTGCGCTCTCCGCCTACGCGTTTACGCGCGATCCGGCATTAATTCGTGAAACCATCGCGCGTTTTGAATCAGGCATGGTGGGGATAAATAGCTACGCGCTGGCCGCTGCCGAAGCGCCTTTTGGCGGTATTAAAGCGAGCGGGATGGGGCGTGAAGGCGGCTCGGAAGGCATTCATGACTACATGAACGTCAAACTGGCCCAGGTGGTTCTGTGAGGAGAAGGCATGAAACTGCATAACATCAAACAGCGCTGGGAAGCCGGTCAAACCGTGCTGAATGGCTGGCTGAGTATCGGTAACACCTTTACCGCTGAGATTATCGCCGAACAGGGCTATGACTCGGTCACCATTGATTTACAGCACGGTTTTGTGGGTTATGAAGAAGCGAAACAGATGTTACAGGCGATGCGGGCCAGCGGCGTGGCGCCGATGGTGCGGGTTCCCTGGCTGGAGCCGGGCATCATTATGAAAGCGCTGGATGCGGGCGCATGGGGAATTATCTGCCCGATGGTCAGTACGGCAGAACAGGCGCGTGCACTGGTCTCCTGCGTGCGTTATCCACCAGCAGGCAGCCGCAGTTTTGGGCCGACTCGCGTGACGATTTCAGCCGGGCAGGATTACGGTCAGCACGCGGACCAGCACGTCGTCTGCTTCGCCATGATTGAAACGGCCGAAGCGGTTGAAAATATCGAAGCCATTGTTGCGACGCCGGGGCTGGACGGCATCTATATCGGGCCTGCCGACCTGACGCTCGGCCTGACCGGACGTCAATACCGCACCGGCTTCGATCGGGATGAGCCGGACATTGTTGCGGCGATCAAACACGTTCTCGACGCCGCGCATCGTGCCGGTAAAAAAGCGGGCCTGCACAACGGCACCGCAGCCTATGCGGCTAAAGCAGCGGAATGGGGATTCGACCTGGTCACCGTCTCGAACGACGTCCAGCTGCTTCGCACCGCCGCCGCCGCCAGCGTCCAGCAGTTTCGCGAGCTGAATGACGGACAGCGTACAGCGCCTCCGGCTCAGTCAGGAGGCTACTGATATGCCGCATGTACTGGTTGCAGGAAAAATTCACCAGGCCGGGCTGGATGTGCTGCGTAACGCGCCGGGCTTCACTTTTCATCTGGTGCCGGAGGTTAGCGTGGAAAGCTACGCGCCTTATCTCGCCGAGGCGGATGCCCTGCTGATCCGCACGCAGCTGCTGACCGCTAAAGAGATTGCAGCCGCCGATCGGTTGCAGATTGTTTCCCGTCACGGCGTGGGCTTTGACTCGGTTGATGTAAATGCACTAACTGAACGCAACATTCCGCTGACGGTGGTCGGCAACGTCAATTCGCTCTCGGTCGCCGAGCATACGCTAACGCTGCTGCTGGCCGTGGCGAAACGTGTTTGCTACTTCGACCGCAGCATCCGTCAGGGTGAATGGAACTGCCGCAACGGTTTTTCAGCGGTTGAAGTGGCAGGCCGGAGGCTGTTCGTACTGGGATTTGGTCGTATCGGACGGGAAGTCGCTCGCCTGGCAGCCAGTTTTCGCATGGAAGTTATCGCTTACGATCCCTACCTGCCGGACGACGTTTTTACCGAACATGGCGTGCAGCGCGTGGGTGACATCGGGGAAGGCCTGAAGATCGCCGATGCCGTCACTGTCCATTTGCCGCTAAGTGGCGAAAAACCGGTTATCGGCAAGGCAGAGCTTGCAATGATGAAGCGCGGCGCCTTGCTGATTAATACCGCGCGTGGCGGCATCGTCGATGAGGATGCGCTGGCCGAAGCGCTGCAACAAGAGCATCTGGGTGGAGCAGGGCTGGACGTGCTGAAGCAGGAGCCTGCGGATCTGAGCGCGGCACTGCTGGCGCAAAGCGATCGCCTGATCCTCAGCCCGCACTCCGCTGGCCTTACCGCAGAAGCGGCGATGCGTATGTCGGTTTCCGCCGCCAGCAATATAGTCGATTTCTACACGGGTCAGCTTGATACCGCGCTGGTGGTCAATCATCAGCAGCTGGCGCTCGACGACCTGATGAGCCAGACACCTTAAAAATAATAATTACCCTCTTACCCGGAGTTAACAATGATCAGAGTCGCGATGCTCGGCGCAGGCCGTATTGGACAGGTGCACGCTGCAAACGTTGCACAACATAAAGGGGCGATACTGGCAGCCGTCGCCGATCCGTTAATTGAAAACGCTCAGGCACTGACGGCGGCGTTTGGCGGCATTGCGCTGGCCGATCCGCTGGAAGCGATCCACCATCCTGATATTGATGCCGTGGTTATCGGTACGCCAACGCATACCCACATCGATCTGATGCTGGCGGCGGCGAAAGCGGGCAAAGCAGTATTATGTGAGAAGCCGGTCGATCTTGATATTGCCAAAGCGTATGCCGCCGAAAAAGCGCTGGGCGATAAGGCGAATCGGGTGATGCTGGGCTTCAATCGCCGTTTTGATCCCGGTTTCAGCGAGATGCATCGTCGCATTCAGCAGGGCGACATTGGCGACTTTCACCAGTTGCTGATCGCCAGCCGCGATCCTGGCCTGGCACCAATGGGCTATCTGAAAACCTCCGGCGGCATTTTCCGTGACATGGTTATCCATGATTTCGACCTTGCCAGATGGTTTTTGGGCGAAGAGCCGACGGAGGTTTTTGCCGTTGCCAGCCGCCTGTTTGAACCCTCGCTGGAAGCGCTGGGCGATTACGACACGGTCATGGTGCAGATGCGCACAGCATCCGGGAAACAGTGCCAGATCAACTGTAGCCGCCGGGCCGTGTACGGCTATGACCAGCGCATGGAAGTGTTTGGTTCGGCAGGGATGATGATGAACGATAACCTGCGAGAAACCCCCGTTCGTCGCTTCAGCGCGACGGAAACCGAAGTACGCGGGCCGCTGCTCGACTTCTTTATGCAGCGCTATACCGATGCCTATCGTCATGAAATGGATGCTTTTATTACTGCTGTTGCTGATGACAGGACTATGCCGGTTACGGTTCGGGACGGCTGCCTCGCCCTGAAGCTGGCGGATGCTGCACAGCTGTCGGCGGATACCCACAGCGTCGTCACGCTGGAATAGAAATCCACCATCCGCCTTGCGGTCTGCTCTGCCCGGTTCCAGGCCATCCGCCTGGATTTAATGCTTTGAAAACGATTGAGGGGCTGGCTGTAATATCCCCAGCCGTACAGGATATCGTAATGATGAAAAAGATAATCTTATTGTCTCTGGCATTAATTTCGCTCAGCCCGTCGGCATTTGCGCTTCAGGTTGGGGTCAGTATTGCCCAAATGGATGATGTATTTCTTTCGCGGCTGAGAGGCTACGTCATTGAAAGATCGAAAACCTATCCGGATATGAAATTGCAATTTGAAGATGCACAAGGCGCAGTAGATAAACAATTAAGCCAGGTGCAAAACTTTATTAATGCAAAAGTTGACGTCATTATTGTTAACCCGGTTGACACTCAGGGGACAAAAAACGTTTCTGACGCCGCGCGTGCTGCTAAAATTCCGCTTATTTATCTTAACCGTATGCCGTCTGATTCCGAAATGGGAAATGGCGTCAGCTATATTGGCAGCAATGAAATTGAAGCCGGACGCCTGCAAATGCAATATCTTGCGGACAGGGTTAAAGATCGCCCTTCGGTGAACGTCGCCATCATGAAAGGCTTACTGAGCAATGACGCGACTCGGTTTCGTACTCAGGGCGCGAAAGAGATTATTGCTAAGCATCCGAATATGCATGTGGTGATTGAAGATACGGCAAAATGGATGCGCGAAGACGGGATGAACCTGATGAATAACTGGATTTTATCGGGTGATAAAATCGATATTCTTTCCGCCAACGCGGATGAAATGGCGATTGGCGCGGCGATGGCGATTAAAAGCAACGGCATGAAAATTGGCAAAGATATTCTGGTAGGCGGAACGGACGGCGGCCCAAATGGGTTGCAGTCAATAAAAGCCGGATTACTAACCGTAACCGTTTTCCAGGATGCAAAATCTCAGGCTTATGGTGCTGTCGATATGGCGGAAAAGGCCTCGAAAGGCGAAAGCATAAAGGATATTAACTTTATTCCTTTTCAGCTGGTCACGCCGGAAAATTATCAAAAGTTCATGACGAAATAAATTACGGGCTATTACAGGTATCCTTTATTAATCAGGAGTCATTATGAAAACCATCAAAGGTCCTGCTGTTTTTCTGGCGCAGTTCGCCGGCGACAGTGCGCCTTTTAATACCCTTGAAGGTATGGCGGGTTGGGCGGCAGCGAAAGGGTTTAAAGCCGTTGAAATCCCCAGCTGGGATACCCGCTTAATTGATCTGCATAAAGCGGCCGAAAGTCAGACTTACGTTGATGAAATCCTCGGCGTTCTGGATAAGCACGGACTGGAACTGACCGATCTTGCCAGTCATTTGCAGGGGCAGTTGGTGGCGCTGCATCCGGCATTTAATTTACCTGCGGACAGCTTTGCGCCGGCGAAGGTGCATAACAACCCCGAGCTGCGCCAGCGCTGGGCTACCGAACAGCTGCTGCTGGCCGCTAAAGCCTCTCGCCGCTTTGGGCTGGACAGGCACGTGACGTTTTCCGGCACGTTGCTCTGGCCTTATCTTTACCCTTATCCGCAATGGCCGGAAGGGTTGATTGAAGAAGGGTTTGACGAACTCGCCCGCCGCTGGACCCCTATTCTTAACGCCTTTGATGAGCAGGGCGTGGATGTTTGCTATGAGATCCATCCAACAGAAGACCTTCATGACGGCCTGACGTTTGAACGGTTCCTGGAAAAAACAGGTAATCATGCACGCTGCAACATGATGTATGACCCCAGCCATCTGGTGTTACAGAGCATTGATTATCTGACCTGGATCGATCATTACCACGAACGGATCAAAGCGTTTCACGTGAAGGACGCGGAGTTTCGGCCGGATGGTAAAACCGGGGCATACGGAGGCTATCAGCCCTGGACAAGTCGGGCCGGGCGTTTCCGTTCACCGGGCGACGGTCAGATCGATTTTGGCGGCATCTTTTCCAAACTGACCGGCTATGGCTTTGATGGCTGGGCGGTACTGGAATGGGAGTGCTGCTTTAAAAACCCGGAAGACGGCGCGCGCGAAGGGGCGAACTTTATTAGCGACCACATCATTCGGGTAACGGGGAAATCATTTGATGATTTCTGCAAGTCTTACGCCGACAGCTCGCTCAACAGAAAAATTTTAGGCCTTTAAGGGGAAATCATGAACAAAACGTTGAAAGGACGTCGGATCAGACTGGGAATGGTGGGCGGCGGCGAAGGTGCCTATATCGGCGGTATTCACCGCTTTGCGGCCCGGCTCGACAATCAGTTCGAACTGGTGGCGGGGGCGTTTGATATTAACGCTGAACGCGGTCATGCTTTTGCCGCGCAGAACTATATTGCTGCCGATCGCTCGTATGATGATTATCAGTCGATGATTGCCGCAGAATCCCAGCGCGAAGATGGCGTGGATGTTATCGCCATTTGCACGCCTAATTTCACCCACTATCCTGTCGCGCGCGCCTGTCTGGAAGCCGGTATCGCAGTTATCTGTGAAAAACCGCTGACCACAACCTTGCAGGATGCTCAGGCGCTGGCGGAAGTGGTCGAGCGTACGGGCGGCTTTCTCGGCGTCACTTACACCTACTCCGGTTATCCGATGATCCAGGAAGCAAAGCAGCGTGTCGAGGCGGGACTGATCGGAAAAGTACGCACAGTTCAGGTGGAGTATCCGCTGGAGTGGATGGCGACAGGCGTTGAGCGACAGAATAACCAGCAGGCAGCCTGGCGAGTAGATCCCAGGAAAAATGGTCGGGGTGGTTCTGTGGGCGATATTGGCACGCATGCATATCATCTGGCGGGCTACGTGACGGGCCTGAAAGCGGAAAGCGTGATGGGGGATCTGGCGACGTTCGTTGAAGGCCGTGCGCTGGATGATAATGCTCACGTCATGATCCGCTACCAGGGCGGTGCGCGTGGCCTGTTATGGTCGTCTCAAGTCGCAATCGGCTGTGCCAACTCGCTGCGGCTGCGCGTTTTTGGCGAGAAAGGCAGCCTGATGTGGTCTCAGGAGCAGCCGAACGAATTAATTTATACGCCGCTGGGCGGGAACACGCAGATCGTTAAGCGTGGTCGTGACGATCTTGATGCGCTGACCCGCGCCCGAACCCGCACGCCGCCTGGCCATCCTGAAGGCTACATTGAAGCTTTTACCAACCTCTATTCAGGATTTGCCGAAGTGCTTCGCGCTCGTGATGAACGGCGCGAGCCTGACGCGGCCGGTCGCAATATTCCGCAAATTTACGACGGCCTGAAAGGCGTGGCGTTCGTCGATGCGGTGGTCGACAGCCATGAACAGGGCACGGTTTGGAAGAAGCCGGAATACAGCTAGCGGCCAGAGGGGCTTCCCTCGCCGGACGCCCCTTAAAAAGACATATTGAAACGGGTAATAATATTGATTCTGGAATAGGGCGTCTGGTTATCGCTTTCCGGTAAAAAACGGTGAAACGCCAGTAGCGTTTTAAAGGCATTCTGCGCGTCCAGCTGGAGGTTATGTTCAATCAGCACATCAATTTTTCCGGCCTGCATTAGCGCCCGGTTTTCCCGGTCCAGATCGTGACCGATAAATGCGCCGGGGTTAATATTTTGTTCAGCAAGCGCCTGAAGAATACCTGAATTACCGCCGCCGACGGTATAAACCGCATCAATCTGGCGGTCATGGTGCAGAAACTGACTGACGCATTCATACATCAGGCGATCGATGCCAAATCCACCTGAAATCACAGCAATTTTATAGTGCGGAATAAACTGCCCAATGCCGCTGATAAATCCGCCGATCCTCTCCTGTTCACCAATAAACTCCTCGCTGCCGGTAATGGCCGCAATGCAGCCGCTCTCCGTTTTCAGCCATTTGGACATCATATAAGCCGCCGCTTTTCCGGCAGTATAATTATCCATGCCGATATAGCGCAGCCTGGCGCTGTCAGGGATATCGGTCACTATCGTTACCACCGGTATCCGTTGCTTGATCAGGTTCTCGATCGTCGGCACCAGTTCCGGCGCGTTAATGGCTTTAAGGATGATGCCGTGACTGCTGACGGCGCACTTTTTCAGCAAGGCATCGACATCCGCTACCGTCATATTTTCATAGCAGTGAAACCGCAGCTGGATGCGAAAAGAGATAAAGCTGGAAATCTGGCTGATAAACGCTTCTCTGACCAACTCGCTAAAGCGGACCGGCGTATGCATGATCACATCAAAATAGATCGTCCGGCCACGGGCCTGGCTGGCTTTCTGCTGCAAATCAAGATCGGCCATCGCCTGCTTGATGCGGTGCAGGGTTTGCGGATGCACTTTCCCACGCTGATGAAGCGCCCGATCGACGGTAGCCAGGCTCAGGCCCGACTGTGCCGCTATCTGCTTCATACTGAATTTTTTCTGCTCGGCCATGAGGTGTTTTTGAGGTCTTTTTGGGGTGTTGTTAAATAAATGTAACTGCTAATTTGGCTTTGAGCAATGCCGCCGCCACGCGCAGGGCGGGGCAGATGCAACCCTACAGAAGACCTGATAAAACGAGGTGATAAAAATGGCATCACACTATTTCGTTACTGAAGAAGAAGCCTCCGTTGACGACTTTCGCGAGTTTTGCCAACAACGCGTCGAGGCAAACGCTTTTCCACTCGCCAGCGAAGTGGTTTCAGAGGTACTGATTTACGATCGCGCCGTGCTGGAAGATGCAGCACAAACCCATAAACGCACGGTACTAAATGAGTTGCATCAGGCACTTTCTTACGGGCCTGGGGTATTCGTGGTCAGAAATCTTTTTCCTGACACGGAAATCATTGACCGCGCTTCGCAGGTGTTTGAAACAATCATGCAGAGCGAGGCGACAACCAGGGTCCAGGCCGACCATTTTTCTAAAGCCGGTAATAATGGACGTATCTGGAATGCACTGCAAAAAATGGCGGAAGCCAGCCCGGAAGTGTTTCGTGATTACTACGCCAATCCCTTGCTGGGGCTGATATGTCAGGCCTGGTTGGGGCCAGCATGGCGCATGACCTCGCAGGTAAATCAGGTGCGTCCTGGGGGAGAAGCGCAGCAGCCGCATCGTGATTATCATCTCGGTTTTCAGCAAAGTTCTTTCGCCGTCGGGTTTCCTGTGCCGGTGCAGATCCTGTCACAATATCTGACGCTCCAGGGCGCGATCGCGCATACGGATATGCCGCTGGCATCCGGCCCGACGCAGCTGCTGCCGTGGTCGCATCAGTATGAGCTGGGCTATATCGCCTATCGTCGTCCGGAATTCGTCAACTATTTCGCCGAACACTTTGTGCAGCTACCGCTCAGTAAAGGCGATGGCTTATTCTTTAATCCTGCACTCTTTCATGCCGCCGGTAACAACACCACAAAAGACCATGTACGTACTGCGAATCTGCTGCAAATCTCCTCCGCTTTTGGCGTACCGATGGAGGAAGTGAATCACGAACGGCTGCTCAAACTGGTTTATCCCGTTTTACTTAACGGTGAGCTTTCTGCCAGCGAGGTTAATGCGGCCATCGCCGTCGCGGCGCGAGGCTACTCTTTCCCGACTAACCTGGATACCGATCCGCCGGTTGGCGGCATGGTGCCGAAAACCCAGCAGCAGCTGGTGGCCGAGGCCTTGAATGCCGGATGGAGCGTGGAAAAGTTTGAGGCAGAACTGGATGCGCAGACGTTGAAACGACGTGCGTAAAGCGGGATCGCATCAGAAAAAAGAAAAGGCCGCAGCTGCGGCCTTAGATTGTTAACAAAGTGCAGGTTCAGGAAGCAGAAAGTAATGTTAGTCAGTGACTTTCTTTTTCAGATCGCTGGCGCCTTCTTTGGTCTTATTCCAGCCTTTTTCGGTGCCTTCTTTCGTGGCATCCCAACCTTTCTCAGTCCCTTCTTTGGTTTTATGCCAGGTTTTTTGCGTACCTTCGCTGGCTTTGCTGCTCAGGTCATCGCTTTTACCTTCGGCAGCGTGCTGAGATTTCAGTTTCAGCTCTTTGCCCTGGTTTTGCGTTTGATGCAGTTTTTCTTTCGCCGTGTTCGCGCCTTCATGCGCGGTAGCGACAGTATCGTCAGTTGCATGTGTGGTGGCGGCAAAAACAGGAGACGCCAGCAGAAGTGCAGATAGTGCCATGATGGTCTTTTTCATAATATCCTCGCCAAATGTTATTAGCCTTTAAGTGTAGTTAAGAATGGCACGGTTGGATCGTTGTTTCTCTAAGAATAAACCGTAAATGGATGATTGTAGCGGGATTAGGATGTGTCGAAGCGCTGAGGAAGGGAGCCTGAAAGGAGTAAAAGAGTCAGTAACGTAATAAACGCTCCTTTTGGGAGCGTCTTATACAGGCCGTTAGAAAGAGGGGGCATTTAAAGCAGGTTTTGGCCGCATCATGCGGTTACGGTGACCACTGAAGTGGAAGTGATGACCTGATTGGTGGTGACGGAGGAATCTACCGCACCGACCTGACCTTTGATAACGCAGCGATACTGTCCCGCATCGCCTGCGACAGCGCTTTTGCTGTATGTCGCTTTTGTCGCCCCGGAAATATTGCTCCAGCTGGTGCCGTTGGTGGATTTCTGCCACTGATAGCTGGCGGCATCTTTGGCTTCCACCGTCAGGCTAAGCGTACTTCCGGCCGCGACCGAAAGCGTGGCAGCGGGCTGTGTCGCAATCTGAGGCGTAAAGGCATAGTACGGCATGGCATATTCAACGCCGTTGACATTTACACGCATCCACTGGCGCGGTTTGGACTGCTCCACCGGAACCGTGGTTGATGCCTGCGAACGGGTACTGATCGCCGCCACGTCACTCTGCGCGCCAAAGCCAGCCAGGCCATTGCTCATCGACAAACGTGCCTGCGCCGCCACGCCATTCGGTGCCTCTGCCTGCGTCACGCCGCTTGGGGTAAAGATCGCCCAGCTGCCTGATTCCGTGCGCATTTCGCCCGTTCCACGAACGTGAACGCCATACTCACCGATGGTGTCAGGCAGTTTCACCCACAGACCCGGCAGAATATTATTGTAATCCTGCGCGATATATTGCACCTCGCTGATGCCCGTTGTGCCTTCCATCCAGTAAGTCACCGTCGGCACCAGGCCCGCACCGCGAGCGACATGAATATGCAGCGTACCGGCAGAGCGGTCGTTCACAACCGGCATCGGATCGCCGCCGCCAGCGCTGCCATAGCTGTTGCGGCAGTCAACCTCAATCTTCCAGTGGGTGCCGGTTCTTGGCATCTGGAAGGAGCCAATGTTCAGCCACAGTTTGCTGCTGTCGATAGTGCCGCGCAGCACGCCGCTTAACCATTGCGCGCGAAGCGGATTATCCAGATAAGTGCCGGAGTTCTGGAACAGGGACATGCCCATTTCATAAGCGGAAAGTTTTGCCGTGATTTCACTGCCGTCCGGGTTTTTCGGATAGCTGTACCAGGCGGCCGTTCCGGGCGTGGTTGTACGGTCGTAATTCACGCCGGTTGGGTTTGACCATTGTGACATCACAACGCGCGATTTATAAAATACGGCATCGTAAGTACAAGCCTCAATACTGAGTGCCTCAATCAGCCACTGGCCGTTATTGATATCCATCGGCACCGAGCCGTGCTCGATCCAGCCGTTGCGGATCAGGCCCTGACCATGACGTGGGATCCAGATAGCAGGCGCGTAGCAGTACTGGAAGTTGAATTCGGTAAGCTCGATCGCGGTAGAGTGATCCCAGGCGCCGGACGGACGGTTGCTCCAGCCCACTTTGATTACCGGACCCGCAACGCGGCTACAGTAAACCTGGGTGAATTTACTGTCGAGGCTGTCGAGATAGTAAATAGCGGCTTCGCCAGTGTCGATCGCCCGAAAATAAGAGACGTTAGCGAAGGTTCCGCCTACGCACTCGTTGGTGATAAACGGCTGTTTATTGGAGGCCGTATCGTTGAATACGCCCAGCGTGGCGCCGATCAGCATATTGGTGGTTTCGTCCTGCTTCACCGTTTGCTGTCCATCCCATTCGATGCCGTAAATGGAGAAATAGCGATGGTTCAGCGCCAGCACAGCCGAGCTGGATTTGTTGGAGACAATGCGCGTGGCAATCTGTTTACCAAAGCTGGTGGTCGCACCACGAAGAATAAAATCACCTGCCGCGAAATAGCCGCTCGGGTTGTAAGGCAACTCTGCATGATTGGCTGGAATTTTGTCGCCATACTTACGCAGATCGAGAGGCGAAACGAGGTAAACGCCCGCGCCAAAACGAACGCCAACCTTTCGCGACAGCTCATTGGTAAAGCCACGGGCAAAGCTGCCGTTCATAAACTCGTACATCGCCTTCAGGGCAGGGGCACAGTCAACGCTGCCGCCCGGCACCGCGCCAAAATCGTGCACGGTCAGCGCTTCGATATCGACATCGCGACGCCAGTGATACGCGCCACCGTTACTGGCAATAAAGCCGCCATCATCCGCTGCCGCCACCAGATAGCCCACAAACCAGCCTTCACCAAAGTTCTTCGAGCGGTCGGAAGCCGCACGGGCATTCCAGGATGTCAGCCAGACACGCTCGCCTTCACTGGCGGGTTTACGGGCACGCAGGGCAGCGAAAGAACCCACTTCGGTTACTGATACAACTGTATTATCACTCATCGTTTCTTATCCTTTTTTGAATTTTAAATACTGTATGGATATACAGTGAATTTACTGTATGCCTGTACAGTACTTATGGCAATGCCAGAATTTTCCTATTCGTATCAGTGGGTTTATGAAGTGAGCGCGTACTTCTGTTGGATGCGGCTGAGGATGTGGACTGGTTAGTTTTGTTAATTATTTTTGGGGATGGGAAATAAAAAAAAGAAAATATAAAAAAGCCCGCGCAGTAAAGGTATGGCAGGCTTTTGGCTTTTATCGGCTTGGGTGCTATCAGTTAAGAGATGGCAGAATCTGAATTTTGTTCACAGTCGTTAGATTTCGTGGGGGCAACTTCGACTGGTGTGTTAAAGCCCGCCATTGAAATCGCTTAACTGTCACTCATTGTGCCTGTCGATGCTCTCAAGAAAATAAATCAGGAAACGCCTGGCATAATCAGGTGAAATCTCTTTCCACCGCATAGCGAATTCTTCTTTAATTTCTTCTTCTGATAATTTTAGAAAATCAGAAATCTCTTTCCGGAGATCGCTTCGTTCATCTGGTGTAGCCTCATTGACGACCACATCAATAGCACCATCCATCGTATCAGCGCCAGTTATGTAGTCGAAGTCCTGGTTGAGTGTACCTACAAGACATAGATCCAAATTTGGGGCAAGGGGGGCACGGCTCATATACATCTCACTTATCTGGGAAGGAAGTAATTATGTAATAGGGTTTATTGTTATAAGTCTGATACTTAAGCGCAACCCTGATTTTAGTTGCTTTATAAGCAATATCGGTGCCTTTCTGAACAACATAGCCAACCGGTTTCCCCATATCATAGGTAATGGTTAAATTATGTCTCGGGGTACTTGCAGCCCATACCTTTATCCATTCACGGTTATGATGTAGTGCTTTTGAGATGGCTGTTTCGGCAATATCCAGCGATGAGAACGAACCAGACAGATCCAGCACTCCATTTGATTTGATGATTCGTTCGTGGAGCTCCTGCTGTGACTTACCAACATGCTTCAGGATCGTATGCCCACCGGGTTTTAGCCCAGTAACAGATTCATGCTCAATCAACTTAATCCGTCCGACACGCACGGCCGCAACTCTTGCAGCTCCCAATCCAAGTGAAAGGGCAACGGGTACGGCGACATCAACGGTCAGGCCTACTTTCCAGGCCGTATCATCATCAGCACCGAACTGCTTAGCCATCTCCGCAGCCGCACGATAGGTAGCGCTGCGCACATTTTTACCTGAGAGTAGCTGATCGGCAGCGGTATTAATGCTGTCCATGCTGTGTGCACCGACTATGATGCAAGCGGCTTTGGTTAGTCCGGTGGGTTCTGGCGCAATACAAAGCGCTGTGGCTCCCGCCAGTTCTAATGTTCCCATGACCAGCCCAAGTCCGCCCATTAATCGGCTTGTAATTGTCTCAGATTCTGTAACAGTTGTATCGGAGATAACCGCAGCAAGTTGAACCGGGGACATCACGATTTTTATGCCATCATCCATAATGAAACCTCATGTGGTTTAAATCTAAACAGAGAAATTATATCCATCTTCAGAGCTCAGCTCCGCTGACTCCTTAATAAGGATTTTACCTAAAGTGTTCAGCCTGTCTATATTTTAAACTCATGATTTAACTTTAACGGTTTAAGTAGTGATTGGTTTAACAGGTCCTCTTTATCACTGCTTGCTTTTAGGTATAAACCCGATCGGTGCCGTTTTAATAATGATTGGGTTGCTTGTGGTGACGAATTAGGTAGGTAGTTTTCTTACGATATTTTTCAATAAGCATTAAGGCGGCAGGAATAATATTCTAATTTTCGTTCTTGTATGATTTTATATCGTGCTTTATTGGTTTTTGCATGGCAGAGAATACAGTAAGGCATATTATGCTGTGTTCCTGTTCGTTGACATCGGAAATTCCATATATTTTTTAAAAAGGCAAGCAAAAACAATTAAAAAGCGGCTGGCGGAATCTGAATTTTTTTTCGATAACCGTATGTTTTTAAATGGTTTCCGTGAATTCAACTTTGATTGGTATACCTAAGCGTATACCAATGCCGTTTTGTCTGTGGCTTTTCGACAGCTGATAAGTCAAGAATGTATAAAACTAAATACACAGGTTATCTTCAGAAAAAAAAGATTTTACGAAAAAGTGCTCACCCTGTTCATCCTTGATTTTTATTCTTAATAATCATAATGTTATCTGGTGATCACTTAGACGAGTACTCTTCACCACTCTTCACTCAAGGTGAACACCATTCACCTTCAGGCGTAAAAAAGTATAATAGCAAGTTTAGATTTTCGTCCTACTGCAGAACATGGCCGGTTTCACTGCTTGGGTGAAAGGAACCTACCGCCTACGTTGTAATTCGACTTTGAGCGAATTGCAGACAATCACCTCAGAGCTATTGCTAAGGTTAGAAAGACCTAGCATTTAACCTTGTGGCAAAACGTAACTAGTTTTGGGGGAACCCATTCCTTCCATGCCTGTTTTTAAGTCAAATTATCGTCGTAAAACCGTCTGTTAGCTTATAGTAACGTCAATCGATTTGGTTGACAAAGGCCAATGTCAACTAATTTGGTTGACGAAAATTCCTGATTAGGTAGTATCATGTCAAGAACTATTTATTATCATGCTAAATGAAAGAATACTTGAGGCATTAAGGTATATGCTATGGAAAACAGGTACATAGGAGTTATTACTGGCGACTTGGTTAACTCAAGTGACGGTAAAGAACGTGGTATTACGTACAGAGAGTTGGTGAATACGCTCTTGAGTGAAGTTTCCCGTCACGACTGGTACGGCATTTCAAAAACCGAATTCTTCCGTGGCGACTCTTTCCAGATTACGATGGAATCTCCTCAATCCATTCTTGAGGTAGCTTCGTACATCCGAACGTATCTGATTTCTCAGACAGATGTTCACGAGTCCGAAAGTCTGGATGCCAGACTTTCATTATCAATCGAAATGCTCAACAGATACTCTCAACACAATGAAAGCGCATATGAACAGGCATATGTACTTTCAGGAAAAAATCTTGAATCAATGCATAAATCCAAAAAAATGGTGTTTAATTCAACGCAAAGAAATTTTATGCTTCCGGTTTCCTCTATAACCAACCTGCTGGATCACACCATATCGATGCTCTCTAAGCCCCAAGCCGAGATTCTCAGGGAAGCCCTAGACGTTATGGAAGTTAACCCACCTGAACTGGTTAAGAAAACAAAAAAAACTCGACAGAATATACACAAAATTATTGAGCGTTCAGGAACGGATAGGGTAATTGAGTCATTACTAAATTGCCGGAAATACATCACAGGAATAATTTAAATGTTCTATCTTGCACTTATTTTGATATTGGCGCATCTCATTGCTGATTTTTATACTCAAAGTACAGTTATGGTTGAGAATAAATCAGGAAAACACGGTAGGAATAAGGCCGTACTAGGTCATATTACACATGTTGGCGAACACTATTTATCTTTTTGTTTTGGGTTATTTCTATGGTTTTACTTAATGGGTGGCGATTTCTGCCTCTTTGTCATTCCTGTACTGTGTCTTGGTGCGGCTTATGCAGTTATCCATTTGATAACAGATATTTTGAAAGAACTTACAAAGAAAAATTTCGCCAATAAGGATCTATTCCTCTTCATGGCAGATCAAGTAATTCATTTATCAACCATATTGATAATTGTGGGTATTATATATAAATTCGAGCTATTAAAATTCACGCCCATTAAGAATGAGTATATAAAAGGAATGGCCAGCATTATTACAATAATGTGTGGCTTACTTATCCTTATAAGGCCTGTATCATTATTTGTTGAAAAATTCCTGAACATGGCAATGGCTGAAACAAAGATAACACATATCAAAGTAACTAAAAGCCATATTTCTAAAATGTTAGAGGAGAATCTTAAAGTAAAGCTTAATGCCCTTATGAATGACACGTCATGTGCACCTACTGTTGTGAATAAAGTGTATAAAGACTACAAGGACCGTGCAGAGATTATTATAAGTGAAATCCCAAATGTTGATATAAGCATAGAATCTAAAGAAGCGTTTACATCAAATAAAGGGGGGCAATGGATAGGGTATGTAGAGCGCGTGATGATATTTACTTTTTTCATGTTCGGGCAGTTTACAGCAATTGCAGCCATAATGGCAATAAAAACAGCATTTAGATTCAATGATTTGAAGGATGATAATGATAGTCATCGTTCCGAGTACATTATGCTTGGTACCTTTGTCAGCTTGTTTATGACCTTTTTGGTTTCACTTATGGTTAAGCATTACGTTTCATCTGGCGATTTGTCGAAGTTTATCGATAGTCTTGTTAATCCGTTTGTATGACTTTGTTTGTAAAGAAAAAATCAGGAGGGTGAATGATAGATAAAGATAGTTTTCGGACTAAGTGTCCAGAATGTAATGGCGAAAGAAACTGCATAATTATCGGAGAGACTGAGAGAAGGTGGAGCAGTGGAAGAGGGCAATATTCTGCTCAATGGGGAACAGAATATCGCCTTCTGCAATGCAAAGGATGCGATACTGTTTTCTATCAATCAAAATCATGGCATAGCGAAGATTTGGATTATGACTATGATGATGAAGGAGAAACTGTAGTTTCAGCCAATTACAGATTAGATACGTATCCAGGTTCACTTGAACATCGACCGCAATGGGTTGATGACATTGCAGATATCGACCATCAACTCTACCTCATTCTTAATGAAATGTATCAGGCTTATTATAATAAGTCTTATATTTTGGCTTCAATTGGTTTAAGAACGGCGTTTGACCGTACATCTGAGGTGCTGAATATATTGCCTACCCTGCCTCTCGGAAAAAAAGTTGAAAAACTCGCGGAAGACGGATTCATCGGAGAAACTGAAAAGAGCCAATTATTTATCGTTACGGAAGCAGGAAGCGCTGCTGCACACCGTGCCTGGTCACCGAATAAAAGCGAGTTCAAATCACTTTTAACTATCACAGAAGACTTTATACGCCGCTCAATCCTTCGTGATAAAACCATTATGAAAATAGCCGGTAAAATACCTAATAAGAAGGAATTCGTTAAAAAGGTTAGTGCATCAACTATTGATCTTCCTGACTTGCAGGACAAGTCTCAGAAAAAAGACGAATCATAATTCCTTCAGGATCTCTCTAATTTGTATCAGAGCATTCTTGCTTATTTGGCGGGACGGTGAAATTATGCATCCTCAGTTATTATAAAAATCAAAAAGAGATTTTCCGTCACCACCCTTTCAACATTACTGAATATCTTCATAGCTTTAAACATAACTTTCCTTGGCTGAACCCCCGCAGGGCTTCTCAGCGCGATCCTGCTGTGGGATGGCCATTTTCGGCAGACTTCCCCGGCTTGAACCCTGAAAAACGGCCCTAATGATTCCGATATGCTGCATGGCTATGCAGTAAGATCTGTTCTCCACGGATTAGTGCATGCATATATTGGAAACATCCGCTTCTGGCTGTGAGTTCAACGGGTCGATGCAACGCTATCCTTAATCAAGGGGGGCGTTGCCATGAAACGAAGAACTCGGATTAACTACACGCCAGAGCAGAAGGCGATTATCTGGGACAGATATAAGCAAGGTGATTCCCTGCATGATATCGCCAGAATGTTCGACAGATATCATTCTTCTATTATGCCCACTATCCACCAGACTTGTGGATACCGCCCCCCTGTCCGAAAGCGGCATCCGTTAGCGCTTTCACTTGATGAAAGAGAGGAAATATCCAGAGCGCTGGTAGCAAAAATCAGCATCAGGGCGATCGCAAACAAACTATCGAGAGCCCCCTCAACGATTAGCCGGGAGATCAAGAGGCACGGTGGTGCAAATCAATACCGTGCATCAAAAGCGGATACTGCTGCGTGGGAAAATGCTCTGAGACCAAAACCTTGCAAGCTAATTGAAAGACCCACACTGTGTAAAATCATCGCAGAGAAGATGCATCAGGACTGGTCGCCGGAACAAATCACCGGCTGGCTGAAACGCTGTTATCCGGATAATCAGGAAACGCATGTGTCACATGAAACGATATATAAAACGCTTTTTATACAAACCCGGGGTGCATTAAAAAAAGAACTGCAGCAATGCCTCAGAAGCGGAAGAGTCGTGCGTAGATCCAGAACATCATCGCTTAAAGGGAAAGGATTAGGGTCAATCCGGGATACGATCTCTATCAGCGAAAGACCACATGAAGCCGCTGACAGAGCCATACCCGGTCACTGGGAAGGTGACCTGATCCAGGGCTCGAAAAACTCCTGTATCGTCACCCTCGTAGAACGTCATTCCCGTTTTGTTATGCTGGCCAAAGTCAGGGACAACAAGACCATAACGGTTATATCTGCACTCATCAAACAAGCCCGGGAATTACCTGCTGAGCTTTATAAAACATTAACATGGGACCGGGGGGCTGAAATGACCAGCCACACCCGGTTTACTGTAGCCACAGATATTCAGGTTTACTTCTGCGATCCTCAATCCCCCTGGCAACGCGGCTCCAATGAAAATACAAACAGATTGCTCAGGCAGTATTTTCCAAAAGGAACTGACTTATCGGTTCACAGCCAGCAAAGACTAGACAGTGTTGCCAGGCAGCTCAACGAGAGGCCAAGAAAAACGCTAAACTATGAATCACCCGCAGAGCGTTTTAACCAACGTGTTGCATCTATCAGTTGAACTCACAGCACAAACCGGCCGCAGCCGGTTTGGTCTTTTCGTATGAATTATGCATCGCAGCGCGGCAGCCAGTCGGCCTCGCAGTCCTCGCTCAGCTCCAGACTGGTCTGGATACCGTTCTTTGTCTTGCGCTTCAGCAGCTCTATCTCGTACTCCTTCAGTGTCTGCGGGACCGCCTGGCCGAACGCCGTCAGGCTCATGGGATGTTGAGCCCCCTGGCCTCCATAAAGGACAGGTAGGCGTGATAGAGGTAGCGGCGTGGGTTCATGGGCCGGATATTGGCGTTGCCGATAAACAGCCCTGTCGGTCCGCTGAGCGGGGTAAGGTAGCCGCAGAAGTCGACTAGCGGGTCGGCGCTGCGCTTGATTTCCAGCGCCTCCTCCGACGACTGCTGCGCCTGTAACAGCTCGCGGGCGTCGTCAGGGCGGATGAAGCGCTGCATCAGGTGGCGCACGATAACCGCCAGCTCACCGGCAATCTTCTCCAGCAGCTGCGGGTCGCGCTCGTTCGCCGGTATCACGTCCGGGAACGGCAGGATAACCCGGCGACGGGACACGCCGCCGCTGCGGGCGCTGAAGCGCATCGGGTTGTTGTTCACCGCCAGAATTACGGCCGGAATATGGGTTGAATATGCGTCGCGGTACTTCGGGTCGATCGCCACGCCGTCGCCGCTCCACTTCTCCTGGTCCGGCAGGATAATCAGGGAGTAGCCGACCACGCTGGCGCGTTACCGGGACGACTCCAGCGTGTCGATGGTGGCCGCCGTGGTGTTGTCCTCGCCTGCCAGCAGGCGGGCAATCGACGCCAACACGCTTTTTCCGCTGCCGCCGGGGCCGGTCACTTCGAGGAACAGCTGCCAGTCGTAGCGGTTTGCCAGCACCATAAATAACGCCGCGAGGATACGCTCCTGCTTCGCCTCATTACGCCCGGCCGCCCGCGTCAGCCACTGCCAGAAGTACGGCGCATCGTCCGCCAGATTCTCGCCTGCTTTGGGCGTGGTGTAGTCGACGCTGTTGATGGTGCGCAGCCAGTTCTCTTTACGGTGCGGGCGGAAGGTGCCGGTCGCGGTGTCAAACACGCCGTTACGGAAACCAATCAGCCGCCGGGCCGGTGTGCCCATCTGCGGCACCATCAGCTTGAGCGTGTCCACGATGCCGCCGATACCGGTTGTCGAGAACGGCGCGCGTACCTTCTGAAAAAGCGCGGCAATCTCGCGGCTGAGCACGCGGTACGGCAGCACCTGCCACGCGCCGCCCTCGTAGCGGCAGAGGTCTTCACCCACGACCGGCACGGCCAGCGCGTTGAGGTAGTGCGCGGCCAGCAGCTCTGCCTTCTGGCTGGCGCTCATCGCCTTCAGGTCGGCCTCGCTCACCGACTCAAACGGGCTGAGCGCTTTCGGCTGGGTAAAGGCGGTCAGCATCGCCTGAGCAACTATTTCACCATCTGCCTGAAAGACGTCGTTCCAGTCGCCGGTAACGGGCGGCACCCACAGCAAAAAAGAGCGTGAGGCGGCCATTGAGAACGGGAAAGAGGAGGAAACGAACTGGCGTACCCGTTTTCGCGACCTGCGCGGGGCCATCACGCCGGAGCTGCGCGCCCAGCACAGCGAGCGCATCGCCAGCCGCGAGCTGGCTGAGGAGTTCACCGGCCTGATTGAGGAGCTGGAGTTCGAGCACGAGGGGGAGATGATGAAGGCTGCGTTTACCGGCCGCGAGTACGTCAACACCCACCGTACCGCCTTTACGCAGCATGCTGAAGGGCAGTGGGAGGCCGCCATGCGTAATATCAGCCCGACGCTGGTACGCGCCATCCGCCTGAAGCTGCTGTCGCTGAGGCTTAACGACCGGGGACGCCACACTGACCCGCAGCACGTGGAACCGGAGGTGATACTCGCCCGCGAAGCCGGCGAGCTACTGGCAGGCAAAGCAGAAGCCGCACGACTGGATATGAATGCCGAGCCGCTGCTGTCGGAAATTGGCATTTACCGGCCCGCGCTGACCGGCGTGGATATGCGCCTCTTTAACAGCCCGGCCGCCATTCACAAGCTGGTACACGAGCGCAAGGCAAAGCTTGAAAGAAAGCAGAAAAAGGAGAGCCAGGCATGATGCACTGTCCGTACTGCAAAAGCCCGGCGCATGCCAAATCAAGCCGCTATATGTCCGAACAGGTGAAGGAGCGCTATCACCAGTGCACCAATCTCGACTGCTCCTGCTCGTTCAAAACCAGCGAGAGCATTACGAAAGTCATTACCGCGCCGCCGCAGCGCGAACCGGTTCCCGCAGCCACGCCGGAGCCGGTGAAAGAACGCCAGACGCTGGGGCGTTACGGCTCGTCCTTCCGCACTCTCCACTGACCACAACGGCCGCTGAAAACAGCGGCTTTTTTGTGACCGCTTTTTATCCTTTCAGCGCCCTTTTTCTGGCAAGCCCGGTTTGTAAAGAGCAATGCATGCATAAGGCGCATGGATTTGCATGCAGAATGCGGGGCTACAGATACCCCTTCAGCCCACGCGCGGCGCGGCTTTGCCCGGTTCATGCAGCTGCATAAAAAAAGATGCATAAAGCGGGCAGGCGAGGCGGGGGTAGCATTGCGCGCTGAGATTGTTGTGCCCGAATACCTGATGAAATGATCAGCTTTTTGAAACATTGAAAATGATACAAAATGGGATATTTCCTATTCTATCAGGCTCAAAACTATATGGACGATATCGAAAAATTAAAGGCAATTGACTGGTCTGAACTGGTACACTCGAAACATTCTTGGATTGAGTCAAAATTATCTCATAATGGTAGTTCAACTGAAAATAAAGTTATTTCTCGGTTATTTACAATTCCTTTTAGTGGTGTAATCCAAGAAATTCAAAGTTTAGTTGATTCTTTAGCAGATTCAATCGAACACTACGTTTTTGATAAAGAGGCGTTAGAAAAGATGAGAGGTGAAGGCACTGTCCCATTTAGAAAAGCTTCGCAATTTTTTGGCGATACAAATCCAGTCAAGGATGGGAAGTATGGTGAGTTGATTCTTTATATTCTTTCTGAGGCTATTTTAAATACTCCAATGGTATCTCATAAAATCACGACGCTAAGTAATTTAAATGATCAGGTCAAAGGAGGAGATGGGGTTTTCTTTGGCGTCTATAGAGATAACATATCTTTGCTTATTGGTGAGTCTAAAATATATAAAAGCTTTAGTGGTGCATTAGAGAGTGCGTTTGACTCTCTTGATAGATTCACGAAAAGCTATTCAACTGGTGCGTTGAGTCATGAGCTTTTCATGGCAAGAACTAATATATCCAATAACTTTGATTTTGAAACCATGGAGCTTATTTATGACGCTTTCACTCCAGGTAAATCATTGAATTCAGAATGTATTAAGACTCATCCGGTTTTATTGATATTTGAAGATAGAGACATTAAAGAAATTGAAAATAAAGCAATGAGTAAAAAACATGCAGAGGAAATGTTAGAAAAATGGCTTGAAGATAAGAAGTTAATCATTAAGGAAAGTATAGAGGAAAAGCTATCTAAATATGAAAACGTTAAACCTTGTTTTTTGGATTTCTTTTTAATCCCAATGTCTGATGTGGGGCACTTCAAAAAATCTTTATACCGAGCTATCCACGGTATAGATTATAACGAAAATTAAGGAAGACTCATGTCTGAAACAACAGCCAGTAAAGCATTGATGCATCGAGATTTCCAGGAGGTTTTTAATTTTTTAGCTAAGTATCTGTTTCTAAAAAATAGAAAGGAAAGGGATTTGCCAAGCTTGTCAATGGAAAGAATTAGGAGAGCAACGTGGCTTGCATCATTAATATCTCTAGGGGATGAAAAAGAGCGAAGTATTGCCAGCTCCTTCGGAGCCCTCCTTTACTTGTATGATTCTAAAAATGAGTTGTTTCTCAAGGCTTGCTATGTTTTGCAATCAAGAGCGGGAAATATTGTTTCTTCCAAGCACCTTGAAGGTCTCTACAAAAATAAAAATATAATTAATCATTTTAGTGTATCTTTAGATTTCGAGCTTACATCGCAAAAAGTTCTCCTTGAAAAAGAATTTTATGGTGAAGAAACTGTTTATTTTACTCATTTTCAAAAAGATCTATGGCACCGGTTAGTTGATGGCGATAATGTGGCTGTATCTGCGCCCACTTCCGCTGGGAAATCGTTTGTGATTAAAAAGTACATTTTTGAAAAAATAACTAAAAATAAGGATGGCGTTTATGTTTATATAGTTCCTTCGAAAGCACTAATTAATCAGGTTAGTAACGAATTGTCGAGGGAGCTTAAAAAAACTGCCTCCGTATTGACAACTTACAGAGAGAACACAGAAGGACAGGGGAAAATAGTTTTTGTATTAACGCCTGAGCGATGCTTACGGCTACTCAATGAAAGTTCTAATAAATCGCCAGTAATCGTTTTCTTCGATGAGATACAAAATTTAGAAGACGGAAGTAGAGGGAGTGTGTTCGAGAATATAATTTATAGGATGACAAGTTTGTGGAAAGAAACGCAGTTTATTATGGCAGGCCCGTATATAAGTGACCTTCATTTATCTTTAAATAAAGTTGTAGACATTAAATTAGTAGAACATAAAACATTAGCAACACCAGTTTTGCAATTGAAAGTTATTTTATCAGTACTAAAAAGGAGCCACGATGTAAATTATAAACTTTTTGGGCCTGTGGGTGGTCCTATATCAGGTTCAATTAATATTGGGAAGTCCCTTTATAGCAAATTATCTTCTTCAAAAGGAGATGCACTCAAGTATTTAACGTCTTTGTTTGATGATTCCGAGCAAAATATAATATATGCGCCTAAAAAAAATATAGCTCAAGGCTGGGCTCTTAAGATATCTGGTGCTGATGATGAAGGTAATGCTGCCAATTTACTTGATGATTTTGAAAATGAAAAGATAAGTAGCCTCTGCTCCTTTCTAGAGAGTGAAATTCATCCGCTTTACTCATTGGTGAGAAGTTTAAAAAAAGGGGTTGCATTTCATCATGGAGGATTGCTAGACGTTGCACGATTAGAGGTAGAAGATCTTTTTTCAGAAGGTGTTATAAAAAATTTGGTTTGTACTTCTACTTTATTACAGGGAGTTAATTTACCTGCTGATAGGATAATTATCCTTTCCCCCAAGATAGGTGATTACGAATTATCACACTTTGACTTTTTAAACTTAATCGGAAGAGCTGGAAGAATTAGTAATTCTTTATATGGTGAGATTTTTTGCGTTGAATTATGTGATGAGTCTTGGGCTGAGGAAAAGATTAATAAAGAAGAAAAGAAAGAAATAGAATCTTCGGTTTTAAGAAAAATAAATGATAACGCTGAAAAGGTTGTTAGTTATATTAACTTGTTTGGAAGTGACATTCTTTCTGGTGAGGGTGATTATAAAGTTTATCCTCTAGTGACCTACTTGAGGAGTCAATTCATTGTCGATCGCGATCACTACGAAAAAATAATAAATAATAGTAATTTGGATGCCGAACAAATGAGTCTGATGGATTCACGCTTAGAAACCGTTGCGAACAACCTTACAGTTCCCCTAAAGCTTATTGAAAAAAATCCCTTTATAGATCCTTTGATTCTGGATGATCTTTACTTCTTAATAAAAAGAGAGGGGATTTCTTCATGGGTTATGAATAAATATCCAGGAAATAAAAATGGTTTGTCAAGTCAAGATGTTGAGTTCTTGGAAATGAATTACTACCATCAATATAAAAACATTATTGCAAGGTTAAACGATCTATTTGATATTGAGAGAGAAGTCAATTTTAAAGAAGATGGGATATCTATTAAATCAAAATATAGAGTTAGTATAGCAAAACTAGCTTATGATTCTCATAGCTGGATGCTTGGGAAAAAATATAGATTCTTTATTGAAGACATGGTCAATAATAAGTTCACAAAACACGGTATCTCTGTTGACTACAAGAAAATTGATAGTGTAACAAATTTCATTACATCTCATATTAATACAAACTTAACCTTCATTCTTGTTAAGTATTTGTCGGTATGGTCTGATGTAGTTAGCTCATTTATGAATGAAGATGAAAAGGAAGAACACGCGTTCTTTCTAAATTTACCTTCAATGTTAGAAATGGGGAGCTATGATTCCCAAGTTTTAGAAATAATGGCTTTTGGTATAAATCGAAGTACTGCTATCGAGCTCTTGCGCAAAAAAAGGATTGCAGATGGTGAATCTGTAGATAGTTACCTTAATAGCTATGATATAAATAAGCTCTCGCCATTACATAAAAAGTATTTATCGAGAGCTGGTTTCGGGGAAGCGAGAGGTTAATAAAGCATGTTATCTGATGGATTGGGGGTGCACGTAGCACCCCCACCATTCTAATAAATCTTTGCGTTGTGAAAGATACTTTGAACGATTGTAGGCTCTTCTCACCTCATTTCTATCACTATGCGCTAATGCAGCTTCAATTACATCGGCGTTAAAGTTTGCTTCGTTAAGTGCTGTGCTAGCTATAGAACGAAGACCATGAGCAACCAATTTTCCGCCATAGCCTATACGCTTTAATGCGGCATTCGCAGTTTGGCTATTCGTTGGTTGTTTAGGATCGTTACGGCTAGGAAAAACATATTGTCGGTTAGCGCTTAGAGGCCGCATAACTTCGAGGATTTCCAAAGCTTGTTCGGATAAAGGAACGATATGTTCGCGCTTGGCCTTCATGCGCTCTGCTGGAATAACCCAAAGGTTTAAATCGAAGTCGATCTCTGCCCATTGTGTTCCAGAGGCTTCTGACGGCCTTACAAGGGTAAGTAGTTGCCACTCGATTAAACAGCGAATGGTGATTGAGAGATTGGACATGACTAATGAGCGCATTAGCTCTGGCAGTTCTTCTGGTCGCAATGTTGGCATGTTTTGCTTCTTTGGCCTTTCAAAGGCCATCCCAACGCCAGAAGCAGGGTTCGCATCAATCAACCCCGTATTGACGGCATAAATCATGATCTCGCCAATGCGCTGAACTAAACGGCGCACTGTTTCAAGCGCCCCGCGAGCTTTAATCGGCTCCAGTGCCTCAGCGATCGTTCTGGCTTTAAGTGTTTGAACAGGAATTTCACCAATAGCAGGGAAAATGTCCTTGTCCAGCGACCGTCAGATATCCTTCGCGTAATCCTCAGTGACGCTTTTGCTTTTAAGCAGGAACCATCACCGGCCACAACCGAAAAAATGCTATCCAGCTCAATTTGCCGTTGCTCTGATACTTCTTCTTGCTGCTTCTGCGGTTCGATCCCTTTCGCTAGCAGTGGCAGATAGTGGTCGCGCATTTGGCGTGCGACAGCGAGCGTCAGGGCAGGGTAAGAGCCTAAGCTGAGATTTGTACGACTACTGCTTTCTGACCGCTGGTAGCGAAAACGCCACAGCTTCTTACCGGATGTTTTCACGAGTATGAAAAGCCCATTTCCATCGTGCAGAGTGAAGTCTTTTTTTATTGAGGCTTAGCTTTGAGGGTTTCGTTATTGGTGAGGGGGCGTGTCATCCGCGCCATAACTGATTTCCGTCCATAATTGGTACACGTCTTTGGTTCGCATTATAGCGTGTACCTAAACGCATACCAATCATCACCTGATTCAAGCAGATCGTCTCGAAAGATCACAAACACAAAAAAGCCCGCAAAGCTTTCACTTTGCGGGCTTTCAGGACTTCATCGAATGGTTCTGGTGGCCATCGATCAAGAATTTGGTGGAGCTGGCGGGAGTTGAACCCGCGTCCGAAATTACTACACCGTCGGCACTACATGCTTAGTCCAGTCTTTACATTCGCCGGTTAGCTGCGAACGGACACGCTACTAACAAACTAGCCTGATTGAATTTAGTGCTTCAGCCCCAGGCAGGACATCCACACGATCTCTTTTGGGTTTGACCTCTCTTGATCCCCGTCCTAAGAGCGGAGGCTAGGGAGAGAGGGCTCTTAGCAGGTTATTAAGCTGCTAGGGCGTAGTTTTCGTCGTTTGCGACTATTTTTTTGCGGCTTTTAACGAGGCCAACCGCCCCTCGGCATGCTCCTTGGGCTTCGCAAATCCCGTCGAATCCAGAATCAGCCCCAAGTACTGTGAAGCAGTATAACGAAAAACCTGTCGCTATGCCAGTAGGTTAGCGATTTGCGTGTTTCATAATACGTGCTTTGTCTAATTTCCACTCACGATCTTTAATATCATCGCGTTTATCGTGCTCACGTTTACCTTTCGCCACGCCGATTTTCAGCTTGGCCCAGGCGTTTTTCCAGTACATCGACAGCGGCACAATGGTGTAGCCGTCGCGATTGGCTTTGCCAAACAGGGTATCCAGCTCGCGCTGCTTTAGCAGAAGCTTGCGGGTTCGGGTAGGATCGCAGACCACATGAGAAGATGCGCCAGTCAGTGCCTGGAACGTGGCGCCAAACAGGAACGCTTCGCCATCGCGTAGCATGATGTAGCTTTCGCTGATGTTCGCCTTACCTGCACGGAGAGATTTGACTTCCCATCCCTGGAGCGACAGACCCGCTTCGAACTCTTCTTCAATGAAGTATTCGTGGCGCGCCCGCTTGTTCATGGCAATGGTGGCAGAACCGGGTTTATGTGCTTTTTTCTTTGTCATAGTGCAACTTAGTGTACATGAAGCGGTGAATGATGGCATCCCCTGTAACAACAAGCGCGGGGAAAAGCGCTATTTTAGCAGAACGCTGGCGGCTGAGAATTTTTGTTTGTTTGCCGTCGATGGTATTATTGAAAAGTTTAAGATTAACAGGAAATGTTATGTCCCAGATTAGTCGTTCCGCGCTGGTCCCCTACAGTGCTGAGCAAATGTTCCGGTTGGTAAACGATGTGGATGCCTATCCGGAGTTTCTTCCAGGGTGTACCGGCAGCCGGGTACTGGATGCCAGTGAACAACAGATGACGGCATCGGTGGATGTTTCCAAGGCCGGGATCAGCAAAACCTTTGTTACGCGCAACACGCTGACCAACAATCAGAGCATTCACATGCAGTTGGTAGATGGGCCGTTCCGTAAGCTGACAGGCGGCTGGGTGTTTACCGAGCTGAGCGAAGATGCCTGCAAGGTAGAGCTAAACCTGGAGTTTGAATTTACCAATATGCTGGTTGAAATGGCCTTCGGCCGCATCTTCAAAGAGCTGGCCAGCAGCATGGTTCAGGCGTTTACCAAGCGCGCTAAAGAGGTTTACAGTGCCTGATATCGCGGTGGAAGTTGTTTATGCCTTACCGGAAAAACAGTATTTCTACACGGTGAACGTGGAAGAGGGCGCGACCGTTGAGCAGGCAATCAAGGCTTCAGGCATTTTGGAGCTGCGCAGCGATATCGATCTTACCCGCAACAAGGTTGGCGTTTTTAGTCGTCCGGTGAAGCTGGGCGATGAGGTGCAGGCCGGCGATCGGATTGAGATTTATCGTCCGCTATTGGCCGATCCAAAAGAGCTACGTCGTCAGCGCGCCGAACGCGCGGCAAAAAAATAAGGCGCTAAAAGCGCCTTATCTGTCAAACCTCAGCGCAACGGATTACGTCACCGTTGCTGTTCTGTTACTGCTTGCCTGAAGCCAGTTCAGGTTTGTTATCAATGTTAGTCAGCGTGCCGCTACCATCAAAGGTCAGCGTCAGCGTCTGCTGCTTAACAGGCTCATGGCCTGGCTCCTGACGGAAAACGTAATACCAGACGTTGCTACCAAAAGGATCGCGCATCATCGGCGTGCCCAGGGTGTATGCCACCTGCTGTTGGGTCATGCCGGTATGGATTTTAGAAACGTCATTCGCAACCAGGTAGTTTCCCTGGTTGATGTCTGGCCGGTAAACCACTCGCTCCAGAGTGGAACATCCAGCGGTCATCATCAGAAGAACCACCGCCGCAGCAGTCAGCGTTTTACAGCGCATAAGTATCTTTATTCCTTTTCGGGCCAACACCTTGGGCATCTGGCTATTTTATTTGCCAGCCTGAATCCGATCGGCAGTCCTGCGCTCTCGCCATGCAAAACTGCTTAACCTGACTCACGCTGGCGACAACAGTTACGCCAGATATCCCGTGCATCAATGACCGGCATCTGGCTGTATCGGATTATCGCTTCGATAACAGCGTAAGAAGCCGATGATAATAAACCTTTCCGCAGTTTGAAACCTCTACGGAACAAGCTTATGACCACAAGGGGCCAAAAAAGTGCGGTATCAGGCCGCTAAAAGCTCTTTCGCATTCGCCAGAGTGTTACGCGTGACTTCGCTGCCGCCCAGCAAACGGGCAAGTTCCTGAAGACGAGCTCGCTTATCCAGCGGTCGCATATGCGTTTCGGTCATTTCGCCGTCGGTCTCTTTACTGACGTAGAAATGCTGATTGCCACAGCCTGCAACCTGCGGCAGGTGAGTCACGCACATGACCTGAGTCGATTCCCCCAGCTGGCGCAGCATCTTACCGACCACCGCAGCGGTTGGGCCGCTGATCCCCACATCCACCTCATCGAAAATCAGCGCAGGCGTATCCATCTTGCGGGCAGTGATAACCTGAATCGCCAGCGCGATGCGGGAGAGTTCACCGCCTGAAGCCACTTTCGACAGCGGCTGTAATGGCTGGCCAGGGTTGGTGGTAACGCGGAACTCGATGCGGTCAGCCCCTTCAGCCGTAAGATGATCGCTATTGAACTGTACCTCAATAGCCAGCTGACCGTGCGGCATCGACAGCGTATGCATACTTTCACCAATCAGCTGGCTCAACTCTGCGGCGTAGTGCGCACGGCGCTGATGAAGCTGTTCAGCACAGCTCAGGGCGATTTTGTGATGCTTAGTCACCGCAAGCGTCAGTTCATCCTGATCGCTCTCCTGCTGGTCGAGCAACGCCTGCTCTTCCAGCAGCTGCTGATGAAAGACGGGCAGATCTTCCGGCGAAATATGGTGTTTGCGCGACAGGGCGATTTGGCGTGACAGGCGCTGTTCCAGCTCGTAAAGACGATTGGGATCGAGGTCCAGACGTTCGCAGTAATGGCGCAGCTCATCGCTCGCTTCGCTTATCTGAATAGCGGCCTCATCCAGCATTGAACAGACGCCGTTCAGCTTGTCGTCCATCGAAACCAGCTCGCTCAGTAGCTGCTGGGCGGTATACAGCTGATTCTGTAACGTATTGCTTTCACCATCGGCGAGCAGCATCAACGCCTGTTGGCTGGTTGAAAGCAGCTGCCCGCTATTGGCGAGGCGCTTATATTCTTCATCAATGTTTTCATATTCGCCCGCTACCGGCGCGAATTCGTTCAGCTCTTTCAGCTGATACTGCAACAGCTCGCGACGGGCTTCGCGCTCCTGCGACAGCTGCTGGTGTTGCGCAAGGATGCGGCAGCTCTGGTGCCACTGACGATAGCTCTGCGCCATCTCCTGCATCAGGCTGGTTTCACCGGCGTAGCCATCCAGCAGCGTTTTCTGATGTTCAGGCTTCAGCAACAGCTGGTGAGCGTGCTGACCGTGGATCTGAATTAACAGCTGGCCTAAGTCGCGCAGTTGGGAAAGGGGGACGGCGGTACCGTTGATAAACCCGCGTGAACGGCCGTCGCTGCTGATAACCCGACGCAACAGGCACTCATTACCTTCATCAAGCTGGTTATCAACCAGCCACTGCTGGGCGGATGGCGTATCTTTGAGGGAAAATCTGGCACAGATGTCGGCGCGGGTCGCACCCTGACGCACCATATCGGCTTCAGCGCGACCGCCCAGGCACAAGCCTAAAGCATCAATTGCAATAGACTTACCCGCACCGGTTTCGCCGGTAATCGCGGTCATGCCACGCTGAAAATCGATTTCAAGTTCACGAACAATCGCAAAATTACTGATGGTCAGTTGTGCCAGCATCGTTAACGTTCCTGTATGAAAACACAGATATGGTTTTTCATACAGTATATACTGGTTTTATAACCAGTAAAGTAGCTGGCTGTCGATTTTAAAACAATTTTTTCGACCAGCCGAGTTTCGAACTCAACGTATTAAAGTAGTTATAGTTTTCTGGATGGATCAGATTAAGGTGATCGTCGTTGCGGCGAATCAAAACGTCCTCGCCTTCCTGAATCGGCAGCGCAATTTGGCTGTCACAGCTGATTTCCAGATCGCTGCGCATATGGGAAAAGCGCAGCCGGATAGTGCTGTTGCTGTTAATCACTAATGGTCGGGCTGAAAGCGTGTGCGGAAACATCGGCACAATCACAATCGCATCCAGAGAAGGCGTTAAAATTGGCCCACCAGCAGAAAGCGAATAGGCGGTCGAGCCGGTTGGCGTTGAGATAATCAGGCCATCGGAGCGCTGCGAAAAGGCAAACGTTTCATCGATATACACTTCGAACTCAATCATATGCGCGACCTTGCCGGGATGCAGCACCACCTCATTGATGGCGGTGCCTACACGCGGCTCGCGTCCCTGACGACATACCTGCGCTTCCAGCAGAAACCGGCTTTCGGTGATATATTTTCCTTCCAGCACGTCGGCGAGCTGCTGCTGAGCATTGTCCGGATCAAGATCGGTCAAAAAACCTAAATTGCCGCGGTTGATGCCAATCACTTTAATATCGTAACGCGCCAGTACGCGCGCTGCGCCAAGCATGTTCCCATCGCCGCCTACCACAACCGCCAGATCGGCTTTCTGGCCAATCTCTGCCAGCGAGCCGGTCTCGACGTCAGAGAGGTTCAGCTCGCGTGCAATTTGCTGCTCGATAATCACTTCATAGCCCCTGGCGGTGAGCCAGCGGTAGAGCATTTCGTGCGTCGTCAGCGCGGTAGGATGGCGCGGATGGCCCACAATACCGATGCAGTTGAAATGGTTGTTCATGATGCTGGCGTTCCTCATGAGGTAAACTACCTCAGACAATGTGACGGGTTCCCTTGAAACCGCAATTCTGATCCCCATAATAAGCGAACCAGCGAGATGAATGTGCACAAACGCGGAGAATTTCATGAGTAGTAAAGAACAGAACACACCAAACGAGCAAGTCTCAGACGATATTGAGATGGAACAGGCAAAAAACCAGGACGCAGAGACAGCAGAAGTGGTGGATTCACGTGACGAGCGGATTGCCGAGCTGGAAGCCCAGCTGGAGCAGGCGCAGGGTGGCGTACGTGAAGCCCAGCTGCGTGCGCAGGCTGAGATCGAGAACATCCGTCGCCGTGCCGAACTGGACGTCGAAAAAGCGCACAAATTTGCGCTGGAAAAATTTGCTAACGAGCTGCTGCCGGTTGTCGATAGCCTGGAGCGTGCGCTGGAAGTTGCAGATAAAGACAATGCTGAGCAGGCTGCAATGATCGAAGGTATCGATCTGACGCTGAAATCCCTGCTGGGCGCCGTACGTAAATTCGGTGTGGAAGTCGTTGGCGATGTCAACGTGCCGTTCAACCCGGAAATCCATCAGGCGATGTCGATGATTGAGTCTGAAGACGTTGCACCAAACCACGTGCTGATGGTGATGCAACGTGGCTACACGCTGAACGGTCGCCTGCTTCGCCCGGCGATGGTTGCAGTAGCAAAAGCCAAAGGCTGATTGCATTGATTTAAAAAAAGCCCCTCTCGGGGCTTTTTTTATGCGCGTAAATCCGCGGTGATTGACCTGTTCAGAAACCCGCAGCGCTTAATCCTGACGCGGCAGCGCAGGCATCCAGTCGATCGGCTTTTGGTTATGTTCTTCCAGCCACTGATTGGTTTTGGAAAAGTGGCCACAGCCGAAAAAGCCGCGATGTGCCGACAGCGGGGAAGGGTGAGGCGCCTGTAATACGTGGTGGCGATCTCTGTTAATGATGCTGCCTTTTTTCTGCGCGTGCGAACCCCACAACAGAAACACGACGCCCTCACGATGTTCATTGATGGCCGCAATAACATGATCGGTAAAGGTTTCCCAGCCAAAGCGGGCATGAGAATGTGCCTGACCGGCTTCCACGGTTAGCACCGTATTCAGCAACAGCACGCCCTGTCGCGCCCAGCTTTCCAAAAAGCCGTGGTTAGGACGCTCGAATCCCGGAATATCAGTCACCAGTTCTTTATACATATTCACCAGCGAAGGCGGAACCGCCACGCCCGGTAAAACGGAAAAGGCCAGACCGTGTGCCTGATTGGGGCCATGGTACGGATCCTGACCGAGGATCACCACTTTCACTTCGCCCAGTTCTGTCAGCCGGAATGCATTGAACACATCTTTTTGCGGTGGGTAAACGGTTTTACCGGCCGCGCGCTCTTTTGCCACCTTTGACAGCGTTTCGATGAAATACGGTTTTTCTTTTTCCTCTGCCAGCACATCGTGCCAGGTCAGTGCATTGACCATGTCCGCCTCCTTTGGGGTAATCAGACCGTAGCTTAACGCGAATCGTTAGCACGATAAAATTAAAAAAAAGTTTAAATTTACAAAAAAAGTTCGTGTTATTACCGCTTAATCTGTCGATAAATCAAAAAGTTGAAATATGCCTCAAATCTGACGAAGTCGCGTTATTGATTTCAATCAAAGTTGCTCAGTTCTCAGCCTGTTATATAGGTTGCACAGTAAATTTAATCCGTTTTTCACTGCCGATCGTCGATCGGCGTTAAACCGCTTGGGAGGCAACACTATGATTTCCGGAATTCAAATTACAAAAGCAGCGAATACGGCCCTGCTCAACTCTTTCTGGCTGCTGGATGACGAAAAAGCTGAAGCGCGCTGTGTGTGTGCTAAAGCGCAGTATCAGGAAGATCAGATCGTGCCGGTTAGCGATCTCGGACAGATTGAGTATCGTGAGATCCCACTGGAAGTGAAACCCCAGGTGCGCGTAGAAGGTGGACAGCACCTGAATGTAAACGTGCTGCGCCGTGAAACGCTGGAAGATGCCGTTAAGCATCCTGAAAAATATCCGCAGCTGACCATTCGCGTCTCCGGCTATGCTGTTCGCTTTAATTCTTTGACGCCAGAGCAACAACGCGACGTTATCGCACGTACCTTTACAGAAAGCCTGTAATTCACAGCGGTAAATGCGCGTTAACACCAGGGAAATATCTCTCGTGTTGAAAACTGCATCAGGGGTGAGGTTTGTACAATCTTTTGAAAAAAAAGGATTTTTATTGCCTTATCTCAGGAATATAAAGATAACTCATGCCTGATAGCAGCTGGAAAGATTCAATCGTTGCGAATCCGGTATTTCCAGATGTTTAGTGAAAAAAAAACCGCCATCATCAGGCGGTTTTTTGTTGTAGCGATGATTTATTCAGCGCTGTCTGTTTTAGCCGCAGAGCTTGGCTTACGACGCTTACCGACATTTTTGGCATCGCGGTGACGTTTCTTCACGCGCGGCTTAGTCTCTTCAGTCTCTTTCTCTTTCTTCTCTTTGCGTTTCGCCAGCGCTTTCTTCGACGGTTTGCCGTTCAGTTTTTCACTAGGCGCGCGGGTTGTCGGACGCAGCTCATCGATGGTACGGGCTTTTAGCGGCTCGTTGATGTAGCGACTAACTTTACCCAGCAACAGGTTGTCATGCGCTTCGACCAGCGAAATCGCAATACCTTTTTTACCAGCACGACCGGTACGGCCGATACGGTGCAAATAGGTATCAGAAGTACGAGGCATATCGAAGTTGAACACATGGCTGACGTCATCGATGTCGATGCCACGTGCCGCAATATCGGTCGCAACCAGCACGTTAACACGGCCTTCAACAACGCGTTTAATCGCTTCGTTACGCTTGAACTGCTCCAGCTCGCCTTCAAGATAGCTGGTGTTGATGCCTGCATCACGCAGCCAGCCGCACAGCTCATGCACACGCTCACGTTTACGCACAAAGACCACGGCGCGCGTCGTTTCAGGCTGCTTCAGAAGGTGGATAAGCATCGCCGTTTTATGCTTGATATCATCAGCACGGTAATACCACTGCTGGATTTTCTTACGTTCGCGACGGGCAGGATCGGCTTCAATCTCAACCGGCTCATTCAGCAGGCGCTCAGAGAAGTCTTTAATCGCATCGCCTTCCAGCGTGGCGGAAAACAGCAGCGTTTGCTTACGCCAGCGCGTTTCAGCAGCAATGGTTTCGATATCCTGACCAAAGCCCATATCCAGCATGCGGTCGGCTTCATCCAGAATCAGCGTCTCGACGGCGCGACAGTCAAAGTTCTCTTCTTTGATGTATTGCAGCAGACGACCGGTGGTAGCTACCACGATGTCCTGGTTTTCGCTGAACACTTCAGCATGGTTCATAAAGGCGACGCCGCCGGTGATGGTAGCGATATCCAGATGGGTATGCTTCGCCAGTTCGCGCGCCTGCTCCGCAACCTGCGTAGCCAGTTCACGCGTAGGCGTCAGGATCAGGATACGTGGCGGGCCGGATTTTTTACGCGGGAAATCGAGCAGATGCTGTAGAACAGGCAGCAAATAAGCCGCTGTTTTGCCTGTACCGGTTGGTGCCGAACCCAGAACGTCGCGACCCTCCAGTGCAGGCGGGATCGCAGCGGCCTGGATAGCAGTGGGGCGCGTGAAGCCCTTTTCCTGCAAGGCATTCAGCAGGCTTTCATCAAGTTCGAGTTCGGAAAAAGTGGTTACAGTCATGGTCTACCTCAGTTTGGGGCGCTGATTATAGACAGATTGAACACGATCTTCATCTGTTTGTGTGGTCTGAATGACTTTTCCTTGTATCTCAATTGTCCTATGCTAGCGCCGTTTCCCTTTCAGGTCAGTCAAATGTCGCAACAGAAAGCGCATCTGCGCGCTAATGGTTTTACCTTTAAACAATTTTTTGTCGCTCACGATCGTTGTGCGATGAAGGTCGGCACGGACGGCGTGTTGCTGGGTGCCTGGGCGCCCGTAGCGGGTGCGACAAGCGTACTCGATATCGGCACTGGCAGCGGTTTGATTGCGCTGATGCTGGCGCAGCGTACTGCTGAAAACGTGCGGATCGAGGCTGTTGAGCTGGATGAACAGGCAGCCGGACAGGCGCGGGAAAACGCCGCGGCGTCAAAATGGGCCGATCGAATTACCGTTCATCAACACGATATTCGTCACTGGACGGAAAAATGTGAGCAGCGCTACTCGCTGATTGTCAGTAATCCGCCTTACTTTGTGCCTGGCGTGGAGTGCGCGACGCCGGAACGAGCGTCTGCCCGCTACACCACGGATTTGACGCACGATGTATTGCTGGGCTGCGCGGAAGCGCTGATCACGGAAGAAGGTTATTTCTGTGTGGTTTTGCCCGCCCCAGCCGGTAATGCGCTGGTGGAGCTGGCGTTACAGCGCGGCTGGCATCTGCATTTCCGTACCGACATCTCAGATAACGAAACGCGTCCGCCTAACCGCGTCTTGCTGGCGCTTTCCCCTAAACCGGGCGAGCAGTTTATTGACCGGATGACGATTCGTGGGCCCGATCAGCGCTATTCGGAAGCCCATTGCAGCCTGACCCGCGAGTTTTATCTGTTCCGCTAATCAGGGAACCAGAATGGTCGGCTTCGCTTCCGGCAGCCTGTTCGGGTAGTCCAGCGTGTAGTGCAGCCCGCGACTCTCTTTTCTCGCCATGGCGCTACGCACAATCAGCTCTGCCACCTGCACCAGATTACGCAACTCCAGCAGATTGTTAGAGATGCGGAAATTGGCATAGTACTCATCAATTTCCTGTTGCAGCAGGCTGATACGGCGCAGCGCGCGCTCCAGCCGCTTGGTGGTGCGCACGATGCCCACGTAGTCCCACATAAACAGTCGCAGTTCGTGCCAGTTATGCTGAATGATGACTCTCTCATCCGAATCGTCGACGCGGCTTTCATCCCAGGCTGGCAGGGTTTCTGCTAAAGGAACCTGCTGCAAATAATCATGGATGTCGCCGGCTGCTGACCAGCCGTAAACCAGGCACTCCAGCAGAGAATTGGAAGCAAGGCGGTTTGCGCCGTGCAAACCGGTATAGCTGACTTCGCCGATAGCGTATAAGCCAGTAACGTCGGTTCGCCCCTGTTGATTCACCATCACGCCGCCACAGGTATAATGCGCGGCGGGAACGATTGGGATGGGTTCTCTGGTCAGATCGATGCCCAGCGTTTGCAGCTTTTCATCAATCATCGGGAAGTGCGCCCGAATAAAATCGGCCGGTTTATGGCTGATATCCAGATACATACAGTCAGCGCCCAGCCGTTTCATCTCATGATCGATAGCCCGTGCCACGACATCCCGGGGAGCAAGCTCTGCCCGTGGGTCAAAATCCGGCATAAAGCGCGTGCCGTCCGGACGTTTCAGTAACGCACCTTCGCCTCGCAGCGCTTCTGTCAGCAGGAAATTTCTGGCTTCAGGATGGAACAGGCAGGTGGGATGAAACTGGTTAAACTCAAGATTGGCGACCCGGCATCCCGCCCGCCACGCCATGGCAATACCGTCACCGGAAGCCACATCAGGATTGGTGGTGTATTGATAAACCTTAGCGGCACCGCCTGTGGCTAATACCACAGCGCGAGCGCGGCAGGTCTCAACTTTTTCCCGTTTGCGGTTCCAGAGGTAAGCGCCTACCACGCGTCGTTCGCCAGGCAACCCGATTTTATCGGAAACGATCAGGTCGACCGCGTTGCTGCGTTCAATCAGGCGAATGTTGGGATGGCTCAGCGCCTGGCTGACCAGCGTGTTTTCAACCGCGCGTCCGGTTGCGTCCGCGCTGTGCAGAATGCGTCGGTGGCTGTGACCGCCTTCACGCGTCAGGTGATAGCGAGGATCGTGGGTGTCAGGGTTTTCTTTATCGAACAGCATGCCGTGGTCAATCAGCCATTGCACGCAATTCCGGGCGTTGCTGGCGATAAAGGAAACCGCTTCGCGATCGCAAAGCCCGCCGCCAGCGATTAGCGTATCTTCTACATGGGATTCAATGCTGTCGGTTTCATCGAAAACAGCAGCAATACCGCCCTGAGCATAAAACGTTGACCCTTCGCTAACCTGGCCTTTACTCAGCACGGTTACCTGATGATTTTCCGCCAGACGAAGCGCCAGTGAAAGACCGGCCGCGCCGCTCCCGATGATTAACACGTCACAACTGTATTCTGATGAAGAGGTCATAGTGTTTAATTTACTAAACAGGTTGTTTGTTGAGCATAACCGCAACTTCCCGGCGCGGTCACGCTTTTTTTGCGACCATTTGCGGTAAAAAACCCACGTCATGCGTGCAGAGTTGTCTGAGATTGCACTTATGGACTGGAATTATTACCCGCAGCGTTTACTATGCCGAACAGAAAGCGGGCCGCATGATTTTAAGATGAAAAAATGGGCTTCTTGGGGTACTCTGCGGCGTTGAAGGGGATCTTTTTGCGACAAAAGCAAAAACCGGCAGCGGACTATCCGTCATAACGCACAACAACAATCGCCGGTCCATCCTTACCTTCACAACATCACAAATATAATGGCGTAATGGAACTTTACTCATGATCATCAGTCTGAGCGCATGCTTGCTCGAAAAGTATGAGTTATTGCGGTTAGTTCTTAAACGCGTGGATAAAGATTTGGGGAGACATTACCTCGGATGAGCGAGCAGTTAACGGACCAGGTTCTCGTAGAGCGAGTCCAGAAAGGAGATCAGCGATCGTTCAATTTACTGGTAGTACGCTATCAGCATAAAGTGGCGAGCCTGGTTTCCCGCTATGTTCCCTCAGGAGATGTGCCTGATGTAGTGCAGGAATCATTTATTAAAGCCTATCGGGCGCTGGACTCTTTCCGTGGCGATAGCGCTTTTTATACCTGGCTCTACCGAATCGCCGTCAATACGGCCAAAAATTACCTTGTAGCTCAGGGGCGTCGTCCACCCGCCAGCGATGTGGATGCAAATGATGCGGAAAACTTTGAAAGTGCAGGTGCACTGAAAGAAATTTCGAACCCTGAGAACTTAATGTTGTCGGAAGAATTGAAACAGATGGTTTTTCGCACCATCGAGACGCTGCCTGAAGATCTGCGTATGGCGATCACTCTCAGGGAGCTGGATGGCCTGAGCTATGAAGAGATAGCCGCCATCATGGAGTGTCCGGTCGGTACGGTTCGTTCCCGTATTTTCCGCGCGCGCGAAGCCATTGATAATAAAATTCAACCGCTTATCCAACGCTAGCGATAGCGGCTAAAGGAAGGGTACTGAGGCATGCAGAAAGAACAACTTTCCGCTTTAATGGACGGCGAAACTTTGGATAACGAAGTTTTGACCGCATTGTCTGAAGACGCGACGCTGCAAAAAAACTGGGAAAGCTATCACCTGATTCGCGATACCCTGCGCGGCGATGTGGGACAGGTTATGCATTTCGATATTGCTGCCCGTGTGGCTGCCGCTATCGAAAATGAGCCATTGAAGAATACCACGCCGCTGATCCCTGAAGCGCAGCCAACGCCGGAACGCTATGGAAATATGCCGTTCTGGCACAAGGTGCGCCCATGGGCTGCGCAGATTACCCAGGTTGGCGTTGCGGCCTGTGTTTCTCTGGCGGTTATCGTCGGCGTTCAGCACTATAACCAGCCGCAGGAAGGGCAGAGCCAGTCAGATTCGCCGGTGTTCAATACGCTGCCGATGATGGGTCAGGCATCGCCTGTCAGCCTTGGCGTGCCTTCCGAAAGCGCGACTAACAGCAACGCGCCACAGCAGGTGCAGGATCAGCGTCGCCGCGTGAACGCAATGCTACAGGACTATGAATTGCAACGTCGTTTGCACTCCGATCGGCTGCAGTTTGAGCAGAGCCCGGATCAGCAAGCCGCTGTCCAGGTTCCCGGTAATCAGTCGTTAGGAATTCAGCAGCAGTAATGAAGCAGCTTTGGTGCGCCGTCAGCCTTATGGCTGGCAGCCTGATGTACTCCACGCTCGCCCCGGCGCAAACCACTTCCGGGGCGCTGTTGCAACAAATGGAGCAGGCCAGCCAGTCACTCAATTACGAACTCGCCTATATCAACGTCTCAAGGCTCGGGATCGAATCCTTACGCTTTCGTCATGCCGTGCTGGACAACAAAGTGTATGCCCAGCTGCTGCAAATGGACGGGCCGCGCCGTGAGATAATTCAGCGCGGCAGTGAAATCAGCTATTTTGAACCGGGCCTGGAACCTTTTACGCTGGCTGGTGAGCATATCGTCGACTCTTTGCCGTCGTTGGTTTTCGCCGACTTTAAGCAGCTGTCTGCCATTTATGACTTTGTCCCGGTTGGACGGACACGCATTGCCGATCAGATGTGTGAGGTGATCCGCATCGTGGCCCGCGATGGCACGCGTTATAGCTATATTGTCTGGCTGGATAGCGAGACAAGGTTGCCATTGCGCGTTGACTTACTCGACCGCGACGGTGAAACGCTGGAACAGTATCGCGTGGTCAGTTTTGCCGTGGACGAAGGCATCCGCAAAATGATGCAGAGCCTGGAAAAAGCCAGTCTGCCGCCTTCACTGTCGGTGCCGGTCAGCGACAAGGTCACCTTTAACTGGAAAGCAGGCTGGCTGCCCGGCGGCATGAAGGAGGTGACACAAAGTCGCCGACAAATTCCTTCACTTAATAAGCCGGTTGAGTCACGGCTGTACTCCGATGGCCTGTTCAGCTTCTCCATTAACGTCAGCATGGCGGATAAAAACAGCACCAATCAGCTATTGCGCACTGGGCGTCGTACGGTCGAGACGGTAATACGCGATAATGCTGAAATTACCGTGGTGGGCGAGCTTCCGCCATCAACGGCCAAGCGAATCGCTGACAGCATTACATTAGGTGCGAAAAAATGATGAGAGAATGGGCCACTGTGGTCTCCTGGCAAAACGGCGTCGCCACGCTGCATTCCGAACTGAAAACCTCGTGCAGCAGTTGCTCCGCGCGTAAAGGCTGTGGAAGCCATATGCTGAATAAGCTGGGGCCAAAAAACGCCCACGTGATGAAAATCACCAGCACCGAACCGCTCACTCCCGGCCAGCGTATTGAACTTGGCATTGAAGAGAAAAGTTTGCTCAGCTCAGCGCTGCTTGTCTATATGACGCCGCTGTTGGGGCTGTTTGTGGTTGCCGGCCTGTTTCAGATGCTGTTCCACAGCGATCTGGCGGCGGCAGCGGGGGCGCTGCTCGGTGGCATTGGCGGTTTTATCGTGGCTAAAGGGATTTCCAGCTACCTGGCAAAAGCCGCTTCATTCCAGCCGGTGATTTTGAGCGTTGCCTTACCGCCTGACGCGTTGCGCGTTGAGACGGATGCCTGATTGACTCACTGTCGTTCCGACGACGGTGAGTTTCCTTATTAAACCTCTCCCGACTCTCACTATCGCTGTCGGAAACTGCGTAAGCGCTTTATTACCGTATAGCATCTGTCGCTTTTAATTGCCCCGGAGAAAGGATTTTTCTCTCTTCAGTCCCACAGTGAACGTGAGTGGCGTTTTTGTCCGACGGACATGCCCGGTTGCGAATTTGATGGCGGCCAGGTATGTGAATTCTTTCGTGACGGGGGCTAACAGTGTAAGATGCGTGCTCATTGATGGCGGGTACATTGCAGTAAGTATTAACAGCTGTGTCCACCGCGAGAACTAAACCGAACGTTTAAGCGAAAATATTCATATAAATGAAGCATATAAGAAACTTTTCTGTCATCGCTCATATCGACCACGGCAAATCAACGCTCTCTGACCGTTTGATTCAGATTTGTGGTGGCCTCACCGAACGTGAAATGGCAGCCCAGGTACTGGACTCCATGGATCTTGAACGTGAACGCGGCATTACCATTAAGGCGCAGAGCGTAACGCTCGACTATCACGCGCCGGACGGTGAAACTTACCAGCTCAATTTTATCGATACCCCGGGCCACGTGGACTTCTCCTATGAAGTTTCGCGCTCGCTGGCGGCTTGTGAAGGTGCACTGCTGGTGGTCGACGCCGGGCAGGGTGTGGAAGCACAGACACTGGCCAACTGCTATACCGCGATGGAAATGGATCTGGAAGTGGTACCGGTGCTGAACAAGATCGATCTGCCTGCGGCCGATCCCGATCGCGTTGCGCAGGAGATTGAAGACATCGTGGGTATCGACGCCACCAATGCTGTACGTTGCTCAGCGAAAACGGGCGTGGGCGTACCGGACGTGCTTGAACGTTTAGTGCGTGATATTCCGCCGCCGGAAGGCGATCCGGAAGGGCCGCTTCAGGCGCTGATCATCGACTCCTGGTTCGATAACTACCTGGGCGTCGTTTCGCTGGTACGTATTAAAAACGGTACGATGCGCAAAGGCGAAAAAATCAAGGTGATGAGTACCGGCCAGGTCTACAATGCTGACCGCCTGGGTATTTTCACGCCGAAACGTGTCGATCGCGACGTATTGCAATGTGGTGAAGTAGGCTGGTTAGTCTGCGCCATCAAAGATATTTTGGGCGCGCCGGTAGGGGATACGCTGACGCTTGCGCGCAACCCTGCCGAAAAAGCGTTACCGGGCTTTAAAAAAGTGAAGCCGCAGGTTTACGCCGGTCTGTTCCCAATCAGTTCTGACGACTATGAAGCCTTCCGCGACGCGCTGGGCAAACTGAGCCTGAACGATGCCTCACTGTTCTATGAGCCAGAAAGCTCCACCGCGCTGGGCTTCGGTTTCCGCTGTGGCTTCCTGGGTCTGCTGCATATGGAGATCATTCAGGAGCGTCTGGAGCGTGAGTACGATCTCGAACTGATCACTACCGCACCGACCGTGGTGTATGAAGTTGTGACGACAGATAAACAGGTTGTCTACGTTGACAGCCCGGGCAAACTACCGCCGCTGAACAACATCGAAGAGCTGCGCGAGCCGATTGCCGAGTGTCACATGCTGCTGCCGCAGGAGTTTTTGGGCAACGTGATTACCCTGTGTATCGAGAAACGTGGCGTGCAGACCAACATGGTTTACCACGGTAACCAGGTGGCGCTGACCTATGAAATCCCGATGGCGGAAGTGGTTCTCGACTTCTTTGACCGTCTGAAATCCACCTCACGCGGCTATGCGTCACTGGATTACAACTTCAAACGCTTCCAGGCTTCCAACATGGTGCGTGTCGATGTGTTGATTAACTCCGAGCGCGTTGATGCGCTGGCACTGATCACCCACAACGATAATGCGCCGTACCGTGGCCGTGAGCTGGTTGAGAAGATGAAAGACCTGATCCCGCGTCAGCAGTTTGATATCGCGATTCAGGCGGCTATCGGCAATCACATTATTGCCCGTTCCACCGTAAAGCAGCTGCGTAAAAACGTCCTGGCGAAATGCTACGGCGGCGACGTCAGCCGTAAGAAAAAACTGTTACAGAAACAGAAAGACGGTAAGAAGCGCATGAAGCAGGTCGGCAACGTTGAGCTGCCGCAGGAAGCGTTCCTTGCCATTCTCCATGTCGGTAAAGACAGTAAATAAAACCTTAGGCTAAGAGGGAACTGGAATGGCTAATATGTTCGCCCTGATACTGGCGATAGCAACGCTCATTACCGGCATTATCTGGTGTGTGGATAAAGTTAAGTGGGCTCCGGCCCGCAAAGCGAAACGGGCTGAGGCGACTGCGCAGGCAGGAACGACGGATAAAAAAGAGCAGCCAGGCTGGATCGAAACGGCTGCATCGGTATTTCCGGTGCTGCTGCTGGTGTTCGTGGTGCGTTCATTTATCTACGAGCCTTTCCAGATCCCGTCCGGATCGATGATGCCAACGCTGCTGATTGGTGATTTCATCCTGGTTGAGAAATTTGCTTACGGCATCAAAGATCCGATTACGCAAACGACGCTGATCCCAACCGGTCATCCGCAGCGCGGTGATATTGCGGTGTTTAAATATCCGAAAGATCCGAGCATGGATTATATTAAACGTGTTGTCGGTTTGCCGGGCGATCGGGTGACTTACGATCCGCAAAGCAAGACCGTAACGATTAATCCAGCTTGTGCTTCCGATGAAAATTGCAATCGGGCGCTGCCAGTAACCTATTCTGACGTGCAGCCGAGCGATTTTATTCAGACCTTTAGCGGTTTTGATGGTAACGAAGCGGGCAACGGCTTCTACCAAAAACCGCAGGGCGAGACACTGCGCGGGGGCCTGCGTCTGGCAACCCGTAATGAAACGCTGGGTGACGTGACGCACCGCATTCTGTTGGTCACGCAGGCGCAGAGCCAGGCAAGCTCGTATTACCAGCAGCCGGGCCAGCCGCAATCTACCTGGGTTGTTCCTGACGGAATGTATTTCATGATGGGCGACAACCGCGATAACAGCGCGGACAGTCGTTACTGGGGCTTTGTACCGGAGAAAAATCTGGTCGGTAAAGCCACCGCCATCTGGATGAGCTTTGAAAAGCAGGAAGGGCAATGGCCAACCGGCGTTCGCCTGAGCCGCATTGGCGGTATTCATTAATAGCGTTCTGACGCTATAGCTAAACGGGTGGTCTCCTTGCGGAGGCCACTGCACACGAAACAGTCTCGTGTTGGCGCGTCCAGCCCTGTTCCGTGTGCAGCATAATTGACGCATTCAGATATTGGTAACACATGAACCCCATCGTAATTAACAGGCTCCAGCGGAAGTTGGGCTACACTTTTACCCATCAGGAACTGTTGCAGCAGGCGCTCACTCACCGCAGCGCCAGCAGTAAACACAACGAAAGATTGGAATTCCTGGGCGATTCTATCCTCAGCTACGTGATCGCTAACGCGCTTTACCACCGTTTTCCTCGCGTGGATGAAGGGGATATGAGCCGGATGCGCGCCACGCTGGTGCGCGGCAACACGCTGGCCGAGATGGCCCGCGAGTTCGATCTGGGTGAATGCCTGCGCCTTGGACCAGGCGAATTAAAAAGCGGCGGTTATCGTCGTGAGTCCATCCTGGCCGATACTGTCGAAGCGCTGATTGGTGGCGTTTTCCTGGATAGCGATATCCAGACAGTGGAGCAGCTGATCCTCAACTGGTACGCCAGTCGTCTTGAGCAGATCAGCCCAGGTGACAAACAGAAAGATCCAAAAACGCGTCTGCAGGAGTATCTGCAGGGTCGTCACTTGCCGCTGCCCTCCTATCTGGTGGTGCAGGTGCGTGGCGAAGCGCATGACCAGGAATTTACTATCCACTGCCAGGTAAGCGGCATGGCAGATCCGGTTGTTGGAACCGGCTCCAGCCGCCGTAAAGCTGAGCAGGCAGCGGCCGAACAGGCGCTGATTAAGCTGGGACTTGAATGAGCGAACAAACCACCCATTGCGGCTTTATTGCTATCGTAGGCCGCCCAAACGTCGGGAAATCCACACTGCTGAACCAGCTTCTGGGGCAGAAGATCTCGATCACCTCGCGTAAGCCGCAAACTACGCGTCACCGTATTATGGGCATCCACACCGAAGGCGAATACCAGGCCATTTATGTGGATACCCCCGGCCTGCATATGGAAGAAAAGCGGGCAATTAACCGCCTGATGAACCGTGCAGCCAGCAGCTCTATCGGCGACGTTGAGCTGGTGATTTTCGTTGTGGACGGCACGCGCTGGACCGCTGACGATGAAATGGTGTTGAACAAGCTGAAAGACGGCAAAGTGCCGGTGCTGTTAGCGATCAACAAAGTGGATAACATTACTGATAAAAGCGTTCTGCTGCCGCATATGCAGTTCCTGAGCCAGCAGATGAACTTTATGGACGTGGTGCCGATCTCAGCTGAAAGCGGTAAAAACGTTGATACCATCGCCAGCATCGTGCGTAAGCGCCTGCCGGAAGCGGTACATCACTTCCCGGAAGACTACATCACCGATCGCTCACAGCGTTTTATGGCTTCAGAAATGATCCGTGAAAAGCTGATGCGTTTCCTTGGTGCCGAGCTGCCGTATTCCGTGACGGTTGAAATCGAGCGTTTTGTGACGAACGAACGCGGTGGTTACGACATCCACGGTTTGATTCTGGTTGAGCGTGAAGGCCAGAAGAAAATGGTGATTGGCAATAAAGGCGCCAAGATCAAAACCATCGGTATTGAAGCGCGTAAAGACATGGAAGAGATGTTCGAAGCAAAAGTGCATCTTGAACTGTGGGTGAAAGTGAAGTCCGGCTGGGCAGATGATGAACGTGCTCTGCGTAGCCTGGGCTATGTAGACGACCTCTAATCGTGATGGAAGGCTGGCAACGCGCATTCGTCCTGCATGGACGCCCTTACAGCGAAACCAGCCTTCTGCTCGATCTCTTTTCTGAAAACTACGGTCGAATTCGGGTGCTGGCTAAAGGCGCCCGCAGCAAGCGCTCCAGCCTGAAAGGCGCTTTGCAACCCTTTACGCCGCTGCTGGTTCGCTGGGGCGGGCGTGGCGAGGTGAAAACCCTGCGCGGTGCCGAACCTATCTCTCTTGCGCTTCCTCTTTCTGGTATCACGCTCTACTGCGGCCTGTACGTTAACGAACTATTGGCCCGCGTCCTGGAGCAGGAAACCGCATTTACTGAACTCTTCTTTGATTATCTGCACTGCATTCAGGCACTGGCAGCCGCCGAAGGCTCGCCTGAACCCGCGTTACGCCGTTTTGAGCTGGCGATGCTTGGCCATCTTGGCTACGGCGTGGATTTTCTGCATTGCGCCGGAAGCGGAGAAGAAGTGGCGGATGAAATGACCTACAGCTATCGGGAAGAAAAAGGCTTTATTGCCAGCCTGGTGACGGGCCATAAAACGTTTACCGGTCGTCAGCTGCGTGCGCTGGAAGAACGTACTTTTCCCGATGTCGATACGCTGCGGGCAGCAAAACGGTTTACCCGCATGGCCCTGAAGCCTTATCTGGGCGGTAAACCGCTCAAGAGTCAGGAACTTTTTCGCCAGTTTGTGCCGAAAAAACGCGCAAATACGCCGCCAGTCGCTGAGTAATCGAGCAGGCCCATTCCGGTGAACGCGCGGAAAGAGGTACACTGTAAAGACGATGCATAATTCTGAGGACCGTCATGGCTGAGTTACTGTTAGGCGTTAATATCGACCACGTTGCGACCGTGCGTAATGCACGCGGCACTCATTATCCCGATCCGGTCCAGGCCGCGTTTGTCTCTGAGCAGGCGGGTGCCGATGGTATCACCGTTCATCTGCGTGAAGACCGCCGCCACATCACCGATCGCGATGTGCGTATCCTGCGCCAGACTATTCAGACCCGTATGAATCTTGAGATGGCCGTCACCGATGAGATGATCGATATCGCCTGCGAGATCAAACCGCATTTTTGCTGCCTGGTGCCGGAAAAACGTGAGGAAGTCACGACGGAAGGCGGGCTGGACGTGGCCGGCCAGCTGGAAAAAATCACCGTAGCCGTATCACGTCTGAAAGAAGTGGGCATTCAGGTTTCCCTGTTTATCGATCCCGACCATCAGCAAATTGATGCCGCGCTGGCATCTGGCGCACCTTATATCGAAATTCATACCGGTGCCTATGCTGAAGCGGAAGAAGGACGGGAACGCGATGCCGAATTCAGACGCATTAAAGATGCTGCCGTCTATGCTGCTGGCAAAGGCCTGAAGGTGAATGCGGGTCACGGCCTGACCTACCACAATGTGCAGCCCATCGCTGCGCTGCCGCAAATGCACGAGCTCAATATCGGCCACGCCATTATTGGCCGGGCGGTGATGAGCGGCCTGGCGGATGCCGTTAGCGAAATGAAAGCCCTTATGCGGGAAGCGCGTCGCTAATGGCTATCCTCGGTCTTGGCACCGACATCGTGGAAATCGCCCGTATCGAAGGGGTGATTTCCCGTTCCGGCGACAGGCTGGCAAAGCGTGTGCTGAGTGAAAACGAATGGTCGCAGTACCAGAAACATCAGCAGCCGGTGCGTTTTTTGTCCAAACGTTTTGCGGTCAAAGAGGCAGCAGCCAAAGCCTTTGGCACCGGCATCCGTGGCGGACTGGCCTTTAATCAGTTTGAAGTTTATAACGATGAGTTGGGCAAGCCCGGCCTGCGTTTTTTTCAGCAGGCGGCTGAAGTGGCCAGGAAGCTGGGTGTGGTAAGCGTTCATGTTACGCTGGCGGATGAACGACACTATGCCTGCGCAACCGTGATTATCGAAAGCTGAAGTGAAGAGGGCGAAAGCGATTTCGCTCTTTTAGTTCTGTGCTATTCGCCCGCCAGGCATTTCACCATGAGCGCCACGGCCATGTCTGTTCAGGATACGGCGTGATGCAGAACGACAAACTTTTCCCACAGCAGCTCATTGCTTTCAATATGCGCCGGGTCGGTCACGATGGTGTTGTCGATAGGGCAAACCTGCTGACAGGTGGGAGTATCGTAATGGCCCACGCACTCTGTGCAGCGGTTAGCATCAATCTGATAAATCTCATCGCCCATGGAGATGGCCTGGTTGGGGCATTCAGGCTCGCACATATCGCAATTGATACAGCGTTTGGTGATCAGTAAAGCCATATTGAGAAATACCCTCAGAAGAAGAAGGGGCGTAATTTACCATAATGGCCTGCTATTCCCAATATCGCTTTCCGCAACCGATCCTCACGGATGCCACAAAGAGGATTTGGCGATCCCGGCAACATACTGCATTTTCGTCACGTCCTGCACGGCAATGCGGATCGGTGCATGATCTTCGTTCACCGGTAAAAGGTGATAAAAACCATCCCGCTTAAACAGATACGTTTTAACCATCACCTCGCCGTTGTTAGTCACTACCAGGACTTCATCGCCCGGATGAAAACTCTGGTTTGGCTCAACGATAACAAATTCCCCTTCCTTAATACGCGGCATCATCGAATCACCCACGCACTTTAGCGCATAAACTTCATGATCGCCCGAGGGCCAGCGCAAAAAACCATCTCCATTACCAACAGGGTATTGCATATCGCTCCAGTAGCCGCCATGGCCAAGTTGTGTATTTCCTAATACGGGCACTTTGTGCAACGTCACCGCCTGAAAACCCGCTGCGTTTTCTATCGACGCCTGGCTCTGTCCCGCTTCCAGACTGTGTTCTGTCAGGTCGAGAGTCGAGATGTGAAAGTAATCGGCCAGGCTTTTCAACGTGGTGTACTTAGGATCTTTGACTTCACCCGTCAGCAGCCGATGCAGCGTGGACTGCTGTAAATTCACTTTTTTTGCCAGTTCAGTGACGCTACTAATCTCATCTCTTTCCATCAAGTATTTGATATTACTGTTAAAAATTTCCATGTCAAAGATCATTTTTTTACCCTGTCGGTATGATTAGCCTCGTTTTAATGCGTTTTTGCATTGTTAAAGCGTTTTTGAATTGATGAATAATGCATTTTAGTATAGCTTGTAATGTATGTCATGTCGCCATTGCATGACGGCGATACCCAACTCAATCTGAAAGGAGGTCAATGAATGCGCGATATACAAAAAGTGTTGGAACGGTGGGGTGGCTGGGCTGCGGCCGAAGGTACACAGCTGGACTGGTCTCCAGTTGCAGCGGGTTTTAAAGGGTTGCTACCCGACGAGCGGCGAAGCCGACTTTCCTGTTGTGATAATGACGGTACGATCGTAGATTCCGCCATTGCAAAGCTGAATAAAGTCGGGCGCAGTGAAGAAGTTGAGCTGATAATGCTGCACTATTTTTATAACCTCTCAAAGTCTGCCATTGCCCGCAAAAAGAAATGTTCTGAAGGCAAAATAAGAAACCAGCTAATGATTGCCGAAACCTTTATTGACGCCTGTATTATTATGAGTGATGCCGAATTAGAAATGGATGCCTGGGTATAATGCATCAGCATCGAACTTTCCATAATGAAAAAAAATCCTTATAGGGATTAATAACTCTCCTTGTTGCTCAGGTAGCAGAAAGATGCTTGTAAGAGCGATTACATATGTGCATTTTCGATAAAAATACAGATGAAAAAAATTTTCAAAATTTAATATGAAAAGGCTTTTCGTTACGAAATTGATCAAGTAACTTAGTAGCATGAGATTTGCATCAACAACGTAGTGATTCATTAATCGCACGCCATACCAGTTATGGCGTGCGTTTTTTATTGCGCGTTTTATGGTTGATTAACAGACTATAAAATCTTGTGAAAAAAAATTGAGAAAGTGCTTTTCGTAACGAATTTTAAGTCGTAATGTAGCAGCATGAAATAAACAATTGATAAACAGTAAGCCTCGTCAATAAAATTAAATGCATGATAAAAAGCCTCGCAAATGCGAGGTTTTTTTATGCCTAAAAACAATACGGAATCCAAGGGATCCCAAACACAACCTGCAAAAAGTGAGGCATTAATGAAAAGTAAGATGATTTCTCAAACTAAAGATTTTGACTATAACGACCAAAAGTACAGGCTGTTTATTTCTTATAATAAACAACATAGCGATCTGTTTCAGCCACTCTATTACCTGGATGCCAATACCCAGTCAGACGTGATGTTGCAAAACAATAATGAAACTGACGGTGCCAGCATTTTATATGTAGGGATTGGCTATCAGGATGGCGTTGACCCGCTGGTGGCACGCGCTAAAGACTATACCATCCCGGCAGAAGGGGAAGAATATGCTCAGGGCGGCGGGGCGGAAAATTTCTATCAGTTTATTTCGCAATGCGTTATACCCTGGATAAACAGTGAGTTTGATATCGATACTGAAAAACAAACGCTGAGCGGGCACTCTTATGGCGGAATGTTTGCGCTGTATGTTGCGCTAAATCATCCACAGACGTTTCAAAATTACGTTGCGGCAAGTCCTTCAATCTGGTGGGGTAAAGGGATTCTTATTCCACAGGGTCAGTTGCAACTTGATGCCAGCATTAATGTTTTAGCGCTGATGATTGGTGAATATGAAGAAATCGTCTCCCCCTACTCGAATGAAGCAGAGAAAGAACGAATTGAAATGATCAATGCCGATGCACAACTGCGGTGTCGTAATCTTGCTGTGCGCTTAATCAGTAACGAACAGCGATGTGATTTTATTTTTTGTCCGGGCCGTCGTCATGGTGGGGTAATTAAGGATTATGCAAAAATAGCTAATATTATTGCAGGTCAGAAACCTCAAAATGATGGGCTCTAGCACGAATAATAACATTTCCGTTGTGGGCAATACCTTCGGGGTAACACTGGTTTGATTTCCTCTGCGAAAAGGCATTCGGTGAGTGCCTTTGTCAGAGTCAATATGCCGTAAACCCGGCAGTAAAAACAATCATCACCCATCCCACGATGAGAAATATAAGCATGTTTCCACAAGAACCTGGTTTCTGGGCCAGCGTAATGCTATGGCTCTATAGTCATAAAACTGAATGGGGTTATGCCGGTATCGCAGGCATGTTTTCCCTTTTACGCAGTGCCTGTGCAAAAAGTCCCTGGAGCAAACGGGCACTCGATGCTGTTTCATGCAGCGCGCTGGCATTCTTTGCGGCACCCACGCTTCAGGTTGTTGGCGCACTGCTTCACTGGAATGTCCCTGATGCTGCGGCTCAGGTCTTAGCCGTTTATATTGGCTATATAGGTAACGATTATATCAGCGAAAAATTACGCTGGTGGATCTCTCGTAAAACAGGAGGTATGGATGGAACTTAGCCGTAATGGCAAAGAATTTATTAAACGCGAGGAGGGTCAAAAATTAACGGCCTATCTCGATAGCCGTGGTATTCCCACCATAGGCGTGGGGCATACAGGAAACGTTGGCGATAATCCGGTTACTGCTGGCATGAGCATCACCGCTGAAACGTCGGATCAATTGCTTACTCAGGACTTAGGCTGGGTGCAGCGCACCATTAATAATAACGTCAGGGTCACGCTCACGCAGAATCAATATGATGCCTTATGCAGTTTGGTTTTCAATATTGGCGCCAGGGCTTTTATTTCTTCAACCGTACTACAACGAGTAAACCGTTCAGACTATAAAGAGGCTGCCGAAGCCATGCTGATGTGGAAGCGGGCGGGAAAAGATTCAGCTGCTTTACTGCCTCGCAGGCGACGCGAATATGCGCTTTTTATGTCGTGACGGTAATAAAAAACTATCGGGATCATACAACTATTAATTGAAAGGAATAAAGATGATTGAAGTCAATTCATTTGCACAATTACGCACCACAAAACCGTCCGCTTCGGGCGAAATCGCGATGTTGAAACGCTATTACGACGGCGACGCCACTTTCCAGGGCGGCGGGCGTTTTGTCGGCTTTATCGATGCATCATACAGTTCATCGAACGATGATAGCGGTACTGTCGCTGTTGCTACCGGAGGCGGTTATTACTGGAAGCGCATTATTGATGACGTTAATGCCATTAACATCTATCACTTCGGCGGCAAGCGTCTGCGCGGCGACACCAATTTTGATGCCGACAACGGAACGGTAAACCAGGCTGCCTGCATTAGCATGTTTAAATGGGCCCAGGGATTTTCTTCTCCGGTCAGCAATGTAAAAAAGAATCCGCTACATGGCTTGGGCATTCGTTTCCCGGCCGGGAAGTTTATCGTTAACCCGGTAGATTTAACCAGCGACGACGAAATCAACTATTTCTCACTGTACGGTGATGATTGCGAATATGGCGTTTCGCCACGCACCATTATTGTCTCCGACAAATCCACTTCAACGGTGTTTAAGGTCAATGCGCGCCGTACGGCGATCCGCGGTATTTTCTGGGATGGTCAGGCGACTGCCGACGTCACGACTAACACCGATGTCATCACCCCGGCAATGGTCAGCAATACCCAGCCATTTTTTGAAAATACGGTGATTGAAGGGGAGTTTGTTAATATTACCTGCTGTCGCATCGAAAACATCGGCGGCTCGGCGTTTAAATTGTTGGATACGCTGGATACAAAACTCGACCAGATTTATACCAACACCACCTACGCCCGGGTTTTTGATATCCAGTGGTCAGATTCCGTGATCGGTAAGTGGGATCATTCAACAGCGGTAGAACTCACTAACGCAAACTTCCAGCTTGGCTATGCGGATGCGACGCTTTACATGCCGCGCATGACTCAGGGCTTAATACGTAATGTCTGGATTGAGCACACGCGATACCCGGGCGATTTAAGCAACGGCCAGTGGATTATTGATGGTCTGAGTATTGAATCTTCCGATAATCCTTTAAAGCTGAATTATACCAAAGCCCTTATCCGTGCCCTGAGTTTGCAAAGCGGTGCCACCGTGGATATGACCAAAACCGGCACCGCCTGGCTTTCCGGTTTCGACCAGGGCTGGCGACGCGATGAAAACTACGGCACGGTAATGACTGGCTCGATGAAAGCGGGCTGGTATTCGGGCTATCGCGTCAGTAATACCTCAACGGAAGATAAATGGTTCCGCGTCGGCAAATTCTTTTTCCCGAATGCGAACCAGCACTGGCATATCGAGATGCATGGCAAAGCGCTGCGCGATACCGCGACCTCACCGGCAGCCGCGCCGCTACTGACCAACGTGTGCGGCAAGGCCTATCTCAATTTATATCGCGGTGCCAGTTCGGTGGGAGGCAACGTGCATTATGAAGGTGATTCAGGCGTCATTGATTGCCTCGTCCGCTCCACCAGTAATAGCAACGGATCGTATGGCGAAGCATGGATTAAGCTCAAGGCACAGTGTGGCGACGTGGTGGTAAACCTCAAATCCAACGGACCGACGCGTTTTGAAGCGGGAGAATGCTCACTTTTCAGCGCCGACTTCTCAGAAGTCACTGATTTGGATACTAAAAACCGCGTCACCCTCTCCACGGTGATGAATTATCACAATGGCGCGGCAGGTATCGGCTTCGACAGCGGTGTGGTGACATTAGCCAGTGAGGTAGCGGATGCTCCGGCTGCTTCAGCGGCACCTGCCGGTTACATTACCGTTAAAATTAACGGCGTAAACCGCAAGCTTGCTTATTTCTGATTGTTGAATCTGGAAAACCGTAGCGGATATCCAGCCGTACCAATTTTATTAACAGGAAAAAAGGAGAAAATGACTGAGCGCTAAAGTCCTTTGGATCGGCTTTATATTTTTACTTCTTTGCTTTGCGGTATTAATAAAAGCCGCATTCTATTACCACTCGCAATATCTCACTGCACAAGCGCAGCTTAAACAGCAGCAGGTGCAGCTGACAGATATTCAGTATCGGCTAAAGGAGGTGGCCTCTCTTGATAAAAAATATGCTGAACAACGGCAAAAAGCGGCGGCGACGGTTAGCCAGCTTGAGCACGATGTTGCTGCTGGTCAGCGCAGGTTGCAGCTCGCCGCCAGCTGCTCGCCCTCAAACAGTCCCCGCGCCGCCCGCGTGGATGATGGAGAGCGCCCCAGACTTAATGACGCCGCTCAACGGCATTATTTCACTCTCAGAGAAAGGATCGACACTGCCCGTCTCCAGATAGCCGGTTTACAGAGCTATATCCGCGAGCAGTGCCTGAAATAAAAGCCGTTTTCAAAATTAATAAGGAGGTGCTTTGACTGATAACAGCAGTAAAGCGGCTGGCTGGCTAACGCCGGTCAGTGACGCCCCGGCCTATGACACATTACTGGAAGAGCAAATAAGAGAAGGGATCCTCGGCATAACTGGTTTACCCGATAACCGCGTCGCCGTGGTTGAAGGCAGCGAACCGCCATCGTGGCAAACCGATGAATCAGGCTGCTCTTTTATCATTATGCAAATATCCGCCGCAGGCGCGCCGGTTATTACTCATCAGCAGGAGGAAAATAGCGAATTATGGCGTGAAGAAATCATTCAATGCGTACTGCATTTTTATGGCCCTTCCGCCCAGAAATATGCCACGCGATTCCGTGATGGCAGTGAGCTGTCACAAAACAGAGAAGAATTAAACGTTCACGCACTGAATATTCAGAGCTGCAGTGAAATAACGACCGTTATTGATGTCGTTAATGACGTAAAAACTCGCCGTTATGATTTGACGGTAAATCTGGTTCGTAAAGTCATCCGTCTATACGGAATTAATACACTGGTGGAAGCACCCGTTAACTTTTTTGGAGAATAAAAGATGCCACAAGGATTACCTTTATCCGGTATTGTCAATGTTGATGTGATTATGTCACCCACAGCTACAACCGGCCGTAATTTTGGTTCAATGCTCATTTTAGGCAACTCGACGGTTATTCCGTTAACAGAACGCCTGCGCCTCTATACTGCCGCTGCGGATATTGCTGCTGATTTCGGTATTGATTCCGCGGAATATCAGGCAGCAGCCGTGTATTTCGCTCAGTCGCCACAGCCACAGCAACTTTATATCGGTCGTTGGGCAACCACGCTGGCCACCGGTGAGGAAGGAAAGGCAGAAACGCTGGCTGAAGCGGTAAATGCCGCGCTTGATTACGCCAGCTGGTATGGCCTGGCCGTTGCCGCCGCCAGTGATACCACGGTAACGGATGACGATATCCTGGCTGCGGCGGCGGCAATTGAATCCGCCAGTCAGAGCCGTGTTTTTGCTGTTACCTCAGGCAGTGAAGAGATCCTTAGTAAAACCTCGACTACCGATCTTGCTTCCAGGCTTAAAGCAGCCGGCTATGCGCGAACCTTTATTCAGTACTCCACGAAAAGCCGCTTTGCAGCGATTTCAGCCTTTGCCCGTGCCTTCACCGTAAATTTCAGCGGCAGCAATACTACGCTGACCCTGAAGTTCAAAACGGAGCCGGGCGTAACTTATGAAACCCTGACCGCCACTCAGGCAGTTACGCTGGAAAGCAAGCGTGTCAATGTTTACATCCTGTTTGCTAACGACAGCGCCATTCTGCAACAGGGCGTGATGACAAACGGCGACTTCTTTGATGAGCGCCACGGCCTGGACTGGTTGCAGAACTACGTGCAGACCAATTTATTCAACCTGCTCTATACCTCGACCAGCAAAATTCCCCAGACGGAAGCGGGCATTACCCGCCTGATGGGCAACGTCGAGGCGTCAATGGACCAGGCCGTCACCAACGGGCTGGTTGCGCCGGGTATCTGGAACGGCAGCGATATGGGCCAGCTGAGCGCAGGCGATACCCTGACCAAAGGCTATTACGTCTACGCGCAGCCGCTGGCTACACAGTCTCAGGCCGATCGTGAAGCCCGTAAAGCGCCGCTGATTCAGGTGGCTTGTAAACTGGCCGGTGCCGTGCACTACGCCGATGTTCAGATTAACGTTGTTCGCTAAGGAAATAATAATGACTGCTTATTCATTTATGGATGTAACCGCCTCTTTTATCGGTCCGGGAATGGTATTTGATTTGGGAAGCGGCTCGGGTAATTCTGAGGAAGGGATCACGGTTGCCATGAGCGGCATCAAAAACACCATGACGCTGGGGATTGATGGCGAAGGGATGAACTCCTTGCTGCCTGGGAAATCAGGGACGGTGACAATTAACCTGCTACAGACTTCGCCGGCAAATAAAAAGCTGTCGCTGGCTTATAACGCACAAAGTCAGTCTTCAGCCAGCTGGGGCAATAACATTATTGTTATTCGCAACAACGCCTCAGGCGAAGTCATTACTGCTCGTGGCGTGGCATTCCAGAAACTGCCCGATCGCAAGTTTGCGAAAGAGGGCGGCACTTCCGCCTGGGTTTTTGACTGTATCAAAATCGATATCATGCCGGGAGAATATTAATTTATGGAAGTTGACATTGCCGACGTTAATTACCGCATCGCGAAGCTGGATGTTTTCCAACAGCTGAAAGTTTCCCGCAAATTACTGCCGCTGCTGGCCGGGATGTTATCGGATGTGGGAACGCTTAAAGCCGCTGCGGCTGAAGGCGACTTATATAAAGCGCTGGAAAAAACGCTGCCGACGATTGCGCAAACGCTGGCCGACATGAGCGAAGAAGATACCCATGCGATTCTGCATCCCTGCCTTTCGGTGGTGTCACGGCAGCAGGCGAAAGGCTGGGCACCGATCTTTTCTCAGGGCGTGCTGATGTTTGACGATCTGGATCTGGTCACCATGCTGAAGCTGGTTATGCGGGTAGTGGAGGATTCGCTGGGAAGTTTTTTGCCCGAACTCCCCGTCAGTCCCGGTGCGGCCCAGCCAGCGAGCTGACCCTCGAAACGCTTCCTGATGGGGAAGATTTTCTGATGCGCCCGGTGGATGCCGGGTTTATCAGCTACACCGCGCTTAAAGACGGCTCGGTCGATCTGGCGGACATTGCCCGTCTGAACGACTGGCTGGATTTGAAAGCGGAGAATCACTACCGCATCGCTCAATGGAAACAGGCTAATGAACGCTGAAAACAGCAACAATTTTCCGCTGGTGCTGGAAAATCAGCTGACGGCAGAGGTCGCCAGCTGGCAGAAACTGCAGCAAATCGTTGAGGATCCCGCTGTTTCGGACAGCGACCAGGCATCAAAAACGCTGGATCTGCAAAAAATCAGGCAGTCCGTGGCAAAAGCCGGCAACGCGTTGGTGAACTATATCGATCGTTTTGCCAGTCGGCTGGAGCAGCTGGGGCAGAGGGCACAAAACGCCGGCGTGGAAGCTGGCGATTTAAAAGCGCTTGAATATGGCGCCGCGCAAAGCGGACTGAGTAATGAATCGCTGGCCAAAGCTGTTGGTGCGCTTAAAACGCCCGGTGCCGAAACGCTCCTTAACCGCCTGGGGGTCGCCACCGCTGATGCCAACGGTCAAAAACGCGCGGAGAGCAGCGTTTTTAATGACCTTGGCAACAGTCTTGGCGCAATGCCTGAAGCCCAGGCGGTGCAAACGGCGCAGCAGTTGGGGCTTGCCCCTGACGTACTGGCCGCTATGCAGCAAGGATTAGGCAAATTCATCACCGACTACAACCACATCTCCGCGTCGTTCGACGTGAATATGACGGATGCCGTCTCCGGTGCCGATCGTTTTATGGGGGCGAGACGTAAGTTTGATGAGGTTGTTGAACTGCTGCAAACCAAAAGCAGTGCGCGTCTGAACGATGGCCTGGCGGACTCCTTTGATCGTCTCAGCCAGCGGCTGATCGATAACGCGCCCGATCTTCAGCGCGTTATTGACGGCGTGGTGAGCGCGCTTCTTTGGCTGGCAGAAGTTGGAGAGCGGGTGGTCATTCGCCTTGTGCAGGCCGCTGCCGATCTCAGCCGCTGGTGGGATTCGCTCGATGGCGCTACGAAACAGCTGCTTATCTCGCTTGGCGCAGTTACCGCTGCCTGGTTAGTGCTGAACAGCGCATTTCTGATGTCGCCGTTAGGCATCGTATTAGCGCTGGCGGGCGCGCTGTTTGCCCTCTACGACGACTACAAAACCTGGCAGGAAGGGGGAAAAAGCCTGATTGACTGGGATTCATGGGCGCCGGGCATTCAGGCAGCGAAAACGGCGATTGGCTGGCTGATCGACAAAATCGCTAAATTAAGCCAGGGCACGCTGGACTGGAAAAGCGGCATGCAGGCGCTGGCCGACTTTGTCTCCGGAAACTGGTCGCCGACGATGATTAACGCCGTGAAAAGCGTCAAAGAATACTTCAACAGTTTCTTTGCCGACATCGCAAATAAACTGGCTGACGGCCCGGCGTGGACGCTATTAAGGAAACTCCACATCCTGACGGATAAAGACACCGAAGACATGATCCATTTTATGAGCAACATGTTTGGTGGAGATGATAAAGCGTCGGCAGGTTCCGCAAGCCAGGCGAACAGGCAAATTTTCAATCCGACTTATCTCAGCAACGCGATGGCGACTATTAATGCCACGGGTAACGATCGCATGCTGTGGCAAAACGCGCTGATGCAACCCGCCGGGCCAGGGATCCAGCAGGAGACCAATATTCACCTGCATGGCGTCAGCGATCCTCAGGCTGCGGCTAAATATGTTGAACGCAGTCAGTTCGACGTGAATTCACTGTTGGTACAGAAACTGGCCAGGAGGGCAGTGTAATGCAATCTTTATCAACGCTTTTTCTGCCGCAGCGACGGCAAATTGGCTTACTGATCCCTGACGTAGTGACCAGCGAGAGCCACACGGACGTGCTAACCCTTACCAGCCATCCGGTTGAAAATGGCACAAATATTTCCGATCACGCTTATCTGACCTCGCCTACCGTCAAGATGGACATTGGCTTTTCCAGCGGCGGTTCGCTGGTGGATTTTTGGGATAGCCGCCAGTTGGGTGTGGGCCAGGGGCTTAGCCCAACCGAGATCTACCAAAACCTGCTGGAGATGCAGAAAAACAGAAACCTGCTGGACGTGGTGACCGGTAAACGTCTGTATAGCAACATGTTAATCAGCCATCTCAACGTCACCACGGCGGCCAATAGCGAACACGTTCTTTTCGCCTCGCTAACGCTGACTGAAGTAATCATTGCCGATACGGATAACCGATCCAGCGCGGCTAAAGAGAATATGCAGCAGGGCGTAGCGACCTCGGCCGTGCAGAACAGCGGCAAAAAAGTCACTAAGCAGACCTCCAGCCTGTCGTTAACAGGAGGTGGCTGATGGTCATTGCAGAAATCCCGTTAACGCCTGAGAACCAGCTTTTTGCCCTGTCACAAAATAACGTCGGTTATAAAATGCGGCTTATCTGGCGCGGTGACAGCTGGGTTCTGGATCTGCTGGACGACAGCGAGGCGGATATTATTACCGGCATTCCGCTGGTAACCGGTATCGACCTGCTGGAACAGTATGCCTGGCTGGACTTGGGCTTTGGTCTGAGGGTGCTCACTGACGAGAGTAGCGGTGAGGCACCGAATCAGTTCAGCCTCGGCTATACCAGCCATCTTTGCATTGTGACGGGGTCATTATGAGCGCTAACTGGATGCGTTATTTTGACCTGGTCATCGACGGCAATAACGGCAAGTCGCTGCGCCTGAACGATTTTAAAGTCACCTTTCAGATTACCAGCGACGTCACTAAAAACGGCAGCGAAGCGAAAATTACCGTTTATAACCTTAAACAATCAACCTGCAATGCGATTATGAAAGGAGAATATACCCGGCTGAAAATTGTTGCGGGTTATTCAGGCATTGCGCCTGACGTCGACAGCAGCCAGGTTGGCAAAGTTTATAACGTTCCGGCGTGGCAGGCAGGGCAGGCGCGGGGAATGAACTATGGCGAGATCTTTAGCGGCGAAATCCGCTATGCCTTCAGCGGCAAAACAAACCAGGATACGACGCTGGTTATTCAGGCGCTGGATGGCCATCAGGCGATGCTGGAAACCACGCTTAATACTACGCTGGCAGCCGGCCATAGCGCTGAATCACTGCTGGCGTTAACCCTGCGGAACTTTAATCCCTTTGGGATAACGGCTGGCGTAACCGGCGCGATGCCGCCAACCCGCTTTCCCCGGGGGAAAGTGTTATATCAGGCCGCGCATCAGGTGATGGATAATATTGCTGCTCAGTGTCGGGCCAGCTGGCAGTTTGTTGACGGCAAGCTCCAAATGGTGCCGGAAGATAACTATCTTCAGCAGCAGGTGGTGCTTAACAGCCAGTCTGGCCTGATTGGCGCGCCGAAGCTGCTGATGACCGGGGTCGAGCTAAAATGTTTGATAAATCCAAATATTCGCCTGCATGGAACGGTGCAGGTCGATCAGGCAATGCTGATGCAGGCCTGGCGATCTACCGAAGAGGCCGTTAAACCGGCAAAAGCGGCTGACGGCACCGTTAATAAAACCGACCAAAAGCTCGCCGATATTACTGCTGATGGCACTTATATTGTTAACGGCATCAGCTGTAACGGAGATACCAGAGACACAGCCTGGTATATGACCTTAACCTGCATCCCGCGAGATAAGCAGACGCCGCTTCCGTCTGGCGCCTCCTAATTCAAAGATGATGCCTTACCCGCGCTATGCGGGTTTTTTGCGTGGAGATTTTATGCCCGTTTCAATTCAGTCCATTCTCGGCGGTCAGGCTCAGGCATATCAGGCCTTAGCCGACGCGATCTCTTCAAAACTACGCGTTGCTTTGCCCGGAATTATCCAGTCGTTCGATCCCGTCGCGGTAACCTGCACGGTTCAGCCAGCGATAAAAGGCACTCTCCGCAACGCTGATAACGACCCGGTTTCCGTCTCGCTGCCTTTGCTGGTGGATGTGCCCGTTATCTTTCCGCGTGGTGGCGGCTGCACCATAACTTTTCCAGTCGCGAAAGGGGATGAATGCCTGGTGATTTTTAGCGATCGCTGCATTGATTTCTGGTGGCAAAACGGCGGCGTGCAGGAGCCGGTCGATCCGCGCCAACACGACCTGTCAGATGCCTTCGCGCTGGTTGGGCCGCAGTCACAGGCGGAAAAAATCGGCAGTATCAGTACCGATTCGCTGCAAATTCGCACCGATGAAGGCAACGCCTTTATTGAGCTGAAACAGGGCGGCGAAGTGACCATAACCACACCGCAGCTAACCGTGAATGGCAACGTGACGGTTAACGGCGAGGTTCACTCCAGCGGCGACCAGACAGCCAGCGGGATCAGCCTGAAAGATCACGTTCATGGCGGCATTCAGAGCGGAACCAGCTACACAAGAGGACCACAATGAAATACCGACGCGAAGATCAAGGTGATTACACCTTTGGTAAAGGAGAGGGCACTTTCCTGATTGATTCGGCCGAATGCGTGGCGCAGGCGATTAAAACCCGATTACAGCTGTGGTACGGCCAGTGGTTTCTCGATACCACCGAAGGCACACCGTGGATGCAATCGCTACTGGGAAAACGCAGCTCAACGGCGATGGAGCTGGCGCTGCGTAAGCGCATTCTGGCGACCGAAGGTGTGAAAGCGATCCTTTCATATACAGCAACGTTTAACCCTTCCACACGCCGCATGGTAATTACGACCACGGTAGACACTCTGTTTGGTCAGACAACAGTTATAAGCGAGGCATAATGGCTCTCAACACAGACAGGCTGGGGTTATCGGCAACGGTAACGGCCCAGGGGATCAGTGCGCCCGATTACCAAACCATTCTGGGCATGTTGACCCGCTACTTTCAGCAAATCTACGGCTCCGATGCTTACCTGGAGCCGGACAGTAAAGACGGGCAGATGCTGGCGATCTACGCTCTGGCTATCCATGATGCCAATAACACGGCGATTGCCTGCTACAACTCATTTTCGCCGGCGACGGCCACGGGCGATGCGCTAACGCGCAATGTAAAAATCAACGGCATTGCCCGTAAGGCGGCAACCCGTTCGACGGTAGACGTCAAGCTAACTGGCTTGCCGGGAACGCTGATTATCAACGGCTCGGTGAGGGACAGTAATAACGTGCTCTGGGAACTTCCGGCGACCGTTACGCTTGATACTTCCGGCACCACCATCGTGACGGCAACCTGCGCCACGCAGGGTGCCGTTGCAGCAGTAATTGGTTCGGTTAATCAAATCAATACGCCGACGCGCGGCTGGACCGCAGTTAGCAATGTTTCAGCAGCGGCAGTAGGAAACGCAGCGGAAACCGATGCTCAGCTACGTAGTCGCCAGGCGCAGAGCGTTGCATCGGCGGCGCTGGTTACATTTGATGCGCTGGACGGTGCGATTGCCAATATTCAGGGCGTGACCGGGCACAAGCTGTATCAAAACGATACCAGCGAGACAGATGATAACGGCTTACCGGCCCATGCGATTTCAGCCATTGTTATTGGCGGTGACGCTACCGAGATTGCGGATACGCTCCGCAGAAAAAAATCGTTGGGTGTGGCCACCTGGGGCAATACGGCAATCGCGGTAGCGGATAGCTATGGCGCAGCGCAAACCATTAATTTCACCCGTCCGGTAGCCGTTCCGGTTTATCTGGCTTTAGAGATTAAGGCGCTTCCGGGATATACCAGCGCCGTTGCCGACGAAATAAAAATGGCGCTTGCCGCCTGGATCAACAAGCTGGGTATTGGAGAGGATGTGTTGCTAAGCCGACTCTATTCTCCGGCCAACCTGACAGCGGGAACGGACAGCAATAACAGCCAGTATTACGATATTTTGAGCCTGAAAGTGGGTATTAGCGAATCGGCGCTGGCAACGGCGAATATTTCAATCCCTTACGATTGCCTGGCCTCCTGTAAAATTGAAAATATCACCGTTACGGTGACCTCATGAAATATACCGAGCTGATTACAAATTATCACCGTAAGCCTTTATTTGTTGAGCACGTTGACTTAATTTCCCGACCACAAAGCGAACTGTCCGCTTCGCTCTCGGGATTACTTTCTGCACTGGATATCGACAGTGCGGCAGGGGCTCAACTGGATATATTGGGCGAATGGATTGGACGTAACAGAAAAATTACGGCACCCATTGAAGATTATTTTTTCACGCTCGACAGCAGTACGCTGGGATTTGGTTATGGCACCTGGAAAAACCGTTACGATCCCGAATCGGGTGCGATTAATGTCGATGACGAAGATTATCGCACCATGCTGCGAGCCAAAATAGGGGCGAACGGCTGGGACGGTACGACGGAAACGCTGCCGAAAGTGCTGCAAAGTATTTATCCTAAAGGAGATATATCACTCTCTTTTACTGATAATCAGAATATGTCGATTACCGTTTATGTTAACGGCAATACGGTCTCAAACATCACCAAAGAAATTATCAAACAGGGCTATCTGGCCGTTAAGCCTGCTGGCGTTTCTGTAATCTATAAAATAAATGAGGAATAATCATGCCGGTTAATGATTTCAAGGCGTTTGCTACGGGTGAGAATGCCAATGTACTTTCGCAAGCAGAATATGAAGAACTCGATGCGGTCGATGCGGGTTTCCAGTCGGGAATAGCGCGCAGCGAACAACTCAATAAGGTCTGGCGTCAGGCCTCGACTATTGCGGCTGTAGTGGCAGGATTTATCGCGGACAAGTCTGGCAATGATGTAGTAGATAATGGCGACACGGAAGCGCTGGAAGCATCATTATTGAAAGCGCTATTAAATAATTCCACATCGCAATTGGATGGCCGTTATTTAAAGTCTGCCAGTAATCTGGCTGACGTAGGGAATACAGCGGCGGCGCGAGGGAATCTTGGGCTGGGAAACCTTGCGTTAAAAAATAGCCTTACTGCGGCTGATGTTGGGGCTTATCCGATAAGTGCCGGAGAGTTAAAAGGCGAGGCCTGGTCCACATTTGTAAATAATTACAGGATTATTGCTAACAACAAGGGCGTTTTTTGGCGTTTTGACGGCAGTAATTATTATTTAATGCTAACAAATGATGGAGACCCAAAAGGGGGGTGGAATAATCTCCGTCCACTAATGGTTAATTTCCAGACCGGTGAGTTAAGTTCTGATCATACTTTCCGTTGTGCTCAAAATATTGTTGCCAGCGGGAGTGTTTACGCTGGTGGAGGGACGTCTATCTTATCTGGTGATGGTAATGTATATGGTAGCCTTTGGGGGGGATGGCTTAATAACTGGTTATCTGGGCAATTAAATAGTCGGGTTTCATCATTTCGTCTGGCAGGTTGGGGTTCGGCCACAAACGGTAATAATGATAATACCTTTGCTAATGCTCCTGACGGGACAGTAGTTGTTGGAGTCCAACAAAAAACAAACTATACAGCTGTAAATTATCGATATCCGCAAATTCTAGTCAATGGTAACTGGTATAACGTAGGGGTCGCCTGATGCTACATCTTAAAAACTTGGTAAGTTATATTCCTGCCTCTGGGAAAAAAGAACGTGAACTTTATGATTTTTTGAGAAAGAATGATCTGCCCGTTATTTTTTATTGTGATGAAACCGGCCTTGACTGGTATGAATCTCAAACCCTTTTTGAAAAGGATACGATAAAGGTTGCCTATGATGAACGCGGTACGATAAGAGATTATAATAATGACGCCTCGGCAATAGTCCCAAATAATCTTAGTGTTATTGAATTATTACAGTCAGAAGTACCGAGTGATATTAACCGTTCTGGTGAGTGGGTAATCGAAAATGATGAAGTTAAGCCACTTCCTGTTAACTATCAAGAAAAAGCGCTTGAGCAAAAAATGGAATGGTTGAAGCTGGCAAATGATAAAATTGAAATTTTACAGGATGCACAGGTATTGGGGATGGCAACTGAACAGGAAAAATCTTTACTTGAAAAATGGAAACAATTTCGAGTAATGGTGAATCGTATTAGTACGGATAATGCACCTAATCTTTCCTGGCCCTCTGTTCCTGAAGAATTATGACTGATTTAGAATTGGCACGGTAAATAAATGACCTGATCTTTTATTATGATTAAGCCCTGTTTCAGGGCTTGTAAAAGTAAGGTGTGGTGAAAAATTCAAATTATTTGAGATTTCCCAGTGAATATGTAATGTTTTGTCATTTGGGAATGCTGTTCTTTTTTATTGATACAAAGTGTCTTACAAAAGCCAGCCATAGGCTTCTTCTTATTTTAACTTTTAATGGCCGGGATTTTTTTATCTCATTCCACATACGTTTTTTTTCTTCCTGGACATTATCCAGTTTTCTATTTTCAATAGTCGTTTTTTTCTCAAAAACGTCATGAGTATTAATTAAAGAGGGGATAACAGCATAGATATCTACAAAACCAAATTCTTTGAAAGTTGTCCATTGATCTGCAACGCACCAGACTGGGTACAGCTTTTTCAATAGTCGTTCTGCTGCTAACTTGTTGATTACATAACCATGAGCAAAAGTTGCGTCCACAACTTTGTGGACATGATGATTCTCGTCAGTTGAAAATGAATTTTTTTCGTAGTATTTATAAACTTCTGAAAGCAAAGTTATTGTCGCGCGCTTGCTGTTATTATTTTCATGCAGCCGCGAGAGATGCATATCAATATCGGAAGGTATGATAACATCATCCTCTAAAATCAATGCCATGTCATAATCTGATTTTACCAGCGTCTCATAGGCTTTTAGATGGCTTAAAGCGCATCCGACTTCCCCTTTTGTAATCGCATAGCTCACCTCTTTCTTAACGGTGGAAAGCTCTGCGTTATCAAATTTTGAGCCATCGACGGCTTCGATAAAAGTAAATTCAGTACTAATTGATGCCAATTGACTTTGCATAAAATCCCGCCTGTCAGTAGAAGCAGGCAGGTTAATGATAAAAATAGCGACTTTACTCATTACAATTTGTACTCTTAACTTTTTCAAGGTTATTAATACTGGCTAACAAAGCAAGCGTGGAGAAAATAACGACATACTCTATTGATGTCAGAAGAACATCAGTCATTCCATAGAGCAAAGCTGAAACTGCCATTACGGATATCGGGTTATTAAATACACCTCGAATACCGTTATCAAAAATTAACTTAGCGAAAAAAACAAAGAGCACAACAAAGCCAAATACACCAAATAGTGAAGTATATTGAATAAATTCGTTGTGCAAATGAACGTTAATATATTCAAGGGCAAAAGAATCTGGGTTGTTGGTATTGAGCCATTGACGGATTATCGTATTTCTGGTTACTTGAGTTTCACCCAATGGGTTTTTTTCAATAGCAATGAAACCTGATTTCCAAAGCGTAAATCGCGATCCCAGAGAGGTATGGTCATCACCCTGATTAAATTTTGCTAATTCTTGCTGAGTTGAATCGAAACGGGTGGTTATGATATTTTTGCTTGAGAAAGCAATAGCAAAAAAAGCGAGCAGGATAGCAATGATCGGGAGAGGTCTTAATCGCTTACCCTGCCAGAGGGATTTAAAAAGGATTACTACGGAAATCAGCGTATGGATAAACATAGCTGAGCGTGTCTCGGTAAGAAATATTATATAGATAGACAGCAGGCAGGTTAATATGATCGCTATATATTTAATGGAAACCATACGAATTTGATTTAGCATCGTCATCATTGCCAGTGCCATTGCACTGTAGGCATAGGCAGTTAATGTCGCGCGATTGATGCCCAACACGATTCTGTCCACGCCGTTAAGATGCTGCCATATGCCATATGCGCTGGAAATAATAAACGCTGAGAACAATGAAATCCATGTCAATTTAAAAAGTAATTCTCTGCCCATTCGTTTATTATGCACTCCCCACAGGATAAATAAGGAGATTAACGAACCGAGTAGCCAGCGCTTCGCAGGTGTAAATAATAGTCCATTATCAACGCCGGGAATTATATTATGTGAGACAATCGCTGACCAGGTTGTATACATAATGGCCAGGAGCAGTCCTGGAAGTACTATTTTCGATTTGTTAAATATCGGGATGATACTTTTTATATTAAGAGCTATTCCCGCTATGGATAAATAACTGCACCAGTAAAAAGTGACTCTACTCGCTTTTTCATGGACAAAGCCAAGCGGCAGGATTAATAAAAGAAGAGCCACAGCCAGAATGAAGATGATTTGGGTGATGCGTTCACGTTTACTGTGTTTATTTAGAACTGGAATTTCAGGCATCTTGAACATGATCCTTGGCACAAGAGAGTCTTTTTTTTCGATGAAAGACGAAAAGTTAATTTCACCCTTAACGACGTATTTGGTGAAACCGGTTCTAAACATCAGTGATAACTTCTTAAATTATTGATCATAAAATTTCACTGTCATCCATAAATATTTTAATCACTGCTATCTTTGATAGAAAACACTCACTTATAACTTATTTGTCAAGATAAATCAAAAAAATAGTGTTTTTTGTCTTAACGCGAGTTTATTGGCTTGTATAAGCAGGAGGCAGCAAACTATCGGTCAAGCTGGCTTAATCTCTATCCCCCATAACGGTAAGCGCGCTTGCACCTATACGATATTCCCTGTACAGCCAGGCTTGTGGCGTTCTACCGTAAAGGTTACAGCAAACGCACACGTCACCACCACCTGGCGTTGTATACTTCCAGCAACGCATCTGTAGCCTGTCTGGTTATGGCGCTATTACTATCCACATTATCTCCCATGAAAAAATCTCACTGGCAATGTTGGACCACTATACTGCGCACATTAACAATGCTGGCACGGATTCTACGATGTTCCGTTCCCATATGCAGACTTAGCTGTTGTTTAGTCATTCAAAAAAAACTATAACCCATTCGCATTAGTAATTTACATTACATCAACACGTCATCACTCGCCCGGCGTTTTACTTTTTAAAATTACGAGGGGGCCGTCTCGTGATATTAATCAATTTCTTTATTTTGCTTTTGCAATAGCATTAATCTGTTTTCTTTTGGAATCGATAATACATATATTATACGAGCATGGAGCCCTATGATTTACGACTGCTTTCTCTTCTATGATGAAGAAATGATGCTGAAATTACGCCTCGAAACCCTGTACGATCATGTCGATAAGTTTGTGATTGTCGAGTCTACTCATAGCTTTACCGGTAACCCTAAGCCGCTTAACTTTAAGCCTGAACGCTTCAGCCGCTTTAAAGATAAGATTCTCTATATCGTCTTTGATCAGGCACCTGAGGCGGATGCATGGCAGAACGAATCTGACACGCGCAACGCTATTACGCGGGGCCTGACCGGGGCATCGGATGAAGACCTGATTCTTATCGCTGATGTAGATGAAATTTACGATCCGAAAATTCTGGCAAAAATAAATCCACGCAAACTTTGTACAACAATTTATCAAAAATTTTATAACTATCAGTTTAATCTTCAGGTTCTCAATACGGACGGCTCACCTCGTCTTTGTAAACTGCCTAAAGCGGTAAGCTATTATAATCTCACCCACTTTTTTAACAGTGAGCCGGAGACTTTGCGTAACGTTAAGCGCAAAGACTCTTTTATCCGAAAAAACTGGTTCAAATGGCAATGGCTGAAAATGAACACGGCTATTGTTGAAGAGGGCGGCTGGCATTTTTCATGGATTATGACGCCTGAAAAGATTTCAAAGAAAATGTCATCAATTTCGCATACGGAATATGACCTGCCTGAATTTAATAATGAAGAACATATTCTTAAGTGTATTAACAATGGTCAGGATATCTGGGCAAGAGACAGGAAATTTGTTAAGAAAGCACTAACCGTAAAAGAATTCCCTCATGCATTAGTGGAAAATCCAGCAGAATATAAAGATTTTATTATTGAATAATGAAAGAAGCCAGCGCAGCCGAATTAAATAAATGCTGTGCTGGCTAAAATTCAATTAACTTCTCTACCCCCGGCAAGCCAACGGCTAAACCAGCCTCTTTACCAGCGCCTCGCTATGCCGGATGTGGCTGGGCGCGCGCTCGGGATCGTGCTGCACCAGCGCCATAAACAGCAGGTCGGTCAGCGTCAGCTGAGCCGATGTGGAAGAGATAGCCGCGCTGCGAGTAGTTTGTTCTTCTGCGACGGTATAAAGGCAGTGCGTCGCGCATTGTTGCAGAGTATTTGGCGTAAAGCCGGTAAAAGCGAGCACGCTGGCCCCCACGCGCTGTGCTTCCTGCGCAGCAAGGTTAATCTCACGGCGTTCTCCCGTATAGGAAATCGCTAATAGTACATCGCCCACGCTCAACGCCTGTACGCTTCCCAGTAGCGCATGCATATCCTGTTCAGCCACGGCGCTGATGCCAATTTTCATCAGCTTCCAGGAGAAATCTTTCGCGACCAGCCCGGATGCGCCAATACCTACCAGAATTATCCGGTTTGCCCCTTTCAGTAGCCGTAACGTTTCGGCAAGCATTTCTTCACTGTTAATATCCAGCGTGGCGCGAATAGCTGACTGCTTTTCAGCGAGCAATTTTTCGCCCACGATTTTCAGCGGATCGTCACTGAGTATCAGGTTATGTACGGTGATGGCGTCTTTATCCGCCAGCGATTCGCTGAGCGCCAGCTTGAGAGCCGGAAAACCTTTATAGCCCAGCTTTTGGGCGAACTTCACCACGCTGGACTGGCTCACGCCAGCCTCTTCTGCTAGTTTTTGCGAACTGAGATGACGAGCCACGTCGGGTTGCGACAGCAAAAAGTCAGCCAGTCGGCGTTCGTTTAACGCCAGTCCTGGATAGAGCTGGCGAATGCGTAGCAGTGAACTCATCGTGTGACATCTCCTGTCAATCATTAGCCCGAATAGCATGCGGGTAGGCCCCGATTTGATGCCGTGTTATTGACCGCCATCGGGTAAGCTGGCTCGGCGAAAGAATATAATATTCAAAATTTTGTTTTGTTGAAGAATTAAAAATTCATAAGAGAGAATAGCATGGATCTTGGTTCCCTGATTTCAGAAACGCGAAACGTCGACACAATGGATCTCGACAGCCTTTCCACGCTTGCGCTGGTGACAAAATTCAACGACCAGGATGCCACGGTTGCTGAAGCGGTACGGCAGACGTTACCGGAAGTCGCGAAAGCTGTGGATGCTGCGGCTCAGGCGCTGCAAGAAGGTGGCAGGCTAATTTATATGGGCGCTGGAACCAGCGGCAGGCTTGGGATATTAGATGCCTCTGAATGCCCGCCGACCTTTGGTGTTCCACATGGGCTGGTTGTAGGTCTGATTGCCGGTGGGCCAGGCGCACTTTTGAAAGCGGTAGAAGGCGCCGAAGACAGTGAAGAGCTGGCCATCGCGGATTTGCAGGCGCTTTGTCTGACCCCTAACGATATGGTAGTGGGTCTGGCCGCGTCGGGGCGCACGCCCTATGTGATTGGCGGATTGCGCCACGCACGCCTGTTTGGTTGCCGTACCGCCGCCATCTCCTGCAATCCGGATTCACCGATTGCCCGCGAAGCGGAGATTGCCATTTCCCCGGTTGTCGGGCCGGAAGCATTGACGGGTTCTACCCGTTTGAAGTCAGGAACGGCGCAAAAACTGGTGCTCAACATGCTCTCTACGGGCGCGATGGTAAAAACGGGCAAGGTTTATCAGAATTTGATGGTAGATATGCAGGCAACCAATGTGAAACTGGTCGATCGCGCCTGCCGCATGGTTTGTCAGGCAACAGGCTGCTCGTCTGGTGAGGCGGAAACCGCGCTTAAACAAACGGCCTTTGAAGTCAAAACGGCCATTATGATGGTGTTAAGCGGCCTTGGCGCAGAGCAGGCAAAAGCGAAGCTCGCACAGCATAACGGCTTTTTGCGGGCGGCTTTACAGGATAAGGCGTGAGTTTAAACCCGTCAAAATCGCTAAAAAATTCATGTTGTTGTTAAAAACATCGCGTTATAACTGGGAACTGAATCGATTTGGCGGATCCCTTAGCCGCTACTGACTACACTAAGAGCTTGCGCCGGTCACAGGCAGCCGCACAGCCTCTTTCTGCTGTGGGTAAGCCGGTGATGGCGGTTTTCCTTATCGCTGGTTGATGGGAGTTAAAGCCCAGAGGAGAAATTTTGATAACTGGTCAGGAACGACGCGTGGTGTTTTTCGATCTCGACGGCACGCTGCACCAGCAGGATATGTTTGGCACGTTTATGCGCTATCTGTTGTGGCGTCAGCCGCTGAATCTGTTACTGGTCGCACCGCTTTTGCCGGTCATTGGCGCAGGGCTATTATGGAAAGGTCGCGCAGCGCGCTGGCCAATGAGCCTGCTGCTGTGGGCGATCACCTTTGGTCACAGTGAGTCGAAGCTGGCTCGTCGTGAAAAAGCTTTTGCACAGTGGTTCCGCCAGAGAGTGACTGCTTTTCCGGTCGTGCAGCAACGGCTAACTGACTATCTCAACAGTTCTGATGCAGATGTCTGGCTGATCACCGGCTCGCCGCAGCCTCTGGTCGAACTGGTCTATTTTGATTCGGCGTTCCTGCCAAAGGTAAAGCTGATTGCCAGCCAGATGAGCAGGGGCTATGGCGGTCGTTTGCTGTCCATGCGCTGTTTGGGTCATGAAAAGGTCGCCAGGCTGGAAGAACAAATCGGCACGCCTTTGCAGCTTTACAGTGGCTACAGCGACAGCAAGCAGGACAACCCGTTGTTGTTCTTTTGCCAGCATCGCTGGCGGGTAACGCCGCAGGGTGAACTGCAACAGCTTGAGTAAACAGGTATACTGCCCGGCGTTTTTTGGGCTGGAGACTCAGGTGAGCGAAACAATTGATGAATACTGGATGCGCCATGCATTAACGCTGGCGCGCCGGGCCTGGGAAGAAGGCGAAGTTCCCGTTGGTGCCGTGCTGGTGCAGGGCGAAACGGTAATAGGAGAGGGCTGGAACCGGCCTATCGGCCATCATGATCCTACTGCTCATGCAGAGATTATGGCGCTGCGTCAGGGGGGAAAGGTGCTGGAAAATTACCGGCTGCTGGATACCACGCTTTACGTCACGCTGGAACCCTGCGTGATGTGCGCTGGCGCGATGGTGCATGGTCGCGTTGGGCGACTGGTGTTTGGGGCTAATGATGAGAAAACCGGCGCGGCAGGGTCGTTGCTCGATGTATTACGGCATCCTGGTATGAATCATCAGGTTAAAATCGAGCAGGGGATTTTAGCTGGGGAGTGTGCTGCGATGCTCAGCGATTTTTTCCGCCATCGCCGGGCAGAAAAAAAAGCCTTGCGCGACAGGCTGCGGGCGGAATCGCAGAAAAGCGATTAAAGCAGTCGCTGAGTTTCAGCGCCGTCTTTAAAAATGGCGCAGGCACAGGGAACATGGCCCGACGTAAAGACGCAAAAAGCGGCGTCCATGCCAGCTCGGCCCGCGACGTCCCTGTCGCGGGACGCTTTACTTACGTGCCATGTTCCCCGTGCTTCAAACTTTCCGGTCGTCTGGGATACGAAACCCCAGCGTCCTCGATCAGTTTAGCGCCACCAACGGATCGACCGTCGGGTAGCCTTTCCCCAATTCGGCTTCCATGGCAGCCTTCTGCGCCAGCTTGCTTTCCTGATCCTGCAAATATCCCACCAGGCTGAGCTGGTAAATACGAATATTTTCCACGTAATTGTACGCTTCCTGCCCGCGAGCATAGCCATACGTCGTCAGGCTGTAATAACGCTTCTGGCTTAACATCGGCAGGCGCTGCTTCACATCGGCCCAGCTGTCCGGATTTCCCTTCTGTTTTTCCGTCAGCCGGCGGGCATCCAGCATATGCGCATAGCCCATATTATAAGCGGCGAGCGCGAACCAGATACGCTCATCATCCGGTATTGTTGGCGGAACTTTCTCCATCATCCGCACCAGATACTCGCTGCCGCCACGAATACTCTGCTCCGGATCGGTTCGGTCGCTCACCTGCAGGCTTTCCGCAGTATTACGGGTTAACATCATCATGCCGCGTACGCCGGTCGGCGAGGTGGCCTGAGGATTCCAGTGCGATTCCTGCCAGGCAATCGCTGCCAGTAAGCGCCAGTCAATCGCACGGGCATATTTTTCAAACAGCGGACGCAGGTTCGGCAACGTATCGTCGATCGCTCGCAGGAAAGTGCGGGTATCAACGTAATCAAAGGTGCCAACATGGCCCAGATATTTTTCGTCCAGCCGCGCCATCGCGCCTTCTTCGCCCATTTGATTGAAATAATCCAGCAGGGCCGCATTCAGGCTGTCGTCGTCATCGCGCCGCATATACCAGGTAATCGGCTCTTCTTCAGTGATATCGAACGCCACCGCCAGCTGCGGATGGATCCGCTGTAGCAGCGCAATCGACACGGAATCACCCACGGTATAATCCAGCTTGCCGTCGGCCACCGCTTCCAGCAGCGCATTAGGACTCTGATCGGTTGAAATTGCCCAGTCGAGATCCGGATACTGATTTTGCTTAATATCCCGCAGCGTTGAGGCAAACGCGGAATCGGAAGCGACGGTCAGCCTTCCTTTTAATGCGCCCAGATTTGGCGGACGAGGCTTGCCCATCCGGTAAACCAGCTGCTGGGAAACGGAATAGTAAGTCGGGCCGGTGCGAAAACGCGCCAGCCGGTCGTTGTTATAAATCAGCCCGGCCGCCAGCACGTCAGCTTTGTCATCTTCCAGATCGTCAAACAGCTCGCTCAGGTTCTGACGGACGGTAATTTGCAGCTTAACGCCAAGGTAATCGGCGAAGCGCTTCGCCAGCTCGTAATCCATACCGGCCGGCGCTTTATTAACTGTGTAGTAAGTCAGCGGAGAGTTCAGGGTACTTACGCGCAGTACTCCCCGCGATTTTATCTGTTCAATCTGGTTTTGCCCGCCACCGTACCACGGGATCGACGGCCACAGCGCCAGCGCGAGCAGCACGGTGACCAACCCGATAAACAGATAATTAATTTTCAGGCGTTTCAAATGGTTATCTCTCGAGTGCTCTCAGGTTTCTGTCTGTATCGGCAGTATTGGTTGTCTTTAATGGATCCTGAGCGTGGGGCATTTTGCGCAACTCGGTGGCCCTGCGCAACTGAATTCATCGGGAATTGTGCGTTTTTCAGGCAATTCCTTTCTCCGATTAATTCTGCGCAAACGGTTTCGTAACGGGCGGGGATTCTCTATAATAGCGCCCGTTTTCCCTGTTGCGCCCCAAAGAAGCGTCGCCCGGCGCTCTGACGAGAGATCTTTAATGATGGAAATTCTGCGTGGTTCGCCCGCTCTGTCGGCATTTCGTGTTACTAAATTGCTGGCCCGCTTTCAGGACGCTCACCTGCCGGTGAGTGACATTTACGCTGAGTACGTCCATTTCGCCGATGTCAGCGCGCCACTTAACGGTGATGAAAAAGCCCGTTTGCAGCGCCTGCTTAAATACGGCCCTTCTCTCGCCGAACATACCCCGGAAGGTCGCCTGCTGCTGGTGACGCCGCGGCCTGGTACGATTTCTCCGTGGTCCTCTAAAGCCACTGATATTGCGCACAATTGCGATCTGCCTCAGGTATTGCGCCTGGAACGTGGTCTGGCTTTCTATGTAAAAGCGCCCCAGCTCACAGAAACGCAGTGGTCGCAGCTGGCCACATTGTTGCACGACCGCATGATGGAAGTGGTACTCAGCGAGCTGTCTCAGGCTGAACAGCTGTTTGCCCACCACGAACCTGCATCGCTGAACAGCGTAGATATCTTAGGCGAAGGCCGTGTGGCGCTGGAGCAGGCCAACCGCAAGCTGGGCCTGGCGCTGGCGGAAGATGAAATCGACTATCTGCTGGCCGCTTTTGAAAAGCTGGGGCGCAACCCGAACGATATCGAACTGTACATGTTTGCTCAGGCCAACTCTGAGCACTGCCGTCATAAAATCTTTAACGCCGACTGGATTATCGATGGCGAACAGCAACCTAAATCGCTGTTCAAAATGATTAAAAATACCTTCGAGAAGACCCCGGATCACGTGCTGTCTGCTTATAAAGACAACGCTGCGGTAATGGAAGGTTCTCAGGTTGGCCGCTTCTATGCGGATACGCAGAATAAGTACGACTTCCACCAGGAAGATACGCACATTCTGATGAAGGTCGAAACGCACAACCACCCAACGGCGATTTCGCCGTGGCCAGGTGCGGCAACCGGCTCCGGCGGTGAAATTCGTGATGAAGGCGCAACCGGTCGCGGTGCTAAGCCAAAAGCGGGCCTGGTCGGTTTCTCGGTCTCTAACCTGCGTATTCCTGGTTTTGAACAGCCGTGGGAAGAAGATTTCGGCAAACCCGATCGCATCGTCACCGCGCTGGACATCATGACCGAAGGCCCGCTGGGCGGCGCGGCGTTTAACAATGAGTTTGGCCGTCCGGCGCTGAATGGCTACTTCCGTACCTATGAGGAGCAGGTGAACAGCCACAACGGCGTTGAGCTGCGCGGCTATCATAAGCCAATCATGCTGGCCGGCGGCATCGGCAACATTCGCGCTGACCACGTGCAGAAAGGTGAAATCACCGTTGGTGCCAAACTGATTGTACTTGGTGGCCCGGCGATGAATATCGGCCTGGGCGGCGGTGCCGCTTCTTCCATGGCTTCCGGCCAGTCTGACGCCGATCTGGATTTTGCTTCCGTACAGCGCGATAACCCGGAAATGGAACGTCGCTGTCAGGAAGTGATTGACCGCTGCTGGCAGCTGGGCCAGGACAACCCCATTCTGTTTATTCATGACGTAGGCGCAGGCGGCCTGTCAAACGCAATGCCGGAGCTGGTCAGCGATGGCGAGCGCGGCGGCCGTTTCAACCTGCGCGACATCCTCAGCGATGAGCCAGGCATGAGCCCGCTGGAGGTCTGGTGTAACGAGTCTCAGGAACGTTACGTGATGGCTGTAGCGCCAGAGAAGCTGGCGCTGTTTGCCGAGCTTTGCGAGCGTGAACGTGCGCCGTTCGCCGTCATTGGTGAAGCGACCGAAGAAATGCACCTGTCGCTGGACGACAGCCATTTCGACAACAAACCAATTGATATGCCGCTCGACGTGCTGCTGGGTAAAACGCCAAAAATGACGCGTGACGTTAGCAGCCTGAAAGCGCAGGGCGAGCCGCTGGTGCGCGAAGGCATTACCGTGGCCGATGCGGTGCATCGCGTATTGCATCTGCCCTCCGTGGCGGAAAAAACCTTCCTGATCACCATTGGCGACCGCTCGGTCACCGGCATGGTCGCGCGTGACCAGATGGTTGGCCCGTGGCAAATCCCGGTAGCTAACTGTGCGGTGACCACTGCCAGCCTGGACAGCTACTACGGTGAAGCGATGTCGCTGGGCGAACGTGCGCCGGTAGCGTTGCTGGATTTCGCGGCTTCTGGCCGACTGGCGGTTGGCGAAGCGATTACCAATATTGCCGCGACGCAAATTGGCTCGCTGAAGCGCATTAAGCTTTCTGCTAACTGGATGGCGGCGGCAGGGCACCCGGGTGAAGATGCCGGCTTGTACGAAGCGGTAAAAGCGGTGGGTGAAGAACTTTGTCCGGCGCTGGGCATCACCATTCCGGTGGGTAAAGACTCTATGTCGATGAAAACCCGCTGGCAGCACGGCACCGAACAGCGCGAGATGACTTCTCCGCTGTCGCTGGTGATTACTGCTTTTGCTCGCGTAGAAGACGTTCGTCGTACCGTTACGCCACAGCTGCAAACCCAGGAAGATAATGCGCTGCTGCTGATCGATCTTGGTAAAGGCGTTAACGCGCTGGGCGCAACGGCACTGTCCCAGGTTTATCGTCAGTTAGGCGACAAACCTGCCGATGTTCGTGATGCACAGCAGCTGGCCGGTTTCTTCAACGCCATGCAGTCGCTGGTGGCCGCAGGTAAACTGCTGGCTTACCATGACCGTTCGGATGGCGGCCTGCTGGTAACGCTGGCGGAAATGGCCTTCACCGGTCACTGCGGCGTGGAAGCCGATATCGCTTCGCTGGGCAGTGACGCGCTGGCCGCGTTGTTCAACGAAGAACTGGGCGCGGTGATCCAGGTTGCAGCGGCTGACCGTGCTCAGGTTGAGCAGGTATTTGCCGACAACGGCCTGGCCGACTGCGTGCATTTCCTCGGCCGCGCGCTTCAGGGCGATCGTTTTGTTATCACGTCAGGTGACTCTGCGGTGTACAGCGAAAGCCGTACCACGCTGCGTACCTGGTGGGCAGAAACCACCTGGCAGATGCAGCGCCTGCGCGATAACCCAGACTGCGCCGATCAGGAGCACGAAGCGAAGAAAAACGATCTCGATCCCGGCCTGAACGTCAAACTGACCTTCAAGCCGGAAGAAGACGTCGCCGCACCGTTTATTGCGACAGGCGCACGTCCGAAAGTTGCGGTTCTGCGTGAGCAGGGCGTGAACTCCCATGTTGAAATGGCGGCGGCATTCCACCGCGCAGGTTTTGACGCGGTCGATGTGCACATGAGCGATTTGCTGGCCGGACGCCGGGGTCTGGAAGATTTCCAGACGCTGGTTGCCTGTGGCGGCTTCTCATACGGTGACGTGCTGGGTGCGGGTGAAGGCTGGGCGAAATCCATTCTGTTTAACGAGCGCGTGCGGGATGAGTTTGAAACCTTCTTCCATCGCCCGCAAACGCTGGCGCTGGGTGTCTGTAATGGTTGCCAGATGATGTCCAACCTGCGTGAGCTGATCCCGGGGAGCGAAGCCTGGCCGCGCTTTGTGCGTAACCAGTCCGAGCGTTTTGAAGCGCGTTTCAGCCTGGTAGAAGTCGCGGCCAGCCCCTCTCTGTTACTGGATGGCATGGTCGGCTCGCAGATGCCGATTGCGGTTTCACACGGCGAAGGCTTTGTGGAAGTCCGCGATGAAGCGCATCTGGCTCAGCTGGAGCATAAGGGCCTGGTTGCCCTGCGCTTTGTAGACAACTTCGGTAAGGTCACTCAGCAGTATCCGGCCAACCCGAACGGCTCGCCTAACGGGATCACTGCGGTAACTAACGAAAGCGGTCGCGTCACCATTATGATGCCGCACCCGGAGCGTGTATTCCGCACCGTCAGCAACTCCTGGCATCCGGCAGAGTGGGGCGAAGACAGCCCGTGGATGCGCATTTTCCGCAATGCGCGCAAGCAGCTGGGCTGAGGCTGTAACGAGTTTGCCGGCTGAATCTTCGGGTTGAGGCCGCTACTGGCCCTTGCCCCTTTCGCTTTGAGTTTCGAGCCGTTGATAACGAACCCTGCTTTCACGGGTTCGTTTTTTTTGCCTGTTGTCTGGCATACGACGCTAAAATTTATGTTGAAAACGGGGCGGTTCCAGCTTTATCTGAGGATATGTCGCAAAATCACGACATGCTGCCAATAAGATGTCGCTAAATTGAGACATATAAATTGCTGATTTTATTAGGTTGTTGCAGGCTTATGCAGTGGTGTTACCAATTGGAGACACTTTTTTTGCCAGAGGGTAAGCTGCGCCACGCCCCATTTATTCAGTTAAAGAAAATCTTATAGTATTCAGCATGATAAATTTGCTGTTAAATCTGGCATGGATATTGCTATAATTACCGCAGTGGCTCATTCACCTGGTTATGACAGCCCTGCGCAAGCGGACAAGCGCTTCATAACAACCCGAATGACGCACAATACGGTGCCTGCCGCCCACCAAACCGATAACAGACTTCCGTCTTTATCAAGCATCGGGCGTAACGTTGAGTTAGGCACCACCTATTTTCCGTGATGAATGAGTTCGTCACGGCGCGAATGGCAGATGAAAATCTGCCATTTTTCGTTTTTGCATCAGGACTTTCTTCGTTCGCCACACTCAGCTAGCATCGGGTGAGTTCGTTAACTGAGAGTGTCCCGTGAAAACATGGCGTTTATTCCCCCGTTCTCTGCGTCAGCTGGTGCTGATGGCGTTTCTGCTGGTTCTGCTGCCGCTGCTGGTGCTCGCGTGGCAAGCCTGGGAAAGCCTGTCAGCCCTTAGCGATCGCGCAGCAGAGACTAATCGCACAACCTTAACCGATGTTCGCCGCAGCGAAGCGATGGCCCGTACCGCGCTTGAACTCGAACGCAGCTACCGTCAGTACTGCGTGCTGGACGACCCCATGCTGGCTAATCTCTATCAGACTCAGCGCACTAAATATGCTCAGCTGTTGGATGTGCACGCCGCCGTTCTGCCAGACTCGCGACTTTATGAATCACTCCGTCAGTCGTTGACTCAGCTCGGTAAAATCACCTGCGAAAACAGTAATCCCGTAAAGAGCGCCTCAGTCCGCCTTGAGAAATTTTCAACAGCCAACGGCCAGCTGGTGCAGTCGACCAGAGAAGTGGTGTTCTCGCGCGGTTTACAATTACAGCGTGAAATCGCCGAGCGCGGACAGTATTTCGGCTGGCAGGCGCTGATCCTGTTTTTGCTCAGTCTGGGGCTGGTGGTACTGTTTACGCGCATGATTATTGGGCCGGTTAAGGCCGTCGAACGCATGATAAACCGGCTCGGTGAAGGCCGTACGTTAGGACATAATCTGGCTTTGAAAGGCCCGCGTGAGCTGCGTTCGCTGGGACAACGCATTTTATGGCTTAGCGAGCGGCTCGCCTGGCTGGAATCACAGCGCCATGAATTTCTTCGTCACATCTCACACGAACTGAAAACGCCGCTTGCCAGCATGCGCGAAGGCACTGCACTGTTAGCGGATGAAGTAGCGGGCCCGCTCACCTCGGATCAGCAGGAGGTGGTCAGCATTCTGGATGAAAGCAGCCGCCACTTACAGCGTCTGATTGAGCAGCTGCTGGACTACAATCGCAAACTGACGGAAGCCCAGATATCGCTGGAGCCGGTAGAGCTTGAGCCGCTGATTGCAGGCATTGTTAACAGCCACAGCCTGACTGCCCGGGCAAAAATGATGCGCACTGAAATCGTGCTTGAGGCAAAAGCCTGCCGGGCGGAAGCGACGCTGCTGGCGCGGGCCATCGATAATCTCTATTCGAATGCGATACACTACGGCCGTGAATCCGGTACCATTTGGATCCGCAGTCAGCAGCAGGGCCGCAAGGTCATTATTGACGTGGCAAACAGCGGATCGCCAATCCCCATCACGGAGCAGGCGATGATCTTCGAGCCTTTTTTTCAGGGAAGTCAGCAGCGCAAAGGCGCGGTGAAGGGGAGCGGACTGGGGCTTAGCATTGCCAAAGACTGCCTGCATCGTTTACAGGGCGATCTTCAACTGGTGACCAGTAAAGAGGCCGATGTTTGTTTCAGAATTGAACTCAATGCCATTGCCGGAAAGAACAAATAATGAGAAAGCCTCCTTTTAGTGCCGCACTGACCGTTTTCGGCAACGCAATCATCGCCACCTTTGTGGTGGCGCTTTTGGCTGGCTGCCAGACAGCGAATAAAACCGTGACGGGTGAACCGCTAAAGCTGGTGGTGCCCGAGGTAAAAGTGATTGACTATCAGGCAGTTGATTGCGACCGGCTGTGGGATCTTGATGACCAAAAAACGGTTACTAATGCGCTGTACTGGCTGCGGGCAACAGACTGCGCGGCAAGGCTTGCGCCAGCTCAGGCAAGGGCAGAAGCACGACGCTGGTCTGATGATAACTGGCAGAGCGCGTTCCGGCAGGGCGTGCTGATGGCAAATGGAAACGTGACGCCTGTCGAAAGACGCCAGTACATGCTGCGGCTGGATACGTTCAGCCTGGCTTATCCTGATTCAGTAAGAGCGCTGATCCAGCTATGGCGCGATAACCAGGCTGCGCAGCTTCAGCTGTCGGAAGAGCGCACCCGCTATCATCATTTGCAGCAAAACAGCGATGCGCAGCTGGATGCCCTGCGCCAGCAGCAGGTAGCGCTGACCAACGAGCTGAAACTGACGCGTCGCAAGCTGGAAACGCTAACCGATATTGAGCGCCAGCTTTCCACACGCCGTTCGGCGGATAATGCTGACAATAATCATTCTGACAAAAGCGCCGCGGGAAGCGGAGCTCAGACAAGCTCTGAGGAAACCACCCAGCCATGATAAAAAAATCGGCCAATCTTCTGCTGGTTGATGACGATCCCAGCTTGCTCAAACTGTTAGGTATGCGCCTCGGCAGCGAGGGATTTAGCGTATTCACGGCCCCAAGTGGCCCTGAAGCGTTACGCCTGCTTCAGCGTGAAAAAATCGATCTGGTCATCAGCGACTTAAAAATGGATGAAATGGACGGTCTTGCGCTGTTTGCTGAGATCCAGAAGATCTCGCCCGGCATGCCGGTGATCATTCTTACTGCGCATGGATCGATCCCGGAGGCCGTTGCGGCAACCCAACAGGGCGTTTTCAGCTTTCTGACTAAACCTGTTGACCGCGATGCGCTCTACAGCGCGATCGACCAGGCCTTAGCGCACCGTGCGCCAGCCAGTGATGATGCGTGGCGTGAAAGCATCGTTACCCGCAGCCCGATTATGCTGCGCCTGCTCGAACAGGCAAGGATGGTGGCTCAGTCTGACGTTAGCGTGTTAATTAACGGACAGAGCGGAACGGGTAAAGAGATCCTCGCACAGGCAATCCATGCTGCCAGCCCGCGAGCGGGCAAAGCCTTTATCGCCATCAACTGTGGCGCACTTCCGGAACAGTTGCTGGAATCTGAACTTTTTGGTCATGCCAAAGGCGCCTTTACCGGCGCGGTCAGTCAGCGAGAAGGGCTGTTTCAGGCAGCAGAAGGCGGAACGCTGTTTCTTGATGAAATCGGCGATATGCCGCAGGCGTTACAGGTCAAACTGCTGCGCGTATTACAGGAGCGCAAGGTGCGTCCGCTGGGCAGCAATCGCGATTTGGATATTAACGTCCGTATCCTGTCGGCAACGCATCGGGATTTGCCTAAAGCCATGGAAAAGCAGGAGTTTCGTGAGGATCTGTACTATCGCCTAAACGTGGTGAGTTTGAAAATTCCGGCGCTGCACGAGCGCGCGGAAGATATTCCCCTGCTGGCGAATCATCTTTTGAAGCAGGCGGCAGAGCGGCACAAACCCTTTGTGCGCAGCTTCTCGACCGATGCTATGAAACGGTTAATGGCAGCGAGCTGGCCAGGCAACGTGCGTCAGCTGGTGAACGTTATTGAGCAGTGTGTTGCGTTAACCTCAGCGCCGGTTATTGGCGAAGCACTGGTGGAGCAGGCGCTGGTCGGCGAAAATACCGCGCTGCCGACCTTTGCGGAAGCCAGAAACCAGTTTGAACTTAACTACTTACGTAAGCTACTGCAAATGACCAAAGGCAACGTGACACATGCCGCACGTCTGGCCGGGCGCAACCGCACAGAATTCTATAAGCTGCTGTCGCGCCACGAGCTGGATGCATCTGATTTTAAAGAATAGTTTTTTCACTGCCTTCGGCATCGGGTTATGGTAGCTTAAGCCTCAGGAAAAAGAGGCAGCCCGCACGGCGGAACCTGTCCGTGGCACATATACTGATTAAAGATTACCCTCCGGTTGCCGAGGGAATGAAAAGGGTCTGTCATGAAAAAGATTGATGCAATTATCAAACCATTCAAACTCGACGACGTGCGTGAAGCGCTGGCCGAAGTCGGGATTACCGGTATGACCGTTACTGAAGTGAAAGGTTTTGGTCGTCAGAAAGGTCATACTGAGCTTTACCGCGGTGCGGAGTATATGGTCGACTTTCTGCCGAAGGTAAAAATCGAGATCGTGATTGCTGATGACATCGTTGATACCTGTGTTGAAACCATCATGAGAACAGCACAAACCGGTAAAATCGGCGACGGTAAAATTTTCGTCTTTGACGTGGCGCGCGTGGTGCGTATCCGTACTGGCGAAGAAGACGAAGAAGCCATCTGATTTTCTTGTGCCCGCACTATCTTATGAATATCAAAGGGGCGACTGTCGCAAAACAGTCGCCCCTTTTTGTCTGAGCAAGCCTGCTAAGTTTCAGGCTGCATCATGCCATATCATCAAATCACCTTATGCGGCCCAAACACTTCGTAGTGAACGCGTTCCGCCTCAATGCCCATTTGCAGCAGCTGCCCGGCGATATGCTGCATAAATCCCAACGGCCCGCAGAGATAGTAATGCATGTCAGGATCGCTGAGCTTGCTTTCGATCGGTAACAGATCCATCACGCCCGCGCTGTCAAAACGGCCCGTATCCTGCGGCAGCGGCTCTTTGTACCAGATATGCTGAGTAAAATGCGCCAGGCGGCGACCGGAAGCGGCCACTTCTTCAGCAAAAGCGTGCCGTTTGCCGTTATCAGCTGCATGGAACCATTGCACAGGCGCGGGATGGTTTTGCGCAGCCAGCACGTCAAGCATCGCCAGCATGGGCGTCTGACCCACGCCTGCGGAAATCAAGGTGACCGGCGTTTTCGGCTCAACAGTGAGGAAAAAGTCACCCGCCGGCGCAGCCAGATGCACTTCGTCACCGGGTTGAGCATGCTGATGCAGCCAGCCTGAAACCGTCCCGCCTGGCTCATGACGCACGGCAATACGGTAATCCCTGCCGTTCGGTGCTCGAGTCAGTGAGTACTGACGAATTTCCTGATTAGCAAAGCTTTTATCGCGTAACCAGACGCCCAGATACTGGCCAGCCTGATAGTCGGCGACAGGCTGTCCATCAAGCGGGCTGAGCAAAAAGCTTTTAATCACCTCGCTTTGCGGCGTGATTTCAGCAATGCGGAAAGCGCGTGGCGAGCGCCATCCTCCCACCTTGCTTTCCGCCGCCTGATAAATTTCTTCTTCCCGTTGGATAAACACGCCTGCCAGTACGCCGTAAGCTTTTCCCCACGCGTCCAGCACTTCCTGGCCCGGGCTGAGCATTTCATCCAGCGTCGCCAGAAGATGCTGGCCCACAATCTGATATTGCTCGGGTTGAATGGCAAAGCTGGTATGTTTCTGCGCGATTTTCTCCACCGCAGGCAGTAATACGGCAAGATTTTCAATATTACCCGCATAGGCGCAAATCGCGTTAAACAACGCTTCCCGCTGATTACCATTGCGCTGGTTACTCATATTGAAAATCTCTTTCAGCTCGGGATTGTGCGCGAACATGCGGTCGTAAAAATGAGCGGTAAGGCGAGGGCCTGTCGCCAGCAGGGCAGGGATGGTGGCTTTAATCGTGGCGATGGTTTGGGCATCTAACATGGCGTGCTCCTGAGGAAAATTTAAAACATGTATTTTAAATGCATCTTATAGCAGCTGCGGCCAGTTTGTAAATATCCCTTTTAGCCATAAGGGCATCTTTCACCACGGGCGCTGTGTAAAAGTGAGAAAATCACATCCGGATGATGAGGAAATATCCGATCGCGGAATCATGTAAAATTATTGAACAACCCACGCCAGTGCTGAAGCCAATCGTTTGCGTAAAAAGGGTGCTTTCCGGCTATCCCTTAACGGGTAAAACAGTTTACACTGTTGGCCTTCGCCCAAACGGGCCGTTCAATGCCGAATATTTAGTTAGCTGAGTCAGGAGAAGCGGATGTTAAAGCGTGATATGAATATTGCCGATTATGATGCCGAGTTATGGCAGGCAATGGAGCAGGAAAAAGTGCGTCAGGAAGAGCACATCGAACTGATTGCTTCAGAAAACTACACCAGTCCGCGTGTTATGCAGGCGCAGGGGTCTCAGCTGACCAACAAATATGCCGAAGGGTATCCGGGCAAGCGTTATTACGGCGGCTGTGAATATGTTGATATCGTTGAGCAACTGGCTATCGATCGTGCCAAAGAGCTGTTCGGTGCCGATTACGCTAACGTGCAGCCACATTCTGGCTCGCAGGCCAACTTTGCCGTTTATACCGCGCTGCTACAGCCGGGCGACACCATTCTGGGGATGAACCTGGCGCACGGTGGCCACCTGACCCACGGTTCTCCGGTAAACCTGTCCGGCAAACTGTATAACGTTGTGCCTTACGGTATCGACGAAACCGGCAAAATCGATTACGACGATCTGGCTGCACAGGCGCAGAAGCATAAGCCGAAAATGATTATCGGTGGTTTCTCTGCTTACTCAGGCATCTGTGACTGGGCAAAAATGCGTGAAATCGCTGACAGCATCGGCGCTTACCTGTTTGTCGATATGGCGCACGTTGCGGGTCTGATCGCCGCAGACGTTTATCCTAACCCGCTGCCACACGCACACATCGTGACCACGACCACGCACAAAACGCTGGCTGGTCCACGCGGCGGCCTGATCCTGGCGAAGGGCGGCGACGAAGATCTGTATAAAAAACTGAACTCTGCTGTTTTCCCTGGCGGCCAGGGTGGCCCGCTGATGCACGTTATCGCCGGTAAAGCGGTCGCGTTAAAAGAAGCGATGGAGCCTGAGTTTAAGGTTTACCAGCAGCAGGTTGCTAAAAACGCCAAAGCGATGGTGGAAGTTTTCCTGGAGCGCGGTTACAAAGTGGTTTCCGGCGGAACTCATAACCACCTGTTCCTGCTGGATCTGGTTGATAAAAACCTGACCGGTAAAGAAGCTGATGCAGCTCTTGGCCGTGCGAACATTACGGTTAACAAAAACAGCGTACCTAACGATCCGAAAAGCCCGTTTGTAACTTCCGGTATCCGTATCGGTTCACCTTCCGTGACTCGCCGTGGCTTTAAAGAAGCTGAAGTACGCGAACTGGCTGGCTGGATCGTTGATATTCTTGACAATATCAACGATGAAGCGACCATTGAACGCGTGAAGAAGCAGGTTCTGGAAATCTGCGCACGCTTCCCTGTGTACGCTTAATCATGCCCGATTCCCTGCTATCCGGCAGGGAAGTCAGTGATCAATTAACGGGACTTAACGTCCCGTTAATTGATCTGAGCGTCCGAAAATCTGCACGCTAAATCTGTTTGCCGGAGGGAAAATGGCAATCCGTTCCGCCTGGTGGCTCGGCCTGGGCTACTTCACCTACTTTTTTGCCTACGGCGTCTGGCTACCGTTCTGGGCTGTCTGGCTAAAGGGCTCAGGGCTTGATGCAGAAAAAATCGGCCTGTTGTTAGGCGTGGGCATGGTCTCTCGTTTTATCGGTAGCTTGCTGATCGCTTCCCGCATTACTCATCCTTCCCGTCTGATTACCGCCCTACGTCTGCTGGCGTTATTATCGCTATTATTCACGCTGGGTTTCTTTATCCAGGCCTCCTGGATTTGGCTGCTGCTGGTGATGATCGGTTTTAACCTGCTTTTTTCACCCCTGGTGCCGCTGAGCGATGCGCTGGCAGCCACATGGCAGCGGCAGATTGCTATGGCATATGGCCCGGTCAGGCTGTGGGGATCGCTGGCGTTTGTTATCAGTTCCGCGCTGACGGGCGCGCTGGTCAGTGCCTTCTCTTATCAGGCAATCCTCATTATGCTTTGCATTGGCGTGGGCGCGATGGCGGCTGGCATGCTGCTGCGTCCTTCGGTTATGCCGCAAGGCGATGAGCGAGCAAGCAAAAAAGCGGGCTGGCCGGAGTGGAAGCAGCTGCTTCAGGAGAACGCCGTCTGGCGGTTTTTACTCTGCGTTACCCTGATGCAGGGCGCACATGCGGCCTATTATGGCTTCAGCGCCATCTGGTGGCAGGAGGCTGGCTATTCCGCCAGCATCGTCGGCTATCTTTGGTCGCTGGGCGTGGTGGCAGAAATCGTCGTATTTGCCGCAAGCAATCGCTTATTCCGCCGCTGGACCGCGCGCGATCTTCTGCTGCTTTCAGGTGTTTGCGCAATCGTCCGCTGGAGCCTGCTTGCTTCAACCACGTCACTGCCCTGGCTGGTGGTAGGGCAGATCCTTCACTGCGGCAGCTTCACCATTTGCCATCTGGCCGCGATGCGCTTTATTGCTGCACGGCAAGGGGGCGAGGTTATTCGCTTGCAGTCTGCCTATTCAGCGCTGGCAATGGGCGGCGGTATTGCGGTGATGACGATGGTGTGCGGCGTCCTGTTTCAGCATTTGCATGGCAACGTGTTCTGGGTGATGGCAGCGCTGGTGGTGCCCGCCTTGCTGCTGCGTCCCAAGTTGCAACCTTCAGGACTCCAGCAGTAGCCTGATACGCTGTTGCTGATGGGGCTGCAATGGCAGCTCGGCATGGATTAACGGCGGCGAATAGAGCGGCAGAGGCGTGGCGTAAGGCGTAATAACCAGCGCCACGCCTTTTGGCGCGCTGTTGCTTTGGTACTCTGCCACGTCAAGATACTTGATATTCAGAGGCAGCAGCGTCAGCTCTCTCAGCTGCTGTTCTACCTCCTTTTCCAGTGCAGCATCTTTTCCTGTCAGTAAAAGAATTTGCTTCTCCTGCAAAACATTTTCCTGCATCAGCCACGCGCCAAAAAGGATCGCAATCAGGCCGAGTTCTTCCGGTGAAAACGTCAGGTTGTAGCGCTGTTCAAAAGCCTTTACTGCTGCCTGAGTGGTGCGCAGTAATTTGGGATAAAGCCGGGGAACTTCTTCCGTCAGGCTGTTATCAATCCTGATGCCAAACAGACAGCGTTCGAGCGCTTGCGCAAGATGGGTATAGAGGCGGTCACAAAGCCCTTGTTCATTACAAAAGCGGTTAGCAGACAGCGCCTGAAAATGCGCAATCATCTCTCTGACCCCCGCCAGTAACTCCCTCTCGTAATCATAACGGATTTCTGTGGTCACCGGCGCATGAAGCTGGCTGAGCAGTAAAGCAAATAACCAGACTTCACTGGCGTCAGGTGCCGGATGGCAGCGTTTTTGCCAGTGGCGCACGATTTCTTCCGCTAGCTGATGTTCTGCACGCCCGTTCAGCCAGCTGCGCTGCGAGTCGGTAAAATCGGTAGAGGCGCGGCGACAGAGCGAGTGCTGTATAAAAAGCTGTAAAAATTGACGATCGCGGCTGCTGAAGTCACGGGAAAGTCCCAGTGCACAATGCTGTACCAGCGCCTGGAGGTTATGTTCATCATAAAGCGCTTTTTCCGTCTGCATCCTTTTCAGATGCTGCTTCAGGGCCGGAGAAAACTGTTGTTGAACGAAATCGGGTACCAGCCGGAGTGCACGGCGCAGCCAGTGCAGCAGGCAAAGACGCTGATCCAGTTCAGCACCGATAAGACCATAGTGTCCGCTTGCTTCATGGCGCAGGACAAGCCGATGATAGTGCTGGATTTTTGCTGCCACCTCCGCTATATCTTGCCGGGCAGTGGAATCATCCACGCTGTTCACCTTGCAGATTGTCTCCAGCGTGACAGCGGCATTCGGAAGATAAAATAGCAAAAGCAGATGGCAGTGACGCTGCGGACTGGAAAGTGCAGCAGGCGCTGATGGCGGTAAAATCATCTTCTGCATTCCCAGTTAAAGTAACATCGCTAAGAATAGCGTGATTGCCTCCCGCTGCGTCCTGAGACGCCAGATTTATTCTTAGCTTTTAAGGCAGGTCACAGAATTTTTGCTAACAGGTGAAAGGAATATAAATTGTTACGTTATAACGTATTCTGTTTTCGTCCCTTTATTGCTTTAATGATTGCGGTGGCACCACAAGCCTGGAGCCATCCTCACAGTTTTATTTCAATGCAAACCACGCTGGTTCATCAAGGCAATCAGCTTACCGGCTTGAAAATGCATTGGGTGATGGATGCGATTACCTCTGCCGATTTACTCTATGATGCCGGACAGGCAAAATCTGACTCGGTGGTGTGGAAAAAACTGGCAGCGGAAGTGATGGCTAACGTGTTGGCACAGCATTATTTCACCGAGTTCTGGCATGAAGGCAAAGCGGTAAAATTTGATAACTTACCGCCAGAATATCGTTTGCTGCGCCAGGGCAATCAGGCGGTGCTGGAATTTGTGCTTCCTCTGGGCGAGCCGCAGCCGCTCAAGGGCCAGCGCTATACTTTTTCAACTTTCGATCCAACCTATTTTGTTGATATGACCTTTGATTCCGAAAAATCTCTCCATATCCCTGCTGAACTTGCTCAGCAGTGTCAGTTCAGTCTGAAAACGCCCAACCCGAACGCGTCTGTACAGGCGTATGCGCTATCGCTCGATAAAGCCGATGCGCCACCGGAGGATAGGGAACTTGGCAGAGAGTTTGCCCAAGCGGTGACGCTGACATGTCAGTAATCATCACGCAGCAAAAAACGCCGCGCGGCTGGCGGCAGTTCTGGCCGATCATCCTGCTGCTGTTGGCGTTGATTATTGGGGCAGGAGTGGTCTGGCTGCACTGGTCGCAGATTTTACTGCAAACCATCTTCTGGCAGAGGAATTTGCATGCAGAGATGACCATGTTGATGCAGCAGGTCGTCGCTCATCCTCATCAGGTTGGCTTGACGCTGCTGGGATTCAGCCTGATTTATGGCGTATTGCATGCACTGGGGCCGGGTCACGGCAAAGTGGTAATCGCGACGTTTCTGGCGACGCATCCTTTGAAACTTAAAACCAGCCTGCAACTGACGCTGGCGGCGGCGCTTTTGCAAGGCGCTGTTGCGGTTGTACTGGTAACGGTGATGCTAACGGTATTGCAGCTTTCTTCGCGCCAGCTGCATCTCGGCAGCTACTGGCTGGAGAAGGGCAGTTATTTACTGGTGATTGTACTCGGAGCCTGGCTGAGCTGGCGCGCAGTAAGAAAGATGCTGCAAATTTTAAAAAAACCAGCGCGCACTTTCCATCGCCTGACGCCACTCACTCATCAGCACAGTGCGGACTGCGGCTGCGGGCACCAGCATGTGCCGGACAGTGAATCCGTTAACAAAGCGGTGAATATCAGAACAAAAATCATGGTGGTGTTATCCATGGGGCTACGGCCCTGTTCTGGCGCGCTGATGATGCTGCTGTTTGCAAAAGTGATTGGCGTTTACTGGTGGGGGGTTTTATCGGCAATGGTCATGGCTGCGGGAACGGCACTCACGGTTTCTGCCATGGCTTTACTGGTGCACATTTCTCGTTCGCTGGCGCTGAAGTTAAGTCGTGGGTCGTTACAAGGCTGGCAAAAAATGGGATTAGCCTGCCTGTCGCTGACCGGAGGCTTATTGCTGGTAGTGATGGGGATCGTGCTGTGGCTTACGGCGCAACCGGCCTTGTCGGGTGGCATCAGGCCGCTGTTTATGCGTTAAAAAAGGGCTGAAGTTATCCTTCAGCCCTTATCAACTATTGCGAACTTAGCGCTTCAGCGCTTCGCTCAGTTCGTCACGCATGGTAGCCAGCATAGATTTCACTACGCGTGGATTACCCGCAACGATATTGCCAGAGTGCAGATAACCGTGAGCGCCAACAAAGTCGGTCACCAGGCCACCCGCTTCACGAACCAGCAGTTCGCCCGCAGCAAAGTCCCATGGCTTCAGGCCGATTTCAAAGTAGCCATCTACGCGGCCCGCAGCAACATACGCCAGATCCAGCGCCGCTGAACCGTTACGACGGAAATCAGCACACTGAGTGAACAGCTTACCAATGATGTTGATGTAAGGCGTGGCATGCTGCTTCAGTTTGAACGGGAAGCCGGTTGCCAGAATGGTGCCATCCAGATCGCGAGCAGTGCTGCCGCGCAGACGATAACCGTTCAGCTGCGTACCCTGACCACGAACCGCGCTAAACAGCTCATTGCGCATTGGATCGTAAACCACGGCAACTTCGGTACGGCCTTTGATGCGTACCGCGATGGACACGGAGAAGTGAGGCAGACGCTTAATGAAGTTAGTGGTGCCATCCAGTGGATCGATAACCCATTGTACATCCTGGTCTGTACCTGCTAATTCACCACTTTCTTCGGAAATGATGGTGTGTTGCGGATAAGACTTGCGAATCACCTCAATAATCAGGCGCTCAGCGTCGCGATCAACATTGGTAACGAAGTCGTTGGTGCCTTTCTGGGTGGCTTCAACGGCGTCTGGAGTTTCGTAATTCTTGGCAATTAAATTACCGGCCTTGCGCGCAGCGCGCACGGCGATGTTGAGCATCGGATGCATCGGTCTCTCTCACTGGATGTTAAAGAACGGGAAAACGGCGCGGATTATAGCAGGGGGTTCGGTAAAAGTCCTGAAAATATGTTAGCATCCTCAAATTATCTCACAGACCTGAATTCCTATGCTCTCGAATATCCGAATTGTGCTGGTGGAAACCTCTCACACTGGCAACATGGGTTCTGTCGCTCGCGCGATGAAAACCATGGGTTTAACAAACCTTTACCTGGTCAACCCACTCGTCAAACCTGACTCCCAGGCGATTGCGCTGGCTGCCGGTGCCAGCGATGTTATTGGCGAAGCCCACATCGTGGATACCCTTGACGAAGCTTTGACAGGGTGTAGCCTGGTCGTGGGTACCAGCGCCCGTTCCCGTTCGCTTCCCTGGCCGATGCTCGATCCACGCGAATGCGGCATCAAGAGCGTACAGGAAGGCGAGCAGGCCCCGGTGGCACTGGTCTTTGGCCGCGAGCGCGTTGGCCTGACCAATGAAGAACTGCAAAAGTGTCATTATCATGTCGCTATTGCGGCTAACCCGGAATACAGCTCGCTCAACCTGGCGATGGCGGTGCAGATCATCGCTTACGAAGTGCGTATGGCATTTTTACAATCGCAGGAACAGAGAGCAGAACAGCCAGACTTTGAAGCGTCACCGTATCCGCTGGTCGACGACCTCGAGCGTTTTTATCAGCATATGGAACAGATGATGGTAAAAAGCGGCTTTATCCGTGAAGGCAGCCCGGGGCAGGTGATGAGCAAGATGCGTCGCCTCTATACCCGTGCGCGCCCGGAGCGTGACGAGCTGAACATTCTGCGCGGCATGCTTTCTTCGCTGGAAAAACCGAAAGGCGATAAATAGCGCAAAAAAACAGCATAGCGGCAGCAATAGTTGAGTGAAATACCAGGTTAAATACTTGAGTGAAACACTTGGTTAAATAGTTGAGTGTTTTACTTGGTTAAATAGTTGACCAAATCACTCGGGAATGTCAGACTCACGACCATCATTTGTTCACGCCAACCAGGCTACAACCGAGGTCGTTTACGCCATGAGACTGACATCCAAAGGCCGTTATGCCGTTACCGCTATGCTCGACGTTGCTCTTCATTCTCACGAAGGTCCAGTGCCGTTAGCTGATATTTCTGAACGCCAGGGCATCTCCCTGTCTTATCTGGAACAGCTGTTTTCTCGCCTGCGCAAAAATGGTCTGGTGGCCAGCGTTCGCGGTCCGGGCGGTGGTTATCTGCTGGGTAAAGAGTCGAACGCGATTGCTGTCGGTGCGGTAATTACTGCCGTGGATGAGTCCGTTGACGCGACCAAATGCCAGGGTAAAGAAGGTTGTCAGGGCGGCGAGCGTTGTCTGACTCACGTGCTGTGGCGCGATCTGAGCGAACGCATTAGCGATTTCCTCAACAACATTACGCTGGCTGAACTGGTTAACAACCAGGAAATCCTGGACGTTGCAGACCGTCAAAATTCTACTGAAAAAGCACGCGTGCCTAACACCCGCGTGCATGAAACCATTAACGTCAATCTGCGTGCCTGATTAAAGCGGCAGCGAAACTTGTCGTCCCCTACCCTGTGGGGCGACAGAAACTGACGAGCCAGTCAGAACGCATTGAATGACATACATTTTATTGTGATGTACGGAGTTCAAGAGCAATGAAAGTACCGATTTACCTGGATTACGCCGCTACCACTCCCGCCGACCCCCGCGTCGCTGAAAAAATGATGCAGTTCCTGACGATGGACGGCACGTTTGGTAATCCAGCTTCCCGCTCTCACCGCTTCGGCTGGCAGGCAGAAGAAGCTGTTGATGTCGCCCGCAACCAAATCGCAGAACTGATTGGCGCCGATCCGCGTGAAATTGTTTTCACTTCTGGCGCAACTGAATCAGACAATCTGGCGATTAAAGGTGCCGCACATTTCCATCAGGAAAAAGGGCGCCACATCATCACCAGCCAGACAGAACACAAAGCGGTACTGGATACCTGTATTCAGCTTGAGCGCGAAGGTTTTACGGTGACTTATCTTGCGCCTCAACCCAACGGCATTATTGATCTGAACGAGCTGGAAGCCGCGATGCGTGATGACACCATCCTGGTTTCCATCATGCACGTTAATAATGAAACCGGCGTGGTGCAGGACATTGCCGCTATCGGCGAGCTGTGCCGCTCACGAGATATCCTCTTTCATGTTGATGCGACTCAAAGCCTGGGGAAACTTCCGGTAGACGTCAGCCAGCTGAACGTCGATCTGATGTCGTTTTCAGCCCATAAACTCTATGGACCAAAAGGCATCGGTGGCCTGTATGCGCGCCGGAAGCCCCGCATTCGTATTGAGGCTCAAATTCACGGCGGCGGTCATGAGCGCGGCATGCGTTCCGGAACGCTACCGGTGCATCAAATTGTCGGCATGGGGGAAGCCTACCGGATTGCCAGAGAAGAAATGGCGGAAGAATCGGCCCGTCTCGCCGGACTTCGCCAGAGGCTGTGGCAGGGGATCAGCGGCATTGAGGAAATTTATCTGAATGGCGATCTGGAAAAGGGCGCACCCAACATTCTGAACGTCAGCTTTAACTATGTTGATGGTGAATCACTGATAATGGCGCTGAAAGATTTAGCGCTTTCTTCCGGTTCAGCCTGTACTTCAGCCAGCCTTGAACCGTCCTACGTGCTGCGCGCGCTGGGTCTGGATGACGAACTTGCCCACAGTTCATTGCGTTTTTCACTGGGCCGCTTCACCACCCGCGAAGAAATTGATTACGCAGTTGAACTGGTTGGCAAATCAATCCAGCGCCTGCGTGAGCTGTCACCCCAGTGGAAAGCTTTTAAAGCCAGCGTCCTGGGCAGCCAGGCATCCTCTCTGCGTTCCTGATTTTCGACACTTCTGTGCTATTGCATTGATTTAACGGGCTGCTGTTTTAGCCCGTTTTTTATGATTTCTGTTAGTCTGGTTAAATGAATCTCAAGAAAGGTTTATTGTAGTGTCCGACTTTGAACACGGACCACGATTTATTTTCTAACAAGGAACCATGCGATGACCACAACGCCAATGAACATTTTGCTGTCAACGGCAGCGGCGGATGCACGCTGGGGCGAGAAAGCGACCCTGACCAGCAACGACAGCGGCATGACTATTCATTTAACCGGTAACGATGCGTTAACGACTATCCAGCGAGCGGCACGCAAGATTGATGCGCAGGGAATTCGTCACGTTAGCCTGCGTGGCGACTGGGATCTGGAACAAAGCTGGGCATTCTGGCAGGGCTATCGCGGCCCGAAAGGCGAACGAAAAGTAGAATGGGCCACGCTTAACGAGCAGGACCGGGCCGAATTCGATCGCCGCAGCAAAATTATCGATTGGGTACGCGATACCATTAATTTACCCGCCGAAGATCTCAGTCCGTCCCAGCTGGCACAGCGTGCGGTGGATTTACTGAGTGAGGTAGGCAACGAAAAAGTCAGCTATCGCATTACCAAAGGCGACGATCTGCGTTTACAGGGATATGCGGGCCTGCACACCGTTGGGCGCGGTTCAACCCGTAATCCGGCGCTGCTGGTGCTTGACTACAATCCAACCGGCGATGACAGCGCGCCCGTTTTTGCCTGCCTGGTGGGCAAAGGCATTACCTTTGATACCGGCGGTTACAGCCTTAAGCCAAGCGGCTCAATGGACTCCATGAAATCAGACATGGGCGGTGCAGCTACGCTTACCGGCTCGCTGGCGCTGGCTATCAGTCGTGGCCTTAATAAACGCGTCAAGCTTTATCTGTGCTGCGCGGATAACATGGTGAGCGGCAATGCTTTCCGTCTTGGCGATATCATTCGCTACCGCAATGGCAAATCCGTGGAAGTCATGAACACCGATGCGGAAGGGCGACTGGTACTTGCTGATGGCCTGATTGACGCCAGCGAGCAGAACCCACAGTTGCTGATTGATGCGGCAACGCTTACCGGCGCAGCCAAAACTGCACTGGGCAATGATTACCATGCCTTGTTCAGCTTTGACGATGAGCTGGCCCACTCTTTACTGGGAAGCGCCACGGCAGAAAACGAACCGTTCTGGCGTCTGCCGCTGGCGGAATTCCATCGCAGCTATCTGCCGTCGAACTTTGCCGATCTGAACAATATTGCGGCACCTTCACACACTGCGGGTGCCAGCACCGCGGCCGCTTTCCTGTCGCATTTTGTTAAAAACTACCAGAAAGGCTGGCTGCATATTGACTGTTCGGCCACCTACCGCAAAGGTGCTGTCGATCAGTGGCCTGCGGGGGCGACCGGTCTGGGCGTGCGCACCGTAGCCAACCTGCTGTTGAAATAGTACCCAACCCGGCCGGATGCATCTGGCCGGGTTGTTCGAACCTTTTACTGGAAGCAACCAATGAATGACACTAACCAGCGCCTTGAAGAGGTGCTGAAGCTGGCGGCAACGGAGCCGGCACACCGTCCTGAGTTCTTTTCATTACTGATGGCCGCCAGCGTTTGGGTTCCAGGCGAGCAGGAACAAACGGACGCTGAGCCGGCGCAGGTCGATCTGGAGCACTGGGAGAAAGAGGATGGCAGCAGCATTATTCCTTTCTTCACCTCTTTAGCTGCAATGGAGCAGGCCGTTACTTCTGCCCAGCCTTTTCTGGTAATGCCGGTGCACACGCTGTTTAGCCTGACGCAGGGCGAAACCTTATTCCTGAACCCAAAGCTTCCTGCCGGGAAAGAATTCAGCCCGCGCGAAATTACCAGCCTGTTAGGTGAGGGCGGTAATGCGCTTAGCCAGCAAAGCGTACTGGAAGGGGGTACATCCCTGCTGCTTTCTGAAATTGCCAAGCCGCCGGAACAGGTAATTGCTTCATTAACGCAGCTTTTCGCTAAACATAAGCAGGTTCGCCGTGCCTGGGTTGCTCATATCAAAGAAGCGCCGGAAGATCGGCCAAATCTGCTCATTGGCATTGAGGCCGACAGCGATATCGAAAATATCATTCAGGCAGCAGGAAGCGTCGCGACAGATACCCTGCTGGATGACGAGCCGGTAGACATTTGCGAAGTGATTGAGGGTGAAAAGGGTATCAGCCACTTCTTTATGGCGCACATCACGCCGTTTTATGAACGCCGGTGGGGCAGCTTTCTGCGCGATTTCAAAAGCAGTAATTAAGCCGTTTATTGCTAACCGCTCCGATCGTTACTGGTCAGAGCGGTTCACTTTTTTAAGGTAATTGTTAATGTTTACTGCGCTTCGCCAACAGCGAGCGGTAAATCATCACGGCTTCCCCATTCGCCCCACGAACCGTCATACAGCGTAACGTCAGTTACCCCCAGCGTATTCAACGCCAGAATGACGACAACTGCGGTGACGCCGGAGCCACAGCTGGCCACAATCGGCCGATCGAGCTTCAGACCCTGCTGCTGGAAGATCGCTTTTAACGCTTCCGGTGATTTTAACTGACCGTTTTCGACCAGATCGTTCCACGGTACGTTTCGGCTGCCGGGAATATGCCCACGCAGCAGACCAGGACGAGGCTCGTCGACTTCTCCCCTGAAACGATTTCCTGCTCGTGCATCGACAAGCTGTGCGCTGCCTTCATGGCTGATTAGCATCACATCGGTCACGCGTTTCACGACGGCGGGATCAAAGCTGGCCTCAAATTCCGCTTCCGGTAGAGAAACCGCGCCTTTCGTCAGCGGCAAACCGGCGTCGGTCCAGGCCTTCAGCCCGCCCGCCAGTATAGAGACTTCTTCCACGCCGAACTGGCGCAGCATCCACCAGGCACGGGGCGCAGAGAACAGATTACCTTCGTCATAAACAATCAAATGCTTGTCGCTGCCGATCCCCAGTTCCCGCATAGCGACAGCAAAAGCCTCGGCGCGCGGCAGCATATGTGGATAAGGGCTGGTGTGATCGGAAAGGGCTTCAATATCGAAAAAGGGCGCGTCCGGCAGATGCCCGGACTGATATTCGGCGACGATATCGCGCACGTTTTCCTGACCTGGCGGCAGCATACGCGCGTCCAGTACCTGAATATCATCATCAGAAAAATGTTCCGCCAGCCAGTCGGCGGTCACAAAGAAAGAGGTAGTCATAGCGGCCTCGCTGTGGATGTCATTGTGCTGAGTGTCAACCATCCTGGCGGGCATCACAAGAGGTTGTGCATTTTTGCGCCCGGATTAATCAAAAACCTGACGATACCTCGAAAAATCAGTAAAAAAGCGCAAATAGCAGCAACAACGTTCAAAATGGAGTAATTTTGTTCAAATATCGGAAAGGCCGTTATAAACGTAAGGAAATGAAAGGCACTTTTTTAATGATTTGTTGAATCTCCGATAGGCAAGCCCGGCTATGCCCCCTATAATCGGCGCCATTTTCCCGGCCGGGGAGGCTTTTCACCGGCTACACTCGACATCAAACAGGGGTCCACATGACTATTGAACGTACTTTTTCTATCGTAAAACCAAACGCGGTGGCAAAAAACGTAATTGGTGCCATTTTTAACCGTTTTGAAAGCGCTGGCTTCAAAATCGTTGGCACCAAAATGCTGCACCTGACCAAAGAACAGGCTGAAGGTTTCTACGCTGAACACCAGGGCCGTCCTTTCTTCGACGGTCTGGTTGAATTCATGACTTCTGGCCCGGTAGTGGTTTCCGTGCTGGAAGGTGAGAACGCTGTACAGCGTCACCGCGATCTGATGGGTGCAACTAACCCGGATAACGCTCTGGCGGGTACTCTGCGTGCAGATTACGCTGACAGCTTCACCGAAAACGCTACTCACGGTTCAGATTCTGCTGAGTCTGCTGCTCGTGAAATCGCGTTTTTCTTCGGTGAAAACGAAGTGTGCCCACGCACTCGCTAAGATTATTTGCAGTGTGGAAGACCAGGGCGTTTACAATTTATTTGTTTGACGCACTTTAACCTGCTGTTCCACACTTGTACAATAATGCGCCCCTGATGAGTTCGCTCAACGGGGGCGTTTCATTTATACCCGCTATCTTTCAATTTGCAGATGCGTTGGCTGCCTTCACTCACCCCAATCACTTACCACAGTAAGCTCATGGGGGGTCACTCAGCTGCCGCCTTCTTGCAGTTCGAAATCTATCTGGTATGTATTATTCACTCCCCAGCGCCATAACGTGTAATAACGAGGCCAGAGAAAATTATGTCTGAACATATTGTGACTCCGTCGTCTGCATCACCTGCTATCGCCACGCCAAAAAAAGAAAAAATCAACCTGCTCGATTTGAACCGTCAGCAAATGCGTGAATTTTTTGCCAGCCTGGGTGAAAAACCGTTCCGCGCCGATCAGGTAATGAAGTGGATTTATCACTACTGCTGTGATGATTTCGACGAGATGACCGACATCAATAAAGTTTTCCGCGGCAAGCTGAAAGAGCTGGCCGAAATTCGCGCGCCGGAAGTTGCAGAAGAGCAACGCTCGGCAGATGGCACCATTAAATGGGCGATTACCGTTGGCGGCCAGCAGGTCGAAACGGTTTATATCCCGGAAAAAGATCGCGCCACCCTGTGCGTTTCATCCCAGGTAGGCTGTGCACTTGAATGTAAATTCTGCTCTACGGCGCAGCAGGGCTTTAACCGCAATCTGCGCGTATCAGAAATTATTGGCCAAGTCTGGCGTGCCGCTAAAATCATTGGCGCATCAAAAATTACCGGCCAGCGTCCGATTACCAACGTGGTAATGATGGGCATGGGCGAACCCCTGCTGAACCTGAACAACGTTGTGCCAGCAATGGAAATCATGCTGGACGATTTTGGCTTTGGTTTGTCAAAACGCCGCGTAACGCTGTCGACCTCCGGCGTGGTTCCTGCGCTGGATAAGCTGGGCGATATGATTGACGTCGCGCTGGCCATTTCTCTGCACGCGCCAAACGATGCCATTCGCGACGAAATCGTGCCGATCAATAAAAAGTACAATATCGAAACTTTCCTGAATTCCGTTGCACGCTATATCTCAAAATCTAACGCCAATCAGGGCCGGGTCACCATTGAATACGTCATGCTGGATCACGTGAATGACAGCACCGATAACGCCCATGAGCTGGCGGCGTTGCTGAAAGATACGCCATGCAAAATCAACCTAATCCCGTGGAACCCCTTCCCGGGAGCACCTTATGGTCGCAGTTCGAACAGTCGCATCGATCGCTTCTCTAAAGTGTTGATGGATTACGGATTTACCACTATTGTGCGTAAGACTCGTGGTGATGATATTGACGCGGCTTGCGGGCAGCTGGCGGGTGAGGTTATTGACCGTACCCGTCGTACGATGCGTAAGAAAATGGCCGGTGAAGCCATTTCTGTGAAAGCGCTCTGAAACCTGAGTTTTAACCGGCTTATCGTCTGTCAGCCGTGATGTGTCTGGAGTACCATCGCCACCTGTTTATCAGGAGGCGATATGGGTAAAGGATTCCCGATCTGGCTGGCTGTGTTATTGTTTTCGGGCTGTACGGCACCGGTACAACGCAGCGAGCTGGTGGAGACACGGCTACAATTAGGGCTCGATTATCTGGCACTGGGCGAACTGCCGTTTGCGCGACGTAATTTGCAGCAGGCGTTGACGCTGGCCCCTCAGGATTATCGCTGCCAGCTAGCGATGGCACGGTACTTCCAGCAGGCTGGCGATGTGTCTGCCGCGGACGCACGTTACCAGGCGGCACGCCGTCTGGCCGGAGAAAACCGTGACGTAATCAATAATTACGGTGCGTTTCTCTGTCGTTTAGGGCAGTATGATGCGGCTCAGCAGCAGTTCAGTAAAGCGGCTGACGGTGCCGAAAACAGCGGGCGTGCTGATGCAGTTGAAAATGCTGGCTACTGTTATCTCCATGCGGGAGAGCAGCAAAAGGCAAAGGAAGCGCTCATTAAGGCTACCCGGCACGATCCGCAGAGAGGCGCTGCTTTGCTGGCAGAAGCCGAAAGGCGATTTGGAAAGAAGGAGCGCACCGCAACGCGGCTCCTGTTAGATGTTTATCAACACAACTTTACTGCCTCGGCAGAAAGCCTGTGGTTAGAGATTCGCTTCGCCGCGCAGGCAGAGCAGCCCGCAAGCGTAAAGCTTGCCGGAGAGCAGCTGGCGCGAAATTTTCCACAATCGATACAGTACCTGCATTTTTTAGCTAATGAATACTGAAGCCACTCAAGATAAATCAGCAGTAAATTCAACAGGCGAGCGCCTGCGTGGGGCCCGTGAACAAATGGGTCTGACTCAGCAGAACGTTGCAGAGCGCCTTTGCCTGAAACTTTCCACCGTACGGGACATTGAAGAAGATAAAGCGCCGGCAGATTTGGCGTCGACCTTCCTGCGTGGCTACATTCGTTCCTATGCTCGTCTGGTTCATGTACCCGAAGAGGAGCTGCTGCCGATGATGGCGAAGCAGGCTCCAGTGCGTGCCGCCAAAGTGGAACCGATGCAGAGTTTTTCACTGGGCAAAAGGCGGAAAAAACGCGACGGCTGGTTGATGATTTTCACCTGGCTGGTGCTGTTTGTTGTGGTCGGTCTGACCGGTGCCTGGTGGTGGCAAAATCATAAAGCCGCGCAGGACGATTTGGTTTCGATGGCCGATCAGAATGTGTCAACGTCGGACGGTAACAGCCAGTCAATCCCGCTGAACGATAGCGGTGCCGACAGTACGCCGCCGACCGAGACGACGCCAGCGCCAGCCCCGGCTGAAACCTCATCCGCACCTGCTGTCGCACCGGCAGCGGAGCAACCGGCATCGACCACTAATGCTGCTGCCGCCCAGCAGCAGCCTGCGGCCGTTTCGCCTTCCCAGGCGCCGGTTGACAATACCAGCAATGGACAAATGCCTACCGGCACTGCAGGCGTTAGCGCGCCTGCAGCCGATCCTTCTGCTCTGGTTATGAACTTCAATAAAGACTGCTGGCTGGAAGTCACCGATGCGACAGGAAAAAAACTGTTCAGCGGAATGCAGCGCAGTGGTGGTAAACTCAGTCTCGCCGGCACCGCACCTTATCGCCTGAAAATTGGCGCGCCAGGCGCAGTCCAGATCCAGTACCAGGGACAGCCGGTCGATCTGAGTCGTTTCATCCGTACCAACCAGGTTGCCCGCCTCACAGTCGGTGCGCATTAACGCATCTTCTGGTCGCGAGTAATTTCGGAGAAAGAATATGCATAACGAAGCACCCATTATCCGTCGCAAATCAAAGCGAATTTACGTCGGCAAGGTGCCAGTGGGCGACGGCGCACCTATAGCCGTACAGTCCATGACCAACACGCGAACCACTGACGTGGAAGCCACGGTCAGACAAATTAAGGCGCTTGAGCGCGTCGGCGTGGACATTGTTCGCGTTTCTGTTCCTACCATGGATGCTGCTGAAGCTTTCCGCCTGATCAAACAGCAGGTGGATGTCCCGCTGGTTGCCGATATCCACTTTGACTATCGCATTGCGCTGAAGGTTGCCGAATACGGCGTCGACTGCCTGCGTATCAATCCCGGCAACATCGGTAACGAAGAACGCATCCGTCAGGTTGTCGACTGCGCACGCTATAACAATATCCCTATTCGCATCGGCGTGAATGCAGGCTCGCTGGAAAAAGATTTGCAGGAGAAGTACGGCGAACCTACGCCGCAGGCTCTGCTGGAATCTGCCATGCGCCATGTCGATCACCTCGATCGTCTTAACTTCGATCAGTTCAAAGTCAGCGTAAAAGCATCAGACGTCTTCCTGGCGGTTGAGTCTTATCGTTTGCTGGCTAAGCAGATCGATCAGCCTTTGCATCTCGGCATTACGGAAGCGGGCGGCGCGCGCGCCGGTTCAGTGAAATCCGCTATTGGACTGGGACTGCTGCTGGCAGAAGGCATCGGCGATACGCTGCGTATTTCGCTGGCGGCCGATCCGGTGGAAGAGGTGAAGGTTGGGTTTGATATCCTCAAATCCCTGCGCATTCGCTCTCGTGGCATTAACTTTATTGCCTGTCCAACCTGCTCTCGTCAGGAATTTGACGTGATCGGCACGGTCAATGCCCTTGAAGAGCGTCTGGAGGACATCATTACGCCAATGGATATTTCCATTATCGGTTGCGTGGTGAATGGCCCGGGCGAAGCGCTGGTGTCGACCATGGGCGTGACCGGCAGCAACAAGAAAAGCGGCTTTTATGAGGATGGCGTACGCCTCAAGGAGCGTTTGGATAATGACAACATGATCGATCAGCTGGAAGCCCGTATTCGTGCCAAAGCCTCGATGATGGATGAGTCCCGCCGCATTGACGTACAGCAAGTCGAAAAATAAATCGTATTTGCGGAGCTGAATTAAGCGCAGCAGACAGGCCTGCTGGCCGGTGAGCGTGTCTTGGTTCAGTTCCCAGTATTAAGAAGAGAAGAAAAGTGGCGAAGAATATTCAGGCAATTCGCGGGATGAACGATTACCTGCCCGCGGACACCGTCGTATGGCAACGCATTGAGCAGATCCTCAAGCAGGTGCTGGCCAGCTATGGTTATAGCGAAATCCGCCTGCCGATTGTAGAGCAGACCCCGTTATTCAAGCGCGCTATCGGTGAAGTCACCGACGTGGTTGAAAAAGAGATGTATACCTTTGACGATCGCAACGGCGAAAGCCTGACGCTGCGTCCGGAAGGGACGGCAGGCTGCGTGCGTGCCGGCATCGAACACGGTCTGCTGTACAATCAGGAACAGCGTCTGTGGTATATCGGTCCGATGTTCCGCTACGAACGTCCGCAGAAAGGGCGCTATCGCCAGTTCCATCAGATCGGCGCGGAAGTTTTCGGCTTGCAGGGGCCGGATATCGATGCTGAGCTGATTATGATGACGGCCCGCTGGTGGAAAGCGCTGGGCATCGCCGATCACGTTCGTCTTGAGCTGAACTCTATTGGTTCACTGGAAGCGCGGGCTGACTATCGTGATGCGCTGGTCGCCTTCCTGGAAGCACATAAAGACGTGCTGGATGAAGATTGCAAACGCCGCATGTACAGCAACCCGCTGCGTGTGCTGGACAGCAAAAATCCAGACGTGCAGGCGCTGCTGAACTCGGCGCCGGTGCTGGGTGATTATCTGGATACCGAATCACGTGAACACTTTGATGGTCTGTGCGAACTGCTTGATGCAGCTGGCATTGCCTATACCGTGAATCAGCGTCTGGTGCGCGGCCTCGATTACTACAACCGTACCGTTTTTGAATGGGTGACCAGCAGCCTGGGCGCTCAGGGTACCGTCTGTGCCGGTGGACGCTACGATGGCCTGGTTGAACAGCTTGGCGGCCGGGGCACACCTGCCGTCGGTTTTGCTATGGGCCTGGAGCGTTTGGTGCTGCTGGTTCAGGCAGTTAATCCGGAATTTGAACCGACGCGCATTGTCGATGTCTATGTTATCGCTTCAGGGCAAGGCGTGCAGTCCGCCGCGATGCAGCTGGCTGAACGGCTTCGTGATGCTGACCCGTCTTTAAAGTTGATGACCAATTTTGGCGGCGGTAATTTCAAGAAGCAGTTCGGCCGTGCAGATAAGTGGGGCGCACGCGTGGCGCTGGTACTGGGCGAAGCGGAAGTTGCTAACGGTCAGGTAGTGATTAAAGATTTGCGTAACGGCGAGCAGCAGACGCTGGATCAGCATGATGCAGCGAGCACGCTGGCAGCAATGCTGCAGCAGGCCGACGTTTAAAGGAGAAGGTGCGCGTGGAAGTTTATAGCAACGAAAACGAACAGGTCGATGCGTTAAAAGGCTTTTTTGCTCAGAACGGTAAAGCGCTGGTAGTCGGCGTCATTCTGGGCATTGGTGCGCTGGCGGGCTGGCGTTACTGGAGCACTCATCAGGATGGCAGCAGCCGCGAAGCATCGGCTCGTTATCAGCAGGTCTCTACCGCGCTGGACGCCAGTAAGCCTGAGACGCTGAACGCGGCCGCGAAGTTTGCCAGTGAAAACAGCAACACCTACGGTGCGCTGGCGTCGCTGGATCTGGCTAAGCGCTATGTTGACAGTAATCAACTGGATAAAGCCGCTGCACAGCTGCAATCGGGCCTGAAAGCGACGAAAGATGCGAATTTGCAGGCGGTATTGAATCTGCGCCTGGCGCGTATTCAGCTACAGCAGAAGCAGCCGGACGACGTGCTGAAAACTCTCGATGCCATTAAAGGCGACGGCTGGACCGCAATCATTGCTGATGTGCGTGGTGAAGCCCTGCTTAGCAAAGGCGACAGCAAAGGCGACAGCAAAGGCGCGCGCGATGCCTGGAGCAAAGGCATTGCCTCTGACGCGTCTCCGGCGCTGAAAGAGATGCTGCAGATGAAAATGAATAATTTGCCGGGCTAACGGCCTGAGTAAAAAAATTGCCTCAACAGGCTCAAGAGGGATTTCATGGAATTGCGTAAGATACTTCTGCCGGGACTGATTTCAGTCACCTTACTCAGCGGATGTTCATGGTTCAGCGGTGAAGAAGACGTGGTAAAAATGTCGCCGCTGCCTAAGGTCGAAAATCAGTTCACTCCGGAAAAAGTCTGGAGCACATCCGTTGGCGATGGCGTGGGTGATTATTACTCTAACCTGCATCCGGCCTGGGCAGACAGTACCGTTTATGCGGCCGATCGTTTCGGCATTGTGAAAGCGGTCAATGCGGGCGACGGTAAAGAACAGTGGAAGGTCGATCTCTCTGAAAAGACGGGTTTCTTCTCAAAGAATCTTCCTGCATTGCTTTCAGGCGGTGTCTCTGTTGACGGCGGCCATGCTTATGTAGGAAGCGAGCGCGGTCAGGTTTATGCGCTTAACACCAGCGACGGTTCGATTGCCTGGCAGACAAAAGTCGCCGGTGAAGTGCTTTCCCGCCCGGTAGCCAGCGATGGCCTGGTGCTGATCCATACCAGCAACGGCATGTTGCAGGGGCTGGATCAAAGCAGCGGCGTCGTGAAGTGGACAGTCAATCTGGACGTGCCTGCGCTGTCACTTCGTGGTGAATCTGCGCCGGTAACTGCTTTTGGTGCGGCAATCGTCGGTGGTGACAACGGACGCGTTAGCGCGGTGATGATGAACCAGGGCCAGATTATCTGGCAGCAGCGTATCTCCCAGCCTGGCGGCGCGACCGAAATCGATCGTCTGTCAGATGTAGATACCACCCCGGTTGTTGTTGACGGCGTGGTTTATGCGCTGGCCTATAACGGTACGCTTTCTGCGATGGACCTGCGCTCAGGGCAGATCATGTGGAAACGTGAGATTGGTTCCGTACACAATATTATTGTTGATGCGGGCCATATTTACCTTGTCGATCAGGATGACCGCGTCGTGGCGTTGAACACTGACGGTGGCGTGACGGTTTGGCGTCAGAGCGATCTGTTGCACCGCAACCTGACCTCACCGGTGCTGTACAATGGCTATCTGGTGGTTGGCGACAGCGAAGGCTATCTGCACTGGATCAATACGACCGACGGCCGCTTTGTAGCTCAGCAGAAAGTGGACAGCTCGGGTTTCCAGACTGAACCGGTTGTTGCCAGCGATAAGCTGCTGATTCAGTCGAAAGACGGTGAAGTTTACGCTTTTACCCGCTAATATTACGGCATTAGCGATGCTCTGTAACGGCTCCTGATTCGTCAGGGGCCGTTTCGTTTTTCTCTGGGCGTGGTATTCTTTACGCCTTCAGCCTGCGTGTGCGTCAGCAACCTCTGTTTGCCGTCGTTAAGCGATCAAGGCTCTATTTTTTTGTAATGAGGCTTCAATATGGTACCTGTGGTCGCGCTGGTCGGGCGTCCCAATGTGGGAAAATCCACCCTGTTTAACCGTCTTACGCACACGCGAGATGCGCTGGTGGCGGATTTTCCTGGGCTAACCCGTGACCGTAAATATGGTCGCGCCGAGGTCGAAGGGCGGGAATACATTTGTATTGATACCGGTGGTATCGATGGCAATGAAGAGGGCGTAGAAACCCGTATGGCCGAACAGTCCCTGTTAGCAATCGAAGAAGCTGATGTGGTGCTGTTTATGGTTGATGCTCGTGCCGGCCTGATGCCTGCCGACCAGGCCATTGCCCAACATCTGCGTTCGCGTCAGAAACCGACTTTCCTGGTCGCCAACAAAACCGACGGCATGGATCCTGATTCCGCCGTAGTCGACTTCTTTGCACTGGGCCTGGGTGATATTCATCCTATCGCCGCTTCTCATGGACGCGGTGTTAACAGCCTCCTTGAGATGGTGCTGCTGCCGTGGATGGAAAAAGTCGAGCCACCGCGCGAGCTGACGGAAGAAGAAGAAAACGCCGCATACTGGGCGGATCTGGAAGAAAAAGAGGGTGAAGAAGGGCTGGAAGAGCCGGAAGATGACTTCAACCCGTTGGATCTGCCGATCAAACTGGCTATCGTTGGGCGTCCTAACGTAGGTAAGTCAACGCTTACTAACCGTATTCTCGGCGAAGACCGCGTTGTGGTTTACGACATGCCGGGTACCACGCGTGACAGTATCTACATCCCCATGGAACGCGATGGCCGTGAGTATATTCTGATCGATACGGCTGGCGTGCGTAAACGTGGCAAGATTACTGAAACTGTCGAGAAGTTCTCGGTAATCAAAACCCTGAAGGCAATTGAAGACTCTAACGTCGTCCTGCTGGTTATCGATGCGCGCGAAGGGATTTCCGATCAGGATCTGTCACTGCTGGGCTTTATCCTGAACAGCGGCCGCTCTCTGGTGATTGTGGTCAATAAGTGGGACGGCATGACGCAGGAAGCGCGTGATGAAGTGAAAGAAGCACTGGATCTGCGTCTTGGCTTTATCGACTTTGCTCGCGTGCACTTTATTTCTGCTCTGCACGGCAGCGGCGTAGGCAACCTGTTTGAATCCGTCACCGAAGCGTATGATTGTGCGACCCGTCGTGTGAACACCTCCATGCTGACCCGCATCATGAACATGGCAGCTGACGATCATCAGCCACCGCTGGTGCGTGGTCGCCGCGTGAAGCTGAAATATGCGCACGCGGGGGGCTATAACCCACCGATTGTAGTGATCCACGGCAACCAGGTGAAAGATTTAGCGGACTCCTATAAACGCTACCTGATGAACTACTTCCGTCGTTCACTGGAAGTGATGGGCACGCCAATCCGTATTCAGTTTAAGGAAGGCGACAACCCGTTTGCCGGTAAGCGTAACCTGCTGACGCCTAATCAGCAGCGCAAGCGTAAGCGTCTGATGAGCCATCTGAAGAAAAATAAACGTTAATCCACAAGGGGGCCAATCGGCCCCCTTTGTTTTATACTCAATGCAGATAAAACAGGAGAGTGATATGAGTGAGACCTGCCCGGTTTGCCAGCAAAATCTGACTGCGGAAGAAGGACATTTCCACTGCACCCATTGTCAGCGCAATTTTGCCGCCAAGGCTATCTGCCCGGATTGCGAGCAATCTCTTCAGGTTTTGAAGGCCTGCGGCGCGGTTGATTACTTTTGTCCGAACGGTCACGGGCTGATTTCTAAAAAGCGCGTGGTTTTTAAGGCGTTAATAGAAACACTTTAGAAAGATAATCAGGCTAATAAGTGGCCTGATTAATGCCAGGTTAAATCCCTACAGTTAAGCGTATTATTTTCAGTAATATTTAATTTTTTAACACGACTGTTTCCTGGTTTGCTTTTTCTCATCCAGATAACTGCCTAATTTTCTGTAAGTTAATTAATTTCGGTATTTCCCGCGCATTTTTCCCCTTCAGCAAAAATGAATTATTCTTCTGGTGAACTATTTTTAGGCGGTTACACTCTCTGGAAGCCTATTGTCAAAAATTGCGGCTTTTGTGAACTTTGTTAAGTTTATGTTTATTAACTTACGAACCGCGTGGTACAATTTTGCCGTCCTTTGAAAGCCTTCTGTCGCGGAAACCCACGGCAGGCGTGCCTTTGGCAGGTACAGGACGGGATTTGACCCGTAACGAATTGTTAATGAAAGTAGGGTTCAAAGCATAATGTCTATTTCGTTCGTCACCTTCAGCGTGAGCGCTACCGGGGCGAAAAGAGAATAAAGATTGTGCTCAGGCGCTGTTTTTTTCAGGAGTATTTTGACCATGTCTCAAACGAATGCCCGGTCGTCAAAATGGCTGGGCTTATGGAGTATTGTGCTGGGGCTGTTATTACTGGCTACCGGCCTGTTCTTTGTGATTGGTGGCGGAAAACTGGTTTCGCTGGGTGGCAGCTGGTATTTCGTTATTGCCGGTATTTTTACCGTCATTTCCGCTATTCAGTTTTTCCGTCGTAAATCTTCCGCGGTAATAATCTTTGCGCTGGTGTTTATCGGTTCGGCTATCTGGGCCGTGCAGGAAGCGGGCATCGATTTCTGGCCGCTGGTCTCCCGTCTGATGACGCTGGCCGGTTTCCTGTTGCTGGCGGTTATCACTTTCCCTGCGCTGCGTAAGCACGAAGGCAAAACCTCAGCAGCTAAGCCTGCTTATACCGTTGCCGTTGTGCTGGTTGTAGGCCTGGTGGCGACGTTTATCCAGATGTTCCAGCCGCATGCGCCCGTTGCTAACGGTACAGAACTGCCGCTGACGCCGGTTAACAACGCTACCGAGCAGAAAAACTGGGACAACTACGGTAACACGCCTGGCGGAAGCCGCTTTGTGTCGCTGGATCAGATCACTCGCGATAACGTGAAGGATCTGAAAGTTGCCTGGACTTTCCATACCGGCGATATCCCGGAAAGCCCAACCGGCAACGGTGCGGAAGATCAGCAAACCCCTCTGCAAATTGGCGATGTCCTGTACCTTTGTACGCCACACAACAACATCATCGCGGTTAACGCCGACACCGGTAAAAAAATCTGGGAGCACGTCGTTAACGCCCAGGCAGAAGTGTGGAACCGCTGTCGCGGTCTGGCGTACTTTGATGCGACCAAACCACTGACCCAGCCTTCTGTGCCAGGCTCAACGCCTGTTCCACAGCCTGCGCTGGCCGCTGGCGATACCTGCCAGCGTCGTCTGCTGATGAACACCATCGACGCGCGCCTGATGGCTGTCAACGCCGACAACGGTGAGCTGTGCCAGAACTTTGGCGACCACGGCGTGGTTGACCTGAAAGCAGGCCTGGGTGAAGCACAGGATCCAAAATATCAGCTGACCTCAGCACCTACGCTGGCTGGAACGACCGTTGTGGTAGGGGGTCGCGTCGCGGATAACGTGCAGACCGATATGCCTGGCGGCGTAATTCGTGGTTTCGACGTGATTACTGGCGAAATGCGCTGGGCGTTCGACACCGGTAATGACGATCCAAATGCCAAATTGCAGGCGGGTCAGAACTATGCTCGCAGTACGCCAAACTCATGGGCACCCATGTCTTATGACCCAACCATGAACACCGTGTTCATGCCAATGGGTAGTTCGTCTGTTGACCTGTATGGCGCAACCCGTACCGCACTGAACCACAAATATGGTGCTTCTGTACTGGCGGTTGACGCCACTACCGGTAAAGAGAAGTGGGTTTATCAGACCGTGCACAACGATCTGTGGGACTTTGACCTGCCGATGCAGCCAAGCCTGATCGACTTCCCGCAGAAAGACGGCACCACCAAGCCTGCGGTTGTGATTGGCACCAAAGCCGGGCAGATCTACGTATTGGATCGCCTGACCGGCAAGCCGCTGACCGAAGTGAAAGAAGTCCCGGTTAAGAAAGGCAATATCCCGAACGAGCAGTACACGCCAACCCAGCCTAAGTCAGTGGGTATGCCGCAGATTGGTGCGGAGACGCTGAAAGAGTCTGATATGTGGGGCGCGACGCCGTTCGATCAGCTTGCCTGCCGTATCGGCTTTAAATCTATGCGTTACGATGGCCTGTATACCGTTCCGGGCACCGACAAGGCACTCAGCTTCCCTGGCTCTCTGGGCGGGATGAACTGGGGCAGCATGTCGACCGATCCGAACAATCACTACATCTTTGTCAACGACATGCGTCTTGGCCTGTGGGTGCAGATGATCCCAGCTAACACGGGTGCTATCGCGCGTGGCAGCAACGGTGGTGAAGCCATCAACACCGGTATGGGCGCCGTTCCGCTGAAAGGCACCCCGTATGCCGTAAACAAAAACCGCTTTATGTCGCCGCTGGGTATTCCTTGCCAGAAGCCGCCGTTTGGTACGCTTTCCGCCATCGATCTGAAAACGCAGAAGCTGGTGTGGCAGGTTCCGGTTGGTACCGTACAGGATACCGGACCGTTCGGTATTAAGATGCATGCACAGATGCCGGTAGGAATGCCGACGCTGGGTGGTACGCTGGCGACTCAGGGTGGACTGGTGTTCATCGCGGGAACGCAGGATTACTATCTGCGCGCGTTCGATACCTCAACCGGTAAAGAAGTGTGGAAAGCACGTCTGCCAGTGGGTAGCCAGGGCGGCCCAATCAGCTACAAGTCACCGAAAACAGGTAAGCAGTACATCCTGATTTCTGCCGGTGGCGCACGTCAGTCTCCAGACCGTGGCGACTACGTCATTGCTTACGCCCTGGATAAATAATTCAGGCTGAATAAAACAAAGCCCCTTCAGTGATGAAGGGGCTTTTTTTACGTCGTTTGACCAGGGTTATTGACCTTCCTTCCAGAGCTGAACCAGCTCGGGAGGCGCCTGATCTTCCGGGATCACGATGACAATACTGCCGATCTGATTGGGAGTAGCGTAGCTGATTTCAACACGGTAATAGCGCTGATCGCCTCTTCCGACACAACTTTGCTCTCCCGCAGGTTCACCCAAAGGCAATGCACGTCGCAGCACGCTACAAACGTGTTCCCGCTCGGGAGGATCCAGCTGTGCCAGCGCGAAACGTCTTGCGCCAGCCAGTTTAGGGATATAAGCAAAGCCGCCTTCGCGTGCCACGTCAATTACCGCGTCATCGCTCAGTTTCGGAAGGTTTTTCATCATAATACGCCGACCTCTTTCCACGCGTTCTCAATAGCCTGTCCCACTGAGCTATTAAACCGCGTCTGGCCGTGCCTGACTGTGAACTGCGCAAAGGTTTTGAAATCAGCATCCTGCGGCAGCTCTTTATCACAGACCGTATCGTACCAGGCATAACCCGCCAACTCCCAGGCATAGCCACCCAGCGCTTTTGCTGCCAGGTAAAAAGCCCGGTTAGGAATGCCTGAGTTGAGATGGACGCCGCCGTTGTCTTCACGCGTCTGCACGTAGCCTTTAATATCGGCTGGCTGAGGATCTTTACCCAGCAACGGATCGTCATAGGCCGTACCCGGCTCGGACATTGAGCGAAGCCCCTTGCCGTTAATCCCTTTTGCCAGCAGGCCTTCACCAATAATCCAGTCGGCCTGGTCCGCCGTTTGCTTGCGGCTGAACTGTTTGACCAGTGAACCAAACACGTCCGACAGCGACTCATTCAGCGCGCCTGCCTGCTCAAAATAGATTAGCCCGGCTTCGGTTTCCGTCACGCCGTGCGACAGTTCATGGCCGACAACATCCAGTGCAATAGTGAAACGATTAAAAATTTCGCCGTCGCCGTCACCAAAAACCATCTGCTGACCGTTCCAGAAGGCGTTTTGATAACCATCGCCATAGTGAACGGTGCCTTTTAGCGTCAGTCCCTGATTGTCCAGCGAGTTGCGCTGGTAGGCCTGCCAGAAAAAATCATAGGTGACGCCCAGATAATCATAGGCCTCGGTGGTTGCCACATCATTGGTTTGAGACTGGCCTTCGCTACGAACCAGCGTGCCAGGAAGGTTTTGGGTCTGCTCTGCGCTGTAAATCTCTCGCTGAACCTTACCTGCCGTTGCGGCTTGCGCACTTTGAGGTTTAGTCCAGGTTTCCGCCATCAGCGTCTGCACATGCGCCAGGGTATGACGCGCGCAGCTCTGTTGTTGCCCTGAGCCGTTGTCGATGATTTTACGCAGAATATAGGGAGGAATAACGCCATAATTCATACCATGCTCCTTGGTCAAAGTAATTGTCCAAAAAAGTATAGTACCCGTATTGCGTACGCACGGAGTAAACAAAAATTGACCAGTTTTTCGGACTAATCCATTAGCGAGATTTACGTTTCCTTAACGGTTCAATGGCCGTGACTTCGCTTTCGACCCAGCCATCGTCAAGGCGGGTTTTTAGCTTATCGCCGGTGTGCAGCTGGCGGGTTTTCTTCACCACTTTGCCGTCAGGCGCTGTCGTAACGCTGAATCCGCGAGCCAGCGTGGCCAGCGGACTGACGCCTTCAAGCTGCGCGACCTGTTTACCGAACTGCTGTTTGCCTTCGTTAAGCTGTTGCTGCATCGCCTGCTGTAGCCTGAACTGCCCGTTTTGCAGCTGTTGCTGCGCGCGATGAATACGCCCGGCGGGCTGATAAGCGACCAGACGCTGTTCAACGCGCTCCTGACGTCGTGTTGCCTGACGCAGACGGATTTGCATGGCATCGTCGAGACGGCGCTGGAGCTTCATCAGGGCCGTCTGCTGACGGGCCAGCCGCAGCTGTGGGTGCTGCTGCTGCAACCGATGATGCAGACGGGTGAACGTTCGGTTTTGCTGGGCGAGATAATAATCCATCGCCATTTCCAGCCGCGTTTGCTGTGACTGAAGCTGACGCAGGAGTTCAATCTGATTGCGGCTGACCAGTTCCGCCGCAGCGGAAGGGGTCGGCGCACGCAGATCGGCAACAAAATCGGCAATCGTCACGTCCGTTTCATGGCCAACGGCGCTGACAATCGGGATGCGGCTGGCAAAAATAGCGCGGGCGACGCGCTCGTCGTTAAAGCTCCAGAGATCTTCCAGCGAGCCGCCGCCACGGCCAACAATCAGCACGTCACACTCGGCGCGGCTGTTCGCCAGCTCGATTGCCCGGACAATGCTGGCTGGCGCTTCAGCGCCCTGTACCGGCGTAGGATAGATGATGACGGGCAACGAAGGGTCGCGACGATGGAGTACACGTAAAACATCGTGCAGCGCCGCGCCCGTTGAGGAGGTGATCACGCCGACCTGTCGCGCGGGATCGGGCAGCGGCTGCTTATGAATTTGTTCAAATAACCCTTCACTCATCAGTTTCTGCTTCAGCTGTTCGAACTGCTGTTGCAAAAGGCCGTCGCCAGCAGGGTGCATGCTCTCTGCAATCAGCTGGTAATCGCCACGCGGCTCGTAAAGCGTGATGGTAGCCCTGACCAGTACCTGTTGGCCATTTTGCGGCCGAAACGTGGCCCGCCGGTTGCTGTTGCGAAACATGGCGCAGCGAACCTGCGCGCCATCATCTTTCAGCGTGAAGTACCAGTGACCGGAGGAGGGCTGAGAAAAGTTGGAGATCTCAGCGCTCAGCCAGACCTGGCCCATTTCCATCTCCAGCAGCTTACGCACTGTCGTATTGAGACGGCTGACGGTAAAAATATTGGCGGTTGGCGGTAGCGACATGTGATGAGGATCAAACTTTAAATCAGAGGGTTAATTGACCGATACTACATTGCTCACCAGAGGGATCAAGAACTTTTCGTAAATAATGCTGGAGGCAATCGATTACGGCCTGTATAATGCCGCGGCAATATTTTACAAGTTCTCATTCACCCTGAGGTTGAGATATTGCCATGCTAAGAATCGCTAAAGAAGCCCTGACATTTGACGACGTTCTGCTCGTTCCCGCTCATTCGACTGTATTACCTAACACGGCCGACCTCAGCACCCAGCTCACCAAAACCATCCGTCTGAATATCCCTATGCTCTCCGCAGCCATGGATACCGTCACCGAAGCGGGCCTCGCGATTGCGCTGGCACAGGAAGGTGGTCTGGGCTTTATTCATAAAAACATGTCCATCGAGCGCCAGGCGGAAGAAGTTCGCAAGGTGAAGAAACACGAAAGCGGCGTTGTCACCGATCCGCAGACCGTGCTGCCAACGACCGCGCTGAGCGAAGTCCGCAAGCTGACCGAGCGTAACGGCTTTGCCGGTTATCCGGTGGTGAACGGCGAAAACGAGCTGGTGGGCATCATCACCGGTCGTGACGTGCGCTTTGTTACCGATATGAGCCTGCCGGTCTCTGCGGTCATGACGCCGAAAGAGCGTCTGGTGACGGTTCGCGAAGGCGAAGCGCGTGAAGTCGTGCTGCAAAAGATGCACGAAAAACGCATCGAGAAAGCGCTGGTAGTGGATGACAGCTTCCATCTGCTGGGCATGATCACCGTAAAAGATTTCCAGAAAGCCGAACGTAAACCGAACGCCTGTAAAGATCAGGAAGGCCGCCTGCGCGTTGGTGCAGCGGTAGGCGCAGGTGCAGGCAACGAAGAGCGCGTTGATGCGCTGGTTGCGGCAGGCGTTGACGTGCTGCTGATTGACTCCTCTCATGGTCATTCTGAAGGCGTTCTGCAACGCATTCGTGCTACCCGTGCTAAATATCCTGACCTGCAAATCGTGGGCGGTAACGTTGCGACCGGCGCTGGCGCACTGGCGCTGGTGGAAGCGGGCGTGAGCGCGGTAAAAGTGGGTATTGGCCCAGGCTCAATCTGTACCACTCGCATTGTCACCGGCGTGGGCGTTCCGCAGATCACCGCGGTTTCCGACGCGGTTGCCGCGCTGGAAGGCACCGGGATTCCTGTTATCGCCGATGGCGGTATCCGCTTCTCTGGCGACATCGCCAAAGCTATCGCGGCCGGCGCAAGCGCGGTCATGGTTGGCTCTATGCTGGCAGGAACGGATGAATCTCCGGGCGAAATCGAACTGTACCAGGGGCGTTCATTCAAGTCCTATCGCGGTATGGGTTCACTGGGCGCGATGTCTAAAGGCTCTTCAGACCGCTACTTCCAGACCGATAACGCTGCCGACAAACTGGTGCCGGAAGGTATCGAAGGCCGTGTGGCTTATAAAGGCTTCCTGAAAGCTATCGTGCATCAGCAAATGGGCGGCCTGCGTTCCTGTATGGGTCTGACCGGCTGTGCGACTATCGACGACCTGCGCACCAAAGCGGAATTTGTTCGCATCAGCGGCGCCGGTATCACCGAAAGCCACGTGCACGACGTGACCATCACCAAAGAGTCACCGAACTACCGCATGGGTTCCTGATAGCCCTGCTGCATACGCCCGGTCAGACCGGGCGTTTTAATTCATCCCTCTATTTGTAATATCGCCCTGGAATAGCTCAATGACGACGGAAAACATTCATAAACATCGCATACTGATCCTTGATTTCGGCTCGCAGTATACGCAGCTGGTTGCACGCCGCGTGCGTGAACTGGGCGTCTACTGTGAACTGTGGGCGTGGGACGTTACCGAAGAACAGATCCGCCAGTTCAACCCGAACGGCATCATTCTTTCCGGCGGCCCGGAAAGCACCACCGAACACGACAGCCCGCGCGCGCCAGATTATGTGTTTACCGCAGGCGTGCCGGTTCTGGGCGTCTGCTACGGCATGCAGACGATGGCGATGCAGCTGGGCGGCAAGGTTGAAGGTTCTAACGAACGTGAATTTGGCTATGCGCAGGTTGAAGTACAGACCAACAGCGCGCTGATCCGTGACATCGAAGATGCGATCGGCGCAGCGGGTAAACCGCTGCTGGACGTCTGGATGAGCCATGGCGACAAAGTGACCGCGATCCCTGCTGACTTCGTTACCGTTGCCAGCACCGACAGCTGCCCGTTTGCCATTATGGCCAACGAAGAGAAGCGTTTCTATGGCGTGCAGTTCCACCCGGAAGTGACGCATACCCGTCAGGGCCTGCGCATGCTGGAGCGTTTCGTGCTGGATATCTGCCAGTGTGAAGCCCTGTGGACCCCGGCTAAAATCATTGAGGATGCCGTTGAACGTCTGCGCGTGCAGGTGGGTAACGATAAAGTGATCCTTGGCCTCTCTGGCGGCGTGGACTCTTCCGTGACCGCGATGCTGCTGCACCGTGCGATTGGCGACCGTCTGACCTGCGTATTCGTGGATAACGGCCTGCTGCGTCTGAACGAAGCGGAGCAGGTGATGGAGATGTTTGGCGATCATTTCGGCCTGAACATCATCCATGTGGAGGGCGAAAAACGCTTCCTCGACGCGCTCGCAGGAACCGATGAGCCGGAAGCCAAGCGTAAGATTATTGGCCGCGTCTTTGTTGAAGTCTTCGATGAAGAAGCGCTGAAGCTGGAAGACGTGAAATGGCTGGCGCAGGGCACTATCTATCCTGACGTAATTGAATCTGCTGCTTCTGCTACCGGCAAAGCGCACGTCATCAAATCTCACCACAACGTGGGCGGCCTGCCGAAAGAGATGAAGATGGGGCTGGTTGAGCCTCTGCGCGAGCTGTTTAAAGATGAAGTGCGCAAAATCGGTCTGGAGCTGGGCCTGCCGCACGCGATGCTGTTCCGCCATCCGTTCCCGGGTCCGGGTCTGGGCGTTCGCGTGCTGGGCGAAGTGAAGAAAGAGTACTGCGACCTGCTGCGTCGCGCCGATGCTATCTTCATTGAAGAACTGCATAAGGCCGACCTGTATAACAAAGTCAGTCAGGCCTTTACCGTATTCCTGCCGGTTCGTTCCGTGGGCGTAATGGGCGACGGCCGTAAATATGACTGGGTTGTTTCGCTGCGCGCGGTAGAAACCATCGACTTTATGACCGCACACTGGGCGCATCTGCCGTATGAATTCCTTGGCCGCGTTTCTAACCGCATCATCAATGAAATCGACGGTATTTCCCGCGTGGTTTACGATATCTCTGGTAAGCCACCGGCCACGATTGAGTGGGAATGATTTAGCGTCTGGCTCAGACTGGCGCGAACAGATAAAAATTAGCCCGCATAATTGCGGGCTTTTTTACATATATAACTCAGTGCAGTAAAAACATCGTCGCCAGCCCGAGGAAGATAAAGAAGCCGCCGGTATCGGTGAGGGCGGTAATCAACACGCTGGAGCCGACGGCCGGATCGCGGTTGAGTTTGGTCATAATCAGCGGAATGAGTACGCCCATCAGCGCCGCCAGCAGCAGGTTAAGTACCATCGCCAGCATCATCACGCCGCCCAGTGCCGGATTGCCGTACATCGCCCAGGTCACGCCGCCCATAATACCGCCCCAGCACAGCCCGTTAATCAGCGCTACGCCCAGCTCACGTGCGATGAGGAAGGAGAAGTTGCCCGGCTCCACCTGATGCAGCGCCAGCGCACGAACAATCATGGTGATGGTTTGGTTGCCGGTGTTGCCGCCAATCCCGGCGACGATAGGCATCAGCGTCGCCAGCGCAACCAGCTGTGAAATGGTATCTTCAAACAGGCCGATGACCCGTGAGGCAACAAAAGCCGTACACAGGTTAACAGCCAGCCATGTCCAGCGCGTGCGAACCGCTTTGGTAACCGGGGCGAACACATCCTCATCCGGGTTCACGCCGCCCATTTTACGGATGCTGCTGTCGTTCTGCTCGTTCACCAGGTCGATGACGTCTTCAACGGTCACGCGACCCATCAGCTTGCCTTTGGCATCAATAACTGCCGCAGAAATCAGGTTATAACGTTCAAACGCGCCGGCGGCATCTTCCGCTTTATCATCAATCCGGAAGGTGGTGGGGCGATCGTTCATTACTTCCAGCACCAGTTTCTTCGGCTTGTTCAGCAAAATATCCGTTAGCGTCAGCTCGCCTAACAGCACGTTGTTTTCATCAGTAATAAACAGTTTATCGGTACCGTCCGGGATCGATTTTTTCCGCCGCAGGTAGCGCTGTACGGTCGCCAGCGTGACGTCTGCTGGCATGGTGACCAGCTTAAAATCGGTAATACGACCTACGCGATCCCGATCAAAATCCATCACTTCCAGCACGCGAGAACGCTGCTCAGGTTCCAGCGAAGTCAGCAGGCGGCCGGTTAAATCACGGGAGAGATATTTGGCAAGGTAGACCTGTTCATCAATATCCAGCGGTTCGATAGCGCGCAGCAAATCGCGATCGCTCATCTCTTCAATCAGGCTTTCCCAAACGCTTTCAGACGCCTCAACCAGCACCATCCCCCGGCGTTCGGTACTGACCAGCCGCCATAGCGCCAGTCGCTCGTCCTGTGGCAGCGCTTCCAGCAGGTCAGCAATATCTGCCGCGTGCAGCAAAGGAAGATACTGGGCGATTTCCTGAACCTGCTCCTCATGGGCGCGGGCTTCGGCATCGGTTTCTTTTAGCGGCCGCTCAAGGAGCGTATCGACCAGGTCGCCGTCGTTAAGTAATAAGTTAAGGATACGGCTACGAATCTCAGCAAGTTGCCGAGCATGTGAATGAGCTACAGACATATTAATTCCCTTGTGTCTGGCAAAATGCAGGTGTTGGACTAAGTATTGCTTAAAACGGGCAAAAAGAAGGGAAAAGCTGCATTTTTTCAGGCAACTCCCTATAGATAGACCGTACGGGTGAGCGTTATTTATTCACTGTGTTGGGTACACTCGCGTCCTGATGTTTTTGCTTATGATGTTCGATGGCGCCGGGAACCGCATAAATCAGCCTGCCGACTAAAAGAATAAAGCTTATGAGGAGAACGACGCGGGTCATCCTGCTGGTTTTCTGACGTTTAAATGACATGGCGTTATTCACGCATTTATCCTGGAGTAGCCCAAAGGCGGAAGAACAATTTACGCACAGCCCAATCGACAGGTCAATATCAACTCACCTCATCATTGACTGGGTTACGCGCCCGTTTTAAAGATAAAGGCTATTTTTAGCTAAACAACCGGCTATTGCTGCTAAAACCTTGAAATGGGTTGATGTGGATCAAATTTAACCGGACATTTATCCCTACTATGACGTGGCGCGCCAGCGCTATTGCTTTCCGATAACTGCTGGCAAGGCGTATCCGACCGCGCCTGTTTTTTTCGGCGCGCCCCTTTGTTCAGGCAGAGCCTGCCATCGACCAGCGAACACCATGTGCACCACAGCCCGGCTTAACCATTTCCGCAAAAGTCCCTGGGGCTTAGCCCTTATTCTGCCGCTGTTATTGATTCCCCTGACCACACATCTCTCGGTACGCTTGTGGGTGCTGGAAGGGTATGTCTATCTGATTTATCTGCCGCTGGCGGTAATGATCGCGCTAATGCTGGTCTACGACTGGGGCGCTTTGCCCGGTATTACGCTGGGGCTTTCATACTATTACTTCAACCGCTATGCCCCAGAACCCGCCAGTATCATTATCGGCATTTATCTGATTGTATTAGCGGCAGGGTGGAGCGGATATCGATTACAGGCCAGGCGAAGATGGTGTGTAGATTATGGCGAGCTGCGGCTGATGCCTGTACGACTATTGTGGCTGGTTTTTTTTATTCCCACGCTGTTTGGGCTGATGATGCAGATAGTCGCGGCAAGCGGCCTGATGCCACTAAAAGGCAGCGTTTTTTCCCGCGATCTTCTGTCGCTGCATACGCTGCTTAATCTTCAGTCAGTGATGCTCTCCAGCGTCACCATGGTGCAAATTTGCTATTTATTTATTCGTGGTCTGCGTAAGCCTGCCTTCTTTCGGATGATATTTCTGCGTATTCAGCGTCAGGCCGCCGCAGGCGTCAGCCGAATCGAATATCTTGCCTGGCTTTGTCTGCTGGTTTTCCTGTTGGCTATGCTGATGCAGCTGGACGCCACCCAGCGCAATTTGCTGAGTACGGATTATGGCTTGCCGCTGCTTCTGCCGCTGATGTTATGGGCCGCCGTCCGCTTTGGCTATCTGTTTACCGCCCTCAGCTGGGCATTGCTGCTGATGGTGCTCTATCAGCTCAGGGATCGTTTTCTGCATCCGTATACTGACCCGTATCATCTGGCGGTCATGTCGGCCAATCTGCTGATATTCAGCATGACCATACTGTTGATGGCCGCCGTTAGCACCCAACAGCGACGAGCGCTCAACCGGACGAAAAAAGCGGCATTAAACGATCCTGTGATGGGGCTGCCTAATCTGCGGGCGTTGAGTCTTGCGCTGGCCAACAGTTCCCGTTCCACGCTGTGCTTTATGACCATTCCCGAACTGGATCGTTTAAGCCGCACCTATGGATTGCGCTTGCGTATTCAGTACAAGCGCAGCCTGGCTAACCATTTGCGACCCTTGTTGCGCGCTGGAGAAGATATCTACCAGCTTCCAGGTTTTGATCTGGTCGTGCGGCTGGAGGACGACAATCATTTGACGCGGATAGAAAGCATCGCGGTGCGGCTACAGGACTATCGTTTGAGCTGGGACGGCCTGCCGGTTCATCTGAAAGTGGGCCTGAGCTATTGCCATATTCGGCCGCCGGTCAGCCACTTATATGAATTGCTGGGTGAGATGAGCGGCATGGCTGAAGCATCACTGACCAGCGGCGTTGCGGAGAATTTACAGCAGAATATAAGCCTGCCGGTCCAGTTTCGCATCAGCAAGAAAATCGCCTTACTGAATGATATCCAGCTGGCGCTAACATCGAACAGCTTTACGCTGATGGCGGAAAGAGCGTGTGGTGCCAGAGGTGATGATTATTATCATCTCCAGCTCTACCTGAATGACAGCTATGGCGAAAAGGTCGAATTTGAACGACTTTACCCGATAGTGAACGAATTTGGTTTGAACTGGCAGCTCGACCAGTGGGTTATCCGGCATACGTTGGGTTTTATTGATGCGCACCGGGGAACGCTGCCCGGTATCCGGTTTGCCATCAATCTGTTTGCCGCAAGCCTTTGCCGCCCGGGGCTGGTCACAGAGATTGAAACGCTGCTGCACGAATTTCAGGTTGAGCCCTGGCAGCTGATATTTGCCATAGAAGAATTACCGGTTCTGACGGATTACAGCTGGGGAAACCGTGCTATTGCTCAGTTACGTGCGCTGGGCTGCCGGATCGTGATCGATGATTTTGGGCAGGGTTACAACAGCTATGTGCGCCTGAAGGAAACCCAGGTGGATATGCTTAAAATCGACGGCAGCTTTGTGCGTAACATGCTGAACAGCAGCCTGGATTACCAAATCATCGAAGCAACATGCGTGATTGCCCGATCGAAAAAGATGCAGGTTATTGTTTGCTGCGTGGAGTCAGCAGAAGCGGATATTTTACTGCGTAAGCTGGGCGTGGATTACCTTCAGGGCAGCCTGTATGGCGAGCCTTGTCAGTTAGAATCGCTGGCACCAGCGTCGAATAACTGACGCTGGTGCTCAGGTTAATTTAATCCTTAACCTGCTCTTTTTTAGCAAGCAGCGTGGCGAAACGCAGCGCAATACGGTTGCCGCTTTCATCCGTGCGGTGCAGCTGTCCGACATGCTCGTTGTATTTGATGATATGCCATTTGCGATAATATTCACTCAGCTCGCCTGACTTGAAGGCGAACGGAAAACCGACGTTGCAGGGATAATCTTCCGTATCCATTGCCGCCACGATCAGGTTATAGCCGCCTCTTACCGTGCTTGCCTGCATATCGGCGATCAGCTGCGGAATGGTTTCCGGCTGTAAAAACATCATCACCACGGTGGAGAGCACCAGATCGTAAGCCCCGTTGAAACGCAGATCGTTGAGATCCTTTTCTGCGGTATGGATCTGCGAGAGATGCTCCTCTGCAACGATCTGATCCAGACGAGCCAGGCTGGCGGCATTGCGATCCCAGGCCGTCACCTCAAATCCTTTCAGATTGAGAAAAAGCGTATTGCGGCCGCTGCCACAGCCGATATCAAGCGCCCGACCGGGGGCGATTAACTCGGCTGCGGCCACCACTTCTGAATGCGGAGCCGTGAGCTGATATTTCTCGCTGTAGTAATGAGCGGCTTTCATTCGTCAGACTCTTCAATCATCAGCTGCCAGCCGGTTACATCCTTCCAGTAGCTTTGTTCACGCTCCAAATCGAGCTGCACAAGATTGTTTTGGCTGAAGTAATCGCGAGGAAAAGTCAGCGTCCAGTGACCATCATCGGTGGTCAGTTTCAGGGTTTCCGGGGTAGAGGTGGCCTGGCGCTGATTGTTTAACAGGGTGCCAAGACGCAGCAAAAATACCAGCGGCAAAAACTGCTTCTTCTTGAACAGCGTCAGCCTTGGCATCTCTTCCGTTTTCACCGCTTTACGGTGGAAACGAACCAGCGTGGCCAGCAGCGTTTGCTGATCCTGATTGAAGCCGGGCAAATTGGTGTTTTGCAGAATATAGGACGAGTGACGATGCAGACCGCTGTGGTTAATCGTCAGGCCCACCTCATACAGCATCGCCGCCCATTTTAACAACGCAGAGAGCTGAGGATTCGCCTGTTTCGGATTCTGCTCCCGCCATTGCTGATAAAGCCGATCGGTAGTTTCCAGCACGCGCCTGGCCTGATCGCTGTCGATAGCATAGTGATTAGCCAGGCTTTGCGCGGTGCGGCTGCGAATGTCCTGGTGACGGAAGCGGCCTTCCATCTCATAGAGAACGCCTTCACGCAGCGCACCATCGGAAAGCCGCAGCTCACGAATAGCCAGCGCATCAAAAACGCCGCACAGAATCGCGAGGCCAGGGATAAACACCGCTTTGCGTTCGTCAGAAAGGCCGGGCAGGCTGAGGCTGTCGAAAGATTTATGCTTAACCACCTCGTCGTAGAGCATTTCCAGCCGCTCTGGCGTGATCAGCTTGTCTTTCTCACCCATCGCCTGGAGCACTTCGCAGGTCGCCTTAATCGTGCCGGACGCGCCCAGCGCATACTGCCAGCCCAGCAAACGATATTGCCATGAGAGCGTTTCCAGTTTTTGCGTGGCGGCCAGACGAGCGCGACGGAAATTCTCCTTGCTGATGACGCCGCCCGGGAAATAGAGATTGGCAAAGCTGACGCAGCCCATGCGGCGGCTTTCTACCAGCTTGGGTTCAAAATCTTCGCCAATGACCAGTTCGGTGGATCCCCCACCGATATCAATCACCAGCTTACGGCCTTTTTCCGGCTGCGTATGTTCAACGCCCATAAAGATCAGGCGCGCTTCTTCATGCCCGGAGATCACTTCGATCGGGTAGGGGATAACATCGGCCGCGCGTTGCAGAAATTCTTCCGCGTTAACCGCCTGACGCAGGGTATGGGTGCCGACAATCGTCACATTCGCCGGGCTGAAGCCCTGTAAGCGTTCAGCAAACAGCGCCAGGCAGCTCAGGCCGCGCTGGATCGCTTCTTCACTAAGCCGGTTCTGGTGATCCAGCCCATCGGCCAGATGGACCCGCTGTTTCAGTCTGCCGAGCACCTGCATGGCGCCATCGACCACGCGGGCAATCACCATGTGAAAACTGTTCGAGCCTAAATCGATAGCAGCGAATTCCTGTGGTTTAGGCGTATTTTTCTGGGATATTGGCATAGTGAATTAGTCAGGTTGTTCCAGAGTTTTAATGTAATCGTAAATAGCCAGCTGCGCGCGCACCTTACGGCGGTTGCCGCGCGGAACATAACGATTGCTCAGTTCTTTATCTACGAAGCGCGCTTTAAGCGTATCACTGAAGAGGATGCCAATAATATCCAGCACCCGCTGTTTCAGAATAGGGTCAAGGATGGCGCAGGCAACTTCAATGCGATAATCGATATTGCGGGTCATCCAGTCTGCGGAAGAAAGGTAGACTTTTTTGTCACCGGCATTATCAAAAATATAGACGCGATCGTGCTCAAGATAGCGGTCGACGATGCTGATGACGCGAATATTTTCGCTAATCCCTTCAAGATTGGGGATCAGCGAACACATACCACGGATAAGCAGATTGACCTTCACGCCCACGCTGGAGGCGGTGTAAAGACGATCCACCAGGCCTTTGTCGACCAGGTTATTGACCTTCAGCGTAATGCCTGCCTGAATGCCTTTCTGCGCATTGGCGATTTCCGTATCGATCAGCTGATAAAGCATCTGCCGGGAGTTCTGCGGTGACACCATCAGGTGTTCAAACGTAACCGGACGATAGGGGTTCTCAATAAAGTTAAACACCCGGCGCACTTCATTGGTAATGCGGGCATCGGCGGTCAGCAGCGAGTAGTCGGTATAAATTCTTGCCGTCTTTTCGTTAAAGTTCCCGGTGCCGATATGCGCATAGCGCACGATTTCGCCGTTTTCGCGACGGGAAATCAAAAACAGCTTGGCGTGAATTTTCAGTCCCGGCGCGGAGAAGATCACGTGAACGCCCGCTTCGGTCAGGCGTTTTGCCCAGTGGATATTGGCTTCTTCATCAAAGCGCGCCTGTAGCTCGACCACAACGGTGACTTTTTTACCGTTGTGGGCGGCGTGGATCATCGCATCGATAATGCGGGAGTTTTTCGCGACGCGATAAATATTAATTTTAATCGCCAGCACTGCCGGATCGAAAGAGGCCTGACGCAGCAGTTCCAGCACGTGCTCAAACGTGTGATACGGGTAGTAGAGCAGCACGTCGCGGTTGCGGATAGCATCGAAGCCATTACGGAAGCGATCAAACCAGATATGACGCAGCTGCGGCAGCGGTTTGTTGACCAGATTGGCTTTACCGACGTTAGGGAAGCCGATGAAATCCTTAAAATTATGATAGCGGCCGCCCGGCACAATCGAATCATAATTGCTGATATTGAGTTTTTTACTCAGCATCTCAACCATGGCATCCGGCATATCACGCTGATAAACAAAGCGCACCGGTTCAGCCGTCAGACGCTGCTTCAGGCTGGAAGACATCAGCTCCAGCAGGCTGGACTCCATCTCAGTGACCAGATCGTATTCCGCATCGCGCGTCATCTTCATCGAGTAGGCATTCAGCGCATCGTAATCAAAGAAGCCGCGGAAAATATCGCCCAGGCAATAGCGAAGAATGTTGTCCAGCAGGATCATTGGCTTACGGCGACGCGGCGTTTCCGGCGGCAGGTTAACGAAGCGCGGCACCTTATCGGAAGGAATTTCCAGCAGCGCGTAGTTAATGTCCTCGCCACGGATGATCTCAACGGCCAGATAGGTGTAATCATCCTTCAGGAATTCGATCAGGTCTGTATCGTGGTTAATCAGAATGGGCGTGATGTGCTGGCGCAGCTCGTGCTTGAAATAGTGGCGCAGCCAGTTTTGCTGGTTTGGCGAGAGCTGGCGTTCGTTGATCAGGAAAATTTGATTACGCGCCATCTCCAGCAGCAAATCATTATAGAGACCATCAAACTCCTGATCTGCCTTCAGAACCCGCGCCTGGATTTTTTTTAGCAGGTGACGAGGCGTACTGGGCGAGCCTTGCTCTTCGCCAATCAGAATACGGCGTTTCAGGTCAGCAAAACGCACCTTATAAAACTCTTCCAGATTATTGGAGTAAATCCCCAAAAAGCGCATACGCTCAATAAGAGGATTGGTTTTATCTGCCGCTTCCTGTAAAACGCGTTCGTTAAATGATAACCAGCTTAATTCTTTTTCAATGTAGAGCTTTTCCTGACCCATTTTTACTCCGTTGCACAGATTCCCGTCAAAAACCAGGCATTGTCTTATGCCATTATTGCGGGAGTATGACGGCGATGTCTATCGAGAATGCTGATTGTCTTATTAACGACATACGGGCAACATACGCTGCTGAAATGTCCCCTAAAGTGAAAAATGGCATGACTCCAACCCCCATTCCTGCACAATTTAATGACGGTCGCCGACGCATCATTGACCGGTTAACCCGCTATCTGGTGATGGCGTGCGGGCTGGCGATTCTGCTGGTGATGCTGTTGCTGTTTGTCTGGCTGGTTTGGGTTGTCGTCCCGCTGTTTTCTTCTCCCACGATAACCAGCAGTAAAGAGATTGCCCTGACACAATCCACTGCTGCCGTGGCAATGGGAACGGATGCGCAGCAGAAATGGGGATGGCGCATTGATGAACACGGACAGGCAGAGTTTATTCCGCTGGACAGTCAGCCTGCTTATACCCCGCTGGCGCTGTCTCAGGGTACGGTCACGGCCGCAACCTCAGCCGATAACGGCAGCGTGCTGTTAAAAACCCCGGCCGGCCTGCTGGTGGTGGAGCCTGACTTCAGCGCGTTGAATGTGGATAAAGCGCCACGCTGGACGTTTCCGCTGGGTGACCGGCCGCTGAGCGTGGGCGATCCGTCAGCAACACTGATGGCGCTGGCGCACCCTGATGAGCAACACTGGCTGATTGCTCAGGCCAGCCCGCAGCAGATTACGCTGTCACGGTTGCAGCCGGCGCAAAATGCGGTGAATAACACCGTCGCCATAGCGGATATTCGTCAGCTGCTGCTGGCACCCGATGGTCAGCTGTTGTACGGCCTCTCGGGCAATATTCTGCGCGTCTGGCGCATCACTTCTGAGGGGCTTGAGCTTCGCGATAGCCAAACCTTTGCGCAGCCGCCGGAGCGGATAGCGCTGCTCAGCGGCGGGAGTACGCTGCTGGTGGTCGATGCGAGAGGGATCTCACAGTGGTTTGATATCGCCAGCGAAACCGGCCCGCATTTACGCTTTATACATTATTTTGCTGGCGCAAAGGCTGAGAAGCTGCTGCTGACAGAGGCCCATCGCCGCGTATTCGCCACGCTTGCTCCCTCAGGAGCGTTAGCGCTGTTTTCCAGTAAGCGAAACGGCGTGCTTTTCTCGCATCAGCTGGGAGCGGGCATTACGAACGCGATTTTCTCCCCGCGCGGCGATGGCTTAGTGATTGAGCGCGCAGGCCGCTGGCAACATTTTCTGATAGCCGATCCGTGGCCGGATATCAGCTGGCGGAACCTGTGGCAAAAAGTCTGGTACGAACACTATCCTGCGCCAGACTATGTCTGGCAGTCCACGTCGGCAAATGATGACTATCAGGGCAAATTCAGCCTGGTCCCGATGGTCGTGGGCACGCTAAAGGCGGCCGGGCTGGCGATGCTGTTTGCCACGCCGCTGGCGCTGGCGGCAGCAATCTATACCGCCTGGTTTATGGCGCCTGCCCTGCGACGCTGGGTGAAACCGGCAATAGAGATGATGGGGGCGTTGCCCAGCGTAGTCATTGGGCTGATCGCCGGTATATGGCTGGCCCCCATCCTGGCTGAGCGGCTGCTGGGCCTGTTGTTGTTGCCAGGGGTTCTGACGATAACGCTGCTGCTGTGTGGCTGGCTCTCGCAGCGCCTGGCGCCGCAGTGGCGTCGGCGCTTATGTGCCGAAGGGCGTGAAATCTGGATTTTGTTGCCGCTGCTGCTGCTGGCATCGCTGTTCTGCGTGTGGGCCATTCCTTTACTGGAACAGAGCCTGACGGGTCAGAGCCTTGCCAGCCGCCTCAGCGGCGGCTATCAGCAACGCAATTTATTGATAGCGGGCGTGGCGATGGGCTTCGCGCTGGTGCCGTTGATTTTTACCCTGGCGGAAGATGCCATTTTCAGCGTCCCGCCTGCGTTAGGGCAGGGATCGCTGGCGCTGGGCGCTACGCCATGGCAGACGCTCACCCGCGTGGTGTTGCCCGGCGCATCGGCAGGTATTTTTGCCGCGCTGATGATCGGTTTTGGCCGGGCAATAGGGGAAACGATGATCGTGCTGATGGCCACGGGCAACACGCCGGTTACGGAGGGCGGCCTGCTGCATGGCGTACGTAGCCTCGCGGCAAATGTGGCGATTGAAATGCCGGAAGCGGCGGCGGGAAGTGGGCATTATCGCGTGCTGTTCCTCAGTGCACTGGTGCTGCTGGTCTTTACGCTGGTGATCAATACGCTTGCCGAACTGGTTCGTCAGCGGCTGCGACAGCGCTTTGGTCAGCAGGAGATGCAGGGATGAGTGCGGTAAAGAACAATCACCGTTGGCGATGGCTGACGGCGGGCGCGGTCGCCGTCAGCCTGCTGGCTTTTATCCTGCTGATTTTATTATTGGGCATGACCGGTTTACGCTATTTCTGGCCACAGCCGGTCACGCTCTTTACGCTTCAAAAACCAGCAGGGCAAACGCTGATGCTGGGTGAGCAGGTGAGCGCCGGGCGGGTTTCACGTCAGCAGCTGCTGGACAGTGGCGTCTCCCTGCCATCATCGCTGCCGGAAGAGGTGACGCGCTACCTGATTAAAACCGGGAATCGCGACTTTGCCGACACCGATTTCCACAGTCTGTTGAGCAGTGAAATTATTGATGAAAACTATCCCAGCGGCGTCATTGCGCTCCAGCGAAGAAGCGGCGGTATGGCGTATGGCTGGTTTGATGGCCTGCTGGAAAACGGCCAGCCGCTGATAGCAAAAAATATGATGCAGGTGCTGCAACAGAGGATTAAACAAACTCGCGAGCGCCAAAAACAGGCCGATGCTATCCGGCGCGTCAGCATGGCAAAACTGAACAGCGAAATGGAGCAGCTGGCAGAGCAGCAGCGGCATTTGAAACAGCAGCATCGCTATACTGCCCAGGCCGAGTCGATTCATCAGGCGGACAGTGCTGAAATTCAGCGACAGTTTGCCGCTAAGGCAAATCAGCTGATTGCGCTGAATAATGAAAGCGCAAGCACGGTGCTGATCCTGCGCGATGTTCACGGGCTACAGCATCAGGTACCGCTGAGTAATATCATGGCGGCCTGGTATCCTAATGCCATGAGCTACGGTGAAAAATGGCAGCATTTCCTGCTGCAGCTCTGGCATTTCGTTAGCGGATCTTCAGGCAGTAGTTTGGGAGATGAAGGGGTATTTCCGGCTATTTTCGGCACGGTATTGATGGTGCTACTGATGTCGGTCGTGGTCATGCCGCTGGGGGTGATTGCAGCAATCTGGCTGCATGAGTATGCCGGAAACAGCCTGATGACCCGGCTGGTACGCATTGCGGTAGTCAATCTGGCTGGGGTACCGTCCATCGTTTATGGCGTATTTGGGCTGGGCTTTTTTGTCTGGCTGGTTGGCGGCAGTCTCGATCAGCTGTTTTTCGCCAGCGCTTTACCCAATCCTACCTTCGGGACTCCAGGCCTGCTATGGGCGTCCCTGACGCTGGCGCTTCTGACCTTACCGGTAGTGATTGTGGCTACCGAAGAGGGGCTTTCGCGCATTCCGCAATCGCTGCGCCAGGGATCGCTGGCGCTGGGCGCAACGCAGGCGGAAACGTTGTGGCACGTTACGCTGCCTCTGGCGATACCGGCCATGTTAACCGGACTGATCCTCGCCGTGGCCCGAGCCGCGGGCGAAACCGCGCCGCTGATGCTGGTGGGCGTGGTAAAAATGGTGCCGGAGCTGCCGGTGGATTCGATTTTTCCGTATCTGCACCTGGATCGCAAATTTATGCATCTCGGGTTTCAAATCTATGACCTGGCTTTCCAGAGTCCAAATGCGCAGGCCGATCGCCCGCTGGTTTTTGCCACAGCGCTGCTGCTGGTGATCATTATCCTGGCGTTGAATCTGTTAGCGATGGCACTGCGTCATCGTCTGCGCGAGCGCTATCGCGCGCTGATGAATTAATGAGCGAGGGCAGTAATGCATAATGAGTTGGACACCGTGCTGGAGGTGGAGGATCTTTCACTGTGGTATGGCGAGAAGCAGGCGCTTAGTGCCATCAGGCTAAACGTGCCCAAAAACCGGATCACCGCGCTGATTGGGCCTTCCGGCTGCGGTAAGTCGACCCTGCTGCGCTGCTTTAACCGGATGAATGATTTAATCGACGGCTGCCGGACTGAGGGTGATATTCGCATTAATCAGCAATCGATTTTGGGCGACAGCCGGGATCTGGCCGCGCTGCGCAGAAAGGTGGGGATGGTCTTCCAGCGTCCAAATCCGTTCCCGAAAACCATCTACGAAAATGTGGTTTACGGGCTGCGTCTGCAAGGCGTGCGTGATCGTCGGGTACTCGATGAAGCGGTTGAGCGAGCTTTACGCGCAGCGGCGCTGTGGAGCGAAGTTAAAAACAATCTCTGGCAGAATGCGCTAACGCTTTCCAGCGGACAGCAGCAGCGGCTGGTGATTGCCAGAGCGATAGCCATCGAACCTGAAATTTTACTGCTGGATGAGCCGACATCCGCCCTGGATCCCATCAGTACGCTGGTCATTGAAGAGTTGATGAGCACGCTTAAACAGCATTTTACGCTGGTTTTGGTTACACACAATATGCAGCAGGCGGCACGCGTATCGGATTTTACCGCGTTTATGCATCAGGGCAGCGTGGTGGAGTTTGGCGAGACGGATAAGATATTTACCACGCCACGGCAGCGGCGTACGGAAGATTATATTACCGGGCGCTATGGCTGAATCGAACGTTTTGGCTGAAGGGAAAAAGTGGCCTGTTGCACCGTGCAGGCGTCAGGAACACGGGCCGTGCATAAAGGCACAAAAAGCGCCTTCCTGACAGCGCCGCCCGGGCCGTCTATGGCCCGGGCGGCGTTATTACCGTACCGTATTCCTGATGCTCTGAACAAATTCATGGCCTGCAAAAAAACATGCTCCTCACGCGAGCACTATCTCAACCGCCTCAACCGTTTTTTAGCCGGTTCAGTCGTAAGCATGGCCTTCCGGCGGTAATTCTTTACCGTCCAGCCAGGCAGCACCGTCGCGCATCACTACTCTTCCTTCCAGATACCAGCTAACAACCAGCGGATAGATAGCATGTTCCTGATGCTGCACGCGCTCCGTCACATCCTCTTCGGTATCACCGGCAAAGATTGGAACTTTCGCCTGAAGGATCACCGGGCCGCCGTCCAGCTGCTCAGTAACAAAATGCACGGAAGTGCCATGCTCGTCATCGCCGTTTTCAATGGCCTGACGATGAGTATGTAAACCGGGGTATTTGGGCAGCAGGGAAGGGTGGATATTGAGCATCCGACCCGCGTAGCGAGCAACAAATGCCGGGCTGAGAATACGCATATAGCCCGCCAGCACCACCAGATCGGGCGCATAAGCATCGATTTCCAGCATCAGCTGACGGTCGAATGCTTCGCGATCGGCAAAATCAGCCGCGCTGAGCGCGTGAGCAGCGACACCCGCTTCACGCGCACGCGTCAGCCCGTAAGCCTCGGCCTTATTGCTGAATACGGCAGCGACGCTGCCGTGGATCCGCTGCTGCTGGCAGGCTTCCAGAATGGCCTGGAGATTGCTCCCCTGACCAGAAATAAGCACTACCAGCCTTTTCATGCGTTGATAACCACCCGCTCTTCGGAATCTGACGCTTTGATCACGCCAATCTTCCAGGCTTTCTCACCGGCTGCGGTCATCAGCTCAACCGCTTTATCCGCTTCGCTTGCGCTCAGCGCAATCAGCATGCCGACGCCGCAGTTAAAGGTGCGGTACATTTCAAAACGGCTAACGTTGCCCGCTTCCTGCATCCAGCCAAACACCGCTGGCCATTCCCAGCTTTTTTCATCCAGAACTGCCTGGGTGTTATCTGGCAGCACGCGAGGGATGTTTTCCCAGAAGCCGCCGCCGGTCAGGTGCGCGATGGCATGCACATCAACCTGTTCAATCAGGCTCAGGATGTTCTTCACATAGATGCGGGTGGGTGCCAGCAGGTGATCGGCCAGCGATTTGCCCTCAAGCTGGGTCGCTTCAGGATCGGTTTTGCTGACTTCCAGAATTTTACGTACCAGCGAGTAGCCGTTGGAGTGTGGCCCGCTGGAGCCCAGCGCGATCAGCACGTCGCCATCCTGTACTTTGCTGCCGTCAATAATTTCTGATTTTTCCACCACGCCGACGCAGAAGCCTGCCACGTCGTAATCTTCACCGTGGTACATGCCTGGCATTTCAGCGGTTTCGCCGCCCACCAGCGCACAGCCGGACTGGGAACAGCCTTCGGCGATGCCGGTGATCACGCTGGCAGCGGTGTCCACGTCCAGCTTGCCCGTCGCATAATAGTCAAGGAAGAACAGCGGCTCGGCGCCCTGTACCACCAAATCATTCACGCACATCGCGACCAGATCGATACCGATAGTATCGTGGCGTTTCAGGTCCATCGCCAGACGCAGCTTGGTGCCGACGCCGTCAGTGCCGGAAACCAGAACGGGCTCACGGTATTTTTGCGGCAGCGCACAAAGCGCACCGAAACCGCCCAGTCCACCCATCACTTCCGGGCGACGCGTCTTTTTCACCACGCCTTTAATACGATCGACTAAAGCATTACCAGCATCGATATCTACGCCGGCGTCTTTATAGCTGAGAGAGGTTTTGTCGGTCACTGCGAAATCCCCACGCGGTTTGCGGTTGGTGGTTGGAAAATAAAGCGCGGCAATTCTAACAGCGCAGGCAAACGTTTGCGAGCCTCATCTTCCGTGACATTGCGGATAGCTAAATTTTAGCCAATTCTTACAGGAGCGTGTGTGATGTTTTAAAACCTGGATTAAATGGTAGGTTGCAGCGCCGGAATGGCGCTATAATCCCGCGATTTTTTTTTAGCAATATTTTCCGGGAGAACAACAATGAAGATCGTGGAAGTTAAACACCCATTGGTCAAACATAAACTGGGTCTGATGCGTGAGCAGGATGTCAGTACTAAACGCTTTCGTGAGCTGGCTTCAGAAGTAGGTAGCCTGCTGACTTACGAGGCGACCTCGGATTTAGAAACGGAAAAAGTGACCATTGAGGGCTGGAATGGCCCGGTGGAAATCGATCAGATCAAAGGTAAGAAAATTACCGTCGTACCCATCCTGCGTGCCGGTCTGGGTATGATGGAAGGCGTGCTGGAGCACGTGCCAAGCGCTCGTATCAGCGTCGTCGGCGTTTACCGTGATGAAGAAACGCTGGAGCCCGTGCCGTATTTCCAGAAGCTGGTTTCAAACATTGAAGAACGCATGGCGCTGGTCGTTGACCCGATGCTGGCGACCGGGGGGTCGATGATCGCCACTATCGATCTGCTGAAAAAAGCGGGCTGTAGCAGCATCAAAGTGCTGGTGCTGGTTGCCGCGCCGGAGGGGATTGCCGCCCTGGAAAAAGCGCACCCGGACGTTGAACTGTACACCGCATCAGTCGATCAGGGGCTGAACGAAAAAGGATATATCATTCCTGGTCTCGGCGACGCAGGCGATAAAATCTTCGGTACGAAATAAGCGTTAAGCCGACCAGAGAGTCGGTTTTTTATTGTCTGAAAAAGGGTATTACTATGACGCGTCGCGCGATAGGCGTAAGCGAGCGGCCACCGCTGCTGCAAACTATTCCACTCAGCTTCCAGCATCTGTTCGCCATGTTTGGCGCGACGGTGCTGGTTCCTATCCTTTTCCATATTAACCCGGCGACGGTGCTGCTGTTTAACGGCCTCGGCACGCTGCTGTATTTATTTATCTGTAAAGGAAAAATCCCCGCTTATCTGGGATCGAGCTTTGCTTTTATCTCACCGGTACTGCTGCTGTTGCCGCTGGGTTATGAAGTGGCGCTGGGTGGCTTTATTTTGTGCGGCGTGCTGTTCTGCCTGGTGGCGCTGATTGTTAAAAAAGCCGGTACTGGCTGGCTGGACGTGATGTTTCCACCTGCGGCAATGGGTGCCATTGTGGCCGTCATTGGTCTGGAGCTGGCTGGCGTGGCGGCGAATATGGCCGGGCTGCTGCCGGCAAACGGCGCGTCCGTCGACGGTAAAACGATCCTGATTTCCATGGTGACGCTGGCGGTAACGGTATTTGGCTCGGTGCTGTTTCGCGGCTTCCTGGCCATTATTCCCATTTTGGTCGGGGTGTTGGTGGGGTATGCGCTCTCTTACTTCATGGGGATCGTCAACTGGTCGACGGTTGAAGCCGCGCCCTGGTTTGCCTTACCGACCTTTTATACGCCGCGCTTCGAATGGGCGGCCATGCTGACCATTTTACCTGCAGCGCTGGTGGTGATTGCCGAGCATGTTGGCCATCTGGTGGTGACGGCAAATATTGTTAAAAAAGACCTGCTAAAAGATCCGGGTCTGCACCGTTCGATGTTTGCTAACGGCATTTCTACCGTATTTTCAGGCTTTTTCGGCTCCACGCCAAATACCACCTATGGCGAAAACATCGGCGTAATGGCAATCACCCGTGTTTACAGTACCTGGGTGATTGGTGGCGCGGCCATTCTGGCCGTTTTGCTGTCGTGCGTCGGCAAGCTGGCTGCGGCAATTCAGGCGGTGCCGGTGCCGGTGATGGGCGGCGTATCGCTGCTGCTTTATGGCGTGATTGGCGCTTCAGGGATCCGCGTGCTGATCGAATCGAAAGTCGATTACAACAAGGCGCAAAACCTGATCCTGACCTCGGTGATCCTGATAATTGGCGTCAGCGGCGCCACGGTTCATATCGGCGCGGCCGAACTGAAAGGCATGGCGCTGGCGACTATCGTGGGCATCGCGCTGAGCCTGATTTTTAAAGTCATTAGCCTGATCCGCCCGGAAGAGGTGATCCTCGAGCCTGAAGATCGCGATTAAGTTTCGGGCAGCTGAGGCTGCCCGTTTCATAATCCTTGCAGAGTTGTGATAAACTTCAGCCGGATTTTGCCCGATCGATACTGAGGTGCTTCTGAATACGCCGGCACAGCTCTCTTTGCCACTCTATTTGCCCGACGATGAAACCTTCGCCAGCTTCTGGCCAGGGGAAAATCCGTCGCTGATTGCTGCGCTGCAAAGTGCGCTGCAACAGGAGCACGGCAGCTATTTCTATTTCTGGTCACGGGAAGGCGGCGGCCGCAGCCATCTGCTGCATGCTGCCTGCGCACAGCTGTCCGCTCACGGTGAAGCAGTGGGTTACGTGCCGCTGGATAAGCGCACCTGGTTTGTGCCAGAGGTGCTGGATGGAATGGAACAGCTGGCGCTGATCTGCATTGATAATATTGAATGCATTGCAGGCGATGAGCCCTGGGAAATGGCGATCTTCGATCTCTATAACCGCATTCTGGAAACCGGTAAAACGCGTCTGCTGATCACGGGCGATCGTCCACCCCGTCAGCTGAATTTAAAGCTACCGGATCTCGCTTCCCGCCTCGACTGGGGACAAATCTATCGGCTGCAACCGTTATCCGACGAAGACAAACTTCAGGCAATGCAGTTGCGCGCAAAATTGCGAGGTTTTGAACTTCCTGAGGACGTGGGACGTTTTCTGCTAAAAAGGCTGGATCGTGAAATGCGTACGCTGTTCGTCACGCTCGACAAGCTGGATCGCGCTTCTATCAGCGCCCAGCGCAAGCTCACTATTCCGTTTGTGAAGGAAGCGCTGGGCCTGTAAATAGCGGCATAAAGCCACTGGCATCACGTAAAACATTTACTCTTTTCTGCATGTTTTAGTATGCCTTAGCGGTGGTCAGGATCTCCAGCACCTGCGCCGGCGGTCGCCCCAGACGCGCTCTGCCATAGGCAATGACAATAGGTCGCTCAATTAGCTTCGGATTATCGGCCATGATTTGCAGTAGCTGCTCCTCGCTTAAGGTTTCATCATCCAGATTCAGCTGCTTATAAACATCTTCCTGCTGACGCATCAGCTCCCGGGCGGTGGTGAATTCCAGCTTCGCCAGGAGCGTTTTCAGCGTGCTGACAGGCGGGGGATCCTCCAGATAGAGTACGATTTCAGGGGTAATACCCTGCGCTTGCAGGAGCTGTAACGTTTCGCGGCTCTTGGAGCAGCGTGGGTTATGATAGATCAGGATATCGGACATCATTCACCTCTCTATTTTTTCTGATATTGATGGAAACGCTGCTGTAACTGACGCAGCTGGTCAATCCGCGCATCATACCGCGCCTGTTTAAGGCTACCCAACGGCACCGACGCGCTGGCGCTGCTCAGGCTGCGGATCGCCTGATCCAACTGGCCATTCAACGCCAGACTTTCGGCACGTGCCGCCTGTTCTTCATCGCTTAGCCCCTGATCGGCAGAGGCTTTAGCCAGCAGATCCCAGCCGTTAGGGTCATCTTTGTGCGCCCAGGTATAACGGTAAAGCACTTTACTGGCATTCGCCGGCTGTTTGGCTTCAACAAAGGCGTTCGCCAGGTTCAGCTGCACAACCGGGCTACCGCTTGCCTGAGCGCCCTGCAACAGCGCTACGGCGCGCTGAGGCTGGTTCAGGCCGATGTCGATATCCGTCATAATATCCAGATACCAGACATTGCCGGGTTGTTTAGCCAGCAGCGGCGCAATAATGCGTCGGGCATTCTCAAAGCTTTTCGCCTGTAAAAACTGCACGGCTTTGCCGTACTGAGCGGCGGCCTGTTCACGCGTATTGCCCTTACTAAGTGTATCAAGCAGATCGTCAGTAAGCTGATTTTGTCCTGTGGCGTACATCCCAAGTATGCGCACTTTTGCCATGTAAAAGTCTTGCGAAGACTGCACCACGACCGCTTTCATCTGGTTAGCACGGTTGCGGGCATCGGAAAGGCGGCTGTCGGGGAGGGGATGGGTGAGCAAAATTTCCGGCGGTTTGGAGGAAAAGCGCGACTGATCCGCCAGTTTTTGCAGAAAATTCGGCATGGCCTGGGGATCAAATCCGGCACGCTGAAGCACCTGAATACCAATACGGTCCGCTTCCTGCTCGTTTTGCTGAGTAAAGCTGATAATGCCCTGTTGCGTACCGGCCAGCGTACCGCTCAGGGCAGCCATTCCCGCCTGCGGGTTGGCCATCGCCAGTAAAATGGAGCCTAAAGCCCCAACCCAGGTGAGTGGCGCATTGCGCTGTTGCTCTTCCATCGCGCGTGCCAGATGACGCTGCGTAACGTGGGAGATTTCATGAGCCATAACCGAAGCCAGCTGGCTTTCATTATCGGTATAGCGAAAGAGCGCGGAGTGCAGCACCACATTGCCGCCAAAAAAAGCGAAGGCGTTAATTTCATCATTGCTGACGAGATAAAAATGAAAAGGCGTTTTCACCGACCAGGCATGCGTAACCAGCCGCTGGCCGAGCTGATTCACATAGTCATTCAGCAGGGGATCGTTGATCAGGGGCGCACTGGCGCGTAGCTGGCGCACATAGAAATCACCCATCGCCAGTTCCTGATTAATAGAGAGCGTATTACCGGCGGTCGTACCGATATCCGGTAACATATCGCTAACGTCCGCTGCGACGGAAAATGAGGTTGCCGCCAGTGCAGCGATCATTGATGCCAGCGCGCAGTGCTTCAATCGGTTAATCATACTGAATCCCATTCTGATGAAGTCCTCGTTGATCCTTCGCGGTGATCCGCATCCCGGATGTTTACCGCAGGCTATCTTAACCACAGGAAATGAGGAAGGAAACGACTCGCGTCAGCTATTCATCAGGCCAGAAAGAAACCGGGCGTAACTCACTTAAAAAAACTGAAAGACACTGCGCTTACAGGGTGAGCAATCCTGCGCTATTTAATTAAAATTTGTCAGGTTTACTCAAATAAATTGAAGTTTGTATGTAAATGGTTAGGTATAGTCCGAAAAACAAGTTAATTGATCGTGTTGTAACAAAACCATTACGCAAGGATCGAGCGTCTTTTTGTTACATTTATACAGAATCTACCGTACCAACAAATAAAAGAATAATGGCAGTTTGACGGGGCTGGAAAATATCAGGATTGAGGTGGTGCCTGTTAATGCAGGGAGTTTTGTTTCTTTTAAAAGTTAAAGCCATGATTAATACTGGCTCTTTATTGCCACGCTAATCCCACTTATTTATTTTGCAAATGAGAATAAAAACTTATTTGGACGAACAAAAAAATGGCACTACCAGCCATTACGATTATTTGTTCGATGAAATTATATTTTTAAGTGTGGTATATCTCTTTTCGTTTTCTTAACCGTTACGTTTATTTTCCTTTTTGACGTCAGGCCACTGACGCAAGTATGAAGGTAGAGAGGATTCTATGCGCCCTGTTTTATCTTACGTTTTAATTGCTGTTGTAGCCGGCCTGGTGGGAGCCAGTTTTTCAAAAGCCCCCGATCTGGCCGATAAATTTAGCCAGCATTTTGGCAGTCAGCCCAGCGACCCTGAAGGATTCTGGACAACGCCCGCTATTGATGGGTATGGCAAAATTCATTACGAATCCGATGCCGCTTATAAGCCTGCAAGCGGAGACAGTAATAAAGTCGTTTTCCAGATTACCAAAGCGGAAAATGGCCCCACCGTGCCTAACCTCGGTCTTGAACGGGTTGCCCGCGTGGTTAATTTATATATTGCTGCCGGTGTCCCGCAGGATAAGTTGAAATTCGTGGTTTCCGTTACGGGTGATGGCACGCCAGCCATGCTCACGAATGCGCAATACAAAAAGTTTTATGGTGTTGATAACCCGAACCTGAAGCTGATTAATGAACTGCGGGCGAAAGGTGTGGACGTCTCGGTTTGCGATCAGTCGGTCGCTTTTCATCATTTTAATCATGACTGGATCGATACTTCTGTTACACATGCCTTATCCAGCCCGACAACCGTCGCAACGCTGGAAAATCAAGGATACGCTTTTCTCGCCATGTAATAATCCTTACGTTTTCTTAACATAGCGGGCGCTGGCCCGCTTAATTTCCTGCTAAAGAATGGAATGTTTGCCTTAAGTTTTTGGCCATATGGACGATAACGTAGATCACAGCCTGCCGGTTCTCTTCTTCTGCACATGGCCGAAGAGGGAAGGGGGGTGACGATGTACTATCAGCGCATGCTTCACCAGGGCATGAGACGCCATAAGACCTAAAAAAATAAGACGCGACATCTATGACATGTTTCTTCGAGGTAAGCCCATGCTGAGGCAAAAAAGACTCAGGGCGGACTTGCTAACGCTTATTACTTTATTAGTGATAGCCAGCATTGTAATTACATTAGCCAGTTCGCTCTATGCCAGTTCGCAGGTACAGCGGGAAGTGCTGATTAATAACACGCTGGAGTCTAACCGCGTCTATGCCACCAAGCTGGCTTCCACGACGGAAATGTTTTTCCAGCAGGCCGAGTCGCAGCTTGCCTGGAGTGCGAAAGAAATCAGTTCGGGTATGGATGACGATGCTCTGACCTTGCGTGAAGTGAATCGCCTGCGTGAACAGACCCGTAGCTTCAACTCGGTAGTGATTGTCGATGCCAACGGTTGGTTGAAAGCTATTTCGCCTGAATCACTGATGCTTAAAGGGATGCATCTGACCTCCAGCGCCACGCGTCAGGCACTGGCGGAACGTCGGCCGCTGGTCAGTAAAGCCACGCTTTCCGCCGCCAATAATCTGATGGTGTTTGTTTCTTATCCTATCTGGTCTGCAAACGGCAACTACCTTGGTTTTATTGGCGGCACGATTTACCTGAAGAAAAAAAGCATTCTTAACGAATTGCTGGGCGAGCAGTTTTATCGCGACGGCTCGTCGCTGTACGTCGTTGATGGCGACAACCGGGTGCTTTATCACCAGAACAGCAGGCTCATCGGGCAGACGATTAAGCCGTTAATCAGCGACGATCGTAAAAAAGATAATGGTTATCAGCAGGTGTTAAAACAGCATGGTGAACCGATGCTGGCAGGCTACGCCATGGTTGCCACGCCGGGCTGGATGATTGTTGCGATGAAGCCGACGCAGACTACGCTGGTGCCTCTGACCAGCCTGGTGCTGAAAGTTCTGCTGCGCTCCATTCCCTGGGTACTGTTGACGATATTTTTAGCCTGGTTCCTTGCCCGATTGATTGCCAAACCGCTGGGGCAGCTGGCCAGTAAAGCGACGCAGATGGATATGCTGGGTGTTTCGCTGGAGATTGGCAATATCCGTTCGTGGTACTACGAAGCCAGTCAAATTAAAGCCGCAATGCTGACCGGCATCGGCCTGTTGCAGGATAAAATCGGTCGGCTGAAGTTTGAAGTGCAAACAGATCCGCTAACGTCTTTGCTTAACCGACGCGGCCTCAGCGCGGTACTGGAATATTTTATTGCTACCAATCAACCGTTTGCGGTGCTGGCGCTCGATATCGACCATTTTAAACGGGTGAATGATACCTGGGGCCATGACGTGGGCGACAGCGTGATTAAGAACGTGGCGCAGCAGTTGGGCAAAAGCTCACGGCAGACGGATGTGGTTTGTCGTAACGGTGGTGAAGAGTTTTTGATGATCCTCCCTGGCGCAGACCGCGATATGGCGGGTGCGATTGCTGAACGCGTGCGCAAAAGAATCGAACAGCAGGAGCAAGAGCTGGTGGGCCACGTCACCATTTCCATTGGCGTTGCGCTGTGGGCTGCTGATAACGCCTCTGTCGAACGCGTGTTCAAGCAGGCTGATGATGCGCTCTACGCGGCTAAAAATGCGGGCCGTAATCGGGTGATAATTAGCCCGCAGCGGGATGAAATTCAGGCTGAAAAGCTTCGTCAGCAAGGTTGATTTCCAGCCTGAGCCAGACCGCAGCCGGTTCACGCGACAGCGCCAGCCTGTTTCATGTAGACTCTCCCGCTCCTTCAGAAAGCCAGGAAGTTTGACATGCTGGATCTTTTATTACAGTGGTATCGTCGTCGGTTCAGCGATCCCCAGGCTATTGCACTACTGGCGATCCTTCTCGCCGCCTTCGGTATTCTTTTCTTCTTTAATGGCCTGCTGGCGCCGTTGCTGGTCGCGCTGGTGGTCGCTTATCTGCTGGAGTGGCCAACGGTGCGTCTTGAGCGTCTGGGCTGTTCCCGCACCTGGGCTACTACCATCGTACTGATTATTTTTGCCACCATCGTGCTGATGCTGATTTTGGTCGTCGCACCGATTGCCTGGCAGCAAAGCATTAATCTCGCGCATGAGCTTCCCGCCATGTTGACCAGCCTGTATCACTTTGCCACGCGTTTGCCGGAGCGCTTTCCTGCGTTAATGGACGTGGGCATTGTTGATATTGTGGTAGAAAATCTGCGTGCGCGTCTGAGCGGCATGGGCGATCAGCTGGTTAAATACTCGCTGGCATCGCTGGTTGGCCTAATGACGCTGGCAATCTATCTGGTACTGGTGCCGCTGATGGTCTTTTTCCTGCTAAAAGACAAAGCGCAAATGCTTGCCGCTATTAGTCAGGTATTGCCGCGCAATCGCGGCCTGGCCGGTCAGGTGTGGGAAGAGATGAATCAGCAGGTTTCCAACTATATCCGTGGCAAAGTGCTGGAGATGATCGTGGTCGGCATTGCCAGCTGGATAGGTTTCCTCGCTATCGGCATGAATTACGCTTTATTACTGGCGGTGCTGGTTGGTGTATCGGTACTGATACCTTACGTCGGCGCGCTGGCGGTGACGATACCTGTAGTGGGTGTTGGTCTGGCGCAGTGGGGGCTGGGCAGCGAATTCTGGACGATGATTATCGTTTATCTGATTATTCAGGGACTGGATGGCAACATTTTAGTGCCGGTACTGTTTTCCGAAGCGGTCAATTTGCATCCGCTGGTGATTATCCTCTCGGTGGTGATTTTTGGTGGCCTGTGGGGCTTCTGGGGCGTGTTCTTCGCTATTCCGCTGGCAACGCTGGTCAAAGCCGTCGTGCATGCCTGGCCGGACGAGCTGGCAAAACCTCTCTGACCTGACAGAAAAGTATTGCTCAGGATTGCAGCAGTTGTATGTGCCGATTAAATGAACAGTTGCGGAGGGGCTTTATTATGAGAGATGAGACCGATTCTAAAATGGAAAAACTCAAGATAAAAACAGATTAAATTCGTTGCCTGGAAAAGATTTGGTTGCGAGTTTTGGTGAGATTGTCGCGGGTGAAAAGCATGTCGGTTTGGCAGATTACCGTCCATTGGGCAAAATGCGGGTATCGTCTGGACAACGATTTTCACGGCGTCAGTTAAACTCTCATGAGGCTTAATCTGGCTCAGAGGCCTGTTTGACTCAAAACCCCACTAAAGCGGGGTTTTGAGTCAGGATTTGATCAGGCCGACTGCAGATAATCCATCACGATATCGTGATGGTTACTGGTTTTAAAATCGTCGAACACCTTCTCAATCTTGCCGTTGGCATCGATTAAAAAGCTGATGCGGTGAATCCCGTCGTAGGTTTTACCCATAAAAGTCTTCTCGCCCCAGATGCCAAACTGCTCGGAAACCTGATGGTCTTCGTCAGAAAGCAGCGTGAAGTTCAGCAGCTCTTTCTCAACAAATCGCGACAGTTTTTCGGGCTTATCCGTGCTGATCCCTAGCACTTCAACGCCGGCTTTTTTCAATTCGTCCATGCTGTCGCGCAAGCCGCAAGCCTGAACGGTGCAGCCGGGCGTCATCGCCTTCGGGTAAAAATAGACCAGAACGCGCTGTCCCTGGAAGTCGGTTAAATTTATCTGCTCGCCGTCCTGATCGGGCAAGCTAAATTTCGGTGCTAAATCACCGGCCTTCAGTGGATTCATCACTATTCTCCGTTTTTTCATCATGCTGTGGATACTGAACGACGCTAATAGTGCCTTGAGCGCTCAACTCTGTACAGAGGCTGTTAAATGCCTGCTCGATAATCGCGGCATCCTGGCTGGCCGGACTGTGGGCGGTGATCTGAATATAGAGCAAAGGCGGCTGATTTTCTGCCGCAGGCTGCGTGCGGGAAACCAGCTCAGCGATATTCATCTGCTGAGAGTCGAATAAATCGGTAAAGCGTTCAATGATATGCGGCGAGTCGGCAACTTCAACCTGCACCCATACCGTTGCGGGCATTGGCGGCCGTTCGCGAAAAGTCGTGCGCTTCATCACGATCAGCAATTCCAGCTCGGCGCCTTTCAGCGGCAGCGTGGATTCAATAAGGGTAATGGCGTTCCAGCTGCCGGAAAGCAGCATGATAAAAGTGAATTCATCACCGAGCATGGCAAGACGGCTATCTTCAATGTTGCAATCGCAGCTGCTGACGTGGCGGGTGATGGCATTGACGATCCCCGGGCGATCGACCCCCACGGCGGTGATAACCAAATGTTGTTGAGGTAACTGCGGCAAAATGATGCTTCCTGTGCGTCTCAGTGATTAGCAATTGTGATAACCCTAAGGTAAACATAAAAAATACCCTCTGCCAAGGGGCCACGCGGGCTTGCCGCTTGCTTTTCAATAGCTGTCAAACGTACCATGAAGAACTTGTTTGTGGAGGGGATGGCAAATGTTCACGGGAAGTATTGTTGCGCTCGTTACGCCGATGGATGACAAAGGGTATGTCTGCCGTACGAGTTTAAAAAAACTGATTGATTATCATGTTGCCAGCGGAACAGCGGCAATTGTCTCCGTGGGAACAACCGGCGAATCCGCCACGCTCAGCCATGATGAGCATGGTGATGTGGTGATGATGACGCTGGATTTAGCCGATGGCCGTATTCCTGTTATCGCCGGAACCGGCGCCAACGCGACGGCAGAAGGGATCGCACTGACCCAACGTTTTGAAAAAAGTGGCGTGGTTGGCTGTCTGACCGTTACCCCATACTACAACCGTCCTACTCAGGAAGGGCTGTATCAGCACTTCAAAGCCATTGCAGAAAGCACCGATCTGCCGCAAATGCTCTACAACGTACCCTCGCGTACCGGTTGTGACATGCTGCCGGAAACCGTGGGTCGTCTGGCGAAAATCAAAAATATTATCGGAATCAAAGAAGCAACCGGGAACTTATCGCGGGTAAGTCAGATCCAAGAGCTGGTTGATGAAGACTTTGTGCTGGTCAGTGGCGATGATGCCTCTGCCCTCGACTTCATGCAGCTGGGCGGAAAGGGCGTAATCTCCGTGACTGCGAACATCGCCGCGCGCGAAATGGCCGAGCTGTGCGCCTTTGCACAGCAGGGTGACTTCGTTGCCGCGCGCCGCCTGAATCAGCGCCTGATGCATCTGCATCAGAAGCTATTTATTGAGCCTAATCCTGTCCCGGTAAAATGGGCGGCTAAAAAATTAGGATTAATTGCAACCGATACGCTGCGTCTACCCATGACGCCGATGACTGATGCCGGTCGTCCGGTTGTTGAGCAGGCACTGAAAAACGCAGGCCTGCTGTAAATTTAGGGAGAATTAATGGCTTACTCAGTACAAAAGTCTGCGATCGCGAAAGTGGTTGGTGTTTCACTGGTGATGCTGCTGGCAGCTTGCTCCAGCGACCAGCGTTACAAGCGGCAGGTTAGCGGAGACGAATCTTATCTGAAGGCGGCTGATATCAGCGAGCTGCATGCGCCTTCAGGGATGATTTTGCCGCTGCAAAATGGTGATTTCGACATTCCTTCCGTGAGCAGCAAAGGTGCCGTCGGCAAACAGCTGGATATCCGCCCACCGGCCCAGCCGCTGGCGTTGATGAACGGCACACGCACGCAGTTTGCCGGTAATTCCGGCGTGTTGCTGGTGGACAATGCCCGTAACGGTGCGCTGTGGCCGCAGGTTGTCGATATTGTGCAGGCGCGTAATTACACCATTGCCAGCCGTACCGACGCCAGCCAGACGCTGACCACTGACTGGGTGCAGTGGAACCGTGCTGATGAAGACCATCAGTATCGCGGACGTTATCAGATCGCCGTTCAGCAGCAGGGCTATCAGCAGGCGCTGACCGTTAAGCTGCTGGAACTGCAACAGGAAGATAAAGTTGTTAATTCTCCTGTGCAGCTTCAGCGTTATACCGCCCAGATGCTCAACGAGCTGAGCATGGGTCTGGATAAGATCGAAAACATTCGTGAAGATTCCGCGGCGAAAAACAGCGCTGCGCAGATCAATGTGCAGAGCGGGGCGGATGATACTGGCCTGCCAAATCTGATTGTGCGTGCGCCGTTCAACACCGTTTGGGAACGTCTGCCAGCAGCGCTTCAGCGCATCGGCATGAAAGCCTCAGACCAGAACCGTTCGCAGGGCAGTCTGAGCGTGGCTTACAGCGCGCCTTCAGAAGAAACCTGGGACAGCCTGGGTGCGAAAGATCCGGGGCTGCCAAACGGCAACTATAAGTTGCAGGTCGGCGATCTGGATAACCGCAGCAGCCTGCAGTTCCTCGATCCAAAAGGTCACTCGCTGACCCAGTCGCAGAATGACGCCTTAGTGGCGGTATTCCAGGCGGCATTCAGCAAGTAATCGACCCGGCCGGATTTATCCGGCCTTTTTTATTTTCTGCTGCGTAAACGATTGCTTCGGTTTTTTCGCCGCAGATCATACAATAGCCACCGCACAATAGGTTCATTCCCCAGCAGTCAGCCACGGGGATCCACGTTTGGAGTTAGACAAGATGAAAAAGCAAGCTGAGTTGTATCGCGGCAAAGCGAAAACCGTTTACAGCACCGAAAACCCGGATCTGTTGGTACTCGAATTCCGTAACGATACGTCAGCACTGGACGGTGAGCGTATCGAACAGTTTGATCGTAAAGGGATGATTAATAATAAATTTAATTATTTCATCATGAGCAAGCTACAGGAAGCAGGCATCCCAACTCAAATGGAAGCGCTGCTGTCCGATAACGAAGCGCTGGTGAAAAAGCTGGATATGGTACCTGTTGAATGCGTGGTGCGTAACCGTGCGGCTGGCTCACTGGTGAAGCGTCTCGGCGTGGAAGAGGGCACAATCCTGAATCCGCCGCTGTTCGACCTGTTTCTCAAAGACGATGCCCGCCACGATCCGATGATCAATGAATCCTACTGTGAAACCTTCGGCTGGGTGAACAAAGAGAACCTGGCGCGGATGCGTGAATTAACTTACAAAGCGAATGATGTGCTGAGCAAGCTGTTCTCCGATGCTGGCCTGATCCTTGTCGACTTCAAACTGGAATTTGGCCTGTTTAACGGCGAAGTGACCCTGGGCGATGAGTTTTCACCAGATGGCGCGCGTCTGTGGGATAAAGAAACCCTGAACAAGATGGACAAAGACCGCTACCGTCAGAGTCTTGGCGGCCTGATTGAAGCCTACGAAGAAGTGGCTAACCGTCTTGGCGTGAAGCTGGACTGATTTTTTCGGCTGCGGCTGACTGGCCGCAGCTTATTTTACGCTTTCTCCTGTTTTATCACGCCTTCGGCCGCCGCGCGCTGGCCAACGTTGCTGTTCCCTCACTGTCAGTAATTTCCTGCCGTTATTCACGATGCTGGTGTTAGTGCTTTCGCACGACTAAAATCAGAACAACTTTAAGATCACCAGGAGTAATTTATGCGTTGGCAAGGGCGCCGTGAGAGCGATAACGTGGAAGATCGCCGTAATGAATCCGGTACGGTAGGCGCGGGACGAATGCGTATTCCCCGTGGAAAGGGCGGCATTGTCATTCTGATTCTGGTAATGATTGCCGGTTACTATGGCTACGATTTAACTCCGCTACTGACCGGAGAGACCTCATCTTATTCTCAGCCGGCTTCACAACAGCAGGGAATCAATCCTCAACAGGACGAGTCCGCAAAATTCACTTCAGTGATCCTCGCCACAACGGAAGATACCTGGCAAAAAATCTTTCAGAAGATGGGGAAGAACTATACGCCGCCAAAACTGGTGATGTACCGTGGCGCTACGCGAACGGGTTGCGGCACCGGCCAGTCGGTAATGGGGCCTTTCTATTGCCCGACGGACAGCACCGTTTATATCGATCTCTCTTTTTATGACGAAATGAAAAACAAGCTGGGTGCGGATGGCGATTTCGCACAGGGTTACGTTATTGCCCATGAAGTAGGCCATCACGTACAACGGCTGCTGGGTATCGAATCCAAAGTACGGCAGTTGCAGCAGGGCGCATCTCAGACGCAGGTCAATCAACTTTCCGTGAAGCTTGAGCTACAGGCTGACTGCTTCGCGGGCGTTTGGGGACACTATATGCAGCAGCAGGAAGTTCTGGAGCCGGGGGATTTGCAGGAGGCACTCAATGCGGCTGAAGCGATTGGCGACGATCGCCTGCAACAGAAAAGTCAGGGGCGCGTAGTGCCGGACAGCTTCACTCATGGCACCTCGCAACAGCGCTACAGCTGGTTTAAAAAAGGCTACGACAGCGGTAATCCTGGCCAGTGTGATACCTTCAGTGGCTGATCTGGGCAACATTATTGAGCAAACGGAAAGGCTAAAACGCCAGGGCTTACGGCGACTGATGGTCGTTAGCGGCGAGGCGCAGTGGTGCCAGCTTCAGGCACAGCAGTGGATCTCCCTGCTGCCTGGAGACTGGCTGTGGATTGGCGATGCGCCGCAAACGCCGCTGAACTGCAAACCTTCTGCTGCAAAAACGCTGCTGGGACAAGAGTTTCTGCATGCGGTCTTCGACGCCCGCGACGGTTTCCATGCCGAAGCGCTGGCGGTGCTGGCCGGTACCCTCAAAGCGGGTAGCTGGCTGGTCATCCTTGCTCCGGAGTGGGAAAGCTGGCCCACACAGCCCGATCTTGATTCCCTGCGCTGGAGCGAAACCTCCACGCCGATTGCCACGCCCAACTTTATCCATCGCTTGCAGAAACGCTTGCTGGCAGATAAGCAGGTCGCGCTTCTGCGCCAGCATCATGCGCCTGTGTTGCCCTCGCCACCAGCCACCCCAGAATGGCAGCCGGATGATACCTCTCAGCAGCAGCAAGTATTACAACAGCTTCTGAGAAGCGAGCCGGGCATTTCAGTGCTGATTGCCCCGCGTGGCAGAGGAAAGTCAGCGCTGGCGGGTACCCTCGCCGCACGCTGGCGGGGCCGCTGTTTGATCTCCGCACCGGCTAAAGTTGCCACGGACGTGCTGGCGAAATTTGCCGGTGATGCGTTTGAGTTTATCGCCCCGGACAGGCTACTGGCGCTTACCGCAGCAGAGCGGCCAGAAAATATCGACTGGCTGGTGATTGACGAGGCGGCGGCCATTCCCACCCCTATGCTTCATCAACTGGTTCATCTTTATCCACGCGTCCTGCTGACCACGACCTTGCAGGGTTATGAAGGGACGGGGAGAGGCTTTTTGCTGAAGTTCTGCGCTTCTTTACCCGAGGCGACAATTCTCAGGCTGGCACAGCCGCTGCGCTGGTCACAGTTCGATCCGCTGGAACGCTTTATTGATGACACGCTGTTATTTAGCGAGGCGGAACCGATCGCAGCCGAGCGTGATATTGATTTTAGCTATCCTCAGCAAAACGAATGGCAAGGCCGCGCTACCCAGCTTGAGGCGATGTACCGCCTGCTGACCAGCGCCCATTACCGCACCTCACCGCTGGATTTACGGCGCATGATGGATGCGCCCGGCATGCATTTCAGCGCTGCATTGCAAGGTGACCAGGTGCAGGGTGCGCTGTGGCTGGTGGATGAAGGCGGATTGTCAGCCGGGCTGGCAGAGGCCGTATGGGCAGGACTACGCCGACCGGCAGGCAATCTGGTTGCCCAGTCGCTGGCGGCCCACGGCGGCTGGCCGGAAGCCGCTGCCCTGACGTCGCGTCGCATCAGCCGTATCGCCATTTCTCCTGCGCTTCGGCAGCGAGGCATCGGTCGTCAGATGATACAGCAGAGCCTTGGGCATGCCGAAGGGCTGGATTTTCTCTCGGTGAGTTTTGGCTATACTGAAGTTTTATGGCGCTTCTGGCAGGCCTGTGGTTTTCAGCTGGTGCGATTTGGCACTAAACCGGAGGCCAGCAGCGGCTGCTATACCGCAATGGCCATCCTGCCGCTGAGTGAAGCGGGCAGGGCGCTGGCAGAAAAAGGCAGGCGAAAACTGGCCCGCGACTGGCCCTGGCTGCGGCCTCAGCTGCGGGATGTGGATCTGGCGCTAACGCTTACCGCAAGCGAGTCGGGCGCGGTTAATCAACTGGACGAAGACGACTGGCGGGATCTGGCCGGTTTCGCCTGGGCGCATCGGCCTTTTGAAGCCAGTATCGGCGCGCTTGGCCGTCTGGTCAGCAATGACTCACGTGAGCTGCCATTATTACAAGGCGCGGTTCTTGAACGGCTCTCTCCGACCTGCCTCATTCAGCAGTCCGGGCTGTCGGGGCGTAAAGCGCTACTGGCTGGCTGGCGGCAGGAGACGCAGCGGGCACTGAACCGGTTGGATCCGCAGCGCAGCGCAAACTGGCAACGCTATATCGCTATATTGCTGCAAAATCAGCAGCGCTAAGCTTTTCCTGTTGCGATGCGTAAGGCTTTTTAAGGAGGAAACCATGCACCATGACTATTTTGTTGTTCAGCGTCCCGTCAGCGCTCCGGCTCAGCTGTTCCTGTTATTTCACGGCGTGGGCGATAACCCCATATCCATGGGCGATCTGGGCAAATGGTTTGCCGACTCTTTCCCACAGGCGATGGTGATCTGCGTCGGCGCATCGGATTCTGGCGTCCATGGCCGTCAGTGGTATTCTGTCGACGATCTGAGCGAAGAAAATCACCAGCAGCGAGTCGATGCGGTAATGGCAACGTTTACTGAAATTATCCGGGACTGGCAGCGTCAGAGCGGCGTAAAAGCGGAAGCAACGGCGCTGATCGGTTTTTCTCAGGGCAGCACCATGGCGCTGGAGGCGATCAAGGCGCAGCCGGGCCTCGCGGGAAGGGTAATTGCTTTCTCGGGACGTTATGCCAGCCCGCCACAATCGGTGACAAAGCGTACCACCATTCATTTGATCCACGGTGATGATGATGAACAAGTCCCGTTAGGCCATGCGCTTGAAGCCGAAGCACAGCTGCTGGCGCTGGGGGGGGACGTCACGCTGAATATTGTGGAAGATTTGCCGCATGCTGTCGATCAGCGCGCCATGCAGTCGGCGCTGGATCATCTGCACTATACGGTGCCGCGACGCTATTTCGATGAAGCCCTGAGCGGCAGCGCGCCGGGTGATGATGACGTCATCCCAATGAGATGATAAAAGCAGGGACGGATGCCCCTGCTGAAAATGTTATTTCTTCTTCGGCCAGTCTTCGTCGTCATCCCACTTATCGTTAAAATCACGATGCGGCGGCAGATCCGGTTTATTATCCAGATACTTTTTAGGATCGATGCGCTTCAGGTCTTTATAAACGTTCATCAGAACGCCCACCATCAACACAATGACCAGCAGCCACCAATAATGCTTGAGAAATTCCATATCTGCTCCTTAAGCGATAAGCTGTTCCATAATACGCTGGTACATACGGCTAAGCAGTTGTAAATCAGCGGCTTTCACACACTCATTGATTTTATGAATGGTGGCGTTCACCGGCCCTAACTCCACAACCTGTGCACCCATTCGGGCAATAAAGCGCCCGTCAGAGGTGCCGCCTGTCGTCAACAACTGCGGTTTAATTTCATTATAGTGCTCAACGGCGTTTACCACCGCTTCTACCAGTTTTCCGGTTGAAGTCAGGAACGGCTGGCCGGAAACCGTCCATTCCAGCGTATAACGGAGCTGGTGACGGTCTAACAGTTCCCGCACGCGCTGTTTAATCAGCTCGTCGGTCAGCTCGGTACTGAAGCGGAAGTTAAACTGCACGAAAAACTCGCCAGGAATAACGTTATTACTGCCGGTTCCGGCCTGAACATTAGCAATCTGCATGCTGGTCGGCGGGAAAAATTCATTGCCCCGATCCCACTCTGTCGCCACTAATTCATTCAGCGCTGGCAGCGCGCGGTGAACCGGGTTATCAGCAAGATGCGGATAGGCCACGTGCCCCTGAACGCCGTGCAGCGTCAGGTTAGCGGTCATTGAACCACGGCGACCATTTTTCACTACGTCGCCGACGATTTCGGTACTGGATGGTTCGCCGACCAGACAGTAATCAAGACGTTCACGGCGCGCCATCAGTGTTTCAACAACCTTAACCGTGCCGTTGGTGGCGCTGGCTTCCTCATCTGAAGTAATCAGAAACGCAAGCCGTCCTTTATGATTGGGGTGACTGGCAACAAAACGCTCGGCGGCCACCGTCATTGCGGCCAGCGAGCCTTTCATGTCCGCTGCGCCACGTCCGTAAAGCATACCGTCGCGGATGGTCGGTTCAAACGGCGGATTGATCCAGCGGTTGGCATCCCCGGCGGGTACCACATCAGTATGACCGGCAAACGCCAGCGTCTCGCCCTCACCACGCCAGGCCCAGAAGTTTTGGGTGTCGCCGATATTCATGGGTTCAATGGTGAAACCCAGCGCGCGCAGGCGTTCCATCATAATGGCCTGACAACCGGCATCATCCGGGCTGAGGGAAGGGCGACGAATAAGCTGCTGCGTCAGCTCAATGACCGGACAGAACATAATCAGGACTTCTCCACGATAGGCTGGTAAGCATTTTCACTAAAGCCCAGCAGCATAGAGCCGTCGGCGCTACAGAGCAACGGGCGTTTAATCATTGCCGGGTTTTCCAGCATCACTTCCCGTGCCGCTGCGGCATTATTCACCGCGCTGCGCGTTTCTTCGCTTAATTTACGCCATGTCGTACCGCGCGTGTTCAGTAATGCTTCCCAACCCAGCTGGTCGATGAATTTTTGCAGCAGTGCAGCATCCAGTCCGTCGGCCCGGTAATCGTGAAACTGATAGTTCACGTCCCGGGCTTCTAAATATTTTCGCGCCTTCTTGATGGTGTCGCAATTTTTAATGCCGTACATCGTCAGCATGGCGGGGTTCCCTTCTTTTTTCTGTGGGTTTCATCTATATTCGATACTGCTCAGGCGCTTAGTTTACAACGGATACGCCTGAGAGGCACGGAAGACGGCACGTTTAACAGAGAGTTAGCATCAGGAGGGACAATATGAACTATATGAAAGCGTCTTCCGCCCATACGGTTGAAGAAACGAAGTCGACAATTGTGATCGCCCGGAAAAGAGAGAGCCGCTGCGATGAGTTCAATCACATTGTGGAGGCGGTGCTGGCAGAACATCCGGAAGCCAAAACCCATATCGACAGCGAAAGCGGCGGTTACGATAAAATCATCGTATTGAAATAACAGCGATTCTGAGGGGAGGTTTCTCCCCTCTCACTTGACAGCCACTACTGGTGATATTCCCTCTCTTTTAGCGCCTCTTTTTGATGAGACAAACCTTTCTAACCTTATGATGACACTGCTATTAATTGCCTGGGTAATCATATCGGTTAAACTGTGCGTCGCACCACATATTCGGATAAATCCTGGTTTTGTTGATGCGTTGTTGGACGAAAGATGTTCACTTTGCTTTAGGAATAATCTTATAATGGCGTCACTACAACGAGAGGTGACTTATGATTGATTTAGAACTGGGGAACTGGAAAGACTTTATCGAAGTGATGTTGACTCGTAAGTAACACATTCATAAAGAAAAGCTCGGCGACAACATCAACAAGCTTTACCTTCAGTATCCGAATATAACAAAGGCAGCCTGCGGGCTGCCTTTATTCGTTATGTGACCGGCTTCTCTTTTATCGGAAAGCGCCGCCGTACTAACACGAAGAAGATCGGCACAAAGAAAAGTGCTAATAACGTTGCGGAAATCATACCGCCCATCACGCCTGTTCCTACCGCATGCTGACTGCTGGAACCCGCACCCTGACCAATGGTCATCGGCAGCACGCCGAAAATAAAGGCCAGCGAGGTCATTAATATCGGACGCAGACGCTGGCGACAGGCTTCCAGCGTGGCCGCTAACAAATCCTGTCCTTTGCTGTTGATCTCATTGGCGAACTCAACGATCAGGATGGCATTTTTCGCCGACAAACCAATCACGGTGAGCAGACCGACCTGGAAGTAAACGTCGTTCTCCAAACCGCGCAGCCAGGTTGCCACCAGCGCACCCACCACGCCCAGCGGCACCACCAGCATAACCGAGAAGGGAATTGACCAGCTTTCATAGAGTGCGGCGAGACACAGAAAAACCACCAGCAGCGAAATAGCGTACAGCGCGGGTGCCTGGGTACCGGACATGCGCTCCTGATAAGAAGCGCCGGTCCACTGCAAGCCAAAGCCGGTGGGCAGCTTGTTGACCAACTTTTCCATAACATCCATTGCTGTACCGGTACTGACGCCGCTGGCGGATTCACCGACAATCTCTACGGCGGAATAACCGTTATAACGCTCCAGACGCGGCGAACCGGTTTCCCAACGGGTGGAGGCGAATGCGGTGAAAGGTACCATGCTGCCACTGCTGTTGCGCACGTACCATTTGCTGATATCGTCCGGCAGCATACGGAACGGAGCGGCGGCCTGAACATAAACTTTTTTCACCCGGCCCCGGTCAAGGAAATCGTTGACGTAAGTCGATCCCCAGCCGGTCTGTAGCGTAGCGTTAATATCATCAACAGAAACGCCCAACGCCTGCGCCTTGTGCTGATCGACATCGATTCTCAGCTGTGGCGTGTCGTCCAAACCATTATGACGAACCCTGGCCAGCGAGGGATCTTTTTCGGCCTCGGCCAACAGCCGATCGCGCGCTTTCATTAACGCATCGTGACCCAGCCCCGCATGATCCTGAAGCTCCATATCAAAACCGGCGGAGTTACCCATGCCGGTTATGGCTGGCGGGCTGCTGGCGATAACGCGAGCCTCGCGAATATGTTTAAAGGCCGCAGTAGCCCGTTCGATAATGGCAAAAGAGGTATTTTCTGCGCCGCTGCGTTCGTCCCAGTCTTTCAGCCGCACAAACATACGCGCCACGTTCTGACCGTTACCGCCCGGCCCGGCACCAATGGTTGAGAAAACGGAGACCACATTGTCTTTCTCCTGGGTGAGGTAATACTGCTCGACCTTATCCACGACTTTATTTGTTTGCTGCAACGTGGAGCCTGGCGGCAGCTGAACCTGGGTCGTAAAGACGCCGCGATCCTCCAGCGGCAAAAAAGAAGTGGGCAGATGCAGAAACAGCAAGGCCATGCCCGCAATGATCACGACGTACAGAATCAGCCAGCGCCCGACTTTTGATAAAATGCGACCGACGCCCCGTTCGTAACGCGCAGCATTGCGGTTAAACATGCGGTTGAACCAGCCGAAGAAGCCCCGGCGCTCGTGATGTTGCCCCGCAGGCAGGGGTTTAAGCAGCGTGGCGCAAAGGGCAGGGGTCAGGATCATCGCCACCAGTACCGAAAGCACCATGGCGGAAACGATGGTGACGGAGAACTGACGGTAAATGGCGCCGGTGGTGCCGCCAAAAAAAGCCATAGGCACAAACACGGCGGACAGCACCAGCGCAATGCCCACCAGTGCGCCCTGAATCTGCCCCATTGATTTGCGGGTGGCCTCACGCGGTGATAAACCTTCCTCACTCATAATGCGTTCGACGTTTTCCACTACCACGATGGCGTCATCCACCAGCAGGCCTATTGCCAGCACCATGGCAAACATGGTGAGCGTATTGATACTGAAGCCGCAGGCCGAAAGTATGGCAAACGTCCCCAGCAGCACGACGGGAACGGCAATCGTCGGAATTAAGGTTGCGCGGAAGTTTTGCAGGAAAAGATACATGACGACAAAGACCAGGATGATGGCCTCAATAAGCGTCTTCACGACGTCGCGGATTGATGCAGTAACAAACGGCGTGGTTTCGTAAGCAATTTCCGCCTTCAGACCGTGGGGAAAGAAATGGGAAAGCTCGTCGATACGCGCCCGCACCAGCTCATCGGTTTGCAGCTCGTTAGCACCGGAAGCGAGCTTTACGCCAAGCCCTGATGCGGCCTGGCCGTTGTACTGACTGAGGAAATCATATTTCTCTGCCCCAAGCGCTACGCTGGCAACGTCGCTGAGCTTCACCTCTGAACCATCCTGATTAACCCGCAGCGTAATATTGCGGAACTGTTCTGGCGTGGTTAACAGCGATTGAGAGTTGATGGTGGCGTTCAGCGCCTGGCGATCGACAGAGGGTAATCCGCCCAGCTGGCCGACCGCGACCTGGCTGTTTTGCGACTCGATAGCGCTGACAATGTCGCTGGTGGTCAGCGCATAGTCGATCATTTTATTCGGATCGAGCCAGATGCGCATGGCGTACTGCGAGCCATAAGCATCAACCTGGCCTACGCCATCGATGCGGCTTAGCGGGTCCTGAATATTACTGGCGACATAATCGGAGATATCCTGCTTGTCCATGCTGCCGTCAGTGGAGACAAAAGCCACCATCAGAATATTGGTATCACCCGTCTTTGTTACCGTAACCCCTTGCGACTGAACATCCTGAGGCAATTTACGCAACGCGCTTTGCAGCTGGTTTTGCACCTGCTGGCGTGCTTCATCCGGATTGGTGCCCGCAACGAAGGTCAACGTAATGGTCGCCTGCCCGGTATTGCTGCTTTGAGAGGACATGTACATCAGGTTATCGATGCCGGTCATATTCTGCTCAATAACCTGCGTGACGGTATTCTCAAGCGTTTGTGCAGAAGCACCAGGATAATTGGCGGTAATGCGAACGTTAGGCGGCGCGAGTTCGGGATACTGCTCAACGGGCAGAGAAAATACTGCCAGTGCGCCAGTCAGACACAGCAAAATAGCAATGACCCAGGCAAAAATGGGACGGTCGATAAAAAAATTCGCCATTGAATGGTGCACTCCGGGCTATTTATCGGAAAGGCGTTGCGTCTGGCGGCGCACCCTGACGGCACTGCAACAAGCAGCCTGCAACAAATTTTTCTGGTTATTCAACCGGATTGGTTAAGCTTTCACTCTACCCGCCGCCAACGGCATAATCGTGGAGAAAATAAGGAGAATATGTAAATTATCATGCAAAATCCTCAGCGGAGAGCGGAAAAACGAAAGCGACCTTTGTCCCGCCCGCCGCAGACTGGCTGATTTTGAGTGTTCCGTGCAGGCTCCTGGCCCGTTCCTGCATAATAGCCAAACCGTAGTGTCCCGGTCGTGCTTCAGGCTTTTTAAGCCCCGGCCCGTTATCCTCAATTTCAACGGTCAGGTTAGGGGTTGTGTCCGGCATACAGCGCACGATAATTTGCGTTGCGCTGGCATGACGAATGGCATTCAGCAAGGCTTCCCGAACGATCTGCAAGACGTGTACCTGCTGAGCCGCACTAAGATGCAACGTCTGTTCTCCCTCCAGCAGAATTTTCGCTTCCGTTTGCAGCGGCGCGATGACCTGCCGCAAAGCGGTAAGCAAATCAGCGGGTTCAACCGACAGGCGAAAAGTGGTGAGTAACTCTCTCAGCTGACGATTAGCTTCAGTAAGCGCCCGATCGATTTCTCCTGTTATCGCCTGAGCTGGCGGGCTGCTCTCGCCCATTGCCCGCTTCAGGCGGACCATCTGAATGCGTAAATAAACCAGAGACTGGGCCAGGGAGTCATGCAGTTCACGGGCGATGGTGGCGCGCTCTTCCATTAATAACAGGTGCCGCATCGATTGCTCAGCATTTTCCAGCTGTAGCGAACGCGCCAGCATCGTTGCCAGCCCCTGCATCAGCGGCGGCTCACTTTCCTGCGCCTGCCAGCGCAGCTCGGCAACGTGCTTATCCGATGCCAAATCAAGCGGCAGCGTTTGCCAGGTGAGATCCGCACATGGCTCGCCCATTTGAATCTGCCATTGAGGCTGCGCAACCAGCGCTATGGCATGCAGATTTTCATGTTCCCGTACCCGGTGCAGAACGTCAGAATAAGCATGGCTGTTTCGGCCGCGCAGCATTTCTGAACATTGATATAACAGCGCCAGCCGACGATTGGCCTGAAGCAGATCGCGGGTTTTCTCTTTCACCGCCTGCTCCAGCCAGATGTACTGTTTTTCCAGCGCTTCAGACATATGGGTAAACGCTTGCGCCAGTACGCCCAGCTCGTTGGGGAGCGTTGTCTCCAGCGGGGCATAATGGAAGTTGGCCTGCTCGATCTGCTGACTGGCCGTCACCAGCTGGTGTAGCGGGATAACAACTTCTTTTTTCACCCGCCGCAGCGTCCATAACACCAGCAGCGCAATCGCCACAAATCCCAGCAGGCAGGCGCTGGCAACCAGTTTCATTTTCAATTCTGCCCAGTGTTGCAGGGCCAGTACAAACCGATCGATCTGAGTGACATAGCGAGAGACATTTTGCTGATAGCTGGCGGTGTTACCGCTCAGCAGCAGGGGGCGTAGCTCGCGCCAGCTGAGCTGTAGCGCGTGATAACGCGCCTTCACGCTGTCAGGGACCCATGCACGTTCTAATGCGTGCAGGACCGGTGCCTCGACCGTCTGCTGATAGAGATCGATATTATGGGCCAGGCCCGCTGAGTCGGCTGCGGCATCCCAGGCCAGTCGATAGCTTTGCATTCGCAGTGAACCCGCAATGTTAATCGCTTCGGCATCGCGCAGGCTGGCGGAAAGCGTCAATAAAGCCAGGGTGGAGCTGAGAACGGAGAGAAGTACAATGGCAAAGAGCGTGCGGGCGAGGCTGCGGGTGACGGAGCGTTTCAACATTCTTCCTTCCTCAGGCTGAGCAGGGTGCAAACGAGCGGCAGTATAACGTCATCAAAAGGGGCATTTGCCAGCAGCTCACTCTCCTTTGTCGAATATCAAAATTGTGCGCCGTATCGCTTGAAGCGAAGCGTAGCGAGGAATAGAGTAGGACAATATTTAGCTATTTATGCCCACGCCATTCACACAAAGTTACAGGCTATAAAAAATGTAACTTTCATTGACGCTTCTTTTTAAAAATCTTCATAGGCTTCACATTCCTTTAACGCCTTTACCTGCTGCCCACGCTGCTTTTCATTGCGTCGCTCATAATCACTGACGTTAACAAAATGAATGTCCAGCAGGACCCGACGAGGAGCATCCTATGAAGACGAAATTAGCCGGTCTGATTGCCGCCGCCTTTTTAGCGACAGCGTCATTTTCAACCTTAGCGGCCACGCAGGTCGATGAGAGTCAGACTCAGAATCTGCAACAAATGGGCACGGTTTCCGTGCAGGGCGTAAGCGGTTCTCTGGATGATGCCACCGCGCAGCTGGCGCAAAAGGCAGAAGAGATGGGTGCGACCCATTATCGAATCATCCGTGCCGACACCCCCGGCGACTCCAGCCTGTGGAGTGGTAACGCCGAGATTTACCGTTAAGTATCAGTTAGTCCCAGTGTAGCCTTAGTGATTTCACTGAACCGACCGCAAGATGCGGCCGGTTTTTTTTGCGTCCTTCAGTCAGAATCACAAAACCTAACGATTTCCACCACAGATTTTTTGCGTCGGCTTTACAGAACGGTTAGGATGCATCGCCGCATTTCTCCTTCTTCCCTCAAGATAATAACTACAGGAAGCGGGAACTTGCCCGAATTTTTGCGTCTGTACGCAATCGTTTGGTTGGCAAGGCAGAAATCAGGATGTCCAGGAAGGACAGCCTTATCACTGTGGACAGGATAATTAGGAAAGAAAATGAAAGCTGATAAAAAAGCGGTTGCAGACAAGCGCGCCGCAAGACGACGTTGGTTAAATTCTCATGATTCCGGCTATCACAAAGCGATGGATAACCGGCACGTGCAGATGATTGCTATTGGCGGTGCGATTGGTACGGGCCTGTTCCTTGGTGCCGGTGCTCGTTTGCAAATTGCGGGTCCGGCCCTGGCAATTGTCTATCTGGTTTGTGGCATCTTCTCCTTCTTTATACTGCGTGCGTTAGGCGAACTGGTTTTACATCGTCCTTCCAGCGGCAGCTTCGTTTCTTATGCACGTGAATTCCTTGGCGAAAAAGCGTCCTACGTGGCGGGCTGGATGTATTTCGTCAACTGGGCGATGACCGGCATTGTTGATATCACCGCAGTAGCGCTTTATATGCACTACTGGGGCGCTTTCGGCGACGTTCCACAGTGGGTTTTCGCCCTCGGTGCGCTGGCGATTGTCGGCACAATGAATATGATTGGCGTGAAATGGTTTGCAGAAATGGAGTTCTGGTTTGCGCTAATCAAAGTCCTGGCGATTGCTATCTTCCTGATTGTCGGCGTGGTGTTCCTGGGCAGCGGTAAAATGCTGGATGGCAACACCACCGGTTTCCACCTGATTAGTGATAAAGGCGGTTTCTTCCCGCATGGGATCCTGGCGGCCTTTGTACTGGTACAGGGAGTGGTGTTCGCCTTCGCCTCTATTGAGCTGGTAGGAACGGCGGCGGGCGAGTGTAAAGACCCGAAAACCATGCTGCCTAAAGCCATTAACAGTGTGATCTGGCGTATTGGTTTATTCTACGTCGGTTCTGTGGTGCTGCTGGTGCTGCTGCTGCCGTGGAACGCTTATCAGGCGGGCCAAAGTCCGTTTGTGACCTTCTTCTCGAAGCTGGGTGTGCCTTACATTGGCAGCATCATGAATATCGTGGTGCTGAGCGCAGCGCTGTCGAGCCTGAACTCCGGCCTTTATTCAACCGGTCGTATTCTGCGTTCGATGTCGATGGGGGGATCTGCGCCAAAGTTCATGTCAAAAATGAGCGGTCAACAGGTTCCTTACATGGGCATCCTGGTGACGATTGGCGTTTATATTGTTGGGGTGTACCTCAACTATATCGTGCCTTCCCGCGTGTTTGAGATTGTGCTGAACATCGCTTCACTGGGTATCATCACCTCCTGGGGCTTTATCGTGGTATGCCAGATGCGCCTGCGCAAAGCGATCAAAGAAGGCAAGGCGGAAGACGTAAGCTTTAAGCTGCCATGGGCGCCGTTTACCTCCTGGCTGACGCTGCTGTTCCTGGTTAGCGTACTGGTGCTGATGGCGTTTGATTATCCGAACGGCACCTACACTATCGCTTCCATTCCGGTGATTGCGGTGATCCTGGTTCTTGGCTGGTTTGGCGTGCGTAAACGCGCCAATGCGCTGGCTCAGGAAGAGCACCACGAGCCTGAAGAGGCTGACGAACTGCACGAAAAGTCAGCACATTAAGCGCTGAATTACCCGCCGCGCCCTGACTGCAATAGCAGAGCGCGGCGGGTTTCTTTAAGATAGTTTTCCGCTAACGTTCACCTTAAGATGATGGGGTCCCGCTTAACGCAATGGAGCCTCTATGTCAGTCAAAATCAACGTCATAAAAGATAAAATCCTCTCCGAAAACTGGTTTGTCCTGCGCAATTTCACCTACGAACTCACCAACAAAGATGGCGTAACGCTGCGGCATAAGCGCGAAGTTTACGATCGCGGCGATGGCGCAACCATCCTGCTTTATAATCGTAAGAAAAATAGCGTGATCCTCACGCGTCAGTTTCGTATCGCCACCTGGCTGAACGGCAATCAAAGCGGCATGCTGATTGAAGCCTGCGCCGGGCTGCTGGACGATGACTCACCGGAAGCCTGTATCCGTAAAGAAGCCATTGAAGAAACCGGTTATCAAGTCGGTGAAGTGGTGAAACTTTACGAGCTCTATATGTCGCCGGGCGGCGTAACCGAACTGCTGCACTTTTTTGCCGCCGAGTATAATGACGCAACCCGCGCGAATGAGGGCGGCGGCGTGGATGATGAAGATATCGACGTGATGGAAATTTCGTTTCCACAGGCATGGGCCATGCTCAAGGATGGCCGCATCAGGGATGCTAAAACCGTTATGCTGTTGCAGCATGCTTTCATTGAAGGCTGGCTGAAACTTCCTCAGTAGCCGGCATTGGCCCTGTGCGCGTTATCAGCTTAAAAAGTGATAACAATCACACTAATCGCACTGGCCCTGTTTATTAAGATGAAATACGTTTTTTATCCCGACAAAGAGAATAAGAATAGCGAGCCGGCTGCTGCCGGGGTTGCGGCAACAGGCGCTATCGGGCGATCCTTGTCCGACTAATCTGATTGAGCGCACCGATCCCAGGCGGCATGATAGCCTCTGGCTTGAGACCAGAATCAGCTTGAAACTGTTTAACGATGTGCATAAATTGCTGTCGCAGTTGCTGACTTACGCCACTGACCGGCAATCACTGCGCTATGCTTATGCTTCACTCTGCTCCACTGCCGCCCGGGGATAAAGGTTATCAATGCGTTACTGGATGAAATTACCTTTTGTGCTAATTTTTTTTGTTGTGGCAGCGCATGGCGAACCTTTACAAAAAACGTTTTCTGACTGGCAGATTACCTGTAATAACCAGAACAGCTGTGTAGCCCGTAATTTTCCGGGCGATAAAGGGCTGGTCATGACCATCAGCCGTCAGGCTGGCGCAGACGATCGCCCTTTATTGCGCATTGATTACGGTAACCGCTTTTCGGGTGAACTGAACGGCGCGGCACTGAAAGATAATTTGCTGCTCGACGGTCAGCGCCTCAGGCTCGATCTCAAGCACTGGGATGTGCAAACTCACCATCTGAGCACCTCACACGCCATTTCTATCAACGAGTTTCTGTTACAGGTGATGGATACCAACACTATCCAGCTACTCTATCGGCCACGCTCATCTGTCTCTTTACACGGTTTGAAAGCGGCACTGCTGCTGATGGATGAGACGCAGGGAAGGGTAAACAGCACCAGCGCGTGGATTAAACCCGGCAGCCGCACCGACGTACCGGCACCGGCTGCGCAGCCGACACTTTCTGCTCCGCGTAATGTTCCGCTGGCACTGACTCAGGAAGAGACCACCGGCCTGATTGACTTCGGCACCTGGCGCGTTAATACCGATCGTTGCTCGCTGGATCCACAGCGACGCGAGGTCAGCGTGGCACCCCTTAGCGACAAAAAAGCGTTACTGCTGGTGAGTTGTGAAATGGGCGCTTATAACGTTATCGATCTGGCTTTTGAAGTCACACGCACTCAGCCTTATGTGGCCCGGGGGCTCACCCTGACGCTGCCTTTTGTGCCGCCACACCATAGCGACAAAAAGCTGGAGCTGATTAACGCGCAGTACGATGCCAGCAAAAGCGAACTGCTGACCTACAGTAAAGGACGCGGGCTGGGCGATTGTGGCACGGCCACGCGCTGGCAATATAATGGCCGCGAATTTGTGCTGGCTGAATATGCGGAAGAGGGCACCTGTGACGCCTGGCACAGTAGCGATGACTGGCCCACGCTGTGGACCAGTGAAACCCGTGAGACATCCGCAGCTGATGCTCCGGCGGTGGGTGATTAAAAATACTTAAGCCAGGGGATATCGCGGCGGCGGGCTTTAAAAGCAGCAAAAGCACGTACCGGCCAGAAAATGATTACGCCGAGTACAACCGCCCCGGCAGCTACCTGCCACACCTCATTAAAGCCGAACCCGTCGCCGTGATTTTTCCCCCAGACGGCAAGCGCACCCAGATACATCGCTTTCAGCAGATAAAGATGTAACAGATACATAAACATTGGCGCGCCGCCAAACTGTGCCAGCAGCACCATACTTCGATGCTGCTGCAGCCGTTCAAATGCCGCCAGCAGAGCCAGAGCAATACTCACTGTCAGGCAGAGAAACAGTAGCGAAGGCGGATATTTGGTGAGATTGAAAAAGCTCATCATCGTCTGGGTGACGTTCTCGCCAGGCTGCCAGGGTTTTTCGCCGTAGCCGTTTAAAAAACGCAGACCGAAGAACAGCAACAGCGTTGCCAGTGAGAGAAGCCGCAGGGCGTTGACTCGCTTATCGGCTGCAACCGGAGGGCGATAAAGCAACCCGGCAAGGTAGCCGAGTGCGATAGTGCCAATCCACGGCAGCACCGGATAAGAGGTGCGCATCCGCAGGCTCTCGCCCAGCTCAATCCAGCCTCGCTGGTGTAACACGGCCCAGAGCATTCCCAGCGGCGTCTCCGTTGACAGAACAATCGGATCCAGCAGGTTATGCCCGGCGACGATGGCCAGCGCAACCGCTAACAATACCGTTTCAGGCAGCCACAGCAGAGCGGCCAGCGCCAGCATGCTCAGTCCCAGCGCCCAGATCACCTGTAAGTAAATCACCTGTGGCGGAAACTGAAAAGTCCAGCCGAAATTCACCAGCACCAGCTCCAGTAAAATCAGCACCAGGCCCCGCTTAAACAAAAACAGCGAGGTCAAACGGCGATCCTGCACCTTTTGGTGATAGAGCATGGCAGACAGCCCGGTTAAAAAAACAAAGGTCGGTGCGCAGAGGTGGGCGAGCGTACGCATCAGGAACAGCAGCGGATCGGTACTGGTGACGTCAATAGGATCGCTGACCTGTTGATGAAGAAAAAAAGTTTCGCGGACGTGGTCGAGCAGCATGAGCAACATCACCAGACCGCGCAGGGCATCAATAGCGATTAGACGTTGGGAAAGCGAGTGAGGCATATTCACAAATCCTGAATGAAAAAGGAAATGTTATATCATAACAATTGATGCGGTTAAACGGGTTTGCTGGCAGGGCGATTATTGCCGACCAGGCGTTTTTCAGGCAAAAAAATACCCCGCCGGTGAAGACGGGGTAGCAGGGTTAACGACTATCAGTGCGGCTTCAGCAGCTTCTCGGCATGGCTAACGATGTTTTCCACCGTAAAGCCAAACTCGTTAAACAGCTTCTCCGCCGGAGCGGATTCACCAAAGGTGGTCATCCCAACGATAGCGCCGTTCAGGCCAACATACTTGTACCAGTAATCGGCGATGCCCGCTTCAACAGCCACGCGCGCGGTGACGGTTGATGGCAGCACGGATTCACGGTATGCCACGTCCTGCCTGTCAAACAGATCGGTCGAAGGCATTGAAACCACGCGAACTTTATGACCGCTGGCGGTCAGTTTCGCTTCAGCACCCAGCGTGATTTCCACTTCTGAACCCGTTGCGATCAGGATCACTTCCGGCGTACCTTCACACTCTTTCAGCACGTAAGCACCGCGGGAGATGTTCTCCAGCTGCGCTTTGGTACGTTCTGGCTGTGCCAGATTCTGACGGGAAAGGATCAGCGCGGTAGGGCCATGATGGCGTTCAATCGCATGCTTCCAGGCCACAGCGGTTTCGACCTGGTCGCAAGGACGCCAGACGCTCATGTTCGGCGTGACGCGCAGGCTGGCAATCTGCTCAACCGGCTGGTGCGTCGGGCCATCTTCGCCCAGACCAATAGAGTCGTGGGTATAGACCATAATCTGACGCGCTTTCATCAGCGCGGCCATACGCACTGCGTTACGGGCATATTCCACAAACATCAGGAAGGTCGCGGTGTAAGGCACAAAGCCACCATGATGCGCGATGCCGTTAGCGATAGCGGTCATACCGAACTCGCGCACGCCGTAGTGGATATAGTTCCCGTCAGCTTCCTCTTTGATCGACTTTGAGCCAGACCAGATAGTGAGGTTACTTGGCGCCAGGTCAGCGGAACCGCCGAGGAATTCCGGCAGCAGCTTACCGTAAGCTTCCAGCGAGTTTTGCGACGCTTTACGGCTGGCAATTTTCGCCGGATTAGCCTGAAGCTGTTCGATAAACTTCTGCGTTTCCTGCTCCCAGTTTTCCGGCATGCCGCCATCCATTCGGCGCGAATACTCTTTCGCCAGTTCCGGATGCGCAGCTTTATAAGCGGCGAACTTCTCGTTCCACGCCTGCTCGTACTGTTGGCCTGCTTCTTTCGCATCCCACTGCGCGTAGATATCCTGTGGAATTTCAAACGGAGCAGAGGTCCAGCCCAGCTGCTTACGGGTCAGTGCGATTTCTTCATCGCCCAGCGCCGCGCCGTGTGCTTCTTCTTTGCCCGCTTTGTTTGGTGAGCCAAAGCCAATAATGGTTTTGCAGATCAGCAGCGAAGGTTTATCGGTCACGCTCTGCGCTTCTTTGATCGCTTTAGCAACGGCATCGGCATCGTGACCGTCGATATCACGGATCACATGCCAGTGATAGGCCTCAAAGCGTTTCGCGGTGTCGTCGCTGAACCAGCCCTCGACTTCGCCATCGATAGAAATTCCGTTGTGATCGTAGAAACCGATCAGTTTGCCCAGGCCCAGCGTACCGGCCAGCGAACAAACTTCATGCGAAATCCCTTCCATCAGACAGCCATCGCCCATAAACACATAGGTGTGGTGATCGACAATGTCGTGACCCGGACGGTTAAACTGCGCGGCCAGCGTACGTTCAGCAATAGCCAGACCTACCGCGTTGGCCAGACCCTGACCCAGCGGGCCGGTGGTGGTTTCCACGCCTGGGGTATAACCGATTTCCGGGTGGCCAGGCGTTTTAGAATGCAGCTGACGGAAGTTTTTCAGTTCTTCGATCGGTAGATCGTAGCCGCTGAGGTGCAGCAAGCTGTACAGCAGCATGGAGCCGTGACCGTTAGAGAGGATGAAACGGTCGCGGTCGGCCCAGGCCGGGTTCGTCGGGTTGTGATGCAAGAAGTCGCGCCACAGCACTTCAGCAATATCTGCCATGCCCATTGGGGCGCCCGGGTGGCCGGATTTGGCTTTCTGCACGGCATCCATACTGAGGGCACGGATTGCATTAGCCAGCTCTCTACGTGAAGACATGTTTTTCTCCCTGATAGTGGGGTGGGATAAATTGGGCGATGAAAACGCCAGAGCGAAAGCGTTTCCCAGCGCGACCCTTAGCGGGAAAACTTTCGCTCAATATGAATACGGTTACAGTTGTGCTGCCAGCACGTCTTCCAGGCTCTGCTGGTCAACGGCGAACTGACGAATACCTTCAGCCAGTTTTTCTACCGCCATAGGATCCTGATTATGTTCCCAGCGGAACTGGGCTTCAGACAGCGGAGCAGGCTGGTGGAAAGCTTCGGTTGATGGCTTCAGCTTGCGTTCAACTGGCGCATCGCTTGCCTGCAACTCTTCCAGCAGGTTCGGGGAAATAGTCAGGCGATCGCAGCCTGCCAGCGCCAGAATCTGCTCCGTTTTACGGAAGCTGGCACCCATAATCACCGTGTTATAACGATGCTGCTTGTAGTAGTCGTAGATATTACGTACGGACACCACGCCTGGATCCTCATCCACCACATACGGGTCAAGAGGCTTACGGGTGTTGTACCAGTCGTAGATACGGCCAACAAACGGCGAGATCAGGAATACGCCCGCTTCGGCACAGGCACGAGCCTGGGCGAAGGAGAACAGCAGCGTCAGGTTACAGTTGATGCCGTTTTTTTCCAGCTCTTCTGCGGCGCGGATCCCTTCCCAGGTGGAAGCCAGCTTGATCAGAATACGTGAACGGTCGATACCGTGATCTTCATACATTCTGACCAGTTTCTCAGCCTTGGTCACACACATACCACGATCGAACGACAGGCGTGCGTCTACTTCAGTCGAGACACGGCCCGGTACGCTTTTCAAAATTTCTAAGCCCAGATTGACGTTAACTTTGTCGCTGGCGTTGATGATTTGGGTCTCTTTACTGCCGCCCTGTTTTTTGGCGTAGTCAATAGCGTCGGTGATCAGGTGCTTATAAGATTCGAGGCTGGAGGCTTTCAGGATCAGAGATGGATTGGTGGTGGCATCTTCCGGGTGGTAATTACGAATAGATTCGATATCGCCACTGTCTGCCACCACGGTGGTGTACTGTTTTAATGCGTCTAGCTGGTTCATCTCATGACTCCTTGATGTGCAATCTGCAAAGCGGATTATGACCGCGTTGGGCAACGGGATTGCCCTGGCTTTTAAGCCAAAAATCCGCTGAAAGCCTTAAATATTCACAACGATTTTTCATAAGGCCTGCTGCGGATTCCCGACACGGTGGTAGGTTCTCAGGCCAAACATTGCATCAGACGTCCTGGGATGGGAATGCGTTTTCTCTGATTGTTGCAATGGGTTAGCCCAATGACTCAGGTTTGCGCAAAGAAAAAATGCCGCATCTGAAAGTGTAGCACCTCTTCAGATTTACGTGACGGCGCGCACGACGCCGCGCCGCTTACGCGTAATAATCGTCGCGATTTTGAATGGTTAACTCTTTGTTAATACTTGTTTTTATTTAATCTTGCCCTCTGAAAACCAGGAATTTAACCTGGTGTTAACGGTAACAAATTTCGGCAGTTTCAGCCTCATTACGTAACGTTAACCTGCGGCTGTTGTCCTTTTTACCGGGGCTGAACAGCAGCATTTAACCCGCAGCCGCTGAACTATGGGCTGCTTCAAGTTTTTCCCGGCGCTCACCTTTTATGCTGTTGCGGTTGTACCTTCCTGCCAAAACGAAAGGATCATGCTAATGGACGAACAACTGAAGCAGAGCGCGCTCGATTTTCATCAATATCCGGTTCCTGGCAAAATTCAGGTCTCTCCAACTAAACCGCTGGCGACGCAGCGCGATCTGGCGCTGGCCTATTCGCCAGGCGTGGCGGCACCCTGTCTTGAAATTGCTGCCGATCCGCTTGCCGCACACAAATATACGGCGCGCGGTAATCTGGTCGCGGTGATCTCGAACGGAACGGCCGTACTGGGATTAGGGAATATCGGCGCGCTGGCAGGAAAACCGGTAATGGAAGGCAAAGGGGTACTGTTCAAGAAATTCGCCGGTATCGACGTATTTGATATTGAGATTGATGAGACGGATCCCGACCGACTGATTGAGGTGGTGGCGGCGCTGGAACCCACATTCGGCGGGATTAACCTCGAAGATATTAAAGCGCCGGAATGTTTTTACATTGAAAAAACGCTGCGCGAGCGCATGAACATTCCGGTATTTCATGATGACCAACACGGCACCGCTATTATCTGTACGGCAGCGGTGCTAAACGGACTGCGCGTAGTGGAGAAAAATATCGCCGATGTGCGACTGGTGGTATCGGGAGCGGGCGCATCCGCCATCGCCTGTATGAATCTGCTGGTGGCGTTGGGAATGCAGCGCCACCATATCGTGGTCTGCGATTCCCGTGGCGTAATTTATCAGGGCCGCGAAGCAGATATGGTGGAAACCAAAGCGGCTTATGCTATCCCGGACAACGGAAAGCGCACGCTGGATGAAGTAATTGCTGACGCGGATATCTTCCTTGGCTGTTCAGGGCCGGGCGTGATGAAGCCGGAAATGGTCAAAAAAATGGCGCGTGACCCGTTGATTCTGGCGCTGGCCAACCCGGAACCGGAAATCCTGCCGCCGCTCGCAAAGGCTGTACGTCCCGATGCGATTATCTGCACCGGACGTTCCGATTACCCAAATCAGGTCAATAACGTGCTCTGCTTCCCGTTTATTTTTCGCGGTGCGCTGGATGTCGGTGCTACGGCAATCAATGAGGCGATGAAACTGGCGGCGGTACAGGCGATTGCGGAACTGGCGCTGGCAGAACAGAGTGACGTGGTGGCCTCCGCTTATGGCGATGAAGAACGCTCTTTCGGGCCCGATTATCTGATCCCCAAGCCTTTCGACCCGCGGCTGATTGTACAAATCGCGCCCGCCGTCGCTAAAGCAGCCATGGCGTCGGGCGTGGCGACACGTCCCATTCACGATATGGATGCCTATCGCGAAAAACTGGGAGAATTTGTCTACAAAACCAATCTGTTTATGAAACCCATCTTTACTCAGGCACGTAAAGATCCTAAACGCGTGGTGCTGGCGGAAGGGGAAGAGGCGCGAGTCCTGCATGCTACGCAGGAGCTGGTCACGCTGGGATTGGCGAAACCGATACTGATTGGTCGCCCTAATGTGATTGAGATGCGGCTGAAAAAGCTCGGGCTGAAAATCGAGGCGGGAAAAGATTTTGAGGTTGTGAACAATCAGTCCGATCCGCGCTTTAAGGCCTACTGGAACGAATATTATCACATCATGAAGCGGCGCGGGGTGTCGCCGGAGCAGGCCCAGCGCGCGGTTATCGGTAATCCAACGCTTATTGGCGCAATCATGGTTCATCGCGGCGAAGCCGATGCGCTGATTTGCGGCACTATTGGCGATTATCACGAGCATTATGACGTGATTGAAAAGCTGTTTGGCTTCCGGCAGGACGTCAAAGTGGCGGGTGCCATGAACGCGCTGCTGCTGCCGAGTGGCAATACTTTTATCGCCGACACTTACGTTAACGAAGATCCCACGCCCGAGCAGCTGACCGAGCTCACGCTGATGGCGGCAGAAACGGTGCGGCGTTTCGGTATTGAACCTAAAGTGGCGCTGCTGTCACACTCCAGTTTTGGCACGTCCGACGGTCCCGCCGCCAGTAAGATGCGCCAGACGCTGGCGAGGGTGCAGGCGCGTGCACCGGAACTGGAAATTGATGGCGAGATGCATGGCGATGCCGCGCTGGTAGAAAGTATTCGTCAGGATTTGATGCCGGACAGCCCGTTAAAAGGCGCTGCTAATATCTTGATTATGCCTAACGTGGAGGCCGCGAGGATCAGCTATAACCTGCTGCGGGTCTCCTGTTCGGAAGGGGTGACAGTGGGGCCGGTGCTGATGGGCATCGCCAAACCGGTCCACGTGTTGACGCCAGTCGCGTCGGTGCGGCGTATCGTCAATATGGTGGCACTGGCGGTGGTGGAGGCACAAACGACCCCGTTATAAAAGGTGAGCAGGGACATGGGGTTTCTCACGCCAGCACGGTGTTAGCCGCCTGAGGGAAACCCTGTCTTAATACCTGCTTAACACCCTGTTTTAAATAGGTTTAAATCCACTCTTTAACCGGCAGAAAATCGGTATAGAGCGCCGCTTCCGGCGTACCCGGCTGCGGCTGATAGTCATATTCCCAGCGAACCAGCGGCGGCATCGACATTAAAATCGATTCGGTACGTCCGCCGGTTTGCAGACCAAACAGCGTCCCGCGATCCCACACTAAATTGAATTCCACATAGCGGCCGCGACGGTAGAGCTGGAAATTACGCTCACGCTCGCCCCACGGCAGTGCTTTACGACGCGCAACAATCGGCAGGTAAGCTTTCAGAAAACCTTCGCCGACGGCTTGCGTAAAGCGGAAGCTGTGATCGAAATCGGGCGTATTCAGATCGTCAAAGAACAAACCACCAATGCCGCGCTGCTCGTTACGGTGTTTAATAAAGAAGTAGTCATCGCACCATTTCTTAAAGCGAGGATGCACCTCTTCACCAAATGGCTGACAGAGATCGAACGCGGTTTGATGCCAGTGCACCGCATCTTCTGTAAAGCCGTAATAAGGCGTGAGATCGAAACCGCCGCCAAACCACCATACCGGATCGGCTCCCGGCTTTTCGGCTATAAAAAAGCGCACGTTGGCATGACTGGTGGGGATATAGGGGTTTTCAGGATGGATCACCAGCGATACGCCCATCGCTTCAAAGCTACGGCCAGCCAGTTCCGGCCGGTGCGCGGTGGCAGAAGCGGGCATCCGATCGCCGTGAACATGGGAAAAATTTACGCCGGCCTGCTCAAACACGGCACCGCTACGCAGCACGCGGCTACGTCCACCGCCGCCGCCTTCACGCGTCCAGCTGTCTTCTTCAAAACCGGCCTTGCCGTCAGCCTGCGCCAGCTGCTGGCAAATCGAATCCTGTAAACCGAGCAGAAACTGCTTAACCTTAGCGATATCGGGTGCGTTCATGAGATAACCTGGATAACAAAAAATGACGCGCGAAGTATACGCCAAAACGCGCGGGCTGGGTCGTCGGTTATCAATATCCGCCGTGAGAAGCAACAGACATCAGCCGGGACGGCGGTTATTCGCATCGAATTCGGTGAAATAACTGTTGATACCGTCAACGATAGCGCTGGCAATCTTGCGACGGAACGCTGTCGTGCCCAGTAAGCGCTCTTCGGACGGATTGGTAATAAATGAAGTTTCTACCAGCACAGACGGAATCGACGGCGACTTCAGCACCGCAAAAGCTGCCTGTTCGGTATGCTGACTGTGCAGATGATGCACCGGACGGATCTGATTCAGCACGTGTTTACCCAGCGTCAGGCTGTTCTTGATCGTATCGGTTTGCACCAGATCAAACAGTACCTGTTGTAGATAATGATCTTTCTGCGCCACTTTTACGCCGCCCACGTCATCAGCCGCGTTTTCCCTGTTGGAAAGATAGCGCGCCATGCTGCTGCTTGCGCCGCGGTTAGAGAGGGCGAATACCGATGCGCCGTTGGCATCCGGGCTGGTAAAACCATCGGCATGGATCGACATAAACAGGCTGGCGCCATGCTGATGCGCAATTTCGACGCGTTCGCCCAAAGGGATAAAATGGTCGCTCTCGCGGGTGAGGCGCGCCTCAATGTGCGGATGATCGTTCAGTAAGTCGCGGATGTGGTTAGCAATCTCCAGCACCACATGTTTCTCTTCCGATCCTTCTTCGCCAACCGCGCCGGAGTCAATGCCACCGTGACCGGGATCGATCATCACGATCTTCTTGCCGCTGGCAGACGGGCCGTGAGTTTTCCCATGTGGCCCTACGGTTTTGAGCGGCGATTCTTTGGCTCGAGCCGGTTTATTGGTTAATAAAGCCAGCGCCAGGCCAGAGAGCAGCAAATGGCGACGGGAGGTCAGCGGAGTCATCGGGCCTTTTTTCATTACAACATCCTCACAGCACAAAGTGCTTAGTGTTATATCGTAACAGTCACGTAACGGCGAGAACGGAACTATTTCAACCTCTTACTTTTTATTGCAGCAGGCTAACGGCGTGTCCAGTTGTGTTAGCGCTGCTCTGCCACCAGGATAGCCATCGTGTCCGGCTCCAGCGCCCGAAACAGATGCTCCCGATCGGCCGGATAAGAAATATAATCGCCCGGATGCAGTTCAACAGGTGAAGCGGTCAACCCGACCAGCGCCCGGCCTTTGGTTAAGATTAAATGCTCAACCGATCCGATGGGATGCGGACTGGAAAGCCGGTCAGAACCCGGCTGGGTCAAAAGCAGATAAATATCGCGCCGCGCGCCAGGTGGACAGGTAGCAAGCAAAATCGCTTTATAATCAGCCAGCTCTGCGGTGACCATTGGCCCCTGGCCACAACGAATAACCTGCATTTTATTCACTTCTGGCTCCAGTAGCCGCGCGAAGGGAATATTCAGCGCGGCGCACAGCGCCCACAGGGTTTCAAGACTCGGATTACCATTACCCGCCTCAAGCTGGGATAGCGTCGATTTTGCCACGCCAGCCCGGCGTGCGACTTCAGCCAGAGAGAGACCGGCCCGCTGGCGTTCCCGCAACAATCCCCCTGCAACGATATCGATAGGTTGAGACAAAAGCAGTTTCCTTTCGCTATAACGAACGATCGTTCGTCTTGTAAATCATATTTTAAGCGTTCATTATAACGTTTTATCGTTCGTTATGGGATGGAGTTATGGCGCTTTACCGCCCGGCGTTAAGCCGAAACGTGGTCAAGGCTATCGTGCTGGTTTGCCTGGCCGACAGCCTGGTCGGACTCTCCTATGGCTCGCTGGCCATCGCCGAGGGCTTTCCTTTATGGGTGCCGATGGCGCTCTCCACAATGGTGCTGGCCGGGGCATCAGAATTTATGTTCATTGGTATTGTCGCGGGCGGCGGAAGTCCGTTAATGGCCGCAGCAGCCGGTTTACTGGTCAATGCGCGGCATTTGCCTTTTGGCATCGCGGTGAAAGATTTGGTTGGGCGTAAAGCGGCCAGCTGGCTTGGATGTCACATTATGAATGATGAAAGCGTCGTCTTTGGCATTTCGCAAACGCATCAGGCACAGCGTGTTGCCGCTTACTGGTTTTGTGGTCTGGGTATTGCCCTGTGCTGGCCGTTGAGCGTGCTGGCAGGGGCGTCGATTGGACAGTTGATTCCTGATACCCGCGTCATCGGGCTGGATGCAGTTTTCCCGGCTATTTTAATCGCGCTGATTTTTTCGGCGCTGCAAAAGCGCCGTGTGGCGATACCTGCCGCCGTCGGCGCAGTTATCGCGCTGGCCACGGTTCCGTTTGTGCCGGCCGGTATGCCGATCCTTTTTTCACTGTCAGGCCTGTTTGCCTGGAGGCATCGTCAATGACACAGTCAGTTATCGCGGGCATTGCTTTATTGGCGATCGGCACGTTTGCCATGCGTTTTGCGGGCTATAAGCTGGGCGAACGGATGCCGCTCTCTGAGCGTGCGCGAACCCTGTTAGCCGATGCGGCTATCCTGCTGCTGCTGGCCGTTGCCGCAACGTCCACTTTCTACGAGGCTGGCCGCTTTGCCGGATACGCTCGCCTGACCGGTGTAGGGGTTGCTCTGTTGCTGGCGTGGCGAAAAGCGCCGCTGATTGTCGTTATTATCGCCGCTGCCGTCGCGACGGCGGGAATGCGCTATGCCGGAATCGCCTGAACCGGCGGTTTTGCGCCATTTAATGGCTAACCGATCTTGGCACTGGCGGAAGAAACCGTGATAATCAGCAAATTATGGTTAACATCTGGGGCAACGCCATGGAAATTCGCGCATTTAGCCAGGACGATTTTGAAGAAGTTATCACGCTGTGGGAGCGTTGCGATTTGTTACGCCCATGGAACGATCCTGAAATGGATATCGAGCGTAAGCTCAAACACGACCCGGACCTGTTCCTGGTCGCCGTGGTTGGCGGCACCGTGGTGGGTACGCTGATGGGCGGTTATGACGGCCACCGCGGCTCGGCCTATTATCTGGGCGTGCATCCTGACTATCAGGGACGGGGCTTCGCCAACGCATTGATTAATCGTCTTGAGAAAAAGCTGATTGCCCGCGGCTGTCCGAAAATTAACGTAATGGTGCGCGAAGAAAATGACGCCGTGCTGGGGTTTTACGAGAAGCTTGAGTATGAAATGCAGGATATCGTGTTGTTAGGTAAGCGTCTGATTGAAGACCGTGAATACTAAACGACTTCGCACCTTGATGATGCAAAACTATACCCCCGATGATTTTGACGCGAAGGGCCAGCTGAAATTACCGCTGGCCTTTTGGGCTGTGCTGCTGCTCCAGGCGCGTACCTGGCTGCTTTTTGTGATGGCGGGTGCCTCAAGGGAACAGGGCGCGTCGCTGTTAGCGCTGTTCTATCCTGACACCCAGGCTTTTTGGATTGGGATGGGTCTGGGCGTTCCTGCCGCGCTTGGTCTGCTGTTGACCGGCTATCGTCAGCGTTTTCCCCGGATCTGGCAGGCGTGGCGTTGGGTGCTTTGCCTGACGCTGGTGGGCATCCTCGCGCTTCAGGCTGTCAGCCTGTCGCTGGATGATGAAGCGGCTTCGCCTGTGGTTATCTTGTTGACCGGTTTTGACCTTATTGCCCTGATCTGGCTCGGGTTCAGCGTGCGTTTACGGGACTGTTTCAATCCACGACTGAACGGTGAATAAAACTTTTTGCCCGAATGGCACTCCAACACTCAATTCTTATCGTCAGGAGCCGTAATGAAAATTGTTCGTCCGTTAGCGGTAGCCGCCGCTTTAATGCTGGCTGGCTGCGCCAGTTCAGGTACTGCGCAGGAAACCCACAGCGGCGCCACCTGGTGGAATCCACTCACTTATTCCTGGTCCAGCCTGTCGCCCTGGCACTGGTTTGGTTCATCAACAGAGATAACCGAGCAGGGCGTAGGTGAATTGAATGGCAGCACGGCCATGAACGAGCAGGCGATCGGTGATGGGCTAAACGGCGACTATCAGGTGCGGAAAGGTATGCGCGGAGAAAACGGTGGCGTGGTGACGTTTTTCCAGGCGATGGATGGCAAACAGGTAAAGGTTGAAGTGACGGGCGAAGCCACCGTCAGCCGCATTGACGTCACCGACGATGCTATTGCCACTTCTTCCGGAACCAAAATCGGCACGCCATTCAGTGACCTCTACAGCAAAGCCTTCGGTGCCTGCCAGAAAGGTTCAGGAAGCGATCGTAATGGTGTGGAGTGTCAGGCACCGGGCAGTCAGCATATCAGCTACGTTTTTACCGGCGAGTGGCATGGCCCGGAAGGGCTGTTGCCGTCAGACGAAGCATTAAAAAAATGGACCGTCAGCAAGATTATCTGGCGTAAATAAAGGTTAAGCTTCAGCGGCGCACACAGCCGCTGAAGCAACGGCTGCCTGCGTTGTACCATCGGGTAATAGCATCAAAAGCGAACGTCCCTTCTTTGCGCATAAAATGCGCGCCTAAATCTGTTCTCTGCATAACCAATTCCAGCGGCTTATAGCTTTTTAAACTTCTAAATCACCAAACGGTATATAAAACAGCTACTGCTTTTCGTGTGGTTATAAATAAACTGGGTGCTTCTCGGGCCACAGGCCGGGCCATCTGTCCAGGATGAACGATAATGACCACATTGAAAAAACGCTTCAGCGGTGCCGTTTTCCTGCTGTTGGCCGGGTCAGCCCAGGCAACAGAGCTGTTAAACAGCTCCTATGACGTTTCCCGTGAACTGTTCGTTGCCCTGAATGCACCTTTTGAGCAGCAGTGGGCAGAGCAAAATCAGGGCGATAAATTGACGATAAAGCAGTCGCATGCCGGGTCGTCAAAGCAGGCGCTGGCGATTTTGCAGGGTTTGAAGGCGGATGTTGTCACCTATAACCAGTTTACCGATGTCCAGATACTGCACGATCGCGGCAACCTGATCCCGGCCGACTGGCAAAAACGTCTGCCAAATAACAGTTCGCCATTTTATTCGACCATGGCCTTTCTGGTTCGCAAGGGGAATCCAAAGCACATTCACGACTGGCAGGATTTGGTCAAAAGCGATGTAAAGCTGGTTTTCCCTAACCCAAAAACCTCCGGTAACGGACGTTATACTTATCTGGCGGCCTGGGGAGCGGCGAACAAAGCTGATGAAAACGACCCGGCTAAAACAGAACGTTTTATGCAGCGTTTTTTGCAGAATGTGGAAGTGTTTGATACCGGCGGTCGCGGTGCAACGACAACGTTTGCTGAACGTGGACTGGGCGATGTGTTAATCAGTTTTGAATCTGAAGTTAACACCATCCGTAACCAGTACGCACGGCAGGGTTTTGAGGTCATTGTGCCCGAAACCAATATCCTGGCTGAATTCCCGGTCGCCTGGATCGACAAAAACGTGGCGGCTAACCAGACGGAAAAAGCAGCAAAAGCCTATCTGAATTATTTGTACAGTCCTGAGGCGCAGAAAATCATCACTCATTATTATTACCGCGTAAATAATCCTGAGCTGATGGCGCAGCAGAAAGATCGTTTCCCAACGGTCAATCTCTTTCGCGTGGAAGAGACTTTTGGCGGCTGGGATCGGGTTATGAAAACGCAGTTTGCCAGCGGTGGCGAGCTGGATAAGTTGTTAGCAGCGGGACGTAAGTAATGTTTGCCACTAAAAGTAAGCGCGTGCTGCCTGGTTTTGGCATCAGCCTCGGCAGTAGCCTGTTTTTCACCTGCCTGATTTTATTACTGCCAATCAGCGCGCTGCTGATGCAGCTTTCCCAGATGACACTGGCACAATATTGGGAAGTGGTCACTAACCCTCAGGTCATGGCCGCGTACAAAGTGACACTGATTTCTGCGGGCGTCGCGTCACTTTTCAACGCCTTTTTCGGCATGCTAATGGCGTGGATATTAACGCGCTATCGTTTTCCGGGACGTGCGCTGCTGGATGGCCTGATGGACCTGCCTTTTGCCTTGCCGACCGCCGTGGCAGGGCTGACGCTGGCCGGGCTGTTTTCGGTAAACGGCTGGTACGGGCAGTGGCTGGCGCAGTTTGATATCAAGGTTTCTTACACCTGGCTGGGGATTGCCGTGGCGATGGCCTTCACCAGCATCCCGTTTGTGGTACGTACGGTACAGCCGGTGCTGGAAGAGTTGGGGCCGGAATACGAAGAGGCCGCTGAAACCTTAGGCGCGACGCCGTTTCAGAGCTTCCGTCGCGTGGTGCTGCCTGAAGTGGGCCCGGCTCTGCTGGCGGGAACGGCACTCTCTTTCACCCGCAGCCTCGGCGAATTCGGCGCGGTGATTTTTATCGCCGGTAACATCGCGTGGAAAACGGAAGTGACCTCGCTGATGATATTTGTCCGTTTGCAGGAGTTTGACTACCCAGCCGCCAGCGCAATTGCCTCGGTGATTCTGGCCGCTTCGCTGCTGCTGCTGTTTGCGATTAATACCTTACAGAGCCGCTTTGGCCGTCGTCTTGGAGGTCAATAATGGCTGATGTGACTGAATTTAACGGAGTAGGGCGCAGCCGCACCAACTGGAGTAAATGGCTGCTTATCGCCACCGGAATGATTATCTCCCTTGGCCTGTTGGTGGTGCCGCTGATTGCTATTTTTGCCAGCGCTTTCTCCGAAGGCCTGATGGCAACGTTCAGCAACTTGCAGGACGGCGACATGCTGCACTCAATTTGGCTGACGGTGCTGATGGCGCTGATTACCGTGCCGGTGAACCTTGTGTTCGGCACGCTGCTGGCCTGGCTGGTAACACGCTTTACCTTTCCTGGCCGTCAGCTGTTATTGACGCTGTTTGATATTCCTTTTGCCGTGTCGCCGGTGGTAGCAGGGCTGATGTATTTGCTGTTCTGGGGCATCAACGGTCCGGCAGGCAGCTGGCTGGATGCGCATAACATTCAGCTGATGTTCTCCTGGCCGGGCATGGCGATGGTCACTATCTTCGTTACCTGTCCGTTTGTCGTACGCGAACTGGTGCCGGTGATGCTGAGCCAGGGTAGCAATGAAGATGAAGCGGCCGTGCTGCTGGGTGCGTCCGGCTGGAAAATGTTCTGGCGCGTGACATTGCCGAACATTCGCTGGGCGCTGCTGTATGGGTTAGTGCTAACCAACGCCCGTGCAATAGGTGAATTTGGTGCGGTCTCGGTGGTTTCGGGATCGATACGCGGCGAAACCTATACGCTGCCATTACAGGTTGAGTTACTGCATCAGGACTATAACACCGTGGGCGCTTTTACCGCTGCCGGACTGTTGACCCTGATCGCGATAGTTACACTGTTTCTGAAAAGCGCGCTGCAATGGCGACTAGAACGCCAGGACAAGCGTCTTGAGGAGGGGAATCATGAGCATTGAAATCAGTAAAATTAACAAATCCTTTGGCCGGACTAAGGTGCTGAACGATATTTCACTGGATATCCCTTCCGGTCAGATGGTTGCGCTGCTTGGGCCGTCAGGTTCCGGGAAAACCACGCTGCTGCGGATCATCGCCGGTCTGGAAAGCCAGAACAGCGGCCGTCTCAGCTTCCATGGCAATGATGTGACCTCGCTGCATGCGCGCGATCGTCGCGTCGGCTTTGTTTTCCAGCACTATGCGCTGTTCCGCCACATGACCGTGTTCGACAACATTGCCTTTGGTCTGACGGTGTTACCGCGTCGCGAGCGTCCTTCTGCCGCCGCGATTAAAGAAAAAGTGACCCAACTGCTGGAGATGGTGCAGCTGGGCCATCTCGCTAACCGCTATCCGGCACAGCTGTCGGGCGGCCAGAAACAGCGTGTCGCTTTAGCGCGTGCGCTGGCGGTAGAGCCGCAAATCCTGCTGCTGGATGAGCCTTTCGGTGCGCTGGATGCGCAGGTGCGTAAAGAGCTGCGCCGCTGGCTGCGTCAGCTGCATGAAGAATTGAAATTCACCAGCGTCTTCGTCACCCACGATCAGGAAGAGGCGATGGAAGTGGCAGACCGCGTGGTGGTCATGAGCCAGGGCAATATTGAACAGGTGGGAACGCCTGATGAAGTCTGGCGCGATCCGGCTACCCGCTTCGTGCTGGAATTCCTCGGCGAGGTGAACCGCTTCGACGCCGAAGTCAATGGTTCTCAGTTCCACGTTGGCGCGCATCACTGGCCGCTCGGCTACACGCCAGCGCATCAGGGCACGGTCGAACTGTTCCTGCGTCCGTGGGAGATTGACGTCAGTCGCCAGAGCAGTCTGGAAACGCCGCTGCCGGTACAGGTGCTGGAAGTCAGTCCTCGTGGACATTACTGGCAGCTGGTGGTGCAGCCTTCCGGCTGGGGCCAGACTCATGAACCCGTCACCGTGGTGGTGGAAGGCGACCAGACCGCGCCGATTCGCGGCGAGCGTCTGTTTGTTGGTTTGCAGCAGGCCCGACTTTATAAAGGCGAAACTCCGCTGCGGCAGGTTGCCTTTGCACAAAGCGCCTGATATGTTCTGGCGGAACCGGGTCAGGCTTGCCTGACCTTTTTTTTGCCTGTTTCACCACTTCAGGAACCGGACCGTGACTAGCCTGGAAAAAACTATCGGCAATACGCCACTGATTAAGCTTCAGCGCCTGACGCCAGAAGGCAGCGAAATCTGGCTGAAGCTTGAAGGGAACAACCCTGGCGGATCGGTAAAGGATCGTGCCGCATTGTCGATGATCCATATGGCTGAGCTGCGCGGCGAACTGCATCCTGGTGACGTCCTGATCGAAGCAACCAGCGGTAATACCGGCATCGCGCTGGCCATGATCGCCGCAATGAAAGGCTATCGGCTTAAGCTACTGATGCCGGAAAACATGAGCATTGAACGACAGGCTGCGATGCGGGCTTACGGTGCCGATCTGATGCTGGTAAGTCGTGAAGTGGGCATGGAAGGCGCACGTGACCTCGCTCTGGAAATGGCGGCGCGCGGCGAAGGTAAAGTGCTCGATCAGTTTAATAACGTTGATAATCCGTTGGGGCACTACACCACGACCGGCCCTGAAATCTGGCAGCAATCTGCCGGACGGCTCACGCATTTCGTCTCCAGTATGGGCACTACCGGCACCATTACCGGCGTAGGACGCTATCTGAAAGAGCAGAACCAGAGCGTGCAAATTATCGGCCTGCAACCAGCAGAAGGCAGCAGTATTCCGGGCATTCGCCGCTGGCCACAGGCCTATCTGCCGGGCATTTATCGGCCGGAACTGGTCGATCGCGTGCTGGATATGGCCCAGTCTGAAGCCGAAGAGACAATGCGCTTGCTCGCCCGGCGTGAAGGTGTTTTCTGCGGCGTTAGCTCAGGCGGAGCCGTAGCAGGCGCGTTGCGCATCGCGCGTGAGCAGCCTGGCAGCATTATCGTGGCCATAATCTGCGACCGTGGCGATCGGTATCTTTCAACGGGCGTCTACCAGTAATAACCAGACTGATGCACTGTAGCAACGCGTAGTGCGCGACAGTGCAACAGCAATTCTGACCGCTCCTGCGCTATCCCCTTTCTGCTCGCCATTGTCCTGATAAAGCCCACTTTCCTTACCCGGCTGTTACACTGTAAGGATTGGGTAAATCCTGCTGCTATTGTTGCAACAACAGGTGAAAATAGCGCCTGGCCTACTGAGAGATGACGCATGAAAATTTTACTGGTGGATGACGATCTTGAACTGGGTACGATGCTCAGCCAGTATCTGATTGCCGAAGGATTTGATGCCACGCTGGTACTAAGCGGCAAGGCAGGAATTGAAGGCGCAATGTCAGGTGAATACAGCGCAATGATTTTGGATATTATGCTGCCGGACATGAGCGGGATTGATGTATTGCGTCAGGTTCGGCAGCTTTGCCGACTTCCGGTCATTATGCTGACGGCGAAAGGCGATAACATCGATCGGGTGATTGGACTGGAAATGGGGGCGGATGATTACGTGCCCAAGCCTTGTTATCCGCGTGAGCTGGTTGCACGTTTGCGTGCCGTCCTGCGTCGCGTGGAAGAGCAGCCGATAGTGGTTGAAAACAAAGAAGTGGCAAGCTGGGGCGAGCTAACGCTCAATCCCGCCACGCGCATCAGTGAATGGCAAAAGAAGCCGTTTGATTTGACCGCCTCAGAATTTAATCTGCTGGATCTGTTGCTGCGTTCACCCGATCGGGTTGTCTCAAAAGATGAGCTGTCTGAAAAAGGGCTGGGCCGTCCTCGCGAAGCTTACGATCGCAGCGTCGATGTGCATATCAGCAATATCCGTCAGAAGCTGTCAGCGTTGACCAATGACACTGTCACCATCGAAACCGTTCGCAGCATTGGCTATCGTATCCGATGAAAGCAGGCATTCGCGGGCTGCTTTTCTGGAAAATTCTGCTGGGCTTCTGGCTGACCTTTCTGATTATGAGCCAGCTGCTGTGGCTGAGCTTCAGCCTGTACGATAAAAAACACGAGCCTCCGGAAAATCTGGCGGCGCGTCGCATCGTTAACCTGCAAATGACGTCAGCGGTATCCGTGCTTCAGCGTGGCGGAATGGATGCGCTGAACGATATGATGGCGGACTGGTCGGACAACGACCGTCGGTTCTTCTCCGTACAGCTCATGTCTAAAGCACCGCAGGAACTGCCGCGTGGCGATCTTAACCGTGATTTACGTCCCGGTGATTTCCCCAAAGAGGTGATTGAGTGGGTGACGGGTGCAGACGGGCAGCAGTATCAGCTGCGCTATAACGTGCAGGGCTTACGGGAAGATAGCGACATAACCGGCCATCATCGTAATTTCCTGAATATCCCGGAACCGATGCTGTTTATGGCCGGTGGCGGCGGGTTACTGTTTAGCCTCTTTCTGGCCTGGAATCTGACGAGGCCGATGCGTCAGCTGCGTGCCGGCTTTGAACGCGTCTCAAAAGGCGATCTTTCGGTGCGTTTGTTTCCGAAAATGCGTCGCCGTCATGATGAGCTGTCTACGGTGGCACAGGATTTTGATGCCATGGTGGAACGTCTTTCCGTGCTGGTAAAGGCGAGGGAAGAGCTGCTGCACGATGTTTCTCATGAATTGCGCTCGCCGCTGGCACGGTTACAGCTGGCTACCGGCCTGGCACGTCAAACGCCGGAATCCGTCGGGCAGTCTTTAGATCGTATTGACGAAGAAGCCCGGCGGCTGGACAAAATGATCGGTGAGCTGCTGACCTTGTCGCGCACTGAGCATCAGAGCGTGCCTGAGGAGCAGTATTTCGATCTGCTTGGTTTGTTGGAAGCGGTCGCGAATGATGCGCGTTACGAAGCGCAGATACCGGGCGTGGAAATTCTGCTCTACGCCGATCGGAACAGCGATTATACGGTGAAAGGCGATGCCAAGCTGATCCGTTCCGCTGTGGAAAACGTCGTGCGCAATGCACTACGGTTTTCGATGCAGGGCCAGCAGGTCAAAATCAATCTTCGTCAGAATAATGACTGGCTGACCATTACGGTTAGCGATCAGGGGCCTGGCGTCGATGCCGACAAGCTTTCCAGTATTTTCGATCCTTTTGTCCGGGTCAATTCGCCGCTTTCCGGTAAGGGATACGGGCTGGGACTGTCTATTGTCCGTAAAGTCCTGTTAGCGCATCAGGGTGAAGTCAGTGCGGTAAACGGTAAGGATGGCGGACTTGAGCTAACTCTCAAACTTCCACATTGGCTAGTTTAAATGTGTGCGCCAGTGCTATGATTCTTACCGGAAAAACGTAACGCTGGAGGGCAGGGGATGAGGAAGGCTGTTCCGGGTAAGCAGCAGGAAGTGCAGCGTATCGTTGAAGCTTTATCGAGCGCTATCGCCCAGCACAGACTGAAGCCGGGAATGCGACTGGTCGAAGCGCAAATCGTCGAGGTGCTGAACGCCAACCGTAATCATGTGCAGGCGGCGTTACAGCGTATGGTATTGCAGCATATTGTCACCATTGAGCCTCACCGTGGAGCGATGGTTGCACGTCCTGAAGCGCGTGAGGCCGTGGAAGTGTTTATCGCCCGCCGCGCGATTGAAAGCGCGGTAATCGACAACATCACCCCGGCAAAAATGGCTGCTCATCAACAAGAACTGGCGCAACAGCAGCAGGCGGAAAAAGAGGCGATAGCGCACAACGAGCGTCTTGAAATCGTCCATCAGCTTTCCCGCTTTCATTTGCTGTTGGCAAAAATCAGCGGTAATCAGGTACTCAATGAAATCCTCGCTAATTTGCTGGTACGCAGCTCGCTGATTGTGGCGCTGTATCAAAGCAACGAAAATCACGCCTGTCAGTGCCTTGAGCATGGCAAAATCGTTGCTGCCTTGCAGAGCGGCGACGGTGCCAGCGCGCAGATGGCGATGAAAGAACATCTGGATATTCTTGAACAGCAGCTCGATCTGAATGACGCCACGCCCGATCCGGTAAACCTGCGCGAAGCGTTAGCTGTCGGCCATTGAATTCACCGCAAAAAAAAGCCTCCTGACTGCTCAGGAGGCTTTAGTCGGGACGCCTGACCGATTACTTCCTGATGCGGATCACCGGGGTTTCGCCCACGGTTACGCTACCAGTCAGTTTAACCAGCTCTTTAATCTCATCCATATTAGAGATAACGACCGGCGTTAACGTGGATTTCGCTTTTTCTTCCAGCAGCGGCAGGTCGAACTCAATAACGACGTCGCCTTTCTTCACTTTCTGGCCTTCTTCAGCGATACGTTTAAAACCTTCGCCTTTCAGTTCAACCGTATCAATACCGAAGTGGACAAACAGCTCAATGCCGTTGTCTGATTCGATAGAGAACGCATGATTGGTTTCGAAAATCTTTCCGATGGTGCCGTCAACCGGCGCTACCATTTTATTGCCAGTAGGTTTAATAGCGATACCGTCGCCAACAATTTTCTCTGCGAACACCACGTCTGGAACGTCTTCGATATTGACGATTTCGCCAGACAGCGGCGCTACGATCTCAATGGCTCCAGATGCGGTATCTGACTTATCGCCAAAAAGTTTTGAAAACAAACCCATGATCTTCTCCTAAGCAGTAATATTTGGCCAGCGTCTCGCGGGTAATCAGCAGAGTGTTTTTTCTTCAATGAACTTGTTGACCAGGTTCATTAACTCTTCCGCTGTCGGTTGAGCCAGAGCCTGCTCTGCTAACGCCTTCGCATCTTCAAAATTCGTGTTACGGATAATTTTTTTGATGCGCGGGATAGAAATGGCACTCATGCTGAACTCGTCCAGCCCCATTCCCAGTAACAGTAGTGTAGCACGTTCATCGCCAGCCAGCTCACCACACATCCCAGTCCATTTGCCTTCAGCGTGAGATGCATCAATAACTTGCTTGATAAGCGTCAGCACGGAAGGGGTCATTGGGTTGTATAAATGAGAAATCAGGTCATTGCCCCGATCGACCGCCAGGGTGTACTGCGTCAGATCGTTGGTACCAATGCTGAAGAAATCGACTTCTTTGGCCAAATGATGAGCAATCGCGGCAGAAGCAGGTGTTTCCACCATGATACCGACTTCAATGCTTTCATCAAAAGCTTTGCCTTCGGTACGCAGCTGCGCTTTTAACGTTTCCAGCTCGGCTTTCAGCGTACGAACTTCTTCAACAGAGATAATCATTGGGAACATGATGCGCAGCTTGCCGAAGGCGGAAGCACGCAGAATGGCGCGCAGCTGAGCATGCAGAATTTCCGGACGATCCATGGCGATGCGGATTGCACGCCAGCCCAGGAACGGGTTGTCTTCTTTTGGCAGATTCATATAAGGCAGATCTTTATCGCCGCCGATATCCATCGTACGCACGATAACTGCCTGAGATCCCATCGCCTCTGCGACGGCTTTATAAGCCTGGAACTGCTCTTCTTCGCTGGGCAGAGAGTCACGATCCATGAACAAGAATTCGGTACGATACAGGCCGACACCTTCTGCACCGTTGCGCTCAGCACCCGCGACGTCGCGTACGGTACCGATGTTAGCGCACACTTCAACCTGATGACCATCCAGAGTGATTGCGGGCAAATCTTTCAGCTTGGCGAGGTCATTTTTCTCAGTAACATACTGATTATGAATTGCTTTTAGCTCATCAATCTGCTCTGGTGTTGGATTAACATAAACATTGTTGTTAACGCCATCGAGAATCAGATAATCGCCATTCTGAATTTGTGAAGTGACAGAACCGGTGCCGACAATGGCTGGCAGTTCGAGAGAACGCGCCATAATGGAGGTGTGGGAGGTGCGGCCACCCAAATCGGTGATGAAGCCCAGCACTTTGTTCAGATTCAGCTGTGCGGTTTCTGAAGGCGTTAAATCTTTCGCTACCAGCAGAACTTCTTCTGAAATAGCGCTCAGATCGACGATGTGCAAGCCAAGGATGTTTTGCAGTAAACGCTTACCGATATCGCGAACGTCAGCCGCACGCTCTTTCAGATACTCATCGTCTAACTCTTCCAGTGCTTTCGCCTGGCCTTCAATGACGGAGTGCACCGCCGCGTCGGCAGAAGCCAGATCGTCTTTTATCAGGGCTATGATTTCCTGCTCAAGCTCTTCATCTTCCAGCAGCATGATATGCCCTTCGAAGATGGCTTCTTTCTCTTCGCCGAAGGTTTCACCGGCTTTGATTTTAATCGCTTCCAGCTGCGTGGCGGCTTTGCTGCGACCTTCAAGAAAACGCTGAACTTCCTGCTCAACCTGTTCGGTAGTAATTTTTTTCCGGTTGATGACTATTTCATCTTCTTTCAGCAGAAGCGCTTTGCCAAAAGCGATACCCGGTGATGCTAAAATGCCTGAAATCATAACCCTACCTTTTTGATAACTGATAATCGCGAGCGATCGATCCAGAAACTGTCGGCGCACTCTTGAGCCATTGGCAGATAACGCCCGCCTGGAGCTGTCGTCTGGCGGTTGAATACTTTACCGAAACAACATCGCGGACTAACTGTCCGCGATCAATATGTTTGCAGTAATGTACAAGCCGCGGAAGAAAAGCGACGGCTTATTCAAGTTCCGCCATCAGCTTAACCAGATGCTCTACGGCTTTCTGCTCGTCTTCACCCTCTGCCGACAGCGTCACAACGGTGCCCTGAGTCAGACCCAGTGTTTGCAGCTTGAACAGGCTTTTTGCGCTGGCAGACTTGCCGTTAGAGGTGACGGTGATTTCAGAGGCAAAGGCTTTTGCTTCTTTTACAAACTGAGCGGCAGGGCGAGTGTGCAGACCGTTTGGTGCAGTAATTGTGACTTCTTGCTGGAACATTCTGTTTCCCCAACTTAATTTGGTTTGGTGTTATCGGCATAAAGTCTAGCCTGGGACCGTGACTTTAGCCTGGGAGTCGCGCTGGCCTGCGTACAAAGACGCGCCAAAAAATGCGCTGCTAAGGAGCGGGTGGCGGCGGGGCTAAAATCAACGATTTTTGTCTCGCTTATCCCTTTCCCATTATGCCGCGATTCTTCCTGTTGCGCCAAACCGGTAAATCGATTCAGCCGCATCGAATCAGCACAGCGATTAATTTTGCGGTTCGAAATAATTGAAAGCTTAGATACCAGACACTCAAGGGTAAAAGCAATGTTGAGAATGGCAAAACTTTGACGTGCTCCACAAAAAAGCACCCCAAAGGATGCTTTTTTGCGCAATTGTCGGTGACAGAGATTACTGCTGCAGTTCTTTCTCGGTGAAGAGATCGGCAAACAGCGCGGTACTCAGGTAACGCTCACCGGAAGAAGGCAGGATCACGACAATATTCTTATTGGCGAACTCTTCCTCTTCCTGCAATTTCAGCGCTGCGGCAACCGCTGCGCCAGAGGAGATCCCGGCAAGGATACCTTCTTCTTCCATCAGACGACGTGCGGTCGAAATGGATTCTTCATTGGTGATAGCCACAACGCGGTCAATCAGATTCAGTTCGAGGTTACCCGGAATGAAACCGGCACCGATACCCTGAATTTTGTGTGGGCCTGGCTTGATCTCTTCGCCTGCCAGCGCCTGAGCGATAACCGGAGAATCAGTAGGCTCTACCGCAACCGCAATAAGGTCTTTTTTACCTTTCGTGTTTTTAATGTAGCGCGTCACGCCCGTCAGGGTGCCGCCCGTGCCTACACCGGCAATAAAGACATCCACTTCGCCATCGGTATCTTCCCAGATCTCTGGGCCGGTGGTTTTTTCGTGAATTTCCGGGTTAGCCGGGTTGCTGAACTGTTGTAGCAGCACAAATTTATCAGGATTGCCGGCAACGATCTCTTCCGCTTTGGTAATGGCACCTTTCATGCCTTTAGCGCCTTCGGTCAGGATCAGATTTGCACCCAGTGCTTTCAGCAGTTTACGGCGCTCTACGCTCATGGTTTCAGGCATGGTCAGCGTCAGTTTATAACCGCGAGCGGCAGCGACATAGGCCAGAGCAATGCCGGTGTTACCGCTGGTCGGTTCCACCAGTTCTACGCCGGGCTTGAGAATGCCTCGTTTTTCCGCGTCCCAAATCATATTGGCACCGATACGGCATTTGATGCTGAAGCTCGGGTTACGCGATTCCACTTTCGCCAAAATACGGCCATTACCGATGCGGTTCAGTCGAACCAGTGGCGTATGACCGATTGTTAACGAATTGTCTTCATAGATCTTACTCATAGCCCGTCCTTAACTGTATGAAATATTGGGAACAGCCTGGATCATACCCGCTTCATTTTTTCAAGGAAGTGAAGAAATAGTATATATATATGTTCTGTAGCAATAAGGACGTATGAAATGGCATAAGCCTTACCTGACGCGTCCCAACGCATTGCGATAGTGATCCACCCACATGGCGGTCGCGCCGCAGACAGCCACCGGCATAATGGCCAGGTTCAGCACGGGCACCATCGTAAACAGGCTGACCAGCGCGCCAAACTGCATCACATCCGTTTTATTCTGTTTGAGTGCGGAACGCATCTGTTTAAAGCTCACTTTGTGATTATCGAAAGGGTAATCGCAATACTGAATAGAGAGCATCCACGCACTGAACAAAAACCACAACACGGGCGCTACCGTTTGACCAAAACCTGGAATGAAATAGAGCAGGAACAGTAACAGCGCGCGCGGCAGATACCAGGCCAGTTTTTGCCATTCACGTTTCATTATACGCGGTATATCACGCACCATACCGGCCCAGCCGCTGTCGGGTAGCGGTTTTCCGGTCAGCTTTGCTTCCAGTTGCTCGGCGAGCAGCCCGCAAAACGGCGCGGCTATCCAGTTAGCCACCGTTGAAAAGAAATAGCTGAATACCAGCACGACAGAGATCACCGTCAGAGGCCAAAGCAAATAGCTGAGCCACTGAAGCCAGTCAGGCACATAAGCCATCATGGCAGGCAGCCAGTGTCCCAGTTGCAGGAATAGCCAGATAAACGCGCCGCCCATTAACAAAAAGTTGAGTACCAGAGGAACGATCACGAAACGGCGGATCCCGGGCAGGTTTATCAGTCGCCATCCCTGCGCAAAATAGTGAATTCCGTTACCGGAAACGTGAGTTCGTTGAAGGGCCATGTCCTGTTTTCCTCTGTTAGGCAGCCTGAGCCGGGCTATAATAACCCAGCTGCTTGCGCTGACCAGAGGGGTTTTGCGCGAAAAAACAGCAAATAAGCGTGTCTAAATACGCTTATTTGTCAGAAAATACTGTACAGACTTGCACTTGTGCAGCCGGGCAAATACAGTTAGGGGATAAAGTTTGCCGCGGTGGCAAGGTATTGGAACAACAGAGAATACAATGATGCAGGATTTGCGTCTGATATTAATCGTTGTTGGCGCGATCGCTATAATAGCGCTTCTGCTTCACGGCTTCTGGACCAGCCGTAAAGAGCGCTCTTCCGTTTTTCGCGATCGTCCTCACAAACGTTTAAAACAGGACAGAGAAGAGTCTTATGACGACGTCGATGACGGCGCTCAGGAAGTGCGCGCAAAACGTCCCCGTTCGCGCCAGGAAGACGATGAGCCCGCCGTAGGCGTTTTTGAGGAAAAGGCGCAGCCGCGTCCGGTTAAGCCTCGCGCTCAGCCTGAACCCGTTCGTCATCAGCAGCCGGTTGATGAGCAACCTGAACGCGATCCGCTCTTTGGCGGAGATTTGCCGTCTGAAGATGACTACGATGATGAACCCACTCTTGCACCGGCAACTCATCGGCAGCCTGAGCCGCAGCGTACGCCGTCACCACAGCGCCCGCCGCAGCCGGTTAGCCCACAGCCGGTGGTGAGTCAGGCTCCTCAGCCAGAACCCGTTGCAGAGCCTGAAGCGCCTGAGCCAGAACCCGTAGCGGAACCGGTGAAGCCTGAAGTAGCGACACCGGTACAGGAACGTCCAAAAGAGACCGTTCTGGTGCTGCACGTCAGCGCCCACGCAGGCGGTGAACTGAATGGTGAAGCCCTGTTGCAAGGTATGTTGCAGGCCGGTTTCCAGTTTGGCGAAATGAATATTTTCCATCGTCATCTCAGCCCGGCAGGCAGCGGCCCGGTACTGTTCAGCCTCGCCAATATGGTGAAACCGGGTTCTTTCAATCCCGACGAAATGGCTGATTTCACCACGCCGGGCGTATCTATCTTTATGATGGTGCCTTCTTACGGTGATGCGAATCAGAACTTCAAGCTGATGTTACAGTCGGCCCAGCGTATTGCCGATGATGTTGGCGGCGTGGTGCTGGATGATGAGCGTCGGATGATGACGCCGCAAAAGCTGGAAACGTATAAAAACCGCATTCGTGACGTGATTGAGGCGAACGCCTGATTCATTAATCTGCCTTAATCCTCGTATGACAAGACCCCCGCCCGTCGGGGGTTTTTTATCGCTATGGTGCCGCTATGGAATCCGTACAAGACAAAATTATTTCACTTCAAACCACGCTTCGCCATTACGAATACCAGTATCACGTCCTTGATGAGCCTGTTGTACCAGATGCTGAATATGATCGCCTGATGGGCGAGCTGCGCAAGCTGGAAGAGGCTCATCCTGACCTGATAACGCCAGATTCGCCGACTCAGCGTGTCGGGGCTGCACCGCTCAGCGCTTTTGAGCAGGTGCGTCATGAAGTGCCGATGCTCTCGCTGGATAATGCTTTTGATGAAGAGAGTTATCGGGCTTTCAACAAGCGCGTCCAGGATCGCCTCAAAAGCGTTGACGACATCACTTTCTGTTGTGAGCTTAAGCTGGATGGCCTGGCCGTAAGCTTATTGTACGAGAATGGCCTGCTGGTGCGTGCCGCTACGCGCGGCGATGGCACGACGGGTGAAAATATCACTGCCAACGTCAGAACCATTCGTGCTATCCCTCTGCGCCTTCATGGCGAGAACATTCCTGCACGCGTTGAGGTTCGTGGCGAAGTCTTTATGCCGCAAAACGGCTTTGAAGCACTAAACGAAGAGGCGCGCCGTACCGGAACTAAAGTCTTTGCTAATCCGCGTAATGCCGCTGCGGGATCGCTGCGCCAGCTTGATCCACGCATCACCGCAAAACGCCCGTTAACCTTCTTCTGCTACGGTTTAGCATTACTGGAAGGTGGCGAAATGCCGCGCAGCCACCTTGCGCGGTTACAGCAGTTTAAAGCCTGGGGATTACCGGTTAGCGATCGCATCCGGCTTTGTCATTCACCGGACGACGTATTGGCATTCTACCGTCAGGTCGAGCAGGATCGCGCCACGCTTGGGTTCGATATTGACGGTGTGGTCATCAAGGTCGATTCTCAGGATCTCCAGGAGCAGCTGGGCTTTGTTGCTCGCGCGCCTCGCTGGGCCGTCGCCTTTAAATTCCCCGCGCAGGAACAGATGACCAGGGTTCGTGATGTCGAATTCCAGGTAGGCCGTACCGGCGCTATTACGCCTGTGGCAAGGCTTGAACCTGTGCAGGTGGCTGGCGTGATGGTCAGCAACGCCACGCTGCATAATGCGGACGAGATCGATCGCCTTGGGCTGCGCATTGGCGATCGCGTGATTATCAGGCGTGCCGGTGATGTCATTCCGCAGGTGGTGGGTGTGGTTGAAGCCGATCGCCCCGCCGATGCCAGAGCGGTAGAATTCCCAACGCATTGTCCGGTGTGCGGCTCGGACGTTGAGCGTGTGGAAGGCGAAGTCGTTGCCCGCTGTACCGGCGGCTTAATTTGCGGCGCACAGCGTAAAGGCGCGCTGAAGCATTTTGTCTCTCGCCGCGCCATGGACGTTGACGGTATGGGCGATAAAATTATCGATCAGCTGGTGGAAAAGGAATACGTCAAAACCCCGGCCGATCTTTATCAGCTCACCGCAGGCAAGCTGACTGGTTTAGACCGTATGGGGCCGAAATCGGCGCAAAACGTCGTTAATGCGCTCGATAAATCACGTCATACCACGCTGGCACGCTTCCTGTATGCATTAGGCATTACCGAAGTTGGTGAAGCGACAGCCGCCAACCTGGCGGCGCATTTCGGCTCGCTGGAAAAAATTATGGCAGCCGATCTTGAGGCGTTAATCGCCGTGCAGGATGTCGGAACCGTGGTTGCCGCTCACGTTCGTAATTTTATGGATGAAGAGAGCAACCGTGAGGTTATTCGTCAGCTGATAGAAGAGGCCGGTATTAGCTGGCCGGCGGTTGCCGTGATTAAGGCTGAGGAGATCGACAGTCCTTTCGCCGGTAAAACGGTGGTGCTGACCGGTTCACTGACCCTACTGTCCCGCGATGAAGCTAAAGACCGGTTGACTGCGCTGGGTGCCAAAGTGAGTGGTAGCGTCTCGAAAAAAACCGATCTGGTTATTGCCGGTGAGGCCGCTGGCTCCAAGCTGGCGAAAGCGCAGGAACTGGGGATTGAAGTGATTGACGAAGCGGAGATGATTCGGCTCCTGGGTGACTAAATGGAAAAAGAACACCTGATCGAAATCGCGAATACGGCGATGCCTTTTGGAAAATACAGAGGGCGCATGCTGATCGATTTACCTGAACCCTATCTGCTGTGGTTTGCCCGTAAAGGCGAGTTCCCGGCCGGGCATCTGGGGGAGCTGATGCAGCTGACGTTAGCGATAAAAGTGGAAGGTCTGGAAGGTTTAGTGAAGCCTTTACGCAAAGACTAGAGACTGGCTGCAAACGCAACGCATCACATCAGTGATGCAAGGGGGAGCCTGGCTCCCCCTTACTGTTTATTTCTGCGATTCAACCACCGCTTTGCGCGGCGTGTTTTCTTGTTGCTGTTGGGCAATCAGCTTCTCACCGGCTCTTTTATAGCGCTGCGCCAGCATTGAGCAGACCATCAATTGTACCTGGTGAAAAATCATTAATGGCAGGACAATAATCCCGACCGCTGCGGAAGGGAACAGAATATTGGCCATCGGGACGCCGTTCGCCAGGCTTTTCTTCGAACCACAAAACAGGATAGTAATCTCATCCGGACGGTTAAACCCGAACAGGCGGGCCGCCAGGAGATTAATCGCCAGCGCCACAAACAGGATGCCCAGGCTACCCGCTACAATGTAAAGCAGCGTACCTGCGCCAACACGGTGCCAAATACCGTTTACCACCGCTTCACTGAACGCAGAGTAGACCACCAACAAAATGGAGGTCTGATCCGTTTTGCCAATCAGGCTACGATGCCTTTCAACCCAATCCGCAATCCAGCGACGTGAAATGTGCCCCAGAACGAAAGGCAGCAGCAGTTGCAGCATGATTTTACCAATCTGCTCCAGGTTGCCGCCGGCCGCATCGCTATGAACATTCATCACCAGCCCGACCAACAGTGGGGAGATAAAAACGCCGAGCAGGCTTGACGCTGAAGCGCTACAGACCGCTGCGGCAACGTTACCGCCGGCCAGGGAGGTCAGCGCAATAGAAGACTGTACGGTAGCAGGCAAAATGCAAAGATAAAGGAATCCGGTATAAATTTCAGCGCTGACCGGCAGCGGGTGCCACCAGACAAATAGCAGCCCAAGGAGCGGGAAAATAACGAAGGTGCTGCACATTACCCACAAATGCAGCCGCCAGTGGCCACCGCCAGCAATAATTTTTTCGCGGGAAAGCTTTGCGCCGTGCATAAAGAAAAGCAGGGCAATCGCCGCCGTTGTCAGCCATTCAAAAATTTCAACAAAATAACCGCGTGCAGGCAGAAAACTCGCCAGCAGTACGGTGACGATCAGTTTTACCATCAGCGGGTCAAGACGAAAAATACGCATTTGTTAACGCCCAGTTAAAAAAATCATGGCGCTATTGTGCGCCGCCGGGTTTTAGAAATAAAATTGATTTATTGAATGCATCTATGAGTAAAATCGATGAATTACACGCTACGGCAGCTGCGGGTGTTTGTTGCCGTTGCCCAACAGGGCAGTTTCAGTCAGGCAGGGCAGATGATTGGCCTTAGCCAGTCTGCGGTGAGCCACAGTATTAAAGAGCTGGAAACGGAAATGGGGATTCGGTTACTCGACCGCACCACCCGCGAAGTGCTTCTTACCGAGGCAGGCGAACAGCTTGCCAGCCGTCTGGAGCGCTTGCTTGAGGAACTGAATACAACCCTGCTCGATGTGCGCAGCTATGGTCAGCAGCGAAGCGGCACCGTGCGTGTTGCCGCCAGCCAAACCATTTCCGCGCATCTGATGCCACAGTGCCTGGCTGCCAGTCAGCTGCGCTTTCCTGATATCAAAATAATGCTGCGCGACCGACCCCAGCAATGGGTATTGCAGAGTATCCGCAACGCAGAGGTCGATTTTGGCATTGCTATTGGCCCGCTACAGGTTGATGACTTTGAGTGTGAGGCGATTCTGGACGAGCCTTTTTTACTGCTTTGCCGCCAGGACGATCCGCTGGCGGATCAACAAATGGTCCGTTGGGAAATGCTGAGTAATCGCCAGCTGGTGCTGCAAGATTACTCATCCGGCAGTCGTGTGCTGATTGACGAGGCGCTGCGGGCGCAACGGGTTGAGGCGGAAATCGTACAGGAAATTGGCCATCCGGCAACGCTTTACCCGATGGTAGAAGCAGGGATAGGCATCAGTATTCTGCCTGCGCTGGCATTGCCGCTGCCGCAGGGCAGGCCGCTGCTGGTCAGGCGTATAGAGCCAGAGATTAATCGCTCAATTATGCTGATAAGACGTAAAAACCGCTCGCTGACGCCAGCGGCTGAAGTTATCTGGCAGGAAGTGCGTCAGCAGGCGATCCTGCTGACGCAACAACGAGAACTCACGCCAGCGTTTTAGATATAAACGTTAAGCGAATTAGTTGAGGTCGGACGGTTAACACCATCTGCCGCTTTAGTCGCGGTTGTTTCTTTCTGGTCGTCTTTTTTATCTGCTGATTTCTCTGCCTGCTTCTGTTCCAGCTGAGCAATCTGCGCTTCAATCATTTGGATCTGGTTTTTAATCAGCTGTTCCTGCTGCGTTTTCTGCTCGTCGGTAAGGGTAGTGTCCTTATCGATGGTTTTCAGCTGAGTTTGCAGCGTGGTGATCTGCTTGTTCAGTGAGGCGATCTGCGAGCTGGAACCGCTGCCGGAGCTGCCGGAACCGATTGAAGTGGTGGTGCTGGTACTGATAGTCGTCATCGCTGTCTCCTTAGTGATAGGTCAATACGGTTATCGGTCAGCGATGACTGAGACTTGATGCGGAAAAGAGTAAAAGAAATGATAAGAATCCGTAAGCGAAGCGGTGGGTTGGGTGATTGCTGTGGCGCCAGACTCGTAATTTGATTTTGATTTTTAGACGATGCTACAAACGCAGAAAAGCAAAAAGGCGCCTTTAGGGCGCCTTTCTACATTGGTGGGTCGTGCAGGATTCGAACCTGCGACCAATTGATTAAAAGTCAACTGCTCTACCAACTGAGCTAACGACCCGAAGTGGTGGGTGATGACGGGCTCGAACCGCCGACCCCCTCCGTGTAAAGGAGATGCTCTACCAACTGAGCTAATCACCCACTTCGGTACTTCTCACAAAATGCATTCAGAATGGTGGGTGATGACGGGCTCGAACCGCCGACCCCCTCCGTGTAAAGGAGATGCTCTACCAACTGAGCTAATCACCCATCCTGAAGAATTCTGGTCTTACTTAACACTGCGGAGCCACCGTTTAGAGTGGTGGGTGATGACGGGCTCGAACCGCCGACCCCCTCCGTGTAAAGGAGATGCTCTACCAACTGAGCTAATCACCCCCGCTGTGTGGAGTCGCATTATAGGGATCGCGGGAAATGAGTCAACGGTTTTTCTGGCAAAAATGTTCGTTCGTCTTAAATTTAAACAGGATGTTGGGCTTTTGTGCAAAAACAACAGCCGCCTGTTGCCTTTTACAGCAAAGGCCGTGAGTAAGCAGGGGTTTGCCGTTGAGGAATCGTCTTCAGATGATAGAATGTTGCCCACTTTCTTTTGGTCTTTACCAGACCCCCCGGCGATGGCCGACTCTAATAGCGTAATAAGGCAGCTGTTAATGAAAATCAAAACCCGCTTCGCCCCAAGCCCAACTGGCTACCTGCACGTTGGCGGCGCTCGTACCGCACTCTATTCCTGGCTGTTTGCCCGCAATCAGGGCGGTGAATTTGTACTGCGTATCGAAGATACGGATCTGGAACGTTCAACGCAGCAGGCTATCGACGCGATTATGGATGGCATGAACTGGCTGAACCTCGACTGGGACGAAGGCCCGTATTATCAGACCAAACGTTTTGATCGTTATAACGCCGTTATCGACGAAATGCTGGACGCGGGTACAGCGTACAAATGCTACTGCTCCAAAGAACGTCTGGAAGCCTTGCGTGAATCGCAAATGGCGAACAATGAAAAACCTCGCTATGACGGCCGCTGCCGTGACAGCCACGAACATCATGCTGCTGATGAGCCTTGCGTCGTGCGTTTCCGCAACCCGCAGGAAGGATCGGTGATTTTTGACGACCAGATCCGTGGCCCAATCGAGTTCAGCAACCAGGAACTGGACGATCTGATCATTCGTCGTACCGATGGCGCCCCGACCTACAACTTCTGTGTCGTGATCGATGACTGGGATATGGAAATCACCCACGTTATCCGTGGCGAAGACCATATCAATAACACGCCGCGTCAGATTAATATCCTGAAAGCGATTGGTGCACAGGTTCCGGTCTATGCGCACGTTTCGATGATCCTCGGTGATGACGGTAAAAAGCTCTCCAAGCGTCACGGCGCGGTAGGCGTGATGCAGTATCGCGATGATGGCTACCTGCCTGAAGCGCTGCTGAACTATCTGGTGCGTCTGGGCTGGTCTCATGGCGATCAGGAAATTTTCAGCATTGAAGAAATGAAGCAGATGTTTGATCTCAATGCGGTCAGCAAATCGGCCAGCGCGTTCAATACTGAAAAATTGCAGTGGCTGAACCATCATTACATCACCACGCTGGCACCGGAATATGTCGCCACGCATCTGCAATGGCATATCGAGCAGGAAAACATCGACACCCGCACCGGGCCTGAACTGGCTCAGCTGGTTAAACTGCTGGGCGAACGCTGCAAAACGCTGAAAGAGATGGCGGCTTCCTGTCGCTATTTCTATGAGGATTTTGAAGAGTTCGATGCGGATGCCGCGAAAAAACATCTGCGTCCGGTCGCTCGCCAGCCGCTGGAGGTCGTGCGTGATAAGCTGGCCGCGGTTGCCGACTGGAGCGCGGAAAATGTGCATCAGGCGATTCAGGCAGCGGCAGACGAGCTGGAAGTGGGAATGGGTAAAGTCGGTATGCCGCTGCGTGTAGCGGTGACCGGTGCAGGTCAGTCGCCAGCGCTGGACGTGACGGTACAGGCTATTGGTCGCTCTCGCACCGTTGCGCGAATTGAAAAAGCGTTGGGCTACATTGCAGCCCGTGAAGCTCAGGCCTGACGTTAAGGCAGAAACAAGAAACCGGCCAGTTGGCCGGTTTTTTTTACGTCTCAGACTGAGAAATATCGAGTCGGAGCAGCATCCCCTGTATGCCTTCGCGTAACAATAGAGCGTAAAGCTTTTCTTGTTCTTCGCTGTTCATCTGTTGAAGAGACGTCATTAACAGTGCAGGGAGAGAGTTTTGGGTGACGCGGTAGGTGGCTGTCGGCTCAGCAACATGGCGGGTCGACTTGAGAAAGTTTCTGACATTCTCGTCAATATGGATCATTCGGGCTTTTCCGCCCTGAACACCGGGTTTCGGCACGGTAGTCCACTGTTCTTTCTTGACCCATTTATTAATCGTTTGACGACTAAAACCCGTTTCCTGCGCCAGTTCTTCCGGCGTTAACCATTCCTTTTTCATTATGCAATATCCTTTTTGCGTTTATATGTAACGAGGACATATTACAGGAATTTATTGTCTGAACAACTAACAGATAAGAGTTATCCGAAGCTGTTACTAAACGGGAGATTGAATTTGGGCGTTCCCTCTGCCTGCTGACAGAGGGAAACAGGCGATGGCCTTATACGGAAGCAGACTGAGTTTGTGGGCGATAAGCCATATAGTAGGCAAGACCAACAAAGACTGCGCCGCCAACGGTATTACCTAAAAATACCGCCGCAAAGTTTGGCAGATAGTCGGCCCAGCTCAGCTGGCCAGCAAAAATAGCCGCAGGAACAATAAACATATTTGCCACGACGTGCTGGAAACCAATGGCAACGAAAGCCATTACCGGGAACCACATACCGAAGATTTTACCGACCACATCTTTACTGGCAAAAGCCAGCCAGGTCGCCAGACAAACCAGCCAGTTACAGCCAATACCTGAAATAAACGCGTGCATAAAATCGGTATGGACTTTAGCTGTTGCTATCGCGACGGTCTTTTTCAGATAGTCGCCTTCCGTCATGCCCAGCAGATGACCAAAGAACCAGGCAACCGCAATACTGCCAATAAAGTTGGCGATGGTGACCCAGAACCAGTTACGAATTACGCCATATCCGCTTACTTTGCGGGCAAAGAAAGCAATTGGCATGGTCATCATATTGCCGGTAAGCAATTCACCGCCAGCCAGCACGGTGAGAATAATACCGACCGGGAACACGGCTGCGCCCAGCAGACCGCCAAATGAACCCCAGTCCGCAGGCAGTTGGTTAATGACGTGCAAATCCAGTAAAAAGCCGATGGCAATAAAAGCACCAGCTAAAAAACCCAGGATGAGCAGGTTAGCGACAGAAGAATGACTTTTGGCGATACCGGCCTGAATGGCGACCGCCGCGATTTCTTTAGGTGAATGCAAGGACATAGTGGCTCTGATTCTGGTGTAGTAAAGGAAGAATGGCTAAATCCACCGCAGCGGAAACGCGTGTATCCGGCGCGGGCAGGGGACTGGCCTTCGAAAACGCGAGAAGTTTTGCACGGGAAATTAACAAAAACAAGCGTAATAAAACGGGGTTTTAACGCTCTGTTTACAGGATTGGTTGGCACGTCTCGTGATTGCAGCCTGAACATCGATTAATTGCGTTCTGGGCATCATTTGATCGCCACCGTCGGTAGTATTGAGGAGGATTATGCTGCGGCTGTTGCTGTAAATATCATCACGGCACCGCTCTTCTGGCTTCTTTTTCAGCGATCAAACACAGATTGTGAATTTGCCGTTGACACCCCTTGCCTCGTTTCATATTATCCACGCCGTCAAGACGACAAAGGTTTTTCGGCTCGGGGGTATAGCTCAGCTGGGAGAGCGCTTGCATGGCATGCAAGAGGTCAGCGGTTCGATCCCGCTTATCTCCACCAAATCTTCACCAGACGATTTGGCCGCGAAAAACCGGTTTTTTGTTGTGGGGGTATAGCTCAGCTGGGAGAGCGCTTGCATGGCATGCAAGAGGTCAGCGGTTCGATCCCGCTTATCTCCACCAAATCCTTTCTTCTCTGCTCCAGCATTCCTTATTTTGATAATCATTGCGATTCACGCGCTGTTTTTCGTCGTACTTTCCTTTTATTGCTCAAAACTGCCTGTTTGCTGATGTGAATGCTAAATGCAGCCATCCTGCTAATACCGGACAGCCGCACCTTAGGCATCAAGCGTTAAATTCTTTGCTTTCAATCAGATAGTCGATCAGCGCGGTAAGCTTTTGCAGATCGGCATAAGCGATATTGTGGAACAGCGCAATCCGCAGCTGGTTGCGGCCCAATGCCCGATAGCCTTCAATACCGTGTACCAGTCCTTGCTCATCCAAAAAACGCGTTAATTTATCGACGGAAATTCGTTCGGCGACATCAATCGCGGCTACCGTAGTGGAACGGAATTCAGGATCGGTGACGTAAGCGGACAGATATGCTTTTTGCTCCGCCCACTGGTAGATCCATTCTGCTTTGGCTGCGGCCTGACGCTCGACCTCGGCAAATCCCAGCTGATTCATCCGCTGCGCCTGTCTGGCAAAGAGAAACAGCGTGACCACGGCTGGCGTATTGTAAGTTTGCTGCTGCTCGCTGTTGCTCAGCGCCAGACGCCAGTCGGCGAACACAGGAATATAGCGGTTACTGTCGGCGGCGATCTCGGCTACCCGTGCTTTGGCTTTGGGCGACAAAATAGCCACGAACAGTCCGCCTTCGCTGGCGAAAACTTTTTGTGGCGAGAAAAAGAACAGATCCACGCGTGATAAGTCACAGGCAATTTGTCCGGCACCGCTGGTGGCATCAACGGCCAGCAGGCACGCTTCACCCACTTCAGGCAAACGTGGATTCATGACACCTGTCGATGTTTCATTCAGCGTGCAGGCCACCACATCAACGTTTTCAGTAACAAACGTCTGATTGGCCTGACCATAATCTACCGCCACTTTCTGCGCTTCGATCCAGGGAATGCGATCGGAGGCTTTAAACCACTTATCGGAAAATTCGCCGCAAACGTGGTGAGCAATGCGCTTTCTGACCAGTCCCAGCCCAACCATATCGAACAGCGCCGTTGCGCCACCGTTACCCAATACGATGCTGTAATCATCCGGAACCGATAAAAAGGCCCTTAGATTTTGCTGAATGTCGCGGCACAAAGCCCGCACGGGTTCTTTACGATGGCTGGTTCCCAACAGATGCGGCCCGTACTCCTGCAAACGGGTCAGGTCATCGAGTTCAATCAGGGATGGGCCGCAACCGAAGCGGGGATCGGTCGGGATCAGGTGTTCCGGGATGGTTATTACCACGCGCTGTTCCTCTCTGTGGCGGCCCTGTCAGAGCGGGCGGCCGGGCTAACGGATTGATAACTGATTAAAAAATAATATAAACCTGTTTAAACCACGGGTGTTAATTATTTGTTTTATCGTTCAACCGAACGCCCTTCACGCAAAAATCCTGATCGGCAGAAAAACGGCCGTCAGGACTTAGCGTAAGACGGGTACAGGCTTTAGCCGGTCAGCAATCGCCATCAGCGTCCTGCCAGCGTTGGCCTGATGGCATATTTGCCATCGCCCATTAGCGCAAGCGTGATCAAACCGATAATCCAGAACGCGGGAAACTCCCAGCCGCCGTTGGTATCGGTAAAGAAAAACCCTGCCGGGCCGTGAACGGTAGCGATGGCACCCAGCAGCACCGGGATCAGCACAACGGCGACAATGCGCGTCCAGGCCCCGAGGATCAGGGCGATACCGCCGATCAGCTCAACGGCCATGATCGGATAAGCGAGGCCGCCGGGCAGTCCCAGCGAAGCAAAAAATTTGGCGGTGCCAGCGGGTGTAAAGACAAAGAATTTCAGGCCGAAGTGGGCGAGAAACAGAATGCCTGACGAGATACGCAGTATCAAAGCAGCAAAGGGTGCAGTACGGTTGTCGGTCATGATGATTTCCTCTCAGTCAGTTGATGAAAGGAAGATAACTTATTTCCAGAATGATGATTATCCGCTTATTTAGCGCAAGATTTGTTCCTGAATGGAAATGGTCACCAGCCTTTTTCCCACTCAGGCTGACCCGCGAAATTTTCAATCAGAAAGTCGATAAAGGTGCGGGATTTGTGCGCAAGATATTTTGCCGGAGGATAGACGGCAAACAGGCCCAGTGGCGGCAAGGCAAAATCTTCCAACACCGGCACCACCGATTTTTGTCTTAGCGCCTCACTGGCGACAAAGGTCGGAACGCGGGCGATGCCAAGGCCGCCAGCGGCCGCTTCAAGACAAACTTCCGCATTCGAAAATTTCAGCCGTGCGTTCACCGGCAGTGGCAACACTTGTTCATCCTGCTGGAAAGCCCAGCGGAAAGGGTCACGAAAGTTGGTATCAATAATGCAGTCATGCTCTGCCAGCGCCTGCAAGTGTTCAGGTATGCCTTTTTGCGCCAGATAGTGCGGCGAGGCGACGGTCAGAATATGGATATCGCAAAGCTTTCTCGCTATCAGACTGCTGTCAGCCAGGTTACCAATGCGCAGCGCCAGATCAAAACCTTCATCCACCACGTTGACCACGCGGTCGGCAAAACTGACGTCAATTTCAATGTCGGGATAGCGTCGGGCAAAGGCGATCAGTGGCTGCGTCAGCTGCCGGGTGCCAAACGTCACCGGCACGGAAATGCGTATCCGTCCTGCTGGCGACGCGGAACTGTTACGAATAGCATCATTCAGCGCATCATATTCGGCGACCACCGTTCGGATTTTATCGTAATAGGCAATGCCAGGATCGGTAGCGGTCAGCGCGCGAGTGCTGCGACGAAACAGCTGCACACCTAACTCATTCTCAAGGCGAGAAACGAGTTTGGAAGCCTGACCATGACTGGTGCCGATGCGTTTAGCGGCGGCGGTGAAGCTCCCTGTTTCCATTACGGCGATAAACATTCTTTCGCAGTCCAGTCTTTCCACCGGGCCTCCTGTTGGCAGAGGGGAAATAAATTATTATTCAGGCAACCATTTTTAACATAGCAATGCCGTTAACACGACGGCGAAGTGTGACATGATTGCACGGGCTGATAAGGTAAAGTGGATAAGACAAACGGAAGGGAAAGGGGAGCGGGGATTTCTCCCCGTCCGTTTAAGCCAGTTCGGCAGCAAAATCCAGCATCAGTCTCGCCAGCGTTTCAGGCGTTTGCATCGGCATCAGATGCCCGGCGCTGGCTATCACCTCCAGTTGTCCGTTGGGCAAATGTGAAAGCGTCAGCTGCTTTTGCTCCTCCGCCGACGGCACCTGGTCATCTTCCGAGCCGGCCACCAACAAAGCCGGACAGTCAACCCGTCCGATGCGGCTGGTCCAGTCTTCGCGGCTGCCTTCTTCCGGCCAGGCACGCCAGGCATTAAGGTTGGCACGCTGCGCGTCGTGGATGGCAATCTCGCGCAGGAGATCGGGCAGGCGATCGTGGGCTGCGGTGTCCACAAAGGCTTCAGCTTCCTTCCGGCTGGCACGATACGCAATCTGGCTCTGCCTGGCTTCGTCAGTCATCGGCTGGGGGCCCGGCGGTGAGGGTGCAACCAGTACCAGCCCTCGCAGGTAGTCCGGCTGCTCTGCCGCCAGGGCCAGCGCCACTTTTCCGGTCATGGAATGGCCCACCAGAATGCAATTACGCAGTTCCAGTTGACGAATTGTTCGATCGACGTGCGCAACCATAGCGGCCACGTCGTAACCTTCAATATGATGAGCATCACCGAAGCCGGGCGTATCCAGCGCAACGCATTGATGATGGGCGTCCAGCCAGCAAATAGTCGGATACCAGGTATGGCGTGAACCGCCAAGATAGTGCAACAGCACGAACGTCGGCGTGTCGGTTGCCTGGCCATGCAGGCTGTAAGGCAGCATAGAATCTCCTAACGCAGTTTGTCGTGCACATCACCCAGTTGGGCAATAGCGTGCTCGCTGTAGCCACGTGCCTGCAAAGGTGCGATAACATCCTTTTGTAAATCAGGAACGTAGCCTACCAGCACCTCACTTGTGCCGCTAAAGGTAACGTCGCCGAGCGCGGAAGGCAGCAGGAAGGTTTCTGCGCGCTCCAGCGTCCAGCTTTCTCCATTAGCGGTAATTTGTAGCGGGTCGCCAAGGCTGGAGACGATGCGGGCGCCGCTGTACTGATAACGGTATGAACCCGACAGCTTCCAGCGCTCCAGCGCGAAATAAGGCCCGGCGCAGCAGATCAGGCGGCTCAACTGGGACGTTTCTTCCAGCTTCAGGCCCGGCTGGGGTTCAGTAGTGAGTTCCGGGCGCAGCTCGGCCAGCAGAGCATCAATATTCTTTTCCCGCTCCTGGGCGGAGAGCTTGCTGCCATCTTCCATCCGCCACGGCATGGCGTGCTGTTGAATATTCGAGGTTTGTTCAATTTCATAAATCAGCGTGTCCGGCCCGAACGTGTGCAGCATGCCGCCAGGAATATAAAACGTATCGCCCGTTTTTACCGGTTTACGAGGCATCACCTCATCGTACTTCTCCGCCAGCAGGGCAGCGCGCAGCTGCTGCTGACCAATACCCGGTTTGATGCCTACCAGGCAGGTCGCACCCGGTGCGGCCCAGAGAATATGCCAGGCTTCGGTTTTGCCATTGGGCTGCTGCTCAAGCCGCTGCGCTGCCTCATCGTTGGCGTGAAGATGCACCGGCAGCATGCCGCTGGCATCAATGAATTTGGTGAGCAGCGGAAAGTGCGGGCCTCTCCAGCCGGGCGCAACCAGCTCGTCGGGAAATTGTTCAGCCAGCTCACGCAGGGTTTTACCGCTCAGCGAGCCGTTTTTCACCGTGGCGATCATGCCGTCCACGTCGCTGACTTCCCAGGTTTCCGCAATCCGTTTATCGGGCAGGTTCGCCTTGCCCAGACGTGTTTTGATCAGCTCTCCGCCGAAGATGTGGTAAGCCATCGGCAGCGTCAGCTGCAAAGGATAAGCGTCCATAATCCAGCTCCTTACAGAAAGCGATTCTTTACCCGTGCAGGTAATATTTCAGCGGTGACAGCGAGGAAAGAACCGGTACCGGCGTCAGGCCTTGACGCCGGAAAAATCAGATAACGGCAACGCCGCCGGTGACGGCGATGGTCGCGCCGGAGATATAGCTGGCTTCGTCGCTGGCCAGCATCACATAAGGAGCGGCCAGTTCGGCAGGTTGACCCGCGCGCTTAAGCGGCACTTCGCTACCAAACTGTTTCACCTGCTCAACCGGCATGGTGGTTGGGATCAGCGGCGTCCAGATTGGGCCCGGCGCCACGGCGTTAGCACGGATGCCTTTTTCGGCAAGCAGGGCGGCCAGGCTACCGGAGAAATTGATAATGGCGGCTTTCGTCGCGGAGTAGGCGATCAGCTTTGGCTTCGGCTGGTCGGCGTTGACCGAGGCGGTGTTGATAATTGAGCCGCCTGGTGGCATATGCGGAACCGCAGCCTTGCAGATATGGAACATCGCATAAAGATTAGTTTTCATGGTGCGGTCAAACTCGTCATCGCTGATTTCTTCCAGCGAGTTACGGGTCATCTGGAAAGCCGCGTTATTGACCACGATGTTGACCTCGCCAAAGGCGTCAACCGCCTTCTGCACAATGTCCCTGCAATGCGCGGACTCGGTAACGTCTCCGGCAACCAGCACCGCTTTTTGTCCCGCCTCTTCAACCAGGCGAGCCGTCTCTTTGGCGTCTTCATGTTCATCAAGGTAAGAGATCAGCACGTCGGCGCCTTCACGGGCGTAGGCGATGGCCACTGCCCGGCCAATGCCTGAGTCGCCGCCGGTGATAATGGCTTTTTTGCCGGTTAGCTTGCCGGAGCCTTTGTAGCTGGTTTCACCGTGGTCGGGTTTCGGCTGCATTTCGTTCGTGCTGCCAGGCCACTGTTGTGGCTGTTCCGGGAAGGGAGGTTTTGGACGATGCGTTGTAGACATGATTTCTCCTCTAAGACCGGTTTTTACGCCGGTAGTTGATGAGACAGCGCGCTGCCAGCGGCAACGCAGTGAATATGAAAGAATTTTTACCAGGCGGCTCTGTAAGCCGGGCATGAGGTAAGCATAGTTAAAAAAAATGAAAGTGCTAAACCGATTCGGCTAAACAGCTACCCTGTTAAGTTCCATGGTTTCGCTGAATGCATCAATACACCCCCCTTAAGCGTCAGCAGCAAGCTAAGGTCCCGGAAACCTCGCACTGCACGTAGCAAGCGCCGCGAAGCCCGCTCACCGGGGTTAAAAGGGGTTACCTGAGCGTATTCATTGCTGAAAGCGGGTTCATGCTGTTCAGGGAGGGATAGGGCAGGATTTATTAGGGTGTAACCGGCTACGCCGGGCGTACGGCGCAATGAGCTTCGGCCCTACATGTGGCATCATCTGGTGCCTCCATGCCGCTGAAGCGGCATTCAGGGGCAGGCTGCCCACCGATCGTCGGCTTCAGGCTATTAGTTACAGTTCAGGGAAAATGTCCGCTTTGTGCCAGAAGCGGAAGTAGTTAATAGCACTTAGTGTTGATTAACGGGGAGCAGGTCAGTTTATGAATGATGGTTATAGTCAGATTGCCCGGATGCAGGCAAAGAAAGCTGAGTGGGAGCTGAAAGCTCCATTGGCTAATACCAGAACCTGTGATGGAAAACCTTGCGTTAAGGTTGACACAGGCAACTCGTATGGGAGTAAAATAAACACCTATATGATTATTAAATAATTGAAACATTGTTTTTTTTGTTTTCCATAGCTGGTAAGTATTATACACTATGTTATTCTAATTGATACCTTGTGTAATTAACCTATTCTAGGTGGTTGATTGTGGCAAAAATAAAAAAACTCGCAATAAATCTTAGTCGTGGAGAAACTTCTTTTTTCCTTACTTCAATGACGCCAGATGAATTAGTAAAGACAGCCAGAGTTTCAAGGGTAAATGAGGACTTAGAAAAAGGATTTCAAAGGACTCTTGATGAATCAAGAGCAAAGAAAATATCATCTTATCTTCTGGATAATAAGATAATACCTGGGGCTATTATCTTATCTTGTCAAAATAATGAATTACTTTCATTTGATGATGAAAGTAACATCCTGTCATTCGATGACGAAGTTGGTTCATTTCTAGTTATAGATGGGCAGCATAGATTGTATGGATCTGTATTGGCAAAGGAAACTATACATGACCTTAATGTCCCGGTGTGTATTTTGTCAAACCTTAATCATTTAGAGGAAATACAATATTTCATTGATATAAATTCAACGCAGAAGGGGGTTCCTAAAACTTTAAGGATAGAGTTAACAAAGTACCTAGTTGATGAGGGTGGTATAGATTCAACTAGACTTAAATTGTTTGATGATTTAAATACTCGAGAAGGGTCCCCATTATTTTCTAAGCTTAGCTCTTCGCAGCGGGGGAGGGGTTATTTAACTCACGTCCCATTTGAGGCGGCTCTAAATAAACCCCTATCTAACTCACCACTAAAAGATGTTGGTTACAACGATAAGTATAAGTTAATAAGTAATTTCCTTTGTGGTGTAAAAATTAACCTTGATGAAATAGGGTTGACACAAAAACTATATCAAGCTGCATTTTTCCAAGCTATATTCAGATGCTTCGAAAAAACATGCTCATGCACTATGTCTTTGCATGGTAATTATAAGGTAGCGTCGTTTAAAGAAGTTTTCAGCTTAATCCAAAAAATAGATTTCGAACAGCACTCAGGAACTAACGAACAGGCAGTTTCTGCATTAGAAAAAGATATTAATGAATATTTGGATATAGAGTTAAAGTCAAAGCTGCCCCGTCAGGATTTATTCTAAAATGGGAAGGTTATCTAATGTTATTGCCGAGAAAATGATATCCAGAATGTACAGGATGATGGATGTCATCAATGATGATATTGATTTTTCTAAGATATCTATTAATGATGGATTAAAGTATTCAATAATTAATGACCCTTACTTTAAATTAGTGAAAACAGGTAAGTCTTCTTTTGCGGTCGCAGTTGAAAATGAAAGGCTTATTGCTGAGGCTATAATTTGTGATTTCGTATTAAGTCATCAAAGGAGAAACATTCAGAATCAAAAGTTATTAAACATGAACCCAATAAAAAAAGATGTTAGTCCCGCATGGGAAATAATAACTTCCTATTACTCTGCCTTTTTCTGTGCGACAGATATATCTAGAATACTAAATATGGTTAACTTAAATCTAACTAGCGAGGAAGTATCTTTAGTTGAGCGTAAGGCTGGGTTCGACCATGAAGAGTTAAAAGGATTAAATGGATTTTCTGGTGTTGTCTCTGCGGGGTTTGGTAAGATAATTTTCCATCATACAAAATCAAAACCTCATCAATACGCCTGGTCAAATTTAAAGAGTTGTCTGAAAACTGTCTTTAGAAATAAGGAAGATTGGCCTGAGGTTAATGTTTTATTATCTATATTATCTGGCGAAAATGGATGGGAGTACCCAAGCAGTATTAGGAATGAATGGAATTATATAGACCCATACCTTTATGGAAGTAAAGGTATTGAGATGGGAAAGGAGTTTTTAAAATTATCATCTAACCCATCATCCTCTGAAGGTTGGTTGACATCTAATTTTATTTGGAAGGGTAAGTCATCGAGCGCTGCTTCCATAGGAGTGCTGTCTGATGTCTTATATAAAGCTTCAGACGAGGCATATAGACAATTTTTTTCTGATGATAGTGATTAGATTTTTCTGTTAAAAATTAAATTTTTGAGGATCTTGGTATTAAATGTAATACACATTATGATGTATATGAGTAGAAAAAACCAACTCACATACATCACTGTGATTTTCGGTAATAACTTTAAGTTATTGATATTGGTTGATGTCAGATAGTGCTGGATAATTTTGCCACGAAGTCCCACCGTATTTGGGCAATCTGAGGTTCAGCTTGAATAATTGTGATTGCTCCTAGCTAGAATTAGCTTTTCATTGATTTCACAGTAACAACCCCACCGAGGGTGATTGCGCCTGCAGCCGCACCATCTCCCGCTGCATCAACGCAAGCGCCTCCAGCCATACCAGCTGCGACAGATCCGCCACCAAGGTCAGCGAGAGATGCGCTTGATAAAGCTGCACCTTCAAGTCTTGCTATTATCGTGCCTCCTGCTGTTGTTCCAAGAATGCCGCTAGCCCCAATAGATGCAGCAATGGCTAGCGCTACTACACCAGCTGTGGCAATTCCAAAGATCACACCAATTGACCTGCTCCCCATCGATTGATACACCATATTGATAGGTCTGCTCCTCGCTCAAAACGGACATCCGCTCCTTGCAACAGCCAGCTTTGTGCCGGAAGCGGATATCGGAAAATTTGCGATACGTTGAATGATGAAAGGACGTTTCCGCTCAGTTTTTAATATTGAGAGCGGACTCCTAACGTTAATCCAGCAAATCATAAAAATAACATTCACTTATTTACTGTATTAACGCCTCTCACTGGTCGCTGACGCATAGCACCCGGCGGATAGCCATTGATGCGTTTAAAAGCTCTGCTAAACGCTGCCTGTGAGGCATAGCCGAGGCGAAGAGCAACGGTGTCAATTGAGAGCTTATCGTGAATAATCCAGTGACCTGCGATGCGCATTCGCACTTCCCTTGCATAGCGCTGGGGAGGTATGCCGATGATTGATTTAAAGCGTTCAGCAAAAACAGAACGTGATACATGCGACTGCGCAGCAAGCTCAGCAACAGACCATTCCCGACTCGTATCACGATGGATGGCCAGAATAGCACGGGCAAGTCGTGGATCACGTAACGCAGCGAGCAGACCAGCGGCGTTCTCGCTACCGTTTTCAATCCATCCACGCACAATCATGGCTGCTGCCACTTCTGCGAGGCGTGCCAGAATGCCCGCGAAGCCCGTGCGTCCGGAACAGATTTCAGATTTCATCGCGCCCAGAACGGGAACCAGCCCCGGATAAATCTGTTCATTTGCCTCAACCACGATGGCGTGCGGCATCAGTTTACCAAGGCCCTGCATTCCACCAAGATCGAACTCCATACAGCCATAAAACAGAACCGTGCTGGGTGTCGGATGCGAACTCGGGCAGGTATTAATTCCGCTGACGGCCTCGCCTAAAGGAGCAGAGCCGAACGTGTCGATATGTTGAAATGAACAGCGGACATCCGATAAAAGCTGATGCTCCTCGCCCTGCGGCATGAATACCATGCTTCCGGCTCTCAGTTCGTGCAACGTACCGTCGTGTGTGCGCAGCAGAGCAGTACCCACTGCGATGTAATGAAAATAGGCATGTCCCGGTCTGTTGCTGAAACCGACGCCAAACTCAGAGCCAGTCTGTAAACGGCGATACTGCACGCCACGCAGGCGCATTTCCAGTAGCAATTCACTGATGAGTTCAGATGATAGGGCAAAATGTTTATTCACATGCATATTCGGAGTTTCGGGTAAAAAATCAGGATGTGGCATCATAGATCGTCCAGCTGCTCAACTCTAGACTTGGAGTTATCATTTTTTCTCTAAAAAAAGAGTGTGTTATGAGAAATGAAGCAACTGAAGCTGTATCCGCTAGTTTGAACAATTCGGAACCTAAAGAATCCGCATGGATGGCCGTTATTTCACTGACTATGGGCGTGTTTGGCTTGCTGACTGCAGAATATCTTCCAGCCAGCTTGTTGACACCCATGGCCGCGGATCTCGGTGTAACCGAAGCGCTTGCTGGTCAGGCTGTAACGGTAACGGCTGTGGTGGCCCTGTTTGCTGGTCTGATGATTCCACGCCTGACACGTAATTATGATCGCCGAACTGTTTTGCTGGGTTTTACCGTGCTGATGATCGCCTCCAACCTGCTTGTCGCAATTTCCTCCAGCCTGGCTGTGCTGCTGCTCATGCGCATTTTGTTGGGCATCGCGCTGGGAGGCTTCTGGAGTATGGCTGCTGCCGTAGCTATGCGGCTGGTCCCTACTAAAAGCGTCCCGCGTGCTCTCTCCATTATTTTTAGCGGTATTGCTGTCGGTACCGTGGTTTCGATCCCACTTGGGAGCTATTTAGGTGGGCTTTATGGCTGGCGTAGTGCTTTTATCGCTGCAACCGCAGTAGGCGTGCTGACACTGCTCTTTCAGCTGTTTACCCTTCCTGGAATGGCTCCGCGGAAAATGATGATAACGGCATCTGTCATGGATTTACTCCGCCGCCCAGGCATCGCGGTGGGAATGACGGGGTGTGTGATTGCTCATGCTGGTCAATATGCGCTGTTTACCTATATCCGTCCGGCTCTTGAAAATATTGCCCAACTTGATGTGGATCGTTTGTCATTAATACTGCTTGGATTTGGCGTCGCTAATTTTATCGGTACGCTGCTTGCCGGGTGGCTGATGGAGAGAAGTCTGCGTCTTACCCTGATACTGATGCCAGCGCTTGTTGGTTTAGCGGCTTTAAGCATGATTTTGCTGCCACTTGACGAAGCAGGATTGATGTTGTGCGTCGCGTTGTGGGGGATGGCATTTGGTGGCGTACCCGTTGCGTGGTCAAACTGGGTAGCACGTTCCGTTCCCGATCAGGCTGAAACTGCTGGCGGCATGGTAGTCGCAGCAGTTCAATCCTCAATTGCTGCGGGCGCTGCGTTGGGAGGATTAATTTTTGGTCTCAGCGGCGTAACAGGTGTTTTCATCACCGCTGGTTGCATAATGCTTGTTGCCACGCTGGTTATTGGACTAAAGGTGAAGGTCGCCCTGACTTGACCACTTCCTCTATAAAAACTTTTAAAATAAAGGCCAGCTAAATAAGGTGGCTGGCCTGAAAAAAGTAGCGAAGTTTCCTACCTCTTTCCGCTCAATTTATTCTCCGATAGTCAGCTCTTAGCTGACCTTACTCGTGCGTCCCCTTCGTGCCAGAAGCGGACACCGGCCTTTTGCTTCATGAGGCGCTATCAGAGTCCATTTGAAGCCTGTCTTATTTAGAATTGCAACAGTAGCCTTGTGTCAAAAGTGAACGTTTTAAGTGCTTTTTAATTGCTCAAACGTAATTAAAGTTTATATATGAAAAGTTGATTTACTAATAAATTATCCAGAAAAGTATTAAAACCAATACGATGCACCTATATTTTTACATTTCCTTACCGCTTATAATATGAGTGAATATGTAATTATATTTAAGCATTAATCTTTTTGTAATAAAAATGTCATAAAGATTTTTTTTAAAGGAATATCTTAAATGACAGGTTCTCGTGTAATTGCCACTATTGGCCCCGCTTCAAATAATCCTAAAATACTTCTTCAACTCCGTGCTGCGGGAATGTCTGTAGCGCGCCTTAATGGCTCCCATAACACTCATGAATGGCATGCAGAGACCGTTAAACTACTAAGAGAAACTGTACCTGATGTCCCAGTTTTGCTGGACATACCGGGTCGAAAGATTCGTACTCTTCAGTTGGAACACGAACCTTCATTCCTTCGCGGCGAGATAATTATTCTGACCACCGACGTTTCACATAATGGCAAAGTGAAAGTCCCCGTAGGCTATGACAAACTGCACGAAAAGCTTTCTCCCGGCGTTGGCGTATTTGCGGACGATGGCACACTTTCATTTGTTGTCGTAAAAATCGAAGGAAGGGATATTTATCTCCGTGCTGATATGGATGGAACATTAAAAAGTCGCAAAGGTATTAACGTTCCCGGTATCAATTTAGGGCAGTCTTTAGTGACTGATAAAGACCGCAGCATGATTGATTTTGCGAAAAATATCGGTGTTGATTATATCGGGATTAGCTTTGTCGAAAGCAGAGAGCATATTGAAGCTATTAGAAGACTTATTGATGCACCAACGCCAAAAATTGTGGCGAAAGTTGAGAACAGTGGGGGTATTAAACATCTCATAGAAATCGTCGATGCTGCTGACGTTATTATGATTGACCGGGGAGATTTAGCCGTCGAAACCTCAATTAATCATGTAGCGCTGTATCAAAAGCAGATTCTTTCTGCGGCTGGCAGGGCAGGTAAGCCAACAATCGTAGCAACGGAAATGCTGCACAGCATGATTGAAAACCCTTTACCGACAAAGGCTGAAGTCAGCGACATAACAAATGCTGTTCTGGATGGCGCCTCAGCAGTCATGCTTTCCGGTGAGACAGCGGTAGGTCGCTATCCGGTTGAAGCTGTTTCACGCATTAGTAATATCGCTTCTCTTGCAGCCGCGCAGCTAGCCGCTCCAGAAATTTCTAAGATAGAGCACCCACAAAATGATATTCGCCTTGCTATCCGAGCACTGGCAGAGGCGCTACCGATTTCAAAACTTGTGGTTCTTTCTCAAACTGGGTACTCAGTTCGCATTGCTGCAATGTCAGGCACGGGGCTGCCTGTCATCGCTGTGGGATCGGACCCCTTCCTGACCCGTGGCTGGAACTTATTACCCGGTGTCGACAGCATTACGAGTGGTGTTTTCTCTGTTGCATCACTTTCAGATGAAAATCGTATTGTTCAGGCGTTGATAGAAAAAGATCTCATTGATGAAAAAGATTATGTCGTATTAGTCAGTGCACAGCAGGATAGTGAGAACCTGAGTGGGAATTTATTAAGAACGTTGAATATCAAAACCTGGTTACAGCAGCATGCTTTTAACAAAACAGATTCAGAGGTAGCCTAATATGGAACATCAATACCTCTATTTTCTGGTAATTATCGTTTTTGCAGTAATTCAGTCCGTATTTGGTATGGGTATTTTGGTATTTGGAACGCCAACACTGCTTTTAATGGGTTATGATTTCTCTGATGTTCTGGGCCTGCTATTGCCTTCATCAGTTTTTATTTCTTTCACGCAAATGTATACCGCGAGAAAATTGGATTTTTCTGGCAAAGAAAAATCCAACATGGTGATTTGCGCTATCGCCGTTGTTGGACTATTAAGCTTGATATTGACGGTAAGTCTAAAAATTAACATTGATATTCTCATTGGTATCATCCTCATTTTTTCGGCCGCAATAAGATTAAGTCCCAAATTCAGAACCGCTGTGAACAGAGCCCTGGCTGGTAACCAACGTAGCTTTGTACTTCTTATGGGAGCGGTCCACGGTCTGACCAACATGGGTGGGGCTTTGCTGACGCTATATTCAACGTCAACTCAATCTGAGAAAGTGGGTATACGGGCCACTGTATCCCGTTATTATTTGATGTTTGGCCTTATCCAGTTGGCCACATTGGCAATTTTGCGCCCACAGGCTTTGAGTCTGCTGGGATTGGAAGCTGCACCATTGGGACTATTCATCTATTGGGCCGTGGGTAATTTATTATTCATACGAGCCACTGCCCCCTTCTATGAACGGTTGCTAACTGTGTTTATTGCCGTTTACGGTATTGTAGTAATAACCAAAGATTACATTTGAGAATTTTATGGCGACAACACTCTTATCACTCGCTCCCGTAATGTTTCTCATCGCAATGGGCTACATTTTGCGAGCCAGAAAGATGATAGAACCTGGATTTTGGTTGCCCTGTGAAAAATTGAACTACTTTTATCTCTTTCCTGCGTTGATGTTTTCTCAGGTTGCCTCAACAGATTTAAAGGAGTTCCCCGTTCAACCTATCGCCTGTTCAGTATTGGGTGCTGTAGTGATAGCTGCTTTATCACTCTGGTTGTGGCGGTTATGGAGTAAACAATCTGGTCGTGTATTTTCTTCGGTAGTACAAGGCGCACTACGTCCTAATACTTATATCGGCGTGGCGGCGGCGGCGGCCACTTATGGAAATACGGGGCTTACTGTCACGTCCATTAGTATCGCAGTGGCTATTCCAATACTTAACATAGCTTCAATAGTCGTATTAATGCATTACGGCAGGGGCACTAAGCCTGGCTTTGCCCAAATAACAAAAGCCTTAATACGTAACCCCGTTATTTTGTCAGTTGTTACGGGACTGCTATTTAATATGAGCGGGTTAAACATATCCGCAACCGCAACCGGTATCTTACATATACTGGGCGGTGCATCTCTACCACTGGGATTATTGGCTGTGGGGGCTGGCCTTGACTTAAAAGCGGCTAAAATGGCGCATGGGCCTGTATTGCAGTCAACCTTTGTGAAATTATTGTTGGTCCCATTAATAACACTGATTATAGGAATTTGGACGGGTATTTCAGGGCCAGTATTAGCTACTGTGGTTCTTTTTAATGCTCTTCCGTGCACGCCTTCAGCATATATTATGACCAAGCTATTAGGTGGAGATCATCAACTTTCGGCCGGTATTATCTCTGTGCAAACAGTGTTGGCTGCAATGACGATCCCATTCATACTCATGCTTACGCAGATATCACCGATTTTATAGGAAGATGTGCTTCGTATTCTTCCCAACTGCGTTTAAACCATTCTTCACTTCCCTGTTGCAGGCACAGCAGGGAGATCCCCCTTTCGTAAATAAGCGAAGCGCGCTGGTGTAAAATTGGGTCGCCTTTCGTTAAGACGATCAGTAAACGTTTCATTTCAAGCAGGTATTGGCGTGCAAATATCGGATCCCTTTCAACCACCATCGACGCATTATCGATTAAATCGCAAAGTTTAATAGACTGTGCTTCGGGACAAGCTTGTGCCGTATGCAACAAATTTGCATTCTTTCGATGAATACGTTCCCCGCCGAAACTTCTCGTTTGAATATCGGTAAGCATCTCTACGTATTGAGCTACAACAGTGCCAAACTCATTCTGAATATCCATCAGAGTTACGTCAGTATCTTCCACAACATCATGGAGCCAGGCGGCAGCGATCATTTCATCAGAAGGGCTGATAGTTCCTAGCAGCTCAACAATAGCGGCAGGATGCACGATATAAGGTTCACCAGTAAATTTGCGTAACTGACCAGCATCGGTATGTGCTTTTGTTGCGAAGTTTTGTGCCTTTTGTCGAATATTCATTCTCTGAGCCTTATCAAATCACGAGCTGAATCATTTATTAATCTCTTTAAAGATTCTGGAACCTCATAGAGGGATATCTACAAGCTGCAAGAGTTTTTAGATTAATGTTTATGCTGTTTATCATAAACTTAATTGTTCAGGGAAAGTATGGCTGGTTTTATTCGATTTCAGCATAAGGATATGAGAAGTCAGAATTTCACCCCGATTGATATAGCATCAAATTTTTTGACTTTCAGTATTTTTTGCATCCCTTATCGAACTGGAGATTCAGCATAACGTCCGCTCCTCGCTCAAAGTAGACCTTTTGCGCCACGGGCTTTTCAGCTGAGTGACATAAGCGGAAAATGCTATCAATGTTGTGTTTTAATCAATAGGAGACAGGTCATAACTGCTCCCTCATTTTGGCCATAGGTAAAAGTCGGCCAATGTGAGCAAGCTGTTAACTTGACTAGCCTGAATGCATAAGAATTGATCCTGTCCTTGAGACTTTATTCTGCGACTGAAAAGTCGGAATCTTTACATGTATTAGATTGCAGACATTTATTTGCTGGTACCCAAGGTCCCTGAGGTTCAATCGCATCGAGCCGGTAGATTGTTACTATGCCTGCATTGTAGCTGCCCGGCACGCCGGAAAAAGCCACTTTGTCTCCGTCACTAAGTCTACCCTCGTATACCTTGACGCCTTGGCCATTTTGAGGTGAAAGAGTTATGGAAATCCGACCAGAGGGTCTGCAAGCGATATGCATTATTACGTTCGTTTTATACCCGTTAGCCGACTCTTCAAAAGGGCGTACAATGTTATGTCCATTTGATGCCAAGCATAGGGAACCTGGTATCGTTGCTGATACTCCTTCCGCATATGCTTCTCCAGCATCAGCAGAAGATAAATAAAAGGTGAGATTGATGCCAATAAGCGCGCTGCTCGGGATAGGGGATAACCGATCCTCTAAGAAATTTCTTACTGACACCAGTACTGGTTCAAAATTGTTCTTAATGAGATCTGAGCTTGCCTCCAGACAGGCGCCTCCCACTGCTAGAATGATTGCGATAAAGCCTTTTGCTATCCATTTTTTTAACGGCATTTTTTTCCTCGATTTGTGAAACTCAATATTCCTCCCATGAGATTGTGGACCGTAAGCTCGCTGAGTTCAAAAACTAGCGTTCTATATAGAAACTTCGTTTCGAAACTTAACAATAGTCTTAAGTAACAACACTCTAAATTTATTTTACGCTATTCATTGATACACCACTATCGTTCACTGTTGATTAACATGCGCCATCAAATGCGGGAGCAATAGCAAGCGTCCGCTTTTCGCTCATAGCTGACGAAGCCCATCTAGAGGGAGCGGTTCGGCAGAATTGGCGTTTTACCGAACGTGATCAGACGGGTAAGCATCAGTCCGCTTTGTGCCATAAGCGGAAGTAGTTAACAACCATCAGTGTTGTTCAACGGGGAAAGGGTCACTTGATTTTTCTGCCCTCAGGAAATGAAAAAAGCACGCCGGATCAAGTCTGCTTCACGCGAGTGCGTTAATCCCGTAGCCGGGACGTTGTAACACCATTATGATGGGGGATACACTTGCTGTATGAAGGTTCCGCCAGTGATACCCGCCCAATAACTGCCTCGGGCGTTTCTTTTGTGAATTAGTGGTAATGAGCAGTGAATCGCTAACAGTTACCCGAACAAACGGTGCCTGCAATTAATTCTATATACTGAACAGGGGGAGATTATTACACATGAAATTTAAGGACAGAAATCTCAGGGCTCTCGCGGAATGTCTCATCGGAGATAATACGGCATTCCTGTATCGCTCAAGTAGTCGCATCACTGAATTTTTCCAGGACTGCGACATGGAGGTTATTCATGACGGATCAACGCGGTGGGCATGGACGGCCCAGAGGCTTGAAGAACTTCTTAATGAGCCACAGTCAAAGGCCCATACTTTACCGGAAAGGTTTGTTCATATACTCAGGACTTTAATGTTAAAAGAAGATGCCATGGATGACGATCCCGGAAGATCAAAAGCGCTTGAAGAACTGAATAAGCCATTGATGCGGGAAGGCTATGAGTCATTCTATGGTGACGATAACCTTTTGTATATACGCCATATTGGCACCAAAACAGTTTCAGTAAGTAATAACCCTCACCGGCCCTTAACTCCTCACGAAATAAAACGCAGAACATTACTGACCGTGTTTCTCGATACCTGCTCTGAAGATGAGCTGATAGAAGAGGTACTCCTCCCTTTATTCCGGCAACTCGGTTTTCACCGGATAACAGCAGCGGGACATAAAGATAAAGCGCTGGAATACGGGAAAGACATCTGGATGAAGTTCACACTGCCAACTCAGCATGTTCTTTATTTCGGCATACAGGCAAAAAAAGGCAAGCTTGATGCGTCCGGCGTAAGCAAAGCTACGAATTCAAACGTGGCAGAAATCCACAACCAGGTACTGATGATGCTTGGCCATGAAATATTTGACCCGGAAACTAACAGAAAGGTGCTGGTGGATCATGCCTTTATTGTTGCCGGCGGAGAAATTACTAAACAGGCGAGGAACTGGCTGGGCGGGAAACTTGATGCCAGCAAAAGAAGCCAGATAATGTTTATGGACCGGGAAGACATTCTTAATTTATATACTGTAAGTAATATACCTCTGCCCGGAGGTGCACTCATCTCTGATGATGCCGTTAAGAACGATGACATTCCGTTCTAATCAGGAGTACGTCTTTTCCGAAAGAAATACGCGACAGGTAGCACTGGGATGGCATACAGTGGCACCGTATGCCTATCTGTTATCAGCTCCGACCATCGTAGAGTTTGGCGATTTCCGTTGCAGCTTTCTCTATACCCGGATAAACCGTACTTTCGTTGATGCCGAAGCGGCTGAGCTGCTGCATCAGGCGTTCCTTGTTTCTAATCACCAGTTTTCTGACATTCAGCGTACTTAGCCCCGTTTCTGGCAGGTCCACGTTTTCGCCAAATAAGAGGAACGCTCCAGACTGAGACGAAATGCGGGCGTTGCTGAGCCGCCCTTTAACCAGAACGATTTTACTCAGATGTGCCGGATCGATAATGTTTTTGAAATAGGACTTCTCATCACGGATCAGATGAAGCAAATGCCCGCACTCTTCGGTGGCATTAAATGCCTGAGTCGCCAAGCTGGTATTCAGGTTGCTTTTGATACGTGATGGAAGCCGGGAAAGATTGGCTATACAACTTACGGTATCGGAGTCGAAAAACTTAATTTCACTTTTGGGTGCCGTTAATATAATGACGTTGCCATCAATTTCATTTCCATCTTTATCTCGTTTGATTTTGGAACAAGCGAAATAGAGTGCGATAAGCGGGTTAGTTGAGACGTCAAGCAGGCGCGTGGGTAAGCCATAATGTTGCATGCGTACAAGCTTATCCAGCATATAGCGGTCATCCCTGAACTCGGCGGGTTGAACCGTCAGCAGCTCGGTAATCATATCCGATTCGTGATGTCGGTAGCGATAGTTACCCTGCGTATTTTTTCGGAACAGCGAAGGTTCTAACTGATAGCTGATGTCGGAGTGACCCCGGTAAAACACCTCTTCATTATTTTCCTGAGGATGATTCAGTATGATTTCCAGATATTGATTTATATCCGAAATTACCTCAAGGTTTTCATTATTGTCAGGTGCTTCAGTTTTAACCGCAGCGGAAGCTTCAGGGGCTAATACACTGAGACCTAATATATCGAAAAACTCTTTAACGTCTATATCCTTGACTGCCCAGAAATTTCTGTTCAGCCCGAAACTGCCCAGTTCCAGCTTCCTGACGTATTCTTTTTCACTAGTTAAGAACTCTTTGCCGATGATACCGGTTAACTCATAGTTAAAAGCCAGAACTTTTTCCCGGTTTATAGTTGTTGCTCTGATGTTACTTATTCTTCCAATGCGGATATGGCTGTAATAACCGCCTGTATTGTCTTCCTCATCAACTTCAAACTCCGGCTCTGTCATAAAGATGACCGGCAGTTCTTGAAGAAACTGATAGGTTTTGCTGGTCAGGGGGAGCAGTTTATTTCTGAGTGAGTCAGGGGTGGATTCAAAAAGCCGGGAAACCGGAAAAGACGCTACACCGTTATTGTCAGAGAAAAAACTGTGATAATCGGGATTACCGACCACGATAAGATTCAACATGTATGTCATCCTTGCATGAATTACATTGTATTTTCATTATGCCAGAACAGGTTGATTTTTAAACATTGCGTGACCTGTGCCCCGCGGGTTCACATAGAACGCTGTTAGCAATGTCCATTCCTCGCTCATAACGGACTATGCTCAGCTCATATTGTCCTCTGTACAAAACGGCCGTGTAAAACCTGGGCGAAAGTCAGGCGTGCGCAGAGGTATGAAAATTTACGTCACAGAATGCCGCTTTCGTTTTCAGTACGCCATACACAAGTGGATCAGTTTTCTCATCAGTGCGCCGATGGCCACCCTTTTCGGTTTGCCCCGCAGACACCACACATTGTAGATATTGCGCATCCGTTTATTATGAATTTTCCCGCCCAGGGATGACATGTAAAACTTCGCTCTCAGCTGAGACGGTTCGATTTTCGACATGCGGTTTTTTAACACGCCCTTTGATACCATCGTAAAGCATACAGAGGTCAAGCGTGCTCTTGCTTACGTCTGTACCTACTGGAAACATGGTCTCACTCCTCTCATATAAACCGTCACGCCTGTTCGCCTTGTACATACGAAATCGAGCTCATGGTAACCGTTCAACCTGCTGTGCTGGCGTGAAAGGTGAAGCGGAGGCCATATGCTGCTAAACAAGATTCAGTATGATAATGACTTTAAGGATGAGAAGCGGGCCAGACAGAAGGGGACAGAAGGGGACAGAAGGGAAGCGAAGGAAATAAGGCCAGCACGCTGTTGTTGCAACGGCTGGCCGATTTTATCAGGCGACTTTTTGTGTCACCACGCTAAAGCCGTGCGTACCATCGCGATCTAACTGAGCAATCAAACCAAATTCCCAGTCCAGATAGGCCTGCATAGCTTCTGCTGAATTGTCAGTTCCCTCATAGGGACGACGATAGCGATCGCTGCGCGGCTGAAGCAGTAACGCTTCGCCCTGTTCAACCGGAAGCCCGGCCGCTTTCCAGGCGGTATTACCCCCTTTCAGCACCACAACCGGCTTGCCGGTCAGGCGTTCAATATCCGCGACGGCATAGCGTGCCAGCATGCTGCTGCCGCAGGTGACAACATAGCGTTCGGCAGCCGGCAGCGTTCCGTTTAAAGAGAGCAGGGCGCGCTGGAGCCATGCCGCACCTGGAATGTGAGCCGCAACATAGTTGGCGCTGGTGGTGAAATCCAGTACCTGCGTCCGGCCCTCTTTTAGCCATTCGGCCAGCTGGATCGGTTCCACTTCCGGCTGCGGAGCTAAAGGCGGAACGGCTGGCGACCAGTTTCCTGTGGCGGTGAACTCTTCGGGGCCGACGCCGTCCAGCACCGCCACGTCCCATCCCATCTGTGCCAGCCATGAAGCGCTCATATTCGCCCGCACGCCTTTATCATCCACCAGCACCACTTTTGCGCCACGCACGCTGGCATAGTGATCGGTTTCCTGCACCAGCTGGCCGCCGGGAACGTGGCGTGCGCCGGGCAGATGGCCCGCCGCATATTCTTCACCGTCACGCACGTCGAACAGATAGACCGTGCGCCGATCCTGCTGCTGCAAGCTGTGAAGATCGGCCAGCGTAATGCGTTTTACGCCCGCTTTATCGGCCACGTCACGCGCGCTGCGTGCAGCCTGAATCTGTGCGGTTTCGCTGACTTCGCCATAGCGTCGGTTTTGCCCGTGCTCCAGTTCAAGCCCGGCCAGCGTCCAGCCAATCGTGCCGTTTCTCAGCGCATAAACCGGGTTGCGGATCCCGGCATTGACCAGCGACTGAGTGCCGATAATGCTGCGGGTGCGGCCTGCACAGTTAACAATGACTTTGGTTTCAGGCGAGGGGGCCAAATCTCTGACCCGCAGCACCAGCTCTGCACCAGGAACGCTGATGCCGCCAGGGATGCTCATCGTCTGATATTCATCAAAGCGGCGGCTGTCGAGCACCACCACAGATTCGTCGCTTTGCAGCAGGGCATTGACCTCTTCAGCCGGCAGCGAAGGCGTATGGTTGCGGCTCTCGACCAGTTCGCCAAAGGCTTTGCTCGGTGAGTTGACATCGATAAACAGCTCGCCGCCCGCGTCCAGCCAGCCTTGCAGGCCGCCTTCCAGCAAGGCGACATCCTGATAGCCCAGCGCGCTCAGGCGTTCAGCGGCGATTTTGGCCAGCCCTTCACCGTTATCGTAAACGGTAACGGGCGTAGTCAGACGGGGAATGCGGTTCAGCACCTCAATTTCCAGCTTTGACAGGGCGACATTGACGGCGAACAGCGGATGGCCTTCGGCATACTGTGCCTCTTCTCGCACATCCAGCAGCGCCAGTTCCTGACGCTGTAACAGCGCCTGACGAATGTCTTGATAACGACGGGTAGTAAAAGTATCAGCCATGTGAAAGATCCCAGATATTAGGTAGAAATTCGTTGTTATAGCCGGAAATAAAAGGCTTTTCGCGGCCATCTTCGCTATAAACCGCGCGCCTGACTGCCCCGATATTACCGCCATAAACGTGAATACTGATTGAGGTGCGATCGGCAAACGCATTACTGACGCGATGAATATCGCCAACGGCCGGGGAGACCGCTTCCACATCGCCAGGATTCAGGCGTACGGGTTCTCCCTCCGCGTGCAGGCCTTGCGCGTCACGACGGAAATTTTGAGAGACTTCAGCGCCGCGCAGCATGCCGATTAATCCCCAGACGCGATGATCGTGTACCGGCGTCGACTGGCCCGGCCCCCAGACAAAACTGACGACTGAAAAACGTTGGCGGGCGTCGGCGTGCAATAAATACTGCTGATAACGTTCCGGGCTGGGCCGGGTAAACGCCTCTCCCAGCCAGTCGTCATCGCGGATTAACTGGCTCAGTAGCTGGCTGCCGACCTGCAAAATTTCGGCTTCCGCAGGCTGGCGATCCAGTAACTCTGCCAGCCCGCCGACAAATTCACGCAGGCGGTAGTGGTTTAGCTCACTCATAAGAGGTCTCCTGGCGGTCGGCTACCTTGTTCGCCTGTGCTGACAGGCTGTAATCAAAGGCCTGATGGACATTTACGGCTTTAGGCAGAACGTGATATTTGAAAAAGAAATCTGCTGACTGTTGCAGGGTTTCCGCCACCGCTGGCGTGAAATCCACCGGGCGGATTTGCGCGCTGGCAATCCAACGCTGAGTAATTTTTTCAGGCATGCCCAGTGATTTCGCCAGCGCAGCAGAAAATTCAGCAGGATGCTGCGCGGCCCAGACCTGAGCTTTTGCCAGTCTGGCTTGCAGATCGGCAATTGCCTGACGCTTAGCGGGATCTTTCAACGACTCTTCCCGTGCCAGCGAGTATGAGTAACCTGAAAGAATGCCTTTGCCGCCGCCTTGCGGCACCAGGACATCCTGATCGACCACCACGGCGGAAGAAACGTAGGGTTCCCAGGTCGCCCAGGCGTCAACGGAATGGCTGGCCAGCGCGGCGCGGCCATCCACCGGCCCGAGGAAGCGCAGCGTCACGTCGGAGGGTTTCAGTCCGGCGCGCTCCAGCAACCCCAGCAGCAGATAGTGGCCCCAGCCGCCGCGATTGACGGCAATTTGCTTGCCTTTCAGATCGTTGAGGCTGTGAATGCCGCTATCCGGGCGGGCCAGTAAGGCAATGCTGTCCGGGTTATTTTTCCAGGCACCTACCGCTTTTACCGGGGCGCCTGCGGCATAAACAAACAGGAAGGGCAGATCGCCGGTAAAGCCAACGTCCAGCGCGCCTGCGTTCAATGCTTCCTGCACCGGCGCGCCGGAATCAAAGGAGGTCAGCTTTAAGTCATAAGGCAGGTTATTCAGCTCGCCGGATTCACGCAGGGAGATAAAGCGATCCCCTTTTACGTCACCCAGGCGCAGCGTGACCTTTTCAGCCGCAACCGCAGAGGTGGCGATGGCTGTTAACAGCACGGCGGCGAACAAACGCATCAGGCACTCCTTGCAATACGGCGAGCCGCAACTTTTTCCCGCGTCAGCGGGATCAGTTCTTTACCATAATCCAGCGCGTCGTTCAGCGGGTCGAAGCCGCGGATGAGTACGCTTTCAATGCCTAAATCGTAATAATCGAGCAGCGCATCGGAGACCTGATCCGGCGTGCCGACCAGCGACGTTGAGTTATAGCCGCCGCCAACCAGCCTGGCGATGCCGGTCCATAAGTTCTTATCCAGCCTGTCGCCTTCGTTGGCCGCCGCCATCAGGCGTTCCGCACCGACGCTTTGCGGCTTCGGCAGGCCAAAATCGTGACCCGACGCCAGCAGTTTCTGACGGGCGGTTTCACGAATATATTCTGCTTTTTCCCAGGCTTCTTTTTCGGTGGCGGCAATAATCGGTCGGAAAGAGATATTGAAACCGATTTTACGGCCGTGTCGGGCGGCGGCGGCACGCACGGTACGCACCGTTTCGGCCGCACCGGCCAGCGGCTCGCCCCATAAGGCAAACACGTCGGCGTGGCGAGCGGCAACCTCAATCGCTTCCGGTGAGGAACCGCCAAAGTAGACGGGCAGGTTAGCCTGCACCGGTTTCACGGCGGAAAATGCCTGTTCAACCTGATAATGGTCGCCCTGATGATCGTAAGGCTGCTCAGAAGAGAGGCTTTTTCTCAACACGCTGAGGAAGTCGTCGGTGCGTTCATAGCGCTGAATTTTATTGAGATAGTCACCGTCGCGGCGCTGTTCGGCATCGTTGCCGCCGCTGATAATATGTACCGCCAGGCGGCCATCGGTAAGCTGGTCAAGCGTCGCCAGTTTACGGGCAGCCAGCGTGGGTGAGACGAAGCCTGGGCGGTGAGCCAGCAAAAATTTAATGCGCGACGTATGGGTCGCCGCGTGCGCCGTGACCAGAAAACCGTCAGGTTGATCGGACCAGTAGCCAACCAGTATCCGGTCAAAACCGGCTTCTTCATGGGCGCGGGCAAAATCCGCGATATATTGCTTATCGAAAACGGGGCCACTGGCAGGAATGATTTCCGATGCCAGCCGGTGGCCAATCATGCCGAGAAACTGAATGCTCATGGTTAACTCTCCGAAGGGAAGGCCGGTAAGCCGGCACGGAAGAGAAAACCCTATTATCGCAAGGGCCTGCTGTGAAATTCATATATCTGCTGACGTTAGATGCAAAACAGCTATTCACCGGCAGCAGACATAAAAAAAGCGGATCCTGTTGGATCCGCTTTTTCTGTCAACGAACACGGTCAAAGACGGTTAGCTCAATACCAAACCGGCAATCGATGCAGACAGCACGCTGACCAGCGTTGATCCATACAGCAGTTTCAGACCAAAGCGTGAAACCACGTTGCCCTGTTCTTCGTGCAGGCCTTTAATCGCACCCGCCACAATCCCGATTGAGGAGAAGTTGGCAAAGGAAACGAGGAACACGGAGAGGATGCCTTCACCGCGCGGTGACAGCGTACCGGCAATTTTTTGCAGGTCCATCATGGCGACAAACTCGTTGGAAACCAGCTTGGTCGCCATAATGCTGCCAACCTGTAGCGCTTCGTGTGCGGGCACGCCCATCACCCAGGCAAACGGGTAGAACACGTAGCCCAGCACGCCCTGGAAGCTGATGCCGAAAACGGTGGAGAACAGGGCATTGACCGCGGAAATGAGCGCGATAAAGCCAATCAGCATCGCGGCTACAATCACCGCAACTTTGAAACCGGCAAGAATATATTCGCCCAGCATTTCAAAGAAGCTCTGTCCTTTATGCAAATCGTTGAGCTTCAGGTCCTCTTCGCTTTCCACGCGGTAAGGATTGATCAGCGAAAGCACGATAAAGGTGCTGAACATATTGAGGATCAGGGCCGCCACCACGTACTTCGGCTCGAGCATGGTCATATAGGCGCCAACGATGGACATGGAGACCGTTGACATCGCCGTTGCCGCCATGGTGTACATGCGACGCTGCGACATTTTGCCCAGGATATCTTTATAGGCGATAAAGTTTTCTGACTGTCCCAAAATCAGCGAACTTACCGCGTTGAAGGATTCCAGTTTGCCCATGCCGTTAACTTTAGACAGCACGGTGCCGATAGCCCGGATCACCACCGGCAGGATCCGGAAGTGTTGCAAAATACCGATGAGCGCAGAGATAAAAACGATAGGGCAGAGCACGTTAAGCCAGAAGAACGCCAGGCCTTTATCGCTCATATTACCGAATACAAAGTTAGTTCCCTGAGCAGCATAGCCCAGCAGCTTATCGAAGAAGCCAGCGAAGCCCTGGACGAAGCCCAGACCGATCGTTGAGTTCAGGAAGAACCAGGCGAGCAGAACCTCGATCACCAGAAGCTGTATGATAAAACGTACGCGGATGTTTTTTCGATCGCTACTCACCAGCAGGGCCAGCAGCGTCACGACCACCATCGCCAAAGCAAAATGCAGAATGCGGGACATGATTGCTCCAAATTTGAAGGCTGTTATATTTCGCTGCATATTCTATGTAACAAGTTGCAGAAAAACGAGACTAAAGCCTCACTATAATAATTACCTATCGCACAAAATTGATATTTTCCTTTCCCGAACGCGCGGGCTGATGTTCAAAAAAACACCAAATAACTTGTGTGGTTATTCCTTTTAACCTAGATTTAACTTGTTGCGTATCGACTGGGAATGACATACTTTGTCTAAAAGTATAGCCAATGCTATATTTTATAGCGCAGGCTATCACAGCGATAAAAATAACCTATCTAAATGCACTTGATAATCATTATCATTTAAAAGACAATAATAACTTCAGGTGTATCAGCAGGAGTATGTTTATGTTCGAAGGCCGCGCTGCGGAACGAACCATTCGCAGTTCCCGTAAAATTAAATTTGCGCTAATGGGGCCAGCCTTCATTGCGGCGATCGGCTATATCGATCCAGGCAACTTCGCGACCAACATTCAGGCGGGCGCATCCTACGGCTATAAACTGTTGTGGGTAGTGGTTTGGGCCAACATCATGGCGATGGTCATTCAGCTGATGTCCGCCAAGCTGGGGATCGCGACAGGCAAAAACCTGGCTGAACATATTCGCGATCGTTTTCCGCGTCCTGCCGTCTGGTTTTACTGGATACAGGCGGAAATTATCGCCATGGCGACCGACCTGGCGGAGTTTATTGGTGCAGCCATCGGTTTTAAGCTGATTTTTGGCGTCAGTCTGTTACAGGGCGCTGTGCTAACTGGCGTAGTGACCTTCCTGATTCTGATGCTGCAAAGTCGCGGGCAGAAACCGCTCGAGCTGGTGATTGGCGGCCTGCTGCTGTTTGTCGCGGCGGCGTATGTCATTGAGCTGTTCTTTTCGCAGCCGAAAATTGTCGATTTACTTCAGGGCGTTGCCGTCCCGCAGCTGCCAACCGCAGATGCCGTGCTGCTGGCCGCCGGGGTGCTGGGCGCAACGATCATGCCGCACGTCATCTATTTACATTCCTCACTGACGCAAAATCCCAACGGCAACACGCGCTCTGAACGCTACTCTTCGACCAAACTGGACGTGGCTATTGCCATGACTATTGCCGGATTCGTCAACCTGGCGATGATGGCGACTGCCGCCGCCGCGTTCCACTTTAGCGGGCATACGGGCATTGCTGAACTCGATCAGGCTTATCTGACGCTGGATCCGTTGCTGGGACGCGCGGCCGCGCTGGTGTTTGGTTTAAGCTTGCTGGCCGCGGGTCTCTCTTCCACGGTGGTGGGCACCATGGCCGGGCAGGTGGTGATGCAGGGCTTTATTCACGTGCGCATTCCGCTACTGGTACGCCGCGTGGTAACCATGCTTCCCTCGTTTATCGTCATTATGGCTGGCTGGGAACCCACCCGCATCCTGGTCATGAGCCAGGTGCTGCTAAGCTTCGGCATCGCGCTGGCGCTGATCCCTTTGCTGGCTTTTACCGGCAATCGCGAGCTGATGGGCGATATGGTTAACTCCCGCCTGATGCAGGCGGTCGGTAAGGTGATAGTGGTGATTGTTATTGCATTGAATTTCTATCTGCTGGTGGCCATGGCAAGAGGGTTTTAACCGACGGCATACTCCATGCCGGGAAAGCATGACACGGCCCATGAACAGGCCGTGTCATAATCATTACCAGCGATCGTGATGACGCTCGCGTTCGTGATGGCGCCATTCACGGTGGCGTTCACGGTCATGCCATCGCTGTTCACGCTGCCACTCGTGGCGACGACGCATCTCTTCATGACGACGCCACTGTTCGTGCCGCCACCAGCGCCCTTCACCATAGCGATAGTTATTATGCCAGTAACGGCCATCGCGCCAGCGACCACCGTCCCAGTAACGACCACGCGGATCGCGATCGCCTAATTGCAGCGAGACGCCCGGTGCTAAAAAAATTCGGGCGCTGTCGGCGTGCGCTGTGTGCATTGCCAACGGGGACAAACTTGCCAGTAACGTGGCAATAAGCATCAAACGTTTCATTATATCTCCTTATCAACGGCACACCTGCTCCGCTGGGGTACCAGTATTATAAAGAGATTGCGAACGTTTCGCCTGGGAAGTTCTGAAAAGCAGCGCAGATAATGAGATTGGGAGTTATCTGTAAAAATCCCGCCGCAGGGCGCGGCGGGAAAGGGCTCAGGCGAGGATGGCCTCAATGCGTTCCAGCTCGGCCTGGCTGAAGTCGCGCGCGGCAAGCATGCCGATAGCATCGTCAATCTGACTGGTTTTACTGGCCCCAATCAGCACCGACGTGACGCGGTTGCCGCGCAACACCCAGGCCAGCGCCATTTGCGATAATTTCTGCCCGCGCGCGTTAGCCAGTTCGTTGAGCTGGCGCACTTTCGCCATTTTCTCCGGCGTTAGCTGATCCCCGCTGAGGAATTTGCTGCCGCTGGCGGCGCGCGAATCATCCGGGATCCCGTGCAGATAACGGTCAGTCAGCATACCGCCCGCCAGCGGTGAAAAGGCGATACAGCCGACGCCCTGTTCAGTCAGCACATCCAGCAAGCCGTTTTCCGGCGCGCGTTCAAACATAGAATATTTTGGCTGATGAATCAGGCAAGGCGTGCCGAGCTGATTAAGGATACCAATGGCTTTTTCAGCCAGCGCTGCCGGATAGTTTGACAGCGCGATATAGAGCGCTTTTCCCTGGCGTACCAGATGGTCGAGCGCGGTCATGGTTTCTTCCAGCGGCGTCTCCGGGTCCGGGCGGTGATGATAGAAGATATCAACATAGTCCAGGCCCATGCGCTTCAGGCTTTGGTTCAGGCTGGCTATCAAATATTTACGCGAGCCCCAATCGCCGTACGGCCCGTCCCACATGGTGTAACCGGCTTTCGAAGAGATAATGAGTTCATCACGCAGCGAGTGAAAATCTTCACGCAAAATCCGGCCAAAATTCTGCTCGGCTGAGCCCGGTGGCGGACCATAGTTATTGGCTAAATCAAAGTGGGTGATACCGTTATCAAAAGCGTGGCGCAGCAGTTCGCGACTGTTATCGACGCGGGTGCTGTCGCCAAAATTATGCCATAACCCCAGCGAAATGGCGGGCAGCTTAAGGCCGCTGTTTCCACAACGGTGGTAGGACATTGTCTGGTAGCGCTGTGCATCGGGCTGATAAACCATAAAAAAGTTCCTGTGCTGAAAGACCGGGGTAAAAATGAGCGTAGCAGTGTATACGGTTACACCAAATGGATTCGCGCCACAGATCGCAACTTACGGAAAAGTCTCAGGCGTAACGTTCGCTTGCCAGATTGAGGGAAGACCGGCTGTAAATAGAGGCGAAATAATCGGCGATACTGATTACAGCGCTTATTTTAATAAGGGGAAAATCATGCAAAATCTGACCGTTGGAGACTACCTGTTAATCCGGCTGCATCAGGCGGGCATTGGCCATCTTTTTGGTGTACCCGGTGACTATAATCTGCAATTTCTCGATCACGTTATTAACAGCCCGGACATTGGCTGGGTAGGCTGTGCCAACGAGCTGAACGCGGCTTACGCTGCGGATGGTTATGCACGCTGTCACGGCGCGGCTGCGCTACTGACAACGTTTGGCGTAGGTGAACTTAGCGCGTTAAACGGCGTGGCAGGCAGCTATGCGGAGTATGTGCCCGTTATACATATCGTGGGTGCCCCCTCGACAACTTCACAGCAAGGCCGGCTTTTACTGCACCATACGCTGGGCGATGGCGATTTCAGCCACTTTCAGCGTATGTATAAAGAAGTGACCGTGGCTCAGGCGGAGCTGACGCCTGAAAACGCGGCGGCAGAAATCGATCGGCTGATCGTGGTGGCGCTGCGCGAGCACCGGCCCGTTTATCTCTTTTTAGCCACCGACGTGGCGGAGGCCCGCATCCAGCCGCCAGCACAACCGTTGCCGCTGAGCCATGACGTCGACAAAAGCAAACTGGATGCCTTCGCCGCAGCGGCTGAGAAGAGGCTGTCTGCGGCCAATAGCGTAGCGCTGCTGGCTGATTTTCTGGCGGATCGCGCCGGACAAAAAGCGGCGCTGGCCCGGCTGGTGACGGATATCCCACTGCCGTTTGCCACGCTGCTGATGGGAAAAAGCGTGCTGCCGGAACAGCAGGCTGGCTTCGCCGGAACCTATTCCGGTAAAGCCAGCGCGGGCAACACCCAGAAAATCATTGAAGAAAACGAGGTCATTATTACCGTTGGCGTTATTTACACTGACACTATTACTGCCGGTTTTACCCACCAAATCGATCCCGCGAACACTATCGCGATTGGCCTTAACAGCGCGCGCGTAGGAGACGCGCATTTCCCGCAGGTACCGATGAGCGAAGCAATCGCTATTCTGCATAAGCTGTTAAAGCAGCACGCAGGAGGCTGGCCAGAACGTAAAATTGCGCCGCCTGCGCTGGTTGATGAACCCTCCGATTCCCTCACGCAAAATACCTTCTGGCAGGCAATGCAGGATTTTTTACGGCCCGGCGATATCGTGCTGGCCGATCAGGGGACCGCCGCGTTTGGCGCTGCCGCTCTGCGTTTACCGCAAGATGTTACCTTTATCAGCCAGCCGCTGTGGGGCTCAATTGGCTATACGCTGCCAGCAGCTTATGGTGCGCAAATTGCCTGCCCTGAACGGCGCGTCGTACTGCTGGTGGGAGATGGTTCTGCACAGTTAACCGCGCAGGAAATGGGTTCTATGCTGCGTGACAATCTGAAGCCAATCATATTTGTGCTGAATAACGACGGTTACACGGTCGAACGGGCTATTCATGGTGAACATCAACGCTACAATGATATCGCGGCCTGGAACTGGACGCAGCTGCCTCAGGCGATGAGCAAAACGTGCATGGCCCAGAGCTGGCGAGTGACGCAAACAGTACAATTAACGGAGGTACTGAAGGTGATCGCACAAAGCTCGCGTTTGTCACTGGTCGAGGTAATATTGCCGCCGCTGGACGTACCACCGTTGCTTGAAGCCGTTACCAGAGCACTGAATCAACGTAATTCCGCCTGAAATTCTGCACCAGCGGCAGAATTCAGATTGATGCCCGTGGGAAAAGGCCGCCAGTGCAGGTATGGTAGGCGGTCGCAGCTTGATTTTGCGCTCATCTTTCGGTTGGTGGGCGTTGTTGTTTGAGTGGGGGAAATTTATAGTGTGTACAAATGACGTAAGCGGAGCAAAACAATAATGACTAAGTATGCTTTGGTAGGTGATGTCGGCGGCACCAACGCTCGCCTGGCGCTGTGTGATGTTGAGAACGGCGCCATTTCACAAGCCAAAACGTTCTCCACAGCAGACTACGATAGCCTGGAAGCGGTCATCCGTTTTTATCTCGACGAGCAAAAACAGGATGTGACCGACGGCTGCATCGCGATTGCCTGTCCGATCACCGATGACTGGGTTGATATGACCAATCATGACTGGGCTTTCTCCACCAGCCAAATGAAAGCTAACCTGGGTTTTGAACATCTGGAGATCATTAACGACTTTACTGCCGTTTCAATGGCTATCCCGATGTTGACCGAGCAGGACGTTATGCAGTTTGGCGGCACCGCGCCGGTAAAAGATAAGCCTGTTGCCGTTTACGGTGCGGGAACCGGACTGGGCGTCGCGCATCTGGTGCATGTTGATAAGCGCTGGGTGAGTTTGCCGGGTGAAGGCGGCCATGTCGATTTCGCCGCTAACAGCGAAGAAGAGGATCTGATCCTTGAAGTGCTGCGAGCTGAACTGGGCCATGTTTCCGCTGAGCGCGTACTGTCAGGTGCGGGTCTGGTTAACCTTTATCGGGCGATTGTTAAAGCCGATAACCGCGTACCGGAAAATCTCAAGCCGAAGGATGTTTCTCAGCGTGCGTTAGACGACAGCTGTACCGACTGCCGTCGTGCGCTGGCAATGTTTTGCGTGATCATGGGACGTTTTGGCGGCAATCTGGCGCTGAGTCTCGGTACGTTCGGCGGCGTTTATATCGCTGGCGGTATCGTGCCGCGCTTCCTGGAATTCTTCAAATCCTCCGGCTTCCGTGCGGCGTTTGAAGATAAAGGGCGCTTTAAGGATTACGTGCAGAACATCCCGGTTTATCTGATCACGCATGATAAGCCAGGCCTGCTGGGCGCGGGTGCGCATCTGCGCCAGACGCTGGGTACGATCCTGTAATACTTCTCTAAAGAGCCGGATATCTTTCCGGCTCTTTATCATTATAAGCGCATCAGCTGGCGAAACTCTTTCACCTTGCTGCGACTTACCGGCACCTGAAAATCCAGATCGCGCAGCTTCAGCATATAGGTATTGTTGAACCAGGGTTCGATTTCGCGAATTTTACTCAGATTCACACAGTAAGAACGATGGCAGCGGAAAAACGCCTCTTCCGGCAGGCGATGGCAAAACTCGGTAATGTTCATCGACATCACGTATTCTTCGCGCCGCGTATAAACAAACGTCATCTTTTCATGGGCTTCGGCATAATAGATATCGTTGATATTGGTGACGATAATGCGCTCGTCTTTCACCAGATTAATGGTCTGTACCGGACTGCGAACGGCCTCAGCATTTCCGGCAGGCGGCGGCTGTAGCGTATTCTCCAGTTTGCGCAGCATAGTAATAATACGCATCTCGTGGTACGGCTTGAGAATATAGTCAAAGGCTTCAAGTTCGAAGGCGTCTACCGCGTGCTCTTTATAAGCGGTGATAAAGACGATCAGCGGCTTGTGGGCGAACTTACTGATATTTTGCGCCAGCAATACGCCATCCAGCGACGGAATATTAATATCCAGAAAAATAACGTCAACCTGATGGTTTTGCAGATACTTCAGCACGTCCAGGCCGTCATCAAATGTCGCTTCAATCGTCAGCTGGCTGTGCTGCCTGACAAGCCAGCTCAGCTCCTGCTGAGCCAGAAATTCATCTTCAACTATGATCGCTTTCACGGTGTTTTTCCGGTTGTTGCGGTTTCGTCAGCAAACAAGGTGAGCGACGCCCGTTCGGGCAAAACGGCCCCGTTCCTGGTAATGGTGAAGGCAATTTCCGTGCCCGGATTGAGCCGTTGAATATGCAATCCTTCACCGTATAAAAGCTTCACGCGATGATGCACATTCAGCAGGCCAATTTTATTACCGGGCATCTCATTGCTTTCAACCCGGGCAATGACTTCCTGGCTGATGCCGTTGCCGGTATCGCGTACGGCGATACGGACCCGGTCGTCCAGCTCCTTCACGCTAATTGTTACCACACCTTTGCCACGACAGGGATGGATACCGTGCACAATGGCATTTTCCACCAGCGGCTGAATTAACAGACTCGGCAGTGAACAGCTTACGTCTTCGTCAATTTCATAAATCACCGTCAGCTTACTGCCAAAACGCGCCTGCTCAATAGCGATGTAATCTTTGATTTGATACAGCTCTTTTTTAATATCAATGACTTCGTCGTCGTTCAGTTCCAGGTTATAGCGCAGATAACGCGCCAGATTGGTGATGAGCTGCCTGGCGGTATCGGGATTGATACGGATAGACGAAGAGATGGCGTTCAGAGCGTTAAACAGGAAATGTGGGTTGATTTTACTTTGCAGCGCGCGCAGTTCCGCTTTATTGGCCATTTCACGCAGCTGTTCTGCCCGTGAAACTTCCAGCTGGGTCGAGATAATCTGCGACAGGCCAACGGCCATTTCTCGCAGTGACCAGGTGATGCGGTGAGCATGGCGATAATAAATTTTCAGCGTGCCGGTCACTTTGCCTTTTTCCCACAGCGGGATGACAATCATGGAGTGGATTTCCGGCGTACGGTGCGCCTCATCGTTATTCCTGATGATGATTTCACCATTAGCGAGCGATCGGGCAGTCGTCGGGCTGATCGCTTCATCGCCTTCACGGTAGTTCTCTTCGCCTACACCGACATAAGCGAGAACCTGATACTTATTGGTGATAGCCACTGCATCAGAATTGATATCGCTGCGAATAATATCGCAGACTTTTCGCAATGAGCTGCTGTTAACGTGACGAAACAGCGGCAGGGTTTTATTAGCAATATCCAGCGCCAGCTTGGCCTGACGGGCGGCAATGGCTTCTTTTTCGCCTTCCACGCTCTGGATCAGCAGCACAATCAGTCCGATGCTTACCGCGCCTAAAATCATCGGCAGGGCGATCTCCGACACGATATTCAGCCCCAGCTCACGCGGTTCGGCCCACAGCAGGATCAGGATCATGGTCAGTGACTCGCACAGCATGCCGCCAGCGATACCCATGCTCCAGCGCTTCTCTTTAACGACTTTAAGATTGATCCAGCCGGCAGCAAAGCCAGCAATGATGCTGGTAATCAGACAGGGAACGGAGGTGACGCCGTGAATATCAATCAGGAAGCGGTGCAGGCCAGCAATCACGCCGGTAATAATACCCACCCAGGGCCCAAACAGGATGCCGCCAGACATAATGGCAATGGTGCGCACATTAACCAGCGAGCCATCAACGTTGATTCCGCTCCAGGTGCTAAAAAGCGCGAACAGCGAAAAGATAGCCGTAACCGCCATCAGCTCCTGACGTGAATGCTCGTCTTTTTGCAGCAGCTGGCGAAAATGACGGGTGCGCGTCATGAAGAACAGACAAATCAGCATCAGGGCGGCACGATCCAGCACCGCCAACAGCATTTCAAACGTTGAGTGCACAAGCCCTCCGGCTCGGGAAAAGAGAGCTCCATGATAAGGAAAGCGCAGGCGATGTGCCAGGTAAGCGAGAGGCCAAATGAGATAATGCCTGTTTGGATCAATATTGACTCAGCCATTCTTTTGCCCTCGCAGGCTTGAATTGCTTCGGGTGCCGAAATATTGTCAAACATCGCAAAAAAAGATATTTGCGGAAATCCTGGTTGGAAAAAGGGGATAGGTATTGGAAGATATCTCGCGCCTTTCCCGGGCAATATCGCCGTAAAACAAGGAAATTCTGCCCCATAAGAAAATAAATATATCCCCTTTTAGGAGCAAATTATGCAGCTAAATACCCGGCACCTGCTGCTGGATCGGTTACAGCCCGCCGACTGGACGCTGTTTCACCAGGTGCATACTGACCCGGTTAGCATGAAATTTATCAGCGCGGTGCCGCAGCTGGCTGATATTCGCCAGCGCTTCAACGATCGGCTGGCACCCTGGCAGGTAACCAGTTTGCATATGCTGTGCCTGACCATTCGTCTGAAAAGCAGTGGAGAAGCGATTGGCCTGATCGGCGCGAACGCTGAATGGGCGCCGTATCGTCAGGCGGAAGTCGGTTATTCATTGCTGCATCGCTTTACCGGGCAGGGCTACGGTAGCGAAGCGCTGGGAGCCATACGCAACTATCTGTTCACTCACTGTGAATTCCATAAGCTCAAGGCGCAGGTGGTGGAAGGCAACTGGCCGTCGCGGCGCGTGCTGGAGAAAAATGGTTTCCAGCTTGAAGGTACGCTAAGGGATAATTATCTGCTGCGCGGGCAATGGGTGAACGATTGGGTGTTTGGCTGCCTGAAATCTGACTTTTAAAGAAATTTTCTTCTGCCTCTCGACAGCCTGGCAAACAGTGCGATATGTTCATTCCTCGACCAGATTCTGGTCAGCGTCGCTCGGACGGTCCGGGCGCTAACGTAAATCAGAGGATCCTATGGCTGACAACAGCTCCGCACGTCGTTTTTCCCGTATCGAACGTCTTCCCCCTTACGTGTTCAATATCACCAGCGAACTAAAGATGGCCGCACGCCGTCGTGGTGAAGATATTATTGATTTCAGTATGGGCAACCCGGATGGCCCCACGCCGCCGCATATTGTTGAAAAGCTGTGTGCGGTTGCCCAGCGCGAAGATACGCATGGCTATTCCACTTCACGCGGGATCCCACGCCTGCGCCGGGCGATTTCACGCTGGTATGCCGACCGCTATCAGGTCGATATCGATCCCGAGTCGGAAGCGATTGTCACCATCGGTTCGAAAGAAGGGCTGGCGCACCTGATGCTGGCCACGCTGGATCATGGCGACACCGTGCTGGTGCCTAACCCAAGCTACCCGATCCATATTTATGGTGCCGTTATTGCGGGCGCTCAGGTACGGTCAGTCCCGCTGGTTGCGGGCGTCGATTTCTTCAATGAACTCGAACGCGCCATCCGCGAAAGCTATCCCAAGCCGAAAATGATGATCCTGGGTTTCCCTTCGAATCCCACCGCGCAGTGCGTGGAGCTGGATTTCTTCGAACGGGTTATCGCGCTGGCGAAGCAGTATAACGTGTTGGTTATCCACGATCTGGCCTATGCCGATATCGTCTACGACGGCTGGAAAGCGCCGTCGATCATGGAAGTGCCCGGTGCGCGCGACGTGGCGGTAGAATTCTTCACGCTGTCGAAAAGCTATAATATGGCTGGCTGGCGCATTGGCTTTATGGTCGGCAACAAAGAGCTGGTGGCCGCGCTGGCGCGCATCAAAAGCTATCATGACTATGGCACCTTCACGCCTTTACAGGTGGCCGCGATTGCCGCGCTGGAAGGCGATCAGCAGTGCGTACGCGATATTGCAGAGCAGTATAAGCGCCGACGCGATGTGTTGGTGAAAGGGCTGCATGAGGCGGGCTGGATGGTGGAGATCCCGAAAGCGTCTATGTATGTCTGGGCCAAAATCCCGGACCATTACGCGCATATGGGCTCGCTGGAGTTTGCCAAACATCTGCTGCAGGAAGCGAAGGTTTGTGTTTCGCCAGGCATCGGTTTTGGTGACTATGGTGATACCCATGTTCGTTTTGCGCTAATTGAAAACAGCGACCGTATTCGTCAGGCGATCCGGGGCATTAAGGCGATGTTCCGGGCGGACGGCATCTTACCGGGGACGGTAAAAATCAGCGAAGAGAGCGCGGAGTAAACAGCAGAAGGGCAGGCTCGTTGCCTGCCCTCTCACGCCAGCCTGAATTACAGCATCAGATAAAACGTGCCCAGCCAGGCCAGCAGAAGAAATGAGATTCCCATCAACGCATATTTCACCAAACGACTCCTCTGAGCGGTTACCTGAGGCGATCCCGGGCCTGCGCAACGCAAACAGAACAAACACCGGAAGATTCCCCGGTTGAGGTTGCCATGAGTCAGCTCATAGCAGGATCGTTCGCTAATTTACCCGCTCTCACCGGCAAAATAAAGGCTGCGGCACTAAGAATAGTGCCTGATTTAGCGTTTTTCGATGGTCGGTATCGCCGACATTCCCACGCGCAGGCGAGGCAGATCTGCCTGACCCGGTTCCAGCAAAATCTTCACCGGCAGGCGCTGAGCCACTTTGGTAAAGTTTCCCGTGGCGTTATCAGCCGTGATAGCGGCAAAGGTAGAGCCGGTAGCAGGTGCAATACTGTCCACATGCCCGCGCAGCGTGACGCCCGGTAGCGCGTCGACTTCAATGGAGACAGGCTGGCCTGGACGTACATCGCCAAGCTGCGTTTCGAGAAAGTTAGCAACGACATAAGTTTGCTGTAACGGCACCACGGCCATCAGCCGGGTACCGGCGGAAACCCAGGCACCCTGACGGGCAGAACGTTGGCCTACTGAGCCATCGATTGGAGCAGTAATCACGGTATAAGAGAGATTCAGACGAGCCTGATCGACGCTGGCTTTAGATGCGGCAATATCGGCCTGAGCCTGACGAATGCTGGCCTCCAGGACGCCAACTTCTTTACGCGCAGCAAGCGCGGCTGCCTGGCTCTGGCGCAGCTGGGCGGCGGCTTCCTGCATTGACGCGCTGGTTTTCTGCTGCTCATCGGCCGTGGCGGTACCGCTTTTCAGCAGGCGGCGATAGCGTTCAGCATTCTGACCGGCATAATTTAACGTAGCCTGGCTGGCGCTGACGGCAGCATCGTTCTGTGCAATGGTCGCCTGCTGCTGTTCCAGCTGCGCCTGAACGCTGGTGAGTTTGGACTGACTCACCTGTAAATTAGCTTCGGCCGTTTCCAGCGCAACCCGATAGTCGCGGTCATCGATCGTCGCCAACGTGGCGCCCGCTTTAACGATCTGGTTATCGCCAACGTTTACCGTACGAATATAACCGGACACTTTTGGTGCCACTGCGGTGTAATCAGCGGTGATGACGGCATCATCAGTGCGCGCCTGGTGACGGCTCATGGCCGACCAGATGAAAAAGGCAATCCCCAGCAGGATCAGCAGCAGAACGGCCAGGGTGAATGTTCTTTTGGCAGGTGTAAAGCTCATCGTTATTATCTCGTCGCTTTTGAAACGGGTTGAAGTAAAGTTTGCGGCGGCCAGACGCGTTTCGGTAGCCAGGCGGTCAGCACGACCAGCAGCAGGGCAAAACCAATCAGCATCAGGTAAGCGTCGCTGATGCTAAGGATTACCGCCTGATGTTTTACCAGCGTGCTGAAATGACTCAGGTTTTCTGTTGAACTGACCGAGCCATCAGGCAGTAAAGGGTGAAGCGTGCTGGCGCTGGCGCTGCTGTCGGCGGTCATCAGCCAGGGGCGATTACCCAGCTGATCGACCAGGGTATGCGAATGAAACTTTTCCCGATGCGTCAGGAAATTTTCCACCAGGCTGCCGGCGGCGACGCTGGAAAAACCGCGTACGGTGTTAAACATCGCCGAGGCATAAGGTCCTTCCGGCGGCAGGATCACGCTGGTGGCGCTCATCAGTACCGGCAGGATCAGCATCGGCTGACCAAATGCCTGTAACAGCTGGATCAGCCAGAAATTCTGTCGCGCCCAGTCATCGGTAAGCTGCATGCCCAGCAGACAGGAAATGCTGAGCAGGATAGCGCCACACGTCAACATCCAGCGGCAGTCGATCCAGCGCAGGTTTAATAGCGTGGCCATCAGCGGCGCAATTAACAGCTGCGGCAGGCCGATAGTCAGCGCCAGCGGGGCAAACTGCACGGTACGAAAGCCTTCCACCTGCCCGAAATAGGCGGAGGGCAGGGCGGAACCGGAAAGCGCCACCAGCAGCACGCCAGCCAGCACCAGCAGGCCGTGCGTCAGATTTCGCCGTTCCAGCAGCTGCAATTTGAACAACGGCAGCGGATGAAACCATTCATTAATAAAGAACACGATCAGCAAAGCGGTAGAGGAAAGCAGCATCGCCACAATCAGTGGAGAGTTCAGCCAGTCCAGCCGCTCGCCCTGGCTCAGCGCCAGGATCATCAGCGCGATCCCGCTACAGCCCGTGAGCATGCCAAACAGGTCAATCTGTTTAAACCGCTCAAACCGGGTCGGATCCTGCGGTAGCCCCCAGCCAATCAGCAGGCTGGCTATCAGGACAGGCGGAATAACCTGCCAGAAAACAAACTGCCAGCCGACGGCATCCGTCCAGAAAGCGGCCAGCGAGGCAGCAACATTCGGCCCAAAAGTAGCGGTAAGGGCATAGGCAGCCAGTCCGTACAATTTAAAGGGCGGCGGCAAAAAGCGCAGCGCAACAGTCATCAATAAGGGCGGCAGCGCGCCGCCAAACAGACCCTGAATCACGCGGAACGTAATGAAAAGCGTCGGCGTAGCGGCAAAAGGCTGAAGCGCGCCGGTAAGCGCGAAGCCAAACGCCACCACCAGAGCAAAACGGCGTAGTGAAAAGGTCACGGCGAACCAGGGGGCGACCATCATCGCCGCCACTTCCGCTGCCTGATAAGCCGAGGTAATCCAACTGGCCCGATCGTAATCGAAACCGATGGCGGCCCGCACATCGGCCAGCGCCAGATCGGTCACACGGTCGTTCAGGCCGGAAGTTAGCGCAGCAATCAACACGCCAACCAAACCCAGCGCCAGGCGCAGGGTAAAAGGATGAGGAGCTGGGGCCGCTGCGGGTTGAGCATTCATAGCAGGTGCTCCGCAAAGGAAAGAATTAAAGTGATGCACTGTATTGCATTGTGATACATTCTGCGCGGATATTACATGGTGATTGGGTGTATTGCAATGCGGTACGGCCTGCCAGCAGGGGGAAAAAAGTGCTAAAGTATCGCCATCAACAAGGAAGGAAATCTCATGTCTGAACCCTCAGCTCTGCGTGAAGAAGAACGTACAGGCGGCATCCAGGTGATCTCTCGTGCTGCCAGGATATTGAATGCCCTTGGCGACAGGCCAAACGGCATGAGTCTGGGCGAGATCGCGCAGATGGTCGATCTCCCGCGTTCTACCGTGCAGCGCATTGTCGGCGCGCTGGACTCGGTACAGCTGGTACGCAGCCACGGGTCGGGCGGCGTGCGGCTAGGGCCGGCACTGTTACGCCTGATTGCGACCGTGCATACCGACGTGGTAGCGATTGCGCAGCCCTGGCTACAGGCGCTGAGTGATGCCACGGGCGAAACGGTTTCGCTTGCGCGTGCCAGCGGCTTGCAGTTAGCTATAGTGCATTATGTTGTAGCCGATCGTGAACTGCGCGTTGTACCACGCATCGGCTTAAATCTGCCGCTCTACAGCACCTCTGGCGGAAAAGCGTTACTGGCGCTGGACAGCGATGAAGAAGCGAGATTGCTGGTCGGCGATGCCTATCAGGCCATCACCGATCTGACCGTCAAAGCCTTCCCTGACCTGATGGAGCGATTACAAGAGATTCGTCGCACCGGTTTGTCGTACGATCGGGGGGAAACGCTGGAAGGCATCTCCACCATGGCGGTAGCGATAGATACCATACTGGGACGTTTTTCCATCAGCTTACTGGTCCCGTCCACCCGTTTCCAAAAGCATGAGGCGCTCTATCGTGAAGAGATCCTGAAATGCAAGGAGGCGCTGGTGCATGAGATAGGCAAAGCGGCCTTACGTGATTAACTGAGAGGGAATATGAAAAAGCTTTTAGTCGCTGTTGATAATTCCGCTATTGCGCGCAAAGTGATTTCTCTGGCTGGCGAGCAGGCACGTGCGCTGGATGCCGACGTTGTGGTGTTGTGCTGCGTGGATGCAAGCTATGCCAGTACCACCGGAGACTACGTTATCGAAGCGGGAGAAGATCCGGGTGATTTTGGCAGCGCGCTTGATGAGCAGAACACGGCGGAAGCAGCGGTACGGCAGGCGCTGGCTGAACTTCAAAACGAAGGTATCCGTGCGACCGGACGCGTGCTGGCTGGCGAATCAGCTGAAACCATCGTCGCCCATGCCAACGAGATTGGTGCATCGATGATAGTGATGGGGCGCCGTCACCTTTCCTCTTTTAACCGGCTACTGAAAGGGTCGGTGAGCGCGGCGGTCATTGAGCGCGCCAGCTGCCCGGTGCTGGTCGACGTCAGGGCCGATTAAACTGCCTCGCGTATCGCTCATGTCAGGCAGCACCCTGGCCGGACATGAGCTCTGATTTTCATCCGTTTATCTCAGGACGTTATTTTGATTTTCCAGGTTGTTATTGCCGCTCTGTGCGCCGCACTTCTGATTGTTTTTCTTTCCTGGCTACATAAAAAAGGCAAAATCAGTCGACGGCTGGCTGCGCTTTGCGGTTTCATCCTTTTGTTTGCCGGTAACATGACTTACTTCGGCGTCATCGCGCCTCAACACCAGCGACAGGCAAAACTGGCGGCGACAGAAAAGCGACTGGCCGATATGCCGGCGTTCCGCACGATCAAAGTTCAGCAACCCGAACTTTTTCAGCAGCTACAGCAAGAGTTTAACGCCGCTTTGCAGGAAGGCATGAATGAACAGCAGGCGCTGGAGGTGCTTCGTCCTGCGCTTTCCGATCTGATCAACCAGCGCATCAGCTACGTGAGCAACGCTCAGCTGCACAGTTTTATGCAAATTTCACTGGAAGAGATGAAGCTGATTCGTCAGAAAAGCGCACAGCTTTGCTATCGCTTTCTTTTTCCGCAGATCAACGGCGGCATTAATACCAGTGAAGTGTTACCCCAGGCGTTGCGGGATCGGGAAATGGCGGCCCTGGATACGTTTCTGATGCAAAGTCGCGGAGCCAAACAACCGATGGATATCGCGCGGAGCCGTGCTGACCTGCAGGCGCTGGTCGGGACGCTGTACGGCAAATGGGGCAGCGACTTACAAACGCTTAACTCACCGGCGGAAGCGGGCGTTGATAAAAGTAAGCTGTGCGATATGACTATCGATCTTTATCAATCGGTGCTGGCACTTCCGGTTAATCAATCCGCTGGCGTTTTACGTATCATACTCGACGCCAGCGCGGATTAAGCGCAAAAAAAAGCCCGCTCGCCGCGGGCATAACACTTTGTTATTATAAGTAAAATCCTGGTGTTGAGCAGACATTTCGCTGTGTCTGACGTCATATTGGCATTCATTTTCGTGGCACGCCAGTCGGCCTTCTGAATCGATTCAATCGGTAAAATATTGCATAAGCACAGTAAAGAATGTGCAAAAGCAGTCTTTTCCGATTAGAACAAACTGGCCGACCGGGTATTATGCGACACCGGAGAGAGGAGTTAAGATGAAAAAGAGTATTGCTGGCGCTCTGACGCTGGCGGTCCTGTTATTAACAGGCTGCACTTCAGGCAAACCGGGCGCTTTTGAAAAGGTGGATGAAGATCCCGCTGTAAACACCGTGCAATATCGCTTTAACCCAGAGACGGTAAATAAAGCCGCCATGCTGGAAGATGTTGAACATTACTGTTCTGAACGTGGGTTCGACAAAGTTGAAGCGATCAAACCGCAGGAAAGCCGATTGCCAGGATTAATGAAAGCCTGGTATCAGTGTAACTACAGCATTAAAAGTTAATAAAAAAGGCGGGAATAACCCGCCTGGAAAACTGCATTATTTTATTTTTATATTGCTGTGTGCAGGCTTTGCCCGCTTAAGGGTGATTCACCCTCTTATAATGCCTTTCTTACCAGCCCCGATGTGGCCCGTGTCCATGGTGATTACCGCCATGATAGCCGCCACCGTGATGGCCGCCGCCCCGGTAGCCATCGTGTATAATACAACCATTCAGCATCATCATTACACCCAGAACAGTCGCAACCTTAATTATTTTTTTCATGGTGAATACTCCTTCACTTTTCTATAGCTGCCAATTTACGAGAGAAAAGTGGAAGAATAATGATGGAAATGTAGAGTTATTTCCGTAAATATTACCAAATAATTCTGTACGGCAAATACTAGTCTTTTAAACGTTGCGATAAATAAGATAAGGCTTAAAAAAAGAGAGATCGGCCTGGAATATTCTTAAATCCCCCGACTGCGTACAAGATATTCCTGTAATTGAATTTGCGTTAATTTCAGCAGAAGCCGCGTTATGCAGTAAACTTAGCTCTGCAATTCACTCCAGGTCACTACAAGGAAAAATTATGGCTTATCAGGTAGACAATGTGCTGGCGGCTCAGGCGGAACTGGGCGAATGTCCGGTCTGGTCAGTGAGCGAACAGGTACTCTGGTTTGTTGATATTCTGGCACCGGCTCTGCATCGTTTTAATCCACAAAGTGGCGAGCATCGTGCCGTGCCGGTGGCGGAGCATATTGGTTGTTTTGGCCTGAACGAAGACGGCGGTTTTGTGGCGGCCTTACGCAGCGGCGTATGCATGCTGGACGAGCAGGGGAAGATTACCCGTCGTATCGCGCCGAATCCGGGTGAAGCGGAACGTAGCCGCTTTAACGACGGACGGGTTGATCGGTTTGGCCGCTTCTGGTGCGGTAGCCTGTGGGAACCGCAGGACCGCAATGGCGGCAAGCTATGTCGACTGGACGAAAACCTGAAGCTGACCGTGGAAGCGGAAGACGTGATGATTTCCAACGGACTGGCTTTCTCACCGGATAACCGCTGGATGTATCATACCGATACGCCTAACGGCGTGCTTTACCGTTATCCGGTCGATGACCAGGGCGATATTGGCCCGCGTGAGGTATTACAGCGTTTTAAACAGGAAGAGGGCGGATTGCCCGACGGCGCGGCAATCGACAGTGAAGGCTTTTACTGGGCAGCGATGTTTGATGGCTCGCGGGTCATTCGGCTTGATCCCCGCAATGGTCAGATTGTCGATGAAATTCCACTGCCGGTACGCTGGCCGACTATGGTGGCGTTCGGCGGCCCCGATCTGAAAACGCTGTATATCACCAGCTCGCGCGAAGGGCGCAGCGAAGAAGAACTGGCCCAGTATCCGCAGTCTGGCGATCTGTTTGCAGTTCGGGTTAATGTTGCCGGGCTACCTGAGCCGACATTCCGGGCAAAGAAATAATACAAAAGCGCGAGGCTGCCATTTCCTGGCGGCCTCGCGCTGGTATTTCAGGCATGCTGTAGCGTTTTGCTCTCTTTCGCCGGACGATGTGGCATGCGGATAGTGACCGACATGATCAGCGACAGGGCGAGCAGGGCGATAATCAGGCTGAACGTCACCATAAAGCCGCCAAACAATGAAGCAATCAACGACCCCATCACGCTACCAATCCCAAAGCCAAGATAGATCAGGCCGTAGTTTTTCGTCAGGTTATTCAGGCCGAAGAAATCGCTGACCAGGGAAGGATAAACGGTAATGGTGCCGCCAAAACTAAAGGCAATACACGCCAGAGAGAGGAAGAAAGTGGTCTCATTCATCTGGCTGAAAAGCAGAATACTCATGCCGGTCAGTGAAACAACCTGGGCAAGCGTGATAACGCGAATGCGCGCCATTTTATCTGACAGCACGCCCAGTACCAGCCTGCCGCTTAAATTGGCGATAGCGATGATTGTTACCGCATTCGCGGCCGTTGAGGTTGAGAGATGCACCAGGCCTTCACCAATATCTTTCGCCACGCCAATCACATACAGACCACTCATACAGGCAGTCAGGAACATCACGGCCAGCATCCAGTATTGCGGCATGCGCACGGCTTCCGCCAGCGAGAAATCCCGGGCGCCTGTCTCTTTACCATTGCTCACAGGCTGTTGTTTTGGTGCATCTTTCATTAATAACGCCCCGGCGATTATCATCACCATCGCCAGACCGCCCCAGATAATAAACGTCGTTTCCAGGCTGTTGACGCTTAACAGATAGCTGCAAATAAATTTAAAGCCCAGGCTGCCCAACCCGTAAGCGCCGATGGCGCAGGCAGAGATAACGCCTTTGCGTTCAGGGAACCATTTCACACAGTTTGACAGGGTCATCAGATAGCCCGCGCCATCGGCCAGACCGACCAGCACGCCTGCACTGAGATAAAGCATAAACAGGTTGCTGGCATGTGCCGTCAGAAAAAAGCCTACCGCCATCAACACTCCCGCGCCGATAGCCACATTACGCACGCCAAATCGCTCCTGTAATTTTCCAGCGAGTGAAGAGGCGATAGCCAGTCCAAGGCTCAGTAATCCGAAGGAAAAAGCGATCTGGCTAACCGGTGCGTCCAGCTTTTGCGATAGCTGACCATTGAACAGGCTCCAGGTATAAACAGAACCCAGTGCAAACTGCGTGATGATGGTACCGATCAGCGTTAACCAACGGGTGCGGTTAACGCTGTGACTGACAGGCCTTGTGCTCATGGCAGGCTCCCGGGAGAAGTTGAAGAAATTAAGCACATAGTAAGGCGGGACTTTCGCGCGCGGGGACAATACGGCATGAACTGCCGTCAGAGCGGAATGAAATGCCGCTGAGAAGGAATGAACGGCAGGCTGCTGCGGGGGCTGCACTTCACGGGCCGTTCATGGCCCGTGAAGCTTTGCTCTGGGCGTATGCCCCTTCGCTTCAGGTTTGTCAGTAGTCTGAAGCCAATCCGCGCAGGAGCTGCCCGTCTGGAATTAACTCGCTGACGCTATCCGCAGATTGCGCAGATCGTTGCCGGTTGGCGTCTGATGCACGCGCAGATCGAACTCTGCCAGCACGGCGAAGATATGATCGAAAATATCAGACTGAATTTTTTCATACTCCAGCCAGACGGTGGTGTTGGTAAAGACATAGACTTCCAGCGGCAGGCCATCGGCGCCCGGGGCCAGCTGACGTACCATTAGCGTCATGTCTTTGCGCGTTTGCGGATGCGCCTGTAGCCAGGCTTCCAGCCACGCACGGAAAGTGCCGATGTTGGTCATATGACGGCCGTTTAGCGGGGTGGTCACATCGCAGCCGAGTTGCGCATTATGGTTTGCCACCTCTTCGCTTTTGCTCTCCAGATAAGGCGTTAACAGCTGAGCGCGTTTCAGCCGTGCAACGTCTTCATCAGTCATAAAACGGATGCTGGTGGTATCAATGTTAATGCTGCGCTTGATCCGACGCCCACCTGATTCTGACATCGCCCGCCAGTTTTTGAACGAATCGGAGATCAGCGCATAGGTAGGGATAGTGGTAATGGTATTGTCCCAGTTACGCACTTTTACCGTCGTCAGTGCGATATCCACGACCGAACCATCCGCGCCATATTTAGGCATATCCAGCCAGTCGCCCATCTTCAGCATGTTATTGGCCGAAAGCTGGATACCGGCGACCAGACCAAGGATGGGATCCTTAAACACCAGCATCAGCACAGCGGTCATCGCCCCTAAACCGGTCAGCAGCACCAGCGGCGATTTGCCGATCAGGACAGAAATAATCATCAGCGCGATCAGCAACGCGGCAATCAACTTCATGCTCTGAAAAATGCCGCGAAGCGGCAGCTGGTGCGCCAGCATGCTTTGTTCTGACAGATCGAGCGCGACATCAAGCAGCGAAAAGAACATCAGAAGGCTGAAAACCATCAGCCAGATCTGACTGGCAACCAGCAGAACCGTATAGACAGGTTCTATGCCGGTCAGAAAAAGGTCGAGCTGAATTTGCAGCAAAATGCCCTGCATCACCAGCGCGAAACGGCTAAACAGCTTGTTGTCGATCAGCGATTTTGGCCACTGACGTGAAGACTTTTCCGACAGTCGGCGTAAAAATGGCAGCACCGCCCGGTGAAGAATAGCGTGCGCAATCAGTGAGATAATTAAGATAACGACAAGAATAGCGACCAGCGCTATCAAGGATGAATAAGGCAGCTCAAAGTCGTTAAGCCAGCCAATAAAGTACTGATACATAATATTTTCCCTGTAGTAAAACTTGTCCAAAGCGTTCTCTGGCAAAGACGTAAGCCACACCGCAGTTTTCTTTGACCCCTGCAGCGGGGCGTCAGGGTAGCCTGGCAGTAAGCCAGAGATCAATCGGCACTCTCCCGGCTTTGCTGTTTTTTACAGAAGAAAATTTCGCCGGAATTGATCCAGTTTTCATCACGGCTGCCGATAATCCAAAGAAGTGATGCTCAACAATCACACACTCCGCACTCTATCCGTTTTCCCTGTGACGCTTTTGCTAAGGAAATGACCATGCCTGGGATACCCGCTCGCCTGTCCGGAAAATTGATGTTCGGCGGCGTTACAATGCTGCTGTTAACGCTGCTGATTGTTTATTTTGCGATTTCCCTGCGTGGGCAGCCGCGCGTCATTGCAGCCAGTAACCGCTTGATCCAGCAGACCGGAGAAAATATTGTCGGCCAGCTGAACCAGCAACTGGCGCGTACTGAAGGTGAAGTGGTGAGTGTTGCGCGGCTGGCAGAAGTGTTGCCACATCAGCCCGAGCTGTTTAAAAGCGTTTTGCCACAAATTATCGACAGCAAAGGTGATAAGAGCGTGGCGGGCGGAGGGATTTGGCCCGAGCCTGGCGCCTTTACCGAAGGCGTGGCGCGCCGCAGCTTCTTTTGGTCGCGAGGTGCAGATGGCTCCCTGGCTTATTCCGACGGCTATAACGCGGCCAGCAGTGCCGGCTATCATAATGAAAGCTGGTATACCTCGACCCGGGACGCTTCACGCAGCAAATGTAACTGGTCAGAAGTTTATCAGGATCCTGTTTCACTGGTGAACATGGTGACCTGTAGCGTTCCCTACACGCAGGGCGAAAAGTTTGCCGGCGTGGCGACGTTTGACGTTCTGTTGGATGATCTTTCCGCTTTTATGGTGCGTAACGGTAATCTTACCGGTGGCTACGCTTTTGCGTTAGATCAGGCTGGTAACGTGCTCTACTTTCCTGGCAATAGCGATAAGACGCTGAAAAAATTCGGTACGTTGGCTGCTCAGCAAAAATGGCTGCTCAGCGTGCAAGAATCCCTGGGTACTGTGCAGGCAGCGGCACCGACCACCCTCAATAATATTGAAGACGGCATTCTTAAAACCGACGTTCAGGTGACGCTGTTTAAGATGCAAACTACCGGTTGGGTTATTGGGCTGGTCACGCCGCAGGCGAAAGTCACCGCGCTGGCGGATAATATCCGGCAGGATATTTTTGTCGTACTCATCCCGGCGCTGCTGATCCTGCTGGCTTGTGTCTGGTTGTTTGCCCGACGCATGGCGGCCCGGCTGGAATCGACCCGAACCGCGCTGGACGAAATCGCGCTGGGCGACGGCGATTTAACCCGCCGTCTGGAAACCACGGGTAAAGATGAAATCACCGACATCGCGCTCTCTTTTAATCAGTTCGTGGATAAAATCGCCAGGGTGATTACCAGTGTGCAGGCGAGCGGCGTGAACGTTGCTGCTAACGCCAGTTCGCTGGCGGAAAGCAACCAGGCATTTTCTGCCAAAATTGGCGATCAGGCTTCCGCGCTGGAAGAGAGCGCCGCAGCGATGGAACAGCTCAACGCGACGGTACAGCAGAACGCGGCCAATACCCGTCTGGCGGACGAATTTACCGAGCAGACGGCACACATTGCCCGCAGCAGCAGCGAAGTCATGAATCAGGTCATTACCACGATGGCGTCGATTAAATCCTCTTCCAGCCGGGTAGGGGAAATTCTTAGCGTAATCGACGGTATTGCGTTCCAGACCAATATCCTGGCGCTGAACGCGGCGGTTGAAGCCGCCAGAGCAGGCGAGCAGGGGCGTGGATTTGCCGTGGTGGCCGCAGAAGTCCGGGCGCTGGCGCAGCGCAGCGCCGCCGCTGCTCAGGAGATCAAAGCGCTGATTAGCCAGTCTGATGCCACCGTGCTTACCGGTAGCAGGCTGGTAGAAGGTGCCGGTGAGAAGCTGGAAACCCTGGTAAACGACGTGCTGAAAGTGAAGCAGATCGTGGGCGAAATGCGCGTCGCCGGTGATGAGCAAAGTAAAGGTATCAGCGAGGTGACGCTGGCGGTTTCACAGATGGAACGCAGCATTCAGCAAAATCTGCTGTTGGTTAACCAGACAGCGGAGAATACCGAAGCGCTACGCAGTGAGGCTTCACAGCTGGCGCAGGATATCTCTTCGTTCAGGGTCGCTGCATCTTAATTCAGATACGTTGTGACGGGTCAGTCAGCGAAGCGCGGCACTCCGGTAAGAGTCGGCGTGCCGCGTGCTGTTATTGATAGCGCGGCCGCCAGGCGATTTTCTGCATCCAGCGATCGATATCTTCTGGCTCTTTCACGCCCGCCTGTTTCTCTTTAAACAGGTAGCGCACCAGCCCGCTGGCAATAGCAATTTCCGTCGACAGAATATCAGCTTGTGAAGGGTAGAGTTTGCCACGCTCGCGATCTTGTTTGCTCACCTGCTGAGCACAAAGACGCGCCGCTTCAATAAACAAAGCATCATCAATGCGTTTTGGTTTTGCGGCATAAACGGCCAGGCTTACCGCCGGGAAAATATAGAAGTTATTTGCCTGCCCGGGATAGCGTGTTTCGCCGTTGACTTTTTCCTCACCAAACTGCACGCCTGCCGCAAAGAGCGCGTTACCCTTACTCCAGTCGTAAGCCTGTTTAGCCGTGCATTCGGCATTTTTTGTCGGATTGGATAAGGCAAAAATAATCGGCCGATCGTTCAGCTCGCTTAGCGCTTTCACCACGCCTTCGGTAAACAGGCCGCCCTGCGTACTGACGCCAATCAGCATGGTCGGCTTAACGCACTCCACCACTTTTTGCAGATCCTGTTCAGCCTCCATCCTGCGGGCATAGATCTTTTGCGAATCGTTAAGATCGTTGCGGCTGGATTCGATCAACCCCTCTTTATCAAACAGCGTAATCGCCTGCCGGGCCTGTTGCCGTTCTGCCCCTTCCTGAACCATCGCCTCGACCAGCATATTTGCGATACCCGTGCCTGCCGATCCCGCACCGGCAAACAATATGCGCTGTTCAGCCAGCTTGCCGCCGGTCGTTTTCAGCGCGGTGAGCAGCCCGGCCAGAACGACGCTGGCGGTTCCCTGGATATCATCGTTATAAACCAGCGCCTGTTGCTGATAGCGTTGCAGATAACGGATCGCATCATTGCCTTCCCAGTCCTCAAAATGGATGCAGCAGCCGGGGAACACCTCGTTAACCGCCTCGACAAACTCATCAAGCAATTCGTCAAGATCCTGCTGCTGAAGCTTCTCCTCACGCAGGCCGGTATAAAGCGGATCGTCACGCAATGGCTTATTGCGGGTGCCAATATCGAGATGAATGGGAAGCAAGCCCTGCGGCGGAACGGCGGCGCAGGCGGTGTAAAGCTGGAGTTTACCAACCGGAATAGGCGCGCCGTTTGCGCCGATATCACCCAGGCCCAAAATGCGTCCGCCTGACGTGATGCAAATAAACTGCACCTCCTTTTGCGGCCAGTTGCGCAATACTTCTTTCAGGCGACCTTTCATTTTATGGGTGAGATACATGCCTTTGGGGCGGCGGTATATATGCCCATATTTTAAACAGGCATCGGCGATAGTTGGGTCATAGACCAGGGGAATAAAAGTGACCGGATCGGACATTAGCGTGGCGAAAAACAGCGTTTCGTTGCGATCGGCCAGCTCCTGGAGATAGATATATTTCTCAATATCGTTAGGTTTGCCGTCAAGATGTTCCAGCACGCGCTTAATCTGCGTTTCCAGAGAATCCACTACTGGCGGCAGCAATCCTTCCAGATGAGCCTCGACTCGTTCCTGCTGGCTGAAAGCGGTGCCTTTATTTAGCGTGGCAGAGTTTAAAAGACGAGTCGTATCTGGTGTGGTCATAAATACTCCTTAAAAATCTAAGCGTTGGCTTTTTATTTATAAGAAGTAAGTCTGGTAGAAAGCACAAGGCTTTGCCGGAGGAAATGTAACAAAACCCAAAAGGCAGCCTGAGAGGAACAATGCCTGCCGAAAAAAACCTCGCCGTAACGAGGTTTCAGGATTACTTGATATAGCTGCGAATGGCGTCGGCAATGGCTTTGTTCGGCCCGCGGTGATCTTCACGATGCTCGGTATCATCAGCAACTTTCTGCAAATATTTGTTCAGCTTGCCGCCCGTAGGAACATTGCCGTAAGCGATCAGCATCTGCACGATTTGTCTGAGCGCCAGCAGCTCTACGGTAAGGCGTTCAACAATGGGATCTTTGTCTGACATAACTACTCCGGTACTCTACGTTTACTTACCGCCAGTGTAGCCAGTCGAATGAAAATCAATCAGCGGAATACAGCCCATGATTGGCGTTAAATCGGCATCCTGACTATTTCAGCCGACGGCTAGGGGAAGGTTCAGGAAAGGTAGAGTACGGCGTCAGGTTTTTTCAGCAGCTCAAAAAGCTCACCCGGGGTGCAACCAGAGGCGTCCACCTGCTGCGCGCGGGTCAAAAAAATCAGTTTGTGAATATGCTTAAGCTGATACCAGATCAGAATAGCGGAAACCGCCAGCGAGCAGTTTTCCGGGCTTTGTCCGCACAATAAGGTGTAATGCCATTCCTCATCCAGTTCATTAGAGAAAAACTGTACGCTTTCGGCTGGGAACAGGGCGCGGATATCTGGTAAAAGATAGTGGCTCACGCTGCGGCTTAAACGCAAAGTGAAGGTTGGCATGGGCATAAGCATTCCTTGTCATGGGAGAGCAACGTAACCTGCTGTCGACGCGCAGGCGCGGCATCCGTACCAGTCTGGCGTAGGTGAATAAATACCATCTTAGTTAATCCCCATTGAAGTTCAACGGCTTAAACTGCCGGAACGCTTTTTTCAGACATAATGTGAAGCCGACAACATAAAACCGCCGGCTGGACCAGGAGACGAAATGAAAAGAACCGCGATGTTAGTTTGTATGTTGGTCGTTGCGGGCTGTGCCGCAAAAACAGATAAACCTGCTGCGCTGGGGATGAAAAATCCGGCAGCCGTTTACTGCGTGGAGCAGGGCGGTAAGCAGGAAAGCGCTGCAACCTCAAAAGGAGAAGTCAGTTTTTGCCTGCTGCCCACCGGCGAGCGGATTGAACAATGGGCGCTTTATCGTCGGGATCATAAAAAGTAACGTCAGCTTCGAAGATCTGCATATGTCGTCCGTTTTTCAGCTGCTCAGTCACGTCCTGGATCTCATTTCTGAAAAAAATAAAAAAATCACCAATCTCACACAATTGGTGGAATTTTGTACTATTTCACCCCTAAATCAAATTGATTGTTTGCTGTACACCCTTATTCCATAAGGTCTGAAGGGAATACAAAAGAAAATTCTTATATATCAGGATGATGATCTGTCATTCTCAAAATCTATTCCTGTAGCATTTTGTTACACATTTTCGTTTCCGATCGGGCGTGGAACGTTTTTACACTCTGGCTATTGGGTTTTATCCGAATTTTTATATTTCAGACAATTACCCAAAAATACCGTGTCGACATGCTGGTGAATGGAATGCGCCCGCTTTTAATTCCGGGATTTAGATGCTCGTCGGATGACGTGAACCGGGAAGATGTTCAGGCTGGGTTTGCCTTTCTTATTAATTTCTCACTGGCATTGACCGTTTCTATCATTCCATAGAACAGGGACAGCCATGTCTAACTCTTCCTTTCAGTCCGAAATACCCAAGGCACGTATTAATTTAAAACTTGATCTGCATACGGGTGGGGCGAGCAAGAAAACCGAGCTCCCCCTGAAATTACTGGTGGCGGGCGATTTCAGTAATGGCCAGGAGTCTGCACCCTTATCTGAGCGCAAAAAAGTTAATCTGAATAAAAATAACTTTGACTCAGTGCTTTCCGAATATTCTCCAAAAGTAAATCTTACCGTCAAAAACACGCTTGCCGGTGACGGTAGCGAAGACAATATCAGCCTGACATTCCAGAGCATGAAAGATTTCACCCCTGAGCAGGTCTCCCGGCAAATACCCCAGCTGAAGGCGATGCTTTCCATGCGTAATTTGCTTCGTGATTTAAAAGCGAACCTGCTGGATAACCAGGCTTTCCGAAAAGAACTGGAAAAAATTCTGCTCGACCCGGCGTTAAGCGCAGAACTCAGAGCCGAACTCTCCGCCCTGGCCCCGAAGCAGCCATAACGGTCACGATGTTTTAACGGATTAATAAGGAAGATGTTGATGTCTGTAAAAAATGAGAATGCCGCGGGTGGCGAGAGTGTGGTGCTTGAACGTCCTGTAGCAGGTGGGGTTTATGCGTCCCTGTTTGAAAAAATCAATCTGAACCCGGTGTCCGAGCTGAGCGCACTGGATATCTGGCAGGACGCGCAGGCGATGTCGGATGCGACTGCGGATGAACGTTTAACGGCCGGGATGCAGGTATTTCTCGAATGCCTGACAAAATCGGGCTCAAAAGTTGAAAAACTCGACAAAAACCTGATTGACCATCATATCGCGGAGCTTGACTACCAGATTAGTCGTCAGCTTGATGCCGTCATGCACCATGAATCCTTTCAGGCAGTAGAAAGTCTGTGGCGCGGCGTGAAATCCCTGGTCGACAAAACCGATTTCCGTCAGAACGTGAAGGTTGAACTGCTGGATATGTCTAAAGAAGACCTGCGTCAGGACTTTGAAGACAGCCCGGAAATCATCCAGAGTGGGTTGTATAAACACACATATATTGATGAGTATGACACCCCGGGCGGCGAACCCATAGCGGCGCTGATTTCTGCCTACGAATTTGATGCGTCTGCACAGGACGTCACCCTGCTGCGCAATATTTCGAAAGTGTCTGCCGCAGCGCATATGCCGTTTATCGGCTCTGCCGGCCCGACATTCTTCCTGAAGGATTCGATGGAGGATGTGGCCGCCATTAAAGATATCGGTAACTACTTTGACCGCGCCGAGTACATCAAGTGGAAATCCTTCCGCGAGACGGACGATTCCCGCTATATCGGTCTGGTGATGCCGCGCGTGCTGGGCCGCCTGCCGTATGGCCCGGACACCGTACCGGTGCGCAGCTTCAACTACGTCGAAGAAGTGAAAGGTCCGGATCATGACAAATATCTGTGGACCAACGCCTCGTTTGCCTTTGCGTCCAACATGGTGCGCAGCTTTATCAACAACGGCTGGTGCGTGCAAATTCGTGGCCCGCAGGCCGGTGGCGCCGTGCAGGATCTGCCTATTCATCTGTACGATCTGGGCACCGGTAATCAGGTCAAGATCCCGTCAGAAGTGATGATCCCGGAAACCCGCGAGTTTGAGTTCGCTAACCTCGGCTTTATCCCGCTGTCGTATTACAAAAACCGCGACTACTCGTGCTTCTTCTCCGCTAACTCAACCCAGAAACCGGCGCTGTATGATACCGCGGATGCGACCGCCAACAGCCGTATCAACGCCCGCCTGCCGTACATCTTCCTGCTGTCACGCATCGCCCATTACCTGAAGCTTATCCAGCGCGAAAATATCGGTACGACGAAAGACCGTCGCCTGCTGGAGCTGGAGCTCAATACCTGGGTGCGCAGTCTGGTAACGGAAATGACCGATCCGGGCGACGAGCTGCAGGCTTCCCACCCGCTGCGCGATGCGAAAGTGATTGTGGAAGATATCGAAGACAACCCGGGCTTCTTCCGTGTCCGGCTGTTCGCTATCCCGCACTTTCAGGTGGAAGGGATGGACGTCAACCTGTCACTCGTTTCTCAGATGCCGAAGGCGAAATCGTAAGGTAAGGCAGGAAGCCGATGAAAACGGAACAACCGTTGTGGGGCAGGGGCGTTATGGTCTCTCCCCAGCACTTCCAGCAACAGGCTGCTTATGCGGCCTGGTCTGTGGAGTGCATCGCCCGACTGGGCCTTTCGCACCCCTGGGGGATGATTGATGCCACTTTCGAACCAGATGCACTGAAACTGGGCCGTCTGCAGGCCCGTCATCTGCACATCCGTTTCCCCGACGGGACGCTTATCGACACGGATAATGCCGATGACCTGCCGCCGGTGCTGGCGCTTGAGGGCGAATCACAGGAAGTGATGGTGGTCCTGGCGCTTCCGCTGCTGCGGGCAAATGGCGGTAACTGCCTCAAACCCGATGAGGTGGCCGAGCGCCCTGTTCGCTATCGCCAGCGCTGGCGAGATGTCCGCAACACCTTTGGGAACGATATCCGACAGATTGCGGTGATGCAGCCAGAGCTGACGCTGCGTTTTGCCCATCAGAACAACAGCGATTATCTGACCTGTCCGGTCGCCCGTCTGCAGCAGGATTCGCAGGGGAACTGGGCACTCGATGAAACCTGGCTTCCGCCACTGCTGGCTCTGCAGGGCAGCCGCTGGCTGATGACTCAGCTGGAACAGCTGATGACGCAACTGCGTGCCCGTCTGAGTCGCCTGATGGATATGCGCCGTGAAAGTAACGAGCGCATGGCCGATTTTGCCGTGGCGGATGTGTCTCTGTTCTGGCTGCTCAATGCCCTGAACAGCGCAGAACCCGTGCTTGGACAGTTTCAGCGGCACCCGCAAAGTCCACCGGAGCGTCTGTACCCGGAACTGGCACGGCTTGCGGGCAGCCTGCTAACCTTTTCGCTGGAACACCAGGTGAGTGCTATTCCGGTCTGGCAGCATGAGCAGCTGAATAACGTCTTCCCGCCACTGTTTGACTTACTGGGCGAACTGCTGGAAGCCAGCCTGCCGTCGCGGGTAGTAGCGATTGAGCTTGAGCATGATGCCCGGCTTCACTTCTGGCAAGCCCGTCTGCATGACCCACGCCTGCGCGAAGGGGCAGATTACTACCTCTCCGTGCGTTCACCGATGCCGGTGGCACAGCTACAGGAACAGTTCCCGCGTCAGTGCAAGGTGGGCAGTCCCGATCATGTCAGGAGTATCGTCAATTCATCACGAGTGGGCGTTCCTCTGACGCCGCTGCGTCATGTGCCGGCCGCCATTCCACTGCGTCTGGAAAACCAGTATTTCAGCCTCGATGTCTCTCATCCTCTGGCCACCGAAATGCTTCAGGGGGGCACCTGTATGTTTTACGTTCCGGGCATGCTCGGCGAGCCTGAACTCGAACTCTTTGCGGTACTGAGAACATGAGTGAGAGTAAACGCGGCGCGGCCGCGTCCATTGATATTGATGCCCTGCTGCAGGACACCTGGCTGCAGGTGATCAGCCTGCGTCATGGTCCAACGTTTCAGGATGGAGAAGGGCGCACGTTGTGGGAGCGCTGCATTGTTGATGTCGAGCGTGTGCAGCGTGAGCTGAAAGCGAGCGAACTCGATGAAGCCAGCTGTCAGCATATTCTCACTGCACAGTGTGCACTGCTTGATGAGGCGGTTAAAGGTCGCGATGTGGAGGATGATGCCTGCGTGCAGTGGTATGACATTCCCCTGCAGGGACACTTCCTCGGCACCATGGATGCCGGTGATACGCTGTGCGATCGCATGCGCGATGTGCTGCGTGAACCGGCGCCTGACCACGCTGTCGTGACCTGCTTCCAGCGGGTCATGATGCTGGGGTTCCTCGGCAGTTTCCGCTCTCTGAACGACCCGGATCGCCAGAAACTCGTCAACGCGCTCAGTGAATATGTCACGCCGTTCAGCTATCCACAAACCCATCCGATACTGGCAGAAAGCCGTATCGGGCGAGGAATGGGCGGCTGGCTGGCGTCATGGCCCGTGCGTATTGGCCTGAGCGTGATAGTGGTTGCCGCGCTGTGGTGGGGACTGAGCCACTGGCTGGATCAGATGCTGCTGACCCTGCTGCCGGGAGCCGTGAAATGAGTCCTGCACAACAGCGCGGACTTGCGCTGTGGGCCGCCCTGCTGAGTGCAGTGGTCTGCCTGGGCTTCCTGCCGTTGTCCCGACTGGTTTCTGTGCTCGTTCTGCTTACCATTCTGGGGCTTATTCTGGCGTTCTGGACTGTTGCCAGTCGTCGTGCGGAGCATCACGGCACCCTGCGTCTGGATGACCTCCCGGAAGCCACTTACCGTCAGCCCGTGGTGCTGGTCTGTGGCGATCTGCCGCTGGCATGTATGCAGCAGTCACCGGTGCTCACGGTCACACAGGGATGCTGGATCCGCGTGGAGGATCATCAGGATCTGGAGCAGGTAGTCCGCCAGGTACTGTGGTTGCGACCTGACTGGGGCCGCCAGCTGTCGGTGATGGTCAGCGTCTGTCCGCAGAAACACGCCGACAGCGAAGCGCTTACCAGTCGTCTGCTGGCTCTACGCTGGAAAATCAGCCAGTTACGTAAAGAGACGGGTCATTCTGTGCCGCTGGTTCTGAATGGTCAGGTTGGCAGCGCAATGACGAATGACATGCTGTGGCAGGCGGCTATCCCGGGAGAAGGGGTGAGGGTCTGGCGTGAGTCTTCAGTGCCGAGCTCAATCGCTGCATGGGTCACTACCGGTGGGTCGCCTGCGATGCAGCAACAGGTGCTGATAAACAGCCTGATGAGCTGGTTCCATCAGCACGTCAAAGCTGTCTTTATGGATGAGAACCCCGACGTTTCTGTCATTGCGCCTGTCGCAGTGCTGTGGGGAATGGGACCGATCCTTGCCGGAAGTCTGGCCACATCGGCCTGGACGGCGTGGCTTTCCCGTCATACTGCGATGCAGCAGGTGGCAGGCTGGCAGCCGGTGGGAACGGACAGTACGGTTATCTCCCCCTTCCCGGATTTTATCCTGCCGCTGCTGCCCGAAGGGCGAGGCCTGACGCCGCGTGGGCGAGCCTTCCGTTGTGCGCTCGGGGTTTTCACGCTGGCGGCCATTGCTGCGCTGCTCAGCAGTGGCTGGAACAATTGCCAGCTGCTGCAGCGTGTGAGCTTCGATATTGCCCGCTATGACCGTATTCCGATGCATGACTTCGGGCCAAAAGCCGACGCCGTTGCCGTTCTGCGTGACGATGCGGCAGAGCTGGATGACCAGGCGCGCAATGGCGTACCGGTGCGGATGGGCCTTGGTCTGTATCAGGGGGAGCGGCTGCGAATGCCTGTGTTGGATGCGATCCGTTCGTATGTGCCTCCACCACCGCCGCCTGAACCGCAGCCGAAACCAGCGCCGACAATTATTCGCCTCGACAGTATGTCGCTGTTCGATTCCGGCAAATCGGACCTGAAAACCGGCTCCACCAAAATGCTGGTGAACTCGCTGGTCGGCATCAAGGCGAAGCCAGGCTGGCTGATTGTCGTGTCAGGTCATACCGATAACACCGGTAACCCGAAACTTAATCAGACGCTGTCCCTGAAACGTGCCGAAGCGGTGCGCAACTGGATGCGTGACACCGGTGATGTACCGGAAAGCTGTTTTGCGGTGCAGGGCTATGGCGAAAGCCGCCCAATCGCAACCAATGACACTCCGGATGGGCGTTCGCTTAACCGTCGTGTCGAAATCAGTCTGGTACCGCAGGCCAATGCCTGCCAGATACCGGGCCACACCCAGGCGTTATCGCAGGATGATGACGCTTCACAACACAATGGAGAGTAATTCCATGGCAATTCCTGTTTATCTTTGGCTGAAAGACGACGGCGGCGCGGACATCAAAGGATCTGTGGACGTTCAGGATCGTGACGGCAGCATCGAGGTTATCGCTCAGGAGCATAACCTGTACATCCCGACTGACAACAACACCGGCAAGCTGACCGGTACCCGTATCCATACCCCGTTCCTGTTCACCAAGGAAATCGACTCGTCCAGCCCGTACCTGTACAAGGCTGTGACCACCGGTCAGACCCTCAAGTCTGCGGAATTCAAGTGGTACAAAATCAACGACGCGGGTCAGGAAGTTGAGTACTTCAACACCAAACTCGAGAACGTGAAAGTGGTGAAAGTGAATCCGGTGATGCACGACGTCAAGGATCCTGCTTTCGAGAAGCATAACCACCTCGAGCAGATCGAGCTGCGTTACGAAAAAATCACCTGGACCTATAAAGACGGCAACATTATTCATTCCGATTCGTGGAACGAACGCGCCACCGCCTGATTACGCGTCATATTTCGCGCCACAGGTGCGTTGGCTGCGTTCGCTCGCTCCGGTCACATAGTTATCTAGGTTCCCGGAGACTTACGAACTTGCCGCCTTCCCGTGACACGAACTATTTAGCGTAATCGCTTAGTGCGCCATATATCGCGTAATCCCCGTTCTTAAGCGGAGGGGGTGACCTTTCCGCTGTTTTTTGCTGAACCTCTGCCCGCGCGGGCGTTGAGCAAAGAAACCCACAAACTGCCAGCCCGACCGAATGCGCTTTGGTCCCCTTCACGGGAAACAGCGATGGGCGGTAGCGTGTCCAGGAACCGACAAAGAGAGAGATTCATGGAAAATCCAGCCATCCTGTTGCGACGTCTGAACCCTTACTGTGCCCGTGCGATGGAAGGCGCGGCGTCGCTCTGCCAGACCCGTGCCCATGCTTCAATCCTGCCAGAACACTGGCTGCTGAAACTGCTGGAGCAGGGGGAAGGTGACCTGACGGTGCTGGCGCGCCGCTACGAGTGGGATATGGATGCGCTGTGGCAGGAGCTGCTCGGCTGGCTGGATAATCAACCGCGCTCGGTACGTCACCGCCCGCAGTTATCCGCCGATATCCAGAAACTGATGCAGGAGGCCTGGATGCTGGCCTCGCTGGCAGGCGAAGAGCACATTCGCAGCGTTCACCTGCTGATGGCGCTGACGGAAAATCAGCGACTGGCGCACTGTGACGGGCTGTGGCCGCTGCTGACTTTGGGTCGGAGTCAACTGGAACGCCTTCGTCCTCTGCTGGACGCGCAGTCCGACGAGCGCACGGAGTTGCAGCAGGAAGCGGAACTGGCACAGAGCCACGGCGGTGAGGTGGCGTTTGTGGGGCGCCCGGTCGGTGCAGAGCTGAAAGAGGGCGAACTGAACCCGGCGCTACAGAACGCACTTGATAAATTCACCCTCGATGTCACCGCCAAGGCCAAAGAGGGCAAGATTGACCCGGTGTTCGGCCGTGACACCGAAATTCGCCAGATGGTCGACATTCTTTCCCGCCGTCGTAAAAACAACCCGATCCTGGTCGGCGAGCCAGGCGTGGGGAAAACCGCGCTGGTCGAAGGCCTGGCTTTACGCATCGCCGAAGGCAACGTGCCTGAATCCCTCAAACCGGTCATCCTGCGCACCCTTGATCTTGGCCTGTTGCAGGCGGGCGCAGGCGTGAAAGGCGAGTTCGAACAGCGTCTGAAAAACGTCATCGACGCAGTGCAGCAGTCACCGACGCCGATCCTGCTGTTTATCGACGAAGCCCACACTATTATCGGTGCCGGTAACCAGGCCGGTGGTGCGGATGCAGCGAACCTGCTGAAACCCGCACTTGCCCGCGGTGAACTGCGCACCATTGCCGCGACCACCTGGTCTGAATACAAACAGTATTTCGAGCGCGATGCCGCGCTGGAGCGGCGCTTCCAGCGGGTGTTGGTCGACGAGCCCGACGATGATACCGCCTGCCTGATGCTCAGGGGCCTGAAATCCCGCTACGCAGAACACCATAACGTTCACATCACCGATGACGCCGTCCGTGCGGCCGTTACACTGTCTCGTCGCTACCTGACCGGACGCCAGCTGCCAGACAAGGCCGTTGACCTGCTCGACACCGCGGCCGCACGCGTACGCATGAGTCTCGATACCGTGCCGGAACAAATTGTGCGCCTGAAAGCACAGCTGACCGCCCTGGAGCTGGAAGAGCAGGCACTGCTGGAAGATATCGCCGCCGGCAGCAACCGTCATGGTGACCGCCTGAGTGCCATTGCGCTGCAGCGGGCTGAACTGGATGTACGAATTCAGGAGCAGGAAGGCCGTTTCAGCAACGAAAAGGCGCTGGCACAGCAGCTGATGGCCAGCCGCCAGGACATCAGCCCGCAGGCTGAAATTACCGACCTGCAACAACAGCTGGAACAGGCGCAGCAGGGCGATGTGCTGGTGCAGGTGGATGTCGACAGTCGAACGGTCGCGAACGTGATTGCCGACTGGACTGGCGTACCGCTCTCATCATTAATGAAAGACGAGCAGACTGAACTGCTGACCCTGAAAAACGAAATCGGCAAACGCGTGGTCGGGCAGGATGTGGCGCTTGAAGCGGTCGCCCGACGCCTGCGTGCGGCGAAGACCGGGCTTACGTCAGAGAACGGTCCGCAGGGCGTGTTCCTGCTGGTCGGCCCGAGCGGGGTGGGTAAAACCGAAACCGCGCTGGCGCTGGCGGATGTGCTGTACGGCGGCGAGAAGTCGCTCATCACCATCAACCTGTCAGAATACCAGGAGCCGCATACCGTTTCGCAGCTGAAAGGCTCCCCGCCGGGCTACGTCGGCTACGGACAGGGCGGGATCCTCACTGAAGCGGTACGCAGGCGCCCCTATAGCGTGGTGCTGCTTGATGAAGTGGAAAAGGCGCACCGCGACGTGATGAACCTGTTCTACCAGGTGTTCGACCGTGGCTTTATGCGCGACGGCGAAGGACGTGAAATCGACTTCCGCAACACCGTTATCCTGATGACCTCCAACCTCGGCAGCGACCACCTGATGCAGCTGCTCGATAAACAGCCAGACGCCACCGAAGCGGACCTGCACGAACTGCTGCGCCCGATTTTACGCGACCACTTCCAGCCGGCGCTGCTGGCCCGCTTCCAGACGGTGATTTACCGCCCGCTGAATGAGCCCGCCATGCGCACCATCGTGGAAATGAAGTTTGCTCAGGTGAGCAGGCGCCTTAACCGTCACTACGGCCTGACCACGCATATTGATGAAAGCCTGTATGACGCACTGACCGCCGCCTGCCTGTTACCGGACACCGGCGCACGCAACGTCGACAGCCTGCTCAACCAACAAATCCTGCCGGTGCTGAGCCAGCAGCTGTTAACCCACATGGCTGCGAAACAGAAACCACAGTCGCTATGCCTTAGCTGGAGTGAGGAAGAGGGGATTGGGCTGGAGTTTGACCGTATACAAGGAGTGCACGCATGAGCAGTAATCCCCCGATCAGATTCAGCCACAACCATCACCAGCTGTCGGTGAAGGGATGTGAAGCAGAGCTCGATGTGCTGGCGTTTGAAGGCGATGAAGCCCTGAGCACGCCGTTCAGTTACCGTATTGAATTCACAAGCTCTGACCATGCCATCAGCAAAGAGATGATGCTGATGAAAGCGGCCTCCCTGACGCTGCAGGCGCCGGAATACCTGGGTTCCGGCATCAAAGTGCAGCAGGCCGTGCGAACCCTTCAGGGGGTGGTGAGCGGCTTTGAGCGCCTCAGCACCTCAAAGGATGAAACCCACTATGCCCTGACGCTCCGGCCACGCCTGGCGCTGCTCGACCGTTCGCACCAGAACGCGATTTATCAGGACATGTCGGTCCCGCAAATCGTGGAAAAAATCCTGCGCGAGCGCCACAACATGCGCGGTCAGGATTTTCTGTTCTCACTCTCAAAAGCGTACCCACGCCGTGAGCAGGTGATGCAGTACGGCGAGGACGACCTGCACTTTATTACCCGCCTCTTGGGTGAGGTCGGCATCTGGTTTCGTTTTACCACCGATAGGCGCCTGAACATCGACGTCGTGGAGTTTTACGACGGTCAGCAGGGGTATGAAAAAGGCCTGACGCTGCCATCGGTTCCGCCATCAGGACAGCATTCGGACGGAGTGAACTCGGTGTGGGGCATGGGAAGCCATCATAACGTGGTGCAGAAGCAGGTCAGCACCCGTGATTACAACTACCGCCAGGCCACGGAGGACATGAACACCCTGGTGGATGCGACCCGGGGCGACAGCACCACTTACGGCGATGCCTATCACTATGCCGACAACTATCTGACTCCCGGCAGCGCTTATGACCGCAATCCGGCTCCCGAGTCCGGGGCGTTTTATGCCCGGATTCGTCATGAGCGCTACCTGAATGGCCAGACGCAGACTCATGCCGTCACCAGCTGTCCGACCCTCTCTCCGGGTCAGGTACTGAAAGTCACCGGCGGGTACGAAGTGGCAGAGGTGTTTGCTCAGGGCGTGGTCATCACGGCGATGCACAGCCATGCGCGCCGTGATGAAGATTTTGGCGTCAACTTCGACGGTATCCCGGACAGCACTGATTTCAGTTTCCGTCCTGAGCCTGGCTCACGTCCGGTGATGGCCGGCACATTGCCGGCCCGCGTCACGAGCACCACCGAGAACGATACCTACGGTCACATCGATAAAGACGGTCGCTATCGCGTCAACATGCTGTTTGACCGTGATAACCGGGAGACCGGGTTCGAGAGCCTGTGGGTCCGTCAGTCCCGCCCGTATGCCGGCGACACGTACGGCCTGCACCTGCCGCTGCTGGCGGGCACCGAAGTGGCGATTGGTTTTGAGGACGGTAACCCGGACAGACCGTACATTTCTGGCGTACTTCACGACTCGGCGCACGGCGACCACGTCACTATCCGAAACTACAAACGTAACGTCCTGCGCACCCCGGCGAACAACAAAATCCGCCTCGATGACAGTCGCGGCCAGGAGCATATCAAGGTCTCCACCGAGTACGGCGGCAAGAGCCAGCTGAATCTCGGACATTTAGTGGATGCGGAAAAGCAGAAGCGCGGTGAGGGTTTTGAGCTCAGAACCGACAGCTGGGGAGCCATCCGGGCACAGAAAGGGATGTTCATCAGCGCTGATGGCCAGACAAAGGCGCAGGGCCAGGTACTCGATATGGAGCCTGCGCTCGCAAGGCTTTCAGCAGCATTAGTGGAAATGGAATCCCTTGCAGCCAGCGCGCAGCAGGCTCAGGCACTGGCTGCCGATGTCGGTCGTCAGCAAAAACTCCTGAAGCAAAAAATCGAACAGTTACATGAAGAGGTCATCCTGGGCAGTGCACCGAAAGGGATGGCGCTGGTGAGTGGTGAAGATATGCAGTTATCAGCCAGTGATAATCTGACGCTGACCGCAGGCAAACAACTGGATGTCGGGGCGCAGAAAGATTTCACGCTGGCTGCGGGTAAACAACTCAGCCTGTACAGCCGTGAGGGTGCAAAACTGTTCAGCTCACATAACGATATTGATATTCAGGCTCAGGGCGGGAATATCACCACCTGGTCCACGCAGGACACGCATATTTCGAGTGGCAAGAAACTGGTTGTTACGGCACAGGATGAGTTGACGCTGATATGCGGTGGAGGTTATATCAAAATCAAAGGCGGAAATGTTGAGATTGGTGGGCCTGGCAAATTGCTCATTAAGAATACTGGTATCAAGAAGGCTGGCTCCGGCAGTATGCAGGGGGTGATGAAGTCGTTTGAACCCGCCACGTTTGATGAAAAATTTGTCATTACCCATCCCGTTTCAGGTAAGCCGCTGGCAAATCAAAACTATGATATTCATATGCCTGATGGAAAGATTTTGTCTGGCGTTACAGATAGCTCAGGCAATTCATCATTAATAATGTCAAAAGCGGTTGATGGACTGAAGATCGTGCTGAAAAAATAGAAAGGAATAGAGTTATGATGAATCTGATTATGCGGATGTGCTTTATATATAGTGTGTTTGTTCTGAGTGGATGTGTGGCAGGCCCTTATGGTGGAGGTGTTGCCTTTGTGAATCCCTTTCCTGCAATGAGTGATACGCAGACAAAAAATTCAGGTAAGGAAAAACAACAGCCCGAGGTGTATGGGCCGCCACAGATAATTTATCGCATTGATAAAGATCGTTACTTTACGCTTGAAGAGTACACTCGCTGCGAAAATGGGAAAACATTTTATAACAATAAAGCGAAAGGGATTCATACCCAGATATCGCCTTCTTCAGGTTATTTATTTAAAGGACGACTTTTTTGGTTGTCAACTCGCGATGACTATCTGGCTTTCCCGTTAACAGCAAATAATAACAAAGCTGCTTGTATGGGGTCTGATAAAGGATGTTTAAATATAATTTTTGTAACAACTGATGGTGGAAAAAAAATGCGATCAGTTACTTACGGGTCAAATACGCAGGATCCTAACGGTGATACAAAAGACTATGACATGCTGGTGACTGATGAAGGTTTTTATTTGATAAATTATTGGAATGGCAGAAGAACACCCACTAATGGTTCTGTAGATAAATGGACTTTTAATCCAGCCACTAAGGATTCAAATCCTGCATACCCTGGAGTTACAGGCCCTGTGTATTTGAAAGATTTTGAAATGGATGTTTCTAAAGTGATTCAGGAAAAAATGCAATGCGATAGAAAACTTGAACCTGTTCAATACACAGGGGGGCTATAAAATGAGCAATGAACTGCCAGCATCAACTCGAAAAGTTGAAATCCACTCTACGGATAATGGAACCCCTTTTGCCTATTCTACAACATCACATAAAAACATTAAAATTCATGCAGAGATGCAACCACCATTACAATTACCAGGGCTGATTATTTTTGTTCATGGAGTTAATTCTGAAGGTGAGTGGTATGATCATGCGGAAAATGCATTGTGTAATGGGTTAAATACCCGTCTTAGTTTGTCTCAAGATAGTGGTTATGGATTAAAACCCAATAAATATTATACTCCTTATTGGAGTGAGGCAAAAAAAACGTGGGTGGTTCCTCCAAGAAAAATAAAAGAAGAGGGGCGTTCCCCAGTTATTCGCTTCTACTGGGGGTATCGTGCTGCCGATAATGAAAGCGATAAATATGCAATCCCGCTTAAAAATAAGCAGGGTGATAATTATTACGATCTGACGCCTGAACAACGAAAAAGCAAAGGCCCCTTTTACTGGGGGGGAGGGCCGTTCCAGAATGGCTGCAATCAACTGGTCAGTTTATGGAGCACTAAAGGTTTCGACAACTGGCCTTCCGCACTGGGGGTTCCCGTTCCATTCAGTACGCAATTACTGAATGGGGAACGTGACAGGCTTCTTACAGCTGCTCCGCCAAGACATTATTATGCACATGCGGCAGGTCGTCTGGCAAAACTCATTAAAACCATTCGTGATAAACATCCCGAAGATACGGTGACAGTGATTTCACACAGCCAGGGGACCATGGTTGCCTTGGCTGCTGCAGCAATTGAAGCCCCGGACGCACTGTTTGTGATGAATTCGCCCTATGCGCTGGATAATGAAATAACAACTTATATTTCATATCCCATGGATGAAATCATCAGCAAGGAAGCCAGAGAAGCGACATTTGCTGATATTGTGAAGAAAGTGGCTGAAAACAAAACACGCCTGAAACAGCAAGGATGTGAAAGATTACTGGCCGGAGCCAGCAGTGATGGTGAAAGCTGGACACCAGCAGGTAAAACTCACGGTGGCGTACCAGAACGCGATAATCATGGAACAATTTGGATTTACTGTAATCCTCATGATCGCGTAATGGGTTCATCACCCCTTCGAAGTATTGGCTGGCAGGGATTACCAAATACTGAGAAAAGTTATTTTACCGAATCTCACCCCCTATTTAATACCGCTGGTGACACACTATACGTTCGCATGCTTGGGCGAAATACCCCTTGCGGTAATGCACCTGATACCCAAACTCATTTCAGTAATCTTGGCGATGGAAAGCCATTTTGGGACAGCACGACCACCATGATGGAGAAGTTAACGTGGCCGGATCCTGTTAATGGTCAAAAACTGACTATTAATGCCCCATTGGTTCCGGAACCTCTCACAGCCGATGAATTAAAAAATTTTGATAGAGACTACCGAAGTAAAGAAAAGCAAAGCGGTAAAGTAGGATATGGGTATGGCCAGATAGATAAGAATACTGTGCAGAACGAGGATATTTACTCTGGTAAACCTGTGGATTTTGACTACCGCTATTACATATCTCTTTACGGTTATTTTGATCAGAAAATGATTCCAAAACCTCCATCGAATATTAATGTTCCAGGTCCGGGAACGAAATCCGACCGTATAAAATATGAAAAACAGTCGAGAGCAGAAATGCTGGAAGATGTTCGCACTTATGTTCAGCGACCGACAGATCACAGTACGTTACCAATGGATGAACGCTTTATGAGCAGGGTCGTTGCCTATGATTTGCCAGTTGGTTATTGCTGGCACTCCTGGGACAGAGAAAGTCTTGCTGAATTACGTTATCAGGCTGACTGGCTGGAAAGTGACGACTATTACTGGACAGGTAAACTGGCGATCCCTTCTATGCCATCAATTATAAGAAGAGACGTGGCAAGCGATCTCGCAAAAAAGAGAAGCGATGAAATGGAACGGCTTCAACTCAAAAAATAACATCAACGGTTGGCGATGCTTGCACTTTAATTTTAAGGAATGAAATATGGGGAAATATGCCGTTGTTTTAGGGGACGCCACCACGCATGGCGGTAAAGTCACATCAGCCTCATCCAGTTTCGATATATCCGGTAAAAATGCCGCACTTTTGAATGATACCGTCAGTTGCCCGAAACACGGCACGAATAAAATTATCGAATGCGATGTTTCAGCATATGAAGAAAACGGACGTGGAATTGTATTGCATAACTGTAAAACACAGTGTGGGGCGAGCGTTATCGCAAGCATGCAGGATATGGAGGTTGGCTGATGGGATGGTCTCTGCCGGAGGTGCCTGAAAAAGAGCCGGCACCGGTCTGGTCGCCGTGGGTTTGTCTGTTGATTATTATCCTGGGTCTTTTCATTGGGTTGCTTGTGGCTGTGTTGAAGTCATCGGCGACAGGGTTACCTTCATTGAGCAGTGGGGCCTGGTTACCACTGACGATCTGGGCATTTGCGGGCATTTCTGCAGCCATCGCGATCTACAGTTTCTGCTGGGAAACGCTGGCAATCCGTGTCTGGAACTGGAATGATTGGTGCCGGAACACGCGTCTGAAATGGCGCTTACGCGCGCACCAGCATCTTGTTATTCTCAACCATGTTTTCATTGCTGCAGATACGGGATTGCTGTCTCGTCTTGCACATACACAGGAAGGGGAAAGTTCAGACTCACCGCCTTTAACGTTGCTGCCTGATGTACCGCTTACGCCCGGTATTTCACGTTTTGAGCAGCTACTTCGTCATCTCATTGCTCAGATAATGCCCTCGATTCGGTGGCGATATCCTTCCGGCTCACTCCAGATTATTGTTCACACCAACGGCTGCGACAAAGACCGTGAGTCGCAGTCATTTCATCGTATCTGGGCAGCGGGTTCACCGCCCTGGAAAGTCGAAATACATTTTCAGGATGCAGACTCATCCCTCGATAGCTGGAATCAGTTTGTGGAGTCAATACACCGACCTGTACTGGTGCTGGCGATGCACTATCGGCAGCCCGATGATGTTCTGCCTGAATTTGCCAGCGCGTTATTTTTGATGCCACCGTCGATGTTAAATCCGGGCGAACAAAAAAATGCGTTACGCCTTTTCCGGGCGATGCCGCTCAACACCCGTACGCTTGCATCTGAACTTTGTGAATTACGGGATATGGCCCTCACGACTGATAGCAAGAAACACCTTATCTGGCACAGTGGACTGTCAGATGCGCCACGGCAGTCAGTGAGTAGGGTGCTGAATGATCTTTCTGTTCCTCTGTACGATAGTATTGGCACTGGTGGTGTCATTGACTTTGACTCCGCTAGTGTCCGGTATGGCGGTCTTGCTGGCTGGGCAATGATTGGCACTGCGGCTGAGATGGCTGCTTATGGCCCCTCCTGCCAGTGGCTTCTTCTTGAAGGTGAAGATGATGCCTGGGCTGTGACGCTCGGAAACACCGCACCCGTTCTCGGGCAAGATCGTTTCGTGGTTCCGTCTCCGTTTCCCGGGGGATCGGTTCTGATGGCACTACTTTTGAACGTCGGTCTGTATAGCCTGATGATCCACTATTTCCCTTCAATCGCATTCTCCTGGTCTGGGATCACCCTGCTTCTACTGTCGCTGATTGTGACATTCCCCGGGTTAGCCATTTTGCTGCGACGCGTTATCGCCCGTCTTCAGCGCCCCGTATTTATCAGGGCTGCACGACAGTCCGGAAAGGAATAGCCGGCATGAAAAAGGTTTCAAATCCCCTGGGAGCAGGATTACTCATTGTGGCAGTTTTGCTGATGGTGCTCTTTGCTCTTGCACAGACAACGCAGTTGTCCTCCGACAATGGTGACGATAATTTTTGGTATGTGCTGGCAGGTTTTATCGCTCTCACTGCCGCGTTGTGCACCTTGGTCTTTGTTACGTTGTTCAGGCAGCAAAATCCTTCTCCCGTTACGCCTGATGGCGAAAACAATCACACTGAAGAAAAATTGCTGGATCATTATGATTTTTTTGCACTGAGCAAACATCTCAGAAGACGTTACTCGTCGTTCTGGCGGCGTAAGGTGCGGCTGTTATTAATCACTGGCGACGAAGCTGCAATCGAACAGCTGGTTCCCGGCCTGCAGGAAAGCCAGTGGCTTGAAGGTAACCGTACCGTTTTGATTTACGGTGGCAGTCTGACTGCTGAGCCCGATAAGGAAAAATACACTGCGCTGCGTAAACTGCGTCGCGGACGCCCGCTGGACGGGATTGTGCGCGCTATGCCGCAGTCGCTTAATCTGACCCCTCAAACCAGCGATAACGATTTACGCGGACTGGAAAAAATCAGTGAACTGCTCCGTTATTCCGCTCCGGTCTGGCTGTGGCAACTGTGCGACAGCCAGTGGTCGCAGGTAAAACGCACTGAACAGACGGTAGGGGCAAGTTTCCCGCTGCGTGCGAAAGCTGACGATATCACCCGCCAGCTTGAACTGATGCTGCCGGCCCTGCGAACGCAGGGGGTGAGTCAGGTCGCTGAGAACAACGGTCACGACTTCCTGCTGCGTCTGGGCCAGCATTTCAAAGACGGCGGTATCGCCCGCTGGGCTCAGCAACTGGTGCCATGGCTGCACTCTTCTCAGCGGCGGATTCCGCTGCGTGGCCTGATGTTCAGCCTGCCGGAGAATAAACCCGCCGCTATCGCAGGAGAAACAGCCGGTGCTGCACCTGCCGACGCTGAGAAATATATCCCGGAATCACAACGCCATGCGCTGACCCTGCCGGTGACCTGGCAGGGGATCGCTGATGACTGTACTCGCATACGTGGCCGCCGTGTCGGTATGGCGTGGGAACAGACGCTTGCCTGGACGCTGATGGCCATTATCGGTGTGTGGGGGGCGGGCACGCTGCTGTCGTTTGCGGTCAACCGTCTGCAGATTGTCTCTGTGGCGCAGCAGGCGCATGCTCTGGTGGAGCATCCTTTCGTATCGGATTACCAGCTGACGGCCCTGCATACGCTGCGTAATGACGCCGGCCGCCTGCAGCACCGTATTCAGGCAGGCGCGCCATGGTATCAGCGCTTCGGTCTGGACCATAACCAGCAGCTGCTAGACGCGATGCTGCCCTGGTACGGCGTGGCGAACAACCGCCTGATCCGCGACCCGGCAAATGCCGCCCTGGCGCAGAAACTCAGTGTGCTGGCAGGCTCCGCTCCCGGCAGCGACCAGCGGGCACAGCTGGCGAAGCCGGGCTATGACCAGCTGAAAGCCTGGCTGATGATGGCCCGCCCGGATAAAGCCGATGGCGCGTATTACGCTCAGATCATGAAAGCCGTGCAGCCGACGCGGATGGGCATTTCAACCGGCCTGTGGCAAAGCCTGTCGCCGGATTTGTGGGCCTTCTACATCACCGAACTGCCTGAGCAACCACAGTGGAAAATCACACCGGATGCGCAGCTGGTGAGCCAGAGCCGTCAGGTGCTGTTGCAGCAAATTGGACGGCGTAACGCCGAAAGCACCCTGTATGAGAACATGCTCAAATCCGTGCGTCGTAACTTTGCCGATGTGTCTCTGGAAGACATGACCAGCGGTACCGATGCGCGGCGACTGTTCACTACCGATGACGTGGTACCCGGGATGTTCACCCGACAGGCCTGGGAAGGCGGTATCCAGCAGGCCATTGAGAAAGCGGCAACGTCGCGCCGGGATGAAATTGACTGGGTGCTGAGCGACTCTCATAAAGCAGTATCAGCCGACCTGTCGCCGGAAGCTCTGAAAGCGCGTCTGACCCAGCGTTATTTCACCGATTTTGCCGGCAGCTGGCTGAGCTTCCTCAACAGCCTGCGACTTAACCCGGCAAACAATATTGCTGACGTTACCGACCAGCTGACGCTGATGAGTGACGTCCGGCAGTCGCCACTGATTGCCCTGATAAACACCATCGCCTGGCAGGGGCAGACCGGCCAGCAAAGCGCAGGCCTTTCGGATTCCATCATCAAATCGGCTAAAGATCTGGTAGCAGGAAAAGACAAACCCGCGTTTGACCAGTCTGCGTCAGGCCCGCAGGGGCCGCTTGATGAAACCTTTGGTCCGTTGCTGACCCTGATAGGCAAAAATAAGAGCAGTAACGTGATGTCGGCTGACACTTCACTGAGCCTGCAGACGTATCTGACCCGTATCACCCGCGTGCGTCTGCGCCTGCAACAGGTGGCCAGTGCCTCTGATCCGCAGGAGATGATGCAGACCCTGGCGAAGACCGTGTTCCAGGGAAAAAGCGTGGATCTCACCGACACCCAGCAGTACGGCAGTCTGATTTCGGCAAGCCTTGGCGAAGAGTGGAGCGGGTTTGGCAGCACGATGTTTGTGCAGCCACTGACCCAGGCCTGGGAGACCGTGCTTCAGCCATCGGCGGCGAGTCTGAATGACAAATGGAGCCGCTCCGTGGTGGCGAACTGGCACAGCGCCTTTGACGGGCGCTTCCCGTTTACGACCAGTAAAAGCGATGCTTCTCTGGCAATGCTGGCCGAGTTCGTGCGCAAGGACAGCGGACGTATTGAGCGCTTCCTGACGACAGAGCTTAGCGGTGTGCTGCACAAAGAGGGCAGCCAGTGGGTGCCGGATAAGGTCAACAGTCAGGGGCTGAGCTTTAACCCGGCCTTCCTGCGGGCGATTAATCAGCTGAGCCAACTGTCAGACATTCTGTTTACCGATGGCAGTCAGGGCATCAGCTTTGAGCTGCAGGCGCGCCCTGTACCGCAGGTGGTAGAAACCCAACTGACCATTGATGGCCAGCCGCTGCACTACTTCAATCAGATGGCCGACTGGCAGAGCTTCCGCTGGCCGGGAGAGACTTATAAGCCGGGGACGATGCTGACCTGGACCACGGTCAACGCTGGTGCGCGCCTGTTCGGAGATTACAGCGGGACCTGGGGCTTTATTCGCTGGCTGGACCAGGGCAAGCGCCAGCAGCTTGACCGCAGCCAGTGGATGATGAGCTTCACTGCCCCGGACGGTCGAACTCTGCAGTGGGTGCTGCGCTCACAACTCGGAAAAGGTCCGCTAGCGCTGCTGGATCTGCGCAGTTTTACGCTGCCGGATCAGATATTCAGTGTCGACAGCGCAGCCACCGCGCAGGCGCTGATGGCCAGTACCGGAAACAGTGACATGGATGGAGTCGAATAATGAGCACACTGCAGAATCTGGTCGCCGCTTGTCAGTCTGACGACACGCAGCTGCGGCAACAGGCGCAGACACGCACGGAAAACTGGCAGCCCTGGCTTGCTCCGGTAAGTGACGCCAGTCCGACCGGAGAAGACCCCGGCTATGACGATGATTTTCAGCGTATCCGTGAAGAGGTCAATAAACTTTCCGGTATCGATACCGGGCTGATTTGCACGCTTGCCGAAAAGTTACTGACCACCAGGGCCAAAGATATCCGGGTTGCGACTTATTACTGCTGGGCGCGCCTGCGCCAGGAAGGCGAAGCTGGCTTTGCCGAAGGGCTTGAACTGCTGGCGGGATTACTGCAGTGCTATGGCATGCAGCTTCACCCGCAGCGGGACCGCAGCCGCAAGGCCGCGTTGGAATGGCTCGCCGGTACCCGTGTCCTGGACAGCCTGTCACTTTACCCGGAGGTCGTACGCGAGGATGCACAGCGTACCGCCGGGGCGCTGCTGCTCATCACTGACAGTCTGGAGACAGAGCTGGAAGCGTCACGGCCGGAGTTCAATGCATTATACACTGCTCTGGAGTCCCGCCTGATGAAAGGCGGGGGCGTGGATGCAGTGGTACCGCAGAACGCCAGCAATCAGATACGTGTGCAGCAGTCATCTCACACGACAGAACAGGATGCGCCAGTTCTGAGCCGCATTACCTCCGGTCAGGATTTACTTGCCCAGGCCCGTACACTGACGGAATATCTGCGTGAACAACCCGATGGCTGGCTTGCCGCACACCGGCTGATGAAAAGCCTGCGTCATGACACACTGAGTGCTATTCCGGCACCGGATTCCGAAGGGAAAACCCGCATCGAACCGCCGCGGGCTGACCAGAAGGCCATGCTCAAACGCCTGTACCTGCAACAGAGCTGGCTGGAGATACTGGAACAAGCGGACAACACCTTCTCGCGCGGTGCCAACCACCTCTGGCTGGATTTGCAGTGGTATATCCATCAGGCCCTGGTGAAGTCGGGGCAGAATGTGCTGGCCGACATCATCGTTGCAGACCTGAAAGGATTGCTGCGCCGCCTTACCGGGCTTGAAACCCTGGTCTTTAATGACGGTACGCCGTTTGCTGATGAAGTGACTCTAAACTGGATAAACCAGAGCGTACTGGACGATATGTCCGGCTGGCGGGATGAACCGGTCAGTGCCGTCAGTGAGACGGATAACGATATCCTGGCACTTGAACCGGAAGCGCTGGAGAAAGCGGATACTGACGGTCTGGATGCCACACTTCGCTGGCTACAGACACGCCCGGGCACAGACTCCGCAAAAGACAAATGGCTGCTGCGTCTGCTGATGGCACGCGTGGCCGAGCAGAAAGGTAAAAATGAGCTGGCGCTGCATTTGCTGGGGGAGCTCGATAGTGCTGCACAGTCCATCACCCTCACGCAGTGGACACCGGTGCTGTTGTTTGAAGTGAAATCACGTCGCCTCAGATTGCTGCGCATGAAAGCCACACGCAGTGAAACCGATAAATCCCGGTTACAGCCAGAGATGGACCAGCTTCTGGCGGGCATGATTGCGCTCGATCCGGCCAGCAGTGCAGTGCTTTGCGGGTAATAACACCTTGCATACCTTTGAAACTCACATATTCAGGTTTTTATGGATGATTTAACCCTGCGTTACTATGACGCTGAAATGCGCTACCTGCTGGAAGCCGGTGAAGAGTTTGCCCGTGCTCATCCCGAGCAGGCAGCAATGCTCAATCTCGATAAAGCGGGCGCGCGCGACCCGTACGTGGAACGTCTTTTTGAAGGCTTTGCCTTCCTGATGGGCCGACTGCGTGAGAAGCTCGATGATGACCTGCCGGAACTGACCGAAGGGCTGGTCAGTCTGCTGTGGCCGCATTACCTGCGCACCATTCCGTCGATGTCGGTGGTGGAGTTCACCCCTGACTGGCGCGAAATGAAAGAGCAGATGCGTATTGTCAAAGGTTTCGAGGTGAACTCAAGGCCGATCGGGGAGAAGGGCACGCGTTGCCGGTACACCACCACCAAAGAAATCACCCTTCAGCCGTTGTCGCTGGAGCATGCCCGCCTGTCGACTGACCCTGACGGACGTTCGGTCATCAGCCTGCGCTTTAACTGCAGCCACCTGGCCGACTGGAGCCGTGTCGATCTCAGCCAGCTCCCGTTCTACTTCAACGCAGACGCACCGCTAGCCTGCGCCATGCATGAAGCCTTTACCATGAACACGGCACGCCTCTGGTTGCGGATGCCGGGTGACATGGACAGAAGATCGCTCGACGGGTATTTCACCGCGCTGGGTTTTGGCGACGACGACGACCTGTGGCCGAAGGGAAGCAGCAGCTTTAGCGGCTATCAGCTGCTGCTGGAGTACTTCACCTTCCGTGAGAAATTCATGTTCACGGGGCTGCGTGGGCTGGAGACCGTGACCTTTCCGGCTGACCTCCCCTGGTTTGAAATCGACGTTGTGCTGGCGGAACGCTGGGAGCATGACTTCAGCTTTACCGAAAAGCATCTGCGCCTGAACTGTGTGCCGGTGATTAACCTGTTCCCGCTGGAATCCGATCCGCTGACGCTCAATTCCCTGCAGACGGAATACATGCTTCGCCCGATGCGCGTGCAGGATGGTCATACCGAGATTTACGCCGTGGATTCGGTGATGTCATCGAGCCAGCATACCTACGTGCCGTTCTCCAGCTTCCGCCACAAGGGTGGGATGATGCGCCATGAAGCCCCGGAATATTACTACCACACCCGTGTGCGCCGCGGCCCGTCCGGGCTGCATAACACCTGGCTTATCCTCGGCGGCGAAGCCTTTGATAACCACACGGTGCCGGAAGACGAGAGCCTGTCGCTGACGCTCACGGGTACCAACGGGCTGCTACCTCGCCGGGCGCTGCAAAGTACCGTACTCGATACGGTAATGAAAACCACCTCGATCAGTATTGCCGTCCGTAACCTGTGTGCGCCGACGTTACCCTGTTATCCCCCGGCACAGGATCGTTTTCACTGGCGTGTGCTGAGCCATCTTGGCAGCGGCTTCCTGTCGATGATGGATAATGCCGTCGTGCTGCGTGGCACCCTGGCGCTGTACGAGTGGACTGACAGCGAGATGAACCGCCGTCGTCTGGAAGCCATCATTGACGTTAAGCACAGCGAAACCGAGCGTTTCGAACAGGGCTACCTGGTACGCGGTGTGCAGATTGAGGTGACGCTGGACAGTCATGGCTTTGCCGGGCGTGGCGACATCTGCCTGTTTGGCGAGATGCTGAGTCGCTTTTTCGCGCTCTACACCGATATCTATCTGTTTAACCGCCTGATTATCATCCTGCAACCGACCGGAGAGCGTCTGGAATGGGAAGAGAAGCACAACCGCCGTATTCCCGGCTGACCTCCCGGCTGGAGGCTGATCTTAACCGGATAAACTTTTACCGTTTCTGCCAGCTGCTGGAGAAACTAAATCCGGACCGGCCGCTGATGGGCTCAACCAGCCATCCCGGTGACGACCCGGTGCGCTTTGCGCCGCACCCCGGGATGGGCTTTCCGGCAAGCGAACTGAAAACCGTTGAGTATGACGAAGAGGATGACCGTAAACCGCCGGTCATCCGCGCCACGTTTATGGGGATGTACGGCGTGGATTCGCCTCTGCCGACCGCCTATCTCGACGACATCACCCAGCGCCGGGAAGGGCATGAGGCGCTGCAGGGTTTTCTGGATATCTTCAGCCATCGCATCCTGACGCAGTTTTACCGTATCTGGCGAAAATACTCCTACCCGGCCACATTCGAGCCCGGCGGAACTGACAGCATCTCGCAGTCGTTGCTGGGCCTGGTGGGGCTGGGCATTCCCGGTACGGCAAACCACATTGCCACACCGATATCCCGCTTTCTGGCGCTGCTGGGGGTGCTGCAGCAGCCCGGTAAAACCCAGGAGGGGATGCAGGCGCTAGTGCGCCTGCTGGCACCCGATACCACCGTGAAGGTCAGCCCCTACTGCCTGCGGCCCGTAGAGGTCAGTCAGCCGCTGGGCTTTTATGGTGATGATGATTTCCTACTGGACGGCAACACGCCGCTTGGCGACGAGGCGATGGATGCCAACAGCCAGTTGCTGATTGCACTGTCCACCGTAAACGCTCAGGAATCGCAGGGCTGGAAACCGGACGGTTTGCTGTATCAGGACTTTCTGGTGATGCTGCATGTTTATCTCGGCTGGCGTTTTAAGGCAAAAATCACCCTGACCACTCAGACCTATCTGCTGGCTGCTCCGCCGCTCGGCGAAGGCCCTTTCTGGCTCGGCATGAACGGCGTGCTGGGAGTAGAGGAGGGGAAGCTTGCGGACGATATCCCTCGGACCTTTACAATCGAACTGGGTTATTACACCGGGCTGGAGCCCGCAGCATCACAACAAGGAAACCGACGTGTTACGTACAAGTTTGATTAAACCCGCGTGCTGGCTACCTGCACTGTTGGCGTTCAGCCTGACCGGATGTGGCCTGACGCAAAGCGTCACTGATGGGACTAAATCCGCGTTCAACTCCGTTTTTTATAAGAAAATTAAAGTGCTGCACCTGGATTTTTCCGCGCGTGAAGCCCTGAACATTGATGTTCGTGAGAACAATTCTTTGTCTGAGTCGGTCGTCGTTCGCGTTTATCAGTTGAAGGACCGGAAAACGTTCGACAAGACCGTCTATCAACAGTTGCTGAAAGATGGCGATACGGTACTGAAAGCCGATCTGTTATCCAGCCGGGATGTGGTGGTGAAGCCGGGGGGTGACGTGAACCTGAATATGCCGATGGAAGCCGATGCACAGTTTGTGGCTGTGGCGGGGCTGTTCCGTCACCCGGATATGATAAACAATAGTTGGAAGCTGGTGATTCAGCGAGAAGACCTCGATCCGGATAAGCCGCGCGTTCTGCAAGCCGGAAACAATCATCTGACGCTGCAACCGTTCAAGGACGACTGATGCCCCTGGAATACAACACACCTTCGCTTTATGAAATGCTATACGGCAACTTTACCGGCGGCCTCGATCTTCACCAGGTCAGTGAAGAAAATCAGGTCATCCTGTCGGTGCTGGATAATATGCAGCGGATCCTTAACTGTCGAGCCGGCACGCTGGCGCATCTGCCGGACTACGGTCTGCCGGATATGACCACCATTCTACAGGGACTTCCCGGCACTGCACATAAACTGATGGCCACGCTGTCAGCGGTTTTGATGAAGTATGAGCCGCGCCTGAAGTCTATTGAGGTGCTACTGCTTGATCAGGAAATTCCCGGTGAGCTGCGTTACGCCATTGATGCGGAACTCAGGGGCATTGGTCTGGTGCGTTACGGCACCGAGTTTATGCCAGAAGGGCGGGTTCTCCTGCGACATCTTAAGCAACAGCAGTATCTCGACACCGCAACCCGTATGTAAGGCCAGTTAACACCATGTCAGTAAAATCACAGTTTCTCAAAAAACTGCAGGCCAGACAGCCCGTTCCGGTCTCGTTTACCAGCAAAACTCAGGCTGATATTGCAGAGTTTCGCCTGCGAATGGGGCAGCTTCAGGAGCAGATGGACGAATGGCTGAGGGATACCGGACTGAACGTGGAGACGTTCACGGTATCCGTTACGGACCTGCTGGTGGAGGGCGGGACTTTTGAGATTGCAGCTATCACCCTGCGTTACGACGACCGGTCTGTAAAATTTATACCGGTATTTTTGTACGGTTAGGGCGTGACAGGATGCGCGGAAGTGACCCTTCATGCAGAAGGCAGTGTAACCTCTGTGGGGCGTCTTTTCATGCGGGCAGGTCATTTCAGTGACTGGTCCTTTACTCCGCCTGATGCATCATCCCGTCCCGGACAGCGTTTTAAAGAAAGCACGTTTTTTAGTCTGATTCTGGCGCTTCTGCCATAACTGCTGGTATTGCAGTACCCGTTCCTTTGAATATGCAGAAAGCGAAGCTGCATAAGCGTTAATCCTCCCTATTTCCGGACGCGTCAAAATGGATATCTGTCATGAATGACATTACCCCACGTAAAATCAAAACCGGCGGTGACCCGCGCACGCTACCGGATTATGCCGCCCTGCGTGCTGAACTGAGTAAGCTGATGCATCCGGCACGTCCGGATGTGGACTGGCATTATGTCGAAAAACTCTGCCTCTCACTGTTTGAGCAAAACGGGGTGGAACTCCAGACAACGGCCTGGTACACGCTGGCCCGTACGCAACTGGCCGGTTTATCGGGTCTCAATGAAGGTCTGGCGATCCTCGAGGCGCTGATAAGCCATCAGTGGGGGACGCTGTGGCCGCAGCCAGTACATGCCCGCATGGAAATCCTCAGTGGACTCAGTCAGCGTTTGCAGCAACGGATGCGGACTCTTTCTCTTAACTACCGCGATCTCAGCCAGCTTTATCATGCAGAGCAGCAGCTTACCGCTCTCGGAGAAGTATTACAGCGTCTTGAGCTTAAGCATCTGAGCCAGCTCGATACGTTGCGTATCCTGATGTATAACAATGCCGTCAGGCTGGAAAACAATGGCGATACTGCTGACTCAGATACAGCCATTCAGACGGGTGTCGCGTTGCCTGCCGGGGTGATGAATGATGCGGCAGCATCCACGAGGGGCCTTGCGAGTAGTCCGCCGGAAGATACGCCAGACAGCGCAGTGAAGTGGGTGTACGTTGCGCAACCGGAACAGCAGCCGAACGTGGAAGTACTGGCGGCAATGCCCACTCCGGTAAAAAAGTGGAAATCCTTCGCCGCCGGGATGTGCACCATGCTGGTGATCAGCACCGTCGTAGTGTGGAGCTGGCAGTATCTTCACCGGCCAGACAGGCTACAGACGCAGCTTGCCGCCTCACTGGCACCATTACCTGCACCTCTTACGCCTGAACAGCTGGATGTGATACGCCAGCAACTCCCCTTACCGCAGGACTTAATCGCACAGACACGGCAGCAGCTTGTCCGACTGAATAAATTGCCTCCTGACTGGAATGTCGACCATAGTCGACAGCTGGTAGAACAGGCTCAGGCGCTCTGGCCGGAGCAGGCCAAACCTCTGATACAGCAGTGGCAGCAACAGATTAACGTCTCAGCGTTGTCAACTGATGCAATGAACGGCTGGCACAAGGGTATAATGCAGCTTCAGGCGCTTGCCGATAAACTAAATACGCTGGACGGTCAGAGGGGAAAATACATCACGGTCAGTGAGCTTAAATCGCAGGTCTTTGGCATGATGACAAGCTTCCGGCAGACCGTCCCGGTGGAAGAGCAGCTTCGTCTGTTGAAGCTGCTGCCTGAAGGTTCCCCGCTGCACCAGCAGCAGATCCGCCAGGCTGAGCAGCACCTCCAGGCTCAAATCTATACGTTGGCGCAGGAAAAACAGCGTGAATGATTAAAACATTGAACAATCATTCACTCGTGCTGCTTTGACACAGGGCAATACAATTACTATTGGCCAAAAAGCCCACGGGCTGTGGGCTCATATATCGCGGTTGGCGGCAACAATAAAAAACAGGCTAAACCCTATCCCATTCCGGAAGATGATTCGCTTTTCCCCGCCAGAACTCCAGAGCTGACATAACAAGACCGGCCACTATTCCCACAACGATAATTGTCATTAATGCAGAAAAAAGTTCCTCTCGGCGGCCCTCCCAAAACACGATCCACATCACTATCCCCCAGTACGTAGTATTCACGCTTGTAAAACAAAGAAAATTGCTCCAAAAGGAAGAAAATGGCGGCGGCGCTACACTAATACCCATCTTCCATAAAAATAGATGACAGGGAGGGGCATAGAGGCTTTGCCACATCCCTTTTTTAGCCATGATAGCGATTGCACGGTCTTTTTTAAGTTTAAAGGTCAGATTACTTTTCATTGAGATATTCCATGCAAATGATCGAACCATTTTGTTGAATATCGTCCACAGTACAGTGTTGCTGATATTATTTTATGATCGCCGTCACACTCAGAAAGTAAGAGACCAGACCAGGATGAGTCTTAGGATTTCATGGATTAAAAGCTGGCGCCTGGCGACCAAATCTGTTTTTTTTGCACATATCACTCATGGCGAATAGCACTCAATGAGGCATTTTTACCGACAGCTTTTTCGCTTTCACTGGAGCCACAGCAAAAGAAACATTCTTCCTTGCCAGCCAGGCTTTGCCGCATCGATCTGCTTGATAGTCAGTAGGGGTAAATTCCGGTAGGTAAACTATTTGCTTTTTTTACCCGCCGAAGCATGCGGTTATCAACGAACCATGGCGAACGTTGGATCGCGTGGCGCATTGGTTTTAGTGGAGTTTTGCGAACGGGTATGGAGGGTTGCGAAAGGTTGAATGGTGTCCCCTGCAGGAATCGAACCTGCAACTAGCCCTTAGGAGGGGCTCGTTATATCCATTTAACTAAGGAGACAGCGGCGGGGAGTATAGCGCGTTTTTATCTTCAGATTAACCACTTACCCGATTGACTGCTGGTTTTATCCACAATCGGCTGGTGCTTTTAAGATTTAGACTGTGTTTTGTCCTGCGCTGGCGTCAGTGGCCGTGACATATTTGCAATCTGATCGGGCATTATTGCGCTGGATCAATATCGGCGATCTGACAGAGGAATAGTGTAATGCGAAGTGAATCAACTTCTCATTTATTACCTGAAAGAGGTATGCCCATGTCCCTGAAACTGTCACTTGCCATTATCATGCTGGTCTGGTTGGGTTACGTCGCGTTTGCCAGCACGTTCTATATGCACACCTTCTCGCTGTTCAGCTGAGGCAATAACGGCAGCGTCTTTGTTAAGGCAGCTGCCGTTTTTGTTTAGCTTTCTGAAGAGTCTTTTTCGCCCTGTCGGCGCTTTTTCTGCTGTTTTTTAGCCGCTTCAGCCTTCGCCTTGTTACTCATATCGTTACGAATCTGCGCGTGGCTGATTAAGGCAAAAATAAAGGTTCCGCCGATGATATTGCCCGCCAGCGTTGGCAGTGCAAACGGCCAGATAAATTCCTGCCAGCTAACCACACCGTTAAACACCAGATAAAGCACTTCAACCGAGCCCACCACGATATGGGCCAGATCGCCCAGCGCCACCAGCCAGGTCATTAAAACAATCACCCAGATTTTTGCCGCACCGGCAGAAGGGAACATCCAAACCATAGTGGCAATAATCCAACCCGAAACGACAGCGTTAGCGAACATCTCTGCGGGCGTATTGACCATCACTTTTTGGCTGATAGCGACGAAGGCTTCCCGCGTGGCGTCATCAAAAATGGGCATATGCGTAAAGGCCAGCGAAGCCATTGCTGTACCAACCAGATTGCCCGCCAGCACAATGCCCCATAAACGCAGCAACAGCAGCATATTGCTCCCGGTCGGTTTATGCATGATGGGCAACACGGCCGTAACGGTGTTTTCTGTGAATAACTGCTGTCGGGCCATAATCACAATAATAAAACCGAAGGTATACCCCAGATTTTCCAGCAAAAAAGCGCCCGGGACTCCCTCCAGATGGGTTTGAAAGATACCTTTCGCCATCAATGATGCACCCATTGACAGTCCGGCAGCGATGGCGGAAAACAGCAGCGCCATGCTGTCACGTTCAAGCTCTTTTTCGCCATCCTGACGAATATGCTCATGAATCGCCGCTGCGCGTGAAGGCAAAGCCTCCTCATCGACTTCAATCTCTTGTCCTGTTTCACTTTCATCACTTTCGACTTCTACTTCATCTTCATTTTTGTTTTTCATGTTTGCGGCTCCTGATGCCCCAGAGGAGAGATCCTGTGTTAAGCGTAGCGGGATTTTGCCAATGCTGAAATGTAACGAAGGTTGAAGAGAAGGGTAACAAGCTTTTAACGAAGCGGTTTTTTTCAGCGAATTTGCAGCGAAAAAGCACATAATGACATCGATCCACGCGCCGGGAGGAAGGCTACAGGCTGCGATGACCGGAGTTCCTGTGGTACTATTTCACTCCTTTTTAACAAGCGCGATATAAATTAATGCTCCAGGCCTGCAATCTTACCTGCGTACGTGATGAGCGCACGCTATTTAGCGATCTCAGTTTTGCTGTTTCTGCGGGCGACATTGTTCAGATTGAGGGCGCAAACGGGACGGGAAAAACGTCGTTGTTGCGTATTCTTGCGGGCCTGAGCCAGTCCGAACAGGGTGAAGTGATGTGGCATCAGCAGCCCATTCGTCAGCAGCGGGAAAATTATCACGCCGGGCTGCTCTACCTTGGCCATCAGCCAGGAGTAAAAGCGCGGTTAACGCCTCAGGAAAATTTGCAGTTCTTTCATGCTTCCTGCTCGCAGGATGCTGTGTGGAACGCGTTGGAAGAAGTTGATTTGATGGGATTTGAAGAAGTGGCTACGGCTCAGCTCTCTGCCGGACAGCAGCGCCGCGTTGCGCTTGCCAGACTGTGGTTAACGCAGGCGCCATTATGGATTCTGGATGAGCCGCTGACCGCCATTGATAAATCAGGCGTTGCGAAGTTAATGACCTTATTTACCCGTCATGCAGACAGCGGGGGAGCGGTCATTCTGACCACTCATCAGGAATTACCTGTAGCAGAGAACCCGATTCGCAAAATTCGTCTGACCTCGTCGGAGCTAAGCTGATGTTCTGGCGTGTAGTGAAGCGTGAATTGCGTATTGCCTCGCAAAGCGGAGCAGAAATCATTAATCCGCTGTGGTTTTTCCTTATAGTTATCACGCTTTTCCCCCTGGGGATTGGACCTGAGCCTCAGCTGCTGGCGCGGATTGCGCCGGGCATTGTGTGGGTTGCCGCGCTGCTTTCCTCCTTGCTGGCGCTGGAGCGACTGTTCCGCGACGATTTTTTGGATGGTTCACTCGAACAGCTTCTGCTGTTGCCGACGCCACTGCCGGTAACGGTGCTGGGAAAAGTGACCGCTCACTGGGTGATCACCGGATTGCCGTTGCTGCTGCTTTCTCCGCTGGCGGCGCTGCTGCTGTCGTTGGATTTTGCCAGCTGGCGTGCGATGGCGCTTTCGCTGCTGCTGGGGACGCCAACGTTGAGTTTATTGGGTGCCATTGGCGTGGGGCTGACGGTCGGCCTGCGCCGTGGTGGTGTTTTGCTGAGTTTACTGGTGCTGCCGCTTGCCGTGCCGGTACTGATTTTTGCTACAGCGGCCATAGACGCCGCGAGCATGGGATTACCGATTGAGGGTTATCTGGCTATTTTAGGCGCGTTACTTGCAGGCAGCATAACGCTGGCGCCTTTCGCTACCGCCGCCGCGTTGCGGGTTAGCGTGCATTAACGTCTTTAAATTTTGAACACCAGAACGCATTTTCTTTTTATGTGAGCAAAATAATAATGTGGAAATGGATACACCAGCTGGGTAAGCCGGAGCGGCTCTACTCATTATGCGGTCGGCTCGTGCCCTGGTTTGCAATCGCCGCCACCGCAACGCTGTTACTGGGGTGGATTTGGGGGTTCGGCTTCGCGCCTGCCGACTATCAGCAAGGTAACAGCTATCGCATCATGTATATTCACGTGCCTGCTGCCATGTGGTCGATGGGTATCTATTCGATGATGGCAATCGCGGCGTTTACCGGTCTGGTCTGGCAATGGAAAACCGCCGATCTGGCAGCAGCCGCAATGGCTCCCGTTGGCGCAGTCTTCACGTTTATTGCGCTGATCACCGGATCTGCCTGGGGCAAACCGATGTGGGGAACCTGGTGGATCTGGGATGCCCGGCTGACCTCCGAGCTGGTGCTTTTATTCCTCTACATGGGCGTTATTGCGCTTTATAACGCCTTCGACGATCGCCGGATGGCGGGCCGCGCTGCCGGGATCCTGATACTGGTTGGCGTGGTAAACCTGCCGATCATTCACTACTCGGTACAGTGGTGGAACACGTTGCATCAGGGCTCCTCCGGTATGCTGCAACAGGCTATCGCACCGGAAATGCGTACACCGCTGCGCTGGTCAATTCTGGGTTACTGGCTGCTGTTCATCACGCTTACGCTGATGCGCCTGCGTAACCTGATCCTGTTTACCGAACGTCATCGCCCCTGGGTAGCATCCGTTGCAGCAAAAGGAGCGCGCAAATGACGCCCGCATTCTCTTCCTGGCAGGCCTTTTTCGCGATGGGCGGCTATGCCTTTTATGTCTGGCTGGCTGTCGCCTGTACGCTCATTGCACTCGGTGTGCTGGTACTGCACACCGTTATTCAGCGCCAGCGTTTGCTGACTGATATACGCCAGCGGCAGTCACGCGAACGTCGTATGCACGCGGCAAAAATAAAAAACGCGGCAGGAGAGCAACCGTGAACACCCGTCGTAAAAATCGTCTGATCCTGATTATCGCTGTGCTGGTCGGTCTGGGTCTGGCTACCTCATTAGTGATGTACGCGTTACGTTCAAATATCGATCTGTTTTATACCCCAAGTGAAATTCTCAATGGCAAAGGGGAAGATCATGAAAAACCGGTGGCGGGCCAACGCCTGCGCGTAGGCGGTATGGTGTTGCCTGGCAGCGTCAGGCGAGATCCGCAAACCTTGCAGGTCTTTTTTAAGCTGTATGACGGTAACGGCACGATCAGCGTGAGCTATCTTGGCATTCTCCCCGATCTGTTCCGGGAAGGGCAGGGCGTTGTCGCGCAGGGCGTGCTGGAAGAGGGGAACCTGATCAAGGCGAAAGAGGTGCTGGCGAAGCATGACGAAAAATATACCCCGCCGGAAATCGAGGATGCAATGAAGAAAAATCACCGTGGACCGGCATCAAACTATCAGAACGCGCAGCCAGGAGGCTCGTCATGATGCCTGAAATCGGCAGTTTCCTGCTTTGTCTCGGCCTTGCGCTGGCGCTGTTGCTTAGCATTTATCCTTTATGGGGGGCATCTCGCCAGGATCCACGGCTGATGGGCCTGGCCCGACCGCTCAGCTATGCCCTGTTTGCCTGTATTCTGGGAGCGTTCGCCCTCCTGGTTCACGCCTTTATTGTGAACGATTTCAGCGTTGCTTACGTGGCGACAAACTCCAACACGCTGCTGCCGGTTTACTACCGTATTGCGGCTACCTGGGGCGCGCATGAAGGCTCGCTGCTGCTGTGGCTGCTGTTGCTCAGCACCTGGACGCTGGCGGTAGCGCTGTTCAGCCGCGGCATGCCGCTGGATGCAATTGCCCGCGTGCTGGCCGTGATGGGGATGATAAATCTTGGCTTCCTGCTGTTTATTACGCTGACTTCCAATCCTTTTACCCGAACGCTGCCCGACTTCCCCATTGACGGCAACGATCTGAACCCGATGCTGCAGGATATCGGGCTGATCTTCCACCCACCGCTGTTATATATGGGTTATGTGGGCTTCTCGGTGGCGTTTGCTTTTGCTATTGCGTCGTTAATGGCAGGCAGGCTGGATACCGCCTGGGCGCGCTGGTCACGCCCCTGGACCACGGCCGCATGGGTCTTTCTGACTATCGGCATTGTGCTCGGCTCCGCCTGGGCCTATTACGAACTTGGCTGGGGCGGCTGGTGGTTCTGGGATCCGGTTGAGAACGCCTCTTTTATGCCGTGGCTGGCAGGTACCGCGCTGATCCACTCTCTGGCGGTCACCGAAAAACGTGGGACGTTCAAAGCCTGGACGGTGCTGCTGGCGATTACCGCTTTTTCTCTTAGCCTGCTGGGTACCTTCCTGGTGCGATCCGGCGTGTTGGTTTCAGTGCACTCTTTTGCCTCCGATCCGGCTCGCGGCATGTTTATCCTTGCTTTCCTGGTGATCGTGATCGGCAGCTCGCTGTTGCTCTATGCCATTAAAGGCAGCAAGGTGCGCGGGCGGGTGCAAAACGAGATTTGGTCACGAGAATCTTTCCTGCTCGGCAATAATATTTTGCTGATCGCCGCCATGCTGGTCGTGCTGCTGGGTACGCTGCTGCCACTGGTGCATAAACAGCTTGGGCTTGGCAGCATTTCAATTGGCGAACCTTTCTTTAATACGCTGTTCACCTGGCTGATGGCACCGCTGGCGCTGCTGCTGGGCGTGGGGCCGCTGGTTCGCTGGCGTCGCGACGAGCCGCAAAAGCTGTGGAAGCGGCTGGCGCTGGCGCTGGTGGGTACGCTGGTGCTTTCCGTTGCGGTGCCCTGGCTGATGCAGGATCGTATTGAGGCAATGACCGTCGTTGGCTTGCTGATGGCGATTTGGGTCATCTTCCTGACGTTGATGGAACTGCATGAGCGCGCAACGCATCGTCACCGTTTTTTCACCGGCTTGCGCCATCTGTCACGTAGTCACTGGGGCATGGTGCTCGGCCATCTGGGGGTTGCCGTCACCGTAATTGGTATTGCTTTCAGCCAGAATTACAGCGTCGAGCGCGACGTGCGTATGCGCGCGGGAGACACGGTAGACATTCACAACTATCACTTCACCTTCCGCGACGTGCACAACTTGCAGGGAGCGAACTATACGGGGGGCGTCGCCATTATCGACGTCACACGTAACGGCAAGCAGGAAGCAACATTGCATGCGGAGAAACGCTACTACAGCGTGGCGCACACCATGATGACGGAAGCCGCCATTAACGGTGGTTTCACTCGCGACCTTTACGCTGCGCTTGGGGAAGAGCTGGATGATCATTCCTGGGCGGTGCGGATTTACTACAAGCCTTTTGTGCGCTGGATTTGGTTTGGCGGCGTGTTTATGGCGGCAGGCGGCATATTCTGTCTGCTCGATCCGCGCTATCGCTCGCGTAAGAAAGCGCAAAAGGAGCTGGCATGAATAAGAAAATACTGTATATCCCGCTGGTTCTGTTTTTGCTGCTGGCGGCCGCGTTGATGTGGCAGCTGAGCCGAAATGCAAACGGCGACGACCCCACTCGGCTGGAGTCCGCGCTGGTGGGCAAGCCGGTTCCGCTGTTCAAATTGGAATCGCTCGACCAGCCTGGGAAAACGTATGACCAGTCGGTGCTGACGGACGGTAAGCCGATTTTGCTGAACGTTTGGGCGACCTGGTGTCCCACCTGTCGGGCTGAACACCAGTATCTCAATTCCCTGGCGGTGCAGGGAATTCGGGTTGTCGGCCTGAATTATAAAGATGACCGCAGCAAGGCGATCGGCTGGCTGAATTCGCTGGGCAATCCTTATGCATTGAGTCTCTATGACGGCGACGGTATGCTGGGGCTTGATTTGGGCGTGTATGGCGCACCAGAAACGTTTTTAATCGATGGTAAAGGGATTATCCGCTATCGCCATGCCGGGGACATGAATGACCGGGTATGGAATACCGAAGTGAAGCCATTATGGGATAAATACAGCAAGGAGGCAGGAACATGAAACACTGCATGATACTGGCGGTGGCGCTGATGATCTCTTTCAGCACGCTGGCAGACAATATTGATACCTATAAATTTTCTTCTGTCGATCAGGAGCAGCAGTACCGGCATCTGACCGAGTCTTTACGTTGTCCAAAATGCCAGAACAACAGCATCGCCGATTCGAATGCCATGATCGCGGGCGATATGCGCCTGAAAGTGTATGAGCTGCTGCAAAGCGGCCAGACGCCGGAACAGGTGAAAGCCTATATGGTGGCCCGCTACGGTAATTTTGTCAGCTATGCGCCGCCCGTGATGGCTTCAACCCTGATCCTTTGGGCTGGCCCGGTACTGTTTGTTCTTATCGGTGGGCTGGTGATTGTATTACGCAGTCGGAAAAAACGGCAGACCGGCAGTGAGCTGGATGCTGAACAGCAGGCGCGGCTGGACGAGCTTTTAAAAAATAACAGGAAGCAACCATGAGTGGATTTTGGTTCACCCTTCTGGCATTGCTGGTCGCCGCGAGCGCGCTGCTGCTGATTGCGGGTGGACGCAGGCAGCAATCCGTTACCGCCGATCGCGATACGCTGAACAAAACTTTTTATCATCAGCGTCTGAAAGAGCTTGAACTGGATGAGCAGCAGGGCGTGGTAGCCGAACGCCCGGAAATGGTGCTTGAACTGCAACAGACGCTGCTGTGGGATATTCCACAGGATGAACAGCTCCGCGAGCGCACGGTTAGCCGCTGGGTATTAGTGCCGGGCGTACTGGTTATTGTCCTGGTCAGCCTGGGCTTTTATTTCAAAACCGGTGGTTTTGCTCAGGTAATGGCATGGCAGCAGGTCAATAATGAGCTTCCTGCGCTGCGTGCGCAGCTGATGGATGCTAATGCCAAACCGCTAAGCACGGAGCAGCTGGCTCGTTTGGGGCTGGGGATCCGTACTTCGCTGCAAAACGATCCGCGCAACGTTGATGACTGGCTAATGCTGGGACGAATTGGCATGGTGTTAAATAACGCCACCACTGCGACGCAGGCTTTTCAGCGCGCGATGCAGCTGGCGCCTGACAATCCCGAAGTAAAATTAAGCTATGCCGATGTTCTGACGCGTTCACCGAATCCTGAAAACAATCGTCAGGCTGCGACCATGCTGAACGAGATGATAAAAACCGACGGCAACAATCTTCGGGTTCTCAGCCTGTTGGCATTTAATGCTTTTAGCCAGCAGCACTACGCTGAAGCGATAGCGAGCTGGCAAAAGATGTTACAATTGTTACCTGCTGACGATCGCCGGGTCTTGATGATTCAACGCAGTATTGAGCAGGCCAAAACCGATTCCGGCAAGCAAAACAGCCATCTGGCTTTAACCGTTACGCTGGCACCGGGCGCAGAAAAAATGTTACCCGAGAGCGGAGTGTTGTATATTTCCGTTGCCGATGGCGCTTCACCGGTTCCGGTGGCGGTAAAAAAACTGCCGTTAAGCCATTTTCCACTATCGCTGACGCTTGATGACAGCAATGCCATGATGCCGGAGCGTTTACTCTCTGCACAGCGTCAGGTTCAGGTTCGCGTACGCATCTCGCGTGATGGCAGCGCTAATCCGCAGGCGGGTGACTGGTTTGGTACGAGTGCGCTTACGCCTTTCGATGGTCATCAACAGCTGGCCGTTGAGATTAATCAACGGCAGCCGTAGCGGCAGTTATACATTTCACTACAGGGAGACAGATATGAGCTACCGCGTGATGGGCGTTGCGCTGGCAAGCGTATTGCTGATCGGGTGTGCCAGTTCGCCGACGGATGAACCTCAGGAGCGGTCCGATCCGCTGGAAGGCTTCAACCGATCGATGTTCAACTTCAACTACAACGTGCTGGACCCTTACGTCGTCCGCCCTGTAGCTGTTGCCTGGCGTGATTATGTGCCAATGCCTGCCCGTAGCGGCCTGAGCAATTTTCTCGGCAACCTGAGCGAACCTTCAACCATGGTGAACTACTTTGTTGAGGGCAAACCTTATAAAGCGATGATTCACTTCAACCGCTTCTTCCTGAATACCGTTTTGGGAATGGGTGGATTTATCGACGTAGCCGGCATGGCGAATCCGAAACTGGCGAAGGAAGAACCGCGCCGCTTCGGCAGCACGCTGGGCAATTACGGCGTGGGATACGGCACGTATGTCGAGCTACCGGGTTACGGCAGCTTTACGCCGCGTGAAGATGTTGGCGGCATGGTGGACGATCTCTACGCGCCACTGGGCTGGCTGACCTGGTGGATGACTGCGGGTAAATGGGCGCTGGAAGGTGTTGAAACCCGTGCGCAGCTGCTCGACTCCGACGCGATTTTGCGCAACTCTGGCGACCCTTACGCCTTTGTGCGGGCAGCTTATTTCCAGCGTCACGATTTCCTTGCCAGCGATGGCAAGCTAATCCCGCAGGAAAATCCAAACGCCGCGGCGATTCAGGGCGATCTCAACGACATCGACGCGAACTAAAGCATTCAGCACAAAAAAGGCCTGTCTTGCGACAGGCCTTTTGACTGCTGACAAACCTGAAGCGAGGGGAGCTTACGCCCGTATTGAGCTGCCACGGATGGCGTTTTTTGCGTCTTTGCGGAGGGGGTATGCTCCCTGAGCCTGCACTTTGTCAACAACCTTAAGGCCCGTCTTGCGACAGGCCTTTTGACGATGAGCCAGGCAATCAGAACTTGTAGTTAAAGCTCGCGCCATATAGCCAGGCTTTGCCGGTAGAGCGGAACGTATAGGGGCCTTCGTTCACCTCAACGTGCTGACCGTGCATATATGAAACGCCCACGTCGACGGAGGTATCCTGGTTAAACGCGTAGGAGGCACCTGTGCTCAGCCACAGACGATCCTGATCGGGAATGGAAATTGAACGCTGGTCGGCCGGGACCGGGCTGTCATCAAAGGCGATACCGCCACGGAAAGTCCAGTTATCATCATAGAAATAGGATGTTCCCAGCGCGATGCGGTACGCATCTTTATAGCTTTCGTCTTTATAGAACAGCGTCTGGCCGCTGCTGCCGGTCGCTTTCAGCTCCTGGAACTGGCTCCAGCTGGTGTAGGTCAGGCTGTAATGCACCGCCCACTGTGGCGCGACTTTGTGATAGCCGGACAGTTCCCACATTTCAGGCAGATTCAGCGTCAACGAGCCTGGAATGGTTGAACCGCTGGTACCGTATGGCAGACCAAAAGCCTGGGCTTGCGGCAGCGAATTGATATAGCCAGGAACCGAACTTTTATATGCGCCATCGAAATCGACTTTGACTTCTGAACGATAGGTAAAGCCGAAGCGGTTATTCTGATCCACCTCATACAAAATACCGGCATTCCAGCCGTAGCCCCATTCATTGCCTTTCAGATGCGCAATCTGAGTATCGGCCGGGAAACCTAAAGCAGCGCCAGCTTCACCCGCGTAGCGCTCAATTTTAGCGCGGGCGTAAACGGCATCAAAGCCCACGCCAAAACTAAAATTCTCATTAAGTCGATAAGCGGTGCTTAAATTAAAGTTTACCGTTTGAAGATCGGTTTTTCCGCCATAAGGGCCGGCGGTGTAGTCATTATTAAACTCGGTCGCCAGGCCATAATTAGAATTGGCGGAAGCACCCAGCCACCAGCGATCGTTAAGCGGCTGGACATAATGAATATTCGGCACCCATTCCGTAGGCGCAATATTATTTGCATGCAGGCTCTGGCCGGTTGAACTTGAACCGTCAACCGCCACATCCGGGTCGATAAATACGGCACCGATGGAAAACATCGGGCGATCCATTAATGCCATTGTTGCCGGGTTGCGGCTGGCGGAGGCAGCGGTATCGCCCATCGCGCCTTCGCCTGAATAGGCGCGGCCCAGACCGATTGCGGAAAATTCATTAAGTTGAAAGCCGGCTGCAAAAGCGTTTGAAGAAACAATGGCCACTGCGGCTGCGAGCGCAGACTTCGCAAACAGGTTTTTATGGTTCATGACCACAACCTCATTATTTGATTATTATTCAACAGGTTAATTTTATAACCCCTGTCGGTACTCATTGGATCTGAATAACCGCTAACTTATCAGACCAGTGCCCCAGTATAGGTCTCACTCGCACTGATGTTGCAATATTGTTTTATAGTTTTTTCCATAATGATCCACAAAAAGGGATCTGCTTAACAAAAAACGTCTTGCTATGTTTTAGCGCAGCGGAGTTTAACTTGTTTAAGATCAAATTTAACCCTGATATTCACGACTTAGCGTGCTTTCTTTAGCGGATTGCCAGACAAGAAAAAAACCGCGGCGTAAACTGCTGGCAATGTTTTAACTTCATGCCGTTACTGGCCTCCCGGAGAATCCTATGACTCATGCCATAAAAAAATGCAGCGCTAACGAAACCGCTGCCTGCTGCTGTGTGGACGTTGGAACCATTATGGACAATACCGACTGCACCGCATCGTGGAGTCAGCTGTATGAAACTCGGCAGCAGGCAGAAGCCGTTCTGCAACAGCTGACCGGGAAAGCGCGTCAGATAGAGTCTGAACCCTGCCAGATTGACGCACGGTTTAGCGACCAGCCCAGCGGCGTACAGCTGGATGTCGATTTCACCTTTAGCTGCCAGGCTGAGACGATGATTTTCCAGCTCGGTCTGCGCTAAGTTCTTCTCTTTGCAGTGAGCGAGTCTCTCTCGCTCACTGTCGCCTTAAGCGTGTCTTCCTTCGCAATTTTCCTTTCTTAACGCGCAAAATGTAAAAATCTGGTTAACATTAGTCAGGTCAGACCTCTTTTGGCAATGATGCCCGGATTGATACAGGTGGCAGGAATGATCAAAGCGCAACCGTTACTGACCCGTCAGGGCGAACGCATCGCGATTACGCACGGTTTAAGAACGCCTTTCGCCCGTCAGGCTACGGCACTACACGGCATTCCTGCGGTAGAGCTGGGCCGAATGGTAATTAGTGAATTGCTCATCCGCAGCGAAATTGCGCCGGAAATTATTGAGCAACTGGTTTTTGGCCAGGTAGTACAAATGCCTGAAGCCCCCAATATCGCTCGTGAGATCGTGCTCGGTAGCGGGTTAAGCGTGCGGACCGATGCGTACAGCGTCAGCCGGGCCTGCGCGACCAGCTTCCAGGCCGTGGCGAACGTCGCGGAGAGCCTGCTGGCCGGCACTATTCAGGCGGGCATGGCTGGCGGTGTCGACTCTGCTTCTGTGTTACCCATTGGCGTCAGTAAAAAATTAGCCCGGACGCTGGTCGACCTCAATAAAGCTAAAACGCTCTCACAAAAGTTAACGCTGTTCAGCCAGCTACGACCACGCGACTTGCTGCCTGTGCCGCCTGCCGTAGCGGAGTACTCTACCGGACTACGCATGGGCGATACCGCGGAACAAATGGCAAAAACCTACGGTATTACCCGCGAACAACAGGATGCCCTGGCGCATCGTTCTCATGTCCGCGCAGCGCGTGCCTGGGACGAAGGCAAACTGGCCGGAGAAGTCATGACCGCGTTTGTGCCGCCCTGGCGCAAGGCGCTGGAAAGAGATAACAGCATCCGCACCCATTCCGATCTGAAAGAATATGCCAGACTGCGGCCGGCTTTTGATCGGCGATATGGCACGGTTACCGCCGCTAACAGCACGCCATTGACTGACGGTGCAGCGGCAGTAGTGATGATGACTGAATCGCGCGCGAAAGCGCTGGGCATCACGCCGTTAGGCTATCTGCGCAGCTATGCTTTCACGGCGACGGATGTCTGGCAGGATATGCTGCTGGGACCTGCCTACGCCTCGCCGCTGGCGCTGGACAGGGCAGGCCTTACGCTTGCCGATCTGACGTTGATCGATATGCACGAAGCCTTCGCTGCGCAAACGCTGACCAATCTCAACCTGTTTGCCGACGAACGTTTCGCCCGCGAAGTGCTCAATCGTCCTCATGCGTTAGGCGAGGTCGATGAAGAAAAATTTAATGTTTTGGGCGGCTCAATCGCCTACGGACATCCCTTTGCCGCAACGGGAGCAAGAATGATTACCCAGACACTTAATGAGCTGCGACGCCGTGGTGGCGGGCTTGGGCTGGTGACGGCATGTGCCGCAGGGGGCCTCGGCGCGGCCATGGTTCTGGAGGCGGAATAATGGCGACGCAATCTGCATTTACTCTCAGCATGCGGCTGGACAACATTGGTGTGATAACGGTAGACGTTGCTGGCGAAAAGCTGAATACGCTGAAAGCTGAGTTTATCAGTCAGATCAAAGCAATAATTAACGAGGCGCGTCGCAATCCTGAACTGGCCGGGCTGGTAATTATTTCCGGCAAGCCTGATTCTTTCATTGCGGGTGCGGATATCACCATGATTGCAGCCTGTCAGACGGCAAGGGAAGCGGAAGATCTGGCGAAACAGGGGCAGCGCGTGATGGCGGAGATCGCTTCGCTGTCGGTGCCGGTGGTGGCGGCAATTCATGGCGCCTGTTTAGGCGGCGGTCTTGAACTGGCACTGGCCTGTAATCAACGTGTTTGCACGCTGGATGAGAAAACCCGGCTCGGGCTGCCCGAAGTGCAGCTCGGCCTGCTGCCGGGTTCCGGTGGCACACAGCGGCTGCCGCTGCTGATCGGCGCGTCTCATGCGCTGGATTTATTACTCACCGGAAAAACCTTGCGGGCTAAGCAAGCCTTAAAACTGGGGCTGGTTGACGACGTTGTGCCGCAAACTATTCTGCTGGAAACGGCAATCGGCATGGTGCTCAAAGGGCGCAGGCCGCGCAAATCGTTACCGCTGCGTGAACGTTTGTTAAATGGGCCTGCGGGCAGGGCGCTGCTATTTTCACTGGTGGCAAAACGGGCGCAGGCAAAAAGCCGGGGTCATTATCCGGCGATCAAAAAAATCCTCTCCGTGGTGCGTACCGGCCTGCATCATGGTCGCAGTGCAGGCTATGCCGCAGAAGCGAAAGCTTTTGGCGAGCTGGCGATGACGCCAGAATCCGCGGCGCTGCGCAGCCTTTTTTTTGCCTCCACGCAGATGAAGAAAGAGCTGGGTGCCGAGGCAAAACCGCGAGAGCTGAACGCTATCGGCGTGCTCGGCGGTGGGTTAATGGGCGGCGGCATCGCTTTTGTCACCGCGAGCCGTGGCAAACTGCCGGTCAGGATCAAAGATATCAACGCGCAGGGTATTAACCCCGCGCTGAAATATAGCTGGGATCTGCTCAGCAAAAAGGTCGCGCGCCGTCATATGACGCCAGCCGAAAGACAGCGGCAAATGGCACGCATCAGCGGCGGAATGGATTACCAGGGATTTGGTCGACGTGACGTGATTATCGAAGCCGTATTCGAAGATTTGATGCTGAAGCAGAAAATGGTCGCGGAAGTGGAAGCCAACGCGTCAGCACAGACTGTTTTTGCTTCCAACACCTCTTCGCTACCGATTGGCGAGATAGCGGCGCACGCCAGGCGGCCGGAAAACGTGATCGGTCTCCATTACTTCAGTCCGGTTGATAAAATGCCGCTGGTGGAAGTGATCCCTCATGCTTCAACCAGCGCGGCAACGATTGCCACCACGGTTGCGCTGGCAAAAAGGCAGGGTAAAACACCGATTGTGGTTGCCGATCGCGCCGGATTTTACGTTAACCGCATTCTGGCGCCCTATATCATTGAGGCGATGCGCTGTCTGCTGGAAGGCGAGCCGATTGAGGCGATTGACGAAGCCCTGATGGATTTTGGTTTCCCGGTTGGGCCGGTGCAGCTGCTTGATGAAGTCGGTATTGATGTCGGCACCCATATCATGCCGGTGCTTGAGCAGGCTCTGGGCGAGCGTTTTAAAGCGCCGTCAGCGCTGGATGCTGTCCTGAACGATAATCGCAAGGGGCGTAAGAACGGCCGGGGATTCTATTTATACCCGGGGCGGAAAAGCAGGAAGCGCGTTGACCCCACAATTTATCAGCTGCTCAACCTCAGCCCACGCAAACGGCTGAGCGGCGAAAATATTGCTCAGCGCTGCGTGATGATGATGCTGAATGAGGCGGTGCGAACGCTGGATGAAGGCGTGATTCGCAGTGAACGTGATGGCGACATTGGCGCGGTATTTGGCATAGGTTTCCCTCCTTTTCTCGGCGGCCCTTTTCGCTATATCGATCGGCTGGGGGCTGGGCAGGTGGTGAGCATATTAGAACGGCTGGCACAGGCTCACGGCGAGCGATTTACCCCCTGTGAGGCTTTACGCCAGCGGGCCGTTTCCCGACAAACCTTTTACAAATCGGCGCAGGAAATCAATACCCACGCCGATTCAGCGGGTTAGAATTCGTTTCGACAAAAGGACTTACTGGCCTTCATCCGGATGGCGCTCATTAAGTAAACAATCGGTTGACTTGGCTTTAAGCATTGGGGTACAACACAGCGTTCATTCTCTGAGTGAAGAGTCGGAAGGCGGTGTTTTCCGGCGTTTTATGTTTAACAACAGCGGTGCATTATGCAAGTTTTCATTATGCGTCACGGCGATGCGGCACTTGATGCAGCCAGTGATTCTGTAAGACCTCTGACTCATTGCGGTTGTGATGAATCACGCCAGATGGCGACCTGGCTAAACGGCCAGACAATAGATATCGAACGAGTACTGGTCAGCCCCTATCTGCGTGCGGAACAGACGCTGGCAACGGTACGTGAAGCGCTAATCTTGCCTGCGGAACAGGACGTTTTGCCGGAACTGACGCCTGGCGGCGATCCCGGACTGGTGGCTTGTTATTTGCAGGCGCTGGGAAAAGAAGGCGTGAAGTCCGCGCTGGTCATTTCACATCTGCCTCTGGTGGGCTATCTGGTTTCCGAACTTTGTCCGCAGGAAGCGCCGCCAATGTTTGCGACCTCTGCGATTGCCTGCGTCGATTTTGATGTGGAAAGCGCCTGTGGGCGGCTTGCCTGGCAGGTGAGCCCCGCGAAGCTGGCAAAAGCGATGTAAGACCCTTCTGTGGGCCGGTATCCCGGCCCGTCCTACGGCAGTTCCGGCGGCAGCCACTCTTCCACTTCAATCAGCACCAGCAGGGCGGCATCGCCCCCAAACAGTTTCGGCGCCTGATGAAAAGCCATCACCATCGGATGCTGCGCCAGCCAGAGCGGCGTTTGCTGCTTCAGCACGTGTTTACCGTGGCCATGCATCACGCTGGCGCAGAAAATATGCTCGCGTCGGCAGGCGGCAATTAACGCTCCCAACTCCGCTTTGGCCTGTTTTTGAGTCAATCCATGCAAATCGAGAAAAATTTCTGGCGTGTAGTCTCCCCGCCTGAGTTTTTTCAACTCGTAATGACTGACGTCGCTTCTGACATAGCGCACCGGACCTTCATCCGCCAGCAGCGGCTGGAATTCGTCAGAAAAATAGTGGCTGGCATCCATTTGTTCTGAAAGCAGACGCTTTTGTGGAACTTCCGAGATCTTTTTACGCGGCGGCTTATGGACAATAGTGTCCTGAGCCAGCTTTCGGGTGCCGGTCATTAAGCCGCGAAACAGCGCTTGATCTTCAGTGCTCAGATTCTGTTTTTTACTCATTTCGTTCTCATGGCGGCGCAAAACGGCCAGAATATTCAGCAATATTCACCACAGTCTACCTTGTCTTTTACCGGCTTTTAAACAAATGTCAGCTTTTTCATGCCTGCGCGCTGGATTATCGTCAGCTTCATGGCAAACTAGCTGCCGAGTTGAGTTTGGCCTGTTGGAGGGCACATTGGACAAAATTTTCGTTGATGAGGCAGTCAGTGAACTGCACACCATCCAGGATATGCTTCGCTGGTCGGTCAGTCGCTTCGCCGCTGCCGATATCTGGTACGGTCACGGTACTGATAATCCCTGGGATGAAGCTGTCCAGCTGGTGCTGCCCACGCTCTATCTGCCGCTGGATATTCCGGAAGATATGCGCGCTGCACGCCTCACGTCCAGCGAACGTCACCGCATCGTTGAACGCGTGATCCGTCGAATCAACGAACGCATTCCTGTTGCCTATATGACCAACAAAGCCTGGTTCTGCGGTCATGAATTTTACGTTGATGAACGCGTGCTGGTGCCGCGTTCGCCAATCGGCGAGTTGATTAATGAGCGCTTTGCCGCGCTGATCCCTCATGAACCGCAGCATATCCTGGATATGTGTACCGGCAGCGGCTGTATTGCCATCGCCTGCGCCTACGCCTTCCCGGACGCTGAAGTAGATGCGGTGGATATCTCCACCGATGCGCTGGCGGTTGCCGAGCAAAATATTGAAGCGCACGGTATGGAACATAACGTGACGCCAATCCGCGCCGATCTGTTCCGCGAGCTGCCAAAAACCCCTTACGACCTGATTGTTACCAATCCGCCGTATGTTGATGAAGAAGACATGGGCGATCTGCCGGGTGAATACCAGCACGAACCCGAGCTGGGTCTGGCCGCAGGCCGTGATGGCCTGAAACTGGCTCGCCGCATTCTGGCCTGTGCGCCGGATTACCTGAGCGAAGAGGGCGTGCTGATTTGTGAAGTGGGCAACAGTATGGTGCACATGATCGACCAGTACCCGGATGTGCCTTTCACCTGGCTGGAGTTCACCAACGGCGGCGATGGCGTCTTTATGCTGACCCGTCAGCAAATTGTCGATGCCCAGCATCACTTCAGCATCTATAAGGACTAAGGAGAGGTAGTCATGGCTGGTAATACTCTTGGGCAGGTTTTCCGCGTGACCACGTTTGGAGAATCTCATGGACTGGCGCTCGGCTGTATTGTTGATGGCGTTCCGCCGGGCATTCCCCTGACGGAAGCTGATTTGCAGCACGATCTCGATCGTCGTCGTCCTGGCACATCGCGCTATACCACGCAGCGCCGCGAACCCGATCAGGTTAAAATCCTCTCCGGCGTTTTTAACGGCGTAACCACCGGCACCAGCATTGGCCTGCTGATTGAAAACACCGATCAGCGTTCACAGGATTACGGCACCATCAAAGACGTTTTCCGTCCTGGCCATGCCGATTATACCTACGAGCAGAAATATGGCCTGCGCGACTATCGCGGAGGCGGGCGTTCTTCCGCGCGTGAAACCGCGATGCGGGTTGCCGCTGGCGCGATTGCAAAAAAATACCTGGAAATGAAGCACGGCATCAAAATCCGTGGCTACCTGGCGCAGATGGGCGACGTGGTTTGTGAACTGGCCGATTGGGAACAGGTTGAACAGAACCCGTTCTTCTGCCCGGATCTGACCAAACTGGAAGCGCTGGATGAGCTGATGCGCGCGCTGAAAAAAGAGGGTGACTCCATTGGCGCGAAAGTGGCGGTGATGGCAGAGAATGTTCCGGTTGGCCTGGGTGAACCTGTTTTCGACCGTCTTGATGCCGATCTGGCGCATGCGCTGATGAGCATTAACGCGGTAAAAGGCGTTGAAATTGGCGACGGTTTTGCCGTGGTGAACAAGCGCGGCAGCGAGCATCGCGATGAAATTCGTGCTGACGGCTTTCAGAGCAACCATGCGGGCGGCATTCTGGGTGGTATCAGCAGCGGGCAGCCGATTCTGGCCACCCTGGCGCTGAAGCCGACCTCCAGCATCACCGTGCCGGGCAAAACGATCAATCGTTCAGGTGAAGAAGTGGAAATGATCACCAAAGGCCGCCACGATCCTTGCGTAGGGATCCGTGCGGTGCCGATCGCGGAAGCGATGATGGCGATCGTGCTGATGGATCACTTACTGCGCCAGCGCGCTCAAAACGCTGACGTGCACACGGACATTCCTCGCTGGTAAAAACATGAAAAAGACGCCGATCGCCCTTTGTGCGCTGCTGGTAAGTGCTTTCACGCTGGCGGCTACGCCCTGGCAATCCATCCGTCAGCCGGTAAGCGGAGCGCCGCAGTCGATAGGCGCATTCGCCAACGGTTGCATCGTGGGTGCGCAGGAACTGCCGCTCAATTCGCCGGCTTACCAGGTGATGCGCCAGGATCAGCGTCGTTTCTATGGCCATCCTGACCTCATCCTCTTTATTCAACGGCTCAGTACGCAGGTGCATAATTTGCAGCTGGGGGAAGTGCTGATTGGCGATATGGGGATGGCGGCAGGCGGACGCTTTAGTAGCGGTCACGCCAGCCATCAGACCGGGCTGGATGTGGATATCTGGCTACAGCTGCCCAAAACACGCTGGACGCCGCAGATGCTGCTGAAACCACAGCCGCTTGATTTAGTCACTGCGGACGGTAAAAGCGTCGTGTCACGTCACTGGCAGCCGGAAATCGACAGTCTGGTCAAACTGGCGGCGAAAGATGATGACGTTACACGCATTTTCGTCAATCCAGCGATTAAAAAGCAGCTTTGTGCCGATGCGGGCACCGATCGTGACTGGTTGCGTAAGGTGCGCCCGTGGTTTGGGCATCGTGCGCACATGCATGTTCGCCTGCGTTGCCCTTCAGGCAGTCTGGAATGTCAGGATCAGCCCGCACCGCCACCTGGCGATGGCTGTGGCGCTGAACTGCAAAGCTGGTTTGCACCGCCGAAACCGGCCGGTAAACCGGTAAAACGTGAACCACCGCCGTTACCGCCTTCCTGTCAGGCGCTGCTGGATAAACATCTGCTTTAGGAAATAAAGATGGATTGGTTTGTGGTAAGCCCGCTGCTGGTTGGGTTGCTGTTTTTCATCGCCATGCTGGCCGGATTTATTGATTCCATTGCGGGCGGTGGCGGGTTACTGACGGTGCCTGCGCTGCTTTCTGCCGGGCTTTCACCGGCACAGGCGCTGGCGACCAATAAGCTACAGTCGGTCGGCGGCTCTTTTTCCGCCAGCCTCTATTTTGTCAGACGCAAAGCGGTGGATCTTCGCCAACAAAAGCTCAATATCGCCATGACCTTTATCGGGGCGGTAAGTGGAGCGATTGCTATCCAACACATCCAGCCGGGCCTGCTACGTCAGGTACTGCCGCTGCTGCTGATTGGTATCGGACTCTACTTTTTACTGATGCCGAAAGTAGGGGAAGACGATCGCCATCGTCGTTTACATGGCCTGCCTTTTGCGCTGGTCGCTGGCGGCTGTGTCGGTTTTTATGATGGCTTCTTTGGCCCGGGCGCCGGTTCATTTTATGCGCTGGCGTTTATCACACTCTGCGGCTTTAACCTTGCGAAATCTACCGCGCATGCCAAGGTGCTTAACTTCACCTCAAATCTTGGCGGCCTGCTGTTCTTTATGTTTGGCGGCAAGGTGATCTGGGGAACCGGGCTGGTGATGCTGATCGGCGCTATTTGCGGCGCACGGATGGGCGCCCGGCTGGTACTCAGTCGGGGACAGAAACTGATCCGCCCGATGGTCGTCACGGTTTCGGTAGTGATGAGTGCGAAACTGCTTTATGACAGCCACGGCGCGGCCATAGCGGCCTGGTGCCATCACCTGTTTAACTGAATTTGCCGCAAGGCCTCACCGGCGCGCCGCTCTTATGGCGCGAGTATTTGCAGAAGATAACTATGATTGCTCACCATTATCAGCAGCTGATTGACATCTTTGAAGGCTGCTTTTTTGAAGAATTTAATACGCGCCTGGTAAAGGGCGACGACGAACCGATTTATCTGCCTGCTGATGAAGCGCTGGATTACAACCGTGTCGTTTTCGCGCATGGCTACTACGCCAGCGCGCTGCACGAGATTTCACACTGGTGCATTGCCGGCGCCGGGCGCCGCAAGCAGGTGGATTTTGGCTACTGGTACTGTCCTGACGGCCGTGATGCGATGACACAAAGCCAGTTTGAAGCGGTGGAAGTTAAGCCACAGTCACTGGAATGGATGTTTTGTGTTGCGGCAGGGTTTCCCTTCAATGTAAGTTGTGACAATCTCAATGGCGATTGTGAGCCGGATCGCATCGCGTTCCAGCGTAAAGTGCATGCCCAGGTCATGGCGCACCTGGAAAAGGGTATTCCGCCACGGCCCGCGCGTTTTATTGCGGCGCTTTGTCACTATTACGCCACACCCCCGCTGAATGCAGCGCAGTTTCCGTGGCCGGAAGATCTCTGAGCCTGCCGATAGCGGCACAGCTTCCACGGCCCGACGTAAAGGAATAAGGAATTGTATGATCGATGAATTTGAAGCGCGTATTCTGGCCCTGATTGACGACATGGTGGAGAGTGCCAGTGATGATGAGCTGTTCGCCAGTGGCTATCTGCGTGGCCACCTGACGCTGGCCGTGGCTGAGATCGAACAGTCTGGCGAACACACGCCGGAAGCGTTGCAGATTCAGGTACAGAAAAGCCTGCATAACGCCATTGATGCCGGAGAGCTCTCCCCGCGCGATCAGGCGTTGGTCATCGGCATGTGGGACAACCTTTTCCTTCAGGCACGCCAGCCTTCCTGAATAATCAGGCGGCAGTCGTGCCGCCTGAACCCGGTTTTTACCTCAGCTCGCCGTCTTCACCGCTTTTCCCTTCAGCAGTTTTCGAACCCAGTAACGGTTAGGATGCATGGCCGCCAGCGTATCGCGATCCAGCGGGATCGGCTCGCCGCAAAGCTCCGCTGCCAGAACTTCGGCCGCCAGCGGGCCGCTGCATAATCCTCTTGAACCCAGCGCGCCCAGAACAAACAGCCCCTGATGAACGGGCGCATCTTCCGCCTCATCCTTATGCTGTGCCAGCGTGGCGTACTGCGCCAGCGTGCGCGCATAGTCCGGCAGCGGGCCAATCATCGGCAGATGATCGCGCGTGGCGCAGCGTACGCCGCAGCGAGCGCTGCCTTCACTCACATCCACCTCTTTGGGCCAGTCGGCTTCAGGCAGGCAGCGCAGCAACCGGTCACGATTCTCCTGCTGATCTTCTTCACGATAAGCGGTTGAACGGTCGGCGCGATGATAGCTGGCACCAATACAGTGGTGCTGATTAGCCGGATTGACCGGCGTCAGATAGCCGTCGTAGCACAGCACCTGTTTCAGCTCGCCCAGTGCCGGCGTGGTGGGAATATGGCTGACCTGTCCACCAACCGCATAGGCAGGGAGCGCTTCACTCTGCGCAAAATCGGTCAGTGCATGCCCGGTTGCCAGCACCACATTGGTATGATGGCGGGCAGGTTGATCAACAAATTCCAGCAGCCAGCCGGACTCGTCAGGCACGAGCGTGGTCAGTTTATGCTGCCAGTGAATCTGTAATCCCTGCTGTTGGGCAAGAGCAAACAGCGCAGGCGTTAGCTGCGCAGGGGAAAGCCAACCGCCCAGCGGATAAGTGATGCCGCCGCAACCGGTTTCCACGCCGCATAGCGCTTCGGCCTGCTGCTGGTTAACCGCGCGGGCAATCTCTTCCGGCAGCTGCATAGTCAACATTTTGGCAATTTTATCGGCGCTTTTTTCGTCCCAGCCCAGCTGGGTGACGCCGCACCATTGATGATCAAAATCGACCGGCAGGCGATCGTACAGGCGACGGGCAAAGGTAAAGGCGGCAGGGAAAAAACGTGCCAGCGCCGGGTCATGATGATTAAGCAGCGGATAAAGCGCGCCCTGACGGTTGCCGGAAGCGCCCTGAGCAGAATGTGCATCGGCGCTGTAAAGCGTAACGGATTTGCCGCGCCGCAGCAGCGCCAGCGCCAGCAGCGCGCTGGCAATGCCGCCGCCGATTATTGAGATATCGCTTCCACCCGCACTGCCTGCGTGTTCGCCAGGCGCAGTACTTTCAGCGTTATTCGGCTCGGCAGCATCTTCCGAATTGCCAGGCCCGGCAGTAAAATCGGTCTCTTTAGCCGCTGGGCGTGCATACCAGGGGGTTTGAGATCGGGGGGAGAGCGCTTCTTCCATCACCCCGGAAAGCATATGCCGTTTAGGGCCAAACCCGGGACGTTTAGCAACGGTAAAACCGGCTTCCTGTAAGCCACGGCGAACAAATCCGGCACAGGTAAAGGTGGCCAGCGTGCCGCCTGTACGGGCCATTTTTGCCATGCAGGCGAACAGCGCTGGCGTCCACATATCGGGGTTTTTCGACGGCGCAAAGCCATCAAGAAACCAGGCATCTATCTGATTTTGCAGACTGTCATCAAAAGTGTGAATAAGCTGATTAATATCGCCAAACCATAAATCCAGCGTTACGCGTCCGCCATCCAACAACAGGCGGTGGCAGCCCGGCAGCGCGACCGGCCACTGGTCCCGCAGCGCGGCGGCGTAATCGGCCAGTTCAGGCCAGCAGGCATGCGCACTGGCAAGGTCGCTAACGCTTAACGGATATTTCTCACAGCTGATGAAGTGTAAACGCTGTAGCTTTGCGTCTGGCGTGGTTGCACGAAACTGGTCAAACGCCTTCCACAACGTCAAAAAGTTTAATCCGGTACCAAAACCGGTTTCGGCGGTGACAAACAGCGCCCGTGAATGCGTGATAAAACGAGCGGGCAGGTCATTGCCCGCCAGGAAGACATGTCGCGTCTCCTCCAGTCCGTTTTCATTGGAAAAATAGACGTCGCCAAAGGTTCGGGATACAGGTGTACCCTGTTCATTCCAGTTCAGTTCAGCATGCTCAATTGGGGCGCTTTTCACGGCAAAAACTCAGTTATCCTGCGGTGTTGCGATTGTAACCACCCGGGGGTGCCCACGCAAATTTACAAAAGTTAAGCGCTGATCGGACTTGTTCGGCTTACAACTGTACGCTAAAGTGCGTGTCGAATCCTAATATAAGTAGTTAACGAGGTATTGAATGAAACGTGCAGTGATTACTGGCCTGGGTATCGTTTCCAGCATTGGTAATAACCAACAGGAAGTCCTTGCATCTCTGCGTGAAGGGCGTTCCGGCATTACCTTCTCTCAGGAGCTGAAAGATTCCGGTATGCGTAGTCACGTCTGGGGTAACGTCAAGCTGTCTAAAGACGAGATCTCCAGCCTCATCGATCGTAAAGTTCTGCGTTTTATGAGCGATGCGTCCATTTATGCTTATATCTCTATGTTGGAAGCGGTAAAAGATTCCGGCCTGACTGCTGAGCAGTACCAGAACAACCCACGCGTGGGTCTGGTTGCGGGTTCTGGCGGCGGTTCACCGTTCTACCAGGCAGCCAGCGTCGACGGCATGCGTGCTAAAGGCCTGCGTGGCGTTGGCCCGTATATGGTGACTAAAGCGATGGCTTCCGGCGTGTCTGCCTGTCTGGCAACGCCGTTCAAAATCCACGGCGTGAACTACTCCATCAGCTCTGCCTGCGCAACCTCAGCACACTGCATCGGTAACGCCGTTGAGCAGATCCAGCTGGGCAAACAGGACGTGGTCTTTGCCGGTGGCGGCGAAGAGCTGGTGTGGGAAATGTCCTGCGAGTTCGATGCAATGGGCGCACTCTCCACCAAATACAACGACACGCCAGAAAAAGCGTCCCGTACTTACGATACCAGCCGTGACGGCTTCGTTATCGCTGGCGGCGGCGGCATGGTCGTGGTGGAAGAGCTGGAGCATGCACTGGCTCGCGGCGCGCACATCTATGCTGAAGTTGTTGGCTACGGCGCAACTTCCGATGGCGCAGATATGGTTGCACCATCAGGCGAAGGCGCAATGCGCTGTATGCGTCTGGCGATGCAGGGCGTGGATACGCCAATCGACTACCTGAACACCCACGGTACTTCCACGCCGGTTGGTGATGTGAAAGAGCTGGGTGCAATCCGCGAAGTCTTCCCGGATAACACCCCGGCAATGTCTGCGACTAAAGCCATGACCGGTCACTCTCTGGGTGCCGCTGGCGTGCAGGAAGCCATCTACTCACTGCTGATGCTGGAGCACGGTTTTATCGCGCCAAGCATCAATATCGACGAGCTGGATCCGGCTGCTGAAGGTCTGAACATCGTGACTAAACCAACCGAGCAGAAACTGACGACCGTGATGTCTAACAGCTTCGGTTTCGGCGGAACGAACGCTACGCTGGTTATGCGTAAGCTGTAATTCGTCATCGGGTTAAGACGTAAGCTGCATTGCGGCTTACGTCTGCGAAATAAAGATGCTCACAAGGCATCTTTTTTTTCGCCTGGAGAACACAGCTGCCTTGGGTTTGTTATTATAAATACCTCAATGTTAAATTGACGTTACTAATTTAATTCGTCACACTCACCCGCTAAACATTCCCCTCAACGTCTTCATCGATGTTGCGTAAGCGTTTACGTTAATCAACGCACCTGAACCGCTCTCTGTAGCGGAATAGCCGGGTGCGTATAATGCGGCCCGTTACGTAAACATAAGGAGATGCGTGTCTCATGTCGTCAATCACCGATGAACGCCCGACCCGGGCAACCGTTTCGCTGGGCGCTATTTCTTTCGCCGTCTTTTTGACCTACCTCACCGCCGGGCTGGCTTTGCCGGTCATCCCCCTGTTTGTTCATCAGGAACTGGGGCTGAACAATGTGATGGTGGGCATTGCGGTCGGCGTACAGTTTTTTGCAACGTTGCTGACGCGCGGCTATGCCGGAAGACTGGCAGATCAGCGTGGTGCCAAACGCTCGGTTTTACAGGGCATGCTGGCCTGTATGCTAGTTGGTATAGCCTATGTTCTGGCCGCCATTTTGCCTTTGCCCGTCATGGGCAAATTTGCGCTACTGGTCGTGGGGCGGTTGCTGCTCGGCTTTGGCGAAAGTCAATTACTCACCGGCAATCTTACCTGGGGGATGGGCCTCGTCGGGCCTAAACGTTCCGGTCAGGTGATGTCGTGGAACGGCATGGCGATTTATGGCGCGTTGGCCGCCGGTGCACCTCTGGGGCTGCTGTTGCATAACCACTGGGGTTTTATGGCAATGGGTATCGCGACCATTATTTTGCCAGGTATCGCGCTGCTGTTTAACTTTTGGGTTAAACCGGTGCCAACGCATGGCGGTGAGCGGCCTTCGTTGTGGAAAGTGGTCGGCCAGATCCTTTCTCCCGGTTTTGCGCTGGCGTTACAGGGAACCGGCTTTGCTGTTATTGGCACCTTTACCACGCTCTATTTTGCCAGCGAGCAGTGGGGCAATGCGGGATTTGCACTGACTGCGTTTGGCATGGCGTTTGTGCTGATGCGTATTCTGTTTGGCTGGATGCCCGACAGGCTTGGCGGCGTTAAGGTTGCGCTGATTTCGCTGGCGATCGAAGCAGTGGGATTGCTGGTGCTGGGGCTGGCTGTAAACGGCTGGATGGCGCTGGCAGGCGCGGCGTTGACGGGTTGCGGCTGCTCGCTGGTCTTCCCGGCGCTCGGCGTGGAAGTGGTAAAACGCGTAGCGCCTCAGATTCGCGGCACCGCACTGGGCGGATTTTCCGCTTTTCAGGATGTCGCCTACGGTGCCAGCGGCCCGCTGACCGGTTTTCTTGCGACTTCACTGGGTTATGGCGCCGTTTATCTGGCGGGTGCAATCTGCGCGGTGCTGGGTATTGCCGTCACGCTTAACTTTGCCAGAAATCAATGACCGCTTGATTTTTGTTAGTCGAATGCCATGAATCGCAGATTGTTTTTGCGGAATAGGCTACTCTGTGGCTAATCCGCATTAACCTCATTACAACAGATACGCTATGAACAACCGTCTGACAATCAAGGATATCGCTCGTCTGAGTGGGGTAGGGAAATCGACGGTTTCACGCGTGCTGAACGGTGAACATAGCGTAAGCCAGAAAACGCGCGACAGAGTAGAGGCGGTCATTCATCAGCAGGGATTCACCCCTTCCAAGTCGGCACGCGCCATGCGTGGACAAAGCGACAGGGTGGTCGGCATTATTGTCTCGCGTCTTGATTCTCCCGCGGAAAACCAGGCGGTGAGAACCATGCTGCCGCTGTTTTATCAGCACGGGTTCGACCCGATAATCATGGAAAGCCAGTTTGATCCCGAGCTGGTCTCCGGGCATCTGCATATGTTGGCGCAACGCCATGTGGATGGCGTGATCCTGTTTGGCTTTAATGGCCTGACGGAAGCGCTGCTCAGCCGCTGGCAGGAGAAAATGGTGGTGATGGTACGTCAGTACGTTGGGTTTTCCTCGGTACGCTATGACGACGCCGGTGCAGTCAATCTGCTGATGGACAGCCTGAGTCAGCAGGGCCATCGGCATATCAGCTACCTTGGCGTGAACCAAAGCGATGCCACCACAGGCGCTTGTCGCTATCAGGCTTATATTGCAGGATGTCAGCGTCTGAACATTACGCCGCTCAGTTCGTCAGGAGAATTGAGTTTTCAACACGGTTATGACCATGCTTCCAGCGTGCTGGCTGCGGAAACAACCGCACTGATTTGTGCCTCCGACAGCATTGCTCTCGGCGCTATCAAATATCTACAACAGCAGAAAATCACGGGTATCCAGGTTGGTGCTATTGGCAACAGCCCACTGTTGAGTTTCCTGTTTCCTGAAACCTTATCGGTAGAATTTGGCTACGACAAAGCGGGTGTTCAGGCAGCACAACAGCTTCTGGCCCAGCTAAACGGTGAGTCAGTTCTGCGTGATATCGTCGTTCCCTGCCATCTCAACTCTCCTCCCGCTTTCCTGTAAACGCTTAAACGCGTGTCAATAACGGTTATTTTGTGATCGCTGCGCCAAAATGGGAACGTTCCCTTTTTCGGTTAGAAAGAGAATGGTTACACTCCGTCCGATCTAAAAACGTTTGAATTCATTTTAATAAAATAAAAATGGAAGGGACTTCCTATGGAAAAATTTTATGACGTTGATCGTCTGATTGAGCTGGTCGGCGGCGACGGCAATATTGCCGCTGTAAGCCACTGTATTACCCGGTTACGCTTTGTGCTTAATGATGCCAGTCAGGCCCGACCACAAGACATTGAGGCGCTACCCATGGTAAAAGGCTGCTTCACAAATGCGGGGCAGTTCCAGGTCGTTATCGGGGCGGACGTAGGGAAGTACTATCAGGCATTAATTGCGGCCACAGGACACAGCACGGCCAATAAAGAACAAACTAAAATTGCCGCAAGACAAAATATGAAGTGGTCTGAACGGGCGATCTCTCACTTTGCTGAAATCTTTTTTCCGCTGCTACCCGCGCTGATCAGCGGCGGCTTGATCCTCGGCTTTCGTAATATTATCGGTGATATTCCCTTCTCAGAAGGCCAGACGCTGGCACAAATGCATCCGGCCTGGCAAAACCTTTATGATTTCTTGTGGTTGCTGGGGGAGGCGATCTTTATGTTTCTGCCGGTGGCCGTCTGCTGGTCAACGGTTAAGAAAATGGGGGGAACGCCGGTACTGGGCATTGTTCTGGGTATTACCCTGGTTTCGCCGCAGCTCATGAATTCCTACCTGCTCGGGCAGCAGCAGCCGGAAGTCTGGAACTTCGGCTGGTTTGTCATTGAAAAAGTCGGCTATCAGGCGCAGGTCATTCCTTCCGTGCTGGCAGGTATGGCGCTGGCGTGGATTGAAATCAGACTAAAGAAACTGACCCCGGATTACCTCTATCTGGTTATTGTGCCGGTTGTTTCGCTTTTACTGGCCGTCTTCCTTGCGCACGCGGCAATCGGGCCTTTTGGCCGCCTGGTGGGTGACGGTATTGCCTGGTGCGTGAAGGCACTGATGACCGGCAGTTTTGCCCCGATTGGCGCTGCGCTGTTTGGTTTTTTGTATGCGCCCCTGGTGATCACCGGCATTCATCAAACTACCCTGGCGATTGATTTGCAGATGATCAACAGCATGGGAAGTACGCCGCTCTGGCCGCTGATCGCCCTGTCGAATATCGCTCAGGCCTCTGCCGTTCTCGGCATTATTATCATCAGCCGCAAGGCAAACGAACGGGAGATTTCTATCCCGGCAGCCCTTTCCGCCTATCTCGGCGTAACCGAACCGGCCATGTACGGTATCAATCTTAAATATCGTTTTCCCATGCTGTGCGCGATGATCGGGTCGGCTATCGCTGGCTTACTTTGCGGCCTGTATGGCGTATTGGCCAACGGTATTGGCGTTGGCGGGTTGCCGGGGATTTTATCGATTCGACCGCAGTTCTGGCTGATTTTTATGGCGGCAATGCTGATCGCGATAATCGTACCCATCCTGCTGACCGTTATGGTGTACCGACATAAAGCCCGTCGCGGATCGCTACCGGTTTAACGCACTCTCTGGCCCAGGAATGGGCCGCTTATGACAATAAAGGATTATCACGATGAGTGATGTACTTCCCTGGTGGCAGAACGGGGTCATTTACCAAATCTATCCAAAAAGCTTTCAGGACAGTACCGGCAACGGTTATGGCGATCTCAACGGCGTAACGTCGCGGCTGAACTATTTGCAGACGCTGGGCGTTGATGCTATCTGGCTGACGCCGGTCTACGTTTCGCCTCAGGTAGATAACGGCTACGACGTGGCGGATTACTACGATATCGATCCTGCCTATGGCACCCTCGCTGATTTTGAACGGCTGGTGGCTGCGGCGCATCAACGGGGTATCCGTATCGTCATGGATATGGTGTTTAACCATACTTCGACCCAACATCCCTGGTTTCTGGCCTCACAGGATCCGCAAAGCGCTTACCGACAGTTTTATCTCTGGCGTGAAGGCGATAAAGCGGGGCCGCCTAATAACTGGCGTTCTAAGTTTGGCGGCTCGGCCTGGCAGTGGCATGAACCCAGCAGGCACTATTATTTGCACCTGTATGCCCCAGAGCAGGCCGATCTGAACTGGGAACATCCGCCGGTGCGTGAGGAGTTAAAAAAAATTTGCCGGTTCTGGGCGAATAAAGGCGTCGATGGTCTGAGGCTGGACGTCATTAACCTGGTTTCCCGCGAGCCGGGCCTGCCAAATGACGACAAAGGCGACGGCCGCCGTTTTTATACCGATGGCCCGCGAATTCATCAATACATGCAGGAAATGAGCCGTGAGGTATTTCAGCCTCTCGGCCTGATGACGGTGGGTGAAATGTCCTCCACCACGCTGGAAAACTGCCAGCAGTATGCTGCATGCGATGGCAGCGAACTCTCCATGACCTTTAACTTTCACCATTTAAAGGTGGACTATCTCAACGGGGAAAAATGGACCCAGGCCAGCCCAGACTTTGTTGCGCTGAAAAGGATTTTTCACTACTGGCAGCGCGGTATGCATAATCGCGCCTGGAACGCGCTGTTTTGGTGTAATCACGATCAGCCGCGCATTGTTTCACGTTTTGGTGATGAAGGCGCATTGCGCGAGCCTGCCGCTAAAATGCTGGCAATGGTGCTGCATGGCATGCAGGGAACGCCCTATATCTATCAGGGTGAAGAAATTGGCATGACTAACCCTGGCTTTACCCACATTGACCAGTATCGCGATGTGGAAAGCCTGAATATGTATGCTGAATTACGCGCCGCGGGTCGCAACGAGTCTGAGCTGTTGGCTATTCTTGCCCGTAAATCCCGCGACAACAGCCGTACGCCAATGCAGTGGGACAGCTCAGCGCAGGCTGGTTTCACCACAGGCACCCCCTGGCTGCGCTGCGCGCCAAACGCTTCGCTCATCAATGCAGAAGCGGCAGTAGCCGATCCCGATTCCATTTTTCACACCTATCGCCAGCTGATCGCGCTGCGCAAGCAGTATGCACTACTGACGCAAGGCGATTATGAGGATCTGGCGCCACTCCACCCGATGCTTTGGTGCTATCGACGTCGCTGGCAGGATCGGCAGCTGATTGTCGTGGCGAATTTAAGCCGCGAGCCGCTGACATGGCAGCCTGGAGAAAACATGACTGCACCCGGCTGGCATCGCCTTATCAGCAACTATGCCGATGCGCCACGACAGCCGCAAGCGACAACACTGCGTCCGTTTGAAGCTATCTGGTGGCTGAAAAACTGACCTAATCAGGATTTTTATAATAAGGAAATTAAAATGACTGCCACAAAATCTCTGCAACAACTGTGTCTTTCTGTTCTGGTCAGCGGTATGGCCGCTGCACCCGCCCTGGCCGTAGATTTTCACGGCTATGCCCGTTCCGGCATCGGCTGGAGCGGAAGCGGGGGAGAACAACAATGCTTTCAGGCCAGCGGCGCACAAAGCAAGTATCGCCTGGGAAATGAATGCGAAACCTATGCCGAACTGAAACTGGGACAGGAAGCCTGGAAAGAGGGCGACAAAAGTTTTTACTTCGATACGACGCTTGCCTATGCGGTTTCCCAGCGCTCTGATTTTGAGGCGGTAGAACCGGGCTTTCGCGAAGTGAACATTACGGGCGTTAATCTGATTGACTGGTTGCCCGGCACCACGCTTTGGGCAGGTAAGCGTTTTTACCAGCGTCATGACGTGCATATGATCGATTTCTACTACTGGGATATTTCCGGACCGGGCGCGGGTCTGGAAAATATTGATACGGGTTTCGGTAAGCTTTCACTGGCGGTCACTCGTAATAGCGAGTCTGGCGGTTCACAGGGCTATCTGGACACGCAGCGCGATGAGCGGCCAACCATCAATGACGTTTTTGATATCCGTTTCGCTGGGCTTGAGACCAATCCGGGCGGTTCGCTCGAGCTGGGAATAGATTACGGTCGTGCCAACGTGCAGGATGGCTATCGGCTTCAGGAGGGCGCAAGCAAAGCGGGCTGGATGTTCACCGCGCTGCACAATCAGCACATCCTGAAGGGCAATAATATCCTCGCCGTGCAGTATGCTACGGATTCCATGACGTCGCTGAATAACGGTCGCAGCGAGGGCGCCTCAGTGGATAATAATGGCCGTATGCTGCGGGTATTGGATCACGGGGCTGTCGATTTTAACGATCGATGGGGCCTGTCTTACGTCGCAATGTATCAGCATATCGACCGCGACAATCAGAACGGTTCAGAATGGTATACGCTGGGCATGCGTCCCATGTACAACTGGACGCCGATCATGAGTACCCTGCTGGAGTTTGGCTACGATAATGTTAAATCGCAGCTTACCGGCCAGCGCAACAGCCAGTATAAAGTGACCCTGGCACAGCAGTGGCAGGCGGGTACCAGCGTTTGGGCGCGTCCGGCACTTCGTCTGTTTGCCACCTATGCAAAATGGAATGAGAAATGGGGATATGCCACGGCGGACGACAGCGGTTTTGTATCAGGGACGGCCTACAGCGATACCAGCCTCAACACATTTAGTCGGGGTAATAATGATGAAGTGACCTTCGGCGCGCAGATGGAAATCTGGTGGTGATGGTGGCGTGCACGCGCTAAAACAGCCGCGCAAGCTTATCGACCGCGTTAATAATCTCCGCTCGTTGTAGAGCGGAGAACCCTAACAGCCAGCCTTCCTCTCTTACCGCCCCCTGATACAGCGGCGACAGCCGTGGCAAAATCAGCCCTGCGTTAAGCGCTGCCCGCGTAAGCCGTTCTTCTCCGCCGCCCGGCAGCGTCACCGTTAGCTGTAATCCGCCGCTGTGGCTTTGCGGCCTGAGCCTGTCACCGAGTTTTTCAGCCAGCTGCGTTAGCAACAGATTGCGACGGCTGGCGTACAGCTTACGCATCAGCCGCAGATGCGCCTGAAAATGACCATGAATGATAAAGTCCGCCGTGACGGCCTGCATCAGTTGGGCGCTGTGTCCGTCCATGACGCTGCGCATCCGACAAAAAGGCTCGACCAGCGCGGGCGGAACCACCAGATAAGCCAGCCGCAGGGAAGGGAACAGCGCCTTTGAAAATGTCCCGAGATAAAGCACCCGACCGTTATCATCAAGGCCCTGAAGCGCAGGCATTGGCTGCTCATCGTAGTAAAATTCGCTGTCGTAATCGTCTTCAATTAGCCAGCTGTCGTGCTTGTTAGCATAAGCCAGCCATTGCAGACGTCGTGACAAACTCATGGTGACGCCGGTGGGATATTGATGAGAAGGCGTCAGATAAATCAGCTTCGCTCGCCCCGTGTCGGGGATTTTTGCGCCCCGATCGTCGAGTTCCAGGCCGCTAATTTCTGCTCCGGCACTGACAAACGCGTTAAAAGCGCCGCTGTAGCCTGGCTCTTCCAGACAGATTTTTTCACCCACATCGCACAGCAGCATCGCCAACATTTGCAGCGCCTGCTGGGAGCTGGTGAGGATTATCACCTGCTCAGCCGCGCAGCGCACGCCGCGTGACTGCGCGAGATAGCGGGCAACCGCCTGGCGCAGTTCTGGTAATCCCTGCGGATCGCCATAGCCCATCACGGTTTCCGGTGACCGTAAGCGTTGCGCGGTCAGACGTCGCCAGATGTCATGAGGAAAGACGCGCAAATCAGGCGAGCCTGCGGCAAACGCCTGTGGATAAAGCGGATCCCGGCAGCCTCCGGTAGCAACGATCTTTTTACCGCGAGAGGAAAGCGCCAGCGGCGCGGGCTGCGCCATTTTTCGGACTCGCCGCGGTGGTTCCAGCGCAATGGCGACGAAAGTGCCTTTACCGATGTTACGCACTAAATAACCTTCGCTTTCCAGCTGCGTGTAGGCGGCTTCTACCGTCACCCGGGACAGTGACAAATCGGCAGCCATCAGGCGTGAGGAAGGGAGCCGCTCGCCCTGTGGCAATGTTCCGCTAACGATTAACTGGCGCAGCGTTGCGCACAGCTTGTCCCGCAATGTTTGCGCCTGCTGAGAAGCAAAAATCTGGATTAGCGGAACCTTGTTTAGTGACATAGTGGTCTTATTGGCCTGGTGAAATGGGTCCTGTTGTTAAGGCCATTTCACCGTATCATTGAGCCAGACACTAATCAAAGGAGTTGTGATGATGACCGTTTCTGCCGTTTTACAGTTTCCTCCGCCGTCTGCTCAGCAGAGCGAACGTTGGCTTAGCGAAAAGCTGGCTCATTATGCCGATGCCTGGGATGTGGCGCAGGATTTAGCCAGGGGGATCGCCGATATTGTGGTCATTGATACCCGATCGCCAGAGCAGTATCAAATGGGGCATATCTGCGGTGCAATCAGCTTCCCTCATCGCACCATGAACGCGGAAACCCTGGCGGATCTGGACAAAGAAAAAGTCTATATCACCACTGCGACGGGATCGGCTGTAACGGCTCGACCAAAGGCGCATGGAAGCTGGCAACCGCAGGGTTTCGGGTAAAAGAGCTGATTGGCGGGCTGGATTTCTGGCGGCGTGACCAGCATCCTGTCACGCCAGGCGATGCGGTGGGCGAGTGGCCACCGCAGACGGTTTTAGCGGACTGCGGCTGCTGATATCAGAGAAAAATCCACAGCAAAAAGCCGATCAAAATCAGCACGGCAAAGGCGGTAAATGCCGGACGGTTCACCAAAGGCAGCAGCACCGGCGGCACGTAGCCAAACAGCGGCTGCGGATTGATTTCACTGTCGGCGACCGGCTGTTCCTTAAGGCGTTCAGCACGACGGGCAAACAGCAGATTCATTAAATCCTGCGCCTGTGCCGGGGTGAGTATCGCTTGAGGTGGCAGCTGGAAGCGCTGTTGGCTGGCGTCTTCCAGCATGCGTTGTTCAGCATGATCCGGCGGCACTTTCAGAGAAGAAAGCAGCGTTGGAAGCGTTGGCGCAGCGTGGTGACTCAGCGTCTGACTCACCTGCAAATATTGCGTGAGCAGCGGGAACAAGCGGGACGGGATAGGATCGCCGCTGTGCAGGTTCACCACTTTTAATGCGGCAGCCCACAGCTTAACCGGCTGTTCGCCTGTGGCGGCCGCCAGCTTAGAAATCTGCTGATTTAATGCGTGATGCTCGGCAGGCAGCAGCGTTCGGTCAGTAATGCGATTCTGCTGCGGCTGCGGGATCGCCATCTGCCCGTTTTGCAGCATGGTTAACACCTGACGTAACTGGTCTGGGTTAAGCGAACTGAGAACGGTATGGCCAAACTGCTGGCGAATAAAATCGCTCACAGCCTGACGGTTATTGCCCTGGGGCAACAGGTCGCTTAACTGCTGAAACAGCTGGCGCGTGGCGTGCGTATTCTGCACCTGAGAGAGGCGCGTATTCAGAAACTGCTCGGCAGCGGGATAGTGACGGGATAATAAGCCAGCATCATTTTTTACGCCGACCTCGTGCCGCATTCCAGCCCACAGTTCAGGAGACTTTAACGAGCTGAGCGACATGATTTTGACAATCAGCCTTTCCAGCGTGGTGCGCTGAGCCGGGGTCAGCGGCTGATCGCCGGGGCCGGTACGAGGCGAGGCCGATCCGGCATCGACTTGCGTACGATTGCCGGGGAGCGGCGCACCTGGGCCACTTAAAGGTTGCATGGCAAAATCCTTAACTCACAGGTCAATATCCGGGGCGCGCCGGAAAAGGGGGATTCGCTATGATAACAATCCCGCCCTGCGATAGGTAGTAGCGGGACGCCGCGCAGGGGGAATTATTTTACAGGCCGGTTAAGGAGTGGGCTGTTCCGACTGTGGTCGTTTCCTGAATCGCAGCGGCGTGCGCAAACGCTGAGCAAGAATAACGCCAAACAGCGCGATGCCGCCGCCAATAAAGTGATAGCTGTGCAACGCTTCATGTAAAAACGCAACCGCAATGACGGCAGTAAAAATCGGCGTCAGGTTCATAAAAATGGTAGCGGTATTCGCGCCCATCCGTATCACGCCCTGAATCCACAGGAAGGGAGCGATAATGGAAGCGGGGATGCCGGCAAACAGCACCAGCGGAATATTATGGGCATTAAGAGAAATATCCTGCGCCAGGAAAAAGCCCGGCGTCAGCAGGATTACCCCGAAAACAATTTGCACATAGAGGCTCTGCCAGTTGGGCAGCGGGATTGCCCAACGTTTGGTGAGAACGCCATACAGGGCGTAGGATGTCGACGCGGCAAACATCATTAGCTCACCTTTTCCTAATCCGTGCGTCAGCAGCTGTTGAGGATGACCCTGACTGACCAGCCAGATCAGTCCGCTAAGCGATAAAACCGCACCGAGAACAATCCCCAGCGTTGGCGCCAGTCGTAATACCACCATGCTGATTAAGACCGTTAGCAGCGGGATCAGCGAAGCCAGAATTCCCATAAACAGTGCGCTAACGCTATAAGCAGCATAGTAAGCCAGGCTCTGATAGAGCACCATTCCCAGCAGGCCAAGGACCAGCAGCTTCCACCACAGCTTTTTAATTTGCTGGCGGTTGCGCCAGACGGCAGGCAATACAAACGGCGTCAGGGTTATTAACGCCACCAGCCAGCGATAAAAAGAGATCGCGGCCGGATCGATAGCGCCAGCCGAAATTTTACTGACGATAGCATTCACCGACCAGATCAACACGGCCAGCAGCGGAAACATAAAATTCATCAATTTACCTGGAGTTAAGTGAACGACAGCCAGTGTACGCTTGCCCTGTTTCAAACGAAAAATGATAATTTGATCCAGCCGTTGATTTGTGGAGCGATTTTATGGATGCAGGGCGTAATAAGAAAGGCTGCAACGACTGGGTCGAACTTCGTCGTGATGAAGAGACCCGCATCGAAAGCGTCCATGCGCACTTCAGGGGGCACGCCTACGACCCTCACGATCATGATGAAATCCTGCTGGGCGTTACGCAACAGGGCTTGCAGCGCTTTAACTGTCACCGTTTTCTTCATACCAGCACGCCCGGCCAGGCCATACTTATTGAACCCGGTGCGGTTCATGACGGGCATGCGCCCGAGCAGGATGGCTTTACCTATCTTATGCTTTACCTGCCCCAGCCTTGGGTAACGGGCATGATGCAGCAGCGTGGCCTGGGGGATGTATCGACGCTGGAAGCCGCCTTTCGGCATACGCTGACCGGGGATCCGTTGCTGATCGCCGCCATCCAGCAGGCCTTTTTTGCCATCCATCATAATGAAGGTCGGCTGGCGCGCGATCAGAGCCTGGATCATCTGCTTTCGCTGCTTGGGCGGCATATTCAGGCACGGCCGCTTTCCCTGCTTAATGGCTCTGTCGGACAGATGAATTTGCTGAGATCTTATCTGCACGATCGGATGGCATGCGACATCGGACTGGATGAGCTTGCGCACTATAGCGGATTAGATCGCTTTCGCCTGAACCGACAATTTAAAAAGGCGTTTGGACTCTCGCCGCATGCTTACCTGGTTCGGCTACGGTTACGAACTGCCCGCGTGCTGCTTGCCCAGGGTCTGGAACCGGCGCACGTCGCCGCGACGGTTGGTTTTGCCGATCAGAGCCATTTGGGACGCTGGTTTCAGCGCGCTTATCGCATGTCTCCGGCTTTGTATCAGCGTCAGTGCACAAACGTTCCAGACTGAACAACAGCAAATCTGTCACTCTCTTGTTTCAACCAGTAACAGGAGAGAAAGTGATGTTTGATACGAAAGTAGCGATTGTGGTGCGCGACGATCTGGCGGTCTGGCAGAAATTAAACGTCGTCGCGTTTCTCGCCACGGGAATTGCCTCCGCCTCGCCTGAAATGATGGGCAAGCCCTACGTCGACGCGCTTGGACGGCAGTACGGTAATCTGTATGGGCAACCGATGCTGATTTTTTCCGCCGATCTGGCGGATTTGCAACATGCTCACCGGAAAGGACTGGAACGCGAACTGACGCTGATTCCTTATGTGCAGGCGATGTTTTCAACCGGAAACGATGAGGCCAACCGGGAAGTTTTTATGGCGGAGGACGCCAGTAATCTGTGTCTGGCTGGGCTGGCGTTGCGTGGGCCAAAAAAGCAGGTAGATAAGGTCATTAAAGGACTTTCGCTACATCCCTAGCGACAGATTGCCGAACGCCGCACTTCAGGGTTATCCCCTCGGTGGGATTATGGCAGAATACCGCCCCTCACTGTTTCAGAGCAGGAACCCAATTGTGAAGATTCTCGTTGATGAAAATATGCCCTATGCCCGCGAGCTGTTCAGCCGCACGGGCACCGTGGTTGCCGTGCCGGGCAGGCCGGTGCCGCAGGCCGAGCTGGATGATGCCGATGGGCTGATGGTGCGCTCGGTAACAAAAGTGAACGCTGAGCTGCTCGGCGGCAAACCGGTAAAATTTGTCGGTACGGCGACGGCGGGTACCGACCATATTGATGAGACATTCCTGCAAGAGCAGGGGATTGGTTTTTCTGCCGCGCCGGGCTGTAATGCTATTGCCGTGGTGGAATATGTTTTCTCCGCTTTATTGCTGCTGGCGGAACGCGATGGCTTTTTGCTGAAAGATCGCACCGTGGGGATTGTCGGCGTCGGCAACGTTGGTGGCCGTTTACAGGCTCGTCTGGCGGCGCTCGGTATTCGGACTCTGCTTTGCGATCCGCCTCGCGCCGATCGCGGTGACGAGGGCGAGTTTCTGCCGCTTTCAGAGCTGGTGGCCGAAGCTGATATCCTCACTTTCCATACGCCGCTGTTTAAGCAGGGTGAATACAAAACGCTGCATCTGGCCGACGAAGCGCTGCTGCGGGCGCTGAAGCCGGGCACCATCCTGATCAATGCCTGCCGTGGTCCGGTCGTGGACAATACCGCCTTGCTGAACGTGTTGCAGCAGCGCCGCGATCTGAGCGTGGTGTTAGACGTCTGGGAGCCGGAGCCGGAACTTTCTCTGCCGCTGCTGGATAAGGTGGACATCGCGACCGCGCATATCGCCGGCTACACGCTGGAAGGTAAAGCGCGTGGCACAACGCAGGTTTTCGAGGCCTGGACACAGTTCCTTGGACAACCGCAACAGGTCGAACTCGCCACGCTGCTTCCTGCGCCAGAGTTTGGTGAAATCACGCTGCACGGCGAGCTGGATCAGCCAACGCTGAAAAGACTGGCCCATCTGGTGTATGATGTGCGCCGCGATGATGCACCGCTGCGAAAAGTAGCCGCCATCCCAGGCGAATTCGATCGCCTGCGCAAAAATTATCTGGAGCGCCGCGAGTGGTCTTCACTGCGGGTAATCTGTGATTCTGAGCAGGCCGCGGTGTTGCTGAAGCAAATTGGCTTCAATGCCGTTTTCAAATCGGCCTCGTAAAAATCTGAATTGCCGGGCGGTGGACTCACCGCCTTTTGTTTTTTATGTCATTGTCTGGAGTAAACCAACATGTCTGACGGCTGGAACATTGCGCTACTTGGCGCGACAGGCGCAGTAGGGGGAGCTGTACTGGAATTACTGGCTGAACGCCAGTTCCCGGTTGGTGAGCTGCATTTGCTGGCGAGCGAACGCAGCGCGGGCGAAAACCTGCGTTTTGAAGGAAAAACTCTGCTGGTAACCGATGCCAGTGATTTCGACTGGTCACAGGTGCAGCTGGCCTTTTTCGCTGCCGGTCGCGAAGCCTCAGCGCGTTATGCAGACGAAGCGGCAAGCGCGGGCTGTCTGGTCATTGATACCAGCGATCTGTTCGCGCTGGAACCGGACGTGCCATTGGTTGTACCGGATGTGAACCCTCAGGTGCTGGCCGACTACCGCAACCGCAATATTATTAGCGTAGCGGACAGCGTAACCAGCCAGCTGCTGTGTGCGATCAAGCCGCTGGTGGATCAGGCTGGCCTGAGTCGTTTGCAGGTGACCAGCCTGATTGCCGCCTCTGCTCACGGCAAAGCCGCCGTGGACTCGCTGGCGGGTGAAGCCGCTCGTCTGTTGAACGGTCTGCCCGCTGAAGAGACCTATTTCGGCCGTCAGCTGGCCTTTAACATGCTGCCGCTGCTGGCCGATGCGGAAGGTAGCGTATTGCAGGAGCGCCGCCTGATCGATCAGGTACGTAAAGTGATGCAGGACGAAGGCTTGCCGATCACCGTTACGACCGTACAGGCGCCGGTGTTCTACGGCAACGCGCAGATTGTGCATATCGAAAATCTGCGCCCAATGTCGGCAGAAGAGGCTCGTGACGCGCTGTTGCAGGCAGAAGATATTGCGCTGTCTGATGAGGACGATTATCCCACTCAGGTTGGTGATGCTTCCGGCAACGTACAGCTGAGCCTGGGCTGCGTGCGTAACGACTACGGCGTGCCGGAGATGCTGCAGTTCTGGTCAGTGGCGGACAACGTACGCTTTGGCGGCGCGCTGATGGCGGTCAAAACCGCTGAGAAACTGGTGCAGGAGTATTTTTACTGATGTCAGCAGCAGATTTGCCGCAGCAAACGGTAAAACTGGCGCTCGGCATTGAATACGATGGCAGCCGTTATTACGGCTGGCAGCGCCAGCAGGAAGTCCGAAGCGTACAGGAAAAGCTGGAGAAGGCGCTGTCGAAAGTCGCCGATCATCCGGTCGTGGTGTTCTGTGCCGGGCGTACCGACGCAGGCGTTCACGGAACGGGTCAGGTTGTGCATTTTGAAACGACCTCAAAGCGTAAAGATGCTGCCTGGACGCTGGGGGTAAACGCGAATTTGCCGGACGATATTGCGGTGCGTTGGGTCAAGCCGGTCACGGACGATTTTCACGCTCGTTTCAGCGCCACGGCGCGCCGTTATCGCTATGTGATTTATAACCGTCGGTTACGCCCAGCGATTTTACACGGCGGCGTCACGCATTTTTACCATCCGCTGGATGCGGAAAAAATGCAGCGTGCAGGCCAGGCTCTGCTCGGCGAGAACGATTTTACCTCGTTTCGCGCGGTGCAGTGTCAGTCACGTACGCCCTGGCGTAACGTCATGCATCTGAACGTCAGCCGTTTTGGCGCTTACGTGATAGTGGACATTAAAGCCAACGCGTTCGTGCATCATATGGTGCGTAACATAGTAGGCAGCCTGATGGAAATAGGGTGTGGGAATCAGCAGGAAAGCTGGATGGCCGAGCTGCTGGCGGCGAAAGATCGCACGCTGGCTGCGGCGACCGCCAGAGCGGAAGGGCTCTATCTGGTCGCGGTCGATTACCCGGAAAAATTTGATTTACCCCGTCCACCGATGGGACCACTGTTCCTCGAGGATTAACCCTGGCCTGGAGTATTAAGGATACATCTATGGAAATGATTCACACCGTGATCGATTTTATTCTGCACATTGATGTCCATTTGCAAGCGATGGTTGCGCAGTACGGCGTCTGGATTTATGCCATTTTGTTCCTTATCTTGTTCTGCGAAACGGGGCTGGTTGTAACGCCGTTTTTGCCTGGCGATTCGCTGCTGTTCGTGGCGGGCGCGCTGGCGGCAATTCCTGACAGCGCGTTAAATGTCCACGTCATGGCGTTGCTGCTGTGCGTGGCAGCGATTGCGGGTGATGCGGTGAACTATACTATTGGCCGGTTGTTTGGCGATAAACTGTTCAGCAATCCGAACTCAAAGGTATTCCGTCGCAGCTACCTTGATAAAACGCATCAATTTTACGAGCGTCACGGTGGGAAAACGATTATTCTGGCGCGCTTCGTGCCGATCGTTCGCACCTTCGCACCTTTTGTCGCGGGCATGGGTAAAATGTCTTATCGCCATTTTGCACTGTTTAACGTGACGGGGGGGCTGCTTTGGGTGCTGCTGTTCTCGTATGCCGGATTTTTCTTTGGCAACCTGCCAGCGGTACAGAAGAATATTCACTACCTGATTATTGCGATAATTCTGGTTTCGGTCCTGCCGGGCGTAATAGAAATTTTGCGCCATCGTCGTACGGCTCGCCAGACGAAATCACAGTAACAAATCGCCAAACTGCCGCCCGAAGGCCAGATTTTTATCCACAGCATCGGGCGGTTATGGTTTAATGAGCGACATTATGGTCTGCGCCGTTGCGGCGTGGAAAAAGAAAACTGGTTTCACCAGGTTCAAACAGAAAGGTCATCAATGAGCTGGATTGAACGAATTCTCAATAAGAGCACTATCACCCCCTCGCGCAAAGCCAGTATCCCTGAAGGGGTCTGGACCAAGTGTGACAGCTGCGGTCAGGTTCTGTACCGCGCCGAGCTGGAGCGCAATCTGGAAGTTTGCCCGAAATGCGATCATCACATGCGTATGCATGGTCGTGAACGTCTGCACAGCGTGCTGGACGAAGGCTCAATGATTGAGCTGGGCAGCGAGCTGGAGCCGAAAGATCTGCTCAAGTTCCGGGATTCAAAAAAATATAAAGATCGTCTGGCTGCGGCTCAGAAAGAGACCGACGAGAAAGACGCGCTGATCGTAATGAAAGGCACGCTGCACGGCATGCCGGTGGTGGCTGCGGCCTTTGAGTTCTCCTTTATGGGCGGCTCAATGGGTTCGGTCGTTGGTGCACGTTTCGTGCGTGCGGTTGAACAGGCGCTGGAAGATAACTGTCCAATGATCTGCTTCTCTGCATCCGGTGGTGCTCGTATGCAGGAAGCGCTGATGTCGCTGATGCAGATGGCCAAAACCAGCGCGGCGCTGGCGAAGATGCAGGCTCGCGGCCTGCCTTATATCTCCGTGCTGACCGACCCGACCATGGGCGGCGTTTCCGCCAGCTTCGCGATGTTAGGCGATCTGAACATTGCGGAACCGAAAGCGCTGATCGGCTTTGCAGGTCCCCGCGTTATCGAACAGACCGTTCGCGAGAAGCTGCCACCTGGCTTCCAGCGTAGTGAGTTCCTGATCGAGAAGGGCGCCATCGATATGATCGTGCGTCGCCCGGTGATGCGCTTCAAGCTGGCGAGCATTCTGGCGAAGATGATGAATCTGCCGGAGCCGCAGGAAGAAAAACGGCAAGAACCCGCTGAAGAGGCCGGGCAGAGCCACGAAGCCTGACTGATTTACGAAAGGGCGTAAATGCCCTTTCACCAATGAACCGTAACGTTGTGAACGGGACACATGGATAATCTTCCTCAAGCCACGTCGCCTCTGGTCACGTGGCTTCATTATCTTGAGAATCTTCATACTCAAGCTATCGAACTCGGGCTAACGCGCGTTCAACGCGTGGCAAAGCAGCTCGACCTGTTAACGCCTGCGCCTGTTGTTTTCACCGTTGCCGGAACGAATGGCAAAGGGACTACCTGCCGTACGCTGGAAACGCTGCTGATGGCTGCAGGTTATCGCGTTGGCGTCTACAGCTCACCGCATCTGCTGCGTTACACCGAACGCGTGCGTATTCAGGGTGAAGAGCTGGCCGAATCCGATCACACCGCCTCGTTTGCCGATATTGAAAAAGGGCGCGGCGACACCTCCCTGACCTATTTTGAATACGGCACGCTTTCTGCGCTCTGGCTGTTTAAACGCGCTGCGCTTGATGTGGTGATTCTGGAAGTCGGGCTGGGCGGTCGTCTTGATGCCACCAATATTGTTGATGCGGATGTTGCTGTCATCACCAGCATTGCGCTCGACCATACCGACTGGCTGGGGCCGGATCGTGAAAGCATCGGACGTGAAAAAGCCGGGGTATTCCGCAGCGGTAAGCCCGCTGTCGTCGGTGAACCGGATATGCCCCACACTATTGCTGAGGTGGCTGACAGCCTCGGTGCACGCCTGTCAAAACGCGGTCGTGACTGGACTTTCAGCGTGGGCGAGGGGAGCTGGTCATTTAGCGACGCAAAAGGCACGCTCAGCGGATTGCCTTTACCGCAGGTTCCCTTACCCAATGCGGCTACGGCCATCGCTGCGCTGCGCGCGTCTGAGCTGAAGGTGGATGATGCTATCGTTACCGGCTGGCTGGATAAGGCAATTTTGCCTGGCCGTTTCCAGACGGTCGCCGAGGCGCCACGCGTGATTCTGGATGTTGCGCATAATCCGCATGCGGCAGGCTATCTCGCGGGTCGGTTGAGCGAACTGCCAAAAACCGGCAAGGTGCATGCGGTGGTCGGTATGCTGCATGATAAAGACATTGCTGGCACGTTGGCGTGTCTGACCTCGCAGGTGGATTCCTGGTATTGCGCCCCGCTGGAAGGGCCACGCGGGGCGACGGCAGAGCAGCTTAGCGCTCACCTGCCTGGCGCAGGCGTTTTTACCAGCGTGGCAGAGGCGTATCAGCAGGCGCGCTTAATAGCTCAGGAACAAGATATTGTGCTGGTGTGTGGTTCGTTTCACACGGTGGCGCAGGTAATGGAAATGCTGGAAACGGAGAGCGGCAGTGGCAAGTAAGTTTCAAAACCGTTTAGTCGGCACCGTCATCATTGTAGCCCTGGGCGTAATTGTTCTGCCGGGACTGCTGGACGGCAAGAAAAAGCACTACAAAGAAGAGTTTGCCGCGATCCCGCTGGTGCCCAAACCGGGCGATCAGCAGGAAACGGACAGTGTGCCACCGGTGACACAGTCTCTTCCGGCACAGCCGCCGGAAGGCGCAGGCACTGCGCTGGGTGGCCACAGCAGCGAAAACACCTCTCAGGCGGAAAGTGGCTCTACTGCACCTCAGTCGGCCAATCAGCCTACTGTTGTTTCGCCGCCGCCGATGAAAACCGAGCCGCAGAAACCGGTTGAGCAACAGAAACCGGCCGAAGCGCCGAAGCCGGTAGAAAAACCCAAAACGCAGCCAAAGCCGGTTGAAAAACCGAAGCCGCAGCCAAAACCTGAGACAAAGCCGGAAAGTCGTCCTGAACCGCAGCAGGCGCCTGCCACGCAGGAAAGTGCGCCAGCAGGGCAGGCTTACGTGGTGCAGCTGGGGGCATTGAAGAATGCCGCTAAGGTAAACGAGATCGTCGCACAGCTACGCCTGTCGGGTTATCGTGCCTTTACCGTGCCATCAACGCCGGTACAGGGCGCGATCACGCGGATTTACGTTGGCCCGGATGCGTCGAAGGCGAAGATGCAGGCTGCGGTCGGTGAACTGAAAGGCATCTCCGGGCTGGGTGGGGTAGTGAAACCTTACAGCGCCCGCTAGCCCTGTCAGGCTCTCGCTATTATTGCGAAAGCCTGCGCCTTTCAAGCCGTGTTAGTGAAGGTCTCCGCTGCGAAATAAAAGCGCAGGGCGGCCTTTTTTTTATATAATTATCAGCTAATTAAACCAGTTGCATTGGATGGGGTTTTTCCCGTTCCAGCCCTGGGGTGACGGCTGTTTTTTTGCGCAAAACGTTTTGCGTAAGCAGGTTACGGAAAACCTACGCAAACGTTTTCTTTTTCTGTTAGAATTCGCCCCGAACTACAGGTCGCCTCCCGCTGTTGCAATATCACCACGTGCAACAGCGGGAGGCGACCTTAGGGGCACAGTCGCTGGAAGAGTTCATGGTCTGGATAGATTACGTCATTATTGCGGTTATTGGTTTTTCGGCTCTTGTCAGCCTGATCCGCGGGTTCGTTCGGGAGGCATTATCACTCGTCACCTGGGGTTGCGCATTTTTTGTCGCCAGTCATTACTACTCCTTCCTTGCCGTCTGGTTTACAGGATTTGAAGACGAACTGGTTCGAAATGGCATAGCCATTGCGGTGTTGTTCATCGCCACGCTGTTAGTCGGGGCGATTGTCAATTACGTGATTGGTTCGCTGGTTGATAAAACCGGCCTGTCGGGTACCGACAGAGTGCTTGGGGTTTGTTTCGGGGCATTACGTGGCGTACTGATTGTGTCGGCCATTCTGTTTTTCCTCGATACCTTCACCGGCTTTGCCAAAAGCCCGGACTGGCAACAGTCCCAGCTGGTTCCCCAGTTTAGTTACATTATCAGGTGGTTTTTTGACTACCTGAAAAGCACGTCGAGTTTTTTACCCCGGTAATCAAACCGGGGGTGCGGCTTATGAGGAAATGACCATATGTGCGGTATTGTCGGGATCGCCGGTTTCATGCCGGTCAACCAGTCGATTTATGACGCGTTAACGGTGCTTCAGCACCGTGGGCAGGATGCCGCAGGCATCGTCACCATTGATGCATTAAACTGCTTCCGCCTGCGTAAAGCAAACGGCCTGGTGAGCGATGTATTTGAAGCCCGCCATATGCAGCGTTTGCAGGGCAATATGGGGATCGGCCACGTTCGCTACCCGACGGCGGGAAGCTCCAGTGCTTCCGAAGCGCAGCCCTTCTACGTCAACTCGCCTTACGGCATTACGCTTGCGCACAACGGTAATCTGACCAACGCTCATGAACTGCGTAAACAGCTGTTCGAGAGCGGTCGTCGTCACATTAACACCACATCAGATTCTGAAATTCTGCTCAATATTTTTGCGGTTGAGCTGGATCGTTTCCAGCATTATCCGCTGGAAGCTGAAAACATTTTTGCCGCTGTGGCCGCTGTCCATCAGCAGGTTCGCGGCGCTTATGCCTGCGTGGCGATGATCATCGGACACGGTCTGGTGGCGTTTCGCGATCCTAACGGCATCCGTCCTTTAGTGATTGGCAAGCGTGCGATGGCGGATGGTCGTACGGAATACATGGTGGCTTCTGAAAGCGTGGCGCTGGATACGCTGGGCTTTGAGTTCCTGCGCGATGTGGCGCCGGGCGAAGCGGTGTTCGTGAGCGAAAAAGGGCAGCTCTTTACCCGTCAGTGTGCGGAAAACCCGAAATTCAATCCGTGCCTGTTTGAGTACGTCTACTTTGCCCGCCCGGATTCATTCCTGGACAAAATCTCCGTTTACAGCGCACGCGTCCGTATGGGCACCAAGCTGGGCGAGAAAATCGCGCGCGAATGGGAAGATCTGGACATTGACGTTGTTATTCCAATTCCGGAAACCTCCTGCGATATCGCGCTGGAAATGGCCCGCATCCTTGATAAGCCATACCGTCAGGGATTTGTGAAGAATCGCTACGTTGGCCGCACCTTTATTATGCCAGGCCAGCACCTGCGCCGCAGCGCGGTTCGCCGTAAGCTGAACGCTAACCGTGCTGAGTTCCGGGGTAAAAACGTGCTGCTGGTGGATGACTCTATCGTGCGTGGCACCACGTCCGAACAGATCATTGAGATGGCGCGTGATGCTGGCGCGAAGAAAGTCTATCTGGCTTCTGCCGCCCCGGAAATCCGCTTCCCGAACGTCTACGGCATCGATATGCCAAGCGCGACGGAGCTGATTGCCCATGGCCGTGAAGTGGAAGAGATTCGCCAGCTGATTGGTGCTGACGCGCTGATTTTCCAGGATCTCAACGACCTGATCGAAGCGGTGCGTGAAGAGAACCCGGATATCGCGCAGTTTGAGTGCTCGGTATTTAACGGCATCTACGTGACGAAAGATGTCGATCAGCAGTATCTGGAGTATCTGCAGTCGCTGCGTAACGACGATGCGAAAGCCATGGCTCGCCAGAACGAAGTTGAAAACCTGGAAATGCACAACGAAGGCTAATGCCCTTGCGTGCGTCAGCAGGTATGATGGGCCGGAAGCGATTCCGGCCCATTTTTTATTTTTCAGGTAAGGACGAATATGAAACGACTCATTATCGGTATCTCAGGCGCCAGCGGCGCGATTTATGGCGTTCGCACGCTACAAATCTTACAGCAGGTCAGCGATGTGGAAACGCACCTGGTAATGAGTCAGGCCGCACGCCAGACGCTGGCGCTGGAAACCGACTACTCCCTGCGTGATGTGCAGGCGCTGGCGGACGTGGTGCATGATGCGCGTGATATTGCTGCCAGCATCTCCTCCGGATCGTTTAAAACCGACGGCATGATGATTTTACCCTGTTCGATGAAAACCCTTTCCGGCATTGTGAATAGTTACAGCGACGGTTTGCTAACCCGGGCCGCAGACGTGGTGCTGAAAGAGCGGCGACGTCTGGTGCTGTGCGTACGAGAAACGCCGTTGCATCTGGGGCATTTGCGGATGATGACGACGGCGGCAGAATTGGGGGCGATTATCATGCCACCGGTTCCTGCTTTCTACCACCGACCGGACAAGGTGATGGACATCGTGGACCAGACGGTTAATCGCGTTCTCGATCAGTTTGACGTCACGCTCGATAAAGATCTCTTTACGCGCTGGCAAGGTGCATAACCCCTTTTTTGACGCATTTTTTTGGTGCATTTACCGCTGCTGAATCGCTTTTCGTGCAGCAAGTGCACCAAAACAGATCATCTTTACCTCTCCTTTTCTCCTGACCTGCTATAGATATTTAGTCAGCTGGCATACAGACGGGTCTGCCCCTCAGTCTGGCCTCTTCAGGCGGCGATCTGCCTCAGACAGTCAAACTGGCACGGAACCTGCACGTGCTCTGCGCTGACACACCACTAATATAAGAAAATTGAGGGTAATCTATGAAAAAGCAGGTTCTGGCTCTTTCTTTGCTGCTGGCTCTCGCCTCGGCCGGGAGCGCTTTTGCTGCCGCACCGAAAACGCTGCGCATCGGCACCGATCCTACCTATGCGCCGTTTGAAGCTAAAAACGCGCAGGGACAGCTGGTTGGATTTGATATCGATCTGGCCAATGAAATTTGCAAGCGTATGGAAACGCAGTGCACCTATGTTGAAAGTGACTTTGATGCACTGATCCCTTCGCTGAAAGCGAAAAAAATCGATGCAATTATCTCTTCTCTTTCCATTACTGAAAAACGCCAGCAGGAAATTGCTTTCTCCGAAAAGCTGTATGCGGCTAATGCCCGCCTGATTGCGCCGAAAGGCTCCCCGCTCCAGCCGACCGAAGCATCGCTGAAAGGGAAAAACATTGGTTTGCTGCAAGGGACGACGCAGGAAATCTATGCCAATCAAAACTGGCGGCCAAAAGGCATTACCATTACGCCTTATGCTAATCAGGACCTGGTTTATCAGGATCTGACAGCGGGCCGTATCGATGCGGCTTTCCAGGACGAAGTCGCCGCCAGCGAAGGTTTCCTCAAACAGCCTGCGGGTAAAGACTATGCTTTTGCGGGTCCGGCGGTAAAAGATGAAAAAATCTTTGGCGTGGGAACGGGCATCGGCATGCGTAAAGATGATGCCGGACTGAAAGCGGCGATTGATAAAGCCTTCGATGAGATTCGCAAAGACGGCACTTACGACAAGCTGGCGAAGAAATATTTCGATTTTGATATCTACGGCGGTTAATAAAAACCTGTCATGGGGGCCAGCTGGTAAGTGCTGGCCCCCATTTTGTCTCGCTCAACCAAAGACAGGAACTCCTGATGCTGTATGGCTATTCTGACGTTATTTTTAAAGGCGCGATGGTAACGCTGGAGCTGGCGCTCAGTTCCGTGTTGCTCTCCGTCATTTTGGGTTTAATTGGCGCCGGGGCCAAACTTTCCAGCAACCGTCCGCTGCGGATGATTTTTGAAGGCTACACCACTTTGATCCGCGGCGTACCCGATCTGGTATTGATGCTGCTGATTTTTTACGGGCTGCAAATTGCGCTGAATCAGGTGACAGATCTGCTCGGTTTCGAACAGTTTGATATCGATCCGATGGTTGCCGGGATCATTACGCTGGGATTTATCTATGGCGCTTACTTCACGGAAACGTTTCGTGGTGCCTGGATGGCGGTGCCGAAAGGGCAGATTGAAGCCGCCACGGCTTTTGGTTTCACCGCTTCTCAAACGTTCCGCCGTATCCTCTTTCCCGGCATGATGCGCTACGCGTTGCCGGGCATCGGTAACAACTGGCAGGTGATCCTGAAAGCGACCGCGCTGGTCTCGTTGCTGGGGCTGGAAGATGTGGTTAAGGCCACCCAGTTGGCCGGAAAAAGCACCTGGCAGCCGTTTTATTTCGCCATCGTTGCTGGCGTGATTTACCTGATTTTTACCACGCTTTCCAATGGGGTGCTGTGGTGGCTGACGCGTCGCTACTCGGTGGGCGTAAGAAGGGCTGAATTATGATCGATATCGTGCAGGAATACTGGAAAGCCCTGCTGTGGACTGACGGATATCGTTTTTCCGGCGTGGCCATTACGCTTTGGCTGCTGATTATCTCCGTTGTACTGGGCGGCTGCATGGCGGTATTGCTGTCAATTGCCCGCGTCTCACCCGTCAGGGCAGTGCGTTTCCCGGTCTGGCTGTTCACCTATATTTTTCGCGGAACGCCGCTCTATGTGCAGCTGCTGGTATTTTATTCCGGCATGTATACGTTGGAGGTGGTAAAAGGCAACGAGCTGCTGAACGCTTTCTTCCGTAGCGGCCTGAACTGTACGCTGTTGGCACTGACGCTAAACACCTGCGCTTATACCACTGAAATTTTTGCCGGGGCCATTCGCGCCGTGCCGCATGGTGAAATCGAAGCGGCAAGGGCTTATGGATTTTCCACTTTTAAGCTCTACCGCTGCATTATTCTGCCGTCGGCGCTGCGAACGGCGTTGCCGGCCTACAGCAACGAAGTCATTCTGATGCTGCATTCGACAGCGCTGGCATTTACGGCAACCGTTCCCGATCTGTTAAAGGTAGCGCGCGATATTAACGCAGCGACCTATCAGCCATTTGTGGCCTTTGGCATTGCCGCCGTGCTGTACCTGATTATCTCGTATGTGTTGATTAGTCTGTTCCGCAAGGCGGAAAAACGCTGGCTGGCGCACGTGAAACCCTCATCGACTCATTGAGTAGAACTATGGCCGACAATAAATTACACGTGACCGAACTGCATAAACGTTATGGCGAGCACGAGGTGCTGAAAGGCGTATCGCTGCAGGCGAAAGCCGGAGATGTGATCAGCATTATCGGCTCTTCCGGCTCCGGGAAAAGTACGTTTTTACGCTGCATCAACTTTCTGGAAAAACCCAGTGAAGGATCGATCTCGGTCAATAATCAGCTGATCAATCTGGTACGCGATACCGATGGCCAGCTGAAAGTAGCCAATAAAGAACAGCTGCGCGCGCTGCGTACCAGCCTGACGATGGTGTTTCAGCACTTCAATTTGTGGAGCCATATGACGGTGCTGCAAAACGTCATGGAAGCGCCAATACAGGTGCTGGGTCTGAGCAAAGCGGAAGCGCGGGAGCGGGCTATTCGCTATCTGGACAAGGTCGGTATCGATGAACGCGCCCGTGCCAAATATCCGGTAAATCTCTCTGGTGGACAGCAGCAGCGTGTTTCCATTGCCCGGGCGCTGGCAATGGAGCCGGAGGTATTGCTGTTTGACGAGCCCACTTCGGCGCTCGATCCGGAGCTGGTTGGAGAAGTACTGAGGATCATGCAGAAGCTGGCGGAAGAGGGGAAAACCATGGTGGTGGTAACGCATGAAATGGAGTTTGCCCGCCATGTCTCCAGCCATGTAATTTTCCTGCATCAGGGCAAAATTGAGGAAGAAGGCCCGCCGCATGAGCTGTTCAATCAGCCGAAAAGCCCGCGCTTGCAGCAGTTTCTGTCTGGCGCGTTAAAATAGCCTTTATCCAGGCGATGGTCGCCGCCTGTTGGTAAAGCGGTGTTGGCTGCATGCATTAACCCCGGCCGCTGGGTGAATAAGCTGCCGGGGAGTCATGCGCGCCGTAATTTCACACTACATCGGCCAGCGCTTCATCCAGCTGATACCAGCGGAAGCCGAAGCCGGACTCTTCCAGGCGCTTTGGTAACACGTGTTGGCCACCCAATATCAATACTGACGATTCGCCCATCATTAACTTGATAGCGCTGGCGGGCGTACGCATAAAAGCCGGACGATGCATCACATGCCCCAGCGTGGCCGCAAACTGCTCATTTCGTACGGCATAAGGCGCCACCATATTAAAAGGGCCGCGCAGCTCCTGATGATCCAGCAGCCAGAGGATGGCATTCAGCATGTCGTCCAGATGGATCCACGGCATATACTGTCGCCCGCTTCCAATCGGGCCGCCAATGCCCAGCTTAAAGGGCAGCTTCATTTTGCTCAGGGCACCGCCTTCCTTCGCCAGCACCACACCGGTACGTAGCAGACAGACACGGGTTTTTTCACTGTCGGCGCTTTGCGCCAGTGCTTCCCAGTGCGCACACAGCGTGTGGGTAAACTCATCATGGCCAGGATCGTCTTCGTTTAGCACCAGTTCGCCGGTGTCGCCGTAATAGCCGGTGGCCGACCCTGAGATAAACACAGCGGGCGGGGTGCTGCTGGCATTGATCAATGAGGCCAACCGTTCGGTAATCAGCCAGCGGCTTTCACAGAGCCGCTGCTTTTGATGATCGGTCCAGCGTTTATCGGCAATCGGCTCGCCTGCCAGGTTAATAACCGCATCTACCTGATTCAGGTCATGCTGTTGTTCCAGACCGGACCACAGGTTCACCTGGTCGCCCAGCTTCCTGCGTGCGCTAACCACATCACGCGTGACGACGCTTATGCTATCGCCTCGCGCGAGGAGGCGAGGAATAAGATGGCTGCCAATCAGGCCAGTGCCGCCTGTAAGTAAAATATGCATGCTGTCTGCCCTCATAAAAGTGAAAAGCTTGCCACAAGCTTAGGTGATGTTTCGCGGAAGGGTTGTGAGCTTTGTCCGCTAAGACTCAGTCAAAAAACGCCGCAGTTGGCATCCTGAACCCGGCACCAGTCTGGATTATACGTTTGGCTATGCAGAGTGATTGCCTTCTGGTTAAAAAATGGGTAAACAGGTTGCAGACCCCACCTTGTGAGGAAATCAGGATGAATTATCCCCTTGTTACACTGTGGTCCGATGCCTGCTTTTTCAGTCCTTACGCAATGTCTGTTTTTGTGGCGCTGAGCGAAAAAGGCGTGCCGTTTTCGCTGCGGCGTGTCGATCTCGACAGTGATGAACAGCTTGCTGAACCCTATCGCCAAATTTCGCTGACCCGACGTGTGCCCACGCTGCAAATCGGCGATTTTCGGCTGGGAGAATCCTCGGCGATTGCCGAATATCTCGATGAGCGTTTTCCCGCGCCGGAATATGAGCGCCTTTACCCGCGAGACGGTGAAAAGCGCGCAAAAGCGCGGGAAATTCAGGCCTGGCTGCGCAGCGATTTTGTGGCGCTGCGTCAGGAGCGTCCGACGGAAGTGTTGTTTGCTGGTGAAACCTTCGCGCCGCTCAGCATCAGCGCGCAGCAGTCAGCGGAAAAGCTGATTTCAGCCGTTGAACGCCTGCTTAAGCCTGGTCAGCACAACCTGTTTGGCGAGTGGTCAATCGCGGATACCGATTTGGCCGTTATGCTTAACCGGCTGGTCTTGCATGGTGATGCGGTTCCTGACGCGGTCGCCGATTACGCCCATTTCCAGTGGCAGCGTGCCTCGGTGCAGCTGTGGCTGTCGGAATCTTCCAAATCCGCCGTGAATGACACAGCGGGATTATAATTTTTTGGCAGCCCGTGGCACACTGTGCGGGCACAGGTCAAATCAGCGCTGCGGCGCAAAAACAAATAAGGGTTAGGGATGGTGGAGCAAGATCGCGGCACGGAATGGGTCGATATCGTTAGTGAAGATAACGAAGTCATTGCGCAGTCCAGCCGTGCGCAAATGCGGGCACAATGTTTGCGTCATCGCGCAACCTATATCGTGGTACACGATGGTATGGGTAAAATCCTGGTGCAGCGTCGCACTGAAACGAAAGACTTCATGCCGGGGATGCTGGATGCCACGGCGGGCGGCGTCGTCCAAAGCGGTGAAGAGATGCTGGAATCGGCGCGTCGTGAAGCTGAAGAAGAGCTGGGTATTGCCGCTGTCCCCTTTGCTGAACATGGCCTGTTCTATTATGAAGATCAACACTGCCGCGTCTGGGGTGGACTGTTCAGCTGCGTTTCGCACGGGCCTTTTGCCATGCAGGAAGAGGAAGTGGATGAAATTTTCTGGCTGACGCCGGAAGAGATCACTGCGCGTTGCGATGAGTTCACTGACGATTCGCTGAAGGCGCTCTCGCTGTGGCTGAGCCGTAACAACGAGCAGGGCCGGGCGGTAGCAGGCGCTCAGGCGTAGCGGAATCAATAAAAAAGCGCCCAAACCGGGCGCTTTTAACGTTATTTACATTAAGTAAATCAGGCACATCGCCTTCCGCTGGCAATAGCGCCATTTGCAAGCCAACGTTTTTCATCATCACTCAACATGGTGGGTGACGCTATGCCACCCGCATCCTCTCTCCACGGCGTCGCAGCAGCTCCATCACAATCAGCAGAATCAGCGATGCGCCGATCATTAGCGATGCCGCCGCCGCGATAGTGGGATCGAGGTTTTCTCTGATCCCGGCAAACATCTGGATCGGCAACGTCCGCTGGCGGGGGCTGGCTAAAAACAGCGTGACCACCACTTCGTCAAACGAGGCGGCAAAGGCAAACAGCGCGCCGGAAAATACACCAGGTGCAATCAGCGGCAGCGTGACTTTGCGGAAGGTGAGAAAAGGGGAGGCACCGAGGCTTGCCGCCGCGCGTGACAAGTTGGTGTCGTAATTTTTCAGCACTGCAATAACGGTAATCACCACAAACGGCACGCCGAGCAGCGCATGTGCCAGTACCAATCCCAGATAGCTGTTCAGCAGCGACAGTTTGGCGAAGAAGAAAAACATCCCAACCGCAATGATGACGACAGGCGCAACCATTGGCGAGATCAGAATGGCCATCACGACGCCCTTGCCGCGAAATTCTCCACGCGTTAGCCCCATCGAGGCAAGCACGCCCAGAACCGTCGCCAGCAGCGTGGCCAGAGGCGCGATCGTCAGGCTATTGCCCAGCGCATTTAGCCACTCCTGCGAATGAAAAAAGGTTTGATACCAGCGCAGCGAGAAGCCGCTGAGCGGATAGCTCAGAAACGAGCTGGAATTAAAGGAGAGCGGCACGATCACCAAAATCGGCACGATTAAGAACAGCAGAACCGCCGCCCCGTAAAAGTTAAAAAAGGCGTTCCACAAACGAAGAAGCTGGCTGCCATTTTGTCTCATCATCGTCTCCTTAATGGGCTGCCGCTTCGGCAGAAGTGCGGGTTACTCGAACATAAACGATATACAGCAGCAGTACGATAATCAGCAGCTGACTGCCCAGCGCTGCGGCCATTCCCCAGTTCATGGTGCTGTTGGTAAAGAAGGCAACGAAGTAGCTGACCATCTGATCGTCCGGTCCGCCCAGCAGAGCAGGCGTAACGTAATAGCCAATGGCCATCATAAACACCAGCAGCGCGCCCGCCGCCACGCCCGCGTAAGTCTGCGGGACATACACCCGCCAGAAGGCGAGGAACGGATGCGCACCAAGAGAGACCGCAGCCCGAACATAGCTCGGCGAGATCCCTTTCATCACCGCGTAGAGCGGCAGCACGATAAAAGGCAGCAAAATGTGGGTCATCGAAATAAAGACCCCGACACGGTTAAATACCAGCGTCAGCGGATGATCGATTAAACCAACCGCCATTAATGCGCGGTTAATCAGTCCACCGGACTGTAGCAGCACAATCCAGCTGGCGGTTCTGACAATCAGTGACGTCCAGAACGGCAACAGCACCAAAATCATCAGCAGATTTGCGCGATTGGAAGGCTGTTTCGCCAGCCAGTACGCCAGAGGATAACCAATGCCAACACACAGTAAGGTGACGACCAGCGCCATCCACAACGTGCGCAGCAGGACGTTGACATAGAGCGCCTGATCGGACGACAGCGCCTTGATTTCGCCCGTTTTGACATCCACCTTGCGATCAAAAACCGAAAGCAGATAGTAACTGGTCATCGGTTTCGCCGCGCGCTGGAGCGTTTGCCAGGTGCTGAGTTCGCCCCATAACGGCTGTTTGGCTATCATCGCTTCTTTAACGTTTTCACCTGAAGCCGGGACCATGCGAGGGGCGGCGGTGATCAGGCGGCGAAAGCTGGCATCTTCATAACTCATCCGTTTAGCGACAAGGGCAATCTGTCCGCGATCGCGGGCGTTGATTAACTCTTTGCCCAGGGTTGCATACAGCGCTTCATCTGGCAGCGTTTTGCCTGACCAGTGTTGTAAAGCCGTCGTGGTTTCCGGCAGCGTCGTGCTGAATTCCGGGTTATCGACGCTCTTAGTAAGAATCGAAAAAATGGGGAAGAGGAAGCAGACCACGACAAAAATCAGCAATGGCGCGATCAGCAGCAGCGAGCGGCGGGTTTTGACCCGATCCACCTGGCGCAGACGTTGACTGAGCGTCAGTTCGCGGGGCTTCGCGGCAACAGTGGACTCTAAAACCGGGTTTTGACTCATCGCTGGTTCCTTGATTGAGCGGCGGCCGGACCTGAGAGCAGCCCGACCGGTTTGGCTTACCTGGAGGCCCAGGCGTTAAAACGCTGTTCGAGTTCTTCGCCGTGTTCCAGCCAGAAATCACTGCTGACCTGCAACGATTTCGCCAGGTTTTCTGGCGCGGTCGGCAGCTTGCTCAGACGCGCGGGATCGAGAAGCTTAGCGGTATTGATATTGGTCGGCCCGTAAGGAATGTTTTCCGCAAACACTTTCTGGTTTTCAGGCTGATTGGCAAAGGCGATAAACTGTTCCGCCAGCGCTTTATGCTTTGAGCCTTTTACAATGGCCCAGTTATCCAGATCGTACAGTCCGTTATCCCAAACGATCCTGAAGTTATGGCCCTCGTCCTGGGCAGCACCGATACGGCCGTTATAGGCAGAACTCATCACCACGTCGCCGGATACCAGCCATTGCAGCGGCTGCGCGCCCGATTCCCACCACTGAATATTGGGTTTGATCTCATCCAGTTTTTTAAAGGCGCGATCGACGCCTGCTGGGGTTGCCAGCACTTTATAGACATCTTCACGCTTCACGCCGTCGGCCATCAGGGCAATTTCCAGCGTATATTTAGCGCTTTTACGCAGGGCCCGTTTGCCCGGGAAATCTTTGATGTCCCAAAAATCAGCCCAGCTGGTGGGGCCTTTTTTCAATTTATTGGCATCATAAGTCAGCACCGTCGACCAGACGAAAATCCCGGCACCGCATTCGGTTACGGCAGCAGGAATGAAGTCGGTTTTTTTACCCAGCTTGCTCCAGTCCATGGTCTCCAACAGGCCTTCTTCACAGCCGCGCTGTAGTTCTGGCGTTTCCAGTTCAACCACATCCCAACCAATCTGGCCGGTTTCCACCATTGCGCGAATGCGAGCCATCTCGCCGTTATATTCCCCGGCCTCAATCGTACCTTTCCCGGCGGCGGTAAAAGGTTTGTAAAACGCTTTGTCCTGCGCGTCTTTATTGGTGCCGCCAAAAGAGACCACGGTCAGCGTTTCAGCCTGCGCATGTAGCGCGAAGGTGGCCAATATCAGTGCTGCTAACTTCTTTACCATGCCTGAACTCCCGTCATTGTTATTATCGGCAGGCGAACCTGCCGGATGTCATACAGCGTGTTGCCAGAGGCCCGCAGGCTTAGTGCGCTAAAAGGGTAGAAAGCAGGCTGAGCGCGGCTTTAAACTGCGCGTCGGGGATCGTCAGCGGATAGAGGAAGCGGATAACGTTGCCGTGTACGCCGCAGGTCAACAAAATCAAACCCTGCGCCAGCGCTTTTTGCTGAATGTCTCGTGCAATCTCAGCGGAAGGCTTGCCGGTAGCAGGATCGTTAAACTCCGCCGCTACCATTGAGCCTCTGGCACGAACTTCTGCCAGCGCCGGATGACCGCTGGCGTTCAGCGTTTCCACCAGTTCAGCGCCCAGCCTGAGCGCGCGCTCGCACAGCTGTTCCTCATCAATGATTTCAAGCACCGCCAGTGAAGAGGCAATTGCCAGAGGATTGCCGGCATAGGTACCGCCCAGACCGCCAGGCAAGGGTGCATCCATGATCTCAGCGCGTCCCGCCACGGCGGAAATCGGTAAACCGCCGCCCAGGCTTTTCGCCATGGTCATCAGATCCGGTTTTGCATCGTAGTAGTCGCTGGCGAACATTTTGCCGGTGCGGGCAAAGCCGGTCTGGATTTCGTCGGCAATCAGCAGAATGCCGTGCTCATCACACAGTTCACGCAGCTTGCTGACAAATTCAGCCGGCGCGATATTGAAGCCGCCTTCGCCCTGAATCGGTTCATAAATAATCGCGGCAACGTCCTGCGGGCTGATATCACAGCGGAAAATTGTGGCCAGGCTCTCCATCGCATCGTCAACGCTGTAACCCTGTAGTGCGTTAGGATAACGGGCATGGAATACTGAACCCGGAAACGGGCCGAAGCCGGTTTTATAAGGTACCACTTTGCCGGTCAGCGCCATCGTCATCATGGTGCGACCATGGAACGCGCCGGTAAAAGCGATGACGCCAGCGCGGCCGGTTGCGGCACGAGCAATTTTAACGGCGTTTTCAACGGCTTCAGCGCCGGTGGAGAAAAAGGTCGTTTTTGCCGGGCCTTCTACCGGGACACACTGATTCAGGCGCTCTGCCAGCTGCAAATAATTTTCATAAGGGATAACCTGAAAAGCGGTGTGGGTGAAGCAGTCCAGCTGATTTTTCACCGCCTCGACCACTTTGGGATGGCGGTGGCCCGTGTTGAGAACGGCGATCCCGGCGGTAAAATCGGTATACTCTCGTCCCTGATGATCCCACAGCGTGGCATTTTCCGCGCGGACGGCGTAGAAATCACACATGACGCCAACGCCACGCGGCGTGGCAGCTAAACGACGCTGTTGCACTTCACTGTTCATGCTCTACCTCATCAGATGTCATTGCGCGGCTTGTTCCACGCAGAATTGGGCTATCTGATTTGTAACTTTTTATGAGATTTATAATCCAGAGCCAGTTTTTTTTTATTTGAGGTACCAATTTTGCGAACGTTATCTGGCGACCTGATCGCACATCGTTTAAGTCAGGCTCCGGCAGGCGCTCTCAGCAAGCGCTTGTACGATGTTTTGCAGACTGCGATCCAGCAGGGAGCTATTGCAACGGGGAGTCGATTGCCCGCCTCACGCGATCTGGCTCAGGAGCTCTGCGTTTCACGCAATACCGTGCTGGCGGCCTACGAGCAGCTCCAGTCGGAAGGGTATTTGCAAACCCGAACCGGCAGCGGAACCTACGTTTGCGAACAGCTACCGGAAACGGCTCCGCAGGCCAGCCTGTCGCCATCGACCTCCAGCGCGCCGTTCAACCACATTCGCCTTTCTCGCCGGGGAACAAGGGTGTTGGCACGCAGCGGTGCCGGAGCTTATCAATGGGGTGCGTTTATGCCTGGCGTACCGGACGTCAGCCATATGCCGCATGATATCTGGCGGAAGATCCAGCTGCGGCTTAGCCGACGGATGCCGGTTGAGGCATTGAGCTATTCCAATCACGGCGGTTGCCTACAGCTTCAGCAGGCGCTGGCGGAATATTTGCGGGTTAGTCGTTCGCTGAACTGTGCTCCCGAGCAAATTTTAATTACGGCGGGGACCCATCAGGCGTTAGATTTGGTTGCGAAAATGCTTTGTGACCCGGGCGAGGGGGCCTGGATTGAAGAGCCGGGCTATTGGGGATTTCGTAACGTGCTGGCGGTGAACGGCGTCGAGCTCTTGCCAACGCCGGTCGATGACGAAGGGATGCTGCTGCCCGATTTGGCCTCCTTTAGCCAGCTGCAACGTCCGCCAGTCTTGATTTGCGTAACGCCTTCACACCAGTATCCGTTGGGTTCGGTAATGAGTTTGCAGCGCCGACAGCAGCTCCTGGCGCTGGCGAAATCGGCAGGTAGCTGGGTGATTGAAGATGATTACGACGGTGAGTTTCGCTTTGGCGAAAGCCCGGTTCCCGCGCTACAGGGATTGTCGGCAGACGCGCCGGTGATCTATCTCGGTACCTTTAGCAAAACGCTGTATCCGGGTCTGCGGCTGAGCTATATGGTGATGCCAAAACCGCTGGCCGCCAGGATGAAAATGGCGCATTCGGAGCTGTATCGTGGCGGAAATGGTTTGGCGCAGCTGACGCTGGCTGAATTTATCCGGGAGGGGCATTACGCTGCTCACGTAAGACGCATGCGGCAACTCTACAGCCGCCGCCGCGCCGCGCTGGTGAAGGTAATCAGCGACAGCCTCGGGCCGGCGTTTCTGTCACAGCAGGGAAATGCCGGGCTGCACCTGATCCTTTCCCTGCCGGAGCGTATCGACGATGTGGCGCTGGCCGCCGAGCTGGAACAAAAGGGCGTGCTGACCCGGCCGCTTTCGGCCTATTACATTCAGGGCACGCAACGCCGTGGTCTGCTGCTGGGCTATGCCTGCGTGGAGGAACAGAATATGGCCGAGACCTTCGCGCCGGTACTTCACTGTCTGCAACGGCGTCTTTCTCCTGCCTGATAACGGGGCGCCAAATAAGGGCAAGTGCATATTTATGGTGCAAAACCTTGCCTGATTCTGCTTTTAATAATGGGTGTAAAAAATAACCATAATAAATATGATTTAATATCAATAATTTAACTTGTGTTTTTGATTGTGATTTTTGATGGGCTATTCAAATTCTGCTTGTCGGCAGGAAATGGGTTGTGATAGAGCTAAAAGAAGCCACCCACAACCCGGTACGCCTGGCCGTGGGTCAATTATCCTGCCTGGACGAGAGAACGCGATGAAATCACTGGTCAGTTTTAAAAACATTAAAAAAAGTTACGACGGCGACAAGCTGGTGGTGCGTAATCTCAATCTTGACGTGCAGGAAGGGGAGTTTTTAACCCTGCTTGGCCCATCAGGTTCCGGTAAAACCACCAGTCTGATGATGCTGGCCGGGTTTGAAACGCCCACCGATGGCGAAATTTTCTTGCGTGATAAACCGCTGCACACGCTGCCGCCGCATCAGCGGGATATCGGCATGGTTTTTCAGAACTATGCGTTGTTTCCTCACATGACGGTAGCGGAAAACCTGGCGTTTCCTCTGTCGATCCGTCGTCTCAGCAAAGCGGATGTGAAAGAGCGCGTCCATCGCGTGCTGGATATGATCAAACTGACGTCGCTGGCAGATCGTTATCCTGCCCAAATGTCCGGGGGGCAGCAGCAGCGGGTTGCGTTAGCACGCGCGCTGGTTTTTGAACCTAAACTGGTGCTGATGGATGAGCCGCTGGGCGCGCTGGACAAGCAGTTGCGTGAGCATATGCAGATGGAGATCAAGCAGCTGCACGAAATGCTTGGCCTGACCATCGTTTATGTGACGCACGACCAAAGCGAGGCGATGACGATGTCCGATCGCGTCGCGGTTTTCAACGACGGCATGATCCAGCAGATGGACAGTCCTGACCGACTCTATGAACAACCTTCTAACGCATTTGTCGCGCAGTTTATCGGTGAAAACAATAGCTTGCTGGCCACGCAGCTCGCCTCTGAAGGGGATTATTATCATGTGCAGCTGGATGACGGCACGCAGCTAAAGGCATTAAAAGTACGTCCAAGCTCGCCCGGTAAAAAAATCCAGCTCAGTATTCGTCCGGAACGCGTTAACGTGAATGCGCCTGAAGCAGGCGATCAGCAGGTTCGTGCGAAAATTCAGCAGTTTATCTATCTTGGCGATCATGTCCGTATGCTGACGGAAGTGGGTGGGCAGGGCAATTTTATGATCAAGCTAAGTCCGGCGAAGGTGGACAGCCGCTGGAAGGCAGGCAGCGAAGTCACGCTTTCCTGGCAGTCGGAGCACCTGCGCGCGCTGGATGTGATGATTCAGTGATTGACAGACGATAAAGACGATAAAAAGGCCGCGGCTGCGGCCTTGTTGGCTGATAATGTCGTGTCTGCACAAGGGGCATGGGCCGTCCATAAAGACGCAAAAAGCGGCATCCATGCCAGCTCGACACGGGCCGTCCATGGCCCGTGACGCTTTATTACCGGCCCATGCCTCTCGTGCTTTAAACTTCTGTGTTGTCTGAAATCAAGGCCGCGGCTGCGGCCTTATTCCCTTAGCGATGCGTTTCGCGAACCGCCAGACGCGGCTGCGTTTTACGACCAACGCTACCTAACCAGCCAGCCAGCGCAGCTTCGACCAGCAGGACAATCAGCGTTACCCAGCTGGCTTTCGCCGTCGCTGATGCCGCTTTTTCACCTGCTTCACGCGCTTTCTGTTCGGCCTGCGCTTTTAACTCCTGATATTTTTTGTAAGCCTGCTCATAACTCTGCTGAGTCTGGGCAACAATCTGATCGACTTCCTGATCGCTTTTACCGGTACGCGCCTTAATAATATTTTTCAGTGCATCAACATCAGCAGCCTGTAGCGTGGCCTGGTTACGGCCCAGTACGCCTTTAAACCAGTTAGCTAAATCAGTGTCTGCATTTTGTTGATTATTAGCGGTACTTTCTGCCTGGCCCTTCGCATTATCTGCTTCTTTATTAGCATCTTGCTGAAGTTTCTCAGGCTGCAATTCCGGTTTCCCGGTCTGGCGCAGCGTTGTTTCCAGTTCATTTTGCAGATTGTTTAAATCAATATTATTTTCCTGTAGCGTCTCTTTGGCACTTTGCGTAACAGAAGGGGCAATAGCGGAAATACCGTTACCCAACATACTGAAACCTGAACCAATTACGCTGGCCGTACCGCTGACTGCACTGCTTAATACTGCCACAACCAGCCAGACGCAAACCAGAGTATTGACGGCCCACATCAGCAGCCCGTGCAAAGCGCCTTCTCGCTGTGCCAGTCGACCAGTAATAAACGCTCCTGCTGCAATCGAAATCAGCATGCTCAGTCCGGTCCAGATGGTGGCGCCTGTCCCAAGACCCTCAAGCGGGTTTCTTTCTTTTAGCGGATCGATAGTGGTAGCACCGATCGCCGTACCCAATATGGTTAATAGCAAATAAATAACCACGGATAATATTACGCCTGCAAATACAGCGCTCCATGAAATGCGCTTTAGCGGAATGCCGCTATTTATTTCACTGTGGACCGGATGGATTTGAGTGTCACTCATGGTGAGTCTCCCTTGCCTGATATTAGTGAGTTTCCTGTCTGGACCTTATTATCGGATTACGGCTTAACGCGTTGCCATCATAAGGTTAGTCCCGGAACCGGCTTTCGACCAGGAAATATTTACCACAGTATGTTTTGCATGTTTATCAGGGAGTTGAAAAGGGTGCTTTAGGTTATTTTCAATATATTGCGTCAGGCTTATGGCAGGGCGCCATTATTTTATGGTTTTAAATTTTTAGCAGTAAGAAATAAATACTTTTATTGCATTAAGGATAAAAAAGGCGGAGCTTTCGATCCGCCTTTTTTTAAAGTGGCTGTTAGCTGTCAGCCTGCTTTGACTGAATAGCCGTCAGAGCGATAGTGTAGACAATATCATCCACCAGTGCACCGCGGGACAGATCGTTGACCGGTTTACGCATGCCTTGCAGCATCGGCCCGATTGAAATCAGATCCGCTGAACGCTGCACGGCCTTATACGTGGTGTTGCCGGTGTTCAAATCAGGGAAGATAAACACCGTGGCACGTCCGGCAACCGGAGAGTTTGGTGCTTTGGATTTTGCCACATCCGCCATGATAGCCGCGTCGTACTGCAACGGCCCGTCAATCACCAAATCAGGACGTTTTTCCTGGGCGATACGGGTCGCTTCACGCACTTTTTCCACGTCACTGCCCGCACCTGAATCACCGGTTGAGTAGGAGATCATCGCTACGCGAGGCTCAATCCCAAAGGCGGTAGCAGAATCTGCCGACTGAATGGCGATTTCGGCCAGCTGCTCTGGGTTAGGATCCGGGTTAATGGCGCAGTCGCCATAAACCAGCACCTGCTCTGGCAGCAGCATAAAGAAGACCGAGGAAACCAGCGAACTGCCTGGCGCGGTTTTAATCAGCTGTAGCGGAGGACGGATGGTATTCGCCGTGGTATGCACCGCACCAGAAACCAGGCCGTCTACTTCACCACGTTCCAGCATCATGGTGCCAAGCATCACGTTGTCTTCCAGCTGTTCCTGCGCGACCACTTCGGTCATGCCTTTACTCTTACGCAGCTCAACCAGGCGAGCGACGTAATTTTCACGGACCACCTCCGGATCGACAATCTCAATGCCTTTACCCAGCTCAACGCCCTGTACGGCAGCGACGCGCTGAATCTCTTCCGGATTACCCAGCAGAATACAGGTAGCAATGCCGCGGGCAGCACAAATCGCGGCGGCTTTCACGGTGCGTGGCTCATCGCCTTCAGGCAGCACAATACGTTTACCGGCCTCGCGAGCCAGTTCGGTCAGCTGATAGCGGAAGGCTGGCGGAGAGAGGCGGCGGCTACGTTCTGAAGCGGCGGTCAGCGACTCAACCCATTCAGAATCAATGTGGCTGGCAACGTATTCCTGAACGCGTTCAACACGTTCGGTATCATCGGCTGGCACTTCCAGGTTAAAGCTTTGCAGGCTGAGCGAGGTCTGCCAGGTATTGGTTTTCACCATAAATACCGGCAGGCCTGTTGCAAAGGCGCGTTCGCAAAGCTTGCGTATTGGTTCGTCAATCTGATAACCGCCGGTCAGCAAAATGGCACCAATTTCTACGCCGTTCATTGCCGCCAGGCAGGCCGCAACCAGCACGTCAGGGCGGTCAGCAGAGGTGACCAGCAGCGAACCCGGACGGAAATGTTCCAGCATATGCGGCAGGCTGCGAGCGCAGAAAGTCACCGATTTTATACGGCGGGACTGAATATCGCCTTCGTTGATCACCTCGGCACTCAGATGATGACACATATCGATAGCGCGAGTGGCGATCAGATCGAAACTCCACGGCACGCAGCCTAAAACCGGCAGTGGGCTGTTAGCAAACAGCTGTTTTGGATCGATATTCGCCACGCTGGCTTTGGTGGAATCATCGAAAATTTCGGAAAGATCGGGACGCGTGCGGCCCTGTTCATCAACCGGCGCGTTCAGTTTGTTGATGATAACGCCAGTAATGTTCTTGTTTTTACTGCCGCCGAAGCTGCTCTGCGTTAGCTCAATACGCTCTTTCAGCTGGGCAGGTGAGTCATTGCCTAATGACATGACAAACACAATTTCAGCATTCAGCGTTTTAGCAATCTCAAAGTTCAGTGCAGAGGCAAACTGATGTTTGCGGGTCGGCACCAGGCCTTCTACCAGCACCACTTCGGCATCTTTGGTATTGGCGTGGTAACGCGCAATGATCTCTTCCATCAGCACGTCCTGCTGATTCGACCCCAGCAGCGATTCTACCCGGCTCATTTGCAGCGGTTCAGCGGCGGGAATGGCGGAGTTTTTACGAATAATCAGCGTGGTTTGATCAAGGGAATCTCTGCCGGAACGGGGCTGGGCAATCGGCTTAAATACGCTCAGGCGCACGCCTTTGCGTTCCATAGCACGGATCACGCCAAGACTGACGCTGGTCAGGCCGACGCTGGTGCCGGTAGGAATTAACATAATGGTACGGGACACGGTAAACCTCTCGATCTGGTGTCTGAAAACAACACCGTCAGCCTTGGCTGACGGTGTTCATGTCTTATGCGGTCAGGCGGCTGGCGTCCTGGGCAATCACTAACTCTTCGTTAGTTGGAATGACCAGGGCTGGCCGCGAGCCTTCTTTATTTATATAGCCTGCATGGCCGAAACGAGCAGCCAGGTTGCGTTCATGATCGACCTCGAAGCCCAGCAAAGCCAGTCTTCCAAGCGTCAGCTCACGCACCATCGCGGCGTTTTCGCCAATACCGCCCGTAAAGATGACGGCATCCAGGCGACCATCCATCATCGCGGTATAGGAGCCAATGTATTTCGCAAGGCGATGGCAGTATACGTTCATTGCCCGCTTAGCATCTTCTTTTGAGGTATAGTTATCTTCCACGTAGCGACAATCGCTGGTGACGCCGGTCAGACCCAGCAGGCCGGACTCTTTGGTCAGCAGTTTATTGATAGCGTCGACGCTCATGCCGAGCGTGTCATGCAGGAAGAAAACAATGGCCGGATCGATATCACCGGAACGGGTGCCCATCACCAGACCTTCCAGCGGCGTCAGCCCCATTGAGGTGTCGACGCATTCACCGTTACGAATAGCGGCAACCGAGCCGCCATTGCCCAGGTGACAGGTAATGATATTCAGTTCCGCCAGCGGCTTGTTCAAAACTTTTGCCGCTTCGTGAGTCACATAGTAATGGCTGGTGCCGTGTGCGCCGTAGCGACGAACGCCGTGTTCTTTATATAAATTGTAAGGCAGGGCGTAGAGATAAGACTCTTCCGGCATTGTCTGATGGAAAGCGGTGTCGAATACGGCGACATTCTTATCAGACAGATGCGGGAAGTTTTTCATCGCTTCGTCGATGCCGATCAGGTGTGCAGGGTTATGCAGCGGGGCAAAAGAGGAGGCGTCTTTAATACCCTGAATAACGCTTGCATCAATGACCACTGATTGGGTCAGCGCTTCGCCGCCATGAACAATACGATGGCCTATTGCAGTAATTTGTGCTGACAGTTCAGGTTTTTGTGCCAGGATAGTTTTAACGATAAAGTTAAGCGCTTCACTGTGGGCAGCGCCTGCGCCTAAGTCTGCTTCCTGTTTAGCGCCTGCCATTTTCCATTTGATGCGCGCTTCAGGCAGGTGAAAACATTCGGCTAAACCAGAAAGGTATTCTTCACCGTTTGCCGGGTCAATAATGGCAAATTTGAGGGATGAGCTACCGCAATTCAGAACCAGTACTAACTTACTCGACATGGTAGGTCCTATTGATTAAAGGTGGCGAAAAAAAACTCAATCAGACTATCAGCGTAGCGCATGAAAGCTGGTACATTAATGATGAACATCATGCTGTCGGATTATTTTGTCCGAAAGCAAAAAAAATTCATAAAGATCACAAATTTTTTTGAATTTTGCCCTGCTGGTGTCGTTAACTACATCAGACATGCAGCATGGCTGTAACAGCCAGTCAACAATCGCGCACAGGATAACCAGAGCGCCGTTTAAAGACAAAATATTTTGAAAGATGTCATGTAAAGTTGTTGTATTACGCTTATTTGTTTAATTTTTAGCTCCAAAGTTGAGGTCAGCCATGGCTAATGAATCCGGCACTGTCGGTTGGTTTAAACTGTTCCGGCATGGACAGCATTATATGAAGACATGGCCTGTCGATAAACGCCTTGCCCCCATGTTTCCAGAAAACCGGATCACCACCGCAACGCGTTTCGGTATCCGCTTTATGCCGCCGCTGGCCGTCTTTGCGATGACATGGCAGCTTGCGTTGGGTGGTCAGCTCGGTCCGGCCGTGGCGACAGCGCTATTCGCCTGTAGCCTGCCGATGCAGGGATTATGGTGGCTGGGCAAACGCTCTGTGACGCCGCTGCCGCCGACGCTGCTGGGCTGGTTCCATGAGGTCCGCGAAAAACTCCAGGCGGCGGGTCAGGCCATTGCGCCGGTTGAAGGCAAACCGACCTATCAGTCGCTGGCCGATGTGCTGAAGCGAGCTTTCCGGCAGCTGGATAAAACCTTCCTCGACGATCTGTAAAAAAACCGGGTTTAGCGGCTCTGGCGGCGAAAACCCGTGTGATATCAAAAAACACGCTGTTTGCTGTGCCGGAGTCGTACGCGTTGTGCAATCCTTAGTCATCCCTTCAAATTTCAATTTGTCCCAGTGACACAGGAGTTAATGATGGAAATGACCCACGCCCAGCGTTTGATCCTCTCTAATCAATATAAAATGATGAGCATGCTCGATCCGGATAACCTCGAGCGCTATCGCCGTCTGCAAACCATTATCGAGCGAGGCTACAGCCTGCAAATGCGCGAGCTTGACCGGGAATTCGGCGAGCTGAGTGAGGCAGTCTGCCGCACGATAATTGATATTATGGAGCTGCATCATGCGCTGCACGTGTCCTGGACAAATCTGAAAGAGCCTGGCGCAATCGAAGAGCGGCGGCTAATGTTTCTGGGTTTCGATGCGGCTACGGAAGCGCGCTTCCTTGGCTATGTGCGGTTTATGGTCAACGTCGAGGGACGCTATACGCATTTCGACTCGGGAACGCACGGTTTTAACGCACAGACGCCGATGTGGGAAAAGTATCAACGAATGCTGGCTGTGTGGCACACTTGTCCGAGGCAGTACCATTTGAGTGCGAATGAGATCGCGCAAATTATCAACGCCTGATAAGGAATAAGTAGTGAAGTGTAAAGGTTTTCTGTTTGATCTGGACGGCACGCTGGTGGACTCTTTACCGGCGGTCGAACGCGCCTGGGTAAACTGGGCAACACGACACGGCATCGCTGCCGATGAAGTACTGAACTTCATCCACGGTAAGCAGGCTATCACCTCACTGCGCCACTTTATGAAAGGGGCTTCTGAAGAGGCTATTCAGCAGGAGTTCTTCGCGCTGGAACAGGCGGAAGCGGAGGATACCGATGGCATCGTCGCCTTGCCTGGTGCCTTACAGCTGCTGGCGACGCTGGACGAGCTGGCGATCCCCTGGGCGATTGTAACCTCGGGTTCGGTACCCGTCGCCACGGCCCGTCGTCAGGCGGCCGGTTTACCTGAACCCGAAGAGTTTGTTACGGCTGAACGGGTACAAAATGGCAAGCCAGAGCCTGACGCTTATCTGCTGGGCGCTCAACTGCTGGAGCTGGAGCCGGAAGAGTGTGTGGTGGTGGAAGATGCCGCCGCAGGTATTCTCTCCGGACTGGCCGCTGGCTGTCACGTTATCGCCGTAAACGCGCCTGCGGGCTCGCCAAGGCTGGAAGATGTTGATATGCAGCTTTTCTCACTGGAAGAGCTGATTGTTAACAAGAATCCTGATGGCACTATTGATGTGCATCGAAAGCATTAAGTTATGATTTGACCCCGCATTAGCGGGGTTTATTTTATGGCATTCTCTTTGCAGCTTCCCCCGTTGCAGAGATCAATTGTGAATAAAGAGCTTTTTTGGGTTCTCAGTCTGTTAGCCATCGCCATCGTGCTGTTTGTCAGCGGAAAACTGCGGATGGACGTGGTGGCATTACTGGTCATCACCGCCTTTGTCCTTAGCGGCACACTCTCCCTGCAAGAAGCCACCCAGGGCTTCAGCGATCCCAATGTTATTCTTATTGCCGCGCTGTTTGTTATCGGTGAAGGCCTCGTGCGCACCGGCGTGGCGTTAAGAATGGGGGAATGGCTGGTCAGAATGGCGGGCAGCAGCGAGACACGCATGCTGGTGCTGCTCATGCTTACGGTTGCCGGACTGGGCGCTTTTATGAGCTCCACAGGGGTGGTAGCTATTTTTATTCCCATCGTGATAAGCGTGGCGGCTAAAATTAACAGCTCCCCGGGGCGGCTAATGATGCCGCTTAGCTTTGCGGGGCTGATTAGCGGCATGATGACGCTGGTCGCCACGCCACCTAACCTGGTGGTTAACAGCGAGCTGGTGCGGGAAGGGTTGACCGGCTTTGGTTTTTTTGCCGTGACGCCGATTGGTTTGGTAGCACTGGTACTGGGAATAGGTTATATGCTGCTTGTCCGCTTCTGGCTGGGCAACACGCCTCAGGATGTTAGCCACAAGCAGCAGAGAACCTTTCGCGATCTTATCCGGGATTACAAACTAAGCGGGCGAGCGCGACGGCTGGCGGTGCGTCCGGGGTCAACGCTGATCGGTCAGACATTGGACGATTTGCAGCTGCGCGAACGTTTCGGCGTCAATGTTGTTGGCCTCGAGCGCTGGCGTAAATTCCGCCGGGTTATGGTGCCGGTAACCGGCACAACTGAATTCCGCGCCCACGATGTGCTGCTAATAGACATGAGTGCTGCGGGTATCGATCTGCGTGAATTCTGCGCTGAGCATAGGCTGGAGCCAATGATCCTGCGGGGCGAATATTTTTCCGATCGCGCCCAGGATGTGGGGATGGCAGAAATTCTGATCGTGCCCGATTCCGAACTGCAAAATAAAACGCTGCGCGAGTCCGCCTTTCGCTCCCGCTATGGCCTCAGTGTTATTGGTATCCGTCGCCGCGGAGAGGTGCTTGAAGGCGCGCTACACAATCTGCCGTTAGAGCTGGGTGACAGTCTGCTGGTGATCGGCGACTGGAAAAAAATCACGCAGTTACAGCAGCAAAAACGTGATGTCATCCTGTTAAATCTGCCTGCCGAGGTCAACGACGTCGCACCTGCCAGCAGCCAGGCTCCCCATGCGATTTTCTGTCTGGCTCTGATGGTTGCCATGATGCTGACCAATGAAATCCCTAATCCGATAGCGGCTATCATTGCCTGCCTGTTGATGGGGCAGTTTCGCTGCATTGATATGGAAAGCGCCTGGCGTGCCATTCACTGGCCAGGCATTATTCTGATCGTCGGCATGATGCCTTTTGCACTGGCTTTGCAAAAAACAGGGGGGATCACGCTAATTGTCGAAGGATTAATGGATTTGGCTGGCGGACAGAGTCCGCACGTTATGCTGCTCTGTTTATTTATCTTGTGCGCCGTCATCGGGCTGTTTATTTCGAATACCGCCACGGCGGTGTTGATGGCACCGGTAGGGGTGGCAGCCGCTCACCAAATGGGGCTTTCACCGTATCCTTTTACCATGATTGTGGCGCTGGCCGCGTCAAGCGCGTTTATGACGCCGGTATCAAGCCCGGTGAACACGCTGATCCTTGGGCCCGGCGGTTATCGCTTCAGCGACTTTGTCAAAATTGGCGTCCCTTTTACCGTGCTGATAATGGCGGTAAGCGTGGTGATGGTGCCGCTGCTGTTCCCGTTCTGAATAAGGCGGGTCAAGCGCTAAAGCTCCTGGCTGATTTCATCCAGCGACAGGTTGAAACTGGGGACAAAAACCTCGACGAAATAGTCCATTTCCGGGCTGTGGCGCTGGCTCAGGGTTTTTTCCAGTCGGGCTTTGGCCAGTTGAAATTCGTGATTTCCCGCTGAAAGTTCTTCCAGGCATTTCAGATAAGCACAAAGCGCATCCGCCTGTTTCACAATGGCCGTCTCTTCTTCGCTTCGTTGGTGCTCATCAAGCAGTGGCCGGTAAGCGTCTCTGAGCTCTTCAGGCAGCATCTCAATAAGCTTCAGCTGGGCAATTTTCTCAATCTTCTTGTATTCAAAGGCAATTTGCGCGTTGTAATACTTTACAGGGGTAGGCAGATCGCCGGTCAGAACTTCACTGGCATCATGGTACATTGCCATCAGGGCGATACGCTCAACGTTAAGATTCCCGTTGAATTTCTGATTTTTAATGACCGCCAGCGCATGCGCCACCATCGCCACCTGCAAACTGTGCTCAGAAACGTTTTCCGTACGCACGTTACGCATCAGCGGCCAGCGGTTGATCAGCTTAAGACGGGAGAGGTGGGCGAAGAAATGGCTCTGATTCATCGATGCGGTTTCCTGTAATAATCCCGAAGCCGGGCGACTTCGGGATTATTATATACGCTTCAACCTGCTGAATGCAGCGATATCAGATAACGCCGTGCTCTGTCGGCAGGCGTTTTCGAACAAAATTACTGGCGATATCCTTCCAGGAAACGACCAAATTTGCCAATCGCCATTTCCAGATCGTTGACGTGAGGCAGCGTAACGATGCGCACATGGTCAGGCCAGGGCCAGTTAAAGGCACTGCCTTGTACCAGCAAAACTTTTTCCTGTAGCAGGAAATCCAGCACCATTTTCTGGTCATCGTGCAGATTGAATTTTTTCGCGTCAATACGAGGGAACATATAAAGCGCGCCCTGCGGCTTCACGCAGCTAACGCCTGGAATGTCATTGATCAGTTCCCACGCACGCTGGCGCTGTTCATACAGTCTGCCGCCTGGCACAATGAATTCACTGATGCTTTGATAGCCGCCCAATGCCGTCTGGATGGCATGCTGTGCAGGAACGTTGGCACACAGGCGCATTGAGGCCAGCATTTCCAGCCCTTCGATGTAGCCTTTCGCATGTTTCTTCGGACCGTTTAACACCATCCAGCCCTGGCGGAAACCGGCCACACGATAGGTTTTAGACAGGCCGTTAAAGGTAATCGTCAGCAGGTCGGGAGCCAGAGCGGCGATGGAGTGATGCTGTGCCGCATCGTAGAGGATCTTGTCGTAGATCTCATCTGCAAAGATGATCAAATTATGCTGTCTGGCCAGCTCAACCACTTCCAACAGCAGTTCCTTACTGTAGACTGCGCCCGTTGGGTTATTTGGGTTAATGATGACGATGCCCCGGGTGCGTGGCGTAATTTTGCTACGGATGTCGTCCAGGTCCGGGAACCAGCCAGCCGATTCGTCACACAGATAGTGCACCGCGTTACCGCCAGAAAGAGAGACCGCCGCCGTCCATAAAGGATAATCCGGGGCCGGAACCAGCATCTCATCACCGCTGTTGAGTAAAGCCTGCATTGACTGGACGATCAGTTCGGAAACGCCATTACCGATATAGACATCTTCAACGGTCATTTCACGTAAGCCGCGAGCCTGATAATGTTGAACGATAGCTTTACGGGCGGAATACAGTCCTTTGGAATCACAGTAGCCCTGTGCGCTGGGCAGGTTGCGGATCACATCAACCAGGATTTCGTCAGGCGCTTCAAAACCGAAAGGCGCGGGATTGCCGATGTTGAGCTTGAGGACTTTATTGCCTTCTTCTTCGAGGCGGCGGGCTTCTTTTAAAACCGGGCCGCGGATGTCGTAACAGACGTTATCGAGCTTGCTGGATTTATCAATCGGGGTCATTTCATTCGCCTTTGGCTGAGCTGTATTCCTGCCGTGGAATAGTAAACCCGCACAATGTACTCCTCTCTCCCGCGCTTTTGAAGTCCGTCCGCTGGCTTTGGTGGGATAGTGGAGTTTTTGTTTCTGTTACCGTCAGGGCTACAGGAGAGACAGGATACATCTGGTTTAATATGTCGACCTAAATTGGTTTAGCAAAATTTAACACTGGATGATTTGGTGTGCGGAGACCGTTTGTGGAACCTGAAAAAGGGTTCTGGGGAAGATTTTTGTAATAATTAGGTAAAATCTGGTGGATTGATGCGCAGCGAAACTGTCAAGATAAGCTTAATTGGTTGCCTGAAAACCAGGCATGATGATAAGGTGCTCAACTTGAAACGCTGGCGCGGCAAAAGCCACCATGCTTTTGTCAGAGCTTGTCAGATTGTATCTGATTGATAAATTTTTGTACTATGACAGGCGTTGAAACGGTCTCAGCCAATAAAATCTTATTTTACTGATAAGAATAATCAGATTAGGGCTTAAAAAGTAATCGACAGTGTGTCAGGATAATATTCATGAAATTTCGCACTGCCAGTGCGGGTTTTTCAGGCAGTATCCACCCTGTTTTACTGCTGTTAATGTTAAGTTGTGTTAATTATTATTCCGCTGTAACTACAGCGTTCTGGCCGTCCCGATTTTTTCAGTGTCATACACTAACAACAGCACGGCACCTTTAAGGCCTGCATGCGCTGTTATCAGTTCTGTACTGCCGCTTACCTGTTGTTCAGCGTGGCGCGCATTAATGATGTATCAGACGTATGAATCCGTCAGCGGCTTAGCCCTTAGCGTGAGCAGGGTATATTTGAGCTGCTGGGATAGGCGTCTGCGTAGTAAGGTGAGGGAGCGAAGCGCTTCATCACATTCTTATTATCGCTGTATCCTTTTGATATAGCAGGTAATAACACCAGGGTAGTAGTTCTTAAAAATCTTATAAAGTGAAGAAAACATGACTAGTGCAAATCGTCCAATTCTCAATCTCGATCTCGATCTGCTGAGAACTTTTGTAGCTGTCGCCGATCTGAATACCTTTGCTGCGGCTGCCGCAGCAGTATGCAGAACACAATCTGCGGTCAGTCAGCAAATGCAGCGCCTGGAACAACTGGTAGGTAAAGAGTTGTTTGCCAGACACGGTCGTAACAAACTGCTGACAGAGCACGGCATTCAACTGCTGGGCTACGCCAGAAAAATCCTGCGTTTCAATGATGAAGCCTGTACTTCTCTGATGTACAGCAACATTCAGGGCGTACTCACTATCGGCGCTTCTGACGATACGTCAGATACCATTCTCCCTTTCCTGCTCAACCGCGTGACCTCGGTTTATCCAAAGTTAGCGATTGATGTCAGGGTGAAACGCAATCCATTTATGATGGAAATGCTGAATCAGGGTGAAGTGGATCTGGTTGTCACAACGTCCAGCCCAATGAACTTTACCTGGCAGGTTCTGCGTACCTCACCAACGCTTTGGTATTGTGCTGCTGATTATATCTTCCAGCGTGGGGAAGCGATTCCATTGGTTCTGCTGGACGAACCAAGCCCTTATCGTGATATGGCAATTGATCACCTTAACGAGGCCGGCATCCCCTGGCGTATTTCGTACGTAGCGTCCACGCTGGCAGCCGTGCGTGCGGCGGTAAAAGCCGGTCTTGGCGTCACCGCGCGTCCGGTAGAGATGATGAGCCCCGAGCTGCGTGTGATGGGAGCGGCGGAAGGCTTGCCGGTTCTGCCAGACACCGAATATCTGCTGTGCCGTAACCCGGAAAGCGATAACGAGCTGGCGCTGGCTATCTTCAACGCGATGGAATCGAGCAGCGATCCTTACAATCTGACCGTTAACGGTCAGGACAGTGGCGCCTTCTCCGACGAAGAAGAATAAAAAAACTCTGTATTACCTGCTGATTTTTAAATAAATAATCAGCAGAAAAGAGAAAAAAAAGCCTTATGGCAGCCCTGTGCGCCATGAGGCTTTTTTTATGATGTTTTTTTAATAAATGACAGGGGGTTTGTCCTCCTTTTTTTGCTGTGTTGATGTTAAAACCGTCACCCCTCTGATATACCCCTTCGTCTTAATGCAGAAGTGCAAAAATAATGCAGCTGACTTGATTTTGCTCAGTCTGCATCGTCTGTTTTTTCTGCATAAGTTACAAAAGTCTGTTCTGGATCAAAAAAATAACCCTGCTCAGGGGAAGGAAAAGCCCACATTTCCTGCCAAAATAGTCTTTGTTAAATCCGCGATCCATGCAGGGAAATACCCGCTACACTTTACCTGAAAGGGTAAACTGACTCGATTTAGCGCAGTATTTGAGCATAAAATGTTAAATAAATGCTGCGGGTGTAAAATAATCTGTGGATACTTTTGTCAAAGTTGACAAAAGGTTATAGAAAGGAGTAAAAAACCACATAAAATTGCTGCTTACTCTGAAAAGACAGTAAAGTTTATCCGGTTTTTTATTTTTCCCTTGAATCGATGTGGTGGGTTAACTGCCGACTAGCAGAGCAGACGCCTGACGCCACGTTATTGAATTAAGCAGAGTGTATGTCAACAACCACTGAAGTTATCGCCCACCACTGGGCGTTTGCTGTATTTCTGATCACAGCCATCGGTCTGTGCTGCGCAATGTTAGCTGGAGCATGGTTTTTGGGCGGAAAAGCCCGTGGAAGATATACAAATACGCCTTTTGAGTCCGGAGCCGCTCCGGTCGGTACCGCCAAGCTGCGCATGTCCGCCAAATTCTATCTGGTCGCCATGTTCTTCGTCATTTTCGATGTAGAAGCCCTCTACCTGTACGCCTGGTCGACCGCCATTCGCGAAAGCGGGTGGATTGGCTTTATCGAAGCCGCCATCTTCATTTTGGTACTGCTTGCTGGTTTGGTTTATCTGGTGCGTATTCGCGCGCTGGACTGGGCTCCGGCACCTCGTCGTGTCGTGGTTAAGCCAACAACCATTTCGCATTCCAATCGTCACACGCAGTAACAGCGAGGCATAAAAATGGACTACACGCTTACCCGCGCAGATCCGAACGGTGAGAACGACCGTTATCCGCTGCAGAAACAAGAGATCGTCACCGATCCTCTGGAGAAGCACGTTCATCAAAGCGTTTACATGGGCAAGCTCGAAACGGCTATGCACGACATGGTGAACTGGGGAAGGAAAAACTCCCTTTGGCCATTTAACTTTGGCCTTTCATGTTGTTACGTCGAAATGACCACCTCATTCACCTCAGTGCATGACGTTGCCCGCTTTGGTTCGGAAGTTATTCGTGCCTCGCCTCGCCAGGCAGACTTTATGGTCGTTGCCGGTACCTGCTTTACCAAAATGGCCCCCGTTGTTCAGCGTCTGTATGACCAGATGCTGGAGCCGAAATGGGTCATTTCGATGGGAGCCTGCGCCAACTCGGGCGGGATGTACGACATCTATTCCGTAGTGCAGGGCGTGGATAAATTCCTGCCGGTAGATGTGTATATTCCAGGGTGCCCGCCGCGCCCGGAAGCCTATATGCAAGCACTGCTGCTGTTGCAGGAATCTATCGGTAAAGAACGTCGACCGCTTTCCTGGGTCGTCGGCGATCAGGGCGTTTACCGTGCCAATATGCCGTCCGAGCGTGAAAGAAAGCAGGGCGAACGCATTGCGGTGACTAACCTGCGCACGCCTGACGAAATTTAAAGCAGTTAACCGACGGGCTTACCCGGCGCATAAAAAACAAAATACGCGCACGGCCTGTCGTGACGCCAATACTGAGGGCTTTGCAGGCCCACATGGTGAATAATTTATGACAGATTTGACCACGCAAGATCTCGCCCAGCCAGCATGGCAAACCCGGGATCACCAGGATGACCCGGTGATCGGCGAGTTGCGTAACCGTTTTGGGCCTGATGCCTTTACCGTTCAGCCAACCCGTACCGGCATTCCGGTAGTCTGGGTCAGGCGCGAACAATTACTGGAAATAATTGAGTTTCTGCGCAAGCTGCCGAAACCCTATGTGATGTTGTACGACCTGCACGGTATGGATGAGCGCTTGCGAACGCATCGCGCGGGCCTGCCTGCGGCCGATTTTTCCGTGTTCTACCACTTTATTTCCATTGAGCGTAACCGCGATATTATGCTCAAAGTGGCGCTGTCTGAAAAAGATCTGCACGTTCCGACCATCACCAAAATATTTCCAAATGCCAACTGGTATGAACGTGAAACCTGGGAAATGTTTGGCATCACCTTTGATGGTCACCCGCATCTGACAAGGATCATGATGCCGCAGGACTGGGACGGCCATCCGCTACGTAAAGACTATCCGGCGCGTGCGACAGAATTCGATCCGTTCCAGCTGACAAAGCAAACGGAAGATCTGGCGATGGAGCAGATGACCTTCAAGCCGGAAGAGTGGGGCATGAAGCGCGGCACGGCTAACGAAGACTTTATGTTCCTGAACCTCGGTCCGAACCACCCCTCTGCGCACGGTGCGTTCCGCATCATTTTGCAGCTGGATGGTGAAGAGATTGTGGATTGCGTCCCGGATGTGGGTTATCACCATCGCGGCGCGGAAAAAATGGGCGAGCGTCAGTCCTGGCACAGCTATATCCCCTATACCGATCGTATTGAATACCTCGGTGGCTGCGTTAACGAAATGCCTTACGTGCTGGCGGTAGAAAAGCTGGCCGGTATTAAAGTGCCTGAGCGCGTGGATGTGATCCGCGTAATGCTTTCCGAGCTGTTCCGCATTAACAGTCATCTTCTCTATATTTCTACCTTTATTCAGGACGTTGGGGCGATGTCTCCGGTGTTCTTTGCCTTTACCGATCGCCAGAAAATTTACGATGTTGTGGAAGCTATCACCGGTTTCCGTATGCATCCGGCCTGGTTCCGCATTGGTGGCGTGGCGCACGATTTACCGAAAGGTTGGGATCGTCTGCTGCGTGAATTCCTCGACTGGATGCCAAAACGCCTGAAAGCCTATGAGCAAACCGCACTGAAAAACTCGGTGCTGATCGGCCGTGCGAAAGGGGTTTCCGCCTATGGCATGGATGAGGCGCTGGCGTGGGGAACCACGGGTGCGGGGCTTCGTGCAACCGGGCTGGACTTCGACGTGCGTAAATGGCGCCCTTATTCAGGTTACGAAAACTTCGATTTTGAAGTGCCAATCGGCGATGGCGTCAGCTGTGCCTACACGCGCGTGATGCTGAAAATGGAAGAGATGCGCCAGAGTATGCGCATCCTTGAGCAGTGCCTGAAAAATATGCCGGAAGGCCCATTCAAGGCCGATCATCCGTTAACCACGCCGCCGCCAAAAGAGCGCACGCTACAGCATATCGAAACGCTGATCACTCACTTCCTACAGGTTTCGTGGGGACCGGTAATGCCGGCCAACGAATCCTTCCAGATGATTGAAGCGACGAAAGGGATCAACAGCTACTACCTGACCAGTGACGGAAGCACCATGAGCTACCGCACCCGCGTGCGTACGCCGAGCTTCCCACATCTGCAGCAGATCCCTTCGGTAATCAACGGCAGCCTGGTATCCGATTTGATCGTATATCTCGGCAGTATTGATTTTGTTATGTCAGACGTGGACCGCTAATTATGCACGATCAACGAATTGCGATCGAAACGATCGAAGATAACAAGGCTTTTGTGCTGAGTGCGGCAGAACATGATGCCATCGAGCACGAAAAGCATCATTACGAAGATGCCCGCGCGGCGTCGATTGAAGCGCTGAAAATCGTTCAGAAACAGCGCGGCTGGGTGCCGGATGGCGCTATCCATGCCATTGCCGATGTATTGGGCATTCCGGCCAGCGATGTGGAAGGCGTAGCCACCTTTTACAGTCAGATTTTCCGTCAGCCGGTTGGCCGCCACGTAATCCGCTACTGCGATAGCGTGGTTTGCCATATCACCGGTTTCCAGGGCATTCAGGCGGCGCTGGAGGAAAACTTGCAAATTAAACCCGGCCAGACCACGGCGGATGGCCGCTTTACGCTGCTGCCAACCTGCTGCCTCGGTAACTGTGACAAAGGCCCAACGATGATGGTGGATGAAGATACGCACGTTCATCTTACGCCGGAAAACATCGTCAATTTACTGGAGCAGTATCAATGACAGCCAAACAGATCATTCGTACTGCGGAAATGCATCCGCTTACCTGGCGTCTGCGCGACGACAAACAGCCGGTTTTCTTTGACGAATACCGCAGCAAAAATGGCTACGCAGGTGCCGATAAGGCGCTGAAAACTCTGTCTCAGGATGAGATTGTGGCGGCGGTGAAAGATTCAGGTCTGAAAGGCCGTGGCGGCGCAGGTTTCTCCACGGGACTGAAGTGGAGCCTGATGCCGAAAGATGAATCCATGAACATCCGATATCTGCTGTGTAACGCGGATGAGATGGAACCAGGCACCTACAAAGACCGCTTGCTGATGGAGCAAATGCCACACCAACTGGTGGAAGGCATGTTGATCAGTGCGTTTGCGCTAAAAGCCTACCGTGGCTACATCTTCCTGCGCGGCGAATATATTGAAGCCGCTGTCAATTTGCGTCGCGCTATTGCTGAAGCGACAGAGGCCGGTTATCTGGGGAAAAACATCCTCGGTACCGGTTTTGATTTTGAGCTGATCGTGCATACCGGCGCAGGTCGTTATATCTGCGGCGAAGAAACGGCGCTGATCAACTCGCTGGAAGGCCGTCGCGCGAATCCTCGTTCGAAACCGCCGTTCCCGGCATCTGCGGGTGCATGGGGCAAGCCAACCTGCGTAAACAACGTTGAGACGCTTTCTAACGTTCCGGCAATTTTGGCTAACGGCGTCGACTGGTACAAAAACATCTCCAAAAGCGACGATACCGGCACCAAAATGATGGGCTTCTCGGGTCGGGTAAAAAATCCGGGCGTTTGGGAGCTGCCGTTTGGCACCACCGCGCGTGAAATCCTCGAAGACTATGCCGGCGGCATGCGTGATGGCCTGAAGTTTAAAGCCTGGCAGCCGGGCGGGGCAGGAACCGATTTCCTGACCGAATCCCACCTCGATTTGCCGATGGAATTTGCCAGCATTGGCAAAGCGGGCAGTCGTCTGGGCACCGCGCTGGCCATGGCCGTCGACCACGAAATCAATATGGTTTCGCTGGTGCGTAACCTGGAAGAGTTTTTCGCCCGTGAATCCTGCGGCTGGTGCACGCCCTGTCGTGATGGCCTGCCGTGGAGCGTAAAAATTCTGCGCGCGCTGGAACGTAAAGAAGGGCAGCCGGGCGATATCGAAACCCTGTTGCAGCTCTGCCGCCAGCTTGGCCCGGGTAAAACGTTCTGTGCGCATGCGCCAGGTGCAGTCGAGCCACTGCAAAGCGCAATCAAATATTTCCGCGAAGAATTCGAAGCAGGCATTGCGCCGCAGGTTTACAGCAACGCGCATGCGATCGCCGGTATTCAGGCCAACCTGCTGAAGGCTCGCTGGTAAAACGACGCTTACGCGCAGATAACAGTTTATGTTTAACGCCCGATTAACCCCGGGCCTTACTTGAGCAAGTTCACTATGGCTACAATTCATGTAGACGGTAAAGAATACGATGTCGATGGAGCGGACAACCTGCTACAGGCTTGCCTCTCTCTTGGCCTTGATATTCCTTATTTTTGCTGGCACCCGGCGCTCGGTAGCGTCGGTGCCTGCCGCCAGTGTGCGGTGAAGCAATTCCAAAATGCCGAAGATACGCGTGGCCGCCTGGTGATGTCCTGTATGACGCCAGCGTCTGACGGCACCTTCATCTCTATTGATGATGGCGAGGCAAAAGAATTCCGTGAAAGCGTGGTGGAGTGGCTGATGACCAACCACCCGCATGATTGCCCGGTCTGTGAAGAAGGCGGTAACTGCCATTTGCAGGATATGACCGTGATGACTGGCCACAGCTTCCGTCGCTATCGCTTTACCAAGCGAACCCACCGTAACCAGGACCTTGGCCCGTTCATCTCTCACGAAATGAACCGCTGTATCGCCTGTTACCGTTGCGTACGCTACTACAAAGATTACGCGGACGGCACCGATCTTGGCGTGTACGGCGCGCACGATAACGTCTACTTCGGCCGCCCGGAAGACGGTACGCTGGAAAGCGAGTTTTCCGGCAACCTGGTGGAAATCTGCCCGACCGGCGTATTCACCGATAAAACGCACTCCGAACGCTATAACCGTAAATGGGACATGCAGTATGCGCCAAGCATCTGCCAGCAGTGCAGCATCGGCTGTAATACCAGCCCGGGTGAGCGCTATGGCGAACTGCGTCGTATTGAAAACCGCTATAACGGCACCGTAAACCAGTACTTCCTTTGCGACCGCGGGCGTTTCGGTTACGGCTACGTCAATCTTAAAGATCGTCCTCGCCAGCCAATGCAGCGCCGTGGCAATGACTGGATTGCCCTGAACGCTGAACAGGCGATGCAGGGCGCGGCTGACGTACTGCGCCAGGCGAAAAAAGTGATCGGCATTGGTTCACCTCGCGCCAGCGTCGAAAGCAACTTTGCACTGCGTGAGCTGGTCGGTGCGGAAAACTTCTCTACTGGCATTCCATCGGGCGAGCAGTCGCGGCTGGAGCTGATGCTGAAGGTTCTGCGCGACAGCGGTGTGCATACGCCTGCGCTGCGTGAAATCGAAAGCTATGATGCGGTACTGGTATTGGGCGAAGACCTGACGCAGGTCGGTGCCCGCGTGGCGCTTTCCGTACGGCAGGCCGTGAAAGGCAAAGCGCGTGACATGGCCGCCGCGCAGAAAGTGTCCGACTGGCAGATTGCCGCCATCATGAATATTGGTCAGCACGCCAAACATCCGCTGTTTGTCACCCACGTTGATGCCACTCGCCTCGATGATATTGCCGCATGGAGCTATCGCGCGCCGGTTGAAGATCAGGCTCGCGTCGGTTTCGCGATTGCTCACGCGCTGGATGAGACTGCACCGGCAGTTGAGGGCATCGATCGCGCCCTCAGCGGCAAAATCGATGTGGTTGTTCAGGCGCTGGCCGGTGCGAAAAAGCCGCTGATTATTGCCGGCACTCATGCCGGTAGCGAAGCCACCATTCAGGCTGCTGCCAACGTGGCTAAAGCGCTGAAAGGTCGCGGCGCAGAGGTCGGGATTACGCTATTGGCGGGTGCCGCCAACAGCGTTGGACTGGGCATGATTGGCGGGAAATCGCTGGATGCCGTGTTGGGCGAGCTGAAAGAGGGTTCGGCAGATGCGGTGATCATTATGGAAAACGATCTCTATCGTCACGCGCCTGCCGCTCAGGTAGATGCGGCGCTAAGCAATACGCCAAACGTCATCGTTATCGATCATCAGCGCACCCGCACTGTTGAAAAAGCCGGTTTGATCCTCTCCACCGCAAGCTTTGCCGAAAGCGACGGCACGGTAGTCAATCAGGAAGGTCGCGCGCAGCGTTTCTTCCAGGTTTACGATCCTGCTTACTACGACGACAAAGTGGAAATGTTGGAAAGCTGGCGCTGGCTGCATTCGCTCCAGAGCACCATCAGCAGCCGCGAAGTGGACTGGACACAGCTCGACCACGTTATCGATGCTTGTATAGCCGCCTTCCCTCAGCTGGCCGGAATCAAAGAGGCCGCGCCGGATGCCAGCTTCCGTATCCGTGGTCAGAAACTGGCGCGTTCACCAGCACGTGCCAGTGGTCGTACGGCGATGCGTGCAAACATCAGCGTGCATGAGCCGCGCCAGCCGCAGGACAAAGACACCATGTTCGCCTTCTCAATGGAAGGGAACAACCAGCCGGGCGCTGCCCGTTCGCAGATCCCGTTTGCCTGGGCGCCGGGCTGGAACTCCCCGCAGGCCTGGAACAAATTCCAGGATGAAGTGGGCGGCAAGCTGCGTAACGGCGATCCGGGTGTGCGCCTGTTTGAAGCAGGCGACAGCCACCTGGGCTGGTTTGATAACGTGCCCGTTGCCTTTACCGGTCAGGCGGACAACTGGCGTGTCGCCCCTTATTTCCAGCTGTTCGGCAGTGAAGAGATGAGTCAGCGCTCGCCCGTTTTCCAACAGCGTATGGCTACGCCTTATGTGGTGGTCAATCCGGCTGATGCCGAGAAGCTGGGCGTGAATGCCGGCACCTTTGTGGAGTTTGGCTGTTCAGGAGAAACCCTGCGTCTGCCGGTACGTTTCTCGGCAACGTTGCAGGCGGGGCAGGTAGGACTGCCGTTAGGCATGCCGGGCATCCCGCCATTCCTGTTGGGTGCCAATATTGACAATCTGCGGGAGGCGGCGCAATGAGTTGGTTAACACCGGAAGTTACTGATGTGATTATTGCCGTCGTTAAAGCATTGGTGATCCTGTTTGTGGTAGTGGGCTGTGGCGCGTTTATGAGCTTTGGCGAACGTCGCCTGCTCGGGCTGTTCCAGAACCGCTATGGACCTAACCGCGTCGGCTGGGGCGGCTCGCTTCAGCTGGTGGCGGATATGATCAAAATGTTCTTTAAAGAGGACTGGACGCCGCCGTTTACCGACCGGGTGATCTTTACCCTCGCGCCAATGATCGCTTTTACCTCGCTGCTGCTGGCGATGGCGATTGTGCCCGTCACTTCGACCTGGATGGGGGCCGATTTAAATATCGGCATCCTGTTCTTCCTGATGATGGCTGGCCTGGCTGTTTACGCCGTGCTGTTCGCGGGCTGGTCCAGTAACAACAAATACTCCCTGCTGGGCGCGATGCGTGCGTCGGCGCAAACCCTGAGCTATGAGGTGTTTCTTGGCCTGTCGCTGATGGGCGTGGTGGCGCAGGCAGGCTCGTTCAATATGGTGGATATCGTTAACAGCCAGCAGCATCTGTGGAACATTATTCCGCAGTTCTTTGGCTTTATCACCTTCGCCATTGCGGGCGTTGCGGTCTGTCACCGTCATCCTTTTGACCAGCCGGAAGCGGAGCAGGAACTGGCCGACGGTTATCATATTGAATACGCCGGGATGAAGTTCGGTCTGTTCTTTGTGGGTGAATACGTCGGTATCGTCACCGTTTCATCTCTGATTGTGACGCTGTTCTTCGGCGGCTGGAACGGTCCGTGGCTGCCGCCGATTTTCTGGTTCGCCATCAAAACGGCGTTCTTCATGGTGATGTTCATTTTGATTCGTGCTGCGCTACCGCGTCCGCGCTATGACCAGGTGATGTCGTTTGGCTGGAAAGTCTGTTTGCCGTTGACGCTGTTGAACCTGCTGGCGACCGCCGCAGTGATTCTGTACAACGCGTGAGTTTGGGGTTAATCGATGAATATTAAAGACATTCTGGTGGGATTTGGCACAACGGTACGCAGTATCGTGCTGATTGGTTCTAACGCGTTTGCTAAGCGTGAAACCATGATGTATCCGGAAGAGCCGGTTTACCTGCCGCCGCGCTACCGTGGGCGTATTGTGCTGACACGCGATCCCGATGGTCAGGAACGCTGCGTCGCCTGTAACCTTTGCGCAGTAGCCTGTCCGGTAGGCTGTATCTCGCTGCAAAAAGCGGAAATGGCCGATGGCCGCTGGTATCCCGAATTCTTCCGTATCAACTTCTCGCGCTGCATTTTCTGTGGCCTGTGTGAAGAGGCTTGCCCGACCACTGCGATTCAGCTTACCCCAGACTTCGAACTGGGTGAGTTCAAGCGTCAGGATCTGGTGTATGAAAAAGAAAACCTGCTGATTTCCGGTCCGGGCAAATATCCGGAATATAACTTCTACCGGATGGCGGGTATGGCGATTGATGGCAAGGACAAAGGCGAAGCGGCCAATGAAGCCAAACCCATCGACGTCAAGGGCTTGTTACCTTAAGGAGCCAGGCATGGAATTTGCATTTTATCTTTGCGGACTGGTGGCGGTGCTAACGACGTTGCGCGTTATTACCCACACTAACCCGGTCCACGCACTGCTGTATCTGATTATCTCCCTGCTGGCGATTGCCGGGGTGTTTTTCACGCTGGGCGCCTATTTCGCCGGTGCGTTGGAAATCATCGTCTATGCCGGGGCGATTATGGTGCTTTTTGTGTTCGTGGTGATGATGCTCAACCTGGGCGACAGCGTTCAGGCTCAGGAGCGCGAATGGCTCAAGCCCGGCGTCTGGTTTGGGCCGGGGCTGCTCTCGTTGCTGCTGCTGGGCGTAGTGGTTTACGCCATTCGCTCAATCAACGATCAGGGCATTGACGGCACCATGATTGATGCCAAAGCCGTGGGTATCAGCCTGTTTGGTCCTTACGTGCTGGCGGTGGAACTGGCTTCCATGCTGCTGCTGGCGGGTCTGGTGGTGGCTTACCACATTGGCCGCGAGCAGCGTGCTGGCGAAGTCCTGAGTAACCGTCCTGCGGATGCAGCAAAAAGCAAGAAGGAGGAACACGCATGATCCCTTTGCAACATGGCCTCATTCTGGCGGCTATTCTCTTTGTCCTCGGCCTCACTGGCGTGATTATTCGTCGTAACCTGCTGTTTATGCTGATTAGCCTCGAAATCATGATTAACGCGGCAGCGCTGGCGTTCGTGGTGGCGGGGAGCTACTGGGGACAAGCCGACGGCCAGGTGATGTATATCCTGGCGATCAGCCTTGCCGCAGCGGAGGCCAGTATCGGCCTGGCGCTGTTGCTGCAGCTGCATCGTCGTAGCCAGAACCTCAACATTGACAAAGTGAGTGAGATGCGCGGATGAATCTTCTCTATTTAACCATTTTGTTCCCGCTGATTGGCTTTTTGCTGCTGGCTTTTTCCCGCGGCCGCTGGTCAGAAAACCTGTCGGCAACGGTGGGAATGGGTTCCGTCGGTTTGGCGGCGCTGGTCACGATCTGGGTCGGTATAGACTTCTTCAGCCAGGGACAGCCCGTATTTAATCAGGCGCTGTGGACCTGGATGCACGTTGGCAACTTTGATATCAAGGTCAACCTGACGCTGGACGGTTTATCACTGACCATGCTGTCGGTTGTTACCGGCGTGGGCTTCTTTATCCACATGTTTGCCTCCTGGTATATGCGGGGAGAAGAGGGCTATTCGCGCTTCTTTGCCTATACCAACCTGTTTATCGCCAGCATGGTGGTTCTGGTGCTGGCCGATAACCTGATGCTAATGTATCTGGGCTGGGAAGGGGTGGGGCTTTGCTCCTACCTGCTGATTGGCTTCTACTACACCGATCCGAAAAACGGCGCGGCGGCCATGAAAGCCTTTATCATCACCCGTGTGGGCGATGTGTTCCTGGCGTTTGCGTTGTTTATCCTCTACAACGAACTGGGCACGCTGAACTTCCGCGAGATGGTTGAGCTGGCGCCTGCGCACTTCGCGGCGGATAACCACATGCTGCAATGGGCGACGCTGATGCTGCTGGGTGGCGCGGTAGGTAAATCTGCTCAGCTGCCGCTGCAAACCTGGCTGGCCGATGCAATGGCAGGCCCAACGCCGGTTTCCGCGCTGATCCACGCCGCAACCATGGTGACGGCAGGCGTTTACCTGATTGCCCGCAGTCACGGTCTGTTCCTGCTGACGCCGGAAGTGCTGCATCTGGTGGGGATTATTGGTGCGATAACGCTGGTGCTGGCAGGCTTTGCCGCGCTGGTGCAGACCGATATCAAACGCGTGCTGGCTTACTCAACCATGAGTCAGATTGGCTATATGTTCCTCGCGCTGGGCGTTCAGGCGTGGGACGCGGCCATTTTCCATCTGATGACCCATGCGTTCTTTAAAGCGCTGCTGTTCCTCTCTTCCGGTTCGGTGATCCTTGCCTGCCATCATGAGCAGAACATCTTCAAGATGGGCGGCCTGCGTAAAAGCATTCCGCTGGTGTATGTCTGCTTCCTGGTGGGCGGCGCGGCGCTGTCAGCGTTACCGCTGATTACCGCGGGCTTCTTCAGTAAGGATGAGATCCTGGCGGGCGCGCTGGCAAATGGACACATTAACCTGATGGTTGCGGGTCTGGTCGGCGCATTTATGACCTCGCTCTACACCTTCCGTATGATCTTTATTACCTTCCATGGCGAAGAAAAAATTCACGCGCACGCGGGCAAAGGCATTACGCATCATTTGCCGCTAATCGTGCTGCTGATCCTCTCAACCTTTATTGGTGCACTGATTGTTCCACCGCTCAGAGGCGTACTGCCAGAAACGACGGAACTGGCGCACGGCAGCGTGCTGACACTGGAAATCACCTCGGGCGTGGTAGCGATTGTCGGCATCCTGCTCGCGGCGTTCCTGTGGCTGGGTAAACGCTCACTGGTAAACAGTATCGCCAGCAGCGCACCGGGACGCTTCTTCTCTACCTGGTGGTTTGCTGCCTGGGGCTTCGACTGGCTGTATGACAAGGTTTTCGTCAAGCCTTACCTGTTTGTCGCCTGGGTACTGAAAAGCGATCCGCTGAACGGGCTGATGAATATCCCGGCGCTGTTCTCCCGTCTGGCGAACAAAGGGCTGGTAGTCAGCGAGAACGGCTATCTGCGCTGGTATGTCGCTTCCATGAGCGTTGGTGCAGTGGTCGTGCTGGCGCTGCTGATGGTGGTTTAAAGGTTTGTGAGCGGGGGATGAGGCAGGCTGCTTCATCCCAATAAAAATATTTTTAAAAATATTCCCCGGAACAACGGGCGTAATCGGCGAAGGGAGTTCGTTTACCGCCAGCGCGGAGCAACCGCAGCATACTTTGGTATGTGAGGATTGCGAGCACTGCCGGAAAACGAAATACCGAGCAAGATAGCCCAAACGGGGACTAAAGAAGGGAAGAGATCGCCATGTTATTACCCTGGCTAATATTAATCCCGTTCATCGGTGGCCTGCTGTGCTGGCAGCTGGAACGCTTTAGCGTCAAGCTGCCGCGCTGGATCGCGCTGATCGCAATGGGACTGACGCTGGCGCTATCGTTGCAACTTTGGTTGCAGGGCGGCTATTCGTTAACGCAGGCTGTGGGCCTGCCACAGTGGCAGTCTGAATTTTCGCATTCGTGGATCCCACGTTTTGGCATTAGCGTGCACCTGGCGCTGGACGGTCTGTCGCTGCTGATGGTCGTGCTTACCGGCCTGCTTGGCGTGATGGCTATTCTCTGTTCATGGAACGAGATTGAAAAATGGCAGGGCTTCTTCCACCTTAACCTGTTGTGGATCCTCGGCGGCGTGATTGGCGTGTTCCTTGCCATCGACATGTTCCTGTTCTTCTTCTTCTGGGAAATGATGCTGGTGCCGATGTATTTCCTCATCGCACTTTGGGGTCATAAAGCCTCGGACGGGAAGACACGTATTACCGCCGCGACCAAATTCTTTATCTATACGCAGGCCAGCGGCCTGGTGATGCTGATTGCCATTCTGGCGCTGGTTTTCGTCAACTACAACGCCACCGGCGTGTGGACCTTCAACTACGAAGATCTGCTGAAAACGCCGATGTCGAACAGCGTTGAATATATGCTGATGCTCGGCTTCTTTATCGCTTTCGCGGTGAAAATGCCGGTTGTGCCGCTGCATGGCTGGCTGCCCGATGCGCACAGTCAGGCACCAACGGCAGGTTCGGTTGACCTCGCGGGGATCCTGTTGAAAACCGCAGCTTACGGCCTGCTGCGCTTTGCGCTGCCGCTGTTCCCCAATGCATCGGCAGAGTTTGCGCCGATTGCGATGTGGCTGGGGATTATCGGTATTTTCTACGGCGCGTGGATGGCGTTCTCGCAGTACGATATCAAGCGCCTGATCGCTTATACCTCTATCTCGCATATGGGCTTTGTGCTGATCGCCATCTACACCGGCAGCCAGCTGGCGTTCCAGGGCGCGGTAGTACAGATGATTGCTCACGGTCTGTCTGCTGCGGCACTGTTTATTCTGTGCGGCCAGCTTTATGAACGCCTGCATACCCGCGATATGCGCCAGATGGGCGGTCTGTGGTCGCGCATTAAATGGCTACCGGGTCTGTCGCTATTTTTTGCCGTTGCCAACCTTGGCATGCCGGGCACCGGGAACTTCGTGGGGGAATTTATGATCCTCACCGGCAGCTTCCAGTCGGTACCGGTTATTATCGTTGTTGCGACATTTGGCCTGGTTTTCGCTTCCGTTTACTCGCTGATCATGATGCAGCGCGCCTATTACGGTGCGCCAAAGTCAGAAACGCCGCTGCGCGGGATGTCGCCGCGTGAGTTCCTGATGATTATGGTGCTGGTGGTTCTGCTGGTGCTGTTGGGCGTTTATCCGCAGCCGATTCTGGATACCTCACATGCTGCCATGAGCAATATTCAGCAGTGGTACACCGCTTCAATTTCAACTACAAGGCCGTAACTCGCCATGACAATAACTCCTCAACAATTGATCGCGCTTCTGCCGATGCTGATCGTCGGATTGACGGTAGTCGTGGTGATGCTGTCCATTGCGTGGCGACGCAACCACTTCGTCAACGCCACGCTGGCGGTAGTTGGCCTTAACCTGGCGCTGTTCTCGCTCTGGTTTGTCGGGCAGGCCGCGCCAATGGACGTCACGCCGCTGCTGCGGGTCGATGGTTTTTCAATGCTCTATACCGGGCTGGTGATCCTTGCCAGCCTGGCGACCTGTACCTTTGCTTACCCGTGGCTGGAGACTTACCCGGATAACCGGGAAGAGTTCTATCTGCTGGTGCTGATTGCGGCGCTGGGCGGCATTGTGCTGGCCAGCGCGAATCATCTGGCGTCCATGTTTATCGGTATTGAGCTGATTTCTCTGCCGCTGTTTGGCCTGGTCGGTTATGCCTTCCAGCAAAAACGCTCGCTGGAAGCCAGCATCAAGTACACCATTATGTCGGCAGTGGCTTCATCGTTTCTGCTGTTTGGTATGGCGCTACTTTACGCCGACTCCGGCAATCTGGGCTTTGTCGCGCTCGGTCACAGCCTGAACGACAGTATGCTGCATCAGCCGCTGCTGCTGGCCGGCCTGGGGATGATGATCGTTGGGCTTGGCTTTAAGCTCTCGCTGGTGCCTTTCCACCTGTGGACGCCGGATGTCTATCAGGGCGCGCCTGCGCCGGTCTCAACTTTCCTCGCCACCGCCAGCAAAATCGCCATTTTTGGCGTGGTGATGCGTCTGTTCCTGTACGCGCCAGCGGCTGACAGCGAGGCTGTGCGTCTGGTGCTGGCGATTATTGCCGTTGCGTCGATTCTGTTCGGCAACCTGATGGCGATTTCGCAGAGCAATATCAAGCGTCTGCTGGGCTATTCGTCGATTGCGCATCTGGGCTATCTGCTGGTGGCGCTGATTGCCATTCAGACGCATCAGCTGTCGCTGGAAGCGGTAGGCGTTTATCTGGCGGGATATCTGTTTAGCAGCCTGGGTGCCTTTGGCGTGGTAAGCCTGATGTCCAGCCCGTACCGCGGCCCGGATGCAGACTCCCTGTATTCGTATCGTGGTCTGTTCTGGCATCGCCCAATCCTGTCGGCGGTGATGACCGTGATGATGCTGTCGCTGGCGGGGATCCCGATGACGTTAGGCTTTATCGGTAAGTTTTACGTTATCGCGGTGGGTGTGAGCGCCAATTTGTGGTGGCTGACCGGTGCGGTAGTGGTAGGGAGCGCCATTGGCCTTTACTACTATCTGCGCGTCACCGTCAGCCTTTATCTGACGCCGCCGGAGCTGTTACAGCGTGATACGCCAGCCAACTGGGCATTTACCGCGGGCGGTGTGGTGGTGCTGATTTCAGCCATTCTGGTCCTGCTGCTGGGTATCTATCCTCAGCCGCTGATCTCACTGGTGCAGATGGCCCAGCCGCTGATGTAGTTGATGGAAAACGGGCTCTCTGGAGCCCGTTTTTTTCATCTGCCGCTCGGTTAACCCGCCGTTAATCAACCAGCTCAATACCCAGACTTTCCAGCAGGCTTACCGCTTCAAGACGGGAAAATTTTGCGCGGGCGACAGCGTTGTTCAGCACATCGATTTGAAAGTCCCAGGAATCGGTAAAATCGGCTTCCCGGAGATTCGTATTACCGAACAAACTCCCTGCCAGGTCGCAGCGGATAATTTCAGCAGAAGAGAGATCGCACTCTCTGAAATCGACCTCGTTCAGCCGGCACTCTTCCAGTTTCAGGCCGCGTAGCGTCAGGCCAAAAAAAGAAGCATTAGTCAAAATCGACTTTGTGAATTGCAGCTCAGGAGCAAGACTGAATGCTGGCCAGTGCGCCCGGGTCCAGTCAATACCGCTGAGTTTGCACTCGTCAAAACTGATTTCAGTGAAACGCGAACCGATGATCTCCATCACGCTAAGATTACAATGACTGAAGGTGCAGTTAATAAATTTGCATCGGGTCAGGCGTGCTGAGGTAAAGTTACAGTGTTTGAATTCACACTCTTCGAAGCTGGTGCCTTCTAAACGCGAGGCCGAAAAATCCAGCTTACTGAAAGATTGGTCGAAATAGTCACTGTTACTGGCGAGCGGGATCATGCATAACCTCTTTCAGAATCGACAGGCCGACGTCGCGCGCTGATGATAAAGAACCAGACAGGGCGAGACTTTTTTGAAAAGCGTAGCAGGATCCTTTGCGGCAACCGAGGGAAAAAATGAATATTATCTGGCAGGATTTACATCATAGCGAGCTAAGCGCGCCGCTGCTTTATCAGCTGCTGGCTTTGCGTAATGCGGTATTTGTTGTTGAGCAGAACTGCGCCTATCAGGATATTGATGGCGCCGATTTGGCGCATGAAAATCGTCATTTGCTGGGCTGGTTTGACGATCGGCTACTGGCCTATGCCCGCATTCTTTCGCCTGAAGAACACAGTCAGCCGGTGAAAATTGGCCGGGTCATCGTCTCCAGCGAGGCGCGTGGATTGAGTCTCGGCAATCGTTTAATGGAGCAGGCTGTCGATCTCTGCAAAGAACACTGGCCTCAGCATAAAATCAAGCTCTCTGCTCAGGCGCATTTGCAGGCGTTTTATGGCCACTTTGGCTTTAAAACGGTGAGCGATGTTTATCTGGAAGATAATATTCCGCATGTGGATATGGAGAAGTAAACGGGCCTTATTGCACGTATCAGATAAAAGGTAATCGTTTTAGCAGTCGCAGCAGGCGGCTGCTTCTTTTTCTCCGTTTTGTCTCCGGAAGCTGTGGAAAAAACTGTCCGTTGGTTAACGGAATACCCTGAGTAAAATCGCAAGGCCAGTCAGCCTGAAAATATGGTAACGCTTTGTTTTTCAAGCAAAAAGTGGTTAATTCAGCCAGCCAGGCGCGATAAGATTCATTGTTGCCTTTGCAGCATTTCGCCAGCTCGGGCCAGTGCTGAATAAACTTCTGCGCCAGTTGCAGAGGGGTAAGGCTTCTGCTTGCCTCCCAACCAAAAGGCGCATCACCGTCGCCACTGCCATAATGAACCCGCAATTCTGAACGCTCGTCAGGACAGCTGTGCCAGTTGCTAAATATCGCAGCCGGCGCAAGCGTCAGGCGCCAGTGAACGCCAGAAGGTGACATCGCCGGATAAATTTGCAGCTCCTGGTAGCCCATGCGATGAAGCTCGCAGCACATTTGCAATAGTCGTAAAGATGACTGAACGGGATCGGACATTTTTACCTGCTGTTATTTAATTACTGTACCCATCAAGGCTTTCAACCGCGAGTGAGGTCATACTTCTCGTAACCCGGTTGATTACCTGAGCACGCTGGAGATCTGGCATATGGCTTTCGCTGAATAGTGAACCCCTGGCGTGTTCAAAATAGTATGACAGATAAAAAAATGGGCGAAGATCTCTTCGCCCATGTTCCGCTTGCTGTAAGTCACTAACCCCAGCTGAGAATATCTTCGCCCTTGTCGTGTTAGCCCGCCGTCATCTGGCGGTCATCGACATATTTACGCTTGTCTGGCGCGGGTGGGAAATATTGATACAGCCAGGTTTCAGTCAGCGTTTCATCTTTCGTGCGCAGGAACAGACGCAGGTTCACCGGCTCGGTTGACGGGCTGTTCGGATACCAGTCAAACAGGATGCGATAGCCGTCAATCGGTTCGACGTAGAGGATTTCAACCTGCTTAATCGTGCCTGACGTCGTCGTAATCACCGGCTCAATGCCTTTCGGTGCAGCCGCCTTCAGATCGCCACCGACAAAATCAACGGCGAAACGACGCGCCCAGACATCCGGGTAATGCTCACCCGGCGCCCAGCCTTCCGGGAAACCGCCCATGCCGGTACGGGTTGCGTTAACACGAGAAAGGCCGCTGCGTACCGGTGGCAGACCGCTCCAGTAGAGCTTATAGCTAAAGCTGTGCTCGCTTCCCGCCTTGATCGCGTCAGCCGGACGCCAGAAGCAGACAATATTATCCAGCGTTTCGCCGGTCGTCGGGATCTCCATCAGGTTGATGGCCCCTTTGCCCCATTTACCAACCGGCTCAACCCACAGGCTGGGACGCTTGTTGTACCAGCCAATCACGTCCTGATAATCCTGGAAATCATGATTAAGCTGCAACATGCCGAAGCCGCGCGGGTTTTCATCCTGATAAGCGTTATATGTCAGACGCTGCGGATTGTTCAGCGGACGGCAGATCCACTCGCCGTTGCCGGTCCACATTGCCAGACGATCGGAGTCGTGGATCTGCGGATGAATGGTGTCACACATACGACGTTCGTTATTGCCGCAGCTGAACATGGTGGTCATCGGCGCAATACCCAACTGATCGATATCTTTGCGGGCATACAGATGATTTTCCACTTCCATCACCACGCGTTTCTCTTCGCAGTGGATGATGAATTTAAATGCGCCCGTACAGCTTTCGCCATCCAGCAATGTATAGACGGTAAAGGTGGTGTCATCCGCTTTTGGCGTATCAAACCAGAAGGCGGTGAAGTCCGGGAACTCTTCTTTACTGCCGAAAGTATTAATCGCAACGCCGCGAGCGGACAAGCCGTATTGATAGGTTTCATCGACGGCGCGGAAGTAGCTGGCACCGAGGAAGGAAACGATGTCTTTGCTTGCCAGTTCAGGCTTTTTGAAGGCGCGGAAGCCAGCAAAGCCCAGATCGGTTTTGCCTTCCAGCTGTTTGGTGTCCACTTTGGCATTGTTGTAGTTGAACAGCTCCGGGCGGAAATGGATCTCGCGCGCCTGACGGTTGTTATCAACTGAGAACATGCGCAGGCGGCGTTTAAAGCCCATCCCGACATGGAAAAACTGGACGTCAAGTTCGCGATTGGGAATGTCGTTCCACAGCGAGTGACTGGCGTCGTACTGAATTTCGTTGTAAGCCTGTGGCGTCATCGTCGCCAGCGTTTCCGGCAGGGGAGCTGGCGCGCCGCCGTAAGGCTTTTTCGCAAGGTCTGCGGCCATCTTCTTCAGCACGTCGTAATCAAAATTTTTCGCCGTGCCGTCGGCGATATCGGTATCTGCCCAGGCGGCCTGCGCAAATAAAGTCGATAAACCGGACATCCCGCTTACCGTAGCGAAAGCCATTGACGCTTTCATAAACATTCTTCGATTCATGCCAGAGTCATTTCCTTTGCTGAACGGAGTTTGTAGTGACTGTTGTGCTGTTGCACTTTCAGGGCTGACCTGCAAGCAGGTCGTCATTTAATCTGAATTGTGAGCGGGTCACAGGGTTTTACGACAGCATGTGGCGTCAGAAATTCAGTCAGGCAAAAACTTAACAGATAAATCCGATAAAAGCAGTGATTTCATCTGCTTTCACGCGTTTTACGATCGTCCGCTGAAAAAGGACTTCACACGGGTTTAACGCAACAGCCCTGAAGCACGCAACCCTAATGCAACGTTTGGGACAGCGCAAAATAATAATGCATTATCAGGCGATTCCTGGCCTGCACGGGAAGCAAAGCGGTGGAAAGTGTCTATAGTTATTGAAGAATATTATTCGCACAAGGAGATGTTATGGCTAACGCAACTGAAATCGATCCACAAGATACCCGTCTCGATGACGATCTGGCGCTGCTGACCGAAACGCTGGAAGAGGTGCTGAAATCCTCTGGCGATCCGGCCGATCAGAAGTATGTTGAGCTGAAAGCGAAGGCTGAGAAGTCGCTGAACGACGTTAAAGCTCGCGTCAGCAATGCTTCCGACACCTACTACTATCGCGCTAAGCAGGTCGCCAGCCGTGCCGATGAATACGTACACGAAAAACCATGGCAGGGTATCGGCGTTGGTGCCACTCTGGGTCTGGTTGTCGGTTTACTGCTAGCACGTCGCTAATCATTGCGTTGTGCAGAGACGGGCGTCCTTCGGGGCGCCCGTTTTGTTTTATTACGCCTGGTGCGCGCCTGTTCTGCGCCGGAAAGATGCTTTTGTTACAAAACTGGAAATAGCGCGTTAATCCTGGCTTAAATCAAAATGAGCCGCTGAAGGCTCTTTTATACTGCCCGCTGCTTGTTTGATCTGGAGTGGGTTATGTCACACAGTATCTTCAACCGCAGCTGGGCTGCCGTGATCCTTCATGCCTTAACCCGCCACGGGGTGGAGCACATCTGCATCGCGCCAGGCTCGCGCTCTGCACCGCTGACGCTTGAAGCCGGGAAACGCATGATTTGCCATACGCATTTCGACGAGCGCGGCCTTGGACATCTCGCACTTGGCCTGGCAAAAGCGAGCCGTCAACCGGTAGCGATTATTGTGACTTCCGGGACTGCCGTCGCCAACCTTTATCCTGCGGTTATTGAAGCAAGCCTGACCGGGGAACGCCTGATTGTTATCAGCGCCGATCGGCCGCCAGAGCTGATTGACTGCGGCGCGAATCAGGCTATCGGTCAGACCGGCATTTTTGCCTCACATATCAGTGGTTCCCTGAATTTACCTCGTCCTTCGCCTGATATTCCGGCTCGCTGGCTGGTCTCCGCCATCGATGCGCTTTTGCAACGGCATTCGTCAGGAGCGGTACATATTAATTGTCCTCTGGCAGAGCCGCTGTATGGCGAAGAAGGCGAGACGTTTCAGCGCTGGTACGACCCGCTTGGCCGCTGGTGGCATGATGACCAGCGCTGGCTAACGCTGGATGAAAGTCAAAGTACGCCTGTAGCGAGTGACTGGCACAGCTGGCGGCAGAGGCGTGGACTCATCGTTGCGGGCAAAATGAGTGCCGAAGAGGGCGAGCGGCTGGCAGCATGGGCGGCTGAACTGGGCTGGCCTTTACTGGCAGATGTGCAGTCGCAAACCGGCATGCCGTTGCCCTGCGCGGAAGTCTGGCTGCGTGAACCCCATGCGCGGGAAACGTTATCGCAGACGCAAATCATCGTGCAGTTTGGTGGCCATCTGACCGGTAAAAACGTCACCTCCTGGCTGGCAGCCGCTCAGCCGGATGCCTGGTGGCTGATCGATCCGCTGCCGGGCCGCCTCGATCCTGCCCATCATCGCAGCCGTCGTATTAAGGCCGGTATTGCCGCCTGGCTGGCCGCGCATCCTGCCGTTGCCCAGCCCTGCTGGGCGCCTTCCTTAACGACGCTGGCGAATGAGACGCAAACCCGGCTCAGACGCAAACTGACGCAGTTTGGCGAAGCCCGGCTGGCCGCGCTGTTGCCAGCGCTGTTGCCGCCAGAAGGCAGTTTGTTTCTCGGCAACAGCCTGACTATTCGCCTGGTCGATGCCTTTGCTCAGCTTCCCGCGGGCTATCCCGTTTTCGCTAACCGGGGAGCCAGCGGCATCGACGGATTAATTTCCACCGCAGCAGGTATCCAGCGCGCCAGCCAAAAACCGTTACTGGCGGCGATCGGCGATCTTTCGGCACTGTATGACCTCAACAGCCTGGCGTTACTCAGGCAGGTCACTGCGCCGCTGGTGCTGATCGTAGTAAACAACAATGGCGGCCGGATATTTTCACTGCTCCCTACGCCCCTCGAACAGCGCGAGCGGTTTTTTGCCATGCCGCAGCAGGTGGATTTTTCCGCAGCGGCGGCGATGTTTGCGTTGCGCTATCACCAGCCGCAGGACTGGACATCGTTGCTTTCCGCTGTTGAGCAAGCCTGGCTAAGTGAAAAAGCCACCTTGATTGAATTACGGGTTGAGGATTGCCAGGGCGCCAGCCTGCTGGCGGCTGCCGTGAAGGGGGACGTATGATTTTGCATGCTCACTGGCAGGGATCTCATCGCAGCAGCCGACCGGTTTTGGTCTGGCTGCATGGCTTTTTGGGCAGCAGCGCGGACTGGCTGCCTGTTCAGTCCGGATTCAGCGACTGGCCGCAGCTCAGCATCGATCTCCCTGGCCACGGCGGTTCCCGTGCGCAGCAGATTAGCGATTTTGACCAGCTTTCAGCCCGACTGACTGCCACGCTGCATCATCATCGCATCCGGCGTTACTGGCTGATCGGTTATTCACTCGGAGGGCGCATCGCCATGTTTCATGCCTGCCGCCACAGCGGAGCCGAACTGGCCGGACTGGTGGTAGAAAGCGCCCACCACGGCCTGAACGCAGACGACAGAGCGCACAGGCTGGCGGTGGATCGGCGCTGGGCGACACGCTTTTGCCAGCAGCCGCTGCACCAGACGCTGGACGAATGGTATCGGCAGCCGGTCTTTGCCGATCTCAGCGCAGCGCAGCGGCAGCAGCTGATTTCACTGCGCAGCCATAATCATCCGCAGGCGCTGGCTTCCATGCTGCTGGCGACCTCGCTGGCGAAGCAACCCAATTTACTGCCTGAACTACAGCGGCTGCCTTGTCCGGTTTATTCGCTATGCGGCGAGCAGGACGCGAAGTTTAGCCAGCTCGCCCGACAGGCTGCCTTGCCCTGCGACGCGATTCCTGCCGCGGGTCATAACGCGCATCGCGCTAATCCAGGCGCCTTTGGCCGGCTGCTGGCACAGAAACTCTCTCTTGAGGAATCAACATGATCTATCCCGATGAAGCGACCCTTTATGCGCCAGTAGAATGGCAGGCGTGTGATGCCGGTTTTAGCGATATACGTTTTCATAAATCGCTGGACGGCATCGCCAAAATTACCATCAACCGTCCGCAGGTGCGTAATGCCTTTCGGCCGCAGACGGTGAAGGAGATGCTGCTGGCGCTAAACGATGCCCGCCACGATGAACAGATTGGCGTAATTATCCTGACCGGCGAAGGCAGCGAGGCTTTTTGTGCCGGAGGCGATCAGAAAATTCGCGGCGACTATGGCGGTTACCGTGACGAATCTGGCGTTCATCATCTCAACGTGCTGGATTTCCAGCGGCAAATCCGCACCTGTCCTAAACCGATTGTGGCAATGGTGGCGGGTTATGCGGTGGGCGGCGGGCACGTGCTGCATATGATGTGCGATCTGACCATTGCTGCTGATAACGCGCAGTTCGGCCAGACCGGGCCAAAAGTCGGTTCTTTTGATGGCGGCTGGGGAGCGGCGTATATGGCGCGCATCGTCGGGCAGAAAAAAGCCCGCGAAATCTGGTTCTTGTGCCGGATGTACAACGCTCAGCAGGCGCTGGATATGGGGCTGGTCAATACCGTTGTCCCGCTGGCCGAACTGGAAAAAGAGACGGTGTGCTGGTGCCGCGAGATGCTGCAAAACAGCCCGATGGCGCTGCGCTGTTTGAAAGCCGCGCTGAATGCCGACTGTGATGGCCAGGCAGGCTTGCAGGAACTGGCCGGTAACGCCACCATGCTGTTTTATATGACTGAAGAGGGCCAGGAAGGACGTAATGCGTTTAATCAGAAGCGCCAGCCCGACTTCAGTCGATTTAAGCGTAATCCATAATGCGCCAGGCTACGCTTCTTAGTTACAACATACTTTTGGCGGCCGGGACGGTGCTGCGCGATCGTCGGGTAACAACGCGCTGTGGCTGGCTGGTCAGGCTGAATGACCACGGGGCCGTCGGGTGGGGCGAGATTGCGCCGCTCCCCGGATTCAGCCAGGAAACGCCGGATGCTGCGCTGGCGGCGGCGACCTGCTGGCTGGAAAGCTGGTGTAACGGAGAAAATCCGGCTGAAAGCCCGCTCCCTTCGGTCGCATTTGGGGTGAGCTGCGCGCTGGCCGAGCTGAACGATGAACTGCCTGAGGCGGGGAACTATCAGAGCGCGACGCTTTGCGTGGGCGATCCCGATGAACTGTTCAGCCAGCTTTCTCAGCAGTCAGCACCAGTAGCAAAAATGAAGGTGGGCCTGTATGAGCCGGTGCGTGACGGCATGATCGCCGCATTGCTGCTGGAAGCGTTACCGACCCTGACCTTACGGCTGGATGCCAACCGGCAGTGGAGCCTGGAGAAAGCACATCAGTTTGCCCGCAAAGTACCCGAACAGCTGCGTTCACGCATTGCGTTTATTGAAGAACCTTGCCGCACGCAGCAGGAATCCAGAACTTTTGCCCGGGAAACCGGCCTGGCGCTTGCGTGGGATGAAAGCGTACGTGAAGCAAATTTTTTGCCCCTCGCTGAACCGCATCTGCGTGCAGTGGTGATTAAACCGATGTTAACAGGCAGCCTGAGTCAGGTACGCACGCTGATTGCTGAAGCACAGCGTGCAGGCCTGACGGCAGTCATCAGCTCGTCGGTGGAGTCCAGCCTTGGCCTGACGCAGCTGGCGCGCGTGGCTGAATGGCTAACGCCTGGCGTCACGCCCGGCCTGGATACGCTGGCGCTGATGCAGCAGCAGCTGGTTCGCCGCTGGCCGCACTCTTCTTTGCCGCTGCTAACGGCAGACGATTTGGTAACGGTATGGCAGCGCTGAATAACGGTTTATCAGAAACCCAAATGCGAACATTTAGCGACTGGCCATGGCGGCACTGGGCACGGCAGAGAGCGAAAGCGTGTGCGCTCCGACAAGGCCAGCGTACACTTAGCTGGTCGCAGCTGACGCGGCAAATTGACGAGCTCGCCGCAGGCTTTATCCGTCAGGGCATTCATGCTGGCTGTGGCGTGGTGCTACAGGCAGACAGCAGCGAGCAGGCCGTACTGGCGTATCTTGCCTTGTTGCAGTGTGGGGCTCGCCTGTTGCCGCTAAATCCCCAGCTTCCTGCCAGCCAGACAGATTTTCTGCCTTCATTGAATATCGATTTTGCCCTGACGTTAAAAGGCGATCCGCCTGCGGGGATAGCCGCCTTACAGCGCCAGCCGCGAAGCGGAACGGTCAGGCATGAGTGGCAGGTGGAGACTATCGCCACGCTGACGCTGACCTCCGGCTCATCCGGGCGGCCAAAAGCAGCGGCCCATACTTTTAAAGCGCATCTGGCCAGCGCGCAGGGCGTGGTAGAAAAGATGGGTTTTACCGCAGCGGACAGCTGGCTGCTTTCGCTACCGCTGTATCACGTTTCCGGTCAGGGGATCCTCTGGCGCTGGCTGAGCGTTGGCGGCGGGCTGGCGCTGACAGATGGCGCAACGCTGTCAGCCTCGCTGGCGCGGTGCAGCTTTGCGTCATTGGTACCGACCCAGCTCTGGCGCTTGTTGCAACAACCTCTCCCGACACAGCTGCGCACGGTTTTGTTAGGCGGTGCGGCCATTTCCCCAGCGCTTACCCAGCAGGCAGAAGCGCAGGGCATTGCCTGCTGGTGTGGCTATGGCATGACGGAAACCGCCTCGACCATCGCGGCTAAGCGTGCCAGCGCAACGGTCGGCGTGGGGACGGCGTTGGCAGGGCATCGCATCAGGCTGGTGGCGGGCGAGGTGCAGCTCCAGTCGGCCGCGCTGGCCTGTGGCTACTGGCAAAATGGCGAGCTGCTGCCGTTGGTGGATGAGGACGGCTGGTTTCATACTCGTGATGGTGGCCACTGGGTGGCAGGTGAACTTCAGCTAACCGGCAGGCTGGATAACCAGTTTTTTTCCGCGGGCGAAGGCATTCAGCCAGAGCAGGTGGAAGCGGTGCTGGCAGCGCATCCCGCTGTTGATCAGGTATTTATTGTGCCGAAAAAGGACGAAGAATATGGTCATCGGCCGGTCGCGCTGGTAGCGATAAAGCCGGAACTGTCGTTAAGCGCTTTAGAAGCCTGGGCGGCGCCCAGGCTGGCGGGTTTCCAGCGGCCGGTAAGGTGGTATCTGCTACCGGAGCTGGACAGCGGTGGTATTAAGATTTCCCGCCGACAGTTGATAAATTGGGTAGCGCAGCAGGAAAAAGGGCGGTAATCCGCCCGGATCTGATTATTTCGCTTGTTTCAACGCTTCTTCAACGCCCGCGCCGTAAGCCGGATCCACCTGATAGAAAAGCGCAAGCTGGCGTTGCTGGATGAATTCCGGGATCTGAATCAGCTCACCGGCAATTCGTTTGAACATGCGCTGGTGCTCCTCTTCGCCAAGCAGGTTAAACAGGGCGCGAGGCTGGGAGAAATAGTCGTCATCTTCACGATGGTTCCAGTGGTCGGCCGCGCCTTCCAGTGACAGCGGCGGCTCGCTAAAATCCGGCTGTTCCTGAAAAACATGGAAGCTGTTCGGTTCATAAGTCGCACCATTGCCGCTGTTGCCGTCGACCCGCATTGCGCCGTCGCGATGATAGTTATGGAACGGGCATTTCGGCGCGTTAACCGGGATCTGATGATGGTTGACGCCCAGACGGTAACGATGCGCATCACCATAAGAGAACAGACGCCCCTGCAACATGCGGTCGGGCGAGAAACCAATGCCGGGCACCACGTTTGCCGGACTCATCGCTACCTGTTCCACCTCAGCAAAATAGTTGTCCGGGTTACGATTTAGCTCAAATTCACCTACTTCAATCAGCGGATAGTCGGCGTGCGGCCAGACTTTGGTCAGGTCAAACGGGTTATAGGGCGTCGCTGAGGCTTCCGCTTCAGGCATAATTTGCACAAAGAATTTCCAGCGTGGGAAATTACCCTGTTCAATAGCGTCAAACAGATCGCGCTGCGAGCTTTCACGATCGCGACCAATCAGCAGCGCGGCTTCATCATCCATCAGGTTCTCAATGCCCTGTTCGCAACGCATATGGAATTTCACCCAAAAGCGTTCCTGCTGGTCATTGATAAAGCTGTAGGTGTGGCTGCCAAAGCCATGGATATGACGATAGGAAGTGGGCAGGCCACGATCGCTGAAGTCGATGGTTAGCTGGTGCAGGGATTCAGGCAGCTGCGAAAAGAAATCCCATTTATAGGTGGGATTACGCAGGTTCGTGCGCGGATCGCGCTTAACGACGTGGTTAAGATCCGGAAACTTTAACGGATCGCGCAGATAAAACACCGGGGTGTTGTTGCCTACCAAATCCCAGTTGCCTTCTTCGGTATAGAACTTCATTGAGAAGCCGCGGATATCGCGCTCGGCATCCGCACCGCCGCGCTCGCCGGCCACGGTGGAAAAGCGCATAAACAGATCGGTTTTTTTCCCCACCTCAGAAAAGATTTTGGCCCGGCTGAAGCGGGTAATATCTTTGGTTACGGTGAAGGTGCCGTAAGCGCCGGATCCTTTGGCGTGCATGCGACGCTCGGGGATCACTTCGCGATCGAAGTGGGCCAGCTTCTCCAAAAACCAGACATCCTGCAACAGCATTGGCCCACGGCGACCTGCGGTCATCACATTATTATTATGGGCAACGGGCGCGCCGGAAGCGGTGGTGAGTCCTTTTTTTGTCATGGGAAATCTCTCTGCATGAGTGGGGTTTTATTATTAAAAATCTGTTTTTAATTGGTACAAGCTATTGTATGCCGCTAGTTTGCCCGCTAACCGGCGACCTCAGCAATCTGGTGCTGGCTATCGCTGCCATACCCAAAACAAACGCAACGGCAAAATGACATTGTGTTTATTCCCCAGGCTTCATACAGTTAACGAATACTGAACGACCCGGAGAACAAAATGATCAGAGTGGAAATGCTCGCCACCGGCGATGAAGTACTGCATGGACAGATTGTCGATACCAATGCCGCGTGGCTGGCTGAGGTGTTGTTCCAGCACGGATTGCCGATGACCAGTCGACAGACAGTCGGCGATGACATCAACGAACTGGTGACGGTGCTCACTGAACGTAGCAAAATTGCTGATGTATTGATCGTGAACGGCGGGTTGGGTCCAACCAGTGATGATTTAAGCGCGCAGGCTGCGGCGATGGCAGCAGGCGTTGAGCTGGTGATGCACGAAGCGTGGCTGGCGAAAATGGAAGCCTTCTTCGCCGGGCGCGGGCGAAAAATGGCGGACAGCAATCGTAAACAGGCGGAAATCCCGCGTGGCGCAGAAATGCTGGATAACCCGGTGGGCACCGCTTGCGGCTTTGCGCTCAAGCTGAACCGCTGCTGGATATTCTTTACGCCTGGCGTGCCGTCCGAATATAAAGTGATGGTTGAACAGCAAATTCTTCCTCGCCTTAAAGCGCGCTTCCCGGTATCAGATCCGCCGGTCTGTTTGCGCCTGACCACTTTTGGCCGGGGCGAAAGCGATCTGGCCTCGGAAATTGAGCCGTTGCCGCTGCCTGAAGGCGTGGTGATGGGCTATCGCGCCTCAATGCCGATTATAGAGCTGAAGCTGAACGGCCCGGCCTCTAAGCTGCCCGAGATGGAGCAGTTCTGGCAGCAGGTGCGGGAAATTGCCGGTGAAAGTACTATTTTTGAAGGCACTGAAGGGCTGCCCGCTCAGCTGTCACGTCGGCTAAAGGAAGCGGGCTACCAGCTGGCCATCAGCGAACAGTTTACTGCCGGACTGCTGCACTGGCAGCTGGCGTCGGCAGAAGCGCCGCTGGCTGCGGGAAGCGTGCTGCCAGCCAGTGAAGAAACGCTGGCAGAGCTGGTCGCCCGTAGCCAGTCACTTGCGCAAACCAGCCAGAGCGAGCTGGCGCTGGCGGTCGGCAGCATCCAGGACGAGCATCTGAATATTGCCTTACATACGCCGGGCGGAAGCTGGGGACAAAAAGTGAAGTTCAACGTCAACCGCCACGGCTTAAAAGCCCGCCAGGACGTGGTAGCGATGATGACGCTGAATATGCTCAGGCGCTGGATGGATGGCCTGGAAATTTCAGGCGGCCACGGCTGGATTGATGTGGTTGAGACATTGCGCGGCTGAAAAGGGCTGTAAAGCAAAAGGCACGTTATTGAAAAATAAAGTGCCTTTTTTTAAATATCCACTTCGATATCGCCGTTCGCCTTACAGCAGCACGGCAGGATCTCTCCCGGCTGAATAAAGGCCAGCGGCTTCTCCGCGTAGCTGACTTCACCTTTCACCAGGCGTATGCGGCAGGAGCCGCAATAGCCTTCACGACACTGAAACTCAATTTGATATTGATGCGCTTCCAGCGTGGTGAGCAAATTGGGATGATCCTCAGCGCACTCCAGCCGGGTGCCGCAGGCGCTGAGAGTAACAAACTGGCGCATTGTTACAGCTGGAAGTCGTCGAAGTCGTTTTCACCCACTTCTGAGTCAATCTGACCCACCAGGTAAGAGCTGACCTCGACTTCCTGCGGCGCAACCTGCACGTTGTCAGACACCAGCCAGGAATTGATCCATGGGATGGGGTTTGAACGCGTTTTAAACGGCAGATCGAGGCCGACAGCCTGCATACGGATATTGGTAATGTACTCAATATACTGGCAGAGGATGTCTTTGTTCAGGCCGATCATCGAGCCGTCACGGAACAGATATTCTGCCCACTCTTTCTCCTGCTGTGCGGCGAGCACGAACAGATCGTAGCACTCCTGACGGCACTCTTTAGCAATCTCCGCCATCTCCGGATCGTCTTCGCCGCTGCGCAGCAGGTTCAGCATATGCTGAGTGCCGGTCAGGTGCAGCGCTTCGTCGCGTGCAATCAGCTTGATGATTTTCGCATTGCCTTCCATCAGTTCGCGCTCGGCGAAGGCGAAGGAACAGGCAAAGCTGACGTAGAAGCGGATCGCTTCCAGCGCGTTAACGCTCATCAGGCAGATATAGAGCTGTTTTTTCAGGGCGCGGAGATTAATCGTAACGCTTTTACCGTTAACCTGATGCGTGCCTTCACCCAGCAGATGCCAGTAGTTGGTCATCTCGATCAGATCGTCGTAGTAGCCCGAAATATCTTTCGCACGGGAAAGGATCTGTTCGTTGGTCACGATATCGTCAAATACGATCGCCGGATCGTTAACGATGTTACGAATAATATGGGTATAGGAACGTGAGTGGATCGTCTCGGAGAACGCCCAGGTTTCAATCCAGGTTTCCAGCTCGGGAATCGAAATCAGCGGCAGCAGCGCCACGTTCGGGCTACGTCCCTGGATAGAATCCAGCAGCGTCTGGTATTTCAGGTTGCTGATAAAGATGTGTTTCTCATGATCCGGCAGACCCTGATAGTCGATACGGTCACGGGAGACGTCCACTTCTTCCGGGCGCCAGAAGAAAGAGAGCTGCTTTTCAATCAGCTTTTCGAAAATGCCGTATTTTTGCTGATCGTAGCGCGCGACGTTAACCGGCTGACCGAAGAACATTGGTTCGTCCAGCTGGTTGTTTTTATTCTGCGAGAACGTTGTGTAAGCCATGAATTCTAATCCAGTGAGGGTGGGCCGGGTAAACCCGGCCCGACACATTGGCTGGGGCGAATCGCTTCGCCCCGCTAATTGTTAAATCTTGCAGGCGCCGCTTTCGCAGCCATCATCCTGAATGGAAGGTGCCAGGTCATCCTGCGCATCTTCCGCGCCGTCACGGGTGTTCTGGTAATAAAGCGTTTTCACCCCGAACTTATAGGCGGTCAGCAGATCTTTCAGCAGCTGTTTCATCGGCACGCGACCGTTAGCAAAACGCGTTGGATCGTAGTTGGTGTTGGATGAAATTGCCTGGTCGATGAACTTCTGCATCAACCCGACCAGTTGCAGGTAGCCGTCGTTGTTCGGCATATCCCACAGCAGCTCATAGCTCTCTTTCAGGCGCTCGTATTCTGGCACTACCTGGCGCAGGATACCGTCTTTCGACGCTTTGATGCTGATATGACCGCGCGGCGGTTCAATCCCATTGGTGGCGTTAGAAATCTGCGAAGAGGTTTCAGACGGCATCAGGGCAGAAAGCGTGGAGTTACGCAGGCCGTGCGTTTTGATCTCTTCACGCAGCGCTTCCCAGTCCAGGTGCAGCGGCTCGTTGCTGATCGCGTCCAGATCTTTCTTATAGGTGTCGATCGGCAGAATGCCCTGTGCATAGGTGGTTTCATTAAACCACGCACAGGCGCCTTGCTCTTTTGCCAGCTCGTTTGAGGCTTTCAGCAGATAGAACTGAATGGCTTCAAAGGTCCTGTGCGTCAGGTTGTTCGCGCTGCCGTCGGAGTAGCGTACGCCGTGCTTCGCCAGGTAGTAGGCGTAGTTGATCACGCCTATACCCAGGGTACGACGGCCCATCGCGCCGCGTTTTGCCGCAGGGATTGGGTAATCCTGGTAATCCAGCAGCGCATCCAGCGCGCGAACGGCGAGGGTCGCCAGCTCTTCCAGATCGTCCAGGCTTTCAATCGCGCCAAGGTTAAACGCAGAGAGCGTACAAAGCGCAATCTCACCGTTTTCGTCGTTAACATCAGTCAGCGGCTTGGTCGGCAGCGCGATTTCCAGGCACAGGTTAGACTGGCGCACAGGCGCGATAGCCGGATCGAACGGGCTGTGGGTGTTGCAGTGGTCAACGTTCTGGATGTAGATACGACCGGTAGAAGCACGTTCCTGCATCATCAGAGAGAACAGATCTACCGCTTTTACGCGCTGCTTACGAATGCTGTCGTCTTTTTCGTATTTAGTATACAGACGCTCAAACTCAGCCTGATCGGCGAAGAACGCATCATACAGGCCAGGCACGTCAGACGGGCTGAACAGCGTGATATCTTCACCTTTTAACAGGCGGGTATACATCAGTTTGTTGAGCTGTACGCCGTAGTCCATATGGCGAACGCGGTTGCCTTCAACGCCACGGTTGTTTTTCAGCACCAGCAGGCTTTCGACTTCCAGATGCCACATCGGGTAGAACAGCGTCGCCGCACCGCCACGCACGCCACCCTGCGAACAGGATTTTACGGCGGTCTGGAAATGTTTGTAGAACGGGATACAACCAGTGTGGAAAGCTTCGCCGCCCCGGATCGGGCTGCCCAGCGCACGAATACGACCCGCATTGATGCCGATACCGGCACGCTGGGAAACGTATTTCACAATGGCGCTGGAAGTCGCATTGATGGAATCCAGGCTGTCACCGCATTCAATCAAAACGCATGAGCTGAACTGGCGGGTAGGGGTACGCACGCCGGACATGATTGGCGTCGGCAGTGAGATTTTAAAGGTGGATACTGCGTCATAGAAACGCTTCACGTAATCCAGACGCGTTTCACGCGGATAGCCGGAGAACAGGCAGGCAGCAACCAGAATGTACAGGAACTGCGCGCTTTCGTAGATCTCACCGCTCACGCGGTTTTGTACCAGATATTTCCCTTCCAGCTGCTTCACGGCGGCATAAGAGAAGTTCATGTCGCGCCAGTGGTCGATAAAGCCGTCCATCTGCTCGAACTCTTCTGCGCTGTAATCTTCCAGCAAATGACGGTCGTACTTACCCAGGTCGACCATCTGCTTAACCTGATCGTAAAGCTTAGGCGGCTCAAACTGGCCGTAGGCTTTTTTACGCAGGTGGAAGATGGCCAGACGTGCGGCCATGTACTGATAATCCGGCGCGTCGCGGGAGATCAGGTCGGCGGCAGATTTGATGATCGTTTCGTGGATATCAGAGGTTCTGATGCCTTCGTAGAACTGGATATGTGAACGTAGTTCAACCTGCGAGACGGAGACGTTTTGCAGTCCTTCTGCAGCCCAGTCAAGCACGCGGTGGATTTTATCCAGATTGATGCGTTCGGTGCGGCCATCGCGTTTAGTGACCAGTAGGCTCTGATTCATGTGGCGGTTAATCCTGTCCGTGAAGTCAAAAATATCCCCCGTTTATGCACAGCATACTCAAGTGTGAGTAACTCTGTGGATAAACACTATATATAGGGGGTAAGGGAAGTGTGGGTAACTATATGGTGAGTATTCTAGTAATTTATCAGCGCTTAACAAGGCTTGACGGCGACCCACTTTTACTGATCTGACGCCAGGCTTTTTCCTAAGTCCGCGTTTCTCAAGGCTCTGAAGCCATGTCAACAGCTTAAGATTTTTTTTAAGTTTTTTATTGAGCGCGGGATTCTTGTTCAGTACAAATAAATCAGGATTTTTTTTGCCTGAATTCTGTGCGCCAGGTAGCTAAAAAAGCAACGTCGGACAAGTACAAAAAAGCGTGATGAAAGAATTAAAATTTATATTGCCGGAAAGAGTAGCGGTCTGATGCGCAGGTTCGGCAGCGTAGCGAGAAAAAATTTCCCTTAGGTAACAACAAGGCAGGCGAAGGGCCTGCCTGATACGTTACTTAAGCCGTGGATTTACCCGGCAACAGAATGCGTATGCACCATGTAGTTAACATCCACGCCGGGGGCCAGCTTAAACTTGTTGGTCAGCGGATTATAATGCAGACCGATCATATGGCGTTCACGCAGCGGCGTCTCATCAACCCAGTTGAGCAACTCGGCCGGGCGAATAAACTTCTTAATATCATGCGTACCGCGCGGCACCATACGTAAAACATACTCAGCGCCGATAACGGCCATCAGCCAGGATTTGCTGTTGCGGTTCAGAGTAGAAAAGAATACCTCACCGCCAGGTTTGACCAGGCGCGCGCATGCGTGAACCACTGAACGCGGATCCGGCACGTGCTCCAGCATCTCCATACAGGTCACGACATCGTATTGACCCGCAAACTGTTCGGCATGCTCTTCTACCGTCTGCTGGACATAATCCACTTTTACGCCGCTTTCCAGCGCGTGCAGGCGAGCGATCTGCAAGGGTTCAGCGCCCATATCCAGGCCGGTGACGTTAGCGCCTTCACGCGCCATGCTTTCTGCCAAAATGCCACCGCCGCAGCCAACGTCCAGCACCTTTTTGCCAAACAGGCCGTCACTGTGTTGAGCAATATAACCGAGGCGCAGGGGATTGATCCGATGCAGCGGCTTGAACTCGCCTTCCAGATCCCACCAGCGGGACGCGACCGCTTCAAATTTAGCAATTTCATTATGATCCACGTTCGCGGTGGTGCCGTTTTGCTCTGACTTCATGATTAATAACTCCCATACCCGTTTGCCGTCAGTATACATCTTTCCGCATAAGTAAGGGCAGTGCTGACCTGGCGGTGGCATTCTGCCCTGATTTAAGCAGCCTGAACGACGCTTTCCATTCACCACCAGGGCGAAAGGTGATATACTTTCGCACCTTTGAATCCGGGTATAATTAGAAGGAAAGTGCCTCAATGAGTGACCTGGCCAGAGAAATCACACCGGTCAATATCGAAGAAGAGTTAAAGAACTCTTACCTCGATTATGCCATGTCGGTCATCGTTGGCCGCGCATTGCCAGATGTTCGCGATGGCCTGAAGCCAGTACACCGTCGTGTACTCTTTGCCATGAACGTGCTGGGCAATGACTGGAACAAACCTTATAAAAAGTCTGCCCGTGTCGTCGGCGACGTAATTGGTAAATATCACCCTCACGGCGACACCGCCGTGTATGACACCATTGTGCGTATGGCGCAGCCTTTCTCGCTGCGCTACATGCTGGTAGACGGGCAGGGTAACTTTGGTTCCGTTGACGGCGACTCTGCTGCCGCAATGCGTTACACCGAAGTTCGCATGTCCAAAATCGCCCACGAACTGCTCTCCGATCTGGAAAAAGAGACCGTAGACTTTGTGCCGAACTATGACGGCACCGAGCAGATCCCGGAAGTCATGCCGACCAAAATCCCCAACCTGCTGGTGAACGGTGCGTCAGGGATTGCAGTAGGTATGGCGACCAACATTCCGCCACACAACCTGACGGAAGTGATCAACGGCTGCCTGGCCTACATCGAAGATGAAAACATCAGCATTGAAGGGCTGATGGAGCACATCCCAGGGCCGGATTTCCCAACTGCCGCCATCATCAATGGCCGTCGTGGGATTGAAGAAGCTTACCGTACCGGGCGCGGAAAAATTTATATCCGTGCGCGTGGCGAAGTGGAAACCGACGCCAAAACCGGCCGCGAAACAATCATCATTCATGAAATTCCTTATCAGGTGAACAAAGCTCGCCTGATTGAGAAAATGGCTGAACTGGTGAAAGAGAAGCGTCTGGAAGGCATCAGCGCACTGCGCGATGAGTCTGATAAAGACGGCATGCGTATTGTGGTTGAAGTGAAGCGCGATGCGGTTGGCGAAGTGGTGTTGAACAACCTCTACTCGCTCACCCAGCTGCAAACTTCCTTCGGCATCAACATGGTTGCGCTGCATCAGGGCCAGCCGAAGATTATGCCGCTGAAGGATATTCTGGAAGCCTTCGTGCGTCACCGCCGTGAAGTGGTAACGCGCCGCACTATCTTTGAACTGCGCAAGGCGCGCGATCGTGCTCACATCCTTGAAGCGCTGGCCATTGCGCTGGCAAACATCGATCCGATTATCGAGCTGATCCGTCGTGCGGCCACGCCATCGGAAGCCAAAGCGGGTCTGGTTGCCAGCCCGTGGGAGCTGGGTAACGTTTCTGCCATGCTGGAGCGTGCCGGTGATAACGCTGCGCGTCCTGAATGGCTGGAAGAAGAGTTCGGCATCCGTGATGGCAAGTACTATCTGACCGAGCAGCAGGCTCAGGCGATTCTGGATCTGCGCTTGCAGAAACTGACCGGCCTTGAGCATGAAAAACTGCTGGACGAGTACAAAGAGCTGCTGGAGCAGATTGCTGAACTGATCCACATTCTGGAAAGCGCTGAGCGCCTGATGGAAGTGATTCGTGAAGAGCTGGAGCTGATCCGCGATCAGTTCGGCGACAAGCGTCGCACCGAAATCACGGCCAACAGCGCCGATATCAATATCGAAGACCTGATTAATCAGGAAGATGTTGTCGTTACGCTTTCTCATCAGGGCTACGTGAAGTATCAGCCGCTGACGGATTACGAAGCGCAGCGTCGCGGTGGTAAAGGCAAATCGGCCGCGCGTATCAAAGAAGAAGACTTTATCGATCGCCTGCTGGTGGCCAACACCCACGATACGATCCTCTGCTTCTCAAGCCGTGGTCGCCTGTACTGGATGAAGGTTTATCAGCTGCCGGAAGCGAGCCGTGGCGCGCGTGGACGTCCTATCGTCAACCTGCTGCCGCTGGAAGCCAACGAGCGCATTACCGCAATCCTGCCGGTACGTGAGTACGCGGAAGGCTGGAACATCTTTATGGCCACCGCCAGCGGTACCGTGAAGAAGACCGCCCTGACCGAGTTTAGCCGTCCGCGCAGTGCCGGTATTATCGCCGTCAACCTGCGTGAAGATGACGAGCTGATCGGCGTCTCACTGACCAACGGCAGCGACGAAGCAATGCTGTTCTCAGCCGCCGGTAAAGTGGTGCGCTTTGCAGAAAGCGCTGTGCGCGCGATGGGTCGTACCGCATCGGGCGTACGCGGCATCAAGCTGGCTGAGGGCGATCGCGTGGTATCACTGATTGTGCCACGTGATGACGGCGCTATTCTGACGGTCACGCAGAACGGCTACGGCAAGCGTACTGCTAACAGCGAATACCCAACCAAATCGCGTGCAACGCAGGGCGTTATCTCGATCAAAGTGACCGAGCGTAACGGACCGGTGATTGGTGCGGTGCAGGTTGTCGACAGCGATCAGATCATGATGATCACCGATGCCGGTACGCTGGTGCGTACCCGTGTATCTGAAGTGAGCGTGGTTGGTCGTAACACTCAGGGCGTTATTCTGATCCGTACTGCGGAAGATGAGAACGTCGTGGGTCTGCAACGTGTTGCGGAGCCGGTTGCTGAAGAAGAGCTGGATGCTATTGACGGTAGCGTTGCGGAAGGGGATGAAGATATCTCTCCAGAAGTGGAAAATGAAGATGATGCACCTGAAGGCGATGAAGACGAATAAACGTCATCGTTAAAAAGTGCCAGAGGCCGGTTCAGTGAACCGGCCTTTTTTTATGCCGAAACGAGCGGAGAAAATATTTTGGAAGCCGTTACGCATTTTAAAATGCGATAGCTGACGTCGGGCAGGAGGCTTGCTATACAGGCAGGGCACACAAAGGAGGTGGCCATGCAAATCAAGGTTGGACGTTATCCTTCCCCGTGGTCAGGGAGCCGGGAAAATTATCTTATTGGGGTAGTGAAAGCCGACGGCAGGAAGCGTGAATATCTGGTTGAAATCAATCGACTCCATTCGGCAATGCATTTTTTATTTAATAATGACTGGCCGCAATTTTATGTGGAAAATTTCATCTGGATGATTAGTTTTTATCCACATGATGCGTTATTCTCCCTCAATCAGTCCGGGCGTTTCGGATCTGACAGCAGGATGGCGTTTACTCGCCGGGAACTGGAAAGCCTGATGATCGAGGGTATTGGCGGTGCGATAGACGATTTTATGCAACGTCATCAGCCCGCGCTGTTGGTTGCCGTCGCCATACGCGAGAATCTGGGCAGGCTGTACCATCGTCTTTTAGTCCGACACGCGGCTGGTGCCGGATATATTTACCATCAAACATATGTGCAGGAGGCTTTATATGTACTCGAAATCAAAAGGAAAAGCGCCCATCCCCAGGGGCTCATCAATAAAATCATCCCGCGAAGAGGTTATCGCACTGTCGCTGGCTTGCCTGCATGAAAGAGCGGAGCAGCTTGCCGCACTGGCGCAGTCGCAGGACGGATTAGGCAAATATGTTTTGCTGCATCCGGCAATAAAACCCTGAACGCTTCGACAGCAAGCTGACTCAGCCGGATAACACCGCTAAGGTTGTTGTTTTGCAGGCTGATAATTAATCGCAATTGTATCAATCAGCAGGGAATCGCTTTATCTGCGCAAAGTAAGCGAGGAAACGAAGGGGTAACTGGCTTTTTTACCGTTCTGGCGGTACTGTAGCGGGATCAAAATGAGTTACCCCATACCCGCTGCCACTGTAGGTTTCGCTTGAAATATTTAGTCTCGTTCAGAACCACGTTAAGGATTTCCCGCTATCTGTTCCGGGCGCTGGCGCTAATGCTCTGGACGCTGGGCGCATTGCTGACGACGTTCTATATCATTAATGTCCTGCACGAGAAAGAAGCCCAGGTTCGCCAGGAGTTCAACGCCAACTTTGAACAGGCGCAGTGGTATGTACGTCACTCTGCTGATATTACCCGCGAGCTGAAATATATCGCTGAAAACCGGCTAAATGCTTCAGCTAACGGTCTGGACGTACTGAACGGTGTTTTTCCCGGGAAAACCTCGCTGCCTCAGTTTTATCCGCTGTATTCCGATTCTGACTGTAGCGCGATGAGTGATACCTGGCGTAATTCTCTGGAATCGCTGAGCTATTTCCTGCGCTACTGGAAAGAGAACTTTGCCACGGCTTATGAATTAAACCGGGTCTTCTTTATCGGTGGCGAAAGCCTGTGCCTGGCAGACTTTGGCGTTGGTCACGCCTCCGCCGATCGTGAGCGCACGATGAAGTCGCTGCACGAGCGCATTCTTAAATACCGTAATGGCAATGATGAAGAGCGTAAAAGCAGCTTCTTCTGGATTGCACCGACTAACCAGCCGGGCGTGAGTTATTACTATATGGTCACGCCGGTTTATATCGCCAACAAAATGGCGGCGCTGCTGGGCATTGAGCAGACTATCCGTCTGGAAGACTTTGTGCTTCCGGGCAGCTTCCCGGTTAACGCAACCATTCTGGATTCGAACAACCAGCGCGTCATGTCTTCCTCACGAATGGCGGCCAGAATCTCACTGGACGATCTGCCTGATGACAATGCCTGGTTCGGCTACATCAATGGCTATAAGCAGCTGGTGCTGAAGAAAACGCTGACGCCTTCTTCACTGACCGTGGTCTACTCAGTCCAGACCAACGAGATGGTTGAAAAGCTGAAAATGCTGATCATCAATGCCATCCTGTTAAATGTGATCAGCGCATTAATTCTGTTTACCCTGGCGTGGCTGTTTGAACGACGTATGTTCCTGCCCGCAGAAGATAATGCGCACCGTCTGGAAGAGCACGAGCAGTTTAACCGTAAAATTGTCGCCTCTGCGCCGGTAGGCATCTGCATTCTGCGAACCAGCGACGGGACTAACATTCTCAGTAACGAGCTGGCGCATAACTACCTGAGCATGCTGACGCAGGAAGACCGCCAGCGGCTTACGGAAATCATCTGCGGCCAGCAGGTGAATTTTGTTGATGTCCTGACCGGCAGCAATACTAATCTTCAGATCAGCTTCGTTCACTCGCGCTATCGTAACGAGAACGTGGCGATCTGCGTACTGGTCGATGTTAGCGCCCGCGTGAAGATGGAAGAGTCATTGCAGGAAATGGCTCAGGCGGCAGAGCAGGCCAGCCAGTCGAAATCGATGTTCCTTGCCACGGTTAGCCATGAACTGCGCACGCCGCTGTATGGCATTATCGGAAACCTCGATCTGCTCCAGACCCGCTCACTGCCGAAAGGCGTGGAATCGCTGGTAACGGCAATGAATAACTCCTCCAGCCTGCTGCTAAAAATCATCAGCGATATTCTCGACTTCTCGAAGATTGAATCCGAGCAGCTGCGCATTGAACCGCGCCAGTTCTCGCCGCGCGAAGTCATCACCCACATCGCTTCCAACTATCTGGCGATGGTGGTGAAAAAGCGGCTGACGCTGTGGTGCTTTATCGACAGCGACGTGCCGGTCACGCTGGATGGCGATCCGCTGCGTTTGCAGCAGGTGATTTCCAACCTGCTCAATAACGCCATTAAATTTACCCATACCGGCGGCATTGTCCTGCAGGCTTTTGTGAAAGACGGTTATCTCGCTTTCCGCGTCCGCGATACCGGCGTAGGCATACCGGCGAAAGAAATCACCCGACTGTTCGATCCTTTCTTCCAGGTAGGGACGGGCGTGCAGCGCAATTTCCAGGGTACCGGGCTGGGGCTGGCAATCTGTGAAAAACTGATCAATATGATGGATGGCGATATCGAGGTCGATTCTGAACCGGGTATGGGCAGCCAGTTTGTGGTGCGAATTCCGCTGTACAACAGCCAGGTGATGATCCCGGTTATGCAAGATGGTCTGCAAGGAAAGCAATGCTGGCTTGAGCTGCGCAACGATGCACTGGCTACTTTCCTCATCACGCTGTTGAGCGAACATGGCATTACCGTACAGCGTTTCCAGGAAGGCATCAGCCTGGAACCGGATGATGTTATCGTCACCGATTACGATTACCAAAATCCGCAGGCGCATCGGGCGACTATTCGCTTTGACGGCAGTCATAATGACGGGCCGCAGGAGCTGTCGCCTGGGCGCTGGGTTTACGGCACCACAACGCCTCACGAACTGCCTGCGCTGCTGGGCCGTATCTATCGCGTGGAAGTGGATATGCCGAATGCCACGCCAGCCATGCCGGAAGCCGAGGAGAAAGGGGTCAGTAATGAAGATATCCTGATCCTGGTGGTCGACGATCATCCAATTAACCGGATGTTGCTCTCCGACCAGCTCGGTTCGTTAGGCTATCGGGTGAAAACGGCACAGGATGGCGTAGACGCGCTAAATGTGCTCAGCCGCAGCGAGATCGATATTGTGCTGACCGATGTGAATATGCCTAATATGGATGGATATCGTCTGACGCAGCGCCTGCGTCAATTGGGGCTAACCTTCCCGGTGGTAGGCGTCACGGCAAACGCGCTGGCAGAAGAGAAACAGCGCTGTATGGAAGCGGGAATGGACAACTGTTTGTCGAAGCCGGTTACGTTGAATACGCTGCAACAGACGCTGGCGTTTTATGCCGAGCGGGTCAGAAAAGGCCGGGAAGTATAAAACAGAGTGAAATTCGGGTATTAATCAGCAACCCGCTTGCGCAGAGGGAAGGTAGAATGCTTAAAAAAATGATCGGTGCAATGCTGCTGTCGCTGGTGCTAACGGGAACCGCCCTGGGCGGATCGGATACGGCAACCGATGCAAGAATCGACAGCCTGATGGGGCAGGGAACGCATCAACAATATCATCAGTTCCTGACTGATTTGCAGCAGGCCGTGGCGAAGGGCGATAAGCATGCTGTTGCCGGGATGGTTAGCTATCCGATAACCGTCACGGTCAACCAGAAAAAGCGGAAGATCAACACCCCCAGGGCCTTTATCCAGATCTACGATCGGGTGTTCACGCCCTCTTATCGTAAAAGTATTGTGGATCAGCAATACGCGGATGTGTTTGCCAGAGATATGGGCATCATGGTGGGTGAACACGGCGAGCTTTGGTACAGCGGTATTTGTCACTCGCAGGATTGCAGCAAGTTTACGATCAAAGTCATTGCGATTAATAATTAAAAAAAAAAGGGTGAATATCTATTCACCCTTTTTATCAGAATGGAAGCTTAGTCCTTATCTACCGGCATCGTGCTGACGGAAGAAAGGTAATTCAGCAGCGCAATATCGTTATCCACGCCCAGTTTCATCATTGCTGATTTTTTCTGACTGCTGATAGTTTTAATGCTGCGGTTCAGTTTCTTGGCAATTTCAGTCACCAGGAAGCCTTCCGCAAACAGCCGCAGAACTTCACTCTCTTTCGGTGACAGACGCTTATCGCCGTAGCCACCTGCGCTGATTTTCTCCAGCAGTTTCGCCACGCTGTCAGGCGTATACTTTTTGCCTTTCTGCAAAGCAGCCAGTGCTTTTGGTAAATCAGTAGGCGCGCCCTGTTTCAGCACAATCCCTTCAATATCCAGATCCAGAACGGCGCTGAGGATTGCCGGGTTATTGTTCATCGTCAGAACAATAATAGAAAGGTCCGGATAGTGACGCTTGATATATTTGATCAGCGTAATACCGTCGCCATATTTTTCGCCAGGCATGGAAAGATCGGTGATCAGGACATTCGCGTCCAGCTTGGACAAACTGTTGATGAGTGCTGTGGAATCTTCGAACTCACCGACAACGTTGACCCATTCAATTTGTTCGAGTGATTTACGAATGCCGAACAGAACAATGGGATGATCATCGGCAATAATTACATTCAGGTTGTTCATATTATTGGTTACCTTGCTGCAGCAGTTCGTTGACGTAGCGGTCAATTTCACTGGTGGTATTTTTAATGTTTGAATTGTCACACTCTGTAATGTGCTGTTCTAACGTTTCACAAAGCTGCTTGCCTGGTGTCAGATTAAGCATGGCAAACACGCCCTTCAGGCGATGCGCAGTCTGAGCAAGCGAACTCAAATCGCTTTCTGCGGCCTCATTATACAATCTCTTTACATCATCTGGTACTGTATCGACGAAGAGCTGGAAGTACCCCGGCGCGAAAAGCTGCGCCGTGTCCTGCTCTTCTTCCGTCTCGTCCAGGGCCAGCTGGAGCTCAATAAGCTGTAACAGCGCATCCTGCATTGCGCTACTGATATTGAAATTGACCCTGAACTGGTCACGAGAAAGCGCACTGTAGCCAGTTTCGTCATCCGCGAGCAACAGCGCCCACGGTGTCAGGTTCGCCGGATCGTCCGTTACCAGCACATCATGATCCTGTCCGGAAAAACGCTCATCAGGCGTAATACAGTTGGCACCCCAGTTTTCAAGCTGATGAACGACAATCTTTCTGACTTCATCCACGGTGATATCAATCAACGTTGTCAGGCCTTCCAGCAGCTTCTCTTCCTGCACCTGCAAATGCTCCTGCGGTGCGTGGATCTGGATGCTGTAGCGAGTGCCGATATCCGGTCGCGCCACGATTTCCAGGTGCCCGCCAAGCTGCTTACAAAGCTGTTTGCAAAGGAAGAAGGCCAGTCCAGAAGCCTGGCCGAAGCGATCCTGACTGGTTTCTCCGAGGAACGGGAAATCAGTATTTCCCATCTCATCTACGGTCAGGCCGGCACCGGTATCCACCATTTCAATGGCAAGCCTGTCTGGCCGATCAGCGGGATGACTCACCTCAATGCTGATCCGACCCCAGCTGGTGCTGGTAATCGAATAATGCAGCAGCGTAGTCAAAATTTTATAGAGTGCGCGACGGTCGCCAAAGCGGTTCTCATCGCTGTTAAGGCGATTACTGACGACCAGCTTCAGGCCTTTGCGGCGCATGGAGGGCAGGGCTTCTGTCACCAGCTCATCCAGCACGCTTTGCAAATTAAATGCGCCAGCATCGGGTGCCCAGTCATGCGTTTCAAGACGGTTAAGCAGCACGATATCGTCCACCAGACGCCGTAAAGCATGCGACTCTTCCAGCGCATCGTTGAGCGATTCAGCCGGCTGCGCTTCGCTGATGGCTTGCAGGTGATGGATAACGCTGGCCAGTGGCGCATTCAGAGCATGCCCCAGATTTTGCAGTAGCTGCTGGCGAGTCTGATGACTTTTATCCAGAACCTGCTGCGCCTTTTGCAGCTTTTTGTTCACCAGCAGCTCACGATCCTGATCGCGCATCATAAACAGCTGGGTATTAGCGGAAAGCAGGCTGCGGGCGTGGCGGATCTCATAAACCTCGTTGTTCACCGTCGCCTGTAATACGCCCTGATGCTGATCGGACATATTGATAATCTTTTGCAGATTAAGATGCGGCAGCAGGTGCTCGGCAATTTTGTTGCTGATAATAGTGCGATTGTTGGCAAAATCATACACCAGCAGACCGACCGGCATGCTGGCAACGATCTCATCATTGAGAATACGCAGCGATTCCAGCTCGGCGCTCTGGTTTTCACTCGGGCGAAGCGACTGCTGACGCAGCATAAACAGCCCGCCCAGTGAGAGCAGCAGCAGAACAAAGTTTGCCAGTAGCGGCCACATCAGGTTGCGTAATGTATCAACGATAAGCCCCAGCACGGGTACGCGATAAACCAGCTGGAGCGGGGTGCTGGTTAACGAAGCCGCAATCTCCACGTTAGGGTTGAGCAGCGTAACCGTGGTGGTATGCGTGCCGTCATCCACATCGGTGCTGTTACCGGAGACGGTGTTGTCCTGCTTAAGCTGGAAATTTTCCAGCGGCATATTGAGTGGAATAAGATCGTTAATCGGCAGATCAAAAGCCACAACCGTTGCCAGGTGGCCCGGCTGGTTAAAGGTGGTGCGTACGGTGAAGTAATGGTCGTTTTGCCAGGTAAAGCGCCGCAGAGGAGAGAAACTTTCCCGCTCGTCCAGCGCATTCGCCTGCTGAAGCATTTCTGCCCGCCGTGCGTCGACGATATTGCTAATCGCGCTCTCTTTATAACGCGTGGCCATATCCTTTAGCGGCAGGGTAGAGACCAGGATCATACTGTTGTCCTGACCGTTGAGGAAATACATCGACCAGGTACTGTTTTCAGCGCCCCACAGGGTATCAAGATAGTTGGACATCCGCAGGGTCATATCCAGCGTACTGCTGTCGTGCGAGCCAAAGATCAGCGCTTCGGTCTTACGGCGCGTTTTTTCCAGATAGTAAACGTCAGGACGCAGGCGAGTTTCCTGCAAGCTGTTTGGCGGCGTACCTGCGGCATTAGCGGCCAGATTTTCGTAAATCTGCCAGGTAGCAAAACGATAGGTATCGATACGCTTCTGCATGGCATGGGCGATATCGGCCATGGCGTAGCGTTTCTCCGTCAGCCAGGCATTGACGGCATTGTGGATCATAAACCCTGACGCGAGCAGCAGGACCAGAATAAACATCACAAAGAAGCGAGTGACATTACCCGAAGTCAGAGGAAATTTGTATGGCAACATAGCGTAGCTTAAGACCCCAGTTAACGTGTAAGCAGCCGGGCGCTGGCAGCGACGACTGGCAGCAGAACGGTAATAGCGCGAAAGGCTACGCTCAGGCTGTACTTTAATGCAAGCAACCCTGTCAGGATCGAGCCTGCCAGAATACCTGTATAAGTGTGGATTGTCATGGAGGAAATGGACCTGACAGGCGGCAGTATCAACAGGCTCATAGCATCACCCCTATTGGAATAGTTAAGCAAATTGCGTATATCTCAGGTCACGTTTCCGCCGCAGAGGCCATTACAGGTTGGGCATCCTGCATTGTCATATTTCCTGTTCAAAGCCAGGCTCCATTAGCACTACTTTTTATCACATTTAGCCAGATTTACGAAGAAAACCCGATGAAAAAAATCATTTTTCATCAAGGTTAAAACCTTGGCTGGCGCTACCGCTGACGTTATTAACCTCGAAAAACGCGCTTGTTAATGAATATTTGTCCTTAAGTGCTATTTTCCAGATAACTCCTGGCGAAACGGTGGAAATCTCACCTTAACTCAAATCATTGGCAGCAGAGGAAAATTACCCGCTCCGGGAAATGCAGTTTTCATTGGGTTGTGTAAAAAACAGGCAGTTTTTCGATGGGTATCTTTTGCCAGATTCCGTGACAGAATATAAATTTTCGCTAAATAAATCCTGACATATCTTATGGACACTCGTCCTTTTTTTACGCTTTCCCTGCGGTTTACTTACAGAATCTTAAAGTTTTTCTTTAAGTTAAATCAAAAGATTACCGCGTATGCAGCCGGGTAACCTGCATCATTTTGGTAATTCGATAAATTATAAGCTACATCATATGATTAATTTTTTTTATCTTTTCGATAAATATTAATCAAGTTATGTATCCGGATATTTCTTACTATCAGAAAAGAAAAATTTAAAAAAGATTAACCATTCAGTTTGGTTTTTTAACTTGTTTTAACAAATTAGCTCCCATTGGGATCGCTTACGCACCGGGTAAAAACCACTCCCTTAACCGGGTCTGGCTATTCATTACTTTGTGCGCAAACCTGAAGTTTTTCTTCACTTTTGCGCGCGAAACACTAATGCATACTTTGGCGCACAAGAGGTTACTATGGCTCAGCTTACTGACGGCAGCGTGGATATTCTTTCTCGCGACGATGGCAGAATCCTTTCACAGGCCGCAGCAGGGAACTCAAATACGGTTCTCCTCAATCAACCCAGCGTAGTTAGAATTCACGGCACCCGGGCGATGGTGAGCGAGTTTGAGCGACAGGGTAACGATCTTATTGTTCACATGCGCGACGGCCAGACCGTCCGCTATCAGCAGTTCTTCTTTGATGACGTCGATGGCGACCACAGCGAGCTGGTTTTCGATGATGGCGTAAATCCTCCTGAACATGCGTTATTCCCTGTTACCAGCGAGTTTGCCGATGCGCAAACGGCCATGGCGATCGCGCCGGAATATGAATCTCTGGGCGGACTCGATCCGCTGTTGCTTGCTGATACCGGGGCGGGAACGGGTGTTATCACCGCTGCGGGTATCGGTGCGCTTGGTCTGGCAGGCCTCGGCATCGGTGCACTGGCAAATGGCGGTGGCGGCGGCGGCGGTGGCGGCGGTGGCGGAACCGCACTGGTCAGGCCAACTATCGGTGTGAATACCTTTGCCGGTGATGACATTGTTTCGGCAGCAGAGAAAGGCGTTGCTCAAACGCTGAGCGGCACGACAACGGGCACGGAAGCCGGTAACACCATCACCATCGTGCTCAATGGCGTGACGTATACCACGACCATTGCCGCAGACGGCACCTGGAACGTTACCATTCCAGCAGCCGATCTGGCCGCGCTGCCAACCGGTAACAATACCCTTTCACTGAGCGTGACCAATAACGCAGGCACCACGGCGACCACCAGCGACACGATCGCGGTGGAAGCGAGTACCGTACAACCGGGTGTACCGACCATCGCGATTGCCGCTTTTGCGGGCGATGATGTGCTGAATGCCGCCGAGCAGCAAACGGCGCAAACGGTAAGCGGGACGACGACCAACGTCCAGCAGGGCCAGACCGTTACCGTAACCCTTGGTGGTCAGACTTACACCGCAACCGTGGGTGCAGATGGTACGTGGAGCGTAGCGGTACCGGCTACAGCACTTCAGGCGCTGGCGGCGGGCGCTTCAACGATCGGTGCGACCGTGACGGACACCGCTGGCGTCTCAGCAGATGCGACACACAACTTCACGGTGGAAGCACTGGCAGGCACCCCGGCCATTACCATCGCCGCCTTTGCTGGCGATGACGTACTGGATACCACCGAGCAGCAGGCGGCGCAGACCATCAGCGGGGCAACCGCCAACGTTCCACAGGGGCAAACCGTTACCGTGACCTTAAACGGTCAGACTTACACCGCAACCGTGGGCGCAGATGGTACGTGGAGCGTATCGGTGCCGGCTACTGCACTTCAGGCGCTGGCGGCGGGGACAACCACAATCAATGCCAGCATAACGGATGCCGCAGGCGCAACGGTCACGACCACGCATGATTTTACGGTCGCGGCTGCCGGTGTTCCAACAGTCGCAATTGACGCCTTTGCCGGTGACGACCTGCTGGATGGCGCAGAGAAATTGCAGGAACAGACCCTCAGCGGTACCACCACCAACGTTGAGCAAGGTCAAACCGTTACCGTGACGTTGAATGGCGTCACTTATACCGCTACCGTTGATGCTAACGGTGCGTGGAGCGTCGCGGTACCGGCTACGGCCTTACAGGCGCTGGCGGCGGGAACAGCCACTATTACCGCAGACGTGACCAACGTTGCCGGTACGCCAGCAACGGCGACGCACGATTTCACCGTCGAGTCTTCCGATCTCAGTAGCATTAGTATTAATCAGCTCAGCGGTGATGGTTATCTGAATATCACTGAAGCGCAGTCCGATCTGACTGTTTCCGGTTTTGCCACCGGGATCCCGGCAGGGACGGTAATCCGGTTAACTCTGCATGGGCGTCTTTACAGTACCACCGTCAACGATGATGGCAGCTGGAGCACGACCATTCCCGCGGCAGATCTCCAGGATTTGCCACAGGGTTCGAATTTAGTCATTGCGACTGCGACGCTGGCCGATGGCACGTTGGTACAGAACAGTACGGCCAGCGCGCTTGAGGTCATCACCACTCAGCCGAATGCCAATGTGAACGTGCCGTTTGGCGATGCGGTATTAAACAGTAGCGAAGCGGGTATGGCGCAAACGCTGGCCGGGAACACGGGCGTTACCGGGCCAGGACAAACGATTGTTGCCACGGTTGGCGGCACGGATTATACCGGTACGGTGAATAATGACGGCAGCTGGACCGTTTCCATCCCGCCTGAAGCGCTGCAAGGTTTACCGCAGGGCAGTACTGATATCACGGTCGTGGTCACCGACCCGGCAGGTAACAGCACTACCTCGACCACACCTGTAAACGTTGTCACGGTGGCGCCTGCATCAACTGTTCTGCTGCCGGATGCGCCGCTGAATCAAACGGACGTTACGCAACCGCTCACTATCAGCGGTGTCAGTGACGGCAGTCAAAATATTGCCGTTACGCTGAATGGCATTACCTATACCACCACGGTCAATCCTGACGGCAGCTGGAGCGTGAATATTCCCGCCTCCGATCTGCAACAGATTGCCAGCGGCGATTACCCCGTTACCGTGACAAACACCGACAGCTATGGCAACAGCAATACGCAAACCAGCACGCTTTCGATTGCCACCACGCCACCGACCGCGACGGTTGATACCATTTCTGGCGATGGCTACGTTAACGCCGGGGAATTTGACCTGCCGTTAAACTTCACCGGCACCACTCAGCCAGGCAATACGGTTGTTGTCCGCCTGGACGGCGTGGATCTTGCTGCCACCGTTGATCCAACTACCGGCGCATGGACGGCCGCGTTGACCGATGACATTAAAGCCGCCATTGCGGATGGCACCTATGTTGTCACCGTGGTCACCACTGACGCGGCAGGTAACAGCAGCGAAATCTATTCTTCTGTCACCTTCGCCACGACCCAACCGATTGTTACGGTAAATGCGTTAACAGCCGATGGGATTCTCAACGGCGCAGAGGTGACCGTTGCTCAAACGCTAACCGGTACGGCAACTAACGTGCAGGCAGGCAGAGAAATCACCTTAACGCTGGCCGACGGCTCGACCTTCACCGGCACGGTAGAAGCGGGAGGAGGCTGGAGCATTCTCTTACCGGCGGCCACGCTATCGGCGCTGGCTAACGGCACGCAAAGCTATAGCGTTACCGTGAGTGATGCAGCAGGAAATACCAGCAACACGACCGGCAGTTTTGACGTGGCGGTAGACAACAGCGTTGCCACGCTGGCCGTCGGACCCATCAGCGGCGATAACGCGCTGAACGCCACTGAAGCGCAGTCCGATCTGGTGATCGGCGGGAGCAGCGCCGGTCTGGCAGCAACGACGCCGCTCACTGTTACCTTTAACGGTGTTGACTATACCTCGGTAGTGAATGCCGACGGCACCTGGACCGTTACGGTCCCCGCTGCGGCGCTGACGGGGCTGGCTAACGGAAACTACACCGTGGCCGTTACCGGTACCGATGCAGGCAATAATCCTGTGACCAGTGAAAGCCAGCTGGCTATCCGTACAACTTTCCCGACTCCGGCAGATATCACCCTGAACTCACCTTTCGGCGATGGCGCCCTGAATGCAGCGGAAACAGCGACGCCGCAAACGTTAAGTGGCAACAGCGGTACCACCGCAGCGGATCAGACCGTGACGGTCAATATTGGCGGAGTCGATTACCCGGCAACCGTTAATGCCACCACGGGTGACTGGAGCCTGACGTTACTGCCAGAGGTGCTGCAATCTCTGCCGAACGGCAGCAGCGATATTATCGTTACCGTCACCGACTCGCTTGGCAACACGGTTAACAGTACCACGCCGGTGACGGTGGATACCGCTCCGCCAGCGCTGGACGCAGTAACAGTGGGCGACGGCAGCACCATTAACAGCCAGACGCAAAACCAGCCGCTGGCAGTGAGCGGGACGGCAGAAGCAGGCAGCACCGTCAGTGTGGTGCTGGATGGCGTCACCTATCTCACGGGCGCTGATGACAACGGTAACTGGAGCCTGAACATTTCTCCGTCGACGCTGCAATCGCTGCCGGACGGAAAATATGATGTTACCGTCACCGCAACGGATGCCGCAGGCAACCAGACCAGTTCACTGGTTCCCATTACCATCAGCACGGTTGCGCCGGTAGTGACGGTCGCGCCGGTTTCGGGTGACGGTTATCTGAACGCCGCCGAACATGCCGCCGCACTTAGCGTTGCCGGTACGGCCGATGCGGGTTCAGCCGTGGTCGTTTCGCTGAACGGCGTCACGTATAACACCGTTTCTGATGCAGCAGGAAACTGGAGCGTTGAGGTTCCTGCCGATGCGGTCAATGCCTTAACCGACGGCACCTATGGCGTTAACGTACAGGTAACTAACCCGGCAGGAAACAGCAGCAGCACGCTCCAGCCGCTCACCGTTGTGGCGCAGGCCGCTTCCCAGCCGACCATCACCGTAGCCGCCTTCGCGGGGGATAACGTGCTGGACGGTGCCGAAAAAGGACTGAATCAGCTGGTCACGGGCACTACCACCAACGTCACCGCCGGGCAGCCGGTCACGCTAACGCTAAATGGTCAGCAATATACCGGCACGGTTCAGAGCGATGGCAGCTACAGTATCGTCGTTCCGGCCACCGCTTATTACGCGCTGGCGAACGGGGCACAAAACTATACGGTGGCGGTCAGCGATGCGGCAGGGAATCCTGCCACGACAAGCAGCACCTTTACTGTTGATAACACCTTTAGCGCCATCGCTATCGGCATTGTCAGCAATGACAATATGTTGAGCGCAGCCGAAGCGCAAACGCCGCTGGTGATTTCTGGTAGCAGCCGTTTCGTCGCGTTTGGCGCGCGCATTCTGATGCGCTTCAACAGCGTGGATTATGAAACAACCGCCAACGCCGACGGCAGCTGGAGCGTGACCGTACCGGCCAGCGCATTAGCGGGCCTGGCTAACGGCAGCCAGACCATTACCGCCACCGCGACTGATATCAACGGCAACACCATTACCACCACGCAGGCACTGGATTCGGCAGTTACGCCTGATTTCAACCTGACGCTGAATCCGCCGTTTGTTGATGGTTCACTGAACGGCATTGAAGCCACCAGCGATCAGCAACTTTCGGGCAACACGGGCGTAACGGGCACCGGCCAGACCGTCAGCGTGGTGCTGGGCGGCATCACCTACACCGGCACGGTAGATACGGACGGTAACTGGTCAGTATTACTGCCGAATGCGGTGCTTCAGGCATTGCCGCAGGGCAGCAACGCTCTCAATATCAGCGTGACCGATCCGTCAGGTAATGCCACCAGCCTGACGACCACCTTTACCGTCGACACGCTGACACCTACCCTGACGCTGGATGCGATCGCGCAGGACAATCGTCTGAATCTGGCTGAGCAAAACCAAACGCTGACGGTGAGCGGCAACGGCGAGGAAGGCGATACCGTTAGCGTACAGCTCAATGGCAATACCTATACCGGCACGGTAACGGGCACCGGCAGCTGGAACATTGATATCCCGTCTGCGGCGTTACTGGATCTGGCTGAGGGCAGCTATAACGTGACGGTGAGCGTCACCGATGCCGTGGGCAACGTCAGTACGGTGATCCGTACGCTGGATGTCGATCTGACGCCGCCAGCGGTGACGGTCAACACCGTTTCCGGCGACGGCTATCTTAACGCGGCAGAGAGCAATCAGCCGCTGGTGGTGAGCGGCACGGGTGAGACGGGCAGCACCATTAGCGTGGATTTAAACAACGTCACCTATACCACCGTAGTAGGGGCTAACGGCCAGTGGACGCTGACCGTTCCTAATACGGCGGTTAATGGTCTGGCGGACGGTAGCTATACGCTAAACGTGACGGCCAGCGATCAGGCTGGCAACACCACGGTGACCACCACGCCGCTGACCGTTAGCACCTCGGTTCCGGTAATTAACGTTAACGACGTCACCGACAACAACGTGGTCGACGGTGCGGAGCAGCAAACCGACCAGATCATCAGCGGTACAACGACTAACGTTGAAGTGGGTCAGCAAATTACCGTGACGCTGGATGGCGTCGATTACACCACCGCGATCCTTGCCGGCGGCGGCTGGCAGGTGACGATCCCGGCAGCCGCGCTAACGGGGCTGGCGAATGGTGCGCAAACCCTCACCGTAAGCGTGACCGATGTGGCAGGCAATAGCAGCAGCGTTGATAAAGCCTTTACCGTCGATAACACGCTGAGCAGCGTTGCCTTCGATCCATTAAGCGCCGATGGTTATCTGAACGCGCAGGAAGCGCAAACCGATCTGTCGGTGACAGGGACAACCACCAACGTTGCCGAAGGCAGCACCGTTACTTTTACCCTCGGCGGCCAGACCTACACCGGCACAGTGGCGGCAGACGGCAGCTGGACGGTGACGGTGCCTGCGGCCGATTTGCAGGCGCTGGCGGAAGGGCCGCAAACGGCCACTGCCAGCGTCACGGCGAACAGCGGTGTGGTCACCAGCGAAAGCACGCTGGACGTGTATATCGATCGCGTGCCGGATCCAACGCTTCAGACGCCATTTACTGACGGCACGCTGACGAACGACGAAGCGGGCATTACGCAAACGCTGAACGGCACCACCGGACAAACGGGCGATGGCCAAACGGTCACGGTCAATATTGGCGGCACAGATTACACCGCCACGGTGAACAGCTCCGGCCTGTGGAGCCTCGATCTTTCTCCGGCCATTCTTCAGGCGCTACCGCAGGGGCAATCCGCTGTAACGGTGACAGTGACTGACGTGGCGGGCAACACCTCTGCTATTACGCCTACCCCCACCATCACCGTTGCCACCACCTTACCTGCGTTAACGGTCGATCCGCTGGCGGGCGGCGACGGCATCATTAATGCTGATGAGCAGGGAAATCCACTGACAGTCAGTGGGACAGGTACGGCAGGCGATACGGTGAATGCCACCCTGAATGGCGAACAGTACTCCGCTACCGTCAACGATGACGGCAGCTGGACAATCACCGTTCCGGCGGCGGATTTGGCGGCGCTGGCAGATGGTCCTTACGCGTTGCAGCTGAGCGTCACGGACGCCTTCGGCAATACCACTACGCAGAACCTGCCGCTGTCGGTGGATACCGCAACGCCAACCTTTACCGTGGATCCGATTGCGACGGACAACATCATCGATCTGGCTGAACAGGGTCAGGGCGTTGATGTTACCGGTACGGGCACCGCAGGCGATACCATTGCCGTTACGCTGGGAGGCGATACCTTTAATGCCACCGTCGGTGCAGATGGCGTGTGGACGGTAAGCGTTCCGGCTAACACGCTGACCAACCTGACTGAAGGCGACAACACCGTCACCGTGTCGGCCACCTCGGCGGCGGGCAATACCGCCAGCCAGGATACAACCGTTGTACTGGATACCGCGATTGATGTCGGCCTGATCGTCAACACCGTGGCGGGCGATGATATTGTTAACGCGACCGAAGCGGCGCAGGGCTTTAACGTCACGGGCAGCGTGCCGGATGCGACGACCGCCGTGGTGGTAACGTTCAACGGCACAAGCTATCCGGCGACAGTCGGCGCAAACGGGTTGTGGACCGCTGCGATCCCGGCCAGCGCACTGGGCGGTCTGGCCGATGGCGATTATCTGGTCTCGGTGACCGCAACGCCAGCAACGGGCGGCGCGATTACCGTACCGGCGACCATCACGCTTGATACCGCTCTGCCAACCTTTACCGTTGCGGCAGTTTCCGGCGATGGCTTCCTGAATACGGCCGAACAAGGGCAGCCTCTGGATATTACCGGGACAGGTACGGCAGGCGACAGCGTGCGCGTCACGCTTAACGGCTCCGTCTACACCGCGACTGTCGATGCCGACGGCAACTGGACAGTCACCGTGCCGGATACGGCGTTAATCGCGCTGACCAACGGGAGCTATCCGCTTAACGTTACCGTCACCGATCCGGCGGGCAATACCGCTACGCAAAGCAGCACGCTGGCGGTCGATCTCACCGCACCGCTGCTCACGGTCAACCCACTGAGCGGCGATAATATCCTCAATGCCGAAGAGCAGTCGCAGCCACTGACGGTTAGCGGTACGGCTGAAAACGGCGCGGCGATTACCGTCACGCTGGAAGGCGTTGACTACACTGCCACTGCCGCCGCCAACGGGCAGTGGTCCGTGGCAATTCCAACGGCCGATCTGCTGGCGTTAACCAACGGCGACTATACGCTAACCGTGACGGCAACGGATGCGGCGGGCAATACCACCACGCAGGACAGTACGCTCACCGTGGTGGCGGACGCCAACACGCTGCCGGTGCTGACGGTGGATAACTTTGCGGGCAACAATATTCTTGATGGTGCAGAACAGCAAGTTAATCAGGAGCTTAGCGGAACCACCACTAACGTACAGCCAGGCCAGCTGGTTAGCGTGACGCTGAATGGCGTGACCTATATCGGCACGGTACAGGCCAGCGGCGCATGGAGCATCACTGTTCCGGCAGCGGACCTGGTTAACCTGCCTTCCGGCAGTACGCAAAGCTATGTGGTTTCCGTAGGCGATGCGGCAGGCAATCCGGCCACGGTATCGGGAAGTTTTGATGTCAACACCGATTTGAGTGCTATCGCACTCGATCCGATCAGCGAAGATGGCTATCTCAATGCCATTGAAGCGCAAAGCGATTTAACCCTCAGTGGCACCGCGTCGAATCTGCCGGAAGGGAATACCGTGACGGTCACGCTGAACGGCGTAGATTACACCGCGACGATTCAAAACGGCGCCTGGAGCCTGGTGGTTCCGGCAGCGGATCTCGCGGCATTACCTGATGGCGTGCAGACAGTGACCGTCAGTGCCACAGACGCCGGTGATAATACGGTGACCAGCGACGCGACGCTCAATGTTGCCATTGCCACACTGCCAACGGCCGTTGCAGCAACGCCATTCACTGACGGAACCCTGAATGCTGACGAAGCGGCGACGGCACAGACGCTGACCGGCACCACGGGCGTCACGGGCGATGGACAAGCCGTGAGCGTGGTGATTAACGGTCAGACTTACACCGGGACGGTGGATGGCGACGGCAACTGGAGCCTGGTGCTGCCAGCCAGCGTGCTGCAATCTCTGCCGCAGGGCGATACCACGGCTCTGGTCACGGTCAGCGATGCGGCTGGCAATACGTCGACCTCGGATCTGACGCTCAGCGTTGATACGCTGCCACCGGCTGTCACGGTGGCGGATATTGCCGGAGACAACACCCTCAATGCGGCTGAACAGGGCAGCGATCTGCCACTTAGCGGGACGGGTGAAGCGGATTCCGCGATTGTCGTCTCACTCAATGGCGTGAATTACACCGCTACGGTTGGGGGTGACGGCCAGTGGACGTTGACCATTCCGGCTGCCGATTTGGCGAACCTGGCGGATGGCGATTACGTGGTGAATACCACCGCGACCGATCCGGCAGGCAACAGCACGACGGTTGAGTCGCCGCTGACGGTCAAGGCCAGCGCGGCTGGCTTGCCAACTATCAGCGTCGATCCGTTTGCCAGCGACGATACGATCAATGGTGCCGAGCAGCAAACTACGCAATACCTGACGGGTACCACCACTAATGTTGAAGCGGGCCAACAGCTGACGGTAACGCTCAACGGCGTGGCTTACTTTACCCGCGTGCTGGCGAGCGGGGCGTGGCGGGTTGCTATTCCTTCTACAGCGCTCGCTGCACTGGAAGATGGAACCTCGACCTTCAGCATTTCCGTGGCGGATGCGGCAGGCAATCCGGTGACCACCACTCGCGACATCACCGTTGATGCAGGCGCGACCGGTATCAGTATCGATCCGCTCAGCACCGATGGTTATCTGAATGCGGTCGAAGCACAGGATGCGTTAATCGTCACCGGCACAACCGTGAATATTGCACAGGGCACGCCGGTCACTGTCACCTTTAACGGGCAGACCTTTACCGGTGCAGTGGGCGCAGACGGTACCTGGAACGCCATTATTCCAGCCTCTTCTCTGGCAGGCCTGCCGGATGGCGCGACGACGCTAACCGTTGCCGTGACGGACGCTGGCGGCACGACAATCACCAGCGATGGCACGCTTAATGTGCAGGTTAATCAATTGCCTCTGGCGACTGCCGACGCACCGTTTAATGACGGCGTACTGAACGGCAGCGAAGCGGCAACCGCGCAAACGCTGACCGGCACCACCGGTTTGACCGGCGATGGGCAGATTGTGACGGTCGTCGTCGGTGGCATTACCTATACCGGCGTGGTTGACGCAAACGGCAACTGGAGCGTTAGCGTTCCGGCCGCCGATCTCCAGGCATTACCGCAGGGCGGCAACACGTTGCAGGTTACGGTCGCGGATGCGGCGGGCAATACTAATGTGCTGGGCGTGCCGGTCATCGTGGATACCGTTGCGCCAACCGTGACGCTGAACACCATCGCGGGCGATGGCATAGTGAATGCGGGTGAAGCCGCAGCGGAAATCACCGTTAGCGGCACCAGCACCGATGCGGAAGCGGGCCAGCTGGTTACCGTTTCGCTTGCCGGACAAAACTACACCACGGCGATTGCCGCAGACGGCAGCTGGACGCTTCAGCTCCCGGCGGGCCTGTTGCAGACAGCCGTCGACGGAACGTATCCGTTGACGGCGACCCTCAGCGATGCCGCAGGGAACAGTACCACGGCAACATCGGATATTACGCTGTCGACCGTGTCGCTACAGCCAACGCTGGATACGCCGTTTACCAATAACTATCTGAACACCGCAGAAGCGCAGGCCGACCAAACGCTGAGCGGCACCACCGGTGCGACAGGGGCAGGCCAGACGGTCACGGTGAATATTGGCGGCATTGATTATTCGGCCGCCGTGGATGCGAACGGCGGCTGGACGCTACCGGTGACAGCCGCAACGCTGCAAGCGCTTGGCGAAGGCATTCAGACCGTGACCGTAACCGCTGCGGATGCGCAGGGCAACACCGGCACGGCCTCCACGTCGATTACCGTTGACTACACGGCGCCAACGCTAACTGTCGATCCGGTCGCGGGCGACAACATCATTAACGCGGCAGAAAGCTTACAGCCGGTCACCATTGGCGGCACCGCTTCGCTGAGCGAAGTGGGCCAGCTGGTGACTGTCACCTTTAACGGTACCGCCTATCAGCAGACGGTGCAGAACGACGGCAGCTGGCTGATCAATCTGCCGTCCAACGTGGTGCAGGGGCTGGCGGATGGCGCTTATCCGGTCACCGTGAGCCTGACCGACAGCGCAGGTAACGTCTCGACTCAGGATCTAACGGTCACCGTTGATGCTGCTGCGGCAAGTTTGCCAGTGATTACGCTGGATGCCGTAACGGGCGATAACTACATTAATCAGATTGAAGCCGGACAGGATCTGATCGTCACGGGTAATGTCACGAACGTCACTGAGGGACAGACCGTCACGGTGACTCTCAACAGCCTGACGTACACGACACTGGTGCAGGCAGATGGAACATGGAGCGCGACAATCCCGGCTGCTGACCTCGCCACGCTGCCTGATGGCGCACAGAATATCAGTGCCGCAGTTGCCGATGCGGCGGGTAATCCGGCGAGCGTTACCAGCCAAATTACCGTCATTGCTCAGGCCGCCGATCTGCCTGCCATCACTATCAATCCGATTACCAGCGATGACGTCGTCAATAATCAGGAAGCGCAGGACGATCTGCAAATTAGCGGAACCAGCCAGCGTATTCCTGCTGGCGATACCGTCACGGTCACGATGAATGGGAATGCCTATGTGGCAACAGTAGATGCCGATGGCAACTGGACCACGACCGTTCCGGCGGCTGATGTGCAGGCGTTGTCGCAGGGAACCAACACCGTAACGGCCAGCGGGAATGACGTGGCGGGCAACGTCGCCACCTCTACCGTTGATTTCACCGTCGATACGGTGCTGCCAGTGCTGAGTGTCGCTACCAGCGCCGGTGTCGACAACGTGCTGAACGTTTCTGAAGCGGAAGCCGGGCTGGTGGTCAGCGGCACTACCGACGCCGGACTGCCTGTTACCGTCACGTTGAACAACAAAACCTATTCCGCGACGGCAGCCGCCGACGGGACATGGAGTCTGACCATCGACAGCGGCGATTTGCTGGCGCTGGCGGACGGGCAGACACCGCTAACCGTCGCGGTAACGGATGCCAGCGGCAATACCGCCACCAGTGACCTCAGCCTGGGTGTGGCCATCAATGCTCTGCCAACGCTGACGCTGGATACGCCGTTTACCGATGGTCTGGTCAACGCGGCAGAAGCAGGAGCCGATCAGATTCTGACCGGTAGCGCGACCAACCTTGCTGAAGGCACGGCCATTACCGTTACCGTTGAAGGGCTGACTTTTGCCGGTGTGGTAAACGCGGACGGCACCTGGAGCACAACCATCCCGGCAGGTTCGTTGACCGGTCTGGGAGACGGCGCTTATCAGCTTGCCATTACCACCACCGATGCAGCCGGAAACCCGGCCAGTGCCAGCGGCAGTATCGAACTGCTGGTTGCGCCGCTGCCGGCCATTACCATCGCCACGCCATTTGTTGATGGGTTGTTGAATGCCACCGAAGCGGGTGTCGATCAGCTTATCAACGGCAATACGGGGATTACCGGAGCGGGCCAGACGGTTACGCTAAACATTGACGGTAACGACATTACGGCCACCGTAGACGAAAGCGGTGTCTGGAGCGCTACGCTAACGCCAACGCTGGCCGCAACGCTGGGCAACGGCGACCATACTATTACGGTTAACGTTGCCGACCGCGCGGGTAATACCAGCACCGATTCGCTGGTCTATACCGCCATCGTCACCGGACTGCCTGATCCAACGCTGGTTCAGCCATTTACCGATGGCGTACTGAATGCGGCAGAAGCAGCCGCGGGCGGCACGCTGGATGGCACCACCGGCATTACCGGCGCACAAACTGTCACCGTGGACATTAACGGCACGGCCTATACGCCAGTGGTTGATCTTGCCACCGGCGCATGGAGTCTCGATTTACCGGCGGGCACGCTGACTACGCTGCCGGACGGCACCTTGCCGATTACCGTTACGGTAACGGATGCCGTCGGCAATGTGGCCTCGGCTACCGATAATCTGGTTGTCGCGGTAAATACGCTGCCTGCCACCACCATCGATCTGCCCTTTGGCGATGGCCAGCTCAACGTGGCGGAAGCAGCCATCACCCAGACGGTTAGCGGCAACACCGGCATCACCGGTGCCGGTCAAACGGTAGCGGTGACTATTGATGGCGGCGCACCGCTAACGGCAACGGTTAATGCCAACGGTAACTGGACGCTGGATCTGACCACTGACCAGCTGACGGCACTGAGCGATGGCACCCATACCTTTGCCGTTACCGCCACGGACAGCGCGGGCAATGCCAGTACGGCCACCCTTGATTTCAATGCCTTGCTGACGCTGCCACAGCCTACCGTTGACGGACCGCTGTTTACCGACAACTTCCTGAATATTGCCGAGGCGGGCGCGGCGATTACCCTGACCGGGACAACCGGCGTTACCGGCGCGAACCAGGGCGTTCAGCTGCAAATTGACCTGGACGGTATTGTCTATACCGGAACGGTTGCGGCAGACGGAACCTGGGCGGTGCCGCTGCCTGCCGGCGCGTTAAATAGCCTCGACGATGGCGCGCACAGCGTTAACGTGACGGTCATCGATGCCGCAGGTAACACCAATACCAGCAGTCTGGATTTCACCTCTCTGCTGACGCCGCCAGTCCCTGCGCTGGCCGTGCCGTTCGATAACAGCTATATGAACGGTGACGATGTGGCAGCAGGCGCTGCGCTAACGGGAACCACTGGCGTGGCGGGCGATGGACAGACCGTCATCGTCACCATCGGAGCCACTAACTATCCGGCAACGGTTGCCACTAACGGTGCATGGACGCTGGATCTCAATACGGCGCAGCTCAACGCGCTGGGCGAAGGATTGCAGAACGTCACGGTTGTGGCGACCGATGCGGCAGGTAACTCGGCAACGGTAGCGGGCAGCTTCACGGTTGATACGATTGCGCCAGTGGTTAACATCGATCCGTTCACCGGAGATAATGCGCTGGATTACGCTGAAAGTCTCACCACGCAGCTGCTGACCGGGACATCAACCGGAGCCAGTGAAGGACAGATCGTCACGGTAACGATAGGTACCGCATCCGTTGAGGGCGTGGTAGCGGCTGACGGCAGCTGGTCAGTGAACCTGACGCCAGTGCAGCTGGCGCAGCTCGGGACGACAGGCGATACCGGTACTATTACCGCCTCGATCGCTGATATTGCGGGCAATGCCGGTACGGCTACCACCGACGTAACTGTCGATCTCACCCCACCTCCGACGCCGCTGCTCTCGCTGAATCCAATTTCTGGCGACAACGTTGTTAACAGCACTGACGGCGCGACGCTAACGGTGAGCGGGACCTTCGCCAATCTGCCGACCACCGGCGGCGCAGTAACGGGCACCGTAGCGGTGACCATTAATGGTGTGGCGCAAGCGGCAACATCTGCCGTTGTCACCGCTGACGGCATCTGGACCATTACCGTTCCTAACACCACGGCGAATATTGCGGAAGGCACGGCAACGGTCACGGCAACCCTGACCACCGATCAGGGCACGACGCTCACCTCCTCCAGTCAGGTACTGGTGGATCGCATTGTGCCAACCGTCACCGTCAACACCTTTGCCGGTGACGATGTGCTGAACAACAGTGAAGCGGCCACCTCGCAAACCATCACCGGTACCGCCTCGGTCAGCGAAGCGGGCAGGGCAGTGACCGTCACGCTGAATGCGAAAACCTACACGGCGATCGTGCAGGGCGACGGCAGCTGGTCTACCACCGTTGGCGCAGGCGATTTGCAGGCGCTGGCACAGTCCGGCCAGACCATTACCGCGACCCTGACCGATGCGGCAGGCAACGTGGGCACCACGACGCACGACTTCACGGTTGATACCGGCGCGCCGCTGATTCAGGTGGATGCGCTCCTGGGTGACAACGTGCTGAACGCGACGGATATCCTGACAACCCAGGTGTTAACCGGTACGGCATCGGGCGCGGAAGGACAGACTATCGGCCTGTATGTCGGCGACAGTTCGCCAATCGCCACGGCGATAGTCAATGCCGATGGCACCTTTAGTCTGGATCTGACGCCTGAGGTGTTAGGCAGCCTGACGGATGGTGCTCTGGTGTTTGGCCTGCGCGTCAGTGATGCTGCGGGCAACGCCACCGATGCGACGTTAACGGTGAATAAGGTGGTTAACGCTGCGCTGAATCTGGTGGTGGATACGGTCTTTGGCGATGGCTTCCTGAATGCGGCGGATACCGCAGTTGCACAGACGATTACCGGCGTGGCCAGCTCGGCAGGCGTTGGGGCAACCGTCTCGCTGACGCTGGGTGGAACGACCGTTAGCGCCGCAGTGGGTCAGGATGGCCGTTTTGCGCTGGTGGTGCCGCCAAGCCTGCTGGGCTTGTTAAGCGATGGCAATACCTCGCTGAATCTGGTGCTGACCGATGCGGCGGGCAATACCCGCACCGTCGGTGAAACGGTTACGGCTATCCTGGAAGCACCGGTGATTAACGCGATTACCGGCCTGTTTGGCGGCGACAACCTGCTGAACATTGCTGAAGCGGCAGTAGCGCAAACCATCGGCGGTACCATTAACGGTACAACCGGCTCAACCGTGACCGTGACGCTGGGCAGCAAGTCTTATCAGACCACGTTGCAGGCTGGCGGCGCCTGGAGCATCAGCGTTCCGGCACTGGATCTGGCCGCACTAACCGCCGGCAATCAGACGCTGGGCGTTACCGTGGTGGATCCGGCAGGGAACGTTTCTTCCACCTCAACCACGCTCGGCATCTTTACCGCTCAGCCAACGATTACCCTCAGCCCAATCTTTGGCGATGGCATCCTGAACGTTGCAGATGCGCTGGTTAATCAGACCATTAGCGGCACGGTCAATAACGTGGCGGCAGGCAGTATTGTCACCCTGACGCTGGGCAATGCCAGTGTCCAGGCGACCGTTGGACAAAACGGCACCTTCACCGCGACCGTCACATCAGCCATTCTCAGCACGCTGACCGACGGTAATCTGACCGTAGGCGCGAGCGTAACGGATGCGGCAGGCAACACCGCTACCGCGTCGAGTGCGCTGTTGACGAAACTCACGGCACCGGTGGTCAGTATTGCCCAGCTGTTTGGCGACGGCTTGCTGAATCTGGCGGATGCCGCGCTGGGGCAAAACGTTACCGGGACGATCACCGGGGCGGAAGCCGGTTCTCGTGTGGTTGTCACCGTAGCCGGTACACAGTTTGTGACGACCACGGCCGCGAACGGCGCGTTTAGCGTGGCGCTAACCCCGGCCATCCTTAAAGGACTGGCGGATGGCAATCTGACGGTGGGCGTCAGCGTTACGGACGCGGCGGGTAACACCAGCAGCGCCACGGCGGGGGCAATCGTGGGGGTGCATACGCTGCCTGCGGTAACGCTGAATCCGCTGTTTGGCGACGGCGTGCTTAACCTGGCTGAATCGCTGGTGACGCAGACGATCTCCGGTACGGCAACCAACGTCGCTGCGGGCTCAACCGTCACCATTGCGCTGGGAAATACCACGGTAACGGCAGTTGTCGGCCAAAACGGTGCCTATAGTGCGCAGGTTTCCCCGGCTATTCTTAGCACCCTGCTGGACGGCAACCTGACGGCCAGCGTCTCGGTCACCGATGCGGTAGGTAACGTTGCCAGCACAAGCGCTGGGTTAAAAGTGGGTATTCACACCACACCAACGCTGACGGTGAATACCGTGTTCGGTGACAGCGTGCTCAGCGCCAACGACCTCAGCACCGTGCAGACCATTAGCGGTACCGCCAGGAACGTGGCGGCGGGTTCAATCGTGACCGTGACGCTGAATAACGTCACTTACACCGCCACGGTGAACAGCAGCGGCGGCTGGACGCTGAACGTACCTAAAGCTGATTTGAGCGCGCTGCCAAATACCGTGCTGACGGTAAACGCTTCGGTGACGGACAGTCTTTATGGCAACACGGCAACCAACACCGGCACGCTGATCAATATTGCTCAGACTCCGCCATCCGTCACCATCTCCAGCATCTTTGGCGATGGCCTGCTGAATGCAGTGGATGCAACCGCGGCTCAAACCATCAACGGCACAACCACCAATGCGGAAGGTTCAATCCTTACCGTGCGGGTGGGAACGGCGACGTTAACGACGACGGTGGGTGCTAACGGGACCTGGAGCGTTTCCGTACCGGCTGCCACGCTGGCGGCGCTGGCCGATGGCACCAGCACCGTGACGGCCAGCGTAACGAACTACGTCGGCAATACCGGTTCTGGCACCGATACGGTGGTGATTAAAACCCATACGCTGCCGACGGTTGCAATCACCAACAGCACGGTATTCGGCGGCGATCACTACCTGAACCTTAGCGAAGCAAACGTTGCGGAAACCATCAGCGGTACCTCCACCAACGCGGTAGGCAGCACGGTTTCGGTTAACGTGGCGGGCAATGTTTATACCACCACCGTGGGCAGCAACGGGGCATGGAGTATTACCATCCCTTCCGCCACGCTGCGATCTCTTGCTGACGGCAGCTACACCATCAATGCAACGGTCACTGATACGGTCGGTAACACCTCGACCGGCAGTAATACCTTTACGGCGAAAACCAATAACCTGCCGATTGTGGGTGTCGATCCGGTGCTGAGCCTGGTCAGCGTGCTGGTCAACGGACTGACGATCTCCGGCGGCACGCTAAATCTGGCACAGGGCACCACCGTCAACGTTACGCTAAACGGCACCACGCAAACCGCAACGCTGGATGCGTTAGGGCGTTACAGCACCAAATTTACCGGTGGGCTGTTAACCACCTTAAGCCTTAACTCAATTGTCACCGTAACGGCCGTAGACGTGGCGGGTAACCCGGCGAACACCAGCACGACGCTGTTACTGGGTTCACTGTTGCCAACAACGACGACCTCGGCCGTGGCCGCGACCACCCTGTTGGCAGTTGCAGCAGATGATGCAACCGCGGTGGCCGCCGCTGATAACAGCGATACCACGACGGCGCAGGCAGCGACGGCCGCACGGGTGGCGACAACCTCGGAAACCAGCGACACGGATTCGTCAACCGTTGCCAGTACCACTTCTGACTCAACAACGACGACGGACGACACCACCACCACCGCCACTGCGGCAACGTCGGATGACAGCGGCTACACCATCGGCGGCCTGGTAATCGCCTTCGCGGATGGCCACACCGCAGAGGGCGCTTCCGTTACCGGCGGAACCGGCGACGATACTATCACGCTGAATACCACCAACTTTACGCACATTGATGGAGGAGCAGGCACCGATACGCTGGTGCTGAACGGGGAAAATATGACGCTGGATCTCACCTCGCTGGGGCTGAAGGTCGAGCATATCGAAGTGATCAACCTGGGCAGCAGCGGCACCAACAGCATCAAGCTGGATCTCAACGAGGCGCTGAATATCACCGACAGTCAGAGCAACGATTTGGTGATTAAAGGGGTGACAGGAGACCAGGTCACGCTGGCCAACGGAGATGGCGGCGTCTGGGCAACCACCGCGCAGCGCACGGTAGACGGGCAGGTTTATGACGTTTATCACAACTCGGCGCTGGCTTCGACCAACACGCTCGGGGACGTGCTGATCCAGCACGCGCTTCAGGTTCACGTTGTGTAACAAAGACTTTCTCTGCGCGGGGGGTGAAATTCCCGCGCAGGGCGTCTAAAGTTAAGAGGAAATTATCAATAGCGAGACGGTGACAGTTTCAAACCTAAAATCAGACCGACAAAATAAGCGTTAAATTTAAGTAAAGTGACTTCAGAAACATTAATGATAAAAAAAGCTGTTCTGGATCAATTTCCAGAATTTAGCCAATAGAAAAGTGCGTACGCGAGGATTAGCTTATCCATCTCCAGCGTTGCGCGCTTAACCTCATCTGCCGATAAGTGGTTGAGGTTAATAGTGGTAAATTGGGCTGACGCTCGGGTTCTTGCAAAGAGTGGTACTGTTTTTACTGGCTGAATCAGTCGGTATGCGTCAGGCACTGAGCACTTTTGTTTTTGGCTCCAATTTTAACCATTATCCTTGTTACGGATTATTTTTCAATCCGATGAGCACCGGGTCAGGCTCGGCTCCGTTTTCGGCGCTGGCCAACGTATGCCTGCAAGAAAATAAAGCAAAGCTTTACTTTTCTGCGGCATCACTTTACTTATTTATTCGGTGCACAAGGGGATGTCCATGGCGTATTCAGGCGAAGGCCACGTCGATATTTTATCGCGGGCGAGCGGCAAATCGCTGGCTCAACTTTCAGCAGGCAATTCACACAGTTTTTTCCTAACCCAGCCCAGCGTTATTTCGCTACAGGGCACCCCTTCGCTGGTGGCGTCTTATCAACAGCAAGGCCAGGATTTGATCCTGCATATGCGGGATGGCAGCACCGTGCGCTATCAGCACTTCTTTACGGTGATGGATGGCGAACAGAGTGAACTGGTATTTCAGGAAGGCGGGCAGTCGCTTCAGCAGGCATTATTTGCTTCCGAGTTACAAACCGATCCGCAAGCGATTGTTGCCCTGACGCCCGGCTATGAGCCACTGGAAAACGTTGACGCGCTGATAGCTTCGGCTTCAACGCCTGCCGCAGAAGCCAGCAATCCAGTGACGGCAGTGGGACTGGGCGTGCTTGGGCTGATTGGCGCAGGGGCCGGCGTCGCTGCGGCCAGCGGCGGTAGCGGCGGGGGTAACGACGCGTCCGGGCAAACGGCGGCTAACAGCACCGCTTCAGCTGACGCTGCCGTCTCTTCAGAAACTGCCGCGACCGCAACAGTCAGTGATGCCGTAGCCAGTGACGCAACGGTTGCAACCGCCGCCGAGTTAACAACCCCTGATACAGCCGATGCCGGCGCAACGGCCACCGCCGCCGCACCTTCACTGACGGTCAACAGCTTTACCGGCGACGGCGTGGTCTCGGCGGATGAAAAACTGTCGGCGCAAACGCTGAGCGGCACCACACAAAACCTGGCAGCGGGCAGCCCCCTCACCATCAGTTTGAATGGGAAAACCTACACCACCGAACTGGCGCAGGACGGGAGCTGGAATGTAGCGATCCCGGCGGCCGATCTGCAACTGCTGCCACCGGGCAGCAACCAAATCAGCATCAGCTTTGCCAATGAGGCGGGCGGCACCACCACGGCCAGCAAGACGATTACCGTGGAAGCGTCCGAGGCACCGGCCGATGCGCCGCTACCCAATGCCACCATCGACACGCCGTTTGGCGATGGCCTGATGAATGAAAACGAGCATTATGCGGAATACACGCTGACCGGTACCACCGGCGTGGCGGGCACCAGCCAGCAGGTTACACTGACTATCGATGGCGTCAGCTACGCAGGCACCGTAGACAGCGAAGGCAACTGGCGCGTGCCGCTGTCGCTGGATGCCATGCGCGAAGCCGCATTCAGTGAAGGCGGGCACGATATTTCAGTCATTGTCACCGATCCCTGGGGACGAACCGCAACGACCACCAGCAGCTTTACCGTTGATACGCTGCATCCACCCGTTACAATCAATACGCTTTCAAATGATAACCTGATCGATGCCAGCGAAATCAACCAACCGCTGGTGATTTCCGGCACGGGCGAAGCGGGCAGTGCGCTCACCGTGACATTTAATGGCGAAAGCTATACGCCCGCCGTCGGTGAAGACGGAACCTGGCAGTTTACCGTCCCGGCCAGCACCCTGCAAAACCTGAGCGAAGGCAGCTATGTGGTTGCCGCCAGCGTGTCGGATGAAGCAGGTAATGCCAGCTACAGCAGTCAGACGTTACAGGTTTACGCCTCAGAAGCCTTGCCCGGCCTGACGTTTAACACCATTTCCGGCGATGATGCGGTGAGCTATCGGGAAGGGATTTACGGCGTCGAAATTACCGGCACCAGTACCCATCTGGCTTCCGGTACGCAAATCGTCCTGACGCTGGATGGCAAAACCTGGACCGGCGGCGTTTATAACAACGGCTGGACGGTACAGCTCAGCGACACCGACCTGGCCGCCATTACCGACGGCAACTACAGCGTGACGGTCAGTGCCACCGACGTCAACGGCAACAGCACCAGCGCCACTCACGATCTGCTGTTAATCACTCACTACGGCAGCAGCAACCCGGTCGTCACCCCCAACGAAGTGACGCTCGCCGATGCTGTCGAACGCGATGGCCAGACCTGGTACACGCTTACCGGCACCCTGTCAGGCAGCCTTCCGATCCAAATGTTTGCCGTGCAGAGCAGCGAAATGAGCTGGCGGGATGGCGCGATCGGCGAAAACGGGCAGTGGAGCGTTGAGGTAAATTCTTACGATCTGGGATCGGGCATTGGCAGCAACACGCTACTTTTCGGCGTGCAGGACGGTGCCGGAAACTGGTTCGAGCAAGTCATTTCAGTAAGTTACGATCTGGAAACGCCAGTCGAATCCGGCAGTAACGCAGGAACCACCACGCCCGCAGAAGACAATCCCACGGACGGTGACAGCGCGTCTGCGGATAACCCAACCGGTGGCGACACGACGCCTGTTGATAACAGCGCCGATACGCCTGCGGCGACAACCGGATCGCCTTCGCTGGCGGTAAACAGCTTTACCGGCGACGGTGTAGTCTCGGCCGGGGAGAAACTGTCGGCGCAAACGCTGAGCGGCATCACGCATAATTTGGCAGCAGGAAGCACGCTGACCATCAGCCTCAATGGTAAAACGTACACGACCGCGCTGGCTCAGGACGGCAGCTGGAATGTGGAAATTCCGGCGGCGGATTTACAGTTATTGCCTGTTGGCAGCAATCGTATCAGCATCAGCTTTGCTAACGGCGTTGGCGGCACGACGACCGCCAGTAAAACCATTAGCGTGGAGGCATCCGAAGCCCCGGCCGATGCGCCGCTGCCGCACGCCACCATTGATGCGCCATTTGGCGACGGCTGGCTGAACAGTGACGAACATTACCAGGCTTATACGCTGACCGGATCGACCGGCGTCACCGGCGTCAGCCAGCAGATCGCGTTAACCATTGATGGCGTCAGCTACAGTGGCACGGTCGACGGTGACGGCATCTGGAGCGTACCGCTTTCGCTCAACGCGATGATGAACAGTAACTATGAGGATGGCGAGCATACCGTCGCCGTTACGGTAACGGATGCCTGGGGCCGGACAGATACTGCGACCACGACCTTTATAGCTGATGCCCGTGCTCCCTCTGTTTTTCTGAATAATGTCTCTGGCGACAATTTGATTGATGCCGGTGAAATCAATGAACCGCTGGTTATTTCCGGGACGGGTGACGCGGGAGCCGCGCTGACCGTCACTTTCAATGGTGAAAGTTGGAACAGTACCATTGGCGAAGGCGGGCAGTGGCAGTTTACCGTCCCGGCCAGCACCATTCAGACGCTGGCGGAAGGCAGCTATGTTGTTGAAGCCAGAGTCAGTGACGAGGCGGGCAACAGCTATTCGACGGGTAAAAGCGTACAGGTTTATGCCGCAGACACCCTGCCTGAACTCACGATTAACCCCATTTCCGGGGATGATGCTGTTAACTACCGCGAAGGGATTTATGGCGTCGAAATCACCGGCACCAGCGCGCATCTGCCAACCGGCACCACGATTGAACTGACCATAGACGGCAAAACCTGGACCGGCGGCGTTTATGGCAACAATAGCTGGTCTGTACAGCTAAGTGATACCGATCTCGCCAGCCTTACCGACGGAACTTATACCGTGGCGGTCAGGGCCACGGATGCAAATGGTAACAGTACCAGTACCAGCCGCGATCTGTTGTTGATCACCCATTACAACAGCAGCAATCCGGTAGTCACGGTGAATGACGTGACACAGGCTGATGCGGTTTATCACGATGGCCAGCTCTGGTATAAGGTCAGCGGCACCGCAGAAGGCACATTCCCTGTTTCTCTCTTCTCTATTCATGGCAGCGATAAAGGCTGGTTTGATGGCGTCATTAATGAAGATGGCAGCTGGAGCGTAGACGTTCGTGCGTATGAGTTGGGCAGCGTGGAGTTTGGCATTCAGGATCGGGCGGGAAACTGGTTTGAGCAGACGATTTACGTTAACACGCCCGATGCTCCCTCACTCAGCGTCGTCGCGGATTCTGCTGTTGCCGTGCTGGTTGCCGATAATCCTGTCGACAGCACGGCAACAACGCTCTCCACAGCGGCGACCATCGCCACCGCTGCCGACAGCATCACCGCTGAAGCCACCGCGACGGCAGCGGCAACCGCAACGCCAAAACCGACGATTACCACGCCGTTCGTTGATTACTGGTTAAACGTGCAGGAAAGAAGCCACGATGAGACCCTGAGCGGCACTACCGGCATCACCGGCAGCGGCCAGTCGGTAGTGGTAAAAATTGGCAGTACAACCTATCAGGCAACGGTAACGGAAGGGGGCAGCTGGACGCTGCTTCTGACCCCGGCCCAGATGGCGGCCAGCAATTTTGCCGACGGCAGGCACTGGGCTCACGTTACCGTGACCAACGCCGAAGGCGAGACCGGCACCACCTGCGCCACTTTTGTGACCGACAGCGTGATGCCGCATGTCACCCTCAGCGAGCTGGCGGATGGCAACCGCATCAACGCCAGTGACATCACCGATCCGCTGGTGCTCAGCGGCACCGGCGATGCGGGTAATATCGTGACGTTAACGCTGGGAGCCGCCACATGGCAAATCACGGTAGCGGCCAACGGCACCTGGCAGGCCAGCATGTCGGCGGCGGAAGTTCAGGCGATGGCACCTGGCGACTACACCCTGTCGGCAACCATCGCCAGCAGATCGGGCAATGCCAGCAGCACTTCACTTGACGTCAGTGTTTACACCACCGACGCGCTGCCGACGCTGACTATTGATATTGTTGGCACCGATGACGCCATCAACATCAGCGAAGGCGTCTACGGCATGGCAGTCACCGGAACCAGTACGCACCTGGCTTCTGGCAGCCGCGTAGAATTGACGCTGGATGGCCAAACCTATTCAGGCTACGTCAATGGCAACAGCTGGAGCGTGCAGATTGACGATAATGCCCTGAAAGCCGTGGCGGACGGATACTACACCTTTACGGTGGCCGCCACCGATGCCGACGGTAACAGCACCAGCGCCAGCCGCGACGTCTGGCTGTTGACCCATCCCCGCACCAGTAATCCAACCGTTACCGCCAACGAAATCACCGCGGCCGACGCCATCTATCACGACAGCGTGCTCTATTACACCGTCAGCGGCACCATGGCGGCCATTTTCCCGCTTACGCTGGTCGCGCTAAAAAGCGACATCATGCAGACCTACTACACGGCTACCGTTTCGGAAGACGGCAGCTGGACAGTAGATATCCCGGCAAATGAGCTTCAGAACGGTTTTAACACGCTAACGTTTGGCGTGCTGGACATTGCTGAAAACTGGGAAGAGCAGCAGGTGGGCTTTGTTACCACGTTGAGTACGGCGAGCCTCACCACGCCGGACGGAACGGAGACTGCGGCTACCGCCACGCTTGCAGAAGATAACCCAACCGATGGCGAAACGGTTTCCGGTACGGATAACGGCCTGGCCACGGCCACGGCGACGGCGACGGAGAGCAATGACAGCGTGACGGATAGCAGCCTGGCGGAAAACAGCCTGAACGGAGAAAGCATCAGCGGCAGCGCCAACATTATCGGCACGGCAAGTGACGATACTTTCCGGCTCTCCTCGCTTGACTTCAGTCACCTCGATGGCGGTGCAGGTCACGACACATTGATCCTGAGCGGTTCGCATCTGACGCTGGATTTCGCTGCGCTGGGTTTAAAGATCGCCAGCATTGAGACCCTCGATCTCGGCACGACAGGAACCAACAGCCTGACGCTGGGCAAAACCGACCTGTTGCAGCTGACGGATAACGGCAGCGAAACGCTAACCATCAAAGGGGTTGAGGGCAATACGGTAAACCTGAGCACCACGGAAGGCGGTGTCTGGAGCGATGTTGGCCATCGCACGGTTGACGGTCAGCAGTACGATATTTACCACAACTCATCGGCCAGCTATCAAGGCATGCTGGCCGATGTATTAATTCAACACAACTTACAGGTACAAACAGCCTGACTCGGGTGGCGCGGGGCGGGCTTCTGCTCCGCGCCATTTTTGAAAACGATGCAAACAGTGGTGTAAAGATGAAGAGAGTGTGGGTATCCCTGTGGCTGGCCACGTTATGCAGCACGGGTCCGGGCGCGCTGGCAGCGGAACAACAGAAGGTGGCGTTTAACTGGCGCGCTGCGCCAACTGAAGAGCAAATTTCAACACTGACTTTGCGAGATGCGATCCTGCGGGCCTTTGCCCGTAATCCGAAAATATCTGAAGCCGCTGCGCAGATCCGCGTAGGTGAAGCGGATCTGGATGCGGCGCAAAGCGCCTGGTATCCGCAACTTTCATTACAGGCTTCCGGCGGGAGCTCACAGCAAACCTACTCCTCCGGCACCGTTAAAAATAAAGGCTCCGGCGGCATCACGCTCAGTCAGCTGCTGTGGGACTTTGGCCGCACCAATGGCGCGATTGACGAACAGCATAAACTTTCCGATGCGTATCGCTATGCGCTCTATGACACCATGACCACCGTGGCGCAGGACACGCTACAGGCTTATTTGCAGGTAAAGCGTTATCGCGCGCTGGTGGAAGCGGCGCGCAACAATGTCGCCTCGCTTGAGCGAGTCAGGAGCATTGCCCACGACCGCGCCGATGCCGGACTAAGTTCACAATCGGACGTCTTGCAGGCTGAAACCCGTATCGCCGGTATGCACGCCACCATGGAGCAGTATCGCGCTTCGGAGCGTTCGGCGCAGGCACAGCTGACGGTGCTTACCGGCGTGGTCTCAAACGATCTGCCCGATTTACCGCAATCGCTGCTGGGCCAGCAAATCACCCTCGATCGCATTGCCTATGAAAAAAGCGCCGCCGTGCGCAGCGCCCAGTCCAAACAGGAAGCAGCAAGGGAACGCGTCCGCCAGGCGTCGTCAAATCACTGGCCAACGCTCAAAGTGGTGGCGGGTCGCACTCGTTATGAAGGAAACGCCAACACCAATACCTACTGGGATAACCAGTTGCAGCTTCAGGTTGAAGCGCCGCTGTATCAGGGCGGGCTGGTCAATGCAAAAACCCGCGCGGCTGAAGGCGATCGTGAAGCCGCCGAAGCCGCCATTCAACAGGCCAAACTGGATATCAATCAGCACGCCTCTACCGCGTATGCCGACATGATTGGCTCGCAGCAGCGCCAGGCCGCTGGCGAACAGCAGCTGAGCAGCGCCGATCATACGCGTTCGGTTTACGCCGATGAATACAAGCTCAATAAGCGCAGCCTCAACGATCTGTTGAGCGTGGAGCAGGACGTTTTTCAGGCAGACAGCAGCCGCCTGACTGCACTTTATGATGGCTGGGACGCCACGGTTCGCTATGCCGCCGCCGTTGATAACCTGCTGGACATTATGGGCATCGATCGCGAAGCGAACAGCGGACAAACCCTGCCGTCGCTTTAGCGCACAAGCCACTCCCTACAAGATAAGGTTTTTTTATGAGCAAGACCGCTAGCACCGAAAACTGGATCGACGCCATGCTGCGCGTGGCGGCAAGATTTGGCAAACCCGCGGATGGCTCCACGCTACGCCAGCAGATGCGCTGGTTCGAGCATCTGGCCCCGGCACAGCAGTTGGAAAGACTCGCCGGGCTGCTCGGGCTGCATCTGACCATGACGCCGCGCGATAAAATTCGCTGGCGGCAGGAGGTGACGCCGGTGATCCTGATTATGGAAAGCGGCAGCGTGGTGGTGGTTGAAACAATTGATGCCGAAGGCAATGCGCGCTACTGGTTAAGCGACGGCGGCGACGTGGTGCGTGAGAGCGAGCTGTCACAGCTGCTTTCACAAAGCCAGGAACAGGTGGGCATTGTTGGCGTGGCGGCCCGAGGCCGCGATGCAAGGATCGACGAATTCGTCCAGCCCTATAAAAAGCACTGGTTCTGGGAAAACTTTCGCGGCATGGGCCGTCGGATTATGGAGATTTCCCTTGCCTCAGTGGTCGGCAACGTGCTGGCGCTGGCCGGGATCCTCTTTTCAATGCAGATTTACGACCGCGTTATTCCGGCGCAATCAGTGCCAACGCTTTGGGTACTTTTTATTGGCGTGTTGATTGCAGCGGCCATTGAATATCTGATTCGACTGATGCGTACCCAGGTCTCCGATCTGATGGGGAAACGCATCGATCTAAAAGTGTCATCGATGCTGTTTGCTCGCGCGATGAACATTCGCAACGAAGCACGACCAAAATCGACCGGCTCCTTTATCTCTCAGCTGCGTGAAATCGATCAGGTGCGTGAGCTGCTGACCTCCACCACGGTGGGCGCCGCCGCTGATATGCCTTTTGTGCTGCTGTTCCTGTTTATCATGGCCTTTATCGGTGGGCCGCTGGTGCTGATCCCCATTCTGGCTATTCCGCTAATTGTGATCCCGGGCCTGCTTATTCAAATCCCGATGGCGAAACTGGCGAAAGAAGGGCTGCGTGAAGGCGCGCTGCGTAACGCGGTGCTGGTGGAAACTATCGAAGGCATTGAAGACATTAAATCGTTGCAGGCGGAACCCTATTTTCAGCGGCAGTGGGAGCAGACTCATGAGGTGAGCGCCACGGTTGGGATGCAGCAAAGGTTATGGGGCGCGCGGCTGACGGGCTGGGCCTCCACCGTGCAGCAGCTGACCTATGCCGGGATGCTGGTGTTTGGCGTGTATCTGGTGCTGCAAGGGGACATCACCACCGGTACGCTGGTTGCCAGCAGCCTGCTTTCCTCACGGACTATCGCGCCGCTTATGCAGCTGACCATGGTGTTTTCACGCTGGCAACATGCAAAAACGGCGATGGCCGGTCTGGATGAGCTGCTAAAAAAACCGCTCGATCAGCCGGAGGAGGGCGAAATGGCGCACTGTCCCACGCTGACCGGCCACTACGATCTGCGTGGCGTACAGTACAGCTACGATGAAGAAAACGTGAAAAACGTGGTCACTATCGGACAGCTGCAAATCAAACCGGGCGAGCGCATTGCCATACTGGGCAAAGTGGGGGCGGGGAAATCCACGCTGCTCAGAATGCTGGCCGGGCAGGCAACGGCGACACAGGGCAAAGTGATCGTCGACGGCGTGGATATTCGTCGTATCGATCCGGTCGATTTGCGTCGTCAGCTTGGCTGGCTGTCGCAGGATTCGCGTCTGTTCTTCGGCACGCTTCGGCAAAATCTGATGCTGGGAAATCCTCATGCCAGCGAACAGGAGATGTTGCAGGCGCTGCGGGTCAGCGGGGCGCTCAGCCTGGTGCAGCAGGATGCCGCCAGCCTGGATCGTATTATCAATGAGGGCGGTCGCGGTCTTTCCGGCGGGCAGCGGCAGATGGTGATGCTCAGCAGGATGATCCTGCGTCAGCCTCAGGTCGTGCTAATGGATGAGCCGACCGCCTCAATGGACGAATCGCTGGAGGATCACGTGATCCGTCAGATGCACGGCTGGCTTTCTGGCCGCACGCTGGTGCTGGTGACGCACCGGCCGGCGCTGCTGAAGCTGGTGGACAGAATCATCGTGATGGATAACGGACGCATCATTGCCGACGGCAAGCGGGATGAGATCCTCAACGCTGCCGCCGCGCAGTCGGCCAAACAGGCCACAACACCAGGAGATGCCGCATGAGCCTGATACTTGTCGATCGCAGCCTGAAACGTAATGAACGCAAAACGTCGGCCATTATCTGGCTGTGTACCGCAGCGCTGGTGATTTTCTTTATCTGGGCGCACTTTGCCATCCTTGACGAAGTAACCGTCGGCACCGGTAAGGTTACGCCGTCCAGCCGCGCGCAGGTCATTGAAAGTCTGGATGGCGGTATTGTTAATCAGCTGAATGTGCATGAGGGCGATATTGTCGACAAAGGGGAAATCATCGCCCGCCTCGATCCCACGCGGTTCCAGTCCAACTTTGGCGAAGCGGCGGCAAAAGCCAGGACGCTGCGCGCCTCGGCGGAGCGGCTGCGCGCTGAACTGACGGGGGCACCGCTGGCCTTCAGCGCGGAAACGCTGAAAGAGCCTGAGCTGGTCGCCCGGGAAACCCAGCTCTATCAGTCGCGTCGACGCAATTTGACCGAAACGGTGAGTAACCTCAACCAGTCGATGAAGCTGGTACAGGATGAACTGCGGATGACCGAGCCGCTGGTGGCGAAAGGCGCTGCCGGACAGGTTGAGGTGATCAGGCTGCGTCGTCAGGTAAGCGATCTGCGCGGTAAAATTGATGAGGCGAAAAACGACTATGCGGTAAGAGCGCGCGAAGAACAGGTGAAAAATAATGCCGATCTGGATGCGCAACTTCAGGTACTGACCGGTAAAGAGGATCAGCTCACCCGCGCCACCATTTATTCACCGGTACGCGGCATTGTGAAGGATATCCAGGTCACCACGGTCGGCGGCGTTCTGCAACCGGGAGGCAAGCTGATGGAGATTGTTCCGCTGGAAGATCAGCTGCTGATTGAAACCCGTATCAATCCACGCGATATTGCCTATATTCGACCTGGCCTGCCAGCCGTGGTGAAAGTCACCGCCTACGACTCATCGATCTACGGCAATCTGGACGGTGAAGTTGAAACCGTCTCGCCCGATACTCTCCAGGATGAAGTCAAACGTGACCAGTATTACTATCGCGTTTACGTGCGCACTCAGAAAGCGGAGCTGGTCAATAAGGCCGGGCGTAAGTTTCCTATCGTGCCGGGCATGGTCGCGAACGTGGAAATTAAAACGGGTCAGAAATCGGTGATGGATTATCTGATTAAGCCGCTGAATAAAGTTAAAGAATCAATGCGCGAACGGTAAGAAATAACGCCACTGAATAGTTTATTAGCGAGACTTTCTTTGTCAGAGATAATAAATTATTCGGTGGTTTTTGATGACGGAATTAAGACAGTCGCAGCGGGAAGTGAAAGGCATTTTTAGTGCAGATAAAAAAAATGCCGAACACGAAGTCCGGCGGGAATTAGGGTAAAACAACACATTCGGGGTGAATGAAGATAATAATGAAATAAAATGATGATAGCGACGTCATTGTATAACCTGATGATGACTTATTTTTATCATTCAGTGCTCACTTAACTAACATTACCTAACTTGATGAATATGAATAATTTACTTATTTATTGACATTAAGTGCGCTATTTTTTACCTATATGTGCTGCTCAAAAGTTCCCCTCTTGAAATCATTTGCAATAATTAATTTACATAATGAAACACATTCGGAAATTTAGTATCATTTTCTTTATAGATTATTACTGGGTGAACACTAACATGTGGTTGCCGGCTGAATTTTCGACGTTCAGCACGCAGTGGTAAATAAGGCACATAACAAGAGGGTAATAAAAATGAAACTTCGCGTTCTTTCCCTGATGGTCCCGGCGATGCTGATCGCAGGTTCTGCAGGTGCTGCAGAAATCTACAACAAAGACGGCAATAAACTTGACCTCTTTGGTAAAGTAGACGGTCTGCACTATTTTTCCGATAACGACGGCTCCGACGGCGACCAGTCCTACCTACGTTTTGGTTTCAAAGGTGAAACCCAGATTAGCGACCAGCTGACCGGTTACGGCCAGTGGGAATACCAGGCGGCACTGAACACCACTGAAAATGAAGGCACGGCAAACAGCTACACTCGCGTTGGCTTTGCAGGCCTGAAATTTGGCGATGCAGGCTCTTTCGATTACGGCCGTAACTACGGCGTGGTTTACGACATCGGCGCATGGACTGACGTCCTGCCAGAATTCGGTGGCGATACCTACGGCGCAGATAACTACATGTTCCAGCGTGCGAACGGCGTAGCGACTTACCGTAACAACAACTTCTTTGGTCTGGTTGATGGTCTGAACTTTGCAGTCCAGTATCAGGGCAAAAACAGCAGCGCAACTGAAACCGGCGGCCGTGATGTGCTGGGCGCGAACGGCGATGGCTGGGGCGTGTCTACCACTTACGATCTGGGCTCTGGCTTCGGTATTGGTGCGGCAATGTTTAGCTCCGATCGCACTAACGATCAGAACAACAACACCAACGGCATCCTGGGCAACGGCGACAAAGCGACAGCTTACACCGGCGGCCTGAAATATGACGCGAACAACATCTACCTGGCGGCGATGTATACACGCTCACTGAACGCGACCCGTTTCGGCACCAGCAGCACCGATGACTCAACGGCTTACGGTTATGCGGATAAAGCCGATAACTGGGAACTGGTTGCACAGTATCAGTTCGACTTCGGTCTGCGTCCCTCTCTGGCCTTCGTCAGCTCTCGCGGCACCGACATCCAGGGCTATGGCAAACAGAACCTGAAAAAATATGTTGATGTTGGTGCGACTTACTACTTCAACAAAAACATGTCTACCTATGTTGACTACCAGATCAACCTGCTGGATGACAACAACTTCACCGACGATGCTGGCATCAACACTGATGATGTCGTAGCGTTAGGTCTGGTCTACCAGTTCTAATTACGAAGGGAGCGCAGCTTGCCTGCGCTCCCTCATTCTGCCGTTCCCTGCGTGTTACCTCTTCCTTACCGGCTCCCCACTTAACGATGACGTGGACGATGGAGCTGTCTGTTATGTGATTGCTTGTAATGCTTGTAGCCTGAAAAGATAATCAGCCCCAGGCAGATGAAAGGTATCAGGTAATAGATCATTAAGATCCCCCTTTTGTCGCTGAAATCAGCCGCCATACACAGGCAGCCATCTGGCCATTATCCTGGTTTGCTTACGGCATAAGATCAAGGATGATTATACCGCATCGTTTTGATTTCATTGATATTCAGGTCCACAGTTAACTATAAAAAAAGGTTCGAAATGAGAAAGAATTGGCTCTATTGTATTGGGCTTGCAGCACTTTTTTTACTTTCAGGCTGTGATAATCACCAGCGTGATGCGGACTCAGCGCTGATTCTGGAAGGACGCACTATGGGAACATTCTGGAGGGTCAGCCTGGCTGGCGTGTCGCCCGATCGGAGAGAAAAGCTGCAAAAGCAGGTGCAGCAGCGGCTTGATAATGACGATCGGGAGCTGTCTACATGGAAACCTGAATCGGTTATTTCCCGCTTTAACCGCTATCGTGGCAGCGAGCCGCAGCCGGTCAGTGACAATATGGCCGATATCGTAACGCTTTCCCTGCGGATCGGGCAAAAAACCCGTGGGGAAATGGATATCACCGTCGGGCCGCTGGTCAATCTTTGGGGCTTTGGGCCAGATAAACAGCCAATACGTATTCCCAGCCAGGCGCAGATTGATGCCGCTCGGGCGTTAACCGGGCTGCAACATCTGCGGGTGATTCAGCGCAGCGAAGGGGCATATCTGCAAAAAGATCTTCCCGATCTCTATGTCGATCTCTCTACCGTCGGTGAAGGTTTTGCTACCGATCATCTGGCGCGGCTGATGGAACAAGAGGGCATCAATAACTATCTGGTTTCTGTTGGCGGCGCGGTGCTGACTCGTGGGAAAAACGCGCAGGGCAACCCCTGGAAAGTGGCGATCCAGAAGCCGACCGATAAAGAGAATGCGGTACAGGCGCGGGTAGATTTACAGGGACATGGCATCAGTACATCCGGCAGCTATCGCAACTATTATGAACTGGATGGCCAACGAATTTCGCACATTATCGACCCGGAAACCGGACGACCCATTCAGCACAAGCTGGTTTCCGCCACGGTTATCGCGACGACCGCGCTGGAAGCGGACGGTTGGGATACCGGGCTGATGGTGCTGGGCGAAGAGAAAGCCAAAGCGCTGGCGCTGCGTGAGCATCTGGCGGTCTATCTGATTATCAGGCAGGGCAATGGCTTTACGACCTGGATGTCGCCGCAGTTTAACGCTTTTGTCCTGCCTTAAACCGGGCAGTACGCTGCCTGTGAGGAGCCGGTATGCTGGATTTGTTTAGTGAAGAAGCGCCGTGGGCAGAGCCGCTGGCGGAAGGGGCCGTGATCCTGCGGCGGCGCGCGCGTGATGAAGCGCAAACGCTGCTGGCGCTGGTGGAGCAGATCGCCGCTGAGAATCCTTTTCATCATCGCATTACCCCTGGCGGCCACCGGATGTCGGTGGCCATGACCAACTGTGGCGACTTCGGCTGGTCAACGGATTCGCGAGGTTATCAGTACAGCGAGCGTGACAGCACGACCGGGCAGCGCTGGCCTTCAATGCCGGCACCGTTTCGCCAGCTGGCACAAACCTGCGCCAGCGAGGCGGGCTTTCCTGATTTTAATCCTGATGCCTGCCTGATTAACCGCTATGAGCCGGGGGCAAAACTGACGCTGCATCAGGATAAAGATGAACAGGATTTTCAGCAGCCGATCGTTTCTGTCTCGCTGGGTCTGCCGGCAGTTTTTCAGTTCGGCGGATTTGAACGCGGAGACGCCACGCAGCGTGTTTTACTCGAACATGGCGATATCGTGGTATGGGGCGGTCCGTCACGCCTGAGGTATCACGGTATTCTTCCGCTCAAGCCTGGTATCCATCCCGCTACCGGTGCCTTTCGCTACAACCTGACGTTTCGGCGCGCTTTCCGTTAAGAAAGCCAATGAGAATTATTATTGATATCGTCCGGCTTCTCATTAAACTGCAGGCTGCTGATTTTACCGGGATGGTGTCATGGAGTTGCTTCGCGTCGTTTACCGCCAGTATCGCTGGCCTTTTGTGCTGGTCATCTTTCTCAGCCTGCTCAGCGCGGCGCTGGGCATTGGCCTTATCGCCTTTATCAATCGTGAACTGATTACTTCGCTCAACGCTTCGCTGCTGGTTTTGCCGGAATTTCTGGGTCTGCTGCTGCTGTTGATGGCGATCACGCTGGCTTCCCAGCTGGCGCTGACCCTGCTCGGGCATCATTTTGTCTATCGTCTGCGCGGAGAATTTATTAAACGCATTCTCGACACGCAGGTTGAGCGCATTGAGCAAATCGGTAGTGCCCAGCTGCTGGCAGCGCTGACCAGCGACGTCCGCAATATCACTATTGCCTTTGTGCGCCTGCCGGAGCTGATTCAGGGGATCATTCTTACCGTCGGTTCTGCGGCTTATCTGGCCTGGCTTTCGCCACGTATGCTGTTGATAACGGTTATCTGGCTGGTGATTACTATTGTGGGCGGCTGGCTGCTGGTCTCGCGTGTTTACCGCCATATGGCAAAGCTGCGCGACATTGAAGACAGCTTGTATGCGGATTATCAAACCATTATCGAAGGGCGCAAAGAGCTGGCGCTGAACCGGCAGCGCGCGCAGCTGATCTTCGAGACGGTTTATCAGGAAGATGCCCGCGCTTACCGGCACCATATCGTACGTGCCGATACCTTTCACCTGAGTGCGGTGAACTGGTCAAATATTATGATGCTTGGCGCTATTGGCCTGGTGTTTTTTATGGCTAACAGCCTCGGTTGGGCAGATACGGCGATTGCCGCCACCTACTCGCTAACGCTCCTGTTCCTGCGCACGCCGCTGCTTTCCGCCGTGGGCGCTTTGCCCACCTTACTGACGGCGCAGGTGGCGTTCAATAAGCTGCATAAGTTTAAGCTGGCGGCGCACCAGGAGAGCTTTAACGAACATGTCGTGACGCAAGAATGGCAAACGCTTGAATTGCGTAATCTCCATTTCCACTATGGCGAAAGCGGGTTCGAGGTTGGGCCAATCAATATGACGCTGCGTCGGGGTGAGCTGGTGTTTTTGATTGGCGGCAACGGCAGCGGAAAATCCACGCTGGCGATGCTGCTGACCGGTCTTTACCAGCCGGTTTCCGGGTTGATTCTGCTGGATGGCCAGCCGATCGATATCGTTGCCTGTCGTCAACTGTTCTCGGCCGTCTTCACCGATCTACATCTGTTCGATCGACTGATCGATAATCAGGGAAATGCTGCCGATCCCGCGAAGGTTCAGCTTTGGCTGGAACGTTTACAGATGCAGGACAAGCTTAAGCTGGAAGGCAACAAAGTCCTGAATCTGAAACTGTCGAAAGGACAGAGCAAACGTCTGGCGCTGCTGCTGGCAGTGGCCGAACAGCGAGACATTCTTTTACTGGATGAGTGGGCGGCCGATCAGGATCCGCATTTCCGCCGTATCTTCTATCGTGAACTGTTGCCGTGGCTGAAAGAGATGGGCAAAACCGTGTTTGCTATCAGCCATGACGATCACTATTTCCTGCATGCTGACCGCCTGCTGGAAATGCGTGAGGGCCAACTGAGAGAACTGACTGGCGAGGCGAGAGCACAGGCTACCCTAGACGCAGTGCAGCAAACGGACACGGGCGTGGTTAGCTAAAGGCTGCATAAGCAATGCAGAAAGTCTTATTGGTCAGTAAGATACGAATAAAGGTAAGGTAATCGTGACGGCAGCAGGCCGTCACGGACTTTCCCGTCGTCTTGACTTATGGTCACGGCCGGTCTGATTTTTTCAGGCCGGTTTTTTTATGTTGTCGCGTCGATAATCCAGCTCAGCACCTCATCCTGTTCTACCAGCACCCGTCCGCTGAATGCTCTGCCAGCCGTAAAACCCCCGGCAAAAGTGTGCGTCAGGCGTAAAGTAACCTGTTCTGCATTGGGCGTGCAGCGCACGATTTCCGCTGCATCAAAATTCATAAACTGCCTTAACTGCGGAAACAGTGCCTTATAAAGACTCTCCTTTAGTGAAAAGGCTACGGTCAGCGCTGTTGCAAAGGGCAGACCGCTGTATCGCAACACCGCCATTTCTTGCGCAGTTACAATCATGGACTGCATCTCCTGCGCCGTTTGGTGTTTCATCACCTGTTCACAATCCACGCCGAGTATTTTTCCACTGGTGGTTTTAGCCAGCAGCAAACTGATGCAGTGATGAGTATGTGAAAGCGATCCGGTAATGCCTTGCGGCCAGATGGGCGCGCGATCGCAATCATTGGCCAGCAAAAAGTCCTCAATGCCCAACTGACTCACAGCGTGTCTGACGCACAGGCGACTGGCAAGATACTCCGCGCGGCGTTTATTAACGGCTTTATTCAGCGACTCGGGAAAGGGAATTTTGCAGGCGGCAAATAAAGCATTATCAAACTGCGTCAGGTCGAAGCGGGCCTGTAGCAACATGACGTCCGAATGATCTGCCGGTGACAGGCAGTTGAAGGTATGAAGAAAGTGGGGCGCTGGCAGCGGTTCTACTGGCAGTAGATCCAGCGCGCAAGGCACCAGATTGGGGAAAGAATGGTTGTTCACTTGACCTGACCTGCTTATCTCCTGAAGCGGTGATTTAAGCAGGTCAGGCACAAGATAGCAAAGCAGGATGATTTACTCGTTAGGAGGAATAGTAAAACCTTTTAACGACACGACAAAATGCTCGTTGCCACGTGATATTTTTGCTCCCCGATCGCACCAGTGGCTGGCAAAGCGAAAGAAGTCATCACTGTCAATATCATAGGCCAGTTCTACCCTGCTGATGCCGGATTGCAGCATTTCCTCTGCATCCCGATAATTTTTTGCCTTGATTGTTGCCATTATGATTACCTGTCGTAAACCGTTTTTGCTGCAAAAGTGTAACGGGAGCTTATGTTAGTAATATGACGTTTTTGTTTCAGGGCAGGGTTTTGAGATTATCGCCAGATTTTACAGGCCAGTCATTTATCGAGTGAGACGCAGATTTGCTTCAGCGGTTAAAGAACCGGTCAGAGCGCTAAAAACTGGAGCGGCCAGCGGGAATCGAACCCGCGTCATCAGCTTGGGAAGCTGAGGTAATACCATTATACGATGGCCGCATGGTGGTCGTGAGGGATTCGAACCCGCGACCGATGGATTAAGAGTCCACTGCTCTACCAACTGAGCTAACGACCCACGGGCGACAAAATAGCATATTGCTGGTATCAGGAATTGAGCAATATCAACTCGTTGGGAGAAAACCGCAGGCAGCGCTGGATCGCTGGGTAGAAAGACCTTTTATCGGTTTTTATGCTTAGGAAAACGCCTGGAGAATTTATCTTAAAATGGACGACAAGGACGAAATATTAAGATTCAACGTTAGTGAAATTAGCCGGCAGGACAGGAAACAATGATATTAAAGTCTTTTATTTCAAAAGATTAACGGATTTTTCAATTTTTAAAAAACAGGAGGTATCAGGGGGAACGCAATCAGACGACTCTCATCCGTAAAGCTTTTGTAAAGTGTTATGTTGCGTGCTGCAAATTTTTTTCCGGGATTAAATACCATGCGCATTAAACACTTAGATGGCATGCGAGGGTTGGCTATTCTGCTGGTTATCGGTTTTCATGCTTACAGCCGCTGGTCGTCACTGCTCAACTTCGCTACCATCACTAAAAATTTCCCTTTATTCTCCTTTGGTTATCTTGGCGTCCCGCTGTTCTTTATGATCTCCGGGTTCGTTATTTTTATGACGCTGGATAAGTCCAAAGGTTTCGTCAACTTCATGTTGAAGCGCTGGCTCAGGCTGTTTCCTGCGATGGTAATCGTTTCCTTACTGGTCTACTTTACCGCGCATCTTTTCGCCGAAAGACCTGGCGGCATCCCTTCGCCTTCAAACCTGATCCCTGGCCTGCTGTTTATCGATCCGCTGATATTGAAATATATTATTGGCTATCATATTAACGGTCTGGAAGGCTCCTTCTGGTCACTGTATGTTGAAGCGGTATTTTATATTGTTATCGGCGCAGTTTATTTCACCGCGGGCAGAAAATATTGCCTGCCATCCCTGTTGTTACCGATGCTTTTGGTGGCAGGCGCTTCGGCTTTTAAAAGCCTGGGGCATCCTGAAATTGCTGATTTTGTCGCCAAGTTTGGCTTTATCCATTATTCCTGGTTTATGATCGGCTGTCTGCTTTATGAACGTATGAACAATCGGGATGTAAAGTTCCATTACGCGCTGGTCTGCGTTGCCGTGCTGATTAACTTTGCTTACTACGTTAAAAACACCGGCCCTCTGGTTATCATTCCGCTGGTACTGGCAATAATCCTGTTTACCGTTAGCTTCTATAGCAGCCACGTGCAGCGCTTTTTATCCACAAAGCTGCTCACTGCGGTCGGTTTTTCCAGCTATGCACTTTATCTTATCCATGAAAACCTGATGATTGCCTCGCTGAGAAAAATTGATGCGCTGGTGCAGAATGATTATGTCATGTTGATTATGCCGGTGCTGGTGGTATCAGTGATCTACTGCATCGCTTTTTTGATCACTAAATATGCAGAGCCGTTCCTCAGGAATATCCTGAAGAGCGTGATTTTTATGCGTGAAAAGGACAAGGTAGTGCAGGGCGGAAAGATTTAAACGCCTGCCATAGCGTTTGCTTGCTGCAATAAAAAAAGCAGCGGTTGAATTCATCAACCGCTGCTTCTTATTTTATGACGGCTTATTTGATCTCGGTAACCACGTTGGTCTCGCTTTGTGGTTCTTCGCCACGACGTTTACGGAAGACCACAATTGCCAACAGCAGCGCTGATACGGCCGGAACCGCGCCGATGTAACCGATAGATGACATCGATAAATCCAGGCTCACTTTATTACCTAACAGCGCGCCTGCACCAATACCGATATTAAAAATGCCGGAGAACATCGCCATCGCCACGTCGGTTGCATCGGGTGCCAGCGTTAGCACCTTCATCTGCATGCCCATGCCAATCATCATAAACGCCATGCCCCACAGCAGGCTGAGAACGATTAAGCCAGCCTTACTGGCGGCAACAGGCGACAGCAGAATCAGGCAGAGTGCCAGCAATGCGATTGAGGCAATCAGTAACCCTGACAGACGTTTCTCGCCGCTTTTACCAAAAATAATACTGCCGGTAATGCCCGCCATGCCAAAGATCAACAGCAGCAGCGTAGCGAAATCTTGATTAAAGCCCGCCACTTTCTGCACGAACGGTTCAATATAGGTGAACGCTGTGAAGTGTGCAGTCACCACGGTGACAGCCAGCACATACAGACCCACCAATGCCGGGCGACGGAACAGATCTGGCAGGCTTTTCAGTGAGCCAGTGTGTTCTGACGGTACGCGCGGCATGATTTTTAAAATCAAACCCAGCAGCACAAAGGCGCTTGCACCAATCAGCAGGAACGTACTGCGCCAGCCGAAGCTCTGGCCAATAATTCTGCCCAGCGGCAGCCCCAGTACGGAGGCCAAAGCCGTTGCCGTAGCAATCAGGCTCAGTGCCTGAGCACGCTTACCCGGCGGGGCCAGTCTGACCGCCAGCGATGCGGTAATGGACCAGAACAACGCATGAGCAAGCGCAACGCCAGCGCGGCTGAGCAGCAGCACATCAAAGTTCCAGGCGAAAAAGGCCAGCACATGGCTTACGGTAAACAAGCTGAATATCGCAATCAGCAGCAGCCGGCGGTCTGTCTGGCTGGTCATCAGCATCAACGGCAGCGACATCAGCGCCACGATCCAGGCATAGATAGTCAGCATGATGCCAGCCTGTGCCGACTCCATGCCAAAGCTGTGGCCGATATCTGACAGCAGACCGACCGGCATATATTCGGTGGTGTTAAAAATAAAGGCAGCTACCGCAAGAGCCAGAACGCGTGACCATGCGACTTTACGCGAGACGATGTTCATGTCAGACATAGGCTTCAGCTCCATTCCCGTTACAAAACGCGTAATTCTAGAAGCCTGCGTATAAAATTCAATCCGAAAGTGATCCTTATCACACTTTTTACAAAGCTTGAAGGTAAAGCTGCGGCTAAATTTCAATAAAAATGATTAAATTCAATTAGATAAATTTATAAGGGGATGCCGCTGGTTGAGGCTGAAATTTGGCAGCAGGTGCAAATGATGTTTGCTGATATGTCATCCCTACTGGTGGGTTACGTGTAGGATGTTGAGGGCAGTGCCGTGCCCGGGGCAAATTTTAGGCATTAAAAAGCCGCTAATCACAGAAAGTAGCGAAGTGATTTAGTCTTCGTTAAAGTCCTTAGCTGTTAGGAATCTGAACTGCTGCCAGCAACTGTGAGGCGGATAAATCGCCACAGAGCATATCGCTGGCGCTGTAATCATCCATCCGTCTTTGCGTCGTGAAAAGGGTACAGGGGAATTTTAGTGCTGGCACGGTATCGCTTCCTTGTGCGTGATAATCCATCAGCTTGTTCAGACCGTCAGAAATCATACTCTCCCTGAACAAGCTGTAAATATTCACCGACAAAGAAAAGATAATTCAGAATTCCGCCCGGTTTGCCCTGATTTTTATACAGGCAACAAAAAACCCGCAAACTCAGTGAGAATGCGGGTTTCTGTAGGGTATCCATCAGTGACCATGACTGACAGACTCTGTATTTTGGTCGGCACGAGAGGATTTGAACCTCCGACCCCTGACACCCCATGACAGTGCGCTACCAGGCTGCGCTACGTGCCGACACGTCAGCTAATACTACGCAATTTCGCTTTGAATGCAAGCGGCTAACGTCTTGACTGCTAACAATTTAACCAACTTGCCGTTGAACTTGTCGGCGATCAATTAGCGATGAATCTTTTCTCTTCCGTCAGCACCTGAAGCAGCAGGGCCAGCTGAGGTTTATGATCTTTCAGCTTATGCCCGGCGCTATCCCAGGCGGTATAGCTGCCGTTGTTATCCAGCGCCAGCGTTACCGTGGGCGTAGTGATCACTAACTGACGGTCGTTAATGCTGGAAACCCAGTTGCGGTTGCGCTGAGGGGTAAAGAGATCGTCACCCTGCGAATAGTCCGCTACCGATGTTCTTACATTCAGCAGGCGCTGCATCAGGGTAGCCATGATGTCCTGATGATCCGTAAGACGAGTAATCTGCTGCGCCGGTGTCCCTGGCCAGTGAACAACCAACGGAACCTGTAAATTGGCCCGATCGCCCATGCTGCTATTGCCGTCCAGCGCCACGCCATGCTGGGCGGTAATCACTACAACGGTGTTTTCCAGCAGGCCTTTCTCTTGCAGCGTCGCCAGCACGTTTTGTACCTGCGTATCCACATCAGCCGCCGTGCGGGTATAGCGTCGGGTAATCTCTTTCGCCGTAGCGCCGGCCTTATCCTTATCCATGCCGGAAAGAGACAGGTAGGAGAACCACGGTGCGCTATTATTTTTCTGGCCTTCCAGCCAACGCTGCCACTGCTCAACCGTTTGTGAATTCGACTGATTTTGCGAAGCAGGCAGGGAAAAATCACTCAGCAGCGCCTGGCGATAAAGAGGGGAAGCAAAGCCATCGGCAGCGAACAGGCCAAACTGATACCCCTGTTTTGCCAGCGCATCAATGAGTACTGAAGGGGTGCGTGAAGCCAGAATGCTGTCCATATAGCTGGGAGAAATGCCGTAAAACAGCCCAAACAACCCGGTGTCTGCGTGGCTTCCGGCGCTGAAATGCTGGGTGAAGTTAACGTTGGCATCGGCAAATTGCGCCAGATGCGGCAGCGATTTATCCAGCGTGTCTTCGTTCAAACCATCAACGGTCACCATCAACAAATTGTGATGGCCGGGCTCACGGAAGGTAATGTCGTTAAGCGGATAAGCAACCGACACGGCTTCCGGATTCCCCTGCTGCACCAGTTTGCGCTGATACTCCTGCGCATCCAGCAGCCCATAACGCTCAAGAAAGCGCCTTGCGGTCATTGGGTAAGAGAGCGGCAGGTTAGAGCGCTGCATGGTAATCGGGCGATAAAAGTTAGCATCGGCCCAGATATACATAATATGGCTGGCGGAAAAGGCCAGGATAAACAGCACGGCCAATGGTTTACCGAAGCTGCGCCGGTTCAGACTGCGCAGCTTCTGCCAGCTCCAGGTGGCGAACAGCATTTCCACCAGGAAAATAGCCGGCACGCTGATAAACATCAGCTGCCAGTCGCGCGCCATTTCGCTTTGATCGGGGTTAACCACCAGCTCCCAAACCACAGGATTTAGATGCAGATGAAAGCGATCGAAGACCGCGCTGTCAACCAGCAGCAGCGTTAGCCCGGTGGTAGCAATAATGGCGGAAAGAAAACGAAGCAGCCGCTGCGACATCACCACAAAAGTCAGTGGGAAGACGATCAGCAGATAAGCAGCGAAAACGATGAAGCTGAAATGGCCTATCCAACTGGTAAACGCGTAAATACGTCCGGCCAGCGAGGCCGGCCAGTCGGAGACAAACAGGTAGCGACTACCCAGAATAAAGGCAAAGATAATATTAAACAGGGCGAACCAATGCCCCCAGCCAATCATCTGGGAGACTTTTTCACGGTAGCGCTGCTGGTTGTTTACCATAACAGAATCAGAGTTATCACATTAATGGGCTTTATCTTCATGCACGGAGGCTTGCAGCGCTTCGGCAAACGAGCGTGCCAGCGTGCGGCGCTGTGCCGGAGATACGCTGGTGTTGATCAAATTGGTCACCATATTTCCCAGTACCATCAGGGAAAGATCGGTAGGGGCCTTGTCTTTTTCAAGAACGTTGACCATTTCGGCGAGGAGTTTCTCCACGCGGTCGTCACTGTAACGGGATGATTGTGGCATAGCGTCGAACTTATTGAGTATTAAAGGGCGGCATCTTACCGTAAAAGTGCGATTTTTTCTGCACTTTTATCGTGAGGGAACGGTTAATGTTGTTGCCTGTTGATCGCAGCGACGTGCGGTGATTGAATACGCGCCTGTGTTATAAAGGAGAATCAACCATGAGTCTGGATATCGACCAGATTGCCCTTCACCAGATGATCAAACGTGACGAGCAGTCGCTGGAGCTGGTGCTGCGTGAATCGCTGCTGCCGGCTAACGGGCCGGTCACGGCGATGATGGAGGAGCTGCATCGCGTCTACAGTGCGAAAAGCAAAGCATATGGCCTGTTTAATGAAGAGAGCGAACTGGCCGATGCGCTGCGTAATTGCCGCAAGGGGCAGGATGATTTTCTGGCCTTCAGCCGTGCAGCGACCGGGCGTTTACGTGACGAATTAGCGAAATATCCGTTTGCCGACGGCGGCATTGTTCTGTTCGGACATTATCGCTACCTGGCGGTGGAATATTTGCTGATTGCCGTGCTGAACAGCCAGAACAGCATGCGCGTCAATGAAGAACTGGATATCAGCAGCACGCACTATCTCGATATCAACCATGCTGATATCGTCGCCCGAATTGACTTAACGGAATGGGAAACCAACCCCGAGTCAACGCGTTACCTGACTTTCCTGCGTGGGCGAGTAGGGCGCAAGGTTGCGGACTTCTTTATGGATTTCCTCGGTGCAAGCGTCGGTCTGGATACCAAAGCGCAGAACAAAGGGCTGCTTCAGGCCGTTGACGATTATTGCTCCGAAGCCAGCCTCGATAAAAATGAGCGGCAAAACTATCGTCAGCAGGTCTACAGCTACTGTAACGAACAGCTTCAGTCCGGTGAAGAAATCGAGCTGGAAGGCCTGTCGAAAGAGCTGGCCCCGCTGGGTGAAAAGAGCTTCCAGGCGTTTACGCAGGAGCAGGGTTACGAACTGGAAGAGAGTTTCCCCGCCGATCGCAGCACGCTGCGTCAGCTAACCAAATTCGCTGGCAGCGGCGGCGGCCTGACCATCAACTTTGACGCTCTGCTGTTAGGTGAGCGCATCTTCTGGGATCCGACCACCGATACGCTGACGATTAAAGGCACGCCGCCAAACCTGCGTGACCAGCTACAGCGCCGCAGCAGCGGAAAATAGCCAAAAAAAACGCCGCGTTAAGCGGCGTTTCTTTCACATGATTTCAGACGAGCAATTAAGCGCGAACGAAGTCGATGTGGTGCAGTTTTGGCTTGAACGGGTGACGCTGAACAGCCTGCACTTTTACTTTGGTTTCTTTACCGTCAACAACCAGAGTCAGAACTTCGGTGTAGAACTCAGGCTTAACCTGCATGTTCATCACGTAGTCGTGGTCCAGTTCGATGGCAACAGCTGCTGCTTCACCGCCATAGATGATGGCTGGGAATTTGTTAGCTGTACGCAGGCGGCGGCTCGCACCCTTACCCTGCTCTTTACGTTCTTCTGCATTGATAGTGAACATTGTTCAGTCTCTTTATAGTGATTATCCTGCTACAGGCGACCCAGCAGCAGGTTGGATTGTTCAGCTTTTGCATGTGCAAAAGCGGGGCGCATTATAGCCTGAGTTCGCCTTCACGGGCAACGAATTAAACCACTCAACCCTTAACGCAGCTCGTTGGCGCGGCGATAGCGGCCCTGATAATCGAACATTTTTTCGCGGATCTGCCAGAAATGACGCTGTTTACGGGCCACCACAAAGTCGGGATGGCGAAGCAAGGGTTGCAGCGCCACGATATCCGCTGCGTTCTGCCAGCCGAGCGGCACGCCGGGCGCGCGCTGATGAGGCCGCATAAACAGCTGTTCGAACGCTTTACGCTGAGCAGGCGTGCTTAAGCGGAAACGTTCACTGACTTCCGTCGCCTCTTCATCGAAATAGCGTGCTTTCAGCCATTCACCCTTTTCATCTTTACCGCTTTCCAGCACCATCGCGGCACAGCGCAGCACCAGCGCATCTTTCAGCTTGAGCGCGGCTTTTAACATATCGTCAGGATCGACCAGTACCGCATCGCACTCCTGACAGCGGCGGGCAGCGATATCGTTCTCGGCGTTGCAGTGTGGGCAGCTTTTAAAGCGGAAACGGTAGTCACACTGCTCGCGTTCGCCCTCATCGTCTTCAAAAACGCCCTGACAGCGGCGGCCAAAATGCTCAATGAGGGTGCCATCAGCCGTTGTTTTTCCCCAAAAGGTATTGGCGAAGCCGCAGGCCGGACAAAATACCTGGACCGGCTTGTTATCGCTTTTGCCTTTGGGCGCGCCGACTTCCGGCGTAAAAATATCATGTGGATTGCCGGCATAATCCAGAATCAAGCAGTCGGTTTTACCGGGACAGAGCCGCAGGCCGCGTCCGACGATCTGTTGGTAAAGGCTGACGGATTCGGTTGGCCGCAAAATAGCAATTAAATCCACATGCGGCGCATCAAAGCCGGTGGTCAGAACGGCAACGTTAACCATATAGAGTAACTCGCGGGCTTTAAACGCGGCAATTAACGCATCGCGTTCGACCGCGGGCGTATCGGCAGTAATCAGTGCTTTGCTGCCGGGTAGCAGCCCCAGGACTTCCTTCGCGTGCTCAACCGTGGCGGCAAAAATCATTACGCCTTTTCGGTCCTGAGCAAATTCAACAATCTGCTGAATAATATGCGGCGTAATTCGCTGCTGCTGTTTCAGCTCCAGATTCAGATCGGCTTCGCTAAACAGGCCGTTTTCCCGCGCCGTCAGGCGGCTGAAATCATACTGCACCACTGGCATATCCAGCCTTTCCGGCGGCACCAGAAATCCATGCTTGATCATATAACGCAGCGGCAGTTCATAGATGCAGTCGCGAAACAGCGCCCGCTCGTCGCCACGTACCATGCCGTGATAGTGGAACTGATAGATCCAGCCTTTACCGAGGCGATAGGGCGTTGCGGTTAAGCCCAGCAGGCGAAGCTTAGGGTTGCGCAGGCGTAAATGCGTCAGGATCTGTTGATACTGGCTGTCATCGGCATCGCTGATGCGGTGACATTCGTCAACAATCAGCAGGGTAAACTCACTGTCAAACTGAGCCAGATTGCGCGCCACCGACTGGACGCTGCCGAAAACCACTTTGCTGCGGCTCTCTTTACGTTGCAGGCCAGCGGCAAAGATATCGGCCTCGAGGCCATAAGCCTGATATTTGCTGTGGTTCTGCGCCACCAGTTCTTTGACGTGGGCCAGAACCAGCACACGACCGCGCGCAAGCCTTGCCAGTTCGGCAATCACCAGGCTTTTTCCCGCGCCAGTGGGCAGAACGATGACGGCAGGCTGGTGGGAGCGGCGGAAATACCCGATGGTGGCATCAACCGCTTCCTGCTGATAAGGACGCAGAGTAAACGACATTATTTCAAATCCGGAAGCAAAGCCGCATTATGCCACGAAAGCCGGGTCTGCGCGCCTGCGCCTCTGGGCCTGAGCGTGAACTCCCGATATACTCCCATCCGATATACTCTTCAGGCGTTTTAAGAACGTCGAATTTTTTCTACTAAACAGGCAGTGCAGATTGAATGCGACTTGATAAATTTTTATCTCAGCAACTGGAAGTCAGCCGGGCGATTGCCGCTCGTGAGCTGCGAGCGCGTAAGGTCACGGTTGATGGGGAAGTGGTGCGCGAAGGCTCTTATAAGCTCAGCCCTACCAGCGAAGTGGAATATGACGGCAACCCGCTGCAGCAGCAGTTTGGCCCGCGCTATTTTATGTTGAATAAACCGCAGGGCTACGTCTGCTCAACGGACGATCCGGATCATCCCACGGTGCTCTATTTCCTTGAAGAGCCGACCGCTTACAAGCTGCACGCGGCAGGACGTCTTGATATTGATACCACGGGTCTGGTGCTGATGACGGATGACGGACAGTGGTCGCACCGCATTACCTCGCCACGCCACCATTGTGAAAAAACCTATCTGGTGACGCTGGAAAATCCGCTGGCGGACGATACCGCAGAGCAGTTCGCAGCGGGCGTGCAGCTGCATAATGAAAAAGATCTGACTAAACCTGCCACTCTTGAGGTAGTCAGCGAGAATCAGGTGCGCCTGACGATTAGCGAAGGACGTTATCATCAGGTCAAACGGATGTTTGCGGCGGTAGGAAATCATGTGGTTGCGCTGCATCGCGAGCGTATTGGCGATATCGTGATGGATGAAGATCTGGAACCGGGTGAATACCGTCCGCTAACGGCGGAAGAAATCGCCAGCGTTGGCGTACCGGGCAGTTCAGCAAAATAAAGGACGTGAGCAATGAAGGTGCGTAAGGATAAAAATTCGTCGCTGGGCCTGGTGGTGATCCTTGGCCTGCTGGCCATGCTGATGCCGTTGTCGATTGATATGTATTTACCTGCGCTTCCGCAAATTGCTCGCGAGTTTGGCGTGTCGGCAGGCAGCGTGCAGATGACGCTGAATCTCTACATCCTTGGCTTTGCGTTGGGACAGCTGCTCTACGGGCCGCTGGCCGACAGCTTTGGTCGCAAGCCGGTTATCGCCGTGGGCACGCTGATTTTTGCCGTCGCGGCGGCCGCCTGTGCGCTGTCGCAGACCATCGAGCAGCTGATTTTTATGCGTCTGCTGCATGGACTGTCAGCCGCTGCCGGCAGCGTGGTAATCAGCGCACTGATGCGGGACAGTTATTCAAAAGAAGAGTTTTCCCGCATGATGTCTTTCGTCATGCTGGTAACAACGATTGCCCCGCTGTTGGCACCGATTGTCGGTGGCTGGCTGCTGCTGCTGTGGAGCTGGCATGCCATATTCTGGGCGATTTCACTGGCTGCGGTAGTGACTACCGTGCTGGTAGTGACGCAAATCAAAGAGACGCTGCCGCGCGACCGTCGGCAGAAATTCCATCTGCGAACCACGCTTGGGAATTTTCTGTCGCTGTTTCGTCATAAACGCGTGTTCAGCTACATGCTGGCGAGCGGCTTCTCCTTTGCCGGCCTGTTCTCTTTTCTCAATGCCGGGCCGTTTGTTTATATCGAGCTTAATCACATTTCGCCGCAGGATTTTGGTTACTACTTTGCGCTTAACGTGGTTTTCCTGTTTTTGATGACGCTGATAAACAGCCGCTCGGTGCGGCGCTTTGGCCCGCTGGCGATGTTCCGTTTAGGGCTGCTGATTCAATTTACCATGGGCGTATGGCTGGTGGTTGTTAGCGCGCTGAACCTTGGATTTTTACCGCTGGTGTTTGGCGTAGCGATGTTTATCGGCTGTGTGGCTATGGTCTCCTCCAACGCAATGGCGGTCATCCTGGAAGAGTTCCCCCACATGGCGGGAACGGCCTCATCGCTGGCCGGCACGCTGCGCTTTGGCGTTGGCGCACTGGTTGGCGCACTGCTTTCCACCGTAACATTTACCAGCGCATGGCCCATGGTGGGATCGATTTTTGTCTGTGCCACGCTGTCAGTACTGCTGTTTATTTACGCCACCCGCCCACGAAGAAAAGCCACCCGTTAAATTATCTCCCCAAAGCTGAGGAACATGGTTTCCTCAGCTTCTCCGTTTTATTCGCTATAATGTTGTATTAATGTAAAGATAACTCGACGTTAAGTTACCTTTATGCAACAAAAGTGGTTGTTATCCCGCCGCGAACGCGGTAAATATAATTTTATTGAGAGCAAGCTCTCATAAAAACAGCCATGCTCTGGTAAAAATTGTTGGCAGGTCAACTCACTGGCCCAACAAAACCAGCAAAAGAATCGTCAGTAAAGGCGATGGCGTCTGATACCGATCTGGGGAGTTCAGGTGAATACGTTACAACATTCCGTGGTACACCGTTTACCGCAAAGCTATCGTTGGGGCGCAGGCACAATCGGTGCCAGCGTGGAGCCATTGCTGCTAAGCAGTATGGATGCAGAAGATGACCTGATTGGGCTTACCCTGCTCAGTCATCAGGGCATGCAGGCGTGGGATATTATGAAGATCATTAAAGAAGCGCTGGCTGAAATTCAGCTCGATTGCTCTATCGTGGAGTGGGAAGGGGAACCGTGTTTGTTCGTTGCACGCCATGATGAATGCGCGACGACCTGTCGGCTGAAAAACTTTGGCGTCGGGATTGCTGAGCCGTTTAAAAACGCTTCCGCCTGATTTCCGTGAGGCGGAAGCGCTGCTCAGGCCAGCGCAATCAACTGCCGGGTATAATCTTCCTTCGGCGTGGCAAAAATCGTTTCACACTCTCCCTGTTCCACCACTTCTCCCTGCCGTAATACCACGACCTGGTGACATAACGATCGCACCACCTGTAAATCGTGGCTGATAAAAATGTAGGCCAGACGATGATCCTGTTGCAGCTTTTTCAGCAGCGCCAGGATCTGTTTTTGTACGGTACGATCCAGTGACGAGGTGGGTTCATCAAGCACGATCACCTGCGGCTGAAGGATCAATGCCCGGGCAATGGCAATGCGCTGGCGCTGACCGCCGGAGAATTCAGCCGGATAGCGCTGGCGCGTATCGGGATCCAAACCGACTTCCTGCATCGCTGCAATGACCTTTTCTTCACGCTGTGTCGCCGTTAAATCAGGTTGATGAACCTGTAATCCTTCCGCAATGATTTGCAGCACGTTAAGTCGCGGGTTCAGCGATGAATTAGGGTCCTGAAACACAACCTGCATCTGGCGGCGCACCGGCAGCATTTTTCGCCGATCCCACTGATGAAGCGGATGTTCACCAAACCAGATCTCACCCTGTGACGCAATCAGGCGCAGCAAAGCCAGCCCGGTGGTGCTTTTTCCCGAGCCAGACTCGCCTACCAGGCCCAGGCTTTCTCCAGGACGAAGCTCAAAGCTAAGCGACTTCAACGCATGATGGTGGCCAACAACGCGCTTCATAAACCCTTTTTTGATGGGAAATGCGACGCTGAGATCCTCAACACGTAACAGAGGCGCAGCCTGCGTGTCAGCGGGGTCGGGCTTGCCTTCTGGCTCAGAATTGAGCAGCGTTTGGGTGTAAATCTCCTGAGGCGCGCTAAAGAGCTGATGCGTCGAATTATATTCCACGCGCTGGCCATTGCGCATCACCAGTACGTTATCAGCCAGTCGGCGCACGATGTTCAGGTTATGGGTAATAAACAGCAGCCCCATATTCATCTCCTGCTTTAGCTCTTTCAGCAGGGTAAGAATTTGTGCCTGAACCGTGACGTCCAGCGCGGTTGTAGGCTCATCGGCAATCAATAACTTAGGCTGCGTGAGCAGCGCCATGGCGATCATTACCCGCTGACGTTCACCGCCGGACAGCTGGTGTGGGAAATCGCCAAGCCGTTTTGCAGCCTGACGGATCCCTACGCGGTCCAGACAGCTTAAAATTTCTGCCCTGGCCGCCGCCGCGCGCATGCCACGATGGAGTGAAAGCACCTCGTACAGCTGCTTTTCAATGCTGTGCAGCGGATTGAGCGACACCATCGGTTCCTGAAAAATCATCGCCATCTGGTTGCCGCGCAGGCCACGCAACGTTCGTTCATCGGCTTTCAGCACGTCCTGGCCGTCGAACAGGATCTCGCCCTGAGGATAAATGGCTGGCGGCCCAGGCAACAGGCGCATCAGGGACAGTGCGGTAACGCTTTTGCCAGAGCCGGACTCGCCGACCAGCGCCAGCGTTTCGCCCGCCTCGACGGACAGCGAAAGATTGTCCACCACCAGGCGATCGATACCCGCCTGACGGAAGGCGATGCTTAAATTTTTGACAGAGAGCAGCGACATTAGTGCACCTTACTGGGATCGAAGGCGTCGCGAACCGCCTCGCCGATAAATATAAGCAGCGACAGCAGGATCGCCAGAGAGAAAAAGGCGGTAATCCCCAGCCACGGTGCCTGTAGGTTATTTTTCCCCTGTAACAGCAGTTCGCCAAGCGAGGGGGAACCGAGCGGTAAGCCAAAGCCCAGAAAATCAAGCGAGGTTAGCGTGGTGATTGAACCGCACAAAATAAAAGGCAGATAGGTAAGCGTGGCGACCATTGCGTTGGGCAGCATATGGCGCAGCATAATAGTGCGATCGCCAACGCCAAGCGCCTGAGCCGCGCGGATATAATCAAAATTACGGGTTCGCAGAAATTCAGCACGCACGACGCCAACCAGCTGCATCCAGCCAAACAGCACGGTAATCACCAGCAGCCACCAGAAGCCTGGCTGCACCACGCTGGAAAGCAGGATGATCAGAAACAGCGTCGGCATGCCGGACCAGACCTCGATAAAGCGCTGGCCCCATAAATCCACGCGCCCGCCGTAATAGCCCTGGCAGGCGCCGACGACCACGCCTATTACGCTGGAAACCAGCGTCAGCACCAGGCCAAACAGCAGCGAAATTCGCATGCCGTAAAGAATGCGCGCCAGCACATCACCGCCATTCGCATCAGTGCCCAGCCAGTTTTGTGCCGAAGGTGGAGAAGGGAAGGGGACGTTTGACGCGAAATTGAGCGTGCCATCGCCGAAGCGAATCGGTGCCCAGACAGCCCAGCCTTGCCGATCGAGACGCGATTTTAGCCACGGATCCTGATAATCGGCGGCGGTGGCTAACTCTCCGCCAAAATCTGTTTCACTGTAGTTCACAACCAGCGGAAAATAGAAGCGATCGTTGTAGTGCACCAGCAACGGCTTGTCGTTGGCCAGTAGCTCGGAAGCCAGACAAAGCACAAACAGCACGACAAAAATCCACAGCGACCAGTAACCACGGCGGTTACGGCGAAATCTTGCCCAGCGGGCCTGATTAACGGGGCTTAATCGGCTCATTGGCGTCCCTCAAAATCAATGCGCGGATCGACCAGCGTATAGGTGATATCGCTGAGAATATTCAGCAGCAGGCCGATCAGGGTAAAAATATACAGCGTGCCAAACATCACCGGATAATCGCGCTGAATTGTGGCGTCATAGCCTAACAGGCCCAGGCCGTTCAGCGAGAACATCACTTCAATCAGCAGTGAACCGGTGAAAAACATACTGATAAAGGTGGCCGGGAAGCCGGCTATCACCAGCAGCATGGCGTTACGGAAAACGTGACGGTAAAGAATTTTTTTCTCATCCAGCCCTTTAGCCCGTGCGGTGACAACATACTGTTTGCGGATCTCGTCCAGAAAAGAGTTTTTGGTCAACATCGTCAGCGTAGCGAAGCCGCCTATCACCGTGGCCGTGACCGGTAAAGTGATATGCCACAGGTAATCCGTAATTTTGTCGTACCACGGCAGAGAATCAAACTGGGCGGAAACCAGCCCGCGTAACGGGAACCAGTCGAGATAGCTGCCGCCAGCAAACAGTACAATCAGCATTGTCCCGAACAGGAAAGAAGGAATAGCGTAACCAACAATGATGATTGAGCTGCTCCAGATATCAAAAGCGCTGCCGTTTTTGACCGCTTTCTTAATGCCTAGCGGAATCGACACCAGATAAATAATCAGCGTACTCCACAGACCGAGCGAGACCGAAACCGGCAGGCTCTCTTTTATCAGCTGGATCACCGAGCTGCTGCGGAACAGGCTGTCGCCAAAATCGAAACGAACATAGTTCCACAGCATGGTGAAATAGCGCTCATAAAGCGGTTTGTCAAAGCCGTAGCGTTTAGTGATTTCGGCTACGACTTCCGGATCCAGCCCTCGCGAGCCACGATACTGATTATCGCCGGGTTGTGCATTCAGCTGGCTGCGCCCCTGCGTTTGCGGTGCGCCGCCCGAACCCGGCATGCCGGTGGACTGACCAAATTCGATATTCGCTAATGCCTGATCGACCGGGCCGCCCGGCGCAATCTGAACGATAAAAAAGTTGATGGTAATAATCGCCCACAGAGTGGGGATCACTAACAAAAGTCGGCGTAGCAGATAAGCGCCCAAAGTTGCCCCCTTTAACGACGTTGGGCCGGCAGCTGCGCGGCTTTGTTAACATCATACCACCAGCTGTCGAAGCCCAGAGAATAGGTTGGACGCGTGGTTGGCATGGAGAATTTGTTCCAGTAAGCGTAGCGATCGTTGGCGTTGTACCACATTGGGATCATGTAATAGTTCCACAGCAGTACCCGGTCCAGCGCGCGGCCCAGCGGCAGCAAGGCCTTTTGATCGCCCTGATGCTGATTAATTTGATTAACCAGCTCGTCGATAACCGGATTCGATACATGTGGGCGGTTATAGCTGGAATTAATATAGGCCGTTGCCCAGTAAATTTGCAGGTTGCTATCGGGGAACGGCATCGCCGGATAGGGCGATACCACCATATCAAAATCGCTTTTGCGCAGCCGTGCCAGATACTGTGAACTGTCGACCTGACGGATATTCAGTTTGATCCCCAGTCGGGCAAGATTGTGTTGGAAAGGCAGTACCCACTGATCGTTCCCCCCGCTTCGCATCATTAATTCGAAGTTGAAAGCGGCGCCTGTTTTCACATTAACCAGCTGCTGATTTTTCAACTCCCAACCCGCCTGTTTTAATAAATTCAGGGCGTTCAGAAGATGCGTTCGGTCGTAACCGCTACCGTCGGTATGAGAAGGACGATAGATTTGCGAGAAAACCTCATCCGGAATTTTTCCCTTGAAGGGCGCGAGAATCTCCAGCTCTTTAGCTTCAGGATAGCCAGTCGCCGCATATTCTGTGTTCTGGAAATAACTGCCGGTCCGTTTATAAGCACCGTAAAATAATGCTTTATTCATCCACTCAAAATCGAATACCAACGATATCGCTTCACGTATGCGGCGATCGCTAAACTGGGGTTTCTGCACGTTAAAGGCCAGCCAGCTGCTGGCTGTTGTGACGGTATTTGGCTTCTCATCCTGCACGATAAAGCCTTTATCAAAATTCTGTCCCTGATACTGCGTCGCCCATTTTTTAGCTGAGCTCTCAGAACGAAAATCAAACGCACCCGCTTTGAAGGCTTCGAAAGCAACGTTGTCATCCAGATAATAGTCATAGCGCAGGGTATCGAAGTTAAAACGCCCTTTATTGACGGGCAAATTAGCGGCCCAGTAATCTTTTACACGCGAATAGGTAATAGACTGACCAACTTTATAACGGGTGATGCGCCACGGACCGCTGGCAGGGGGCGGGGAAGGGAGCGGCTCGCCCAGGTTATGGTTTTTCCAGAATTTTTCAGGAAAAACGGGCAGGCTTAATAGTGAGAGCATTTTGTCGCGATCGGATGCAGGTTGCTCAAACCGCACGGTGAGTCGCGAAATAGCCCTGGCGGTGACGCCTTTATAAAATACCCGAAATTGTGGAACGCCCTCGGTCATGAACTTAGAAAAAGTAAACGCCACATCTTCAGCCGTAATCGGCGAGCCGTCCTGAAAACGTGCCTGTGGGTTTAGCGTCACTTCCACCCAGCGGTAACTGTCCGGGTAGCGGGCAAACTCTGCGATTAAGGGATAGTAACTGCCGACTTCATCTTCGGAATTAACAAACAGGCTATCATAAAGCGTATCTGTGCCTACGCCGGGGTTACCACGCGAAGAGAAGCGGTTAAAATTGTCGTAGGTACCAATAGCAGAAAGCGTAATACTCCCACCTTTTGGCGCAGCGGGATTCGCATAGTCATAGTGGCTGAAATCAGTGGCGTATTTAGGCTCGCCCAACTGGGCAAAAGCATAACTCTCATTAATTTTCTCAGCCTGCGCTGCCTGAATAGTCAGGCTGAACACAATCAAAGCAAACCAGCGCAGTATCATGGCGTTATCAGGCTCCCAGGGAAAAAACGCAATTATAACCAGACTAACAGTCAGATAAAGGATGGAGCAATGCGCTAAGACAGGTATTTACGCTTTCAGACATTATCAGTGGCGATCTCTTTTCCGGCAAGCGGCGGCAACTTGCTGTCACGGCCGAAATAATCAATCAGCTGCGAAACGGTACAAGGGCGGCTAAAAAGAAAACCCTGCATATGGTGAACACCGCGATCCGTCAGCCAGCGCGCCTGTTCGCTTGTTTCCACGCCTTCGGCCACGGTATGCAGATCCAGTTTCTTTGCCAGCGTCAGCACGGCGTCCAGTACCGGCGAAGACAAGGTTTCACGAGCAATATTTTGCACAAAACCACGGTCGATTTTTAAATAATCAAAATTGTATTTTTCCAGATAAATCAAAGCGCTATGGCCTGTTCCAAAATCATCTATGGCAATGCTGATATTGTTATTGTGCAGCCAGTTAAAAATGGTAAAGGCCGTATTTTCCTCGACCATCGCTCGCTCGGTTATTTCAAAAACGTAGCGAAAATGCCCTTGCGGCATCCCTTCCAGCCACCGTGTCACATCCTGGTAAAATTCGGGATCGGTAAGATGAGCAGGTGAAATATTGAGGTTTAGCCCGGTTCCCGCAGGCACCGTCTGGCATAAGGTTTCGCAATCTCGCGCCACCAACTCAAAGAGGTGGCGGGTCAGCGGAACAATCAGTTTTTTATATTCCGCGTAGCGAATAAACGTATCTGGGGGAATCGGGCCTTCAGTCGGATGCGTCCAGCGCATCAGGGCTTCAAGCGCATAAACTTTACCGGTTGCCGCTTCGATAACCGGCTGGTATTGCACGTGAAACTCGCCGCGTCTGATCCCCAGCAAAATTTCTTTACCGGGCTGTATTCGCAACATCAGCAGCAGATAACAGCCGCCGCCGCTAAATAATCCTAATAGCAGACCGGCTAACAGCAGCACATTAATATCCTGTACGGGTATCTCTTCGCCATAAAGCTGCATGCTTAACGGGTAATGTGGCAGTGTAATTGTGCGTAGAGGCGGGTCCGGCAGCGTGGCAAGCTCAACAACACGCTGTTCCCAGCTGGTCAGCGCTTTATCACCGGTGATAATCGCCATTCCGCTGATTTCCTGCTGCCGGGCAGTAAACAGTAGCCAGGGGGTTAAATTAATGTTTAGCGTAACAATGATACCGCTGCCGGGCGTCTGCTTGTTTGCCAGCCACATTAAGATCGCCGGTTTGTTAGTTCCCGCGGTCGTAATGGAGGCCAATTTGATATCAATGGATTTGCGGGTATCAAGTTCAGCGAATAGCGCTGTCGTCTCCAGGCCACCTTCAGCCGACGCGGAAGAACAATAAACATGATTATCACTCACCAATAAGATATTACGGATATTGGTCGTGAATGCGGCACGCTGAGTCAGCTCATTGCGTATACTGGCGCAGCTAAAACGCGTCATTCCCTGCAACGGGAAGAGATTTTTTTGCAGTTCGTCAAAAAGGTTTAAAACATACTGCTGGGTATTCTGGGCCAGTTTGTCATGACTTTCCGCACGTCGGTGCCAGACAAAAACCCAGGCGGTGAGGGTAAACAGCAGAAGAAAAAGCAGACCTACTGTTGCACTTAGATAAACAATCCTGCGCCGGTTGAGGGCATGGCGCGTGAGAGTGGTTGAAAGTGGCATTGGGTGTGTCTCCCGTGAGTGCCGTTTTTTTTCTGCGCTGTCCTGCCCAACAGTGCTCCAGTTTTCAGATCGGCAGGATATACCGGTAAAGCGTCTTTTGTCTTCATATTATTATGATATGGATAGATTTTTTACTGTTTTCTTTCAAGAAATCAAACCTGATGGCGGCGCCCATTGCTGCGCTAAACAGGCGCAAAAAAAAACGCTGCGGAAGCAGCGTTTCTTATCTCGTTTTTCGCAGACTCAAGGGAAAGTCAGCTTTGCGTTCGGCTTAGTACCCGACGCGCATCGCGATAGCGATTTTTCCAGTAAGCTTCGTTCAGATTCGAAATCATTACGCCGCTACTGGTAGAGGCATGAACGAAGTTATCGTTGCCAAGATAAATTCCGACATGGCGCCCGGTAGAGCCTGAACGGAACAGCACTAAATCACCCGGTCGTAACTTGCCACGCTGAATACTTTTTCCCGTATCTTCCTGTTCGTAAGTCGAACGGGGTAAATCCAGACCAAACTGCTCGCGGAAGGTGGTCTGAACAAAGGCAGAGCAGTCAATGCCGCGTTTACTGGTACCGCCCATGCGGTAGCGAACGCCTTTCCAGTCCGAATACTGATCCATCAGACGGGATTTGATATCCACGTTCTGGACCATCTGTTCGAATTCATCCTGAGACGCTTGCAGTAAAAAACCGTTTTGGCCTTTAACTGCATGAGTATCAGTTTGTGCATTGTTGTTGGTATTCGTCGAGCTACAGGCTGAAAGCAGAGTGGCTAGCGCCACTGCGGGTAATACCCGCCAAATATATCTCAGAATCGGTTGAGACTTGACCATTATGTTTGTGATCCCTTGAAGTCCTTAACGACAAAGTCGCTAGCTAAATTGCGAAACAGAACGAGATTAATTAGCGCTACAGGGTAAGACCATTCCTGAAAACGTAAAACGCATCAGCGATCACGATAAAAAGTGTAAATGGCGGAAATATCTTACTGGTTGGCCTAATCGAAAATGAGATTACCCGATTAACAGCCCCATGGCGAGGGGTTTTAGCGACTTTTTTATCGCTTTTTATGATAAGAAACAGTGAGGTCGTAACATGGCCACTTTATCGGCAAACGCCCTAAAAACATGAGTAAAAAAAGGTAAAAAAGGCTGAAAATCCGGCAGTTAATCACGCCCTCAGATTAATCTTATTGCGGAGCGTCAAAGTTCAGCAGATTCCGCTGGCTGTCAAACATAACCAAACCTTTTAGTTAGCGACTAACCGGAATACGAATTAAAAAAAAAGGGCAATGAAAGCATCAGGAACTTTGCATTGCCCGGGTATTCTTTTAACGTAATCAGGGAAATTACTTAGCTGGCTTATATTTTCCTGGCAGATAACGATATAATGCATTGACCAACATATCGCTGCCTGGCGTAATTAACCACCAGCTCAGTCCCACCAGCACAATGGAAAGTGAACCCACCATCACATCGGTAAACCAGTGCGCGCCAATCATGATACGCGGCGTGGCAAATACCAGCACGATAGCGACGGCGATTAAAAAAGCACCCCGGCCAAAATAACGCAGCATAAAACAGGCAAAGACCATTAGCATCATGCCGTGGTCGCCCGGGAAGCTGTCGGAAGAGGCATCCTTGGTGGGAATACCGGTCAGCTTTGTGACGTGATTCACATCCGGGAAAAATTTCGTCGGGCTGACGTGAGAGACCGGAATTAAATGTCCCAGCTGATTAAGCACTACGGCACTCAGCAGCATTGCAATGCCAATAGCGAACAGGCGTCGCCGTCCCTGTGGCGTTTCTCGCCGCCAGAAACTGTAATACAGGCCGCCCATCGCCAGCAGTGAAACACCGTCAAAAGGGCGAAAATTGGTAATAGCAACCAGCCATAGCAGCGCCTTGTTCGTGACCAGCCGTTCGTTAAACCAGTAAAAAATCGTTTTATCGACGGTAAACCAGAAACCATGGTTTTCTGGCAGGTACCAGGAAAAAAACAGCGCCAGTCCCAGTACGTTCAGTACCAGGATACTCATTAAGCGTTTAGTATTCATTGTATGTTAAATACAGTTTAAGAAATCGTGACGGCGGAGATTATACCTGCAAAGTTAAACGAAGTTTCAACAAAGATGCCTGAAGCAGGTTCCAGTCTGCCTCTTCTTCGTGAATAATTTCGATACGGCTGTCTGGCGGCGTCGCCTGTCGAGTCTCAATGTTAAAATCTTGCCCCTGACGGTTCACACTGACTAAGCCTTCCTGAGTGCGCATAACACCTTTGATCCGCGTTACCGGCGCAAGACGAACCCACTCCAGCAGCCCGATAGTGTCAAAGCAGGTTTCGGCATCAAATATCCAGCCACAGGAATAGTAGCCTTGACCCTGATTCATCGAACGACGCCAGCGCGAAGCAGAGGTAAGGGCGAGTTTGGAAAGCTGCGACTCGGGGTGCAAATGATGATGAGGGCTTTGCGGCAGTTTCGTGACGTTTTTCCGCGGTTGATCCAACAGTTCCTGAGCAATCTGACCAAAGCGGGCGACGACCACGGGCCGGGATAAGGCGTCCTGAGTCTGCCACTGTTGCAGCGCCATACGCGCGCTATTGTCCCAGCGGTCTTCTTTATTCGCAATAATGAAGTCAGCTGCGGCCAGCTGATCGCGAAAGTTCTCGTTTTCCCGAATGCGGGTCTCATTAAGCTGGCGAGGATCGAGCAGGCATAAGGAAGCATTCAGCGTTAGCCAGGGCTGATAAACCGGTGAAGAGAGCATATCCAGAATTTGTTTTGGATGCCCAAGGCCGGTGGGTTCAATCAGCAGCCGGTCTGGTTTAGCCTGCTTTAATAACATATTCAGGCCGACCTGCATCGGAAGTCCGTTAACACAGCACATGCAGCCGCCGGGGATCTCTTTCAGTACAGCTCCGCTTTCGGCCAGCAACGCGCCATCAATCCCTATTTCACCAAACTCATTGACCAATACAGCCCATTTTTCACCCTCGGGCTTATTCGCCAATAAATGAAGCAGCGTCGTCGTTTTCCCGCTGCCCAAAAAGCCGGTAATCAGGTTTACCCGGGTCATAGTGACTCCTTAATAACGTTAAGGCTGATGATAAGGATATTTTGCAAATTATGCGATTTGGTTATTAAATGTTTATTTTTTGTGTATACTGGGTGATCTTTTAGTTAAAAATGAGGTGTTTTATGATTAGCAAACAGGCTACGCTTGCTGCCCTGCTTTTCGCCTCATGGATGAGCAATGCTCTGGCAGCGGATTCGTCTGCCACTTCAGGTACGATCTATTTCCGCGGCGCGTTGGTGACAAACAGCTGTGAACTCTCTTCAGAACAAGATCAGGTGAACGCAACCTGTTACCGCGACGGTCAATACCAGCTTTCACGTCTTTCACTTAATAAGCGCGAGACAGCAGTGCCGGAATTTGCCAGTACGGAGGTTCGTTGGCTGGACGATGCGCATCAGCAGGGCATTATGACGGTAACCTATCAGTAACCGCTTGAGTTGTTATAACATAACAAAAGCGGCGATGCAGCCTGCATACGCCGTTTCAGAAAGGCAGGTTATTCAGAACGGCCCATGTAGCGGCGTTCAGGAATATGGATGCGGATTTTGTCGCCGCTGCTCAGATACTCGGGCACCTGAATAACCAGACCGGTGCTCATCGTCGCAGGCTTGGTTCTGGCGCTGGCAGAAGCCCCTTTAATACCCGGCGTGGTTTCCACAATTTCCATATCCAGCGTTTGCGGCAGTTCCAGCGCAAGAATCTGACCATCCATTGTCAGCACCTGAATGCCCGGAATTCCCCCTTCAGGAATAAACAGCAGTTCTTCTTCAATCTGCTCTTTTTTAAACACGTAAGGGGTATAGTCTTCGTCATCCATAAAGACATATTCATCGCCATCGATATAAGAGAACGTTACCTGACGGCGGCTCAGCGAGATCGCCTCAATAATGTCGTCGCCTTTAAAACGTTCTTCGACTTTAAGGCCGGTGCGGATATCAGTAAAGCGCATCTTATAGAGCGTGGACGCACCGCGAGCGCTGGGGCTTTGTACGTCAATATCTTTTACTAACAGCAGTTTACCGTTATAATTTACGGCCATACCTTTTTTTATTTCGTTAGCTCTTGGCATTCTGATTTTCCAATAGAAAGGGGCAGTGAAAATTCTCGCGACAAATTACTCTTGCTCACCGATTGAGGCAAGTGCTGAAGGACGCAAAAGCGAGCCTGCCAGCGCTATTTGTGGGCTATCAGGAAAGAATAGTATTTCTTTCAGGCGGCTGCTATTGTCGCGTTTTCAGTTCAGGTGAATCCAAAATGCAGTGCCGTTCATTATGTGGTGCTTGCTGCACTGCGCCTTCTATCTCAACTCCCATTCCTGGCATGCCTGACGGTAAACCGGCAAATACGCCCTGTATTCAGCTGGACGACCAGCAGCGCTGTAAAATTTTTGCTTCACCTCTTCGGCCGGCTGTCTGTGCAGGCTTAAAGCCTGATGCGGAAATGTGTCGCAGTAACCGCAGCGAAGCGATGATCTGGCTGCTTGAGCTGGAAAGACAAACCGCACCCTGATCCCTCTGTGTCCTTCTGTTTTCTGAAAGCTGACGCCTGCTGATTAACGCTTTATAACGCGGTGTCCGTCGAAAAAATACCGGCACTGAATGTCAGGTTTTTGGTAAAGACTGAAAATATAATCTTCTTTAAAATCATGGTACTGAACGTGAGTTTGGGCTGCTTTGTCGATTCTGGAAGGCGGGTGCTGAACGGGGATAAAGAAAAGCGTAAGGTGCCATCAGATTGTCAGTAAACGAAGCGGGAAGCCAGCTATTTTCTGAAATGCGCCGTCGAAGTGTGCGTGGCTTCAAAAATCTGCTACGCCGTTAACGGTAAAACTTGCAACCATATGGGCTTCAGGACCAAACTCATTGAAACGTTTCAGCGTTGTTTGAACAGCTTGTTACCTCAGGGATAACCTTTTTTCGCGAAAATTAGCTGAAACGATTCAAACGAAGCAGCGAGGAGAACTATGTTCCAGCTTGAACTGACCGCCATTCATCCCGGCGCCACGGCCGGGAGTAAAGAAGAAGCTATTCGCCAGGTTGCGGCCGCGTTGACCTCTGCGGGCAACGTTGGAGAAGGGTATGTCAACGGCATGCTTGCCCGAGAGCAGCAGACCTCAACCTACCTGGGCAACGGCATTGCTATCCCACATGGTACGACCGATACGCGCGATCTGGTGTTGAAAACCGGCGTGCAGGTTTATCAGTTTCCGCAGGGTATCGCCTGGGGCGAAGATCAAACTGCCTATGTGGTCATCGGTATCGCCGCCAAATCGGACGAACATCTGGCCTTGCTGCGTCAGCTTACTCACGTGCTGAGTGATGACAGCGTGGCGGAAGAGCTGAAAACCACTGACTCGGCCGAGACGCTGCGCAGCCTGCTGATGGGCGAAAAACAGGGCAAAGAGTTCAAATTCGACACCTCGCTGATTACCCTTGATGTGGCCACGGGCGATCTGATGACGTTACAGGCGCTGAACGCGGGCCGCCTGCAACAGGCTGGCGCAGTAGACAGTACCTTTGTCAGCCGCGTTATCGCTTCTCAGCCGCTGAACCTGGGGCAGGGCATCTGGCTGAGCGACAGCACCGAAGGCAACCTGACCAGCGCCGTTGCGGTCAGTCGCGCCGCAGCGCCTTTTGACGTAGCGGGCGAAAAGGCCGCGTTACTGGTTACGGTCGCCGTTGCAGACGATCGGCCGCTGGACGTGCTGAACTACCTCAGCGACCTGCTGATTAAGCAGAAAGCCGAACGTCTGCTGAGCGCTGATGCCGCTGGCGTGCTGGCATTATTGACCAGTGAAGTCTCAGAGCAGGCAGATGTGCTGACCGAAGAGTTCACCATTCGTAACGAACATGGTCTGCACGCTCGTCCGGGCACCGCTCTGGTCAGCGTGATCAAACAGTATAACTGCGATATGACCGTAACGAATCTGGACGGCAGCGGTAAACCTGCCAACGGGCGCAGCCTGATGAAGGTTGTGGCGCTGGGCGTGAAAAAAGGCCACCGCCTGCGCTTTACCGCCAGCGGTGAAGATGCACGAGCCGCACTGGATGCGGTTGGTGAAGCGATCGCAGCCGGTCTGGGCGAGGGCGCATCATGAGCAGACGTGTAGCAACAATTACCCTCAATCCTGCTTATGACCTGGTCGGTTATACGCCGGAAGTTGAGCGTGGCGAAGTGAACCTGGTGAAAACTACCGGGCTGCATGCGGCCGGTAAAGGCATCAACGTCGCGAAAGTATTAAAAGACCTGGGGATTGACGTTACCGTTGGCGGTTTCCTCGGTAAAGAAAACCAGGATGGCTTTCAGCATCTGTTTAGCGAGCTGGGCATTGCCAATCGCTTTCAGGTGGTAGAAGGGCGCACCCGTATCAACGTTAAGCTTACTGAAAAAGATGGCGAAGTTACCGATCTGAATTTCTCCGGTTTTGAAGTTACCGGCCAGGACTGGGAGCGCTTTACCACGGATTCACTGACCTGGCTGGGCCAGTTCGATATGGTTTGCGTTAGCGGAAGCTTACCGTCAGGCGTCGATCCCGATGCGTTCACCGAGTGGATGAGTGCATTGCGCACCCACTGCCCGTGCATCATTTTCGACAGCAGCCGCGAAGCGCTGGTGGCCGGTCTTAAGGCCGCGCCATGGCTGGTAAAACCCAATCGTCGCGAGCTGGAGATCTGGGCGGGTCGTAAGCTGCCGACGCTACAGGATGTCATTACTGCCGCGCATGCGTTACGCGAGCAGGGCATTGCACACGTTGTGATCTCTCTTGGTGCCGAAGGGGCGCTGTGGGTCAATGCGTCAGGCGAATGGATCGCCAAACCACCAGCTTGTGAAGTGGTGAGCACCGTGGGTGCAGGAGATTCTATGGTCGGCGGCCTGATTTACGGCCTGCTGATGCGTGAATCCAGCGAGCACACGCTGCGTCTTGCCACGGCAGTAGCGGCATTAGCCGTTAGCCAGAGCAACGTAGGCGTGAGCGATCGTACCCAGTTGGCCGCGATGATGGCGCGTGTCGACCTGAAACCTTTTAACTGACAGCAGGAGAGGCATAATGAAAACGCTGCTGATTATTGATCCTTCGCTGGGGCTGGCAACCAGCCATCTGGCAAAAAATATCACCCGAGCTGCGGCAGCCGCAAAAGGCCTGACGCTGACGGATAACCCGGCTGAAAGCGATCTGATTATTTTAGCCGGTAAAAACCCGCCGGCCGGCATCGCGCTGGAGGGGAAAGCGGTTTACCAGACTGATATTGCTGAACTGCTGCGTCAGCCTGAAGATGTGCTGACCAACGCGCAAACGGAAGCGACGACCTGGCATGCGCCCGCTACCGAAGCCGCGCCGGCAGCCGAAGCCGCGGCCAGCGGTCCGAAACGCATTGTTGCGATCACGGCCTGTCCGACCGGCGTTGCCCATACCTTTATGGCGGCTGAAGCGATTGACGCTGAAGCGAAAAAACGCGGCTGGTGGGTCAAAGTTGAAACCCGTGGTTCAGTGGGTGCAGGAAATGCGATTACGCCAGAAGAAGTGGCGCAGGCCGACCTGGTGATCGTTGCGGCAGATATTGAAGTGGATCTGGCTAAATTTGCCGGTAAACCGATGTATCGCACCTCTACCGGTCTGGCGCTGAAGAAAACCGCTCAGGAATTCGATAAGGCCTTAGCGCAAGCTAAACCTTACCAGCCGCAGGGCGGAAGCCAGTCTTCTCAACAGGGCGAGAAAAAAGAAAGTGCGGGCGCGTATCGTCACCTTCTGACCGGCGTTTCCTACATGCTGCCAATGGTTGTTGCAGGGGGCTTAAGCATTGCGCTTTCCTTTGCGTTTGGTATTACCGCGTTTAAAGAGCAGGGCACGCTGGCCGCCGCGCTGATGCAGATTGGTGGCGGCAGCGCCTTTGCGCTGATGGTGCCGGTACTGGCTGGCTTTATCGCCTTCTCCATCGCCGACCGTCCGGGCCTGACGCCTGGTTTGATCGGCGGTATGCTGGCAACCAGCATTAACGCTGGCTTCCTCGGCGGGATAATCGCGGGCTTTATTGCCGGTTACGCGGCGAAATTTATCAGCGCGAAGCTTAAGCTGCCGCAGAGTATGGAAGCGCTGAAACCGATCCTGATCATTCCGCTGGTCGCCAGTTTAATCACCGGCCTGTTAATGATTTATGTGGTCGGTGGCCCGGTGTCCAAAATCATGGAGGCCTTAACGCACTGGCTGGCTAACATGGGCACGGCAAACGCGGTTCTGCTGGGCGCAATCCTGGGCGGTATGATGTGTACCGATATGGGCGGTCCGGTGAACAAAGTAGCCTATGCGTTCGGGGTTGGCCTGTTGAGTTCGCAAACCTATGCGCCGATGGCGGCGATTATGGCGGGCGGCATGGTACCACCGCTGGCAATGGGGCTGGCGACGCTGGTTGCACGCAAAAAGTTCAACAAAGGTCAGCAGGAAGGGGGCAAAGCGGCGCTGGTTCTGGGTCTGTGCTTTATCTCTGAAGGCGCGATCCCGTTCGCTGCCCGTGACCCGATGCGCGTTCTGCCATGCTGTATCGTTGGCGGCGCGCTGACCGGTGCAATCTCCATGTGGGTTGGCGCGAAGCTGATGGCGCCGCACGGTGGCCTGTTCGTGCTGCTAATCCCTGGCGCTATTACCCCGGTGCTGGGTTATCTGCTGGCAATCATTGCGGGTACAGTCGTTGCGGGTCTGGGCTATGCCATTCTGAAACGTCCTGAAGCGGAAATGGCGAAAGCATAATTTCCTGAAGGCAATAAGCGTGGGCAACCGCGCTTAAACGACGCAAAAACGTAAAGCGCGAGGAACATGGGCCTGTAACAAAGCGTCCTGGGCCATGGACGGTCCAGGTCGAGCCGGCAAGGACGCCGCTGTTTGCGTCTTTGTGGAAGGCACATGTTCTTCGTGCCAGCACTATATTTACAACAACAGCGCGGGCAACCGCGCTTTTTTACGTCTGAAGATTACTGCTGTTCCGACTTTAGCCAGGCGATTTCATCTTTCCAGATATCCGGATTAATGGTTTCCAGAATCAACGGAATACCGTCAAAGCGGCTGTCTTTCATTAACCAGCTAAACACCGTTTTACCGATGTTGCCTTCGCCAAGGCTGTGATGGCGGTCAACACGGCTGGCAAAAGCGCTTTTAGCATCGTTCAGGTGCATCCCTTTCAGATACTGGAAACCGACGATGCGATCGAAGTCGGCAAAGGTTTTCACACAGTCTTCTTCCGTGCGCAAATCGTAGCCGCCCGCGAAAGCGTGGCAGGTATCAATGCAGACGCCCACGCGCGATTTATCTTCCACGCCGTCAATAATGGCCGCCAGATGCTCGAAGCGAAAACCGAGATTGCTACCCTGACCGGCCGTATTTTCAATGACGGCAGTCACGCCTTTGGTTTTGTCCAGCGCGATATTCACCGACTCGGCAATGCGTTTCAGGCAGGCTTCTTCATCGATTTGATGCAGATGGCTTCCCGGATGAAAATTCAGCAGTGACAGGCCGAGCTGTTCGCAGCGCTCCAGCTCATCAATAAACGCGTGACGTGATTTTTCCAGCGCCTCTTCCAGCGGATGACCCAGATTAATCAGAAAGCTGTCGTGCGGCAAAATCTGATCGCTGCGGTAATGGTATTTCTCACAGGCATGACGAAAGGCGGAAATAGTTTCTTTACTGAGCGGGGCAGCACGCCACTGGCGCTGATTCTTGGTAAAGAGCGCAAAGGCCGTGGCTTCAATCTCATGGGCGCGAAGGACCGCCTGATCCACGCCGCCGGCTGCGCTAACGTGGGCGCCGATATATTTCATGCCTTTTCTCCTGAATATCTGTATTACGGGCCGGTCATGATAACCAAAAACCGTCAGAAATCACGCCAGCAAATAGTGAGCTGCCAGGTTTATCGCACCACCGCCTGCAATCAGCCAGATAAACAGCAGCAGGCCCAGCAATATCGGTTTGAAGCCGGTACGCCCGAGCTGGCTGAGACGCGTCGTCAATCCCAGCGCCGCCATCGCCGTTGCCAGCAAAAGATTGTCCAGCTCGCCGATCGCCGAAACCCAGGCCTGTGGCAGCAGATGCAAAGAGTTAAACAATGCGACAGCAATAAAAATCAGCGCAAACCAGGGAAACTGCACTTTTCCGCGCTGAGGGCTTTTTCCGGCGCGGGCATTCAGTAGCAGCAGGAAAGGCGCAAGCATCATGACCCGTAGCATTTTGGTAATCACCGCATTGTTTTCCACCTGCGGGCCAACGGCATGCCCTGCGGCGACAACCTGCGCCACTTCGTGCATAGTTGAACCGGTAAAAACGCCCCAGGCTTCAGGTGTCATCGCCGGAAACAACGTACTGAATTCGTGCCAGAGCAGGGGATAAAGGAAAATCGCCACGGTGCCGAAAATCACGACGGTCGCGATAGCAACGGTAACTTTTTGCGCTTCAGCCTTAATAACCGGTTCCGTTGCCAGAATCGCCGCTGCGCCACAAATGCTGCTGCCCGCGCCGATCAGCCAGACAGTATCGCGATCGAGCTTGAGAACGCGCCGGCCCAGCCAGCAGGCGATAAAAAAGGTTGAGCTGAGCGTGGCAAGGTCGATCGCCACTCCACTTATCCCTACGTCGGCAATTTGCTGGAAAGTCAGCCGGAAACCATACAGCATAATGCCCAGCCGCAGCAGATGTTGTTTTGCTATCTGCACGCCGGGCGCGCACGAGTCTGCAAGGCGCGGATAAACCGTGTTGCCCACCACAATACCCATAACCATCGCCAGCGTCAGCGTGCCGAAACCCGATGCGACGACCGCTGGCAGCGTACCGAGTCGCAGTGCCATAACCGCCAACAGTAAAGCCAGCGCAACGCCGCAGGTATAGCGCAGCGGTTGCGCTTGAAGGTTAAGTGATAATGTACTCATACGGCCTCTCCTTTGTTACAGGCAGCATGAAACAGAGTGGCTTAAAAGAGAAATTGATTATATATTTATAATCAACCTGAATAAGTAATAAGGAGGCGGAAATGTTCAGACTGATAAGGCGCTGGGCGCGCGTGATGAAGAAAGACGGGCTGATGCTGTGGTTTGCCTGTCGCGATCCGCGTACGCCCGTCTGGATAAAAGCGCTGGCCGCAGGTCTGGTATGTTATGCCTTCAGCCCAATCGATCTGATTCCGGACGTGATCCCGGTTGTCGGCTTGCTGGATGATGCGGTCATCGTGCCGTCAGGCATCATGCTACTGCTACGTTTGTTGCCGCAACAGGTGCGACTCGCCAGCCAGCAAAAGGCGACGCAGCAATCCACCAACAGAAAAAAAATTACCCGCTGGACAGGGTTAATCCTGCTGATCTGGGCAGGCATTATGGTCTTTTTGATCGGGCATTACAGCGCATAAGGAAAAGCGATGCATATTACATTAAGGCAGCTTGAGGTCTTTGCTGAAGTTCTGAAAAGCGGCTCCACCACGCAGGCCTCACAGGGGTTGTCGCTTTCTCAGTCAGCGGTCAGCGCAGCGCTGGCCGATCTGGAAGGCCAGCTCGGCGTGCAGCTTTTTGATCGGGTAGGTAAGCGGCTGGTGGTCAATGAACATGGCCGTTTGCTCTATCCGCGTACCGTTGCTCTGCTGGAACAGGCAACGGAAATCGAGCAGCTGTTTCGGGAAGATAACGGCGCGCTGAGAGTGTTTGCCAGCAGCACTATCGGTAACTATCTGCTGCCGGGCATGCTGGCAGGCTGGCGCAGGGATTACCCTGACTTGCCGCTCGAACTGAGCGTGGGCAACAGCCTGGATGTGATCAATGCCGTGGCGGATTTCCGTGTGGATATAGGCTTGATTGAAGGGCCTTGCCATGTGTCTGATATCGTTAGTGAACCCTGGCTGGAAGACGAACTGGTGGTATTTGCTGCGGCAGATGCCGATATTTTTCAGCAGCCGATCACGCTGGAAAGCCTTGCCGCCGCGCCGTGGATTTTACGCGAGCACGGTTCAGGCACGCGTGAAATCGTTGATTATTTGCTGCTGTCGCATTTGCCCCAGTTCAGGCTGGCATTGGAATTGGGCAATTCTGAAGCGATTAAACATGCAGTACGCCACGGGATGGGGATTAGCTGCCTGTCACGCCGGGTTATCGATGAGCAGCTGGCGGCAGGCACGCTGAAAGAGGTGCCGGTTCCTCTGCCAAAGCTGAAGCGCACGCTGCATCGTATTCATCACCGGCAAAAGCATCTGTCCAAGGCGCTGCTGCGTTTTCTGAGCTATTGCACTGAATAATCTACCAATGCGGCATGCAGCCGTCGGCCGCCTTCTCGTCATGCTATAAGCCGTACCGCTTATAACTAGCTTAAAATCTTCTGCTGCTAATAATCGGCCGCCGATCATGAAGCTATCTTATAACGTCGCGGAAGTAGTATCTCTGACGAAGGAGTTTGTTACAATCGCGTCTCTTTCAGTCAGAGCACAGCATTTCAAGATGGATCAGGACACAAAAACAACACAACAACCTGCTTTAAGGCGTGAGTTAAAGGCACGTCATCTGACGATGATTGCCATTGGCGGTTCTATTGGCACGGGTTTATTTGTTGCCTCAGGCGCAACAATTTCGCAGGCGGGCCCGGGCGGCGCGCTTCTCTCCTACGCATTGATTGGTCTGATGGTTTATTTCCTGATGACCAGCCTTGGCGAACTGGCTGCCTTTATGCCGGTCTCGGGTTCGTTCTCCACCTACGGCTCTAACTATGTTGAGGAAGGCTTCGGCTTCGCGCTGGGCTGGAACTACTGGTACAACTGGGCGGTAACCATCGCGGTTGACCTGGTCGCGTCTCAGCTGGTGATGAACTATTGGTTCCCGGACACGCCAGGCTGGATCTGGAGCGCCTTGTTTATGTGCGTGATCGTCCTGCTTAACTTCATTTCAGTGAAAGGGTTTGGCGAGGCGGAATACTGGTTCTCATTAATTAAAGTTGTCACCGTTGTCATCTTTATTGTCGTTGGCGTGCTGATGATCCTGGGCATTCTGCACGGCGGTGAGCACGTTGCAGGCTGGCAGAACTGGCAGATTGGCGATGCGCCTTTTGCCGGTGGCTTTTCGGCAATGATCGGCGTGGCAATGATAGTCGGCTTCTCTTTCCAGGGAACCGAGCTGATTGGCGTGGCGGCAGGCGAGTCGGAAGATCCGGCAAAAAATATTCCGCGTTCCGTACGTCAGGTCTTCTGGCGGATCCTGCTGTTCTACGTGCTGGCGATTCTGGTAATCAGTTTAATTATTCCTTATACCGATCCAAGCCTGTTGCGTAACGATGTTAAAGATATCAGCGTCAGTCCGTTTACGCTGGTCTTCAAACATGCTGGCCTGCTCTCTGCGGCAGCGGTGATGAATGCCGTGATCCTGACTGCGGTACTTTCAGCCGGAAACTCGGGCATGTATGCCTCTACTCGTATGCTGTTTACGCTGGCGCGTGAAGGCAAAGCGCCGCGTATATTCGGTAAGCTTTCAAAAGGTGGCGTGCCTCGTAATGCACTTTACGCCACGACGGTTGTGGCTGCACTCTGCTTCCTGACCTCTATGTTCAGTAATCAAACGGTTTATCTGTGGTTGCTGAACACGTCAGGGATGACCGGCTTCATCGCCTGGCTGGGCATCGCGATCAGCCATTATCGCTTCCGTCGTGGTTACGTGGCGAATGGACTCGATCTGGCCAATCTGCCTTACCGCTCCGGCTTCTTCCCGCTGGGACCGATTTTTGCCTTTGTCCTGTGCCTGGTCATCACGCTGGGGCAAAACTATCAGGCCTTCCTCGCAGACCGCATCGACTGGTATGGGGTGGCGGCGACCTATATTGGTATTCCGCTGTTCCTGATTATCTGGTTTGGCTACAAGCTGAAAAAGAAAACCCGTTTCGTGAAGTACAGCGAAATGAAGTTCCCTGAATTTAAGTAATCCTTCTTCTCCCTGAAAGGCGCGGCTCCCGCGCCTTTCGCGTTTTTCACGCCTGCTTACACATATAATTGATAACTATTATCGTTTCCTTTATTGTTAGCGCCGTATCTTTTTCGCAGGTAAGCATCCGCTGAGTAATCACAGGTATTGAGCATGAGTGTGACCCACAACCCCGAACAGTACGCCGATAAACCGCAAAGCGTGATGGGCCGTTATCATCAGGTATTGCGTCATCGCCTGGTTTTTATGGGGATACTGGTTGTCGCTATCCTTGCTTCGCTGCTGCTGGATTTCACGCTGGGTCCTTCGGGTCTGAAGCTGGATACGCTGTGGCAAACTTTGCTGTCGCCGGATAGCGTCGATGCGGGTACGCGGGTGATTGTATGGGATATTCGCCTGCCTTATGCGCTGATGGCGGTGGTCGTTGGCCTGGCGCTGGGCCTGGCGGGTGCCGAGATGCAGACAATCCTGAATAATCCGCTGGCCAGCCCGTTCACGCTGGGGGTTTCCTCGGCGGCCGCTTTTGGTGCCGCGCTGGCTATCGTGCTGGGCATTGGCATCCCGGGTATCCCCGATCAATGGTTTATCTCCGCCAACGCCTTTATCTTTGCGCTGCTGGCCGCGCTGATGCTGGACGGCGTGACGCGCTGGACGCAGGTCGCGACTTCAGGCGTGGTGCTGTTTGGTATTGCGCTGGTGTTCACCTTTAACGCGCTGGTTTCGATGATGCAGTTCATCGCCAGTGAGGACACCTTACAGGGGTTGGTTTTCTGGACCATGGGCAGCCTGGCCCGTGCGTCATGGGAAAAGTTGGGCGTGCTGACGCTGGCGCTGGTGATACTGGTGCCGTTCTCAATGATGAGTTCCTGGAAGCTGACCGCGCTGCGGTTGGGCGAAGACCGCGCCATCAGCTTTGGCATTGACGTACGTCGACTTCGTCTGGGCACGCTGCTGCGCATCAGTATTCTTTCTGCGCTGGCGGTGGCTTTTGTCGGGCCAATTGGCTTTATTGGTCTGGTCGCGCCGCATATCGCCCGCCTGATCTTCGGTGAAGATCATCGCTTCTATCTGCCCGCCAGCGCACTGACCGGCGCGCTGGTGCTGTCCATGGCTTCAGTGGTTTCAAAAAATCTGGTGCCGGGCGTCATTATTCCGGTAGGCATTGTCACTTCGCTGGTGGGCGTGCCGTTCTTCCTGAGCATTATTCTGCGTCACCGGGGGACCGTCTGATGGATGGATTGAAAATCAGCGGCTTTCATGCCGGCTATCCAAAACGTAAAATTATCAGCAACCTGAACGTGCCTTTGCTGCCTCGCGGGAAAATTACCGTCCTGCTTGGGCCAAACGGCTGCGGTAAATCCACGCTGCTGCGTTCGCTGGCGGGACTGAATCGCGCTCAGGGCGAGCTGTGGCTAAATGGTAATGAGCTGATGGCGCTGCCATTTGCAAAGCGCGCCGAAAAAGTGGTTTATCTGCCGCAGTCGCTGCCTGCGGGTGTACATCTGCACGTGCTGGAGTCGATCATTGTTGCCCAGCGCGCTTCCGGTGGACGTAACAGCGCGGCCAGTGAAGCTGAAGTAATGTCGCTGCTGGATCGCTTAGGTATTGCGCATCTGGCGCTGAGCTACCTGGATCAGCTTTCTGGCGGCCAGAAACAGCTGGTGGGACTCGCCCAATCGCTGATCCGCCGTCCGGAACTGCTGCTGCTGGATGAGCCGTTAAGCGCGCTGGATCTGAACTATCAGTTTCACGTTATGGACCTGGTGCGCAGAGAAACCCATAAGCGCAATATCATCACCGTGGTCGTGGTACACGATATCAATATCGCTTTGCGTCACGGTGAGCATGTTCTGATGCTGCAAAATGGCGAATTGATTGCTGATGGTTTGCCGGAAGAGGTTATTACCCCAGCAAGTCTGGCGAAGGTTTATGGCGTAAAAGGGCGTATTGAGCGCTGCTCGCAGGGCACGCCACAGGTTTTGATTGACGGGTTGGTGACGCAGCCTGTTTTTTGACAGGCGAGTAACGCATTCAAATAACGTCAGGCCCGGAGCTTCACGACCTCAGACAGCTGACAAGCTCAAAGCGCAAGGAATATGAGCCTGGAACAAAGCGTCCTGGGCCATGGACGGCCCAGGTCGAGCTGGCAGGGATGCCGCTTTTTGCGTCTTTGTGGAAGGCTCATGTTCCTTGCGCCAGCACTGTGTCATCAACGAAAAGCCGGGATTTCCCCGGCCTTTTACATTATTCAGCCAGCAAATGCTGAGCGTGAAAGCGCAGATGATCTTCCACAAAGCTGGCGATAAAGAAGTAGCTGTGATCGTAGCCCGGCTGGATACGCAGGGTAAGCGGGAAACCCTTCTCATGGGCAATCGCTTCCAGACGTTCAGGATGCAGCTGATCGGCCAGAAACTGATCGCTGTCGCCCTGATCGATCAGCATCGGTACCGCCGTTGACGCCTGGCGCATCTGCCAGCAGCTGTCATATTCACGCCAGTTCTCACTGTTCCCGCCCAAATAGGCGGTAAAGGCTTTCCGTCCCCAGGGAACCTCAACAGGATTGACGATCGGCGCGAAAGCCGACGCGGAGACAAACCGCTGTGGGTTACGCAGCGCCAGCATAATTGCGCCGTGCCCACCCATTGAATGCCCCATAATCGCCTGCCGATCGCTAACGTGGAAACTACTGGCAATCAGCGCAGGCAGCTCCTCATTAAGATAATCGTACATGCGGAAATGCGCATCCCAGGGTGCCCTGGTGGCGTTCAGGTAAAAGCCCGCGCCCTGACCGAGGTCGTACCCTTCATCATTAGGCACCACTTCACCGCGAGGGCTGGTATCCGGCATCACCAGCACCACCCCAAGCTCTGCCGCGATTCGTTGCGCGCCGGACTTGGTCGAAAAATTTTCGTCGGTACAGGTCAGCCCGGCCAGAAACCAGAGCACCGGCGGGGCAGTTTCGCCTTTTGGGCCTGGCAGGAAAATGCTGAAGGTCATTGTACAGTTTAACGTTGTCGACAGATGGCGATAGCGTTGCTGCCAGCCGCCGAACATGCGATGTTCTTCCAGTAACTCCAGAGGGGAGGTCATTACTTTTCCTTATTTAGTAAAATGCACGACGGAACGGATCGATTTTCCTTCATGCATCAAATCGAAGGCGTCATTGATTTCTTCCAGCGGCATATTATGGGTGATGAAATCGTTAAGCTGGAACTCGCCGTCAAGATAGCGCTGTACGATGCCGGGCAGCTGGGAACGGCCTTTCACGCCGCCAAAAGCGGAGCCGCGCCAGACGCGGCCGGTGACTAACTGAAAAGGCCGCGTGGCGATTTCTTCACCTGCACCAGCAACGCCGATAATCACGGATTCGCCCCAGCCTTTATGACAGCACTCCAGCGCGGAACGCATCACATTGACGTTGCCAATGCATTCGAACGAGAAATCCACGCCGCCATCGGTCATTTCAACAATCACATCCTGAATCGGCTTGTCGAAATCTTTTGGGTTGATCAGATCGGTTGCGCCCAGTTTAGTCGCCAGGTCAAACTTACTGGTGTTGAGGTCGATACCAATAATACGACCCGCTTTCGCCATTTTCGCCCCGATAATCGCCGACAGACCAATGCCGCCAAGGCCGAAGATCGCCACGGTATCGCCTTCTTTGACCTTAGCAGTATTCATCACCGCACCCATACCGGTGGTGACGCCGCAGCCCAGCAGGCAGACCTCTTCCAGCGGCGCTTCTTTGCTGATTTTCGCCAGAGAGATTTCAGGAATAACGGTATATTCGGAGAAGGTCGAGGTGCCCATATAGTGGAAAATCGGCTTGCCGTCTTTAAAGAAGCGGGTGGTGCCGTCCGGCATCAGTCCTTTGCCCTGCGTGGCGCGGATTGCCTGACAAAGATTGGTTTTCCCTGACAGACAAAATTTACATTTACCGCACTCTGGCGTGTACAACGGAATGACATGATCGCCCACCTCAACGCTGGTAACGCCTTCGCCTACCGCTTCTACAATCCCACCGCCTTCATGCCCAAGGATTGCCGGGAAAACACCTTCCGGATCTTTGCCAGAAAGCGTATAGGCATCGGTGTGGCAGACGCCGGTTGCCACAATGCGTACCAGCACTTCACCTTTCTGTGGCGGCATTAAATCCACCTCTTCAATGGAAAGTGGCTCACCAGCAGCCCAGGCAACCGCGGCACGAGTTTTTATCATCTGCATCTCATTTATCTCCTTAAAGCGGGGTTGGGTATTAACGCCCGGCGGGTTAGTCGCATCAAAAGCGATCGGTCAGGGTAATTATGGACGAGTTTCATCAACTTCAGCGATATCGTCATTTTGTTCAGCGATTAGCGATTTCAGCGCCTTGATATTGGGCGTAAAGCTGTCACGCCGCCAAATCAGATAAGTCGCCGCTTGCTGGACTTTATCAGGCAACGAGTGACGCTGAACTTTATCATTCCCCGATAGCAGATCGAGTACCGATTCAGGCAGAAAAGCCAGGCCGCTGCCGCTCGCTACGCAGGCGAGCAGGGTGTGATAGGAGTGAATATCCATAAAGGCACCGGGCTGGACACCTGCATCGCGAAACCAATTTTCAAACCGCAGACGATAAGAACAGCTCGGCCTGAAGGCGAAAAGCGTATCACCGGCGGCATCACGGGGATGGCGAATGGGCGAATGGGCCTGACCTGAGATCAACACCATACGCTCAGCGAAAGCCACGCAGCTGTGAAGATCGTCGGAAATAATGGGGCCGTCAGCCAGCGCAGCTGCCAGCGTGCCTGTTCGTACCTGCTCAAGAATTTCACCGGTGGTGCCGGTACGTAATGAGAGCGACACCGCGGGATAACGCTGGTGATAGGCTGCGAGCAGGGAAGGGAGACGCGTTGCTGCCGCACTTTCCATTGAGCCGATCGTAAAATTTCCGCCTGGTTCGCCACTGTGCGTCATACTCAGCGCTTCTTCACTTAGCGCCAGGATGCGTTGGGCATAGCCAAGAAAGTTATGGCCGACGGGCGAAAGACGCAAACGCTGTTTTTCCCGAATAAACAGATCGGCCCCCAGTTCCTGTTCCAGTTGACGCAGTCGGGTGGTGAGATTGGACGGCACCCGATGCAGAGTCTCCGCCGCGCGTGCCAGCGAGCCTGTCTCAGCGACGGAGCAGAACATTTTTAGCTGTGTCAGATCCATTTATTCTCTCATCGTCAGGAAGTTGGTGTTAATTATTCACTTTTCGTGAGTTTACTGCTCGTGCATGATAACGACAACATTTTATAAACATTCAGGCTGTTCCAGTAACAAGGAGTGAGAGATGGCTTTACGTATTGCGCTGAGCGCCTTTCTGTCGCTGGTGGTAGCAATGGGCATCGGGCGCTTTGCTTTTACGCCTCAGGTGCCGCTGATGATTGGTGAGCATCAATTAACCCTCACCAGCGCAGCCGTGGTGGCCGCGTTTAACTATCTCGGCTATCTTTGCGGATCTTATGATGCGATGCGCGCTTCCCGGCAGGTTGAGGGGCGATTGAAAATCGGGATCTGGGGTGCGGTTGCGCTGACGCTGCTGTCTGCGCTGGCAACAGGCCCATGGTTGCACGCCATTATCCGTTTCTTCATCGGCTGGGCCAGCGGTTGGGTGATGGTACTGGTTGCCGCCTGGAGTAACGAACTGCTCCATAAGCAAGGGCGCATCGGACTTGCATCAGCCGTATTTGCCGGACCAGGAATGGGGATTTTTATCAGTGGCACGTTGGCCGTGGTGCTACACAGCCTGAACGTCAGTGCCGCCTGGGCATGGGGGGCGTATGGCCTGCTGGCGTTGATTCTGATTACCTTAATCGCCCGTGATTTGCCGCGCAAAGGGCAGCTGCATCGACCGGAAACGGCGCCTGAGCCGCTGGTGTTAACCACCGGCCTGAAAAAGCTGGTCTGGAGCTACAGCCTCGCTGGATTTGGCTACATCCTTCCCGCCACTTTCCTGTCACAGATGGCTGCCGCGCGTTTTCCCGGCAGCGCCTTTGCTCAGTTTGTCTGGCCGATTTTTGGTGGGGCAGCGGTAATCGGTATCGGCCTCGGGATTCTGACCCGGCGCTATGGTACGGCAAACCGGCGGCTGGCAATTGCGCTCTGGTTGCAGGCGCTGGGGGTCTTCTGTATTGACGCTGTTCCGGGGATTAGCGGGCTGGCGCTGGGGGCCTTGCTAATGGGCGGCGGGTTCCTCTGCGTTGTGCAGTTTGCTTTGCAATATGCTCGCGAGCAGGCACCGCTCCATATGCGTTATCTCGCCGGTCTGTTAACCACGGGTTATGCTACAGGCCAGCTGGTCGGGCCGTTACTGTCTGCCTTATCAACAGCGTTAACGCACAGGCTGGAACCGGCATTATACGTGGCGGGCGTGAGTTTACTGATAGCAGGTGCGCTGGTCTGGCAGCGAGCGTCAGTCGCTGAATGAAACAGTTTCGTGCTTGATTCGCTGGATTAACGGCGCATTGTGTAACAAAATACCGCCTCAGAAATTTTACCGGTCCCGCCGGGGCCGGAGTCACACCCGCTGGAGAAGAAATCGCCATGGCTACGTTAAGTCAGGAAGCCACACTCGTTCATGAAGCACTGGTTGCCCGTGGACTGGAAACCCCGTTACGCTCGCCTGCGCGTGAAATGGATGACGAAACCCGTAAACGTTTGATCGCCGGTCATATGACCGAAGTAATGCAGCTGTTGAATCTGGATCTGGAAGATGACAGCCTGGCAGAAACGCCGCACCGCATTGCTAAAATGTATGTGAACGAAGTGTTCTCTGGCCTGGATTACGCCAACTTCCCTAAAATCACCGTTATCGAAAACAAGATGAAGGTGGATGAGATGGTGACGGTGCGCGACATCACGCTGACCAGCACCTGTGAACACCACTTTGTGATCATCGACGGCAAAGCGACAGTGGCTTATATCCCTAAAGATAAAGTGATTGGCCTGTCCAAGATTAACCGCATCGTGCAGTTCTTCTCCTCGCGTCCGCAGGTGCAGGAACGCCTGACTCAGCAAATCCTGGTGGCGCTGCAAACGCTGTTAGGCACCAACAATGTTGCGGTATCGATTGATGCGGTGCATTACTGCGTGAAAGCTCGCGGCATCCGCGATGCAACCAGCGCGACGACCACAACGTCGCTGGGCGGCCTGTTCAAATCAAGCCAGAACACCCGTCAGGAGTTCTTGCGCGCCGTTCGTCATAGCTAATCGACTCAGGATCCCCGATGCCGCGTATACAGACGCTGGATTTTATCCGAGGCCTCGCCATTCTGGGGATCCTGCTGCTCAATATTAATGCCTTTGGGCTGCCCGCCGCAGCCTATCTCAATCCCGCCTGGAACGGAGCGCCTGCGTTGCAGGATGCGCTAGCCTGGGCCGCTGTCGATCTGCTTGCCCAACTAAAATTTTTGGCGTTGTTTGCTCTGCTGTTTGGCGCTTCGCTCAATATGCTTTTGCCACGCGGCAAGCGCTGGCTACAGGCCAGGCTGACCTGGCTGGCGCTGTTTGGCGTTCTGCACAGCCTGATGTTCTGGGAAGGCGATATTCTGCTCGACTACGGCCTGATTGGCATTGTGGCCTGGCGCATGATCCGCGACGTCGCCTCAACGCGCCAGCTGTTTAACACGGGTGCGCTGCTCTATGTGATTGGCAGTGGCGTGCTGATTGTACTGGGAATGGCCTCCGGGCATCAGCCGGGCAGTTCATGGCTGCCTGACGTCGCGCAGGTGCAATACGAAACGTTCTGGAAAACCCATGGCGGCTGGGAAGCGGTGCATAATCGGGTTGAACTGCTTTCATCCAGCCTGCTGTCGCTGGCAATACAGTATGGCTGGCAGCTGGCAGGCTTAATGATGATTGGCGCAGCGCTGATGCGCAGCGGCTGGCTAAAGGGAAACTGGGGCGTGGCGCACTATCGTCGCACCGCCGTTCTCCTGCTGGGGCTGGCTTTACTGATCCAGCTGCCTGGCATCTGGCTGCAATGGCACGTCGGATGGGACTACCGCTGGGCCGGTTTTTTTCTCCAGGTTCCGCGTGAGTTTGGCGCGCCGCTTCAGGCCGTGGGCTATGCCGCGCTCTGTTTTGGTTACTGGCCAACGCTTGTCCGGCTGAGAATCACCCATGCCGTAAGCTGCGTAGGACGCATGGCGCTGAGCAACTATCTGTTACAGACGCTGATTTGCACCACGCTCTTTAACCGTTTCGGCTGGTTTAATCAGCTCGACCGCCTGTCGCTGCTGGCCGTCGTGCCCGGCGTCTGGCTGGCCAATCTGCTTTTCTCCGTTCTCTGGCTACGCTATTTCCGCCAGGGGCCGGTTGAATGGTTGTGGCGTAAATTGACCGTAGCAGGCGGCGGTCAGCCGTTAACCAAATCAACTTCCCGGCATTGATATCGGTCACAAAGGTGACATCCGTCAATGTAACCGTTTTCATCCCTGTGACACCCCTCACGTAGCGTAAGCCCGCCCTCTGTCAGAATGACCGCCGGAATCACAGTGTCCGGGAGGGCTATGCAAATCTTATCTTCCTCAGGTAGCAGGTCATGATCACCATTCGCGATGTGGCCCGCGAGGCCAACGTATCGGTGGCGACAGTGTCGCGCGTGCTGAATAACAGCGCCGCCGTTACGCCAGAAACGCGTGACAAAGTCCTGAGCATTGTTGAGCGGCTTGGCTACCGGCCCAATGCCAATGCACAGGCGCTCGCCTCACAGGTAAGCGACACCATCGGCGTGGTGGTGATGGACGTGTCCGATCCCTTTTTTGGTGCGCTGGTGAAGGCTGTTGATACCGTCGCCCAGCGGATGCAAAAGCATGTACTGATCAACAACTCCTATCATCAGGCGGATAAAGAGCGCCACGCTATTGAAGTGCTGATCCGCCAGCGCTGCAATGCGCTGGTGGTTCACGCTAAGGCGCTGGGCGATGAGGAGCTCTCCTCGCTGATGTATCAGGTGCCGGGCATGGTTCTGATTAACCGCTCGCTACCGGGCTATGAGCACCGCTGCGTTTGCCTGGATAACCTTAGCGGCGCGCAGATAGCGACCCGCACGCTGCAACAACAGGGGCATCAGCGTATTGGCTATCTGGGTTCCTGCCATGCCATTGAAGACGACGTGCAGCGCCGCGCCGGCTGGCAGCAGACGATGGCGGAGCAGGGAAGCGTACCGCCGGAAAGCTGGTGCGCCAGCGCAGAACCCGATATGCAGGGTGGTGAAGCCGCTATGGTGGAACTGCTGGGACGAAATCAGCACTTAACCGCCATCTTTGCCTACAACGACAGCATGGCGGCCGGTGCGCTTGCCGCGCTAAAAGATAACGGCATTGCGGTGCCGAAGCAGGTTTCAGTCATCGGTTTTGATGATATTCCTATATCCCGCTACACCGATCCCCAATTAACCACCGTGCGTTATCCGATTGTTTCTATGGCAAAGCTGGCGACAGAATTGGCGCTTCAGGGCGCAGCAGGGCAGCTGGACGAGAGCGCGGATCACTGCTTTATGCCCACGCTGGTTCGTCGGCATTCCGTTGGCAGCTGCCAAAATGTGGCACCCGTCACTTACCCGAATAATACCGTCGTGTAACCGTTTTCAATCTGTGAGTAAATTCACAGTTAATTAACATTGTCTTCACTATGATGACAGCCACTTACCGGCTATGAAACTTGATGTAACAAATAACGTCACGCCAGCGCTGTTCCTGACCGCGACGCTGAGAACGACCCTACATAAAACCGGAGATACCATGAAAAAGGCTTTCACGCTCACTGCCCTGGTTGCCAGCATGATGTTAAGTGGCGCAGCACAGGCTGCCGACACCCGTATCGGCGTGACCATCTATAAATATGACGACAACTTTATGTCCGTCGTACGTAAAGACATTGAGAAAGAAGCAAAAAATAGCAGCGATGTTCAGCTGCTGATGAACGACTCGCAAAACAGCCAGTCGACCCAGAACGATCAGGTTGATGTGCTGGTGGCGAAAGGGGTGAAGGCGTTAGCCATTAACCTGGTCGACCCGTCGGCTGCGCCAGTGGTGATCAGCAAAGCCAAATCTAATGACATTCCCGTGGTGTTCTTTAACAAAGAGCCGTCCGCTAAAGCGCTGGCCAGCTACGACAAAGCTTATTATGTTGGCACCGACTCGAAAGAATCGGGCGTCAAGCAGGGCGAGCTGATTGAAAAACACTGGAAAGCAAATCAGGGCTGGGATCTGAACAAAGATGGCGTCGTACAGTTTGTATTGCTGAAAGGCGAGCCGGGCCATCCGGATGCGGAAGCCCGTACGAAATACGTCATCGACACCTTAAATAAAGACGGTGTGAAAACTCAGCAGCTCCATCTTGATACCGCCATGTGGGATACCGCACAGGCGAAAGATAAAATGGATGCCTGGCTCTCCGGGCCGAATGGCAACAAAATTGAAGTGGTCATCGCCAACAACGATGCCATGGCAATGGGCGCGGTAGAAGCGCTGAAGGCGCATAATAAATCCGCTGTGCCGGTATTTGGCGTGGATGCCTTGCCAGAAGCGCTGGCGATGGTGAAATCGGGCGCAATGGCCGGAACCGTGCTGAACGATGCAGAAAACCAGGCTAAAGCCACCTTTGATATGGCTAAAAACCTGGCGGCAGGGAAACCCGCAACCGAAGGCACCAACTACAAGCTGGAAGGCAAAGTCGTTCGTGTGGCTTATGTTCCGGTCGATAAAGATAATCTGTCCCAGTTTGTTAAATAAGCCCAACCTGAAACGGGCGCAGCGTGCTGCGCTCGTTATTGATGACGGCCGCCAGTAACCCTCTTTTCAGCCAGGTAGAACTATGAGCAGTGATCAAGTGCAACCAAAGCGCGAATATCTGCTGGAAATGACCAACGTCAGCAAATCATTTCCTGGCGTTAAAGCATTAGATAACGTAAATCTGAAAATACGTCCGCATTCTGTCCACGCGTTAATGGGCGAAAACGGTGCGGGAAAATCGACGTTATTAAAATGTCTGTTTGGCATTTACAGTAAGGATACGGGAAGTATTCTTTTTCAGGGTAAAGAGATTGATTATAAAAGTTCCAAAGAGGCGCTGGAAAATGGCGTTTCAATGGTGCATCAGGAATTAAACCTGGTATTGCAACGCACGGTCATGGATAACATGTGGCTTGGGCGTTACCCCCGCAAAGGGTTATTTGTCGATCAGGACAAAATGTATCGCGACACCAAGGCCATTTTTGACGAGCTGGATATTGATATCGATCCGCGTGATAAAGTGATCACGCTTTCTGTTTCACAAATGCAGATGATTGAAATAGCCAAAGCTTTTTCCTATGACGCAAAGATTGTCATTATGGACGAACCTACGTCATCCTTAACGGAAAAAGAAGTCAACCATCTGTTCACGATAATCCGTAAGCTGAAAGAACGCGGCTGCGGCATTGTTTATATTTCTCACAAGATGGAAGAGATCTTTCAGCTTTGCGATGAGATTACCGTTCTGCGTGACGGGCAGTGGATTACGACTCAGCCGCTGGACGGGCTGGATATGGATAAAATCATTGCCATGATGGTCGGGCGTTCGCTGAGCCAGCGTTTCCCGGATAAAAGCAACGTGCCGGGTGAGACAATTCTCGAAGTGCGAAACCTGACCTCGCTGCGCCAGCCGTCGATCAGAGATATCTCTTTCGATCTGCGCAAGGGGGAGATCCTCGGCGTGGCCGGCCTGGTCGGCGCAAAGCGTACGGATATTGTCGAAACGCTGTTTGGTATTCGTGAGAAGTCAGGCGGCACCATCAAACTGCACGGCAAAAAAATTAATAACCATTCCGCTAACGAAGCCATTAATCACGGGTTTGCTTTAGTAACGGAAGAACGGCGTGCAACAGGGATTTATGCTTTTCTGGATATCGGTTTTAACTCCCTGATATCCAACATCCGTAAATATAAAAACAGCATTGGCCTGTTGGATAATAACCGGATGAAAAGCGACACCCAGTGGGTTATCGACTCGATGAGAGTTAAAACCCCGGGCCATGCGACTTCAATTGGCTCACTTTCAGGCGGAAACCAGCAGAAAGTGATTATTGGCCGCTGGCTGTTAACGCAACCGGAAATATTGATGCTGGATGAACCGACGCGCGGAATTGATGTGGGCGCCAAGTTTGAAATCTATCAGCTTATTTCCGATCTGGCGAAAAAAGAGAAGGGGATCATTATCATATCCTCTGAAATGCCGGAGCTGTTAGGCATTACCGATCGTATATTGGTGATGAGTAATGGCATGGTGGCAGGTATTGTAGAAACCAAAACGACTACGCAAAACGAAATCTTACGTTTGGCATCAAAGCATCTTTAATGAGGTAAGGGCTGACACCATGAAAGCAGTAAATAAAAAGAATGCGCTCACCTGGTTAAAAGAGGGTGGGATATATGTTGTATTGCTGGTACTGCTGGCAATCATTATCTTCCAGGATCCGACCTTTTTAAGCTTAATGAATCTGAGTAATATTTTAACCCAGTCTTCGGTGCGTATTATTATCGCACTGGGCGTTGCCGGGTTAATCGTGACTCAGGGCACCGATTTGTCAGCCGGACGTCAGGTTGGTCTGGCGGCGGTAGTGGCGGCTACGCTGCTACAGGCCATGGACAACGCCAATAAAGTATTCCCGCATCTTGATACCGTACCAATTCCGCTGGTGATCCTGGCGGTCTGTGTCATCGGCGGCATTATTGGTCTGGTTAACGGCCTGATTATCGCCTATCTGAAAGTGACGCCGTTTATCACCACGCTGGGCACGATGATTATCGTTTATGGTATTAACTCCCTTTACTACGATTACGTGGGCGCTTCGCCGGTTGCTGGCTTCGATGAGAAGTTTTCCACCTTTGCGCAGGGCTTTATCCGCTTAGGCGACTTTAAGCTGTCGTACATTACCTTTTACGCGGCTATTGCGATTTTCTTTGTCTGGGTACTGTGGAACAAAACCCGCTTCGGCAAAAACATTTTTGCCATCGGCGGAAATCCGGAAGCGGCTAAAGTGTCGGGCGTTAACGTTAACTTTAACCTGATCCTGATTTATGCCTTATCCGGCGTGTTTTATGCCTTCGGTGGGATGCTGGAAGCGGGCCGTATTGGTTCAGCAACCAATAACCTCGGCTTTATGTATGAGCTGGATGCAATCGCCGCCTGTGTGGTTGGTGGCGTGTCATTTGCTGGCGGGGTGGGAACGGTAGCAGGCGTGGTTACCGGCGTACTGATTTTCACCGTTATCAACTATGGCCTGACTTATATCGGCGTTAATCCTTACTGGCAGTACATTATCAAGGGCGGCATTATTATTTTCGCCGTGGCGCTGGACTCACTGAAATACGCTCGTAAGAAATAAGCTTTCACGTTACCTCCCAGGCCAGGCGGCAGTGTCGTCTGGCCTTTGTCGTCCCTGGCTAGTGCGCCGCCTGACCTTTCATCTTTTGCTGCAATTCCAGCAGCTGCTCAGGCGTTACGGCAGGATAGCTTTGCGCATTTTCGGGGATTTCATGACGTGCTGGAATGGGCACCATCGGCCCCAGGAATCGCGGTTCACGTTTCATCAGGTAAAGATCGGCCAGTGCGCCAAGCCGGGCACCCACTTCACGAAAACGGATCGTCAGCATATTTTTTGGTGACGGGACGGCATAACACTGTGCCTGGATACCCATATGCAGCGCGATAAACAGCGCGCGTTCACAGTGAAAGCGCTGGGTGATAATAATGAAATCGTTGGTATCAAACACTTTACGCGTTCTGACAATGGAGTCGAGGGTGCGGAATCCTGCATAGTCGAGCACGATATCCGAGGGGGCAACGCCTGCGGCAATCAAATCGCGTCGCATTGTCATCGGCTCATTATAACTTTGCTGCGCATTATCACCGCTCAACAGCAGATAATTCACCTTACCGCTGTTATAGGCGTTCAGCGCGCCCTGCATGCGGTAGCGGTAATACTGATTAATTACGCCAGTGCGATAATATTTCGCCGTACCCAACACCACGCCAACCTGTCGATGGGGAAGCGACTGGAGGTCGTCGTAAACGTAAGGGGCGGTTTTCACGCTGATCCAGCGATCCAGGCCGAGCGCGGCCAGTATTATCGCGACAAGGATAATAATCAGGCCATAAATCAAGCGTTTTATCATGCCGGACGGTGCTCAGGCTTACAAAATAAAGGTGCCTCAAGGCTACTTTACCGCGCCTGGCGAAGCAAGCGGCAGCTTGCCAGATGGCGGCTTTTCGCACAATGCGCCGGGTGAAAGCGGTGTTTTTGCCGGGCGCGCAAAGCACCCGGCAATGATGGTCAGATCGAGGTCCGACGGTAGTTACGATATTGCGGTAGCCAGAAGTTGGCAGCTATCGCTCTGGAAAGCACATCTTCCGAACTCACGACGGCCACGCCGGCCAGCTGTGCAGCTTTGCCGACCGCCATGGCGATCACTTTTGATACGCCCTGAATATCTTTCACTTCAGGCAGAACCGGGCCGGTGCCGTCATTCACCAGCGGTGAACAGTCGGCAAGCGCACGGCTTGCTGCCATCAGCATACTGTCGGTGACGCGAGTAGCGCCAGAGGCGATAACGCCCAGACCGATGCCAGGGAAGATATAAGAGTTGTTGCACTGGGCGATAGGGAAGGTTTTATCTTTCCAGGTCACGGGCGCGAACGGGCTACCTGTTGCCACCAGCGCCGCGCCGTCAGTCCAGGCCAAAATATCCTGTGGCGTAGCTTCAACGCGTGAGGTCGGGTTGGATAGCGGCATCACGATAGGGCGTGCGCAATGCTTGTGCATTTCACGGATGATCTCTTCGCTGAACAGCCCCGGCTGGCCGGAAACACCAATCAGAATGTCAGGATGCGCGTTGCGCACCACGTCCAGCAGCGACAGCGAGTCGGAACTGGAATCCCACTCCGCCAGCTGCTCGCTTTTCTGCACCAGCTTGCTCTGGAAGTTGAGCAGGTTCGGCTGCTTATCGGTGAGCAGACCAAAACGATCGACCATAAAGACGCGGGCGCGGGCTTCTTCATCGCTCAGGCCTTCGGATTTCATCTGGGCGATAATCTGCTCGGCAATACCGCAGCCCGCAGAACCCGCACCGAGGAAGACGACTTTCTGCTCGCTCATTTTGCTGCCGGCAGCGCGGCTGGCGGCAATCAGCGTACCCAGCGTCACGGAAGCCGTTCCCTGAATATCATCATTGAAGCAGCACACTTCGTCACGGTAGCGCTCAAGCAGCGGCATCGCATTTTTCTGCGCGAAGTCTTCAAATTGCAACAGCACGTTCGGCCAGCGGCTTTTCACGGCCTGAATAAACTCATTAACGAAATTATCGTATTCTTCGCCGGTGATGCGTGGGTGACGCCAGCCCATATAGAGCGGATCGTTCAGCAGCTGCTGATTATTGGTGCCGACATCCAGCACAACAGGCAGCGTATAAGCCGGGCTGATGCCGCCACAGGCGGTATAGAGCGACAGTTTACCAATTGGAATGCCCATGCCGCCGATGCCCTGGTCGCCCAGGCCCAGAATGCGTTCGCCGTCGGTGACAACAATCACCTTAACGTTTTGCTTGGTAGCATTTTGCAGCATATCTTCAATGCTGCCGCGATTCGGGTAAGAGATGAACAGCCCGCGCGCACGGCGATAGATTTCGGAGAAGTGCTCACAAGCCGCGCCAACCGTCGGGGTATAGATAATTGGCATCATCTCTTCCAGATGACTATCCAGCAGACGGTAGAACAGCGTCTCGTTGGTATCCTGAATGTTGCGCAGATAAACGTGCTTGTCGTTGGCGTTCTTGAAATCCTGGAACTGGCGCCAGGCGCGCTGGGCCTGTTCATCTATGGTCTCTACCGTTTCAGGCAGCAGGCCGTTCAGGTTGAAATCGTTGCGCTCCTCGACGGAGAAGGCGCTGCCTTTATTCAGCAGCGGGAATTCCAGCAAAATCGGGCCAGCATAAGGGATATAAAGGGGGCGTTTACTTTCGTGTTCGAGTTCCATGAAAAAATACTCATTCGGATCGTAATGTTGTGCGCCAATCCTAAAATAATTCATCTGAAAGTACAGCTTTTGTTAACAGCTGATAACAAAAGCTATCGCTTTGCTGCAGTTTACGTGCCCGTTACGGCAGGGAAAAGTTTCCGGAAGAAACTTATCTCAGCGGAACCGTAGTGAAATTCGCGCAGCCCAATGCCTGCAACGTAGCAAATGTCGCCTGACGCTGAATTAAGCGGGCATCTGGCGCTTCAGCCAGCACCGCACGCTGGATCTGTAACACATCATAACCGGATAAATTCAGCATGATCAGCGCGGCCTGTAGCGGTGGCAGGCTGGGATTAAACGCGGCGTTCTCCGCATAACTACCCGCGAAAATTTTGTCGTCAGCCATCTGTAAGGCCACGCCGCTCAACGCCTGCGAGTAAGGCGCGTGGCTGCGGTTCGCAGCCTGTAAGGCGGCCTGGCAAAGCGGGTCGCCTTTTACAGTCAGACCGTGATCAACGTCATCCAAAAGCAGCGTTTCAATAGCCAAATCGCGCGGGCCAAAAGCATCAGGGAGATAATCGCCCAGCGTGGCAGGCTCGCGTCCCGGAAGATAGATGCGCAGCGACGTACCGCTGTTAAGCTCATTCATAAACTGGCGGCAATGTCCGCACGGCGTGTAGTTCACGGTGACGGCTTCCAGCGCCTTTTCACCGCGCAGCCAGGCATGGGTGATTGCGCTCTGTTCAGCATGTACCGTCTGCTGCATGGTGGCGCCAGAAAACTCCATATTGGCGCCGAAATAGAGATGACCGCTTTGACCCAGCGCCAGCGCACCGACGTTGAATTTAGAAAGCGGGGCGACAGCGCAGGCAGCGGCAAGCGGCAGCAGCGCAAAACTTATCGCCTGGCGGTCCAGGCCCGTTTGGGCTTCGATCTCCGCCATCTGCGCCGGGGTTAAATACGCCGGAAAATCGTCAGCGGCTAATATTGGCTGGAGCACGGCCTGAAAAGAGGATGACAGCGTGGCAAAGGCGGGTTGAAATCGTGGGTGCATATCGGGCATCTCTTACAAGGTCGGCCGCCCATTCTGGCGGCCCGGCAGGGTATTGTATGTGATTATAATCACATTAATATTGCAACTTATGAAATAAAGCAGAGAAATGCGCGACTTATCGCAAGTTCTACCCCCACAGATGCATCAGCAGCGGAAACAGGAAAGGCGCCAGCAACGAGGTAATAATCCCGCAAATGACCAGCGCCAGCGAGCTGTAGGCCCCCTCCTGATAATCCAGCTCGGCGCAGCGAGCCGTCCCTAATGCGTGTGAAGCGTTGCCAATCGCCAGGCCGCGCGAAGCCTTGTTGTAGATCTTAAACATGTTCAGCAGCATATGACCAAATACCGCACCCAGTACGCCAGCAATCAGCACGCAAATAGCGCTGATGGCAGGAATACCGCCGAGCGTAGCGGAGACGGCCATCGCGATGGGCGTGGTCACCGATTTTGGCATCAGCGTGGCGGCGATTTGCGGCGTAGCCCCCATCCATAAGGCGATTGCCGTCCCTGAGATCATGGCCGTTACGCTGCCGATAAAGCAGACGCCGATAATTGATTTCCAGCGAGCGCGGATCTGATGCATCTGCTCATACAGCGGCAGCGCCAGCGCAACTACCGCCGGTTGCAGCAGCTGATTAAGTAATGAACTTCCCTGGAAGTAGCGCGCATAGGGCATCTGAATCAGCAACAGCAGTGGAATAATCACCGCCATTGAAACCAGCAGAGGATTAACCAGCGAGATTTTTACTTTTGCGGCCAGCCTGCGGGCGGCAAAAAACACCAGCAGGGTAAGCGGTAACGACCACCAGATATCACTCATTACCGGCTCCGGGTTGAACAGGCCTGCCGTGCAGCCGGTGAGAAACCAGGCCCACCGTCAGCAGAACGATAAAGGTGCTTACCACGCAGGAAACCACAATCGGGCCGAACTGCGCGCTGAGAATATCGGTGTAGCTCATCACGCCGACGCTGATGGGCACAAACAGCAGCGCCATATAGCGAATCAACAGATGACTGCCGGGCTTTACCCAGTCAGCGGGAAGGATCTGAGTGGCCAGCAGGGCAAACAGAATTAACATGCCGATAATGCTGCCGGGAATGGTGACGGGCAAAAGGGCGGCAAGCGCGTTTCCGGCATACAGGCAAAGATAGATAATGACGAAGGCGCGAAGGTAACGCCAGAGAGCAGACAGCGCGGTGCGCATGAAAATCTCCTGTTTTTCCGAACCTATCCTTAGAAGGATAACAGCGTTCAGGCAAACATATGAGCACGGGCGACTGCCCGTGCTGTGAACCCTGAGGTTATTTAACCTGCATACCAGGCTGGGCACCGCTGTCAGGCGAAAGCAGGAAGATATCCTTACCGCCAGGACCCGCGGCCATCACCATACCTTCAGAGATGCCAAAACGCATTTTACGCGGCGCCAGGTTAGCGACCATCATCGTCAGGCGGCCGACCAGCACGGAAGGATCGGGATAGGCCGTACGGATGCCGGAGAAGATGTTGCGGGTTTCGCCGCCGATGTCCAGCGTCAAACGCAGCAGCTTATCGGAGCCTTCCACAAACTCGGCGTTCTGGATGAGCGCAATACGCATGTCCACTTTGGCAAAGTCATCAAAGGTGATGGTGTCCGCGATGGGATCGTCAGCCAGCGGGCCGGTCAGCGCCGGTTTATTGGCCGCCGCGGCATCTTCTTTCGAGGCTTCAATCAGCGCATTGACCTTGTCCATTTCTACACGGCTGTACAGCGCTTTAAAGGCTGAAATAGTGTGGTCCAGCAGCGGCTGCTCAGTACCTTCCCAACTCAGCTGCTGATTGAGGAACGCTTCGGCACGTTCGGTTAGCGATGGCATAACCGGTGCCAGCCAGGTCATCAGCACGCGGAACATGTTGATACCCATTGAGCAGATTGCCTGCAGGTCGGCATCGCGGCCTTCCTGTTTCGCGACTACCCAAGGTGCCTGCTCGTCAACGTAGCGGTTGGCAACATCGGCCATCGCCATGATTTCACGGATCGCACGGCTGAATTCGCGGCTGTTCCAGGCTTCTGCAATGCTAACCTGCGCATCGATAAAGGTCTGATACAGTGCCGGATCGGCCAGTTCAGCAGAAAGCTTGCCGTCAAAACGTTTGTTGATAAAGCCCGCATTACGCGACGCCAGGTTAACCACTTTGTTAACGATATCGGCATTCACACGCTGAACAAAATCTTCCAGGTTCAGGTCAATATCGTCGATGCGTGAAGAGAGCTTGGCCGCGTAGTAATAGCGCAGGCTGTCGGCATCCAGATGGTTAAGCCAGGTGCTGGCCTTGATAAAGGTGCCGCGCGATTTTGACATCTTCGCGCCGTTGACGGTGACGTAACCATGAACGAACAGGTTAGTTGGCTTACGGAAGTTACTGCCTTCCAGCATGGCCGGCCAGAACAGGCTGTGGAAGTAAACGATATCTTTACCGATAAAGTGGTAAAGATCGGCATCGGAATCTTTCTGCCAGAAGGCGTCAAAGTCGATGTCGCCGCGCTTGTCGCACAGGTTCTTGAACGAGCCCATATAGCCAATAGGCGCATCCAGCCAGACGTAGAAATATTTGCCCGGCGCGCCAGGAATTTCAAAGCCAAAGTACGGCGCATCGCGGGAGATATCCCACTGTTGCAGGCCAGACTCGAACCATTCCTGCATTTTATTCGCAACCTGCTCCTGCAACGCGCCTGAACGCGTCCAGGCTTGCAACATAGCGCTGAATTCTGGCAGATCGAAGAAGAAGTGCTCGGAATCACGCATTACCGGCGTAGCGCCGGACACCACGGACTTCGGATCGATCAGCTCGGTCGGGCTGTAAGTTGCGCTGCACACTTCGCAGTTGTCACCGTACTGGTCCGGGGCTTTACACTTCGGACAGGTGCCTTTAACGAAACGGTCCGGCAGGAACATGCCTTTTTCCGGATCGTAGAGCTGAGAAATAGTGCGGTTTTTAATAAAGCCGTTTTCTTTCAGACGGGTATAGATCAGCTCGGACAGCTCGCGGTTTTCGTCGCTGTGCGTTGAGTGGTAGTTGTCATAGCTGATGTTAAAGCCAGCAAAATCAGTCTGATGCTCCTGACTCATTTCGGCAATCATCTGCTCGGGAGCAATACCCATCTGCTGAGCTTTCAGCATGATTGGCGTACCGTGCGCATCGTCCGCACAGATGAAGTAAACCTGGTTGCCGCGCATTCGCTGGTAACGGACCCAAATATCTGCCTGGATATGCTCGAGCATGTGGCCGAGATGGATAGAACCGTTGGCGTACGGGAGTGCGCACGTTACCAATATTTTTTTCGCGACTTGAGTCATAGTGAGACTTGCTATACCTGATTAAAATAGGGGTTACGATGTTACCCGAAAGGCCCTCCCTGCGTAAACCATCCCGCGCGGCCCGCACCGATATTTAGCCTTTCTCAACACGTTGAGTCACATCTGATATGCTCTCAGGTAAAACCTAATCAAAAAAAGGAGCCGGGATGACCTCTCAATCCCAGAGTCAGCACTCACCGGAAGCGCTGCGCGCCATGGTGATGGGCGTTTTGACCGCATTTGAACATCCGACGCTGAAAAAGAATCTGACCGCGCTGAAAGCACTGCATCACTGCGCGATGCTGGATAATACGCTGCATATCGATCTTGCCATGCCTTTTGCCTGGCACAGTGGTTTTGAGGCGTTGAAAGAGAGCGCGAGCGCTGAACTACTGCGTCTGACCGGCGCTACGGCCATCAGCTGGCGTTTGAACCACGATATCGCCACGCTGAAGCGGGTAAAAAACCAGGCGGGCGTTAACGGCGTCAAAAACATTATCGCCGTCAGTTCTGGCAAAGGAGGGGTAGGGAAATCCAGCACCGCCGTTAACCTGGCGCTGGCGCTGGCTGCCGAAGGTGCGAAGGTTGGCCTGCTGGACGCGGATATCTATGGCCCGTCCGTACCCGATATGCTCGGCACTACCGATGAGCGGCCAACCTCGCCCGACGGCACGCATATGGCTCCGATCATGGCCCATGGCCTGGCAACCAACTCGATTGGTTATCTGGTGACGGACGATAATGCCATGGTGTGGCGCGGGCCGATGGCCAGCAAAGCGCTGATGCAGCTGCTTAACGAAACGCTCTGGCCCGAGCTGGATTACCTGGTACTGGATATGCCGCCGGGCACCGGTGATATCCAGCTGACGCTGGCGCAGAATGTGCCGGTGACCGGGGCTGTCGTTGTCACTACGCCGCAGGATATTGCGCTCATCGATGCGCGAAAAGGGATCGTGATGTTTGAAAAGGTCAACGTGCCGGTATTGGGTATAGTTGAAAACATGAGCATGCATATTTGCAGCAACTGCGGCCATCACGAACCGATTTTTGGCAGCGGCGGGGCACAACGGCTGGCGGAACAGTATCACACTCGTTTGCTTAGCCAGCTTCCGCTACACATTACCCTGCGCGAAGATTTGGACGATGGACAGCCCACCGTCATTCGCCGCCCTGACAGCGAATTCACCTACCTCTATCGTCAGCTGGCAGGCCTTGTTGCCGCGCAGCTTTACTGGGAAGGCGAAGTCATTCCTGGCGACATTTCCTTCCGCGCAGTGTAATCGTGCAGCCCGGTGAACGCCGGGCTGTTATGTCCAGCCGCTTTACGCCGTCAAAGCACATAGTGCAGTAACAGATATTCTCCCTGTTCGCCCTCGCCGCTGCCCACTCTTTTCCAGCCGTGCCGCTGATAAAAAGCGAGAGCATGGGCGTTAGCTTTCAGGCATTTTAACGCGCCGGTTGAGGTGAAACTGCGTTGCACAGCCTGAAGTAAAGCACTGCCGATGCCCTGGCCCTGACAGGCTGGATCGACAAACAGACTGTGCAGAAAGTTGTCGGCAGGCAGCAAAGCAGCGAATCCTTTACGGTGTCCTTCTTCTTCAGCTACCAGAATCCGTTCGCCAAGCGTGACGCGGTCAAAGTCCTCCAGCCGCCACTCTTCGCCATCAAGCCAGTGCCAGTTTGCCTTTCGGGCCGCCAGAAATAGCGTGCGTAAAAACGGACGATCGGCTTCGGTGAAGGCGCGGATAACAATCATCTTGATCCCCAAACAGGTTTCACATGGCGTTCGCCTTCAATGCCGGTGCCACGGTAGTCATAATCAATTTTTCCGGCTTCAAACAGCTGATCGAGCAGGGTGAAGTTATCCGGCGGCGTGACGTTGCAGCGGTTGTTAAGCGTGGTATCACGAATGGTGAACGAGCGATCGCCACGGGCGATTTGCTGTAAATAATTCAGCATTTGCAGGGCGGCAACGCTAATACCGTACTGCTCGTTAAGCGGTCTTGTCATGTTGCTTCTCGTTGTTCTCTGGTCGGGCTTTTTTCGGGGGATCGGAGGAACTTTAGCAAAAACTTTCAGAGGGGAACATCGGGGATTTCCGGGGGAAAGGGAAACCCGCTACCCGATGGAACGGGGAGCGGGTGGGGTTTTAGGCTAGAAACTGATGTTGATACCGCCGGCAAACAGCCAGTCGTTAGCACCTTCCTGTTGCAGCTTACGCTGATGGCGCACCTGCGTTGTCAGGGCGATATCTTTGTTTATCTCCAGCCAGCCTTCGGTCTTGATATTCAGGCTGTTTCCGCCGTTTCCGGTGTGGAAGTCGTTACTGCTCTGCCCGTTGCCTATCACCACTTTACCCTGATTATTTGGCCTGACTGCAAGGTTCACGTCCGTACCCAGGCGCAGCGTGCCTAATTTTCCTGCGGGTAGGGTGTAGTCGTAAGCCAGCCCGCCAATCCAGGCTTCACGTCGCTGTTGCTGATAGCTAACCTGAGCCCGATCGACATCGGTAAAGTTGGCTATCCGCATCTGCTGCTGACGATAGCCAGCATAAGGCCGAAACCTGTGCGCGCCTGATTGAATATATTTACCGGCTTCTGCCTCACCAAAAAATTGCTTAACGTTGGGTGATGCTGCGGTGCCGCGTAAATGGGTCGAAATAGTGCCTTCGGACCAGCCATAGCCGGACAGCAGGTTAAGATAATAGTCCTCATAGTGCCAGGAGAGCATCAGGTTCAGCGCATTGCTGTCAACGTTACCCTGGCTGACGCCATCTGCGGCGGAAGGCTTGAAGCTCAGATCGCCTTTTGACCATGCGCCGCTTACATTCAGCGACTGCCGATCGTTATGCCAGGCCGCCAGCGTTGTGCCCATCATCCAGCCTTTGTACTGGCTTTTATAGTTGTAGCCATACTGCATAAAACTGTTGCCCGATTGGTAATTATCATCACCGCGGTAGCCGAACAGGAAAAAGCGAGAGTGGCCTTCTTTCGCGCTATCCAGCGCGCTTTCTTTGAATAACATGGCCAGCTGTTCTTCTGCCCGGAACAGCGCGGAGGGCAGGGAAATATAAGCCGGAACCTGCGGCGTCACCGCGCGTCGCGTCGGTTTTGCAGGCTGAGGCGGTTCCTTTTCCACAGGCGTTGCGGCTGGGGTTTCTTCCGCAGGCGCTTCCGGCGTTGCGGCCGGAGCTGCTTCCGCAGGTGCTTCCGGCGTGACGATTGGCGTTTCTTCGGCAGGTGCTTCTGGCGTCACGATCGGGGTTTCTTCCGCAGGTGCCTCCGGCGTCACGATTGGCGCTTCTTCGGCAGGCGCTTCCGGCGTCACGATTGGCGCTTCTTCGGCAGGCGTTTCCGGCGTGACGATTGGCGTTTCTTCGGCTGGTGCTTCTGGCTCGCTATTGCTGCCTTCGGATAACAGAACGTTTTGCAGGCGATAATCCCAATATTGACTGCCGCTACCGCTGACTTCGCGCTCGCTTTCCGCCGCGCTTCCCGGAGCAAATGCATACAGGCCATAAGCCCATGCGCCGCTGGCAACATAGTCACCCGCCAGTTTGAAACGATCTTTTGACGAATTTCCGCCAACCTGAATAATCGATACGCCTTCCGTATTATCGGCCGTGCCGTTGGCGTTGCTGTCACTGTCCGTCCAGCTACTCAGACTGTTAATGCTAACCATAACAGAGTCGCCATCGTTGATGTCTCCGGCAATCAGCAACTTGTCGGTCGCATTGCGATTGAAAGCGCTGTTCAGTGCCAGATTCACCGTACCGCTGGTATTCAGATTAGCCAGACTCAGCGTCGAGTAATTCGCCGTTTCGGCATATAAAGCGCCAGGATAGAGGGTTGATCCCTGGCTTGCATTTACCGTCTGTAGCGTTACGCTACCCGCCAGCACGGTACCGCTTGCCATATTGACAGAAGGGGCCACATTGCCATTTAGCGCCAACGTGCCTGCTTCTAATTCGATATCCCCAGCGGTGGTAATATCCCCTTCAGCGAGTAAGACACCTTCACCGCTTTTTACCAACTTACCGTTGCCGCTAATATCTGCCGTAATCATGGATGACAGACCCTCTACGCTGCTTTCACGTTCGGTAATATCCGCCGTCAGCACGCTGTCCGTTCCTGCCAGCGTCAGGCTACCTGAAAGCAGAGTATGGGCATAAAGAGTCAGGCTGGCATTGTCTGCGACAGAGATCGTCCCGTCTAAAATGGCATGATCGCTCACCGTTAATGCTGCACCCGAGAGCACATTAGTCTTGTTTGTCAGGTAAGACTGCTCGCTCCAGTCGTCGCTGTAGAATACGTTACCGGCATGCAGCGTTTGCTGGCCTGACAAAATCAGCTCACCGCGCTTCACCGCCAGCGTTTCCACATCGGCCCCACCCGACAGTGTTGCACGGTAAGCGCTGTCTGATGCGTAATAGGAAAGATTAAGTTTGCCGCTATCCTGTTCGCCGATATGTCCAGGAAAGTTGAAACCATTGCCATACAGCGTGACGACACCGGTTTTATCCAGGTTGCGGTTAACAATTTTTGCACCATTATCGTTATGGTTAATTTCTGCAAAAGTTAAGCCGTTGCCGTTAATATCCAACGTCCCGCCGCGATAGCCAAACTGAATATTTTTGGTGTTAATCTGATCTTTATCCGCCAGTACCACCACCGGACGACCGCTAACCAGCGTCAGGGTAGAAAAGGCCTGCTTTAAGCCGTTTGCATCGGCCTGCTGATCGAGGATAACGGTCCCGGCACCCACGTTTAATCCACCGCTGTTTGCGCCTGTCGCATTAATATGCAGCGTGCCGTCACCGATTTTATGCAGCACATCGCCAGCAAGGCCATTTACCTGCCAGAGTACGGTCTTGTCTGCATCAACTTCGATACCACCGCCGACCCAGCTGTTATTCTGGCCCTCCGCCGATTTAACCTGATAATTATTGGAAAACTGAAGTTTGGCAGCGCCATGATTAACCGCCTGGTTTAAAACCAGAGTACCGCCTTCGCCGTTAAAACGGAGATCTTTCGTGGCATCTAATTCTTCGTTAGTGGCATCGGTGGGCAGCGTTTTATCAGTGCCATGCCACAGCCAGCTTTTAGCCCCCTGGGTAATGGCATTTGGATCCCAGTTAATAATGCCCTCGGCGCTGCTATCAGTAACATCGGGATCGACATTGGCCGCCATCACTTGCTCAACAAAAGCATCTTGCACAAATAAAATATATGAACGCAGATTATAAGGCCCGTCATTACCACCGCTGGTTAATACGCCTGCCAGTTTCCAGACTTTATCGACATTATCATAAACCAGCATTGGGCTGCCGCTGTCGCCGCCCCGGCTGGCACTGTCCAACGGCTGCACGTTGGGATCATCCGGGCTGTAGTTGTACCACCGCAGGCGCCAGTTTTCGAAAGTGGGATTGGTCATGGTGCCGCCGGTTTTCCAGCTGTAAGCGCCCGCCAGTTGCACCAGCTCTTGTGTTTCGGCATCAACCTGAAATTGCGTACCCGCGCCCACCCGGGCGTACCAGGTATAGCGATCTGGATTTTCGCGTAATTCCGTGCCAACCACGGAAGGGATGGCGGCAGCTTCAGTGACAACCTTATTTAAACGAGGCAGATGAAAATCGCGCACGTCATATTCATTGCGATTAATCAATTTATAGATCGTTTTGTATTTGGCGTTATTGCCAAAATCAACGGTTTTATAACCGGTATTATGCTGTACGCTGGCAAGGTAAGAGGCAGAGAAAAGCGTAGCGTAGCCGCCGGAGACAACAGCACCAAAATCAGGCATCGGATAATTAAGTATGCCTGCAGAAGTGCCGTCGGTTTTAAAGACTTCAATATTTTCTCTGCCAACCGCATATTTCCCAAGATTTTCAGCAAAGTCGCGGTATTCCTGAACGGCGACATCTTCCCGCATCACGCCAGCAAGAACGGATGTGGCGGCAAAGAAATTGCAGCAAAAAATAGCAAGAAACTTAAGCTTCATTTAATTCCCTTTGTAATCGGCATGTTGCAAATATCTTTGGTGCGTACAGCAATAAGAATTATCTTATTACTGATTAAGTTTGCCATGTGATTTTTTTAAAGCCACCTTTTGTGCCGATTTAATAAGTATTAAACTGGCGCGTTAGTTTAGTTTTATGATTAATGCTTCCAGTTAATGTTAGGCAGGTTGCAAATATATTTATATTGACAGGTCGACTATTTAATTTGTGATGTTCATGTGTTCTTCTTGTAATAGCTTCAGCTGTTTCTTAGGCGAAACGGCAGGATGAGGTAAAACTTGCGTTAATCCAGCCGCTTCCTTATGCTGCAAAGCTTGCACTATGACTCGGGGTGCCGTTTCTTTCCAAAGAAAGGGCTGAGAAAAACCCGTTGAACCTGAACTGGATAATGCCAGCGGAGGGAAGTCAGATGCCCAACCGCATCGCCTTCTTGTACGCCGGTTGGGAGTCTTATTTTGATCCAACCTTCTCGCTTTACGGCAGCGATGGCTGCGCCTTCTTTAAATCTTTTTCACCAGGCTTCACCGCTGATCCACTGCCTGACCAACGATGTGGTGCAATCCTTTACCGCCAACGTTTTGCTGGCGCTTGGCGCTTCTCCTGCCATGGTTATCGAACCCTCTGAAGCCGGGGAGTTCAGCGCTATTGCGGATGCCGTACTGATCAACGTCGGAACGTTAACAGCGGCGCGCAGTGAGGCGATGCTTACCGCCGTTAAAAGCGCCGTAAAAGCCGGGCGCCCCTGGACGCTGGATCCGGTGGCAGTGGGCGCCTTAACTTTCCGTAGTGACTTCTGCCAGCAGCTGCTGGAATACCGTCCGGCCGTCGTTCGTGGCAATACTTCGGAAATTATGGCGCTGGCTCGTCAGACGGTTTCCGGGCGAGGTGTGGATAGCCTTCACGACTCCTCTGCCGCGCTGGAGGCGGCCACGCTGCTGGCTAAATCAACCGGGGCGGTGATTGCGGTGACGGGCGAGATCGATTTCATTACCGATGGGCTCCGCATTCTGGCCGTGCCAGGCGGCTCGGCATTAATGACGCGGGTGGTAGGAACGGGCTGCGCGCTCTCAGCGGTGGTTGCCGGTTTTACCGCGCTGCCAGGTGACAGGCTGATTCATACCGCCAGCGCTTGCCGTTTGATGAGCCTGGCCGGAGAAAAGGCTGCTGCCACAGCGGGCGGGCCAGGCACCTTCGCGCCGTTGTTTCTTGATGAATTGTCTCGTTTACATCCGGAGGCGATGGCATGAAACGAATCAACGCGCTGACAATTGCCGGCACCGATCCCAGCGGTGGGGCAGGCATTCAGGCCGATCTCAAAACTTTTTCAGCGCTGGGTGCTTACGGCACCAGCGTGATTACCGCACTGGTAGCGCAAAATACGTGCGGCGTGCAATCCGTCTTTCCTGTCGATGCGGATTTCGTTGCAGCGCAGCTTTCCTCTGTGCTGAGTGATGTACGAATCGACAGCGTTAAAATCGGCATGCTGCATGACTCCGATATTGTTGAGGTGGTCGCGCAGGGGTTGCAATGGGCTGAGATTCCCTGGCTGGTACTGGATACCGTTATGCTGGCCAAAAGCGGCGATCCGCTGTTGTCGGAGCGCGCAGTAAAGACGCTGCGGGAGCGTCTGTTACCCCAGGCTTCGCTGATTACGCCCAATCTGCCCGAAGCGGCTGCATTGCTGGGCTGTGCAATTGCCCGTGATGAAGACGAGATGCGGCAGCAGGGCAGGGCACTGCTGGAAATGGGCTGTCAGGCGGTATTAATGAAAGGCGGCCACCTGAGCGATGAAGAAAGCCCTGACTGGCTGTTCACGCCTCAACTGGAGCAGCGTTTCACCGCTCTGCGCGTGCCGACAAAAAATACGCATGGTACCGGCTGTACGCTCTCTTCTGCCCTGGCGGCGCTACGCCCGCGTCATCAGGACTGGATAACAACCGTCCGCGAAGCCAAACAGTGGCTTCAGGGCGCGCTGGAACAGGCGGATACGCTGGAAGTGGGCGCAGGTTTTGGGCCGGTGCACCATTTTTATCGCTGGTGGTAGCGCATCTGGCAAAAAACTTTATGGGGAAGGTTCTGAAAAATGGAGTCAGCAATTTGCCTTAAGCGCGGTTGCGGGTCCACGCTGTTGGGGGCAGGTATTTCAGCCGGGGGCGTTTGCTCTCATACACCAACAGGAGTTTACATGACGGACATCGTACAGTTACTGGGCAAAGAAGCAGACTCTCTTTTGCAACATCGCTGCATGACCATCCCCGCAGACAGCCTTTATCTGCCGGGTGCGGATTATGTTGACCGGGTGATGGTCGATAACGACCGTTCACCAACCGTGTTGCGTAATATGCAAACGCTGTATAACACCGGTCGCCTGGCGGGCACGGGCTACCTTTCCATTCTGCCTGTGGATCAGGGCGTGGAGCATTCTGCCGGGGCTTCTTTTGCCGCGAATCCGCTCTATTTCGATCCCAAAAACATCGTCGAACTGGCCATTGAAGCGGGTTGTAACTGTGTCGCCTCAACCTACGGCGTGCTGGCTTCGGTTTCACGCCGCTATGCACACCGTATTCCCTTTCTGGTGAAACTGAATCATAACGAAACGTTGAGCTATCCCACGCAGTACGACCAGACGCTGTACGCCAGTGTTGAACAGGCTTTCAATATGGGAGCCGTGGCGGTTGGCGCAACTATCTACTTTGGCTCTGAGCAGTCCCGCCGCCAGCTGGAAGATATCTCACATGCTTTTGAGCGGGCGCACGAGCTGGGGATGGTCACCGTGCTTTGGGCTTATCTGCGTAACAATAGCTTCAAAAAAGATGGCGTGGATTATCATGCCAGCGCCGATTTAACCGGCCAGGCCAATCATCTGGCTGCCACTATCGGTGCCGATATCGTTAAACAAAAACTGGCGGAAAATAACGGCGGTTATAACGCCCTGAAATTTGGCTCTACCGATGAGCGGGTTTACAGCAAGCTGACCAGCGATAACCCCATCGATCTGGTGCGTTACCAGCTGGCGAACTGCTATATGGGACGCGCAGGTCTGATTAACTCTGGCGGCGCTTCGGCTGGCGAAACCGACACCGCGGAATCCGTGCGCACCGCGGTCATTAATAAACGCGCGGGGGGAATGGGGCTGATTCTCGGCCGTAAAGCCTTTAAAAAATCGATGAAAGAGGGCGTGGCGCTGATTAACGCCGTGCAGGATGTCTATCTGGCGAAAGATGTCACCATCGCCTGACTGATAATTCAGGGGCCGGATGCGCCCCTGAATTTCCTGCTTTTTCAGTAATTTTGTTACAACTTCAGCCAGCAGAAGGGCGCTAATCTTTTTCCGCTCAGGATAAAATAGCCTTTTAATTCGTCACGAGCTGTTGTTCATGAAATGGTTGTCAAAAAATGCCCTGCTGTTTGCCCTGAAAACCGGCATCGCGGCATTTTTAGCTTTATATATTGCGCTGGTGCTAAATCTTGATAAGCCAGCGTGGGCGATGGTTTCAGTCTATGTTATCTCGCAGCTCTATTCTGCTTCGACGCTGTCAAAAGCGCTGTTTCGTCTGCTTGGCACCGTGCTGGGCGGGATTTTTATTTTTCTCATCTATCCGGTTACCGTTACCACGCCGATCCTGTTCAGCTTCAGCGTTTCGCTGTGGGTTGCCTGTTGTTTATACCTTTCGCTGCACGATCGCACGCCGAAAAGCTATGTCTTTATGCTGGCAGGATACAGTGCGGCCATTATGGGCTTTGCGGATGTTACTACGCCGCTTTCTATTACCTACACGGTCATTTCGCGTATAGAAGAGATTACCGTTGCCATTATTTGTAGCGCGCTGGTGCATATGCTGGTTTTCCCGGTGCGAATGCGCAGCCTGCTGGAAAATAGCGTCAATCACTGGTTCGACAGCGCCAAAAAACTTTGTAACGAGCTGCTGACCGTTGAGGCAAAAAACCCTTCGCCGGAAAGAGAGCATATTCTGGTTCAGATGGCCAGTTATCCTGCCACCGTTGAATCGCTGATTACCCATTGTGTTTACGAAGGCGACGCTGCCCGAAAGCTCATTCGCCTGGTGGGCGCCCAATATCAGCACCTTTCTTATCTCATCCCCACGCTGACCGCCATTGAGAAGCGCCTGAGTTTACTGGCCGAACAGGATATCCGCCTGCCAGATTTTGTCGCTGAAGCGTTCAACCATTTTCTTGTCTGGCTCAACAGTCCGGAGCAGAGCGGTAACGCACAGGCAATACAGGCGGACCTTGCTGCGGCGCAGGATGAGATCGAAAGGCGCTACTATCATGGCGACATGAACGCGGAAGAGGGGCTGTTGCTTGTTGGGCTGCTTGAGCGGCTGCTTAATTTTGTCCGGGTAGCGGAAAGTTATTTTGGCGCCAGGGAGCGGGTTAGCTTGATCAGCAGTAAAAAACAGCGCGGCGGGCAAAAGCTGATTAAAAAACATGCCGACAAAGGGTTAATGCTTTTATCCTGCTTTACCGCTTTTGCCGCAACGATGCTGGGTTGCCTGTTCTGGATTGGCACGGGCTGGAAAGATGGTTCAACGGCACCGATGATGGCCGCCGTGGTCTGCTCGTTTTTCGCGGCTCTGGACAGCCCGGTTGCTTCAATGAAGGTCTTCTTAAAAGGCGTGGTAATTGCCATCGTTATCAGCGTGCTGTACGTCGGGATTATTATTCCGGGCACCACGACCTATGAATCATTGATTATTTGCCTTGCGCCGGGGCTGTTCGCCCTTGGCTTGGTTATTGCTAATCCGGCGACCAATTTTATTGGGTTGATTATTGCCACGCAAATCCCTGGTTTTATCGGCATGGCGCATCACCTTAAACCCGATTTGTTATCGATTATCAACGCGGCAATTTCAACCGTAGTGGGGATTGTGCTGGCTGTGGTGATTACCTCGGTCATCCGTAATAAAAGACCGGCCTGGACTGCCCGGCGCGTGTTGCGAAAAGGTATTAAGGAACTGCTTCAGTTTATCAGCGAAATAAACCTTAACGCCGCGACGCTGCTATCCCGCCAGCAATTTGTGGCGAGCCAGATTGATAAAATTAATATTATTTTGCCACGTAACAAAATCGATCCCATGGCAAACGTGGCGCTGGGCGGAAATCTGATCACTGAAATCTGGCTGGGCGTTAACTGCTATGATTTCTACGGCCGCCATCAGGCGATCCTCAAAGAATATTCGCTGGAAACCAATGTGCTGATGTTTGAAATTAATCAGTATTTTAAGAAACGGTTGAAGAATATTTCGCGTGAACCGCCCCAGTCATTGCTGGAGGCGCTAAATGGACTGCTGCTGCAAACCGAAGCCGCCAGCCGCTGTGAACCGGCGCTGTTTCGCCCGCTGTTCTACTTATTCAACATCCGTCTGGCACTCTATCCGACAGAAAGATGGCCAGCGCTTCCGACCTGATATCAGGGCTGTTCAAACCATTCGCTGTTTTGCTCGGCAATAGGCGTGATGGAAAAAATCATTTCCTGAAGATGGCGACGCAGAGCCTGTTCGGCGGCATCGGCGTTTTTTGCCAGCAGCGCCTGATAGATTTCATTGTGCTGCGCAATCAGGCTTTCTGGCGGCGAGACTTTACTCAACGTCAGAAAGCGCACCCGATCCATGGTGGCCTTGATATTTTCCACCGTCTCCCAGGCAAGCTCACAGTTAATGCTTTGCGCAATCAGACGGTGGAACTCATCATCCAGCAGCAAAAATGCCTGGCTGTTCTGACGTTCCGCCGACATTTTCTGTAGCTGTAAATTATGCTCCAGCAAAGCCAGGGCTTCCGGTGTGGCTTCCAGTGCCGCCCTGCGTACAACCGCGACTTCAACCGCTTCGCGGATAAAACGGCCATCGGCGACCCGCTGGGCAGAGATGCGACGCACAAAGGTACCGCGCTGCGGCAGGATCTGTACCAGTCCAGCTTCGGCCAGTTTAATAAAGGCTTCACGCACCGGCTGACGGGAAACGTCAAAACGGCTCGACACTTCTTTTTCTGACAGCAACGATCCGGGAGGGATGGCACAGGTGACAATATCCTGGCGCAGAAAACGATAAATCTGCTGATTAACGGGTTCGCTGGCGGTGATGGTGTAGGTCATTGACATTCGGTAATTTCATTCCGATAAGGCGTCATAAAAGCTGACGCTGGGAAGATCAGTCTAATCAGCCTGATGCACCAGCGCCAGCCCTTTTGCCATGAAACCATTACCCGGCGCGGATCGCCTGACGAACCGCAGCTTTTGCACCTGAAAGCAATAACAGCTGGTAGTAATGCGTAACGCGATCCCGGAATAGCGAGTTGTCCGGCAGGTCTTCGCCAAAGACTTCTTTCAGCGAAAGCAGAGCGGTAACACGTGGTTCACCTTCCGCGCTGCTTTGGGTTAATCGCGCCAGCTCAGACCGTAATGGATCGTTGATAACAAATGCTTTTCCCTGTTCATCAACGCCCTTTACGAAACGCATCCAGCTGGCAACGCACAGCGCCAGCAGTTCAAAACGACTGCCGTTGCGAAGATGCCAGCGAATGCTGTCGAGCCAGCGCTGCGGTAATTTTTGCGTGCCATCTGTCGCGATCTGATAAGTCCGATGTTTAATCGCCCGGTTTTTATAGCGTGCAATCAGGGAGTCGGCATAGGCAACCAAATCAACGCCGGTCGTTCTCAGAGTTGGCGCCTGCTCATCCAGCATGAGTTTGCGCGCGGCCAGCTGGTAGTCATCATCGTCCATGCACTCGCTGATGGTCTCGTAACCCGCCAGATAGCCGGTATAAGCCAGCAGAGAATGACTGCCGTTCAGCATACGCAGCTTCATCTCTTCATAAGGCAGGACATCGGCTACCAGTTCGGCGCCGGCTTTTTCCCACGCCGGACGACCGCTAACAAATTTATCCTCGATGACCCACTGGAAAAAAGGTTCGCATTCAACGCCCACCGGATCGGCACAGCCCAGTTTATGACTTAAAGACTGAAAAGCTTCGGCCGTCATGGCTGGCACAATGCGGTCGACCATGGTCGACGGGAAGGTAATATTCTGTCGGATATAATCAGCAAGCTGGCGATCCTGCTGCTCTGCCAGCTGTACCACGACGTTGCGGGTAACGTGACCATTTTCAGGCATGTTGTCACAGGACATCACGCTAAAAGGTGGAAGGCTGGCGTCGCGACGGCGCTTAATCGCTGCCAGAATAATCCCCGGCAGAGATTGCGGATCTTCAGGGTGCGCCAGGTCGTGTACGATGGCCGGATGGTCAAGATTCAGCTGGCCGGTTGCAGGCTGATAGCAGTAGCCTTTTTCTGTCACCGTCATGGACACGATCGCGACGTCAGGCTGACACATCGCGCTAATAATTTTTTCGATACCGTCGCAATTACGATATAGCGCCTGTGTTACCACACCCACTACGCGGGTGTGCAGGCCGTCATCGGCTTTTTCCGTCACGCTATAAAGCAGGTCCTGTTGACGCAATGCATTGAACAGCTCGCCGTTATTGTTCAGGGTAATGCCGCACTCGCAGTAACCCCAGTCGCTGTTATGCTCGGCGGCCAGAATATCTGCGCATACCGCCTGATGAGCGCGATGAAAGGCACCAAAACCTATATGCACGATACGCGTGCGTAAGGCGCTGCGGTCGTAATGGGGGATCAAAGTCCCTGCGGGTAATGTTTCAACGGACAGCATACATACTCCTTAATCAACAGGGTACGCCAGTGCGTACCCACAGCAACTAAACTGAAACCGGCGTTTTCGTACTTTTTGGGCTTTTGATCACCAGCAGAACCAGCACGGCACCCAGCGCCGCAACGACGCCCGCCAGAATAAAAGCGCTGTCGAATTTACCGGTGTGATGCACGATGTAACCGGTTACGACCGGGCCGACAATGCCGGAGAGGCTACCGATAAGATGGATAAAGCCGCTAATGCCGCCGACGCGGCTTTTATGCACCACATCCTGGATAATCGCCCAGTAAATCGCCCCGGTGATGTAGAGGAAAAAGATTGAGACCGACATCAGGATCACGGCGGGGTAAACGCCCTTAACCGAACCGGCAAGGGCCACGCACAAGGCTGCGGCGAAGAGAGAGACGACTAACACAATTTTTCGTGAAAGCAGGAGCTTACCGGTGATGTTGAAAATTTTGTCGGAGATCCAGCCGCCCAGCGCCAGCCCGACAAAGCCGACCACCCAGGGGATCACGGTGGTCATACTCATTGATTTAATATCCAGGCTATGGGCCTGAACCAGATAGGCCGGGAACCAGCTGAGGAAGAAAAACAGAATGTAGTTATAGCAAAAGAAGGCGAAAGCGGTAACGAGGATAATCGGCTGACGCAGATAGTAACCAAGGCCATGAGCGGCCTGCGCCAGTTCCTCATCCGGCGTAGTCTGTTCTTCTTTCAGGCGGGTAATCAGCGCCTGCTCTTCTGCGCTGACGCGACGGCTTTTCAATGGATTATCAGCGGCAATAAAAAACCAAATTACCATCCAGACAATCCCAATCGAGCAGATGATGACGAAGGCCGGACGCCAGCCAAAGGCGAGCGCAAGATAGCCGATAATCGGGCCGGCGACTGCGCCACCCAGCGGTGAACCTGCGCTGAGAAAGCCCATCGCCGTGGCTGCCTGTTTTTTGGGAAACCAGCCATTAATCGCTTTGTTGGCGGAGGCGCAGATCGGGCCTTCTGCCATGCCGAACAATATGCGCAGAATTAGCATCGACCAGAAGCCAGTCGCCAGTGCAGTAAAGCCGCAGAACAGTGACCACATTCCTACTGCCACGCCCAGCACCAGCGTGGGGCCGAATTTATCGGTAGCCAGGCCGCCGATAAAATTAAAGATGGCATAACCGAAGAAGAAGCTGCCGAAGATCAGACCAAACTGCTCGGCATTGAGCAGCAGATCTTTTTCGATCATCGGCACGGTCAGCGAAAGCGCGACACGATCCAGATAGTTGATCATGTACACCAGAAAAAGCAGCAGAACGATGGTCCAGCGGAGATTTTTAAACATAGGAGTACCCTGGTTTTTTCTAATTTATAGATTCTCTTTCCGCGGCAGAGTCCTGATACCGGGAGCCTGAACCTGCTCCCAGACCGAATACGACTTAGTACGGTAAGCCTGGTGCCCGTCAGCTGAACGTTAAGATTACCTTGCAGCAGCTGCGCGGATCTTTTTCGAAAAGGGTCATGGCCGCTTCAATGTCACTTAACGGCAGATAGTGAGTAACCAATTTTTCAGGCTGGATTTTTTGCTGTTCCATCCAGCTAATGACTTCAGGAAAACGATGGCTGTTCAGACGTGAAGTAAACAGCGACAGCTCTTTACTGGTCAGGCTTTGTTGCGTCACCGTGCAGGGTTCGCCGGAAAAGCCGAGCAGGCCAATACGCGCTGCCGGTGAAGCCAGCGCAACGGCTTCTGACAGAATCGAAGGATGACAGGCGGCATCAATAATCAACGTCGGTTGCTCCCCTTCCAGCTGTGCAGCCAGCGGGATTTCACTGTTACCCAGCACGACATCAGCGCCATTCTCCAGCGCCATCTGTAGCCTTTCAGGCAGCCGATCGGCTACGATCACTTTACGGACGTTAAACACGCCTTTCAGTGCCTGAATTGCGGTTAATCCCATTGGGCCGGCACCAAAAATCAGGGCGACATCGTTGGGCTGCGGTTTAAGAAAGGCGCAGATATTAGCGGCAATAGTAAAAGGCTCTACCAGACTTGCCAGCTTGTCAGGAATACTTTGCGGCAGCACATAAGCGTTTGAGGCTGGGACAACCGCATACTCACTGAAGCCGCCGTCGCGGTGAACGCCAATAACCTGTAATTCGCGACAAACGTTTGGCCGGCCAACAGAACAGGGGTAGCAGTGACCGCAGCTGACGACCGGATCGACCGCCACCCGTTCCCCTGTGCGTGAGGCATCAACGCCTTCGCCTGTCGCATCGATGACACCAAAAAACTCATGGCCAATCACCCGTGGATAGCGTGCGAAGGGATTGTGACCGTGCCAGATATGTACATCAGAACCACAGATGCTGGCATAGTTGACCTTGACCCTGACTTCGCCCGCGGCTGGCTCAGGCAGGGGACGATCTTCTACGATCATTTCGCCGGGTTTAGCGATAACAACGCTTTTCATGGTGCTCTCCTTACCAGTTCCACAAGGTGCCATCTTCTAAACGAGCGACCGGCAGATAAGCGGGCTCATAGGGATATTTCGCTGCCAGCTTCTCGTCGAACTCAATGCCAAGGCCCGGTTTGTCACCCGGATGCATATAGCCATCTTCAAAGGTCCAGCTATGCCTGAACACCTCCATCATCTGCTCGGAGTAGCCCATGTATTCCTGCACGCCAAAGTTGGGTACCCAGAGATCGAAATGCAGCGCAGCAGCCATACAAACTGGCGAAAGATCGGACGGGCCATGCGAACCGGTACGTACCTGATACAGCGAGGCGAAATCGGCGATACGACGCATACCGGTAATGCCACCAGCATGGGTAATAGTGGTGCGGATATAGTCGATGAGCTGCTCTTCAATCAGCTGCTTACAGTCCCAGATGCTGTTAAAGACTTCGCCCACCGCAATTGGCGTAACGGTGTGCTGACGGATCAGACGGAAACTTTCCTGGTTTTCGGCAGGCGTTGGATCCTCCATCCAGAACAGACGCGAGTCCTCAACGCTTTTGCCGAAGCGCGCCGCTTCAATGGGTGTTAAGCGATGATGCATGTCGTGCAGCAAATGTTCGTTAAAGCCATATTTGGCACGGATTGCCTCAAACAGTTTTGGTGTAAAATCGAGATACTTTTCGGTCGACCACAGCTGCTCTTCCGGCCAGTCACCCTTGGTGGCGGGCTCATAAGCCAGGCCTTTGCCTTTCGCCATGCCGTAGGTGGTTTTCATTCCGGGAACGCCACACTGCGCACGGATGGCTTTAAAACCCATCTCTTTATGCTTCGCGTAATCGTCCATCACTTCATCAATGCTGTGCCCGGTTGTATGGCAATAGACCATTACGCCAGTACGCGAGGCACCGCCCAGCAGCTGGTAAAGCGGCATATTGGCGGCCTTACCTTTGATATCCCACAGTGCCTGATCGACAGCCGAGATAGCGGACATGGTTACCGGGCCACGACGCCAGTAGGCACCTTTATAAAAATACTGCCAGATATCCTCGATTTGGTGTGCGTTACGGCCAATCAGCTGTGGGCAAACATGATCTTTCAGATAAGAAGCCACCGGTAGCTCACGGCCATTTAACGTCGCGTCGCCAATACCGGTAAGGCCTTCGTCGGTGGTGATTTTAACAGTGACAAAATTCCTGCCTGGACAGGTAACAAAGACTTCCGCTTTAACAATTTTCATTATCAAGACCCTGAGTTGCGACAATGGATAAAAAATACGCACTAACGTACTACCATACAAGTTAGCGTCGTCGAATATCCGATAACGATCACAATTGCGATCGCTTCGGCTTTCAAAATTTAAGACTTGTGCCAGCTATGGAGCTCTTTGCACCGTTTCACCGGTGCGGTTTCCGGCAGATGAGAAATGCCGTACAGCGAAACCAACCCAAGAATGACGACATAAGCGGCCAGGCCATAATAGTGACCGCCGGACATCTGGAGGATCTTAACGGCCGTCAGGCCCAGCACGCCGCCGCCAATCAACGAACCGGTTTGCCAGATCAGCGCAATACCGCTGCAACGAATATGAGTAGGGAAAAGTTCCGGGAACCAGGAAGCTTGCGGCGCATAACACATACTGTGACCCAGCGTCAGCACGACGATCATGGCCAGCTGCGAGATCCAGTAGATGTTCTGGCTCATCGCGATAAAGAAAGGAAAAATGCTGAGGGTAAGCAGGAGAGCACCTGTCATATAGACCGGCTTCCGGCCAATCCGGTCGGAGAGTTTGCCCATCAACGGAATCGCCATAATTTCCAGAATCACCGCGACAATCATCGTTTGCATCATCAGGGTATCGCTGAGCTGATTGACTTTTCCCCATGCCAGAATGATGACCGTGAAAAGGCCAAACGAGCAGGCTTCAATCAGCTTGGCCGCCACGCCATAAACAATAATTTTGGGATAGTTGCGTATTACTTCCATTACCGGACGCGACTCGGCTGCTTTGGTTTCACGGATTTGGGCGAAAACCGGTGATTCATCAATACGCAGGCGGATAAACATGCCGACGATAACCAGCAGCGCGCTAAGTAAAAACGGGATGCGCCAGCCCCAGTCCACCATTTCTTCTTTCGACAGCAGCGCCGTTAAGGCGGCGAACAGCGCCAGAGGCAGTAAAAATCCGACCGGTGCGCCTATCTGCACCCAGCTGGCAAAATAGCCACGACGACGAGGCTCAGCATATTCAGCGGTCATCAGAACAGCGCCTGCCTGTTCACCGCCGACGCCAAACCCCTGGATTATGCGGATAATCACCAGCAGCGTGGGCGCCCAGAAGCCAATTTTTTCATAGGTTGGTAACAGCCCAATGCAGAATGTGCCCAGGCCAACCATCAGGATAGTGATAACAAGGGCTTTTTTGCGGCCGACTTTATCGCCAATATGGCCAAAAACGATGCCGCCCAGCGGCCGTGCAAAGAAGCCGACGGCGTAGGTAGCAAAGGCCGCCAGCGTGCCGATAAGTGGATCGCTGGAAGGAAAAAAAAGCGGGCCAAAAAAAAGTACTGCTGCCGTACCGTAGGCAAAAAAGTCATAATATTCGGCGGCGGTACCGATTGCGGATGCGCTGGCGACACGTCTTATAACCGAAGTGGAATCGTTTGTCTCGGCTGAAGCGATTGCTCTGGTGTTGGTCATAATCAATCCTTGAATAAGCCAGTAAGTTATAAAGACCTACTACCATACAAGCTGATTGGCAAGCCGTCTGCATGGAGGATCACATTTCTAACGTCCTTTTATTGGTGCGCAGTGGAGAAAAGGAGAGAGCCACTTGATGTGGCTCACAGCGCTATGCCAGCAGTTCGCAGGAGGGCGGCAGGCGGCAGGAAAGGGCAGCCGGCAGAATCTCAATACGGAATGACGTGCCGGTTAGCGGCTCGCCATCCAGATTAAAGGTCATTTCGTTTGGCGCATCAATTTCCAGCCAGGGCAGTGAAGCACGAATGATATTGGGATTTTCGTCGTCTCCGCCAATAACTGAATTAAACAGCGTAGGTAAGATCTCTTTTGACGTGACGATACTCAATTCCAGCATGCCATCGTTAATCAACGCGGCCGGACACAGACGTTGTCCACCGCCTGCCTGACGTCCATTGCCGATCCCAATCACCAACGCATCGCCCTGCCAGTTGAAGCCGGGGCCGCTAAGCGTACAGGTGTCTGCTTTCAGGGTATCCATGCGCATCAGGCCATGAATAAAGTAGGAAACACCGCCCAGCGCCGATTTCAGCCTTTCCGGTGTTTCCGTGGTAATCCGCGTGCCGAAGCCGCCCGTCGCCATATTAATGAAATAGCGATCCTGATTGACCCGTGCCAGGTCAACCGGCGTGGCTTTACCGACGATAGCCAGACGCAGCGCATTTTCCATCTCTTCCGGAATGCCTGCGCTGGTCGCAAAATCGTTAGCGGTTCCCAGCGGGATAATACCCAATACCGGACGCTGTTTTTCAGCTACGCCCGCCAGCGAGGTGGCGATTTCATTGACGGTGCCGTCGCCACCGCCGGCCACCACCGTTGCAGCACCCAGCGTCACGGCCTCCTGCACAAAACGCTCGCCATCCCCTTGTTCCCAGGTGACACGCACTTCAATCGGCAGGCCTTCTTCGCGCAGCTTCAGGATGGCCTCGCGCAGCGCTTCGTTACCCGCGCCCTTGCCGTTAAGGATAATCAGCGTCAGTGAATGTGTATCCATGTTATTTTCCTGTCAAAACTGCCCTGAACGAAAAGTGCTTCAGTTATAGCATATCCGCAGAGGGGAAGAAAAAGCGGCTCGTGGATGAATCGATAAATCAAAGAAAAGCCCGCCCGGAAGAACCGGACGGGCCAAAGAGGTGGTTTAGGTAAATCTGCCGTTTTGAATTGATCGTTTAAGCCTGCACAGCATACCCAGAAAAGGCGACAGGGAATGTGAGCCTGTTCTAAAATAAGTCACGTCAGGAAACTTTTATTTGGCGTCTTCCGGAAAATTCCGCATCAGGAGCGCGTAAGTCAGATCGATCTCTTCGGGCAGTGGGATCCAGACAAAATGACCGTTGCCGGGTGCGATATCGGTCGATTCCAGCCTGCGGTTTTCCATCTTTTCCAGTCGAAAGTTGATATTGCCTGCGGGCGTCATCAGCTCCAGGCTGTCGCCCGTGCTGAACTTGTTTTTAACCTCCACCAGCGCCATTGCGCCGCGCCGCTCACCGGTAAATTCGCCGACAAACTGCTGACGCTCGGAGGCGGAATAGCTGTGATCGTAATTTTGATAGCTGTCATGCGTATGGCGACGGAGGAAACCTTCGGTATAGCCACGGTGCGCCAGTCCTTCCAGCGTTTCCAGCAGGGAATGATCAAAGGGTTTGCCTGCGGCCGCATCATCAATCGCGCGGCGATAGACCTGCGCCGTGCGCGCGCAATAATAGTGGGATTTGGTTCGGCCTTCGATTTTCAGCGAGTGAACGCCCATCTGCGTCAGGCGTTCAACGTGCGCCACGGCCCGCAAATCTTTTGAGTTCATAATGTAGGTGCCGTGCTCGTCCTCAAAGGCGGTCATATACTCGCCCGGCCGCATCGCTTCCTCAATCATAAAGACTTTATCCGTCGGTTGACCCTCGCCGAGCGTCGGTTCAACGTTCCTGACCGGGATCGGCTGATACTGATGCACTATATTGCCAATCTCGTCCTGTTTGCCTTCTTCAACCTTATATTCCCAACGGCAGGCGTTAGTACAGGTTCCCTGATTTGGGTCGCGTTTATTAATGTAACCGGAAAGCAGGCAGCGACCGGAGTAGGCCATGCATAAGGCACCGTGGACAAAAATTTCCAGTTCAATATCGGGAACCTGCTGGCGGATTTCGGCGATCTCTTCCAGAGACAGTTCACGCGAAAGAATGACGCGCGTCAGCCCCATCTGCTGCCAAAACTTTACCGTTGCCCAGTTGACCGCGTTAGCCTGCACCGAAAGATGCACGTCCATCTGCGGGAAGGCTTCACGCACCATCATGATCAGACCAGGATCGGACATGATCAGCGCGTCCGGCCCCATTTCGACTACCGGCTGGAGATCGCGAATAAAGGTTTTCAGCTTGGCATTGTGCGGCGCAATATTGACCACAACGTAGAATTTTTTGCCCTGGGCATGCGCTTCGTTAATGCCGATTGCCAGGTTCTGATGGTTGAACTCGTTGTTGCGGACGCGCAGGCTGTAGCGAGGCTGGCCAGCGTACACTGCATCAGCGCCATACGCGAAGGCGTAGCGCATGTTTTTCAGCGTACCGGCCGGAGAAAGCAGTTCCGGTTTAAACATGAGGTATCTCGTCGATCTGATGTCAGGTCAGATATTGCAATAAAGGCCGTCACGGGACGGCCTTACGAAAAGTGTGGGGATTGTAAGAGGTGAGGGAAGGATTGTAAATTGCGCTAGATCAAACGACAGACATCTGCTTCCCAGCGATAGCCCATACCGTAGACCGCACGGATAAAGGGCTGGTCGGCGTCCAGAGCTTCCAGCTTTCGGCGCAGGTTTTTAATATGGCTGTCGATGGTGCGATCGGTAACGACGCGATAGTCGTCATACAGATGGTTAAGCAGCATCTCGCGGGAGAAAACTTTGCCCGGCTCCTGCGCCAGCGTTTTTAGCAGGCGAAACTCGGCGGGGGTTAAATCCAGCGCTAAATTATCCCAGCTTGCCTGGAAACGGTTCTCATCCACCACCAACAGTGACGCTTTTTGCGCTTCTTCCGGCGTCCGCTGGCAGCGTTTCAGAATAGTTTTGACGCGTGCCACGACCTCGCGTGGGCTAAAGGGTTTGCAGATATAATCATCAGCGCCGATTTCCAGACCGAGCAGGCGATCTATCTCTTCCGTGCGCGCCGTCACCATCACGATCGGCAGTTCTGAAAACCGACGGATTTCGCGGCAAAGCGTCAGTCCGTCCACGCCCGGCAGCATCAGATCAAGCAGCATCAGATCCGGCGGCGACTGTTTTACCCATTCCAGCACCTCATCACCGCGCAACAGATGATGGGTGCGATAATTGGCAGCCTGCAGGTAATCCACCAGCAGCTGGGCAAGCTTGGGTTCGTCTTCCACCACTAAAATGAGGGGGTCTTGAGATTCTTGATTCATGGCGCTCCTGCCGGTACGAAAAAGAGTATTGCTCTTAAATTACCTGGTACAGGGGAAGTGTATCGTAATTCTCAGTCCTCCGGCATCGGAGTGATCCGCTTTGATCGTTCCCTCGTGCGCTTCCACAATGTTCTGACAAATTGCCAGGCCAAGCCCGGAGCCGCCGCTGGCACGATTGCGGGAAGTTTCTGCCCGATAAAAACGCTCGAAAATTTGCAGGCGCTGATCGTCGGTAATACCGGGAGAGGTATCGTCAAACCACAGGGTTAGCTGGTCCGGTTGCGCCATCACCGTTACCGTCAGGGCGCCTCCTGCGTCGGTATAACGCAGGCTGTTTTCCATCAGGTTGGTGAACAGCTGCATCAGGCGATCGGGGTCGCCAAACAGCGGCGCCTGATCCGGCAGGTTAAGATCCAGCCTCAGCCCGTGGCTCTGATAACGCCCGCTGAAATTGGCGGCGACGACTTCCAGTAGCGGCACCAGATCGGTCTGGCTACGACGGTAGGCCAGCGCGCCTTCATCGGAAAGGGAAAGCTGATGAACGTCATCCACCAGCTTAGTGAGCGTAGTGACTTCGCCCTGGAGTGAGACGATCGATTCCGGCGTCAGTTTGCGTATGCCATCCTGAATCGCTTCCAGCTCACCGCGCAGAATGGCCAGCGGCGTACGTAGCTCGTGCGAGATATCCGCCATAAAAGCGCGGCGCATGCTTTCATTTTTCTCCAGCGTGCTGGCAAGACGATTGAAATCCTGACCCAGACGGCCAAGCTCGTCGCGGCTGTCGGCTTTCACCCGGCTGGTAAAATCTCCAGCAGCGAGTTGGTGAGTCCCTTCGACCAGCCGCCTGACCGGCGCGAGCAGGCCACGCGACATTAGCCAGGTCACGGCAGCCGCCAGCAGCATCGTCAGAGCAACGATAATCCAGCTGGTGCGTTTTTGCTGCTGATCGAAATTGATATCCGCGCTGCGGGTCAGCCTTTCCGGTGGGGAACCAATAACCCAGCCGACGATATGTCCGGTGCTGGTGGTGATATTTCTGCGGCTCCCTTCTGTCGGTACCGGCGCTCGTGGCCCCATCATCACGTGATATTGCTGATCGATAATCCAGAACTGCGTGCGCCAGCCGTGCGGTGGCAGCTGATTGTTCGCATCAGGATTTTGCTCCAGCGAATGCAGGATCTGGAAAACCAGCTTGTTGTTATTGCGTAAAAAATCCCAGTTACCGTGCTGCTCATACTGGTCGGCCAGCGCGTCGCTCAGCAGGCCCAGCCGCTGTTCGTTGCCTTTTTTGATGTAATCAATAAAGCCGTGTTCAAAGCTGAGGCGCACGCCCCAGTGCATGGTGATCAGCACCAGCATGCAGGTGGAAAAAATGGCAATAAACAGTTTGGCGGTAATGCCAATACGCAACTTCGCAAACATTAAGACTTTCTCCGGCGCTGTAGCACCACGTTTTTACTGATGTCGGCCGGTACGCGCCAGAATACCAGCGCGGGGAAAACAATCACCACCGCCATACAGAGATAAGTATAAATAAAGGCTTGCTGCGTGGTTTCGCTTCCGGCAAGCGACTGCTGACCAAAGGTGCCGAGCAACAGGCCGGCCACCGTTACGCCGATACTCATCGACAGCTGCATCACCATCGACAGCAGGCTGTTGCCGCTGCTGGCTAGCTCATCCGGCAACGTTTTGAGCGTTAAGGTGTTCATTGTGGAAAAGCGGATCGCGTTGACCATTCCCTGCAGAAACAGTATCAGCGGCAGCAGCTTTTCCCAGCCTGACAGCGCGACGACAGGAAACAGCAGCACGACCAGCGCCAGGCCCACGGTTGATCCCGTCAGCACGTTGCGGTAGCCGAATCGGTTGACGATTTGCACCACAATCCGCTTCATGCCCATATTGCCCAGCACCATTGGGATCATCATCAGCCCGGCGTGAAAAGGGGTATACCCCATTCCGACCTGTAAAAAAAGCGGGGTCATAAACGGCAGCATGCCGCTGCCAATGCGCCCGGTCAGGCTGCCCAGCAGACCAACGGAATAGATACGGTTATCGAACAGTTTGAGGCTGAACAGTGCCCGATCGTTATCGCGGGCGTAGAGCAGATAAAACAGCAGCGAAAAAATGCCTGCAAGAATGAACAGGCCGAGCAGGAGCGGCGAAAAGCCGGAGCCGTGAGAGCCATCCAGCGCCAGCGTCAGCGTGGCCATGCCGACAGCCAGCAGCAGAAAACCTTTAAGATCAAAGCGCCCCGGCGGCAATCGGAAGTCCGGCATCAGCATCATAGTGGCAATGGCACCCACCAGCCCGACCGGTATATTAAGCAGGAAAATCCAGTGCCAGCTGGCGTATTGCACCAGCACGCCGCCCAACGCGGGCCCAAGCAGCGGGCCAACCTGGCCCGGCAGCGTGACGAACGTCATTGCGGCCATATATTGCTCGCGCGGCACCAGCTTCATTACCGTCAGCCTGCCGACCGGCACCATCATCGCACCACCGATGCCTTGCAGCACGCGTGAGGCAATCAGCTGATCGAGCGTGGCGGACATAGCGCAAAACAGTGAGCCGGCGCTGAACAGCACGATGGCGCTGAAAAATACGTTACGCACGCCGAAGCGATCGGCCAGCCAGCCGCTAACCGGTAGCATAACGGCGACGGTCAGCACATATGACACCACCACCGAATGCATATGCAGCGGATTTTGGTTCAGGCTTTGCGCCATCGCGGGCAGGGCGGTGTTGACGATGGTGGTATCCAGCGACTGCATAAAGAAGCCAAAGGCCACAATCCACAGCTGCCAGCGTACGCTGGCAGGAAGCGTATTCATCGGTTAATCGATCCTGAGTCAGACATAAAAGTTAGTACTCGCTCACAGGCTCCGGCTTTCTTTTCCTGCGTAGTTTATCCATATACAGGTAAACCACCGGCGTGGTGTAAAGCGTCAGCAGCTGGCTCATCACCAGACCGCCGACGATGGTAATACCCAGCGGCTGACGAAGCTCAGCGCCGTCACCCGTCGTCAGCACCAGCGGCAGCGCACCAAACAGCGCAGCCAGCGTGGTCATCATAATTGGGCGGAAGCGTAGCAGACTGGCCTGGAATATCGCTTCACGGGCGCTCAGATTGCCATTACGCTGCGCATCCAGCGCGAAATCAACCATCATAATCGCATTCTTTTTCACAATGCCTATCAGCAGCAAAATACCAATCAGCGCAATCAGGCTGAACGGCGCGCTAAACAGCTCCAGCGCCAGCAGCGCGCCGACGCCCGCAGAAGGCAGGGTAGAGAGAATGGTCAGTGGATGCACATAGCTTTCATACAGCATGCCCAGCACGATATACATCGTGGCGATTGCCGCCAGGATCAGCCACAGCTGACTGCTCTGCGTCTGCTGGAAAATCTGTGCGGTGCCGGCAAAGCTGCCGCGTACGCTGGAAGGCACGCCCAGCGAGGTCATGCTGCGGTCAATCGCCTCCGAAGCCTGAGAAAGCGACACGCCTTCGGGAAGGTTGAAGGAAATCGTTGATGCGGCGGACAGCCCCTCGTGATTGACCGACAGCGGCGCATTAGCAGGCTGCCATTTGGCAAAGGAGGAGAGCGGGATCGCCTTGCCGTCTTTATTAATCACGTACATCAGATCGAGCGAGCTGATGTCCTGCGTATAACGAGGATCGACCTGCATTACCACTTTATACTGATTGAGCGGCTGATAAATTGTAGAAATTTGCCGCTGTCCAAAGGCATTATTCAGCAAGTTGTTGGCATCTGACACGTCAATACCCAGCCGGGCCATGGTGGCGCGATCGTAGGTTAACGCCATCTCGGCACCTTTGTCCTGCTGGTCGGAATTGACATCCGCCAGTTCCGGCAGGGTAGCAAAAGCCTGACGGATTTTCGGTTCCCAGAGGCGTAAATCATCAAGGTTGTCCGACAGCAGGCTGTACTGATAGCCCGCGTTCGACTCGCGGCCGCCGACGCGCAGATCCTGAACCGCCATCAGAAACAGATTGGCGCCCGGCTCTTTTGCCAGTTTGACTCTGAGCCGGGCGATCACCTCCTGAGCATTTTCGCTGCGCTCACTTAGCGGCTTCAGCGAGATAAACATCGAGCCGCTGTTGGTGCGCGATCCGCCGGTAAAGCCGACAACGCTTTCCACCGCCGGATCGTCACGAACAATCTTCATAAAGTTTTCCAGCTTGCCGCGCATCGACTGAAACGAAATGCTTTGATCGGCCTGAATAAAGCCCATCAAACGGCCCGTATCCTGTTCTGGCATAAAGGTTTTTGGGATGGCGACGTAGAGATACATCGTCAGCCCAATGGTGGCGATAAACACCAGCAGCGTCCAGCGCGAATGGTTCAGCACCCAGTTCAGTGAACGACCATAGCCCTGCTGGATGCGCAGCAAGATTTTGCCCGCGCCGTGCTGCCGTGCGCCTTTGGGTTGCGCCTTCAGCAATCGCGCGCACATCATCGGTGTTAGGGTCAGTGAGATAACCAACGAGATGGCAATAGAAACGGATAGCGTTACCGCGAACTCTTTGAAGAAGCGGCCGACCAGACCGCCAAGCATCAGCAGCGGCAGAAACACGGCGATCAGCGACAGGCTCATTGACAGCACGGTGAAACCGACTTCGCGCACGCCCTGAAGCGCCGCCTGGAGCGGTTTGACGCCAGCCTCAACGTGCCGGGAGATATTTTCCAGCACCACAATTGCGTCATCAACCACAAAGCCGGTGGCGACGGTCAGCGCCATTAGCGACAGGTTATTCAGGCTGAAGCCGCATAAATACATCGCGGCAAAGGTGCCAATCAGCGAAACCGGAACCGCCACCGCCGGGATCAGGGTGGCGCGGCCAGAGCGCAGAAAGGCGAACACCACCAGGATCACCAGCCCTATAGAAATCACCAGCGACTGTTCAACCTCGGCCAGCGAGGCGCGAATGGTCGGTGAGCGATCCTGAGCCACATCAATTTGAATCGAGGCCGGAATGGTTTCACGCAGTTCCGGTACGGCGGCACGAATACGATCCACCGTGTCGATGATATTGGCTTCCGGCAGCTTACGGATCAGCAGCAAAATGGCCGGTTTGGCATTGGCCATCCCGGCGTTACGCACGTCCTGGACTGAATCCGTCACCGTTGCCACATCCTGCAACCGCACTGCCGCGCGACCGTTATAATGCACAATCAGCGGCTGATACTCCGCGGCCGTTTTCAGCTCGTCATTGGTTTTCAACTGCCAGCGTTGGTCGCGATCTTCGATTGCACCCTGAGGCCGGCGCTGATTGGCATTATTGATAGCGGTACGTACCGCATCCAGCGAAACGCCCTGGTTGAACAGCGCCTGTGGGTTAAGATCCACCCGTACCGCAGGCAGCGAGCTGCCGCCGACGGTGACGTCACCCACGCCGTCGATTTGTGCCAGTTTCTGCGCCAGCTGCGTTGAGGCGTAATCATACAGTTCACCCTGTGACCACGCATCCGAGGTCAGCGTCATGATCATAATTGGCGCATCGGACGGATTTATTTTGCGGTAAGTGGGGCGACCAGGCATCCCGGTCGGCAGCAGGCTCTGTGCGGCGTTGATTGCGCCCTGAACATCCCGAGCCGCGCCGTTAATATCCCGATCGTAATCGAAAACCAGAATAATACGCGTGCTGCCCAGCGAGCTGGTGGAGGTCATTTCACTGACGCCAGCGATGCGCCCCAGCGAGCGCTCCAGCGGCGTAGCGACCGACGAGGCCATCGTTTCCGGCGACGCGCCCGGCAGCGACGCCGAGATCATTATGACCGGAAAATCCACCTGCGGCAGCGGCGCCACCGGCAGCAGGCGGAAACTCAGGATGCCCGCCAGCGCAATGGCGATTGTCAGCAAAATGGTGGCGACAGGTCGGTGGATAAACAGGGCGAAAAATTTCACGAGGCCTTCTCCGCTTTAAAACGGCGGCGCGTCACGCGGGAAAGACGATCGAACAGCAGATAAATCACCGGCGTGGTAAACAGCGTCAGTACCTGACTGACAATCAAACCACCGACCATGGCAACCCCGAGCGGACGACGCAGTTCCGCGCCCACCCCGGTGCTAAGCATCAGCGGCAGCGCGCCAAACAGCGCGGCCAGCGTGGTCATCAGAATCGGACGGAAGCGCAGCAGGCAGGCCTGATAAATGGCTTCATACGGTGCCATGCCCTGCTCGCGTTCGGCGGCCAGCGCGAAGTCGATCATCATGATGGCGTTTTTCTTCACGATACCGATCAGCAGAATGATGCCAATAATCGCAATCACATCCAGTTCGTTACCGCTGAGCATCAATGCGAGCAGGGCGCCAACCCCTGCCGTCGGCAAGGTGGAAAGGATGGTGATGGGATGGATAAAGCTTTCATAGAGCACGCCAAGAACGATGTACATCGCCACAATGGCGGCCACGATCAGCCAGACGGTTCCCGACAGGGCAGCCTGAAACGCCAGCGTGCTGCCCTGAAACTTCGTCATGATCTCCGACGGCATTGCCAGATCCTGTTCGGCAGCGGTAATAGCATTCACCGCCTGCTCCAGCGAATAGCCATCGCTGACGTTGAACGAGAAAGTGGTGGAAGGGAACTGATCCAGATGATTGATACTCAGTGCGCCGTGACGCTGTTCGACTTTAGCAATAGCGCTGAGCGGCACCACGCCGCCGTCGCTGCTGCTCAGGCGGATGCCGTCAAGCGCGGACAGGCCTGGCGTAGCCGACGTATCGTTCTCCAGCACTACGCGATACTGACTTGCCTGGGTATAAATTGTAGAGATCAGCCGCTGGCCAAAAGCGTTGTACAGCGCGTTATCAACGTCGGCCATGCTGATGCCGAGGCGGCTGGCATTATCACGATCAACGTTGATGTAAGCTTCCAGGCCACGATCCTGCCAGTCGCTGCTGATGTCCTGTAGCTGCGGCATCGTCGCCAGTTTATCCAGCAGTTTCGGCACCCACAGGCTGAGGGAGTCCAGCGAGCCGGTTTGCAGCGTAAACTGATACTGCGTGCGGCTGACCTGCGTATCAATCGTCAGATCCTGCACCGGTTGCAGATAAAGGCTGATGCCGGGCAGCGTCGAGATGGCGGCTTGCAGCCGATCGATAACCACCGGGATGCGATCGGCGCGCTGGTCTAACGGCTTGAGATTGATCTGTAAGCGCCCGCTGTTCAGCGCCGAATTGGTGCCGTCCACGCCGACAAACGAGGTCAGGCTCTGCACCGCCGGATCTTTCATCATAATCGAGGCCACTTCCTGCTGGCGCTGCGCCATTTTCGCATAGGAGATCGACTGCGATGCCTGAATCGTTCCCTGAATGATGCCGTTATCCTGCTGCGGGAAAAACCCTTTAGGGATGACGATCCACAGCAAAACGGTGACGGCCAGCGTGGTCAGCGCCACGCCCAGCGTCAGCCACGGGTGATTGAGCACCCGCTTCAGCAGGCGGCCATAGCTGGCAATCACGCGATCAAACATCGCTTCGCTGGCGCGTGAAAAGCGGTTTTGCTTACGCAGCGATTCCGCATTAAGCATTTTTGCGCACATCATTGGCGTCAGCGTCAGAGAGACCACCGCCGAGATCAGAATGGAAACCGCCAGCGTAACGGCAAACTCACGGAATAAGCGGCCGACGATATCGCCCATAAACAGCAGCGGGATCAGCACGGCGATCAGCGAGAAGGTAAGAGAAATAATGGTAAAACCGATTTCACCTGCGCCTTTCAACGCGGCGGCCAGCGGCTTCTCGCCTTTTTCGATATAGCGGGAGATGTTTTCGATTACCACGATCGCATCGTCCACCACAAAACCGGTGGCGATGGTCAGTGCCATCAGCGTCAGGTTATTGATTGAAAAGCCCAGGAACCAGATCACCGCAAAGGTGCCAACCAGCGACAGCGGCACCGCAACGGCGGGGATAATGGTGGCCGGCACGTTACGCAGAAACAGATAAATAATCATCACCACCAGCGCCAGCGCCAGCATCAGTTCAAACTGAACGTCCGCTACCGAGGCACGGATGTTGGTGGTGCGATCGGTAAACACCTGCACCTCAACCGATTTTGGCAGTGAAGCCTTCAGTTCGGGCAGCATCTGTCGAATGCTGTCGGCGGTAGTGATAATGTTCGCACCAGGCTGGCGCTGGATATTCAGCACGATCGCGGGCTGGCGGTTTGCCCACGCGCCCAGCCAGCTGTTCTCCGCACCTTGCTCTACGGTTGCCACGTCGCGCAGGCGCACCGGCGCACCGTTCTGCCAACTGACGATAAGCTGACGGTAGTCTTCGGCGGACTTCATCTGATCGTTGGCGGAAAGCGTAATGGAACGCTCCGGGCCATCCATGCTGCCTTTCGCCGAATTGACGTTGGCGTTGCTGATGGCGTTACGCACCGTTTCGCTGTTTAGCCCAAGCGCAGCCAGCGCCTGTGCATTCAGTTTTACCCGCACGGCTGGCCGCTGGCCGCCTGAGAGGGTGACCAGGCCGACGCCTGATACCTGTGAGATTTTCTGCGCCACGCGCGTCTCCACCATATCCTGCACCTGCGTCATCGGCATGCTGGTGGTGGTGACGGCGAGCGTCATAACCGGCGGATCGGCTGGATTGACCTTGCTGTAAACCGGTGGATTAGGCAGGTCGGAAGGCAGCAGGTTGGTTGCGGCATTGATGGCGGCCTGCACTTCCTGCTCGGCGACATCAAGCGGCAGCGTAAGCTGGAATTGCAACGTGACGACTGACGCCCCGCCGGAACTTTGCGAAGACATCTGTTTCAGGCCGGACATCTGGCCGAACTGGCGCTCAAGCGGGGCAGTTACGGCCGACGTCATTACGTCCGGGCTAGCTCCCGGATAAAGCGTGACAACCTGGATTGTCGGGTAGTCCACTTCCGGCAAGGCAGAAACGGGCAGGGCGCGATAGCCAATAATTCCGGCAAGCATAATCGCAACCATCAGCAGCGTCGTGGCCACCGGACGAAGAATAAACAGGCGGGATGGCCCGCCGGTCGAATTGGGCGGCATCACCTGCATTACTGGCGTGCTCCTTTGGCGGGCTGGGCGCTTTTAGCAGGCAGCGGGGTGGATTGCGGCGCGACAATTTCCACTTTGGCGCCTTCGGTCAGGCGGTCAATACCGTCCGTCACCACTTTTTCTCCTGCGTTCAGACCGGCGCTGATGACCACTTTTTCGCTGTCCTGCAAGCCGGTCTCTATCAGTTTCTTACTGACTTTGTTGTCAGCATTGACCACCCACACGAAATGCCCCTCGTTGCCCATTTGCAGCGCCGCGGCAGGGATGACAATCGCGTCCTGGAGCGTATTCACTTTTAGCCGCGTATTGACGAACTGGTTGGGAAACAGTCTGTCGTCGCTATTGTTGAAGCGGGCTTTCAGCTTAATGGTGCCGGTGGTGGTATCGATCTGGTTATCCATACTCAGCAGCGCGCCGGTAGTCAGCAACGTTTTATTACTGCGATCCCAGGCTTCTACCGGCACTGGCTGGCCCGATTTCTGCGCTGTCAACAATGTGCCGATATCGTTTTCCGGCAGGTTGAACACCAAATCGACCGGATGAGTCTGCGTGATTACCACAATCCCGGTGGTATCACCGCTGCTGATATAGTTTCCTTCGTCGACCAGTCTCAGCCCGACTCGTCCTGAAACCGGTGCGACGATTCGGCTCCAGGTCAGATTTAGCTGGGCGCTGGCAACGCCGCCTTCGTCCGCTTTAATCGTTCCCAACGTTTCGCTAACCAGCGAACGCTGCGTATCCAGTTCCTGCTGTGAGACCAGATTGGTTTTCACCAGCTTTTCAAAACGAGCCAGATCGCGGCGGGCGTTGGCGAGCGTAGCCTGATCTTTTGCCAGCTGGCCTTGCGCCTGAGTCAGTGCGACCTGATAAGGTCGCGGATCGATCTCCGCCAGCAGCTGCCCGGCTGCAACCTGCTGGCCTTCGGTAAAGTGGATGGCGATAAGATCGCCGTCGACCCGGCTGCGTACCGTCACGGTTTTCGCAGCGGTCACCGTTCCCAGGCCCGAAAGATATTGCGGCACGCTCTGACTAACGGCTTCAGAAACCTGTACCGGAGCCAGTGCCTCACTGCCGCCGCGCCGCCCACCTTCCGATTTGGAATGGCGTGCGCCTGTTGTTTTCTGTGGAGCAGCAGAATGGCTGTGCCACCAGTAAATGCCACCCACAACCAGCGCGGCGGCGATCGACATCAGCCAGATTTTTCGGAAACGGTGCCGGTTATTCATGTTGTGTTCAGCTCTCCATTAGCAAAACGAGAAGTCCGGGGGCAAAAAAAGCCCTCAATAAGGTTATTTTAGCGGGTTTAATGACTTCAAAAGTGAAGGAAATAAGGATAACCGTTCAGTTGGTGTAAGTATTCATAACCTGAAATTCTTTTGCCATAAATCAACGAAGCGCGACAGCGAATGTTTGCTACCCTAATAATCACGTCCGAAACGCTTCATTCACAGGAGAAAAATCATGAGTCATACAGAACATCGTTCGCTGGGCCGTAGCGGTATTCAGGTACCGACGCTCACGTTTGGCGGCAACGTCTTTGGCTGGACCATCGATCAACCTACCTCTTTTTCGCTGTTGGATGCGCTGGTGGAAAAAGGCCTCAATTTTATCGATACCGCTGATGTCTACTCTCGTTGGGCACCGGGCAACCAGGGCGGCGAATCGGAAACAATTATCGGTAACTGGCTGAAGCAGAGCGGCAAACGCGACAAAATCGTGCTGGCAACCAAGGTTGGCATGGAGATGGGCCCAAATAAAACCGGACTGGCACCCGCTTATATCCGCCAGTCGGTGGAAGATTCGCTGCGCCGTCTGCAAACTGATTATATCGATCTTTACCAGGCGCACCGCGACGACAGCGATACGCCATTGCAGGAAACGCTGGCGACCTTTGACGCGCTAATTAAAGAAGGCAAGGTGCGTGCCATTGGCGCGTCTAACTACTCGGCGGAACGACTGGCGGAGGCGCTGAAGGTGAGTGCCGATCACGGCCTGGCTCGTTACGAAACCTTGCAGCCTGAATACAACCTGTACGATCGTAAAGACTACGAGAGCGGGTTGGAAAAAGTGGCGCAGGAAAACGAATTAGGCGTCATTAACTACTACTCTCTGGCCAGCGGCTTTTTGAGCGGTAAATATCGTCAGCCGGAAGATGCGAAGAAAAGTCAGCGAGGGGAGGGCGTGGTCGGGAAGTATCTTAACGATCGCGGTCTGCGCATTCTGCAAGCGCTTGATCAGGTAGCCGAAGCCAACCATGCCACGCCAACGCAGGTTGCACTGGCATGGCAGATTGCCCGCCCCAGTATTACGGCACCGATTGTCAGCGTCACCTCGCTGGTGCAGCTTGAAGAGCTGAGCAAAGCCGCCGCGCTGAAACTCAGCGACGACGACCAGCGTAAACTCAGTGAAGCCAGCCGCTACTGAGATTAGCGGAACATTACCTGCGCCCAACGGGCCAGACCGGCGGTGACGGAACCGAAGTCATCGCCGCTGGTCAGCGGAATATCAGGCAGCTGCTGCTGTAGCGCCTGACGCAGTACCGGCGAGCGGGCGCTGCCACCCGTCAGATAGATAATGTCCGGGCGCGTGCCGCTCTCGTCGAGCGCCAGCTTCACCTGCTCCTGAATACGCTCCAGCGGCTGCGCGATAGCCGCTTTCAGCGCCTCAACGCTAATCTCAGTTTCCAGAGACGATTCAATAAACGCCAGCTCTGATCTGGTCTGGAGCTGGTCAGACAGCGCAATTTTGCTCTCTTCGGCGGCGCGAACCAGCCGGTAGCCCAGACGCTGCTGCCAGACTTTCAGCAGTCGCTTCACTTTTTCCGGCTCCTGCGCATCGCGGATCAGATCCTGCAACAGCTTACGGCTGGCGGTGGCGTAGAAATCGCTTTGCGCCGGAACATCGTTGATCGCCACTGCATTCCACCATGGCAGAGCAGGCAGGCCGATACCTTTCGTGGTGGAGCCGCCCGCGCCCAGCAGCGGCATCAGCTCCTTGAAGGCCAGCATAATATCCAGATCGTTTCCGCCCACGCGACAGCCGCTGTGGCCCAGCAGGCTGCCGTTACGGTCGGCTTTATCATGCCATTGCGGCCCCATCAGCAACATTGAGCAGTCGGTGGTGCCGCCGCCGATATCCACGATCAACACGCGGGTTTCCGTCTTCAGCGTGGCTTCAAATTCCAGTCCAGCCGCAACCGGTTCAAACTGGAATTCAACATCTTTAAACCCGGCACGGCTCGCCGCACGCGCCAGAATTCCCTGCGCCTGACGGTTCGCTTCTTCACCGCCCAGACCCTGGAAGTTAACGGGACGACCAATCACCGCCTGAGTGATGCTGTCATTCAGCTGCTGTTCAGCCGTCTGGCGAATATGCAGCATCATGGCGCAGACCAGATCTTCAAAGAAAGCCACCTGCTGTGGTTTCAAGCCGTTTGCACCGAGGAAGGATTTTGGCGATTTAACGAACCAGACATCTTCCGGATCGGCCATATACTGCGCCAGCGAGGCGAGACCGAACTGGACGCTGCCGGGCATGACTTCAACGTCCTCTTCCCGGTTCAGCGCCAGCGCGCGTCGTAAAAGCGCCTGGTTTTCGGCGGCCGGCGTTGGCACCTGATGGTGGCGGAACAGCCATTCGCTGACCGCATCGCGGGTTGGCGCGCACAGCATAGAGGGGAGTAATCTGGAACCATTTTCCAGCGGCAACAGGGCAGGCATGCCCTCATTCATAACGGCGACCGAGCAGTTTGCCGTACCGTAATCAAAGCCGATAAACATTCGACCCTCCAGTAGCAATAAAAAAAGGGGGCGACTTTAGCCCAGGCCTGAAGGGAGAGCAAGAACCACAATCGTTTTTCGTCGTAAAGTTGTTATCGCTGCTGCCGTTTTGCGCGGCCAGGAGGGCTTGTACGGTCTGACATTCGCAGCGGCCTTAACCGCCGCTCATTTCCCCGTCCGGTCTAACAGCCGCAGCGGCTGCCTTGAGAGCAGCTCATTCTCCTGAAGTGACAGTACCGGTTTCAGACTGTCAATCAGATGGGGTTCGTACCGTGCATATTGACCGCGTCCGTTGCGCTTGGCGTGGTAGCAGGCCAGATCGGCCTGAGCCATCACATCGCTGAAGTGGTGGTTATCGTTGTTTAACACCGTCAGACCGGCGCAGGCGCCAATATGATGCAGACCGCCTTCCCAGCAGAAACGATAGTCGTTCACGGCTTTTACAATGCGATCCGCGATGTCGCAGGCCTGTTCTGCTGAACAATCGGGCAGCAGGACGCCAAACTCATCGCCGCCGAGACGCGCCAGGAAATCTCCGCTGCGCAGGTACAGCTTCATCTCGCTGGCAATCTCGCGTAACAGCGCATCACCCGCGGCGTGGCCTGCGCTGTCATTTACCGCTTTAAAACGATCGAGATCGAGGAAAATCAGTACATGCTGGCACTTTGCTTTACTGGCTGAATGCAGCAGTCGCTTAAGCTTTTGTTCAAAACTGACGCGGTTAGGCAACCCGGTCAGCATATCGTGCGAGGCGCTGTAGCTCAGTCTGCGCATCATTTCGCGGGAGTCGCTAACGTCCTGGATAACCATAACGCTGCCAATATTTTCACCCTCGACGGTTTTTAGCGCGGTAATGCTGTAATGAATATCAAACTGTTCGCCAGAGCGGTTATGCAACACCAGCTCCTGATCCAAATCCGGCTCTGATTTTTCCGGTGGCAGCTCACACAGCAACAGGTTTTCCATCTCAGGCCCGTCACTGCCCCGGGTGATATGCAGAATATCGCTGATTGCTTTACCGGCTGCCTGCTCCTGACTCCAGCCGCTCATGCTTTCCGCGACTGGATTCATAAAGGTCACGCGCATCTCTTCATCGGTACTGATAACCGCTTCGCCGATGGCATCCAGCGTAATATGCATGCGCTCTTTCTCTTCATGCAGCGCGTCGGTCAGCTGGCGCATGGCGGTGACATCCTGATTAATACCCAGCATTCTCGCCACTTCACCGTTATCATTCAGCACCAGCGTGGACTGGCTGCGGATAAAGCGAATGCCTTCATCGGTCTGGATGCGAAAAACCAGATCGACCGGGGAAGAGTTTCTGATCGCCTCGTCGAAAGCGTCAATCGCCGCCTGGCGATCGACAGGAAGCAGGCTGTTTACCCACGTCAGATACGTTGCCTGGCCACTTTCCTCCAGGCCGTAAATCTGAAACATGCGGCTATCCCAGCTCATCTTGCCGGTTTTCAGGTTCCAGTCCCAAACGCCGATGCCGCCGGCTTTATTTGCCAGGGTGATGCGCTGCATCAGGCTGCGGTTGACCTCTTCCGTCTGTTTCAGATCGGAGATATCTTCCATTTGTGAAATAAAATAGAGCGGTTGCTGTTCGCTGTCACGAACCAGCGATACCGCCAGCAGCACCCAGACGATCTCGCCATCCTTACGAAAATAGCGTTTTTCCAGACTGTAATTTTCTCTTTCGCCGGTAAGCAGCGTGCGGCCCTGTTTCAAATCGGTTGCCACATCGTCCGGATGAGTGAACTGCTGAAAATTCATGCCGACCAGCTCATCTTTTCGATAACCCAGTATGCGGCAGAGCGATTCATTTACCTGCAGCCAGCGGCCTTCTGGCGACACCAGCGCCATGCCAATCACCGAAAACTCCATGGCGTGTCGAAAGCGGGTTTCGCTCTCGGTAATATGTTTTTTCTCTTCGCGGAAAGAGTGCATCACCAGCACCATCATATGGCTGGGAATAATAGCCAGTAAAAATGGCAACCACGGCGCGCTGTTAACAATAGCGAGGCCGTCGGCATACCTGACCAGCTGATTAAGCGCCAGCAGCAGCGTCATCATCGACAGCGTGGCAAAAAAGATAATAAAGGCGGAAAAACGCGGCAGGCGTACGGCGCTGTAAAACAGCACGACCATCACGAAAGTGAAGGACCAGGGCAAATAACGCAGGGCAAAATAGTTCAGCAGCAGCGTCACCACCAGCGTCAGCAGCGTTTCAAACAGCACGTTCTGACTCAGCGATTTACGCAGTTCTTCGTGCTGCCAGAGCAGCGCAATCGGGCCAAGCGCCAGCATGCCAATGGTTTCAGAGATGGCCCAGGTAACGAAAAAATGCAGGCTGGCCGTGCCGGTCAGGTTAAGCGCCCAGCAGGCAAGCAGTGCGCCAACCAGCGGGGTAAAGATGCCCGTCGCCACGACGACTTTGCTCCAGCTGAGCAGGGAGTCGAGCGGTGCTTTGGCATCCAGCAGCGCACGAAGAAGCGCGCCGCCGAGCAGCGCCTGAATCAGGTTAACCAGGGGAAACGCCACCACCATTAGGTGAGGGCCGATTATGAACGCGTTGGCGGCAACGATACCTGTCAGGCAGGCGCCCAACAGCAGCGGCAACGATCGGGGAGGTTGCCGGAAGACAAGCACGGTCATCAGCGCCGTAGAAAGCCACAGCGACGCGATCTGGTTACTCACCTTGATCAGTTCAAGACAAAATAAAGTCAGAATAAAAGCGAGCGCGCAAAGCGTTATCGCCTTCGTCCAGTTTTGCTTAGCGGAAAAAATAGTGTCAGTCGTCATTCACAAATCCAGCGCGGCACCAGCCAGGTTTGCCAGCCTGTTTCGGGTTACTTAAGGCATGCTAACACAACCCCGTTTGATTACATGGGGTAATTCAAAAGAGGGCTGTATTCGGACGATTGACCGGTTTTATTGCCGCAGTTTTAACAGGTCGCCACGCGTCCAGGGATGCTCAATGCCGGCAACCTGAACCGACAGGCGCTGCAAAAACTGCTGCGTGGTGGCAAGGCGACCCTGGCTTAGCAGCAACAGGGGCAGCAATAACGCCAGGCAAAGCTGTAGGGCCGAAAAGCCCTGAAGCCGGGTGCTGCGCTGGCTGACCAAAAAAGCGCTGCTCAGCGTGAAGCCGAGGATCAGTCCGGTCACAACTTCGCTGGTGGAATGGTAGCTCAGCAGCAGACGGGAAACGCCAACCAGTATCGGGATCAGGTAGCCTGCGCCCACGGCCACAACGCGCAGCGTGCCGGAAAAGCGACCGCTAAGCAGCCATAACATCACGGGCCACAGGGTTGCCGACATGGCAGTATGGCCGCTAACCCCCGTGAAATTGAGGTGTGCGCTGCCAAAACCAAAGCCCATAAACGCGACTTTGGTCAGGCTGACGATAGCGCCGGTCGCGCAGAATGCCAGGCACCAGTACCAGACGGTGCGCCGCTCGCTGCTTTTCCAGGTCATCAGGATAGCCATTACGATCGCGGTCGGAATAAGTAACATGCTGTCGCCGAAATAGGTCAAAAAATGCAAAGTAGGCCAGTACACCGTGTTTCCTTATTATTGTGAATTGTCCGGACGCCCCGGGTGCAGGCCGTGACGGATAACGCATATCCATCCCGCAAAGCACGGGTTTGCCAGACGCAAAAAAATCGAGCCGGGTTGCTGGAATTCAGTTTACCGGTGAACGACGGTGAGAGGTAACGGGAAACTCCTAAAAGCTTTCCGCCCGTTTTCTCTGGCATCCACCCTGCATCATCCCTATAATTACGCGCGAATTCTTCCTTCCATTGTCTCAGACAATCAGTAACCAGGTCTTTAATTTATGACTGATAAGTCGCACCAGTGCGTCATCGTAGGTATCGCCGGCGCATCTGCCTCGGGTAAAAGTCTTATTGCCAGTACTCTGTATCGCGAAGTGCGCGACCGGGTAGGCGATGAAAATATTGGTGTTATCCCCGAGGATGCTTACTACAAAGACCAAAGCCACCTGACCATGGATGAACGGGTTAAGACAAACTATGACCATCCCAGCGCGATGGATCACAACCTGCTGCTGCAACATTTACAGATGTTAAAAGCGGGCCAGGCGATCGATTTGCCGGTGTACAGCTATGTTGAGCATACCCGCACCGAGCAAACCATTACGCTGAAACCGAAGAAAGTGATTATTCTTGAAGGGATCTTGCTGCTGACGGATGCCCGCCTGCGTTCGGAAATGAACTTCTCGATCTTTGTTGATACACCGCTGGATATCTGCCTGATGCGCCGTATGAAGCGCGACGTGAATGAACGTGGCCGCTCTATGGATTCCGTGATGGCTCAGTATCAGAAAACGGTTCGTCCGATGTTCCTGCAGTTTATTGAACCTTCCAAACAGTACGCTGACATCATCGTCCCTCGTGGCGGTAAAAACCGCATCGCGATTGATATCCTCAAGGCGAAGATCAATCAGTTCTTCGAATAGCCAGCTACTGCCCGGCAACCCGTTGTACGGGGGCCGGGACCTCGCGCAGGACGCGCCCGGATCTCAGGCATCCTGAAGTTATCAGTACCTTTACAGAAATGGAGTAGTAATCCATGCGTTTATGCGACCGCGATATTGAAGCCTGGCTCGACAACGGCCAGCTCGACATTCAACCCCGTCCTCCGGTTGAACGCATCAATGGCGCAACCGTTGATGTCCGCCTTGGCAATCAGTTCCGTACTTTTCGTGGGCACACCGCGGCATTTATCGACCTTAGCGGCCCCAAACATGAAGTGAGCGCCGCGCTCGATCGCGTGATGAGCGATGAAATCGTGCTGCCAGAAGGCGAGGCTTTCTTTTTACATCCGGGTGAACTGGCGCTGGCCGTTACCTTTGAATCGGTAACGCTGCCGGATAACCTGGTAGGCTGGCTGGATGGCCGCTCGTCGCTGGCACGTCTGGGATTGATGGTTCACGTTACCGCGCACCGTATCGATCCTGGCTGGCAGGGACGTATTGTGCTTGAATTTTACAACTCAGGTAAGTTACCTCTGGCGCTGCGTCCGGGGATGCTGATTGGCGCGCTGAGCTTTGAACCGCTTTCCGGTCCGGCTGCCCGACCTTATAATCGTCGTCTGGATGCCAAATACAAAGGGCAGCAGGGGGCGGACGCCAGCAGAATCGATGAAGACGATAACCCGGCTTCTTAACCGGCCCCGCAGGATGTGAGGTAAGCCTGGCTGAACCACGCCGCCGGGCGTTCTTATTGAAAGAAATAAAGGTTTAAGGGGAAGGCATGAAAAGATTTATTACCACGCTGGCCATTTTGCTGGTGGTCGTTGTGGCTGGAATGACCGCGCTGGTATTGCTGGTCAATCCGAATGATTTTCGTGCCTACATGGTTCAGCAGGTTGAACAGCGCAGCGGCTACCGGCTGGCGCTGGACGGAAATTTGCGCTGGCACGTCTGGCCCCAGCTCAGCATCCTTTCTGGTCAGATGAGTCTGACCGCGCCGGGTGCGCAGCAGCCTGTGGTCAGCGCCAGTAATATGCGACTGGACGTCAAGCTGCTTCCCTTGCTCTCACACCAGCTGGCGGTAAAACAGGTGTTACTGGACGGTGCCGTGGTACGTCTGACGCCGGGCAGCACCGCCCGGCAGCCTGATAATGCGCCGCCAGACCCGACGAATGCCGCGCCTTCGCTGCCTGCCCAGCGCTGGACCTTTGATATTGATAATCTGCGCGTTTCCAACAGCCTGTTGATTTGGCAACAAAGCGTTGGCAAAGAGCTGAACGTGCGCGATCTCAACCTTCAGCTGACGCAGAACAGGCAGCGGCAGGCGCATCTTGAACTGAGCAGCCGTATTAGCCGCGATCAGCGCGAGCTGCTGATGAATCTCAATGCCGATGTCAATCTCAGTCGCTACCCACAGCATTTATCTGCGCAGATCCAGCAGCTTGATTACCAGCTGAGCGGTGCCGATTTGCCGAAAGAAGGGCTGAAAGGCCAGGCAAAAATGCAGGCGGGCTGGAGCAGTAACCAGGCGGCTTTCAGCCTGAAAAATCTCTCGCTCAGCGCTAACGACAGCGAAATGACCGGCAGCGCCAGCGGCACGTTGGGGCTGCGTCCTGAGGTTAATCTCGATCTCCATTCCACCATGCTAAATATGGATTCACTGCTGGGGCTAAAAATCAGCGGTTCAGATGACCTATCGTTGCAGGCGCAGCGCTCCGGGCCTGCGCCGGTGATCGCCGTGGCACAACCGGAGGAACAACCTTCCGTGTTGAGCGGCATTGACGGCCAGCTGTCGCTGTCAGTGGATAAACTACGCTGGCGGGGAATGGATTTTGATCGGCTGATGATGAAGCTGTCAGGCCGGGATGGCCAGTTCGCGCTTTCAACGCTCAGGGGGGACATCGGTAACGGCAACTTCTCACTGCCTGGCGCGCTCGATTTCCGTCATCCGCAAACCCGGCTTACACTCCAGCCGGTGCTGCAAAATATTGCCATTGCACCCCTGATGAAGGCCTTTGAGCTGCCTGCGACGCTGAGTGGCGATCTGTCACTGACCGGTAACTTCAGTGGGGCAGGGCTGAATGTACCTGCTTTTAAGCAGGTATGGCAGGGTGATGCGGCGCTGAATCTGAGCAATGCCAATATTGCCGGACTTAATCTGCAACGGATGATCCAGCGGGCCGTCGAGAACAGCAGTGCCCGCGTGCATGGCCCGGCCAAACAGGCCGCAGGCAGCGATATGCAGCAGATTACGGGTAAATTCACGCTCAACAATGGGCTGGTAAACTTTGCGGAACTGAACGGTCAGTCTTCAATGCTCAATTATCACGGGCAGGGCAGTGTGAATATGGTGAGCCAGCAGGCCGATATTCTGTTCGGCGTAACGGTGACGCAAGGCTGGCAGGGTGATGATGAACTGGTCCAGCGCCTGAAGCAGACACCGGTGCCGTTACGCATTTACGGGCCGTGGAGCGGATTGAACTACGGCTTGCAGGTTGACAGCGTTCTGCGTCAGCAACTGCAGGATGAGGCCAGGAAACGGCTGAAGCAGTGGTCCGATCGTAACACTGACAGCAGCCGTAACGGCTCCGTTCAAAAACTGATGAAAGATCTCTAGACTAGGCTTCGTCGTCCTTATTCCGGGCCAGCGGGATTATCTGAACCTTCTGCACGCGATGGCTTTCCACCTGAAGCGTGCGGTACAGGTAATCCCCAATCTCAATCTCTTCGCCTTCTTTCGGTACCTGCTGCATATGCTCCATCAGCAACCCGGCCAGCGTGTGGTAATCCCGCTTTTCGTCCAGCGGCAGATGCAGATACATCACCAGATCCTCCAGCGGCATGTGGCCATTCGCGGTCCAACTGCCATCCGCGTTTTGCTGAATATCGTAACGGGGATCGAGCGTTTCGCCTTCGTTCGGCAGGTTGCCGGCAATCGTCTCCATCACGTCGCTCAGCGTCACCACGCCTTCTACTGAACCAAACTCATCCACCACAAATGCAAAATGGGTACGCGCGTTACGGAACTGCTCAAGCGCTGGCAGCAGCGTCAGCTGCTCCGGGAACACCAGCGGCTGACGAATGAGCGCACGGATATCCAGACTGTCGCCATGCAAGGCTTGCTGCAACAGATCGATAACGTGTACGACGCCAAGCGGATCGTCGCTGTTATCCGTGACAACCAAACGTGTATGTTGATTCTGGTCCAGCATCGCCATAATTTTTTCCGGCGATTCGCTGAGATCGATGTGTTGAATATCCTGACGGGAAGTCATGATGCTACTGACAGTGCGCTGGCCCATCCCCAGCACGCGCGCAATCATCATGCGTTCCTGTTTGTTGAAGATGGCCTGGCTTCCGTGGCTGTCGGCAATCATGGAGGAGGTTTCTGCGTCCAGCTCGGCGTGCTCATGGCTTCCGCGTAACAAGCGCAGCACGGCTTCAGCGGTACGCTTGCGCAAAGGTGATTTGGCAGAGAGAAAACGGCGCCGGTTAAACTGAGCCAGCTGATTCAGCCCTTCAATGATGACCGAGAAGCCGATGGCGGCATACAAATAGCCTTTCGGGATATGGTAGCCGAAGCCGTCAGCCACCAGGCTGAAGCCAATCATCAGCAGGAAGCTCAGGCAGAGAATAACGATGGTCGGATGTTCATTGACGAAGCGCGTTAACGGTTTACTGGCCAGCAGCATCAGGAAAATGGCAACGATGACCGCCGCCATCATCACCGCAAGGTGATCAACCATGCCGACGGCGGTAATCACAGAATCGAGCGAGAAGACCGCATCCAGCACTACAATCTGTGCGACAACTGGCCAGAACCGGGCACCGCGCTTCTGGGGGTTCTCATCTTCATCTTTACCTTCCAGCCTTTCATTTAGCTCCATGGTGGCTTTAAACAGCAGGAACACGCCGCCCAGCAGCATAATCAGATCGCGCGCGCTGAAAGGATGACCAGCAAGCGAGAAGAAGGGGTCGGTAAGGGAAGAGAGCCAGGAAATCGATGCCAGCAGCAGCAGCCGCATGATCAGCGCCAGCAGCAGTCCGGTAACACGCGCCCGGTCGCGTTGTGACGGCGGCAGTTTTTCCGCCAGAATGGCAATAAAGACAAGATTATCAATGCCCAATACCAGCTCTAAGACAATCAGCGTGACAAGACCAGCCCAGATTGACGGATCGACGATCCATTCGAACATTACATAATCACCTTTAAAAATTCATGAATTGCCATGATGATAGCGGTTGCCTCGCAATTCAACCAATAATCCCTGTGAGTTGCCGATGGTTCAGATAATGGCTAACAATTCATCTAATCCGTAAATGAATTTATTAAACACAAATGTCACTTTTGACGTTGACTGTTTTCAAGATTATTCGCATAGGTTGTCTGATGAAACTGAGGGATACTTAAAGACTGAAGGCAAGAAGGGCGAGATTATTCTCATTTTAGAATGGAATAATTCTGAATTTTATCCGGAGGAAAAAGTGGCCACGTCAGGTATAGAGTACGGTAACAGCTAGTCTTAATCCTAAAAGAGAGTGTGGGCGGTGAGCTCCCCTTGTAAACAGGCCAGTAATAACTAGTATAGCAACGTGTTAGTAAATGTCTGCGTTAAAGTAGCAATTAGCACGGTCGCGTCTTTTAGTGTTGGTGATTATCGACACGACGGGATGACAAACGCGTTAGCCTGCCGCTCTGAGAGGACAGGATAAAACCAACAAGGTAGTCAGTTACAGCACATTGGCAGCTACAAGCCAGGGGCGGTAGCGTGTCTGAAATGGTGAAAAAACCACCACGAAAGACGGCAAATTAACCACCGTTGTTGTTGATTTTACATGTCAATTCTCGTGCTGCACTGCCAGTTACAATGACCTTTTTTACACAACTCCCGAATACGTTTCCTGTGTGATAAATGACGTGATTAAAAAACACGCGATTATTTTCAATGATGGAAATTATTAAATCACAGGCTTCCGAAGAAAAAATTAAGAGTTAACTATGCGCGATATAGAATTTACCTTTAAAGGGCTGTTAATAAAACTGTCACTGGCACTTTCAGATCTCATTTTTTTTAATGCCTCTTTATTTATTGCAGTTCTGATGATGAAAGCGTTACCGGGTAATATACTGGATGACATTTCCTCACAAGATTTGCAGTTAAATATTACCACACACATCATTCTTTCACTGATTTGTATTGCCTGGTTCTGGGTTCGCCTGCGCCATTATACTTATCGCAAACCTTTCTGGTTTGAATTAAAAGAAATCTTCCGCAGCGTCTTTATCTTCTCGGTAATTGACCTGTCGATTACTGCCTTATCTAAATGGGAAATGTCCCGCTGGACCTGGGTAACAACCTGGATTCTGGCGCTGGTACTGCTGCCGCTTGGCCGTGCTCTGGTGAAAAGAGTTCTTAACCATTACGGCCTGTGGAAAAAGCAATCCATTATTATTGGTAGCGGTAAAAACGCTGAAGAAGCCTATATGGCACTGCAGAGCGAAGAGGTGATGGGCTTTGACGTTGTGGCTTTCTACGATGTTGATGGCACTACACCCGCTCCGGCGCTATTCGGTATTCCTGTTCTGCGCGAAGAGTCTGCTCTCTGGCAGCTGGTCAACAGCGAAACGCAATTTATTGTCGCCGTTGAGTTTGAACAAAGTCAGTACCGTGATGTGTGGCTGAAAAATCTGGCGAAGCACAATTGCCGTTCCGTTTCCGTTATCCCTTCTTTACGCGGCGTTCCGCTTTACGGCACGGACATGGCTTATATTTTCAGCCACGAGGTGATGATTTTACGCGTCAGTAATAATCTGGCGAAGCGCACTTCCCGCATTCTGAAACGCGCATTCGATATTGTTGGCGCGCTCGGCATTATCACGATGCTGATGCCAGCCCTGGCCGTCCTGATCTTCCTGGTGGCTCGCGATGGCGGCAACCCAATCTATGGTCACGAACGCGTGGGTCTGAACGGGCGCAAATTTAAGTGCCTGAAGTTCCGCTCGATGGTGATTAATTCAAAAGAAGTGCTGGAAGAAGTGCTGCGAACCGATCCTGTTGCTCGCGCTGAATGGGATAAAGACTTCAAATTGAAAAACGATCCGCGTATAACACGTATCGGTCATTTCATCCGTAAGACCAGTCTCGACGAACTGCCGCAGCTGTGGAACGTAGTGCGTGGCGAAATGAGCCTGGTTGGGCCGCGTCCGGTCATCGAAGATGAACTGGAACGTTATGCCGGCGATGTGGATTACTACTTTATGGCGAAACCTGGCATGACCGGCCTGTGGCAGGTGAGTGGACGTAATGATGTTGATTATGAAACTCGCGTTTACTTTGACTCCTGGTATGTGAAGAACTGGTCACTGTGGAACGACATCGCCATTCTGTTTAAAACAGTGGGTGTGGTACTGAAGCGTGATGGCGCTTATTGATACTCGCTGGTGAAGAAAACGGTGCGTTTTTGGCGAAGAACGCACCGTAGCGTGACTGATAACTGTCATTGACTTGCACGCTAAACAAACACTCGTAGCGAATGTGAAGCGTCGGTTTCGCAACCGGCAAGGCATAAAAGACGGAGTTCATGATAATGACCGACAGTTTCAGCGTTTGAATAACTGATCTCACTTTTGCAAGACGCTACACAGCGGCGGATCCGCCACTATCAATCAAATTACTGATAGCGATGAAATAGATGATTACAATCAAAACCAAGTTATTACCCTTGTTGATATCGGCAACTCTCCTTGCAGGATGTACGGTGGTGCCGGGTTCAAAGCTTTCTACCAGTGGAAAAGATGTTATTAAGCAGCAGGACAACGATTTTGATATTGATAAATACGTCAATGTCTTCCCGCTGACCCCAAGCCTGGTTGAGCGGATGCGTCCGGCACCGGTTGTCGCGCAGCCTAACCCTCAGTTGCAAAACGAACTGCAAACGTATGAGTACCGCATTGGGGTTGGCGATGTGCTGACCGTCACCGTCTGGGATCACCCTGAGCTGACCACGCCTGCGGGTCAATACCGTAGCGCCAGCGATACCGGTAACTGGGTTCATTCAGATGGCACCATTTTCTATCCCTACATCGGGCGTGTACGCGTAGCCGGCCGTACGGTGCAGGAAATTCGCAACGAGATTGCTAATCGCCTGTCTCAGTACATCGAAAGCCCACAGGTTGACGTGAGCGTTGCCTCGTTCAAATCACAAAAAGCCTACGTGACGGGTGAAGTGACCACGTCCGGTCAGCAGCCAATCACCAACGTGCCGTTGACCATTCTGGATGCGGTTAACGCTGCGGGCGGTCTGACTGCCAATGCCGACTGGCGTAACGTGGTGCTGACGCATAACGGCAGCGAGCAGCCTATTTCTCTGCAGGCGCTGATGCAGAACGGCGATCTGTCGCAGAACCATCTGCTCTATCCGGGCGATATTCTGTATGTTCCACGCAACGACGATCTGAAAGTCTTTGTCATGGGCGAAGTAAAAGTGCAGTCAACGCTGAAAATGGATCGCAGCGGTATGACGCTGGCTGAAGCGCTGGGCAACGCGCAGGGCATGGATCAAACCATGGCCGATGCGACCGGCGTCTTTGTCATTCGTCCAATCAAAGGCAAGAACCGCAGTAAGATTGCCAATATCTATCAGCTGAACACCAAAGACGCTTCGGCAATGGTGATGGGATCGGAATTCCAGCTACAGCCTTATGACATTGTTTACGTAACTTCTACGCCGTTGACGCGTTGGAACCGTGTGATTTCACAGCTGGTGCCGACGATCAGTGGTCTCTACGATGCATCGCGTAACGTACAGACATTCCATAACTGGTAATAACCGGGAGCATTATGATTAATTCAATCTTAGTGGTCTGCGTCGGCAACATCTGCCGTTCTCCTACCGGAGAGCGGCTGCTGAAAATGGCGCTACCTGAGAAGAGAATTGAGTCTGCCGGGATAAGCGCGATGGTCGGTCATGAGGCCGACGCAACCGCCAGCAGCGTTGCCAGTGAACATGGGGTTGCACTGGATGGGCATGTCGCCCAGCAGTTAACGTCGGGCATGTGCCGGGATTATGATTTGATCCTGGTGATGGAAAAAAAACATGTCGATCTGGTTAATCGCATTAACCCCTCTGTACGTGGCAAGACCATGTTATTTGGCCACTGGCTCAACCAACAGGAAATAGCGGATCCTTATAAGAAAAGCCGCGATGCCTTTGAAGCCGTGTACGGATTACTCGAAAACGCTGCCCAGAAATGGGTCAACGCATTAAGCCGATAGTTGGGATTATCCATGAATATAAAAAGTAAGGCCTCGTCAGCGCCTAAAGAGGAAGCGGCTGGGTTTGACATCGCTCACCTGGTTGGACAGTTAATTGATCATCGCTGGATTATCGTGGCCGTCACGGCCTTTTTCTTATTGCTGGGGACGCTGTATACCCTGTTTGCCACACCTATTTATAGCGCGGACGCGTTGGTTCAGGTAGAGCAAAAGAGTCCAAACACCGTTCTGAACGATCTGACTGAAACGCCGGTGGAACCTGCTTCAGCGACCGAAATTCAGATTATCCAGTCGCGTATGGTTATCGGCAAGACCGTTGACGATCTGGGCCTGAACATTCAGGTACAGCAGGATTATCTGCCGGTGATTGGACGTGGTCTGGCTCGCCTGACGGGCAAAGTACCTGGACAGATTGCTGTTTCACGTCTGGATATGCCACGTACCTGGACTGACGGCATTATAAAAATCGAAGTCGACGACGCCAACAGCTACACCGTTTCACGAGATGGCGACGAGCTGTTTAAAGGGAAAACCGGCCAGCTGGAAACCCATAAAAACGTCTCCGTACTGGTTAGCGATATCCAGGCCGAGCCGGGTACCAGCTTCACCGTGACCAAGCTTTCTGACCTGGCAGCAATCGGTCAGATCGTCAACAACCTTGCCGTTGCGGACAAAGGTAAAGACACGGGCGTTATGGGTCTGACCTATACCGGTGAAGATCCGGTGCTGATCAGCAAGGTGCTGAATCAGATTATGAACAACTATCTGCTGCAAAACGTTGAGCGTAAATCTGCCGAAGCTGAAAAGAGCCTGGAGTTCCTGAAGCAGCAACTGCCGCAGGTACGTGGCAAGCTGGATGAAGCTGAAGACAAGCTCAACACCTATCGTCGTAACAACGAATCTGTTGATATGTCGCTGGAAGCGAAGTCTGCCCTGGATTCCTCCGTTAGCGTACAGAGCCAGCTGAATGAACTGACCTTCCGTGAAGCGGAAGTGTCCCAGCTGTTCACCAAAGATCACCCAACTTATCGTGCGCTGCTGGAAAAACGTAAGACCCTGGAAGACGAGCAGAAAAAACTGAACCAGAAGATTGGTCAGATGCCGCAGACTCAACAGGAAATTCTGCGTCTGACGCGTGACGTGCAGTCCGGTCAGGAAATCTATATGCAGCTGCTCAACCGTCAGCAAGAGCTGAGCATCAGCAAAGCGAGTACGGTAGGGGATGTGCGCATCGTTGACCGCGCTGAAACCGCTTACAAGCCTGTTGCGCCGAAGAAAGCGATGATCCTGCTGGCGAGCCTGGTGCTTGGCCTGGTGATCTCCGTTGGCGTTATCCTGCTGAAAGCGCTGTTCCATCGCGGCATTACCAGCCCGGATCAGCTGGAAGAAGCCGGTATCAACGTTTACGCCAGCGTTCCACTTTCCGAGTGGCAGCGTAAAAAAGATGCCGAAGCGCTCAGCAAGCGCGGCGTGAAGGTGAAAACCGAACCGCAGAACAGCCTGCTGGCGTTGGGTAACCCAACTGACCTCTCCATCGAAGCCATTCGTAGCCTGCGTACCAGTCTGCACTTTGCCATGATGGAAGCCAAAAACAACATTCTGATGATTACTGGCGCAAGCCCGGGCATTGGTAAAACCTTTATCAGCGCCAACCTTGCAACACTGGTGGCGAATGCGGGTCAGAAAGTTCTGTTTATTGATGGCGATATGCGTCGCGGCTATACCCACGATTTGTTGGGCGCGAGCAACAAGGTTGGCCTGTCTAACGTGCTGTCAGGTAAAACGGCGTTCACGCCAGACCTGATTCAGCGTGGTAGCTACGGCTTTGACTTTATCCCACGTGGCCAGGTGCCGCCGAACCCGTCCGAGCTGTTGATGCACAACCGCATGAACGCACTGCTGGAATGGGCAAGCGAAAACTACGACCTGGTGCTGGTTGATACGCCGCCTGTACTGGCCGTCACCGACGCAACCATCATCGGTAAGCTGGCTGGAACCTCGCTGATGGTAGCGCGTTTCGAGACCAACACCCTGAAAGAAGTGGATATCAGCTACAAGCGTTTCGCGCAGAATGGTATTGATATTAAGGGCGTAATTCTGAACGCCGTGGTACGCAAAGCGGCAAATGCTTATGGCTACGGGTACGATTATTACGATTACAGCTACAAGGGTAATGCCAAAAGCTAAGTAACACAGAGGAGTCTTTCGGTGGTGAACTGGAAGATTCCTCTGCATTTTGGAGCCGTTGTCTGAACAGGCTGTTTCTGTATAACGTTTAATAAGGTGCCTTGTCATGAAGGATATTTTCTTCTCGATCGTTATTCCTGCATATAATGCGTCCGAATCGATTATCACTACGCTGGACTGTGTCAAAGCGCAAAGTTATCAGAACTTTGAAGTGAATATCGTTGATGATAAATCCGCTGATGCTGCCCAGCTTGCTGAAGTGGTAAACAGCGAGCGCTACCGCGACCTGAAAATTAACCTGGTGTTGTCAGAGGTCAAGCTAAACGGCGCAGGTGCAAGAAACCGAGGCATCGATCTGGCTACGGGTGATTACGTTTGTTTCCTGGATGCTGACGATGAATGGCATCAGGACAAGCTGCTGGAAACCGTGAAAAAGATTGAACAACTGACGGCTCAAGGCAAAGACCGCTTTGTTCTGTTTAGTCAGGTCAACATCATGCAGGACGGCGCCTTCCTGAAAGTCATGCCGCTTAACCTGCCTGAAAAAAATGAAAGCATCGCCGAATATCTTTTTGGCTGCTATGGCTTCATTCAGACCAGTACCATCGTGCTGAAGCGTGAACACGCGGCGGAAATCAAATTTGATGAAAGATTTATTCGTCATCAGGATTATGATTTTTGCATTCGTGCGGATAAAAGCGGCTTTGAGTTCATCATGATTGCGCAGCCTCTGGCGAACTATCATATGGTGACCAGCTTTAACTCCAAGCATAAAGGTGAATCGGTTAAATATTCCAACTTCTGGCTGGAAACCATGAGCCCGTATTTAAGCAAGCGCGATGTTTATACGTATAAAGCGTACAAAATGCCTATCCGCTATAAAGCGGACGGAAAAGTGCTGCATGCCAGCCTGAGCTTCGCACAATATTTCTTCCTGACCAATAAAGGAAATCGTGATTATTTCCTCGGCCGTTTAAAACAGAAATTTTCTGAACGCATTGCAAAAAAATAGCCTGAAAGAATAAATCGGCGGAAAGACGAATGGCAATATATTGGATAATCAGCTATAGCCTGTTGGCTTGCTGTATTTTTGAGTTGGCAGCAATAAACCAGCTTCAGGACACCAGAGTAAAACGCTTTACCACTTATCTCCTGTTCGTGGGCGCCATGGTTCTGATCTGCTTTGGCGGCTCACGAGGCCTGGGCAGTGGTATGGATGACAGTCAGTATCTTGATTTTTTCCATGATTTCTCGGCGCAGCTGCAGGTCAATACCTATTCAGCGATCACCGATACCTACCGTTATGAGAAATTATTTATGCTGCTGGCATGGGTATTTTCTCTGGTAACCAAGGAAAGCTACTACTTCCTGTTCTTTATTTGTGCAATTGCGGTATCGACCAACGTTTACTGCTATAAGAAGTATTCACCGCTGCTTTTATGCTCGCTGTGCCTGTATTCCACGCATCTGTTTATCAATAAAGATATGAACCAGATCCGATTTGGGTTATCGAGCGCCTTTGCCATTGCCTTTATCTGTTCTATGGCGACACGCAAACATATTCTGGCCGCAGTTTTCCTGGTATTGAGTACGCAATCGCACTCTACCGGCTATACGGTCATTCTGGTTATGCCGTTTATCTTTATGCGTGAGCGCAAGTATCTGCCGTTAGTGATCGTCTTTGCTTCAATTCCGCTGGGGATTATCGGCGGGAAAAAACTCTTCCTCGACTCACTGGGCATCGTGCCTGGGCTGGGAGAGCGAGCAGAAGGCTATAGCGGCACCGATTTCGATACGGCTTCGCCCGTTTTCGGCCTGGCTAACCTGAAGAACATCTTCTTTATCGGTGCTTTTACGCTTTACTACTTCCGCAATGGCATCAAGAAAGAGGACCGGCTGGTCTATATTCTGCTGATTGCTTACAGCGTCGGCGCGGCGGTTCGTATTACCTTCTCCGACTTTAGTATTTTCGGTGGCAGGGTAGGTAACCTGTTCCTGCATGCGGAACCGATACTCTTCTCATTCCTGTTATTGCGAATACGTCATTTGCTGATCAATATTGTTTTGTTAGGCGGTATTGCAACCTATTACCTTGCCTACAACACCATCCTTTCTGCCCAGTCCATTACGGGCTACAGCGTTTCGCCATTGTTCAAACTGTTTGGCTGATATTGACGCCATCCTGACCTGAATTAAAACACCGGGATTGCTGAAAACGGCAATCCCGGTTTGTTTTTAAGATTAATTGCATGCTTCCCCGACTGTGCCAACTGGCATAATGGGCTGTTCTTAGTGCGCGGTAGCTCCATAGTTTGAGCTGAACTTATTAACAGGATAATTTCCATGTACAGATTGCTAATTCTTATTGACGGGATATCAAACAGCGGCGGAACAGACCGGGTTGCCAGCACGTTATCAAGCCTGCTCTGCAATAATAATTATGACGTCACGCTGTTTTCTTTGAATAAAGGCGATCCTTACTACCCTACCGACAGCAAAGTAAAAATCGTTCATCCGCAGGCAACGAATCGCCTGATGAAACTCTATGAATTTATCCGCTTTGCCAAAAAAGAACGCTTTGACGGCATTATGATCATCTCAATGGGCAAACTTTCCGTTCAGTCGCTGTTAGCGATGAAGCTGTTCGGCGTGCGCTCAAAAATTATTTGCTGCGATCATGTTTCTATCGAAACCTTTAAAACGCCAATCCGCAAACTGAAAGTCTTCTGCTACGGTCTTGCCGATAAAATTGCGGTGTTAACCGATCATGACAAACACTATCTTGAAAGCAATTTCAACGTGAAGAATGTCCATGTGGTGAGAAACATTTCGCCGTTCTCTGATGAAAGTACGACCACCAGTCTGGATGAGCTGTTAGCGGTTAAACAGAACAAGGTGCTGGCTGTTGGTCGTTTAACCTACCAGAAAAACTTTGACCGTATGCTTGAGGTGTGGAAACGCGTTAACAAGCAGGGCTGGAAATTGCAGATCGTTGGCGACGGTGAAGACAAGCCTGCACTGCTGGAAAAGATCAAAAGCTATCAGCTTGAAGATTCGACCGAAATCGTCAGCCCGAACAAAAAAATCAACGAGTTTTACCGCTCTGCCGGATTGATCATCATGACTTCACGTTATGAAGGTCTGCCAATGGTGCTGATTGAAGCAAAGAACTTTGCGTTACCGGCGGTCGCGTTTGACTGCAAAACCGGCCCGGCTGAGATCATTAAAGACGACGGTTACGTCGTTGATTATGAAAACGATGAGGCTTTCGTCGCCCAGCTGAACGAATTGATCGCTGATGAAGAGAAGAGAAAGACCTTCGCCCAGGCGGCCTGGCGTAACTCCGCTAACTACGGCCCGGCCCTGATCTTAACCAAATGGAATGAACTTCTGAATTAAGGGGAAGGTGTACTATGTTTTCAGTTCTCATGTCTCTCTATCACAGAGAAAAGCCGGAAAATGTCGAGCAGTGCATGGCCAGTTTGCATCAGCAGACGCTTCAGGCTGATGAAATCGTCGTTGTCTACGATGGTCCGCTGAGCGACGCGCTTAAGGCTGCGGTCAATAAATGGAGCACGTTGCTGCCGTTAACCATTGTGCCGCTGGAAAAAAACGTCGGTTTAGGCAAGGCGCTTAACGCGGGCCTGGATCACTGTACGCACAATCTGGTTGCCCGTATGGATACGGACGATATCTGCCTGCCCGAGCGCTTTGAAAAACAAATCCCCTATATGGAAGCGCACCCTGAAGTGGCCTTGTCCGGCGCGGCAGTGATTGAGTTTGATGAGCACGGCCAGGAGCGTTTGAAGCGTCTGCCGCTGGACGATGAGTCTATCCGTCATTTTGCACGCATGAAAAACCCGTTCAACCATATGTGCGTCGTGTTCCGTAAAGATAAAGTCATTGCGGCAGGCAGCTACCAGCACCATCTGTTTATGGAAGATTACAACCTCTGGTTGCGCATGATGGCCCAGGGTTACAAGGTGTCGAATCTGCACGACGTTCTGATGCGGGTCAGAGCGGGCAGTGAAATGGTCAGCAAGCGCCGTGGCATGACCTATATAAAGAGCGAAATTCAGCTCTATACGCTGAAAAACAAGCTTAAGCAGACCAATTTTATTAACGGTAAGATCTATTTTCTGATCCGTACCTCAACACGTGTGATGCCCGCTAAAGTGATGCAGTTTCTCTACGAGAAAGACCGTAAAGGATAAGGGTAGCGTAGCTAATCCCTATGTACCGGCATTGTGAAGTACCTCTGGAGACTCGCCACAACACCTCACTAATCACGGAATTTTTTATGAAGCGCAGAGAACTTATCCGAACAGCCTTCTCCTCAATTGTGGCCACAGCAGCGTTAAGTTCGCTGCCTGGCGTGGCCCGGAGTGAAGAAGCGGAGCTGAAGCTAAAAAAAGTACCGGCTGATGCTATCCCAAAGAATGACGTGCCGATTTTTTCCCCGGACGATGTCTTTACCATGCCAGAACCGTTCTGGCGCGATTTCCGCGGCAAACTCTATATCGGCAAAGCCGGGACGGATCCAACCCAGTCGCAAAATTTAGTGGATGTTTTTGTTAAGGATGCCAGCGGGGAAGTTTCCCTGCTCCAGCAGCCGATTGCCCTGACCCGCGAAACGATGAAGCGCTTCGTGGCGGCCAAAGGCGCGCTGTGGTCAAACAGCGAATATTCGATGGCGTTGCATGACGACAACGACCAGCAGCTTTTTTACGTCGCGGACGTAAAAAACAACGGTGTTTCAGAGTTCAGCCGGCGGCTGGCTCAGCCATCAGGCTATCAGCTGATTGGCGAGATAGGCTCTTACGACGCGCTGCGCAAAACCAGGCCACTGTTTAATGGCGCGAAAGTGCGTCTGAAAGGCTGGCACGAAGGTGCCGAAGTGGGCGGCGGCGCGTTTGTAGGCGAACTGACGGCAGCAAAAGATGACGGTGGCTACATCGCCTCTTCCGGCGGTGACTTCCACTGGCGGCGCGTGGTCAACGATCTCAACGCGATGACCGTCTTCGATTTTGGCGCGGTAGCCGATGGCCGGACCGATACGCTGCCCGCCGTTCAGGCGATGTATCAATGGGCGCAGGATAATAACAAAAGGCTGTCTATCCAGTTCCCGGCCGGACGCTTCTTTATCTCCTCTTTTGATATTTCCGCCCACTATGTCAGTTTCTTCCGCCTGGCTGGCGCGCCGGTCAATTTTGGCTATTTCCCCTCGACAACCCTGATCTCTGGCGGTAATTCAGACTTCGTGCTGAAAATTAATGCCCGCTGGGTCGAGCTGAGCAACATCAGCTTTGAAGGGCGTATCAAGGAGCTGCCCAACACGCAGGGCTTCTTCCATAATACCTGTCCAGCCGGGCAATACTTCCGCGGCTCCTGCCTGCGCTTTAGCTATGTCGGCGGGCCTTCACTCAGCCTGATTGATACGCTGGATTGTAAGATTGACCAGTGGTATGCCAATAACTGTACTGGCGACGTGATTAAAGGCACCTGGTCCTACACCAAAAAGGGCAACTGGGATCACAACACCGCTATTGAACTGTCCAACTTCAACGTTCAGCACTGTTCAGGCGGTAAGGCACTTAATCTGCCGCGCTCCACGCAGTCGATTATTCATAATGGCTGGATTGAGCACACCGAATTCCCCGGCGATCTTTCTAACGGCCAGTGGATTGTGGACGCGCTGAGCATCGAAACCTGTAAAAACCCGTTAATCGCTCATCACTCACGCCTGAACATGCGCCAGATTAACCTGCAGGCAGGAAGCTGGATTGACAACTCGCTACAGGGCGATGAATGGCTCGGCCCTTATGAGCGTGGCTCAACGCGCGTCGAATCCTACGGCATCGCCGTTGACGGCAGCATGAAGTACAACTATCTGACCTCCCGCTTCCGTATTCAGAACAACAGCAATCAGGAAAAATGGTATGAGCTGGGCAACATTCATACCCCTGATGTCAGCGACAGCTGGGAAATTGAAATTCTCGGACAGTCGCAGTTCAGTAACGGCACGGTTTCCGACGCGCTGAAAAACATGATGGATGACCGCAATACCGGCGGGAAAGCTATCATCACGCTGCAACGCAAGGTGCATGGTTTTGAGGGAAGCTGGCACGTTGAAGGCAGTAGTCCGATTGTCGATGTGATTTATACCACCGAACATGATGCCGACACACGGGTATTTGTGAAGCTGGCTGGCTGGTTAGGCTCGGCAGGCGTGCTGATGAAAACCACTGCCCGGGACCATTTCGTTACCGGCCAGTGCGCGCGTTTTGATAGCGAAATGGCTTTTGGTAATCCGCCTGACAGCGCCAGGCCTCGTCATGCGGTCCGTCGCTTCTCTGTGCATAACGGATTAGCCGGAATCGGTGCCAACGAGCAGGGCGACCTGCTGGTGCAGTCACGCCTCATTGAGGCTGATAAAGTTGATACGGCAAAAGCGCAGGGCTACGTGTCGATGGTTATTAATGGTCACCAGGTCGCTGTTCCTTATTTCGCGTTAAAACAATAACGGCTTCTATTTGAGGACAAACTCCGGGTAAAGGCTTGCCCGGAGCCACTCTTTACGTATTCCTTACGCAAGGATTTTTCGGATTATTACGCTTATTAACAAAGGGTTAATAACTGGTAAGATGGAAAGACTGATTGCGGGGGACCAGAGCCTGGTTTGTCAGTGATAATTCACTACTCAGGCTTAATGGATGACGATCTTATCAAGGTTATCATAACCTTATCATTGCAATAAGGTTACCAGCGGGTTATTCGCTCCGTGGAGCAGGAAAAGTTCTCGGGAATGATATTACCGAAGACGTCGACAGGATTTTAGGGTAAATCGATGAAACTTACATTTTTCACCATGCGTTTTCCGGTAGCGTCCGAAACTTTCGTGCTGAACCAGGTCATCCATTTTATTGACAGCGGCTATGATGTGGAGATCATCTCGGTCTTTCCAGGCGATCATGTCAACCGCCATGCAGCGTTTGATCGTTACAAACTGTCCGAAAGGATCCACTACCTGCTGCCGGAAGAACAAAGCAGCGCGTCCGAAAAGCTGAAGCAGCGTTTAAAAATTGTGCTGCCGAAAATGCTGAATTCGGCCACCATCAAATCGATGAATATTCCTCGCTATGGCGATCAGTCGAAGCGACTGCTGCTGCCTGCGATTGTGGCGAATGCTAAAAAACCGATCGCCGCAGATGTGTTCCTGGTGCATTTTGGCTATGCAGGCGCGCTGGCTAACAAGCTGCGTGAACTGGGCATTTTGCGTGGTAAGCAGGCAACCGTTTTCCACGGTGCCGATATATCACGCCGTTTCATTCTTAACGAGCACAAAACCGATTATCCGAATCTTTTCCGGCAGACCGAGCTACTGCTGCCAATCAGCCATCTGTGGGAAAACAAGCTGATTGCAATGGGCTGTCCGCCAGAAAAAATTCACGTAACGCGAATGGGTATTGAACCTGAAAAATTCAATATGAAAATCCGCGAAGGATTGCACCAGCCATTACGTATTCTCACCGTTGCGCGCCTGACCGAGAAAAAAGGGCTGGGCGTGGCGGTTGAAGCCTGTAAATACCTGAAAGAGAAGGGCGCAGATTTCCAGTACACCATTATCGGCAACGGCGATATGGAAGATGAGATGCGCAATACCATCCGTAACGCCAACCTGGAAGACTGTGTCAAAATGGTCGGCTTTAAGCCTCAGGAAGAGATTAAGCGCTATCTTGATGAAGCGGATATCTTCCTGCTGCCGTCGCTGACGGCAGCCGATGGAGATATGGAAGGCATCCCGGTTGCGCTGATGGAGGCGATGGCGGTAGGTTTACCGGTTGTTTCCAGCGACCACAGCGGCATTCCGGAACTGATCGAGAACAACGTTTCAGGCTGGCTGGCACCGGAAGGCGATGCAAAAGCACTGAGCGAAATCCTGTTCCGACTGGCTGCTAACGGTGCCGATATTGGTCCGGTAGTGGCGGCGGCGCGACATAAAGTTGAAACCGAATTTAACCAGCATATCGCTTATCAAGAGCTGGCTGAAATTTTGGAAAAGCTTGCGCGTAGCTAGCTGGCTATTGGAAAAGAGCGTGGTCTTATATCGGATATCCGTCCGCGCTTTCTCTGGCCAGAAATATAATTTTTAGCAGCATGTTGCTGGCTGAAAAATTTAAAAGGGCAATCGCTGCAACGATTGCCCTTTTTTTTATTTGTGGCGATATCGTTTATTATCAGGGCGTTTTCGTACTGCAATAATTCCTCAACGCGATGCGAGTAAGCTAAGTGGGTTCAATCGCTTATCTTGTGGCGCAGTATTACGCATTCATATTCAGCTAACGCGCACAATAAAGAGCGTTCTGGGTCTCATTTTCCGTAAAAAACCGCTAAATTGCGGACCAGCTTCAGCTAAATTTTCAGATTAAGATTATACTTGCCGATCGCAGCTTTAATGCATAATCACCAGACGCTTTTTTACTTCATTTATATGGAAAAAATATGACCAAGCTTAAAGCAGTTATCCCCGTTGCGGGTCTGGGTATGCACATGCTCCCTGCTACAAAAGCCATTCCTAAAGAGATGCTGCCTGTCGTAGACAAGCCGATGATTCAGTACATCATCGACGAGTGCGTTGCGGCTGGCATCAAGGAAATTGTCCTGGTCACTCACGCATCCAAGAATGCGGTAGAAAACCATTTTGATACTTCTTATGAGCTGGAAGCGCTGCTGGAAGCGCGCGTTAAGCGTTCACTGCTGAGCGAAGTACAGTCCATCTGTCCTCCAGGCGTAACCATTATGAACGTGCGCCAGCCGCAGCCGCTGGGCCTGGCTAACTCCATTCTTTGCGCGCGCCCAATGCTGCACGACGAAGCTTTTGTGGTTGTCCTGCCGGATGTCCTGCTGGATGACTCCACCGCCGATCCGCTGCGTTACAACCTGGCCGCAATGGTTGCACGTTTTGAAGAAACCGGCCGCAGCCAGGTTCTGGCTCATCATATGCCGGATGCAGACCTGTCTGAATACTCGGTCATTAAAACCCAGGAAACGCTGGACAACCCGGGTCAGGTCAGCCAAATCGTTGATTACGTCGAAAAGCCAGAAAATCCACAGACGCTGCAATCCGATCTGGCTGCGGTAGGCCGTTACGTGCTGTCTGCCGATATCTGGAATGAACTGGAGAATCTGGAACCAGGTGCGTGGGGCCGCTACCAGCTGACCGATGCTATCGCCAGCCTGGCGAAGAAAAAACCGGTTGACGCTCAGCAGCTCACGGGTACCAGCTTTGACTGTGGTCGTAAGCTTGGCTACATGAAAGCCTTCGTTTCCTGGGGCCTGCGTAATAACGCTCAGGGTCGCGAATTCCGCGAAGAAATCAAAAAAATTCTGGCTAAGTAATTCTCAATTTCACCCTGACCGCGTGCGCGTGGTTGTAAGGAGTAAACATGGCTATTTTAGTAACGGGCGGAGCGGGCTACATCGGTTCCCATACGGTGCTAACGCTGCTTGAGCGTGGCGACGACGTTGTTGTACTGGATAACCTGAGCAACGCTTCACGCGAGTCCGTCAGCCGGGTGGAAAAACTCACCGGTAAAACGGCCACCTTCGTGGAAGGCGATATCCTTGACCGCGCCTGCCTGCGTGATTTATTCACCCAGCATGATATTTCTGCCGTCATCCACTTCGCTGGCCTGAAAGCCGTTGGCGAATCTACCCGCATCCCGCTGGAGTATTACCAGAACAACGTTACCGGTACGCTGGTTCTGTTGGAAGAGATGCGCGCGGCTGGCGTCAATCAGTTTATCTTCAGTTCATCGGCTACTGTTTATGGCGCTGATGCACCGGTTCCTTATGTGGAAACCACGCCGATTGGCGGGACTACCAGCCCTTACGGTACGTCGAAACTGATGGTTGAACTGATTCTGCGTGACTATGCCAAAGCGAATCCGGAGCTGAAAGCGATCGCGTTGCGTTACTTCAACCCGGTTGGCGCGCATGAGTCTGGCCAGATTGGCGAAGATCCAAACGGCATTCCAAACAACCTGCTGCCTTATATTGCTCAGGTTGCTATCGGCCGTCTGGAAAAGCTGGGCATCTTTGGCGATGATTATCCAACCAAAGACGGTACCGGCGTACGTGATTATATCCACGTGATGGACCTGGCCGAAGGCCATCTGAAGGCACTGGATCATCTGCCAGCCATCAGCGGTTATAAAGCCTATAACCTGGGTGCCGGAGAAGGTTACTCGGTGCTGGAAATGGTGAAGTCTTTTGAAAAAGCCTCCGGTCGTCCGATCCCTTACCAGATCTCTCCACGTCGCGACGGCGACCTGGCTGCGTTCTGGGCCGATGCCACACTGGCGGATAAAGAACTGAACTGGCGTGTGTCGCGTGGCATTGATGAGATGATGCGTGATACCTGGAACTGGCAGAGCCAGAATCCTGAGGGATATAAATAAAGTTAAGTAGCGCTTTTCTCTCAAGCCCGGCTAATGCCGGGCTTTTGCATATATTGAGGCGAGCCAGGCTCACAGGCCGATCCTTCTGTTAATTATAATAAAATCTGCTCTTATTTAATCCGCTATCATAAGTGACGAAATGTAGTTTAGCGTTCATTTTGTCTTCTTTTTGAGCTGGGTAATTTTTGCTCAGTGCCCGTATTAACTAATGTGTTATTAGCTCTGTATCCTGAGGGATAAATCTTATTTTAGTTAGTTTTCATTATTGCTGAATGATACAATCAGAAACTGTGCCTCAGGTTCAAGCGACAGGGATACTGAAAGCAAAAAATACTGTGTTTCAAAGGGTTGATGGTTAAAGCTGCTTGAGACAAACTTAACAAAGTTAAGACAGGAAGGGGAAGCAGCATAATTTTTCATGCGACGTACTGGGAGCCATGACCCAGGGGCGGTAGCGTGGCTAAAATTCATCCTGGTAACCTGACCGTCGTATCCAATAATCTCTGGTTATTGTTCCAAATCACTTTTCGTTTAGAGACTTGCTATGAAGATTTTGATAACAGGTGGCGCTGGCTTCATTGGTTCAGCAGTTGTAAGACATATCATCAGAAACACTCATGATTCCGTCGTTAATGTGGATAAATTGACGTATGCGGGCAATCTCGAATCGATTAAAGAGGTCAGCGACAGCGACCGTTACCAGTTTGTTCAGTTAGATATATGTGACGCTGAAGGGCTGAGCAAGGTTTTAAATGAGACTGCCCCGGATGCCATTATGCACCTGGCCGCAGAAAGTCATGTAGACCGATCCATTACCGGGCCAGCAGATTTTGTACAGACCAACGTGGTGGGCACCTATACGCTGTTGGAAGCGACGCGCCAGTACTGGAATTCTCTTCACGGCGAGAAAAAACAGGCATTCCGTTTCCATCATATTTCTACCGATGAAGTTTATGGCGATCTTCCTCATCCGGATGAAATGAGTGGCGAGCTTCCTCTGTTTACTGAAACGACGCCTTATGCGCCAAGCAGCCCTTATTCTTCCACTAAAGCCGCCAGCGACCACCTCGTTCGTGCATGGGGAAGAACTTACAAGCTGCCGGTTATTATCACTAATTGCTCAAATAACTATGGCCCTTACCACTTCCCAGAAAAGCTCATCCCGCTAATCATCATCAATGCGCTTGAGAAAAAACCCTTACCTGTCTACGGTAAAGGCGATCAGATCCGCGACTGGCTGTACGTAGAGGATCACGCCCGGGCGTTGTACAAGGTTGTGACTGAGGCTGAGGTTGGCAGCACCTATAACATCGGTGGCCATAACGAAAAGAAAAATCTTGAAGTGGTGCAGACCGTTTGTGCGCTGTTGGACGAGCTTAAACCCGCAGAAGGCCACTACGCAGATTTGATTACCTACGTTAACGATCGTCCTGGCCACGATCGTCGTTACGCCATTGACTCAAGCAAAATCCAGCAGGAACTGGGCTGGAAACCTGTAGAAACTTTCGAATCAGGTATGCGCAAAACGGTTGAATGGTATCTCACCAACAGTGAGTGGATAAACAACGTTAAAAGCGGTGCTTATCAAAGCTGGATTGAGCAAAACTACGAGAAGCGTGACTAATGAACATCCTTTTATTCGGAAAAAACGGTCAGGTTGGTTGGGAGTTGCAGCGTGCGCTGGCACCTTTGGGTAATCTGGTTGCGCTGGATCGGCACTCCACAGAATACTGTGGCGATCTGGCTAATCCTGCGGGTATTGCTGCTACTATTAACGCGCTCAAACCAGACGTCATTGTCAATGCTGCGGCCCATACCGCTGTCGATAAAGCGGAATCCGAACCTGAAATCGCTGCCTTATTAAATACCGAAGCCGTAGCAAAAATGGCGGATGCTGCTGAAAAAGCAGGCGCGCTACTCGTTCATTATTCTACTGATTATGTATTCAATGGTCAGGGAGATAAACCCTGGACCGAAACCGACCGCACGGAGCCGTTAAGCGTATACGGTAAAACGAAACGCGCCGGGGAAGAGGCAATTATCGCCACGTGCAGCAGCTATCTGATATTCCGTACCAGCTGGGTCTATGCGGCCAAAGGCAACAATTTTGCAAAAACCATGCTAAAACTGGCTAAGGACAGAGAGGAACTCTCCGTTATTAATGACCAGTTTGGTGCGCCCACGGGAGCCGAATTAATTGCTGACTGCACGGCTCATGCTATTCGTCAGGCTAAGGGGCAACCACAGCTTTCCGGAATCTATCACCTGATAGCCAATGGTACAACGACATGGCATGAATATGCTGGTTTCGTTATTGAAACAGCAAAAGAAAAAGGGATGAATCTTCAGGTAAAAAAAATAAATCCTGTGACGACTTCTGCCTTCCCTACGCCAGCTAAAAGACCAGCTAATTCAAGACTTAATATCAATAAATTCCAGCAAACCTTCGCATTGACCCTGCCTGACTGGCGGGTAGGTGTACAGCGTATGCTTAGCGAAATTATTTAAATTGATGATAAAGCCTCATTCGAGGCTGTTTAACGGGTGCGAGAACATGAAAAATAAAGGTATTATTTTAGCAGGCGGCTCAGGGACCAGACTCTACCCGGTAACGATGGCGGTGAGTAAGCAATTATTGCCTATTTACGACAAGCCGATGATTTATTACCCGCTGAGCACGCTGATGATGGCGGGGATTCGCGACATTCTTATTATTAGCACGCCTCAGGATACGCCTCGTTTTGAAAGTTTATTAGGTGATGGTTCGCAATGGGGACTCTCCATTCAGTATAAAGTGCAGGCGAGTCCTGATGGTCTTGCGCAAGCTTTTATCCTCGGTGAAGAATTTATTGGGGATGACTCCTGCGCGCTGATTCTGGGGGATAATATTTTTTATGGCCACGATTTGGTCCCTCAGCTTGAAGCTGCTAAGAATAAAAAAACAGGGGCAACGGTGTTTGCCTATCATGTTCATGATCCCGAGCGCTATGGCGTTGTAGAATTCGATCAGGACGGCGTTGCTATTTCTCTTGAAGAGAAACCCGCCGTCGCAAAAAGTAATTATGCCGTGACCGGACTCTATTTTTATGACAACAGCGTAGTTGAAATCGCGAAAAGCCTTAAACCTTCAGCCCGTGGCGAGCTTGAAATTACCGATATCAATCAGGCTTATCTCAATAAAGGTCTCCTCTCTGTTGTTACGATGGGACGAGGCTACGCCTGGCTAGACACCGGCACACATGAAAGTCTGATTGAAGCCGGAAACTTTATTCAGACTATCGAGCATCGTCAGGGACTGAAAATTGCCTGTATTGAAGAAATTGCCTGGCGGCAAAAATTTATAACCAGTGCTCAGCTGGAAGAACTGGCTAAACCTTTTGCAAAAAACGGTTATGGCAAATATATGCTGAATTTGATTAAGAAATAATGCTCTGACTAAACTGGAAGGAAAAAACGTGAAGGTTATTACTACGTCTTTAACCGATGTCCTGATCTTTGAGCCAACGGTCTTTGGCGATCATCGCGGCTTCTTTTTTGAAAGCTTCAGCCAAAAATTTTTCGATGAAGCGGTGGGGACTTCCGTCAGCTTTGTGCAGGATAATCATTCAAAATCATCGCGGGGCGTATTACGCGGGCTGCATTATCAGTTAAATCCAAATGCTCAGGGTAAACTGGTGCGTTGCGTCGAAGGTGAAGTATTTGATGTTGCGGTCGATATCCGCAAGGGTTCAGCCACGTTCGGACAGTGGGTAGGGGTGGAGCTGAGCGCTGAAAATAAACGGCAGTTATGGATCCCTGCCGGTTTTGCACACGGTTTTGTCACGCTAACTGAAACCGCAGAGTTTGTTTATAAAACTACTAATTACTATGCCAAAGAAAGCGAGCGCTCCATCGTGTGGAACGATCCTGATATCGCAATTGACTGGAAAATCTCAGACGTTCTTCTTTCCGACAAAGACCAGCACGCACCTCGTCTTCAGGATGCAGAGGTTTTCTAAATGAACGAACAGGCAAAAACACCGGGTGCCCTGGTTAAGACGATGCTGATACATCGTCGTTTAATTTACACGCTAACAAAAAGAGAAGTGATCAGCCGATATCGGGGTTCAATGCTGGGCCTGCTATGGTCCTTTTTTACGCCCGTATTAATGCTCGTGGTTTACACCTTCGTGTTTAGCGTAGTGTTTCAGGCTAAATGGAGTGAAGGTCAAACATCTAAATCGGCTTTTGCGCTGGTTTTATTCTCAGGTTTAATTATTTTCAATCTTTTTTCCGAATGTATTAACAAGGCTCCAGGCACAATTATTGCTAATGCGAACTATGTTAAAAAGGTGATATTCCCGCTGGAAATATTAACGTGGGTTAATATGGGCGCAGCGCTATTTCACTTTTTTATCAGCTGCGTAGTCTGGCTGGTGTTTTACGTTATTGAAGTGGGCATCCCGCATCTGACGCTGCTGCTGCTGCCGCTGGTGCTGATACCTCTGATATTATTGACGATGGGGCTGAGTTGGTTTCTGGCTGCATTAGGCGTTTATATTCGTGATGTCAGTCAGCTGGTCGGTATCATAACTATGGTGTTGATGTTCCTTTCGCCTATATTTTTCCCGACGTCTGCTCTACCGGCCAGCATCCGCTCATGGCTGTTATTAAACCCACTTGCACACTTTATTGAACAGGCCAGGGCGGTAATGTATTGGGGAATAATTCCCGATATGACGTCCTGGCTGATCGGCTTTGTAATAAGTACTGTTATTGCCTGGGCCGGTTTTTACTTTTTCCAGAAAACGCGCAAGGGGTTTGCAGATGTCATCTGAAGATATCATTACCGTTCAGGGACTCAGTAAGTGTTATCAAATCTACGACTCCCCTAAAGATCGGCTATTACAGATGTTTTATCGCAGCCGAAAAAAGCTCTATCGCGATTTCTGGGCGCTGAATGATGTTTCCTTCACCTTGAAAAAGGGAGAGACGGTCGGGATTATTGGAAGAAACGGTTCCGGAAAATCGACGCTGTTACAAATGATCTGCGGGACGTTGAACCCAACAGATGGACAGGTGAAGGTCGGGGGTAAAATCGCCGCCTTGCTGGAACTGGGTGCAGGCTTTAACCCGGAATTTACCGGACATGAAAATGTCTTTATGGCCGCGTCACTTTATGGCCTGACCAATGAACAAATCCGGGACCGCTATGAAAGCATCCTGGCCTTTGCCGAAATCGGCGAACATATAGATCAGCCGGTAAAAACCTACTCCAGTGGCATGTATGTCCGTCTCGCATTTGCCGTTATAGCGCACGTTGACGCCGACATATTAGTGGTGGACGAAGCATTGGCCGTCGGAGACGCCGTGTTTACGCAAAAATGTATGCGCTTTATCCGTAAATTTAAAGAAAACGGCACGCTGCTTTTTGTCAGTCACGATACCAGCTCGGTGATCAACCTCTGTGATAAGGCCATCTGGCTTCATCAGGGAAAAATGATAACCTCCGGCAAGGCGAAAGATATTGCGGAAAAATACCTGCAATACACGCTTCAGGAAGTTTATGGTGATGAAGCTAAGCTTGAAAGCCTGAAAGCAGCACCGATGTCCGAAGATGCTCAACCGATTGCTACCGGAAACGATAACGAAGCGGCAGCACTTGAGTCAGCGATAAATTATAATACCCAGTACGGTATCGAAAATAACCTTTCCGAAGCCAATGGCTGGAAAACAGGAGGGGGTGAAATAAATTCCGTTTCCTTCGCTGATATAAAAACTGGCAATACCCGACACATCTATAAGGGTGGCGAAGCGGTTAAGCTGACTGTTGAAGCAACGGTTCATCAGGAGTTTGACGCTCCCATTATTGGTTTTCTGGTAAAAGATCGCCTGGGACAGGTTCTTTTTGGTGAAAATACGTTGCCCTTCACCGCGCGTAATCCAGTGCCTGTTACGGCTGGCGACAAAATTAAAGCTGAATATACGTTTACGCTCCCTATGCTACCAAACGGTGAATATGCCATGATGGTGTCATTGGCTAATGGCGATATTAATAACCATGTACAGCACCACTTGCTTCATGATGCACTAATTATCAATGTTTCATCCAGTGAAGTACGTTGGGGACTGGTAGGTATAAAATTTGATGAAGTTAAGATGGAAATCAAATGAAGACACTTTTTGAACTCTACGAAAATCATCATGGAAAATCTTCCGATAAATGGACGATTTATTTAGAAACCTACCATGAATTCCTTTCTCCTCTACAGGAAAAGCCGGTAAATTTCCTTGAAATTGGCGTGCAAAATGGCGGTTCCCTGGAGATTTGGTCTAAATATTTTCCGAATGCTAATAACATTATCGGTTGCGATATCAACGAAAAGTGTGCGTCACTGGAATATGACAACACAAAGATAAGCCTGGTCATTGGGAATTCTTCTACAGCGAAAGTTAGAAACTGTATTACAGAAATTTCACCGCGTTTTGATGTCATTGTTGATGATGGATCGCACGATTCTTCTGATATCATCAAATCTTTCCTTCTCTATTTCCCCCTGATAGAAGAGGATGGTTTTTATATTATTGAAGACCTTCATTGTAGCTACTGGCTAAATTTTGAAGGTGGCCTGTATGATCCCTATTCTTCAATGGCTTTTTTGAAAAAGCTGGGTGATATTCCCAATCATGAGCATTGGGGAAGTAACAAGCAGGAAAAAGACTATTTACGACCGTTTTATGAACACTACGACTGTATCGATTTCGATACTGTTGATTACAGTGAAATTCATTCCGTTACTTTCGTAAATTCACTATGCATCATTCAAAAAAGAAAAAAAGAAAGTAATATTCTGGGGCCGCGTGTAATTGCCGGCGAAGTTGAAACCGTCGTACAGGGCCATAGTAATATCCACGGCTCCTTTAACGAGCCTCAGGACCAGTTCAATAATCCATGGCGGAACCTGCCAACTTTCCCTGAAATGGAATGGAAAGAACTTAAAGAAAATCTGAGCAGTGCTGAAAAGAAATTAAGTAAGAATCTTGATGAAATTAGAAGGCTTAAAGCAGATATTACTCATTACAAAGAAAATGAAGAAAAACTGCGCCAACAGGTCGCTGAGAAAGATGAGTTAATACATAGATTATCTCATGATAATCATGCCTTACTGACATCAACGAGCTGGAAAGTAACGCAACCTCTGCGCAAGTCAGCTACACATTTACGCAAAGTAAAAAAAGGCGTAGATCTTTCAGGTCAAATCGTCAGAGATTACGGTTTGAGCGAGAGTATTAATCGGGCAAAAAATATTTATAACCAGCATGGTTTTCGTGGCTTGATCAATAAGCTTCGTTATATTAATCAACTGCAACAGCTTTCTGCAGTGGTTGAGTCGAAGGCCCTTGCTCCCGTCACGTTGCGCGCTGAGGCGCTACTCGTTCCTAAAGTTCTTATTATCGCGGAAGTTTCTATCCCGCAATGTAAAAAGTATCGCGTTGATCAGAAAGTTGAACTTTTCAATCGACTCGGTATTGAAGTCACCGTTTTGCCATGGAGCCACCAAAACGAATGCATTAAAGCAATGCAGTCGCATACGCTGGTAATATTTTATCGTGTCCCTGGTTTTGCCAGCCTTGATCCGGTCTTTGCTGAGTGCAAACGCCTCAATATAACGACCTTATGGGAAGTGGATGATCTGATTTTCGACGCCGAAATTTTGCGTAACAGCAAAACATTACAGGCTCTGGATACGGCCACTTATAATGGGCTTCTTGACGGCGCACACCTTTATAAAAGTGCTATGCTACAGTGTAGCGGCGCTATTGCTTCTACCCAGCATCTGGCTGACGAAATGGTAAAAGCCGGGGCTAAATATGCTTACGTTGTCGAAAATGCGCTTGATCCAGAAACCATTACAGCGGCTGAATCGATTACCACCGGCAGAAAAAGTCTTGAAGATGGTATTATAAGAATTGTTTACGGTTCGGGCACGACCACCCATAATATTGATTTTTTAGAAGCCGCTGATGCAATAGTGAGTGTCCTTAAGCAAAACAAGAACGTCCATTTCAGATTAATCGGCAATCTTGATTTACCTGCCTCATTCAAAGAGGTTGAAGCGCAAGTTGAATATATTGATTTATGCCCATACCGCGATTATTTAAAAGTTCTTGCTGAATGTGATATCAGTCTTGCCCCCCTGGAAGATTACATATTTAACTATTCGAAAAGTAATATTAAGTATATCGAAGCATCTATACTTTCTATACCAAGCGTTTGCTCACCGAGGCCCACTTTTAGCCGTGTTATCAAACATGGTGAGAATGGTTTTCTTTGCGAAACACCGCAGGAATGGGAAGATGTGTTAATGCAGCTGATAGAGTCGGAAACGCTGCGTACTAAAGTGGGTGCACAGGCCTACCATTCTGTTTATGAGCACTACTTACCCGAAAATATTGCGCATGAACAAGTAAAAAATATTATTTCTGACTATGCTCGTTTGAATGAAAACGACAAGAAAAATATTCTTTCGGTAAATTGCTACTATAATCCTCGCTCATTCGGCGGCGCGACAGTGGTGGCAGAGGAAATTAATAAGCGCTTTGCCAGTAACGAAGATATAAATATCCATGTTTTAACGTCGTTATCTGAAGAGTATGTGCCCGCGTATGAATTACGTCGTTATCAGTCATGGGATCATGAATGTTTTGGGATTGGCCTGCCGCGTATTTTGCAACCAAATGAACACATAGTTAATCGTAAAATCGAGCCTGCCTTTTCTCAAGTTTTGGATATTGTTAAACCCGATGCGGTTCATTTCCATTCGATTCAGGGATTAGGCGTGACGATGCTTGAGATGTGTGCTGAGAGGCAAATCCCTGTGATTGTCACAACGCATGATTACTGGTGGCTATATGAACACCAGTTTATTTTGAGTTATCAGGACAAGCATCCTGCCGACGAGCGCGATAAAAATAAAATTTACTATAATCAGAAAAAGCGTGATGCGCTTTCTCTTGCTTCTGTTTTGCTGGCGCCTGGAGCCTTCTGTCGCGACCTTTATAAAAGCGAAGGGTTTAAGGAAATCTCGGTCAACAAAAACGGTGTAAATTATCCAGCTGTCAACATCGAAAGAACCAGGCCTACTACGCTTCGCTTTGGTTACCTGGGCGGTAATACTGAAATCAAAGGCTTCCACCTTCTCAAGGCTGCTTTCAAAAATATTTCGGCCCAAGATGCGGCGCTGACTATTATCGATAACACTCTCGCGCTGGGCTTCTCTTCCTTTAGCGAGTCGGACCTTGCGAACTTCAAAAATTATCAGTTGGCCCCGGCTTTTAGCCAGGAAACAATGGATGATTTTTATAACAGTATTGATGTTCTGATTTATCCTACTCAGTCAAAAGAGAGCTTCGGTTTGACGGTGCGCGAAGCGCTGGTGCGTAACGTATGGGTTATCACCTCCGATGCAGGAGGTGCGGCTGAAGACATTATTGAAGGACGTAATGGAACGATCATACCGTTCAATAATAATGCCGAAGAACTTGAAAAAGCCATCGTCGCTACGATAGCTCACTTCAGGCAGCTTCCTGCAGGAAAGATGGAAGACCTTCCGCACTCCCATATTCGCTCATTCGATGAACAATATGAAGAACTGGTAGAGATTTACCGTTCGGCTCACTGAAAAAAGGGCCTCTGGCCCTTTTTAATCAGGGTAATGTAAAGTGAACGAGAAAATTTTGGCCATAACGGTCACCTGGCAGCCTGTCATTAAAGACTTATCTCGCCAGGTTGCTGTCTTGCTCAACAGCAATGTAGATGTCGTTATTGTCGATAATGGTTCAGAAAATGTGGCAGCGCTGGAGGCGTATATCTCAGGCTGCCCGGATAATGTCTCTTTGCTGAAAATGCAAGAAAATCTCGGCATCGCTGCCGCGCAAAACCACGGAATTACCAGAGCGATGGAGCAGGGTTACGCTTATGTCCTGCTCATGGATCAGGACAGCCTGCCTGCCGAAAATATGGTTGAGGAGCTGGTCCGGGGTTTTTCAATGTTAACTGACGCGGCGGCAATCGGCCCTAACTTTACTAATGGACAAAAGGCTTCCCAGGCGCGTTTTATCCGTGTTGAGGGATTGAGCATCATTAAAATGGCGCAAAATGACAGCAGCAACATCGTTGAAGTTGATCATTTGATTGCCTCAGGTTCTCTGATCCCTGTGCGTGCGTTGGCAGTGACGGGTCTGATGGACGCGTCTCTTTTTATTGATTATGTTGATATAGAATGGGCGCTCCGTGCCAGGGCAAAAGGTTTACGCTCATATGGCTGCTTTTCTGCACAGATGCATCATGCGTTGGGTGATAATAATATAGCTTTCATGGGGCGAAATGTTGCCGTGCATTCTCCTCAGCGCCACTACTATATGGTAAGAAATGCTATTCTTCTTTATAAAAGAAAATTTATCCCGGTGAGCTGGAAAATTGTAGATTGCTATAAACTTGCTATCAAAATGACTATTTTGTTATTGTTTGCCGGGCAAAGATTCAAAAATATCAAAGCTATCATTCGGGGATGTCGGGACGGCATAAATAGCAAATCAGGTAAGTGTGAATTGAAATGAAAATTTCCGACAATGTTGATGAGTTAAATTCCGCTACTGCAAGCAGGATCCTGCGTGTCTCTGTTGTAACTTACTATATTGATGATGACATTTTTGCCCTGATGGGGTCACTGGAAACTGCATTTAAGCATTGTCAGGCTACGCGTTTTGAAGTGATCCTGATCGAAAACGGCTATAAAGAAAAAAATGAGCGCCACCGCGTTCTGGAAGAAAAGTATTGTTTCTGCGAGGTTATTATTGCCGGTGAAAACCTTGGCTATGGACGTGCTCATAACCTTGCTATGAATGCAAATGCAGACTATCACCTCATCCTTAACCCGGATATTATTTTGCATGAAAATACACTTGCGGTAGCCCTGGATTTTCTAAGCTCACATCCTGAATGTGGCCTACTCTCACCCCTTGCTCGCTGGCGTAATGGCGAGAGACAATTTTTATGTAAGCGTTATCCCAGTGTTTTTACCCTTTTGCTACGTGGATTCGCGCCATCCTTTATAAGGAAAATCTTAAAAAAACGGCTTGCTAACTATAATATGGCTGAGGATATTACCCTGGATAATGTCTACTGGAATCCCCCTATAGTTAGTGGTTGCTTTATGTTTTTCAGAAACAGCGTCCTGCAAGAACTGCGCGGGTTTGACCCTGACTATTTTCTCTATTTTGAAGATACCGATCTGAGTTGGCGCGCGGCCAGACTGACAAAAGTTGCCTATGTTCCACAAGTGGAAGTCGTTCATCATGGCGGTAATGCTTCACGAAAAGGGCTTAAACATATTATGTTGTTTACCTCTTCAATGATTAAGTTCTTTCATAAAAATGGTTGGAAAATGGTCTGATAAAAACGTTTTGAGGTGGCATCGTTTAAATAGTAAGCATGTTACCCGGAACATTTTAGATACCTATCACACCTATTGCTACCAACAGCCCTTACTCTTCAGTTAATATGAATTGAATACGGGCTTTAAGTCTATGTAATCCCCAGACAGGAGTATGTAATGTCCAAGCAACAGATCGGCGTTGTAGGTATGGCAGTAATGGGCCGTAACCTCGCTCTTAACATTGAGAGCCGCGGCTATACCGTTTCCATCTTTAACCGTTCACGCGAAAAGACCGATGAAGTCATCGCAGAAAACGAAGGCAAAAAGCTGGCTCCTTACTACACCATCGAAGAGTTTGTTGAATCCCTTGAGAAACCGCGTCGTATTCTGCTGATGGTACAGGCAGGTGAAGCGACCGACAAAACCATCGCTTCTCTGACTCCACATCTGGATAAAGGCGACATCCTGATCGACGGCGGCAACACCTTCTATAAAGACACTATTCGTCGTAACCGCGAGCTGTCTGAGCAGGGCTTCAACTTTATCGGTACCGGTGTTTCCGGCGGCGAAGAGGGTGCGCTGAAAGGTCCATCTATCATGCCTGGCGGTCAGAAAGAAGCTTATGAGCTGGTTGCGCCAATCCTGGATAAGATTGCTGCCCGCGCAGAAGGTGAAGCTTGCGTTGCATACATTGGTCCGGACGGCGCGGGTCATTATGTGAAGATGGTGCATAACGGTATCGAATACGGCGACATGCAGCTGATTGCTGAAGCCTATTCCCTGCTGAAAAATGCCCTGAACCTGAGCAACGAAGATCTGGCGAAGACCTTCAGCGAGTGGAACGAAGGCGAACTGAGCAGTTACCTGATCGACATCACCAAAGACATCTTCACGAAAAAAGATGAAGACGGTAAATACCTGGTTGACGTTATTCTGGATGAAGCGGCGAACAAAGGCACCGGCAAATGGACCAGCCAGAGCTCTCTGGACCTGGGCGAGCCTCTGTCCCTGATCACCGAATCCGTGTTTGCCCGCTACCTTTCTTCTCTGAAAACCCAGCGTGTTGCGGCTTCTAAAGTTCTGAGCGGTCCAACCGTGCAGACTATCAGCGGCGAAAAAGCGGAGTTTGTAGAGAAAGTGCGTCGCGCGCTGTACCTGGGCAAAATCGTTTCTTACGCGCAGGGCTTCTCTCAGCTGAAAGCGGCTTCTGACGAAAACAACTGGGATCTGCACTACGGTGAGATTGCTAAGATCTTCCGTGCTGGTTGCATCATCCGCGCGCAGTTCCTGCAGAAAATTACCGATGCTTATGCAGACAATGCAGAAATCGCTAACCTGCTGCTGGCGCCATACTTCAAAAACATCGCGGATGAATACCAGCAGGCGCTGCGTGACGTTGTGGCCTATGCCGTTCAGAACGGTATTCCAACGCCAACCTTCTCTGCTGCAATCGCATACTACGACAGCTACCGTTCTGCGGTGCTGCCAGCGAACCTGATTCAGGCTCAGCGTGACTACTTCGGTGCGCACACCTACAAGCGTACTGATAAAGAAGGTGTGTTCCACACCGAGTGGCTGGATTAATTTTAGCTGCTACATGAGTAATTCCAGGGGCTTCATTCTGAAGCCCTTTTGTCATATAAATATAATTTCACCCCCTGTCTTCAAATAATCGAGCGCGATCAATTATCATCTTTTAGGTTAACGTGCCTCAAATCAAGCCTCTTTCGTCATTGGTCGCGATCCACCATCATATTTTCAGGTTCATCCAGCCTGAAATTACATAAGAACTTAGTTTACCTGTGAGACAAATTTTATTAGTCTGTTCCTTTATTTTATAAAAGGACTTTCTCCCTTTGTCACTTTAAGGAATCTCTATGAGTAAAAAGATCGCTGTTGCTGTTGTTATCCCCTGTTATAAGGTAAAAAGCCACATCTTAGGGGTGATTCAGGCTATTGGACCTGAAGTGGACAAAATTTATGCCGTAGATGATTGTTGCCCGGAAGGATCTGGCGATTTTATTGAAGAAAATAATACGGATTTGAGAGTAACAGTCCTGCGTAACAGCGTTAATCAGGGCGTTGGCGGAGCAGTAATGCATGGCTACAGTGCAGCTTTAGCAGACGATATTGACGTCATTGTTAAGATTGATGGCGATGGGCAGATGGATCCGTCTTTACTGTGCGAATTTATCGCGCCTATTATAAGTGGTGAAGCCGATTACACTAAAGGTAACCGCTTCTTCAATCTTGAAAACATTATGGCCATGCCTAAAATTAGGCTGTTTGGCAATGCAGTTTTGTCCTTTATGACGAAAATATCTTCGGGTTACTGGAATATATTCGATCCGACGAATGGATATACGGCAATCCATAAAGATGTTATTAAAAACCTGCCGTTAAATAAAATAAGTAAGAGATATTTTTTCGAATCTGACATGCTTTTCAGACTTAATACACTAAAAGCTGTTGTGATCGATATCCCTATGCATGCCAAGTATGAAGAAGAAGTATCTAATCTAAAGATTTCTAAAATTATCGGCGATTTTTTGTTTAAACACGGCAGGAATTTTTGTAAGAGGGTTTTTTATAATTACTACCTGCGCGACATGTCCCTGGCTTCGATAGAGTTACCTGTTGGGCTGCTAATGTTGCTTTTTGGATTTTGTACCGGTATTTCGCACTGGGTTCACTCTATCCAGAGCGGTATTCCTACAACGTCCGGTGCTATAATGTTAGCCGCATTACCAATTATTATCGGCATACAGTTTATTATGGCTTTTGTCGGTCATGATGTGGCAAACACGCCTAAAAGAGCTTTCCATCGCAGGTATAAGTAATCATGTTTTATTTAGTCGCGCTATTGTGCGTTCTTGGTATTGCCGCAGGGCAAATAATGTTTAAGCTTAGCGCCATCGCTATGCATAAAAGTGGCACCATGTTTTCTTTTAACGCGCTGGCAATATTATTTTGTGCCTTTGCGCTTTATGGTATTACGACGATAGCGTGGGTCTGGGTTTTGCAAAAGATAGAGCTGGGCAAGGCCTATCCCCTGATGGCGCTTGCTTTTGCCATCGTCCCTATTGGAAGTTATCTGTTTTTGGGCGAAAAATTCACCTATCAGTATTTTTTCGGGGTAGCCCTAATTATGATCGGAATCATCATTGCCGTAAAATCTTAGTTTCATTTACAGATAAATGGTCTTTAAAAAAAGAGCCGTTAGCGTATGCTATCGGCTTTTTTTTTATCAATACAGCCTAATTATTATCGTTAGCTACGGCGGTGGCTGTTCTTGCTGCAAATATTACCAGGGGTATTGATTCTGCTGGCTATCCGGGCCAGGCACCGGATAGCTTTTTTATGGTCACGCTTAAATGTTATCTGTATGACCTACAGAACCATTATTTAATACTGCTATACTTAAACTGCATTTTAGGAATTTGGATCGTTTCGTCATCTTTTTGTTCAAACAGCCATAACGCCGCCGGAGAGGAATTACCAACTTTTTTGAAAGAGAAATCCATCGTTACTGCTCCGTTAGTGATTTTTAAAGGTTTATCAAATTTAAACCTGTAGTAGGCGTTATCAGGTCGGTTGCTGATATCGGAACTGGCATCGACACAGTTACCTTCTGAGCAGACATGTAAAGAAACTATGCCTTTAGCTGTTCTGCGATAGTTGGCCATTAACACATTGACATTTTTGACTTTGCCATTAGGGGTGCTTATCCCAAACTGTAAATGGTTTTCGCCGTCAAGGTTATAAATAGTCCCGTCACGCTTCACGTCGCGTTCTTGCGGAATATCAATAGTCGTATGATAGCGCTGATTAAGCGTGACATAAATAGTAGCAACAGAAACAACTGACAGGCTAACCAGTATCAGGGCAGTGGCTTTTTTATTGAATCTGAGCTGCGGCAGCGCGTACCCCAGAATTACTAAGGGAATAATAAAATATCTTCCCTGAACGCCATCTATTTCCTCGGTTGGGAAGGTAGACCATTGAACCAGCAGCGCTGCGAAAATTAAGGTAAGCGATGCAACAGCCAGTATGGCGATTAGAAATGCTGTCGCGCGGCTTGTCTTTAATTTTCCGACTACCAGATGTGCCAGTAATGAAGCCACCAGTAACATAGCGAAAAGGTTACGGATTGTTTTATGGATGGGGGCGTCAAGCCACGCCAGGTTTCCTATCAATGAGTTATAGTAAAAGAATAGCTTGTCACTGTTTGTAAAAGTACCGATCGCTATATTCAGGGTAACCAGGGGGTTCTTGATGTAGTAGGCGATTATCTGTGCATTGCTTAATCCGCCATGCTTCACCGATGAGGGGTCATAAGAGCTTGTTATCGAATAACCAATCCAGCCCAGTGTAATAACGGATACAATAAGAAATACCGCCAAATACGTTTTTTTTCTGGAAATGAAGAACAGCCACAGCGGAATCAATACCATGCAAATTAAATTGGCTCGGCTGCCGATTACAATAATAATGCACAGTGCCAGACCTGACAGGATGTATCGCCAGTTTTTCTCGGTATCATTATTCCCACTGTTAAGCAATGTCATAAAAAATGACATGCCCAGGCAGGTAAGCGCAAGACTTATGCCATCAATAGTGGGCGAAAAAATCTGATAAACCGACATCGGCATGAGTATCAGGCAAAGCGAGAAAAGAGGAATAGGGTATATTCTGTAAGCAGCTAAAAAAATTATAATGCATATACCAAAGGTAACGTAATTTATTAGCGCGTAGGTTGAATAAACGCTGAGATTCAGCTTTTCACCCACATAAAAAGACACAGCCTGAGGGATATAGACAAAGGGCATATAAAAGGCCGTTGTCGGTAGTCCAATCTCCGCATTTTTACTTTCCCACTTTAACGACTTTAATTCTTCAATGAACTTATCACTTCCTCTATACGAGTGAGTGTGTACATAGTCACTGTATTTCAGCACCGCTTTGCCCAGTGAGGCATTAACTTCACCACCGGTAGTACCGTCTTTCCCTGTGGGCTCAAGCAAGATATAGCCCTGCGCCAGGCTATCTGCTCTGAAAAGATGTGTCGCTTCATCCGGGGAACCAAATGGAGGTTTTATGTAAAATATGGCTGACAGCAACAGGAAAGAGAATAGTATTACCGCCAGATAAACTGACCTGTTACCTTTTTTAAAGCATGCCCCAAAAGCAGCCTGAACTTTTTGTTCCATTTTTATAAGCCTGTCATCAATTTTGTAAAGTATAAAACTCTTCTACATAGCCATCCCGCACCCAACATTTAGAACGGTGTAAAAGCTCAAATCCGCCGGACTCCTCGGTAAAACGCATTACTGTGCGAGGATGAAAGCACTCGTGATTAATACTAAGAAATCCTTTAGCTACCATTTTCTTTATCTGTGTTAAATATTCCTTAATAAGGTTGTCTGAAATTTCAGGTAGGCTGTCCTGATTCAGAGCATAGGAAAATCTGTTATCATCCTGTTTTTGACATTCCCAATAAGGCAGCAGCTTCACAGCATTTTCCTTTGCTTCCTCGCCATAGAGCACGACATTATTTTCGCCAATGGCATGAATAAGATAATGCCCGGCAAGCAGACAGGTAATAGGTAAATCGAAAATTGTATAATCTTTCACGCCCAGGCGAAGTGAATACATAGCGGTTATGCCGAGGCCGCCACCAAATTCACAAACCGCTTCCTGCTTTTTATTGAGCGCATGTAGCCGGAGCGCACTATACAGGGCGTTAATATGGCGATAGTGCAAAACACTCTTGCCTGCTTTAATGCCGTCTGTGTGAATTATGCCCATCGGGGGATGAATATCTATGCCGATTTTATGAGCTATCCTGTTCAGCACGTCGGTGCTATCCGAGAGCATGTTGTCTCCCCATGGACCTGATTCCGGGCTTTCGTAGCGTAAAACGCCCAGGCTCTCCGCCAGGCTGACAAGTTTATCATGGTAGGTTAAGGCGATACTTTCGGGACGTAAATCCTTATTGAAACCGTCAATACAGGTTGTTATACCGCCAAACCAGACATAAGAAGTCCCAAAATTAGCTAAAAAATCGGCCAGTTTTACCGCGTCACGGCTGTCTATAGCGTTAAGCAACTCCGGCAGTTCATTACGTAATAAACCCGTCCATAAGTCTTCACCTTCCCGGCGAAGCGGAGAGGCCGCTTCATCGGCTAAAGCCTTATGATAGGCTTTGATTAAACGTTCTGCGACCTCCACCCGGTTTGCGATGTGGCGAGCAGGCTCGCTGGCTAGCGTCAGCGATCCGCTAAGGGATTTTATTGGATGAGATAATAGTCTTTCTGTCAGAAAATCATCACTACAGTTAAACAGGGCTGGACTTCTTGACTGAGAAATTAAAGAGGTTTTTTTTTCAATTTCATGCGTTAACCGAATATTTTCATTTCTGATATTATTGGTTGTTTCAACATAATGTCTAACCGAGGGGATGTTTAAGAGCAATTTTTTGATTTTTTGACTGGCCATTCCGTTTCTCATTATCTTAACGTCAGGGTTCTTAATAGCGCATTCTAAGTTAATTTTTTAGCAAACACCATTTGTCATAAATCGTTAGCCGCTGATTAGTCATTTAAATCAGTACTTCACCAGGCAGACAGGTAGCATCGGGCTGTTTCGCTCTGCATTTTCTTCGAACAGATGTTGCGCGAGCGTTTTCACGGTGGTAGGACCTGGGTATTGAAGCAAGGCCGCATGGTTTAATTTTGGGGGGTGATTTTTACTCGCAGAAATAAAACGATAGACATCAGCCTGTGAATTCTTATTTAAGAATGTTTGCCGGGCTGAAATCACAAACACGCAGATAATCCGCCACGTCCAGCACCATCGATTTTTCCAGCAGGCCGGCATTAAACGCGATTTCGCTGTTGCGCTCACACAGTGTGGGATCAACTAATACTTTCAGCTCATCGTGAAAGCTGAAGGGCGGTATCGCACCAAATACACAGTCGGTCAGCCGATCCACTTCCGCCGGGCTGGCCAGCGAGGCGCGCAGGCCGTCTACCGCTCTGGCCACCTTACTCAAATCAGCCTGTTGGTCGGCAGGCAATACCGCCAGGACGTACTGTTTAACGCCGTTGCCTTTGACATGGCAAACCAGCGCTTTGGCGCCCTGTCCGACAGCGGTGCCGCGGATCGCCGCCACTTCTTCACATTTACCCGTCGCTGCATGTTCCATCACTTTATAGCGTGCCTGATGGCTGTCGAGCAGCGCGGTTAGCTTGTCGAATGTGCTCATGCTTTCTCCTTGAGTAAGAGGCAGTTTGAGGGGGAGTTGAAGAATGCCTCGGACATCTTCAGCGTCAACTAAGGCCTTCAGGATGTTGATAAGCTCAAGGCATGTGCCGCATGTCAGCACAATGTTGATATCCTGAAGGCCGATCCCAGCCTGTTGCCTGGTCTTCTAATTCTGGCTTTCTCCTACCGGAGCCTTATTTTTACACCACTTTCGCAGGCAAACCTATTTATGCCGCTCGCGCAGATTATTAATAATCGCGCTCAGGTTCAAATCCTGATCCTGAAGCAGCACCAGCAGGTGATAAATCAGATCGGAAGCCTCGTTGGTCAGCTCGAAACGGTCATTAACGGTCGCTGCCAGCGCGGTTTCCACGCCTTCTTCACCCACTTTCTGCGCAATGCGCTTGGTGCCGCTGGCGTACAGGCTGGCGGTATAAGAACTTTTCGGATCGGCATGCTTGCGTTCGGCCAGCAGCTGCTCAAGCTGGTAAAGGAAAGTCCAGTCGGGCGCGGCCGGGGAGAAGCAGCTGGATGTGCCAAGATGACAGGTCGGGCCAACAGGATTGACCAGCACCAGCAGCGTATCGTTATCACAATCCGGCGTGATGCTCACCACGTTGAGGAAATGGCCCGAGGATTCGCCCTTGGTCCATAAGCGCTGTTTCGTACGCGACCAGAACGTTACCTTGCCGCTTTCCAGCGTGTTAGCCAGCGCCTGCTCGTTCATATAACCGTGCATCAATACTTCGCCGGAAACGGCGTGCTGCACAATGGCCGGCATCATGCCGTCGGTTTTGACCCAATCCAGCTGGGCCAGCTGTTGTTCTGTTAACACGTGCGAATCTCCACGCCTTTAGTCGCCAGGAACTTTTTCAGTTCACCAATATTGATAATCTGCTTATGGAAGACGCTGGCTGCCAGCGCACCGTCAACGTCCGCATCGCGGAAGGCTTCATGGAAATGTTCCATGGTGCCTGCGCCGCCGGACGCGATCAGCGGGACTTTACAGACTTCGCGTACTTTCTGTAGCTGGATGAGATCGTAGCCGTTACGCACGCCATCCTGATTCATCATGTTCAACACGATTTCGCCCGCGCCGCGCTTTTGCACTTCCTGTACCCAGTCGAGGGTTTCCCAGGTGGTGACTTTTGTGCGACTTTCGTCGCCGGTATATTGATTAACATGGTATTTACCGCTTTCGCTGTCGTACCAGGTATCAATGCCCACCACAATGCACTGTACGCCAAAACGGTCGGCGAGACGGGTGATCAGCTCGGGATCGGCCAGCGCCGGGGAGTTGATGGAAATTTTATCGGCGCCAAACGAGAGGATCTGCGCGGCATCTTCCGCAGACTTGATGCCGCCCGCCACGCAGAAAGGAATATCAATCACTTCAGCGACGCGCGAAACCCAGCTTTTGTCGACCACGCGGCCAGCCGATGAGGCGGTGATATCATAAAAAACCAGCTCGTCCGCGCCTTCCTCAGCATAGCGCTGTGCCAGCGGCACGATATCGCCGATAATTTCATGGTTGCGGAACTGCACGCCTTTTACCACCTGACCGTCACGTACGTCCAGGCAGGGGATTATCCGTTTTGCCAGCATTCGATAGCCTCCGAGACGGTGAATTTACCTTCAAGTAATGCACGACCCACAATGACGCCCTGTGCGCCACTGCCGCGTAGCGCATTGATATCGGCCAGCGAGCCAATGCCGCCGGAAGACTGAAAGGCGATCTGCGGAAAACGTGCCGAGATCTCACGATATAACTCAACGTTCGAGCCTTGCAGCGTACCGTCACGAGAGATATCAGTGCAAAGCACATGTTTAAGGCCCGAAGGCTGAAACTGCGCAATAACCTCTTCAAGCGTCACGCCTGCCGCTTCCTGCCAGCCGCTGATCGCCACTTCTTTACGGTAAGCATCGATACGTACGTCCAGCGCCAGCACAATGGCATCGGCACCGTACTCTTTAAACCAGTTCTGCACTTCTTCCGGCTGTTTTACCGCAGTCGAACCCACGACCACGCGGCTTGCACCGGCATCAAGCAGCGCTTCCACGTCGGCTTTGCTGCGGATCCCGCCGCCGACCTGTACCGGCACGCGTACGCCTGCCAGCAGTTTTTTCAGCAAGGGAATTTGGCGAGCAGCAGGATCTTTCGCGCCGGTTAAATCCACCAGGTGCAGCACGTTAGCGCCCTGAGCTTCGTACTCCTGTAGCCTCGGCAAAGGATCGCTGCCGTAGTCGCGCTGCTGACCGTAATCGCCCTGATGCAGGCGCACCACGTTGCCATCAATCAAATCTAATGCGGGGATAATCACCGTTACATCTCCAGGAAATTTTTCAGCAGCTGCGCGCCAGCCGCACCCGAGCGTTCAGGGTGGAACTGTACGCCGAAGAAATTATCTTTCTGCACCGCCGCGGTAAACGGCTCGCCGTAGTTGCATTGCGCAATGGTGTGTTCATTAACCGGCATCGCATAGCTGTGGACGAAATAGAAATAAGCGCCGTCCGGAATGCCACGAAACAGGTGATTGCCCGCTTGCGGCGTAATCTGATTCCAGCCCATATGCGGCAGTGGCAGCCCGTGGTCCGTCATTTTTTGCACGGGTTCATTAATGATGCCCAGGGTTTGTACGCCGTTGCTTTCATCACTTTGTGAACCGAGCAGCTGCATGCCGAGACAGATGCCCAGCACCGGTTGGGTACAGGCTTTGATCAGCTCGATCAGATCGCGTTCCCGCAGCTGATCCATTGCCGCCTGAGCCGTGCCCACGCCGGGCAGCAGCAGCTTATCGGCCTGCAATACCACGTCGGCTTCGCGGCTGACAACCGGGTCATAACCCAGCCGCTGGATCGCCCACTTTACCGAAGAGAGGTTGGCACAGCCGGTATCCAGAATGACGACATCCATTACAGCACTCCTTTCGAGCTGGGCAGCGTGTTGCCTTCAACGCGGATCGCCTGACGCAGCGTGCGGCCGAAGGCTTTAAACAGGCTTTCCACACGGTGATGGTCGTTTTTGCCTTTGGTTTTCAGGTGTAGCGTGCTGGCCATGGTGTAAGAGAGCGAGCGGAAGAAGTGTTCAACCATCTCGGTACTCAAATCGCCGACGCGCTGGTAATTAAACTCGGCTTTATATTCAAGGTGCGGGCGGCCGGAGATATCCAGCGCACAGCGCGCCAGACATTCGTCCATCGGCAGCACAAAGCCGAAGCGGCCAATGCCGCGCTTATCGCCCAGCGCCTTCAGCAGCGCCTCGCCCAGCGCCAGACCGGTATCTTCAACCGTGTGGTGATCGTCAATATAGAGATCGCCTTTCACTTCAATGTTCATGCGGAAGCCGCCGTGCGTGGCAATCTGATCCAGCATGTGATCGAAGAAACCGACACCGGTATTGAACTGGCTGTTGCCTTCGCGATCCAGCCAGACTTCCACCTTAATCTGCGTCTCTTTGGTATTACGATTCACCAGCGCATGGCGATCGCGTTTGGTCAGCTGCTGCTCAATGGCCTGCCAGTTAAGACCATTCTGCGAATAGTGCAGGCCCTGGATGCCCATGTTGCTGGCCAGTTGCAGGTCGGTGGTACGATCGCCAATCACATAGCTGTTTGCCGTATCCAGAACGCCTTCGGCCAGCCACGCCGTTACCAGTTTGGTTTTCGGTTTGCGGCAGTCGCAGTTATCTTCCGGTTTGTGCGGACAGATCAGGACGTCGTCAAAGCGGATACCCTGCGATTCAAGCACCTGCATCATCAGGTTATGCGGGCCGTCGAAATCAGCCTGCGGGAAGCTGCTGGTGCCCAGGCCGTCCTGGTTGGTGATCATTACCAGCTTGTAACCGGCTGATTGCAGCGCCAGCAGTGCAGGGATAACCTGTGGCTCAAAGGCCAGCTTATCCATGCGGTCCACCTGGAAATCCTCCGGCGGCTCGGAAATAATCGTACCGTCACGATCGATAAAAAGGACTTTCTGGCTCATGCTTGCTCCCTGGAGTCGGACGCGCCGGGTAATGTTTTTAGCGCTTCAATCGTGCGGTCGCACTCTTCACGGGTGCCGACAGTGATGCGCAGGCATCCCGACAAACCCGGTTGTTTATTCTGATCGCGTAAGATAATGCCTTGATCCCATAGCGTTTTAAATACCGCGCTTGAGGCGGTAAAACGCGCCAGCACGTAGTTAGTCTCGCTGGTGAACACCTTTTCCACGCAGTCGCACTCGCGCAGATCGGCTATCAGCTTTTCACGATTAGCTAAAACTTCCTTCACATGCTGTTTCATGATCGCCACGCCTTGTTCGCTCAACGCCTGGGCGGCAATATCGGCCACCGGCGTGGAGAGCGGATAGGGCGCAATCACCTTCATCAACAGCGCAATCACTTCAGCATTGGCCAGCGTAAAGCCGCAGCGCAGGCCGGCCAGCGCAAAAGCTTTAGAGAGCGTACGCAGGATCACCAGGTGCGGATACTCCTGTAGCCAGCCGGTAAGGGTTGCCGCCGGGCAAAACTCGATATATGCCTCATCGGCAACCACCAGCGCTTTGCCGCGGGTCATTTCCAGCAGCTGACGAATATCTTCCGGCTTAATCAGGTTGCCGGTTGGATTATTCGGGCTACATACGTAAACCAGCTTCACGCCATCCAGCCGTTCAGCGATGGCGGGCAGATTCAGCTGCCACTCTTCCTGCGCATCAACGGTGCGGTATTCCACGCCAATCGTCTCTGCGCTGACGCTGTACATGCCGTAAGTGGGCGGGCAGAACAGCACGGCGTCTTTACCCGGCTCGCAAAATGCCCGGATCAGCAGTTCGATACCTTCATCCGCGCCACGGCTGACCAGGACCTGATCGGGTTGCAGACCGGCGTAGGCCGCATAGCGCTCAATGACCTGTTTCGGCTGGCATTCCGGGTAACGGTTCAGCGTATTCTGGCTAAGTTCAAAAGGCACGGCCAGCGGATATTCGTTGGCGTTCAGCCAGACGTCGCCATTGCCGCCAAGACGGCGGGCAGACTGATAAGGCGTCAGTTTGCGGACGTTGGCCCGCGCCAGCTCTTCTATACTGCTGCTCATTGCTTCTCCTTGAGCGCGGCAACGCGCAGGGTAACGGCGTTTTTGTGGGCGATCAGTTGTTCAGCCGCGGCCAAAATTTCAATGGTCGGTGCTAAATTACTGAAGCCTTGTTGAGTCAGTTCCTGAACCGTCATCCGCTTCTGGAAATCCGCCAGGCCGAGGCTGGAGCAGGTTGAGGTAAAGCCATAAGTCGGCAGCACGTGGTTGGTACCTGACGCATAATCTCCGGCCGATTCTGGCGACCAGTCGCCGAGGAACACTGAACCGGCGCTGGTGATGCTCTCAACCAGATCGCGAGCCTGGCGTGTCTGGATAATCAGGTGCTCAGGCCCGTAACGGTTGCTGATTTCAATACACTGCGCCAAATCTTTTGTCACAATCAGGCGGCTGCTTTCCAGTGCTTTACGGGCGGTTTCGGCGCGCGGCAGGTCGGCAAGCTGTTCTTCCACCGCCTGCGACACGGCGTTGGCCATGTCCAGCGACGGCGTCAGTAAAATAACCTGCGAATCCGGCCCGTGTTCGGCCTGCGACAGCAGGTCAGAGGCGACAAAAGCCGGCGTGGCGCCGGCATCGGCAATCACCAGCACTTCTGAAGGGCCGGCAGGCATATCAATGGCGGCGCCATCCAGCCGCTGGCTCACCTGACGCTTGGCTTCGGTGACGTAAGCATTGCCTGGCCCAAAAATCTTATCGACTTTAGGCACGGATTCCGTTCCCAGCGCCATTGCGGCAATCGCCTGCGCGCCGCCAACCTGAAAGACTTCCTGCACGCCGCACAGCTTCGCGGCATAGAGAATTTCATCGGCAATTGGCGGCGGCGAGCAGAGCACCACGCGTTTGCAGCCTGCGATACGGGCAGGCGTTGCCAGCATCAGCACCGTAGAGAACAGCGGTGCCGTGCCGCCAGGAATATAGAGACCGACGGAAGCGACAGGGCGGGTAACCTGCTGACAGCGCACGCCCGGCTGGGTTTCGATATCCACAGCAGGCAGCGTCTGGGCCACGTGGAACGTTTCGATATTGCCTACGGCGACGGCCATCGCCTGTTTAATTTCTTCGCCAAGACGCGCTGAAGCGGCTTCGATTTGCTCAGCGGTCACGCGCAGCGCGCCGACCTGAGTCTTATCAAACGTCGCGCTGTAAAAGCGCAGCGCCTCGTCGCCTTCCGCTTTTACCTTATCGAGGATCTGGCGAACGCTAAGCGTAATCGTGTCTGACGCTGAAATGGCCGGACGCGTTAGCAGCGCCTGCTGCTGCTCCGTGCTGCAATCCTGCCAGTTAACAGGGGTAGCGAAGTTAGCCATCGGTTACTCCATCATCTTCTCAATTGGCAACACCAGAATGGAGCTGGCACCCAGCGCCTTCAGTTTTTCCATGGTTTCCCAGAACAGCGTTTCGCTGCTCACCATGTGCATAGCCACACGGCTCTTATCGCCTGCCAGCGGCAGAACGGTAGGGCGCTCGGCACCCGGCAGCAGAGAGATAATGTCTTCCAGGCGCTCGCTCGGTGCGTGCAGCATGATGTATTTGGATTCACGCGCCTGAATCACGCCCTGGATGCGGGTCATCAGCTTGTCGATCAGTTCCTGTTTCGCGCCCGGCATTTCGCCATCGCGCTGGATCAGGCAGGCTTTTGAACGGTAAATCACTTCCACTTCACGCAGGCCGTTGGCTTCCAGCGTGGCCCCGGTGGAAACCAGGTCACAGATGGCATCGGCCAGGCCTGCGCGAGGTGCGACTTCCACGGAACCGTTCAGCAGGCAAGATTTAAAGCTAACGCCCTGTTTGTCGAGATACTTTTTCAGCAGGTGAGGATAAGAGGTGGCAATACGGGAGTTTTGTAAACACTGCGGGCCGGTATATTCATCGTCCACCGACATCGCCAGAGAGAGGCGACAGCCACCGAAATCGAGGCGACGCAGCGTTAAATAGCGGGGATCTTCGCCCTGAGCGCGACGCGTCAGCAGCTCTTCTTCCAGCACGTTCTCACCGATAATGCCCAAATCGACAACGCCATCCATGACCAGGCCAGGAATATCGTCATCACGCACGCGCAGGATATCAATCGGCATATTCTCAGCGAAGGCAATCAGGCGCTGCTGTTGCAGGTTGATTTTTATGCCGCAGCGGGCCAGCAGTTCGCGTGATTCATCGCTTAAACGGCCGGATTTCTGCATAGCTATGCGTAAACGCGTATTATCTAACATCGGTACTTATCCTCTTTTCCTGTCTGCTTCGATTTAACGGGCTACAGCTCATCCATTATCAGGGCCGGACTGAAATCCAAAAAAAAGCCCCCGGAAGGCGATCTTCCGGGGGCTTTTCTTGCGTTCTGCACCACTGGAAGATCCTGAATGTCTTCCAGCACACATCGCCTGAAAGACTAGTCAGGGTGATGGTGATGATGGTGGTTAAACTGAACGCGTGTCATATAATTCTCTTTGATGAATGGATATTCATTTCGTGACAAATAACCTAACCCAGGACAAACGCCGGGCGCAACCCTTTTTTGTCAACGTTGAAAAATTCTCTCATTAAGTGCTGATTGTCACCGAAAACCGGCTGGCGTAATTTACGGGTATTGAGACGGATGATTACAGGAGTCGAAGGATGAACAGAGTGGCAATAGTGGGTTTGGGCTGGCTGGGCATGCCGTTAGGGCTGTCGCTAGCTGCGAAAGGATGGCAGGTGACCGGAAGCAAAACCACGCAGGATGGTGTGGACGCTGCGCGCATGTGCGGGCTGGAAAGCTACTGCCTGACGCTGACGCCGGACATGGTATGCGACGCGGACGATCTCAGTGAACTGCTCGACGTGGATGCGCTGGTGATTACGTTACCTGCCAGCCGTACCGCAGAAGGGGGCGAAAATTATTTGCAGGCGGTGCAGCAAATCGTCGACAGCGCGCTGGCTGCTAACATCTCCCGCATTATTTTTACCAGTTCCACCTCTGTTTACGGCGGCGGAGCGGGGAAAATGACCGAAAGCAGCCCGCTTGAGCCGGTCACCATTGCAGGCAAGACGCTGGTGGAGCTGGAGAACTGGCTGCATCAGTTGCCCAATACGTCGGTTGATATTCTGCGACTTTCAGGGCTGGTGGGGCCAGAACGTCATCCGGGCCGTTTTCTGGCAGGAAAAACTGACCTGGCAGATGGCGGGCACGGCGTAAATCTGGTGCATCTGGAAGATGTGATTGCAGCTATAACGCTGCTGTTGCAACAGCCCGAAGGCGGGCATGTTTATAACCTGAGCGCGTCTGAGCATCCGTCCCGTAAGGTGTTTTATCCGGCAGTGGCCCGACAGCTGGGTCTTACGCCGCCCACTTTCCGGGCGGAAGAGAGCGCTTCAGGCGGCAAAATTATCGACGGCAGTAAAATCTGCGATGAGCTGGGGTTTACCTATCGCTATCCGAACCCTGCGAAGATGCCGCTGCAATAAAAGTGAGCTAAACCCCCAACCGATCCCTCAGCGCATACCAGGCCGCGCCGATAGCGGTTAAAGGCACACCAAGGCGTCGGCCGCCGGGGAAGGGCAGATGCGGCAGTTTGGCGAAAGCATCATAGCGTGCCGGATTGCCCTTCAGCGCTTCCAGAATCAGTTTGCCGGCCAGATGGGTAAAGGTGACGCCATGCCCGCTGTCGCCCTGCATGTAGTAAACCCCGTTTTCCAGCCGGCCAATTTGCGGCATTCGGGACAGCGTCAGCAGGAAATTGCCGCTCCAGGCGTAGTCAAATTTCACGCCCGCCAGCTGTGGGAAGGTTTTGAGCAGCTTCGGCCGGATCAGCTCTTTGATATCGCCCGGTTCGCGTGCGCCATAAATGACCCCGCCGCCATACAGCAGGCGGTTATCAGCAGTAAGCCGGTAATAATCCAGCAGGTAATTACAATCTTCCACGCAGCGATTGTTCGGCAACAGCGCAAGGGCTTTATCTGCTGAAAGCGGCTCGGTGGTAATAATCTGCGAGCCACAGGGAATGCTTTTTCGTGACAGCCTCGGTTCCAGATGGGGGGCTAAATAGGCATTACCGGCAAAAATCAGATATTTTGCCGAGACGTTGCCTGTGGCCGTCGTCACCTGATGAGGCGAACCGTACTGCACGGAAGTCACTTCGGATTTTTCATAAATGCGTCCGCCGTGCCGGCGAATCGCTTCTGCCTCCCCAAGCGCCAGATTCAACGGATGCAAATGGCCGCCGCTATGATCCAGCAGGCCGCCAACATACCGTTCGCTGGCGATTTCCCGCATCATGCCCGACCGATCCAGCATCTCTAACTGATGGTTACCATATTGCTGCCAGCGCTTACGCTGCGCCTGAAGGTGGTGCAGCTGACGGCCGTTCAGCGCAGCGAAAATGCCGCCGGGCCGATAATCGCAGGCGATAGCATAGCGATCGATACGGTCGCGGATCACCGCTGCACCTTCAAACATCATGCTACCTAACAGCTGCGCGCTCTCTTTGCCGTAGCGCTGCTCAATAACATCCACATCACGGCTGTAAGAGTTGACGACCTGACCGCCGTTACGGCCGCTGGCGCCAAAACCGACCCTGGCCGCTTCAAGCACCACCACGTCAAAGCCCGCTTCGGTCAGGTAAAGCGCCGATGAGAGGCCGGTGAAGCCGCCGCCGATAATGCAAACATCACACTGAATACTGTCATTAAGCTGTGGCCAGGGAGCGTGAGGATTAACCGAGGCGGCATAATAACTCTGCACATGTTCCATAACTCCCTCCTGAAACGCCATTAAAAGGTGGCCGGGGTATGCGCGCTGACAATACGGCACTGCTGCGCGGAAGAATTGGTAAAGCTGTGAGGATGGCCGGTGTTAATGACATAGCTCTGCCCGGCATGCAGATGATAACTTTGTCCACTGATGGTCAGGGTTATTTCCCCCTCCAGCAGCGTGCCGGATTCTTCTCCCTGATGGCGGATTTTTTCGCCGGTCGTCGTACCGGGCTGATACGTTTCCAGCAGCATCGCAAGGGTTCGCTGTGGACTGCCGTTGTGAATCAAACGCAGCGAGACGCCCTGACTGCCAATCTCGATCAGCTCATCAGGTTCAAGCACCACTTTGGGTTCAGCTACGGTTACCGGCTCCGAGAAAAACTCGGAAAGAGAGAGACCGTAAACCTTCAGTAATTTTTGTAACGTACTGACTGCCGGACTGACTTTGTCCTGTTCGATGGTGCTGATTGCACTGTGCGTCAGGCCGGAAAGCTCCGCGACGCGTCGTTGTGACATGCCCATTTGATGGCGGATTTCTGATAAACGGCGGCCGGGTGCACTTTCGTTCATCGCCGTATCTCCTGGTGATGCTGAAGACAGGCATAAACAAAACCCGCAAATATCTGACGGGAGGAAAGGGATGCTTCACTTTGCCATTCCGGGTGCCATTGCACGGCCAGCGCAAAAGGATGCTGTTTCAGGCTGACGGCTTCAATCAGGCCATCGGACGCGCGCGCCTCAATACGCAGTACAGAGCCCAGGGAGCGGATCCCTTGCTGGTGCAGCGAGTTAACGCGGAATTTTGTTGCGCCGTCAACCAGCTCAGAAAGCAGGCCGCCTGGCTCGACAATCGCCTCATGAGCCGGCGCATACTGTTCCGCCAGCGATAAATGTTTATCCTCACGATGGTCCTGAAAACCGGCAACGCTTTGTACCTGACGATGCAGCGTTCCGCCTGTGGCGACCACCAGTTCCTGCAAGCCCCGACAAATAGCCAGCAGCGGCAGTCTTCGGGTGATGGCTTTTTGAATAAGCGTAAAAGCCAGCCTGTCGCGTCCCGCATCGGCATCCGTTTCCGTCCCCGTCTCGCCATAGTGATGAGGTTCAATATTGCTGGTGCTGCCGGTAAGTAAAATGCCGGCCAGAGGAGCCATAGCACTTTCTAATAGATCGTCTGAGCTTATCAGATGATGAGGTAAAGCCAGAGGAACGCCGCCTGCGGCCAGCACCGCATCAAGGTATTTATTCTGTACTGTCTGCGTGGGATGGCCGCCGAAATCTTTCTGACACATTACTACGCCAATCAATGGCTTGTTAAATATATTGCCCATTCCGTTCTTCCCCGACCTGTTCAGTATATCAACCGAAAAAGACGCCAGCGGCGCGTTTTTGCCCAGCAAAATTCAATCTAGCAACCCGCTGATGGTTATTCAAACGGATTTTTGCTGTAAAAATAAACATCACGTAACATTTGCAGGGGGATAATGTTGGCGCTATGTTAGAAATGTGGCTGTTATTTCGAACAACGTTTACTGAACTGAACGAAGGCGGGTGGCACTATGACCAATATCGTCGAAGTAGAAGACTTCACGAGGCACAGTGAAGAGCAGCGAACCAGCGCGTTCCAGCATGAAGTGCAGGCTTATCTGGAACGCCATCCTCAAACGCAATTTGTTGATATTCTCCTTAATGATTTAAACGGTGTTTTTCGCGGCAAGCGCATTCCCGTCACCAGTCTGGCCCGACTGGAAAAGGGCTGTTATTTCCCTGCTTCGGTGTTCGCCATGGATATCCTGGGTAACACGGTAGAGGAAGCGGGTTTAGGTCAGGCGCTGGGCGAGCCTGATAATATATGCGTCCCGGTTGAGGGCACGCTGATCCCTTCTGCCGCCGATCCCCAGCATCTGGCGCAGGTGTTACTTACCATGCGCAATCAAGATGGTACTCCCTTTGACGTTGAACCCCGGAACGTACTGAATCACCTCTGGCAGCAGTTACGCAATCGAGGGCTTTTTCCGGTGGTAGCGGTAGAGTTGGAGTTCTATCTGGTCGATAAAAAACGAGACGCGGAGGGCTATATTCAGCCCCCATGCACGCCAGGCAGTGACGAGCGCAATATGCAGAGTCAGGTTTATTCAGTGGATAACCTCGACTGCTTTGCTGAAGTGCTCAGCGATATTGAAGAACTGGCGCGAAAGCAGGGCATTCCCACCGACGGTGCGCTGGCCGAAGCGTCGCCAGGACAGTTTGAAATCAACCTGCATCATACCCGCAATATCCTCAGCGCCTGTGACCACGCCATTCAACTCAAACGTCTTATCCGCCAGGTTGCCGAAACTCACGGCATGAACGCCACCTTTATGGCAAAACCTTATGAGGAATATGCCGGAAGCGGTATGCATGTGCATGTCAGCATGCTCGACGCCGCCGATCGCAACGCTTTTATCAGCGATGACGGCAGCGATTCGCCTTTATTGAAACGGGTACTGGCGGGCATGATCGATCTGATGCCCGCGTCTATGGCGCTATTGGCACCGAATGTGAATGCGTATCGCCGTTTTCTGCCGGAGGCGTTTGTACCGTTGCAGGCTTCGTGGGGGCATAACAACCGCACCGTTGCGCTGCGTATTCCCTGTGGTGAAGCGGAAAACCATCGGGTGGAATACCGTGTTGCGGGAGCCGACGCTAATCCGTATCTGGTGGTAGCAGCCGTCGTTGCGGGAATGCTGCATGGCATTGATGCTGCTTTACCTCTTCCTCCGGCAGTGCAGGGCAACGGGCATCAGGCCGAAGGAAATCCTTTGCCGATCCGCCAGAGCGATGCGCTGTATGAATTTGCTCACAGTCCTGCGCTGCAAAAAATGCTGGGTGAACGCTTTGGCTTTGTCTGGCACCGCTGTAAACACCATGAAATGATGCATTTCGAGCGGTTGATTACCGCCACGGAAATTGACTGGATGCTGAAAAACGCCTGAAAAAATCAGGTGACTGGCTACTGTAATGGGCTGGATCTGCCGCTGTGACGGGTTAAGTCTGGAATTTTAGGGTATCAGATTCGGCGCTGAAGCAGGCAAAACGGCCTTATTCAGTCCCATTCAGTAAAGAAATTGTTGCTGAAGGACTTAACTACTTGTCACAAGGCCATCAGCCAGGGCAAAATACGTCCCCTGAAAAATGAACTAACCGTCGCCTTTGTGCGTCGGTTATTTTTTTTGCCAGAAAAAAACTTTTGCCAAAGAGGCCGGTTTAAAACCGGATAGATACACTTTTTACACACATTCGTGTCATGTTGAGGAAAAGAACGATGGGGCAACACTTTATTTCTCCGGTCGCAGCCGGGCAGCACCTTCGCGATGACTACGGCGCCGTTGCAGGTTTCACCTTCATACCTGCCTGCCAGTCTGTTACCCCGATTAAGAAAAATGTTCGCACGACGCGAAGTTTCCCTGTGGTTCAACCCAGAAAGGTTGACGCTATGGGGAGGCTGAATCATGTCGCATAATACCCAGACCTCTGCGGCACGTCCGCACCTGAAAAAAACGCTAACTTTGATGCCTGTAGTCATGATGGGCCTGGCTTATATGCAGCCAATGACCCTGTTTGATACCTTTGGCATCGTCTCTGGCCTGACCGACGGTCACGTAGCCACGGCTTACGCGTTTGCTCTCATTGCGATCCTGTTTACTGCGCTGAGCTATGGCAAGCTGGTACGCCGCTTCCCGTCTGCTGGCTCGGCCTACACGTACGCCCAGAAAGCAATCAGCCCACACGTTGGGTTTATGGTTGGCTGGTCGTCGCTGCTCGATTATCTGATCATGCCGATGATCAATATCCTGCTGGCAAAAATTTATTTTGAAGCCCTGGTGCCCGGCGTTCCTTCCTGGATCTTCGTGGTATTACTGGTTGGTTTTATGACGCTTTCCAACCTGAAAGGCATTAAAACCGTCGCCAATTTCAACAGCATCATTGTTGTGCTGCAAATGGCGGTGATGATCGCTATCACCGGTATGGTGATTTATGGCGTCAGCCATGGAGAAGGCGCGGGTACGCTGGCGAGCAGCAAACCTTTCTGGTCTGAACACGCGCAGGTTGTGCCAATGATTACCGGTGCGACGATTCTGTGCTTCTCGTTCCTCGGTTTTGACGGCATCAGCTCGCTGTCTGAAGAGACGAAAGACGCAGGCCGCGTCATCCCGAAAGCGATTTTCCTGACTGCCCTGATTGGTGGCGTGATCTTTATTGTGGTGTCCTATTTCTTACAGCTCTATTTCCCGGACATTTCACGTTTCAAAGATCCAGATGCATCGCAGCCGGAAATCATGCTTTACGTGGCGGGTAAAACCTTCCAGTTCGGCATTCTGATTTTCTCCTGCATCACCGTACTGGCTTCAGGTATGGCCGCACATGCTGGCGTCTCTCGTCTGATGTATGTAATGGGCCGTGATGGCGTGTTCCCGGAGCGTTTCTTCGGCTACGTCCACCCTAAATGGCGCACGCCGGCACTGAACGTACTGCTGGTCGGCGTGGTCGCGCTGTCTGCAATCAGCTTCGACCTGGTCACGGCAACGGCGTTGATTAACTTTGGTGCGCTGGTGGCGTTTACCTTTGTTAACCTGTCGGTGATTTCGCAGTTCTGGATCCGCGAAGGCCGTAACAAGACGCTGAAAGACAACATCAACTTCCTGCTGCTGCCGCTGTGTGGCGCACTGACAGTGGGTGCATTGTGGATTAACCTGGAAGAGAGTTCGATGATCCTCGGCCTGGTTTGGGGTGCCATCGGCCTGGTTTATCTGGCTGTTGTTACGCACCGCTTCCGCAAGCCGGTCCCGCAGTGGACTGAAGAGCCAATGTAAACGGCTAAAAGAAAAGGGCGCTTCGGCGCCCTTTTTTAATGTCTCAGGAAACCAGCTCACGGGCGTAGTCGAACAGCGCCTTCAGCTGGGCCATCTTCGCTTTGTCACCTTCATACTGATTAAACAGCATCTCCAGCTCCTGCACGTAATCCTGCACTCTCTGCGGGTTCAACATCTCACGACGATGCGCCAGCCAGCGGTTTTGCTCGGCTTCATCAAGGGTTCCCGGGTAGTTGCGTGCGCGGAAGCGGAACAGCAATTTATCAATGCGGGCATCGTTGAACGTCAAATCCAGCGCCGGCAGGTTCTCCGGCGCGGTCTGCCGGATAATGTTCATCGCGGAACGATCCGCATCGCTGAAGAAGCCATCGTAGAGCTGCGCATCCACATCCTCTGACGCAACAAACGGTTCGGCTTCGGCAAACAGCGTCACCACTTTCTCCCGAATTTCCGGATGCTGGCGCAGCAGTGCCAGATTATCCAGACAGCGCTGACGATCGATGCCTAAACGCTCAGCATCTTCCGGGCGCAGGGTATTTGCCGGTGCGACCACCGGACACTTATTGATATGCATCAGCTTGATGGGGACGGGTAACGCGTCACCCAAATCTTCCCGGCGAGTGTATAACCGCTCGCGCAGCGCATCGGCATCCAGCTCCAGCAGCGGTGAGATGTCCTGAGCCAGATCGCAGGTAATCAATGCGTTTTTATTATCGGGATGCCAGGCCAGCGGGGCAATCCAGCTGGTATTACCGCGAAATGCGCCGAACATGCCAGAGATATGCACCAGCGGTTTCATCTGTGGGATATCGATCAGGGTCATGATTTTTTGCTTGTTGCGATGGCTGAACAGGAAATCGTACAGGCGCGGCTGCTTTTCCTTCACCCGTTTCGCCATAGCGATAGTGGCATAAACATCTGACATCGCATCATGCGCATTTTCATGCGCGACGCCGTTGGCTTTGGTCAGATGCTCCAGACGAAAGCTCGGAAAGCCGTCATCGTTTTCCGGCCACTCAATGCCTTCCGGGCGCAACGCGTAGCAGGCGCGCATAACGTCCAGCAGATCCCAGCGGCTGTTGCCGTTTTGCCAGCTCCAGCCATAGGGATCGTAAAAGTTGCGATACAGCAGGTTTCGCGTCACTTCATCATCAAAGCGGACGTTGTTATAACCCACGATGCAGGTATTGGGTTCGCTAAAAAGCTGGTGAATACGCTGGGTAAAAGCCGCCTCGCTGATGCCTTTTGCCTGTGCCAGCTGCGGCGTAATGCCGGTGATCATCACCGCTTCCGGCTGCGGAAGGTAATCGTCGGCAGGCTGGCAGTAAAACACTTCCGGTTCGCCGATGATGTTGAAATCCATATCCGTGCGGATCCCGGCAAACTGCGCGGGTCGGTCCAACGACGGGCTTTTGCCGAAGGTTTCATAGTCGTGGAAAAGGAACGTAGGGGGGGAAGTTTCGCGTTTCACTGGCTGACATCCGGATAAAAGAAAATATCTCTGTATGGTAAAGCATTTAGCTATCGGCCTGAAGCTTTTGCCGTCGACGTGTTCCTGGAGAGAGGGCACAAATTAATTCTCTGAAAATTAATATTTTCTTGCACTTTTTTAGCGATTTATGGCATCGAATCCCGTACAACAGGCTGGTTTTTTTATCTGTTTATTGAGGATTTTCCGTTGAAGAAGCGTCGGCTCGTAAGTTTCACTCTGGTTCTGGCTTTTGCCTCTGTGGCGCACGCCGAGGATAACCCACTCGCTTTCCCGCTGACGCCACCGGCGATTGATGCGGCTTCCTGGGTATTGATGGACGCCACGACGGGGCAGGTGCTGACGCAGGGCAACGCTGATGAGCGCCGCAATCCGGCCAGCCTGACTAAACTGATGACCGGCTATGTGGTCGACCGGGCGATTGACGCTAAGCACATTACGCGCGATGACATGGTGACGGTAGGAAAGGATGCCTGGGCTGCGGGGAATCCGGTGTTTAAAGGCTCCTCACTGATGTTCCTCAAGCCGGGTGAAAAAGTCTCGGTACGCGATCTCAGCCGCGGAGTGATTATCGATTCCGGTAACGACGCCTGCGTGGCGCTGGCGGATTACGTAGCAGGAAGCCAGGCGGCGTTCGTCGATCAGATGAACCAGTATGTACAGAAGCTGGGCCTGACCAATACCCATTTCGAAACGGTTCACGGTCTGGATGCGCCAGGACAATACACCACGGCAGGCGATCTGGCGAAGCTTTCGCGCGCGATCATTTTTGGCGAACCGGATTTCTATCAGATGTATAGCGAGAAATCGCTGTCGTGGAACGGCATCACTCAGCAAAATCGTAACGGTTTGTTATGGGATAAAACGTTGCACGTGGACGGCCTGAAAACTGGCCATACGGAAAGCGCGGGCTATAACATTATCGCCTCCAGCGTGGATGGGCAGCGTCGTCTGATTGCCGTCGTAATGGGCGGGAAAAGTTCCAAAGGGCGTGAAGAACAGGCTCGCAAACTGTTGCTCTGGGGACAAAACAATTTTGATACCGTGCAGCTGTTCCATGCGGGCAAGGAAATCGGACATGAAAATGTCTGGTACGGTAATCCCCATCGGGTTTCCGTGGGCAGTGATAAAGATGTCTATCTGTCGTTACCGCGCGAAGATGTAAAGAGAATCAAAGCGAAGTACGTGATTGAACGCAAGGATCTGGCCGCGCCGCTGAAAGCGCACGAGCAGGTGGGAACTATCCAACTGGTTGACGGGGATAAGCAGCTCGCTTCATATCCGCTGGTAACGCTTCAGGCCGTTGACGAAGCCGGTGTCATTACCCGCATCAGCGATTTTATCAAACAGAAGCTGTAACTCTCCCGGGCGGCTTCTCAGAAAGCCGCCCCTCGCCATTCGGCATTTTTCGGCTCCTTTCTGTTGGTTTTATGTTGAGGGTGTTATTCCACTGTTAGCAGTAAAAAATAGTGGCGGAAAAAATGCGCTATGCCCCGTACAGCGGGCCTGACATAGGGTATGATGCCCGGCGATCCTTAACCGCCTTCTGGAGATCTCTGTGCGTCCCGACAAGCCGTTATCGGCCTTTGAATTCACCCTCTATCGTAACTACCGTACGGTCCACGGCATTCGCATTGCGCTGGCATTTGTACTGACCTTTCTGCTGGTCCGCCTGCTCGCTATCCCGGAAGGAAGCTGGCCGCTGATTACGCTGGTCGTGGTGATGGGGCCGATTTCATCATGGGGAAACGTTTTTCCCCGCGCCGTACAGCGCATTGGCGGAACCCTCTTCGGCTCTGTCTCCGGGCTGATTGCCCTGAAGCTGGAGCTTTACTCCCTGCCGATTATGCTGGGCTGGTGCACGCTGGTGATGTTTCTCTGTGGTTTTCTGACCATGGGAAAACATCCTTATATGGCATTGCTGATCGGCATTACGTTGGCGGTAATTTGCGGCGCGCCGCCGGGCGACATGACCACGGCGCTGTGGCGCGGCGGCGACGTTATTCTTGGTTCGATTCTGGCGCTGCTGTTTACCAGCATTTATCCGCAAAAAGCCTATATTCACTGGCGCATCAAACTGTCGGACTCGTTGCTTGAAACAGCAAAAATTTATCATGCTGGCTTTTCCCCTAATCTGGTTGAGAAACCCCGTCTGACGCAACCTCTGCAACGGTTGCTCACTGGCGTAGTGAAAATGCGCTCGCTTATTGAGCCTTCCAGTAAGGAAACACGGATACCGCGCTCGGTATTTGAAGGGATCCAGACTATTAACCGCAATATGGTTTGTACCCTTGAACTTCAGCTCAATGCCTGGTGGTCATCCCGTGAAAGCCTGCTGATTATGCTTAATGCGCCTGCGCTGAAACGCACCCAGCAAATGACGGAAAATACGCTGCGGGCGCTGTCGTCGGCTGTGGTTGAAGGCAGTACGGAAAAAATCTCCGCCAACAGTGCCGAACTGGCCGAAATCACCCGGGAACTGCGTCAGTTGATCCGAGAGTCTGACAGCGATGAGCGGGTTGAAACGCCGATTCATGGCTATGTCTGGCTGAGTCTGGAAATGGTCGGTCAGCTCGAAAGGCTGTCGGATCTGATGCGGCTGGTGCTGCGTAAATAAGCGATTTGCAACAACTTATCGCGAAAAAGGGCGGTTCGCGGTAAGATATTCTCAGTCCGACTCTACAATTTGAAAATTGCGATCGGCCATGTAAGCCGAGCGCTACGATAATAACGCCTGCGCAGGCAGGCCTAAACGAAAGGTGTCTCCATGGAAAATGCAAAGCAGTCATTTCAGGACGTACTGGAGTTTGTACGGATGTTCCGCCGCAAGAACAAATTGCAGCGTGAGATCCATGATATCGAGAAAAAGATTCGTGATAACCAGAAACGTGTTCTGCTGCTGGATAACCTCAGTGAATACATCAAGCCTGGCATGAGCGTTGAAGCCATCCAGGAAATCATCGCCAGCATGCGTAGCGACTACGAAGATCGCGTGGATGATTACATCATCAAAAACGCCGACCTCTCCAAAGAGCGTCGCGAGCTGTCGAAAAAACTGAAGGCGCTGGGCGAAACCAAAGCGCAATAATCTGCGGCCGGGCAATACTGAAGGGCGAACAAAGCTCGCCCGATAACGACGGGCATTGTGCAGGCACGAGGAACACAGGCCGTCCACAAAGACGCAAAAAACGGCATCCTTGCCAGCTCGACCTGGGCCGTCCATGGCCCAGGACGCTTTGTTCCAGACCTGTGTACCTCATGCTTTGAGTTGCCAGCAGTCGGAGGGCGAACAACGATCGCCCCTGGTTATTTAAGCCCTTCCACTCGCTGCGCCAGACGGCGTAACTCGCCAGCAAGATCGCTGGCTCTGGCCTGAGGCTCTCTTCGCGGCGCTGTCGTCTCGCGAACCACCAGCCTGGTGGCGAACGGCTGCAACAGCGCTACTTCTTTCTGCTGCGTCAGCTTCTCTACCAGCCAGTCCACGCTTCGTTCTCCGAGTTGTGCAAAATCCTGGCGGACAGTCGTTAGCGGCGGCTGATACCAGGCGCTTTCAGCCGTATCGTCATAGCCAATAATAGAGATATCGTCAGGAATACGCAGGCCGGCCTGATGTAGCGCCCGCAACGCGCCCAGCGCCATCTGATCGTTCGCCACCAGTAATGCCTCCGGTAAACCCCGTTCAATTAAATTCGTCACAGCCTGAAAGCCCGACTGCGCGCTCCAGTCACCGTTCATTACCGAATGGGGGGCGAGCTGATGCGCCTGCAAGACCTTCAGCCAGCCCTGATGGCGGGCCTGCGCGGCGACAGACTCTTCTGGCCCATTCAGCAGGGCGATCTGGCGATGGCCCAGCGACAGCAGATGCTCAACGCCCTGGCGCGTTCCGGCCTGCGCGCTGAACTGGCAGAAAGCTACCGGGGCATCTTCAGGGACATCAAGAAACAGGCAGGGAAGGGCGGCCGTAGCCTCGATGCGACTGGCCGTGGCGCTCTCCAGCGGCAGATTAATCAGTAGCGCATCCACACGCTGTGCCATCAGCTCCTGCACCGCGCCCTCAGCCCCTTTGTCTCCGGCCATCGCCACCACCAAACGGTAGTTCAGGGCGCTGGCACGTTGCTGAATGGCAGAGGCAATCTGCGCGGGCGCTGATAATGCCAGATCGCTGGTGGCCAGCCCGAGCGTGCGTGAGCGTTTTCCCGCCAGCTGCTGGGCCAGACTGTTTGGCACATAGTTCAGCTCGGCCATCGCCGCTTCGATTTTAAGGCGGGTGCGCTCCGCCACGCTTGCTGAATGATTAATGACGCGCGAAACGGTCTGATAAGAGACGCCCGCGGCGGCAGCGACATCGGCCAGGGTATGAGTCCGGGGTTTCATGGTTTCTCCTGAGGGTAGCCGTTGCAGTGTAACAATAAACGCGAACCGAATGCGCAACCCTCTGCTGGCTAATAAAATCTGAAAGCGCGCGGCAAAAAAATTAATTTTTGCCGCCGGAGCGCCACCAGCGGCAGAACCACACTTTTCGTCAATAAAAAGACTTTGCATAACGGCCGTGCTTTAACCATCATCAGGTAAGTCTATTTACCTCATTTTAGCTGGAATTATCTTGCAAAACTTCAGAGTCTCTCTGCTGCAGGCTGTTAAACGTTCCGCGTGGTATCCCAAAAGACGTTCTTACCGCGTGCTGTTCTGGCGCGAAATCACGCCGCTGGCGGTACCGATTTTTTTTGAGAACCTCTGCGTCCTGTTAATGGGCGTATTGAGCACCTTTCTGGTCAGCTGGCTGGGCAAGGAAGCGATGGCGGGCGTTGGGCTGGCCGACAGCTTCAATATGGTGATCATCTCCTTCTTTGCCGCCATCGACTTAGGCACCACGGTGGTGGTGGCGTTCAGCCTGGGTAAGCTAAACCGGGAACGCGCTCAGGCTGCGGCCCGACAGTCGCTGGTATTGATGACGATATTTGCCGTGCTGCTGGCAATTGGCATTGAGTTCTTCGGCGAACAGATTATTGATGTCATAGCCGGCAACGCCGAACCGACGGTGAAGGCGCTGGCTCTGAGCTATCTGAATATTACCGCCTGGAGCTATCCGGCAGCGGCGATTGCGCTGATTGGCTGCGGCGCTTTACGCGGCGCGGGCAATACGAAAATCCCGATGCTGATTAACGGCGGGATGAACATCCTGAACATCATTATCAGTACCGTACTGATTTATGGCTGCTTTTCCTGGAAAGGCATGGGGTTCGTCGGCGCCGGGCTTGGCCTGACCATTGCCCGCTATATTGGCGCGGCGGCGGTAATATACGTGCTGGCGATTGGCTTTAACCCGAAGCTAAAAATTACCCTCAAAAGCTATTTCAGCAAGCTCAATACCGGCATTTTAATGGAAGTGCTGGGCATTGGCGTGCCTGCCAGCATTGAATCCGTGCTGTTTAACGGCGGCAAACTGCTCACACAGGTTTTTGTCGCGGGTATGGGAACCGATGTGATTGCCGGTAACTTTATCGCCTTCTCGATAGTTTCTCTGATTAACCTGCCGGGTAACTCGCTCGGTTCCGCTTCTACCATCATCGTCGGCACGCGATTGGGTAAAGGGCAGCTGGGGCAGCCAGAGAGACAGCTGCGGCATATTTTCTGGCTCTCAAGCATTGGGCTTTGCGCGCTGGCGGCGCTGACCGTGCCGTTCGCCGGGCTGCTGGCGTCGTTTTATACTCGCGATGCAGAAGTTATTCACGTGGTCAAAGTGCTGGTCTGGCTGAACGCGGCGTTTATGCCGTTCTGGGCCGCTTCATGGGTGCTGCCTGCTGGGCTGAAAGGCGCGCGCGACGCAAGATTTACGATGTGGGTTTCGCTACTCGGAATGTGGGGATGTCGTATCGTTGCGGGTTATACGCTCGGCGTGCTGTTAGGATTTGGCGTGGTGGGGATCTGGCTGGGCATGTTTTTGGACTGGATTGTGCGTGGTATTTTCTTCTACCGCCGCATGGACAGCGGCCGCTGGCTGTGGAAATACGCCCCCAAAACTGAACAACCCGCGAGCAATCTGGCGTTATCAAAAAATAAGATCCGGGAATAGCTATGCACTCTTCTTCATCCAGGGATACGGAATCCCTGTTTCAGCACCGCTCTTTTGTGACGTTCTGGCTGGCGCGCACCAGCTCCAGTTTTGGTTTTCAGATGTTGTCGATTGCGGTGGGCTGGCAAATTTACGCCATAACCGGCCGGGCGTTTGATCTGGGGCTGATTGGCCTGGCGCAGTTCCTCCCCGCCGTGCTGCTCGCGCTGCCCGCTGGACACGTCGCTGACCAGTTCGATCGTCGCCGTGTGGTGCTGTTCGGTCAGTTAACCGAATGGCTGGCGATTGTGGTGCTGGCAGCCCTGACGCTGATGCACAGAACCGACGAGTTGGTCATCCTCGGCCTGATCTTTATCCTCTCCATTGCCCGTACGCTGGAAGCGCCCGCGCTTCAGTCGATGCTGCCCGCGTTAGTCCCTCCACGCATGCTGGCGCGCGCCACGGCAGCTAACGCGGCGTCCATGCAGACTGCCTCAATGCTCGGCCCGGCGCTGGGCGGTTTCCTCTACGTGGCGGGACCGGGTGCGGTTTATATCGTCACCGGACTGCTTTATCTGATCTCCGTGGTGATGGTCAGCCTGCTGCGCTATGAGCAGGCACCGCCGGCCCGCACGCCGGCAACGTTCGCCAGCGTCTTTGCCGGCGTACGGTTTATTCGCAACCGTCCCGATGTATTAGGCGTGATCTCTTTAGACCTTTTTGCCGTTTTGCTGGGCGGCGCAACGGCGCTGCTGCCGATTTTCGCCAAAGATATTCTGCACACCGGTCCCTGGGGCCTGGGGTTACTGCGTGGCGCACCGGCCGTGGGCGGATTGCTGGTTGGGTTCTGGCTCAGCCGGCGCTCGCTGGAGCGCAACGTGGGAATGATCATGTTTGCTTCCGTCGCCGGATTCGGCATGGCAACGCTAATCTTTGCGCTGTCAAAAGAGCTGTGGCTGTCGATCCTGGCACTCTTTGCGCTGGGCGGTTTCGATATGGTCAGCATGGTAATCCGTGGATCGCTGGTACAGCTGGATACGCCAGATGAGATGCGTGGGCGCGTCAGTGCGGTAAACTCCATCTTCATCAACACCTCCAATCAGCTCGGTGAATTTGAATCCGGCATGCTGGCAGCATGGATGGGCGCGGCACCCGCAGCGGCGCTCGGTGGCATTGGCACGCTGATTGTGGTGGGCTTATGGATGGCGTGGTTCCCCAGCCTGCGACGTCGTCAGCGTCTGCATAACGAACCCGTTATCGAAGATATTAAAGCAGGGTAAATTCCTGCGGGCTTCAGGGCAGAGCAATTCTGTTCTGAAGCCTTTTTAACCACGCCTGCCGGTTTACTCTCTCCCAACGCCTTTGCTCCCCACAACCCGCCTGTTGATGAAAATGAGTGCCGCTCATCTCTCACTGTTTATCCGGGAAAACACCGGAAAAATCTGATGCCGACCTGCCTGCCACAAAACGGTAAAAATGATAACTATTTCTGATTGCAAATGAAAACCATTATCAATAAACTGAGCGTCATGCAATTTCAGAATCACTGTTTTACCATTATTTACATAGGGTTATAGGTATGGCTGGCGATTGGGAAAAAGAGGGTGATGCCTGGTGGCAGCAAAAAATAGAGCAGGGGCTGCCGTTCGTCGTCAGGGAAGGCAATATTTGCACCGTCACATTTTACTGGCGAGACCCGGCTGGTACTGAACGCACGTCGTCAATCCGTCATGTCTGGATCTATATCACTGGCGTTACCGATCATCACCAGCAGCGCGCGCCGCAGAGCTTGCAGCGTATTGCCGGCACCGATATCTGGCAATGGCAGGTTCGCCTCAACGCCAGCTGGCGCGGCAGCTATTGCCTGATCCCTTCCAGTGAGGTGCAGGACTTTACCGCCGCCGCGCTGCAAAACCCGCCTGACCGCCAGGCGCTGCGCGAAGGCTGGCGCAAGCTTCTGCCTCAGGCAATTGCCGATCCGCATAACGTGAATAGCAGCTGGCGAGGGGGGCGGGGCCATGCCGCTTCGGCACTGCATTTGCCGCTGGCACCGCTGCAAAACGGCTGGGACACGCAGGAAACGGTCGATTTTGACGCGCCTCGCTGCGTGCAATGGAACAGCCAGCGATTGGGTAATCAACGCCGCGTCTGGATTTTCACTACCGGCGAAGGCCAGCCCGAACAGCGTCCGTTAGCGATTTTGCTGGATGGTAAATTCTGGGCTGAACAGCAGCCGGTATGGCCTGCCTTGCAGCGTGAAACCAATAACGGTCATCTGCCGCCGGCGGTGTATTTACTGATCGACGCTATCAGTACGGAAAATCGCGGGCAGGAGCTGACCTGTAACCCGGATTTCTGGCTGGCGGTGCAGGAAGAGCTGCTGCCGCTGCTGACATCGCAGGTCGCCTGGCGCAATGAGGCGGCCACCACCGTCGTCGCCGGGCAGAGCTTCGGTGGACTTTCTTCATTATACGCGGGCCTGCACTGGCCTGAGCGCTTTGGCTGCGTACTGAGCCAGTCGGGATCCTTCTGGTGGCCTAACCGCCAGCAGGCCGATAAGGCAGGCTGGTTAATTCAACAAATTACCGATGGGCTGGGCGACGGCAGCCGATTACGTATCTGGCTGGAAGCGGGCCTGCGCGAGCCGCTGATCCTGCAAGCCAATCAGCGTCTTTATCCGCTGTTGCAAAAAGCCGGTCTGACTACCCGTTATCGTCTGTTTGACGGCGGGCATGATGCCCTGTGCTGGCGAGGCGGCCTGATCGACGGCCTGACCGAACTCTGGCAGCCCGTCAGGCGATAAAACCGGCATCGAGAGGAGCCTGATATGGAGTACAGCAATCCCTTTGATCATCCTGAGGGACTTTTTATCATCCTGCAAAACTCGCGTGAACAATACAGCCTCTGGCCCGCGCATTGCGCACTGCCGCCTGGCTGGCAGGTGATACGCGGGCCTGAAAGCCAGCAGGCCTGCCAGCACTGGCTGGAAACAAACTGGCGCAGTTTAACCCCGGCTGAAGTGAGTACCACGGCCTCTGAGAACCCATCCTGGGGTGAGTAGAATGAGCGAATTAGTTGTGAAAAAAGCAGAAGTGAAAACCCGTATGCCGCTGGTGGCGGCGCAGCCAGGGATCTGGATGGCTGAACAGCTGTCGCCCGTGGCGAATGCGTGGAGCGTGGCTCACTATGTGGAACTTAACGGCGCGCTGGATGCGTCGCTGCTTTGCCGGGCGGTGGTCAGCGGAATGACGGAAGCCGATACGCTGCGGATGCGTTTTGATTTTGAAGACGGCGTGCCCATGCAGTGGGTTGATGCGGACTGTACCTTTGCCTCGCCCCAGCGCTACGATCTGCGCGCGGAGAGCGATCCCGCTGCTGCCGCGCTGGCGTTGATGCAGCAGGATCTGGCAGGCGATTTACGCATCAACAGCGGCAGCGCGCTTTATCATCACGCTATTTTCCGGCTGAGCGACACGCGCTGGTTCTGGTATCAGCGTTTTCACCACCTGGTTGTTGATGGCTTCAGTTTCACCGCGATCACCCGCCGCATCGCCGAAATTTATACCGCGCTCGTCGCTAATCGTCAGCCAGCTCCCACGCCCTTCGTGCCGTTTAGCGAAGTGGTGGAAGAGTACGACCGCTACTCTTCTTCGCCGACCTGGCAGCGTGACGCCGCTTTCTGGCAGGAGCAGGCGCGTGCGCTGCCCATGCCTGCCACGCTTTCGCCGCTGCCGCTAAGCGGTTCTGTCGCGACCACCAGGCTTGTCCGGCAGAGCTTACAGTTTGACCGGGACGATTTCCGCAAACTGATGACCCAAAGCGAGCAGACCGAAGCGGATATGGCGCTGGCGCTGATCGCGCTCTGGCTGGGACGTCTTTGTGGGCGCACCGATTACAGCGCCGGTTTCATCTTTATGCGTCGCCTGGGATCGGCAGCCTTAAGCACCACCGGACCGGTGCTGAATGTGTTACCTGTTGGCGTCAGAATTGCTGCGGACGCCACGCTGCCGCAGCTGGCTTCAGCGCTGTCGAAGCAGCTGAAAAAGGTGCGTCGCCACCAGCGTTACGATGCCGAACAGATCCAGCGTGATATCGGGCAGCTCAGCGAGCCGCTGTTCGGCCCGGTGATCAATCTGAAAATGTTCGACTACCAGTTGAATTTTGCCGGAATCGAAGGGATCACTCATCAGCTGGCCTCGGGGCCGGTGCGGGATCTGGAAATCGCGCTCTATCTGGACGAAGAAGGCAATGTCTCGCTGGAGATGCTGGCGAATGCCGAACGCTATGATGCACAAACGCTGCAACAGCACCTGAACCGCCTGCCGCTGCTGTTACGTCAGTTTGCCGCCGATGCCGGGCTGAAATGTGCCGAAGCGCAGCTGCTGCATCCGCATGAAAACCGGCTGCTGCAACAGGTTAACGCGACGGCGATGCCGGTCCCGCAAACCACGCTCAGTAGTCTGATCCGCCTGCAGGCACAGCGCACGCCGCATGCTGCCGCGCTGGCGGATGAGCATCATCAGTTCAGCTACCAGCAGATGCGTCAGCAGGTAACTGCGCTGGCCGCAGAGTTAACCGCGAGAGGCGTGCAGCCGGGTGATATTGTTGCCGTAGCCTTACCGCGTTCGGTATTTCTGTCGCTGGCGTTGCAGGCCATCGTGGAGCTGGGCGCAGCCTGGCTGCCGCTGGATACGGGCTATCCCGATGACCGTCTGACCATGATGCTGGAAGATGCCAGCCCACGCTTATTGATCACCACCGAATCGCAGCTGGGCCGCTTCAGCCATCTTAATAACCTGCCACGTTTCTGCTATCACCAAACGCTGCCGGTGACCTCAGCCCCTCTGGAAGATCGTTCCCGACCGCAGCATACGGCCTATGTGATTTACACTTCCGGCTCAACCGGCAGGCCGAAAGGGGTGATGGTTGGACAGCAAGCGATCGTCAACCGACTGTTATGGATGCAGGATCATTACCCCCTGACTGAACGCGATGTCGTGCTGCAAAAAACACCCTGTAGCTTTGACGTGTCGGTGTGGGAATTCTTCTGGCCGCTGCTGGTTGGCGCAAAACTGGTGATGGCTCCGCCAGAAGCGCACCGCGACCCTGAAGCGCTCCAGCAGCTGTTCAGCCGTTATCGCGTCACCACCACGCACTTTGTGCCTTCCATGCTGGCGGCATTTGTCGCCGCGCTAAGTGACGACGATGCGGTGGCGCAGTGCGCCTCGTTACGCAGAGTTTTCTGTAGCGGTGAAGCGCTGCCGGCCGGGCTGTGCCGCCAGTGGGAGAACAAAACCGCGGTGCCTTTACATAACCTCTACGGCCCCACTGAAGCTGCCGTGGATGTCAGCTGGTATCCCGCTTATGGCGACGCGCTGCGCAAAGTGACCGGCACCAGCGTGCCGATTGGTTATCCGGTCTGGAATACCGGGCTGCGCATTCTGGACAGTAATATGCAGCCCGTGCCGCCGGGCATTGCCGGAGACCTTTATCTGACCGGCGTGCAGCTTGCGCAAGGGTATCTGGCGCGAGCCGATCTGACCGCCAGCCGCTTTATCGCCGATCCTCAGTGTGCGGGCGAACGCATGTACCGCACCGGCGACGTTGCCCGTTGGTTGGACGACGGTGCGGTAGAATATCTCGGGCGCAGCGACGATCAGCTGAAGATCCGCGGCCAGCGTATTGAGCTGGGTGAAATCGATCGGGTAATGAGCTCGCTGGATGGTGTGGAGCAGGCGGTCACGCACGCCTGTGTGCTGGGCAAAAGCAGCGGCGACGGCGATCAGCGACAGCTGGTAGGCTATGTCATGTCGAAAGGGGAAACGCTGAATACCGCTGCGCTGCGCGAAACGCTTGGCGGGCTGCTTCCTGCACATATGGTGCCGGCGATCGTGATGCAGATTGACGCTTTCCCACTCAGTGCCAACGGCAAGCTGGATCGCAAGGCGCTGCCGTTGCCACAGCTTGCTTCAGCTGCCGCCGGACGTGCGCCAGAGCCAGGCATCGAAACCACCGTGGCCGAAGCCTTTGCCCGCCTGCTGGCGTGTGAGATCAATTCGATAAACGATGATTTCTTTGCGCTTGGCGGCCATTCTCTGCTGGCGATGCGCCTGGCGGTCGATCTCCGTCGCCGTCTCGACAGGCCTGTCACCGTCGGGCAGGTGATGGTGGCTTCCACCGTGGGTGCGCTGGCGGAACAGCTAAGCCGCAATCAGAGTGAAGAAGAGGTGAACCGCGCCGGTATGGATACGCTGTTGCCATTGCGCACGGGGACCGGGCCCACGCTGTTCTGCTTCCATCCCGCCTCCGGTTTTGCCTGGCAGTTCAGCATTTTACAGCGCTATCTGGACGCTCGCTGGTCGTTGATGGGCATTCAGTCACCGCGTCCTTCAGGCCCGATGCAGCAGGCAAACGACCTGGATGATATGTGCGAACGCCACCTTGCCACGCTGCGCGAGCAGCAGCCGCATGGCCCTTACTATCTGATGGGCTACTCCCTGGGCGGCACGCTGGCGCATGCGATTGCCGCGCGTTTGCAGGCCGCAGGCGAGAAAGTGGCTTTCCTTGGACTGCTGGATACCTGGCCGCCGGAAACGCAAAACTGGTCGCAGGAAAATGAACTTGATGAGGAGGTGCTGGAGGAGATCAACCGTGAACGCGAGGCGTTTATGGCCGCACAGCAGGGGCTGAGAGCGTCACTGGAGGCCGATCGCAGCGGCGATTTGTTCAGCACTATCGAAGGCAACTATGCCGATGCGGTCAGGCTGCTGTCGACGGCGAAAAGCCGCCGCTTTAACGGTGAAGCCACGCTGTTTGTGGCACAACAAACGCTGAAGCCGGGGCTGGATCCCCAGCAGGCCTGGGCGCCCTGGATCGGCAATCTACAGACATGGACCGTCGACTGCGCGCATGTGGACATCATTACCGCCGAGGCATTTACCCATATTGGTCCGCGCCTTAACGAACTGCTTAACAAGAAAATTTAATGAAACAACAATCTTTTATGCTCAGTCTCAGCTTGCTGAAGACACATCCGGCATTTCGGGCGGTTTTTATCGCCCGGTTTATCTCCATTTTATCTCTGGGCTTGTTGGGCGTTGCCGTACCGGTACAGATTCAGTTTATGACCGGTTCATCTTTACAAGTGAGTCTCGCGGTGACGCTGACCGGGATAGCGCTGTTTACCGGCCTGATGATGGGCGGCGTGCTGGCCGACCGTTATGAGCGCCGCAGGCTGATCCTGTTTGCCCGTTCAACCTGTGGCCTCGGCTTTATTGGTCTGTGCATCAATGCTGCGCTGCCGCATCCTTCGCTGTCGGCAATTTATCTGCTCGGGGTGTGGGATGGGTTCTTCGGCGCGATAGGCGTTACCGCGCTGCTCTCTGCCACGCCAGCACTGGTGGGGCGCGAAAACCTGATGCAGGCGGGCGCGATAACGATGCTGACGGTGAGGCTGGGCGCGGTCATTTCACCGATGCTGGGCGGTGTGCTGCTGGCTTCCGGCGGGGTGGTCTGGAATTTTGGCCTGGCCGCAGCAGGAACGTTTATTACGCTCATTCCGTTACTGCGTCTGCCGTCACTTCCGCCACCTCCCCAGGCGAAGGCCAGGCCGTTCGCCGCACTGACAGAAGGATTCAAATTTCTGCTCAGCCACCGGTTAATTGGCGGCGTAGCGCTGACTGGCGCGCTGGTCACGATGGCAACGGCAATCCGCGTGCTCTATCCGGCACTGGCGATCCGCTGGGAGATGAGCGCACAGCAAATTGGCCTGCTTTACGCCGCCGTACCGCTCGGCGCGACGGCCGGTGCGCTGACCAGCGGCAACCTGGCCAGCCATTCCCGTCCGGGCCTGGTGATGTTGTTAACTGCGGTGGGATCGCTGCTCGCGGTTGGGCTGGCAGGGCTGATGCCTCACTGGGCTGCTGGGGCGCTTTGCCTTGCGTTGTTTGGCTACCTGAGCGCGCTGAGTGCGCTGTTGCAATACACGCTGATCCAGACGCTGACCCCGGACAACATGCTGGGACGAGTGAACGGCCTGTGGACCGCGCAGAATGTGATGGGCGATTCGCTGGGCGCATTAATGCTGGGCACAATGACCGCCGTGATGATGCCTGCCACTGCGGCCAGCGGCGGCGGCCTGGGATTAGCCTTAATTGCGCTGGGCCTGGCTGTTTCGCTTCGCTCGCTCCGGCATTACCGTAAGCCGGACGCGGTGCAACAGGCAGAACCCGTTACCGGAAAATAGCCAGCGCTGACCGGCTGCTGAAATTTCCCGTCTGCAACATAAACGTGCGGTTAATGCGCGGCGTTGCGGCGTGGATACAGAAGCGCTTTTAAACATTTTGTCATGTCTTGACATTACAAAAAATTTACTTAAAGTTACGACCTGATAATGAAAATGATAATCATTATTATCCCTTTTATCATTATGGCTGGAGATCGTTATGGAGACGCTTAGCGCTGATGAACGCAAGACCTCATCAGTACCTCTCTCTCAGGAGAGCTTTTTCTTCGCATCGCCGTGGAAAAGCCTGATTACCCATGGCCGCTTTGCCACGCTGGCGTGTCCGGCCGCAGACGGCGGTGATATCAACGGTAATTTTCAGCAGCAGGTGTGCCGCGCTTTTGCCGCGGCAAAAGAGAAGGGCATTCAGCGCCCGGTACTGGTAGGCGCGATTCCGTTCGATACGCGTAAACCTTCCGCGCTGTTTATTCCTGAGCGTTGCGAAGAGTTTTCCCGCCAGCAACGCTTGCAGGCAGCCGGGCAGGCCGCGGTCGGCATCGATCCGGTCATTAGCTCCCGGCAGGCCATCCCGGAAAAAGAACAGTTTATGGCGATGGTGGCGCGTGCGGCCGAAGCGACCTCGCAGCCCGATCTCGACAAAGTGGTGCTGTCACGCCTGATTGACATCACTACCGAAGAGCCCGTGGATGCGCCAGCGCTGATGGATCGGCTGATCGCCATGAATCCAACCAGCTACCACTTCCACGTGCCGCTGGCGGATGGCAGTACGCTACTGGGCGCAAGCCCGGAGCTGCTGCTGCGTAAGTCTGGCGACACCTTCTCCTCGCTGCCGCTGGCCGGTTCGGCCCGTCGCGATCGCAGTAATGTCGGTCTGGATCAGGCTATCGGCGAGCGGCTGATGTATTCCCAGAAAGATCGCTATGAGCATCGTCTGGTGACCAGCGCCATGCACGATGTACTCAAGCCTCGCAGCAAATATCTGGCCGTACCGGATAAGCCGGAGCTGATCACCACCTCAACCCTGTGGCACCTGGCTACGCCGATTGAAGGCAAGGTGAGCAACGAGCGCGAAACGGCGCTGTCGCTGGCATGCCTGCTGCATCCAACGCCTGCGTTAAGCGGCTTCCCGAACGCGCTGTCAAGGCAGTGGATCGAGGAACTGGAACCTTTCGATCGCGAGCTGTTTGGTGGCATGGTCGGCTGGTGCGATGAAGAAGGCAACGGCGAATGGGTGGTCACTATTCGCTGCGGCACGCTTGCCGGAAAACGTATTCGCCTGTTTGCGGGGGCCGGCATCGTTCCGGCTTCTTCGCCAGAATCAGAATGGCAGGAAACCGGCGTTAAACTCAGCACCATGCTGCAAGCTTTTGGGCTGAAATAAGGACATTGACATGACAATTTCATATTCACGCTGGCCGGCCGATCTGGCCGCCCGCTATCGCGAAAAAGGTTACTGGATCGATCTGCCGCTGACGGACATCCTCAGCCGCCACGTAGTTAGCGAACAGATCGCGCTGATCGATGGCGATCGTCAGTTCAGCTATCAGCAGCTGGAAGCAGACGCTACCCGCCTGGCCGCCGCCTTGCAGCGCCGTGGCCTGCGCTGCGGCGATACCGCCCTGGTGCAGCTGGGCAACGTGGCTGAATTCTATATCACGCTGTTTGCCTTATTAAAAATCGGCGTGGCGCCGGTTAACGCGCTGTTCAGCCATCAGCGCCAGGAACTGGACGCCTACGCCAGCCAGATCGAACCCGCGCTGCTGATTGCCGATCGCCAGCACGCGCTATTTGCTGGCGACGACTATTTACAGCAGATGCGTCAGAACTGCCCGTCACTGCGCGAAGTGGTATTGAATAACGCCCGCGAAGGCGACGTTTCGTTGCAGGAGCTGATTGCGGAACCGGAAGATAACTTTATCGCCGTGCCTTCGGCCAGCGAAGAAGTGGCCTTCTTCCAGCTTTCCGGCGGCAGCACCGGGACGCCTAAGCTGATCCCGCGCACCCACAACGACTATTACTACAGCATTCGCCGTAGCGTGGAAGTGTGTGGTTTCGACCGTCAGACCCGCTACCTTTGCGCGCTGCCTGCTGCACATAACTATCCGCTCAGCTCGCCTGGCGCTTTCGGCGTCTTCTATGCTGGCGGCTGCGTAGTGCTGGCGAGCGATCCGAGCGCCAATCTCTGTTTCCCGCTGATCGAAAAACACCAGATAACGGCGACGGCGCTGGTGCCGCCGGCGGTTAGCCTGTGGCTACAGGCGATTGCCGAATGGGGCAGCAACCGCGCGCTGAGTTCTCTGCAATTACTTCAGGTTGGCGGCGCACGGTTAAGCGAAGCGCTGGCGGCACGTATTCCGGCGGAAATCGGCTGCCAGTTGCAGCAGGTGTTTGGCATGGCGGAGGGGCTGGTGAACTATACCCAGCTGGACGATGACGAATGGCACATGTTTTCCACCCAGGGCAAGCCAATGAGCCCGGACGATGAAGTCTGGGTAGCCGATGAGCAGGGCAATCCGCTGCCGCGTGGCGAAACCGGCCGTCTGATGACGCGGGGGCCGTACACCTTCCGGGGCTACTATCGCAGCCCGGAACACAATGCAAAATCCTTTGATGCCAACGGCTTCTACTGCTCGGGCGACCTGATTTCCATCACCGAAGATGGCTATATCTGCGTGCAGGGCCGTGAAAAAGATCAGATCAACCGTGGCGGCGAAAAAATCGCAGCGGAAGAGATTGAAAACCTGCTGCTGCGCCATGAAGCGATTTTGCATGTGGCGCTGGTCTCGATGGAAGACAGCCTGCTGGGTGAGAAAAGCTGTGCCTTTGTGGTGGGCAAACGCCCGGTGCGGGCCGTAGAGATCCGTCGCTACCTGCGCGAACTTGGCGTGGCGGACTACAAACTGCCGGATCGCATTGAAACCGTTGAAAAGCTGCCGCTAACGCCGGTTGGCAAAGTCGATAAAAAATTACTGCGTGAGCAGCTGGCCGCGCGTCAGCTGACTCATTGATGACTGGAGAAATTATGTCTATTCCTGCACTGAAAGCCTATGCACTGCCTGCCGCCGCCGATTTACCGGAAAACAAAGTGAGCTGGACGTTTGAACCGTCACGCGGCGCGCTGCTGATCCACGATATGCAGAACTACTTCATTAATTTCTGGGGTGAAGATTGCCCGATGATCAAGCAGGTCATCAGCAACATTGCGGCGCTGCGTGAATACTGCAAGCAGAACGGCATTCCGGTTTATTACACCGCGCAGCCGAATCACCAGAGCGATAAAGATCGCGCGCTGTTGAACGACATGTGGGGGCCGGGCCTTAACAAGCATCCTGAGCAGCAGAAAGTGGTTGCTGAGCTGGCACCGGATGAGCACGATGAAGTGCTGGTGAAATGGCGTTACAGCGCCTTCCACCGTTCTCCGCTGGAGCAGCACCTGAAAGAAACCGGTCGCGATCAGCTGATCATCTGTGGCGTTTATGCTCACATTGGCTGTCTGACCACGGCAATTGACGCGTTTATGCGTGACGTGCAGCCGTTTATGGTGGCGGACGCGCTGGCTGACTTCAGCCGTGAGGAGCATCTGATGGCGCTGAAATATACCGCAGGTCGTGCCGGTAAAGTGGTCACTACCGACGAGCTGCTGCCGGTGCCTCAGAGCCTGGCACATCTGCGCGCGCTGGTTCAGCCCATGCTGGACGAGGACGAAACGCCTGAAGATGACGAAAACCTGATCGATTACGGTCTGGATTCAGTCCGCATGATGGCGCTGGCGGCACGCTGGCGCAAAGTCTACAGCGATATCGATTTTGTCATGTTAGCCAAAAACCCCACGCTGGCGGCATGGTGGACGTTGCTTTCGCGGGAGCGTCAGGCATGAGTTTGAGCCAGGACTTCAGCGGCAAAACTGTTTGGGTAACCGGTGCCGGTAAAGGCATTGGTTATGCCACCGCGCTGGCGTTTCACGAGGCCGGCGCGAAGGTGACGGGGCTGGATCTTGCGTTTCAGCATGAATATCCTTTCCGCACGCAACAGCTGGACGTAGCCGATGCTGCACAGGTGCAAGCCGTGTGCCAGCAGCTGTTGCAGGAGACGCCACGGCTGGACGTGCTGGTCAATGGTGCCGGGATCCTGCGGATGGGGCCAACTGACCAGCTGGCGCTCGCCGACTGGCAGGCGGTGATGAATATCAACGTCGGCGGCGCGTTCAACCTGTTTCAGCAAACCATGCCGGTTTTCCGCGAGCAGCGCAGCGGAGCAATAGTCACTATCGGCTCCGATGCGGCACACTGTCCGCGGATCGGGATGTCAGCTTACGGCGCATCAAAAGCGGCATTGCGCAGCCTGAACCAGACGGTTGGGCTTGAGCTGGCGCAGTATGGCGTGCGCTGTAACATGGTGTCGCCAGGCTCGACCGATACCGACATGCAGCGCACGCTGTGGACCAGCCCGGACGCGGAGCAGCAGCGCATTCGCGGTTTTGCCGAGCAGTTCAAGCTGGGTATCCCGTTGGGAAAAATCGCCCGGCCACAGGAAATCGCCAACACTATCCTGTTCCTGGCATCCGATCTGGCCAGCCATATTACGCTTCAGGACATCGTCGTGGACGGTGGCACAACGCTGGGTGCTTAACATGCAGGATGACACTATCTGGAAACGCCAGCTCACGCTTGATGAGCTGAACGCCATGGTCGGCGAGTCGATGATTAGCCATCTTGGCATGCGGTTTAGCCATATTGGCGATCGCAGTCTGGAAGCGACCATGCCGGTTGATGAACGCACGCGGCAGCCGTTTGGCCTGCTGCATGGCGGCGCCTCGGCGGCGCTGGCAGAAACGTTAGGATCGATGGCGGGTTATCTGGCCAGCCGGGAAGGGCAATGCGTGGTTGGCACCGAGATCAGCGCCAGCCATCACCGGGCAGTGACCAGCGGCCTGGTCAAAGGCGTTTGCCAGCCGCTGCATCTTGGAAAGAACCAGCAGGTTTGGGAAATCGCCATTTACGATGCGCGGGAGCGACGCTGCTGCACTGCCCGATTGAGTACGGCACTGCTGGGATAGAAAAATACCGGCGCGCGGTGCCCGATAAAGCCAGCGCGCCTTTTTAGCCATACCTTTAATTCAGTTACATGGAGAGAGTATGAATTTAGTTAGCCGTGGAAAAGGCATTTCCCTTCTGGCTTTGGCCTTGTTTGCCGCTGCGTTACCTGCTCACAGTGAAACAGCCGCGCCGCTGCGTGCACCTGTCGCGAAGGGCGTTTACGAACTGGCCTTTAGCCCGTCGCAAAAAGCGCTGTATGTGGCAACTTCGCAAAGCCGTCAGAGCGACAAGGGCGGTGTGGTTTATCGTCTTGATCCGCAAACCCTGGCGATAACACAGGCGATCCATAACGATCTGAAGCCTTTCGGCACCGCGATCAACAATAAAACCGACACGCTCTTTGTGGGCAATACCCTCAACAGTGCGGTGACGGCCATTGATGTGAAAAGTGGCGATGTAAAAGGACGCGTGGTGCTGGATAAACGTCAGCGCAGGGAGAATGTGCGTCCGCTGGCACCGCGTGAGCTGGCCGTGGATGAAAATACCAATACGCTCTACGTCATTGGCGTAGGTGAGGACAGCCAGATTTGGGCCGTGGATGGCGACACCCTGGCAGTGCGCCACACCTTCACCGATATCGGTAAACGTGCGACCGCGCTGGCGGTGGATGCGGCCGCGCATCGCCTCTACACCGTTAGCGGCAACAACGAGCTGCTGACTTTCGATACCGCCAGCAACACGCTGCTGTCGCGCACGAAACTGGTTGAGGAAGGAGAACACTTCTTCCTGAATATCAGCCTGGATGCGGCCACGCATCGTGCGTTTATTACCGACTCCAAACAGCCGCAGCTGCTGGTGGTGGATACCCAGACCGGCAAAGTGCTGCAAAAAGTCGAGGTGCCAAAATCGCTGGCTGTGCTGTTTAATCCGCAGCGCAATGAAGTTTACGTTACCCATCGCGAAGCGGGAGAGGTTAGCGTAATCGATGCGAAAACCTGGAAAGTGCTGAGAACCATTAAGGCACCGACTCATCCAAACAGCCTGGCGCTTTCGCCGGATGGCCAGACGCTTTATATCAGCGTCAAGCAGACCTCCAGCCGTAAGCAGGAAGCGACTTCACCCGACGACGTTCTGCGCGTCGCCCTGTAATCCTGTCCCGGAAGCCTGCGGGCTTTCGGGGTATTTTTAACAGGATCTCCTGATCCACCTCCTGTTTTCAGCCTGCTCCGGCAGCACTCTTTCCTGTGCCTCATCCTGCTTTTGTTTTAGAATCCGTAGTCGTTCAGGCAGTGCTGAATCTCGCTGGCCGCAGGCCCGGCGAGGTGAAAAAAACGGCTTATAAAAGGATGAACGTTATGAAAGAAAGGTTTCCGCAGGGCTTTTTGTGGGGTGGTGCCACCGCCGCAAACCAGGTTGAAGGCGCATTTGATGAAGAGGGGAAAGGACTGTCGATTGTTGATGCCATTCCCGGCGGCAAAGAACGCTTAAAGATTGTTTCCTCTCCCGAATTTGATTTCACGCTCTATCCCGACCGCTACACCTACCCTAATCACAAGGGCATCGATCACTATCATCGCTTCCGCGAAGATATTGCGCTGTTTGCCGAAATGGGTTTCAAATGTTATCGCTTTTCCATTGCCTGGACGCGTATCTATCCAAACGGCGTAGAGCAGCAGCCTAACGAGGCGGGCCTGCGCCATTATGATGAGGTGATTGATACCTGTATTCAGCACGGCATTGAGCCGGTTATTACGCTTTCACATTACGAAATGCCGCTGCATCTGGCCACGGAATATGGCGGCTGGAAGAACCGGGAAGTGATTGGTCACTTCGAGCGTTTTGCCCGTACGGTGCTCGAGCGTTACGGTCATAAAGTTATTTACTGGATGACCTTTAACGAGATCAACAGCGCGGTACATTTCCCAATGATGAGCCAGAGCCTGACGGTGAAAACCGGCGCACTGGACGACCAGGCTAAATTTCAGGCATGGCATAACCAGTTTGTTGCCAGCAGCCTGGCAGTGAAAATCGCGCATGAAACCAATCCAAAAATTCAGATCGGCTGCATGATTATCTATGCCACCGCTTATGCTTACGATTGCGATCCGCTGAATCAGCTGGCCACGCTTCAGGAGATGCAGCTGTTTAACTTTTACTGTGCGGATGTGCAGGCGGGCGGTGAATATCCTTATTATGCTAAACGGCTGTGGCAGTCGCGCAATGTGCAGCTGGACATCCAGCCGGGCGATCTGGCGCTGATAAAAGCGCACACGGTCGATTACATTGGTTTTAGCTATTACATGTCATCAACCATCTATAAAACGAACCCGGAAGCCACGGCTGCCGCTGGCAATCTGCTGGGCGGGGCACGTAATCCGTTCCTCGAAGCCAGCGACTGGGGATGGGAGATCGATCCGGTTGGCCTGCGAATTGGCCTGAACCAGCTCTATGACCGCTATCGTAAACCATTGTTTATCGTTGAAAATGGTCTGGGTGCTATCGACAAGCCGGACGCGCAATTTAATGTTGCCGATGACTATCGCATCAACTATCTGCGTCAGCATATAGCGGCAATGGCGGATGCAATTGAAGATGGGGTGGAGCTGATGGGCTACACCCCATGGGGCTGCATCGACCTGGTGAGCATGTCTACCGGTGAAATGAGCAAACGTTATGGCTTTATCTATGTCGATCTGGATGACACGCTCTCCGGCACCGGCAACCGCTATAAAAAGAACTCTTTTTACTGGTACCAAAAAGTCATTGCCAGTAATGGCAGCGATATAAGCTGATTTTGCAAAACCTTCAGGAGCAGAATTATTTTCTGCTCTTTTTTTTATCAATACTAATTAAATTAATAAAATTAAACTTACCCGCGAAATATATTTTATTTTCGGTTCTTATGTGCAATTTAAATTTAACTCAAATTCTCTTTTTTAGCTAAATGTGACCTGAAACATCGCCAGGCTAAAAAAAATATAGTCTGGTTGAACGTTGTGTGATTTAATTGCGCGGTGCTATACGACTCTGCCCGTCGGGCAGGGTTGGCCCTTTGTCCGGCCTGCGTGTACAGCTAAAGCAAGGCTGCTTCCGTCCTTTATCAGTGAAGCGCACCGGCGCAAGCGGATGCGATTAACTCTTTGTTTTTAAAAAATTAATAGCGGAGCGCTTTTTTGTAAGCTGCTGCCTGAATAACCCGTGAATGATGCTTAACTCAACTAAAGAACCCGGGGCTGCTAAATGCGTTTGAAACTCATTTTGGTCGCAGCAATAAACTTTTTGACAATCCTTTTGCTTTCCACGCTATGGGAGTTTGGTGCTGAGGAATATGTCTCTTCTTTATTTGGCTTAAGCTATGATGATAACTTCGAAGTGAGCGAACGACTCAGGTTTATTGTCACTTCCACGTTATTCTCTTTGCCTGCCATGATTATACCAGGACTGATAATCGCAAACCTTGTGCGAAAATTTGCGCTCACTGAGCAGAAGGCTATCCGTATGGCGCATACCGATGCGCTGACCGGAGCGGGAAACCGCAGGGCATTTAACAGCCATATTGCGCTCTGTGACAGCAGTACCGTGCCGTACGCTATCATCATGATAGACGTGAATGATTTTAAAATTATTAACGATCTTAACGGTCATCATCAGGGAGATGCCACGCTGGTTGCGCTGGCAGGCGTGCTGGATGACTTTATTAGCGCCAATACGCTGGTTTTCCGCATTGGTGGCGACGAATTTGCCCTGATTACTGATAGTTGTGAAACCGACGCGCTGATGGGACTGGCAGACAATATACGTCTGCGGGCCGCTAAAATCACCACCGGGCAGTCAGGGTATCTGAGCCTGTCGATCGGTATTGCGCGTTCTGACGATTGCAGTAGTTACAATGTGGTGCAGGCTGCGGATCTGGCCATGTATCAGGCTAAGAGCGGGAAAATGCAGCGCCTGAGCTTTTTTACCCCGGTTATGGCACAGCAGTTCCGGCAAAAAGAGATGCTGGAGCTTAGCGTGGCGGATGCCGTGGAAAATAATGCTATTGAGCCTTTCCTCCAGCCTATTCTCAGCCTGAATACGGGAAGACTGGTGGGGTTTGAGATCCTTTCGCGCTGGACACTGCCTTCTGGTGAAGTGGTCTCGCCAGAGGTCTTCATTCCTGTGATTGAAAAGCTGGGCCTGATCGATCGGTTGACCGAACAGCTGTTACAGCAGGTTTGTCACATCGCAAAGGACTGGCCGGAAGAGATTACCCTTTCCCTGAATATTGCGCCGAGACAGTTGATTAAATCTGATTTGACCAACCGCCTTTATGACATCATGCAAAGTTCAGGTCCGTTCCGCCTGGAGCTGGAAATCACTGAAAACGATGTGATGAGCAATTCTGAAGAGGCGCGACATTCCATTCAACATCTTAAGAATCGGGGCTTTAAGGTGTCGCTTGATGATTTCGGCACCGGCTATTCTAACCTCTCCATTTTGCTGGGGCTGGGCATCAATAAGATAAAAATCGACCGTTCCTTTATCTCTTCCGGGCCAGCTAATCGGGAACAGAGGAGGGTGGTGGAAACGCTGCTGGCATTATGCCGTGAGCTGAAAGTCGAGGTGACGGCAGAGGGTATTGAAGATTTCCCGACGCTGCTGTGGCTGAAAAAACAGGGATGCGATTATGGCCAGGGCTATCTGTTCCAGAAAGCGATGCCGCTCAGCAAAGTGAACGACATTTTATCGTCCAACTTTTATATGCTGATGTCGCAGAATAACGCCATGCTGCCGGAGGCGCCCGGCTACATGGCAGTGCCACAGACTTTCTTTTAGTGCCTCACAGGGCTTCCGTTCAGTCATTCTCCCGTGCAGGGAGTACGTGTCGGCCGCGACACTGGCAGTGAGGGGGCTGTTATAACTGCTTAGACGGCATCGGCCCGTGCCGAACCTGCGATAATCGGCCAGAAAAGCAAAAAGCCCGCTTAAGTTTCCTTAAGCGGGCTTTTCTATGTATGGCTCCTCTGACTGGACTCGAACCAGTGACATACGGATTAACAGTCCGCCGTTCTACCGACTGAACTACAGAGGAATTGTTGGAACGGGGCGCATGATATCCAGTGCTCTGCAGGTTGTCAAAGCCTGTTTTGAACCTTTTTGACTGAATGCTGAATTAATCGTCGTTTTACACAGCAGCAAGCCCGTTCAGGGGATAGGCTGATGCGTTTTTGCGCAGTCTGCGGCCTCTGCATCGCGCTTGTAGCGTGAGGGCCAGATCACCCAGGGCGGAATGTTAAGATGAGATGCAACAATTTTTTCACCACGAGGCCATTTTCGGTACAAAACATTCGACAGCGTTGATGAGGAGAGTCCCGAACGCCGCGAAAGAGCGGCCATGGATGTGCCTGTTTTTTTGATTGAAGCAATAATATCTGAGCTGTGCCAATCCTCATCAGGTGGCTATTGCGTATAGCTATACATATAATATCTCCTTGAAAATAGTTTACCTGAGTTGCAGGCTGTTTTCGGAATTTACATGAAGTTCCAGGTTAGTCGATAGAAGTGCAATGAATTTTTATTTGAATGATCACTGTACAGAATGGAATAATTGAAAAGGGATTTTTGTTTTGTCAAAAATAAATAAGCAGTTATTGCTGTCACGTAAAATAGCCAGATATATCGACCAGAAACTTTTAGTGTGGGATAGCCCACAATATGCTTACACTATAGTTGATAAGTCTAATATCCTGAATACATTGATTATTTCAACTTATCCTCAGGGGTGGGTGGATATTTATCGGGAAAAAAACTTCCAGTGTGTCGACCCCGTTATCCATTCCGCTTTGACGCGATTTTCTCCATTTTCGTGGGGCAATAAATCTACTGATTTTTGTGATTTGAATTTTATTAAGAAATTCACCACGTCTACGAACTACCCGCTGGCTGGTGGTTTTACATTCGTCTTGCACGATCACAATAATAAGATGGCACTTTTATCAATGATTACCAGCGTAAGCGACCCGGAGCTGGAGAAAAGCATCATCACTGAACGAAATGCGCTGCAAATGCTGCTTATTGATATTCACGAGCAGATGTACAAAGCCGATCATGCTTTATATATCAACGATGAAAAGATATTTCTCCCTCAGAAAAGTATTTTGTCCGTGAGGGAAAATGAAGTGCTGTACTGGTCGAGCAGGGGGAAAACATATGGGGAAATTGCAATCATAATCGGTATTACATTACGCACTGTGAAATTCCACATGGGAAATGTTGTTCGCAAGCTGGGGGCAGGTAACGCCCGACAGGCAATCCGAACAGGCGTAGAATTAAAGTTAATAATCCCTCCTTTTTAGCACTCGACGTCAGCTGAATTTTCTTCTTCATAAGAAAAATCAAAGCCATCTCGCAGTTTACCTCTGCATCCAGAATCGCCATACAGTGTTTTTTGTCAGGATGATCACGTTTATTTCATTTTTGTGTTGTTTTGCCACTTTTTGAAATATACATTTCATGAATTCGCATCGCTCACCTGCAAGGAACTTATATGGAAAAGGTCAGAATTGGGTTGATTGGTACCGGTTATATCGGCCGCTGCCACGCTATTGCCTACGCGCAGGCTTCAACTGTGTTCCGGCTTAAAGGTGAAATTGTACGTGAGATGGTTGCAGAGGTGGATCCGGAAATCGCTAAAACGCAGGCAGCCGCGCTGGGGTTTCACCGCTCAACCGGCAACTGGCGTGAGCTGGTCGCCGATCCCAATATTGATGTCGTCGATATCTGCGCGCCTAACTTTTTGCATAAGGAAATGGCGTTAGAGGCGATACGCCACGGCAAACATGTCTATTCGGAAAAGCCGCTGGCGCTGGATGTAGCCGATGCCGAAGAGATGACGCGGGCGGCTGAAGCTGCGGGGGTGAAAACCCTGGTGGGCTTTAACTATATGAAAAACCCGACCAGCCAGCTGGCTAAAGAGATTATCGCCCGAGGCGAAATCGGTGAGGTGGTGCACTTTTACGGCACCCACAATGAAGATTACCTGGCTAATCCGCTGACGCCGCTCGACTGGCACTGCCAGAAAGCGCTGGCTGGCCTGGGGGCATTGGGCGATCTGGCGGCGCATATTGTTAATATGGCGCATTATCTTGTCGGCGACATCAGTGAGGTATCCGGCGATATGCTGACGGTAATCAAACAGCGGCCGGATGCGAAAGATCCATTGGTGATGCGTGAAGTGGAAAACGAAGATCAGGCCAGCGCGCTCCTGCGTTTCGCTAACGGTGCGCATGGCGTGATTGAAACGTCCCGTATCGCCTGCGGCAGCAAGATGGGTCTGACCTATGTGGTCACCGGCACCAAAGGCACGATCCGCTATACCCAGGAAAGAATGGCCGAGCTGGCGCTTTATCTGCATGACGATCCGGCAGGGCGGCAGGGCTTCAAAACCATCCTGACCGGGCCGGCTCATCCTGACTATGCTGCATTCTGTATCTCGGCAGGTCACGGCATTGGTTTTAACGATCAGAAAACCGTTGAGATCCGTGATTTGATAAACGGGATTGCCGCAGGCGATCGCATGTGGCCAGACTTTGCCGAAGGGTTACAGGTGTCAAAAGTATTGGAAGCGATTGCTGTATCCGCACAGGAACGGCGCTGGATGACTCTCTGATTCGTCTGTGTGGCAGGGGCAAAGACAATAGCTTCTGTTCAGCATGCAAATAAAAACGGGTACCTCACTGATTTCAGTTTGGAAATAGCCGTAAGCAGGGAGGTCAGGCATGTTAAACAACATGCCTGACTCAATTATGCTGGCAGTAAACGCTATTTCCCCCGCGATCTCGCCTTATCTGAACGGCGGTTCATTAAAGGTACGCAGCTTACGGGAATGCAGCTTATCGCCTTCTGCCCGCAGCAGATCGATGGCGCAAATGCCAATCTGCAAATGCTCCGAAATTGCGCCTTCATAGAAACGATTCGCCTGGCCTGGCAGTTTGATTTCGCCGTGGATTGGCTTGTCTGAAACGCACAGCAGCGTACCGTAGGGAACGCGGAAGCGATAACCCTGAGCGGCGATAGTGGCGCTTTCCATATCCACGGCAACGGCGCGGCTCAGGTTGAAGCGCAACGCGGAGGCGGAATAACGCAGCTCCCAGTTGCGGTCATCGGTCGTCACTACCGTACCCGTGCGCAGACGCTGTTTCACCGCTTCGCCCGGCATGCCGCTGACCTGCTTGGTGGCGTCAAACAGGGCGCGCTGGACTTCAGCAATGCTGGGAACGGGAATATCCGGCGGCAGCACGGCATCCAGCACGTGATCGTCACGTAAATAGGCATGCGCCAGCACGTAATCGCCGATAGTCTGGCTTTCGCGCAGGCCGCCGCAGTGGCCAATCATCAGCCAGGTATGCGGGCGCAGCACGGCCAGATGATCGCAAATCGTTTTGGCATTAGAAGGGCCAACGCCGATATTGATCAGCGTAATGCCTTTGCCATCCTTCGCCAGCAGGTGCCAGGCGGGCATCTGGTGATTTTTCCAGGCCAGGCCGGACAGCGTTTCCTGGAGGTTTGGAGTTTCAGCATTAACTAAAATGCCGCCCGCGCAGGAAAGCGCTTCGTAAGGTGAATCGGGATCGGCGATCTGCTCACAGCCCCAGCGCACAAACTCATCCACGTAGCGCGTGTAGTTGGTGAACAGGACATAAGACTGAAAATGCTCAACCGGCGTGCCGGTATAGTGGCGCAGCCTGGCCAGAGAAAAATCGGTGCGCAGCGCATCGAAGTGCGACAGCGGATAAGCTTCCGTCGGCTGATAAAGGCCATCAGCATTTTCATCGCCGATTTGCGCCAGCTCGGTAGTTGGGAAGTGCTGAGCCAGACCGGCGCTCATACTGCGATCCAGCCCCAGGTTCGAGCCATCAATCACGTACGGGAAAGGAATTTCCTGCTGTGAGGGCTTTACCTCCAGCGTCACAGGATATTCGCTGCACAGCATTTCCAGCTGTTCGCTCAAATAGTGGCGAAACAGTGACGGACGGGTAATGGTGGTGGCGTAGCTACCGGGACGGGTGAAACGGCCAAAGGCGCGTGACATTTTATGGCTCTCCGCATCGCCCTGCCAGCTGACACGCAGTTCAGGGTAGACAAACAGGCCCGCAGCCCGTTTGGCCTCGTCCGGCAACGTGCCGTTATCGATATAAGCGGTGATGGCTAGCCGCAAAGCGCTGACCGCCTCTTCATACAATGAGTCCAGCTTATCCAACGCTTCAGCGACGGTTAACGGCGTCTGTGTCATGGTCTCTCCTCAGGCGATTATCGATAGCAAAACAGCATGTTAACCGATATCGCGCAGACGCGCATGAAGGTTGCAGGAATTAACCGCACGCGTGGTTAATTTGTGGCAGACTGATAACCTGAACGTGAATAATGGTGAACCACAAATGGACGATCGGCAGCTTCAGGACAACCCGGTTGGCATCTTAGTGATTGCCGCCGGACATGGGCGTCGTTTTACCGCAGCAGGCGGTGAAATGGATAAGCTGCTGGCTGAATTTAGCGATGCGTCCGGCCGGGCAGGCAGGGTATTTGAACACAGCTGTCGCGCCGCCCTGCAAAGCCAGCTTCCGGTTTGTGTCGTGACCCGGCCAGCGCAGCACGCTATCCAGCGCTACTGCCAGCAGCAGGGCATTCCCGTGGTGCTGGTGGAGAACGATCGGATGGGGGAGTCGATTGCGGCGGGCGTTCGCAGAATGTCGGGCTGGCGTGGCTGGCTGATCCATCTTGCCGATATGCCGTTTATTTCTGCCGCTGTTTTACAGCGAATGGCCAAAGAAATAACGGATGAGGGGATTGTCAGACCAACGTTTGGCGGCCAGCCGGGTCATCCGGTGGGATTTGGTCGTAGTACGCAGGCCGCGCTTTCTCAGCTGACTGCTGAGCACGGCGCACGTGATTTACTGACCCAGTTTCCTCTCCATACCGTTGAACTGGATGATGAAGCGATCCTGCGGGATATTGATTTACCGTCACAGCTGCCGGACAAAAAATAGCGGTGCCCCTTACCACCAGCCGGGAAGGCACCAACGGTAAGGGGTGAGGGAGAAATCAGCGCCTAAAGCAGCTTGTCCTGCGTGATGGGGAGATCGCGGATGCGTTTCCCGGTGGCATGCCAGACCGCGTTCAAAATGGCGGCTGCAACGCCAACAATACCCAGTTCGCCCACGGCTTTACCGCCCAGCGCCGTCGCCAGATAGTCCGGCTGGCCGACATCAATCGCCGTCAGTTCAGGGATATCTGCATTAACGGCAATCAGATAATCAGCGAGGCTGGCGTTGGCTATACGGCCATCGCGATCGTCAATCACGCCCTGTTCCAGCAGCGCCTGACCAATGCCCATCACCATGCCGCCGATCCACTGGCTTTCTGCCAGTTTGGGGTTATAAACGCGACCTGAATCGAACGCGCCCACCATTCTTCTCACTCTTACCGTACCAAAATCCTCATCAACGGCGACTTCAACAAAGATGGCGCTCCAGCTGTGGGCAGAAACGCCGCCTGCGGTGGACGGCAGCATCATGGAAGAGGTGCGATCGGCGGCGTTACGGTCATCCTCACTGGCATCTTTAGCAAAGGTGTCCTGGTGCGCGACCAGCGTTTCATGACCGCTGAGTGCCAGCAGCTCGCTGAAAGTGATGCGGCGTTCCGTGGCGCTGTTTAACCATACGTGCCCATCCGCCAGCGACACGTCGGCGGGCGAGGCCTGCCACAGAGGCGACTGCTCGGTGCTGATGGCAAGCGCGATCAGCTTGTCCCGCAGCGCCAGTGCCGTTTTATGTACCGCGCCGGTCAGGACATTCGCCAGCTGTGAGCCGCCCGCGACAGGCGCGCGCGGCAGCTGCGTATCGCCTAAAGAGACGGTAATGGCCTCAGGCGGAACTTGCAGCACGTCCGCGGCCGTCTGCGCCAGAATGGTATAGGTGCCGGTGCCGATATCCGCGCCGCTGCTTTGCACTTCAATTTGTCCGTCGCCATGCACCACAATCTGCGCTTCGCCAGGCGTACGGTTAACCGGATAGGTGCCGGACGCCATCCCCCAGCCAATCAGCTGGCGGCCTTCGCGCAGGCTGCGCGGTTCAACGGGGCGTTTACTCCAGCCGAAAGCTTCGGCTCCCCGCTGGTACGCCTCACGCAGCTGGCGTGAACTCCAGGGGATTTTTGCCTTAGGATCTTCTTCGGCATAGTTGATCTGCCTGAGCGTAACGGGATCCATTTTCAGGGCGTAAGCCAGTTCATCCATTGCCACTTCCAGCGCAAAGGTGCTGGGGTTTTCTCCCGGCGCGCGCATCCAGCCTGGATTAACCGTATTCAGATGAATGAGCTGGTGATGGGAGAGAAAGTTTGGCGAAGCGTACATCAGCGACGTCACCGAGTTACACGGCTCCTTGTGCACATCTTCCAGCGCGGTTTCGTTCCAGCTCTCATGCACGATTGATTGCAGCTTGCCCTCCTTTGATGCGCCCAGCACCAGCTGCTGATGCGTTCGTGGCCGGCCACCAAAAGAGGTAAAGGTTTGCGGTCGGGTCAGTGCCAGTTTGACCGGGCGGTGAAGCTCGCGTGAAGCGGCACAGGCCAGCGCGCTGTGCGGCTGAATACCGCCTTTGCAGCCAAATCCACCACCCACGTAGGGCGAAACAATCCTGACGTTTTCATGGGGAATGTTCATCCATTCAGATACCACCTGACGCGCGCCGCCCACCCACTGGCTGGGTTCCCACAGCGTTATGCTGCCATTCTGCCAGTGGGCAATACAGCCGTGGGGTTCAATGGGAGAGTTGTATTCGCGTGGCGTGGTATAAACGCCGCCAGCCTGCACGTCTGCCGCGGCAAGCGCAGGCAGCGCGTTGCCCCAGCTGATGGTCAACGCTTCCGACGCTTCAGGCTTCGCCTGAGGATCGTCGGGATGGATCACGGCGGCCTGCGGCTCATATTCCGTCACGATAAGCGCAGCGGCTTCGGTCGCTTCTTCAAGCGATTCCGCCACCACCAGCGCAATATGCTGACCGTTCCACAAAACCCTGTCGTCCTGTAGCGGGATAAACGTCTGCGCGGCGGCACCGCCCTGGCTGAAGGTTTTTGCCGGATGAATTTTTAGCCCGCTTTGAGAGTTGTAAACGGCCAGCACGCCGGGCGCTTGTCGGGCGCGGTCAATATCCATACGGCTGATACGGCCCGCCGGAATAGTGGACTGCACCACCACGGCATAAGCCATATTTTCCAGCGACTTTTCTATTGCATAAGCGGCCAGACCCTGAACTTTCAGGCTGCCGTCGGCACGGTTAAGCGGGCGGCCCAGTGACTGATAAGATTCTTTTAGCGGCACATCGTCGCGAGTCTCAAAAGTACTCATACCAGACCTCCTGCCTGCATTAAGGCCCGGGCGATAACACGCGGCGCGAGCACAATTTTATGTGCGTTGTGCTGGTGGGCGATGGCGCCCTCGGTGGCTTTTTCTGCCGCTTTACGCAGCGTTTCTTCGTTCAGTGGCTGGCCTTTCAATGCCTGCTCAACCTGATAAGCTCGCCACGGAAGCGTGGCCACGCCGCCCAGGGCGATGCGAACATCTTTAATCGTCACGTCATCGCTTTCCAGTTCAAGCCCAACCGCCGCGCTGGCTGCGGCGAACTCATAGGAACTGCGGTCGCGCACTTTGAGATAGTGAGAGCGCGCCAGCGCAGGGCTAAGAGGCACCTCAATGGCAACGATCATCTCACCCGCTGCCAGCTGATTTTCAATATCCGGGCGATCGCCAGGCAGACAGAAAAAATCGGTAGCGGCGACGGTACGCTGCTTACCGTCTGCGGAGTGTAAATGCAATACGGCATCAAAAGCGGTCAGTGCGACGGCAAAATCGCCCGGATAAAGCGCAATGCAGCTGTCGCTGATGCCCAATACCGCATGATTATGGTTCTGCCCCTCAAGCGCTGCACAGCCCGAGCCGGGCTGGCGCTTATTACAGTTCGGATAGGCCTGCGGATCGCGGAAATAGCTACAACGGGTGCGTTGTAAAATATTGCCGCCCAGCGAAGCCATATTGCGCAGCTGAGCCGAGGCGGCCAGCGACAGACTTTCGCTTACTGCCGGGGCGTGAGTCTGTACCAGCTCGCTGTCGGCGGCCTGGCTCATTTTAACCAGCGCGCCCAGCTTCAGCCGGCCGTTCAGTAAAGCGATATCGCGCAGTTCGCTAAGATGACTGATATCAACCAGCTGGGCAGGACGCTCAACGCCGCACTTCATCAAATCGAGCTGCGTAGTGCCGCCTGCCAGAAAGCGGCTTTCAGGCTGATGATGTTGAGCCAGCGCGTTTGCCACACTGGACGCGCGGTGATAGCTAAATTCTCTCACGATGTCACCTCCTGCGAGAGATGCGTCGCCGCCTCTTTTACGGCCTTAACGATATTAGGATAGGCGCCGCAGCGGCAGAGATTGCCGCTCATATATTCGCGGATCTCATCGTCGGAACGCGCGTGGCCTTCTTTAATACAGGCGACGGCAGACATAATCTGTCCCGAGGTACAGTAGCCGCACTGAAAGGCATCGTGCTCCAGAAAAGCGGCCTGCACCGCATGCAGGGTGCCATCGGCTGCTGCCAGTCCTTCGATCGTGGTGACAGAGCGGCCTTCAGCCTGCGCCGCCAGCGTCAGACAGCTAAGCACACGCTCGCCGTCAATATGCACCGTGCAGGCGCCACACTGACCCTGGTCGCAGCCTTTTTTCGAGCCGGTTAAAAGGAGGTGTTCACGCAGAACATCCAGCAGGGTGGCGCGGGGATCGGACGCCACTTCATAGTGCTGACCGTTTACGGTTAATTGCAGGGATTGCGTCATCGTGGTCTCCAGGTGGGGAGGTCGCTGACAGCGGGAAAGGCGCACGCGCGCGTGCGCCGTTAACACTGCCTCATCGCTTCAAAAAATTAAGACCTGAAAATGAAGGGCGAGCGTTTAGCAAACCCGCCGTCGGGATCGCGCATTTAGACGAGCGTATCCATCTTCAAGGATAGCCAGGATTGATGGGGCGGGAGAAAAGCATCGTTATTACTGATGCGCGGGCACTATCTGACTCATCTCTTCTGAAACAGGGGTCGCGCAATAAAGGCCTGGTAGCGTGCGTCTTCAGCGCGATCCATAAATTTGTTCGGCTCGCTGAACAAACAGTTCTGGCAACATTCGCACCAGCAGGGCAAAAAAGGGTGCCAGCGCCAGCTTCAGCAGCGCGTTAGAAAAGCGGTAGTGTACGATAAAAGTGACCGTGCACTGGCCGGGATGGTCCGGGTCGGGCGCAAATCGCCAGTCACCTTCGAAAGCTGCCAGAAACGAGCCAGATACCTGTTTCAGATGAAGCGAGCTGTGCGGATGAAACGTCGCACGCGTGGTGAGATTAAGCTGGGGCAACCGCGAGTGGCGCACGCCAATGCGTACCAGCTTGCGTTCGGGCTGGTCTTCCACAATTTCTACTTCCTGGCACCAGGGCAAAAATTCCGGGTAAGCAGCGACATCGGCGACAAGGTCATACATCTGACCCTGACTGAAATTAACCAGCATGGTTTTTTCGAAGGTAATCATAGGGGGGCCTTATCGGTCGCGCTAAGCCTGAAGCGGCGAAAGGGGATTATCATGCCAGAGTAACGACCGGTTGACTGTAACTGTTGGCGCGCTTATTGATCGACCGCAAAACAAAAGGCGTGTCTGAGGCGACAAACACGCTTTTTTTACTCGTCTCGTGGCTGCGGATTAGCGCGCGCGTTCGGAAGGGGTGTCGAGGAAATTAAGGATCGCGTCGTTAAACTCTTCCGGTGCCTGCAAAAAAGCAAAATGACTGGTGTTCGGCAGGATCAGTAAGCCAGCCTGAGGAATGGTTGCGGCAATGTGTTCAAGATGCGGACGCAAAATCCCCTCATCGCGATCGCCATCGGCAATCAGCACCGGCGTATGGATTTTTTTCAAATCGGCATCCTGCCAGTTGGGCTGGGATTGCCACATCTCACCAATCTGCCTGACGAAGGCATCATATTCCTGCGGCGTTTTCGACAGCCGCCTGTACTCCTCTCCGGCGCGGGTAATATAGGACGCGAACAGCGGATTTTCCGCCACGTCGGCCCGAACCCCACGGGTGTCGGTATTCGGCGCATAGGCAAAGATCTTATCAACTCTGTCAGCGTGGCGCAGAGCCAAATCAATACCGATAATGGCACCATCGCTCCAGCCGACAATATCGGCTTTTGGCAGATGCAGATGATCCATCAGCGCTACAACGTCGTCGGTCATTAAGTCGTAGCCATAAGGCTGGGTATTTCGCGAGCTGCGGCCGTGACCGCGACTGTCGAGCACAATCACCTGATGATGCTTTGCGATAACCGGCAGCTGATTACCCCAGTAATCGGCGTTAGCCAGCCCGCCGTGGATAAAGATCACTGGCGAACCGCTGCCCAGCGTGCCGTACCACAAATCGATGCCGTTCACTTTGGCGTAACCGGTTTTTAAACCCGCAACGGGCGCAGGCGTTGATGGCAAATGCTGCCAGCGATTGCCCCAGTTGACCGCCTCCGCCAGTGCAGTAACAGGCGCTGCGGCGGAACAGAGCAGCGCCCCGGCAAGCAGCCAGGAAAGATGCCGGTCTTTTTTCATACGGTTCTCCTTTAAAAGCGGTAAAGAATGAGCATACGTTACGCTAGCGCTGCATCCCCCAGCGTTTTACCGTCAATCTTTCCAGCGTGGCAAAAATCAGGCTTTCTACCAGCAGTCCAATCACAATGACCGAAGCCAGACCCGCGAACACGCGATCGGTAAACAGCTCATTACGGTTCTGAAAGATATACCAGCCCAGACCGCCAGCACCGCTGGATGCACCAAAGACCAGCTCGGCAGCAATCAGCGTACGCCAGGCAAAGGCCCAGCCGATTTTCAGGCCGGAAAGAATGGCAGGCAGCGCGGCCGGGATCAGAATATGCCAGACATAGCGAAACCCGCTGAGGCCGTAGTTTCGCCCAGCCATGCGCAGGGTTTCGGAAACTGACATAAAGCCGCTCCAGGTCGTCAACGCCATGGGCCAGAGCACGGAATGGGTCAGGACGAAAATCAGGCTGTTTTCACCCAACCCAAACCATAACAGCGCCAGCGGCAGCAGGGCGATGGCGGGGAGAGGATTGAGCATCGAAGTCAACATGCCGAGCAGATCGCGAAAGAGGCGGCTGGAGACGGCCAGCGCGCTTAGCGCCAGTGCCAGCAGGCTTCCCAGCGCATAGCCTTTGATTAAGGTGCCCAGAGAAATGGCAATTTTATTGGGAAGCTCGCCACTCACCGTATCTTCAATAAAAGCCCGTAATGTCTGCGTAAAGCTGGGCAGCAGCAGATCGTTTTGCTGCCATAATGCCGCCGCCTGCCATAGCAGCAATAAAATCACCAGCAGGCCGCTTTTACGCAATCCGGCGCTGTTCCACAGTCGAACGCGCAACGGCAGCGGCTGTTCGATTTTTTGCTGTGGCAGAGGCGCAAGCTCGCGCAGGTATTCAGGGCGAACCGGTGGAGCCAGTTTGTGCAGAGGGAGAGTCATGACAATACGCTCATCAGAGGTGACAGGTGGGCGGAGGTGGGCTGCGACGCTGAAGATTCAGGCGTAAACAGCAGATCGTGTATCCGGCTGGCGGTTTGTTGAAAAGCGTCGCTGCCACTGTCTGCAAACGCGAACTGGTGACTGTTCATCTCGGCCCGAACCCGGCCCGGATGTGGCGAAAGCAGCAATATGCGGTTGCCAACAATCAGTGCTTCTTCAATGGAATGTGTGACAAACAGCAGGGTAAAGCGCTCATCTTCCCAAAGGCCGATCAGCTCTTCCTGCATTTTGCGCCGGGTCAACGCATCAAGCGCGGCAAACGGCTCATCCATCAACAGCATTTTGGGCTGCATCGTTAGCGCTCGCGCAATCGCTACGCGTTGTTTCATGCCGCCCGAAAGCGTATGCGGCCAGGCATCGGCAAAGTCTGCCAGGCCGACCTTATCGAGAAAATGCAGCGCCCGATCTCGTGCTTCTGCACGCGTCGCTTTACGGCTTGCCAGCAGAGGAAAAAGCGTATTTTCCAGCACGGTTTTCCACGGTGGCAGCTGGTCGAATTCCTGAAAAACCATCATGCGATCCGGCCCCGGTTTAATAACCGGCTGCCCCTCAAGGCGGATCTCGCCGTTAACCGGAGGAAGAAAACCGCCTATCGATTTCAACAGGCTTGATTTTCCGCAGCCGGAAGGACCGAGCAGGATAAACCGGTCGCCAGGCCAGACGTCAAAGCTGACGTCATGCGTCGCCCGAATCTGCTGACGTCGCGTACGATATTCCAGCCCGAGACCACGAACCTGCAACAGCGGATTTGAGGATGTCACAAGCGCCTCCTGAATGAGTGTGGTGGTCATCGGTTAACTCCCCGGATGGGTCCAGGCTTCCGGAAAGAAATAATCTTTCCACGAATCCGCCTTGTTTTTCAGTACGCCGAGCTCATGCAATTTTTCGGCATAAATGAAGGTGCGTTCGGGCGAAATGGTAAAATCAATTTCCGGGTCCTTAACAATCTTTTCAATCAGCGCTAACGGTAATTTTGAGTTCTCTGTGCGGATATAGGTCCGTGCCGCTGCGGCTTTATCGGCCTGAATAATGCGTGAGGCTTCAGCCAGCGCAGCATAAAACGCCCTGTACGTTTTAGGATTCTCATCGTGATATTTCTGCGTGGTGTAAAGCACATTAAAAGTACCGGGGCCGCCCAGCACGTCATAGGAGCTGAGAATTTTATGCACCGCAGGATGTTCCAGCGCCTGATACTGGAAAGGTGGACTGGAAAAGTGGCTGGTAATCTCCGTGCCGCCAGCAATCAGCGCGGCGTTAGCATCAGGATGAGGAAGGCTGACGCTAAGGGCGTCAAAGCGTTTAAAATCGCCTGCGCCATACCGCTTAGCGGTTTCGATTTGCAGCGTGCGTGACTGAAAACCTACCCCTGCGGCAGGCACCGCAATACGGTCTTTCTGGCTCAAATCCTTAATGTTTTTGACCGCAGGGTTATTGCTGAGCAGGTAATTAGGCATTGAGCCTAGCGAGGCAATCGCTTTCACATTCTGTCGGCCACGGGTGCGATCCCAAACGGTCAACATCGGGGGTACGCCAGCGGAGGCTACATCCAGCGCGCCCGAGAGCAACGCTTCGTTAATCGCCGTTGCCCCTGAAAGCGTTCGCCATTCAACTTTGATATCCAGCCCTTCTTCTTTGCCTTGTTTTTCTATTAAATGCTGGTCACGCACCACATCAAGAATCAAATAACCAATGCCAAACTGCTGCACAATGCTAATATTTCCTTCCGCATAAGCCGATTGAGCAATGCCGCCTAATGACGTTAATAACATCGTAGCGGCGACAGCGGGCAGTCGGCGTTGGCTAAAAAATTTTTTCATTATTTCTCCCGGCAGGTATTATATATTTTTTAGATAATTAGCTGGCATCGTGAAAGGCAGACTAAGGCGAGAAGCAGGGCTTGTTAAATTCTTTTTAGCTATATTAAATAATCGATATAGGTTAATGTGAAATGTAATTGCGAAAAATAAATAACGTTAGAATAAATTCAGCTTTATTGCCTTTTTAAACGTACGGACTTTTTCAGTCATCAACCTGTTGCCCGCGTGGCTGCCGGTAAGGAAGCCTGAGTCAAATGAGTACAGCAAACCGACATGTCTTGTCCTTTACCGCCTTCAGAAACCTGTTCTGTGCGCGTATTTTCACCGTTTCGGGCAATGCTATTGCGCCTATCGCTCTGGCTTTTGCCGTGCTGGACACAGGCGGTTCAGCGGGCGATTTAGGTCTGGTGGTGGCCTCGCGCTCCGTGTTTAACGTCGCTTTTTTATTACTGGGCGGCGTGCTGGCCGATAGCTATTCCCGCAACAAAGTGCTGCTCTCATCGTCGGCGATCGCGGCGCTGTCGCAGGGGATGGTCGCCTGGCTGGTGCTGGCCGGCACTGCCAATATTCCCGCGTTAATGTTGCTGGGAAGCCTGAATGGCGCCGCTGCGGGGATTGCGCTTCCCGCGTCGTCCGCGCTGGTGCCACAAACCATTCCCACGACGAAACTCAGGCAGGCTAACGCTTTTATACAGCTGGGCGTTTATGCCGGTACTATCGCAGGGGCTTCACTGGGCGGCGTACTGGTGGGTGCTGTGGGGCCGGGCTGGGGACTTGCTATCGACGCGCTGGGATTCGCTGTTTCCGCTCCTCTTTATTACTGCATCCGAATCAGCGCAAGCCAGCGGGAAGTGAGCAGCCATTTTCTGCACGATCTGCGAGAGGGCTGGCAGGCGTTTATCGCCCGCAGCTGGGTCTGGACGGTTGTTATCCAGTTCACCATTGTAAATGCGGCTTTTAGCGGGGTGATGATGGTGCTGGGTCCTGTCGTGGCGGATGCATCAGTAGGACGAACCGGCTGGGGGATCAGTATCGCAGCGGAAAGCGTGGGCCTGATTGTTGGCTCTTTTATGGCGCTTCGCTGGCGTCCAAACCGCGACATGTTGATTGGCGTCATGCTGGTGGCGCTTAGCGCCGTCCCCCTTTTCTTACTCAGTAAAATGGCCGCTACACCGGCTCTGATGGTGGCTTTCTTCCTGGCCGGCGTCGGGTTTGGGCAGTTTGGCGTGATCTGGGCACATCATCTGCAAACCCACATTCCTGCCGATAAGCTCGCACGCGTTTATGCGTGGGATGCGATGGGATCTTTTATCGCCATCCCGGTGGGCGAGCTTGCCGCCGGCCCTTTGGCGCTGCGCTATGGTAACGCCCACGTGCTGCTGGCCTGCGCGATAGCAATAATCGTGGCCTCTGTAGCCGCAAGCCTGGTACCATCGATAAGGCGACTGGAACAGCGCCAGGCAATACGGGAATAAAGTGCGAAGCAGAGAGCCTGACCTCGCTCTGATTCTTCATGATCTGACCTGAGGTTAAAAACGCCGCCGGATACGTAACCGGGTCTCAAACAGAGGATCTAACCATGCTTATATTTAATGTTTTTGGCCGTACGCTGGGTGTGAAAGCAGTGAGTTCTGGATGGGAACTGTATCGGGTTGATCTCAATGAAAACAAAAGTTCTCGCCTGCGTGACTATGTGATCCCTGCGGATGTGGAAACAGAAGGTTTAGCTCAGTGGCTGGACGATATTTTTCATGAAATGGCGACGGAAAAACATCCGGTGGTAAAACGAATTTCCTGAAAAGCAAAAGCCCGCTTAAGTTTCCTTAAGCGGGCTTGTATTTTTTTGATGTATATCAATAAACTGCAAATGATGATTCATTCATATAGGAAGGTAATAATTATCCTCTCTGTCACGGAAAAGGAGTTCGCTGAATGGCTATACCTGTTTATTTATGGTTAAAGGACGATGGCGGAAACCCCCTCAAAGGCTCTGTAGACGTACATCAACGTGAGGGAAGCATAGAGATCACCGCGCTGGCTCACAGCGTGTCACTCCCCACGGATGACCTGTCAGGCAAGATAACCGCAACTCGCGAACATGTCCCCTTTATTCTCACCAAAGCACTGGACTCTTCCAGCCCGTATCTTTATCAATTCGTCAGCTCAGGAAAACGCTTAAAATCCGCAGAGCTGAAATTCTATCGAATTAATTACGCCGGCCAGGAAGAAGAATATTTTAACGTACTTCTTGAGAATGCCCAGATTACCTGTGTTGTACCCTTTATGGAAGATGTTAAAGACCCGAACTACGAACGCCACGATCATCTGGAAGTATTCGAAATAACGTATGAGAAAATCACCTGGAAATATCTGGACGGCAATATTATCCACTCTGATTCCTGGAAAGAACGCAGCGCGGCATAAGGAGCACGGCACATGACATGGACATACTCTCAAAGTACCGGCGAGCTTTGGCACAACGGTAAATTAATGGGTACAGGTTATTCGGGAAGTTTGACAAACAAAAATAACCCTGACCGCCAGCACGTTAAAGGGATGGGGCCAATTCCACGCGGAACGTGGCGTATTGGCGGTTATACGAATTCGAAGGGGCCTATGACTATCACCCTGACTCAGGTTTCAGGTGATGGATTCGGGCGTTTCCTGTTTCGTATTCACGGCGAGAAGAGGCCACCAGCGGTTCCCGGTTTTGCTTCTGAGGGCTGCATAATAATGGGACCGCGCATTCGCTCAAAAATCATCCAGTCAACGGATAACACGCTGGAGGTGGTCAGATGATCGGGCGTGCCGTTGTTCTGGTCGCCTGTATTTTATCAATGGCGTGCGTAGCATCGTCGGGCGAATGGAGCGCTTATATTCGACAGGTAGAACAGGCGGACCATAAAACGCTCCAGGCACTGCCGGAGAAGATTGGCAGTATTGGCGATACCCTTGACGCTGAGCACTCGGTGGAACTGACGACCGCTATCAGCATGGCGCTGATTAAAGACCCTGTATCTGTCATTAACGCAACCAAACCGCTGGAAAAGAGTACAGACCGCTTACAACAGCGTTTCGGTACGTCATTTATATGCAGCATACCCGGCATGACCCAATTTACACAGGCCCAGATTGAAGCTTATTTTGCGAAGGCTGAACCGGCGCTAAAAATGGCTGGCTCAGTGGCAGCGGAATGTCTCGGGACGATGCGGGATACCCTTGCCGAGATCAGGCAAGAGATAGCGCAAAGTGCCACGAAATAACCCAGGAATGCCCGACTTATGATGATCCCACTATGCCGGGCCTTCTTAAAGCATGCTAAAACGTGGGCATTAACCCTAATCCACGACGAAAGAATATTCCGGTCGCCAAGTCTGAGACCTTTAAATTTCAATATTAACAAGGAATTATGTCAGCTACGTAGTTTTTATACCTCTGAAACTTAAATCCCGCTATCTGCTGACTGCATCTGTCCTGGTTAAGGTTCAGGCTTTTATATTTTCAGAATCGATAGCCAGAGAAGGCTTAATGCTGCGAGTTTTCGCGTCGGACAGGGACATAGGGTGGTCGCGCCATTATCGAACCGAAATGACCATAAATCAGACCACCAATTTCGCCGGATGCGGAGGGGGAAATGAAAATGCATCGGGAAGAAATTTCACGCTAACTTGTTGAATCTAAATCGTATAAAGATTCGTGAAGATGCATGAAAACAGGAATATGGCTCCTCTGACTGGACTCGAACCAGTGACATACGGATTAACAGTCCGCCGTTCTACCGACTGAACTACAGAGGAATCGTTTGAACGGGGCGAATATTAGCGATGGGCTGAGGTGTTGTCAAAGAAGTTTTTGCTTTAAAAGTGCAAAAGCTTAAATAACGAACACAGCCGCAGTGATAAGGCGGGAAATTACTCATTCAGTGCGTTAATTGCGCGGTTAAATAATGTCAGATTTGAATGCTGTCCAGGTTAGCAATATTCGCTGTTATCGCAGACAGACAACTATTGCTCCGTCACTCAACGCAGAGAATAAAAAAACGGCTTGTTTTTGCTCAGTGCAGAATTAACGCATGTGCAAGCTGGAGACCTTATATTCTTAAGGCGGTTTGGCAGTTGTCCACCTTGTTCGGAGGGAGCGAAAGAATCATCCCCAACCTTATACAAACAGCTTCAGCGCCGCTATTCGCTTCAGTGCTTCGGCTAAGGCATCGTCATCGGCCGTCAGGCTCAGGCGTACAAAACCTTCACCGCCCGCACCAAAGCCGTGTCCCGGCGCGACCAGCACCTGGGCATCACGCAGCAGCTTCTCGGTAAACTGTTGGGCGGTAAAGCGTGCGGGTACGGGCAACCACAGGAAAAAGGTGCCCTGACGCGCATCGAACCGCCAGCGCATAGCATGAAGTGCCTGAACCACCTTTTCGCGACGATGGTGGTAAATCGCGGCGAAATGAGAAACCGTGCTTTCCGGCAGATCCAGCGCGGTCACGGCAGCGTCCTGCACCGCGCCGAATACCGTACTGTAGCTGTGCGTATGCAGTTTTTTGAATGCGCTGATAATCGAGGCGTTGCCCACGGCAAAACCGAAACGCCAGCCCGCCATCAGAAAGGTTTTCGACAGCGTATAAATTTCCACGCCCCAATGCTTTCCTTCTGGCTGAGCCAGTAAACTCAGCGGCTTATCCTGTGCATGAACGCCTGTCGCCGCATAGGCGAAATCGTGCAGCAGCGGGATCTGCCACTGCTGAACAAATTCCAGTGCCTCGGCAAACAGAGTGGGAGTCGCGATGGCACCGGTAGGGTTATGCGGATAGTTCAGCATCAGCAGTCCGGCCTGCCGCGCAACGTTTTCAGGCACCTGGCCAAAATCGGGCAGAAACTGGCGTGCAGCATGCAGCGGAATACCATAAAACTCCGCCTGCGCCTGAACGGCGGCAGAACGGTAAATGGGATAACAGGGATCGGTTGAAATCAGATACTGCCCCGGATTGAGTAAGGCCCGGGGCAGACCGGTAACGCCAATGTGCGCGCCCTGGAACACGGCGATCTCATGTTCAGGATCCAGCTCCACGCCATACTGGCGCTGATAAAAGCGAGCAATCGCCTGACGCAGCGCGGGTTTTCCCCAAAAAGAGGGATAGTCGTGATTTTCAGAGAGCGCCGCAGCGGCTTGCAGACGGGTGACCACCGCAGCCGGTGTCGGCTGACGCGGGCTGCCGGAAGAGAGATCGATCAGCGGACGTCGCGAGGTATCTATTTGCGCGGCCATTTTCTCAAGCACGCTAAACAGGTTTTCTTCTAATTGATTTACCAGCGCAGAGGCAGAAAATACCGGCATTCTCATTCCGATTAAATAAAAACAGGACGTCACTATCGCATAGCGCATTGCGGCAGAAAACCGAATTGCAGCGCATCGGGAAGCAATAAATGAGATAATGTTATTCAGCAAATGCAATAACGTAATCTGAATATCCTTAGCGCAATAAAGCCATAAGCACAGCCCGGTTTGGGCTTCTTACAGTCTGTCACTCTGTGATTTAATCGCCTTGATTATTCACGTAGAGAGATTTTTATGCGCATGACATTGATGAGTAAATTAGTTGTGGCTTTACTTTCTTCTGCTGCGCTTTTTTCAGCGGCGCAGGCGGATGATAAATTAATTCGTATTGGTTTTAATCCAGGGCCGTATAAAGACCAGTTTCAGCAGGGCGTTGCGCCCTGGCTGGTAAAGAAAGGCTATAAAATAGAATATAAAGACTTTAGCGACGGCATTCAGGTTAACGATGCGGTCAGCCGTGGCAATATCGAAGCCAATATCATGCAGCATCCGGTCTATCTGAAGTCGGTAAATGAGCGTCTGGGTATTGATAACGTGGGGATCGTGCAGGTGCCTACGCCACCAATGGGCCTTTATGGCGGCAAAATAACCACGCTGGAGACACCTAAGCCCGGCACCGTTATTTCTGTTCCCAATCAGGCGCCTAATGAATATCGTGCGGCGCTGGTCTTGCAAAGTTTAGGCTGGCTGAAAATCCGCCCGGACAGCGACCCGGCCACCTTCTCTCAAAAATTCATCAGTGAAAATCCCTACAAAATCGTACTGAAAGAGATGGACAATGCCCAGCAGGTGCGCGCGCTGCCGGATGTCGATTTTGGCCTGATTCAGGGAAATTTTGCCGTTTCCAGCGGGATGAAACTGGATTCTGCGCTAAAGCTGGAAGCCCCCACCAGCCAGTTTATTAACGTTGTCACCGTAGCCGGGAAAAACCAGCAGGCGGCGTTTGCCAAAGATATTGTGGCAGGGTACCGCTCCGATGATTTTAAAAACTATATTCGTTCGCACCATCAATATGATGGTTATCTGCTGCCTGACTATTTCAAATGAGCCAGCCTGTTATTACATTTAACTCAGTCAGCAAAACCTTCTCGCGCAAGGGAGAAAATTTGCTGGCGTTAGAAGAGGTCAGCCTGACTATCCATCAGGGTGATATCTTTGGCGTTATTGGTGCGAGCGGCGCGGGGAAAAGCACGCTGCTGCGCTTAATTAACCATCTGGAAGTGCCCGATCGTGGCGAGGTGCGGATTAATGATGTCTCGCTACAGCACATTACTAAAAAACAGCTCAATGCGGTAAAGAAAGATATTGGCATGATCTTTCAACACTTCAATTTGTTGAATTCCCGCACGGTGTTTCATAACGTGGCGATCCCGCTGATTTTACAGGGGCGTGATAAACACTTTATTCGGCAGCGGGTGAATGAACTGCTGGCTTTCGTCAATCTCAGCGACAAAGCGCAGCGCTATCCCAACGAACTGTCGGGTGGGCAGAAGCAGCGGGTCGGCATTGCCCGCGCGCTGGCGACCAACCCGTCTATTCTGCTGTGTGACGAGGCAACATCGGCACTCGATCCGCACACGACGGTACAAATTCTGCTGTTGTTACAGGAGATTAACAAGCGCTACGGCATCACCATAGTGCTGATTACCCACGAAATGTCGGTGGTGCAGAAAATTTGTCACAAAGTTGCCGTGATGGCGCACGGGCGAATAGTTGAGCAGGGCAGCGTGCTGTCGCTTTTCGGTCAGCCCCAGGACGCCGTCACCGCCAGCTTTGTGCGATCGGTGATCCACGATCGCTTGCCGGAGCAAACTCTGGCGCGGATTAGGCAGCAGGGCCACAGTCGCGCACTGCGGCTGGAGTTTATCGGCCAGACGGCTCAGCAGCCGATCATCAGTCAGTTGATGCGCAAGTTTCCGGTTGAGGTGAATATCCTGTTTGCCAATATGTCTGAAGTACAGAGCACAATCCTGGGTTTTATGATTGTGCAGATTGGCGGCAAAACGGCAGATACCGAGGCGGCCATTCGCTATCTCCATCAGGCAGGAGTGAAAATCAGCGATGTTTGAATTCTTTGATACCGCCGTTACCGGCGAGCAGTTTCTGCTGGCGCTGCACGACACGCTGGTCATGATCGGCATTTCGCTGGGGTTTGGATCGCTGCTTGGCATCCCGCTGGGAATGGTAGTGGTGGTCTGTCGGCCCGGCGGTATTTTACCCAATCGGGTGCTTCATCAACTGTTAAATCCGCTGGTTAACGTTCTGCGTTCGCTGCCTTTTATTATTTTATTAATCACCATCTTGCCGCTGACGCGCTGGCTGGTCGGCACCACTATCGGCACGGCGGGCGCGATTGTGCCGCTGGTGGTGTTTATCGCGCCTTACATTGCAAGACTGGTAGAAAGTTCGCTGCTGGAGGTTGACGAAGGCATTCTGGAATCGGCCAATGCCATGGGCGCGAGTACCTGGCAAACCCTCTGGCATTTTATGCTGCCCGAAGCCGCCTCCTCGCTCATCCTGGCGCTAACCACGGCCACCATCGGCCTGCTGGGCGCAACGGCAATGGCGGGCACCGTGGGCGGCGGCGGCATTGGCGATTTAGCCATTACCTATGGCTATCAGCGATTTGATGCCTTTACCACGCTCACCACCGCGCTGGTGCTCATTGTCATCGTGCAGCTACTACAGACGCTCGGCACGCGTCTGGCGCGTCGAATACGTCGTGAATAACCTTCAGGAGAGCCAATTATGTCAACGGTAAGCCATCCCTCTGACGACGATCGGGCAGCGGCTGAACATCAGCTCACCGTCACCCACTGGGGAACGTATCGCGTCACCACCGATAATGGCTTGCTGACCGCCGTTGAGCCGGTTGCATGGGACAGGCAGCCGTCAAAAATCGGTCTGTCGCTGCCGGGGGCCGTACAGGGTAACAGTCGCGTACGGCTCCCGGCAGTGCGGCTTGGCTATCTTCAGGGCAAGCCCGACAATCGTGAAGGACGCGGTAAAGAGCCGTTTGTGGAAGTGAGCTGGGAACAGGCGCTGACGCTGGTAGCAAGCGAACTTGAACGAGTGAAAACCGAGCACGGCAATCAGGCGATCTATGGCGGCTCTTACGGCTGGTCAAGCGCGGGCCGTTTCCATCATGCCCAGAGCCAGCTGCACCGGTTCTTAAACCAGTTTGGCGGTTACACGGCCAGCACCAACACCTACAGCATTGCCGCCGGAGAACGCGTGTTACCGCATATCCTGGGCGATCTCGACGAGCTTCAGCGCCAGCACACGCATTGGGCGGAGCTGGCGCAGCACTGTGAGCTGTTCGTCGCCATAGGCGGACTGCCGCTGCGCAATGCTCAGGTCAATGGCGGAGGGGCCAACGATCACGCGCTTGGCTACTGGTTGCAAAGGCTGAGCGACAACGGCTGTCAGTTCATTAACGTCAGCCCGGTGCGCAACGATCTGGCCGGCGTGCCGGATGCAAAGTGGCTGGCGATCCGGCCTGGCAGTGATACCGCGCTGCTGCTGGCGATTTGCCAGGTGCTGATTGAAGAAGATCTCTTTCAGCACGATTTTGTCGCACGCTATACGGTAGGGTTTGAGCGCTATGCGGCTTATCTGCGTGGCGATCAACAAGGCGAAGCCAAAACGCCGGAATGGGCCGCGCCAATCACCGGACTGGAGGCGACGGCCATACGCCAGCTGGCGAGGCAAATGGCGAAGAAAAAGACCCTGATTAACATGGCATGGTCGGTACAGCGTGCACGGCAGGGCGAACAGGCTTATTGGGCGCTGGTTGCCGTGACGGCGCTGCTGGGGCAGATAGGCACGCCCGGCGGCGGCATCGGTTTTGGCTATGCCTCCACCAATCTGGCGGGGGCGGATCGGCGACGATTTTCCGGCCCGCGCATGCCCGCAGGCGACAACGCGGTCGATACGCCTATTCCCGTGGCGCGTATCGCCGATATGTTGCTGCATCCCGGTGACGCCTATGAGTTTGACGGGAAGACGCGAACTTACCCTGATATTCGCCTGGTCTATTGGGCCGGCGGCAACACCTTTCATCATCATCAGGATCTTAACCGCCTGATCGAGGGATGGCGGCGGCCGGAAACGGTCGTGGTGCATGAGCAGTACTGGACGGCACAGGCTAAATTCGCCGATATCGTACTGCCAGCCACCACTTCGCTGGAGCGTGAGGATATAGGCAGCGCCAGCAACGACGGCTTTATGATCGCCATGCGCCAGCACCTGCCGCCGTTCGCCGAAGCGCGTGATGACTATGCCATTTTCTCTTTGCTGGCCGACAAGCTGGGCTTCGGCAGCCGCTTTACCGAAGGGCGCGACGTCCGTGGCTGGCTGGAAAATATTTATCAGGCGTCCCGTCCACGCGCAGAAGCGGAAGGCATTGCCCTGCCCGATTTCGCGACGTTTTGGGCGCAGGGCAAGCTGGAGTACGCACGCCCGTCGGAACCGCAAATCCTGCTCAAGGCTTTTCGCGACAATCCCGATGCCGCGCCACTCAGCACGCCGTCAGGTAAAATCGAGCTGTTTTCCGCTACGGTCGCGGCCTGGGGCTACGAGGAAGCACCTGGACACGCTTACTGGCATGCACCGGAACAGGCGGCGCAGCAGAAACAAAAACGGCGCTGGCCGCTGCATCTGCTCTCCAGCCAGCCGCGTACGCGCTTGCACAGCCAGTACGATCACGGCCTGGTTAGTCAGCAGAGCAAAATCCACGGGCGAGAACCGCTATGGATGCACCCGCAGGATGCCGCGGCACGGGACATTCGCGATGGCGAGATCGTCAAAGTTTTTAACGATCGCGGCGAGTTGCTGGCGGGCGTTATTTTAACGCCTGACATTTTACCGGGTGTAGTACAGATATCTACCGGAGCCTGGTACGATCCGTTAGATCCTCAGCAGGCGCGTTCGCTGGATAAACATGGGAATCCCAACGTATTAACAACGGATACTGGCAGCTCGCGCTTAGGTCAGGGATGCAGCGCACAAACCTGCTTCGTTGATATTGAGCGCTTTGATTTACCGCTGCCGGAAATTACCGCCTGGCAGCCGCCGCAATTTGTGAAATGGTCGCCATAAATTTTAACGTGCATGCCATTTCCCTAAAATGGGTCTGGCTGAATCATTAGCCGCATCAGACTCATAAAGCTTTTGCATATCGAAAGAACGATAACTTCGTAGTACAGCCCATGACGAAATGGCAAGGTAAAACCTTCTAAATAAGCAGGGCGAAACAAGATGAGCACAGCGCAGACATTATCCTTGCCGGTGATTGATCTTACTCAACTAAATGGCGATTGCGGACAACGTAAAGCTTTCCTGGAAAAATTAAATAACGCCGCTCGTGACGTTGGATTCTTTTATCTGACCGGCCACGGTATTTCTCAGCGGTTATTAGATGATGTGCAACGTGTCTCCCGCCAGTTCTTTGCGCTGCCAGAGCAGGAAAAGCTCAGGGTACAAATGGCCAACTCGCCGCATTTCCGCGGCTATAACCGGGCGGGTTCCGAAATTACCCGCAGCCAGCCGGACTATCGGGAACAGTTTGATATCGGTGCGGAACGCCCGGCCATCGACAATCCTGACGCGCCGTGGGAGCGCCTGCAAGGCCCCAATCAGTGGCCTGAAACCTTGCCCGAACTGCGCAGCTTACTGACCCGCTGGCAGCAGGAGATGACCAGCGTGGCGCTGGAACTGCTGCGTGCCTTTGCCGAGGCGCTGTCGCTGCCGCGCAATGCCTTCGACGACCTGTACGGTGAGTTTCCCAATGAACATATCAAACTGATCCGCTATCCCGGCCGTGCCGATGGCGAATCTCGTCAGGGCGTCGGCGCGCATAAAGATTCCGGTTTTTTAACGCTGCTGTTGCAGGATGACCAGGCTGGCTTACAGGTTGAGGTGACGCCGGAAAACTGGGTGGATGCCGCGCCGTTGCCGGGATCTTTTGTGGTGAACATTGGCGAGCTTCTGGAACTGGCCACCAACGGCTATCTGCGGGCCACCGTGCACCGTGTGGTATCGCCGCAGGGCAATCGCGAACGACTGTCAGTGGCCTTTTTCCTTGGCGCGCAGCTGAATGCCGTGGTGCCGGTTTATCAGCTGTCTGAATCGCTGGCGAAACTGGCGCAGGGGCCAACCAGCGATCCGTTAAATCCGTTATTACGTGAGGTCGGCTGGAATTATTTAAAAGGCCGTTTACGTTCCCATCCTGACGTCGCCAACCGCTTTTATGCGGAATATTTAAATAACACACTGAGAAAATAAAAATGATGAAAGCTGCTTTTTATACATTAGCCGGGACCGCTTTATTTGTTGCACAAACGCTTCATGCTGCACCCTTGCGCGTGGCCGCCGATCCGGTTCCCCATGCGGAAATTCTGGAATACGTAAAAACGATCGATCCGAAACTGGATTTGAAAATTATTGAAATGAGCAGCGGCGGTATCAATCCGAATGAATTATTAGCTTCAGGTGAAGTTGATGCTAACTATTTTCAGCACCTGCCTTATTTAAAAGATCAGGAAAAAGCGTTGGGCAAAACCTTTAGCGTTGCCGCAGCGGTGCACATCGAACCTTTGGGCCTTTATTCACATAAGGTGAAGTCGTTGGCAGCATTGCCTGAAGGGGCCAGCATTGCGGTACCCAATAATGCGCCAAACCTGAGCCGTTCATTGTGGCTGCTACAGAAAAACGGATTGCTGAAACTGAAGTCTGTCGGCGATGCCGCTTCGACGCTGGTGACGCCAGCGGATATCAGCGATAACCCGAAAAAACTTAAAATAATCCAGATCGAATCGCCGCAGATCCCGCGTGCGCTGGATGATGTTGATGCGGCGATCATCAACGGTAACTATGCGCTGGAAGCGGGTCTGGTTCCGGCGAAAGACGCGTTAGCGTTGGAATCGGCCGATCATAATCCGTATGCCAACCTGCTGGTGACAACGCCTGAACGACTGAAAGATCCCCGCATCGCGGAGTTAGCGAAAGATCTGACTTCGCCGCAGGTGGCCGAGTTTATCCGTAAAAATTACAACGGATCGGTGATCCCGGTTGAAGGCCTTAAACATGATTAAACTCGAGAACATCAGTAAAAGGTATCCCGGCGCAGCAGCGCCGGCGTTAGTGGATATCTCGCTGACCATAGAAGCAGGCACCATTTTTGGCATTGTGGGCCGCAGCGGCGCGGGAAAAAGCACCCTGTTACGCTGCCTGAACCGGCTGGAACAGCCGACCTCCGGGCGCGTGATCGTTGACGGGAAGGATATCAGCCAGCTCAGCGTAAAGCAGCTGCGCCAACAGCGTCAGCAGACTGGCATGATATTCCAGCATTTCAATCTGCTGCACTCCCGTACCGTTAATGACAACATTGATTTGCCGCTGGAAATCGCGGGCGTGCCGGTAAAAGCGCGGCAGGCGCGAGTGGCCGCCTTGCTGAAGCTGGTCGGGCTGGAAAAGTTTGGCGATGCCTGGCCTTCGCAACTCTCTGGCGGCCAAAAACAGCGCGTCGGCATTGCCCGGGCGCTGGCGGCCGAGCCGGACTATCTGCTGTGCGATGAGGCCACCAGCGCGCTCGACCCCGAAACAACGCGCTCCATTCTCGACCTGCTGGCGGACATTCAGCAGCAGCTCAACATCACGGTCGTTCTGATTACCCATGAAATGACCGTGGTAAAACGTATTTGCCACGGTGCCGCGCTGCTGGAGCAGGGCAGACTGATTGAAAGCGGCACGCTGGATCAGATTATGGCGCACAAAAATGGGCGGCTGCGGGAGATGCTGTTGCAGGATGGCGAGACCGACCGGGCGTTTCTGGCAAAACATCGGGTGGAGGTGGAGACGCGATGCGTAGCGTAAATTGGGATCGTTTTCAGGATTTGATGATCAATGCCACGCTGGAAACGCTTTACATGGTGGCGCTGGCAGCGATCTTTACCGTGGCCATCGGGTTGCCCGTGGGCGTGTTGCTGTTTTTGACCCGCAAAGAAGGCATTATTCCAAACCGTACTCTGTCCGTCGTGCTGAATTGCGTGGTGAATATTGGTCGTGCGCTACCCTTTGTGATTCTGCTGATTGCCATGATCCCGGTAACGCGGCTGATTGTCGGCACGGCGCTGGGCAGCACCGCCGCCGTGGTGCCGATTACGCTTGGCGCATTCCCTTTTTTTTCCCGCATCGTGGAAAACGCGCTGGATGAGGTCGATCGCGGTCGTATTGAGGCCGTGATTTCGATGGGCGGCAGCCACTGGCATATTGTGAGCCGCGTGCTGCTGCCGGAGGCGCTTCCTGCATTGGTTGCCGGCATCACCCTGACGACGGTGATGCTGATTGGCTTTTCTGCCATGGCCGGTGTGGTGGGTGGCGGCGGATTAGGCGATCTGGCTATTCGCTATGGTTATCAACGCTTCGATAACACGCTGATGGCGGCGACGGTAATCGTACTGCTGCTGCTGGTACTTCTCGTGCAGAAATCAGGCGATCGTCTGGTTCGTTCATTAGCTTATCGTCGCTAAATTATAAGGATGTCGGCATGTTTACCATTAAATCCCCAGCTCGCTATGAACAGCAGTCCGGGCTACGTCATCAGGCGGGTGAACTGATCCGTCCGCTGGCCGCTCACTTACGCATTCTGACTTCACCGCGTGCCTGGCGGGCGGTGAACCCGTCGCTGAGTGAAAGCCTGGATCGCGCCGGGATCCGCTGGCAGCTCGACTATTTGTCCGGGGAATGCACAGACGACAATATCGCGCGGTTTCAGCAAAAGCTGCTCGAACAGGGCGCAGAAGGCATTCTGGCCATTGGCGGCGGTCGCGTGCTGGATACGGCAAAAGCGGTTAATAACGCGCTGGGCGATCGTGTACTGATTGCGTTGCCGACGCTGGCAGCAACCTGTGCAGCCTGGTCGCCGCTGGCGATCGTGTATAACGCGGCGGGCGGCCATCTCAGAAGCCAGCCGCTGGACGCGATGCCGGCACTGATCCTGGTCGACAGCGAGGTGATTGCGCAAAGCGATGTGCGCTATCTGCGCGCAGGGATCGTTGATGCACTGGCAAAATGGGTTGAGTTTGAACCTTATCAGCGGCACAACCCGCATCAGCTGGCGCTGGATGTAAAGGTGTCGGCGGCATGGCAGGCCGTTGAGATTTTCCAACGCTGGGGCGAGGAGGCGGTGCGGGATAATCAACAGCAGCAGGTTACGCAGGCGCTGGAAAAGGTCATTGAAGCGAATATCGTGCTGGCCGGGCTGGCAAACAGCGTGCGCGGCTCCCTGGATACGCCGGGCTTTGCGCATGTCATCCACGATGCGCTAACGCATCAGCCCGAATTACACGGTTGGCTGCACGGTGAAAAGGTGGGGTTCAGCCTGCTAATCCAGTCGCTGGTGGCGAACCGCAACGATCAACCCGATGCTGAATTACTGGCACGGCTGCGTCATTTTGGCAGTCCGCTACGTTTGCCTGCTTTGCAGGGCGATCGCGCTGACCGTATTGAGCAGATTGCCGCCGCCATTCACTTTCCCACAGCCAGTCTGGGCGATTTGCCGTTTACCCTCACGCAACCGGCGCTTAAAGAGGCGTTGTTGATGACTGACGTGAGAGATTTTGGCGATCGGTAATCTTGTTGGACAACCTTCCCGGAGAGCAGCCAATAACGCGTTTAAACGCTTTTCCAAAAGCGCTTACTGATTCATAGCCTAATGATGTTGAAATGCGCAGGATGGAATCCTCTGAATTCTGTAACCGGTCGCAGGCCAGCATCATTTTCCATTGCGTCAGGTATTCAATCGGTGCAGTACCTACCGTTTCCTTAAAGTGTTTTGCAAAGGCTGAACGGGACATACCAGCCTGTTTTGCAAGCTTTTCCAGCGTCCAGTTATGCCCGGGGTTATCGTGCATACAGGCAATTGCGACGCTCAGTTGTTTATCCTTCAACGCAATAAGCCAGCCGCTCTTGGTCTCAGATCTGTCATTCACGTGTAGACGCAGCGCCTGGATTAACAGCATAAACGCCAGCTGTTGCACGATCAGCCCGCTGCCAGGCTGAGGATCCCGCACCTCCTCCGCCATCCTTTCAAGCGCCCAGTACATTGCTGCCCGGTCTGAGCTTTTCTGAATATGCACAACGGGTGGCAGTGAACGTAAAAGCATCTGCGCAGGGCGGCCAGCCAGCAGAAAATGACCGCCGACAAGAAAACAGGCCGACTTTTCGTCAGCTTTTGCGGCTATATCTGAAACCATTTCGGTACGAACAGCCTGAAAGTCGATCGGTTGCAACGATAAATCGGTCGCCAGTTGGAAAGGCGGGCCAGGGGGCAACAGATAGCAATCACCGGCAGTAAGCCGTACAGGCTCGGCAAGACCCTCCACTGACAGCCAACACGCGCCTGACACCACGGCATAACATTTCACCCCGTCATGTGACGGCCATTGCACCGCCCGTTGAGGGTTCAGGACGACTCCGCCTGAAACATAGCTTTCAGGTTTAAGTAGCGATAGCAGCTGAGAAAGCGGATCCATACCTGCTCCGGACGATTAGACATAAAACAGCGACTCTGTAACATAGATCGTATTACAGCTTACCCCTAAAGTAGCCGTACCGGGTTGTAACAGCAATCCATTACTGACATAAGGGCGGGCTGAAGATGCGTATTTTTCTCACGGGTGCGACCGGTTTTATTGGCACGGCTGTTGCCGCTCAGCTGATTGCTGCCGGCTATCAGGTCATCGGGCTTGCCCGAAGCCAGCAGGGGGCAGCAGCGCTATCTGCCGCAGGCGTTGAGGCTCATTTCGGCGACCTTGCGGATCCTGACAGTCTGCGAAGCGGCGCTGCGTTAAGCGATGGCGTAATACATACCGCATTTAATCACGATTTTTCCACCTTTCTTGCGAACTGTGAAACGGACCGCCGGGTTATTGAAGCCATGGCCGGTGCGCTGAAGGGAACGCAGCGGCCGTTGATTATTACTTCTGCCGTCGGGCTGGGGTCATCAGGGCAGAACGTGCTGGCTGTTGAAAACCATTTTAATGCTGAACATCAGAACCCGCGTAAGGCGTCAGAGCTGGCAGGTATCAATGCATTAAAAGAGGGCGTTAATGTCTCGGTGATCCGGCTTTCGCAGGTTCATAATCCCTTAAAGCAAGGTTTAATTACGCCACTGATTGAGATTGCCCGGCAAAAAGGATTTTCCGCCTTTATCGAAGATGGCCAGAATTGCTGGTCGGCAGTCCATCTCAGCGACGCGGCTCTGCTGTATGTTCTGGCGCTGGAAAAAAATAGTCCGGGAAGTCGATATCATGCCGTGGCAGAAGAGGGTATTACGATGCGCAAGATTGCTGAAACCATTGGCTATATTCTTAATGTGCCGGCCATAAGCATTGACGCAGCCAAAGCAGCAGAGCATTTCGGCTGGATGAGTAAATTTGTCGCTCAGGACATGTCGGCTTCAAGTGCAATCACGCAGCAGCAACTAAAATGGCAGCCGCAGGGACCCGATTTGATCGGCGATCTTAAGCAAGTGCGTATCCATACCCGGTGACAGCCAATACTGACGAAACAACATCAGTCAGTAAGGCTGGAGAGGATGTCCGTTTCCAGGTTTTAAATGCCAAAAGTTATCAGCCTTCCCTGATTGCTATAAACCCCCGAGGTACGCCGCCACAGAAGCTGTCGGTAACAGACTTGCTCAATCTGACCGTTAAAAATGGAGAACTTTGCATTTCACCCAACTTTTATCAGTTCCCGGCTAAAGGGCAATTCATTGTCCAGAACATACTTGACGTCCCCGGCGAGCAAGGTTCATAAAGAAGCGTTGTTACGTGAGTGGAATTTTCAGGCAGCCATGTTGTGAATATATCCCTCACAGACGGGGGAACAACGCGTTAAGGTAACCATAATGAATGCCTTCTGGCGCGATATTCATTTGTAATGTGATTCATATATATAACTGGTTACGTCCATGTTTTGCATTGGTGGGGCAGTATTGCGCATGCGTCTCGACCAGCCGATTGTGTAGTGAGATATATTCACCATTGTGGGCCAGGATAAAAATGTTACACTTGAGCTGCTCGCCATTCAGGCTTTTGATAATTATCCTTTTTAAGGAAGAAGAGAGTGAACATTAGCCAGGAGAAACTTTTGCAGTCAGGTTTCACGCAAAAAGAACTGCGAAAAATTAAGATTAACGTGGAAAGATTCGGTGGAACGCTTGATGTGGCTATCCAGGATCTGGCCTGCCGCTTCAGGCTTTTGACCTGGATTACTGCTGTTTGTGCAGTGATATTCATACTTTTGGTGGTTTTTAGCTCGCCTGTGAAAATTATCGCTGGGGGCGTGGCCTTCGTTTTTGGCATTGCCATTATGATGTTTGCACAACCCCCGATACTCTCCTACAAGTCATGGCGTTACTGGAGAAATAACCGCTGTTAATTTTTGTCGCCATCAACCGTTAACAGGTCAAAGATCACTTTTGCTTTGACTCCATAACCTACGATTTTCATCGTCAGTTTAGGACGAGTTAAAGAATCTATTTTTCTATGTCACGCAGATGAAATGAAGAAATCGTATTGGCAACGTTTATCAGCTTACGGGCTTCCAGGTTCACCATCGTTTCAGCCCAGTACTTATTTCTTCCTCCGGACTGCATCATTGTGAGTAGCGCCGCATCCATTGTAATTCTCCATGTCAGATTTAGTTTATGAGCAGTTTAATATTTTTAAGTGAAAGCATGAAGCTCAATGATCAAATTTCAGTTGAGAGATCAAGATGAAAGATTTAGAAGGCCTGAATTTGCGGGCGTTTTAGTCGTAAATAATAACAATGTCAGATTGCGACGCTCATAAATTCGCATCTCAGTTTTTACCTCAAACCAGTGGCTCTTCAATCTCTTCAATAAGCTCTTTGCCCTGGTTGTGAATATTGCCAACCTTGCTGGTCACCGGATGCCAGCGGAAAGTACTTTCCGGAAGCGCTGCCTCTGCTGCAATTTTCTGGGCGCGAGAGGATGAGGTCTCCTGACTCAACCACTCTTTGACTGCATCAGCAGTGAGTACCAGTGGTCTTCGATCGTGTATATCTACCATGCCCCCAGCGCTGGCCGCGGTCACAATCACGAATCCCTCTGCGGCACGTTCCTTATCGTAAGGTGCCTTACCGATGGCAGCAAAAAAGAGGGGTTCATCATTTTTATGATGAATGAAGTAAGGTTGCTTATTTTTACCGTCTTTTTTCCATTCAAACCAGCCATCGGCTGGGACGACAGCCCGACCATGATTCCATAAAGGTTTAAACATTCTGCCGGTAGCCGCCGTTTCGCCACGGGCGTTGATCAGTGGCTGCTTGTCCCACCATTCCGGCGCATATCCCCACAGCACAGGATCCAGATGCAAATCATGGTCGCGTTCATTCAGCAAGAGCACCTTCGTACCCGGCGCGACGTTGTACCGCCCGACAGGTTCAGGGTCATGAATGATTTCACCGTCGCCAAGGCCGAGGAGATCAAAGTATTCATCACGACTGCGGTATTGCGCAAAACGTCCACACATAGTATTTCCCTCCTCCGTTAAGCATAGCTTCAGCTGAATACCACGCATGAGCAGTCCAGAGTATGTTGATCACGATCCGCGTAACCGGCACAACGGGCAATAGTGAAGTGGAATAGCGTCGAAAGGGGCAGGAAAATCACTCAGGATGGAAGTAACGTATTGAATATAAAAAAATATTACTCAGTCCGGGAAATTCCTGAGATAGTTGACGATTATCCATATCGCTCAACCCGGACTGAGTTTTCATTAAGGGAACTGATTTGGCGAAGTTATTTAGCCAGCAGTTCTTTTCTGACGATTTCTGCGCCTGCACTCAAGGCATTTAACTTACCTGTTGCGACCTGACGAGACAGGGGAATCATGCCACAGTTGGTGCAAGGATAGAGCTTGTCGGCATCGACAAACTGTAGTGCTTTACGTAAAGTCGCCGCGACTTCTTCTGGCGTTTCAATGGTATTGGTTGCCACGTCAATCGCGCCAACCATCACTTTCTTGCCACGGAGTAGCTCAATAAGCTCCATGGGAACATGAGAGTTTTGACACTCCAGTGAGATGATGTCGATATTAGATGTCTGCAATTTCGGGAAAATTTCTTCATATTGGCGCCACTCTGAGCCCAACGTCTTTTTCCAGTCCGTATTGGCTTTAATGCCATAGCCGTAACAAATGTGCACGGCGGTTTCACACTTCAGTCCTTCAATGGCTCTTTCTAAGGCGGCAATGCCCCAGTCGTTTACCTCATCAAAGAACACATTAAATGCAGGCTCGTCGAACTGGATAATATCAACGCCCACAGCTTCTAATTCTTTGGCTTCCTGATTAAGAATTTTAGCGAATTCCCAGGCAAGCTTTTCACGACTTTTATAGTGGCCGTCATAGAGCGTATCAATCATCGTCATCGGACCAGGCAGCGCCCATTTAATTGGCCGATCGGTCTGCTGACGCAGGAGTTTGGCATCTTCAACAAAGACAGGCTTCTGACGTGATACCGGACCGACGACTGATGGCACACTCGCCTCATAGCGGTTACGAATTTTAACGATTTCACGCTTCTGGAAATCAACCCCGTCAAGGTGTTCAATGAAGGTCGTAACAAAATGCTGGCGCGTTTGCTCGCCATCACTGACGATATCAATACCTGCCCGCAGCTGGTCCTCAAGACACAAACGCAGAGCATCTTGTTTGCCATCAATTAATTCCTGATCCTGGAGTTTCCAGGGAGACCAGAGTGTCTCAGGTTGAGCAAGCCAGGAAGGTTTAGGTAAACTGCCAGCAGTCGACGTAGGTAATAACTTTTTCATAATAATAGATGACCTTGTATATTGGGTTAATCAAAGAACGGAATCAGCAGACCATTGCGCAAGAATAGCGTGATAAGGTTTGATGAACTGCTCTTCGGTAAACTTTCCCTGTTCGATTGCCAGCTGGCTACGTTCTTCTCGATCATAAACGATGCGAGTTAAAGAATAATCCTGGTGGTTCAACTTTGGTTGATAGTGTTTTGCTGCTGCAGAGTTAGCATTGTAAATCTCAGGCCGGTAAATCTTTTGGAATGTCTCCATCGTGCTGATGGTACTGATAAGCTCAAGATTAGTGTAATCGCCGAGTAAATCGCCGCTAAAATAGAAGGCCAAAGGCGCGACGCTGTTTGCGGGCATAAAATAGCGAGCCTGCAATCCCATTTTAGAGAAATAGTGATCGGTCAGGGAAGGTTCATCCTGCGCATATTCGATGCCCAACACCGGATGCTCGTTACCCGTACGGTAATAGGTATTTTTACTTGATACACTCAGACAAATAACCGGCTGTTTACTGAACTGTTCTTTGTAGTTATTTGAATTTACGAAGCATTTAAAGATGTTACCGTGCAAATCGCCAAAGCTGTCAGGAATAACGAATTCGGCTCTGTTTTTATTATGCTCAGGCAGCAACACGCTAAAATCATAATCCCGTACGTAAGAGGAGAAATTGTTGCCGACAATGCCTTCAAGACGTTCGTTGGTTTTTTTATCAACGATATTCGTTTTTAAGATTTCAATCACCGGGAAGGTCTTACCGTTGCCTTCAACATCAATTTCTGCGGAAATGATTTCAAGCTCAACAGAGTAACGATCGCCTTTGGGATTATCCCAATGCGCCAGGGAATTGAAACGATTGTCAATCATCATTAAGGCGTTGCGCAAGTTCCCCTGGCGGTTCTCGCCCCGGGCCAGGTTAGCGAAGTTGGTCGTGATGCGCGTGTTTTTAGAAGGGTTATAATTCTCATCGAGAGAAGTACGCTTAATGGTAAATGCAAAGTCTTTATTCATCGTCATCCGCTACCCTAATTTCTGAGATAAAACTGAATTTATTTATTTCCGGAGTTTCTGGTTTTATTCAGAGTTTTTAATGTTGTTTATGGTTAATAATATTGTCTATTTTATACCTAAGTCATTGATTAAGTGAAAGTGATATAAATTCAACGAACATGAGCCATTTTCATGATCGGGATCAAGGAGTATGGCTGTTGCCCTTTTTCCACGCTCTTTTCAAACGGCCCTCCATACAAAGCAAATCTACCACCGGTCCTGACTCGCCGAAAAAGAAAGACGAATCTTTGTGCAGACGCCAACAAAGGAGCAAACAGAATGAGGCGTCTACACTTATCCATACGGCTACTTGATGAGCATATTATGGATGCGATACGTGGTTTTATCGAAGCGAAATGATGTACTGGAACGGGAACAGATAGTGACAAAAAATCCGTAACGGAACCTCACACCTTTATCATGGAGAGGCAAATGACTAACCACAATGCAGCGCTGATCGCTTCACGACTGGCGCTAACCGCAGAGCAACGACAACAGACGCGCGCAGCGCTTGCACAGGGAAAGCAGGCAGAACCGGATCGGCGACGCGCGCAGCGCTACGCTTTTCAGCAACGGACCCGGCAAAGCGTGATCGTGGGGGATACTAACGATCTGCTGCCGGTTTCTTTTTTGCAGCAGGGGATAACTTCGGCGCGAGCGGTGGCGCTGATCAGGGAAGATGGCGTGCCGAAGGGCAGTGGATTTCTGACGCATGGCAACCTCTTTATCACTAATCACCATTTATTACCTGAACCGCCTGCGCAGGGTGTCATAACCGTGCAGTTCGGCTATCGTCAAAGCGAAACGGGCGAAATCATTGATGGCCGACTTTATACGGTGGACGCGGACCGCTTCTGGCTTACCAGCCCGACAGAAGAGTATGACTGCACGCTGATCGCGCTGGGCGAAGCCGTTAACGGCAGCGGCGAGGCGCCTTTGCCGCTGCCGCTTAACGATCGCAACGATAAGCATGCGCTGGGTATCAACCTGAATCTGATTCATCATCCGGGCGGCGCGCCACAGCAGATCACGCTGCGCAACAACGCGTTGCTGGCACGGCACGAGCAGTTTCTGCATTATGAGGCCGACAGCGAGGGCGGATCGTCCGGCGCACCCGTATTTAATGACGGCTGGCAGCTGGTGGCGCTACATCACGGTGGCGTTGAAGACAACGGCAAGTGGGTTAACGAAGGCATTCGTCTCAGCGCGTTAACCGACTGGCTGAAAGGCGAACTGCCGCAGCTTTCTGTTGAAATGCAGACGCAGCTGATGCAGGCGTTAACCTCTGATGCCACGCCGCTGCGGTCTGTTGCCAGTGCTGCGCCACCGGATGAAAATTACCGCAATCGCGATGGCTTTCAGGCCGATTTTCTTGGTACATCTGTTGATATTGCCGCTATCATCGCACCGCGTGTGGCGGAAGTGGCACCCTTGCGCGACGGTAGCAAAGGCGCTGAAGCCAGGCTCGACTATCAGCATTTTTCGCTGTTAATGAGCGCCGAACGAAAACTGGCCTTTTTTACCGCAACCAACATTGATGGGGCCAGCTACATCAACATCGATCGCGACAGCGGGCAGCCTTCGTTGTTACCGGAGGGAGACCGCTGGTATGAAGACAGCCGCATCGACAGCCGCTACGTGACCGGACAGGCTTTTTACAGCGAGTTCAGCCGCTGGTTCGATCGCGGTCATCTTACCCGTCGTAGCGATCCGACCTGGGGCAGCGCCGCCGAAGCCGTTCGCGCCAACAAAGACACCTTTCACTTTACCAATTGCTCTCCGCAGCATTTCCGCTTCAATCAAAGTGTGCAGTACTGGCAGGGCGTTGAGCGCTATATTCTTGAATTCGGCGTATTGCAGTCAAAAAAACGGATCAGCGTTCTTACCGGCCCGGTGCTTAACGATCGGAGCCGGCAGTATGCAGATTTACAGGTGCCGCTGATGTTCTGGAAAGTCGTTCTGCGTACCGGGCCACAAGGGAAGCCTCAGGCCACTGCGCTGCTGGTCAGTCAGGACAAACTACTGGATGAGCCGCGCCGCGTGTTACCGCGGGCGCAGCCCGAAACGGTGCCCAATGTGGATGAATACCGTGTCTCCGTCAGCGCGCTGGAAACCCTGACCGGCCTTAATTTTAGTGCTTTCCGTGACTGGGACAGCTGGCAGCCGGATGCCGCACTGCTGGCGCAACCGCTACCCGCGAAGCTGATTATGACGTGGCAGGATCTGCTGTAAATTTAAGTAAAAATGAATGCTTTATAACAATGACAAACCGATGATGTTTCCCAAAATTTGTCGCTATTTCCCTGTTATTCAGGGCTAATATTCAGGAGTCAACAAGCAAAAGATGCATCATTTAACCCTCTTTCGTACGATAACGGCGTTGGCCCTTATGATTGTGGCGGGTTGTTCCTCCCATACTCCTGAAGAAGCGGACAGCCGCGCAAAAGATAAAACGGCCCATCGGGCCAGCGAGCCGGATCTTATCCCGGTCATCGCAGCATTACATGACCAAATGTACGCGTGGGAAGGCACGCCCTATGAATGGGGAGGCACAAAGCTTTCGGGCGTGGACTGCTCTGGCTTTGTCTGGCGCACTCTTAAAGATCGCTTCAACCTGCCGATGAAACGCGTGACCACCAGTCAGTTAATTCAGATGGGCAAACGTATCGATCCCGATCGTTTGCAGCCCGGCGACCTGGTTTTTTTCCGTATTAATCGACAGATGCACGTCGGTTTTTACGATACCGAACGTTATTTCCTGCACGCTTCCGCCAGCCAGGGCGTGATGCGATCCTCACTGGATAACGTGTACTGGAAATCTGTTTTTCTTGAAGCGCGCAGGTTGCCAAACGAACATGGCGCACAGATATCATTCAATTATGATGAAGAACATAAACGCGTGCTGGCTAAAAACTAAGGGCTGCTCACCATTTACAGGTATAATCCCACGCATTCTTCAACAGGCTTAGATACGAAAATGACAAAACTCACCTTACAAGAGCAGATGCTAAAAGCTGGATTAGTGACCAGCAAAAAAATGGACAAAATTCAAAGGACGGCTAAAAAATCACGGGTTCAGGCTCGTGAAGCCAGAGAAGCGGTGGAAGAGAATAAAAAAGCGCAGCTGGAGCGTGATAAGCAGCTGAGTGAACAGCAAAAACAAGCTGCCTTGTCGAAAGAATACAAAGCTCAGGTGAAACAGCTGATTGAAATGAACAAAATTGTCATTTCAAAAGGCAATATTGATTTTAACTTCACCGATAATAATTTAATTAAAAGAATCGTTGTGGATAAGGCGACGCAGGCACAGCTGATTAGCGGTCGTCTCGCCATTGCCTGTTTGGTTGCTGAAAACAGCGGCGAGAAACAATACGCGATTATCCCAGCGAGCGTGGCCGATAAAATCGCGCAGCGTGACGCAAGCAGCATCGTATTAAACAGCACGCTGAGTCAGGAAGAGCAGGATGAAGAAGATCCCTATGCTGACTTTAAAGTGCCTGATGATTTGATGTGGTAATCAGAACGGGCTCACGCTGCGGCCGTTGATTTGCTCTCCGCTAACGGGATGAACAAAATCCAGCTCGCTGGCGTGCAGCATCAGCCGTGGCGTCTGTGCAGTGCCTGGCAACAGAAGACCGCCATACAGGTCACAGCCCAAAATAGGGTGGCCCAGCAGCTGGCAGTGAATGCGTAGCTGATGGGTGCGCCCGGTCTCCGGGGTGAGCTGTACCCGCGTCAACGGCAGTAACGTCCCATCCTCCAGCTCCTTATAAAACCGCTCAATGACCCGATAGCACGAACGCGCGGGCTTGCCGTTGATTGCGCAAATCGACATCAGCGGGAACAGCGCCGGATCTTTGGCAATCGCCGCCTCGATCACGCCTTCGTTGTCTTCGAGATGTCCGCAGAGCAATGCGCTGTACCTTTTGGTGACGGCGCGCTGGCTAAACTGCTGGCAGAGCGCGGCATTAACCGCTTTATTTCGTGCGATTACCATCAGTCCGGAAGTGCCAAAATCCAGGCGGTGAACGAGGGTGCAGCCGGGAAACAGCTGCACCAGCCGATGATGTACCGAATCAAGGTTTTGCGGATTTTTTCCCGAAAGGCTGAGCAACCCGGCCGGTTTATTGATCAAAGCCAGGTGCTCATCCTGCCAGAGCATCTCTATCTGGTCATGGCACGGCGGGGCAATAAAGCTATCGAAAATCGCAGACATCAGGCTACCGGATGAAGAAGGGGAGCGGATGATAACGGATTTTCAGCCGACTGACGAATCCGGCTGGCCGTGACTCTCTCGCAGAGCTGAAATTTATCGTCCAGACTTAAAGCAAAGACGTAGTCTGCGCAGGCATTGTGATTTACACTGCGCGCTGCAAAAAACTCAGTAGATAAACGATTAAGTAGGCGGTAATGGCGATGAACGGAACGATCACAACCTGGTTTAAAGAAAAAGGTTTTGGATTTATCAAAGATGAGAACGGTGACAACCGTTATTTTCATGTGATTAAGGTCGCCAACCCTGATCTGATTAAAAAAGATGCGGCGGTGACGTTCGAACCCACGACCAACAACAAGGGTTTGTCGGCCTATGCGGTAAAAGTCCTGCCGGAAAGCAAATATATCTATATCGCGGGCGAGCGCCTTAAGCTCACGGCGATCAAATCTTACCTGGTTTACAGCGAAGAAGTCCCTGCCAATACCCGTATTGATAAAGAAAATACGGTGCTCTCTGTTGGCGTACTGATGAACAGCATCAAGCCGAAAACAGCCGCGAAGCCAGATGAAATGCGCACGCTAAAAAAACTGGCGATCACCACCTTCCAGGGCGGGACGCTCATCTTTTCGGAAGATGAGATAGACGTGGATGCCACGGTAAAACTGCTCAAGGTCTGAAATCAGTCAGGCTGAACCCGTGCCGAAATCCTGTGATATTAAGCAGGATTTCGGTACTGAGTAGCTTGCGGGGGACTTCTACCGCACCACAGCTGCTGCTGGTACTGATTTTAGTAAAAGCAAAAAGCCCGCTTAAGTTTCCTTAAGCGGGCTTTTCTAATTTGGCTCCTCTGACTGGGATCGCCTTTGCCAGTAACTGGCTAATAAGTAAGCTAATGCTGAAAGCTCTCCCTGTCAAGACCACCAGAATGACCACCAATCGAAGCAGGTTCTACAAACTGATGTGTGCGGCCTCGTGCATTTGGTGATCGCTACTATTGTCACTGACGCCCCAAGTAGTAGATAACAACGTCAGTTTGTAATATCGGGTTGTTGACCCTGCCCCCGAATATGATCCAGGCATAACCGGCTTCATGTCAGCTGCAATCAGTCGGCAGACCCTTACGGCGTCGCCTGCGTTTTACACCCCAGCCGTTAAGGTTATAAATGCGGTATACCCGCTTGTTGTCTAATCAGTCAATATCAGGGTCAGATGGGGTCTTTGTCGTCTTCGTAGTCATCTGTTGATGCTACAACATGTTGCAAGACATCGTCTTCATTCCTATGTGATTCTCGCAAGGCTTTTACCCTGCAAAGCGTGTCCCGGAATTGAATTTAAAGACGAGCTCACTCTGATTGATCATGACTTTTCGCTTATTAATTTACCGCGTTAAGGCGTTCATTATAAAAAGTTTCTGACTTCCACATACTCAACATCAATGTTGCCAGTTTCCTTGCCAATGCAACAATAACCTTCTTATAGCCCATTCTGTGTCGGAGCTCATTTGCCCATATTGCCAGGCTTGTATCAGTGCCGTAACGGGTTAAAAGGCATGATGCTGCTTCGTAGAGAAGCGTGCGTGTCATTCGGTTTCCCTGCTTTGAGATCCCCCCATTTCTGTCAACCTCGCCGGATTGGTACTTTTTGGGTGTTAATTCGAGGAAGGCTCCGGCATCGCTTACACGTCTGAAGCGAAAAGGGTCGTCAATTGACGTTTTAAAACTTAATGCTGTCAGAACACCCACTCCCGGAACAGATTGCAATATTTGGCAAACTGGATCTTTTCGGGCTAGTTTTTCCAAGATGTAGTTAAACTTTCTTCTTTGCCCGGAAAGATGTTCCCAGGTATCAAGTAACATAATAACTGCAGCTTTGACTGTTTCCAGTGAAGGGGATGACTCGAGAACTGCACGTTCAAAAACACTATTTTTTCCAGGTGGAAGAACAACCCATGAAGGCCCTTCCGACGCAATAACTGCCAGATGAGCCGGTAACCAAAGCGGCGGCCTTCAGGTGCAAACTCGGTGATGCTTAGAGACAGCTGCGCGTCAGCAACCGGACGCAGAGCAGAATAATGGCAGGTTTAAAGGGACAGACCTGCCAGTCTGCAGGCACGACATTGCGACAGACCCGTAACCTCCACGGCTTCCCGCTACTGGTCAGTCGTCAGAACTTTCGGCCCAGAGCCAGCTGAAATAGCATGCTTGCGGCAGAGTTTCAGGGCCGTAACCCCGGGTTCGGCCTCGCGGACAATATTGATGACATTATCGTCGGAAAAGGATTCTTCATGAGGATGTACTCATGTGACGGATGAAGATATTGCTAACCTTGCGGTGTGTTAATCAATGGGAAGCCGGTCAAGAGAGGCTGCCATTACCGATGGCGCGGTTGACTTGATTTCACCAACGTTTCGAGGCTTATAGAATCCATGTCACACCTAGGTTGATCATCATATAATGCATCGTGTATGTAGGTATAATCTTGTCAGCTGCGCTGACAACCTGTGAGTTATTTAGCGTTTATTATGATTTGATTCATCTCTGAGCCCTTTGCTTCACCGTACAACCATCTCTGCAGCAATCGACTGTCTTCAGACAGATCCATATTCTGTCGAGTACATAAATAATAGTCCCTGCCATCATCGATTTCGTGGTCGAAAAGCTTCACCAGTTCGCCTGATGCAAGAAAAGGGGCGATCATCGGCTCCCTCAACAGGCCACATCCCAGACCGGCGCGCACCGCAGCCAACGTCAGCAACCCATCTTCAAAGATGGGACCCTCTTTCCTGAAATGCGTGATATCGAGACTGTTGAACCACTGCTGCCATGCATTCCTCTCCTCATCATGCACTTTTTTTGTTTGTGCCAGGATTTCAGGAGTATCGATATAGCCATGTGTGCGTAAAAAATCCTTGCTGGCAACTGGCACCATTTTCCCGGAGATCAGCTTTTCTGCATTGTATCCCGCCCATTGTCCGGTACCGAAGCGAATAGAAAGGTCAGAGGCATCGCTGTGATAATTACGGTGATTGGCATACACCACGTTAATTTCAATTTGCGAATGGATATTCGAGAATTTAGGCAGCCTGGGAATAAACCAACTCATGCCAAAAAGGGGAATCAGGCTGATAGTCACTTTGCGTGAGGGATTTTGCTCCATGATATGCCCTGTCGCTTGTCGGAGTACCGAAAATGCAGAACGAATGGAGCGGTAATATTCCCTGCCCGACGAACTAAGAACCAGCCGGCGGCCTTGGCGATCGGTTAGCGGCAGCTGCAAAAAGTTTTCCAACACACGAAGCTGATGGCTCACCGCAGAAGGCGAGATATTTAGCTCTTGCGCCGCTGCACTCAAGCTACCTAAACGCGCGATGGCTTCGAACACGCGTACAGCGCGTAAAGGTGGATCATCCGAAAACTCTGTATGTGATGCGAAATCATCATCGATTGATTGTTCTGTTTTTCTCATATAAACCACTATTTCTCAGCGGTGGAAACTCTCTGGTTGAAAATAAGTTAACTTAAATCATATGGTTATAGGTAATTCATTTTGCCATAAGTAAGAATATATACGTATTTTACAATTTTGCTCAATTATCGGATGTTAAGCGCGCAACCGCTAATTCCGGATAACTACTGTGGATACATTTATACAACAACTGATTAATGGCCTGATGCTTGGCAGCATTTATGGCCTGATAGCGCTCGGATACACCATGGTGTACGGAATTTTGCGCATCATTAATTTTGCACACGGCGACATTTTGATGACTGGGGCACTGACTACCCTGTCTGGGATGCAGTTGCTTACTCAACATTTCCCACACTTAAATGCACTGGTCGTACTAACGATTGCCACTCTGCTGTCAATGGGTGTTTGCGCGCTACTAGCAATGGGCATTGAGCGCTTTGCTTACCGCCGCTTGCGCAATGCTCCGCGCCTGGCACCGTTGATCAGTGGTATTGGCCTTTCTGTCCTGCTCCAGACCTGCGCGATGATCATCTGGAGCCGCAATCCGCTGATGTTCCCGCAAGTTTTATCGATGGATCCGATAGCGATCACCGCCGGTGATGCACAGCATCCCCCTGCCATTATTACTGTTACCGGTATTGTCACCTTCCTGCTGGCCTTGAGCGCCATGGCAGGGTTGTGGTTGCTGGTGGAGTTTACTCGGCTGGGGCGCGGTATGCGTGCCGTTGCTGAAAACCCTCGCGTAGCCAGCCTGATGGGCGTCAACCCAAACCGCATCATCACGTTGACCTTTGCCATCGGGGGTGTTTTCGCCGCTCTGGCAGGAGTCATGATGGCAAGTAACTACGGCAATGCCGGATTCTCGATGGGATTCTTACCGGGAATCAAAGCCTTTACTGCTGCGGTTCTGGGCGGGATTGGCAATATTCGTGGTGCCATGGTGGGCGGAGTACTGCTGGGTATTATTGAATCGCTGGGCGCGGGCTATCTGGGAGAGCTAACGCATGGCGTCTTTGGCAGTAATTATCAGGATGTTTTTGCTTTCATTGTCTTAATTCTGGTGTTGGTGTTCCGACCAGCAGGGTTGTTAGGCGAACGCGTGGCACAGCGTGCCTGAGGATAAGACTATGAGCGCTATTTCATTTGAAAATGTACCCAAACGCCGCCTCAATTCAGGCCTGTTATTACTGATCGTGGGCATGCTCATTGCGCCTTGGCTTGCATCTGCCACGGGTGGTAATTACTGGGTCAGGGTGATTGATTTTACTCTGCTCTACATCATGTTGGCATTAGGGTTGAATATTGTTGTGGGCTTTACGGGCCTGCTGGATATGGGGTTTATTGCCTTTTATGCCGTGGGTGCCTATCTCGCGGCGCTTCTGGCGTCACCGCATCTTCTGGATGCCTTTCCCGCCTTGCAGCCCATGTTCTCCCATGGCATGCATACCTCCTATTTGTGGCTGGTGCCGTTAGGCGCTTTTGTTGCGGGTATCTGCGGCATTCTGCTGGGCGCACCCACGCTGGGATTACGTGGTGACTATCTGGCGATCGTCACACTGGGGTTTGGTGAAATCATCCGTATTTTGATGCGTAACCTCGATCGTCCGGTCAATATCACGAATGGTGCAAAAGGCATTTCAGGTATTGATTCCCTGAATCTGTTTGGCCTGAAATTCAGTGGCACTTACCACCTGCTGGGCCAAAAAATTCCGGCACTCTATTTATGGTATTACCTTTTCGCGCTGCTCATCGCGGTCATCATCTTTATCTGTTTACGGTTGCAACATTCGCGCATTGGCCGCGCCTGGCACGCAATTCGTGAAGATGAGGATGTGGCGCGTGCCATGGGTATCAACGTCCGTAACTTCAAGCTGCTGGCATTTGCGCTTGGGGCGTCATTCGGTGGCGTAGCCGGGGTGATGTTCGCGTCTTTCCAGGGGTTTGTCTCACCGGAGTCGTTTACGTTGAACGAGTCAATCGTGGTTCTCGCCATGGTGGTCTTGGGCGGAATTGGGCATGTGCCGGGCGTCATTCTTGGTGCAGTGTTGCTCTCTGCATTGCCCGAAGTACTGAGAAGCCAGGCGATTCCATTGCAGCAGGCACTGTTTGGTAGCGTGATCATTGAACCGGAAATTTTACGTCAGCTGTTTTATGGCCTGGCGCTGGTACTGGTGATGCTGTTCAGGCCTCATGGCCTTTGGCCGGTGCGTCATCCGGGGGTGGCATCATGAATCTGCTGAGCGTGCGTCATTTGCATAAAAACTTTGGCGGTATTAAAGCGGTTGATGATGTCAGCCTGAACGTTAAGGCGGGCGACATTTATGGGCTAATTGGGCCGAATGGTGCTGGCAAAACCACCTGTTTTAATCTCATCACCGGGTTATACCGAGCTGACAGTGGCGAATTTGACCTTGCGGGAAAACCCTATACCCCGCAAAGAATAGAAAAAGTCACGCAAGCGGGTATCGCGCGTACTTTTCAGAATCTGCGTTTATTCAACGAGATGAGTGTGCTGGAAAACGTGATGATCGGCAGGCATGTCCGGACACGTAACGGTTTGTGGGCCGCTCTCTCCCGCCATCGCCGCGCGCGTGCTGAAGAGCGTGAGACCGAAACACTGGCATGGCAGTGGCTTGAATACACCGGTATTGCTCAGTTTGCCCACTATCGCGCTTGCGACCTGGCTTACGGCCATCAGCGCCGGTTGGAAATCGCCAGGGCGTTGGCATCGGATCCCAAACTGCTGGCGCTGGATGAACCCGCAGCGGGCATGAATGCGGCAGAAAAAGTCGCGCTAGGTGGTTTGCTGCGCCGCATTCGGGACGATGGTAAAACGCTGCTGATTATTGAGCACGATGTGAAATTGATGATGGGATTGTGCGATCACATCTCGGTACTGGACTACGGCAAAGTGATTGCATCTGGCCATCCAGAGACGGTGCGTCGCCATCCTGCGGTGATCAAAGCTTATCTGGGAGGCCATGCACATGTCTGAGCCTGCGTTACAGATCAAGGATCTTAGCGTGCATTACGGCGGCATACAGGCCGTACGAAGCATCAATATAAGTTTGCAGCCGGGAGAGCGGGGCACGCTTATCGGCGCGAACGGCGCAGGTAAAAGCTCCACCGTACGCGCTATCTGCGGTTTGCAGCCTTACTCCGGCGAGATTTTCTGGCAGGGGCAATCCATCAAAGGTTTGCATCCCAATGAGTTGGTCCAAAAAGGCATTGTGCTGGTACCGGAAGGACGCGGAATTTTTACGCGCATGACAGTGCTGGAGAATCTGCAAATGGGAGCCTGGCACCGCCGTGACCGCACCCATGTTCGCCACCACATTGCGCAGCTAATGGAACAGTTTCCTCGCCTTGCTGAACGAAAACAGCAGCTGGCTGGGCTGCTTTCCGGTGGGGAACAGCAGCTTTTAGCGATTGCCCGAGCACTGCTCAGCAATCCGAAATTACTCATCCTGGACGAACCCTCCATGGGGCTGGCGCCCATCATGGTGGAGCGCATCTTCGAGGTTATCCACTCTCTGCGTACCACTGGCATCACATTACTGCTGATCGAGCAAAACGCGCGGCTGGCGCTGCAAGCCACCGACCACGCTTGGGTGATGGACAGTGGAACCATACCCTATCAGGGGCGCTCGGATGCGTTGCTGAACGACGATCGTATTCAACAAATTTACCTGGGCGAATTGCCCATTTAACTTCACCAACATCAGGGAACACTATGAAAAAAATCAAAATGAGTACCATCAGCACTGCACTGCTTCTGGCGGGTATGGCTGCTTCAGTGCCTGTACATGCTGACGAAACCATCCTGATCGGTCTGGCGGGCCCACTCACGGGACCTTCAGCGCGTATCGGCAAGGATTTGGAGAACGGTGCTCAACTGGCGATCGATGATGCCAATAAAGCGCACCCGACCGTGGGTGGCAAAGCTGTGACCTTCAAATTGCAGTCGGAAGATGATCAGTCTGATCCACGTGTTGCGGTTGCCGTTGCACAGCGCTTAGTTGACAGCGGTGTGGCCGGGGTGGTGGGACACTGGAATACAGGAACCAGTATCCCTGCCGCGCGGATTTATCATGATGCTGGCATCGCGCAGGTGGCTCCGGTCGCCACAGGGCACGCCTACACGCAGCAAGGCTTTGATACCAGCTTCCGCGTCATGGGTCATGATGATGATGGCGGTAACTATGCAGGTCAGTATGCAGTTAAAACGCTAAAAGCGAAGCGTATTGCAGTCATCGACGATCGCACTGCTTTTGGCCAAGGGCTGGCGGATGAGTTCATCAAATCGCTGGAATCGCAGGGCGTCAAAATCGTTGACCGCCAGTATGTGGACGATAAAACTGTAGACTTCAGTGCAGTACTTACAGCTATTCGTAGCAAAAATGCTGACCTGGTGTTTTTCGGAGGCGTTGACAGCCAAGCCGCACCGCTGGCGCGCCGCATTAAACAGCTTGGCATGAACGCAACATTAATGGGTGCGGGTGGGTTTGTTAGTCAGACCTTCCTGACACTGGCGCAAAAAGAAGGGGACGGTGTTGTTGCGCTGGAACCAGGCTTACCGGTAGATCAAATGCCGGGTGGTAAAGCCTTTGAGCAAGCTTACCAGTCTCGCTATCACACTCACATTGAACTGCATGCGCCATTTGCCTACGACGCTACACGCGTGTTGATTGCTGCGATTGAAAAGGCCAATTCTGCGGATGCAAGCCAATACCTGCCGGTACTGCGTAACATCAATTATTCCGGCGTGAGCGGACAAATAGCCTTTGATGCGCAAGGCAACCTCAAAAATCCATCCTTCACTGTTTACAAAGTCGTGAACGGTAAATGGCAGCCACAGACCGTCGTGGGTGGTGCTGCGAAGTAACGGGAGAACATAATGAGTTGTCATCAAAACGAAGAGCTGGGCATTCTTGCCCGGCGTAAGATTGAAGCCGAAATTATCAAACCGATTTATGACGTCCTGGTGCGAGAGCTCGGGAAGGCTCAGGCGCAAGCGCTGATTGGAGAAGCCATTGAAAGCGCGGCTATCCAGGCGGGGCAAGAGTTTGCCAAAAAAGAGCCCAAAAAGGCAGATCTGCGAAGTTTCGTCAATCTGCAATATCTCTGGGAAAAAGACAATGCATTAGACGTTAAAGTGCTCGATGACGACGGGCAACGCTATAACTATGACGTCACCCGCTGTCGCTATGCCGAGATGTATCACGAGATGGGCTTAGGCGAGATTGGGCATCTCCTTTCTTGTGCGCGGGATGACAAGTTTATTGTCGGTTATGCACCTGAAGTTGAGCTAACGCGCACCACCACAGTGATGTCTGGTGCGCCGCGTTGTGACTTTCGCTATCGGGTAAAATCATGAGTATCACAGCCCGTATCAACGCGCAACGACTGTGGCAATCCCTCGAAACCTTTGCCACTTTTGGTGCGACCCCTGCTGGCGGTGTGACGCGTCTTACGCTAAGTGAAGAAGACCGTCAGGGGCGAGATACCCTGAAGCGCTGGGCCGCTGAAGCGGGTTTTTCCTGCGAGATTGATGAGTTGGGTAGCATGTTCATCAGACGCCCCGGTAAAAATGCCGGGCTGGCGCCCGTCATGATCTGCTCTCATGCTGATTCACAACCGCAGGGAGGCAATTATGATGGTGTCTATGGCGTACTGGCCGGGTTGGAGGTGTTGCGCACCCTCAATGATCACGAAATCCAAACCGAGCGCGATATTCTGCTGGTTAACTGGACCAATGAAGAGGGCGCGCGATTTGCGCCAGCCATGTTGGCCTCGGGAGTTTGGGCCGGTGTCTTCTCTAAGGCCTTTGCACTGAGCCGCCTGGATAGTGCGGGTATCTCCGTTGCTGAGGCGTTGGAAACGATCGGCTATCAAGGTCGTCACAAAGTACAACCAATTGACCTTCATGCCTGCTATGAATTGCATATTGAACAAGGCCCGATCCTCGAAGAAACTCGCACGGATATTGGTATTGTTCATGCCGCCATGGGGCAGCGATGGTTTGAAGTCACCCTTCAGGGTTTTGCCGCGCATGCGGGCACCACACCAATGGATTTACGTCAGGATGCGATGTGCGGTTTTGCGGAAATTGTGCTGGCTGTCGAGAAGATTGCACAACAAAGCGGCAAGGATGGTCGGGGTACAATTGGCATGTCTCGGGTGGTGCCTAATTCCCGTAACGTTGTACCGGGTGAAGTTTTCTTCACCGTTGAGTTTCGTCATCCTGAATCAAAGAGTCTGGAAGTCATGGAATCAGGTTTGCATGATGCACTGAACACATTATCCCATCGTCATCTGACAGTTCACGTTGAGAAAATTTTTGATTATGCACCGATTAAGTTTGATCAGTGTTGTGTGGCTCGCATTGAAAAGGCGGTGGAACATTTGGGGTTCAGTCATAGCAATATGGTCTCCGGGGCCGGCCATGATGCTTGTTATATTCAACATGTAGCACCCACGGCTATTATTTTTATTCCTTGTGTAAAAGGCATTAGCCACAACGAGGCAGAAGCTATTTTGCCAGAATGGTCAGAGAAAGGGGCTAATACACTCTTTCGAACGATTATCATTGCGGCGAATGAAAGCGAGTAAATTCTCGTTAACTTAATATGCGTTAGCAAATTAAAACATATGCTTCGCATTATTAAGCATTTTGTCTGATTTAATGACCTGTTGATAATCGGCTGCTGACTCTTAATGTATGCCGATAAATCAATGATAAATGTCTCAGGGATAAGTAAATCGTTTCGCGGCTTCCAGGCACTCGACAATATCAGTTTCCATGTGCAGCCACGAGAGGTGGTATCCATCATTGGCCCGTCAGGTTCGGGAAAGTCCACGCTTTTACGTACGTTGAATCTTCTGGTCCTGCCCGATTCGGGGAAGATTTCAATCGGTAACGCATCTATAGATGCACAGCATGTCCAGCGAAAACAGATCAATACGCTGCGCAGTAAAAGCTCAATGGTATTCCAGCATTACAATCTTTTTCGAAATAAAACCGCACAGGAAAATATTACTGAGGTCCTGCGTTTCGCTAAAAAACTAGGTCGTAAGGAAGCGGATGAAAAAGCCCTGGAATATCTCCATCTTGTCGGGCTGCATGATAAAGCGTCATCATATCCGGCGATGTTATCGGGAGGGCAACAGCAGCGGGTGGGAATTGCACGTGCGCTCAGTCTGGAACCTGAAGTCATTCTGATGGATGAGCCCACTTCCTCACTCGATCCTGAAATGCGCCGCGGCATATTAAAACTGATTGCCGAAATTGCGACGCAGAATATCACCCTGGCTATCGTGACTCATGAAATGAATTTTGCCCGAGAAATTTCAGATCGGCTCTTTTTTATGGAGCAAGGCAGAATCATCGCTCAGGGTGCACCCGATGAGATCATTCAAGGTGATGTGGGAAGCCGAATTGACGCCTTTGTAAACGACTACGAAATATAAGTCAGGAAACTAGACCATGAATTTTGACCTGATCTATATGTTCAAATTGATTCCCGCCATTCTGGGCTATCTGCCAATCACTTTGCTGATCTCGGGAGCTTCAATCATTGTAGCCACCTTACTGGGTTTGCTACTCGCGCTCATGCTGCGTGGCGGAAAGCTACTGCGTGGTGTCGCTCGGCTGTATATTTCCTTTTTCAGAGGCACTCCAGTACTGGTTCAATTACTGATTATCTATTTTGGTTTGCCACAACTATTTCCAGTATTGAATTCCGTTGGGCCCGTTTACGCGGTTATCGCCGGATTGAGTTTTAACACTGCTGCATATTTGGCTGAGATATTCCGCGCGGGGATTGATTCAGTGGACCGCGGGCAAATTGAAGCTGCACTGGCTAGCGGCTTAAGCCTACCCGTTGCTTGCTGGCGCATTTTGTTTCCGCAAATTTGTCGCAATGCGATCCCGGCAACAGGCAACATGTATATCGGGCTGATTAAAAACTCCTCACTGGCTTTTACACTCGGTGTCACCGAGTTGCTGTCGGCAGGAAAACTTGAAGCCACTGCCTCGCTTAAATTCTTCGAAGCTTATACCGCTGTTGCATTGGTCTATTGGGGAGTGACCTTCCTGCTCTCATTACTGCAGCGGCAACTGGAAACCCATCTGGGCAAACCCTATCAACAATAATTCAGGAGTCGGTATGAAGTTAGGCGGATTGGTGATGTGCCTGTGTGCAGCAGTGTTGTTGAGCGCATGCGATCAAAGTAAGCAGACGAGCGATGCTCAGGATGTATTGCGTGTGGGTGCGACACCAGATGGTTACCCACACTACTTTAAGGAAGGCGGTGAGCTTAAGGGCTTCAGCGTCGATGTGCTGAATGCGGTCGCGAAGAAAGCGGGACTCAAAGTTGAGTGGGTTACTTCAGATTGGGTCGGTGTGCTGGGCTCTCTCCAGACCGGAAAAGTGGATACCGTGGGTAACTTCGCCGACACACCAGAACGTCGTAAAGCCTATAATTTTTCCACACCTTATTACTATTCAGCGGCACAGCTTGCAGTCAGTAAAAACAATAACTGGGTGCATGGCCTGAGCGATTTGAACGGTAAAACCGTGGCAGCGGAACTGGGTTCTAACTACGCCAACGTATTAAAGGAGTCAGATCCTGAGCATAAAATCAATCTGGTGACCTATGAAGGCAGGGACGTGGTGGTGAATGCGGTCGCGCAAGGTAAAGCCGATGCATTTATTTCAGGCCAGGTCATCCTGCTGGGACAAATCAAACAAAAAGGACTGCCACTTAAAGTCGTAGGCGAGCCTTTTGGCGTGCGTCAGGTGGCATTGCCGTTCCGCAAAGATGCGCAAGGAGACAAGTTACGGAAAAACGTGGATGCTGCGCTCGACCAATTGCGTAATGACGGTACGCTAAAATCCATTTCGGAAAAATGGTTTGATCAGGACCTCAGTCACGCGCCAGCAGGAGGGCAGAATTAATCATGTCCTCTTTACACCTCGCCTTGTTTCTCGAAACCACCGGTTGCCATTATGCGGGTTGGCGTATGCCCTCATCTCAACCTGTACCGCATCCCGCTGATTTCAAACAGCTCAAAGCGTTGGCGATGCAAGCCGAGCAGGCAAAGTTTGATCTGGTGTTTATGGCCGATAAATTGTCGGTCGATGATATCTATGGCAATCATTTTGCCGAAGCCGTCACCCACCGTGTCACCGAACGGCCCGATCCTTTTTCGGTGCTCTCTGCATTGAGTGCGGTCACGGAAAAGATCGGCCTCGCGGGAACGATCTCAAGTTCCTTCGCTAGCCCGTTTGCGGCGGCACGCACGCTGGCGACGCTTGACCATCTCTCTCAAGGCCGAGCAGGGTGGAATGTGGTGACTTCAACCAGCGGAGGTGAAGCCAGGAACTTTGGGGTGCCGTTGCTGAGCCATGATCAACGCTACCATAAGGCCGATTCCTTTATTGAAGCGGTGTTCCGCTTATGGGACAGCTGGGAGGATGGTGCCATAGTGGGCGATCGAGAAAAGGGAATTTATGCCGATGCCCGTAAAATTCATTACGCTGACATCAGCAACAAATGGTTCAACGTGCAAGGACCGTTAAACCTCTCGCGCGCTCCACAGGGCCGCCCGGTAACGATTCAGGCTGGTGGGTCAGGGGCCTTTACCGAGCTGGCGGCCCAGCGCGCGGACGCCATTTTTGCTTCGGAAAAGCCCAGTCTTGCTGCAGCGCAAGCCTACTACGCAGCAATCAAAGCCAAAGTTGTGCAGTATGGACGCTCCGCCAATAGCCTAAAAGTATTGCCGGGGTTGCAGCCGATTATCGGGGCGACACAAAAGGAAGCAGACGAGTTACTGGCTGAACTCAGTCAATTGCATCATCCCCTGGCGACGCTGACGCACCTTTCAAACACCATGGATTATGACTGGTCACAACACTCACTGGATGAAGCCATGCCGGATATTCTCCCCCATCTAAGTCGGCGTGAACGTTTTGCTCCGATGCTGGATCACGCAAGAGAGCAGGGCATGACGCTGCGTCAGTTCACGAAATGGATAGCGAGAAGTGGCTTTATTGTGGCAGGCACGGCTGAAAGCCTCGCAGAGCGCATGGCGCTTTGGTACCAGCAGCGTGCAGTGGATGGATTTGTGATCATGCCACCCTGGCCCGGGGCGGCAGAGGCCTTTTTTAATCACGTTATTCCACTTTTACAGGAAAGAGGAATTTTCAGGGAAGTCTATGAACACGACACTTTACGCGGCCATTTGGGTCTGCAGTGAACCGTTCTGAAAGCTGGGTACTGCAGGCCAAAATGTGTGCCGCGCTGATCTTAAAATCCTAGCGCTTGCCCATCACGTCGGCTGTCGCTGGCCGCGACATAGCCGTGGTCAGGACTCTCTGAAAGTCGCCAGATAAACTGCCCGGCACCGAAATCCATGTAGGGATCGTAAATGGATTTCAACTGATGTCCGCGATCCTTTAGTTGCTGTGTCACATCAGTGTCAAAACGGTTTTCCAGGTCCAGTGTGAAATCGCGATTCACTTTCCAGCGTGGAGCATCGCAGGCAGCTTGCGGTTGTTGCTGATAATCCAGCATGCGAACCACCGTTTGCACATGCCCCTGTGGCTGCATATCCCCGCCCATTACGCCGAAACTCATCTGTGGCTGACCATTTTGCGTGAGGAACGCCGGAATGATGGTATGGAAAGGGCGTTTACCCGGCGCTAGCACATTGGCTGATTTAGGATCGCCAGAAAAACCTGCCCCCCGGTTTTGTAAGCTGATGCCATATTCCGGCACCACCACGCCTGAACCAAAGCCCATATAGTTAGACTGAATAAAGGACACCATCATGCCGCTCTCATCTGCGGTGGTCAGATAAACGGTACCACCGCTGCGCGGGATCCCCGCCACGGGTAAGCTGGCGCGAGAAATATCAATCTGGGCAGCCCTCTGTTTAAGATAGGTGGGATCCAGCATCTGCTCCGGCGTGACTTCCATTGATGTTGGGTCAGCCACATAACGGTAGACATCTGCAAAGGCCAGCTTCATGGCCTCGATTTGTAAGTGCTGGCTATCAACGCTGTCCAGCGGCAGGCTGGCAAGGTCAAAGTTTTCCAAAATGCCCAGCGCAATCAGTGCGGCAATACCCTGTCCATTGGGTGGGATTTCATGCACCTCATAGCCACGATAAGACTGGCTGACCGGTGTTACCCATTCTGGCTGATAGCGACGTAAATCTTCTAATGTCAGGTTGCCGCCGGTTTTTTGTGCCCACTTCACAATTTTTTCGGCTAATTCTCCCTCATAGAAGGCTCGTGCGCCTTGGTCAGCAAGAATGCCCAACGTTTTTGCCGCCGCAGAAAAACGAAACGCTTCCCCTACTTGGGGCGCACGGCCATTTGGCATAAAAGCGTCTGCAAAACCTGGCTGCTCCGCCAGAATCGGGACGGCTGCCCGCCATTTCTTGGCCACCATGGGTGCGACCGTGACGCCACGCTCGGCGATCTCTAATGCGCTCTGCATTAAACGGGAGAAGGGCAATTTGCCAAATCGGCGATGCAGTGCATCCCAGCCGGCGATGGCTCCCGGTACAGTAACGGAGTCCCAACCGCGTTCGGGTCTATTTGCGTGTCCGCTGGCATTGTCACCATAACGTTGACGGAAATAGTTGAGATCCCACGCGGCAGGGGCAGGGCCGGACGCGTTGAGACCGTGCAATTGCCCATCTGCCCAGACAAGCGCAAAGGCATCGCTGCCCAATCCATTAGATACAGGCTCGACGATGGTTAAGGTAGCTGCTGTCGCGATAGCAGCATCTACCGCATTACCGCCCTCCAGCAGGACTCGGTTGCCTGCCTGGGCAGCCAGCGGATGCGAAGTCGAAACCACGTTGCGCGCAAAAACAGGCGTACGTGCGGTCAGATAAAGGTTTTCCCAGTTAAACGCCATGCTCTTTCCTCTGTTGCACACGCTCTTCAGCGGTGAGTTGCAATGCCCGTCGGTCCACTTTATTGGTTCCGGCAAGGGGGAAACCGTCGGTCAGCCAGATATGACGCGGATGCTGATAGGCGGGTCCATGCGCTAAAGCCCATGCTTTAAGCGCTTGGGGATCCAGTTGCTCACCCGCGCGTGGAATGACCCACGCAACCGGTTTTTGCCCTTTGATATCATCTGTCACCGGTACGACACAGGCTTGTTGTACCTGCGGATGGCTTTCGAGCAACTTTTCCACCTCACCAGGCCAGATGTTTTCGCCACCACTGACAAACATGTCATCATGGCGACCGACAAACCAGTAAAACCCCTGCTCATCACGGCGGAAAACATCCCCTGTGATGTACCAACCGTCAGATGTAAAAGGAGGGGAGACATCAGGCCGTTGATGATATCCCAGCATCAGCGCTGGGCTTTTCATCTCTAATACGCCTTCTTGTGCGGGTTTATCCTTTCTGCTCTGCAGTCTCACGCTAATGGCGGGATGAGGATAACCCGGTGATCCCGGCGGTGTTGGCAAACCATCAGGATGCGAACTGAAGACCACCGGTCCAGCCTCGGTGGTGCCATACGCATTGATAATGCGCGCTTGTGGTAACCACTGACGCAGTGCCTTGTAGAGGCTATCGCTGACGGGTGCTGAACCCATGCGAATCACCCTTACGCAGGAGAGATCGACTGAGGCTAACAATGCTTTTTCCTGCAACATCATCGCCAGCATGGGGGGGACGGCCGTCAGCCAACTGCATCGGTAGCGATCAACCGCTTGTAAATAGGCTCGGGCTTCAAATTGCGGCAGCAGGACGGTGGTGACATGGCTGACGAGCGTTAATAACGCCAGCGCAAGGGCATTCATATGATAGAAGGGCGCCGCAATCAGCACTTTCTCGCCCGTCAGTTCCTGCGCGGTCAACCGGGTTTGTACTACCCAACGGTGACTGGCGTGGGTTAAACGAACGCCTTTCGGCATGCCGGTAGAACCCGAGGTATAGAGCATTAAAGCCAGATCATCGGCCTTGGGAAGCCAGGCGGTGAATTCACCGTTACGTTCCAGCGTAGTCAGCGCGCTGCCAAAAGCTACCTGTGGCAAATCCGTACTGACGCGTGCAAGTTGATCGCTGTCACCCAGCAGCAGTTCGCTGCCGCTGTCAGTGAGAATGCGTTCAATCGTGCTAACCGGAAAACGAAAATTAATCGGTACCGCCACCAAACCCGCGCGCATGATGCCCAGCAGGCAAGCAATATACTCAATCGAGTTACGTGCCAGAAGCGCAACGCGGCTCCCTGCTGGCCACCCGTACTGTTGCAAGCCAAGTCCGATGGCATCTGCACGGGTATTTAACGTGCGGAATGTGATGGTATTTTGTCGCTCATCCTGCGGCATCAGAAACGCGATCCGATCGCTTTCACGCAGGCTAGCGTGAAACACGCCGAGGTTTTCTGGCCAGTCTAAAAATGTCTTGTTAGTCATCGGTAAACTCCAGCACCATTTGCAGAGCCGGAATCGCAACACGAAGTTGTCCTGTACGCTGCTCATGCGGAAGGCCAATCGCTGCTGCCACTTGTGATACCAGTGTCAGGTCTCGCCCCGAAATCTGTATGGCAGCAAACCAGCTTTCACGTTCAGTCGCCAACGGCAGCAGCACACCGTATTCTTGGTGCCATTCCACTGGACTGATGACGTGTAAAAGATCGGTTTGCCCAAGACGCGCGTATTGCTGTGCGGTGGCGACAACCTCTTTTGCGACCACAATCAGCGACTTTATTCTGCCCGGCTGAAGCCATTCGTCACGCCAGACCCACTCAGGGGTATGGTGCTGACAAAAGTAAACACGACCTGCGCTAAAGCTACCGGCTTGCAGGCGCATCGTGCTGAAGCGTGCTTCGCCACTGGCCTGAGCGCTGACCACCTCTCGTGAGAAGTGTTGTACCGGTTGTACGGCGAATCCTGACTGACGTAGCGTATTTTCAGTTTGGGCGGCATCTGTCGTGGCAAACACTAATCCATCAATACCGACCGGGCTCTCCAGGAGTTCGCGTCGCAAGGGGTCGCGCTGATCTGGCAGACCAATCAGCTCCAGATAATGATGCTCAAACATGATCAGATGATTAATCGACCCCAGGCTGTGATATCCGCGCGGGGTTAAGTGGAAGCCCAGGTTTGCAAACAGCTTTGCGCTGTCATCCAGCGCAAAATGGCTATTAATCACCAAATGATCCAATGGCAGGATCATGCTACCCCCTGTGTGACCGGCGTGGCGTAAAGACCCCGTCCGCTTGCGACCAGTCGACCTTCCGCATCATGGATCCAGGCTTCCGCACTGGAGGCGAGTTTGCCGTGTTTGATGACTTTGGCGCTTACCGTAAGATCACCGCGTGCAGGGCGATGGTAATCCACGTGCAGATTCAGCGTTGGCACGCCTTTTTGTGTCCAGGCAACCAACGCCCAGTCAGCTGCAAGGTCAATCAGCGTCGCCAGAATTCCACCATGAATGTAGCCACCCGCAGGATTGACCACAAACTCAGCGCGAAACGGAACCTGTAGCGTAATTTCCCCTTCCGCTACGTTGAATACTTTCAATCCGAGCCATTGATGATAGGGGCCTTGCAGCAGTTTTTGTTCGACTTCATGTGCATTCATGACTGAGCTCCTGATGAGGGATTAACAATGACTTTGCCGAGCACTTCACGGTCGCGAATCAAACGTAACCCTTCAGCGGCTTGTTCAAGAGGTAAAACGCGATCGATTAATGGTGTAATCTGGCCGTTGGCAACCATGTGCAGCAGCGCGGTTAAATCTTCCTTATAGAAACTGTTTGAGCCTTTGATATTCAGCTCAAAACTCCAGACATAACGTAAATCTTCTTTTGGGTCGTAACCCGCAGTTGCACCACATACCAGTAGCGTACCGCCGCGTTTCAGGCACTTCAGCGAGGGGCGCCAGGTTTCTCCACCGGTAAAGTTAATCACCACATCAACGCCCCCTTCATGCGTGCGGCGCTGCGGTTTTCCATATTTTTCGATCGCCCAGCGCGAGAAGTCCTGCTCGCGATAATTCACCACATGGTCGGCACCTAAAGCTTTCAGCGCTGTGGCTTTTTCATCACTGCCCGCACAGGCAATCACTTCCGCACCAAGGTGTTTCGCCAGCACCACACAGGCCGTGCCAACACCGCCGCTGGCGCCTAAGATCAGCACCTTGTCACCCGCTTTCACGGTATTGTGGGTTATTAGCATACGGTGCGCCGTGCCATAGGCCACGGGCAGGGCCGCCGCATGTTCGAAGCTCACCTTTTCAGGGATGGCTATCAGCTGGCTGGCCTCAACCAGCGCATACTCGGCCATGCCGCCATCAATCATCTCGCCCATCAAACCGACGCCGGGTTTCAGTGGATTCACCAACACGCGATCGCCGATGGCCCAGTCAGCGACATCCTCACCCACGCTGGCGATGGTGCCGGCTAAATCCAGCCCTGGCACAACCGGCAACGGAATCTTGATGCCCGGCATGCCCTGAACGGTGAACACATCGTGATAGTTGAAAGAGGAAGAGTGAACCTGCACCACCACGTGGCCCGCCTGGACAAGTGGCTGGGGCTTGTCAGGATCAATCTGCAATTGGTCAAGGTCGCCGTGTTGGTTTAATACCAGCGCTTTCATGAGTTGTACTCCGGTTTAGTTCAGGGTTTTGGATTGAAGGTAAGGGCGGTTATCAAACAGCTGATTGTTCAATGCACCTTTGACTGCGCCGCTACTGAGCAGTACCGCATGCTCACGCTTCAGCGTGTCAATGTCGGCTGTTTCAAATGACATCTGGTTCATGCGATCCCACAGGCCGACATAGGCACGGGCCTGGTCTTCCGGCAGATTTGCTTGAGTCTGAAGAATTTTCACGACCTGGTCGGGATGGGTGCGGCCCCACGCCAGCGTGTCACGCAAGGCGGCAATAACCTGGGCAACGGCTTCAGGGTGCTGTGCGATCAGCTCGCTGCGTGCGGTGCCGACGCCGATATACGGCAGCGCATCGCTATGGGTAAGCTTTTTCCATTCGTCGGCATAGGTCGCGATGACGCGCAATTTCAGCTCTGGAAGTTGCTGAACGGTCAGCGTACGCAGGGCTGCGGCATCAATTTGTTTTTGCGACAAGAACTGCGCGAGGCGGGACTCGTTGCCACCAATCAAGGCAAAGTCATTGGCCGTGATGCCGGCATTTTCTTGTAACAGAGTGGTGCCAATTACCGCCACCGATGAGCCTGCCGGAGACATGCCTATTTTTTTACCTTTCAACTGAGCTAGCGAGGTAATGGGCGAACCTTGCGGCACAACAAAGGCCACGTCGGCGGGCTGGGTAGCGGCAATGATTTTGACCGGCACACCTTCTGAAGCCATGCTAAATACGCCAGCAACCGGTGCGCCGAATGCTAAATCAATCGATCCCGAAGCTAATGCCTTTAACGGTGCGTTTACATCCGGGAAATGCACGAACTCTGCATCGATCCCGCGCTTCTTAAGAAACGCCTGGTTTTCAAGCACTGCGCCGTAACCGAGGCTGACGCCCGAGGTCCAGTATCCGATACGAATTTTTGTGTTGGCAAAGCTAAGCTGCGGCAACAGCGTGGCCAGCAGCGTGAACAAGACAAGCAGCTTTTTCATGACATACCCCTGATGAAAAGAATGAGTTATATGCGTTTTTTCCAGCGGAAAAGGTGTCGCTCCAGTGGCTTCAACAGACCACCTTCCAGCAACAACATCAGTGCGACGAGTAGTAGTGTCCAGGCGAAAACCTGGCTGGTTTGCACCAGGTCGCCGGCCTGGCGCAGGCGGTAACCGATCCCATCCGATGAACCGAGCGTTTCAGCCACCAGAGACACGCGCCAGCCGAAACCAAACGCCAGACGCGCACCGGAGAAGAAGTAGGGCAAAATTGAAGGAAAATAAATTTTTGACAGCAGTTGTCTGCGGCTCATGCGGAAACTGTGTGCCAGCTCCACAAACTGGGTTTCCACATTCAGCGCGCCCTGCCAGACGTTGGTTAAAATCAGCGGCATCGCTGTCATAAACACCACGAACACCGTGGTGGCGTCTGATATGCCAAACCAGATGATGGCAAAAATGGCCCAGATGGCTGAAGAGACCGTATTGAGGACTGCCAGCAGCGGTTCACAGAATCGTGCGACACGCGGATTGGCACCGAGCACCAAGCCGCAAAGCGTGCCGATAAGTGCGGCCAGCGCAAAACCTGACACCACACGCCCCAACGTTACGCCAATGTCATGAAATAAGGTGCCGGTATGCCACAACCCAAGCAGAGCCTGCCAGGTCGCACCAGGGCTGGGTAAAATAAACGTCGGCAGGTGCTGCGAACCTTGCCACCATGCCAGCAGAAAAATACCCATCAGGACCAGACGTTGGATGAGCAGACTGAGCGTGCGTGAAAGTAATGTCATTTCACACCTCCAGCCTGAGCAAACGAATCTGTTCATTGACGTCAGGGAGAGTGGCAATGCGCGGTCGCGGTAAGGACAATGCCGTTTGCGAGTGAATACGACCTGGGTGCGGCTTCAGCACAACGACCCGATCGGCTAATACAACGGCTTCTTCAACATCATGCGTCACGATAATAATGGTCATTGCCGTTAGCGCCTGGATGCGTAAGAGTTCGTTGTGTAGCGTACTGCGCGTTTGAGGATCAAGACGTGAAAAAGGCTCATCCATCAGCATGATTTGCGGCTGCACCACCAGGCTGCGCGCCAGCGCAACACGGCTGCGCATGCCGCCAGACAATTGATGAGGCCAGTGCTGGGCATAATCTGCGAGTCCCACCAGCTTTAAAGCATCACTGACGCGTTGCTGCTTCTCAGATTTGCTCAGTGCGCTATTTTCCAGGCCAAAATGCACGTTTTGTTGGACTGAGCGCCAGGGTAGCAGTCTGTCCTCCTGAAACAAGTAGGCTACCTGTTGCCATTGCTGAAAATGCTTCGCTGCTGTTCCCTGAATAAGAATGTCGCCACCATCGGCATCAAGCAGACCGGAAATGAGATTGAGCAACGTGCTTTTTCCACCTCCAGAGGCACCAAGCAGAGCGACAATCTCTGCATTTTGAATGCTTAATGAAATTTTTTCCAGAACAGGCTGGTGGGCGAAGGATTTACTGACATCCTTTAACTCTATGGCCGCGCTCATTCAAATATCTCCCGCGGCAACACAGGTAATAAGGTGCCTTTTTTGCTCAGGGTGGCATATATTTTTTCCAGCGTCATCGCCTGGAAAGTCTCAATATGTCGGCGTGCAATAGTTTCAACGCGTTTTGCATCACCCTCTATAAACGCCTCAATCATGGCATTATGGTCATGTTTAATTTCGGGTTTAATTCGCTGAACATTAAATCCCAGTGCCACCAGGCGCGACATTTCATCCATCAGCCCTGACAAGGTATTAATCAGGTGTTGATTGCCCGTTGCTTCCGCGATGGTGAGGTGAAAGCGTTTATTAGCATTCATAAAAACATCGATGCGCGTAGAGAGCGGAGCAGCCACTTCAACGCGGCACTGCGCTTCCAGCGATTTAAGCAACTCAATATCCACTTTCCCCACAGCAAGGCGTGCTGCAAGCGGTTCGAGCGCGGCGCGCACCGTGAAGATCTCTTCTACGTCTTGCACAGAAACCGGTGCAATGCGATAGCCCTTGCGCGGTCGGGAAACGACAAGTTTTTCATGGCTTAGTCGGGTCAACGCCAGACGAATCGTGCTCTTACCGGTGTTATAACGCTCCATTAATTCAGATTCAGTCACCAGCGATCCCGGCAGCAAGCGGCAGGTCAATACATCGCGGCGAATCGTATGGTATGCCTTATCACTTAGAGATAAAAAATCAGTCACGCTGGCCTCTCAGTATGCCCTTGTGAGCTGCTCACAGGGCGAGGTTGAAGAGATGAGTTAGCGCATTCTTAATTAAACATATCGTCATTTCCTAATAATTAAATCAGTAATCTAATCTATAAAAATGCATAGTGTGGGCTGCTCACACACAGACACTTAGCATTTTACTGATTAAATTCGCTTTAATTATTCTGAGCATCCCACTTCATCCAGGAAATGCACATAAATAGATAAAGTTATTTGTTCTTGATTCAAAATCACTCCTTTACCCTGGTGACCAATACTCATTACCCAGGAAATAAAATATGCGACTGCAGTGGGTTTTATTTTCGCTTTTATGTGCAGGTGTTGTTCCGGCTAAAGCGGTTGATAATGTAACGGTTGCGCTGGCTATACCCTTAGCCGTACATGATGGCGCACCTTACGCGGCAGCACAGGAATTGGGACTGTTTAAGCAACAGAATCTGGCGGTAAATCTGGTGGTGTTCCAGGGTGCTGGCGCTTTATTACCTCAAGTTGCCAGCAAGCGCGTGACTTTTGGTTTTCCTGTTTCAGAGCCGGTGATATCCAGCTATTTCAGCGGCAAAAATCCTCTTCCGTTACGTTTTTTCTATAACGGCACGCCATCACAAACCATGGAATATGCGGTTTTAGCCGACTCACCCATTAAAACGCTATCTGACCTCAAAGATAAAAATATTGGTGTAGGCGCACTGACGTGGGGCACGATTCCTAACAGCAGAGCCGCGCTTAAGGTGGCAGGATTGCAACCCGGTAAAAATGTCCAGTTCGTCGCCGTAGGAGCGCTGGGATCAGGATTTGTTGCTTTACGGAATAAGCGGGTCGATGCACTGAATTTTAACAGTAGCTGGGACGATATTCTGGAATTGTCGGGAACACCGATTCGACGTATCGCTTACCCTGACGTGTTTCAGGAAAGTGCCGGCAATGGCTTTATCGCCCATGAGGATACCTTTAAAGATAATCCGGATCTCATCCGCCGCTTCGGCCGTGCCTATACCGAAGCGCACTATGTGTGTGAAATCAATCCAACCTATTGCGTGCAGGCGTTTTGGCGCCAGAACCCGGAAAACAAGCCGGCAAATGCCGATGCCAAAGCACTTGCTGATGCAACCACGCTTCTTTCACGCCGTCTGCATCGCACGCTTTATAGGGAAGACGGCTCGCGCCGGAGACCGGGTGAATACGATCTGAAAATGATCCGTTCTTCTGTCACCGCCATGGCCCAGGCCGGTGAGTTCCCCAGCGCTGACGTACCCGTCGATCGCATCTTCTCGAACCAGTTTGTCGCCGCTTTTAATGACTTTGATAAGCAAGCCCTGAAAAAACGCGCCGAGGAGGCAAAATGAGCGCTCAATTATTCATCGACCATCCCGACGATTTGATTGATCGAGCACGCCAGATTCGTGCAGTGGGTCTGGCTGAAGGCGTCGCCACGCTGACCACTGACTTTGTGCATGCTGATGGCAGCATCTGGCAAAGTGTTGCTCGCTTTGATATCGATGGATCGGGGGTGTTAAATCTCGACACGGCAGCACCGATTGAAGGGGACTGGTCGCTAGCGGAACCGGGAGCATTCATTTGGGCGTTGCGAAAGCAATCTGGACCTAACGATCCCAGTTCAAGTGAAAGTCTGGCGCCGCGCGAATTGAAATTGCAGCTGCATGATGCGAAAGGTGAGGTCGCTACGGCAACACTTACGCAGCGTATTCTCGCGGACGGCGTTGTCCGACGCGAAATCCGCGAGCAAGGATTGTCTGGCACGCTGTTCACGCCGTCAGGCACCGGGCCTTTCCCCTTGGTCATTGTGCTTAATGGTTCTGGCGGCGGTATGCCTGAATCCCGTGCGGCGCTGTTTGCGGCGCAGGGTTATCAATCACTGGCACTGGGATATTTCAAAGCGCCAGGCAGACCTGATTACATATCCGAAACGCCGCTTGAGTATTTTGAGCAGGCGCTAATTTGGGCTCGGCAAGCATTACAGCCGCGAGCTGACTTTATCGCGGTGGCAGGGCACTCACGAGGCGGTGAGCTGGCGCTGCTGTTAGGTGCAACTTATCCCGATCTGGTTTCAGCGGTGATGGGTTATGTGCCGAGTGCTGTAGTGCACGGCACATTACGTGCTGGACGCCCAGACGAGCCAAGAGATGCCATCGCCTGGACCTATCAGGGGCAACCTTTACGCAACATCTGGCAGGACAACCCCGCAGCGGATTGGCATGCTTTTGATCATCCACCGCAGCCCGGTGCACCTATCCGCCAGGCGCCTGCATTCGTGGCTGTTGAGCAACACGCTGCCAGCCTGACAGCTGCACGCATCCCTGTTGAGCGTATTGCCGGACCGGTGCTGCTCATCTCTGGCAGCGATGACGGGTTTTGGCCTTCTCGTGACTATTGCCGTCGCATTGAAGAAACGCTGCGGGCTCATCGGCATCGCTGGCCTGTGGAACATGTGGAGAATAACGGTGCGGGCCACGCCATTGGCTTTCCTGGTGTTCCGACGACTGACATCGCGCGTGTGCATCCGGTGGCCGGCGTTGTCATTGATGGCGGTGGCACCGCGCTGGAAAATGCACGAGCCAACCAACGTAGTTGGGAGCGGGTACTGGTATTTTTAGCTGCTGCAACATCGGCTCAGTCATGATTGAGGCACTGCAACTTCGGGATATTGAACTTACATATCCGACACGTCGCGGCACGATCCAAGCCTTGTCGAACGTGAATTTATCCGTGCGGGAAGGGGAGTTTGTGGCCATTCTGGGTCCTTCTGGCTGCGGCAAATCGACCTTACTCAAACTTGCGGCGGGATTATTACCCGCCAGTGGTGGGGAGATAACCCTTGGCGGCCATCCCCTGTCAGGTCCAGGCAAACAGACCGGCGTGGTCTTCCAGAAGCCTAATCTGTTGCCATGGAAAACGGTGCTAGAAAATGTACTGCTACCGGCGCGTACACTGGGTCTGGCTATCGTGCCAGCGCGCTTGCGGGCCTACCACATGCTGGAATTGGTGGGCTTGGCGGAATTTGCAGCGAACTATCCTTTTGAGCTCTCCGGCGGAATGCAACAGCGAGTGGGTATTGCACGAATGCTGTTACATGACCCGCAGCTATTGCTGATGGATGAACCCTTTGCGGCACTGGATGCGCTCTCAAGAGAAACGTTAATGCTGGAGTTACAGCGTATCTGGGAACAGCAGCGCAAATCCGTGCTGTTCATCACCCACAGTATTCAGGAAGCGGTGTTTCTTGCCGACCGCGTGCTGGTGATGTCGCCACGGCCTGGCACGCTGGTTGAAGATTTAACCATTCCGTTGCCGCGTCCGCGAACGCTTGAAACGCTTGCCGACCGGGACTTTATGCAGTTATGCCAGCATTTGAGGAGCTATTTTACTCATGCGTAAGATTATGCCATTCCTTTGCCCGACCATCAGTTTGGCGGTGCTGCTACTGCTGTGGGACTTTTCGGTACGGCTTTTTGCTATTCCTGATTATCTTCTGCCCGGCCCAGCTGCGGTGTTCTTAGCCCTTTATCAGGGGTTCGCGGATGCCAGTATCTGGCCGCATATTGCTGCAACATTAAGTGAAATTGCCTTGGGTTATACCTTTGGAAGTCTGTTGGCTATCGCTCTCGGCATCGTTCTGGCTGAATCCACTACCTTTGAACGATTTGTTTATCCGCTGCTGGTCGCCTTGCAGGCGATGCCCAAAGTCGCATTAGGTCCCATTATTCTGGTGTGGTGCGGTTTTGGCATCGCCTCCAAAGTAGTCTTGGTCACTCTCGTGTGTTTTTTCCCGTTGTTCGTTAATACCGTAAATGGCATTCGTCGCACGGATAATGAATTGTTAGATACCTGCCGGGCATTTTCAGCTTCGAAAGTTTACTTATTGATTCATGTGAAACTTCCATCGGCTGCCAGTGAAATATTTTCTGGATTACAGATTGGTGTTTCACTGGCGTTAATTGGAGCCGTTGTTGCCGAGTTTTTGTCAGCTCAACAGGGTTTGGGATATTTAATTGCCTCCAGCTCCGTCAATATGAGCCTGTCAACGATGTTTTCTGGTGTGTTGCTATTGGCGGTAATAGGCATATGTGGTGCTCATTTTGTAAAAATACTGCAGCGTAAGGTTGTTTTTTGGGAGGTATTAACAAAGCGTTAATCTAAACTTGGGGAGTATTTAAAAGATGCATTCAAATGTGTTTAATTACATGGTGAAGATTATGAAAATTCATTTAAAATTTAATTTGGGTTGTCGATTTTCTGAAATAGGTTTTGGCCTGAACATCTCATTCTGACCAATGAAAAGCTGTACTACCTGATTTTTGATGCGGTGTTGGTGTAAAAAACCGGCCACGAAATCTTGTCATATCATCAGATCCCCGGCATCAAAGAACTGCTGACGCGACGCCTGCCGGGTGACAGCGTGATCAAAGCTGGGGATCGGATATCACTGAGATTAAGTGACCGCCATTGCCATCTCTTTGCGATGTCTGGTGAGGCTTAATCTTTGTTAAACTGAATAAAATGACACGCCACCCGGTGCCCTGGCGACACTTCACGTAATTCCGGCACCGTCTCACGGCACTGCGCTTCTGCCTGCGGGCAGCGTGACGAGAAGCGGCAGCCGGAGGGAGGCCGTGACGGATCCGGAATCTCCCCGTTAATCACCGCGATGGGTTCATGTTGTGGGTCGAGCGTCGGTACGGCGGCCAGTAGCGCCTGTGTGTAGGGATGCAGCGGCTGACTAAACAGGGCGTCGCGGCTGGCGGTCTCCACCAGTTGCCCGAGATACATCACAGCCACGTCATCGCAAAGATGTTCCACCACGCCGAGATCGTGCGAAATAAACAGGAAGGTGACGCCATGGTCATCGCGCAGATCGGAAAACAGGTTGATGATCTGCGCCTGAATGGAGACATCCAGCGCTGAAATTGGCTCATCGGCGATAATAAAGTCCGGGTTGAGAATCAGTGCCCGTGCAATGCCAATGCGCTGGCGTTGTCCCCCCGAGAATTCGTGCGGGAAACGCGGGTAATGCTGTGGAGCCAGCCCGCATATCTTCATCACCGCGATCACCCTGTCGTACAACTCCGCTCGGGTGCAGAGTTTATGCGCCAGTAGCGCCTCACCAATGGCATCGCCGATACGCATACGCGGATTGAGGGAGCTGTAGGGATCCTGAAACACCAGCTGGATTTTGGGCCGCAGTGACTGCATTTCCCGCGCCGTCAGCGTCGACAGGTCCTGCCCCCGGTACTTAATCGTGCCAGCGGTTTTATCATGTAACCCCAGCACTGTGCGGCCTACGGTAGTTTTGCCGCTGCCGGATTCGCCGACAAGACCGAAGATGGTACCCGGGCGGATGCGAAAGCTGACACCGTCAACGGCACGAAGCTGCCCGGTTTCCTGACCAAACAGGCCATCGCGTATCGGGAAGTGCTTCTTCAGCGCGTCCACTTCAATTATGTATTCAGAACTCATGCGAAAGATTCCACTTTTTCACGGTGAAAACAGGCGGCCTGCCGCGCTGTACCCACCAGCGGCGGTATGCCTGCCCGGCAGATTTCACTGGCGCGATCGCAGCGGTCAAAAAAAGCGCAGAATGCGGGCAGCGCGGCAAGGTCCGGCACCTGGCCGGGGATGGAGTAGAGCCGACGTCGCCGCTCGCCGGGAACCGGTCGGGAGGCGATCAAGCCCTGGGTATAGGGATGCAGCGGATTACGCAGTACCTCTGCGGTGGGGCCGTATTCAACAACCCGCCCGGCATACATCACGACTACCTGCTCCGCCATCCGGGCAATGACGCCCAGATCATGGGTGATCAGCATCAGCGCCATCTGGCTGGCACGGGCCTGATCGCGCAGCAGACGCAGAATCTGGGCCTGAACGGTGACGTCCAGCGCGGTGGTTGGCTCGTCGGCAATCAGCAGTTTCGGCTGGCAGCTGAGTGCCATCGCAATCATGATGCGTTGCAGCATGCCGCCGGAAAGCTGGTGCGGGTAGCGGGTCATCAGACTCTCCGCGCGCGCCAGCCCGACGCGGCTAATCAGCGCGATCGCCTGCTGCCAGGCGGCTTTAGGTGATTCCCCCCGATGGCGAATCAATGGCTCACATAGCTGCTCGCCAATGGTCAGCACCGGATTCAGGGCGCTCATTGGTTCCTGAAAAATCATCGCCAGCTGGTTGCCTCGCAGGTCGGCCATCCTGGCGGGATTGAGTGTAAGCAGATCCTGCCCCTGGAAGCGGATGGCTCCGCCGTCAATACGTGCGGCCTGCGGCGGCAACAGTCCCATCAGCGACATGGCGGTAACGCTTTTGCCACAGCCGGATTCGCCGACAATACCCAGGGTCTGTCCGGCATGAATAGTAAAGGAGACCTCCTGCACGGCCTGCACACGCCCCTGTTCGGCGGCAAAGGAGACGGATAACTGTTCGAAGGTGATCAGTGGCTGGCTCATTTCTGGCTCCGTTTCATGCGGGGATCGAGCGCATCACGCAAGCCGTCGCCCAGTACGTTGATGGCAACCACGGTGATAAAGATGGCGATGCCCGGTGGCATCCACAGCCACGGGCGACGCTGGAAGTCGATCAGGCTATTGGCGGCATCCATCATATTGCCCCAGGAGGGGGTCGGCGGGACGACGCCAAGACCGAGATAGCTCAGCGCCGACTCGCTCAGAATGGCGTTCGCCACAGCCATCGTCGCCATGACCACCAGAATCGGGATGGTATTGGGCAGCAGATGACCAAACAGGCGGCGACGTGATGACAGCCCCAGTACCTGCGTTGCCAGCATAAAATCACGCTCGCGCAGCGAAAGGATTTGCCCACGCACCAGCCGCGCCAGTTTAGGCCACTCCAGCAGGCTCAGCATGATGACCACCATATAGATGCGCGCATCCGCAGAGAAATCGAGCTCCGACAGCATGGCGCCGGCGACAATCAGCAGCGGCAGGCTGGGAATAGTCATGACCAGATCGGCCAGACGCATAATCAGCTTGTCGGTCAGGCCACCCGCGTAGCCCGATACGGCACCGAGCAGATAACCCAGCGCCACCGACAGCAACATCGTCAGCAGGCCAATGGTCAGCGAAATGCGCCCGGCAAGAAGTAAACGGGTGTAGACGTCCCGCCCCAGGAAATCGGTTCCCAGCCAGTGCTGCACCCCTGGCGGTTTGTTGATCATCAGGGCATCCGTGGCGTCATTCTGCCACGGCGACCAGATCGGCCCCAGCACGCACCAGATCGCCATGACAATCAGTAAAACCAGGCACACCATCGCCAGAGGATTGCGCCGTAATGCCTGCCATGCCTGACGCCACGGTGAGGTCGTGGCCTGGGCCAGTGCCGGTATTACCGCTTTGCGCAGGCGGCGTTGCGTGGAAAAAAGTGAACTGATCATCATGAACTCACCCGAATACGCGGGTCAGCCCACGCGTAAAGCACGTCGGCCAGCAGATTGCCGAGGATAGTTAATACCGCCAGAAACAGCGTGAAACCCATCAGCACCGGATAGTCACGGGCAGCGAGCGAATCGATGTGGATATGTCCTGCACCCGGCCAGTTGAAGACTTTTTCGGTGATGAGGGCACCCGAGAACAATCCCGGCAGCTCAAAGCCGAGTAGGGTAATGATCGGCAGCAGCGCATTGCGTAACGCATGTTTCATGATCACCGTGCGTTCGCGTAAACCTTTTGCCCGGGCAGTGCGGATAAAATCCATTTTGATGACGTCGAGCATGCTGGCGCGAAAATAGCGCGTCAGGCTGCCCGCCTGCAACATCACCAGTGCCAGCACCGGCAGCATCAGGTGGGCCGCCACCTGCACAATATAGGCCCAGCCGCTGTCATCACTGCCGGTGTTGGTCATGCCGCCGACCGGCAACCAGTGCAGATCTACCGCGAACCATTTGATTAACAGCAGGCAGAGAAAAAAGGTTGGAAAAGACATTGCGGCAAACACCAGCACGCTGACCAGATGATCGAACCACGAGTTGGGTTTGATTGCCGACGCAATACCGGCGGCAAGGCCAATTCCCCAGTAAAACACCAGCGCGACACTGGCGAGCAGGAAGGAATTCCAGACGTATTGGTTGAGCAACTGAGTGACAGGAATCTGGTATTGCAGTGAGAAACCCAAATCACCCCGTAACAGCTGGCCGAGCCAGTGCAGATAGCGGGTGAGCAGCGGCTGATCAAGGCCGTAAATCGCCTTCAGCTCAGCCGCGCGTGCGGCGGTCAGCGTCACGTTGCCATCAATAAAGTCACCGGGTGTCTTTGCAAACAACATAAAGATGATAAAAGAGGCAAACAGCAGCATGGGCAGGGTGTTCAGCAGCCGCCTCAGGATAAAATTTCTCATGGTCTTCTCATATCAGCCGTCAGGAAGTCCCGACGGCTGAACAGTGGGCAAGGTTACTTAACGATTTTGACGTCCGGCAGACTGCCGGTCAGGCCGTTATAGATATCCGGTTTAAAGCCGGTCACGCGGGCGCTGCTGGCGGAGAGAATCTGGCGATAGCCGAGCAGGATCACCGGTGGGTCATCTGCCAGCACTTTGTACAGCTGGTGGTAAATCGGTTTGCGCTGTGCCACATCCAGCACTGCATTGCCTTCATTAATCAGCTTATCCACCTGAGGATTGTTATAGCCGGACTCCTTAGCCTCGGTGCTGTAGTAATCCCATACCCCGTCATGCGGATCGTTTAACGTGCTGGTACTAAAGGACGCCAGGTCGTAATTGCCCGCTTTGCGCTGGGCCATCAGCGCATTGAAGTCCACCACCTGGGGTTTCAGCAGCACGCCAATTTGTTGCCAGTCCTCTTTGGCGATCGGGATGAGCGCGTCGTTCAGCACTTTTTTGCTTGCCAGTAAGGTCAGTTCAAGACGTTTGCCGTCCTTTACGCGAATACCATCGGAACCGGGTTTCCAGCCCGCCTCATCAAGCAATTTTTTCGCCTGTGCCGGATCGTATTTGTAGGGATTCACGCCATCCGGGTTATATGCCCAGGAGATGGGCGCGATAGGTTCGATGGCAACCTTGCCATACCCCTGGTACACCACATCGATTAGCTTCTGACGATCCAGCCCATAAATCAGCGCCTGACGCACCTTCGAGTCCTGCAACGCCGGGCGGCGAACGTTGAACTCGACTTTACTGTAATCACTGGACCCGTAGAGGTTGATATTGGCAAAGCCGAGCAGTTTCAGCTGTTCAATATCATCCGGTCGTGAAGTAAAGGCGTCGTAATCCGTTTCACCGGTCTGGAACAACTGGAAATTGGTTGAGGGGTTAGTGACGCGATAAATAAAACGAGGCGTTGGCGGTGTGCCACGATAAAAGTGGCTATTGGCATGAAAACGAATTTCCTGCCCGGGGATGTATTTGTCATAGACATAGGGGCCATTGCCCAGCGGTTTGCCATGCAGGGTGCGCAGATAGTCAAGATTGCCACGCTGATAGCCTTTGCCGTAATAAGCTTCCGACAGCACCGGCCCGCCAATTTTTGCCAGTGTGGTTGCGCCAGGTTGTGTGGTGGTGATCTGGAGCGTGAGGGGATCGATGACTTTCAGGCCACTGACGCTGTCGGCTTTACCTGCTTTATATTCCGCGCCCCCGGCAATATTCGCGAGGGTGATGTCGGTGTCACCATCATATTTCGGGTCGTACAGGACGGTAAGGGTAAAGGCGACGTCTTTGGCGGTGAGTGGGGAGCCGTCGCTGAACGTCAGATCGGGGCGTAGCTTAATGGTATAGACTTTGTTATCCGGGCTTACCGACCAGCTTTCCGCCAGACCCGGCACCAGATTGCCGTGGCTGTCCCAGTCAATCAGGCGTGAAAAAATGACGTTGGTGACATTTTCATCCCAGCCGTTGACAAAAAAGTAAGGGTTAAAAATCCCCTGAGGTTCAGAAATACCCGCGACCACCGTGTCTTTGCGCAATTTCGCCGCTGCCGGAATCTGGCTGGAATCGGTGGCCGGGGTGATACCCTCTTTTAGGGCATCGTCGGCAAACGTCATGGCGCTGAAAGCTGCCAGACTGCTGAAGAGTGCTATTTTAAGTCTGAACTGCATGCTTTGTTTGCTTATTAAACTGACCAAAAGAGATCCCTCAAAAATATAATGGCAATGTTCATTTACAAAAACTGAAAATTAATCTTCCCCGGATCCGGTGTCTAACAATCAAACGCTATAACAAATAACGAAATGTCCTTATGTTATTTATGGATAAGCTTGGAAATAATTTTCTTTATTACAAGAATGCGACTCAGATCAACGTTACGGCACAATAAAAAGAGCGGTTACGAATCCGGACGTCCGTGCTATTTTTAACGCGTTAAGCCGGAATGCCGCGGAAAGGACATTTGCCGCTGACTTTCATTGTGGATTTCAGTCGGGCCCAACGTGTGAGACATGCGGCAGTGCTGTCCAGCCCAGCTCTGGCGCAATCAGCGTCGCAAAATCGCTAATAATCTGGCTGTACTCCGCATAATGCAATTCATAAGGCAGTTCGATTCTCAGCTCATTCACCAGACGTAAGACGGGATCGTGGAACAGCCGTTCGATAATCTGCTCCGCACTGCCCACGATATCCTGAGAGAACAAGGTGCGTCGGGAGCCCTGAGGTGCCAGAGTGCGTGGATAGCGGCTGGCGGCAAACTGCTGATAATGTCTGCGGGTGGTGGCATCCGCACTGTCGGTGGGAATGATGACGCGTCCCAGGGCGATGCGCGCCGCACGCCGACCGGAAGCCGCAAGGTTTTCACGATACAGCTGGATTTGTGCCCGCTGCGCCTGGTAAAAATCGTCCGTTTCTTCACCGGAGGTGAGATTGCCTGCGAGCAGATTAAACCCGTGGCTGCCTGCCCAGCGCGCCGAGCGAAGTGATCCTCCGCCGTACCACAATCTGTCGACCAGACCGGCGGCAAAGGGCTGAACACGCGGGCGTTGCGTATTACCGGGTGAGAGAATGACCGTATTATCATCGCCGAAGAACCGGCCACTCAGGTTATCGCGCAGAGTCAGGACGCGCTGGTAAGAAAAATCCTGCTGCTGCCAGGCATCACCCCAGACAGAATGACCGATTAACTCAAGATGATTGGGCGCGCCTGCGCTCAGGCCGACATTCAACCGTCCCCTTGCGAGAATATCCACTGTCGCCAGATCTTCAGCCAGGCGAAATGGACTCTCATAACCCATCTGAATCACGGCGCTGCCCAGTTCTATCTGGCGGGTGCGTTGCGTGGCGGCCGCGAGAAAGGTGCTGGCTGACGATACGCCATGCTCCAGATGACGCTGTCGTACCCATGCACCGTTAAAACCCAGCTGTTCACCGCGTTCGAACAGCTGCAACGTCTGTTCAAGACCCTGAAGCGGAGCATCATCAGGATAATTCCCGGGTGTCAGAAACGAGATATGCGAGATAGCCGGTTGCGTCATTCTGTTTTACTCATAACGGGGCTTTAAGGCGTCAGCGTGACGACATGCTGGCGAATATCTGGATGGCTGACAATCAGACCCTGTTGCTTATACCAGTCGGCTATATGCCCGATATGGGTTATCGTGGCGTCATCGACCGGCGTGATGGGAACGGTGTTGACCTTGCCCAGCAGTGCCGCCAGTGTGCTTCCCTGCTGCCCCATTTGTGAAGCCCAGATCTTACCTGCCTCAAGCGGATGGGCTTTGGCCCAGTGGTTCTCTTGCTGCAATACGTCATAAACCCAGTTAAGCACTTGGGGGTGCGCCTGATAAAACGCCTCGCTGACGAAATAACCTGCTGCATTTTCCGAACCAATCTGCTGACCCGTACTCAGCTGGCGGGCGTCATAACTCTGTCTGGCCAGAGAGAGGAAGGGGTCCCATGTCGCCCAGGCATCGACATGTCCCCCCACAAATGCCGTACCGGTGTCGGAAGGGCTGAGATAAACTTTGGTCACCTCCTGCTCCGGAATCCCGGCACGATCCAGCGCGCGTGAGAGCAGATACTCGCCGGTCCCGCCTTTATTCACCGCCACCTTTTTGCCGCGCAGATCCTGCAATGAATGGATATCACTGCTATTGCGTACCACAATCCCTTCACCTTCGGCGGGCATGGCCTGATAAGCAAAAAAACGCAACGGCAAACCCGCAGCGATGGCGGTAACAAACGCTGTGGAGCTGCCGGTGGTCATGTCAATTGAACCGGCATTTAACGCTTCATAAGCAGGGGCGGCAGCCGCAAACGGGCCCGACCAGACGACGTTCACCTGATGCGCGGCCAGCGCTTTTTCCAGCGTTCCTTTCTCTTTAGCCAGCGCTAAGTCCGTGGGGCCACGCAGAAAACCAATGCGCAGCGTGAGCGGTTCAGTCGCCATTGCCATCCCGGCACACAGTATCAGTGCAGCAACAGCGGTACGGGGTATCCAGCGGGTCATATCTGTCTCCTGGCGTTCAGGGATAAAGCCATCGGGATGAAACCCACGGCAAAAAGATCGTCAGCCTGCTGCTGCTGTTCGGCTAACAGAGCGTCACTGGCAGGGGTGATACCCCAGGGACGCCCGCGTATTGTTTTCAGCCACTCATCAGGCAGGATGGCCGGGTTGAGCTTGTCGGCAAGAATCTGCGCGGCGGCTACCGGATGCTGCTCAATCCAGGCATCATTTACGCGCAACTGTTTCACGATCCAGGCGGCGACTTCGGGGTAGCGTTGCTGCCAGGCGGCACGCGTCCAGAACAGTGAACGGTTAATGATTTCATCGCCGACGGCGGAGCGCGCAACGACATCCTTTATCTGTAACGCACGAGTCAGCCAGGGATCGATTGCCAGCCAGCCGTCAATGTCGCCATTGAGTAACGCAGTCATGGCATCCTGCCCCTGCAGGTCCAGCAGGGTGACATCGGTGCGGCGCAGGTTCTGTTTTTGCAGCAGACGCGCCAGAAAATGATCGGTGAAAGAACCGGGCATGCCCGTCAGTCGCTTACCACGCAGCGAGGAGATAGCGTTGCTTTGCAATGTCAGCAACGCGCAGTTGTTATTACGAGGCGGCGAGCTGGCGAGATAAGCGACGTCCAGCCCGGTGGCCTGCGCACTTATCGGCGGGGTTGATCCGGTGCCAACCACATCGACCTGTTCATCAGCCAGCCACTCGCCGCTGCGTGCGCCCTGGGTATAGTCGAACCATTCCAGCTGCCAGCCCCGGTCTCTGGCGGCAGGTTCGATGACACCGCGATGGCGCAGAATAAACAGCGAGAGATTACTGGGATGGCTTCCCAGACGGATTTTCATTGCGCTGGATCTCCACTTCCGACCGGACGATCCCACAGATTTCCCCAGGTAAAGGTATTCTTTGCCGCGTCATCCGGCGGGGTGAGTGACAGTCGTGGCATCACCAGTTCGCTAAAGCGATAGGCTTCCTCCAGTAAGGGGAAACCGGACAGGATAAACACCTCAACCCCCGCCTGCTGATAGGCTCGCAGGGTGCGTTCTACCGTTTCCGGACTGCCGACGATAGCGGTGCCAGGTCCGGGACGCACCAGGCCAATGCCCGCCCACAGTCCGGGGTAGATCTCCAGCTCGCGCGGATCGGCGGGTTTCTGGTCATTGTGCAGAGCACTCATACGGGACTGGCCTACGGAGTCTGAACCGCGGGCCAGGTGCTGCCGGGCGGCAATGGCGCTGTCGTCCATCGAGGCATAAAGCGCGTCTACCGCCTGCCACGCAAGCTCATCGGTTTCACGCACGATCACATAAAGACGAATGCCGTAGCGTAACTGGCGATGGTGTTTATCGGCTCTGGCTCTCACCTGGGCGATTTTCTCTGCGGCCTGCGGCGGTGTTTCCCCCCAGGAGAGATAGGTGTCGATGTGCTTTGCCGCGACTTCCTGTGCCGCTTCAGAGGAGCCACCAAACCACAGCGGTGGCGGGGGATATCCGCCATTGCTCAATGCCAGCCTGGCGTTCTCAATATCCAGGTGTTCCCCTTTGAAGCTGACATTTTCTTCATTAAGCAGGGGACGTAACACCTGCAAAAATTCGTCACTGAGATCATATCGGGCATCATGATCCAGGTGCATGCCGTAAGCGCCCAGCGTATTTTTATCACCGCTGACCACGTTGAGCAGCACCCGGCCTTTCGAAAACTGGTTAAACGTCACGGCCATTTTGGCAAGCAGGGTGGGTGAGATCAGACCCGGCTGGATAGCAATCAGGAATTTCATGCGTTCGGTATAGGGAATAAGTGACGCCCCCAGAATCCAGGGATCATGTGCACCGGTCGCCAGCAGCGCGCCGGTAAAACCCAGATGATCTACCGCGCGGGCGACCTGCTGGAAATAGGCGTAGTTGACCTGCCGGCTGCCGGAGGCGGCCCAGGGTTGATGACCGTCTGGCGCGGTCAGATACCAATAAATTTCCACGGTGGTTCTCAAAGCAATACAAACAGGAACCAAAGGAATAACAAAGGGTTATTGCGAGGGGAAATACTAATTATGGCAAAGTTTATCCATATCCAGGCTTAAGGTTATTTATCAACCCGGGTTGTGAATGTTGTTAAAATAAACGCGACCCTAAAGGGCGTTGTTTATTCGTTATTAACAGTGATTCGCTTTAACGTCATATTTTGACGCTTTACGGCGTTAAATAAGGCATCAGCAGGTCGATATCATTGGCAGGAGATACTGATTGCGCTTTTTTGTCAGGCAATGTTGTCCGGGGTGGGTATCAGTTACCCGCTTGCCCATTTCAGGCTGGCATCATCACAATCAGAGTTTATTAAAGAGAGAACAGGCTTCGCCTGATAAAAGAATGATGACGCATCGCGGCTTGCTTTCCCTGTGAGTTATTCTCTGTGGTGTTGACTGTCATTGAACATTTGTTGTGTAACATTTGAACAGATGTCAGAAAAGAAAAAAGCCCGCTCAGTTTCCTGAGCAGGCTTCTCGAATTTGGCTCCTCTGACTGGACTCGAACCAGTGACATACGGATTAACAGTCCGCCGTTCTACCGACTGAACTACAGAGGAATCGGTTAGTGGGGCGAATATTAGCGATGGCCCCGCAGGATGTCAAAGGGCGATTGCAACTTTCCCGTCTGAACGCCTGTAAAACCAGCAATCTGCCGTTTTTGCCGCCCGAATGAACAAAATCCAATCTCATGCGCCAGATCCCACTTTGATGCGAATGCCGCACTGATGTTAGAGGTCTGTCAAATTTTCGTTATTTGTCATTTTTAAAACAGCCATTTCGGTGCTTTCATAGTAAATGTTTCAAACATGTTAATTATGAAACAAACAAACTGGCTTGCCGTGAGCTTCAGAAAAGCCTCAAAAAGTGAAACGCCATTTTGAATTTAATTCATTGATTAAAAAAGATTAAATGTAAGATCACTCGCTCTGTAGCGACGCTTGCAAGACGTTTTAAAACCTGTGGATTCTCATAAAGTCGCCGGTGAAGTTGAGTGAATGTAAAAGATATCTTTCATTCGAGGTCCAGCCAGCCGCGCATGCTAACGATAAAAGGGCCCTGCCATGAACGTGAAACACAAGATTTTAGCATCGCTGTTAGTGTGTCTGTTACCGGTTGCCTGCCTGGCGAAAGATCTCCAGATTGGCGTATCGATGGCCTTGTTCGATGACAACTTTCTGACGATAGTTCGCACCTCAATGCAAAAGGAGATGCAGAAAGAGCAGGTTAAAGGCCAAATCGAAGATGCCAAAGGGGATGTCGCTCAGCAGTTACAGCAGGTACAGAATTTTATCGGGCAGGGCGTTGATGCCATTATCGTTAACCCGGTCGATACCAACGCGGTTAAGCCGATTATGGATCAGGCCAGTAAGGCAGGGGTTCCGCTCATCTTTGTTAACCGTCGCCCCGCGGCAGAACTGACTGGCAAAATGGCCTACGTCGGTTCGGATTCCGAGCTGGCCGGTCGTCTGCAAATGGAAGCGCTGGCGAAAAACCTCAATTACAAAGGCAACGTCGCCATTCTGTTAGGCGATCTGGCGAACGAATCTACTCGTGAGCGTACGAAAGGCGTTAAAGCCGTAATCGCTAACTATCCCGGCCTGAAAATCACCCAGCAGCAAACCGCTAAATTCACCCGTAACGATGCCGTCGATGTGGTCAGTAACTGGCTGACCGCCGGTGACGATATCCAGGCTATCGCGGCTAACAATGATGAAATGGCCATCGGTGCCCTTCAGGCATTGGGGAAAAATGCGTCTCACATCCTGGTTGCCGGTGTGGATGGTACGCCTGACGCCTTGCAGATGATCAAAAACGGCAAAATGGTCGCTACCGTTTTCCAGGATGCCAAAGGGCAGGGCGAAGGCGCGGTGCAGACGGCGGTCAAACTGGCGAAAGGTGAAAATGCTCAGAAGCTTGTCGATATCCCGTTCCAGCTGATTACCAAAGAAAATATGGCGAAGTTCACCACCATGAATCAGAAATAACCCGAGGTGATATATGGTCGCATATGCGCTGGAAGCCGAAGGGATCAGCAAGTTTTTCCCGGGCGTAAAAGCCTTAAATAATGTCTCTCTGCGCGTTAAGGCGGGCACAGTCCACGCATTGATGGGTGAGAATGGGGCGGGTAAATCGACGCTGATGAAATGCCTTATTGGGATTTATCGACCCGATGAGGGCAAGATCCGGGTTAAAGGTGAGGCGGTGCAGTTTCAGGACACGCTGGATGCGCTACGTTCCGGGATCTCAATGATCCATCAGGAACTCAACCTGGTGCCTTATATGACCGTGGCCGAAAATATCTGGCTGGGCCGCGAGCCGATGAAATACGGTTTCGTCGACCACGGAAAGCTGAACAAGCTAACGCGTGATTTGCTGAGCAAGCTGAATATCCGCCTGAAGCCCGAACAGCAGGTGGGGGATTTAAGTATTGCGGCACAGCAGATGGTCGAAATCGCCAAAGCGGTCTCGTGGAATGCGGATGTGGTGATTATGGATGAACCGACTTCAGCGCTGACCGAAACAGAAGTCTCGCATCTGTTCGCCATCATTCGCGATTTACGTGAGCAGGGCAAAGCCATCATCTATATCAGCCACAAAATGGATGAGATTTTTACTATCACCGACGAAGTAAGCGTTTTTCGCGATGGTGCATGGGTGGCCAGCAATACCACCGAAAGCTATACCCGCCAGTCGTTAATCACCCAAATGGTGGGACGCGAGCTGACCCAGCTGTTCCCAAAATTCAATAATGATATCGGTGAAGATGTCCTGACCGTACGCAACCTGCATCGCAAAGATGTTTTTCATGACATCAACTTCAGCGTTCGGCGCGGCGAAATCCTCGGCGTTGCCGGCCTGGTTGGCGCGGGACGCAGTGAAGTGATGGAAAGCCTGTTTGGCATGACCAGCCTGGACGGCGGCGAAATCCTGATTGATGGCGTGCCGGTTAACATCGATTCTCCTTCAACGGCAATTGAAAAGGGGCTGGCGTTTCTCACCGAAGATCGCAAGAAGTCCGGGCTGTTTCTGGTGCTGTCGGTAATGGAAAACATGAGCATCGTCAACATGCCGGAATACAGCAGCAAAGCGGGCTTCGTCAGCCATATGCAGATGGCGAAAGATTGCATGGAGCAGATCCGCCGGCTGAATATTAAAACGCCCACGATGGATCAAATTATCAATAACCTCAGCGGCGGCAACCAGCAAAAAGTGTTGATTGCCCGCTGGCTGCTGGCTCAGCCAAAAGTCCTGATTCTGGATGAGCCAACGCGCGGTATCGATGTGGGTGCCAAAGCGGAAATTTACCGACTGATTAGCGAACTGGCGAACCGCGGTGTCGCCATCATTATGGTCTCTTCAGAGCTGCCTGAAATTCTGGGCATGAGTGACCGGGTGATGGTGATGCACGGCGGTCGCATCACCGGCATCCTCAATAAAGAAGAAGCCGATCAGGAAACCATACTGTCGTTGGCATCCGAATAAGGTGTGAGGTTAAGTTATGAGTGATGTAAAAATGAATACTGAGCGGCAGCCCTCGGCTTCTTTTATCAGCAGTCTGAAAGGTAAATTGCCAAAAGATACCGGCATTTTTCTGGTGATGATCGGCATCGCGCTGATTTTTGAAGGATTTGGCTGGTACGTTCGCGACCAGTCGTTCCTGATGAATCCTAATCGGCTGGTACTGATTATCTTACAGGTGGCCATTATCGGCATTATTGCCGTTGGAGTGACGCAGGTCATTATCACCACCGGCATCGACCTTTCTTCAGGCTCGGTGATTGCTTTAGCGGCGGTAGTGGCCGCCAGCCTGGCGCAGACCTCCGACAGTCTGTCGCCGATGTTTCCCTCGCTGGTCAATATGCCTGCCGTTGTACCGATAGTCGCGGGCATTGGGGTTGGCTTCCTTTGTGGTGTAGTGAACGGCGTATTAATTACTAAAACCGGTATTCCCCCCTTTATTGCTACGCTGGGCATGATGGTCTCGGCACGCGGCCTGGCGCAGTACTATACGCAGGGCAATCCCATCAGCTTTCTCTCCGACAGCTTTACGGCCATTGGTCAGGGGGCGATGCCGGTTATCATCTTCCTGGTGGTTGCGGTGATCTTTCATATCGCGCTCAAACATACCCGCTACGGTAAATATGTTTACGCCATTGGCGGCAACATGACCTCGGCGAAAGTCTCCGGTATTAACGTCAATAAATACCTGGTGATCGTCTATACCATTGCAGGCGGCCTGTCCGGGCTGGCCGGTGTGGTGCTGGCAGCGCGCGTCAGTAGCGGACAGTCCAGCATGGGTATGTCGTACGAACTGGATGCCATTGCCGCAACGGTGATCGGCGGCAGCAGTTTAATGGGGGGCGTAGGGCGGATTACCGGAACGCTGATCGGCGCAGCGATTTTAGGGCTGATCAAAAGCGGGTTCACCTTTGTGGGTGTAGACGCTTACGTGCAGGACATTATCAAAGGCATCATCATTGTCAGCGCCGTTTCAATCGATATGTACCGCAACCGTAAAAAACGCTGATCCTGTCTGAAAGTCTGCCGGAGACGCGCGTGCTCCGGCTTTCATGAGCTTTTCAACGCCAAAAGGTCGGTTTCCGGGCAGAGAGGTTACACAAACGCGCAGGTGTAAACGTTAACATGCACACCCTGATAGCATTTTTCGCACCATCGCAGTGCAGACCCATGTTGCGCCTTTTCCTCCACACTATGAATAAAATTGATTACTCCCCCGGTGATAATCAGATTCTCTTATTAAACCGCCTGTTAGCGACCTTACGCATTGCCGGGTGCTTATTTGGCAACTTCTGGCATGACGCTTGCAATAACATTCCCGTACCAGAGAGAAAACTTATTTCTTACCGCCATAGCAATGGCATTCGGGATCCGTGACGGAGGCAAAATGAACTTAAGACGACTGAAGTATTTTGTAAAAATCGTCGATATCGGCAGCCTGACTCAGGCAGCAGAAGTGCTGCATATTGCACAGCCTGCACTCAGTCAGCAGGTCGCGACGCTGGAGAATGAACTGGACCAGCAGCTGCTGATCCGCACCAAGCGTGGCGTGACTCCAACGGAAGCCGGCAAAATTCTTTATGCTCATGCCCGTACCATTTTACGGCAGTGTGAACAGGCACAAACGGCAGTCATTAATGCAGGCCAGGCGCTGAATGGACAGGTCTCTATCGGGCTGGCTCCCGGCACGGCAGCCTCATCGCTTACCATGCCGTTGCTGCACACCGTACGTGAACAGTTTCCAGATATCCTGGTTTATCTACACGAAAACAGCGGCACATCACTAAACGAAAAAGTGATGAATGGCCAGCTTGATATGGCTGTGCTTTACGACCGGGCGCCAACGGCAGGGATCACCAGCACGCCGCTGATGAAAGAAGAACTTTATCTGGTTGGTGCCAGCGACTGCCCGGGACAAAATGTTGATCTGGCCGATGTGGCTGCCATGAACCTGTTCCTGCCGCGTGACTACAGCGCAGTGCGTAAGCGCGTCGACGAAGCATTTTCCTTGCGCCGCCTTAGCGCCCGAATCATCGGTGAAATTGAGTCTATCGCAACGCTAACCGCCGCCGTCTCCAGCGGAATGGGCGTGACCGTTCTGCCTGAGTCAGCCGCCCGCGCGCTGGTCAGTTCTACCAACGCCTGGATGGCGCGCATTAACAGTCCGACGCTGAATCTGCCGCTGTCGCTAAACGTCTCCGCCCGCCTGCCTCTTTCTCCATCGGCCCAGGCCGTAAAAAATATTCTGCTGTCGCTGCTGAACAAGCCGATGGTTGAAGATCGCGAACTGATGTTAGTGAGCTAATCTCGTTGGGCGCGCCACCGCGCGCCTCACTTCTTTATCGCTAAAAAGCATATAAAACCTCTTTTTATTATTTGTTGCTATCAATAAGCGTCATTAACATGACCTAAACCAACAGATAACAGAGGGAGGAGCGCACGTGAATTTTCAGCAACTTAAGATCATCAGGGAAGCGGCACGCTGCGAGTTTAATCTTACCGAAGTGGCGAATGCGCTGTTCACCTCCCAATCAGGGGTCAGTCGCCATATACGCGATCTGGAAGATGAACTGGGCGTGGAGATCTTTATCCGCCGCGGTAAGCGTCTGCTCGGTATGACCGAACCCGGTAAAGCGCTGTTGAATATTGCCGAACGCATTCTCGATGAAGCAGGGAAGGTCCGTCGCCTGGCCGACGTGTTCACCAATGAATCCAGTGGGGTGCTGACTATCGCCACCACGCACACTCAGGCACGCTACAGCCTGCCGAAAGTGATCAAGGCTTTTCGCGCGCTCTATCCCAACGTTCGCCTTGAATTAAATCAGGGTTCGCCGCAGGAAATCGTCTCCATGCTGGTGGCCGGGGAAGCCGATATCGGGATTGCCAGCGAGCAGGTAGTTAATAACCCTTCTCTTGCTGCTTTCCCCTGGTTCAGCTGGCATCATGCGCTGCTGGTGCCAAAGGGACACGAACTGGAGCAGGAACAGCCTGTTTCACTGGCTGCACTGAGCCGCTATCCGTTGATTACCTACCGCCAGGGCATTACCGGCCGTTCGCGTGTTGACCGGGCATTTCATGCGGCGGGACTGACGCCAGATATCGTGCTGAGCGCTCAGGATTCTGACGTGGTAAAAACGTACGTCGAGCTTGGGCTGGGCGTGGGCGTACTGGCCGATCAGGCCTGCCAGCTGGATGAGCACTCTTCCCTGACCAGACTGGAAGCCAAACACCTGTTTGAATCCAACACCGTCTGGCTGGGACTGAAGCGCGGGCAGCTGCAACGCAACTACGTTTGGCAATTCCTTGAACTCTGTAACGCTAATCTTTCGCTGGAAGAGATTAAACGCCAGGCGCTGTCAGTAAACGATGTGCCTGAACCGGTTATCGACTTCCAGATCTGACCGGAAAATTTCCACCTGAAAGCAACAGCGACAAGGCTGTCCGTCAGTGCGGCAGCCTGTCGGCAAGGATGCTTCAGCGGTTTGAAACAAGGGTGATGTAGTCGTCTGCGGACGCAATAAGTTTGCTGTCGTTAGTGACCAGCGGCATTCGGCCGTGCTTTGCCGTCGCGACCAGCAATCGGTCAAAGGGATCTTTATGCAGCTTTTCTGGCAGATCGGCGACCAGTAAGGCATGTTCGCTTTTTACCGCTATCTCTATCAGCCCAGCCGCAAACAATCCGTTTCTTAGCTCGGCAGGATTCACTGAAAAATCGGGCTTGTTTAGCGCACGCTTAATCACTATCTCCCAGATACTGGCCGCGCTGAAACAGAGAGTGTTTTCAGTATCTTCCAGATAATCAGTGACATCCGCATTGAGCCTTTCAGGCGCAAAAGCCATAAACAACAAGATGTTAGTATCCAGTAGTAGTTCCATTACGAATATTTTCCCTCAAATGCATCCTGAATCTCTGGGCAATCCATCTCATCAAAATTGTCCGGAATGCTGCCTTTGCCCTTAAGAAAACCCAGCTGGCGTTTAGGCTTCTCTTCCCTGTAGGCAACGATTTTTACTAACGCCTGGCCATTTTTTGCAATGACGACAGGTTCACCTGTGCGGGCAACCTCCTGCACAAGCCTGGAGAGGTGGGTTTTGGCGTCATAGATGTTAATTTTTTCCATAATACTCTCGCACTGCGAATTGAACATTTTTTCACCTTAATCCTCACTTATGGTTTGGTCAAGTTGGTTAGACTAACTTTACAAATAATGGACGTGAGAGAGTTTTCCTTATTGTGCCGGGAAACGACAAACCCTTTTTCCGGCTGCGTTTATCTTTAGTGAACTTTCTCGCAGCTGAATATCTGGTCTTACATGCTTGCAGCATAAAATTTCGTTTCGCCTCGCAAATCTTGCTGACTGCGGCATGGCTTCTGCGCATAACGCAGCATCCGCTGAAGCGATGCCGGTAGAGTAAAGTGATTACTCAGAGGGGATGATATGTTGACTCAACGCTTGAACGATCCGCAGTTGCTGAAACAGCAGGCCTGCTTTACGGGCAGCTGGCTCGGGGCAGATAACGGCGAAACGCTGCCGGTAATCAATCCTGCCAGCGGCGAAGTCCTGGCAACCATTCCGGCCCTGGGCGCACAGGAAACGGCGCGAGCCATTGAATTTGCTGATTCAGTACGACACGGCTGGGCAAAAACGCCCAATGCCGCGCGCGCGCAGCTGCTGGAAAAATGGCATCAGCTGATCCTCGATAACAGCGACGATCTGGCCGCGATAATGACTGCGGAACAGGGCAAGCCGCTGGCCGAAGCAAAAGGGGAAGTGCTGTACGGTGCCAGCTTTGTTAAATGGTTTGCCGAAGAAGCCCGGCGCATTTACGGTGAAACGATCCCGGCACCCGCCAGCGACCGCCGCATTCTGGTCATCAAGCAGCCGGTAGGGATTGCCGCAGCCATCACGCCGTGGAATTTTCCGATTGCGATGATCACCCGAAAAGTTGCGCCAGCGCTGGCGGCAGGCTGCCCCATCATCGTCAAGCCTTCAGAACTGACGCCGCTGTCGGCGCTGGCGCTGATGGCACTGGCGGAAAAAGCGGGCTTCCCGGCTGGCGTGCTGCAAGTTCTCACCGGGCTGCCGCAGGAAATTGGCGCTACGCTAACCGACAGCCGTAAAGTGCGTAAAATTTCCTTCACCGGTTCGACCCGCGTCGGCCAACTGCTGATGCAGCAGAGTGCCGGGAGTATTAAACGCCTCAGTCTGGAGCTGGGCGGTAACGCGCCGCTGATCGTCTTTGATGACGCCGATCTGGATATCGCCATTGCCGGTGTCATGGTCAGTAAATTCCGCAACGCCGGGCAAACGTGCGTCTGTGCCAACCGCATTCTTGTGCAGCGCGGCATCTATCCTCGCTTTGTCGAACGGTTATTAGCGGAAGTCGCGAAGCTGAGAGTGGGTGACGGCTTTAGCGAAGGAAGCACGCTGGGCCCATTAATCAACGCGGCGGCAGTCAGTAAAGTGAATGCGCATATCGAAGATGCTGTCAGCCTTGGCGCAAGCGTGCTGACCGGCGGCATCAGTCGCGCAGAGGGCACGTTTGTTGCGCCGACGGTGCTGGGCGACGTGACCGCTGAAATGCGTATTGCCCATGAGGAAACCTTTGGCCCGGTCGCGCCGCTGTTTGTCTTCGACCACGAAGAAGAAGCCATTGCGATGGCAAACGAAACGCCTTATGGCCTCGGCGCCTACTTCTTCACGGAAGATATGCGCCGGGCGTGGCGTGTGGGTGAAGCGCTGGAGTTTGGCATGGTCGGCTATAATACGGGCGCCATTTCGCTGGAGGTTGCACCCTTCGGTGGGATTAAAATGTCCGGTATCGGTCGTGAAGGATCCCATCACGGTATTGAAGAATATCTGGAAATTAAAGCGTTCCACTTCGGCAGTCTGTAATCGCTGAAAGCTAAAATTTAAAAAAGCCCACGCTCTTAATCTGAGGTGGGCTTTTTTTTGTGCTGACATAATCCGCCAGCATTTTTATTTTCAATGCTGCTTCTCATTATTGGTGCAATTTATTTTCTTTTCGCTCTGCAATGGTGCGACGGTAAATAACTTGTAAATCATTAATTTAAATCGAGGCTGGCGTCATGCGATTTTCAGTGGTGATTACGGCATAAAATTTTTTTCCACTCGTTTTTACGCATTTTAATTTTTTTACTGGCTGGCATACTTTCTGCATTAAGTGAATAAGTACCGCAGAAATGTTGCATTGAAGGCGTCAGTGAATTATTTCCTCGTCTCGCCGAAAAATAAGGATTCAGCCATGTTAAGTTTCGATCCTGATAAAGTTGCTTTACCTGCTGGTCACTACATTTTGGGTGAACTGCGTACCGATTCGGGCGCGCTGTTTAGCGTAAAGCGGCCTTCAGATGGCAGCCATGCGGGCGAGCTGGCGGAAGCCAGTGCCGCGCTGGTCGACGAAGCGGTAACTACAGCCGATCGGGCAGCCAGAGAGAGCGGCTGGAGCAGCTGCCCGCCACGGCAGCGTGGCGCAATCCTGAAACGCTGGGCCGATCTTATTGCAACCGACAGCCAGCTTCCGCTGCTTGAAGCGTTGGGATCCACGCGTCCGATTCATGACGTAACTGCCCATGAAATCCCGTTTACTGCCGAAGCGATCCGTTTTTATGCCGAATGTGCAGATAAATATAGCGGCGATGTGTTACCAACTCGTGACGCCAGCTTAGGGATGCTGGTGGCTGAACCTTACGGCGTGATTGGCGCGATAACGCCGTGGAATTTCCCGCTGTCGATGGCCTCATGGAAATGTGGCCCGGCGCTGGCAGCAGGAAATGCCGTGGTGCTCAAACCCTCGGAGCTGACGCCTTATTCCACCGTGCGTCTGGCTGAACTGGCGGTACAGGCCGGACTGCCGGCGGGCGTGCTGAACATCGTGCAGGGTAGCGGCGCGGTGACCGGTAGCGCCCTCGTTGCCCATCCTTTAGTGCGCAAAGTCTCTTTTACCGGATCGACACAGACCGGCGCCCGAATTATGAGCGACGCGGCCCATAACGGCATGAAGCCGGTGACGCTTGAGCTGGGCGGTAAAAGTCCGCAGCTGGTATTTGATGATGCCGGCGATGCGGCTGATGTTGCCGCGCGTATCCTGCGGGGCTTCACCGCCAACGGCGGTCAGGCGTGCGTGGCAGGCACCAGACTGGTGGTACAGCGCGGCATCGCCGATGCGTTAATCAGCGAGCTGATTGCCGGCTGTCAGGGCTTTCGTCCCGGTCTGACCTGGGATGAAAACAGCCGCTATGCGCCGCTGATTGACCGCCGTCAGGCCAGCAAAGTCGAGCAGGTTATTGCTGCGGCCGTTCGCCAGGGCGGCGAGATCCTGGTGGGCGGCAAGCGCTTTGCCGATACCGGTGACGGCCACTTCTGGCAGCCTACGCTGCTGGCGAACGTCTCGCCGGACAGCCCTGCGGTGCAGGAAGAAATTTTTGGACCGGTGCTGACCGTGCAAATCTTCGATGACGAAGCAGAAGGGCTGGCGCTGGCTTCTCATCCTACTTACGGCCTGTGCGCCGGTGTTCATACCAAAAATATCGATCGCGCTTTACGTGCCATGCGCGGCATTGCAGCGGGTACCGTCTGGATCAACCGTTACGGCCGCTCGGGCGATTTCATCATTCCTACCGGCGGCTTTCAGGGTTCCGGTATCGGCAAAGACTTAGGCCGTCAGGCTTTTGAAGCCTGTCAGCGTTATAAGAGCGTACTTATCGACTTCTAAATACCAACCTGAAGAGGATGCGTCATGGCTGTGTTTAAACCGAAATTTATTACCTTCGACTGTTACGGCACCTTGATCAACTTCGACATGGCCGGAGCGGCCGCCAGCCGCTTCGCCGGGCGGGTCAGCCCGGAAAAAATGGCGGCGTTTGTCACCGATTTTGCCCGCTATCGCATGGATGAAGTGCTGGGCGCGTTCAAACTTTATCCTCAGGTAGTGGGCGACGCGCTGTACCGCACCTGCAATAAGTGGGGCGTGGAATGCACTGCCGCAGACTGTGAGGCGATCATGAGCGCCTGCGCAACCTGGGGGCCGCATCCTGACGTACCTGCCGGTCTGGCAAAAGTGGCGAAGGAATTTCCGCTGGTGCTGCTGACCAACTCCACTGACGAGCTGATCAAAAACCATGTGCCGCGTCTTGGCGCGCCCATCCACATGACCATCACTGCCGAAGAAGTGGGTGCCTACAAGCCACAGATGAAAGGCTTTGAATATATGCTCAGCAAGCTCAACTGCGGGCCGGAAGAGATCCTCCATGTTTCCAGCAGCCTGCGCTACGACCTGATGACCGCACACGATCTGGGCATTACGCACAAGGTCTTCGTCAACCGTGGACACGATTCGGGTAATCCGTATTACGGCTACACCGAAATCAACGACATTGGCGGCCTTGCGGCAGTCGTAGGTTTGTAACCCGGCACACAGGAGCAGGGCGATGAAACTCGAATCTTTCTGGCAGGCGACGGCACCCACGTTTACCGGTGCGGCAACAGGCGATCTGCCTACTCACGCCGATGTGGTGGTGATTGGCGGCGGCTTCACCGGTATCTCGGCGGCCCTGAATCTGGCGCGCAGTGGGCTGAAAGTGGTGGTGCTGGAAGCCGAAGCGGTAATGAGCCAGGCTTCGGCACGCAACGGCGGCCACTGTAATACCGGCGTGTCGCAGAACTTTGCCGCGCTGGTGGCAAGCCAGGGCGTGGAGCTGGCCAGCCGCTACTATCGCGCTTTCGCCAGCGCGGTCGATTATGTGCAAAGTCTGGTGAGCGATGAGCAGATTGACTGCGATTTTATTCGCTGCGGCAAAATCAAGCTTGCCAGTAAAGCCTCGCATTTTGCCGGACTGAAGGCGACGTATGAGGCTTTACGCACCCATGTGGACCGCGAGGTGGAGCTGGTCGGTGCGGATGAGGTTCGTAGTGAAGTCGACTCTGCTGCTTTTCACGGTGGGCTGATCCAGAAGCGCGGCGGTCAAATGCATATGGGCAAATTTGGTATCGGGCTGGCGCAGGCCGCCGCGCGCAGCGGTGCCGGAATCTATGAACACACGCCAGTCACCCGCCTGACGCGGGTAAACGGCTACCAGCATCGTGTCGGCACCGATAAAGGCGAGATCCTCGCTGAAAAAGTGCTGATGGCGACGGGTTGCTCCAACACAGGGCCGTTCGACTGGTTCCAGCGCCGCATTATTCCGGTAGGCAGTTTTATTGTGGTCACGCAGCCGCTGCCGCCAGCGCAGCTACAAGCGCTAATCCCCCATAACCGCACCTGCGTCACCTCGATGAATATCGGCAACTATTTCCGCACCACTGCCGATCATCGTCTGGTCTTTGGCGGCCGGGCGCGATTCGCCATCAGCAGCCCCACTTCCGATGCCCGCAGCGGCAAAATTTTGCAGGCAGGCATGAGCAAAATTTTCCCAACCCTTGCTGAATCGCGTATCGATTATTGCTGGGGCGGGCTGGTGGATATGACGGCGGATCGCCTGCCGCACGCCGGCGAGCATGAAGGGGTGTTCTACTCCCTGGGCTACAGCGGCCACGGCACGCAGATGTCGGTCTGGATGGGCCGGGTGATGGCCGATCTGCTAGCGGAAAAAAGCGCTGAAAATCCCTGGCAGCGCGAAAGCTGGCCTGCCGTACCTGGCTACTTTGGCAAACCCTGGTTTTTACCCGTTGCCGGCCTCTGGTACAAAACGCTGGACCGGATCTCCTGAGCCATTAATTTGAATTGAGGGTGTGCAGATGAGTAAATTTCGTCAAGAATTTAAGCCGGTAAACCCATCTTTAACCCAGGCCATTACCGAGGTGTCTCTTACGCGACGAGGCATGATGAAGCTGCTGTCAGCGGGCGCGATCATGAGCACCGGACTGGTTGGCTTCCCGGAAATGAGCTTTGCTGCGGAAACCCCGGTGAAAGGCGGCAAATTACGCGCCGCGGTGGCCAACGCCTCAGCGACGGATACGCTCGACCCGGCTAAGGGCAGCAACAGCGGGGATTACTGTCGTCAGTTTATGTTCTACAGCGGCCTGACCGAGCTGGATAAAAACCTGACGGCTACGCCCGCGCTGGCGGAATCGATTGAAAGCAGCGACGGCATTACCTGGCAGATCAAGCTGCGTCCCGGCGTCGTCTTCCACGATGGCAAAGCGCTGACCGCGCAGGATGTGATCTGGTCGTTGAATCGTCATAAAGATCCGGCGGTGGCCTCCACGGCCATCACCCAGGCGAAGCAGTTCGCCAGCATCACCGCCGTCAGTCCCTCAGAAATCAGGCTGGTTCTCACGCAGTCGAACTTTGATATGCCAACGGTGCTGGCCACCAGTCCGTTTTTAATCCTGCGGGAAAACACGAAAGACTTCAGCAAAGCCGTCGGCACCGGCCCGTTTGTGCTGAAGAGCTTTGCGCCAGGCGTCAGTACGGTTGGGGTGAAAAATCCACACTACTGGAAACCGGGCCTGCCGCATCTGGACGAGGTGGAACTGATGGGGGTTACCGACCAGGCTGCCCGCATCAATGCCCTGATGTCGGGCGATCTGCACATGGTGGCAACGCTCAGTTCCAATGACGTCAAACGCCTCAGGGCCTCCGGTCAGTTTGGCGTACTGGAAAGCAAATCCGGCATGTACACCAACCTGATCGTGCGAACCGATATGAAGCCCGGCAGCAACGAAGATTTTGTGCTGGGTATGAAGTATCTCCAGCCGCGCGAAATCATGGTGAAAACCGTGATGCAGGGCTTCGGCCAGGTGGCGAACGATACGCCGGTGCCGCCGTGGCATCCGATGTTTAACAAAGATATTCCACAGCGTCCGCTGGATATCGAAAAAGCGAAATATCACTTCAAAAAAGCGGGGATGGCGGGGGCCAGCGCCGAGATCATTACCACGCAGAATATTGAAGGCTCGGTTGAAGGCGGTCAGCTGATCCAGCAGCTGGGCCGTTCGGCAGGGATGAATTTCCAGGTTCGCCGTGTACCTTACGACGGCTACTGGTCAACGCACTGGACGAAAGATCCGCTTGGCTACGGCTCAATTAATCCCCGCCCAACGGTCGATCTGCTGCTCTCGCAGTTTTATCTCTCCGATGCGCCCAACAATGAATCGGGCTGGAAGAACGCGCAGTTCGATCAGCTGGTGGTCGCCGCGCGCGGCGAACGCGATGCCGCCAGGCGGAAACAGATGTATGGCGATATGCAGCAGCTGATTTATGACCACAGCGGCACGCTGATCCCAACCTTTATCAGTTCGCTGGACGGTCACAGCAACAAGGTGAAAGGCGTGGAGGCCTGGCCGACAGGCATGATGATGGGCTACCGCTTCCACGAGTTTGCCTGGCTCACCGCCTGATTAGCACGTCGTCAGGCTGACCTGATAAGGAGAAAGGCGATGAACCGTTACATGCTTTTTCTGATTGCCCGCCGCTGTGGCGCGGGCATCCTGACCTTACTGATTGTCTCCGCCGTGGTGTTTTTTATCACCAGCATGCTGCCGGGCGATGCCGCGCAAATGGTGCTGGGGCAGAGCGCCACGCCGGAAACGGTCGCGGCGCTGCGGCAGCAGCTGGGGCTTGATCAGCCGCTGCTGCTGCGTTATCTGCACTGGCTGGGCGGGATGGTTCAGGGCGATTTCGGCACCTCGTTCGCCAGCCATCTGCCGGTCTCTCAACTGGTGGCCGCGCGCATGCCCGCCACCTTTGAACTGGCGGCGATCACCACCCTGGTTTCGGTTCCGCTGGCGCTGTTGATTGGCCTGACGGCCGCCATGAAACGCGGATCGCTGTTCGATCGCGGCCTGATGATGGCCACCATGGCCGTAGTCGCCGTGCCCGAGTTTTTGGTGGCCACCATTGCCGTGATTGTCTTCGCCGTGAAGCTGCACTGGGTTCCGGCTATGTCGTTAGGCACGCCCGCGCTGGATTTTGTCAGTTATCTGAAAACCTATGCGCTGCCTGTACTGACCCTGTGCTGCGTGCTGGTCGCGCAAATGGCCCGAATGACCCGCTCGGCGCTGATTAACCAGATGGACAGTCCTTATCTGGAAATGACGCTGCTGAAAGGCGTTTCACCGCTGCGTGCCATGCTGCGTCACGCCTTGCCGAATGCCGTTGGCCCGATAGCCAACGCGATTTCGCTGAGCCTCTCCTATCTGTTTGGCGGGGTGATTATTATCGAGAGCATTTTCAGCTATCCGGGGCTTGCCAGCCAGCTGGTCGATGCGGTCAGCAACCGCGATCTGCCGGTGGTACAGCTTTGCGTGATGCTGTTCGCCAGCTGTTATCTGGTTCTGCTGCTGCTGGCCGACATCCTGACCATTGCATTTAATCCAAAATGGAGAGGCTGATGAACGCACTAACCCTACCGTGGCGCTTCTTTATGTCGCTAACCGTAAGCGGGCGAATTGGCCTGCTGATGACGCTGGTGTGGATTTTTCTGGCGATATTCGGCACCGGGCTGGCACCGCATAATCTGGAGGATATCGGCGGCGGCCCTATGTTCGGCGGCTTCAGCCGGGAATTCTGGTTTGGCACCGACTATCTGGGCCGCGATATGTTCAGCCGCATTCTGTATGGCGCCCGCTACTCCATCGGTCTGGCGCTGGGCGCGGCGCTGCTGGCCAGCCTGACCGGTACGCTGCTGGCGCTGCTGGCCGCCGTCGCCGGGCGCTGGCTGGAAGAGATTCTCGGCCGCATTAACGATGCGATGCTGGTTCTGCCGGGGAAAATTCTTGCGCTGATGATTGTCGCGGTATTCGGTTCCTCACTGCCGATGCTGGTTATCACCGCGGTTTTCACCTACTGGCCCGGCGCGTTTCGTATTGCGTGGGCGATGGCTTCCAGCCTGCGCTCAATGGACTACGTTCGCGCATCGGCACTGCGGGGTGAAAGCCGCTTCTATATTGCCATTCACGATATCCTGCCAAACATGCTGCATCCGATGCTGACCGATTTCGGCCTGCGGTTTGTGTATATCGTGCTGTTGCTTAGCGGCCTGAGTTTCTTAGGCCTGGGCGTACAGCCGCCCTATGCCGACTGGGGCACGCTGGTGCGTGAAAATCTACAGGGCCTGTTTGATGGCTCTCCGGCGGTGCTGATGCCGGCCATCGCGATTGCCAGCCTGACTATCGGCGCCAATTTGTTTATCGACAGCCTGCAGGCAATGCGTCCGCTCAGCGCGGCGAAGGGGGTTGCATGAGCGTCACGTTACACAGTAGCCGCCCGGTTGTGGCGGTGGACAATTTGCGGGTGGTCGCATATGGCGATGATGGCCGCGAAATCTCGCTGGTTTCTGATATCCATTTTACCGTACAGAAAGGCGAAGTGCTGGCGCTGATTGGCGAGTCCGGCTCGGGCAAAACCACCATCGCGCTGGCGCTGATGGACTATGCACGTCACGGCTGTAAAATTGCCGAAGGCACGATCCACGTTGCCGGAACCGACGTCACCTCATTAACAGCAAAACAGCAGTGCCAGTTTCGTGGCAACAAAGTGGCCTATATCGCGCAGAGCGCCGCCGCCTCGTTTAATCCGGCGATGAAAATTATGGATCAGGTGGTGGAACCGGTGGTGATCCATGGGGTGATGAAACGGGCGGCAGCGGAAAAAAAAGCCGTTGAGCTGTTTCGCGAGCTGGCGCTGCCCAACCCCGACACCATTGGCCAGCGCTACCCGCATCAGGTTTCCGGCGGGCAGCTACAGCGATTGATGACCGCAATGGCGCTGATTAGCGATCCGGAAGTGGTGATCCTCGATGAACCCACCACGGCGCTGGACGTCACCACCCAGGTCGAGGTACTGAAAGCGTTTCGTCGCGTGGTCAGACAGCGCGGCATGACCGCTATTTACGTCAGTCACGATCTGGCGGTAGTCGCACAGATGGCAGATCGGATTTTAGTTCTGTTGAAGGGCGCGATTGCGGAATATGGCACCACGGAAAGCTTGCTGCGTGCGCCGCAGGCGGAATACAGCCGGCTGCTGCTGGATGCCGCAAAGCAAAAAATGCGGGCGACGCCCTGGCAGCCTGAAGACGCGACCGTCCAGCCGATGCTGGAAGTCCGCGATCTGTTTGCCGGTTATGGCCCGGTTGACAGTCAGGGCATGCCAAAAATTCCGATCCTGCATGATATCAATCTGCGTCTGTTCCGCGGTCAGGCAATGGGCATTATCGGCGAGTCCGGCTCCGGGAAAACCACCCTGGCCCACGCGATAGCCGGGATGAATCCACCTGCAAGTGGCCACATTCTGTTCAACGGTCACTATATTCAGGGGGACATGCGCGCGCGCCCGGAAAATGAATTACGCCGCATTCAGTACGTTTTCCAGATGGCGGATACCGCGCTGAATCCGGCGCATAGCATTGCCACTATTCTCAGCCGGCCGCTGAAGCTGTTTCACGGTCTGCGCGGCGCAGCGCTTGAAAAGCGGCTGCACCAGCTGCTGGAGTTGGTCAGGCTGCCGCGCAGCGTCTTGTGGCGCAGGCCATGGGCGCTGTCAGGGGGGCAAAAACAGCGTGTGAACCTTGCGCGCGCGCTGGCAGCGGAGCCTGATCTGATACTTTGTGACGAGGTCACGTCTGCGCTGGATACGGTGGTGGCCGCGGCGGTGCTGGATTTGATTACCGACCTGCGCCGCGAGCTGGGCTTATCGGTAATTTTTATCAGCCACGATCTGCATGCCGTTCGCTCGGTTTGTGACGAAATTATGGTGGTAAAAAACGGGCGCATGGTGACGCAGGTCGCGCGCGCCGACTACGATAAACCCTCTACCGAACTCTATTACGAACGTTTGAAACGTGCCGTTCCAGAACTTCGCCAGGGCTGGCTGGATGAACATGACGCTAACGATATTGCGCTTTAAGACGCATCACGAGGAAACACTATGCCCGCATTGATTCGCTACGTTCAGGACAGCCGCTATTTTCCGCCAGCGGCAGATGTCGTCATTATTGGTGCCGGTATTGCCGGGACGGTCGCTGCTTACGAACTGGCTAAGCGCGGTGTCAGCGTGGTGCTGATTGAAAAAGGCCTGGTGGGCGGCGAGCAGTCCAGCCGTAACTGGGGCTGGTGCCGCCAGCAGAACCGTGACGAACGGGAGCTGCCGCTGATTATTCATGCGCTTCAGCGTTGGGAAGAACTCACCAAAGAGACCGGCGAGGATTTAGGCTTTCGCCGCAGCGGACTGGTTTACGCTACCGGCAATCAAAGCGAAATTGATGCCTGGGATAACTGGGGGAAAATGGCGAAAAGCTACGGCGTGCGCAGCGATATTCTCACTGCGGAACAGGCGAAAGCGATGACGCCAGGCAGTACCAGCCGATGGCTGGGCGGCGTTTCCTCGCCCACCGATGGTCATGCGGAACCGGCGCTAGCCTCGGCCGGTATAGCTATTGCCGCTCAGCGTTTGGGTGCCAGCATCTTTCAACAGTGCGCCGTGCGCGGTCTGGATATTTCTGCCGGTAAGGTCAGCGGCGTGATAACCGAACGCGGCCCGATCAAAACCTCACGCGTGATTTGCGCGGGCGGTGCCTGGACATCCATGTTCTGCCGCCGCCATGGGATAGATTTGCCGCTGGGGAACGTAATTGGCACCGCTTTTCGCACTTCGCCGGTAGAGCAGGCTATTAGTATGCCGCTCTATACACCGGGTTTCGCCTGCCGCCCGCAGGCCGACGGCAGCTACACCGTGTCGGTTTCGGGACGCGGCCGCCTGACGCCCGGCGTGCAGGGCTTACGCTATGCACGTCAGTTTTATCCCACCTTCAAGGCGCGACGCAAAAATCTGAAGATCGATCTGGGCCTGGCGGCCTTTATGACCGGCCCGGAATCGCTGGCCCGCTGGCAGTTTGACGGCGTGTCGCCGTTTGAAAAAGTGCGTATTCTCGATCCGGCGGCCGATCGGGGGTTGGTACAGGAAGGACTGGCCGCGATGCGCAGAGAATATCCAACCATGGGCGCACTGCGGGTGGAGCAGGCCTGGGGCGGGATGATTGACAGCACGCCGGATGCGGTGCCGGTTATCTCTAAAATAGCCAAACTTCCCGGACTGATCGTTTCCGCCGGATTCAGCGGCCACGGTTTTGGCATTGGCCCCGGTTCTGGCCGGCTTGCCGCCGATCTGGCGATGGATGCCACACCCGTTGTCGATCCCACACCCTATCGCTATTCGCGGCTGGTGGATGGTTCCGACCTTGCCACGCCGGGCATGATGTAAAGGAGAAAAGCATGATTGACATCGTTGCAATGAGTGACGCGCATCTGGAGCGCGCAGTGGCGCTGACTCAGCGTTTGAAGTGGCCGCACCGACTGGCCGACTGGCAGCAGGCGCTGGCGCTGGGCGAAGGGCTGGCCGCCGTGGAAGAGGGCCAGCTGTTGGGCACGCTGCTTTTCTGGCGCTGGGGCGATTACGCCACGCTGGGGCTGGTCATCGTCGCTGAGGAAGCGCAGGGCAAAGGCCTGGGCAGGCAGCTGATGCAGACGGCCATGGCAAAGCTGGAAGGCATCAACCTGCGGCTGCATGCCACCGAAATGGGCAAAGGGCTGTACGAAAAACTGGGCTTCGTTACCTGTGGCGAAATTGCCCAGCATCAGTGTCGTGAGCTGGCAGATTTTACCGCTGTTATACCCGGCAAAGGTCAGCGGCTTCGTCCTGCACATGCAGAGGAAACCCCCGCGTTGACCGCGCTGGATACCCAGGCGCATGGACTGCATCGTCCGGCACTCATCGCCAGCCTGCTGGACTGCGCAGAACGTTTTATCGTGCTGGAAGAACAGGGCAATGTAGAGGGATTTGCCTGCCTGCGCCGCTTCGGTCATGGCTACGCCATTGGCCCGATTATCTGCCGCAGCCTGCCGCAGGCAAAAGTGTTGGTCAGCGAACTCCTGTCCGGCCTGTCGGGACAGTTTATCCGTATTGATACCGACAGCGAATACGGGCTGGGCGACTGGCTGAACACGTTGGGATTAGCGCAGGTCGATCGCCCAACCACGATGGTTCGCGGCAAACCCTGGCAGCCCGAAGACGTCCGCGCCTTTGGCCTGATGTCACAGGCGATGGCCTGATGAATATCGTCTATAAATCTGAACCCGAACGCGGACGCCGCTGGCAGCGTTTACTGGCGGAGCAGGCGCCGGACATTCGTTTCCAGCTTTGGCCCGATATCGTCGATCCTGAGCAGGTTGACTGCCTGATCGCCTGGCAGCCGCCAGACAATATCATGCAGCATTTTCCCAATCTGAAAGTGCTCTTTTCGGTGGGCGCGGGCGTCGATCAGTTCGATTATGCCAGCCTGCCGGCCAGTTTGCCGGTAGTGCGCATGGTCGAGCCCGGCCTGACCCGCGGCATGGTGGAATATGTCACGTTTGCCGTGCTGGGGCTGCATCGCAATATGCCGCGCTATCTGCAACAGCAGCGCCAGCAGGTCTGGCTTGAGCACCCAGGCCGGCCTGCTTCCCGTAGCCGCGTCGGCGTGATGGGCATGGGAACGCTGGGCGAGGCGGTGTTGCAGCCGCTTGTACAGCTGGGCTTTGACTGCGCGGGCTGGAGTCGCACAGGCAAAAACCTTGCTGGCGTAAAGAGCTTTGTCGGGCAGGGTGAACTGGGCAATTTTTTGGCCCGCACCGATATCCTTATCTGCCTTCTGCCGTTAACGGCCGCTACCGAAGGGATCCTGAACGCCGAACTGTTTAACCAGCTGCCGCAGGGTGCCTCACTGGTTCAGGTGGGACGAGGCAAACATCTGCAACACGATCATCTTTTGGCCGCGCTGGATAGCGGACAGCTGTCGGCGGCGGTGATTGACGTGACCTCGCCCGAGCCGCTGCCTGTCGGTCATCGGTTCTGGCAGCATCCCGCCATCTGGCTGACGCCGCATATTGCCAGCCAGACGCAGCCGGAAAGCGCGGTTCAGGCGTTACTGGATAACCTCCGCCGTTTCGAACGTGGCGAAACGATGACGGGCGTGGTGGACAGAGAGCGAGGATACTGAGATGGATGACTTAACGGCATTGCGACGAGACCTGCACGCCCATCCCGAACTGGGATTCGATGAGCACCGCACGGCGGATATCGTGGCCAATTTTCTGGCTGCGCTGGGTATTGAGGTGCATCGCAATATCGGTAAAACCGGCGTGGTCGGCGTGTTGCGCCGCGGAACAGGTCCGGGGAGTGTTGGTTTGCGCGCGGATATGGACGCGCTGCCGATGGACGATGCCGGGACGCAATCCTGGAAAAGCCTGCACGCCGGTCGCTGTCACGCCTGCGGCCACGATGGGCATACCGTTATGTTGCTGGGAGCGGCACGTAAGCTGGCTGCTTCGCAAGAGTTTGACGGCACCGTTATTTTTATCTTTCAGCCTGCGGAAGAGGGGCTGGCCGGCGCGCGCGCGATGATTGAAGACGGTCTGTTCAGCCGCTTCCCCTGTGACGCGGTCTATGCCATACACAACTGGCCTGAGCTGCCGCTGGGCACCGCGCAAACGCGTGCCGGGCCGATTATGGCAGCGGCCGACCGGTTTGATATTACCGTTAACGGGGGTGGCGGCCATGCAGCACAACCGCATCTGAGCGCGGATACGCTGCTGGCAACCAGCGAACTGGTGGTGCAGCTCAACACTATCGTTGCCCGCGCGGTCGATCCCTGCGAGCCCGCTTTGCTGACGGTAACGCGCATTCAGGGCGGCTTTTCCCACAATATGATCCCGGCCAGCGCCAGCATCACCGGTACGGTACGCACCTTCAGCCTGGCCGTGCAGGACACTATCGAGAAGCGCCTGTGCGAGATGGCTGAACATGTTACCGCCGCGCATGGGCTGCAGGCGACCGTGGCCTATAACCGCTATTATCCCGCCACCATTAACTCGCCAGCGGAGGCGCAAATTGCGCTGCAAGCGGCGGGCCGGGCAGGTCTGCAAGCCTCTGCCGCCGCCAGCCCGGCGCTCACGTCTGAAGATTTCTCTTTTATGCTGGCGGCGCGCCCCGGCGCCTATCTGTGGCTGGGCTCAGGTGACAGCCAGCCGCTGCATCATTCCGCCTATGACTTTAACGACGCCGTGATCCCTTATGGCGTGGCCTGGTTTTGCGAAGTCGTTCGCACCACCATGCCGGTAAACATTTAATCCACGGATCCACTCGCTTTTCGACAGGTAATGCTGCCGCCGCCGTTAATTCGGCAGCGGCGGGAAAAGGCTTATTGCGATACTTGAGTTAACGTCATTCATTGAGGAAGAGAGATGCATAATTTACTGGACGAGCAGCACACATTTGTAGATAACGCACTATTTTTGGATGCCCGCGAAGCGCACGTACCGCGCGGCGTGGTCACCGCACATCCGCTGGTCATTGCGAAAGCAAAAGGATCGGAAGTGTGGGATGTGGAAGGCAATCGCTATCTGGATTTTGTTGCGGGCATCGGCGTGCTCAACGTGGGACACAGCCATCCTGCGGTGATCGAGGCCGTCACAAAGCAGCTGCAACAGGTTACGCATGCCTGTTTCCAGGTAGCGGCCTATCCAGGCTATATCGAACTGGCCGAACGGCTGAACAGGCTGATTAGCACGGAAGAAAAATTCAAAAGCGTTTTTTTTACCAGCGGCGCAGAAGCGGTTGAAAACGCGGTGAAAATTGCCCGCGCCTACACGAATCGTCCCGGCATTATTGCCTTTGACGGCGCATTTCATGGCCGCACTTTATTAGGCTGTACGCTAACCGGCATGAGCCAGCCCTACAAACAAAATTTTGGGCCATTCCCCGGCGACATCTATCGCGTGCCGTTTCCAAATGCGTTTCATAAGATTAGCGAAGCGGATTGCCTGAAAGCGCTGGACACGCTGTTTGCGGTGCAGATTGCCCCGGAACGCGTGGCGGCAATTATTATTGAACCGGTGCAGGGCGATGGCGGTTTCCTTCCTGCTTCTGCCACTTTTATGCAGGCGTTACGTGAGATTACCCACCGTCACGGCATCCTGCTGATTTGCGATGAAGTACAAACAGGGTTTGGCCGTACCGGCAAGATGTTTGGTTTTCAGCATACCGGCATCGTGCCGGATCTGGTGACGGTAGCCAAAAGTCTTGGCGGGGGTCTGCCGATTTCGGGGGTAGTGGGCAAAGCTGAGGTGATGGAAGCCCCGCTGCCCGGCGGGCTGGGAGGAACGTATGGCGGCAATGCGCTGGCCTGCGCGGCATCACTGGCGGTGCTGGATTTACTGGAGCAAGGCAACCTGCTGGCGCGAGCTAACCAGCTCGGCAGCCAGCTCGCCGGCCGGCTGCGGCTGTTAGCGGAAAAATATGCCTGTATTGGCGACGTACGGGGCATTGGTCTGATGCAGGCGGTAGAAATTATCGATTTCGAGAGCGGAAAGCCGGATGCCGCGCTGACACAAAAAATCCTCGAATGCGCCTGTCAGGAAGGATTGCTGTTAATTAAATGTGGCGTACAGCGCAACACCATTCGCTTTCTTGCACCGCTGGTTACCAGCGATTCACAGCTGGAAGAAGCGCTGCATATTTTTGATATTGCGCTGGCGCGTGCCAGTGGACGGTTGGGCTGACCGATTATTCCTCATTGATATTCTTACATTTATTGCTAATCACCGGCGAAGGTGTAACCGGGTAAAACGCTGGCGCAGCCGGCGGAAAGCGTGTTATACCTTCGTTACTGGTGACAATCTGGTAACAATGAGGGGTGTTATGAACGGCTTAATGAAACTGGACCGCATCGACATCAACATCCTGGTGCAGCTGCAAAAAGATGGCCGCATCAGTAACGTGAACCTTGCCGATGCCGTTGGACTCTCCCCCAGCCCTTGCCTGCAGCGGGTTAAACGCCTTGAAAGCGCAGGGTTTATCACCGGCTATGAGGCGCATATCAATCTTCCTAAAATCACCGATTCGGTCTCAGTTTTTACTGAAGTAACGCTAAGCGGTCATCGACGTGAAGACTTTATGCGTTTTGAAGCAGCGATACGTGAGGTTGACGAATTGATGGAATGTCATTTGATTACCGGGGGCTACGACTATCTGTTGCGTTTTATTACCCGCAGTATTGAGCATTATCAGGAAGTGATTGAGGCATTGCTGGATGCAAAAATTGGTATTGATAAATACTTCAGCTATATCGTTATTAAATCACCGATTATTAAAAGCAGCGTGCCGCTGCGCTCGTTGATTTCCCGTCATACCCAGGTTGAATTCTGATTTACTGACTCATGCGCCTTGCCTGACTGAGAGGTCGGGTAGGCCATCCTTTGGCCAGCTCAGAATACCTGTCACTTTTCCCCACTATAAACCCGTTATTCAGTGCTTCCTGAACCCGGCGGGAGAGAGCGTACTGCTGAATGATTAAACCAACGACAGTGCAGCTGTGGTTTCAGGAAGCGATGCGACTCTCGCTGCTACTGACGATCGCTAATTTAACCGAGTTTTCTCTCTCTTTAAGATAATAAATGTAGGTTTTGAGCTCGGGAAAGATCGATTCTGTCCTGTAATTGATTTCATTGAAATTGTCTATTTTACTTTTATAAAATGAAACCATGGACTGGCTGATCAGGCCAACAGCCTCCCCGCTACTGATAAGAGTCAGATAGTCAGAAATATCATCAACAATAATAACTTGCGCAGTCGGGCTGAGTGTCAGGATCCGGGTGTGCGCATTTTTTATGTAAGAGTCATAAAAACCATTGTTGGGAATAATGATCGGGATGTTTTTGTTATCACTAATCTGAAAGTCGGGGTATTTGTTCGAGAAAAGATAACAGGCTGGTTCACTAAAAAAATCCATAGAGACAATACCGTTTTCTGCTATTTGTCGATGCGAAATAATTCCGTGAATTTCGCCTGCCAGCAAAGCTTCCATGGAGTTTTTTATATCGCATGCACAGTAGGAGACGCTTTCCGTTTTCTTTTTGGTTTTAACCAATAAATTAAACAAAAATGGATTGAGGTTTTCCACACCAATCATCAGATTGCGTTTAATATTAACGTTAGTTTTTTTCTGGGAGAAAAAATCTTCCAGCTCTGTCATTTTATTATAGTAGGGCATGATTTTTTCATAAAGTTCGAGTCCTTTTTTGGTGAGCGTGAAATCATGGTCGTTTCTGGAAAACAATTTAAAACCTAACTCATCTTCCAGTATTTTAATTCTTCTTGATATGGGTGATGAGGTAACAAAAAGGAATTCTGAGGCTTTTTTCAGTGACTTTTCTCTGGCTAATACAATGAAACACTTAAGATTTGATGATAAGAACATACAACCCCCCGCCGGTGCCTTAGATGTTAATACTACGTAAATTAATGAAAAATATAGCATACTTATCATTGTTACGGTGAGGGGGGGATCGGGGCAATAATACTGTTTTACTGAGGTTATTCATGTAGATGCTATTTTTTACTTCCTGTGGTTAATTTTTGAAATTGCCCATTTACCATTTGCTTATTATTCTCCACAACCTTCAAGATTCAGCAAAATATATCGCTTTATGCGCTATTTCTGACGGAAAAAACTATAATTTTTAATATCAAGTTTTCAATTCATTAAATTTCAACACCAAAACGCAAATATCTTTTAATAAAGAGGCTTTAAATGAGCAATGTAAATGACAATAGCGCTAATAAGTTAACAACTGCGCTAAGTAACCTAAATGAAACGGCCGCCAAATTAAACGTAATTGATAAAGACGGCAAAAGTATTGACTTTGAGAAAATAGCTATTGAGCTTCAGTCTAAAATAAGTGAACCGAAAGACTTTGTTACGCTCCAGTCTGTCAGCGAATTACGTTCTCTTGAACCCAATACGCATGGTGAAATAGCGGTCGTCCTCTCTTATGATGAAGGAACAGGATACGGCGGCGGGATCTTTACCTATGACTTAAACGACAAAGTTAACGTTGAAGATTTTGGCGTGACCATCGTGACTGCCAGGGGGGCAAGATGGGTCCGTTATGTGGCGCATCCTTCAGTACTGAGCGTTGTTGATTTTGGTGCGATTCCCGATGGAAAAACGGATTGCCTTGAAGCCGTCACCCGCATGTGGAACTGGTCACGTAAGCTGGACAGAAAAACCAATACTCGCCCACACGAAAATATCGGTATTCATTTCCCGGCGGGGCACTTTTTCATTTCTAAATTCGATATTTCTGCCACCGAGGCCAGCCGTTTCCGCCTGACCGGCAGCCACGTTAACTTTGGCTACTTCCCTGCTACCAAACTCTTCTCCGATCAGAAAGACGGCGAGTATATGTTCACCGTCAACGCGCGGTGGTGTTCAATCCACGGTATTGGTGTTGAAGGCCAGGATAATACGAAAACGAAAGGCTTCTTTAAAAACATCATTCAGGGTGGTCAGTATCTCCGCGTGACCGGCATGCAGTTTAATAATCTGGGGGGCCGCGGGCTGGATCTGCTGGATACCCTGGACTGTAAGATTGACCAGTGGTACGCCAGTCGCTGTGCCGGGACGGTAATTTATGGCCGATGGTCGGACCGTGCAGCCGGTTCATGGGATCATCTTACCGCGATTGAACTGACTAATTTTAATATCCAGTACGGCACTAAATCAGAGATGATCGATCTCCAGCGTGCGACACAGTGCATTATTAACAACGGCTGGATCGAGCATACGGAGTTTCCAGGTAACATTTCTAACGGACAGTGGTCCATTCAGGCGTTGAACCTTGAAGACAATACCAATCCGCTGAAATGCCACCATACACGCATCATCTCTACCATGCTCAATGTGCATGATGGGGCGGGTATGGATCTTTCAGAAACCGGCGATCGCTGGCTGTCAGCCTATGAAAGTGGCCAGACCTGGATTGAGAACCACGGGCTGAAACTCGAGGGTTCGCTAAACTATCAGTACATCACCTCGCCAGATCGGATGGATAACCGCCGTGATGCTGAAACCTGGTTTAAAGTTGGCGATATCGAAGCGCCGGAATGGACGACTCAGCTACAGATGCGCATTATTGGGTCTTCTCAGTTTGCGGCCATGCCCCAGACCCAAAATGATTACTCTACCCGTACACCGGAAGGCGAAGCGAAAATTTCGATTCAGAATGTTAATGGGCAATTTATTACTTCGTGGGCCGGTGAAGGCTCTTGCCCGGTAACACGAGTCATTGTTAAAAACCTGGGCAGCAGCAAAGCCAGTATTTACGTTAAGATCGCCAAGTTTACCGGCTTTTCTATAGCGTTGATTACCACCAACTGTTTTGACCGTTTTGCTCGTGGCGTGCATTTCCGCTTCGATAAATCCTATACCATGCTGTCCACGACAGAAGCGGCTGCACTGGATGCAGAGGCAGATACTGCGTTTAAACAGCACTGGTCCGGTAATGAAAATGTCGGCTTCGGCTATAACCATAACAACGATTTGTTAATGCGTAGCCGGGTCGTCAATACGACGGCCGTAGGAAACGCCACAGAGTGCCTGCGCGTAATGGTAAACGGGCGTGCTTACGGGATTGAGTTAAGACCGATCAATTAAACCATAACGCTCATTTTTAATAAAAGCCGGCCCCGACAGGTCGGCTTTTTTTGGGCTTTAGTGCGTTGTCAGCGTTATTTAACTACGGCTTAAAACGTTTGATCTTTGCCCGTTGGGTAAATGGCAATATGGAAGTTTATTCGTGGAGGAGTGTAATTTAAAGAGGTCGTTATGAGGCCAGAATAAATTATTATAGCAATAAAAACAAAAGCTTAAATAAATGGCAATTAAACGGTTTTAATAAGTATTTTACCCCAGGAAATAAACTCATTTATTTCATATGATTGTTAATTTGTAGCGGTGTCGCTTAATTATTGCGATTGAGTCTTTAGCCACTTCAAATAAAATACCTGTCGTCAAGCAATCGTTGTGCAGATTGTTCTCTCCGTCATTGCATTCACAATGACTTTATTATTGATAAGTGGAATAGAAATAATGACAAATAAAATTGTAATGGGTTTCTGGCACAACTGGCCAGCAGAAAATGGCCAGGGGTATAAAGGCGGCCGTTTTTTGGAAATGGCACTGTCCGACATTCCAGTACAGTATAACGTTATCGCTGTAGCCTTTATGAAAGTGCTGGATCTCAACGATCGTATTCCTGATTTCAAACCTTACAAAGGTAGCGATGCCGAGTTTCGTCAGCAGGTCGATATGGTCCATGCTCAGGGTCGTAAAGTCCTGATTTCACTGGGCGGCGCTGATGCACACATTGAACTGCACGCGGGTGATGAACAGGCGCTTGCCGCACGTATTATTACGCTGTCGGATAAGTTTGGTTTCGATGGCCTGGATATCGATCTGGAGCAGGCGGCTATTACCGCAGCTGATAACCAGACCGTGATCCCTGCCGCACTGAAAATGGTTAAAGATCATTATCGTCTGCAGAATAAAAACTTCATCATCAGTATGGCGCCAGAATTCCCTTATCTGAGCCAGAGCGGTCATTACAGCCCTTATATCAACGGCCTCGAAGGCTATTACGATTACATCGCTCCGCAGTTCTACAATCAGGGCGGCGATGGTGTATGGGTTGATGAAATCTCCAGCTGGGTTTCGCAGAGTAATGATGCGATGAAAGAAGATTTTCTTTTTTACCTGACTGAGAGTTTAGTCACCGGTACCCGTAATTTCCTGAAGATCCCGCACGATAAATTTATTATCGGCCTGCCAACCAATAACGATGCTGCTGCCACTGGCTACGTCGTTGATCCTGAGGCTGTCTATAAAGCGCTGGCGCGTCTTGAGGCGGCGGGTCTGCCCATCGCGGGCCTGATGACCTGGTCTGTTAACTGGGATGCAGGCACCAGCGTTGAAGGCAACGCCTACGACTGGGAATTTATTCGTCGTTATGGCTATCTGGCGGGTGATGGCGTTGTACCAGAACCACAGCCGACCCCTGAGCCAGCACCGGAACCGACTCCAGAACCGACTCCAGAACCAACGCCTGAGCCAACGCCGGGCTATGCCGAATGGCAGGCCGGTGTGCGTTATAACGACGGCGCGAAAGTGAGCTGGATCTCTCAGGATTACATTTGCGTAATGCAGCACACCTCAAATATTTACTGGACACCGGCGTTAGCCACTTCGCTATGGCAGGTACTGAATACATCCAAAATGACCACAGGATTTAAAACAATGTCAGATTCATCTGGTGCGCAAGTAAAACCGGCATTACGCCATGGTCATATCGCCACCCCTGCATCACGTGCCTATTTCGCCTGGCAGGAAGGCCGTCTTAATGCGGGCCAGCTAAACCAGCGTGAAGCCGGTAAATTTTTCCCTGCCCTTGACCGCGGCCTGTTCGATATCGTAGCGCCAACGGATTCTACCAATGCTCTGCCGCCGCCGGATGGCAAAATTGCCAGCGCAAACCAGGGCGATGGTCTGTTCCTGGATGAGCCAGGTACACACTGGAAAAAACATACCGTTGCGTCATCCGAGGTGATGAAGTTTACCTGGACTTACACGGCGGCACATACCACGCGTCGTTATAACTACTTTATTACCCGTGAAGACTGGAATCCAAACCTGCCGCTGAGCCGTGCGCAGTTTGAATCAGAGCCGTTCTTTAAGGTTGAGTTCACTGAACAGCCTTTCTGGAGCCACGGTAGCGTGCTGCGCCCAACCGGCCCGACCACGCACGATGTGCCTTTGCCACAGCGTAACGGTTATCACGTTCTGCTGGCCGTATGGGAAGTTGCCGATACAGGGAATGCTTTCTACCAGGTTATCGATTTGGATTTCGCCGGTAGCGTTACGCCAGACAATAACGACCCGGTTGTACCTGCCGGCCTGCGTGCAAGCGCTACGACCACCAACAGCATCACTATGGCGTGGAATGCCTCCGTTACCGCTGGCGTGACCTATCGTCTGTACCGTAATGGCAACCCGGTGTTTACGGGTTCTCAGTTGAGCTTTACCGACAACGGCCTGCAGGAAGATACGGCTTACAGCTATTCCGTCAGCGCGGTGAATGCGGCCGGTCAAGAGTCTGCACGTAGCCAGATTGTTTCAGCCCGTACCAGTGCGGTGATCCTGCCAGGTACACCACCTACTGCACCGGTGCAGTTACACAGCATGTCAGTTACCACTAACAGTGTTGCGCTGATGTGGGGCTCGTCTACCGGTTCAGTTAGCAGCTATATCATCTACCGCGATGGCAATGAAGTGGCACGTGTGCCGGCTTCTCAGCTGAGCTACACCGATGCTGGTTTACAGGAAGCAACCACCTACCGTTACTTCGTGGCAGCAGAGAACGCCGCAGGTCAGCTTTCTGTACCGAGTAATGTGCTGAGCATCACCACCGCAGCCAGCAATGACAGCGGCGATGACGCCGACAGCGATTACCCACAATGGGTGCTGGGTGGTTCTTATCAGGTGGGGCAGATTGTACGTAACCTGGGCAGAAACTGGGTGGCTTTAGTGACCCATATTTCTTACTCACCGGACTGGGCACCTGGCCTGGAAGATTCTTTGTGGCGTGAAGTGATTTAACGTCATCAGTAGACAGCCATAGCGTAAAGGCCAGGGGGATCTGGCCTTTTTATTTTAAATCAGATTAATGATGTTGTTAGTGTCCATGGAAAAGAGAGGGCAACAACGTTGGGAAATATCATGAACATTAGTGATAAAGGGATTCGCTTTCTGAAAGCAGAAGAGGGCGAAAGATTAACGGGCTATCTTGATGTGGTCGGCATTCCTACGATTGGCGTAGGCCATACGGGTACCGTAGACGGCATCGCGGTCAGTGTTGGAATGAAAATCGATGCGGAAAAATCGACCGAGCTGCTGCTACTCGATCTTGATGTGGTCGAACGGGCCATTAAGCGACAGGTGACAATGGCGTTAACGCAAAATCAGTACGATGCCTTGTGCAGCCTGATTTTTAATATTGGCACCGGCGCTTTTTCCGGCTCCACCGTAAGGCGAAAACTGAACGAAGGTGATTATCAGGGAGCAGCTGATGCTTTTCTGATGTGGAAACGCGCGGGCAGCGCGACCAGTATTCTGCTGCCTCGCCGCGAGCGTGAACGAAAGCTGTTTTTATCGTGAATTCATCTTATAGCCATCCTGAAGTCACCTGCTTGTCATATTCGTTCTGCATGCTGATCGTTAATCAAACGACCTGATAAGAGATAAAACGATGACTTTACTGGCCAGCTTTACGCATCCGGTTGCTGACTCACAGCGGGCTTTCCGCCTGATCCAGAAAGCAATGAGCGAACCGGGCGTGGTGGTTTCTCTGCCACGTTCGTCAGGGGGAGAGGCATCTCCAGCCGCTCTCGCCGTGCAGATGACGCTGGTGGATCGCGATACGCCGCTTTATGTTAATCCGTTATCTCTGGTCAATTCGCTGTCAGACAGCCTGCGACCTCATCAAAAAGAATCAGGAAAAGCGGCTACGGTGATTGTTGAGGTTACTGCGCTGAACGGGGGCCTGACGCTACGTCTTAGCGGCCCGGGTCGGCTGGAAAAGCGTGCTGTAGCACCGCGTCTGCCTGAGGGAGTATTACGTTATCTGCGCGACGAGGCGCGGGGCAACGTCGATCTGATTTTCACCTGCGAAGACAAGATGATGGCTCTGCCACATACAACCCATGTTCAGGTCTGCTGAACAGGCGGGTCGCTGAGCCTGCGTCGAAAAGGGCAAATCCATTCGCCCTTAACGCCACACCTGATGATTAAAGGCGTGCCGCGGCTGAATCAGGCATCCATTACATCCCACCACAGTTTATTCAGCGGATAGTAACGGTCACCCGTTTCAGGACGCTTTTCCCATGGCTTATCGATAATATAGTGAACGTTCTTCACTTCGCCCATTTCCCACATAGCAGCATGCTGGAAGGGTAACGTTTTCAGTGCGTTGTAAATATAGGGCAGGGGTTTCCAGCGCTGATGATAATAATCGTTGAGGAAATCCTGTTCTGCAAACAGATAGCGCGAGAGATCGCTAAGTTCCGCCAGCTTTTCCAGCATATCTTCATAAACCGCACGGTCCGGGCGTAATACCAGGAAACCGCCGTTGAGGTAGTTATCCACCTCATCCAGCTGTTCGGTGTGGTCGACCGACCGGCAGTAGCTGTAGAAACAGTTTTCTGGCCGCCAGCTTTTTGGATAGCTGGGAATTTTGTTCGGATTGCAGCGGCAGGCGTGGCAGGCGGCAATTTCGTCCTCCGCCAGCGGCAGCGTAAATAATTCATCCATATTCTGGATGACCAACATGTCGGCATCGAGAAAGACAATGCGTTCAAATTCGGTCAGCTGCCAGACCGCCAGCTTGGTCCACACCTCGGAAAAGCGCGCGTTGGCATAATTATGCTCAAGGCTGCTGTTCGGACTGACAGGCTGAACTTCGCGCACCAGACAGCCTTCGTTCTCCAGCGTCTGGCGACTGCGGGCATCAATATTTTCCGTGACCATTACCGCCAGCGGATAGCGGCTGCCGACTTTTTTCAGCGACTTTTGCAGCGCCTGAACGCCGATCAAATAGCCCGGCTGCGTCAGCAGGGTTGCCCATGCCTTCATTGGCACTCTCCTCAATCAATCTAATAATTCTGCGGTAAACGCATTGTCAAATTTACGCTGCGGGTCGAGTTCGTCCCGCACCTGGCGAAACGCGTCCCACTGAGGATAAATTTCTGGCCAGTTATAAAGCGCAGCGTCAAAATATTTTCCCCAGTGCGGTCTGCCGCCTTCAGCGGCTAACACTTTTTCAATCGCCTGCAGGAAACTGACACCCTCTTCAGAAAGCGAGCCGTCCTCAGCATAATAAACCACAAAGCCAAAGAAGCAGGTATCCGCACCATACGATGGGCTGAGCCAGGCGTCCGACGGGCCAGTGCAGCGTAAAATTATGGGATAATGCATATGCGGCTGTGTTTCACTGTGCCACTGCTTAATCTTACGGATCACCTCGGCCGTACGCGCTAAAGGAATGCCGATTTCGACATTGATTTGCGGCGTGGCGATGCCCCGGCAAAAGACCTGGTAAACGTCACCGGTGACGTCGGAAAAATCTTTAAACCGCGTTACGGTACGGAAGGGTTTACCGTTTTCATCCACGATTTTTGTGTCGCTGCGCATATGCTCCAGCGTCTGTTCAATCGTTTCATTCATCGCATCGCTGGTTTCTTCCTGCTTGATCAGCTCGCTATTGTTGGCGTGGTATTGCGCAACTTCTTCGCTATTGGCTTCACGTGCGGCCCAGACGTGCACCTGGTTTTCGTTTGGGAACCACCAGGCTTTACTCAGCGCATAATTCTGGTTCCAGTCATAAATATCCTGTTCCAGCGTATCGCCGCTTACCGCATTTTTGTAACAGGTATAAATCAGCGAAGGGGTCGTGCGCAGCGTCACCTGAGTCACCACGCCTAAACTGCCAAGACCCAGTTGTACGGCATGAAACTTGGGGTGTTGACGATCGAAATCGGCAACCGTGCCGTCCGCCAGCACCATGCGGATGCTTAACGCTTCGTCGGCAATAGAGCTTTGCTGTAAACCCTGACCATGTGTACCGGTTGCCAGCGCGCCTGCCAGCGTTTGCGAGGCGATGACCCCGGGCGAAGAGGGCAACATTTTGCCTTCGGCAGTCAGCACTTCGTACACTTCATGCATCAGCGTGCCGCCCGCAAACGTGGCGCTGTGTTCGTCAAGGCTAATCAGACCGCGTAAACGGCTCATATCAACCAGAGTGTCGCCCTTGTTTGCCAGCGCCAGCATACGGCCTGGCGACATGCGACTGCCCATAATACGGATTTTACCGGTACTGGTCGCAATCAGCTGCTGCAACTCTTTTTCGTTTTCCGGAATGCTCACGGCATTTTTTACCGCAAGCGTGGCGTTCTGTGCCCAGTTCCATACTTTGCCGTCTTCGGCATTAGGGTGGCGGCGGGGATAGCCGGCATATTCGCGTGCCATTAATTAACTCCTGGTATATGGCTAAAAAACGTGAAAAGCGCGGAAACGAGCTTTCGTGATTAAACCCCAATAAGGGTAGCTGAATTGCCCCGGAACGTCAGGCTTCAGGGTGAAAAAAACTGTACACTCTGTTTCGGTATTGTACAGGTTTATTCAGGAAGGTCTTAAATAACGCAGCGTGGCATCAACCACCAGTTGGCGATTTCGGGCAATACTTTGCTGCTCGTTTTCGTCGCCGCCAAACAGCGTGTGAAAGGTGTAGCGGTTCGAAACGTTATGCGTACAGATGCTGCTGATCAGACGGTGCACGTCCACCGTGTCGGCATCAGCATTGAAGACGCCGGCGGCTTTGCCACGTATCAGGATGTTCTCCAACACGTCGAGCGCGCTCTGATTCAGCTCTTTGATGCGTGACGACTGGCTAATATAGCGGCCGCGCATCAGATTTTCGCTGCACACCAGCCGCATAAAATCGGGATGTGAGATATGGTAATCGAAGCTGGCTTCGGCCAGTTTCTGCATGGCCAGCAACGGCGGCATCTCGGCAAGATTCAGACGGGTCTCATGCTGACGAATAGCCTGATAAACCTGCTCCAGCACTGCCATGTACAAATTTTCTTTATTGCTGAAGTGATAAACCACCATGCGTTTGGTGGTTTGCGCATGTCCGGCAATCTGTTCCATGCGTGCGCCCTGTAAGCCAAATTCGGCAAAAGTCGCAAGCGCACCGGCAAGGATACGTTTCTTTAACCCTTCCGGGTCGTTTTTTCGCTTGATGATAGCTGGCATAGCGGGTCAGATAATCCGAGATGTGGCGGGGCCATGTAAGTAACTTGAACAGATAATCATACCATAAATCGCCGGTGAGATTTGCGCTATTCACCGCGAATCCGCCGTCTGGCCGCAGCCTAAAGCCAGATTCCGGCTAAAGACGGAAGAATATGATATTTCCCCTCACGGGGTGCCTGAGGTTAAAACTGTCTTACCGCAAATATCCATTCACAGAATTGCAGGAGAACGTCATGAAACCCTCGGGCCTGAAAAAGTTATTTGCTACTCTCACCGACTGGCTTTCCTCGCCGCTGCCGCTGGAAGAGAGCGTTGATCCCTCAAGGCTGAGTGAGTCTCTGCTGCCGATCAGCCAGCTGTATGGCTTCGAGATGAGTTATCTGCGCGCGAGGGCCTTCAGTGAAAAATAACCGCTATCGCCTGACGCTCCGCTTCTGCTACTGGAATGAACTGTGCGCTCCTGACTGATTTTCGAACCGGGTATCTGTAAAGGTACCCAGATTTCATTTGCCTGCAATGCTTTAATGCAGCGGCCAGTCAGCGTACAGGTTCAGCGCCGCCTGACGGATAGCATCAAGGCTTTGTTCAAACGCTTCGGCGGACATCTGTTCGAACCGGGCGTGGTTTTCTTCGCGACCATGCAGTTCAATCGCTTCCAGCGCGGGCTGAAGATTATCCGGCAAAGACGACCAGTCTTTTAACGTCATCCCTTTCAGATAGCCAATACACCACTCTTCAACGATGGTCACTTCCTGACCCTGTTCAGTACTGGTGCCAAATAGCGGGTCAAACTGGTCGGGATAATCGCGCAGGCGTTCAGCAATATCGTTCATATGCTGAGAGACCAGATCGACAAAGCGCTGATGCTCCTGAGGCGATGCCCATTCCGGATCGTGCCCTTTACCGCCCCAGATCGCGGCCTGTAAATCTTCTGGCTTGATCTGCCCAGGCCCGGTAAGCGCGGCGGTCAGTAAACCATCCAGCTCCGATGCGTCGATAACCGCATCATCATTGCCGTGGTTCATCAGGATATCGTCCAGCCACTCCAGTTCGTCCGCCGTCAGTGGTCCTTGTTGCATGTCATAACCCCTTATATATCCGTTAATTAGCGCAGTAAGGCGCTATTTTCAACGCCGCTCACCTAAAAAGCTACCGTACATCGTTAAAAAGCGGCTTTCAGCAGCGGTATTGTCTGCACTACCAGCGCATCGGTGCAAACTTTGATTGTTATTATGATGCCTTTTTAGCCAGCCGAAAATAAAAATGACCACGCAAAATATGTCGACAGGCTTTTGAGCCTTCACGTATTGTGCGAACCGGAAAAGCAAAAAGCCCGCTTAAGTTTCCTTAAGCGGGCTTCTCTAATATGGCTCCTCTGACTGGACTCGAACCAGTGACATACGGATTAACAGTCCGCCGTTCTACCGACTGAACTACAGAGGAATCGGTTGATGGGGCGCATATTAGCGGGGCAGGCCCGGCGTGTCAACACTAAAAAACCCGATAGCTTTCAACTGGCTGGGAATAACTCAATCCGCACAGTTAATGAACGATGCTGCCATTTTGCCTCGATTCAGCTTCCCGGCCAGCACGCCTGGGATCCTGGCGGTAAAAGCGGCAAAACCGTTCATACAGCTGAGGAAAGCGTTCCGCCAGTAAAGCAGGCGCGCTAAAGAAGTATTCCGACAGCACGGCGAAGCACTCGGCCGGATCGCTGGCCGCGTAGGCATCGATAGTTGCCGCGTTCTCGCCTACCGAATCTATTTCATCCTGAATACTGGTCATCGCCGCGTTCAGCTCGCGCTCCCAGCCGGCCACGTCGCGCAGCGGCATTGCCGGCACGCCATTAGCGTAGTCGCTGCCCCGGGCATCCAGTTTATGGGCCACTTCATGAATAATCAGGTTATAACCTGAAAGATCAAATGAGTCCTGCACATCCAGCCAGTTCAGCACGATGGGGCCTTGCTGCCAGCTTTGACCTGACTGGACCATACGCTCGCGGTGCACAAGGCCAAATTCATCCTGCCACTCGTCGTCCACCATAAAAGGAGCGGGATAGATCAGCACCTCATGAAAACCATCGAGCCATTCGTAACCGAGATTGAGCACGGGCAGGCAAAAAAGCAGGGCGACACGCGCAGATTTCACATCGTCGAGAACGAAATCCTGCAAAGCCAGCAGCCGTTTCTGTTGCAGAAAGCGCTGGGCAAGCTGGATGAGCTTTTGCCGATCGCTCTCACTTAGCGTTTGCAGCAATGGGATTGCCAGTGCCTGCTGCCAGGGCAGATTATCAGCCGTTTTGGTTTTCCAGGGCCATTTGATCATCATGCAACCCAATTCGGTGGAGGAGGTATTACCATGCCGCAGCATACTGTTAACCGCAACTGTTACATTCGGCAATAGGATAAACGTTTTCGCGTATGGACGCAGAGCGGCAATTTAATCAGTAAATTCAGAGAGAATCTGTGATCGCAGGTGGGTGAGGAGCAAAATAAGCATCCCGGCTGGCGATCTCAGCCGGGATGAACGTCATCAGACGCGTTTAAATTCGATGACCCAAACCCAGGGATTCACTTCCCAGCTTGTGCCGCCATACTGCAGCGCCCACTGTTTGCGGTAGCTGTCTTTCGGGGAGATCACTTCATTGTGCATAGTGAAAAAGTTATTCAGGAAGTGAGAGTCAGTTTGCACGCCTTCAGCAAAAATATCGTCATCGCTGATGTCCTGAATCTTCTCAACCCGCACCGCCGTTACCAGCAAATTGATGCGGCTTGCCCAGCGCGGCATATGGATGCCCGCCTGCCAGCCGAACTGATCGTCTTCCTCAGCGGCGCTGGAAAAGGTTCCGGTATCGGCACGATATTGACAATAGTCAGGCGTTTTAAACCGTTCGGGATTACGTTCGTATTCGGCCATTTCTTCCGGGGGAATTACCGGGCCTCGCCAGGTTTCTCTCACCCATAAACGGTCGCCGGGCTGCCCAAAAGGACAGTGGTAACTTAAGTTTCCCATGCCCATTACGCGGTTGCCCTGGAGGTGGTTGTTTAAGACATCAATGCCATAACAGCCTTCGTGGTTATCTTGTCCTGGTCCAAAGAGTTGGGATTTCATAATGCGCCGGGTCTGGCTCTGTTGGCCTGAGAGCAGTGCTCGCACCCGTTGATCGTTAAACAAAATCGGGCGTTCTTTCATGGTTTGACCCCTGTTACTTATTTGGTTAAGGCACCGATCGCAGCCATTACTTAAATGACAATACAGATTAATCTGAACTTTAGCCTGCGTGGAACTGTGTGTGTTTTAAATCAAATGAAACATAAGCTGAGCTTTTTTATTTAAGCTACCTGTTCCGCCTTGTACTCTTCAGGGACAAGGGCGGCATTTTCGCAGGTCTGACCTGCGGGTTCAGGCCCAACAATCCTCGCGATCATAAATTTGACATATGCCGTCTTTACAATCTCTTACGTTAACAGCAGCCTGAGACAATCTGTTACTGTTACGACGCTCCGCTGCCAGAATCGATTGTGGGTTGATGATGATTCTAACTTACTGTGCGTCAAAATGCCGATAACTTATTACAAAAAGTACATTATTAATGTTTAACCATTTGCATAAAAAATCAGCAATTAAAGGCTGGGTAAAAACCTGAAAAACCAAAACGCATTGCGAAAATGTGAAGATAAGCGCTATAAACAGAGAAGGGTGGCATCGGGCCCGCTGCCCTTATCTACAGTGGATGAGCGTTAACCCACTGACATCTCTACAAGTTCAAACTATAAGGAGAAGTCTATGACTCTTAATCACTGGCAACGCCGCTTTGAAAGCTGGCTGCATGCGACATGGCCTCAGGATGATAAAGCTCACGACGTCGCGCATTTACGTCGAGTCTGGCTGACTGCCCAGCGTATTATGAAAGACACACCGGCTGATGAGCTGGTTGTGCTTACCGGGTGTTATTTTCATGACATCGTTAACCTGCCTAAAAATCATCCAGAGCGTCACCTGGCTTCCGCAAAGGCCGCCGTTGAGACGCGTCGGATCCTGCTGGACGTTTTCCCTGATTTTCCTGAAGAGAAACATGATGCGGTATCGCATGCCGTTCACGCTCACAGCTTTAGCGCGGGTGTGGTAGCAGAAACGTTAGAAGCGCAAATCGTGCAGGATGCCGATCGACTGGAATCATTAGGCGCAATAGGACTGGCTCGCGTGTTTTATGTTTCCGGTGCGCTGGGACGTTCGCTGTTTGACAGCTTCGACCCCTTGGGTAAGGAGCGGCCTTTAAACGATGCGGAATGGGCGCTGGATCATTTTCAGAAAAAATTACTTAAGCTGCCTGAGACCATGCATACCGAAGAGGGGCGCCGGCTGGCGCGTCATAATGCCGATTTTTTGGTGACCTACATGGCAAAGCTGTGCGCCGAGCTGAACGGGGATTTTTGCGCGCTGGATCAGGATGTATTACAGGCGTTTGCCACGAGTCACTAAAATATTAAATTTTTGTGACAGTATGGTTATGCACAAGCTTTCATGCGAGGGTGTTGCGGTCATTTATCAGGAGATTCGGACATGACTACCGACACCGTTAGCTTAACAATAAAAATCGATCCAAATCTGAAAGAAACGCTGAAAACGCTGGCCACGGAAAATCAAATTTCGCTCAGTCAGGAGGTTAGTCAGCGTCTGCACAGTAGCCTGACAACGTATCCGCATCCCACCGTGGATAACCTGGATACGTCCGAAGAGGTCGATGCGCAATTAACGTCCAGTGAACTTAAGCAAATCCGTGCGTTGCTGAAAAAATCGAAAAAGAAAAAATAGTGTTACCCCATCCTCAGGATGGGGTCAGTCAGCAATCGACGGAATCATGCCTGCTCATCATCACCGTAATAGAGGACGCCCAGCTTAATCAGCTGGCGGCCCTGGCTTTTACGGTGAAGATTAGTGTCACGCAGCGAGTAGACGCAGCCGCAATATTCCTGCTGATAAAAACGTTCGCGCTTGCTGATATCAATCATGCGTGCTGAACCGCCTTTTTTCCGCCAATTGTAATCCCAGTAGGTCAGATTATCGTAAGGCGCGGCGGCGCGTTTGCCGCAATCGTTAATTTGCTGCATGTTTTTCCAGCGGGAGATCCCCAGACAGCTGGAAATAACCGGAAAACCATGTTCATGAGCATACAGCGCGGTGCGTTCAAAGCGCATGTCGAAACACATGGTGCAACGTACGCCGCGTTCGGGTTCCCACTCCATTCCTTTTGCGCGTTCAAACCAGTTATCCGTATCATAATCAGCGTCCACAAAAGGCACGCCGTTCTTTTCTGCGAAGCGGATATTCTCCTCTTTACGCAACAGATACTCTTTCTGTGGATGAATATTCGGGTTGTAGAAGAAAATGGTGTAATCAATCCCGGCGGCCGCAATGGCCTCCATGACTTCGCCAGAGCAGGGCGCACAGCACGAGTGCAGCAGCAGTTTACTGGCACCGTTTGGCAGGCTCAGGGGCGGGCGTGAGATGTCGCTCATGACGTCAGGCTCCATGAATGGGTCAAAAAAACAGAGCAAGTTTAAGCTCAGGCTCGCAGGATGTCACGGATTGTGCCCCGGCTGCTGTGTAAATCGCCAGTTGAGTCAGTTAGCGCCTGGCTTTGATGCAGTGAAGTGATAAACTGCCAGGCTCAATCCTTATTGATGAGTGACTATGAGCGAGTTCGACAGTAGCGGCGAAGCACCTCTGCAGGCGCAGCAAAAATATCAGCAGGATCGTCAGCGAGTAGAGCAATTACTGGAAATCTACGATCTGAAAACGCTGGCGGCAACGTTACAGCAGGCCGGCCAGTCTGCCTGGACACGCGACACGCTTAGCCGCTGGGTTAAAGGCAGCAGCGCCATGACGGTTTTGACCGAGGCCGAAATAACGGCACTGGACAACCTGCTGCCTGCGCCGCCCGCTCATCATCCGCATTATGCATTCCGTTTTATTGACCTCTTTGCCGGTATTGGCGGCATTCGCAGCGGTTTCGAAGCGATTGGGGGTCAGTGCGTGTTTACCAGTGAGTGGAACAAGTACTCGGTAAAAACTTACCGCGCGAACTGGTATTGCGATCCAGAAAGTCACGTTTTCAATCAGGACATTCGTGATGTCACTTTAAGCGCAAAGCCTGACGTCAGCGAGCAGGAGGCTTACCAGCATATTAACCGGCAGGTGCCGGATCATGATGTGCTGCTGGCGGGTTTCCCCTGCCAGCCTTTTTCGCTGGCGGGCGTGTCGAAAAAAAACGCGCTGGGCCGGGCTCACGGCTTTGAGTGTGAAGCGCAGGGCACGCTGTTTTTTGACGTGGCCCGTATTATCACCGCTAAAAAACCGGCCATTTTTGTGCTGGAAAACGTCAAAAATCTGAAGAGCCATGATAAAGGCAATACCTTCCGCGTGATTATGGAGACGCTGGACGAACTGGGTTATGACGTGGCGGATGCTGATGCCAGCGGCGCAGCCGATCCTAAAATCATCGACGGGAAACATTTTTTGCCGCAGCACCGCGAGCGCATTGTGCTGGTGGGGTTTCGACGTGATTTAAAACTGCCGCAATTCAGCCTCAGCGCGCTGAAAACGCTCTATCCTCAGCAGCGAACGCCGCTGCGCGATCTGCTGGAGCCCGCGGTGGATGCTAAATACATCCTGACGCCCGTGCTGTGGAAATACCTCTATAATTATGCGAAGAAACATCAGGCTAAAGGTAATGGCTTTGGCTACGGCCTGGTGGATCCGCAGCTGGAAAATGGCGTGGTGCGTACGCTCTCCGCGCGTTATTACAAAGACGGATCGGAAATTCTTATTGACCGTGGCTGGGATCGCCAGCTGGGTGAAAGAGATTTTGATGATGCGGACAATCAGCAGCGCCGTCCACGTCGTTTGACGCCGAGGGAATGTGCACGCCTGATGGGCTTTGAAAAGCCAGACCAGCGCTTTCGTATTCCCGTTTCAGACAGTCAGGCTTACCGCCAGTTTGGTAACTCAGTGGTTGTGCCGGCGTTTGCGGCGGTAGCGAAACTGCTGCTGCCGTGGATTAAGCAGGCGGTGCAGGCGCGGCAGGGGAATTAGAACGCCTGACCCTCAAGGAGACAGTATGGCTGACGTTCACTCATCGATAATTCGTAGCAAGAACATGCGGGCCATACGCACGCGGGACACGGCGATTGAAAACCGGCTGGCCGAACAGCTGGCCGAGCTGGGTTTCAGCTATCGCGTGCAGGACAAAAGCCTGCCTGGACGGCCCGATTTTGTGCTGGATCGCCATCAGGCGATTGTCTTTGTGCATGGCTGTTTCTGGCATCACCACCACTGCCATCTCTTTAAAGTACCTGCAACCCGCACCGCTTTCTGGATGGAAAAAATAGACGGCAACGTTGAGCGCGATAAACGCGCGGTTGCTGAACTGAGCGCTGCGGGCTGGAAGGTACTGGTGGTATGGGAGTGCGCACTGCGCGGAAAAACTAAACTGGCATCAGAAGCGCTAGGCGCCCGCCTGGAAGAGTGGCTGTTTGCCGCAGAAGGCAATGCCGAAATCGACGGGCAGGGAGTTCGCCCTCTGAGCTGATCCCTGCCTGCCACAAGAGAATTAGTCCGCTTTAGTGACCGGTTTGATCACCGGTTTGCAGGGAATGAGATATTTTCCCAACGTCACCAGAATTACCGCCAGAACGATAACTGCCAGCGCCAGCCACTCGCGCGGGGTGAGGCTTTCGCCCGCAAAACTAATGCCCAGCAGCACGGCGACAACCGGATTTACATAGGCGTAGCTGGTGGCAATAGCCGGGCTAACGTTGCGAATCAGGAACATATAGGCATTGATGGCGATGATCGAGCCAAACAGGCTGAGATAGCCCAGCGCCAGAAAACCCGGTAATGCAGGGGCGGCATGCAGCTTTTCGCCGCTTAGCTGGCTGGCCGTCAGCAGAACCACGCCCGCTGCCAGCATCTCAATCGCGCCCGCCATCATGCCTGTGGGCAAATTAATACGCGATCCCCAGACCGAACCAAACGCCCAGCTTAGCGAGCCGGCCAGGATCATCAATGCGCCCCACGGATTATTGCCAAGATGGCCGCCGCTGTTCAGCAGGATAATGCCCACCAGCCCAACGGCAATCCCTAACCATTCAATCCAGCGGGTTGCAATGCCGAACAGGCGGCTGAAGCACATAGCGAACAGCGGCACGGTCGCGACCATCACAGCCGCAATGCCGGACGGGACATTCTGATGCTCGGCCACCGTAACCGCGCCGTTACCGGCAGCCAGCAGCATAATGCCGACCAGCGCGGCATTCCCGGCCTGACGCCAGCTGGGAAGCCTGTCGCCGCGCAGCAATAAGAAGGCTGTAAGAATTACCCCTGCCAGCAGAAAACGCAGCCCGGCCATCATCATTGGGGGCCAGCTTTCCACCCCGACACGGATCACGAAATAGGTCGATCCCCAGATAAAATAGAGGGCGAACAATGAGGCCAGAAGTGGAAGCAGGGCAGGCGCGCGGCGTAACATAATTTTTCCTGAAGCCGGATAAAGAGCGCTACGTTAGCGTTAAAAAAAGATTTCAACCAGATGAAATCTCGCTTTTTTTGCCAATCAGGACGATTCAGATCACATAATTTGCATCCCTCGTTCATAATTGCTTAGATCACACTCTTTAACATCTTCTGTCTACGGTGGATTATGGCCAGTATCAAACTCACAGTCAGACGACTGTATAAAATCAGCGGCGAACGAATGGTCAACACCACGGCTACCGCGCGCATTTTTGTGGGCAACACGCTGGTGGCGACAGAAGAGATCGCGGGTCAAACCGAAAGCCCGGTCAGTAAATATGTGCATCACGCACAAGCGGAAGGGCCGGTTCGCGTAGAGTGGGATTGTGACGGTATTGCCGATATCTCGGTAGCCGAAGTGCAGGTTTGTCCCTGCTGTCAGCATGACTAAATAAGGAAGGAAATTTTGGCAGGAAGTAGTTTACTGACATTACTGGATGATATTGCCACGCTGCTGGATGATATTTCGGTGATGGGAAAAGTGGCGGCAAAGAAGACCGCTGGCGTATTGGGTGACGATCTGTCGCTAAATGCACAGCAGGTTAGCGGCGTAAAGGCTAATCGCGAACTGCCGGTAGTGTGGGGCGTGGCGAAAGGCTCTTTCCTGAATAAGCTGATTTTGGTGCCGCTGGCGTTGGTCATTAGCGCGCTGGCACCCTGGGCGATTACGCCTTTGCTGATGCTGGGTGGTGCCTATCTTTGCTATGAAGGGGTGGAAAAAGTCTTCCACAGCCTGCATAAGGATGAAAACGCGAAAACGCCTGAGGCCAGAGAGCAACGCATCCGCAAGCTCAATCCGCAGGAAGCCGCCGTCTATGAAAAGAAAAAAATCAAAGGCGCAGTGCGCACCGACTTTATTCTTTCCGCGGAGATTGTCGCAATCACCCTGGGTATTGTTTCCGACGCGCCGCTACTGAATCAGGTCGTTATACTGGCAGGCATCGCCATTCTGGTGACGGTTGGGGTGTATGGCATCGTAGCCTGTATCGTTAAAATTGACGATTTGGGCCTGTGGCTGAAAGAGAAGTCCTCCGCGCTGGCACAAGGCGTGGGTGGTCTGCTGTTGACGCTGGCACCAAAAATGATGAAGGTGCTGTCCGTTGTCGGCACGCTGGCAATGTTCCTGGTCGGTGGCGGCATTATCGCCCACGGCGTGCCGCTGCTGCATCACTACATTGAGCACGTCAGTGCAGGCTTTAGCGGAATGATCGCCTCGCTTATCAGCAACCTGGCCAACCTGGTGCTGGGATTCATCGTGGGATCGATTGTGCTTTTTGCGGTAAATCTGGCTGGTAAACTGCGAAAACAATCAGTATAAAGGCAGCCCTCAAGTGCTAAGTAACCTGGAGCAATGATGAAAGACGATATTTTTGAATTCGATATTGATGCCGAACTGGAACAGGCGGAAGCCAATGCCGAGAAAAAAGCCAGCGAAGTCCCGGCTGATTTAGGCGATGAAGCTGACTGCGAAGGTTGCAAAATCTAACTGCCTTTCAAAGCGAGTAATGAACTTTACTCGCTTTTTTTATTTTTCGCATTTTCAACTGCATATTTTTATTTAACAAAACTTTTACCTGCAATTAACGGAATAAATGCGGAGCGGCTGCTATACCTTAATTTCCGCCCGCAAATAGTACGCTCAGCGCAGGAGATGAAAGATGATTCTGGTCAGTGAGGAAGTGCAGCTTAAAGAAGGTGGGCCATCGATGATTGTTACCGGCTATGCCAGCGGAATGGTCGAGTGCCGCTGGTACGACGGCTATAGCGTAAGGCGGGAGGCCTTCCATGAAAATGAGCTTTGCGCTCTGAACCCGGAGCAAACTCAACTTGCCAGCTAGCCCACACTGAACAGGACGATACTTCCGTCCTGTTTCTTTTCATCTCCCGCCTGTACCCCTGTCGCTCAGTTATACTTTCCCCTCGTTGTCCTCTTCGACTGCCTGATAGATGCGCTGCATAATATCCGGGAAAGCGGACTGTACGCGGCTCCAGCTGGGAATAAACGGCTTTTCGTTAGGGCGTTCAATAAACGACTGTCCGGCTTCCAGAATCGACTGGGTAAACATTTCCACGGCCGCTTCCTCAGCGTGCTGGTCGAATTTCAGGCCGTTCATCGCAGCATCATGGCTGTAGATCTCCATCATATCCAGCGCGTTACGGTAGTAGGTTGCTTTCAGGACGCGGAAGGAGTCGCTGGTGATATTGACGCCCATCGTCGCCATTTTACGCAGCAGCGATTGCACGATATCGTTACTCATGCGGCGCAGACCGCCGGTGCCGTCCTCTTCCGAAAGCGGCTGATGTTTGTGGTCATAGTGATGCGCAATCTCTACCTGACAACTTTGACGGGTAATATAGTTGCGGTAGATCTCCGACAGCACGCCTATTTCAAGCCCCCAGTCGCCGGGTATTTTAATGTTATTCAGCACGTGAGTACGCATCGCAAACTCGCCGGAAAGGGGGTAGCGGAAGCTGGCAAGGTATTCCAGGTATTCGGAGTGACCATAAACTTTTTGCAGCGAACGCAGCAGCGGGCCAACCAATAATCTTCCCACTCTGCCATTAAGCTTGTTATCTGCAACGCGGGCGTAAAAGCCTTTACAAAACTCATACTGAAACGCCGGATTTGCCAGCGGATAGAGCAGGCGTGCCAGCATGCCTCGTTCATACGTCACGATGTCACAGTCATGAAGCGCGACGCAGGCTGAACGTTCTGAGGCCAGCGTGTAGCCGGTACAAAACCAGACGTTGCGGCCTTTACCGGGTTGAGAAGGGGACAGACCCTCTTTGTCCAGCTCGGCATCAATCGCTTTCAGGCGTGGGCCGTCGTTCCATAAAATGCGGTGACGCTGCGGCAGGCGTGAAAAGAATTCCCGAGCGTAAAGAAACTGGTCGCGGTCAGCGCGATCCAGCCCGATAACGATCTCCTCCAGATAGGGAACTTTAGCCAGTTCATCAACAATATGGCCCAGTGCCGGGCCTTCCAGTTCCGAAAAAAGCGACGGCAGGATCAGTCCCATTTTGCGCCGTCTGGCAAAGCGAACCAGATCTTTCTCCAGCTCCTCTACCGGGCGGGCGGTGAGATTGTGAAAATTCGTTATAACGCCGTTCTGGAAAAAATCACTCATCGCGTTCCCCTTATAATCCGCCTGAAATCACCGGATATCGTCACGTTAATCCTGGATAAAATGTGTCAGGCCTTCGCTCCATCCTTCAGGACCAAAGCCTGTACTGTAAAAAACACGGTCTTTATCCTCTCTTTTTAATTCAACGCTGTTTTTACTGTAGCCCTTAATCACCACGGCGTAATCGACCTTATCCAGCATCGGCGCATCGTTTGGCCCGTCACCTAAACCGATGGTAATGTAGCGCTGACCGGTCGGATGGGCGTAATGCGTTAACAGCCATTCCAGCGCGGCACCTTTGCCGCTGCCCTGGCTCATCACGTGCCAGAACCTTCCGCCCTGCACCAGTTCCAGACTGTCGGCGGCCAGCGCCTGCTGGAAAGCCGTAAACTGTTCCGTAGTATCCCGCCAGATCACACTTTCTGAACCTTCACGTGCTCGGGCAAGCGTGGCGTCATGCGGCGTCAGGCCTGTCCATTCCGCCACCTCTTTTTCAGTCACATCGGAAAAACCGGTAAATTTGAAACCGTGCTGGTCGCGCAAGCGCTGCAAAACGTGGCAAATATCGTCATAACTTCTGGCAGACTTTGCCTGAACCTGGCCTTCCAGCTTAACAACGGCACCGTTTTCAGCAATAAAAGGCGCGCCTACTATTCCCAGCGAGCGCTGCAACGGCACAATTTCTGCGGCGGTTTTGCTGGAGCAAACCACCAAAGGCACATCTGCGCGGGTAAGGCGATTCAGCCATGGCTGCGCGGGTAGCCAGCTGTAGGAGTGATGATCCAGCAATGAGCCATCCAAATCCGTCACTATCATTAGCGGGTCATGTAGTTTTGGCATCGCCTTACCTCCTCATGCCGTTAAAAAATGCAGGATAATCAGAAAGTATAGAGCCATCCGCATGCGCTGCTGGCGTTTTTAGCGTTAACAAGAGGAGAGGAGGAATAACAGGCTGGAAAAAGGCAAAAAAAAGCCCGCGCTGCGCGGGCAAAAATCCTTGTTACTTTTTAGGTTGACTGCCCCTTTGGGGTTGGTGCAGTGGGGACAGTGTAGGCTTTCAGGTTGTCAAAAGTCTCACCAGAAAACGTTAAAAAAACGAAAAGGAAGTCACCCCGTTAACATTACGTTGTTTTACACGCCATTTCGCGCAAATTGCAACATAACCGCTATACTTATCAACCGATTACAAAATAAACTGATTGTCCACGCTATGGAGGCGACATGGATTTTTTACGTATCGTTATTGCTATTCTTTTACCGCCGCTGGGCGTTTTTATGCAGGTTGGCTTCGGCGGTGCCTTCTGGTTAAATATCTTGTTGACGCTGTGCGGTTATATCCCAGGCATCGTGCATGCCGTATGGGTAATTGCACGCCGTTAAGCCACGCTGATGCGTTTTATCAGAACCTGATGGATTAATGGAGAGGGTGAAATGAAAGTAAACGATCGTGTGACGGTCAAAACGGATGGCGGACCGCGCCGTCCGGGAACGGTACTGGCGGTAGAAGATTTCAGTGAGGGAACAATGTATCTGGTTTCGCTGGAAGATTATCCGCAGGGAGTTTGGTTCTTTAATGAGACAGGTCACGCGGACGGAATTTTTGTAGAACCGCATGCCCAGAGCTGACAGCGCACAGACAATTCAGGTAAAGGGGCGATTTAACTCGCCCCTTATTCTTTTTACCGAATCAGGTTCAGTTATTCATTTGCCTTATGAGCAGGCAAAAAAAACCGGCTTGCGCCGGCTTTCTTCAGATTCATCGAACGTTAACGTAGATACCGCTGGTTACGTTGTCAGTCAGGCGAACCACATGATAAATAACTTGTTTGTTGTGTGTTTTAATTTTACGTTTAATGTTTCCTTTATGCGAGGAAACCGTCTTGGCCTTAATTTGCATCTTGTCCGATATTTGAATCGTATCGTGGCCAGACATCCACATTTTCAACATGTTTGACTCGGTCTGGCTCAGCGTCAATGGGTGAACATCGAAGCCTGCAGAGTAACGAGGGGAAACATTGAGTTTCTTTTGAAAATAGGAAATTAATAAATTATCCAGAGTTGCTGGCTTGATCGATTTTGACGTAATAATCAAGTTCTTACGAACGTAGAGGTATTCCTCAAAATGGATATTGGAGATAGCCATAAAGATAAAGAACAGTGTATCAGGGTGCTGCATAATAATGGTTCTTATGCGCTGGCTGGCGTCTGCTTCATGAATGAAGCAATCCTCGTTAATAAAAACCACACCCGGCTGAAGCTGTTGGCATTTCGTTTGTAACTGATCGATATCATTTACGGAAGTTATATTTTTCTTTTTCACTCCCTTTACTGACATATAATCTGTAAGCCCTAGTCGTGTATAGCTGCATGAATCCATTATAATTGTTGGCATAATAGCGACCCTCACCAAATTGTTATCCGTTTAAATCAACGATGAATTACGCGTTTGTATAGTTACGAGAGTAATATGTTCTGTTTTCAATTTTATTATATGTACTTAGTACTGAATCCGCAGCGTTAGCACGTTCCATCCATGCTTGATATTACCGTTAAGTTTGGGCGACATAACGCACAACCAAAGCACCGAAAACAGTCAGAACGGAGGATCCGGCTGACGGTTTGTCTTAGCACAGCATGTAGCTTTGTTTTTGTGAACCGAGCCACTATCGCGCAGAACGCGGAAAAATCTGATAGGACGATTCCTAAAAAACATTCACTCTGCGAATGTGTATCGCGAAAAGTGTTGCTGACAATGCCGTAAAACGCGGTTTGATACAAGGGAAACAACAAAAAATAAAATTTCCATTAAAAACAGTTAGTTTTGCGAAACGTCAACTTTAACTTATTCGCAACAATCAACCCGTTTCGTTAAACAAAATACGCTAACATCGATTTAATAAGAATAATTTTCATTGCGCGAGGCGATTTATCAGATTTTCCTTAAGACTATTCTGGTAAAACCGGTTTGAAAAATGCACAAAAACATTCTACCTGCTTACCAATGATATTATCACCAGTACACAATACTTAAGTTTATCTGGATGGCAATTCGCTCAAAATTCCAGCGAGCAAATCAAATACTTCGCTGAACAGGTGCTCGCAGAAGGGGGCAAGGAGCGGCATCATCAGGCTCATAAAGATGATTCCGATCGATAAGGTGATGGGAAAACCAATGGCGAAAACCGACAGCTGAGATGCAACACGGTTTAACAAACCCAGGGCCAGGTTAAGGGTAAGTAACAAGGTTATCAACGGTAGCGCTAATCGCATGCCATTAAGGAAAATTAAACCGGCTGCCTTCGTTAAAGCCAGAAACGCATTGCCATTGATCAGATTGCCGCCGATCGGCAGCGTTTGAAAACTGTCTGCGACCATTGAGATTAGCCACAGATGTCCGTTGAAAGACAAAAACAGCAGCATGGCGAGCATATCCAGAAAACGCGCCAGCACCGGCATGTTCAGGCGGCTGGCCGGATCGAAAAAGGTGGCGAAAGAAAGTCCCATTTGCAACCCAATCACTTCCCCGGCGGTTCTGACCGCGGCGAAGGCGAATTGCATCGTAAAACCGATAGCCACGCCAATAAGAATCTGCTGAATCAGCAGCCAGAAGCCGCCAATTGAGAAAATACTCACGTTGACCGGCGGCAGGGTTGGGATCAGCACCCAGGTAATCATCAGACCGAGGCCCAGCTTGACCTTTTTGCTGATGGATTTTTCGCTTAACAGCGGAGCAGTCATGATCAACGCCAGCACGCGCGCCAGGGGCCAGAACAATTGCCCCATCCATAACACTAATTGACTGCTGTCGAAGTTAATCATTTAACCGATGATATTAGGCAGATTGCTGAAGAGGGTGCGCATGTAATCCAGAATCAGATTCAGCATCCACGGGCCGGCAACCACGATGGTGGCAACAACGGCAAGAATTTTAGGGATAAACGACAGGGTTTGTTCGTTGATTTGCGTTGCAGCCTGCAACAGGCTGATCACCAGTCCGCTGACCAGCGCTGCAACTAACAGCGGGGCGGCTAACGCCAGCGCAACGTGCAGCGCATCTTGCCCCATAACCATTACCGATTCAGGTGTCATAACGACTCCAGCAAAAAAATAGTAGGTTAAATTCTTCGCTGGACGACTTTTGGCGTCGCTGAAGCGAGGTTATTGCTTGTGGCGGACACGTCCGCGCAATCTTTATGAATAGAAACTTTGGGCCAGCGACCCTATCAGCAGCTGCCAGCCGTCAACCAGCACAAACAGCATCAGCTTAAAGGGGAGCGAGATGGTCGCGGGCGGCACCATCATCATCCCCAACGCCATCAGAACGCTGGCGACAACCAGGTCAATAATCAAAAAAGGAATAAAGACGGTAAAGCCAATCTGGAACGCCGTTTTCAGCTCGCTGGTGACATAAGCGGGCAGCAGAATACGCATGGGTACCGCTTCCGGCCCCTGCAACGGTGGCGTATTTGCCAGGCGAGCAAACAAAGCTAAATCGGCTTCACGCGTCTGGCGCAGCATAAATTCGCGCAGTGGCTGAGCACCTTTATCAATCGCATCCTGCATGCTGATCTTGTCTTCGCTGAACGGCAGATAGGCATCCTGATAAATTTTGTCGAACACCGGCCCCATAATGAAGAAGGTCAGGAACAGCGACAGACCAACCAGCACCTGGTTTGGCGGCGCAGAGGGCGTACCCAGCGCGTTACGCAGCAGGCCAAAAACGATAATGATGCGCGTAAAGCTGGTCATCATCAGCATGATGGCCGGAAGGAAAGTCAGCGAGGTGATAAACACCAGCGTCTGCACCGGCAGTGACCAGCTTTGTCCGCCGTTAGCCGTGGGTTGGCTAATCAGGCCGGGAAGCTGAGCGTGAACGTCAGGCACCAGCAGCAGAAGAAGAAGCGGAGCCAGCAGGGGAAGAATGCGTTTCATTATGACTTTCCGGGGCGCTTGAGTAAGGTCTGTAACACCTGACGGAAATCTGCCGTCGCAGCCGGAGGTTCCGGATTTTCCTGCTCGGGCAAAGGCGGCAGGGTGTGCAAATGGGTGATCTGCTGTGCTGTAACGCCTAATACCAGACGTGCATCTTTGACATCAACAATCACCACACGTTCGCGTTGACCCACCTGGCAGCTGGCGCTAACGGACAGGTCTTGCTGTCCGCGAGCGCCGCGCTTGGGTACGAAGCCAATGCGTTTGGCTATCCAGGCACAAGCCAGGATTAACAGAATAATCACGGCCAGTACGCTACTGACCTGAGTCAGCATCGATCCGGTTGAAATAGCCGGTTGACCAACCGGCTGCTGTGTCACCTGGCTCGTTGTCTTCATTTAGCGGCTCAGACGGCGCATACGTTCAGACGGGGTGATAATATCGGTGATGCGTACGCCGTATTTGTCGGCAACGACCACGACTTCACCCTGAGCAATCAAATAACCGTTAATCAGAATATCCAGTGGCTCACCGGCCAGGCCTTCCAGTGCGACCACGGAACCTTGCGTCAGACGCAGTAGCTCTTTGATGGTCATTTTGGTGCGGCCCAGTTCCACAGTCAGCTTGACCGGGATATCCATAATCAGATCGATATCCTGCAACGATCCGGCAATGTCGTTACTTTCCAGAGATTTAAACACCCCTTCAGATGACGCGCTGCTGGTGCTGGTCTGCTCATTCAGCGCGTCAGCCCACAGGTCGTCCGCGGAGATGTCGTCTTCGGACGGCTTATTGGTGTCACTCATGGGGCTGTTCCTCATTCATCGAATTCAAAATCGGGTTAATCAGATGTTCAACTCGCAGCGCGTACTGCCCGTTCAGGGTGCCGTACTGGCTGGTTAATACCGGAACGCCATCGACATGAGCGATAATGCGATCCGGTTTATCAATCGGTAATACGTCGCCAGGCTTCAGTGACAGCAGCTTCGAAATCCGCATCGACACGTCGGCAAAGTTAGCTATCAGCTCCAGTTCGGAGTGCTGAACCTGCTTAACCAGCGTTTCACGCCAGTTATGATCTTCCTGGCGCGAGTTCTCCAGCGGTGGATTCACCAGCGTTTCGCGCAGCGGTTCAATCATGCTGAACGGAATACAGATGTTGAACTCACCCACCAGGTTGCCAATTTCGACCTGGAACGGCGTGGTAATCACGATATCGTTCGGCGAGGTGGTGATGTTGGTAAACTTCACCTGCATTTCCGAGCGAACATATTCCACATCCAGCGGATAAATTGGCTTCCAGGCATCGCTGTAACCTTCCAGCGCCAGCTTCAGCATTTTGCGGATTACGCGCTGTTCGGTAGCGGTAAACTCGCGACCCTCAACCTTGGTCGGAAAACGGCCGTCACCGCCAAACAGGTTATCAACTGCAATAAAGACCAGGCTGGGTGAAAACACCACCAGCGCGGTGCCTCGCAGTGGCTTCAGGTGGATCAGGTTCAGGTTAGTCGGCACCGGCAGGTTGCGAGCAAATTCATGATAAGGCTGAATTTTAATCGCACCGACCGTGATGTCCGGGCTACGACGCAGCAGGTTAAACAGCGCCATACGGTATGAACGTGCAAAACGTTCGTTAATGATCTCCAGCGCCTGCAGACGTTCGCGAACCATGCGACGCTGGGTGTTGGGATCGTAAGGACGAATGTTGCTGTCGCCCGCACTACTAACCTTTTCTTCTGCCGCGCTGTCGCTGTCGCCATTAAGCAGCGCGTCAATTTCCGCCTGTGAGAGAATGCTGTCGCCCATGTCGCCTTACCTCAAAATGAAGGCAGTGAACAATACGTCACTCACTGTCTGCGGAGGTTGACCCTGCACCAGCGGTGGCGCGAGAACGGCTTTGATTTGCTTAACCAGTTCCTGCTTACCCTGTTCGTTGCCCAGCGCCGCAGCATCCTGGCGGGAGAGCAGCAGCAGCAAGCGGCTACGCACCTCCGGCAGATAATCCGTGATGCGCTGACGGGTTTCATCATCCGGCAGGCGCAGAGTAAAGCCTACATAGAGCACACGGTCAGGGTCGTTATCCGGGTTAATCAGGTTAACGGTAAACGTGTCCATGGCGAAAAAGACGGGCGCCGGAGGCGGAACTGGTTTTGCAGCTTCAGCCGCATCAGCAGGACCCTTCATCTTATGCCAGACCATGTAGCCGCCTACGCCTGCCGCCGCCAGTACAACCAGCAGAATCAGAGGTATTAAAAGTTTGCGTTTGCCGCTTTTTGCTTTCTTATCAGTCATACGAGCGATAATTCCTGTGAGTATTTCCGAGAGGCGGTCTACCGCTCTCTGACGACGTTATGGGCAGATTATCCCGCATCGCCCGCCAAACAATAGGCAGAAAAGACGCGGGTTTTGCCGCTAGCTTATGCGTTTGTTGTCGTCAGGCGAAAATATCAACCGCGCTGGAACCGGCGGCACGCGCTTGCAGCGCGGCTGGAACGGCAATTGCGGTCACATCGCTGTCATTTTCAGCTGCCAGACTAAAGGTGTTGCCGCGACTGTTATTTTTCTGCTGTTCCTGCTGACCGGCAAAACTCTGCCCCTGCTGGAACGCGTCGCTGCTGACATTAGCCTGACCAAGGTTGATACCGTTTTCCGCCAGTGCAGTACGCAGCTGTGGCATAGCCGCTTCCAGCGCAGCACGAACCTGACTGTGATTCGACACCATGCTCAGCTGCGCCTGATCGCTGTCCAGCTTCAGGCTGATCTGGATACTGCCCAGATCCTGCGGATGCAAATGCAGCTCGGCGGTTTGCTGTCCGTTACGGCTAAACATCACAATCTGCTGGTTCAGTGCCTGCTGCCATTCCGGACTGCCAAGCTGAGAACTAAGCTGTGGCGCGGCCGGCGCTGTCACAACCGAAGTTGTGGTTGGCGTCATGGCGGCAGATGCAGCGCTGATGACATTACTGGTTATCGTCGGTGTTGAAGAAGAACTTGAATTTTCTTTATCGTTGTCTTTATTGACCTGACCCAGCACTTGCTGGAACGCCGTATTCAACGCAGCCGTATCCGAAGAGGCTTTCTGCGTAGAGGTCGTGGTACTCAGAGTAGCAGCCCCGACGAGTTTGTCATTGTTGTCGCTATTTTTTGCTTCATCTTCGCTGCCCGTGGTTTTGGCATCGGAGGAGAGCAGAGAGGCAAGCGTCGCCTGTTTACTGCCTTTAATGCTACCGTCGCCTTCCAGGGTTTCACCGGCTTTTGCGGTAAGGGAAGGTTGCTGCGTCGTTGGCGGCAACATAGCAAACAACGCCTGGAGCGATTGCATATCGCTGCTGCTCAGCGTGGTCGTCGCTGCCGCTGTTGTCTCGCTCTCATCAGTGGCTTTTTCGCTCTTGATGCTGTCGCCTTCTTTTACTGATGCGGGCTTCAGCAGGGCGTTTAATGTCTCAGGCTTATCCAGTGCCGCGAGCAATGCATTCAGCTTCGCTTTCGGCGAGGGATCCGTTTCGCTGGTTTCGGTCAGCGTTGCTGTCGTGGTTGCGACGCCTGTTTTCGCTGCCGCGTCGCCTTTTTGCGCGAGCGTCAGTAATTTATTGCCAAGCAGAGTCAGAAAACCTTCTCCGCCGGTCTGAGCGGTTTCGCCAGCAACGCCGGAAGCTGTGGTCGTTGTGTCGGTGCCAACGTCGGCAGAAGCCTGCGTTGAGCCGGAAGTCGAAGCGCTGGCGACCTTAGTCGCGCTGGTAACCAGTGGTAAAGTGATCATTCACCTTTCCTCAATGATGCCCGTTGGGCAAATTCATCCATCCGTTTCTGATCGAGACGGTTTTCCTGTAATAATGCGTTGGCCAGCGCCCGGGATTGCAGCGTTTCATAGGCATGAAGCCGCTGTTGTTTATCCCGCCACAGGCGTAATGCGTTTTCTACCCGACCATTCCAGTGCGCCAGCTGTTGGCGATGCTGCTCAATGGCCTTTTCCAGCGTTTCAATAAACTGGTGATAGTTGTACCAGCGGGTGCTGTTGATGCCTTCCGACATGGTGTTGTTCAGCGTCTTGCGGTATTCATCCTGATAATTAAGCAGCATGTTAAGCTGCTCATCTGCCTGCTTCTGACCCCGACGCACGTCACCCAGCGAGATGGCGGCTTTTTCCAAATCTTTTTGCGCCAGACCACACAGGGTTTCGATGGGTGATACTTGTTTAGCCATACTTCATCTGCCCCGGTGTTAACCAAATATCGCCTGCAAATGCAGGCAGGCATCATCAAAGGTGCTGCGTTCAAACATGCCCTGCGCCAGAAACGCTTCCAGTTCGGGGTAAATTTTGATCGCTTTATCCAGCGTCGGGTCGCTGCCGGCGGCGTAAGCACCCACGCTGACCAGATCGCGGTTACGCTGATAGCTCGACAGCAACTGCTTAAACTGGCGGACGCGCGCGTAATGCGTGTCATCAATCAGGTGCGACATCACACGACTGATTGAGGCTTCAATATCAATGGCCGGATAGTGGCCCGACTCGGCCAGCCGACGTGACAACACGATGTGGCCATCCAGAATCGCTCGGGCGGAGTCGGCGATCGGATCCTGCTGATCGTCACCTTCGGTCAGAACGGTATAAAAAGCGGTAATCGAACCGCCGCCGTCCACGCCGTTGCCGGCACGTTCCACCAGCGCGGGCAATTTAGCGAATACGGAAGGTGGATAGCCTTTGGTCGCCGGAGGTTCGCCAATGGCCAGCGCGATTTCACGCTGTGCCATGGCATAGCGGGTCAGAGAATCCATAATCAGCAGCACGTGCTTGCCACGGTCGCGAAAATCTTCAGCAATACGCGTGGCGTAAGCCGCACCCTGCATACGCAGCAGCGGTGACACATCCGCAGGTGCAGCGATGACCACCGAACGCGCGCGGCCTTCGGTGCCCAAAATATTTTCAATAAAGTCTTTTACTTCACGACCACGTTCGCCGATCAGGCCAACCACAATCACGTCCGCCTTGGTGTAGCGAGCCATCATGCCCAGCAGCACGCTTTTACCTACGCCGGAACCGGCGAACAGGCCCATACGCTGGCCGCGACCTACCGTCAGCAGGGCGTTAATGGCCCGGACGCCGGTATCCAGCACTTCGGTGATCGGCGTGCGCTGTAAGGGGTTAAACGGTGGGGTGATAAGCGGCGCGCGATAGCCGGTTTCCGGCGACGGCAAACCATCAAGCGGACGGCCGCTGCCATCGAGCACGCGACCTAACAATTCCGGGCCAAGCATCAGCTGTTTACCGCTGTGCTGGCTGTCTCCTGCCACGCGGGCATACACGCGTGCGCCAGGTAAGATGCCTTCGACTTCTTCCAGCGGCATCAAAAACAGTTTCTGGCCGTTAAAGCCCACCACTTCGCTTTCGACTTCTGCAATCCCGTTGCCGTCCATACGCTCAATCACGCAGGTTGCGCCCAGCGGCAGTTGCAGGCCCGTCGCTTCCAGCACCAGACCGGTGGCACGGGTCAGGCGACCATATCGACGAACGTCCGGCAATTTATCCAGACGTTGTTCAAATGAATCGAGTGCGCCAAGCCAGCGCGACAGGCGAGTGGTCATTACAGTTCTCCAGGTGCAGCCAGGCGGCACAGTTCATGCCAGCGAGTGGCGATGCTGGCGTCTAAATCGCCATCTTCAGCGCTGACTTTGCAGCCGCCGGGATGGATGGAGGTATCGGCCATCAGGCGCCAGCCGTGCAGGCTGAGCGTTGCGCCTAATGTTTGTTCAACGCGCTGTAAATCATCAGAATGGACGCGCAGCGTGGGTTTGCCGCTGAACATCGGCTCCTGCTGGATCATGCCCTGAATCTGACGAAGCAGGGCGGTGCCGTCTACGTGCGGCGCCTGGCCAATCACCTGGCGTGCCGCTTCCAGCGCCAGCTGCATCAGACGCGCGGCGATCACGCTGTCCAGCGCCTCCAGCGTGTGGTTAAACTCTGAAACCAGCTGCTGCATACGCGCCTGTAAAGGCGCCTGCTGCTGCTGCGCTTCCGCCATGCCCTGCTGAAAACCGGCGTCGTAGCCCGCTTTCTGACCTTCGTTAAACCCTTTCTGATAACCCTCAGTATAGCCCTGGCCCTGAGCCTCACTGCGCGCCTGGCTCTGCATCTGCTCCAGCTCGAACTGTTGCAGACTGAACGGATCGTCGGTCACAGGCAGTGAAGGTGGCTCGTCAAATGTTTCCATCAGAGGCTTGTCTGGCTGCCCAAGATCGTTGGGCATCCAGCGCTGCCAGGGCAGCGATGATTTATCAGACATACTGTTCCTCGCCGCCGCCAATCACCATCTCGCCGCTCTCTGCCAGACGACGAACGATAAGCAGGATTGCTTTCTGCTCGCTCTCGACCGCCGACATACGCATTGGGCCACGGTTTGCCAGGTCGTCGCGCAGGATATCTGCCGCACGCGAAGACATGTTGCGCAGGAATTTCTCGCGCAGCGGCTGTTCGGAACCTTTCAGAGCCACCAGCAGCGATTCGGACTCCACTTCCTGCAACAGGCGCTGGATGCTGCGGTCGTCGACTTCCACCAGATTTTCGAACAGGAACATCTCGTCGATGATTTTCTGGGCCAGTTCGCCATCGAATTCGCGAACGGCTTCGATAACGGCTTCTTCCTGCTGCGTCTTCATCAGGTTGATGATTTCCGCTGCGGTTCTCACGCCGCCCATCTTCGCACGCTTCAGGTTCTGGCCATCCAGCAGACCGTTCAGTACTTCGGTCAGTTCTGCCAGTGCGGCTGGCTGTACGCCGCCGAATGTCGCGATACGCAGCATCACATCGTGACGCAGACGCTCGTCGAACTGCGCCAGAATGTCGGCGGCCTGGGAGCGTTTGAGGTGCACCAGGATCGTCGCGATAATCTGTGGATGCTCGTCGCGAATAAGATCGGCAGCCGCCTGCGGTTCCATAAAGTTGAGCGTTTCCATCCCGGAGGTGGTTTCGCGTGTTTCGAGAATATCTTCCAGCAGGCTGGACGCTCGCTCTTCGCCCAGCGCCTTGGTCAGTACCGTGCGCAGGTAATCGTTAGAGTTAACGTTCAGTGCCGCATACTGCTCGGCATCCACTTCAAATTCACGCAGCACGTCGGTCAGCTGCTTGTGTGAAACCTGACGCATGCTGGAGATGGCTGCACTCAGGTGCTGAACCTCGCGGGTTCCGAGGTGTTTGAACACCTCGGCGGCGCGGTCTTCGCCAATTGTCATCATCAGGATGGCGCTTTTTTCGGTACCGGTGAGACTCATAGCTCGTCCTTCATCCACTGGCGAATAACCAGAGCCACCACGCGTGGGTCATTTTCAGACATGTCACGAATACGCTGGCTCATTACCTCAGCACTCATGCGGTGCTGTGACTTACGTTCTTGATCAAGTTCGTCTTTAGACAGCTTGACCGATACTGCTTCGTCTTCGTCCTCACCGCGTGCCTGTTTGGCAAGCGCGACGGCTTCGGCCACGGCTTTCTCCTGATCCGCTTTACGCTTCAGCTGTGGGCGAACCAGCTTGCGGTAGAGGATGAAGGCCACAATCAGTACCAGTACCCAGCGTCCGGCATCCATCATCTTCTCGATGAAGGACTCTTGCTGCCAGAACGGCAGGTCGCCACCGGTGTCTGCGGTTTCGTTGAACGGTGAGTTAACCACGTTCAGGCTGTCGCCGCGTTTGTCCGAGTAGCCCATGGCTTCACGGGTCAGGTTCTCAATCTGCTTCAGCTGTGCATCGGTCAGCGCAACAGGCTTACCTGCGGCGTCCGTTTTGTAGTTCACAACTACGGCCACTGACAGACGCTGTACTTCACCCACATTCATCTTCGTATGCAGGATGGTGCGGTCTACTTCGTAATTGGTGGTGTCATCGTTACGGGTGTTCGATGGACCGGTTTTCGCCGTGCTGGTGTTTTGATTAGCCGCTGCGTTATTCGCGCCGTTGGCTGCATTGGCACCATTCTGGTTATTGGTATTCGGCGTTGTCACCGGCGCGGTGTTAGCTGGCGCTGGTTGATTAGACAAGGCGCCTGGAACACCACCCTGATTTGCACCGCCTAGCTGCTCGCTGTTGCTCGACTGACGTGAACGAATAGCCTGCTTTGACGGGTCGCTGTTTGGCTGATACGTCTCATCAGTCTGCTCGCGAGAGTTAAAGTCAATCTGCGCGGTAACCTGAGCATGTACGTTGCCGTTGCCTACAATCGGGTTCAGGATCGCTTCAATGCGCTGCTGGAAACGGCTTTCCACATCGGTCGCGTATTTCAGTTGAGCATCGTTCAGGTCACGGCCTGCATTATCAGACTGGGTCAGCAGATGACCGGCCTGATCGACAACGGTCACATTGCCCGGCGGCAGACCAGCAACGCTGCTGGAAACCATATGAACGATAGCGCCAACCTGTCCCTGATCCAGTGCACGGCCAGGCTGCAACGTTAAGGTTACAGACGCCGTTGGCGATTTCTGCTCGCGCACAAACAGTGACGGCTTAGGCATAGCGAGGTGAACGCGAACGTTTTTCACCGGGCCCAGCGATTCGATGGTGCGTGCCAGTTCGCCTTCCAGCGCACGCTGGTAGTTAACCTGCTCGCTGAACTGGCTGATGCCGAATTTTTCCTGGTCCAGCAGCTCGAAGCCAACAGCGCCGCCTTTTGGCAGACCCTGTTGCGCCAGACGCAGACGCAGCTCGTGCACTTTCTCAGCGGGAACCATCAGCGCGCCGCCTTTATCATCGAACTGATAAGGCACATTCATCTGGGTAAGCTGAGTAATGATGGCACCGCCATCCTCATCGCTGAGATTGTTATAAAGCACCTGGTACTGAGGCTGTTTAGCCCACAGCACCATGGCGATAATAATGGCAACGGCAGCCGCCGCAGCGATGATAATCGGGATGCGAGGATTTGCCTTTAAGCGAGTAAAAAGGTCGTTCAAACCTTTCTTCTCTGGTTGATCCTGCGTGACAGTTGCATTCATGACTCTTTCCCGCCTGACAGTTGACCGGACTGTTTCGTGTAGTGTCGTAACAAATCTGACTCCCTGATGTACTGACTAAAAATTTGTTCAACTCTGATGGCTGCCATTATTTGTCGAAACGCAAATTTCGATGGGTGGATAAGCCATGATTTTTGCGTTCATTTAGCGGCTTTGTCTTATTGACATTGTGTTAAGTTTTCCATCAACAAAAATCGTTGTCATAAACCTATCGAGGCAAACCATGTCAATTCAAGGCATTCAGAGCGTAATGCAGCAGTTACAGACCGCAGCACTTCAGGCGAGCGGTCAGAGTAATGAAGCAGCAGGTCAGTCAGATTTCGCAGGACAGTTAAAAGAAGCGCTGAATAAAATCAGTGATACTCAGAACGCAGCCCGTACGCAGGCGCAGGACTTCGAGATGGGTAAACCCGGCGTTAACCTGAACGATGTGATGGTGGATATGCAGAAAGCCTCTGTTTCCATGCAGATGGGCATTCAGGTGCGTAACAAGCTGGTCAGCGCCTATCAGGAAATGATGAATATGCAGGTTTAAGGGGGTAAGTCGTTGTTAAATGGTGGAAATGCTACATGGCCTCCTTGTGGTAGCACGTATGTAGCACAAACTCATTAAGCTTCGAGTTCATAAGCACCAATTGCTGGTGGTTATTTTCTTCCATCCAGGACCCATAGATCCGGTAAAGCATCTGGGCGTCAGCATGACCCATTTGTGATGCGACGAAGTTTGGGTTTGCGCCGGCAGACAATGACCAGCAAGCATAAGTGTGTCGCGACTGATATGCCTTCCTGTGCCGCAGGCCAGCTCTTTTCAGTGCCAGATCCCATGTCTGGCCCAAAGAATCGACAGCATAGTGAGAGCCACAGCGCCCGTTTGTGGCATTCACCCGCGGATTAAACACGAACGTCTTCTGGTCAGTTAGCGTCTGGCCGAATTCACGCGTGTGCAATCTGAAGAGCATCTGAGGAAACATGCGCGTCAGTTCCAGTTGATCTCGAAGAACATTAACGGCTGCGTCAACCATGCCTATCACGCGAATACCAGACTCTGTTTTTGGGGGTGTGAACAAGCCCTGCTGGGTGAGATTGCGCTGAACAGTAATTGTTTTCGCTATCAGGTCGATATCTTCCCACGCCAGCGCACATAGCTCTCCGTGCCTCATGCCGGTTAAAATGGCCAGCGACCAAATGTTTGCCACCTGACGCGATCTGCATGCACCGATAAGCCGTGGATATTCCTCTCTGGTTATAGGGTCGGGTTTTTTGTTAACACGCTTCAGCGGACTCATGTTCGCCATAGGGTTGGCATCGATATATCCATTTCCATGCGCAAATTTCAGGAGTCCATAAAGATCGCCCATCGCAGCATTGACCGTTGCCGCGGTTCTCCCTTTCTTCTCAATATCCATTCCTCGGCCAACAAAGTAGCTCCCGGTTAGAAGTTCCACACGGAGACTCATCAAGTCCTGATGCTTTATCGATCTGATGTCTACGCCTTCTCCGATTTTTTCCAGCGTTGTTCTGATACGCCGCTCAGTAACAGTGTACGAGCTGTGAGCCAGCTCAGGCTTTTTCAGTCGTAGCCATATGTCAGCAATCTCTCGAATAGAGACGGCCTTAGCCTTTTCCATCTCACCTTTGAACAGTGGCGATCCAGGGAACTGCGACCGATAATCGAAAGTTCCTGTTTTGATTCGGTATACGATGTTATCGCGTAATTCTCCTGCCATTTTGCGATTCTTAGGCGTGTCCGGCACACCAAGAGTTTCCCATCGCCTGATCCCATCGTACATAAACCAAATCCGCAAATGCCCCTTGTTAGGGGCTACGCCGGTCGGATACTTTGTCATCACTTTCTCCTGTGCTAAATGTCGAAGCATTTAAGCAGATTTGCGCCGTGGAATCGCTGCTGGCTGCCTTTCAATCCATTTCTCGATAGCCTTCCAGTCGTAAAAGCACATGCTGTTATCCCGCGGCTGCCCATCTGCTGCCACATGCTTGTACTCCCGGCCCTCCATCCATGACTGATCACGGGCCGCTTTAATGGTATTTTTCTTCATTCCGGTGATCGCAATAAGCACGGACTCAGCGACCCACTTGCCCGGTACGAGCTGGATTATATTTTCCATACTGCCTCTTTGGTTGCGATGATGTGGGGGAGGGTGATTAAGGTTTCAGGAATAAAATCCAGTGCGTTTTGTCGCCCTTACCGGTGCGCTGCCAGATAGTCGGTTTCTGATCGGTCAGGGCGATGACCTGGCTAACCGGTATCTGCGTTTCGTTCCATTTGAATATCAGTGTGCCGTGTGGCCGCAAGACTCGGAATGCTTCAGCGAACCCGGCGCGGATATCATCGCGCCATGTTTCTTTGTTCAGCGCGCCGTACTTTTTGCGCATCCAGCCATTTTCTCCTGCGCGTTCGAGATGCGGTGGATCGAAAACGACTTGGGCGAAAGTTTCGGCAGGGAATGGCAACTTGCGAAAATCAGCGATCATGTCCGGCGCGATATTGAGAAGCCGGCCGTCACTGAGCGTATGGCTTTCGCTGCGTACATCAGAAAAAACAGCTCTGCTGTCCTGTTTATCCAGCCAGAACATGCGGGAGCCGCAGCACATATCTAAAATGGTTGCCTCACTCAATTATTCATCTCCTTATCCACCACGCGCACGTAATAAGCCAGCCAGTCCCGAGGTCGGAATTTGCCAGGCGGCAGCGCGGTGATTAGTTTTGTGTATTTGTTTAACAGAAGTGTTGTTATGCGGTCGTGCTCTGAACGGGGCTTTCCTTTGGTAGCTTTGACTATCTCACCCCGGCAAGCCCGGGCAACTGACCGCAACGCGTTTTCAGTCGGCGCGTCCATTAAGCAACTCTCCGCTGCCTCTCAGCCCGCGCCAGCCGTTCTGCATCTTCCCGGCACTCCGGCGAGCAATAGCTTGTGCCTGGCTGCGACTTCTCGCCACAGTCACCGTTGCGACAAACCGGCGACGGCGGATCCGGTAATTTGCGATTCTTCAGCGCCAGTTCGCGCTCCCATTCTTCACGTTCAAAGGCTTCATCTGCGATATCACACATGGGTAACTCCTGAAATTTGGGCGTAAAAAAAACCTGCCGGAGCAGGTTAGGTAATTTTAATTAATCTTTTCTTTCAAATATATGCTGCTTATCGTTGCTTCCACTATAAATATAATTTCCGGTATAATATCCAGGAACTCCTTTGTCTGTAATGGTGTCCGTGCTTCCTACGGTTAAATTATCCAATTGTGAGCAGTCTTGGTCTACTGTAGTGATTACAATGGTTGTACCAACGATTACCTTTTTATTATCTGAAGCTACCCTATCTATAGCCTCTGCTGAATAGGTGATCCCGTTTATATCAACTGTGATACTTGTGTTTTTTCTCATCTTAAATTTTATCTCCTTATGCAGGCCATTCCTGCCTACAAAAGATATATCACGCCGCTCAATCCTTCCACACGGCCCACACTATCAGGCCTATGAATGCGAGGTTGATGGCTATCATGGGGTGGGGGCTGCGGCGATCATGGCCCGATACATTTCTCCAGGAACCTCTTGGAACTCACTAACCAATGTACCAGCAACCATCATGGCCGGTGTCGGCTCTACCGGCACCAGCCTCCAACTATCCGGAATTACCGCAGAGTTCGAGCTGTCTGCCGCTGGCTGGGTGGCGTAAAGAGCAATGTCACTTTGAAGTATTTTGTTTTCTGTAAGAATGTTGATTTCATCTCGAGGCGTACCAGCATCTATGTAACCGCGCGGCTCTGCCGTCAGCGATGCCAGGGCTATTTTCATCAGCGATAACTCTTTTTCCGTATCATCGTCAAACCCAAAAGGTATTTCATCGCGCGTCGCTTCGGCATCCCGAATCCATGCCTGTGCATGAGCAACCAGTGCCGCCTTTTCCTCTTCGGTAGTCATTCTGCAATCTCCCCGCTAGCGTTGAGTGCTTTTAACAATTCGTCGATTGTAAATTCAGCTGCGTTTGCGAATGTAGCGCCCGGTAGCAAACTGCAATCCCTGTTAACTTTTTCAACAATAGCGACGTGCTTACTGATTTCGATAGAAGCCGTAACTGCTGGAGCAACCGGGGAGGGTTGTGTTAACTGTTCGTATTTTCTACGCAGGGATGAATGCCAGTGGATGGCTTTATCTCGTTCGGCTTCAACACATTTAACCCAATCCCGCTGCGCCGCCAGCTCTTCTTCTGCTTTGTGCATCCTTGATGTTGTGTCACGGTGATCGATTACCTCTTGGGCGTACTTAATTTCCAGCTCTTTCACCCGCGCTTCCAGGGCTTCAAAACTGTCAGCAATCTCTTCAAGTCCCAGTTGAGATAGCTGCATACTTCCATTAGCAAGATGGCGCAAATACGGTGCATAGTTACTCATTGGCCGCTCTCCTCTGGCTGTCGGAGCTGTTCTGCAAAAAACTCAGCCCGGCACTGTGCCGCCCGTGAAAAACGTTGATAATCTCCGTCAGTAGAATCTGCTATCATTTTTTGCTCACTGGCAAACTCATCAACACCATCAGCCATCCACTGGCGCCTGATGGCGTCGGTGGCCGGGGTTTCGAGATCCCTGAATCTGTCCCTTGCTCCAGTACACTCCATCATCCATCGGTCCTGCTTTTCATTGTCAGCAAGTACCGCCTCATCCCATGCGAATTTTTTAAGCGCCAGATTTTCAGCCGCCAGCGCGTTCACCTGCTGCTGAAGGGCCTCGCGTTCTGTTTCCGTCTGCTCTAATCTCTGCTGCAAATCTAACTGTGTCATTTCATAGCTCCTAAAATTCGAGTTCTAACTGGCTTGAAAATACCTCGCAAGACTCCGAACAGCTGCCAGTGTCCAGCTTCTTGGCGCGGATCATGCGTTCAAGCAGATCGTTGTAATCGTGGTCGGCATACATCTTGGCGATGCCGTCGAGCGACAGGTGTCCGCGGTACATAACGTCTTTCGGCGTTGCGCGATGCCCGTCACGAACGTGCCGGCCGGTTACGCATTTCTCAAAAAGCAGCTTCATTCCCGGCTCGTCTTTCGTTGCCAGGCCAAGTTTGTGGGTGGATTTTTTGATGCAGAAAATGCAGTTGCCGAGGTGCTCGGGTATTTGCAGATCGAAAGGTTGGGTTTTCCACCAGTCGAGAACATCCTGTTTCTCGAAGTCGGAAATTTCAGCCAGAAAACGGATGCCATCCTTTTTTGCCAGGCGGCGTGGCTCATCTGCCCGGATGCCCAACCACGTCGTGTAATTCCCTTTACCGAAAGTATCCTCGCAATATTTCCTGAACGGCTGGAGCTTCATCCGGTCAGTACAGAATGCGCCGCCGATGTAAGGCGTGCCGTACTTTTTGACCATATCCATGAATGGCTTCATGGCTGGCATGCGGGTCTGAATATCCTTCGGCTCCCATACTGTGTAGCCGTTCCCCTCTCCAAGCTCCGGGTTTATCTCGACCTGTAAGCAGGTGAGTGGGATATCCCAGAATTTCACGACTTCCCGCACAAACCGGTAGGTCATGGGGTGCTCTGCGCCAGTGTCCATGAAAATGTAGTGAACATCTTCACCGGCCTTTCTCCGCTGCTCCATTAAGTAAACGAGATAGGCAGACGTCCTGCCGCCTGAGAAACTAACGACATGAGTCATACCTGCTCCTGTTGGGCCAGATGGCCGGGTAGGGTTATTCCTGCTTCTCTGCGCCGCCCAGGCCGTAACGACGCGTCATGAAGTCGTTATATCCGGCCTCGACATCAACTGGCTGAGTGACAATGATTTGTGGCAACTGAGGATAATTTGCCGTCTCGCGGGCCATTCGGACTGTTTCTGCGCGCCCTCTGTTTTCCACCTGGTTGAAGTGTCTTGAGTGTTCTTCGCCATCCTTAGCCGCCTGCCATGCCACCACACAATCAGCGGCTATCCGGTCCAGCTCCTGCTCGCGCTCAGATTTAGGGCGCAACGATGCGACCCTCTGATGAGGGTTGTTATGGGGCATGGTCAGTTTCCTGTTGGTTAGGCTGGTTGCTTCAGTTCTTTGATGCGGATTCCGGTAACGTCCTTGCACTTCTCCTGATGCTCTGGGTATCCGCTCAAGGCAGCCCAGGCTTTTGCATACTCGTCCTTAAGTTCTTTTTCTCCGGTAGCCCGCCCGGCAAATTCAGTGAAGGCCGAAAGCAGCTGATCCGGGTTGAGTGGAGCAACGTTATGCACCTCAGAGTCGGCGTCAATTGCTGTCTCTTCAGTAGGGATGCAGAACGCCTGAAATGCCGCGTATTTGTATGCGATAGACATGGCCTTGTTCGTAGCCTTGTCGCCGCTGTCCATAGCCTCGCCGTACGTTGTCACGGTATGTTTGCTGCCATCCTCGGTTGAGACGAAATCAAACTCCGCCTTGACGACCACATAGAACAGTACGGCGCCTTTCTGCGTAGTGCGCTCTGTGACGATGCGTTCAGTGATGCGAGGGAGGATGAGCAGGCCATGTCTTACAAGTGCAGGCGCGAGGGCGTTATAAACCTGGTCAATGCCGCGGAAGTTGAATCCCTGCTGAGCATTACGACGATCCTTGCTGATGCCTTGTTCTGCCATATCCTTGGCCACCATGCTGATTGCCTTATAAACCTTCATACCAGCCTCCCATCATCTGCTGCTGACGTTCTGTACGGTGATCTGCGTTCGCTTCCTGCTGCGCCATCTCCTGCGTCATTTCATCTGGCAGGATGGCTTTCATCATGTTGATGAAATATTCGTCTTCTGCATCATGCTGCATGGTGTTTATCCCAATCTGAGTCCTGGCAGTCATGCCAGCCAAGAGCGATTGTTGTCGCCCAGTCAAAAGCTTTCTTCATGCCTTCTTTGGTGTCCGGGAATGATTCCTCGTACACCTTTTTGAATTCAGTGTTTCCCTGGGTGACGTAAATCGTCCCCGCTACTGGAACAATGGTCATTTACGGCCTCCCGGGCTGCATTAAAGCGTCGATAAGGTTTCGCCATCCTGTGCGAAGGCGACGGGTAATAGTTTCGAGTAGTGATTCAGAGCGGCCAGCAACAGGCCACCCTGCAACGGCAAACTGTTGCATAGCTATTCCTTGGTTATTTGGTTGCATAACGGAGAGGCCTCTGTGAAGCCGCTTTGTTATGGGCGAAAAAAAGCCCGCGCAGTGGCGGGCAAATAGGTCAGCGGTGGTTGAGTGCATCGTCATGCCGTCATAGTGGCGGCATTGGGTTGTTACTCAGGCATATTCGGCGATGATTTTTCCATCACTGTCGAAATATTTAATAGAGCATGTGGGGTGGCAATTATGCTTGTGCTTCCCGTATTTCTGTTGGTTTGCGAAAACAACATCGAGATTTGCACTGCCATTCATTCCGGCAATAGTCCCAATATCACCGTAAACCTCAACCATCATGCCGATCCGTGCGAATTCGATACCACGACAGCGAATCATGTCATCAATAAACTGTTTTTCCTTTTTGGTCATCATCTCTCCTTACAGGGTTATTTGCGGGCTTCCAGCATGGCATCGGCCATTGCATATGACTGGTCAGCAAGGTGGTCTTCTGCACCATCCAAACCTCCAATAATGCACGGCCCGCCCGCGGTGCTGATGTAAGCGGCCATCGCCTTAGTTGCAAAATAGTCGCGCAGCGTCATGCCTTCTTGACCTTCTACCGTCACGCTACCTAACGGTAGCGGGTAAGCTGGGCCACCTGTTTCTTTACTCATTTCCCCTCCAGATAATATTCCCTGACCGCCGTTTCCAGCTGATCACGATTAACCACACTCCCCACCTTTCCGGTGACGCCAGCATATTCAGGCCTCAGTTTGAATCTGTAGCCACACGCCATGCGCACCACCTTTACTTTCTCACCTCGTACCTGAATCATGCTGTGCTCCGATTTTGGGCGTAAAAAATCCGATCAGTGAACGACCCTTTTTACTTCAAGGTTTTCCAGCGATGCATTCGCAACCCAAGACCAATAGAACCAGTGGTCACGAGCATCACCTTCATCTTCGGCCTCAATAACACGCTCGAACTTCTCGCCGTTCCACATTCCAGTGCATCGGAACTTGTTCTCTTCCACTTCTCCCTCCATACGGCAAGGCCGCTTTATTCAGGCGTAAAAAAAGCCGCTTATGCGGCCTGATGTGCCCACTGGCGGGCTTGCTGCCTGTTACGCCAGGCTAGCTTGACCCATAGGTCGTGTATGCCGTCGCCGCGAACTGTTGATCTGCATTTATCGCGGTAGCGGACAAATTCTGAATGGCATTCTTCTGCGTATTTCAGCTGAGTACTCATACTCACCTCGCTGTTACTGTCTCTGTTGGCTTGCGGAACCCGGCGTTGTAGATAGCCACATCGCCCAGGCAGATATTGTCAGCGCTTGGCTGATCCTTAACGCGCCAGTTCGGCGCCTGGGTAACTGCTTTCAGTACTCGATCGGAGCAGCCTGTCATAGCCTGCGTCAGTTTGCGTTCAAAACGCTGCTGCCCGATCTGCTCAGCTGATTTCTTGGCGTTAAAGGCAGCCATACGGCGTTGATTTCTGTTCATGGGTTTTCCTCAATGAGTGCTTGGGCGGTAGGGTGCCGTGATGCTGATCTTCACGGTTGCGCTTTTTCACGCTGCATTTCACCTGACCCCGAAGCACTCGCCTCGGCCTGTGTATTCACAGGGTCATATTGTTAAAGAGCAGAATCAGTAGACTGTGTAGCGGTATGTCGTGCTGATGGGATAAAATATACAGATAAAACTGTTAAATGGTCAACAGGTAAAACTGTATTATTTTTCGATAAAACTGTATGCCTCTGTATGTGAAACAGATTTATTTTTGTTTAGGCGAAAAAAAACCGCCAAAGAGGCGGTCTTTAAAATTTGGAGGGATTAACGTTTGCGGCGGTAGATGCGATGCTCAACCATTGTTCCAATGATATCAATATGACGCTCCTCGCTTCTCATTGTGGGGTAGTCATTGTTAAGAGGGATTAACTCAAAATGCTGACTACCTTCCGGAGAAATTGACGTAGGGCGATATTTTTTAAAAGTTGCTTCATGCTCTCCATTTTTAGCGACCACGAACTCCCCTGGCGTTGGCTCTATTTCAGGATCAACGATAATCACATCGCCAGTCTTGAAGTCTGGCTCCATAGAGTCGCCTGTAATGCGTAGTGCAAACGTATACTGAGACCAGTCCATGTCTGTCATCACATATTCAAAGTTACCATCCAAAGCCTCAATAGGGCTTTTAGATGCAAACTCTCCTGCCTGAACATAATTGATCAATGGAATCCTCCTTGTATTCACCTCGTTAACTGGCAGAAATGAACCGCCATTCATCAGCCATGCAGGATCGCATTTAAGCGCTTCAGCAATACCGACAATGTTGCGAGGCTTAAGGGTTTTACCATCTTCAATACTAGCCCAGGACTGCTGTTTAATGCCTGCCTTTTCTGCTGCTTCTGCCTGTGACTGACCTAATTCCAGTCTTCGTTTTTTTACTCTTTCTGCAAGGCTCATAGGCTCCTCTCCATTTCCTTCAATCCTCACAGTTAAAACTGTATTTGACAAACAGATTTGTCTGTTAGAGAATACAGATAAAACTGTGGAGGTGAGTTAATGGATACAATTTCTCAACGCCTCAAACAGAAGCGTCTGGCTCTGAATATGACCCAGGCGCAATTGGCTAAGAAAGCTGGCATGAAACAGCAATCTATCCAGTCAATTGAATCTGGTAGCACCAAGCGACCGCGCTTCCTGTTTGAACTAGCTGCCGCTCTCCAATGTGACCCCATCTGGTTGATGTACGGTAACAAAGGTAAGAAGGCAGCTTAAGCAACACCGCTCTTTATCAATCTGACCCTCCCTCGGAATACCAGGGAAAACCAAATGTGGCACCCCACGGTGCCGACACGTAACTAACTATTCAACACGGACATTATGCAAGATGGAAATCACAAGTACCCGCAAGAAAGCCATGCGGATAGAGACGCAATTACTCGGAAAGCTGGCCGTATTTGGTCAGGCCAAATTTGCAAAGTTCATGGGTTGCCATGAGTCGCAGGTAAGCAGGATGAAAGAGGACTTTATCAGTAAGGCAAGCATGATGCTGGCGATCCTGGAGTACGGGGTAGACGACACGGAGATAGTCGAACTGGCGCGGCGGTTTGCTGCTGTGCTGACAAATAAAAAAGCCCCGGCGGCAACCGAGGCTGATTCACAAATCACGATCAATTTCTAATGGTGATTATACATGAGAAAGCATGTGAACCAAACAGGAACACACAAAATCATTACCCGATCTCGGTACTTACGTTCGTGCAGTCCGATTCTGGCAGAAAAGCTGAAAGAGATGCTGGAAGAGCACCGGCGCAAGGAGGAGGGGAAATGAGCAATCTGGCAACCGTTCATCCGATAAAGCCTCTTCAGGAGGCAAGAGAGCAGAAAGTGGCGCAGCTTGAAGATGGTTTCTTGCGCCTGGCCAACGAACTCCTTGATGCAACCATGAGCTCCGGTCTGCCGGAAACTGAACTCTGCATCCTGATGGCCGTATGGCGCAAAACATACGGATACAGTAAGAAAATGGACTGGATTAGCAACGAGCAGTTGCAGGACATGATCGGCAAGCATCTGACCCATTGCTCTACTGCTAAAAACAATCTGGTCAGGAAGAAAGTCCTGCTTCAGGAAGGGCGTAAAGTTGGGATGAATACCAACATTTCTGAGTGGGAAACGAAGAATAACGGATTCTGCAAAACATTAGCTAAACCTGCTAAGAAAACCTTAGCAGAAGCTGCTAACAGACCTTCGCAGAAGTTGCTAACCACAAAAGACAATATACAAAAGACAAAAGAAAATACCCCCATACCCCCAGAGGGGGATCGGGAAGGCGAGCAGGCTAAGCCTGAAAAGCGGAAGGCAGAGCGCATCGATTTTGAATCTTACCTCATGGCCTATAACGACGAGGTTGGTGAGAAACTTCCCCACGCCATATCAGCCAATGACCAGCGTCGTCGTCGACTCAAAAAGTTAATCCCCCAACTGAAAACGCCAAACGTCGCCGGGTTCCGGTCATACGTTCGCGCTTTCGTGTGCCAGGCAAAGCCGTTTTACTTCGGCGATAACAACACTGGCTGGTCAGCAGACCTTGATTTCCTGCTGAGAGATTCAACGCTAACCGGCGTTCGGGAAGGCAAGTTTGCAGACCATAAGGATCCAGCATGATTAATACCGATATTGAAGCCAGTGTGATTGGCGGCCTGCTGATTGGCGGATACACGCCAGATGCCAGCGATGTGATCGCCACCCTGGACGAAGAAGCGTTCACCATTGGTCTGTACCGGGAAACCTTCCGGGAAATTAAGCGCCAGGCAAAGCAGCGCGGTCTGATTGACGGCCTTATGGTTGCTGAAGCCATGGGCAATGGAAATTTCGCTCATGTCATGGAAACTATGCGTAGCTGTCCGAGTGCCGCAAACCTGAAGGGATATGCCCGTGTCGTCAGTGAGTACGCTACGGTGCGACGCTTCAGCGAGTTGCTGGCCAGGGGGCAGGACGCAATCAGCACTTCTGGCAACCATGAAATTGCAATGAACCACATCAGTGAGTTCATCGCATCGCTAAGTGATATCGACCGGCCAGGAGATCAGGTTCGCCCAATGCACATCCGTGATGTGCTGGAAGGGTATAGCGAATTGCTGGATAAGCGAGTTCGTCAGGGAGAGGATTCAGACACCCTGAAGACCGGAATCCCGGAGCTGGACAGCATTACAGGCGGGATAAACAACGTTGACCTGGTAATTGTTGCTGCGCGTCCTGGTATGGGCAAAACAGAGTTCGCATTGACCGTTGCCGAGGGGGTGGCCAGCCAGAAGTTGCCGAACACAAGCCAGAATCGAGGCGTACTGATTTTTAGCATGGAGATGGACGCTAACCAGATCGTCGAGCGGCAGATTGCCGGGGCCGGGAACCTTCCTGTTTCAGCGCTACGTAATCCGGCGAAGATGGACGATGAAGGCTGGGCAAAAGTGACGAACGGCCTGGGTCGGCTCATGAATCTGGATGTGTGGATTGTCGACGCCAGCAAGATGAACGTTGAGCAAATCCGCGCCATCGCTGAACGCCACAAGCGTACCTACCCGGCGCTTTCTCTGATTTTGGTCGACTATCTGGGCCTGATAGATAAACCCAAGGCCGATCGTAATGACCTGGCCATTGCCCATATCTCTGGAAGCCTGAAGCGAATGGCAAAGGATCTGAAGACGCCAGTCATGTCCCTTAGCCAGTTATCCCGTGATGTTGAGAAAAGACCAAAAGGCCAGCGCCGCCCGACCAACGCAGATCTGCGGGACTCCGGCAGCATTGAGCAGGATGCCGACAGCATCATCATGCTTTACCGCGAGGCCGTCTATGACGAAGAGTCTCCGGCAGCAAAATACGCCGAAATCATCGTGACCAAAAACCGATTTGGGCAGCTGGGAACTGTATTTCAGGAGTTCCGCCACGGGCATTTCAAACCCACAAATCAGCAGGAAGCCGAGAATGTTTGCAGGCGTGGACAGCATCAGGAGCAATCACAAGGTCGCCGTTACTCAAGAGGGGCAGATGTATGACGACACATTCAAAAACACCAGACCAGCTCGCTTTGGAAGATGCTCATGGAGCTTTACTGGCCATAACCGCAACGCTGGCCGCTCTTTCTCCGATAAAAGATGAAGAGCAGGAGTACAGCAGACAAAAAGCTATGCGTATAGCTGCTTCAGCGGCATTACGCGCAGAGTTCGCTTTGAGGGGGTTCTGATGGGCGACGTCATTTCGTTACACCAAGAGCCAGACGCTGTTGAAGAGGCCAGAAATCACCTTCTTAACCTGTGCGATGTCATAAGGGGCATCCGGGTTGCTGATGAAAATAGCCTAACTCTTCGCGATATCGCAGAAGAAAACGTTGGTTTAGCGCTGGATATTTTACAGGACTACTTGGCTGATCAGCAGGGCAAGCCAAAGAAAGGGGGATTTTGATGAGTAAAGCAATTCAGGATGTAACCGCTGAGCGAAAACGGCAGATATCCGTTGAGGGATGGACACCAAGCAGCGATGACAAGTATTCGGCCGAACAGCTGCAATGGGCTGCTGTGACTTATCTTTTTGCTGTCGGTGATGCGGGATACGCGCAGCGCTATTGGCCCTGGGATACGGCAACCTACAAACCGAAAGGGCAAAGAGAAAATTTAGTAAGGGCTGCAGCCTTGATTGTGGCGGAAATCGAACGCCTTGACCGGGCAGCCGGCAACCAGAAGGGGAACGGATTATGAAAACACAACAACTATGCAAAGGCGTTGCGCTGGTGGCCGGATCGGTGACTGTGGCGCTGTGGCTTATGAGCTTCGCGGGGTATATCCGATGAACGAAGAGCTTGAGCGGAAGGCGTTTGAGGAGCTAATTCGCAAGCTTGGATTTAATGAGTTGCACGTAGATTACGGAAATTACGTCAACTTCACCGTCCAGACCGCATGGATAGTCTGGCGATGCGCCCGTGCCAAACAGGAGAGCAATGATGGCAACGCATGAACTGAAGATAACGCCTGAGCATTACAAGCCAGTCTTTACACGCCATAAGACAGCAGAACTACGCAATAACGATAGAGGGTTTGAAGTTGATGACGTCATTGTGTTGCGCGAATGGCATGAAGGAACCTACACCGGCCAGTCAGTGGTAAGAACGGTTATCCACGTTGCCGACGTCGGTAGTTATCTGCCTGGCTACGTTTTGTTAAGCATGGAGTAAATCATGACAGCTGAAATTATCCCCATTAACAAACCAGACCATTTGCAGGAAGTCAGCAATGGCCTTGAGCTGCTGAAGATGTTTCACCGTGCAAACGACTATAGCGATCTGACTATCCGTCTGATTATGGCGAAGATGACAGACGACATTCAGAAAGCGCAGGAGCAGCTAAACCGGAGGTGAGCCGTGCAGGACTTCTGTTTGCACAAATCAACCCTGGGCCAGTTCACTAAGTTAATCTTCGACCTCGTATCTTCCGGCAAAAAATACCGCATCAAATTCACCGAATGGCGTGATCAACGCAGCATCCCTCAGAACTCTTTACAGCACATGTGGTACGCAGAACTCAGCGCTTATCTAATCAGGCGTGGCAAGTCTTTTGCGTCTCCGGCATGGGTTAAGGATGCGATGAAGCACACCTATCTGGGCTACGAAACGCGGGAAATGGTCGATGTGATAACGGGTGATCGGACTCAGATACAGACGCTACGGCATACGGCAGACCTCGACACGGGCGACATGCATCACTATCTCACTCAGGTGGAAGCATGGGCGCTGAACGTGGGATGCAGGCTGACGATTCCGGCCGATAGCGAATACAACCAACTCAGACAAAAACAGGTGGCCTGATATGTCATCAGCAAGAATTTTGATAGGTGATTTCATAAAATCACATGAACAATTCGTACCGTCCAGGAATATCTACAAGCATTTAACAGGTTTGGGATACACGCTAAACAGCGTCAAGGTAGAGCTTTCACGCATGTACCGTCGCGGTGAACTTGTCAGGCTTGGAGTAACGCAGGGTGCGCGATATCAAATCAACCCTGATTACAAGCCAAGTCGCCGCACCCTTATCGCGATAGAAAGTCACAGCCATCTGGCGTTATGTAATCGTAAACCATCAGAAAGACCAGCCAAGCCAGCTCACGAAGACATCTTCACCCAGTCCAGGCGAAACAGCTCGCTGAGTTCAATTGACCAGATGCTACGCGGGGTACGCAATGCGGCGACAAGTTAGCCCAACCCAGAAAGCCCTCGACAACCTGATATTCCAGCCTATACCCCGCAGCCGCGGCAAACGAAAACCCATCCCACCCGCCAGCCAGGTACAGACATTCGATTATGTCTGGGGGCTGTTGCAGGCCAAATGGAACCGGAGGAAAGCACGGTGAAGCTAACAAAAAAACAAAGGGCAGAGCTGCGTTTAAAATTCGGCGGCCGTTGCGCATATTGCGGATGCGAGTTGCCGGAAAAGGGATGGCACGCCGATCACGTTGAAGCGGTTCTACGTGTTTCAGAGCAATGCATGAAGGCGGCAGCAAAAGGCATTTTTAAGCTGAAGGCCACAGGTGAAGTTTTCAATCAAGGAGCGGATTGTCTGGACAATTTGTTTCCGGCATGTGCGCCATGCAACCTTCTCAAAACCTCCTACTCGCTTGAGATGTTCAGGAAGCAGGTGTCATTGCAGGCCGATAGAGGGCGTAGGAGCAGCGTTAACTTTCGCACTGCTGAACGATTTGGACTTATTGAAGTTGTCGAAAAGCCGGTTGTTTTTTGGTTCGAAAAATATCAGGAGGAAAGCCGTGATACAGCCGCCTGATCAACTCTGCGCAGAGTGCGCAATACCGCTATCACCCGATGAGTGCCATGTTTGCGATGATTGTGCAGCGTTCTTTGAAATGACCGATCCCAATGGGTATGGAGACGATGATGGCTAAAGGCATCAAGCCGAAACCGCCGAAACCCCGTAAATGCAAATGCTGTCCTACAAGATTCACACCCCGCAACAGCCTTCACACTACCTGCTCAGTTAAATGCGCCATCCAACTCGCCAGCCAGCAATCCGAGCGCAAGCAAAAACGCCTGGAGAAGTTGCAGCGCGCGGAATGGAATAAGCGTAAGGCCGATGTGAAGCCGTTAAGTCACTGGATGAGCATGACCCAGCGAGCATTCAACGACTACATCCGGGCGCGGGACGGGGAAGTCTGTATCAGCTGCGGCAGCACAACGGCGATCAGCTATCACGCCGGGCATTACCGGACTACTAAGGCGGCAACGCAGCTCAGATTCAACGAGGACAACTGCCATTCACAATGCGCAGCTTGTAATACACACCACTCCGGCAACATCGGGCCATACCGCATCAACCTTATCGAAAAAATCGGCCTTCAGCGCGTCGTAGCGCTCGAATCTGACAACAACCCTCACCGATACACCCGCGAAGAACTGGACGCGCTACGTGCGTTGTACAGGGCTAAATTGCGGGCGCTGATTAAACAAAGAGAGGCAGCATGAAATGGGATGTGGCTTTCACATTGTTTGCCTGGGCATTTTTCCTGTTCGTATGGTTGCCGCGCAGATATCTGAGGCATAAAAAGCGGATGCGATCGCTCAGGGCCATAAATAAAGGTCATCGATTTATTAGCAAATATCAGGTGTTAAAAAGGCTCAGCAGGAGGTCAGCATGAATAGCGACGCACTCGCACAACTCGCCCAGGTAATGCGCAAATCCGATCTTAAGAAGCGATACCTCAAGCCGGTAAAGCTGATTACTCCACTGCAATCCGCCTGGGTACGTTGCCTGCTGGATGTATGGGGCGAAAAGTACGGCGGCAGCGTCGGGCCAGACAGCGGAAAGACCAGCGTCATCGGTCGTTTGATGGTTCGTAAAGAGTGGAACGACCGGGAATCAGCCCGCATTATGGAAGTGGTCGATAACCTGCACAAGCAGGGCTACAAGGGGAACGAACTTTTCCTGAAGGCCCAGCAGATCATTAACCCGCAAAACTCAGTCAGCAATCTTCTCGACCGCGCCAACGAACAGGAAGATGCCGACCTTGTGGAATCCATTATCGCCCGGATATTCGCACCAGATAATCCGATCCGGCATGTGGCTATTAAGCATTACTGCGAGCGCAAATGCTCGCAAGATATTGCGTATGAGCTATCTCGCCTGACAGGTATCCATGTTGAATCCAGCAGGAAGCGCATTAGGTGGTGCCGTGAGCTGCTTGAGGCGTCCGTATATCACTCGATAATGCAGGAAATGAATGGGAAAATTCACAAAATTGCTGCTTAAATGCTAAATATTGCAAAAATAACTTGAAAACGAGACGTGAGCCTGGTACTTTTCTGATATGCTCGTGACACAAGTAGTTGAGCAACAGAATTGAAGAAGCCCTGGCCTAATCGCCGGGGCTTTTTTGTTTAGATGTTTTTTATTTTCTCGTAGATGCTGCGGGCACCTCTATACATGTCTTGCATGGAACTAAAGGTCGAGCCAATTGCTGTGTCGGTGTTTTCACCAGCAGCATAAACAGCATCAATGTATTTACCAATTTCATTCAAATAGGCAATAGGGTCATCAGATTGTTTCGCAAGAACAGCCAGAAGGAACGCTGATTTTTCGTTAGTTGGCCCCATAGCTTGAATTGTTAAATCGATATCTTTTTGACGCTTTTCTGCATTATATTTCTGCGGATCTAACATGCTGCTCATAGTTACCTCGTTTTAAGTGATTAGAGAAGCGTCCAATATATTCCGTATTGCTTTTTATTTAAACAGCTTAGGGGCTCACTTCGGTGGGCCTTTCTCTTTTGCGCCCCCGAATCACTTTAGATTTCCCCTGAGAAACTGTCGGGTCGGCGCACTTTCTTCAAACTACAGCAAAAGAGCCGGTCTTACCGGGATCGCCGGAGACGGCTTATGGCAGCAGAATACTTTTCAAAAGAGATACTCCTTGGCCTGGGCGGTGCCCTGTCGGTAGGTATCAATGGCTGGCTGGCATTCAGCCGGTACTGGATCAGCAACAAAGCGCGGAACGCTAACGACAATCAGCAAATCGATATGCTCGACAAGCAGGAAAAATACATCGAGCGCCTGGAGAAAACCAATAACGAGTTGCGGGCGGACAATGCTGCGAAGGATGAAACAATCCGGCAGTACTGGAAAACCATCGCTGACACACAGGCGCGCTTGCAGATTATCGAAAGCTCGCAGAAGCACCTGGAAGAGCAGAACGAAAGCCTGAAGAATCAGGTTAAAGAGCTGACCACTTCCAATATGAACCTTGTATCTCAGATCGCTGAGATGCGTAACGAAATGAGGGTCTCGCGATGATTAAAGATAAGAATGGCGAGCCTGTAATCACCTGGCAGATGCTTGTCGTCATCATTGCAACAACGCTCGGTATTTATGCGTGCGGAGTTGTCTCCGGTTATTTTTATTTTCGCGGCGAGTATCTGGCCAAGGCTGATGCGCGCGATCGGGTGGTTAACGAAATCAAGCGAAAGGTAGACAATCTGCCTACGCAGCCAGAATTAAAACAGGCCCTGAAAGAGGAAAGGCGCTAATGAGTCAGATTATCGGCATTCTCTCTTACGAAGAGGGCTACCGCGAAAAACCGTACCGCGATACCGAAGGTTTCCCGACGGTGGCCTGCGGCATCAAGATCGGCCCGAAAGGCGCAGACCTGGCAAACTATGTTTTTACCGTGCCGAAAAAGGTCGGTGACATCTGGTTACAGGTGTTCGTCGATTCGGTCATCACGCAGTGCCGGGCCAATCCTCTTATCTACGCCGCGTTACAGCAATGCAACCCGGCACGAGCCGACATCATTTACAGCATGGCGTATCAAATGGGCGTTGCCGGTCTGGCCAGCTTCCGGAACACGCTGGTGATGATCTCCAATGGTAACTTTACCGGCGGCTCCAGCGGCATGCTGCAAAGCCTGTGGGCAAAGCAGACACCTAAACGCGCCCAGCGCCACGCTGAAGTGATGCGAACCGGCACTTACGACATCTACAAGGGGCTGATATGACGTTCATCATCTGGCTTCTCGTCGTGCTGGTGGCCGTCGTCGTGTTGCTGCTGGTCCGCAAATACAGTTCCCTCGAATTCGTCTCGCATGCACGGCTGCTGTTTAAAGCCTGGTCGGTGTGGCTGGCTTCCGCCGGTTCCGCACTGAGCGCTTGGGTGCAGTCGTTTCCGGACGCCGCAATGAATGCCTGGAACATGCTGCCACCTGATATTAAATCGTTCCTGCCGCAGAACTACCTCGGCATGATCGGCGCTTTCATGGTTGCAATGGCCGTTGTCTCGCAGTTCGTGCGCCAGCGCAAGCTACTCGACCGGAAACAACAGATGGACGTGCAGCCATGAGCCTTATCGCTAACTGGTGGACTGAAATCCTCGCTGGCCTGGCGTTCATCGCCGCAATCCTGAGTGCTTACTTTGGCGGCAAGAAAATCGGCACCACGCAGACACAGGCTAAAGCTGACGTAACGGCAGCAAAAGTCGAATCCGCACAGGTCGCCGCAGTGGCTGAAAAGCAGAAAGAAAACGTGAAGGTGGTGAAAGATGTTCAGGCGACTAATTCTGCTCTCAGTGACAGCGATGCTCGTGCAAAGCTGCGCCAGTCCAGTTTCAATCGGCCAGAGTAACCCCACGACTGTAGCTGATTCCAGCTGCACGCTGTTTGGCCCGATCTACACCTACGGCAAAGACGCTGACGTGATGGATATCCGCACCGTCCGCGAAATCAACACGCACAACGACACCTACACCCGCGTTTGCGGAGAAGCAAAATGAACCCCATCAAATGGCTCCTGACTAAAGCGGAGCCGCAATCAAAGGAAGCCCCCGTGACCGACACCGTAACCGACACCACCGCGACTGCTGAACCTGTTGTAGGCACAACCACCGTGCAGCCAACAGTAACGCAAACCACTGCCGTGAGCACTGACAACACCGACGCCGTGCTGGCCCGCCTGAAGAAGCTGGTGGAAGCCGCGGGCGCTCAGGCGCACGCCGTAATCGACGATCTGATTGCCCTGGCTAAAAAGCTGGGTTAGGGAGAAACCATGGCCGTAGAAGTGACTTCAGACGAACTGAAAACCGTACTGCAAGATGCCGATGTCCAGGCATTGATCGTCAGCAAGCTGGCAGAAAAGAAAACTGAAGGGCTGGCCGCTGCTTTAACGGCACAGTACAAAAGCCTCGGTATCGAATCTAACAGCACTGAGCCAGCCAGCGCCGGTGACGAAGCAGCCGACGAAAGCGGAGCGGACAGCGCGACCACAAGCGCTGAAGCTTCAGCTTAAAGGCGATTAGCATTACAAGAGCCATTTAATGAGTGGCTCTGATAATGCTTTACCACCAGGGAGAATCCTTTTTTAAAACGGAGGCTCACCAATGGCTATTACTGCCTGTCAAATATTACACGCCAACGACTATGGCGGAATGAATCAGCAACTCACATCTGCACTCTCTGCCGGTTGGCAGCCAATGGGATACCTGCGCATCACGAACAACGATCAGCAGGACTTCTACCAGATGATGTATCAGGGAACCAACGTCGACGTTAACGCCTATCAGTCGATAGTTGATAACGGTCAGGTGCTGCCTGTGAAGAACAGCGCCGGCACCGTGACGGCTAACGGCACAGCGAGCATCAGCCAAAGCGCGATTAACTCCGTGTCGCTGCCTGACTCGACCGCCATCGTTACTAACACGCAGGTGCTATCCATTCCTGTAACGACCGGCCTTGCATTAACCATCGGCACCGCTACCAGAAAAATCACGCTAACTATCTCCGGTGGCTCAGTAACTGCCGCCTCTATCTCTTAAGGAGCGATCATGGCAACAGCAGCAGAAAAGAAAGAGCAGCAGAAGATGATTCAGGAAGCTCTGCACGAAGCAGCACTGGAGTTGGCCAAAACGCCAGGCATCAATCCTGACGATATCAGCGCGCGCATTCAGCGCCTGAAAGAAGTGTACGAAGGGGTTATTTATCCTGACGTCACCTCAGACGACAAGTAAGCATTACAGATGGCCTTCGCCGAGGGCCATCGATAATGGCAAAGGAGATAAATATGGTTGCAGCTCTTTATGTACTGGCATTTCTCGTTTTTACAGCTGGATTGTGTCAGCACTGCTATGCGAACGGGGTTGGGATTGTAGCGGCAATGCATCAGTCATCAGCCGCATGGAAGAGGTGCAATAAATACAGGGTTTATGCTTGGCTGTTAGTTATATGCGGCTTGGCTATCGGTATAGCTGCGCATGCATATTCATCCTGATTTATAAAGCTCTGCAAAAGGCATTCACTGAGTGCCTTTGACAGAACATTCTCACTGAATCATCGGTTGCCAGTTACGGCATTGCCGAGGGTTATATCTATCCAACCAGCAGGAAATTCCAAATGGCGGACTTAAACGACCAGCAAGAGCGTTTCTGCCATGAGTACATTGTCGATTTGAACGGTACTCAGGCAGCAATCAGGGCCGGGTACAGCGAAACCTCTGCCAGGCAAATAGCGAGTGAAAACCTGTCAAAGCCGAACATTCGGCAGCGGGTCAAAGAATTGGCAGCAGAACGCAACGAGGCTGTAGGCCTGAGTGCTCAGTTTGTTATCGAAGGCATTGTAAGAAACATCCGTCGGTGCGAGCAGGCAGAGCGGGTGAAGCACCCAAACGGCGATCCGGTTATGTGTGAAACCGAAGATGGCGAAGTTGCAGCAGTGTTTCGATATGAATCCACTTCTGCGCTGAAGGGATATGAACTCCTTGGCAAGCACCTGAAGATTTTCACTGACAAGGTTGAGCACTCTGGCGGCATTAACACAATGACTGACGCAGAGCTGAACGAAAAACTCGCGAGGCTGGTGAATGGACAATCTGACACGCGAGCAGAAGATTGAGCTGATCGCCATCCTTGAGGAAAAGCAGCGCCGCATCAGCGTGTATCGCTACCGTGACTTTTTCTCCACTCGTCACCCCTGGCAAAAGCGCTTCATCGCAAGCACCAGCGAATACTCGCAATCAGCTCTCATCGCAGCTAACCGTGTTGGCAAGACCGAGACAGCGACCTATATCGACGCCATTCATGCAATGGGTGATTACCCTGAAGGATGGCCGGGCCATAAGTTCGACCACGCTCCGCTGATATGGGTGCTGGGCTACTCTGGCGAGAAATGCCGCGACCTTCTGCAAACGCCAATCATCGGACGCAAGACGGATAACGGATGGGAAGGTGGGTTGATACCCGGCGACCTGATTGTTGGTGTTGAGGCTATGACCGGTACGCCAAATGCCGTCCGTTCTGTTTACATCAAACACAAGTCTGGCGGCACGGCAAAGATTCAGTTCTGGTCGTACTCGCAGGGACAGCACGCATTGATGGGTGACAGCGTCGACTGGTTCCATATCGATGAGGAGCCAAAAGACCCGGACATCTTCCCGCAGGTTCTGACGCGTACCGCTACCGGCGACAAAGGTAACGGCGGTCGCGGCATTCTGACCTTCACGCCAGAGAACGGGCGCACCGATCTGGTTATCGGCTTCATGGATAACCCAAGCCCGGCGCAAACGTGCATGAACGTAGGCTGGGATGACGCTCCGCACTTGAGCGAAAAGGTTAAAACAGAGCTACTGGCCTCCTTCCCGGCGCACCAGCGCGACATGCGAACCAAAGGCATTCCAATGCTGGGGCATGGCCGAATCTATGACATCGCTGATGACGAGATTATGTGCCAGCCATTTGCATGTCCTGAGCACTTCTTCGTGATAAACGGGCAGGACTTTGGATGGGATCACCCGCAGGCCCATATTCAGCTATGGGAAGATCGGGACGCCGACATTATCTACGTCGCCCATGTGTGGAAGGCCAAGAACAAAAAGGCCGATGAAGCATGGCGCCTCGTTAAGCCGTGGGCTGAACACATCCCTGTAGCGTGGCCGCACGACGGATTGCAGCATGAGAAGGGTGGCGGCCAGCAGCTGAAAGAGCAATACAAGGCTGAAGGCTTCAGAATGCTGGGAGAACACGCAACGTGGCCAGACGGCGGTAACAAGGTTGAGCCTGGCATCCACGAAATACGCGAGCGCATGCTTGACGGGAAATTCAAGGTGTTCAGCACCTGTCCGGACTTCTTCGAAGAGTTCCGCATGTACCACCGTGACGACCACGGGAAGATAGTGAAAACCAGCGACGACGTTCTCGACGCCGTCCGTTACGCCTACATGATGCGCCGCATGGCTCGTCAGCGATTCCAGATTAACGCGCCACGCAAGAAAGCTCGCATGGCAAACACTGACTACGACCTCTTTGGGTGACTTATGGGTGAAGCAGTTAAAGCAATCGGCTCCGTCATCGGCGGAGTCACTTCAGCTATTGGCCTGGGCAGCAACGCAGGCTCAACAACTATCACAACAGCGGATCCGGTCAATACCGATTCCGCACTAAGCCAGGCTGATGAGCTTCTCCGCCGCCGCCAGCGCAAAGGCGTTAACGCTAACTTGCTGACCGGTGCCGGTGGTGACAGTTCGGTATCAGCCAGCTCGTCAGGACAGAAATCACTTTTAGGTGGGTAACATGGATAAAAGCCAGGAAGAACTCATCAAACAGGTGATGCGCGATCAGCACTCGATGGAGCAGTCGCGCAAGACCTGGGAGCAGCACTGGGAAGAGGTTGCCGAGCGTTGCCTGCCCCGTGCTTCTGGCTTCAGCAAGAAGAAACAGGACGGCTCCAAGCGCTCAGAGAAAGCAATCGACTCAACGCCTATCCTCGCGCTGGAGCGATTCGCAGCTGCTGTGGAGTCAGTTGTGACGCCACGCACGCAGATGTGGCACGGGCTTCAAAACGAGCGCTTTGCTGATGACAACGAGGTGCAGGAGTATTTCGAAGAATGCACCCGAATCCTGTTTCGCGTTCGCTATTCACCGGCGGCCAACTTTGCTAACCAGATGAGCGAGAATTACGTGTCTCAAGGCGCGTTCGGTAACGGCTGCATCTTCGTTGACGAGTTGCCCGGCAAAGGCACGCGCTACATCTGCTACCCGCTTCAGGAAATCTATTTCGAAGAAAACTATCAGGGGATTGTTGATCTCGTTCATCGAAAATTCACCCTGACCGCCAGACAGGCAGTACAGCAGTTTGGCAAGGATGCTCTGCCGGACAACATTCAGCGCGCGGCTGAGAATACCCCAATGGAGCGTTACGACTTTCTGCACCGCGTCGGCCCTAACGACAACGTGCGCTACGTCAACGGTGAGCCAGTTCCCGGCCCCGATGGCATGCCGTGGTCGTCACTCTACATCAGCGTGTCCGGCAATAAGATCGTGCGCAAGGGTGGCTATCACACCATGCCGTACTGCATTGGCCGCTACTACAAATCGCCAGGCGAAACCTACGGTCGCGGGCCTGGCATGACGGCGCTCCCTGACATCAAAGTCCTGAACGAGATGAATAAAGAGACGCTGATCGGCGCGCAGCTCGCCAACCGGCCGCCGGTGCTGGTGGCTGACGATGGGGCGCTTGATGCTTTCTCTCTGGTGCCCGGCAGCATTAACTCCGGTGCTGTGAGCGCTCAGGGTAATGCGCTGGCCATTCCGTTCAATGTCGGCGCGCAGCCGCAGCTCGGCATGGAAATGATGGAGCAGAAGCGCCAGCTGATCAACGACGTGTTTCTGGTGACACTGTTCCAGATTCTGGTACAGAACACAGAGATGACCGCTACCGAGGCAATGCTGCGCGCTCAGGAGAAGGGGCAGCTTCTGGCCCCGACGATGGGGCGCATTATGTCAGAGCAGCTCGGGCCGATGATTGAGCGTGAAGTGGATATCTGTGCGCGCATGGGCCTTTTCCCGGATCCGCCGCAGCAGCTGATTGACGCGGGCGCTGAGTTCGACATCGACTATAAGTCGCCGCTCATTCGTATGCAGCGAGCTGACGAAGGCACCGGTATCGCTCAGACGTTGCAGGTGGCCGCATCGCTGGCTCAGTCAGACCCTAAAATCATGGGCTTGTTTAAGATGGGTGACATTCTGCGCGAGTTTGGCGACATCAATGGCATGCCTAAGTCGCTCATCATGGATGCCGACGAAGAAGCTCAGATGCAGGCTCAGCAGATTCAGCAGCAGCAGCTGCAAAATGTCCTGCAATCAGCACAGCCGCTGGCGCAGGCAGCCGACAGTCTGGCGTCAGCCCAGCAAAAATTTAACTCACCACTCCCCGCACCTCAGTAAGAGATAACTCATGGCAACCCTGAAAGAACGTCTGTTTTCACACAGGCGCGAACTCCTTTTGCTCCGCGCTTACCGGACTGTGTTTGGTGAGCATGGCAAACGAACGCCTGAACAGGAGCGCGTACTGGCTGACCTGATGGACTTTGCAAAGCTCCTGAAAAGCTCTGTGGCCATCTCAAAGGTCAGCGGCTCAGTCGATACGCACGCAACGATGCTCGCAGAGGGCAGGCGGGAAATGGCGCACCGAATCATCAATTACACCACGCTCGATGACGTCCAGATTCTTGAGGCGATCGGAAAGCTCAGCGAGGCACTGAACGAGAATGTTTAAGCTATCAGACTTCTTCAACGTCAAACGAGACCTGGCTGGCGCAGAGTCAGCAGCCGCGGGTACCGAAGCCGCAACAGAATCACAATCCACTGAAGCTGCACAGCAAGGTGCGACTCTACTTGGTGGCGATCAACAGCAGGAGCAACAGCAAGCCGCACCAGAGCCATTCCTGAAGGAGCTACCGAAAGATGGCGACAACGAGGCATGGTCAGCGCTTTATGCCAAGCTGGGCCGCCCTGAGAGCGCAGACGGCTATGAGCTGCCAGTGCCAGAGGGTCAGGATGGCGCATTCGCTAAACAGACCTCCAGCTGGATGCATGAGCTTGGCCTCAACAAGCAGCAGGCGCAGGGCCTGGCGGAAAAGTGGAACGCACACCAGGCCCTGCAGGCTGAAGCACAGCAGGCCGCCGTCACCAAGCAGGCCGAAACCGACCTGACGACGATCAAGCAGGAATGGGGCGCTCAGTTCGACGAGAACAAGGCTGTGATGGCGAAAGCCGTCAACACGTTCGCCCCGCCTGAATTCATTGAGATGCTGGACAAATCCGGCCTCATCAACAGTCCCGTTATCGCAAAGATGTTCCTGAAGATCGGCGCGGCCATTAACGAAGACAAATCAGTAGCAGCAAAAAGCTCTCCGCAAGGCGGTGAGACTTCACTCGCTCAGCGCCTTTGGCCTGACATGCAATAACGAAAATTGGAGAATTATTAATGGCTACACTATCCGGAAAGTACACTTTGCTCGACGTGGCAAAGACACTGGATCCGAATGGCGGTACGGCGGCAGTTGCAGAGCTACTGAACCAGTCCAACGAAATGCTGAATGACATGCCGTGGTATGAAGGTAATCTGCCTACCGGACACCGCATCACTACACGCACCGGCCTGCCGGATGTCTTTTTCCGTAAAATCAACGCTGGTGTTCCGCCAAGTAAGGCATCAACGGCTCAGATTGATGAAGCCTGCGGCATTTTGGAAGCTCGCTCCGAAATCGATAAAGACCTGGCCATGCTGAATGGCAACACCGGATCTTTCCGCCTGCTTCAAGCTACGTCTTTCCTTGAAGCAATGAACCAGCGCATGCAGAACACCATCCTCTATGGTGACGTGAACAGCACTCCTGAAGCGTTCACCGGCCTTGGCCCGCGCTTTGGTGCCATCGCAGCTGGTGGCGCAAACAAGGCTAACATCATTGACGCAGGCGGCACCGGTTCTAACCTGACGTCGATCTGGCTGGTGGGCTGGGGCGCCAATACCGTTCACGGGATTTATCCAAAAGGCTCGAAGGCTGGCCTGATCCATAACGACCTTGGTGAAGGTGACGGTTTCGATGCAGAGGGTAAGCGCTACCGTGCTTATATGGACCAATACCAGTGGAAATGCGGCATCGCTCTGCACGACTGGCGCTACGTGGTTCGTATCGCGAATATCGATACCGCCACTCTGAGTAAGAACGCCTCTGCCGGGGCTGACGTCATTGACCTGATGACACAGGCAGCCGAGAAAATTCACAGCCTGAGTGGTGTTACGCCGGTTTACTACGGCAACCGTACCATCGGCTCAATTTTGCGCCGCCAGACAGTTAACAAGGTTGCTAGCGGCACGCTGACCTATGAAGACGTCGGTGGCCGTCCTGCGACTGTATTCAGTGGCATCCCGTTCCGTCGCATTGACGCCCTGAACACCACTGAATCCCGCATCGTTTAAGGAGCGACCATGTACGTTGATAAGCAACTCGAATTTTCCGACAGCCAGGCGGTCACCGCGACCGCTATCTCTACCAATGTCGCCGATCTGAACCCGGCGTTTAACTACAACTCAGGCGTTGATATCGGCACCGGCGAAGACGTCTATCTGGTTATCCAGACCGACGTTGCCGCCACCGCTGCTGGCGCGGCTACCGTCTCCGTTACGCTGGAATCTTCAGCCGCGGCAGGCCTGACCAGTTCGACCGTTCACTACACCAGCCCAACCTGGCAGCTGGCAGACCTGACCGCAGGCAAGACCCTAACCATGGTTAAGCTGCCATCCGGCACGTACCTGCGCTACCTCGGCGTGCGTTACAACGTATCGACCGGCCCGCTGACCGCCGGCGCTTTCTCCGCGTTTCTGGTGAAAGATATTGCGGCATGGCGCGCCTATAACCGCAACTACACCGTTTAAGTTGTTGCGTTTAATCACAGGGGCTTCGGCCCCTAATGGGGATCTAATGGATAAATTATTAATTGCCAAAATTGCGCACAATGTTAACAGAGCATTTTGTCAAAGCATTGGCGATGACACCCAATCCACTTGGGGAAATGCTCCTCAATGGCAGAAGGATAGTGCATTGCTCGGTGTTGATTTCCACCTTAGCGGTGATCGCTCTCCAGCAGACTCACACAATAGCTGGCTGGCGCAGAAAAAAACGGATGGCTGGAAATATGGGCCTGAAAAGGATGTAGCAAAAAAAGAACACCCATGTTTCATTCCCTATGAAGAGCTTCCGCTTGAGCAGCGAACGAAGGATTACCTGTTTAAGGCAGTGGTGGATTCCTTCAAAGTTTAACTTCATTTTTTTGAAATAACACAGGGGCTTAGGCCCCTTTTTCTTTGGTGGGATATGACGACAAAGATAATCATCATAAACCGGGCTTTGACCAAGCTGGGTAGCGAAAGGCTAATGAGCGAGACTGACAACAATGCGGCCTCGCGCGCGATTGAGGCTGTTTATGATGGCGTCCTTGATAACCTGCTCCGAGTGTATCGATGGTCGTTCGCAATTAAGCGCGCCGAACTCCCAGCGCTGACCGACAAGCCTGCATATGGGTACGCATTCCAGTATCAGCTGCCGGCTGACTGCCTGCGCATCGATATGGTGTCTGATGCGATCCGCCAGGACTGGCAATGCGACTGGCATATGCCGACTCCGCGCTATCAGATTGAAGGGCGCAAGATACTTGCTGATATGGAAGCGCCGCTTCACCTACGCTACGGCGCGCGCATGACTGACCCATCCATCTACGATTCGGCATTCGCAGAAGCCTTTGCCTGCGCGCTGTCGGTAGAAATTTGCGAGTCGATAACGCAATCATCCACCAAGAAACAGGCCGCGTTACAGGGCTACGATATGGCGATCCGCCAGGCTCGTCAGGTTAGCGCCATTGAGCGCCCACCCATTCAGCAACAGGAAACGTCCTGGTATACAGCGAGGTTGTGATGCCATCAGCCACCCCTGCAATAAACAGCTTTAACGCTGGTGAGTTTTCTCCCCTCATGCTGGCGCAGACCGACTTTCAGAAGTGGAAGAACGGATGCAAAAAGCTGCTGAACTTTATCCCTCGCTCTCAAGGCCCGGCCGAGCGCCGCGGCGGAACGTACTTTGTCAGCGAACTGAAGAACTCAGGGCAAAGGGCGTGGCTTGCGCGGTTTGAATACAATACGACCCAGGCATTTGTGATGGAATTCGGGCCAGGGTATGTCCGCTTTTATTCAGACCACGGAGTAGCGCTTAACGGCTCTGGTGGCGTGATGGAGATAACCTCTCCGTATGGCGCGGACGATCTGACAAACGACGATGGCGGCTTTGGCCTGTCAATGGTGCAAAGTGGAGATGTGATTTATATCTGCTGTTACACGGGGCAGATACCTCCATACAAGCTTAGCCGTTACAGCAACACCGACTGGCGCCTGACGCCCTTAGATTACGGCGCATCGGGAGGCCCGTTTGCAAATGTAAACCCATCCAGAAACATCACAGTCTATACGAATGCATGGCGTCCGTGGTCACCCACTGGAGCAACCAGTCCGGACGGCACGCCTACAACCAGCCAGCTCTGCACAATAACCGCCAACAGCAGTATTTTTAGCAGCGGCATGGTTGGATCGCTTTTCTATATCGAGGCCAGCGTTGATTACAGCGCTTCAGTACCGCAATTGATTGATGCGTGGGAGCAGGGGAAAAGCTTTGCCACTGGTGACTATTGCCGCTCAGATGGGAAATATTATGAGTGCATGAAGGGTGGGAGCACAGGCTCAACGCAACCCACCTGGACGTCTGGTGTTCATTACGATGGTCGAGGCGGCGTGCCATGGCGATATGCTACCGGTGGCTGGGGGACGGTGCTTATAACCTCTGTTACCAGTGCAAGCACCGCAGTTGGAAAAGTAATTCAGGAGCTACCGGCTTCGGTCGCGAACTCGGGTTTTGCAACATCTCGCTGGGCAGCATCGGACTGGTCAGAATCTAACGGCTTCCCAACGAAGGTTACGTTTTACAAAAGCCGCCTGGTGTTTGCGGGTAGCAATAAACTCTGGTTCTCTGTGGCCTCTGATTTTGAAAATTTCACGGCGATGAGTAATGGCTTCGAGGTTCAATCAGATGACGGCATTAACGTGCAGATCGAGGCAGATTCTACCAGCACAATTCAGTGGATGGCCTCCGGCAGCTCGTTAATCATCGGCACAGCCAGCAGTGAGCTTACGTGCTCGCCTTCTACGACTACCAGCGCCTTTGGCCCCGATAACATCCAGATCGTCCAGGAATCGAAATACGGCTCGAAAGGCATTAACGCGATCGTGGTGGGTAATACCGTTTTGTTCGTGCAGCGCGCTGGCAGGAAAGTGCGAGCAGTTACTGCTGATTACCAGAGCGGATCGTACAGCTCGACCGACCTGTCTGTCCTGGCGGAGCACATTACCTCAACCGGCATTGTCGATTTCGCCTGGCAACAGGAGCCGGACAATGTGGTGTGGGTGGTATTGACCAACGGCGAGCTGGTGGCGCTTACCTACAATGCCGAACAGGAAGTTATCGGCTGGCACCGGCATAACGTTGGCGGCGTGGTTGAGTCGGTCACGACAATCCCGGATCCGGACGGTAACCGCGATGACCTCTGGCTGGTCGTGCGGCGCACTATTAACGGCGTGTCGCGGCGCTACGTGGAATTCATGAAGCCAGCATGGGACGTCTATACCCAGTCGCTGGCCGAGTCGTTTTACGTGGACTGCGGGCTTACCTATAAGGGCGACGCAGTGAGTTCTGTTAGCGGGCTGTCACACCTTGAAGGTGAAACGGTCACGGTTACTACCGACGGCGCAGCGCACCCGGACGTGGTCGTTACGAAAGGTGCTATCTCGCTACAGTGGCCGTCATCCATCGTAAATGCTGGCCTGCCTTTTACCTCCGAGCTGGTAACGCTTCCTTTCCAGGACTCCAAAATTAAGCGCGTCAATAAGGCGGCGATCCTGTTCGTCAATTCTCTGGGCGGCAAGGTTTCTGATGAGGATGGACGACATGCTGACACCATCGAAACCCGCGACTACAGCGACAAGATGGACAAGGCTCCCGGTGCGTACTCGGAGATAAAAACCATCGACTGGCCAGGCGACTACAACCTCAGCGGATGCCTGAAAATATCTCAGGCTCAACCGCTGCCAATGACAATCTGTGCGGTATACCCGCGCGCATGGACATCAGGCGAATGAAAATAATCGACTTCAGGCCAGAGCATGTACTGAGCATCAAGCCGCAGGCTTGCCAGCAATACCTCGATCTGACCATTGCCTATGGCGAATACCTGATGACGGGCAACTGCTTTACCGGTATTCACGCTGGCGAAGTGGTTGCAATAGGCGGGCTGTTACCGGTCAGTGATGGCCGGGCCTACCTGCACATGATTGTTTCGGAAGGGATGCCGCACCAGTGGACGAAACTCTATCGCGCGGCGTCCCGACTGATTGGCGCTGTTCGAGATGATTACGATCGCATTGAAACGCTTAGCATCACGCCAGAGGCTGACCGATGGCTTGAGCTGCTCGGATTCGAATATGAAGGCACGTTGCGCCGGGTTATGCCAGGCGGCACGGATGCCAAATCTTACAGCATAGTGAGGCAATAATGGCAGCAGCAGCATTACCGTGGGTTGCCGGTGGCGCGGCAGGATTAGGCGCTTTGAGCAATATAAGCGGCGCGAACAGTGCCGCATCACAAAGCCGACTAAACGCCAATCTTCTCGACCAGCAGGCTGGAAACGTTGCGCTGCAAACCGGGTCGCAGGTTTCTCAGGTTCGCAGGCAGGGCGAGCAGGCTCTTGCCGGTCAGTCTGCCGCATTCGCTGACAACGGCACCGGCACCGGCGGCACCAATGCCCTGATACAGCGATCCACCGCCATCGATACTGAGATGGACGCAGCGAACGCTGATTACAATGGACGCACGCAAATTGCCAACCTGAACAATCAGGCCAGTGCGCTGCGAACTTCTGCCAAATCCCAGCAGGCAGGGTTACTAAGCCTGCTCGGCGGCGCGGCATCCACTGCCGGCTCTTTCTACAGCACCCGATCACTGTTTAAAAAATAAGGTTGAACGATGGCGAGAATCCCGGTTTATCAGCAGCAGGTTGGCATTCGCGCGGCTGGCCCGTCCACCATCAACACGCCAACGCAATCAACCGATAGCCAGATGGTTTTACAGGGCGTTAACTCTTTCGCAGATGCAGCTATCCGCCTTGGGCAGCAGCAGGCCGCTGTTAAAAACACGCAGTACATGACCGACTTCGTTAACTCGCAGTCGGCGCTAAGCCAGTCCCTGAATGATGCACAACAGAAATCGCAGACAGGCATCGACTACATCCCCGCAGCACAGCAGATCGCAAAGCAGCATGAGCAGGATTTCTTTTCCAACCACCCCGAGCTTAGCGAATCAGAAAAGCAGGATTACACCCTTCGCTGGGCGCAGGCTCGCGGGCAGGTAGAGAATCAGGCCATTAACTGGGGGCAGGGCCAGGCGACGCAGATAAAGCTCAGTAACTTTGAAGACACTGCATCGCAGATCGGATCGCAAATCCTCCAGAATCCGAATGGTTCGCAGGCGCTACAGCAGAGCTGGTTACAGAGTGTTAACGACAGCGACCTGCCACCAGCCATAAAGGCGCAGATGCAGCAGAAAGGCCTGAATTCATGGGAGTACGCTAAAGGGCTGTGGGCAGCGAATAACGCATCTGAGCATCTGATGAGCCAGATACAGGCGCAGAAGCTTGATAACGCTGCGGCAAAAGGTTCTTCCGGCACGCTGGCCACACGCAACAACAACCCGCTAAACCTTCGTTATTCCACCAGTAACAGCTGGCTGGGAAAAGGTGGCGACAACGGCACAGGGTTCGAGCAGTTTGATACACCGGAGCATGGTCTGCGCGCTGGCCTTAAGCTGATCCGCAACCACATCAACAACGGCGACGACACGCTGACATCCCTGATTAACCGCTGGGCGCCACAGTCAGATAACAACAATCCTACTCAGTACGCCCAGGCTGTTAGCAGCGCAACAGGCATTCCGGTTGACGCTAAGCTCAACCCGAGCGATGCGAAGCAGCTGACCAGCGTTGCAAAAGCGATGGCGAAACAGGAAGGCTACGGCGGAGAAATTGACGACGGCCAGGCAAGCAGGGCATGGAATGCGGTAGACAACCCCGCAGCATTAGCTCCTGGGGTCAATACCGGGCATTTATCGATGGAGCAAACCCAGTCCCTGTATCGCATGGCCCAGGCTAACAATGACAGGGCAATTGCTTTCCAGATCGCTCAGCAGACGCAACAGGCCGCGCTGGCAGCTAAACGCGAAACAGCTGCATCACACGCCAGCGACATCATGCAGAACCGGATCGCCAGCGGTGAAATTCCTTCACAAACTGACTGGCAGAATTACACCACCACAGTCCAGGGTACGCAGTATGACGGCGCGGCCGAGGTACTCCGTGGTGCCATGGTTAAAACTCAGCAGCTAATGAATCTGCCACCGTCGCTGGCTCAGCAGCAGCTGGATACCATGCGTCTTGACCTGAAGCAGAATGGCGGATCTGAAACCGAGTACAAAGTGCTCGATGCTGTGCAGCGCGGTGTCGACAAACGCCGTACAGATATTCAGCAAAATCCGCAGGCTGTAGGCGCGCTCGATTCAGGTCAGCCACTTCAGCCCCTAAACGCTGGCGATGCTATTGATCAGCCCGGCACATGGGGGCAGCAGCTCATGCAACGAATGGTTAACTCTGATTCGTTGGCACAGAAGTATGGCCCTACAGCCGGTAAAAACCTGATGACGCCTGACGAACTTCACAACACACAGGACGCATACGCCCGTATGACGCCGGATCAGCGTATCCAGTTCTGGCGCAACACGCAGGCCAGTAGCTCACCGGCGATAGCAACACGTCTGGCGCGCGAGGTAGGCGGCGACTCCTTGCAGGTTTCTGCGGTGGCCAGTCTGGCAAACACGCCTGCGGGTTATACCGCAGCGCTGGCAGTAGATCGGGGTAATCGCCTGATTAACCCAGTCGATGGTGCGGCAAAGGTGAAGTTTGGCGCAGGATTTGAAGAGGACACAATGTCCAAAATCAAAAGCGAATACCCTGGCCTGAGCGTGTCGCAAATCCAGCAACTACTGCCAGTGGTTAAGTCATACCACGCGGGAAGCGGCGGCGACCTTAATCGTCCGCCGGATGGTGACGCGCTGCATAAAATCATCGGCACGCCTGTAAAGATCGGAAGCGCAGCTATCATCGCGCCGCCAGGCATCAGCGAAAACACCTTCAAGGACAGCATCAATAACGGAATAAAGCGCCTGGGTGAATATGCGCAAAGCGTCAACAACGGTCTTCGCAATGGCACCTACACATTTACCCCTGACGTAGATGGCAACCAGGTGCTGATAAATGCCGCTTCTCAGCGAAAGGTTGTTGGCAGCGATGGGCGACCGGTAGTCATTGAGGTAAGCAAATGAGCCTGTTATACGACAAGCAGCTTGACGATACACTGGCGCAGAACGGCGGTGAAAGCCTGAAGAAAATTGATGCTGGTGCTCTTCAGGGGATCGGCATCGGTTTGTCTACCGGGCTACGCAACGCCGGCACGTCTCTGGAGCGCATCGCAGCTAATACTGGTAATGCGCAGATGCGGGTGTCTGGCGCGCAGATGCTGGCGGGCGCTGCTATCACCGGCAGCGACGAAACCCAGCGCGCCGGGCTTGAGTCTGCCGAAGCCGCACCGCCAACGGAAGCACAGCTGCCACAATATAAAAATTTCGACAGCGAGCAGGTCGGTACGGTAGGCACAATCCTTGGCGGACTGGCTCAACAGGCGCCATCGCTGGCTGCTATGGTTGCGAACCCAGTAGCAGGTATCGTGCTGGCTGCTGCTCAGGGGCAGACGGAGGCGCACGCTGAAGGAGCTAAAATCGGTCTTACTGGTGAAGACCTTGAAAACTATGGCGCGGTCGGTGGCCTCACCGCAGGTGCTGGTGCGGCTATTCCCGGCTTTGCTGGTTTCGGCAAGGGCGCTGTTTTATACGGTTCTCGCTTCCTGCTCGGCGGCGCGGAAAACAGTGCTACCGGCGAAATTGACCGTTGGGGGCGTGCGGCCATTCTGGATGATGCTGGGTTTCACGATCAGGCAAGACAAATGCGCCAGGCAGATGCGGCCAGCCGCGTGACCGAATTTGCGTTGGGTGGCGCTTTTGGACTGATTGGGGGGCGGAGCAGGCATCACGATGAAGTGGCTTCACCAAAAATCTCCCCTGAGGTTACTGATCTTAGAACGACTGCATCTCCGGCCAGTGCTGACCAACCTCCATACAGCGCATATGTCGACAGCTTGCAAGAAAAAGCATCGCAGCTTTTATCGCGAGGAGATCGTAAAGTCTGGCAGTCCGAGGTTGCAAATAGCCAGAGGATAATTGACAGGCTTTCTCAGCAGAGAAATCAGGTCGCAAACGCTGAGATAAAAGGGTCTGGTAAGTCACTTTCGCAAGCAAGGGCGGCAAGGTCAGCGCAATTATCTGATATCGACCGGCAGATAGCTCAGGCAAATTCACGCCTGAGTGATGCCAGAGATACCCTGGCGGAGCACTCCCCGGGGGGCAAACTCTTCGAAGCTAAAGCAGAGTTATCAAGGATTGATCAACGTTTGCGCGAAGAGCATGCCAACTCCGTTACCAGCGTACATGAGGATGCCGCGACAGCTCACCTTATTCATGACCATTACGTCACTGAATCAGCACCAGGATTGGCTACTGACGCCTCAACAGAAGCCGGTCACGTCAGGGCTATGGATTCTGCTAACGAATCCATCCACGCAGGAAAGTCTGTGGATGTGTCAGAACACATCAATGAAGAGCGAACCTTTCTCGCGAAAAATGATATCGACACGGGAAACATTGAGCGCGGCCAGCTGAGCGATAACGCTACTCAGCGAATCGACCGGATCGCCCAGGCATCTGATGAGCAGGCTATCCCGCAGCCGCAGACCAATGAACCTCGCCCAGGTGTAATCAGTGAGTTCAACGAAAGGCCATTCGAAACCGTTCGTGAACAGGTTCAGGCATTGCGAGAAACGCACCCGGAATTGGCTGACACGATCGCGCCACACCTTGAATCTATCGAAGCAGAGCACACAGCAGCGCATCAAAACTCACAGGTTTACGATGTGGCCGCCACGTGCGCGCTGAAATACGGGAATTGATATGAAACCACAGTGCATACAGGCCGTTGAAGAGCACCTGTCAAAACTGAGCGGAAAGCCGGAAAAGCTGACGAAGGCGGCTATTGACCGCATCGACTCCCGGATGTATGAGGGCGCCAAGGTTCTGGCCCGGCGCGACCGCGCGGCGTGGCAAGGTATGTCGCCGGACGAGCGCACGATTGCGATCGGCAACTGGGTTCGGGACCAGGAGCAGATTCAGGCCGACAGCGTAGCGCGCAGCAAGCTCCGGCAGATTGCGGCAATCTCCGATGCGGCTAACCGGATGAATGACCTGGCAGCTGCTCGCAAGGACAAGCCCGGCAAATGGAGCAATGCGCTGATAGACGTGCTGGAAGGCGTGGATAACACGCTGCGCGGCGCTGAGCAGGTAGCGGTGCGCGGATTCGGCGACATGCTGAAAGAGGCCAAGGTCGGCGGGCTGGGTGTGGATTTCGGCAACCGCCGCAGCGATGCGTACTTCAGCGACGTGGTGAAGGAGATTTACGGCCAGAATACCGGTAACGCTGGCGCCAGAGCTTTTGCGCAAAAGTGGTCGGACTCTATGGAAGGATACCGGCAAGCGAGGAATCGCGCTGGAGGGACGGTAGGAAAGCTGGACAATTACGCCCCGCAGGCCCACGACCCAACCGTTATGCAGCGGATCGGAAAGGATTCATGGGTTGGCTTCATGATGAAGAACCTCGACCGCAAACAGTATCTCAGCGATTCAGGCCAGCAACTGGATGAAGCGTCTTTGCAAGGCGTGGTCGATAAAATGTACGACACGCTGGTTACTGATGGCGTTAATAAAATATCGTTAGATGACCAAGGGCTGGCTCAGGATGTATCTGTCGGCTTCGGTAGTTCGAACATTGCTCGGTCTCTGAATGCAAGCCATCGTGAGATTCACCTACGTGACGCTGACGCCGTGGTTGAATACAACCGCCAGTTCAGTGATCGCTCACTGGGTTCTTCGTTCTTCTCACACTTAAACCGCGCAGCACGCGACTCCGCAATGATCAACGAGCTGGGGCCTAACCCCGGCATGACGTTTGCCACCCTGCGCGATACGGCGCTAAAGCGCGACAGTCAGATGCCGGGCGCCGTATTTGATGGTGATGGCAGTGTGAAGGGCGCGACACGTGGCGCGTTCAGCCCTGACGCCTATTTCCGGCAGATGGCTAACAACAATAACGACTTTACCACGTTTGATCGGATCAGTAGCGCACTGACCGCTTACCAGGCAGCCACGAAGCTAACCAGCACGGCGCTACGAGCACCTTTCCAGGACACACCGGGCATCCTGCTGAACATGGCTGATGTTGGCCAGCTCGGGAATATCGGCACAATACTCCGGACGGCCTTCAGCCCGAAAGAGGCGGCACAATTCGGCATCGGTGCTGAGGTGGCCACGCTGGCGGCACGGCAGGGCGCAGAGCGAATCATGACGCAGGGCCGCTTCAATATCGGCAATGCAATGAGCCGTTACGCCCAGGCAACGATGAAATATACGCTACTGGATACGTGGACAAACGCCGCGCGCCGGGCCGGGCAAACGTCGCATGCTTTCGCCCTGGCTGACTGGTCTAAGCGTGGGTGGGGTAAGCTTGACGACAGCCAGCGCGCGCTTCTAAACAATGCTGGTATCACGGAGCAGGACTGGGCGCACATTGTTAATCTGCCGCGGCAGTCGTTACGAGGTCAGGATATTCACGATGTATCGGACGTATCGGCGCTTGGCCTTAACCCGGACGACTCCATGCGCCTGCAATCACGCATGATGGGTTTCGTACGTATGGGCGGCGACATCGTTACGTCAGAGCATAACCTGACCGCACAAACCATCATGAGCGCTGGCGGGCGGACAAACGCACTGACGAAGCAGGTCATGCTGTTTAAAAACGCCGGGGCCATCCAAACAGCGCACATGCTCGATCGCCTGAGCAGGAAATCAGGAAGCACGCGCGTCGGTTATGTGGCCGCTACAGCCGCAACGTCGCTCGGTTTCGGGTACATGGCGCTCGCGGCGCAGGCGCTTACCAATGGCCAGAACCCTCCGCCACTGGATGACTGGCGCACCGTGGGCCGGGCGATGGCGGTGGCTGGTGGTTTTGCAATGGTTCAGGATTTGATCACCAGCATGTATGACGCGGTGAGCGGGGACAACAGCGGCCACAGCTCCAGCGCGGTTCCGATATTCGGCGACCTCGGTACGCTTGGCAAAATTGCATTTACGGCACCCACAGACCCCAGTAAGGCCGGATACATGGCTATTCGTTTTGGCCGTCAGCAGATTGCCCCGCTAAATTACTGGTATACGAAAGCCGCAGTCGACCACCTCTTCTTTAACGACGCGGCCGAAGCATTAAACCCAGGCTATCAGCGCCGCCTGAGGAAGTACGCAGATCAGAAAGGGCAGCAGTATTTTTACGACCCATCCGGCAGTCTCAGCGCGCCAGGCGTTGGCGAATACACCAAGCCGTTAGGCCAATAACAAACGATAAATCACACAACCCGCTTCGGCGGGTTTTTTTATGTCCGGAGAAAACCCGATGACCGTATCATCAACGCAAAGCCACATAGAGTATGCCGGAGACGGCAGCACTAAAGTTTTCTCCATCCCGTTCAGGTTCCTGCAAAACGGCGATATCTCGGTAATGGTTGCTGATTCTGATGGCAACATTTCCACACCAACTAACGGCGCCGACTTTAGCGTATCAGGTGCCGGGGGCGATGGCGGGGTAGTTACATTCAACACAGCATACCCCTCAGGATACAACATCCTCCTGTACCGCGACCCGCCAGCAACACAGGAAACTAAATATTACGAGAACGGTAAGTTTCCGGCCGCGTCACATGAAGCGGCCCTGGATAAGCTAACGATGCTCATTCAAGAGCGCGGCTGGAAATTTGACTCACTGGCATTAAAGCGGCCCAGCGTGTTCGCATCATATTACGATGCTGAACAGAATCGGATCGCCAATGTTGCACCGCCTGAAGATGGTGCTGACGCTATCAACAAAAACTATGCGGACGCTATAGGTTCTGGTGCCAGTTCATACACCGATCAGCAGCTGGCAAAAGAAGCGCAAATCAGAGAGGCGGCGGATAACCTTGAAACCAACGCACGAGCTGAGGCTGACGCTAATATTCAGCGGCAGCTTACAGGCGAAGTGCCGCTCGAAGCCAGCGCGTTCTCGGTGATCAGTTGGCACGACCAAACGGTTGACAGCAGTATTGAAATCCCGGCAAATAAAAACGCCTGGTCTTTCGGGGAGCAGTTGGGCATCTCGCCGGGGCAGGTGGTGACCATTGGTGAAAACTCATCATGGACTGTAGCCAACGGCCGAGCAGTTGAAGACGCCGATCTGCATAACGTTATTGCTGACCAGATAACCACTTCGGACGGAAGTAAAGTGGTGCAGGTGGCAAGCCTGGCATCTGAAAGTGAAATAACAAGCTTGCAGGCTCAGGTTGATGCTCTTGGCGATCGAGTGACGACTGAGGAAAGCAAGGTCAATGACATCGCACATGGCGGCACTGGTGCCAATACGAAAGACGGCGCAAGGACAAGCCTTGGTGCTGCCGCCTCTGGTGCAAACAGTGACATCACAAGCCTTCAAAAAGTCACCTCAATAACCGGCGTGAAGGATGGTTCGTCGGCTGCTGCTGGTAGCATTGGCGAAGTTATTGAGGCTAACGGAACGGCCACGGCCTTAACATCGGGCACTGCAAAATCACTGGTTTCAATAAACCTTACGCCTGGCGACTGGGATGTGTCCGCCACGATGTTGCACGAGCCGTCAGGAGCAACCATATCTACCTGGGTGGGAAGCATCAATAACAACGCAACAGCAATTGCTGACTTCCCCAACAGGGTGCATCAGTCAGTATCGATAACGGGTTATAACTCCGTAGTAGTACCGCAAAGAAGAATCAATATTTCTGCAAACACAACTTTTTATCTGACGACGTTCGTTAATTTTGGAACATCCGGCACGGTAAATGGAACGGGTTATATTCGTGCTCGCAGGGCGCGCTAATTAATAAGAGAGGATTTAATGAGTAAATTACGTGTCGACCAAATTTCTACAACCGATGATAAAAACACTGTAAATGTAGAAGATATTAACAAAGCATCCGCCATAGATCTTAGCCATTTTTCTAATTTAAGCTTAGGAGATTGGGTAGGGCAGTACCGGTCACTTAAAAGCTTTGGTGCAAAAGCTGATGGCTCCACAGATGACACCGCGGCTATTCAGGCAGCTTTCGACTGGGCAGCATCACAACCTCGTGGCGCTGTATTGTGGTGCAACCCTGGCTCATATAACCTGACGAAAAAGATTGTTTGGGAAGGAGCATCAAGCCAGATATATCTGCTGGGTGCCGGGTCTGGTGCGAGCGTAATTCAATGGACTACAAAGGCTGTCAGCGCAGGGCTTGAAGGTGGTTCATCCACTCCGGTCGCACAGTTTTTTGCCGAAGGCCTGACGCTGGTAGCAAATATTGTCACTACGGCTCCGGCAATCAAAGTAACGTGCAATAGCGGATCGCCTAAGAGCATTATCTTGAAGGAGATTAACGCATTCGGAAGCGCGGTTGGAGGGACAGCATCAGCTGGCTACTGGGGCGACGGATTGGCGGTTTTGGTCAACCCTGTTTATCCGGTAATTGAAAATTGCTATTTCTTTGGCATTGGCGGAGCGACATCGGTAGCCAAAAGCAACCTGATCAACTCCGGATTCAGGATTGATGCCAAGCAGGGTGTATTCTTCGCAAACTTCAGGAACTGCTTCGCTAATAATGTAAATAACGGCATCTGGCTTCGATCGAGCGGAACACCAGGCATTGAGGGTGCAATAATCTCTGAATGCAACATGAACAGCACAAATATCGGCGTTAATGCTCAGGCACTTGCAGCTGACACCGGGAATTCCAGCTATTATCCTCCGCAGCTCTTCATTGACAAAAGCCAGTTTGAATATATTCAACGCGGGGTTTCTGCAAACCACCTTGCGATGCTCAGCATTACTAACAGCCTTTTTTATGCTGACGCAACGGCCGACTCTGCAATTAATCACATAACAATCACAGATGTGAACCATTCAGTTGTTTCCGACAACTTTATGGAATCACGGCCGATCCATACCTCGATTAATGGCGTGTCTGTAGTTGGTTCAAGCTCATATGTGGATGTGCATAACAACTATATCAAAGTGCCTGCTGGCGCCTACGGTGTCGTATTTGCCGGAACATCGTCATACTGTAAGCAAAAAGACAATATCGTGCTGGGCGGTAGCGAGTACGCGAACACGTCGAGCAACTCCGCAACAAACACGGCCATCGCCTATGACTTAAATGGAGAGTCATCATACAGCGTTGGGAAATACATCAAGAAGTCCGGATCCAAGACTGCGGCGCTTGGAACAGGAGGTTCTTTCTCCATCAGCTTTGGCGCCCCGTTCCCTAATTCTATTGTAAGCATTGTTGCTGTTAACGGGGATTCAGGATCAAGTCAGGTTCCGGTAATCATAACTTCTCGAACGGCTTCAGGGTTTACTGGTTTCTTTGTGAATGGCTCAAGCGGGGTAAATGCGAGGGTGGATTACGAAGCGACAGGGATGTGATTTGTATAAAAGGGGCTTTCGCCCCTTTTGTTTTACTTCTTAATCAGATTCATCGCCCATCCTGGAGGGTTTATCTGAATCTCCATTTCCTGACCGTCAGGAATGGTTTTAAACTTTTCGATATCCTTCATATAACCAACCTCATCTAATGGCTTTATCTTGAAGCTGGATATCAATACTGGCAAGACGATGACGGCCAGCAGAGGTAAAATTATCTTTGAGTACTTATCGACTTTGCTCAGCATGAATAAAATAAAGCAGAACAAAGAAAAGTTAGTTACAAAGAAATAACGTTCCCCTGCGCCACCCATCAGGAATACTGGCCATTGCGGTTCGGTAGGACTCATCATTGGCTTAGCTAGCGCAAAACCTATCATCAGTATAGGCAGTAGGCAGGCCGCCTTGAATCGCCAGTCAGAGCGAATAAAGTTGTAAATTATCAAAGAAGAAAGAATCAGAAATACAACAATATTGATTGCTGTCTTCTCTCTTAATGAAGATATCAAATCATTTGTGAAGAATGAGCCGCCAACAACCCTAAAGCTAATTATATCAGCAAGTAATGGGAAGGTTGCTCCAAGTGGAGCAGATGATCTGTCAGCGCCTGATGAGTGTATAATTGCTGCAACCTGAATCAAGAAGCAAAGCGTAAACAACACATCAAAAGTGTTAATCCCTTTCAGCGTGTTTAAAATGCCTTTCCTTTGATAAAGGCGCTTAATTAGCAACCCTGGGGCAATGAAGGCTATAAACGGGCCGCTGAGTCCGCTAAGGATAATCAAGGCGTAATCATGTGCTTTCCACGCTTTAGTTTTAGCATCATCTGTCATTACGATAGCCATAAGGTACATTGAGAGATACCAGTGAGCATTCGTTATATTGACGTAACCCTCTACAAGGTTAGGCATCAAAAGGAAATAGAGTGCAGCAGCAACTCTGTATCTCATCTTAATGAAATCGAATCTGCTTGATAAGATAAACATCAGGAAGAAGCATCTTATAGAGATGGCAATAACATTTGCTGTAAATGAAGCGTGCTCAACCCCAAAAAAAAGTCCTATGCCATAGGCCAGTATTGATATGGTCTGGTAGTAACCATTCTGTGGCAAAATAACTGTATTCCAAAAACCTTTGTTATATATGCCCTCCATCCATATTTTCCCATCCTCAGCCCATGGCTGGGCTGAAAGTATTATGTCTGGCCTTCTTGACATGATAGCCAAAAAAATTCCACAGAAAATCAATATCCATTTGATATTTCCTTTTGTATTAATCATGCGAACCATCCCCTTTTGCTTTACCCTTTATTATGTAACGCGGCCTGCCTTTAGTCTCAATGTATATCCTTCCTATATATTCACCAAGAACACCAATACCAATAAGCTGAACGCCACCTAAAAATAGTATTGAAACGAAAATTGATGAATAGCCAGGAACAGGATTACCCCATATCATTTTATCTATAATCATCCAAGCGCCATATAGAAATGATATTAACGCAACAACAAAACCAATATATGTCCATACCCTTAAAGGGAATGTTGAGAAAGATGTAATTCCCTCAAGAGCAAGATTCCAAAGCTTCCATCCATTAAACTTGGTTTTACCGGCATATCTCTCAGCTCTTTTGTATTCAATGATTACGGTTTTTCCGCCCACCCAGCTCAATACGCCTTTCATGAAAAGGTTTTTTTCGCCTATTAGTTTGACGTTTTCGACAACTTCGCGAGACATTAATCTAAAGTCGCCTACGTTCTCTTCTATTTTTGGCTTGCTAATTTTATTGTGTAGGCGATAGAAAAGTTGGGCGCTTTTGCTTTTCATATGGCTGTCCGAACTTCGATCAGACCTTTTTGCCAGAACCACGTCGGCGCCATCCTGCCATGCTTTTATCATTTCAGGTATTAGTGATATTGGATCTTGCAAATCAACATCAATTGGAATTACTGCGTCCCCAGTGGCAAGCTCAATTCCTGCAAAAAGAGCAGGCTCTTTCCCAAAGTTTCTTGTGAAAGATATTGCTTTGATGAAATCATAATCATTTGCATATCCGTCAATAATAGATTCGGTAGAGTCGGTGCTTCCATCATTAACAAAAATTATTTCTACTTCGTAATCAGAAAGATTCCTAAATACACTACCGCAAAAAAGCTGTATAGAATCTTCCTCATTATAAACCGGAACAACCAGGGATATTTTCATAGCCTAATTCCTGAAAACGAAAAATTTTGAATATATGAAGCCAGCAACAAGGCTTATTCCTGAAAAAATGCATAGCGTCAAAACAGGAGGTAGTCCCACCGCGTCAGCTAAATAACCGGTTAAAGCTGCCACCGAGCCCATAAAAAATACATAAAGCACATAGCGGATAGCTGTGGCCTCTGAGCTGAAAGTCCACTTCGCGTTAACAAAGAATGAAAACGTTACAGCAACGCAGAATGCAGCGAAATTTGACAGGGATTGATTATTGCCTTCATGCATCAGAAGGGCGAAGACACCCCAGTGTATAGCCGTATTTAAAATCCCAACAGACATATACCGGGAGAATAATTTTATCATTGCTTATCCGTTATGAGCGTCTTGAGCTGATGCCAGTTTTCGATGGGGCAGTACTATACCAAAATGCAGTTGTCAGTTCACTAACGCTTAACTACTGTATATAAAAACAGTATTTATGTGAGGTGGCGCATGGGCGGCAAAGACGACAATTACAAAGTGGTTTACCGGGGCGAGTCGCTCCTGTTCACGCGAGAGGGCGAATGGGTATTTTTCCAGCGCCCGAAACATTGCGGCGGCGGCTGGTGGCTGGGCCGGGCATATTCGGACTGTTTCTGGCTTGAGTTTGAGCGGCCGACATCGCTGTCGGTTGGGATACTGTATCTGTTGAGCCTGGACAGTGTCAGAAGGCAGTCAGAAGACTTTGAGGACGATTTTAAGCTTACATGACGCAGATGCGTGGTTACATGCTTTACAGCTCACAGAGTGTTTCACGAGCTTAATTTTGGGTGTAGCACACCTGTAGCACAAAAAAATACCGCAAAGCAGCTTAAAACAACCCATGTGATGGATTCTGCCTTGCGGTATGTCTCTGATAAACCCTGAATCAACCTGAACTACACCAACCTTTCAAAATCACACCTCGGTATGATGAATATGCAGGTGTAGTAAACGCAACGCGCTATCTGAGTGACCCATTTGGCTGGCGAGGCGTTTATCCAGCGCCAGCAGATGGGGGACCAACAGGTGGGATCGGTTCGATCTCTGCTTTTCGTTACGCCATGACATTCCTCCCTCTTATAGGTTTTAGCAGGGGAGTGCATATCTGCATGCCAGTGCTTGCCAGTGACAGGGGAGAAAAGTTTACAGCAGGTGAGGTAACTCATTGTTGAAATAGGCGAGAAAAACCAGACAAGCAGCTCTCAGAGTGTTAGGTTGGTCGCTCGAAACATTTTTTTGAAGGTAAAAACTATAAATATTAAATTCAAATGTCCGGCATGCCACGGATGTCAGTATCGCTTCTCAATCTATAACATCACGCCTAAAAACCCCCATGGAGCCAACTGCATTTTTTGCAGATCTTCTATGACGGTAAGCTACAAAGTCATCGCAGGCTGATATCCAGCCAGTTTTGGCCCGGGTTTGTTCCTGACAGCGATCGCCTCTACCCTACAAACAGACCGATCGCTTCCCCATTCTGACATCCTCTCCTGACTCCCCATTCCGCAGCCTCTCGCTGTGGGCATTCCTGCATCTCAAAACTGCCCAACCCTCGCAGATTCGTACGAAAGGCTGGGCTATCGTGACTTTCCGCTGGAAAAAACTTGATCGACCCTGGAAAAAAATAATACTGTATATGCATCCAGTATTAATTAAAGGAAATGGTGGTTATGGTTATTTATGCAGCGCTTTTAAAACTCCTGGACTGCACCCTGACAACATCCGGGCAACCCGGCGGGCCAGCTGCTTTTCTTGTTCAAGCAGAGCAAGGGCTTGCGCGCGGCGCGCTTTATAACGGCTCTTACAGGTACCGTTAGGCTGATGTTTTTTCCAGATGATAGTGGTCATAAAACCCCCGGGCAGGAGCAATTTAGTAGGATTTCCAGCCGCTTGAATTGCCGCAGACTGATACGTTAGCGTCAGAAATTTGTCCGACATTAAAAACAATAGCCATAGTTATTATTAATATCAATAGGTATTGGCGCTATAACTTTTGTTATTAACGTAATCTATTGTTTTAAAAGGATTAATTATTTTCTTAACGCTTTTTTTACGCTTTATTCTGGCGATGTTATTAAAAGCTTTACTAATCTATTCAGTTGAATCAATGCGCCAAAGCCTCTGCGCAGATTAACTGTTACAGAGGGCGGGTTTTCGCGAGGATAAGCTGATGATATCTGTGCTGCACAGAGTGTCTGGAGGGCGTTACAAGGAAACCATTCTGCCAGGGCAGGATGTCAGTACTTATCGCCTTAAATCACGAATCAAAAAGATTGCAACGCCAATCAGTTCTGACTCTTCCGACAACTCCACGGCGGGGAGTCGGGGGTCGTCGACGGTTAAAAAACCATTGGAGGGACCTTCAAGATAGCGGTAGACAGAGATGCGTGAATTTACCCTGGCCATCACCAAATCTCCAGATTCAGGTGGTACGTCAGTATCAATGATAATAATGCTGCCTGCGGTAGCCTCTGAACAGCCGCTATTCCTGTCCAGAATGTAGGCGCGCCAGGTTCTCTTCGCCTTTACACCATTGGGTGCAGAGACTATCTCTCCTGTTTTGCCTTCCGGCCCCCAAACAGGGATAGTAGTACCACTCTTTACTTTTTCCACAGCGCTGAGGGAGGATGCTCCACGCATCTCTCCTTCGCCGCTGGCCAGCCATTGCACGTTGACATCCAAAGCCCTGGCGATATCAACAAGTTTGCGAGACCCCTCAGCCTCGCCTTTAGTCAGACGCCAGATCGTAGGTTGTGATACGCCCGATGCTTTAGCTAAAGCACCCTGGGTGATTCCCATCATGGACATAGCCATGTTCAGTCGGTAGGCGAGTGTATTCGGTTTCATATACCAGAATTTATAGCGACGCGTATTTTTCGTCAAACACGCTTTGCTATTGCCATGTTTAATAACCTTTGCTATTAATTAAGGTGTGCTGATACTCAAGCGGATAAAAAATCATTCTCTCAGGCTATCAGCAACCCGCTCTTTATCAATCTGGCCGCCCAGTCTAATCGCTGGCAACCCTTTACCAGGAGAAAGCGTAACGGTGCTGACTTTTTCAACACGTTGCGCAAAATCAGTACCGTTTTGAAATTAGCAGGTGTTAAAGAAAAGTGCCGTAAAGTTCTTGCATCCTGTGCTTCAATTACTGTGTAAGGGGGAACATACAATGCGCAACATTAAACGTTTACTGGAAATGTGGGGCGGCTGGGCGGCGACAGAACAGAGCGGTGTCAGTTATTCTCACATCGCGGCTGGCTTTCGGGGTTTAATCACCTCAGCACCTTCCAATCGACCCATCTGTAGTGATAACGACGGGATGATCCTCGACAGCTGCATCAGCAGGCTGAAGGTTGATCACCCGGAAGAACACGCGTTACTGGTTGCCCATTATCATTATCGAATTTCACTCCGTTCGATTGCCCGCCGACGACATTGTGCTGACGGCACCATTCGAAAAGATCTGCAAACAGCGGAAGGATTTGTCGAAGGGGTGTTGAGCGCGCTGGATATTGAGCTTGAATGTGAAAATAATTAATTCTCCCAGCTAATCAGTAAATCTTTTTAAATTCAATAAGAAAAAAATCAGGCAATTGCTTATTTTAACTATCGATTGATAATTTTTCTAAAAAAAGTGGCTGCGTACGCAAATTCAGTTCTAGTGTGTTAGAAAGGAAATTTAGACCGCCAGGATTAAGGCGCTATTCATTTTCACCGGGGAACCTTTCAAATTTAAATTCCGCAGTTGCGGTTATTACGATGACAGGGGTGAGAAATGAGTAAGATAATTGATATATTAGCTTTTGAAGAAGGTTATAAAGAAAAACCATATATTGACACAGAAGGTTATCCAACAATAGGTTGCGGGATCTTAATAGGACCAAAAGATACGCCGTTGTCTCATTATCAATTCAGCCTGCCCAGAAGCGTAGGAAACGTCTGGATGCAGCAGTTACTGGATGAAAAAGTTAAACAAATTAATAACCGACCTGTGCTGGTGGCAGCATTGAAACAGTGCAATTCCGTCCGGACCGATGTGCTTTACAGCATGGCTTATCAACTTGGCGTTGACGGTCTGGCCGCTTTTAAAAATACGCTTTTAATGATCGCCAACGGTAATTTCGAAGGGGCAGCAGAAGGCATGCTGAGTAGTCTTTGGGCGAAGCAAACCCCGGCACGAGCTAAACGTCACGCTCAGGCGATGCGTAGCGGAACTTATGATGCATGGCAGGGGGTTATATGAGATTCATTATTTTTATTCTGTTTGTGCTCGCAGTGATATTTATCGTCTGGCGGATAAGCCGGGGCGGAAAAATTGAGATTGTTGCTCATGCCAGACTGCTGTTTAAAACCTGGTCCGTCTGGTTAGCTTCTGCGGGGTCGGCAGTAGGTGCGTGGGTGCAGTCATTTCCTGATTCGGCATCAAATGCCTGGGAAGGGCTTCCTGAAGATGTTAAGTCTTTTATTCCACAGCATTTTCTCGGATTAGGCGCGGCATTTATGGTGGCAATGGCAGTTATTGCGCAATTTATCCGGCAGAAAAAATTAGTGAAGGAGCTGCCAGCGGTAATCGCGGCGGCACCCATAGCGGCACCAAAAGCAGTAACCACGGCGGCACCCATAACGGCGCCAGCGGCGGCACCAAAGGCAGTCCCAACAGGGAGCTCCACTCCGCCGCCAGAAGGCTCCACTCCACCGCCTGCGGCGGAGCCGCCTCAGCCGCCAACCACGGGAGATAAATCATGAATACGCTTTTAAATTTATTTGGTGGCAGCTGGCATATCGTTGCCGGTATCGGCGTCGCGGTGGCAGCAGTGGCTGCCAGCTGGTTCGGCGGAAAAAAAACCGGCAAGGTGCAGGAAAGAGCACGCTCAGATGTCAAAGCCGCAAAACTTGAATCCGCACAGATTTCTGCCGTAGCCGAGAAGCAGGCAAAAAATATCGAGGAGGCGAAAAATGTTCAGACCACTAATAATGCTCTTACTGACGACGACGCTCGCAATAAGCTGCGCCAGTCGGGATTCAACAACGAACAATAGTCCGAAATTAATCGCCGATTCATCTTGTACGCTTTTTTTTCCAATCCGAACCTACGGTCAGGATTGGAAGTTAATGGACATCAGGACGGTAAAGGAAATCAATGTGCATAATGACATGTGGAATAAGGTCTGCGCATCCAATAAGGATAAAGTGAAATAACTACATCTATGGAATGGGTGGTGTATAAAAATAAAGGATGAACTAAATAAGATAAATTCCCTTAATAATTTAATTAATGATGGCAATTTGCATGTGCTTATTGTCGCGGAGGTTATTATGATTGAAGTTAACTCTTTTGCTGAATTGAAAACGACTGCGCCAACGAAAACAGGCGATCTTGCCAAGCTGCGTCGTTATTATAATAACGATAACTATTATCGTGGAGGCGGTGATTTCGTAGGGTATGTTACCACTACGCCCCCTGCTGATAATGGCGGTACTATTGCCGTGGGTAGCGGCTTTTACTGGCGGCGTGTGGTCGACGATCCGGCGGAAGTTCATCTGTTCCACTTCGGCGCAAGAGGGGATGGCGTAACGGACGACACCACCGCGGTGAAGAACTGTCTGACCTGGGCGCAGAACTATAACACCAGTATGCGCGATATCGCCGTGCGTTTCCCAGCGGGTAACTTCCTGGTGAAACCGATTGATATTTCAGCAACTGAAATCCCGTTCTTCTACATTTATGGGGATCACAACCCCCATGGCGGCATTCCCCGCACCACGATTGTTTCCGATAAATCAACATCGCCGGTGTTCAAGGTTAAGGCTCGCCGAACCACCATTGAAGGGATTGCCTGGAACGGTCAGACCTCGGCAGATATCAACACCAACAAAGGGGCTATTACCGCGGCGATGTGTTCCAACGTGCAGCCGTTCTTTGAAAATACCATCGTTGCGGGGCAATCCGTGCTGATTGACGGTTTCCGCGCTAACAACTGTGGTGGTACGGTAATCAAGCTGCTGGATACGCTGGATACTAAATTTAACCAGATTTATACCACGACGACCTACGGCAGGGTATTTGATGTGGGCTGGTCAGGTACAGCGAAAGGCGTTTGGGATCACTCCACTGCCGTTGAGTTAACCAATGCTAACTTCCAGTACAGCTACGGTGATGCCTGCTTGTATATGCCGCGTGTGACTCAGGGCGTGATCCACAACGTATGGATCGAGCATTCACGTTTCCCCGGTAACTTAAGTGAGGGGCAGTGGATTGTCGATGCGCTGAGCGTGGAAGACTGTCCTAACCCGCTGGATATGACCAACAGTCGCGTGCAGCTGCGCCAGATTAACCTGCAGTCCGGCAGTAACCTGAACCTGAATTATGATGACGCAAATAAATGGCTGTCCATTTATGAGTATGGCTGGCGTCGTGAGGAGAACTACGGTATCTCGCTGAACGGTTCGATTCGCCCAGGCTGGTACTCAGGCTATCGCGTAACGAACAACACCAGCAGTGATAAGTGGTTCAAGCTGGGTAAAATCAACTTCCCGAAAGATAACCTGCAGTGGATCTTTGAAATTGTTGGCAAGCGCAGCACGGAAGCGCTGAACGTTACGGCCGGGAACCCGACCACTTCGACCGGTTCCTGCATGACCTGGCTGAACGTCTCCCGCTGTTGGGATGGCATTTACGGCGATATCCAACACAAGGGGCTGCCATCCGTACTGGACGTTAAACTGAACCGCCTGGGTATCACCTATGCTGAAGTCTTTATCCAGGTGAAAGCCAACAGCGGTGATACCTCATTCAGCCTGAAGGCAACCGGTCCAAGTCGCTTTGATTCAGGTGAGTGCTGCTTCTTCCTGCCAAGCCTGACAGAAGTAACGGATACCAGTACGTTAGGAACCACGGCGGTGAACGCCCGCATGAGCCTGCATAACGGACTTGCAGGTGTAGGAGCTAACGAGAAAGGCGTGCTGACGGTGGCCACCACCACTGCAACAGCACCTTCGACCACGACGCCGGCAGGCTATGTCACGGTCAATATTAACGGTACAGACCGTAAAATTGCTTACTTTTAGCCAGTAATATGGCTTTAGCCGCCAGCAATGGCGGCTTTTTTTGTTTTTGTGGGGTTAAAAAAGTGTTAATGAACTTCTCGCTATGCGCAGGGTCACACCAATGAGTACTTTTTTAACTCTAAAAGGATCAAGGCATGAGCGATAACGAAGAACGCAAATCTCCGACCGAACATTTACGTGATGTGACATCGCAGCTAAAAGAAATGCGCCACTATGCACAATCCAATACAGAAACGCTTTCAACCCACTGGCTGGCGTTCGATCAGGGGGAATACAAACATCAGGCCTTTGCCGAACGCATCAACGATCTGCTGACCCAGCAGGGCGGGCTGCTTGATGAGCTGGATAAAACTATCCAGGATATTGAGATCGAAGCTAACCGCATTGATAACGAAGCCTGATGTCCATCTCCTGTCCCTTATCAGGGGCAGGATCCTCCCCCCGCCTGGACCCACATCAGGCACAGCCATCGTTACACCACAAACTCAGGGCAAACGCGGTTTCTGCCGCTGCTCTTGGCAATATAAAGCTGCTCATCTGCAATTTTAATCGATTCGTCCAGGCTGGTGGCATCAATAATATTGAGCGTACTGATGCCGATGCTGACCGTTACGCTAAGATCCTGATCGTTAAAAATGATGCTGTGCTGCTCGATACTTTGCCGCAGTCTGTCGGCCAACAGCCAGGCACGGGGCAAAGAAATCCCTTCGATTAACACCAAAAATTCCTCGCCACCCATCCGGCTGACAATCGCGGTTTGCAGAAGTGTCTGGCGGATACGCTCGGCCGTTTTTGCCAGCACATAATCACCTGCTGCATGACCCCAGGTATCGTTAATACTTTTAAACCGATCGATATCAATAACAAACGCAGCGCCATAAAAAGCGTTTTCCCGCCGCGCCGCCATGGCATCCAGTTGCGCTGCCAGTCCACTGCGCGTGAGCGCGCCGGTAAGAAAATCATAATCAGCACGTCGGGTAATACGCGCAATGAGCTTTTTATTGGCCGTGCTGCTAAGCGCCACAATCAGCGGGCTGATGGTCATCGCCGCCACGCCCAGCCGTGCCGATGCCAGACTGTCGATCATAAAAAAATCATCTTTGCCCTGAATGGTCTGAATGTTGCCGGCAACCAGAATAATTTCGGCAATTCCTGTTAACAGCGTCAGTACGCAACTGATAAACAGCGGATAACGGATGGCGCACCAGAGCAGGGCAGGCAGAGGGAAAATCAGGCTGCCGCCGCCCCCAACATAAATTCCGACGGCCAGTGAAACCACCAGCAATGCCAGCGGCATTAGCGAGCTTTCCTGTAGATCTTTACTTAGCTGGCGCAGCTCGTCGCTGCGGGGCACGGTAATCACCACCGGTAGCAGCAGGATGGAGGTGGACAACTGCTCGCAAAACCACGAGATCCAGCCTTTCATCAGATCGTCATGAAAGTAGTGCTGACTGGCCGTTGCGCCAAGAGCCGCGCAGACGGCTGCCCCCAGAAGCGAGGCGGGGAAAACGCGGTTTAATGCCTGAAGCCGCCGCGGATAAGGGCTAAAGTAGCGGGATAAAACGACGGCCATTCCCGTGATAATAAACGAAAGATTAGCCGCGTCCATGCCCAGCGAGGCGTTCAGTGGTGTGCCGAACATCACGTCGGCTATTACCATCGCAGCATAGATTGCCGGAAAAGTCAGGGGGGTGGAAAGCTGTGGAAAACGGACCAGCAAACCCAGCAGGAAAGCGTTACAAGGCCAGAACAGCGAGAGGGCGGCATTGGTACGGCAATATAAACCCAGCGTGGCTAAAAGTAAGGTGATGATAAAAAGAAAAAGGACCTGGTTTTTGTATTGGCTTAATGGCATTTCTGTTGCTCAAGTTTCATTCAGGGCAATGCTGGCAGGAAGCGACGCTGACAAGACAGAGGCTGGCTGCGGGCCGGAACAGGCTTAACGGTGTTTTAAGTGCAACTGTTTGAACCATAAAGAGGCGCACGGCCGTTCATCAAGCCGTAACAAATTTTTTTTTTTACGTGTTTAGCGCGCGTAAAGAATAACTTTGTGAATCGTTAAATTCAATCGTTCGGAAGGTTAATTAACCTTAACTAAGGCGCGTTAAACCAATCGAAAAATCGGAAAATTCACTCTTAAAATTTCCAGTTAACTCGATGTTTATTGCGGCCAGTTTTGGTTAGGCCGGATTCTTGTTTAAAAAGGCCCTAAAAACTTCAGGGAAAGATGTGGGGAACGCGGCAGGTGAGGGGAAAAAATAACCGGAATGATTAGCGCCAGCCTTCGCCGACGCAGCTATGAGTTACCGACAGGGCATCAGAGTTCGTTTTTAATACAAAACGCTTCCCAGGTCATTCCCAGCGCAGCGGCATGTTCACGCAGGTAGGCTTCGATGGCCTGAGCAGCAACTTCTTTATCCGGTTCGGCCAGCTGGATAGCGAACAGCATGCCATCCAGCTTTTTCTCGCGGGTAAACGCCGCGTAAGCGCGATCGGTTTGCATCCGCTGCAGTTGCGGCAGGCTCAGGCCCATCTTTGCCGCATCTTCTTCACTTAGCGTTGCAATACCTGATTTGATGTCGGGGTGGGCTTCAAGGAACAGGGCGGTGGCAGCGGTGTAATACTCTTCGATAGTTTTCATAATCAGTCCAACAAAAAATAATGCGCGCTAGTGTATACGGACGCGAACGAATGAGCACCTCTTTGTCTGCACCTCAGAGGGTCAGGCTTGAATTATACTGGCAAAAGGTTATAACGTACCGCCTGGTCGAGGAGTCGGGAATTGAAAATGAAAAAGTGGATTTTAGCGGGTGCTGTTGCGCTGGCAGGCTGTGCGCAGATACCGAATTACCAGAGCGCGGTAAAAACAGCGCCGCCAGCAAACCTGGTGGGCAACTGGCAGACAATGGGGCCGCAAAAAGGTCTGGTGAGCAAAGACGCTATCGCCAGCCTGATTATCACCGCTCAGGGCGACACGCTTGACTGCCGTGAGTGGCAGCGCGTCATTGCCAAGCCGGGTAAAGTCACCCAGTTTTCCGGGGACTGGGTGAATGTCAATAATGAGGTTCGCGTGATGCCGCTAACCTTAGAAGGCAATGAGCTGCATTATGACAAACTGGTTTTGCAGCGTGTCCATCAGCCCACCGCCGGGTGTCAGAATGCGCTGGCACATGAAAATGACAAAGTGGTACAGGCCAAAAAAGCCGCTACCGCTAAAAGTAAAACGCATCATAAAGCGATGATGAAAAGCGAAAAGTTCTGATGTAAAAAAGCCACGTGCGGTAAAGCGCGTGGCTTTTTTTGTTCGGGATTGATATTAATCTTCCCGTACTCTCCGGCCTTCAAAGAAGTATTATCTTGCCCGTTATATTAACATTTAAAATTCGCGTGATAGCGTCAAATATCCATTTAAACGGATTGAACACTCATCATTATTTTGAAGGCTGGAAACGATGAAAACATTGCGCTGGCCTTTTTTATTCGTAAAAGTGTACTTCGCCGTAATACTTTTTGCCCCGTTTGTGTAATAGCTTTCGAAGAAGTCCTCTTTCTTCAGCTTGAGCCCGGTCTGTTTATTATAGTCAGTATCCGCCATTTGTTCAGCGAACAGTTTCGAAACCGGAAAAATATCCAACACCTCAACAGTAGTTTTGTTTTCGTGCAGTGTAGTACGGTCAATATGTAAATCGTGCACAATGGCATCAGCTAAATCAAGATACACAGACGCGCCAACCTTAGCGCAACCAGTATCAACATTAGCCCACGAAAGTGCAGGAATGGCGATAAGGCTAATCATACAGATTATTTTCATTGTGCTATTCCACCGTGAGTGAACGATTGCCACTGGCAGCTATTGCTTTTCGCCCGGGCAAACCGAGAATGATGCAACCATCTGAAGCCTCGCCCGGATGCTTTGAACTTTCGCCGTGGATCATGAAGCCGTCGCGTCCGCACATGTGGTTAGAGGTGGCAGGGGTAAGGCGCATAGTCCATGCACGTATTTTGGGGTGGTAGAAAGGATCGCCGATTGTATATTGACCGCGTGGAATCGGGCCTTTACTCTTTACACACTCATTTGCACTGTCATCTTTATAACCTGGTCTTCCAGAATATTTTGCAGAAAACTGGTAAGTATTATTGAGATAAAAACTTTTAGAATTGACGTTATAAATCCATCCCATTATGCGCTTTTCCTTGAGTTTCCTGAATCCGAGTAAATAATATTACCATCGTTATAATGCCAGGTGATTTTCTCATAACTGAGATATACCGCCTCGAGATGATTATGTCGCGCAAAGGTAGGGTATTTTGTATCCAGCATAAAAGGTTCAATTTCGTTTACGCGTACGTTTTCGAGTGTGGTGGTAAAATACTGTGCTTCCTGACCGTTATCATTAATTTTGTAGAATTTTAGTTCGGCTTTTTTGAAATATTTCCCTGTTGTCACAGCCTGATAAAGATAAGGTGAGACGTTATCTGTTTCTTTGATAAGAGCATAATCACTGTGAATACGCCGGGATATTATTTCCCCCGTTTTGTCGTCAGTGGGTAAACTAACGGAATGCATCAGTTCAACAATCTCAATGCTACCTTCACGCTCATTAATATCGACAGAGCCTTTTACCTGGTTTCCTGCGTCGTCGGTAAGCCATAAATATACAGGTATAGCCATTTCTGAAAGTCCTTTTAATCGATAAGGGAATTCGAGTTTACTGGCTTAAATTGTTCGAAAAGTTGTCTGAGATCAATGTACTAATTCATCTTGCAAGAACTCAGGGCTGAAGTCAGAGACGCAACGAAGGAGAAAGCACCAGCATAAAGTGGTGAAGGCCTGAGTCCGGTAGAGTCCCGAACTCAGGTACTACGACGTTCCAACAACCTGCCTGATTAACTGTCCGACTTCATGCCGTCAATTCACCAGGGCGCGTGGCTTTTGTTGTTCGGGCTTGATATTAATCTTCCAGCACCCAGACGCTGACGCTGCCTGCATTACAGTGGAAGGTCGCGTTACCTTCCTCATCGGTAGTAATACGATCTTCGCGATGCTCCAGATAGTCCCGCCAGGTTTTACCCGCCAGGCTTTCTCCCAGCTGAAGTGTTTTCTCCCCTTCATCACCGTTAGACATAATCACCACACACCCCGGATCTTCCTCGGTTCCACTACGGGCGAATGCTATGCAGTTAGGATGGTCAAACCATTCAGTTTGCACGCCGTGAGCATACAGCTGGCGCGCGCGGATCAGCTTTTCCAAATCCTCAATAACCGGCATTTCAATCTGATGCTGCTCGCCATCGCCACCAAAATCTTCATAGCTGGCGCCAAACAGATCGGGATAGAAAACGGTGGGAACACCCTGTTCACGCAGCAGGATCAGCGCGTAGGCCAGCGGTTTGAACCAGGGCTCAACCGGCGCTTCGAGGGACTGTAAGGGCTGTGTGTCGTGATTTGCGACGATAGTCACCGCGTGCCAGTGATCGTGCTCTACCAGCGTATTGTTAAAGATGGTGGTAAGGTCGTAACTGGCCCCCTCGCGGGAAGCATGGTGGAAGTTCATTTGCAGGGGGGCATCAAACAGCATGGTTTTGCCTTCCACCTGATGAATATAGTTCTGCAATTTATCAATTTCATACGACCAGTATTCGGCCACGATAAACATCGGCTGTTCCGCAACTTCCTGAATATGGTCAATCCACTGCTTATAGAACCACGCCGGGATATGTTTGACCGCATCAAGACGAAAACCCGTGCAGGGGATTTCGTTCATCATCCAACGCGCCCAATACTTCAGCTCTTCCGTAACGGAACGGTTACGGAAATCGATATTCGCCCCCATCAGGTAATCAAAATTCCCCAGTTCATCATCGACTTGTTCATTCCAGCCGTCGCCGGTATAGTCGTTAACGATTTTAAACACGCCGTTTTCGTCGGGGTTTTCGATCTGATCGACACCGTTAAAACAGCGATAATCCCAGACAAACTTCGAGTACTTGCCCGCACGCGCCGGAAAGTTAAACCGCGTCCAGGCATCTGCTTCGAACGCTTCCTCATCAATCTCTTCACGGTTTTCCGGGTTTGCCCGGTTGACCAGAATCCTTTCTTTTTCGTCGGCGCCCATTTTGTGGTTCACCACGACATCCATTACTACCCCAATCTGATGCTCTCTCAACGCATGAACCGCCGCCAGCAGCTGCGCCTTATCGCCATATTTCGTCGCCCGCGATCCTTTTTGATCGAACTCCCCCAGGTCAAAAAGATCGTAAGTGTCATAGCCCGGTGAGGCGGCTCCTGAACTGCCTTTATACGCAGGGGGCAGCCAGGCATCAGTAATGCCTGTCTCGGCCAGCCACTGCGCCCGTTCGGCGACTTCAGGCCACAGCTTGCCGCCTTGCGGATAGTACCAGTGAAAAAACTGCAACAAAGTGGGATTACGCATGTCCTTGCTCCAATATTCGACAGTGAGGAATTTGAAGTATTGACCAGGCGGTAAGAAAAGCGCGTGTCAGAGCGTAATTATTTTATGCCGCTCTGACACGGAGAGGAGTGTATAAAAATTCATACTAAAGAGAACGTTATCGTTTGGTTCAGCTTTGTGGGAAAAGGATCACCCCAGACATGCCGCCGTAAGCTTTATTCACGCTTTTCTGCCGGATTGTCTGACCGATCAGCGACGAAAGTTCTTCCTGCCGCGCCAGCAGCAGGCTTTTAACTTCTGCTTCATTATCAAGGATATGACGCAGGACGGGACGCAGCTGATGCTGGGCATTAGCCGGAACCGGGTACTGACGCGTGCATTCCGCCAGCCTTTCTACCGTATTGACATAATTGACTTCCATACTAATCAATTCGTCCCAACTGCCCTCGGTGGCCAGGCGCAACATGGACTGACTGAGTTCCAGTAATTGTTGGTAAAGCGCGAGCAGTGGCGGTGCTATTTTCATTAAACGGCATCCTGAAGGGCAGTGGTAGCAATAACCTCTTTCCAGGCATCAGCGATGTTACGCAGCAGATCTTCCACTTCCTGAACGGCAGCGACATCATTTTGCAAGTTAGCCTGAAGGAGACGTCGTGTCATATATTCGTACAGTGAAATCAGGTTGTCGGCCAGCTCGTCGCCGCTTTCATCGGCAATGCCTGCTTTCAGACCGTTTTCAATGATATTGATGGCTTTTGAGAGCGCATTGCCTTTGCCCTCGATCTGACCATCCTGAATAAACAGGCGTGCGCGAACCAGGGCGCTAAGCGCCCCGTCGAACAACAAAGTTGTTAACTGATGCTGGCTGGCACCCAGGACGCTGCTTTCAAGCCCTACCTTGCGGTAGAGCTGTGCCCCTGAACTTTTATACATGGACTCTCTCTCCGGTTAGCTATCTGACGATGAGAACTGTGATGTCAGATAGGTTGACGTGTTCGTCAGCGAGTTCACGAGCGTACTCAGGTTCGTAAACTGCGTTTTGTAACGCGCCATGGTTGCGTCAATCTGGTCACTCATCGTGTCGTAACGTGTGCCCAGCTCTTTCAGGGTGGCGTTAATGCCATCCTGCGCATTTTTAATGATGCCTTCTTTGCCCGTTGAGGTGCTCAGCATGGCTGTTAAGGTGCTGTCGAACTGGGTGGCGAAGCCGGTAGTCGAGCCATCACCGATAAAGAACTGGCTGACGGCCTGCGGGTTATTGGTCAGCGCGGCAGTCAGTTTCGTGTCATCTACCGTCAACGCGCCGGTTGAGCCATCGCTTTGCGTGCTGGGATCGATAGTGATGCCCATCTGCGCCAGAATCGAATAAGAACCGCTCTGCACCGTGGTCAGCATTGAGTTCATTTTGCTTTCAACCGCACGCACTGTCGCATCACCTAACAGCGCACCGTTGCTGCTCGACTGCGAAGTTCCTGCCGTCACGGCGGTATATTTCGTTACCGAAGCGATGGTTGATTTCAGCGAGTTATAAGCGGTCACAAACGCATTGATGGTTTTTTTAGTGTCATCAATTGAACGGGAAACCGTCAGTGTTTCACCGCTGGAATCGGTGCTTGCTGCTTTCAGATTCAGCGTCACGCCGGTCAGGGCATCGCTGATGGTATTGCTACTGCGCTCAATAGCCACGCCGTTAACGCTGAGTTTGGCGTTTTGCGAAGCGGTTTGTACGGACATATTCTGCGTGCCGGTCGCGCTGGCATCGTAGCCAATTGCGCTTTGCAGCGTGTCATCACCGGTAACGCTGATGGTCATATCGCTGTCGGTGCCGGTGGTTTTAGAGCTGAGCATCAGGCGATAGTCGCCGCTGCTGGCCTTAATAATGCTGGCGCTGATGTTACCGGCGCTTTTATTGATCGCATCGGCAATGCCGGTGAGCGAAGTCTGGCTGTCGGTCAGCGTCAGCGTCAGCGGGGTGGACGATCCCCCCTGAGCAATGGTCAGGGTACGGCTGTTACCCGACGTCGTCGCGCCTAACGCGGTGCTGTTGCTGCTGATAGAGCCAGAAATCAACGTCTGAGCTTTAGCAATTTGCGTTACGTTAACGCTGTAATCACCGGTTGACGCTGTCGCATCCGTGGTGGCCGTAAACGCAGTATTGGTACTGGTGACGGAAGTCGCACTGAACGCGGTTGTTTTGGTCAGCGCAGCCGTAGCTGTTTCCAGAGCCGCCATTGAACTCTGTAGCTTGCTGTAGGAGCTGAGCTTAGAGTTATAGGTGGTCTCCTGATCGGTAATCGCCGTTAGTTTGGTTTTTTCGGCGGTTTCTAAATTGGTATACAGCGTGTCCAGGTCGAGGCTGGTACCGACTCCGAGCGAGCTTACACTGGCCATGGGAAATCCTTAAGTGAGAAATGTACCAATGAGATATCGGCCAAAGAAGATAAAAGTTTATGCCGTTGTAAAAATTTTAATAGCCAGAACAGAAGCGGGATTTGCCAGTAATTACCGGGATCGTTTTATCTCTTCTTCTACTATTCTTAGGTTGTCGGCAAAGGGCGGATTAACGTGATTTTTCTTTTGCGGAATAATAGGCAGGTTGTTTTAATTGGCTGGAAATAAATTAAATTTCAATAAGTTAAATTAACAATAACTTTTTTTCTAAAGTTCAGATTAAGCCAACCGATAACATCAGTAACGGTGACAGATGCCGTGAGCGTGAAGGCTCAGCCTACTAAACCAACTGATTTTGAAGGAAACTATTATGTCCGTAATCAACACTAACATTATGTCTCTGACGACTCAGAACAACCTGAATAAATCACAGGCTTCTCTGAGCACCGCGATCGAGCGTCTTTCTTCCGGCCTGCGTATTAACAGCGCAAAAGATGATGCCGCTGGCGAAGCCATCGCTAACCGCATGAACTCGCAGATCAAAGGTCTGACTCAGGCGGCACGTAACGCTAACGACGGTATCTCTCTGACTCAGACAGCTGAAGGCTCTCTGAACGAAATGAACACCAACTTACAGCGTATTCGTGAACTGACTGTTCAGGCGAAAAACGGCACCAACAGCGCTGACGATATCGACTCAATCCAGAAAGAAGTTGACGCACGTCTGGCTGAAATCAACCGTATCGGTAAAGCAAGTACCTTTAACGGCACGGCAATCTTTGATACCACCGGCAGCGTAAGCATCCAGGTTGGCGCTAACGACGCTACCGACGCTAACGTCATCAGCATCGACCTGTCAGGTGCTGGCTTCCAGACCACTGGCCTGGGCGCGACTTTCGACGTCACCGGCGGCGACCTGTCTGACCTCGACGCGCGTATCAAAAATGTGGATACCGCACGTTCTGGTCTGGGTGCGATTCAGAACCGTTTCGAATCTACCATCAACAACCTGAACACCTCTGTGACCAACCTGACCGCGTCACAGTCTCGTATTCAGGATGCTGACTATGCAACTGAAGTTTCTAACATGTCGAAGGCGCAGATCCTTCAGCAGGCGGGTACCTCCGTGCTGTCAAAAGCCAACCAGGTTCCACAGGGCGTTCTGTCTCTGCTGCAGTAAGTTCTTCGGCACGTTTATCTCGACCCGGCCAAGGCCGGGTTTTTTTTGGATCCAGCCCACACACGATGGCGCGGAGAATACAGATGAAACGTCTCTTAATTACGATTGATAAGCTTAACCGGTTAACTGATACAGAAACGACCCTGATCGATCTGGTCGAACACTTCCATCATTTGGGCTGGCAGGTTGATTTAGTCACCCGCCTGATCGAAGGGAGCTATCTCAGACGTTTTAACGTCCTGCAAAAAAGCGGCAACGCTCAGTGTTTTACGGAAGATGAGCATCCGCTCGCCGCTCACTATGATTTAATCTGGATTTGTCAGGGTTACATGAGTCTGAAAATGATCTCAGCCCTGGAGAAAGGCGAAATATCTGGCGTTTGCGTATTCCAGCACTATTACGCGTATGCTGACCAGGATCTGCCGTATGGCGCAGCCCTGGAAAATAAACTGGCTGCCCGCAGCCTTGCCGTTTCCGCGATTTCCTACGCGAAACTCGCGCTGAAAGGGATTGACCAGCGCAAACTGCAAATATTTCCTCTTTCCATCGGTGACCGTTTTCACCAGGTCACGCCCGTGGTCGGTGTGCCTGAATTATCCCGTATCCTGTTGATCTCTGCCGAACAGAGTGAAGACGTTAACACGCTGCGCACGCTGCTGGCCGAACAGGGCATTAAGCTCGATCACATCAGCTCCACCCGTCGTGAAATTGAACTGACGCCAGAATTTCTCGCCGCTTATCAGGTGGTGATGGGGCATTCACGCAGTGTGGTGCAGGCGATGGCTGCGGGTATTCCGGCTTATATAACCGATACCGTCTATGGCGCAGGCTACGTTAATGATGAAACGCTGGACACCGCGCTCGACAGCCATTTCCTCGCCGATTACGGCGGTACGCCGCACCAAAGTCCGGCAGAGTGGGCTAAAGAGATCGTCGAACCTTTTGTCGATGCCTGGCACTGGGCGCAGGGCTACCGGGAAGAGGCGCTACAGCAATGGTCACTTACCAGCCTGATTGATGCGCTGCTGGCGCGTCTGCCCGCGGCCGATAAGCTTTCCATCAGCGCCGGTGAAGCCACCAGCCTGACGCTTCATCGTCGGGTGATTGCCAATGATGCGGAACAGTCGAAAATCCTGGAGAGCTGGCTGAAAACCCGTCTGCCTTCTGAGGCACGCATCAGCGTGCTGCTTTCCTTTATTAACCAGATGCCGGAAACGGGCAATATCGGCCTGGTGATTTTGGATGCTAACAACGACAGCGCCGCAGTGGAAACGACACGCGCTTCGCTGGTGGCACAGTATCTGCAACCCGCACTGGTTGAGGTGGTTAGCGGCGGCGACAGTCAGAAAGTGGCGGCACTCTTTAACGACACCCGCGCCAGCTCGCTGCTGCTGGTGACCGCCGGCACAGAATTAATGCCTCAGGCGCTGCTGGTATTTGCCGAACATTGTCTGCGTCAGCCCGATGCGGCGCTTTGGTATTGCGACAGCGTTAATGGCGAAACCCTGCTGACCGCAGAATCGCTGTTTAGACCCGAACTGAATATTGACCTGTTGCGTAGCGAACCTTATCTGGGTGAGCAGCTGTTAATCAACGTGGCCGCTGCAAAAGAAGTGGGCGGGTTTGATGGCCGTTATCAGCGACTCGGCGGCATCGATCTCGCATGGAAATTTATCGAAACCCGTGGCGCGCAGGCGGTGGGTCATATTGCCGATACGCTGATGTATGTTACGCAACCTTTCGCCGACTGGCTGAGCGAAGCGGATATTATTGCCGAAAGCCGGGCTGTCACCGAAGCACATCTGGCGCGCTGCGGCCTTGCCGCCGCCGTTGAAGCGGGCTTGCAGCCTGGACTGCAACGCGTTCGCTTTGAACACGCTTCACAGCCGCAGGTCTCCATCATTATCCCAACGCGCGATCGCCTGCCGTTACTGCGTCGCTGTATCGAAACCCTGATGGAAAAAACGCATTGGGTGAATTACGAATTACTGGTGGTGGATAACGGTTCGCAGGATCCGGCGGCGAGAGATTATCTGGCGCAGCTGGACGCGCTGGGCATTGAGCAAATCCGTATTCTGCGCTGGCCAGAAGCGTTCAACTTCTCCGCAATCAACAATTTTGCTGCCCAACATGCCCGTGGCGAACTGCTCCTGTTTTTGAACAACGATATTGAAGTCATCGACAGCCAGTGGCTGAGCGCGATGGTTGAGCACGGTATGCGCCCGGAAGTGGGCATTGTTGGCGCACGCCTCGAATTTCATGACGGGCGTATTCAGCATGCGGGCATGGTTGCCGGCGTTGGGCTTGGCGTGTCGCCGGTCTATGAAGGCGTGAAAGGCGACAGCACCGGTTATATGCTGCGCCTTGATGCGATTTGTAACGTTACCGCGGTCAGCGCTTCCTGCATGATGGTTCGCAAAGAGGTGTTCACTGAATTAGGTGGGTTTAGCGATAGCGAATTCCCGGTTTACCTGGGCGACGTTGATTTTGCGCTGAAAGCGCGTCAGGCCGGCTATCTTACCGTCTGGACGCCGTATGCACGTCTGTTGCACATGGGCGGCGCGACCCGCGTCCTCGGCGAAGAGCTGGGCGTTGCATCGCACGTTGGCCCTGAAGTGTTTGATACGCTGCGTGAAAAATGGCGTGGGCAGTTAAGCGTGGATATCAGCTACAACCGTCAGCTGACCAAGGTTGGCGGGAATTTCCAGTTAGGCACGCGCCAGGGCCGTTATCAGCAGCCGCTGCCGGGCCGTCCTTTGCCGGTAATGATGGCCTGTCATAAAAACCTGACGGGCTGCGGTAACTATCGGGTGATCAAGCCGTTTAAAGCGCTGGAAGGGCAGCTGGTTCTGGAAGGTGGATTGACGCACGGCCTGCCTGCCGTAATGGAAGTCGCCGAGATCCAGCCGGATACCTTGCTGCTGGAGCTGGTCACGGATATCTCCATTCCTGAGCGTGTGAAGCAGTTCCGTCAGGTTAGCAATACGAAAATCATCATGGAATATGATGACTATATTCCTAATCTGCCGCTGAAAAACGGTTTCCGTCATGCGATACCGAAAGATATCGTTCGCCAGCTGCGTCGCTCAGTCGAGCAGGCGGACTGGCTGGTGGTGTCTACTCAGCCGCTGGCCGAAGCTTATGCGTCTTTCCATCACGATATTCGCGTGGCACAAAACCGCCTCGACGATCAGTGGGTCGGTCTGAACAGCCTGCGTCGTCAGGGTAAAAAGCCGCGTGTTGGCTGGGCGGGCGGCAGCAGTCATGCGGGCGATCTGGAGATCCTCTTGCCCTTTATGAAAGAGCTGGAGAACGAGGTGGAGTGGGTCTTCATGGGCATGAAGCCGCAAAACGTGAAGTGCGAATTCCATCTGGGCGTACCGTTCGAGTTCTATCCTGAAAAACTGGCGACGCTTAACCTGGATCTGGCGCTGGTGCCGCTGGAAATGAACCTGTTCAACGAGTGCAAAAGTAACCTGCGCCTGCTGGAACTGGGTGCCTGCGGCGTGCCGGTGATCTGTACCGACATTGAACCTTACCGTTGTGATTTACCGGTTTCGCGCGTAACTAACCGATATAAAGACTGGATGAATGCGATTCGTGAGCATCTGGCGGATATGGATGCGCTGGCGGCGCGCGGTGATGCGCTGCGCGAAGGCGTGTTCCGTGACTGGATGTTGCGCGACGAAGGGCTGCTGGACTGGCAGAGCGCCTGGCTACCACGGTAAGCCGGTTTGGCTACCACGGTAAGCCGGTTGGCTACCAGGCTATACCGCTTTTCTTTAGTTAGTGGGCGGAAGGGGTTGCAGCCTTCCGCTGATGAGTTGAAACAAAGATCGAGATAGACGAGGTGTGGGATGTTTGAGGGTAAAAAAATTGGCGTAGGCATTGTGACCTACAACCGTAAACCCGGTTTGCTTAAACTTTATCAGTCGCTGCCTCGCGACATTATAGATACGCTGATTGTGGTGAATGACGGCGACTATTATCCAGAGCTGGCAACGCTGGACTGTCATTTACATCATAATGAGGTTAATCAGGGGGTGGGGCGCAGTAAAAATATTGCGTTGCGCTATCTGCAAGAGCAGCAGGTCGACCATTTCTTTTTGATTGAAGATGATATTTACGTTAAAAACCCGGCGGTTTTCGAACGCTATATTACGCTATCGGCACGCACCGGCGTTCAGCATTTCAACTTCAGCCAGCATGGCGATAAAAATATCACTGCTGATGGCCAGCCGCGTCCTCGCTACGTAATGAATTACGGTGATTTTTACATGCCGCTTTATCCCGCTTGCGTCGGCGCGTTTTGCTATTATTCTAAAGCCTGTCTTGAGAAGGCCGGACTGATGGATGAAATCTACTACAATGCGGTAGAACATCTGGATCATACCTACGGCATTATCAAAGCCGGACTTCACCCGTCTTATCACTATTTCCCGGATATTGAAAATTCAGGCGATTATTTGGGTGATGAGGGCTGGAGCCCGCAACAGTCTACCATTTCCGGCAAACTCTCTTCTCGCGCCATTAGCCTGGTTGCTGCGACGTATTTTAAAGAGAAGCATGGGTGCTTACCGCCGGAGTTTCCGGTGGTTTCGCATGACGCGGTTAAAAGAGAGCTAAATACGCTGAAAAGGCGTTTTGCTGTTGCCGTGCCGCATAGCGTTTGTTAAGCCTGAGGCCAGTCAGTGTTACCCGTGCGGCTGGCCTGTTATTTCACGATCAAAACACTTTTAATCCCTTCACCGCTTTTATCCGTAACAACGCTGTAGTTTTGACCTGCCAGGCCGATAATCATTTTCTATAACAAATTGTTTCGATCCTGACTGCGGAGTGTTACATGCGCTTCAATTATGACCTGCTACCGGGAGAAGTGCTGTCGTTTGATGAAATCAGCGAGCGCTACAGCCAGAAGTATCCCGATGATAAATCCCTGACGACCCGAGGGTTACTCAGCCCGTCGACCTCCAGCAAAAACTGGACCATACGCGCCGTGTTTGCCAGTAAAGACAGTGAAATCCCGCTGGAAGATTTGCTGTTCATTACCAATGATAATGAACGTAAAAATTACCTGCAGCGCTTTGAGCACTATTTACAGCGCCAGGAGAGCTTTCTCTATTTTCGCCGCCCGGCCCAGCCGGCGTTGTGGAATACCTGGAAAGTCATGGGGGAAAGTAAAGTTGTCGCGATGCTGGATCCCGCGTCGATCATGGCGCAAAGCCTGCTGCAACAGCGCGGCTACACGCTAACGCTGCTGCGTACCGAAGATGAAGACGAATACTGGCAGCTGTATGACAACCAGTCAAAACCCTGTTTTGAGTATTCCCGCCAGCTGCAATTTATTGTGGTTTTGACCTCGCCGCTGTTGCCGCCACCGGCAGGCGTTATCCCCGGTACTCAGGTCGGGCGTCGGGTCAAGGCGCGCTTATGGCAGCGGGCCAGCCAGCATGAGTTTGGTAAAGCCGTGCGCGAACGCTATGGCGCCTGCGTGATCACCGGTACCTTGCTAACCGACGAACACGCCTGGCCCTGGGTAGAAGCCTGCCACATTGATATGCGTGAAAATGAACAGGGTTTCTTACTGGATAACAGTGTTGATAACGGTTTATTTCTGCGCAGTGATTTACAACGCTTATTTATCAGTCGTCGTTTAAGCATCGATCCGCAAACGGGGCAGGTGCGTTTTCGTCATCTACTGAAAGAAGATGCATTACTGGCGCCGTTCTATCAGGCGCTGGAAGGGAAGGTTTGTGCGCTCTGGGCGCAGGTTCCGGAAAAAACCCGCCAGCGTCTGACCCTCAAGCCGTAAACAGCCGTCCTCTTACCCGTGTTCGCGGCTGAGAGGACGCTTTTCTTCAACAAAGATTAAATAACCCGCCTTTATTACCGCTATTCCGCCAATCAATATTCACTACAGAAACAGATAATCGTGCCGATAACTTAACTAACGCAGGATAGTCAGAGTGAACGATCTATATACCGCTGATGGCGTGATGGATAAAAATTCGCTGTGGCAGCGCTATGTGCCGCTGGTGCGTCACGAAGCGCTGCGCTTACAGGTCAGGTTGCCTGCCAGCGTCGAATTGGATGATCTCCTGCAAGCAGGGGGCATCGGGCTGTTAAATGCCGTAGAGCGTTACGACGCGCTACAGGGCACAGCCTTTACGACGTATGCAGTGCAGCGAATTCGCGGCGCGATGCTGGATGAGTTGCGCAGCCGCGACTGGGCTCCACGTAGCGTGCGACGTAATGCGCGCCAGGTGGCTGGTGCAATGCATCGGGTAGAGCAAACGCTGGGCAGAACCGCCAGCGAGCAGGAAGTTGCAGCACAGCTTGATGTGTCATTAGAAGAGTACCGGCAGATCCTGCTGGATACCAATAATAGTCAGCTGTTTTCTTACGATGAATATCGTGAGGAGCATGGTGACAGCGCAGAGCTGGTGACGGAAGGCCACGAAGAGGCTAACCCGCTACACCAGCTGCTGGAAGGGAATCTTCGCGAACGCGTCATGGAAGCGATCGAGGCATTGCCCGACCGCGAAAAAATGGTGCTGACGCTTTATTACCAGGAAGAACTGAATCTGAAAGAGATTGGCGCAGTGCTGGAAGTCGGGGAATCCCGGGTTAGCCAGCTGCACAGTCAGGCGATTAAACGCCTGCGCGCCCGGTTAACGGGAGCGCGCTGACGGAGTCAGTTTAGCACTCTCAACACCAACCGGGGACTCTCTGATGGGATCCAAAATTAAAATGAGGCCATTGAGCCGCTATTTGAAAGATTTTAAACACAGCCAGAGTAATTGTTCACATTGCGGGAAAGTACTGGACCGAATGGCGCTGGTCTTTCGCGGACAAATAATTAATAAAGAAGCTATTGCCCGGATGGACCAGCCGATCGACGATCAGGTTTGGTTAAAGCTTCAGCAAGAGCTGACTGCTTTATGCCGTTTTTGCAGCGATATTTTTTGCAATACCCATCCGACCTATTTTGACATCATGGCGTTTAAACAATATTTGTTTGAGCAAACTGAGATGAGCCACAGCACGATCCGCGAATATGTTGTTCGCCTGCGTCGACTTGACGATATGCTGTCGGCCCGTAATTTCCCGGCGGAAAAATTAAGCGGGAACAGCTGGCACGAATGTCTGGAGAATGATTTACCTGATGCGGGCAACAATAATTATCGCATCGCATTGCGCAAATACGATCAGTTTTTGGGCTGGCAGCGTAATTAAGCCGGTAATGATAATTGCAATTAACGTTACCTTTTGGCGATCTTCTGTAAAAATGTAAGGATGACTCACTGCTGCTGTGGAGGCTGCGTTGTCCTTACATCTTTTACACTCTTTTCCCCGGCTGGAACTGCTTGGTGCGCCTACGCCCCTTGAGCATCTGCCCCGCTTGTCCGACTATCTGGGTCGCGACATCTTTATCAAACGTGACGATGTCACGCCTGTAGCGCTGGGCGGCAATAAGCTGCGTAAACTGGAATTCCTGGCGGCGGATGCGCTGCGTCAGGGTGCTGACGTGCTGTTGACCGCCGGCGCTATTCAGTCTAATCACGTTCGACAGACCGCTGCCGTGGCCGCAAAGCTCGGCCTGAAATGCGTTGCGCTGCTCGAAAATCCTGTTGGCACGTCTGCCGAAAATTACCTTTCCAATGGCAACCGCCTGCTGCTTGAACTGATGGCGACCGACGTGGTGATGGTTGATGCGCTCACCGATCCGGCCGCACAAATGCACGAGCAGGCCACCCGCCTCGAAGCTCAGGGCTTCCGTCCTTATATTGTTCCCGTTGGCGGATCTAATGCTTTAGGCGCACTGGGCTATGTTGAGTGCGCGCAAGAGATTGCTCATCAGAGCGAAGGCGTGGTTGATTTCGCTGCCGTCGTGGTGGCTTCTGGCAGCGCGGGAACCCATGCCGGGCTTGCCGTCGGACTAGAGCAGCTGCTGCCGGAAACCGAACTGGTCGGCGTCACCGTCTCGCGTAAAGCAGCAGAGCAACGCCCGAAGGTGGTGACCATCCAGCAGGAACTGGCGGCCTCACTTGAGCTAACGGCTTCAGCCGATATCACCCTTTGGGATGACTATTTTGCGCCAGGCTATGGCGTGCCGAATGAAGAAGGGCTGGAGGCGATTAAGCTGCTGGCCAGGCTTGAGGGGATTTTCCTCGACCCGGTCTATACTGGCAAAGCTATGGCTGGATTAATTGATGGCATTACGCAACAGCGTTTTAAACGCGAAGGGCCGATAGCCTTTATTCATACCGGTGGTTCGCCCGCGTTGTTCGCTTATCATCCTCTGGTCTGAGTATAATCAACCGATTACACACATACAGTCGTCTATTCCCGTAGTGGATAAACTTTTGGAGCCTTTATGAAATTTTCTCTGGTTCGTCGCCAGTTGGTGATGGGTATGGCGTCACTGGCGCTGGTTGCTGGTGTGACAACGAATGCCTTTGCGGCAGAAGAAAATCTGCTGACCAAAGTCAAAGAGCGCGGATCGCTGCTGGTGGGGCTGGAAGGCACCTATCCGCCATTCAGCTTTCAGGACGAAAACGGCAAGCTGACCGGTTTTGAGGTCGAGTTTGCGCAGGCGCTGGCGGCTCATCTGGGCGTTAAAGCCAGCCTGAAACCCACCAAATGGGACGGTATGCTGGCCTCGCTGGATTCTAAACGTATCGACGTGGCGATCAACCAGGTAACTATCTCTCCCGAACGTCAGAAAAAATATGACTTCTCCACGCCTTATACTATTTCCGGGATCCAGGCGCTGACCAAAAAAGCCAATGCGGCGAGCATCACCAAACCGGCCGATCTGAGCGGTAAGAAAGTCGGTGTCGGCCTGGGCTCTAACTACGAGCAGTGGCTGCGTGAAAACGTCAAAGGTGTGGATATCCGTACTTATGATGATGACCCAACAAAATATCAGGATCTGCGCGTAGGACGGATTGACGCGATTCTGGTCGATCGTCTGGCGGCGCTGGACCTGGTGAAGAAAACTAACGATACGCTGGCGGTTGCCGGCCCGGCGTTCTCGCGTCAGGAATCGGGTGTTGCGCTGCGTAAAGGCAACGCTCAGCTTCAGCAGGCCATCAACAAAGCAATTGGCGAGATGCAGCAGGATGGATCCCTATCCAAAATTTCCGAAAAATGGTTTGGCGCGGACGTAACTAAATAATGCAGGAAAGTTTACAACTGGTGCTGGATTCAGCACCTTTTCTTTTAAAAGGTGCGGTCTTCACTCTACAGCTGAGTATTGGCGGCATGTTCTTTGGCCTGCTGCTGGGCTTTCTGCTGGCGATGATGCGCCTGTCGTACTTCTGGCCGGTTGCCTGGCTGTCACGGATTTACGTCTCGATCTTTCGTGGTACGCCGCTGATTGCCCAGCTGTTTATGATCTATTACGGCCTGCCACAGTTTGGCATTGAGCTGGATCCGATCCCGTCGGCGATGATTGGCCTGTCGTTGAATACCGCCGCTTACGCGTCTGAATCGCTGCGGGGCGCCATTGCGGCGATTGAACGTGGTCAGTGGGAGGCGGCAGCCAGCATAGGCATGACGCGCTGGCAGACGCTGCGTCGGGTCATTCTGCCGCAGGCCGCGCGCACCGCTTTGCCACCGCTGGGCAACAGCTTTATCAGCCTGGTAAAGGACACCTCGCTGGCGGCGACCATTCAGGTACCCGAACTGTTCCGCCAGGCACAGCTGATTACTTCACGCACGCTGGAAGTTTTCACCATGTATCTGGCTGCGTCGCTGATTTACTGGATTATGGCTACGCTACTGTCGATCCTGCAAAGCAAGCTGGAAAATCACGTTAACCGCCAGGATCGGGAGGCAAAATGAGCGCGATAGAAGTTAGCCAGCTGGTAAAGAAGTTCAACGGGCAGACGGTGCTGCATGGTATCGATCTGGAGGTGAGTTCCGGTGAAGTGGTGGCCATCATTGGCCCAAGCGGATCGGGGAAAACCACCTTGCTGCGCAGTATCAACCTGCTGGAAACGCCGGACAGCGGCACTATTAAGGTCGGCAATATCCTGATTGATGCCGCAGCGGGCATGAACCGACAAAAAGAGCAGGTTCGTCAGCTGCGTCAGCAGGTGGGCTTTGTCTTCCAGAGCTTTAATCTGTTTCCGCACCGCTCGGTGCTGGAAAATATTATTGAAGGCCCGACCATCGTCAAAGGTGAGTCAAAAGCGGAAGCGACAGCGCGTGCTCGCCAGCTGCTGGAAAAGGTAGGGCTGCAAGGTAAAGAAGAGAGCTATCCACGTCGTCTTTCCGGCGGACAGCAGCAGCGTGTTGCTATTGCGCGGGCGCTGGCGATGCGGCCAGAGGTGATCCTGTTTGATGAGCCGACTTCGGCGCTGGACCCGGAGCTGGTGGGGGAAGTTCTCAACACTATTCGGGCGCTGGCGGAAGAGAATCGTACCATGGTGATTGTCACGCATGAGATGAGTTTTGCTCGCGACGTTGCCGATCGGGCGATTTTTATGGATCAGGGCAGGATTGTCGAGCAGGGTAGCGCCAAAGCGTTGTTTGCTAATCCGCAGCATCCGCGTACCCGTCAGTTTCTGGAGAAATTCCTTAACGCTTGATTTAACGCGTTATTTCTCGGGAAAAGGTCAATCCGCCACCGGGCGAATACGGGCTGTACTGGCAGTGGACGAAAATCGCGTCTTCGTTTCATTGCCAGCTTTTAACGATCTCTCTCTCAAAAATCCTTAGCGGATTAATTTAAAAGTTTAGCTTAAGTCAGGGCATTATTTTTTCTTAAGGATTATCTTAATTACGCTCTCTTTCCTCTGAGATAAATCTCAACGCATTCTGTTGCGGACAGTGCTATACCTACTCTTTTTTCATTTTCCGCTGTGATTTTCAGATTTTCCTGTGCTGAAGTTATAAGGCCAATATTAATTATTCGTTAACACGGTTTATCTTTTCAGGTTAAGGTTGTTCTATTCCTGCAGGAAGAAAGCCCACCTTTTCATTATCAATATGTGAATATCATTCGGAGTAATATAATGAATACTACTCAAAACAAAGATATTGCCTGGGTAAACAGCCTGAAAGGTATATGCATATTACTGGTTGTTTTATATCATGTTGTTCTGCCCGGCTATGCTGAAATGATTGGCCATCTGGTTGCCGGGTTCCTGCCAGCTAAATTATGGCTGGCCTTTAATAACACGCTTTCTCCTTTACGAATGCCTGCGTTTTTCTTTGTTTCAGGTTTGCTCGCCACTAACGGTATTATTAACCGTCCCTGGAAGCAGGTCTTTACCAGCAGGGTGACTAATCTTTTCTATCTCTATTTTCTCTGGGGCATCATTCAGTGGTTGATGATCCGGGGCGTTTCTAATGAAGTGATGGGAGAACAGCTCTCCAATAATACCAATGCGGCATGGGCCGAGACGCCCTTAAAATCCATTGAGCTGATGCTGCTGGCAATGAGTTCTTCCTGGTATTTATATGCGCTGGGGCTGTTCTTTGTTTTTGCCAAACTGTTTCGTGGGCAAAAATTGGCGATGATGACGATTGCCGTGGTGCTTAACTACGCTGCGATAACAAAAGTCATTCCAGGCTGGGGGCCAGAAAGCGTTGCACAGTATCTGATCTTCTTCCTGCTGGGCACCTTCTACAGCAGTACAATGCTGCGATGGAGTGAATGGCATCGCAGCAACCTGATGCCCTGGGCTCTGTTGCTGGTGCTGTCGTTTATCCATATCAAGCTGGGGATGACCCGCAGCCTGTTTCTCTGCACGCTGGCTATTCTGTTGTCGGTCGCGGCCTGTCGGATTTTAAACCGTTATTTCACGCTGAGCTGGTTAAACTGGCTTGGCAGAAACACGCTGCAAATTTATGTTCTGCACCGCATCTTTATCGAATTCTTTGGCATGTCGGCCATTCTGTTTGCTGAACATCATCAGCTGTTTGCCAACAAAGCGTTTTCGCTGCTGTGGGCTGTCGGCTTCCCGATAGCGATGGTGGTGCTGTGCGCCAGCTGTTCGGTAGGGGTATGGTCGCTGCTTAACCGAGGCGTGGGACGAAATCTGTTTATCTACCCAAGCCTGCTGCGGGTTAAAGCCTGATTACTACCGGGCCAAAGAGAGAAAAAAGCGCGTTATTAAGGTTGTTGTTTAGTCTGGTGTAGGTGTAGGTGAAGGGGACACGGGGCGTCCATAAAGACGCAAAAGGCGGCATCCATGCCAGCTCGACACGGGCCGTCCATGGCCCGTGACGCTTTATTTACCCAATGGTCATCAGGCTGGCGTTACCGCCTGCGGCTGCGGTGTTAACGCTGAGTGAACGCTCAATCAGTAAACGTTCCAGCAGCAGATTGGTTTCTCCACGGCCAAAACCCTGTACGGAAACAATGGCGCCTTCACGTTCGGCTATCGCTTCACAGACAAAACGCAGCTGATCGGCATCGCCATGGTAAATCACCGCATCAAACTCATTGTGCTGTTCCAGCGGTCTGGCCGCAAAATCAATACGGGTCTGTACCCCGGCAGGCAGCTGGCGCGCCAGGCTGTGATGAAGTTCATCATCCTGCCACAGCGCACGGCTGCCCACAGCGGTGACGGCCGCCAGCTGGATCAGTGCATCTTCTTCATTGTCTGCCAGACAAAGAACGCGCTCACGCGGCAGCAGGGCAAAGGTATTACGCTCACCCGTTGGTCCTGGCAGCAGACGTACGGTGCCGCCTTGTCCCAGCTCGGCATAGCGAGTGCAAAGCTCCGCCAGTGCCGGTTTCGCTTTTGCCCATTCAGTTAACGCCTGATGTGCAGTCAGTAGCCCAGGGCGCAGCGCGGAATCAACCGGCAGCCTGCCATCCTGGCGATCCAGGGTAACGCGCAGCGCGCCATCCGGGCGGCTGGAGAGCAAACGGTAGAGATAAAGCGGGCCGCCTGCTTTCGGGCCCGTACCAGAAAGGCCTTCACCGCCAAACGGCTGGACGCCAACTACCGCGCCGACCATATTACGGTTAACGTACAGGTTGCCGACTTTCGCGCTGTTAGTGACCTGGGTAATGGTCTCATCAATACGGGTATGTACGCCCAGCGTCAGACCATAACCGGATGCGTTAATCTGATTGATAATCTGCGGCAGCGTGTTGCGGGTATAGCGCACCACATGCAGCACCGGACCAAAGATTTCTTTGTCCAGGTCCGCCACGCTATTCAGCTCAATCAGCGTTGGCGGCACAAAGGTTCCGCTTTGCCATTCACTGATATCCTGCGGATGACTGAATGCCGCCTGGTACACTTTCATGCCTTTGCTGCGCATCGACAGGATATGGCGTTCGATATTCTCTTTTGCTTCGGCGTCGATAACCGGGCCGATGTCGGTAGAAAGCCGTTCCGGGTTGCCCATGCGGCATTCCGCCATGGCACCACGCAGCATTTGCAGCGTATGGTCGGCCACGTCTTCCTGCACACACAGCAGGCGCAGTGCGGAGCAGCGCTGTCCGGCGCTGTCGAAAGCGGAAGCGACGATATCGATAACCACCTGCTCGGTCAGGGCGGAAGAGTCGACGATCATCGCATTCATCCCGCCCGTTTCGGCAATCAGCGGCGTTGGCCGGCCTTGCGGATCGAGGCGACCTGCCAGATTGCGTTGCAGCAGCGTAGCGACGGCCGTTGAGCCGGTAAACATCACGCCACGAACACGATCGTCACCGGTCAGTTGCGCACCCACGGTTTCACCCAGGCCAGGCAGCAGCTGGAGCGCGCCCGCCGGCACGCCGGCCTCATGCAGCAGCGCAACGGCTTCGGCGGCAATCAGCGGCGTTTGTTCCGCAGGTTTCGCCAGCACGCTGTTGCCTGCCGCCAGCGCCGCAGCAATTTGTCCGGTAAAGATCGCCAGCGGGAAGTTCCACGGGCTGATACAGACCACCGGTCCCAGCGGACGGTGCGTTTCATTATCGAAGTCATCGCGTACCTGTCCGGCATAGTAATGCAGGAAGTCGACGGCCTCGCGCACTTCGGCAATGGCGTTATTAAAGGTTTTACCCGCTTCGCGCACCAGGATGCCGAGCAGACGCTGCATTTGACCTTCCATCAGCATCGCCGCGCGAGAGAGAATTTCTGCGCGAGCGGCCGGCGGCGTGGCGAACCAGATTGGACCGGCGCTAACCGCCGCGTCCAGCGCTTTTGACACGTCTGTTTCGCTGGCGTGACGAACGTAGCCGACGATATCGCCCGGTTCTGCCGGGTTAACAATCGGCAATTGCTCGCCCTGTTCGGCTTCGCCGTCAATCATCGGCGCAGCCATGCCAGGCTCAATGGCGCTGTTCAGCAGGGCGCTGGAAAGCGACGCCAGGCGATGTTCATTAGCCATATCCAGCCCGGCGGAGTTCTGACGGTTCTCGCCATACAGATCGCGCGGCAACGGGATTTTTGGATGCGGCAGGCCAACGGCACCTTCGGTACGGGCCAGTTTTTCCACTTCTTCTACCGGATCGGCAATCAGGTCCTCAATCTGCAAGGTGTTATCGGCAATACGGTTAACAAAGGAAGTATTGGCGCCGTTTTCCAGCAGGCGGCGAACGAGGTAAGCCAGCAGCGTTTCGTGAGTGCCCACCGGTGCATAAATACGGCATGGACGGTTAAGCTTGCCGTCGCCGACTTTTCCCACCACCTGTTCGTAGAGCGGCTCACCCATGCCGTGCAGGCACTGGAATTCATACTGGCCAGGGTAGTAGTTGTTGCCGGCCATCTGATAAATCACCGCCAGCGTATGGGCATTGTGCGTGGCGAACTGCGGATAGATCAGGTTCGGCACCGCCAGTAATTTACGGGCGCAGGCCAGATAGGAAATATCGGTATAAACCTTGCGGGTGTAAACCGGATAACCTTCCAGACCTTCCATCTGCGCACGTTTGATCTCGCTATCCCAATAGGCACCTTTCACCAGACGGATCATCAGGCGGCGACGGCTGCGCTGGGCGATATCAATCAACGCATCGATCACCATCGGGCAGCGTTTCTGGTAGGCCTGAATCACAAAGCCGATGCCGTTCCAGCCTTCCAGCTCAGGTTCAAAGCAAAGTTTTTCCAGCAGATCGAGCGACAGCTCCAGGCGATCGGCTTCCTCCGCATCGATATTAATACCGATATCGTAAGAGCGGGCCAGCAGCGTCAGCGATTTAAGAATAGGGTAGAGTTCGCTCATCACGCGCTCATACTGGGCACGGCTGTAGCGGGGATGCAGCGCAGAAAGCTTGATGGAGATCCCCGGGCCTTCGTAAATACCACGGCCGTTAGAAGCTTTACCGATGGCATGAATCGCCTGCTGGTAAGAGACCAGGTAAGCTTCGGCATCTTTTGCCGTCAGTGCCGCTTCACCCAGCATATCGTAAGAGTAGCGGAAGCCTTTGTCCTCCAGCTTGCGGGCATTGGCCAGCGCTTCGGAGATGGTTTCACCGGTGACAAACTGCTCGCCCATCAGACGCATTGCCATATCCACGCCTTTGCGGATGAGCGGCTCGCCGCTTTTACCAATAATGCGGTTAAGCGAGCGCGACAGGTTAGCTTCATTGTGCGTAGCCACCAGACGACCGGTAAACAGCAGACCCCAGGTTGCGGCATTGACAAACAGTGAAGGGCTGCGGCCAAGGTGGGAATGCCAGTTACCGTTACTGATCTTGTCGCGGATGAGCGCATCGCGGGTTGGTTTATCAGGGATACGCAGCAGCGCTTCCGCCAGGCACATCAGCGCCACACCTTCCTGCGAGGACAAAGAGAACTCCTGGAGCAGGCTTTGCACCATTCCGGCGCGACCTGATGCCCCTTTTTGGTGCCTCAGGGCCGTGGCAAGCTTGTGAGCGAGCTGCTGCGTTTGCTGAGCCAAAGGTGCTGGCAGGCGGGCCTGATCGAGCAGCATGGGCACCGCTTCCGTTTCCGGGCGACGCCATGCTGAGGTAATGGCGGCGCGGGTAACGGACTGCGGCAGAATGTGTTCAGCAAATTCCAGAAACGGCTGATGCTGTTCCTCCACAGGGAGCTCTTCCCCTTCCTGCGTACTCGCCTGCAAAGGAATTTCCGGCAGGGCATCGCCTCTTTCCAGCTGTTCCAGATAGTTGAAAATAGCCTGTTTAATCAGCCAGTGAGAGGTGCGATCGATTTGGCCCGCGGCGCGTTTAATGCGCTCGCGAGTGGCTTCGTCCAGCTTAACACCCATGGTGGTTGTACCCATGCCTGAAACTCCTTGCAGATGAATGACGTGTTTGGCAAGCAATATCACTTAAGTTGCAACTTTGTGCAACCATGTTAAATGTGACGCAGTTTGCAGAGTGAAAAGCCGCCTCTGATAAAAGCGGCATGTTTATTGCTGCAAGAATCCGGCCAGGTTGTAAATCGCGATAAAACCTGGCGTTAGTAGGGCTTTCAGCAGGTGTTACCGGGTAAGTGTGATCCAGTGCAACCTGTCAGATCGCCAGACGAGAAGAAAAGTGAATTATATGTAGCAATTGTGTTAAACCGTCAGTGAAAGTTGTACGTATCGGCGGTTTACGGCAGGATACCCCGCCCGGATTTGCAATAAGTGACCGCGCGCCGTTCCAGCGTGGTCAGGGTGCAACCCGGCGGCTGCACATTAACAATAATAAGTGGAGAACCTGAATGACAGTAAGTACACCAATGATGGTGACCTTTTGCGTCTATATCCTCGGCATGGTGCTGATCGGTTTTATGGCATACCGCTCGACCAAGAATTTTGACGACTATATCCTGGGAGGACGAAGTCTGGGTGCCCTGGTCACTGCGCTGTCAGCAGGGGCTTCTGATATGAGCGGCTGGCTGTTGATGGGCCTGCCTGGTGCCATTTTTCTTTCCGGTATTTCAGAAAGCTGGATCGCCATTGGCCTGACGCTGGGCGCTTACCTGAACTGGAAAATCGTCGCCGGACGCCTGCGCGTGCAAACCGAGCATCATGATAATGCGCTAACGCTGCCGGATTTTTTCTCCAGCCGTTTTGAAGACAACAGTAAAATCCTGCGGGTGATTTCCGCACTGGTCATTCTGGTTTTCTTCACCATTTATTGCGCTTCAGGGATTGTGGCCGGTGCGCGTCTGTTTGAAAGCACCTTCGGGATGAGTTACGAGACGGCACTGTGGGCAGGTGCAGCAGCCACCATCATCTATACCTTTGTCGGGGGATTCCTGGCGGTCAGCTGGACCGATACCGTGCAGGCCAGCCTGATGATTTTTGCGCTGATCCTGACGCCGGTGATTGTCATTTTTGCCGTGGGCGGCCTGAGCGATTCCCTTCAGGTTATTCAGGCCAAAAGCGTCGAAAATCTCGATATGCTGAAAAATATGAACTTTGTCGCGGTGATTTCACTGCTGGGCTGGGGTCTGGGCTATTTCGGCCAGCCGCATATTCTGGCGCGCTTTATGGCGGCGGATTCCCACCGGTCTATCCGCAGCGCACGCCGTATTGGTATGGCCTGGATGGTCTTGTGCCTGGCGGGAGCGGTTGCCGTGGGCTTCTTTGGCATCGCTTATTTCCAGAACCATCCTGAGCAGGCAGCAGGCGTAACCGAAAACGGCGAGCGAATCTTCATTGAGCTGGCGCGCATTCTGTTCAACCCATGGATTGCCGGTATTCTGCTTTCCGCGATCCTGGCGGCGGTTATGTCTACGCTGAGCTGCCAGCTGCTGGTGTGCTCCAGCGCGTTGACCGAAGATTTGTATAAAAACTTCCTGCGCAAAAATGCCACCCAGCGTGAGCTGGTATGGGTAGGGCGTCTGATGGTCTTACTGGTTGCGGTTATTGCTATCGCGCTGGCTTCTAACCCGGAAAACCGCGTGCTGGGTCTGGTGAGCTATGCCTGGGCAGGATTCGGTGCCGCTTTTGGGCCGGTCGTGATTTTCTCGCTGATGTGGAAACGCATGACCCGCAACGGCGCGCTGGCCGGTATCGTTATCGGTGCGGCGACCGTGCTGATCTGGAAGCATTACGCCTGGCTGGATCTGTACGAAATCATTCCTGGTTTCGTCTTTGCCAGCCTCGGCATTGTGGTGTTCAGCCTGCTGGGTAGTAAACCTTCCGCCGCGGCGATACAGCGTTTTGAAACTGCGGAAGCGGAATTCAATACGCATTAATCTGCTTGCTTTGCGATCGTAAACACGGCGCAGGGACGCGGGCCTTCCGTAAAGACGCAAAAAGCGGCATCTTTGCCAGCTCGACACGGGCCGTCCATGGCCTACTTCAGTCCCGTGTCCCTCGCGCTTTAAAATGGGTGTCTTTTTGCAGGCTCGCTCCGGCGGGCCTTTTTAATGGGTGAATCAGAGCGATTGCCCGTGCAGCTGTCTCGCCAGGGCGCCCGGCGCGAGGCAAATCGCGAAAATACCTTTCCGGGCCACTTGTATTTTTTGTGGCGATAATGATAATCGGTATCGTTTGTATTTACACTTCTTTACCGGTGCTTAACGCCCGTCACGCTTGAAGGTATCTATGTTTGTCCCTTTTCTGATTATGTTACGTGAAGGGCTGGAAGCCGCGCTGATCGTCAGCCTGATTGCCAGCTATCTCCAGCGCACTCAGCGCAGCGAGTGGTTTGGTGCAATGTGGCTTGGCGTCTTTGTCGCCGCCACGCTCTGCCTGGGTCTCGGCTATTTTATTAACGCAACGACCGGCGAATTCCCGCAAAAAGAGCAGGAGCTGTTTGAAGGCATCGTGGCGACCATTGCCGTCTGTATTCTTACCTGGATGGTGTTCTGGATGCGCAAAGTATCGCGCAATATTAAAGTCCAGCTCGAAGGGGCGGTCGACAACGCATTGCAGAAAGGCAAAGGCAGCGGCTGGGCACTGATCGTGATGGTTTTTCTTGCCGTTGCGCGTGAAGGGCTGGAATCGGTGTTTTTCCTGCTGGCGGCATTTCAGCAGGATGTGGGCATTGCACCTCCCGTAGGCGCCATACTGGGTCTGGCAACGGCCATTGTGCTCGGCATGCTGATTTACTGGGGCGGCGTGCGGCTCAACATGGCGGTATTTTTCAAATGGACCGGCCTGTTTATCCTCTTCGTGGCGGCCGGGCTGGCGGCGGGCGCTATTCGGGCTTTCCATGAGGCCGGTTTGTGGAATGCGTTCCAGTCTGTCGCCTTCGATTTCAGCAACACGCTTTCGACCAGCACCCTGACAGGCACCTTACTTGAAGGCTTTTTCGGCTATCAGGAAGCCCCCAGCGTCAGTGAAGTGGCGGCCTGGCTGATTTACTTAATACCGGCGCTGCTGCTGTTCTTTATGCCTGCGCGCCCGCCCGCTTCCACATTACGCACCACGCGTTAAGCTTTTGTCCGTGCCTGATTGCAGGCACGTCAACTTTTACAGGGATTGACTATGATTCATCGTTTCCGTCATACCGCACTGCAAGCGGCGCTTCTCGCGTTATTATCCGGCTCTGCCGTCGCGGCCGATGTGCCGCAGGTTAAAATCAGCGTCAACGATAAGCAGTGCGATCCAATGACCGTCACCGTTAATGCGGGAAAGACGCAGTTCATTATTCAGAACCACAGCCAGAAAGGTCTGGAATGGGAAATTCTGAAGGGCGTAATGGTCGTGGAAGAGCGTGAGAACATCGCGCCTGGCTTTACGCAAAAGCTGACCGCTAATCTGGAAGCGGGCGAATATGAGATGACCTGCGGCCTGCTGAGCAACGCGAAAGGCAAGCTGATTGTGAAAGGCAACAGCGCACCGGCTAACGGCAAGCCGGATATTTTGCAACTGACCGCGCCGATTACCGACTACAAAACCTGGGTTACCCAGCAGGTAACGGAGCTGGTGGCGGGCACCAAAGCCTTTACCGATGCAATAAAAGTGGGCGACATTGCCAAAGCAAAAGCGCTGTACGCACCTACTCGCCGCCATTATGAGCGCATTGAACCTATCGCTGAACTCTTCTCCGATCTCGATGGCAGCATTGATGCGCGTGAAGACGACTACGAGAAAAAAGCCGCCGATCCGAAATTCACCGGTTTCCACCGTCTGGAAAAGGCGTTGTTTGGCGATAACAGCACGCAGGGCATGCAGCCTTACGCCGACAAGCTCTATGCCGATACGCTGGATCTGCAAAAACGGATTAACGAGCTGGCTTTCCCACCGGGCAAAGTGGTAGGCGGCGCGGCCGATCTGATTGAAGAAGTCGCCTCCAGCAAGATCTCCGGTGAAGAAGATCGCTACAGCCGCACCGACCTGTGGGACTTCCAGGCGAACGTTGACGGCGCACAAAAAATTGTCGACCTGCTGCGTCCGATGCTGCAAAAAGCCGATGCCACCTTGTTGGGCAGAGTAGATGCGAACTTCAAAAAAGTTGACGTGATTTTAAGCAAATACCGCACCCATGAAGGCTACGAGTCTTACGACAAACTGACCGATGCCGACCGCAACGCGATGAAAGGGCCGATTACCACGCTGGCCGAAGATCTCGCTAAGCTACGCGGTACGCTGGGACTGGACTGATTTTTTATGGCAAGGCATTTAGCAGACGACGCGCCTGAACCGTCGCGTCGTCGTTTATTGAAAGGCATGGGCATCCTTAGCGGTGCCCTTGCCGTTGGCGGCGGCTGTCCGGTTCAGGCGCAGGAAAAATCGTTCTCACCCGGTGCCTTATCACCGAATTCCCGGCAGGAAGCCCAGCCGTTTTACGGCGCGCACCAGGCGGGTATCGTGACGCCACAGCAGGCGGCGATGATGATCGTGGCTTTTGATGTGCTGGCAACGGATAAAACAGACCTGGAGCGGCTGTTCAGATTACTCACCGAACGCATTGCTTTTCTGACTCAGGGCGGTAAAGCACCGCTGGTGACTAATCCACAGCTGCCGCCAATGGATTCCGGCATTCTTGGCGATAATATCTGGCCCGATAACCTGACCATCACCGTATCGGTTGGTCATTCGCTGTTTGACGAACGCTACGGTTTGCAGGCGCTGAAACCGCAGAAATTGCAGGCGATGACGCGTTTTCCTAACGATGCGCTGGATAGCAAACTGTGTCACGGCGATTTACTGCTGCAAATCTGTGCCAATACCAATGACACGGTCATTCATGCGCTGCGCGATATCATCAAGCACTCGCCGGATTTACTCAGCGTGCGCTGGCGGCGTGAAGGTTTTATTTCCGATCATGCCGCGCGCAGTAAAGGGAAGGAAACGCCCATCAATCTGCTGGGCTTCAAAGACGGGACGGCCAACCCGGATTCGGCCAGCCAGACACTGATGGATAAAATTCTGTGGGTGACGGCGGATCAGGACGAACCCGCCTGGGCGGTGGGCGGCAGCTATCAGGCTGCGCGCATTATTCAGTTCCGCGTGGAATTTTGGGACAGAACGCCGCTGCGCGAACAGGAAAACATTTTCGGCCGGGTGAAGCACAGCGGCGCGCCATTAGGCATGCACAATGAACGTGATGTGCCTGACTATGCCAGCGATCCTGAAGGGGCCGTCATCCCCATGGATGCGCATATCCGGCTGGCAAATCCCCGCACGCCTGAAACGCAAGAGAACCTGATGTTGCGTCGTGGCTACAGCTACTCGCTGGGCGTTTCCAATGCGGGGCAGTTAGAAATGGGCCTGCTTTTTGTTTGTTATCAGCACGATTTAGAGAAGGGATTTTTGGCCGTGCAAAAAAGGCTTAATGGCGAAGCGCTTGAGGAATATATCAAGCCGGTCGGCGGCGGTTATTTCTTTGTGCTGCCCGGCGTCATTGACGATAAACATTTTCTTGGGCAGGCATTATTGCAGGCCTGATGATTATCTCTCTCAGCCTGTCGCGTGCGGCAGGTTGTTTTTTAATCATATTATTCATCCGCCAGGTTTTTCTTAAATCTAAAAATTCACACGGGCATTTCGCCCTTTAGCGGAATAATTAACTCATTGTTTTAAAGCATATAATATATAAAATCACCAGGTGGCGGCCGCTATTTGGTTTTTTTTTGCTGCGTACGCAAAAATAGATGTTGCAATTTAGTTATAGATTATGCAAATGTTATTAACAGCAGTTGCCAAAGGTCGTTCAGTGTTCAACACGGAGATCGCCATGACAAAGTCCGCTAATGGATACCAGTGTCAAAATACATTTATCGCCGTTCTTCGTGAAGGTGCGACTGCCACCAAGCCTCTCTGTTACTTTACCCTTCAAACCGCCAGTATTCTCAATGCTATGCAATCCGGTGCCAGGCTCTGCCGCGCGCCATTCTCAACGGCCAGAAAAGGCTTACAAGGAAGCCACTGAAACCTCTAAAGCGTTCACGTAATCGCATTGCTGCAAAATGCGGGAAATGAAACCAACTGTAAGGTGTCACTATGGGAAGACAGAAAGCAGTGATCAAAGCTCGTCGGGAAGCGAAACGTGTGCTTCGTAGCGATTCACGCAGTCATCGTCAGCGTGAAGACGAATCGGTCACCTCGCTGGTGCATATGAGTGGGTTAGATGCAATTGGCATGGCTCGCGATACCCGTGACCATTCGCCCATTTCTGCCCGAAATGAAGCTCAGGCGCACTATCTAAAAGCCATAGAGTGCAAGCAACTGATTTTCGCCACCGGCGAAGCAGGTTGTGGTAAAACCTGGATTAGCGCTGCGAAAGCGGCAGAGGCCCTGATAAACAAGGATGTCGACAGGATAATTGTCACGCGTCCGGTGCTACAGGCGGATGAAGATCTGGGCTTCCTGCCCGGTAATATCTCAGAGAAATTCGCCCCGTATTTTCGCCCGGTCTATGACGTTCTGGTTAAACGTCTTGGCTCCTCCTTTATGCAGTACTGCCTGCGTCCCGAAATCGGCAAGGTAGAAATTGCCCCCTTTGCCTATATGCGCGGACGTACCTTTGAGAATGCCGTGGTGATACTTGATGAGGCGCAAAACGTCACCGCCGCCCAGATGAAAATGTTCCTGACTCGCCTTGGGGAAAACGTCACGGTGATTGTTAACGGTGATATCACCCAGTGTGATTTGCCGCCGCACGTGAAGTCGGGCCTCGCCGATGCGCTTGAGCGCTTTGAGGACGACGGAATGGTCAGCGTGGTGCGTTTTGGGAAAGATGACTGCGTGCGTTCTGTGCTTTGTCAACGCACGCTGGCGGCTTATAACTAGCTGCTTAAAATTTTATAGCAAGCCCGGACTGTGTTCCGGGCTTTTTTGATCGAATAATAACGACGTGAGAGGCATGTCTCAGGCCGTTAGTGCCGGTGGCTCACCCTCACTCCGGGAAACAGGCAGACAAAAAAGCCTGAGCTTTCGCTCAGGCTTTCTCGTTAAATTATGGCGGTGAGAGAGGGGTTCGAACCCTCGATACGTTGCCGTATACACACTTTCCAGGCGTGCTCCTTCAGCCACTCGGACACCTCACCACGTTTTTCTACTTCTCCGCCTCACTGGGCGACGGGGCGCTACTATAGGGAGTCGGCCCCGTCGGGTCAAGAAGATTTTTCTTTTTATTCTGGCCGCTTAAGCAGCATACAACATCCGCTTATTCTGCCAGCGGCGTAGCGTCGCCTGTCATCTTAGCAACATCCGGCCGACACAAAATTGTCATGGTTGTGTCGCAGACTGAAGGCCTGAAATCTTTGGTCATATTTTCTTATGGAGCGTTAGTCTGATGAAATCCCGGAATCTTTTTGCATTAACTTTGCTTGCCAGCCTCGTCTCTTCCCCGACCTGGGCAGACACTGCCGCTCGCGCCGCGCAGGGTGATATCACTCAGCCCGGGGGCGCCCGTCGCCTCACGGAAGATCAAACGGCCGCATTGAAAGCGTCGTTAAACAGCAATCAGGCTAAAAACGTCATCTTGCTGATTGGCGACGGCATGGGCGATTCTGAAATTACCGCCGCACGTAACTATGCCGAAGGGGCGGGCGGTTTTTTCAAGGGCATCGACGCACTGCCGCTCACCGGTCAGTACACTCACTACGCGCTTGATAAGAAAACCCACAAACCTGACTATGTTACTGATTCCGCGGCCTCCGCCACGGCCTGGAGCACCGGCGTAAAATCGTATAATGGCGCAATCGGGGTAGACGTTAACGGCCACGATCATCCTACTATTATGGAAATCGCGAAAGCCGCAGGCAAAGCGACCGGCAACGTCTCAACGGCTGAACTTGAAGATGCAACGCCAGCCGCCCAGATTGCGCACGTGACATCACGAAAATGTTATGGCCCGGAAAAAACCACTGAAATCTGTGCCAGCAACGCGTTAGAGAAGGGCGGCAAAGGATCGATTGCCGAACAGCTGTTAAACGCCAGGGCTGATGTAACCTTTGGCGGCGGAGGAAAGACTTTTGGCGAAACGGCAAAAGCAGGCGAATGGCAGGGCAAAACCCTGGAGGAGCAGGCGAAGCTGCGCGGTTATCAGCTGGTTAACAATCTTGATGGGATGAATGCGCTGAAGGAAGCGACGCATGACAAACCAATATTAGGGCTGTTTGCTGAAGGCAATATGCCGGTACGCTGGAAAGGACCGAAAGCCACTTATCATGGCAATCTGGAGGATAAAGCGGTGAGCTGTGAAGTGAACAGCGAGCGTCCGGCATCGACTCCGACACTGGCGCAGATGACCGATAAAGCCATTGAACTGCTAAGCAAAAATCAGAACGGCTTCTTCCTGCAGGTGGAAGGCGCTTCCATTGATAAGCAGGACCACGTTGCTAATCCGTGTGGACAGATTGGCGAAACGGTTGATTTGGATGAAGCGGTGCAAAAAGCGCTGGAATTTGCACGTAAAGACGGCAATACGCTGGTTATTGTTACTGCCGACCATGCGCACTCCAGCCAGATTATCGCTAATGACAGTAAAGCACCGGGACTGACGCAGAAGCTGATGACTAAAGAAGGTAGCCCAATGACCATCAGCTACGGTAACTCAGAAGAAGAGTCACAGGGACATACCGGTACACAACTGCGCATTGCCGCTTATGGCCCGCACGCCGCGAATGTCGTGGGTCTGACCGATCAAACCGATCTGTTCTATACCATGAAAGCCGCAATGGAGCTCAAATAGTGATAAAACCTGAGCTTTCAGCTGAAAAACGCGAAGAACATGAGTCAGCACAATGACAACAACAAAAAAGCCTGAGCTTTCGCTCAGGCTTTCTCGTTAAATATGGCGGTGAGAGGGGGATTCGAACCCCCGATACGTTGCCGTATACACACTTTCCAGGCGTGCTCCTTCAGCCACTCGGACACCTCACCGTATTGTTCCGCAACCTCGGTTGCGTGGCCGGTAATGTAGGGAAAAGTTGTTCGCCGGTCAACACTCTTTCAATACTTTTCTGTTCGTTCAGCCAGTTTTAAACCACTTTGCTGCTTTAATCGGCAAAAAAACCATTTCTGACGGCAAAACACTTTTACGGGAGAGTAATATGCGGCACAACGTGCATAATAATGCACTTCTGCCGACAGAAAAATCATGAGGTAAGTAGTGGATACCGTGACAAGAAAAACCCCGCCTGCCGCGCCAACCGGCACCGGCTCGCTGTTCTTTATGCAAATCTTCGCCACGCTGGGTTTCGCCGTGCTCTATTCGACGCTGGTGCTGTACGCCACCAAGCGCCTGGGATTTAGTGAAGCACAGGCCAATACCATGATGGGCGTCTTCGGGGCGTTTAACTATGGCCTGCACCTGTTTGGTGGCTATCTTGGCGGGCGCTATCTCAGCAACCGCAATCTTTTTGTGTTAGGCATGATCCTGCAAATTATCGGCTGCTGGATCCTTTCCGGGCAAAGCGCGGAGGGGTTGTACTGGGGGCTGGCAATGTTTCTGACCGGGAGCGGCCTGAACGTCACCTGCATTAACATGATGCTGACCCAGCGCTTTACGCCGGATGATAATCGCCGCGAAAGCGCTTTTCTCTGGAATTATGCGGGCATGAACCTCGGTTTCTTTATTGGTTTTACCGGCGCAGGTTATTTCCAGATCGGCGAGCATTATCAGGCGCTGTTCCTGTTTGCCACGCTTGGCAACATAGTAGCCATCACGATTACGCTGCTGCGCTGGCGAATGTTAGCCGATATCAATACGCCTTTATTACACGTAAACCGCAGCCAGTTTCGCCAGAGAATGCTGGCCGGGCTGGCAATTTTAGTGGTACTGGTGCCGATTATCAGGCTGCTGCTGACTCATGCTGATTTCACCGGCAGCTTTGTGCTGGTGGTCGGCGCGGCGATTTTCCTGCTACTTGCTTTTATCACGCTACGGCATCGCCCGCGTGACGAACAGCGTCGTATGACGGCCTATCTGATGCTGGCGGTGGGTGCGCTGGTGTTCTGGACGCTCTATCAGCTGGCGCCGATGGGCCTGATGCTGTTTACCGAATACAACATTATGCGCCATGTCTATGGCATTCAGATATCGCCGCAGTGGATACAGAATATCAACACCCTGGTAATTGTCTTCGGCGGGCCGCTGCTGGCTGTGGGTTTCCGCAATCTGCGGGAACGCGGCTGGCGGATTGATATTCCTCTACAGTTCGCTTCTTCACTTTTTTGCATCGGACTGGGCATGCTGGTACTGCCGCTGGGCATTATGTTTGCGGGTGCTGACGGCATGGTGGCGTTTAAGTGGATCGTTATCAGCTACATTTTGCAGAGTATCGCCGAACTGCTGATCTCTCCGGTGGGCTACGCGATGATTGGCAAACTGGCTCCGGCCCGCTATCAGGGCGTGATGATGGGCGGCTGGATGATGGTAACGGGCGTCGCCTCGGTGCTGTCTGGCTACGTTTCTGGAATGATGCCGGAAAACAGCGGCAGTTCTCCTGCCCTAACCAATCCTGGCTACAGTCATATTTTCAGTCTGCTTGGCTGGGGCAGTGCAGCGACGGGGCTGATTTTATTGATGCTGATGCCGCTGTTGCGCAAGCTGATAAGTACATCACGCTAATAATTGTGTGCGATATTATAAGCATACAACCAATTATTTCTTGCCAGCGGCGGCTTTTTCTCAGAGCCTGAGAAAAACAGGAGAGCAAACGTGGACATCATTTTCTATCATCCTTCATTTAAAGCGGAAAAGTGGATTAATGGATTACAGCAGCGGCTGAACGCTCGCGTTCGTGTCTGGCAGCCAGGTGATGAGGCGCATGCGGATTACGCGCTGGTCCGTCAGCCGCCGTTAGAAATGCTGCAAGGACGTAGCGAGCTGAAAGGCGTATTTGCTTTAGGGGCCGGCGTGGACGATATTCTCAGCCAGCTGCGTCAGCATCCGACCATGCTGGCTGAAAATGTGCCTTTGTTCCGGCTGGAAGATACCGGAATGGGCCGTCAGATGCAGGAATATGCCGTCTGGCACGTGCTGGGCTGGTTCCGTCGCTTCAATGAATATCAGCAGTTGAAGACCGAGGCCCGCTGGCAGCACCTGACGAACAACTCGCGTGAGGCGTTTAGTATCGGTATTCTCGGCGCGGGTGTACTGGGCAGCAGCGTGGCCGAAAGCCTGCGCTTCTGGGGATTTCCGGTGCGTTGCTGGAGCCGTTCACCGAAAGATTTACTTGGCGTTACCAGTTTTCATGGCGCAGACCAGCTGGATGCGTTTCTTTCCGGTAGCAAAGTGCTGATCAATCTGTTGCCAAACACGCCTCAGACCGAGGGCATCCTTAACCGTCAGTTACTCAGCAAACTCCAGCCCGAAGCTTATCTGATCAACCTGGCGCGTGGCGCGCATCTGGTTGAGGAAGACCTGCTGGCGGCGATTGAGGCGGGTGAGGTCAAAGGAGCTGCGCTGGACGTTTTCGTTGAAGAGCCGCTAAAGAGAGATCATCCTTTCTGGGCGCATCCGGCGATTGCGATCACGCCGCACAATGCGGCCGTCACATTACCTGATGAAGCGATGGACTATCTTGCTCACGCGATTCAACAGCGTGAAGCGGGTGAGATGCCGGCTGGCCGCGTTGACCTCAGTCGGGGCTATTAACGTCACCGCGGCTATTCCTGCTTAACTCAGGAGAGAAATAGGTATCCCGCTGACCTTCATATGCACACGATTGCCAGCACGCACGCCTACAGCACGCTGCGAGACGACACGCAGCAGGCGCAGACTTATGGCATTAAGCTGCTGGCGATAACCGATCATGGCCCGGATATGGCGGACGCGCCGCATTACTGGCATTTTGTGAATATGCGCGCCGCCTGACCGATTCTTGCGCTATTCAGATAAACACAATACTGTAGTTATGAGCTTTTAAGGGCAGGGCAATGGCGCTGGCATCAGCTGGCGTTTCTGATGAGCGAACCGTATAAAGTAATGCTGCCGAATGGATGGCAGCAAATGGAGGGAGTTTGAAACTTGTATGGAAAGAAAATCCACGAGGCCATAAAGAACGAGAACTTGAACCGGAAGAGAAGCAGGCGATTTTTAATGTCTGTGGAAGCGGGCGGAAAGAACGCTATGGCGAAAAAGCCTCAGTTGAAAAGATCCTTGACGAAATGCGGGAGCGTAAACTTTTTTTGCAATGCGACTGCAACGCTGACTCACCCGCACTAAACACTTCTGTAAAAGGAGCCTTTATCCGGCGTGTTCCTTCTTCGGGGGTTCATCTTTCAGGATGCCCGTTATTTCGCCTGAAAAAATCTGGCACTGAAACTCAGGCCGAACCCGAAGCCGTAGTATTACGCCCGGTAAGCTTCAGTAATTTTTTACCGGAAGCAGAAAAACCAGCGCGTATCAGTGGCGGCACCGGAAGTGAGGGTGAACGCAAACGCGCACCAGCCAAAAGAATTCCAGCCATTGGACGGACCCTGTTAACGCTACTTGATGCTGCCCGTATTAATGAGCTTTGTTTATATCCTGACGCGACTAACCTCTCCATGATGAATGCGGTTAACGCGCTAAAGAAAGTAACAGAGCAGCACTGCTTTTATAAGGAACGTAAACTTTCGGAGATTATCCACTTCACCCCCTGGATGAGCGATAAGGCGCGTGAGGAACTGATGACCAGCCTTGAAGAAAGTGACTGGGACAGCCGTAAAGCAGTCTGCTTTTATCTGATTGTTTTGGCTCAGGAGCTCGACAGGGAAACTGTCAGTTGCAAAGTAAAAGGGACGTTTTATCGGTTTTCGCCCTCTCAGAGAATGACTATCAACGCCGAGGGCACCGGTGCGGAAGGGTGTCGCCCTCCATACTGGGCCATCCTGGAATTCAGACGAAACCGGGAGGGGAAAGTTATCTGTTACAAAGGTTTTGCCTGTGCGGCTTTTGATATGGGGTGTCCTGTTCCTGTAGACAGTAACAGGGAAAGGGAAACGCTGAAAAATATCATTAAGATGAGCAAATGGCTGAGCAACAATGAAAATATCACGCCGCCAGATCGTCTGAATCTCATTAAGCCGATTTTAGATATGGACATTGAAGATGAAGGAGAAAAGCTAACGGTTAGACCCGACTTTATGCTTTATGTAACGCCGCCTGGAGAAAGCGAAGCGGTAGCGCTGGTGATCGAAACCATGGGCTATGACTCTGAGGAGTACAAAGAGCGTAAAGCAGAGAAACATCAAGAAATGGCATTGCTGGGAACCGTTGTTACCGATCCGCCACACTGGCCATATCATGTTAAGAAAGAATTTTGCCGCTATATTTTTGGCAAAGTTTTACATGTAAAAGACTGAGCAATTCAGGCGAGATCCGTTCGGGGCAACGGTTATGCCCTGAGCAGAATTCGCATACCGCTGATTTTGAGACTGGATTGTGGTGTGACTGCTATCTGCTTCACAGATGATAACGGCGCTATTTCTAAAACCTTATTCGACGGATATTGAAAAGGTTTTTCCTGAGATAATCGTTTCAATCCGCCGTAGTTGTTTTAACCTTCACGGTGTCTGAAATAGCCTTATTTTTAATAATAGAGAGAAAGAGAGGGAGGCGCTGAGTGGTGCAAACTGGGTGCATAAATTTCAGGTAAGCACGACAACCAGGTTTATATGCAGCCAGTGCTATGGTTGCAGCTTATGGCATGTCCCGTCTGCATGTAGAGTGATCAAATTTTATGGCGGCGATGGTGATAAGACACACTGGTCTACAGATGGGAGATAAAATGAAAATTAAGTTTACGCCATTGGCAATTTTACTATTTTCAGCAGGTTGCTCTGCCGTACAGACTAATGCACTACCTGCTGATGTTGAAGCTTTCCAGAACAATGCTGAGGATTGTCAGCATTTCGCGGGTGAATGGGATAGCTATTGGTTAAAATCTGAGCAGGAGCAAATCGAGGCTTCAGTTGATAAATATTGTGGTGCCGCTCGTAAACAACAGAAGCAGTTGCAAAAAAAGTACCCTGGAGATAAGCAGGTGCAAGAAATTACCGCAGAGTATGATCTATAGAAATTTAAGTATCCTGTCTGAGCGAAAACGATCGCTTCAAGGCACAGGTGAGAACTTACTTTTATCAGTCTTATTTTGTTTATACATTTCACCATTAATGGAGATAAACAGGCTACTCTTCATTTCACCCATCACTGTAAAACTGGTCTCTTTCTTGATGCAGCGCTTTTCATTTTTTATCGAGTTATCACATATATAATCTCCTTCATTGTCGCCTGATAAAAAATTAGCGTGCGGAAGTTTTACGTAACCGTCACCAAAGTTCATTATTGGAAGAGTGAAGTAGTCGTTCTCAGGGATAAGGTGGTATTTGTTTTGTAGTAACGATTTGTTATTGTTCCACCATGTAATTTTATTTTCACTGTTATCAGGCGCGTTTTCAACAAAGACCAGGCCGTCAATGACGGCCACTATTTTTGTTTCTTTAGCTTGCTGGCTAATAAAAATTACCATTGTGATTAATATAACAGCAAAAGCTGTAATCTGAATTGTTTGCTTATTAAACATTATTTTCACCGGTGATGTTAATACGCGCTTCCATGTTAGTAAAAAAAGGTTTATATGCTAATTTTTCGTAACGTTGTAAAACAAACCAGATTCTGAAAATTTGAAGGTACTTAAATCTGACATCCTGAATATCAGTAGTGTCCAAACCGAAATGATCCTGCCCTCTAAAAAGTAACGTCGCAGTATACTTGTTCCCTTCGAATTGAAGCCGTTCAATTATTATTTTTGTGCTATTTATCTGGTGAATGCTTATTCCAAGACCATTTATTCTGTCAGTGGGCCTTTTAAATATCGGTAGATGCGATTGCGAAATATTTTGAGAGAAATCCCTGGCTGATAATCCTCTGTTCCATTTGTTGAAGGTATTAAGCGTGTTAATAATTGCCATTTTTGTACTGGTAACAGAGATATCGCTCTCTATCATCCTTTTATATGCCTGGCTCATTTCTGCATCATAGAAATCACGTCCATCATTTAATTGCATATGGTTAAATACTTTTTTAATAATATTTTTGTAAGGACCCCAAAATGCAAAGCGAGCAGCTTCAAATTGTAGCTGTTCAAAGAGGATAGCGGCAGTTTCCTCGCGGCTTAAGATCGGCATATTGCCATAAGCGGGAAGATGCAGTTTCTTGAAGCTATAAGGATCAACACGGTCTGATACTGCAATAAGTCCATATTTTTGCTTTAGTGTTTTTTCTGATATGTCGCCATAGCGCATGTCATCAGTCATGCGATCTTGAAAGGATTTTTTAGAGCAAAAAATCTCAAGAGATTTTGCGATCCCACGCATATTTATTCCCTTTTTAATTGATTTTTTCTAACTTTTGATGCTTTTGTATTTTACCCTATAACGAATGAAAATAAAAGTTGCTTTGAGTTTTGTTAATGCCTTAAGGCGGTCTTTTAATTTTTAATATATTTTTGCATGAATTAGATTCCTTTCAAGATGTGTTTTCTGAAAGCTTACTAATAAATTATACAGGTGTTCACTATTCGTAATAAAATTAATCTGGGTATGGCTGGGTATGGCTGGGTATGGCTGGGTATGGCTGGGTAGGGGGCATTTTTCTGAAAGAATTAGGCCTTATGGGCAATACTTATAATTCTTCGCAAAGCGTTCACGGGTTTTCTTCTGTGGTTAACTCTCAATCCGTTCAGCCGAGAAAGGGTATTTGTAGTGGCGCTTAATTTTTCAGCAATATATTGCTGAGACAGGTTGCGATAGACACGCCATGCGGCTTGTAAACTTACATCTTGTTTAACCATGATGTTCACTACAGCACCCGGTACTTATCCTTCTAAAATTCGGTATTTTAACAGAAATTTGATGGTGTAAATCTACTCCCCTGGTATCTTTTATACCCATTAATTTAGTGTGGTTATAACTTATCTTTACTTCTTCACGGAGAGCAGATTTTTTATTCAACATTTCTCACTCCATCATTGCTAATGATTTAGCATTTATAACGGCAGGTCATTTATACTTCCAGCAATCCAAACCGCCCATGGGCAAAACGATTACTGAATTTGCCAATATGTGACCCTGTCACAATTAATCTCTGAATGGACTGACCGTTATGAATGAATTTTCAATCATCTGCCGTATCCTTGGCTCGCTCTACAATCGCCAGCCGCAGGATCCGCTGCTGGTGCCGCTGTTTACCCTGCTGCGTGAAGGCAAATTACAGCAGCACTGGCCGCTGGAGCAGGATGAACTGCTGACGCGTTTACAGCAAAACAGCGATCCGCTGGCGCTGGCCACCGATTACAATGCGCTGTTCGTCGGCAGCGACTGTAAGGTGCCGCCTTATGGTTCGCAGTGGGAAAATGGCCCGCAGGAGAGTGAAGTTCGTGCGTTTCTGCAAAGCCGTGGTATGCCGCTCGGCGATGCGCCTGCTGACCATTTTGGCGCGCTGCTGCTGGCTTCATCATGGTTGGAAGATCAGTCGGAAGCCGACGAGGCGCAGGCGCAAATCATGTTGTTTGATGACTATCTGCTGCCGTGGTGCGGCCAGTTCCTCGGAAAAGTCGAAGCACATGCCAGCACCGCGTTTTACCGCACGCTGGCGGCGCTGAGCCGCGAAGCGCTTCAGGCAATGCGCGATGAACTGGCCGAGGATGAAGAAGAGTAGTAACCGGCAGTCAGCCAGAGGTTTTTCGTTAAGACGTAAAGGTCTGCGAAAAGCCTCGCATATGTTGCTTTTATCTGACGATATTTGAACCGACCCGCATTATCCTCCCCGAATAGTCATTGTTTCCCCCCTTTTTTTCACTCTAAAAGTAGCAAGGGAACGGGTCTTTCGCCTTTTGCTAACGCAGGCGTCGACGTTTGGGCAGGCGAGCATGCATGCGCAGATTACGCAGGTTGATAACCGCAAGCGCCGTACCGGCAACCACCAGCAGCGAGCCGATAATTTTAAAGCTGTTCATGCTATCGCCCAGCACCAGCACGCCCATGATGACTGATAATACGGGGGTCAGAAGCGAGTAGGGCATAATCAGATTGACGTTGTAACTGCGCAGAAGGCCATACCATAAAGAATAAGCGATGATGGAAGAGCAAATTGCGCTGTAGAAAATGCCAAACCAGCCGCGCCAGGAAGCATGCGCAAGACTGGTCAGCTGATCGGATTCCAGCAGCAGCGAAGCGGTCCCCACAATCGGGATGGCCAAAAACGACAGCCAGGCAGTCAGGGTTAGCGGCTTGATTGACGGCGATTTTTTGACGATCAAATTACTGATTGCCCAGCCTGCCGCGCTGCACAGCAGCAGGCACAGTACCCACCAGGCGGGAATGGTCGGGCTGCCCGATAAGACCACGACGCCTGAAAGCGAAATCGCAATGCCGAGCATCTGCACCAGCGACAGTTTTTCTTTAAGGAAAATCATCGCCAGCACCATGGCAAACGGTGTCCCCAGCTGCACGACAATGGCGCCTGTTCCGGCATCGGTATATTTCAGGCCGACAAACAGCAGTGAAAAATGCAGAAAACCGAAGGTAAAAGCCAGCGGGATCAGATAACGCAGCTGATCGCGGGTGATTCGAGTAAAAGGAATAAGGATCAGCGCGACCACCACAAAGCGCATCAACGTCAGAAACAGCGGCGGGAGATCGACCAGCCCCCATTTTACCGCAATGTTATTAAAGGCCCAGGTAGTGACCACCAGCAAAATCAGGAAAAAATGACGCAAAGCCACGGAGCAATCCTTAAAGTCAGCGTGAGCTTTTTATCATGGCATGAATTGCCCCTGTTTTACGCATCCGCTCACCATTTTTCTCCTGCTGATATGACTTTTTAGGGTGTCAGTTGCAGAAAAAGTTCTGTGACAGCCGGTACACCCCATGCGATGATAATTCACTGACGCCTGCCGTCAGTGAGCAGGATGCAACTTACATAAGGATGGTCAATGAACGCCTCTCTTCCGTTAGCGATTATTCAGCTGGAAACGCCGCCTGAAGGCGTGGTGGCAAGCGTGGGTGAACAGCAGCACTGGTTCGTTGCGGCGTTGGATTTGCAGCCGGATGAATATCGCGTCATCCGACCCGATCTGGGCGAAGCCCTGCCGGATCCCGCTTCGTTGTCTGCGGCTATTCTGACCGGCTCCTGGGCGATGGTGACCGATCATGCCGACTGGAGTGAGCGCACGGCCGCCTGGATCCGCAGCGCAATGGACCACCAGCTGCCGCTGCTTGGCGTCTGCTATGGTCATCAATTGATGTCTTATGCGCTGGGCGGGCTGGTGGATGACAATCCGCGCGGCGTGGAACGGGGACAGCAGAGGATCGCAACGCAACCCGGCTGCGAGAAAGATCCGTTGCTGAGCTCGTTGCCTCCGCACTTTTCGGCGTGGCTCTCGCATCAGCAGTCAGTGCTGCAAGCCCCGGAGGGCGCTCAGGTGCTGGCAACCTCGGCAATGGATGAGTGCCAGATTATTCGCTACAGCCAGCAGGCCCTCTCATTCCAGTTCCACCCGGAATTTACCGGCACCATCATGACGGCCTGTTTGCAAAACAGTCAGCATGATGACGCCACCAGCAGTCTGTTAACGCATCAGTCTGAACCCGTCTGGCCGCTTCAGCTGCTTCAGGCTTTTTGGCAGCAACAGCGCCCAGAAAAACGTACAGCATCGGGTGCTCTGTCCGGCTAAACTCGCTCACCGCGCCGCAGCTTCCCATCGCGCGGCGCGAATATTTATCCTCCGTCGTGCTTTACCTCACAACCTGTAAAATTCTTCCCTTCCTTGTGTCGCGATCACAGTTTCCACTTTGTACACCTGACATTCTCGCTGTTATCAATAATGTTAAGCGTTGGTTTGTTTATTGTTAACTTTTGGTGGGGCTACCTCACAGGAGAACGATGATGCGTTATGCATATCCGGGCAACAAAGCGTCGCTGATTACCCTGCAATCGCAGTATGGCAATTTTATTAACGGTGAATTCGTTGCGCCGCTCAATGGAGATTACTTTACTAACACCTCACCGATAAACGGCTCGGTCATCGGTAAGTTTCCGCGTTCTGGTAAGGAGGATGTGGAAAAAGCGCTGGATGCGGCGCACGCGGCGGCCTCTGCCTGGGGCAAAACGTCAGTCCAGGCACGTTCGCTGACGTTGTTAAAAATTGCTGACCGGCTGGAAGAAAATCTGGAATATCTGGCGGTCAATGAGACCTGGGATAACGGCAAACCGGTTCGCGAAACGCTGGCTGCCGATCTGCCGCTGGCGGTCGATCATTTCCGCTATTTTGCCGGCTGCCTGCGCGCGCAGGAAGGCTCTGCCGCCGAGATTGACGAGTTTACCGCTGCCTATCATTTTCATGAACCGCTTGGCGTTGTTGCACAAATCATTCCGTGGAATTTCCCATTGCTTATGGCCGCGTGGAAACTCGCCCCGGCCCTCGGCGCAGGTAACTGCGTGGTGCTGAAACCGGCTGAGCAGACGCCGCTGTCGATTACGCTGTTTGTGGAATTAATCGCCGATCTTTTACCGCCGGGCGTACTGAACGTGATCCATGGCTTCGGTCGCGAGGCGGGGGAAGCGCTGGCAGGCAATCCGCGTATTGCTAAAGTCGCCTTTACCGGCTCTACCGCAACCGGCGGTCATATCCTTGAACTGGCGGCTAAAAACTTGATCCCTTCCACCGTCGAACTGGGCGGGAAATCACCCAATATCTTCTTTGAGGATATTATGCAGGCGGAACCCTCCTTTATTGAGAAAGCGGCGGAAGGGGTGGTGTTGGGCTTTTTAAATCAGGGTGAAGTTTGTACCTGTCCTTCACGGGCGCTGGTGCAGGAATCTATTTATGCGCCCTTTATGGAAGCGGTTCTGAAAAGAGTAAAAACGATTAAACGTGGCGACCCGATGGATACCGAGACCATGGTGGGCGCGCAGGCTTCACAGCAGCAATTTGATAAAATCCTCTCTTATCTGGACATTGCGCAGCAGGAAGGGGCCGAGATCCTGACCGGCGGCGGCATCGAAAAGCTCGAAGGCGAGCTCTCCACCGGTTATTACATTCAGCCAACCCTGCTGAAAGGCAACAACAGCATGCGCGTTTTCCAGGAGGAAATTTTCGGGCCGGTGGTCGGCATCACCACCTTTAAGGATGAAGAAGAAGCGATTGCCATCGCCAACGATTCTATCTACGGTCTTGGCGCGGGCTTGTGGACACGCGATATCAACCGGGCGTATCGGGTAGGGCGGGCAATCAAAGCCGGGCGGGTCTGGACCAACTGTTATCATCTTTATCCGGCGCATGCCGCGTTTGGCGGCTACAAAAAATCCGGTATTGGGCGGGAGACGCATAAAATGATGCTCGACCACTATCAGCAAACAAAAAACCTGCTGGTCAGCTATAGCGTGCAGCCGCTGGGCTTTTTCTGACAGTAAACCGGTGCTGACCTGAGGTGTTGTTTTTACCGACAGACAACACTTTTATCAAAGCGTGAGGGGCAGGGGCCTGTAATAAAGCGTCACGGCCATGGACGGCCTTGTCGGGCTGGCATGGATGCCGCCTGCTAAGCCGGTAGTCAATGTCTGGCGGCTCAGGTGCAGTTTGTCGCTGTGCTCAACCCGCTTTTCTGTGGCTCAGCAAATCGGCGATACGCGCTTCCGGTACCGCCTGCGAGAAGAGGAATCCCTGAAGCTGATTGCATCCCGCTTCCGCCAGCGCCGCCATCTGACTGTCGGTCTCCACGCCCTCGGCGGTTACGGTCAGCCCCATCGCCTGACCCAGCCTGACCACCGATTCAATAATCGCCACTGAATTTTCCGTCACGCCCAGCGACTGGGTAAATGAACGGTCGATTTTGATTTTATCGACCGAGAAGTGGCTAAGGTAATTCAGGCTTGAGTAGCCGGTGCCGAAATCGTCCAGCGCGATCTTAAAGCCCGCCTGACGCAGCTTGCTCATGATTTCCTGCGCCCCTTTTTCATCTTCAATCAGCACGCCTTCGGTAATTTCCAGTTCAATGCGGGTGGGCAGGGTTTTTTCCTGTTTCACAATCGCTTTAATGCGCTCAACAAAACCTGCCGCGCGGAACTGGAGCGGCGAAACGTTGACTGCGATGGAGAGATCGGGCCAGGCCAGCGATACCCGACACGCTTCGCGCAGCACCCATTCGCCAATTTGAATAATCAGCCCCATCTCTTCCGCCAGCGGAATAAACTCGTTGGGCGAGATCAGCCCGTGAACCGGATGATGCCAGCGCATCAATGCTTCCAGACCCACCACCTGCTGGCCGGAAATATCCATCAACGGCTGATAGTAAACCGCCAGCTCGCGTTTGTTTTGCAGCGCGATACGCAAATCGGCGGCAACCTGCTGCCGGGTTTTTACCGACTCATCCATTACCCCTTCAAACACGCGATATTGTCCGCGTCCGTGGCTTTTTGCCTCGTAGAGCGCGATATCCGCTTTACGCATCATCTCGGTGCGATCGGATGCATCGTCCGGTGCCGTCGCCACGCCAATACTGACGCCGATCCAGGTTTCACAGCCTAACAGCGTAAAGGGCCGTGCCAGAGATTCGATAATGCTTTCGCACAGCTGCTGAACTTCGCGAGGAGAGCGAATCCCTTGCACGATCACCACAAATTCGTCTCCGCCTAACCGGCCCACCGTATCCGTATCTTTAACCAATTCAGTAAGGCGATGCCCGACACTGATAATGAGATCGTCACCCGCATGGTGGCCGTAGGTATCGTTCACCAGTTTGAAACGATCCAGATCCAGCAACAGCAGGGCAACCTGTTCCTCATTATGCATCCGCCTGCCCAGTGCCTGGTTCAGACGGTCTTCAACCAGCGCCCGATTGGGTAATCCGGTCAGCACATCATGAAAAGCCAAATGTTGCGCCTGGGCTTCGCTGGCGCTCAGTTGCAGGAGCGATTGCGACAGCGTGAGTGAAGAGAGCCATAAACGGCGGATCATCACCCCGCAAATCAGGCTAATGATCAGCACCACCGCCAGCGCCACCGGCCCGATAACATGCAGCATTTCTGTACCCGGCGCGTAAGGCTGCCAGCTGATATAACCCAGCGAATTCCCTTCGCTGTTTTTCAGCAGATAGTTAGCACCCGCGCCAGCGGGGTGTCCGTCGGCATAGCGTAATCCACGTAGCAGGCTGCGTTCGGAAAGGGCGCTAAGATACTGGTCATCCAGATATTTAACGCTGATCAGGGTAAAGCCGGCGCTCAGGCCATTTTCACCGGCAATGGTGCCAGCCGCCAGCGCAACCGGGCGATTGTCAATCAGCGCATAGTCAATGGTTTCGCGGTGATGATCGGTACTGCTATAGGGCACTTTGAGCTTGCCCATTAACGTCGTAACCGGCTGCTGAAGATGGGAAAACCGCGCCAGCGGCACATTTTTACCGTTTTCCCAGCGGTAGATGGGCTGGTTCTTCGCATCAAGGATATATACCAGCTGATGCCCGAACATGTCAGAAAGCCATGAGCCGACGTTTTGATTAAGCCAGATTGTATCCTGAGGCGCGCGCGTGAGTCGTCGACCCAGCGGCTGCCACAGCGCCAGGCTGCGATGCTGTTTGATCATCTCATTCAGGCTTTGCGTGAGCGTGGTCTGAATGATTTGCTGCTGTTCGGCTGCGGCATTTTCATTACTTTTTGCCGTGGCCCACCAGACGGTAAATGAAGCGGCAAGAAAAGTAACCAGTAATACCAGTATGAGAGGGATAAGCACTTCACGAATAAAATGACTGCGAAAACTCTCTGATATTTTCATGTTTTTTATCAACCCGCGCTGCCTGACAGCAATACCGTAGTCCTCTATTGAGGCTAGCATAAATCCGAAATATCGCTTTCAGGCGGGCAACGGTTGCGCGACCGGTTGATTTAGTACGCTTATTCTTTTTTACGCTCTCTGGCTGCCGCTTTTGCCTGTCGCCAGCTGAGCAGCGGCGTGACCGTCATACCGTGCAGCACCACGCTGGCAACGATCAGCGTAATAGCCATATTCGCCATATGCGTGGCTTCTTCTCCCGCCAGGCCGTGGGTATAGGCCCAGGCGATATAGTTGATACTGCCGATACCGCGAATACCCAACCAGCCAATAATTAGCTTTTGCTGCCAGGGCGCTTTAATACCGGTGGTACCGATAAATACCGCCGCAGGGCGGATCACCAGAAATAGCAGGCCCGCCATCAGTAGCCCGGCAAGATCCCAGTGCTGGGCCAGCGTAATGCCAAGCACAATGATAATGCCTGCGGCGAACAGACGCTCTACGGTATCGCCGAATGACAGTGCGTCACCTACCACCAGCCCCACCGAACTGGCAGGATTGGTTTCGCCAGCCGAGTGGCGAATATGGGGATTTACCAACACCTCGGCGGGTGGCCGGTGTTCACTGTCGGAAAAGTCATCAGCAGGCTGGCGGCTGATAACCCGCATTTCTGCCCGGCGCAGGCCCACGCCCGCAGCAAAGGCCGCGAGGAAGCCGGAAGCGTCCAGCGCCTGAGCGGCGGCATAGCTCAAGGCAATCAGTGCCAGCGCCAGAAAATCATTAGGTGCGACATCCTGATGAGTATGGCGCAGGTGAGTCGCGTACTGACCGACGAAACGGCCCAGCACAAAGCCAATGCCCATACCGCCTGCAATTGCCCACAGCACATCCACCAGCGCCCAGTGGCCGAACATATTCAGCGACAGTTCTTCATGGCCGGTCAGCAGCATCACTGCCAGCATCAGGAGCGGCAGCGCGCTGCCGTCGTTCATGCCCGCTTCGCTGGAGAGCGACACCCGCAGGTTGTCATTATCGCTGGCATCATTAACCGAGATCAGGCTGGCCAATACCGGATCGGTTGGCGCAACGATGGCGCTGAACGCTAAAGCCATCGGCCAGGAAAGGTCCGCCAAATAATGTGCTGCCAGCGTCATTCCGCCAACGGTTAGCAGCATGCCAGGAAACGCTAACCGTAAGCCAATGCGCCAGCCCTGATGTGATAAAGGCAGGCGCAGCTTCAGGCCGGTAATAAACAGTGACGCCGCCATGGCAATTTCAGTCAGGTGAGCGGTCAGCTCGGCGTGAGCCGCAATATCAACCTGTAACAGATTCAGTACCCACGGGCCACACAGCACGCCAGCGGCCAGATAAAGCGCAAAAGCCGTCACCGGGCCACGTTTGATCCAGCCCGATGCCAGCGTCATTAACAGTAATAATCCGCCAGTTGCGGCGGTCCAGCCAAGAAAGCCCATTTCTACTCCTCTGGTGTTTAAGGCTTAATTATGGACGCTAAATAAGGTCACAGCAGGATATCTGCTTGAAAAGGCATATTTTTGGGAAAATGTGCAGGGCAGAGGCGTTGTGAAACCAGGCATTCTGTGCCGTTAGTGGCTAAGAATTATCGCAATCATTGTCAGAAAGCGTTCAGAGGTATACTGTTAACAGACTCATTTTTTCTCGCTGGCCGTTTTCTCTTCGCCAGCGGTTATCCGCTAAATCGAGGTTGTTTTGTCCATTTATTCACCTGCCCATCGCCCAAGACGTCTGCGTCAGACCCCATCCTTCCGCTCGCTGTTTCAGGAATCCTCACTCAGCATTAACGATCTGGCGCTGCCGATCTTTGTTGAGGAAGGTCTTGATGATTACAAACCTATCCAGGCGATGCCTGGCGTTATGCGTATCCCGGAAAAGCGGCTGGCGTATGAAATCGAGCGTATTGCCAAAGCGGGTATCCGCTCGGTAATGACCTTCGGTATTTCCCATCATACCGATGCGGATGGCAGCGATACCTGGCAGGAAAATGGGCTGGTCTCCCGGATGTCACGCATCTGCAAAGAGACCGTGCCGGAAATGATCGTGATGTCCGATACCTGTTTCTGTGAATACACCACGCACGGACACTGTGGCGTGCTGCATGAGCACGGTGTGGATAACGATGCAACCCTGGTCAACCTTGGCCGTCAGGCCGTTGCCGCCGCGCGAGCAGGTGCTGATTTTATCGCGCCATCGGCCGCGATGGACGGGCAGGTAGGGGCAATCCGCCGTGCGCTGGATGAAGCGGGCTTTACCGATACCGCTATTATGTCTTACTCCACCAAGTTTGCTTCTTCCTTCTATGGCCCGTTCCGTGAAGCGGCGGGAACCTCGCTGAAAGGCGATCGCAAAACCTACCAGATGAACCCGATGAACCGTCGTGAAGCGATCCGTGAATCCCTGATCGATCAGGCCGAAGGGGCAGATGCGCTGATGGTCAAACCGGCTGGCGCTTACCTGGACATTATCCGCGACGTGCGCGAGCGCAGCGAACTGCCTCTGGCCGCCTATCAGGTGAGCGGTGAATACGCGATGCTGAAATTTGCTGCGCAGGCGGGCGCAATCAACGAACAGGATGTGGTGCTGGAAAGCCTTGGTGCCATTAAGCGCGCGGGTGCCGATCTGATCTTTACCTACTATGCTCTTGAGCTGGCTGAAAAGAACCTGCTGTAAATGCGTTGAGGCGGGACTTGCCCGCCTCTTTTTACCGCCTACACCACGACATCAGCAATCCATTTCACCGACTGAATATTCGTGAAGTTCGCTACATCCCCCACGATCTCCTCAATATGACCTGCCATTCCTTTCTGTAAATCACTCACTGAATGACAAAACAGATGACAGGCTGCAATCCAGGGTGCAGGGTCACCTTCCGGCGTGACAATATTTTTCTCAATGGAATAAGAAACCAGCGCGTCTCCCATCCGCTCTTTTATCAATGGCAGATGAACGTCACGGTAGTAATCATGGTCAAAGTGGCCATTTTCTGTATTGGGGTACATCACGCTATATTTAATCAAAATATGCCCTCTTTAGTTTTTGTTTATTCATTTTTTACGATTGAAAACAACATTATAATAGCAAAGGCATTGTTATTATTAACACTTTGAGTGGTGATTTTAACACGAAAAGTAAGGGTGCTAATTTATTTAAGGTGATATTTTTCACGGCAACATCTAATTCTTCCCGCTTCTGATTCAATAATTGCAATCCTGTTATTATCCGCGTGGTGATATATTGCTTTCGGCAATGAGGTTAATACCGGAGGAAGCGTGTTTTTATTATCCTGGTTTCGTACAGGCGGCATCATCTTTTTGTTATGTGGTCTTGCCCTCGGCGGGCTTTGGCTGCGCCATCAGCATCACCGGCAGCAGCAGCTACAACAACATAATCAATCGCTGAAAGAACAAAACGGCGCTTATGCTAAGCGTATCAATGAACTGGCGACGCAGCTGGACCGGCTGTCTGGCGTCCTGATAGCGCAAAATTTACAACAACAGCAACTGGAGAAAGAGAGCGATGTTATTCGCAAGCAGCTACGCACGCTATTACAGCACGACGCCTGTGCTGCTGAGTCTGTGCCTGATGATGTTATCCGCTTGCAGCGAGAAGCCCTCAGTGCCGCTCCGCGCCTGCCCCAATGATTTTATTCCGGCAGCGCTGCTGACTCCCTGTCCGGTGCCACGGTTTGACGTACAGCGCTGGGGAGATTATCCAGATTATGTGGCTCGTCTTCATCTGGCACTGGATAAATGTAACAGCGATAAGGCCGCCATCGCCGCGCTATTATCAACGAAGGCTCCCTCAGCGCCCCAGGCTATTTGACGATCGGCAAGTCCGCATAACGCGTGGTATATGCGGGGGATAACATTTCTCGCTTCATCGCCCAGGACTTTTGAATACCCTGGCCTGCAAACCAGACTTTGCCTTTTCCCGACTGATTCAGCTGGTCAATGACCTTCATTAAGGCTTCGCTGTTTGGCTGCACGCGGGGTTCGTCGAACAGGTCCAGCTGCGCCACGCCATCGCTGTAAAAGTCACTCAGCATCACGCCAGCTTTCATATAGCGTTCGCCTTCGAGCCAGATGCGATCCAGTGCGTCGATCGCCACGCGGATAATGTCGCGCGTGTCATTTGAGGGTAACAGCAGTTTGCCGGAGGCCTGATTGTTATAGCCAGAGGCGTTATCGTCATGCGGGCTGGTGCGGATAAAGACACTGATAAAGCGGCAATACTGATGTTCGCCGCGCAGCTTTTCGGCTGCCCGTTCGGCGTAAGTGCAGACCGCCTGATGCATATCTGCATAAGCCGTGATGCGGTGCCCGAAAGAGCGGCTACAGACAATTTGTTGTTTAGTCGGCGCAAACTCTTCCAGCGCCAGGCAAGGTTCGCCGCGCAGCTCCCGCGCGGTTCTTTCCAGCACCACATTGAAATGTTTGCGGACAACCCAGCTGGAACATTCGGCCAGATGCAGGGCTTTTTCTATGCCCATCTGGTTAAGCTTTTTACTGATGCGCCGGCCCACACCCCAGACCTCCTCAACGGGAACCAGCGCCATTAACTTACGCTGCCGTTCAACGTTGGACAGATCGACAACGCCCCCGGTTGCCGACCATTTTTTCGCGGCATAGTTAGCCAGCTTTGCTATGTAACACTGCTGTTCTACACTCAATCAAAAATCCAGTTACATCAGTACATCTGCCATATGCTGCCAGCATTAGAGGAGAGGTATATATGTTTCGGTTACGTCGCGGTAGCGGTGATTTTTTCTTTCATGTAACAGATTCCCAGGGGTTGCCACATTTACCGTTGACGGTTTATGCGTGCCGAGCCGACAGGTACCATTCACCAGCTACAGTTAAGGCTTATCTCAGGCATCTTCTGGCATTTTTTTCGTGGGCTGGGCAGGATGAAACCGTGAAACGCCAGCATTGGGATTTGCTGGGCAACAGTAGTCAGGTACGTGCTGTACTCGAACATTTCCTGACAACCCAGCTGCACTGTACTCTGTTTTTCGCGCGCGACCTGTCAGGAGAAGATATTCGCAAGGTGCAGGTTACTTGGGGAAAAGCTCACCGGATAAATCATTTGTTAGCTGCGCTGCGATCTTTTTATCAGTTGCTCATCTCGATGCAGCTGTATCCCCATCTTCATCCTCTTGATTTACCCCAAGCCAAAAATATGATTGCCGAAATTCGGCAACAGCATCTTGATGATTTTGTGAGAATAAATCAGCGACCGCCGATGCCATCAGACAGCGGCATTGACCATTGGCGTCCTCTCAGACTTACCTCTTCGTATTACAGAATTAAAGATAATGAATGGATCCCTGAGTATTTGGATGATCCGGAACTCATGGGGCATGTGCTGGCCTCCGGCGAACAGGGCGGCTGGAACCTACAGGATATAGCACTCGTGAGAATACTTTTCGATACGGGCTGCAGAATACACGAGGCCTGCGCGCTGACCATGCATGACTGGAAGGTCAGTGGTTTTCGCAACATGTTCATGTCGCTGAGTAAAGGCAGTCGTGGGAAGCGGGTCAAGAATATTATCATCACGGATAAAACGCTGAAGGTGCTGCTGCGCTATATCAGAAATGACAGGCCTGAACTGCTGCCATATCTCAACGGGCGCACCGCTTTGCCTCCCGAAAATGTTTACCTACTCCCCCTTTTCTGTACAAAAAGAGGCCATCCACTGACACCGGACAACTTTAGGCGTTACCGGTGGACGCCTGTGCTGGCGGCTGCCGGGCTAAGGATACGCACCCATCAAGTTCGACACTGGTTTGTCACAATGGCACTGAACGAGATCCACCGTAGCGCCGGCTCAGAGGCTGATCTTCTGCAGAAACGCAGCGCCCTGCAGGTATTAATGGGATGGAGATCCGATATGTTGCCAGCCTATGATCAAGCCCGGCAGCGCCATGATTTACCTTTGCTGGCGAGTGCAATACACACGTACATCGAAGACAAGCAGTTAGAGGCTCAAGCTGCTTGTGATGTGCCCGATGACAAGGAAAGTCAGGGCTCGCTGATGCTGAAAGAAATGTTGGAGGGGAAACTATGAGCGTTGATACTCAACCTGTTGCACAGCGCAGTCATACATTATTTTTTGAACTTACTCAGCGTGAAGAACGGGGAGACTGGTTCAGGATTGAAGATTTACCGGGCACCCGCACCGGACGGCCTGCACTGAAAAGAGCGTTGATGCCTTACATTGATAATGTTATGGCTCAGCTGCTGGGTACCACACCCATGTCTCATCAGATATTCCTCGCATGGGAGCGGCAGTATCTGACATTTGACTTTTTCATCCGAAGCAGCAGATATGCACTGGAGATTAAATACCGGTACATTATTTATTGCATTGAGGATGGACTCAGAAATAACAATGAAGAGTATGTATTAAAAATAAGACAGCAGTGTTGCGCTACAGATGAAGATATTTTCAGCATTGTTGAAAAAATTAAGATAAAGGAACCTGTTACCGAACCTGCTTCATTCTCTGCTTCCATTTTACGCCTGCCTCCGAATGAGCGTAAAAAGGTCATTTATAAATTATACGACTTTTATAAAAAAAAGGCTGAATCTTTTAAAACCTCAGAAATGTCAGATCAATCCGGCATAGACTTACATACCATATCCAGATATGGGCGCTGTTACGTTAGCGAACTGGCTGATCTTCTTCTTTACGAAGATGTTTCTGATGATTTGGCCTACTTTGAATGGAACAGAACGGTAACGACCTTCAGGTACTCACTGCAAAATACAGCAAGAGCAAAAGAAATCAGTGAGAAAAAAGTGACTCTTGCCATTGATTATTTAAGCCGAAATAAACGTGAGATGACATTTTCAGAAATAACCACATTGGTCTGCCTTGATCATCGACTGGTTAAAAGAGTGGTGGCTCAATGGGAGAAACGCACGGATACTAAATTGGTGAAAAAAGATGCATGGAAGACAATCTCTCTGGATGAGCTAATCGCCACACTCGACCCGGTTCTTCATACAATACCGCTGACGTTTCTGGACTCGCCTACAACAGGTAGACCAATGACCAATGCACAGATACGTATGATTTACGAGATTAAGCAGCAGGGACTGAGAAACATGGCATTTTTTATTATGGCGACCTGTTACAGTAACAGAAGAAATGACATTACTTTTTTTTATTACATGCCCCGGTTTCTTAACGCAACTGGCTCGAATGACATAGATCAGTTTGACTGCGAGACCTTTTTCAAAGCATATCATCAAGGAGATCTTATCCCTGAAGACAACATAGGACAACGGGCTAGAATAATTCAGGCGTATTTTCGGTTACTCGTTAAACAAGGAGATTACTTCAGCAAACTTAACACAGACCAGCGAGAAAAATTTACCCCCTTCGCACTACCGCGCGTGTCCGACGATTTATTCTGGAAAAAATCCACCCTGCACAGAACAGTCTCACACGAACAAAAAAACAAAAGAAAATCCAAAACAGCTGTCCTGCACCAGAAGTTTTATTTTCTTCGCGATTTTGTGGAAAGAAGAAAGTTGCAGATTAACAGGCTACATCAGGAGATACAAAAGGCGTTTAAGCGATTTGAAAATTCGGAGAAAAAGACACCGCTGGTTTTTGAGTATACAGAATCTGTGGTCATGGAAAACAGAGGCGAACAGGCATATACGCACAAGTTTAAAGTCTGGGACGCGAGGCTATTGAGGCAGGCACATGAGCATGTCGCTGAGGCCAGAACCTATCGACATCGTGATACTAATCCGCATCATACTATTCATGATTCGGATGCAAGATTCACTACTTATGAGGGAAGCTACGATAAACATCACCAACCCGTTGAAGGTCTGTGGTTCACTGAACTGATCACGCTTGCCGCACTCACGGGCTCTCCTTCGGCTGAAATCACTGACCTATACGGAGTATCAAAGGCGTCTTTTCAGGGCCCTATTACTACTCCCTACGGATATACAACCAGCCGGTGGCAACACTTATTGAGTAAAGATTTGGGACTGATATTTATTCCTGTTGAAATTTTGATGATTGATGCGCTGTTGGCGCATTCTGTTGTACAGATCATGTCAAAGACAGGGGCTCGGGCACATGAGTTTTTGCAGATAAGGTTAGTCCCAGAGCATCTTTATCGGATCAATCTGGCAGAAAATAAAGAGTGCATTCTATTTAATGCTGTTCCCAAAGGAAGATTAAAAGAGGAGCCCTTTTATATTGATAATAAGTGCATGGAAAGTCTTTATGAATGGTGGAGTTATCAGAGAAGTAGATCGCAGACATTCCCCGTAATTAAAGCAGCAGCATGCCTGGGGCCAAAATTAAAACCTGCAAGTTACCTCTGGCAAAACGATGAAAAACATTTTACACAGAAAGACATTAACGGCGCACTTTCCGTTATGCTCCATGGGCTTTCCTTGAAAACGCCCGCGGGTCAATCTATAAAAGTCACTAGTCATCTGCTCAGACATAGCTTTGCAACAGAAATGCGTACACTTAATACGCCACTCGACGTATTGGCTTTGTTGATGAAGCAAAAAGATGTCAACGTTACGGAATATTATGCCAGGCATACACCCTCTCAGTTGGTCGAACTGCAACAACAAATTTTCACTCAGCGGCATGACTTTTCCAGGCAGCATATTCGCACGAAAGGCGATATTGCTCAGCAACTGACAGAGGCTGTCGGTAAGGTTGGAGCGCTAATCCCTGTTACAGGCGGATGTTGCACGATTGCGAATGCGTGCCCGGCCAAGTTTGCCTGTATTGGATGTGCAGGGAATGCCCCCGATCCCGCCAGACGCGGTGACGTCCTGGTGTACAGAGATGCCTGGGTAAAGATGGCTGAGCTTGCCGGGCAGCAGAATTTGCCAGCAGAAAAGAGAAAAGCTCACGAAATTATTGGCAGCTGTGACGACATGCTGGAAGAAATGGATTTGATTGAGCAGGTAGATACCATTAAGCGTAACCTGCAGTCCTCATCCTGACTCACGAGAGGTTGACGGTATGACAAAGAAAAACATGAGCGGTATTTATACCTGGCAAAGAAAGCGCGTTGAGAATAGTTTATCGCTAGTCAAGCGTGCTATTGATGAACTTTTAGCAGAGAAGCTGAGGATCAGCCTGACAACGATTGTTCTAGCTTCAAAAAGCGTAGATCCTGCGGGAAAAGGCGTATCTTCTTCTACTATCTTGCGGAACAGGCAATGTCACGAACTATACAAAAAGCACACAACACTGAGCGGCAGTAGCCAGAAAAAACGTACCATTCCGGGCTCTGAGCTTAATAATCCAACGGCGTCAGAATTACGTAGAGCTTATCTCCTTGCGAGTAAGAGCAAAACAGCCCTGATAGCGAAGATTATTTTGCTTGAACGTGAGCTTGAAAACTGTGAAATACAGAATAGAAACCTGCGAGATAAAATACTGTCACTGCAGCTACCGCACCTGTAAGGCAAACATTCATTTTCATTTAGCGACAGGCAGATCTGAATAGCGCGTAGTGTAAGCTGGTGACAGCATCTCACGTTTCATTGCCCAGGGCTTCTCAATGCCCTGGCCCGCAAACCAGACCTTTCCTTTTCCTGAAGCGTTAATACCGTCAATTACCGTCATGAGTGCCGTGCTATTAGCTTTCGGGGCGAAACTGTCAAACAAATTAAGCTGTGCTGTGCCACGACTAAAAAAATCAGCCAGCATAATTCCCGCTTTCATGTAACGGTAACCATCGACCCATATTCGATCCAATGACTCTGTCGCGGCACGTATGATGTCACGCGTATCATCAGAGGGTGTCAGTAATTTCACCGACGATTGGTTTCCATAATAAATTTCATTATCTGCGTGCGGGCTGGTGCGTAGAAAAACGCTAACAAAAGCACAAAACTGGTGTTCGCTACGCAATTTTGCTGCAGCGCGCTCCGCATAGGTGCAGACAGCCTGACGCATATCGGCATACTCGGTAATACGATACCCAAAAGAGCGGCTGCACATAATCTGTTGCTTATTTGGCGCGAATTCCTCAAGCTCCAGACACGGTTCACCACGCAGTTCACGCAACGTTCTTTCCAGAACAACGTTGAAATGCTTTTTGATTACCCACGGCGAGCTATTGGCTAAGTCCAGCGCTGTACTGATCCCCATCGCGTTCAGTTTTTTGCTGATGCGCCTTCCTACCCCCCATACCTCCTCTACAGGTACGCGCTCTAACAGCTTCCGCTGACGTGATATGTCGGATAAATCAACCACGCCTTCCGTAGCAGGCCATCTTTTTGCTGCGTAATTTGCTAATTTTGCTAGCGTTTTTGTTTGCGAAACGCCGATCCCGATCGTGAGCCCAGTATTTTTAAGCACCTGGCTTCGCACGGTTTTGCCAAAATCTGTCAGCGACATGCAGCTGGCTACGCCAGATAAGTCGATAAAGGCTTCATCGATTGAATAGATCTCGATGGCCGGCGACATCTCTGCCAGCGTCTGCATAACTCGCGCGCTGAGGTCAGCATAAAGGGCATAGTTTGAGCTAAATACGTGCACTGAAGATAAGAAAGTTTTATTTCTCAGTTTGAAAAAAGGCTCTCCCATAGCGATGCCGAGCGCTTTTGCCTCTGCTGAACGCGAAATTACGCAGCCGTCGTTGTTAGAAACCACCACCACGGGTTTCCCCTTCAAATCTGGGCGAAATACCGTTTCACAGGAAGTATAAAAGCTGTTGACGTCGGCCAAAGCAAACATCGTCATTTATGTGACTTCACTGAAAATGTCACTACACCAAATATTTCTAGATCTTCTGGATTATGAAACGTAAGGGGTGAGTAATGGTTATTGTGCGGAACTAGTTGTAAGGCAGGACGTGTACGTAGTTCCTTGACGGTAAACTCGCCAGCTACAGCAGCAATCACAATATCGCCATGGCTTGCCGACAGCGAACGATCAACTACCAGAAGATCACCATCCCCAATTCCAGCGCCAGTCATAGAGTCACCGCTTACTTTAATAAAATATGTGGCGCTAGGATGAGCGATCAGTAGTGTATTGAGATTTAGCCTATCTTCGACATAGTCTTGTGCAGGACTAGGAAAACCACAAGGTACTCGCTCCGTAAAAAGAGGAAGAGGGATAGAGAGGGCAATCTCTATGGGATAAAAAAGCTGCATAATGAGAAACTCAATATAACTGTGTTTATATACAGTATCTCTGAATTTTTCGCACGTTCAACCTTCTTCTAAGCAGGTTTTTGGAACCGTTTGAAGTTACGAGAAATTTAGGTTTTACCGTGTAAGCAGTAAGCTATGTTAAGTTTGTTTTTTATGCTGTTTTTTTAGACTCTGTCGGATAAATCGAACTTTTGTTCAGTAGCTGGAGTAGAGCACACATCCCCTTGACAATACAGGCAATCCGGTGGATAAAAAGAGGTCCAGGATCTCCAACTGGAGTGCTTACAACAAGCCCTTTAACGACGCTTGTTACGGTAACGATTTCTTCCCCCCAGAGGCTGAAGTACTATGGCAGACATCCCCACTTATCATGTGCTCGCCCTTTCGGGTGGAGGCTATCGAGGCCTTTATACGGCTACAGTTCTCGCCGAACTCGAAATCGCGCTAGGCCGCCCTATAGCTTCGCACTTCGATCTTATTTGCGGCACATCTGCAGGAGGTATGCTCGCTTTGGGGCTAGCTGCAGAAATACCGGCTCAAGAACTCAAGGCAATGTTTGAAGACGAAGGCAATCGTATCTTCGGTTGCCGCAGTCTTTCAAGGCGACTTCTGGGGTTTTGGTTGAACGCGAAGCATGATTCGAAGGGATTGAAAGAGGTGCTTAGCGAACGTTTCCAAGACATCACGATCGGTAACCTGAAGCATCGAGTTCTCGTACCAGCAGTCAATTACTCAACAGGGTGCGGGCAATTTTTCAAGACACCTCACCATCCTTCCTTCGAGTTAGATCATCACATGAGGATCGTTGATGTGGCATTGGCGACCGCAGCTGCCCCCGTCTATTTTCCGTTGGCCCGCAATAACAGTGGTGTTTTCGCAGACGGAGGGTTGGTAGGCAACGCTCCTGGCCTTTTTGGGTTGCATGAAGTTAATACGTTCCTAACACCTGACCAAAATGCTCTAATTCGAGTTCTCTCGATTGGCACAATGACAATCGGTGCAACTATCCGTGGCAATGCCAACTTAGATCGCGGATTCGGCAAGTGGCGCGGGGGGCTATTTGACTTGGTTATTTCTGCGCAGGAGTCATCCGTGCACTATATGCTGCGACAGTCGTTGGGAGACAAATATTTTCAGATTGACGATAAAGCAACACCCGATCAGAGCAAAGATATTAAAGCGCTGGATCGGGTTTCAATCGGTGCCACCAATACGCTTAAAGATCGAGGCAAGCATGCGGCACAGCGTGCTCTCGGCGATCCACTATTTAAACCATTTCGAACGCATCAGGCCGGCATACCCATCTTCTATCACGGCCCTAACAAGAACGCATCGGAGGCTACATGCTGAACCTTAGCCCACTTTTTTTTACCACCGTTGATGACGAATCCTGTATGCACGACGAACTGGATTTATCGCCAGAGCAACGAGATTGGATCGCCAGTGCCCGCAAGGATGTCAGGGACTGTCTGCGCACCGGTATTCCACGGGTGCTAAATGAACTCGGCTACACAGAAGATATACCTCAACCACGTTTCTTCACTCAAGGTTCGTGGGCATACAAGACGTTGAACTCTCCGGCACAGCGGCCCCAACAAGCAGATGTCGATTATGGTTGCTATTTGCCATTGAGTTTCGTCTCGCAGACAAAGCGCCCTAGTACCGCAGCGACAGTGTTCTTTCATGCTGCAGAAGAAGCCTTGAAACCGCTAATTGATACAAAGCGGTGGACGCTTGTCACCGACAAACCGACTTGCATCCGCATTGTCATTTCAACCTATGCCCACATTGACATCCCGCTGTATGCTATCCCCGATGAGGAGTTTGCCACTCTAAGAGCCGCAATGGAAAGTTATGGATATGACTCATTAGCGAAAGCAATAAACATTGCTGAACGGGACGTTTGGACAGCGTTGCCTGCAGATAAAGTGCTACTGGCTCACCGCGAGCGCAACTGGATGGCCTCAGATCCTAGGCCTGTTAAAGAGTGGTTCTTGGGCGAAATAGAGGCAAAGGGTGAACAGTTACGCCGAGTAGTTCGTTATTTGAAAGCGTTCCGCGATTGGCGGTGGCCTAGCGGTGGACCTACCTCGATCTTGTTGATGGCTGCTGCGGCACCACTATTTGAGAAACGTGATCGACGTGACGATCTTGCCTTGTTAGATGTTGTTGCGGCACTGCCAGCGCGGCTACGTGCAGGAGTAGACAATCCAGTGGAAGGGGCTGAGTCGCTTACTACACGGCTGGGCAAGACCGGAGTTGAAGAGGCAGCAGAGGCCTTCGAAGAATTTGAAAAGGTTCTTCGCGGAGCTACTGATGCTGGCAGTCCTTCACAGGCATGCAGTTGGATGCAGAGCTCATTCGGCCCCCGATTTCCGAATGAGCCTAATCGGGTCAAAGTCGTATCCGTCGCTGCCACCATTGCTGCGGCTCCCGCAACTGCCGGTCCGAGTGAACTTATCGGGCGAACAAAAGCTGGATGAAAAATACCAATGTTGTTGCAGGTGTGGTCGAGGTCTTCGAACAGAAAGGTTTCGTATTTGTCGGAAATACGAATGACGGCTGGTTAAGGCTACACGGACGGTTGACCCCTCCCCAAGCAGACAAGGGTTATCTGTGTGAACTTCAACTCGACCCCTCGTTCTTCGACTTGCCTCGCATCCGGCTGCTGGAAATCCCACCAGAATTGCCCGCCACGGTTCCTCATCTTGGTGCTGATGGTGGGCTTTGCTATATAGCCAAAGGCACGGTCGTGTTAGACATCTACGACCCTGTAGGACAGTCTCTGGCATGCTTGGAGCGCGCAGCAGTTGTGTTAGGGCAGATACTGGATGGTCAGTTGGTTGAAGATCTTGCGGAAGAATTCTTCGCCTACTGGAATGGTTTATTTTGCTTCGTAGACATGCAGAGTAAAGACTTAGGAGAACAAAACTGTTTAGTCGCGCAAGCAAATGAGAGATCGTTGTACTTCGTTACCGATGATGAGAGTCGAACAGCTAAGAAACTCAAGTCTCTGGGCTACCAAGTTACCGATAAAACGGTGCTAACTTATCGTGTAAAGACAAAAACTCAACCACGTCCTCTGACAAGCCATTGGCCGCCTAAAACAGTTGGAGATATATTGGAATGGCAGAGCATTCTTGACCCTCAGTGTCGGCGTAAAATTCACGGACGTATTAAAGAAGGAGAAAAGAAAAAAGCCAATGGTAGCTTGATCTTTATTGAATCTCCATTGATGACGTATGGTTTTGCAGTTTTCTATGACCGTAAAAATTTGGTTAGAAAGAAGAAGCACGTAGATCGTAGGGATTTTAGCTATCAGTTGAAAGTGATGCCCATCTCCGTAGTCAGAATTGATGATGGCTACCTTGCCCAGAGGAACATTCCGAACTCCAAGACTCTGGCAGGTAAGAACATCGCCGTCATTGGATGCGGAACGATCGGGGGCTATCTTGCTGACATGCTTGTCAAGGCTGGTGCGGGGACATTAGGCGGGAAGCTCACCCTAGTAGATTTCGACTACCTTCTCCCACAAAACATTGGTCGTCATCGACTGGGATTTCCCGATCTTCTATCGAACAAAGCCGAGGCGATGTCGAAGGAACTTAGGCGCTTGGCACCAAGCACTGAGATCCGTGCGCTACCCGTGGATGTCAGGCAAGCCCAACTGGGAAAGCCAGACCTACTCATAGATGCAACAGGGGAAGAATCTCTAGGACATTGGCTTTGCGGTCACTATCCACATCCAACGCCCATGCTTTCAGTCTGGATTGAAGGCCCGGGGACTACTGTACGTGCTCTCATTAGAACAACTGCATCAGGTGCCTGCTACCGATGTCTTTGGCATAGCAATAGGAGAGGCGAACTGCGCTCCACGGTTGAACATCCTCCTATCATCTTGGCGGGTCATGGATGTGAGGGCTTATATGTTCCGTTTCCCGCTTCGGTCTCAGTGCATGCTGCAAGCTTAGGAACTGAAATGGCGCTTGATTGGGTTAATGGCACTTATTCTCCTGCATTGCGCACCCGATTGATCGATCAGATAGAGCAGCTTGCCACGCCCGATTGCGATCCATTTAATGACCCGGAGTGCCCTCTATGCAATTTTTAGACTCATGGGGGACCCATGATAAAAGAACATTGCTGTATTTTTCTACAGCAGCGCTAGGAACATTCTGTCAGCATATTCAGAACTGCGACTCCGACTGCGAAGCAGGAGGGCTTCTGTTGGGTTCCGTTCATGGAAACCATATGATTATCGAGCAAGCTACTTTCCCCACTGAATGGGACAAGCGGTTTCGTAACCTTTTCGAGCGGATGCCATTTGGTCACGATACCATTGCTTTGTCTCGATGGACTGCGAGTAAAGGAACAATACGTTATCTGGGTGAATGGCATACCCATCCGGAAGATCATCCACATCCTTCTGGCCTCGATAGATCAGAGTGGAAAAACTTATCAGAGAATCGTCTAGATAAGCGGCCCATGCTTGCTGTCATAGTCGGAAGAAAATCTCTATACGTCGAACTGGTACCAAGTTCAGGCAGAGGTCCTTTGCTATCCCCCATGGTTTAAGAAAACTACTTCTGTGCCGCCCTCGACCCGCTGGATCCGCATAATACCAAGCCATGACACTTTGGGAATGGGTCGCAGCAGGAAACATTTCTGTCCTCACCATGCACGTTTTAACTATGATCCATAAATGAAACTTTAATAATAAATACAAAAGATTTATAGTTCACAGTGAATGGCATAATTGGGTAACTGACTAACAAAAGGAGAAGAAATGTCTATTTTTGGCCTAAATGCGGGTGATATTCTTTTAGTAAACAATCGAACGCGGGGTAACATTTTTGGTCAAAAGATTTTGCGCCTACAAAAATCCGTAAACACGACCCACATTGCATTGAGTTTAGGAGAGGGCGGATTTATACACGCTGACAAGTCTTGTGGTGTTGATTTGATTTTCTTCTCTGAGTTGATTAATAAATCAGGAGGTAATTGGAGAGTCATAAGACATAGTGAGGTGAAAGACGAGATCGAAGATCAAGTAAAAAAAATTGCAATATTTCACATGCATAAGACGTATAACAAAGGTATCATTCTCAGAGAAAATGAAAAATCTCTTTTCTGCTCTCAGTTCGCCGACGTAGTCTTTAGAAATATTGGAATAAATATTTTTAATCGCGAAAATGGTGAAAGGTTAATAACTTTCAAAAATGCTCTTCCTGTTGATTTTGAAAGCCTTCTTCTGGAAAAAGAAAAGTGGAGCGATGTGTCAGATGTTTACCGAGAGAATTTAGAGGATGATAATATAAAAAACACCTTAGAGGCTTTTTTTCTACAAAAAAGATGTCTCATAAACATCGCAAGAACACAGCGTAATAACGTCTCTAGCTTTTCAGAGGCTCTGCATTTAATGAAAGACTCCCACGATCAACTTCCAAGAGAGTTTCAGGATAAAAGTCTGGATGAAATGTTATCGGAAAATATCAAAGGACTTGAAGATTCAGAAAGTAACCTTCTTTATGACTTCTGGGACGTAAAATCAAAGCGTCGTAAAAAATAATAATAACGCTGTTATTTTCTTTCGGATTTTTATGCTTAATATGCCAATCACTGATCAATGAAAGATTTTATTTAAAAGTATTTGAAAGGAACGTGAAATGCAGTTAACGCGCTACAAAACGAGAATAAAATATATCCTAAAAATAAAGTAACTCTAAAGTAAAAAGTGAAGATAAACGGGGCAGACTTTTAGCTAAGAGTCTGCTTTTCTGCCAATAGCAGACGTTGCTGACGCAGCTGCGTATTAATCAAGGGAAAGCAGATCTCAACAGCAGGCCCAAAATGCACTCGCACGGTTCGGCGAAACTAAGCGACCTATTCGGGCTGACTACCCGGCTAAGCCGGGAGGCGAAGGGATCCATTTAGGCTTTGAGTAGATTGATAGTTGCTAGCAAAGCATGTTATAAAAAATCGTTCAATAGAACGAAACATCCTTATGGACATTATTACTTTCCTGCTCTAGCCTTACGCGACCTATTGTTTTTCTGTCTGTAAAATATGATCCCGAAAGTTCCATAATAAAAGATGTTCCTGCGATTTTAGTTCTAATATCAAATATTGTAGAGCCTGTGTAAGGTTGCCTTGAAGGGTCTTTTGGGATAGACCTGTATACATAATAAAGCTTACACTGACCATTATCCATTGAAGGGGTCGTTTCTAGCGTTTCTGATTTAGAGGTCTCTGTATGAAGTATGATTTCAGTTTTGATCAAGGTTTGTTTTATTGTTGCTTTAGCTTGGATAACTATGTTTCCTTCAGTTGTAATCTCCCCAATCCAGCTTCCGTTTAAATCTGGATACAAGTCCTTTTTAAAGTACCGCAGCACCCTCCAGAAAAATCTTGATGTTGTGGCAGTTGTAAGTAGAATTACGATCACAAAACTAACCCAAGGAGTGATACTAATTACTTTAATTAATGGTAGGTCGTTATCCCAAAAACGATGAAGAAATTGATAACTAAAAATACTAACAATAGTTGTAAATAATGCTGATATCCTTAACAACTTAATAAAATTGATAATTCTAAACATTCTCACCCCAAGCCACTAAGCTATAATGCTGGTTTTTCCCATTGCTTTTTGCCGTGATTAAAGCCACATATGAATCTTTCAAAGTGCTACCTGACCCCATCGAAAATGTGATATCCTCACAGGAGATGGTTTGAATCTTATTGAATACTTCATTGAGATCGATAAAATTATTAGCTATCGTTCCCGCTACGCCATCTGCAGCACGGAAGATTATTTCAAATCCATATTCTGCTAAAATTCTTGATATCTCTAAAGTCGCAAAATTAACCAACTCATTAATTTTAATCAACTCATCAACATTATTAAAAAGATATGATGCTGAAATTTTCTGCCCCACATCATCTCCATCTATTGTTACATAAACCATTCCCGCTCCTTTGATTTATCCTTTAACGAAACCCTATCTTTTTGAAAATATACACACGCTCTCTGAATGCCTAGTATCTCGTTTACCCTCAAAGATCTAGCGCTACTTTAAAAATTAATTATAACAACGAGCATTATACTAATCTAGTTAATTTCTATTTTTCGTAACTAGCTTGACCTGCTCCCCATAAGTTAACATATCTCAATGTTATCAATGTCCACTTTTGGCACATAGCCCCCGCTCAAATAGGCATCACTCAGCCCATCAGCGGAGCGGAAAATTTTGTTGGCGATGGTCAAGTAAAATGCAAATGATCGCCAAGTAATATGCAATTACTCAGCTTGCATAAAGCTCGGTTCAGTGGCGAGCGGCGGAACACGGGCTCAAGAGACGAGATCAGAGTTATCTATTGTTGTACAAACGAAAAGTCAGTTTATTCTGTTTACCGTCCATGATAAAAGTCAGTGTGACGATTTGACCAAGCAGCAGCGCTATGCCCTCCCAGAGACGCTGAACGTGATTAAGAAGGGGCTGAGACATGACTGAACGCTACATTTTCAGTGAACTGATGGCGGGTATGCAGGAGCTTCAAGACCATCAGGACGGAAATCTCACGCTCAAGACCTGTAAGGTAAGCAAGCGCGAACCCGACACTATTGCGCCGCAGGAGCTGCGCGACGTGCGCGAAAAACTTAATCTTTCACAGGCAGTTTTTGCACATTATCTCCATACGGGGGAGAGCACCTATCAAAACTAGGAGCGGGGCCGTGCTAAACCTAATGCTCAGGCTGTTCTACTGATCCGTATGGTGCAGCAGAACCCGGAAACGCTGCAGACGCTCGCGGAGCTCTGAAGCGAATCCATCGGATACCCACACCATACTGGCCATTTAATACCGGTAGCGGCATAAACCCTCTTTATGCGCTGGCAATGCTGCGTGAATTCTGGCGAGATTTTTTACCCCTAACACTTCCTCAAATTTCACATAGCGCCGCCTGCTCGTAATCTGCCCATTTTCTCTTATCGGGCGGCTGCCGGTCCCCCTGCGTGCTTACTCTTCATTTTCAGATACCGAACGCCTGATGGTCACAAAAACTTTCCCATCGTCCCTGAACTCGTAGCCTTTAATTAGTGCGGCTTCCCGTAATACATCAAGCAGCGGCACGCATGTATCCCGGTCATTAAGCGTAAGGGTGGCTGCGGTGCTCTGAGTGAATATTTTTTGCAATTCGCTTTCGTCCATTTTTCCCGCCATCTCGGCCAGCCTTTTTTTATCACGGTAGTTTTTGGCGATGAGTGAAGTCATTAAACGCATCTTCATTTCCTGAGACGTGGTGGCAGAGAAAGCGGATATTTTTATATCCTGCGGCAGGTTAATATCACATTCGTCGCCATCTAAATAATGCTCCTCATAGTGAAGATACAGCGCCATTTTATTAACACTATAAAATAAGGGAGAATGCATAAGCTGGCCCAGTAGGTTGGTAAATACCTCCTCGATCTCTTCTTTATGCAGATATAAATCGGCTGCTGTCATAAAGACATCCTGATATCGGCAGAACCAGCCTGCGAGTGCCATGCAAAATTTGCGGTCAGTTTCGGATACATTTTTAATTACGTGAGAGAAATTCTCTTCTGACAAGGGTATTTTATTCATTTCTAGCAGGTAAACAAGCCGATCTTTACCGATATCTTCATCGAAACAGGACGTATTGATTTCGACGTGAGTCATAATCTTTCTATAATCTTCGCTGCTGAATTCCGCGTTACAGATAACCTTCTTATAAAGTAATTCGTAAATATCGCCTTGACTTACCTCCGGGCTGGAGAGTGATAACGTACCGGCGTGTCGCGTCATAAATGCGGTCAGAACTTGCATGTTGCAGTCTTCACTGATGTATGAGAGCAGTTCCGGCCATCCGGCCTTGATCCGATCGTGATTATAGAATAAGTCATGGAAAGACATCTGCGGGCTCGCTTCCGTGAGGGCGGGTTCGGGAGATACTTCCGAAAGGCTATTCAGGCAGAAGCTCATTTCACTGACAATCCTGATCTTCATTTTATCACTCAGCGTTTCCAGTGCGAGTACGTCTGTGACGGCCTGTCCCTGTTCCTGTGAGCTGAGGAACACCGATTCCACGAATTCGTCAGCATTCTCCCTGAAGTACGCGAGCGCAGGAAGCGCATGCACCTGTGCGGTCGTCCAGGGCAAAGCTCTGCACTCTTCATTGGTAGCCTGCCCGTCAGACAACTGTGCGGCAAGCGCTATCCCCACGTTTTCTCCGGTGAGACGATACAGCGAATTCTCACCGATAAATCGGACGAAGTCCTGTTCGGCGTCCGAAAGAGGAACACTCAGGCTTTCATATTTTACCTCAAGGCTTGCGATATGAGTCATAAACGACTGACTCTCCCCAGGCTCAAGGAAATCAGCAATACCGCTGCCAAGCGACTCCACGTAACGCCGATAGTCACTGCGATTTTCTGCGCGATCGGGCTCTATGTGAGAGATAACAGCTGCAGCGATCCGGAGATATGACCCGCCATTACCCGCCTCGTTGAGATGTGCAACCAGAACATCCAGGTAGCGGTTTTTATCCAGGGCCTGCACAAGTAGTGAGGCAAAAGTATCAGGCTCAGCAAAACGGGAATCCAGCGTCACCATCAGGTCAAGAACATGCTTCCTTGATTTAGTGAAAAGCGTGGCAAGCATTTCATTGAGGTGCCTATCGCCGGTTTTAAGCATGTGAGCGACTATCTGATGATGCAGGCTCGCATCATGGTGCAGAAGATGCTGCGCGCCAATTTCGAGAATGACACCACTCACATCATCTAATGCGATATCCTCGTTAGCACTGGCGGCGGACAGGCCGAGGGCCACGTTTTTGATAAACTCATTGTCGTTTACAGACAGGCCGCCCTCATGGAAAACGGAACGAGAACGCATGAAATCCTGGTCGAGATAGCCCCGTGACAGCAGCAGATAAAGCGCATCTGAGCCGCCGTACCGCATTTCATCCCTGACGGCTTTTTTATGATCTGCACTGAGGAAATCATGCGTATCAATATCATCCATATATTGTGAAGCAATGGCGTCAAACTTCTTTTTTTGCAGCAGCTTAACTAATTCTGCCAAGGTGATGGCATTCCGGCGACGTTTATCTTCGCGGGCCTGCTTCAGCTCGCCCTGAACCCTGATATAATTTCTCTCTCTTTCTTCACCGACAAGTTCTTTTCGGCGCTGATAACTGTCAGAAATTTTAGTTCTCTCAGCGTCAGTTAATTCCTGAGTAATATACCTATTTTGGGATATGTAGCCTAGTGAGATACCTGTGCTGGAAAAAAAACTCTCGAATACAGACTCATCGCTAATGAGCTGGTTCGTATCAGCCTGCTGAGGTGCGGGTTGGTGATATCCGACAGTTTTTGTTTTTTTAAAGAAATGAACCATCCCCGTTAACTTCTCCGGCAGATATAAATAAATTAAACTTCTTCTGACGTCCTCAGCAGTGCTGGATTTTTCACTACGGATCTCAGTCAGTTTTCGGCTTAGGGAATCAATGCGATCATCAAGGCCGGTAAAATATTGCTCATGAAGAGTTTGTGTACGGTACTGGTATACAAATCGGTAAAGTAAGCTTATATTTCTATCAATGAGGCTGTAATCATGCGCAAAAATGTTCTTATAGAACACCATGGCGTAAAGGCTGACTTGACGATTATGGTTATCAACCGTCGCACTGAATATACGATATTCATTCACAATATTCTGTAGCGAGCGCATATCGCTTATATACGTAGCTGTGCCGCGCAGGCACTCTTCGCCTCCAGGGATCATCTCGCTCATCCTTGTGTTAAGCAACGAGAATGCGTTCCTGCTGTCCATAACCGGCACAATGGGCACAATGAAATCAAAAAACTTGGTACGCGAGGTCGCACCAGAAAATATGTCGTCGCGTACAGCGTAGATAAAGCGCAGTGGCTTGTCATCTGACAGGTTATTATTGACGATCTTGTTTATTTCTCTCAGTTTGACAAATATTTCAGGGTTTTTAAGCCTGTCTAGGTCTTCGAAAATAACGATGCGGTATTCTTCAAGCTTTGAAAAAAAATAGACTATCTCATCCAGGCAATTATTGAGTAGTGACGATGCCTCCCTGCTGTCGAGCTCCATTTCACCACTGAGCAGTCCGACCTTGTTGAGCTTTATTTTTTTATCAAAAATTCCAACTTTTGAGGCACATTCTACAATATAATAAAGCGTTGCAAGAGATAGGATAAACAGAGCAGCTATTTTACCGTAAGGTAATGAATTGATTATATTGTATATATAATCAGGCACACCGGTAGACTGGTGTACTTTCTCGTGGAATAAGAGAAATAAAACCCCGCATAAGGGAAGAAGGATTTTGAGCGATGCCCAAAAAACACGACCTATATGAGCTTTATTTCTGTTCAAGATGCGATCTATCCTTGAATCAGGGAGCGCATCTCTGTTTTTTTTATAGAGTATCTGCTGCAGAATACTCAGTTCAACTTCTTGCGACTTTGCGGGATCGCCATTCCCCGGCATATCGAAACCCGCAAGTGAGACGTTTATAAAATGCCCTTTTTCATATTCCTCGAGATAGGAATTTATGACGGTACTTTTCCCTGCTCCATAAGAACCCGTAACGGCTATATTTCTGACGCTTTTCTGTGAAAGGGCAAATTTCAGCGCCCTGAAGTATTCATTAGAAGGAGTCAGGGGAATTTTTTTTGGTGTAAGCGCAGTAAAGCCGTAATCTGGCGCAGTCTCTTCATCAGGCTGCATTCTGATCAGGCAGGCCTCTAATTTTCTACATGCATCCAATGCCCAGCGTAATAATTTCATTTTTTTATCCTTGAATAAAATTCATGCAGGCAGCCGGGGCTTCAACCAGCTTACATGATGTGCAGTAGTAAAAATGTGTTTATGAGGTTTATGCACCATTATGTGCCTGAAGCGATGCGGAAGTTCAAAATGTTACTGGAGCTTATTATTCCCTGCATCCATGCTTTCAACATTGGACACATTATGTGATGTATTGCCTGAATTTCCTGCCAGGCCAGTATAGATCGGATGCCCGAGGAGTGCTGATGTTTTCCTGGACCTTCAGGAGACCATTTATGTATTCATATGAAGACCGGCTCCATTGCTCTAAAGGTTTCACTATTGTGGTATTTCCTTTCATCGTTTCGCGTCTTCAGGCCTCTTTCCGTAGCGGCCTGCAAGCCTTGCCACGATTCGAGAATAGTCCGCCTCTTTGCCTATCAGCTGCCGGGTTAAGTCATCCAGCACCTGATAGGTGACCTGCTCCCCGTTAAATACATATGCTACTGGCACAAGTTTGAGAGGCCACAGTATCATGGCCATTTAAAAATTATTGATCACTGTATAAGGCCAGCGTTTTGGTGGGTGCGATACCCACGCCAACGGTCAGTCCGGTCTGTTTCAGGATCTGCTGGCGGATTTCCCGCCCGAAAGCCTCAAGGGAAACGCAGTTGCTCACGCCGGATAAGTTAATAAAAGCTTCATCGATCGAATACATTTCCATTGCGGGCGCCATCTCTGTCAAAATCGACATCACCCGATAACTCATATCGGCGTAAAGCGTATAATTGGAGCTGAAGACCTGCACCTGACGCTGTTTCAACGCCTCTTTTATTTTGAAATAGGGCTCACCCATGTTTATTCCCAGCCGCTTCGCCTCTGCGGAGCGTGAAATAATGCAGCCGTCATTATTTGAAACGACCACGATGGGTTTGCCCTTTAAATCCGGCCTGAAAACAGTCTCGCAGGAGGTATAGAAACTGTTGACATCAACCAGCGCGAACATTTTTAGTGGCTTTTAAGATGAAAGTCACAACGCCGAAAATCTCCAGTTCCTCTTCGCTGTGAAAAATAATCGGCGAATAGTGGCGATTATGCGGCACCAGCTGGAGAAGAGGGCGAGTGCGCAGTTCTTTGACGGTAAATTCACCCGCCACGGCGGCGACAACAATATCGCCATGATCCGCAGACAGTGAACGATCGACGATTAATAAATCGCCATCGCCAATGCCTGCCTCAATCATTGAATCACCGCTCACCTTTAAAAAATAGGTTGCGCTGGGATGACGGATCACCATTTTATTAAGATCCAGCCTCTCTTCAACGTAGTCCTGTGCAGGGCTTGGAAAGCCGCAGGAGACGCGCTCAATAAAAAGCGGCAAAGGAATTTCTTCCATAAAATCAGCAGGACGGATCGGCTGCATAAGAAAATATCCAAATTAACTGTGTATATATACAGTATCGTTGAATGCGCACATCAATCAAGACATTGAGGTGAAAATTCCACGAAGCGCTTGAAGTCACTGGAAATTTAGTTATTTTTGTGCGGTGAGAGGTTCTTTTTTTAAGCGGTTTAAAAACAGGGGAATAATCTGACTTAACGCCAACGGTATTAGCAAAACGCAGAACACCGCACGCCTGAACTATCAATTTATCTCAACAGACGCGAAGCGTGAATGCGTATTAAGCGTGCAATGAACGGCTGAAAATAGCGTCAGAAAGGCACTATTTATTCTGGCGCACGTTTTTTGCCGTATAAACTGTCGTACAATGATAAAAATTGCTGATAAATTTTAGCGCTTCATTTTCCCGGGATAATCCTGCAATTATGTCTTCCTTTGACTGGCATCGCTTTCTGCTTAATGACCTCGAACTGACTTTTTTGATAGAAGTCGCGGCGCGCGTTTTTTTCGCTTACCTGATCGTTTTTATCTTCCTGAAAGTCTCCGGCAGGCGGGGTATCCGCCAGCTGTCACTTTTTGAACTGGTCATTGTGCTGACGCTGGGATCGGCATCGGGTGACGTCACCTTCTATGATGATGTGCCTGTTCTGCCCGTTACCATGGTGTTTGTTGTCTTGCTGGTGCTGTATCGGCTGACCACGTTTCTGACCGCACGCAGCGCCCGCTTTTCAAAACTCATTGAAGGCCAGGTGATTACGCTGATTCAGAACGGCTTGTACAAACTCGACAGTCTCGACGGGCTGAACATTTCTGAAGATGAGTTTTTTATGGAGCTGCGTCAGGAAGGCGTGGAGCACCTTGGACAAATTCGCCTGGCGCTGATTGAGCTGGATGGCGACATCAGCATCTACTATTACGATCGCGATGCTGTCCGCCCGGGCCTGTCGGTGCTCCCGCCGGAGCACCGACAGGATTTTGTCATAGTGCCGGAGGAAGCATTATACGCCTGTAACCACTGCGGGCTGACTCAGCGATTAAACGCGCAACAGCGGCTGGTCTGCCCAAGGTGCCAGCGTGAACGGTGGTCAAAAGCGCTGGCAACACAGCGTTCACGCTGAAGGGAACCATCCATGTTCTGGCCGTCGACGCTCTTACCGTCCTTGTGCCGCGGCCCGGACTTTCTGCCGGTTAAGGGTCATGACCGCGCTTCCCCCCGCAACAAGGCCCATAGCCGCAATGATAATGGCCGGTTGCAGCGAACCAAAAAACCAGACGCTGGCGGAGGAGATCAGCGGGCCGATCAGCTGTCCGGTGGCGTAGCCCGACGTTAACAGCCCCACGGTACGGGAAACGGAAATTGACGAAATCTCACGGGCAAACTTCATGGTGAGCTGCATGATGGACAGGAAACCGAGCCCGGTAAGCAGAGTTGAAAAGAGCAGCCCCCATGCACCCGGAAAAGCGACCGCTGCCGCCACGCCCGAGCCCTGCAAAATCATCGCAAAAGCGAGGCTTGCCTGGGTATTAAACCGGCCTGAAAACAGAATCACCAGCAGGACGCCCGCCACGGCAGAGAGACCGAACAGCGGCCAGAAAAATGCCGCCAGGTTGGGATTAGGCAATACCGCATGGGCCATCTGCGACAGGAACGTGGCAGGCAAAATGTAGCCAAAACCCGCCAGCGTATAGATAAGCACCAGCTTTTTCAGCTGGCCACCGATCGGTTCATTTTTTCCTGCACCGGGGCGGACAGCGGTAAACTCCGCCGGTAAATAACGGCAGATAGCCAGGCTAACCACCAGCGCCACCGCGCCATAAACAGTCCAGCTATGGGCTGAATCCAGATGATGGGCAGACATCACCCAGGCCAGCACGCCGGTCAGTGCAATACCCACGCCCGGGCCGGTAAATACCGCCGCTGAAAGCCGGGGAGAATGCGCGGCAAGATTATGCTGAGTCCATGACGTCACGATAATCAACGCCCATGCGCCACCCACGCCAGAGATAAAACGATACAGGCACTGCAAAGCAAACTGCGACGTCATCCCGGAAAGCAGCGTGACCAGTATCGTAGCGGCAATCCCCGCTTTAAGGTAGAGCGCATGGTTTTTTTGCAGGCGGCTGACGTGAACAGCACCAAGCAGGTAGCCGACATAATTCATTGCTGCCAGAATGCCCGCCGTCGACAGCGACAGATAGCCATCATGCATCATCAGCGGAATTTGCGGGGTCAGCGAAAAACGGCCAATCCCCATAACGGCCACCAGCGTCAGCAGACCGGTAAGCATAGTGATAATACTCTTTTTTAACGGCGACATTTTTTGCCCTGTAATGAAAATAATTTTGTTGTGCAAATTTAGCTTAAGGAAAAACAAACAGATAAAACAGGCGAATAAAATATCAGTCGCCAGATAATTAATGTTATTTCAGCCTTAATCTTTTATTGAACTCATTTATCAATACCGCCATTCTACTGCTAAAGTTTTAACGCAAAAATAGGGTGGATTATCCTATGACTACAGGTCACACCCAGGAACAGAATGATGAAAAACGAAGATGTCAAAAGCTTCCTGCTCAAGCACCGCTCGAAGCTAAACCCTGAGGATTACGGCTTTAGCGCGCTCAACCGGCGCGTCAAAGGACTGCGGCGCGAAGAGGTGGCTCAGCTGGCTGCGGTCAGCGTAAGCTGGTACACGTGGCTTGAGCAGGGGAGATCGATTCGTATTTCGCCCGCGGCGTTAAAACGCATTGGCAGGGTGCTTCAGCTGTCGAACGTTGAGCAGGAATACCTGACCGCTATTGTTTTTGGCGGTGACGTAAGTGAAAACAAACCGGCAGAATTGCAGCCGGAAATCAAAAGGATGGTGGACGCGCTTAATCCTTATCCTGCTTTTGTCCGCCACGAAAATATGGATTTGCTTTACTGGAATAAAGCCACGGAAGATAACATCTTTAACTGGTCATTAGTGCCGGTGGCCGACAGGAATTCCCTTAAGCTGATGTTTATTAGCGAGGAATATAAGCAAAGGATCCATGACTGGGAAAAAGCGGCCAAACATACTCTGGCGTCATTTCGGGCTTATTATGCCTCCAGCAGCAGGCCGGAAAAGTTTGAATCTGTTATTGAGGATCTGATGGCCAGAAGTGAGGAGTTCACTAAAATGTGGAATTATCATGAAGTCGGGAAAATGGGAACGGGTAAAAAAGCGATCGTTGATAAAAACGGCGAGATTAGTCCCTACACCTACAGCTCGCTACAAATCGAAAACGCGCCAGACACGTATCTGATTTGCTATATGAATGAGCAATAAATAATGGTGCGCGGTCACCGCTATTTTTCCACAGCGGATGCTCGCAACCGGGGGCAGTAGCAGACCGCCCGCTGCCAGATCGCCCTGCAAGGCTTTTCGGTGCGGTTGCCGACAATCGGCGAGGTGATGCCCGTTCTTGTCAGCAGCCAGACGAGACAACGCTGCGCCGTAGCGATATTTCCTTTCTGTTGTAAACCATTAAATTCATCCAGTTCCATCTTTAACAGGATTATTTAAGGCAACTGTCAGAAGAAAATAGCGATAAGTCGGCGCTCACAGCGCAATTGACTAAAGTAATAAATTATTTTTTGCGTTATTTTCGTTAAAAGTCATAGCCAGGAGGATTCTTAATTCATCCATTATGCGTTTCTTTTTGTCGTGATATTAAGAAAGACAACTAAGCTTAACGGGATTGACATTCTATCCTGCTAAATATCCGGCTGTTAAAGTAAAAATAGTAAGCGTAATTATTATTTTATTTTAACGGCATGACGATTCTGTCAGCCCATTGTTCGTTTTTTTTATACACTGGAGTGAGCTATGTTCAGACACGTAAAACAACTGCAATATACCGTTCGCGTCGCGGCCCCAAATCCGGGATTAGCTAATCTGCTTCTGGAACAGTTTGGTGGGCCGCAAGGAGAACTTGCCGCCGCCTGTCGCTATTTTACGCAGGGACTGGCCGATGAAGATGCCGGCCGCAAAGATATGCTGATGGACATCGCGACTGAGGAGTTGAGCCACCTCGAAATCATCGGCACGATGGTAGGGATGCTCAATAAAGGCGCAAAAGGCGATCTGGCCGAAGGTACTGAGGAAGAGGGTGAGCTGTACCGCTCTATCACCGGTAAAGGGAATGACAGCCATCTGACTTCGCTGCTGTATGGTGGCGGTCCGGCACTGACTAACTCTGGTGGCGTGCCGTGGACGGCGGCCTATATTGATACTATTGGCGAAGTGACTGCCGATTTACGTTCAAACATCGCCGCTGAAGCCCGCGCCAAAATTTTGTATGAGCGCCTGATTAATATGACTGATGATCCGGGTGTTAAGGATGCGCTGGGCTTTTTGATGACGCGTGAAGTCGCGCACCAGATGTCGTTTGAGAAAGCGCTGTATTCTATCCGTAATAACTTCCCGCCGGGCAAACTGCCGCCAATCGAGAAGTACGCCAACGTCTATTACAACATGTCAGAAGGCGGGGAAGTACGCGGCAGCTGGAATTCTGACGAGAACTTTACCTATGTCGCCGATCCGCAACCTGCGGTAGATGGCGGAGACGGTCTGGCAAGCATCGGCCTGCCGGAAGAGCAGAAAGCGAATCTGGATAGCCTGGCTTTAAGAACCGCTTCCGACCCGAGTCTGAACCCGGTCACCGGAACCGATTTAGGCTCAGTGCCACCGATTGAAATTGAAAAGAACAAGCCGAAAAGCTGACCTCTGCTGATGGCGGCCCGTGGCCGCCTTTTAGACCGATGCTGTTATTAAGAAAAGTTGTACAGCTATCGGCTACCTGTACAAAACCCGCCTTTTATCCACCCCTTCGCTAATAATCAGCGTCTTACCGTTAATTTTGTGAGCAAACGCGTCACAAAGTTGCCAGAAAAAGCATTTTTTGCACAAAAAAAACTGCGCAAATTTTTATGATACTGTACACAGTTATGAAAGCTGTACAGGAAAGGTGTTTTCATCCCCTTCGGGCAACGTCCCCCATGCTTAAAAGGATCACTTATGCGTCAGAACAGTTTCAATCCAAAAACAGAGAGCGATGTTTCCCTCTATTTTAGCGTATCTGATCGGGCTGTCCCTTCACATCAGGAAACAATGGGTGAAGTGGTGATGGAGATTTTGAAATCGGGTATGACGGTAAACCGACAGTCGATCTGCGCCAGATTACTGAGCCGAATGTCAAACGATAAACATTCCCATCTTGAACAACACCATCATGAACTGATTGCTATGCTGTTTGGACGTGAGTCATAAGTGACGAAAGCTGGTTCTGTACCGAATATTGACTGTCCATAGCATGTGTCAACCGCTTTCCTTTTCAGGAGCCGGTAATCAGCAGCACAGGAAGCGCGAGTGAAAGACTGATTGACACACTATGTACCACCGAGACAGAGAAGCCTTCATGGACAATCACGACACCGATAAGTTAAGAGACATTATGCTGGGAGAAGCGACGCTTGCGCTTCTGGAACAACAGCGTCCGCTTAACAATACGGCGCTACTTCGTCAGCTCAGAGTCCTTGCCGCCAGAGAACCCGATGACGCCCGCCGCAAAGCCTGCCTGGCCGCTATCAGAGAAGTGCGAAATACCCAGGTTTCCGCCCATGATGGATTTACGCGTCGCCCGGCCGACGACGACAGTGTTTTTCACTGATCCAAATCCTGTTTTCATTGCCCTGTCTTCGCAGGCTGTCTGAATTCCCCCCTTTCGCAAGCCTGCTGCTGAAGCGGTGATTTATTTCACGAACACGTTCCGGTTTATCCGCCACTTTATAAATATAAGCCTGATGGTGATATTACATCCGTTAGATTACCACCGTTTTTAGAACGGTTGTAATGACGCATTGTTACTTAATTAAATAATGTGAAATTGTAAGTGCGTTAGTCATCCGCAGATAATATTTTTGAAGATGTCTCGAGTTTCTCAAAAAAAAATATTTATTTTACCATCAGCTTGTGTTTTTCTTTAAGCGAGCGGTTTTTCTGCACGCGTCAGGAATGTTAACCGCAAGCGCGTATAGGTAATAAGCTTGTAGGGATTCTATTCTATATATATTAAAGGAGAAGGTATGTTACGGAAGATTTTCTGGATAGTGTTGGCAGGCGCGCTTTGCTGGAGCAACGTGGCGCCAGCCGCAGAGAGGCCCGAAGTGGCGGAGAACGTTCAGGCCTGGTCTGGTGAGCAGGGCATGCAGGTCTGGACGCTGCGTTACGGGCCGCCGCAGGATCATAAAGCCCTGGTGCAAATTACCCAGATTGATCATCCCTGGAACCGCAAAATCCAGCTGGCGAACGTGGAGAAGAAAGGCAAGCGTCGGGATTACTCAATAGAAGTAGAGGGTAAAAAATATGTCGTGTTAATCGTTAACAGCTACAGCGGTGGCGAGGTATATCTTCCCGGCGAGAAAGAAAGCTACGCGGTATACTACAGTGAAAATCTGTCACGTGAAGGTAATGCGCAGTATTTCCTGACGGATTATTTGCAGCAGGAAAAACCCTGATAATTATAAAGCCACTTAATGGATAGGTGGCTTATTATTCTCTCGTGCGAGAAAACGCCTTCCGTCTTAATTTCAGCGCGTAGCATAAAGGGCAGCGTGTTAATCGCGAACCCGCCCGCCATCGACCGCATAGTGGCTTCCTGTCACACCTGTCACAAAAGAGGCCTTATCTGACAGCAGAAGCAACGCTACCGCAGCCGCTGCCCGCGTTGAGGCAGGGAAAAATGTAAAAAATTGATAAAACCCGCCGCCAACTATGAAGGTTTCAGATGAGACGCCGATACCTGTGCTGAATGGAGGACGGTGCATGAAGCTGGAGAGGTGGAATGATCATAAAAATTCAAACACACGAGTTACGTATCGGGATGTATGTCCATAAGCTGGAAGTTTTCTGGCTGAAGCATCCGCTCGTGCATAACGCTATGCTGCTGACCACGCAACAGCAAATCGATACCGTTACAGAAAGCAGTATTCAAGAAGTCTGGATCGACCTGGAAAAAGGGCGCGGGCCTGATATCGCGCCGGCAGAAGCACAAGCGCACCCCCAGCAGTCGGTGGCAAAGGGGCTGACCGGCATGCATGAAGAGATCATGCAGGCGCAGGCTATTTGCCTGAATGCCAAAGGGCAGGTCATGAGTATGTTCAGTGATGCGCGATTGGGCAAAACCATCGATACCGACAGCACGCTGCCGCTGGTGGATGAAATCGGCGGATCTCTCAGCCGGCATCCAGCGGCTTTACTTAGCGTCGTGCGCCTGAAAACGCATGATGATTATACCTATCTGCACTCAGTGGCGGTTTGCGCACTGATGGTTTCCCTGGCCCGGCAGCTTAACCTTGATGATGCGCAAACGCGCCTGGCGGGAACTGCCGGTTTGCTGCATGACGTGGGCAAAGCGGGTATCTCCATCGATATTCTCAATAAGCCGGGTAAGCTGACCGCTGAAGAATTTGACATAATGAAGCAGCACCCGGTATTCGGTGAAGCGCTGCTGCGCAAAAGCGGCGGCAGCGATGCGGTACTGGATGTAGCCCTGCACCACCATGAAAAAATCAACGGCAGCGGTTATCCGCATGGATTAAAGGGAAAGGCGATTTCCCAACTGGCCCGCATGGCCGCAATTTGCGACGTTTATGATGCTGTAACCTCAAACCGGCCGTATAAAGCTGGCTGGAACCCGGCCAGCGCGATGAGCCAGATGGCCAGTTGGGAAGGGCATTTCGATCAAAAAATTTTCTACGCTTTTGTAAAAGCGGTGGGGATATATCCGGTAGGATCGGTTGTTCGGCTGGCTTCTGGACGCATAGCGGTCGTGGTTGAACCAGGTCAGGACTCTCTGCTGTTACCAAAAGTATGCGTATTTTATTCGCTTTCGGCCAGCCGCATGCTGCGTCCTGAAACGGTCGATCTGGCCGATCGTTATTGTTGGGACAGCATTGTCGGCCCGGAAGAGAATAACGTCTGGGCAAAAATGAATCTGGACTTGCTCTGGTTAAAGCCTGTTGCCTGAAGGCGTGCCGTGGTCGGGAGGCTGATTCCCGGCTGCGATTCACATTCTCCCGCCGCTTTTTACCTCACCGTTTTATCTATTAAACATCTTAGTCACATTTCACCTTTCTCCTATGTCTTTTTCTGGAAGAATTTGTCACCCTTTCAGCGTCAGAAAAGAGGCAATCCGGCTATTACGTCTGGCAGGCCCGCTATCAGCGTCTATACTGATGCTGATGTTGTTACGCATGTGGCAACGAGGTGAGGCGTACTGCACGAACAGTGCGGACTAAATGGAGAAGGAAGCAGACCCGACTCAAGAGCGAAATTTGAACCGTATCGTCCTTCTCATCTCCCTCTGGCGACTTGATGTCGCGCCGCATTGTGCCCTTTTCCTCAAGCGTTGTGGATAGTTCAGATACGCGATCTGAACCACGTTAGCTCAGTGGGCTAAACAGCCTGTTGCCCGTATCGTCGTGACACACATAATCAGGAGGAATAGTTGTGAACACCCGGAATGATTCTGCCCCCCCGTTACAGCATGGCGGACGCTACGCATTTTTCTTTGACGTTGATGGAACGCTGGCGGCGATCCAGTCACGTCCCGATGAAGTTTTCATCCCCAAACAGGTTATCGCCAATCTGCAACGCCTGGCTCAGCTGAGCGAAGGCGCAGTTGCCCTGGTTTCCGGTCGCCCGATGAGCGAACTGGATGCGCTGGCCGCTCCCTTACACTTTCCTCTTGCTGGCGTCCACGGCGCAGAACGTCGTGACGCCAACAACCAAATTGAACGCCTCTCTTTGCCCACGGACGTGGCCGATTCGCTCTCTGCTCTGTTAAAAGAAGCCGTAGCAAAAATGCCGGATACGCAGCTGGAAACCAAAGGGATGGCTTTCGCGCTGCACTATCGCCGTGCTGAACACTATCAGCAGGCGATCATGGATCTGGCGCAGGAGATGACTGCCCGTTTTCCCATGCTTCAACTACAGCCGGGAAAATGCGTGGTGGAGTTGAAACCAAAAGGGGTTAACAAAGGAGCCGCAATCCAGGACTTTATGCAACAGGCTCCTTTTGCCGGGCGCACCCCGGTCTTTATCGGTGACGATTTGACCGACGAAGCAGGGTTTAAGACGGTCAATGCTATGGACGGTATCTCAATTAAAGTCGGTGAGGGCGCAACCGAGGCAATTTGTCGTTTGCCGGATGTGGAAGGCGTGTATCACTGGCTTGAACAATCATTATTACAACTAGATCAAGACGAAAAAACGTCATTAAGGAGTCAAGGTTATGAGTCGCTTAGTAGTCGTATCTAATCGCATCGCTGTACCCGATGGGTCAAAGACCAGCGCTGGCGGTCTGACCGTGGGCATCATGGATGCGCTAAAAACTACCGGCGGAATGTGGTTTGGCTGGAACGGTGAAATTAACGAAATTGGTGAAGATGATGAGGAAATGGAGCTGTTTGAAAAAGACAGCGTAACCTATGCCTCTTTTGGTCTGAACCAAAATGATTACGATCTGTACTATCTGCAATTCTCCAATGCGGTGATCTGGCCAGCCTTCCATTACCGTCTCGATCTGGTCAATTTCCAGCGCGAAGCCTGGGATGGCTACTGTAACGTTAATACCATGCTGGCCAAACGCCTGCTGCCGCTGCTGAAGCCTGATGATGTTCTGTGGATCCACGATTATCATCTGCTGCCTTTTGCCGCCGCGCTGCGCAAGCTGGGCGTCAATAACCGCATCGGTTTCTTCCTGCATATTCCTTTCCCAACGCCTGAAATTTTCAATGCGCTGCCGCCGCACAATGAACTGCTGGAAATGATGTGCGATTACGATCTGCTGGGCTTCCAGACGGAAAGCGATCGTATGGCTTTCCTGGAATGCCTGTCGCTGCTGACCCAGGTACAGAGCGATGGGAAAAAACATCTGGCGTTTGGCAATCATTTTGCCACCGAGGTTTATCCCATCGGCATTGAGCCGGACAGCATTAAAGAGATGGCCGAAGGGCCGCTGCCGCCAAAAATGGCGGCGATGAAGAAAGATCTCGGCGATGCCCAAAACATCATCTCCTGTGAGCGTCTCGATTACTCCAAAGGCCTGCCGGAACGTTTCCTGGCATACGAAGCGCTGCTGGAGAACTATCCGGAGCATCACGGCAAAATCCGTTATTCGCAGATTGCACCGACCTCCCGTGGCGACGTGCAGGCTTATCAGGATATTCGCCACCAGCTGGAAACAGAAGCGGGGCGCATCAACGGCAAATATGGCACGCTGGGCTGGACGCCGCTCTACTACCTCAACCAACACTTTGACCGTCGCCTGCTGATGAAAATTTTCCGCCTGACCGACATTGGGCTGGTCACACCGCTGCGCGATGGGATGAACCTGGTTGCTAAAGAATATGTCGCCGCTCAGGACCCTAAAGATCCTGGCGTGCTGGTATTGTCCCGCTTTGCGGGTGCGGCTAACGAGCTGACTTCCGCGCTGATTGTGAACCCTTACGATCGTGATGAAGTGGCCGCAGCGTTAAATCAGGCGCTGACGATGCCATTAAATGAGCGAATCTCGCGTTACAACGACATGATGGCCGTGCTGCGTAAGAATGACATCACCAACTGGCGCAAGACCTATCTCAAGGATTTACAGGCATTATCGGCCCGAAGTGAAGATCGGGCACAGAACAGTAAAGTGGCGGCATTCCCCCGTCTGGCATAACTCATGCCAATAAAATCAAGGGCGATCGACGATCGCCCTTTTTTTTGTCTTCATTGAGTAAAAAGGAGACAGATGGTGCCAATAAAAGGACCAATAAATAGAAAAAAACCGAAAATTTTGGCTTTTTTCTAAAGAAAACTGAACCGGTGCCGATACTTACCGATGAAAGGTAAAAATCCCCTTATACATTCACACCTCTAATGTTACTCCTCGTTACATGTGTTGGCACCCCCTGAACACAGACCTGGTGCGGCTTACACTAGCTAAACACTTCCTGATAAAAACCTGCATTGCGTCACATTCTGATAATCCTTCTTAAGGATGATAGTCACTCTTAGTGATTACGATTTACACACGTGCAACATAGATAAATCGATATTTTATGCCGCAAATTTCTCTTTTATAAACATATTTGTCTGGTTAATAGCTAAAACACACTCCATAGCGATTCAATCGCCGTAAAAGGGAATGTTTTATGAGGTAAATGATCGCGTGAGGTTAAAATTTAACAAAAAAAGCGGAAAATGATTAGTTAGTGAACTAATCAACAATGTTTCTGAAGAATATTTTAGTTAAATTACCCCTAAAAGTGTGACGTAGATCACACTTTATCTAAAATTTCACCTGGCCCACGTTGTATCCAGAAAACAGAGCATATAAAGTTGCCTTGTTTTCGGAATAGTCCTAAAACAGAGCAGTAAAAACCAAGGGAAAGCGTCAGGGAAGCGCACGAAAACGACGGAGCAGTAACCGGCAAAATGAGTTAATGACTACTTTCTGCAGGCCGCCTTTAGGACCGCCTGGAGCTTCGCAAACGTTTGGCTTCTGCCACTTAATTTTTTGCCACAATAAGATTTACCAGCAGCAACAAAGGTAGCGGCGCAATCCGCCAACGTTTAAGTCGTGTCAGTCAGGACGGAAAAAAAATGGGTACATCAGAATTACTAAAACATATTTACGATATCAACTTGTCTTATTTATTACTTGCTCAACGCCTTATTAACCAGGAAAAAGCTTCTGCCATGTTTCGTCTGGGTATTGATGAATCAATGGCTGACGCCCTCTCTGCGCTGACGCTGCCTGATATGGTCAAGCTGGCCGAGACAAATCAGCTGGTGTGCCAGTTTCGTTTCACCGACAGTGCGACAATTAGCCGCTTAACTCAGGAATCGCGTGTGGATGATTTACAGCAAATCCATGCCGGTATTCTGTTATCCAGCCGCTTATTACGTAACGTGTCTGCGAAAAACGACGAGCAACCGAAAAAGAGGGCGAGTTAATGACAGAAAAAAGTATTGTTCAGGAAGCTCGCGATATTCAGCTGGCGATTGAATTAATTACGCTGGGCGCTCGTCTGCAAATGTTAGAAAGCGAAACGCAGCTGAGTCGCGGTCGCTTAATTAAGCTGTATAAAGAACTGCGCGGCAGCCCGCCGCCAAAAGGCATGCTGCCTTTTTCCACCGACTGGTTTATGACGTGGGAACAGAACATTCACTCTTCAATGTTCTGCAATGCCTGGCAGTTTTTACTCAAAAGCGGGCAGAGTAAGGGCGTGGAAGCGGTAATTAAAGCTTATCGTCTTTACCTGGAGCAGTGCCCGCAACAGGACGAAGGCCCGCTGTTGGCACTGACCCGTGCCTGGACCTTAGTCCGGTTTGTTGAGAGCGGCATGCTCGAATTATCCGACTGCAAATGCTGTGGCGGAAGCTTTATTAACCACGCTCACCAGCCGGTTGGTAGCTTTACCTGTAGCCTTTGCCAGCCGCCTTCACGAGCGGTAAAAAGACGTAAACTTATTGAAGATAGTGCCGATAACATTTCACAACTGCTGGATGAACAGGTAAAACTTGCCGTTTAAATGTTCACCACGTGGAATGAATCCAGCAGCGGTTTTTAACCGCTGCTTTTTTTTTGCCCACGACCGGTGAAATAACCCGATCGCTGGTTCATCTTCAACCCACACGTCGCCAGACGTAAGGATTTATTGTGTTAGTTATTTTGGGGTATATCCTGGTTCTCGGGTCGGTGTTGGGTGGCTACGCAATGGTAGGCGGCCACCTTGGCGCTCTCTATCAACCTTCTGAACTGATCATTATCGGTGGGGCGGGCATTGGTGCGTTTCTGGTGGGGAATAATGGCAAAGCCATTAAAGCCACGATGAAAGCACTGCCGTTATTAATGCGCGGTTCAAAATACAATAAAGCAGTTTATATGGATCTGATGGCGCTGCTTTATCGCCTGATGGCCAAATCACGTCAGCAGGGCATGCTTTCTCTGGAAAGCGATATTGAAAGTCCGCAGGAAAGTGAAATTTTTGCTAATTACCCGCGCATTGTTGCCGATAAAAGATTAGTGGACTTCATTACCGATTATTTACGCCTGATGGTCAGCGGCAACATGAACGCATTTGAAATTGAAGCGTTGATGGATGAAGAGATCGAAACCTACGAACACGAATGCGAAGTGCCGGCAGCGGCGCTGGGTGCAGTAGGGGACTCTCTGCCCGCTTTCGGTATTGTGGCAGCGGTAATGGGCGTGGTTCACACCCTGGCTTCGGCAGATCGTCCACCGGCGGAACTGGGCGAACTGATCGCGCATGCCATGGTGGGAACTTTCCTGGGGATTTTGCTGGCTTACGGCTTTATCTCTCCGCTGTCCAGCGTGCTGCGTCAGAAATGTGCCGAAAGCACCAAGATGATGCAGTGCATTAAAGTGACGTTGCTTTCCAGCCTGAACGGGTATGCACCACAGATCGCCGTCGAGTTTGGCCGTAAAACGCTGTACTCCACCGAGCGACCGTCGTTCAGCGAGCTGGAAGAGCATGTTCGTAACGCGAAATCACCAGCGAAAGGTCAGGACGCATGAAGCACGAAAATCACCCCATTATTGTTGTTAAGAAGAAAAAGCATAACGGTCACGGGGGCGCTCATGGCTCCTGGAAGATTGCCTATGCCGACTTTATGACCGCAATGATGGCTTTTTTTATGGTGATGTGGCTGATTGCGATCGCCAAGCCTCAGGATTTGTCGGGGATTGCCGATTACTTTAAGACGCCGTTGAGAGTTGCCCTGACCGGCGGCTCTCGCAGCAGTGAAAGCGTTAGCGTTATTCCTGGTGGCGGAGAAGATCCGACGCAGAAAAAAGGGGAAGTTCAGAAGGTGGTTGATATGGACGCGCAGAAACGCAAGCTGGATGAAATCCGCCTGAACCGTCTGCGTGAAAAGCTCGATCAGCTGATTGAAGCCGATCCGCGACTGAAAGCGCTGCGTCCGCACCTGATTATTAACATGGTGCAGGAAGGGTTGCGTATTCAGATTATCGACAGCCAGAACCGGCCGATGTTTAAAACCGGTAGCGCAGAAGTCGAACCTTACATGCGCGACATTTTGCGGGCAATTGCGCCGATCCTGAACGATATTCCGAACAGGATCAGCCTTTCTGGCCATACCGATGATATTCAGTATGCCAATGGCCTGCGCGGCTACAGCAACTGGGAGCTCTCCGCCGATCGTGCTAACGCCTCGCGTCGCGAGCTGATCATGGGCGGCCTGGCGAGTGACAAGATGCTGCGCGTAGTCGGGATGGCAGACACCATGAAATTGAAAAACCGCGGTGGCGATGATGCCGTTAACCGTCGAATCAGCCTGCTGGTGTTGAACCATGACACCGAAGCGCAGATTGAAAAAGAGAACTCAGAAAGCGACGCGGTACAAGTCAGCGACAGCGATATGAATAATTTGCAGCAAATCGTGGCACCGGCCGTACCGACCGCTGGCACAAAAACACCAGACCCTCAACCCTCACAGGCTGAGCAGCCTGGCAGTCAGGCGACACCGAAGGCAGCAGCCCCGGCGTCACCGGCTCCAGCGGCTCAGACCGATCGCGACTCACAGCAGAGGTGATACCGTGAGCATGGATATCAGCGATTTTTATCAAACGTTCTTCGATGAAGCCGATGAATTATTGGCCGACATGGAACAACACCTGTTGGGGTTAGACCCGCAGGAACCGGATTCGGAACAGCTTAATGCTATCTTCCGTGCGGCCCACTCAATTAAAGGCGGAGCGGGGACTTTTGGTTTTACTGTCCTGCAGGAAACCACGCACATTCTGGAAAACATTCTCGACGGTGCGCGCCGCGGCGAAATGCAGCTGAGCACCGATATCATCAACCTGTTTTTGGAAACCAAAGATATTATGCAGGAACAGCTGGATGCCTATAAAACCGCCACGGAACCCGATGCCGCGACGTTTGAATACATCTGCCAGGCGCTGCGCCAGCTGGCTCTGGAAGCCAAAGGTGAAGTTGCAGCCCCCGTCGCGACAGCCTCTGCACCGGCTGTAGAAGCCGCGCCGGTCGCCGCCGCGGGAGGCTTACGCCTTGCGCTGGTCGACCTGAAGCCTTCTGAAATTCCGCTGATGGTGGAAGAGCTGGGCAATCTGGGTACGGTTTCTGACGTGGTTAAAGGCGAGACGTCTGTCGAACTGACGCTGGACTCGTCGGTGAGCCAGGACGATATCGTTGCGGTGTTGTGCTTTGTGATTGAAGAGTCGCAAATCAAGTTCCTGGATCAGGCTTCTGCACCGGCAGCACCGGCAGCACCGGTTGCCGTGGTAGCTGAAGCGGTTGTTGCCGCACCAGAGCCACAGCCTGCTGCGGTTAGCGAAGCGCCAGCAAAACGCGAAGCAGCGAAAAAGCCGGCGGCGAAAGCCAGTGAATCAACCAGTATCCGTGTTGCGGTAGAAAAGGTCGATCAGCTGATCAACCTGGTAGGTGAGCTGGTCATTACCCAGTCGATGCTGGCCCAGCGTTCTAACGAACTGGACCCGGTCGCCCATGGCGATTTGTTAAACAGCATGGGACAGCTGGAACGTAACGCCCGCGATTTGCAGGAATCGGTGATGTCCATTCGTATGATGCCAATGGAATATGTCTTCAGCCGCTTCCCACGTCTGGTGCGCGATCTGGCCAGCAAGCTGGGCAAAGAAGTGGAGCTGACCCTGCAAGGCAGCTCGACCGAACTGGATAAGAGCCTGATTGAACGCATTATCGATCCGTTAACGCACCTGGTGCGTAACAGTCTGGACCACGGTATTGAGTCACCGGAAAAACGTGTTGCTGCGGGTAAAAACGGCGTCGGTAATCTGACCCTTTCCGCTGAACACCAGGGCGGCAACATCTGTATCGAAGTGATTGATGATGGTGCCGGTCTGAACCGCGAACGTATCCTGGCAAAAGCGCTCTCTTCGGGCCTGCCGGTGAGCGAATCGATGAGCGATGAAGAAGTCGGCATGCTGATCTTCGCACCGGGCTTCTCTACGGCGGAGCAGGTGACGGACGTTTCCGGGCGTGGCGTGGGCATGGACGTGGTGAAACGTAACATCCAGGAAATGGGTGGACACGTTGAGATTGCCTCTAAGCAGGGCAAAGGCACCACGATCCGTATTCTGCTGCCGCTGACGCTGGCAATTCTTGACGGCATGTCAGTGCGGGTCGCTAACGAAGTCTTTATTCTGCCGCTGAATGCCGTAATGGAATCACTGCAACCGCTGTCAGCCGATCTGCATCCGCTGGCCGGTGGTGAGCGCGTGCTGGAAGTTCGCGGTGAATATCTGCCGATGGTTGAGCTGTGGAACGTGTTTGACGTTCAGGGTGCGAAAACCGAGGCGACGCAGGGCATCGTGGTGATCCTGCAAAGCGCTGGAAAACGTTATGCACTGCTGGTGGATCAGCTGATTGGTCAGCACCAGGTAGTGGTAAAAAATCTTGAAAGTAACTATCGCAAAGTCCCGGGCATATCGGCGGCGACCATCCTCGGGGATGGCAGCGTCGCGCTGATCGTCGATGTCTCGGCTCTGCCGTCTCTCAACCGTGAAAAGCGTGTGGCGGGAGCCGCAGCCTGACTTTAACCGATTAAGGGTAAAACTATGACTGGAATGGCAACAAAACTCGCTGGCGAAACTGTCGGTCAGGAGTTCCTGGTGTTTACACTGGGACATGAAGAATACGGCATTGATATTTTAAAAGTGCAGGAGATCCGCGGTTACGATCAGGTGACGCGTATCGCGAACACGCCGGCATTCATTAAAGGCGTCACCAACCTGCGCGGCGTTATTGTACCTATCATCGACCTGCGTATTAAGTTCGCGCAGCCTGATGTGGACTATAACGACAACACGGTGGTTATCGTGCTGAATCTTGAGCACCGCGTGGTAGGTATTGTGGTGGATGGTGTGTCTGACGTGCTGTCGCTGACCACCGATCAAATCCGACCTTCGCCGGAGTTCGCGGTCACGATGTCAACAGAATACCTGACGGGCCTGGGGGCACTGGGTGAGCGTATGCTGATTCTGGTTGATATTGAGAAGCTGCTGAACAGCGACGAAATGGCCCTGATGGACACGCTGCGCAGCGCATAATCTGAGCTTTATTGCGTAGAAAGACCGATCTGCGGATCGGTCTTTTTTTATGCTCGCTATCTGTAAAAAAGCAGCAAAATTAATTTAGCTACTAAAGTATCACTTTAGTAAATCTCTCTTCTGACTGCATAAAGTTCCATCGATCTGCGCCGATAGATCGAGTGTTGAATCACTTTTACTACACCAAGGGTATCCTATGTTTAAACGCATTAAGGTCGTCACCAGCCTGCTGTTGGTCCTGCTGGTTTTTGGCTCGCTTCAGCTGCTGGCGGGAGGATTATTTATCCACGCGCTGACCAGCGATAAAACTAACTTTTCAATCGCTCAGAATTCCAGCGAAAACGTCTCTGCGTTTACTGATGCATGGGTTTCCCTGAACCAGTCTCGCATTGCTATTAACCGCGGAATGCTGCGCTTGCAGAGTGATACGGCAAACAGCATTAACAGCAGCTCGTTGACCGCCATCAGCGATCAGGCCAAAAGCCTGCTGGCCAGCGCGGATAAATCTTACGCGCGCTACCAGGGCATTCCAGACACCAAAGGCGTCGACCCGGTTCTGGTCGACAATCTGGAAAAAAATTACGAGATCTATTCCAAAACGCTGGGACAGATGATCGTATTAATGGAAAACAAACAGCTGCCGGAGATGTTTAAGCTCAACATCGAAGAGAAGCAAAATACTATGCAGGACGTTTATACGTCATGGCGTACTGCCCAAAACGTGCTGACCGTACAGGGCGTGGCGGATAACGAAAGCGCCTATACCAAAATGCTGTGGGTAATTGGCAGCGTGATGGTGCTGGTTGTCGGGCTGATTGCGCTGTGCTGGTTCGGTCTGCGTTCTGTGCTGATCAAACCGTTGCAGGACAATATCGAACATATCAGCCATATCGCTAACGGCGACCTGACGCACACGATTGCTGTTGAAGGCCGTAACGAGATGACCCAGCTGGCTGCCAGCCTGCTTGAGATGCAGCAGTCGCTGGTGCGTACCGTAAGCGACGTGCGCGACGGCTCTGACGCTATTTATACCGGCGCCAGCGAAATCGCTGCGGGTAACAACGATCTTTCTGCCCGTACTGAACAGCAGGCTGCTTCTCTGGAAGAAACCGCGGCCAGTATGGAACAGCTGACGGCAACCGTGAAGCAGAACGCCGAAAACGCCCGTCAGGCTTCCCAGCTGGCGCTGAGCGCGTCGGAAACCGCGCAGAAGGGCGGGAAAGTGGTGGATGGCGTGGTGAAAACCATGAGTGACATCGCCGGAAGTTCGAAGAAAATCGCGGATATTACCAGCGTGATCGACGGCATTGCTTTCCAGACCAACATTCTGGCACTGAACGCCGCAGTAGAAGCTGCCCGTGCCGGTGAGCAGGGTCGTGGCTTTGCGGTAGTGGCAGGCGAAGTGCGTAATCTGGCACAGCGTAGCGCTCAGGCAGCGAAAGAAATTAAAGGGCTGATCGAAGATTCCGTGGCGCGTGTGGACAGTGGTTCCGTACTGGTGGGCACGGCGGGTGAAACGATGAACGATATCGTTAACGCCGTAACCCGCGTCACCGACATCATGGGCGAAATCGCTTCTGCTTCTGATGAGCAGAGCCGGGGTATCGATCAGGTGGGCACCGCTGTCACCGAGATGGACCGTGTAACACAGCAGAACGCCTCGCTGGTGGAAGAATCCGCTACCGCAGCGGCCGCGCTGGAAGATCAGGCCAGCCGTCTGACTCAGGCTGTTGCCGTGTTCCGTGTTCGTAAGGACCAGGGCGCTCGCGCTGCTGCGCCGGTTGCACGCACCGTTAAACCTGCTGCGCGTAAAGCCGCAGCGCCAGTGGCCGATGAAGGCAACTGGGAAACGTTTTAATTCTTGCTGTTGAGAAAAAGAGTGCTGGCGAGAGGGACATGAACCGTCTGTAAAGACGCAAAAAGCGGCGTCCTTGCCAGCGCGTCATGGGCCATCCCAGGCCCGTGACGCTTTATTACCGTTCCCTGGGCCTCCTGTTTTTACCGTAGCGTCGTTATTCAGTAAAAATTTACCGAATGCTTTAACTGTGATCGCCAGCAGCCTGCCGTTTTTTATTTAAAACGGCTTTTCCTGTTAATCCGTCTCTTTTCGGTTTCTACCCGCTTTTCCCGTTTAAAAAACGCATTCTTATTGCCTTTTAATTATTCCGGCCAGGGTTTGAACGACTTTTTACCGTGACGAAACATTTAAAAAATTCCACATAAAGTTCCCCAAAAACCAGCCGATAACTAAATCAAATAGCCCCTTACTGAGGTAGTTATGTTCAAGAGTATGAAAGTAGTAACCGGCCTGGTTAGTGTGCTGGTGTTATTTGCTGTATTGCAGTTAGGAACGGGCGGTTTGTTTTTTAAAACCGTTCAGAGCGATAAGCAGAATTTTGAATTCAGCCAGCAGATGAGCTTGTTGCAACAGTCAATGGGCAATTCCTGGGTATCCATGGTGCAGGCGCGTAACACGCTGAACCGTGCAGGATTGCGTTATGTGATGGACACCAACCATTCCGGTGCGGGTTCTTCATTAAACGATCTGATGGCTCAGGCACAGACTGACCTGGCGACGGCAGATAAGTCGCTGGAACTCTTTAATGCCAATCTTAGCGAAGAGGGCAAGAAGGCAGAGGATGTTCAGGCGCTGCTGGCCAGCTACAAGCAGTTTCATGACGCGCTGGCCGATCTGATTGTCATGATGCAGACCGGACGCTTCAACGACTTTGTGGCTCAGCCGACTCAGAGCTATCAGGAGCAGTTCCAGCAGGCTTATAACCACTGGCTGGCGGTCATCAACGGCCTGACAGAGCAGGGCATTAAGGCGAATGATGCAGCGTATCATCAGAGCATCTGGCTGTTGCTGGGCGTGTTACTGGTTTCTGCTGTGGTCATCGCCCTGGCCTGGAGCGGCATTCGTACCCTGCTGCTTCAGCCGCTGAAAACCAACATCGATCATATTCGCCATATCGCCAGCGGCGACCTGACGCAGACGATTGAGGTAGAAGGCCGTAGCGAAATGACCCAACTGGCAGACAGCCTGCGTGAAATGCAGCAGTCGCTGGTGCGTACGGTAAGCGACGTGCGCGACGGTTCTGATGCTATCTATACCGGCGCCAGCGAAATCTCTGCCGGCAACAACGATCTCTCTTCCCGTACCGAGGAGCAGGCTGCCTCTCTGGAAGAAACCGCGGCCAGTATGGAACAGCTGACGGCGACCGTGAAGCAGAATGCCGAAAACGCCCGTCAGGCTTCCCAGCTGGCGCTGAGCGCGTCGGAAACCGCGCAGAAGGGCGGGAAAGTGGTGGATGGCGTGGTGAAAACCATGAGCGACATCGCCGGGAGCTCGAAGAAAATCGCGGATATTACCAGCGTAATCGACGGTATTGCTTTCCAGACCAACATTCTGGCACTGAACGCCGCAGTAGAAGCAGCCCGTGCCGGTGAGCAGGGTCGTGGCTTTGCGGTAGTGGCAGGCGAAGTGCGTAATCTGGCACAGCGTAGTGCTCAGGCAGCGAAAGAAATTAAAGGGCTGATCGAAGATTCCGTAGCGCGTGTCGACACCGGTTCGCAGCTGGTCGAGAGCGCGGGTGAAACGATGGCGGATATCGTCAGTGCGGTCACGCGTGTGACTGACATTATGGGCGAAATCGCTTCAGCATCGGGCGAGCAAAGCCGGGGTATCGATCAGGTCGGCATCGCCGTCACTGAAATGGACCGCGTCACGCAGCAGAACGCCTCGCTGGTAGAGGAATCTGCCGCCGCTGCCGCAGCGCTGGAAGAGCAGGCGAGCCGTCTGAATCAGGCCGTAGCCGTGTTCCGTATCCGTAAAGACAGCGTCGCGCAGGCGATCGTCAGTAAAGCACCGGCGGCCGCACCACGCAAAGTCGTTGCGGCAGCACCGTCAAACGATAACTGGGAAACGTTTTAACGATGTTCACGACAACGCAAAATAAGTCTCAGGAAGCGTGAATTTCTGCCGATAAAGTAGTTAAGCAATTTGAATGAGTTCAGGCAGTCGCCGGAACCCTCAGCAAAGAGTTTACTAACAGATCGCCGCGCTGGTAGAGGAAGCGGCAGCAGCCCCAGACGCTGACACACTGAAGTAAAAGCCCTCAGCACTGCATGTGTCGGGGGCTCTGACCAGGTCACTGCGCAGGCTCACAGGGAAAATAATATTGTTTTAACCCCTTTATCAGTACTTTGCAGGGTGGATCTGGATGAAAAAGTCAACGTTGTTAGCACCGCCGGAGAACGCCACGATGCTGTCGCAGATGGTACAGCGCCTGCCGTTATCCGACACACATTTTAAGCGCATCAGCCAGCTGATTTATCAGCGCGCGGGCATCGTGCTCGGCGATCACAAGCGTGAAATGGTTTACAACCGCCTGGTACGCCGTCTGCGGACATTAGGAATCGATGACTTTGGTCGTTACCTTGCGCTGCTGGAAGCGGACGCAAATAGCGGAGAGTGGCAGGCGTTTATTAACTCCCTGACCACTAACCTGACGGCGTTTTTCCGTGAAGGGCATCACTTCCCGATTCTGGCCGATCATGCCAAACGTCGTGGTGGCAGCTTCAACGTCTGGTGCGCCGCTGCCTCTACCGGTGAGGAGCCTTACTCCATCGCCATGACGCTGGCAGAAACGCTGGGTAACGGCCCGGGTAAATTTCAGATCCACGCTACCGATATCGACACTCAGGTGCTGGAAAAAGCGTTGTCGGGCGTCTATCGCCAGGAAGAGTTGCGCACGCTGTCGTCTCAGCAGCTTCAGCGCTTCTTCTTTCGCGGCACCGGCCCCCATTCAGGCATGGTGCGGGCAAGGCCTGAACTGGCGAATGCCATCACCTTTGCTCAGCTGAACCTGCTGGGTAACGAGTGGGCGCTGCCGGGACCCTTTGATGCGATCTTCTGCCGCAACGTGATGATCTACTTTGATAAAGAAACGCAGGAAAAAATTCTACGGCGTTTTGTACCGATGCTGAAACCGGGCGGCATTTTGTTTGCCGGTCACTCCGAGAACTTCAGCCAGATCAGTAAAGAGTTTTACCTGCGCGGCCAGACGGTCTACGGGCTGACTAAGGAAAGATAATGGGCAAAATCAGAGTGTTATGTGTTGATGATTCGTCGCTGATGCGTCAGCTGATGACCGAAATCATCAACAGTCATTCGGACATGGAGATGGTGGCAACGGCCCCCGATCCGCTGGTCGCCAGAGATTTGATTAAAGAATTCAATCCCGACGTACTGACGCTGGATGTCGAAATGCCGCGAATGGACGGGCTGGATTTTCTGGAAAAACTGATGCGTCTGCGTCCGATGCCGGTGGTGATGGTGTCATCACTTACCGGCAAAGGGTCGGAGATCACGCTTCGGGCACTGGAGCTGGGCGCGGTGGACTTTGTGACCAAGCCGTCGTTGGGTATCCGGGAAGGCATGCTGGCCTACAGCCAGATGATTGGCGACAAAGTACGTGCGGCTTCACGAGCGAAGCTGCATACGCGCAGGCCATCGCCTTCACCGGTGATGCTTAAGGCAGGCCCGCTGCTCAGTAGTGAAAAGCTGATTGCCATCGGTGCGTCTACCGGCGGCACCGAAGCGATCAGGCACGTGCTGCAACCGCTGCCGGCAACCAGTCCGGCGCTGTTAATCACGCAGCATATGCCGCCAGGTTTTACCCGCTCTTTCGCCGAGCGCCTGAACAAGCTGTGTCAGATTACGGTGAAGGAAGCGGAAGATGGCGAGCGTGTTCTGCCGGGTCATGCCTATATCGCGCCAGGGGCGATGCATATGGAGCTGACGCGCAGCGGCGCAAACTATCAGGTGAAATTACACGACGGCCCACCGGTGAATCGTCATAAACCCTCGGTGGACGTGCTCTTTAAGTCAGTCGCGCAGTATGCCGGTCGTAACGCCGTAGGCGTGATTCTGACCGGTATGGGCAACGACGGTGCGGCAGGTTTGCTGGCAATGAACAAAGCCGGTGCCTGGACCATCGCCCAGAACGAAGCGAGCTGCGTAGTATTTGGTATGCCCCGTGAAGCAATTGCGCTCGGGGGAGCCAGTGAGGTGGTGGATCTCCACCAAATCAGCCAGCACATGCTGGCAAAAATTAGCGCCGGACAGGCATTACGTATCTAACGCAGCGCCCGTCCCGCGGGGCTACACAAACAGGAGTATTTATGGCTGATAAAAATATGCGGTTTCTGGTGGTCGACGACTTCAACACGATGCGTCGTATCGTCCGTAACCTGCTGAAAGAACTCGGCTTCAATAACGTTGAAGAAGCAGAGGACGGTGTTGATGCACTGGCCAAACTGCGTACCGGTGGTTTTGACTTCGTGGTTTCCGACTGGAACATGCCGAACATGGACGGTCTGCAACTGCTGCAAACTATTCGCGCCGACAGCACGCTGGGTAAACTCCCGGTGCTGATGGTGACGGCAGAAGCGAAGAAAGAGAACATTATTGCGGCTGCTCAGGCGGGTGCCAGTGGCTATGTCGTTAAACCTTTTACCGCAGCGACCCTTGAAGAAAAATTAGGCAAGATCTTCGAAAAGCTGGGTATGTAAGGAGCCGAGATGAGCGAACTTTCGAAACCAAGTACAGATGCAGCTTCAGCAAACGAAATAATCTCCCGAATTGGTTCGCTGACGCGGATGCTGCGCGACAGCCTGCGTGAGCTGGGACTGGATCAGGCCATTGCTGAAGCGGCGGAAGCCATTCCCGACGCCCGCGATCGCCTGGATTACGTTGTGCAAATGACCGCGCAGGCGGCCGAGCGCGCCCTGAACTGTGTAGAAGCTGCGCAGCCACGTCAGGCCGAAATGGAGAATGGAGCTAAAGCACTGAAAGGCCGCTGGGATGAGTGGTTTGAGAATCCTATCGAACTGGCAGATGCCCGCTCACTGGTTTCGGATACCCGTGGATATCTGGAATCCGTCCCTGAGCATACGGGTTTTACCAACGCCCAACTGATGGAAATCATGATGGCGCAGGACTTCCAGGATCTGACTGGTCAGGTCATCAAACGCATGATGGATGTGATCCAGGAAATTGAGCGTCAGCTGTTGATGGTGCTGCTGGAAAACATGCCGGAACAGCCTGTACGGCCGAAGAAAGATGCCGACAGCCTGAAGAACGGTCCGCAGATTAATGGCGAAGCGCCTGGCGTGGTCGCCAATCAGGACCAGGTCGACGACCTGCTGGACAGCCTCGGGTTTTAAGTTCGACATGCCCTCCGGGGCCGGTTTTTACCGGCCCTTTTTTACTATCCCTCAAATAACCCCCTTTTTACGCGTTTACTCGTGGCTTCATCCCTGCGCGAATTTGGCATTCTGACACCTGAAATTTCATCCTGAAGGTGAGTTTGCCGTGTCTGGAGATAGCGAAGAGGAAAAGACCGAATCCGCAACCGCCCACCGAATAGAAAAAGCACGAGAAGAAGGTCAGGTTCCGCGCTCGCGCGAACTGACATCCGTGTTGATGCTGGTGGCGGGCTTCGGTATTTTGTGGATGGGTGGCGAATCAATGGCCCGTAAAATCGGCCGTTTGCTGGCTCAGGGTCTTAACTTCGATCACTCAGTGGTCAGCGATACCAGCCAGATGCTGCGGCTGATCAGTTCATTGTTTCTTCAGGCTGTTTACTCGCTACTGCCGATTATGGCCGGGCTGGTGGTGGTTGCTATCGCAGCCCCGATGCTGTTAGGCGGCGTGCTGATTAGCGGGAAAGCGATCAAGGTCGATTTCGGCAAGATGAACCCGATTAAAGGGCTGGCGAAGCTGGTTTCCGCACAGACCGCCACCGAGCTGGTGAAATCGATCCTGAAAGCCATTCTGGTTGGCTGTGTGACCTGGATTTTTATCAAGCACAACTGGCCAGAAATGCTGCGGTTAGTCAGCGAATCGCCTTATACCGCGCTGGCCAGCTCGCTGAACATGATTGCCATGTGCTGCATGCTGGTGATTCTGGGCCTGTCGCCGATGGTGGGTTTTGACGTGTTCTGGCAGCTCTACAGCTACTTCAAAGGATTACGCATGACTCGTCAGGATATCCGTGACGAGCACAAACAGCAGGAAGGCGACCCGCACGTTAAAGGGCGTATCCGTCAGCAAATGCGCGCCGCCGCTCGCCGCCGCATGATGGCCGATGTGCCAAAAGCTGACGTGATTGTAACTAACCCGACACACTTCTCCGTGGCGCTTAAGTACGACGAACGCAAAATGAGCGCGCCAAAAGTGGTGGCGAAAGGGGCAGGTGAAGTGGCCCTGCGTATCCGTGAATTAGGTAAAGAGCACCGCGTTCCGATTCTGGAAGCACCGCCGCTGGCGCGTGCGCTTTATCGACATAGTGAAATTGGTCAGCATATTCCTGGTACGTTATATGCGGCTGTAGCAGAAGTGTTGGCCTGGGTCTGGCAGCTCCGTCGCTGGAAGCTTGAGGGTGGCCTGGCTCCGAAAAAACCAAACAATTTACCGGTGCCGGAAGCGCTGGACTTTGTTCCTGATGAGAAAGACTGATGGCGAACCTGGCCGCTTTATTACGGTTACCGAATATGAAAGATACCCAATGGCAGGTAATGGCCGGGCCGGTATTGATCCTGATGATCCTGTCGATGATGGTGCTACCGCTGCCGCCTTTCATCCTCGATCTGTTATTCACCTTTAATATTGCGCTGTCGATCATGGTGCTGCTGGTGGCGATGTTCACCCAGAAAACCCTTGAATTCGCCGCTTTCCCCACCATTCTGCTGTTCTCCACCTTACTGCGCCTGGCGCTGAACGTGGCCTCTACCCGTATTATCCTGATGGAAGGGCATACGGGGGCCGCCGCTGCCGGCCAGGTGGTTGAAGCTTTCGGCCACTTCCTTGTTGGCGGCAACTTCGCCATCGGTATCGTGGTGTTTATCATCCTCGTTATCATCAACTTTATGGTTATCACCAAGGGTGCTGGCCGTATTGCTGAAGTGGGCGCGCGCTTTGTGCTGGATGGCATGCCCGGCAAACAGATGGCGATCGACGCTGACCTCAATGCCGGTCTGATTGGTGAGGACGAAGCGAAGAAACGCCGTGCCGAAGTGACCCAGGAAGCGGATTTCTACGGGTCAATGGACGGTGCAAGTAAGTTCGTTCGTGGGGATGCCGTCGCCGGTATCATGATCATGGTCATCAACGTCATTGGCGGCCTGCTGGTGGGTGTTGTGCAGCACAGCATGGACGTCGGGCACGCGGCGGAAACCTATACGCTGTTGACCATCGGTGACGGTCTCGTTGCGCAGATCCCGGCGCTGGTTATCTCGACCGCGGCAGGTGTTATCGTAACCCGCGTGGCCACCGATCAGGACGTTGGCGAACAGATGGTCACTCAGCTGTTCAAAAACCCTCGCGTGATGATGCTAAGTGCGGGCGTTCTGGGCCTGCTTGGTCTGGTTCCCGGCATGCCTAACCTGGTGTTCCTGATGTTTACCGCTGCGTTGCTGGGCCTCGCCTGGTATCTGCGCGGTAAAGAGAGCAAGCCAAAAGCCGCGCCGCAGAGCAGCATGGTTAAACCCACCGAAACCCCGGCTAACGTTGAAGCTTCCTGGACCGACGTTCAGCTGGAAGACTCGCTGGGCATGGAAGTGGGCTACCGTCTGATCCCGATGGTGGATAATACTCAGGATGGCGAACTGCTGGGCCGTATCCGCAGCATCCGTAAAAAATTCGCCCAGGAGATGGGCTTCCTGCCGCCGGTGGTGCATATCCGGGACAATATGGATCTGCCGCCAGCGCGCTACCGGATCCTGATGAAAGGGGTGGAGATTGGCAGTGGTGATGCTTATCCGGGCCGCTGGATGGCGATTAACCCAGGCACCGCCGCAGGAACTCTGCCGGGTGAAGTCACGGTGGATCCCGCCTTTGGTCTGTCCGCTATCTGGATTGACAGCGCGCTGAAAGAGCAGGCGCAGATTCAGGGCTTTACGGTCGTGGAAGCCAGTACCGTGGTGGCGACCCATATGAATCACCTGATTGGTCAGTACGCCAGCGAGCTGTTTGGCCGTCAGGAAGCGCAGCAGTTGCTGGACCGCGTGACGCAGGAGATGCCGAAGCTGACAGAAGACTTGATTCCGGGCGTGATCACGCTGACTACGCTGCACAAAGTGCTGCAAAATCTGCTGGCAGAAAAAGTCTCTATCCGCGATATGCGCACCATTATTGAAACGCTGGCCGAACATGCCACCGTGCAGACCGATCCGCATGAGCTGACGTCAGTTGTGCGTGTGGCGCTGGGCCGGGCGATTACTCAGCAATGGTATCCGGGCAATGGTGAAGTGCAGGTTATCGGGCTGGATACCACGCTTGAACGTCTGCTGCTTCAGGCATTACAGGGCGGTGGCGGACTGGAGCCGGGCCTGGCCGATCGTCTGCTGGCTCAGGCACAGAATGCCCTTGCTCAGCAGGAAGCGCTGGGTGCGCCACCGGTGCTGCTGGTTAACCATCCTCTGCGTGCGCTGCTGGCCCGCTTCCTGCGTCGCAATCTGCCGCAGCTGATGGTGATTTCCAACCTGGAGCTGACCGATAACCGTCAGATCCGCATGACCTCTACCATTGGTGGGCATTAATGAAAAAAATGCTGCTGCTGTTGCTCTGTCTGCCTGGCTTTGCCATGGCAGGCGGCGCATGGCACGCGTCGGCAACGGGCCCGGGCCTGGTGAATCGTGGCATGCAGGCCTTTTCTCCGGCGCTTAACCCGCCTGAGCCGGTTAAAGGCGTGATGACTGAGATCGCCTGGCGCTATGCGCTGACCGGCCCGGCACCGTCCGGGCTGGTGGTGCATCTCTGTGCGGAAAGCCGCTGCGTGCCGCTGGAAGGCGCCAGCGGTTCGACCCGTGGACTGACTAATATCCAGGCGGGAGAGAGCCTGCATTTTATTTACGGCATACAGGGCAAAGGGCGCCTGAATCAGGCGCTCCGTGTGTTAAGTAACGAAGTGATGGTCAATTACCGCTAGGGCGACTCGCTCAGCAAAACGAGTGCGTGGCCCGTGCCAGAAGCCAAATCTAACGTGTCGCCGACCCTCCGCCTTTCTCCGCTAAGAAGGTCGCGATACTCCCGGTTAGCCAGCGCGCCACTCAGCGCGATTGCCGTCTCTGCCCAGCGTTTCGGGTTGGAGAGGGGCACTTCCTCCGTACTAAAGACTAAGCGAGGCGTGACCACGATCAGCACCGTGTCGTTTAGCGTGCGGGCGAAAGCCAGCACCCGTTCAGCCTGCTCACCGCTTGCGTCGAGCGGAAGATAGTCGCCGTGACGAAACAGCGTGGGCTGCTGCTGACGCGCGTGTAAAATCTGCGCAATAACCTGCTGCTTCAGTTGACCGCTAAACCACGCTTCTTCATGACTGAAATCAGGTTTTGCCTGTGCGGCAAGCTGCTGCTCAAGCGCGGAATAATTTGGTTCACGGCGGTTATCCGGATCGACCAGGCTGTAATTCAATCCTTCGCTACCCTGGTAAATGTCGGGTACGCCCGGCGCAGTCAGCTTAACGAGGGTTTGGGTAAGCGTGTTGACAAGACCGGCGCGGATAAACGGCTGGAGCGACTGGTGAAAATCCTGCAAAAAGGCCTGATTGTCCGGCGAGAGCAGGTGGCTGGCGTAACCGAGCACCGCTTCTTCATAAGGATCGTTGCTGTCGCCCCAGTTGGTGCGTGATTTGGCTTCCCGCAGCGCTTTTTCCACAAAGGGTAAAAACCGTTCTTCCAGCGCTTTCAGCGCAGCTTTATCCTGCGGCTGAAGACGCGGTGGCCAGAGGCCCGCCAGCGCCTGATAGAGCATCCACTCCACGCTGGGTTTGGGCGCCACACCATCCTCAAGCGCTTTGACCGCCGAATGGTTCATCTCCCGCCAGCGGCTAACATACTCCGCCCAAAGATCCGGCGCTTCGGTCAGCGTATAAAGCCTCGCTCTGGCATCTTCGCCGCGCTTGGTATCATGCGTGGAGGTGGCGGAGAGGGCATCCGGCTGCCGTTCAAGGCGCGTTTGCATTTCTGCATGGAAGAGTGCGGTTGAGAAAGTCCGCGGTACCGGCTCGGCACCCACTTCGTTCAGCGCCAGCGCCATGTTCTGCCGGAAAAATAGCGTATCCTCCACCGATTTCGCCATCAGCGGGCCGGTAAGCTGCTGGAATTTGGTGCGGAACGTCGTCGCCTTGTCTGCAACAGCGGCAGAAATTTCACCGGCGAGAAGGCGCAGCAGGAAATCCAGCGCGTCGGCATCAGGCGCATTTACGCCCGCTCTGACCTTGTCAGCAATCTTTTGCAGCAGCGCACTGTCCGCGGGTGGCAAACCGGCTGCGGTGCCGTAAGTGCGATAGACCGGGAAAGCCACCAGCAGTTCACGCAGGGCTTTACCCAGCGTCTCTTCTTCTAACGTCACGCCTTCGGTTTCTGCGATCGCCGCCGCCAGCCGCAGCAGGAGGGTAAATTCGCCTTCAAAATTCTTGCCGACCATCAGCAGCTTAGCCGCCCGCAGTTCGGCAGAAATATTCACCGGCTTGCCAAGCTCATCACTGTAGGCGTCGCGCAGCGCGGCAAGCTGTTGCCCGTCAACCAGCGCGTTAGACAGCGAGGCGATAAACTCGTAGCCGGTCGTACCGGATATGGGCCAGTCAGCGGGAAGTTGTTCGCCTTCACCGAGGATTTTTTCCACCGTGATATAACAGGCTTCACCTGCCTGCTGGCGAAGCCGCTCAAGATACGCTTTGGGATCGGCCAGGCCGTCGACATGATCGATCCGCAGACCGTTAACCGCGCCGGCGTGAACCAGCTCAAGGATCAAGCGATGGGTATCATCAAAAACGGTCGGATCTTCAACGCGCACGCCGACCAGTCCGGTGATTTCAAAAAATCGGCGGAAGGAGAGATCGTGCGGCGCATCCCGCCAGGACATCAGCCGCCAGGGTTGACGGTCATGCAGTTCAGCGATTTTCGCTTTATCCGTTATTTGCAGCACGCCGTCCGGGTCGTCCTGCCAGCTTTCAGGTGCCAGCGGATAGAAAGCGTCGTAACAGGCTAAAGCCGGTCTGCCGGTTTTGGGATCGGGTTTTATCGCGATTTCGCCGTTTTCCAGCGCCTGCTCAAAGGTATCGCCGAGGAACGGCAAGGTCAGACGACGCGACCAGTCAATGTCGAAATGGTGTGCGTAACGGCTGTTCTCGCCGTGTTCGATGACGTCATACCACCAGGCATTTTCCAGCGACGAGGCCATATGATTCGGCACAATATCCAGAATCAGACCAATGCCAGCCTCTTTCAGTGCGTTAGCCAGGCGATCAAATCCTTCACGGCCACCGATCGCCGGATCGATCTCGTTAGCATCGGTGACGTCATAGCCATGAGTGGAGCCGGACAACGCGGTAAAAATCGGCGAGGCGTAAAAATGGCTGATGCCGAGCCGCTGTAAATAAGGGATCAGGCCGACGGCACGATCAAAGGTCATGCCGTTACGGAACTGGATACGGTAAGTCGATGTTGGTACTTTCACTTTTTCTCTCCCGCATCAAGACGGACAATAATGGCATTTTGTGGCAGCCCGTTTTTCACTTCCGGCCAGGCAAAAATCGTTTCGCCAGGCAGGTCAGGCAGCGGCTGCGGCGTTGCGCCAATATTCAGCGCCAGCGACAGCGTACCCTGCGGGAACGTCCAGCTAACGGCAACAAAACCTTCCGCCGTTTTCAGTACGCTGCCCGAGTTACCGCCAGCGGTTGCCAGCAGCGGCACGATATGCTGCTGACGCAGCGTTAACAGCTTACGGGTAAAGGCCAGCCACGCTTTGCCGTCCTCCGTTTCCAGCGCCTGCCAGTTCAGTTTCGAGGCGTCAAAGGTACTTTTTGCGTTGGGATCGGGCACGTCTTCGCCATCATGACCTTCAAACTCTTCCGCCCGTCCTTTACGCACCGCTTTGGCAAGATCGCCATGAAAATCAGTGAAAAACAGGAAAGGATGAGTCTCGCCATACTCCTCGCCCATAAACAGCAGCGGGATATGCGGTGAACAGAGCAGCAGGGCAAGCAGAACTTTCGTGCGTTCGGCACCGGCCAGCGTAATCAGCCTTTCACCCTGCGCGCGATTGCCGACCTGATCGTGATTCTGAATGAAATCCACAAAAGCCACTGGCGGCTGGTCGGTGCTTTTTACGCCGCGTTTTTTGCCTGACTGGGGCGAAACCTCGCCCTGATAGGCAAAGCCTTCCGTCAGAATGCGAGCGATAAGCTTTTCCGGCGCGTTGGCAAAATCGCGATAATAGGCCTGGGTTTCGCCGGTAGCAAAGACGTGCACGGCATTGTGGAAATCGTCATTCCATTCGCCGGTAAACAGCGGCACGGCACCGTCTGCTTCGCGCGGATGCAGAAAAATAACGTTACGGCTGTCTTCGGTAGTCAGATGAATGGGGCGGTCGGTAATCTCTGCACGAATGCGTTCTGCAATCTCAATCAGCGCGTGCTTATCAGAAATATCTTCGATCTGATCGATGGCATCAAAACGCAGACCGTCAAGATGATATTCCTTTAGCCAGTAGAGCGGGGCTTCGACAATATAGCGGCGGGCGGCATCCACATCATAAGCGATACCCGCCCCCCACGGCGTCATCCGTTCCTTGTGGAAAAAATCGGGCGACAGCCGCGGCAGATAATTGCCTTCCGGGCCAAAATGGTTGAGGACGATATCCAGTACGACAGAGAGGCCATGGGAATGCGCGGCATCAACAAAAGCTTTGAAATCGTCCGGCGAGCCATAGGCGGAGTGCGGGGCGTAAAGCAGCACGCCATCGTAACCCCAGCCACGATTACCGCCGAACTGGGAGACCGGCAGGATCTCAAGCATCGTGATGCCAAGTTCGGCCAGCGCGGGCAGCTTCTCTATGGCAGCCTGAAAAGTGCCTTCTGGCGTAAAAGTGCCGATGTGCATTTCATAGACAACGGTTTGTTCCCAGGGGCGACCCTGCCAGGCGCTGGTTTGCCAGCGATAAGCCGTAGGATCGATGACCAGAGAAGGGCCGTTGACGTCGGCCTTTTGCGCCCGTGAAGCCGGATCGGGTAACACCAGGCCATCGGCGAGAACAAAATTATATTCCGAACCGGGGACCACGCCGGGTACCTCGAGTTCAAACCAGCCCTCTTCATTGCGACGCATCTCGTGCGCTTTGCCGGAAAGTTGCAGTGTCACTTTTTGCTGGCCGGTTGCCCAGACACGAAAGCGAACGGTATCGGCGGCCGCATAATCGGCCCCCCAACTTTTAAGAAACGCTCTGGACTCCATTCGATTGCCTCGCTAAACGTTTAAATAACAGGCGATATACGAACTCAATCATAGACTATGGTTTACAAGTTGATGCGAAGGGAGGCGGTGTGGTTGGGGAGTTAAAGGATTTACCCATCAAAAAGGGGACGAAAATCATCCCCTCAGACGGCTGACAAACTCAAAGCACGGGGAACACTGGCCTGGAACAAAGCGTCCTGGGCCATGGACGGCCCGGGCCGAGCCGGCACGGATGCCGCTTTTTGCGTCTTTGTGGAAGGCCAGTGTTCCTCGTGCCTGCACTATGTCAATAAGCTCAGGGGACGAAAATCGTCCCCTGAGCGTTAACAGAATGCGCTGTGCGTTACATACGTTCTACGGTTTCGATACCCAGCGTTTCCAGACCCTGCTTCAGCGTTTTTGCCGTCAGCAGCGCCAGCGTCAGGCGGCTCTGCTTCGTGGCTTCGTCTTCCGCAGACAGAATTGGGCAGTGCTCGTAGAATCCGGAGAACAAACCGGCCAGATCGTATAAATAAGCACACATCACGTGCGGCGTACCGTCACGCGCAACCTGAGTGATGGTCTCTTCGAACTGCAACAGGCGTACGGCCAGCGCTGCCTCACGATCTTCGGTAATGGCAGTTTTACCCTGAACTTCAGCTTCGTTGATACCCGCTTTACGGAACACCGACAGCACGCGGGTGTAGGCATACTGCATATAAGGCGCGGTATTACCTTCAAACGCCAGCATGTTGTCCCAGTCGAACACGTAATCCGTGGTGCGACTCTTGGAGAGATCGGCGTATTTCACTGCGCCAATCCCAACGGTGTTTGCCAGCTGCTTAAGTTCTTCAGCAGGCATATCGGGGTTTTTCTCGCTCACCAGACGCGTGGCGCGTTCGACCGCTTCATCAAGCAGATCGGATAATTTGATCGTGCCGCCCGCACGGGTTTTGAACGGCTTGCCGTCTTTGCCCAGCATCATGCCGAATGCGTGATGCTCCAGCGGTACAGATTCAGGCACGTAACCGGCTTTGCGTACGATAGTCCACGCCTGTTGCAGATGCTGGTGCTGGCGGGAATCGATGTAATAGAGCACGCGATCCGCATGCAGGGTCTCAAAGCGATATTTGGCGCAGGCGATGTCGGTGGTGGTATAGAGATAGCCACCATCCTTTTTCTGGATGATCACCCCCATCGGCTCGCCGTCTTTGTTCTTGTATTCGTCCAGGAAGACCACGGTCGCGCCTTCGCTCTCGACCGCCAGGCCTTTCGCTTTCAGATCGGCCACAATGCCGGGCAGCATATCGTTGTACAGGCTTTCGCCCATCACATCTTTACGGCTCAGCGTCACGTTCATGCGGTCATAAATTTTCTGGTTCTGCGACATCGTAATGTCGACCAGCTTTTTCCACATCTTACGGCAGTATTCATCACCGCCCTGAAGCTTCACTACGTAGCCGCGCGCGCGTTCAGCGAAGGCCGGATCTTCATCATAAGTGCGCTTGGCTTCACGATAGAACACTTCCAGGTCGGCCAGCGCGATCTCTTCATGATGCTCATTCTGCTGTTTTTCCAGAAAAGCAATCAGCATACCGAACTGCGTGCCCCAGTCACCCACGTGGTTAGCGCGGATGACATTATGACCAAGGAATTCCAGCGTACGGACGGCAGCATCGCCAATAATGGTCGAACGCACATGCCCTACGTGCATCTCTTTCGCGACGTTTGGCGCAGAATAATCAATCACAACGGTTTGCGGCGTTACTGGCGTAATGCCAAGGCGCGGCGCATTAACGACGTTATCCACCTGCGCTGAAAGCCATTTGGCATCCAGAAACAGATTAATAAAGCCCGGGCCGGCAATTTCGACTTTGCTGGCAATACCTTGCAGATCGAGATGGTTCAGGACTTCTTCAGCCAGTTGTCGCGGGGCTTTACCCAGTTTCTTTGCTACCGCCATGATGCCGTTAGCCTGGTAATCACCAAACTGTGCTTTGGCTGACTGCCGTACCTGCGATTCGCAACCGGCCGGAGCCCCTGCTGCGATCATCGCCTGACTGACTTTATCTGAAAGAAGAGCCTGAATATTCACCGAGTTACCTTATATGCTGAAATGCCTGCGGGGATAATCGCAGGCGGTCATTCCGTCAGCGCCCGCCAGCAGAGCGATCTGCTGTACACTGGCACTGCTCAAAAAAGAAGGGGAAAAGTATACTGCATTTCAGAGTGGATTATCCAGGTGCCTGATGGACTGAAGGGCACAGGGGCGCAGGAAACGGTCGTTTCCTGCGAATATTCAGGAGCGACGACGACCAGGGCGGTAAGGACTGGTAATAGTCGTTTTACCGCGTACCTTCCAGTGGCGCACCAGAGCAAAGCCCATCATTACGATGAGCACTGCGACGAGCATCAACATAAGCATTTTGCTATTCCTTGTGTAAGTAGCGGGACAAATCTATAAGGAACAAGAATACCCTACAAGTCAGGGCCAGCGATTTAAGAATAGTCGCATTGTATAAATTTAACTAAACCAAAACAGAAAGTTAAAAACTCTTTTTCAGAAAAATCGCTGAAACAAAGCCAATCTAAACTCAATAAAAGGCAGTTTTTTCCAATTTTTTATAAGTTTTACTGGTGGATATTTAAATATTCAACAGAATAGCTGGCCCGAACAAGCGGAGTATAAAATTCACAATGATTAAGATAATTACAGTAAGCGCGAGGTTAAAAGATGTTTGAAGGTCATTTCGCGGAAGAATTAGCCGATTTAGCTAATGATTCATCACGTTTTTTACGATCTCTTTACGATCTGGCGGACCGGTTAGGGCTACAGCTGGATGCGCTGAAAGCTGACCATATCGCCGTGCGTTGTCATCAGTCCGCCACCGCAGAACGCTGGAAAAAAGGCTTTTTACAGCATGGTGTGCTGTTTTCTGAAAAAGCGATTCACGGGCGCCCAATTGCGCTGTTTGAGTTAACAACGCCGCTAAAAGTAGGGCCATGGGAAATCAGTGTGGTTGAGCTGCCCTGGCCGGGTGAAAAGGTCTACCGGCATGAAGGTTGGGAGCACGTTGAGATTGTTTTAAGCGGCGATCCGCATACGTTGAGCGCCAGGGCGCTGGCGCTGTTTGCCGATGAAGGGTTGAGTAAGCCAGGTCTGTCGATCAAAAACAGCGCGCCAAAAGGCGAGGGCGAGCGCCTGCCGAACCCGACGCTGGCCGTCTCAAACGGTACCGTCACCATCAAGTTCCATCCCTGGAGCCTGAAAGAGATTGTGGAAAGCGAGTTATAAAACGACCCGGAGAGGCAGGGTACGCACTGCCTTTTCCATCCTTTTTATAGCTTCATCAATCAGGTCGCGCGGGCAGCCAAAATTGAAGCGGACGAAGCCGTCATCTCCAAAATCCCGTCCCGGCGAAAAGCCCAGCCCGTGTCGTTCAAAAAACAGCGCCGGGCTGGCGACGTTGAGCTTGCTGGCATCAATCCACGCAAGATAGCTGGCTTCCGGCGCGACAACGGAAAGCCCCTCGATAGCATTGATGCGTTTTACCAAAAGATCGCGCGACTTCTGTAAATAGGCCAGCTGTTCGTCAAGCCAGGCCTGACCGTCACGCCAGGCCGCATTGGCGGCCACCAGCGACAGAATATCCACTGGCGGAACGATGCCCTGACGTATTGCCTTAAATCGCTCGCGTAAGGTTTTATCCGGGATGATCGCCACGGAAGCACCAAGCCCGGCAATATTAAAGGTCTTGGACGGCGAGACCAGCGTCACCGAACGCCGTGCGGCATCCTCATTCAGGCTGGCGAAAGGAATATGTTTCACGCCCGGTTCAAGCAGCAGATCGCAGTGGATCTCATCAGAACAGACGATCAGATCGTGGCGCTGAGCGAAGCTGAGCTGTTCTTCCAACTCTTCCCGGCGGTACACTGTGCCCCCGGGATTTTGTGGGTTACAGAGCATCAGCAGCTTTTCATTACCGTCCATTTGCGCTTCAAGCTCGTCCAGCCGGATCACCCAGCGTCGATCTTCAAGCTGGAGCGGGGCATTAATTTGTCTGCGGTTTGCCAGCTTTGCCGCAGAGCGAAAAGGCGGATAAATGGGCGTAGGGGCAATGGTGCCCTGATGCGCGTCGGTAAAAGCGCGAACGGCGATATTCAGCCCGCTCACGACGCCGGGTAAAAAAACCAGCCATTCAGCTTTAATTTGCCACTGATAACGCTCGGCCATGCGCATCATTATCGCGTCGGCCAACTCTACCGGCGAGCTGCCGTAACCAAAAATTCCATGCTCAACACGCTGTTTCAGAGCATCAATAACGCAATCCGGCGAACGAAAATCCGTGTCCGCTATCCACAGTGGCAGGATATCCCGCGCACCATATTTCTGCCATTTAAGACTATCGCTGTGACGGCGATCTATCCGCTGGTCAAAATTACATGTCATGTTAGCGATTCCCGTTAAAATTATTCTTAGCGTGTCATACCAGACTAATACAGCGGAATTCATTCACACAACCCGCCAGCAGTCATTAAACAGGAGGATGGAATGCTAAAACTGGAAGTATGCTGCTTTGGAGTCGATTGTGCCCTTACCGCTGAAAAAGCCGGTGCCGATCGGATTGAACTTTGTTCAGCGCCGTCAGAAGGAGGATTAACGCCTTCCGCAGGGAGCTTAAAACAGGCCCGCAACAGTATTACTATTCCCGTACATCCTATCGTGCGCCCACGCGGAGGTGATTTTTGCTACACCGACGGCGAGTTTAATGAGATAAAGTCGGATATCGCCTTTATCCGTGAACTGGGCTTTCCTGGCGTGGTGGTCGGCATGCTGGACGTGGACGGCCATATTAATATGGCCCGGATGCAGCAGGTCATGGCCCTCTGTGAAGGCATGGCGGTGACTTTTCATCGCGCCTTTGATCTGTGCCACAGTCCATTGATGGCGCTGCAACAGCTCACCGATTTAGGGGTCGCCCGTATTTTAACTTCCGGACAGCAGCAAAGCGCCGAAAGTGGATTACCTTTATTAAAGGAACTAACTCGCAACACGCGTGGTCCAATCATCATGGCGGGTGCTGGTGTTCGCCTCAGCAATTTGCAGAAGTTTGTTGAGGCCGGTTTGAGCGAGGTTCACAGCTCGGCCAGCCAGCGTGTCGCTTCACCAATGCGCTATCGTAAAGCCGGGGTATCGATGAGTTCCGTAGCGGAAACAGATGAATTTAGCCGTCCTTGCGTAGATAGTGATATGGTGGAGGCAATGAAAGCTTCCCTGGCGCTCAGTTCTCCCGTCAGAGTCGCCTGAATCCGATTTTGCCGCGCAGCACGCCAGTTCAGCGACGTGATGTTTGCAAGTACCAGGCCCCATCGTTTTGATGGGGCTTTTTTTCTTGATAAATTCGGGTGCAGAACAAGCCTTTCCGCCATCTCCCGTGGTTTGCTTTACACTTATTTTGTTCTTTCAATGTTGATGAGACTCCTGATGAACATCCTCAATCTGGCTGTTGGATCTGTTGCTTTGTTCACCGCGTTTTTTTCCGGCATAGCCTCGTCTGCAACAGCCTGCCCACCCAATGCCCAGCTGATCAACGACAGCAACAGCATTTTGCTGCTCGGCGGAACAGCCAAAGGGCCGATAAAGCAGGTGGTTATGGGCGAGTTTGGCAAAGACGTTAATCAGCAGAAACGGATCCTGGGTGAGTTTGACCGCTGCGGCTCACTGCTGCGCGCGGACGTCAGTTTTGATAAGGCCGAAGGTAATATGCTGCTGAAGATGGTGCAGAGCATTGTCCGTGTTACCAGCGGGTGGGAAGCGGTGTATGACATGTCGGTTTTTGTCATGCAAAGCGGGCAGCCGGTGGAGGTCAATCGCAAGCAGGGGAAAATCAATTTCCTGACCGGCAAACAGGGCACCATCACCAGTTCCACCGACGCGTTTTTGTTGCAGGGAAAGAAAGGCTTTACGGAAACAACCAACAGTTACGACCCGCGATCGAGGTTGATTAAGAGCGTGGCTCGCGGATCGGATCGGCAAACGAACGGTGAATATCGTTACCAGTGGAACGAGAAAGATCAGCTGATCGCCAGCACATCCGCCAGCAGTAAGATGAGCTGGCTGTACGATAAGCAGAACCGAGAGCAGCGCCTTTCGACCCAAACGCATAATGAGAACAGCGAACTGACGGCCGTTGATGAGTGCCAGCTTTGGGACGATCATGATAACTGTACGCTCAGTTACTCACGCGAAAAGGAAGTTTTCGCGCAAGGTGAAATTCTGCGTAATATCAGTGCCGCCTATAAGTTTGAATATTGGGATAACAGCAAGGAGGAAGGGCAATAGCACGGCAGGAAAGCGGGTGCGCAGGAGGCACCCGGCGTTGGTTGACAAATCGTACCGCAGGTTTACTTGATGGTCTGACTGAAAGCATCCACGGCCAGAATCGCGCTGGCAACGTCTTCCGCGCTGAGATGAGGATTAAGGTTTTTCAGCGTATCGCCTTCGCTGTTTGCCAGTTCGCCGATTTTGACCAAATTTTCCCAGCTTTCATTGTCCAGATGCAGCTCTTTCAGCGTGGTTGGCATCTTAATGGCGCGATAAAAACGAATATAGCGCGCGATTTCTTCGTCCGGACGCTGCTCCAGCACCATCTGCGTTAGCGTTCCGTAAGCCACTTTTTCGCCATGGGTCAGATGATGGATTTCGCCGTCAATGGCGGTAAAACCATTATGGATAGCATGCGCGCCAGCCAGCCCGGCATTTTCAAATCCGAGACCGGAAAGCAGCGTGTTCGCTTCCACTACCGCTTCCACCGCTGGCGTCACCAGCTTCTGCGCGACCGCCTGGTACGCACTGAATCCGTAGGTGAGTAAGGTTTTTTCGCAGGCTTCGGCAATCGCCATACCGGCAATGGTCGGATCGCCATCCACCATCGATTTGCTGTGTGAGCGTTTCACTGCCTGGGCTTCAACAAAGGTTGCCAGACCATCGGCAATGCCGGAAGCAAACAGTCGGACTGGCGCGCGGGCGCAGACCTGTGTATCTACCAGTACCAGATCCGGGTTCTTGCTGTAAAAACGATAGCTTTCAAAGACGCCGCTGTCGGAGTAGATCACCGAAAGCGCGCTGCAAGGCGCATCAGTTGAGGCTATGGTAGGCACGATAACCACCGGCTGTTTCAGCTCATCGGCAACGGCTTTGACCGTGTCCAGCGTCTTGCCGCCGCCAAGACCTACCACCAAACGGGCACCCTGATTTTTCGCCAGTCCTGCCAGACGGGTGATTTCGTTGCTGGAGGCTTCGCCATTAAACTGCTGATAATGAAATTCGATTTTATGCTGTTGCAGCGAGGCCTGAACCTCTTTGCCAATCAGCCCCCAGACGATTTCATCCGCAACCACAAAGGCGCTATTGCCTAACTCCGCCACATACTCGCCAAGCTGTGCCAGAACGCCAGCACCCTGAACATATTTACGCGGTGAAGAGAAAACAAATTTACTCATGTGGGACTCCTTTCAGGTAAATGAAAAAGATGTCGTACGGATTATAGCCTGGCCTGTTTTCGGGCGGTGGGCTTGATTAAACGCGGGATTAAAGGAAAAAGCCTGATTTGTCTCTATCGCTGAAGGGGCAGTGTTTTAGAACAAGTCGCTATTGAGCAAGTATCTGTTGTGAATAGCGTAGTTATTGGCAACCTGTTCTGCCAACAACGCAAGGGTCTGCGGGCGGCAGCCAGGGAAGATAAACCGGATATCGGGCGCAGGGACGCGCCGGTTAAGCCGCCGAGCGGCGGCCCGGTGTTCTGCCCCTCACTGGCGACAGACGCCGGATCCGCCGTTGGCCTTGCGTCTTTTTACCGACCGCAGCTGGCGGGTCAGCATTTAACCCAAAACCTTATGGCTTCCGTGCCACCAGTACCGCGCGCAGCGGTGCCGGATAACCTTCTATCGTTTTATTCGAATCCAGCGGGTCGAGAAACTCCGCCAGCGACTCGCTGGTCATCCAGTCGGTACGGCGCTGCTCTTCTGTACTGGTCACGGAATAGTCGGCGATGCGCACATCGACAAAACCACATTTCTCCAGCCAGTTCTTCAACGCGCCCGTAGAGGGAATAAAGTAGACGTTGCGCATCTGAGCATAGCGTTCGCCCGGCACCAGCACTTCCTGGTCGCCACCGGCAATCACCAGCGTTTCCAGCACCAGCTCGCCGCCGCTTACCAGCTGATTCTTCAGCTGCAACAGATGATCCAGCGGCGAACGACGGTGATAGAGCACGCCCATCGAAAACACCGTATCAAACGCTTTCAGCTCCGGCAGCTGCTCAATGCCCAGCGGCAGCACATGCGCACGCTGATCGTTGCCCAACAGCTTGCGCACCGCTTCAAACTGGCAAATGAACAGCTGCATCGGATCGATGCCCACCACGAGGTTTGCACCTGCGCCAACCATCCGCCACATGTGATAACCACTGCCGCAGCCCACGTCCAGAATGGTTCGGCCCGCCAGCGGAGAAATATGCGGCAGCACGCGATCCCACTTCCAGTCCGAACGCCATTCGGTGTTGATGTTCACGCCGTACAGGGAATAGGGGCCTTTGCGCCACGGCATCAGATTGCGCAGCAGCTTTTCAATGCCGCCGCGCTGACGCTCGGTCAACTGACTGCTGTCGGCGGTAACGCTGTGCAGCAAATCTAAGGTTTCAGGCGTCAAATCCGGCAGGTATTCAACCGAGCGATCCCAGTTTTTAAAATGACCGTGCAGCTGCTCACGCTGCCAGGTTGCGATCTGTGCCGGAAGCGTCTCCAGCCAGTGGGAAAGCGGACTCTTTGCGATTAACTGGTAAAAATTGCCGAACTCCATCAGTCAGTTCCTGCCTTCAGTGCGATGAGCGAGCCAAAATTAAAGCACTGGAACCACAGCTCAGCGTGTTCAAATCCAGCAGTGCGTAAACGGGCTTTGTGCGTTTCCACGCTGTCGGTCAGCATCACATTTTCCAGCATGCTGCGCTTCTGACTGATCTCCAGTTCGCTGTAGCCGTTAGCCCGTTTAAAATCGTGGTGCATATTGAAGAGCAGTTCGCCAACGTCGGCATCGGCAAAGCTGAATTTTTCGGAAAGCACCAGCGCGCCGCCCGGGCGCAAACCCTGCCAGACCTTATTGAGCAAATTCTGACGCTCGTCAGGCTCTAAAAATTGCAGGGTAAAGTTCAGCACCACCATCGAGGCATTCTCAATGGCGATATCACGAATATCCGCCTCGATTACCTCAACCGGCGTATCGGCGCGGAAGGCGTCAATATGACGGCGGCAGCGTTCAACCATCGCCGGGGAATTATCCACGGAGATAATTTTGCAGCCTTCAGCCCTGATATTGCGGCGCACCGACAGCGTGGCGGCGCCCAGCGAACAGCCTAAATCGTAAACCTGACTGTTGGGCTGAACAAAACGCTCGGCCAGCATGCCGATCATAGAAATAATATTCGAATAGCCAGGCACCGAGCGCTGGATCATATCGGGAAAAACTTCAGCCACGCGCTCGTCAAACGTCCAGTCGCCCAGTTTGGCAATCGGCGCGGAGAACAGCGTATCGCGGTTAGACATAATGGTAAGTCCGGGAGAAAAACGGAAAGGCGGTATTTTGGCAGAAAGCGGCGCAGGCTGCACCCTTTCTGCCACTCTGCGATAAAAACTGGCTTAGTTCAGCGTCAGAACCAGATCCCAGGGCAGGAAAATCAGGTTAAAGATAATCATTCCCAGTAGCGACAACAGCGTAATGACCATGCCGTTCTTGCGCCACAACAGGGTGCTGGTGCGCATGCCGTAACTGTGCAGACAGCGGCCAAGAAAGAAAAACAGCCCGACCAGATGCACCATCCAGATATCGGCACCGTTCATCTCCATCATCACCAGCAGAAAAACGGCAATGGGAATATATTCTACGGCGTTGCCATGAATGCGAATGGCGACCTTCAACTCATAGAAGCCGCCGTCACCATGAGCGACGCGATACTGACGACGCAGCCGTATCACATCAAAGGAAAATTTAATTAAAACCAGTGCTCCGAGCACGACATACAAGGCGCTGACCATCCGGACTCCATAACGCGCTGAAAATTTCAGGCGCCATCATAGCTATTGTTGTTACGCTGTCATAGTGAACAAATCCGGACCCGCACAAAATCAGAACAAGCTGGTCTGCTGCGGCCAGTCCGGCGCTGCGCCAAGCTCGGGGATCGCCTGCCGGAGCGAAGGCCACAAAGCCTGCACCAGCCGGGGCGCAAAAGCGATATCTGGCGTGTGAATAAACAACCACGGCTGGCCTTGCTCGCGCCACAGCGGTAATTTTTGCTGCCAGGCCTGAAACCACTTCAGATTCGCCGTTTCATTATCGCTGCCGATAAAGCGGATCATCGGCTGGTCAGCGGTCATGACGGCATGAACGGGAAGGTGCGGTTTTTTACGCTGTGCTTCAATAATTGCCGGATTACTGGCAATGGCTGAATGGACGCCGCGCGTATCGAGAATCACCCGATTAACGCCGCGCTCATGCAGGCCGCGGTTCAACGCCTGCTCAGCCTCGCCCTTGGCGAAAAACTCGGGATGCCGTACTTCAACGCCATAGCTGAATGTTTTCGGTAACCCATCAAGAAATGACCAGAGCGCGGGTAAATCCGCCGGACCAAACGTCGCAGGCAGCTGTAGCCAGTACTGACCAATACGGGAAGAGAGCGGAGCCAGCAGGGCAAAGAATTCGGCGGTCAAATCGCCGCTGTTGCGCAGCGCCGCCTTGTGGCTAATGGTGGCGGGAAATTTAAAACAGAAGCGGAAATCATCATGCGTCATATCGCGCCAGCGCTGCACAATCTCAGGACGCGGCAGGGCGTAGAGCGTGGTATTGCCTTCGACGCAGTTAAAATAGCGCGCGTAGTCGGCCAGGGTTTCCATGCCCAGTTTCTTCCAGTGCGGATGTTGCCACTGCGGCAGGCCAAGATAAAAAGGCTTCATATTATTGCGCTCCCCGTTAATACCGCTGGGCTGAAATGTAGCGGCATGGCAGCGGGAGCGCAACCTGACGGTTAAAGCCTGGGCGTCCGCCTCATTACAACGCAGCAATAATCTCGTCAGAGGTACGCACACGGCCCAGGCGCGGGAAGATATGCTTAAAGCTGCCGTTGTGCTCTTCGGTGCTGCCTGCGGCACAGATATCTTCCGCCACGATCAGGTTAAAGCCCAGCTCCCAGGCGTTGCGAGCGGTCGATTCCACACCGATATTGGTGGAAATCCCGCCCAGCACGATGGTATCAATACCGCGACGACGCAGCTGCAACTCCAGATCGGTGCCGTAAAAAGCGCCCCACTGATGTTTAATCACTTCGATGTCGCTCTCCTGCTTGTTCAGCGCGACAGGGTAGTCCCACCAGTTTTCCGGCAGCGCACCGCTGTGGCTGTTATCGACCGGCTGTTTAGGGGCATCACCAAAATCTTTTGCCCAGCCTACGCGCACCAGCACAACCGGTGCATTAGCGGCGCGGAATTTTTCAGCCAGCTTAGCCGAACGGGTTACCACATCCGCCGCCTGATAGGGGCCGCCAGCAAAAGGAAGAATGCCTTCCTGTAAATCAATCAGTACCAGCGCGGTGGTGGCAGCGTTAATCTCTAACATAGTTTCTCCGGTCAACAGGGAAATCAGTAAGAATACAGGCTAGCCGCTGTGGATAGCGATAACAACAATGTTCGGAAAGCGTGAAATTTGTTAGCTTTTGTGAGATGCGGGAAGATTATGGTGATTTTGCCCGCGCTTGAGGCGCAGATGCGGATGCACCCCTTATCGCGCCGGGGTTTTTCCATTATAATGGCCGCCATTTTTCGCGGCGGCATCATCGCCTGACGGGCTGTGTAATGATGCCGCCCGTGCGCCGCAAAGTTAAAAGGATATCGTTATGCGTACTGAGTATTGCGGACAGATCAACCTGTCTCACGTAGGCCAACAAGTGACACTGTGCGGTTGGGTTAATCGCCGCCGCGATCTGGGTAGCCTGATCTTCATTGATATGCGTGACCGTGAAGGTATCGTACAGGTGTTTTTCGATCCGGATCGTCAGGACGCATTCAAACTGGCTTCTGAGCTGCGTAACGAATTTTGCATTCAGCTCACCGGTACCGTGCGTGCACGCGACGAAAAGAACAAAAACAGCGATATGGCAACGGGTGAAGTTGAAGTCTTCGCGACCGATCTGACCATTATCAACCGCGCAGAGGCGCTGCCGCTGGACTCAAACCACGTTAACAGCGAAGAAGCACGCCTGAAATACCGTTATCTGGACCTGCGTCGCCCGGAAATGGCGCAGCGCCTGAAAACGCGTGCCAAAATCACCAGCTTCGTGCGCCGTTTTATGGATGATAATGGCTTTTTAGACATTGAAACGCCAATGCTGACCAAAGCCACGCCAGAAGGCGCGCGCGACTATCTGGTGCCGAGCCGCGTGCATAAAGGCAAATTCTATGCGCTGCCGCAGTCGCCACAGCTGTTCAAGCAGCTGCTGATGATGTCCGGTTTCGATCGCTACTATCAGATTGTTAAATGTTTCCGCGACGAAGACCTGCGTGCTGACCGTCAGCCTGAATTTACCCAGATCGACGTCGAAACTTCATTTATGACCGCGCCTCAGGTGCGTGAAATCATGGAGCGGATGGCGCGCGAGCTGTGGCTGGACGTGAAGGGCGTTGATCTGGGCGATTTCCCAACCATGACCTTTGCCGAAGCGATGCGCCGTTATGGCTCGGACAAGCCGGACCTGCGTAACCCAATGGAGCTGGTGGACGTTGCGGATCTGCTGAAAGAGGTTGAATTTAAAGTCTTCTCCGGCCCGGCTAACGATGCTAAAGGTCGCGTAGCCGCGCTGCGTGTACCGGGCGGCGCCCAGCTCAGCCGTAAACAGATTGATGAATACGGCAAGTTCGTGGAAATCTACGGCGCGAAAGGCCTGGCATGGATGAAAGTCAACGAGCGCGCGAAAGGCCTGGAAGGCATCAGCAGCCCGGTGGCGAAGTTTATGACGGCGGAAATCATCGAAGAGATCCTGACCCGTACCAACGCTGCGGACGGCGATGCGATTTTCTTCGGTGCGGATAACGCGAAAGTGGTGGCCGATGCGCTGGGCGCGCTGCGCCTGAAGCTGGGTCGCGATCTGAACATTACCAATAACGACGCCTGGGCGCCGCTGTGGGTAGTGGACTTCCCGATGTTTGAAGACGACGGTGAAGGTGGCCTGACGGCGATGCACCACCCGTTCACCGCGCCGCGCGATATGACGCCAGATGAACTGAAAGCCGCGCCGGAAACGGCGATTGCCAATGCTTACGATATGGTGATTAACGGTTACGAAGTAGGGGGCGGCTCAGTACGTATCCACAACGGCCAGATGCAGCAGACCGTCTTTGGTATCCTCGGTATTGCCGGGCACGAACAGCGTGAGAAGTTCGGCTTCCTGCTGGACGCGCTGAAATTCGGTACGCCACCGCATGCAGGTTTAGCTTTCGGTCTGGATCGCCTGGTTATGCTGTTAACCGGCACCGACAATATTCGTGACGTTATCGCGTTCCCGAAAACTACTGCGGCAGCCTGTCTGATGACCGAAGCGCCAAACTTCGCCAACCCGACCTCGCTGTCCGAGCTGGGCATTGAAGTGATGGCGAAGTATCAGCGCGCTGCTGAAGACGGCTCAGAGAGCAACTGATGGCATTTAAGTATCCCGTCTCGGTGCTGGTGGTGATTTTCGCCCGTGATACCGGGCGGGTGCTGATGTTACAGCGGCGCGACGATCCCGCGTTCTGGCAATCCGTTACCGGCAGTCAGGAAGCGGGTGAAACGCTGGCCGAAACCGCACGGCGGGAAGTGTGTGAAGAAGTGGGAATTGACATCAACGCCGAGCAGCTCACATTAGTGGATTGCCAGCGTCAGATACAATTCGAAATCTTTGCCCATTTCCGCCATCGCTACGCACCGGACGTGACGCATAACAGCGAACACTGGTTCTGTCTGGCGCTACCCCGCGAGCGGGAGATTTCCCTCAGCGAGCACCTGGCTTATCAGTGGCTGCCGCCACACGCGGGCGCAGCGCTGACCAAGTCCTGGAGTAACCGCCAGGCAATTGAAGAATTTGTACAATAACGTTTTTTGAATAACGATCGTTCAATCAGGACGATATCGGCTTAGTTAAACTTCCAGGCGTCATCGTCGCAGTGAGTTTGTTCGCTGCCAGCGCGCAAGAACCGCAGCGTACTTTTGGTACGTGAGGATTCTGAGTACTGCCAGCGGACAAAATCACCAGTAAGATAGCCTGTGAGGGATCGAGGAGAGAATTAATTAATGGCTGGTCATAGTAAATGGGCAAACACCAAACACCGCAAAGCAGCTCAGGATGCCAAACGCGGTAAGATCTTCACCAAAATCATTCGTGAGCTGGTAACAGCAGCGAAGCTGGGCGGCGGTGATGCGGGTTCAAACCCACGTCTGCGCGCGGCAATGGACAAGGCGCTGTCTAACAACATGACCCGTGACACCATGAACCGTGCTATTGCACGCGGCGTGGGCGGCGAAGATGACAGCAACATGGAAACCATCATCTATGAAGGTTACGGCCCTGGCGGCACCGCTGTCATGGTTGAGTGCCTGAGTGATAACCGTAACCGTACCGTTTCCGAAGTGCGTCACGCCTTCACCAAAACAGGCGGCAACCTGGGGACCGATGGCTCCGTCGCCTATCTGTTTACCCGTAAAGGCGTGATCTCCTTTGCACCGGGCCTGGAAGAAGATACGGTAATGGATGCCGCGCTGGAAGCGGGTGCAGATGACGTTGTGACTTACGACGACGGTGCGATTGATGTGTTCACTGCCTGGGAATCGCTGGGTGAAGTGAAAGACGCGCTGGCTGCGGCGGGTCTTAATGCTGATGAAGCCGAAGTCACCATGATCCCATCGACCAAAGCGGATATGGATGCAGAAACAGCACCAAAACTGCTGCGTCTGATCGACATGCTGGAAGACTGTGACGACGTGCAGGAAGTCTACCATAACGGTGAGATCTCTGACGAGGTTGCGGCAACCCTGTAATGGCGTTGTCCCTGCAAAACCCGCTGGCCGGAGGTGCGTGATGGCGATCATTTTAGGTATCGATCCGGGGTCGCGCATCACCGGTTACGGCATTATTCGTCAGGTTGGCCGTCAGCTGACCTATCTTGGCAGCGGCTGTATCCGCACTAACGTTACCGATCTGCCGACGCGACTGAAGCTGATCTACGCCGGCGTAACGGAGATCATTACCCAGTTTCAGCCCGACTATTTCGCTATCGAACAGGTTTTTATGGCGAAAAATGCCGATTCAGCGCTGAAGCTGGGCCAGGCGCGCGGCTCCGCTATCGTCGCGGCGGTGAACCAGGATCTGCCGGTCTTTGAATATGCTGCGCGTCAGGTTAAGCAAACCGTGGTCGGCATCGGCAGCGCGGAGAAAAGCCAGGTGCAGCACATGGTGCGAACCTTGCTGAAACTCTCTGCCAATCCTCAAGCCGATGCCGCCGATGCGCTGGCTATCGCCATCACCCATTGTCACGTTAGCCAGAACGCTAACCGGATGGGCGAAGGAAAGCTAAACCTGGCCCGGGGTCGGCTACGTTCCTGATAAGCTGGATATCCATCCAGCTTTTTTTATGATATAACCCCCGCATTAAATCTATTCCGAAGGAAGCTAACGTGATTGGTCGTCTGAGAGGCAATATTCTGGAAAAACAGCCGCCGCTGGTGCTGCTGGAAACGGGTGGCGTGGGCTACGAAATCCATATGCCGATGACCTGCTTTTATGAGCTTCCTGAACTGAATCACGAAGCGGTAATCTTTACCCATTTCGTGGTGCGTGAAGACGCACAGCTGCTGTTTGGCTTCAACAGCAAGCAGGAGCGGGCGCTGTTCCGTGAGCTGATCAAAGTAAACGGCGTTGGGCCTAAACTGGCGCTGGCGATCCTTTCCGGCATGTCCGCTCAGCAGTTCGTGACGGCCGTTGAGCGTGAGGAGATTGCCGCGCTGGTTAAACTGCCAGGGGTCGGAAAGAAAACCGCCGAGCGTCTGGTTGTCGAGATGAAAGATCGCTTTAAAGGCATGCATGGCGATCTGTTCGCCGCCGATGCGCCGTTTGCACTGACCAGTGAAGTGCAACCCGCCGATGCGGCGAACGATGCTGAAGCAGAAGCCGTTGCCGCGCTGGTGTCGCTGGGGTATAAACCTCAGGAAGCCAGCCGGATGATTAGCAAAGTGGGCCGCCCGCAGGCCGATTGTGAAACGCTGATCCGCGAAGCTCTGCGCGCAGCTATTTGAGGTAAAGCATGATTGAAGCCGATCGCCTGGTCTCGCCGGGAACCGTCAGCGAAGAAGAGATTATCGACCGCGCTATCCGTCCTAAGCTGCTGGAAGAATATGTCGGCCAGCCGGTTGTTCGCGAGCAGATGGAAATATTTATTGAGGCGGCCAAAATGCGCGGCGACGCGCTCGATCATCTGCTGATTTTCGGCCCGCCAGGGTTGGGAAAAACCACGCTGGCGAACATTGTCGCCAACGAAATGGGCGTGAATTTACGCACCACTTCCGGGCCGGTGCTGGAAAAAGCGGGCGATTTGGCGGCAATGCTTACCAACCTCGAGCCGCACGACGTGCTGTTTATCGATGAAATCCACCGTCTTTCCCCTGTAGTGGAAGAGGTGCTGTATCCGGCGATGGAAGATTACCAGCTGGATATTATGATTGGTGAAGGGCCGGCTGCCCGTTCAATAAAACTGGATCTGCCGCCGTTTACGCTGATTGGCGCGACCACCCGCGCGGGTTCACTGACTTCACCTTTACGCGATCGTTTTGGCATTGTTCAGCGCCTGGAGTTTTACCGTGTTGAAGATCTTCAGCACATCGTCGGCCGCAGCGCCGCCTGTCTGGGGCTGCCGCTGAGTGAAGAGGGCGCGCTGGAGATTGCCCGTCGTTCGCGCGGTACGCCACGCATCGCTAACCGCCTTCTTCGCCGCGTCAGAGACTTTTCCGAGGTGCGTGCGGCTGGCAGCCTGAGTGGCGACGTCGCCGCCAGAGCACTGGATATGCTGAGCGTCGATACGGAAGGTTTTGACTACATGGACCGCAAGCTGCTGCTGGCGATTATCGATAAGTTTACCGGTGGTCCGGTGGGTCTGGATAACCTGGCTGCGGCCATTGGTGAAGAGCGTGAAACCATTGAAGACGTGCTGGAACCTTATCTGATCCAGCAGGGCTTTATTCAGCGTACGCCACGTGGCCGTATGGCTACGCAGCATGCCTACAAGCATTTTGGGATTACGCGGGAAGAGTGATTGCTACTCAGGCCGCTCAGGCAGGTGATAAACCTGAAGCGAGCCCGGAGCAAAGCATCACGGGCCATGGACGGCCCGCTATTAGCGAGAGCGCTTTTTGCCTGTGCATGCGCCCTGAGCCAGCACGCTGTTAGCTATTATACCGCCGGCCTTTTTACCATGCTCAGCATGAACATCAGCGAGGCGCCCAACACCACCGACGGGCCAGCTGGCGTATCATAAAAGGCCGAGAAGGTCAGTCCGGCCGTAACCGCCAGAATCCCGACTATCACGGCAAAGCCGGCCATCTGCTCGGGAGAACGGGCAAAGCGGCGGGCCGTAGCGGCAGGAATGATCAGCAACGAGGTGATAATCAGCGCGCCGACAAACTTCATCGCCACCCCAATCGTTAGCGCCGTCACCAGCATCAGCACCATCTTTGTTCGCTGAATATTGACCCCGTCCACCTGCGCCAGTTCCGGACTGATGGTCATCGATAACAGTGCACGCCAGTTAAAGACCAGCACGCCGAGCACCACGACGACGCCAGCGGCAATGGTATAGAGATCGGTTGGCGTCACCGCAAGCAGATCGCCAAACAGATACGCCATCAAATCCACCCGTACGCCAGACATTAAACTGACCACCACCAGCCCCAGTGACAATGCACTGTGCGCAAGGATGCCCAGCAGCGTATCAATGGCCAGATGCGGGCGGCGTTCCAGCCAGACCAGCAGCAACGACAGCAGCAGCGTAATGCCGATAACGGCATAAAAAGGGCTGATATTTAACAGCAGGCCGAAGGCGACCCCCAACAGGGAAGCGTGAGCCAGCGTATCGCCAAAGTAGGACATACGGCGCCAGACGACAAAAGAGCCGAGCGGACCGGCAGCCAGCGCCAGCAGGAAACCCGCCAGCCAGCCGGGTAACAACAATTCAATCACTTAGCTTGTCCTCTGCGTAATACAATTCGTCCCTGTAGATCGTGACGATGATTATGGTGATGACGATAAATCGCCAGCTGTTCCGCGCCGCGCGTTCCAAACATCGAGATGAACTCAGGGTGCTTCGACACCACTTCAGGCGTTCCCGAGCAGCAGATATGCTGATTCAGGCACAGCACTTCGTCGGTTTTCGCCATAACCAGATGCAGATCGTGGGAAACCATCAGCACGCCGCAGTTCAGCTCATGACGTAGCTGATCGATTAAATCATAGAGCGCGACCTGACCGTTAACGTCCACACCTTGTGTAGGCTCATCAAGCACCAGCAGCTGAGGCTGATTGAGCAGGGCACGCGCCAGTAGCACACGCTGCATCTCGCCGCCGGAAAGCTTTTGCAGTGGATAATTGAGCAGCTGTGCGGCATGAACTCTTTTCAACGCTGGCAAAATATCGGCGCGCTTCACGCCGCCGCGCAGCAGCATAAAGCGCTCAACGGTCAGGGGCAGCGTGGCGTCCAGGTGAATTTTTTGCGGGACATAGCCAATGCGCAGGCCAGCGGGACGATGCAGCTTACCGCGATCTGGCTGAATCAAACCCAGCACCACACGAACCAGCGTTGATTTACCGGCACCGTTAGGCCCAAGCAGCGTCAGGATCCTGCCGGGTTGCAAGGTCAAAGAGATCTCGGAGAGCACGGGTCGCTGGCCGAAATTGACGGAAATTTTATCAAGGCAAATCAATGAGGACATAGCGATTACAGGTTGCAGAAGTTTTAGAATGTTATAATATCACAATCCATCGACCTGTCACGATGGAATGAAGCATTATGTTACATAAAAATAAGCCCTTATTGACCCTGCTTTCTACGCTCGGATTTGCCGCTTCGCTTGCCACGCCTGCTCATGCCGCGCTGGTTGCCTCCGTTAAACCGCTGGGATTTATTGCCGCCGCTATCGCCGATGGGGTTACGCCGGTAGAAGTCTTGTTGCCCGATGGCGCTTCTGAACACGATTATTCGCTGCGTCCCTCCGACATCAAACGCCTGCGTGGCGCGGATCTTGTTGTCTGGGTAGGCCCTGAAATGGAAGCGTTTATGCCGAAAGCGGTAGCACAATTGCCGGTGCAAAAGTCGCTCGAACTCGCTGAGCTGCCAACAGTTAAGCCGCTGTTAATTCGTGGTGAAGACGATGATGAACATGAGCACAACGCAGTCGACCCTGCGCAGGAAGAAGAGGCACATCATCACCATCATGGCGAATATAATATGCACTTGTGGATGTCCCCTGAAATCGCAAGGCAATCTGCGGTTGCAATCCACGCAAAATTATTGGAACTTATGCCGCAAAGCAGAGACAAACTTGACGCGAACCTGCAGCATTTTGAGGCAGAATTGGCCACGGCTGATACGCAAATAGGAACTCAGCTTGCGCCGGTTAAGGGCAAAGGGTATTTCGTTTTTCACGATGCTTACACATACTTTGAAAAACATTTCGGTCTGACTCCAACGGGTCATTTTACCGTTAACCCTGAAATCCAGCCTGGCGCTCAGCGATTACATCAAATTCGAACAGAGTTGGTTGAGCATAAGGCGACCTGCGTCTTTGCTGAGCCACAGTTCAGGCCAGCCGTTATTGATGCCGTCGCCCGGGGAACTCAGGTCCGTACTGGAACGCTGGATCCGCTGGGAACGAACATCGCCGTGGACCGGGATAGCTACGTGAAATTCCTCTCACAGCTGTCCAGCCAGTACACGAGCTGCCTGAAAGGAGCCTAGAGGAATATATACGTGCAGCAGATTGCCCGCGCTGTCGCCATGGCGTTTAACACATTGCCAAGAACCCACCGCGTTATGCTGGGTTCGCTTACCGTTGTCACACTGGCCGTCTCCGTCTGGCGGCCGTTTGTTTATCATCCCGCCACCACGGGCGAAAATGCGATTGTTAAAAGCATCGAGCTGGATAAAAACCAGCTGCGGACGCTTTTGCCCGAAGCCAGTGAGCCGATCGATCAGGACATGCCTTCCCCTGATGATGATGTGCCAAAAGATGAATTAGATCAGGATGTTCCCAACGAAACCGGCACGCATGATTACGTGGTGTCATCAGGCGATACGTTAAGCAGCGTGCTTAATCAGTATGGCATTGATATGGGGGATATCAATCAGCTGGTCAAAGTCGATAAAGATCTGCGCAACCTGCAAATTGGCCAGCAGCTCTCCTGGACACTGACCGATGACGGGCAGCTTCAGCGCCTGACCTGGGAAGCTTCACGCCGTGAAACCCGCACTTACGATCGCTCTGGCGATACGTTCAAGTCCTCTGCGGCAATCCAGAAAGGCGAGTGGCAGAACAGCGTACTGACCGGTACGGTTAACGGCAGCTTCGTCAGTAGTGCCAAAGCCGCCGGACTGAGCAGCGGTGAAATTAGCGCAGTCATCAAGTCATTACAGTGGCAGATGGACTTCCGTAAGCTGCGTAACGGCGACAAATTCGCTGTATTAATGTCACGCGAAGTGTTGGACGGCCAGAGCCAGCAGAGCCAGCTGGCGGGTGTGCGTCTGCAAACCAGCGGCAAAGATTACTATGCTATTCGCGCTGCCGATGGAAAATTCTACGATCGCAGCGGTGCAGGCCTCGCGCACGGCTTTATGCGCTTCCCAACGGCAAGACAATATCGTGTCTCTTCCAATTTCAATCCACATCGTCTGAATCCGGTCACGGGCCGCGTTGCGCCGCATAAAGGCGTGGATTTTGCCATTCCGCTTGGTACACCCGTACTGGCCGTGGGCGACGGTGAAGTGATCGTGGCAAAACGCAGCGGCGGGGCGGGCAACTACGTGGCTATTCGTCACGGTCGTCAGTATATGACCCGCTATATGCACATGAAGAAACTGCTGGTGAAACCCGGCGACAAAGTAAAACGTGGCGAGCGTATTGGCCTGACCGGCAATACCGGTCGCTCCACCGGGCCGCATCTTCACTTTGAAATCTGGATCAATAACCAGGCAGTGAATCCGCTTACGGCAAAACTGCCGCGCATGGAAGGATTGACCGGTAAAGATCGCAGCGACTATCTGGCGCAGGTACGCGAGGTTGTGCCTCAGCTACGCCTGAAATAACCCGCCTGATTTTTGCACGCTGAAGCCGACGGCATCGCCCGTCGGCTTTTCTTTTATCCGCAACAGGAAACGGGCATTGCAAAATAGCCCGTCAGCACTATCATTAGCCGGTTAAAGTTTGAGGCGAGTGCATGGAAAACAAGAAAAGCAGTAATGAGTTTATTCCCACCTTTCAGAAGTCTTTTTTATTACCGCGTCACTGGGGAAGCTGGCTGGCCATTGGACTCTGCGCCGGTATGGCCTGGCTCCCGGCAAAAATGCGCGATCCGCTGCTGGGCGCGCTCGGGCGTTTTGCAGGAAAGTATGCCAAAAGCGCCCGCCGTCGCGCGCAAATCAACCTCTTTTACTGCATGCCTGAAGTCGCTGAAGCCGAACGGGAAAACATCATCGATGAGATGTTTGCTACCGCACCGCAGTCTATTGTGATGATGGCCGAACTGGCGATGCGCCCCGAGCATGCCCGTAAGCGCATTACCTGGCACAATAGAGAGATCATCGAACAGATCCGCGCAGAAAATCAGAACATTATCTTCCTGGTACCGCATGGCTGGGCAGTGGATATTCCCGCAATGGTACTGGCTTCGGAAGGGCAGAAAATGGCGGCAATGTTCCATAACCAGCGCGACCCGCTGATGGACTACGTCTGGAACGCCATCCGCCGCCGCTTTGGTGGCCGCATGCACGCCCGTAACGACGGCATCAAGCCTTTTATCAGTTCAGTGCGTCAGGGCTATTGGGGTTATTATCTTCCCGACCAGGATCACGGCGCTGAGCACAGCGAGTTTGTCGATTTCTTTGCAACCTATAAAGCAACGTTACCGGCAGTAGGCCGTCTGATGAAGGTTTGTCGCGCTCGCGTGGTGCCACTGTTCCCGGTCTACAACAGCAAAACGCATTGCCTGGATATCCACCTTCGTGAACCGATGGACGATCTGCTGGAAGCTGATGACAAGACGCTGGCGCGCAGGATGAACGAGGAAGTTGAAATCCTCGTGCGGCCCAATCCGGAACAGTACACCTGGATCCTCAAATTGTTGAAGACCCGCAAAGAGGGCGATATCGAGCCTTACCGACGCAAGGATCTCTTCCGCAAGAAGTAAGGCATTGCGCCTTTAAGGAGACCAGCCGCTATCGTCAAACGATTGTGGCTGGTCTCCTGTACCGCAAATTACTCCAGCGAAACCCGCGTGGCACGTCGCTTGCGTTCACGCAGAAACCCCCGTACCAGCCAGAACCACAGCAGGCCGCTACCCAGATTGACCAGGCTGAACCAGAAGCTGCCGCCATGAAAGTAAGCGCCTTTTGCCAGTTCAATGCCCAGCGCAAAGACCAGGATACTGATCATGCCCAGTATCGCCGCGACGCTGCCTTTGCCTGCCTCGCTGGAAAAAAGGGTCAGGCGATAGAGTCCCGCATTTACCAGACCAGTGCCAAAACCATACAGGCTCAGTCCGGCCGTCAGCCATAAGTAGCTGTGCGCATTGATCCCGGTGCTGAGCGCGGCCAGCGCCAGGCCGATTAAAATTGGCCATGCCGCCATGCGCAGCGGTTGCTCAATCGGCATGCGTCCCGCCAAACGGCTGAGCACCAGATTGCCCGCGATCATCGCGACAAACACCGGCAGCTGTAGCAGGGCATAATCCAGCCGGGTCAGGCCTTCGTCATGGATCAGGATCACCGGCGACAGCGCGACCCAGGCCAGGCAGGGGATGGTCACCAGCCCGATGGCCGCCGAACCGCCCATCACCTGCCGGTCTTTCAGCAAAGAACCGTAGCCGCGCGCCAGAGATTTTAGCGCCAGCGACGTTGCGCTATCGCCCGCCGTTTCCGGCATAGTTCGCCATAAACCGAGCAGGGCAATGGCGGAAACGGCACCAAACAGCCAGAACATGGTGCGCCAGTCGCTGAATGATAAAAAAGCCGCGCCCGCCAGCGGGCCTGCCAGCGGCGCAATCAGCGCGACATTGGCCATTAGCGCCATCATTTTCACGCTTAGCGACTCATCAAACGCCTCCTGAATCGCGGCATAGCCTACAGCACCGATAAAACAGAGGCTGGTACCCTGCAAAAATCGCAGCAGGATAAACTGCTCAATGCTTTGTACCCAGTGGGTGGCGAAGCAGGTCAGCATAAAGAATGCTACGCCCGCGAGCATTACCGGACGACGGCCAAATTTGTCAGAAAGCGGGCCAAGTAGCCACTGCAACACAATACCGCCAACCAGGTAAGCCGTCAGCGAGGCCGAAACCCATTCCGGCCCGACCTTAAATTCGCTGGTCACCAGCAGCATGCCGGGCTGGATCATGTCATGAGCGATATAGGTGGCAAATTCAAACAGCACCAGACAGAGTGGAAAAATCAGGTGACGGCGGGTTAAGCTCGACACCGGAACAAATGAGGCCATGCAGGCTCCTTCCAGCAAAAAAAAGATAAAAAAAACGCGGCCGCCGAAGCGACCGCGCCAACATACACCACTTTTATGCCAGCTGGATGAATATTCTCTCGTTTAAGCCTCTCAGCTCTCAGAGGTTACTCTACGCGCAGCACGCGGCTGGTGTTGGTGGTGCCGGTGGTGCTCATCACGTCGCCCTGCGTCACGATGACCAGATCGCCAGACATCAGGAAACCTTTATCGCGCAGCAGATTGGTCGCATCGTGTGCGGCAACGACGCCATCGTTGTTGCTGTCGAAGAAGACGGGCGTTACGCCGCGATAAAGCGCGGTCAAATTCAGCGTACGCTCATGACGCGACATGGCAAAAATCGGCAGGCCAGAAGTGATGCGGGAGGTCATCAGCGCGGTACGGCCCGACTCGGTCATGGTGATAATCGCCGTGACGCCCTGAAGATGGTTAGCCGCGTACATGGCGGACATCGCGATAGCTTCTTCAATGTTATCGAACTGCACGTCCAGGCGGTGCTTGGAAACGTTGATGCTGGGGATTTTCTCCGCGCCAAGGCACACTTTGGCCATGGCGGTAACGGTCTCTGCCGGATACTGCCCGGCCGCGGTTTCTGCCGAGAGCATGACCGCATCGGTACCGTCCAGCACGGCGTTCGCCACGTCCATGACTTCCGCGCGGGTTGGCATGGGGTTGGTGATCATCGATTCCATCATCTGCGTGGCGGTGATCACCGAGCGATTCAGCTGACGAGCGCGACGGATCAGCGCTTTCTGAATACCGACCAGTTCAGGATCGCCAATTTCCACGCCCAAATCGCCTCGGGCAACCATCACCACGTCAGAAGCCAGGATGATATCATCCATCGCTTCCTGCGAGGCTACGGCCTCAGCGCGTTCCACTTTAGAGACGATTTTTGCTTCGCAGCCCGCTTCACGAGCCAGACGACGCGCGTAATTTAAATCCTCGCCGCAGCGTGGAAATGAAACGGCCAGATAATCGCAGTTGATTTTCGCAGCGGTAATGATGTCGGCTTTATCCTTCTCCGTCAGCGCTTCGGCTGAAAGGCCGCCGCCCAGCTTATTAATGCCTTTGTTGTTCGACAGCGGGCCGCCCACCGTGACTTCGGTAAAGACCTTCATGCCCTGAACTTCCAGCACTTTCAACTGCACACGACCGTCGTCCAGCAGCAGGATATCGCCCGGCACCACGTCCGCTGGCAGGCCTTTATAATCAATCCCCACTTTCTCTTTATCGCCTTCGCCTTTGCCCAGGCTGGCGTCCAGCAGGAAGCGATCGCCAATGCTCAGGAGGACTTTGCCTTCTTTGAAGGTGGACACGCGAATTTTGGGGCCCTGAAGATCGCCAAGAATGGCAACGTGACGGCCTAATTTTGCCGCAATAGCACGGACATTGTTGGCGCGCTGCATATGATCTTCTGGCGTGCCGTGAGAGAAGTTAAGACGAACGACGTTGGCACCGGCGGCGATGATTTTTTCGAGGTTATTGTCGCGGTCGGTAGCGGGTCCGAGGGTGGTGACAATTTTGGTTCTTCTTAAACGTCTGGACATGTGTAACTCCGTTGACTTTGAAAGGATATTGCCAGCGCAATTCCCGAAAGGCTGTTACTGTTTTATCTGATAACGGCCGGGCGTCAGGCCGCTATCTCCCTGATAGCAATACTAAAGCCGCACTGCGGCCAGATCTTCTTTATCCAGGCGCGATTCTTTCAGCGCGAGCTTAACGCGTCTGAGATTATCACGGAATTTAGCGCCACGGCGCAGCGTAAAGCCGGTCGCAAGCACATCGATAAGCGTCAGCTGAGCCAGCCTGGATACCATCGGCATATAGATATCGGTATCTTCCGGCACATCCAGCGTCAGCGCCAGCGTGGCTTCGCGAGCCAACGGCGAATTCGGCGAGGTAATGGCCAAAACCGAGACATCATTTTCCCGCGCAAGCTGCGCAAGTTCGACTAAATTTTTAGTGCGGCCGGTATGGGAAATCAGCACCATAACGTCGCCTTCGGTGCTGTTGATGCAGCACATCCGCTGCATAACAATATCATCGGAACAGATGACAGGCACATTGAAGCGAAAAAATTTATTCATCGCATCGTGGGCGACAGCGGCTGAAGCGCCCAGGCCGAAAAAGGCGATTTTCTTTGCCTGGGTCAGCAGGTCGACGGCACGGTTTACGTTGGCTGCGTCCAGCGTGCTTCTGGCACGATCCAGACCCGCCAGCGCGGACTCGAAGATCTTGCCGCTGTAGACCTCTACGCTGTCGTTTTCATCGATATCACGACTGACATAGGGTGTGCCGTTAGCCAGACTTTGCGCCAGCTGGAGCTTGAAGTCCGGAAAGCCTTTAGTCTGCATGCGATGGCAAAAACGATTGACGGTGGGTTCGCTGACGTCAGCCTGCTTCGCCAGCGTAGCGATACTGGCGTGAATGGCCTCGCCAGGTACGGCGAGGATCGCCTGGGCTACTTTCCGCTCGGATTTGCTAAGGGTTTCCAGGCTAGCCTGAATTTTTTCCAGCATAGTCATAACATCGTCACTCATACATTTTGTCGATTTCATTCAGTGGAGAAACCGATAGCAAGTTGTAGAGAATATACCGCGTGCGAATTGCCCGCAGGCAGCGACATCGCGACGTTTCCCTGCTTTTTTTACCATTATTTGAGCGGTGTCTGATTTTCACCCGGTCGAACACAGTAACAAAAAAGAAGGAAAATTACGCACAAACTGTACGCTCGGGCAGCGGCGGAGCCGATTTAATCGGTCTACTCTGTGCTACGCAGTGCCTGTCAGGTTTACGCGGACCCGACAAAAGCAGTACATTGTATGAAAGAAAATTACAATAAGAGTCTGACTGTGCAAGGAATCGGCAGGTCAGGCTTATCCTGCAACGAGGAGAATAAAATGGCGGTTACACAAACAGCCCAGGCATGCGATCTGGTGATTTTCGGTGCCAAAGGCGATCTTGCACGCCGGAAACTGTTGCCTTCCCTGTATCAATTGGAAAAAGCCGGTCAGATTCACGAAGAATCACGCATTATCGGCGTGGGCCGTGCAGAGTGGGATAAAGCAGCCTACACCAAGGTGGTGCGTGAAGCGCTGGAAACCTTCATGAAGGAAACGATCGACGAAGCGCTGTGGGATAAGCTCAGCAGCCGACTCGATTTTTGTAATCTTGATGTTAATGACGCGTCGCATTTCTCTAAACTGGGCAAAATGCTCGATCAGAAGAAGCGCGTAACCATCAACTATTTTGCCATGCCGCCGGGAACGTTCGGCGCAATCTGTAAAGGTCTCGGCCTGGCGAAGCTTAACGCACAGCCTGCTCGCGTAGTGATGGAAAAGCCGCTGGGCACCTCGCTGGAAACGTCTCAGGAAATCAACGATCAGGTTGGCGAATATTTCGAAGAGAACCAGGTTTTCCGCATTGACCACTATTTGGGTAAAGAGACGGTGCTTAACCTGCTGGCGCTGCGTTTCGCCAACTCGCTGTTTGCTTCCAACTGGGATAATCGCACCATCGATCACGTGCAGATTACCGTTGCAGAAGAAGTGGGCATCGAAGGCCGTTGGGGTTACTTCGACAAAGCGGGCCAGATGCGCGATATGATCCAGAACCACCTGTTACAGGTTCTGACCATGATCGCCATGTCGCCGCCAGCCGATCTCTCAGCCGACCGTATTCGCGATGAAAAAGTGAAAGTACTGCGCTCGCTGCGTCGCATCGACCACAGCAACGTGCGCGATAAAACCGTGCGCGGTCAGTACACTTCTGGCTTTGTCCAGGGTAAAAAAGTGCCTGGCTACCTGGAAGAAGAGGACGCTAACAAGTCCAGCAATACCGAAACCTTCGTCTCTATTCGCGTGGATATCGACGACTGGCGCTGGGCTGGCGTACCTTTCTACCTGCGTACCGGTAAGCGTCTGCCAACCAAATGCTCGGAAGTGGTGGTTTACTTCAAAAACCCGGCGCTGAATCTGTTTAAAGATTCCTGGCAGGAGCTGCCGCAGAATAAGCTGACCATTCGTCTGCAACCGGACGAGGGCGTTGATATTCAGATCCTGAATAAAGTGCCAGGACTGGATCATAAACACAATCTGCAAACCACCAAGCTGGACCTGAGCTTCTCTGAAACGTTCAACCAGTCACACCTGGCGGATGCCTACGAGCGCTTGTTGCTGGAAACGATGCGCGGCATCCAGGCGCTGTTTGTACGCCGTGATGAGGTGGAAGAAGCCTGGAAGTGGGTTGACTCCATCATGGAAGCCTGGGCGGCGGATAACGAAGCGCCGAAGCCTTACCAGGCCGGCACCTGGGGACCGGTTGCCTCCGTGGCCATGATTACCCGCGACGGCCGTTCATGGAATGAGTTTGAATAAAGCCCTTAAATAAACCCGCTACGGCGGGTTTTTTTATGCCCTGAATTCAGCACCATTCAAAAATGAACCGCCATTTCAAAAAAGTGGTGAGCGCATGGACGGCGCGGGCAGTAATCATGTATGGTAGTGGCGAATTTACTTTCCGGACGCCGCGCGCGTCGCTTTTTGCCTGCTTCGTCCTCAGGGGGATGTGGCTGGCCAGACAGGAGAAGCAGGACGATGACCCACTGGAAAACAAGCGCTGAAACAATTCTGACAACTGGCCCGGTTGTGCCGGTTATCGTAGTGAACAAGCTGGAACATGCCGTGCCAATGGCAAAGGCGCTGGTCGCAGGCGGCGTAAGAGTGCTGGAAGTCACGCTGCGTACGCCGTGTGCGATGGACGCGCTGAAAGCCATGATTCAGGAAGTGCCGGAAGCGATCGTTGGCGCGGGGACGGTGCTGAACGTCAGGCAGCTGGAAGAGGTCACCGCCGCAGGGGCGCAGTTTGTTATCAGCCCGGGCATTACTGAACCACTGCTCGAAGCGGCGGTAGCGGGCACGGTGCCGCTTATCCCAGGGATCAGCACCGTTTCTGAACTGATGACCGGCCTGGATTATGGCCTGCGTGAATTTAAATTTTTCCCGGCAGAAGCCAACGGTGGCGTTAAAGCGCTACAGGCAATTGGCGGGCCTTTCCCTCAGGTACGTTTTTGCCCAACGGGCGGCATTTCTCCTGCTAATTATCGCGACTATCTGGCGCTGAAAAGCGTGCTGTGCATCGGCGGTTCATGGCTGGTGCCGGCAGATGCGCTTGAAGCGGGCGATTACGATCGCATCACGCAGCTGGCGAAAGAAGCGGTAGCAGGCGCGGCGATTTAATCCGCGACGGCAAAAAAAGGACTGCCAGCCAAAACTGACAGTCCTTTATGAAAGGCGCTGGTGACGACATCTGGCCAATACAGCCCTGGCAAAGCGGGGTTCCCCCCGCTCCAGGTTGCGACTTGCCGGATTCGCAGGCCATCAAAGCCGCTTTCTTCTGTCTGCCTCACAACAAACTCCGCCATTCGCTGGTGGAATGAGGCAAAAAGCCTCAAGCGCCATCGCCGTCCTGGCGTTAACCTTAGCCGCTAACCTTGACGCCAGCCGCACAGTTGATCGCGCGCTGAATGGCCTCATCAATGTCATTTCCGGTTGCCAGAGCTACGCCCAGACGACGCTTGCCCTGAACTTCAGGTTTGCCGAACAACCGCAGCTGTAACCCGGCACCAAGAACGTCGTTGAGGTTTGCAAACTGAACGTTGTCACTGTTCAGCTCAGGCAGAATCACCGCAGAAGCGGCAGGGCCATATTGGCGGATGCCGCCGATGGGCAGACCGAGAAACGCGCGAACGTGCAGGGCAAACTCAGAGAGATCCTGCGAAATCAGCGTAACCATGCCGGTATCGTGTGGGCGAGGGGAGACTTCGCTGAACACCACGTCGTCACCACAAACGAACAGCTCAACGCCAAACAGACCGTGGCCACCCAGTGCCAGAACGACTTTTTCAGCAATCTGCTGAGCGCGTTGCAATGCCAGATCGCTCATTTGCTGTGGCTGCCATGACTCACGATAGTCGCCATCTTCCTGACGATGACCAATGGGCGCGCAGAAATGGATGCCGTCAACAGCGCTAATAGTCAGTAAGGTGATCTCAAAATCAAACTTCACGACGCCTTCTACAATGACGCGGCCTGCACCAGCCCGTCCACCCTGCTGGGCATACTCCCATGCGGCATCAAGCTGATGCGCCTCACGGATAAAGCTCTGCCCTTTACCTGACGAGCTCATTACCGGCTTGACGATACACGGAAAACCAATCTCTTCAGCTGCCTGATGAAAATCGACCGCGTTATCGGCAAAGCGGTAGGTCGAAGTCGGCAACGCCAGCTCTTCAGCGGCCAGACGGCGGATGCCTTCACGGTTCATCGTCAGGCGCGCCGCACGGGCGGTTGGCACCACGCGCTGGCCCTGTTTTTCCAGCTCAATCAGCATATCGGTGGCGATGGCTTCGATTTCCGGCACGATATAATCCGGGCGCTCCAGTGCAACCAACGCCTTCAGCGCTTCGCCATCCAACATGTTAATGACGTGGCTGCGATGGGCAACGTGCATGGCGGGCGCATCGGCATAGCGATCGACTGCGATTGTTTCAACACCCAGACGCTGACATTCAAGCGCCACTTCTTTGCCCAGTTCACCAGAACCTAGCAGCATTACACGGGTTGCGGCGGGGCGCAGTGCGGTACCAAGAGTCGTCATAATCTTTACCTGATGAGATGAAAAAAAATGCGCGCGCAGTATAAACGAAAACGATTGCGCGTTCATCTGATTTGCAAACTTGAGTTAAATAAGGTGGGCTGATATACTGTATATAATTACAGGTAAGCGAGGTGTGGACCATGGCTGTTGAAATCAAATATGTTGTTGTCAGAAAAGGTGAGGAAAAGATGACTTTCGCCAGCAAGAAAGAAGCTGATGCATACGACAAAATGCTCGATATGGCCGAAGTGTTCTGCGACTGGCTGAGCGCTGCGCCGCTGGCAATGGAAGAAGATCAGCGTGAAGCGCTGGGCATGTTCCTTGCCGAGCATAAAGATGCCGTGCAGCATATCGTTCGTACCAGCAAGATGCCGGAAGCCGCTACCGAAGGAACAGCATCGTCAGCGACCGTTTCAGAAGAGCCGGAGAGCGAAGCGGTATCCGCTGGCGTAGATGAAGAGAACCCCTCTTCCGCGAAGGCAAAAGGGCCTCGCGCTGTGAAGGCGGCGTAGCAGCTTATGGCCAGCGTTTGCCGGGCGGTAAGTGCAGGCCTGAGTTTACCCGCCTGGGTTGTGACTGCCCCGACCGGAGCACAAACAAGCCTGCTTTGCGGGCTTGTTTGTTCAGGTCAGAAACCGGCGCTGGCGGGTTAATGAGTATGACTGAAAGAAGCGTCTCCGCAGCATGTCTTTAAAGCCTGCATGGCTTCTTTCGCGGCTGTCACCGGCGGCTGCCGATGGATTTCGTCATTGAAGACTTCCAGCCCTATCGGCCCGCTGTAGCCTTTCCCGGCCAGATAATCCAGTAACGTGTGCAGCGGAAAGTTGCCCTCGCCGGGTAATAAACGCTTGTGGCGGGCGGTGTCGATCAGATGCGCCTTATCAGGCTTTGTGGCCAGGTCGGAAAGCTGGACAAGGAAAATCTTCTCCATCGGAATGCCCTCCAGGTCAGCAACGGTACGGTCGAGCACAAAAATATGAAAGGCATCTACTACCAGACCCAAGTTTGGCTTATCTATACGCTGAACCAGCTGCCATGCGGCGCTGGTGGTATTGATATGCGTACTCCACGCCATCGCTTCATAGGCGACGCGCAGCCCCCGCTTTCCCGCTTCATCTGCTAACCAGCACAGATCTTCCTCTTCACGATCGGCAATGCAGGCATGATGCGTTGAAGCCGGCGTCAGGATTGTGGTGGCACCCAGTTTGAGAGCGGTATCCATCATTTCCACTGCTTCATCACGTTTAGCCTGACGCTGGTCATCCGGCGCGCCATCAAAATCCAGCAACACCTGGTAATCGGTTAGCAACAGTTTTTGTTGTTGAAACAATTCCGCCAGCTGCACTGCGCTACCGCTGGCCTGCTCCACATCCTGCCGCCAGAGCTCAACCTGGCTGAAGCCAGCCTGAGCGGCCGCCAGTAATTTCTCTTCCGGGCTGCCGCCCAACAAAACCGTATTGATAAACAGCGGGTTATCGTTAAAACGCATCCTTTTTTCCCCTTATCAAAATATGCAACATTCTCTTATCTGCCAGCCTTTCCAGATGCCGCCGCTGCACGTTGCAAAAGACGGTGAAAAGCTGACGGGCGAGCTAAGTATAGTGATTTGTTGAGATTTGCAGACGAAGTGCAGGAGCCGAAGGTTTTCCAGGCTTTGCCTGGCTTGACGCTTCTTGACGTGGAGCGCTCTATGCTGGTGACTTTCTTTCTGAAAGGAGCAGGTGATGAGTAACTGGCTACAGCAAATACAAACGGTACTGGGTAGCAGCAAGCAGGGCGGCAACGGCGGGGAAGGCCTGAGTAAGATGCTGGCGCCTGGCGCGCTGGGCGGTCTGGCAGGCATGCTGATTGCCAGTAAATCCTCCCGTAATCTGCTTCTGAAATACGGCAAAAATGCGCTGATTGTAGGTGGAAGCGCGGCGGCGGCGGCCGTTTTGTGGAATAAATATAAGCAGCGGGTTAACGAAACTCATCAAAGTGAAGCGCAGTTCGGTCAGCAATCATCGTCCGTCGACCGGCGTGCAGAACGACTGGTTCAGGCACTGGTCTTTGCGGCGAAAAGCGACGGCCATATTGATGGTCAGGAACGGCAGGCCATCGATGAACACATTCATCAGGCCGGTTTAGGTGCAGAAGGCGAAAAGCTGATCCAGCGCGCGATTAATATGCCGCTCGATCCAAAAATGCTGGCTGATGATGTAAAAAACGAGGAGGAAGCGCTGGAAGTCTATTTCCTCAGCAATCTGGTCATTGATGTGGACCACTTTATGGAGCGTAGCTATCTACAGGCGCTGGGCGATGAACTGAAAATCCCGCAGGATGTCCGTGACAGCATGGCAAAGGATATTCAGGCCGAGAAAGCCAAACTTCCCGCTTAATGTTTATACTGGTACTGAATTTAACCCGTTCCCCGGGTGGGGCGCAGCCACCCGATACCAATAATATTCCTCTGTTCGCTCGCTTTACCCTTGGCAATCATCCTTACAGCTGCCACCCTTACTCTATGTAACTGATTAAGCGGGGCCGAGAATGATAAAACCACCAGTCGCCAAAAAAATACCTTATGAGATGACGCTTCACGGCGAAACACGCGTCGATAATTACTACTGGCTGCGTGATGATGAACGCTCCAATACCGAAATGCTCGATTATCTCCATGCGGAAAATGATTACGGCAAAGCCATTATGCATACGCAGCAGGCGTTGCAGGATAACGTGCTGAAAGAGATTGTTGACCGCATCCCGCAACAGGACCATTCCGTTCCTTACGTGAAAAACGGTTTTCGTTATCAGCGCCGCTATGAAGAGGGCAACGAATACGCGCTTTACACCCGCCAGCCGGAACAGACCGCTACGCCGGATCAATGGGACATCCTTGTGGATGGTAATCAGCGTGCTGCCCACAGCGAGTTTTATACGCTGGGTGGCTTAGGCATCAGCCCCGATAACCAGACGATGGCGCTGGCGGAAGATTTTTTGTCTCGCCGCGTGTACGGTATTCGCTTCTGTAACCTGGCAACCGGCAGCTGGTATCCGGAAGTGCTGGAAAACGTCTCCTCCAGCTTTGTCTGGGCTAACGACAGCCAGACGTTTTACTACGTGCTGAAAGATAAACAGACGCTGTTGCCATGGCAGGTCTGGCGTCACCGGTTAGGCACTTCGCAGCAGGATGACGAGCTGGTTTATGAAGAGAAAGATGACACTTTCTATGTCAGCGTGCACAAAACCACGTCTGAACACTTTATCCTGATCGCGCTTGCCAGCAGCACAACCAGCGAGATTTTACTGCTGGATGCCGAATTCGCAGATGCTAAACCGCAGGTTTTCAGCCCGCGCCGTAAAGATCACGAATATACAATCGATCACTATCAGCACCACTTTTATGTCAGATCGAACCGCGAAGGAAAAAACTTTGGTCTGTACCGAACCGACCATTTCAATGAACAGGAGTGGGAGACGGTGATTGCTGCTCGCGACCATATCAGGCTGGAGGATTTCGCGCTGTTTGCAGACTGGCTGGTGGTGGAAGAGCGGCAGCGAGGGCTGACCAGTCTCCGGCAAATTAACTGGCAGACCGGAGAAGATTTCGGGATTGCCTTTGACGACCCGGCGTACGTCACCTGGCTGGCGTATAACCCCGATCCGGCGACCTCAAAACTCCGTTACGGTTATTCCTCAATGACCACGCCCGATACGCTGTTTGAAATGGATATGGACAGCGGAGAGCGCAGGATATTGAAGCAGTCTGAAGTAAAAGGATTTGATCCAAACCGTTACCGCAGCGAACATCATTGGATCAAAGCGCGTGATGGCGTGGAAGTGCCGGTTTCACTGGTTTATCATCGAGAGCATTTCAGGCCAGGAAAAAGCCCGATGCTGGTTTACGGATATGGTTCCTACGGCAGCAATATGGATGCCGATTTTAGCGCCAGTCGCCTGAGTTTACTGGATCGCGGCTTTGTTTACGCCCTGGTTCACGTGCGTGGCGGCGGAGAGCTGGGCCAGGAGTGGTATGAAGATGGCAAACTGCTGAATAAACTTAATACCTTCCATGATTTTATTGACGTCACTAATGCGCTGGTGGAGAAAGGGTATGGCAATCCTGAAAAGCTCTATGCGATGGGGGGAAGTGCAGGCGGCCTGCTTATGGGAGCCGTTATCAATATGGCGCCGTCACGCTTCCATGGCGTAGTCGCGCAGGTGCCTTTCGTGGATGTTGTCACCACCATGCTGGATGAAACTATCCCGCTGACGACCGGAGAATATGACGAGTGGGGCAACCCTGCTGACGAGCAGTACTATCGCTACATTCGCCAGTACAGCCCTTACGACTGTGTCAGCGCGCAAAGCTATCCGCATATGCTGGTGACGACAGGCCTGCACGATTCCCAGGTACAGTACTGGGAACCCGCGAAATGGGTGGCGAAACTGCGCGACATGAAAACCGATGAGAATCTGCTGCTGCTTTGCACCGATATGGATGCCGGGCATGGCGGAAAATCGGGGCGCTTTAAATCATACGAGGGCGTCGCGCTGGAATACGCATTCCTGATTGGCCTGGCTCAGGAGACGCTGACCACGGCCAACACACATTAATCTGCCGACAACGCCCGCTCCATTGCGCTGCGCAGGTCGGGTTTCAGATCCGGGATATTTTTCAGCATCCATTTGAGATAGCCCGGATCGCGCTTCACGACATCATCAATCCGGCTGCCGCGATACTTCCCGAAGGGAAAAGTGGCGCTGGAACCCCGAACCTGCATCCGGCGAACCATCTCAGCGGCATCCCAACCTGAAAATTCCATGATGCGGATCAGCAGCGCGGCGGTAACGTAGCAGTCATACAAAGCACGGTGAGCATGCAGCCCGGCAGGAGGGGTGACATTCAGCTGTAATGATTCACGCAGCGCCTGATTACCGTATTTTTTACCCGGCCACAGCCCACGCGCCAGCGTCATGGTGCAGATCCATTCCCCGTGCATTTCGGGCAGCATGCGGCGATCAAAGCTGGCATTGTGGGCCACATAATAAGGACTGCCGTGATAGCGACTGACAACCTGTTCTATTGGCGGCTTGCCCATCACCATCGCTTCGGTGATGCGGTGAATCGCCATTGCCTGACGACTGATTGGGCGATCCGGGCAGATCAAATCGCTCATCGGATTGACGATTTTGCCGTCAATCACGTCGACTGACGCCACTTCAACAATGCCACCCTGTAAACCACAGGTTTCGGTGTCGATCACGCGTAACATATTTCGTCCTTCTCAATAAACCAACGGCTAGCGTAACGAATGCACCTCTCCTTGCCAATCTTTACCTGTACGGCGGGCGATGACCAGCTGCTCGCCGTTGCCGCCCTGTACTACCCGGTTGCCGTTTTCATCCCATAACGCGCTTTTTCCGGCGCTCTGATAGCCGCCGGTAGGCAAGGCATGGTTGGCCATCATCACCGCCATTTTGTATTCACGGGACCAGCGGGCCAGGTACTCGCAATCCTTTTCGTAGCCGTTCTCAGAGAGCAAAACGCTGGTGGCATAAAGATTAGCGCCACGGCTGGCCGCATCGGCAGCGAACTCTTCTACCGCAATATCAGCACAGATTGCCAGCGCAACATTATGGTGCTGATAGCCAAACAGCGGCACGCTTTGACCCGCCTGGAAAAAAGCCTGCTCCTGAGGAACAAGGTTACGTTTGCAGTAAGCGAGACGCGTCCCTTCCGGCAAAAACGTCAGGGCGCTGAGGCGGATTTCATCCTCATACAGCAGCGGCAAGCCGGTCACGATAGCCATTTTATGCCGCGTCGCCGCCTCGGCTAACACATCCAGCCTGGCATCGTCGACAGGCATTGCCAGATCGCTGGCTATCTCCAGTTCGTAACCTGTGATGGACAGCTCCGGGAAAATAACCAAATCAACGCGCTTTTCAGCCGCCTGATTGATAAAGTCAAGATGATGCGAGATGTTCCAGTCAACATCTCCCGGACGCGAGCCCGATTGTGCAGCAGCGACACTCCAGACAGACATATATTCTCTCGTAGGACGGTTTAAGGCGATATCTCAACCGAAGCGGGAGGGAAAAACAAGCAAATTAAGCGAAATTCAGCGACTATTTTTGCCTCGGTTCGTAAGGTAAACGCGACAGACTCAGCGACGCCTGCCGGTAACTCGCCAGGCGCTGGCGGAACCATTCACGCAACGCCTCGGGCTGCTCGCGCTCCACCATTTCGGCTACAACTGGCATGTTATAACGCTCTTTGAAAGCCACGCCTGCCGCTGCCAAATCCACATTTACCTTGTCTTTCTCTTCCTGGGTCAGTTCGGCCAGATTGTAATTCATAAAAATCTCCTGATAATCGCCGCAAAAATAAAGCAGTCGCGAACGTTTCGCAAGCACGATGAGGCGCTCAGGCTGTTAACGACTCGACACCTTATTTTAAGCGGAGTATTCTTTCGGCCTTACCGCAGCTCAGGGCTGCTTTGGTCAGGATGATACGATTTATGCGTAAGTTCTCTATGGTTATGGCGCTGGCATTTGCCGCTGCCGCTTTCTCTCAGCAAGCTTCTGCTCACGCCCACCTCAAAAGCCAGTATCCCGCGGCGAATGCGAACGTTACTGCTTCTCCGCAGGCGCTAACGCTGACTTTTTCTGAAGATATCGAACCGGCTTTCAGCGGCGTGGAAATCACCGATGGTAACAATCAGGCTGTACCGCTGGCGAAAGCCGCCCGTGCGCCAAGAGAACATAATCAAATGATTGTGCCTTTGGAAAAACCGCTGACCAGTGGACATTATCAGGTCAGCTGGCACGTGCTCTCTGTGGATGGGCACAAAACGCAAGGGAACTATACCTTCAGCGTGAAGTGAGATGTCACTTAGCTTCTTTTATATTCTCTGTCGCTGGCTGCATTTTACTGCGCTGATGACGCTTGCTGGCGGCAGCCTTTATACCGCGCTGCTGGCTCCTGCACGCTTCAGAGAAACGCTCACTGGCCGGTTCCACCGTTTGCTCACTCTCAGCGCGTGGACTGCGCTGACCACTGCGATTCTGCTGCTGGCTGCGCAGACCGGGCTGATGGGCAACGGCTGGCAGGATATCAGCAATCTCAGCGTCTGGCGGGCGGTAGCGCAAACGCGCTTTGGTCAGGCATGGCAATGGCAACTGCTGATGGCCGCCGTTAGCGTTGCCGCGCTTCTGTTAAAAGGACGCTTACAACAACTGACGTGGTTGTTTAGCGCAGCAGGACAGTTGGCCGGCCTGGCTTTTGTCGGGCACGCGGCCATGCTGGATGGCGTGGCAGGCGGCATTCAGCGAGGGATCCAAGTCGTACACTTACTCTCCGCGGCCTTCTGGGCGGGGGGGCTGTTGCCGGTACTGTTATTGATGCGTGAGGCGAGGCAGCTGGCGACGCGTTATGATGCTATCCGTACGATGATGCGCTTTTCCAGCTGGGGGCATCTTGCCGTCGCGCTGGTGATTATTACCGGTATGCTTAACGCGATGATACTGCTTCCCGAATGGCCTCCGACCCATTTGCAACCTTACACTATGCTGCTGCTCGCCAAGACATTGTTGGTGATGACGATGTGCGGCATCGCGCTCTATAACCGCTATTCACTGGTGCCGCGTTTTCAGCGTAGCGGCGCGCGGGCGCAGCACACTTTTATGCTTACCACGCTGGCAGAAGTTTTTTTGTCTGCGCTGGTATTGCTGCTGGTCAGCGTCTTTGCCACGCTCGAACCCGCCTGATTTTATTGACCGCCTGGTGCACAGGCGTTATTCAGAGAGAGATCGTAATATCATGAAAAAATTGGCCAGTTTATTGATCGCATTAAGTTTTTGTTCCAGCGCGATGGCGGCGGAAATCATCACCGTCAGCCGTTTTGAAATGGGAAAAAACAACTGGGCGTTTGATCGGGAAGAGGTGATGCTCACCTGTGCGAAGGGCGGCGCGCTTTTCGCTATCAATCCCAGTACGCTGGTGCAGTATCCGCTGAACGACATCGCGATGCAGCTGGTAAAAAGCGGACGGGCGAAAGCTCAGCCGATTAGCGTGATTCAGATTGACGATCCTCAGCAGCCGGGCCAGAAAAAGAGCCTCGCACCCTTTATCGAGCGCGCTCAAAAGCTGTGTGACTGACTTGTGCTCTGCCGCCGCGTGACTATTTACGCGGTAGCAGATCCCTCCGGGTATTTCCCAGCCGTAATCATTTCTGCCGTTACGATCACAGAGTCATCATCTTCCTCTGGCCCTGTTTACAACTGGCTGGAAAATCCTCACGTCTGTACTACCTTTTAAAGGGCAAGGCGACATCGCCTGCATAAATGCCAACTTTTAGCGCACGGCTCTCAACGAGCCATTTCCCTGGACCAAAGACAGGAATCGTCTTTGGTCTTTTTTTTGGATTGGTGACGGCCTCTTGCACGCTCCGGCGTAAATACGTATCTCAAGCCAGGCGGGATTATCAAAAAAATGTACGGCATAAAGCATTTAAACTCCCTGGCTATATAAATCGGTGCCAATATTTTTTGTGTTAGCATTTTTCACTTTTTAACTGGTAATTAACTTAGCGAAAAGTGACATAAATAAAGTCCAGGGCGATGCGAAGGGGGGGTTATTTAAAATCTTTAACCCGTCTTAATAAAAGATGAAAGTTAAAAGTACGGCTCAGCATTCCTTTAGCTAAGCCGTAAATTAATTTTATTTTTACTGTGCATGGCACCTTTAGGCTGCTGTGAGGGATTTTTCTATCTTAATACTGCCAGCCTCACCTTCTGTTGGTTCAAAGGTTTTTTCATCTGCTGTCACTTCCCATTCACCTTTGTCTGTATAGATAACATTGAATGTATAATCTCCCTTTGATGCATCACAAAATCCTGCATTTTTTGAAGATGTTGTGAAATCCATTACATTTCCAGCTTCATAACTCCCAACCTGAACATAGAATTTAAGCTGAGGTTGAAAATCCATGTTGCTGTTAGGGCTTGCTTCGATGAAATTTGACATAATAACTTCACCACTGGAAGCCCTTACGGCTCAACCAGCATAGAAAACTTTATCGAAAGACCCATATGTCGGCGTCGATATTCTAAATGCACCCGCTTGTGTTTCTGGGTCATAAATAGCGTTTTCTAAATACTAATTTTCCTCATCATCCATCACCATATTGATAGAGTTATTTACTTCCTCGTTGTTATTAGGCGTAAGCTCAACAATTTTTATAGCCGATCTTTCGCCTGAGGGTTCATTTATTTTTGGTTCTGATTTGTTTTCTTGCACGCCACCATAATATTGCACATATATTCTAAACGTTAATATTTGATCGTTATAAAGTTTGCCGGTGTAAATGCTATTAACAAACGGAGTTTCGCCTCCTTCATATAAAGAAGGTTCTTGAAAGATAAATATATCTTTATCCATTTTGTTCATGTTAGTGACGTTAAGAGTGATTAACGTGGCCATAATACGCCTCCGGGGATTGAGTGGTTTGCTGATTTTTAACATGAAGTTACGATCGCAAAGCATCCAGTTGAGACAACAAAATGTTTAATTTAAAACAGGGCTTTTTTAAAACCCATTCACATTGATGAGTGTTATATGTGTTGTTTTTAATTGCCGCTGGTATTGAGGTTTGTTAAACAAGCCTGAGGTTGATTTATACTATTAACCATTTTTTAATAAAAGAAATAATTATATTTAAAGTAAAATGGTTCGGGACGATAAATTCAATTTGTCATTTATAAATTTTACGATTAATCATATCGATGCATTTAAGGTAAAGTCATGGTTAACCGCTGCTTTAAGAACTAACTTAGGTGCAGGAAATTATGTGATGGCGATCATATTTTAAAATATTAATGAATTTCATGATGCTGCGTCTTTCCCGGAGCGCGAGCAGCGATATTAAGCGTCTCGCTATTAAATTCATTCAGCCAGCGTTCCGCAAGCGCCTGTACCAGGTGACGTTTCAACCAGATAAAAATTCATATTTTTGTTCGAGACGACCCGTGAGGATCTTTGATAAAAGCTGCTTGTTTCTGTTTATCAGGCACAGCCACGGGATGTTGTGCCGTCTATCCAGGCCGCACTTTATCGCCTGCACCTTGCGGTAAGTAATTTTAACATTTTATCAACCTCACAACGGTGATTCGATGAACTGTGAAAATCTGCCGATAAAGTCCCAAAATTTCCTGACCAGTGCGATGAATAACGTAAGCCAAAAAATTAAGAAACAAAAAAGGGTAAATTAATAGCTGGAAAACTGATTGTTTATGGCTTTTGTTACATCGATCAATGTTTGATATCCAGTGAAATCATAACATTACAGCGCTTTGAATCCGTCTCAGATTTTTGGCCGATCTGAAAAGTTGCTGCTGTGTTAAAAATCAGGGAAGCTGGTAACGTATCAGCATTCCGGATAGAAAATTAGCATTCCAGGGAAAGTATTCAGCTCTCACTGTGGTGTTAATGCCATGCCCTGTAAGGGAACATTAAAGTTTAAAAGCTCTGTTTAGGATTAAATAAGGATATCCATGAAAAAGTTTTTTAGGTGGGTTTTTTACATCGTTGTTGCATTAATTTTACTTGGCTTCTTTGTTGGTAAAGATGAAAACGCTTCATCATCAGGCAGCACCTCTCAGGCAACCTCATCAAACTCAGCGGCTCAATCTGAAGCCTCGGCAGCGCAACAAAAACCGGTATATGAAACTACCGCTCGTAAGCTGTTCAATGCTTATGAAGAGAATGAAGTGGCAACGGATGAAGCGCTTAAAGGCAAGCGGGTTGCGGTAACAGGGATTGTGCAGTCGATTGATAAGGATTTCACCGATTCCATTATTATCAGTCTTAAAACGGATAACCAGTTTATGGCTGCGCGAATGGAAATGAAAGACTCCCAAAAAGCCGCCGCTATGTCGCTGAAGAAGGGAAACCAGGTTGTTATTGTCTGTGATAAAATGTCCCGGATTATTGGTGCACCCTCAGGACGCGATTGTACTTTTAATTAATTGAGCAAAAGGTGCTGATTACAACCGGGTAAACAGCACCTTTTTTACCGATTAGAAACTTTCCCAGCTTTCATCCTGTGTCGAGATAACTGGTTTTGCCGGACGTTTTACCGGCTGCTTAACGGGTTTTTCAGCCTGATGATTACCATATACTTCAGACATCAATTTAAACGATGACACCAGTTTACTGAGATTTTCGGCCTGATTCTGGAGTGAATGAGAAGCGGAAGAAGCCTCTTCAACCAGCGCGGCGTTCTGCTGGGTCACTTCATCCATCTGACCAATGGCCTGATGCACCTGTTCAATGCCACGGCTCTGCTCGGTAGCAGAACTGGCTATTTCGTTCACAATCGTTGCTACCTGCTTGATGGATTCGGTTACTTTTTCTGAGTTCTCACCCACGTTAGCAGCCTGAGCCGTGCCGTTCTCTACATGCTGTACAGAGGTAGTGATCAATCCTTTAATCTCACGGGCGGCAGAGGAAGATCGCTGTGCCAGGTTACGCACCTCGCTGGCCACGACGGCGAAGCCACGTCCATGCTCGCCGGCTCTTGCTGCTTCAACCGCAGCGTTAAGCGCCAGAATATTGGTCTGGAAAGCGATACTCTCAATCAGGCCGGTAATTTCCGAAATCTGGCCTGAACTTGTACGGATATCGTTCATCGTCAGCAGCATCGCCTTAACGGAGGCACCGTTCTCAACGGAAAGATTATTGGCGGTATTAGCCAGCGTGCTGGCTTCATCTGCGCTGAGCGAGTTGCTTTTAACCGTCTCACTGAGTGCCGCCATGCTGGCAGCCGTCTGTTCAAGCGAGGCAGCCTGTTCTTCAGTACGTGAAGAGAGGTCTTCGTTACCCGCAGCAATCTGCGATGAGCCGGTACTGACCGACAAAGCAGAGCTGTTAACGGATGATAATGTCTCAGAAAATTTGCCAAGGAGCTTATTAAAAGCAGATGCGGTTTTACCGATCTCATCCTGTTTAGTGTCATCAGCCCGACGGGTCAAATCAAGACTACTGCTCACCTCTAGCATGGTATTTTCAATATTAATTAAGCTTTTCCTGATGGTGGTAATGGTTCTGATCGCAAAGAAGCTTAATAAAATAATAATGAATGCCACACTGACGGACATAATCCAGATGGTTTTGGTATAAATCTCCTGGTTCTGGCCTTTCAGCGCGTTACCAATTTCGATATTCAATTCAATCTGTTTGTTTAAGTCGGCTGCCAGTTTTCTGCCGGCCTTGCCGATGCCGGTATCGCCCTGAAGCAGGGCTATTGTCAAAGCATGATTATGAGCACGTGACGCCTCCAAAAACGCAGGCAGCGCGGCACGAACGGCATCAATATCCTGATAAACCTGATTAGTGATTTGGCTGTCTTCCTCACTGGAAATATCATTATTTTTATAATAATCAGTGAGTTTCTTTAACTCGTCCAGAACGTTATTAATATTCTGTTCAGCTTCGGGGAATTTTTCATCATTAATTACGGACTGATGTTTATAAAGCAAGATGCCCAGACTGCTGGCTGCACTGATTGATTTGTTAAGATCCTTAATGCTTGGGATAGTATTGTTTTGCACGTATTCAAATCGCGACTGAAAGCCGGATATGATCGAGAACGAAACAAAGGCCAGGCTGCATAACGCCAGGGCCAGCATAGCAAATGTTAAAAAAAGACGCTGCGTAATGTTCATGCACACCTCAACCTGAGAGAGTTTAAGCTTAATAAGGCAATACTGCCTCCAGGTTGAGGTTATCGGCTTGCCTGAGCGTAACCTTAGCGCTCTGGGAATAGAAGCGGTAAAAAATTATGCTCCCCGGCCTCTGTTAAGACTGCTGTTCATCGTAACGTGACAATTCTATTAGATTTAAATCAGGATCTCGCACATAAACAGAGGTGATGTTGCCCCGGGCACCAGTACGCTTAACCGGGCCTTCAATGATGTCAGTATTTGTCGCTTTCAGGTGAGCGATGACCGCTTCAAGCGGCTGAGAGCAGATAAAGCACAGATCCAGCGAACCGGGAACGGGCAGGTGCGCCTTCGGATTAATTTCTTTCCCGTATTCATGAATATTAATTTTTTGCGAGCCAAACATGAAGGCCTGGCGATTTTCGCCAAAGCCGATTCTCTCCATACCCAGGATGCGCGTATAGAAATCCGTGCATGAAGCGATGTCGCGTGTCGTCAGTACAAGGTGGTCCAGATGATCAATCATAATAACTCCCTGCGATATACAGATTCAGAAAGTTACTAAGTTTATACAACGGCAGAAAAAATGTTAAATGCACCGCATCGCTGCGATTTCGCTGACATCAGCGCCGGGGAGCTCTGCTTACGAGGATAGTGGTTGATCACCCAGTGACTCCGGCACCTGCCAGCCGCGGGGCAAATAGTTTTACGCATATTGCGTAAATAACAGGCGAATCAGCTCCTGGTAATGTTTCTCTTCTTCTGCACTGCGGGCAACTTCCAGACGACGCAAAAGTTTAGTGCAGACAGATTTAAGGTTGAGGTACTTTCCTGCTCGCAAAATTTCAACAACGATACTCCCCAACGTTTCCTGCTGAGAAGGAAGGGAAGCGCTGCTAAAGTAATGGGCCATCTTGTTAACCGATAAGGCATGATATCCATTCTGCTGCATGCGTCATTCCTCTGCTGATCAAAAGTTGTCCGGGCGCGTATAAGGCCCGGTGAAGCATGTTTCTTATACTTGTACAGCTTTTTTCAGATTGTACAAAGCAATATTATAGAATTAATAAATTAAAGCTTTATTATTAATGTGTTACAGATAGTGGGTTTTGCATCACTCACGCGTTTTTAATGACCTGCGCTGAAAATCAAACGTGAGCAGAGCTGATAACAGCATGTTGGCTATTTTACGGCTTAAAAATTCCTCAACTACACTTAACAGACTGGAAATAAAAGGAGAGGAAGATGTCAGAAAAAAAAGCAAACGAAAAACGTAAAGAAGAGGGTGATGTACATAAAGGCTTGCCGGAGGCGGCACCTTCGGCGGGAAATCCTTATGAAGAAGACGACCATCCGGCGAAGGACGCTCCCGATCAGCATGGAGAAATCCCTCGCCACCGGGATGACAGTGAAGACGACAAACAGGATCCTTACGAAAAGGATTAGCCTGATGCCGGGGCCCATTCATGCATGGCCCCGGCGATTTGACCGGACACTACCCTGATAAATATTAATCTTTCACGGTGGCCTCGCTAAGGCGTTCCGGCGCGGGTTTTTGCCATTGCTCTTCCAGCTCTTCCAGCGATTTCCCTTTCGTTTCCGGCACAAATTTCCACATAAACAGTGCGGCCATCAGGCCCATTACGCCATACAGCCAGTAAGCAAAGCCATTATTGAAGTGCGCATTCAGGTAGCTATTTTTGTCCATCATCGGGAAAGTCCAGGAGACCAGATAATTTGCAATCCACTGAGCGGCAACCGCTATTGACATTGCCTTACTGCGAATACGGTTTGGAAAAATTTCAGCCAGTAATACCCAGCATACTGGCCCCCATGAAATGGCAAATGAGGCGACGTAAAACAGCATTGCGCCCAAGGCGACAACGCCAGAAAGCTTGCTGTAAAACGCAGTGCCGAGCGTGAACATCCCTACCGCCATGCCTAATGCGCCGATAATTTGCAGCGGTTTGCGGCCAAAATTATCGACAGTCATAATAGCGATAGTGGTAAAGATTAAATTAATTACCCCAACAATGATGGTTTGCAGCAGCGCAACGTCCGTACTGGATCCTATTGAGCGGAACACTTCTGGCGCGTAATAAAGTACCACGTTAATGCCCACGAACTGCTGGAATACTGACAAGAAAATACCGATAACAATGATACCCATCCCAAAAGAGAACAGAGAGTGCGAGGCGTTTTTATTATTCACTGACTGCGTAATATTGCGTAATTCAATCACGCTCTGCGCTTTGCCAACAAGTTTTTCCAAAATTTCAGCTGCTTTTACGGTCAATCCTTTTGTTGCCAGCCAGCGAGGGCTTTCCGGTACGGCAAACAGCAATACAAAGAAAAGGAGCGACGGCACGGCGCCGGAAAGAAACATAAAGCGCCAGCCCATTGTATTAAGCCAGGTTTCACTTCCCGATAACGCAATGCCGTAATTAACGCAGTAGACCAGCAGCTGGCCTAAAATAATAGCGAACTGATTACAAGCCACCATTCTGCCACGGATTTTTGCCGGCGTTATTTCAGCAATATACATAGGCGAAACCATTGATGCCAGTCCAACGCCGATACCGCCGATGATACGATAAATAACAAATTCGCTGAGATAGCCGGAAAGATACCAGGGAACGCCGTTATCTGCATCTACGGAGCGGTGGCCCAGTTCGGGGAAAGCCGATCCCACAGCGGACAGGAAGAAAAGCACGGCCGCGACAATCAGCGTTTTTTTACGGCCGAAGCGTGCGCTCAGCGGCCCGCCGCAGGCCCCGCCGATAATACAGCCAATCAGCGCGCTGGCAACGCAAAAGCCGAGCAGAGAGTTCGCTGCTGATTCACTCAGCCCCCTTGGAGAAATAAACACTGCATCGAGCGATGAAACCGTACCGGAGATAACGGCGGTATCATAACCGAATAATAATCCGCCTAATGTTGCTACCAGCGTGATGGAAATGACATAGCGGTTGCTGGCTTTGATATCTGGGGATATTGCCATAGTTACCTCTTGATAAAATATACCGAATCAGGCGGAGCCTTTTTATTTATCCGCAGGCTACCGCATCTTGCAGATACTCTGCTTTGCAACAAATAAACGACGGTGGGCTGTTGTGAACCCAACATAGGCCTGGCGGGTGGCAATGGAAATTACAATTTATGGTAATCGTAACCGTCTTTTTGCTTTTTATGATAACCATCACATGTCAAATTTTAACGGCTTAATAGACGCTGGTGTTGTCATGTGATCCCGGTCATGGATGGGATATTACAGAATAACAATGTGAGATTTTATAATTGTCAGACGCGAAGCGGACTTTGCATAGTGTTATTTCCTGACAGTGAATAAATAAGGAATTTCCGGTGAAAGAATATTTTGAACACGTGGGTAAAATTGATTACGAAGGCGCTGACAGCCAGAACGATCTCGCCTTTCACTTCTACAATCCGGATGAAATCATTCTGGGTAAGAAGATGAAAGATCATCTGCGTTTCGCTGCCTGCTACTGGCACACCTTTTGTTGGGCCGGTACGGACATGTTCGGCACGGGCGCGTTCGATCGTCCCTGGTTCAAGGCGGGCAGCGAGCTGGAACAGGCCAAACTGAAAGCGGAAATTGCCTTTGAATTTTTCGACAAGCTGAACGTGCCCTTTTACTGCTTTCACGATGCCGACGTGGCGCCTCAGGGAAATTCGGTGAAAGAGTATCTGCATAATTTCGCGGTTATCACCGATCTGCTGGCGGAAAAACAGCAGCAAACGGGGGTAAAACTGTTGTGGGGAACGGCAAACTGTTTTACCCATCCCCGCTACGGTGCGGGAGCGGCAACCAGTCCGGATCCGGAAGTTTTTGCCTGGGCTGCAACACAGGTCAACGCGGCAATGGCGGCGACGCAAAAATTAGGCGGCGAAAACTACGTGTTGTGGGGCGGGCGTGAAGGCTATGAAACTCTGCTGAATACTGACCTGAAGCGCGAGCGCGAACAGATTGGCCGCTTTATGCAGATGGTGGTGGAGCACAAGTACCGTATCGGCTTTACCGGCACATTGCTGATCGAACCGAAACCTCAGGAGCCAACCAAACATCAGTATGATTACGATGTTGCTACCGTCTATGGCTTCCTGAAGCAGTTTGGTCTGGAGAATGAGATCCGGGTTAACGTCGAGGCCAATCACGCCACGCTCGCGGGTCACTCATTTCAACATGAAATTGCCACGGCGGCGGCGCTGGGCATCTTCGGTTCGGTAGATGCTAACCGTGGCGACCTGCAGCTGGGCTGGGATACCGATCAGTTCCCCAACAGCGTCGAAGAAAATGCGCTGATTATGTATGAGATCCTGAAAGCCGGCGGTTTCACTACCGGTGGCCTGAACTTTGATGCCAAAGTGCGTCGGCAAAGCACCGATCCCGCCGATTTGTTCTATGGTCATATTGGCGGCATGGATGTCATGGCACAGGGCTTGCGGATTGCCGCCAGACTGATGGAAGAAGGGCGGCTTGAGCAGGCACGCGAGGCGCGCTATGCGGGCTGGAACGGCCAGCTGGGGCAGGATATCCTGGCGGGTAATCTGTCGCTCAACGATCTGGCAGGCTATAGCGAAAAAGCCGCGCTTTATCCTGCGCATCGCAGCGGCCAGCAGGAGCGGCTGGAAAATATCGTTAATCAGGCTATCTATCGCTAACGCCAGGCAGCGCCAGAGGAAAAGGGCATGTATATAGGTATCGATCTCGGTACGTCCGGGGTAAAGGCGGTTCTGCTAAATGATGAGAACCAGGTGCTGGCCAGCCAGACGGAAACGATGACGGTTTCACGGCCTCATCCGCTCTGGTCAGAGCAGGATCCGGAAATGTGGTGGCAGGCCGCCGATCGGGCCATGCTTTCTCTGGCGCAGCAGCATTCATTGCAGGCTGTTCACGCTATTGGGCTGACCGGGCAAATGCACGGTGCCGTACTAATGGGACGATCGCAGCAGGTTTTGCGTCCTGCCATCCTGTGGAACGATGGACGCAGCGCTGCGGCCTGCCGTCAACTCGAACAGAGCGTGAGGGATTCACGACGAATTACCGGCAACTTAATGATGCCCGGTTTTACCGCCCCGAAAGTGCTGTGGGTGAAGCAGCACGAGCCGGCTGTTTTTCGGCAGATTAACCGGGTGCTGCTGCCGAAAGATTATTTGCGCTGGCGAATGAGCGGTCAGTTCGCGACGGATATGTCAGACGCAGCCGGGACGATGTGGCTGGACGTTGGCAAGCGCGACTGGAGCGACAGTCTGCTGGCGGCATGCGGGCTGGATCGCGATCGGATGCCGACGCTGTTTGAAGGCAATCAGGTGACGGGAAGGCTGCTGCCCGAGCTTTGCCAGCGCTGGCATTTGCCTGCAAAGGTTCCGCTGGTTGCGGGAGGGGGCGATAATGCGGCCGGGGCGATAGGGGCGGGCATCTGGCGTCAGGGGCAGGCGATGCTTTCTCTTGGGACATCCGGCGTCTATTTTGCGGTCAGTGAGGGTTTTCAAAGTAATCCAGAGCAGGCCGTACACAGTTTTTGCCACGCTTTGCCTGACACCTGGCATTTGATGTCGGTGATGCTGAGCGCCGCATCCTGTCTTGACTGGGCTGCTCGTCTGACCGGTCAGGCATCGGTACAGGCCTTACTGATGCTGGCAGAGAAAGCCGTCGTTGACGAGCGCTCGCCCTGTTTCTTACCTTATCTTTCCGGCGAGCGTACGCCGCATAACGACGCGCATGCCACCGGGCTTTTCTGGGGGCTGACACATCAACATGGGCCGGAAGCGTTGGCGATGGCGGTACTCGAAGGCGTAAGTTTTGGACTGGCCGACGGCATGGCCGCGCTGCATGCTACCGGGGTGACTCCTGAGTCTGTTACCCTGATTGGCGGTGGGTCGCGAAGCCATTTGTGGCGGCAACTGCTGGCAGATATTACGGGAATGGCGCTGGACTACCGTACCGGTGGCGATGTGGGGCCGGCTCTGGGCGCCGCGCGGCTGGCAAGAATGAGTTGCTATCCCACAGCTTCACCGCAGGATTTGCTGCCGGCGCTGCCGCTGGAATATCGCTATACGCCACAAGCGGAACGCCATGCGTTTTATCAGCAACGACAACAGCGTTTTCACCAGCTCTATCAACAGACCCGCGCCATCGTTTAGCTCTGTCGTCTTAATACGTTTCCCCGGCTCTTTCTTTTGACGGAGCCGCTTTCCTGCTCTGCCCCTCACTTTGTGCGATAACAATGCGCAAACTCTTTTGTCGATCACACTCTCTGCACGCGCCATGGCTTACCCGGATGAGACAGAATGAAAAAAGCACTATATTGGCTTATCCGTAGCCGGTCAGGAATGCTGAATGAACAGAAGCCATGACGCCTCGCCACCCCAGGCGAAAATTTCACTGCTCTTCAATGCCAATAAAGCCTACGACAGGCAAATCATAGCCGGTATTGGCGAATATTTTTATTCCTCAAAATGTGGCTGGGATATCTATATCGAAGAAGATTTCAGCGTGCATCACTTTAATTACAACATCCTTTCAAGTCGTGGCATTATCGCAGACTTTGACGATGTGGAAATGGCTCAGCAGCTAAGTCAAATTGATGTTCCTGTGGTTGGCGTAGGCGGGTCCTATCATCACCGTCAGGATTACCCTTCCGTGCCTTACGTCGCCACCGATAACGAAGCGCTGGTAGCCTGCGCCTTAAACCATTTGATTGAAAAGGGGCTGGAGCGATTTGCGTTCTATGGTTTGCCTGCCGCGGCAAATAAGCACTGGGCACAGGAGCGAAGGGCGGCCTTTCTGCGCCAGACGGGCGCGCGAGGTTATCCGGGCGAAATCTTTGAAGGAATGGTAACCGACAGCCAAACCTGGGAGAGCGCACAGCGCAATCTGGCTGACTGGCTGACATCTCTGCCGTCTCAAACGGGGATCGTCGCCGTCACGGATTCCCGCGCACGTCATATTTTGCAAACCTGCGAGTATCTGGGGATTGCCGTACCGGAAAGCCTGTGTGTGATCGGCATTGATAATGAAGAACTGACGCGCTACCTGTCACGCATTTCACTCTCTTCGGTGGTGCAGGGTACGCAAAAAATGGGGTATTCAGCGGCGAAGCTGCTGGATGGATTGCTGGCCGGGCGCGCTGTGCCAGATGCGCCGGTGGTGATAGCGCCGGAAGGCGTGATTGCCAGACAGTCAACCGATTACCGTTCGGTTATTGATACCATGGTTATTCGTTCCCTGTCGTTTATCCGTAAAAACGCCTGTCGTGGTATTACCGTTGAGCATGTGCTGGAATCGGTTGGTACCTCACGTTCTAACCTGGATAAAAGGTTTACGTTGGAAACAGGCATGACTATTCATAAAGCGATTCAAACTGAAAAGCTGGCGAGGGCAAAAGAGCTGCTGGAGACCACCTCATTACCGGTAGCGGAAATCAGCCGCTTATGCGGTTACAACACGCCGCAATATTTTTGCGCGATTTTCCAGCAGAACCTTGCCGTTTCACCGGTGAAATATCGCAGTAATCGCGTCAGTCTCGTGCGATAAATTAAGGTTATTTGCAGCGAAAAGTAAAGGAAGCGGGCGGTTTCCGGGTGACTACCGATCCTCCCCGCTTCGAATTCGCGTGTTTAGCTTGTTTATCTCTGGTCAAACCACTAGTCTCATGAGCAGCATCACCTCGCGAGCATCGCGCCTGTAAGTTCTGGCTGGAGCCAACCTGATGAAAAATGAGAAAGAAATTTCGATAGACCAGTTTACCGACGCTGAAAAAACGCTGGTAGACGCTAAGGTAAAGGCCCTGACGCTAAAAAAAGGTCATGTGCCGACTAAAAAAGAGGAAAAGGAGATCCTGAAAGAGGCCAAGCGTATTGTGATGAAAGATCGGGTCGTAAAAGAGACCACCAAAGCGGTTATTGCAAAAAAACCGCGTAAACCGGCTAATGCAAAAGAAAGCGAAGTGAAAGAGTTTAACTGGACCGCTTCTCTCAGAAAAAATCCCCGCGCGCTGAAAAGCCAGTAACACCGACGTCCTCAGCTGGCAAAATCGTACTGATTTATGCACTGAGGACCACGATTATCTCCCGCCTTAAATTAACGCTGTTATGCCAACGTTCTGTCGATGAGAGGGTTATTAACAGACTACACTTTATCTGTTTAGCCGCGCTACCCGTCGCCTTTTACGTGAACAGTTCAGGATCCGACTATGACATACCAATACCTTAATGGTGAAAACTGGCGGCATATTTATATTGTGGGGGATTTGCATGGTTGCCTGCGGCTATTGCAGGATCGGCTGGAGACGGTGCGTTTTGATGCTAAACAGGATCTGTTGATTAGCGTCGGCGACCTGATCGATCGCGGGCCGGACAGCCCCGGTTGCGTGGCGCTACTGACTCAGCCATGGTTTCGTAGCGTACGTGGCAATCATGAAGAGATGGCGATGAATGCGCTCAGCAAAGGCAATCATCAACAGTGGATTGGCAACGGCGGTGACTGGTTTTATAAGCTGGAAGGCATGAAGATGATTGAGGCGAAGCATGCGCTCAGCCGCTGCCGCCTGATGCCGCTGATTATTCATTTACAGCTGAAAAACCGGCTGATTGTGGTGGCACATGCCGACTATCCGGCGGCCAGATATGAATGGGAAGCGCCGGTCGATCCTTTCGATGTTGTCTGGAGCCGCGCCCGTATCGAGCGCATCCAGCAGGGGAAGGGCGAACCGATTAGCGGCGCGGATGATTTCTACTTCGGTCACACGCCGCTGCCCAACGCGCTACACGCTTTCAACCAGCACTATATTGATACCGGTGCCGTGTTCGGCAATCAGCTTACGCTGGAACAGGTTCAATAACGGTCAGGAAGAAAACAGCCTGCCGTCACGAACCAGATCGCGCGGGTAGTTGTTTTTGATCCGGCTGCCGACCTTTTTTGCCAGTCCGACTGGCTGCTGCTGGCAGGTAACGATAACTTCATCGGCGGGCAACGCCCGCTCCGGATAAATATCGCGTCCGCGATACCACTCTTCGGCTTCAGCATGGGTGAGTTCAAAGCGATTCTTCGCCTGAGGCTGCGCCAGGGCAATCACCGCTTCATGCTGCCAGCGATAGCCTTTCGGGAAGGTTTCCGCCAGCTTCAGGCCGATGCGAGAGAAACGCACTTTGCCCAGCAGTGGTTCGATTGCCTGAGGAAATAACCACAGCTCTTTATCACGTGACCAGAGGCTGTGCGTGTCAGCGTTCCATACCAGGCCAGATTTCGCCGCTGCGGCTGCAATCTCTTCGGTTTTTTTGCGTCTGACCGGTAAGAAGGGCAGCTTACCCACTTTATAACCGGGGACGGGCAGCGGCTCGATGCTTTGCAGCTTGCGCAGACGCGCCACAAAGAAGCCTTCGCTGTCGAAAATTTGCGGGAACACGTGCAGGAAACCTTCTGGCGTACTGACGCGTTCGGCTCCGGCAAACAGCGCCTGCAAGGGTTCGATTTCCACCGCGCCTGGGTAACGCTCCAACAGCCAGCTAATCACCTGCTGATTTTCACTGCGGTTAAGCGTGCAGGTTGAATAGATCAACGTGCCGCCAGGCTTGAGCGCATGAAAGGCGCTTTCAATCAGATCGTGTTGAGTGGCGGCAATCGCTTCTGTGCTTTCCGGCGACCAGTTACGCAGCGCATCGGCATCTTTACGGATCACGCCTTCGCCGGAACAGGGCGCATCAAGCAGAACCGCATCGAAATGTTCAGGCAGCGCCGGACCGAAAACGCGACCGTCAAAGTGGGTCATGGCGGTATTGCTTACGCCGCAGCGGCTGAGATTGGCATGCAGCACTTTTACCCGACTGGCCGAATACTCGTTGGCAAGAATTGCGCCCTGGTTCTGCATGCGGGCGGCGATCTGTGTGGTTTTCGAGCCCGGTGCCGCCGCCACATCCATTACCCGCTGTGGTGCCGGACAGCCCGCAAACAGTGCGCTAACGGGCAACATGGAGCTGGCTTCCTGAATATAAAACAGTCCCGCCAGATGTTCAGCGGTACTGCCCAGCGGCAGCGTATCGGCATCGTCACGGGCGATCCAAAATCCTTCTTCGCACCACGGGATCGGCGTCAGCGCCCATTGATAAGGTTCAACCAGCGTCAGGAAATCCGCCACGCTGATTTTTAAGGTGTTCACCCGCAGGCTGCGGCGAAGGGGTTGCTGGCTGAAGGCGATAAACCGATCGAACTCTGCCGCATCAGGCAGCAGGTCGCGCATTTGATCTAAAAAGAGTTCCGGGAAGTACACGCGTGAAGAAGAAGACACTGAAAAATTCCGGCAGGAAAAAAGTGGGGGGAGTTTAGCACAATTGCGGTGGGCAGAAAAAAGGGGCGGTAAGTTACCCCTTTTAGACGAATGATGAACTCAAAGCGGGAGGGACACAGGCTGGTAATAAAGCGTCACGGGCCATGGACGGCCCGTGTCGAGCTGGCATGGATGCCGTCTTTTGCGTCTTTATGGACAGCCTGTGTCCCTCAAGCCAGCACCATGCCCTCTTTTTGGGTTAATTCGGCAGCGCCGTACCCCATTTGCGCCAGTCTTTTGGCTCCTCGTCTTCCAGCAGGAAATGCTTGCCGGAAGAAGCCCGAGGTGCCAGCGGAACCGTTGGCGGCGTGGCAAAGGCAATGCCACCCTGAATGAACTGCTGGAAGGTGCCGGTCTTCACCACGCCGCCGATCAACCCAAATTTCAGGTTGTAGCCGGAAGCCAGCCAGAACACCGAGTTGTTACGGACCAGATGCTGGTATTTTTTACTGATGCGCAAGGTAATCTGCACGCGATCCGCCATTGAGCCGAGCGACGTGCCGGTGACCGTACCCACTTCAATACCCCGGAACAGTACCGGTGTGCCGACAGAAAGCGAGCCGCCCTCCGGCGCATCCATCACGACATTCAGACCATCAAGATAGCGGGCATCGGTAATCGTCGATTCCTGTAGTTCAAAGGTACGTTGAGCGCGACCTTTACCGGGATCGACGTTGATATAGGGCTGTAGCAGCGTATCAAGATGATTAACGCCTGCGGCCGAAATCTCTGGCGAAACCACCGAGAAGCGGCTGCCCAGACGGGCGAAATCCTCTACATATTCCGGGTAAAGCACCGCTTTGGCGATCACCTGATTTTTGTCCGCATTCAGCGCCAACGATTCAAGCTGCCCAATGGTGATGCCGAGATAGCGAATTGGCATACCGGAAGAGAGCTTGCTGGCATCATAAGTATGCAGCGTAATCTGGCTACCGACGGCGCGGGCTGCGGTTTCAGAATCGTACAGCACGCGCTTGTCTTTGCTGGTCAGGCCTGCGCCTGCGCCAGAGAGGTTATCGAAACTGATTGCGCCTTTCAGCGCACGGTTAAGCGGAGAAGCCTGTACCGTCAGGCCCGCGCCATTGAGCTGAACCCGTGCGCCGCCTTCTGACCAGAACACGCTGTTAGGCGTGAGGAGCTTGCGGTATTCCGGTTTAATATGAACGCGCACATCGAACTCGTTTGCTCGCGGTGTCACGTCAACAATCTGGCCCACCTGGAATTTACGGTAAAGCACTACCGAACCCGCCTGAATATCCGGCAGGCTGTTGGCGGTCAGCGTCAACGTGACCGGAAGCTGATTGCTGGTAATGCCTTCCGCCGCTTTTTCGGCATTGGCATAGAGCGGATAGCTTTCCTTAACGTTGCCCTTGCTGCCCGGCTCAAGGCGAATGCCACCGTTTACCCATTCGCTGGCGCTGGCACCCAGTACTTCCATGCCGTCCAGACCGAGCTTGACGTCGAGCCGGCTGTTAATAATGAACTTGCTGTCGCCATGCACCAGATGACGAAAGTCAGCGCCCAGTGCGACAACAAAATCAACGCCTTGCTCGCTCAGCTTGCGGCTAACGACCTGACCAATTTGCATACCGTGCAGCATAATCGGTTGACCAGCATCAATACCGTAGCTCTCAGGTGCGGTCAGCTTAAGTGACAGCGCATTGGGCTGCTGCAACAGGGATTCATTGCTTTGCAGCACGGTAAAATGATCTTCCGGCTCGCCTTCGCCCGGGATCAGCTCAAGCGTATCGCCGGTAAGCAGGCTGCTGAGGCTGGTATCGGTCAGGCTGATTTTCGGGCTGCGCATTTCAATGCGGGTGCTGGTGCGCATTAATCCTGTGACTGAAGGATCGATAGTCAGTTCGCCAGTCACTCTGCCATTCGGCAACAGCTTCATGGCGGTCAGGGTGCCGACTTCCAGCCCCTGATACATTAGCGGCGTGCTGTTTGCTTTCAGGTTTTTCCCGCCAGGCAGATCCAGCGTGATCACCACGCCGCGATGGCTATGCGCCAGATCGGGATAGAGCTGATAATTGTCCTCACTGCTGGCCTGAGGCGACTGCTGCGGCGAATCGAAGGCGATGGCGCCGTTGACCAGCGCCGCCAGGCTTTCGAGCTGAACTTTCGCGCCGCTCAGACCAACGTCCGCTTTTACGCCCGACACATTCCAGAACCGGCTCTCTTTTTTCACCAGATTGGTAAAGCGTCGTTCAATCAGCACATCAACCGTGACGCCCTGATTGCCAGGGTTGATGCTGTAATCATAAACGCGACCCACCGGGATCTTGCGGAAATAGACCAGCGAACCGGTATTCAGCGATCCTAAATCAGGCGTGTGCAAATGGATCAGCATTTCACCCGTATTAACGCGATATTTTGGCTGGGTATCCTGAGCCACGAACTGCTCACGCGGCTTGCCTTTACCGGGCATCATGCCGATATAGTTACCGCCCACCAGCGCATCAAGACCCGACACGCCCGCCAGCGACGCTTTCGGCGTCACCAGCCAGAACTGCGTCTGCTCACGCAGCGCATCTTTCATATCACTTTTGATACTGGCTTTGATTTTGATAGTGCGCAGATCGTCAGTCATGCTGATCCCCTGCACCAGACCCACTTCGACACCCTGATAACGCACCGGCGTTCGGCCCGGCACAATGCCATCCGCGGTTGCGAAATCAATAGTAACCGTCGTGCCGCGCTCCTGGTAATTGGTCCAGACGAGCCAGCCTGCGATAAGCAGAGCAATAAGCGGCAGCAGCCAGAAAGGCGAAATTCTGCGCCGGCTTTTAATGCGTGCGTTAGTCGGTGTAGTCGGCGTTTCCTGTTGCATGAGCATCCCAAAGTAAACGGCTATCCAGCCACTCAACGGCAAGGATAGTGAGTATGACCGCTGAGCCAAAATAGAAGGCAGCCGGCCCCATGGTAAAAGCCAGAAGCTGATCGCGATTGACCAGCGACATGGTGAGTGAAATAACAAACAGATCCAGCATAGACCAGCGGCCCACCCAGGTAACGACCCGCAGCAGGCGGACGCGAGTTTTCAGGCCCTGTTCGCATTTAAAATGAATGCTGCAAAGCAGCGTGATCAGCACGATAACCTTGGTAAAAGGCACCAGAATACTGGCGATAAATACCACTATCGCTACCGGAACGTTTCCTGAAGCCAGCGAAAGGATGCCGGAAAGAATGGTATCTTCCTGACGAGCGCCGTTCAGATAAATAACAGATATTGGCAACAGGTTAGCGGGAATAAGCAGCACGATTGACGAAATCAGTGCAGCCCATGATTTTTGCAGGCTGAAATTGCGCCGAAAGTAGAGCGGCGTATGGCAGCGTGGGCAGCGTTCCCGCTCGTCCGGCAAGCCGGTGTGATGGCAGTTCAGGCAAACCCGCAAACGTTCTGGTGCGACATGCGGCTGCGGCTGCGGATAAAACCGGTGCCACAGCTGTTCAATGTTCATATGGATTAGCGTGACGAGGCTTAATACCGCCAGCGAGATAAATGCCACCAGCCCGGGGCCGGGCGTAATGTCGGCATAGTCCTGGACTTTAATCGATGCTACGGCAATACCGACCAGATAAATATCCAGCATTACCCACTCTTTCAGCCGATCGAGCATTAATAATACCGGCCGTAAATTCATGCCAAGCTTATTGCCAAAAAACAGGTAAGCAATTGAGCCGACCAGCGTTGCAGGGGCAGCGATGGTACAGAATGCCACCATCGACGCGGTAATCACGTTGCCCTGTTGCGCCATTTGCACTATGCCTTCCATCAGGCTGGCGCGAATGTTGGTGCCGAGCAGGCGGATGGTCAGCAGCGGTTCACTGAAGGCAAACGGCATCAGCAGCAGCATAGTGACCGCCATCGCGGTCAGTCTGGTCATCGACCAGTCCCGCCCGTTCAGAATACGGGCATTGCAGCGCGGGCAGTGCGCAGACTGGTTAGATTTAACATCTGGTAAGGAAAAAAGGGTATCGCATTGCGGACAACGCTGATAACGTGCCTGAGGCAGAGCATGGCTGATAACGTGTATTTTCATATTTCCGATTAAGGTGCTTGCCCGGACGTTGCAGGTTTTGGGCCGGTGGTTCTTAATGAGTCGCCACCGCGGTGAATGACCTGTTCTTGTTATGCTTTTAAAACTCCAGAACCGCTAGGTTATATTAACCTGTGGTATGTTTCACCTTGTCCGTCTGGACATTTAATGCTTATTTTCTCCGGCGAAGTCCAGTGACTTCGCCAATTGTTTTCATAATGGTTAAAAAATGACTAAGACAGAATTTTACTCGGACCTCAACCGTGATTTACGCGCACTTCTCGCTGGCGAAACGAGCTTCCTTGCTGCCATGGGTAACTGTAGCGCATTATTGTACGAACGTCTGGAAGGCGTGAACTGGGCGGGTTTTTATCTGTTAACCGAAGAAAATACGCTGGTCCTGGGGCCGTTTCAGGGCAAAATCGCCTGCGTCCGAATCCCGGTAGGTAAAGGCGTGTGCGGTACAGCGGTAGCCGAAAGCGCTATTCAGCGCGTTGATGACGTCCATGCTTTTCCTGGCCATATCGCCTGCGATGCCGCCAGCAACGCTGAAATTGTTCTGCCGCTGGTGGTTAACGGCCAGACAATTGGCGTGCTGGACATCGACAGCGTGACCTATAATCGCTTCGACAGTGAAGACGAAGCTGGTCTGGCAATCCTTGTTGAAGGGCTGAGCGAAGTGCTTGCTGGCTCTGACGTGGAAAAATTTATTCACATGAAACGCAGCTAAAGTGCTGGATCACGTAGCATTTGCCGATGGTGTCATTATAATGACGCCTGTTCATGCCTGCGCTGATTGGCAAACCCGTTGTAATCAGGAAATTTCATGGAAAATCAACCCAAGTTGAATAGCAGCAAAGAAGTTATCGCCTTTCTGGCGGAGCGTTTCCCACAATGCTTCAGTGCCGAAGGCGAAGCACGACCGCTTAAAATCGGAATCTTTCAGGATTTAGTCGAACGTGTGCAGGGTGAAATGAGCCTGAGTAAAACTCAGCTTCGTTCCGCACTGCGCCTGTATACTTCTAGCTGGCGCTATTTGTATGGCATCAAAGCGGGTGCCATCCGCGTTGACCTGGATGGCAACGCCTGCGGTGTTCTCGACGAGCAGCATGTCGAACATGCTCGTAAGCAGCTCGAAGAGGCGAAAGCGCGTGTTCAGGCACAGCGCGAACAGCAGCAGGCGAAAAAACGCGAAGCGGGTACCGATACTGCCCCTCGTCGTCCTCGTAAGCCGGTGCGTAAAGCATCTGCTGAAGGCGAACAGTCTAAACCGGCTCGCAGTAAACCACAGCGTAATGCTGGCAGCGCTCCTGCTAAAGAGCGTCAGCCACAACCTACCAAACCCGTTACCGATACCGCAGCATTGCAAGTGGGTCAGAATATCAAAGTCACCGCGGGCAAAGGTGCGATGGATGCAACCATTCTTGAGATCACCAAAGATGGCGTCCGGGTACAGTTGGCTTCCGGCCTGGCAATGATAGTACGCGCAGAACACTTGCAGTTCTGATACGGAGGCCAATCAGGGCATGAACAACTTTTTTAAAACCACCGTTATCGCCGGACTGCTGTTTGCCGGGAACGTTTTCGCTGCCGATACCATTACGCGTGCCGATCAGATCCCCCAGCTTCATCAGGAACCGCAGCATGCGACGGTAAGCGAGCGTGTTAGTTCGCGCTTCACCCGTTCGCATTATCGCCAGTTTGATTTGGATAAAGATTTCTCCGCGAAGATTTTCGCGCGCTATCTCAATCTGCTGGACTACAGCCACAATGTCATGCTGGCTTCAGACGTTGAGCAGTATGCTCAGAAAAAAACCACGTTAGGCGACGAGTTAAAATCGGGCCAGCTGGACGTGTTTTATGATTTATATAACCTGGCACAAAAACGCCGCTTCGAGCGCTATCACTACGCGCTGTCGGTGCTGAACAAGCCAATGAATTTCTCCGGGAACGAGTCGATCGATATCGACCGCAGTAAGGCTCCGTGGCCAAAAACCACCGCCGAACTGGATAAGCTGTGGGATGCCAAAGTCAAATATGACGAACTGAGCCTCAAGCTTACCGGTAAAGAAGAAAAAGAGATCCGCGAGGTTCTGACCAAGCGTTACCAGTTCGCCATCCGCCGTCTGGCGCAAAGCAACAGCGAAGACGTTTTCCAGCTGGCCATGACCGCCTTTGCTCGTGAAATCGATCCGCACACCAGCTATCTTTCTCCGCGCAACACCGACCAGTTCAATACGGAAATGAGCCTCTCTCTGGAAGGGATCGGCGCGGTATTGCAGATGGATGATGATTATACCGTGATCAATTCCATGGTAGCCGGTGGTCCGGCGGCGAAAAGCAAAAACATCACCGTTGGCGATCGTATCGTCGGTGTGGGTCAGCCGGGCAAACCCGTTGTTGACGTCATCGGCTGGCGTCTTGACGATGTTGTTGCACAGATTAAAGGGCCGAAAGGCAGCAAAGTCAGACTGGAAATTCTGCCAGCAGGCAAGGGAACGAAAACCCGTATTGTCAGCCTGACGCGTGAAAAAATTCGCCTGGAAGACCGTGCGGTAAAAATGACCGTGCACAATGTTGGCAAACAAAAAGTTGGCGTGCTCGACATTCCTGGTTTCTACGTTGGTCTGACTGACGACGTAAAAGTGCAGCTACAGAAACTGCAAAAACAGAACGTCGACAGCGTGGTGATCGATCTGCGCACCAACGGGGGCGGCGCACTAACCGAAGCCGTTTCGCTATCCGGCCTGTTTATTCCGTCTGGCCCGGTCGTGCAGGTGCGTGATAATAACGGCAAAGTGCGCGAAGACAGCGATACGGACGGCATTGTTTACTACAAAGGTCCGCTGGTTGTGTTAGTTGACCGCTTCAGCGCATCGGCATCGGAAATTTTTGCCGCGGCGATGCAGGATTACGGACGCGCACTGATTGTGGGCGAGCCAACCTTTGGTAAAGGCACCGTGCAGCAGTACCGTTCCCTGAACCGCATCTACGATCAGATGCTGCGTCCGGAATGGCCTGCGTTAGGATCCATTACTTACACCATCCAGAAGTTCTATCGCGTCAACGGCGGCAGTACTCAGCGTAAAGGCGTGACGCCCGATCTGCTGATGCCAACCGGCGTGGAAGCGGTAGAAACCGGTGAGAAGTTTGAGGATAACGCACTGCCGTGGGACAGCATCAACGCTGCTTCCTACACGAAAACCGGCGATCTGAAACCGTTAGAGCCGCAGCTGCTGAAGCAGCATCAGGATCGTATTGCGAAAGATATTGAATTCCAGTACATCCTGAAAGACATTGCCCGCTTTAACGCGATGAAAGATAAGCGCAATATCATTTCCCTCAATCTGGCAGAGCGCGAGAAAGAGAACCGTGAAGATGATGCGCTGCGCCTGGAGCGTATTAACGCGCGTTTCCAGCGTGAAGGCAAAAAACCACTGGCGAAGCTTGAAGATCTGCCAAAGGATTACAAAGAGCCGGATCCTTACCTGGACGAAACGGTGGATATTGCCAACGACTTAGCCCAGCTTGAAAAAACGCAGGCCTCGGCAAACTAAACGGCCAGCGCGTTGTTAGCCCTCTACACCCTGTCAGCATGACGCTGACGGGGTGTTTTTTTTATCCGCAGACTTTTCATACTCCGCTATAGCCAACATATATTGACAGCAAACTGACAACCGCTGACTCTGCGGCGTCAGAAAGTGCGACAAAATGTAAAGTTATGTCTTTTTAGACACTTAAAACAAACCAGCGCTTGAAATGTTTTGCCGCGCCCATAGGATAGGTATCCGCTACACGCCTATTTTAACCGAGGAAGATGAAATTTTATGATGCGTATTGCGCTTTTCCTGTTGACCAACCTGGGAGTGATGTTGGTTTTTGGGCTGATCCTCAGTCTGACAGGGATCCAGTCAAGCAGCGTTCAGGGTCTGATGATTATGGCAGGCCTGTTTGGCTTCGGCGGTGCGTTTGTTTCACTGCTGATGTCCAAATGGATGGCGTTGCGTTCCGTTGGCGGTGAAGTCATTGAACAGCCGCGTAACGAAACAGAACGCTGGCTGATGCAGACCATTGCGCAACAGTCTCAGCAGGCAGGCATCGCGATGCCGCAGGTGGCGATTTATCACGCCCCGGATATCAATGCCTTTGCCACCGGTGCCCGTCGCGATGCTTCGCTGGTGGCGATCTCTACGGGACTGTTACAGAACATGAGCCGCGACGAGGCGGAAGCCGTGCTGGCGCATGAAATCAGCCATATCGCGAATGGTGATATGGTGACGATGACGCTGATTCAGGGGATCGTGAACACCTTTGTTATCTTTATTTCCCGCATTCTTGCGCAGATCGCCGCAGGCTTTCTGTCAGGCGATCGTGAGGAAGGGGAAAGCAACAACGGTAATCCGATGGTCTATTTTGTCGTGTCGATGGTGCTGGAGCTGGTCTTCGGTATTGTGGCCAGCATCATTACCATGTGGTTCTCACGTCACCGTGAATTCCACGCGGATGCCGGATCGGCCAGACTGGTCGGGCGTGAGAAGATGATTGCCGCGTTGCAGCGTCTGAAAACCAGCTACGAGCCGCAGGAAGCCAGCACCATGATGGCCTTCTGCATCAACGGTAAATCGAAATCGTTGAGCGAACTGTTTATGTCGCATCCGCCGCTGGATAAGCGCATTGAAGCACTGCGCAGCGGACAGTATCTGAAATAACCGTCAGGTATCAACGCTAACCGGGTCTGTGGCTGAATATTCAGCAGCAGGCCCGGTTTTTTTACGTCTGAATTTTGGTTATTCATGCCAGATAAATCAGGCGCGCGGCTGAGTCATACGAACTGCACTCACGATTGCGGCCACCGTCGAGAAACAGCCCGCGAGCAGCAGGGAAGCGTGAGTACCACGCGCATCAAACAGATTAAACATCAACGCGACCAGCGCTGCGCCGCTGGTTTGCCCCAGCAGGCGCGCGGTTCCTAACATCCCGCTGGCTCCGCCGCTACGATGGCGGGGCGCGGAAGTGATAATCGTATGGTTATTGGGCGACTGAAACAGGCCAAAGCCTGCACCGCACAGGATCATTCGCCAGATTATATCACCATCACCGGGTGTGGCAGGCAGCAGCGCCAGGGCAAACAGTCCGAGGGCAAAAACAGTCAGTCCAACCGCACCTAGCAGCCCGGCATGAAAGCGCTCAATCAATCTTCCGGCAATCGGCGCCATCACCATGGTGGCAAGCGGCCACGGCGTTAATAACAGTCCGGTTGCCACTTCGCTGCGATGCAGAACGGTTTGCAGGAAAAAGGGCAGTGAAACCATTGCCAGCATCTGTGCGCAGAATGAACAGACCGATGTGCCCAGTGACAGTGAAAAGACAGGGATGCGCAGTAAATCCACCGGGAAAAGCGGAAAAGGTAAACGCAGCTGGCGGCGGATAAACACGGCGCCAACGATAACCAGCGCGACAACTTCTGCCAGAATCAGCTTGCCGCTCTGACCCTGAGCGAAACCGCTAAGCGCCGAAATCATCAGACCGAAGGTTAGCGCGTTCATTATGGCGCTGGGCACGTCGAACCGCTGCTCCTGCGCTTTCTGCTGATTATCCGGTAAAAAACGCAGCGCAAGGTAAAGCGCCGCCAGGCAAACCGGCACATTGATCAAAAACAGCCATTTCCACGATGCAACAGAAAGGATCGCCGCTGCCACGGTCGGGCCGGCTGCGGTTGATACCGCAACAATCAGCGAGTTAATCCCCATGCCCCGGCCCAGATAGCGCTGCGGGTAGATAATTCTGATCAGTGCTGTATTAACGCTCATCAAAGCTGCGCCGCCAAAACCCTGTAGCACGCGGGCAAAAGTCAGCATCTCTAGCGAGCCGGACAGGGCGCAGAACAGTGAGGTACAGGTAAATAACACCAGGCCGGCCTGATAGATACGTCGGTAGCCGAGGATATCCCCCAAAAAAGATAACGAAAGCAGGGAAACGATAATCGCCAGCTGATAAGCATTGACGATCCAGATTGATTCTGCCGGGCTGGCATGCAGTTCACGGGCAATCGTAGGCAAAGCAACGTTGGCGATGGCACCGTCAAGAACAGCAACAGTGATGCCAAGCGCAATCGCGAGAATTGCGCCATAACGCTGTGGAATGGGCAAACCATCTTGTGGAGGTGTTATCGGCATGGGGAAAAGTAGTCAGAAGAGTGAATATCACTATGCTAATGATTTTTTAATAACTATGCCATTTTTGGTTAACATTAATCATCAGTAAATGTGTCGAAGTTATTACGCTGAGCGTTGCGCCACCGACGGCGAAAAATCTATAATAGAAATAGTGTTCCATTTTTTATAAAACAATAAAGGTTAGATGATGGCGAAGGATGATATGGATAAACAGCCTGATTCAGTCTCTTCGGTGCTGAAAGTGTTCGGCATCTTAAAGGCGCTGGGTGAGGAGAGGGCGCAAGGTATTACCGAGCTGTCCCAGCGGGTCATGATGTCTAAAAGTACCGTCTACCGTTTCTTGCAGACGATGAAATCTCTTGGATACGTTTCTCAGGAAGGCGATAGCGAAAAATACAGCCTGACGCTAAAGCTGTTTGAGCTGGGAGCAAAAGCGCTGCAAAACGTTGATTTGATTCGTAGCGCAGACGTGCAAATGCGTGAAATATCCCGACTGACGAAAGAAACCATTCATTTGGGCGCGCTGGAAGAAGACAGCATTGTCTACATTCACAAGATAGATTCCCTCTATAACCTGCGTATGTATTCACGCATAGGTCGCCGTAATCCTCTTTACAGCACGGCGATTGGGAAAGTTTTACTGGCCTGGCGCGATCGTGGAGAAGTCGAGCAGATCCTCGCAGAAGTGGCGTTTGAGCGCAGTACCTCACGTACTCTAACCAGCATCAGTGCGCTTCTGCCAGAGCTGGATAAGGTGCGTTCGCAAGGGTTTGGCGAGGACAATGAAGAGCAGGAAGAAGGGCTGCGATGTATTGCGGTACCGGTATTCGATCGTTTCGGCGTGGTGATTGCCGGACTGAGCATCTCCTTCCCGACAATCCGCTTCTCTGAAGAAGAGAAAAGTAGCTACGTCAAAATGTTGCACCACTCTGCACGCATTATTTCCGAGCAGATGGGCTATCGCGACTGGCCTTTCTGAACAAGCAGGCCAGTATAAAACTGGCCTTTTTTACATCAGTTATCGACAACTTTTGTAATTTTTTTCAGTAACGGGCAATCTGTAACGCCAACAATGCCGCTATCGCTATGCAGATACTGAGCGGTAGTCATGCCGTGTGCTGTCAGATACTGACACTGCAACCCCATACCCGCCACGTTCTCAGCGCTGCCTGCCAGTACGCCATAGCCTGTTACCAGCAGGCCAAGCCAGACCACGATCAGTAAGGCAACAATACGCACTAAAAATTTCATCCTTTCTCCTTTTTTGTTAGAGACAGCTTCCTGTTTTACTTCCACGCTGTCTGCCATCACGCTACTACGTTTTTACGATGCGTTACGCATTACGAGTGAAGCATACACAACTATCTCTAAATCGCCTGCGTGAAGGTTCTGAATTTTACGCATGGCGGCTGTCAATTTAAGCCTGAGCCGGTAAAATCTTCCCTGGCCGCGATAAAAGGCCGGTAATCATAAAATTTTGAGGTCGTGATGAATGAGTTAGCAAGCGGTGCGATGGGGATGGCGTCCTTAGGCTTCATCGTTGGATTAATCATTGTTGGGCTGCTTGCCTGGTTTTTTATCAACCGTGCCAGCGTACGAGCCAATGAGCAGGTTCGTTTACTTGAAGCGCTGCTGGAAGAACAGAAGCGGCAGAATGCGTTGCTGATGCGGCTCGCTGAGGCAGTGGCCGGGAAAGAAAAAACAGCGTCTGACGAAGAGGGCAGTAAAGACTTTACCCGTTTGATCCCGGAGCGCTAATACTTCAAATAAGGAAAAAAGATGGCCTGGCAAAATCCCTGGTACGATCCGCAAAAGGCACACCACACGCCTGAGGGGTTCCGCAACCCTGAGGTTGAATTACGTAAAGAAGGCGACCTTAAACGCTGGCGCAAGGAGCGTAAGGCGCAGGGTTTACCTTTTCCCCCAGCTCACGGCTACGATGAATTTATCCAGCAGTGGTGGCAGCGTGCTGATTTATCGGGTAATGATGATGCGGTCTGGTGGCTGGGACATGCTTGTCTGCTGTTACGAACGGCGGGAAAATATACGCTAATCGACCCGGCACTTTCGGAGCGAGCGTCGCCAGTGAGTTTTTATGGTCCTAAACGTAAAACGCCAGCGGCCCTCAATATTGCTGATTTACCCTCTCTCGATTGCGTGTTGATATCCCATAATCATTACGACCACCTCGATCGTCCTACCATCAAAAAAATTCTTCATCGTTTCCCGCAGGTGCAGTTTGTCGTGCCGCTGGGGCTGAAGCCCTGGTTTGATAAGCGGGGCGCGAAGCAGGTTACGCAGCTGGACTGGTGGGAAAGTACCCAGGCAGCCGGGTTAACGCTGCATGCAGTGCCTGCACGCCACTGGAGTATGCGCACCCTTAAAGATCGTAATCGCTCACTATGGTGTGGTTGGGTGATAAAAAATACCGCCCTCAGTTTCTGGTTTACAGGTGACAGCGGATACTCCGAGAACCTTCTTGCTGTGCCACGCAACCTTGGCCCGTTTAATCTTGCGGCGTTGCCTGTGGGGGCCTATGCTCCTACATGGTTTATGCGCGGGCAACACATGGACCCGACACAGGCTGTTTCGCTGCATCGCGATTTAGGGCAGCCGCTCACTATTCCGATTCACTGGGGAGTCTTTGAGCTGGCTGATGAATCGCTTGATGAACCTCCACGCGTGTTAGCAGCGGCGATGCGTGCCGCCGGGCTGGATGATATTCGTTTCAGCGCCTGGAAAATTGGTGCAAAAATTACACTAAATAATATTAATTAGGAATAGTCCTAAATTGCTTAATTTAACTCTTGCCAAAGATGGAGGTACGAGCCGTTAATCCAAAATGACTGATGCTTCGGTCGGGAATAAGCAGACGGCCGTCTTGCTTATAAATGGGGCAACGCAAAAACCATTTTCCTGATTTTGGTGCAATTTAAATTTCATTTTGAACCAAAGGCTTCTTTTTGTGCAGTCAGGCCTGACATTTCTTTAAGCAATGAATACCATTTTTGAATGAAGTTTTTTGAGTAAGCTATGCCATATTTCTGCAATCAATTCAGCCGACAATGGAAGCCAGCCTTTAAAGCGCAATGGACTTCAGTGCGCCGGCAGGTTAACATAGGGCTAAGTTTTGAGAAGCATTCAGGCCACCATTATTTGGTGTTTGCGATTAACGCTTGTGATAATCCATACATAATGTGCGATCCATGACTTACCGTTTCAATTGTGTGCAGCATCTCTATCACTGTTTAAAAATGACTTGCCATTAATAAACGAATATGTGATAACGCTTTTGGTAAAACGGGGTACAGTTCTGTTTATGTATGGCATCTTCAGTAAAGAAGTTCTGAGTAAAGACGTTACGTTGAATACCGCTTCCTTGCCGAGCCTTAATTTATGCCTCATGCAGTTGTGTCTCTGATTTTTTTGTACGTCAAGCCCTCGGGCGAATTAACACTCTAAGGAATTTGCAAAATGGCAAAGATTAAAGGTCAGGTTAAGTGGTTCAACGAGTCTAAAGGTTTTGGTTTCATCACCCCAGCTGATGGCAGCAAAGATGTGTTCGTACACTTCTCTGCAATCCAGGGTAATGGCTTCAAAACTCTGGCTGAAGGCCAGAACGTTGAGTTCGAAATTCAGGACGGCCAGAAAGGCCCTGCTGCTGTGAACGTCACCGCTATCTAATTTTCGATCTGAGCCTGTTATTGCCTCGCGTAATCAGGCACGAATCTGAATTTTAAAGCCCTGCCAGAAATGGCAGGGCTTTTTCTGTTACGCGAAGAAAAACTGCCGCAGCGCCTGGGTTTCCGGTAAACTGCCGCCCTCAATATTGCCGGAGAGTTGTTATGTCGTACCAGTGTCCCCTTTGCCATCAGCCCCTGTCATCACAAGCGTCCTCATGGCGCTGTGAAAACCGGCATCAGTTCGATCAGGCAAAAGAGGGCTATGTTAATCTGCTGCCGGTACAGCATAAGCGCTCTAAACAGCCGGGCGACAGTGCCGATATGATGCTGGCACGGCGCGAGTTTCTTGATGCCGGTCACTATCAGCCGTTGCAGCAAAAAGTGTGCGATATCTTTGCGCGTGTACTGGAAGGCGACGCCTTAAGCCTGCTGGATATCGGCTGTGGGGAAGGGTATTACACGCATGCGGTCGCTAACCGGATGCAGGAAAAAGGCCCGGCTGACGTACATGCGCTGGATGTGTCAAAAGTGGCCGTGCGCTTTGGCGCTAAGCGCTACCATAACGTTAAGTTTTGCGTCGCCTCCAGCCACCGTTTGCCTTTCGCTGATAACCAGTTTGATGCTGTACTGCGTATTTACGCGCCCTGCAAGGCAGAAGAACTGGCGCGAGTGGTTAAGGATCGAGGCTATGTATTGACCGTTACGCCCGGGCCACGCCATCTAATTCAGTTCAAAGAGCTGATTTATCAGCAGGTTAAACTGCACGATGAAACGCCTGAGCAGCTTGGCGGCTTTACGCTGGTTGAAGAGCATTCGCTGAATTATCCAATGCGGCTCAATAGCGAAGAGTCAGCCGCTCTGCTCCAGATGACGCCTTTCGCATGGCGTGCGCGCCCGGAAGTGTGGGGCGTACTGGCGACAACCGCAGAATTTGCAGTGGAAACCGATTTCACGTTGCGTTTATGGCAGCGAACCCGTGATATTGCAGAGTCCTCCCAGGCCGGGCAGGAATAAGCAAATTCAGCATGTGCATCATCTTTGGACGCAGGATGATGCATGATAATGTAAATGTAAGAAAATATTTTGACGTCAGTCAACGGTGTGATTACAGTAGGGATCCTTATTTAACACAGGAGTAACGGGCCTCAGCCCTCCCTATGGACTGTCACCGAAGTCGCTCATTAATGCCCCCGGGTCACCCGGCCAGTTTTTCCCCGTTTCAGCCGTTAAACGGCACATTTTCTGTTCTTCTGAATGCCCTGCTTGGCGTGTTAATTCGACCGCTGGCTTTCTCTTCCTGTACCTTTTTCCGGAGTCTGTGATGGAATTTCTTTTAGACCCCTCAATTTGGGCAGGTCTGCTGACGCTGGTCGTCCTTGAGATCGTCCTTGGCATCGATAACCTGGTGTTCATCGCCATCCTTGCCGATAAGCTGCCGCCTAAACAGCGTGATAAGGCCCGATTGATCGGCCTGTCTCTCGCGCTGGTAATGCGCCTGGGGCTGCTCTCGCTCATCTCATGGATGGTCACGCTAACGCGTCCGCTGTTCAGCGTTGGCGATTTTGCTTTTTCGGGCCGCGATCTGATTTTGCTGATCGGTGGACTGTTCCTGCTGTTTAAAGCCACGATGGAGCTCCACGAACGGCTGGAAAATCGGGAGCATAACGGAGACGGCAACAAAGGTTACGCCAGTTTCTGGGCTGTAGTGATCCAAATCGTTGTGCTGGATGCGGTTTTCTCGCTGGATGCCGTCATAACCGCAGTAGGGATGGTAAACAACCTGGCAATCATGATGACTGCGGTTGTTATTGCCATGGGCGTTATGCTGCTGGCATCAAAGCCTTTAACCAATTTTGTTAACGCGCATCCGACAGTCGTTGTGCTGTGTTTAAGTTTCCTGTTGATGATTGGTCTTAGCCTGGTAGCAGAAGGTTTTGGTTTCCATATTCCGAAAGGCTATCTCTACGCGGCAATTGGCTTCTCCATCCTGATTGAGCTGTTTAACCAGATTGCGCGAGTTAATTTTATGCGTCATCAGGCCAGAAGGCCGATGCGTGAGCGAACGGCCGAAGCGATTTTACGCCTGATGGGCGGCCGCCGTAGCCAGGAAAGCAGCAGCAGTGAAGGGACGGAAATGGCAAAAATATTGCCACAGGAAGCCTTTAAGGATGAAGAACGCTACATGATCAACGGCGTGCTGACGCTGGCCTCGCGCTCGGTTCGCAGTATCATGACGCCGCGCGGAGAAATTTCCTGGGTTGATGCGACGCGTCCAACAGATGAAGTCCGCTTGCAGCTGCTTGATACGCCTCACAGCCTGTTCCCGGTATGTCGTGGTGAGCTTGATGAAATTATCGGTGTAGTGCGAGCGAAAGAGCTGCTGGTGGCATTGGATCAGGGCGCCGATGTTGCCGCTTTTGCTTCGGCCACGCCACCCATCATTGTACCTGAGACGCTCGATCCGATTAACCTGCTGGGCGTGTTGCGCCGGGCGAAAGGCAGTTTTGTGGTGGTCACCAGCGAGTTTGGCGTTGTGCAGGGCTTAATCACCCCGCTGGACGTGCTGGAAGCCATTGCCGGTGAATTCCCGGATGAAGATGAAACGCCAGATATTGTGGCGGACGGCGACGGATGGCTGGTTAAAGGCGGCACGGATTTGCACTCTTTGCAGCAGCTGCTGGATACGCAGGTACTGGTTAATTCTGAAGACGATCACGCATCGTTAGCCGGTCTGTTGATCGAGCAAAAAGGCCAGCTGCCCCAGCCAGGCGAAGTGATTGAGCTACCGCCAGTGAAGTTCCAGATTTTGGAAGCTACCGACTACCGTATCGATCTGGTGCGGGTTACGCGGGAGCGTCCTCACGCCGAAGAAGAGCAGTAACGCGCTGATACCTGGCAGGGTATACACTCTGCCCCTGCCAGGTTTATCCGTTTTCAGCAGGGTTTTCCCGGCTCGCGTTTTGCCGCTCTTCCAGCCAGTGCGGGAAATCTTCCAGCGGCATAGGACGGGCAAAGAAATACCCCTGTAACACATCAACGCCTTTCTCGCGCAAATAGTCTGCCTGCTCCGCGGTCTCCACGCCTTCTGCAACCAGGCTGATATTCAAACGCTGGGCCAGTGAAATCACCATATCCGTTACCGTGGCATTAATCGCATCCGTACCGATAGCGGCTGTGAACACTTTGTCGATCTTTAAGACGTCCGGGCTGAGCGTTTTAAGATAAGAGAGCGAGCTGTGTCCGGTGCCGAAGTCATCAATAGCCAGTTTTACTCCGATATCATGCAGTTGCGTGACCACGCGCTGATCCATCTCGGGCAGGGCATCACGCTCGGTCAGCTCGACAATGAGCTGTGGTTTAGGCTCGGCAGGCCACCAAAGCTGCTGTAAATCGTTGATGATTTCCCGATGATGAAAATGGCTTGAGGCAACGTTGATTGCAATATGAAAGGTCGAACAGGCTGGCAGAAGGGGTAGATGACGGACAACTTCACTGAGCACAAAGCGCGTCAGTGGCGCGATTAAATTGTGCCGTTCGGCCAGGGGAATAAACAGATCGGGTGAAACCCATCCCTGACGAGCATTATGCCAGCGTAACAGCAGCTCAATACCATCACATCCGCCGGTGCGGGCGTTAATCAGCGGCTGGCAGTAGACCCTGAATTCACGGGCATTGATGGCATAGATAATTTGCCAGGAAAGGCTCATGCGATTCGCTGTTGCCAGCCAGACAATATAGCCCGTCAACAGGCTGAGCAATAATGCCAGGGGAAGCTGTGAAGGCAGCGTCATTAAGGCCAGCTGCGCCGGAGCCGGTCCAAACAGCGTAATGGTGAACGGGTAGCGTAACGAGGCGTCCTGATAGCTGACTTCATCTTCTGAAGGCCGCGCTTTTTCAATCATCGGATTGCCATATTCCAGACTCTGCTCACCGACATTAAATACCGCTCGCTCAACCCACGGCAGCGTTGGCTCCAGCAGATAATTGCTCATCATCTCAATATTAATGATTTGCAGGATCCCGGCACGATTATCTGTGTCATGCGCCGTCCATAACAGCAGCACAGGCGAACCTTTCAGCAGATGGTCATCAGTGCTGAGCATCATGCGCTCGTTATTGACCGCCAGTTCAGGATAGGCGGTGCTGAAATTTACATTGCTGCTGCCAAAAATGCTGGAGCAATACATCACATCATCCTGCACCAGTACGATAGCGCGGACGGTTTGCAATGAGGCCAGCTTTTCAACTAAGGGAAAGCGGACCTGATCGCAAGGGAGCCCAACAAGGCCCATCGTATTATTGGCGGCCACGTCTAAAGGCGAAAACAACCGATCGAAGCGTTGGATCGCCTCACTGGCAAACGTCCGTGATTGCAGCGCAATGTGGTTTTTCGCTTCCACAAAACGAAAGGCCAGTGTCAGGATGAGCACCAACGCGGCCACCACTGCAGCAATAACTAAACGCCTGCGGCGAAATTGTCCGGAAGCTTCCTGGGACACCTGCATCAGTAACCATCCTTTAAGCGAAACGCGAGCACAGAATTCAAATATCGGTTATCGGCAATCACAACGGTAAGTTTAGTCTGACAAAACGGAAAAGCGGCATTAATTAAAACAGCGACTTAACGCGGCGAGCTTTCAGGAAAAGGGGCGATGGGTGACCAGAGGAAAAACGGGTGAAAAAGGGCATTTTGAAAAGGCGGGAAGAGATAACGTTATAAAAAAGCTGGCACTTATAAAAGCGCCAGCTCGTTTAATTAATCACACTGAACTTTAATCGCGAGGCCGCCACGGGAGGTTTCGCGGTATTTAGCGTTCATATCTTTACCGGTCTCATACATGGTTTCGATAACCTTATCCAGCGAAACGCGGGCTTCACTGGTACGGCGCATTGCCATACGCGCCGAGTTAATCGCTTTGACCGAGGCGATAGCGTTACGCTCGATGCAGGGAACCTGAACCTGACCGGCAACCGGATCGCAGGTCAGCCCCAGATTGTGTTCCATACCGATTTCGGCTGCCACACAAACCTGTTCCGGGCTGGCGCCCAGCAGCTCGGCCAGGCCAGCCGCAGCCATTGAGCAGGCCACGCCGACTTCGCCCTGACAGCCGACTTCAGCACCGGAAATTGACGCATTCATTTTATATAAAATGCCCACCGCGCCGGCGGCGAGGAAATAGCGAATAAAAATATCCGGGCTGACGGAGGCGATAAAATGATCGTAATAGGCCAGCACAGCAGGGACAATCCCGCAGGCACCATTGGTTGGCGCTGTCACCACACGCCCGCCCGCGGCATTCTCTTCATTAACGGCCAGCGCAAACATGTTGACCCAGTCAATCACATTCATCGGATCGCTGGAAAGCTTGTCGGAAGAAACCAGCAGGCGACGAAGCGCCGAAGCACGACGCGGCACACGCAGCGGCCCAGGCAGGACGCCTTCGGTATTCAGACCGCGGTCAATACAGTCGCGCATGCTTTGCCAGACATCCGCAAAGTAATTTTCAATTTCCGCACGGCTGTGCAAAGCCAGTTCGTTTTTCATCATCACGCCGGAAAGCGACATCCCGGTTTCGTGACAGTGCGCAAGCAGCTCTTTAGCCGAGTTGAACGAGTAGGGCACGGAGACTTCATTCAGCGTTGACTGGCCAAAATGTTCTTCGTCAACGATAAAACCGCCGCCAATCGAATAATAGGTTTTGCTCAGCAGCAGCGTTTCGCCTGCGAAAGCATGGATCTGCATACCATTTTCATGCAAAGAGAGATTATCGCTACGGAAAATCATGCCGCCTTCACGAGGGAAATCGACCTCGTGGCGGCCATTTGCAATCAGCAAACGCTGACGCTCTTCCACATCACGAATAAAACCGGGAATGGCATCAATATCCACGCTTTCCGGTGACGCGCCAGAGAGCCCCATAATAATGGCGATATCGGTATGGTGACCTTTGCCGGTCAGGGAGAGAGAGCCATAAACGTCCACGGCGATACGGGTAATATCCGTAAGCTTGCCCTGGTTTTCCAGCTCATCAATAAATTGTTTGCCCGCTTTCATCGGACCTACCGTATGGGAACTGGACGGGCCAATACCGATTTTGAACATGTCGAAAACGCTAATCACACTCTGCTCCCTGGTCCGCAGACAATCGTTATAAATTTTAGATAATGGTAATCTTCATGGGATGGATAATCGCATGAAATAAACTAATCAGGATCGGATAAGAATGTTATAGCTAAGCGCGTCGGGTCGCTAACTTGCTTATTCTTATGCCCAATCCTGAGTAGGGCAAAATAGTCACTGACGCGCTGAAAGTATTCTGTGCAATCCGCGCAGCAATATAAAGGATTCGGTGCGATTGTGAAGAGGTTTGACTCACTTAAATAGCGCATTTCGTTCAAAAAGTGACAGAACTCACTGGCGTACGCGCAGAATGGCACTATTTTGTGCGAAATGTCAGTCCGCGACCTGCAAACTCAGCTGGCGAATGATGCCAGCGGTCATTCCCCAGATAAAATAATCATCAAACCAGGAAAGCCAGACGCGATGAGATTGCCCGTGGCGGTGAATATCCAGCGGGGAGTAGCGGCCTAAGCGCAAAGCTTCCTGCAACGGCATCTCAAACACCGATTCAACCTCGGCCTCGCTGGCCTGCCAGCGTACGGTATCCGGAACAATACCCACCACAGGCGTCACCTGAAAGCCGGTGCTGCTGGTGACAGCAGGCAAGGTGCCAATAACACGCACGCTGGCGGGAGGAATGGCCACTTCCTCTTCCGCTTCACGCAGCGCGGTGAAGATAAGCGATTTGTCTTCCTCATCCATCATGCCGCCAGGAAAAGCCACCTGGCCTGCATGTTTCCTCAGCGTCGCTGCACGTCGGGTCAGGAGCAAGGTGGGGCGTTCACGATTGACTATGGGTACCAATACTGCTGCCCGACGGAGTGGAAGCGGCTGTGGCTGGCTGTCCGGTCGCTGTAAAACAAAACGGCTGAGGAACCGATCAAGCCCGTAGTCGTTATTGGTCATCGGCGGATTCCAGGCAGGGAAGGATACGGTTTACCTTATCGAACGTTTCCTGATATTCGGCCTGTTCATCACTGTCCGCCACAATGCCACCACCCGCGGTGCAAAACAGCTGGCCCTGTTCTGCCGTCAGCGTACGAATAGTAATGCTGGTATCCATTTTGCCGCAGGCGCTGAGATAGCCAATGCTGCCGCACCACGCGTTACGACGATGAGGCTCAAGTTCATCAATAATCTCCATCGCCCGCACTTTCGGCGCACCCGTGATCGAGCCGCCGGGGAAGCAGGCACGCAGCAGATCACAGCAGCTGAGCGAGGTTTTCAGCCGGGCGGTAACGGTGCTCACCAAATGATGTACCGCCGGAAAGGGTTCAACCACAAACAGCTCAGGCACGCGCACGCTACCCGGCTCGGCAACCCGGCCAATATCATTACGTAACAGATCCACGATCATCACATTTTCTGCCCGATCTTTGGGTGACTGCGCCAGCTTTTTAGCTTGCAGGCGGTCTGCTTCAGGATCGCTCAGGCGCGGAAGTGTCCCTTTAATCGGACGAGTCTCCACCGCGCCACCGGCAACTTTCAGGAAGCGCTCCGGCGACAGGCTTAAAATAGTGCTGTGCGGCAGGCGTATAAACGCGCTGAATGGCGCACGGTTCTGCTGGTTCAGCTGGCGAAAGGCCTGCCATTCGCTGCCACAGTAGGAAGCCTGAAAACGCTGGGCGAGATTGATTTGATAACAGTCGCCGCTGCGCAGCAGGCTCTGAACCTGACGAAATTTTTGGCCGTACTCTTCACGCGTCATATTCGAAGACCATGAACCGGTGAGCCTGAAAGGCTCGCTTGCCGGCTGGCGTAATTCACCGAGCCAGCGCAGGCGTTGCTGAACATCACCATGCACAATCAACGTCAGCGTCTGCTGATGGTGATCGGCAATCAGCGCCCAGTCATAAATGCCGATTGCCATATCGGGCGTAAAGAGATCCTGCTGCGCTTTTTCGGGCAGCGTTTCGAAGCGACGACCCAGATCGTAACCAAAGAGCCCTAAGGCGCCGCCCTGAAACGGATAATCATCCTGCTCGTTTGCCACCAGTCCGCTTTGTTGCAGGGCAGTGTGCAGCAGGTACAGCGGATCGGCCTCGCTTTCGGTAACGATGTTATTATGTGCAATACGGGTCGTTTTACCGCGAGTGGTTAGCGTGGTGAGCGGTTCCGCCACCATAATATCGAAACGGTTATCGCTGTGTTCGGCAAAACCGGAATGCAGCAACATCGCCCAGGGCTGGTCGGAAACACAAGCAAACAGATCCCCGAGGCTTTCTGGCGTATACTCAAGCGGATAATAAACAGGTGGCATGATTTAAACAGATTGGACAATAACAGGCCCTAAGCCTGACATATTTTTCCCCCTCTGGCATCTGTTTGTTACGCGTGGAATAATCTTCGCGACCCGTTCAGGAGTAGATATGATTACAGGTTTACCAGCGCTCTCGCGCGAGCAACAGGAACAGGCAGTTGAACGTATTCAACAGCTGATGTCGGAAGGAATGAGCAGCGGCCAGGCGATCCAGCTGGTGGCGGCGGAAATCCGTGAAACGCATACCGGCGATATGGTCGCCGCGCGCTTTGAGGATGAAGAAGACGACGACGACGAAAACGAAGAATATCAACAAGACGAAGAAGAAGACGAAGACGAATAACGATGAATAAGGCGCGGCGGCAAGACTCGGTGACGATCTCATTCCCGGTGCGCCTTTTCTTTGTGGCGTGTTGCTGGTTTCTCAGTTCTTTCCCCATCGCGGCGCAACAGAAGCGCTTGCTGGCGTATCCCGCGGGCGTGAGTCAGCAAACCTTCGCGTTAGCCAGGAATGCAGGAAACAGCCACTACTTCATAAAACCCGCCCAAAAAGGTGACATTGTCACTTCAGCATTGGTGGTGATTCACGGTTATCCGCATGATGCGCTTAATACGCTAAGCGCTGCGTTGCAGGCGGCCAAAAGCGTCCCTGCGTCAGGTTCCGTGCCGGTTATCGCCCCTTTTTTCCCGCTTCCAGCGCGGCTCAACGGTCGTTGTTCGTCGACAGGGCTGCCTGCGCCTGCACCAGGTGATGCACTGTGGGACTGCCAGTCATGGCTGGATGGCGGGCTGGATCAGGCAAAAAATATCGGGTCTTTTCAGGTGCTGGATCAACTGCTCATTCATCTCAAACAGAAGTGGCCAGATTTACAGCAGGTGACGATAGCCGGTTTTTCCGCTGGCGGGCAATTTGTTCAACATTACACAGGCTTTGCAAAGCCGCCGCAGGGGCTGCAAATGCGCTATGTGGTCAGCGATCCCGGCAGCTGGCTCTATTTTGATGCCGTTCGCTCAACCGCACTCTGTCCACAAGCATCTCGGTGGAAATATGGCCTGGAAAATATGCCTTCTGGGCTGGAAGCTCAGGCAGCTCAGGCGCGCGAACGTTACCGCAGAGCCAATATCACTTATCTGGAAGGCGCAGAGGATCGCGGTAAAGGAAAAGGGCGCTACTATCGCATCCTTGATAAATCCTGCGGGGCGAGGCTTCAGGGATTTTACCGGCTGGACAGAGGAATAAATTATGCGCGTTATGACAGTGAAATATTAAAGCCCCCAGGGCCGCATCAGTTGCATATCGTGGCGGGCTGTGGTCATAAGGTGAGCTGTGTATTTCCCTCCGCCGAAGGCAAGCAGGCGCTTTTCGCGTCAGGCCGCTAAAGCGCCCATAAGTTTACTTCGCGGCGACGATTTTAATTTCGACCCGATATTTAGGATTCATCAGGCCTGCCTGTACCGTGCAGCGCACGGGGGCATTTCCTGGTGAAACCCAGGCATCCCAGGCGCGATTCATGGCGGCAAAATCTTCTTTATGCACCAGGAAAATAGTGGCATCCAGGATGCGGCTTTTATCCGATCCCAGGCGGATTAAAATGCGATCGATCACCGCCAGCGCGTTGGCCGTTTGCGCTTCGGCATCGTCATCCAGATTCTCGGGCACGCTGGTGTAATAAATAGTGTCGTTATGAACAACCGCTTCAGACATGCGATGTTCGGGATCAAGACGTTCAATAGTCATCAGTGTTCCTTTTTAAAGTGCAACGAAAAGGCGGACAGCCTGACATAATTCACAGCGGATTGTCATCTCAAAGGTACTGACCGAACGGCAAATGTTATAATGCGCCTGAAACCCTGCGATACCGGACGCCTATGACTGCTATTCACGCCCTTTTTTTGCGCTTATCACGCTCGTCTTTCCGCCAGAAGTTTCATCTGGGCCACACGGAATATCATTATTGCGAAGAGAAGGGTGAGGCGTGCGTAAAGCAGCATGCAGCAGATTTTATTCGTGAAAGGCTGGCGCCTGCGGACCCGGCTAATGACGGCAAGCAGACGCCCATGCGCGGGCACCCCGTTTTTATTGCTCAACATGCTACCGCCACCTGCTGTCGTGGCTGTTTAAGTCAGTGGCACGGTATTCCTCAGCACACGGCTATGACGCCTGAACAGCAGGCCTGGGCCGTTGAGGTGATCCTGCACTGGCTTCGTCAGGAGATGAAACGCCCTGCGCCAGCAAAAAAAGTCAGGCCCAAACCTAAACCTAAAAGCGGGCAGCTGGAATTACTGTGAAGGCGTCGGATGTGGCGCGAGCTGAACCCTCAGGGATTTTCCGGAGACGACATGAAAAAACGACTGTTAACCTTGTGTACCCTGTTTATTTTATCGGGCTGTGCCGCCTCTTCTGGAAAAAACTTTGACGAGAGCGCCCTGACAAAAATCCATAACGGCGTGACAACCCGACAGCAGCTGATAGCGTTGTTCGGGCAGCCCACCAGTGAAACGCCTTATCCGGAAGGGCATACGCTGATGATGTGGTCTTACAGTCAGGCCAGAACAATGAGCACTACCGAAGGGAAAACGCTGACCGTACAGCTTAATAAAGGAAAGGTTTTTAGCTATGCGGTGAGTAAAACCTGAGCCAGTTTTAACGGTCAGTCCCGCCGTAACTGCGGCTTCTTAGCATTTTACATACGCGGCTTGATACTGACATAATCACAGTGTTTTTTCATCGGTAGTGAGGATATGTGGTAAACGATTTTGCAGCTGATGGCGCACTGGCGCTGGCTATTCCAGGTTTTAAACCACGTGAGCCTCAGCGCCTGATGGCCGATGCGGTCAGCAAAGCCATCGATGATAAGCGCGAGCTGGTCGTCGAAGCCGGTACCGGCACCGGTAAAACCTACGCCTATCTTGCTCCTGCGCTACGATCCGGCAAAAAAGTGATCATATCCACCGGATCTAAAGCGCTTCAGGATCAGCTCTACAGTCGCGATCTGCCTACCGTTGCCCGTGCGCTAAAATTCAAAGGCATCCTGGCCTTGCTGAAGGGGCGCTCCAACTATTTGTGCCTTGAACGGCTGGAGCAGCAGTCAATGGCGGGCGGCGAGCTGGCTGCGCAGGCAATGAGCGATCTGGTGCATCTGCGCGGCTGGTCCAGCGAGACGGTGGATGGTGATATCAGCACCTGTGGCGGCGTAGCGGAAGACAGCGCCGTCTGGCCGCTGGTGACCAGCACCAACGATAACTGTTTGGGAAGCGACTGCCCGCTGTATCAGGACTGCTTTGTGGTCAAGGCGCGCCGCAAAGCGATGGATGCCGATGTGGTGGTGGTGAATCATCACCTGTTTCTGGCCGATATGGTGGTTAAAGAGAGCGGTTTTGCTGAACTGATCCCGCAGGCTGACGTGATGATCTTCGATGAAGCACATCAGGTGCCGGATATTGCCAGCCAGTATTTCGGCCAGCAGCTTTCCAGCAAGCAGCTTATCGATCTTGCGAAAGATATTACTATTGCTTACCGCACTGAGATCCGTGATGCGCAGCAGCTGCAAAAGTCTGCCGATCGCCTTGCACAGAGCGCGCAGGATTTTCGGCTGGCGTTGGGCGATCCGGGTTTCCGGGGCAATTTGCGCGATGTGTTAAACAATCCCACTATTCAGCGTGCGCTGCTGTTGCTGGACGATGCGCTGGAGCTGTGTTACGACGTGGCGAAGCTGTCGTTGGGGCGTTCCGCTTTACTCGATGCGGCTTTTGAGCGGGCGGCGCTCTATCGTGGCCGGTTAAAGCGGCTGAAGGATGTCTCCCAGCCGGGTTTCAGCTATTGGTACGAATGCAACTCACGGCACTTCGTGCTGGCGCTGACGCCGCTGTCGGTCTCGGATCGCTTCCGTGAAGTGATGGACGAGCGACCAGCCAGCTGGATCTTCACTTCCGCAACGCTTGCGGTAAACGAGCAGATGACCCACTTTGTTGAACGGCTTGGCGTCGCAAATGCTAAAACGCTGATCCTCGACAGCCCGTTTGATTATGCCAGCCAGGCGCTGCTTTGCGTGCCGCGTAACATTCCCTCGCCGAATCAGCCCGGCAGCGCCCGGCAGATGGCGCAGATGCTGCTGCCGCTGATTAAAGCCAATAACGGCCGCTGCTTCTTTTTGTGCACCTCGCATAAAATGATGCGCGATCTGGCCGAACAGTTTCGCGCCATGCTGACGCTGCCCGTATTGCTGCAAGGGGAAACCAGCAAAGGTGAGTTGCTAAAACAGTTTATTGCCGCAGGCGACGCGGTGCTGGTCGCTACCAGCAGCTTCTGGGAAGGCGTGGATGTGCGTGGCGATGTGCTTTCGCTGGTTATCATCGATAAGCTACCGTTTACCTCACCCGACGATCCGTTGTTAAAAGCGCGGATGGAAGACTGCAAGCTGCGCGGCGGCGATCCCTTTGCGGACGTTCAGCTGCCCGATGCGGTGATTACCTTAAAGCAGGGCGTAGGCCGCTTAATCCGCGATGTCGACGATCGGGGGGTGCTGGTGATCTGCGATAATCGTCTGGTGATGCGGCCTTATGGCGCGGTCTTTCTTAACAGCCTGCCGCCGACACCGCGCACGCGTGATATCCAGCAGGCTGTGGATTTTCTCAAGCCGCCGTCAGCGCAGTAATTCCTCGCGCAGTATGCTATGCTGCGCGCCGAAAATTTTTCTCCCGCCAGAGGTTCAGAGATAAGTATGTCCACGCGAATTTTAGCTATTGATACGGCTACGGAGGCCTGTTCCGTTGCTTTACTGAATGATGAGAACGTGACGGCCCACTTCGAGCTTTGCGCGCGCGAACATACGCAGCGAATTCTGCCGATGGTGCAGACACTTCTTCAGCAAGAGCAAATGGCGCTAACCGGGCTGGATGCGCTGGCTTACGGACGTGGGCCGGGGAGCTTTACCGGCGTACGTATCGGGATAGGCATTGCACAGGGGATGGCGCTGGGTGCTGACTTGCCCATGATTGGCGTTTCAACGCTGAAAACCATGGCGCAAAGCGCCTGGCGTTTACAGGGCGCCAGCCGCGTGCTTGCGGCGATTGATGCGCGCATGGGGGAAGTTTACTGGGCTGAATATCAGCGTGATGAGCAGGGCGTCTGGCAGGGAGAAGCAAGCGAAGCGGTGTTAAAGCCAGAAGACGCCTTAACACGCATGGCTGCGCTTACCGGCAGCTGGGCGATGGTCGGCACCGGCTGGAAAGCCCATCCACAGCTGGCTGAAGCCAGCCCGCTGGAACTTCATGCCACAGAGGTCGAATTACCTTGTGCAGAAGATATGCTGCCGCTGGCGGCTATCGACTTCGCGGCAGGGAAAACCGTGGCGGTGGAGCAGGCGGAACCCACTTATCTGCGTAACGAAGTGACATGGAAAAAATTACCGGGCCGTGAGTAATTTCAGCAACTAATCTGCCCGCTTGCAGTCAAAGTTAGCAGTCTCCTGGAGAACGTTATGCGTAAAAGTATGTTGTTACCATTAGGAAGTTTACTGCTGGCTGCGCTGCTGCTGTCGGGGTGTGTTAGCGTGCCGGATTCCGTAAAAGGCTCGTCACCCATGCCACAGCAGGATTTGGTTCGGGTGTTGAACGCGCCGCAGATTTATGTTGGCCAGGAGTCGCGTTTTGGTGGAAAAGTGGTGAAGGTGACCAATAAAAATGGCACCACCCGGCTGGAAATTGCCGCCATGCGTCTGGACGAAACCGCCAGGCCGGTGCTGGGAAGCCCGTCAATCGGCCGCATTTATGCTGACATCAATGGCTTCGTCGACCCGGTTGATTTCAACAATCAGATGGTGACGGTTGTTGGCACCATTAAGGGAACGGAGCAAGGCGAAGTCGGGCAGGCGGCCTATCAGTTTGTAACGATTGCCGTAACCGGTTATCAGCGCTGGCATTTGACCCAGCAGGTGGTATCGGCGCCGCCGCCGATGGATCCCTGGATTTGGTACGGGCCGCCGCGTGGCCACCATCGTGGTGGATATTGGGGGCCGCCGCCGGGCATGATGTTTTATAATCAGGGGCCGGCTGAAGTGCAAACTATTCTCACTGAATAGTGACAGACAGAATTCATTTATGACCCGACGGCTGAATTCAGTCGCCGGGTCATTTTTTATCCATTATCTCAGGATGAGATTAATTTAGTGATGCGCTTCGCAACCTCAAAACGACGTGTTCAGCAAACTGGTACGCTGAGTTAAAATAATGTTAACGGCGGTTAAGCTGAGGTGGCGATGACAACAAATACACGTTTCAGAGGTGTTTCCTTGAATAAGGTTTGGTTAAACCGTTATCCTGCCGATGTTCCGGCTGAAATCAGCGCCGATCGTTATACGTCCCTGGTTGATCTTTTTGAACAGGCCGTCAGGCGTTATGACGATCGCCCTGCATTTATCAATATGGGTCAGGCAATGACTTTCCGGAAACTGGAAGAACGCAGCCGGGCTTTTGCTGCCTGGTTGCAGCAGGGATTAGGGTTGAAAAAAGGCGACAGGGTTGCGCTGATGATGCCGAATCTGTTGCAGTATCCTGTTGCTTTATTTGGCGTTTTGCGTGCCGGTATGGTGGTGGTGAACGTTAATCCTTTATATACGCCTCGTGAGCTGGAACATCAGCTGAATGACAGTGGTGCCAGCGCCATTGTTATTGTCTCTAACTTTGCGCACACGCTGGAAAAAGTGGTCGCAAAAACACAGGTTAAGCACGTTATTCTTTCCCGTTTAGGCGACCAGTTATCACCCGCTAAAGCGACGCTGGTGAATTTTGTTGTTCGCTATATTAAGCGTCTGGTACCGAAATACCATTTGCCGGATGCTATCTCATTCAGGCGTGCGCTGCATAAAGGCTATCGAATGCAGTATACGCGGCCTGAAATTATTAATGACGATCTGGCTTTCTTGCAATATACCGGCGGCACCACAGGCGTGGCGAAAGGCGCCATGCTTACCCATCGTAATATGCAGGCCAACCTTGAACAGACTAAAGCGACCTATGGTTCTTTACTCAAGGACGGAAAAGAGACGGTAGTAACCGCGCTGCCGCTGTACCATATTTTTGCGCTGACGGTTAACTGTCTGCTGTTTCTGGAGCTGGGCGGTGCCAATCTGCTGATAACCAATCCGCGCGATATTCCTGGGATGGTAAAAGAGCTGGCTAAAACCCGTTTTACTGCCATTACCGGTGTCAACACGCTGTTTAACGCATTATTAAATGATAACGACTTCCAGAAGTTAGATTTCTCCAGCCTGACGCTTTCCGCAGGCGGCGGCATGGCGGTACAAAAAGCCGTGGCCGAACGTTGGGAAAAGCTGACCGGGCATTATCTCCTGGAAGGTTACGGCCTGACCGAGTGTTCGCCGCTGGTTTCGGTTAATCCTTACGATATTCGTTACCACAGCGGCAGCATTGGGCTGCCCGTACCCTCTACCGATATTAAGCTGGTGGACGATCGGGGGAATGAGGTCAGTAACGGGGAGCCTGGCGAGCTGTGTATTAAGGGGCCGCAGGTAATGCTCGGCTACTGGCAGCGTCCCGCCGAGACCGATGAAGTGCTGAAAAATGGATGGCTTCACAGCGGTGATATTGTTAGGGTTGATCCGGAAGGTTTCATTCGAATTGTCGACCGCAAAAAGGATATGATTCTGGTTTCCGGATTCAATGTTTATCCTAATGAGATTGAAGATGTGCTGATGCTGCACCCGAAAGTGCGTGAAGCCGCAGCGATCGGCGTACCCGATCCGGTCGCGGGTGAGATCGTCAAAATCTGCGTGGTTAAGAAAGAGGCTTCCCTGACCAAAGATGAGCTGATTGCGCACTGTAAAAAACATCTGACCGGCTATAAAATTCCAAAAATCGTTGAGTTTCGTGAAGATTTACCGAAAACTAACGTCGGAAAAATCTTGCGACGTCAGCTGCGCGATGAAACGCTGAAAGCGGCGCAGGTCAGTTAAAGCTAGCGGGCTCTGAGAATACACAAACGCCGGTCAAGCCGGCGTTTTTATTGAATCACACTGAGGCAGTTCAAGCCGCAGCGAGAGGATCACTTTGAATTACACCATGATAACCACCAACGAGGCGCTGGCTGAAGTTTGCAATGCCGCCCGTCAGGTCGCCGCCGTGGCGCTGGATACTGAATTTGTTCGTACCCGCACCTACTATCCCGCCCTTGGGCTAATCCAGCTTTTCGATGGCCAGCAGATTGCGTTAATCGATCCGCTGCCGATCACCGAGTGGGGGCCGTTCCGCGAACTGATCCTTGATAAAAACATCATCAAGTTCCTGCACGCCGGCAGCGAAGATCTTGAAGTCTTTCTGCATGAATATGGCGTGCTGCCTGAGCCGATGATCGATACTCAGATTCTGGCTGCCTTTACCGGCCGGCCGCTCTCCTGTGGCTTCGCGACTATCGTTGAATCCTTTACCGGCATCGCGCTGGACAAGAGCGAATCCCGCACCGACTGGCTTGCACGTCCGCTGACCGAAAAACAGTGTCAGTATGCTGCCGCCGACGTGTTTTATCTGCTGCCGATTGCCGAAAAACTGATGGCCGAAGCCGAGGCGAACGGCAAAATTGGTGCGGCCCTGAACGAGTGCGGTTTGCTGTGTAAGCGACGTCAACGCGTGGTAGCACCAGAACAAGCCTGGCGCGAGATAACTAATGCCTGGCAGTTACGTCCTCGTCAACTGGCGGCGCTGCGTCTGCTGGCGGCATGGCGTCTGGAGCTGGCACGTGAGAAAGACATGGCGGTCAATTTCGTGGTGCGTGAAGAGAATCTCTGGAAAGTCGCGCGCTTTATGCCGGGTTCTCTGGCGGAGCTCGATCATCTTGGCCTGGCAGGGCAGGAAATCCGCTTCCACGGTAAAACGCTGGTGGCGCTGGTTGCAGCGGCAAATGAGCTTGATGAGAGCGAACTGCCCAGGCCGCTTGAGAACCTGATCGATAAGCCAGCTTATAAAAAGGTCTTTAAAGAGCTGAAAGCACTGATGGCAGAGGTAGCGGAAAAAAATGGCGTGAGCCAGGAACTGCTGGCTTCTCGTCGTCAGATCAACCAGTTACTGAACTGGCACTGGAACCTGAAGCCACGGACTTCGCTACCGGAACTGATTGACGGCTGGCGCGGCGAGCTGCTTGCTGAAGACGTTAAACAGATCCTTGTGGCCTGTTAGGCATTAATCTTCCCCTGCCAAAAAGCAGGGGAGGATCAGGCGCAGGATGGGGTCATTTCGGCGTATCTTCTGCCTCAGGCAGCGTGACGTTAAGCTCAAGAATCGAAATGTCATCATCTTTTTGATCCAGCTTCACGCTGAGCATTTCCGGGTCGATCTTCACGTATTTGCAAATGACTTCCAGAATATCCCTTTTCAGCTGCGGCAGGTAGTGGGGCTCGCTGTCGCCCCTCCTGCGTTCCGCCACGATAATCTGTAGCCGTTCCTTGGCTATATTGGCTGTGCTCTTTTTACGGGATAAAAAGAAATCGAGTAAGGCCATGGTTTATCCCCCAAACAGGCGTTTCAGAAAACCCTTCTTCTCTTCTTCGATGAAGCGGAAGGGACGTTCTTCTCCAAGAATACGATCTACGGTGTCCGCATAGGCTTTGCCCGCGTCCGATTCGGTATCAAGAATCACCGGTTCACCCTGGTTGGACGCTCTGAGCACCGACTGGTCTTCCGGGATAACGCCAGCCAGTGGAATACGCAGGATCTCCAGCACATCTTCCATGCTCAACATATCACCACGGCTTACGCGGCCTGGGTTATAGCGCGTCAGCAGCAGATGTTCTTTGATCGGATCCTGCCCGTTTTCCGCCCGGCGAGACTTAGAGGACAGAATACCCAGGATACGGTCTGAGTCACGTACGGAAGAGACTTCAGGGTTAGTGGTGATAATCGCTTCGTCGGCAAAGTACAGTGCCATCAGCGCGCCGGTTTCGATACCCGCGGGTGAATCACAAACGATAAACTCGAAATCCATGCTGGTGAGATCGTTCAGCACTTTTTCAACGCCTTCACGGGTCAGCGCATCTTTATCGCGCGTCTGCGAAGCGGGCAGAATAAACAGGTTTTCGGTACGTTTGTCTTTAATTAACGCCTGGTTCAGGGAAGCATCGCCCTGAATGACGTTAACAAAGTCGTAAACTACCCGACGCTCACAGCCCATGATTAAATCAAGATTCCGCAGACCGATATCAAAATCGATGACCACGGTTTTTTTACCTTTCTGGGCTAAACCGGTAGCGATGGCCGCGCTGGACGTGGTTTTCCCCACGCCTCCCTTACCTGACGTAACTACAATAATGCGTGCCATATAATGATTTCCTTAAGAAAAGAAAGGGCTCGTGAGCCTGGCTCAGTTCAGTGTCTGTATAGTCAAAGCACCGTCTTTTAAACAAAGACGCGATGCTTTCGCAAAAAATTCAGCAGGGATTTGGTCCATAATCCAGTATTCACCGGCGATGGAAACCAGCTCTGCTGACAAGTTGGTGCAAAAAATCTGACAATCACGATCGCCGCCTGCACCCGCAAGGGCACGGCCACGCATCATGCCGTAAATATGGATATTCCCGTCGGCGATCAGCTCGGCACCGGCACTCACGCTGCTGGTAACGATCAGATCGCTGTTTTTGGCATAAATTTGCTGGCCGGAACGAACGGGCGTATTGACCACCCGGGTTTTGGTAGCAGGGAGCTCAACAGGTTTTGCAGGTTCGGCAGTCGCACCTGCTTTTTGTTCTTTACCTTCTGACAGCAAAGGCAAACCGGCACGGCTGATGATGCGCTTAAGCGCATCATCTTTGCAGCCGCTGACGCCAACGATATGCAGGCCGGTGGCAGCAATAGCTTGTTGCATTTGCCGCCAGTCAACGTCGCTGGTCAGGGAGGCCACGTTTAAAACCACCGGCGCATTTTTCAGGAAGGCAGGCGCCTGATTGACTTTATCCTGAAGCGCCTGACGCACCACTTCTGCATCATGGTGGTGTAGATGAACAACAGACAGAGTAAAACCGCTGCCCTTTAACTCGATTGGCGTTTGTGACATCTGTCCCGCTCGGTCCTGTTATTTATAATCCCGATGCTTAAATGCCGTCAGGCTGACGTTTAATCGCATCGGGACAATATTCCGAAGTTCTGCAAGCATGTTATAGTTACTGCTATATTCAGGCAAGCCACCATCCAGGTTAATTCGAGTAAAATCTATGTTTTGTGTGATCTACAGAAGCCCTAAGCGTGACCAGACTTATCTTTATGTCGAAAAAAAAGACGATTTCTCACGCGTTCCTGCTGAACTGATGCAGGGATTTGGCAAACCCCAGCTGGCAATGATGCTGCCGCTCGACGGGAGCAAACGGCTGGCAAACGCTGACCTGGCTAAAGTTAAAGCGGCACTGGAAGAGCAGGGGTATTATTTGCAAATGCCGCCTCCGCTGGAAAGCCTGCTTAAGATCCATCTGGAAAAAGAGAAAAAACATTAATTAGGAATCATCTGTAGAATATATTCCCGCCGCAGACACGCTGAACTGAATTTAATTTGTGGCGGGAATCTCTTAAAAGGCCGCCCGCATGAAGCTTACTTCCCTCAGTACTCTTATTCTCTCACTCGTACTGGCCGGATGTGCCAGTAAAAACAACGCCGCGCCCACGCCTGAAAATAGTGCCCCGGCCAAATCGACGGCGCAATCTGCCACCGCCGGTAAAACGACGCTGGCGACAGAGGGTCGCGATCCCGCCGAATTCCCCGCCTATGTTGAACAGCTCAAGACGCAGGCCAGACAGCAGGGGATCGATCAGGCGACTCTCGACAGCGCGTTTGCCAACGTTCATTTCGTCGATCATGTCATTTCTTCCGATCGTAACCAGCTGGAGAAAAAGGTCACGCTGGGCGATTACCTGAACCGTGTTTTACCCCAGTGGAAAATTCAGCAGGCCCGCGATAATTATCAACAGCAGCAGAGCGCATTATTGCCGATTAGCCAGCAATATGGCGTGCAGCCGCAGTATATAGTGGCGCTGTGGGCGATGGAGAGCAGCTTTGGTAAAATCCAGGGTAGGGAAGATGTTGTCTCCGCGCTGGCAACGTTAGCGTTTGAAGGACGCCGTGAGGCGTTCTTCACCAAAGAACTGAACGCAGCATTGCAGATTATCCAGCAGCAGCACATTACCGCAGATCGTATGAAAGGCTCCTGGGCGGGCGCGATGGGGCAAAACCAGTTTATGCCTTCCTCTTTCCTGCGCTACGGCGTTGACGGCGATGGCGACGGTAAAATCGATATCTGGAATAACATTAATGATGTTTTCGCCTCAACGGCTAATTATCTGGCCACTGAAGGCTGGAAACCCGGGCAAAGTTGGGGCCGGGAAGTGATCCTGCCGGTAGATTTTGTGCCGGAGCAGGCTGGCCTGAAAAATGGTCAGGCAAAAACCGTTGGTGAGTGGCAAAAGCTTGGCGTACGAATGAACAGCGATGCGGCATTGCCCGATACCTCACAGCGCGCATGGATTATTACGCCCGATGATGCACCTGGCCGGGCATTTATGGTTTATGACAATTTCCGTGTGATCATGCACTGGAATCGGTCATATTATTTTGCCATCAGTATCGGCATGATGGCCGATGCGATTTCTCAGTAACGGAATGATGGCCAGCGATGGCCATCCAACTCATAACAGGCAGGGGAACAGTATGTATCAGCATCATAACTGGCAGGGCGCTTTGTTAGATTATCCGGTGAGCAAAGTGGTCTGCGTGGGCAGTAACTATGCAAAACACATCAAAGAAATGGGCAGTGCAACGCCGTCTGAACCTGTGTTATTTATCAAACCGGAAACGGCGCTCTGCGATATTCGTCAGCCGTTATCTATTCCACAGAGTCTTGGGGCCGTTCATCATGAAGTTGAGCTGGCCGTGCTGATTGGCTCAACGCTCAGGCACGCTTCAGAAGATCACGTCGCTAAGGCGATTGCCGGATACGGCGTTGCGCTTGATCTGACGCTACGCGATGTGCAGGCAGGCTGTAAGAAGGCTGGCCAGCCGTGGGAAAAAGCCAAGGGCTTTGATAATTCCTGCCCAATTTCTGGTTTTATTCCGCTGAATGAGTTTGATGCCGATCCGCAAGACGTTGAGCTGAAACTGGTGGTGAACGGCGAAGTGCGCCAGCAGGGAAGCACACAGGATATGATCCACAAAATCCTGCCGTTAATTGCCTATATGAGCCAGTTCTTCACCCTGCGCGCGGGCGATATTATCCTGACCGGAACGCCAGAAGGCGTTGGCCCAATGGTCTCGGGCGACAAACTTGAAGTCTCGCTGGGCGGCCGTGGTGTGTCGACTCGCGTTCTGTAAGACTTGCAACTGGAGCCCGAACTGTTTATAAGGTGCGGGCTTTTACTTAATCAGGACACTAACATGACAGATACCCCTTTCTGGCAGCAGAAAAAGCTGGAACAAATGAGTGACGAGGAATGGGAATCCTTATGTGACGGTTGTGGCCAGTGCTGCCTGAATAAGTTGCAGGATGCTGACACGGATGAAATTTACTTCACTAACGTGGCCTGCAACCAGCTCAATATCAAAACCTGCCAGTGCAATAACTATGAACGCCGCTTCGATTTAGAAGAGGACTGCATCAAGTTAACGCGTGACAATCTGCCCACTTTTTCCTGGCTGCCGCCAAGCTGCGCCTATCGTGTGCTGGCCGAAGGGAAAAATCTGCCCGTCTGGCATCCGCTGCGCAGCGGCTCCAAGGCAGCGATGCATTCAGCCCGTATTTCTGTCAGGCATATTGCCGTGCGCGAAAGCGAAGTACAGGATTGGGAAGATCACATAATCAACAAGCCACGCTGGTACGGTAAATAGTTGATTTAAAAGAGATTGATGGTCAACTTACATCACTCTGTGGCATGAGTGGGGCATTACTGCTAAATCTGGCGTTTAAAAGACCAATTTGGTCCAGACTGTTCTCGCTCATCTATTTGCCGTATACGTTGTAAATCATCTGCGATGAAGGGTGCCCCATCTGCCGGGCAATGAAGTATCAACCCTTGTCTTATCCTTCTCACGCAGGTTAACCACTATTGCCTGCTGGCGTCCCATTCTGGTGCGGTGAGCATTCTTTCAGCTTGACTACACTCGTTTACTGCTGATGGGGTTTAATATACAAAATGTAACTTTACTGCATAATACGAAATGTATGTTTATTTTGTGGTGTATACGCTATGTGACGTTTTTTAAGGTTATTTTCCAGAGGGCAAATCTCAGGCGGGAGATAAGCCGCAGGCACAAAAAAGCCCGCTTAGTGGCGGGCTATTTAAAATACTCCTTAAATCAGTTTTACTATCCACATCCTTTAGAAGCGGTAACCTAAACAAGCCGCATCTTTGTCTCAATCGCCACGCCGATAATCCGGCAGTTGCCGTTGATGGGCACCATGGGCCACTGCGGGTTTAGCCCCCGCAGGTATTTCTGACTGCCGTCTACAACCAGCTTCTTGAAAGTCGCCGGGTTATCGTCAACCAGTTTGGCCACGACCAGGCTGCCATTTATCGGCTCCCGTCCGGTGTCGAACAGCACGAACGTACCTTCCGGGATACTGAGTCCCATCGGTGCAGTCATGGAATCGCCGTCCACCTCGAGCCAAAACCCTTCTCCCTGGGGGCAGGCGTCTGACTCAAGCCACAAGTCAATATCCTTGAGATTGTCGGGCTCACAAGCTTCAGCCCATGCTGCGGCCTGCACTTTACTCAGTACGGGATAACGCTTGCCTGGCGTATAGGGTTTATATCCACCCACATTACTAATGGAACCTGCTGGCGCTATGGTTCCATCATGGTTTACAACGAACGCCTTCAGGCCAAGATAGCGCATAATTTTGGCTATATCTTCGAGGCTGGGTTCTCTGCGCGCGTTTAACCAATGACTGACAGCACCTTTGGTGATGCCAAGGTGCTCAGACAATTTTTCTTGCCCGATCCCCATGTCACGCATGCGGATTTTAGCGAGCTCATTCCATTTCATATTCATGATTGAATAATACAATCCGTATTGTTTTGCGCGATACACATTTTGTATATCTATCTCGATGCATTAATATACAAAATGTATTATTTAGTTTTGAGGAGGAGCCTGTGAATAACTTACGCGTTATCCGTAAGCGACTGGGGCTGACACAGAGGCCGCTTAAGCAATACCGCGCTTTATCAATCTGACCCTCCCCCGGAATACCAGGGAAAATTTAAGATTTATTTGTATTGCGGCTTCTCCTCTGAAGAGTAGACTTTTTCTCTTTGCACCTGGGAAAGTTTATGAAAAATGTCATTTTGAGCATGCTTGCTAAAATCTCTAAGCTTGATGCAGAAACGAAAAAGCTAACCGCAAGAATCGAAGCTCAATCTTTACTCATAAGCGCTCTGGTTTTAGCCGTAGGTAAAAGGGGCGGCGTCACCAATATGGTGGAGAGCGCTAATAAAGCCATTAATACGGTGATAGAATCTGCTGAGGCAGACGAGATTTTAAAATCCGATGCAGCGTTGCTCCTTGCTGAATTCCAGGAACTGCTTTCAATATCCAAGCTTGTAGAGCAATCAGACAGTGAACTCGATGAAAAAGGGCTCACTAACGTTGCCGAAGCTGCCGGAATTGGGTTTGAAAACAAACCGTAACAACCTGTTCTGCATTACGATTACGGCGTTCATCTGAAAGGCTAAAGCCGCGAACCTGTTGCCTAAACGTGATGAACAGCAAAATGATCGCATGAAAACTTGAAGGTGTTACGCGCGACTTCTATATTTTCGGTAAGCTCGTGACAGCTGAGCAATAAAATTAAAGAAAGCCCTGACCTTTGCCGGTCGGGGCTTTTGCGTTTCTGCACGGTACATTTGTCTGGATCCCTTCTTCAGAGGCTCACTTCGGTGGGCCTTTTTTCATTTTGTTAACCCGCTCAGCAAAAAGCACCCGCCGGGTAGCTTTGCAGACAGGAGATACGACCTATGAAAATCAGCACTAACGGTATTGCCTTTATCAAGCAGGAAGAGGGCGAACGTCTTACGGCTTATCAGGATTCGGTCGGCATCTGGACTATTGGTGTCGGGCATACGGGCACGGTAGAAGGGCAACCTGTTGCCAGAGGGATAGCCGTCACCCCGGACCAGTCAACCAGCATTCTGCGAAACGATCTGGCCTGGGTGGAAGCGGCCATAAGCAGCAACGTGAAGGTGCCGCTCACGCAGAATCAGTATGATGCGTTGTGCAGCTTCGTCTTCAACGTGGGGAAAGCTGCATTCACCGGTTCCACACTGCTGCGTGAGCTTAATCAGAGCAACTACCAGGCGGCAGCGGATCAATTTTTGCAATGGAAGCGGGCCGGGAATAAGGCGGATCTGCTGCTGCAACGCCGTCAGCGAGAAAGGGCGCTCTTTCTGACGTAAGGATCGATCAGCGCTGATGGACAAACTGAAAGCTATCGGGCCTCGCTCTCGCGAGCGGATGAATGCGATGAACGGCAGGAGATAACCATGCTTACCGTAAAAAGTATTATTGGCGGAGTGACCCATATCTGTGAGGTAGGCAGCATCACCATTGCAAGACGAGGCTCTGAAACCTTTGAATTTGTACTGGCGCTTACCGGTGAACATCCCAATCCTGATTTTGCCGAGGTAATGCCCGGCATTTTTGAAGATGCCGAAAAAACAAAGACCCTGCAAAAAGAGGAAATTCTGGTCAGTGAAAGGGAGGGCGTACTGGTTGAAGATGCAGTTGCCGTGCTGATTAACGACGTAGACAGCGTGAAAATGCCCGGGATCAAAGAAGCGGACGGCGTACTGTATCAGTACATCTATCCGGGGGATCGGGTGTACGTGATGAATTCTCACGGTTCAACCATTGAGACACTAAAATAAATGCGGCCTGTGAAAATCAGGCCGCTCAATATTGCCGGTCAGCTGTGACGAATACCCATGCCTGCCACCTCACCGATAATTTGCTGGCTGTTTAACAGTGGAATGCGAAATTCATCACTGGCGCTGGCCAGACAAACGGTGCGCAGATGACGATTGCAGATAAACCAAATCTCGTCACGATCGTTAGAAAGAATATAATAGGCGTCCGACGTTTCGGAGGGGTTAAAACAGCCCAACGCCCGATAAGCGGTATCGCTACTAAAACCGCTTTGCAGGGGCAGAGGGCGAGGACCGTTATCCATCTCTTTTACCCTCAGGTACAGACCTTGTTCGAGCCAAAGCATACGTCACCAAAAGTTTGCGGTTGATAAGGTCATTATAACAAGCCTGCACCGCTTCACTTTTTTGATCTGTGTATTTGCCGGGTTTGTCACAGAGGCAATACTTTTACGTCGCGTTGCCTCTGATATTTCAGGCTTAACTTACTCTTCTGCCGGGCTAAACTTACGGGTTGCTTTCGCCGCTGCACCCGCCGCGATGGTAGCTAAAATACTTTGCGCTACCGACGCGACGCTCTCAGAAAGAGAATTTGCACATGCCGGGCAAAACTCGGCATCATAAGCTTCGCTGCCTTTAGCATAATGACCGCAGCCTGGCGTACGGCAAGCGTAGACGATACCCTGGCACGAGGTGCACTCGCATTTGTCTCTTCTCAGAAAGTTTTCACCAAGAACGCGCGGAGAAACTATTTTTCTGCAGTGTGGGCAAGTGCCGGGATGTTTGTTTGCCATGTAAGCCTCTTCAAGGGTGGAATTACGTCAGTGGCTTTAACATCGGCAACTTTCTGGCTTTTTTTAATTTTTTTAATGGGGCAATATCTGCACGGCAAAGGGATGTTGCATTTCTGCGGGGGTGTAGCAAGGCCAGGGGCGGGGAATGTTTTGCTATGCTTGAAGTCTTTACCAGTAAAACAGGGGTAGAGATCGCTATGCATCGCAGAGATTTTATTGGGTCTGGAAGCGCCATCATTGCACTTTCCTTAATGTCTTCATCAGGCAGCGCTGCTGACGCGCCACAGATAAAATCACCACCGCTGACGCTGCAAAAACCGGTACTGAAGCTGAAAGGCATTGCGATAGGCGAAGGCGAACCCAAAATTATTATCCCTACCACCGCAACGACGGAATCCGAGGTGCTGCATTTTGTCGATAGCGTTGCGGCAAGAACCGACTTCCATATGTTAGAGCTCCGCCTGGACTCGCTGGAAAACGGCACTGATGGTCAGGCTATGGCTACGCTCTCTCATAAGGTCGCCAAACGTCTGCCGGGCAAACTCCTGCTGCTGACTTTTCGTACCAAAGCTGAAGGCGGTAAAAAAGCGGTGAGCGATCGGCAGTATGCGCAGCTTTATCAGGTGTTATTGCAGCAGGGCGAGTTTGACCTGCTGGATATTGAAATGTACCGCGACCGGCTCTTAACTGAACCGCTTATCGATCTTGTGCATCAACGCGGCAGGCATGTGATCCTCTCCAGCCATGAACTTCACGCCACGCCATCAGCGGAGGAGATCGTTTCTCGTTTACGTGAACAGCAAATGCGCGGAGCCGATATTCTTAAGCTGGCGGCTATGCCCGCCGACGCCAGCGACGTTCTCCGGCTCCTTTCCGCCACGCTGGAAATGCATCAGCGCTTTGCGCAGCGGCCGCTGCTAACCATGGCCATGGGCGACACGGGCGTATTAACAAGGATGAGTGGGGAGCTGTCGGGATCGGCGCTGACGTTTGCCTCACTTGGTGACGCGTCCGCTTCAGGTCAGGTGGCGCTGGACGATCTCAGTAAAGTGTTAAATGTCATCCATAAAGGGATGTCTTCGTGAGACCCGCCGTTGCTGGTTCGCAGTTTTAATAAGCCCGGCAGAAAGAGCCTGAGTATGCCCAGGCTCCTGTGGTTGAGGTGCTCAGGCCTGAGGTTGTCCAACCGGACCGCTGCCACCCGGTGCGCCAGGAAGCTGTTGCCCGCCTGGAGGGGCGGGCGGCGGACTGTGAGTATCGCGTTCGCCCCAGTGAGCACAACCGGCAAGTAAGGTGAGTGAGAAAACGAGAGACAGTGCTAAGGCAATGTTTTTCATTGAATCCCTTTCCACAATGTTGAGGTCTTATTAGCGTAGTTGCTGGTCTGCGCTCTTTCAACCGGCTGCGGTACGTCAGGACAGGAGGGAGGGCTGGCGGCACAGCCCACCCCAGGCGGGCTACACGGCAAAACTAGCGAGAGAACAGATCGCGTTTTTTCGCTTTGAAAGGTTGAGCAATAAGCACGAAAAGCGCGATTAAAAGATAGGCGGCGAAAATACCAATCAGCCACTGCGGCATGCCCAGCGTAAACAAAGACCACTGGTTCTCAGAACAATCCCCGCTGGCGACAAATACCGAAGGCAGCCATTTATCCAGCGGTAGCCAGCCAGGGAAACGGGCCGCAAAATCACAAGTGACAAACGGATTGGGATGCAGCTGAATCATGGTGTGTTCCCACGCCAGGCGCAGGCCTTCCCAGGCGCTGTAAAGCCAAATCAGGATGGCAACCCAGCGTAGCGGCGTTTTTGGTGCAATGGCACCAACCAGTCCGGCGCCCATTACGCCGAACAGGGCACAGCGTTCGTAAATGCACATCACGCAGGGCTTAAGCAACATGACATGCTGGAACCAGAGCGCGGTCATTTCAAGAGCCAGAGCCGTTAAGGCCAGCAACAGCCAGGCACCACGTCCTCGGGAACAGCTATTCAAATATCGCAACATATTCTTTCCATGTAGTGAGCGTCAAAGCGGCAGTGTAAACCAAAAGTCCGCCCCTGCCAGCCGTCGGACAGAAATTTTAACCTTAAATATGATTTAGATAGTCAGACCCGCCCGAATTTTCTCTTCAGGCAAAGGCTGCGCCTGACCTGACCCCTGCCACCTTAGCGGGTGCGATCTGTCGTTTTTGAAAAAGTGGTAACGCGATCGCCGTTTACCCGGCCGACGATCTATGTGATGGCGGGGGCATCTGGTATGATGAGCCGAATTTTTCCTGTTTGAACGCAATGGAAACAAAACGCTATGGTCATTAAGGCGCAGAGCCCTGCGGGTTTCGCTGAAGAGTATATTATCGAAAGCATCTGGAATAGCCGCTTTCCGCCAGGTTCAATCTTGCCCGCAGAACGCGAGCTTTCCGAGCTCATCGGCGTTACCCGAACGACATTGCGTGAAGTGCTACAGCGTCTGGCCCGAGACGGCTGGCTGACTATTCAGCATGGTAAGCCAACGCGAGTGAACAATTTTTGGGAAACTTCCGGTCTCAATATTTTAGAAACGCTGGCGCGTCTCGATCACGACAGCGTGCCGCAGCTTATTGATAATCTGCTCTCTGTACGCACCGATATCTCCTCTGTCTTTATCCGCCGCGCTATTCGCAACTATCCGGATAAAGCGAAAGAGGTATTGGTGGCTGTGGAACAGGTCGAAGATAAAGCCGAAGCCTATACCGAGCTGGATTACAATATTTTCCGTGGGCTGGCATTTGCTTCCGGCAACCCGATTTACGGGTTAATCCTTAACGGGCTGAAAGGGCTTTATACGCGCGTTGGCCGCCACTATTTTTCCAATCCCGAAGCGCGTCAGCTGGCGCGTGATTTTTATCAGCAGCTACTGACTATCTGCCATAACGAACAGGTTGAGAAAATTACGGAAATTGTTCGTGAATATGGGCATCGTAGCGGCACGCTCTGGCATGGAATGCAGAACACCATGCCGACTGAAGCCGTGCCACAGCGTCGATAAAAAAAGCCGGTTTGATTAAACCGGCTTGAGTTTGTTGAAATACATTGCAGGCGCAGGGAACACAGGCCTTCCACAAAGACGCAAAATACGGCATCCATGCCAGCTCGGCCTGGGCCGTCCATGGCCCAGGACGCTTTGTTCCAGGCCTGTGTTCCCCGCGCTTCACGTTCGTTAGCCGTCTGGGCCGGTTTAATCAAACCGGCTTTTTGTCTCTACAGCGTTGATGGACGAGGCGGACAACGGTCAAGAATTTCCGTGCTGCCATCTTCGTTTTGCTGTTCCAGATGCACATCAAATCCCCACAGGCGATGCACATGTTTCAGCACTTCACGGCGGCTTTTGTCTAACGGCGCACGGCTGTGAGGAACGTAACGCAGCGTAAGAGAGCGATCGCCGCGTAAATCCACATCATAAACCTGGATATTAGGTTCCAGGTTACTCAGATTATACTGCGCCGACAGCTGCTGGCGGATCGCCCGATAACCCGCTTCATCATGAATAGCGGCAATCTCCAGGAAATTATTACGGTCATCGTCCATTACGGTGAACAGGCGGAAATCGCGCATCACCTTAGGCGACAGGAACTGGCTGATAAAGCTCTCATCTTTAAATTCACGCATAGCAAAATGCAGCGTTTCCAGCCAGTCAGAACCGGCGATATCCGGGAACCAGTAGCGGTCTTCTTCCGTTGGCTCCTCGCAGATGCGTTTGATGTCCTGGAACATGGCAAAGCCGAGTGCGTAAGGGTTGATACCGTTGTACCACTGACTGTTATAAGGCGGCTGGTAAACGACATTGGTATGGCTGTGCAGGAACTCCAGCATAAAACGCTCGCTGACTTTTCCTTCGTCATAAAGGTGATTGAGGATGGTGTAGTGCCAGAACGTCGCCCAGCCTTCATTCATTACCTGCGTCTGCTTTTGCGGATAGAAATACTGGCTAACCTTACGTACGATGCGCAAAATCTCACGTTGCCAGGATTCCAGCAGCGGCGCATTTTTCTCCATAAAATAGAGCAGGTTTTCCTGCGGTTCAGAAGGATAGCGCGCAGCTTCGGCCTGGGCAGACTCTTTCTCACGGCGGGGGAGCGTACGCCACAGCATATTGACCTGGCTTTGCAGATACTCCTCGCGACTTTGCTGACGTGCTTTCTCTTCCTGCAACGAAATTTTCTGTGGACGTTTATAGCGATCGACGCCGTAGTTCATCAATGCATGACAGGAATCCAGCAGGCGCTCAACCTCTTCTACGCCATAGCGTTCTTCGCATTTAGCGATATAACCACGGGCAAAAATCAGGTAGTCGACAATCGAACTGGCATCGGTCCAGCTGCGAAACAGATAGTTGTTTCTGAAAAACGAGTTATGGCCATAGCAGGCGTGCGCTATCACCAGCGCCTGCATAGTGATGGTGTTCTCTTCCATCAGATAGGCGATACAGGGATTGGAGTTGATAACGATTTCGTAAGCAAGGCCTTGCTGACCATGTTTGTAGCGCTGCTCGGTTTCGATAAACTTTTTACCAAAAGACCAGTGGGCATAATTAATCGGCATCCCCACGCTGGAATAGGCGTCCATCATCTGTTCAGAAGTAATTACCTCTATTTGATGCGGATAGGTTTCCAGCCGGTAAAGTTTGGCGACGCGGTCGATCTCTTTTAAATAGACATCAAGAAGATCGAAAGTCCAGTCAGGCCCATCGCTGAGTCGTTGACCGTGGGTAATCGGCTCATCAAAGATAGTCGTCATAGCGCACCCCTTTTTAAAAACCGGGTTGCAGCGTCACTTTGTCACGCCACAACAGCCGGTCGACTTGCTTTTGCCGAAGCGAAGGCAAGCCTGGAATTGAAGCCAGTCTTTCAATGATAGTTCACTCTTCAGGATCGCTCTGACGAATGCAATGGAAATCTTTAGTAGAAAATAGAGTCGACAATTGAAAATAATTTTTACGTCGGGAGAAATGCAGATAATGTCCTGTTTTGCAGAATAAAATTCTGTATATAAGAGAAAGATCTGTAGCAGTCATATTCTGCTGTAAAGAGTGAGAAATGCCTGTTTTGCAATTATTTACTGCTTTAAGGGGCTTTAAAGCGATATTTCATGCCAAATTAAGAGTGGCATCTTGTTTTTATTCCCTCCCAGGGTAAAAAGATGTGATATTTGTCAAAGCGTTGTTGCTTGTGTGGTGTGGTGTTTTCGTCCGCAAGTCATACTGATAAGCAGTTTATTCTTCTATTGTAACCAGCGGGGTGGGTATGCGAGTTGTCATTCTGGGAAGTGGCGTGGTGGGCGTGGCGAGCGCGTGGTATCTCGCTCAGAATGGGCATGAGGTCACGGTTATCGATCGTCAGCCTGCCGTCGCGCTGGAAACCAGTGCCGGTAACGCCGGTCAGATTTCCCCTGGCTACTCGGCTCCGTGGGCCGCGCCGGGTGTGCCTCTGAAGGCGATTAAATGGATGTTCCAGCGCCATGCACCGCTGGCCGTTCGGCTTGATGGCAGTCGCTTCCAGCTGGAATGGATGTGGCAAATGCTGCGTAACTGCGATATGTCGCATTATCAAAAAAATAAAAGCCGGATGGTGAGGATCGCGGAATATAGCCGTGATTGTATGAAAACGCTGCGTCAGGAAACCGGTATCGCCTATGAGGGGCGTCAGGGAGGAACGCTACAGCTTTTCCGCACTGCGCAACAGTTTGAAAGCGCCACTAAGGACATTGCGGTATTGAAAGAAGCGGGCGTGCCCTATGAATTGTTGGAGAGCAGCCAGCTGGCCGATGCGGAACCCGCGCTGGCACAAACTGCCCACAAATTAACGGGCGGTCTGCGTTTACCAAATGATGAGACCGGCGACTGTCAGCTCTTTACCCAACGCCTTGCGGAAATGGCGGCTGCGGCGGGCGTGACCTTTCGTTTTAATACGCCAGTCGATGCGTTGCTACAGGAAGGCAACCGGATTGCTGGCGTGAAATGCGGCACAGAAATCATCACTGCGGATGCGTACGTAGTGGCATTCGGCTCTTACTCTACCTCGCTGTTGAAGGAGGTGGTTGATATTCCGGTCTATCCCCTGAAAGGCTATTCCCTCACAATCCCCATCAAAGATGCGCAAGCCGCACCCGTTTCTACCGTGTTGGATGAGACTTATAAAATTGCCATTACGCGCTTTGACGATCGGATCCGCGTAGGCGGCATGGCTGAAATTGTCGGTTATAACACCAAACTGAAAACCGCACGGCGTGAAACGCTGGAGATGGTCGTCAGCGATCTCTATCCACAGGGCGGCCATATCGAGCAGGCGACGTTCTGGACCGGCCTGCGACCCATGACGCCAGACGGTACGCCGATAGTGGGGCGGACGCCGTTAAAAAATCTTTATCTCAATACCGGTCACGGAACGCTCGGTTGGACGATGGCCTGCGGTTCGGGACAGTTACTTTCTGATATTATCTCGGGACGTACGCCAGCCATTGCAGCAGATGACCTGTCGGTAATGCGTTATCTGCCGGGTTTTTACCCGGTAAGCGATAGCGTTTTACACGGCGCCCGTTAGTTTTTTTGGTTAAAAACCCAGGAGAAGTTATGTCTCGTCCGATTGTCGCAACCATCGACACCAGCGCGTTGCGACATAACCTGGCGGTCGCCCGCCAGGCTGCACCCCATTCCCGCCTTTGGTCGGTGGTAAAAGCCAATGCTTACGGGCATGGTATCGATCGCGTCTGGCAAAGTTTATCTGCTACGGATGGCTTTGCGCTGCTGAATCTGGAAGAAGCCATTCTGCTGCGTGAGCGCGGCTGGAATAAGCCCATCCTGCTGCTGGAGGGGTTTTTTCACGCTGACGAACTCGATATCCTCGATCGCTATCGTCTGACCACCAGCGTGCACAGCAACTGGCAAATTCAGGCGCTGGCAAAAGCTAAACTGAGCGCTCCGCTTGATATCTATCTGAAAATCAACAGCGGCATGAATCGCCTTGGCTTCCAGCCGGAGCAGGTGCATCAGGCCTTTCGCTCGCTGCGAGCGCTGGAGAACGTCGGTGATATTACGCTTATGGCGCATTTTGCTCAGGCGGAGAACAGCGACGGGATCGTTGAGCCGATGCAGCGTATCAATCGTGCAGCGGAAGGACTGGAATGCCCCCGTTCACTGGCTAACTCTGCCGCCACGCTCTGGCATCCTGAAACCCATTACAACTGGGTGCGTCCCGGTATTATTCTGTATGGGGCTTCACCGAGCGGTGAATGGCAGGACATTGCCAGCTGCGGTTTGAAACCGGCCATGACGCTAAACAGTCAAATTATCGCGGTGCAATCGCTGAAAACGGGAGAGGGCGTGGGATATGGCGCTCGTTATCGTGCCAGCGGCGAGGAGCGGATTGGCGTAGTGGCATGCGGCTATGCCGATGGCTACCCGCGTCATGCGCCAACCGGCACGCCAGTATGGGTTGATGGCGTGAAAACCCGTACCGTCGGCGCGATTTCGATGGATATGATTACCGTGGATTTGACGCCTTGCCCACAGGCCGGGATTGGCAGTCAGGTTGAGCTGTGGGGCAACAATATCAAAATTGACGAGGTTGCCCATGCAGCCGGTACGGTAGGCTATGAGCTTATGTGTGCTTTAGCACCGCGCGTACCGGTTAAGATCGGTGAGAACTAAGATTTCAGCGCGGTCAGCGTGCCGCGCACTCTCTTACTGTACATCCAGGCCAGGCCTGTTAGCACCGCTCCCACAACCATCATTAACGCCAGCGCCGATTTCTCCGGCAGCGGCAGTGCCATCATCAGCAGCCCCGCAGAGGATCCGCCCGCCATCTGGATAAAGCCAGCCAGCGCAGAAGCGACGCCCGCCTGTTGCTGATAAGGCTCCAGCGCGTAGCTGGTGGCCGGGCCTACGGTAAAAGCGAGGCCCGCAACGGAAATCGCAACCGGCAGCATATAGAGCGCCCAGTTATTCTGCCATGCCGCCGGGAACAGCATCACGCCAGCAATCAGCGTGACAGCCCCCAACGCCATAGCAAAACTGCCCGTTGCCAGACAGACAGGACGGCCCACTTTGCGGATCATTTTATTCACCAGCACGCTGACTAACATAATCCAGAAGCCGTTCGCACCAAAGGCGATGGAAAATTGCAGCGCCGACAGTTTCCCTTCGGTCATCAGAACCTGGGGAGCCAGCGAAACGTAGGTTAAAACCATTCCCAGCGCGCCCGCGTTTGCAAAGGCAAAAGCCAGAAAGCGCGGCTGACGCAGGATCTGCCAGTACTGACGCAGCGGAATACCTTTTACCGCCAGCGTTCCGGCCGGACGCGTTTCCGGCAGGAAGCAAATTACCAGCACGCCAATCACCAGGGCATAGCAGGTCAGGAACCAGAAGGGCGCACGCCAGCCAAAGGCATCTGCCAGAAAACCACCAAGCATAGGCGCAAGCGCCGGCACAATATTAAGCGCGCCGTTCAGGAACCCATAGGCACGGGCCGCTTCTTCGCCGTCCAACCGGTCACGTACGCCGCTGAAGGCAACGACGGCGGTACAGCAAACGGCACAGCCCTGCACGATCCGCGCGCAGAGGAACTGTGGCCACCCGGCTGCCGTCGCGGCAAGGACGCTGCCAAGTACATACAACAACAGACCCGCCAGCGCGATGGGTTTTCTGCCCCAATTATCCACCAGCGGGCCGGCAACAATCTGTCCCAGACCCATTACCAGTAAAAAGAGCGGGATAGTGGTCTGGATTGTGCTGACGGGCGTATTCAGCCCCAGCGCAATCTCAGGCAGCGTAGGCAAATAAAGATCGATCCCCAGCGGTGCAAGCAGCACCAGGCTGAGAAGAAGTAAGGTGAACTTTTGCATTGAGCGAGGCGATATCCAATAAAAAGCAAGCCGCACAGGGTAGTGATAACGGGGAGAAAAGAAAAGAAAAAGAAGCACAATTTTGCGAAGAGGCCAGCGTCATGTCGATATGGGTCAACATGACGCTGAAGTTGAAGATCAGTAAGCGCCGTCGCGACGCAGCACCACGCCTGCCGTTTTAAACAAAATGGCGATATCGGTCCACAGCGCCCAGTTTTTTACATACCAGGAATCGAAGTAAACGCGAGTATCATAGTCAATGTCATTGCGACCGCTAACCTGCCACAGGCCTGTCATACCGGGCTTAGCCATCAGATAATAATCCACATCGCCAGCGTAGCGTTCCAGCTCGGCTTCAATAACCGGGCGTGGCCCCACCAGGCTCATTTCACCGCGAATGACGTTCCATAACTGCGGCAGTTCATCCAGGCTGGTTTTACGCAGGAACGCGCCGATTTTGGTGACACGCGGATCGTTTTTCAGCTTAAAATCTTTATCCCATTCGGCGCGGGCTTCAGCGCTGGTGGCCAGCAGTTCTTCCAACACTTCTTTGGAGTTGGTCACCATTGAGCGGAACTTCAGGCATTTGAATTTCTTCCCGTCCTGGCCCACACGTTCGTGCCCGTAAATTTTGTTGCCGCCATCGCGACCCACCATCCAGCAGATCAACGCGAAAGCGGGCGCAAGGAACAGCAGCAGCAGGGAAGCGACCACCACGTCAAACACGCGTTTCAGGAAACGTGACGAGCGTTTCGCCAGGTTATTACTGACCCGCAGGATCATCACTTCATGGCTGAAGATAAAGGACATATCGGTGCCGTAAAGGGGGACGCCACGCAGCGTTGGCACCACCGAAACCGAACGGCATTTCTTTTTAGAAAGCAGTTTTAGCCACTTATCACGCATTGCCTGCTGCTCATATTCCATGGCAACGATAAACTGGGTGTTCTCCAGATCGACCGTATCCCAGACAATATCTTTTGCGGTGATGATTGGGACGCCGTTAAGGCTTTCAGCGCCGTTATGGCCGTTTGAAGCGATAAAGGCTTTCACCTCATAACCCAGAATCTCTTCGCTTTGCAGCGCGGCATAGGCTTCGCGGGCATTCTTACCTGAGCCGATGATGATGGTGTGTTTCTGCCACTGTCCGGCTTTCAGGATGGCATGCTTAACGCTTGAACGCAGCAGGGGCACCAGAATCAGCGCATAGGCCCAGGTAAAGCTCCACAGCACGCGAGAGAAGTCCCATTTAGAGAAAGCAATCAGCGCTAAATCTAACAGGGAGAAAATGACAAGGGTTTTAATAATTTCTTTCAGCTCAAACCAGAACGGTTTGCGGTAAGTATAATGCCGTAGCCGCATCCAAAACCACGCGGTACAGACAACAGACATAACAAACTGAGCAGTAAAACGGATCTGAACTTCCTGGGGTGGGATAAAGAGATCTAAGTTTCCCCAAATAGCCCGTACGGTAGCCGCTGATAAAAACAGGGCCAGATTTATTGAGATTAAATCACTAAGACTTAATGTCACTTTGGCAATAATGTTTTTTCGGGTGCCGCTAAAGGCGCGACGACGGTCATTCAGTACCAGAGTACTAGCCATAATACCTGCTCTCTTTTCAAGAAGGATCAGTGACCTGACGAGGATCACGCACGCGTTCAGGAGTCGTGATATACAAAAAAATTGTATAACTTCAACCGGTTATTTTTTCTTGCCAGCGTTTTGACGCAAAAGATAAATGAAACACACTCCGTTTCATCATGAAGCAGTTTAATGAGTATGCCGAAGTTATTTGGGTTAGTTAATACGGGTAATTCCGAAAATGTCAGAAGTGCTTTTTTTATAAAAAAAGAGAGTGAAATAATTAAGCGAAGCGCAGGAAGAAATCCATAGCAATTAATTATGACAATAAGAGGACAGTGAGAGGGCAGGAAAATAATCGTTTAACGCCGCGAATATTCGCGGCGTTAAAGAGATAAACAGTCATCAGGCGGGTTTTTTCAGCACCCAGCGATCTTCCTGCTTATCATAATGGCCAATGGCCAGGTCAACCGGTTCACCATCAATCCAGGCAGGAACGCTGGTCTCATTGTCCCAACCATCAAGCTGGTAGCTCAGTCCTGGATTGGTCTGACAGGGAATGCTGACGGTATCGACATTCTGCGCATCCATTTCCGCATCGATAATTTCATAGCGACCAATCTTCACGACATGACCCATGATTTTCTCCCTTCTGGAAAGACACGAACTTTAAGGTTAGTCGTTATTTCACAGAGATCGAGCCATCAGCACCAGGATTATTCCTTATCTTCCGCCACGCGCACGCCAATTTTAATAATTTCATTATCCAGCTTTTCAGCCACGGTCCAGATCATTCGCTTCCATTCAACCTGATCGCCAACCACCGGCGCGCCGCCGATCATGCCGGCCACCAGATGACCCAGCGTTTCCTGGACATTGACGTCCTCATCCAGCTCAATACCATAAATCTCAGAAATATCGTGCAGGCGGGCATCGGCCTGCAAAATAAAATCACCGAAGAAGCGTTGGTCGAGCGCCACCGGCGGCGACTGGCTAAACAGCTTGCCCAGTTCCGGCAGATCTTTTTCACGGCCGATAACGCACAGCACGTCCCCCTCACGCAGGCGCGTATTCCCGGTCGGATGCAGCAGCAGGTTATCGCGAAACAGGGCGGCAATGCGGGTTTCTCTCGGCATTTTCAGTTCACGAAGCGCGGCACCCACGCACCATTTGTCGGCACCCAGCTGATAAACAAACTGTTCCCAGGGGTTTTCCGGGTGAATATCCAGTCCAATGCGTGAAACTGGCGAGGCGGTGGGCGGCACGATCACCCGCGCTTTTCGGGCAGCAAAGCCAAGCGACGTTCCCTGCACCATCAGCGAAACCAGCACGACAAAGAAAGCGATATTAAAAAACAGCGAAGCGTGCGGCAAACCAGCCATCATTGGGAACACCGCAAGAATGATGGGCACCGCGCCCCGCAGGCCAACCCAGCTGATAAAGAATCGCTCACGGGTGGTGAAGCCGCGAAACGGCAGCAGGCCGACAAATACGGAAAGCGGGCGGGCAAACAGGATCAGCCAAATCGACAGCAGCATCGCCGGCAGCGCGATGTTCCATAAGTCTTTGGGATTAACCAGCAACCCCAACACCAGGAACATGCCGATCTGGCTGAGCCACGCCATACCGTCAAAGGTTTGCAGAATGCCGTGTCTGTTGCGGATCGGGCGGTTGCCCAGCACGTAACCGCAAAGGTAGACGGCGAGAATACCGCTGCCTTCGAGCAACGTAGTCATGGCAAAAACCAAAATGCCGCCGCTGACCGCAAGCAATGGATAAAGACCGCTGGCCAGCGAGACCCGGTTAATCAACTGCTGTAAAGCCCAGCCGCCGCCCATTCCTAATACAATGCCCAGGCCAAACTGCTGTATGAGATGCACAACGAACATCCAGCTCAGGCCCGTTTGGCCCTGTTCAATCATCTCAATTAGCGTGATGGTCAGAAACACCGCCATAGGGTCGTTGCTGCCGGATTCGATTTCCAGCGTGGCGCTAACGCGTTCGTTAAGCCCTTTGCCGCCGAGTAGGGAGAAGACCGCTGCGGCGTCCGTAGAGCCAATAATGGCACCCACTAAAAAGCCCTCAATCATATTGAGATTGAAAAGCCATGCTGCCGCCATACCGGTCAGGCCTGCGGTAATCAGCACGCCAACGGTCGCCAGCGACAGCGCCGGGCCCAGCGCAACCTTGAAGGAACTGGCCTGGGTTCGCATGCCGCCATCCAGCAAAATCACGGCCAGCGCGAGGTTACTGATGAGATAGGCTGCGGGATAGTTATCGAAAGCAATGCCGCCGATGCCGTCAACACCGGCCAGCATGCCTAACGCAAGAAAAATGACTAAAATGGGGATGCCCAGCTTTGAAGAGAACGAACTCAGCAAAATGCTTGCAGCGACCAGCACGGAACCAATGATAAACAGACTGTAAATAGCGCTGGCTTCCAATAGGGCGATCTCCTGTAATGAATAAAAACTTGCTTAAACAGTGTGTTGTAAGAATACCGCAAATGGCCTGGCAGCGGCATAGTGAATAGTGCGAAATGAGATTTTTTATCCAAAAAAGACAATAGCGCATTTTACCCGCGGGTAAAAGCCATCATCAAGGCATGATTTGCGGGTTATTCAGGGGATTGAAAAAGAAAACGCGAAGAAAGCGCTATTTTAGCGAGGAAGCCCATTCAGTCAGCAGGGTATCAGAGAGTCGTAACACCTGAAGGAAAGCAGCCGGAAACCCGTGCGTTTCTGACTGCCCATCCTGATTTACTAATAAGATTCTTCAGCCTGTTTGTGAAAAAGTTCCCGGAACACCGGATAAATATCTTCCGGTTCACGGATATGCTGAATCGCAAAATTATCAAACATCGCCTGCAAATGTTCATATTCTCGCCACAGCGTTTGATGCGCGCGGCGGGTGATTTCGATGTAGCTGTAGTAACGAACGACCGGCAAGATATTTTTGGCCAGAATCTCATGGCAAAGCGGTGAATCATCAGCCCAGTTGTCGCCATCCGAGGCCTGAGCGGCATAGATATTCCACTGCGTTGGGTCATAGCGCTCTTTAACCACCTCATCCATCAGCTTCAGTGCGCTGGAGACAATGGTGCCGCCAGTTTCCTGTGAGTAGAAAAACTCCTGTTCATCCACTTCCTTCGCCTGGGTGTGATGGCGGATGTAAACCACGTCCACGTTTTTATACGTCCGGCTGAGAAACAGATACAGCAGAATATAAAAACGCTTGGCCATATCTTTGGTCGCCTGATCCATTGAGCCGGAAACGTCCATTAAACAGAACATCACCGCCTGGCTTGAAGGCTCCGGACGTTTCTCAAAGTTTTTATAGCGTAAATCAAAAGTGTCGATAAAAGGCACGCGCTTGATTCTGGCGCGCAGCTCGGCAATCTCCTTACGCAGGCGCTCCTCTTCCAGCAGCTGGGCTGGCTCGGTGTTTTGCACGGCCTCAAGAGAAGCTTCCAGCTCGCCCAGCATACGTCGTTTACCTGCCGTCATCGCTGTACGTCGGGCCAGCGAGTTTTGCAGAGAACGAACCACGCTGATGTTCGCAGGCACGCCGTTAGAGGTAAAACCAGCCCGATGAACTTTATATTCCTTAAGCTGACGATGCTGATTTTTCTTCAGATTAGGCAGGGCCAGATCTTCAAACAGCAGATCCAGATACTCGTCTTTAGAAATATTGAAGACAAATTCATCCTGACCTTCACCGTCCTGACTGGCGTTGCCCTGGCCACTACCGCCGCCACCGCCGCCGCCCTGAGGACGCTCCACCCGATCGTTCTGCACAAAATGGTCGTTACCAGGATGGACACGGTGGCGCTGGCCGCCGCGGCCCTGATGGAATACGGGTTCATTGATATCGTCAATAGGAATTGAAACGGATTCGCCGCTCTCAACGTCTGTCACCGAGCGCTTATTAATGGCCTCGGAGATCGACTGCTTGATTTGCGACTTGTAGCGGCGCAAAAAGCGCTGGCGGTTTACCGCGCTTTTGTTTTTGCCGTTAAGACGCCGATCGATAAAATAGGCCATAGAGCTCCCCCAAATACGTTGCTAGCCGGGTCAGGTTTCCCTGACCCCTTTCAGGCACTTCTGAGGCTGATATCAGGAGGACTTTCTGACTCGCAGATACCATTCACACAGCAGGCGAACCTGCTTGCGGGTATAGCCTTTTTCCATCATACGGTCGACAAAATCATCATGCTTTTTCTGCTCGTCAGTGGACGTTTTGGCGTTGAACGAAATGACTGGCAGCAGCTCTTCGGTATTTGAGAACATTTTCTTCTCAATCACCGTGCGCAGTTTTTCGTAACTGGTCCAGTTCGGATTGCGGCCGCTGTTATGAGCCCGGGCGCGCAGCACAAAGTTGACGATTTCATTACGGAAGTCTTTCGGGTTGCTGATCCCGGCAGGCTTCTCAATTTTTTCCAGTTCCGCATTCAGCGATTCGCGGTCAAACAGCTGGCCAGTATCCGGATCGCGATATTCCTGATCCTGAATCCAGAAGTCAGCATAAGTGACGTAGCGATCAAAAATGTTCTGGCCGTACTCAGAATAAGATTCCAGATAGGCGGTCTGAATCTCTTTGCCAATAAATTCGGCATATTTCGGGATCAGATAGCCTTTCAAGTGCTCAAGGTACTTCTCTGCTAAATCCTGCGGGAACTGTTCGCGTTCAATCTGCTGTTCCAGCACGTAGAAAAGGTGTACCGGGTTAGCCGCCACTTCGGCGTGATCGAAGTTAAATACGCGCGACAAGATTTTAAAGGCAAAACGCGTTGAAAGGCCGTTCATCCCCTCATCCACGCCCGCATAATCCCGATATTCCTGATAGGACTTGGCTTTAGGATCGGTATCTTTCAGGCTTTCACCGTCGTAGACCCGCATTTTGGAGTAGGTGCTGGAGTTTTCCGGCTCTTTCAGACGCGACAGAATGGAGAAACGTGCCAGCGTCTCCAGCGTACCCGGTGCACAAGGCGCATGGGTCAGTTCACTGTGATCAAGCAGCTTGTCGTAGATTTTGATCTCTTCCGACACGCGCAGACAGTAAGGCACCTTGACGATATACACGCGGTCAAGGAACGCCTCATTGTTTTTGTTATTACGGAAAGTTACCCATTCTGATTCGTTGGAGTGAGCCAGGATGATGCCGTTAAACGGCAGGGCAGAAATCCCTTCCGTCCCGTTGTAGTTCCCTTCCTGGGTGGCGGTAAGCAGAGGATGCAGCACTTTAATAGGTGCTTTAAACATCTCAACGAATTCCATAATCCCCTGGTTGGCGCGGCACAGTGCGCCGGAGTAGCCATAGGCATCCGGATCGTTTTGCGCGTGGTTTTCCAGTTTACGGATATCCACTTTACCGACCAGCGCTGAAATATCCTGGTTGTTTTCATCGCCCGGTTCGGTTTTAGCAATAGCAAGCTGTTCGAGAATGGAAGGCCAGACTTTCACCACTTTAAAGCGTGAGATATCGCCGCCAAAGTCGTGCAGACGCTTCGCCGCCCAGGGTGACATGATGGTGCCAAGATAGCGGCGTGGCACACCGTACTCTTTCTCAAGGATGTTGGCATCTTCCTGAGGATTGAACAGGCACAGCGGGTGATCGTTCACCGGGCTGCGTTCGCCATCAGCGCTAAGTACGTAAATAGGTACGCGCTGCATTAAGGATTTCAGTCGTTCAGCGAGGGAAGATTTACCCCCACCGACCGGCCCCAGCAGATACAGTATCTGCTTTTTCTCCTCCAGACCCTGAGCAGCATGTTTGAGGTAAGAGACGATTTGTTCAATCGCTTCTTCCATGCCGTAAAACTCCTCGAAGGCGGGGTAACGCGCAATAACACGATTGGAGAAAAGTCGGGAAAGGCGTGGCTCCAAAGCAGTATCGACCATTACAGGCTCACCAATAGCCATTAATAGTCTCTCTGCCGCGTTGGCGTATGCACTGCGATCTTGCCGACAAACGGTAAGAAATTCCTGCAATGTGAACTCTTCGTCCTTGGCAGCTTCATAACGCTGACGATAGTGATCGAATATATTCATAGCGATGCCCGTCCTTTCATTTTTAGCACAGGTACCAGGAGCCTAATCAGTGACAGCCCCTGAAGGAACTTATAGTGAGTACAGCAACCCTCATGCCAACCTGACGTTTTTTATCGGGATACACAAAACTTATGGTTACTCTGCTCTTCAAACTTAGCGTCTTACATTAAAGCTTAGTTGGCATTTAAGAAATTTCCTGAACCTCTTCTCTTTTTCAATGCAATTTCAATAACAAAGTCATAAAACATCTAAGCGATGACCTTGTGGAATGCGGGCTGCATGGATTTTGTAAATAAGACAGCGCAATTGCTGCGTCGCTGAATTCGGGAAGTTGATTCTGCGTGCTGCGGGTGATGTAAAATTTTAACCAAACGCCATCATGCTGATAAACTGCCTGTCCTGATTGTTATATTTATGGAACGAATAAATTGTGAACCATTTCAAATTTAGCGCGCTTGCCGTGTTATTGCCTCTCGGTTTTTCCGCTGCGATGGCGCAAGCCAATCCATTAACCGTTGGTGCTTCAGTCATTTACAGCCAAAGCCCTTATAAAAGTGGCCAGGATCGTTATTACCCGTTTCCAATTATTAATTATGATGGCGATAGTTTTTATCTGCACAGCCTGCAGGCGGGTTATTACCTGTGGAAAGACCCTCAGGATCAGCTTTCTCTGACGGTATTAGGCTCACCACAAAATTTCGATCCGGACGATACCAGCGACAAACAGCTGAAATCGTTGGATAAACGTCATATGACGATGATGGGCGGTCTGGCTTATCGGCATGTGGCGGACTGGGGGATTATCCGTACCGTGCTGGCGGCTGACATGCTGGATAACAGCGATGGTTACATCTGGGATTTGGCCTGGCTTTATCGCTTCCAGTTTGGCCAGTTTAGCCTTACGCCGGGTATCGGTGCGCTCTACAGCAGCGAAAACCAGAACGACTATTACTATGGCGTATCAAAAAGCGAATCCCGCCGTAGCGGACTGAGCAGCTACGATGCTGACGACAGCTGGAACCCGTATCTTGAACTGACGGCAGCGTGGGCTATCAACCAGCAGTGGAACGCTACTTTCTCAGGCCGATACACGCGCCTGGGGAGCGAAGTGAAAGACAGTCCGATGGTGGATAACGATTCCCAGGTCACAATCTGGACCGGGATCAGCTACACCTTCTGATTTAACGTTATGCACTTATTAAGGGCGCTTCGCGCCCTTTTGCATAATTTGGGCGATCTGAAACAGTGCAGGAGGGCTTAATGTCAAAATCCGTGATTTTTTCTGATCATAAAGTACTGCCCGCTATTGGCCAGGGGACCTGGTATATGGGCGAAAACGCCGCTCAGCGCAGGCAGGAAGTCGATGCGCTGCGCTGCGGTCTGGACAGTGGACTGACGCTTATAGACACCGCAGAAATGTATGCCGATGGCGGAGCGGAAGAGGTGGCGGGCGAGGCCTTGAAGGGAAGGCGTGAGCAGGCCTTTCTCGTATCGAAAGTTTACCCGTGGAACGCAGGCGCAGTCGATGCCGTAGAAGCCTGTGAACGCAGCCTGCGTCGGCTGCAAACAGAGTATCTCGATCTCTATCTTCTGCACTGGCGGGGGAATGTTCCGCTACAGGAAACCATTGCCGCCATGGAAACGTTGCGCCGTGCCGGTAAGATCCTGCGCTGGGGCGTCTCTAACTTTGACAGTGATGACCTGAACGAATTACTGGCAGAAGAGGAGGGCGCAAACTGTGCGGCTAATCAGGTGCTTTATCACCTTGCCTCACGCGGCATTGAATATGATTTACTCCCCGACTGTCAGCAGAGAAACATTCCGCTAATGGCCTACTGCCCCCTGGCGCAGGCCGGGAGGTTGCGGCACGACCTGATGTCTCATCCGTTACTTAATCAGATTGCACAACAAAAGGGCATTAGTGTTGCTCAGCTGCTGCTGGCGTGGGTTATCCGTAAGGAAGGGGTGATTGCCATTCCCAAGGCGGGGTCACTGCAACACGTCCGGGAAAATGCGGCAGCGCTGGACATAACGCTCAGTAGCGATGAGCTGGCGTCCATCAATCAGGCTTTTCCTCCTCCGACGGGTAAAATGCCTCTGGATGTGGTGTAGCGCACTGACTAACAGGCGGGCCGTCAGCCCGCCTGAGTCACGTTTTAAGCCGTTTTACGCACCCGGAAGGTGGTTGCCAGACGGGCAGGGGATTCGCCTGCACTGACCATCGGTGATGAAACGTGGGCGGTTTCAACGCAGACCATCGTCTTGAAGCCTTCGTTTGCCATATCGCCCATGCTGCACGAGAGTTCCGGCCCTGGATTCCAGGTCACTACATCACTGTGATAATGATGATAAATTTCAATCGTTCGCTTGCCGGCCGTGTCGGTAATCACGCTGCAATCTTCCGGCTGGGTATAAATACGATCAATGCGATCGGGGTAAGTTTGCTTGCCGGTTGCTGAGGTATTTACCGCCCCATCGTTGACCTTATCAATAAAGCCTGAGCCAAGCCCGCTGACTTCTACGCCCGCAATGTTTTCTACCGCAAAATAGCTGTGTAGCGCGGCCGTTGCTTCAAAGTCACCATGCGCTTCCAGTTCGATATCGCAGCGGTCGCTGAAGCGGAAACGGGCAAACAGCGTGAAATCATGCGGCCAGAGCTTTTTGGTCTGCTCATTGCTTTTCAGCGTCAGCGTCAGTACTACGCTCTCTTCGTTCTCATCGTGTGCTGATAAGGTCCAGGGAAGACTGCGGGCAAAGCCGTGGGCCGGTTCGCCTGCCGGACCAAACCATGGCCAGCAGATGGGCACGCCGCCACGAATCGCTTTGCCTGGCGTCCAGGCGGTTTTTTCACTGAGCCAGATCACCGGTTTTTCGCCGCTGGGCTGCCATGCCACCAGCTGTGCGCCCTGCAACGTTACCGCTGCGCGTACTTTTGGATGGACGATCGTCACTACGGGTAGCTCACCCATCTTACGTTGCGAAATGTAAGGGGTAATCTGTTCAATTACGGGAAGCGAAAAGAGTTTTTCGTTCATCAGATGACCTGTTGTTGAGCAAAAAAAAAGGGCGACCGCAGTCGCCCTCAGGATAGATCCACTCGCTTATTTAGCGATGTGAGAAATCAGATCCAGTACTTTGTTTGAGTAGCCGGTTTCGTTATCGTACCAGGAAACCAGTTTCACAAAAGTGTCGCTCAGTGCGATACCTGCTTTCGCATCAAAGATAGAAGTCAGCGTTTCGCCGTTGAAATCGGTAGAAACCACTTCGTCTTCGGTATAACCCAGAACGCCTTTCATTTCGCCTTCAGCAGCGGCTTTGATTGCTTCACAAATTTCTTTGTAAGAAGCAGGCTTAGCCAGACGTGCAGTCAGGTCAACAACAGAAACGTTAGGGGTAGGAACGCGGAACGCCATACCGGTCAGTTTACCGTTCAGCTCAGGGATCACTTTACCTACGGCTTTAGCGGCGCCGGTAGAAGAAGGGATGATGTTCTGAGATGCGCCGCGGCCGCCGCGCCAGTCTTTGTGAGACGGGCCATCAACGGTTTTCTGCGTCGCGGTGGTGGCGTGAACAGTGGTCATCAGCGCTTCAACAATACCGAACTTGTCGTTGATCACTTTAGCCAGCGGTGCCAGGCAGTTGGTGGTACAGGAAGCGTTAGAAACGATTTCCTGACCTGCGTAAGCTTTGTGGTTAACGCCCATGACGAACATTGGGGTGTCATCTTTAGACGGGCCAGTCAGCACAACTTTCTTCGCGCCAGCTTCGATGTGTTTACGAGCGGTTTCGTCGGTCAGGAAGATACCGGTTGCTTCTGCTACCACATCAACACCGATTTCGTTCCACTTCAGGTTAGCCGGATCGCGCTCAGAGGTAACACGGATGGTTTTGCCATTAACAACCAGGTGGCCGTCTTTGACTTCCACGGTGCCGTCGAAACGACCGTGAGTAGAGTCATATTTCAGCATGTAAGCCATGTACTCGGCGTCCAGCAGATCGTTGATACCAACGATTTCTACGTCAGAACGCTGCTGAGCAGCACGGAAAACGATGCGACCGATACGGCCAAAACCGTTGATACCTACTTTGATAGTCATATATTCCACCAGCTGTTGTTAGTGAATAAAAGGTTGACTGTAAAATTACAAAAACCTTACCAGGCGTCAAGCGGAATCGCTTCAATAGTTGCGACAAATCAAACCCTGATGCAGGAATAATTTGTAAAAAGCGACTTTCCTGACTCACTTCTTCCCCCTATGTTGGGCCTTCCGGCCCGAATATAAAGGGCTGTTAGATGCAAAGGGTGATCTCAATCACAAATTCACCTTTGGAGCACTTTAAGACAACACTGAGAGGGAAAAAATCCCCTGATGTTGTTAAGTCTTTGTTAGAATGTTAGCCGATAATTTGTGATCCACTTCGCCAGAGACCCTTAATATGGCTAATCACCCGACGCCCCTGAATCCAGAAACGGATTTAAACGAGATGCAGCGCTACGTGACCCAGCAGCGTGGCACAGAACCGCCTTACACGGGCAAGCTGCTGCACAACAAAGACGAAGGCATTTATCATTGCCTGGTCTGCAACTCTCCGCTGTTTCTTTCCGAAACAAAGTATGACTCCGGCTGCGGCTGGCCGAGCTTTTATCAGCCTTATCACGATGATTCTATTCGCTATATTGAAGATGATTCGCACGGTATGCAGCGGATCGAAATTCGCTGCGGCAAATGCGATGCGCATCTTGGCCATGTGTTTCCCGATGGCCCTCAGCCGTCCGGTGAACGCTACTGCGTTAACTCTGCCTCGTTAAGCTTCACCGATGATGATGGCAACAATATTAAAGGATAGCTGTTATGGAGCTGGATGAGATGATTGCAGCGATGACGCCTGAGGTCTATCAGCGTCTGGCCACCGCGGTTGAAACGGGAAAATGGGCGGACGGCGTCGCGCTGACGCCCGAGCAGAAAGAGAACAGCCTGCAACTTGTCATGCTTTGGCAGGCGCGCCATAACGACGAACCTCAACATATGAGCGTGGGCAAGGGCGGCGAGATGGTGATGAAAAGCAAAAAGCAGCTGAAGGAAGAGTTTGGTATCGGCGACGACGATGTCACCCAAATCACGCTGCAATAAATTATTCCTGGAGGAATAACTGAACGGATCTTTTGCTGACGATCCGTTCAGCTTGCCATCCCAAATTATAAAATTACCGCGCCTTTAGCGGCCATGTCATTCAGCGCTTGCTGAGCGTCGCCCGGTGACAGTTCCACGCCGCGACAGCCTGCCGTAATCACCGTCACGCTATAGCCCAGTTCAAGCGCGTCGAGCACGCTGTACTTCACGCAATAATCCGTCGCCAGACCCATTATGGTTAGCGCCGTGACGCCGCGCGCTTTCAGCCAGCTGTCCAGCGCGGTCTGATACCGATGACCGTTATCGTAAAAGGCGCTGTAGCTGTCAATCTGCGGCTGCTGACCTTTACAGATCTGAGCACTCAGATAGCGCTGTTCAAGCGCAGGATGCAGTGCCGCGCCAGCACTGTGCTGGATACAGTGATCTGGCCACCACACCTGCGGCAGCCCGTCCAGCTCACCCAGACTCCACGGCGCCTCGCCTGCATTTGAGGCAAAGCTGCCATGGCTGGCCGGATGCCAGTCCAGCGTAGCGACCACCGGCTGGCCCCGTTGATGAAACGCTGCGGCGTACTGGTTAGCCACTGCGATAACGTCATCGCCTTCGTTAACCGCCAGCGCGCCGCCGGGGCAGAAATCATTCTGCAAATCGATCAGGATCAGGGCCTGCTGTGTGGTCATTCAGCATCTCACTTTTCGTCTGGCGTCAGCTCACCGCGCAGGTTGACCTGCATCAGGCGGCGTATCTCATCACTGGGCAGATTCTGGCTAAGCAGGTAGTGCAGCTTGGTCAGCGTCGCTTCTACCGTCAAATCGTAGCCGCTGATTACGCCTGCCAGCGCCAGCGCGTTGCCGGTGGCATAGCCGCCCATATTCACTTTACCCGACATACACTGCGTCAGATTCACCACCACGATGCCGCGGTTAGTCGCTTCCTGTAGCTCTTTCAGGAAGGCGGGGTTTTGCGGCGCATTGCCGACGCCGTAAGATCGCAGGATCAGCGCCTTAACCGGTTGCAGCAGGAAGTTGCTCACGACATCCGAGGAGATACCCGGATAGATAGTGACCACACCGACAGGCTGCGGAGTGATTGAACGCACCACCAGATCGCCCGTTCCCGCCGGCGCGGGTGGCGTATTCAGACGGCGAATATGAATGCCCGCTTCCAGCAGTGGCGACAGGTTAGGGGAGGCGAAAGCATTAAAGCCATCGGCATGGGCTTTGGTCGTGCGGTTTCCGCGATAGAGCGTGTTATTAAAAAACAGTCCGACTTCGTTGATCGGATAGTTCGCCGCGACGTACAGCGAATTCAATAAATTCTGCTGGCCGTCTGAGCGCAGTTCGGCCAGGGGGATTTGTGACCCTGTCACAATAACCGGCTTGGAGAGATTTTCTAACATAAACGAAAGCGCCGAGGCGGTAAATGCCATGGTGTCAGTGCCATGGAGGATCACAAAACCGTCGTAGTCGTCATAGTTATCCCGGATATCGTTCGCAATCGTTTGCCAGTCCTGCGGAGTCATATCCGAGGAGTCCATCAGCGGCTGATATTCATGGATGGTGAAATCGGGCATATCGGCACGGTGGAATTCCGGCATGTTAGCCAGCTGGGTTTGCAGATGCCCGGAAACCGGCACATAGCCATGTTCGGAACGCTGCATGCCAATGGTACCGCCGGTATAGGCGACGTAAATGGATTTCTTTTGCATGGTTAACTCAATAAACGCGGTATTTGAAAAATGCAGCCCGGTTAAGGGCTGCAATACTGTTATTTTACCTGACCACAGGTCAGACAGATCGCATAGCGGTTTTGCGGGTCGTTGAGGTTATCAAACAACCCGGGCTGATCTTTCATCGCTGACATGACATCAATCATTGGCGCAGGCAGATAAACCTTCAGCGCTTCCGGCAGCATCGCCCGGGCGGAGGCATCAACCTGGCTGAACAGCATGTCAACAAAGCTCGGATCGTCCTGATACCAGCGTAAATGCCACTGCGGCAATTTTGCCAGTTCGGCAGCTTTAGCGACCGCATCATCAAAGTCGCCCAGTGCATCGACCAGCCCATTATTTTTCGCATCGCTTCCGGTCCATACATGGCCCTGAGCGATCGAATCGATCTGTTCGGGCGTTTTGCCGCGCGAGGCAGCCACCAGGCCAAGGAAGTTTTTATAGCCGTTTTCGATGCTCATCTGCATCAGCTGCTGCACTTCGGTCGGTAAGGCTTTGGTGGTAGAAACGTCAGCCAGCGGCGAAGTGGCTACGCCGTCGGTGTGAACCCCAATCGAATCCAGTGAGTTTTCTACGGTATTGATCACGCCAAAGATGCCGATAGAGCCGGTCAGCGTATTCGGGCTGGCCATAATGTAACTTGCTGGCGTGGAGATCCAGTAGCCGCCGGAAGCTGCCATACCGCCCATTGAGACCACTACCGGCTTGCCCGCTTCTTTTGCGGCGGCCAGCTCTTCACGAATGGTCTCCGACGCGGTGACGCTACCGCCAGGGCTGTTAACGCGCAGTACAATTGCTTTCACTTTAGGATCGAGGCGTGCCTGACGGATTTCCATCGCGGTGGTATCACCGCCGACGTTACCCGGCGTTTCATCGCCATCCATAATCGCGCCGTTGGCCAGCACGACGGCGATATTGCCATCTGGCGTGCTGTTGTCTTTCACCTGGTAATCATAAATGCTGGTGCCTTTATAATCGTTCGCCTCTTTGTCCCAGCCAAACACTTTGCTTAACTGCTGATCGACCAGCGAACGGGAAGCCAGTTCATCCACCAGCCTGTTGTCTTTCGCATAGCGTGCCGTATCACCACCGGTTTTCTTCAGGCCATCCAGCACGCCCTGAGCGCCCGGGAACAGCTGTTCTGGTGTGATCTGACGATTAGCGGCAAGGGTATTCAGATAATTTTGCCACAGTTCGCCAATCCAGCGACTGTCGGCATCGCGTGCGGCAGGCGACATATCATCGCGCAGGAAAGGCTCTACGGCTGATTTGTAGGTGCCAACACGGAAGACGTGTGAACTGACCTTCAGCTTATCCAACAAGGATTTATAGTAGAGGCCGTTAGTTGCAAAGCCATGCAGATCCACCGTGCCCTGAGGGGAGAGATAAATTTTGTTAGCAAAGCTGGCGAGATAATATTGTGCCTGGCTGTAGCTGTCGCCAGTGGCATAGATTTGCTTCCCGCTGTCGCGGAATTCGCGCAAGGCTTTGCCAATATATTGCAGGGACGGCTGATCGGCTCCGGCGAAGTCACGCAGGTCCAGCACCATGCCGGTGATATTGGCATCGGTTTTGGCCTGGCGGATAGCGTCAACCACATCAAAAAGCGAATTCTCTTTCAGCCGGTCGCTGCTGGTTCCGAGCAGCTGACGGCCAAGCTTGCTCAGCTTGTTGCTCACGGAAGGTTTATCCACCACGGTGCCACTCAGGTCGACTATCAGTGCGCCTTTTTGAGGTTCTGCTGGCGTGGAAGATTTGCTGAACTGGAAGTAAACCGCCAGGCAAATCACAATCACCACCACCAGAAACAGATTCAGGATAAATTCCCGGACGAAATTCAGCAGGCGCCAGGCCCATTTAAAAATACCCGCGATCGCTCGCCCTAAAGTGCGCATACTCTCTCCATAATCGCAATAAAAAAGCTCGCCTGTGGCATACAGGCAGGCCAAACCCAGTGAGTCAGGAGACATCCTAAAGAGCAGGGGGGGAATTGTCAGCAGGAAAAAGTGCAATGCTGTAACAAATCATCATCCTGTGCTAGTTTCAGCTGCACAGAATGTTTATCAGGAGGAAGTTATGGACGCACTGGATTTGGTGGTAAATCGCCGCTCCGCATCGCGCTTAAGTGAGCCAGCCCCTAAAGGCGAGGCACTGGAAAATATTCTGCGCGCCGGTATGCGCGCACCCGATCACGGCACGTTGCAGCCGTGGCGTTTTATTATTATTGAAGATGAAGGACGCGAGCGTTTCAGTCAGCTGCTTGAATCTGCCGCCCGTGACGATCGTATGGAAGACAAGGCGATTGAAAAAGCGAAAAAGTCGCCGTTTCGTGCGCCAATGATCATTACGGTAGTGGCCCACTGTGAAGAGCATCATAAAGTGCCGCGCTGGGAACAGGTCGTTTCAGCAGGCTGTGCAGTGATGGCTATGCAGATGGCGGCTCAGGCGCAGGGTTTTAACGGCATCTGGCGCAGCGGCGCGTGGACCGAGCATCATGCCGTACGTCAGGCCTTTAACTGCCGTGAACAGGACGCCATCGTGGGCTTTCTCTATTTAGGCACGCCACAGCTCAAATCTTCCACCACCCTTCTGCCACCGGATACCGCTCCGTTTGTTCGTTATTTCTGATTGTTTCTTCTACAGGGTTAACGATTTCCAGCCTTGAGATGGGTGACACAGTGCCTGCATGAAGAACATGGGCCGTCCAGAAAGACGCAAAAGGCGGCATCCCTGCCAGCTCGGCCTGGGCCGTCCATGGCCCAGGACGCTTTCTTACCGGCCCATGTTCTCCATGCCTCACGTGCAGCAATCGTCTGTGTGCCAAAATCCCCTCTCTTCTGTTGTCGTGTTAATGAGCTATCAGACAGCGAGAGCCTTACGCCGCCGTGCCGAAAGCGTTACCATAACACCGGTAAATTCTTAGAGGCGTTGCCCATGACCGATGATGCTTTTCACCTGATGCCCTGCTGTCGCAACGTTTGCTGCGGCCGCGAAACCTCATCTGATGCCAGAGTGATGACGCCGCACGCCTGCGCCAGTCATGCCGTGACTGAATTTATCTCCTGAAGGAAGCGATTGCCGGATGCGTTTGTTTATTGCCGAAAAACCCAGCCTTGCCCGCGCCATTGCGGATGTCTTGCCCAAGCCGCATCGTCGCGGAGACGGGTATATTGCCTGTGGCAGCGATCAGGTCGTTACCTGGTGCGTAGGCCATCTGCTGGAGCAGGCGCAGCCTGACAGCTATAACAGCCGCTTTGCACGCTGGTCGCTGGCTGATTTGCCTATCGTGCCGGAAAAGTGGCGGCTCCAGCCTCGTCCCTCGGTGGCTAAGCAGCTCAACGTGATCAAAGGCCTGCTTGCTCAGGCAACCGAGGTGATTCATGCAGGCGACCCGGATCGCGAAGGCCAGCTGCTGGTGGATGAAGTGCTCGATTATCTGGAACTTCCGGCTGAGATCCGCGGCAATGTCCAGCGCTGCCTGATTAACGACCTCAATCCCCAGGCGGTAGAAAGAGCCGTAGGGCGTCTGCGTGCTAACAGAGAGTTTATTCCACTGTGCGTATCCGCACTGGCTCGCGCCCGCGCAGACTGGCTGTACGGCATCAATATGACCCGTGCCTACACGCTTCTTGGACGCAATGCCGGTTACGACGGGCTGCTTTCGGTCGGGCGGGTCCAGACGCCGGTACTGGGCCTGGTCGTGCGTCGTGATGAGGAAATTGAAAACTTCATTCCTAAAGATTTCTTTGAAGTGAAAGCGCATATCGTCACGCCTGCTGAGGAACGTTTCGTGGCGCTCTGGCAGCCCAGCGACGCCTGTGAGCCTTATCAGGACGAAGAAGGGCGGTTACTTAAGCGCTCGCTGGCCGAGCATGTCGTCGCGCGTATTGGCGGTCAGCCTGCACGGGTCACAAGCTATAATGACAAGCGTGAGAACGACACGGCGCCTTTGCCCTTTTCATTGTCCACGTTGCAAATAGAGGCGGCCAAACGTTTTGGCCTCAGCGCGCAGATGGTGCTGGATACCTGTCAAAAGCTTTATGAGACCCATAAGCTGATTACCTATCCGCGTTCAGATAGCCGTTATCTGCCGGATGAGCATTTCGCCGGGCGTCATGCGGTATTAAACGCGATTAATTCACATCAGCCCGATTTGACGCCGCCGGCGGATTTCGACAGCGATCGTAAAAACCGCTGCTGGGATGATAAAAAAGTCGATGCGCACCATGCCATTATTCCCACGGCTCGCAGTGGCAAAATCCGCCTGACGGAAAATGAGAGCAATATTTACCGGCTGATCGCCACACAGTATCTGATGCAGTTTTGCCCGGATGCGGTTTACCGTAAATGCGTTATTGAGCTGGATATTGCCGGTGGGAAATTCGTGGCTAAAGCCCGTTTTCTTGCCGAAGCGGGCTGGCGCGCGCTGCTGGGCAGTAAAGAACGTGATGAAGACAATGACGGCACGCCGCTGCCGGTAGTCGCCAAAGACGACGAACTGCTTTGTGAACGCGGAGAAGTGGTCAGTAAACAAACTCAGCCGCCTCGTCCGTTTACCGATGCCACGATTTTATCGGCGATGACCGGCATTGCACGCTTTGTTCAGGATAAAGATCTAAAGAAAGTACTGCGAGCGACCGATGGTTTAGGGACAGAGGCTACGCGCGCCGGGATTATTGAATTACTGTTCAAACGCGCCTTTTTGGTGAAGAAAGGGCGCTATATTCATGCCAGTCCCGCCGGGCGAGCGCTGATCCACTCGCTACCAGAAATGGCAGCGCGTCCGGATATGACCGCCCACTGGGAGTCCACGCTAACGAAAATCAGTGAGAAGCAGTGCCGCTACCAGGACTTTATGCAGCCGCTGGTGGAAACGCTGCATAACCTGATTTATCAGGCCAGACAGCAGCCTGCTGCCCACGCTTTTCGTGGCCTTCCTGCGGCGGATAATCGTAAAAAGCCCAGGCGCAAGCCGGCAAAAGCGAAGGAAACTGAGTGATGAAAGCAGGTGCACTACTCCTCCTGGCAGGTTCAATCCTGTTCAGCCAGCCGATTCTCGCCGCAAGTGAGGGATGGCATCTGAGCACGGGTAACACCAACAGCGTGAACGAGAGCGGTCGCGGTTATGAAAACGATAGCGGACAGCGCTATCGCAATAATAGCAACCGAGATTATGATGACGAGCGTGAGAGCACCAGCAGTGGCAATACTAACGCCGATGTGGTGGTAGATATGCCACCGGAGGTCTGGACTCAGGGGCAAAATAATCAGCCACCCTGCCTGCGCTGCTGTAGTTATCAAAACCGCAGCTATACCGAAGGCTCGGTAGTGAAAATGGAAGGCGTGCTGCTTCAGTGCGTGCGGGATGAAAAATCCTTCGGCACCAACAATCTGATCTGGCAAACCGTTAAGTAAACGCGGGATAGTTTGGTCGGTTAAGCTTTGCTAAGTTTAACCGACCGGATGGCGATCAGATTGTGGGCAGCCAGGCCTGAAGCAGGGGGATGTCCGCCGGCGCGAGATCGTAGGTTAGCGCCTCTGTGGGCAGGCACCATACCAACGCCTGATGACAACTCGGCTTAAGATCGCCCTTAAAATCAGTAACCAGCCAGCCATGCAGATGAATTATCCGCCCGCCGACTTCGCGGCTTTCACTGGCGATGTAGCGCTCGATCCGCGCATCAATCGCCAACTCTTCCCGTAACTCACGTTGTAACGCCTGCTGCTGGGTTTCACCGGCTTCTACTTTGCCACCCGGAAATTCCCAAAGACCCGCCTGATCGCCATTTTCTCCACGCTGCGCCAGCAGCAGCTTGCTACGACGGTAAATCAGCGCGGCGACAACATCGATCCGTGGCTGCATCGTTATCACAATGTGAACTTCGCCCAGACCGGGGCATGATCGGAGGGTTTTTCCATACTGCGAATATCGTAATCGATGCCGGTCTCCACACAGCGCTCTGCCAGCGGCTGGCTTGCCAGCAGAAGATCGATACGCAGGCCACGGTTATCATCAAAGCCTTTTGAGCGATAATCGAACCAGGAGAAGCGGTCATTGACGTCGCCGTTCTGTGCGCGCCAGGTATCGACCAGTCCCCAGTTCATTAACCGATCCATCCACTCCCGCTCTTCCGGCAGGAAAGAACATTTCCCGGTGCGCAGCCAGCGTTTGCGGCTATCTTCACCGATGCCAATATCCCGATCGGTTGAGCTGATATTCATATCACCCATAATCAGCACAGGATTAGCCGGTGTCTGTTCCTGTTCAAGATAGTTTTGCAGATCGCGGTAGAATTTTTCTTTTGCCGGAAATTTAGTGGGGTGGTCGCGGCTTTCTCCCTGAGGGAAATAGCCGTTAATAACGGTGATATTGCCAATCGGGCTGGCGATATCAGCCATGATCAGGCGGCGCTGCGCATCCTCATCATCCCCCGGAAAACCACGGCGCACCATCACCGGCTGCTCTTTCGTCAGCAGGGCAACGCCATAGTGGCCTTTTTGGCCGTGATAAAAAACGTTGTAGCCGAGGCTGGCAACCTCTTCCAGCGGAAACATATCGTCGTGGACTTTGGTTTCCTGCAGGCCGATAACGTCTGGCTGGTGCTGTTCGACGATGGCTGCAAGCTGGTGCGGGCGGGCACGCAGCCCGTTGATATTAAAAGAAAGAAATTTCATGACGCGGGCCGGTTTACGAGAAAAAAGAGGGAGGAATGGTAGCAGATGGTCCCCTAAGCTGTCATCTTTTGAGGGGCAAGCCTTCTCGAAGCTTCTCATCCTTCCCCGTGGGGAATATGAAAGTGCTTACAAGGTTTACTGGTGCGGAGTGTCGCTGAAATGGTGCAGAAAAGGGTACTACCGTGCGGGAAGGATTCACGTCACTGCGTTCCGTGCCCTGCGGGTCAAACCTTCGAGGTCGAAGCTTCTCATCCTTCCCCATAGGGAATATGAAAGTGCTTACAAGGTTTACTGGTGCGGAGTGTCGCTGAAATGGTGGTGGGGGAAGGATTCACGTCACTGCGTTCCGTGCCCTGCGGGTCAAACCTTCGAGGTCGAAGCTTCTCATCCATCCCCGTGGGGAATATGAAAGTGCTTACAAGGTTTACTGGTGCGGAGTGTCGCTGAAATGGTGGTGGGGGAAGGATTCGAACCTTCGAAGTCGATGACGGCAGATTTACAGTCTGCTCCCTTTGGCCGCTCGGGAACCCCACCAGGGGAAGCGTAATGCTGAACTAAAACTCGTAGCGTCTGGTAAACAGCACTGCGAGGGAAGGATTCACGTCACTGCGTTCCGTGCCCTTCGGGTCAAACCTTCGAGGTCGAAGTTTCTCGTCCTTCCCCATGGGGAAGCTGAAAAATTCTGCCTCTTATTAACAGAGTGAATCATGTTAATGGTGGTGGGGGAAGGATTCGAACCTTCGAAGTCGATGACGGCAGATTTACAGTCTGCTCCCTTTGGCCGCTCGGGAACCCCACCACTGGCCTTGCTGTTCTTCGTTAAAGCGGGGCGCATCATACCAAATGTCGGAACGCTGTAAACCCCGAAATTCACTAAAAAACACCGTTTGCCGTTTTTTTGCCCCAACTGTTGTTTTGTCAGACAAAACAACAGTTGGCAGCAACAGACGGCGGTCGAAATGGCTTACAGAATAATAGTACGATTGCCGTAAACGAACACGCGCTGCGCCAGAACCTGATAAAGCGCACGGCTAAGGGCATTTTTCTCAACGTCGCGGCCGGCACGCATCATATCTTCAGCGGTGTAGGTATGATCGACGTGGATCACGTCCTGCATAATGATCGGGCCTTCATCCAGATTATCATTCACGTAGTGAGCCGTTGCACCAATGATCTTAACGCCACGCTCATAGGCCTGGTGATAAGGACGTGCACCAATAAAGGCTGGCAGGAATGAGTGGTGAATATTGATGATCTGGTTAGGATAACGCTGGACGAAAGCCGGCGTCAGGACGCGCATATATTTTGCGAGAACAACGTAGTCCGGCTGGTAGCGATCGATTTCCGCCGCCATATTGTTATCGTGTTCTTCACGAGTCAGGCCTTCGTGGCTGACAAGAATAAACGGGATGTCAAAACGTTCTACCAGCGTGCGCAGCGTTTCATGGTTGCCAATCACCGCCGCAATTTCTACATCCAGCCCGCCGTAGGTGCTTTTCATCAGCAGGTCGCCCAGGCAGTGGGCTTCCTTCGTGACCAGAATAACAATACGGCGGCGGCCCGCGGAATTAAGCTCTCTGAACGATCCGGCTGGCAGCGCGCTGTCCAGATCGGCGAGCAGCGTCGTGTCGTTAAAAATGCCTTCCAGCTCGGTACGCATAAAGAAGCGCCCGGTACGGTGATCAACAAACTCATTGTTCTGCACGATATTCAGCTCGTGCTTGTAACAAATATTGGTGATTTTTGCGATCAGACCTTTAGCATCAGGGCAAATGGTCCTTAAAACTTTTCGTTGCAGTGTTTGCGCTTGCATTGCGATGGTAATCCTGTCGAAGCAATTCATTAATTAATGAAGGGACCGTCACTGGCCACAGCATTTCTTGAATTTTTTTCCGGAGCCACAAGGGCACCGATCGTTTCGCCCTGTCTCAGGGAATGTTCCGTCAATATAGTACCAGCGTTGCGCCAGTTGAAGAAAGCGGGAACGCTCGTGGATAAAGCTTCTCTGCTGATTTTCAGAAAATCGGGCGAAGAAAGTCACAAACCCTTCGCCCTCATCGGCTGGCGTTTCGGCTTCAATAATATGTAAACTTAACCACGTTGTCCCTTTGTAGCTCTGCTCCAGACTGTCGCGGAAACGCGCCGGGTCGCAGGAAGGATGCCAGGTGGCGATTAAATAATCTGTATTGTTGCGAACGTAAGCAGTATAGCGTGAGCGCATTAGCGCCTGTGGTGAATCAGGTATAGCCACGTCATTTAGATAGGGCTGGCAACATAAGCTATAATCCAATCCGCTACAGCACGGGCAATGTTCCGACACGTTGACTCCATGGATAATACATAAGGGCTGAGTGAGTTTAGGCGTCATGGTAACTGAGCGACGATAATGGCGCCATTGGTTAGTTAAACGAACACCAGAGGTTGAATGAGACAGGTTAAGATTGGGCTGGCGCTGGGGTCGGGTGCCGCTAAAGGATGGGCTCACATCGGCGTAATTAACGCGCTGGAAAGAGCCGGTATCAAGGTTGATGTTGTTGCGGGTTGTTCAGTAGGTGCACTGGTGGGTGCCGCCTATGCCAGTAATCGCCTGCCTGTTCTCACCTCATGGGTTCGCGCTTTCAGCTATTGGGATGTTATTCGACTGATGGATTTCTCCTGGCGTCGCGGCGGGTTATTGCGCGGCGAGCGTGTTTTCAGCCATGTCCGCCGTTTAATGCATCACGAAACCATTGAACAATGCGATTTACCGTTTGGCGCCGTCACAACCAACCTCAGCACCGGACGCGAGCTGTGGCTGACGGAAGGCGATTTACATCAGGCGGTGCGTGCCTCCTGCAGTATGCCCGGTTTACTGGCACCCGTTGAGTGGAATGGGTACTGGCTGGTAGACGGTGCGGTGGTTAACCCTGTTCCCATTTCACTGACCCGCGCGCTGGGCGCAGATATTGTGATTGCCGTTGACCTGCAACATGATGCGCATCTTATGCAGCAAAATCTGCTCTCCATCACGCCACAGTCGGAAGATAATGAGGCCATCGTGGATAACAGCTGGCGAGGCAGGCTGCGGCAGACGCTGGGACGCGCCACGCACAGAAAAATGAACCAAACGCCCGGTGCCATGGAAATTATGACCACCTCCATTCAGGTGCTGGAAAACCGGGTGAAGCGCAACCGGATGGCTGGCGATCCGCCTGATGTGCTGATTCAACCGCTTTGCCCTCAAATCTCGACGCTGGATTTTCATCGGGCGGATGAAGCGATTGCAGCCGGCAAGCTGGCCGTTGAGAAAAAAATGGACGAATTACTCCCGTTGGTTCGTCAATACTCATTGCCGGAGCGATAAATGACAACACTTCAGCCAAATCCGAGATGCGTAATTGTCGATTTTGAGCCACTATTGTCTTATCTGGCGAACAAGGGGGGATAATGGAGAAGCCATTAAGTGGAAAACAGATTCTGATCGTTGAAGACGAAGTCGTTTTCCGCTCTCTGCTGGATAATTTCCTGGGCGCGCTTGGCGCAACGGTGACATTAGCAGACGACGGCGTGGACGCCCTCGAAAAAATGCATCAGCAAGACTTTGAGCTGATGATCTGCGACCTTGATATGCCCCGCATGAACGGGATTGAGCTGGTTGAGCATCTGCGCAGCAAAGGCTGTGCCGTTCCTATTCTGGTTATTTCCGCCACGGAGAACATGTCCGATATCGCTCACGTGCTGCGCTTTGGCGTGCAGGACGTACTGTTGAAGCCGCTGAAAGATTTGAACAGATTGCGTGAGGCGGTGTATGAATGTCTCTATCCTTCTATGTTCAGCTCAAAGGTGGAAGAGGATGAGCAGCTATTTCAGGACTGGGATGCGCTGGTACGCGATCCGCAGGCCGCAGCGAAACTTCTGAAGCAGTTGCAGCCGCCGGTACAACAGGTTATTTCCAATTGTCGTATTAATTATCGCCAGCTGACGACGGCAGAGCAGCCAGGTCTGGTACTGGATATTGCACCCTTATCTGAAAAAGATCTGGCGTTTTATTGTCTGGATGTCACCAGAGCTGGTGATAACGGCGTGCTTGCCGCCCTGCTGTTAAGAGCATTATTTAATGGTTTGCTGCAAGATCAATTATCTGGCCAAACTCACCGCCTGCCAGAATTAAATGGCCTGTTAAAACAGGTCAATCTGTTGTTGCGTCAGGCTAATTTGCAAGGTCAGTTTCCTTTATTGGTCGGTTACTATCATCAGGGGCTAAAAAACCTGATTCTGGTTTCGGCAGGGTTAAACGCCACGTTAAATATTCATTCTCACCAAATTCAGCTCAGTAATGGTGTGCCTCTTGGTACTTTAGGGAGTACACATCTTAATCAAATTAGCCAGCGTGGCGATGCGTGGCAGTGTCAGGTTTGGGGCGCGGGCGGCAGGCTGCGTCTGATGTTGTCTACTGAGTAATCAATTCACCTCTCTTTAATCGCTGAGCCCCGGCGACAGGGCCAGCATTAAGCTTTACACTTAGGTAATTGTCTTAAATTACGCTGAATTGGTTCAACCAGGATAATTCCATCCCGATTCAACTGATATACTCACTTCGTTTTTTAACTCGACATATCAAGTAATAACTTGAACGGCCTAAAGAGAGGTACTTAGATGTCTGCCTATAAGTCCAAAGTAAAAAAAGCGGTTATCCCTGTTGCTGGTCTGGGAACGCGTATGTTGCCGGCTACCAAAGCCATTCCTAAAGAGATGCTGCCACTGGTTGATAAGCCGTTAATTCAGTATGTCGTTAACGAATGTATCGCTGCGGGTATCACTGAGATTGTGCTGGTAACGCACTCATCTAAAAACTCTATTGAAAACCATTTCGATACCAGTTTTGAACTGGAAGCGATGCTGGAAAAACGCGTTAAGCGCCAGCTGCTGGAAGAGATTCAGTCTATCTGTCCACCGCATGTGACTATCATGCAGGTGCGTCAGGGTCTGGCAAAAGGCCTGGGCCACGCAGTGATGTGTGCTTACCCGGTTGTTGGTAACGAGCCTGTAGCCGTTATCCTGCCAGACGTCATCATTGATGAGTACGAATCAAACCTGGCTAAAGATAACCTGGCCGATATGATGCGTCGCTTCGATGAAACCGGTCACAGCCAGATCATGGTTGAGCCTGTTGCTGATGTTACTGCTTACGGCGTGGTTGACTGCCAGGGTGCAGAGCTGAAAGAAGGCGAAAGCGCACCGATGGTAGGTGTTGTTGAGAAACCTAAAGCGGATAAAGCACCTTCAAACCTGGCGGTAGTGGGACGTTACGTTCTGTCTGCTGACATCTGGCCTCTGCTGGCGAAAACGCCTCCAGGCGCGGGCGATGAAATCCAGCTGACCGACTCTATCGCAATGCTGATGGACAAAGAAACCGTTGAAGCGTACCACCTGAAAGGCATCAGCCATGACTGTGGTAACAAACTGGGCTATATGCAGGCTTTCGTCGAATACGGCGTACGTCACAGCACGCTCGGCGCTGATTTCAAAGAGTGGCTCGAAAGCACTGTTGGCAACGATAAGTAAGTTTAATTTTTAACCGGGACAATTCAATGAAAGTCACCGTATTTGGTATCGGCTATGTGGGTCTGGTTCAGGCTGCTGTTCTGGCCGAAGTCGGACATGACGTTCTTTGTATCGATGTCGACGAAAATAAAGTCGAAAATCTGAAGAAAGGGATCATTCCAATTTTTGAACCAGGTCTGACGCCGCTGGTGATGCAGAACTATGAGGCAGGTCGCCTCAAGTTTTCCACCAATGCGGAAGAAGGGGTCAACCACGGCATTATGCAGTTTATTGCTGTAGGCACGCCTCCAGACGAAGATGGGTCTGCGGATCTGAAATATGTTACTGCGGTAGCACGTACTATTGCACAGCACATGGGCGATCATAAAGTTGTGATCGACAAATCTACCGTTCCTGTTGGCACGGCAGACCGCGTACGCGCAGTCATGGAAGAGACCCTGAAAGGTCGTGGTGTTGAAATCGCGTTTGACGTGGTTTCTAACCCAGAATTCCTGAAAGAAGGCGCGGCAGTCAATGACTGTATGCGTCCTGAGCGTATCGTTGTGGGTACCGACAATGATGACGTTGTTGAGCTGCTACGTGAACTTTACGAGCCATTCAACCGTAATCACGATCGTATGATCCTGATGGATATCCGCAGCGCAGAACTGACCAAGTATGCCGCAAACTGCATGCTGGCTACTAAAATCAGCTTTATGAATGAGATCTCCAACCTGGCTGAACGCCTGGGCGCAGATGTCGAGAAAGTGCGTCAGGGCATTGGTTCTGACTCCCGCATCGGCTACTCCTTCATCTACCCTGGCTGTGGCTACGGTGGTTCCTGCTTCCCGAAAGACGTGCAGGCACTGATTCGTACCGCTGAGCAGATTGGCTACAAGCCTCGTCTGTTGCAGGCAGTAGAAGACGTCAACGACTCGCAGAAAAACAAACTGCCAACGTTCATCAAACGTCATTTCGGCGACAACTTGCAGGGCAGAACTTTTGCGCTGTGGGGCCTGTCGTTCAAGCCGAACACGGATGATATGCGTGAAGCCTCAGCCCGCGTGCTGATGGAAGCGTTATGGCAGGCGGGTGCAACCGTTCAGGCTTTCGATCCGGAAGCAATGGACGAAGCACAGCGCATCTACGGTCACCGCAGCGATCTGAAGCTGATGGGTACCAAAGAAGCTGCTCTGCAGGGTGCTGATGGCCTGGTCATCTGTACTGAATGGCAGAATTTCCGCGCGCCGGATTTCGACGTCATTAAAAATGCTCTGAAAGAACCCGTGATTTTTGATGGTCGTAACCTGTATGATCCAGAAAGAGTCAGCAAACGCGGTTTCGTTTATTATGCAATCGGCCGCGGAGCTTCTATTCAAATTGCATAATTAACGAGGGCAGTATGAAATATCTGGTTACCGGTGCAGCAGGATTTATTGGGTTTCATGTCTCACAACGCCTGTTAAGCGCCGGTCACCAGGTTGTCGGTATCGACAACCTGAATGACTATTACGATGTAAAACTCAAACTCGCCCGCCTCGATATCCTCAAACCTCACAATGAATTTACGTTTATTCAACTCGACCTGGCCGACAGAGAAGGGATTGCCCGTCTTTTTGCCGAAGATCATTTTGAACGTGTTATTCATCTGGGCGCGCAGGCCGGGGTACGCTACTCTCTTGATAATCCTTTAGCCTATGCCGATGCCAATCTTATTGGCCATCTGAATATTCTCGAAGGGTGCCGACATAATAAAATCGGCCATCTGCTCTATGCTTCCTCAAGCTCGGTTTACGGGCTGAATCGCAAAATGCCATTCTCTACCGATGATTCGGTAGATCACCCTGTCTCGCTGTATGCGGCGACTAAAAAAGCCAATGAGTTAATGGCGCACACCTATTCTCATCTTTACGGTATTCCGACCACGGGCCTGCGGTTTTTCACCGTCTACGGCCCCTGGGGACGCCCGGATATGGCGCTGTTTAAATTTACTCGCGCAATGATTGCGGGTGAAAAGATCGATGTTTATAACAACGGCCAGATGCGCCGCGACTTCACCTATATAGATGATATAGCTGAAGCGATCGTGCGTTTACAGGATGTTATTCCGCAAGCCGATCCGGAGTGGAGCGTTGAAACAGGAAGCCCGGCAACCAGCTCAGCGCCGTATCGGGTCTATAATATCGGTAACAGCAATCCTGTCACGCTGATGGCCTATATTGAAGCGCTGGAGAAGGCGTTAGGGATAACCGCGGATAAGAATATGCTGCCTATGCAACCTGGCGACGTTCTGGAAACCAGTGCGGATACAACTGCATTGCAAAAGGCGATAGGGTTTAAACCGCAAACGGGCGTGGAAGAGGGCATCAGTCACTTTGTCAGCTGGTATCGTTCTTTTTATCAGGTCTGACGATGTATGAAACAATAAAAAAGGAAGCGAAAGCTTCCTTTTTTTAATACACGAATATCACGCTGCTGGTTAAGCAAATAAAGTCTTCACTCAGGTAAAGCCTTTAACAGGCACGTGGGCCTGAATTACAGCGAGAAATCTTCGAGTTTTTTACCCTGTTCTTCGATAGCTTTCTTGATTACTGCTGGAGTACGACCCTGGCCAGTCCAGGTTTTGGTTTCGCCGTTTTCATCGACATATTTGTATTTGGCTGGACGTGCGGCGCGCTTTGCTTTCGCCGTGGTTTTGTTGGTCGCGCCAAGCGTTGCCAGTAATTCGTTAGGATCGATGCCGTCAGCAATCAGCATTTCGCGATACTGTTGCAGTTTACGCGTACGCTCTTCAATTTCAGCCTGAGCGTGACTTTCTTCTTCACGACGCTCATTAACAACGACTTCCAGCTTTTCCAGCATTTCTTCCAGCGTTTCCAGCGTGCATTCTCTTGCCTGCGCACGCAGAGTACGGATGTTGTTCAAAATTTTAAGGGCTTCGCTCATTGTCCTGGTCTCAAAAATTATAATGGGGAATGTTCTGCTGGATAATAATAGAGTGGGTCTCTAAGAACTGCAATAGCTAATTTTTTCGGTGCTGTTAAATCGTTTATGCAAAAGACATGCGAGTATCATTATTAATCTATTGTTTTATTAACGTCAACGCTATAAGCAGAGATTGCATTTTCCGTCAGATACCGCGATTACAAACGTAACTTAAGGTAATAACATGTTCAATTAATTCCTTTGAAAAAGCAGTAACTGCGGTACGAAAAAGGCTGGGAATCCTATCAATATCAACCCTCTCTCTTTAATCGATTAATGCGCATTAATCTTCCCCTATACTTTAATAGGGTGCATTAATATTAGCTGTTATTTTAGTTACGTAAGTACAGCTATCCATAGCACAGGTGGAGGTCAGTGCCTGTCGCGGCGCGGCTTATGATACAATTGGAATGAATACCTGCAACCTTTTAACCGGAGTAAAGCCCGATGGCTCAGCTTTATTTTTATTATTCTGCGATGAATGCGGGCAAATCTACCGCATTACTGCAATCTTCATATAACTATCAGGAACGCGGGATGCGTACCATAATCTACACCGCAGAGATTGATAACCGTTTTGGCTTCGGTAAAGTGAGCTCGAGAATTGGACTTTCTTCTCCAGCAAAATTGTATAATAACGACACGGCACTTTTTGCTGAGATTAAAGCAGAACAGCAAATGGAACCGGTTCACTGCGTGCTGATTGATGAGTGTCAGTTTCTGACCCGCGATCAGGTAAAAGCATTATCTGATGTGGTTGATAATCTTAATATACCTGTACTGTGCTACGGGTTGCGTACAGATTTTCGTGGGGAGTTATTTAGCGGTAGCCACTATTTGTTAGCCTGGTCAGACAAGCTGGTAGAATTAAAAACCGTTTGTCACTGCGGCAGAAAAGCGGGAATGGTATTGCGTCTGGATGAAAACGGCACGCCTTATAATGAAGGGGAGCAGGTGGTGATAGGCGGTAACGAGCGCTATGTCTCCGTCTGTCGTAAACATTATAAGGCCGCTATTGAACAGAAGTGCCTGCGCGCCGTTTACGGTGAAAAAGGCAATCAACCGCTCTGATTAGCGCATGCGGTTACAATAGTTACCTTTGGAATGTGGATGATAAGCTTCGGCTGTTGATGATAAATTTTTCTAAAGATTTAACCGATAAAAAAACCCGCCATATGGCGGGTTTTTGTTTCAGATAAAAAAGCTTTTATGCCTTTTTAGCTTTCTTTTCCGCTTTCTTCGCGGTTGCTGGCTGAGCGGCAGCTGCCTCAGCGACATTGGCGAAGAGCTCGGTGTAGTCGCGACCATAGAAGCTGTCGAGCATGATTTGTTTCAGTTCGGCAATCAGCGGATAACGTGGGTTCGCGCCGGTACACTGGTCATCAAAAGCATCTTCTGCCAGGTTATCGACTTTAGCCAGGAAATCAGCTTCCTGAACGCCCGCTTCACGGATGGATTTAGGAATACCCAGTTCCGCTTTCATCCCTTCCAGCCAGCTCAGCAGCCGCTCGATTTTCTCAGCGGTGCGATCGCCCGGCAGGCTAAGACGCAGGTGATCTGCAATTTCAGCATAGCGACGACGCGCCTGTGGACGGTCGTACTGGCTGAATGCGGTTTGCTTGGTTGGATTATCATTGGCGTTGTAGCGAATGACGTTGCTGATGAGCAGGGCATTAGCCAGACCATGAGGAATATGGAACTCTGAACCCAGTTTGTGCGCCATTGAGTGACAGACGCCCAGGAAGGCGTTGGCGAAAGCGATACCCGCGATAGTGGCCGCGTTGTGGACACGTTCACGAGCAACCGGATTTTTTGCACCCTCGTTGTAGCTGGCTGGCAGATTTTCCTGTAACAGCTTCAGTGCCTGCAGGGCCTGACCATCAGAATATTCATTTGCCAGCACGGAAACGTATGCTTCCAGTGAGTGAACAACCGCATCCAGACCGCCAAAAGCACAAAGTGATTTAGGCATATTCATCACCAGGTTGGCATCCACAATCGCCATATCAGGCGTCAGCGCGTAGTCAGCAAGTGGATATTTCTGGCCGGTCGCATCGTCGGTTACAACCGCGAATGGCGTCACTTCAGAACCTGTTCCTGACGTGGTGGTGACCGCAATCATTTTGGCTTTTACGCCCATTTTTGGGAATTTGTAGATACGTTTACGGATATCCATAAAGCGTAGCGCCAGTTCCTCAAAGTGGGTTTCAGGATGCTCGTACATCACCCACATGATTTTTGCTGCATCCATTGGCGAGCCGCCGCCCAGCGCGATAATGACGTCTGGTTTGAAGGAGTTCATCTGTTCGGCACCTTTGCGAACAACGCTCAGGGTTGGATCGGCCTCAACTTCAAAGAACACCTCGGTTTCAATACCGTGGGTTTTCAGTACAGAAACAATCTGATCGACATAGCCGTTATTAAACAGGAAGCGGTCGGTAACGATAAAGGCACGTTTCGCGCCATCGCTGGCCACTTCTTCCATCGCAATGGGCAGAGAGCCACGACGGAAGTAGATAGACTTAGGAAGTTTATGCCACAACATGTTTTCTGCTCGCTTAGCCACGGTTTTCTTGTTGATCAGGTGCTTAGGCCCGACGTTTTCAGAAATGGAGTTGCCACCCCAGGAGCCGCAGCCCAGCGTTAGCGACGGTGCCAGCTTAAAGTTATACAGGTCGCCAATACCCCCCTGAGAAGCGGGTGTATTGATAAGAATACGTGCCGTTTTCATTTTGTCGCCGAAGTAGTTAACGCGCTCGCGCTCGTTATCCTGATCGGTATACAAACATGAGGTATGGCCGATGCCGCCCATGGCCACCAGTTTTTCTGCTTTCGTTACCGCGTCTTCGAAGTCTTTCGCGCGATACATAGCAAGGGTAGGGGAAAGCTTCTCATGAGCAAAAGGCTCTGATTCATCAACCAGCTGAACTTCGCCGATTAAAATTTTGGTGTTGGCCGGAACAGTGATGCCCGCCATCTCAGCGATTTTGACCGCAGGCTGTCCGACGATTGCCGCATTCAAACCGCCATTTTTCAGGATGATGTCCTGGACGGCTTTCAGCTCCTGACCTTGCAGCATATAGCCGCCGTGGCTGGCAAAGCGCTCACGAACGGCATCATAGGCAGAGTCCACAACGATGACGGACTGTTCAGATGCACAGATAACGCCGTTATCGAAGGTCTTTGACATCAGGATCGAGGCGACAGCACGTTTGATATCCGCTGTTTCATCAATCACTACCGGGGTATTACCGGCACCAACGCCGATGGCAGGTTTACCTGAGCTGTAGGCGGCTTTCACCATGCCTGGGCCACCGGTAGCAAGGATTAAATTAATATCCGGATGGTGCATCAACTGGTTGGAAAGCTCGACGGAAGGGACATCGATCCAGCCGATAATATCTTTAGGTGCGCCAGCTGCAATAGCAGCCTGCAACACAATGTCGGCCGCTTTATTGGTGGCATCTTTAGCGCGTGGGTGAGGAGAGAAAATAATGCCGTTACGCGTTTTGAGGCTGATTAGGGCTTTGAAAATAGCGGTGGAAGTCGGGTTAGTGGTAGGAACGATGCCGCAAATCAGGCCGGTAGGTTCTGCAATGGTGATGGTGCCAAAAGTGTCATCGGTATCCAGGATGCCACAGGTTTTTTCGTCTTTATAAGCGTTGTAAATATATTCTGATGCAAAATGATTTTTAATCACTTTGTCTTCGACAATGCCCATGCCGGACTCGGCAACCGCCATTTTCGCCAGCGGGATTCGGGCATCTGCTGCTGCCAGGGCGGCGGCGCGGAAGATCTTGTCTACTTGCTCTTGAGTGAAGTTGGCGTATTCTCGCTGGGCTTTTTTTACACGCTCAACCAATGCGTTTAACTCAGCAACATTAGTAACGGCCATAATGCTCTCCTGATGGAAGTTTAAACTCTATTAGTAAACAAGTGAGAACTGACAATTATAGACTCGCGTGCTTGTTAACGCTGAAAAGACACAGAATCTACATAAGTTTTACTGTCGCAAGTTCTAAAAGTTTACTGAAAGAGTCTCTGGCGGCCAGGCCTGCCTGCCTGCCTTTACAAAAGTCCGTCTGTTGCAGTGAATCTTACGCATTCCGAGGGGGAAGGATTTTGATCTAAATCATCGATTTTCCAAGCTGACACCTTTCAGCATCGGCAAACGTGCCGCGTTATGAGATGTTTGCCTGAGGTTGCAACAGGGGGTGATACTTTCAGGGAAAATAGCCGCCAGTAAGAGAATGCGACGTGAATTTACTGCAAACAATTTGACACAATAAGCCAACGTTGGCGATGAGACCGTACGGCCTGCATAATCCTGTCAGGCTTGCATAATTACTATAGAGGAGAAGAGCGTGAATCCGGCATTACTGGACCTTTCAGGCTATATTAAATTTTTTGTCGGACTGTTTGCGCTGGTCAATCCCGTTGGGATTATTCCTGTGTTTATCAGCATGACCAGCTACCTGCCTCCCGCAGCCCGTAACAAAACTAATCTTACCGCCAATCTTTCGGTGGCTATCATTCTCTGGACTTCACTGTTTTTGGGAGACGGCATCCTGCATACCTTTGGCATTTCCATTGATTCTTTCCGCATCGCCGGGGGCATCCTGGTAGTGACAATCGCCATGTCGATGATCAGCGGAAAGTTGGGTGAAGATAAGCAAAACAAGCAGGAAAAATCGGAAACGGCTATTCGTGAAAGCATTGGTGTCGTTCCGCTTGCGTTGCCCTTAATGGCAGGGCCGGGGGCGATCAGTTCAACCATCGTCTGGAGCACCCGTTATTACAGCTGGCAAAATCTGCTGGGATTTAGCGTAGCTATTGCGCTGTTTGCTTTCTGCTGCTGGCTGCTGTTTCGTGCGGCCCCTTTAATGGTCAGGGTGCTGGGACAGACCGGGATCAACGTTATCACGCGCATTATGGGACTGTTGCTGATGGCATTAGGCATTGAGTTTGTTGTCACCGGTATCAGGGCGCTCTTCCCAGGTTTGGTACATTAATTAAGCACTGAAAAACCCCGTATTCTTCGAACAATCTACGCTTTTTTCTCATGTCTAATAAAAATTCGCACCACTCTGGTGCGAATTACGGCTTTTACGCACCAAAATAGAGCAATTATTCTTAAATCTTAACAGCGATTCGCTTTTATTAATGTAATTACTGCAAGCTGCTAATTATTCAGAAGCTAATACAGAAATGTTATTTTCTTCACAACGTTTATCTCCGCTACTATCGCCACATCCAAACTATTATTCTCGCAATCTGTGGATAGGCAGAGGATTTACCTGCCAGTCTGCTTTTACAGCCGCTTGCGATTACTTTATAACTTAACTGAAAGCGATGAAGGTCTTATTGAGATTTATTTGTAAATTTTTGATTAAAAATCAATATCTTGACTGTTAATTCGCGTCAGAAATAATAGCGCTGTTATAAACTTTCCCTGGCGAAAAAGAGAATTGGTTAACATTTTTGTTAATAAGATTTAGCGCGGGCTACCGCATTCTGTTAGTTTTCGAAAGATTCGCTGAAAACTGGCATCAGATGTGCAGGTATCCCGTGCGCTACCCGCAAGCTGATTTTATTGAACCTATAAGGTTCCCGGATACAGGTTACTCACGCTTAATGAAAATTCCGTTCTCGTCCTGGCGTCATACCCGCATTCTGCTGAGCAGTCTGATTGTCTTTACCCAAGTTCCTTTTGCCGCCGCCGCACCGGCGGGGGTAGCACTGGCGGCGCACCAAACCATTGTGATTAATAATGGCGGTGAAGTCGCTTCGCTTGATCCGCATAAAACCGAGGGCGTTCCGGAAAGTAATATCATCCTGAACCTGCTCGAAGGGTTGGTGACAACCGACAATCAGGGAGCGGTGGTGCCCGGCGTTGCAGAAAGTTGGCAAAATGAGCAGGGCAAAATCTGGACGTTTACCCTGCGTAGTAATGCCAGATGGAGCAACGGTGAACCGGTGACCGCGAAAGATTTCGTCTACAGCTGGCAACGTCTGGTCGATGCGAAAACGGCTTCCCCCTACGCGAGCTATTTACAATATGCTCACGTTGAAAATATTGACGCCATCCTCAGCGGCAAAAAAGCGCCGGATACGCTTGGCGTAAAGGCGCTGGACGACCACCATTTGCAGGTAACGCTGAGCGAACCCGTCCCTTATTTTATCGCGCTGGTGGCGCATTCCTCGTTAAAGCCTGTTAATCGTAGCGCGATTGAGAAGTGGGGCGAAAGCTGGACGCAGCCCGGTCACTATGTCGGAAACGGCGCTTATTCGCTGAGCGACTGGGTGATTAACGAAAAGATCGTGCTCAGGCGCAATCCACAATACTGGAACAATGGCAAAACCATTATTGAGACGGCAACCTTCCTGCCAATTTCTTCTGAAACGAGTGACGTCAACCGCTACCGAAGCGGTGAAATTGATATGACCAACAGCGCGCTGCCGCCCGATCTTTTCCCTATCCTGAAGAAAAGCATCGCTTCACAGGTTCATGTCAGTCCGTTGCTCTGTACTTTTTACTATGAGCTGAATAATAAACGGCCGCCTTTTAACGATCCGCGTGTACGCACGGCCGTCAAGCTGACGTTGGATCGCGACATCATCGCCAATAAAATTATGGGACAGGGGCAAATACCTGCGGGTGGTTTTACGCCGCCGTTTATTTCGGGCGCGCATCTTACGCAGCCTGAATGGATGACGTGGAGTCAGGCACAGCGTAACGAACAGGCAAAAAAACTGCTGGCAGAAGCCGGATATAGTGCGGCAAAACCGCTGTCGTTCGCCTTGTTGTATAACACCTCCGATCTCAATAAAAAGCAGGCTATCGCTGCCGCATCGATGTGGCAAAAAAACCTGGGCGCGAAGGTGACGTTAGAGAACCAGGAGTGGAAGACGATGCTGGATACGCGCCACCAGGGTGAATTTGACGTTGCCCGGGCGACCTGGTGCGCCGATTACAACGAACCTTCGACATTTCTTAACGCCATGCTGAGCCATTCTTCCAGCAATACTGCTTTTTATCACAGCGAGAAATTTGACTCGTTAATGGCAGAAACGCTCAAAGCCGCTGATGACTCACAGCGTGCGGCGCTTTATCAGCAAGCTGAACAACAGCTCGATCGCGACTCTGCCATCGTTCCGGTTTATTACCGTGTCAGTGCCCGGCTGATCAAACCCTGGGTTGGCGGGTTTACCGGCAAGGATCCTCAGGACCAGCCTGACCTGAAATATTTCTACATTACAAAGCATTAAGTTTTTGCCATACCGTGTTGATAGCAAGTAAGTGACACAGCAACAGTTCAGTAAGCCTCCGTTCCGGCCTGCTGAATCCTGAAAGACAGGTGTGCTGAGATAACATTAGCAATAATAAAAACTGGAGTAGTGGAATGACCAACATCACAAAGAAAAGCCTGGTTGCACTGAGCATCCTGACGGCGTTGGCTGGAAATATGGCCATTGCTGCGACAGTGCCGGCAGGGGTGGAACTCGCTGCGAAGCAGGAGCTGATTAAAGGTAATGGTGATGAAGTGCAGTCACTCGATCCGCATAAAATTGAAGGCGTCCCGGAAGCTAACGTCAGTTACGATCTGCTGGAAGGGCTGGTCATTAACGATACCAACGGTCAGCCGGTGCCGGGCGTGGCGGAGAGCTGGGATAACAAAGAGGGCAAAGTCTGGACTTTCCATCTGCGTAATAACGCCAAATGGTCCAATGGCGAACCCGTTACGGCGCAGGATTTTGTTTACAGCTGGCAGCGTCTGGCCGATCCGAAAACCGCATCACCGTACGCCAGCTATTTGCAGTATGGTCATCTGGAAAATATCGATGAGATCATTGCCGGTAAGAAAAAACCTGACCAGCTGGGCGTGAAGGCGCTGGATGCGCATACGCTACAGGTCACGCTGACCGAATCGGTTCCTTATTTCTATAAGCTGTTAATCCATCCTTCTATGTCGCCGGTTTACAAGCCTGCTATCGAGAAATTTGGTGAGAAGTGGACTCAGCCTGAAAACTGGGTGGGCAACGGTGCCTACAAGTTACAGGAACACATTATCAATGAACGTATTGTTGTAGTGCGTAACCCGCAGTACTGGGACAACGCCGATACTAAACTGGACAAAGTCACCTTCCTGCCTATTCCGTCTGAAGTCAGTGACGTTAATCGCTATTTCAGCAACGGCGGCAGCGACATGACCTACACCAATTTGCCGATTGAGCTGTTTAAGAAATTACAGCGCGATAATCCGAAAGAGCTGCATGTCGATCCCTATCTGTGCACCTATTACTATGAAATCAATAACCAGAAAGCACCGTTCACCGATCCTCGCGTTCGTGCCGCACTGAAGCTGGGCCTGGATCGCGACATCATGGTCAATAAAGTGCTGGCTCAGGGACAGCAGCCGGCTTACAGCTACACACCGCCCGCCATTGACGGCGCTGATGTCACCAAACCTGAGTGGTTCAGCTGGTCACAGGACAAGCGTAATGCAGAGGCGAAGAAGCTGCTGGCCGAAGCCGGTTACACGGCCGACAAGCCGCTGACTTTCGAGCTGCTGTACAACACGTCCGACCTGCATAAAAAGCTGGCGATCGCCGCCGCGTCTATCTGGAAGAAAAATCTCGGTGTGAATATCAAGCTGAATAATCAGGAGTGGAAAACCTTCCTGGATACCCGTCATCAGGGGAACTTTGATGTTGCCCGTGCGGCCTGGTGTGCGGATTACAACGAACCGACCTCCTTCCTGAATACCATGCTGTCCGACAGCAGCAACAACACCTCTCACTATAAATCCGCTGATTTCGATAAAGCGATGGCGGCCGCGACGGCAGCCAGTGATGATAAAGCGCGCAGCTCGGCTTACACCCAGGCTGAACAGATTCTGGATAAAGATTCGGTGATAGCGCCGGTGTTCTATTACGCCAACACGCGTCTGGTTAAGCCTTATGTCGGCGGCTACAGCGGTAAAGATCCGCTGAATTACGTCTACGATAAAGATCTCTACATAATAAAACACTAAGCAGCAAAGATTGGGGGAAGTGCTCCTTCCCCCGTGGGTTTATTTTGAGCAGTGCTGAAGCACAGGCCAGCAGGTACGGGCAATGTTAAAATTTATATTTCGTCGGTGTCTGGAAGCGATACCGACGTTGCTAATCCTTATTACTATCTCCTTCTTTATGATGCGCCTGGCGCCAGGGAGTCCTTTTACCGGTGAAAGGACGCTGACGCCGGAAGTGATGGCGAACATCGAAGCCAAATATCACCTCAATGACCCCATCTGGAAACAGTATCTTGATTATCTGAATCAGCTGGCGCACGGTGATTTCGGCCCGTCGTTTAAATACAAAGACTATTCGGTGAACTATCTGGTCGGCCATGCCTTCCCGGTTTCCGCCAAACTCGGGCTGGCTGCCTTTATCCTGGCCATCATTCTTGGCGTCACGGCAGGGGTGATCGCGGCGTTAAAGCAAAACAGTAAATGGGACTTTGTGGTGATGGGCATTGCCATGACGGGCGTGGTGATCCCCAGTTTTGTCGTCGCACCGCTGTTGGTGCTGATTTTTGCGATTGCGCTGAAATGGCTGCCCGGCGGCGGCTGGAACGGTGGGCAGGTGCAATACATGATTTTGCCGATGGTTGCGCTGTCGCTGGCTTACATCGCCAGTATCGCGCGCATCACCCGCGGCTCGATGATTGAAGTGCTGCACTCCAACTTTATTCGTACCGCGCGCGCCAAAGGTTTGCCGATGCATCGTATCGTACTGCGTCATGCGCTAAAACCGGCGATGTTGCCCGTGCTTTCCTATTTAGGGCCGGCGTTTGTCGGCATCATTACCGGATCGATGGTGATTGAAACGATTTACGGCCTGCCGGGTATTGGCCAGCTGTTTGTTAACGGCGCGCTTAACCGCGACTACTCATTAGTGCTCAGCCTGACAATTCTGGTTGGCGTACTGACCATTCTGTTTAATGCGATTGTTGACGTGCTGTATGCGGTCATCGATCCGAAAATCCGTTACTGATCCCGGAGCTTGCCATGATGTTGAGTAAGAAAAATAGCGCAGCTCTTGATGCCTTTAGCGAAAAGCTGGAGGTCGAAGGACGCAGCCTGTGGCAGGATGCCCGCCGTCGTTTTATCCATAACCGTGCGGCGCTGGCCAGCCTGATCGTGCTGTTGCTGATTGCACTTTTTGTCGTTTTCGCTCCGATGCTTTCGGCCTTTACCTACGACGATACCGACTGGGGCATGATGTCGGCCGCGCCGGATATCGTTTCAAAGCACTATTTTGGCACGGATTCTTCCGGCCGTGATTTGCTGGTCAGGGTAGCCATCGGCGGCAGGATTTCCCTGATGGTCGGGGTGGCTTCTGCGCTGGTGGCCGTGTTAGTGGGCACGCTGTACGGCTCGCTGGCGGGTTATCTCGGCGGCAAAACCGATTCGGTGATGATGCGCCTGCTGGAAATCCTCAACTCCTTCCCGTTTATGTTTTTCGTCATCCTGCTGGTGACCTTCTTTGGCCGTAATATTCTGCTGATTTTTGTCGCCATCGGGCTGGTCTCCTGGCTGGATATGGCGCGTATTGTACGAGGTCAGACGCTGAGCCTGAAACGCAAAGAGTTTATTGAAGCGGCCCATGTTGGTGGTGTTTCCACGGTCAATATTGTACTGCGTCATATCGTGCCTAACGTGCTGGGCGTGGTGGTGGTGTATGCCTCACTGCTGGTGCCGAGCATGATCCTGTTTGAATCCTTCCTCAGTTTCCTGGGGCTTGGCACACAGGAACCGTTAAGCAGCTGGGGCGCTCTGCTTAGCGACGGCGCAAATTCAATGGAAGTTTCCCCATGGCTGCTGCTGTTCCCGGCCGGTTTTCTGGTGGTTACGCTGTTCTGTTTCAACTTTATCGGCGATGGCCTGCGTGATGCCCTCGACCCGAAAGATCGTTAAGGAGTTTCCCGATGAGCGTAATTGAAATGCCGTCAGCGATGGCAAAAAAAGCGGGAAGCGAGCTTCTGCTGGATGTAAAAGATTTGCGTGTAACCTTCGCTACCCCGGATGGCGACGTCACCGCGGTAAACGATCTCAACTTTAGCCTGCGGGCAGGTGAAACGCTGGGGATTGTTGGCGAATCGGGTTCAGGCAAATCGCAAACGGCGTTTGCGCTGATGGGCTTGCTGGCCAGTAACGGGCGCATCGGCGGCTCGGCGCTGTTTAAGGGTAACGAAATCCTTAACCTGCCGGAAAAACAGCTTAACAGGCTGCGAGCTGAACAAATCGCAATGATTTTTCAGGACCCGATGACCTCGCTCAATCCCTATATGCGGGTTGGCGAGCAGCTGATGGAAGTACTGAAGCTGCATAAAGGTTTAAGCAACGCGCAGGCGTTTGAAGAATCTGTACGCATGCTGGATGCGGTAAAAATGCCGGAAGCGCGTAAGCGAATGAAAATGTATCCGCATGAATTTTCTGGCGGCATGCGCCAGCGTGTGATGATTGCCATGGCGCTGCTGTGTCGGCCTAAGCTGCTGATTGCTGATGAACCGACAACGGCGCTGGACGTCACCGTTCAGGCACAAATTATGACGCTGCTCAACGATCTGAAACGCGAATTTAACACCGCCATTATTATGATCACGCACGATCTGGGCGTTGTTGCCGGGATCTGCGATCGGGTGCTGGTGATGTACGCAGGCCGCACTATGGAATATGGCAAGGCGCGGGATGTGTTTTATCAGCCGACGCATCCCTATTCTATCGGCTTGCTGAATGCCGTTCCCCGACTGGATGCAGAAGGCGATTCGCTTACCACCATTCCGGGCAACCCGCCAAACCTGCTGCGCTTGCCGAAAGGCTGTCCGTTCCAGCCGCGCTGTCCGCATGCAATGGAAATCTGCGCCACGATGCCGCCGCTACTGCCTTTTGGCGAAGAACGGCTGCGTGCCTGCTTTAAACCTGCGGAGGAGCTGGTATGAACGCAGTAGCTGAAAAGAAAGTGCTGTTAGAGATTGCCGACCTCAAGGTGCATTTTGATATTAAAGATGGCAAACAGTGGTTCTGGCAGCCATCGAAAACGCTGAAAGCGGTTGATGGCGTCAGCCTGCGCTTATACGAAGGCGAAACGCTGGGCGTGGTCGGCGAGTCGGGCTGCGGGAAATCCACGCTGGCCCGGGCCATTATCGGGCTGGTGAAAGCAACGGAAGGGCGCGTGGCCTGGCTGGGACGTGACCTGCTTGGGCAGAGCGAAGAGGAGTGGCGCAAAGCCCGCAGCGATATTCAGATGATTTTTCAGGATCCGCTGGCTTCACTCAATCCACGTATGACCATTGGCGATATTATCGCTGAACCGCTGCGGACCTATCATCCAAAGATGGCGCGCCAGGAAGTGAAAGAGCGGGTCAAAACGATGATGATGAAGGTTGGCCTGCTGCCGAATCTGATCAACCGCTATCCGCATGAGTTTTCCGGCGGCCAGTGTCAGCGAATTGGGATTGCTCGCGCGTTGATCCTGGAGCCGAAGCTGATTATCTGTGACGAGCCGGTTTCCGCGCTGGACGTTTCCATTCAGGCTCAGGTCGTTAATCTGCTGCAAAAATTGCAGCGCGAAATGGGGCTTTCACTGATCTTTATCGCGCATGATTTGGCGGTAGTGAAGCATATTTCCGATCGGGTATTGGTGATGTATCTGGGACATGCGGTAGAGCTGGGAACCTACAGCGAGGTTTATCAAAATCCTCAGCATCCCTATACGCGAGCGCTGATGTCGGCGGTGCCGATCCCCGATCCCGATCTGGAAAAAAACAAGGTCATTCAGCTGCTCGAAGGGGAGTTACCGTCACCCATCAATCCGCCTTCCGGCTGTGTGTTTCGTACGCGCTGTCCGATTGCCGGGCCTGAATGTGCCAAAACGCGTCCGCTGCTGGAAGGGAGTTTTCGCCATGCGGTTTCGTGTCTGAAGGTCGATCCGCTCTAGTCGGGCAATAAAAAAGGCCGGGATTTCCCGGCCTTATCTGCTATTCACGCCATAAAATATGACACAGCTTATGATCTTTCTCGCGGCACAGCAGAACGCGGGCAAAGATGTCAGTGACCGGGTCTTCCTCGGTTTCACCAAGACCAATCACCACTTCAGCGAAGAAGTCCGGGTTCAGATCGAAATCGACATGCTCTGCCCAGTCTTCTGCCGGATCGTGCAGCTCTGCACCACCGCGTTCTTCAAACTGGAGGTTAAACAGAATGATATCAGCCGGATCGAGGTTATCGCCTGCGAGCTCAAGGAAAATATCATAAGCCTGTTCAAGCGTTTCATCTTCGGTAAGACGGTTATTTAAATCCATAAAAATTTCCCATAATGTCCTTGCGGACGCTGTGCAACTCCGCTCGTTTTACAGTAATGGGCTGAAGAAGTAAAACAGTCGCTCGACAATCCGTTGCCAGTAAGCACGACGTGCCCAACGTTTGCCGTCTACCAGCCGTGAGCGGGCGATATAATCATCCTGTACGCGGGCCAGGTCGCCGCCGAAACCGTCGTCGTCAATCACCAGCGTGATCTCAAAATTGAGCCACAAACTGCGCATATCCAGATTAACCGTTCCGACCAGGCTCAGCTGCCCGTCGACCAGGACGCTTTTGGTATGCAACAGGCCTTCTTCAAACTGATAAATCTTGACGCCAGCTTCCAGCAGTTCGGCGAAAAATGCCCGGCTTGCCCAGCCGACCAGCAGCGAGTCGTTACGATGCGGTACGATGATGCTGACATCGACGCCACGCTGTGCTGCGGTGCAAATCGCATGCAGTAAATCATCGCTGGGGACAAAATAAGGCGTGGTCATAATCAGCTGTTCGCGGGCAGAATAGACCGCCGTTAACAGCGCCTGATGAATCAAATCTTCCGGGAAACCTGGCCCGGAAGCGATCACCTGGATGGTATGCCCGCTCTCCTGTTCAAACGGCATCACGTTACCGTCCGGCGGAGGAGGCAAAATACGTTTACCGGTTTCGATTTCCCAGTCGCAGGAGTAGATGATGCCCATGGTCGTGGCGACGGGGCCTTCCATCCGCGCCATTAAGTCAATCCATTGTCCCACGCCAGCATCCTGCTTAAAGAAGCGCGGATCGACCAGGTTCATGCTGCCGGTATAAGCGATATAGTTGTCGATCAACACCACTTTACGGTGCTGACGTAAGTCCATTCGGCGGAGAAAAACACGCAGCAAACTTACCTTTAAAGACTCCACCACATCGACACCGGCGTTGCGCATCATTGCCGCCCACGGGCTGCGGAAAAAGGTCACGCTACCGGCCGAGTCAAGCATTAGCCGGCAGTGCACGCCGCGCCGCGCAGCCGCCATCAACGATTCCGCCACCTCATCCGCCATACCGCCAGGCTGCCAGATATAAAACACCATCTCGATATTGTGCCGCGCGAGCTGGATATCACGAATCAGAGCCTGAAGCGTGTCGTCGGTAGAGGTCAGCAGCTGTAGCTGATTACCCTTAACGCCAGCAATGCCCTGACGGTTCTCACAAAGCTGAAACAGCGAGCGCGCCACATCACTGTTGTCTTTGGCAAAGATTTGATGGCAGGACTTCAAATCACCGAGCCATTTAGCGGTTGAAGGCCACATGGTTCGCGCGCGCTCAGCACGGCGTTTTCCCAGATGCAGCTCGCCAAAAGAGAGGTAAGCGATGATCCCTACAAGCGGCAGAATATAGATAATCAGCAGCCAGGCCATGGCAGACGGCACCGCACGGCGCTTCATCAGAATGCGCAGCGTGACCCCGGCAATCAGCAGCCAGTAACCGAAAAGCAACAGCCAACTGATAAGAGTATAAAAAGTCGTCATGTAAGTGGAAGTCCTGTTCACGCTTGATTAACGGGAGTTTACGTGCAGATGACAGCAGACGAAACCTTTTCCTGTAAAGTCATCGGACTTGGCCTCAGAGCAGAAGTGTTTATAATGCGGCGCGAGTTTTTTTAAGCGTAGAGGGTAAAATGAGACGGAGTAGAAATGAAGTCGCACGCTGGCGTATGTCGCGCCAAATTCAGCGCCGCCGCGCACGGTGGCTTGAAGGGCAGTCGAGGCGCTATGGACGTATGCATGCCATTCGCCACCAGCTAAGCCAGCAGCAGCGCCGTTCTATTCTGTTTATTACTCAGCTGGTTTAATTCAGAAAATCACTGTCCGTTCTGCTGTCATCCGGCTTACTGATGAAAACCTCGTTTTGACGAGGTTTTAAAGCGTCTTGATTAAAACACGCGTTTAAACGGCTTCACCGCGACCTGCTTATAAACGCCAGCAGCAATGTAAGGATCGTCCTGCGCCCATGACTGAGCGGCTTCCAGGGACGGAAACTCTGCAATGATTGTCGAGCCGCTAAAGCCCGCCACGCCGGGTTCATTACTGTCCACTGTCGGCATTGGCCCGGCAACAATCAGACGGCCTTCGTCCTGTAAAAGCTGTAGACGCGCCAGGTGGGCAGGGCGCACGGCTGTACGCTTTTCCAGTGAGTCCGCATTATCTTCGGCATAAATTACGTAGAGCACGTTTACAACTCCTGTCGGTAATAGTCGGTCACACGTTAAGTGATCGTTCTCAGTTGTGCAAATGAAAGATAGTTATCCGGGCTGATGCGCTCTTTTCTGACAAAATGATGCCTGTGGCGCGGCGACTTATTGAAATTGATTGCTATTTGCATTTACACTTACGTCTCAACATTCACAGCAGAAAGATTATGACGACGCTGACACAAACTTCTTTACCCCGCCGTATATCATTACCCATGCTGTTTTCTGTCGGACTGCATGCTGTTGTGATTGGGGGAATACTTTATGCTTCTTTTCACCAGGTTGTGGAAGTGCCAAAAGCGTCTCAGCCCATCAGCGTTTCGATGGTTGCGCCGGAAGTCCAGCCCGAGCCGCAGCCGGCGCCTCAACCCGCGCCGGAGCCCGTTCCCGAGCCGGAGCCCGTTCCCGAGCCTGAACCCGCACCAGAGCCGCCAAAGCCTGAGCCAGTGCCGATTCCAAAGCCGGTACCAAAGCCCAAGCCAAAACCGGTGAAAAAAGAGGCGATCAGGCCGAAGAAAGAGGTTAAGCCGAAGAGCGAACCTCGTCAGGCAGCGCCGCTGGATAACAGCAAAACGGCAACGGCGGCCAAACCGTCTACCGCACCTAAGACCTCGCCTGCGCCGTCAACCGCGGTTTCAACCGGGCCAAGAGCGCTTAGCATTGGTAAACCAGGCTATCCTCAACGTGCTTTTGCACTGCGTCTGGAAGGACGGGTTCGCGTACGGTTTGACGTTGACAGTACCGGACAGGTGCAGAACGTGCAGATTGTTGAAGCGCAACCACGTAATATGTTTGAGCGGGAAGTTAAGCAGGCGATGAAAAAATGGCGCTATGAGCCAAATAAGCCAGGCAGCGGTTTAACAATGAATATCGTTTTTAAAATCAACGGTGGTTCCAGCATCGAATAAAAACGGGCCTGAGAAAAGCACAGAAAAGAATGTTCACCTCAGCCCGCCTTTTTGAGCACGCCGCGTCCGCGCGGCGTCAGTCCTGTTCAGTATGCATAAAATTGCTTTTACCCGGCGGCAGCGGGCGCGATTTGCCTTCAGCATCCACAGCCACGTAGATAAAGACCGCTTCGGTAGTGCAGTAGCGCTGACCAATAGGTTCAGACGACACTTTTTTAATCCAGACTTCCACGTTAATAGTGATGGAACTGCTACCGGTACGAATGCAGCGCGCATGGCAGGTCACCACATCGCCAATCGCAACGGGTTTTAAAAACGTCATGCCGTCCACCCGGACAGTCACCACGCGACCACCAGCAATTTCCTTCGCCAGAATCGCGCCGCCCATATCCATCTGCGACATCAGCCAGCCGCCAAAGATATCGCCGTTTGCATTGGTATCCGCAGGCATCGCCAGCGTCCGCAACACCATTTCGCCTTGCGGGATCCGCGTCTCTGTGTTCATTGTCTTGCTTCCAAAGTAAAGAAAAGCAGCCCGATAAAGCCATCGGGCGCTAAATATTATTTTTCTTCCTGCGGCATCAGCCGGTAAATATACAGGCCGCTGATCAGGGTAAAGAGCATGGTAAGGCCGGTTAACCCAAAGACTTTAAAGTTAACCCAAAATTCCTGAGATAACCAAAATGCAACATAGATGTTTGCCAGGCCGCAGGCGAAAAAGAAGAGCGCCCAGGCAACGTTCAGTCTGCGCCAGGCAAACGCGGGTAGCGTCAGCTCTTTGCCTAACATGGTTTGGATCAGTGGCTGCTTCATCCAAAACTGGCTAAACAACAGCGCGGCGGCGAACAGCGTATAGATAACGGTAACTTTCCATTTGATGAATTCATCATTATGGAAAACCAGCGTCAGGGTGCCGAATACCGTTACCAGCACAAAAGTGACCAGCGTCATTTTTTCCAGCTTACGATATAAAACCCAGCTGATAACCAGCGCCAGCGCGGTGGCGACAATCAGCGCGCCAGAAGCAACAAAAATATCGTACAGCTTATAAAAGATGAAAAAGACGACAAGAGGAAGGAAATCAAGTAACTGCTTCATAAGGGTTCCAGATATCAAACCAAACGAAACGCCGTGCGCGCAAAGGCGCACGGCGGCTGATTAACGTAACAGCATATACAGGCGATACAGATAAATAATCAGTATGGCCGAAACCAGGTTACTCAGGGCATTTAGCACCACTGAAGCGACGTTTGCAGGGAGAACCGTCAGGGAAGAGGCCAGCAGCAGTACCGCAATTTTCGCCAGCAGCCAGACGGCAACGGCAGGTGCCACCACTTTAAGCTGAGGCCAGACCAGGCGCATACTGGCGCGCATGGCGGCAAAAATGCCTTTTTTTTCCGTACTTTGGATAACCGGTGCCAGCGCCAGCATAATGGCAAAGAAAATGCCCGGCACCACCAGCACCATAAAGCCAAGCTGGACAACCAGCGTCATAACAAAGACCAACAGCAGCAGGCGAGGCAGAGTGGGGGCAGAAGCACCAATGGCCCGCAGCGCGCTAACGCGTTCTCCCGCCGAAACCATCGGGATCAGGCTTAACATCGCGCCAAGCAGCAGCGTATTACCCACCAGCGAAGCAAATGTTCCGGCAGCGGAGGCGCGTAGCAGAATACGCTGCTGATCCGGCGACATATTTTGCACCATTTCCAGCAGGCTCATGCCCGCGCCGCTATCGCCATCGGTCAGTATTGACAGCTGATCGGCACCTGGCGTCAGCGCGTGGCCAATCAGAACGGTAATAAATGAAGTCAGCAGTGAAATCAGGACAATAGTAATGAGCTGATGACGAAAAAAATTCCCCGTGTCACGGTATAACGAAGCCGCCGTGAATGACATGTACACTCCTTGAAAAGCCGAATTTAGCGATCCGGCGATTGTACATGGTCTGAAGGCAACCTGGCACCCTGACTTACACAACTTTCCTTAAAGCAAAGCCTCAAAATGTGACTGCATCATTTCTCGTATTCAGGAAATACTATGACCAGAATCGAAAAGAGAACATAGCGCAAAATATCCTATTATTTTTATTAATGAAATAAGTGAATTTTTGATCCAAATCAATGTTTTGTCTTTTAGCCATTGTGGAGGGTACGAATGAGGTGATCTTTATGAAAATAAAGGTAAAGTCTGCGCAGAAAAAAATGACAAACGCGCAGATGCGCTTATTCACCTCGCAAAGGAGTGGTTATGAAACTTAACGTGTTGGCTCTGGCAGTAACAGCATTATTACCTGCGGTCGTCTCTGCTCATCAGGCAGGCGATTTCTTTATGCGCGCGGGCGCTGTTACCGTTCGTCCAACGGGGGGATCGGATAATGTCCTGGGTCTGGGAGAGTTTGACGTCAGCAACAACACGCAGTTAGGCCTGACGTTCACCTATATGGCGACCGATAATATTGGTGTTGAGTTACTGGGTGCGACGCCTTTCCGTCATAAAGTTGGTCTGGCTTCTACCGGCACGCTGGCGACCGTACATCAGCTTCCGCCGACGCTGATGGCACAATGGTACTTTATGGGCAATACCAGTAAATGGCAGCCTTATGCGGGCATCGGCGTTAACTACACCATGTTTTATGACAGTGATTTTAATCAGACCGGACGCGATGCGGGCCTGAGCAACCTCAGCGTGAAGAATTCCTGGGGGATTGCGGGTCAGGTTGGTTTAGATTACCAGCTTACGCCGGACTGGATGCTGAACGCCTCCGTATGGTACATGGATATCAATACCAAGGTGCGTTTCAACGCCGGCGATCAGCGTCAGAGCATTGATACGCACATCAATCCGTTCGCTTTCTTCCTTGGGGCAGGCTACCGTTTCTGAGCACCCGACAGGCACAAAAAAGGCGCAAAATCTGCGCCTTTTGTCATGAATAAAAATTATTTAATCTGCATATTATTCGCAACTGACTTCACGCCTTTCACGCTACGTGTCACCTGAACGGCATGGTTAGCCATCTGTGGAGACGTCACGAAGCCGCTGAGCTGAACGCGTCCCTTAAAGGTTTCTACGTTAATCTCAGTCGATTTCAGCGAGTCATCTTTCAGCAGCTCAGTTTTCACTTTCGTGGTAATGACCGTGTCGTCCAGATAGCCGCCGGTACCTTCTTTTTTTGCTGTTGGCGCACAGGCGCTAACGGAAAGCGCCACGACTGCCGCAATAGCCATACTCGTCACAACGTTGAATAACTTCATTGTTTTCTCCCTGTTATGTGGAATTAGCCAGAGCAGTGATTACGATACGACTCTGTACAGGGAAGCTTAGTTGCGGTTGATAAATTTGCCATGAAAGAAAGCAGGCAGATGAAAATATTGCCTTATCCGGGCGGATAAGGCAGTGGGCAGCTAGCGGGTGGCGGCTTTCAGGCGGCTGACAAACGCCTCCAGCTCGGCCAGCATCACCGGAGGGTTGGCATGATGCTGTTCGATGATTTTGACGATAGCAGAACCTGAGATTGCCCCCGCCGCGCCGGCCGTCAGCGCCTCTTTGACCTGGGAAGGTTCGGAAATGCCAAAGCCCTGCAAAGGAGGGGCTGCATGATATTCAGTCAGTTTTGTTACCAGATGCTGGAGAGACTGGCTGACGCCACGGCTTTCTGTACCGGTAACGCCAGCCCGGGACAGCAGGTAAGTGTAGCCACGGCCATGAGAGGCGATCTCTCTCAGCAAATCGTCGCTGGCGTTCGGCGGACAAATAAAGATTGGCGCGACATTATGCCTCAGCGCCGCCTGGCGGAAAGGGGCAGACTCTTCCACCGGCACATCGGCGACCAGCACGGAATCCACGCCAACTTCCTGGCAACGGGCATAAAAGTTGTCAATGCCGCCTGAAAAGACCAGGTTGGCGTACATCAGCAGGCCGATCGGCATATCCGGATATTTCTGGCGAACCGCAGCCAGTAATTCAAAGCACTGCGCTGGCGTTACGCCTGCGGCAAAAGCGCGCAGCGTAGCGTTCTGAATCGTTGGACCATCTGCCAGCGGATCGGAGAAGGGAATGCCCAGCTCCAGCGCATCGGCACCGCCAGCAATCAGCGCATCAATAATTTGCAGAGAAAGCTCCGGCGTCGGATCGCCAAGCGTCACGAAAGGAACAAACGCGCCTTCTTTGCGTTCAGCCAGGCGTTTAAACAGGTTATCGTAACGCTCCATCAGATCTCTCCCTTAGCTGTCAGAATATCGTGAACGGTGAAAATGTCTTTATCGCCACGGCCGGAAAGGTTAACCACCAGCAGTTGCTCTTTCTCGGGGTTAGCGTGGATCATTTTCAACGCGTGGGCGAGGGCATGAGACGATTCCAGCGCCGGGATAATCCCTTCGCGCCGCGCCAGCAGCTTAAAGGCATCCATGGCTTCGTCGTCAGTAATGGAAACGTATTCCGCCCTGCCAATGCTGTTCAGATAGGCGTGCTGAGGTCCAACGGAAGGGAAGTCCAGGCCAGCAGAGATAGAGTAAGACTCTTCGATCTGTCCCTCTTCCGTTTGCATCATTGGCGCTTTCATACCGAAGTAGATACCTACGCGACCGTGTTTCAGCGGCGCGCCGTGCTCGCCGGTTTCAATGCCGTGACCGGCGGGCTCTACGCCAATCAGCCCAACAGAAGCATCGTCAATAAAATCAGCAAACATACCGATGGCGTTAGAGCCGCCGCCCACGCAGGCGATTACCGCATCCGGCAGGCGGCCTTCTTTTTCCTGAATTTGTACCTTAGTTTCTTCCCCGATCATTCGCTGGAACTCGCGCACGATGGTGGGGAAAGGGTGCGGGCCCGCCGCCGTGCCCAACATATAATGGGCGGTCTCATAGCTGCCGGACCAGTCACGCAGCGCTTCATTACAGGCATCTTTAAGCGTGGCAGAACCGCTGTGCACAGGGATAACCTCAGCGCCCATCAGCTTCATGCGGAAGACGTTTGGCGACTGGCGTTCAATATCTTTCGCGCCCATATAAATACGGCATTTCAGGCCCAGCAGGGCGCTGGCGAGGGCGGAAGCCACGCCGTGTTGCCCGGCACCGGTTTCCGCAATAATCTCTTTTTTACCCATGCGTTTTGCCAGTAAAGCCTGGCCCAACACCTGGTTGGTCTTGTGCGCACCGCCGTGCAGCAAATCTTCTCGTTTGAGGTAAAGACGCGTTTTAGTGCCTTCAGTCAAATTCTTACACAGCGTTAATGCGGTCGGACGACCCGCGTAGTTTTTCAGCAGGTCGATAAATTCAGCCTGAAATTCCGGATCGCGCTGGGCGCTGACAAAAGCTTCTTCCAGCTGATTGAGCGCAGGCATCAGAATCTGCGGTACGTACATACCGCCAAATTCGCCGAAGTAGGGATTTAATAAAGTCATATCGCTTCTCTTTTCGCTTATGGCGCCATTTTCAGGCCCCAACGGTCAGTAGGCTCTCAGCGTCTGAAAAACTGAGGCAATTTTAGAGGCATCTTTTACGCCGGGCTCACTTTCCACGCCGGAATTAAAATCCAGGCCGGCGCAGCCAAGCTGGGCAGCCGATACGCAGTTGTCCGCGCCCAGTCCGCCAGCCAGCAACACATTATCCAGCGGTCCGGTCAGCAGGCTCCAGTCAAACTGCTTGCCGCTGCCGCCGGTGCCGCTATCAAAAACATAACGATCGACATGCGGCCAGTTGCGGGCCGGCAGCGCTTCTTTAATGCTGAAAGCTTTCCAAATTTTCACCTCTGCCGGCAGCTGGCTGCGCAGTTCAGCAACAAAGGCCCGATCTTCGTCACCGTGTAGCTGAACGGCAGCGAGCTGGAGTTCCCGGGCTATAGTGACAACGTCACTTATGCTGCTGTTACGAAACACGCCCACGTATTTTAACGCAGCCGCTGCGATTACCGTTTTAGCTTGTTCAGCATCGATTTGACGTGGCGAGCCTGCGGCGAAGATTAATCCGCCATAGATAGCACCCGCTTCCAGCGCGCAGCGCGCATCCTGAGGTCGGGTCAGGCCGCAGATTTTATTATCACCCAGGGTGACGCGACGCACTGCTGCCGCCAGGTCATCTTCGGACATTAGCGCTGAGCCAATCAGAAAACCGTTGGCAAAATGGCTCAGCTCGCGCACCTGCGCATAGCTGTTAATCCCGGATTCGCTGATCACCGTCACGCCATGGGCCACTTTCGGGGCCAGACGGCGAGTACGATCCAGATCGATGGAAAGATCGCGCAAATCGCGGTTATTAATGCCGACGACCTTTGCGCCCAGCTGAGTCGCACGTTCCAGCTCTTCGTCGCTGATCACTTCAGTCAGCACGCCCATATTCAGACTGTGCGCAACGGCGGCGAGCTGCCGATATTGTTCATCGTTCAGTACTGAAAGCATCAGCAAAATCGCATCGGCCTGGTAGTGACGCGCCAGATAAATTTGGTAAGGATCGATAATAAAGTCTTTGCACAGCACGGGCTGCGTAATCGCGGCGCTGACGACAGGAAGGAAATCAAAGCTTCCCTGAAAATATTTTTCGTCGGTCAGTACCGAAACGGCAGAGGCGTAATGTTTATAAACGCCTGCAATCGTTGCCGGATCGAAATCTTCGCGAATCAGCCCCTTCGAAGGAGAGGCTTTTTTACATTCCAGAATAAAAACGGTCCGGGCGCCCTGAAGCGCGTGATAAAAGCTGCGGGTGGACGGTTTAATCTCACTCTGAAAGGCGGACAGCGGCTGTTGCTGCTGGCGTTCGGCCAGCCATACCGCTTTATCCTGCACAATTTTGTTAAGTACGGTTTCCTGCATGATTATCCTCTTGCTGCCAGTGCGACAACGCGCTCGTAAGCCTGACCACTACGGATGGCATTCAGCGCCTGTTGGGCATTTTCCCGTAGATCTTCCTGACCAAAAATTTTCAGCAGTAGCGCCACGTTAGCCGCAACGGCTTCTTCGTGCGCCTGCTCGCCCTTACCCTGGAGCAATCGCGTCAGAATGTCACGATTTTCTTCCGGCGTGCCGCCTGCCAGCGCTTCCTGAGGGTGATAGCTCAGGCCAAAGTCTTCCGGCGTCAGCTGATAGCGGGTGATTTCCCCCTCACGTAATTCCGCCACGTGTGTTGCGCTGTGCAGCGCCACTTCATCCATGCCGCCACCGTGCACTACCGCAGCGCGCTGATAGCCCAGCATTTTAAGCACCTGAGCGACAGGCAGCACCAGCTCCGGGCTGTAAACACCGATAACCGCCAGTGGCGGACGCGCCGGGTTGATCAGCGGTCCCAGCACGTTAAACAGGGTGCGGGTTTTCAGCTGTTGCCGGACGGGCATCGCGTGGCGAAACCCCGTGTGGTATTGCGGCGCAAACAGGAAGCAAACATTGAGATCGTCCAGCGCCTGACGCGCTTTCTCTGCGGGCAGATCCAGGCTGATACCGAAGGCGGCCAGCAGATCCGACGAACCCGACTTGCTCGAAACGCTGCGGTTGCCGTGCTTGGCGACTTTCAGCCCACAGGTTGCTGCAACAAAGGCGCTGGCCGTAGAGATATTGATGCTGTTGCTGCCATCGCCGCCGGTGCCGACAATATCGGCAAAAGCGTAATCGGGGCGCGGAAAAGGTCGCGCATCTTCCAGCAGTGCGGTAGCAGCCCCTGCGATCTCTTCAGGGCGTTCACCACGAACTTTCATCGCAATCAGCGCTGCCGCCAGCTGAGTAGATTCCAACTGGCCGGTAATAATCGCTGAAAACAGCTGGTGGCTTTCGGCCTGCGTCAGAACTTGCGCCTGGTAAAGTTTGTCCAAAATAGCGTTCATCAGTCTCTCCTTATTATTCCGCCAGCGCCCAGGCAAGCGTTTGTTCCAGCAGGCGTGCGCCCTGTGTCGTCAAAATCGATTCCGGATGGAACTGGAATCCGCAGACGCGATCGCCATCATGACGAACCGCCATCACCATTCCATTGAAAGTCGCGTTGACGGTTAACGCATCCGGAACGTTACTCCCCACCAGCGAGTGATAACGGGCCACAGGGAGCGGGTTACTCAGCCCGGCAAACATGCCCTGGTTATCATGCTCAATAGCAGAAGCTTTACCGTGCAGGATTTCGCCCGCCTGACCCACGTGGCCACCATAGGCTTCAACGATAGCCTGATGCCCGAGGCAAATACCGATAATCGGCAGGCGGCCACGCAGCAGCGTAAGCAGCTCGGGCATACAGCCCGCTTCAGAAGGTGCGCCCGGCCCTGGCGACAGCATTAGCACCGGATTGACCATATCCTGTAGCCGTTCAAGCAGGGTTTCGGTCGGTACGCTGTTACGGTAAATCACCACGTTGTGGCCGAAAGCACGTAACTGATCGACGAGGTTGTAAGTGAATGAATCGATATTATCGAGCAGCAGAATATCAGCCATCAGAAAATCTCCTTGCAATGATGAGCGGTGGCAATTGCCCGCAGCACTGCTCGTGCTTTGTTACGGCTCTCATCCGCTTCAGCCTGAGGAATAGAGTCCAGGACGACGCCTGCACCAGCCTGAACGGTGGCGACACCGTCTTCAACGTACGCAGAACGGATCACGATGCAGGTGTCCAAATCGCCGCTAGCAGTAAAATAGCCCACCGCGCCGCCGTAGCTGCCGCGCCGGGTGCCTTCTGCTCCAGCAATGAGCTGCATGGCGCGCACTTTTGGTGCGCCGCTTAAGGTGCCCATATTCATGCAGGCGCTGTAGGCATGCAGCACGTCCAGATCATCCCGCAGACGGCCCACCACGCGCGAAACCAGATGCATAACAAAAGAGTAGCGGTCAACCTTGGTCAGATCGGCGACGTAGCGGCTGCCAGACTGACAAATACGGGCTAAATCGTTGCGAGCCAGATCCACCAGCATCAGGTGCTCCGCCAGTTCTTTATGATCGGTACGCATTTCCAGTTCAATACGACTGTCCAGATCCCGATCTAAAGAGCCATCTGCATGACGGCCACGCGGGCGGGTACCGGCAATAGGATAAATTTCAATCTGACGGCTGGCCGCTGAATATTTCAGCGAGCTTTCCGGGGAAGCGCCGAACAGGCTGAAATCTTGGTCCTGCATAAAGAACATATAAGGGCTGGGATTGCTGTTTTTCAGCGTGTCGTAAGCCGCCAGCGGAGACGGGCAGGGCAGCGAAAAGCGACGCGATGGCACCACCTGGAAAATTTCGCCAATGCGAATCGCTTCCTGCATTTTACGTACCACGCCGCAATACTCTTCGTCGCTCTGATTACAGCTCAGCGTCATATTTTCTACGTGCTGAACCGGCAGCGGTTGGGCTGGCTGAAGCATTTGCCCGTGCAGCTGTTCAATACGGCTTTGCAGCCGTAAAAATTCGCCCGGTGTGGTGGTAAACAGGCTTGCCTGAAGACGAGCAGTCTGGCTCTGATGGTCAATAACCAGCAGCGTTTCTGCCAGATAGAAACAGTAGTCAGGGCAGCGCTGATCGTTATCCAGCGCCGGTAAATCTTCAAAACCGGCAACCAGATCGTAAGCGAACAGGCCGCCGAGCAGCACAGCTTCGCGCTCTTCTTCCGGGCTGTTGACCAAATGAGGAATGAGTCGCAGCGCATCAAATACCGAGGTTGCCTTCAGGCGGGAATCCTCGTCCTGAATCTCGGTGTTTGCAGGAAAATGCAGCTCGCGGCCATCGGGACGCACCGTACTGATGACGCCTTCAGGCAGCGCCGCATCGAGCAAAGGCAGCAGTGCGCGACCATTTTCTGACAGCGCCTGAACAGTCACCATATTGTCCAACGCTTTGATCCGCAGCGCGCTGTCGACAATCAGCAGGCTTTTCAGATTGCGTTTGCTGTCAATGTCCGCTGATTCGAGCAGCAGCGTGGCGGGACGAGCACCACACAGCTGATGAAAAACCGCCGCAGGATCCTGGCGGTAAGGGGCATTGCCGGTAATCAACTTCACTGTAGGTTTGGCATATTGCATAAGGTCATCTCTGAATTTGGCTAAAAAAAAGGCCCGCTTCGGGCGGGCCTGGGTAGCTGTGCAACGACTGATTGCGTGCAAGACTCCTTCGCCCGTTCAGGGAGAAGTGTGCCACCAACCAGTCATTATTGCCTTTATCGTCTTCATTATCGTGCTACCCATAAGTGTGAACTTGCGTACTAGTTAACGAGTTCATGAGGAAAAAGTCAATACTCTTTTTCCCTTAGCGAAAATTCTGGTTATCATGCTGCGACATTTTCCGCGCTTTATGGAGTCGTTTTGACTGACCCAACCCCGCTTAATCCCTGGCCCATTTACGATTTACACAGCCATACCCGAGCTTCCGACGGCTTATTGACGCCGGAAGAGTTGGTGCTGAGGGCCGTTGAACAGCGCGTTGGCGTGCTGGCCATTACCGATCACGACACGGTCGATGGCATCGAGCCTGCCCGTGAAGCCATTGCCCAACACCAACTGCCGCTGCAGCTGATTGCCGGAGTGGAAGTTTCTGCGCTGTGGGAAAACCACGAAATTCATATCGTCGGGCTGGGCGTGGATCACCATCATCCTGTCCTGACGGCTTTTTTGCAGGCACAAAGCGATCGGCGAATGGCGCGCGCGCAGCTCATCGCTGAACGTCTGGAAAAAGCCCATATCCCCGGCGCGTTAGCGGGTGCGCTGGCGCTGGCCGACGGTGGGGCTATTACGCGCGGGCATTTCGCCCGTTTCCTGATCGCGCAGGGTAAAGCCGATAATATGGCGCAGGTTTTCAAAAATTATCTCGCGCGCGGTAAAACCGGTTATGTACCGCCACAGTGGTGTACAATTAAACAAGCCATTGATGCTATTCATCATTCTGGCGGACGTAGCGTACTGGCGCATCCCGGCCGGTATGGGCTATCTGCCAAATGGCTGAAGCGTCTGATCGCCCACTTTAGTGACGTCGGGGGCGATGCAATGGAAGTCGCACAGTGTCAGCAGGCGCCTAATGAAAGAACGCAGCTGGCGCAATACGCGCAGGACTACCAGCTGGCCGCGTCTCAGGGTTCGGACTTCCATCAGCCCTGTCCGTGGATTGAGCTGGGAAAAAAATTATGGCTTCCGGGTGGCGTTGAAGCTGTCTGGCTACGCTTCCCGGAAATTACGCAGGTTTGATCCGCCCGTTGCGCGGCAAACATGAGGTTTTTTATGAGTCAATTTTTCTATATACACCCGGAAAACCCGCAGCAGCGGCTGGTGAAACAGGCTGTAGAGCTGCTGAATAAAGGCGGCGTTATCGTCTATCCGACCGATTCAGGCTACGCGCTGGGTTGTAAGCTGGAAGATAAAACCGCAATGGAACGTATCTGTCGTATCCGGCAGCTGGACGGAAATCACAACTTCACCCTGATGTGCCGCGATCTCTCTGAGCTTTCTACCTATGCGCATGTTGATAACACCGCCTTCAGGTTGATCAAGAATAACACGCCAGGAAATTACACGTTTATTTTGAAGGCGACCAAAGAAGTTCCGCGACGCCTGATGAACGATAAGCGTAAAACCATTGGCCTGCGCGTTCCTTCCAATCCGATTGCGCTGGCGCTGCTGGAAGCACTGAATGAACCGATGATGTCAACATCGCTGATGCTACCGGGCAATGATTTTACCGAATCCGATCCGGAAGCGATTCAGGATGAAATAGGTAAGCTGGTGGATTTAATTATTCATGGCGGATATTTAGGACAGCAGCCGACAACGGTAGTGGATTTAACCGAAAATACGCCAGAAGTGATTCGTGAAGGCGTGGGCGACGTGCAGCCTTTCCTGTAATTAACTCAGGCTCGCCAGCAAGTTAAATTCTGGTGAGCCTTAAGTGCAATTAAAAACATTAGGTGTCAACTTATTCCGTGTTGCTGGTTACGACGCTGTCGTCTGAGTCAGCCACGCTTTAAAGTCCTGATAAGGGATATAAAGCGAAACATCTTTCAGGGGCACAGTGCTTGCCTTATGGCGTTTAATCTCTTTGGTGAAACCAACAATCACGCCGCTGATGCTGTCGTCATGATTATATACAGCGCCGCCTGACATGCCTTTTACGACGCCAGCGTTAGAGGCCATTGCGACACAAGGACGTTTATTCCATTCATTACGAATTCCCGTCAACGCCAGATTTACGCCCGTTGATTCCACCGGCATTGCGCTAATAAAGCTGTAGCCATACATTTTAACCTGCGCGCCGACTTCACCATTACTGAATTTTGGTAAGGTTTTAATGTCGTTTTTATGGTAGATAATCGCCAGATCGCAATAAGGATGGTATGCCTTAACGCGCTGCACGGAGAGCTTAGCGACGTGTGCGGCGGTGAGGCTGTATTCCGGAGTAATGGGTATGCTGGTGCCGAGCGCACCGATGCCCAGGATGGTTGGAATGCCGGTAAAATTCATATCGACACGTTTCATAGCTTCGCTGCTGTATTCATATTTGCCTACAGAGCAGCCGGTCAGCGTCAGCAATGCTAACGCCGCGAGGGGCATTATTTTTTTCATAATAGTCACATGTAGTCGGACACGTCAGGAAATCCCTGGTGAGGATGAATGACGTGCAAGGCCGATGCTGACGTAAGTCAGCGTATTTCAGAGAGGTAATCTCTCCGGTTTTTAATTTCTAAACTAAAAAAATCACTATTTTTATATTTAAACTTAAACTAAATTTTTATTTAACTTAAAGATTACTTAAATGCAATTTAAACGTGTAGCCGCTAGCGACTAGACTTTAATACAGTGCTCAAACTCAAGTCTGACTTAAATTAAATTATTATGTGTACTTCAAAGTCTGCTTATATGGCGCTCTTCTGCCTGGGTGAATTCTACACAATCTTATTAGCGCTGCAAATAAATATAAGCAGGTAAATAATTAAAAAAGCAAAATTCATGAACTAACTCAATCTTCAAATCAATTAGCCATGGCATGTTGTCATTTACCTGCGTTAGCTGGCGTAAGTTTGCGTTAAGTCGGGTTAAGGTACTGCCCTGGTGTATAATGCTGCTATTAACATCCATTAAACATTCTCGACGTGTTTTTTTATATCTGCGTTAAGTTTTATTTGATAACTTAAGTTTCAATTCCCTTTCTGGTGGGGTTTGGGGGCAACTTTCCAAAGAAAGAGGCGAATAAAATAAAAGAATATTGCTATAAACATTCATGTAACATTGCCGATAATGGCACAGCGCAGTTTGATATAAAGCAACGACAGAAAAGGTTAACTGTTAAGCCCGCCGAATGATAATTGTTTAATTTTATTGCTCAGTGATAAGTTTGTCCCGTGCGGCTGCTTTTACCGTCTGTCTGCTGGCCGAAGCCAGGCAGCTTTTTATCCTGCCTCTCTTATCAGCAAGAGATAAACTGTACGCCCCTTCTTTTATAGCGGCCGATGAGGTTAGGCAGAACTCGCCACGGCCAAAGCTTTTTGCCATGCAAAATTGAATGAAACATTAAAGGTTACAGCACTGTTTTAATCCTGTATAATGGCAAACTGAAAAAGAGTTAACATATTGTTTTATAAAGGATTTATCCTTTAATCACTGACGCCTGGGAAGGCGACAAAGAGGTAGCTCCATGAGCGAAAAGTTACAGAAAGTTCTCGCGCGCGCCGGACACGGTTCTCGCCGCGAAATTGAAACCATGATTTCCGCCGGACGCGTCAGCGTGGACGGTAAAATAGCAACGCTGGGCGACCGCGTTGAACCAAGCAAATCACTCAAAATTCGTATTGATGGCCATCTGGTCTCCGTCGCCGAATCCACTACCGAAGTTTGCCGCGTGCTGGCTTATTACAAGCCGGAAGGCGAACTTTGCACGCGTAACGATCCGGAAGGGCGCCCGACCGTATTCGATCGCCTGCCTAAGCTGCGTGGCGCGCGCTGGATCGCCGTAGGGCGTCTGGACGTCAACACCTGCGGCCTGTTGCTGTTCACTACTGATGGTGAGCTGGCAAACCGTCTGATGCATCCAAGCCGTGAAGTGGAAAGGGAATATGCCGTTCGCGTCTTTGGTCAGGTAGATGATGACAAGCTGAAACAGCTGAGCCGCGGCGTGCAGCTGGAAGATGGCCCGGCCTCGTTCAAAACGCTGAAGTTTGCTGGCGGTGAAGGTATCAACCAGTGGTATAGCGTGACGCTGACCGAAGGCCGTAACCGTGAGGTGCGTCGCCTTTGGGAATCGGTAGGCGTGCAGGTAAGCCGTCTGATCCGTACGCGTTACGGCGATATCGACCTGCCAAAAGGCCTGCCGCGCGGCGGTTACACCGAGCTGGAGTTGGCGCCAACCAACTATCTGCGTGAACTGGTGGGTCTTCAGCCAGAAACGACCAGTAAAGTGGCGGTGGAAAAAGATCGTCGTCGTACTAAAGCGAATCAGATCCGTCGCGCTGTTAAGCGCCATACTCAGCTTAACGGCAGCCGTCGTCCGGCAAATAAGCGTTAAGTAAGCGCTGAAACGGTTGCGAACCGCCCCCCGGATGTAAAGTCAGTAACGACATTTCGGGGGGCGGTTTTTTTATTGCCTGGCGTTTGGCACTCTTTACCAGTCGATCCCTTGCTGAGCCTGAATGCCTGCATCAAAAGCATGTTTTACCGGACGCATTTCAGTCACGGTATCCGCCAGCGCCAGAATTTCACGATGACAGCCACGACCGGTAATAATGACGCTTTGATGCGCCGGACGGTCACGCAAGGCTGTCAGGACCTCGTCCAGTAATAAATAGTCATAGCTGACCATATAAGTCAGTTCATCCAGCACCACCAGATCCAGTGAGGCATCCCGCAACATGCGTTTTCCGTGCTGCCAGACGCTTTGACAGGCGGCAATATCGGTTTCGCGGTTTTGCGTATCCCAGGTAAACCCGGTGGCCATAACCTGAAACTCGACGCCTGCTGGTTCCAGTAAATTGCGTTCGCCGTTAGGCCACTCGCCTTTAATAAACTGAATAACGCCCGCCTGCTTCTGATGACCCACCGCACGCGTTACCGTTCCGAAAGCGGCAGTTGTTTTGCCTTTTCCGTTACCGGTGAAAACCATCAGGATGCCGCGTGTTTCGGTTGCTGCCGCGATACGTGCATCCACCTTTTCTTTTAGCCGCTGCTGACGCTGCTGATGGCGATCGTCCGTCATTATTCTGCTGCTCCAGGCTTACGGCCTGGCTGAGCATCAAAGCTGACGCCGGTTTCATGACAGTCGTCGCCCATAACATAAAGATAGAGCGGCATAATATCGGCAGGGGTTTTCAGCTTATCAGCATCTTCTTGCGGGAAGGCGCTGGCGCGCATTTTAGTGCGGGTTCCGCCTGGGTTAATACAGTTCACGCGCAGCGCCGCGTCGCGATACTCTTCTGCCAGTACCTGCATCATGCCTTCGGTGGCAAATTTCGACACGGAATAGGCGCCCCAGCCGGCACGTCCCTGACGACCAACGCTGGATGAGGTAAATACCAGTGAACCGTTCGCCGATTTCAGCAACAGCGGCAGTAATGACTGGGTCAGGAAGAAAGTGGCATCAACGTTTACGCGCATCACTTGCTGCCAGACAAGCGGATCCTGCCCGGCCATTGGCACCACGTCGCCGAGTAAGCCAGCATTATGTAATACGCCATCAAGGCGGGGGACCTGCTGAGCGACCTCGGCGGCTAACTGATTGCACTGTTCAGGCGTCGCGGTGGCTAAATCCAGCACAAACCAGGGCGGAGTGGGTTTACCGCTGGCGGCGATTTCATCGGCAACAGCCTGAAGCTTTTGGGGATTACGTCCCAGCAGCAGAACCTGAGCGCCATGGCGCGCATAGCTGACGGCCGCTTCCCGGCCAATACCGTCGCTGGCACCGGTGACAAGAATGATACGATCGTTCAGCAAATTGTTGTCGGGTTGATAATGCATTGAGGCGATCCTCTGGCGGAATGAAGGGGGGCAAAGGCGACCTTAAGTCGGTAATCCTTTGACCGCAATGAATAATCCGCTTTATGCCTGAAAATTGCCGACGGTTCAACGTAAAACACTTTTTCAGGCGCGGGATTTAAGCGACGGCGGGCAGCGACTCGGCTACACTAGCGATAGTCTAATACGATGTTAAATAAGGCGGAATGAGTGGAATTACTCTCTTACTATGGACTTTTTCTGGCAAAAACGGTCACGGTGGTCGTAGCGATTGCGGCCGTTGCCATTCTGATTACCCATCTGGCGATGCGCAAACGGACGCAAAGCGGCCAGTTAAAGCTGACGCATCTCGGCGATAATTATCGCGACATGCAGGACGAGATGCTGCTGGCGCAGATGAAGCCACAGGACAGAAAACGGTGGCATAAAGAGCATAAAAAGCAGGAAAAACTGGAGGCGAAAACGGCCAAACAGCGTGCAAAGCAGGGGCTGAAAAGCGAAAGCGGCAGGCCCGTTCTGTATGTGATTGATTTCAAAGGCAGCATGGATGCGCATGAAGTCGCCTCGCTGCGTGAGGAAGTTTCCGCCGTCATGGCGGTGGCAAAACCGCAGGATGAAGTGCTGCTGCGGCTGGAAAGCCCCGGCGGCGTGGTACATGGCTATGGGCTGGCCTCATCGCAGCTTCAGCGCCTGCGCGATAAAGGCATTCGCCTGACCGTTGCGGTAGATAAAGTCGCTGCCAGCGGCGGTTACATGATGGCCTGTGTTGCGGATCGCATTGTTGCCGCGCCGTTTTCAATTATTGGTTCCATTGGCGTGGTGGCGCAGATCCCTAACTTTAACCGCCTGCTCAAGCGTAACGAAATTGATGTCGAGCTGCACACTGCCGGAGAATATAAGCGCACGCTGACGCTTTTTGGTGAGAACACCGAGCAGGGCCGCGAGAAATTCCGCGAAGATCTGAACGAAACACATGAACTGTTTAAACAGTTCGTGCATCAGATGCGCCCTTCGCTCGATATCGACAGCGTGGCGACGGGCGAGCACTGGTTTGGCAGTCAGGCGCTGGAAAAAGGGCTGATTGACGCAATCGGCACCAGCGACGATTTGATCATCGATCAGATTGCCGGACGTGAAGTCATTGCGGTGCATTACGTACGACGCAAAAAAATGATGGATCGCTTTACGCAAAGCGCAGCCAGCAGCGCCGAACGCCTGCTGCTGCGCCTCTGGCAGCGTGGCGAAAAGCCGCTTCTTTGAGTTTAAAAACGCCCGTCTGACGGGCGTTATTGCTCAAGGTGATAGCGCGGCGAAAGCTCAACGGCCAGAAATTTAAATACGTTAAATACCACCGTGCTTTTCTCGCCGGGCAACCCTTGTTCGTCGAGAAAATAATCGCCCCGAAATACCAATACATCCCCTTTCTGTTCCACATCGCTCGCGGCTAATCCGGCGAAATAATTTTCGTGCGCGGCAATCATTTCGTTCGCTTTGAGAAGCAGGGCAGCCTTCCCGATAGCTTCAGTCTGTTTCACAGATTTCTCTCCTTTATTAACGGCGTTGCTGGCCAGTATATTACGCCTCCCGCCAACAAAATCTCAATGAGGAAAGCGGTTTGCGCCAGGTAACTCTTTTTCATCAACGATCTGGCGTAAATGAGGCGCAGATGCTAATTAAGTTGCGTAACAGATTTTATCAGGTAGAGTGTGGGCGTTTCGGGTTCCGGGCGTAAACTCGGCTTTACGCTTTGTTAGAGATGCACTTAACAGGTTGTAAAAGGTGTCGTTAATCAGCGAGTTAGCTGATCGGTAAGGAAGTTGTTACAGGGATAAACCGGCGGGTTGCCATGGCTTACCCCGATCGTTATCGTCTTAACGCGCTGGACTGCTTACGGGCAAACGGCACAATTTACTCTCGGATGTTTTAATCAGGTAAAGGTAAATATGGGTAAAGCTCTCGTAATAGTTGAGTCCCCGGCAAAAGCCAAAACAATCAATAAATATCTCGGAAATGACTACGTGGTGAAGTCCAGCGTCGGTCATATTCGCGATTTGCCGACCAGTGGATCAACAGTTAAAAAGAGCGCTGACTCTACAACCAGTAAAACAACTAAAAAAGTGAAGAAGGACGAAAAAGCGGCGTTGGTTAACCGCATGGGGGTCGATCCTTATCACGGCTGGGAAGCCAATTATCAAATTCTTCCCGGCAAAGAAAAAGTGGTTGCCGAGCTGAAATCGCTGGCGCAAAACGCTGACCACATCTATCTCGCAACCGACCTTGACCGCGAAGGGGAAGCCATTGCCTGGCACCTGCGGGAAGTGATCGGCGGTGATGATTCGCGTTTCAGCCGCGTCGTATTTAACGAAATCACCAAAAATGCGATTCGTCAGGCTTTTGAAAAGCCGGGCGAACTGAATATCGATCGGGTTAACGCCCAGCAGGCGCGGCGCTTTATGGACCGCGTGGTGGGCTACATGGTCTCTCCACTGCTGTGGAAGAAAATTGCCCGTGGCCTCTCTGCGGGACGCGTACAGTCAGTTGCCGTGCGTCTGGTCGTGGAGCGTGAACGTGAAATCAAAGCGTTCGTGCCGGAAGAGTACTGGGAACTGCACGCCGATCTGAATACGCCTAAAGGCACCGATCTGCCAATGGAAGTCACGCATCAGCATGACAAGCCATTCCGTCCGGTTAACGGCGAGCAGACTCAGGCGGCCGTCAGCCTGCTGGAAAAAGCCCGTTATGTCGTGGCCGATCGTGAAGATAAGCCAACCAGCAGCAAGCCCGGCGCGCCGTTTATTACTTCTACGCTCCAGCAGGCGGCCAGCACGCGTCTGGGCTACGGCGTGAAAAAAACCATGATGATGGCCCAGCGTCTGTACGAAGCCGGTCACATTACCTATATGCGTACCGACTCCACCAATCTTAGTCAGGATGCGGTGAGCATGGTTCGCGGCTACATTGAAAACGAATTCGGTGAAAAATACCTGCCGAAAGCCGCTAATCAATATGCCAGCAAAGATAATTCGCAGGAAGCGCACGAAGCGATTCGTCCTTCCGACGTCGCTATCCAGGCCGAGCAGTTAAAAGATATGGAAGCGGATGCGCAGAAGCTTTATCAGCTGATTTGGCGTCAGTTCGTCGCCTGTCAGATGGTGCCTGCACAGTACGATTCGACAACGCTGACCGTCACCGCCGGCGATTTCAAACTTAAAGCGAAGGGGCGAACCCTGCGTTTTGACGGCTGGACAAAAGTGATGCCTGCGCTGCGTAAGGGCGATGAAGATCGTACGCTGCCGCCGATTGACGTTGGTGAGGAGCTGAAGCTCCAGCAGCTGAAGCCAAGCCAGCACTTTACCAAGCCGCCCGCGCGTTTCAGCGAAGCCTCGCTGGTCAGAGAGCTGGAAAAGCGCGGTATCGGCCGTCCTTCTACTTATGCTTCAATCATTTCCACCATTCAGGATCGTGGCTACGTCCGTGTTGAAAGCCGTCGTTTCTACGCCGAGAAGATGGGTGAAATCGTTACCGATCGGTTGGAAGCCAATTTCCGCGAATTGATGAAATACGAGTTCACCGCGCAAATGGAAGACAGCCTGGATCAGGTTGCCAACAACGAAGCGCAGTGGAAAAGCGTTCTGGACAACTTCTTTGCCGATTTCAGCCAGCAGCTGGAAAAAGCGGACAAGGATCCGGAAGAGGGCGGCATGCAGCCGAACCAGATGGTGCTGACCTCCATTGACTGCCCAACCTGTGGCCGAAAAATGGGGATCCGTACCGCCAGCACCGGCGTCTTCCTGGGCTGTTCTGGCTACGCGCTGCCGCCGAAAGAACGTTGTAAGCAGACCATTAACCTGATCCCTGAGAATGAAGTACTGAATATTCTCGAAGGTGAAGATGCCGAAACCAACGCGCTGCGCGCCCGCCGTCGCTGTCAGAAATGCGGCACGGCGATGGACAGCTACCTCATTGATAACCAGCGTAAACTGCACGTTTGTGGTAACAACCCAAGCTGCGATGGTTATGAAATCGAGCAGGGCGAGTTCCGCATCAAAGGCTACGATGGCCCGATCGTTGAATGTGAAAAATGTGGATCGGAGATGCACCTGAAAATGGGGCGCTTCGGCAAATACATGGCCTGCACCAACGACGACTGTAAGAACACGCGTAAAATTTTGCGTAACGGCGATGTTGCGCCACCGAAGGAAGATCCGGTGCCGCTGCCAGAGCTGGCCTGCGAGAAGTCTGACGCTTATTTCGTTCTGCGTGATGGCGCGGCGGGCGTTTTCCTGGCCGCAAACACCTTCCCGAAATCGCGGGAAACGCGTGCGCCGCTGGTCGAAGAGCTACAGCGCTTCCGCGATCGTTTGCCGGAAAAACTGGCCTATCTGGCGGATGCGCCTGCGGCCGATGATGAAGGCAACAAATCCGTGGTGCGTTTCAGCCGTAAAACCAAACAGCAGTATGTCAGCACCGAGAAAGACGGTAAGGCAACCGGCTGGTCAGCGTTTTACGTTGACGGCAAGTGGGAAGTCACCACCAAAGCCTCAGCGAAGAAGTAATCTCACGGGCTGGCACATGCCGGCCCGTTTTTTCATCTCCCTTCCTTTACTGTGCTATACATTCCGGTCATCTTTGGTATGATTGTTATAGAAATGCCTTTCCTTATTATCAAATCGCATTAGACCGGACTTTCCAGTGCTGCGCGTTTCTGTCTGCACGGGTAGCCGGCGCATAGCTTCATACCTGGACGGAACAAACATGAAATTGCAGCAGCTGCGTTACATTGTTGAAGTGGTCAATCATAATCTGAATGTCTCTTCAACCGCCGAAGGACTCTACACCTCTCAACCCGGTATCAGTAAGCAAGTGCGAATGCTGGAAGACGAATTAGGCATTCAGATTTTTGCCCGCAGCGGTAAGCATCTGACACAGGTTACGCCTGCTGGTCAGGAAATTATTCGTATCGCCCGTGAAGTGTTATCAAAAGTTGAGGCGATTAAATCAGTCGCCGGTGAGCATACCTGGCCCGATAAAGGGTCTTTGTATGTTGCCACCACGCACACTCAGGCGCGTTACGCGCTGCCGAATGTCATCAAAGGTTTTATTGAGCGCTATCCTCGCGTTTCGCTGCATATGCATCAGGGCTCGCCCACGCAGATTGCGGAAGCGGTCTCTAAAGGCAACGCCGATTTCGCCATCGCTACCGAAGCGCTGCACCTCTATGACGATCTTATTATGCTGCCTTGTTATCACTGGAACCGGGCAATCGTCGTGACCCCCGATCATCCTTTGGCTGGCAAAGAAAAAGTGTCTATTGAAGAGCTGGCTGAATATCCGCTGGTGACATACACCTTTGGCTTTACCGGGCGCTCGGAGCTGGATACGGCATTTAACCGTGCCGGCCTGACGCCACGCATTGTCTTTACCGCTACTGATGCCGATGTGATTAAAACCTATGTGCGGCTGGGGCTGGGCGTGGGCGTTATCGCCAGCATGGCGGTGGACCCGGTCTCGGATCCGGATCTGGTCAGAATAGAAGCTACCGATGTATTCACCTTCAGTACGACGAAGATTGGTTTCCGACGCAGCACTTTCCTCAGAAGCTATATGTATGATTTTATTCAGCGCTTCGCACCGCATCTGACGAGGGATGTCGTTGATACGGCCGTTGGCTTACGCTCTAACGAAGATATTGAAGCGATGTTTAAGGATATTAAGCTGCCTGCGCGATAACGCTGCCCGCGAATTCGTATTGAGTAAAAAAGGTCGCTGAGGCGACCTTTTTTTATCATTGGTCCTGTCTATTACTCCCATCGATTAAATCTTCTTATTCTTTTTTGTAAATGACGGACCCATCACATGTTTTTTCATTGTTATTCATTAAATGCGAAACAGGGCACATTTTTGCCCCGGCAACTTTGCGCGTTCTTCGGAAGATTCCCATACTCAATTTATACATCGCTGAGCGCGGCGCGTTGTAAGGTAACCTCAAGAAATATTGAGAAAAGGTTGGACCGAAACGGGAGTATTCATGGGGTAATTTGTGTTAAAGAGTCATTTTTCTTCTACAGTTTGATTAACGACAATCGATACAATTGTTCTGTTTTGATAAATACAATTAATCGTTGTGCGTAATAAAAATGACTGGATTTCGCTCCATAAAATGTTTAGGATTCATCCTAATTTCTGATTGGTTAAAACAATCGTTTCAATGAGAGTGATTATCAAAAACTATGGCTAGCAGAATAACGGTAGGTTCTGACTTCGGTCACAAAGCACTTAAGGCTCAGCGTCCTGAGAATCTGAAACGCAAAGCCTGGTTAGCGGTATTCGCGGGTTCAGCGCTGTTTTGGGGAGCTGTTGCAGTAGCGATTTGGCATATTTGGGGGTAACGATGTACCTGCAGTATTTGAATCAGAAAACGCAACAAACCGGTAGTAGCAAAGATCAGTACCATCAGGCGAAAGCCAGTGAACAACCGTCTATTCCAGGCAGTTGGGGCCTTAGCGAAATGCAGCGCGACTTCATCGAAATGATGATGGATAAGAATCAAAATTCATAAGCACGCTATTAATACTCAATCTTATTACTGAGTCCAGTTATTCAAACAGTTAATGAGCTTTAATGACCGCTATACTTTTGGTCAGGTTTTTTGCCACCGGGTTGAATGTAATACCAGCATTAAACGGTAGATCTGCCGGTAATAACCGCAGTTCGGGATGTAATACGTTTTGGTCAGTCAGACCTGAGTGAGGGCAATAATGAATTTAACCCAAATGACCTGGTTCAGCACCTGGATGTTTTCCGCCTTATTCTGGTCGAGCCTGCTTTGGCTCGGAATGGTAATGCATTAATATCGAAGGGTAATGCATTAATATCGGCAGATTAAAAAAAGAATTTATATAAAAGAGCCTCTCCGCTTCCCGGTGAGGCTTTTTTGTTTATACGGCTGTTTCAGCCTGTGTCAATTTGTGTTGTTATCAAAACGTTACACTCAGTTTGTACTATCTTTAAATCAGACCATATAGTTACTCAGGTTATGATAAGACAAACGAAGGAGGAGTAATGTCGGCGACCCTACATCAGACGACGAAAGCCACGCTGGATGTTAAAGGCCAACGTTATCACTATTACAGTCTGCCTAAAGCGGCAGAACAGCTGGGCGATCTTTCCCGCCTGCCCAAATCCCTGAAGGTTCTTCTGGAGAATTTGCTTCGCTGGCAGGATGAAGAGTCCGTGACGGCTGATGACATTGCCGCCCTGGCGGGTTGGCTCGAACAGGCGCATGCGGATCGCGAAATCGCTTATCGTCCCGCGCGTGTATTAATGCAGGATTTTACGGGTGTGCCAGCAGTGGTGGATCTTGCTGCGATGCGTGAAGCGGTCAAGCGTCTTGGTGGCGACATTGCAAAAGTGAATCCGCTTTCTCCCGTCGATCTGGTTATTGACCATTCGGTAACGGTGGATCATTTTGGCGATGATGATGCGTTTGAAGAAAACGTACGGCTGGAAATGGAACGCAACCACGAACGCTATGTTTTCCTGCGCTGGGGGCAAAAAGCCTTTAACAAATTCAGCGTAGTGCCGCCGGGCACCGGCATCTGTCACCAGGTCAATCTTGAGTATTTAGGTAAGGCCATCTGGCATGAAACGCAGGATGGCGAAGAAGTGGCTTACCCCGATACGCTGGTTGGCACGGATTCACATACCACGATGATCAATGCGCTGGGCGTATTAGGGTGGGGCGTAGGCGGCATTGAGGCGGAAGCAGCGATGCTGGGACAGCCAGTGTCGATGCTGATCCCGGATGTCGTCGGCTTTAAGCTGAGCGGGAAATTAAAACCGGGTATTACCGCAACTGACCTGGTACTGACCGTCACTCAAATGCTGCGTAAGCATGGCGTGGTGGGCAAGTTTGTTGAATTTTATGGCGATGGTCTGGATGACTTGCCGCTGGCGGACCGGGCAACCATCGCCAATATGGCGCCTGAATATGGTGCGACCTGCGGATTTTTCCCGGTAGATGATATCACGTTAGGCTATATGAGCCTGACCGGACGATCGCCTGAACAGGTTGCGCTGGTGGAGGCCTATGCAAAAGCGCAGGGTATGTGGCGCAATCCTGGCGATGACCCGGTTTTCACCAGCTCGCTGGCGCTGGATATGAATGAGGTTGAAGCGAGTCTGGCCGGACCGAAACGTCCGCAGGATCGCGTGTCGCTCGGCGATGTACCCCAGGCTTTCCAGGCAAGTAATGAACTGGAAGTTAATCAGGCGCAGAAGCAGCATAAAGCCGTAAGTTATCGCGATCGGGCAACCGGCCAGCAGCATCAGCTTGAAGATGGCGCAGTGGTGATTTCGGCTATTACCTCCTGTACCAATACCTCTAACCCCAGCGTATTGATGGCCGCCGGGCTGTTGGCTAAAAACGCCGTTAACCTTGGCCTTAAACGTAAACCCTGGGTAAAAGCGTCGCTGGCACCCGGCTCTAAGGTCGTTTCCGATTATCTGGCGACGGCACGGCTCACGCCTTATCTGGATAAGCTGGGTTTCAACCTGGTGGGCTACGGTTGTACCACGTGTATCGGTAACTCAGGGCCGCTACCCGACGCGATTGAAAGCGCGATTAAGCAGGGTGATTTGACCGTCGGTGCCGTTCTGTCTGGCAACCGTAACTTTGAAGGGCGCATCCATCCGTACGTTAAAACCAACTGGCTGGCTTCGCCGCCGCTGGTCGTAGCCTATGCGCTGGCGGGCAATATGAACATCAATTTGCAGACCGAACCGCTGGGTGAAGATCACACCGGCAAACCGGTCTATCTGCATGATATCTGGCCATCACCGGAAGCAATTGCAGAAGCGGTACAGCTGGTCTCCACTGAAATGTTCCATAAAGAGTATGCCGAAGTCTTTGAAGGCACCCCGGAATGGCAGGAAATTAAAGTCAGCGAGGCGGCAACCTACGACTGGGATGAAGGCTCGACCTATATTCGCCTGTCGCCATTTTTTGACGATATGGGCAGAGAGCCTGAGCCGGTTGAAGATATCAGCGGGGCAAGGATCCTCGCCATTCTGGGGGATTCCGTCACTACTGATCATATCTCCCCTGCGGGCAGCATCAAAGCGGAAAGTCCGGCCGGACGTTATCTGTTGGATCATGGCGTTGAGCGAGGTGATTTCAACTCCTATGGTTCACGACGGGGAAATCATGAAGTCATGATGCGCGGTACTTTTGCCAATATACGTATCCGCAACGAAATGGTTCCGGGGGTTGAAGGTGGCGTTACCCGTTTTGTTCCGGGCGACGAACAGCTGGCCATTTATGATGCGGCAATGAAATATCAGCAGCAGTCAACGCCGCTGGCGGTGATTGCAGGGAAAGAATATGGTTCGGGATCGAGCCGTGACTGGGCGGCCAAAGGGCCACGCTTACTGGGCGTAAGGGTGGTAATCGCTGAATCCTTTGAGCGTATCCACCGTTCGAATCTGATAGGGATGGGCATTCTGCCACTGGAGTTCCCGCAGGGCGTAACCCGTAAAACGCTCGGCCTGACGGGTGATGAACAGATTGATGTGAAAAACCTTCACTTACTGAAACCCGGCGGAACGGTGCAGGTGACGCTGACGCGTGCAGACGGCAGCGCCGAAACGCTGGAGGCTCGCTGCCGTATTGATACCGGCAACGAATTAACCTATTACCAGAACGACGGCATTCTGCATTACGTGATTCGTAATATGCTGAATTAGGCGGCACGATCAGGCTGCTGACGAGGATCGCCGGCCTGTAACAACGCGTCCTGAGCCATCGGTGGCCCAGGACGCGCGCGGGCAGGGATGCCTGATATCACTCTTTTGACAGCAGATGACCCATTTTCGCGGCTTTAGTATCGAGATAGTGAGCGTTCTCCGGGTTGCGGCCCACAATCAGCGGAACGCGCTCAACGATATTAATACCCGCCTCGCTGAGGATCTCAACTTTGCGTGGGTTATTGGTGAGCAGGCGAACTTCATTCACGCCGAGCAGCTTGAACATATCTGCGCACAGGGTGAAATCACGCTCGTCGGCCGCAAAACCGAGCTGATGATTGGCCTCAACGGTGTCATAGCCTTTATCCTGCAAGGCATAGGCGCGGATTTTATTTAGCAGCCCAATATTGCGACCTTCCTGGCGATGGTAGAGCAGCACGCCACGCCCTTCCTCCGCAATGTGGTTTAGCGCGGCTTCGAGCTGAAAGCCGCAGTCACAGCGCAGGCTGAACAGGGCATCGCCCGTCAGACACTCTGAGTGCACGCGAGCCAGTACGGCTTCGCTGTCGGTAATATCGCCATAAACCAGCGCGACGTGATCGTGGCCCGTGGCCAGTTCTTCGAAACCAACCATCAGGAAATCTCCCCATGGCGTGGGCAGTTTGGCTTCTGCTACCCGTTTAAGCTGCATGTGACTCTCCAGTACATCAGGTGTTGCTAAGTTATCGTCGCTGGTTGCCAGCCATCTGGCATCATCAATGCCAGCCATTTTGCCACAATCAGAGCAGCGGCGGTTAACGTCTTAGCGCGAATGTTGTAATACCGCACAATTATCACCATCTCAATCAGTATGTTATTATTTTTTCTCATATTGTCAGCAGAAAATGACCTTTTTGTTTTGAACTACCAGGAGAGAAGCCATGTTTGAGATTGCCAAACGCACCACGCTGGGTGCCGTGTTGCTGCTGATTATGCCGCTTGGCGTCTGGTTTTCCGGTTGGCAGTGGCAGCCCGTGCAGATGGGATTCGGTCATAAGTTGCTGTTTTGGTTAACGGAAACCGTTACCAGCCCGTGGGGCATTGTCACCAGTACCGTGCTTTGCGGCTGGTTTCTCTGGTGTCTGCGTTACCGACTGAAGGCGGCGGTTATTTTATTGGTTATCGTTATTGCAGCGATTCTGGCGGGTCAGTACAGCAAAACCTTTATTAAAGATCAGGTGCGTGAACCCCGTCCCTATGTGGTATGGCTGGAACAGTATGACGGCCTGAATGAGCAATTCTTTTATCAGCAAACCCGCAAGCAGCGAAGCGTACTGGTACGAGAGGCCATTAATGACGATCCTCAACTGCCTGCATGGTTGAAAGCGCACTGGGAATTTGAAACCGGCTATGCATTTCCTTCCGGCCATACTATGTTTGCAGCAAGCTGGGCGCTGTTGGCAGTTGGTCTGCTGTGGCCACGTCGGCGTATTGTCACGCTGACGGTGTTGGTACTCTGGGCCGTTGGGGTGATGGCCAGCCGGTTGGTGCTGGGCATGCACTGGCCGCGCGATCTTGTTACTTCCACGCTCATCAGCTGGGTGCTGGTGACGCTGGCAACGTGGCTGGTGCAGCGCTACAGTGGTCCGCTTACCGTTCCACCAGCGGAAGAGCAGGAAATAAGCGAACGAGAAGAGCGGTGATTGTGTTCCGGGGATTTGTCCCCATAACATCAACGCAGGAGAAATTTTTCGCGGTATCGGCTGCTGATGAGGTTTCAGGCAAGCAACAGGGCTAATTTTTTGGCATAATTCATCTGATTATCATCAGACTATGGGACGGACTGTGAAATATTTGCTGATTTTTTTACTGGTTTTAGTGATCTTTATCATCTCAGTCACGCTGGGTGCGCATAATGACCAGGTTGTCACATTTAACTATCTGCTGGCGCAGGGGCAATATCGTGTCTCCACGCTGCTGGCGACGCTGTTTGCCGCCGGCTTCTTGCTGGGATGGGCGATTTGTGGACTGTTCTGGCTGCGCCTGCGCGTTTCGCTGGCAGCCTCACAACGTAAGCTGAAGCGTTTGCAGCATCAGATTGGTCAGGCGGAAGAGGCATCGCCGTCCGTGCCTGCCGTTAAGGAATAATTTCACATGTTGGAACTGCTGTTTCTGTTATTACCCGTGGCCGCTGCCTATGGCTGGTACATGGGGCGCAGGAGTGCGCAGCAGGACAGGCAACAAGAAGCCAGCCGTCTGTCGCGTGACTATGTTGCCGGGGTGAACTTCCTGCTCTCTAATCAACAGGACAAAGCGGTCGATCTCTTTCTGGAAATGCTGAAGGAAGACAGCGGCGCGGTCGAGGCTCATCTCACCCTGGGCAACCTGTTTCGTTCGCGGGGCGAAGTGGATCGTGCCATTCGTATCCACCAGGCGCTGATGGAGAGCGCCTCTCTGACTTACGATCAGCGATTGCTGGCTATTCAGCAACTGGGCCGCGACTATATGGCAGCCGGTTTCTACGATCGTGCGGAAGAGATGTTTAGCCAACTGACGGATGAAACTGATTTCCGCATTGGCGCATTGCAGCAGCTGCTGATTATTCATCAGGCAACCAGCGACTGGCCAAAAGCCATTGAGGTGGCCGAACGTCTGGTCAAGCTCGGCAAAGACAAACAGCGAATGGAAATCGCTCATTTTTATTGCGAGCTGGCGTTGCAGGCAATGAGCAGCGACGACCTGGATCGCGCTATGGGACTGCTGAAAAAGGGCGAATCCGCCGACCGGGAAAGCGCACGCGTCTCCATTATGATGGGCCGTATCCACATGGCGAACGGCGACTACGCCAAAGCGGTGGGGATGTTTGAACGCGTAATAGAGCAGGATAAAGAGTTAGTCAGTGAGACGCTTGAGATGCTTGAAGCGTGTTATGCAAAGCTGCAACAGCCAACGGCCTGGGCCGATTATTTGAAACGTTGCGTTGAAGAAAATACTGGCGCAGTGGCTGAACTCTATCTGTCCGACGTGATTGAACATGACGAAGGCGGCGAAGTCGCCCAGATTTATATTAACCGACAGCTGCAACGCCATCCCACTATGCGCGTTTTCCATCGCCTGATGGATTACCATCTTCACGAAGCGGAAGATGGTCGGGCAAAAGAAAGCCTGATGGTATTGCGCGATATGGTCGGAGAACAAATCCGTACCAAGCCGCGCTATCGCTGCCACAAATGTGGTTTTACTGCACATGCTCTCTACTGGCACTGTCCTTCCTGTCGTGCCTGGTCATCCGTTAAACCGATTCGCGGCCTTGACGGTCAGTAACCATTGTAAGATGACTGACCGCTTTCCTTTATTTTAGTTACAACATACTAATTGCTGTGATTCAATTGATGCCAGTAGCAACGGTATCGTTTTCCGTCAGGCAGGCGAGGATTGCGAAAACCCGGTCGCTAACCTGTGATTTTGTTAACGTCGCAGGTAGAATGCTTGCCGTTTATCTCTTGCGCCATGCGGTGCTCCATCTTCAGAGGGTTTTATCATGCAATCACCTCACGGCTCCCAAATCCTGGTAGCGTTAGATTATGCTGACCACGCCAGCGCTATGGCATTTGTCGACCGCATCGATCCACGCAGCTGTCGCCTGAAAGTGGGCAAAGAGATGTTTACCCTGTTCGGTCCTCAGCTGGTACGCGATCTGCAACAGCGCGGTTTTGAGGTGTTCCTTGACCTGAAATTTCATGATATTCCCAACACGACGGCTCACGCGGTCGCCGCTGCGGCGGATCTCGGCGTGTGGATGGTCAACGTGCATGCCAGCGGCGGGGCGCGGATGATGACCGCGGCTCGTGAAGCGCTGGTTCCCTTTGGTAACGATGCTCCTCTTTTGATCGCTGTTACCGTCCTCACCAGCATGGAAGCGGAAGATTTGCGCGGTATTGGAATTGATCTTTCACCTGCCGATCATGCGGAACGCCTGGCGCGGCTTACCCAAAACTGTGGCCTGAATGGCGTGGTTTGCTCAGCTCAGGAAGCGGCGCGTTTTAAACAGACATTGGGCGCAGAGTTTAAACTGGTGACCCCTGGCATTCGTCCCGTCGGCAGCGATGCAGGCGATCAGCGCCGCATTATGACGCCTCAGCAGGCAAAACTGGCAGGCGTGGACTATATGGTTATTGGACGCCCGGTGACGCAGGCTGCGGATCCCGCTGCGGCACTAGACGGCATCCTTGCATCGTTACAGGAGGCATAATGGCCGATCACAACAGCCGTCTGGTTTACTCCACTGAAACCGGACGGATTGACGAACCGAAAGAAACCGTGCAGCGACCTAAAGGCGACGGCATTGTGCGCATCCAGCGCCAGACCAGCGGGCGTAAAGGCAAAGGCGTCTGCCTGGTAACGGGCGTGGATCTGGCCGATGCAGAGCTGGAAAAGCTGGCGGCCGAGCTAAAGAAAAAGTGCGGTTGCGGTGGCGCTGTTAAAGAGGGCGTCATTGAAATTCAGGGCGATAAGCGTGATTTATTGAAAACGCTGCTTGAAGCGAAAGGGATGAAGGTCAAACTGGCAGGCGGCTGAAACATCAGGGCCGCGTTGAATCGCGGCCCTTGCAAACATCATGACAGATTAACGACTGATCTGATGTCCGATGATGCCGCCGACTGCGGCACCGCCTACGGTACCGAGGCCGCTGCCGTTAGAGAGGATGGAGCCGCCAATGGCACCTGCGCCAGCCCCAATTGCCGTATTACGGTCACGTTTAGACCAATTCGAACATCCGGCCAGAGAAAGCAGTAAAGTCGCGGCCAACAGGCCCGCGGTGATGCGTTTTGCATTTATTGACATAGTTACTTCTCCATTATTGCTGCTGCAGAAAACCTTTTTAAGTATAGTCCTGGTCCGTTTATGACGGCCCGGGAACAGCGCATTTAACAGCGATTTATCTCACTAAACTGAAATTTTTAGCGGTAAAATTTCGTCGACAGGCCCATTCAGCGCTGCGTCAGAATGTAATAGTTTAGCTTCTCATTATCACTATTGTTGCTATTACAGATATATATTGTAACAACTACTGTTCACCTTTACAGGTAAAAAATCCGAATTACTGCCCAGGCTGTCACTCTCGGGCAACGTTCTGTTGCTGTAGCCAGTTTTTGCCACGCATCCAGCCATTACCTCCATACCCTGATATTCAGCCAGCAGTGACAATAGTGAAAAACAGGCTGGAGAGTGAAAATGTTGGAAGAACTGAAGCAACGCGTACTGGATGCTAACCTGGCGTTACCCCGCCATGGCCTGGTGGTGTTTACCTGGGGAAACGTCAGCGCTATCGACCGCGCCAGCGGATTGATGGTAATCAAACCGTCAGGCGTCAGTTATGAAGAGATGAAAAGAGACGATATGGTGGTGGTGGCGCTGGAAAGCGGTGAGGTTATTGAAGGAAATATGCGGCCTTCGTCGGATACCGACACCCACCGGGCGCTCTATCTTGCCTGGCCTGACGTGGGTGGCATTGTCCACACGCATTCCCGGCACGCCACTATCTGGGCGCAGGCGGGAAGGGAGATCCCGGCCTGGGGAACGACGCATGCTGATGATTTTTACGGCACCATTCCCTGTACTCGTCAGATGTATCCGCAGGAGATTCAGACAAAATATGAGTGGGAAACGGGGCAGGTTATTATTGAAACCTTCCAGGAACGCGATCTCGATCCCTTAGCGATACCCGCCGTGCTGGTGAATTCACACGGGCCTTTTTGCTGGGGGGCAACACCTGAAAAAGCTGTCCACGCGGCCGTGGTGCTGGAGGAGGTCGCCTATATGGGCATTTTTAGTCAACAGCTGACGGCAGAACTGCCTGCTATCCAACAACCCCTACTTGACTGTCACTATCTGCGTAAGCACGGCAGCAACGCCTGGTATGGTCAGAAGAAGTAAATTAACCAGATTAGGTAATATAACGATTTTTTATGGTTGTAAGGGGGTGTCTCTCCTCTTACGGCTGCTGTTTTTAGGGTATTTATGGTAATAACCAAATTATTTCACCTTAAAAATCATCTCTGAGTTAAGCAAGGTCATTCTCTGCATTACGCTTGGGCCGCGTTTAAGCGCACCCATAAACTAAGGATGAGAGTATGACCGTAATTAATCAGACAACCTGTAAGCTGTTTACTGAAGCTGGACAAACAACGCAACTCACTGCGTACTATGAAGAAGGGCGTCGCACGCTGTGGATGATGCTCAGGGCGCAGCCACGCCCAAGCTTTAACCACGCGCTGATTGAAGAGATTATGAATCTCAGCTATGCCGCGCAACGCTCAGGTCTGCAGATAGACTTTTGGGTAACGGGTTCACTGGTGCCCAACATGTTTAATGCCGGTGGCGATCTGCGTTTTTTTGTTGAGTCCATCAAAAATGGTCAGCGTGAGGCGCTTCGGGCTTATGCCAGGGCTTGTGTTGATTGCATTCATGCGGCAGCACGAGGATTTGACACCGGCGCCGTCTCAATTGCAATGGTAGAAGGAAGCGCGTTAGGCGGCGGTTTCGAGGCGGCACTGGCTCACCATTTTATCCTGGCACAGGATACGGCGAGAATGGGCTTCCCTGAAATTGCTTTTAACCTGTTTCCGGGGATGGGCGGCTACTCACTGGTCTCCCGTCGCGCAGGAATGAAAGTGGCTGAAGAGTTAATCTTTGAAGGGGAATCACACTCGGCCGAGTGGTTTGAAGCACGCGGGCTGGTGGACAGGCTCTTTCAGCCGGGCGAAGGCTATCAGGCCACGCGTACTTTTATTGACACGATGAGGCCGAAACTGAATGGGGTCAGGGCAATGTTAAAAGCGCGTCAGCGGGTGCTTCAACTGACGCGGGCCGAATTAATGGACATAACCGAAGACTGGGTGGATTTTGCCTTCTCGATTGAGCCGAAAGATATTGCTTATATGGAACGGCTGGTTCAGTTGCAGGATCGCCACAGCGCGCAGGCTATGCGTAAAGCGGGCTAACCTTTAACGGTTGCCAGCCAGTCCTCCAGTTCAGCGGGGGGCATAGGTCTGGCGTATAAAAATCCCTGGCGAGCGTCTACACCGCTCGCCATAATAAACATTTCCTCTTCAACGGTTTCGATACCCTCAGCAATCACCTTTAAATCCAATGCCTTCGCCACGGCGACAATCGCCCGTACCAGCGACTGCGAAACCGGCTGATTATTAACATTATGCACAAAACTGCGGTCAAGCTTGATGGTATCAATCGGCATGCGTGCCAGCTGGGAAAGCGAGGAGTAACCGGTGCCAAAATCGTCAAGATGCACTTCTGCGCCAAGCTGCCGAAACTGCTCCATCAGCGTGAGTGCCTGTTGCTCATTCTCAATCAGGCAGCTTTCGGTCAGTTCAATATCAATAGGGCAGCTGGCAAGCCGGGCCTCCTGCAACGCCAGTTTCAGATCGATGTAGATATTCTGATCGATAAGCTGACGCGGCGAAACATTCACCGCCACGCGAAGGTTAATGCCTTTTTCCCGCCAGCGTACAACCTGCGCCAGTGCGGTATGGATGACCCAACGCCCAAGCGGCACGATCAGTCCTGACTCTTCAGCATAGGAAATAAAATCTCTGGGAGAAACCAGCCCACGCTCGGGTGATGTCCAGCGAACCAGCGCCTCGACGCTGTTCACGTTCCCTTCACGGTCCAGTTTTGGCTGATAATGGATCAGCAGCTGATTTTGATCGAGCGCCTTACGTAAATTGGTATCCAGCCACAAATATTCAAATACCCGTCGGTTCATTTCCGCTGAGAAAATGCAGAACCGCCCCCGACCGTTCTCTTTCGCGCTATACATCGCCGTATCCGCATTACGGATTAAACTCTCGCGATCCTCACCATGCTCAGGGCTGATAGCTATGCCAATTGAGCAGCCTGAGTAAACTTCAATCGGGCCGAGCCGGAACGGTTCTTTGAGCCGGTGAAGAATACGCGACGACATCGCTTCCAGCGAAACCTGAGTAGCCTGTCTGGACAGCACGATGAATTCGTCGCCGCCAAGGCGCGCCAGCGTCTGCTCCTCATCCAGACAGTTCAGAATCGCCAGTGAAACCATTTGCAGCAGCCTATCGCCGAACATATGTCCGTAGGCGTCATTAACCTTTTTAAAATTGTCCAAATCAAGATAGACGATACCGACTTGCTGATCGTTCGCCAGCGCCTCGGCGATAGCATTATTTATCGCATTACGGTTAGGCAGGCCGGTCACGCTATCGGTGTTGGCCAGAACGTGCAGGCGCTCCTGTGCACGGCGCTCTTCGGTAATATCCGTCCCGGAGCAGATCAGGTAGATTTCATTCTTGCCGCTGCCGCTGTGCACAAACTTATTACGAAAAAGGAACAAACGCTGACCTTGAAGGGTTTTAATCCAGCGTTCCACTTCATATGAATTACCGTCGCGGAAAAAACCGCTGACGTTACGGCGCGATGCCGCGGCTTCCCGGCGTGTCATAAACAGCTGAAACACATTGCGGCCAATAACTTCCTGTTCTTTCAGCCCGGTATATTCCTCGCTTTTACGGTTGAAACGCTGAATATTACCGTGCTGATCGAGGATAACAATCACCGAATTGGCTTCAGAAACGACCTGTTCGGCAAAAGAGAGTCCCGAAACCAGATCGCGTGCGACCGCCGTAGTGTCGCCCCATGCGGAAGCACTACCAGCCCATTCGGACTGGTTCACCTTACGTCCAACAAGATGCATTGATAATGACTCGCCATAGAGGTTTAGCGTCAGATTGACGCTGGATGTAATCACCGTCATGGCGCGTAATAAATTTGCTTGTGAAGGCGTTAGTGCAATGACGACATGTGTACTGGCCAGTTCATCTTCGGCAAACAAAAGTGCGTCGCTGTCAGACTTTAAACGCCAATGAGGGCTGCTGGTTCCAAACCAGGTATAAAGCAATGATTGCCCTTCATCACTGGTCATCACGTATCTCCTTGAGGGATGCTAAGTAGTAAGGGTCTTTCATCGTAAGCAACAGTATTCGGCGATCGGCAGAATCTCAAGGCGTAGGGGTAATATATTTTTTATGTAATGAATTAAGTATAGAGTAATTCGGCCCCGAGCGAATGTTCGGGGCCGTTATTCAGCAGGGACATTTTCCTATTTTACCCGCCTTTGAGGGGTAGCGGGCATCAAGACAGTAGCGATGGAATGCTTTCTCCGTCATTGGCGGAGTATCAGGATGTTTTAGCTGCATATGACGAACATAATTACCGTAATCCTGTACGCCAACCATCAGTCGAAAACTTTGCGCCAGCCGCGAAATCAACAGCCGTAGCGTAAAGGGCTGCGGCGCTGGCGCTGCCGGTAGTGGATAGCAACGCCGCACCTGCAATGAGCGCCTTTTAGCGCGTGCAAAAATGGCCTCAGACATGACGCACCTCACTTCGCAGGATCTGTTCCGATTCATGCACGGTAGGGGTTGGGCTCGTTAGCGCGCGTCGAATAACAAAAAACGCGGCGATCAGCATGGTCACGGCAACCAGCATGAAAAAACCACAGAGCGCGGCGTTAATCTGATTACTGAAAACGATGGTCTGCATATCCGCGAGAGTTTTAGCGGGCGCAATAATGACGCCTTCCTCCACTCCTTTAGAAAACTTACGTGCCTGAGCCAGAAAACCGATGCTCGGTTTCTCGTGGAAAATCTTCTGCCAGCCAGCGGTCATTGAAGTGATAAACAGCCAGGCGGTCGGTAAAATAGTGACCCAGGCATAGCGCTGCTTCTTCATCCGGAACAGCACCACGGTGCCGAGGATCAGTGCCATGGATGCCAGCATCTGATTACCGATGCCGAACAGCGGCCACAGCGTATTGATGCCGCCAAGCGGATCGACGACGCCCTGATAAACAAAGAATCCCCAGCCTGCGACGGCAACGGCGGTGCCCGCCAGATTTCCCAACCATGAGCGGTTATTTGCCAGTGAAGGCACGATAGTCCCTGCCAAATCCTGCACCATAAACCGGCAGGCACGCGTTCCGGCATCTACCGCAGTCAGAATAAACAAGGCTTCAAACAGAATGGCGAAGTGATACCAGAACGCCATCATTGCCCGGCTGTTAAAGACGTCAGTAATGATATGCGCCATGCCTACGGCGAAAGTCGGCGCGCCGCCCGCTCGGGAAAGGATGGTGGCTTCGCCCACGTCTCGTGCCGTAACCGTCAGCATTTCAGGCGTAACAACGAATCCCCAGCTGTTAATGGCCTGCGAGGCGGTTTCAACGGTGGTTCCGATTAACGCCGCCGGAGAGTTCATCGCAAAATAAACGCCGGGGTCGATGACCGAAGCACAGATCAGCGCCATGATAGCCACGAAAGATTCCATTAACATCGCGCCATAGCCAATCAGGCGCATATGGCTCTCGCGTTCGACAAGTTTTGGCGTTGTCCCGCTGGAAACCAGCGCATGAAAACCGGAAATAGCACCACAGGCGATGGTAATAAATAAAAACGGGAACAGGCTGCCGGAAAATACCGGACCGCTGCCGTCGATAAACTTTGTCACCGCCGGCATTTTCATTTCCGGCATGGCAAATAAAATGCCAACGGCGAGGCCGATAATGACCCCGATTTTTAAAAAGGTAGAAAGGTAATCACGCGGTGCCAGCAGCAGCCAGACGGGCAGCACCGACGCGATAAAACCATAAATTACCAGGACCCAGGTGAGCGTGGTGCCTTTCAGGGTAAAGAAGGGGCCCCAGAAGGGATGCTGTGCGATGTTGCCGCCAAAAATAATGGCCGCCATCATCAGCACAAAACCAATCAACGAGACCTCAGCGATTTTTCCGGGCCGCAGAAAACGCATATAAATGCCCATAAACAGCGCGATAGGAATGGTGGCGGCAAGGGTAAATAATCCCCACGGGCTATTGGCCAACGCTTTTACGACGACCAGCGCCAGGGCAGACAGAATAATGATCATTACGCCAAGCGCGCCCAGCATCGTCACCACGCCAGCAAAGGCGCCCAGCTCCTGCTTTGCCATCTCGCCCAGCGAGCGGCCATCACGTCGCGTTGAAATAAACAGGATCAAGAAATCTTGTACGGCTCCCGCCAGCATGACGCCAATCAATATCCACAGCGTCCCGGGCAGGAAGCCCATCTGCGCGGCAAGAATAGGGCCGACCAGCGGACCCGCGCCCGCAATGGCGGCGAAATGGTGACCAAACAGCACCCATTTATTGGTGGGAACATAGTCCAGACCATCGTTTTTTCTTTCGGCTGGCGTCAGCCTGCGGTCATCCAGCTCAAAAATATTGCGGGCAATAAACAGGCTGTAAAAGCGCCACGCGATGCTGTAGCAGGCTACGGCGGCAACCACCAGCCAGAGAGCATTAACGTGTTCCCCCCGACTCAGCGCCAGCATGGCAAAGGCAGTCGCGCCAATCAGTGCGACGCCCGTCCAAATTACCCCGGTTTTAACATTTCTCATGACAAACTCCCTGGCGCAGCCAGCTCAATGTTAATGATGATGTTAAAACTAATGTAATTATTTGTTAATGAAAGCCAATCAGGAGAGATCTGTGAGGTAGCAAAGAATTTTTTGTTGAACGGGCAGGAGGGGATTAGGGTGCAACTTAACGCAGGCGGGCAAGAAAACAGGCGGGAGGAAGATTATCCCGCCTGTTAAGCGCGTTACGCCACCGGGCGCGCGACGATACTGCGGGTTTCCATACGGACTTCAGCGATAGTCACTTCAATCACGTCAGTAACGCGATAAACCACTTCGCCTTTAATCTGTACGGTGCCATTTTCCTGGCTGCACACCATCTCATCACGTACGGCATGGATGAACGGGGCAGGGATAAAGGCCACCGCGCCGTTAGCGGTCAGGCGCACGCGCATGCCGCCACGCGAAACATCAATGATCTCGGCAGCAAAACGCTCATCGGTTCCGGCAGATTTTTGCAGGAAGCGTGAGTACAGCCAGTCACCCACATCGCGCTCGGCCATGCGGTTCAGACGACGACGTTCGCTCATTTTGACCGTGACGTCATCCTGTGGACGGCTCGCCGCTTCGCCTTTGATCATCGCTTTCAGCAGGCGATGGTTAATCATATCGCCATACTTACGGATCGGTGAGGTCCAGGTCGCGTAAGCTTCCAGACCAAGGCCAAAGTGCGGGCCTGGCTCGATGCCGATTTCGGCAAACGACTGGAAACGACGGATACGGCTGTCGAGGAACTGGGTAGGCTGAGCATCCAGTTCGCGACGCATGATGCGGAAGCCTTCCAGCGTAGCGATGGCGACCGGATCTACTTTCACGCCGTGGTTTTCCAGCACCGCAGCGGCCTGTTCAGCGTTTACCGCATCAAAGCCCTGGTGAATGTTATAGATACCAAAGCCCAGCTTATCGCGCAGCACGGCAGCGGCGCAGATATTTGCCGTGATCATCGCTTCTTCGACAATGCGGTTAGCGATACGACGGTGCTCGGCAATGATATCCAGCACTTCGCCCTTTTCGCCCAGCAGGAAGCGGAAGTCAGGACGATCCTTAAATACCAGCGCATGGGTTTTACGCCATTCGCCGCGCGCCAGACACAGCTTGTGCAGCAGACGGATCTGCGTCGCAATAGCGTCGTTTTCCGGCTGCCATGTACCGCTGTTTTCCAGCCAGTCAGAAACATTGTCGTAGGCCAGCTTCGCTTTGGATTCAATCCAGGCGGCAAAGAAGTGGACATCCTCACCCAGCGTGCCGTCAGCCGCTACGGTTACGCGGCAGGCCAGCACTGGACGACGCTCATTAGGGCGCAGCGAACAAATATCGTCAGACAGCTGACGCGGCAGCATCGGGATGTTGAAGCCGGGCAGATAGTTGGTGAACGAACGCTCGGCGGCGATGGCATCAAGCGGGCTGTCTGCCGCAACGTACGCGGTCGGATCGGCAATGGCGATGGTCAGACGCAGCTGGCCGTCGGCCAGTTCTTCCACATACAGCGCATCGTCCATATCTTCGGTGCTGGCACTGTCAATAGTGACGAAATCCAGCGCGGTCAGATCTTCACGCACCAGGCCTTCGTCCCTCATTTCGCCGGTAACGGCTTCTGGTGCTTCGCGCTCGAGGTTATGACGTGACAGTGTCACCCACCACGGTGCCAGATGGTCGTCTGCGGTGGTGATAAAAGCGGTCAGCTCAGCGTAAAAAGTACGGTCGCCCTTCAGGGGATGACGACGCATCTCGGCCACGGCCCAGTCGCCCGCCTGGAAATCATGCTGTACGCTACGGTCCGCGCGGCACTGGATCGCATCCCTTAACAGAGGATGGTCGGGAACGATAGACAGACGGTCATCTTTACGCTGAACGCGGCCAACAAAACGGGTGAGGAAAGGCTCGATAAGCGTTTCCGGATCGGCAACTTCACGATCCTTATCCGTTTGCAGCACCGCGCTCACGCGGTCGCCGTGCATGACTTTTTTCATGAACGGTGGCGGGATGAAATAGCTTTTCTGGGCATCGACTTCCAGAAAGCCGAAACCTTTTTCAGTGCCTTTTACCACACCCTCAACACGCGGCGTCTGGGAGTGGAGTTTCTCTTTGAGCTGCGCGAGCAGCGGGTTATCCTGGAACATAATCTCAACAGTTTTCGTGGCCTAAGAGCGGCAGACAGTTTTACGCGATTAACCGCTTCGCGGCAAGTAAAAAGCCGGGAAAATCCCGGCTTTAAGAACTCGGACAGCTGTCCCGTCAGGCAATACGCAGGTCGCTTTTCGCCTCTGAACGGGTGATTTTCACCGGGACAGATTTCGACGTTGGCGTCCCGCTGCCGTCACCGAAGCTGGAAAGCGGAACCAGCGGATTGGTCTCCGGGTAATAAGCCGCGAGGTTGCCCTCAGGGATATTGTAAGGCACCAGTTTAAAGCCAAAGACTTTGCGGGTAATACCGTCATTCCACAGCGTTTCGATATCGACGTTTTCGCCCGCGGTGAAGCCCAGTTTCGCCATATCATCAGGATGGATAAACAGCACTTCGCGCTGGCCATAAACGCCACGGTAACGGTCATCGAGGCCGTAGATCGTGGTGTTGTACTGGTCGTGAGAGCGCAGCGTTTGCAGCGTGAATGGCACTTCAACATCACCCAGCTGCGGGAACAGGGAATCCGGCAGGCGAGCCGCGCTGAACTGCGCTTTATTATTCAGCGTATTGAAGCGGAACTCTGCCGCTGCGTTGCCCAGGTAGAAACCGCCTTTAATATCGCACTTAGCGTTAAAGTCGCTGAAACCTGGGATGGTAGCGGCGATATGGTCACGAATTTTATTATAATCCGCAGCCAGGCCCAGCCAGTCCACTTTCTCCGAACCCAGCACCGCGTGAGCAATACCGGCCACAATTGCCGTTTCAGAACGTTGCGTATCCGCCAGCGGTTTACCGACGCCTTCAGACGCGTGAACCATGCTGAAGGAGTCTTCTACGGTAATAAACTGCGGGCCGGTTGCCTGAATATCCTGCTCGGTACGACCCAGCGTCGGCAGGATCAGCGCGTCAACCGCACCCGGACAGAGGTGGCTGCGGTTCAGCTTGGTGCTGATCTGTACGGTCAGGCCGCAGCGGCGCAACGCTTCTTCAGTCCGCGGACTGTCTGGTGCCGCGGCCGCAAGGTTGCCCCCCAGCGCAATCAGCACTTTGATTTCATCGCGCAGCATCGCTTCCAGCGCTTCAACCGTGTTGTGACCGATTTCACGCGGCGGCTCAAAGTTGAAGTGCTTGCCCAGGCTGTCGAGAAACGCCTGGGTCGGCTTCTCATCAATGCCCATGGTACGGTTGCCCTGCACGTTACTGTGGCCGCGAACCGGGCAGAGGCCAGCGCCTTTTTTGCCCAGCTGGCCAAACAGCAGCTGAAGGTTAACGATTTCACGCACGGTATCGACCGAGTGTTTGTGCTGGGTAATCCCCATCGCCCAGGTACAGATCACGCGCTCAGAATGTTGATAAATAGCGGCCGCTTCGCGGATTTGCTGCTCGCTCAGGCCAGACTGCTGCACAATCTGCGGCCATTCGGTCGCGGCAACGGCGGCCAGATAAGCATCAAGACCTTCCGTTTTCGCATTGATAAACACTTCATCAAACAGGCCTTTTTCACCCGCAGCGATCAGCGCAAAATGGTTTTCTGCCAGCACTTTCACCATGCCGCGTACGGCAGCCATATCACCACCGAGGTTTGGCTGGTAATAGGTAGAACTGATGGTACCGGCTTTACTGGTCACCACTTCCAGCGGTTTTTGTGGATCGGCAAAACGCTCGAGTCCACGTTCACGCAGCGTATTGAAGGTGACAATTTTAGCACCGTGGTCAGCAGCATGACGCAGGCTGTGTAGCATGCGAGGATGGTTAGTTCCCGGGTTTTGGCCAAAGACAAAAATGGCATCGGCATGATCAAAGTCATCCAGACGGATGGTGCCTTTACCCACGCCAATACTGCGCTTCAGGCCCGAGCCGCTGGCCTCATGACACATGTTTGAACAGTCAGGGAAGTTGTTGCTGCCATTCATGCGGCCAAACAGCTGATAAAGCCAGGAGGCTTCGTTGCTGGCGCGACCCGAAGTGTACAGCTCCATCTGATGCGGATTGTCCATTGCCTGAATATGCTTCGCGATGAGCGCAAAAGCATCGTCCCAGCTGATAGGCTCGTAGTGGTCGGTTTCGCGGTTATAACGCAAAGGTTCAGTCAGGCGGCCCTGATATTCCAGGAAATAGTCGCTCTGCTGATAGAGGGCAGAAACGCTGTACTGAGCAAAGAAGCTGGCGTCGATAAAGCGGCGCGTCGCTTCCCAGGTCACGGCTTTTGCACCGTTTTCACAGAAGCTGAAGGTACTTTTGTTGTCATCGCCCCAGGCACAGCCCGGGCAGTCAAAGCCTTTTGCTTTGTTCATGCGCATCAGGTTGCGCATATTTTTTAAAACTTGTTTGCTGTCAAAAACGAAACGGGTAGTAGCCTCAAGTGAGCCCCAGCCGCCCGCCGCCGCCTGGTAGGGTTTGATTGCAGTTTTAAATTTCATATCGCTTCGCAGGTGTCTATTATGTTTATGAGTTGTTAAGAAGTTATTACTTCTTTTATCCGGTAAGTCTGCAACTCGGTAACAAAATTGTCTAATTGATTGCTTTAATCATGCGATAGCTGTGGTTTATCGCTAAAGCGTGAACGGCTTCAAAGAATCATGCGTATTGTTATGCTTTTGCCTCCATCACGTAGCGAGCTGACTAATAATTAGGCTTTGCGACCTCAATGGAGCAGCCCGTGAAAGAATTTGCTAGCAAAATTCATGCTTTTGGTAAGGCGTTGATGATGCCCATTTCGGTCATCGCCGCGGCCGGTATTTTTCTCGGCGTGGCCGCAGCGATGCAGAACCCTGCCATCACTGGAGAAGCCTTCGCCAGCCTGCATACGCCCCAGCTCATTATCGGTTTTATCCGTAAAGTTGCTGGCGCGCTGTTCGCTAATTTACCGCTGTTCTTTGCCGTTGCGAGCGCGATTGGCCTGGCTAAAGCCGAGAAACCCACCGCTGCCTTTGCCGCCGTAATTGGCTTTATCGCCATGCATGTGGGCGTAAGTGCCACGCTTGCCGCTCAGGGCTTAACTGCCGCCACCACCACGCCAGAAGCATTACAGGCGAAAGGGATGGCGCAGACTGCCGCTATGATGACATCGGCAGAATACAGTGAAATGTTAGGGATTTTTACTTACAACATGAGCGTGCTTGGCGGCGTCATCGCCGGATTGCTGACGGTTGTTATCCATAATCGCTTCTACACCACGCAGTTACCGACGGCGATCGGCTTTTTTGGCGGCCGACGTTTTGTGCCTATTGTCACCGTACTGGTTCTGCCGCTGGTGGGCGTCCTGCTGGCGATGATCTGGCCGACCATCGGCGCGGGCATCGCCTGGGTGGGCGAGCTGATTGGTAAAAGCGGACAGTATGGCGCGTTTCTTTATGGCACCAGCGAGCGCTTGCTGATCCCGACCGGCCTGCATCATATCCTCAATGAAACCGTGCGCTTTACGCCCATTGGCGGCATTGCAACGGTGGATAATCAAACCGTCGTCGGTGCGCTAAACATCTTCAATACGGCGCTAACGCACCCGGGCTCGATTCCTGATGACACGATCCGCAATGCGACGCAGTTTCTGGCGCAGGGAAAAATTCCGGTGATGATGTTCGGTCTGCCCGCCGCGGCGCTGGCGATTTATCACTGTGCCAGGCCGGAACATAAGCAACGGGTGAAAGCGCTGGTGCTGGCAGGTGCGCTGACCTCCTTTACCACCGGCATAACCGAGCCGCTGGAGTTCTGCTTTATTTTTGTCTCGCCGGTGCTTTACCTGCTGCATGCTTTTCTCAGCGGCCTGTCATTTATGCTGATGTCGATGATGCATTTAATGATTGGCAACGTGCAGGGCGGCGCGATCGATTTAGTGGTGTTCGGCATTCTGGGGGGCAGCAAAACGCAGTGGTGGTGGAGCATCGCGCTGGGTCTGATTTATCTGCCGGTCTACTACTATAGCTTTAAGTGGATCATTCTTCGCAGGCGGGTGGAAACGCCGGGAAGAGAGTCAGAGGAAGCCGAGCCGGAGCGCAAACTGGTTTCGGCGGATGAGCGTACTCAGACCATCATTAGCGGGCTGGGCGGCGAGGGCAATATAGAGGACGTCGATTGCTGCTTTACCCGGCTGCGCGTGCGGGTCAAAGAGATGAAAGAGGTCGTTGACCAGACGCTGATGACCACGGGCGCGAACGGCGTGAACCGCGTCAGCGATCACGATGTTCAGGTGATTTACGGGCCTCAGGTGGAAAAAATCGCCCATGAAGTCAAAACGGCATTGGGCGTGGCCTGAAGCCCTGCGGATCAGCCTATACGCGCGCGCGCCGCTGCGACCAGACCCTCCAGCCATGCCTGGACAGACAGGCTCGTCTTTCTTGCACATTGCTTCATGCTTTGCCTGAAACTTAAGTTAACAAAATTAATGCAAATTAAAACCCTGCCCGCCTTGCGGTTTTACCGGTAACATCTTATTTTTGCATTGAGTCATTAATCCACGTTAACCGTGAGGGGTAAGTAATGAAGCATGTTAAAGCGTCTGATATAATAGAGTTTTCTGTACTTTTCCTTTTTCTTTTTCTGGCGGTGTGGTTTATCGCTTCCGGCATAATCTCTGCGGGAGGCTGGGTTCATAACTGGCCTTATCCGCATCGGTAAATCATCCGCACACCAGGGAAAAATAAAATAAACTTATAATTGCGAATGCAGAATAAGCTGTGCGCTTTTTTTGAAAAGCCTGTCTGTAGGCAATGGCTAACACCTGCAAACCGTGACATAAATAGTGCTTTTCAAAAGGAGCGATAAAAGATGACTTCCTCCCCTTTATCTGTTGGCCTGTTACTTTTTCCGGCCCTCACGCAACTCGATTTAACCGGACCTTACGAAGTTTTTGCCCGAACACCCGGCGTTACGGTTCACCTTATCTGGAAAACATCCGATCCCGTGGTGGCCGACCGGGGTATGGCCATTTTACCGTCCACAACCTTCGATCGCTGTCCGCCACTGGATGTGCTTTGTGTGCCCGGCGGCCCGGGTCAGATAGCCCTGATGGAGGATGAACAAACGCTGGCGTTTATCCGCCGTAAAAGCGAAGAAGTCAGCCTGATTACGTCAGTGTGTACGGGTTCACTGGTTCTGGGCGCGGCGGGGCTGTTACAGGGATACAAAGCTACCACCCACTGGGCTTCGCTCGACCAGCTTGCTTTGCTCGGTGCGCAGCCGGTGGCGGAACGTGTCGTGGAGGACAGAAACCGGATCACCGGTGCGGGCGTGACGTCCGGCATTGATTTTGCGCTCAGCGTGGTGGCCCGGCTCCGTGGCGCAGAAGTTGCGCAGAATATTCAGCTGCAAATGGAATACGATCCGGCTCCGCCGTTTGCTTGTGGATCGCCCCGGGTCGCCCCGGCAGAACTGACTGCGCAGGCCAGACAGCAATCAGCGGCTTTTATTGCTAAAAGGTTTGAGGTGACAAAAAGGGCAGCAGAGAAACTGCGCTGATTAATGCATCACAGCGCGGCTTCGGGTAAACGCTTTTCTGTGGCTATCTCTTCCCGCAGTAATGCAATCAGCTCTTTCAATCCCGGAGGTAATTGCCGGTGGCCGGGGTAGTAGAGATACATGGCTGGCGCTACGTGCGCCCAGTCGGCCAGCACCACGCGTAGCGTACCGGCCCGCAGATGATGGGCAACCCGATCTTCAAGACAGTAAGCAATTCCGTGACCTGCCAGCGCCAGTTCAATCGCCAGCGTGGTTTCACTGACGCACGCCTGGCCGGGCACATCAATAACGCGATGCTCTTTGCCTTTGCAAAATGCCCATTTGTCGATAAGTCCCTGACCGGTTCTCAGCTGAATGCAGGCATGCTCGCGCAGCTCTTCCGGGATAACCGGCGCGGAGCGGTGAGACAGGTAGCGGGGCGAAGCAACGGCAATCCAGCGGAGATCCTCACCCAGCCTGATGGCCACCAACTCTTCCGGCACCGTTCCGCCAAAACGGATCCCCGCGTCAAAACCCTCTGCGACGATATCCACCCTGCGATCGTCCACGCTGATTTCAACCGTCACCTGTGGATACTTGTTGAGAAATTTAGGCAGATGGCGCGCGAGGATAAGCCTGGCGCCATCGCTCAGTACGTTTAACCGCAACCGACCCACCGGGCGGTCACGCATCCGGTTGATATCGTCAAGCGCGTCACCGATTTCCCGAAAACCAACATCCAGCCGCAGAGCAAGGTTTGACCCCGCTTCCGTCGGGGCGACCGTGCGGCTGGTGCGGTTGAGAAGCCGTACGCCCAGCCGCGTTTCAAGATTGCGGATAGCGTGGCTGAGCGCGGAAGTGGTGATCCCCAGCTCAACGGCGGCGCGGGTGAAACTGCGCTGTCGTTCAACGACTCTGAAAGCATTCAGGTCAGCAAGATCGCTACGGGAAAGGCGGGCGGCGGGGTGGTCGGTCATGTCATTCCATTTTCAGATGAGCGTAATTCAATGTTGCATAGCGTCATATCAAATTATGCGGTGATATTCAAAGGGCTGAGTTTAGTGAAATTCACAGAGGCCCTGCAACAACAACCCAACGACGGGCCGATAAAAATATTAATTTGCAGCCTGCGCCGATAAATGAACATGACTCTGAATAGAGTTGAACAAAAAATATACAGAGGTGGTACAATTAGTTTTATACATCATAAAGGCGAAACACCATGTCCGTTTTATTTGAAATTCATGCGTAGCTTAAAAAACGCCGCAAAAGGGTCGGGAGTCAACCTTTCCCTGCTGCTCTGCTTTGGTAAAAAAGTAAAGCACATCAGAAAAATCAGGCATCTTAGTCAGGAAGTGCTTAGCCAGGATGCGCATCTTGACAGAAGTTACATCAGTCATATCGAATGCGGTAAATGCAACCCGTCACTGCTGATAATAAATCAGATTGCCGGTGCACTGGATGTAACTATGAATGAGCTGGTCAGCGATATTGATAACTAAATGAAAGGATTATCGTTGTTGCCGTTATGGAATGACTCGCAAAAAAGCGAGTCATTTTCTATGGCAGCTTAGCCGGTTTATTGGAATAAAAAGAACCGCTATAATAGCGGCTCAGGTCCCCATCTAAATAAATTATTTTAATCTTCCCTTCAGGTAATAATTTTCCGAATGCACCCTGCGACGCGTGCTGGAAGGCTTCCATTAGCCTGGCTAAAGGCAAAAAAGCGCACTGGCGGGCCTGGTGTTCGCTTATTCGGAGGGGAAGAATGCATCCGGAGAAAGGATGATTGCGGAGCAGCAGCAATATCCCAAATTGTCGTCTGGTAGAAAATCAACGGCACCCGATGTTGCTGTGCAGTTTGCTGACACAGGTGATGGCGGAGCGGGACTATTTTTTATTTTCCGCAGAGAACGTGTTGGTTTAAATTTTATTTCACACCGTGCAGGCAACCGTTGACTGCATATTTTCAGCGTGGTTTAAAATAATTAAAAAAGATTTAAAGATAGTCGCTCACAGAACCGGGAAAAACGGCCTGCGTGCCGTTCTTGCGGGGCTGGTTATACCCTTTCCCAGTCTGGCAGCTGGTTAGCTTTTTGGCGCCACAGTTGAAAAACTGACATCGCGGTACTGAAAAGCAAGCCACTCAACAGGGTGGTGACTAACGCAGTCGTGAAATCAACGGATTGTGCATCCCAGAACACGAACCACATCACCAGACCCCAGAAAGGCGTATAGACGGCGGTAAAACAGAGAAAGTTAGTCCAGAAAGGCGCAAGCGTCGCCGGGGCGACCTTGAATCCGAGGTTCCATAGAATACGGTGACACGGTGGAGCATAAGTACTGTGCCACATACCTTTTGCCTTCATCATGGCGAAAGCACGACTTTTTTTTGCTTCAAAAAACAGGGCGTTTTTCATTTTATAAATCCATAGGGTTTTTGTTGTTATCTTAGTGTAACAGTTTCTGGGGTAAATCGTTTCATGCTTGATACGTTTTGATGAATCATGCAGCTAAACCGTTCAGGATGTTATAAATCAGGGAAATGTTTTTATAAAAGGCATTTTAATGATATTAAATGCTGGTGTGATGGTATTATTTCCAGCCTTATTCCTGCCATGCTCCAAAATTGGGCAAAGTGACTCTGCCAGTATCTGCTGGCATTAGCAGTAAATGACGACAAAAAATGCTGCCGTAGCCGGCTCTACACCCGCGTTGAATGATCCTTTAGGGCGCTTTAAATTGACATCCCTGACGGGCTGGCTGAAGATCCTGTCCGGTCAGCAAATTTTATTGCTCATACAGATTCTTTATTTCGTACACGGCCGGGTACATAATTTTAAAGTTGATAAAATCCACGAATTATAACCTTCTGAAAAATAAGAAAAATGGATATCAAACAATTAATTTATCTGTGTAACCTTGAGCGTGAGCGTCATTTTGGGCGAGCGGCAGAGGCGAGCTTTGTCAGCCAGCCGACGCTCTCTATGCGCCTGAAAAATCTTGAACGCGAGCTGGGTTTGTCGCTGATCAATCGCAGTAACAACTTTGACGGCTTTACGCCCGAAGGCGATCGGGTGTTAACCTGGGCTCGTGAAATTGTTTCTGTCTATCAGGGGCTTAAACTTGAAGTGGAATCGCTCAAGCACGGCGTCAGCGGCACCTTAAGAATTGGGGTCGTGCCGCAGTGCAGTATCTCTCTGCCGCCGATCCTGAAAGGAATTAGCGAGCGCTATCCGCAACTTAACTATCGCGTTTCGGTACTGAGCGCCGATCAGTTACTGGATGCGCTCAACAGCCATACCGTCGATGTCGGCATTGGTTTTTTTGAACTGGTAACGCTGCGGGAACTGCATTTTCAGGCGGAGCCGTTGCAGGACAGCGGAGTGGAAGTGGTTTACCATCCCGCACATTTTCCGCAGCTGAAAGGGGAAGAGCCGCTTGAACTGACAGCGCTGAAAGCGATCCCTTTTTGCCTGGCGGAGCAAACGCGCTATTTCCGGCGTTATCTGGACACGCATTTTCGCGAGGCCGATATTCAGCTGCGCGTCATTCTCGAAACCACCTCGGTGTTTCAGCTTATCCAGGGTGTCCAGGTGGGGCTGGGCTGTCTGATTTCGCCTCGTGGACATTTGCTGCCGGCTATGACGCCTGAACTCTGTTCAAGGCCGCTGGCGATAGCGCCGATGACCCGCCAGGCTGCGGTAGTGATCGCCGAGCCGGGCAGGGCAACGCCGCTTTCACAGCACTTCTTTGATGAAGTACGCCGCTGGTTAAGCGAGCGTTAAGGGCGTTTTGTCAGCTTGCTCCCAGAGACTGCATCAGGCGGTTATTCCAGCTGGAAAGCGCGGTGCTCATAATGACACTGAAGACGGCATGTGGCGACAGTCCCGCTTCTTTTAGCGGCTGAAGATGCGCGGCGTTAAAGCGCTCCGGCGAGCGGGTAAGTTGTGCAGCGGCGTGGATCACCGCCTGCTGTACTGGTTCTGCTGCGGCAATTGCCACGTCCACGCCTTCTTTCAGCGCTTCCCGCAGCGTTGGGGTGACATAGCGGTTGAAGCAGGCGGGGCTGCCGTTGATGCGTGCAGCAACAGCCGCCGCTAACGCACCTTCCGGGGAATCAACGGTACTTTCAAGCGTGTTGAAAAGCGTACTCCAGCCATACAAAACCTCCGCATCGTGTGCCAGCAGCCAGGCACTTGTACTTAATGCCTGCTGTGGCTGGCACCAGGTCAGGGCTTCCAGCTGACGCGGCGAAGCATAGCGCAATTCCACCGGGGCCAAAGCGGGCTGCCAGCTGGCCTGCTGCTCAAAACGGTGTGAATCCGCATCATCAGGCACGGTAACGCCCGGGATCCAGCGTACCGGCAGCGCGAGCAGCGCGTTGATCCCCGCCGCCACGCGCGCCTGGTAGCTGACAAAGCCAATAATCTGACTAAACGTAATGATGTCCGGTGACGTCAGGCCGACTTCATCCAGCCGCAGTAATGCCGCTTTATCGATGAGCGTTGGCTGGCTTGCCAGCTGACGGGCGTATTCCGTAATCTGCGTTAAACGGCGATTGCTTTCGCGGGAAGAGTCAGGCCCGGAGAGCGGATTCAGCCGGGCGGCATAATGATTACAAAGACGCTGGATGCCTGTCACCTGCGCCACGGTAAGCGCCGTGCTGAGCCGATCGTACAGCGTCAGCGTATGCGTCATGCTGGTGACCAGCTGCCGGGGGAAAAGCAGCTGATAAATATCTCTCGATGCCAGCAGCGCAGGCTGCGCCTCTTGCAAATTCTGCTGCAGTTCATCTTTACACAACGCGGCCAGACCAAGTAAAAAGCGGTCTTCAATATCCGCCGCCTCGGGAACCAGAGGGGCGGCTTGCGTGGTCAGTGTAGATTGCGTTTCATGATACCAGTGGCTGTTGCCTTCAAATCGGCGCTGTTCCATGGTCATTCCTTTTCAAGTTAACTGACCCGAAGGCCGCCAGAGAAGCATGGCCGCCGGGTCTGAAGGGCAACTCTATCCTCGCTTAGGGGAATTAACCGACCAAAGACCAATCGGTGCTAATAAATAGCGGAAAAGCATAATGCTGAAGGCGTAAGCAGGATGTGCCGAAAAAACGCCCGATTTTATGGGCGCGGGCGATTTTCGGCTAAACAGACGGGGAATTTAACGATCTTTGCGCCAGGCGTCGGCGGTCAGCGCCTCGCCAAAATGGCTGTTGATCAGCCTTTTGGTCAGGTCATGTAACGGGGAAGCAAGCACATCGGCAGTACTGCCGCGCTCAACGACTTCGCCCTGGTGCATAACCATCACCATGTCGCTGATATGTTTCATCATGCCCAGATGCTGTGTGACGTAGATGTAGGAGATGCCGTGCTTATCCTGCAACTCTAACATCAGGTTGACCAGCTGGGAGCGCATCGACATATCCAGCGACGCCAGCGCTTCATCGGCCACAATCACTTTAGGTTGCAGGATAAGCGCTCTGGCCAACCCGACGCGCTGCTTTTGGCCAGGTGCCAGCATATGGGGGTAATAGGCGGCATGGTCGCGCAGCAATCCAACCTGGCGCAGGGTGGCGATAATGCGTTTTTCCCGCGCTTCTGAGGATAAATCGGTATTAAGCCGCAGCGGAAAATCCAGAATTTGCCCGATACGCTGGCGCGGGTTGAGTGAGGTCGACGGATCCTGAAAAATCATACGGATGCGCTGGCTGCGATAGCCATAATCACCGTATTCCAGCGGACGATCGTCAATCAGAATAGCGCCCGAGCTGGGTGCAATCATGCCGCTGAGCATTTTCGCCAGCGTCGATTTGCCCGAGCCGTTTTCACCGATAATGGCCAGCGTCTGCTTTTCGCGCAGCATAAAACTGACATCTTTCACGGCTTCTACGTGCTGACGGCGAAACAGGCCCGTGCGGTATCGGTAGGTTTTGGTGAGGTTGCGCACCTCCAGCAGGGTATCCATCACTGGCTCTCCATATTCAGCGGGAAGTGGCAGGCAAAAAGGTGAGACTTTGCACCGGTCAGGCGAGGCGTTTCAATACACTTCTTCTGTGCATACGGACAGCGTGGTCCCAGACGGCAGCCGATCGGCAAATGTTCCAGCGAAGGAATAGCACCTGGCAGCGTATTCAGGCGGCTTTTATGCGGCAGCGACAGGCCGAAATCCGGCATCGCGCGGATCAGCGCCTGCGTATAGGGATGATGAGGAGAGACAATCAACTCCTCACTTACGGCGGTTTCCACCGTTTGCCCGCAATACATCACGTTGATGCGGTCCGCCCAGTGACTCAACATTTGTAAATCATGGCTGATCAGCAAAATAGTCGTGTTGTTGTTCTGGTTGAGTCGCGACAGCAGGCGGAAAATTTGTGCCTGCGTAGTCGGCTCCATCGCGTTTGTCGGCTCATCGGCAATCAGCAGGCGAGGCTGATTTGCCAGCGCAATCGCAATCATCGCTTTCTGACATTCGCCATCCGTTAGCTCGTAAGGGAAGCTACGCATAATGTCTTTGTGATCTTTGATCCCCACGCGATGCAGCAGCTCGACGGCACGACGATGCCGCCAGCGAAAACGCTGATACCAGCGGCCTTTGTAAGTCCAGCCAGGGATCGCCTGCATCAGCTGACGGCCGATGCTTTCAGAGGGATCCAGACAGGACTGCGGCTCCTGGAAAATCATCGACACGTTATGACCAACAATTCTGCGCCTTTCACGCGGCGAAAGTTTCAGCAGATCGATATCGTCAAAGCGCATGCGATCGGCGGTCACGCGCCAGTTATCTTTGGTGACGCCACAAATCGCTTTCGCAATCAGGCTTTTGCCCGAGCCGGATTCGCCAACCAGCCCGCGAACTTCGCCTTCGGTCAGGGTCATACTGACGCGATCGACGGCTTTCACCGGCCCGTCGGAGGTCATGAACTCAATGGTCAGGTTACGAATATCGAGCAGCGGCATTATTCAACTCCCGCAACGATGGCCCGGCGTACGCCGTCACCCAACAAATTAACAATCAGTACGCTAAGCATAATTGCGGCTCCGGGCAGCATCACCGTCCAGGGCGCAACATAAATGAGCTCCAGCGCATCGCCCAGCATCGCACCCCATTCCGGTGAAGGCAACTGTGCACCCAAATCAAGAAAGCCCAGCGCGGCAATATCCAAAATGGCCATCGACAGCGCACGCGTAAATTCCGTGACCAGCAGCGCCAGGATATTGGGGAAAATCGCATAGCGCAAAATGTTGGCACTGCTTGCGCCATCAAGCCGCGCAGCGGTCACATACTCTTTTTCCAGCTCATCATGCACCGCAGTATAGATGGATCGCACCAGACGGGGCATGATGGCCAGAAACACCGCCAGCAGCGCATGGGGCAGGCTGGGGCCAAAAAAGGCGACCACGATTATCGCCAGCAGCAGCGAAGGAATAGACAGAAAGGTATCCAGAATATGGTTCATGACTGCCGAGCGTAGCCCACGCGTCAGCCCGGCAAAGACGCCAAGTACCATCGCGCAGAATGAAGCCAGCAGGGTCACGACTATCGCTGAACCCACCGTTGGACCTGCACCACTGAGCAGCCGGCTCAATACGTCACGGCCCAGATCGTCAGTCCCCAGGAAGAAGGAAACATCACCATAACGCGACCAGGAGGGCGGCAGCAGCTGATAGCCAAGAAACTGCTGATCAAGGCCATAAGGCGCGAACAGACGGCCAAAAAGACAAAGTAAAATCAGCGCAATAAAGGTGTAAAAACCGATCATTGCGGTGGTGTCCCGGTAAAACAGACGCCAGGTGTGGCGAAAACGACTGGGAAGCTGCTTTTCAGCATAGATATTATCGGAGGGCATACCATTCCTTATGCTTCAGCGGCGTGGTGATCGCGCCCAAAATATCAGCAAGTACGTTGACGGTGATGACCAGGCCGCCGACCATCATCACGCCAGCGGAAATCGCGGCGTAGTCCTGTTGACGTATAGCATCTACCAGCCAGCGGCCCAGACCGGGCCAGCTAAAGACCACCTCGGTGATCATTGCCAGCGTCAGCATCGTTGAAAACTGTAGTCCGAGGCGAGGGATGACGGGCGGCAGGGCGTTGTGCAGTACGTGACGGCGAATAATCGTCAGCCGTGAAAGCCCGCGCGTAGCGGCCGCTTTAATATAGTTTTGCTCCATGACTTCACGGGTACTGATCCGCAGCAGACGAATGACCTCTGTCGTTGGTGCCACCGCCAGGGCTGTGACCGGTAAGATCAGATGCAGCAAGGCGCTTTTCAGCATCTCATGCCGCCACGGCGAATGGCTGAGCCAGACGTCAATCAGCGCAAAGCCGGTGATGTTTTTGACCGGGTAGAGCAAATCGAAGCGGCCTGAAACCGGCAGCCAGCCTAAGTCGAGTGAGAAGAACAGCGTGAGCAACAGCGCCAGCCAGAACACCGGCATGGAGAAGCCGAGCAGGGCAAGCGCGCTGATAGTTTTGTCCTGCCATTTATTGCGCATCACGCCAGCGGCAATGCCCAGCGGAATGCCGACAATCAGCGCCAGCGCGAAAGCCATCATGCACAGCTCGAGCGTGGCGGGAAACACTTCCAACAGCTGCCGGGAAATCGGCTCGCCGTTGATGCTTGATACCCCAAAATCAAACTGCATCAGCCCCTGATACCAGAACAGCAAAGCATCGGTCAGCGACGCACCCTGAAGCGGCGCATGCGGCGTAAAATAGCTCAGGCTGAACCCCACCAGCGTCAGCAGAAAAAGCGTCACCAGCCACAGCACCAGACGACGTAGCGTATAGATAACCACTTTATTTCACCCCGCCTTTATCACGATAAACACCGGCAAACGATGCATTGCCAAACGGGCTTAATACCAGACCATGAATATCGTATCGGTAAGCCTGTAGGCGCAACGAATAAGCCAGTGGCAGCACCGGAAGCTTTTGTGCCAGCTGCGCCTGGGCACGGCTGTAATATTCAATCCGCGATGCCAGCTGTTGAGAGAGGAGCGCTTTGTGCAGCGTTTCATCAAAGGAAGTATCGCACCAGTGCGCGAAGTTAGTCTGCGAACTAATTGCGGCGCAGCTTAACAGCGGGCGGAAGAAACTGTCCGGATCGTTACTGTCCGTCGCCCAGCCCGTTAAGGTCAGATCGTGATTCATCTCCATCAGGCGCGCTTCCTGAAAACGTCCTTCGACCGGCACGATTTTCACCGTCACGCCCACCTGAGCCAGATCGGCCTGAATCAGTTCGGCGGTTTTCAACGGGCTGGGATTCCACGCCTGGGAAGCCGAGGGTGCCCATAAAGTCAGCTGCAAATTTTCGACCCCCAGCGCCTTCAGCTGTTCACGTGCCTTCTGCGGATTATATTCTGTCACCCGAGCATCATTATCATAAGCCCATGATGCACGTGGCAAAATCGACGCTGCCGTTTCTGCCGTGCCGTACCAGATAGACTCCATCAGACGCTCATTGTTAATCGCCAGCGCCAGCGCCTGACGCACTTCAGGGCGATCCAGCGGCGCTTTACGGGTATTAAAAGCCAGATAGGCAATGTTCATGCCTGGCCGCAACGTTAGCCGCAAACGCGGATCGTCGCGCAAAATAGAGATTTGGCTGGCGGCGGGATAGGCCAGCACATCACATTCCCCGGTCAGCAGCTTGGAAAGACGCCCGGTACCGCCAGCGCCCATATCGATCACTACCTGTGACATGCGTGGTAGTCCTTTCCAGTAACCTGGATTGCGTGCCAGGCGAATATACTGGCCGGTGCGGTATTCACTCAGCTGAAACGGTCCCGTGCCGATGGGCTGACGATCCAGCTGTTCCTGATGATCGATTTTTGCCAGCTTCGCCGCATATTCTGCCGACAGCACCGGGGCGTAATGTGTTGCCATATGCCAGAGAAAAGAGGCGTCGGGGCTGTTCAGCCGGATCTCTACGGTATCGTTATTCAGCTTCCTGACGCTTTGCACCGCATCAGAAAATTGCAGGCTGTCAAAGTAAGGATAGCTGCCGCCGTTGACGTCGTGCCACGGCGACTTACGATTAAAAATGCGCTCAAAGCTAAATACCACGTCATCCGCATTTAATGGCCGGGTGGGCACAAACCAGCTGGTTTTCTGGAAAGCGACATTGTGGCGCAGGTGAAAACGGTAAGTTGCACCATCGTCCAGCACCTCCCAGCGTTCGGCCAGTTCCGGAATTAACCGGTATGTATAGGGATCGACATCCAGCAGGCGATCGTACAGCTGGGCCGCCAGCGTATCCACGACCAGCCCGCCGCTGGCCATCTGCGGATTAAAGGTGGTTACCGCGCCATTAACGCAGTAAACAAAGCCGCTCTGGCGGATATCATCCGGCGCGGCGGCGCAAACTGCAGCACTGAACAGGCTCAGGCCAGCGAAAAGAAAAGAGAGAAATGTGCGCATAAGTCATCTGAAATATCAGGCAATAGTCAGAGTGTACCGCACTCTGCGGCGTCGCCCAAAGTTTGCCTGGGCAAGTGACGATTTTTCATGCGAAAGCGAAATAGCAGTCAGGCGCGTTGACGACCTGAGGACAAAATAACCCTGTGCTTAATAAAGCCCGGGCGATGAAGAATACGCCTGGTCTTGCTATGGAAATGAGAAAGATTCTCAACAAAGTACTTTACAAATTTGGTTGAGAATGATTATTATTCACCTGCGCTTCGACGGTGGCTCTACCGCTGAAACGCACGACATTGCTCACATTGCTTCCAGTATTTTTAGCCCGCCTTGCGCGGGCTTTTTTTATGTCAGATCCCGACGTGGAGGCGATAGCTGTTCCGGCAGCTGATGCAGAAAACCGCAAAGCAGGCTGGCCGCAAACGCACAGCGAAAAGGGAATGCGGGGCGAGCCATCGACTATACTTAGCCTGTCGAATAGGAGCGCTTATGAATTGTAAAATCAATCTTTTGCAAGGCGATATTACTCAGATTCCCGTTGAAGCGATCGTCAATGCGGCGAACTCTTCTCTGCTCGGAGGCGGAGGCGTGGACGGCGCCATACATCGGGCTGGGGGTAAAACGATCCTCGCAGAGTGCCGTGAAATTATCAGTCGTCAGGGAAGTTGCAAAACGGGCGATGCCGTTATTACCCGCGCAGGCAATCTTCCAGCCAGTTATGTCATCCATACCGTAGGACCGGTATGGAACGGCGGGAAAAGCGGAGAACAGGCGCTGTTAAGAAACGCCTGGAATCGCTGTTTCGATCTCATCGCCCAGTACCAGATAAAATCCGTTTCTTTTCCTAATATCAGCACCGGAATTTATCGTTTTCCAAAAGCGTTAGCGGCGGAAATTGCGCTTGAGGTTATTTCAGCAAGGGCAAATGAGAATATTGATCATATTAATATCGTCTGCTTTGAACAGGAAAATTATGCGATTTACGCGTCGCTGCTAAAGGCACAATCCTGATTATAAGCGGCTGGCAGAGAAGCGTTTGAGAGGCAATATGGTGATAAACATGCGCCTTGCGGTCATGCAGACAGACGAGAAAAAGCCTGCATCCTGTGCAGGCTTCATCCCACTTGCGAGGTAGTAGGAGTACCTCGCCTGTTCAATATAAGGGTATTAAAAAGGCCCGCGTTACCGGGCAATAAATCTGACAAAAGGGAATCCATTTTACCAGCACACGCTTGCGGGTACTGATGAGTGCACCCTACAGGGTTATGGCGAAATTGATACCCCAGTCGCAATAAACCCATAAAATTGCGCATTTTTTGTCTGTTTAATGCGAGAGCTATGTTTCGCCATTGATCTCAACATTGTGCTTTTTCATCATCGCCCTGAGCTGATGGTAGGTCACGCCGAGTAGTTCAGCGGCGCGACGTTGATTAAACCGGGCCTGCTGCAAACTCTTTGCCAGCAGCGTCTTTTCCTGCTGATTCTGCCAGCGGCGTAAGTCCAGCGGCAGTGAAGGGGACGTTTCCGTCACGGCATCCGCAGGCGCAGCTTGCGGATGCCGAGGCTGGAACGGATTGATAATAATGGCATTAAGTTCTTCGTCTGGTTCGCTGTGTCGATAAACCGAACGTTCCACCACGTTTTTGAGTTCCCGCACGTTACCCGGCCAGCCGTAGTCCAACAGCATTTGTTGCGCTGCAGCGGAAAACCCAGGGAAATAAGCTAACCCAAGCTCACGGCACATCTGAATGGCAAAATGTTCAGCCATGACCAGGATATCGCTGCGACGTTCTCGCAACGGCGGTAGCTGTACCACGTCAAAGGCCAGCCGATCCAGCAGATCGGCACGAAACTGCCCCTGTTCCGCCAGCAGCGGCAAATCGGCATTGGTGGCGCAAACCAGCCGCACGCTGACCTGAAGCGGCTGGCTGCCGCCTACGCGTTCAAGGTGGCCATATTCAATCACTCTCAGCAGTTTTTCCTGCACCAGCATCGGGGCGGTAGCCAGCTCGTCCAGAAACAGCGTACCGCCATCGGCACGTTCGAATCGCCCGAGATGGCGTTTTTGCGCGCCGGTAAACGCGCCGGCTTCATGGCCGAACAGTTCTGAATCAAGCAGGTTTTCGTTCAGCGCCGCGCAGTTGAGTGAGATAAAAGGCCCCTGCCAGCGGTCGGAAAGATAATGCAAACGGCTGGCGATGAGCTCTTTACCGGTACCTCGCTCACCGATAACCAACACCGGTTTGTTCAGCGGCGCCAGGCGTGAAACCTGCTCCAGCACTTCCAGAAAGTTATTAGATTCGCCTAACAGCGTTTCCTGTTCGCTCATGAAATTCACCACATATTGGTTATTTACACCACCTTATCTGAATGACGACGAGGTGTAAACTCTGTCAATCCTGATAAATCAATAAGATAAAAACTGGCACGCTATTTGTATTACTTCTCACAGCGCACCGCGCATAAATAAATAATTGAGGAGTGTGATTATGGGTATTTTTTCTCGTTTTGCCGACATCGTGAATGCCAACATCAATTCACTGCTGGAGAAAGCGGAAGATCCGCAGAAACTTGTCCGCCTGATGATTCAGGAAATGGAAGATACGCTGGTTGAAGTCCGCTCCACGTCCGCCCGGGCGCTGGCTGAAAAGAAACAGCTGCTGCGTCGTATCGAACAGGCTGAATACCAGCAGGCGGAATGGCAGGAAAAAGCCGAACTGGCGCTGCGTAAAGATAAAGACGATCTGGCGCGTGCCGCGCTGATTGAGAAGCAGAAACTGACCGATCTGACCGTTTCTCTGAAAACCGAAGCGGAGCAGGTAGAAGAAACGCTGCTGCGGATGAAAGGTGAAATTGGTGAGCTGGAGAAAAAACTCAGCGAAACCCGTGCCCGTCAGCAGGCGTTGACGCTGCGCCACCAGGCTGCCTCCTCTTCACGTGATGTACGCCGCCAGCTGGACAGCGGTAAAATCGATGAAGCGATGGCGCGTTTTGAATCGTTTGAACGCCGGATCGATCATATGGAAGCCGAGGCGGAAAGCCACAGCTTTGGCAAGCAGAAAAACCTCGATCAGCAGTTCGCTGAGCTTCAGGCCGATGATGAAATTTCTGCTCAGCTGGCCGCGCTGAAAGCAAAAATGAACCGCAGCGAGTAACGTCTGTGTGGGGCATCCGCTGAAGATGCCCACTGACCTTTGCCTGAATTTTCAAGGAGAGTAAATGAGCGCATTATTTCTGGCTATACCGTTGACCATTTTCGTGCTTTTTGTCGCGCCAATCTGGCTGTGGCTGCACTACAGCCGTCAGAGCGGCAATACGGCACTGTCTAACAGCGAGCTACAGCGTCTGCAACAGTTAACTCAGGACGCCCGGCGCATGCGTGAACGCATTCAGGCGCTGGAGGAGATCCTTGATGCAGAACATCCGAACTGGAGGCAGTCATGATGGCTAACGGCAAAAAGCTTTACCGCATTCCCTCACGCGGTAAAGTGAAAGGCGTGTGTGCCGGCGTGGCTGAATACCTTGATATTCCGGTACGCCTGGTTCGGGTGATCGTGGTGCTGTCGATGATTTTTGGCTTGTTCATGGTGACCACCATCGTCTATTTCGTGCTGGCTTTTGTACTGGATGAAATGCCTGAAAGCGTTGCGCGCGAAGAAGAAAACAGGCCGACGGCGCATATGCTGTTAGAAAAGCTTGATGCTGAACTTAACGGCGGCGAAGCAAACCTGCGTGAAATAGAACGCTACGTCACCTCGGAAACTTTCAGCGTGCGGAGTCGTTTCCGTCAGCTGTAACCGCTCTGGCTGGCCGCGTCAGGCCGCCAGTTTTCTGGAGAGAAATATGCACAACTGGCAATCTGGTTTTCGTCGTAATGCCGCGCCCGCGCTAAAGGCGGCCGGAAAATTTGCGCTGATCGGCGCACTGAATTACGGCCCCGCAGGCCTGACCGGCTGGGCGGTGAAATCCGTCGCCCGTAAACCGCTTAAAATCGTGCTGGCCTGGGCGTTGGAACCGCTTATCCGTCGTGCGCTGCGCGGCGTCACTTCCCGCTGGAACCGCTAAGGCTCCTCAAGCGTTATTTTTAAATATTTGCTACGCCTGGCGTTTAAAAAGGGATAGCTCGCTCAAAAAAGGCATTGGTTACTCGGATGAAACGACTTCAAAATGAATTGCTGTCGCTAATGAACAGAGGTGCAGACCGCCATCTGCGCCTGGCGGTCACGGGACTTAGCCGCAGCGGCAAAACGGCTTTTATCACCTCGCTGGTCAGCCAGCTTCTGAACGTTAATGCCGGCGCGCGGCTACCGATGTTTTCTGCCGTGCGGGAAGAGCGCCTGCTGGGCGTGAAGCGCGTCCCGCAACGCGATATGGGCATTCAACGATTTACCTATGACGAAGGCTTATCGCAGCTGTATGGTTCGCCGCCTGACTGGCCAACGCCCACGCGGGGCGTCAGTGAGATGCGGCTGGCGCTGCGTTACCGCTCTCGCGAATCCCTGCTGCGCCATTTTAAAGAAACCGGCACGCTGTATCTGGAAATTGTCGATTATCCAGGTGAATGGCTGTTGGATCTGCCGATGCTGGCGCAGGATTATCTCAGCTGGTCACGGCAAATGACCGGGCTGCTTCAGGGCGATCGCGCCGACTGGTCGAAGACCTGGCAAAAACGCTGTGCCGATCTGGATCCGCTCGCACCGGCAGACGAAAACCGTCTGGCGGCCATTGCTGCAGCCTGGACCGATTATCTGCTGAAGTGTAAGCAGGAAGGGCTGCACTTTATCCAGCCGGGGCGTTTTGTGCTGCCTGGCGATATGGCAGGTGCGCCCGCTTTACAGTTTTTCCCCTGGCCACAGACTCGCGATGTTAACGAGTCGAGACTGGCGCAGGCGGATGCCAGTACCAACATCGGCATGTTACGTGCTCGTTACAACTATTATTGTCAGCATGTCGTTAAAGGCTTCTACAAAAATCATTTTTTGCGTTTCGATCGGCAAATCGTGCTGGTGGACTGTTTGCAGCCCCTTAACAGCGGGCCGCAGGCGTTTAATGATATGCGCCTCGCCCTGACACAACTGATGCAGAGTTTCTCTTACGGGCAGCGAACGCTGTTCCGTCGGCTGTTCTCGCCGGTTATCGACAAGCTCTTATTTGCCGCAACCAAAGCGGATCACGTTACCAGCGATCAGCACGCTAATCTGGTTTCGCTCCTGCAACAGCTGGTGCAGGATGCCTGGCAGAACGCCGCGTTCGAAGGCATTACGATGGACTGCGTTGGGCTGGCTTCGGTACAGGCGACGCAAAGTGGCTTAGTGGATCACAACGGTGAAAAAATTCCTGCGTTACGCGGTCACCGGCTAACGGATAATGCGCCGCTAACCGTTTATCCCGGCGAAGTGCCGCCGCGACTGCCGGGTAACGCGTTCTGGCAGCAGCAGGGATTTCATTTTGAGCAGTTCAGGCCACAGGAACAGGATGCCGATCGTCCTTTACCGCACATTCGTCTGGATGCGGCGCTGGAATTTTTGCTGGGAGATAAATTGCGATGAACAGCCCGATTAAACCACGGATTGATTTTGCTCAGCCGCTGGAAACAGAGAAAACCGACACGCTGAAAGCGGCGCATTTTTTTGCCCAACAGGATGAGCGATTTGTTGCAGTAGACCCCGAACGACCTGCTGAAGAGGAAGGCGCGGGCGAAAAAGCCGTTGAGGCCGCGCTCAGGCCCAAACGCAGCCTGTGGCGAAGAATGGTCAAGGCCGGGCTGGCGGTATTTGGCGCAAGCATTGTTGCGCAGGGCGTACAGTGGGCGCATAACGCCTGGGTGCAGCAAGACTGGATTGCGATGGGCGGCTGCGTGGCGGGGGGGCTCGTTGTTTGTGCCGGTGCCGGTTCGCTAATTGCCGAATGGCGGCGACTTTACCGGCTGCGTAAAAGAGCAGAAGAACGCGACGTGGCCCGTGATTTGTTACACAGCCATGGCGTGGGAAAAGGGCGCGAGTTTTGCGAAAAGCTGGCGCGTCAGGCGGGGTTGGATCAGGGGCATCCGGCTTTACAGCGCTGGCAGGCATCGCTTCATGAAACGCACAACGATCGGGAAATCGTCGCGCTTTACGCCCAGCTGGTACAGCCGGTGCTGGATCTTCAGGCTCGTCGTGAAATCGGTCGCAGCGCGGCAGAATCAACCCTGATGATTGCCGTCAGCCCGCTGGCGCTGGTGGATATGGCGTTTATCGCCTGGCGTAATCTGCGGCTGGTCAACCGTATCGCCGTGATCTATGGCATTGAGCTGGGCTACTTCAGCCGCCTTCGTTTATTCCGTCTGGTGCTGTTAAATATGGCTTTTGCCGGTGCTTCTGAACTGGTGCGTGAAGTGGGGATGGACTGGATGTCGCAGGATCTGGCCGCCCGATTTTCTGCGCGAGCGGCTCAGGGCATTGGCGCGGGGTTATTGACCGCACGCCTGGGCGTAAAAACCATGGAGCTGTGTCGACCGCTGCCGTGGCTGGAAGATGATAAGCCTCGTCTTGGCGATTTTCGGCGTGATTTGGTTACCCAGCTGAAAGAAACGATGCAGAAGTAGCCGACTGTCAACTTTTCATTCCAGAATGCTTCTGACGCCTGCACCAATGGAGTATTATTCGTTATCGCCCGAACAATAAGAAGGTTGCTCTACATGCGTCTGGAAGTATTTTGCCACGACCGCCTTGGTCTGACCCGTGAACTGCTTGATTTACTGGTAGAAAGAAACATTGATTTGCGGGGAATCGAGATCGCACCGATTGGGCGTATTTACCTCAATTTCACGCCCGTTTCGTTTGATCAATTCAGCCAGCTGATGGCAGAAATTCGCCGTATTCCCAGCGTGACGGACGTGCGCACCATTGCATTTTTACCTTCCGAGCGGGAGCATCGTGCCCTCAGCGCGCTGCTAATCGCCTTGCCTGAGCCGGTTTTCTCCATTGATTTGAAAAGCAAAGTGGAGCTGGCAAACCCTGCGGCGCAGGCGCTGTTTTCACTTAACGAAGACAAAATGCGCAATTTTGGTGCCGGTGCGCTGATTGCTGGTTTTAATTTTCAGCGCTGGCTGGAAAGCGAGCGCATTGAGCCTCAGGCCCACCATGTTGTGATTCAGGGACGCGATTTCCTGATGGAAATTACCCCGATTTTCGCGCCGGGAGAAAATGAGCAGCCGGGTAACCCGGTAGGCGCTGTGGTGATGCTGAAATCAACGGCCAGAATGGGACAGCAGCTGCAAAACCTGGCGGTAAATGACGACAGCGAGTTTCAGCACATTGTTGCGGTTACCCCTAAAATGCGTCAGGTGGTGGATCAGGCGCGCAAGCTGGCGATGCTGGATGCGCCATTGCTGATTGTCGGTGATACCGGTACGGGCAAAGATATGCTCGCGCGTGCCTGTCATTTACGCAGTGCGCGCGGTAAGAAACCGTTCCTGGCGCTGAACTGTGCTTCCCTGCCGGATGACGTTGCTGAAAGCGAACTGTTCGGTCATGCCGCAGGCGCCTACCCGAACGCGCTGGAAGGCAAAAAAGGCTTTTTTGAACAGGCGAACGGCGGTTCGGTTCTGCTGGATGAAATTGGCGAAATGACGCCACGTATGCAAACCAAGCTGCTACGTTTCCTTAACGACGGTACCTTCCGGCGGGTGGGCGAAGAACATGAGGTCAAAGTTGATGTGCGCGTAATCTGCGCCACACAAAAAAATCTTACCGAGATGGTGCATCGCGGCGAGTTTCGCGAAGATCTTTTTTACCGCCTTAACGTGCTTACGCTCAATCTGCCGCCGCTGCGCGAACGTCCCCAGGATATCCTGCCGTTAACGGAAATGTTTGTCGCTCGCTTTGCCGACGAGCAGGGCGTTGCCCGACCGAAACTCTCCGCGCAGCTCAATGCGTTTCTCAGCCGCTACACCTGGCCGGGCAACGTTCGTCAGTTAAAAAATGCGCTTTACCGCGCGTTGACTCAGCTGGAAGGCTATGAACTGCGTCCACAGGATATCGTGCTACCGGAATTTGCTACGGATATGCCGCTGGGCGAAGAGGCGATGGAAGGATCGCTGGATGACATCACCAGCCGTTTTGAACGGTCAGTGCTGACCCGACTGTATCTCTCTTATCCCAGCACGCGCAAGCTGGCTAAACGGCTGGGCGTTTCCCACACCGCGATTGCGAATAAGCTGCGTGAATATGGTCTGAGCCAGAAGAAAGGCGAGGGTGAAGGGAAATAGCGCGGGAAAATTTTTTTCTGAAACCGTGTAAAAAGCATCGTCATGCCAGCCGGCAATAATATATCGATTAACGACACAGCCCCGGCCGCAAGGCCTGGGCTTTGATTCAGGCGTACGACAGTCAATATTGGGTTGCAGGTAAATTCAGGGAATTATCGGGAGAAGCTTCGTTAATGGATATTCAGAAAGTAATTGAAGATAATTTAGCTTCAGCATTAGGTAAGCTGGGAGAATTCACATGGGCATATGTTGTGCTGTCAAAAAACAAAATGTCTGTGCAGTTTTTTGCAACCAATTATCCAGAAGAGTGGGTGAAAACCTATCAGGAACAAAGTTTGCACTTTACCGATCCTGTTGTTATTAACGCGCTTAACCGGTTGACGCCATTCCTGTGGGATGAAAAAACAGAAACGGATAATAAATTTTGCTCGCCGGGCATATTCGATAAAGCAAAAAATCATAATGTGAAAAATGGCTATACGTTTGTTTTGCATGATTATAAAAACAACATGGCAACACTCTCTTTTGTTATCGATCCTGAACGGAGAAACGAAATCGAGGATTTTCTTTTCAAGCATCGGGGCGATATTAACATTCTGCTTACCACCGTACATGAACGGTATCTGGCGCTGATGATGCTTTCTGAAAATAACGAATTGCATTCAGTTAATAAAAACCTTTTCACCGATCGCGAAAACGAAATCCTTTACTGGGCAAGCGTAGGTAAAACCTATCTTGAAACGGGAATTATTTTAGGAATTAAAACGACAACGGTTAAATTCCATATGGCAAATATTGTCAAAAAACTGGGTGTAACCAATGCCCGCCATGCGGTGCGTCTTGGTGTTGGCCTTGATTTAGTTAAACCGGTGACTCACTAATTTAAATTTGCGTATTGTTTCTGTTAATCAAATTTTTTTAAAAAGCCAGTCATCGACTGGCCTTAGTGCTTTACTTTAGTGCAGCAAGCGCGGCGTCATAATCCGGCTCGGTGGCGATCTCTTCAACCAGCTGACTGTATAAGACACGATCCTGTTCATCGAGGATCACTACCGCACGTGCAGCCAGCCCTTCAAGCGGGCCATCGCTGATCGCCACACCGTAGTCCTCTTTAAATTGCGCACCACGCAGTGTTGAAAGCGTCACGACGTTGTTCAACCCATCGGCACCACAAAAACGCGACAGGGCAAACGGCAAATCGGAGGAGATGCACAGCACAACCGCATTATCCATTTCGCCCGCAAGCTGATTAAATTTACGTACCGAGGCGGCACAAACGCCAGTATCAATACTGGGAAAAATATTCAGCACCTTACGCTTGCCCGCAAAATGGGAAAGAGGAACGTCGGAAAAGTCTTTTGCGACCAGCGTAAACGGCTTCGCAGCCTGACCCGGAGTGGGGATTTGACCGGCGACAGGCACCGGATTACCCTGAAAAAGTACTGTCTGAGACATAATCTTTCCTTATATGCACGGTAAACATTGTTCTGAGTGTAAGCCATACAGGCTAACTCACCCAGAAAAAACCTGCCCTGAGCTTGTTCATTACGCAAATGCGGCCACAATGGCTAAGGTATTGTGGTAGCAATTCTTTCTCTTCTTTAAGGATCCGTTGATGAGAGCAGTGAAGGTATATCCGGAAACATGGCCGTTGCATACGCCGTTTGCTATTGCGCGTGGCGCGCGCAGTGAAGCGGGCGTTGTGGTAGTAGAAGTGGAAGAGGAAGGGATCAAAGGCATTGGAGAATGTACGCCCTATCCACGCTATGGTGAGACCGAAGCATCGGTGCTGGCGCAAATCGCCTTACTGATTAATGCGCTGGAGCAGGGGCTGACGCGTGAACAGCTTCAGTCGCTGCTGCCCGCAGGAAGCGCTCGTAATGCTATCGACTCAGCGCTGTGGGATCTTCAGGCCCGTAAACTAAATAGCGACCTGTGGCGACTGACCGGTGCCACACCGCCAGCGATTATCGAGATGGCACAAACCGTTAGTATTGAAATGCCGGAAGTGATGGCCAGCAGCGCGCTGGCATTGTGGCAAAACGGCGCACGATTACTGAAGATCAAACTCGATAATTCGCTGATCACCGAGCGGCTGGTGGCGATACGAACAGCAGTACCGCAAGCTACGCTGATTGTGGATGCAAATGAGTCCTGGCACAGTGAAGGGCTGGCGGCGAGATGCCAGCTGCTGGCCGATCTAAACGTGGTGATGCTTGAACAGCCGCTTCCCGCCGCAGACGATGCCATGCTGGAAAACTTTATCCATCCCTTACCCATTTGTGCTGATGAGAGCTGCCACACGCGAGCCGATCTGCCCGCGCTAAAAGGGCGTTATGAGATGGTGAATATCAAGCTGGATAAAACGGGCGGCCTGACCGAAGCGCTGGCGCTGGTGCAGGCGGCAAAAGCCGCCGGTTTTGAGGTGATGCTCGGCTGTATGCTATGTACATCCCGTGCAATCAGCGCTGCGCTTCCGTTAGTAAACTCGGCTCGCTTCGTGGATTTAGACGGCCCAACGTGGCTCGCGGCGGATGTTGACCCCGCTTTACCCTTTAGCTGCGGCAGAATAACCCTCTCCTGAGGGCTTGCTCAGTAAATCTACCATTGCCATAAGGTACTTTTCACTGGCCTCGTCTGTAGAAACCGGCGGCAGTTCAACGGTAATCACCGGCAGGCTCAGATCGGCACACCAGCTGCCAAAGGAGCCTGGCGTGGCATAGCCTACGGTTGTCACCAGCGGCAGCGACATATTCTCTGCCAGCCATTCGCCCAGTTTGCTGCTGTGCGGATCTTCAACACAGGCCAGCGGTTCATGAAAGGAGACCACCCAGGCCGGTTTAAGCTGATAAATCAGGCTGCAAAGGGCTTGGGTTTCCGGCTCAGAACCTGCGCGGTCGCCGGTTGAGAGCCGCACATCGCGTTCTTCTGCCGCACTGTTCCAGCGATAAATCGTCTCGCCAGACTGCCAGTTCGCTGCCGGAAAGTTACGATTCAAATCGACGCCATGGGCGTTAGCCCGTAAACCCAGCTGGCAGCCATCAGGATTAACGGCCAGCACCACATGATGTCGACGGTGTTCCTGCTGCAAAGTTCGTAAAGCACAGGAAAGCGTGACGACTGCGGCGGCCTCATCGCCATGCGTGCCAGCCAGGATCAGCCCGCTGTCGCTATCTGCCAGGGGGGCTGGGAACCAAAGCAGCGGTGCGCCCAGCACGCTGTGCCCGTAAATCTTACATTCGATCTCCAGCTTTCCCCGCGCGCTACGTGGATGGATCCGCGACATAACTTAACTCCCGAAAAGTTTTGCTAACGCTAGCTTAAATTTCAGCAGAAAAAAAGCGCAGTTCGATCCGTTGCGCAAAGCAATGGAAAAAGAGTGTCTGGCGATCAACGATTTGCGTTAAAGTGCGACTGTTAGCTCTTAAGCATTTAGCGAGGTTTCCTGATGCACAATTCTTTTCAATTATCTCTGGCATTACTGGCGATGGCGGCCAGTGGCGCACTTTATGCCGCTGAAGTGCCGCCGGGCGCTGACCTGGCTGCCGTACAACAAATTGTTCGGCATATCAAAGATGAACCCGCTTCGCTCGATCCGGCGAAAGCTGTCGGGTTACCTGAAATTCAGGTTATTCGTGATTTGTTTGAAGGGCTGACTAACCAGGACGCTAAAGGAAATAGTGTGCCGGGCGTGGCGACGCAATGGCAGACGACGGATAACCAGACATGGATCTTCACTCTGCGTAAAGATGCACGCTGGTCAGACGGCGAACCGGTTACGGCGAACGATTTTGTTTACAGCTGGCGACGGCTGGTCGATCCGAAAGTTGGTTCCACTTTTGCCTGGTTTGCTGAATTAGCCGGTATGCAAAACGCCGCCGCGATTACCAAAGGCGAGATGTCACCCGATAAACTTGGCGTGGTGGCGCTGGACGATCGCCGGCTGAAAGTCATGCTGGATAAACCCGTACCGTATTTCCTCGGCCTGACGTCCAATTTCAGTCTGTACCCCGTTTCGGCAAAGGCGATTGAAAAATCCGGCCAGGCCTGGACACAGCCGGGCAATATGGTAGGGAATGGCGCTTATAAATTGCAGGAGCGCGTTGTTAACGAAAAACTGGTGCTGGTGCGTAACGAACATTATTGGGACAACGCTCACAGCGTGTTAAATAAAGTCACCTTTGTGCCAATCAATGAAGAATCGAGCGCCACCAAACGTTATCGGGCTAACGATATTGATATCACCGAATCATTTCCCAAAAATATGTATGCGCTGCTGAAAAAACAGATCCCGGGTGAGGTCTACACGCCAGATCAGCTGGGCACCTATTATTACGCGTTCAATACCGTAAAAGGTCCAACTGCTGACGTGCGGGTGCGTAAGGCGCTTTCATGGAGCATCGACAGAAAGATCGTTGCTGAAAAGGTGTTAGGCACCGGTGAAAAACCGGCCTGGCACTTTACGCCAGATGTCACGGCCGGTTTCAGGCCACAGCCCGGCTTCCTGGAGCAGCATTCACAACAAGAGCTGAACGCCCAGGCTAAAATGCTGCTGGCGGCGGCAGGCTATGGGCCTGATCATCCGCTGGATCTGATATTGCTCTACAACAGCTCTGAAAATAATCAAAAAATCGCCATTGCAGTAGCCTCAATGTGGAAAAAGAACCTTGGGGTCAACGTGAAGCTGCAAAATCAGGAATGGAAAACCTACATTGACAGCCGCAACAGTGGCAATTTTGATGTGATCCGTGCTTCCTGGGTCGGTGATTATAACGAACCCTCCACCTTTCTCAGCCTGCTAACTGCCAGCCATAGCGGGAATATCGCTAAATTCAACAGTGCGGAGTACGACGCGCTGTTGGCGAAGGCCAGCCGTGAAACTAACAGCGATTCCCGTAATGAGGACTATAACCGCGCCGAAAAAATTATTGCTGACCAGGTGCCAATTGCACCGTTATATCAGTACACCAATGGACGGTTGATCAAGCCATGGGTGAAGGGATATCCGATTACCAACCCGGAAGATATGGCCTACAGCCGAACGATGTACATTCTTAAGCATAATCAGTGAGTCATCTCCGGTTGTGGGCAAGATTTTAACCCGGGCGGGGATGGCGCGCCGATCGGTTATTGATTAATTAACGTGCGCTTTATACGCCTTTGTAACGCATCGTTATTAATAAAATGCCTGATAATAGCGTTTCCTATAAGGTTTTCATTCTTTCGGTCAGGTGTTTTATGGTTAAAGTGTGTGCTCTGCTTTGTCTTTCACTGCTGCTCACGGGTTGTGCATTAAAACGTTATCCTGCTTCACCGCCGGTTAGCGCGGTGCAAAAAACCACGCTGGATTGCCCGGCCGTAGAGAAGGCGATCGCCAGCCAGCAGGAGATCCAGGCGCAGATTGACAAAACAGGAAAATTTGATGGCCTGACGGTTCTTGGCTTTATTGGCGATTTCGGCATTGGCAACGGTGTGGCGAAAGGACTGGCGCAAAAACATGCGAATGAACGGATGAGTGAGCTGAAAAAGCTGGAAGCAGCAAAATGCCCGGCAACGCTACATAGCTGATTAGACAGTAATTTTCGAAGCATATCACAGTTCCATTTCTGGAGGCTTGAGCTCTCATGAGATTGGATTAAGGTAGCAGCTGGATTGTTACTGCTTCGCTGCAGGCAAAACCTGACAGCCGGATAAACGTCCGGCGTCAGGTTTTTTTTTCATTGCAGGCCGGGATATGAAAATAATCAAGATACTGAATAATAACGTTGCAATAGTGCATGACGCACAGGGAAAGGAACAGGTTGTTATGGGGCGCGGGCTGGCTTTTCATAAAAGTGCGGGCGAGGAAATTAACCCACTGTGCGTGGAGAAAACATTTGCGCTGCAAAGTTCTGAATTGATCGGCCGACTGGGTGAACTGCTGCTGGAAATCCCCATCGAAGTCGTCACCACCAGCGAGTGTATCATCGCGCTTGCCCGTAAAGAGTTTGCAGGCAATCTCCACGAAAGCCTGGCGATAGGCCTGACCGATCATATTAATTTTGCCGTGCAGCGCCAGCGGGAAAACCTCCCTCTGCGTAATGTGCTGCGCTGGGAGATCCGTTCCCTCTATCCTCGTGAATATGCGATTGGGCTGGCAGCGCTGGAGATTATTTTTCAGCGCTTAGACGTAAGGCTTGAAGAAGATGAAGCGGGGTTTATCGCGCTGCATCTGATCAATGCTCAGCTGCACAGCGAGATGCCGGAGGTGATGTATATCACCCGCTTTATGCAGCAAATCCTCGATATCGTAAAATACCAGCTACAAATCACCTATCAGCCGGACTCTCTCAGCTATAACCGTTTTGTTACGCATCTGAAATTTTTTGCTCAGCGAATATTGGGTAAGCAGGGAGTGGTCAGTGACGATGTGTCACTCCATGACGTGGTACGCAGCCGCTACCCGCAAGCCTACCGATGCGTGGAGAAAATCGACCGGCATGTGATTAAAACTTATGACTACGCGCTTGGCACGGAAGAACGCATGTTCCTCACCATCCATATTGAACGTGTGCGTAAAGAAACACTGGCGCTCGAAGAAAGCGAAGATGAGGCCTAATGCCCCTCGTCACACCACGTCTGCGGGCGATGGGTGGCAACCTGCAATGTGTGGGACGCACACGTTCATGCTGCAAAGTGCAGCGGTATCCATCGACATGCCGCTGCGAATAGCCTTCAGAATTTCACCACCGTTTTGAGGCCTGTCACCCAGGCATCCTGCGTTTCTTTAAATCCACCAGGGCGATGCCAGTATTGAATACCGGGCTGAAGTTGCAGCCAGCTTGTCGCCTGTACACGGTAATACAGCTCTGCATTCAATGCGTGCCCCGGCAGAGGCAGATAACGTGGGTCACTGTAATCACTTACACCCTGTAGCTGATTACGATATTGCCTGTCGCGACGGTAATCGTCGCTTATTTCAATCCAGCTGGCGCCAAAACCAATCCAGTCATCGGGTCTGGCATCCATCAGCCCGTGGTAACGCAGTGAGGCCGCGACATTCAGACGCAGGTAGTTTGAGCGCTTGTCGCTTACCCCAATGCTCCAGGAGGTACTCAGTCCACGTGACGCATCATCACCATGGCGGGTCAACTGCTGGTTAAGCCCGCCGTAAAAAAACCAGGTGCGGTTATGGTTTCGATAGCCCAGCGGATCGTCCGCGCCGGTGCTGCCAGACTTACCCCTATAAAGATCCTGCTGTCCGGCATTGGTAAATAACAGGCCGAGGTTATAAGCGCCGGGTAAGGCATTTACATGGGTTTTTAATTCCAGTTCAACCGGAACCAGAAGCCCCTTGCTGCCTCTGGTTGACCCGCTCCAGGCCTGGCTGCGTTCCTGCTTGTGCGGATTTTGCTCCATCAATCCCGCTTTTAAGGTGAGTTCATCGTTAAGCTTATATTGCAGAGTCGTTCCCCAATAGTGCACGTTCCAGTTATACCAGGTTAAAGCGTAGGCAGATTTGCCACCGCACTGGGACAGCAGCTGAAAATCACAGGGGATAATTTGATCAAAATCCTGCACCTTGTTCATCATGCCGATTCGCCAGTGAAGACGCTGATGATTAAACGTGCGCGCAAATGTCAGCCAGCCAAGACGGGTTACAGAACCGCGACCTGAACTTTCCTGAGAAATGTCACTGATATTGGCACGAGGATCCTGCAATCGTCGGGTAGTCAGGCTGTCGTCATGATTACGGTTAACAATATTTCCTTCAATTTTTGCATCAGGAATACCGGTCAACGCGGCAAGATCCTGCTGGAATGTCAGTGAAAATTGATCGATATAAGCCGCATGAGGCTCATGGTTATATCCTCCTGCGGCATTATAAGAAACCTGACTTAAATAGCCGAGGTTATAATGAAAGCCGTTTTCTTCCAGGATGGGTTTTATCCCAGCCATATCACCCAATAATCCTGTTTGCGGCGGCATAAAGCCCAACGCAACGCCTTGCCATTGTTCATCAGCAACAGCACTGCCAGCGGTAAAAAGATTGATTAACAACGTCCAGGCAATAAGATTGCTGGAGTAAGCCGTTAGCGAGGTCCTTTTCATTGATTATTCCTTATCTCATCCGCTAAATAGAAACAGATCCGATAAAATAGTTTCCATTAAGGTCACGGCAGATGATTCTGCCGTGAAAACACTATTTCAGTGACTCGCCCTGGCTTTTAATGACTTCCTGATACCAGTAAAAGCTTTTTTTTCTTTTACGTTCGAGCGTACCGTTACCGTCGTCATCACGATCGACATAAATAAATCCGTAACGTTTAGACAGCTGGGCTTTTGAGGCGCTAACCAGGTCTATGGGGGCCCAGCTGGTATATCCCCAAACCTCCACGCCATCCTCAATAGCTTCGCGGACCTGGACCAGGTGGTCATTAAGATAGGCGATGCGGTAATGATCGTTAATGCTGCCGCAGGCTTCCTGTTTATCAAGCGCGCCAAGGCCGTTTTCGACGATAAACAGCGGTTTTTCGTAGCGGTCATAAAGGGTGTTCATCAGCAGGCGCAAGCCCTGCGGGTCAATCTGCCAGCCCCATTCAGAGGCGGGCAGATGCGGGTTTGGCACCATATCCAGAATATTACCGCGCAGCCGATCCTGATTTTCTTTAGCGGTGGCGCAGCCCGTCATGTAGTAGCTGAAGGAGATATAATCGACCGGTTCCCGGAGATCGATTTTATCTTCAGCATCGATCGCAAGCGTGATGCCCTGTTCTTTAAAAAAGCGTTTCATGTAAGCGGGATAGTAGCCGCGTACCTGCACGTCGCCAAAAAACAGCCACTCACGATTTTTTTGCAGCGTTTCCAGCATGTCAGCCGGACGACAGCTGAGCGGATAAAGCAGGCCGCCCAACAGCATATTGCCAATTTTCCCATTGGGGACAATTTCATGACAGGCCTTGACCGCTCGCGCGCTGGCGACCAGCTGATGATGGATAGCCTGATAGACAGCCTGTTTGTCACTCTCTTCGGGTAGACCCACGCCGGTAAAAGGGGCATGCAATGACATGTTGATTTCATTAAAGGTCAGCCAGTATTTAACCCGGTCTTTGTAGCGCTGGAATACCGTTCGGGCATAGTGCTCAAAAAAGCCAATGGTTTTGCGGTTGCCCCAGCCACCATAATTTTTAATCAGTCCGTAAGGCATTTCATAGTGCGAAAGGGTCACCATCGGGGCAATATTGTATTTTGCCATTTCGGCAAACAGACGATCGTAAAATGCCAGGCCCGCTTCGTTTGGCTGGCTTTCGTCGCCCTGCGGGAAAATACGCGTCCAGGCGATGGAAATACGCAGCACGGTGAACCCCATTTCCGCAAATAGCTTAATATCCTGCGGATAGCGATGATAAAAATCGATGGCAACATCTTTAATACTGAAATCACCCGGCTTGCGCTCAACGCGCTTGCCAAAAATACCTTCGGGTTGTAAATCGGAGGTCGACAGGCCTTTTCCTTCTTCCTGCCAGGCACCTTCAACCTGATTGGCGGCTATCGCACCGCCCCATAGAAACGTGTCCGGAAAACGCGTGGTCATCTGCAACTCCTTGTTAGCGGTTAAACGATCAGGCTTAGTAAGGGCATATTTTCTGCGGTTTCTTGCTGCGAATTAACGGGAAGCACGTCCAGATAATCATCACTGTTAGTAATAACGATCGGCGTGGTCAGTTCATAACCGGCCTGATGAAGGGCGGCGATATCAAATTCAATCAACAGATCGCCGCAGCATACCGGTTGATCCTGTTTGACGTGGACAGTGAAGTGTTTGCCATCGAGCTTAACGGTATCCAATCCTACGTGGATTAAAAGTTCTACGCCCTCATGGCTAAGTAAGCCAATAGCGTGGCCGGTGCGGAAAAGTGACGCCACGCTCCCGTTAACCGGCGACAAGACCCGCCCCTTGCTGGGGACGATGCCGACGCCTTTGCCTAACAGCCCGCTGGCAAAGGTTTCATCCGGCACTTCGCTCAAAGGCACCACTTTGCCGGCTATCGGACTGCTGATTGATAAGGTGCGGAGGAGGGCATCTGTTGGCATACCCCGTGGCGTGGCGAGTGAAGGGGAACCCGCCTGCGGTGCTGTTTTGCTTAGCCCAAAGAAGCAAGTGCTGAGAGCCGCAAAAACCAGCGCCAGCGTCGAGCCAGCAATAAGTGCGTAAACAGTTGCATCAATGCCCGCTTTGGGGACGCTCTGGAAAACGCTAAAAATACTGGCAAGGCCGAATGAAAAGACTTTTGTCTGGTAAAAGCCAATGAGGGCAGCGCCCAGCGCGCCGCCGATACAGCCAAAAATAAATGGGCGACGGTTTGGCAACGTTACGCCGTAAACGGCCGGTTCGGTGACGCCGAAAAGGCTGGCGCTAAATGCTGACGCCGCGATGCCTTTCAATTTTGCATCACGCGTACGCAGCATCACTCCTAATGTCGCACCCGCCTGGCCCATTACTGCCGCAAGTAGCAGAGGCAGCATAGTATCCTGGCCATGAATACTGAGATTGTTGATCATTAGCGGCACCAAACCCCAATGCAGCCCGAAAATCACCAATACCTGCCAGAAACCGCCGAGAAACAGTCCCGCCACCAGCGGGCTCAGACCGTAAATCAACACGTAGCCGTTGGCCAGCAGGCGGCTAAGCCAGGTGGCAAGTGGACCAATCAGCAGAAAGCTCAGTGGGATAACCACTATCAGGCAGATTAACGGCGTGGCAAAGTTTCTTATCGCGCCTGGCATGCGTGGGTTAATGGTCCGCTCGATCAGGCAGGAAGTCCAGGCGGCAAAAATAATGGGAATTACGGAAGACGCGTAATTCAGCAACACCACCGGCACGCCAAAAAAACGCATCGGTGCCAGGCCTGTCTGTTCCTGAACAAAGGCTTCCAGCATGACTGGATGAATCAGGGCGGCACCGATCGCCATGCAAATAAAGGGATCGCCGCCAAACTTTTTGCCGGCACAGTACCCCAGCACGACCGGGAAGAAATAGAACAGCGCATCGCTGGCGACGAACAAAATTTTGTATCCGCCGCTCTGCTCGGTTAACAGACCGGTCGCCAGCGCCAGTGCCAGCAACCCTTTTAAAACACCGGAAGCGGCCATAACGCCAAGAAAAGGGGTAAAAATCCCGGAAACGATATCAATAAAACGGGCAAACAGCGTTTGTTTTTCCTGTGTTTCCGTCGTGGAGTCGCCTTCGCTTACGCCTTCGTTTAATAACGCCTGCCAGACCTCGCTAACGTGATTGCCGATGACGACCTGATACTGACCGCCGCTCTCGACAACGGTAATAATGCCGGGGTTCTGCTTCAGATGTTGAGTGTCTGCTTTTGCCGCTGTTTTTAGTTTGAAGCGCAGACGTGTGGCGCAATGAACCAGAGACTGAACGTTTTCCCTGCCGCCCACGCCTCGTAAAATCTGTTGGGCCAGCTGCTGATATTCCATAATGAGGCTCCTGAAACGGATGTCGCGGTATATTGCTGAATTAAAAGCAAAAAAAAACCTAAACCGCTTATCAGTGCCGGTATGGCACACTAAGCGGTTTAGGTTTTGCCTGATTGAACAGTCACAATCCTGTTTAGCTGACGGGATATTTCCCTGGCTGCGCGAAAATAACAAGTAATGGATAACGGTACGTGCCCGATCCGTGAACCCGATCGGATTTTATGTCCCGGTTGCGCTTTTTTTCAACATTCGCAAGTGAGAAGGGTGTTTTGCATCAGCAGTCGGTCAGGCTAGACTGTATCTCATTGAAATAAAGAAACGTGGAGCGGCTGTGGACGTCATAGAAGGTAAAGCTTTACAGGTGTCAGATGCCATCATTTCCTGCCAGCTGGATGGCAAAGGCGGGTTGATTCCCATTGATGATAAAGACGTGATTAATTGTGACCAGCCGTGCTGGCTGCATCTCAACTATACCCATCGTGAAAGCGCGGACTGGCTGATGTCAACGCCGCTGATCCCTGATGCGGTGCGGGATGCATTAGGGGGCGACAGTATGCGCCCACGTGTGAATCGGTTGGGTGATGGAACCATGATCACCTTGCGCAGCGTCAATCTCAACAGCGAGTCGCGTCCCGATCAGCTGGTGGTTATTCGGGTATTTATTAACGATAAGCTGATTGTGTCGACCCGGCAACGCAAGGTTTTTGCCATCGACGAAGTGCTGACTGACTTACAAAACGGTAATGGGCCGGTTAATGGCGGAAGCTGGCTGGTTGAAGTGTGCGATGCGCTGAATGATCACACCAGCGAGTTCATTGAAGAATTACACGACAAAATAATTGAGCTGGAAGATGCCGTTGTCGAGCAGCAGGTTCCGCCACGAGGCGAGCTGGCGCTTATTCGTAAACAGCTGATCATCATGCGTCGTTACATGGCGCCGCAGCGTGACGTGTTTTCGCGAATTGCCAGCGAGCGGCTGCCGTGGATGAGCGATGACGACCGTCGCCGGATGCAGGATATTTCCGACCGGCTCGGGCGTGGCCTGGACGATTTGGACGCCAGCGTAGCCCGCACCGCCGTGCTGGCGGATGAAATTAGTACGGTGATGGCAGAAGCGATGAACCGCAGAACCTATACCATGTCGCTTCTGGCGATGGTATTTTTGCCAACAACCTTCCTCACCGGACTGTTTGGCGTGAATTTGGGCGGTATTCCGGGCGGCAACTGGCATTATGGGTTCAGTACGTTTTGCCTGTTGTTAGTGGTACTGGTGATGGGCGTTGCCTGGTGGTTACATCGACGTAAATGGCTGTAAAAGCGGACGGCGCAAAGCGACGAAAGGCGGAAAAGGGGGATTAAAGCTGATCGACATCAATAAAATCCCTGCTCACCTAAGGCAAACTCTCTTTCGCAGGTGAATGCAACGTCAAGCGATGGGCGTTGCGCTCCATATTGTCTTACTTCCTTTTTTGAATTATTGCATAGCACATTTAATTCATACAGGCCGGCGCAAGCCGGCTTTTTTTTGCGCATTTGCCAGCGCTCCGTGACGTGCCTATGCTTATAATTCCTGTCACGTCTGAGGAGGAAGAGATGTCATATAGCACACTGGAAAATCCACGCGCGTCTGACCCGGTCCCAACAGACCCCGTTCCGATTCCCGAACCTATCCCGACGCCCCAGCCCATGCCCGATCCGCCACCGGATGTCCCGGATCCGATTACCGATCCACCGCTGCATATGTAAGTAAAGGCTGGCCGGTTGACGTCATACTGTGAACCGGCCCCGGATCCGCATCCGGCCACCCAGTGATATTCCCACCTTTCCGAAAAACCCGTATAATCCGCGCCAACTTAGTGCCTAACCAGGAAATCTACAGCCGGTTTTATCGGTCGTTGTGAAATTAGCTATGAATCAAACAGATACAAGAAAAGAATCGCTTGAGTTCAACAAACTCCAGAAGCGCCTCAGAAGAAACGTTGGCAACGCCATCATCGACTACAACATGATTGAAGAAAATGATGTGGTTATGGCCTGCATGAGCGGCGGCAAAGATTCATTTGCAATGTTAGATATCCTGTTGAATTTGCAGAAAGTTGCGCCCATCAAGTTTGATGTGGTGGCGGTTAATCTCGATCAGAAACAGCCCGGTTTCCCGGAACACATTCTGCCAGACTATTTTGAAACGCTGAACATTCCTTATTACATCGTCGATAAGGACACCTATTCAGTGGTGAAAGAGAAGATCCCTGAAGGCAAAACGACCTGTGGATTATGCTCAAGGCTGCGTCGTGGCACGCTTTACTCCTTCGCTGAGCGAATCGGCGCCACTAAAATCGCGCTGGGACACCATCTCGACGATATCGTCGAAACGCTGTTCCTCAATATTTTTCATGGCGCGCGCATGAAGGCGATGCCGCCAAAGCTACGCTCTGACGACGGACGTAACGTGGTGATCAGGCCGCTGACTTACTGCCGTGAAAAAGATTTAATCCGCTATGCGGAAGAGAAAAACTTCCCGATTATCCCGTGCAACCTCTGCGGTTCGCAGGAAAATCTCCAGCGCCAGTCAATCAAAGCGATGCTGTCCGAATGGGATAAAAAAGATCCGGGCCGGGTGGAAAGCGTCTTCAAGTCTATCCAGAACGTGAGCCCAAGCCAGCTGGCGGATCGCAATCTGTTCGACTTTGAAAATCTGCCGCTGGATCGTGAAGGCGAGCGGGAAGAATACGCGTTTACGGAAGCAACGGTTTCTTCCACTAACATCGATAAAGCCATGTTTATTGATGTGACAAATATCTGACAGACATTCGGGTAGTAATACGGGAATTGATTTAGCTGCAACAGAACATTATCTGGCAATAAGCGTAATCAGAAGATGCTGTATGCAGCCACTCTACTCACTTTTTTCAGGCTAAATCAGTTGCTGTTGGTGACGATCGGGGAGGGGTTTTCTGCTACACTCAGCGCCAATCCCTCCTCCGGTTTTTTCAGAGAGTAATTTGTGAGCGCTTTTTCAACCCTGACTTCATTGCCCGCCAGCCAGATCGAGAATCTGAACGAGCTGGGCTACCTTACCATGACCCCAATTCAGGCAGCTTCGCTTCCGGCGATCCTCGAAGGGCGAGACGTTCGTGCGCAGGCGAAAACCGGCAGCGGCAAAACGGCTGCTTTTGGCCTGGGCGTGATGCAGCGTATTGACGCCACCCAATTTGTTACCCAGTCGCTGGTGCTTTGCCCAACGCGTGAGCTGGCGGATCAGGTGACTAAAGAGCTGCGTCGTCTGGCGCGTTTCACTGCCAATATTAAAATTCTGACGCTTTGCGGCGGACAGCCGATGGGCGCTCAGCGCGATTCTCTGGTGCATGCGCCACACATCGTGGTCGGTACGCCGGGACGCATTCTGGATCACCTGAAGCGTGAAACGCTACAGTTGAACAGCCTTACTACCCTGGTGCTGGACGAAGCCGATCGCATGCTGGAAATGGGTTTCCGCGACGACATCGACGCCATTATCGGCCATACGCCATCTGCCCGTCAGACGCTGCTGTTCTCGGCAACCTGGCCGCAGGATATTGCACAAATCAGCCAGCGTATTCAACGCGATCCATTAAGCGTGGAAACGGACGTGGTTTCCGATCTGCCCGCCATTGAACAACGGTTCTATGAAGCAAGCCCGCGTGAAAAACTCACCGCGCTAATTGGCCTGCTAAGCGATCGCCAGCCTCCTTCCTGCGTGGTGTTCTGCAATACCAGACGCGAATGCGACGATATTGCCGCGGCACTGGAAAACAGTCAGATTAGCGCGCTGGCGCTGCACGGCGATTTAGAACAGCGCGACCGCGATCAGGTGCTCATCCGTTTTGCTAACGGCAGCTGCCGTGTGCTGGTCGCGACAGACGTTGCTGCTCGCGGATTAGATATCAAGTCTCTGGCGATGGTGGTGAACTATCAGCTTTCATTCGATCCGGAAGTGCACGTTCATCGTATCGGGCGTACTGCGCGTGCCGGAGAAGAGGGAACAGCGGTAAGTTTTGTCGCGGCAGATGAAATGATCCGCGCTCACGCGCTGGAAGATTTCTTACAGCAAAAGCTGAGCTGGCACAGCCTGTCAGAACTGAAGTCCGTGGCGGCAAAACCGTTGCCAGCCGCGATGGCGACGCTTAGCCTGGACGGCGGCCGTAAGGCAAAAATTCGCCCGGGAGACATCCTGGGAGCGCTGACTGGTGAAGCGGGACTGAGCGGCGATCTTATCGGCAAAATTGATATCGGGCCGACTCAGGCGTACGTAGCGATTCGTTATGACAGCGTACGTAAGGTGATGAATCAGCTACAGCAGCTGAAAATCAAAGGGAAATCCTGCCGGGCGCGTCTGCTGAAATAAAACAATTAACCCCAGCCAGGCTGGGGTTAGTTTTGCCGTATTGATCACTTATGACGGCACGTTTCAGAACTTAATCACTTCAGGCGGCTGGGCCAGCAGCGGTTCGGCATCGGCCATCAGGGTGAGGAAGTGGGCCTGTTTGCCATGGACATCCACGGCCTGGGCGTCTTTCCAGGTTTCATGAAACAGAAACACGTTGCCATCTTCCACGCTGCGATACAGATCGTAATGCACACAGCCTTCTTCAGCGCGAGCGGGTTTGACGCCAGCATTAAGCACTTTTTTCAGCTCTTCAGCTTTGCCCGCCCTGGCGGTAAATTTCGCCACGATACGCACATGTTTATCGGTCATCCTGTTCTCCTTTACTGTTAATACCTTTGCCGGACATTCACCGGTACTGAAATAGACTTTTCAGTTCGTTGTAAAACTCAATAACTACAGCCTGTTAAAAGAGGGTAAGGAAAAATAAGAGCGGTGGCTATTGCATTCGAATTTTTTTATTTAGTAAATATTCGTGACAGCGCTCGACCCATAAGAATTCATGGCTTATTCTGACCCACGCCCTGTCCATTGATCCCGGAGTTTTTTGAATGAAAGCAGCGACCTTTCTGTTAGCTGGTTGCGCGTTGTTGCTGGCTGGCTGTAGCAGCAATACCGACAACGAACCGCCGCAACAGGCTACCAGCGCGCACGTTCCAAAAGTCATGATGTCCGAACTGGCCGCCAGCACCTGTGCCAGCGCCGGGGGCACGCTGGCGTTATCCCGCCAGCTTGACGGCAGCGCCGTTGGGATGTGCCAGCTGGCTAATGGTCGACGCTGCGGTGAAAATGCCCTCGCCAGCGGCACCTGCGCCCGCTAGCTTTCCGGCAATAAAATGATTGGGCGGGCTCTGCCCGGCGGCCCGTAAGTCAGCTCTGAGCGGTAAGCTCATTGTCACAAGGCTGATTTTTTTCCAGCTGCTTCAGGTTTTCCAGCGTCGTTTTCGCGATGCTGGTCAGCGCTTCCGCCGTCAGAAAAGCCTGATGTCCGGTAAACAGGACGTTATGGCAGGCAGAGAGCCGGCGGAAAACATCATCCTGAATAACGTCATTAGATTTATCCTCAAAGAACAGGTCGCGTTCGTTTTCGTACACGTCCATCCCCAGCGAGCCGATTTTTTGCAGTTTTAAGGCATCAATCGCCGCCTGTGAATCAATCAGCCCACCACGGCTGGTATTAATAATCATCACGCCATCTTTCATTTGCTGAAACGCCGCCATATTCAGCAGGTGGTTATTTTCCGGCGTCAGCGGGCAGTGCAGGGAAATGACATCCGATTCACGGAACAGGGTTTTGATATCAACATATTCTGCGCCCAGCTCCAGCGCCTGAGGATTCGGATAGGGATCAAAGGCTAACAGCCGCATGCCAAAGCCTTTTAGAATACGTAAAGTCGCGAGGCCGATTTTTCCCGTACCAATAATTCCTGCGGTACGGCCATGCATATTAAAGCCAATCAGCCCTTCCAGAGAGAAATTGGCGTCACGGGTTCGCTGATAAGCGCGATGGATCCGCCGGTTAAGCGTCATCATCATGCCGACAGCATGCTCGGCTACCGCTTCCGGCGAGTAGGCCGGGACGCGTACGACTTTTAGCCCCAGCTCTTTCGCTGCATCAAGATCGACGTTATTGAAGCCCGCACAGCGTAGCGCAATAAATGTGATCCCTAATGCAGCCAGCTCTTCCAGCACGGCCCGGCTGCCATCGTCATTAACAAAAATACAGACGCCCGTACAGCCGGTAGCCGTTTTAGCCGTACGTTCGGTCAGCAGAAAATCGAAAAACTCCAGTTCAAAACCATAGCTTTCGTTCACCTGCTCAAAGTATTTCCGGTCATACTGCTTGGTACTGTAAACCGCGAGTTTCATGCTTTCTCTCCTGTGACCGTAAAGAAAATATAACCAGGCTCAAGGTTAATAATAGTTCTCATTAAGCCGTGGAAGCCGGGTTTATACCAGAAAAATTAATGCTTAACGCATGAATTTCAGGTTAAAAACTTCTCCCGCCGCGCGTAACGTGACATCATTTACCCTGATGATATTCACGGATGGGGCGGATTAACGGTCATGAGCCGGGGCGGAAAAGGGCTGATTGCAGCGCTGTTGATTTTGATGCTACCGGTGGTGGCCTTTTTTAACCTGAGCTGGTGGCTTCCCCGACTGGCGGGTTTTTGGCTGCCTGCCACAACAACGCTCTCCCTGGAGGGCCGCCCGGTGTGGGGAACAGCAGGGCTTCAGCTGCCCGCTATCCACTACCGGGTAAAAGATTGCGAGCTGGCTGCCGTAAACGAGCCGGTACTGAGTCATAAAGCGGGCCGCTGGCTGTTACATGCCCGCCAGGTCGAGATCAACAGTGCCTGTTTCAGCCAGTTGCCTGCCACGCCTTCACAGCCAACAGCACCGCGTTCCCTGGCTGAATGGCAGGCGATGCTGCCCAAAGCGACCGTCACTGTCGATCGGCTGCTTGTTAGCCCCTGGCAAACCTGGGCGGGTTCCCTGACGCTTAACGTTGATGATCGGCAGCGAATAACCTATCGGGGAAAATCCCTGTCACTTGAGGCGGAATTACAGGGGCAGCAGCTCATTTTGCACTCGCTAACGCTAACGGCTGCTGCGCTCACGCAGCCTGTGAACCTGAGCGGAACGCTGATGCTGCCTGAGATTCCTGACACGCTTCCCGCCAGCGGCATTTTGAGCGCTGATTTGGCTTTGCAGCAGATCCCCACACCCTTAAAAGCCACGCTGCGCTGGCAGCAGGATCGAGGGGAACTGATGCTAAAGCCGACCGATGAGACGGAACCGCTGGCATTGCTGCCGTGGCAGGTTTCTGCGGATAAAATCACCCTGGATCAGGGGAGATGGCGCTGGCCGTACGCCGCACAGCCGGTCTCGGGCGGCATCACGCTGGCATTACAGCACTGGCAGAAAGGGCTGTCTGCGACTGAGATTACCGGTCGGCTGAACGTCCTGACCCAGGGGCGCGGCGGAAAGGGGAACGTGGTGTTAACGCTGGGGCCTGGCCGCCTGGACTGGACCGACAGCGAGCTGCCGTTTCGCCTGACCGGTGAAAGCAAACTAGCCCGACTGCTCTTCTTTGCCGGCATACCGGGCAGCGTGCAGGGGCCGCTGCTCGATCCCCTCTTGCATATCAAACCCGGTGCGCTTTTACGGATGCGCGGACGTATGCTCTCTACGCTGGAAGTGGATGAAGCCCGCTGGCCGCTCTCCGGTATCAACGTCTCCTCTGCCGGCATTGACGGGCGGCTTCAGGCAATTCTTTCCGCGCACGACCCACAGAGGGGCCAGTTCCGCCTGCATCTGGATGGCCGGGCCAGCGATTTTTGGCCGGATAAAGGTGAATGGCGCTGGCGTTACTGGGGAAACGGGGTACTGGCGCCGCTGGCGGCAGCCTGGGATGTGAAAGGTCAGGGACGCTGGCAGGACCAGCTGATTGAGCTGGCGTCACTGTCAACCGGCTTTAATCACATCAATTACGGCAGCGTTAACGTTCAGGATCCAAGGCTAACCCTGACCGCGCCGGTACGCTGGCAGCGCAATGAACAGCATCCTGCATTCACCGGAAAGTTTCGCCTGGAGGCGCAGCAAACCCACTTCAGCAACGGCGGGTATCTGATGCCAGCCACGCTACTGATTGCCGTAAAAGGTGTCGATCCTTCCACTTTTCAGTTCACTGGCGATCTGGACGCACCGCCAACCGGCCCGATAAAAGTACGCGGCCGGTGGGATGGGGAACGCCTGCGCGGTCAGGCGTGGTGGCCTCAACAGGATCTCACCGCGTTTCAGTCGCTGCTAAGTGAAGATTTAAAAATGAAAATTCAGCACGGAACGCTGAAAGCCCAGGTGGCGTTTTCGGCAGCCAGTGAAGGATTTACCGCAGGCGGTCACTGGGTGGTGAACAGCGGCAGCCTGTGGATGCCGGATAACAGTATTAACGGGATCAATTTTTCGCTGCCGTTCAGGTTTAAAGACCACCAGTGGTATTTCGGCGCCAAAGGGCCGGTATCGCTGCGTATTGCGGAGGTCAAAAACCAGTTCTCCCTGCATAATATCACCGCCGATTTACAGGGCTGGTATCCATGGAACGCTCGTCAGCCGCTGCGTTTAACGAACGTTAGCGTCGATGTGTTGGGTGGGCAGATGACGCTTGTCAGCCTGCAAATGCCGCAGCGGGAAGCGGCGACGTTGCGCCTGAAAAACATCAGTATGAGCGAGTTGGTAACGGCAATAAAACCGAAGCAGATCGCTATGTCTGGCCATGTCAATGCGGCGCTGCCGCTGTGGCTGGACAATCCGCACTGGCTGGTTGAAGGCGGCTGGATCGCCAATAATGGTCCGCTGACCGTTCGGCTGGATAAGGATTTTGCCGACACGCTTGCGGCCAATAATATTGCCGCCGGCGCAGCAATGGACTGGCTGCGCTATATGGAGATTTCCCGCAGCTGGGCCACGCTTGATATCACCAGGCTGGGACTGATGAACCTGAAGGCGCAGGTCAATGGCACCAGTCGTTTCAGTGATAAAAACCAGCGTGTTTCACTCAACTATACGCAGCAGGAAAATCTTTTCCAGCTCTGGCGCAGCCTGCGTTACGGCGATAATTTGCAATCATGGCTGGAGCAGCACGCCACTCTGCCATCGCAACAAGGAAAACACTGAATGAAATGCATTCTGCTGATGCCGGTCGGCGTACTGCTGCTAAGCGGCTGCGTTCCGCGTATTGAAGTGGCGGCGCCGAAAGAGCCGATTACCATCAACATGAACGTCAAAATCGAGCACGACATTCGAATTAAAGCGGATGACGATGTAAAAACGCTGTTAAAAAATCAGGATAACCTGCAAAAAACCCCCTGACAGCAGGGCTGGCAGAGGGTTCGGTCTTCATCTCAGGTTAACTGCCTGAAGCAGGCACCCGGAACGGAAAAATCTCAGGCAGCAACGATCTGCTTCAGCGCTTCTTTTGCATCGTTAGCCGCTTTGGTCGCTACTTCTGGCCCATAGGCGATGCCTTCAGCGAAGACGAACTCAACGTCGCTCATGCCCAGGAAGCCCAGGAACAGCTTCAGGTAAGGGGTCAGCAGATCGCTTGGGGTATCTTTGTGGATGCCGCCACGGCTGGAAATGACCACCACTTTTTTACCGGTGATCAGGCCTTCCGGGCCGTTTTCGCTGTAACGGAACGTCACGCCAGCGCGGGCAACCAGGTCGAAATAGTTTTTCAGCTGGGTAGGGATATTGAAATTATACATTGGCGCAGTGATCACTACGGTATCAGCAGCCTGAATTTCAGCAATCAGCTCATTCGACAGATCCAACGCTTCCTGCTGACGTGGAGTCAGGGTTGCATCAGAAGGGCGCAGCGCGCCAACCAGCTCGCCGTCCAGTACCGGGATTGGATTGGCGGCCAGGTCGCGAACGACAATATCATCGCTGCCATGAGCGGTTTTCCACTCTGCAATAAAGTGGTCAGCCAGCTGGTTGGACTGAGAATAACCGGCGAGAATACTGGATTTCAGAACTAAAACTTTGCTCATGATAATTTCCTGTGCGTTACGCGGAAGGGCTTCCGCTCAATGCTTTACACTTTATGGGTAAACATCTCTCAGTGATAGTGCAATATTCTGAGGCCGATGTTCGAATTTACTGAACAAGCTTACCCGGTTAGGGGCGTAGCATGCTTATGTTATCAGCTCCGTGGCAGGATGAGGACACGTTCCAGGCGCGCTATAAATCGTAAGCCCAGACTAAAAATGCCGCGCACGGCCTTTATGTTCAGATTCTGATGCACTCATATATAGAATAGAAAATGGCCCTGACACGGGCCATGCTGAAACTAAGGTAAAATCAGACCGAAAAAGGCAAACAACATATAACACGCTGTTGCTGCAAACCACAGACAGGAGAAAATCATCATCCATGGATGTATTTTAATGTTTATATCTTTAAAGAAAGAATATGCTTCGTCGTTATGATTCATAAGAAAATTTCTTTCCATGGCTTAATTTTATAAAAAATCGCATGACCGGAACTTCCTTTCTCCCTCCTGGTAATTGCTCTAAACGCGGCAACGCCACCGCCTTCGAAAAATTTGCAATTAATATAAATAATTCAACTGCGTTACGCTAAAAGTGTTGTAGCCTGCTAAGAGTGGTCACTACGGCGCACCCCTTAATCACCAAAACTGACCCGCCAAATTATCTGGTCAAATCGGCTGCACAGGATTGCCAGTAGGAAACAGGAGAAGATTACCTGACCTGGCTGGATGAATTTCTCGCTGAGCTTTGGCGAGTGCTTAGACCTGCAGGAAGCCTTTATCTGTTTTATAGCTTGCGCCTGTCCGCTAATACCGCGTGGCTGGTGCGCCAGCGTATGAATGTAATGATCAATTTCACGGGTGATTTTTCCATGAAGGGTTCGCGTTATACGCTTCCCCCATGTACTGCGAACAACGGCAGCGGCTGGCATCAGGCTAATCGACCAGGCAATCCTTTTTCACGGTGTTTTTCATCAATCCAGTCAGCCCACTACTGCATAATTTCTTATCACAGAATCAACACCTGCCAGCAATTTTGCTTTAGCCTCAGACTGGCCTGGGCATGTGCTACACTACGCAAAATTTTTTTCATCTGCATTCATTGGCCAGCCTGCTGGCAATTAGCGAGCCTGATACTTTATGTCTGATCTACCCCAATCGCCGCTGACGGCGCTGCAACCTCGCCTCGATGCGCTGATGCTGCGCGATCGTCAGCGTCTGCAAAAACGCCTGTTCGGGGCAAAAAAAGTCAAAAATCCCGCCGCACAGCAGGCGATTGCTGAAGAGCTTAGCGGGGACATTAGCATAGCGGAGCAGCGCGTTGCACAGCGTAAAGCGGCGACGCCCGCTATCCGTTATCCGGAAAACCTGCCGGTTAGCCAGAAAAAGCAGGAGATTGCCGAGGCGATACGCGATCACCAGGTAGTGATAGTCGCGGGTGAAACCGGCTCAGGTAAAACCACTCAGCTACCTAAAATCTGTCTGGAGCTGGGCCGTGGCATCACCGGCCTGATTGGCCACACCCAGCCGCGCCGTCTTGCGGCCAGGACCGTTGCGGATCGCATTGCTGACGAGCTGGAAACATCGCTCGGCGGCTGCATTGGTTACAAGGTACGTTTTAACGATCAGGTCAGTGAAACTACTCAGGTCAAGTTAATGACCGACGGGATTTTGCTGGCGGAAATCCAGCAGGATCGGCTGCTGTTGCAGTACGACACCATCATCATTGATGAGGCGCACGAGCGCAGCCTGAACATCGACTTCCTGCTGGGCTATCTGCGCGAGCTGCTGCCGCGTCGCCCTGATTTGAAAATTATTATTACCTCAGCCACCATCGATCCGCAGCGTTTCTCGCGTCACTTCCATAACGCGCCGGTAATTGAAGTATCAGGCCGGACTTATCCGGTTGAGGTGCGCTATCGTCCCGTTGTTGAAGATGCGGACGATACCGAGCGCGATCAGCTACAGGCCATTTTTGACGCGGTAGATGAACTGGGCCAGGAAAGCCGTGGCGATATCCTGATCTTTATGAGCGGCGAGCGGGAGATCCGTGATACCGCCGATGCGCTGAACCGTCGCGATTTACCGCATACGGAAATCCTGCCGCTGTATGCACGCTTATCGAATGCCGAACAGAACCGGGTATTCCAGTCGCACACGGGCCGCCGTATCGTACTGGCGACCAACGTTGCAGAAACCTCGCTGACCGTTCCCGGTATTAAATATGTTATCGATCCCGGTACGGCGCGCATCAGTCGTTACAGCTTCCGCACCAAGGTACAGCGGTTGCCGATTGAGCCGGTTTCTCAGGCGTCGGCCAATCAGCGTAAAGGCCGCTGTGGACGCGTTTCGGAAGGGATCTGTATCCGTCTCTATTCGGAAGATGATTTTTTGAGTCGTCCGGCGTTTACCGATCCGGAAATTTTGCGTACCAACCTGGCATCGGTCATTCTGCAAATGACCGCGCTGGGGCTCGGGGATATCGGTGCCTTTCCTTTTGTGGAGGCGCCTGACAAACGCAATATCCAGGATGGGGTCAAGCTGTTAGAGGAACTGGGCGCGATTACGCTGGATAATCAGCACTATAAACTCACCCCTTCCGGCCGCACGCTGGCTCAGCTGCCGGTCGATCCTCGCCTGGCGAAAATGGTGCTTGAAGCGCAGAAATATGCCTGTACGCGTGAAGTGATGATTATCACCGCAGCGCTTTCTATTCAGGATCCGCGCGAGCGTCCGGTTGAAAAACAGCAGGCTTCTGACGAGAAACACCGACGTTTTGCCGACAAAGACTCCGATTTTCTGTCGTTCGTTAATTTGTGGGACTACCTGCAAGAGCAGCAGAAAGCGCTGTCATCCAGCCAGTTCCGTCGCCTCTGCAAGACCGATTATCTGAACTATTTACGCGTGCGTGAATGGCAGGATATTTATACTCAGCTGCGTCAGGTTGTTCGCGAGCAGGGTATTCCGCTGAACAGCGAACCGGCGGACTTCCGTGGCGTCCATACTGCGTTACTGACCGGTTTACTTTCCCATATTGGACAGAAAGACACGGATAAACACGAATATACCGGCGCGCGTAATGCCCGTTTCTCCATTTTTCCTGGTTCAGGGCTGTTTAAAAAACCGCCGAAATGGACGATGGTAGCGGAGCTGGTGGAAACCAGCCGCCTTTGGGGACGCATTGCCGCGCGCATTGAACCCGAATGGATTGAGCCGGTCGCCCAGCATCTGATCAAGCGCAGCTACAGCGAGCCGCACTGGGAAAAAGCTCAGGGCGCAGTGATGGCCAGTGAAAAAGTCACGTTATACGGCCTGCCGATTGTTGCGGCACGTAAGGTCAATTACGGTCAGATCGATCCCGTGCTGTCGCGTGAACTTTTCATCCGGCATGCGCTGGTGGAAGGCGACTGGCAAACGCGTCACGCTTTCTTCCGCGCCAACCTGAAATTGCGGGAAGAAGTAGAAGAACTGGAGCATAAATCACGCCGTCGCGACATTCTGGTTGATGAAGAAACGCTGTTCAGTTTTTACGACCAGCGCATCCCGCATGATGTGATTTCCGCTCGCCATTTTGACAGCTGGTGGAAAAAAGCCAGCCGTGAACAGCCGGAGCAGCTGAACTTTGCTAAAGAGATGCTGATCAAGCAGGGCGCGGACAACGTCAGCAAGCTGGATTACCCGAACTTCTGGCAGCAGGGAAATCTCAAGTTAAAGCTGAGCTATCAGTTTGAGCCAGGCACCGACGCCGATGGCGTCACGGTGCATATTCCGCTGCCGCTGCTGAATCAGGTCGAAGAGAAAGGTTTTGAATGGCAGATCCCCGGCGTGCGCCGCGAGCTGGTTATTGCACTGATTAAATCGCTGCCGAAGCCGTTACGCCGTCACTTTGTGCCTGCGCCAAACTACGCCGAAGCGTTTCTTGGCCGGGTAACGCCGCTTGAACAGCCGTTACTGGAAGCTTTGGAGCGCGAGTTCCGTCGAATGAGCGGCGTGACGATAGAGCGCGAGGCCTGGCAGTGGGATCAGGTGCCCGATCATCTGAAAATGACGTTCCGTGTGGTGGATGAAAACAACCGCAAGCTGAGTGAAGGGCGCGATCTGTCGCAACTGAAGCAGGCGCTGAAAGGTAAAGTTCAGGAAACGCTGTCGCAGGTAGCTGACGATGGACTGGAACAGCGCGGGCTGCACATCTGGAGCTTTGGCGATTTGCCAGACCATTTTGAGCAAAAGCGCGGTAACTATAGCGTGAAGGCCTGGCCTGCGCTGGTGGATGAAAAAGAGAGCGTGGCTATTCGCCTGTTCGACTCTCAGCACGAGCAGCAAAAGGCAATGTGGCGCGGCCAGCGCAGGCTGTTGCTACTGAATATTCCTTCGCCGGTAAAATACCTGCATGAAAAACTGCCGAACAAAGCCAAGCTGGGACTTTATTTCAATCCTTACGGCAAAGTGCTGGAGCTGATCGACGACTGTATTGCCTGCGGCATTGATAAACTGATTGCGGAATATGGTGGCCCGACCTGGCAGGAAGAGAGTTACAACAAGCTGCACGATAAAGTTCGCGCCGAGTTGAATGACACCGTGGTTGAGATTGCTAAAAAAGTGGAGCAAATTCTTACCTCGGTTTTCAATATCAATAAGCGGTTGAAAGGACGCGTTGATATGACCATGGCGCTGGCGTTGTCGGATATTAAGGCGCAGATGAGCGGTCTGGTTTATCGCGGTTTTGTCACGCAAAACGGCTGGAATCGCCTCTCGGATACCTTGCGTTATCTGCACGCTATTGAGCGGCGGCTGGAAAAATTGCCGGTCGATCCGCACAGCGATCGTGCCCGCATGCTGAAGGTGGAAAAAATTCAGCAGGCCTGGAGCAGCTGGTTCAATAAGCTGCCTGCGGTACGCAAGGACGATGAGGATGTCAAAGCCGTTCGCTGGATGATTGAAGAGTTGCGGGTGAGCTACTTCGCGCAGCAGCTCGGTACGCCTTATCCGGTTTCGGAGAAGCGTATTCAGCAGGCGATGGATGAGATCGTGGAATAAGGGACGTTATTTTTACGTCTTTGTTCCAGTCCCGTGTTCCTCGCGCCAGATCCGGAGCAATAAGTCAAAGGGGAGCATTCGCTCCCCTCTCTTTATTAAAGTACTCATCAGAAACTGACGCGCAGTTTACTCCTGCGCCAGCGCTTCCAGATTATCGCGGAAAGCCGTTACGGCAATGGCGCGATTGTCGGCGAGGTAGCGATCTTTTGGCGCAGGCGCCGAACTTTGCACGGCAATCAGTTGCCAGGCATTATCCACCTTCAACAACAGCGGAGAACCGCTGTCGCCGGGCAGCGTATCGCACTGGTGAGACAGCACGCCTTTCTGTGCCCAACCGGTAATCAGGCAATCGGAATGGGAGTAGAGCGTATCGAGATGATCCAGCGGATAACCCGCCTGAGTCACCCGACGCTGCTCCTCTTTTAACGCAGCGGTCAAATCGCCACGGCTACCAGCAAATAAAGGCACCGGCGTGATGCCGGACGGTGGGTTATGCAAAATCACCAGGCCATAATCGTAGGGTGCCGCAGAAGCAGGAACTATCCAGCCGTCGCCGTCAGCTTTAAGCTTTTTCCCCAGGGCAGGATCGACGCGGGTTTCAATATTATGGATCTCATAACGCCAGTCACCAGCCGTAGTAGCGATAAAGCGTAGCGCAATGACTTTGTCGATTTTTCCGGGAGGCGTGAGCAGGCAGTGTCCGGCGGTTAACGCCAGATGAGAAGAGATCAGGGTGGCAGTGCACAGATTACCGCTGGCGGTTTCCAGTTGACCTATGGCTTCCCAGGGCTGGGCGGTTGTGTCTGCCACGGCCTTGCGGTCATCTTTGCCGAAGAACAGGGTTTTCGTCTCTTGTTCGCTTTGAACGTCGTCATCAGCATGGGTATAAAACGATAAGGCTAAACACCCCATTAAAAAAACAGCTGTCAGGCGCATATCTCTCTCAACATGGAGAATTATTAGGAATTATCACGACCATACGGTGACAATAACTATAGACGGATAGTGATTAAAAAGGGAGTTTAATTTGAAATATCAGCAAGCTAGGAAACTACAGGTAGAAGCTGGCAGCAATGATGCCGCAAAGGATCATAAAACCCAGGATAATTTCGAATAAATAGCGACGCACCATCATCCGCAACTCCAGAAAAAAACACCCGGTTAAACCGGGTGTTGTAGTGAGAGTCCTTCAGGATTCGATCCTGCTTAACGTCGGTCTCAAGCTTTTTTAGCGGCTTTCTTGTGGTGTACTTTTTTCGCAGCCTGGGCTTTCTGAGCGACTGGCTTAGCGGCTTTCTTGTGGTGTACTTTTTTCGCAGCCTGCGCTTTCTGAGCGACTGGCTTAGCAGCTTTCTTGTGGTGTACTTTTTTCGCAGCCTGGGCTTTCTGAGCTACCGGCTTAGCGGCTTTCTTGTGGTGTACTTTTTTCGCAGCCTGCGCTTTCTGAGCGACTGGCTTAGCGGCTTTCTTGTGATGCACTTTTTTCGCAGCCTGTGCTTTCTGAGCAACTGGCTTCTTAGCGGCTTTCTTGTGTTTTTTAGCGGCCTGAGCTTTCTGTGCGGCAGCTTTTTTATGCTTTTTAACGTGCTTAGTAGCATGAGCTGGCGCTGCAGTCGTTGTAGAAGCCGTTGGAGCGGTAGCTGGAGCAGCAGTGGTTTCAGCAGCGAAAGCAACTGAAGACATACCCATAGCAGCGGCTACAACCAGAGCAAATAATTTTTTCATTGCAAAACCCTCGTTTATTTTATTTCAAAGTTCAGCCCACTGCGGGGCCGGTGAAGAGAATATAAGGGATTGCGATGAGCGCTTCCGTGAGTGATTGGTATCGCTGTGTTACCGAATGTACAAAGCGGGCAGGAAGGGGAAGAGTACGCCCGGCAGCTAAAGGCCGGGCGGGGGCTGTATCAGTGACCGTTCAGATAACGATTTTCCAGATGTTGTTTAAAATACAACGGGTTGAGATCTTCACCGCTGGCATTTTCAATCAGCGTACGGGTACTGAAACGGCTGCCATGCTGCCAGATATTTTGCTGTAGCCAGTCAAATACCGGTTGCAGATTGCCTTCACGCAGGTAGTCATTCACCTGTGGCAACGCTTTTTTCACGCTCTGGAACAGCTGCGCGGCGTACATCGCACCCAGCGTGTAGGTTGGAAAATAGCCAAAAGCGCCGTCCGTCCAGTGGATATCCTGCATGCAGCCATCGCGATAGTTGCCGGTGGTATCCAGACCCAGCAGAGATTGCATCTTTTCCTGCCACAGTGCAGGAATGTCATCGACCTCAATATCACCCTCGATCAGCGCTCGTTCGATCTCATAGCGCAGAATAATATGCGCAGGATAGCTGACTTCATCTGCGTCGACGCGGATCAGACCCGGTTTAACACGCTGGTTAAGCGCAATAAAATTACCTTCTTCCAGCCCCGGCCGATCGCCCATCAGCTGTTTGACCTGCGGCAGGATCAGGCTGAGGAATTCGGCGCTGCGTCCCAGCTGTTTTTCAAAGAACAGGCTTTGCGATTCATGAATCGCCGTTGAGCGAGCCAGAGCGACGGGTTGACCAGCCCACTGCTTCGGCAAATTCTGCTCGTAATTAGCGTGGCCAGTTTCATGGATCACCCCCATCATCGCGCTGATAAACTCGTTTTCATTGTAGCGCGTGGTAATGCGGACATCCTCAGGAACACCGCCACAGAAAGGGTGTGCGCTGACGTCCAGGCGGCCTGCGTTAAAATCAAAGTTCAGCAGCTTCATCAGCGCGTGGCCGAGCTGTTTTTGCGATTCAACGGCGAACGGCCCGACGGGCACTTCAACTTGCTGCCGTGCCTGTTTTTCAACAATGCGGCTCAGCAGGGAAGGCAGCCACTCTTTAATATCGCCGAAAGTCTTATCCAGGCGGGCGCTGGTCATGCCGGGTTCAAAAATATCCAGCAGCGCGTCGTAGCGGGAGCAGCCGTTCGCCTGAGCACGAATTTCCGCTTCTTCGCGACTAAGCCTGACCACCTCTTTCAGATTGGTGGCAAAACCCTGCCAGTCGTTAGCCGGACGCTGCTGGCGCCAGGCATGTTCGCAACGCGTACCGGCAACGGATTTGGCTTCGACCAGCGAAGCGGGCAGCAGAGCGGCCTGCTGCCAGGCGCGGTGCATTTCAGCCAGGTTAGCGCGCTCAACGTCATTTAGCGAGGCGTCGGACGCTTCCTTCAACCACTGTTCCACCTTCTTGTCCGTCAGAATTTCATGCTGCAACACGCTCAGTTCAGCCAGCGCGGCGCCGCGGGCGCTGCTGCCGCCAGGTGGCATCATGGTCATCATATCCCAGCCGGTGATGGCCGACAGGTGACTGAAGCGGGAGAGTCGGGTAAAGGTCTTCGTCAGATTAGCGTAGGCAGATGACATAGCGATCCTTGATTGTCGGGCGCTGTCAGACAGCGCGGTGAGAAGAGGAAGATAATAAATTAACCGGCCAGCAAAAGCGAACGCTGGCGCCGCCTAACGGGCTGGCGTCAATTTGCACATAGCCGCCAAATGCGGCAGCGATGGAATGAACAATCGCCAGTCCCAAACCACAGCCGCCGGTCGCGCGATCGCGGCTCGGATCGAGTCTGACAAAAGGCTCAAACACGCGCTCACGTTCCTCTGGCGGAATGCCGGGGCCATCATCTTCCACCTGTAAACAGGCCGTGTTGCCGTCAAACCACAGGCCTACCCGCAGTCGCTGTTCGGCATAACGCAGCGCATTATTGACCAGATTGTCCAGCACGCGTTCCATCAGCCGGGTATCAGCCATGCCTGAATTCTCCCGCTGCGGCATATCAAGGTCGATGGCAAATTCAGGATGCACCAGACGAATATCTTCCAGCTTTTCGCTTAGCCAGGCGGCAAGATCTAACGACTGTACATTCAGATCCACGCGGGGACGATCCAGGCGTGCATAGGTCAGCAATTCTTCAATCAGCGATTCCAGCTGGCCAATATCGCGGTTTAACGCAGCGCGTTCGCTCGCGGCCAGATTATCACTCATCTCCAGTCGGTAACGCAGACGAACCAGCGGCGTCCTTAATTCATGAGCAATGCCGTCAATCAGCTGTTTTTTGCTGGCGACCAGCGTGTTGATATTGTCGGCCATCTGGTTAAAGGCCACGCCTAAACGAAGCAGGCTTGAGGTGTTATCAAAGTGAATGCGTTCGTCAAGATGCCCCTGACCAAAGCGCTGTGCGGCGGATTCCAGCCGCAGCATATCTTTCCAGTGCGGCCGCATCCAGATAAAGACCGGAAACGCCAGCGAAATGCCAATAAACGCCAGTAACGCAATATCCAGAATGCGCATTTCATGCAAAAAGAATAAATAAGGGATAGGCCCGACAACCAGCACGTAGTGACTGCGCGGAATATGTTGCAGAAAAGTATATTCGTCATCCATCGCCACGATTTCGCCCGCGCGCAGGCGGCGTAACGTAGAGGCATCAAGCTGGTAATTACTCATCGGCTCAATATGCAGCTTAAAAGATAAATTGAGTTCCAGATTATCGATGGTTTTATTCCAGTCGCGCGGGGGGATTTCCCGCAGCTCGCTGCGCATTAAATAAAGCGAACTTTTCATCAGGTCGTCCATCGACTGGCGTCCCGCCCGCTCGGCGGTAAATTTATAAACCAGCCCAACCAGCATTGCCATCACCAGGAAGCAGACAAACAGCAATAAATAAAACTGAATGAAAAGTTTCTTCATTTATTCAGCGTCCCAGGCGTGTGGCGCAAACAGATACCCTTTATTACGGATAGTTTTAATACGGTAAGGCTCGGTCGCGCTGTCCATCAGCTTTTTGCGTAAGCGTGAAATCGCCACGTCAATGCTGCGATCCATACCGTCATAGCTGACGCCACGCAGCGTTTTCAGCAGCGCATCGCGATTCAAAATCGATCCTGCATGGGTCGCTAACTCCCACAGCAAATCAAAATCGGCCGTGGAAAGGGCAACCGCTTCGCCAGCAAGGGTGATCTGACGATTGACCGGGTCGATAAACAACGTTCCAAAACGCAGCGCTTTCTGGCTGGTCAGGGAGGGAGGCTGGTCCGGCGTTTGCGTAACGGCCTGACGTAAATGCAACCGCAGCCGCGCGAGCAATACCGCAGGTGGGGTGGTTTTCAGGATGTAATCATTCGCACCCATCTCCAGCGAAAGAATATGGTTCATATCGCTGTCCAAAGACGTTAGCAGGACAATTGGACCTGACCAGGCGGAACTGGCGCGCAAATCGCGACACAGCGTCATGCCATCTTTTCCCGGCAGCATAATATCCAGCATAACTAAATCTGGCAGGGTAGCGGCTATTGTCGCTTCGGCACGATCGCCCCGGCTTTCAACAATAACCTCAATATCATGGCGACTGAGATAGGCGGCGATCAATTCACCCACATCCTGGTCATCTTCAACAAATACAATTTTGTTCATAATGCGGCTTATCTGAAAATGAAAAGTAAGATTACCCAATGTTCAGGCTAACTACTACGAGTTCATGTTAAATAACTCTCGATGTATAGTATAAATAGCGTAAAATATGCCATTATGTTCGCAGGGTTGTTTCCTGACGATTAGCGGAAACGATTAATGGAGAAAGGGGAGAAAAGGGTGTCTGATAAAGAGCTGGCTACAGCGGTGCACAGTGACCATATCTGCCTGAATTACATTGATTTTCTCTCAGCTTCCTGCAAAAAACGCTGGAGCTTTGTCGATGCAATTTATGGCGTGATGCCGATCTTCGGCATGGTGACTAAAAATTCACCGGATTTGCCTGGTGCACCTTCAGAACGGCTGAAAGCACTGGCTCTGCAAATTATTTCCACCCAGGTTAGTGACGAAATAAATATCGCGCGATTGATAACGCTGGCTGAACAACAGCATATTGAACAGTTCGATATTTTATTGCCTTACCCGCTTTCCGAACAGCAGCTTGAAACCATTCGCCAGGAATATGTAAAGCCGCTCAATCTTGAGCAGCACGACGATCGCCTGACGATCAATATGCCAGCATTTTCCCACTAGTCTGTGCATATTGCCGATTATAAACCGGCAATATGCAGCAGTTTCTTAGCGCACCAGCATCCACAGTGCAGGCGCTGCGCCGATTACCAGCAGCACCATCGCCATTTTCTCCATAGCGCAAAGCGGGGCGTTTCCTCTGCCGTCGCGACGCGCCCACAGGAACAGCGCAATTCCAGGCGCATACAGCACGACCGAAAGCAGCAGGTGCAGCGGGCCGGATGCATAAAGCAGCCACAGGCCGTAAGCGCTGGCACCACAAGCGATAGCCACTGCGCCGGTCTTTTTCAGCGAGCGGGCCACCTTAAACAGATAAGCGCCAACCAGCAGGTAAGGCACCAGCACCATTTCGGAAGCAATGCCAAGCAGCGTGTTGTAATCGGAGCCGGTCAGCCAAATCAGAATCAGGCAAGCCTGCACGCTAATATTGGTCAGCCACAGTGAGCCGGAAGGGGCACCCTGTGCATTCTGTTTTGCCAGCGAGCGGGGGAAAGCGCCCTGTTGTGCCGCCAGGAGCGGCACTTCAGCAGCCATAATCGTCCAGCTAAGATAAGCGCCACTGACAGAGACAATCAGCCCTGCCGCAATCACCACGTCACCCCAGGAACCCATTAGTCTGGTCAGCAAGCCCGCCATGGAAGGATTACGCATCGTGGCAAGCTCGGCGCGCGGAACGATCCCCAGTGACAGCAGCGTGACCAGCAGGTAAACGATCAGCGCGGCAACGACGGCCAGCAACGTCGCCCGGCCAACATCTTTTTTGTTACGCGCACGGGCTGAAACTACCACTGCACCTTCTACGCCAATAAAGACCCACAGCGTAATCAACATGGTGTTTTTCACCTGTTCCCAGACAGGCACGCCCAGCTCAACGCCGGTAAAATCAAAGCGGAAGCGGTCGAAATTAAAGGCTACAATCGCCAGAATGATAAACAGGCCCAGTGGAACGAGCTTGCCGAGCGTGGCAACAAGATTGATGCTGGCTGCCGTTTGCACACCGCGCAGCACCAGCCAGTGAACCATCCAGAGCAGCACAGAGGCTCCCAGTGCGGATTGCCAGGTGTTACCGTCACCAAACACCACGTGGCCGGGTGAATCGGTAAAAAAGCTCAGCGCCGAAAAAACAATAACCAGATAGGAAACATTGGCGATCACCGCGCATAGCCAGTATCCCCAGGCGGAACAAAATCCAACCAGCTCGCCAAATCCGGCGCGGGCATAGGTAAAAATACCGCCGTCCAGTTCCGGTTTGAAACGGGTCAGCAGCAGCAGCGCCAGCGACAGCATAATAATGCCGACACCGGTGATTACCCAGCCGATCAGCAGCGCTGCCGGGCTGGCCACCGCCGCCATATTCTGTGGCAGGCTGAATACGCCTGCGCCCAGCATCGAACTCAGTACCAGCGCCGTCAGCGCGGTAAGACCTAATTTTTTGTCCAAAAATGCATCCCAAAAACAGAATAAAAAACCATAGCAGGAGAATTAGATCGCATTTCATGGGCTGAGCTGCGCATAAATGTGAAGGAATCTCCTGAAACCGGCGGCGATTTTACGGAGTGGGCTGGTGAGATGCAATGCGCGATCGGGCGAAAAGTGAGTGAATATGCAAAATAAGGCGGGAAGCTATGCAATAAAGGGAGCGACGTGGTCGCTCCCGCAACACATTACTTAAAGAGATCCGCAGAAACGGTAAGGTTACCACCGCTCTGATTCGACCACTGACGCGTGATGTGATAATACTTCGCGCCTTTATCGATCGCCGCACGGCCAACCGCTTCCGAGATCTCGGTTGGTGTACCAAAGTGGCCGGTAAAGGTGACGCTGTCAAAAGGCTGCATTTGCGCGGCGGTGATAGCATTCACTTCCTGCACGCTTTTACCCGCTGGCGTTCTGACGGTGTAACGTTCACCCGTAGACGACTGGGTTTCGAAGAAACGGCCGACTTTGTTGCTAGGCGTTTCGGAGGAGGCGACGCCAGGGATCTGTACGGTTTTTGCTGCGGCACCGCCAGCAGCGACAGCGGCTTTTCCTGCCTGTGAATCTGCCGGGATCAGGTCAGGTGACTGCACCTTACGTTCTTTCGCATCGGCTTTATAAACATAGGCCGTGATGTACTGATTGCCGCCGCTGTTGGCATCAATCTGACGAATAATAAAGAAAGAGGCCGCGCCTTTCTCTTTTGCCTGTTTGGTAATGGCATCGTTAACGTCAGGCTGGCTGTGATAAAAGCCGCTAATTGACACCGTGTCGAAAGGTTCCAGCTTGTAAGCTTCAGCCTTGGTCAGTTCACGTACACCGTTAATGATGCGATCGGTGCTTTTAACCGCTTTAGGCGCATCGCCACGGTAAAGGTCGGCAACCACGCGCCAGTTTCCGCCGTTGCCGTTGGTGTCGTTAATGCCCTGAATGTAGTAGGAGGTGGCGCCCAGTTCATCTGCACGTTTTGACACAGCATCGCTGGCATCGTTAAGCGCATTAAAGCGGCCTGACACGGCAATGCGATCGAACGGTTTCAGCGATGCCGCTTTTTCCGGGGTCAGTTCCTGTGCCGCATGCGCGGTTAATGATGTGAGTGACAACAGGGCTGATGCCAGAATGGTGTTCTTCAGCTTCATAAAAATAATCCTTCGCCTTACGCAAAAAATGAGTACGAAAACGTGCTGGACTCTTGATGTGTAACAGATTAGCTGCCGATTATTGCATGTAATAATGCGTTCTGTCTCAGGCATTTTGCGCGGTCCAGCCAGCCAGCAGCCAGTCTCGCTCGTGAGAGTATTAAAAAATTGTTAAATTAAAGCACATGTTCGTTGCTTAACACTTAAAGCGGTAATTAATATTACTAATATCGTTAATTCTTTGTTAAATCTACGGTTTTTAACCGGCACCAGAAACGTTAAGCTGCGTGTCAGCTAGCAGATTCTGCCGGTTTGTCATCTAAATTAAGACTGAAAATTGTAGATTTGCCATCTGTATCCAGTTTTTTACCGTTAAAACCGTTATTCGGGCCAGGTGCGTCTGGATTGAAGGACATAATTTCAGTAGTTTATAAACAGTTTGAAACAGACTGTGCCCCGGCTATCCGTTCGGGGCAGTGTGCACTCATCTCTATCACTTCTGATGTAAGGGAATAATATGCTGATTGGAATAACCAAAGAGCGGTTGCCCAACGAAGCGCGAGTTGCAGCAACGCCGAAAACGGTTGAGCAACTGCGGGCTTTGGGCTTCAGCGTGGCCATTGAAAAAGGCGCTGGCAAAGCAGCCAGCTTTGACGATGCGGCCTATGTCGCTGCTGGCGCGACGCTGACTGACAGCGCTGAGGTCTGGCAGTCTGATATTGTGATGAAAGTTAACGCGCCGACGGACGAAGAGATTGCGCTGGCTCGTGAAGGCAGCACGTTGGTGAGCTTTATCTGGCCCGCTCAGAATCCTGAACTGCTGGAGAAGCTCGCAGCGCGCAAAGTGACCGTGATGTCGATGGATGCGGTGCCGCGTATTTCACGCGCGCAGTCGCTCGACGCGCTCAGCTCCATGGCTAACATCGCGGGTTATCGCGCCATCGTTGAGGCCGCGCATGAGTTTGGCCGCTTCTTTACCGGGCAGATTACCGCAGCGGGCAAAGTACCTCCGGCAAAAGTTATGGTGATTGGCGCAGGCGTAGCCGGTCTGGCCGCCATTGGTGCCGCCGGCAGCCTGGGCGCCATCGTTCGTGCCTTTGATACCCGTCCGGAAGTTAAAGAACAGGTGCAGAGTATGGGCGCCGAGTTCCTTGAACTCGATTTTGAAGAGGAAGCGGGCAGCGGCGACGGCTATGCCAAAGTGATGTCCGAAGCCTTTATTAAAGCTGAAATGGCGCTGTTTGCAGCTCAGGCGGAAGAGGTGGACATTATTGTCACCACCGCGTTGATCCCTGGCCGACCCGCACCGAAACTGATCACCGCTGACATGGTGGCTTCAATGAAACCGGGCAGCGTGGTTGTCGATCTGGCCGCTCAAACCGGCGGGAACTGTGAGCTGACGGTGGCTGACAAGATCGTGACCACTGACAACGGCGTGAAGATCATTGGCTATACCGATCTGCCAAGCCGTTTGCCGACCCAGTCATCTCAGCTGTATGGCACCAATCTGGTCAACCTGCTGAAGCTGCTGTGCAAAGAGAAAAACGGTGAAATCAGCGTCGATTTTGAAGATGTGGTGATTCGCGGCGTAACGGTTGTCCGTGATGGCGAAATTACCTGGCCTGCGCCACCCATTCAGGTCTCCGCCGCGCCAAAAGCCGCGCCAGCTGCGGCGAAAGCGGCAGATAAGGTCGAAGAGAAACCCGCTTCACCTTTCCGCAAATATGCGCTTTTCGCCCTGGCTATCATCCTGTTTGGCTGGTTCGCCAACGTAGCACCGCCTGCTTTCCTGTCACACTTCACCGTCTTCGCACTCTCTTGTGTGGTGGGTTACTACGTGGTCTGGAACGTCAGCCATGCGCTGCACACGCCGCTGATGTCGGTAACGAATGCGATCTCCGGCATCATTGTTGTCGGTGCCGTACTGCAAATTGGCCATGGCGGCTGGGTAAGCTTCCTGTCGTTTATCGCCGTGCTGATTGCCAGCATCAATATTTTCGGTGGTTTCACCGTCACTCAGCGCATGCTGAAAATGTTTCGTAAAAACTAAGGGGTAATCAATGTCTGGCGGATTAGTGACTGCAGCATACATTGTTGCCGCAATTTTATTTATATGCAGCCTTGCGGGGCTGTCGAAGCATGAAACCTCTAAGCAGGGGAACCTGTTTGGTATTGCCGGGATGGCTATCGCGCTGCTGGCAACCATTCTTGGCCCGTACAGCAGCAGCGTTGGCTGGGTTCTGCTGGCTATGGTGATCGGTGGCGCTATCGGCGTCCGTCTGGCGAAAAAAGTCGAAATGACGGAAATGCCGGAGCTGGTGGCGATTTTGCATAGCTTCGTTGGCCTTGCTGCGGTACTGGTTGGCTTTAACAGCTACCTTGACCACGAGCCGGGGCTGGATGTGGTACTGGAAAACATCCACCTGACCGAAGTCTTTGTGGGGATCTTTATCGGTGCCGTTACCTTTACCGGTTCGCTGGTAGCTTATGGAAAGCTGTGTGGGAAGCTTTCATCTCGCCCCCTGGCGTTGCCGCATCGTCACAAGCTTAACCTGCTGGCGCTGGTGGTTTCACTCTGCCTGCTGATTATCTTTGTGCGCACTGAGAGTACCGGCGTGCAGGGCTTTGCGCTGTTCCTGATGACGCTGATTGCGCTGGCTTTTGGCTGGCATCTGGTGGCGTCGATTGGCGGTGCGGATATGCCGGTGGTGGTTTCAATGCTGAACTCCTATTCAGGATGGGCAGCCGCGGCCGCGGGCTTTATGCTCAGCAACGACCTGCTGATTGTTACAGGTGCCCTGGTTGGCTCAAGCGGTGCGATCCTCTCTTACATTATGTGTAAAGCGATGAACCGCTCGTTTGTTAGCGTAATTGCCGGTGGTTTTGGCACCGACAGCAGCTCAACGGGTGAGGGTGAAGAAGTGGGTGAGCATCGCGAAATTGATGTTCAGGGCACGGCGGAACTGTTGAAAAACTCGTCATCAGTGATTATCACCCCAGGCTACGGCATGGCGGTGGCACAGGCGCAATATCCGGTTGCCGAAATCACCGAGAAACTGCGCAAAATGGGCATTAAAGTGCGCTTCGGTATTCACCCGGTTGCGGGACGTCTGCCAGGCCATATGAACGTGCTGCTGGCGGAAGCTCGCGTGCCTTATGATATCGTGCTGGAAATGGACGAAATCAACGATGACTTCAGCGATACCGATACCGTGCTGGTGATTGGCGCTAACGACACCGTTAACCCGGCCGCGCAGGAAGATCCGCGTAGTCCGATTGCGGGCATGCCGGTTCTGGAAGTGTGGAAGGCGCAAAACGTGGTGGTCTTTAAGCGTTCAATGAATACCGGCTATGCCGGTGTGCAAAACCCGCTGTTCTTCAAAGAGAATACCCAGATGCTGTTCGGCGATGCAAAAGCCACCGTCGACGCTATTCTGAAAGCGTTATAACGTCCTTAAAGGCCGGGCTTTCCCCGGCCTTTCTTCTTCTTCCGTCAATCGTCCTCGTCGTCGTCCAGTTCGACCGGGGAAGTAAAACCTTCAGGCTTGATTGCCAGCAGATCGCAACGCAGATGGTCAATAACCTGCTCGGCCGTGTTCCCCAAAAAGGCGGCAGAGAGGCCGGTACGTCCAATCGTTCCCAACACCACCACGCCGGCATCAAGATGACTGGCGAGGCTTGGGATCACCTCTTCCGGCAGTCCTTTATCAACGTGGGTGTATTTTTCATCAATACTGAATTTTTGCCTTAACGCTTTCATTGCCAGCAGGTGCTGCCCGCGAATCGCGTCGTTGTACACGCTCGGATCAAAGTCTGGCAGTTCAATCGCAATATTGATGGGGGTAACGGGGTAGGCTCCCACCAGGTGAACCTCTGTATGATTGACCAGTTCCGCCAGTTCCAGCGTCTCCTTCACCAGCCTGGTATTCAGAGGATCGTGATGAGGCTCGTCACTCGCCAGGTTTACCGCCACGACGGCTTTGCCGCCTTCAGGCCAGGGCTGGTCTTTTACCATCCAGACCGGGCAAGGGCATTTACGCAACAGATGCCAGTCGGTTGGTGTAAATACCACGGCCTGAAGCCGGTCATGCTGATGGGCCATTTTCAGCAACAGATCGTAGCCGCCATCCAGCACTTCCTGAATAATCGCTTCGAAAGGCCGGTTGTGCCAGATGACCTTCACTTCAATGTTTACGCCTGCCTCAAGATAGGCCTTAGCCTGCTCGCGGATCCATTCAGTACGCTGGCTGACAACGCCTTTGCGCATGGTAGTCCGTTCGTCAGGGGAAAGCAGCGTGGTCATCTCGTAGGAAAAGTCATAGATAGGCAAAAAAGCCGTGATGCGGCCACCGAGACGCTGGTTAAGATAAACAGCGCGGCGAAGCGCAGGCTGGTCGTCCTGCTGCGGGTCGATCGCCACGAGAATGTTTTGATACTTAGCCATAACGGGTTCTCCATACGCTATGCGTGTCAGATTAAAAGATAGCCCAATCATAGCGGGAGGAGAAACAAAAAGTCACTGTCAGATCAATATTATAACAATTAAAGCTTCTCTCAGACGGCGAGTGCGATAAGGCTCGCATTCTTACCTCGAAGCTCACTGAAAGCGTTCATTTTTATTTATCTGTTGAAGAAGGACATAACGAAGAGGGAGAGGAAAACAGGGAGAAGGGAGTGCCGGATCTGAGCGACCCGGCAGTAAAAATCAGGCGATGGCGCGGCTCTGGCCTGCCAGCATCGACAGCTCATCGTGATTTTCAATGGTGATGTATTTACCTTTTACGGCCAGCATGCCGCTTTTCTGGAATCGGCCCAGCAGTCGGCTGATTGTTTCAACTGTCAGTCCAAGATAGTTGCCGATATCGCCGCGTGTCATGGTCAGACGAAACTCACGCTGAGAAAAGCCGCGCTCGCCAAACCGACGGGACAGGCCGTAAATAAAGGCCGCCAGACGCTCTTCCGCATTCTTCTTGGACAGCAGCAGAATCATCTCCTGATCGCCTTTAATTTCGCCGCTCATCAGACGCATCATTTGCTGACGCAGGCTGGGCATTTTTCCGGAGAGGTCGTCCAGCGTTTCGAATGGAATTTCGCAAACCATCGCGGTTTCCAGCGCCTGAGAGAAGCTCGGATGCTGACCCACGCTGATAGCATCAAATCCCACCAGGTCACCGGCAAGATGGAAGCCGGTAATCTGCTCATCACCCTGTTCGGTAATGGTGTAGCTCTTTATGCTCCCGGAACGAATCGCATACAGCGACTTGAGTTCATCGCCCGCTTTAAACAGCGTTTGGCCTTTCTGGATTGGCTTTTTGCGCTCGATAATATTATCCAACTGATCGAGTTCGTGCTCGTTCAGCGTGAAGGGAATACAGAGCTGGCTGATGCTGCAATCCTGACAGTGAATCGCACAACCGCCAGACTGTATACGTCTGTTGATGACACGCTTTTCCGGGATCATAGTAGTGGCTCGAGTGATTATTGATTGAGGTCAATTTTAACACTTTTTAGTCACTAAAGTGAACTCATCACGCGTGATTTATCCCTGGAAAAGCCAGGGATGTCATGTTTAGTGACATTCCGTTTAAAAATCCATCTAAAAACAAACTTTCCTTCTGCTTGTCGATTATTGGTTACATAACCAGTGTTTCATCGCAACTTTTTTGCCGGAACCAGCGGTTTACGCTGTCCGAACGATCTGCCGTATTCAACGCGCGTTCCGGGCTGAATTTTTGCTAAACTACCGCGGTGGGTTGTGTCACCACATCATCATTTATCTGTTGCCACCGGGGGACCCGTATGATGAGCCTTAAAGATGAAGATCTGTTCAAAGACGCGATGGAAGACGTCACGCCGCTGAAGGATTGCGCAAATATCCACTGGTTGAAATCCCCCTCACCAAAATCTCCCCGCGCATTTGAAGATGATGCGCAGCTGGACAATCCGCTGACCAGCGGCTTTCTGAATGTTATTCCCCTTAGCTTGCCACTGGAGTACAAAGCGGAGGGGATCCAACAGGGCGTGCTGGATAAGCTGCGGCAGGGGAAATATCCGCTTGATGCCAGTCTTAATCTTCTGCGTCAGCCGGTCGAAACCTGCCGACAGTCCCTTTACAGTTTCATGCTCCAGGCACAACGAGGTAACTTTCGTAACTTACTGATTATTCATGGTAAAGGGCGAGAGGATGACGCTCATGCCAATATTGTGCGCAGCTATCTGGCACGCTGGCTGCCACAGTTTGAGCAGGTGCAAGCCTTTTGCAGTGCACAGCGTCATCATGGCGGCAGCGGAGCCTGCTATGTTGGCCTGAAAAAAAGCGAGCAGGCGCGTCTGGAAAATCGCGAGCGCCATGCCAAGCGCAGTCGCTAAGCGCAGTCCGCAGAGGTTTTACGGGTAACAGCCATCAACACTTCGGCACTGAGGCTGAGCGGCGCGCCGGAGCGGGTGATAATACCGACCGGTTCGCCAGGCCCGTGTGAGGCAATCGGCAGGGCGGTGAGAGAACGGTGCATCAAATCTTCTTTAACCGCGCCGGAAGGAACAAACCAGACATAGTTATAACGGAGCGCCAGCTGGCGCGCGAGAGACGTGGCTGAGGTTTCAACCAGCGTGCCGGGGAGCTGGCAACCCTGTGCCTCCAGCATCGCTTCCGCCAGCCGTCTGGGCGCGGTGCCTTCCGGTGAGATCACCACCGGCCAGCTCATGGCTCGTGAGAGCGTGACGTTGTCACGCAGGAGCGGATGATCCGGGCCTACCACCAGCCTTAACGACTCAAGGAAAAGCAGTTCATAAGTCAGGCCCGCCATCATATCCAGATCGGCCATACGGCCAATGCCAACATCAAACTCGCCTGCCTTCAGGCCAGCCAGCAAGACATTGTTATGCAATGTCGCTACCTGCACGACAGTCTGTGGCTGCTGCAAATGAAAACGTTCAAGGATTGACGGCAGCATGCCCAGCGCGACGGTGGTTAAAACGCCAACGCGCAATACATCAGGCTGCTGCGGTTTTGCAGGGCTGAAAGATTGTCCGGCATGGTTGAGCGCATCCAGAATACGGACGGCATGAATGAGAAACTGCTCGCCCATAACGGTAAGCTGAGCGCCTAAACGACCGCGTTCAAGCAGCCTTGCTCCCACCAGCTCTTCCAGTTCGTTAAGCGTTTTAGAAAGCGCTGGCTGACTGAGAGAAAGGACTTCTGCGGCACGCCCCAGCGTTCCTTGCTGAGCGACGGCGACAAAAGTATGCAGATGGCGCAGGCGAATGCGCTGGTTAAACAGATAATTTTTTTCCATATCCCAGAGTAGTCAGCGAGGCGGGTAGCAGGCAAGCCTCTGTAAAGATAAATGTTAACCATATTGCAAAACTTAATTAACATTAGCCCGCTTTTCCATAACCTCCACCCTTAGCTGACTGGCTAAATCATCAGTTAAAGCGATAGATGCCCCCAATGTCCTTGAGGATGCTCGCTTTTTTATGCCAAATCGCAGCAGAAAAGCACATAATTTTGCAGCCAGAGCGCCCGACGATCCGTTATGATAGCCGACACTTTTTTCAGGAACCGACAGCCAGCTTATCTGTGCAACCCTGGCTATGGAGCGCTAACGTGGAGAGTATCGCTGCGACAGATGTGCGTGCCTTGATCAACGAAGGCAGCATCAGCCGCTATCAGCAAAGAATTATTGCCCTCTGTTTTGCAGTGGTAGCAATGGATGGAATGGACATTGCGTTAATGGGCTTTATTGCGCCGGCGTTAAAAACGTCATGGGGCGTAAGCACCACTCAGTTGGGCGTGGTCATCAGCGCTGCGCTGATCGGTTTGGCGCTGGGGGCGATGTTTGCAGGGCCGTTGGCAGACCGCTTTGGTCGCCGGGTGATCATTATTAGCAGCGTGTTTTTCTTTGGTTTATGGACGCTGGCCACCGCCTTCTCACAAAATCTCGATCAAATGATGCTGTTCCGCTTCCTGACCGGGCTTGGACTGGGAGCGGCAATGCCCAATGTTGGCACGCTGGTGGCGGAATACTCTCCCGAACGCAAACGCGCTTTCATTATTACCGTGGTGTTCTGCGGCTTCACCTTTGGCGCGGCAGGTGGAGGCTTTGCGGCTTCCTGGTTAATCCCTAACTTTGGCTGGCACGCCGTGCTGGTGCTGGGCGGCCTGTTGCCGATGCTGATTGTGCCGATGCTGCTGAAATGGCTACCTGAATCCGTGCGTTTCCTGCTTGCCCGCCAGGCGCCTCCCCAACAGATTCGCCAGATCGTTGAGAAAATGGCGCCTGGTCAGGTTCGTCACGACTGTGAATTTGCAATGGATGAAAAAGCCCAGCGTCAGGGCGCAGTAAAACTGGTGTTAACCCGACCTTATCTGCTCGGCAGTACGCTGCTGTGGGGCAGCTATTTTATGGGGCTGTTTCTGGTCTATCTGATCGGAAGCTGGTTACCGTCGCTGGTAAAAGATATGGGGATGACCGTTACCGAGGCGGCGTTGGTCACGGCGATGTATCAGGCCGGCGGAACGGTAGGTTCGCTCTTTGCCGGTTGGGTAATGGATCGTTTTAACGCTAACCTGGCGCTGGCGGCGATCTATTTCACCGGCGCTATCGCGACCGTCGCCATTGGCTATGCGCCGGCAGAAACGCTGATCCTCAGCCTGATTGCCTTCTGTAGCGGCTTCTGTCTGAACGGAGCCAATACCGGCATGAACGCGCTTTCCGCCAGCTATTATCCCACGCATGCCAGGGCCACAGGTTCCAGCTGGATGCATGGCGTAGGGCGAATGGGCGCCATACTCAGCGCGTTTGCCGGTGCGCAGATGCTCTCTATGGGCTGGCATATCACCGAGGTCTTTACCAGCCTGGCGATCCCGGCGGTATTGACCTCGCTGATGCTGTTGGCGAAAAGCCGTTATGGCCATACACGAGTCGGGCAGGCGTAATTTTACCGGCGAGAAAGCAGAATGTCCGTCTCCGGATGCAGAGCGCGTCCGGCTGATAAACCTGTTGAATTATCGGGATTTATATTCCCTGCCGCCCAGTTAAAAATGAGACTGGGGTAAGCATAATCTGTAAATGACCGCCAGTGTTGGACAAAGGTTTCCAGTCTGCAAATAATAGTCGACAGGCTATTAATGGCGTAATGACAGAATAATGAAAAACGAGCAATTGTTAAGGATTGGTACGGCTGAAGGAGCGTTACGCGGACGCCTGGAAGAGGGAATTTTTGTTTTTCGGGGAATTCCCTACGCTGCACCGCCAACCGGCAAACTGCGCTGGCAGCCGCCTAAACCCGTTCAGCCATGGCAGGGCGAGCGGGATGCCATCCAGTGGTCTGCCGCCAGCTGGCAAAACCGGGATTATTGCGTCGCCGTGGGTGGCGGAGATCCGGGCGTTTTCAGTGAGGATTGTCTTTATCTTAACGTCTGGACGCCTGAAACCGAGCCATCAAAGCCTTTGCCCGTGATGGTCTGGATCCACGGGGGCGGCTTCAGTATCGGGGCGGGTGGATTAACGCCCTACATTGGCGCGCCGCTGGCATCGCAAGGTGTGGTGGTCGTTACCCTGAATTACCGGCTGGGGCATCTGGGCTTTTTCGCCCATCCGGCGTTGGATAAAGAGTATCCCGTTGGCGAAGTCGTCAATAACTTCGCCTTACTCGATCAAATTGCTGCGCTGCAATGGGTTCAACGCAATATCGATTCATTTGGCGGCGACAGGCATAACGTCACTATTTTTGGTGAATCCTCCGGCGCCCGCAGCGTTCTGTCACTTTTCGCCTCGCCGCTGGCCGTCGGCCTGTTTCATAAGGGGATTGCGCAAAGTCCTTATGCGCTCCCCGATATTCCACGGGAAACGGCGCTGAAAACCGGTGAAAAACTTAGTCATCATTTTAACCTGACGAACGCCACCGCCGAACAGCTTCGCGCTTTGCCTGCTGAAGCTTTCTGGCCGCTCGATCCCGCTTTTGCTAACGGGCCGGTTGCCATCGCGGGCGATCGGGTATTACCGCAGCCGGTGCTGGATGTCTTTAACGCTTCCCGTCAGCAAAAGCTGCCGCTGATGATTGGCAGCAACAGTGATGAAGCCAGCGTGCTCAACTATTTTGGCGTCAATCCGGGAAAAATAATCAAAGAGCTACGCCATGCACGGCGTCCGGGACTGCGGTTAAAGCTAATCCGTATGTTATACGACGGCGTTTATGACGACGATCGGCTGGGCAGGCTGGTGGCAAGGGATGTCACTTTTACCACGATGGGATACGTCGTCGCCCTTTCTCAGCATCGCATTGGGGTCCCTGTCTGGCGTTACTATTTTGATTACGTTTCAGAAAACTCGCGGGATATCTATCCTGAGGGTACCTGGCACGGCAACGAAATCCCCTACGTATTCAATACGCTGGATGCGCTTGCCTCGACGATGGGTAAACGGCCATTTACCGATAATGACCGTCTTTTTGCCCGAAAGGTCAGCGAATACTGGCTGAACTTTGCCAGAGAGGCGAGTGTTTTTTCCCATCAGCTGCCGGGAGAACTGAGCTGGCCCGCCTGGCAGCCCTGGGCGGATAAAGTCATGCGTTTTGGCGAAAAAGGCGAGGCGGGCCTGAAGCTGGAAAATCGCTTTATGCGTCGTCGCACCCAGCTGTTTCGGCTGTTAATGAAACACATGGTGCGTCTGAAACGCTAAATTGTTAACAAACCAATTTCACCAGGAGATTTTTCCAGGTGCCATACCCGGCAAAAAAAGCTGATTTAGCAACGACTTAACATTATTTTCCGTTTCGTAACATAATGAATATCAAGAAATAATTACTCAGTATTTTTGTCATGATGCCGATAATCCTCGGTAAGCGTCCGACCTCATGGACGACATTATCGGCTTTATTACATCGTTACGGAGTAGTTATGAATTTGCTAAAAAACTTTACCATCCGCAGCGTGATGCTTTGGATTCTCGGGCTGTTTTGCCTGATGTGGACCGGGGTTGGAATTTACAGCGTTTCCTCATTAAATTCACTGGGCAAGGGAAATGAAGTTGACCGCCTGCTGGTCAACCAAATGACGACGCTCAGTAAAGGCAACGATCAATATTTTCGTTTTATTACCCGACTGACGCGTGCCGTCGAATCTCGCCAGGCGGGAAGCGCAACGGCACCGGCTGATATGGCATCCGCTCAGAAAGCGCTGGATAACATGACCAAACTGCTGGCGGACTTTAAAGCCGAAGCACCAGGTCCACTGAATGCCAGCCTTGCTACAGCGGTCATCGAAAGCTGGCAGAAACTGTTGGAAGAGGGCGTCCTGCCGCAGATGCGCCTGGCGCAGCAGCCGGTACTGGACGATTTCCGTCGCCATGCCGCTTCCGTAACGCCGCCGCTTAGCCGTGCATTTGGTGCCAGCGTTGACAAGTTCAACGTTGCCGCAGGCGATAAGCTTGATATAACCCGCGTGACTGTCGATCGTCTGACCGATATGACCAAGCTGGTTATCGTGTTGGCGGTTGTCGCGGGTTTGCTGATTTTGCTGTTTACCGATCGCTATCTGGTCAAAATGCTGGTTCGTCCGCTGGACGGCATGCGCGAACATTTCCGCCGCATTGCCGATGGCGATCTCAGCCATCCGCTGGAAGATATTGGTCGTAACTGCGTTGGCAAACTGGTGCCTCTGTTGAGTGCCATGCAGGACAGCTTGCGTGAGGCGGTCAGCTCCATCCGTAGCGGCACAGATAATATCTATCGCGGCGCCGCTGAAATTTCTTCCGGCAATAACGACCTTTCTTCGCGTACCGAACAGCAGGCCGCTGCGCTGGAACAGACGGCAGCCAGTATGGAACAGCTGACTGCTACAGTGAAATTCAATGCCGACAACGCCCGTCAGGCGAGTGAGCTGGCACAGAGCGCTTCCGCGACCGCCAGCAAAGGCGGCAAGCTGGTTAGCGATGTGGTCAGCACGATGCAGGGTATTTCCGGCAGTTCGCATAAAATTGCCGAAATCACCAGCGTGATTAACAGTATCGCTTTCCAGACCAATATCCTGGCGCTGAACGCGGCGGTGGAAGCGGCAAGAGCCGGTGAGCAGGGTCGTGGCTTTGCCGTGGTCGCCAGCGAAGTACGTAACCTGGCGCAGCGCAGCGCCGGTGCGGCAAAAGAGATTGAAACGCTGATTGCCGACTCGGTGAGCCGCGTGAGTAACGGTTCCAAACTGGTTGGCGAAGCGGGCAGCACCATGGATGAAATGCTGAAAGCCGTGGCGGAAGTGGTTGAAATCATGAAGCAGATCGCCTCAGCCTCTGAAGAGCAGAGCAAAGGTATTTCGCAGATTGGCACCGCGATTACGGAAATGGATAGCGTGACGCAGCAGAACGCCTCGCTGGTGGAAGAAGTTTCCACAGCGGCCAGCGCGCTGGAACGTCAGACCGAAGAACTGACGCTGTCCGTCTCTAAATTCCGTCTTTCTGCTGACAGCCCGGCAAGAAGCCCGGCACCGGTTCGTGCCGTTGCTGCTGCTGCTCGCCCGCTGGCGGCAAAAGCGGCTGCTGACGACTGGGTTTCATTCTGATTCAACGCGCGGGAAGTTCGCTTCCCGCAATTTGATTTTTGCCGGTGAAGTGAGATTATTCCGCCGCCAGCCGACACAGTTTTTCCGCAACAAGATACGACTTCACAAACGACGGTACCGGTAAAAACTCGAATTTTGAGTGAAAATTATGCGCACCGGTAAAGAAGTTTGGCGTTAGCAAACCCTTTGCTGACAACGCGGCACCGTCCGTGCCACCCCGCATCGGCGTCACTTTCGGCGCAATATCCAGCGCTTTAAGCGCGGCAAACAGCAAATCAATCGCCCGGCGATCCTCGCCAATAGCATTACTGATATTGCTGTAGATATCGGTCAGGTTAAATTCGACCTTTCCAGTGGGATATTTTGCAGCAACGCTGGCGCTGACCTCGGCAATCTGCTGTTTACGCTGGGTAAACGAGGCCAGATCAAAGTCGCGAACGGATGCTTTGAGCCGCGCCTGGCTGGCATTGGCGGTCATATCATTAAACCAGACATAACCCTCGCGTCCTTCGGTATGCTCGGGCGTCTGCTGACGATCGAACTCAGCGACAAAATCCAGCGCCATCAGCAGCGGGTTGACCAACACGCCTTTGCCGGACATCGGATGCGCCGTCACGCCGGTAAAGACGATTTCTGCCGCTGCCGCATTGAAGTTTTCATACACCACTTCGCCCAGCTCGCAGCAGTCAATGGTATAAGCGAAATCCACGTTAAAACGCGTCTCCAGATCGAGCGCTTTGGCACCGCGCAGGCCGATCTCTTCATCAGGTACAAAGGCCACCACAATATCGCCATGCGGCGTGTCATCCTGCAAATTTTCCATCAGCGTCATTACCACGCTGACGGCGGCTTTGTTATCTGCACCGAGCACGCTGGTGCCGTCGCTGAAGATAATTTCCTGCCCCTGATAGGCGGCGATTTCCGGATGTTCATCAACGCGCAGCCAGATATCCTGCTGCTGATTTAAACAGAGATCCTGACCTTCAAAACGCAGCGTTTGCGGATGGATATGAGGTGAAAGCCCCACGTCTACGGTGTCAATATGGGTGATAAAGCCGATGCGTGGCGCATTCGGGCGATTACCGGGTTTAACCGCCGTTACCGTCGCGTGCTCATCAATAACAATCTCTTTCAGTCCTAACGCACGCAGCTCTTCAGCCAGCAGTTTGGCCATATCATGCTGCTCTGGCGTGCTGGGTAACTGAGTGGAAACCGCGTTGCTTTGGCTGGTGACGGCCAGATAACGATAGAAACGCGTGCATAACTGGCTGGATAAATCCTGAATCATGCTGTTTTCCTGATTTGAATGAAGTCGTTCAGCGAATATAGCCTACTCTTTTTAGAGGGAAAAGGGCTATTGCGCTTGTCTATTTTTGTTTATTTTAACTTTCTCACCTGTTTTTTATTCTACACGCTTCGATTTGCATCATTAATTCCTAATTTATCACGGTGATAATTGAGATAAACAAGCAGAAAGGTGAAAGGTATATTCGCCATGATGCAGCGCAAGTAAAAATATTTATGAAGTCCTTTTTCAGGACTGTTTATTATATTTTAATGTTAAATTAATACCATTCATCGGGTAAGTAACAGCGGTCATGTTGTTTTACCGTAACAGAATGTTGAACTGGATATCCAGATTGTCTGTTCAGGTGTTTCGCAGGCGTACGAAGCGATTGAAAACCTGCAGGTGGTTGCTTACGGTAATACCGCTATGATCGTCAATGGCCGGAAAATGAATAAAAACCGTTATCGTTAAGGTGAATAACAGGCTGCCCGGTAAGATGGGCAGCTTGTGTTAACCGAATATTTTATGCTGCCTGCCGGGATTCAGCAGACGCCGAAGTCGCCTTCTTCGTGATAGAGGTTTACCGAGCTGGTGGGGACCTCAATTTCTTTTTTCTCTTTGTCATCCACTCTGGCGCAGTAGAGCGTGTCGCCTTTCACCTCTAACACCACCATTTTAGGCCCGCCAGTTTTGCTTTGTACTACATCATCTACGTTAAACATTGTGGTTCTCCTGTTAGTCTTCTTTTATTAACGGTCAGCTATTGAGCATTTGCAAGCCGTTCCCCGGCAAAGTCGTAAAAAGCCACTATACTGAAAACTCATCACTAATAAACGGGAGGATTTTCATGACCATTCATAAGAAAGGGCAGGCGCATTGGGAAGGCGATATCAAAAAAGGTAAGGGGACCATCAGCACCGAAAGCGGCGCGCTGAAAGAGCAACCTTACGGTTTTAATACCCGTTTTGAAGGCAAGCCAGGCACCAACCCTGAAGAGTTGATTGGCGCTGCGCATTCGGCCTGTTTTTCTATGGCACTGTCGCTGATGCTTGGCAATGAAGGCCTGGTGCCGGAAAGCATCGATACCGTCGCTGACGTTTCGCTTGATAAAGTCGGCGAAGGCTTCAAAATCACTAAAGTCGCGTTGCAGAGCAAGATTAAACTGCCTGGCGTGGACAGCGCTAAATTTGATGAAATCATCAATAAAGCCAAAGAAGGCTGCCCGGTGTCGCAGCTGCTGAACACTGAAATTACACTCGACTATACCCTGAATTAATGCCCGAGTAAGATACCCTGCCGCCCGGCAGGGTATTTCGTTAATCGCTATCCCCCTAAAATCCTGAAATATAATCAAAATGTATGAAGATCATCCCATTTTGACTCTGGTTCTGCGCTTCGCCAGCGTTTAGATTACTCTCTGTACAAACAGGAATAATCGACAACGAGAGGATGGCGATGAAAAAGTTGGGACTCAGAATGACCATGGCCGCACTGACGCTGGCCGTTGCTTCAGGCGCATCCGCGAAGACGTTAGTCTTTTGTTCGGAAGGTTCGCCGGAAAACTTCAATCCGCAGCTGTTTACCTCGGGTACCAGCGTGGACGCCAGCGCGGTGCCCATCTACAACCGGCTGGTGGATTTTAAACCGGGCACCACTGAACTGATCCCCAGCTTAGCGGAGTCGTGGGATATCAGCGCCGACGGCACCGTTTACACTTTTCATCTGCGTAAAGGCGTTAAATTCCACACTACGAAGCTGTTTAAACCCACCAGAGATTTTAATGCCGATGACGTGATTTTCTCGTTTATGCGGCAAAAAGACGTCAACAATCCTTACCATAACGTTTCCAACGGGACTTACGCTAACTTTGAAAGTCTGGAGTTCGGTACGCTGCTGAAAAAAATAGAAAAAGTTGATGAGCACAGCGTGCGTTTTACCCTTGCACATGCCGAAGCGCCGTTTCTGGCTGATTTAGGCTGGTACTTCGCCTCTGTTCTCTCCGCCGAGTATGCCGATGCGATGCTGAAGGCGGGCACGCCGGAAAAGGTCGACCAGCAGCCGGTGGGAACCGGGCCTTTCGAGCTGGTGCAGTACCAAAAGGATTCCCGCATTCTCTATCGCGCCTTCCCGCAATACTGGCAGGGCAAAGCAAAGCTGGATCGGCTGGTTTTCTCTATCACGCCGGATGCCTCAGTCCGTTTGGCGAAGCTTGAGAAAAACGAGTGTCAGGTCATGCCGTTTCCGAACCCCGCCGATCTGCCACGGATGAAAGAGAACACGTCAGTCACGTTAATGCAGAAGGCGGGCCTGAACACCGGTTTCCTGGCTTTTAATACGCAAAAAGCGCCGCTGGATAACCTGAAGGTGCGCCAGGCGCTGACCATGGCAATTAATAAACCGGCGATTATTCAGGCGGTTTTCCAGGGAACCGGAACCGTAGCAAAAAACCTGCTGCCGCCTGATGTCTGGAGCGCGGACAACGCGCTGAAAGATTACGCTTACGATCCACAGCAGGCCAAAATCCTCCTTCAGCAGGCGGGCATCAAGCCCGGCACCACTATTGAGCTGTGGGCGATGCCGGTTCAGCGGCCTTACAATCCCAATGCCCGGCGCATGGCGGAAATGATTCAGGCTGACTGGGCCAATGTCGGTATCAACGCGAAAATTGTCAGCTTTGAATGGGGTGAATATCTCAAACGGGTGAAAAATGGCGAACACCAGGCCGCGCTGATGGGCTGGACCACGGCGACCGGCGACCCGGATAATTTCTTTGGCCCTCTGTTTAGCTGTACGTCGGCGAACGGCGGCTCGAATTCCTCCAAATGGTGCTACAAGCCTTTCGATACGGTGATTACGCAGGCTCGTGCCGAGCAGGATCACAATAAACGTATTGAATTATACCGTCAGGCGCAGCAGATTATGCACGACCAGGCGCCCGCGGTGATGATTGCCCATTCGACCATTTTCGAACCGGTCAGAAAAGAAGTGAGCGGCTATCAGGTCGATCCCTTTGGTAAACATATTTTCTATCAGGTGGATTTGAAATAAAGCTGCCCGCCGGGGAAAAAGCACGCCCTGCGCGATAACCGGCGCAGGGCAGTATATATCGACAAAACCCGCTGCTTCGTCAGTCAATACGCCTGTACTTCCTCTGCATTATTTTGTCAGTTACCAAACCGACAGCACAATTTAATCCGCTCTCCGCGCAAGCAATCGTAGTTTGTCCTTCCTCCGTTAGTGCTAATTTAATCCGCAGTCTCCTCGCCAGAAACGTCAGAACAGCCGCCTGAGGAAGTTGAGAACATGGTTTGTCATCTGCTATCCATACCTGATATTTATTTCGGTGAAAAAGCGATTCACTCATTACAACGCCTCGACGCCTGCAAGGTGGGCATTGTCACCGATGCATTTATGGTGTCATCAGGAAAAACGCAGTCTTTGATTGAGGCAATGCCACGCGCTTCAGTCTGTATTTATGCGGATGTCAGGCCGGATCCCGATGTGGAAATCGTGAAGGCCGGAGCCGCACGTTTTAATGACTTCAAACCCGACGTGATTATTGCGCTTGGCGGCGGATCCTCGCTGGATGCGGCAAAAGCCATTAAGGTGACGCTTGAAGAGATGGGCAGCGACATTGAGCTGATTGCTATTCCCACTACCAGTGGTTCAGGCTCAGAAGCCACCGCTTATGCAGTTATCTCCGACCCGGAAAATGGGCGAAAATATCCGCTGGTTACGGCGAATATCCTGCCCGACAGTGCGATTCTGGATCCTCAACTGGTGCTTAGCGTCCCCCGAGAGGTGGCGACAGATACAGGGATGGACGTGCTGACGCATGCTATTGAGGCACTGGTTTCCACGGGGGCTAATGATTTCAGTGATGCTTTTGCCGAGAAAGCGATTGCCCTGACCGTCAAATATTTACCCGACGTGTTTTATCAGGAAAAAAATATTAAGGCGCGGATACGAATGCATCACGCGGCCTGTCTGGCCGGAATGGCATTTAATTCCTCCGGGCTGGGTTTGGTCCACGGTATGGCGCATGCTATTGGCGGGATGCTGCATATTCCGCATGGCAGAATTAACGCAATGCTGCTGCCGAAAATTATTGCCTATAACTGCGCGACGCAAAATCCAGTAATAACGGAGCGTTACCTGAGATGCGCAAAAATAATGGGGATCGACACGGATAACGATCGTCATGCAGTTGGCAAATTAATCGATCATATTCGCGATCTGAATCAGCAGTTTGCTATTCCCGAAACGCTCACTGAATACGGTATTACACGGGAGAATATTTGCCGGCTGCGTCAGTCAGTTATTTCTGCGGCCTTAGCCGATGCCTGTACCCTGTCGAATCCGCGCACGCCCACGGCTCAGGATATTGACCGCTTGCTGACAGAAATCTCTTAACAAGGACAGAAAAGAATGAACCATTGCCCGCAGGCCTTAACGCTTACCCGACAAATTATGCAGGAGCTGTCTGCAACAGCGGGAATTCAGCCCACAAGGCTGGCTATTCCGGTAGGGATTTCCAATCGTCATCTGCATCTCAGCCTGGCGGATATGGAAACGCTGTTTGGCTATGGCGCAACGTTAACGCGGATGAAAGCAGTGAAGCAGCCCGGACAATTTGCCGCCGATCAGACGGTTACGCTACATGGCCCTAAAGGCGATATCGCCGGCGTACGGGTGCTGGGGCCGCTGCGCACCACCACCCAAATTGAAATTTCCATTGCCGACAGCTTTGTGCTGGGCGTGAAAGCGCCGGTGCGGATGTCCGGTGAACTTCAGGAGTCCGCAGGCATTGAGATCCTTGGCCCTCGCGGGCGAGTGCAGGCAAAGCGCGGGACCATTGTTGCCTGGCGGCATCTGCATATTTCACCGCAGCAAGCCGCACAGCACAAATTATCTGATGGCATGGAGATCGACATTGAAGCGGCCGGCCCACGCGGCGGCATTATGCGACATGTGCGGGTGCGTGTCAGTGAGGATGCGGTACTGGAACTGCATATAGATCGGGAAGAAGCGAACGGTTTTGGGCTGCATAACGGCGATATCGTTCACCGCTGGCAGCAGGCGTGCTGACATGGCTGAGGCGCGGAAAGAGAGCAGGCCGCAGACGTTTGCGCACCGTCTGGACGCGATAATCAGCCAGGTCCTCAGCGCGCACAGGCAGGTACAGCCCGGACGCCTGCAAATCGTGATGACCGGCGGCGAAATCGAGAGCCTGTCAGGCAGCCTGAAGTGCCTTGAAGCGCTGCACCGTGCAGGCTATCAGCTGCGAATTGCCTTCTCACACAGCGCCAGTCAGTCCGCTGTAAAGGCAGGCTGCCAGCTGTGGAACCTTAAGCGGGGAGGCGCGGCACGGTTTGAAAACCCCCGCATCCAGTCACAGCCCGCTGATTTTATTTTGCTTTTTTTGCCGTCGCTGTCGCTGAACAGCCTGATGAAAATCGCGTCGGGCCTGCGAGACAACATGGCCTGCGAGTGGGTTTTTTATGCGCTCGGCAGGCAGAAAAAGGTGATCGCCACGCTCGGCCCGGAATGCACTGCAACATGGCTTCCTTCCGCGCTCCGGGCCTTGATCGCCCGGCATATTGCCACCCTGCAACAGTATGGTGTGGTTGTTAAGGGAAGCCAGCCCGTGGAAAGAAAAGATCGCCTGATCGCACTGCGGGACGTGCGGCTTATGACACCAGGGCAAAGCCTGTATCTCGATCGGAACACGTTAATTACCCCGGCTGCCCGGGACGAGCTTCGACGGTGGAATATCAGCGTTATTCAGGGACGTTAAGGGGAAACGATGTATCTGGCAAAAGTTACCGGCGCGCTGGTCTCCACCAGTAAGCACGCCTCACTCAACGGGGCTAAGTTGCTGGTCGTTGCGCGGCTGAATGAACACTATCTTCCTACGGGGTATGCCCAGGTTGCAGTGGACTGCGTGGGTGCCGGAAATGGCGAAGTCGTTATCGTCACCACCGGCACTTCCGCCAGGATGAGCAACGCGACAGACCATTCGGTGATTGATGCGGCAGTGGTTGGCATCGTGGATTCATTAAAAATGCATGATGCGTCAACACAAGGGAAGCAGGATGAGGAATAAAGATGATCGATTATAAGGGTTCTGAGGCCCCCAGGCTTGAAGTTTGCATTGATACTGCTATCGCCAGCCATACAGCCCGGCCAAAAACCGGTCTGAATCTCGATGACGCGGCATGGCTGGCCCACGCCGTACGTGAGGAGGCCGAGGCCCGGCAGGTGCCGGTAGTCTTCAGTCTGGTGGATGCCCACGGTCATCAGCGCTATTTCTTTAGCATGGAAGAGGCGTTGCTGATTAGCCACCGACTGGCTCCGCAGAAAGCCTGGACGGCGGTAGCGCTGAAAATGGCGACGCACGAGCTCGGCAGACAGGTTCAGCCCGCAATGGGGCTGCACGCGCTGGCAGCTGACCCAGGGATATGCTGGCTGGGAGGCGGACTGCCGTGCTGGTCACAGGGGCAATTACTGGGCGGTATTGGCGTTAGCGGCGGAACAGCTGAACAGGATATCGCCATTGCCCGTGCGGCGATTCTCCGCTTTAGCGCCAGTCGTTACCCGCTGGTTTCGGCTTAGTTTTCTGACCAGGGGAGATCGGAGTATGGCCTCTTCAGCTACACGAGTTTTAGTCATTAATTGCGGCTCGTCCTCGCTGAAATTTTCAGTGCTGCCGTTGCAGGAAAACACGCCCGTCTTCTCCGGCTTAGCAGAACGGTTGGGGCAGCCGGAAGCGAGTATGACCTTCGTCGAGGCCCAGGGCGAAAAAACCACGCTTGTTCTTGACGAGCCGAGCCACCGGTGTGCGCTGAGCCTGCTGTTTTCGCAGCTGACCCGGCTGAATATGCTGGGTTCGCTCTGCGCAATTGGGCACAGAGTCGCGCATGGCGGCAGCGAGTTTACGCATTCGGTATTACTGACGCCGGAAACCGTCGATAAAATCCGCCGCGTGTCGCCGCTGGCCCCTTTGCATAATCCGGCAAATCTGATCGGCATTGAAGCGGCCCTCGCGCTGCTGCCTGAACTGCCGCAGGTTGCGGTATTTGACACCGCTTTTCACCAGACAATGCCGCCGGAAGCTTACACCTATGCCATTCCGCTGGAATTTCAGCAACGCTATCAGATCCGACGCTATGGCTTTCACGGCACCTCGCATCGCTATATAGCAGCAGAAGCGGTGGCTTATCTGCAACTCGATCCTGCTCATCACGGCATCCTTATTGCGCATCTTGGCAACGGTTCATCGGTCTGCGCGGTGAAAAATGGGCGCAGCGTCGATACCTCGATGGGGATGACGCCGCTGGAGGGACTGGTCATGGGGACGCGCTGCGGCGATCTGGATCTGGGTGCGGCAGCCTGGCTGGCGAAATGCACCGGGCAGTCCATTGAATCGCTTTGCCACCTTGCCAACACGCAATGCGGTTTGCTCGGACTGTCGGGGCTCTCCAGCGATTGCCGTACGCTCCAGGCCGCCTGCGAAAAGGGCGTTCCCCGCGCCAGGCTGGCGATTGAGGTGATGGTACACCGGCTGGCCCGTCATTTAGGCGGACATCTGGCCGCGTTGGATCGGCTGGACGCGCTCATTTTTACCGGCGGCATTGGCGAGAACTCCGTGCTGGTACGCGAGTTGACGGTCAGGCGGCTGGCGGTGTTTGGCCTGCGTCTGGATGAGCAAAAAAATCTGGCTATTCGGGGTGGGCAGAGCGGCGTGATATCAGCGCCGGGCAGCCCGGTTATCGCCGTGATCCCGACCAACGAAGAAAAGATGATTGCTGAAGATGCCGCGGCGATAGCTGGCGGCAGGCAGGCAACTTTATTGCCAGCGAACCACTTTTAAACCGTTAAGGATGAAGTTCCTTAACCTCTGTTCCTTTCATTAGCGAGGTTATTATGCAACAGGAAGCATTAGGTATGGTTGAAACAAAAGGGCTGGTGTCGGCGATTGAAGCCGCCGATACCATGGTCAAATCGGCGAATGTGATGCTGGTGGGCTATGAAAAAATCGGTTCCGGGCTGGTAACGGTCATGGTACGGGGCGATGTCGGTGCGGTAAAAGCGGCGACGGATGCGGGTTCCGCCGCAGCGGGTAAAGTGGGCGAGCTGGTGTCGGTACATGTCATTCCACGACCGCATATTGAAGTGGAAAAAATCCTGCCTAAGGCCGTCAGCTAATCAGGCCCGGGGAGGGTGGCTATGCGCGATGAGGAACGCATTCAGCAGATAATCTCTGACGTCATTAACAAAGAGACGGCAGAACGGTCAGTTGAGAAACGGACCAACACGCAGGGATGTGGATTAACGGAGTTTGTCGGGACGGCGCTGGGCCATACGATTGGTCTGGTCATTGCGAATGTCGACAACCAACTGCATGACGTGATGCATATCGACGGCAAATACCGTTCGCTGGGCATTATTGGCGGGCGAACCGGCGCTGGCCCGCATATTTTTGCCGCCGACGAAGCGGTAAAAGCCACCAACAGCGAAATCGTGGCGATTGAACTGGCGCGGGATACCGAAGGCGGCGGCGGCCACGGCTGCATGATTATTTTTGGTGCAGAAGACGTATCGGATGTGCGCCGTGCCGTTGAAGTCACGCTCAGCGAAATCGCCCGCACGATGGGAGATGTTTATGGTACGCCTGCGGGACATCTGGAGTTTCAGTACACCGCCCGCGCCAGCCATGCACTCTACAAGGCGTTTGGCGCCCCACCAGGAAAGGCGTTTGGTATGACCTGTGCTTCGCCTGCGGCGATTGGCGTAGTGATTGCCGATGCGGCGGCAAAAGCTGCCGTTATCGAGGCGGTCAGTTATGCCAGTCCGGCAAAAGGCACCAGCTTCAGTAATGAAGTGATTTTCACCTTCTCCGGGGATTCCGGTGCGGTTCGCCAGGCGGTAATAGCCGCACGTGAGACAGGTTTACAGCTGCTTGCCGCGCTGGATCCGACACCGATCAAATCCACCACCACACCCTACATCTGATTTCAATGGACATCGGGATGCCAGGTAAGGAAGCTTGAAGATGAATGATGATGAAATTACCCGGGCCGTCTCGCAGGTCCTTAGCAAATATACGCAAGGCCTGTCGGTTTGTGACGGTATCTTTGACTCAGTAGAGGAAGCGATTAGCGCAGCGGCACGGGCGAAGGTGCAGTTTCACCACTGTTCAATGCAGGATCGTAACGCTTTTATCCGCGGGCTTCGTGAACTCTTTTCGCAGGAAGAGGTATTAAACACCCTTTCCCGGATGGCGGTAGAAGAGACGGGAATGGGCAATTGCGCTGACAAGGTGATTAAAAACCGCGTGGCAGCGCTGCAAACGCCAGGCACTGAAGATCTCTGCACCCGTGCGCAGAGCGGCGACAGAGGTCTGACGCTGATGGAATTTTCCGCCTGGGGCGTCATTGCCTCAATAACGCCAACCACCAACCCAACGGAAACGATCATTAATAACAGCATCAGCATGCTGTCGGCGGGCAACAGCATCGTGTTCAGCCCGCATCCCCGATCGCGTAATGTTTCACTGCACGCTATTGCGTTGATAAACCAAAAGCTGGCGGCGCTGGGAGCGCCTGAAAATCTGGTAGTGACGGTGTCACAACCCTCCCTCGACAACACCACTGCGCTGATTGCCGATCCCCGCATCAACATGCTGGTTGCCACTGGCGGGCCGGCGATTGTCAAAACGGTGATGGCCTCCGGCAAAAAAGCGATTGGGGCGGGTGCCGGAAATCCGCCGGTGGTGGTTGATGAAACGGCGGATATAGAAAAGGCCGCCCGCGATATCGTGAATGGCTGTAGCTTCGATAATAATCTGCCCTGCATAGCCGAAAAAGAAGTCATCGTGGTCAGTCAGGTTGCCGACTACCTTATTCACTGCATGAAAAAAAGCGGCGCCTGGTTGTTAAGCGATAAAAAACAGATCCAGCAGCTCCAAAGGCTGGTAATGAACGAGCAGGGAAGCGGACCGGCAACGGCTTTTGTCGGTAAAGATGCCCGTTATATCCTTCAGCAGTTGGGCATTACCACCCCTGAAGAAGTTCGGGTCATCCTGCTGGAAACGGATAAATCCCATCCTTTTGTCGTTCATGAAATGATGATGCCGGTTCTGCCCGTGGTGCGGGCGGCTAACGTGGACGAGGCTATTGAACTTGCTGTAGAGGTTGAGCAGGGGCATCGGCACACCGCGATAATGCATTCCACCAATATCGATAAACTGAGCAAAATGGCTCGCCAAATCCAGACCACTATTTTTGTCAAAAATGGCCCTTCCTTTGCCGGGATCGGCGTGGGCGGCGAGGGCTATACCACCTTTACCATTGCCGGGCCGACGGGAGAAGGGCTGACCTCGGCCCGCTCTTTTACCCGCTGCCGCCGCTGCGTGATGGTGGAGGCGCTTAATATCCGCTGAGACAGGCTGTTAACCATGAAAACGCGTCTTATTAAGGCCCCCACGCCCGATACGCTGGCAATGTTGCAGCGCCGGATGCCGGCAGAGTTTCGTGCCCGCGTCGGGCTGATTCGCATTGATGCGGTCGGGCTGCTGATGCTGCCGGTGCCCGATCTCTATTTCTATGCCGATCTGGCCAGCAAAAGTGCCCAGATAGTAGTGACAGAAATTACCGGCAGTTGCCCACAGCACGTCACCACGCTGGCAATATTTGGCGAGCTGTCGGCTGTGGAAGAAGCTATGCGGGTCATTGCTCATGACGCCACTTAAGCTACCCGATCCAACCACCGTATTCAGGGAGTGAAATTATGTTAGAGAAAGGTTTTTCAGAGCCGACCGATCGCATTATACGACTGAAAAACAGGCTTATTCAGGCCCGACCTCACGTGGAGGCCGCACGGGCGGTACTGGTTACGCAGGCGTATAAAGAAAACGAGCATCAACCCGCCATCATGCGCCGGGCAAAAGCCGTGGAGAAACTCTTCAACGCGCTGCCAATCGTCATTCGTACCGACGAGCTGATCGTCGGTGCAGTAACGATCCATCCCCGTTCGACGCAGATCTGCCCGGAGTTTTCTTACGACTGGGTAGAAAAAGAGTTTACGACCATGGAACATCGTCTGGCCGATCCCTTCATTATTCCCAGTGAAACCGCGCAGGCGCTGCGCGAGGCATTTCAGTACTGGCCGGGTAAAACCACCAGTGCCCTGGCGGCATCTTATATGTCTCAGGGTACGCACGACAGTATGGCCGGCGGCGTTTTTACCGTGGGGAACTATTTCTTTGGCGGCGTGGGACACGTCAGCGTGGATTACGGCAAAGTGTTGAAAATCGGCTTTCAGGGCATTATCAATGAAGTGACCCGCGCGCTCGAACAGCTTGATCGCAGCCAGCCGGATTATATCCGCCGCCAGCAGTTCTACCACGCGCTGATTATCACCTATAAAGCCGCGATTGCCTTTGCCCATCGTTATGCGCAGGAGGCTTCCCGTCTGGCTCAGGAAGAGAAAGATCCGCTTCGGCAGCGCGAGCTGGAACAGATTGCGCAAAACTGTACTCGCGTCCCGGAACAGGGCGCCACGACTTTCTGGGAAGCTTGCCAGACCTTCTGGTTTATTCAAAGCATGTTGCAGATTGAATCCAGCGGCCACTCTATCTCGCCAGGACGGTTCGACCAGTATATGTATCCTTATCTCGCTGCGGATACATCCCTTACCCACGCGTTTGCTCAGGAACTGGTCGACTGCTGCTGGATCAAACTTAATGATATAAATAAAACCCGCGACGAGGTATCGGCTCAGGCGTTTGCCGGTTACGCCGTATTTCAGAACCTGTGCGTGGGAGGGCAGACGGAAGAGGGGCGTGACGCTACCAACGAGCTGAGCTATATGTGCATGGAAGCCACGGCCCACGTCCGTTTGCCGCAACCTTCTTTCTCTATTCGCGTCTGGCAGGGGACGCCGGATGCTTTCCTCTACCGCGCCTGTGAGCTGGTGCGTCTGGGGCTGGGTGTCCCGGCCATGTATAACGACGAAGTTATTATACCGGCGCTGCAAAATCGGGGCGTTTCGCTGCACGACGCGCGCGATTACTGCATTATTGGCTGTGTTGAACCTCAGGCGCCACACCGTACGGAAGGCTGGCATGACGCGGCCTTCTTTAACGTCGCCAGGGTTTTGGAAATCACCCTGAACAACGGCCGCGCAGGCGATAAACAGCTGGGGCCGGCCACGGGTGAAATCACCACTTATCGCGACATCAATGACTTTTACGCCGCCTTCAGCCAGCAAATGGCGCATTTTGTCCATCAGCTGGTGGAAGCCTGTAACAGCGTGGATCTTGCCCACGGGGAGCGCTGTCCGCTGCCATTCCTGTCGGGACTGGTTGATGACTGTATCGGACGCGGAAAATCGTTGCAGGAAGGCGGAGCAATTTACAATTTTACCGGGCCGCAGGCCTTTGGCGTAGCGGATACCGGTGATTCCGTTTATGCCCTGCAAAAACAGGTTTTTGAAGAGAGCAGGGTCAGCCTTGCCGAACTGAAAAGCGCGCTGGAGAGCAATTTTGGTTATTTGACCGGCGAAGCGCCGCCTGACGATGCTTTGCCGGATGAGCAGGCCGTCTATGAGGTGGTTAAACGCATTATCGAGCAAAACGGCTTACTGGACCCGGCGGCAATCAAAAACGAAGTCTACCGTCAGCTTGCTGCCGCCTCTGAGCCGTCATCCTCCACAACGTCTGGCATGACGCGTTTTGCCGACATCCGCCGCATTCTGGAAAACACGCCCTGTTTTGGTAACGACATTGACGACGTGGATATGGTCGCCCGTCGCTGTGCGCTAATCTATTGCCAGGAAGTGCAGAAATACCGTAATCCGCGCGGCGGGCAATTCCAGGCCGGGATCTATCCGGTTTCCGCCAACGTGCTGTTCGGCAAAGATGTCGGCGCACTTCCTGATGGCCGCCTGGCCGGCGCACCGCTGGCCGATGGCGTGTCACCGCGCCAGGGCAAGGATATGCTCGGCCCAACAGCAGCGGCGAACTCGGTAGCAAAACTCGATCACTTTATCGCCTCAAACGGTACGCTCTATAACCAGAAGTTCCTGCCTTCTTCGCTGGCTGGCGAGAAAGGGCTGCGCAATTTCAGCGGCCTGGTCAGAAGCTATTTCGATAAAAAGGGCATGCACGTGCAGTTTAACGTTATCGATCGGCAAACCCTGATTGAGGCGCAGAAGAATCCGCAGCAGCATCAGGATCTGGTCGTGCGGGTAGCAGGCTACAGCGCGCAGTTTGTCGTGCTGGCGAAAGAGGTTCAGGACGACATCATCAGCCGTACGGAACAGCAGTTCTGAACAGGACAGCGGGCCAGGGAGTGGCTCGCATAAAAAAGGACAGGATATGGATAAAGTCGATTACCACGCGGAAGGCGTACTTTTTAATATTCAACGCTACTCTCTGCATGACGGGCCGGGTATACGCACCATCCCTTTTCTTAAAGGCTGCCCGCTGGCCTGTAAATGGTGCAGCAACCCGGAATCGCAGCGGCCTCAGCCGGAAGTGATTTATAAAAAAAATGACTGCATTGAGTGTGGAAAGTGCATCGCAGTTTGCAGGCAGCAGGCTATTTCCATCCGCAATCGCTTCTTTATCGATCGGGAACGCTGTATTCAGTGCGGTGAGTGTACGCAGGTCTGTCCGACCGCGGCGCTGGAAATGAAAGGGAAGCGCATGACGGTGGCGGCCGTGATGCTCGAACTGCAAAAAGAGGAAAACCTTTTCCGGCGGTCGGGCGGTGGGATCACCCTCTCTGGTGGCGAGCCGCTGGCGCAGCCGGTATTTGCCCGCGAGTTGCTTAAAGCCTGTAAAGAACGGGGCTGGCACACGGCGATTGAAACGACGGGCATGGCCAGCCGGGAAGTGATAGAGCAGGTTTTTCCCTGGGTGGATCTTGCCCTGACGGATATTAAAGCGATTAATCCTCAGGTACACGCGTCTTTTACGGGTGTCAGTAACCAGCGTATTCTGGAAAATCTGATTCGAATTTCTTTTATTACCCAAACGGTAGTGCGCGTGCCGGTGATCCCTGGTGTTAACGATAATCCGCAAGAGATGCGCAGTATTGCCGAATTTGCCCGACTGATGTCCCGTGTCGACACCCTTCACCTGCTGCCTTATCACAGCTTCGGTGAGAACAAATACGCTCTGCTGGGTCGGGATTATTCACTGGCGAATATCGCTCAGCCGGATGAAAACAGGATGGCGCTATTGCAGGCGGAAATCGAAGCGTCAGGACTTTCCTGCCAAATCGGGGGTTAACACCGTTTCAGCAGACTGGATAAAACTTTCCACACCTTCCGCACTGTGGGCAATGATCAGGTGTGAATAAAGCTGGTCGGCTTCCTTTAGCGCTGCCGCCCCTGCTGCAATCGCGGCATTGACTGCGCCAACATCTCCCTGCATTTTTAGCGTCACCAGACCGCCGCCTTTGGTGAGCTCATAGCCAGCCAGCGTGACGTTGGCTGCTTTCAGCGCGGCATCTGCGGCTTTTATCGCTGCCGCCAGCCCGACGGCTTCAATTAATCCCAGGCCTTTCCCTGACATACTATTCTCCTTTTTATGAGGTTAAGCGCCGCGCCAGAGGCGGGCGTCACCGCACAGCACGGCGGCCGGATAAGGGGCATAACGCCCCAGGCATCCAGGACGCCGTTCGGCAACATGTTGTAAAACCAGCAGCAAGGCGAAACCGCATTTTAACGGGGCCACTCCACACTGGCGGTAAACTATGTTGTCGACAGTGTGGATTTTTTTGCCCTCTTTCTGCGGAAATCAGAAGGGGCCAGACCGGTTTCTTTTTTGAAAATGCGGCAAAAGTAATTTGCGTCCTGCCATGCCAGTTCAAGGGCAATAGCGTTAACATTGAGGTCGCTGTGCATTAGCAGCGACTTAGCCAGTTTGATTTTACGACGCGTAATATAAAGGGCAAAGCCAATGCCGGTATTTTTTTTAAATGTTCTGCTAAGGTAGCAGGGACTGACAAAAGATTTTTCCGCGATGCTATCAAGGGTCATATTTCCTGAAATATTTCTTTCAATATGAAACTTTGCCCGGGCGATAAAATCGAGGTGGCGGTAATTTCGTCTGAAAAAAAGATCGTATATAGTGGCGCTGACTTCCAGTAATGCAGCGATCATAAAACGGTAATGATGTCCGGCCAAACCCTGTTGGTGAAGGAGCAGAATAATCTGTCCGATTTTTTCATGGCAGCCAGCCAGTTTTTCATTTTCGGCAACAACATATTGTTGCAAGACTTCCAGCGCTTCCGCCAGGCTTTTGCCATTATCTGAAGCGGCTGCACCGTCACCGCTTTGCTCCATCAGGCCGAAAAGAAAATTATGCCACTGCGTATAATCGCCGCTTTCTATCAAACCGGAAATATGTGCTTTCAGCGCAATCGCTGCCGCAATTTCATTTTTACTGATGCGCAAATTATTTCTGACCGACTCACTAAGCAGGCATTGCTTAACCGGCTTGAGTAAATAATCATCAACCTTCAGGTTAAACATGCTGCGTATAAGGGTAAAGTCATCATTAGCCGTAATCACGATAACGCGGGTTTCTTTGCCTTGCTGTCGCAGATACTCAATAACTTGCTGGCCATTCGGTAAAGGGATATTGATATCCACCAGCATCATATTGATATGGCTGAGTTGATCGAGCAGCTGCATGGCTTCGCGCCCTGTGCGGGCCAGATAAATCTCCGCATTGCTTACGCTCTGGCTCACAATACGATGCAGCGATTCCGACTCTATCAGCTCATCTTCCACGATCACGATATGGTACATTATTGCTCTCCTTAGCGGGGGGTGAATGCAGAGGAAAACGCACGGACACCGTTGTCCCCATCATCGGCCGGTACGCGCTGTTGATGGTCAACGCATCGTCTTGTCCGAACAATAACCGCATTCTTTCCTGAATATTGCTTATTCCGATACTGCCCTGTTGCCGTTTTTTCCTGCCCGAAAGAATATTTTCGATATCCTCAGGTGAAATCCCATCGCCATTGTCTGTTACGTCAATAATGATATTGTGACCATTATCCATAGCGCGGATCAGTAAGGAGCTTTTCACCTCGCGAGGCTCAACGACATAGTTAAAAAAATTTTCTATCAACGGTTGCAGGAACAGAAAAGGGCACAGCACGGAAAAATATTTTTCGGCTATGTCAAACTGATACGTGAAGCGATCTGCCATTCTCACTTTCTGCACCGAAAGATAACTTTTTACATAGTTTATTTCCTGTCCCAGCGTAATGAATTGCTGGTTATTTTTACGCAGCAAATAACGCATCATATCGGAGAAGTCATGTACCATTGCTTCCGTACGCTGCGCATTTTCAAGAAAAGCCAGCCGGCTGATGGTATTTAAAATATTAAATAAAAAGTGCGGATTGATTTGATAGGAGAGCGCCTTAAATTCCGCTTCATGCAATGAGCGTTCAATTTCGATACGCTTGTGCAGCGCCTCGGAGAGTTCCCGCTCTTTCTGATGAAGCTCCCGCTGCACCGTATTGGTCCAGGCTTGCTCAACAAGGTAGGAAGCCACTTGTAACAGCGTGCGCGCTGTAGACTCCAGACGTTGATAAGGCATGCGCGGCGTTGTGTGATTACGATCGATCGGCCACGGGTTATCCGGCATAACCGGGCGGTTATGCAAAATATAAGGAATGGTCTGCTCTTTCTCCTTTTCTACGTTGACCTGTCCGGCAATAAAGGCGCCAAGATAGTGGCCGTTAATCATGATAGGAACGGCAAACTCAACGAAACCACAGCAGCAGCGATACACGACCGGCTTACCAGCCAGCATAGCGGCACGGCCTCCTGCATTATCACTCTGATAACAGTATGTCGCCCGGTTGGGGTGCGCGCGCGCCCTTAAGCAAAAGTCAGAAAAGCCGCTTGGGGAGGTTACAGGCGCGCCTGTTTCATCAACGACCACCAGTGCAATCATCATTGACTGGCTAAAATTGTCCTGCAATGTTTGCAGCCTGGCCACATCTAAAAATTCTGAAAGCGTATAGCGTGATTTCATGACACCCGTCCGTAGCAACATTTCTCCGTGCATCATGAAATGTAACCGGGTTCGGCCTGGTAAATATTGAGCCTGCTCACAGCTAAAAAAGCGCGCTTTGTAACTCCAGCTCTTTGGCAACAAACGTCAAAAACAGACTTAGCGCCGCCGATTGCTGGCGGCCAGAGACTGTCTGCACCTGCAACGTTCGCTGGGTAAGCTGATCGATGCCCAGCGAGCGTAGCAGCAGGCCATGTTCTTTTGCCTGATACAGCACGGTAAACTGGCTGCAAAGGGTGATGGCCTGCGGATTTTGCAGCAAAAAGCTATAAAGCGTACTGAAGTTATTGCAGGTCAGCACCGGTTCGATAAACGTGCCGCTCATCTGGCAGGAGAGTTCGAAAAGCTGCCGCACGGTGGTGCCCTGATCGGGAAGGGCAACGGGGAACGCCGTTAAGTCGCGCAGTTGAAAAGGCTTTGTCGCCAGCGGATGGTGTTCATTCATCACCATCAGTACCGGCGCGGGCCAGGACCCTACCACGTTCACGCCTCGCTCCGGTTGCAGGCTAAACTGGAAAGCCACGTCACATTCCCCCTGGCGCAGGATTTCCGCCACGCCTAAGGTGCTACTGACTGTCAGTGTAAAACTGACCGCCGGATGGAGCTGGCGAAACTGCGAGCACAGCGTGGGTAACAAGCTGAACGCCATCCCGTCGGTACAGGCCAGACGCAGCGCCGTACGTCGCACCGCCTTCAGGCCTTTAATCTCCGCCAGGGCCTGGTCCATTCCCAGCATGCTTCGACGCACATGGCTCTCAAAAATCCTGCCTGCATCATTCAGCACCATTCCCCGCGCGTGACGATCGAATAACGGCGTGCCGATTTCCGCTTCCAGCCGCTGGATTTGGCGGCTGATTGCCGACACAGCCACAAACAGCTGCTGGCTGGCGGCGCTTAACGAACCGCTACTGGCGACGGCCAGAAAATAGCGAATTTCCGAACTGTGCATCGCTGTGCCTCTTTATAGTGCATGCCGCGTTTTCGTGCAGCCGGGCGTTGCTTTTAAAGCAACGCTTGTTTGATATTTTAATAATTGTGGCAAAGCGCGATTTTAGCTTAGATGGTCTGCATAACAAAATCACAATGCAAACGCATCGGGGCAGATTTATGACAGCTGAACAGACGGTAAAACAGGCGGCAGCCTATTTCGACAGCGGCAAATTTCAGCAAACGCTGGCGCGCCGCATCGCGATTCGTTCCGAGAGCCAGCGAGACGATCGCGACGCGGAACTGCAACGCTATCTGCAAGAAGAGATCGGCCCGGCAATGCAGGCGCTGGGTTTTGAACTGACCCCTATTGCCAATCCTCAGGCACCGCGCCGACCGTTTCTGTTGGCAACCAAAATCGAAGACGCCAGTTTGCCCACGCTGCTGTGCTATGGACATGGCGATGTGGTTTTTGGCGATGATGCAAACTGGCGCGAAGGGCTTTCCCCGTGGGAACTGACCGAAGAGGGCGATCGCTGGTACGGCCGCGGCAGCGCCGATAATAAAGGCCAGCATTCGGTTAACATTGCCGCGCTGGAGCAGATTTTTGCCGCACGCGGCGGTCGGTTAGGCTTTAACTGCAAATTCCTGTTTGAAATGGGCGAGGAGATCAGCTCGCCTGGCCTTGCACAAATCTGTCGTGACCATCAGCAGCTGCTTAGCGCCGATATTTTTATCGCCTCTGACGGGCCAAGGCACAGCGCCGATCGCCCGACGCTGTTTCTTGGCTCGCGCGGTGCGGTCAACGTTCGTCTGAGCATTCAGGCGCGCGACAGAGATTACCATTCAGGCAACTGGGGGGGCTTGCTCTCCAACCCGGGCACCCAGCTCGCTAACGCCATCGCCTGCCTGGTCAATCATCAGGGACAATTGCAGGTTAGCGCGCTCAGGCCACCCGCAATTAGCGACGCTGTCCGCGCCATCCTGAGCGATATTGAAGTAGTGAGCAGCGCTGAAGGTCCGCAAATTGATGAAAGTTGGGGCGAGGCGGGGTTAACACCCACTGAACGCTTATATGGCTGGAACACGCTGGAAGTGCTGTCGTTTCTCACGGGTAACCCGGCGCAGCCGATGAACGCCATTCCTGGCAGCGCCACCGCCGTTTGTCAGCTGCGTTTTGTAGTCGGTACCGACTGGGAAAATATTGCTCAGCACCTACGCGCGCATCTGGATAAGCACGGCATGGCTCAGGTTGAGGTTGAGGTGCTGCGTGGTTCGCCAGCAACCCGGCTCGACCCACGCGATCCGCTGGTCGACTGGGCGCTGGCCGCGATGCAGCAGACCAGCGGTAAGAAAACTGCGCTGTTGCCTAATCTCGGCGGCTCGCTGCCGAACGATGTGTTTGCGCACATTCTCGGCCTGCCCACCCTGTGGGTACCGCACTCTTATCCTGCCTGCGGTCAGCATGCCGTTGATGAACATATGCTGAAATCCATTGCGCGTGAAGGTCTGCAAATAATGACGCGTCTGCTGTGGGATTTGGGCGAGAAGGGCGGGCAGCTGCTTGCCAGCCATCATGACTATCAGCAGGGAGCATCGCGATGAGCACCGTAATAGATCGGCGAATTGAGACGGTGCAGGCGACGCCCAATCTGTATAAAACCCTGTTCGCGACCTGCATTGGCAACGCGCTGGAGTGGTTTGATATCGCGGTTTATGGCTTCTTTGCCAGCTATATTGCCCATGCTTTTTTCCCGACGCAGGATCCTGCCGTATCGCTACTGCTGACCTTTGGCAGCTTTGGCGTCTCTTTTCTGATCCGACCGCTGGGCGCGGTGGTGCTGGGCGCTTACGCCGATCGCGTCGGACGAAAAAAAGCGCTGCTGCTTTCCATCTCCTTGATGACGCTGGGTGGTGCAATCATTGTGCTGATGCCGTCATGGCGCAGCATTGGCCTGATTGCGCCGGTAATGATCCTGCTGGCGCGGTTGATTCAGGGCTTTTCCGCGGGCGGTGAGTTTGGCAGCTCAACGGCATTTCTTGTGGAACACTTTCCCCATCGACGGGCTTTTATTGCCAGCTGGCAGTTTGCTACCCAGGGGGCCAGCACGCTGCTGGCTTCCGCATTCGGCCTGGGCCTGACTCACTGGCTGAGCGAGTCGCAGATTCAGGACTGGGGATGGCGCATTCCGTTTGCATTTGGCCTGCTGATTGGCCCGGTAGGGTTGTATATCCGTCGCCACGTTCATGAACCTGAAAGTTTCGTGACGCGTGAAAAGGTGCGTTCGCCGCTTACGCTGCTTTTTGCCCGGCAAAAAACATTGATGCTGCTGGCGACGGGTTTGATGGTCATTTCAACCGGCATCAACTATATGCTGAATTATGTGCCGACCTATGCCACACGCAGCCTGCATTTACCCGGTTCGGCGGCCTTTAGCGCCACGCTGCTGGCGGGCGTGATCCTGACGGTGGTGACGCCGCTGATGGGGCTGCTGGCGGAAAAAACGGGTCGCAGACCGCTGATGTGGGGCTCGCTGGGGCTGTTGATTTTGACTATCTATCCGGCGTTCTCGCAGGTGGTTGATCATCCTACACCAGCAAGGTTGCTGGTGCTGGTGGGCTGGATGGCGCTGCTGAAATCGGTTTATTTTGCCACGGTACCCTCCATGATGGCGGATCTGTTTCCCATCAGCACCCGTGCCAGCGGCATGGCCATTACCTATAACGTTGCCGTCACCGTATTCGGCGGATTTGCGCCGCTAATCTGTACGTTGCTGATCACCGCCACCGGAACCAGTCTCGCCCCTGGGTATTATTTAATGGTGCTGGCGTTGGTGAGCGGCTGGGCGCTGCTGAAAAGTCAGGTTCGGTTGAGGGATTAATGCACAAGGACATGCGGTAGGAACCTGTCGTGTTTCTCCTGCCAGCGAATTATCTGACAGACGACTGCGTTCCCGCTCCGCCCCTTAATCCTCGTGCGCCTGTAAATAGGCTACGTGAGTTTGCAGATACTCTTCCAGCCCGTGACGGCCATCGGCACCGCCAATCCCCGATTTTCGCCAGCCCGCGTGGAAACCCTGCATCGCTTCAAAATTCTCACGATTGACGTAGGTTTCGCCAAACTTCAGTTTCTTCAACGCCTGCATTGCGGTATTGAGATTTTCGGTGAAAATGGATGAGGTCAAACCGTATTCGCTGTCGTTTGCCAGCGCAATGGCATCGTTAAGCGTGCGGAACGGCATTACCGGCAGAACGGGGCCAAAGGTTTCCTCCTGCATAATCGCCATATCCTGACGCACGTTGGTTAACAGCGTGGGTTCAAAGAAAAAGCCTTTATTGCCTGACCGTTTACCACCGGTAACAACCTTAGCGCCCTGCGCCACGGCCTCAGCAACTTTCTGCTCCATTCGTGCCAGCGCGTCGGCGGAGATCAACGGCCCCATATCCAGCTTATCCGACTGACCCGGATCGCCGCTGGTCACTTCCCGGAACGCCGCAGCCAGACGGGCAATGACCTCGTCATAAACCTCTTCCTGAACGTATAACCGCTCGGTGCAGTTGCAAACCTGCCCGGTGTTGATCATTCGTGATGCGACGACCGCACCGATCGCCCGGTCCAAATTGGCATCTTTCATGATAATGGCCGGCGCCTTTCCGCCCAGCTCCAGCGACACTTTAGTGATATTTTTCGCAGCGGTTGCAAGCGTGGCCACGCCCGCATTCACGCTGCCGGTCAGGCTGACCATACCGACTTTGGGATTTGCGGCCAGCGCCTGGCCAACGTCCGGGCCATAGCCGGTGACGATATTGAAAACGCCCGGCGGCAAGCCGATTTCGTCAACAATTTCGGCAAAAATCATTGCATTATTCGGCGTAAGTTCGCTCGGTTTAAGCACTATCGTATTGCCGGTTAGCAGTGCCGGAGCCGCTTTACGGGCAATAAGAAAGAAGGGAAAATTCCAGGGCAGGATGCCGGCGGTAACACCAATGGCTTTTTTAAATACCAGAATGGTTTCGTTGACGCGATCGCTCTGCACGATCTCGCCTTCATAACGGCGATCCCAGTCCGCCATGTATTCAAGATAGTCAGCGGTGAACAGGACTTCTGTTTTCGCCAGCTGCTGCGTTTTGCCGCCTTCGGCAACGATAGTCGCGCTAATTTCTGCTTCGCGACGCCGTACGCCAGCAGCAATGCGGCGCAGCCAGTTGCCACGTTCAACGGCGGGCAACGCTTCCCATTTTGGCTGAGCGGCTTCAGCTGCAACGATCGCGAGATCGGTATCTTCACGGCTGCCCTGCGGGATCTGTGAGAGCGTTTCTTCCGTGGCGGGATTAATGACCGCGATCCAGCGTCCGCTGTGGTTTTCGACAAACTGACCGTTAATATAATGACGATATTGGCGCAGGCTCATGGCAGGGTCTCCGTAAAGTGCGATTTTCAGGTTAAATAGTTGTTAAATTAAAGTGTATTTGTTTGTATTTTTTGTTGCCTTGGTGGGATTGCCACGCCTGCGAGAGTTTTGGCAAAAAAACAATTATTTTACGCAAATACTGGCGTTGCTCTAAGGTGCGCACGCTTCAAAAAGAAAGAGATGTTTCTTTAGGGTTAAGGAAATGTTTTTACAGCAGGCGAGACTGAGAGGAATTAACGGGGATTCACGCTTTTTGTCTGTGCCGGAATCGTGCCTGGTACAGTTTGTGATCGCGGTCGGCGATAGCTGCTGAATTTTGCCATTTTTGTATCCGCGCGGGCAGCCAGCATAAGGTCGCGCCCGATCAATCCTTCGTAGACTGCTGGCTCACCGGGATTTAACCCTACCTACGAAGGAAGATAACAATGAGTCAAACTATCCTTTCCGGCATCCTCTGGCATCTGGTTGGCGCGGCCAGCGCCGCTTGTTTTTACGCTCCAATGAAAAAGGTGCGTAACTGGTCCTGGGAAACCATGTGGTCAGTTGGCGGCATCATGTCATGGATCCTGTTGCCCTGGGCGGTCAGCGCTGTACTGCTACCTCACTTTTGGGCGTTTTACAGCTCTTTTACCCTCTCTCAGCTCCTGCCGGTATTTCTGTTCGGCGCTATGTGGGGCATCGGTAATATCAATTACGGCCTGACCATGCGTTATTTGGGCATGTCGATGGGGATCGGCATCGCCATCGGCATTACCCTGGTGGTCGGAACGCTGATGACGCCGCTGTTGCAGGGACGTTTTGTCGAACTCTTCAGCTCAACCGGCGGCAGATTGACGCTGCTTGGCGTGCTGGTTGCGCTGCTCGGGGTAGCGATTGTGTCCCGGGCCGGTTTGATGAAAGAGCGGGCGATGGGCATTACCGCCGAAGAATTTAACCTGAAAAAAGGACTGATGCTGGCGGTGATGTGCGGGATCTTCTCGGCCGGTATGTCGTTTGCGATGAATGCGGCAAAACCAATGCACGATGCCGCCGCCGCCATGGGCATCGATCCGCTTTACGCTTCGTTACCCAGCTACGTGATCATTATGGGAGGGGGCGCGATAGTTAATCTGGGCTTCTGCTTCATTCGTCTTGCCACCAAGTCCACGCTGTCGGTAAAAGCGGATTTCTCCGTGGCTAAGCCGCTACTGATCGCGAATGTATTGCTCTCATTGCTGGGTGGCACCATGTGGTATCTGCAATTTTTCTTCTACGCCTGGGGCCACGCCCGTATCCCGGCGCAGTATGATTTTATCAGCTGGATGCTACATATGAGCTTCTACGTGTTGTGCGGCGGTCTGGTCGGTCTGGTGCTGAAAGAGTGGAGAAATGTGGGGCGACGTCCGGTGAGCGTGCTGTGTGGCGGCTGCTTTGTCATTATTATCGCCGCCAATATCGTGGGGATGGGAATGATGTCCTGATAACGGCTCTGCGTTAATATTCGTACGGCAGCAGAAGATTTTTGCGCTGGGCGTGATGCTCAAACTGCTGCCGGAACGCGCTGGGCGTCAGCCCCGTTTCACGTGTGAACACCACTGAAAAATAATTACTGTCATCGAATCCGCAGCGGGCAGCCACTTCGCCAATCAGGCAGCCGCTGCTACGCAGGAGAAACTTTGCCTTACACAGCCGCAGCTGCCGCAGGTATTGCGCCGGCATCATGCCGGTTTGTTGGCGGAACAGCGTCTTCAGCGCGCGCTCAGAAAGCTGATGCTGCTGGCAAAACTCGCCTAAATCAAAATGGGCGATCTGTCCCTGAATCGCAGACATGAGCAAATCCAGCTGTTCGCCTTCCGGCAGATGGCCGCCACTGTTGGCCGCATAGCGGTGGCGTTGCAGGATCAATACCAGCTGCAGGAACAGCGCTTCCGTCAGCTGTCTGGAGAGCAGGTCGCTTTTGCGACTTTCCTGCGACAGCTGTTGGATAACGCCACGAGCCAGCGCCATACCCCGCGTCGTTAATCGCCATGCCGGCTCCTGCGGCAAAAATTGTGACCAGTCCAGTTCAAGACGAAAACGCTCGGGACAATAAATAATATTATCCAGCACCAGATCGTTCACCGACTCGTAGCTGTGGCAATCGCCCGGGCCGATGTAAAACAGATCGCCGCAGGTGATCAGCCATGGACGATCGTTCATCATGTGCAGACCGTTGCCGCGCCAGACGACCACCAGCTCGTTGAACTCATGGATATGAGCCGGAAAAGAGGGCTGCGGCGTCCGTTCGGCAACCGCCACAGGCATCATTTCGGAAGGGAAATAGTCGGCTTTTGCCAGACGAAGGGGCAGGGTCACGTTTCACCTCACAGGTCGTTTTGCCTGATGGTACGCGGAGAAAGACCAAACTCGCGCTTAAACAACGTGGAAAAGTGATTGCTGTCACCAAATCCGCAGTGATAGGCGATATCGGTAATGCGCATTTCGCTGTGGCGCAGTAAATGTCGCGCCTGCAACAGGCGCAGCTGATTGAGATAACGCTGCGGGGTACTGCCGGTTTGATGCTTGAGCTGCCGGTGCAAAGTTCGTAACGAGAGCGAAAAGCGCTCGGCCAGCGCTTCCCAGTCAACTTCCTCGCTGTAATGATCCGCAAGCCAGTTCAGCAGGCCGCGCATCCGGCCGTCCTGATCGTCGCCCGGTTCTTCGCTGCAGCCCCGACGCAGTAAGACCAGCAGCTGCATAAAACACATTTCCTGTTCGGCCTGATCGATCAGACTACAGGGCCGGGGCATTTTCCCCAGCCCTGCAATCAGCAGTCGCGCTTTTTCCATTACCTTACTGCTGATGCGCCAGTGAGAAGGGTAATTGCCTTCATTTTCCTGCGGCAGCAAATGTTGAAAGCCCGTAATAAAGCGAAACGCTTCCGGTCCGCGATAGAGCACGTTGGTCAGGATCAGACGATCGGTATTTTCATACAGATGGCGGTCATGGTCGCGGATAAAGCAGACGCAGCCGCCGCACAGCGTTCTGGGTTCGCCGTTGAACACGTGAATACCCGCGCCCTGTTCAACAATCACAATTTCATGAAAATCATCATGGTGGTGTTCTGGAAAAGCCCCCTGCGGCGCCCGGGGTTCAATAGCGATGGGCAGCCCACCACCAGGGAAAAAATCCACGCTGTGTAACACGGTCATGATTAGCCCTCCTGCTTTATCAGTAAAAAATAGTACTGCCTGCCTGAGGAACGAACCTTGATTTTTTGACACAAAATAGCGGGTTGACTGCTTATTTTTCAAGAATATGCCTGTGCATCAAGAAATTTGCGTAGCGCATCACAACCCGTTGTTTTTGCAGAAGCGTGACCTGCTTCACGTTCACCTTTGTGGTGTTGCCAGGCACCCGACGCAGCTGGCAGTAACAGGAAGGTAGTAAATCCGCGCGCTTTTAGACTGGAGGCATTGATTTGACAGGAAGCCAATGCCATGACCATGCGAAATTGTGTTGCTATTGATCTGGGCGCGTCCAGCGGTCGCGTCATGTTGTGCCAGGTCGATACTGCCAGCGGAAAAGTGCAGCTGAGCGAGATTGCCCGCTGCGTAAACCGACTGGTGAAAATTGAGGATTATCAGTGCTGGGATGTGGACGCCCTGGAGGCCTTTATTCTCGCTTCGCTTAACAAACTTGAGCAGCAGAATATCGTTCCGGACAGCATTGGCATTGATACCTGGGGCGTGGATTACGTGCTGCTGGATGCGCAGGGTAAACGCATTGGGCTGCCGGTTGCCTATCGCGACGATCGTACGCATGGCCTGATGCAGAAAGCCTGCCGTGAAATGGGGAAGGAAGCGGTTTATCAGCGCACCGGTATTCAGTTCCTGCCTTTTAACACCCTTTATCAGCTGCGAGCACTCTGTAAAGACCAGCCTGCCTGGCTGGACGATGTCCGTCATGCGCTGCTCATTCCTGACTATTTCCATTATCGCCTGACCGGAAAACTTAACTGGGAATACACCAACGCGACCACCACGCAGCTGCTCAATATTCACAGCGGGGAATGGGATGAAATGCTGCTGGAATGGACCGGTGCTCGCCCGGCCTGGTTTGGAAAACCGTCCGCACCGGGGCGTAAAGTAGGCGACTGGAAAACCCCAGCGGGAAAAGCCGTTCCGGTGATCGCTGTGGCAACGCACGATACCGCCAGCGCGGTGCTGGCCGCGCCGCTAACAGAGCACAACGTTGCCTGGCTGAGTTCCGGTACCTGGTCATTGATGGGGTTTGAAAGCGTTGAACCTTATAACGGTGAGGCGGCGCTGGCGGCTAACATCACCAATGAAGGTGGGGCGGAAGGTCGCTTTCGCGTGTTAAAAAACATTATGGGCCTGTGGCTGCTCCAGCGTATTTGCAGCGAACTGGTGATTGAGGATCTGGATAGCCTGATTACCGAGGCTGCACAGCAGCCCGCCTGCCGGTCGCTGATCAACCCTAACGACGAACGCTTTATCAATCCGGTCACCATGGTGCGTGAAATCCAGGATGCCTGCGCAGAACAGGGCATGCCGACGCCGGGTACTGCGGCCGCGCTTGCACGCTGCATCTTTGACAGCCTCGCGCTCTATTATCGTCAGGTTCTTGAAGAGCTGACTGCCGTCCGTGGCGCGGCTTTCAGCCAGTTACATATTGTTGGCGGTGGCTGCCAGAACCATTTTCTCAATCAGCTGTGCGCCGATGCCTGCGGCATCCCGGTCATTGCCGGGCCTGTTGAAGCCTCAACGTTAGGCAATATCGGTAGCCAGCTGATCGCCAGTGGCGATGTGCGAGACGTTACGCACTTCCGCCAGTTAATTACCCAGAATTTCCCCCTAAAAACTTTTACCCCACAGGCCAGTGACGCCTGGTGCCGCAGCTGGGCACTGTTTCAGTCACTGACACACACGGCTAAGGAGCTATGTATATGACCCGAGCAATTGAGCAGGCGTTTGAACTGGCAGGATTGCGTTATGCGGAAATTGGCGTGGATGTAAACGCGGTTTTCGAGCAACTGAACAAGCTGCCCATTTCCATGCACTGCTGGCAAGGGGATGACGTACGCGGTTTTGAAAATCCGCAGGGTTCGCTGACCGGCGGCATTCAGGCCACCGGTAACTATCCCGGCAGGGCATCGACGCCGGCTGAACTGCGTGCCGATCTTGATATGGCAATGTCGCTGATTCCTGGCCCTAAGAGGCTGAATTTGCACGCTATCTACCTGGAAAGCGACACGCCGGTTGAACGCACCGAGATTGCGCCTCAGCATTTTTCACGCTGGGTAGAGTGGGCGAAAGCGAAGAACATCGGGCTGGATTTCAACCCAACCTGCTTTTCGCATCCTCTGAGCGAAGATGGCTTTACGCTGGCCAGCGCGGATGAGGAAACGCGCCAGTTCTGGATCGAGCATTGCAAAGCCAGCCGTAGAATTTCTGCCTACTTCGGCGAACAGCTGGGCACGCCTTCGATTATGAACATTTGGGTGCCCGACGGGATGAAAGACCTTACCGTCGACCGTTTCGGCCCGCGTCAGCGCCTGATGAATTCCCTGGATGAGATCATCAGCGAAAAACTGAACCCGGCTCATCATATTGATGCAGTGGAAAGCAAGCTTTTTGGTATCGGTGCGGAAAGCTACACCGTAGGTTCCAACGAGTTTTGCCTCGGCTATGCCAGCAGCCGCCAGACGGCATTGACGCTGGATGCCGGGCATTTCCACCCTACAGAGGTGATCTCCGACAAAATTTCTACCGCGATGCTCTACGTGCCGCGCCTGCTGCTGCACGTCAGCCGCCCGGTTCGTTGGGACAGCGATCATGTCGTCCTGCTGGATGATGAAACCCAGGCAATCGCTAACGAGATCGTTCGCCAGCGCCTGTTCGATAAAGTGCATATCGGGCTGGATTTCTTTGATGCTTCCATTAATCGCATCGCTGCCTGGGTCATCGGCACCCGTAACACCAAAAAAGCGTTGCTGCGTGCACTGCTGGAACCGGTAGACATGTTGAAAAAGCTGGAGCTGGACGGGGATTACACCACGCGCCTGGCGCTACTCGAAGAACAAAAATCGCTGCCGTGGCAGGCGGTGTGGGAAGCGTACTGCCTGCGCCACGACGTGCCTGCTGATGCCAGCTGGCTTAACAGCGTACGTCATTATGAACAACAAACTCTCAGCAAACGTTAAGGATGCAATATGCAACACATTCTGACTTCATGGTTCGTCCAGGGAATGGTCAAAGCCACAACTGATATGTGGCTGAAAGGATGGGACGAACGCAACGGCGGCAACGTCAGTCTGCGTCTTCTGGATGAAGAGGTGAAACCGTTTGCGCAGGATTTTTACCGCGAACCCAGAACGGTCGAACTGACTAAGGCTGCACCAGAGCTGGCTAACTGCTGGTTCCTCGTTACCGGTTCCGGGAAATTTTTCCGCAACGTACAGCTGGATCCCACGGATAGCCTGGCCCTGTTACAGGTCAGTGACGACGGTCGTGCTTACAGCATTTACTGGGGACTGAGCAATGGGGGACTGCCGACGTCAGAGCTGGCTTCTCACTTCCAGTCACATGCAGTAAGAATGAAGGCCACTAACGGTGCTGACAGGGTGATTATGCACTGTCACGCGACCCATTTTATGTCGCTAAGCTATGTGGTTGAGCTGGACGCGGCTCGCTTTACCCGCCTGTTATGGGAAGGCAGCACCGAATGCCTGGTGGTGTTCCCGGACGGCGTGGGAATTGTGCCCTGGATGGTGCCCGGCACGGATGAAATTGGTGATGCGACCGCCTTACAAATGGCCTCGCACAGTCTGGTGATGTGGCCGTTCCATGGCATATTTGGCGCAGGGCCGACCCTCGACGAAACCTTTGGCCTGATTGATACCGCAGAAAAATCGTCTCAGGTGGTGGTGAACGTCCTGTCGATGGGGGGAATGCGCCAGAGCATTACCACCGATCAGCTGATTGCGCTGGGTAAACGTTTTGGTGTTAAGCCATGGCAGGCAGCCTTAGACGCGACGCATGACCATGTTGCGTAAAGCGTTTGTTATGCAGGTGCATCCTGACAAACATGAAGAGTATCAGCAGCGCCATAATCCGATTTGGCCAGAGCTGGCGCAGACGCTGAAAGATCATGGTGCGCATCACTACAGCATTTTTTTGGATGCGCCTCGTCATCTTCTGTTTGCAGTGGTGGAAATCGAATCGGAAGAGCGCTGGGCTGCGGTAGCAAAAACGGAAGTCTGTCAGCGCTGGTGGCAGTCGATGTGTTCCCTGATGCCGTCGAATCCGGATAACAGCCCGGTGAGTGCGGAGCTCCAGTCGGTCTTTTATCTGGAGTGACGAATCTGAACAAAAAAACCCCGTGAACTTCACGGGGTTTATTTTTAACCGTTTATCCGCAGCTGAGGATAGCGTTTCATACTCCACAAACACCACGCCAGAGAAATTAAACCTATCGTACCGCCGACGTAACCGATATTAGTCATAGATAAATGCAGACTGACCTGATTCCCCAGCAGCGCACCACCACCAATCCCCAGATTATAAATACCGGACATTAATGACATCGCCACATCGGTTGCATCCGGTGCCAGCGCCAGCACCCTGACCTGTACGGCAAGGCCAATAATCATCATCGACATGCCCCAGATAACGCAGAGCGTTGAGATGGCTACGCTGTGCGTTGCGGCAATCAACAGGGTCAACATGCAGAGGGAAACCAGCGCGATTGCGCTAAGCAGAAACGTTGCCGGAAACTTATTCCCCAGGGCGCTAAACAATACGCTGCCGATAATCCCCGCCGCGCCAAAGATCAGCAGCAGGAAAGTGGTAAAGTTGTCACCCATCGCCGCGACGCTCTGGATGAAAGGTTCAATATAGCTATAGGCGGTATAGTGCGCAGTAACCACAACGGCAATCAGCAGATAAAGTGAAACCAGAGCAGGGCGCTTAAACAGCATCGGCACGCTTTTAAGCGAGCCGGTATGTTCGCTTGGCAGCTTCGGCAGCAATTTTGCGAGGCACAGCATGGTTGCCAGCGCCACAACGCCAATTACGCCAAAGGTGATGCGCCAGCCGAGATACTGTCCAATCAGGCGTCCGATAGGCAAACCCAGCACCATTGCCAGCGCGGTGCCCGTAGCCAGCATGCTCAGCGCCTGAGTTTTCTTACCGGCAGGCGCTACACGGATAGCCAGCGAAGCCGTAATCGACCAGAAAATCGCATGGGAGAGCGCAATACCAATGCGTGACAGCACCAGGATATTAAAGCTCCAGGCGAAAGAAGAAAGCACATGGCTGGCGACAAACAGCAGAAAAATCGCAATCAGCAGAAAGCGCCGCTCAACCTGGCGAGTCAGTAGCATCATCGGCAGCGACATCAGCGCGACCACCCAGGCGTAAATGGTCAGCATTAGCCCGACCTGGGCCGTTTTCATGGAAAAACTGGCGGCAATATCAGAAAGCAGGCCCACCGGCGCAAACTCGGTGGTATTAAAAATAAACGCAGCAATGGCTAACATGATGACTCGTAGCCATGCTGTTTTGCGTGAAACGGTAGATGATTGCATTAGAGTTAACGACTTGTTGTTATTAGGTTAATTTCGCCAGGGCGAAAGCAGAAACAGGGATATTGTGTTTGATTTACCTGGCAGATGACATGAAAAAAAACCTCTTTTTTGTAAATCAGAACATCTGTCGCATCGTGCGCGGCAGGAACGGCTTCTGATTGTGGTTACAGCAATTTTTGTTCATTTAGCAGCGTAAAAAGCTGACCAACCAGTATAGACAGGAATGATAATGCTTCCAGGGAGATTATCGGCAGGTTGACTTAAGTTATTAATGTCATTGCGGTGGAGCCTGATGCGTTTGCGTTCAGAGCATTTCCGGGCGAAACAGCGAGCGGCGGCTGACCTGTTTACCTGACAGCATAAACTGGCCATCGCCACGGTAGTGCACCGTTTCGGGCTGCTGTGGTGACGCGGCGGCATGGGCTTTAACCACTTCAAAAATAAAGAAGTTAAAATTATCCACCAGCGAATCGTCATAGATCCGACATTCGAAACTGGCGTGGCATTCTGCAATAAGCGGCGCGTTTACCCGGCTTGCGGGTTCAGCGGTAAGGCCAAACTCACGAAACTTATCGATCGCTTTGCCGCTGCTATTGCCGATGGCCACAACCGTATCCAGCAGGGCCGATGTGGGCAAATTAATGACGCATTCACCGCTTTGTTTGATCAGGGAATGGCTGTGATTACCGGCAGAAATCATACAGCCCACCAGAGAGGGTGAAAATTCCAGAATGGTATGCCAGCCCAGCGTCATGATATCTCGTTCTGAACCCAGCATTGACGAGATCAGCACGACCGGGCCCGGCTCCAGAAAGTGGCGGACATTATGCACCGGAAAATCTTGTTTTTTACTCATCATCGTTTCTCCCGCAGCTGACCGAATGGTGGGCGTACTAAACACTATAGAAACGGGCTGGAGATTATTCATAACCGCTTACGCATTCTTCTAACGAATGCTTCTGCAAATCAAGCATTCTGCTGCGCGTTGCGCTACCCTGGATAGTTGACGGTGTCCGCAGCGTCACCAACCTGTTAACCATTATGAGGAATTAAGATGAGTCAACGTCCCTCTGTCGCAGTACTGGGATTGGGTGCCATGGGCCATGCTTTTGCCGCCAATCTGTTGAAAAATGGCTTTATCACCTGGGGCTGGAACCGGACAAAAGCCCGCGGTGAAGATTTGCAAAGCGCCGGGCTTCAACTGGTCGACACGCCTGACGCAGCCGTACGGCAGGCCGACGTGGTGATCAGCATGCTAGCCGATGCTGCGACCACCGAAAGCGTGTTGCAACAGGCAACGGCGGCGCTGAAAAAACAGGCGATCGTGGTGCAAATGGGCACCATCGGCGTGGAATCCACGGAAAAACTGATTGCCCAATTCAGCGAGCAGCGCCCGGACGTGGTGCTGCTGGATGCTCCGGTTTCAGGCACCAGGACTCCCGCGCAAAATGCGCAAATTGTGGTGCTGGCCAGTGGCGATCGCGAACGTGCTGCGCATGTCGAACCGGTGTTTGCTGCCATTTCCAAAGGAACCAAATGGCTGGGCAAAGCAGGCGCTGCCTCGCGCATGAAGCTGGTGGTCAACGCCTGGCTGATTTCAATGGTTCAGGGGCTGGCGGAAAGTACGCAAATGGCGGAAGAGTTTGGCTTCACCCCGGACGAGTTCTGGAACGTACTGGATGGCGGCCCGCTGGCTGTACCCTACGTAAAAGGCAAGCTGGAGATGATCAAAGAGGGGAGTTACGATCCGCAAATGCATCTCACCTGGGCGTTAAAAGACGTTAACCTGGCGCTGGCTGCCGCTAAAAACAGCGAACTTCCCGGTCTGAATTTGATTTCTGAGGTCTGGCAGGATGCCGTAGACGCAGGCTATGGCGAGAAAGATTTATCGGTGATCTACCGTTATCTCAGCGAAAAAACCTCTTAAAATCCTCATGTTTTTCAGGGCTATATAACCAATAGCCCTAAACGCTTAACGCCCATCTTCTAAAATGTAACAGTATTTGTTATATTAATAAGGCATTGCCTTTTATAGTTGACTGATTTTCAATGCTTTTTAACACCACCGCTGAAACGGTGAGGAACTGCTAAAAGCAAGGATCTGAACATGCTTGATATTCGTTTTCCTACGGCCCTACAGATGGTGCTGTGCGTGGCCCAGGCGGAGCGGGAAGGTAAACGCAGCACCAGTAAAATACTGGCGATGGGCCTTGAGGCTAATCCCAGTTTCGTACGCAAAATGATGGTGCCGCTTGCTCGCGACGGCATTATCGTTTCAACGCTCGGTCGGACCGGTACTATCCGGTTAGGGCGTCCGGCGGAAGAGATCACCCTGTGTGATATTTATACTTCTGTGCTGGAAGATAAACCCTTACTGGCGGGGCGTCCGGAAGTGCCGGCGCGTTGTCTGGTGAGCGCCAATACCTGCTGGTTCTTTAAAGAGCTGGCTCACGAAGCCGAACAGGCGTCGCTAAACGTGCTGGCAAAACGCACGGTTGCAGATGCACTACGCGAGATCTATGAACGCGATCGCCGCTATCCTGAAGGAAGCTGTGAGGCGATGAAAGCAGGTGAGCAAGTTGAATCCTGAGTCGTCTTAAGACCTGCCAGCCAGCCGGACATGGCCACCATGTTCGGTTTTTTTTGCCCTCCATCTTGCCCATACACTTATGCTTCAGCAGGTTGCAAATCGCACTTAATGCAACAATAAAACTTGCATTAAGGCCGTTGCTGCTTTAACTTACCGAAATGCATTCATCAAAGTTACCTTTTACGCTGCAAGGCGCGAATGGTCAACACTTAAAAAACAGCATTAAAGCATTAAGGGGAAGACAATGAGCCATGATGATTTCATTAGCGATCTCGTGAAGTGGATTGATACTCACATTGAAGGGAAGATGGATTTGGACACCGTTGCGCGCCGCGCGGGATACTCTAAGTGGCATCTGCAACGTATGTTTAAACAACATACCGGCCATGCGCTGGGTGAATATATTCGCGCCCGTCGCCTGAAAAAATCCGCTGAACGTCTGGCGCGAGGCGCAGAACCCATTCTGGATGTGGCCATCTCCTTTGGTTTTGACTCCCAGCAGTCTTTCAATCGCAGCTTTAAACGCCAGTTCGGCCAGTCACCAGGGGCATGGCGTCGTCAGGTGCAGGTCAGCGCCTGACAGCAGTGCTTCAATAGCGGGCGCGCCTGCCCGCTGTGAAATTCATTTCTTATTCTGCTTCGTTTTCCCCGCTGTGGGTTGTCCGCACACAGCCAGAGCCTTGATTGCCTGACTCACTTCATATCGAATCGACAAAAAATGCCTGCCCGGTTGTATACTGTCTGAATTATAATGATTTTTGGCAATATTCAGACAGGAATGATGATGGAGATACGCAACCTGAGTAAACAGAGGATGTGTGAAGGCGTAAGCTATGTGCTGATTTTTGTCGCCTTGTTTTCAATTTTTCCGCTGCGGCTGCTGCCGTGTTTTCTGGCCGGTTTTATCGTCTATGAAACCATTCTGGCTTTGACGCCCTGGGTGGAAAGGCTGGTGAAAGGCCCACTGGCTCGCTGGATTATTATCTTTTTCCTGACGGTATTAGTACTGCTGGCGCTGGTTGGCGGCATCACCAAGCTGATAGGTTTCCTGCTGCACGATTTTCAGAACCCGGCGGCCTTTCACGCGGCGGCCAGCAAATTGCTGGAAGATGCCCAGCGTACTTTATCGCCCGTGGTGACGCGTTATCTGCCAGCGGATATCGATGAACTTCAGCATCAGGTCATTACCTGGCTGCGTGAGCATCTGGTCGTGGTGCAAACCTTTGGCCGCAGTGCGGCACACACCTTTGCCACCATGCTGATTGGTATGCTGCTCGGGGCGATTATCTCTTTGCGTATTGGCAGTGCCAGCAGCAGCACCGAGACGCCGCTCAAGTATGCCATGCTCGAACGGTTAACCGTATTAGCCGCGTCGTTCCATAACGTGGTGTTTGCGCAAATCAAGGTTTCGCTGGTCAACACGCTGCTCACCTGCGGTTTTCTATTCGGCGTGCTGCCGCTGTTTGGGCTGCATTTCCCGTTCGCCAAAACCGTTATCGTACTGACCTTCATCGCAGGCCTGCTGCCGATTATCGGCAATCTCATCTCCAATACGGTTATCGTGCTGATTGGGCTCTCTATCTCGCTGGAAGCGGCGTTTATTGCGCTGATATTTTTGATGCTGGTGCACAAGCTCGAATATTTTATCAATGCCCGCATTTTTGGCACGCGCATTAACGCTAAAACCTGGGAGATCCTGCTGGCGATGCTGGTGTTTGAATCCGCTTTTGGGCTGGCAGGCGTTGTCGCGGCCCCGGTTTATTATGCCTACCTTAAAAGCGAGCTGCGCCTCGCCAGACTGATCTAACATGTTGCCGGGCCGCCACGGCCCGCTGCAAACACACGCCATCTCAGGCGTGGGAAACCGGACATGCAACAGAGCGCCCCAGGTTCGGTTTCCCATGATAATCCTGCACGATCCCCCCGCCCATAAAGAATAGCGTTGCGGCTGCCGATAACAGCTGTGAAGAACCAACAACAACATTCCACTTTTCACACTTACCAGGGCGTTTTATGAAATTATCTAATTTTAAAATCGGTGCGCGGCTGGGATTGTTAGCCGCGCTCCTGCTGTTAGCAACGCTTTTTATTGGCCTGCGCGGGCTAATGCTAAATCAGGCATCGCTTGAGCAAAGTCATGCAATTATGCAGCAGGAAAATCAAATCGAGCAGGTTATCGATACGGCCCGCAACGCTCAGGTGCAGTTTAAAATTCAGGTGCAGGAGTGGAAAAATACGCTGTTGCGCGGCGGTCAGGATCTGCAATCTTTTGAGAAATATAAGCAGGCTTTTATTGCACAAAGCGATAAAACGCAGGTATTGCTGACCCAGTTAATTACCACGTTACCCGAGCTGGGGATGGATACCGGCGAAGTGGTAAAAACCAAAGCGCTGCATGCCGAATTGCAACAGCGTTATCTGGCGGCGCTGGATGCGTTTCATCAGGGCGATGCGACCAGCGCGCAACGCGTCGATCGTTTAGTGACGGGGGCTGACCGGCTGCCCACTAAAATGATTGATGAGGTGGTCAGCCAGGTGCTGGCGCACAGTCAAAAAATGCATCAGAACATTGAGGCAGAAAACCAGTCCAGCTTTCAGCATACCCGGTTGATTCTGATCGTATCCATGCTGGTGGCATTAATCACCGGCTGTACCATCACCTGGTGGCTGGTGCGCAGCATTACGCGTCCTCTGGCTGAAGCCGTAGGCATTGCGCAGAAAGTGGCGGCAGGCGATCTGCAAACCCAGATTGTTATCAGGGGACGAGATGAAACCGCGCTGCTGATGACCGCCCTGAAGGAGATGAATCTCAACCTGACCCGCATCGTTTCTGACGTGCGTGAAGGAACCGAAACGATTGCGACCGCCTCGGCTGAGATTGCCCTGGGCAGTCAGGATCTTTCTGGCCGTAACGAAGCGCAGGCCAGCGCACTTGAAGAGACCGCCGCTTCTATGGAAGAGCTGACCTCGGTCGTGAAAAAAAACGCCGATAATGCCCGCCACGCCAGTGATATCGCCCTTACGGCGACCACCGCCGCGAAACAGGGCGGCAGCATGATGCACGAAGTGGTGGAAAATATGGGCGAGATCCAGCATTTCTCAGACCGTATCAGCAACATCATTACCCTGATTGATGGTATTGCTTTCCAGACAAATATCCTGGCGCTGAATGCGGCGGTTGAAGCCGCGCGTGCAGGGGCTGAAGGGCGTGGATTTGCTGTTGTTGCAGCAGAAGTCCGTGCGCTTTCCCAGCGCTCCGCTTCGGCCGCACGGGATATTAAAGAACTTATCGACAGTTCGGTTACGCGCATCAATGCGGGCAACAAACTGGTTGCACGCGCGGGTGAAGCGATGGAAAACATCGTAGAGAACGTTCAGCGTGTCAGCTCGCTGGTGGCGGAAATTTCACTGGCCAGCGGCGAACAAAGCGTGGGCATCGATCAGGTAAACCTGGCCGTTACGCAGATGGACTCGGCTACGCAGCAAAACGCCTCGCTGTCTCAGCAGTCCACCGTCGCGGCACAGTCGCTTCATGCTCAGGCAGAGAGCCTGCTGCAAAGCGTCAGCGTATTTAAGCTGGCTCAGGTGTGACGTTGTCACGCGTTATGGGTGCGATAGCCGTTTTTTTTGCGGCTGAGAAATAATCTCAGAGGCAGATGGCCGGAAAGCTGGACGCTTAGTCTTTACTGAGGCAAACTCCGGCCATGAACAAGAAACTGATTATTGCAGTTGTCTTCGCGATTGTGGCGACGGCTGCCGGGCTGCGCCACCCGTCGAAAAATGTCGCTTCCACCGGTAACACCAGCCACAGCAACGATGTCACCGCGCTGACGCAGCAGCAGCGTGTGGCGGATTATCTGCACCAGCATCACCAGCTACCGTCCATCTATCTGAGCAAAGCAGAAGCGAAAAAACGGGGCTGGGATCCCGCCCGGGGCGATCTCTGTAGTAGCCTCGGCCGGGCCATTGGTGGCGATCGTTTTGGCAACCATGAAAAGCTGTTGCCGGAGGCACAGGGCCGCCGCTGGTTTGAAGCGGATGTCAATTATCAGTGCGGGCATCGCGGCAGCGATCGCCTGCTTTACTCCAGTGACGGACTGATTTATCTCACCCGGGATCATTATCGCCATGTTGAGCGGGTGTATTGAGATGCGCCAGATCCGCTTTGATTTCAGGGAAATTGCTGACGTAGCAGCATTTTACCGACAGTTTGTTGAAAAGTTTGCGATTGAAATGGCGTTTGGCGCCAATCTGGATGCGCTTTGGGATGCGTTGACGGGCATGATCGATCTGCCGGTTTGCGTCATCTTCTGTCATCTCGCACAGCATCACGAACGCCAGCAGTTTGCCGCTATCGTTGAGGTTATGCGTCAGGCAGAAAAGGAAACGGCAGGCCAGTTCAGCCTGTTCATAAGCTAAAATGGCGTTCATGGGTAATTTTTAGCGGATATTATCCCTTTTTCTTCCGGAATTTGTTAAAAAACGTCGTCAGTAAACCTTATCAGTCAATTTCCCCGTCTACATAAAACAATTTATTTAACACGATCCCAGCCATAGCTATGATGGTTTAATAAAATATCTTTATTTAAATGATGCAGATCATTTTTACTTTAGCTAATTTTTACCGGCGTTTTTTATTTATTAAAATTATGCACAATTGCATTACTGCTACTATCCCTCTACTTTTCATAAATTAAAAAGAGAGTGAGATGCGCGTTATCCGAAGCAAACAGCTTTATACCCTGGAACGTCCGGTATGGATGGATGCCGCAGGGCTATCCAAAGGTATTAATCACGATCGTCAACATTTGGATATTATTCTGACAGCGGGACAAACGATCTGCGTCCGTCAGGTCGGCGATATTAGCGCTAATTTAACCTTGCGCTTGCTGAATGATGACCATCATACTGAATCATCCATCAGCGTTGGCAGCAGCTGGGTATCTTTAAGCGCCAGTGCAGCTTCCGTCCCGTTTATTGATACGCCTTATTACAACGCCAGCGTCGTTGTTGAGTATGAGTTTGAGGATACGGTGAAAGCGCTGCCGGTTTTCATTGAGGGTGATGATGACCATGCATTTTATAATAGTTGGGACATCCAACAGGCTGAGTTTTCATTGATAAAGGGTAAGTACGTCAACATTCTGGTTCCCCAGGGGGATAAAAAAGCGCTGCGTACTTTGCATGCTGAAAATGGCATCAATATACTGCTGGAAAGCTACAGCCATATTTTTGAGTTTTACAATGCGTTAATTGGTATTTCATTTGATTCTGCGGTTTATACCGATCGTAATATTCCCAATCGCTACTTTATCAAAGCAGATAAACATGGCGGAGGTGCGGCTTATTACGGTAGTAACTGGACAGCGGAAAGTACCGCTTCGATTCACTCATTCTGGCTTTACCCGCAACAGCCCGGCTGGGGATGTTTGCATGAAATTGCGCACGGTTATGAAGGGCACTTCATGTCAGACAAATATATTGGCATTTCGGAAGTCTGGAACAACATTTTATGTGCCTGTTATCAGCACGTCACGCTTGGCGACCGTCAGTTTAAGGAAGGCTGGCTTTATGATTACGGTAAACAGGCGGTGGTTGAAAAAGTCATCACTGATTACATCAGTACAGATACGGTTGTAAATGACTGGGATCTGCGTTCAAAACTCTATTTCTTTATGCTGATGGTGAGTAAAGCAGGAATGGCAGGCTTTACCGAGTTCAATCAACATTATCGCCAGCTCAGTAACAGCGCTGGCTTCATCGCCACCGATCATGCGCTGCTGGATATGCTGTGTGAAAGCTTTGCCTTTTTCGGCGAGCGGGTTGACGTTGCGCCATTTATGCAAAAAGTTGGCGCTTATATCACGCCGGCACAGCGTGAAAAAAATCACTTTAGCAGTGCCAAAGCCGTTTATCCGCTTTATCTACTGGCTGAAGCCAACCAGCTGGCAAGTTTGCAGCAGCAGCTGAATTTGCAAAGTTTGCTTAGCCTGGTAGATGTCGATCAACTGTCGGTGAGTGGCCTGAAAGGCAGCGTGACCTTACAGCTGAATATTGATGATTTCAGTCAGATCAACGGCGAAAAGATACAGATTCTCAACGGTAAAGATGTCGTCAGGGTGGTACCGATTAGCAGTACGACAACGGTAGTAAAGGATCTGAATATCGGTGTTTATACCCTGCGCATGCCAACCGGGAAAAATAAAAAATATGAAATCCAGTCCTGTTATTTAGTGGTTAAACAGGGGGATAGTACGCAGCAGGTGAATTATGTCTGGAAAAAAGCGTCACCATTAGTGAATCAAACGCTGGTTATGCTTGGACTTGGCGACGTTAATTTTGCCAACGTTTCTGTCGATCATTCACAAAGCATTATCGGTATTGATGTTACCCGACGCGATCCGCACGTCTATTTTAAAGGGCAAACCTATGCGCAAATCGTTATCCGTGACGGCAACAACAATGAAATTTACAGACGGACCATGGAAGGCTCTGATACCGCTGTAAACTACCAGGAATTTGCCTTTACAGTTGGCTATAAAATAGAGGTTTTCCACGCTGAACCTGACCGTCTGCGCTTATCCCCCAGCTTTGAGGGCATTATTAGCGGCAATGCGAAAAGCACCGTATTTGAGATTACCGAATGCGGCTTAAGAAATATTGAATTAAATAATGACCCGCAGGAGGCCACTCTGCGAGCAATAGAGCAGGCGGCTGAGAGTATCGCCAGCCATCCCGTTATCTTAGCGGCTGATTATGCTGCGGCGAAAGATAATCTCTGGCTGGCTATTATGGCGTTCACGCATCCGCTACGGGATACTTTACTTACCAGGTACCATGCTTTGCTGCCTGCAAATAATAAAGAGCCAGAAGCGCCAGAAATACCCGAAGCAGCAGAAAAGCCTGAGATCTTACCTTATCCTGCCTGGGAAAGTACCCGGGTCTACGCAACCTGGGCAGAGAGAGTCACTTATCAAGGCAAGGTTTATCAACATAACTTCTATTCGATTAATTTGCCGCCGGATCTCTACTCCGCGCCATGGGGGCAGCCCTGGATTTATCTGTTTGAGTATTGATTAGCTTGTTCTGCTTAAAAGGCGGCACTGGCCGCCTTTTATAACCAGTCGTTATTTGACCTGTTTCAATATTTCCGCCAGCCGTTCACGATGTTCGCTGTCGATTTCACGGGCGGCAGAATAACCGGCATTTTGCAGGATCATCTCATTTAACCCCACCAGCCAGTCATAAATGTAATAGGCGGCATGATTATTGGGTTTGAGCGCCAGTTTCGTCAGACGCTGGCCTGGCCCCAAACTGGCCGTTTGTGTTTCCGGCTTGGCGAAAATCTTCTGTCCACGGTTGATTTTGCTGTCCGGACGCTGTGCTTCAGGAATGTGCTGGAAGCCGAGCCAGGCAACAAAATCACCCAATACGCTCATCGCTCTGGAAACCTGACGGTCAGCCAGCAGTTCTGGCGGCGTACCCTGGGCATCATTGTCAGTAAGGATTTTTACCAGTGCGGCTTCAATATTTAGCCGGATACTGGCCGTGACCAGCTCTTCGGTTAGCATTTCCAGCGTCGGTTTTGTGACCCCCAGCAGTTCTAACAGCGCGCTCTGCTCGGGCAGCTGGCGCAATACGTTAATCCAGTGGCGATAAACCTGCTGCGCAAATTCGGCCTCGGGTTCATCTTCAGCGGCGTTTTCAGGTGCGTTAAGCAGGCCCGGTACGGGTTCATCGCTGAGCAGATCAATGCTCATTCCGATACCAAAAGGATCCTCTTCGGTCAGCGCATACTCTTCAACCAGCGGACGGCTGGCGCGATGCTGATGCTGCATAAAGAGATGGCGCAGCGTTTCGCGCGAAGGCAGCAGACGTTCAAGCAGCTCGCCGTGGACGCCGGTTCTCGCCTGCAACGCTTTGAGTAAAGATTCAGCGACGCGCAGGCGAGCCTGCGGCTCTTCTTTTTCCGACGCCAGATACCAGCGGCCCAGCAGGTTTTCCCGCAGTTCTCGTTTTATCTCATCGAGCTGTTCCTGCAACCGCGTCATTTTGTTTTCACGATTGATCTCGGTCATCAGCCAGCCAGCCATGCGCTTCACGCCTTTATCGTCCATCGCCAGCATCGATCCCCAGGCATCGCCAGGGTTGCCGACATAGCGCTGCACGGCGGCATCATAGTTGTGACCATGGGTCACTCGCTGGTCGAAAGGCGTCAGCGCCCAAATCAGACCGGGCTTACGGCGGCTGCGAACCTGGCTGTTCTCTCCCTGAGTCTGTTTCACCCAGTTATCCAGCACGCGGCCCACGATGCGGGTGTCCGAGCGCTGGCTACAGGCGCTGCACACCATCAGCATATTCACTTCCTGACGCTCGGCCGCGCGGGTCAGCAGGAAAGGGCGCTTGGCGCTGATAAAGGCCAGCGCCAGTTCGTGATGCGCATCGTCTGGCAGCACGGCAGCATCTTCAAAACCCGGATAGTCGAATAAATCAACCTGTTCAAAAAGAGTTTCCTGCGGCGCGCTGTAAAGCGGCAGTAAAACTTCGCGCGCAAGCAGGCTCAGTTCGGCCTGTGCAAGGTTGACCGGTTTCAGGCTGCGGCCATTATGTTGCGGAACAACCTGGATCACGCGATCGGTTGACGCATTGAAATAGCGCAGGCCATGGGTATTCAGCACGCTTAACGCAGGATCTTCCACTATCGACAATGGGGCCAGCACGCGGGAAGCGCCAGAAAGGTGATGTAAGACGTGGGCCAGCTGTCGGTAGAGTGCGGTCAGTTCGCGATCTTCACCCCACAACAGGGAGAACAGGCGGGCCCGGTCATCCACGCTGAGCATGGGGGCTAACTCTACCGCCAGCGGCCAGAAATGGGTTTCGAGCGCTTTGCTACTGACCAGCTGGGCAGCAGAAAGCCGATCCCATAACGCCACGACGTTATTACTGCTCAGCCCGTCGGTTTCCTGCGGCTGCCGGTACATCGCTACCGTTTTCAGGCGTTCGGCAATTTGCTGCTCGTCAGGAATAGCAGAGGGATCGGTCTCGCGCTTAGCCCACAGCTCCACCAGCACGGCAACAATTTCTTCTTCGCTTAACAGCGCCAGCTGAACCGGCCATTCATTATCGACGCGGATTTGCTGGCCGCTAAAACGCATCACCATGGTGCCGGTTTGCTGCTGTGGGTTCAGCTGGGCGTAATCAAAGGTGGCGTTGCCCAGCGCAATCTCCATCCGGCCTTTTTCACTGGCGGCCAGCGCCGAGATCAGATAGGACTTTCCCGCCTGCGACAGGCCGAAAAAGCCCAGCGCGCTCTCTTTTCCGGCGGCTTCCGCCAGATTCGTGGCTTTATTCTGCTGGCGACGCAGCCTGACGCCGAGGCGATCGGCCTCAAGGTTCAGGCGTGGCGCCGTTTCACGTGCGCTTGCAAGCCAGCTGATGGATTGACCGATGCCTTTCGCGACGGTTTCCAGTTTTCTGCCGAACTGCCCCGACAACTGCTTAGGCGTCAACGGTTTCATTTTTTGTATACGCTCCCACTGTCAATCCAGTAATGGGTTAAACCCGATCCGCTGCTGGCTAAGGTGTTCAGCTTCAGGCGCAGATGCTCCAGCGGTACGCGCGTGCCGTCATCCAGCGTCGCTTCGGTAATGTCGAATCTTTCCGGGCCGAATTCGCCCTCGGTTTTGGCTACTGCCAGCTTAATTTTTAGGACTTTATCGCCCGCCACACTGCGTGCCAGCTGCGGATCGGCTATCGACAGCGTGTAGAGCGGGGAAGCCGGCCAGCGGTCGTTATCCAGCTGACGGAAACCCAGCGTCAGTGCGCCGCGCACCTGGAAGCGCTCGCGAGGATCCAGCGCAAACTTTTCATCATCAAGATCGATATCGCCATACCAGACGTTTTCACTGGTCAGAGCGCCGTTGCCGTCCAGCATACCCAGATAGCGGATGGTGGAATAAGGCTGGAAGTCGCCCGCTTTAAACCAGAAATTGGCGAGGCGTAAATCCAGTGAAAGCAGGCACAGCATCGCACCGACGGCGGCGGTCGATTTCGGGTTTTCAATACGGCCCTGTTTGTTGAACGGATACCAGTCATTAGTATGATAGCCATCCAGCGAAAGAATACGGCTGACCGGCAGCGGCTGAAGATGACGGAACAGCGCCTGCACGCCAGGAAAACGCGAAGGGCGGCCGGTCAGCAACAGTACATCGCAGTCATAAACCGCAACCACTTCCGACATCGAGCGCAGGCTCTGGGTAATGTTCATGCGCGGTGAGAGGAATTCCGCATGCAGCTTGCTCAGCTTGACGATCAGCGACACGCTCAGAATATCAAAGGCTTCGGCCTCACCCGGCAGCTCACGCTGAATTTCACGGTTGATATAGTCCAACAGCTTTTGCGTGGGTTTCTGCGCCAGTAACTCGCCGAAACGTGCATCCACTTCGGCATTCAGCTCCAGCGGATCGAACTGTTCGTAAGCCTCCAGAATCGCCTGGCCCAGCGGAATAAAGATTTGCAGCGTGACCTGCTGGCGCAGCGTGGAATGACCATCCAGACGACCTTCATGACCAAACAGGCGGGTCATCACGCCTTCCGGATTGACCATGCCGGCCTGCTTAAAGGCCGACTGCAATGCAGGCAGAACGTACAGCTGGATCACGTCCAGTAAAATATCATCCCCGGCCAGCTTAAAGCCTTCACGGAACAGCAGGCGCGGCATAATTTTAACGTTGTTACCGACGCCATCGTCCAGTCGGTATTGTGTGATAGCGAGGTCAGTCGTGCCGCCGCCGATATCAATCGAGGCGATGCGCAGCGTTTTTCCAACCGGTTCATCAGCGGCACGCGCGCGGTCGGGACGCGCCATACTGACGAAGAACGCCTCCGCACGGCCGCCAAAGTTCACCTGCGTTTCGTTATACAGATAAACCATTTGGCCGCAGGTCGCTTCATCCCATTCCATTTGGACTTCCGGCACCGGCACCTGGCTTTTCGCCTTGTCTTTGGCGCTGCTGAAGTCATCGTCGGCCGGATGCCAGCCCATCGCTTTCCACACCAGCGCGATCGCTTCGATCATCCGGCGGCGGAATATTTCACGTTCGGGTTTCGGCATGGCGGAGGGCAGCGTCAGGATGATATTACGCAGCTGGCGCGGGGCGCTGCTGTGCAGCATTTTTTGACGCTGTGCCGGGCTGTTCATCTGCATCAGCGCCTGTGCCAGCAGTTCAGAAAGCATAAAGCTCATCACCGAACTACGGCTGTACTGCGGAGAAAACACCGGCAGACGCTCTTCCAGCGGCTGGTTGTACAGCGGCTGACCTTCATCATTGACCAGAAAAGTTAACGGTGCGGCGGTGGCCAGCGGTTCCTGCGCGGCGTTGCCCGGCGTACGGCTGAAGCGCCAGCCAGGCGTATAGCTCTCTTCATCCCATAAATAGCGGCGCGGGCTGGAGATACCGGTTGCACCTTCGGTGCCCAGACGTTGCAGCGCCAGATGACTGGCTTCACGGCCAACGCGGGTAATGGAGGGCCAGATAAAGGCGTCATCACGGCCGCTCTCTACCGAGAAGTTCTGTTTGCCAAAACTGGCCTGAGCAAACTCCACGCGGCTCTCAAACAGCTCGTTGTAAAGCTGATGCGGTGAGGTCAGATCGCGCATGTGCAGTTCATAAGTGTGTTTCAACCCATGATGGTCATCGACATGATCCTCAACCATGATCCCGCAGGTATGCGAGTTGCCCACGTCCAGGATCAGGTCGACCGGAATGGCGGGTTCCTGAAGCGTAGCGGCGCTGATTTTCAGCTCCGGCAGCGTCAGCTGGTGGCCCAGCATATGCAAAATATTGAGGTAGTGCGCCTGATATTCAAATTCGCGCAGCGCCGAGCGGATGTTGACCTGAGGACGCTGCTCGCGGCTGGCAGCCTGCTGGCTGAACACCTCGCGCAGCCAGCCATCAATCCAGGTATGATCGAGAAACTCACCCAGCTCGTCGCTGCCGTGAGCAAGCGCAAAACTGACGCCGTTTTTTACATCGCTTTCATTCAGGGCCAGCGATTCGTCTTCGCCTTCCGGCCAGACACGCGTTTCAAAAGCGAAACAAACACGGTGTGTATTGCCGTTAGCGTCGGGCTTGTCCAGCGCCACAATCTGCACCCGCGCCCAGTTGTCCGGGCCGCCAATAAAGGTGCGGGGGGGATTAAAGCGCAGAAACGGCAGCGGCAGCCAGATGCCGTCCAGCAACGCCAGCGACTGTGCCAGCGGGAAACTGAACTCGGGCTTTACCACTTCCGGCATCCCGCCCACGCTAATGGGCAGCATGTATTTGCCGCTCTGCGCGTTAAAATTCAGGCGTAACAGCGGGCCGTTTGCCGTTTGCCGCACAAATTTCCCGGGCATATCCGCGTCCAGCTCCGGGGTCAGAGCGTAGTCAAGGAACTGAATGCCACTGTTCTGAATCAGCGTCATATTCGGTTTAAAATCAGCGATTGTCGCCAGCATCATTATTTACTCTCGCGCTTCATCGTCATCGGTAATACCGTGTCGGCATCGTACTGGCCGCTGCATGCTGCCGCGCCCGTGGCTCCCTGAGTACAGACCAGCTCGGGCATCTGGTAACGCGCGCCGTCACTGCAACGGGCTTTTGTACGGCTGTTAATCACCAGATTGCCTGACTGCATCAATCCGGCGTATACATCAACGCGGCAGACGGTGCCGTCGCCCTGAGTCATCAAGGCCTGGCCTTTGCCGTTCTTTATCTGGTAACGCAAAATCGGTGGCTTGCCGGTCAGTGGGGTTTTGATGCCCACGATGACGCGCCAGTTGCCGTTAAGGAATCGGGTAGAGCCGCGCTTGACCGCATCCGGGGGCAGCACCAGATCGTCTTTGCCTGCCGGTGGCAGAACAGCAACGGATGCCGGTGTGGCGTTAGCCGCAGGTTCTGTTGGCGTGGCTTGCACTGCCGCAGGTTCGGTAGCGGCAGGCTGTTGGGTCGGCGCCACGCTGGCAGAGCTAACCGGCAGCGTGGGTGTCTGAACTGCCGCCGGTGCAGGTTTTGCCTGTTCCGTGGAGGCTGGCGCGGCCGTTGAGGTCTGTGCTTCAGGCGCGGGGACAGGTTGCGGATTCGACTGTGCCGGTGGCTGAGCGGCTTTATCGCCAGAGGGCGCAGCGAGATAGTTTTTCATCTGCACGCCAAACACCACCAGCAGAGCCGCCGTGGGCAGGATCCAGCCATAACGCAGCAGCTGACCTTTAATGCCTGACGGCTTTTTCGCCGCCGGGCGGTCGGGCTCGGCCGTGGCCTGAGCAGGCGCCGGAGGAGAGGCAGGATCCAACGCTGCATAAGTCACCGCATCCGCAGGGAGCTCCGTTTTCACCGCGACGGGTTCAGGACTGGCCTCCGCAACGGGCGCGGCCGGCGCTGGCTCCGGTGCGGCGATTACCGGTGCAGAAACAACGGCAGGCGCGACGGTAGCCACCATTTTCGACAGCGAGAGCGGCGGCTCATCTTCTTCAACCGCCCGCAGGCAGTCCAGCGGATCCTGACGATTTTTTTTCTCCAGGCTGACAAAGCCCCAGAAGGTTAACACCGGTTTGCCGCCCACCAGATAGACAAAGTTCTGATCGGGAAACTGAATGGCTTTCGCCAGCAGCGCACCAAACAGTTTCTGGCTGGTTTTTTCTGATTTCTGCGCACGCTGACACATATCGGCCACCGCCTGCTGACAGGCGACAAGCTGGTTGAGCGCATGGGAACGAGAGCTGTCGCTGGCGGCGGCCCAGGAGGTGACTTTACCGGAAATCGGGGAGTACCAGTCAAGGCGATCGCCCGCATCGTTGGGCTGAGGAATAGCCAGACAATCCGCTATCTGCTGCTGTTTTCTCAGACGCAGCGTCTCTCGTAGTTGCAGGGCCGACAGCCAGACAGGCTGGCCATTTTCACCGAGAGGGAGCACCGCGTCCAGACTTCCGCTGCGTAAGAATAATTTTGCCACGCAAAAAGACCTTTTTTGTCAGGATTCAATAAGTTTTAATCCAAATTTCTATTTACTGTAGCCCAGCAGACTTAAATCAAATGCAGAAATAAGCGATAAAAGCGGGGTCTGCTCAGCTCATAAAGGCCAAAAAAGTCTGGAACACCTTCATTTAAAAAGAGAAATGGCGAAATTATGCGCGATTTTAAAAGGCGACTAACCGTGCATTATTTCACCAGTAATATGTGGGCTTGTCCGGCATCGTCATTATGCTGAAATAGTCTGCTATTTTTACATATTGATACAAACCTACCGCATAATGACTCGTTTCGGTGCATAGTCAGCGAGCCTGCTTTGCTAGACTCAAAACGTTAATCACATCAGAGGTAACGAATGAAAATTAAAAGCTATGCAGCCATGGAAGCCGGCAAGGCACTGGAACTGTACGAGTATGATGCTGCCGAGCTGAGTGCAGAAGAAGTCGAAGTCGAAGTGGAATACTGCGGCGTTTGCCACTCCGATCTGTCAATGATCGATAACGAGTGGGGCATCTCCAGCTATCCGACCATCGCAGGCCATGAAGTTATTGGTCGCGTATCGGCAATGGGCGAAGCCGCCAAAACGAAGGGCCTGAAAGTCGGTCAGCGCGTGGGCATTGGCTGGACCGCTAAAAGCTGCCAGCACTGCGACGCCTGTATTAACGGCGAGCACGTTAACTGTGAAAATGGCTCCACGCCAACCATTTTGAACCACGGCGGCTTTGCCGAGAAGCTGCGTGCCGACTGGCAGTGGGTTATTCCTCTGCCAGAAAAACTGGATCCGACGACTGCCGGTCCGCTGCTGTGTGGCGGTATTACCGTATTCAAACCGCTGCTGATGAGCAACATCACGGCGACCAGCCGTGTTGGCGTTATTGGTATCGGTGGCCTGGGCCACATTGCCATTAAACTGCTGCATGCGCTGGGCGCAGAAGTGGTGGCGTTCAGCTCATCACCTGCTAAAAAACAGTCGATTCTGGATATGGGTGCGGATGAAGTGGTTAACAGCCGCGATCCGGAAGCGTTGAAAGCGCTGGCGGGTAGCTTCGATCTGATTATCAGCACCGTTGCTGTCGATCTGGACTGGAAACCTTACTTCGCCGCGCTGGCGCCTAAAGGCAAGTTCCACACCGTCGGTGCGGTCATGAAGCCGTTTGAAGTGTCTGCCTTCGAGCTGATTATGGGTGATAAAGCGCTGACCGGTTCTTCAACGGGTTCACCAGGTCAGCTGCGTTCGCTGCTTAAACTGGCTTCGCGTCGCGATATTGCACCAAAAGTTGAGTTTTTCCCGATGTCGAAGATCAACGACGCGCTGGAACACGTGCGTGCCGGTAAGGCGAATTACCGTGTAGTACTGAAAGCGGACTTCTGATTTTTCGCGCGGATTAGCTGCGCGTTTCACATCATCAACGGCGACCCTGTGGGTGGCCGTTTTTTTTTAGTTTTGAAGCAGAATTTTATCGCTGGGTTACAGAGCGGGGCGAAACGAAGGCATGGTGCCTTCGCTTGCAGAAAGAATGATTTCGGGTAGCGCGATCGTTAACCCTGAGTTGATGCGGCTTCGGCAGACGTAGTTTTTTCCGTCGACGCAGATTCAGAACCTGCCGCCGTTTCAGACGTTGAGGTTGTTTTCGAAGCCGTTTCTTCCGTGCCCGACGTGGTTGCTGGCGCAGATTGAGTTTCAGCGGAGGTGCCTGACTCAGTGGTCGACGTCGTTGCCGGGGCCGACGGCACTGTCGCGGCAGCGGGTGCTGACGTTGTCTGAGTCGCCGTTGCTGCTTCAGAAGAAGATGCTGGCGTTGAGACCGGCGCGGCGCTGGTGGTGGCAGGCGTCGATACGGCGGCTGTTGCCGTCTTAATGTTTTCTGGTGCCGGTGCAGGTGCCGCTTTAGCTGTCGTTACCGGTATTGCGGCTTTTTCAGTAAAGGCAGGTTTACTGCGGGTAACGGAATAGGCGACCTGTTTTACCTGGTCAGGTCGGGTGGTGATTTTAATCGACTGAACGGTTACGCGGCCAAAGCCAAGCAGTGTAGGGACATATCCCCCAATCTGATGATCGCCTGCGGGCAGGTGCAGCTCCAGACTCTGGCCACGAATAATCGCGCCAGCATCGTTACCGTCTACGGTGACGTAAATGGGCGAGCCATCATCCGTACGGCTGATGACGTGCGAGACTTTGACTTCGGTCGGACCTTCAGAGAAGTCATTTGCCGATATTTGCGCAGGGCCTTTAAAAAAGCGGGTATCCGCCGACTCGGTTGGCGCGCTCGGTTCGCTTTTATGCTGACTTGCACAGCCAGCCAGCGTCAGGGTGGCCATTACAGCGGCCAGAGTAAAACGACAAATCATTGAACCTCACTATCAAGCAACACACTTTGAGATGCCCATATTACCGCTACCGCGCTGCCGAATACAGCCAGTAACGGTTCGGGTTCATCTTAAAAACGCTGACCGCTGCAAATTCCTTCAGATCATGCTTAAACCATCGGCTGGGGGAAAGCGGCTTTCGCACTTGTCTCCGTGGTAGGGGGAAATCAGCGGGTTTTGTTGAGCTTAATTAAACGAAGTGCGAAAAAACGCGGGGTTATATTTCGTTACCTGCCGTAAGTATTGAATTTTACTCAATGATGGCAGGGGTGCCAGCTAGCTTTCGCTTCCGACGTAACCTTAAGCGGCTTAAGGTTTTCCTAATCTTCCTCTGCCACATTATCGGTCATTGTTGGTTAACGGAAATCTGTTATGTCCCTGTTTACACTGAAAAGACCGGCACTGAGTCGGCTTTGGCTACTGACTGCTTTTTCACTCTATATTGCCGTATTCCTTAATATTGCTTACTACCGTCAGGTATTGGCAGTTATGCCCCTGACGACAGTGCACACCACGCTGGTTTTTCTCTCTATGCCGTTAGTGGCATTTAGCGTAATCAATATAGCCGCGACGCTGGCTTCGTTTCTCCGGCTGGACAGGGTGCTGCTGGCGGTTTTCATCCTGGTTTCCGCTGCGGCTCAGTACTTTATTATCAGCTTTGGTATCGTGCTCGACAGGTCGATGATTGTTAACATGCTGGATACCACCGCGTCCGAAAGCTTTGCCTTAGTGACGCCGCAGCTGCTGCTTACCTTGCTCCTTTCCGCTATCTTACCCATCGTGCTGCTGTTTCTGATCCGCGTTAAAAAAAGGCAGCCAGTATGGAAAAGCGTGTTTTATCGTCTGGGCAGTCTGCTGATTTCGGCGCTGCTGATTGGGCTGGTGGCGCTGCCGTTCTATAAAGATTACGCCTCGCTGTTCCGTAATAATAAAGAGCTGGTCAAGTCGCTGAGTCCTTCCAACAGCATTGTCGCGTCCTGGTCTTATTACTCTCATCATCGTCTGGCGAATCTGCCGCTGGTACGCATCGGTGAGGACGCGCATCAAAATCCGCAACGGCTCGCAGGCAAACAGAATTTAACGATTCTGATTGTTGGGGAAACATCCCGTGCAGACCATTTCTCGCTGTTAGGTTACGAACGTCAGACGACGCCGCGACTGGCTAACGATGACGTTATCGGCTTCCCGAATACCGTGTCCTGTGGCACCTCGACGGCGGTGTCAGTTCCGTGCATGTTTTCGAATATGCCGCGTGCGCATTATGACGATGCGCTGGCCAGCCATCAGGAAGGCTTACTGGATATCATTCAGCGAGCCGGGATCAATGTGTTGTGGAATGAAAACGACGGCGGCTGTAAAGGTGCCTGCGACCGCGTGCCGCATCAGGATATGACCCGCCTTAACCTTCCCGGAATGTGTATTGATGGCGAATGCTATGACGACGTCCTGTTCCACGGGCTGGAGGCGTATATCGATCGGCTGAAAGGCAACGGCGTTATCGTGCTGCATACCATTGGTAGCCACGGTCCAACATATTACCATCGCTATCCGCCCGCGTTTCGTCAGTTTACGCCGACGTGTGACACCAATGAGATTCAGACCTGTTCTCAGCAGCAGCTGATTAACACCTATGACAACACGCTGCTCTATGCAGATTACATCGTCGATCGGGCCATCAGGCTGCTACAGGCTCATCAGGATCGCTTTACCACCAGCCTGGTCTATCTCTCCGATCATGGAGAATCGCTGGGCGAGAACGGCGTTTATCTGCACGGCATGCCTTACGCCATTGCACCAGAAGCGCAAAAGCATGTTCCCATGGTGATTTGGTTATCTCCTGACTATCAGAAACGCTATGCTGTGGACACGCGGTGTCTGAATAAAGCAGCCGCGACGCAACATTTTTCCCAGGATAATCTTTTTTCAACGGTACTGGGCCTGACGGGGACGATGACCCGTGAGTACATGACTTCCGATGACATTCTGACGGCCTGTCGGAGTAAAGCGTAAATGAAAATACTGGTAGTTGAAGACGATGCCTTGCTGTTGCAGGGGCTGATTATCGCGCTGGAAGGTGAAGGCTATGTCTGTGACGGTGTCACTAGCGTTCGCGAGGCGGAAGCGCATCTGGCGAGCGGGCTGTACAGCCTGCTGGTGCTGGATCTGGGGTTGCCCGATGAGGATGGCCTGCATCTGCTGTTGCGGCAGCGACGACAGAAAATAAAGCTGCCGGTACTGATCCTGACCGCAAGGGATACCGTACAGGAACGTATTGCGGGCCTCGACGCGGGTGCTGACGACTATTTAATTAAGCCTTTTGCCCTGGACGAGCTGCTGGCACGTATTCGCGCGCTGATCCGCCGACACGTGAATCAGGGTGACAGCCGCATTGAGGCTGGCAATCTGTCGCTGGATATGGCGCACCGCCAGATTCATTTTTCCGGTGAGCTGCTGGACTTAACGCCAAAAGAGTATGCCATTCTCTCCAGGCTGATGCTGAAAGCGGGTAAGCCGGTACACCGCGAAGTGCTTTACAATGATATCTATAACTGGGAAACGGAGCCGTCAACGAACACCCTTGAAGTGCATATCCATAACCTTCGCGAGAAGATTGGCAAATCGTCAATTCGCACGCTACGGGGGTTTGGTTATGCGCTGATAACGGCGGAAACGTGCGGAAAACCTGAATGAAACACCTGTCCGAGCTAAAACGGAGTAGCAGCACGATACGCTTTCGTCTGCTGTTGGTCATTGGCCTGATCCTGCTTTTTTGTCAGGTTATCAGCGTCGCCTGGCTGTGGCATGAAAGCAAAGAACAAATTCAGCTGCTGGTGGATGCGGAAGTTCACAAGCACGATCAGCACAAGCATGTTGAGAAAGAGATCCATGAAGCGGTAGCGAGTCTGGCCTTGCCCAGCCTGATTATGATCGCCATGACGCTGCTGATTTGCTATCAGGCGGTGAAATGGATCACCCGCCCCTTATATGAGCTTCAGCATCATCTTGAGAATCGCCGGGACGACGATCTCGACCCGATCAATCTTCGCCGGTCGGTTAATGAAGTGGATGCCGTTACCCTGGCGATTAATCAGCTGGTCTCTCGTTTAACCACCAGTATAGAGCGTGAAAGGATGTTCACCGCTGACGTGGCGCACGAGCTACGCACGCCGCTGGCAGGGCTTCGCCTGCATCTGGAACTGATTGAGAAAAAAAATAATATTAACGTCAAACCGCTGCTGCAACGGCTGGATCAGATGACCAACAGCGTTTCGCAGCTGTTGCAGCTGGCGCGGGTGGGTCAGTCGTTCACTTCCGGTAATTATCAGAACGTCTCGCTGGTGGAGGATGTGGCGATCCCAATGGAGCATGAACTGCACACCATGCTGGCACAGCGCCAGCAGATCCTGAAAATGGACTTTACCACAGCGGTGAGCGTTCGCGGCGACGCCACGTTGTTACGGGTTCTGTTACGTAATCTGGTTGAGAACGCCCATCGCTATAGCCCGGAAGGAACGGTTATCACGCTTCGGATTGATCATCAGCCTGCGCCAGCAATGGTGGTGGAAGATCAGGGACCGGGCATTGATGAGAGTAAAAGCGGCGAACTGACCAAAGCTTTTGTCCGTATGGACAGCCGTTACGGCGGGATTGGCCTGGGACTGAGTATTGTCACCCGCATTGCCCAACTGCATCAGGCTCACTTTTTCCTTGAGAATCGTCGCGAGCAGCATGGCTGTTCCGCCAGGATAACTTTTACCTCTGGCGGCTGAGAAGCGGGGCGCTAAAAGGTGGTGAACCAGATTTTCAGAAAAGAGACGATCACCAGGGCGCAAAACAGCGCGGTGGCATATTCACTGGCCGGACGGATGCGTGCAGATTTCATCGGAAACTCCTCTATGTCGTCTGAGGAGTTTCTCAGGTTTATATTAAGGAAACATTAAGAGGATTCTTTTGTGACGGAACCCGGCGTGGCAGCCGACACGGTTAGCGAAAAGCGGGTGGCCCCGTCCATATTTAGTTACAACATACATATCTATTTCTTTTAAATACCATCCACTCAACCTTCATACCTTTAGACGAGCTTAACAGGGGACTTACAAAATCCTGAAAAGTTCATTAATAATCTTTTACATGCTAAATAAAAAAAATTATAGTTCTCATTCGCATTTATGGACTGGCGTCTCTGTGGGTGCCCGCGGGGCGGAAAGCAGAAAAACCTCTTCAGGTACAGGGGGATCGCCGCCATTAGTCCGGCGAGTTGTTAAGCGTGGCTGAGCGCCATTCGACAGGCGTTTAAATAAAACACAATAAAAATTCTTTTGAGGAAATAAGATGTTTTTTGACTTAAACCGTATCAGGGAAAGTAGCTGTTGTAGCCTAAAAACCGGCACGCCTTATTCCGTCGTCGCTGCGCTGGTCGCTGTCGCCATTCAAATGCCGCACGCCTCAGCGGCAGAAGTGACAAAAGAACAGCAGACTCTGACGGTAGACGCCACGGCCAACAGTGCCAGCGACACTGCTGCTACCGATTACAGCGTGCCGGTCACTAACGCCGGCACCAAAATGTCGCTGACGGCGCGTGATATTCCTCAATCGGTCAGTATTATCAGCAAGCAGCGCATGCAGGATCAGCAGCTTCAGTCTCTGGGGCAGGTACTGAATAACACCACCGCGATTCAGGAAAGCGTTTCTGGTGCGGATATGGACCGCAAAACGTATTACTCGCGCGGTTTTTTAATCGACAACTATATGGTCGATGGCATTCCAACCGTCTTTGAAGGGCGCTGGAACCTGGGCGATTCCCAGACCGATACGGCGCTATATGAGCGTGTTGAGGTGGTGCGCGGCGCAACCGGCCTGATGACCGGCGCGGGGAATCCTTCCGCCGCGGTGAATATGGTGCGCAAGCATGCCGACAGCAAAGAATTCACCGGCGACGTTTCCGCGACTTACGGCAGCTGGAACAAGCAGCGCTATGTCGCTGATTTGTCTGCGCCGCTGAGTGAGTCGGGCAACGTTCGCGGTCGCCTGGTTGCCGGTTATCAGGATAACGACAGCTTCGTGGAGCGCTACAGCGCCGAGAAGAAATTTATTTATGGCGTGGTCGATGCCGACCTGACGGATTCTACTTTACTTTCAGTGGGCTACGAATATCAGGAAGTGAATGCCGACAGTCCAACCTGGGGCGGGGCGCCGCGCTGGTATACCGACGGCAGCCTGACCCATTACCGTCGCGGATTTAATACCGCGCCTGACTGGGCCTACAACGACAAAGAGAGTAAAAAAGCGTTCGTGACGCTGAAGCAGAGCTTTGATAACGGCTGGCAGCTAACCCTGAACGGCACCCATAACGAAACCTATCTCGACAGCCGACAGCTCTATATCAACGGTTTCTTCGATAAAAACACCGGCGCCGGCGTTTCCTCTTATGCTGATTACCCGGTCGTTGGCGGTACGGGCTACAACACCGGCAAACGTAAAATAAATTCTGTCGATACGTTTGCCAGCGGCCCTTATCAACTGTTTGGTCGTCAGCATGAACTGATGGCGGGCGTGAGCTACAGCAAGCAGGAAAATACCTACTACAGCGCCTTTGATAATATCTCTTCCGAATCGCTGGGCGACTTCAACAGCTACAACAGCCAGTATCCTGAAACTGACTGGGGCGAACGATCGCTGTCGCAGGATGACACCACGCGCCAGAAATCCGCCTACGTCGCTACCCGTATTTCACTGGCCGATCCGCTGCACCTGATCCTCGGCGCGCGCTATACGCGCTGGAGCACCAACACGCTAACTGAAAACATCGAAAAAAATAACATTACGCCCTACGCTGGCCTGATCTATGACATCGACGAAAACTGGTCCGCCTACGGCAGCTATACCTCTGTGTTCCAGCCGCAATCCTATCGTGATATCAACGGCAGCTACCTGGCACCGGTGGTGGGCAAAAACTACGAAGCGGGCCTGAAATCAGACTGGTTTAACAGCCGCCTGACCACCTCACTGACCGTTTTCCGCTCAGAACTGGATAACGTGGCGCAAAGCACCAACCAAACTATCGCAGGCTCTAACGATACCGCTTACGTCGGTAAATCAGGTACCGTGAGCCGTGGCGTTGAGTTTGAAGTGAATGGCGCGATAACCGATAACTGGCAGATGACCGTCGGCGGCACTCGCTATATTGCAGAAGAGCGCGATGGCACAGCGGTGAACCCAACCTTACCGCGTACCCAGCTAAAAATGTTTACCAGCTATCGTCTGCCAATGTTGCAGGCACTGACCGTTGGCGGCGGCGTTAACTGGCAGACGCACGTCTGGGATGATGTTGATGCACCGGAAGGCAACGGCACCTGGCATGCAGAGCAGGGCAGCTATGCACTGGTGAACCTGTTTGGCCGTTACCAGCTGACCAAACAGCTCACATTGCAGGCCAACCTGAACAACCTGTTTGATAAAGAATACGACACCAACGTCGGTAACTATATCGTTTACGGCGAACCGCGTAACTTCTCACTGACCGCCAGCTATCACTTCTGATTGGCGATGCCCTGAAAAGCAGCGATAAAAAAAGCCGATAACAAATGTTATCGGCTTTTTGTTTAGCGCAGAAAAGATTACAGCAAAGGCTGAGCCGTTTTCTCTACCAGCGCCAGCAGCACCTTAATGTCTTCCAGCGTCACCGTTGGGTTCAGCAGGGTCAATTTCAGGCAGGTCACGCCAGCATGCTCGGTTACGCCAACGTTGGCACGGCCTGAATCCAGCAGGGCGTCGCCGATCTGTTGGTTCAGCAGCGCGATAGCGGCATCGCTGATGTTTGCCAGCTGAGCAGGACGGAAACGGAACAGGACGCTTGCCAGCTGCGGCTGCATAACCAGCTCAAGCGAGGCCTGCGTGGTCACATACTCTGCAACCTGCTGTGCCAGCGTCACGCCGTGATCGATGATTTCGGCATACTGGGTCTGACCTAAAGCTTCCAGTCCCATCCACAGTTTTAACGCATCAAAACGGCGAGTGGTCTGCAAAGACTTTGACACCAGGTTCGGCACGCCTTGTGCTTCATCGAATTCGGAGTTGAGATAAGCCGCCTGATAGCGCATCAGCTCGTAATGACGCGCATCTTTTAACAGGAATGCGCCGCAGCTGATGGTCTGGAAGTATTGCTTATGGAAGTCCAGAGTAACGGAATCTACCAGTTCAATACCGTCCAGATAATCACGATATTTTTCAGACAGCAGCAACGCGCCGCCCCAGGCCGCATCAACGTGTACCCAAATCTGATGCTCTGCCGCCAGTTCAGCAATGGCACGCAGCGGATCGATAGCGCCCGCGTCGGTGGTGCCCGCCGTCGCAACAATCGCCAGAATCTGCTCGCCGTTGGCTTTCGCCTGCTCAACTTTCTCTTTCAGATCGGTCAGATCCATACGAGCAAAGCGATCGGTCTTCACCAGCGTAACGGACTGATAGCCCAGGCCCATCAACGCCATATTCTTCTGCACGGAGAAGTGGGCGTTTTCAGAACAAAGCACTTTGATCTTACGCAGATCGCCTGGGATGCCATCCTGCTGTACGGAGTGACCGCGTGCAGCAAAGAACGCATCGCGCGCCAGCATCAGGCCCATCAGATTGCTCTGGGTGCCGCCGCTGGTAAACACGCCCGCATCGCCAAGCTGATAACCCACCTGTGTACGCAACCATTCAATCAGCTTGACCTCAATAATGGTCGCTGACGGGCTTTGATCCCAGGAGTCCATGCTCTGGTTAGTGGCGTTAATCAGCACTTCAGCAGCCTGGCTAACCACCAGGCTCGGGCAATGCAGATGCGCAACACACTGTGGATGGTGCACTGACAGACTGTCTTTCAGGAAATATTCCACGGCGCGTTCAATCGCGGCCTGGTTGCCCAGGCCCTGAGGATTGAAGTCCAGCTGAATACGTTCACGCAGCTCGGCAACGCTTTTGCCCTGATACATCTCAGGCTGTTGCAGCCACTGCACGACCGCTTCACTTGCCTGCGCAATCGCCTGCTGATAGGACTCGGTGCTCTGCGCCGAGCCTGCCAGAATAGGGTTAGACCTGGACATCGAATTTACTCCACTCAGACTGGTTTAACGCCAGCATCAAGCAGGGCGTGTTCAAATTTATCCAGGAAAATATCCAGCTCTGCATTGGTAATCAGCAGAGAAGGGAGCAGGCGCAGCACGCAACCGTGGCGGCCACCGCGCTCCAGGATCAGACCGTTTTCAAAGCATTTCTTCTGCAACAGGGCAGAAAGCTGACCATCAGCCGGGTAGCAACCCATATGATCCTGCGCTTCGTTTGGTTTGACGATCTCAATACCGATCATCAGGCCCAGACCACGCACGTGACCAATCACCGGGTAACGTTTCTGCAAATCGGCCAGTTTGCCTTTCAGCCATTCACCTTGCGCTGCCACTTTATCTGCAACCTGGTTATCTTTCAGGTATTGCAGCGTGGTCAGGCCGGTCGCCATCGCCAGCTGGTTGCCACGGAAGGTGCCGGTATGATGGCCTGGCTCCCATGCGTCAAATTCTTTCTTAATACCCAGTACGGCCAGCGGCAGACCGCCACCCACAGCTTTGGACATCACGATGATGTCTGGCTCAATGCCGGCATGTTCAAAGGCGAACAGTTTACCGGTACGGCAGAAACCAGCCTGAACTTCATCAATAATCAGCAGGATGCCGTGTTCCTGGGTGACTTTACGAATGCGCTGCAACCACTCAGCCGGAGCCGGGTTCACACCGCCTTCGCCCTGAACCGCTTCCAGAATGACGGCAGCAGGTTTGCGTACGCCACTCTCAACATCGTTGATCAGGTTTTCGAAGTAGTAAGTCAGGGCATCTTCACCCGCTTTACCGCCAATCCCCAGTGGGCAACGGTACTGATGCGGGTAAGGCATAAACTGAACTTCCGGGATCATGCCGTTCACGGCTTCTTTCGGTGACAGGTTGCCGGTAACCGCCAGCGCACCATGCGTCATGCCGTGGTAGCCGCCAGAGAAGCTGATCACGCCAGTGCGGCCGGTGTGCTTTTTAGCCAGCTTCAGCGCAGCTTCAACGGCATCCGCACCGGATGGACCGGTGAACTGCAGGCAATACTCTTTACCCTGACCAGGCAGGATAGAAAGCAGGTACTCAGAGAATTGATCTTTTAACGGCGTGGTCAGATCAAGTGTATGTAACGGCAAGCCGCTGGTAATGACATTTTGGATGCTTTGCAGAACGTCTGGATGGTTATGTCCAAGCGCCAGCGTTCCCGCACCGGCCAGGCAGTCAAGATATTGATTATTCTCAACGTCGGTAATCCACACGCCCAATGCTTTCGCAATGGCGAACGGCAGTTTACGCGGATAGCTGCGGACATTAGATTCGAACTCAGCCTGACGGGCTAAATAGGTTTCATTGCTGCTGTTTGAGGAATTGGCACCTAAAGTATCAATACGGACTTTATCCGTCATCATATCACTCCTACAACTGGGGTTATCAGCAACGCCGCAGTTGAATAAATGGGATTAAAAAGGGTTAGGGTGTAAAAAACGCGGCCAATATATGGCTTTTTGAGTCGCTACTCAATAAATAAATTTGTTTAAATTTGTTTACTATTTTCTTATATGAATCAATATGTTGTTGATTTAGTGACCGTTGCTGCCGAGTATAGCCGCGTCGACCGTTAACGATAAGGCACAAAAAAGCACCGCGGTTCAGGATCTTGTTAAGCGACGGTTGATAAAAAAGACTCAACCGATACGTTACACACGCGATCGTTTAACTCAAATCTATTATAGTCCCTCAGGGTTTTATCTGTACGGAACAGGTCGTCAGACAGGTAAAAAAGGGTTAACTATGTTGAGTTATTGTAAATTAAATTATTCCTGTGAGGAGTTTGGCCTATTGGTCATTTTTTCCATGGCTTACTGATGAACGACGAAAGCTGGAAACAAACGGGTATTATCCACCCGCTTACAGAAAATTAGCATATTGTGTGCCCAGACCTGGCGGGGCATGACCGGCGCGACAAGAATTTTGAGCCGGAAGCTTACTCACTATCCTGACTTATTTATTCGGCATCCTATGGATTTTGTTTATATAAATTATTAATAATGTCCCTGCTAATTTTATTACATACATTCACTAATAATGAAGCGCTAACCGTCGATTATCATCTGCAAGATGGAGGCTGCGCGGAGGGTTGGACATATATTCCAGGCGTTGGCTGCATCAATCCAGGCGATTCGGGTAGCCGTCCATAACTGCCGGATAACATCGTAAATTTGCACCACAATCTTTCAGCCAGTATGGTAGCGGCATTAATGTATTGCTGAGAGATAACGATGTCCCCCCATACTCCAAAAGATCCGCTTCATGGTATGACGCTGGAAGCCATTCTTAACGTCCTGGTCGCTCGCTACGGCTGGGACGAAATGGGCAAACGCGTCAATATTAACTGTTTTAAAAGCGATCCCAGCGTCAAATCGAGCCTGAAGTTTTTGCGTCGCACGCCGTGGGCGCGTGCAGAAGTTGAAGCTTTCTATATTGAGTCTCTTGATGAACCCGCCGCGCCAGAAGCGGAACTGCCGGCCGACAGTCCGTGGGCTAACTGGAAAGCGAAGAAAGAAGAATAACGCTCTGACAAAAATGATGCCCCGACAGGCTGTCGGGGCAGGCTGTTAGCGGTGAATGACCACGCTTTCGGATACCGGCATCCGTCCCATATTGGCGTGGCGGGATGGCGCCTTGTCATCGGCATAACCAAACGAAATGCCAAACAGCAGACGGAAACTGTCGTCCACACCCAGCCTCTCTCTTATTGTATCGGCCTGGAAGCCCAACAGCGTTTGCGGGATGCCGGCAAAACCTCTTGCAGCCAGCGACAGCAAAAAGTTCTGTCCGTACATGCCGATATCAGAAGCCACACGCACATTGTCACCAAATGACGGCATAAACAAAAAGGCGACATGGGGTGCGTTAAAGAACGTAAAATTACGCAGATAGGCTTCATGGCGGCCTGCCCGATCGTCCCGCGCTATTCCCAGAGCATCATAGTAGATACGCGCCTGTTCCTGGCTGCGATCGAAGTAGTCACCGTAAAAATCGCCATAATCGAAAGTGAAATCAGGCGTCATAACCCCGTTTTCCGCATTGCGAATCATCGCGGCGGCAAGCTCATCCTTTTTTTGCCCGGAAACAATATGCACATGCCATGGCTGCGTGTTGCAGTTTGATGGTGCATGTTGCGCATCCAGCAGGACTGCCTGGATTTGCTCATCCGATAAAGGCGTTGGTAAAAAGGCGCGCGGTGAAAAGCGTTGACGGACGGTTTCTTCAAAAGAGAGCGTATTCATAAAGATAAAACTCCATGCTGGGGTAACCAGAAACCGAAATTCCCGTGTCGGGTTCGGTTCCAAAAACGAATGCATGCAGCTTATACTGGAATTCAGATGCCATCTTTGGCGATTCTTACTCAATCAATTGAAAAAAATTCAACAATGGGAGCGGAAGAATGCACTCTTCTGAACGGCTGAAAGGCATCGACGTTTTTGTCTGCGTGGCAGATACCGGCAGTTTCACCGGCGCGGGAGAACGTCTGCACCTCACCACCTCAGCCGTCAGTAAAGCAATCGCCAGGCTCGAAAAGCGCTTACAGGTCAGGCTTTTTGACCGCACCACAGCCATTGGCGATATAGAAGGGCAGGCAACCGCGGTTATCGCCGGGCACGGTATCGCGCAGCTGCCGCTGTGGCTGGTCCGGGAACATTTGAAAAGCGGTCGCCTGGTTCAGGTTTTACCTGGACTGGAGGCCGAAGGACTGCCGATGAATATCGCCTGGCTGAGAAGCCGGGAAAAGCTGCCGAAGGTGAAAACGCTGGTTGAACATCTGAAATCAACGCTTTCACCAGCGGGCCATAATTGCGGTGCGGAATGACCTTAATCACCACTCAGCCGTAAGCCACTTTGTCATTAATGGTGTAGAGCGTGGCGGTAGCCGCCAGCAGTGACTGAGCGTCATTGCCCGGCTTGTGCGATTCCACTTCAGTAATGTGATACGCAACGGCACCTGCATCCAGCGCTTTATGCAGCAGGGCATCGTTTAACTCTTCCATCGAGGTTGCCCAGCTTACCGTCGTCACGCCCGTCGGCTGAGCAGCATTTTTTTCGCGATGCGTTAAGCCTGCGCGAATGAAAACCGGCTCAACGGACTGAGGCGTGAAGATAGATAACACATCCTGCACTAAATCTTTCATGGCCTGACTCCTGAAATGCTAATAAAGAGTTAATTGATTTCGGTAGTTGTTATAAAAGACGCTTTTACCACGGCGTCTTTAGCTTTAACTGCTAATTAGCGTGCGGAGAAAGGTCTGGCCACATTTCAGTGAAGGTTTAGCGGCAATATTTTCATCTGCTTACAGGTTACGTATTCAGACACATTTCATTGAGTTTCGATGACCAGGTACCGCAACGAGGGTACCCTATGCCGGTACAGACTCAGGCTGCAACTGATAAATCCATGCGGTAACTTTCTGCCCGTTGGCTGTCGTAACAGTAACTTCAACCCGATCGTAACCCTCTTCAAATTCATCCAGCATTGGCCAGTGGTTTGCCATGTGGTTGGAGAGAAAAAGATAGCCGTTTACGCGCGGCCCTTCGTCATCCAGCACGATGCCGGGAAAATCAGCCGCTGCGCCCCAGCTTTTTTCATAAAAAGTGCCGGTAACAAAACCCTGCTGCCATTTGCCACCGATAGCTTCCAGGATATGCGCATTAGAACGGCCAGGACAGAGCGTGCCGTAAACAAATAAAGGTGTCATAGTCCCTCGTTAATTTTGCTTAAAAAGTGAGTTTACCCTTGTTGTGCCGCGCGTAATTGAACGAACAGAATACGAATATGTCAATACCGTGCGGGAAAGCCAGACAGAAAAGGAAACCTTCACATCTTGAGCTGGATTGGCAAAGCCGCTGCTTACGGGCTTCGAATTCGAGGTTTGTTTCACTCTTGAAGCCGTTCCACAGCAAGAGCGCTGTAGAACGGCTTTGTAACCGCCAGAGGCGGCGCGGGCTGAGTACCGGAGGAGCACTCCTGTTCACATTTTTATCACTGACTTATGACCTTACAAGCCCGGCAAGATAATTTATGCGCCTGATGAAGAAGCCGTGGAGGAACTATTTCCCGCCGTTTTTTTCTCCGTCTTACTGCTCGAATAAATAAAGTAAAGCGCAATGCCCAGGCAAACAACTGCACCAAGGCGTGTTGCTGAGAAGTGGATCGCGTCATTCCCTAACCAGCCAAAGTTATCAATAAGCATGCTCATTGCCAGCTGACCAAAGATCACCGCAACGGTCGCGACAGCCGCACCAATACGCTGTACAGCCAGCACCATAATGACGATGTATGGAACGCCACAAAGTGCGCCAAGCAGTTGCCATTTCGGCACGTCCAGCAAGGTCACAGTCTGCTTCGGTTCAAAGAAGAAGATGAGAAGGGCAGTGACCAGTGCGCCTATTGAGAAGGTCAAAAATGCACTACGGAATACGCCAACCTTACTGCCTAACTTGCCATTCATTGCAGCCTGCACGCTTAAGCACGCGCCACCCACTACAGCCAGAATTATCATTATTATATTCATAGTTTTTACCTTAGCCTTTTGCCACAAGGAACAGCGCGGCAATAATAAAAAACAGCGCGATGATGCGTTTGTTGTCAATTTTGCGGTGAGCGGTACCGAACAGGCCAAAGTGGTCGATCACCAGACTTTTGAACACCTGTCCTGCCAGAATGCCAATCATCGTCATCGCGATTCCGATGCTGGGAACGGCAACGGTCAGAATGACCACGTACACCGGCCCCAGGATGCCGCCCAGCAGCGTCCATGATGGCTGAGCAAAGAAAGAAGGGCTGTTACGTGGGCTAAAGAACAGCATCAGCAGAAATGTCAGCGCTGCGCCAACGCCAAAAATACTGAACGTTGCCCACAAATCTCCAACCGCGCTGCCCAATGGCCCTAATAATCCGGCTTCAACGGACAATCCCATCCCGCCTGCAACAACGAGTAATATAAATAACAGCTGCATAACACAATCCCCAGTAATTAAGGCGGTGGATCCTATAGCAGTAAGGCATAATGAAAAACGGTATAATCCAGGAAACACCTTTGCAGGAAATGAGATAATGTACGATCCCGCCACGATCAATTTTCGCACGCTGTTATTTTTCATCGGTGTCTACGACGACCAGAGTTTTTCAGCTGTAGCAAGGCGTGAAGGGGTCTCGGCCTCGATGATTTCACGCGTTATTCTGCAACTGGAGGACACGCTGGGTCAGCAGCTTTTTTATCGCAATACCCGGGCCGTTATTCCTACCGAAGCGGGCAGGTTGTTTATCGATTACGCCCGGGCCATGACTGAACAGCTCAGTGAAGCCCGTAAAGAGATGCTGGACAGATCTCTGGAGCCGGCCGGATTGATAAGAATTAATGCGCCCGTCTTTTTCGGTCAGCGCCATATTGCGCCGTGGCTGACTGAGCTTTCTGCTCGCTATCCGAAACTGCTGATTGAGCTGACGCAAACCGATGATTACATCGATCCGCACAAGGATGCCTCTGATGTCATTTTCAGAATCGGCACACTGACGGATTCCTCTTTCCATGCCCGCATATTCGGGACACAGCGTTATCATCTGGTTGCCTCTCCAGGCTATATAGAAAGGCAGGGAGAACCGGCGTCGCCAGCCGAGCTGAACCATCATAAGTGTCTGGTCTACAAAGGCTGGTCGGGGCCTAATCGCTGGTTGTTCAGGGAGCCAGCAGGCAGCTGGATCCATTATCCGGTTACCGGATTACTCACTTCTAATAATGCTGAATCCTTACTTACCAGCGCGCTGGGCGGCATGGGAATGGTGCTGTTTCCTGACTGGCTGATTGGTGACAGCATTAAAAAAGGCGAGCTGGTCAGAGTGATGATGGGATTCGAAGCCGCGATCAAAACAGAGCCACAGCATATCGCCGCCATTTATCCCAACGTGCGCCATCCGCCGTTAAACGTAAGAGCCGTGATTGACTATTTTGTGGAAGTCTTCGGCACGCCGCTTTACTGGCAGTTTGACTGACCTGGACATAATTTTAACGTACCGTTACCTTGGTGCGCATAATGTATATTATGTTAAATTAGATAATCATCAGCCGGGCCGAAATCCGGAGACCTGCTTCTGGTCCCTAACCTGCCTTTTCCCATCCTTTGTTGAGGCTGCCTTTCACTCGCCGTTCTTTACATGTTTGCCTTAACCTGAACAAGCCGCAGATTAAACCGATCGCGCTACGTGAAATCTGAGAAATCCTCAGCATCAATCCCTTGCAGATTTCACGTAGCGGCAGCTTCATCTTACGGCCTGTCAGGCACCGATATCACGCAGTGGTTTGCCCTTCATCAGATTTCGTTCGATATGTTCCAGCGTGACGTGCTTCGTTTCCGGCACCAGCCATATCGTCAGCAGGATAAACGCCAGGTTCAGCGCGGCGTAAAACCAAAACGTGTTGGCGTTACCGAACTTCTCCAGCATGGTCAGGAACGTTGCGCCGACAATCATATTGCCCACCCAGTTGGTGGTTGTTGAAGCCGTGATGCCAAAATCGCGCCCCTTCAGCGGCTGGATCTCTGAACACAGCAGCCATACCACCGGCCCGGCGGCCATCGCGAAACCTACAATAAAGATCAGCAGCATCGCCACCGCAAAATATTTACGGAACTCGGTTTCCACGCCGATATGCAGCAGCGTACCCAGGACGCCCATCCCTACCGCCATCACCAGGAAGCTGGTCGTGAGCATCGGCTTGCGTCCCCAGCGATCGACCAGACCAATAGCGATTAGCGTTGCCAGCACATTGACCAGCCCGACAATCACCGTTCCCCACATCTGCTCACCGGTACTGGAAAAACCGGCGATGCCAAAAATTTTCGGCGCGTAGTACATCACCACGTTCATGCCGGTGAACTGCTGCATCAGCTGCAATAACATACCCAGCCATACCGCACGGCGGAAGTTGCCATTGTTTTTAAACAATGACCAGCCGTGTTGTTTAACTTGCAGGCTTTCACGAATTTCATCCAGCTCCTGCTTTGCCTGCTCACTGGTGTTGCGCAGACGATCCAGCACGCGCTGCGCTTCATTAAAGCGACCGTGTGAAGCCAGCCAGCGTGGACTGTTAGGAAGAAACAGCACGCCAATAAACAGGATAACCGCCGGGATCGCGATAACGCCCAGCATCCAGCGCCAGCTGCCGCTGTAGCTGAACGCGGTATCAGAAAGATAAGCCACCACGATGCCGGTCGTCAGCATCAGCTGATACATAGAGATCATTGAACCGCGAACACGCTCCGGCGCAATCTCAGCCAGGTACAGCGGCGCGGTGTAGGACGCTACGCCAACCGCCAGGCCGAGCAGCACGCGGGAGAAAATCAGCGATTCCACATCCGGTGACAGCGCCGACCATAAAGAGCCGATGATAAACAGTGTCGCCCCCACCAGCATGCTTTTCTTGCGCCCGAGCTTTGAAGACATCCAGCCAGCAGCCAGCGCACCTATTGCCGCGCCGAACATCATCGAGCTGACCACCCACTCCTGCTCATGGTTGCTGATCTGCAAATCTTTCGCTAAAAACGGTAGCGCCCCGGCGATCACGCCAATATCAAGCCCGAACAGCAGGCCCGAAAGTGCCGCCATCATGCAGACAAACCAGGTAAACCGGTTCTGTTTACTCCCTGAAATTTTACTGGCATTCATGCCGTCTCTCCTCGCTTACGTCAATTAACATCAAGGATGTTAATATTATGTAAATGAGCGGCCTGCTGATGCGTTACCGGTCACATATTTCAGGTGACGCTCCGCTTCCCAATACCCTGGCTATTTAACATAATACGACTATCTGCCTGCGTCCGCTTGCTCACCTTGTAGCAGGTGAACATAGCCGATGTTGCTGCCACCACGTGTAGACTCGGGCCTTAACAAGGCGCTAAAGCCTGTTGCCCTGAAAAAAACAGGCCTGATAAAACAGTTGGCAAATATTGCTCAAACTTTTGGCTGCCCTGCCGATATCTGGATCTGGACGGATTTTTTGATCGGTCCCGTAAATTTAATGCATCAGGAAAGTTAAAACAGCCTCCCAGCCTGCACACCAGTGCACATCAAGAGACACGGCCTTTAGCCACAAAGTGGCGAAGCGTCAGGCGGGAAAAATGCGGACGCATGTTGCCGCATATATTCATTTGCACGGGGTTGCAGGCAGAGGGCTGCCCGCCCGCAGATGGATCATTGAGACAAGATAACTTCCTGAGGTTTATATGTTTGGTGTGAAAAAATCGAATATTTCTCTGCCCTTATCCAGAAACAACGCCCTTTTTAAGGACATCAATGCGATCAAGCAGCATGTGGCATGGATTGAATTTTTGCCCGATGGAGAAATCATTAGCGCCAATCAGCAGTTTCTGGGCCTGACTGGCTACTCGCTAAGTGAGATCCAGGGCAAGCATCACCGGATTTTCTGCCATCCGACCTACTCCCACTCCTCAGGCTACGCTATTTTCTGGCAGACATTGGCGGCGGGTGAATCGGTTACGGGCATTTTTGAGCGTTTTAATAAACAGCATCAGCGCTTCTATCTTAGCGCCACCTACTTCCCGGTCTGCGATGACAAAGGCACCGTGTACAAGGTCATTAAAATTGCCTCTGATATCACCGCCCGACATCAGGAGCTGGAGCATAAAGAAGCGGTGATCACCGCGTTGGATCGCTCTATGGCGGTCATTGAGTTCACGACTGACGGCAAGATCATTACGGCCAACGATAATTTCCTTACCCATATGGGCTATGCGCTTTCCGATATTGTTGGCCAGCATCATCGCATTTTTTGCTATGAAAGTTTCTATCAGGAGAACCCCGATTTCTGGCAAAAAATTGCTAAAGGCCAGCACTTTGTTGGGCGTTTTGAGCGTAAAACGGCAGCGGGCGAACGCATCTGGCTTGAAGCAAGCTACAATCCGGTTTACGACGCCGATGGGAAAGTTTGTAAGGTCATTAAGATCGCTTCTGACATTACCGCCCGTGTGGAGGCTGCAAAGCGCGTTGCGGATATCGCTGTCACCACGTCGGAACAGACGTCGCAAATTACGCACAATGCTAATGAAGTGCTGGATGAAACCGTGCGGAACTCCGGCGAGGTGACGATACAGATGAACGCCGCGGCTGAGATTGGCGCCCAGCTGAATGCCTCGGCAAAAAGCATCAGCGAAGTGGTCGAAACCATCAATCTTATCGCTTCACAGACCAATATCCTGGCGTTGAATGCCGCGATTGAATCTGCGCGAGCTGGCGAAGCGGGCCGCGGATTTAGCGTGGTTGCCGGTGAAGTTCGTCGACTGGCGGCTTCAACCGCCAGCGCCACGCAGAAAATTACCTCGGTGGTGGAGCTAAACACGCAGCTGATCCAGCAAATGCACCACCAGCTGGATTCAGTAAAACAATTTGTGGTGACCGAGCAGGATAAAATCAGCGAGCTGTCCCGCAGCCTGCGGGAAATCAACAGCGGCGTGCATCAGTTTGTTAGCGTTATCCATCGGCTGAACGTATAGGCCGCAACACAGGGGGAGCGATGCAGCTCCCCTCTGAAAACGTCGACTACCCTTAATATCAGTGCCATAAGCTCGCCCTCTCCCACACAAGCCCCGGTAAGCGCAGAGGCACTGCTCTCATGCACAAAGCCAATCTGAACTAACGGGCAAGAGAGAACCGCGCGAGAAGGCCGCAGGGATATATTTTGGTGCAAAGTGCACCAAAAAATGCCCTGGTCATTATTCTAATCATAAAGATAATTTCTATTTTCACAGCGAAACTATCAGATGCTGCTCTTATCAATATCGCACTCCAACAACGCTCACCATTGATTACACAGCTATAACAGAAGGTTAAAGGAGGCCTTTTTTTTTCATCCTGGCATATTTACTGCTTAGTCCTCTGCGACATTAATTAAAAAGGAGAATATGTCGATGAGTACTCTGGTGAATGAAAACGAGACTGTGGATTCAAAACGTAGAACCTTGTTCAAGTTATCGGGCGCACTACTGGGCACGGCTGCCTTATCGTCAGGATTATCCCGTGCTTTTGCCTCCGATCCTGTCGGCACGGCGACCTTCTCTCCGCCCACGCAGGCGAACCCTATCCGTATTAACTTTAACGAAAATCCACTGGGCATGTCCCCAAAAGCGCAGGCAGCGGCACGCAATGCCGTCGCCATAGCGAACCGTTATGCAAAAGATGAGATCGTCAATCTGCGTGACAAGGTCTCTCAACATCATCAGGTTCCATCTTCATCCATATTACTGACTGCCGGATCGTCGGAAGGCATCCGGGCAGCGGTTGAAGCCTGGTCGCCGCTGGGATCGCAACTGGTTATCCCTGAACTGACCTATGGCGACGGCGAAGAGTTTGCCAAAATCGCCGGAATGAAAGTTACCAAAGTCAAAATGCTTGATAACTGGGCATTTGATATCGCGGGGATGAAAGCGGCGGTAGCCAGTCATAATGGCCCTTCGCTGGTTTATCTGGTCAATCCGAATAATCCGACGGCGACGATTACCCCTGCTGACCTGATTGAGCCATGGATCGCCAGTAAGCCTGCCGACACGATGTTTATCATTGATGAAGCCTATGCGGAATTTGTTAATGACAAACGCTTTCGCTCTGTCACTCCGCTCCTGCACAACGGAGCACAAAATATTATTCTGCTAAAAACCTTTTCCAAAATTCATGCGATGGCGGGAATGCGTGTTGGTTACGCGGTGGCACATCCGAATGTGATTGCGCTGCTGGAAAGGCATGTCGCCGGGGAGAAAATCAATTTTTGCGGCGTTGATGCGGCACTGGCTTCGATGGACGATCCTGCATTTATTGCTTACAGCAAAAAGACTATCGACCTCTCCCGCCAGATTTTAGTGAAAGCACTCGACGAGTTAAAGCTGCCTTATTTACCTTCCGAAGGAAATTTTGTTTTCCACCAGCTCAACACGCCACTGAAAGACTATCAGCAGCATATGGCCGAATCCGGTGTGCTGATTGGTCGCGCCTTTCCCCCCGCGGATAGCTGGTGTCGTATCTCTCTCGGCACGCCAGAAGAAATGCAGTGGGTGGCCAAAACGATGCACGAATTCCGTCAAAAAGGCTGGGTTTAGTTTCAGGATTTAAAGGCGTCTGGGCATGGGGGCAAATGACTTTATGCTCAGGCTCATATCATCACTTATCCAGCCGGATCCAGCGCCTTCCCGCCAGCACGGTAATAGCAACAATGGTGATGCCTGCCGCGAGGTGCATAATGAAGTCGAGCAGATGCAGATGCGTTTCATGGCACAGCGAAAGCAGCATGGATGACATAAACGCGATACCGCATCCTGCCAGAGCCAGACTCCTGCCAGGATAGAGCGAACGCGAGCGATGCAGGCTGATGACCGAAATCACCATCATCGGCAGGCTGGCCGACAGCATAAACAGATAGCAGTGGATCCCTTCACCAAACTGACCCGCTCCAGCTCTTGTCCCGGAAAGGGACATATTACTCAGATTGAGCACCAGCCAGCAGAGCGCCAGCAACAGCGGCCATCTCATGCGTACGGGCTGGCGTCCGGCAATGCTAAGGGTAAAAGCGGCGGCGATAGCGCTGCTGCCAATAATAAAAGCCAGCAGCAAAGTGAGCATCGCGGGCAACGCGCCTGGCTGGGACCAGTCTGTGAAACGATGATGGAGTATCCAGCTGCTCAGCATGCCGCAAGGGAGGGCCAAAGCAACCCAACCCGCAACACGCCAGCCCACGGGCCGTAAGCGTTTCACCGGCTGCGCCGACTGACTGAGGTGATCTATAAACTGCTCATGATTTCTCACGATTACCGCTTCCATATTTCCGAAGGTTGAGCATCGCGCGATGCAAAAGGGATTTGACGGCAGAAACGGAAAGATGGGTTTCTGCTGCCGCCTGCGCCAGACTTTGTTCCCGCAGATGAACGGACTCAACAATCTCACGCTGACGCACCGGCAGGCTGCCTAAATAGCCGGCGAGGTCATGCGGTTCAGGGCTAACATCGTCCAACTCTGCGGGATAAAGATTTAATGCCTCTTCATCCTGAACTTCCTGATTACGACCGCGCTGTCGCAAAGCATCAATCGCTCTGGCAGAACTGATAGCCGCCACCCAGGGCAAAACAGGCCGTTGCGGGTCGTAGGTGTGGCGCACCCGGTGGATCGCCAGCAACGTCTCCTGAATAACGTCCTCAATTAACGCTTCATCACTGATTTTTTTGCGCACGAAGGCACGAATGGCTGGCACCATCGCTTTCAGTAACTGGTTATAGGCTTCCCTGTCGCCAGCCTGCGCGCGAGCCATAAGTGCTGGCCAGTGCTGAACGCTGATTTCAGTCCCGGCCATCATTGGCCCTGAATATTTTCTCTGTTCGGTTCATTACAAAGAAGTTTACTCGTCAGTTTCAGGATTTTTTGTCGCTTACCGCGGCATGTTCCAGCGCCGAAATCACGATACGCGGCGTCAGTACCTGCGGCAGCACGACAGGTTTGCCGCCATCGGCCGGATAAACCACATAAAGCGGCAGTCCACCCTGGCCAAAATCGCTGAGTGCCTGTTCGACATCAGGATTATATTTGGTTGAATCCGCGACCATATAAATCGTGCTGGTCTGTGCCATTGCCGTTTTCACCGCTTGTGTAGAGAGCGAGCTACGGTCGTTAACCTGACAGGTAATGCACCACGAGGCGGTGAAGTTAACCAAAATCGGTTTACCCTGCCCTTTAATGGCGTCGACATTTTGTGGCGACCAGGCAACGGCAGCCGCCGCTTCAGAAGCTTCTGCACCATTCGGTGAGGTGGCGGTTGTTTTCAGGTTTGCCAGTGGCGGCACCACCAGCAGCAGAAACACCAGCGTTGCAATGTGCAGCCCCCAATGGCCTTTACCCATCATACGGCGTTTTTGCGCCATGCCATACAGCCAGGCGGCAAAACTGAATAACAGACAGCAGACCAGAATCGCAGCCAGCGCGGCCGATCCTGCCTGACGCTCTAACACCCAAATCAGCCAGCCCACCGCACCCAGCATCGGAAACGCCAGGCCGTGTTTTAGCGTAATCATCCAGGCACCAGGCGCAGGCAACACGCGCGCCAGTAACGGGAAAAACGAAATCAAAGTAAACGGTGCCGCAAAGCCTAGCGCCAGCGAAATAAAGATCACCACGCTAATGAAAGGCGGCTGAGTCAGTGCATAGCCGACAGCGCTGGCCATAAACGGTGCGCTACACGGCGTAGCGACAACGATAGCCAGCGCGCCGGTCAGCGCCGAACCAATCAAACCGCCGCGATCGCCGCCGATCCCCCCAACCCGCTGCACTGCCAGTCCGACCTCAAAAAGGCCAAAAAGATTAAGCGCCGACCCCAACATCACCAGGATCAACAGCGCAATAACCAGCGGAGATTGCAGCTGGAAGCCCCACCCGACGGAAGCGCCGCCAGCTCGCGCCAGCAGCAATACCGCTACCAGTGCGATCATAGTGAGCACAACGCCGAGCAAAAAAGCCAGCCCTTCCGCCCGGGCGTGTCCGGGCTTGTCGTGATGGCGGATCAGGCTCAACGCTTTCAGCGAGATGACCGGAAAGACGCACGGCATTAAATTCAGGATCAGGCCGCCAAGGAAAGCGGCAGCGATTGCGGTCAGCATAATAAATCCACTCAGGTTAGAAAATTAAGCCGGGTTGGCCTGACGATATTTTTTCACTGCTTCCATCGCTTTCTCAATATGCGCATCCGGGTTTTTATCGGTATAGCTGAGCAGGATCTTACCGTCCGGCGCAATCACATAAGACGTGCGGTCTGAATAAGTTTTCCCCTTTATTTCCAGGGTGTTTTTATATTCAGTGGCGACTTTTGCACCCGGATCGGCAGCGACGGTAAATTTATCGCGACATTCCAGCTGGGAGAACTTAGCAATCTGATCGGTATTGCCGGCAGTAACGCCAATCACTGTCGCACCCTGCTTTTTAAACTCATCGGTGGCCTCGGCAAAATCGTGCGCTTCCAGTGTACAACCCGCGCTAAACGCCACCGGGAAGAAATAGAGCACGACCGGCCCTTTTTGCAACGCCTGCTGAAGTGAGAAGGTCGTTGCTTTACCGGCCAGTGCGGCTTCAAGCTTGAAGTCAGGCGCTTTCTCACCCACCTGTAAGGCAGCAAAAGCGGACGTCACGGGCAGGCTAAGGGCTAAAAGTGAGGCGGCAACGACTGTTTTCAGATTGTTTTTCATACGCATAATGCTCTCCATTGAATGACAGATAACAGGAATTGTTTCCTTAATCATAGGTTCGCCGGAGAAACGGTAAAAGTTTCGGTCGGATGAAAAAATTTTTGCCTTTACCGACATATTGCCGATCGCCGCATAAAAGGTGGGTATCTGCCTGACCTGCTGCTGACCAACTTGCCTGATGCTAAACACATTTTGATTAAGCATTTTTTCCATGCGATATATTGAGTTTGTAGCTTTTAATGCGTGCTAAAGTAGCGTTGCTATTTATGGAGTTAACGGAAAATCTCGGTCGATATCTGATGGCCGCTACCAAATGGAAGGGTAATAAGGATGAGTACAAGAAGCGAAATTATTGATGGCAATCTGGCACAAAGAAGTTCATACGGGTTGATATATACGGAAGTATTGGGCTGGGTGGACCTTGGGCATGCACAGGGTGCTGATATCCGCAATTTGTGGGCGCAAATGCTTCGGGGTGAATCCCAGAGTGGGCCAACTTACGATGTTACCTATAAACAATCGATGGTCGGCCTTAAACGTCGTTTGACGGTGGGTAAGTCAATCACCTGGCGACTCAAAAAAGGACTGTCATATCAACAAAAGCAAAGTATTGCTCTTGCTATGATGATGACAGTAGCCCGAAGATTTGAGGGGCTTCAGGGGACTTTCCCTTTCAGCTGGGCTACAGATAGCGGATTCAGCGGTGAAGATCTGGTATCGGACCTGCTCGGCTTTTACCAGGTTATGGCGTGTATGAACAACGTGTTCAGCCACCTGAAACCGGTAAGCAGAAAAGATGCTTTAAGACGGTGGGACCATTACGGGAAAGTAGGTTCGTGGAAAAATGAAACTTTCAAACCGCTGCTATTTCCTGACCCGGTTCATTCCCCCAACAGCAGACCACGCTTTGGACAATTACCAAAATTCATGAGAACCGTCACTCCTTATAACCGATGGACATCTGAAGATGTCGGTATTGTTGACCCTAATCGCGGCTTTATCCATTTCGGCAGCAGAGAACCACGGACATGAAAACATCATTAAAAATTATGTTGGTCATGCTGGTTGTCTGCATAATTGGCCTATTCTATGGCTTGCAATATTTCATGATGGAATTTGCTGACGGTGCTGACTACACGGAACAGGATAAACGGGAGTATGATTTTTATACTCCAGAATTACTGAAAAACATGCCACGCGTTAGCAACACCTACAGCTTCCACTACAGCAATGTATCCGGGCCTAACCCAGCACTGATCTATCGGGCAGATTTTTCCGGCACAACGGATACCAGCCGCATTAACACTTACCTGGCACAAAATGGTTTTAAAAAAGGAGGAGTGTGCAATATCAGCGGAGATTGCTGGACCGGCAAGGATCCTAATATAACCGTGTCAGTGGGCGTTGAGGAAAACCTGAGCGCTATCCGTATTGCGATGGTAGATAAGGCGGGATAGAACCCGCTTGTTACCCTGCTCCCTGCCCCGCCAGCAACACCAGCGGGCCAGGGAGCACTCACTTAAACCAGAGCCCAAACCAGCCAGGTGAGGACAAAACCGCTCAGGCCCATAATGGTGGTCAGTACGGTCCACGTCTTCAGGCCATCCGGCACCGACAGGCCCAGATAACGCGTTACCACCCAAAAGCCCGCATCGTTAACATGTGACAACCCCAACCCGCCAAAACAGGCCGCCAGCGTTACCAGCACCCTTTCCATCTCATTTGCACCGCCGACCGCCGTGGTCAGCAGCCCGCTGGTTGTCAGGATCGCCACGGTGGCGGAACCCTGTGATGCCCGCAGCGCCAGCGACAGAATAAACGCGGCCGGCACCAGCGGCAAATGCAGCGTTTCCAGCGTGGTTGCCAGCGCTTTGCCCACGCCGGATTCCACCAGCACCTTGCCGAATGCACCACCTGCACCGGCCACCAGGATCACGCTGGCCGAACCGGGGATGGCGCGACCGGTCAGATCCTCCAGCTTATCCTTACTCCAGCCACGACGCAGACCCAGCAACCATGCAGCCAGCGCGAGCGCGATTAACAGGGCAATCGGCGGCGTGCCAATAACCATCATCACTTTACGCAGCATGCTCTCTTCCGACAGCAGCGAATGTGCCAGCGTGCCGAGCACAATTAACGCGATGGGGACGACAATCAGCCCGGAGATCATCAGCGCGCCGGGCGGAGCCGGTTCATTTTTCTTCTCTACGCCTTCCGGTTTCGCCATTTGCAAATTTTCCAGCACTTCCACCGAAAGCTGATAGCGACGGCGATTCATCGCTTTTGCCACAAAGTAGCCCACCACGCCAACCGGAATCGAAATGGCGATCCCCAGCATCATCAGCCAGCCCATATCGCTGTGCAGGATCCCCGCCGCCGCCGCTGGCCCGGGATGCGTCGGCAACGCCACATGCACCGTCAGCATCACGCCCGCCATCGGCAGACCAAACTTCATTGGCGAGACGCGGGCAACTTTGGTAAAGCCATAAATCAGTGGGATAACAATAATAAAGCCGACTTCGAAAAAGACCGGAATTCCCAGAATAAACGCCGCCATGGTCAGTGCCGCGACGGTACGCTTGATGCCCAGCGTTTTGCTAAAGCGCTGGGCCAGCGATTCCGCGCCGCCCGAGGCCTCGATCACCGCGCCGAGCATCGCCCCCAGCACAATGATAATAGCGATATGACCGAGCAGCCCGCCCATGCCGCTCATGATGATTTCCATAATTTTTTCGGACGGAATGCCGGTGGCAAAAGCAACCAGCAGGCTGACAATCAGCAGGGCCACAAACGGATGAACTTTGGCTTTAATGACCAGCAGCAGCAGAATAACAATGCTGGCGGTCGCGATAGCTAACAGCAAGGCGGTGGACATGGTAAACCTCAGATATTTTTTATCGTTTTAAAGTAAGGCGCAGGGTTGCCTGGTGCAGGCAGAGGTAAGAAGACACCGGCGCAGCAACGCCGGTGGCAGGTTTTCAGGGCTTTTTCGCCCAGGGCTGGAACCAGCCGAGGCCTTCCAGCGTCGAATGACGCGGAATATATTCGCAGCCGACCCAGCCGTCGTAGCCCACTTCATCCAGCAGGCTAAACAGCCACGGATAGTTGATTTCACCCTCGTCAGGTTCGTGCCGGTCCGGCGCAGAGGCGATCTGCACGTGGCGGTAGCGGCCCCGATTAGCACGGATCAGCTGGCTCAGATTGCCGTCAACCAGCTGGGCATGGAACAGATCGAGCTGGGTAAAAACGTTTGGCCGGTCGATACGCGCCATGACGTCCAGCGTCTGATACTGACTTGAATAGAGGTAGTTTGGTTTAATCTTCGGGCTTAGCGCTTCCAGCAAAATGTTGATGCCGTGTGGTGCAAAGCGATCTGCCGCATAGTGGATATTGCTGATGAGCGTTTCAACGCAGGCATCGCGGTCCATCCCTTCCTGCACCACGGAAGCCATGATATGTACCTGCGGCACCTCCAGCGCCACGGCGTAAGCCAGCGCATTGTCAATATCGGCCCGGGCGTCCGCTTCACGACCGGGGATCGCCGACACGCCCCATTCTCCTGCCTGCACGTTCCTGGCTGCGGTATTAAACAGCACCAGTTTGAGATGATTATCGTCCAGCAGCTGTTTTAGCTGCGCGGCCGGATAGTCATAAGGAAACAGAAACTCCACGGCTTCAAATCCGGCAGCGGCCGCCGCGGCAAAGCGCGCTAAAAAAGGCACTTCGGTAAACTGCGTGGACAAATTAGCGGCAAATTTTGGCATTATCGGCTCCTTAACGCGGCAACTTCATCATCATTCAGGTATCTGATGGCGCGGTCGCCCAGGGTAAAAATCAGGCGCGCCGTCTCTTCCAGCTCTTCGGTATTGTCAGCCGCTTCGCGCAACGATTTTCCCACTACGACGGAGCCGTGGTTGGCGAGTAAAAACGCACGATACCGTCCTGCCAGCCCGGCTAAATCTTCCGCCAGGCGTTGGTCGCCCGGCTTGTAGTAAGGCACCACCGGCACGTCGCCCACGCGCATAACAACGTAAGGCGTGAACGGACGAATACAGTTGTGCGGATCCAGCCCTTCCAGGCAGGAGAACGCCGTCAGGTAATGGCTGTGAAGATGCACTACCGCTTTACAGCTGGGATCGTTCTGATAAAGCGCCCGATGAAAAGCAATCTCTTTTGAAGGCTTGTCGCCGGAGAGCCATTCGCCCTCCAGCGTCACTTTAGAAAGCCGCTCGCCATTCAGCTCGCCCAGACAGGAGCCGGTCGGCGTGGCCAGCAGCGTGCCGTCTTCCAGGCGCAAAGAAAGATTGCCTGCGGAGCCGGTTGCGTAACCGCGCGCGAAGAAGGAGGCGCCCAGCGTGACCATCTCCTGGCGTGCCTGCTGTTCAGTCATAAAGAAAACTCCGTTTGTGCGCGGCGGAAGAACTGTTCATCGCCAAAATTGCCTGATTTAAGGACCAGCGACAGCGGCTGGTCGATATCGCGTACCCAGGGGACGCCGGGTGAAACCGAGGGGCCAATATGGAAAGCGGTCACGTCGAGGCTCTGCGCCACCACGCCAGAGGTTTCGCCGCCCGCCACAATGAAACGCTGCCAGCCACGACGCTTCAGCTCCCGGGTCACGGCGGAAAACAGATTTTCGACCGCTTCGCTACTGCGCTGCGCGCCATACTGTTGCTGAATTGCCTGCAAAGCCTGCGCATCAGCCGTGGCGTAAAGCAACGGTGCCAGCGGCTGGTCGCTGTTGGCCGCGACCCAGTCGCACAGTTGTTGTGCATAGTCGCCTGCCTTATCGAGATCCAGACAGCGTGCGACGTCAACTTCCTGAGAAGGTGCCTGCTGACGATAGGCATTAACCTGTTTATTGGTCATCTGCGAACAGGAACCGGAAATCACCACCGCGCGTTCGCCTTGTGGACGCCCCGCCGCTTCGGCCTCACCGCGAGCGCCATTGCCCGTTGCCCACTGGCGTGCCAGTCCGATGGCCAGACCGGAACCGCCCGTTACCAGCCGCATATCAGCCAGCGCCTCGCCCTGCGTCAGCAGATGCTGTTCGTTCAGCGTATCCAGCACCACGTAGTTCACGCCCTGGTTTTTCAGCTCAGCCAGCTTTTTCGCTACCGCACGGGCACCCTGATCGAGCACCGCAGCGCTAATCAGCCCGGCTTTGCCCGTTGCCTGCTTTTCCATTAAACGCAGCAGGTTGCTGTCGGTCATCGGCGTAACCGGATGGTGCCGCATGCCGGAATCGGACAGCAACTGCTCGCCGACAAACAGGTGTCCAAGATAGACAGTACGGCCATTTACCGGCAGCGCCGGGCAGATCGCCGTTTGCGTTTCACCCAGCTCGGCCAGCAGGGCATCAGTTACCGGGCCAATATTGCCTTTTTCCGTGCTGTCGAAGGTCGAGCAATATTTGAAGTAAAAGCGGTCGCAGCCCTGCTCCTGCAGCCATTTCAGCGCGGCCAGCGACTGCTGCACGGCCTGCTCAATACCACAGGAGCGGGTTTTTAAACTGATGACAATCGCCTGCGTGGTGGGCGCATCGTGCTGCTGCGGCACGCCGTTGAACTGAAGGGTAGAGAGACCGTTTTGCACCAGAAAGCTGGCGATGTCGGTTGCGCCGGTAAAGTCATCGGCAATGACGCCCAGGCGAGTCATACTCCCTCCTTACCTTGTGGCAGCGTGATACCGCTGAAAATCTTAATCACCGCGCTGTCATCTTCACGGCCATAGCCCGCGTTGCTGGCTTCAGTAAACATATTCAGCGCGGTAGAGGCCAGCGGCAGCGGAAAATGCAGCGATTTCGCGGTTTCCGCCACCAGGTTGAGATCCTTAACAAAGATATCGACGGCGGATTTCGGGCTGTAGTCGCCATCCACCACATGGCGCATGCGATTCTCAAACATCCAGGAGTTTCCGGCCGCGTTGGTGACAACGTCATACATTGTTTCAAGCGGGATACCGGCGCGTGAAGCCATCGCCATCGCTTCCGCCCCCACGGCGATATGCACGCCAGCGAGCAGCTGGTGGATAATCTTCACCGTTGAGCCCTGGCCGATTTCGCTACCGATGCGGTAGACCTTCGCAGCAATCGCCTCGAGAACCGGCTGAAGTCGTTCAAAAGCAGCATCGCTGCCGGACGCCATCACCGTCATGTCGCCGGTGGCCGCTTTTGCCGCGCCGCCGGATACCGGCGCATCCAGCATCAGCAACTGATGAGCGGTAAGCTTCTGTTCAATCTGCTGAGCGTCCTGAGCGGAAATAGTGGAAGAAACCATCACCACCGTGCCCGGCTTCAGTTTTGCTGCCAGCCCGTTGTCGCCAAACAGAATGCTGTTGACCTGCGCGGCGTTGACCACCAGCAGCAGCACGGCTTCAAGTCGTTCGACAAAACTGTCGGCCGAGCTCTGCGCATCCTGTGCGCCAGCCTGACGCAGCGTTTCCAGCGCGGCAGGATTGAGATCGACACCCCAGGTGTTCAGACCTGCACGAATACATGACGTCGCTGCGCCCATTCCCATCGAACCCAAGCCGATGACACAAACATTTGCAAGTGGCACTGTTAGCCTCCGCTGTTAAATTAAGTGATTATTTGTTCAATGTTGTTAATCGTGCCAGCTTGCGTGCGGAATAAATGTGCCTGATGTCACAAAACTGACCTGGCGATTGAATGAGCACATTTTTTCACATCCCGTATCACGCCTTGCTCTATATCGACCGTTCAGGGAAAAATGAAGTTAAGCCTCGTCATTTCTGGTTCGCAGAAAAGATCTTTTCCACTACACTGTGAAAAATTGATAAATTTTCACAGGAGTCGATGTGATCCCGGTTGAACGACACCAACAAATCCTGGCAATGGTGGCCGAACGCGGCGTGGTGAGCTTTTCTGAACTGACAGAACGGCTTGGCGTATCGCATATGACCATCCGCCGCGACGTGCAGAAGCTGGAGGAGCAAGGCGCGCTGCTTTCGGTTTCGGGTGGCGTCCGCTCGGCAGAACGGTTGGCAGCAGAGCCTTCACATCTGACCAAAACCTCGCTGGCGAATGCTGAAAAACAGGCGATTGGCCGCTACGCCGCGCAGCATATTCCGCGTAACAGCTGCATCTATATTGACGCCGGGACGACCACGCTGGCGCTGGCCCGTGAGCTACTGGATCGGGATGATGTTCTGGTTGTGACCAATGATTTTATGGTGGCCAACCTGTTAATGGAGGCCAGCCAGTGCCGGGTCATCCATACCGGCGGTACAGTTTGCCGTGAGAATCGATCGTGTGTCGGGGAGAGCGCGGCACGCAGCCTGCGCAATCTGGCCATTGATATCGCTTTTATCTCGGCATCCTGCTGGGGACCGCGTGGGTTGTTCACACCCGATGAGGAGAAAGTGACGGTAAAACAGACGGTCTGCGAGGTCAGCAGCAGGCGCGTTTTACTGAGCGACAGCTCAAAATATAACAAAATCGCCACTTTTCTTGCCCTGCCGCTTGACTGTTTCGACACCATTATCACCGATACGCAGTTGAGTAACAGCGCGCGTGACGCCCTGAGTGGCGGAAACTGGCAGCTGATGCTGGCCGGGACAGCCATCACTGTTTAGCGTTAAACCGCCGCTTTTGCCGTAACGCCTGAACGCCATCGGAGCGAGTTCTGTTCAGGCAACCTTTTTGCTCCTGCCTCAACCATTGTTATACAAGCAAGCGGTTTATAACGTTAACCGCAAAAAAACGCCTGTTTCTTGCGCTCGCCCAGTATTCCCCCTTCTGCCTGGTTGTAGCATTACCGCCTCTGCTTACTTATGTCTGTCAGGACGCCGCTTAACATGTTGGGTAATAACGTCTTCACGCAAGTAAAACGTTCAGAAATGCACAAGATGGCCGAAATAAAGCAATTTCTGAAAGAAAACGATCTTAGCGTAGATAAAACGGTCGAGGTTTTTATTACTGTCAGGCGTGACGATACGCTGATCGCCTGCGGGGGTATTGCCGGAAATATTATTAAATGCGTCGCCATCAGTGAATCGGTGCGCGGCGAAGGTTTGGCGTTATCGCTGGCCACAGAACTGATTAACCTCGCTTATGAAAAGCACTGCACGCATCTCTTCATTTACACCAAAACCGGTTATGAAACGCTTTTTAAGCAGTGCGGTTTTGCAACGATAACCTCCGTGCCGGGCATTATGGTGCTGATGGAAAACAGTAAGACGCGTCTGAAGCGCTATGCCGATTCGCTTGCCCGCGAGCGTCGGGAAGGGAAAAAAATTGGCTGTATCGTGATGAACGCTAACCCTTTCACCAACGGACACCGTTACGTGATCCAGCAGGCAGCGGCGCAGTGCGACTGGCTGCATCTGTTTCTGGTAAAAGAAGATACCTCGCGTTTCCCCTATGAAGACCGGTTTGATTTAGTGCTGAAAGGCACGGCGGATATCGCCAGATTAACGGTACACAGAGGGTCCGAATACATCATCTCCCGCGCCACCTTCCCCTGCTATTTCATTAAAGAACAGAGTGTTATTGACTACTGCTATACCGAAATCGATCTCAAGATCTTTCGGCAGTATCTTGCGCCCGCGCTGGGGATTACGCACCGCTTTGTCGGCACCGAGCCGTTTTGCACCGTAACTGCCCGCTATAACCACGATATGCGTCACTGGCTGAACACGCCCGACCTTTCCGCGCCCGCCATTGAACTGGTGGAAATTGAGCGGCTTTGTTTCCAGGAAACGCCGATTTCTGCCTCATGGGTGCGCAAGCTGCTGGTCAAAAAAGATTTTTCGGCTATCGCGCCGCTGGTGCCAGCCGTCACGCTGGGCTACCTGCAAAACATGGTTGGTACCCATCAGACCGGTGCCGCAACCCGCCACGCTTTACACGCATTAACAGGTGAAAAATGAAGATAACTCAGGCCGCCGTCGCAGGCACACTTGAATCTGGCGACGTCATGATCCGCATCGCCCCGCTCAACGCGGATATTGACCTGCAAATCAACAGCAGCGTTGAGAAGCAGTTTGGCGACGCCATTCGCACCACCGTTCTGGATGTTCTTGCTCGCTATGACGTCAAAGCCGCGCAGCTCACGATTGATGATAAAGGGGCACTCGACTGCATCTTACGCGCCCGGCTGGAAACCGTCCTGGCACGTTCCGCAGGTCTTAACGCACTGCCTTGGGAGGAGCGCCCGTGATTTCTGCCTCCCTGCTCCAGCGCAAAGCCCGCACCCGCCGCAGTATGCTGTTCGTGCCGGGCGCGAATGCCGCCATGGTCAGCAATGCGTTTATCTACCCTGCGGACGCGCTGATGTTCGACCTGGAAGACTCCGTTGCCCTCAGAGAAAAAGATGCGGCCCGCCGGCTGGTTTATCACGCCTTACAACATCCGCTTTACCGCGATGTGGAAACCATTGTTCGCGTTAACGCGCTCGATTCCGAATGGGGTATCGACGACCTGGAAGCGGTAGTGCGCGGCGGCTGCGATATTGTGCGCTTGCCGAAAACGGATACCGCGCAGGACGTAACTGAGATTGAAAAAGAGATCCTGAGAATTGAAAAAGCCTGCGGTCGCGAACCCGGCAGCACCGGTTTGCTGGCGGCGATTGAGTCCGCGCAGGGCATTACTCAGGCCGTTAATATTGCTAACGCGTCGCCCCGCCTGATCGGCATCGCGTTAGGTGCAGAAGATTACGTGCGCAATCTGCGCACCGAACGTTCTCCCGACGGCATCGAACTGCTGTTCGCCCGCTCCTCCATTCTTCAGGCCGCTCGCGCCACAGGAATTCAGGCATTCGATACCGTCTATTCCGATGCCAACAACGAAGCGGGCTTTCTGCATGAGGCCGCCCACATCAAGCAGCTGGGCTTTGATGGCAAATCGCTGATCAACCCGCGTCAGATTGAGCTGCTGCATAACCTCTACGCGCCCACGCAGAAAGAAGTTGAACACGCAAGCCAGGTGGTGGAAGCCGCTGAAGCTGCGGCCCGCGAAGGCCGTGGCGTGGTCTCCCTTAACGGCAAAATGGTCGACAGCCCGGTTATCGAACGTGCCCGGCTGGTCCTTTCCCGCGCCGCACTATCAGGCATTCGTGAAGAATAAGGCTCTCTAATGACGCAGACAACTGAACACTCTCAACATGCCACACGCGCTGCGGCCTGGCTCCGCCGTGCTGAAAAAGATCTGGCCGCTTATCAGAACGCCCCGAAACAGACCCGCCCGCGCGACAACAAACTGTGTGCCAGCCTGGAAGAGGCGATTCGCCGTTCCGGCTTGCGGGACGGGATGACGCTTTCGTTCCATCACGCTTTTCGCGGCGGCGATCTGACGCTCAATTTAGTGATGGAAGCCGTTGCCCGCGCCGGTCTGAAAGATCTGACCCTCGCCTCCAGCTCTCTGAGCGACTGCCACGAACCGTTAATTGAGCATATTCGTCACGGCGTAATCAGCCGCATTTACACCTCCGGTCTGCGCGGCCCGCTGGCGGAAGAAATTTCCCGTGGGTTACTCAATGAGCCGGTACAGATCCATTCTCACGGTGGCCGCGTGCAGCTGATTGAAAGTGGCGAGCTGAATATTGATGTGGCGTTTCTGGGTGTGCCATCGTGCGATCCCGCCGGGAACGCCAACGGGTTTACCGGCAGCGCAAACTGTGGGTCACTGGGCTATGCCCGGGTCGATGCCGGGTACGCCACACAGGTTGTACTGCTGACCGAAACGCTGCTGCCCTATCCGCATCATTCTGCCAGCATTGCTCAGGACCAGGTGGATTTGATCGTTCAGGTCGATCGGGTTGGCGACAGCGACAAAATCGGCGCGGATGCCACCCGCATGACCTCCAACCCGCGCGAGCTGCTGATCGCCCGCAGCGCGGCAGAAGTGATTGCCCGTTCCGGCTACTTTAACGACGGTTTTTCGATCCAGACCGGTTCCGGCGGCGCGTCACTGGCCGTCACCCGTTTTCTGGAAGACAAGATGCGTCGTCGCGGGATTTGTGCTGATTTCGCGCTCGGCGGCATCACCGCCAGCATTGTCGATCTGCATGAAAAAGGGCTGATCCGCAAGCTGCTGGACGTGCAGAGTTTCGATCGCTGCGCGGCAGAATCACTGGCCCGCAACCCAAATCATATCGAAATCAGCGCCAACCAGTATGCCAATTTGAATTCCAAAGGGGCGTCTGTCGATCGTCTCGATGTGGTGGTGTTAAGCGCACTGGAAATCGATACCGGCTTTAACGTCAACGTACTGACCGGCTCCGATGGCGTGTTGCGTGGCGCCTCCGGCGGCCACTGTGATACGGCTGCCGCCGCGGCGCTTTCGATTATCGTCGCGCCGCTGGTCCGGGGCCGCATTCCAACACTGGTTGATAAAGTGACGACCTGTGTCACGCCGGGTTCAAGTATCGATATCCTTGTGACCGATCACGGTATCGCGGTGAATCCTTCACGTCAGGAACTGGCTAAACGCTTGCAGGAGGCGGGCATGAAGATCGTCCCTGTTGAATGGCTACGCGAGCGGGCGCAGCTGCTTACGGGTCAGCCGCATGCGGTTGAATTTACCGGGCGTGTGATTGCCGTGGTGCGTTACCGCGACGGTTCGGTGATCGATGTTGTTCATCAGGTGAAAGAATAAACCATGTACCTGTTCCCTGATAAAGCCAGCCACCATGTTGTTTCGATCCCCGAGCTGCTCGCCAGCCGCGATGCGCGACAGGCCAGGCAAAATGCATGGCTGGCGGGCTATCGCGTACCGCTGATCTCGTTCACCGTGGTGGCGCCCGGTCCGGTTAAAGACAGCGTATTAACCCGCAGGATTTTTAATCACGGCGTGCTTGCGTTGCATACCCTGGCAAAACGGTCGGGCTGGGTTATCAGAGAACAGGCGGCGCTTGCCACCGCCAGCGGGCCGGAAGCGCTGTTTGCCATCAATACCCCGGCACGCAGGATCAAGCTGGCCACCATTCAGCTTGAACAGCAGCATCCACTCGGCCGGTTATGGGATATCGATGTGCTGAGCGCGGACGGCGGGATCCTCTCCCGCCGCGATTTCTCTCTTACAGCACGACGCTGCCTTTTGTGTTCACAGAGCGCGGCGGAATGCGGCCGTGCACGCACCCACACGCTGACCGATTTACTGATTCGTATGGAGGATTTGCTGGATGATGCCGATCGCCACGCGCAATACTGATGCTTTTGAAAAACTGATCCACGCCTGGTGTGACCTCGCCTGGCGAGCGATGATCGCTGAGGTTAACCTGTCACCAAAGCCCGGGTTGGTGGATCGCTTCAACTGTGGTGCACATCGGGATATGGCGCTGGCTGATTTCCATAACAGCGCTGCCGCCATAGCTGACTGGCTGCCGCGTTTCGTCAGCTATGGCGCATCCAGCGCGAAACGACCGGAAGGAGATGTTTTGCCGGGCTTGCGTGCGCTGGGTATGGCCTGCGAAACCGCGATGTTTCGTGCAACGGCAGGGGTGAATACGCATAAAGGCACCATTTTTTCCCTCGGGCTAATCTTCGCCGCACTGGGCCGTCTTTATCAGTCTCAGCAACCCCTGACGGCAGAAACGATTTGCGCTACGGTTGCCGCGTTTTGTCAGGGTTTAACCCAAAGAGAATTACAGCAGAATAACCCGCAGCGCACGGCTGGGCAGCGTCTTTATCAGCAGTTGGGACTGACCGGCGCGCGCGGAGAAGCGGAAGCCGGTTATCCGCTGGTCATTCGTCATGCGTTACCGCATTACCGGGCGTTGCTGGCGCAGCATCTCGATCCGGAACTCGCCCTGCTTGATACCCTGCTGCTGCTGATGGCGCTGAATGGTGACACCAATGTCGCATCCCGTGGCGGTGCGGACGGCCTGCGCTGGCTTCAGCAACAGGCAAAACGATTGCTGCGCAACGGCGGTATTCGCACATCCGCCGATCTCATTCATCTTCAGCAGTTCGATCGGCAGTGTATCGCTCGTCATCTAAGCCCCGGCGGCAGCGCCGATTTGCTGATTGTCACCTGGTTTCTCGCTCACCTTTCGCAAGTTATTCCTCAACCTGACTTCCCCAGGATCCCTACGGAGAATCACTCATGTCTTTAACCAAAGATAATATATGGAAGTTGCTGGCCCCGCTGGTTGTAATGGGCATTATGTTTTTGATCCCGGTGCCGGACGGCATGCCGCCGCAGGCCTGGCACTATTTTGCCGTATTTGTGGCGATGATTGTCGGCATGATCCTTGAACCGATCCCGGCCACGGCGATCGGTTTTATTGCCGTTACGATCTGCGTTATCGGCGGTAATTTTCTGTTATTCGATGCCAGTGAACTGGCCAATCCTACTTTTCATGCGGGAAAAGAGGCGCTGAAATGGGGGCTGGCCGGATTTTCCAGCACCACGGTCTGGCTGGTCTTCGGTGCGTTCATCTTCGCTTTGGGCTATGAAGTGACCGGCCTTGGCCGCCGTATCGCGCTGTTTCTGGTCAAGTTTATGGGGAAACGGACCCTGACGCTGGGCTATGCAATCGTCATTATCGATATTTTGCTGGCACCCTTTACCCCCTCCAATACCGCGCGTACCGGCGGCACGGTATTTCCGGTGGTTAAAAACCTGCCGCCGCTGTTTCAATCTTTTCCTAACGATCCTTCCGCACGGCGTATCGGCGGTTATTTGATGTGGATGATGGTTATTGGCACCAGCCTCAGCTCCTCCATGTTTGTCACCGGTGCGGCGCCTAACGTGTTAGGCCTTGAGTTTGTTCATAAGATCGCAGGAATACAAATCAGCTGGTTGCAATGGTTTCTCGCCTTTTTGCCCGTCGGTTTGATTTTGCTGATCGTAGCGCCCTGGCTCTCTTACGTGTTGTATAAACCCGACGTTACCCACAGTACTGAAATCTCCAGCTGGGCCGGTAACGAGTTAAAGGTGATGGGTGGCCTGACGCGTAAAGAGAGGACGCTGATTGGCCTGGTATTGTTGAGCCTGGGTCTGTGGGTGTTCGGCGGCAAAGTGATTAACGCCACCGCGGTGGGCCTGCTGGCGGTCTCGCTGATGCTGGCGCTGCATGTAGTGCCGTGGAAGGATATCACGCGTTATCACAGCGCCTGGAATACGCTGGTCAACCTGGCTACGCTGGTGGTGATGGCTAACGGCCTGACCCGCTCCGGCTTTATCGACTGGTTTGCCAACACCATGAGCACGCATCTGGAGGGCTTCTCACCGGATGCGACGGTGATTGTATTAGTGCTGGTGTTCTATTTTGCACATTATCTGTTTGCCAGCCTTTCGGCGCATACGGCCACCATGCTGCCGGTGATCCTGGCGTTAGGTAAAGGCATTCCGGGCGTACCAATGGAACAGCTTAGCCTGCTGCTAGTGCTTTCCATCGGGATTATGGGCTGTCTGACGCCTTATGCGACCGGGCCTGGCGTGATTATTTACGGCTGCGGCTACGTGAAATCCCGTGATTACTGGCGTTTGGGCGCAATATTTGGGGTGATTTATATCTCACTGCTGCTGCTGGTCGGCTGGCCGATCCTGGCGCTGTGGAATTAAGCGTTTGGGGACGTCGCGTTTGCATGACGTCCCCGTTTATTTAAGCCAGCCTGTTCAGAACTGCGGTGAATTATCCACTTGCACTGTCACCGCATTAATTTTCGGCACAACGCTAACGGTTATCGTTTCTCCGGGATCGCTCCCACGCCAGCACTCTCCTTCTACGGAACAGGTGTCTTGTTTTACGTAGTGTCGAGAAATCAGGTAAGCATTTATCTTGCTGGTGTCAGTCGTTCCAAAGAATATAACCGAATAGATAAGTGACCCTGGGCCTGCCACATTATAAAAATCGAATTCATAATTTGCAGATACTCTTGGGATTTTCTTCAGAATGTCAGGCGTGTAGTATTCATACTCTTTTTTATTTTCTTCGGTATAGTGCGCGCTACCCGCCAGTTCCATTTTTATCACTGGCCATAAATAAGCAAATATAGCGGCTATAACGATAATGAGAGCAAGCGTGATTTTAAACGGCTTTCTCATATAATGAGATCCTTCTGCTTTCCACTTTGGATAAAAGAACCGTCCATGCTTGCAATAGCTACATTTCCAGAACTCCAGTCATTGTAAGGTTTAATGGTTTGCATAAAATCGGGAAGCTCGCCTGTACGTGGCCTTGAGCCAGGAAATCGCTCTGGGTCCGGGAATAAAATTGGCTAAAAATTTTCATTTTTCCAGGAACCGATTTTGCCGTAATAATCCCAGCGTTTGAGTGCTTCCTCTTTGCTTACCGGCCGCAGGACAGAAAAAGGATCCTTAGTTGACATTACACGATAAAATCCCAATAGATCAGAAACAAGATCCTCACCACTAAATCCACTGTCAGTCACCATATTGTTAGGGAATGTGCTCTGAAATTTTTCAAAGCGCCCAGCTAACGTTATCATCATTGCCAGCGCAATGCTTTTACACTCCTGATAAGAGCGCCCCTTACGAATACGCCATTTTATGAATTTACCTACTCGAATGACTTGATAGGGAGAGACCATAGACTGAGCATAAGTAATATCGTAATAAAGTGTACTGGCTGCTTCACCCTGCTTAAATTTAGCCATAAGTATTCTTATATCATCTCCTCTTGCATGACCAGGATCGATCCACCCCAGTACTTCGGTATACACTAATCCACCTCTGGCCGTAGCTGCCCGTGCGCCATCGATTATTTCATTACGTTTACTCATCCTTAAGATTTCCTTGTCGTTTACACCCAAATCGCACGCTACGGTGCAAATTTGTACAAATCAAGCCCTTATATCATTTCCAGCATAAGATATAAGAAATCCATAGGGCAATAACTGACCTGCGACCTTGACTCTTATCGGGCCGAAAAGGATGATTCAGGCCTCACTCGCTACCATGCATTAAGTTGATACTCAACGCTAAAGCATGCGTTTATGTGATAGTAAAACCTTGTGGATTTTGCGTCTTTTATGGCCGGATGTTCACCGGGTATCAACGTCAGGCATCAGTCAGGGATCTGGATCATGACAAATACGGCATCAACGCCCGCGACCCGCAGTCTTGCCGCTCTCGAAGCGCGACTAAAACAGGATCTCGAACTCCTTGAGCTGCCCGCCAAACCCTGGGTGCCGTCGCGCACTCACCATGATGCGCCGGTGCGCGACGTGGTGGTTATTGGTGCAGGGATGTGCGGTCTGGCAGCGACGGCAAAGCTGGTATTAACCGGTATCGATAACGTTGTTGCTTACGACGCGGCATCCGCCGGGCTTGAAGGGCCGTGGGTCACTTTTGCCCGCATGGAGACGCTGCGTTCGCCAAAAAGCCTGCACGGCCCGGCGCTGGGTCTGCCACAGCTGACCTTTCGCGCCTGGTTCACCGCGCAATGGGGCAACGAGGCCTGGCAGGCGCTGGATAAAATCCCGAAAAACCAGTGGATGGACTATCTGGTCTGGTATCGCAACGTATTAAATCTGCCGGTGCGCAATAATGTCCGCATGACCCGAATCGAAGCGGTTGACGACCTGATTGCTATTGATTTAGAAGGCGCGGAAACAGGTCGGGTACTGACCCGCCATCTGGTGCTGGCGACCGGCCGTTCCGGCCTGGGCGGCTTTGCCATCCCTGACTTCCTGCAGGGTATCGATCGCGCTTACTGGGCGCATTCCGCAGATGAGATCGACTTTGCCGCACTGAAAGGAAAACGCGTGGCGGTCATCGGTGCGGGCGCATCGTCTATGGACAATGCCGCGACCGCGCTGGAAGCCGGTGCAGGATCGGTGGATATGCTGATCCGTCGTAAAGCGATGCCGCGCATCAATAAAATGACCGGCATCGGCAGCCAGGGCGTGGTTCACGGTATGCACCAGTTGCCCGATGCGTGGAAATGGAAGTTTGTGGATTATACCGCTTCGACACAGACACCGCCGCCGCGATCGTCCACCCTGCGCGTCTCGCGGCATCCCAATGCCCGCTTCTTTCTCGACTGCGGCATCAAGGCGGTAACACAGGAAGAGGATCTGCTGATCCACACCACTCAGGGCGACATGCGCTACGACTACCTGATCGCCGCCACCGGTTTTACCAATACCTTTACCGGTCGCCCGGAATTTGCCTCACTGGCACCGCATATCCGCAGCTGGGCCGATGGTCGCTATACGCCGGAAATGGGGCCAGCGCGCACGGCTATGCTGGAGGCGCCGGACCTTGGCCCGGCTTTCGAATTCCGTGAGCGTACGCCGGGCGCCTGCCCGATGCTGTCCCGCATTCACTGCTTTAATGACGCCGCCATGCTGACCCACGGCAAAGTCTCTGGTGATATTCCGGCAGTGAGCGCCGGTGCCGATCGCCTGGTGCGCGGTATTACCGCCTCGCTGTTTGCCGGGGATGTGGCAACGCATTTCGCCAGCCTGATCGCTTACGACGTGCCGGAACTTCAGGGCGACGAATGGACTGACTCAACCCCTTTGCTAAAACAGGAGAACGCGTTGTGATTGACGCTATTGACCAGGCTGCTGGTCTTTCACCGGATGATGCGCTTTATCAAACGCGACGCTTTCGCCCGGAATTTGTGCAGGGCGCGGAACAATGCCGCCAGTCCGTGCTGCAACCCGAAAACGATGCGGGGCTCGCTCATGAATTACGCATTGCGCTGGCTCGCCGCATGGCTCTGCTGAACAACGACCCGCCGCTGATTGCAGAATACGACGCGCTGCTGGCTGCGCTGTCGCCAGGCGAACAGCTTCTGGCGCTGGCAAACGGCGAAAAGGGGCTGAGCAGATTATTTGCCGCCCTCGCCCGGCACGTGGATTTCATCACCCTGACCCCGGACCGCGCCCAGGCTGAGGATATTCGGCTGCTTGAGAAAGCAGGCCTGAACAACGCACAGATCGTGGCGCTTTCAGAGCTGATCGCCTTTATTAATTTCCAGACGCGCGTCGCCGCTGGCCTGCGCCTGATGAGGTCTGCATGATCCCACAAGTTAGCCTGAAGCCGCTTAGCTGGCACCCGCATATCAAGCCGGTCGAGCTGGAATCGGCCACGCCAGACCAGCTCGCCGCGATGAAAGTCACTCCTTCCAACAAGAAGGTATCGGAATATGTGCGCACGCTGGCGCACGACCCGGAAAGCTACGTGGCCCGCACGGTACTGTTCAACGCCATCATGTATGTCGACGGCGGCCTCGATCGCGCCGACCGTGAGCTGGGTGCGCTGAGCGCTTCTATCGTTAACGGCTGCAAATATTGCGCGGTGGTCCACGCCCGCCGTCATGCGCAGCTAAGCAAAAGTAATCAGGTCGTTAGCGCGCTCTGGTTCGATAAAACAGAAAAACTCAGCCCGCGTGATGCCGCCATCGACCGTTTTGCTCGTCGCCTTTCGGTGACACCGTCACAGGCAACGCCGGAAGATATTGCTGCATTACGCGTTAACGGTATGGACGATCGTGAAATTATCGACCTGATCCATGCCATTTCCATCTTCGGTTGGGCTAACCGTTTGATGCACGTTCTTGGTCACGCCACCGCGGTAAAAGGAGACTGAGCCATGCTTGAACTCAATGATATAACGCTTTCCTACGGCAACACGCCGATTCTGAAAGGCGTCAACCTGACGGTAAATCGCGGCGACGTGGTGTCGATTATCGGCCCGAGCGGCACCGGCAAAACCACGCTGTTACGCTGCATTAACTATCTGGCTAAGCCTGCATCCGGCACGATTGTTTTTGACGACATCCGTATGGATTATCAGTCTGTGGATAAAGCCGCCGTCCAGGCCATTCGTCTGCGCACCGCAATGGTATTTCAGCAGTTCAACGTCTTTAAAAACATGACGGTGATTGAAAACGTCATGGATCCGTTAGTTGTCGTGCAGCGTAAATCCAAAGAGGAAGCGCGGGAAATTGCCCGTCAGGAGCTGGATCGCGTTGGCCTGACTGCCAGGCAGGATCACTACCCGTCACAGCTTTCAGGTGGACAACTTCAGCGTACCGGCATTGCCCGCGCGCTGGCGGTTCGGCCTGACGTGATCCTGTTCGACGAACCCACCTCCTCGCTGGATCCTGAGCTGGTCGGCGAAGTGCTGAAGGTCATTAAAGACGTGACCTCTTCAGGCATTACCTCTTTGCTGGTCACGCACGAGATGCAGTTTGCCCGCAGCATCTCTAACCGCATTGTGTTTATGGATCAGGGCGTGGTTGCCGCACAAGGCAGCCCGGCTGAAATTTTCGATAACCCCGCCGTTCCACGACTGGCTCAGTTCCTCAGTTCTGAGCGCGTAATCTAATAAGAGGAAATAAGACTATGCCTGCAATCAAAACGTCATTACGTCGCGGTGCCGTTGTTCTGGCTCTGTTAGCGCCATTCAGCTTTGCCCAGGCCGCTGACAGCGCCGTTCGCACCATCAAAATTGCCACCTCTGCCGAATCCAAGCCGCTGTCATGGGGCGCTATCGGCGTGGAGCCGCAGGGCTACGAGCCGGACGTGCTCAGAGCAATTAACGCAAAACTGCCGCAGTATAAATTCCAGATGGAAGGCGCAGCGGATATCGCCCAGGAAACGGGCCTGGTCACCGGGAAATACGATATGGCGACCGGCGGCTATTATAAAGCCCCTGCCCGCAGCAAACAGTTCCTGATCCCGGACAGCCCAATCGGCGCCAGCCTGATGAAAATCTACAGCCGCAAAGAGAGCACGATTAACGGTATGAAGGATCTGGTGGGTAAAAACATCGTGCCGGTGACCGCTGGCGGTGGCGTTTATAAATTCGTTAATCAGTGGCAGCAGGATAACCCAGGCGAAAAAGTGACGATCAAAGCGTCCAGCGCCGGCATTCCTTACCCGGACCGTCTGAAAGAAGTCCAGAGCGGCAAATACGATGCGCTGATCCTGCCTTCCAACCTGGGCGAACAGACCGTTATCGACAATCAGAAACTGGCCATCAAAGCGAGCGAGCCGGTAGCCGTCAACAACACCTACGTACTGATCCATCGTTCTGAGAAAAACAACGCGCTGAACGATGATGTCAATAACGCGCTAAAAGCGCTGAAAGCCGACGGCACGCTGGATAAGCTTTCGCAGAAATGGTTTGGCGAAGACGTTGTTAAATACATGAAGTAATCGCCCGTCCGTGGGCTTGTTCAGGAGCGTTTCATGCACCTTTCTTCCATGATCCCCGAGCTGCTTTCAGCATTACCGCTGACGCTGGCGATTATGTTTGTTGCCCTGATCGCCGGCTTTATGCTGGCGCTGGTGACGACCGCGCTACGCGTGCGGCGGATCCCGGGGATTAGCCAGCTGGCCGATCTCTACGTTTCCTATGCCCGCAGCGTGCCCGTTGTCCTTCAGCTGTTTGTGGCATTTTATGGTTTGCCGTTAATCACCGGCCTGTTTGGCGTGGACGACTTTCTCTCGGCGACGACGGCGTCGATGGTTGGCTTAAGCTTCTATCACGGCGGTTATCTGTCCGAAGTGATGCGCCCCGCCTTTCTGGCCGTCGAGCGCGGCCAGCACGATGCCGCCGACAGCCTGGGCTACGGCTTCCGGCAGAAAATCACCCGCATCATCGGACCACAGGCGGTACATATTGCCCTGCCTGGCTACGGTAACGCGGTAATTTATCTGATCCATAATGTGGCGCTGGTGATGTATATCGGCGCGGCCGACGTGATGGCGACCGCACACTTGATTATGGAACGGGACTACAACCAGTATCAGTTCGGCACCTATCTGGTGCTGGCGGTGATCTACTCGCTGCTGTGCCTGATTGCCTGGCTTGTTGTACGTTTCTTTGAGCGTCGTCATGGGAAATACGTTTCCAAAACGGCACCGGCGAAAATCAAGTTTGGCAGCCTCTGATGGAGAAATACGATGTTTGATCTTGAGGTTTTGCTGCCGGATTTCTGGAGCATTCTTGACGCGGTACCCGGCACGCTGGCGATGGCGTTAACCATTTTTATGTTGTCGACCCTCACCGGCGGTCTGTTTGCGTTTATCGAGCACAAACGCATCCCGGTGCTGCGTCAGCTGGTGATTGCTTATAAAGTGGCGTTCAAAGGCGTGCCGATGGTGGTGGTGATTTTTCTGGCCTACTACGGCCTGCCGCCCGCGCTGCATTTTGTCGCCTCACGGGTGGGCATTGAGGTAAATGCGCACTCATTGCCGAACTGGGTGATTATCGTGGTTGCGCTCACCGCCTGCGTGGCGGCGTTTCAGGCCGAGGTGGTCAAAGGGGCACTGAATTCATTCGATCAGGGTCAGGCGGATGCCGCTCATTCGCTGGGCTATACCGGCGGCCAGCTGTTCCGGCGGGTTCTGTTTCCGCAGATTATCGTGGCGGCCATTCCCGATTTAGCCAATTCATTTATGGTGATCATGAAGGCGCTGTCGCTGGCCTTTGCCATTGAGGTCGTGGATATCTTCGCGCAGGCGCAGCTTACTGCCGCGTTGAATTTCTATTATCTTGAAGCCTTTGCGGTTGCCGTGGTGTTTTATATGGTGATAGCCTGGGTGGTAACAAAAATCGCTGATAAAATCGAGGCGGCGCTCCGGGTCAGAACCTGAAGCGGCAAAACAAACCTCCCTTGTGGGCGGTTTTTTTCGGCATTTCCCGCTGTCAGCGGGGGGTGCCTGACAGTCAGGAAACGTTCACCGGATGACCACCTTACACGATCTGGATCTACGCCAGCTGGAAGCCTTTGCCGCAGTGATTTCTGCGGGCAATATTACCGCCGCCGCGAAAGCGTTAGATCGCTCGCAGCCGGCGGTTTCGCGCCTGATTCAGGAGCTGGAGCAGTCGCTCGGCTACCTGTTGTTTACCCGTAATGGCCCGCGCATTCACCCCACCGAAGAAGCGCTACAGCTCCATCAGTATGTGCAAAAAGCGCTGCTTTCCTTGCAGCAAATCCGCCTGCGGGCGCAGGAAATCGGTCAGCAGCAACACCGCCCTTTGCATATTGCAGCCACGCCAGCCTTAGCTGCCGGTCTGCTGCCGCAGGCGCTGGCAACGTTAGGGTTGCAGAATAAAGTGCATATCATCAGTGAATCCGCTGAGCAAACCGCGCACGCGGTGATCAGCGGCGAAGCGGATATCGGTTTGTGCAGCCTGCCGCTGGAGCATCACGCGGTGGATCTGCACTGGATTGGGCAGTCGCGTTGCGTGGTGGCACTGCAACAGGACGATCCGCTGGCGAAAGAAACGTATATCACGCTGAATTGCCTGGCTGGCCGCAGGCTGATTGCGCCGTGGAATCCGCTGCGTTTGCGCGGCCGCTTTGAAAAGGCACTAAAAAAACTGAAGGTGCCGCCGCACGAAACCATCGAAACCAACTCCTCAGCTAACATTCTTGCCTGCGTCAGAGCGGGACTCGGCGTGGCAATCCTTGAACCGGTTACGGCCTGGGGCATGCCGCTTGAAGGCGTGACAATTGTCCCGCTGGAAGAAGACATTCCCTATTTCTTCGGCGTGATCACGCCACAAGGTCGCCAGCTGTCGCTTGCCGTGCAGTCATTGATCGCTGCGCTGGAGACGGCAGCGGAACAGCTGCTCTCTTCTTTCCAGCGCCTGCCCGCAGCTGAACATCCCAGGGTGATGCGGCTGCTGAATCAGGAAGACTGAGCGGGACAGATCGACATCAATCCTCAGTGGTACTGATTACGCTTAACGAAACCACAACAATCATGCGGATTTAAGACCTTGTAATTAAGCTATAATTGCGCCGCTTTCGTTAAATTGTAAAAATTACCCCTGTCAAAACCCCATTTGTAACTAATTAAACTTAATTATGACATTTTTTAGTTATGTAACTAAAAATACATGCCCTTGTAAGTAACAATAATTTAATATTTACAACCACTTTTTAACTAATGTCAAATTCAGACTTGTAGACCACCTGCCATGACTAAAACTAAATTATTCCCGACCCTTTCGCTAACGGCCTTACTGGTTAGTTCGGCCCTTCATGCTGAGACCACACCAGAGAAAACTGACGTGCTGCTGATTGGCGGCGGCATCATGAGTGCTTCTTTAGGCACCTTGCTGGAAGACGTGCAGCCAGACTGGAAACAGATCATGGTTGAGAAACTCGACGGCGTTGCGCTGGAGTCTTCTAACGGCTGGAATAATGCCGGTACTGGTCACTCAGCGAACATGGAACTGAACTACACGCCAGAGCGTGCAGACGGTACCATTGACGTGAGCAAGGCGCTGGAAATCAATGAAGCCTTTATGATTTCCCGTCAGTTCTGGACTTCACAAGTTAAAAGCGGCGTGCTGAATAACCCGCACTCCTTTATTAACTCAACCCCGCACATGAGCTTTGTCTGGGGCGATGCTAACGTGGAATATCTCTCCAAACGTTACGCTGCGTTGCAGAAAACCACACTGTTCCAGGGCATGAAATTCTCTACCGATCAGGATCAGATTAAGCAGTGGGCGCCGTTGATTATTGAAGGCCGCGATCCTAAGCAGAAAGTTGCGGCAACCTGGACGCCAGTCGGCACCGACGTTAACTACGGTGAGATCACCCGTCAGCTGGTGGGCAGCCTGAAGAAGAACGATAACTTCAAGCTGGAAACCTCTTCTGAAGTGACCGAATTCAAACGTAACGGCGACAACTCCTGGCACGTAACGATCAAAGACACCAAAAACGGCGCAGAACGCACCGTTGATGCGAAATATGTCTTTATCGGTGCTGGCGGCGGCGCGCTGAAGCTGCTGCAAAAAACCGGTATTCCTGAAGGTGACAACTACGCGGGCTTCCCGGTCGGTGGTTCATTCCTGGTGACGGAAAATCCAGAAATCGCTAACCGTCACGTAGAAAAAGTGTACGGTCAGGCATCCGTCGGCGCACCACCAATGTCGGTTCCGCACCTGGACTCCCGTACGCTGGACGGCAAGCGCGTTGTTCTGTTTGGGCCGTTCGCGACCTTCTCTACCAAGTTCCTGAAAAACGGTTCACTGTTTGATCTGCTGAGCACCACTACCACCAGCAACGTGATCCCTATGACACACGTAGGTCTGGATAACTTCGACCTGGTGAAATACCTGGTGGGTCAGGTCATGCTGAGCGACGACGACCGTTTCGCCGCGCTGAAAGAGTACTACCCGGACGCGAAGAAAGAAGACTGGAAACTGATCCAGGCTGGCCAGCGTGTGCAGATCATCAAGAAAGATGCGGATAAAGGCGGCGTGCTGAAACTGGGTACAGAAATTGTGACCGATCAGCAGAAAACCGTGGCTGCCCTGCTGGGTGCCTCTCCGGGTGCTTCTACCGCGGCTCCAATCGCTATCAACGTGATGAAGAAGCTGTTCCCTGAGCAGTTCAACTCGCCAGCATGGCAGGAAAAGATCCGCAACGTGGTACCAAGCTACGGCCAGACGCTGAACGGCAACACCGCGCTGACCCAGAAAGTGTGGGATGACACGGCGGCGACTCTTCAGCTGACCAAGCCACCGGTGATCAACATGCCTGCACAGGAACCTGCGCAGTCAACCATCACCGGGCAGGCTGATAAGACGCCAGCTAAGCACGATATGGCGCTGTAAGTTCTCTTTCGCATCTGATGATGCAGTAAAGATAAAAACCGCTGGCCCGCAAGGCCAGCTTTTTTTTATCCGTTCCCAGATCGCTTTTCTGCCAGCCCTTTTTTTATTTCATTAAGTGCGACTGATTCATCATGATCAAAACGGTAAATTCGCCCGTTTTCATTTATTCGAGCCACCATTCGTAATGCCCGCTCATCATCATAATGAAACGTATTGATGAGGGTGGAAAACAGATGATAAAACTCGTTCCTCATATCAGTGACAAATATACCAGGATCATCGGATCCCATAGCGATTAGCATTGCCGAGTCGCCCTCAAAAGATCGACAAGGCACTTGCATCCAACGAAAAATATGATGTTCGCTGATCGAACTATAGTGACTAATTCTTACATTACTTGTAGGAAGTGTTTCAATAACAACCTGCCGTTTTGCGACGAGTGACTGAACATACTGCTGTGCTTTAATAAGTACTTTTGCCGAAAAGAAATTGATTTTGAACTCTTTTTTCAGCTCGTACCGGGCAATTACGTCCTCTTTAAACCATCGGCTGCAAAGATACTCGAGGGCATGCTTGTCCACCTCCTTTGCTCTTTTCAACTCATCCCTCTGCCAGCCAATATATCCCGTGGAGGTATTTAATATAAAGTCTTGAACGATATCGGGGTACAAATCACGCGCCAAAAAGAACTTTTGTAATATATCTAAACTGACCGAACGCTCAAAGATGGTTTCGGAAATTTTGTTTATTTCAGCTTCAATATGCGGTAAGGGGAAATCATTGTTTGCATCTTCCAGAGCAATTTGACGAATAAACAGCAGATTTTCTAACCATTGCCCCTGTTTTAAATAAAGGACTTCCGGCACCTGAGACAGCCATAGATGGGGATCAATACCAATGGCAGTGGCGTGCCCCAATCGATCACCATTTTTCAAATCCAGTAGAGTTACCGCTTCATATACCGCACGTATGCCGCTTAGTAGATGTTCAAAATCTTCCCCAACATGATAGGTAAAGTTTTTTATCCCCTGCCTACGGCAGTTGCGATACAAAACAGAGAAGACTTCAGGAGGAGCTTCCAATTCATTTGCAGCCGCATCGACTCCGGTAATTATCTTACGTAGATTAGGATGTTTTTCAAATAAATTAAATAATAATAAACTACTATTATGCAATTCGTTGCGAAGAGTATAAAAATGAGATTCTTTTTTGTTATCCCAAGATTTTTTAATGAAGTGCGCAACCAGCCTTAACGTGGGTCTAACGAATTCGCCAATATCCCTTGCCAAATCATTTAGATCGCCATGGTAGGCATGGTACTCTTTTCCCTGCGCATAATTAATAAATCCCTTCAGAATTGAACCAATCAGTTCTTCATTTTTATCGTGTGTGCTTTTCGGTGCAAATCGCCCTTCCAATGTGACAAGATCTGGGCGACCAAAACATGAAGGCCCATGCAACTGATAAAATCGAGCCGTATAGTCCTTTTCGTAAGATTCACGGATGCCGTCGTCTGCAAACTTTTGAAACTGATCAAATCCATATTGATCGTCGCGCTGTACCAAAACTCGCTGGAAGCTGTTCATACACAAGATATATAACAGATAACAGGCATCCATTTTATCGGACCCTGATTTTTTCAATAGTCGTAAAACGTCTACGTGGAAATGAATCTCTTCAATATGTGACCACTGCCATTCTCCAGTGAAATGCGAAGATTCAAGTGGGAAAGCAGAAACGGCCGTGTCATAAAAATTGTCATTTCTTAATGCTCTGCAAACAGAATCCTTCTGCTTTTGCAGGCATTGTTCTGGGTGAGCGATCCAAGTTAATAATAGCTCACGCAGGTTTCGAGCGATATTAAGTAACCTTTCATATTTAGTAGGATGATCAAAGACAGGTGTGGCGGCATACAACAGCTGTACCCTGTCTGCTATCCATTTTTCCTGCAAATCCTTCACAATAGCATTGGGAAATAGCAACGAAAAATGCCACATTAACTCAAGCGAAGTCGTCCCATTTAGGTGCATATGGGATTCATGCAGACCCTGCTGCTGGATATAATCTTCCACTCGCGGATGATAAGGCGCAATGAGTGTGCGGAAGCCAAGTAATTTCTTTAACCACGCCAGCCGATCGAAAGGTGTGCGTAAGCTTTCATCCATTTCCTCAGCCTGGTAAGCAATAACCGGCAATCCAGACTGATTTGCCAGCCATCCCTGCCACTGATCGAAACGATCCTGCCTGACTGAAATTCGCCGAAGATCGGCGTCCAGATGAAAACGCGCAACTTGGGCTAACAGCGCCCGGCTGAGTGAGTTCTCTTCCTTTTTCCTGTTCTCAAGATTCTCCCAGTGGCCATGAAACACCTGATCCGAATACTTAAAATGACGGCGATGCCAGCTTGCATAAGCTATTTTCTTAATTTTTTTTAAATTTAATGGTTTTCCTTCAGACAATACTTCAGGCAGAACGGTGCCAAGGTACTCATATAAGGCGGGTTCTGAAAGTAAAAAAGGATTAATGAACATATAGATGTATCCTTTTATTTATTTTTGCTGTTTTTTATGGCGGGTGTAGGATTGTTTTTTTTGAAAGCACCCATGATGGGTAATGCTGAAATTATTAAGCTGGACGGTTCGCTTTTTTCTGCAACTTCTATAAAGTCATCAGTGTTATCCATGAGGGTAATTACGGTATCATAGAGGTCAGTTTTTAATGTACCATTCCCATCCAGATAACCACCTAAGAAAGGCCACAGTAATGGGCAATTTATAAGACCCCATGTAAATGGCAAATTATTTTTAAAATCAATACCCGACAATTTATTTATGTTAACAATAAGTTCAACTGGAGATGTATTGGTATTTTTCGCATTCTTGATGGCTTTTCTAAAACTTTGATTGACGTTATTTCTATAACGACATTCTTCAATTAAAGTAGAATTAATTATAGTCCAGATAAATCTGGAAAAAACAACACCCAAAGTAACATCTAATTTTTTAGAATCATTATTCTTATGATAAAAAACTTTACCTCCACAACTTTCAGAAATAAGATTGAGCGTGTAATGTATTCGCGCCCAAATCTTGCCAATTAGCAAAGAAGAGAAAGTAGTTTTAGGCTGTTTATCTATCCATTTTTTTAGCAAGTCTTTCAGTTTCTCTTCGTTTCTATGATCTAAGGTAATAAGAGAACTATTCTTGATTTCCTCCTCATCGTCGTATAATCCTTCATCACTGCCTTGTGTCTTACCATCAAAAAAGGTGGGGTATGTGTAGGTCTGTAATGCAGCCAGGCTATCATTTCTTTCTTCATTATCAATGCTCGACAATTCCGCCATCGAAGCTAACAAAGAATATGCAGAAATATAATCCCGCCCCTCCGTTGAGGTAGTAATATGATGAGATGATATTAAAATAGTTTCCGTTGCGATATAATCATGTAAATCCCAAGAAGAACTGTGGTTTTCTGTGAAATTTTTGTACAAAGAACTCAGGCTGGCAAATCTTGTGTTACTTTTTTGATTTATTGATGGTATTAAATCAAAATCAGAAGATATAAATCCAGAACTCTTTCTCCGTGGTGTTCTTAATACCCCAGATATTATCGCCAAATCATTTGAATTAGGATTATATTGATCGAGAATAATCGGGCTAAAATGTGATGCAATGCTGATTATTCTGTCGTTGCGGTTAAGACCAATATAGCTGAGATAGTTCTCGAATGTTTGCCCTTCCTTTAGCCTTTGGCTGACATAGGTCATAAAAATGTTGGCGGCGCCACCACCCACCAGCATGCATTTTATGGCATTGCTGATGGAGTTAGCATTGCTTAATTCAGAAAAAACCTCGGCGATAGCGGATGAGAAGTACAGCTTGCTGGCATTGTAGCTGACCTGATTCCTGGTACTGTCCGGCCGTGCATAGAACCCTGTTTCAAGCTCATCATGATTGTATAACAGTTTAAATAATTCATAACCCAACGTATTTATTTGCGACCTTTCATTTTCGAGATTATTAATATGAATATTTTCATCCAGCAGCGAACCAATAAAAATATTGCCTATCGACTTTTTCAGGCTACTTGCAGTAAAACATTTAAATTCAGTGTGGAACGCAGCATCTTCAATCTGAGTTTTTAAAAACTGCAATACCGACCGCACAGGCTGATTAATTAAGAAATCGATATGCGCTTTTAGTTGGGATTGATCCAGCTGCAATGATTCAGATAAAATAGTATGCAACAACTTCTTCAGATCAAGGTTGTTGCTTTTAACACCTGAAATATCCAGCAAACCTTGGTGGGAAATCGTTATATTTTTGCTTAGAAGGATGTCTGAAAATTTCCTTAATGATACTCTTTGCTCTACAGGAAAAACCTTAGTAAGATATTGTTGCTCAAGCTCTTCGGCCAGTTCGCCATTTCTTTTTCCGAAAGAAGTAGAATGCCCCGTTGATAACTCAACTGATTTTTTCATTCTGACTAAATGACTATAAAGTTTTAAATCCCCGGAAATAATAACGGCTAAACGCGGGTGGGTAAAATAGCATCGAATAACCTCCAACACTTCATAGGCTTTATCGGTCTTGGTGTCCACATCATCAATGGCAATGACAAATAGTTTTATATTAAATTCTTCAGATAGAATATTGATAAAGTTATGAAAATGGCGCTCGAGATTTTGTCCACTTGTTGATTTACGCAGTGCTTTGTTTAAAAACCAACCGGTGTCATTTTTTGAATTATGAGAACTTGAATTAAGAAGATTTAATCCCTGATCCATCTCTTCCAAAGCCTGGCTAACACGTTGATTTAAAACTTCATCACGACAACAAATTAATTTATCAAACACCAGCTCATGAAATTTAGCAATAATATCAACCAATATATGCTGATGCGTTTCTACCAATGTCGGATCAATAAAAGCAACGGGAACGATTTTGTTTTCGTCGCTTCTATCCTCCCACAAATCATACAATATCTCCCTCATAAAGGTTGTCTTGCCTGCTCCACGCTCCCCATTAACAAAGATAGTATTATTTCTATGTGGAACGCTCAAATCTTGGAAAAGCGTATTATTTTCAAGTACAGCCTCACTACTAATGTTTCTTTTAGCAAAAGAATTCAGTAAAGACTTTGTCTTCCCCATTGCATCGAATTGGAGCAGCACGGCTTTTTCAGATTGTCGTTGTTTAGAATTGCGGGTTTTGCTGCTGCTGAGAGAATCGTTTAGATCTATTATAATTTCTTTATCTGCCATTTTTTTTCTCATTTAATAAAGGTTTTTTTTCATAGTTTAAAAGCGCTGTCGTGACAGGCTGTTTTTAGCCATGCAGCGACAATATCACTTTCTAAAGATAAGCAGGGCATCAAAATTTTGTAAATGATATTTATATTGCGACATTTATTAAAAATAGCAAGAGCTATTTCATTCCCTCATGTTATTTCTCCTTGCGAAATAACATCCAGATCAACACCAAAATAAAGACTATCGTCTTCTTCCTCTGATAGATATCTTTAGCTGAACGATAATTAATTTTTCGAGAGAGGTTGTATATCAGTGCCGGGGAATTACATGGGGTCATCTGCAAAACACGGGCCGGCATTGCACCGCCCCGCCCAACGCTCTCCTACCAGCTATAACTCACCGAACCCACAATCGTTCTGCCGCTGCCATAGAAGCAGGCAGAGGTATTACTACACGAAGCGACATAATGCTTATCTTCGAGGTTGTTAACGTTCAGCTGAACGGTTGTGCCGCGCAAAGCGGGAATGGCCTGATCCAGCTCGTATTTCGCCATGACGTCATACAGCGTGTAATGCGGTACGCGAAGCTGGCCAACGTAGTCGCCCGCTGCCGTGCCGGTATAGCGCACGCCGCTGCCCAACGTCAGTCCCTGCAATGCGCCGTTCAGGAAACTGTAGCTTCCCCAGCCCGACGCCGCATGGCGGGGAATATTTGGCGGCGTGTTGCCGGTCTGGCCCGCAATGTTGCTGGCTTTAGTGACCGAATCGGTATAGGTATAAGCCGCAATCACCGCAATTTCTGGCGTGATCTGTGAATGGATCTCGGTTTCCACCCCTTTCGAGCGCACTTTACCAATCTGCTCGTTATAGCCGGTAACGCTGTTATAAGAGCTGATGTTCTTCTGATTAATATGAAACGCCGAGAGCGTCATCACCGTGTCCGAACCCACCGGCTGGAATTTGATCCCGGCTTCATATTGCTCGCCGGTCGTCGGTTTAAACGGATCGGCACCCGGCGCGCCGGTGTTCAGGTTCGGTTCAAACGAGGTGCTGTAACTGACATAAGGCGACAGGCCGTTATCAAAGGCATACAGCAGTCCAGCGCGCCCTGTCATCTTGTTGTCATTCTGCTGGGTATCGGTATCCGCTACGGCATCCTGCGTGCGCACTTCGGTCCAGTCGTTACGCCCCGAAAGCAGCAGGTTCCAGTTGTTCCATTCCAGCTGATCCTGAAGATAGACGCCAACCTGATCCAGTTTAGTGCGGGTGCTGGTAGTAAGCGTGAAGGCGCTTTCGTTCACGCTGACGCGCGTCGGATTTGTCCAGTCGAGGGTATAGCGGCTGGTGTTATTGTCCCGCCACAGCCTGCTGTCGATATCGCTCCACTTGTAATCCAGACCGCCCACCAGGGTATGTTCGACCTGCCCGGTGCTGAATAACGCCTTCAGCTGGTTATCCAGGCCCAACTCTTCGGTTTCCACTTTGTCATGCTGCGGGCGACGATTGATAGTGTGGTCGTTGTTACGGGTATTCGCCGTGGTAAAGACAACGTATTTGTACGACTCATCGATATTGCTGTAGCGCAGGTTCTGCTGGAAGCTGAACACCTCGTTAAAGGTGTGTTCGACACTATAGCCAACGGACGTCTGCTCACGTTTCGACTGGTTAAAGCTCGGTTCGCTGACGTTAAAATCGTACGGCAAATAGCCGGCGCTGGTACTCAGCAGCGTGCCGCTGGCTGGCAGAAAGTTACGGTAGCCCGCTTTGGGTTCGTTCTGGTAACTGGTCAGTAAGGTAAAGCTGGTGTCGGCGTTCGGTAGCCAGGTGATGGCCGGCGCAATCGCCACGCGTTGCTGCTTTTCGCCTCTTACAAACTCATGTCTGGTGCTGCCAACGCCGTTCAGACGATAAAACAGCGTGTTGTCATCGTTCAGCTTACCGCCAAAATCGAACGCCGCTTCGCCGTAGTGTTTGTTGCCGGTACTGAGCTGAATTTTATGGATACTCTGCGCGGTGGGCCGCTTGCTGGTCATGCTGACCAGTCCGCCGGGGCTGACCTGCCCGTACAGTACGGAGGCCGGACCGTGGATCATCTCAATGCGCTCCAGCAGCCACGGGTCAATTTGCCCGGCCCCCCCGCCGCTGCGGGCCGACAGGCCATAAGTCAGGCCGTCCAGCACCTTGGGCGCATAGCGAAAACCGCGGCTGATGATCTCGTCGTTACGATTAGAGTTACCGCGATAGTTGGTGACGATGCCGCTGGAGTAGTTCAGCGCATCGGCAACGGAAGCCGCAGCCTGATCGTCCATCTGCTGACGCGTCACCACCGAAATGGACTGCGGTGTTTTGCGCAGCGGCGTGGCGGTTTTCGTCCCGGAAGCACTCTCTTTCGCCACCAGTCCCGGCATGGGGGCAGTGACGCTTTCGCGGGTATCCGCACTGACGGTCATGGTCTCTTCGGCAAAGGCCGTACCCGAAAACGTCGTCAGCAGAAAAAGCGGTGTTAACGCCAGATGTAATCTGGATTTTTTAAAAGGGATCGTCATTGCAGAGGTCACTGAATTTTCTAATTTACCAGCCATGAATGCCATCTCTTCAAACTACCTTGTCATTAAAAATCCGCGGACGCCTGCACAGCACAGGCGTGTTAACGCCCACCGGGGGTTGCGGTTTCCCCAGAAACTGTACGGAAATCAGTAAGTAAAATTTACGTCAAAATCATATTGCAAATGTAAATCGTTATCAATAGCATTTGCATTGCGTTTGATAGTGTAAAGAGTCTGGCAATAATGTTTGAAAATGTCGCCAGATGTTTCAGAGGGCAAGGGATATGACGTTACGGCAAGATTTTCCCGCAGGAACTGCATCTAAACTGTTGTCAGAAAACGATTTAGGTGAAGACACCTGGTGGCGACGGTTGCATGAAACAGGCACGCCGCTGGTTGAATATGTGGATGAAGGACGCGTTGACATGCATTTCTTCTGGCGCGATCCGCAGGGCGATGAACAAAATTCCGTTATTGAACGCGTCTATGTGCACGTGAACGGCGTAACAAATCATCACAGCCCTACGCCCACCAGCCTAAAGCGCATAAGCAACAGTAATGTTTGGCACTGGTCAACGGTAATCGATGACCGGTGGCGCGGCAGCTACAGCCTGATCCCCATTACGGCGGAGCATCTGCCGCCAGTTTTCAGCAGCGATGCAGAGACCGCGCGTTTGCAGCAAAGAGCCTGGTGGATTTCGCTGATGCCGCTGGCTGTTGCCGATCCGCTTAATCATCAGCAGCCCTTTCTTAACAGCCGTCGTCATCCGTTAAGCGCCGCCCGCATGCCGAAAGCGCCGTGGATCGCCGCATGGCAAGGGTGGGATCGCGGTGAAGCGACGCCGCCAGATGCGCTGCTGCAACTGACCTGGCAGAGCGAAATACTCAATAATCAGCGTCGTGTCTGGTTATGGACCAGCGGACATACCTCCCGGCCTGACCAGCGCCCGCTGGCCATTTTGCTCGACGGACAAAACTGGGTGGAAGGCCAGCCGATTTTTTCCGCGCTGGCTGCGGAAACCGAAGCGGGTCATCTGCCTGCCGCCTGCTGGTTATTTATTGATGCGATTAACGGCCAGCACCGCGAGGCGGAACTTCCCTGCAATTCGCAGTTCTGGCAGGCCATTGAGCAGGAGCTGATGCCGTTAATCCGCCAGCACCAGGCTTTCAGTGAGGATGGCGATCGCACTTTAGTGGCCGGACAAAGCTATGGCGGGCTGGCCGCGCTGTATGCCGGTCTGCACCGCCCCGCTCGCTTTGGCCGCATCCTCAGCCAGTCCGGCTCTTTCTGGTGGCCCAACCTGCAATTTATTCATGCTTTTGACCGGCGAGAACAGCACCCGCCTGGGCTGTTGTTTCAGCAGCTTCAGGCCGGAAATTTACCGGCCGGGCAGCTGCATATTTTTCAGGAAGTGGGCAACCGCGAACGCAATATCGAATTTGTTAACCAGCAGATTGCGCCTGAGCTGCGTGCTGCCGGACACCATTTGCAGTTTCGGGTCTATTCCGGCGGCCACGACGCCCGCTGCTGGCGTGATGGCCTGATTGAAGGCTGCCGCTGGCTGCTGGCGGATTTTCTGCCCCCTTCTGTGGTTTCTGATGCACTTCTTACTTCTACAGGTATCGATCATGACTGAACAACAAAATCCTTTTGATGATGAAACGCTGACCTTCCTCGTGCTGATTAACGCACGCGAGCAATACAGTCTCTGGCCTGCTTTTGCTGCCGTTCCGCCCGGCTGGAAAAGCATAGCCGGGCCGCTTGAGCGCACGGAAGCCACGCGTTACATCGAAAATCACTGGCAGGAGATGCGGCCAGCAGCATCAGAAATGCCCTCTGCCGTTCGTTGATTTTAAACTTAAAGACAGGAATGTTACCTTGACCGATTTAATCTTGCCTGAGACGCAAACCTCTCTCGCCCTGCCTCTGGTGGCCGCACAGCCGGGTATCTGGATGGCTGACCAGATCGCCGGGCACCGCAACATCTTTGCCGTCGCCCACTACAGTGAACTGCATGGCGATCTGAATCGCGCCTCGATGGATCGGGCGATTCGTATGGCTCTGGCAGAAGCGGATACCCTCCATGCCCGTTTTGGTCTGGCGGAAGACGGCACGCCGATGCAGTGGATCCCGGAAACGGCCAGCGTCATCGCAGCAGAGTGGTATGATCTGAGCCAGCGTGCCAACCCAAAACAGGCGGCGCTGAGCCTGATGCAGGAAGATCTGGCGGCCGAACTGCCTGCCGATGGCGATCGTCCGCTTTATCGCCACGTGCTGATGCGTATCAGCGATGATTGCTGGTTCTGGTATCAACGCTACCACCATCTGATGGTGGATGGTTTTAGTTTTGAAGCGCTGACCAGCCGTATCGCGGCGCTTTACACTTTTTTGCAACGCAAGGCGGAGCCAACAGCTTCACCGTTTACCTCTTTCGCCGAAGTGGTGACGGAATATCAGCAGTGGCAGGGTTCCGCGCAGCAGCAGCGGGCAGCCGCCCACTGGCAGCACTACACGGCTGAACTGCCGGAAGCAGTGACGCTCGCACGGCGTGAAGCGGGTGCCGCCGCGAGCGCCGCGCCCATTAAACAGCAGGTCAATCTTTCCGGTGACGCTTTGGCTCCTCTGCAACAGCATGCCGGGCTGAAAGACGTGACTGAAGGCGATATTGCCAGCGCCCTGCTGATTCTCTTTTTAGCCCGTATCAGTGGCCGACATCGTCTGTCGGTGGGCTTCCCGTTTATGCGCCGTATGGGTTCTGCCGCGCTCAGCGCCATCGGGCCGGTGGTCAATGTGCTGCCACTCATCTTCGATGTTAGCGAGGCTACTACGCTGCCGGAGCTGGTACAACAACTCCAGCGGGAAGTGAAGCAGGCACGCCGTTTTCAGCGCTATGAGGCGGAAGATCTGCGTCGCGATCTGGGGCTGGTCGGCAGCGGCAGCAAGCTGTACGGCCCGGTGATTAACGTGAAAGTTTATCATCAGCCGCTGGAACTGGCAGGTATTGAGGCCCGTACGCATACGCTGGCGATGGGGCCGGTTGACGATCTGGAATTCGAAGTCGGCTTTCGTCATAACCAGCTGCAAATTACCCTGGTTGCCAATCCGGCGCGATTTGATGCCCGCAGTTTGCAACGCCATGGTGAACGCATCAGCTGGCTGTTTACCCAGCTGGCCCAACAGCCGCAGCTAACGTGCGGTGAGCTGTCACTGCTGACGCCAGCGGAAGCGCAGCTGATCGAACAGGCCAACCACACCGCTGTCACGCTGCCGCAAGAGACGTTGCAACAGGCCATTATCGCGCAAACGGCCCTGACGCCGGATGCGCTGGCGCTGCTGGATGTCGACTGCCAGCTGAGCTATCGCCAGATGCTGCGCCAGGCGGAACTGCTGGCCGATCGGCTGATTGAAGCCGGCGTGATCCCGGGCGATATCGTTGCCGTAGCCCTCCCTCGCTCGGTCCGTTTAAGCATTACGCTGACCGCCATTTTGCTGGCCGGCGCTGCCTGGCTGCCGCTGGATACCGGCTATCCCGACGAGCGTCTGGCGCTGATGGTGGAGGATGCCCGCCCGGTGGTTGTGATCACTGAATCGGCGCTGGCGACGCGCTTTACGCCACTGGGAACGCTGCTGGCCTTTGATCGGCTGGCTGATGAACACACGGCGCTGCGCCACGCGCTGCCGCCCGTCAACGTGGATCGTCCGGCTTACGTACTTTATACCTCGGGTTCAACCGGCAAACCCAAAGGCGTGGTGGTCGGTCAGCAGGCTATCGTTAACCGCCTGCGCTGGATGCAGGATGCCTATCCGCTCGATGCCAGCGACGTTATTCTGCAAAAAACACCGTGCAGTTTTGACGTCTCGGTTTGGGAATTTTTTTGGCCGTTGATGACCGGCGCACAGCTGATGATGGCGCCGCCGGATGCACACCGCGACCCGGACCTCCTCTGGCAGCTGATTGACGAGTATCGCATCACCACGCTGCACTTTGTGCCGTCGATGCTGGCAGCGTTTGTCGGCCATCTTCAGCAACCGAATGCGTGTCCCACCCTTAAGCGCGTTTTCTGTAGCGGCGAAGCGCTCTCCTGTGAACTGGCGCGCAGCTGGCAGGCGCTCTGTGCGGCTCCGCTGCATAACCTTTATGGCCCGACCGAGGCGGCCGTAGACGTCACCTTCCAGCCAGCCAGCGGCGAAGCGCTGGCCCAGTGCGAGAGTTCAGGCGTGCCGATTGGCCGCCCGGTCTGGAACACCCAGCTCTATATTCTTGATCACCGCTTACGTCCGGTGCCGGTTGGCGTGGCGGGCGATCTCTATCTTGGCGGCGTGCAGCTGGCGGAAGGCTATCTGCATCGGGCCGATCTGACCGCACAGCGCTTTGTCGCTTCGCCGTTTGGTCAGGGCGAGCGCATGTACCGCACCGGCGATATCGCCTGCTGGAATGAAGATGGCGGCGTCGACTATCTCGGCCGTAGCGACGATCAGCTAAAAATTCGCGGTCAGCGCATTGAACCGGGTGAAATTGAGCAGGCGCTACAGGCACTGCCTGGCGTAGCCGTGGCGGTGGTTGCCGCAAAGGCGCTGACGCAGAAAACCGGCGCGGCCGATAACCGCCAGCTGCTGGCCTGGCTGATTGCCGAACCGGGCTTCCCGCTGGACACCGGGACGGTTAAAGCCCAGCTGAACGAGGTGCTCCCGGCGCATATGCAGCCGGTCAGCTATCTGCTGATCGATAAGCTGCCGCTCAGCGCCAACGGCAAGCTGGATCGTAAAGCGTTGCCGCTGCCGCAGTTGACCCCGCGCGCAGGTCGCGTGGCGCAAAGCGAGAAAGAATTGCTGCTGGCTGGCGCATTCTGCGAGCTGTCAGGCTGCAATGACGTTTTTATGGAAGACGACTTCTTTGCGCTGGGCGGCGACAGTATTTCCGCCATGGGCCTGAGCACCGCCGCCCGCCGTGCCGGCTATCAGCTGCGCCCCCGCGATATCTTTGCCGAACGCAGCATTGGCCGCATTGCCAACATTATGCAGCCGCTAACGCAGCACGTTGCCGCGCCTCGCGTGGCGCAGCAAGGCGCTGTCGGCGGTCTACCGATCCTGCACTGGTTTAACGAGTGGGCCGGCATCAATGCCCGCTTTGTGCACAGCGTTTATCTGGCGGTGCCGCCACAACTGACTCAGGCACAGCTGGAAAACGCCCTGCATCTGCTGGCTGAGGCGCATCCGGTGTTAAGAAGCTTTACGCGCGCAGGCCAACTGATTGTCGGCGAGACGGCAACAGCGGTGAACGGGTGTTACAGCACCGATATTGGCGATGCCAGTCGCGACAGCGCGGCGGAGCAAGCTTTTCTGACCGATGCGCAGCGGATCGATCCGGCTGCGGGCATCATGATGCAGGCTGCATTATTGCAACAGCATCAGCAAAGCGTTGCGCTGGTACTGACGGTGCATCATCTCGTGGTAGACGGGGTTTCCTGGCGTGTGCTGCTGGAGGCGTTGCGCGACGCGGCCATGAATAATGTGACACCGTCACGTGAAGAAACCTCGCTGCATGACTGGTCTGCTTATCTGCTGGCGACGCTCGACCAGCGCATTCCGGAACTCGGCTTCTGGCAGCAAATGCTGCAAAATGAAGTGCCGCGTTTAGGCCTGCGAGCCTTAACCGCACAGGATAACCGCCGCCAGGCCAGGCAAAAACGCACGCTGCTGAACGTGGCGCAAACGCAGGCGCTGCTGGGATCGCTGCCGCAGCAGTATCGCGCCACGACGGAAGAACTGCTGCTCACCCTGCTTTCTCTGGCGTTACGCCAGCGTTTTAACGCCAGTCAGTTCCGCTTTACGCTGGAATCTCACGGACGTGCCGAGCTGGAAGAGTGGCTCGATCTGTCGCGAACGCTTGGCTGGCTGACTACCGTTTATCCCGTCGCGGTCACGCTCCCTGATAACCCACCCGGTTCGGACAGCGTGCGGGCCATTAAACAAGTCCTGCGTGCGGTTCCCGATCGTGGCGTGGGTTACGGGCAGCTGCGCTGGCTGGATGCGAACCGGGGTAGCCAGCTGGCGAAGATGGCCCGCCAACATGCGCCGGAAGTGCTGTTTAATTACCTTGGCCGTTTCAGCCATAGTGACGATGAGTGGTCACCGTTGCGCACGGCTAATCAGTTCCGTGATACGTTCGCCGTCATGCAGGAAGAGACCATGCCGCTGCTGCATGCGCTGGAGCTGAATATTTTTGTCGACGAGCAGGCACAACGCCTGGCGTTGAACTGGGGCTGGGCCGCAGAGATCTTCAGCGAAGCCGATATTGACGCGCTACATCAGTCACTGAGCGAGGCGGCTGATGCGTTAATTCATTTCGCCCGCCAGCATCCGCAACAGGCTCAAAATACGCTGGTTGCCGCTGAAATTCCTGAACAGGTAGACGACGCGCTGCTGCAACAGCTCACCAAACGTTATGGCTTGCTCACCACGCTGCTGCCGCTGTTGCCCTTGCAGCAGGGACTGCTGTTCCATGCGCAAACCACGACGCAGCAAGGCAGTTACAACACGCTCACCAGCCTGACGCTGAGCGGTGTGTTACCCACGGCGAGCGTTCAGGCTGCGCTAAATGCGGTTGTTCGCCATCATCCCCAGCTTGCCGCCCGCTTTGACAGCGACCTCTGCCTGCCGCCCATGCAGCTGCTGCCGCTGTTGCATAATGAAAGTCACTGGCCGCTGGAGGAGATCACGCTGCCTGAGATGTCGGCAGCAGAAGAAGCTGCCGCCATAACCGAATGGGAAAAACAGGCGCTGCAACGCGATCTGTTCCGCCAGCCGGTGATGCTGCACGCCCTGCTGATCCGCCATGGTCAACGGGCAACGCTGTTGCTGAATGCGCATCATCTGGTGGTTGACGGCTGGTCAACGCCGGTGATCGTCAGCGATCTGCTCACCGTGCTGTGGCGTGGCGAACAGGCACTGAAAGCGCACAGCTACAGCTATGCCGATATTGTCCGGCAGCTGAGCGCCAGAGAGGTTGCTCAGGCCCGCACCCTGTGGCAGGCGAGTTTGCAGGATGTGCGCCCGACGCTGCTGTTTGAGGAAGCGGCAGCCAGTAAGGTGCATGAAATCCGTCTCAAGCTTGAGCCGGGACTGGAACGCGGTTTGCTGGCGCTGTGCCGCAGCCGGGGACTGACGCTGAATACGCTGATGCAGGGCATTTGGGGCTTACAGCTGGCCATCACCAGCGGTCAGAACGATGTGGTATTCGGCTCGCCGGTATCGGGTCGCTTTGGACAAATTGACGGTCTGGATCAGCATGTCGGCCTGTTCAGCAACACGCTGCCGGTGCGGATACGTTATCAGCCCGAACGCAGCTTGCCTGACCAGCTCTTCGATCACCAGAAACAGCAAATTCAGCTGATTGAGCAGGATTGCCTGGGATTAGCCGACATTCAGCAGCTGGCCGGTTGCGGGACGCTATTCGACACGCTGTTGGTAGTAGAAAACTATCCTGATAACCAGACGCTGCTTACAAGCGAGGCGGGCATTCGCTGTGAAGCGATTCATAACCGTGGCTACACGCATTATCCGCTCACGCTGCTGGTTCTGCCGCACGATGGCCTGACGTTGATCATGGAGTATCGTGACACTGTCACTCAGCCGCGGCGCTTTGCAGAACGCCTGCTGCTGCTGCTTGAGCAGCTGGTTCGCCAGCCGGATTTACCGCTGGCGCAATGGCAGCTGCAGACGGCGGCTGAACAGGCCCTGATAGCCGACGTCAACCGTACTCAGCTCGCGTTGCCTGCTGAAACGCTGCAACAGGCGATTCGCACCCAGGCGGCGCTGACGCCGGACGCGCTGGCATTGCGGGACGTGGAGTGCCAGCTCAGCTATCGTCAGATGCTGCGTCAGGCCGAACTGCTGGCCGATCGGCTGATCGAAGCCGGTGTGATCCCGGGCGATATTGTGGCCGTTGCGCTGCCTCGCTCCGCCCGCCTCAGCGTGGCGCTGACCGCCGTTCTGCTGGCGGGTGGCGCATGGCTGCCGCTGGATACCGGTTATCCCGATGAGCGTCTTGCGCTGATGGTGGATGATGCTCGCCCGGTGGTAATTATTACCGAATCGTCGCTGGCATCACGTTTCTCATCGCTGGGCATGTTGCTGACCTTTGACCGGTTTGACACCGTATCGCGCCCGCAGCACGCGTTGCCTTCTGCGAACGTAAACCGCCCCGCTTATGTGCTTTATACCTCCGGTTCAACCGGCAAACCGAAAGGCGTGGTGGTCGGGCAACAGGCGATCGTCAATCGCCTGCGCTGGATGCAGCATGAATATCCGCTACAGGCCGACGATGTGATCCTGCAAAAAACACCGTGCAGCTTTGACGTCTCGGTTTGGGAATTCTTCTGGCCGTTAATAACGGGCGCACAGCTGATGATGGCCCCGCCGGACGCGCATCGCGATCCTGAGATACTGGCACAGCTGATCGCGGATTATCAGGTTTCCACGCTGCACTTCGTGCCTTCCATGCTGTCGGCCTTTGTGGGTCATCTGCAACGGCAACATGGCACGCTCAGTAGCCTGAAGCGGGTATTTTGTAGCGGCGAAGCGCTCTCTTGCGAGCTGGCTTACAGCTGGCAGGCGTTGTGCCCGGCACCGTTACACAATCTTTATGGGCCGACCGAAGCGGCCGTGGACGTCACTTACCAACCCGCCAGCGGCGAAGCGCTGGAGAGCTGCGCGGGACCAGGCGTGCCGATTGGTCGTCCGGTCTGGAACACGCAGCTGCATATACTGGACAGCCTGCTGCGTCCGGTGCCGGTGGGCGTGCCGGGCGATCTCTATCTCGGCGGCGTGCAGCTGGCAGAAGGCTATCTGTATCGCGCGGATTTGACTTCACAACGCTTCGTCGCCTCACCGTTTGCCGAGGGCGAGCGCATGTATCGCACCGGCGATATTGCCAGCTGGCGTGAAGACGGCGCGGTCGACTACTTAGGGCGTAGCGACGATCAGCTGAAAATTCGCGGTCAGCGTATTGAACCCGGTGAAATTGAACAGGCGCTGCAAACGCTGCCGGGCGTGGCCACGGCGATCGTGGCCGCGAAGGCGCTGACGCAGCAGCATAGCGGCGCGGACAATCGGCAGCTGCTGGCGTGGCTGGTAGCCGAACCGCACGTTGCGCTGGATACAGAAACGGTTAAAACCCAGCTCGCGGCGATCCTCCCCGCGCATATGCAGCCGGTGAGCTATATGCTGATTGAACACCTGCCGCTCAGCGCCAACGGCAAGCTCGATCGTAAAGCCCTGCCGTTACCGCAGCTGGACCGGGCTGCGGGTCGCGTGCCGCAGAGCGACAGCGAAAAGCTGCTGGCCGGGCTGTTCTGCGCCCTGTTGAACCGTGAACGGGTGTTTGCCGACGATGATTTCTTTGCCTTAGGCGGCCACTCGCTGCTGGCGATGCAGCTGGCCGCTGAACTTCGTCGTAATGCCTCTCGCTCGCTCAGCATTGGCCAAATCATCACCGCCCGCAGCGTGGAGAAACTCGCCGCCCTGCTGGACGGCGCTGATGGCGCTGACGATGCCGGTAACGCGGAAGTGTTACCGCTGCGTAGCGGCACCGGGCCAACGCTGTTCTGCCTGCATCCGGCTTCCGGCTTCGCCTGGCAGTACAGCAGCCTGCTGCACTATCTCGGTGGCGACTACCCGGTGGTCGGTTTACAGTCGCCGCGTCCTTCGGGCGTTATCGCCGCCTGCGACAGCGTGGACGCCATGTGCGATCGTCATCTGGCGACCCTTCGTCAGTTGCAGCCGCACGGACCGTACTGGCTGCTGGGCTATTCTCTGGGCGGATCGCTGGCTCAGGGCATTGCGACCAGGCTGCAACAGGCTGGCGAAGAGGTCGCCTTCCTCGGCCTGCTGGATACCTATCCGTCGGAAGGCCAGGCGTGGCGTACGCCGGATGAAATGGAGGCGCAGCAGGAAGTGGCTCGCGAGCAGGCGCAGTTTATGGCCTCGACGGAGGAAGAAAGCGATCCGCAGCTGCTGGCAGAGAAAGCCGCGATGTTTAACACCATCGTTGCCAACTATAAAGATGCCGTTGCCCGGTTATCCGTCGCCAAAACGGCACGTTTTGACGGCAAAGCTACCCTGTTTATGGCGCAGAAAACCGTGCCGGAGGGTATGGACGTGCCGGCAACCTGGGCACCGTTTGTCGGTGAACTTGAAATCTGGCCGCTGAATTGCGAGCACGCGGATATCCTTTCCGCCGAGTCGCTGACGACACTGGGGCCATTGCTGGACCGGTTGCTGACGCGGTAATCTTTTTATCCACGGCGGAGAACGCTCCGCCGTTTTATTGGGTTATCCCCTTCCCTTAACGTAGCCGCGTCTCTTAACGGCAACGCGCTATCGTACCTCGCAATAATTACCACTCCCTATTAATAATTGCAGACAACAATAAACTCTCGTTTAAAGAACAGTTATTCCTCACCGCTATCATAAGCGCTGAAATAACCATGAATGACAAAGTCCTTTATCCGCCATCTGAATTTAAATAACGCGCGAGCATGCAATTTTTCTGGAGAACACGATGAATCACAGAATTAAAAAACATTGTTAGTCCCCTTATTATTTTTGATAAGCCCCCTGAGCCAGGCCGTTGTCGCCGGAGGGATTGTCTCGCTCAGGCATGCATGGCCTGAAAGCGCAGAATTTAATAAACTTTCTTTCTTCCAGCAGATTAGTAACGATGGCGGAACCGGATCCCGATACTACTGGGCGAATCAGTTTCACTTTAAGCAGGGAGATGGAGGGTATATTGGTTTACAAAACAGGGGTAATGGCGTTCATGCCTTTAATTACTCTATCTGGCAGGCAACCGGCTGGAAGAGCGGGACATGCAGTTTCTTTGATCACGAGAATTCAGGCGTACAATGCCAGATTATTGTTCCGTGGAAAACCGGTCATCAGTACAAATTAGATGTTTCCAAAAATGGCAATCTGGTAACGGGTGTCGTGACCGACCAGATGGACGGCACAACCACAACGGTTGGCGTTATTGAAGTTCCCGAAACATTCGGCAAACTCTACGCCTCTTCCGGTTTTGTCGAAGAATACTCTCAGGGCGATGGGCAACTTTCTTCCTGTTATGTCATGGGCGCGCAAAGTTCAACCTTTCTCAATCCCACAGGCGATGACCATACAAAAGCCGGGCAGAGTACCTTCACCTATGGCAACTGCAACGATCCTTATGTGGTAAAAGCGGCATGCGATGGTGATGCCTGCATTAATACCGTGAGCAATCTTGGTGCTGTCGCTTCCCTGAATGCCCCTACCGTCTCGATCGTTAATAATAACGATTTAACCGCCGAGACACTCGCTGGTGCATTGAACAAAGTCGATTTGGTCGCTATTCGATCTGAGGATGGTCAGTGGGCACCCGATATCTATTTTCCACACCCTGACACGCTTAAATGGAAATCAATATTTATCGATCATCGTGCGGGTTATAGTTCATCCGTGCATGTCAATGGCGCTATTACTCAGGTAAAAAAAGGACAGCAGCTGATGTATATGTCAAACGGTAGCAGCTGGAAGGTTATTAATTCAAAATAAGCGAACCGTTATATTACAGAGAGGCTTTACGCCTCTCTGTATGCGGCAGCTAGCGTATAACGCCTTCCGTTTCGAGCACCTTGGCGGGTTCCAGTGCCACTGGAATGCTTTTATAGGCCGGAATGCCGCTTTCGGTATCAAAACTGTCGAGCGGCACCAGTACGTTAGCTTCCGGGTAGTAAGCCGCGACGGAGCCGGGCGCCATGTCATACACCACTATCGTCAGGCTATTCAGTCGCCGTGAAGTCTGTTTGCCATCCGGATCCAGCGCAATCATATTGACCTTGTCTCCCACCCGAAGCTGCCGTTTTTCAGCCTCACTGGCTGCCATAAACAGCACGTCGCGTCTGCCGGTGACGCCGCGATAGCGATCGTTCAGACCGTAAAGCGTGGTGTTGTACTGATCGTGGCTACGCAGCGTAGTCAGCACCAGGTCGTGACATTTTAGCGAGCGCGGATCTTCATTAATGCCCTGCATCACCTTAAACTGCGCGCGTCCTGATGGCGTCAGCCACTTCCTTTCCGACGCGGCGTTATACAAACGGAAACCGCCAGGCTGAAGAATTTGCTGATTAAAATCCTTAAATGCCGGGAACACCGCCTCAATAGCCTCCCGGATAACGTTGTAATCGCCGACCATTTTGTCCCACTCAACCCGCGTCGCGGGCAGCGTCGCCTTAGCCAGTCCCGCCACTATCGCCGGTTCTGATTTCAGGAATGGCGAAGCGGGTTTCAGCGTACCGCGTGACGCATGCACCATCGACATGGAATCTTCAACGGTTACGCTTTGTTCGCCGGATGCCTGCCGATCCGTTTCGGTACGGCCCAGCACCGGCAGCAGATAGTTATGCTTACCCAGCAGCAGATGTGAACGGTTGAGCTTGGTGGCCATATGCACCACCAGATCCAGCTTGCGCATGGCCGCAAACGTTACCTGCGGATCGGAAATGGCTTCCGCCAGATTACCGCCCAGGCAGAGCAACGCTTTAGAGCGCCCGTCGCGTATCGCCTGAACCGCACTGACCGCACCGTGCCCGTGCTTTTGCGGCGGCCTGAAGCCAAAGACGTTTTCCAGACTGTCGAGCAGGCTTTGCGGCGGAATTTCAGTGATGCCAACGGTGCGATCGCCCTGCACATTGGAATGGCCGCGTAACGGGCAAATGCCTGCGCCAGGCTTGCCGATGTTGCCACGCATAAGCAGTAAGTTAGCGATTTGCTGCACGTTCTGCGTACCGTACTGGTGCTGGGTGATGCCCATGCCGTAACAGATGATGGTTTTTTCTGCCGAGGCATAGAGGTGTGCGATGTTCTGGATTTCGGCGAACGTCATCCCGGAGACTTTCTCAATATGCTGCCAGTCCGTTCCGTCGAGATCGGTTTTAAGGGCGGCGAAGCCTTCCGTGTGCTGCTGGATAAAGGCCTCATCCACCACGCCAGGTTTCCCTGCTGTCAGCGCCTCATCATGCATTTTGAGCAGGCATTTCATCACCCCTTTTAACACCGCCGCATCGCCGCCAACCCGCACTTTATAATAGGTTGACGCTAATTCGGTGGAGCTGAGCGACAGCATTTCGACCGGGCTTTGAGGCGAAGTAAAACGCTCAAGGCCACGTTCACGCAGCGGATTGATCGCCACGATTTTTGCGCCGCGTTTAGCCACTTCACGCAGCGTGCCGAGCATGCGAGGATGGTTCGTTCCCGGATTGTGACCGATACAGATCACCAGATCGCAATGGTCAAAATCGTCCAGTTCAACGGTGCCTTTGCCAACGCCAATTGACTGCGGCAGTCCGACGCTGGTCGGCTCATGACACATGTTTGAACAGTCGGGAAAGTTATTCGTGCCATATTCGCGAGCGAAAAGCTGCCAGAGGAAAGCGGCTTCGTTGGAAGCACGGCCGGAGGTGTAAAACTCCACGCTGTCGGGATCGTAGCCTTGCAGTTTTTCGCCGATTTCCCGGAACGCGGTTTCCCATTCTATGGGCTGATAAGTATCGCTGGCGGCATCATACTTCATGGGATGTGTGAGTCGCCCTTCGCCTTCCAGCTCGTAAGCGCTGCGCGACCAAAGCTCGCTAACGGTGTGCGCGGAAAAAAATTCAGGCGTGGTGCGCTTGCTGGTTGCCTCCCAAGAAACGGCCTTTGCGCCGTTTTCACAGAACTCGAACGAGGATCCATGACGCGGGTCGGGCCAGGCACAGCCGGGGCAGTCAAAGCCCTGCGGCTGGTTAACTTTGAACAGCGCGATCACATCCTGCTTCACGGCCATCTGGCCGCGAATGGCATCGGCCACCGCTTTCAGTGCGCCCCAACCCCCTGCCGATCCGCTATAGGGTGAAATACCCTTATTATTCTGTTTCATTCGACTCGCTCACTAAAAAATACCGTCTTTTTAGCGTAGAGCAGGGGTTTCCCGGTGGCGGGGAATTTTGTTTTCAGGATGTTGCCAAAACGCTACTGCCCCCTCGCGTGCGTGCTGTCCGGTAGCCGCTGTCATCCCGTAAGGGGTCAGCGCCTGAGTAATTTCAGGGGCTGCTTTGCTTCGCCTGAAAGACAGCAGATAAGGCCGGTTACGTTTTTTTCAGCGGTCATAACGCCCCCAGAAGATCTTTCACAGATCTGTTTAAAGTTCTGCCAACTGTCGCCGATAAATAATTCACTGACGGTGACGGGCATCCGGGCGCCGTAATCGACCCAAGTCAATTTTTGAAGGAAAATACTATGTCCGTTATCAATACCAACATTATGTCCCTGACCACTCAGAACAACCTGAACAAATCCCAGGCTTCTCTGAGCACCGCCATCGAGCGTCTTTCTTCTGGTCTGCGTATCAACAGCGCAAAAGATGATGCTGCGGGCGAAGCTATCGCTAACCGCATGAATTCTCAGATTAAAGGTCTGACTCAGGCAGCACGTAACGCCAACGACGGTATCTCTCTGACTCAGACGGCTGAAGGGTCAATGAACGAGATCAACACCAACTTACAGCGTATTCGTGAACTGACCGTGCAGGCGAAAAACGGCACCAACAGCGCTGACGACATCGACTCAATCCAGAAAGAAGTTGATGCACGTCTGTCTGAAATCAACCGTATCGGCGCGGCAAGTACCTTTAACGGCACGGCAATTTTCAACACCACCGGCAGCGTAAAAATCCAGGTGGGCGCTAACGATTCTACCGACGCTAACGTGATCAGCATCGACCTGTCAGGCGCAGGCTTCCAGGCTTCTGGCCTGGGCGCTACCTTCAGCGTGACCGGCGGCGACCTGTCTGACCTCGATGCGCGTATCAAAGACGTGGATACTTCACGTAGTGCCCTGGGTGCGATTCAGAACCGTTTTGAATCTACCATTAACAACCTGAACACCTCTGTGACCAACCTGACCGCGTCTCAGTCACGTATTCAGGATGCTGACTACGCAACGGAAGTGTCTAACATGTCCAAAGCGCAGATCCTTCAGCAGGCCGGTACCTCCGTGCTGTCAAAAGCTAACCAGGTTCCACAGGGCGTGCTGTCTCTGCTGCAGTAAGTCTTTCTGGTTTACCTCAGAACGCAAAACCCCGGCTTCGGCCGGGGTTTTCTTTTTTATTGCATTCTGGCCGTGCTTCGACTTCATTAAAAAGGATAAGAACAGGCAAAAGGATAAGGTATGCTCAGTTATTTATTTCCTGGCAGTAACGATCTGCATACGGCCGAAAAATTTTACGATGCCGTTTTATCGCCAAACCTTTTGATGGCAGGCCTGCTGTTGCCGGTAACGGCGCGATGCCTACGGGAAGAATTTTTACGTTGCCTGGTTGCGCGATCCTGACGGTAATAAAGTCGCCTTCTTCTTTAACGATCCGGAAGACAAGTAATGGATTTTTGGTATGGAAAAAATAAAGCCCGACAGCGGTCAGGCTTTATTTACTGTGAATTAAACGGGTTTACAGCGGTTTATATGCCGTCTCTTTTGCCTTCCATAATGCAATCAGCGTAATCCCCAGCGCCAGGCAAACATATAAAGAGACCCACACCGTGCTGCCCATCTCTTTATAAAGCGAAGTAATAATCAGCGGCGCAAAACCCCCGCCGACAATACCCGCCAGGGTGTAAGCCAGCGAAGAACCGGCATAACGAACGTGGCCGGGAAATTGTTCAGTGACAAATGCCGCCTGCGGGCCATACATCACCGCATGGATCAGCAGGCCGACAATGACCGCCAGTACAATCAATACCGTCTGCGCGCTGTCGAGCAGCACAAAAAAGACAAATGACCAAACCGCCGCCAGCAGCACGCCTGCGATATAAACCGGCCTTCTGCCCAGCCGATCGGAAAGTGCACCAAACATCGGCACGGTAATCGCATTGCCAATTGCGCCCAGCATGGTCGCCAGCAGCGCGACCGGCCGCGGCAAGTGCAGCACCGTTGTAACATAGGTCAGCGTAAAGACCACGACCAGTGCATAGAGCACATCGGAACCGATGCGCGCGCCTCCCGCAATCAGCAATTCGCGTGGATAGCGAACAAAGACCTCTTTCAGCGGCGTGTGCGTGGTTTTCTCACTGGCCTGCATGGCGACAAAGGTGGGCGTCTCCTCCACGCCACGGCGAAGCCAAAGGCCAAACATCACCAGCAGCAGACTCAGCAGAAACGGCACGCGCCAGCCCCATTCCTGAAACTGGTCACCGCTCAGCGCCAGCGTGACCAGGGTGATAAAACCGGTGCCAATCAGCGTGCCGCAGGAAGGGCCAACCTGGGCGAACGAAGCGTTACGTCCCCGTTTGTTGGCATCGCCATGTTCCATAGAGAGCAGCACGGCACCTGCCCACTCGCCGCCCAGCGCAATTCCCTGAATAAAGCGCAGCGTGACCAACAGTACCGGGCTCCAGATACCCCAACTCGCATAGCCGGGCAGCAGGCCCATCAACGCGGTGGTGACGCCCATAATCACCAGCGTGGTAATCAGCACCGCTTTGCGGCCGGCAACGTCGCCCAAATGACCGAAAATAAACCCCCCGACCGGGCGGGAAATATAGCCAACCGCATAGGTGGAAAAGGCCAGAATCGTCCCGACCAGCGGGTCGAAGCTGGGAAAGAAAACATGGTTGAAGACCAGCGCCGCCATAATGTTATAGACGGTGAAATCATACCATTCGAGCGCGGTGCCCACCGAACTGGCCGCGGCCAGCCGACCCGTTTTAGACATTCCGCTCCGGGCGGTCTGGAGCAGCGTGGAATCAGTATTCGCCATGGGTCATCTCCTGCTTTGTTAACTGCCAGCTGAGCGGGTAAAGCTGCACATCCGCCGGATTGAAATCAGCCTCATCTTCAGGCGCAATCTGGGTGGCGACAAACAGCATGCCGTGGGAAAGAGTCATCGTGATCTCCTCCGTAAAAGAAGGATTTCCAGGGCTAACGCCAGACTCAGTACTGCGGCATCTTTACCCTGGGTGGCGGCCAGCATCAGCCCCACCGGCGCGTGGCCCGGCTGATGGCACGGCAGCGAAACAGCGCAGCCGTCCAGCATGTTGATAACGCTGGTATTGCGCAGCATCAGTGCATTGATTTCTTTGTAGCGCTGCGGATCGTCAAGTTCGGCGATAGTGGGCGCAATACGCGGGACGGTGGGCATAAGCATCCCGTCAAAATCCGTCAGTGCGGCCTCCACACGCTGTTTCCAGGCAGCACGCTGCTGATAAAGCTCTTCGGCATCCTGCGCGGTTAACCCGCGGCCGACCTGAAGACGGGTTAATACCTGGGGATCGTAAGCTTCCGGCCGTGACTGCGCGCTTTGCTGGTGCCATTGCCAGGCTTCCCAGGCTATGATGCCGCCGCGTGCGTTGAGGGTTGTCAGCTCGGCCAGCTCCGTTAGCGGTATCTCGACAAGCGTTGCACCCGCAGCCTGAATCAGATCGCGCGTGGCGGTCCAGGCCTGGCGGACGTCATCTTCTAAATCATCCAGCACGCGCGTTTGTGGGATCGCAAAACGCGCCTGTGACAGATTGCATTCTGCAAGCATCAGTGGTTCATCAGCAATGATGCTGTCCAGCAGCCAGCAGCTGCGCACGTCATGGGCGATAACGCCGATACTGTCGAGCGAAGCGGCAAGGGGCAGCGTACCGGCTTGCCCGATGCGGCTGGCGCTGGGCTTAAATCCCGTCAGGCCGCAAAGCGCCGCCGGGATGCGTACCGAGCCGCCGGTGTCCGTCCCAATTGCGCCCAGGCACATGCCATCGCTTACCGATACCGCTGCGCCGGAGGAGGAACCGCCAGGGATGCGCGGCGAGTTGCGCTGCCACGGATTTGCAGGCGTGCCGTAATGCGGATTGATGCCCAGTCCTGAAAAGGCAAACTCGGTCATGTTGGTTTTACCGACGATCGCCGCACCGGCCTGTTCCAGACGGTTCACCATACTGGCGTTCGTCTTCGCTGCGGGCGCGTTGATCAACAGCGTGGAGCCTGCGGTGGTGGCTTCACCAGCCACATCGAACAGATCTTTAATGCTGATCGGTAAACCGTCGACGGAACTGAGTGCTTCACCCTTTTGCCAGCGGATACCCGCCTGAATCGCCCGTCTGCGGGCATTATCGGTATATAAGCGCGTAAAGACGCGAGCGCCCTCACCGCTTTTCTCCGTGGCGGCAAACAGCGCCGCCTCGGTATAGTCTTGCGGGGTTGCCTCACCCTCTTTCAGCCGCTGGCTGGCCTGCCATAGTGTCGTCATCGTCAGTCTCCTCAGGCTACGACTGGCAACAGACCAGTGCTGTATTGATGGGTTAGCGTGCGGTTCAGGATGGGATCGTGCAGCGCCATGCGGAAATCACTGGCCGGACGAATGCCGCCCAGCGCACTCAGCGTGCCGCAGGACATGGCAAAACCCTCTTCGGCCGGCGTGTCAGACAGATAACGCGCCAGCAAATCCATCGGCGTCAATAAAGAAGCCAGTGAACCTTGCTGATAGCTGACCCATTCGCCCTGCTCTTTAATCCAGGCGCTCAGTTCCAATGCATCCCAGTGTTCAGCAACCTCTTTTATCCGCCAGGCGTGGCCTGCAACCGGCTTAATACAGGCTTGTTTCGACAGGGCAACGCTGAACGTTTCCAGATGACGATCGGTATGATCGGAAATGAGCGAAACCCAGTATTCACCCCGATGGAAAAAGACAAACGGCTCCGCCTCGCCTGACGTTTCTGCACCTACAACTTCCAGATGAGGTTGCTGGCTGAGTTGGTTAGTGGTGACGCGGTAAAACAGCGGCACTGCACCTGGCGGGGGCACGCCCAGCGCTTCCAGCTCCCTGATGTGGTGCAACACCGCCTGCCGATCCCTTCCTACCCAGCCTGCAATAACCAGCTGATTTATCTCAACTTCAATCAGTGGCGCTGCTTTGTCATCGGTGGTAAACGTCAGTTTCATCGCTCTTTCCCCTTAAATGAAATTCGTGTGAAATTTCACACTATTTTCAATCTTGCGATTTTCATGCCACCTTTTTGTGTAATATGGTGAGAACGTTGGATAAGGAAAAAAACATGAGTGATGCGATTGCTGAAGCGCCTGATGCAGCCAGTCCCCGAGCGCTTTCTCTTAACGAGCAGGCCTATCAGGCTTTCAAACATAAACTCATCACGCTGCGCTATAAGCCGGGCGAATATCTGAATACCGCGCAGGTGATGAACGATTTGGCGATGGGCAGGACGCCGGTTAATCAGGCCGTGCACCGGCTGGCGACCGAAGGCTTGTTGCAGATTATCCCGCGTAAAGGGGTGATGGTTTCCCCTCTCTCGATTGATGATGCGCTGGAGTTGATAGAAGTGCGTATGGTAAATGAAACGCTATGCCTGCAACTCGCCAGCCGAAAAGTGACATCGTCACATATCGTCTCGCTCAGGCAGCTAAATCAGCAGATTGCCGCCGCCAGCGAAGCGCGCAATCGGGTCGAGGTCATGCTGCTGGATCGCGAATTTCATCAGCGGCTGGCGGACATTGCCGGAAACAGCCGTTTATCCGATATTCTCAGCGTAATCCACGCGCAGGCTCAACGCTTCTGGGCCACAACGTTATCAAGCGAGAGTCATATGCAGGAAGTGATTATCGAGCACGATGCGATTATCGACGCGCTGGAAAACGGTGATACAGAACGTGCCGCAGAAGCCGCGCGCGTCCATATTTTCTCGTTTAAACAGGCTTTGCTGAATTATTGAAAACGAAGCCGATAGTTTTAGCCTCTCAGCACATGGAGACTGGGCGACGCTGGTACCAGTTGGTGCCCTTCACTTAATCAACGAGGCTTTCAAGGCTTCAATAAAAACCGTTACCCGCTGAGGTAAATGTCGCGTGGTAGGAAACAGCGCCCAAACGGAAAGATCCTGAGGGCGGGCGTCTTGCAACTTCACTTCAATAAGCGTGCCCTCCTCTATTTCTTTTTTAACATCCCACAGCGTTAACTGTGCCAGTCCAATACCCTGCATACACAGTTCCCTGACGCTTTCAACGTTGCCTGAACTGAATCTGCCATCCACGCTGATACTGGTGCTTTGGCCCTCCTGTTCAAACGTCCATTGCAAAACGCTGGTTAACCTCAGGCAGTTGTGGTGAGTGAGATCGTTAAGCGTATCAGGCACGCCAACCTGTTTAATATAATCAGGAGATGCGCAAAGTATGCGGGGATTGTCGACTATCTTGCGGGCAATCAAGTTTGAATCTTTTAGCTTCGCGATGCGGATAGCCACATCAATGCCGCGGCCAACAATATCGACTACCTCTTCATTCAGCTGTAAATCAATTTTCAGCGCTGGATTGCCAGCCAGCAGCAAAGGGATAAGCGGCAGTATCTGCCGGCGGCCAAAGCCGGAAGGTGCCGTAATCCGTAATAAACCTGACGCGCCTTTTGCATCAGGTGAGAACGAGGCTTTCGCACTTTCTGCCGCCTCAACAAGGGTTTTGGCGTAGGGAATAAACTCAGCGCCTTCGGGCGTCAGAGAAACGGAACGCGTCGTGCGCTGTATCAACCGAATGCCCAGCTCGCCCTCCAGTCCGGCCAGCCGCCGGGAAACCGCCATAGGAGAAATATCCAGCCTTTTAGCCGCCTGAGAAAGGCTGAGCGTTTCGGTAATGATCAGGAAAAGCTGCACGTCATTAAGGTTCATAGCGCCGACTTTTATAACGATTATCGTTATACCAGCATATCATAATGGCCTGTTTAAGCGCCAAATCAGAGAGACTATATTACTCCACAAGGTTAATTGCGAACGGATAAAATATGAATCACTCTCCTTTATTTACCGCCCTGAAAGGCAACAACATCAGTTTGAAAAACCGTCTTGCCGTGGCGCCAATGACGCGTGTAACGGCCAGCGAAGATGGCTGCGCCAGTGAAAAAATGAAACGCTACTACGCGAGTTTGGCGCGTGGCGGTTTTGGTCTGATTATCACCGAAGGCATCTATATCGATCGGGCCTGGTCACAGACCTATGCTTTTCAGGCGGGCCTTACTTCCACTGCGCAGGTCAATGCCTGGCGGGAGATAACCGATGCTGTTCACCGCCAGGAAGCGGCTATTTTTGCTCAAATCCAACACGCTGGCGCGCTGTCACAAGGAAACCATTATGTGACTGAGACGGTAGCGCCCTCTGCAATCCGCCCTAAAGGGGAGCAGATGCCGTTTTATCGCGGAGAAGGACAATACCCGTTACCGCGTGAGCTGAGTGACAGCGAGATTGAAGAAATTATAACCAATTTTGCGGATGCAGCGGCACGTGCTGTCCATGAGGCCGGGTTTGATGGCGTGGAAATCCACGGTGCAAACGGCTATTTACTCGACCAGTTCTTTACTGAATACAGTAACCTGCGCACTGACAGATGGGGCGGCGATACGGCTGGACGCATGACCATTGGCCTTGAAGTGATTAAGGCGGTTCGTGCGCGTCTCGGCGCAGACGTTCCGGTTGGTATTCGTATTTCGCAGGGCAAAGTGAATGACTTCGTGCATAAATGGGGAAAAGGCGTGGAAGATGCCCGGGTAATCTTTTCGCTGCTGGAAAAGTCTGGCGTGGACTTCATCCATGTGACGGAGTATGAAGCCTGGGAGCCTGCATTTGCCGATGACGAGCGTTCGCTGGTTGAGCTCGCGCATCAATATGCCCCTTCTCTCACTTTGATTGCCAATGGTGCCCTGCACGATCCTGGTCGCGCAGAAGAGGTGATGGCGATGGGGGCAGATCTTATCGCACTCGGTCGTGGCGCTCTGGCAAACCATGACTGGCCTGAGCGGGTTAAAGCTGATCAGCCGTTAAACGAGTTCGATCGCGACATCCTGAGTCCGATTGCGGACATCAAAGAACGCGAGCTTAATCAGTAAACGCCTTACCACTTTGAGGCAAGCGCCGCCTGAAATATTTTGAATTGCAGACTGCTCTGAAAGAAAGGCCATACGCTGGCCTTTCCTTTAAAGCACGCTATTCTCTCTTACCAATCAATAACATATTTACATCAATTTTTAAGGGATAAGAGTTATGCGCAAATTATCAGTTTTAGCGGTTACCTTCGGTCTGCTGCTTTCTGCCACGTCTCAGGTACAGGCAAAAGGCTGCATCAAAGGGGCTGCAGTTGGCGGCGTGGCTGGACACATTAAGCATCACGGCGTGGCTGGCGCGGCGGCAGGCTGTGCAGTTGGCCACCATATGGCTAATAAAAAAGAGAAGAAAGAGCAAGAGAAACAGCAGCAGCAACAACCCGCGCATTAAAATGTAGATTGCCTTCGTGCGATCCTGCTGGTTAGCCCCTGTTTTAGGGGTTAACTGGCTTTGTTACTAACCGAGTATATGCTTATCATTATCGCCCCACGGCCACCTGTTCTGCTGTCCGTGGCAGCTGTCTTCCTGATGCGGGATGATGATCCCGGAGGTATAGCTTGTGGATACATTGATGACGTTACTGGGAAATACCATCTCCCTTATACCTGTCGCGCCCATAAATATGCAAACTTATGCGAAGGCACTTCTTAATGGCTCCGATCAGAATACAAATTTCTATGCAAATGCAACGATATACTCACAGTTAAATATTAATATCATTTCCCTGGAGTTTACTAATAGCTGGCCATTTTCATTCACTACCGGTCAATTAACGCAGATGATTACAGAAAATATCCCGCATGATTTCGGTTATTTATCCTCGTACAGCATTACGAATATGGTAAGGCTGACAACCAAATTTCATCTCTATCTCGATGATAACCTTCTTCTTATTTTCTTTGTCGATGATGGTCAAGCTCTGCTCGGCAGTTTTATCGCTCCGGGCCTGATAGATTATGATGAGAGCGCCTATGTACTCAATAATATCGTGGGTACCTGGAACAGTTAAAATCTGAGTATTCGGTTTACAGAAGGTAGCCCTCTGGAGCACGACACGCTGATTGCCAGCAGGCCTGTATATGCTTAGATACTGAGCGGATCGCATGCTTCTGCGATCATGAAAGATCTATATAATCTTACCAGTAGCGCACTGTTCCCAGGCATCTTTCTGCATAGTGAACGGCATATCCCTTGTTTTGCCCTATCCTGATCCGCGCTGACACTTGCGCTGTAACCCCTCCAACGGCAGCGATTTTTGTTTGGTTTTTGAGCAATTACCGCTTTAACTTTATATAATGGGACTTATATAAAGTTAAAATGGCCTGGTGTTGAGCAATTATGATAAAATTCTGCGGCAAAAAAGATCGCTAACTAACTTTTTTCGATCGTGACCATTTTTAATGCCGGCTCATGGGTGTTTAAATTATAAACAGCGAGCCGGTAACGCTACGCGAATTCTTTAGGGTAACTCCCCTGCTTTTTCTATAGAATTTACGTAGCGCGATCGATTGTTAAATGGAGTATTTATTGGACACGTTATGCCTGAAATAACAGCAGCTGACGACCTGCTGCCCCTGATTTCATCTGATGACGCGATTTCTGCGCGGCTGAAAGAATTTGTACAAGATAAAGAGGCTTTTTCTGCCAATACCTGGCGACAACTACTCAGCGTAATGCGCATTTGCTTTCGCTGGGCGGCAGATAATTCCCGCAGCTTTTTGCCAATGCAGTCGGCTGATTTGCGTGACTATCTTGGCTTTCTGCATTCATCAGGCCGGGCCTCTTCTACCATCGCCACACATGCTTCACTGATTGCAATGCTGCATCGCAACGCAGGTCTGATCTCCCCTACGGTTTCACCCCTGGTTTTTCGTACTATTAAAAAGATTAATCGAACCGCAGTGATCGCGGGTGAACGTACCGGCCAGGCCGTTCCTTTTCGTCTGGCAGACCTGATGATGCTGGATGAGCGCTGGAGGAACTCGTCACGTAAAAAGGAAATGCGCAACCTGGCTTTTCTGCATGTTGCTTACGGTACGCTGTTGCGTATTAGTGAACTGGCCCGTCTGCGGGTTGGCGATATTACGCGCGCGGAAGATGGGCGAATAATTCTGGACGTTGGCTGGACAAAAACCATTGTGCAAACGGGTGGATTGATTAAAGCTCTGAGCACCCTTTCCAGCCAGCGGCTAACCGAATGGATTGAAAGTGCCGGGCTGGCGGTTGAACCCGATGCCTTTTTGTTTGGCCCGGTGCATCGAAGTAATCAGGTGATAGTGACCTGCGACCGTCCGCTCACTACGCCAGCGCTTGAGGCTATTTTTATTCAGGCATGGCAAATTGCCGGACCTCTTCAGCCCGCTAAAGCCAATAAAAATCGTTATCGGGGTTGGAGCGGCCACAGCGCACGTGTTGGCGCGGCTCAGGATATGGCAAAGCAAGGCTACGCTGTAGCGCAGATTATGCAGGAAGGTACCTGGAAGAAACCAGAAACGCTGATGCGCTATATACGAAACGTAGATGCACATCAGGGTGCGATGGTCGATCTAATGGAAGCTCGCCATGGCGGGAAATAAAGCATAGCGCTGGGATTGGTATTTTTATTGATAACCACTTTGCTGCACAAAAAAACAAAGTGGTGCTAAAAAGTAAACGTGCTGAGATTACCTGAAAACAGCGCAATTATCTCCAGTGACGCTGGTGTATGAGGTGATTACAGGCTGACGGTCAGGCAACGAACCATCAATGGCGGATTTGCGCCAGATCGTCTTCAGTTAACCCGGTCATTTTCATGACGATATTGCGATCCAGGCCGTTCTGCAACATGGTACGGGCGACTTCGAGTTTACCTTCGTTACGGCCTTCCTGCCTGCCAAGCTGAATGCCTTTCTCAATGCCTTTCTCAATGCCTTTCTCAATGCCTTTCTCAATGCCCTTCTGTTCAAGCTGTTGTGCGATGGTCATCAAAGCGTCTCCATGTTGCGGCACACGCTGTGCCAGTTCGCGTACAAACGCCTCTGCGTCTGCCGTTTCACCCGTCTGTATCAGGTAGTTTATCAGCGATGTCAGCTGTTGTCCCGTAACCGGTTCTCTCAGCAGCAGGGTCGCCAGCCTGTCCAGCAGCTCTGCCAGGTCGCGCCGGTGAATATGCTTTTGCAGCAGCGTCAGGGCAGCCATGCTGCGGTGGCCCATTATCTCGTCGTCGGAAATCACCGTGACGTCAACCAGCGGAAACTCACCGCCGTAAAGCTTACCGGCCAGCCCGGGATGATTAAACTCATCCAGCCAGCGGGTTGAATAGGGATAGGGAGTGCGCTTTCCCGTATAAAACAGCACCGGTATCACCAGCGGCAGCTTTTTGTGCCCGGCGTCAAGGTGGCGCTGCATGGCCGCCACCGCGTAGCGAAGAAGCCTGAACGCCATGTGCCTGTCCGGCGTGGACTGGTGTTCGATAAGAACGTGGACGTAGCCATCATCGCCGGCCGTGGTTTTCAGGCTGTAGAGCACGTCGCTGAAATAGGGACGAAGCGTTTCCTCAACAAAGCTGCCGGACTCCAGCTTAAGAGTGCTGAAATCGCAGACGGCCTGCAGCTCCGCGGGCAAATGCAGCTGCATAAAATCCCGTGCGGTAGCGGGATGGGTCAGAAACTGTTTAAAGGCGAGATCGTGCGGTGTCGGGCTCGCGTTCCTGCGGCCCTTTGTTTTCCTGTCAGACATTCCCTGCTCCGTTGTCCCTGGAATTCTCTTTTCGAGAAGCGGGATTATAGCGAAATCCGGGCGTGCATACCTGTATTTTTTTGAGGGGTATATAAGATAAGAGATTAATTATAGAAAAAGAATTGCGTGCTGTAACTAATATTCCATACCCACTATTAATAAAAATCATCTGATAATCTGTAACTTATCACTACTCATTTCATGTTATGTTTAACTGCCTGTAAACAAGGCTTTTACTGGCATTCTCCAGATTCGCGAGGTCTCGTTTAAGCCATCGCTGGCTGGCTCCGGCATTGGCTACGATAGACACCAGCGGCTGATTTATTTCATGCGCAATTGAAGAGGTTAGCTGCCCAACGGTAATGGCACGCGCAACGCGGTCTACTGACTGGCTTAAGAAGAATATTTTACAAAGCATAAACCGGCAGAATCAATAATGTCATGCCGTAAAAAAACCCAGAGCCGAAGCCCTGGGAAAATAGAGACAAAAACTCAATTTACTGAACTGTTAATTTCAGCTAATGCGCCTGTAATAGCAGAAATAATGACCGGAATGGCCGCTGCTGAAGCATTGTCACTTATATCGGCTGCCAGACTCGCCACGTCGGTTTGCAAAAATTGCAACGACCCTGAAAGGCCCGGTAAAACATTGAAACTATCAGCGACTGAGCCGTTGGCGGAAGTCAGCAAACTCAGCAGTTTGATTTTATCCGCAAGCGTAGTTTGCAAATCCTGTAGCTTCAGCTGGTTCCCGGAAACAATACTCTCCAGGCTTTTCACCAGTGCAAGCGCCCCCGATAAGCCGACTACGCCACCCAGAGAACCCAATCCACTTAGCAAACTGTAGCTTTTCTGCGCTTTGGTCAGCGCTGCCTGATTACCGGCAAGCGTGCTCTGAAGGGTAGAAAGTTCCGAGGTCAGCGTAGTTACCGTGCTCTGAATGCCATTTCCGAAAGTTAATACTGAATCTTTAAGCGGAGAAAGGGTTTTAATTGCACTTTCTACCGAGTTAGAAAAATCAGCAACGGCCGTTTTTAGCAGATCGCTATAGGTTGAGGCATTTGAAAGATCTTCAGGCTTAATGCTACTGAGTGCCGCAGTAGTGGAAGTAACAAACGCCTTACCTTCCGCCTGAAGTCGGGTAATAATATCGGTAATCTGGGCCAGATTACCCGTAACCTGACTAATCGAGTCATCACCCGCTCCGCCAGTTGCTGATTTAAGTGCCGAGGTAACGGAATTTAAAGATAAAATAGATTGAGACAATGAAGTAGACATAGGTAACTCCTTGAGTTATTAAGTTTTTGATTAGTTATACAGAAGTAAAAACGTTTTAATTTAAAAAAAACCTTGCTTATTACTACTCAGTTAAAGCTGCTGAGCAGCCCCCCTCACATAGACTATTTAATGCATTTTTTCCTCCTTTTATGGAATTGGAATTAATAGCCTGCCGTCAGAGATGAAATCCATCCCCTGTGAAATTCTCTTTGCGCTTATATCAGTACTGGCTTTTTTTAACGAAATAGCCCCCACTTCTATCAGTAACGCAATCTAAATAACAGAAGGGATAAGAATGTTAAGTACGAGTTAACTTATAACAATCCCCTGTTAAATCAGTCAATTGCGTACGCATCCTATCAGATTTTCCTTAGATCATTAAGACGGCGATATCATTAAAAAGTCATAAAAATCAGGCAACTAAAGGAAAATAATGCCCTAATTAATTTCATTGTCATTTGAAAGCGGGTTTTTATAAAATCAGGCAGGAAAAGGTTGGTCACTTGAGATATTCCCTCCGGGTCTTGACGCAAGGAAAAATACATTTAATGCAAGAGTTAGAAAAAGTGAAATATTAAAAATCACGATCAAAAATACTTTTAACAGCAACCAGTCAAACTAAAATAAAAAATAATATCTAATGTGAGCAGCTATTGCAGACTGATAGAAAATGTAATTAATAAGAATAACTGGCACTACCAGTTATTATTAATTTACGCAATCAGTTAAAAGTAGTGCTAAGGTTAAATTGTCTTGCAAACTCCCTGTAAATACCTGCATGTATTCCAGGGATCTTATATTGTCAATAAATTAACTACGGGTAACTATCATGCCTCAGCTGAACCTGTCTTCAAACTTTGGTAGAGTTGATGAAAGCCTGCGGGGAAAACCACAGGTAGCAATGCGAGATGCTTTACTGCAATTCTTCAATTTTTTCCTGACCACTTGCAGAAATTATGATATACGCGATATTTCCCTTATCAGTTCTGACATTGAATATATTTATGATGACAGTGCCGGACGCTCTGTCACCTGGCCTTTAGATAATTATGCTTTCGAATATTTGCTTAATGATATATTGTTTGAAGATTCACAATTGGTTGATGTGGAATGGATAATTAACTGGACCATGATGTCTAACTTTATATTCAGGCTTAACTATCAGAACGGCGCTGAATTTACAGATGAAATGGATGTCCTTTTTTCCCCACGTACCGGTCAAGCCAGAATAAACTTTAGCTTTGCGCCTTTTGTCGGCGTGAAAAGCCATCATCGGAAACACAGTAAAAAGAAATCAGCTTAACGAATGACGGCCTGTAATGAAGAGAGGCATGATGCCTCTCTTTTCTTCCTCTACTGCGCCTGCACCGTTAACCCCCGGTAAAAGGTCGGTTCCACCTGCAAAGGCTTATTTATCAGTCCCTGCTTTTGATAAAAGTCAGCCGTTTCCTGCTGCTGGGTAATGGTGGCACTGTCAATCGCCTGCCAGTGTGACTGACGTCGCCCAAAAGAGAGTCGTATCGCTTCTTTCGGGAAACCAATGATTTTAGCCAGCGTCACCGAATAATTATCAATATTGGCGTACGCCTGTTTTTCCGCTTCAGCCAGCCGGTTAATATAATCCTGAAGTGCTTTACGCTTCGTTTCATTAGCCAGTGCGCTGTCGGTCGCTGCCAGGAAACTGTTCCCCGTCGATAACCCTCGCCCACTCACCAGTACCCGACCGGTCCCCGAGGTTTCTGCCAGTGCGGTGTAAGGATCCCACGTTGCCCAGGCATCCACCGCGCCGCTGGCCAGCGCAATTTTAGCATCTGACGGGGTAAGATAACGGAAATGCACCTCTTCAGGTTTGATGCCGGCCTGTTCCAGCGCCTTCAACGCAACGAAATGTCCTACCGATCCCCTGCCGGTGCCGATGCTTTTTCCTTTCAGATCCGCAACGGTTTTAATCGCGGAATCCTTATTAACCACCACCGCCGTGCCGTAAGGATCGGACTTGTCTACCGCCACGGCCTTAACCTGCGAACCGGCCGCTATGGAGAAAAGCAGCGGTGCATCGCCAATAATGCCGACATCAACAGCGCCTGCATTTAGCGCTTCCGCTAAGGGAGCTGCCGCCGGAAACTCTGCCCATTCAATATGATACGGCAGGTTTTCCAGCAGGTTGGTTGCTTCCAGCTGGGCACGCATATTACCTTTCTGATCAGCGATGCGCAGCGTCACGCCATCGTCGGCCTGCGTGGCGGCACCTGCCAACAGCATGATTAATAACAGAGAACGTTTCATTAAAATTCCTTGGTTCTTCAGGCAAAAACATTGGCCGTAATGCCGCGAGCAAACAGCTGCGGATCGGTATCGGGCCGCAGTACATTAATGGCTTTTAAATCGCGGGCGTAGACTGCCAGTTCCTTAACAAAAGCGTCCCCCGTTGCCGAGTGCCCATGGGTATGCGTCTGAAGTACGGCGCTAATTTCCTGAGCCGTGGTGTTAAGCGCGTGGCTGACAAATTCATCGCCGATTTCATCCGGGTGCTTCGCAGCCCAGGCATGGGCTTGTAAAATGGCATGGGTGATGGCTGCGGCAACGGCGGGGGCATCACGCGTCAATGCACCACGCACGCCCACGACACAGCAGCTGAGATTGGCATATTCATCCGTAAGATTGGTCGCCAGTTCACGGTATCCAGACTGGTTAATAAGCCGCCACATCACCGGATCGGAGCCGCTTGCCGCCTGAATTTCCCCTTTCTGAAGCGCCATCGGTAACAGATCCAGCGGGTAAGCGCGCCAGCTAACATCGTTTACCGGATCGATACCGTGCCTTTTCAGCAGCAGCGAGAAAAAGTTTTTATCTGCCGCTGCCATATCCGTTACGCCAATGGTTTTCCCTTTCAGATCGGCAAAATTTTGCGGCCCCTGAGCCAGCGTAACCAACCGCATACAGCCGCCGTGCGTGCCTGCCGTGAGCTTGACGTCAAAGCCTTGTTCCAGCGCTTTCAGCCAGCGCAGCGCCATGCCCACTGCCGCATCGGCTTTGCCAGTGGCGATCGACTCCAGCAGCAGTTCGGTTGAATTACCAAAGTTGACGAACTCCACATCAAGATTGTGCTGACGGAAAAAGCCCTGTTTATCTGCAACCGTTACCGGTGCAATGCAGATAGCGTTTAGATTAACCGCCAGTTTAACCTTCCGCATTGCCGGTAATGCCCATTTCCCCGGGCCTTCAATATCCGTTGTGCCATTCATGCCAGCCATATTATGCGCCAGAACGTTCGGACTGAATAAAGAGGTAACGGCAGCGCCGCCCAATAATCCCAAAAGCCGCCGACGCGACAATATTAAATTTTGATTCACTCTACAGGCTCCATTCCGAACGGGTTAATTGGATAGCGTCAACGTGATTCCCGCGCTTAACCGCAGGCTGAATAATGAAGTAATTTAATGTAAAAATTTTATAAATCATCAAGATAAGAAATGATTGTGCAAAGTTCTCGTCTCATCATAATATTAATCACCCCTCTGTTTTAAAAAATAATTATGCCGATAGTTAATTACCTTATCTGTTTTACGTCTTTTACAACTGATGCGCTAATTTGCATTCTGTCATCGAATTTTTCGCGATATTTCTGTTTCTGCTATTCAGAAATATGAAATAGTGGAGGCGTTGAAACAGATGAACAGTCCGGCCTTTTCCCCTTTTTCCTCCGGGTTTGATCCGCAGAGGGTTGATTCAGATCCGGGCAGCCCGCAACGTCTTGCCGCCCTGACCCGCTCCTTTGCGCAGCGGGCCGCGCACTATGATGTCACCGGTGATTTTCCCCATGATAATTTTGCCGAGTTGCACGATGCCGGCTTACTGAGGCTGGCACTGCCCGCACGGCTGGGCGGCAACGAATGTGATCTGGCAACCGCGCTGCGTGTGATAACGGCGGTTGCTAAGGGCGATCCGTCGTCAGCGTTAATCCTGACCATGCACTATCTGCACTCGCTACGCTTACGGACGGCCAGTGGCTGGACGGCAGCGTTACAACAACAGGTTGCAGCAGACATTGTTAAGAACGGGGCGCTGATCAATTCATTAAGAGTCGAACCGGCGCTGGGAACCCCGGCACGCGGTGGGCTTCCTGCCACGCGGGCTACCCGTACTGAAAAGGGCTGGCAGCTTGATGGTGAAAAAATCTATTCAACCGGCAGTCACGGCCTCAGTTGGTTGCTGGTCTGGGGCGCTACCGATGATCCAGAGCCGCTGACCGGCAGCTTTCTGGTACCCGCTTCCGCCTCCGGCGTGCAAATTATTGATGACTGGGATCATTTAGGCATGCGGGCGACCTGTAGTCATCGGGTCGTTTTCCGGCAGGTGACGATCCCTTTTGACCATGCTATCAGCCTGAGTGAGCGACCTGCGGCCCAGGACGCACAGGAAACGTTGTGGATGTCGGTGCTGCTCTCGGCCGTTTACGATGCCGTCGCGCAAAGCGCGCAGCAGTGGCTACATGATTTTTTGCAGCATCGGATACCTTCCGCGCTTCAGGCACCGCTGGCAACCCTTCCCCGTTTTCAAGCCCTCGCCGGGCGCATCGATACCCTGTTGTTCAGCAACCAAACGCTTTTGCACAGTGCGGCTACAGGCAACATTGATCCTGTCCGCGGCGGCCAGTTAAAGCATCTGATCACCAGTCAGGCGATTGAGGCCGTTGAGTTGGCTATTGAAGCCGCCGGAAATCCGGGTTTGTCACGCCGTAGCGATCTGCAACGTCATCTTCGCAACGTGCTTTGCGCACGCATCCATACGCCTCAGGACGATGTGATCCTGCAAACCGCAGGCCAGCGTGTTCTGGCATTTTCATCGAATCAACAGAGGAGTGTATAAATGAGCCTGGAATTTATTGGCCTGGTGGGATCGCAGGAAAGCAGCGAGGCGCTGGCTGCCGAAGGCCCTTTAGTCAACGCTGATTTTATCCGGGCTTTTTCGCAAACGCAGCAATACGCCGGTTTCGATAAAGTCCTGCTGGCCGTCAATACCCGCGCGCCCGATTCGTTAATCCTCGCCAGTTGGGTAGCTGCGCAGACCGATAAACTGGGTTTACTGGTGGCGCATCGTCCTGGTTTTCAGGCGCCCACTTTCGCTGCACGGCAGTTTGCCACCCTGGATCAGCTCAGTCAGGGACGCGTTGCCATCAATGTCATTACCGGTGGCGATAGCGGCGATTTGCAACGCGATGGCGACTGGCTGGACAAGGACAGCCGCTATGGACGGACTGCCGAATATCTACAGGTCATGCTCAATACCTGGCATCAACAGCAGCCTTTCGATCATCACGGCGATTTTTACCGCATCCGGGATAACCTGACGCAGGTGAAACCGGTTGAAGGTCATATACCGGTTTATTTCTCCGGCGCGTCTGAGGCTGCGGTAGAAGTTGCAGCCCGGTATGCCGATGTCTACATGATGTGGGGCGAGCCGCTGGCAGAAATCAAACAGCGCATCGCGCAGGTAAAATCTGCCGCAAAAAAATATGGTCGTGAAGATAAAATCCGCTTTAGCCTGTCGCTGCGCCCTATTCTTGGCGACAGCGAAACGGAGGCGTGGGCGCGTGCAGAGCGGATTCTGGCGCGGGCGAAAGCGTTGATCGATCCGGCGAGTGCCAATCCGGACAGTAATAGCGGCTCACAGCGGCTGTACGGTTTTGCCAAAGAAAAAGCCGTTCACGACAGCTGCCTGTGGACTGAGATTGCGGCGCTCTCCGGCGCGGCAGGTAATTCGACCTCACTGGTTGGCACGCCTGAGCAGGTTGCCAATGCTGCACTGGAATATTACCGCCTGGGCGTGACCACTTTCCTGTTTCGTGGCTTTGATCAGCTGCGCGATGCAGCCGTTTACGGGCAGCAGCTTATCCCCTTGATGCGTGAGAAGGTTGCGACTCTGGCATCCTGAGTATTCATTTCACCTGCCGACTTCCACCAGCCTGCTGCCCATGATGTGCGGCACAGGCTGGCAAGCTTCAGCTGCTGGCTTCTGATTCTCGCCTTTTTGCTCTGCCTGACTAATGGCTGCTCGATGTTATAGTGAGCGGATAAACAACAGACATTAGTATGTTGTAACTAAAATAAAAGCTACCCGACAGCCAGTATTGGCTGTTCCCAATAAATAACGCCGCCCTTTAAAAAGAGAGCGGCGTTTCAGTCTGTTAACGGAAAATTGTGAAGCGTAAATACGCCGTTATTCGCGCCAGCCTAAGGCAGGAGCAACATGTTTCAGGATCGCTTCCATCACATGGGCGCAGTAATCGACTCCAAGCTGATTTGGAATGGTTAACAGTAGCGTGTCGGCTGCGGCAATGGCTTCGTCTTTCGCCAGCTGTTCAATTAACTGCTCCGGTTCCGCTGCATAGCTGCGGCCAAAAATAGCGCGGGTTTTTTCGTCCAGATAACCGACCTGATCGCCACCCTGCCCGCTTGAACCGAAATAGGCGCGATCCTGCTGATTAGTCAGCGCAAAGATGCTGCGACTGACGGAGACCCGCGGCTCGTGTTGATGCCCGGCTGCTTTCCATGCTTCCCGGTAAGCCTGAATCTGTTTCGCCTGCTGAATATGGAAGGGTTCGCCGGTTTCATCATCCTTCAGCGTCGAACTTTGCAGGTTCATCCCTGACTTTGCTGCCCAGACTGCGGTGGCATTAGAGCCGGAGCCCCACCAAATCCGCTCGCGCAGCCCTTGTGAGTAAGGCTCCGTGCGCAATAAACCCGGCGGGTTAGGAAACATAGGCTGCGGATTCGGTTTGGCAAAGCCTTCGCCGCGCAGCACTTCCAGCAGCGCTTCGGTATGGCGACGGCCCATATCCGCATCGCTTTCGCCTTCCTGCGGCTGATAACCAAAATAGCGCCAGCCGTCGATCACCTGCTCCGGCGAACCGCGGCTGATACCTAACTGCAAGCGTCCACCGCTGATCAGATCCGCTGCGCCCGCCTCTTCCGCCATATAAAGCGGATTCTCGTAGCGCATATCAATCACGCCGGTGCCAATTTCAATCTTGCTGGTACGCGCTGCTACCGCAGCAAGCAGCGGAAAAGGCGCGCTAAGCTGACGGGCAAAATGATGTACGCGGAACCAGGCGCCATCGGCCCCCAATTCTTCTGCGGCGACCGCGAGATCGATAGATTGCAGCAACGCATCCGCCGCGGAACGGGTTGCCGACTGTTGCGACGGCGTCCAGTGACCAAACGACAGAAATCCGATTTTTTTCATGGTACAGGCCTTATCAGAGTGGCGCATTTTGCTGCCTGCAAATACGGCAGTTGGCGGGCAGCAGAGAGGCGTTCAGGTATTATCCCGCTAAATTAACGTTGCGCAGGCGTGTTGTCTAATGACACTTTCGCATGATTTCAGCTAAGACAGGGCGCAATCGATCGGCTGGCCTAAAATTCTTCCGGTTCTCCGGGCAGCGAAACAGAAAGCGGCAGCCCTTCTGCACCCGCATAAACAATGACCAACTCCGCTGGCTCATCGGTCGTATATCCGCGATGAATATCACCTACGGCTTCATTCAGCGCTTCGCCCGCTCTCACCTGATGCGTTTTACCGCTCGCCTGGTCTTCAATGGTTAGCTTGCCTGAGAGGATATAGGCAATATTGGGCATCGAATGCGAATGCCAGGGTAGCGCGGAGTGCGCCGGAATGTGCATTTTCATGACCGTCAACTGCGGTTTCCCGCCGGGGTAAGCCGTATAGGGCGTGCCGTTCCACGCCTGGCCTGTTTGCATCAGCGTTTCACTGACAATCTCCTGCGGCTGTGTTTTAGCGGCGTCATGATGATTCTGCTTTGGCATGCGTTCCCCCTTATTTTAACCTAATGATAAGTATAGCTAAAATATAAAAAACCGCCTTTTTCAAGAAAGAGTTTTCGCCAGGCTGGTATTGGTCGTTATCCATGTTCTTCCGAAGCCATTCTAAGCAACTCAGCTAACCTTGATTAAGTCCCTCACTCTTTTATCGCATCAGAAGGCCACTACCAACCGGAGAAAACTATGTATCCAGCGTGGGTCATTGCCCTTTATATCGCTATTTTCATTTCGCCAACCGCCAGTGCGGCACCCATTTTGATCAAAAACGGCTACGTTCTTTCTATGCAGTCCGGTATGGCTGACCAGCCGCATACCGATCTGTTAATTGACGGTAACAGCATCAGTAAAATGGGTAAAAATCTCCAGCAACCCGATGCCGAGATAATTGACGCCAGCGGAAAATTTGTTTTACCCGGTTTTGTCGATGCCCACTCACATCTGTGGATCACCACAATGCGCGGTCAGTTTCGTAATAAAGAAGGGAAATTTTCTGCGGTCAGTAGCCGGTCAGGCGCTGCGATGCAGCCTGATGATGTCTACATCGCCATGTATAGCGGCGCGCTGGAGCTTTTGGCGGCGGGTATTACCACCAGCAGCGATTTTTTTGACAATATCCGCGGCCCGGAATGGGCCGATGCGGGCTACAAGGCGCTGAATGACGCCGGTATCCGGGCGATTATGTTTTATGGCGGGCCTGATAAAACCACCCGTTCGCCAATTGATTTATCGCATCTGCAAACCCTGTTAGCCAAACAAACACCGCGCGTCTCACTGGGCCTTGCATGGCGCCTGCCAAAAGATTTAAAGGATGCCGGTAACTGGACAATGCGTGACCGTGAATATCAGTTTGCGCGTGAGCACCATCTGCCGGTACAGGTTCACGTCAGCGGCCAGGCCGATGCGATGTTTAACGCGCTGATCCAGCGTGATTATCTCGCGCCTTTCGTTACCGTCGTCCATGCCACAGACGCCACACCGCAGCAGCTGGATGCGCTGGAAAAGGCAGGCGGCAGTCTGGCGCTCACCCCGATCAGTGAAGCGCATGTTGCCTATGGCCTGACGCGGCTGGATCATTTCAGCCGCATCACGCGTCAGGGATTGGGCATTGACGGCAACGCGCTGGCGGGCAGCGCGGATATGTTTGCCACGCTGCGGCTGGCTGCCCTGCTGATGAGCGGTGGAGCAAAAGATGAAGGCAAACCCGATGCCCGACATCTGCTGGCGCTTGCCACTCGTCAGGGTGCCGAGGCCGCAGGATTAGGCAACATCACCGGCACGCTCCAGCCGGGTAAGCGAGCCGATGTGCAAATTATCAACCCCGGCACGCTAAATATGAGCGGTTTTGGCGGCGGCGATCCTGCCGCGCTGATCGTCTATTCCGCCAGGCCCGAAAATGTCGACACCGTGTTGGTGGATGGCCGCCTGGTTAAGCGCGACGGCAACCTGATAGGAGTGAACATGACCGGGCTGATTGATAAAGCCAATAACTCGGCAAGGCATTTACTGGAATAAGCTGGTGCCTGGTAGCTTGATAAACGCCAGTAACCTGCCAGGCTTTGCAGCAAAAGTTAACAATTTCAGACATTCCCTTACCTAATGGAGCCAGTTATGAAAGGCACAATCCCCCTGCTCGCCGTATTGCTTCTCTGCGGCTGCGGCGCGAATAACAGCCCGCCGAAAGTGACCAGCCCCGGCGCGCCAACCTCCGGAAAAATGAAAGTGTTGGACAGCGGTGCGGCGGTGATGCAATCCCGGCCGCCGATTGATGCGATTAACGCCTACCTGGATGGTTTTCATTTTTATAACGGCGATCATAATGGCCAGATGGAAGCCCACCATTACGTCACGATCCTTAATGATGATGTGATGCAGGCGGTGATTTACGACGGGAATACCCGCGATGCCAAACTGATGGGGGTGGAATATATCATCAGCGAACGGCTGTTTAAGACGCTGCCGCCGGAAGAGAAAAAATACTGGCACAGCCATCAGTATGAAGTGAAATCGGGCAGCCTGATTGCGCCGGGTCTGCCGCCCGTTGCTGAAAAAGCGCTGATGACGCGCATCGTCAATACCTATGGTAAAACCTGGCACACCTGGCATACCGATCGCGATAAAACCCTGCCGATGGGTATTCCGGCGCTGATGATGGGCTTTACCGCTGACGGCCAGATGGATCCCCGGCTGTTAACCGACCGCGATAAACGCTTCGACGTTGATACGAAGAAAATCAGGGATTCACGCAAGGATATCGTCGCGCATCCGGTAGCAAAGGGCGCGAATGCCTGGGAAAAAGGCAATACCGTACAGCTGGAAAGCGTTAAGGGTGGCGGCGCTGCGGCCAGGGGCGATACGCACTTTGGCACGTCAGAACAAACGCATGCGGGAAAACTGTGACCAGAAGCGTCCCGGGCAATCCCGGCCCGGGACGCTTTGTGACCAGCCTGTGTTACATGCACATGAAGTTTATCAGGGCATTGACTGACTAAAGCGCCCTCTTATTTACTGTTTCGTCAACCAGCGCGCATATAATTTGTCGCGGGCTAAATTCTTCATTTTTACCTCGCACATTATATCGAAGTCACCAAACGACAAGGCCCAGTCATTCAGCGTATCGTTGAAATAGTAATCGGAATGCGCACGAAGTTTTGTTTTAGCGACGCCCAAAATTGCCTGATCGGGAAAACCCTGCTCAGGAATTAACCCCTCCACCGATACTGAATAATGCATAACCGGCCTTACGCCGCGCCAGGATTCTTTAATTAAGGCAACACGCGGATCGTCCGGCTTAATGAATTCATTCTCTTTCACCCAGTGATGATGAATATCCAGCACCACAGGACATAAGTCTCTGGCTTGCAATACGTCATCCAGCGAGCAGGAAATTTCATCATTTTCCACGGTCAACATCCGCTGAGCTGCCGGGCTCAGGCGGGCGAAAGCGTCTCTGAATCCCGCCAGCCCCTTTTTACCGTTCATATGGATGTTAATCTTGAAATCCTGGAACGATCTGCCATAGCCCATCAGCGATGCACATAAGGCGTGGTATTCCACGTCTTCAAGCGCCCGATCGACCACTGCCGGATTATCAGATGCCAGCACCGAATACTGTCCCGGATGGAAAGAAAGACGAATATTATTTTTCCGGGCGAAGTCACCGCATTTTTTGAATAAATCGTGAAGTTCGGGTAAAAAATCCGCATAGAGCGGCGTGGCTTCAGGCACGGTATATAAAGGCAAAAAATCGCTGCCAATCCTCATCATCCGCAGATCTTCCGGCTGCGAAGCCATCTGCTCTAAAATAAGATAAAGATGGGTCAGATTATTTTTTGCCAGCGTGAAAATCAGCGCTGTTCTTTGGTGATTATCTAAGCTTAAAAAACGGGTGCGCGTGGTGGCTTTAAATGGATAAAGCTGTTTTAAATCTTCATTAATATATTTACAAGCAAAGCCTAATTTCATCCTACCCCCTGTTTACGTCATACCAGAGTCTAGTCTCAAATTTTGCGGGCTGCCCGTTAGCGGCCTGACTTAAGATTTGCCCGTCAGGCCGGAGAAAGGATAAGAGCCCCGGTCTTTACCGTTACGGCCATTTGTATCAGTTGTTTCAGCAGGTTGCGTTTAGCAGTAACCTGCGCATACTATCCCGACCCGTAGCGGCGTGGTGAAGATCCTGAAACGGGTCTGGCGACTCGAGTAAAAACACCTTTCAGGGATTTTGGGAGCGGCAATGAATGAAAAAATTAACCCTGCAAATGTTGGCAAAAATGGCGGGTGTTGGTGTGGCTACCGTAGACAGGGTGCTCAACGATCGCGGCGGCGTATCACCAGAAACCGTACGCAAAGTGCTACAGGTTGCGCGCGAAGCCGGACTCAAACGTCAGTTACCGGAAGCGTACCGGCAGCCCTGGCAAATTGAAGTTTTCCTGAGCGGTAACGCATCCTTCTTTTTTCAGCGTCTGACCCGCGATTTTAGCGCAATAGCCAGCCAGCTGGGCTATCAGCGCCTGACGCTGCACAGAACCTGCATTCCTGAATCACAGCCGGAAAAGCTGGCGCAGGCGATTGTTGAAAGCAGTCAGAAACGCGACGGACTCATCGTCTTCGGTCATGATTATGCGGCTATTCATCAGGCGCTGGCTTACTGTCAGGCAGCGGGCGTGCCGGTGATTACGATTGTGACGGATATCCCTGATGCCAGCAGGCTATGCCACGTCGGCATCAACCAGTATCAGGCCGGTCGCACAGCCGGTTTATTGATGAGCAAGACGGCTGTTACCGGCGAGGTAATTATGATCAGCGGACGAACCGATTACCTGGCGCACCGTCAGCGTATCGAAGGCTTTCGTGAAGCGGTTACTGCCCGTGCGCCGCATATCCGGCTGCGGGAAGTCTTGACCGGCGAAGACCGACGCGAACGGATCCGCGGCCTGTTGGACGACGCATTGCGCCACGCTGAAGAGGTCGCCGGCATTTACAATACGGGGCTGGGCAACAGCGAAATCACCTCCGTTTTACAGCGGCACGGCCTGCCCGGTAACTGTATCTTTATCACCCATGAACTCTATTCCCTGACCCGAACCCTGCTCTGTGATGATGTGGTCTCGTTTACCCTCGATCAAAATGCCCCGCAGCACGCCAGGCTGGCGGTGGATCTTATGCTGCGTCATCTGGAAACGGGCTATCAACCAGAAATGTACAGCGACGGCAAAGTAGCGTTAAACATCGTGACCGCCGAAAACCTCGATTAGTCTTGCGCCAGTCCGCTGAAAATTACCTATACTTTTCAATCAACAACCTAATTTCCCTCACGAGTGTTGCTGTCGTCCGCATCGTGGCGCGCCTGCTGGGGTTAAAAGGGCAACTCCCGTTCTGCACAAAGGATGTCTGGTGGATAACAAAACATACCGTTCCCCCGTTCGTGAAAAAGGCTTTGTCGGCCTGGGTGATTACGCTGCCATCGGCGAAGGACGCTCTGTTGCGCTGATTGCGCCTGACGGTTCAATTGACTGGTGGTGTGCGCCAAATCTGGATTCGCCGCCGCTGTTCGATCGTATTCTGGATGCGCAGATTGGCGGTTTTTTCCAGATTGAGCCGGTGGGCGAGTATCAGGTACAGCGACACTATCGCGAAGACAGTAATGTACTGGAAACCTGTTATAAAACCGACAGCGGTTCGGTGCGGCTAACGGAGTCACTTAACAGCTCGCTGGCGGGCCGACTGCCCTGGAGCGAGCTGGCACGCCGTATTGAAGGCCTGGACGGTTCTGTTGAACTCAAACTTCACCTGCGCCTTGGCACCATGGCGGAAACCCGTTCTCCCTGGCTGGCTGATACCCAACAGGGCACGGTCTTTCATATTGGCGATTTGATGGCAATGCTGAAAAGCAGCGATGACGTGACAATGACGCATTTCAGCGATGAAGCAATCTCCGGGCGGCTGACCACATCGCCTGGCTCGCAGTCGTTGATCGCCCTGCTCGCCAGCGAAAAAGAGCCGCTGGCCGTACCGAGCCTTGCGGCTATTAACGATCGGATTGAAACCAGCCATATTGCCTGGCGCGACTGGGTACATCATCTGAGCTATGACGGTAAGTACCCGCTGCACGTCAAGCGCTCGGCGCTGGCGCTGAAGTTTTTGTGGTATTCACCTACCGGCGCGTTAGCGGCGGCGGCGACCACCTCCTTACCCGAAGGCCTGGGCGGCGAAAAAAACTATGATTACCGCTACGCCTGGGTACGCGACGCCTGCCTGATCATTAAGGCTTTTGTCTATCTGGGGGCGCTGGAAGATTGTAAAGCGGCATTTTCCTGGCTTACGCGCACCATTATTCGTCACGGTGTTAAGCTACGAGCCTGCTATACGCTGGAAGGCGATATCGTTCCCGAGGAGCGTTATTTACCGCTGAGCGGCTACTGCAATTCCCAGCCGGTTCGTGTCGGAAACAACGCGCGCGACCAGGTGCAGCTCAGTATGTATGGCGACATGCTCGCAACTGCACAGCTGTTCATTGAAGCCGGGCACGTGCTGGATATCGCCACTTCCCGCATGCTGGGCGAGCTGGCGAACTGCTGCGCGGACAGCTGGCGACAAAAGGATTCCGGCATTTGGGAACTGCCAGATGAGCAGCACTACACCCATTCGAAAATGGCCTGCTGGCTGGCGCTGGATCGGGCGGTCGCCATGGCGGACGGCAAGCATATCGAACCCACCTGGGTAGCCCGCTGGAGACGTGAGCGCGATCGTATTCGCGACTGGATTGAAGAATTTTGCTGGTCGGATAAGAAACAGGCCTATCTGTTCTATGTCGGCAGCGAGGATCGGCTCGATGCCTCGCTGGCGCTGGTTCATCACTACGGCAACACGGTAAATCCTCAGCGTATGTTGTCAACTTATCAGGCGATCCGCCATGAACTGGGCCACGACAGCGCCATGCTTTATCGCTACAGCAACGTCGAGGAAGAGGAAAGCACCTTTGTTGCCTGCTCGTTCTGGCTGGCAGAAGCGCTGGCTGCAATGGGCGAAACCGGGCAGGCAGAGCAGGCGATGGAGGAGATCCTTGAATGCCTGTGCAACCGCGGCAACGTGGAAACCTTTAACGAGATGTTTGATGTCAGAACCGGCAGCTGGCGTGGCAATCTGCCCCAAGGCCTGAGCCATTTGGCCTTAATCTGTGCCGCTCAGGCGCTGTCACACCCCAAACAAACCGAAGATGCTAACGCGGAGGGAACCTGATGAAATATTGCTGGCAACAACCTGGCCTGTCTGCCGATCGGCAGGCAGAAATCGTATTGGCCGAGATGACGGAAGATGAAAAATACGCCTGGCTTTCCGGGCCGATGGCGATCCCACTGGGCGATGAGCCTTTGCCGGAAGGCGCTATCGGTTCCGCCGCTTTTTATCCCGGCATTCCGCGCCTGGGCATTCCCGCTATGCAGCAGTCCGACGCGAGCCTGGGCATTACCGCATTGGGCAATGTCCGTCCCGGCGATAATGCCACCGCCCTGCCTTCCAGCCTGCTGCTCGCCTCCACCTTTAATCCAGACATGGCCGAACGCAGCGGAAAAATGGTAGGTCGCGAGGCCTTTGCTAAAGGATTTAACGTTCAGCTGGCTGGCGGCGCGAATGTGATCCGCGAACCGCGAGGCGGCCGTAACTTTGAATATCTCTCTGAAGATCCGCTGCTAACCGGCGTGATGGCCGGCCATTCGGTGCTCGGCATACAGTCACAACACGTGGTCTCAACCGTTAAACACTTTGCGGTCAATGCTCAGGAAACGGGCCGCGTAGTGGTCAGTTCAGATCTGGATGAGGCCGCAATGCGCGAGTCGGACCTGCTGGCATTCGAAATAGCCATTGATACGGGTAAACCCGGTGCTGTGATGCCCGGCTATAACCTTGTTAACGGTGAATGGGCCTCCGAAAACGCGTTTCTGCTCAATAAAGTGCTGAAAGGCGACTGGCGCTATCCCGGGTGGGTCATGTCCGACTGGGGAGCGACCCATTCTGCGGCCAAAGCGGCCCTTGCCGGGCTTGATGTGCAGTCAGGTGCCAATCTTGACCAGCAGGCCTGGTTCGATCGCCCTCTGCGTGAAGCCGTTGCGGCCGGTATTGTGCCGCAAGGCCGAATTGACGATATGGTGCGGCGCATTTTACGCAGCCTGTTTGCAGTGGGGGCAATTGAACATCCGGCGCAGCCGGGCGGTGATATTGATTATATGGCTCACCGCCTGGTGGCCCAGCGTGAGGCGGAACAGGGAATTGTGCTGCTGAAAAACCGTCATAGCCTGTTGCCGCTGAAGAAAGGCGCGAAACGGCTGCTGGTGGTCGGTGCACATGCTGACCAGGGCGTACTGGCCGGCGGCGGTTCATCGGCGGTGACGCCGGTTGGCAGCCTGCGGTTGCCGGGCATTGATTTTATGGGCATTGCCACGGACAAAGTTTACCAGCCTTCCCCACCGCTACATGCTATCCGCGCCGAGTCAGGTGCCGCCTCAGTCGATTTTCATAGCGGTGAGGATATTGCCAGCGCGGTGGAACAGGCCCGTGATGCCGATGCGGTTATTGTCTTTGCTGAAGAGTGGCGTTCAGAAGCCCTGGATGCGCAGGGGCTGGCGTTAGACGATAAGCAAAATCAGCTGATCGCGGCGCTGGCGGCAAGCCATCAACAGGTCATTGTGGTGCTGGAGACAGGTGGCGCGGTGACGCTGCCGTGGCTTGACGATGTGGCTGCCGTGCTGCAAGCCTGGTATCCGGGCTCGGGCGGCGGCGAAGCCATTGCCGGTGTGTTATTTGGTCGGGTCAACCCATCGGGTCGCCTGCCGGTGAGCTTTCCCCTGCATGAACAACAGCTGCCACAGCCTTCGCAGATCGATCCGCAAACAACCACCTCGCTGCCCGGCGTCCCGGTTAAAGGCGATATTTTGCATATCGACTATAACGTCGAAGGTTCCGACGTGGGCTACCGCTGGTATGCCCGCACCAGGCAAAAACCGCTGTTGCCGTTCGGCTATGGGCTGAGCTATACCACCTTTAGCAGCAGCCATCTCAGCGCATCACGGCAGGGTGCAGGCATCGAAGTCTCGCTCGACGTGACCAATACTGGCGACAGGCCAGGGGCTGAGGTCGTGCAGATTTACATTCAGCCGGTGAATAAGGCTTACGTGCCGCGGCTGGCGGCTTTTGCCCGTGTTGAACTGGCCGCGGGAGAAAGTCGCCAGGTCACGCTGATGCTGGAACCTAAAGTTATCGCCTGCTGGCACAGCGAGAGCGGGCAATGGGTGATTGCCGGAGGCGAGTATGAAATAGCCGCAGGCCGTCATGCGGCCGAATTTATGCTGACCTGCACGCTCGTTTTACCCGAACAGCGGTTTGGCCGTCAACGCCAGCCGAAAACGACGTCGGCTTAAGGTTCCGGCGATCTGAACCTCACCCGCTACGACCGGTAATTAATGCGCGAGTCGTAGCGGTAATGGCCATCGCCCGGCCTGCTGCTTACGGGCGCCCCTCATAGCCGTCCCGGTAGCTGGCCGCCATAGCATCCAGCATAATCTTTGGGGCTTTTTCGGGTCGATCGGCCTCATAAACCTTGCCGACGAAGAGCGACCGTATCTGCCCCAGAGCAGGATTTTCTGCATTGCGCAGCGCCTCCCTGTTCGCTTCGGCCTGAAGACGCGTGACCCCTTTTTGACGGTCGTCCACCCCGCGTTGCCAGGCCTGTTGTAAACAGGGGCGAAGCCCCTTAGCCGTATCCGTTATGTTTAAACGAAATGCGGGATCGAATTTGCTGGCCGCCAGCTGATGTGCAGCATGGTTAGCCTGTCGATCGACACTGGTTAATTGACCGGCGCAGGCGCTGAGCAGAAAGACAAATAACGCCGCAGAAAACCGAAAAACTACGTTCATGATTAATTCTTCCTTGAAAACGAATAAAGTGAATAAAGCCGGGCGCATTATCCTGTTCCCCGAAAAAATGGCGAGTTATTTTTACTTTTTCCTGAAAGCATCTCACAATAATTATTTTTATTATGCCTACCCTCTGCGCATATAAAGTTACGATAACAATTTACATAAACATGTAATAACCGGTTAGCATACTGATGCGGGATATAAAACAACCCTCACCATTAAATGAAAATCAGCTTTCTATAATTTCACAAACAATTGAAAAAAAAACTGACCGACCCACTATGCTTTTTTTCGCTAACCATAGAATTTTTACTCGCTAAGCTGAAGCCCGCCAGTTTGCTATGTTGCGCAGACAGCACCTTAACTATGGGATAAAACAGTGAAAAAAACCCTTTTCAGCAGCCTTATCGCGACAGCGATTTTAGTCACAAGCCAGGCGGCCATGGCGGAGAATGCGCCAAAAACGGTCAATATCGGTTACCAGAAAGCCAATATCTTTGCTCTGCTGAAATATCGCGGCACGCTGGATGACGATTTTAAAAAACAGGGCATCGCCGTACGCTGGGTAGAATTTCCTGCTGGCCCGCAAATGCTGGAAGGATTAAACGTCGGCAGTATCGATCTGGCTGCAACCGGCGATGCGCCCCCGGCCTTTGCCCAGGCCGCGAAAGCCGATTTGGTCTATCTGGCGCATTCACCGGCTAATCCAAAAACGGAAGCCATCGTGGTGCCGGAAAATTCCACGATTAAAAACGTAGCCGATTTAAAAGGCAAACGCGTGGCGTTGAATAAAGGATCAGATGTGAATTATTTACTGGTCAGCGCGCTGGAAAAAGCGGGCCTGAGCTATAAAGATATCACGCCGGTTTATCTGCCGCCCGCTGATGCCCGCGCGGCTTTTCAGCGTGGCGCGGTTGATGCCTGGGTAATCTGGGATCCTTACTACGCCGAGGTGGAAACCAATGCTAAAGCGCGGCTGGTGAAAAATGCCGAAGGCCTGGTACCGCACTACACCTTCTATCTTGCCAGCCGTAAGTTCGCGGAAACCTGGCCGGAGACGGCGAAAAAGGTGGTGGATGAACTGGGCAGCCTGAGCGACTGGGCGAATAAAAATCCGGCTGAGACGGCGAAGATCCTCTCTACCTCGACCGGTTTGCCTCAACCCATCTGGCAGCGGGCGCTGGCACGAATGCCGTTTGGCGCTGAACGCATGACGCCGGAGGTGTTCAAAGAGCAGCAGGCTCTGGCCGACAAATTTAGCCAGATTGGGCTGTTGCCGGTAAAAGTTGACGTCAGTAGCGCCACCTGGTCACTTGATAAAAAACAGTAACGGCATCGGCAGGATTACCCTGCCGTACAGACTGCTAACGAACTCAAAGCGCGAGGAACATGAGCCTGGAACAAAGCGTCCTGGGCCATGGACGGCCCAGGCCGAGCTGGCACGGATGCCGCTTTTTGCGTCTTTGTGGAAGACTCATGTTCCTCGCGCCAGCACGGTGTAAACGAATTCTGCGGCAAAATCACCCTGCCACTTTTTTATATCCGTTCGCGCCCGGAACATGTGAAAGCAGCTGGCGGGTATAATCCGCGCCCGGTGAGGTAAAGATCTGCTGCGCTGCACCCTGCTCAACCACCTTTCCCTGCTGCATTATCACCACGTAATCCGAGATCTGCCGCACCACCGCCAGGTCATGAGAGATAAACAGATAGGTCAGGCCGTGCTCGCGCTGTAAGCGTTCTAACAGCTGGAGGATCTGCGCCTGCACCGCCACATCCAGCGCGGACACGGGCTCATCAAGGATCACCAGGTCCGGCGAAATCGCCAGCGCCCGGGCAATCGCTACGCGCTGGCGCTGGCCGCCGGATAACGTCCCGGGACGGCTGTTCAGCAGGCTTACCGGCAGCTCCACGGCCGTCAGCAGTTCTGCCGCCCGCTCACGCTGGCGCTGGCGATTGCCGCATCTGAACGCCCGTAGCGGTTCGGTAATAATCTCCTCCAGCGTCATTTTTGGGTTAAGCGAAGCGAACGGATTTTGCCACACCAGCTGTACCCGACGGCGAAACTCAGGGCGCTGAAAAGCGGCAAGCGAGGTGAACGCGACATCGTCAAAAATCACCTGCCCGGCATCTGACGCTTCCAGCCCCATCAGCATACGCACCGTGGTGGATTTCCCCGAGCCGGATTCACCGACCAGACTGGTTGTGCCGCCACGCAGGACAGGAAATGAGATATCATCCACCGCAGGAAAACGGCGGCCATCTTTCAGCGGAAAATGCCGGACCAGATTTTGCGCCTGCATCAGCGGCCTCGAGACCAGCGGTTTACGCCAGGGAACGGTTAAGAATGCCGGAGAGGCGTCCAGCAAGCGGCGAGTATAAGGATGCCGCGTCTGATGCAGCAGGCTGCCAGGCGTGCCGCTTTCCACCAGTCGTCCTTCATGCATCACCAGTATCCGGTCGGCCCGCTCCAGCGCAATATTCAGATCGTGGGTAATCAGCAGCATCGCTATTCCCTTGCTTTCCACCACCGCATCCAGCGTATCCAGCACCTGTTTCTGCACGCTGACATCCAGCGCGCTGGTCGGCTCATCGGCAATAATCAGTTTCGGGTGATGGCACAGGGCCATCGCCAGCAAAATCCGCTGCCGCATCCCGCCTGAAAGCTGATGAGGATAGCTGGCAACGATCCGCGAGGCATCACGCAAACCGACATCAGCCAGCAGCCCCGGCACTCGCTGCTCCGCATCGCGACGGGTCACACCGTGCAGCGTCAGCGCTTCAATCATCTGTTTGCCGATGCTTTGGATCGGATCCAGCGCCTGGGCCGGATCCTGCGGCACGAAGCCGATTTCCACGCCTCGCAGCTGCTGCCACTGGCGCTGGCTGGCATTTTCCAGCGCCTGGCCGTTAAAGCGAATATGTCCGGCGTGGCGGGTTTTCCCCTTCAGCAACCCAACCAGCGCCGCAGCGGTGGTCGACTTGCCGGAGCCGGAGCCGCCGACAAGGGCTATTACCTCGCCGGGATCAACGGTGAAACTCAATGATTTCACCGCGTGGATAGCTTCCCCCTGACGGGAAAAGTAGTCCACCGACAGCGCCGCCACATCTAATAAGGGTTGGGTCATGGCTCCTCCACCCTGTCCTGAATAAAACCGGCCAGACGGTTGGTCGCCAGCACGGTAAGCACAATGGTCAGCCCCGGCAAGGTGGTATACCACCACGCAGCGGCAATATAGTTGCGGCCTTCGGCAATCAGCAGTCCCCATTCCGGCTGGGGCGGCGGCGCGCCAAAACCCAGAAAGCTCAGGGCGGAGACGGAGAGCAGCGCAAACCCCAATTCAAGGGCTGCCAGCGACAGTACCGGTGCCAGCGCATGCGGTAAAATATGGCGGCGTATAATTGTCAAATGCCCCACGCCACCGACTCTCGCCGCCTCAACAAACAGATGAGTGCGGCTACGCAATACCTCTCCCCGTGACAGTCTGGCAAAAGTCGCCACGGAAGAAAGCCCGACGGCGATAGCAATATGTAACGTGCCGAAACCGAGTACGGTGATAATCGCCATCGCCAGCAGCAGATTAGGTACGGCCATCAGAATATCGATGACGCGCATAAAGATGCTGTCGACCCGGCCGCCGGTATATCCCGCCAGCACGCCCATCAGCGTACCGACAAACAGCGCAATCGCGGTGGAAAACAGCGTCGCCTGTAGCGTGAGCGCCGTACCAAATACGCTGCGGCTGTAGAGATCTCTTCCCAAATGATCGGTGCCGAACCAGTGCGCGGCGGAAGGTGCCTGCAAGGCCTGCACAGGATCGCCTGCCAGCGGGCTTTGCCCGGTAAACCAGCCGGGAAACAGCGCCCATAATGCCACCAGCAGCAGCAGGCCAACGCTGAGCCACAGGCTCAGTGCAAAAGGACGGCTTAGCGGCTTGACGGTTAGGGTTTCACTCATCAGCGTTCTCCCGTCGCAAGGCGTGGATCGAGCAGAGGATAGATCGCATCGGTGATAAAATTCACCACGACAAAAACCGTGGCCGCCGTCAATACCACGCCCTGTACCAGGGGAATATCCTGGGCAGAAACGGCGCCTTCAGCGAGCCGCCCCAGCCCTTCGCGCGAGAAAATCGTTTCGGTAATCACCGCGCCCGCCAGCAGATGACCAAACACCATGCCGGACAGCGTCAGTAACGGAATGGCCGCATTCGGCAAGACGTGACGCCAGAGCAAGCGGGCTGTTCCCGCGCCTTTCAGGCGCAGCGCATCGATAAAAGGTCGCCGCCAGACCTCTGCCAGTGAACGACTCATGACCTGAGCGAGGGTGGCTGCGGTAGGGATTGCCAGCGTCAGCGTCGGCAGCACCAGCGACTGCCAGCCACGGTTTCCCATGGCCGGGAGCCAGGCATGGCTGAACGAAAAAAGCTGTAGCAACAGTAAACCTGACCAGAAGGTCGGCAGCGCCGCACCCAGTGAAGGCAGCGCAAGCAGCATCGATTTAATTCTCCCGGACGGCAAGACGCTGGTACCCGCTGCCAGACCACCGCCGACAATAAGCGCCACGACCAGCGCGCAGACCGCCAGCAGTAAGGTCGCCGGCAGCGCCTGAATAATTAAATCAGTGACGTTGTCACCGCTGATAATCGATTTGCCAAGATCCAGATGCAGCAGATCCCACAGCGCCAGCAAATATTGCTGCCAGACAGGCAGATCGAGATGATACTGCGCCTTAAGCGCGGCGACCTGAGCCGCGTCAACGGTACTCTGTTCGCCCTGATTCAGCATGATAGTCACCGGATCGGCAGGCAGAATATACAGGATGAAAAAAGTCAGGCTCCAGGCTGCCCACAGTACGCCGATGCCCTGCAACGCACGCTTCAGGGAAGCCGGGAGCCGACGGCGGCTCTTCGGCGTGGCGAGCAAGAGATCGTTCATTTTTACTCCTTCGCCGTAAGCCAGGTGTCATAAAGCTGGAAGCGGGAGGAAGCATCAAAATGAAAACCCCGCACGTTCTGCCCGGTCGCGATCACCGTTGCCAGCTCCACCAGCGGGATGGCGTTGCCTTCTGCAATCAGCTGTTTCGCCGCCTGAGTAACGTAATCCTGCCGCTGTGCCTTCTCCAGCGTTTCGCTGGACTGCAACAGCAGCCGATCGACCTCTGCGGGCTGGCGATGATTAACATTGCGTCCGCCAGCGTCAAAAACCGTTCGCAGCACGTCGGGATCGGAGCGGGTCAGATTGTAGAAGTCAACCGGCAGCTTGCCGCCCGCCTGCCTCGCCACGACCTGGCTGATAGGCGCTTTTTCCAGTTGCAGATCGATCCCCACCTGATGCAGCTGCTGCTGCACGACCTCAATAAACGGTGCCGACTGCCAGTAGCTGATACGGAAACTCAGGCGCTGACCGTTTTTGCTACGAATGCCATCCGCGCCGCGCCGCCAGCCATTCTCTTCCAACAGTTTTTCAGCCGCCTGCGGGTTGTAACCCAGATCGGCACTGAGATCCTGATAAAGCGGCGTGGTTTTTGCCAGCACCGAGGTCGCCGCCGACTGATAGCGCGAAAGCACCGGCTTCAGCGCCTGGCGATCGATAGCCAGGTTTAACGCCTGACGCAGCGGTGCTTCAGCCATCAGCGGCGTGGACTGATTAGGGAACAGGCTGTAAACCAGCCCGGGATTGGTGCGGGCGATAAGGTGAATATTTTTCGCCAGCAGCAGCGCTTCGTCCTGCGGCGTGACGCCAACGTTAACATCCAGCTGACGTGAAATCAGGCTGCCGAACCGTACGCCGCTCTCCGGGATCACGCGATATTCCACGCTATCCAGGTAGCTTTCGCCCTGATGTTTTGCCAGTGACGACGGCCACTGATAACCGTTCCGCCGGACGAGATCCACTTTCTGATTATGCACAAACTGTTTCAGCACAAACGGCCCGGTACCTGCCAGCGATCCCTGACAGCGCGCTTCGGCCGGGGCGGCCACGGTACTGGGGGCGAAGAACCCCAAACTCATGGTGGAGGTCGCCTGTAAAAACTGCGCATTCGGCTGCTGAAAGGTGATGACCACCGTTTGCGCGTCCGGGGTATCAATCTGCTTCAGCCCCTTCAGATAGGTTGACGCCAGTGAAGCACGCGCACCCAACTTCACAATAGCGTTAAAATTATCTTTAACGGACTGTGAGGTAAACGGCGTGCCGTCGCTAAAGGTGACGTTGTCACGAAGAGTAAAGGTAAACCGCCGGTTGCCTTCGTCAATTTGCCATTTTGTCGCTAACCACGGCACGATATTGCCCGTTTGTGGATCCTGATCGGTCAGGGAATCGGTCAACTGGCGACCAATATTCAGCGAATTATTGTTACCTGCCTGCTGCGGATCGAGACAATTTGGGTCGGTATCAATCGCTATCAGCAAATTGCCGCCTTTTTGTGCGGCGGCTTTTGCCGGAACGGCAGGTGCTTCGCTGGCGGCTTGATCGCATCCTGCCAGCAGACCGCTCACCAGTAAGGCCAGCAAAGGGCGACGCAGCGTCGCCCGAGTTAAGGTAACAGGCAAGATTAGCTCCTTTTATTTGCCTGCCAGCGCGGCAGTACGAACCGGCTGCGCATAGCGACTGACTTTGAAAGGGATACCGAGTCTGCCACGCAGCGTGGTTTCCTTTGAGGGCTGCCAGTAGCCACGTTCAGCCAGCAGTGGCAGAACGTAGCGGGTGAAATCGTCCAGCGCTTCTACCAGCACCGGCCCGCTGATGATAAAGCCGCTCGCGCCGCCCTCTTCAACCCAGCGGATCAGCGCGCTGGCGACCTGTTCCGGCGTGCCGAAAAATTCGCCGCGGGGAAGCGCAGTTTCATAAGCGATCTGCCGCAGGGTAATCGGCTCCTCTTTTGCCCGGCGCTTAATCGCATCCGTGGTGGAACGGAAGGTGTTTTGGCCCAGATCGCCCAGCTCCGGGAAAGGCCCGTTCGGGTCGTACTGGCTAAAATCGTGGTGGTCGAAGAAACGTCCCAAATAGGCCAGTACATCTTCCAGAGACAGCAGCGAGAGCAGATGCTGATATTTCGCCTCGGCCTCTTCTGCCGTTTTGCCGACAATCGGGCTGATGCCGGGGAAGATCGCTACCGGCTGGCGATGATTTTCCGCAACCGAGGCCTGAAGTTTGTCTGAGTAGGTCTTCGCCTCTTCCAGCGTCCGGGCGTTGGTAAACACCGCATCCGCGGATTTTCCTGCCAGACCGATACCGGTATCCGATGCGCCAGCCTGGAAGATCACCGGCTGCCCCTGCGGAGAACGTTGAATATTCAACGGCCCCTCCACCGAGAAAAACGCCCCGTGATGGTTGAGCTTGTGCAGCTTGGACGCATCGAAAAAGACGCCGCTTTCACGATCGCGCACAAAAGCGTCGTCTTCCCAGGAATCCCACAGGCCCTGCACCACATCGATATATTCTTCGGCGATTTTGTAACGCAGCGAATGGTCAGGATGCGCTTTGCCAAAGTTTTTGGCGGAACCTTCCAGTGGCGATGTCACTACGTTCCATCCGGCACGGCCTCCGCTGATGTTATCCAGCGTGGCGAGCTGGCGGGCGACGGTAAAGGGATCGCTGTAGGAAGTCGAAATCGTTCCGGCCAGGCCAATTTGGTGCGTCACCGAAGCCAGCGCCGAGAGCAGCGCAATCGGCTCAAAGCGGTTGAGGAAATGCGGTAACGATTTTTCATTAATATGCAATCCGTCAGCAACAAACAGAAAATCGAAACCGGCGTTTTCTGCCCGCTGCGCCAGATCGGTGAAATAGCGGAAATTGACGCTGGCATCTGCCGGTGCGCTGGTATGACGCCAGGAATTCATATGGCCGCCTGCGCCGTGCAGCATCAGGCCGAACTTAATTTGAGTGCTCATCCGTTCTCCTTAATTCGCTGGTCAGCCAGCAACGTGATTGAACGCAGGCGCTGACCAACATCGGTCAGTGGCGTATGCAGAATAAATTCGTCAACGTTCAGCCGCTGACTAAGCGCGGTCAGTCGCTGATGGATATGGTCGGCGGTGCCGTGCAGGACGTTTACGGTTTGTTTCTCGATGCGGTGCTCGCTGGCAGCCGACTGGCGGACAAAGGCTTCGGCCTGTTCCAGCGTGCCGACGGTGACGTGTTTGTCGCCGAGCGTGACGCGATAATTGTGCTGTTGGGCCACCAGCTCAGCGGCCTGGTGCTGCGTCTCTGCCGCCACGGCCGCAAGGCTGATGAGCGCCTTGCCTTTGCCGGCCGCGTATTCGTGATAGGTAAGTACGGCTTCCTGCATCGCCTGTTCGTTGGTATTGATAAAACCGGCAAAAACAAAATGCCAGCCGAGCGAGGCGGCGAGTCGAGCGCTTTCAGGGCTGGCGCCCAGTAAAAAGCGCTGCGGCGCAATCGCCGGGGCGGGTAAGGCGCGTGCACTGTCGCCGCCAGCGGGTTCGGTCGCTGAAGTCAGATAATGGGTCAGTTGCTTTAGCTGAGCCGGGAAATCTTCATTATGTCCGGCCCGCGCGCCCTGCAAGGCTTTAGTGGACAGCGGCAGGCCGCCCGGCGCTTTGCCAACGCCGATATCGACCCGATCGGGTGCCAGCGCGGCCAGCAGATGAAAATTTTCCGCCACTTTATACGGGCTGTAGTGCTGCAACATCACGCCGCCAGACCCGATGCGCAGCCGCGAGGTGTGTGCCAGTAGCCAGGCGACCAGCACTTCCGGGGAGCTGCCTGCCAGCCGGTCGCTGTCGTGATGTTCGGACACCCACAGACGGTGATAGCCCAGTCTTTCCGCTTCACGGGCAAAATTCAGCGTGGCACTCAGCGCGGCCTCCGGCGTTTGTCCCTCTTCTGCCGGACTTTGATCTAATAAACTCAGGCGATAACCCATGGCAACGTTCCTCATAATCCTGTTTATAAGGAGAATTTCATATCTCGCTGCCGCGGCTAAATATTAAATTTCACTTAGCATTGTTGGAAATAACAAAATACGTAGCGTAAAAATAAAGCCGAAAAGTTTTCTCTGGTAATTGTTATTTCCCCCTATGGTTATTTGTTTTTGTTGTTTTACTTAAGCCTGCGCATCCTGAATAGTGCAATCAATTCACCGCAGGGATAAAAATAAATGATGCATAGCAATCGCTTAACCACGTTAACACTGCTGCTGGGGCTGAGTGCCAGCGTGCAGGCAGCACCCGGTATCGACCTGATCGCTAACGAAAAACCGATTCATACACCACAAAGTGATAAAGCGAAATCGCTGATCCCGGCTAATTTTAAATTTGTTACGCCCGGCACGCTGACCGTCGCTACCGCAGTTTTGGGGAGCGCCCCGCCGTTTGGCCTGTTCGCCCGGGATAATAAAACCGTTATTGGTAGTGAAGCGGATATGGCCCGCCTGGTCGCCGACGGGCTGGGATTAAAAGTGAAAATCGTTCCCGCCTCATGGGAAGACTGGCCGCTTGGCGTCGCCTCCGGGAAATACGATGCGGCGATTTACAATATTACCGTGACCAAAGAACGCAAGGCCCGTTTTGATTTTGCCACCTACCGTCAGGATACGCTGGGCTTTTATGTTAAGAGCAACAGCAAAATAAGCAAAATAGCGTCGGCACCCGATATTGCGGGCAAGCGCATTATTGTTGGTTCCGGCACCAATCAGGAAGCGATCCTGCTGCAATGGGATAAAGAAAATCAGGCCAAAGGCCTTCCCGCCGTGCAGCCGCTTTACGTGACCGACGACGCCGCCGCGACGCTGGCGATCCAGTCGGGCCGCGCCGATGCCACCTTTGGCCCCAACGTCACCGGCGCGTATAAAGCCAAACTGACCGGCACCACCCGGCTGGCGGGGACGGTGGCGGGCGGCTGGCCGAAAACCGCTAACGTCGCCGTTACGCTGAAAAAAGGTAACGGTTTAGTCAATGCCGTACAGGCCTCGCTTGACAGCGCTATTGCCAGCGGTAGCTATCTGCAAGTGCTGGATCGCTGGGGCGAGTCGGTTGAAAAAATTGATCATTCCGAAATTAACCCGCCGGGCCTTGGCGACTGATAACGGGAGAAGCTGATGATTGAAGAAACCTTTGTCCATACCCGCCCGGACGATCCGCTGATTGAGCCGATCATTGAAGGGCTGTTTGCCGAATATCGCGCCCGCTACGGCGACTATTTCGGCGAACAGGAAGAGGAGCCGCTGGACTATTATGCGCCGCCGGACGGCGCATTTATCGTCCTGCTACGCCATGAAACGCCAATTGCTATGGGTGCATTCAAGCGTTACGACGCCCAGACTGCCGAACTGAAACGCATCTGGACGCACCCCAGTATGCGGCGGCAGGGGCTGGCGCAGAAGGTGCTGCTGGAGCTGGAGCGGCTGGCCGCGTTGCAGGGCTATAGCGATCTGTTTTTGACCACCGGTTTCCGTCAGCCTGAAGCGGTACGGCTTTATCTGGCGCAGGGCTATCTGCCGCAGTTCGATCCGCTGGCGGATCCGGAGATCTATTCGCGGCCGCCCTATGATGGTCGCCTGCCCTTTATTAAAACGTTGCTCACCCAGCCCGTTCAGCGCAGCGCATAGGAGTACGCGATGACCTTTAAAACCCTGTCCCGGCCACAGATCGCCAGCCAGCATCACGCCCGGCTCACTGTCGTTCCGGCTCGCTACCCTTTACGGCTGCTCGGGGCACTGTTCTCCCTGTTTATTCTGCTGGGCATTATTGAGTCCGTCGCCACCAATCCACGCTGGGAATGGCAGGTCTTTGCCCAGTGGTTCTTTGACCCAACCATTCTTGGCGGGTTGGGAAGAACGCTGCTGCTGACGCTGCTGGGCACGGTGTTTGGCTGCGTTATCGGGACCGGTCTGGCGCTGGCAAGGCTGTCGAAATCCTGGCTGCTGAACGCGCTCGCCTGGGGATACATCTGGCTTTTCCGTTCCCTGCCGCTGCTGCTGGTGCTGATCATCCTCTACAACTTCTCGTATCTGTACGACAACCTGTCGGTGGGGATCCCGTTCACTTCCCTGACCTTCTTCAGCTATTCCACTACCGACCTGCTGGATCAGTTTTCCGTTGCGGTATTGGGGCTGTCGCTGGTGCAGGCGGCTTACACCGCGGAAATCATTCGTGGGGGTATTGCCGGTGTGGATCATGGTCAGTATGAAGCGGCTGCCGCGCTGGGTTTACCGCCTTCGCGCCGGACCTTTCGCATTATTCTGCCGCAGGCGTTACGGGCGATTTTACCCACCGGTTTCAACGAGGTCATCAGCCTCGCTAAAGGCACCTCGATTGTTTACGTGCTGTCGATGCCTGAACTGTTTTATACCGTGCAGGTGCTTTACAACCGCACGCAGCAGGTGATCCCGCTGCTGATGGTGGCCAGCGTCTGGTATCTGCTGATTACCACCGTGCTCTCCGTCATTCAGCACTACGTCGAGCGTTATTTCTCACGGGGTGTCCTGCGCCAGTCCTCCCCTGGCCGGTTCGCTTTTTTCCGCCGTACTGCACGCGCGTAATTTCTGAGGAACTCTCTGATGTCTGAAGCTTTTGAACTCTATCCGCAGCACCGCGATGTCCGTCCGCTTCCAGAGACCCGTCAGGGCCGGATCGATATCAGCAATATCAGCAAACGCTATGGTGCCTTTACCGCGCTGGATAACGTCAGTCTGACGATTGAGCCCGGAACGGTTAACGTCATTCTCGGGCCTTCTGGCTCCGGCAAATCTACCCTGCTGCGCACGATAAATCATCTTGAGCGGGTGGATGAAGGATTTATCCAAATCGACGGCGAGTATGTCGGCTACCGGCAAAAAGGCGACCGCCTGTATGAGCTGAAAGAGCGGGCAATCCTTAAACAGCGTATTCAGGTTGGCTATGTTTTCCAAAGCTTTAACCTCTTCCCACATCTGACCGTGCTGGACAACATCATTGAAGCCCCCGTGGTGCATGGTCTTTTCACCCGCAAACAGGCAATCGAACGGGCTTATGACCTGCTGGATACCGTTGGGCTGCGAGATAAAGCGCTGGCCTGGCCGCGTCAGCTTTCCGGCGGTCAGCAACAGCGCATCGCGATTGCCCGCGCGCTGGCGTTGAATCCGAAAGTGATGCTGTTCGACGAACCCACGTCGGCGCTGGACCCGGAACTGGTGGGCGAAGTGCTGGAGGTGATTAAAAAGCTGGCGAAGTCGGGCGTGACGCTGGTGGTGGTCACGCATGAAATCGGCTTTGCCCGCCAGGTAGCCGATCGGGTGGTGTTTATGGTTGACGGCAAAATTGTGGAATCGGGCAGCGCCGAGCAGGTGCTGACCCGGCCCGCGCATCACCGTACCCAACGCTTCCTGGAACGGGTCATTTAGGAGAGAAGATGAATTTTGACAGTCAACTGATTGCCTGGCGGCGTGAACTGCACCAGCATCCTGAACTCTCCGGCGAAGAGTTTGCTACCACGGCGCGGATCCGCCAGTGGCTGGAACAGCAGGCTATCCGCGAAATCGATTACGGGCTGAAAACCGGCGTGGTGGCAGAAATTGGCAGCGGCGAGGCGCTGATTGCCTTGCGGGCCGATATCGACGCGCTGCCGATTGAAGAAGCGACCGACCGCCCTTTTCGCTCGTCCACCGCTGGCGTGATGCACGCCTGCGGCCACGATTTGCACAGCTCGGTCATGCTGGGCGCGGCACAATTGCTGAAGGCGAAAGAAAAGCAGCTGGCCGGCCGTGTGCGCCTGCTGTTTCAGCCCGCTGAAGAGATTTTTACCGGGGCGAATCAGCTGTTAGAAGCTGGCGTATTGCAAGGCGTGCAGGCGATATTCGGTATGCATAACGCACCGGAATACCCGCTCGGCACGCTAAGAACCCGCGGCGGCGCTTTTTATGCCAATGTCGATCGTTTTACCCTCCGCGTTACCGGCAAAGGCGCGCATGCCGCCCGCCCCCAGGAAGGTGTGGATGCGATTGTGGTTGCCAGCAGCATTGTCACCGCACTGCAAACGCTGCCCAGCCGGACTTACAGCTCGCTGGAGTCGGTGGTGGTCAGCGTTGCCCGCATCAGCGGGGGGAATACGTGGAACGTGCTGCCGCAAACGGTAGAATTGGAAGGCACAGTCCGCACCCATAACGATCGGATTCGCCAGCAAATCCCGCAAAAAATCCGCCAGATCATTGACGGCGTTTCGGCGGCGCTGGGTGCCCAGGCGGAACTTATCTGGCAACCCGGCCCACCTGCGCTGGTTAACACGCCAGCATGGGCGACGTTCTGCCTGGATGTTGCCACCGACAGCGGTTACCGTGCTGAACGGGCAGAGCTGCAAATGGGCGGCGAAGATTTTGCGTTTTATTTGCAGCAGATCCCTGGCGCTTTTGTCAGTATCGGCAGCGCCAGCCCGTTTGGCCTGCACCATCCCGGTTTTGATCCTGACGAGGCGCTGCTGGCTCCAGCCGCCCGTTACTTCAGCCAGCTGGCGGAGCGCGCGCTGGCTAATATCACGGCACAAACACGGCAAACGACATCAGTCTGACTCGGGAGAGATCTATGTCTGCACTCGCACCTGTTCTCGATCATGCGGTCATTAACGTGGCCGATCGGCTTGATGAAGCCGCCACGCTGTTTCGCCGCCTTGGCTTTCAGTTAACGGCGCGCGGAAACCATTCTCTCGGCTCCAGCAATCATCTCGCCGTGCTGGGTGAAAACTATCTCGAACTGTTGGGTTATGAGCCAGGGGCGGCGGATCTACGTAAAGCTATCTGGACTTCACCGCCCGGCCTGAACGGCCTGGTGTGGAAAACGCAGAACGCCGATGAAGTCTGGCAGCATCTGCGCGAGCGGGGCCTGGAAAGCGATCAACCTGAGCAATTTTATCGTCCGGTAACGCTTCCCGACGGGCAGGAGAAACAGGCTCGATTTTGCACCGTGCGGTTGAAAAACGGCGCGGTCGCTAACGGCCGCAGCTTTTTTTGCCAGCATCTGACGCCCGATGCTGTCTGGCAGCATGCGTGGCAACGCCATCCCAACGGCGCGGCAAATATTACCGATTTTGTTATCGCCGCCAGCGACCCCTTCTTCGCCGCCGAGGTTTACAGCCAGCTGTTTGGCGCAGAGTGGATTAAGCGTACCGAAGGCGGCGCAGAGCTGGCTGCCGGCGTGGCCAGAGTACGTTTTCTAAAGCCGGAAGCGGTACTGGCGGAATATGGCTCGCTGCCCGGTGATTTTGACGGGTCTCCCCGCATGGCAGCGCTTGGCATTCGCACCACTTCTGCTGAAAGATTGCGGGTAAGCCTGATGGCGGGTGATATTCCCTTCACGCCGGTTAATGGCGCCTGTCAGGTGAAGGCGGAACATGCGTTCAACCTGGCGCTGCGGTTCTGGTGCTAGCCAGCAAGCCCGGCAGCAAAAAGCGGCCGGGCAAGCGTGGCAGATTCAGCCAACAGGTTCAGGCTGCGCGTGGCGTAATAGCGCCGCGTTTTTAAGCGCTTCAGGGGTGACAGTCGGATCGAACAACCCGGTGGAAAGATAGGTCAGGCCGCTGTCGGCAAGAATAGCGACGATGCGTTTACCGGCATTTTCCGGCCGGCGGGCAATCTCCCGAGCGGCATACAGCACCGCGCCGGAAGACTCCCCCACCAGCACCCCATCGGAAACCGCCACCTCACGTGCAGTCGCCACCGCCTGCCAGCTTTCGACCGCAAAAGCCTCGTCGCACAGCTCCCGATCCAGCGTCAGCGGTACGCGTTCAGGCAACACGTGGCTGAAGGCATGCACGCCGGTTATCTCTCGCGTGTCGGGATTGTCGATATCAGGAATCGAATATTCGCCCGGCTCCACGCCAATCAGCCGGATAGCCGGGTTTTGTTCTTTCAGGTAGCGGCCGGTGCCGGAAAGCGTGCCGCCCGTGCCAACCGAGGCGACTAACAGATCGATGTCTCCTGCCGTTTGCTGCCAGATCTCGGGGCCGGTGGTCCGATAATGTGTCTGGGGATTTGCCGGATTCGTCAGCTGTCCGGTAAAGCAAATATTCGGCTCTTTCAGGATCACATTTTCAGCCAGCCAGCCCGCAGCAGCGACGAAATCCCCATCGCTTTCCTCAATGATTTTGTCGAATCCTGGCACCTGGCTGAAGGGAATAATCTCTGCGCCAAACGCCTGAAGTACGGCAAAGCGCTCCGCGCTTAATTTGTCATGCAGATAGACGCGAAACTTGTAACCTTTAGCCGCGGCAATCGCTGCCAGTCCGATGCCGGTATTGCCGCTGGTGGTGTCAACCAGCGTCATACCCGGTTTCAAACGGCCATCGCGCTCCGCCTCTTCCACCATCCCCAGCGCAATGCGGTCTTTTATACTGTGGTTGGGATTAAAATATTCCAGCTTGGCGATCAGTTCCGCCGGTAACTGAAACTGCCGGATAAAACCGTTCAGACGTAATAAAGGCGTCTGCCCCACCAGCTCATTAAGGCCATTGTGAATTGTCATTATGCGCTCCTGGCTCAGGATTCTGCTCCGAGCAGTTCCAGCGCCTGAGTACGTAGCTGGATCAGTCGGGGATCGTCACGGCGTCGCGGCCAGGGCAGCGATACCTGAATAGTTTCGATAATTCGCGCCGGACGCGGGCTGAATATCACCACGCGATCGGCCATCAGTAACGCTTCTTCCACGTCATGCGTTACCATTAGCGCGCTGAACTGCTGGTCACGCCACAGCGCCACCAGTTCCTGCTGCATCCTGATGCGGGTTAGCGAATCGAGCTTGCCGAGCGGCTCATCCAGAATCAGCAGTCTCGGCCGGTTTACCAGCGCCCTGGCCAGCGCGGCACGCTGCGCCATCCCGCCAGAAAGCTGATGCGGCCAGGCGTTGGCGAACTGACTCAGGCCCACTTTTTGCAGGATGCGATCGACGCGCTGCCGCCCTTCATCGGTTATTTTGCCGCGGGTTTCCAGCCCGAGCGCCACGTTGCGCCAGACGCTGCGCCATGGGTACAGCGTCGGGTCCTGAAAGACCACGACCCGGCTGGGATCCGGGCCATGCAGCGCGCTACCGTCTTCGGTGATTTCACCTGCCGCGGGTGCTTCCAGCCCGGCAACCAGGCGCAGCAGCGTTGATTTACCGCAGCCAGAAGGCCCCAGCAGCGCCACAAACTCGCCCGGCTGCACCTGGAGAGAGACGTTATCCAGCACCGGCAATGTTTTTCCCTCCAGATAGAAGGCGTGGCTGACGTTATTAATTTCCAGCGCCAGACCGGTAGCCGGACTGAGCGTTTCCGCAACTGACATAATTCACCCTTCTGGTCGGTACTTTTCTTCAATATTTAACAAACACCGATAAAGGTAAATAAACAATACTGGCAAAGTTAACGCTGAAAATGAATAAGTTCAGGCTGGCAAAGTTAATGCGCTATTGTTATTTCAGCGCGACGCCATTCCCGGGGAATATAAGGAATACTTCATTATTCAGGGAATAACCCATGACCGGACTCACCGCATTATCACGCCGTTCTTTTCTGCAAAAAATAAGCTTACTGACTGCCGGGCTGAGTCTGGCCCCGGCGCTGCCGGTCTGGGCGGCAACGGAGGATAAACTGACCACCGTTAAGCTCGCCTGGGGACAGACGGCGGTCTGTCAGGCTCCCATCTCCGTGGCGCTACAGCAGGGCTTTTTTAAAAAATATGGCCTCAATGTCGAGCCGGTAAATTTTAGCGGCCCGACGGATGCTCTGCTTCAGGCTATTGCTACCGGTCAGGCTGATGGCGGCATTGGCATGGCGCTACGCTGGCTCAAGCCGCTGGAACAAGGCTTTGATGTGGATCTGACGGTTGGCACGCACGGTGGCTGTATGCGCCTGCTGGCACCGAAAAATGCGGGGATCAACAGCGTGAAAGATCTGGTGGGCAAAAGCGTGGCCGTTACCGACCAGGCCAGTCCGATCCGCAACTTCTTCGCTATTCAGCTGGCCAAACAGGGAATCGATCCCGATAAGCAGGTCAACTGGGTACAGTATCCTGCCGACCTGTTTGGCGAAGCGCTGCGTAAAGGCGAAGTGCAGGCGCTGGCCACCGACGACCCGCAAGGCTGGCTGATTAAGCACCACGATGGCCTGATTGAAGTCGACAACAACCTGAACGGCGAGTACAAAAACCTGACCTGCTGCGTACTGGGCCTCCGCGGCTCCCTGGTGCGTGACAATCCGCAGGTCGCTCGCGCCATTACTCAGGCGATTGTCGATGCGCAGCAGTGGACTGCCGATCATCCTGCCGAAACGGCAAAAATCTTCGCGCCCTTCGTGCCCGGCCAGGTGCCGATTGAAGACATCACCGCCATGCTCAGCGAGCACACCCATCACCATCACTCTACCGGCGACCAGCTGCGCAAAGAAGTGGCGATTTACGTCAATGAGCTGAAAACCATTAACGTTATTCGTCCCGATACCGATGCCCGGCTGTTTGCCGAACATTACGTGCCGGAACTGCTGCCCGCCTCACATACTCAGCATCACGCAATGGCCTGATAAGGAGACCGCATGTCCAGTGAAACGCTTGACCATCTGAATCCTGCCCGCCAGGAGCAGCCGGTACTGACGCCAACGCTATTGCTGGCAATCGTTGCCTGGTGGGCGTTGGCCGCATTAATGATTGTCTGGCCGGATAAGCAGGTTGGCTTTGCACCGCCGCGCTTTGTAAATGAAACGCATCACCTGTTTGTGTTCTTTGCCAGCGTGCTGTCGGTGGCGGCTTTAGTCAGCAAGGCCGGTCTACGCCTGCTGGCCGATCCGCTGCGCCGTGGCGCGCGCTGGCTGGTGGCGCTGGCCGTGCTGATCGGCATCTGGGAGCTGGTGACGGCAAAACTGGCTCTCCTGCCGCCGCCGTTTTTTGCCCCACCGCGTGCGCTGATTGAAGCTTACGCCACCGACTGGCCGCGCCTTGGCGACAGCGTGCTTAATTCGCTACGGCTGCTGGCGTTGGGTTTTCTGTTCGGCAGCCTGAGCGGTTTTGTTACCGGCGTTGCCATCGGCTGGTCGCGGGGGCTGGGCTACTGGGTGCATCCGGTATTGCGTTTCCTCGGGCCGGTGCCGTCCACGGCGCTGCTGCCGCTGGCGCTCTACTTTTTCCCTTCCAGCTTCTCCGCTGCCATTTTCCTGATTGCTCTGGCAACCTGGTTCCCGGTGACGGTGCTGACCTGGTCGGGCGTGAGCAGCGTGGACAGCCGTTACTATGATGTGGCCCGCACGCTGGGTGCCAGCAACCTCTTTTTAATTCTGCGCGTGGCGGTGCCCGCTTCACTGCCGCACGTTTTTGTCGGGCTGTTTATGGGACTGGGCGCATCGTTCTCGGTGCTGGTCGCCGCTGAAATGATGGGCGTGAAGTCCGGCCTGGGATGGTATTTGCAGTGGGCGCAGGGCTGGGCAGCCTATGCCAATATGTATGGCGCGCTGATTGTGATGGCCGTGCTGTTTTCCTCGGTCATTACGTTATTGTTCAGCGTGCGCGATCGGACGCTGGCCTGGCAGCGTAACGGGGTGAAATGGTAAGGCTGTGACATCACTTATGCGATCGCAATAAAATAAAGTGCTCATTTGCGGATGGGCACTTTTAAATTTTATAAAATGCGGTGCCGGTATATTCAGGTCAATTTCATTCGCCAGCGCTTAGAGCGGTTATAGCCATCCACAACGTTAAAGGTGTGAAAACGCTTCATCGCGCAACATGTCGGGGCGGTAATGATAAACAGTATGGCTCAGAGAAAAAAGCGGCAGGCCTGTCTGACGCTGAGAGAAAAAGTCTGCACTACATGCTTTATCAGCTCCCGCTTTGCTACTGGCTTCAGAGTTTTTTTCAATCACATCTTTCTGATATCGCTGGCCTCCATACCACCGTATTTTGATTTCCAGTTGCAGTGACCTGCCCTCAAGATTAAATACATCCACTATATCGGTTAGTGACCCTGTGACCCGCTCCCCGTATGTGATCCATTCATAATCAAGAATAACCGGCTTCAGTCTGGCTGCATATTCTGGCAACCGGCAGATTTATCGGCGAATTCGGAAGGTCCCATCCAGCCTGGCGCAGAATGCCGCACAGGCCGCTCTATAACGGTAGAAGTATTGTGATTGCCCTCAGGCATGCGGTTTACTTGCATATACCTGGGCGACTCTAAGTGCGTTCTTGTCACCTTAATATATTTCGGATACCGTCAGGGTCTTTCCAGTAAGATCCTTTCAGAGGAGGCTTTGATGACTGTTACCGATGTCCTGTCTCACCCATTCCCTATTGGCGCCACTGAACTGCCGAACCGCACTTTCCAAAGGAGGCTCTGATGACTGCTACCGATGTCCTGTTTCGCCCGTTCCGTATTGGCGCCATGGAGCTGCCAAACCGCATCGTCATGGCACCCATGACCCGCAGCTTCGCAGTGGATGGGATCCCAGGTGCGGCGCATGCGTCGTACTATCGCCGTCGAGCGGAGGGCGGAGTCGGCCTTATCCTCTCCGAAGGTACAGTGATTGATCGCCCAGCGTCACGGAACGACCCGGGCGTCCCATTCTTCCACGGCGACGCGGCACTGGCCGGTTGGAAGGGCGTGATCGATGCGGTTCATGATGGCGGAGCCAGAATGGGCCCGCAGCTTTGGCATACCGGAGCGCTCAAGAGCTTTCTGACGGAGTGGGTGCCGGGTTCGCCCGTCGAAAGCCCGTCTGGATTGGAGGCACCAGGCGTTGAGCGCGGCGTCGCCATGAGCGATGGCGACATTGCCGATACGATCGCCGCCTTTGCCCGCGCCGCCAGTGACGCAAAGCGTCTTGGCTTCGATACCCTTGAGCTACACGGGGCGCACGGCTACCTGTTTGACCAGTTCTTCTGGGCCGCCACCAACCGTCGGAACGACCGCTACGGTGGTGCCACGATCGGCGAGCGTTCGCGCTTTGCCGCAGAGGTCGTCGCGGCAGTTCGGGCGAGCGTCGGCCCCGACTTTCCGATCATCCTGCGCCTCAGCCAGTGGAAAGTGCAGGACTTCACCGCGCGGCTCGCGGAGACGCCCGATCTCATGGCCGACTGGCTGACTCCTTTAGTAGAGGCCGGCGTTGACGTGCTGCACTGCTCGCAGCGCCGATTCTGGGAGCCCGAGTTCCCGGACATCGATGGCGAACACGGCCTGAATTTCGCAGGCTGGGCCAAGAAGCTGACCGGCGCGGCCACGATCAGCGTCGGCTCGGTCGGCCTAACGGGAGACTTTATGGGCGCGTTCGGCGGTGAGGGCTCGTCTGCGGCCAAACTCGACAAACTTGTAGAGCGGATGGAGCGCGATGAGTTCGACCTTATCGCCGTCGGTCGCGCCCTCATCGCCGATCCGGCATGGTCTGAGAAAGTACGAACCGGCAATAGCAGCGCCCTGAAGGACTTTGACGCAGCCTCGCTCGCCAAACTGGTGTAGAAACAGGACGCGCCGTTCACCACCTCGAACCCGGCGTAACGAGATACGGAACAAAGAGGCCCCGGCCTGCCATATCGGAGATCGGGATGATCGTTGCGCCGGGGATTGACCAAATAGTTCGCGAGTTTGGGCTAACCTTACTCGCGGACTTCAATCAAAGCGACCGCCGCTTTGTGTTTCACAGCGATAGCTGCCCTGCCCATTCGTCCGCATAATAGTGGGCCACAGCGAATGCTGAGCCAAAGAGCATCATGACCAATGCGACTTACCTAAAGCGCACCGTACGGCATCAAGCCTGTGAGTAAAAGGGAATGTCGGTTGTCTGAATGCCCGTACCCAAGGCGTGATGAGCACGAGGCAGCATGCCGTTGTTGACGCGAAGAGCCGACAAGCCCTCCGACCAGATGCGTTGCCATGGCACAATCAATGCCGCCACGGCCACCGATCACGACAGCAATGCTTTCTGAAAGCCTGCTCATACGTCCTTCTGTCGCTGGTGACGATGTATGCTATCATTCCGATATCTAATTACAAAAAGGTACCTGAGAGTGCTCAGATATTAAGGCGTATACCCATGTCCAAAGAAGTGCTCGAACTGCCGCTTAATGTCACCGTGACGCGGCCCATCCTCGAACATATTGCCAACAAGTGGACAGTGTTGATCCTGAACGTCCTTTGCATGCAGCCGGTGCGGTTTAACGACCTCAAGCGCCGCCTTGATGGCATCACCCACAAGGCTTTGTCTGAGGCACTGAAGCGTCTGGAGCGCAACGGCCTTGTCAGTCGCAAAGTCCTGCCGACGCAGCCGGTCGGCGTCGAGTACACCATTACCGATCTTGGCTCCTCGCTACGCGAACCCTTTTCTGCCCTGTATAACTGGTCGCTCGCCAACGGCTCCGCGATGGAAAGAGCGCAGCGTGCGTATGACACATCGAGAAAGGATGGAGGGCTGTAAGAGGATATTTACTAGCCAGAGGGGATGGTGCCTTCTTCGCACACTGTGTCCAATTATGCTCTCCTGCGAGGCGGTAGTACCAATGGCCTGGATAGCGTTGCATTGACCCATTGAACTCACAGCCAGAAGCGGGCGTTGCTAACATCAAGATTCACTAATCAATGGGGAGCAGGTCATAACTTCCCGTATAGCATAATCAATACTTCATCTGTGCCACTCAGACATTATTTTTGACATAAAAAAGGCCGGTTTCCCGGCCTTTAATTAACGCAGAAGATTAAATCAGTTATTAACCGGAATAACAGCGCCTTTATATTTGGTGCGGATCCAGTCCTGAATCTGTTTGGAATGCAGCACGGTTACCAGCGCTTTAATATCCGGCTTGTTCTCATCGCCACGATGCACGGTAATAATATTGGCATACGGGTTATTTTCGCCGCTTTCTACCGCGATAGGATCTTTAACCGGATCCAGGCCTGCATCGATAGCGTAGTTAGCGTTAATCACTACCGCGTCGCCTTCATCGTTGTTATACATCTGCGGCAGCAGCGCACCTTCAACGTTTGCCAGGAACTTCAGGTGTTTCGGGTTTTCCACGATGTCGCTGATGCGCGCATCCACTTTACTGACGCCAGGCTTCAGTTTAATCACGCCTTCTTTCTCAAAAATGGTCAGAATACGCCCTTCTTCCGCCACCGCATCACGCATGATCACTTTGCCGTTTTGCGGCAGATCTTTCAGCGACTTGTACTTTTTGGAATAGATGCCGATTGGCTCAATATGGATCGCGCCCGCGCTGACAAAGTCATAGCTTTTATCATCAGCGTGATCTTTCAGCACGCTGTTCAGATAAGGAACGTGCTGGAAATAGTTAGCGTCGATATCACGGCTGGCCAGCGCGGTGTTCGGCAGAATATAGTCCTGGAACGGTTTGATTTCCAGATCGATACCCTGCTTCGCCAGAACAGGTTTAGCCTGCTCGAGAATTTCAGCATGCGGTACGTTAGAAGCGCCGACAGTCAGCGTATCTGCCCACGCGCTCAGACTCAGCGCACCCAGCGTTGCTGCAGCCAGCAGCGTCAGTGTTTTTTTCATTTCATACCCCAAAGTTAGCGTTTATCGAGCCGTGTTGTCAGAACATCACCCAGGAACTGGATAATAAATACGATCACTAAAATCATTACCGTTGCCACCAGCGTTACATCACTGTGGTTACGCTGGAAGCCTTCCAGATAAGCCAGGTTGCCAAGACCACCTGCACCAATCACACCCGCCATGGCGCTATAGCTCACCAAAGCAATCAGCGTGACGGTAATACCGGAAACCAATGCCGGAGAAGATTCCGGCAGCAGCACGCGAAAAATCAGCGTGCTCATCCGCGCTCCCATTGAGCGGGACGCCTCAATAACCCCTTTATCCACTTCACGCAGGCCGATTTCTACCAGACGCGCGTAGAACGGTGCCGCCCCGACAATCAGCGCAGGTAAAGCGGCATCGGCCCCCAAAATGGTACCGATCAGCGTTTTGGTGAACGGGATTAGCAATACAATCAGAATGATAAAAGGAATCGAACGGAAGACGTTTACCAGCACTGAAATCACCGAGTAAACGGCGCGATTCTGAAACAATCCGCCACGCGCGGTTAAAAACAGCGCAAGGCCCAGCAGAATACCCAGAACAAACGTCGCCACGCCGGAGAGCGCGGTCATATACAGCGTTTCACAGGTGGCGGCCCACAGCTGGTCCAGCTTCAAATGAGGAAAGAGTGACTCAATCATTTTGTAACCACCTCGGTAGTAATCGCGTGAGCATGTAAATCTGCGAGGATGCTTTCCAGCTGGCTGTTGCTGGCGGCAACCTGAAGCCAAAGCTCACCTAAATTTCCGTTAGCGGTTTGCGTCATCTTTCCGTGCAGGATGTTAAACGGTAGCGCATATTTCAGCGTCAGTTCGCCGACAATCGGCTGGCGGGTATTCTGACCAACAAAGGTCAGCTTCAGCACGTTGCCCGCGGCGTAGTCAACCAGCGCCGGATTGAACGGCGTATCGGCGCTGCTGTATTCTGTCGTCTGCTTCACAAACTGACGGGTGATCGGCATTTGCGGATGGGTAAAGACTGAAAGCACTTCGCCTTCTTCCACAATCCTCCCCGCTTCCATTACCGCTACGCGGTGACAGATTTTGCGCACCACATGCATTTCATGAGTGATGAGCACAATGGTCAGTTGCAGTTTACGGTTGATGTCCAGCAGCAGATCCAAAATCGCATCCGTGGTTTGCGGATCGAGCGCGGAGGTTGCCTCGTCGCACAGCAGCACTTCCGGGTTATTTGCCAGCGCGCGGGCGATGCCGACACGCTGCTTCTGGCCGCCGCTGAGGTTTGCCGGATAGGTATCCTCTTTCCCGTTCAGACCGACCAGCTCGATAAGTTCTTTGACTCTGGCTTTGATTGCCGCTTTTGGCGCGCCCGCAATTTGCAGCGAAAATGCAATATTTTCGCTGACCGTGCGTGACCACAGCAGGTTAAAGTGCTGGAAAACCATACTGATTTTCAGCCGCGCCGTACGCAGCGCCTCGCCTTTTGCCTGAGCAATATCTTTGCCCGCGATGGTGACGCTGCCGCTGGTCGGCTTTTCCAGCCCGTTGAGCAGACGGATCAGGGTGCTTTTCCCCGCGCCGCTGTAGCCGATAATGCCGTAGATCTGACCCTGGTCGACCTTCAAACTGACATCATCGACCGCCTTGATGGGGCCAGCGCTGCCATGAAAGGTTCTGGAAACGTTGCGCAAAACTATCATTTGTTGCCTGTTTTATTCGTCGAATATTTAGCGAAGCCGCTGGTTAAATGCACTGACTATTTTTAGTACGTTATTGGAAATACTTATAGCCTCCGCGATAGTAGGCAGGCATGGACCTGCTGAAAAAGATTGTAATAGTATGTTATATAACCAAATGGAATAAAGATTCAGAATGACAGGTGGATTACGCTTTGGCAACAGGCGTGGCAGAGGTTTTTGTGGGATATAAGCGGGCGTGAATAATAATTAAACAGAAGACCGGCGAATGACCGGTCTTAATGGCATCAGTGATGGATCTGAGCGAGATCGCCTTCGGTAAGATCGGTTAATTTTAAAATAGTGGCGCGTTCGAGACCGTTTTTCAGCATGGCCTGGGCGATTTTTAACGCTTCTTCTTTGCGTCCTTTTTCGATGCCGCGTTGTTCGCCAAGCTGAATCCCTTTTTCAATCCCTTTTTCGATGCCCGCCTGTTCAAGCTGCTGTGCAATAGTCATCAGTTCATCCTTATGTTGTGGCAGTCGCTGTGCCAGCTCGCGTATGAATATTTTTGCATTTGAAGCTTCACCTGCCTGAATAAGGTAGTTTATCAGCGAAACCAGCTGCTGTCCCGTCAGATATCCGTTGAGAAGCACCTCGGCTAATCGGTTTACCATATCGATCAGATCACGCTGGTAAATATGTTTTTGCAACAGCGTCAACGCCGCCATGCTGCGGTGTGACATAATGTCGTCGTCAGGTATTACGGTGACATCGACCAGCGCAAACGAAGCGGTATATATTTTCTCAGCCAACGCAGGATTATCAAACTCCGCCAGCCAGTTTGTTGAGTACGGATAAGGACTTTGCCTGCCGGTGTAAAATAAAATCGGGATCACCAGAGGCAACTGACTGTATCCGGCATCAAGATGGCGCTGCATAGCAGCGACTGCATAACGCAGAAGTCGAAAGCCCATATGCCGATCGGGCGTGGACTGATGCTCAATAAGGACGTGAATATAGCCGTTCCCCTCCGTCGTTTTTACACTATAAAGTATATCGCTGTAACAGAGGCGTAAGCTTTCCTCCACAAAACTTCCTGACTCCAGCTTCAGCGTATTAAGATCGCAAATGCTTTGTAATTCTGCGGGTAAATGTAGTGCCATAAAGTCTTTAGCAATATCGGGTTGAGTCAGAAACCATTTAAACGCGGAATCGTGTGGCGTACCGCTAAATCCTTTTTGGCGTTTTCCGTTTGTCTTAGCCATCCTCTCTTCCTGTTAGATAAATCCCTTTTTCCGGCAGGATCATATCTGAATGTCCGCATCTTTATAAAATTTAACGACTGATTTGCTAAACATCTTCCAAAATTTAAACGTAAGACGGCGCGCCGTTTTCTGGAATTCTTTTTTGAGCGGGAGCGGCGCGTGCCTGCAATAAATACCGCTTTGCCGAAACGCGACGTTTCACATTCATTATTGTACTTTTACACCACCCGCAACCTGCCCTGATACTGTTATCACTTCTGATCTTCTGCGAATAAATCACACCGTCCGCTGGGCATGCTCTCAGCCACAGGTCAATTAACCTGAATGCAAGGAACACAGATGGGATACCGCTTATCGCTGCTGGAAAAAAGTCCGGTCGACGGCCAGGAAGGCGCTGCCGCCGCCCTGCAAAGAACCCTGGCGCTGGCGCAAAGCGCAGAACGCTGGGGATTTCATCGTTTCTGGCTGAGCGAGCATCATAATAATCCTCAGTTAGCGATTTCCTCTCCCGAGATTACCATTGCCTGGATACTGGCGCAGACCCGTCGCATCCGCGTTGGATCAGGCGGCGTGATGCTGCAACATTACAGTCCGTTTAAAGTGGCGGAGAATTTTAACCAGCTTGCCTCACTGGCTCCCGGCCGCGTCGATCTTGGCGTGGGAAAAGCGCCGGGAGGATTGCCGTTTTCTACCCGGGCGCTACAGCAGGGTATCCCTGGCGCCGATTTTCCTGCACGATTACAGCAGCTAACTGACTGGCTACTCTCGCCAGCGGCGGCGAACGAGCCTGACAGCCCGATCGTCACCCCTGTGCCACCCGAACCTGCCGAACGTTTTCTGCTGGGTGCCAGCGTGGCCACCGCCCGTCTTGCCGCCGAGTCAGGCTGGCAGTTTGTTTTTGCGGCCCAGCTCAACGGCAGCGAGGAGGAGATTTCAAGCGCGATCGGCACCTATCACCGGCTCAGCCACGGACGCAAAGCCCTGCTGGCGGTTCCGGTCGTTGTCGCTGACAGCAAAGAACAGGCGGAAGATCTGTTAGGACCACGCCAGCAGTTTCGCCTCACCGATGCGGAAGGTCATCATGTTAGCGTCGGCAGTCTTGAGCAGGCCGAAGCCTGGATCAGACAATCGGGCGGCGGCCCCCATGATATTGAAGAGCGTCCGTCGCTGGTGCTGACCGGCACAACCGCGCAGGTTCATCGCCAGCTGGCGACCTTGCAGGCCCGCTACGGCATTGATGAATTTGTGATTGATACCCCAATAAGCAACGCTACCGCCCGCCTTGCTTCTCTGGCTGCGCTCGCCTCGGGCTACGATGTGTTGTCAGGAGCGACGCTATGAACCGAATTCGACTTGCCCGCGAGGATGAGGCGCCTCAGTTGCATGCCCTGTTGCAGCGGGCCTACGCCAGCCTGCTCAAACATAATATTCACTTCACTATTACCCGGGCCAGCGTGGAGGACGTGCTTGCGGTCATCCGCCGTGAATCCACTTTCGTGCTGGAAACTGAACGCGGGCTGACAGCGACAATAACGGTGCGCATGCCCTGGCTGGCAGCGGAAAACGATCCCGCCCGCTGGCCCTTTATTCACTGGTTCGCGGTCGATGAAACGGCAAAAGCTCAGGGTTATGGCAGCCAGATTATCCGCTATGCCGAAGAGGATTTTCTGCGTGACACGCTGAAGTCCCCAGCTGTTTATCTGGCGACGGCAATTCGCCATCCGTGGCTGACTTCGCTGTATGAACAGCGCGGCTACCAGCCGTTTCACTATCGGGTGAATCCGCTGGGCGTGGAACTCGTTTATATGAAAAAAGATTTCAAGCTGGCGGTAAATTCCTTTACGCCTTCACAGCCCTCCCCAGACCTCTGCGTCAAACGGGCCCGCTCCGGAGGATTAGCATGAGCAGACAGTTGCATTTAGGGGCAATTATTCAGGGCGCGTCAGGAAATATGTCTGCCTGGCGCCATCCGGATGCCGTGGCAGACGCAAGCATCAACGTACAGTTTTGCCAGCAGCTGGCGCGCAAGGCTGAACAGGGCAAGTTCGATCTGTTATTTGTTGCCGACGGACTGTATATCACTGAAAAATCGATTCCACATTTTCTTAATCGTTTTGAACCCATTACGTTACTCTCGGCGCTGTCGCTGGTGACGAAGCATATTGGTCTGGTCGCCACCCTTTCCACTTCTTACAGCGAGCCGTTTACCGTCGCCCGCCAGTTTGCCAGCCTCGATCACCTGAGCGGAGGACGCGCAGGCTGGAACGTGGTGACCTCGCCTTTAGAAGGGTCGGCAAAAAACTTTTCACGCCTGGTGCATCCTGAGCATGATGAGCGCTATCGCATCGCTGCCGAATTTGTCACGGTGGTGAAAGGACTCTGGGATTCGTGGGAAGGCGACGCTTTTATACGTAACAAGCAGACGGGGCAGTTTTTTGCGCCAGAAAAAATGCATACGCTCAATCATCAGGGTGACTATTACCACGTACAGGGGCCACTGAACGTGGGCAGAACGCCGCAGGGCCGCCCAATTGTGTTTCAGGCAGGCGCCTCCGATCGGGGGAAAGCTTTTGCTGCTCAGGCGGCGGATGCAATCTATACTCGCCAGGAAACGCCCGAGCTGGCTAAAGCTTATGCTGATGATGTGCGCCGTCAGCGCGTGGCCAACGGCGGAAAACCTGAAAGTATTTTACTGTTTCAGGGGATTAGCGTCATTATTGGCGAGAGTCTGGAAGAGGCAGAGCGCCGCTATCAGCAGACCGCGCAGCTGGTGACGCTTGAGCAGGCGCTGGACTATTTAGGGCGCTATTTCGAACATCATGATTTCAGTCAGTACGATCCTGAAGCCCCGTTCCCGGATATCGGCGATTTAGGCAGCAATAGCTTCCGCAGCACCACGGATACAATCAAGAAACAGGCGGCAGAGCGGTCGTTGACGCTGCGTCAGGTCGCGCTTGAAGCCGCTACACCCCGTCCTACTTTCCTTGGTACCGCAAAGGATGTGGCGGACGGGCTGGCGCACTGGTTTACCACTGGCGCAGCCGATGGATTTATTGTGCGAGGCGGAACACCCACCTCGTTTGATGACTTTGTCGACCAGGTCGTGCCGATTTTGCAACAGCGCGGGCTGTATCGTACAGAATACGCAGGCGCAACCTTGCGTGAAAACCTTGGGCTGGCGGAACCGGAAAATCAGTTTGTCGCGAAACAAGGTGAATAACATCAAGACTCATCCGCTCCTCAGGCTAAGTGCAATGAGTGAGGAGCGATGTTTACACCCGACGCCGCCAGTAAGATTTTGAGACAATAATCTTTCGCCCTAATCCTTTGTTATAGAAGCTGTTTAAATTATCCGCATGGATAACTTCGTCATTCTCCCTCGCCCGCCGTCACGCCTTATATCCTTGATTCACCCCTAACTTAATGATTAACACATCATGCTGAAGAAATTATTTACGTTCTCTTCTCTCACCGGGATTGTCGTCGGGCTGTTCGGACTGGCGTTTCTGCTGCTGGGAGGTTGGCTGGCGGCGCTTGGTGGCAGCCCATGGTATTTGTTGTTTGGTGCTGGCTTTTTGCTGAGCGGCATATTGATTGTCCGGCGTCAGGCTGCCGGGATTTGGCTCTATTTGCTTTCATTTATTGTTTGCCTGATCTGGTCACTGTGGGAGGTCGGTCTCGATGGCTGGCAGTTAATGCCACGTCTTTTTGCACTGGCCGTACTGGGCGTCTGGTGCAGCATGCCGTGGGTGACTCGCCCAGTCATGGCGGCACAGGGCCAACACCGGGTCGGTACGCTGGCAGGCGTGGTCTACATCGTAACCCTTGCAGGCATATTTTACGCGGGCTGGCACATAACCGGCCAGCGGTTTGTGCACCGGGAATCGTTGCCCGCTGCCGGGTCTCAGAATAGCGACGCAAGCGATCGAAATAACGACTGGCAACATTATGGTCGTACTGCCGCAGGTCAGCGCTTTTCTCCCCTTACGCAAATTACGCCAGCAAACGTCAGCCAGCTGCAACCTGCGTGGACGTTTCATACCGGTGACAATCTGCGCAAAGGAGAAGATAAAGCCGGACGAGAGTTTAATTTCGAAGTCACTCCTGTCAAGGTGAACGACACGCTTTATATTTGTACCCCGCACCGTGAAGTGATCGCTCTCGATGCCACAACCGGGCATACACGATGGAAATTTGATCCCAAAGCCGATACTTCAGCCAATGAATATCTGGCCTGCCGTGGCGTGGCATACAGTAAAACCGTGGATGACCGCATCTGCCCGGAAAAAATTATTACCACCACCAGCGATGCGCGGATGGTCGCGCTGAATGCACAAACGGGGCAACCCTGTCCCTCTTTTGGTCAAAACGGCTTTGTCAGCCTGACCGACCATTTGGGCGAGGTGCCACCCGGCTTCCACTTCATCACGTCACAACCGATGGTCATGGAGGGGCGCATTGTGCTTGGCGGCTGGATTTATGATAACCAATCCACCGGAGAGCCGTCCGGCGTGGTGCGTGCTTACGATGTTAACAGCGGCCAGCTTGACTGGGCCTGGGATATGGGCCGAACGCCGCAGAACGCGCCGTTAAAACCTGGCGAAGTTTACACCCGCGGTACGCCCAACGGCTGGGGAACCTATACCGCCGATGAAAAACTGGGGTTAATCTATATTCCATTAGGAAACGCGACGCCAGATTATTACGGCGCCCACCGGCGTTCTTTTGATGAGAAATATTCCAGTTCGCTGGTGGCGTTGGATATCCATACCGGTGAAGAGCGCTGGCATTTCCAGACGGTCCATCATGACGTATGGGATTTTGATCTCCCCGTTGGTCCAACGTTGGTCGATTTACCCGGAAAAAACGGCGATACCGTTCCGGCACTGGTGCAAACAACTAAAATGGGCAAGCTGTTCCTGCTGGATCGCCGCACCGGTAAGCCCTTAGCGCAGGTCAATGAAAAACCCGTGCCGACATCGCCATCCTTACCTGGAGAACGTCTTTCTCCTACTCAACCCGATCCAGCAGGCATGCCCGAGCTTTCACCACCCGATCTGAAAGAAACCGATATGTGGGGAGCAACGCCTGTCGATCAGCTTATCTGTCGCATTCAGTTTCATCGTTATCGCTACCAGGGCCAATACACGCCGCCCGCAGAAGGTACCTCAATCGCCTATCCTGCTTTTGATGGCGTGATGGACTGGTATGGCGGTTCGGTTGACCCGCAACGGCATCTGTTAATTGCTAATACCAGTTACATTCCGTTCACCATGCAGATGATGAAAGCGGACGAAGCGGTAAAAGAAGGCCTGATGAAAAACTGGGCTGGCTGGGGCAGCAAGCAATCCTATCCCAAACCAAAAGAGTTCGCCGTAGGACCAGAGTACGGTACACCCTGGGCGGCGGTGGTAAAACCCTGGCTAACCGCGCTGGGTGCGCCGTGTAGCGCACCGCCCTGGGGTAAGCTGGTTGCCATTGATCTCAACACCCGTAAAATTGCCTGGGAAAGACCAGCCGGCACAACTCGCGATATGAACATTTTTGGGACCCATACCAACGCCCCGCTACCCACCGGAATCTTTATGATGGGCGGCAACATTATTACCCGCAGTGGGCTGATTTTTATGGCGGCGACAGCGGATAACTATCTGCGAGCCTTTGATGAAGAGAGCGGACAAGAGCTGTGGCGCGCCCGCCTGCCGGCAGGCGGACAAGCAACGCCAATGACCTATATCGGCGACGATGGCAGGCAATACGTGGTTATTGCGGCAGGGGGGCACGGCGGACTGGGCACCACCACTGGTGATGCATTGGTAGCCTACGCTCTCCCTGCCCGGGGGAACTGAAGCGGATTTAGCGCAAAAAAATGCCCCCATTAAGGGGGCTGAAATTCGTTACAGTGAAATCTCACTACAGGATTAGTCCACGCTTTTGGCGGAAAGTTCATTGAATTCTATAAAATTTATTCTTCTGCACGGTCTGTACCGCCGGGCGTTCTTTTTGCCCGCTTCAACATCTCCACGTGTCGGGAGAAATCCTCATGCACTTCCTGGCTGTTCAGATTAACGGAGGCGCAGCCATCTTCATCAATCAGGATCCGCTCTCCATCATCTTTCGCTTCCTGCACATCATTTCGCGACATCGCGTTGAGTAACCTTTCAGGGCTGGCAAAAAGGCTTTTAATCATTTTAAGCATGCGCAAATTCTCTTCCTGACAGAGAGGTCGGTATAACCACCCTCCTTCTCTGCCTCTAACCTACAATCCGGGAGGTGCCCCGGCTCAAGTTCCATAATGTTTTAAAGTATACAAAGTTTTTATCTAAGCGCAGCGGCAAATTATTCTGAAACTGCATTATCAGCGTTATCTTATTGCAGGCGGAATGCATCACGCGATGCATTTACAATAACCTGTCGAAATAATAACGCTAATGTAAATAGAGAAAGAGATTATTGAGCCTGCCACTATCTCATAAGGAAAGATGCTCACAAGGAAAGATGTTGCGTATGAATCAAAGAAGTTTTTTCAGAAAACAGAAAACCACCACCCCATTACAGAACGGGGCGGCGGATGCCTTTGAGGCTATTTCAGCTAGCGCTTAGCTTTTGCGGCTTTTTTCTCCGCCTTTTTTACCGGCTTCAGACGCTTTTTCACGGTCATATTTAAAGTTACCGCTACCGCTGCTGTTCTGACCGCCTTTTTTTCCTGCCTCAGATGCTTTTTCACGATCTTCGGAGAAATTTCCTGCATTACCACGATGCTGAGTCATACAAATGTCCTCTTCGTGTTAAAAGAATGCCCACTAACCTTTCCGGGTTTTCACCCTGAAAATCTGAGAAATACAGAAGTTATTTAATAGTGGGCGTCTCGCGTTATTAAATTTAGCAGCAGACAACATAATTGCAAGGAAACGGCAGAACAAAATTACAAAAATATCTTTTTTCTCTATCTCTATGATTAACATGAATATTAAAAATTACAGATATTGTTATTATTTTAATTTTAAAAAATAATTTTATTCCTGACTTCTAAATATCATTTTCTGGTGCTTTCAATAAGATGACGGCGGCCCTACCGCCAAAAACCTTTCGTTGCCTTCCCCTGACAGGCACCCTACAGTGACAGCTTGCGATGGTCCTGTGCTGAAATTATGAGCGCATTCCTAAAAGCGTCAAAAGCTGCATAAAAAACTGGACTTAAATTACCAATTTTTACATTATCCCTACAAGCTGTACGGCAGTTCTTAACTGGAAGATACAGCATGCTTCACTTTACTCTTTACCGGTTGCATCCGGCTTATACAGGGAAAAACGACGCTGGTTCAGCCAGGCAGATTTTATCTGCGGCTGCCAAACCTTAAACTGTGCATATTCATTGCGGTGAAGCATGGAAAAACAGCATTTTTTTACCCTACTCAACAAATGGTCCCGGATCCGCTTTACGGACGTATTCCTGGTCAAACCTATGGTGTTCGAACTGACCTCGCCTCGCTTCGAACTTTATGTACGCGATCAATCCGATCCCCCCTCATGGTTGCTTATCCGTAATTTCAGTACCAACGAGAATCGGGAACTTCTTCTTGCGCGGTATTCGCGCTGGCTGGAAGAATTCCACCATCCATCAGTGATTGAGGACCATTCTCGATTACATGAACCGCTAATTAACGAAACGCCTTTTACCGAAAGCTGGCTCCCTCTTTCCAATATCGATTCCAAATCAAAGGCGGTAATGATCGTCAGTAATGTTTAACTTGCCTGCTGGCGCGGAGGAATGTCGGTTAACTTTATCTATACTTCTGAAGCGGAGTATTAGCTAACAGAGGAATAATATGGATAAAGAATTGATAATGGCAGCCGAAGCGCTGGGCGAAGCGTTGAAAAAGGCGGGCGTAAAGCTGGCTACTGCGGAATCCTGTACCGCCGGGCTGGTCAGTTCCGCAATGGGTGCCGCCAGCGACAGCAGTACTTTTTTCACCAGCGGCTTTGTCACCTATACCGATAGCGCCAAACACCGTCTCCTGAACGTCAGTGAAAATACATTGCGGGTAAATACCGCCGTGAGCGAAGCCACCGTGCGGGAAATGGCGGAGGGCGCGAAGGCCGTCTCTGGTGAAGCCGTTAGCCTGGCGGTAAGCGGCTATGCCGGACCTGACGGTGGGGAAGACGGTACCCCGGCGGGGACAATCTGGTTTGGTTGGTGTTTGCCTGACGAACAGGTGTGTAGCACAGTAAGATACATTGCCGGGGATGCGGGAACCGTGGTGCATGAAGCCGCCCTTTTCTCTCTTCAGCATCTCACTCAACTGCTTGCCGAAGCGCGCCAGGCGACTTCCTGACTCTGGAGCGGGCCTTAAGGCTCGCCGAGTTGCTTCACCAGCACATGCGTCTGTTTACCTTTGCCTTTAACAAATCCACTAACGCGGACTAAATCTTTCGAATCGTATTTCTTGCCGCCCCACGCCGATTTTGGAATGGTCAGGTTAATCGCGCCGGACTTGTCCTGAAAATCGTAGGTATCACCACCGGTTTTTTTGATGATGTTTCCTTCCAGCGTCACCCACGCCCCGTCGCGCAGTGAGCGGATTTGCGTGATTTTGGTCTCTGCCGTATCTTCAGAGCCTTTATAGCCGGCGTCCTGTTTGTGCGGCGGCGGCGGCGCTTCGCCCGCCTTGAATCCACCTTCGTCGGCCATTGCGCCAAAACTTAACAGTATTGCCAGGGTCAGAATCTTTTTCATTTTCTCTCCTTAAAGGATCAGGCTGTCCACTTCTGTTTTTTCACTCTTCAAGCCTGGCAGAAATAGCCTGTTTTAGTGGCGGACTGGTGAAAAAAAACGAAATTAATCGGGCTTGATCAGTCGGATAGCATGCTCCAGCACCTTTTGCTCGTCGCGGTCCGCATCTTCACGTTCGTGTCGCGTTTTTTTCAGCAGTTGGGTCAGCACATCACGCTGCGTGTTAAAACCGTTTTCCGACAGCACGATCACCGCATCACCAATTACCCGGCAAACCTCGTCATAATACTCTTCACTCAGTGCGTCACGCTTCATCGCCTTTCTCCTTTACCGTTACTGCGATAAATACTTTCAGGTGTATAGACTCAAAAAGTATTGGTCGGCAAAGGTTATCCCGCAATTTACCCGTAAGGAATGTCACCCTTTGATGTGACGCAGATCACATTAACTTGTTCACAAAGAGAGAATTCTGCGTGCCCGGACAGTAGCCCGCCCGGATGCCAGCCTGCCTTCCCAGGCAGGCCAGCTGTGCCGCTATCGGTTATAGAACGGGAATGCGCCGAACAGTAATCCGCCTGCCAGCAGCGCCATACTGACCAGAATCCCCCATTTGATGGAGAAACGCTGATGATCGCCAATATCTACTTTCGCCAGCCCTACCAGCAAATAGACTGAGGGTACCAGCGGGCTGAGCAGGTGAAACGGCTGGCCAATAATCGACGCGCGGGCAATCTCCTCTGCGGAAATCCCATAACCCGCAGCCGTCTGGGCGATCACCGGCAGAATGCCAAAGTAGAAGGCATCGTTAGACATAAAGAAGGTAAATGGCAGACTGACCAGCGCGGTAAACACTGCCAGATAAGGTCCAAAGCTGTGGGGGATCACCGCCAGCAGGCTTTTTGCCATCGCATCGACCATGCCGGTTCCTGAGAGAATACCGGTGAAAATACCGGCGGCAAATATCAGCGAAGTCACCGCCAGCACGTTGCCCGCATGCGCGCTGATACGGGCTTTCTGCTGTTCCAGCGAGGGATAGTTCAGCATCACCGCAATGGCAAAGGCGAGCATAAACAGGATCTGGATCGGCATCAGCCCCGTGACCAACAGCACTAATAATGCGGTGGTGAGGATAAAGTTAGGCCAGAACATTTTCGGACGGCGATTGGCTTCACACTCTTTAGCATCCCCCAGCCCCAGCTCAATTTCATCCAGATGCTGATTACTGATGCTAATTACCCCCAGGCGCTTGCGCTCACGCAGACCAAAAAGAACGGCCATGCCGACCAGCGTCACACAGGCGATAAACATCGCTGGCAGCATCGGAATAAAAATGTCCAGCGCATCAATGCGTAAGGCAGCCGCCGCACGGGCTGTCGGGCCGCCCCAGGGAGACAGATTCATAATACCGCTGGCCAGATTCACCAGACAGGTCATTGCCAGCACGTTCATGCCCAGCTTGCGATAGAGCGGCAGAAAAGCCGCCACCGCAATCATATAGGTGGTCGAGCTGTCGCCATCCAGCGAGACCAGCAGCGTAAGAATAGCGGTTCCCACCAGCACTTTCAGCGGATCGCCGCGCACCAGTTTCAGGATAAAGCGAACCAGCGGATCAAACAGGCCAGCGTCAATCATCAGGCCGAAATAGAGAATGGAAAAGGTTAACATCACCCCTGTCGGCGCCAGGGCTTTGACGCCGTTCAGCATCATCTCACCCAATCCCTGGTAATAGCCAAACACCAGCGCAAAGGTGGTCGGCACGATAATCAACGCAATCAACGCCGACATCCGTTTGCTCATGATTAGATACATGAAGCAGGTCACCATCGAAAAACCGAGTATGGTCAACACGATATTTACTCCCGTTACAATTCGGCATTCGCCTTCTGTCGGTGGCGGCCATAGCGAAAAGTTATCTAATTGTTGTTAACGCAGGTTACTAATTAATTAAAATATTTCAGATTAAAATGCTAACCCGTTGTTTTAGTTCCAACCGGCTGAATAAAGTTAATACCAGGCTTATAAAATTTGACATTTATTTAACAACAAACAGTGATAGCGATCGGCTTTCCGGCACGCTGACAGAAATTATTGTGATTGAGATCGTCCCGACGCACACCGCTCAAAATCATCCCCTTGCGGGCATTCATAGCAAAAGACTTATCGCTCGCTATTCACTAATGCGCCATCTGATAAGCATTTCTGATTTAGTTCTTCCACATAACGCGCGGCTTAAGCGAGGTGAAGTTACCGCCAGAACTAAATCTTTTCCCCGGAATGCCGATACTCACTGCATCATAGTCCCTGTTAAGGATGTTCAGATGTCGCTTAAAAAGTCTTCACTATTGGTTTTATCTTTCTTATTTATCATTTTTTTCGCCAGTATGATCGCCAACGTCTGGCTGCTGACGCGCAGTAACCAGTCGCTGGATGCGGTGAATAAAGAGATTCGCGTCGTACTGTCGATCATCGATCCCATTAACCACAGCCGTACATTACGGGTGCGCGTAATGGAATATATGAAAACGATGGAGGATGGCAACCTACAGTCTAAGCCGACGATGGACGGGCTGAATGAGGTGATGGGCAAAGCGGATAAGGCTTTCCAGGCCTATCTCGCCGCGCCAAAACTGGCAAATGAAGCTGCCCTGGCCGATGCCTATCGCAATACCTATCTGGCCTATCGTCAGCAGGGTATCGACCCCATGATTGAAGCCGCACGCGCTAACGATCAGCAGCGTTTTAAAAACCAGATTGCGACGGTCGTGCGCCTGGATCGGGCGTATGAAATCCAGCTGGATCAGGTGCTGGCGCTGCATGAGCAATATGCGAAACGGTTGAATGCTGAAGCACAGAGCCACTTTGTCTTCGGGATTGGCCTGATTATCGCCTTCAGCGTGCTGTTTTTGGTGGTGATCGCCGCCGTGCTGATGTTCCTGAAGCGTTATGTGCTTAACCCGCTGGACAGCGCCAAAACCCATTGCAGCCAGATTTCTGAAGGGATTCTGGACACGCCGGTGCCGGTGAAAGCCTCTTCACGCAGCGAAATTCAGGATTTGATGCGCACCATGGAACAGATGCGTCGCTCTCTGACTGAAATCATCAGCCAGGTTCGTAGCTCCACGCAGACGGTATCCAGTGCCTCGCAGGAAATTGCGGCAGGTAACGTTGACCTTGCCTCGCGTACTGAACAACAGGCTGCTGCCCTGACGCAAACGGCCGCCAGCATGGAAGAGCTGGGCGCAACGGTAAAACAGAACACCGAAAACGTTTTTGAAGCCAGCCGTTTAACCAGCGAAGCGGTGAAAAATGCCAAAACCGGCGAGAAAGTGTCGCAGGAAGTGATTGTCACCATGGGGCTGATTAACAGCAGTTCGAAAAAGATTGAAGACATTACCGGCGTTATCAACAGTATCGCTTTCCAGACCAACATTCTGGCACTGAACGCGGCGGTTGAAGCAGCGCGTGCAGGTGAGCAGGGCCGCGGCTTTGCCGTTGTCGCTGGCGAAGTACGCAATCTTGCGCAACGCAGCGCGGTTGCGGCAAAAGAAATTGAAAGCCTGATTGCCGAATCCGTCGCCAACATTAAAGCCGGTTCCGATCAGGTTTCCAGAACTGGCGATGCGATTGGCGCAATTATCGCATCAGTCAGCCAGGTCGATGTCTTGATGGATCATATTTCCACCGCGTCCGATGAGCAAAGCCGCGGAATCAGCCAGATTGAACAGGCTGTGACGGAAATGGACAGCGTCACCCAGCAAAACTCGGCGCTGGTGCAGGAATCTGCCGCCGCGTCCGCCTCGCTGGAAGAACAGGTGCTGCATTTAACCCACTCCGTTTCTACTTTCCGCCTGGCAGACGCCTGAGTCCGACCCACGCTCCCGTGAAGACGGGAGCGTGATGATTAAAACAAGAAAACCCTATTGTAAGGGGTAAACAGCCATTTTTTTTAAGAGAACACCATGAGTAAATTAACTGATTTCTGCAATGTGTTGCTGCCGAAGAGGCTCAACCCCACGGCTGCCCGTCCAGTCAGTAAAACCTATGACTGTCGGGCATTGCCTACGTCATTTAACCAGCTGGGCGCGGGATCCGGTTCCGGCCTGTTGATGGTTTTTGTCCCACCAGAAGCGGATTTTGCCAAAGTGAACGCGGCCTGGCAGAAAATGAGCCAGCCCGGACGTACCGTGCTGGTGCTTTCCTCTACCGGTGCGCTTTGCGCGCAAAAAGGCAAATCCACCTACTGCGCCACTAATGGGCCGCAGGGAAGCTGGATGTGGCTGCCGAATCAGGTGGTTGCCGGGCATGAAGTCCATACCGTTGATCTTAAAATGCCGGCGACAGCCAACGTCACCGAGCGTATCGCCAGCATCCGTGCGCAGCTCGACCGTTTGCAGGTCAATATGTCGCTTTCTGCCGAGCAGACCTTTGCGATGATCTACTGCGATGGCCTCTCCTCTTCAGAAGGCTTCCTGATGCAGGCCTGGTATGACAGCGGCCGCTTCCCCTGCCTGGCGATTGGCGGTTCTGCCGGAGGCCGTACTGACTTTGCCGGCACCTGGATTGCGACTAATCAGCAGATCCTGCAAAACAAAGCGGTCATCGTGTTTTGCAAAATGGCCAAAGGGAAATCTTTTGCGCCTTTTAAAAGCCAGAACTTCCAGCCGACATCACAAAGCTGGCTGGTGGCAGAAGCCGATCCGGTGGCGCGTACCGTCACGTCGCTGTTCGATGCTAAAGGACGCCAGCAGCCTGTCGTTCAGGTGTTGTGCGACTATCTGAAGTGTCAGCCTGCGCAACTCGAAGAGAAGCTAAAAGGAAAAACCTTTGGCGTAAAAGTGGCCGATGAATATTTTATTCGTTCAGTGGCAAAAATTGAGCCGGGCAGCCTGTCGTTTTTCTGCGATCTGGAATTCGGCGATCGCCTCTATCTGCTCGAAGCCTATGATTTTGTCTCGGCGACCAAACGTGACTGGGAAAAATTTGTTGCCAGCTGGGGCAAACCGGTCGGCCTGTTGCTGAACGACTGTTTGCTGCGCCGCCTGAATAACCCGGAAAGCCTGCCTTCTGCTGAGCTGTTTGAGGGAATACCGGCGGCGGGCTTCTCCAGCTTCGGTGAAATCTTTGGCGTGCCGATTAACCAGACGCTCTCCGCCCTCGCCTTTTACGACCATGACGTAAAGGCGATGACGCGCTTTCCCATTGAATATGCCGACTACGCCGGTCATTACGCCCAGCGATCGCTGCGCCGCTGGGAAGCCTTACATACGCTGCAAACTGACGTTATTGAGAAAGTCATTAACTACCAGCAGGAAATTAGTCCGGTGATTAAAACCTTCCCGCTGCTGGAACAGGCAACCAATCGCCAGAGCGCTGCGCTGGACATTGCCGGCGTAAATATCGGCGCTATTGGTGATGCCGCCACGGTAACGCTGGAAGCGCAGGACGAGCTGGGATCGGAAATCGGCGAGCTGGAAAAAATATCAATGGGGATCACCCAGATCACCAGCGGGATCAGTACGATTGCCGATCAGACTAACCTGCTGGCGCTGAATGCCGCTGTGGAAGCGGCGCGTGCCGGTGCGGCGGGCCGTGGATTTGCGGTAGTAGCAGAAGAGGTGCGCCGCCTGGCTCGTTCATCAAAAGAACAGGCAGATGCCACGCGTAGCAGCATCAACGAAACGGTAGCGACGATCGCCCGTATTCGTAAAACCGCCTCGAAAACGGTTGCCACGACCGAAGATATGGCGCTGAAGAGTGAGTCAGCACGCGGACAAATCAGTACGCTCAGCGAGCAAAATGCCGCTGAACGTCAGGGTATGGCCGAAAACATCGATCGCCTGAAAAATGCCGCCGACGGGATGGATGCGATGCATAAAGCCGTGGCGCAGCTGACCGTGTTGCAGGATTTGGTGCGCTCGTGATGTAAACCGGTTCAGAGGTAAGCACGTGAATTAAGCCCCGCTTTTATGGCGGGGCTTAATTTTTTCAGCACGATTTTATACTTTTTTTACACCGCACCCCGCCGTTTATACGCCATTTTTGCATCCTAATTTTTACACTCTCGCCATATCGTTATAACGCTTAGGGAGATGAAAAATGGGTGCAGGCGTAATTGCCGGCGTGGTGCTGGTGCTACTGTTACTGGGTTATTTAGTCTATGCCCTGATTAACGCGGAGGCCTTCTGATGGCACTCCCGGGCTTTTTACTGATCGCCAGCTATATGCTGGTTTTGCTGTTACTGGCAAAACCGCTGGGACGCCTGCTGGCAAAGCTGATCGCAGGCGAGCCGCTGCCGTGGATCGGGCGCGTAGAAACGGTGCTCTGGCGCGCCACTGGCCATGAAGAAATGAACTGGCAGCGCTATCTGCTGGCGATTTTACTGTTTAATGGGCTGGGCTTTTTGCTGCTGCTGGCTCTGCTGATGCTGCAAGGCGATTTGCCGCTGAATCCGCAGCACCTGCCCGGCCTGAGCTGGGATTTGGCGCTGAATACCGCCGTGAGTTTTGTGACCAATACCGACTGGCAGGCGTATGCGGGCGAAACCACCCTCAGTTATTTCAGCCAGATGGTCGGCCTGACCGTGCAAAACTTCCTCTCCGCAGCCAGCGGGATGGCGGTGGCGTTTGCGTTGATCCGCGCTTTTACCCGTCAACAAACCTCGCTGCTCGGCAATGCCTGGCAGGATCTGATTCGCATTACGCTGTGGGTGCTGCTGCCGCTGTCGCTGATTATCACTCTGCTGTTTATCCAGCAGGGCGCACTGCAAAATTTCAATGAATATCAGCCATTTGTCACTGTAGAAGGTGCAAAACAGCTGATGCCTATGGGGCCGGTCGCCTCGCAGGAAGCGATTAAGCTGCTCGGCACCAACGGCGGCGGTTTCTTTAACGCGAACTCAGCCCATCCGTTCGAAAATCCCACGGCGTTGAGTAACGCCATTCAGATGCTGGCGATACTGCTGATCCCGGCCGCGCTCTGTTTTGCCTTTGGTGAAGCCGTTGGCGATGCCCGTCAGGGGCGAGGCATTCTCTGGACCATGGCGCTGATTTTTGTCGCCGCCGTGGCGGTAGTCATGTGGTGTGAAACCCAGGGCAACCCTCACTTCAGCGCGCTGGGCGCTACCAGCAATCTCAATATGGAAGGCAAAGAGAGCCGTTTTGGCATCCTGCCCAGTGCGCTTTTCGCGGTGGTGACCACCGCGGCCTCCTGCGGCGCGGTGAACGCCATGCATGATTCCTTTACCGCGCTGGGCGGCATGATACCGATGTGGCTGATGCAGATCGGCGAGGTGGTGTTTGGCGGCGTAGGCTCTGGATTCTACGGCATGCTGCTGTTTGTGCTGCTGGCGGTATTTATTGCCGGTTTAATGATTGGTCGAACGCCCGAATATCTTGGCAAAAAGATTGATGTACGCGAGATGAAAATGACCGCAATGGCGATTCTGGTCACGCCCGCGCTGGTGCTCACCGGCACCGCGCTGGCACTGATGACCGATGCCGGACGCGCTGCGATTTTCAACCCCGGCAACCACGGTTTTAGCGAAGTGCTTTACGCATTATCGTCGGCGGCCAACAACAACGGCAGCGCCTTTGCCGGGCTGGCCGCCAACTCGCCTTTCTGGAATCTGCTGTTAGCCGTTTGCATGCTGCTGGGCCGTTTTCTGGTTATCGTTCCGGTCATGGCGATCGCCGGGTCGCTGGTAGAGAAAAAAACGCAGCCCGCCACTCAGGGCACGCTGCCGACGTACGGCGCATTGTTTATCGGCCTGCTGGCGGGAACCGTGCTGATGGTCGGCGCGCTGACCTTTATCCCAGCCCTGGCTCTAGGCCCGGTTGCGGAACACCTTTCCCTGACCCGCATCTTTACGGAGTAATCTTTATGAGTCGTCAGCAACTGGCGCTGTTCGAGCCCTCACTGGTTCGGCAGGCGCTGATCGAAGCTCTGAAAAAGCTTAATCCACGCTCGCAGTGGCGTAACCCGGTGATGTTTATCGTCTGGGCTGGCAGTTTACTCACCTCTCTCCTGGCGCTGGGCATGCTGTTCGGTACGCTCTCAGGCAGCGCGGGTTTTACCGCCGCTATCAGCCTGTGGCTGTGGTTTACCGTGTTATTTGCTAATTTTGCCGAAGCGCTGGCGGAAGGCCGCAGCAAGGCGCAGGCCAGTAGTCTGAAAGGCGTAAAAAAAACCGTTTTCGCCCGCAGACTCCGCGCCCCGCATCGCGAAGCCGCTGTCGATCTCGTTCCGGCAGAGGAGTTGCGCAAAGGCGATATCGTGCTGGCAGAAGCGGGGGAAATTATTGCCTGCGACGGTGAAGTGATTGAAGGAGGCGCATCGGTAGATGAAAGCGCCATCACCGGCGAGTCGGCTCCGGTTATCCGTGAGTCAGGCGGTGACTTTGCCTCGGTGACCGGCGGCACGCGGATCCTCTCCGACTGGCTGGTGATCCGCTGTAGCGTCAACCCCGGCGAAACCTTCCTTGACCGGATGATCGCCATGGTCGAAGGGGCTAAACGCCGCAAGACGCCGAACGAAATCGCCCTGACCATTTTGCTGATTGCCCTGACCATCGTCTTCCTGCTGGCAACCGCTACGTTATGGCCCTTCTCCGCCTGGAGCGGCAACGCCGTGAGTGTCACCGTGCTGGTCGCGCTACTGGTCTGCCTGATCCCCACCACCATTGGCGGATTGCTGTCCGCTATCGGCGTGGCCGGCATGAGCCGGATGCTCGGGGCGAATGTTATCGCCACCAGCGGCCGCGCCGTTGAGGCGGCGGGCGATGTTGATGTTCTGCTGCTGGATAAAACCGGCACCATAACCCTGGGCAACCGGCAGGCATCCGCCTTTCTGCCTGCGCCGGGCGTGGAAGAAAGCAGGCTGGCCGATACGGCACAGCTGGCATCACTCGCCGATGAAACCCCGGAGGGGCGCAGCATTGTGGTACTGGCAAGACAGCGTTTTAACCTGCGCGAGCGTGAAATTCAAAGCCTGAATGCCACCTTTGTCCCCTTTACCGCCCAAACTCGCATGAGCGGTATCAATCTTAACCAGTTGGTTATTCGTAAAGGATCCGCAGAAGCGATACGGCGGCACGTGGAGGCAAACGGTGGCCACTTTCCGCCTGAGATCGACCAGCTGGTGATGGAGGTCGCCCGAACCGGCGGCACGCCGCTGGTGGTGGCCGAAGGCGCAACGGCGCTGGGGGTTATTGCGCTGAAGGATGTGGTAAAAGGCGGGATCAAAACCCGTTTCGCTCAGCTGCGTAAAATGGGCATCAAAACGGTGATGATCACCGGTGATAACCGCTTAACCGCAGCGGCCATTGCCGCCGAAGCGGGCGTCGATGATTTTCTCGCCGAAGCAACGCCGGAAGCCAAGCTGGCGCTAATTCGTCAGTATCAGGCAGAAGGCAGGCTGGTGGCGATGACCGGCGACGGCACCAACGATGCCCCGGCGCTGGCTCAGGCTGACGTAGCGGTCGCCATGAACTCCGGAACACAGGCCGCAAAAGAAGCCGGAAATATGGTGGATCTCGATTCAAATCCCACCAAGCTGATTGAAGTCGTGCATATTGGCAAACAGATGCTGATGACACGCGGCTCGCTGACCACCTTCAGCCTGGCGAACGACGTGGCGAAGTACTTTGCCATTATCCCGGCTGCTTTTGCCGCCAGCTGGCCTCAGCTGAACGCGTTAAACGTTATGCATCTGCATTCACCCGCGTCAGCCATTCTCAGCGCGGTGATTTTTAACGCGTTGATTATTGTGGCGCTGATCCCGCTGGCGCTGCGAGGCGTGCATTATAAGCCACTCAGTGCAGCGGCCATGCTGCGTCGCAATCTGTGGATTTACGGCCTCGGCGGCCTGGCGGTGCCTTTTCTCGGCATCAAAGCGATCGATCTGCTTCTGACGCTCTCTGGTCTGATGTAAGGAGTTTCCCGTGTCTCAACTACGTCCTGCATTCGTTGTGCTGATTTTACTGACGCTGATAACCGGCGTGCTGTATCCCTTTCTGGCAACCACACTGGGGCAAAGCTGGTTTGCGCAGCAGGCCGGGGGGTCACTGATTGAAGATCGCGGTCAGATCCGCGGCTCACGCCTGCTGGGCCAGGCATTCAGTGAGGAAAAATATTTTCACGGTCGTCCTTCCGCCACCGCCGACCTCCCCTATAATCCGATGGCAAGCGGCGGGAGTAACCTTGCCGCCAGCAACCCGGCCCTTGATAAGGCTGTAGCCGAACGCGTAGCGCAGCTTCGGGCAGAAAATCCGCAGGCTACCGCCGCCATTCCGGTTGATTTACTGACCTCGTCAGCCAGCGGTCTTGATTACGGTATTTCACCGGAGGCTGCCCTGTGGCAGCTACCACGCGTTGCCCGCGCCCGTGATTTGCCAGCGGAACAGGTCAGGCGGTTGATTAATGCCAATACCCACCAGCCACCGCTGCGTTTTCTCGGTCAGCCATGGGTTAACGTTCTGGAACTGAACCTGGCGCTGGACGCCATGCAGGAAGAGTAAGGAATACGCGATGAGTGAGGAGCCTTTCCGTCCCGATCCGCAACATCTGCTGAAGCAGGCGAACACCCGCTATCGCGGCAAACTGAAGATTTTTTTCGGTGCCTGTGCGGGCGTTGGCAAAACCTTCGCCATGCTTCAGGAAGCGCAGCGCTTGCGCAGCCAGGGGCTGGATATCCTCATTGGCGTGGTGGAAACCCACCAGCGCCAGGAGACGGCAGCGTTGCTTGACGGGCTGCCTGTCCAGCCCGCTAAACGCCGGATTTACCGTGGTCGCGCGGTTCAGGAGTTCGATCTTGACGCGGCGCTGGCTCGTCGCCCTTCGCTGATCCTGATGGACGAACTGGCGCACAGCAACGCGCCTGGCTCGCGTCATCCCAAACGCTGGCAGGATGTAAAAGAGCTGCTCGACGCAGGTATTGACGTCTTTTCGACCGTTAACGTTCAGCATCTTGAAAGCCTGAATGACGTGGTGAGCGGCATAACCGGTATCCAGGTGCGTGAGACGCTGCCAGACCCGGTGTTCGACCAGGCAGATGAGGTGATCCTGGTGGATCTGCCGTCGGACGATCTCCTCCAGCGCCTGCATGAAGGCAAGGTTTACCTGGGTGAGCAGGCCGAACGCGCCATCGAGCATTTTTTCCGGCCGGGCAATCTGATCGCCCTGCGTGAACTGGCGCTCAGACGCACCGCCGATCGGGTTGACGATCAAATGCGCGCCTGGCGCGATATCAAAGGAGAGGAGAAGGTCTGGCATACACGGGACGCGATTTTACTCTGTCTTGGCGAAGGAACAGGTAACGAAAAGCTGGTACGTACCGCAGCGCGGCTGGCGGCGAAGTTGGGCAGCCAGTGGTATGCCGTCTACGTAGAAACGCCCCGGCTTCATCGGGTCGCGCCTGCAAAGCGACGCAGCCTGTTCAGCGCCTTACGCCTCGCTCAGGAACTGGGCGCGGAAACCGCGGTACTCGCCGATACCTGCGCAGACAAAGCCGTTGTACGCTACGCTCGCGAACACAATCTTGGCAAAATAATCATCGGCAGACGTGCCGGAAAACGCTGGTTAAAAGGCAGCGCTTTTGCCGACAGGCTGGCCAACCGTGCTGCCGACCTCGATTTGGTGATCGTGGCGCTGGAAGACAAAGCCACGGTCTGGTCAGAGCAAAAACAAGACGACCGCAGCTTCAGCGAAAAGTGGCGGGTACAGATCCGGGGCTGTACGCTGGCGGTGTTGATGTCCGCTGTGATTACGCTGATTGCCAGCCGGTGGCTGGCAGCGTTTGACGCTGCGAATCTGGTGATGATCTATTTGCTTGGTGTGGTGATCATCGCGCTGAAATATGGCCGCTGGCCTTCGGTACTGGCAACGGTGCTAAACGTGATCAGCTTCGACCTGTTTTTCATTGCGCCACGCGGCACGCTCGCGGTTTCCGACGTACAGTATTTACTGACGTTTGGCGTGATGCTGAGCGTAGGACTGATTGTCGGCAACCTGACTGCGGGCGTTCGCTACCAGGCGCGTATTGCACGCTATCGGGAACAGCGTACCCGACATCTTTATGAGATGTCTAAATCGCTGGCAACCGCCCGTACAACCCACGCTATCGCCACCACCAGCGCGCATTTTATTCATTCAACCTTTAACGCTCGCAGTTTGCTGCTGCTCCCTGACGGCACCGGCCAGCTGACGGCCTGGCACGGCGTCGACGGCCCGTTTGCCTGGGATGAGGCAATTGCTCGCTGGAGCTTTAACAGCGGGCAACCGGCAGGCGCAGGAACGGATACCCTGCCCGGCGTCCCCTGGCAAATGATGCCGCTGCGTAGTGCAGATGAAACGTTAGGCGTTGTGGTGGTCGCATCAGGCAGCAAGCTGTTAATGATGATCCCGGAACAGCAACGTCTGCTGGAAACCTTTACTTTGCTGGTCGCCAGCGCGCTGGAACGTCTGGCATTAACCACGCGCGAAGAGCAGTCTCGTCTTGCCAGCGAACGGGAACAGCTGCGAAACTCGCTGCTGGCGGCGCTGTCTCACGACCTGCGCACACCGCTTACCGTGCTGTTTGGTCAGGCTGAAATCCTGACGCTGGACCTCGCCAGCGAGGGATCGGCCCATGCGCCGCAGGCCAGCGAAATTCGTCAACATGTTCTGAACACGACCCGACTGGTGAACAATCTGCTGGATATGGCCCGCTTACAATCCGGCGGTTTTAACCTGCGAAAAGAGTGGCTCACGCTGGAAGAAGTGGTGGGTAGCGCGTTAAAAATGCTGGAACCTGGCTTAGGAGGACGGCATATTCTACTGGATATGGACGATCCGCTGGCGCTGATTGAAGTAGATGGCCCTTTATTTGAACGGGTGCTGATAAACTTACTGGAAAATGCGGCGAAATACGCCGGAACCAGCGCGAAAATTGGGATAAGAAGCCGCATCAAACCCGGCGAGCTGATGCTTGAGGTGTGGGATACCGGCCCGGGTATTCCGCCCGGCATGGAACAGGCTATTTTTGCCAAATTCGCTCGTGGCAATAAAGAATCTTCTGTGCCCGGCGTTGGACTGGGGCTGGCTATCTGCCAGGCAATTGTGGACGTTCATGGCGGAACTCTCGTTGCCCATAACGGTGCTGAAGGCGGCGCGAGTTTTATCGCTACGCTGCCCCAGGCACCTGTGCCGAAATTAACGGAAACTGATGATTACGCAAACCCTGCTGATAGTTGAAGATGAAAAAGAGATCCGCCGCTTTCTGCGCACTGCGCTGGAGGACGAGGCCCTGCGGATTTATGATGCCGAAACCCTGCAACGCGGGTTAATTGAAGCCGCCACGCGCAAACCGGATCTGGTGATTCTGGATCTCGGATTGCCGGATGGCGACGGTCTCGAATTTATCCGCGATTTTCGCCAGTGGAGTCAGGCACCCATTATTGTCCTTTCTGCACGGAGTGGAGAAGACGATAAGATCGCCGCGCTTGACGCCGGTGCTGATGATTATCTCAGCAAGCCCTTCGGCATTGGCGAATTGCAGGCCCGTCTGCGGGCTGCGCTGCGACGCTCAGCGACATCACCCGACAGCGAACCGGTTTATCATTTCGGCAACGTACGGGTTGATCTCGCCGCCCGCCGCATCACCCGGCATGACACAGAACTTCATCTTACGCCGATTGAGTTCCGGCTGCTGGCCGTGCTGTTGAATAATCAGGGTAAAGTGCTTACCCAAAGACAGTTACTCACCAGGGTTTGGGGGCCGGGCGCCATTGACCGCAGCCATTATCTGCGCATCTACATGGGCCATCTGCGACAGAAGCTGGAGGACGACCCGGCCCGTCCGCAGCACCTGCTAACTGAAACGGGGATTGGCTATCGTTTTCAGTTATAAACGCAACTCAACGTGACAAACATCACATTTGTGCCAGGCTTACTGATACAAAACCACAGATGAAGGAGCACAACACGATGAGCGAACAGGCAAAAAAATCTCTGCTAACTGTGGAGTATCCTAAACCACCTTTCCCCGAGCAGCCGCAGGCCGCACCAGGCATCGCCAGCAAAATGACCCCGCAACCCGATCACGGTGAAAAAACCTATCGCGGTTCCGGTCGCTTACAGGGCCGTAAAGCGCTGATCACCGGCGGCGACTCTGGTATCGGCCGCGCGGTTGCCATTGCCTATGCTCGCGAAGGCGCTGATGTGGCAATTGGCTATCTGCCTGAAGAAGAGTCAGATGCTGCCGAGGTGATTAAGCTGATTGAGGCAGAGGGCCGTAAAGCCGTTGCCCTGCCAGGCGATATCCGTTCCGAGGAATTTTGTAAAAAACTGGTAAGCGATGCTGTCAGCCAGCTTGGCGGTTTGGATATCCTGGTTAACAATGCGGGTCGTCAGCAGTTTAATGAATCTATCCGTACGTTAAGCACGGAAGACTTTGACGCCACGTTCAAAACGAACGTCTATGCCATGTTCTGGATTACCAAAGCGGCCGTAGATCATCTGCCGCGTGGCGCGAGCATTATCAATACCTCTTCCGTGCAGGCCTATAAGCCAAGCGAAATTCTGCTTGATTATGCGCAGACCAAGGCCAGTATCGTTGCCTTTACTAAAGCGCTGGCGAAACAGCTGGGCGAAGAAGGCATTCGCGTCAACGCCGTGGCACCCGGACCTTACTGGACGCCGTTGCAGTCCAGCGGCGGTCAGCCGCAGGAAAAAGTGAAGGAGTTTGGCGCGACTTCACCGCTTGGCCGTCCTGGCCAGCCTGCTGAAATTGCCCCGCTTTACGTGACGTTAGCCTCTACCGAGAGCAGCTTTACCTCGGGACAGGTCTGGTGTTCTGACGGCGGTACCGGCACGCTTTAAGTTTTAATCTGCCACTGCCGCCGGATGACGGGTTCCTGAACGGGAGACGTTATTCGGCGGCGGGCTTTTCAGGTTTACGCTTCGGGTTCCAATACCGGCGTCAGTCAACAGACTGACCTGAACGCAGCAGTTTGGTCATCATCCTTTCCACGCGAACAGCAATTATTTAACGAGCATCATCTCCCGTAACCGCCTGACCCTTCAGCCTTTCCAGCGCACGTGCAAAAAAGTCTTTCCCGCCAAAATTGCCTGACTTCAGGGCCAGCGCAATCGGGTTATCTCCTTTTGATAGCATTACCGGCACGCCGGGATCGATCTCTTCACCAATTTCCAGCGCCGTTAAATTCAGCGCGCTCACGACCGCGCCCGACGTTTCACCGCCGCCGACAACTATTCGCCTTACCCCGGCAGCAACCAGCTGCTTTGCGGCTTCGCCAAACAGATTATCCAGCGCGCCTGCCACGTTTTCCCGACCATACTGCTGCTGTATGGCCTTAACCGCATCCGGCTCGCCTGATGAGTATACCAACGGCGACTTACCCTGATTTTGCCGAATAAAAGCCACAATCTGTTCCGGCCCGGTTTCGCCACTCAGTACTGCTTTCACCTCGATTGCCATCACCGGATGCGTTTTTTGATGCCAGGCTACCTGCTCACGGGTCGCCCCCGAACAGCTGCCGACCAGGATGGCTTCCGGCCCGTTAACAAACGACGCCCGCGCCGGCTGGCCAAATGCCTGTCCGCTACGGATAAAATTGTGCGACAGCGCCAGTCCGATGCCTGAACCGCCGGTAACAAGTTTTGCTCCTGCACAGGCGCGACCAATAGCCGTCAGATCATAATCACTAAGGGCATCAACAATATGCAGCGTTCGCCCCTGCTGTGCCTGCTGAGCAAAAAGCGCCTGGATTGCCTGGCTGCCCTGAACCACCGTTTGCCACGGGACGTGCGCCACGCGGTTCGTCGTCTGCGGTTGCAGCACGCGTCGCAAATCGGCGTCTTTCATGGGCGTCAGCGGGTGATGGGCCATACCGGATTCGCTGAGCAGTTGGTCATGCACAAACAGATGCGCCTGATAAACCGTACGGCCCATTGCAGGGAACGCCGGACAAACGACGACGCTCTCCGTCTCCAACAGTGCCGCCAGCGCATCAATGACCGGACCAATATTGCCCTCGTCCGTAGAGTCAAAAGTTGAGCAATATTTAAAGACAATCTGCTGGCAGCCCTGATCCAACAGCCAGCGGCAGGCAGCCAGCGACTGTGCCACGGCTTCCTGCGCGGGTATTGAGCGGCTTTTAAGGGCAATCACGCCTGCTTCAACATCGCCCCCGGCGGGTCGGGTCGGCAGGCCCGGATACTGGGTGGTTTTTAGCCCCCCTTCTCCCAATCCTTTGGTCAGGGCAGCCGCGATATCGCTGGCGCCGGTAAAGTCATCTGCAATTACGCCAATTAACATACGTCACTCCTTACCCGCGATGCGGGCTTTCATCTGCTGCACGGCCGCATGAGGCGCGGTCAGCACCGGCACCGAAACCTGTTGGCGCACGCTGGCCGCCGCACGGGAAGTGGAAAAATGTGCCAGCATAATCACATCGCAACCGGCCAGATCCTGTGCGCGTTCAGCCACCAGCCGGTTATGGCTTTCGGCATCGCCCTGCTTCAGTAAATCAATGGCCTTATCAACCAGCACCGTCGTTAAACGGGCCGAAGAATGATGTTGCTTAACATAGTCGTTAAATTCTTCCGTCATCGTCTCTACCGCCGGGCCAAACGTTGCCAGCATGCCGATATTTTTCCCCTGCGCAAGCGCCTGATGAAACATCGCTTCGTTCGGTTTTAACACCGGAATGGGCAAGGCGGCTGCCAGCTTATCGATGGCGGGTCCAAAGGCGGAACAGGTAATCAGAATCCCCTGCGCCTGCATGTCATACGCATAGCGTCCCAGCCGGACAAAGCGCTCCGTCAGCGCTGGCGAAAGTTCCGCTTCCCTGGCGCGGTCAAGAGAAAGCCCGTCATCCAGCAAATTAACGGTTTCCGCCTCAGGCCAGACCTCGTTAAAAGCAGTATGGATCGGCGTCATCGCGACGGGCGTGGCGTGCAGTAATACAATTCGGGATCGCATAATCATCTCCAGAAAACAGGCTGTCGGGGGGTTGCGTTAAATGTAAGGGCTTACAAATATTGCTGTAAAGTGAGCCGGATCACATAAAAACCCAATAAGGATGCCAGGGTGTTATTGAAATGTTAGAGATGATTGACCAAAATTGAAAGCGCTTACAAAATTTTTTCCTGTTTGGTCAGGCGCAGTCCTGCCCGAGCCTGATGGTTATCCTCCGATTGTGAGAACGCACTATGACATCATCTGCAAATTCCTCTTCCCTGCGCACGGCATCGCCCTCGGTCGTGAAGAGTCCGGCGGTAAAAACGGTACCGCGCCATTTTCGTGATTTGCTGGCGTTAGATGATTTTGAACGTCACGCACGACGCCGCCTGCCGAATATGATCTATCAGTATGTGGCAGGCGGCGTGGAAACCGGACGCGGCATTGCCGGAAACATCGAAGCTTATCAACAATATACTTTTATTCCCCGCATGTTCAGAGACGTCTCTGGCCGCGATCAGCGCACCACGCTTTTCGGTCACGCTTATCAGCACCCGTTTGGCGTGGCGCCGTTGGGGGGCGCCTCTTTTGTGGCTTATCAGGCAGATATTGCCCTGGCTAAAGCCGCACGGGAGATGAACGTACCGATGATCCTCAGCGCATCGTCGCTGGTAAAACTGGAAGATGTCCATAAGGCGAACCCGGACGCCTGGTTCCAGGCTTATCTGGCGGGCGATCAGCCACGCATCGACCGCTTACTCGATCGCGTTGCCGCCGCTGGTTATCAGACGCTGGTGGTGACGGGCGACACGCCGATGCTCGGCAACCGCGAGCACAACACCCGCAGCGGGTTTAGCATGCCGATAAAAATTACGCCAAAAGTGGCGCTGCAAAGCGCCATGAACCCTCGCTGGCTGCTGGGAACGGTGGCGCAAACCTTTCTGCGCCACGGCGCACCACACTTTGAAAATACCGATGCCGAACGTGGCCCGCCGATGATGTCCAGCAAGGTACGCAATACTCAGGCACGCGACAAGCTGAGCTGGAAAAACGTCGAGGCCATTCGCAAAAAATGGCCCGGCAACCTGGTAATCAAAGGACTGATGTCACCGGAAGATGCTTTTATCGCACGGGATTTGGGGGCGGACGCGGTCATTTTATCGAATCATGGCGGTCGCCAGCTGGATCACACCGTGCCGCCGCTGCTAACGCTGGCGGAAATCGCGGCCAAAAAAGGCGCAATGAAAGTGATCATCGACAGCGGTATTCGTCGTGGTACCGACGTGATGAAAGCGATGGCGCTGGGCGCGGATTTTGTCTTTCTCGGACGTCCTTTCCTCTACGCCGCCGTGGTGGGCGGCCAGACAGGTGTGGAACACGCCATGCATATTTTACGGGACGAAATCGACCGCGATCTGGCGCTGATTGGCGTGCGTACACCGGCAGAACTTGACGCCAGCTACCTGCGGAAAAGCTGATAACGGGCACGCGCCTGGAACGAAAGGAGCACACGCCTGGAGCAAGCATCACGCGCTATGGACGGCCCGTTAAGGGCTGCTACGGACGGCTTTTTTTGCCTGCGCATGCTCCCTGCTCCTGTGCAGGGTTAACACTCTCTTAAGAGGATTTTTATGAGCAGAAACCAACAAATTCGCCTGTTCAGCGCGCTCGCCATCCGGGCGCCCTTTGCACAGCTGGAAGCCACGTGGCTAACACAGCATCCGGATAATCCGCTGGCGATCGACTGGGGCCCCACCACGGCGATCGAAAAAAAGCTGGCCGCTGGAGAGCCGGCCGATGCGGTTATCGTTACCGTTAAGGCGATGGATAAGCTGATTGCCGAAGGGGTGGTTACGGGCGGCAGCCGCGTGGAGCTGGTGGATTCACCGATTGGTCTGGCGATACTGCCGCAAGCCGAAGCGCCCGATATCAGCAGCGTTGAGGCGCTGAAAAAAGCACTGCTGGCCGCCAAATCCGTCTGCTGGTCTCTGGGCGGTGCCAGCGGCATTTACTTTCAGACGGTGCTGAAGCAGCTGGGGATTGAAGAAGCGATGGCTGCACGCGCCACCACGATCGGCGAAGGTTTTACCGCCAGCCAGCTTATCGCAGGCAAAGCGGACATTGCCGTACAGCAGATCAGCGAGTTGCTGGCGGTGAAAGGCATTAAGGTGATTGGGCCGCTACCGGATGCCGTGCAGCAGCCGACCTCGATCTCAGCTGGCGTGCTTGCCAACGCGCAGAATCCGCAGGGGGCCGCCGCGCTGCTCGATTTCCTGCGCTCTGCCGAAGCGGGCCGCGCGTTCGAGGCGTTCGGCATGTCGCTGCGCAACTAAGGGTTAGCGCTGGCGAGGCGCAGAGCCGCTGCTGCCGCGTACAATCAGTTCCGGCTTTAGCTGTGTTTGCCGGGGCGCGTCTTCACCGTTTAGCGTAGCCAGCAGGTAGTCCGCCGCACAGAGACCAATCTGCGCCAGCTCCACACGCATGGTGGTCAGCGGATGTTCAAGGTGTTCAGCGTATTCATAATCGTTAAAGCCGGTTATGGAGATATCGCCAGGAATGCGCAGATAGCGTTCTGTCGCCGCGCGCATTGCGCCGAATGCCAGTAAATCATTGCCACAGATCACGGCGGTAGGCGGGTTTGGGCCATCCAGCAGCTTAAACATCGCCTGTCGTGCTTCGTTCATGGTGAAAGCGCTGCTGATAAGATTCGCCTCATCAAGCTGCAAACCCGCCGCTGCCAGCGCATTGCGCGTGCCGGTAATGCGTTCAGAAATACGATCGTTAGAAGGCGGCGTGCCGACGATGACGCCAAACTTTTGGTGGCCCAGCGCCAGCAGATGCGCCGTCATTTCACTCGCTGCCAGCTGATTATCGTAGCCGACGCTGGGGTAGCGCTGATCGACGGAAAAGGTCTGAATACAGGGGATCCCCTGCTGATTAATCCGTTCCCACAAACGCGGATGGTGGCTGTTGCCCACCAGCATCAGCGCATCGATGCCGTACTCCACCAGCTTGTTCACCTCGTTCAGTTCGGTCTGCGGATCGAAGTCGGAATTGGCCAGCAGCAGCGTGTAACCCGACTGATGGATCTTTTGCTGAAAGCTGGCCAGCGGGCGGGAGAACGTTTCCGTCGCCAGCGTGGGTACAACCGCGCCAATGGTCATGCTGCGTCGTGACGCCAGCGTTCTTGCCGCACGATTGATCACATATCCCAATTCCTCACAGGCTCGCTCTACCGCCTCGCGACGTGACTGCCGCACCGACGCGCTGCCGTTCAATACCCGAGAGACCGTCGCGGTGGACACCCCCGAACGCTGGGCAACATCTTCCAGAGAAACTCTTGCGGGAGGTGAAGGCTTATCGGACATCGTCGGTCTCCAGAGTGAAATTAGTGATGCCGTCCACAAAAATTGCAGACAGGCCAGATCTCGTTTTGAAAGCGCTTACTTTTTGCTTGACTGAATTTTGTAATCGCTTACTTTTAACATCATATTATCAGAAACAGACCAAAATTTACCAAACGATAACAATCAACCTGACGACAGGCGTCCCGGCCCGCTCGCCAACGCACCGAGATAATAAAGGAATTCACCATGCGTAGATACCCACGAGTCCGCTGGCTGATGATTGCATTCTGCTTTTTCGCCATCGCCATCAACTACATAGATCGCATTAACCTCGCCATCGCTGCACCGCATATAAAAAAAGATCTTGGGCTGGATGACACCAGCATGGGGCTGATCCTTGGCGCATTTTTCTGGACTTACGCACTGATGCAAATTCCTGCCGGTCGCCTGCTTGACCGGCTGGGTGCCCGTGCCGGTCTGGCTATCGCGGTAGGCTGGTGGTCATTGTTTACCGTCGTGACCGCATTTGGTCGGGGCTTCGGTTCCCTTTTTGCTTCACGCCTGCTGCTGGGGATCGGGGAATCTGGCGGTAATCCCGGCTGTGCAAAAGTGGTCTATTCATGGTTTGCGAAGAAGGAGCGGGCGACGGCCAGCGGCATTTTTGATGCCGGTCCGCGTGCCGGTAGCGCCATCGCGCTGCCTCTGGTTGCCTGGTTGATCAGCACCTGGGATTGGGAAACCTCGTTTGTGGTTACCGGCGCGCTGGGCCTGGCCTGGGTGGCTATCTGGCTGCTGTTTTATCGCGAGCCAGAGGCGATGAAAGGCCTGAACCCTGAACAGCGGGAGAACCTGCTGGCCGATCGCGGCGTCCAGACAGTGGATAAAAATGAGAAGGTCAATATTGCCGGTCTGTTTCGCTTCAGAACGGTGTGGGGCATGATGATCGGCTTTTTCTGCATGAACTTCGCCACCTATTTCTTTGTGACCTGGTTCCCGACCTATCTGACCATGGCGCACGGTTTCTCCCTGAAAGAGCTGGGGACGATTGGTGCCATCCCTGCCCTGATGGGCATTCCCGGCAGTCTGCTGGGCGGCATCACTTCCGACTGGCTTTATCGCAAAGGCTTTTCGCTAACCACCGCGCGTAAATCCTGCCTGATTGCCGGGATGCTGCTCTCTTCCGTGATTGCTTTCGCCGCTTTTACCAGCAGCGTTACGGTGATTTTGACGCTGTTCTCGCTTACCTATGCCGGTTTAGCTTTTACCGCCGCCAATATCTGGACGCTGCCTGCTGATGTCGCGCCGAATTCCGGCTACGTCGGCACGCTCGGCGGTATCCAGAATTTTGCCGGCAACCTCGCGGGCATTGTCACCGCATCGTTTACCGGGCTGATGCTGACCCTGAGCCACGGTTCCTTTGTGGTGCCGCTGTTGGTCGCTGGCGGGATCTGTCTCGTTGGCGCGCTGAACTTCATGTTTGTCATGGGCAAAATCGAACCGTTGGCGATTGAAAAAAACCAGCAGGTCAGCGGCGTGATCGCGGCCGATCATAAAGCCTGAACCTCAAAGCGGAGAAAAAAATGAGTGAACTGCAATTGCGTGAAGAGATCTGCCTGGCGGGTAAAAGCCTGTTCGATCGCGGCTATACCGTCGGCAGTGCCGGAAACATCAGCGCCCGGCTGGCCGACGGCTGGCTGATTACGCCAACGGATGCTTGCCTGGGCCGGCTTGAACCGGATCGTATCGCCAAAGTCAGCCTGAACGGTGACTGGATCGCCGGTGACAAGCCGTCAAAAACGCTGCTGCTGCATCGTCAGGTTTACGATCGCAATCCCGAAGTGCAGGCGGTCGTCCATACTCACTCTACCAGTCTGGTAGGACTGACTTTGCAAGGTGTCTGGCAGGAAGCCAGCATTCTGCCGCCGATTACCCCTTATCAGGTGATGAAAGTCGGCAGAATCCCGCTGATCCCATACTGTCGTCCGGGTGCGCCACAGGTGGCGGATCGGGTTGCTCAGCTGGCGCTTGAGGTTCGCGGCGTCATGCTCGCGCGGCTTGGCCCGGTTATCTGGGGAAACTCGATTGCCGCCGCCTGCTTTGCCTTAGAGGAGCTGGAAGAAACGGCAAAGCTGTGGATGCAGGCGACGGTTAAGCCTCAGCCGTTGGGTGAGGATGAGGTGGCCGAGCTTTGCGAGGTATTTTCTGCCCGCTGGTAACACCTTACCGTTAAATAATAAGGATATAACAATGAATAAAAATCTTTATGCTGGCACCCTACTGTCGTTAATGACGCTGGCCGGAACCGCGCAGGCACAAACCCTGATCTACGTCTCCAACGCCGACAGCGGCACCGTTACCGGTTATCAGCTGGATAAAAACAAACCCGCGCTACAGCCGATCGGCACGTTTCCGGCGGGCGCAAAAGCGATGTCCTCCGTGGTGTCACCCGACAAAAAAATGCTTTATGTCTCGGTACGCAGCAAGCCTTACAGCGTGGCGGCCTTTCATATTCAGCCCGATGGACAGCTGGTAAAAGCGGGCCAGACGCCGCTGCCGGAAAGCATGGCCTATCTGTCGCTGGATAAGCAGGGACATTACCTGCTTAGCGCCTCCTACGGTGGCGATCTGTTCAGTATCAACCGTATTAATAAAGAGGGGCTGGTCGAGGCCGAGCCGGTTCAGGTCGTGCATACCGGTAAACGCGCCCATGCTATTCAGGTCGATCCTACCAATCATTTTCTTTACGTTACCCTGCTGGGCGCCGATCAGCTGTTGCAGTACCGCTTTGATGCGTCAACGGGCAAGGTCACGCCAAACGATCCGCCGTTCGTTAATATTCAGGACGAGGCGGCAACCGGCCCGCGTCACTTTGCTTTTGCGCCCGCGCTGGATAAGCAGGGTAAACGCAACCTCTATATTCTGACCGAAATGGCGGGCAATATTTCGCGGCTGACGGTGAATGCCAATGGCACCACCACCCCCGCAGAAGTGGTGAATTCGGTCTCGCCGAAAGAAGAGATGCAGCGTGGCGAGGCCAGACCGTTGACCGGTGATGACGATTTGCCGCCTTCTCAGAAGCCCCGCATCTGGCAGGCAGATATTCATCTGACGCCGGATGGCCGCTTTCTCTACTCGACCGAACGCACCAGCAGTACCCTTTCCGCCTTCTCAGTTGACCCGAACAACGGTCATCTGACTTATCTCAGCAGCGTTAAGACCGAACGGCAGCCGCGGGGCTTCGCCATCGATAACAGCGGACGCTTTTTGATTGAGTCCGGGCAGAAATCCACTCAGCTTTCGCTCTATACCATCAATACGTCAACCGGCGCGCTGACGCTGGCCGGCCAGTATCCAACGGATAAAGGCGCTAACTGGGTCACTGTTGTTGAGAAATAAGTTTAACCCGGGTCGGCTACGGCCCGGCAGACCAGCCCTAACCGGAGATCTTATGAAACGTACTTCGCAATCCCTTCTTTCCGCCCTCATCGCTACGGGCTTTGCTTTTGCCGCTTCGCCTGTTGCCAGTGCCGCAGAACAGGTTGTCGCCACCAATCTGGAACCGCTGCATCACGTAATTATGGAAAACCAATATGTCACCGTGATGCGCGTGATGATCCGGCCGGGCCAGTCCACGCTGTTTCACGAGCAGCATCTTGATTACGTGAATACCCATATTGATGGCAGCCTGACGCACACCACTTATCCCGACAAGCCGCCAAAAGATGGCGAGATGAAAAGTGGCAACGTCAAGTTTGGCGCGCATCAGGGCAAGTCAGAAACCGACAAAGTGACCAATACCGGCACCACGCTGAACCAGCAGGTCGCCTTTGAGATCAACCAGCCCGGCCCCCAGCATTTTGGCGGCGCGACGCGTCCCGATCTGCCGGTGTTCCAGCAGGTTCTGGATCAAAAAACGGTGAAGGGCTGGAAAGTCACGCTGCAACCCGGCGAAAGCACCACGCTCTATAACCAGCACGGGCCAGGCGTGCGCGTCTTCTTTACCGAGGGTCGCCTGCTGGAATCGATTCCCGGCAAGCCTAACCGTAATAAAGAGGTCTGGCTGCATCGCGGTGATGCCCAGCTAACCGGGCCGGAAAAAATCGAGCTCACCAACGGGGGCGATACGCCGCTTATCTTCAACGATTACGAACTGCTCTAAAGCCGGTTGCCGCCGGTTTTCCGCGGGCAACCGGCACTTTCTAATAAAAATAACGACATTTCACTTTTACAGGAGCATGTCAGGTGAGACGACATTGTCTGCCTTTGGCGATGAGCCTGATCCTTGTCACCGGGATGCAGTTTGCGCACGCGCAGCCTGACGAGAACCAGGATCTGATTGCCAAAGGAAAATATCTTGCCACGGCCGCCGACTGCGGAGCGTGCCACACCTCGCCGCATCAAGGCGCGCCGATGGCGGGCGGCTATGCAATACAGTCGCCGTTAGGCAGCATTTTCGCGAGTAATATTACCCCGTCAAAAACCGATGGCATCGGTGAATACAGCGAGCAGGATTTTGCGCGGGCGGTACGGGAAGGCATTAATAAACAGGGTGAACATCTTTACCCTGCTATGCCTTATACCTCTTACGCCGCCATCAGCGACGACGATATTCACGCACTTTATCTCTATTTCATGAACGCCGTGGCCCCGGTCGATATTGCCACGCCGCAAACCCACCTGCCCTTTCCTTACAACATTCGTGCATCCATGGCCGTATGGAATATGTTTTTTGCCGACGGTCGCCGCTTTATGCCGAATCCCGATAAGTCTGACCTGGTGAACCGGGGAGACTATCTGGTGAATGCGCTGGCGCACTGTGATACCTGCCACACGCCACGCAATGTGCTGATGGGCCAGCAAAACGATCGGGCTTTCTCCGGCGGCAGTTTGGGCAGCTGGTATGCACCGAATATCACACCGGATCAATCCGGCATTGGCGACTGGAGCGCCGCTGAACTAAGTGAATATCTGAAAACGGGCCGCCTTGACGGTAAAGCGCAGGCGGCGGGGCCGATGGCGGAAGCTATCGAGCACGGTTTGCAGCACCTTTCCGATGCGGATATTCAGGCGATTGTGGCCTACCTGCGTCAGGTTCCCGCCGTGAATACCGGCGCTCCCCAGGCTCGGGATGGCTATGGTTCTGGCGCCGACAGTGAACAGCAGCTACGCGGCCAGGCCAGCGCCGATCCCGGTTGGGTTGTGTTCAGCGGCAGCTGTGCAAACTGCCATCAGCCCGCAGGCCAGGGCAACTCGCGTTACCCTGCGCTTTTTCATAACAGCGCAACCGGAGCCGATCGGCCCGATAACCTCGTTTCAGCCATCCTGTTTGGCGTGCAGCGCAACGTCAACAATCAGCCTGTCGCGATGCCCGCTTTCGGGCCAGATGCCGATTTTACCAATCGTCTTAACGACCAACAGATCGCCGACGTCAGTAATTACGTCTTAAAAAACTTCGGTAATCCGCAGGTTTCCGTTACCGCGCAGCAGGTTAAAACATTGCGCGAAGGCGGCGATGCGCCGTTGTTGGTACAGCTGACCCGACCTTTAGCGATCGCCGGCATTGCCGCAGCGCTGGTTGTGTTGATCGCTATTTTTATCCTGCTCAGCAGAAAAAGGAGGCGTAATGCCACAGAACACTAAAGCGTCTCCGGCTTTCAGCCGCCGCCGCTTATTACAAGGTATGGCCGTTTTGTCACTCAGCGCCGTTTGTTCCTCGCTGTTCCCGGCGCAAATGGCCGCTGCACAGCAAAGCGCGGAGAGCGGCTTTGTCGCGACCTCCTCTTTTCTGGTCAGCCGACCCGCCAGCCCGATCCTCGCTGAACGCTATTACTCTGCCCTGTGCCGACATTATGCGGATTTCCCAACGCGGTTTGCTGCCCTCAAAGGCTATATTGCCACGCAGAATTTCGCCCATGTGGATGCCTTTCTTCGGGCTGTTGATGCGACACACCCGCTTTTTCAAACCGCCTCGTTAATTATCGCCAGCTGGTATACCGGCGTGGTCGGTGAAGGCGCAGGCAGCGAACTGATCGCCTATGCCGACGCAATGATGTACCTGCCAACGAAAGATATTTTAGTGGTGCCAACCTACGGCGGTGGCCCCGATTCCTGGGGCTGGGATCCGGCGCAGAAGGTGAAAGAGAAAGGAGAAGCAGCATGAAGCAGGTTGATGCCGACGTAGTCATTATTGGCTCCGGCGTGATGGGCGGCCTGGTCGCGACCGAGCTGGCGAAAGCCGGCAAATCGGTAATTATCGTCGAGGCCGGCCCGCGCATTAAGCGCCAGGAAATTGTCGAACGGTTTCGCAACTCGCCATTCAAGATGTCGCTGACCAATATGAAATTGCAGGGCGTAGGCTCACCCTATCCCGACCTGCCCCATGTCCCTTCCACCTATGGCGAGTATCTGCAACAGACAGGCCCGGTGAAGTACCCCACCAAATACCTGCGCGTGGTCGGCGGCACCACCTGGCATTTTGGCTCGGCGCTGTGGCGGATGATCCCCAACGACTTTAAGCTGCAAAGCTTGTACGGTCGAGGGCGCGACTGGCCGATTGACTATCAGGAGCTGGAGCCCTGGTATGGCCGCGCGGAGCGGGAACTGGGCGTTTCCGGTATGGATGGCCAGGATGAGAGCGGGCACGGCGGCGAAGCCTGGCCGCCGCGCTCGACGCCTTTTCCAATGACCGGTCTGGAGCCGAGCTATCTGTTTAAACGGCTCTCTGAACTGTTGGGTAAAGGCGGCTACAACCCGGTGATGGAACCGAACGGTCGCGCCACCCGCCCGTACGGCAGACGTCCGGCCTGCGCAGGCAATAATAACTGCAATCCTGTCTGCCCCATCGCGGCCAAATATGATGGTTCAATGCATATTGATGAAGCGGAACGACACGGCGCAACGCTGCTGGATAATTCGGTGGTGTATAAAATCGAGGCGGACGACGCGGGAAAGATCACCGGTATCTGGTATCGCAAACCTGACGGCTCCAACCACCACCTGACCGCCAACTATTTTGTGCTGGCGGCTTACGGGATTGAATCGCCCAAGCTGCTGCTGATGTCGACCTCGGCACGTTACCCGAACGGCATTGCTAACGGTTCGGACCAGGTTGGCCGCAATCTGATGGGCCATACCGGCATCAGCATGAATGTGATGATGAAAGAGGACGTCTGGCCGGGACAGGGGCCAACCGAACTGCTGGTTTATCTGAATAATCGCGACGGCCCTTTCCGCAAGGATTTCCCCAGCTACAAAATCAAAGTGCGCAATACCGTGCCGACCGCTGACTACGCGGCTTCGCTGATCAAAAAAGGCGTGCTGGGTTCAAAACTGGATGAAGAGTTAAAGCGGATGTCGGCGCGATCGCTGAACTTTGCCATCGACTTTGAAACCCTGCCGCTGGCGGAAAACCGTATCGTGCCGAGCAAAACCCGGCAGGACGCGATTGGCCTGCCGGTGCCGGAAATTTACTACAGCGTGACCGATTACTGGCACGCCGGTAAAACCCAGGGGCTTTTGGATTTTAATAATTTCGCCCGTTTGCTCAATGCGGACGTGTCAAAAATCGATACAGGCTATCAGGATCGGCAGCACATTATGGGCACGACGATCATGGGCGATGATGCCAAAAACTCCGTGGTCAACCGCCATTGCCAGAGCCACGATCACCCTAACCTGTTTATTGCCGGGACCAGCGTCATGCCTTCGGCCTCCTGCATGAATCCAACGCTGACCGGCGCGGCGCTCAGCCTGCGGCTGGCGGATTATCTGCTGAAAACGGTTAAGGTATAAATTTACGCGTGGGAGACGGCGTTTAACGCGCCTGCACCTTCCCAAAAACAAAAAACCCGGCCGAGGCCGGGTTTTTGCGTTCTGAGGTAAACCAGAAAGACTTACTGCAGCAGAGACAGCACGCCCTGTGGAACCTGGTTGGCTTTTGACAGCACGGAGGTACCGGCCTGCTGAAGGATCTGCGCTTTGGACATGTTAGACACTTCCGTTGCGTAGTCAGCATCCTGAATACGTGACTGAGACGCGGTCAGGTTAGTCGACGTGGTGTTCAGGTTGTTGATGGTAGATTCAAAACGGTTCTGAATCGCACCCAGACCTGAACGTGCGGTATCCACGTTTTTGATACGCGCGTCGAGGTCAGACAGGTCGCCACCGGTCACGTCGAAAGTCGCGCCCAGACCAGTGGTCTGGAAGCCTGCGCCTGACAGAGAGATGCTGATCACGTTAGCGTCGGTAGAGTCGTTAGCGCCAACCTGAATGTTTACGCTGCCGGTGGTATCAAAGATCGCCGTGCCGTTAAAGGTACTTGCTTTACCGATACGGTTAATTTCAGACAGACGTGCATCAACTTCTTTCTGGATTGAGTCGATATCGTCAGCGCTGTTGGTGCCGTTTTTCGCCTGAACGGTCAGTTCACGGATACGCTGTAAGTTGGTGTTCATTTCGTTCAGAGAGCCTTCAGCTGTCTGAGTCAGAGAGATACCGTCGTTAGCGTTACGTGCAGCCTGGGTCAGACCTTTGATCTGAGAATTCATGCGGTTAGCGATAGCTTCGCCCGCGGCGTCATCTTTTGCGCTGTTGATACGCAGGCCAGAGGAAAGACGCTCAATGGCGGTGCTCAGAGAAGCCTGGGATTTGTTCAGGTTGTTCTGAGTGGTCAAAGACATAATGTTAGTGTTAATAACGGACATAATATTTTCCTTCAAAAAGTAACTTGGGTCTGTACGGCGCCAGGCTGCCCGTCACCGTCTGCATTCTTTATCGGCGACCTTTGTCAGAACTTTAAAAAACTTTTCAGGAAAATCATCATGCCCGCGTGAATAAGGCGGCAAAGCGGGCTGTTTGAGAGGGGAAACCCGTCTTCCTGCTGGAAGACGGGGTAAGACAGATAAATCTTAACGCAAACGGAACGCCATCACCGCATCGCCTTCTTTGGTGCCAAGAGAACCGTGGCCACCCGCAGCGATAATCACATACTGCTTATTATCCGCGCCCATATAGGTTGCCGGGGTCGCCTGTCCGCCTGCCGGCAGTTCGGTTTGCCACAGCAGCTTACCGGTATTGATGTCATAGGCCCGGAAGAAGTTATCTGCCGTAGCGCCATGGAATACCAGATCGCCCGCGGTGGTCAGCGGGCCACCGTGCGCCACCATTCCCATTGGGAAACCGATGGGGAAGCGGCCCGGCAGGAAGGTGGTTTTCAGGTTTTTAGTCGTGCCAACGCGTCGCAGCCAGCCCGTTTTACCGGTGGTAAGATCCACGCCAACCAGACGGCCCCAGGGTGGAGCGATGCAGGGAATGCCCAGGCTGGAGGCGAACTGCTGGATATGGATAGCGTAATCCCCTTCAAAGTTCTCATTCCAGTACGGCGTGCCGTCTTTGGTGAACAGACGCTTGTTTTCGGTCTCTGGCGTACGCTTAATCAGGTTGTACTTGTAGGCCAGACGAACCGGCGATGCCACCAGGATTTGCCGTTCCGGATCGATGGCCACTGAACCCCAGTTAAAGACGCCGATATTCCCCGGGAAGACGATAGAGCCCGCTTCGGTGGCAGGCGTCCACGGATTGCCGTCATAGCGCAGGGATTTGTAATCGATCCGACAGGCCATCTGGTCAAACGGCGTCAGTCCCCACATCGATTTCTCATCAATCGGATCGGGAATAAAGTTCAGTGCAGAAACCGGCTGGGTTGGCGAGAATTTCTCACCCGCTACGCCGCCCTGGGTAGAAACGTCAACCTGATTGATCGGATAAACCGGCTGGCCGGTCAGGCGATTCAGCACGAACAGATTGCCGGTTTTAGTCGGCAGGATCACCACCGGCTGTTTACTGCCCTGATAATCAATATCCAGCAGCGACGGCTGGGACGGATTATCACGGTCCCACAAGTCATGTTTAGAAGACTGGAAGCGCCATTTAAACGCGCCGGTTTTCAGATCCAGCGCCACCAGCGTGTCGCGGAACTTTTCGGTATTGCTGTTTGGATCGCGTTTGCCGCCCAGCTCATCCGGCGAGGCGTTGCCAAACGGCACATAGACCAGACCGTTTTTCACATCCGCACTCAGCGTCGCCCAGGCGACAGGCGTGTCCTGCGGATAACGTTGTCCGGCAGGCAGCGGCTGCGTATTGTCAGGATTAGCCGGGTCGAAATTCCACACCAGGCTACCGCTGTTAACGTCATAAGCGCGGATGACCCCGGATGGATTTCCGCTGTTATAACCGTTATCCATTACCGAGCCACCAACAATAACCAGATTGCCAGCCACCAGCGGCGCAGAGGTTTGCATCAGGGCGTGAGGACGAATATTGCCCATATTAGCCCGTAAATCGACGGTGCCGTTATTACCGAAACCGGCGCAGAGTTTGCCGCTGTCTGCATCCAGTGCGATTAATTTCGCATCGGTTGTGGCATTGAAAATACGTTTACGGCAGAGCGCCGGAGCAGTCGCGGTATTGGACGCTGTCGCCTGGCTTTCCTGATAATAACTCACGCCGCGACAGGTTTGATGCTGCTGCAAATAAGAGCGATCTTTGGTCGGCTGATATTTCCACTTCAGCGCGCCGGATTCAGGATTCAGGGCATGCACTTCATTATGCGGCGTACAGAAATAGACGGTGTCATTCACCTTCAGCGGCGTCGCTTCAAAGGTATATTCCGTTGCATCTTTATTACTGTCACGCACGTCGCCGGTATGATATGTCCAGGCAAGCTGCAAATTATTGACGTTGTCTTTGGTTATTTGATTGAGCTTTGAGAAACGCAGGCCGTCAGGTGTTCCGCCGTAGGCCGTCCAGTCATTGCCCGGCAGGCTGTCGGCAATCGGGTTACGTTGACTGGTTAGCGTGCCCTCTTTGGGATAGGGATCGTAAAACATCAGGCCGATAACCACAGCAATGATAATAATCACGGTGGAGCCAAGGAAGGGATGAAAACTGGCGGGTTTAGCAGGATTACTGACGCGCGATAGCGGACGCACAATCCATGGCAGCGCGAGCCACACGCCGAACAGGCCAATCAGATCGCCACGGGGGATCCACTGCCATTTATCGAAGCCGACTTCGAATACGGTCCAGGCCACAACAATCCACATCAGTACCGCATAAATTGTCAGAGCAAATTTCTTTTTGTAAAACAGCGCGACGGCGGTAATTAGCAGGCCGATGGCAATAATGGCATAAAAAGGCGTGCCACCCAGCAGCAATAGCTTGCCGCCCATGTAAAGCATTGCGATACCCACGATCGCTAACACAATACCGGTTAGTTTTATCATTTTCGTCTCTCGGTTAATCTCAGGAGTGATCTGTCATTTAAATTACATTTCAACAACACAAATTTAACTAAAATAACATTGAATGAAAACTGTATTTAATTTATGTATTTTAGGTGATGATTTCGTATTGGTATGATTTTTCAGGAGAGACGGTGATAAACCGCTAAAAAAGAGGACGGCAGAGGTAAAACAGCAAGCCCGGCGCTGAAATCAGCACCGGCTCAAACTTGAAACACGGAACACGCCAGGCGTGAAACGCCGCGTACGGGAACAGGGGCAGCCCGGGTGGGACTGCAACGGCCACGGACGGGCGCAGGTGCCGCTATTTTTGGTTATACAGCGAGCGCAGTTTGATCTGGTAAGCTTCCATATCGTGTTCGTCACGAATACGGGCGATAGCGGCATTAGCCTTCTGAGTGATCAGCTCCGGCTTTTCAACAATATCTGTGATAATCACCTTTAACTGATCGATGGTTTTTCTGCGTAACCGGTCGCGTTCCTGCGCGGAAGAGACGCTGTAGTCGCAATCATCGTTCAGCTCGTGAGTGACCTGCCAGCCCGCTTCGATCGGATTAATTTCCGGCAGTGCACGCACGTTAGTGGTGATAACCGGACAGCCGCAGGACTGCATTTCAAGCACCGAGAAGCCGTAGGTTTCAGCCCAGGTGGGTAGCAGACCCACATCTGCTTTTTGCAGCAGCGTCATCACCCGATCGTTAGGCATGGAGGGGACGTGCTCGTATATGTCGCCATGACGGGCAATCATCGCTTCCGTTTCGCTGGCAAAGGTCGGCTCGTCCTGATACTTACCCAGCGCGTAGTTACCCGTCTTTTTTAAATCCCCAATCAGCGTCACTTTAACCTGGCTGGCCTGAATTTTGTTTTCCGTCAGCAGTTCGTCGAACGCCCGCACGATCTCTCCCCCGCCTTTGCGGTAGAAATCTTTGCCGATAAATACAAAATGAATCGGCGTTGCGCTTTTACGCGACGCACGAACCGGCGTATAGAGCTTCTGCGGTGGATGCATCACCACCATTTTATCGCGAATCGTCTGCGACAGTTCCGGACTGTCACGGAACAGCTTCATTTCCATTTTGTAGGCCGCGCCAGAGAGCGCAATCAGCGCTAAACAATTATTGGCAGTAAGGGCGGAAGAAAGACGCTGTAGCTTCGCGCGGTTCTCATCTTTATTGCCGCTTTTAGGCGGAAGAATACGCGGTAATTCGGTCTCGAATGTCGCGACCCACTTGCGATCTGTTATTGCTATCTCGTTGAAAACGTGAAAAACATCCACGTCCCGCTTCGGCGAGCTGATCACCGGTTTGAAAAGAAAAATTTTGCTCTGGCGGAAGAATTTCATATTAACAAGGTTGATATAAGAATAGAGATTCTTATTTTTGAAGTTAATATATTCCATGCCTGAATCAACTATTATTGTTCTTTTCTCCGGGTAGTTATCGTTAGATACGCCGATTCTCATACCGCCACCTCATAGAAAGTAATGCTAACTGTACTGAGTAATATTATTAGAATTCAATTTTGCCCTGGTCTTCATTCCATGACGCCCGTGTACTCCACCACAGAAGGCCTGACAAGTAAATACGGGCATTGTCTTAATATTAAAAGTGGCATTTAATTCCCCAAAGGGAAAATTTCGCTCCCCCCGCCGTCAAGTTAAAAATAAGTTAAATGTTACCCGCTCTTTGTGGCCGGTTTTCGTTTTTCGCTGGACTCAAGGCTGAAAAAACCTCGTAACCAAAAGTAATATCTTATTACATCCGCTGCGGGTGATATTCTGCCTAACGCCCTCAGGTCAAGGGTGGTACGGCTTCAGCCTCTTCCCACGCTCTCTTTTCAACGGCTGCGTACGCAGTAACCCCCTGATTATGAGTCCAACAGAAAGCGGAGTTTGGGTAAAAAAAACGTTAAAAGCCACAGAATTTCCCCCTTAATTATCCTGTCCATTTACGATATCCCACTCAAAATCAGCGAATAAAGAAGAAGAATTCTTTATGTTTGAGCAGGACGCCGGAGGTCAGCCTCCCTCCCAGGCGGCTTGCACAGCCGCAGCGCCCACCATAAGAAAGCCGTGGTGAAAGGATAATTAAGAAACATCTGTATTGGCTGTAATAAAAAGGCAGACGGCAATATCGCCAGAATTTGCTTACCTGAGGGTAATTAAACGCCAGTTTGAATAAGAAATGTCCTAATGCCGTAATTTAAGGCGGATACACCTTATTAATGAATCAGGCTAATAACATCAAGTGGATCATACTCATAGTCAGCGCTTATTAATGACATATCATTAAGGCATGCAAAAGCTGATGATAACCACTGAGGAACGATCATGATCGATATTTTTGTTAAGGATGCCAAACCGGCCGCAGAAGGCCCGGCGGAGTATTTCACCGGCAAAGTGACAATCACCGCGCCCTTTAACACGACCGAACCTGCCCGCGTGAGCGGAGCCACCGTCAGCTTTCCCGCAGGCGCGCGTACTGCCTGGCACACGCATCCTCTGGGGCAAACGCTGATCGTCACCGAAGGTCAGGGGTGGGTTCAGGAATGGGGGGAAGCAGCACGCAGCATAAACCAGGGCGATATCGTCTGGATCCGACCGGGCGTGAAGCACTGGCACGGCGCATCCGCAACAACATCGATGACTCACATCGCAATAGCAGAAGCTGAACAGGGTAAAGTGGTTGACTGGCTGGAGCACGTCTCCGCCGAACAATATCCGCAATAGACCCTTCACCTGCCAGGCCGGTTCGCCAGTGGCGTCCCGGTCTTTTTGCTTTTCTCCTGCCGCATAATCGCTACACTGCTTTTATCTGACCGACAACACCTGAACTCCTCCATGCTTAAAGACAATTTCAACGATCTGATTTCGCTGATGGTTATCGCCCGTGAAAAGAGCTTTACCAAAGCGGCAGCGAAACTGGGCGTATCGCAATCGGCGCTGAGCCATGCCATTCGCGGGCTGGAAGAGCGTCTTGAGCTGCGTTTGCTCACCCGTACCACCCGCAGCGTTGCCCCAACCGAAGCGGGTGAACACCTGATTAAGACAATTGGTCCCCGACTGGAAGAAATTGAAAACGAACTGATTGCGCTGCGTGAGCTGCGTGACCGGCCGGCAGGCAATATTCGTATCAGCGCGGGCGAGCATGCGCTGCGTTCAACGCTGTGGCCGGCGATGGAAACGTTCACGAAGGCGTTTCCTGAAGTGAACATTGAAGTTGTCTCTGACAACGTACTGACTGATATTGTCAGTGGCCGCTTTGATGCAGGCGTTCGGCTGGGCGAACAGGTGGCGAAAGATATGATCGCCGTGCGCATCGGGCCTGACTGGCGCATGGTTGTGGTAGGCTCGCCCGACTATTTCGCCCGCTACGGTCGGCCGGAAACGCCGCAGGATCTTCAGCAGCATAACTGCGTGAATATGCGCCTGCCTACGATGGGTGGCCTCTATGCCTGGGAATTTCAGCAGGATCAGCGTGAGATGCGGGTGCGGGTGGAAGGACAACTGACGTTTAATAATCTTCAGCCGCGCATCGATGCCGCCGTCGCCGGGATTGGCCTGGCGATGGTGCCGGAAGATAGCGTTGAAGCGCTGGTCGGCGCAGGGAGACTGGAAAAAGTGCTGGAAAACTGGTGCGCGCCTTTTCCCGGTTATTACCTCTATTATCCCAGCCGTAAGCAGCATACTACCGCTTTTGCGGCGTTTATCGACGCGGTGCGCGTTAAGAGCAGCTCACGCCGATAATTCGATAAAGCAGACTGACCCGCAGGCTCTCTGCGGGTCAGTGGCAACCTTACTCAGTGCGCTTGCTCAGAGAGTGACAGCGTCACCGGGATCAGAAGGCTTCCCAGTTATCCGTTCCACCCGCAGCGGCCAGTACGGGTGCTTTCAGCGGCGCGGCTTTTTTCGGCGTGGCGGCGTTCACCGGGCGCGAAGCGAGACGGAAAACGGCCACCGCCTGGTTCAGGTGCCCTGCCTGCTCTTCCAGCGAGGCAGCGGCAGAAGAAGATTCTTCCACCAGCGCCGCGTTCTGCTGCGTCACGCGATCCAGCTCGGAAACGGCCAGGCCAACCTGACTGATACCGTGGCTCTGCTCATCCGACGCGGAAGAGATCTCATCCATGATGTCGCGAACCTGCTTCACGGAAACCACGATCGCCTGCATTGACTCTTCAGCCTGTGCGGCAAGGCGTGAGCCGTTGTCCACACGCGTTGAAGACTCGGCAATCAGCGCGTTAATGTCTTTCGCCGCCACTGCACTTCGCTGTGCCAGATTGCGAACTTCACCCGCGACTACCGCGAAGCCACGGCCATTTTCCCCGGCGCGTGCCGCTTCAACGGCGGCATTCAGTGCCAGGATATTGGTCTGGAACGCGATACTTTCGATCACGCCGGTGATTTCTGCGATTTTTTTCGAACTTTCCTGTAAGCCAAAAATGCTTTTAATCACGCCATCAACAATGTTACCGCCCTTTTCCGCCGTTTCGGCAGCGGAAAGCGCCAGTCGTGCAGCCTGATGCGAGTTATCCGCATTCTGTTTCACGGTCGCGGTAATCTGCTCCATGCTGGCCGCCGTCTGTTCCAGAGAAGCCGCCTGCTGTTCGGTACGCGACGAGAGGTCGTTATTGCCCATCGCGATTTCAGACACGCCGGTCAGGATGACATCCGCGCCGTTACGCACGTTGCTGACGGTTTTTACCAGCGAGCTTTGCATTACCGCCAGGCCGGACAGCAGATGAGCCATCTCGTTACGGGCATCGCGCTCGGCAACAATGGTTTGGGTCAGATCGCCCTGCTCAATGGCATTGATGTGTTCCAGTGCGCGGTTCAACGGCTGGATCAGCACGCGCTTGATCACAGACCAGTAGATCAGGATAAAAATCACCACCAGCAGCATGATGGAACCCAGTAACCACAGCATTTGTACAAAAGTCTGATTACTGTCGGCGGAGGCATCCTTAGCCAGCTGGCCAATTGCCGCGCGCCAGCGATCGTAATCGCCCTGCATGATTTGCTGATTCGCCGCCACGTTGATGGTGAACAGGCCTGGCATATCGCGACGATCCGCAATCGCCATCAGCTGGTTAAGCTGACCGGCATAGACCTGGTAGCTTTGCGCCAGCTTGCTGTTCAGCGACGGGTCAAGCCCAGCGACAACCGGGCCGGACTGGTAGGCTTTGAAATCGCGGTCGGCCTGCGCCAGCATCGCTTTGCCATGGTCGACCATAGTGCCCACCACGCTGCTGGTTGGCCCTTCCCGTTGTAGCCAGATCAGCACGCGGTTAACGTCTGCACGGGCAGCGTTTAACTCGTACCAGGCATTGGTTAGCGCGGTCACCTGGTCATTCGCTGAAGAGGCGGTCGCAAAACTGTCTTTATTGTGACTGAGTGAGGTGAGAAACAGCACCCCGGCGATAAATTGCAGCGCGCCAAAGGCAATAATGCTGCACAGCAGAAATGAGGACGTTTTGATACGAGTGAAAACAGACATAGCGGCATCCTGTTAATAAGGCAGAAGTTGGCTATATCGGCATCGTTACCGGTAACATTAGGCTAAGAGGTTTTTTTATTATGCAACTGCACAAAAATCCGGCAACGACTAGCTGCGCCTGATTTTGTTCGCTGCTTCTTCCAGCGCATCAACGATTGCATGCAGGGTTTCCCCGGAGAGCGCCTGCTGGGATAACCGGTTGTTTAACGCCATCTTAAAGCTGTAAATCGCGTTTTCGATGGCAGGAATGCTGCGGTTGTTAACCAGAACCGCCATGGAGGTTAGTCGGCTGACGATCTCCGCCAGCGCGGGTTGGTTGTCTTCCAGCTGACGCTGACCAACGGCGGTGAGGCGAAACGCTTTACGTGCAGCCTGCGGATCGGCCACTTCGACGCAGTCCGTCTCTTCAAGCAGCGTCAGATTGGGGTAGATGATGCCCGGGCTGGGCGAGTATTCCCCTTTGGAGAGATCTTCAATCGATTTAATCAGCTCATAGCCATGCGCGGCGCCCTGCGCAATAAAGTGCAGGATCAGCAGGCGAATATCGCCCGCATCCAGCATTTTTTCACGTCGTTTCCGGCGCGCTGTGGACCCTGAGTCGCTGGCGCGTTGCTGAGAATTGTCAGAGAGTTTCATTGCCTGCCTGAGCCCGTTTTAAAGGGGGCTGATAGTAATTTAGCCCCCGGGAAAATTCAATAAGGATGCTCGGGAACGCAGACTACTGACAAACTCAAAGCACGAGGAATACTGGCCTGGAACAAAGCGTCCTGGGCCATGGACGGAGCCGGCAGGGATGCCGCTTTTTGCGTCTTTGTGGAAGGCCTGTGTTCCTCGTGCCTGCACTATCTCAATGACCTCAAAATACCCGAACGAACAGGTCATTGACGACAGTCTGCCAGCAAGCCGATTTAGGGATTATCCGCCGCGGTAACGCGCCAGACCACGTTTCCGGCGTCATCGGCAATCATTAATCCGCCCTGTTTGTCCATGGTCAGCCCAACCGGCAGACCGCGCACTTCCTTCCGATCGTCGGTCAGGAAACCGGTGACAACCGGTTTCGGCTGCCCTTCTGGCTTGCCGTTACGGAAGGCGACCCACACTACCTGATAGCCGTTCAGCGGCTTACGGTTCCAGCTGCCGTGCTCGCTGATAAAGGCACCGCCGCGATATTCCGCCGGTAAATTGGTGCCGGTGTAGAACCACAGCCCCAGCGGTGCCACGTGGGAGCTTAAGGCATAGTCAGGCTTCAGCGCTTTTTTCACCAGGTCCGGCCGCTGCGGGCGAACGCGCTCATCAACATGCTGGCCAAAGTAGCTGTAGGGCCAGCCATAGAAACCGCCTTCCTGCACGGCCGTCATATAATCCGGCACCAGATCGGCACCGATCTCATCACGTTCATTGACAATGGCCCACAGCTTGCCGGTCTGCGGCTCCCACTGCATACCGGTGGGATTACGCAGGCCGCTGGCGTAAATCCGGCTCGCGCCCGATGCCACATCCACCTCCAGAATGTCAGCCCGGCGATACTCCGCGCCAATCCCGTTTTCCGTAATGTTGCTGTTAGAGCCGACGCCCACATAGAGTTTGCTGCCATCAGGGCTGGCGAGCAGCGACTTGGTCCAGTGATGATTAATGGGGCCGCCAGGCAGCTCGGTTAACTCAGTGCCCGGATCGGTAATGGTCGTTGCGCCGCTTTGGTAATGATATTTCCTCAGCGCGTCGGCATTCGCCACGTACAGCGTGTCACCGATCAGCTGTACGCCAAACGGCGAGGAAAGATTTTCCAGGAACGGATATTTTTGCCAGGTTTTGCCATCACCGCTGGCGTTACGCAGCAGCGTGATGCGGTTTCCGCCTTTACCCCCCTTGCCCGACGCATTTTTAACAAGGCTGGTAATCAGCTGTTTGGGCTGGCTGACAGGCGCTTTTGGCCCGCTGGCTTCCACCACCAGCACGTCGCCGTTTGGCAATGTGTAAAGCTGGCGAGGACTTTTCAGGCCGTCCGCCACTTTTTCGATTTTCAGCCCTGCCGCCACCTTCGGTTTTTCACCCTCTTTCCACGGCGTGCCGCCGGGCACCTGCATCGGCGGTATCAAAAAGTTTTTCGCGGGCGGCAGCTCAGGATTTGCGCCAGTTTGTTTTGCGGGATCGATCTTTGCCCCGTCGTCGCAACCGCTCAGGGTCAGGGAAATCGAGACGGCCAGCAGAGAGAACAGCGTTGTTTTATTCATCATGACGCCTCCTTAAGCGGTGCGTTCGCGCACGGCGAGTTGCAGGTTGGCGAACAGCATCAAAATGACTGCCAGCGTGGAGAGAATGACGCCGGTCGGCACCACGGCAAAAGCGTCACGGCTGTGGATAAAGGCGTTGAAAATTTCCAGCACGATAGCGACCAGATAACTCCAGAAATGCACCTTTACCGCCGATCCTTGCGGATAAGCCGCGCCGACCCAGACCTGAACCAGATTGATCAGACGAGGAATGATGGCAATCACCAGACCGATGGCGATCAGCCAGCTGGCGCCTTGTGTCCAGAGCACCTCCGTGCTGTAGATATAGATGATGTCGAAAATCCACCCGGCGACAAAAAAACCGAGCGGGACAGGATGTAAAAGCGAATAGACGGCCACGGCAAAAGTAGAATGGCGGGATGTCACCTGAGAAGTCATTCACCGGCTCCTTATACAAAATGAACGTAAACGGCGACCCGAAACGCCAGCCGCCCTGATGCAGACTGTAAAAGGTTAGTAAATTTAATGACTTCGTGTTCGCAAATGTGATGAATAATTAATAAACCCGCGCCCAGGCCGCTCGTTTCGGTGATTTTTAAGATTAACCTGTCCGGGCGGCGCGGGATCGATGCCGCAGCGCAGCTTACTGATTTCTTAACGCCGCCAGGCCGTGTCGCTGCTGACCTTGCGGATCGAAATTGCGTTCATCCAGCCAGCGTACAAACCCCTGACGGACGGCGGGCCATTCGCTGTCGATAATGGAAAACCACGTGGTATCACGCGTGCGGCCTTTATAAACGATCGCCTGGCGAAACAGCCCTTCATAGCGGAAGCCCAGACGCAATGCCGCCTTACGCGAAGGGGCATTCAGGCTGTCGCACTTCCACTCGTAACGACGGTAGCCCAGCTGTTCAAAAGCATACTGCATCAGGAGAAAATGCGTTTCGGTTGCCGCTGGCGTGCGCTGAAGCAGCGGCGAAAAAGCAACGTGGCCAACTTCAATCACGCCATGTTGTGGTGCAATGCGCATCAGCGCTACCGTGCCCACCGCCCGTTCGCCCTGCGCGTCAATAACGGCAAAATGCAGCGGATCGCGGCTCGCCGCCGCGTCAGAAAGATAGCGGCGGAACTCATCCTCATGGGAAAAGGGACCGGAAAACATATAGGTCCAGTCTCTGCCATCCTCTGCGTTGCCGTAAGCCTCCAGCAAATCGGCAATATGGTCTGCGCTCAGCGGTTCCAGCCGACAAAAACGCCCGAACAGCGTGACGCGCTGTGGCAAAGGGCGTGGCTCCCACGCCTCAAGCGTTTCACCGACGGGTTGTTGAAATTCGTTCACGTTTACAGACACAGCTTTTCTCCTGAACCGGTTCGTTTTCCTCATGGTAAAGCATAAAGCCGGCGGCCGCTGCTACCGCTTTATCTGAAAATCAGCGGCTTACTTCGCCTGCATGCTGTTGAAAATATCACCGGCGTCAGTTATTCACCTGGCAGCTATTGTTAGCTGAATTTCTCGGTTCACCCCATCGCTTCCCGGCTGGATATTAGCAATAACTTATTGACGCTAAAGGACTGACCATGCCGTTTCCCTTTCGCCTGCGGGCGCTTTCTCATTCTGTGGCTATCGGTGCCTCGCTGACGCTGTTTGCCGGGCAGGCTGCCGCTGCCGATCGTCCCGTTCAGGGCGGGACATTGATTTATCTGGAACAGCAGGCGCACACCAATCTCTATCCCCCCGCCGGCGGGTTTTATCCCAACGGCGGCATCCTGAATCAGATCACCGATAAACTGACCTGGCAGAATCCCCAAACCTTGCAGGTTGAACCCTGGATAGCTGAGAGCTGGACCAGCAACGCGGAGAAAACCGAGTACACCTTTAAGCTGCGTCCCAACGTCACTTTTTCTGACGGCACGCCGCTGGATGCCAACGCGGTAGCGAAGAATTTTGATACCTACGGGCTGGGCAACAAACAAAACCGCCTGCCGGTTTCGGAAGTGATTAATAACTATGCCCGCAGTGAGGTTGTCGATCCGCTGACGGTAAAATTCTACTTCAGCAAACCGTCGCCCGGTTTTTTACAGGGCACCGCCACCATCGGTTCGGGACTGGTCTCGCTGAGTACGCTGGCAAGAAATTTCGATGCGCTGGGCGATGCGCGACATATCATCGGTTCCGGTCCCTTTGTAATCAGTGATGAAAAGCTGGGACGTGAAGTGGATTTGGTCGCCCGCAAGGATTATCAGTGGGGGCCGAAAAATTCTCCGCAACAGGGTCGCGCAAACCTGGATGCCATCAAAATCATCGTGACGCCAGAAGACAGCGTGCGCATCGGTGCACTGCTGGCGGGCCAGTCCGATCTGATCCGCCAGGTGCAGGCTTATGATGAAAAACAGGCCAGCGACCAGCAGTTCCCGATTTACGCCCCCCCGACGCGAGGCGTAAATGACAGCCTGAGTTTCCGCCCGGATAACCCGTTGGTAGCCGATCTGCACGTGCGCCAGGCGCTGCTGCATGCCACCAACAGCCAGCAGATTGTCACCACGCTGTTTTCCGCCAACTATCCGCAGGCCACCTCCGTGCTGGCAAAAAGCGCGGCGGGTTATGTCGACTTAAGCGCACAGCTGAAGTACGACCCGGAACAGGCGAAAAAACTGCTGGATGAAGCGGGCTGGCAGCCGGGCAGTGACGGCATCCGTCAGAAAGCGGGCGTAAAGCTGGCGCTGACCGTCTATGAATCCCTGCCCCAGCCGCAGAACAAAGAGGTATTGCAGCTGGTGGCGCAGCAGTGGAAGCAGGTCGGTGTCGCTCTTGAGGTACGCGCTGGCGATGCCGGAAGCCGCACGCTGGATAATCTTGACCCTTCAAAAACGCCGCTGACGGTATCGGAAGTCGGCCGCGCCGATCCTGACGTGGTGAAAAGCATGTTTTATCCCGACAACCGCGATGCGCTACTGCAAAAGGGCGGCTCCAGCAGCAAGGTAAAAAGCTTCCGGGACGAGAAGCTGAACGCGATCCTTACCGCCATCTCTGCCGAAACCGACGCGCAGAAACGTCTGACGCTGGTCGGCGACGCACAGCGCTACCTGATTGCTAACGCCTATAACATTCCCATTTTCGAAGAGCCGCAGGTCTTTGCCAGCGCGCCCTGGCTGAAAGGGCTGCGTTTTGAGGCGGTGGGTCGCCCGGCGTTTTACGGCGTCTGGCTGGAAAAACATTAAGAGGAGATAACCGTGACGCGCTATCTGGTTAACCGCTTTGGGCAGGCGCTGCTGGTTTTGTGGGCCGCTTTTACCGTCTCTTTTGTGCTGTTACAGGTGCTGCCTGGCGATGCGATCCTGATTAAGTTTCAGAACCCGGATCTTGGCCTCAGCCCGGCGCAGATAGAGGAAATGCGCCAGATTTACGGCGCGTCCACGCCCTTCTGGCAGCAGTATCTGCATACGCTGCTGGCAATGTTGCAGGGGGACTTTGGCTATTCCGTCCAGGCGGGCGTGCCGGTGAGCAGCCTGATTGCAGAAAACTTTCCCGCCACGCTGCGTCTGGCGCTGCCCGGTTTTGCGCTGGCGCTGCTGATCGCCCTGCTGCTGGCCTTCGCGTCCAGCCTGACCGGGCTGCGCGGGTTGCGCAATGCGCTTCAGTCGCTGCCTTCACTGTTTATCGCCCTGCCTACCTTCTGGCTGGGGATTGCGCTGATTCAGATCTTCTCTTTTCAGCTGCGCTGGGTCCCGGTCATCAATCCTGGCGTCTGGGTCGGCTTGATCCTGCCCATTATCACCCTGGCAATACCGATTTCCGCGCCGCTGGCGCAGATCCTGATCCGCAGTATCGACAGCGTACAAACGCAGCCTTTTGTCGCCGTCGCGCGGGCAAAAGGGGCCAGTCAGAGACGGGTTCTGCTGCATCACGTCGCTCGCAATGCGCTGCTGCCAACGCTAACCATTGCCGCGCTGTTGCTGGGCGAGCTGATTGCCGGTGCGCTGATTACCGAAACCGTCTTCGGCCTGTCGGGTCTGGGGCAGCTGACGCAGCAGGCGGTGAACAACCAGGATGTGGCGGTCCTTCAGGCTATCGTGATGATCTCCGCCAGCGGGTTTGTGTTGGTTAACCTGCTGGTGGATGCCGTTACGCCGCTGCTCGATCCTCGTCTGACCCATTCCCAGGGAGTCTTATCATGAGCCTGGTCGATTTAACCCTCAGAACGCCTGCCCGCAAACGCTGGCTGCTGCGCCGGCGCTGGCAGCCCGGCCTGCTGCTTGCCTGGCTGGTCATGGTAGTGACAATCGCCTGGGCAATCGCACCCGGCTGGTTTACCGACTGGAGCGGCACCGAAGGCGTCGCTGGCGCACAGCGCCTTGCGCCTCAGCCGGGCCACTGGCTGGGTACCGATCAGCTGGGGCGCGATCTTTTTGCCCGCATTATCTGGGGGGCGTCACATTCCCTGAGTGGTGCGCTGGTGGCGGTCGTGCTGGGCCTGACGGTCGGCACGCTGCTGGGTGTGGTGGCTGGTGCGGTCGGTGGCAAAACGGAAACGGTTCTGATGCGCCTGGTGGACGTCCTGCTCTCGATCCCCGGCCTGCTGCTGTCGCTGAGCGTAATCATCCTGCTCGGCTTTGGTACGGTCAATGCAGCCATCGCCGTGGGCATCACCTCCATCGCCAATTTCACCCGTCTCGCCCGCGCTGAAGTGATGCGCGTCCGTCATGCGGATTTTGTTGAGGCGGCCTATGGCAGCGGCGGAACCTTTTTCAGGGTGCTGATCCGGCATATTTTACCCAACTCGCTCACGCCGGTTGTGGCCTTCTCGGCGTTGCAGTTCGGTAACGCGATTCTGGCAATTTCTACCCTCAGCTTTCTTGGATACGGTACGCCGCCGCCAACGCCGGAATGGGGATTGCTGATCGCCGAAGGCCGCAACTATCTTGCCACCGCCTGGTGGCTGACCACGTTTCCCGGGCTGGTTGTGGTGCTGGTGGTTCTTTCCGCTAACCGCATCAGCCGCCAGTTTTCAGGAGAACGCCGATGAACACAGCGGTTCTGCAACTGCAAAACGTCAATATTCGTTATCACAGCGACAGCGGGCAAAAACGCGTGGTGCACAACGTCAGCTTTGCCGTTAACCGCGGGGAATTTGTCGCGCTGGTGGGCGAGTCCGGCTCCGGTAAAACCACCGTCGCTCAGGCCATTATCGGCCTGCTGGCACCTAACGGCGAACGCGAAAGCGGCCAGATTATCCTCAACGGCAGCGACATCAGCGACTGGTCACAGAAAAGGCTCAACGCGCTGCGCGGCGCACGTATCAGTTTAATTCCTCAGGATCCCGGCAGTTCGCTCAATCCGGTGATGACTATCGGCGACCAGGTGGCGGAGATCCTGCATCTGCACCTGCGCCTTTCACGTCAACAGCAGCGGCAAAAAGTAATTGAGCTGCTGACCCGCGTCGGCCTCAGTTACCCTGAACTCAGGGCGGATCAGTATCCACATCAGCTTTCCGGCGGGATGAAACAGCGCGTGCTGATAGCCATTGCCATTGCGCTACGGCCCGCGCTGATTATTGCCGATGAGCCGACCAGCGCGCTGGATGTAACGGTGCAGAAACGCGTTCTCGATTTGATCGCCGGTTTATGCCGCGAATACGGTACGGCAGTGCTGTTTGTCACCCACGATCTCGCCGTGGCCGCCGCCCGCGCCGACAGGATTGTAGTTTTCCGCGCCGGGAAAATTGTTGAGCAAGGCCCAACTTCCCGCGTGCTGAACTCGCCGGAAGATGCCTGGACCCGCCAGCTGTTCGCCGATGCGCCGGCCTTTGCCGCGCCCAAACTGGCCAGCATAGCGCCCGGCCTGGCGCTGCCCGCGATTGAGATCGGCGGCATCAGTAAAGGCTTTTCTGCCGGACGCGCAGGCCGCTTTCAGGCGCTGGATAACGTCTCCTTCAGCGTGGCAAGCGGCAGCACGCATGCGCTGGTTGGGGAATCCGGTTCCGGCAAAACCACGCTCGCCCGCATCCTCTCCGGGTTTACGCAGGCGGAAAGCGGCACCATCACGCTGGATGGCATTCCACTGGCGGGGCTGAGGCCTGAGGCGTTGCGCCAGCTGCGGCAGAAAATCCAGCTGGTCTGGCAAAATCCTTTTGCCTCGCTGGATCCGCTGCAAACGCTGTACCGCATTATTGAAGAACCTCTGCTCAATTTTTTATCGCTCAGTAAAGACCAGCGGCGCGAGCGCGTGGAAGAGATCGCCCACCGCGTTGCCCTGCCCGTTGAACTGTTAAGCCGCAAGCCGCGAGAATTGTCTGGTGGACAGCGGCAGCGCGTTGCCATTGCGCGGGCGCTGGTGCTTCGCCCTAAAATTTTGGTACTGGATGAAGCCACTTCCGCTCTCGACGTCACCGTCCAGGCGCAAATTATCAGTCTGCTGCGGCAGCTACAGCAGGAAATGGGCCTGACCTATCTGTTTATCTCACACGATTTAGCCACGGTTCGCCAGCTGGCACACAGCGTGTCGGTGCTGCGCGCCGGAAAACTGGTGGATCACGGCCCAACGGAAAACGTCTTTAACCGGCCCACCAGCGACTATACCCGCACGCTGCTCGCCGCTATTCCAACTTTCAGGCATGAGAGGGAAACCGTATGAAAAGACTTGGCTTTTTTACGCGTCTGCTGGATAAAACTTCGCCCCGCGAGCGTTACCGTCTGGCGACGGCACAAATTCTGCACGCGGAAAAATGGGGATTCGACAGCGCCTGGATTGCCCAGCACCATTTTCATGAACAGGAAGGGGGTTTACCTTCGCCGCTGCTGTTTCTGGCCAGCGTTGCGGCGCAGACGTCGCGCATTCGCCTCGGTACCGCCATCATTACGCTGCCCATGGAGAATGCAATCAGGGTCGCGGAAGACGCGGCGGTACTGGATTTGCTGGCCGATCACCGTATTGAACTCGGTTTTGGCTCGGGCGGTACGGCGACCTCGTTTTTGCCGTTTGATTTAACGCTGGAAACCCGCGGCGACGCGTTTGCCACTCAGCTGGAAACCCTGCTCTCGGCATGGCGTGGCGAAACCCTCGGCCATGCGGATAACCGTCTTTATCCAGCCGCGCCACAGCTGCTCGATCGGGTTTGGCAGGCCACGTTTTCCGTACAGGGTGCGGCCCGCATCGGTGCCGCTGGCCATGGGCTGATGCTCTCCCGCACGCAGCCTCGCCCACAGGTACAACCCTTACTGCCGCTGGATGACATCCAGAATCCGATGATTGATGCCTATCTGGCTGCGCTACCGGCAGGCGTAGAGCCGCGCATTCTGGCTTCGCGCACCGCCTTTGTCGCTGACGATGGCGCAGAGGCCCGGGCGCTGGCAGTACCGGGTTTGTCGCAGCAGGCCGCCCATCATCGTGCCGCCGGACATCCGATTGAAGGCTCCACGCTGGATGACTATATCGCCGCCTTTGATGTTCATCTGGGATCGCCTCGTCAGGTTATTGCCTCACTGCGTCAGGACTCGGTTTTAGCGCGTGCAACGGACATTTCCTTCCAGGTGCACTCAATCGATCCGCCTCATCACTATATTTTGCGTTCCATTGAGCTACTGGCGAGCGCCGTCGCGCCCGCCTTTGGCTGGCGTTCGCCCACCGATCCCCTTACCGTTGGAGAAGCATCATGACCCGGACAAAAGATCTGCTTGATGAACTGGCTGAAATCAAATCCGCCAGCGCGCTCGCCGAGGCTCGCGCCCTGCGCGGTGCGGCGACTGAACATACCCAGGGCAGTCATGAGATTTTGTTTTCATCTGCCAGCAAAAGTTTTCCTCTCAGCTGGCGCGCGGCGCTCGCCCGGCAGGTTGCGCTGTGGCATCAGGCGCCGCAGCTGGCTAATTATTACGCCAGCCTGCCATCCCAACCCGCCGAAGGCGCAGGCTTGCAGGCGGCACTCGCTCACGCAGAAACGTTGACTTTCACACCTGCCGCAGCGACGCAGGGCGATCTGCACGCATTGCGGGAAGCGGGCTGGTCGGTGCAGGACATTGTGACACTGTCACAACTGGTCGCCTTTGTCAGTTTCCAAAGCCGCCTGCTCACCGGACTGCGGTTGCTGGCGGGCCATAGCGTGCCGCGCGGCAGTCATGAAGCAGTGGCAGCCGTCTGGCGCAGCGAACCCCGAACCGCAACCGGTCAACCTGCCCCCCAGGCTTTTACGCAACGGGAACTGCACTGGGAACCCTGGCTGGCGGTTAAACCTCTGGACGAATTTAACGCGCTGGAGCAGGCAACGCTGGCAAAATTTGGCCACGCGGATTCTGACTATTTTCGCCTGCTGGCCCGTAATCTGCCGCTGCTGGAACAGCGGACCCTGACCGACAAAGGCATCTTTTATACTTCGGGAGGCCTGCCGCGTGCCGAACGCGAGCTGGCAGCCGCAGTGGCCAGCAAGGTCAATGGCTGCATCTATTGTGCTTCCGTGCATGCCCGCAAAGCCAGCCAGCTGTCTAAACAGACGGATGATGTGGCGCGGCTGATTGCCACGCCGCCGGGTCAGGCGCTGGAGACGGGCCAGTCCGATCGCTGGCAAAAAATTATCGCCTTTTCAGCGGCCCTTTCGACAACGCCGCCCAACGCTTCGCCCCGCCAGCTTGATGCGCTACGCGAAATCGGGCTGGATGAACTGCAACTGCTGGATCTGGTGCAGGCCAGCGCCTTTTTCGCCTGGGCGAACCGGCTGATGCTGACGCTGGGGGAGCCGTTTGAATAACAGACGTTAAAGCCCGCTTATTGCCTGGTTTCCCTGGCGTTTGAGGCAAATGTTTACAGCTGAAACCAGAGGCGTATTATCAAATCCGCAAACAGATTGCTTTATTAACTAAGCAGCCAGGGAATATTAGGGATGAGCAAACGAAGCGATATCATGGATGGAAAATACGCCGTAACATCAAAGACCGGTAAAAAAAGAAGAGGCATTAAAACGATGGGATTATTACGGTAAGATCGGCTCATTTAAAGTAAAGGGATTTACGCCATTACTGTTTCCCGATCCTGAAAAATTCCCTAACGCACGCCCACGCCAGACAACCCTACCGCCGTTCATGAAAACCGTTGTCCCTTATAACGACTTTTTGTCCGGGAACGTTATCCTGCCTGCCAATGACAAAACCTTTGTGGTCTTAGGGGCTGGAAATAACAGGATGGGACTATGAAGACAGTGACAAAAATCGGTTCAGGATTATTCGCGATAGTCGGGCTGTTCGCTGTTATCGCCTGGCCTTACGCAAAGATGGAATTTGCCAGTAGCGCCGCATATACGCAAATGGATAAAAACGAGTATGAATATTACACTCCAGACTTGCTAAAAAATATGCCAAGAATTTCTGACAGTTACACATTCCATTATACAAACATCAGTGGACCCCATGCGTTTGTCTATGAAATACGGTTTAAAGGCACCACTCAAACAAAAAATGTCAGGGACTATTTGCTCTCAACCGGTTTTAAACCACAAACCGAGTGTGACGTCGAAGCCGAATGCTGGCTATCGGCACATTCAAAAGGGGAAGTCACGGTCAGTACATTTCCATCACCCCCTGTCGTTATCATTCAAATGAGTCGTAATAATTACGATCTTTCAAAAGATTAAAGCTAATAGCAATCCGGGCCGAAAAGCGAACCTTCGACGTGGCTTTTCGGCCAGGTAAAAGTCAAACCAAAACCAACGCTCCTTTTGCCTGGCCACACCGATCCGCGTGGGCTTTCGTTCCTCAGGCCGCCGCACCCCGTTTATGCCTGAAGTCCCTGCCGGGCGCTATTAATAATCAGGCTGTTGTTGAGAAAACCAGCGGCAACAAGATCGTCCGCCTGCCGTTGCTGTTCAGCGAGCAGCTCCGTTGAGACCGGCAGGATCCCCCATGAACGCCGACGAAGCGCGGTAAACCAGCTCTCCACGCTAATACTTCCAGCCAGATGCTGGTGAATGAGTTCCGCCGCCTGGAGCGGATGTGTGGCGATCCAGCGGTCGTTCTCTGCCAGCACCGATAAAGCCAGCCTGGCCTGCCGCGAATAGCGCTCACGCCAAGATTTCCGGCACCAGAACAGCGTGCGGTTGGCAATAAACTCATCAACCTGCCCCAGCATACGTACCATCTTTGCATCACGAGCCGCGCTCAGCCAGGGATCGATTGCCGCCCAGAGATCCACGCGCCCTTCCCTCAAGGCTCGCGGCGACTCGCTGCCGCTCAAATCGACCAGGGTGATATCTTTCAGCGTCAGGCCATTTTGCAGCAGCTGCTGCGCTAAAAAACGATCGGTAACCGATCCCCGGATGCAGGCGATACGCGTGCCTTTGATCTGCTGCGGAACCTGTAAATGACTCTCCTTCATCACCAGCAGCGCACAGTTAGCATTACTCACGGGGGAGGCTCCCAGGTAAGCGACGTCCAGCCCCTTTGCCTGAGCATAGAGCGGCGATGTCGTTCCCGTACCCACAATGTCGAGCTGATGACTGGCAAGATAAGCCGCGCTGTCGGCGCCATGCTGATAATCCATCCATTCCACCTGCCAGCCGTGGCTTACCGCCTGCGTCTCCAGCTCGCCCCGGTGGCGCAAAATAAACAGGGAAAGGTTGTCCGGGTGACTGCCCACACGCAGCGTCATTCGGTTTTCCCCTTCAGGTTTGCCGGACGTCGCGAAGGGCATGTTAAAGGGGTGAAACGGGCTGAGGAAATTTGCATAAGATGTCCTGTAGGGTGATTTTTTTATTATCACATCTTTAACAAAGGCGGCAGGTGGCGACAAAGAAGTTATCCGGCAAACCTTTGCCAGAAAAAGGGTTTTCCTGCCCTCTTCGCTTCCTTATCCTGGCCGATAGCCATCAGTTTGTATTAAGGCTGGTCCAGAAAGCGCTGTGGATGATCGGCTACGGGCTGTTGGCACTCATCATATCGGCCAAACAGCCGATAACGGTTATGGGCGATGAGATCGTAGCAGCGGTTACTGATGGCTTTTGGAAAAAAACGCAGAATGCTAAAAATTCGCCATGGGAAGGGCAGCCATTTCATTACCCGAAAAATGGCTTCGGCGCGCAGGTATACCTGGCCGTTATCCAACAGGACAATGGTGTTGATTTCATCCGGCGACATGCCTGCTGCAATCAGCAACGCTTTGCCTTTACGGGTTTGTACCGCAGCCAGCCGAACCTGATGACCCGTATCATGGCGGATCAGAAAATTGACCCAGCCGTTACAGAGTTTGCAGACGCCATCATAAAGCACGATCCGATCGTGCGGCGCTGCTGAAGAAGAATGAGACATGCTGTTATCCAAATTTGTGCGTGGCGGCTTAATGCATCGGCCCTCCAGACAAGTTTAGCTTAACTATTAGCTTTCCCGATGGGGAATAATTTGCAGGCGATTATGACAAACAACCTGGGAGATAACCGGCACCCACAGGTGCTGGAGATGTTTACTACCACTGATAGCGAACGGGATGAGATCCTCAGCAAGTTTACCGAGCTGGCCAGCCGGCTGCTGGAAATCCCCTCCAGTTTTATTTCCGTGATGGATGAGAAGCAGCAGTATATTAAAGCGGCGCAGCGTTTTGCATTGCAGCAAACGTCGCTTGAAGATGCGCTCTGCCGCCATACGCTGGCCAGCGGCACGATTCTGGTCTGTCAGGATACGCATCACGATGAGCGTTTCCGCGAGCATCCCCTGACGCTTGATGTACCGTTTATCCGGTTTTATGCAGGTGCGCCGCTGAAGTTAAGCAATGGCATGGTGATCGGTACGCTGTGCGTTGCCGACGTTCAGCCGCATCTTTTCCCGCAGCATAAAATAGAGATGCTACAGCTGCTGGCCGATATCATCACCTCCTGGCTGGACGCCTGGCTTAACAACGGCCTTCGTGACGTTGTCACTTCTCTTCCCAATCGCCAAAAGCTGATGCAGGACCTGGCGTTGCTAAAAGAGATGGGCGTGCAGGAGCGGCACAGTCTGGTGCTGATTGAATGTCTGGATGTGACGCGTGCCTATGAAATTGCCCGTTCGCTGGGTATGGGCACGCTGGAAACGTTGCAAAAAGATATGATTGAGCTGCTGCGCATTCGGCTTCAACTTCAGCCGCAGGAGGTTTTATATTGCTTTACGAAAGGCTGCTTCGCCCTGCTCTCGGCTGCCAGATCGTACGCCTGGCTACAGCGTTCAGGCGAAAAATTAAGCAGCGCCCACGCCCGACTGCATGAAGGCATTACGATTGACCTCAGTATTCATCTGGGCGAGGTGAATTTTGTGCCGGTAAACTCTACACCATCGGAAATTGTGCGCCGTGGCTTTAGCGCTTTGCATGAAGCTATCAGTCTGCGCAAACCCTGGCAGACTTATGATGAAGCGCTCGACAACCGCCGCAAACTTGATTTCCATCTGCTGCATGATTTGTCAACGGCTTTGCGCGGCGAAGGCGGCCTGTATCTGGTTTATCAGCCCCAGCTTTCCCTGCACAGCGGGCTGCCGGTGGGTCTGGAAGCCCTGCTGCGCTGGGAACATCCCACCCTCGGTAATCTGCCGCCGATGACGTTCCTGCCGCTGGTGGAGACCACCAGCCTGATGGCAGAAGTGACAAACTGGGTTATCGCCAGCGCGCTGTCCCAGCTGCAACTGTGGCAGGCGAAAGGCGTGAATCTGCCGGTGTCGGTCAACGTCAGCGTCAGCGATCTGGCCAGCCCTGGCTTTGCCGACCGGCTGGAAGCGAAAATGCTGCGGGCCGGTATGCCCACCGAGCTGCTGCGTCTGGAGTGTCTGGAAACGGAAAGAATGCTGGAGTGTCCGCAAGCGCTGGCCGGTCTGAATCAGCTCAAGCTGCGCGGTTTTGGTCTGTCGCTGGATGATTTTGGTTCCGGCTACAGCAATATTAACTACCTCAAGCGCATTCCGGTGGACGTGATCAAGCTGGATCGCTCGCTGGTCTGGAAGATGGCGACCGATAACGCCAGCCGTACCATTGTCCGGCATGTGATAGCGATGCTGAAAGAACTGCACTATGTCGTGCTGGCAGAGGGGGTTGAGGATGAGCAGACGTTGCTGACGCTGCGCAGCTTTGGCTGCGATGAAATTCAGGGATACTTTTGCAGTAAACCCCTTCCGCCGGAAGGGGTTGAACAGTGGCTTAAGGGCGAGATGTTCGCGGGCTAAATCAGGATTCCAGCCAGACTGTCTGCGCGTTGGTAAACTCACGAATACCAAAGTGCGACAGCTCGCGACCATAGCCGCTGTGCTTCACGCCGCCGATTGGCACACGTGGGTCGGAGAAGCTCGGCGTGTTGATAAACATGCCGCCGGTTTCGACTTTTGCAGCAAGCTTGCGGGCGTTAGCCAGATCCCGACTCCACAGGCTGCCGCCCAGGCCAAATTCAGAGTCGTTAGCCATGGCAATAGCGTGTTCGGCATCTTTCGCCACAATCAGTGAGGCTACCGGACCAAACAGTTCCTGTTTGAAGCTGGTCATGCCTGGCTTCACGTTGCTGAGCACCGTTGGCGCATAGAAGTTAGCCGCGCCCTGAATAACATGGCCACCCAGCAGGCACTCGGCACCTTCGGCAATCGTCGCCTGCACCTGCGTATCCAGCTCGTCACGCAGATCGTAACGCGCCATCGGGCCAATATAGGTCGCTTCGTCGCGCGGATCGCCCACCACCATCTCTTTCACTGCCGCAACGAACTTGTCGCGGAATTCAGCAAAAATGCTTTCTTCCACAATAATGCGTTTCGCTGCCATGCAAACCTGGCCACCGTTCATAAAGCGACCGGCAACGGCCCCTTTCACTGCCGCATCAATGTCGGCATCTGCCAGCACGATAAAGGCGTCGGCGCCGCCCAGCTCCAGCACGCTTTTCTTCACTGCTGCACCCGCCAGCGCGGCAATTGCGGCACCGGCACGTACGCTGCCGGTTAGCGTGACGGCGGCAATACGACGGTCGTTAATGATTTTTGCCACGGCATCGTTATCGGCATTCACCACGCTAAACAGACCCTGTGGCACACCCGCTTCGGTCAGCACTGACTGCAACAACAGCGCGCTGCCCATGATGCTCGGTGCAGGTTTCAGCAGGTAGCTGTTGCCCGCCATGATGATTGGCACCGCGCCACGCAGCACCTGCCAGACCGGGAAGTTCCACGGCATCACCGCCAGGACCGGGCCTAACGGCAGGTAGTTGACGTAAGCCTTGTCGTTTTCCACCCGCGTTGCTTCTGGGGCCAGAAAAGCCGGCCCCTGTTCGGCGTACCATTCACACAGACGGGCACATTTTTCCACTTCGGCCAGGCTCTGGGTAATGGGCTTACCCATCTCATCAGTCATCATTTCAGCCAGTGAACGGGCATGCTTGCGCAGACCCGCCGCCATGTTTTGCAGCAGCTGGCTACGGCTGTCGATTTCACTGTGGCGCCATGACTGGAACGCGCTGTCGGTTTGTTGCAGCGCGGTTTCCACGTCAGTTACTGAGGCGAACGGCGTCTGGCGGATAATTTCGCCGGTGAAAGGATTGCGGGAAACGGCAGAGGAAGTCGTCATACATTCTCCTGATGGTCGGGTGCTTGCCCAACGAAAGTCATTTGCGATGGAGACATCATAAGCTTGTCATTCATTCTTTAAAAATGAATAATAATGAAAATATCTTACTCAAAAAGAGAATGTATGGATCTGACCCAGCTGGAAGTGTTTCGCGCCATCGCTGAGGAAGGCAGCGTAACTGCCGCCGCCGGTAAATTGCATCGCGTACCGTCGAATATCTCTACACGCCTGCGCCAGCTGGAAGAAGAGCTGGGCACGCAGTTGTTCAGCCGTGAGAAGCTCCGCCTGCATATTACTGATGCGGGCCGCACGCTGCTGGATTATGCCCACCGCATTTTGGCCCTGACCGAAGAAGCGCGTTTGCAGGTTTCCAGCCAGCATCCAACGGGCGTGTTCACGCTGGGCGCAATAGAAAGCACCGCCGCGGTACGCCTGCCGCCGCTCATTGCCCGCTATCACCAGACATGGCCGGACGTGGAGCTGGATCTTTCCACCGGCCCCTCCGGCGAAATGATTGATGGCCTGCTGGCTGGCGAGTACAGTGCGGTGTTTATCGATGGCCCGCCTAAGCATCCTCAACTGGAAGGTATGCCCGTGTTTGCCGAAGAGATGGTGGTGATCTCCTCGCTCAACCATCCGCCCGTGACCAGCGCTACCACCATTTCGGGCGCGACGATTTACGCCTTTCGCGCCAACTGTTCATACCGCCGCTTATTTGAAAACTGGTTCGCGAGGGAGAATGCCGCACCGGGTAAGATTTTTGAGATGGAGTCCTACCACGGTATCCTCGCCTGCGTCAGCGCGGGAGCCGGGCTGGCGATGGTGCCGCGCAGCATGCTGGAAAATATGCCCGGCAAGGACAGCGTGTCGGCGTGGCCGCTGGCCGGACAAATGGGGCTGATCAATATCTGGCTGGTCTGGCGAAAAGGCAGCCGTTCGGCCAACCTGCGCGCCATGACCGACATGCTGGAGATCGTGCCGGCCTAAATGGGCTACGCTTAACGCACCTAACGGATCACGGGGATTATTATGTTGTGGCTGTACAATGCGCTCATCGTCCTGTTCACCGTCGTGGCGATGGAAATCATCGCGGCGCTGGCTCACAAATATATTATGCATGGCTGGGGCTGGGGCTGGCATCTTTCCCACCACGAACCGCACAGCAGCCGGTTTGAGCTGAACGATCTCTATGCGGCGCTGTTTGCGGTACTGGCGATTGTGCTGATCGCGTTCGGCAGCCGCGGCGTCTGGCCGCTACAGTGGATTGGCGCGGGCATGACGCTGTACGGCCTGCTCTACTTTATGGTGCACGATGGTTTGGTGCATCAGCGCTGGCCGTTCCGCTACGTGCCCAGACGCGGCTACCTCAAGCGCCTGTATATGGCGCATCGCCTGCATCATGCGGTACGCGGGCGCGAAGGCTGCGTCTCGTTTGGTTTTCTCTATGCGCCACCGGTTGCTAAACTTCAGGCAGTCCTGCGGCAGCGGCATGGCCGTCCGAAGCGCCAGGGCGCTGCCAGAGATCGGCAGGACGAGGCGACGACGACACCAGCCGGGAAGCCCCGGCCTTAACCGCGCCGGATACCAGCAGCCCCAGTTTTTCCAGCTTGCTGGTGCCGGCCCGCCGCGCCCAGGCATCCGTTCCGGCACGACGTACCTTGACGCCAATTTCACGGTAAACGCCGCTTGCGGTCGCCACCGCCCAGGCCGATCGCAGCGGCAGGCCACGCAGCCCTGCCTGCGCCGAACGGTAATACGGCTCTGCCGCCAGCACCAGCCGTTGCGCCACGCCAGCCAGTGCCGCCCGCTGTGAGGGCGCGGCGTAGTTTTCCAGCGTCAGGCCGGCCTCTTCAAGCCAGCTCAGGGGCAGATAGCAGCGTCCCATTTCGGCATCCTCAATAATATCGCGCGAAATATTGGTCAGCTGAAATGCCAGCCCCAAATCGCAGGCACGATCCAGCACGGCCTCATCACGCACGCCCATCACCCGCGCCATCATCAGCCCCACTACGCCCGCGACGTGGTAGCAATAGCGCAGGGTGTCATCAAAGGTATGGCAAAGCTGGCCGCGCACATCCATGGCATAGCCTTCCAGATGATCGAAAGCCTGCTGCTGTGGAATACCATGCGCCAGCGCCACCTCCTGAAAAGCGGCAAAGGCGGGTTCCTGCATCGGTTCGCCTGCACAGGCGCGTAGCGTTTGCGTCCGAAGCCCTGCCAACCTGTGCTGCGGACTCTCCTGCGGGTTGATATCGCTGTTAAAGCCCAGCGTCTGCCCATCGATCACGTCGTCACAGTGCCGACACCAGGCATAGAGCATCAGTGCGCTGCGGCGGGTAACCGGATCAAACAGCTTTGAGGCAGTTGCAAAGCTTTTCGACCCCACGGCCATGGTTTCGGTCGCATGCGCCAGTAAAGGCTGATTCATTTCCTGCTGTCCTCAATCATCAGGTTAGCGGTGACTTTGGCCGAAGCCAGCACGCCCGGGATCCCCGCACCGGGATGCGTGCCCGCGCCAACCAGATAAAGGTTTTCGATTTGGTCGTCGCGATTGTGTGGGCGGAACCAGGCGCTTTGGGTTAGCAGCGGTTCGACAGAAAACGCTGACCCCAGGTGCGCATCAAGCTCATCACGAAAATCAAAGGGCGTCATAATATGATGCGTCACCAGCTGCTCGCGCAGGCCCGGCATATGGTGTTTTTCCAGATAGTCGAAAATGCGCTCGCGGAAGCGCGGCCCTTCAACATCCCAGTCAATATTGGCCGTGCCTAAATGCGGCACCGGTGCCAGCGCGTAAAAGGTGCCGCAGCCCGGCGGCGCCATGGTCGGATCGGTTTTGCACGGTGCATGCAGATAAAGTGAGAAATCGTCCGACAATGAATCTTTATGGAAGATATCGTCGAGTAGCTCCTTGTAGCGCGGCCCGAAGCAGACGGTATGATGTTCCAGCTGGCTGTGCGGATTATTCAGGCCAAAATAGACCACAAACAGCGAGTTACTCATGCTCATTTTTTTCAACTCGGCCGCCCGCTTTTTGCCTCGCGGGTGGTCGCTAAGCAGTTTGTCATAGGTATGTACCACGTCAGCGTTGGAGGCCACGGCTGCCGCTTCAAAACGACGGCCATCCTGCAAGCGCACCGCGCTGATGCGATCGCCTTCCGTTTCCAGACGCTCTACTTTGGCGTTCACGATCATCTCGCCGCCCAGCTCGCGATAAAGCCGGGTCATGCAGTGGACCAGCTGATTGGTGCCGCCTCTGGGGAACCAGACGCCCCACTGCCGCTCCAGCGCGTGGATCAGCGTATAGATTGAGGAAGTGGCAAAAGGGTTGCCGCCGACCAGCAGCGAGTGAAAGGAGAACGCCTGCCGCAAGTGTTCGTTTTTGATAAATTTCGACACCAGGCTGTAGACGCTGCGCCACGCCTGCAGTTTCACCAGCTGGGGGCCGGCATGGATCATATCGCGAAAAGAGAGAAACGGCACAAACCCCAGCTTCAGATACCCTTCCTTGAATACCTCGCCGGAATAGCGGAAGAACTTACGGTAGCCCTCGACATCGTCAGGATTGAAACGTGCAATTTGCTCCTCCAGCCGCTGCTGATCGTTGCCGTATTCCAGCACTTCGCCCGATTCCCAGCACAGCCGGTAAAAAGGCGTCACCGGCAGCAGATCGATATATTCTGCTATCCGCTTGCCGCCACAGGTAAACAGCTCCTCGATGGCGGAGGGATCGGTGATCACCGTTGGCCCCATGTCAAAGACGAAACCCTGTTCACGGCGGACATAGGCCCGCCCGCCGGGCTTGTCACGCCCTTCAAGCAAAAGGGTAGACAGCCCTGAGGCCTGAAGACGGATCGCTAAAGCCAGTCCACCTAATCCAGCGCCAATAACAATTGTTTTCTTCATCTGAAAGCTCGCAACCTGGAAGTTTTTTTGAGTACCGCCAGCAGAGCTTTGCCAACGGGTACCGGTGGCTTACCGGTCAGAATACGGATCCTGTCGGTAAGCGTCGGATGACCGGCGTAAAACCTGGCGATTAGCCGGTCATCAAGAGAATAGAAACGCTGCATAATTTGCCATCTTTGCGCCGGTGGCCCGGCCAGAAACAGCATACGATTAAGTACGCGGAAGAAACGTTGTTGCCGCCACTGACGGGCCGAGAAATACCCGATCGCTGCATTCAGCGATGCCGATGTTGGCGTCGGCTGGCGGGCGATTAAATCGGCCAGAGACGCGGCGAGAGGCAGTGAATAGCCGGTGGTTGGATGAAACAGCCCGGCCCGCAAGCCGCTACAGGGAAGCTGATGTTGCGCACGAAACGCCGCGGGTTGCCCCGCCAGGGTAATGGGCAGGCTGCCCCACTCCTCTCGCTGTAATGTCTGGAGCTGCCAGCCCTGCGCGGCAGCATAGTCCGCAATGCGTTGGCGGGCCGCGTCGGGATCCAGCGCCACGCTGTCCTGATAGTGCGTATCCTCGATCAGCAGCGTGTCGGCGGAAAGCGGCAGCGTATACACAAAGCGGTAGCTTTGCTGCTGGTCGACCGTGGCATCCATTAGGATCGGACGTTGAAGACCATGCGGCTGCGCCAGCTGCCATTGCTGCCCCAGAAACGCCTGTAGCCCAATCGTATGATACCGGCTGGGCCGATAGCCACGGCCATCAATCACCGCGCCAGCGGTGAAGGTTCGGCCATCGGCAAGCCGGACGCTCTGCGGGGTTAGCGCGCTGATTTCACAGCCTGTCAGCAAATCTTCGCCCAGCAGTTCGCCAATTGCCTCTGCAAAGCGTTCCGAGGTAATACTGAGGTAGTCGCTGGTGAGCGTGCGGGTAAAGCGAGGAAAGCGCACGTCATAGCCTTGCCAGCGATGCGCTACCAGCGGCGCAATCCAGTGATGTTGCTCCGCGGTTAAATCGTCTTCATGGAAAGACCAGGTGTGATTGCCGCCCGCTGAAGGCCCCGCTTCCACCATCAACAGACGTAACGACGGCTGCTGCTGGCGCAGACGCAGGGCGATCAATCCGTTCGCCAGCCCGCCGCCGGCCAAAATAACATCCCATTGCTTCATCCCGCCGCCTCAAGCCTTGCGGGCTGGGTTTTAAATGCCTGTTCGATAATATCCGCAGCACGCAGCGCGCCGCCCGCCTGTTGCAGCTGTTGGCGGGCAGCGGCGAGACGGCGTGGGTAGCCGTCATCGCTCAGCAACAGGCTTAAATTTTTCGCCATCGTGCTGCTGGTGGCAAAACGGCAGACCCGGCGGCCAAGGCCGTTCCACGCGACGCGGGCAGCCACGCCGGGCTGATCGAAGGCAATTGGCACCGCAAGAATGGGCGTGGCGCTATTTACCGCATCCACCACCGTATTCAACCCACCGTGCGTGATAACGGCCTGTGCCTGCTGTAGCACCTGCGGCTGATCGGCAAAATCGGTCACCCAGTTCGCGCCGCTGGCCAGCAGTACATCGGCCTGGTGGGCATTCAGACCGCCGCAATGGGCGATTAATAGCTGCACATCAAGGCTGCGGCAGGCGTGAGCGATAGTTTTGAACAGCCCAAACCGATGGCCCTGTAGCGTTCCCAGCGAGGCGAATACAAAAGGACGCGACGGTGAAACGGGCCATGCGCTTTTCGCGCTGCCCGCTTTCTGGCTCCGCAGCGGCCCGACGTGGTGGAAACAGGCTGGCAACGCCTGGCGGGGAAAATCCAGCAGCGGCACGGTTTGGCTGATTTGCGCCAGCGGCGACAGGCACTGATCCAGGCTTTTCCGCGGCGTCAGGCCAAATTTCGCCGCGTTGCGGGCAATCACCCGATCGTGGCTGCGCATCAGCCAGTCGTAAACCCGGCTGCTGGTATCGTAAAGCTTTAGCGCGCGCTTGTCGGTTGCGTAGTCAAACGGCATCACCGGCAGCGGCAGGCCGGTTTCACGGTTAACCGGCAGCGCGCAGGCTACCGAGACAAAAGGCAGTCCTAACGCGTCGGCGACCAACCCGCCCGCCGCTTCCATCTGATCGACAATTAGCCCATCCACCTTCAGCGCGTTCAGTGCGCCGGGCAGTTCCCGACACAGCATTTCGGTGGTACGGGACATTTGACCGATCAGGCTGAACAAAGAAATCTCACCTGGCCTGCCCGCCAGATCGGCGGCGGCCACGCCGACGTAGTGCACGGCGACATCCCGCTCAAGGGACGTTGCGGCCGCAGAGGCGGGCTGAATAAAAGTGATCCGATGCCCGCGGGCAATCAGCACCTGCGCCAGCGCCTGCATCGCATGCAAATGGCTGTAGAGCGGCGGCGTGATCACCGCGAAATGGCTCATGCATTCGCTCCGCTGTAGCGCAGCGGAGCCTGACGAAGTTCGCTAAGGTTGCTGCTGCCGGTACAGAAACAGGCAATGCGCAGCTGCTCAATGACCGTCTGGAAGTGATCGGTGACAGCCTGCGCAGAGGTATTCGCGCTGTGCAGCACGGCGGCCGCCTGACCCACCAAATCGGCGCCCAGACAAAGCGCCTTGGCAACGTCAATACCGTCTTTGATACCGCCAGAAGCGATCAGCGGCATTGTGGGCAATGAATGATGCAGGTCGCGCAGCGCCTGGGCACAGGGAATTCCCCAGTTGGCAAAAGCCATTGCCACGGCGCGCAGCCGCGGATCGCTGGCCCGCTCACCCTCAACCGCAGCCCAGCTGGTGCCGCCTGCGCCCGCCACGTCCAGCATTGCCACGCCTGCCCCGGCCAGCCGTTGGCCGACGGCGGAAGAAAGGCCTGCTCCCACCTCTTTCACCACAACCGGCACCTCCAGCGTTGCAGTCAGTTGGCTGATAGCAGCAAGAACGCCGCGCCAGTCGCGGTCGCCATCCTTCTGTAGCGCTTCCTGAAGTGGGTTAAGGTGGATAATCAACGCATCCGCATCGATCATTTCAACCGCACGCCGCGCATAATCCAGCCCGCGAGAGCCTTTGATCTGGGCCGCGCCGAGGTTCGCCAGCAGGGGAATATCGGGCGCGATATCACGCAGTTCGCGATTCAATCCTTCCTGCCCGCTGCTTTCCAGCGCCACGCGCTGCGATCCAACGCCCATTGCCAAACCCAGCAGCTGCGCTGTTTCAGCAAGATGACGATTAATATGTCTGGCGCGAGCGGCCCCGCCGGTCATCGAACTGATCAATAGCGGTGCTTTAAGGGCGCGTCCAAAAAGAGTGCTGTGAAGGTCGATGCTGTCAAGATCCAGCTCGGGCAACGCACAGTGTTCAAAGTGCCAGTTTTCAAATCCCGTGCGGGCGGAATGGACAGCGCGAGAGGGGTTCAGCACGATGTCCAGATGGTCGTTTTTACGCTGGATAAGGTTTGCGTCCTTCATTAACTCTCCATTAAAAGCAAAGCCGGAATGCCCTTCAAGGTTAACTAAACGTTGCCAGCTGCTGACTGAACCACGTTTGCATAAACTGCCTTGTCGCCAGGCCCTGCTGACAGGCCCATGAGAAATGCTGGTCGGCGCTGTGCAGGTGTTCGCGCAGGCGTTGCCGCACCGCTTCAGCGCCTAGCAGCGCCACCAGCGTAGATTTGCCCTCGTCTTTATTCGTATCCTTACCGGTGCCGCTGTGTCCGTCGGCCAGGTCGTCCAGTAGCTGAAACGCCTGACCCAGCTCGCGGGCAAAGCAGTTCAGTTTGCTCTTCACCGCTGGCGAGGCATTTGCTGCCAGCGCGGCCATTTGCAAGGTGGCGTTAAACAGCACGCTGGTTTTCAACTCATTGGTATCGGCAATGGCTTCGGCGCTGCGGGCAGCGCTACCCTCGCGCAGATCCCGGAATTGCCCCTGAACCAGCCCCTGTAAACCGACCGCCGCAGAGAGTTCAGCGACGGCCTGAGTGCGGCAGGTATCCGACAATCCCGCCGCGCCCGCCACCACGCCAAAGGCGTTGCTCAGCAGCGCAACCGCCGCCAGAATCGCCACGTCCTGGCCAAATTGCCGGTGGATGGTCGGTCTACCCCGCCGTAGCGCCGCATCGTCCATGCAGGGAATATCATCCAGCATCAGCGAGGCCGCATGCGTCATCTCGACGGCACAGGCCAGATCCAGCAGGCCAGGATGATTTCTGTCGCAGCCTAAATCACCGGCGGCCAGCATTAACAGCAAGGGCCGAATGCGTTTACCGGGCGCGAGCGTGCCTTCCCGCATCGCTTCACTTATCCGATCTCGTTCGCTGCCCACCGGTAAAAGTTGGGACAGACGCTGGTTGACTGCGTCACGCAGCCTGCGCAGTTCGCTTTCCTGACTCAGTAAGGGGTCGACATTGGCTGAAATCGTTGCTGTCACGGGTTTCTCCGTTATGTTCGGGAGTGAGCGATACCGCAAACGTTCTGCTGCCAGGCAGCTACCCGGCCAGGCGTTAACTTCAAAGAACGAATGACGGTCAGACTCGGGAGAGCTTCATTTGTTAAGACTAGATTAGAATGAATAGTTTGCTGACTTCACTCACAAATATTGGGCGAATTTTTTGCCGGGTCGAAAGTCTACCGGGAAAAATAATGCAGACTTAAAATGCCGGTTGAAAACATTGAAGAAGCACAGCAGCAGAGAGCGGGAAGGATCAGCGCAGCGTGGAACAGTTTTGGAAACGGATTCATACAGGAAGGCGGGAAATAAAAAGGCGTCCCGCAGGACGCCCTTTTCACTTACATCTGCACCAGATTTTTAATTTTCACATCTGGATTAACGTCGGCATCGTAGTCCACACCGCTCAGACCGAAGCCGAACAGGTGCATGAACTCGGTTTTGTAGCCAACGAAGTCGGTCAGCTCGTTCAGGTTTTCGTCAGTCACGGTCGGCCACAATTTGGTGACTTCGTCCTGCACTTCCGGTGCCAGCTCTTTATAGTCGGCACGCAGACGGCCCACCTCATCCAGAATTGGCGATGCGCCGTACAGGCTATCTTTAAACAGGCCGTAAACCTGCTCAATGCAGCCTTCGTGAGTACCCTTCTCTTTCATCACTTTAAACAGCAGCGACAGGTACAGCGGCATGACCGGAATAGCGGAGCTGGCCTGGGTGACCACGGCTTTCAGTACGGAAACGCGCGCGTCGCCGCCTTTGTCAGCCAGCGTATCGCGAATGGTCAGAACACGCTTGTCCAGATCCTTTTTCGCTTCGCCAATGGAGCCGTTCCAGTAGATGTCATGGGTGATCTGCTCGCCCAGGTAGGTAAAGGCGGTGGTTTTTGCGCCGTCAGCCAGCACGCCGGCCGCTTTCAGATCGTCGATCCACATCTGCCAGTCTTCCCCCCCCATTACCGCGACGGTGCCGTCGATTTCTTCCTGAGAAGCCGGCTCCAGCGTGATGTCGGTGATGGTTTCTTTATCGGTATTCAGGCCGCGAGTGGTCAGCGTTTTACCGACTGGCTTCAGGGTGGAGTTGAACACTTCACCGGTTTTCGGATGGGTACGGCGTGGCGCGGCCAGGCTGTAAACCACCAGATCAACCTGACCCAGATCCTGTTTAATCAGTTCAATGGTCTTCTGCTTCACGGCGTCTGAGTAAGCGTCGCCGTTGATGCTTTTGGCATACAGGCCTTTTGCTTCAGCCAGCTCTTCAAATGCCGCAGAGTTGTACCAGCCCGCCGTGGCGGTTTTGTTTTCTTCGCCCGGACGCTCGAAGAACACGCCCAGCGTGTCGGCTTCGCAGCCGAAAGCAGCGGAGATACGTGCCGCCAGGCCGTAACCGGTAGACGCGCCGATCACCAGCACTTTTTTCGGGCCGTTGGCAATTTTGCCATTGCGGGTTACATACTCAATCTGTTTTTCAACGTTAGCTTTGCAGCCTGCCGGATGGGCAGTAATACAGATGAAGCCACGAATGCGTGGTTTAATAATCATGTCGACCTCAAGATCGTCTTAGTAAATATGCGCAGTAGAATACCCGCTAGTGTGCTTTCAAGTAAAGCAGGCGGGCGGTAAGGCGCGGCGAGTCGGCTTATTTGCTTATTTCTCAGACGCAATTTGCCCTTCGCCGTACAAATTTTGTTGCCGTACGCCTTGTGGTCGCTTGCGGTTAGCGCGCTTATCTGGCATTTTGGAATCAATCATTTCCTATATGCGAAATTTATGAACGCTTCTGTTACCCAAAATACAACCAAAGAACGCGGTCGCCCGCGAGAGTTCGATCCCGAGCTGGCGGTCGATAAGGCCATGCTGGTATTCCGCCAAAAAGGCTATCACGCGGCTTCTGTTGCCGATTTAAGCGAGGCGATGAATCTCACCGCGGGCAGCATCTACAAGGCGTTTAAAGATAAGCGCAGCCTGTTTCTTCGCGCGTTCGAACGCTATATCTCAGTGCGTAATGCCGATCTGCGTCAGCGCATGGAAAACGGTGCTGACGGCCGCGAGCGGCTCGCAGAGGTGTTGAAATTTTATCTCGAATCCGCTCACGGCGTGGAAGGAAGGCGCGGTTGCCTGGTGGTCGGCAGCGCGACCGAGCTTCAGGTGCTGGATGATGAGCTGGCGGCGCTGGTGCAGCAGGCGATAACGCGCAACAAAACGCATTTGTTGTCGCTGCTTTCACAGGGGCAACAGGATGGATCCGTCTCGGCCGGGCTGAATATCGAAACGGCGGCTGACGTGCTGCTGTCGCTGCTGTTTGGGCTGCGGGTGGTGGGTAAAGTCGGCAATATTGCCGATCCTGAAGCCGTGGTCGCTATGGTATTAAAAATCGTCGATTAAAATTTATCTATTTTGGAAATGATCAGTTCCTAATTAACCGTTCATGGAGATCTTGTTATGCCAAATCCACAACATGCGATCGCTCACGCATTGCCGCTTCGCCAGGCCTGTGCGCAACCGCACTCTTCTGCCGTCAGCGGGCTTGAAGGGTTCGTCCACCGCTATGCCACGGTCGACGGGGTGCGGTTGCATTACGTCACGGGAGGAAATCCTGACGGCGAAACGCTGGTGCTGCTGGCAGGCTTCCCACAAAGCTGGTACGCATGGCGGCAGGTGATGCCGTTGATGAACACCTTTCATATTATCGCGCCCGATTTACCGGGCCAGGGCGATTCCGACCGACCGGATTCCGGTTATGATACCCAGGCGCTTGCCGAAAAAATCCACGGCTTACTGGCTCAGTTAAAGATAGATCGCTATTTTCTGGCGGCGCATGACGTCGGTGCCTGGGTCGCGTGGCCTTTTACGGCGCTTTACGGTGATGAAGTGAAACGCCTGGCCCTGTTGGATGCCGGAATTCCTGGCGTGACGTTGCCGGACGCGCTGCCGGTCACCCCGGATAAGGCGTGGAAAACCTGGCACTTTGCCTTTCATTCGATTGCCGATCTGCCGGAAGCGCTGATTACCGGGCGCGAGAGAATTTATCTGGAATGGTTTTTAAAGAGAAAAACGGCCTGCCCGGATGTGTTTACTGAGGACGATCTGGCGGAGTATTTGCGCGTTCTGACCCGCGACGGCGGCCTACGCGCCGGGCTGGCTTATTATCGTGCCGCTGAGCTTTCAGCCCGACAAAACAAAGCCTTGCTTGCCAAAGGAAAACTGCCAATGCCGGTGTTAGCAATCAGCGCCGATCACGGCTCCATTGCCGATATGGCGGCACCGCTGCGCCCGTTTGCCGAAAACGTTTCCGGCATACGGGTTCCTTACTGCGGCCATTTCCTGCCTGAAGAGCAGCCGCAGGCAATCGCCCGCGAGCTGAGTGATTTTTTTAACGACGCGTCAGTGCAAGCCGCACCCCCAGCGAAATAAAGGTCGCGCCGACTACCCGGTCCAGCCATCTTTGCAGCTTGTGATTTTTCGACACGGCGCTGGCGGCGCTGCCCGCGATCAGTGCAAAGGTGGTATCCGTGGCAAATCCGGCAATGGCATAGGTAATCCCCAACACCACGAACGAAAGCGCCTGGTGTTCGCCGCCAACGGTCACAAACTGCGGGAAAAAAGCGATAAAGAACAACAGGACTTTAGGATTGGTAAGGGTAGTGATAAAGCCACGTGACAGCAGGCTACCGGTACTGACGGCAGGAATGGATTTGATTTCCTCTGACGGTTTCGCCTTCTTGCTAAAGGTGCTCCATATCATGCGGCTTCCCAGCCAGATCAGATAGAGCGCGCCCATGTATTTAACCATCAAAAACAGCGTTGGTGAGGCGGCAATAATCGCCGTTAAACCTACAGCGCTGGCCACCGTGTGCGCGCAGCTTCCCAGCGCCACACCCGCCGCGGATATCACGCCAGAGCGGCGGCCATTGGCGATGCTTTGCCCGATAACGTAAGCCAGGTCCGGGCCGGGTGTGACAACCAGCACCAGCACGGCGGCAACAAACAGCGGATAGTGAATGATATCGAGCATACAACTTCTCCATTGACGAAGCCGGGCTGTCCTCTGCTGGCTTCCGGTTTAAAAACGCAGGCGATAATTAAGGTCGTATCAGCGTGCCTGATTAAACAGCAGATCAACACCCGCCTGTTTTTCCAGTTTATTAAGATAGCGAAGCGTTGCCGGGCCGAATTGCACGCCGGAAACAATGGTGAGCGAGCGCAGTAGCGGGAAAAGGATAAAGTCCGTGGTGTCCACAGCCGTTCTGCCTGCTAACAGGGGTTCCAGCGTTTCCAGCCTGGCATGCATATCGCTTAACAGTGCTGGCGTATCGGCCATCAGCGCATCCAGGTCGCCAAACGCTTTTCTTTCACGAGCGATATAGGCTCCCCTTGCCTCTTCGGTTGCCAGCTCGGCAAAGTCGCCCTGAGTAAAGCGCGGGATCGCCAGCAGGAACAGCGTTTTGGTGGCTTCATCGCACCACTGTTTAACGGCCGGATCGATCCCGGCGTCGGTTAGGCGCGGTGCTGACAATGCATCGACAAATTTCACAATATCCATGCTTTCTGCCATAAAAGTGCCGTCATCTTTTTCAAGTATCGGCACCACTTTGCGGCCAACCATGCGTAGAGGAATTTCGCTGTTACCTTCCGGGATCACCGCCGTTGCATAAGGAATATTTTTCAGGCCAAAGATCATTCTTGCCCGTACGCAAAAAGGACAGTGTTCATAGATATGCAGTTTCATCGGCAACTCGCTGGTATTATTGAGGAATTTAACAGGGTGAAAAAAAGCCATACTACCTCTGAGCAGAAAAAGTTGCCACCGCCGCCGTCTTTTCATCCCGGCCGGGTCGGGTCATAAAAGGCATGATTTGTGCGAAGGGTGTAACTATCTGCCGCCTGTAATGTAGTAAATTTTCAAAATCCGTCTACGCTTCCAGTATTGTCATAGTTATTGTTGAACTAAGGAAAGGATGATGAAAATTAAAACAATTTTAGCCGCTGCCCTGCTTTTTACCACCGTTGGCGCGCTGACAGGCTGCTCTTCTAATCAGGCAATCCGCACCACCGACGGCCGCACTATCGTGACGGATGGTAAGCCTCAGGTTGATGACGATACCGGTCTGGTCTCCTTTAAGAATGCCCAAACCGGCAAAACAGAACAGATCAATCGCGATCAAATCAGCAATATGAACGAGCTCGATAACTGATAAAAGGAACTGAAAATGAAAAAATCATTGGTTTTACCGCTGGTTGCATTGTTCGGCATGGCCTTTTTATCCGGCTGCACCACCACGAGCTATGCGATTCATACTAACGATGGTCGAACGATTATCAGCGACGGCAAACCGAAAGAGTCGGAAACCGGACTGCTGGGCTACACCGATGCGAACGGCGTTAAGCAGCAGATCAATAAATCTGACGTGAAGGCCGTTTCGGAAGTGCCTCACTAAGATCGATGGCCGCCTGCGGGCGGCCTTGTTGTTAAGGGTTGTTAATGCCGACTGGCGCAGCCACATTTCGCCATTTCACCGGGCGCGGCTTTCGCCAGATGAGAATGTCTGATTCTCAGCTCACCCTCACGCCATGCGCCCTCTTCTTCACGGCGGTTCTTCAGCAGCCGGTTTAACGCTTCCGTCACCAGCAATGCATAAGGCTGTGCCCAACTGGTCAGATGCCAGGTGGAAGTACCGGCTTCATCACTATCGTCAAAGCCCGCCACGCCAATGTGTGCGCCCTGTCCGAAATCGCGAATGGCCTGCATTGCGCCAAAGGCCAGCAGATCGTTTTCACAGAAGAGTGCGTTAATTCGTTCCGACGCCCGCGCCTGTTTCAAATAGCGCATCATCGCCTGATAGGCGGATTCGCGATCGCTATCGCCCGCGGTTAGCACTTCAACTTTTTGCCCGGCAACCTGCAAGCCTGCGATGTAGCCTGCCAGCCTGCGCGAAGGTTCAGCGCCCGCTCGTCCTTGCAGATAACCAAAGCGCTGATGCGGCTGATCCGCCAGTAATCGCCCGATTTGCTCTGCCGCCGCATGGTCGTTAATGCTGACGCTATCCTCAGCATCAGCGCTGCTGCTGCAAACAGGGATAACCGGGTAAGGAAGCGGTTCTTTCAGCGCGGCCAGCATGTTACTCGCCGGTGCCTCCAGACAGATCAGCCCAGCCAGCGCCAGCTGGCGGGTTTTTTGCAGTAAGTCTGGATGCGCATCGACAGGCAGCAACAGCGTCAAATACCCCCGTTCACCGAGCTGCCGGGTAAGTTCATCCAGCATCTTTACGCTAAAAGGCGTGGCGGGCACGGGACTGATGACGCCGATAAGGTTCACTTTTGGGCTGGACTGATGCGCAGGTTCGCTGTTCATTGTTGATTCGCCTTCAGGTTAACTGGAGTGAGTAACAGTAAGGGAACCCGACGGCTTTCAACAGGTTAATGCAGAAAATATGTGCGGCAGCTCGAAGTTAATCAGTCACGCAGCAGCTCAAGGACATTTTGCGCCGACTGATTTGCCATTTTCATCACTGCGTTTTGGCCCTGCTCTTTAATTTGCGCTTTTGCCAGCTGGCTGCTTTCCTGCGCGTAATCCGCATCGTCGATACGGCTTTGCGCTGCCTGCGTGGCGATGCTCTGCTGGCTTAACACCGATTTGTTGGATTCGTAGCGGTTGATTTTTGCACCATAGTCGGCGCGATAGCCGCTGACCGTTTCCAGTGCGGCATCCAGCGCCTGCATCGCGGTTCGGGTGGATCCGTCCGTCAGCAGGCTGGTGTTGGCTAATCCCAGCGATTTTGGATCGCTCGGCGTCGCGTCAATCGTATCCGACTGCAACGGCTGACCATAGTTGGCGCTGGTGACTACCGTTAACGGCCCGCTCTGTTTCGGCGGAACGGTGGGGGTAATCGTCGGTTCGGGTAGCGTCCCCCAGGTCAGATTGGCGTTAAAGGAACCATTGCCTACCACCACCACAATCAGGTCTTCCGACACGCTATCAATGGTGATCCGCTCCTGCGAATTTCCGGCCACCAGGCCATCGTTATACCCGCCGGTGGCCGCATCTTCGTAACGATCGCCGTCGCCGCTGTAGCTGATGTCCATGCCGTTGTAGCTAAGCGCATCGCTGCCGCTTAAGTTCCACGAGGAGCCGCCGGTAATCAGCTCGCTGTCGTCATAGCTGGCTCCGCTGCTGAATCCATTGCTGGTGGTGAGCAGTGCGGTAGCAGATGCGTCATCGGTCACGCCCTTGCTCGCCCAGGTGTAATCCGCATCGCTGCCGTCGATCGGCGTTCCCACCAGATGTTTGCCGTCGCGGGTAAAGAGTTGCAGGTCATCATCCATGCTCAACGAGTCAATGGTGATCGAGATATTCGTTGCACCGGCAGGAATATACGCCAAAGGCACCACGCCGGAGCTGAACGAATAGTTCTGCCCCTGCACCGGGAATTTGGTATTGATTGGCGCTACATCGCCCAGCATAACCGGTGGCAGCTGCGGGTGTCCGGTTGCCAGCGGAAATTTGCCAAAAATTTCAGTGCCGTTGGCAATATTGCCGATTGCTGCAAGGATCTGCTGATATTCCCCGTCCAGGCTCTGACGATCGGAAACCGACATCGTGCCGTTTGCGGCATGCACAGCAATGCTTTTGGCGCGGATAAGCATATCGCTGACGACCGACAGGCTGCCTTCCGCCGTTTGTGCATAGCTAATTGCGTCGTTCAGACCGCGCGTCACCGTGCTGTCGGCATTGATATTGGACTGCATGCGGTTAGCAATGGCCTGGCCTGCCGCATCGTCTTTAGCACCATTGATACGCTGCCCGGAGGAAAGCCGCTCAATAGACTGCGCCAGCAGAGACATGTTGGCTGTCCGCGACTTGTTCGCCGATGCGACCGTTTCGTTATGGTTTACAGATAACATAATCACTCAGTGCAGTTATTGGAGGTGAATGGGATTATCGGCTTCGCTGTAACGGGCTTTAGCGAAATGAACAACCTTTACACAGCGCGTGGAAGGTACCGGTTCACCCAAACAGCCAACATCCTGCCCTGCGTTGTCGGCGATTATGCAGCTACAGCAGTTGCTACGGTGATCTGCGTCCTGCCTGAAAACGCTAACCGGGCAGATGACTGCGGCAATGCTGCCGCAGTCACGGTATAACGTTACTGACTAATCGTTTGCTGTAGTGCAGCAACGGACGAGGCGATTCCGGCATCCACCGACATGGTTAAGTCTTCCATTTCCAGCGAGACCCATTCGTTGTAGCCCATCATGCGCACCACCGAGAAGAATGCTTTCCACCACTGGAGATCCTGACCGCAGCCTACCGCCACATAGTTCCAGGCGCGGTTAGCCACCTCCTCCACCGGTTTGGTTTCGAGCAGGCCATTAATATCGACCAGCCCGCGCTCCAGGCGAACATCTTTGCCATGTACATGATGGATTGCCGGCCCCAGCGCACGGGCGGCGGCAATCGGATCGGCGCCCATCCAGATCAGATGGCTGGGATCGAGGTTAAGTCCGACCATCGGCCCTACCGCATCGCGCAGGCGGAACAGCGTTTCCGGGTTCCACACCAGCATCGCACTGAAGTTTTCCAGCGCAAAGCGTTCCACGCCGCTGTGACGGGCACGCTCTACCAGCCCCAGCCAGTAAGGGATAGCGACCTCGTTCCACTGATAGTCGAGGCAGTTTTTCAGCGTCGGCGGCCAGCTGACCGTGTAGGTAATCCAGTTCGGGATGGTATCGTGCGGGCTGGCGGGCGGCAGGCCGCTCATCATCACGATTTTCTTCACGCCCAGCTCGCCCGCCAGCTGCAACGCCTCTTCGGTTTCCTGTTTGTGTCGCTGGCCCAGCGCACCGGGATCAAGCGGGTTGCCCGAGACGTTGAGCGCGGCGATGGTCATGCCCCGGCTCTCAATCGCTTTTAAGAACTGCTGGCGCTTGCCCGCACTTTCCAGCAGTTCTTTGGTGCGGATGTGCGGGGCCGAAGACCAGCCGCCGGTGGTCATCTCCACGCCGGTGACGCCAAGCTCCAGCAGCTTATCCAGCATCGGCTCAAACGGCAGATGACCCAGACTGTCGGTACAAAATGAGAGTTTCATACTTTTCCTTATTGGTAGTTGACCCACAGGGAGCCGCGATCGGCTGAACGGACACAGTTTTCAATCCAGCGCACGCCCTCAAGGCCGGCGTTGATATCGGGATAAATCAGCGTTTCAAGCGTCTGGGTGTCGCCGCGCTGGGTGGCGCTGATGGCAATAGCAAATTTCAGGTAGATATTGGCCCAGGATTCGGCCAGCCCTTCGGTATGCAGCGCGCCCAGCCGTTCATCCGCCAGCGCGCTTTCGTCGAGGTAAGGCATACCGTGATGCAGCGTCTGATTTGGCTGGCCCTGCACCTCATATTTGAGTTCGCCCGGGTTGGCGTCGCTCCATTCCAGGCTGGCGCGGGAACCGATAACACGAATACTCTGGCTGTCCATCGATCCGGCATTAATGGCTGAAGCCCACATGCGCCCCACCGCGCCGGTTTCGTAGTGCATCAGCACCATCGCGTTATCTTCCAGCGGGGCGCGGGACGGAATAAAGCTCTGCCGGTCGCATAACAGACTTTTGATTTTCAGTTCGGGCAGCACCAGCTGCGAGATATAGAAGGTATGGGTAGAGATGTCGCCCAGTACAAAAGAGGGCCCGGCGATTTTCGGATCGACACGCCATTTCTGCGCGTCGCTGAATTTATCGGCGCTGTCGCTGGCGTTGAAACCGTGGGTATATTGCAGCTCCACCATTCGCACTTCGCCAATTTCACCTTTGGCGATCATTGCCCGCATCTGCATCAGCAGCGGATGCCCCGAAAAGCCGTAGGTCACGCCAACAACCAGCCTTCTGGCTTCGGCCAGCGCTTTGATCTCCTCTGCTTCGGCACGGGTGAAAAACAGCGGCTTTTCACAAATCACGTGAATGCCCGCCTCCAGCGCCGCTTTGGTAATTTCATAATGGGTGCCGTTTGGCGTGGCGATGGTCACTACTTCAATACCGTCGTCACGTTTGGCTTCTTCCGCCAGCAGCTGCTGGTAACTGTCATAACAGCGTTCGCCAGCAATACCGAGGTTTATGCCAAACTCCCGTCCGCGCGCCGCATCAATATCAAAGGCGCTGGCGACCATCTGGTAAGCGGTATTGTCGCGTAATGCTCCACTGCGATGTTTATAGCCAACCTGACTCAGCCGCCCACCGCCAATCATCGCCCAGCGCAACGGGCGTGAAATCTGTTTTTCACCGTTTAACATAGTTGCTCCATACATTTTATTGCACCCGGGTGCAATTTAAGGTTGATAAAAACTACTGAGGGTTCATATCGGCAAACTGCTGATAATTTGCTTTGGTGACGGTCTGGTAAGGGATCCAGTTATAGTTGGCTGCTTTTTGCTTCTCCAGCAGAGCGTGAGCCACCTTTACTGCGCCACTGGCCTGGCCTTTCGCATCCTGAAAAATCGTCACCACCATTTCGCCATTTTTAATGAATTGCAGGCCGTCGGGCGTGCCGTCAATACCGGCCACCAGCACATCTTTGCGCTTCGCCTGGTTCAGCGCCATGATCGCGCCAATCGCCATTTCATCGTTGTTTGCCACAATGGCGTTTACTGGCGTGCCGTTGAGTAACCAGCCGGAGACCACGTCTACCGCCTCGTTACGCTGCCATTTGGCGCTCTGCTTCTCCACCACTTTCATCTCCTTATGCTGTGCGACAAACGCTTCAACGGCCCGGGTGCGTTCGCGCGCTTCTTCGTTCGATAAAGCACCCATCAGAATGGCGATATTGCCCCGGTAGTTCATCTGTTTCGCCAGCGCTTCTATCTGCATTTTGCCGCTCAGCGCGGAGTCGGAACCCACATAGGCCATGGCACCACTCAACGGCACTTCCGGTTTGCGGTTAACAAAAATCAGCGGAATATTGGCCTGCTTCGCAGCATTGATCATCGGCGTAACCCCTTGAGTATCAACCGGGTTAAGAATGATGGCGTCGACGCCCTGATTAATAAAATCTTCGACCTGCTGTACCTGTAATGCGACGTCACCTTTGGCGTCTGAGAACTGGCTTTTTATTCCCTGCGCCTTAAGCTCTTCAATCATTTGCGTACGTAAAATGGAAACGAAATTCAGGTCAAAGTTGGCCAGTGCCACGCCAACCTGCCAGGTTTTTGCCTGGGCGCTGGATGAGAGCACCAGTAATAAGATAAAACAGAGTGTCTTTTTCATCATCGGGTCCTGTAGGGTAAGAATAATTATTCATTCCGTGACGCGAAGAGCGACCTCTCACTGCCCTTTTAGCCATAACTTGTCGTTGATAACGGGATGACTGTGGGATGCGCGTTATAAATAGTCAATTAGCATTCTTTAAATACACCATGCTCGATCACAAAAAGTTTGCAATCGGGTGCAAAGATAAAACATAATCGCAACATCCAACCGGGAAACGTGGCCGATGACTCAACAGCAAGCAAAGCGACACAAATCCACCGCCAGCGACGTGGCGGCAAAAGCGGGCGTCTCCAAATGGACGGTTTCCCGTGCCTTTACGCCGGGCGCATCCATTTCAGACAAAGCGCGTGAGAGCGTGCTCGCGGCGGCGAAAGCGCTGGATTATCGCCCTAACCTGCTGGCACGAAGCCTGTCGCAGAAACGCACCCACATTATCGGCGTGGTGATCGATGAACTAAAAAATCCGCATTCAATGCAGCTGCTGGATGAAGTCACGCGACAGCTTCAGGCGCGTGGCTATATGGCGTTAATGCTGAACATTACCGGTGACAATTACCCTTCGGTAATGTCGCTGGCGGACCAGCTTCAGGTCGACGGCATCTTATTTCTCGGCACGGCGCTGACGCCGGAGCTGATTGCCATCGCAGAAGAGATGCATAACGTTCCGCTAGTGCAGGTCGGCCGCAACAGCAAAGAGAGCATTGATGCGGTCAATATCGATGGCTATCAGGCAGGACGCATCATCGCGCGACTGCTGCTTGAACAGGGCCACCAGCGCTTTGGTTATCTGTCCGGGCCTGGTGCTGATGACGGGCATCTGCTGCGTAAGGAAGGTTTTTGCGCCGAACTGACAGCGATGGGCTATACGCTGGAACGGGAACTGACTGCGGCACATTACCAGCGTCAGCTCGGCTACGAGGCAATGCAGCGCTATTTGCTTGAGGTCTCAGCGGCCGACCGTATTGAAGCGCTGTTTTGCGAAAACGACATTCTTGCACTGGGTGCGATGGCGGCCATACGCGACATTGCGCCCAGGACACAGCTCGCGGTCGTGGGGTTTGATGACATTGATGAGGCTGCCGCGCCGGGCTGGCAGCTGACCACCTTCAGCCAGCGGGTTGATCGGCTGATGCAGGAAGCGATCGCGCGTCTTATCGATGGGGGAAGTACGGAAGATAACGCGTGGCAACAGGGTGAATTGCGTATCCGTCGCTCTCACCTGAAGCCGTAATCGGAGGAGAAGAGATAAAGCTGTCATTACGGAGTGTATCCGCCTGCCGCTGGCAAGACCCAGCCGGATGAAGTCGCCCGCATGGACCTCTGACTGAGCGCGATCGCTATCACAAAAGAAGAAACCAACGGGTTAGCCGGTTTTATCTGAAAATTTGACGGAAATCTCACTAATGCATGCTTTAAGGACCTTTCCCTCTTTTTTTGCGTCATTAATGCGTACAGAGCATTAATTCATCCGAAAAATGCACTTATTAACTTATCCAGGATGTTTCAGTCTTCAATATTCAACGTTTTATTAAAATAACGCACATAAATATTGGAGTCTGTTATGCAACCTGCCTCTGTAAATCCGGCTACCTTACGCTCGCGCATCGGTGCTATTTTCCGCGTGACGTCAGGAAATTTTCTTGAACAGTTTGATTTTTTCCTTTTTGGCTTTTACGCCACCTATATCGCCCATACTTTTTTTCCTGCCAGCAGCGAGTTTGCCTCACTGATGATGACGTTTGCCGTTTTCGGCGCCGGTTTTTTAATGAGACCTCTGGGCGCCGTAGTATTGGGCGCCTATATCGATAAAGTCGGCAGAAGAAAGGGATTAATCGTTACCTTGTCGATCATGGCGACGGGGACTTTTTTAATTGTGTTAATTCCCTCCTATAACGCCATTGGTTTGTGGGCGCCTTTTTTTGTGCTGCTGGGCCGTTTATTACAGGGTTTTTCAGCTGGGGCGGAGCTGGGCGGCGTGTCGGTCTATTTAGCCGAAATCGCAACCCCCGGTCGTAAAGGCTTTTATACCAGCTGGCAGTCCGGCAGCCAGCAGGTGGCAATTATGGTCGCCGCCGCGATGGGCTTCGCGCTTAATGCATTACTCGATGACGCCGCTATACGTGAATGGGGCTGGCGCATTCCTTTTCTTTTTGGCTGCCTAATCGTTCCCTTCATCTTCTTCCTGCGTCGTAAATTAGAAGAGACGGACGCGTTCAATTCCCGCCGTAGCCATCCTGAAATTTCTGACGTATTCCGCACCCTGGTCAAAAACTGGAAAATTGTTGTTGCGGGCATGCTGATGGTTGCCATGACGACAACCGCTTTTTACCTGATTACCGTCTACGCGCCAACCTTTGGAAAAAAAGTGCTGCTGTTAAGCGCTTCAGACAGTTTGCTTGTGACGCTACTTGTTGCAGTCTCCAATTTTATCTGGCTACCCATCGGCGGCGCTATTTCAGATCGATTTGGCCGCAAACCCGTATTAATTACGATGGCGCTTATTGCAATTGCAACTTCTTATCCGGCATTAAAATTCCTTGCTGCCGACCCGAGCTTTTATTCCATGCTGGGCGTGCTGCTGTGGTTATCCTTTATTTACGGATTGTACAACGGTGCAATGATCCCGGCGCTAACTGAAATTATGCCAGCCGCAGTTAGAGTGGCGGGTTTTTCTCTTGCTTACAGTCTGGCAACTGCCGTATTTGGCGGTTTTACCCCCGCCATGTCGACCGTGCTGATTGAGGTCACGGGTGATAAAGCAGCGCCGGGACTCTGGATGAGCTTCGCCGCCGTTTGCGCCCTGCTCGCAACGTTATTCCTCTATAAGCAGGAATCTCAGCTGCATCATTCCGTTAAAAAGAACTTCGGATAAGGGAAGCCAGGATGATGAAGAAACAGTTAAAACAAACTTTACTGGTTTTGATGCTGTGCGCGGTCAGCAGCCATTCACTGGCCAAAGAGCTTACCGTGATGATTTCAGGCGGGTTTAAAGCAGCCTGGGAGAAGCTGGAGCCGCAGTACGCTGCACAGAACGGCAACACGCTGAAGATAAAAACGGTGCCGGGGCCGTCAATGGGTCAATCGGCAGAGGCCATTCCGAACCGGCTGGCCGCCGGTGAAAAAGCAGATGTCGTTATTATGGTAGGTTACGCGCTGGATAGCCTTGCCAAAGAGGGTAAAATCCTGCCCGGCACACGCACTGAACTGGCCGATTCAAAAATTGGTGCCGTGGTTAAAGCGGGTAACAGCAAGCCGGATATCAGTAGCAATGAGCGGCTCAGTAAAGTCCTGCATAGTGCTACATCAATCGCCTATTCAGACAGCGCCAGCGGGCGTTATGTTCAGGAGCAGCTGTTTAAGACCTTGGGCATTGAACAACAGGTGGCGGCCAAAGCGCACAAGGTGGAAAAAACGCCGGTGGGAGAAACGGTCGCCAGGGGCCAGTATGAGATAGGCTTTCAACAAGTGAGCGAGCTTCTGCCCGTTTCCGGCGTCGTCTTTATTGGTAAAATTCCTGATGACGTGCAGTACGCCACGCGGTTTGCAGGTGCCGTAGCGGCAAGCTCCGCCAGTCCTGCGGAGGCGAAAGCCCTGCTGAACTATCTTTCTTCAAAACAGGTACAACCGATCGTGCAGTCAACGGGATTGGATACGGTTGCGCAACAGAAGACTAACCATCCAGCGCGTTCACCTCAAAAATAAGCTTTTCCAGCTCGCTGGCCAGAGAGGAAAGTTCTCGTCCGTGACGTTTAAGCAGCCCCACGTTACGTTTTACCGTGGGGTCTGTTAACGCCAGGCTGGTTAGCACCGGATGCCCGGCCCTGGGCATTGCCATGGCCGGAACGGCAGCAATGCCAAGCCCCGCTTCGACCATACCGAGCAGCGTCGTGACGTGACGGGTTTCGCATACGCTCTGACAGTCCGGCGTGATGCCTGTTAATGCCTGATCCAGCACGTTACGGTTGCCAGACGTCTTATCAAGCCTGACGTAAGGATGGGTATAAAATTCCCGCCACGTCAGGCTTTCTCTTGCTGCGAGGGGATGATCGTGACGGCATGCTGCGACATAGGTTTCATCGACCAGCGTTCTGAATAGAACATCGGGCTGGGGAGATCCGGTAAAACTCAGCCCGAAATCAGCCTGTCCTTTCATCACCGCGTCATAAACATTGCCGGCGCTGGAGTCGATCAGTTTTATCCGCACGCGGGGATAGCGTGACTGAAAACGGGCAATAACTTTTGGCATAAAATAGTAGGCGGCTGAAGGCACGCAGGCCACGGTCACTAAACCGCTTCGGCTTTGACGTGTATCACTCACCTCCAGCACTGCCTCTTCCAGATCCGCCAGAATCTGCTGCGCGCGGGGTGCAAACGTCCTGACTGCTAAGGTCAGGTTCACGCGACGCGTTGTCCTTTCAAAAAGCTGAACGCCAAGCGACGTCTCCAGTTTATCAATTCGTCGGCTAAGAGCAGGCTGTGAAATACAGATCGCCTCTGCCGCCGCTTTAAAACTGCCGTACTCGGTCAATGCACGAAAAGCATAAAGATCGTTCAAATCAAAATTCACTGCCATCGGCATCATGTCCTTAAAACGCTGATTAAAATTACTGTTTTTTCCTGCCGATCGATGAGGACAATTTTGCAACCACCGATGAGATACCGACAAAGAAAACCGGCACAAAGAAAATCGCCAGCAGCGTGCCGCCGATCATACCGCCAAATACGCCGGTGCCAATGGCGTGCTGAGTACTCTCGCTGGCCCCCGTTGCCAGCATCAGCGGCACAACGCCCAGCGTAAAGGCCAGCGAGGTCATAATAATCGGGCGCAGGCGCAGATGTGCCGCCTCAACGGTAGCCTCAAAGACCGTCGCTCCCTGAGCATGCAGCTGCCGCGCAAACTCAACGATAAGAATGGCATTTTTGGTTGAGAGGCCTATAAGCGTGATCATGCCCACTTTAAAAAATACATCGTTTGGCATACCTGCTATATAAACCGCCGCCAGCGCGCCCGCCACGCCAAGCGGCACCACCAGCATCACCGAAAGCGGTATTAACCAGCTTTCATACAGCGCGGCCAGCACCATAAACACCACCAGCACCGACAAAGTCATCAGCATGGGCATTTGCGCCGCAGAGCTTTTTTCCTGTAGCGAGGCGCCGCTCCATTCTGCCATAAAGCCTTTGGGCAAGGTTGCGGCCAGACGCTCCATCTCCGTCATTGCCGCACCGCTTGAATAGCCTGGCGAGGTACTGCCGGTAATTTTTATCGCCGGATAGCCCTGATAACGGTTGAGCTGCTGCGGTGACTGCGTCCAGCGGGCAGTGATAAAGGTCGAGAGCGGCACCATCTCTTCGTTACTGTTGCGTACATAAAGCTTGAGCAAATCCTGGAGCTGCATCCGATACGGCGCGTCAGCCTGCACAATCACCTGCTGCACGCGGCCATTATCGGTGTAATCATTGACGTAGTTAGAGCCGGTAGCCGCCGACAAGGTTTGGTTAATCTCATCAAAAGAGATCCCCATCGCCTGCGCTTTCTCCCGGTCGACTTTCAAATCCGCGCTAACGCCTTCCGGCAATCCGTCAGTGTAAACGCCACTCACAATCGCGCTGCCAGCGGCCAGCTCGGTCAGCTTTGTCGCCGCCTGCATTAACGCCGTATAGCCTCTGCCGCCCCGATCTTCGAGATAGAGCGTAAAGCCTGATGAGGTGCCCATATCGGCGATTGCGGGCGGCATCAGGCTCATCACCGTCGCGTCGGGCTGCGTATTCATCGCTTCCTGAACAAACATCGCCTCGCCTGCGGCCGTCGCGCCTTTGCGCTGGTCCCAGTCCTTCAGCGTGGTAAAGGCCAGAGCCGTATTCGGGCCGGAGCCGGAAAAGCCATATCCAAACACGGAGATATTGCCTTCGATACCCGGCCGTTGGGCAACAACAGATTCCAGATGATCAACCACCTTGCGGGTTCGCTCCTGAGTGGCATCCGACGGCAGCTGGAAAACCGTCATAAAATAGCCCTGATCTTCATCAGGCAAAAATGAAGACGGCAACGCACGGTAAGCGATAAAAACGATGCCGCACAGCAAGGCATAAAGGATCATCACCCTTCCGCTGCGTTTCAGGGTGAAGCGCAATCCTGACTGATAGCGATGCGTCAGCCCGTTAAAACGTCGGTTAAACCAGCCTGCAAAGCCCTTTTTATCGTTCCCGTACGTAGTGACGGGCTTCAGTAAAGAAGCACATAAAGCCGGGGTCAGCGTCAGGGCCAGGAAGGCTGAAAAGAGGATCGAGACCGCCATGGACAGCGCAAACTGCCGGTAAATTACCCCGACCGATCCGCTGGCAAAGCCCATCGGGATAAAGACCGCCGTTAACACCAGCGTGATGCCAATAATGGCAGGCGTGATTTCGCGCATCGCTTCACGCGTTGCCTCTTTTGGCGACATCCCTTTATCCGCCATTAAACGCTCGACGTTTTCCACTACCACAATGGCATCGTCAACAATGATCCCAATCGCCAGTACCATGCCGAACATGGTCAGCACGTTAATGGAAAAGCCACCAAGCAGCATAATGGTGAAGGTACCCAGCAGCGCCACAGGGGCCACAATGGCTGGGATAAAGGTGTAGCGCAGATTTTGTAAAAACAGCAGTATCACCAGGAACACCAGCACCATCGCTTCAATAAAGGTATGAATAACCTTTTCAATCGACAGTTTCACAAACGGCGCGGTATCAAAAGGCACAGAAAACGCCATGCCTTCAGGCAGTACTGAAGAGAGCTCATTCAGCCGCGCGCTTACGCCTTCTGCCGTACTCACTGCGTTGGCGCCCGGCGAAAGCTGAATAGCGGCGGCGGTTGCAGGCTTGCCGTTTTCGCGGATGGAAAATGCATAAGATTGCAGCCCGTGCTCAACACGAGCCACGTCGCTTAGCCGCACGCGGGATCCATCTTTCCGCGCTTTAAGCGTAATGTTGCGAAACTCTTCTACCGAAGAAAGCTGCCCCTGGACGGTTAGCTGATAGGTGACCCTCTGACCCGGACGTGCAGGTTCATCACCAACGCGGCCCGGCGAAACCTGGGCATTCTGTTGGCTTAGCGCGGTAACGACGTCGCTAACCGAGAGGTTATAGGTGAACAGCTTGTTGGGATCTAACCACACCCGCATCGCTTTCTCAGCACCAAACAGCTGCACTTTCCCCACGCCCTGCACACGCCGAAGCTCCTCAGAAACGTTACGGGCAAAATAGTCGCTCAGATCCTGGTCGCTGTACGCGCCCGAGGGCGAGCGGAGGCCAACAATCATCAGAAACCCCGAGTTCGCTGCCTCCACATCCAGTCCGTTTTGCCTGACCGTCTGTGGCAAACGTGGCTCTACGACCTTGAGCTTATTTTGCACATCGACCTGCGCCAGTTTGATATCGGTTCCCGGACGAAAGGTGATGGTAATGCTCGCCGTGCCCGAGGTATCGCTGGTTGACTCGAAATAGAGCATGTTGTCCACGCCCGAAATCTCTCGCTCCAGCAATGAAATGACCGACTCATTCATCGTCTCAGGCGTGGCACCCGGATAAGAAACGCTGACGCTGACGCTGGGTGGTGCGACCGACGGATACTGCGCGACGGGCAGCTGCGGAATCGCAATCAGTCCCGCCAGGACGATAAACAGCGCAACAACCCAGGCAAAGATGGGGCGATTAATAAAAAACTGCGGCATCAGGAATTTCCGTATATAGCATTGGCTTTATGGTTGATTCACCCTGGTGGGACTTATCCCGAAGAGCCTGAAGGCGACCAGGCTGCCAGTCACAAACGGATGACCAGGCTGCCGGTCGCAAATTGATGGCTACGCGGCCATTCGCAGATTGATAATATCAGCGATAGTCAGAAACTGCGGCCTGAGGAAAAAATGATCGCCCGGCAATATGTGTGACTCAAAGCTGCCACGCGTTGTGTTCCGCCAGCCTGCCGCCGCTTCAGCACTGACTTTGTCATCCCGATCGCCCACTAAAGCCGTTACGCTGGCGTCAAGAAGGGTGCCGGATCTTGCCTGATGATTTTCAACGGCGGTGAAGTCGGCCCTGAGCATCGGCAGCAGCAGCTCCATCAGTTCGGCATTGTCCAGTACCTCCGAAGGTGTCCCGCCAAGGCGACGTAACTCTTCAACAAAGTCAGCATCATTAAGGCCCTGCAACTGTTTATACCGGCGAGAGGGATAGCCGGGTGCGGGACAGGCGCTAACGAACAGATGGCGCAGGTTGGCGCGAGCGGACAACGGTAGTCTGCCAACAATTTCAAAGGCAAGCGCCGCGCCCATGCTGTGGCCAAATAAGGCAAACGGGCGTTCAAAATGGGGAGCGAGTTCTGTCATCATCTGTTCCGCAAGCGCTTCCATTGACGCATGCGCCGCCTCGTTCATTCGCGAACCGCGCCCCGGTAGTTCAGGCGTATGGACCTCAATATCCGGCAGTAACTGGGCCAGCCCACGGAAAACAGCTGTACTGCCTCCGGCATAAGGGAAACAAATCAGACGCATTAGAAACTTTCTCCTTTACTCTTTTTGCGGCGGAAACGCATCCCGCTCGCTATCGATGAAAAACCGCGCGCCAGTCTGGACAGAAGCCGGGCCGACGGAGACATCCAGTTCAAATCCATATCGTGCCGCCCGTAGGCGATGCCGTTCTCAGTACGGCCATTTCCCTCAAAATAGTCGCCAGGACAGGCCAGCGTCTCTGCAAGCGCCAGTACCCCGCTCTCCTCCACGCACAGCGTGAAGAAACGAGGCCCGGAAACGGCGGCGATCTGCATGGCAGCGCTCTCCCGCATAAACGCCGGCACGTCATCCAGCCCCGCATAGATTTTGTGCGTCAGATGATGCAAAACCGTTTCCCACAGCGGATGGCCCGTCGCGCTGGCGATAAAGGCAATGTTGTAGCCGACGGTCTCGGAAAGGATCAGCTCGTGGCCTGCCAGCAGCTCATCGACAGGCCGCAGACATTCAATATCCATGTCCGCATAGATCCCACCAAGCGTGGCCAGCAGGCAATAACGAGCGCTGTCCATGCGCTGTACATCGTGTGGGAAGGCATCGTAAACAGGCAAAAACTGCGGCCAGTGAGTGGCCACATGTTCCCGTAAGGCGTGCGCATCCCATAACAGGCACTGAAAGTCTGGATGATGGCGCTGCCAGGATGCCCGGTAACGGCGATATTTCTCGGGAAGCTGTGCTTCCCCCTGAAACCAAACCTGATGGATGAGTTGTGGAATACTCATGATGGCATCTCGTCGTTGATGGCCTGAGCCAGGCTCGCCGCCAGTCCCTGTACATGGGGAGGTTTGAGCATGCTGACGTGATCGCCGCTGGCCAGCTGAACCGTTACCCGGTCAGCATAATTGCCCCATCCGGCCTCTCCCTGCGGGTAAAGCGCTTCGGTCGACCATAGCGCCACCGGACAGGTAACCCGCCCGGGCTGATAGCCGTGCAGGCTTTCCAGATTGTTTTTATAAATGGTAAACAGCTGCATAACATGCTCCGGTGAGGTCTGTTCAGGAACGACACCCGCCTCGGTAATTTTGGCGGTAATCCAGCCTGCACGTTTGGCTTCAGGCAGCGCGCGCAGACGTGTTGCATCCAGATCGATACGTTTTTCTATCGACAGCTCAATGGTGCGGATCATGTAGTCCATCAAATCCAGATCGTCGCGAGGTAATTGATCTAAAGAGGCCCGGTCTGGCTCAGCTATACCGTCCAGAATTGCCAGCAGTAACGGCGGCTTACCCTGAGCAGTCAGCGTTCGGGCCAGCTCGGTAGCAACCTGAGCGCCAAACGAATGTCCCGCCAGGATTAGCGGCCCGGGGATGTTGGCTTCCACTATGGCGCGAGCATAGAGCTCTGCCATCTGGGCGATCGACGGCGCGTTCTCATGCTGCGCTGCGAGCGACTGAATAGCATAGACGCTAAACGCCTTAAGCTGCTCAGCAAGCGGACGGTAGGAGAGGATCTGCCCGGAGATGTCGTGCACCAGCACCACGCTGGGGGCATTTTCACGAACGTGGATGGGAACCAGCACGTCGGTCGGGGTATTCACTTCAGCGGTAATCGCGACAGCCTGCGCCTCAAGCGTACGCAGCCCAAACAGGCTGGCCAGCGGTAAAGCGCGTTTAAATTCGCGTTCAATCAGGAAAATAAGCTTCACCGCTCTGAGCGAATCGCCGCCGGCCTCGAAGAAATCAGCTTCAGGATCGTTTACCGCATGCCCTGTCACTTCACGCCAGATCGTCGCCAAACGCTGTTCGATGGCGTTCAGCGCTCTGGTCTCGCGTTTCTCTGCTTCTGAGTTACCTATATTGTCAGGAAGCGGTAAAGCATTACGATCCACTTTTCCGCTAACGGATATCGGCAGCGCGTCAAGCCGGACGTAGTGCGACGGCACCATAAAGCCCGGCAGCCGTTCTCGCAGCCAGGCGGCTAAATCGTGCGTCAGGCCATCGTGCTGTTCTGCCAGGTAAGCGACCAGCGAATTGTTTCCCCGATCGTCGGTATGCACCCTGACCGCAGCTTCAGTCACGCCCGGGTATTGGCGTATTTTTTCCTCAATTTCACCCAGCTCAATGCGGAAACCACGGAATTTCACCTGATCGTCATTGCGGCCGAGATAGTTGATAACGCCGGTGGTGCTCCAGCTTGCGCGGTCGCCGGTGCGATACAGGCGTCCCCCTACCGAGAACGGATCCGGAATGAAACTTTGCGCAGTTAGCCCAGGTTTGCCTGCATATCCACGCGCCAGCCCGCTGCCCGCCACGTAAAGGTCGCCAGCAATGCCGGGAGGCACTGGCTGCATCTGCTCGTCTAAAACGTAGACCCTGACGTTCCAGATCCCGCGACCAACCGGCATCGGTCCGAACCACGGTGAAGCAGCGGTAATTTGATAAGTACAGCAGCCGACGGTCGCTTCAGTTGGCCCATATTCGTTGTACAACCGGGTGGACGGCGCATGGCGACGCCACTGTTCAACGGTTGAGGCTTGCAGCGCCTCGCCACCAATAACGATGGCTTCTACGCGGCTGCTGGCCAGCTGTTCCGGCTCCAGCACCTGCTGCAAAACGTCCAGCTGTGCCGGGCCACAATCGATCAGAGCCAGCTGCTCGCTGCGCGCCAGCAGCGCGTAACGGGTGCGTGACAGCACTTCATCACGCAGCATCAGCTGCATGCAGCGCCCGCTAATCAGCGGCGTAAAGAGCGTGGTCATACTGCCGTCAAAGGCATAGGAAGGCGACATCAGAACGGTACCTTCGCTGCCTGGGGTATAGGTCTCAAGTGCCCAGCTAAGGTAGTTAACAATCGCCGCGTGGGTAATCATCACCCCTTTCGGCACGCCCGTGGACCCGGAGGTATAGATGATGTAGGCAAGGTTAGCAGGCATCACCCCACTGGCTGGACACGGGTCCGCCAGCCCGAGATCCTCAAGCAGGATTTTAGGCCCGCTGAAGGAGGTCGCCGATGTCAGGCCAGACTGGGTGACCAGCACGGCAGGCCGGGCGTCATTGAGTATCAAATCCAGGCGTCCGGCAGGGTAATCCGGATCCAGCGGAAGATACGCCGCCCCGGCTTTCATTATTCCCAGCAGCCCAATCACCATGCCGCGATCGCGTTCGGTACAGAGGCCGACAATGCTGTCGGGACCGACACCATGTTCGTGCAAAGCCCAGGCTACGGCATTCGCCCGCGCCTCAAGTTCTGCGTAACTGATTTCGCCCGTAGCGTCGCGAACGGCAATGCTGTCAGGCGTACGAGCTGCCTGTAAAGCAATAAGCTCGTGAAGGCAGCGCTCATGCGGGATCGCATGGTCCGTCTCGTTGAGCACCTCCAGCAGATGCTCGCGCTCGCCCGGTGCCAGCAGGTCCAGCGTCGCAACGGGCGTTTCCGGTGTGGTTGCCATTGCCAGAAGCAGGGAATGCAGCTGGGTTGAGAAGCGTTCTACCGAAGCGTGCAGGAACTTATTCGCATCGTATTCCAGCATGCCCTGGAGGCCAGACTGGCCGTTGTCGTCAGCAGTCTCAATAAAAGTCACGCTGAGATCGAACCCCGCCACCCCTTCCTCGCCCTGCAAGGGCTCGGCTTCCAGCCCCGGTAGCGTAAATTTCCCCAACGGCATATTTTGCAGCGTCAGCATGGTCTGGAACAGAGCATGACGATCGCGTGACCGCTCGGGGCTAAGCTCGCTGACCACCGCATCGAACGGCGCGTCCTGCCATTCATACGCTTCCAGCACGCGTTCCCGCACGTGAGCCAACAACGCCCGGCCGCTTATCCCTGCATCGCTTTGAATACGCAAGGCGAGCGTATTCAGGAAACAGCCAACAATGCCCTCCAGCTCTTTATGCTGTCGCTGGGCAATCGGCGTGCCGATCACCACATCATACGTTCCGCTGTAGCGGCTCAACAGGGCGGAATAACCTGCCGTCAGTACCATAAACAGGGTCGCGCCCTGGCTTTCGGCGAAATGTTTCAGCTGGCGCAGCTGGGCCGCATCGAAATTGAAATAGATGATTTGTCCCATCTTTGGCACGTCAGAAGGTGGCACCCGGTCGAAAGGCAGCGACAGGCCATAAGGCGCGCCCAGAAGACGCTGTTTCCACTGTTGCAGCAGCGATTGCAGACGAGCGCCGGCCAGCTCCGTTCGCTGCCAGACGGCGAAATCAGCCAGCTGTAGCGGCAAGGCAGGCAGCTGCGGCGCCCGGCCGGCCACGCTGGCTGCATAGCACTCGCTGAATTCACGGACCATCACGCCCAGTGACCAGCCGTCACAGATGGCGTGATGCAGAGTGAGTTGCAGCACGTGTTCCTGCTCGCTTAAACGTACAAGGTCCAGTCGCAAAGGTGGTGCGACGTCAAGTTTGAACCGGGTGTTAGCCTGAACAGCAATCCGCTCTCTCAGCGCCTTTTCAGCCTCGCTGGGGGAAAGGTGGCTAAGATCGGTTTCCTCTGTCTCCGGCGTCCAGTCAGATTTGATGAGCTGCGCAGGCTCACCCTCGTTTTGGACAAATACCGTGCGCAGCGCTTCATGGCGAGCCACAACAGTCTGAATAGCAGCGCGCAGCGCGGCAGGCACTAACTGTCCACGAAGCCTGAGGGCTAACGAAATATTATGAGAGCCAATCGATCCCCGATCTATCTGCTCCATAAACCAGAAGCGCTGCTGGGTATAAGCCAGCGGAAGTAAGCCACCGCGCGGAACCGCTTTGAGGTCGGCTGACGGCGGCAATGACTGCCTGGTTTTTTTCAGCAGGCTCTCCAGCATCGCGGCCAGCCCGGCAATGGTAGGATGATCGAACAGGCTTCTCAGCGGCAATTTCACCGAAAACGCCGCGTTCAGGCGCGAAATAACCTGCGTCGCCAGCAGCGAGTGGCCGCCCTTCTCAAAGAAGTTGGCATGCAGTTCCGGCTGGGCCAGCTGCAACACCTCGGTCCAGATTTTTGCTACTTTGCGCTCGGTATCGTTGAAATGCTGATGCCGATCGGCGGTGACTTCCTGCACTTCCTCCGGTTCAGGAAGCGCTGAGTAATTGAGTTTTCCGTTCAGCGTCAGAGGAAAAGTCTCCAGCGGGATATAGACCGCTGGCAGCATATAGTCGGGAAGATAAGCGGCAAGATAGCGCCGCAGCGTCGTTGCCAGCGGCTCTTCCTCTCTCAGTTTCGACGGGACGTTGAAAAATTGGGTCAGTTCTGCATCAATAGTGACGGAAGGCGCTAAAGCGGGCAGCGCTTCGATGCGGGTCGCTACAGCCAGCTCAAAGTGCCCTGGCTGCCCTTCAACGGTCCAGTAAAGCTTCGCAGCTCCCGCGCGTGACTGCCACTGCTCTGCCAACACCCCAGGCGCCTGGCCCGCCTCAGCGCTGGACCAGTTGTTCCACTGCTGTGACGTTGGCGCTGCATCGGCATCGCTTTCCAGCCAGCCGAGAAAAGCGTCGACAGCCGCCAGCCGTGGATTGGGGATGCCACTAATGAATGCAGGCTGTCCCTGCCAGGCAGCGTGAATGTTGGCGACGTCAATGCGCTCGCAGGGTTGCGATGGTTGCGGCGTGCCTTTGAGGATCGCCACATCGTAACGGTAAGTGGTGAGTTCATTCTGCCCGCCACCTACCTTCGGTAAAATATCGATACGGGCGATATCGTCGCGCTGAGCGGCCCAGTGGAAGAAGAATGCGGGATCGACCAGGAGTTCTTTCTCGCCCTCGACCATTTTTGTCAGCTGCGCAAGCAGGCTAGCCCGGTCAGATTCAGCAGGTCGGCGATGGACCAGACGGCTGGCGTGAAAATGCCTTAACAGCCCCAGATGCCGCAAATCGCCGACAAACAGGCTGCCGCTCGCATTCAGTCGCTGCATCGCCTGATCGAGGACATCAATAAAATAGCTGGCTTTGGGGAAATATTGCGCGATGGAATTGAGGATTGCTAAATCGAAATCATCCGGCAATCCGGCCTGGTCGCTGGCTTCCCGCTGCTCCAGCTGAACATGCGTAAACCCGCGCCCGGCGACTTTCCGGGAAAGACGCGCGACGGCTTCAGCGGAGAAATCCAGCCCCTGATAGCGCTCAACCTCTTCCGCCAGCGGCAGCAGCAGCATGCCGGAACCGGTGCCCAGTTCGAGAACACGGGTTGGCTGTAAGGCGCGCAGTCGTTGCAGGATTTCATCCCGCCACAGGCGCATATGCTCAAGCGGCAGCGGCTTGTTGTCGTAAGAGTCATTCCAGCCGACGACGTCAAGATCGTCGTCCTCGACCTCGGCGGCATAAATCATATCGAAACTTGGCCGCCAGTCTTCAGCAGTAGGGCCACCCTGTGGCAGAGACGTTGGGCGTTTACGTACCCAGGCAACCAGCCGCGCGGCGTCGTTTTGCCCTCTGACGGCGACCACGGCATCTTCAATAGCAGGATGACGCCTTAAGGTATTTTCGATCTCCCCGGTTTCGATGCGGTAACCGCGTAATTTGATTTGAGAATCGGCACGGCCACGGTATTCGAGTTCACCCCAGGCATTGATCCTTGCCAAATCGCCGCTGCGGTATAACGGCATGCCGCTGGCATCACGGAGAAAACGCGCGGCCGTCAGCGCTGGCTGGTTGCGATAGCCACGTGCCACACCGGCTCCGCCGACAAAAATTTCACCCACCATCCCTTCCGGTACAGGTTCACCATTAGGATCGAGCAGGCGCAGACATAAATCAGGCAACGGCGTGCCGATAACGCTGCTGGCCGCTCGGGGTAAATCAGCGTAAGTAATCAGGCGGAAGGTCGCGTGGACGGTGATTTCGGTAATACCGTACATATTGACCAGCCGTGGCTCCTCATCACCATGGCGATCCATCCACGAAGCCAGGCTGGCGATATCCAGCGCCTCTCCGCCGAATACGACATAGCGCAACGCCAGATCGCCTTCGCGAGGGTTGGCCTCTTCGGCGGCCATCAGCTGGCGAAAAGCTGACGGCGTCTGGCTTAAAACGGTGACTTTCTGGTCACACAGGAGATCGTAGAAGCTGTCGGTCGACCGCGCCACGATTGGCGGCACGATCAATAACGAAGCGCCGTGAACCAACGCGCCCCAGATTTCCCATACCGAAAAATCGAAGGCGTAGGAGTGGAAGAAGGTCCAGACGTCGCTTCTTTCAAACTCGAACAGGCTGTCGCAGGAAGAGAAAAGTCTCGCTGCGTTAGCGTGAGTGACCTCGACGCCCTTAGGACGCCCCGTCGAACCGGAGGTATAAATAATATAAGCAAGCCGTTCAGGACTCACCTCAGGCAGGTCACATTGCGGCGGGTTATCGATCTCATCGATGCAGAGAAGGGTGCCGGCGAAAATCGGTATCGTCCCTGAATGAGCGCTGTCAGAGAGCATGAATTTGACTTCGCTGTCTTCAATAATGGTGGCAATGCGCTCTGCCGGCGAGTGGATATCAACAGGCATATAGCCGCCGCCAGCCATCCATGTGCCCAGCATCGCGGCGATCATGCCAAAGCCTGGCTCAAACCATAACCCTACCGGCTGCTCAGTATTAATGCCTGCGGCGATCAGCGCGTGGGCAATCTGGCGGGCCTGAGAGGCCAGTTCACCGTAGGTGAGGCGCTCGTTGCCCAGCTGTAGCGCGCGACGATCGGGCCACTTCTCCGCCTGTTGCACTATCCGTTCGTGTAAAGGTCTGACCGCCGCTGGCGACGTCTGGCGCGGAAACGGTAGTAAAGCGGCACTGTCGTTAATCAGCGCCAGTTGCGACACCGGCTTATCGGGCGAGGCGGCAATGTCGGCTAACAATATCAGCCATTGTTCGGTGAGACGGTTTAACGAGGCGGGCAAAAAGAGATCGGTATTATAGACAAAGGTGCCGGCCAGGATGCCGTCAGACTCGCTCAAAAAGAGTTCCAGATCGAAACGGGCCGCTTCCTGGCTGAGCAATTTCTCAGCAGCCAGCGTGCCCAGAGACATCCGCGAGCCGGGCAGATTCAGCAACGTCATGGCCACCTGGAAAATCGGATTGCGGCTGGGATCGCGCGCAATTTTCATGCCCTCAACCAGCCGGTCGTAAGCCAGCGTGCTGTGGTCCATAGCGGCATGCACCTTAGCGGCGGTGGTTCTTAGCAGCGTGCGAAAGCTCGGGTCCTGCTCCAGCCTTGCGCGGATCACCACCATATTGGCAAAGAAGCCAATCAGCCCTTCCAGCGCCTGATCGTCCCGGCCAGCAATCGACGTGCCGATGGCAACGTCAGACTGGCGTGCATGGCGTGCCATCAGCACGTGCAGCGCAGCCATCAGTAAACTGAACAGCGTAGTACGCTCGCTGGCCGACAGCTTCTGCAAAGCGTGGGTCGTTGTCGCGGGCAGCTGAAAACTTACCGTCGCGCCGTTAAACGTTTGCTTCTGCGGTCGGGGAAAGTCGGTGGGCAGTTCGAGCAGAGGCAGCCCCTCCAGCTCCTGTAGCCAGTAAGCCATTTCTCTGCTTTCACGGTCTTTGGCCGCAGTGCTTCCTCGCTGCCAAAGAGCATAGTCAATATAGCGAAGAGATCGGCGAGGCAGCAGCGGCTCTTCGCCGCGAGCATAAGCATGATAAATCACGGCCAGCTCGCCCATCAGCACGGTCATCGACCATGCATCGCTGATAATGTGATGCAGACTGAGCATCAGGGCATGTTCATCGGCAGCCAGCTTAGCCAGTACCACGCGAAAAGGCTTTCCGTCGCTGAGTACAAACGGGCGAGCCGCTTCGCTGCGTAACAGTTTGTGCAGCGCCTGCTCGGCTGCTTCACCTTCTGTCTGCGTCAAATCGACGCTGTTTTGCACCGGCATATAAGCCGGCATAATTACCTGTTGTGCCTGCCCGTCCTGGCTACAAATGGCGGTGCGCAACGCTTCATGCCGCTCAACCAGCGTCTCAAGCGCCGCAAACAGCGCCTTCTCGTCCAGCTGGCCCTGTAACCGAAATGCGTTGAAGATCGTATAGGCCGCCGCATCAGGATCCAACTCGCTGAGAAACCACAGGCGCTCCTGCTGGAAGGATAACGGCCCCTTGTTCACCGCCTGCGTGGCAATGGCCGGTTCTTTAACCCGCACATCGTCAGATAACAGTGCATCAAGCAGGTCAAGATCTTCTTCAAAGAAATCGTTCTGGTCCAAATTACCACTAACACTCATCAGGTCACTCCTCAATGGCCAGAATTAATCAGGCATGTTCGGGAAAAAGGCGCACGGGGATGGCAGGCTTAAGGTATTTCTCTTCGCAACGGCCTTCCTCGAAATGGAACCAGCGGTCAGCGTATTCGAAGTACTGTTCATCATGGGTCACGGCGATGATGGTCTTGCCCAGCGATTTGAGTCTGGGCAGCTCTTCGCGGTAGAACCAGCTGCGAAAATGGGGATCCTGATCGGCAGCCCATTCGTCAAAAATGTAGATTTGCCGGTCTTCAAGCAAGGTGACAAGGTGGGCAAGCCGCTTGCGCTGGCCGGTTGACAGATTCAGCGGCGTAAAAGTACGTCCTTCCAGGCGAACCTTGTTGCCAAGCGCCAGCCGGTTCAGTTGCTCTGTCACCATGGCGCGACGTGGGATCTCGGCGCCATACAGTTTGGTAAACAGATGAAAATCGGAGAAGATTGCCGAGAACAACGCGCGATAACCGGCAATTTTTTCAGGCTTGTTAACGCGTTCGCCGTTCAGCAGCAGATCGCCGTGGTTGGCAAACCGCAGGCCGGTCAGCAATTTAAGGAACGTCGATTTTCCTGAACCGTTGCCGCCGGTGACAAAGATGATCTCTCCCTGAAAAATCAACATATTCAGCGGCGCGATTTCAAATGCCTGACCGCCGTTTGCCTCATAGGCGAAACGGATATCCCTCAGTTCAATACTTCGCATAGCTTCAGGAACAACGTCGGGCAAGTCGGGATCCCGATTGGCGGCGGCATCAAGCCGCTGCTCCAGCTCACCAATACTGTGCGCGGCAGCATTCGCCTGCGCGTACATCGGTAAAATGCCGATAAACTGGCTGAGCGGTCCGTTAAGAAACAGGATGACTGCAATCACCTGAACCTGCAAAAGCGTCTGCATCTGCCCTGCCAGAGGCAGAACGAAGATCACCAGCCCGATCAAAACGTAGAGAATGGATTGCAGCAAAATCATATGGTCAGTCGCCAGGCCAAAGGCTTTTTGATTCAGGCTGGCGGTTTTATCAGACGCCTCAACCAGTTCCTCATACACTTCACGGCGGCGTTTCTGGTGCAGCTTGAGTTCCTTAAATCCTCTTACAATGTGGCTGGTTAGCCCGGAGAGGCTGTTTTCTGACTGCAACGCCTGTTCAGTGGCGGTGAATATTGAACGCATTCTGATAAAGTTCAGCGCGACGCCAAAAACGATCGTCCCGGCGGTGAGCAGAAAGGCCGGGAGTGAAAGCCAGGCCAGATAAGCGGCCGCGCAAACGAACAGCATGACCGACTGGCCGGAGGCAATAATGGCGGTACAGGCGTTAGACATGGTTTTGATGTCCTTCTCCACGCACGCCATCAAATTCTTCTCGCCTATCTGTTCAAACGTCTGCAAATCAATTCTTGTCAATTTATCCACGACCCGCACGCGCACGTTGTGGATTGAACGCTCCACGCGCAGGGCCGTACAGCGCATGGCGTAACGCTGACTGAAAAGGAACATGAACAGCGTTAAGGCGGTAAGCGCGACCAGCGGGAGCACCTTTCCCTGTTGTTCAACGGCATGCGCTGCCTGTGTAAGGATGGCGACCAGCCCGGCACCTGCCAGCCCGGCCAGCGATTGCGCCGCCAGGAGCTTTGACAACCGGGGGGCGCCCTGCGGACGTTCAGAAAGTAGCCTGTACATGTTCATGTTCACTCTCCTGTTCGGATCGAAGTCGTTATTGACCCGAATTTAACGATTGCCGGCCATGGCGTTGCGTAAGCTCAGTGGACGCATATCTGTCCAGACCTCCTCAATGTACGCCAGGCATTCCTGTTCACTCCCTGATTTGCCGACCTCCTGCCAGCCGGCTGGCAGATCACGATAAGTTGGCCAAATTGAGTACTGTTCTTCATGATTCATCACCACGGTGTAGGTAACGGCATTGTTTTCAACTTCACTCATAACGATCTCCTGTAAATTACATGGGTAGTGCTATTGCGCGGGCAGCCTCAGCAGAAGCCTGCTCCGCCATCAATGGTCAACACTCGACCGTTGAAATAATCACATTCCAGAGCGAAACGCAGACCCAGCCAGATCTCCTGCGTGCTGGCGATACGCCCCAGCGGAATATTTTTCAGCATCGACTCTCGCTCGGCTTCAGGCAGGGCCATCGCCATCGGCGTGTCGGTCAGGCCGGGGGCGATACCGACCACACGAATATGGCTGGAGGCCAGTTCCAGCGCCCAGGTTCGGGTAAGCGCATCCATGCCCGCTTTTGACGCCGCGTAGGCAGACTGGCCTGGATTGCCTGCGCTGGTCACGGAAGAGATGTTGACGATTATCCCGCCGCCTGCTGGCTGGCTGGCCTGCTGCGCGGCAAACTCGCGACTCATCAGGTAAGTGCCTGTCAGGTTAGTGTCCAGCACGCCCCGCCATTGCGCCGTCGGCAGTTTTCGCACGTAGCTGTCTGCATCCTTGTTCACCAGCAGACCGTCACGCAGCACGCCAGCGTTATTGACCAGGATGTCTGGCACGCCAACGCTCATGCTGATTTCGCTAAAGAAAGCGCGGACTTCCGCTTCATTGCTCACATCAACAGGTCGGATGGTCAGCGCGTCGCCAAAGGCGTGGCACTCTCCCGCCAGCCGATCCAGCCTGTCACCCTTTTTGTCGACGGCGACGACCCGACACCCTCCTTCAAGCAAGTGACGGGCAAACGCCCCGCCAATGCCGCCTCCTGCGCCGGTGACGATGGCGAGCGATTTTTCCCAATTCATGCCGAACCTCCTGTGATAAGCGATCCGCCATTGCGCAGCGCCTGGCGCTGCTCCGGGGTCATAGATCGCAGACGTAAATAGGCGTCAGCCAGCTGAGCAGCCCGCTCTGTATCGGAGTGGGTGTAAATGAGTGCTGCCAGCTCACGCGGTGTGGTTGCCCTGAACACTTCGCCCAGCGGCGGGGAAATGCGGAAAATGCGGGTAATACGCGTATGAATTTGAGTAGCCATTAACGAATGGCCACCCAGGGCATAGAAATCGTCCTCAACGCCAACCCGATCCCGCGCAAAGACCGTTTGCCATATTGCACAGACGGCCGTTTCTACCGGCCCTTCCGGGGCCAGCCCGGTGACGTTTTTAGGAGTGACTTTTGTTGCTTCTAACGCTTTACGGTCAATTTTCCCGTTCGGCGTCAGCGGCAGCGCGGCCAGCTGCACCAGCGCCGTGGGCAGCATGTAGCGCGGCAGCGCCGCCGCCAGACCCGCCAGCCAGGCCGCCTCGCCGGGCGCATCCCCGGCCGCCACCAGATAGCCGACCAGCTGGCCGCTGGCCGCCGTCGGGTGAATCGCCGCCGCCGCGTCCCTGACGCCCGGCAGCGCACGCAGCGCGGCGTCGATTTCGCCCAGCTCGATCCTGAAGCCGTTGAGCTTGATCTGATGGTCAAGCCGGCCCAGCACCTCAATGCGCCCGTCGCCGCGCTCGCGGGCAAGGTCGCCGGTCAGGTAGAGGCGGCTGCCCGGCCGCGCGCTGTAAGGATCCGGACGGAAGCGCCCCGCGGTCCGGGCCGGATCGCGCAGGTAGCCGGCGCTCAGCCCCGCGCCGCCTATCGCCAGCTCTCCGCTCACCCCGGCAGGCAGCCGCTGTCCGGCCGCGTCCAGCACGTACAGCCCGGTGCGCCGGATCGGCCCGCCGACCGACAGCGGTCCGCTGACCGGTGCGGTAACTTCGGTTTCCGCCGACCAGATGGTGGTTTCCGTCGGGCCGTACAGGTTCCACAGCCGCACGCCGCAGGCCACCAGGTCACGCGCCAGCTCCACCGGCAGCGCCTCGCCGCCGCACCAGGCGCGGAAGTTTGCCGGCGGCGTCCAGCCCGCCGCCAGCAGCATGCGCCAGCTGGCCGGCGTCGCCTGCATCACCGTGATGTCGTGACGGGTAATCAGCCTGGCCAGCAGCGTGCCGCTGGTGACCTGCTGGTTCTGCGCAATCACCACCTCCGCGCCGCAGCTCAGCGGCAGGAAAAGCTCCAGCGCGGCGATGTCAAAGCTCAGGGTGGTGACCGCCAGCAGGCGGTCGCCGGCTTCCAGCCCCGGGCTGGTGCGGAAGTGCAGCAGGATGTTCGCCAGCGCGCCGTGCGTTACCTGCACGCCCTTCGGACGGCCGGTGCTGCCGGAGGTGAAGATGGTGTAGGCCGGTGCGGGCGGCGACAGCGCGTCGCCCGGCAGGGTGAAGTCGGCCTGTTGCCCGTCGCGCACGTAGCGAAGCGCCGGCGCGTCGCTGAAGGCCGCTTCGTTTTCGGCGTCCACCACCACCAGCCGGGGCGCGGCGTCCTCGAGGATCATCGCCCGGCGGGCCGCCGGATGCGTCGGGTCGACCGGCACATACTCTGCGCCCGCCCACAGCACGCCGAGCAGCGCGGAGAGCATGTCGGCCCCGCGCGCCATGCAGACCGCCACCGCCGCGCCCGGCCCGACGCCGTGGCTGACAAGGTGACGGGCAAAGTTGCGGCTCTCGTTCAGCAGCTGCGCGTAGCTCAGCTCGCGGTCCGCGCCGGTGACCGCGCGCGCCGCCGGTGACCGCCCGGCCGCCCGGCGGAACAGTTCCGGCAGGCCCGGATCCGGCTCGCCGGTTTGCTGAACCGCCGCGCTGCTCTGCGAGGCCGTCTGCTGAACCACCGCACCGCGCTGCGAGGCCGGTTCGTTAACCTGCGAAGCCGCCGTGCTGTGCTGCACAGCCGTCAGCCGCAGCGCGCCGACGTGGGTTGCCCCGTCAGCCAGCTGTGCCAGCAGGCTGCTCACGCCGTCGAGCAGCAAAGCTGCCCGTGCCGGTTCAACCCGTTCGGGATCGAATACCGCTTCCAGCGTCAGTTCTGCCCCGCGCGGTTTGACATACAGCGAAAACGCGTAGTGAGGATGGTCGAGCACCTCAATGACATCGATATCCAGGCTGTTCGAGGCTTCTACCAGCCCCTGACCCAGCGGGTAGTTTTCAAAAATCAACACGCTGTCATAAAGCGGCTGCCCGGCGGCAAGGCCTGACCAGCGCTGAATATCGGCCGGATGAACGTGGGCATGTTGCTCAATCTCACCCTGCAAAGCCTGTACCCGGCTGAACACTGTGCCAACCGGCGCGCCCGGCGCGCAGTCGACCCGCAGCGGTAAAGTCTGGATAAACAAGCCCACCATGTTTTCTGACTGGGCCAGCTCGGCCGGACGGCCGGACAGGGTCACGCCAAACAGCACGTCCTGTCGGCCGGTCAGGCGAGCCAGTGCCACCGCGTAAGCGCTCTGCGTCAGGGTATTCAGCGTGACCTGCTGGCTGGCGGCCAGACGGGAAAGACGTCGTGTCAGATCCGGGGAAAGCCGGGTAGTCAGCCGCTGATGGATGCCGGTCCGCGTGGTCTCTTCGCCAACCGGACTGAGCAGTTCCAGTGCCTGGAAGTAGCTGCGCCAGTAGCGCCCGGTCGCTTCCTGCGTGGTCTTTTGCTGTCCCAGCCAGCGCAGGTAAGTCGCCCAGGAAGGCGCAGGCGTTTTCGGCCAGCTCTGGTTGAGTTTCAACGCACGATAGCACTCAGCCAGATCGCTAAAGATGACGGCCATCGACCAGCCGTCCAGCAGCGCATGGTGGTGCAGCCATACCAGACGCCAGGGTTTGTTATCCTTTCTGAGCAGGCTGACCCGCATCAGTGGCGCGACGGTCAACGTTATACCGCGCTGGCGATCCTGCGCCATAAAGGCCTCAAGTGCCGCGTCGCCCGCCTCTTTCGGCAACTCGACGGTTTCGAAAGGAACCTCAACGTTCCGCCAGACTCGCTGCTGTGGGCGATCGAGATCTTCCCAGACAAAGGAGACCCGCAGGGCATCATGACGGTTGACCACGCTGTTCCACGCCTGTGCCAGCAGAGCCGCATCAACGTCCTCGTGCAGCCGCATCACGATTTGTTCCAGATAGACGTCGCTCGCGCCATTCTCCAGGCGGCTGTGGAACAGCATTCCCTCCTGAACAGGCGTGGCTCGCCACAAATCGGCAAGATGTCTGCCCGCATCGCCCAGCGCCACCGGCAGGCTGCGCTCCTCCACATCGGCCAGCGGGAAGTCCTGAAGCGTCCAGGCGCTGGAAACATCCTCCCGGTCGAGCATTTTGTGCAGCCAGCTGGAGGCGGAATCGATTACCGCCGTGATCGTTGACGCCTCAGGAATGCGATCGTCAAATACGCAGCGTAAGGTCAGTTTACCGGCCCGGATAAAAGCGACGATCTCCAGTGAGAACGGACGTTTACCTTGTGGATCTTCGTTGTCGCCAACCGCTTCATCTACCACCGTCAGCCCATCTTCATCGCTCTCGTCAAACTGGCCCAGATAGTTAAAGGAGAGAGTCGGCAGCTGGGCAGGGTCATGCAGCTGTCCATAGCCATAACCGCCATCCGGCACTTCCCGCAACGTCTTCTTAACCGTCTGAAGCACCGCCATTTCGCTGTCGGTGTCTTTCAGGTCGAACATCACCGGATATAAAACCGTAAACCAACCTGTCGCGCGCTCCAGCGGCCACGCTTCCGCATTGTCGCGGCCATGTCCTTCCAGGGTCAGGGCGATGCGCTCCTCATCCGTCCAGCGGCTTAACGCACAGACAATTGCAGTGAGTAAAAGCTCTACGGGCCGGGCCTTAAGATGCTGTGACGAATGATCAATAAGCCGCTGCGTGGTTTGGCGATCGAATGATTTCTCAATCGTCTTAGCCTGGGCGTAATGGCCACTGTTCAGGGGCTGAATAAAGGAAGGCACCTGAAAATCCTCTGCCGCTTTTTCGGCCTGCGTCAGCCAGTAGTCACGAACGGCTTCAGGCATCTCAGCGCGCTCCTGCAACGCCAGCCAGGCGGCAAAGCCCATTGGCGGTGGACTCAGCTCATCACCTTCAAGCAGCAAATTGATCTCGTTCAGCAGGATGCGCCAGGAAACGCCATCGACGATCAGATGGTGGATCACCAGCAAAAGTCGGCCCTCTTTATCCAGCCCTTTATCGATGTGAACCGCTTTTAATAACGGCCCCTGCTCCAGGTTAAGCGTGCGCTGAATACTTTCGACTAACGCCGCCATCCCCTTTTCGTATTCATCGGCTGAAAGATCGGAGACGTTCACGCTGCTGTACCAATCGCCTGCATTTTCCTTCAGTTGAGCAAACCAGCGCCCTTCTTTCTTCAGGAAGCTCAGACGGAACGCCTCATGCAGGCTAACCAGTCGCGCCAGCGCTTTATACAGACGGTGCGGCTGAATATGCTGCGGAACGCGGATCATCACGGCCTGATTCCAGTGCGCCCGGCTGGAGAGCGCCAGATCGAAGAACCAGCGTTGCGTAGGTGACAGCGGCAGCAGGCCGGCCGGGGCTTCGTGCTGTGGCTGATAGTGGTTTTGTACCGGGACAATAACCGCCGCCAGCTCACGGATGGTGGGCTGTTCAAACAGGTGGCGAGGCGACATGATCCAGCCTCTGCGGCGCATCTCTGCGGCAATTTGCATGGCAAGGATCGAATCGCCACCTACTTCAAAGAAGTTTTCTGTCGCGCCTATGGTCTGGTGCGGCAGGAGCCCCTGCCATATCCCAATCAGATCGCTTTCGATTTGGTTCGCCGGTTCCACGACAACAAGCGGATTTCCCGGTTCAGGCGCGGCGGCGGGCAAGGCCTTATAATCGGTTTTACCGTTAGGCGTCAGTGGCCAGCTGGCGACCTTGATCACCCGCTGCGGCAGCATGTAATCCGGCAAATGAGCCCGTAACGCGGTGAGAAGCTGCGTGGGATCCTGACCTGCTGGCCCCATCACCCAGGCGACCAGCTGTCCCCGACCTTCGCCGCAAACGCGTACGGCATTACGGGTAACGCCAGGCTGGCGGGCGAGCACGGCTTCAATGTCCGCCAGCTCAATGCGGTTGCCGCGCAATTTTATCTGGCTGTCGCTACGTCCTGCGTATTGCAGACCACCTTCCGGCAGCCAGCGGGCCACGTCGCCGGTACGGTACATGCGCTCGCCCGGCTGCGATGAAAAAGGGTTCGGGCGGAAGCTTGTTGCGGTATCCAAAGCGCGATTCCAGTAGCCCCTTGCCAGTCCGGCTCCGGCAATCCACAGCTCGCCATAAATACCGACGCCTGCGGGCTGCTGACAATGATCGAGTACATAAACAGAGACGCCATCAATCGGCTCCCCGAGGCTGACAACGTTTCCTGCCTCGCCGCGATAGCAGGCGAAAGTGCTGTCTATGGTGGCTTCAGTCGGGCCATACAGGTTAATCAGCGGCACGCCGAGTACGCTTGCAAAGCGCTCAACGGTTGCCGCCTGTAACGCTTCGCCGCCGACAAAAACGCGTTGGAGTGACCGGCATGCCGCCAGCTCAGGCATCCCGATTAAAATATCCAGCACGCTCGGCACAACTTGCAGGACGGTAATGGCATTGCGCTGAACCGCTTCCAGCATGGCTACAGCATCATTTTGTACCCCGTCTGCGGGCAGGACCAGGGTCGCGCCTGCCATCAGCGGCGCCCAGAATTCCCATACCGACGCATCAAACCCCACCGGCGTTTTTTGCAGGACCCGGTCGCCAGGCGCAAGCGGGAAACGGCGCTGCATCCATGCCATGTGGTTAGCGAGCGCACTCGCGGGGATACCAATCCCTTTTGGACGTCCGGTTGAGCCTGAGGTGAACAGCACATAGGCCAGCGTAGCCGGATGCGCCTCTTTCAGGGCAGGAAGCGGGTAAGAGGTATCGGGTAAGGCATCGAGCACAAACAGGCGACCGGCATCACTTCCCACCGGCAGAATGTGTTGCAGTGCTTTCATGCTCAGCGTCGCCTGCGGCCTGACATCAGCGAGGATTTCCGCCAGTCGTCCCTGTGGCAGATAAGTCGCCAGTGGCACATAAGGACAGGCCGCTTTCATCGCCGCCAGCATGGCGACGGTCAGATCAAGGGAGCGCTCAAACAGCAGCGCAACAGGCACATCTGGCTGGAGTCCGGCAAGCTGCATGTGGGCAGCCAGTTCGCTGGAGCGTCGGTCAAGCGTTGCGTAGTCCAGCTCACCTTCAGCGCTCATCACCGCAATGGCCTGCGGATGGCGCGCGGCGGCAGCCTGAAATGCCTGCAATACCGACGGCGGCTGCGATGTTGGGAAATCGCCTGAAGAACGGCGTGCAATGTCCTCCCGTTCCTGTGCCGACATCAGCGCCACGCTCTCAACCTCTTCCGTGCCGTTAACGAGGGCTTCAGCTGCACGCTGATAGCTGGCGCCAATAGCCTCAACCTGTGCGGCCGGGAACAGAGTGCCGTCACAGGTTAAAATTAGGTGCAGCAGACCCTGCTCGCGATCGACACTGAAACTGGTCGCCAGCGGAATATCTAACGCCTGGTTGCCTGCGGCGTTCAGCACCTGCACCGGCTCAACGTTGTCGCGCTCGCTGTAGACGTGGAAATCGACAAAGTTGAAGGTGGTTTCAAACAGCGTTCTGTTTTGCAGCATCCGCCGCAGTTCCGTCATCGGGAAACGACGATGCGGCAGCTGGTCGATCTCAACCTGCCTGACCGTTTCCAGCAGCTCACGCCATTTTAGATTACCGCTATCAACCCGCACGGGCAGCGTATTCAGGAACAGCCCCAGCGCTTCGGTACTGCCAGCACGCTCAGGACGGCCGTTTGTGACTAAACCTGTTACCACCTCTCGCTCACCGCTCCAGTGTGCAAGCACGCGCATATGTACCGCCAGCAGGACGCTTTTTAGCGGTAATCCCTTCTCTTTCGCCAGTGCTGATAAGGCGCGACAGAGTTCCGGTGGGAACGGGTTGTCATAGCTGACCTGGCTGACATCCGCCTGTTTCCCGGCAAACGGCCAGCGCGGTAACGTTGTGACCGGTAAATCTTTTAATTGTTTCTGCCAAAACGTATGGTCCCGCGTGCTGTGTAACGCCTGCTGTTCCAGATGGATGAACTCACGGAACAGAGGCTGCGGCTGTGCCGCCGTTTCCGACTCATCAACCCGCAGCAGCGCGGTCAGGAGGGAGGCCAGGCTCCAGCCATCAAGGATCACGTGGTGCAGAGCAATCGTTACCTGCCAGCGGCTGTCGTCAAGGCGCTGGAAAAGCATCCGCAGCAGCGGCGGCCGGGCCAGATCGAATTTTTCTTCGCGTAAGCGCTGCTGCGCCCGGCCCACCAGGGTATGCTGCGCGACCGCGCTTAGCGCCCGTAAATCTTCCTCTTCGATTAGCGGTTCTGCCTGTTCCCAAACCCACTGCAAAGGCCGACTGTAGCCTGCTAATGCGAAACTCGTGCGCAGCACCGGGTGCGTGGCGACCAGCTTACGCAGTCGCCGACGCACCTGCCCGATCGCCATCGCCGGATTGTCGAGCAGGTAACTCACCACGTTGTGATAGAGCTGCTGCGTGTTGTCGGAACCGGCATGAAAAAGCATGCCAGCCTGAAGTTCGCTGAGTGGATAACCGTCCACCACGCCAGCAGGAGCGGCACGACGATCCTCATCGCTAAGCAGGGCAAAGGCTTCCGGCAGAGGTTCCTGTATCACCTGAACCGGCGCCTTGTTGCTTTGCGTCAGGCGTTCGATAGTGAGCTTTTGAAACAGATCTTCAATCGTCAGGCCGATCCCCTGTGCGGCAGCTTGCGTAACGATACGGATGCTGAGGATTGAGTTGCCGCCAAGAGAAAAATAGTTGTCGGTAAGCCCGACCTGCTCCACACCCAACACTTCCTGCCAGATGGCTGCCAGCGTTTTCTGCTCAGCCGTGCGCGGTGCCACATAAGCCGTGCTGCGAATTTGTGGCTGCGGTAACGCTTTACGGTCAATTTTCCCGTTCGGCGTCAGCGGCAGCGCGGCCAGCTGCACCAGCGCCGTGGGCAGCATGTAGCGCGGCAGCGCCGCCGCCAGACCCGCCAGCCAGGCCGCCTCGCCGGGCGCATCCCCGGCCGCCACCAGATAGCCGACCAGCTGGCCGCCGCCCGCCGTCGGGTGAATCGCCGCCGCCGCGTCCCTGACGCCCGGCAGCGCACGCAGCGCGGCGTCGATTTCGCCCAGCTCGATCCTGAAGCCGTTGAGCTTGATCTGATGGTCAAGCCGGCCCAGCACCTCAATGCGCCCGTCGCCGCGCTCGCGGGCAAGGTCGCCGGTCAGGTAGAGGCGGCTGCCCGGCCGCGCGCTGTAAGGATCCGGGCGGAAGCGCCCCGCGGTCCGGGCCGGGTCGCGCAGGTAGCCGGCGCTCAGCCCCGCGCCGCCTATCGCCAGCTCTCCGCTCACCCCGGCAGGCAGCCGCTGTCCGGCCGCGTCCAGCACGTACAGCCCGGTGCGCCGGATCGGCCCGCCGACCGACAGCGGCCCGCTGACCGGTGCGGTAACTTCGGTTTCCGCCGACCAGATGGTGGTTTCCGTCGGGCCGTACAGGTTCCACAGCCGCACGCCGCAGGCCACCAGGTCACGCGCCAGCTCCACCGGCAGCGCCTCGCCGCCGCACCAGGCGCGGAAGTTTGCCGGCGGCGTCCAGCCCGCCGCCAGCAGCATGCGCCAGCTGGCCGGCGTCGCCTGCATCACCGTGATATCGTGACGGGCAATCAGCCCGGCCAGCAGCGTGCCGCTGGTGACCTGCTGGTTCTGCGCAATCACCACCTCCGCGCCGCAGCTCAGCGGCAGGAAAAGCTCCAGCGCGGCGATGTCAAAGCTCAGGGTGGTGACCGCCAGCAGGCGGTCGCCGGCTTCCAGCCCCGGGCTGGTGCGGAAGTGCAGCAGGATGTTCGCCAGCGCGCCGTGCGTTACCTGCACGCCCTTCGGACGGCCGGTGCTGCCGGAGGTGAAGATGGTGTAGGCCGGCGCGGGCGGCGACAGCGCGTCGCCCGGCAGGGTGAAGTCGGCCTGTTGCCCGTCGCGCACGTAGCGCAGCGCCGGCGCGTCGCTGAAGGCCGCTTCGTTTTCGGCGTCCACCACCACCAGCCGGGGCGCGGCGTCCTCGAGGATCATCGCCCGGCGGGCCGCCGGATGCGTCGGGTCAACCGGCACATACTCTGCGCCCGCCCACAGCACGCCGAGCAGCGCGGAGAGCATGTCGGCCCCGCGCGCCATGCAGACCGCCACCGCCGCGCCCGGCCCGACGCCGTGGCTGACAAGGTGGCGGGCAAAGTTGCGGCTCTCGGTCAGCAGCTGCGCGTAGCTCAGCTCGCGGTCCGCGCCGGTGACCGCGCGCGCCGCCGGTGACCGGCCGGCCGCCCGGCGGAACAGTTCCGGCAGGCCAGGGTCCGGCTCGCCGGTTTGCTGAACCGCCGCGCTGCTCTGCACAGCGGTCAGCCGCAGCGCGCCGACGTGGGTTGCCCCGTCAGCCAGCTGTGCCAGCAGGCTGCTCACGCCATCGAGCAGCATAGCTGCCCGTGCCGGTTCAACCCGTTCGGGCTCGAATACCGCTTCCAGCGTCAGTTCTGCCCCGCCGGGTTTGATATACAGCGAGAACGCGTAATCAGCATCATGGCTGTTCGCCGCCGTACCCGGGTTTTGCCCGGCTACAGAGTGATCCCCGAGCAACACGCTGTCATAAAGCGGCTGACCGGCGGCAAGGCCTGACCAGCGCTGGATATCAGCCATGTTTGCATCGGCATGTTGCTCAATATCATGCTGAGTAGCCTGTACCCGGCTGAACAGCGTGGCAACCGGGATGCCCGGCGCACAGTCGACCCGCAGCGGTAAAGTCTGGACAGGCTGGCCCGCCCTGCTTTCAGACCGAGCCAGCGATTCCCGTTCGGACAGGGTCGCGCCAAACAGCACGTCCTGTCGGCCGGTCAGACGAGCCAGCGCCACCGCGTAAGCGCTCTGCGTCAGGGTATTCAGCGTGACCTGCTGGCTGGCGGCAAGATCTGAGAGACGCTGGGTCAGCGTCGGGGAAAGCGTGGTGGTCAGTTGCTGGTGGACGCCGGTCCGCGTGGTCTCTTCGCCAACCGGACTGAGCAGTTCCAGTGCCTGGAAGTAGCTGCGCCAGAACTGCTCCGTTGGAGGCCCGGACTTAGCGGTCTGCTGTGCGCTGCTTTCCAGTGAAGTTTCGCTGTGTGGGAGGGATAACGGCGTGTCGCCCAGAGAGGCAGCCCACGCCTCAAGCGTCGCTTCTGGCTGACGAATGATTTCATTCAGCAGGGAATCAAAATGGCCGATTAAGGCTTCTGCTGACGTATCGTCGATTCTGCTGCGGTCATAACCCAGCTTTAACGATACCTCGCCCTCTTTCGGCACCAGCGTCAGCGCGATGGGATAATGGGTCCGCTCAAACAGATCAATTCCGGTTATCTCAAACGGTAACCCTTCGCCCAGACGCAGGTCGCCCACCGGAAAATTATCGATGATGATTAAGCTTTCGAATAACGGCGTTCCCTGCGGCACGCCGCTACAGGTTTGGATATCTGACAGGGCGCTGTAAGAATAGCGTTGCAGGGAAAACTGCGCTTCCTGCACCTCTGCCAGCCAGTCGGCAATCTTGCGCTGCGGCGTCAGTCGTAATCGCAGCGGCAGCGTATTGATCAACAGGCCAATAATGTTATCGACGCCGGGCAGATCGATAGCGCGTCCCGATAAGGTGACGCCGAAGGTCACATCGTCCCTGCGCGCGTAGTGTCCGAGAAGCATGCCCCAGCCAGCCATAAGCAGGGTGCCGACGCTGACTTTGCATTCAGAAGCGGTGCCGGCAAGCCCCGGCACGATCAGCGTATGGCGGCGCTCTGCAAACTCTTTCCCACCCTCAGTGCTGGCCGGTTTATCGATGCCCAGCGGCGTTGGCGTGTTTACATCGCCAAGGAGGCTTTTCCAGAAATCACCCGCGCGCGCTTGCGGCTGTCTTTCCAGCCAGGCGAGATAGTCAGAGAATGGCCGGGAGGTCGCTTCGGCCCGGTCACCCGCCATCAGCTGGAAGAAATCTTTCAGCAACAGCTGCACCGACCAGCCATCCAGCAGCAGATGATGATGGCTCCATACCAGCCGCCATTCCCGCTCGCCAAACTGCACTAAAATAAAGCGCATCAGCGGCGGCCGGTTAAGGTTAAAACCCGCTTTGCGGTCGTCTTCTAACAGCGTTTCAAATGCGGCTTCCTGCACCTCTGCGCTGCGATCGGTCCAGTCGTACAGGGTAAACGGCACCGTCGCTTTTTCCAGCACGACCTGCAACGGATCGCGCTGCCCTTTAGTGACAATCCCCATCCGCATGATCGCATGTCTTTGGGCCAGCAGCGCCAGCGCCTGCTTAAATTGCTGCGGATCGATCTCCCCGTTAAGACGACAGAAAAGCTGTTCAAAATAGGCCGCGCTGTCGGGCGCGTACATCGCATGGAACAGCACGCCCATCTGCAAAGGCGTCAGCTTATGGGCACTCTCGATACGTATTTTCGCTTTAACATTGGTGTTCATTCGTCGTCCTCGGTTAAATCGCTCAAAATGGCAGACAGCTCTGTTTCACTGAGACGAACCCCGGAGACATCGCTGCTCTGAAGGTCAACCGGCTCGGCGAGGCGACAATATTCGGCCAAATCGTGCAGGGCATCCTGGTAATGATTTAACAATGCCTGCATCGGTGAATCGGCCGCGGGGTCGGCATACGCCAACGAGAACCGCAGCCGACCCGCGACGAGCATCACGGTTACGTTCAGGGCGTGTGGCAGGCGCTGACAGGCGGCCTGACCGGGTCCGGCTTCGCGTCGGGACAGCCGGATATCCATGTCGGACGATGCCGACATCGCCGTATCGCCTAAGAAGTTAAAGCTGACAGACGGCGCTGCCAGTTGGCAAATTTCGGGGGTTTTAAGCAGATAACGTAAAACGCCGTAACCGTGACCGCCGGAAGGGATATGGCGCAGAGTCTGCTTGACGTTATCGACGATCCCCGGCCAGTCGTTGCCCGCTTCAATACGCAGTGGGAACAGCGCGGTAAACCAGCCGACGCTGCGCGAGAGGTCCATTTTGACGTCATGAAATTCTTCACGTCCGTGGGTTTCCAGCTCGATAGCCAGGTAATGGGTGCCACACCAGCGATGCCACGCTCGGGCCAGCGCGGTCAAAAGCAGTTCTTGTCCACGGCTGTGCCAGATTTGATGAGCTTCGCCAGTGAGGAACGCGCTGGTTTCTCTGTCCAGCTCGGCGGACAGCACCCGGCGATCGCCGACCACGCCTTTTTGCGGCAGCGCTGAGGGTTTGGCACCGGCATCCAGCATGGTTTGCCAGTAGCGGGTTTGGTCGCGGAAATCAGCGGCACGATCGTTCAGCCACTGTGACCACTGCCGGTAACTTGTGCCTTCATGCAGCACCCTGACCGGCGTGCCACCGTGCAACGAGGTATAAATCGACGCCAGGTCTTCAATCAGGATCCGTAATGACCAGGTATCCATTACCAGATGGTGGGCGATAAACAGCAGTTCCGCTTCGCCCGTTTCACCAACATCACGATACGCCGCGCGCAGCAGCGGGCCTTCAGAGAGATCGAGCAGAGATTGCAGCTCTGCTTCTCTTGCTGCCGCCTGCTGATGAGCAGCCGGCAGGCGCTCAAGGGGAACCGTTGTTGAGGCAACGTAACGCTGATGCCAGACGCCCGCAATGCTGTCAAAACGCAGGCGCAGCGCCGGATGGAACCGGACCAGCTCATCAAGCGCCCGCTGAAGCAGCTGCGGGTCCAGCGGGTGCTGTAGCGCCAGGCGCACGCTCAGATTCCAGTGCGCTACAGCCGGTAAGTTTTGGGCAAAAAACCAGTGCTGGATGGGTGCCAGTGCTACCTTCGCCTCTTCAGGCTCAAGCGCGTTGGTTTCAAGTACGCCTGCCATCGCGGCGAGCGCCGCCACGGTTCGATGCTGTAATACCATTCTCGGCGTTACCGCCCAGCCTTCCTGACGAGCCTGCGAGGTGATTTGCAGCGCGATAATCGAATCGCCGCCCAGGGAGAAATAATCGTCATGAATGTCGATGTCATCACGCCCAAGGACCTGCGACCAGATTTGCAGGAGGAGGGTTTCTACAGGCTTGAGCGCCTTACCCTCAGAGGCCTGGCGAGGCGTGGCTGCCGGAAGCGGTAACGCGTTACGATCGATTTTCCCCGCCGGGGTTAGCGGCCATTTTGCTAAGGGTACGATGGCGCCAGGCACTTCATAGGCTGCCGCATGTTCAACCATGTAATTGCGCAGCGCATCAGGTTCCACCTCCCCTTCAGTCACCACCCAGGCGACCAGAGACTGGCCGTTCTCCACGGTGCGGATCATCGCCAACGCTTCCCGTACGGCAGGATGACTCTGCAACAGCAGTTCCACCCCATTAAGATCGATGCGGTTGCCCCGAAGTTTGGCATAGCCGCCGAGCCGCCCGGCGTACTTGATGCGGCCATCCGCCAGGCGGATCCCGGTGTCGCCGGTGCGGTACAGCCGTGCGCCGGGAACGTTGCTGAAGCGATCAGGTATAAACGCGGCGGCCGTCAACGCGGGCCGTCCGATATAGCCACGGGCCAGGCTTTCTCCGCCGAGGAAAATTTCGCCGCTGACGCCTGGTGGAACAGGATTGCCCCAGCAATCGAGCAGATACATGGCAATGCCCCGTAGCGGCAGCCCCAGAGGCGGCGTGATCGTGTTGACGTCGCATGGCTCAATCGCCACGCAGACCGTGCACTCCGAAGGTCCGTAGGCATTGAAAACCCGTCTGCTTCGCGCCCACTGCGCCAACATGCCGGGTGCCGCCGCGTCGCCACCAACAATCAGCGTATGCAGGCTCGGTAACGCATAATCAGACAGCAGGCCCAGCAATGCGGGCGTGACAAGTACGTGAGTAAACTGGTGACGTTCAGCCGCGCGGTGTAGCGCATCAAGCACATCGCCTTCAGCATCGCTTTCAGGCAGAACCAGCGACCCTCCGCCGAACAGCGCCATCATCACTTCCCAGACCGAGGCATCGAAACTCAGCGGAGCCTGCATATAGACCCGGGCGTCGGCACCGGTGCCCAGCATGCGCTCGGTTTCTGCCCGCAGATTGGCAATACCGTCATGAGTAACCCCAACCGGCTTGGGTTTGCCGGTGGAACCCGAGGTATAAATCAGATAAGCCAGATTGTCGGCGGTCAGGCTGTCGCAGGAGCGAGGCCGGGCCTGCGAGGTGAAATCAAAATCGTCCAGCAGCAGCAAGTTTGGTAAGGCATTAAGCTTGCTGACGGAGTGCGCACTGTCACTGAGTAGCATCACAGCGCCGCTGTCCCGCAGCATGTAGTCGAGACGTTCGACAGGATATTCCGCATCCAGCGGCAGATAGACGCCACCCGCTTTCAGGATCGCCAGCAGCGAGATGACGGCAAAAGGTCCGCGCGACAGCATCACCGCGACCACCGATTCAGCGCCAACGCCCTGCTGCTGTAACGTCGCCGCCAGCGTGTCGGCCTGTTGATTAAGCCGGAAATAATCGTACCGCTCATCCCCTTGTAACAGCGCGGGCGCGTGCGGCTGGCGGGCAACAACGGCTTCAAACATCTGGTGCGCCAGCACCGGCGCGACAGCGGCTGACGCCCCCGCATTCCACACCTGCTGAGCCTGTTTCTGCTCAGCATCAGTCAGCAGATCCAGGGTGCCAATTTTACGGTCCGCATCGGCAGCCATTTTGCCGATCAGATCGGTTAAACGCGTCAGCAGCAGGGCTGCCGCTTCGTCATCAAAGGTGGCGCAGTTGTAGTCGAGCTTGATTTTCAGGCCGTTATCGGGAAGCACCGCCAGGGTGACTGGATAATTCGAATGCTCCCGATACTGGAATTCGGCTAAACGGAAGCCTTTGCCATTATCTTCCGGCACGCCGCCGGGGTAGTTTTCAATCACCAGAACGCTGTCAAACAGCGTTCCTTCCCCTTCCATACCGCTCCAGCGCTGCACGTCAACCAGCCTGTCGTGGCTGTGCTCCTGCAAATTCGCCTGATATTGCCTGGCCTCGTGCAGTAAATCGCGCACGCTCATCTCGGGGCGCAAGCGCAGCCGTAACGGTAAGGTGTTGATGAACAGCCCAATCATTTTATCAACGTCGGCCACGCCCGCCTCGCGGCCTGAAAGCGTGCTGCCAAAGACCACGTCGTTGCCGTAGCCGGAGAGCGCCAGCAAAATCCCCCAGGCGGCATTGAAGACGTTGCCCAGCGAGACGCCAGCCTCGCGTGCTGACTGGCGTACGGCCTGCTCCCACTCTGGCGATGGCGATACCATCAGCTCATGGTAAACGGCCTGGCCTGACTGCTGACGAGGACTTAGCAGCGTAGGCCGCTCAAGGCCCGCCAGCGCCTTTTGCCAGAACAGCTCGCTGCTGTGGCGGTGGGTGTTGTTAACGAGCTTTTCAATATGAAGACCATATTGTACGGGCGGCGGAAGGTCTGACGGCAATGCCGCAACCATTCCCTGATAGATTTCAACCAGCTCACCCATCAATAAAGGCAGGGACCAGCCGTCCATTAAAATGTGGTGATAGCTGCATACCCAGCGCCAGCTGTCGTTATCGATTCGGGCAAGCATGATGCGCAGCAGAGGAGAAGCGCTTAAATCAAAGGTGTTTTCGGCATCTTCCTGCAAAAATTCGGCAAGCCGCTGGCGATGATCTTCGCCGCGCCAGTCGAACACGTTAACTGGCAGTTCAGCCTCTGCATGCACGATTTGCAACGGACGCGGGAGATCCTGCCAGTGAAAACTGGTGCGTAAAATATCGTGCCTGGAGAGTAATTTTTTCCATGCGCCAATGAACAGTTCCGGGTCCAGCCGTTCAAGCGTGGCGATGGCCTGCTCGTGATAAGCGTGGTGCTCCGGCTCGGCGACGCTATGGAACAGCATCCCTTCCTGCAAAGGCGATAAAGGATAGATATCCGTGATGCGGCGCTGGCCGACCAGCGCGTCAAACTGAACCTGTCCGAGGCCGGAAAAAGGGAAGTCCGCCGCCAGTAACGGCCGGGCAGTCAGCTCGGCGAGCAATTGCTGCAAGTGCTGTTGCAGCTCGTCAGCCCACGCTTCAACAATTTCCGGTTTGAGAACGTGACGACAGAAGTTCCAGTAAAATCTTAGCCTGCCGTCGATCACCACCGCCACCAGATCCAAGGTAAAGGCCCGGATGTTCCCGGCGGCGCGGTCGACGCTGCTGATATCGTGACGCAGCACAAACTTCCCTTCCGGCTGGTCAGGCACGCTGCCCAGATAGTTCAGACTTAATGCAGGCAGATCGGCCTCATCAAGCGTGGCGCGAACCTCTTCATCAGCGCCCAGCCAGCGGAGCAGGCCATATTCTGCTTTATGCGGTGCCAGCTTCAGCAGCGAGGATTCCAGCTCGACCAGCAGCTCCGCCGACTCCAGCTCAGACTGCGAGCCGGTGAAAAGGAAAGGATACAAGCTGGTAAACCAGCCGAGAGTGCGGGAAAGGTCCGCGTCGCTGTGGGCATCACGGCCATTGTGTTCCAGCGTTACGGCCAGCGAGCGCTCGCCAAATACCCGCCACAGCGCGGCGCACAACAGGGCGGAAGCACGCGCTTCGCTGCCTTTAGCCAACAGCTGGAGGAATAACGCGCTGCTCTCAGACGATAAAGTGCGTTTACAGACCGTCAGCCCCTCTTCTCTGTTTCGCCCCTGCACACTTACCGAATGACGGAAGGGAGAAGGATAGCCCCGGGACGCCATTGCCAGCCAGGGTTGCGGATCGCTATTTTTTACCGCCGTCTGGAGATGCTGCCCCCAGTCCGAAAGGTCAGTGACCACCGATGCAAGTGCAATCGGATCATTGTTAAGCAGCTGTTTTAAAGCGACATCAAGATCGTCCAGCAGGATGTGCCAGGAAACCGCGTCAATCGCAATATGGTGGATGACCAGCACCAGAATGTCCGCCTGCTCTGCACGCTGGATCAGCACTGCGCGGGCAACAGGACCGTTATCCAGTGAGAGATGCTGTTGCGCCTGAAGGATTGCCGCGTCCATCTCCGCCTGCGAGCCTGGGTTGCAGATTTCGAGGGGGAAAGCTTCCGGCGAACGTTCTGCCAGAGAGAGGCTGTCTGCACGGTTGTAATCCAGGCGCAGCCAGAAGGCGTCGTGATGCTGCCCCACCGCATTCAGCACGCGTGCGAGTAAGGCTGGCGCAACCGGCTGGGTAATCTCCAGCGCCAGCGACTGGTTCCAGTGGGCAGGCTCGGGTAGGGTCAGCGCCTGGAACCAGGCGACAATCGGCGTGGTCGGTAAAGGACCCGACAGGCTGCGGCTCTTGTTCTCCAGAGCCGCGCTTCCTTTAACCGGGGTGGCTACGGCTGAAAGCTTGCGGATCGTGGTGAAAAGCAGCGCCTGTTTAGGCGTGATGACAATTCCGGCGGCTCTTGCTCTGGAGACGATTTGCAGTGAGTTAATACTGTCACCGCCCAGCGCGAAGAAGTTTTCGTCAATGCCCGGCTCAGGAATATTCAGCACCTCGCTCCAGATCCGCGCCAGCGTCTGTTCCACTTCCGTCCGTGCGCCCTCTCCGCCCGAAACCACGATTTCTGGCTTTGGCAGCGCCCGGCGGTCAAGCTTGCCGTGCGCGGTCAGCGGCAGCTGCGCCAGCGGCATTATCACCGCAGGCACCATATGTTCCGGCAGACGCTTTGAGAGCGCCTCACGCAACGCCTGCGGGTTGTCTCCGCCCACCACGTAAGCCACCAGCCGAGGCTGGCCCTGCTCCGGCGTGTCCAGCAGCACCGCCGCGTCGCGGACGCCCGTTTCTTCACGCAGCGCCGCTTCGATCTCGCCCGGTTCGATACGGAATCCGCGCAGCTTCAGCTGCTGGTCCGCACGCCCCTGATAGATCAGGTTTCCGTCCGCCAGCCGCCGCGCCAGGTCGCCCGAGCGGTAAAGCCTTGAGCCTGGCGCGCCCCAGGGGTCCGGCACAAAACGCTGCGCCGTCAGCGCCGCGCGGCCCAGATAGCCCCGCGTCACGCCCGCGCCGCCCACGTACATTTCGCCCGCCACGCCCAAAGGCACCGGCTCGCCGTAGCGGTCCAGCACCTGAACGTGCAGATCCGCCAGCGCTTCGCCGATCGCGCCTGCCGGTTGGTCGACGCTGGCCGCCGGGAGTGTGTGTTCAGTAACGTGTACGGTGGTTTCGGTAATGCCGTACATATTTACCAGCCGCACCCGCTCACCGTGCCGCGCGTACCACGGCCGCAGGCTGCCCGGCTCCAGCGCCTCGCCACCGAAGAAGACCAGCCGCAGCGCCGGAAAGGTCTGACGGGCAGAAGCGGCAACCAGCTGGCGGAAGGCCGCCGGCGTCTGGCTCAGCACCGTCACCGCCTCCTCTTCCAGCAGCTGTGCAAACTGTTCCGGGTCACGGCTGCTCAGGTAAGGCACCACCACCAGCCGTCCGCCGTGCAGCAGCGCGCCCCAGATCTCCCAGACTGAGAAATCAAAGGCGTATGAGTGGAACAGCGTCCAGACGTCCGACTCGCTGAACGCATAATGCGCGGTGGCGCTAAACAGCCGCGTCACGTTGGCATGCGTCACCACGCAGCCCTTGGGCTGGCCGGTGGAACCGGAGGTGTAGATAACGTACGCCGCCTGCTGCGGATGCAGGGAGCGCGGCGGCGGCGCGTTGTGCGCAGGATCGGCGCTGTCCGACGGGCTTGCGCCCGCCGACGCTGCATTCGTCTGGCTCATGCCTTCCGCCAGCCCGACCCGTTGTACATCCTGCCCGGCCATCGCCGCCAGGCCCGCTTCGTCAGCCACCACCACCCGGACGCCGCTGTTAGCGGTCAGGAAGGAGAGGCGTTCAGCCGGATAAACCGGATCCAGCGGCACGTACGCCCCGCCCGCCTTGAGAATGCCGAGGATACCGACCAGCAGGCCGGGACCGCGCTCCACGCTCAGCCCGACCAGGCTTTCCTGCTGTCCGGCGCCGATCCCCCGCTCGCGCAGCCGCCATGCCAGCGCGTTGGCCGCCCGGTCAAGTTCGGCATAGGTGAGCTGCTGACCGTCGCTGCTGACCGCCACCCGATCGGCATAGCGTGTTGCTGCCGCTTCAAATTGCTGGCATAAATCAACCGGAGCCGGGTGTTTTTGCAAAGACGAGCGCGGCGTAATGTCCGCCAGCGGTACGCGATCGATCGCCTCATGCGGCGTAGAGACTTCCGCTGCTAATAAGCGTTGATAGCAATGCATCCAGGCACGGGCGACTTCAGGCAAAATCCGCTCGCGACGAAACTCGAAAGTCGCTGTCAGCGTGTCGCCTTCCTGCTTCAGCAGCAGCGTTAAATCAAATTTGGCCTGAACCGGATAGAGATCGATTGACTGGATTTGCAGATCGGTGAAAACAAGCGCGGTCGAAGGCGTGTTCTGGAAAGCAAACATCGCGGTAAAAGGCACGCTGTTGGTATTTTCACGATGGGTCTGCTTCAGCAGCTTCTCATAGCTGGCATCTTCATGTTCCATTGCGTCAAGGACGGCGGCTCCACAGCGTTCCGCCAGGCTGTCAAAACTCTCTCCCGGCTTGATCTCATCGCGGATAACCAGCGTATTAACGAAATACCCCACCATATTTTCAAGCTCGCTGCGCTTTCTGTTGGCAACCGGAAAACCGACACAGACGTCATCGGTTTGGGTTAACCGATTTAACAGCGCCATAAAGCCAGTCATCAGGGTGACAAATAAAGTGGTATTACGTTCACGAGCGTGAGCATTAAGCTGATGCACAAAATCTGCGGTGAATTGTTGCTGAACTGTACCCCGGCTAATATTCTCTGGATCCTGATTTTCACATCCGGGCAAATAAGCCGCACGCGGGGCGTCATATTCTTTTACCTTTACCTGAGATGCCGTACGCTTAAGTTCCGCCTCTTCCCATTCGGCATAATCAGCATATTGCAGAGGGAGTTCGGAGAGTTCAGGCGATATGTTAGCGACATGGGCATTATAATAATGACTCAGCTCACGCAGCAGAATACCGACCGACCAGCCATCGCAGGCAATATGGTGGATCACCATAGAAAGAATATGGTGCTCGTCACTCAGCTGATAAACACGGGCACGGAATACCGGAGCGAGCTGAAGATTAAAAGGTTCGGCTGCATCCTGCTCCAGCCTTTGTCCGAGCTGGGATTCTTCGATGCGAATAAGCGGCAGCGCCAGGTCGTCGTCGGGCTGATGGATGCGCTGCATCGGGATATCATCCACTATCCCATAGCTTGTGCGCAAAATTTCATGACGCTGCTCTATATCGGTTAATGCCTGACGCAATGCCTGATAATTAAACCGCCCCCGGCAGCGTAGCGCAAAAGGAATGTTATAACTTACGTCCGCTTCATTTATTTCAGCCAGGGTCCAGAGACGCCGTTGTGATGAAGACAAGGGAAATATCAGGGCTTCAGAGTCATCGTAAAAATTATTCACTGCGCTCGCTCCTTACAATAAATTTGTCATTCATTTTTGACGACGTCGTGATGGCAGAAGCGGAGCTGAATGCGTGTTCTGGCGCTCCCCATTATTAATCTGCCGAAGCGCCGTGATTTTTTCTGCCAGTGCGGCGACCGTCCCCGCTTCAAAAATATGACGCAGGGGCAGTTCAACCCCATAACGTTCACGCAGACGGAATAACGCCTGAGTCGCCAGGATTGAATCGCCGCCGGTTTCTAAAAAGCTCTGATGACGTCCCAGGCCAGACAGCCCAAGCACGCTACCCAATAACCCGGCAATTTCTTTTTCAAGAGTGGATTGATAGCCCTCTTCGTTTGAGCGCAGAGCAATTTCTGGCTTTGGCAGCGCCCGGCGGTCGAGCTTGCCGTGCGCGGTCAGCGGCAGCTGCGCCAGCGGCATTATCACCGCAGGCACCATATGTTCCGGCAGACGCTTTGAGAGCGCCTCACGCAACGCCTGCGGATTGTCTCCGCCCACCACGTAAACCACCAGCCGAGGCTGGCCCTGCTCCGGCGTGTCCAGCAGCACCGCCGCGTCGCGGACGCCCGCTTCTTCACGCAGCGCCGCTTCGATCTCGCCCGGTTCGATACGGAATCCGCGCAGCTTCAGCTGCTGGTCCGCACGCCCCTGATAGATCAGGTTTCCGTCCGCCAGCCGCCGCGCCAGGTCGCCCGAGCGGTAAAGCCTTGAGCCTGGCGCGCCCCAGGGGTCCGGCACAAAACGCTGCGCCGTCAGCGCCGCGCGGCCCAGATAGCCCCGCGTCACGCCTGCACCGCCCACGTACATTTCTCCCGCCACGCCCAAAGGCACCGGCTCGCCGTAACGGTCCAGCACCTGAACGTGCAGATCCGCCAGCGCTTCGCCGATCGCGCCTGCCGGTTGGTCGACGCTGGCCGCCGGGAGTGTGTGTTCGGTAACGTGTACGGTGGTTTCGGTGATGCCGTACATATTCACCAGCCGCACCCGCTCACCGTGCCGCGCGTACCACGGCCGCAGGCTGCCCGGCTCCAGCGCCTCGCCACCGAAGAAGACCAGCCGCAGCGCCGGGAAGGTCTGACGGGCAGAAGCGGCAACCAGCTGGCGGAAGGCCGCCGGCGTCTGGCTCAGCACCGTCACCGTCTCCTCTTCCAGCAGCAGTGCAAACTGTTCCGGGTCACGGCTGCTCAGGTAAGGCACCACCACCAGCCGTCCGCCGTGCATTAGCGCGCCCCAGATTTCCCAGACTGAGAAATCAAAGGCGTATGAGTGGAACAGCGTCCAGACGTCCGACTCGCTGAACGCATAATGCGCGGTGGCGCTAAACAGCCGCGTCACGTTGGCATGCGTCACCACGCAGCCCTTGGGCTGGCCGGTGGAACCTGAGGTGTAGATAACGTACGCCGCCTGCTGTGGATGCAGGGAGCGCGGCGGCGGCGCGTTGTGCGCAGGATCGGCGCTGTCCGACGGGCTCACGCCCGCCGACGCTGCATTCGTCTGGCTCACGCCTTCCGCCAGCCCGACCCGTTGTACATCCTGCCCGGCCATCGCCGTCAGGCCCGCTTCGTCAGCCACCACCACCCGGACGCCGCTGTTAGCGGTCAGGAAGGAGAGGCGTTCAGCCGGATAAACCGGATCCAGCGGCACGTACGCCCCGCCCGCCTTGAGAATGCCGAGGATACCGACCAGCAGGCCGGGACCGCGCTCCACGCTCAGCCCGACCAGGCTTTCCTGCTGTCCGGCGCCGATCCCCCGCTCGCGCAGCCGCCATGCCAGCGCGTTGGCCGCCCGGTCAAGTTCGGCATAGGTGAGCTGCTGGCCGTCGCTGCTGACCGCCACCCGATCGGCGTAGCGCGTTGCTGCCAGTTCAAACAGAGTACAGAGGTCGAAAACGGCTTTCACCGAATTTTCTGAGTGGGGCACGACTGTTTTTGGCTGAAGGCTGGCATACCAGCGGGTATCTGGCCTGTTGGCGATGGCCTCCACAGCGTGCATGACAAACTCGCCAAACTGTTCAACCTGCCAGTCAGCCACAACAGCGGGATCGGAAACCAGGGTGATTTCCAGTGAGCCATCAAAAGGATCCTGCGAATACTGGGCGAGGAGCGGAAAATCGGTTTCTTCATAAATATCAACATCCACAACCTGGAAATCAGGCAGATCAAGCAGGCCGCCATAGATGTGAAAATGGATGTAGTTAAAACTGACGTTATAGAGCTGCATGCCGCTGTTAAGTGACTTAATGACAGCGGCCGGCAGGCGGCGTATTGACTGAAGCCCCCGTTCTTCGGCGGCTATCAACTCTGTCAGTTCGCGCCAGCTGGCTGGCGGCAGCGCCACGCTGAAAGGGAGAGTATTCAAAAAGAGGCCGACAGCCTTATCCGCGCCTGCCGTACGGCCATGGGTAACGTAACCGCTGGTGGTCACTGCTCCGCCGCTGATTTTTGCTAACGCGCTCAGGTGTGCCGTCAGCAAAACGATTTTCAGGGGAATCGCCAAATCCGTAGCGCGTTGTTTAAGCTGGTTTGCTAAAGGATCGGGCAGGCGGAACACTTTGCGCCTGACCTGGCGCGTTGCGGTTGCTGCTTCGCCCGAAACATCTCTACCAAGCAGCGTCGGCGCTACGTCCGAGACGCGTTTGCGCCATGTCTCAATGAGGTGCTGGTCAGCCTCGGCCTGGCGTTCCAGCGCCACGAAAGCGGTATTAGCTGAAGTATCAGAGAGGGTTTGAGCAACGCTGGCATCCGCGTTGGTAACGCTGTGAATTAAGCTACTCAGCAGGGTAGCAACGCTCCAGCCATCGAAAATCGCGTGATGGAAATCAAGGGTAAGCTGCAATTCTTCATCGGTATGCCGGTGCAGGCTCACGCGGAACATGCGCCCAACGGCCGGTTCAAAATGATATGACTTGCTTTCAGCAATAAAAGCAGCGATTTCGCGTTCCCGTTGTTCCGTCGCCAGCGGGCGCAGGTCAATAATTTGATACGCAATTTCGGCTGATGAATGAATAATCTGGATTGGTTCGCTATAACCCGTCCAGTGGAAAGAGGTTCTCAACGGCGTATGGAAAGAAGGCAGCCGCTCGAGCGCATGACGCCACGCCTGCTCATCCCACGGCATGCGTAACCGGAAGGTAAAAACGTCATGAAAAATAGCCCCTTCTTCCGCAAGCGTGGAATGAAACAGCATTCCGGCCTGCAATCTGGATAAAGGGAAAGCATCATCGACGTTGTCCGGCAGAAGCGCACGGTCCGATGCCGACAGCAAGCTAAACGGGGATGTCAGGCTCTCATCGTTACTGGCCGTATCATTATTTTTTACGCCCGCCGCGATTTTACGGATATATTGCGCGGCTAAAAAACCTTCAATAGTCACGTTGATCCCCGCCGCTCTCGCTTTGGCGATAACCTGGAGTGAATTGATGCTGTCGCCGCCCAGCGCAAAGAAGTTTTCGTCAATGCCCGGTTCAGGGATGTTCAGCACCTCGCTCCAGATCCGGGCCAGCGTCTGTTCAACCTCGTTTCTTGCGCCCGCCCCGTCGGCGACCGCGATTTCCGGCTTTGGCAGCGCCCGGCGGTCAAGCTTGCCGTGCGCGGTCAGCGGCAGCTGCGCCAGCGGCATTATCACCGCAGGCACCATGTGCGCGGGCAGCCGGGCCGACAGCGCTTCACGCAACGCCTGCGAATTTTCTCCGCCCACCACGTAAGCCACCAGCCGTGGCTGGCCCTGCTCCGGCGTGTCCAGCAGCACCGCCGCGTCGCGGACGCCCGCCTCTTCACGCAGCGCCGCTTCGATCTCGCCCGGTTCAATGCGGAAACCGCGCAGCTTCAGCTGCTGGTCCGCACGTCCCTGATAGATCAGGTTTCCATCCGCCAGCCGCCGCGCCAGGTCGCCCGAGCGGTAAAGCCTTGAGCCTGGCGAGCCCCAGGGGTCCGGCACAAAACGCTGCGCCGTCAGCGCCGCGCGGCCCAGATAGCCCCGCGTCACGCCTGCACCGCCCACGTACATTTCTCCCGTTACGCCAGCCTGTACCGGCTCGCCGTAGCGGTCCAGCACCTGAACGTGCAGATCCGCCAGGGGTTCGCCAATCGCGCTTGCCGGTTTTTCGCTATCAGCAGCACAGAGCGCGTATTCGGTAACGTGTACGGTGGTTTCGGTAATGCCGTACATATTCACCAGCCGCACCCGCTCACCGTGCCGCGCGTACCACGGCCGCAGGCTGCCGGGCTCCAGCGCCTCGCCACCGAAGAAGACCAGCCGCAGCGCCGGGAAGGTCTGACGGGCAGAAGCGGCAACCAGCTGGCGGAAGGCCGCCGGCGTCTGGCTCAGCACCGTCACCGCCTCCTCTTCCAGCAGCTGTGCAAACTGTTCCGGGTCACGGCTGCTCAGATAAGGCACCACCACCAGCCGTCCGCCGTGCAGCAGCGCGCCCCAAATCTCCCAGACCGAGAAATCAAAGGCATAGGAGTGGAACAGCGTCCAGACGTCCGACTCGCCGAACTCATAATGCGCGGTGGCGGTAAACAGTCGCGACACGTTGGCATGCGTCACCACGCAGCCCTTAGGCTGGCCGGTGGAGCCGGAAGTGTAGATAACGTACGCCGCCTGCTGCGGATGCAGGGAACGCGGCGGTGCCGCTTCGTTCGTACGATTCGAGCTGCCCGACAGGCGTGCATCCCTCGCCTCCTCGCCCGTCGGGTTTAAGCCTTCCGTCGCCAGCCCGACCCGCTGCACGTCCTGTCCGGCCATTGCCGTCAGGCCCGCTTCGTCGGCCACCACCACCCGTATGCCGCTGTCGGCCACAAGGAAAGAAAGACGTTCGGCCGGATAAACCGGATCCAGCGGCACGTACGCCCCGCCTGCCTTGAGAATGCCGAGGATGCCGACCAGCAGGCCGGGACCGCGCTCCACGCTCAGCCCGACCAGGCTTTCCTGCTGCCCGGCGCCAATCCCCCGCTCGCGCAGCCGCCATGCCAGCGCGTTCGCCGCCTGGTCAAGTTCGGCATAAGTGAGCTGCTGGCCGTCGCAGCTGATTGCCACCCGTCCGGCATAGCGTGTTGCTGCCAGTTCAAACTGAGTACAGAGATCGTCGGTGACAGTTGGCTGGGCAAAAGCAGCTTTTGCAGGCGTTATTTGACTGCTGCTAAACAATTCTCTTTCGGGGAAAGCGATACAGTTATCCAGGATATTTTCAAAATCGGAAAATACACGCTCGATATCTATTTCGCTGAAGGCAGAGACGTTGTAATCGATATCGATTGTGAGTGGTCTTTCTGCGTCATAATCGCGAATAAAGATCTTTAAAGGATAATCCTGAGAAGGACTTGATAATACCGTCAGCCGGGTATCAGTCCCCTCGTAAGCCGCACTGTAATCATGTTTTTCATAGGAAAGGCTCGCTTCATACGATACGCCGCCTCTTAATAACTGATTAGCAGGAAAGCGCTGGTGCCGATAATCAGCTTTAAGCAGAGCGTTAATATTTTTTAAAAGGCTACTAAAGGTGTCGCGCGATTTTCTCTGAAGGCGAAAAGGCAGAACGTTAGCAAACAAACCACACGTCTGTTTGGCGCGGGCCGACCGACGGTTTAGCACGGGTAAACCGAGAACAATATCATCAACGCCAAACGTCCGGAAAAGGAAGGTGGCAGTAATGCCTGTCAGCGCCTGAAAAAGCGTTCCGCCTGAACTGAGCGCAAGCGCCTGCAACTTGTCGCGATGATGGGGCTCAACGGTAAACGAGTGACGTCGCGCGGTCACCTCTCTGCATCCTTGCGGAAACAGCGTGGTGTCATAACCCGTCAGCCTTGCCTGCCAATATGTCTGGTCGGTTGCAAATAAGCGCGAGTTTTTATACTCCCGCTCAGCGTTAAATTGCTCTTGCAGACTTAAGGGTAAAACGCTGCTGCCGAACTCGCCCTGAGCAGTGCCGTTATAAAATGCGGCTAAACGCTGATAAATCAGGGAAGTAGCCCAACCATCGTAGGCTAAATGATGGTAGAACCCCACCATCAAATGATGATCTTTTGCAATACGTATTAACGTATGACGCAACAGGGCCGTTTTTCCGTCAAAAGGAAAGGTCTGTTGCAGACGCTGATCAATACAGGAAATAGCGGATTGGAAAGGATCATCGTGGCCGGAGAGATCCAGCACTTCCAGCGGGGTGCTGTGGTCATCAAGCGTGATGATTTCAGGCTCCCAGGCAGTCACAGACAAGGCTGAACGCAGGGCGGGATCTCGTTTTACTGCCCGATCGGCCTCACGCATTCGACCTTCGTCAAAAGGCCCTCTGATATCAATAATCGCGCCGATATTGAACAGCGCCTCTGATGGATACAACGCTTGTTTGGTAAGAATTTCAGCCTGTTTATCGAGCAACATGCACATTCACCTTTTTGGTAAACAGATTCGCCGTCACAGCACGATCGCGACCACAATGATTAGTGGATCTAATCTGATGGAATTTTTTAAATATCAGTAATGTTTATGCTTATTTGTTTTAAGCGCTTGGGATTTGCCAATAGCGGAACAGGGGCTCAGCACAACCACATGTAAAACAAGGAATAATCAACAATTACGCAAACAATAAGACTAAAATTTTTCTAAACACTATCAACTCTTTTTAACTGCGTAAAGCGCCAAATATCAAAATTTTTTATTATTTTTCAAGGTGCCTGTTCGTCGAGGTTTTCAGGTATAAGCTCAATAACTTAAGGCCTTTTCAACCAGCAAAAATAAAATTCCCTATATAATTTATCTGCTTAACGTTTTACACCTTGAGAATGACGTAAATATGTCAGCAAGGCCTTTCGTATAAGAACAATTTTTCCCTGAGGCTCCTGTTTATACAAATTCTCTAATACGTATTACGCTGTAACCCGCTATCCAGGCTGGCTGAAGAGCATTTTTGTAAGGGCTTTAGAGGCTGTAATTGCGTTAATCCGTTTTTAAGATTTTCCCTATAAAAAAATAACGCCTTATCAGCCGGGAAATTTTTTCCCCTGTCGATGGAATTTTTTTGCATTAGGACAATAGATAGTTTTTATATTGCTTAATAAATGCGCTACTGGTTAATTTATGCACACGTCTGTTTTTGCATGCTACCGCGAAGCAAAGGGGTAATTTGATATCAAAGGATAGAAAGAGGGGATAATTCGGGAGGGTGTTTTAAATTTCTTGGAAATTCGCTGCCTGCTGAATAAGTAAGGTGAGATATGACCGATCTGCCACTAAAAATGTTCAACCGGAATGGTAACGCATTATTGTATCGTATGGTATGAATCAGCACTCTCCACGTAAGCCCGACTCTCATCCTGGCGCCGGATGTATTCCCACATCGGTTCACGCATCACCTAGGCGGCTAATCTGTGATATGCTCCTGCGGATATGATTTACTACTACATCGTTTGATTAATCACCAACGTCAGCCACTGTTATGAGGTGTTAGCGATCTTCCGGCAGGCATCAATATGCTGAACAATTTTTTTAGCCAGTTACGCATATAACCATAACAACAAGGAGTTATATTGTGGGATACGCCCGGAGCAGTGAGCGTTTGAGCCTATATTGGTCGCTCCCCTGGAGTGAACTGGCTGGTTGAGACGAAATTTATGACCGGCACACCTTTTGACGTAAGGAGGTGATGCAGGATTGCCTGATTATTACCCGCCATGAGCCGCAGCCGGAACTGCCAGCAGAACCGGACGTGGTGACCACACTGCGCAAGGCCTGCAAGAAGCTAACGGTGTGTAAGCAGCAGCTGATCGAAGAGTTTATTCAGGTTATCGCCACGCCGCAGAAATGGCCACGGAAGATCCCAGATGGGATAATTGAGTGGCGATTAATTTAGATTAAGTAGCTGTTTTTAAAGTAAAAACCCAGCTGACCGGCTGGGATTTATTCAGTTTTTTATTGTGAAAGAGATAAAAATATTGTCACTTTTTAATTTTCTTAAATGCTCTCTTGCGTAATCACAGCTCTCATAAGGATCCACTAAATTACAATACCAATCAGCATAAAAATTTTTCATTTCATTATTTTCATGTTGATAGACATCTCCACCAAGAACTGTCCATTTCGCATCTGAAAAGAGTTCTAATGCCTCATCCGCTACAGATATTGGTAGAACTGCATCATGAATCCCATTCTCCAAAAGGCTTTTTCCACAACGTGAATACAACTCCAGGATTTTATTAATCATTATTTTTCCATTTCCATTTATTTTTTAGGAACAAAAAGCCGGTGATTTATAGAACCATTTGGTTCACGTATATATTCGAATATACCTTCTTTCCCACGGTAACTGCCTGATATCTCGAGCCTCAGGCGCTCTACGCCATCGCCTCCTGTAATTACTGATACTGTCCCCTGATTAGCATGGCCATCTACAGATTCAGGGAAGGAATGAAAGTCTCCAGAAGACGCTTGTTGTTTGACTTTATCTGTATAGGTCGTTCCCGTAAAGAAGTCGCCAGCACTGCTCTTACCAGAAGATTCAGAAATATAGCTGCTGCCAGTATTTTCTACCGGTTTGGGGTTAATGAATATCCCATCATTTTTTCCCGGCTGGGTTTCAGGGGATATAGTAATAATAGAACTATTACTGCCAGACCGATCCGGCGTAACCAGCGACGTTCCCTTGTTTTCATCCTGCGCCGGACTAATCAGCCTGCCACCCGTCACATCCCTGTCCGGCTGAGGGAAGATAGTGACTAGTCCTTTTTGATCCTGAGCAACCATGTAATTATAAGCTTCACGCTGCTCTGGCGTCAGTTTTTCTATCAAATCGGCACGGCCCGTTGCGGCAACGCCCAATACATACTCTTTATCAGTATCTGAAAGCTTATCCAGCACGGTGACTGCGGTACTAATCCCCAGCAGGCTTCCCAGACCTTTTTCTATCAGCGCATTACGACAGGCCGCGACTTTAGTGCATCCTTGTGCGACAAGCCTTACTCCCTGGCCCAGTACGGCCAGGTTGTTATTCTCTACCGCATTCTTCCCGGCCTGCGCACCCGCCACCGCGCTGGCGGTGCTGTCTCCGGCGATACCGCCTGCAAGCCCTGCCGCCAGCGTGCCCAGCTCGCTGACGATCTGCTTCTGCCCTTCGCTGAGTTTATCACGATCCACGCCCGGATAAAGCTGCTGCGCGATAAACTCGCCTGCCGTCGCGCCTGTTGCCCCCGCCAGCGCTGAGTTGTTCTGTATCTGCGCCACCACGGCGCCCAGCACCGCGTGCGCTATCAGGTTGGCCGGTTCGTTAACCACCTCTTTTCCGTCGGGACCGGTTGTGATGGTCTCCCTGTGGATAAGCTCCGCCAGGTAAGGGGCAGAGGCTCCCGCAATTGCGCCCTGAACGTTGCCTGCCACCAGCCCCTGCAACGCCGCCGTGGCGGCCTGGATGGCGCTGCCGGTGCCGAACTTCGCCTCGGTGTTTTTGTAACCGTCAGTGCCGATCAGCGCGTCGTTGTACGCTTTCCACTTCGGCCCGGAATTTATTTCGCTAACGCTGGCTGAGTGGGCAGAAATTCACGCAGTGAGGCTGGAATTTATTGAACCAGGCAAAACGACTCAGAATATATTCATTGAACGCTTTAACCGGACATACCGCACTGAAATACTCGATTTCTATCTGTTCAGGACGCTGAACGAAGTACGAGAAATCACAGAGCGGGGGCTTTCAGAATATAACTGTGAACGTCCACATGAATCACTGAACAACCTGACACCGGAGGAATACGAATCACAACACCATCTGGCTGGGATCTCAAAAAGTGCGTGGAACTAACACGGGTCTATTTACAGTTGGAGGAGCTGGGTTTTGAGACGGGGAAAAAGGTTGAGGTGACTTGTGAGCAGGGCGAGTTGATCATCCGGCTGGCTGAGGAGTGATCGGACTGACAGATAAAAAGATCCCAGCCGCAAGGGCTGGGATTTTACTATGTCACTTGGGATTTAAAGGCGAGGCTGGTTTCTCTTTCGACATGAGACATTGCCCCACGCCAATAATAATACCGTATCCTATTGATATTTCAGTTCCTCTGATTAAGTTATTTCTATCAAAATCAAAATCACCCACTAAAAAATAGGATGCCAGAGATATAAGTAATCGACCACCCACAAGAGTAATGAAAAGGCCAACTGTCCATGATGTGACCAATAATAACAAGAGTTTAATTTTCTTCTTTTGCATAACTATTTTTCTCAAATTTCTGCTGAACTTTTTCGGTTAGATTCTGTGCGGAACTTCCAAGATATTCAGAACCGGCTGATTCAGCGACCGCCCCTGTTATTTTAGGTACAGTAAATTGAGGAATTGTAGTTTGTAGTCGTTCGACACCTTTTCCTATAGTAGCACCTCCAAGGGTTCCCAAGCCTGCACCGATCATCGGAGCTGTAGCATCTTTCCCCTGCGATTTAGCGCCTATATAAGCACCAGTAATACTTGCTAATTCAGTGAACCAGAACCCTTTACCCTGAGTTAATCCACTGAGACCTGTGGCTAAAAGCGCATCAGTCGCACTGAATGGTCCCCCGCTGTTCAACTGATTAAACACATTTGTCGAACCGCCAATTGCACCTGCACCGATAACACTTCCCGCCGTTGCTGTAGCGGGCAACAGGACAGGTGCCATGACCGTTGTTGCGCCTGCCCCCCACGCCGTTAATAAGCCGGTTACCGCATTTTGTCCGGCAGGTAATTCGCCCGTCACCAGCTTATCTGAGGCATACTTAATTTCCCTTGGTGTTGCTGGGTTCAGCACTTTGCCATTTTCATCAGTAAGATTCGTATTATTTACCAGCGATCCCTGGGCCTGAACATTATTCTGGAAGCCGGTGCCGAATCCTTCCAGACCCGACAGCGCATTATTCTCAACCGCATTCTTCCCGGCCTGCGCACCCGCAACCGCGCTGGCGGTGCTGTCTCCGGCTATGCCGCCTGCAAGCCCTGCCGCCAGCGTGCCCAGCTCGCTGACGATTTGCTTCTGCTCCTCGCTGAGCTTATCACGATCCACGCCCGGATAAAGCTGCTGCGCGATAAACTCGCCTGCCGTCGCGCCTGTTGCCCCCGCCAGCGCTGAGTTGTTCTGTATCTGCGCCACCACGGCGCCCAGCACCGCGTGCGCTATCAGGCTGGCCGGTTCATTAACCACCTCTTTTCCGTCGGGACCGGTTGTGATGGTCTCCCGGTGGATAAGCTCCGCCAGGTAAGGGGCTGACGCTCCCGCAATTGCGCCCTGCACGTTGCCTGCCACCAGGCCCTGCAACGCCGCCGTGGCGGCCTGTATGCCGCGCTGGATGGCGCTGCCGGTGCCGAACTTCGCCTCGGTGCTTTTGTAACCGTCAGTGCCGGTCAGCGCGTCGTTGTACGCTTTCCACTCTTCCCTGGTGGCCTTTTCACCCGGCTCCTGCACGCCTTTTCTCGCCAGCTCAGCCTTGCCTGCCCCGGTGGCGCGCAGGGTGCCCTCGGTCTGCGCCATCTCCATCGCCTTGCCCGCGATTTCGCCGACCAGCTGCGCGGTCTGCAACCGCTTCTGCTCTTTTTCCCTGTCGAAAATCGGGCTGATGCTGCCGTTGGCACTGGCCACGTCGCGGCTGAGCTGGCTGACGTCCTGCTGCTGCCCGCGCTGGTCGCGTATCACCACCGAGCCTTCAGAGACGGCGGCGCGGGTAACGCCTTCCGCATGGCCGCTGCTGCCCAGGCCGCTGAGCAGCGTGGACGTCATGTTGCTCAGCAGCTGGCTGCCGGCCGGTGCGCCGGTGCTGAAGCTGCCGCCCACGTGCTGCACCTTATAATCCGCGCGGTTATCGATATCGCTGAAGCCCAGCGTGCCGGTATCCAGCCGGTTTTTATCTGCCGTTGCGGTGGAGCCGATTACCGCCCCGTTCAGCTGCGGTTTCCCGGTGGCTTATGCTGTCGGCATTCCCGTGGCCTTTGCCTGCGCTGACGCTGGCGGACACGTTAAAGCCCGTCCCGCCGCTGCCGGCGGTGATACCCACGCCCACGCTGCCGCCTTTGCTGCTGTTGCTGCCGCGCGTCTGTGATGATTCTTCAGCGGAGACCAGGTTCACGTCGCGGTTCGCCGACAGCAGCATGTCTTTACCCGCCTGAAGCTGGCTTCCCTGCACGCTGATATCACCATTTTCCCCCCTGTACGCCGCTGCCGGTGGCGGTGATGCTCAGGTTACTGCCCGCCGTCAGGCTGCTTTCCTGCTGCGTTTTCTGGTTAAGCGTGCTTTGTGATTTGGAGGACTGGCTGCCGTAAGAGAGGCTGAGGCCGGCGGTCGTCTTGTTGTCCGGGTCGTCACCTCTGGCCGCATCCAGCCTGGCCGCCTGAGTGGCGCTGACCCCGCTGAGCGCCGCCTTCACCCCCTGTAAGGCCGCGAGGCGACCGTCGCTCTCTTTCGTGGCCTCGTTTACGGTGGTGACGGCCGAATTAATGGCGCTGCCCGCAGTCAGGCTCACGCTGCCCACGGTGCTGACCACAGGCAACTATAAGGGAGTTGATTATGACTAAGACACGTCATAAGCCAGAGACAGGCACACTCACAACCCGTTGTTATACCGTCGGTTATGTCAGTGACGCGAATTACCGTTCCGGCTGTTACGCTGAAGGGCCACTGGCTGGTGGAGGCGGGATTTGATACCGGGACGGCGCTGGAGCCGCAGCCGGAACCGCCCGCTGAACCGGAAGTGGTGACCATGCTGCGTAAAGCCTGCAAAAAGCTTTCGGCACGTAAGCAGCAGCAGGTTACGGAGTTTATCCAGGTGATCGCCACGCCGCAGAAGCGACTGCGGAAGATCCCGGAAGGGATGGTTGAGTGGTGCAGGCTGGATTAACCAGCTGTTTGTAAAGGAAAACCCCAGCCGTGAGGGCTGGGGTTTTAAGTTTTAAGATGGGATCTTAGCCAGTAATTCATTCACTTTATCTGTATCTTCTTGATGAAGATGAAGATATTTAGAGCAGGCTAAACGGATATATTGATAGCAGATTTCTTCGCTGACGATTACGGTATCATCTTCTGAAGAGGGATAACCTATTGCAAATTGCACACCTTCAAAATGATCCTCTTCATCATAGCTATTCATATCTGGAAAGTTGCAATAGGCACCATCAACATTTAACGTCCATTTTCTAGACAATAATTCTATAGCTTCTAAAAATTTATTGTCCTCATAAATCCTGTCAAAATAGGACATAACAATTGTATTTAACCCTGCATTCTCATCCTGTTGATTAAATAGTTCTTTTTTCATTGTTAGCCTCAGTTAGGGTGAAAGTTTCGCACTGTTCCAGTAGATTTATCTACATATATTCTGAAGCTAACGCCGTCAACAGTTGCACTAGCTTGCCCGTTTTTACTCGCCATTGCATCGTTATAGCCTTTAGCTGCTGCTTGTTGTCCAAGTTCTAACATTTTCTGATCGGTAAATATATTAGGATTGTAAATGGTTTTTGTTTCAATACTATTTTTATATTCTCCCGTGAGATTTCCTGCACGGTCTTTAGTAGGTATTTGATATCTAATCTCTGTAATGCCTTTTATCGCGGTAGGTGTTTCACTAATGATTTTTACATCATATTGTTTACAGCCTCATAAAAAGCATTTGCATTATGGCCACCTGAGATTCCTGATTTTTGTGTAAATCCATCAACAGTGGCTAAGTGTTTCGGTTGGTCAACCTTAAAACTAACCCCCGAAGGATAAATGTTAGCTTCTTTAACCATCGCGCTGAGTTTATTCGCCGCTGCCGTTCCCAGCACTGGCGACATCGAAGCAGCAACGATCTTCATCCCGTCATAGGTCGTTACGTACTGCTCTGCCGTTGCTTTGTCTACGCCAAGCTGAACCATGGCGTAATTCACCATCGCATCCTTCACCTGCTGCTGATTCTGCGCATCAACGCTGGTGATATTCAGCAGGTCAACGATCTTACCGTAGGAGTCTGCATACTGCTGGCTGATCTTCGAGTTATAGGAGCCGGTTTCGTATTCACCTTTTACCGCGATAACTTCCAGTCTTGCACTGGCACATGCCGCGCTTCCGGCATTGCCGTTACCGCAGGCATCCAGCACTTTCTGGTCGCGGCTGATATCCAGTTCGTTCAGCTCATTTATCTTCTGCTGAGCCTGCTCACGCTCCGCCGGATCTTTGCTGTTCTGGAGTTTCTGCTTCGCCAGCTCAAGTTCTGTCTTCTCCGACACATGCAGGTGATTCTGCTCAACCGCATTCTTCCCGGCCTGAGCACCCGCGACAGCATCAGCCGTGCTGTCACCAACAACGCCACCCGCCAGTCCCGCCGCCAGCGTTCCAAGCGCACTGATGGTTTGTCTGTGATCCTCCCTCAGATCTTTACGATCAACTCCCGGATACATCTGCTGCGCGATATACTCGCCCATCACCGCGCCCGAAGCCCCGGCCAGCGCGCTGTTTCCTGCTGCGTAAGCGGTTACTGCGCCAACGACCGCATGCGCCATCAGGTTCGCTTCGGTATTAACCTTACCGTTCGCATCCGTGGTCAGCTTATGTATCTGCTCCGCCAGATACGGTGCAGCCGCACCGCTTACAGCCTGAGCAATGTTTCTGCCCGCCAGCCCCTGGATTGCCGCCGTGGCCGCCTGGAGTCCCTGTTGCAGCGCGCTGCCCGTGCCGAACGGCGCCATCGCAGTGTTATAAGCCTGCTCCGCTATCTGGTCGGCGTTTGGCTTCAGGTTACCTTTCCCGACCAGCGCCGCTTTTGCCGCCTCAAGCGCTGCCGGGTCACGCTTCGCTTTCTCGCCCGCTATCTGACCCTCAGTGCTGGCAATATCCATTGCCTGCGCCCCGATTTCCGCCACGAGCTGCGCCGCCTTCAGCCGGTTCCGTTCCTTCTCCGCGTCGAAGATTTTATCCAGACCCGGATTCGCATTTTCCACATCACGACTCAGCTGCGCAATATCCTGTGTCTGCTTTTCCCGGTCACGGACAGTAATCGTGCCTTCGCTGACGGCGGAGTGGGTGGTCGAGCTGGCGCTGTCCGAACCGTTCAGTCCCGCCAGGAGGTTGCCGGCCATGTTCCCTTTAAACTGGTCGCCGATGCTGCCGCCGGTGCTGACACCGACGCTCTGGTGCTCAACACTGTAATCCGCTTTGTTTTCAATATCCCCGAACCCTAACGTGCCGGTATCGAGTTTATTCTTCTCCGCTGCTGCCGTTGAACCGATGACCGCGCCGTTCAGCTGCGTGTGGTTGCCGACGGTGATATCAAACCCGTCCTGCCCGCCAAAGATCCCGCTCTGCTCAATCACCGAGTCGTAGTTGCTTTTCATTTTGTCGCGGTTAGCGCTGAGGTACGCCGAACCGCTCATTGAGCCAAAGGTAAAGCTGCCGCCCGCGCTGACGCTGGTCTGCTTCGCGTCATAGCTGTTGCTGTCCTGCTGGCTGCTCAGCGTTAGCTGACGACATGCATCCAGCGTGGTTTCCGTGCGGATGATGAACGGTTGCCCATCCGCATAGCCTGCTCCAGCGCCAGCACGAAGGCAGCAGAGCCGAAAGTGCTGACCCAGTTACGCCAGGCCTGTAAAAAGCTCTCTGCCCGTAAGCAGCGGCAGATCGCGGAGTTTATCCAGGTGATTACGACCCCGCAGAAGCGGTCACTGCCACCGGGAACGGGTGAGTGGCAGGCGATGCACAGAAGTAATTAACTGGTTATAAGGTAAAAATCCCAGCCGTGAGGGCTGGGATTTATACCTATACAGATTCTTGATAGGGAAGCTTTTGGATCACGTTAATGACCGTTCCTTTCTTTAAAGTGGTTTTTTTAGCTGTGCTGCCATAATCTGAACTGTATATTAAACACTCTTCATCGTTATCTTTAGGATAATAAAACAAATAAAATCCAACGTCTGATATTTCAACAGGGCTTAAAAAAACGCCTAACGCTTCAGAATCAGGTAATTCAAGATCATCAGGATCACTATCAACAAGCATTCCATGTGAATGAGCTAACTGCGTTATCAACTCTGACGCATCTTCTGACAAGGACAACCCGACACTCTTACAGCTATTTATTTCTTGCTGGCTATCTTTTAAATAATTAATAGCCATATGTAATGTATAATTTGATCCTTTCGACGGATAGATTTCATCCTCAATAAAAAAACTAAAGATCCCATACTTCCAGTAGTTATCCTCTGTTTTTTCTAACATTTCATAAAAAACAGCAAATTCAAAAGGTTTACCAAAGATCATTTTTTGTCCTTTAATTCTTTAATTTCTTTATTGAAGCTACCCAGTTCTCTGTTACCTAAAGCATTTTTACCATCACCAGTACTGCCACTCCAATGATAAGTACCAGAGCCATCTTTGTTAGTGTTAAAGAATCGATGAATATTCCCATCATTATCAATTGATAGTCTTATCTTAGGATCTTTTGTAGCAATCGAATTCTCGAAGAGCGATAAAGAATTCTTTGGTTCTATCCCTGCACTAGGTCTGGAACCAGGTGCACCTGGCGTATGTTTGGGATTAGATTCAATTTTAAATCCATTGTTTGCAACTGTTGCTTCAGGGATTGGTAATCTATTATCTTTAATTCCAGATGAATGATTACCCGCCTTCCCAATCCCAGCAGCACTGGTTCCTGCCGCCTGCGCTAACGAATTGATAGCAAGCTGCTTCGCCTCCGCTGAATCACCGGACATCAGCGCGTTATGGATCGCCGCGTTTCTGTCCGTTTCAAGCTGGATGGTCGTCACCTGAAGAACAGCTAATTCGTCCTGTTCTGCCGGACTTAATCCGCCACCAGTGCGCGCTTTCTCCAGCAACTCATTGGTACGGCTGGCGTAATCGGCTTGTAACTGACTAACTTCACTAACTTTATTAACGCAGTCCTGAGCGCCTTTACATCCAACTACGCTTTCATGCTGCTCAGCATTGATTTTTTTGTACTTATCAATGACATCTTTTTCGCAGGCGGCTCCGCCCTGACATTGAGCCATTTCCTGAGCACGGGATTTGTTACCCGGCACACTCAGCGCATTATTCTCAACCGCATTCTTCCCGGCCTGCGCACCCGCCACCGCGCTGGCGGTGCTGTCTCCGGCTATACCGCCTGCAAGCCCTGCCGCCAGCGTGCCCAGCTCGCTGACGATCTGCTTCTGCTCCTCGCTGAGTTTATCACGATCCACGCCCGGATAAAGCTGCTGCGCGATAAACTCGCCTGCCGTCGCGCCTGTTGCCCCTGCCAGCGCTGAGTTGTTCTGCACCTGCGCCACCACGGCGCCCAGCACCGCGTGCGCTATCAGGCTGGCCGGTTCGTTAACCACCTCTTTTCCGTCGGGACCGGTTGTGATGGTCTCCCTGTGGATAAGCTCCGCCAGGTAAGGGGCAGAGGCTCCCGCAATTGCGCCCTGCACGTTGCCTGCCACCAGCCCCTGCAACGCCGCCGTGGCGGCCTGGATGCCGCGCTGGATGGCGCTGCCGGTGCCGAACTTCGCCTCGGTGTTTTTGTAACCGTCAGTGCCGGTCAGCGCGTCGTTGTACGCTTTCCACTTCGGCCCGGAATTTATTTCGCTAACGCTGGCTGAGTGGGCAGAAATTCACGCAGTGAGGCTGGAATTTATTGAACCAGGCAAAACGACTCAGAATATATTTATTGAACGCTTTAACCGGACATACCGCACTGAAATACTCGATTTCTATCTGTTCAGGACGCTGAACGAAGTACGAGAAATCACAGAGCGGGGGCTTTCAGAATATAACTGTGAACGTCCACATGAATGACTGAACAACCTGACACCGGAGGAATACGAATCACAACACCATCTGGCTGGGATCTCAAAAAGTGCGTGGAACTAACACGGGTCTATTTACAACCGTCCATCACCCTGAAGGGCCACTGGATGGCAGATTTTAGCTTTGATACCGTGCAGAAGATTGAGGTGATCCCGGAACCAAAACAGCTGATTATCCAGTTGGCGGGAGAAGAGTAACTGACTGACATATAAAGTAGAAATCCCAGCCGATTGGCTGGGATTTCTACTGATAAAACTTTAAACTAAAATATGTTGTATATTCTGCAACCATTCACGGACAGTTAAACCGTCTGCACCAGGATCATAATATCCATTATTATCAATGATAAAAGTATCTGAGATCGATACATTATCACTAGCTAAGAGTTGGCTGATTTCCTGTTTAAGAGCAAGTACTCTATCCGCCGATTCATTTTCAACAAAATATCCAATTACATCATCAGGAGTTGGAGCATCATAGAACCAATCTTGGTGAAAATAAGCACCTAACAGATAGGCAATATTTTCAAATTCCATGTTTTTCCCCGTTATCATTTTGGATATGCAGTATGTACCCGATAGCCATTTGGCATTAACGGATCTCTATCTATAACTATAACTATAGTTATTTTATTGGATAGATGAGATGCACTATCACCTTTCTGTATAACTTAACCGACATTGAATTTTTCTTGATGCTGCGAGATTAATCTTCCCTGATCGCCAGATCGTCAGATCGTCAGTCTGTTAGTTTCTTCTTATTGGCAGATATACCGTTACCTATGGCTTTGTCTGCGGCTTCGATATTAAAGAATGTTGAAGATGCGGTAAGCCGCGGTTCTGACTTAAGTCGAGAAAGTAATACAGCATCAGACTGAGCAACATGTTTCTTAGTTACATGCGCCCCACAATTTTCGTGGTAGATTAGAGAATTGCCTGTTTCTGCTTTAACTGTCGTGCTCGTTGCAATAGTTAAAAATACTTTAGCCGCCACATATTGCAGAAGTTTGGCTTAACTGGTTGGCACACCGCTGGACAGTATTTCAGCCGCTTTTTGTGGCGTCATTTGCTCATTCGGCATAACGACGTCTAACGTCACACCTAAGAAGTTACCCCAGGCTATCAGTAATCCCTCTACTGCATTTTGCCCTTCAGGCATATCGCCTTTGGCCGCTTTCGACAGTGCTGCCGCGATTTCATCAGGCGAGGCGCCACCCTGTATCATCTCTGTACCAAGGATTACCTGAGACTGCCCATAATCTATCGCTCCTGATGGCAGTATATTGTTCCAGCCATCACCCAGCGCATAACAGCCAGTTGCCGGAGAACGAACAGGCGATAGTTCGCGAAGTACTGGAGAGCATGATTATCAAGTACCAGTCCCGCCGCCAGGACTCTGCAAGGAAGGTGGCTAAAGCAGAGAGTTAACACGGACGCGAACTGAAGGTGCACTAACACTAACAGCCCGCTGACCACCACCAACTATGAGGGAGTTGATTTTCGTTAATCGTCATAATGAAGATTTATATGTATTTTTTCTTCTGGAATATCAACTGTTATCTCACACTTTGACCAAATAGGTTTCCCATCAGTCAAATTGTTATCTGAAAAGAACGACTTATAAGCGACTAAAACATCTGTCAAATCAGCAACAGCTCTTCCATCGGGGGAGAACCAGTCCAATTCATCATTTTCGTCAAAATAATCAAACTCATATTTACCGCCATCATTTTCAGTGAAAATTTCGGCTCTTACTATGATTTTTTTTGCATTCTCTGGCCCGCAACCGTATAAAATTTGACCTATCTTTTGTTCAAAATCCACATTCTGCATCATTTACCTCCGGGAGAATTTTTGAAATCAACATTGACAGGTCTACTCCCATCGATTGAATACTGGACAATCACCCTGTCTGGCCTTGTATTATTCCCTGAATAAATTGGTTGAATATTAACATCAATTTTTCTCCCATCTTTCAATGCCGTAGCCCATGAATTCTCCATTTGCTTCCATGCTCCCTTATTGAGATTACCATTCATAGGAACAAGATTGAGTTTTTCACCTGGGCCATTGAATATACTGGCAATTAAGTGACCTCCTTCGTCGCCAGTGCTGCCACATTTGCCAGCTTTACACTGCTGATAGGTGTTTCTATCGCTTTTTGACAGACTAAGTGAAGCTGTAACATTAGTCGTGCGACTCAACTCATCAGTATAATAAGTCTTATTTCCATCAACCTGATAAATCGTGTTTGGTTCCGGTTTATTCAGATTTTTATTCCAGGCACCTTTTTGACCTGAATCCACGATCACAACATTTTTTTCAGCGCTCGCAGGGAGTTTATTTCCTTTACCAACTCCTGCTGCAATCCCCGCAGCACTGGTTCCTGCCGCTTGCGCTAATGAATTGATAGCAAGCTGCTTCGCCTCCGCTGAATCACCGGACATCAGCGCGTTATGGATCGCCGCGTTTCTGTCCGTTTCAAGCTGGATGGTCGTCACCTGAAGAACAGCTAATTCGTCCTGTTCTGCCGGACTTAATCCGCCACTAGTGCGCGCTTTCTCCAGCAACTCATTGGTACGGCTGGCGTAATCGGCTTGTAACTGACTAACTTCACTAACTTTATTAACGCAGTCCTGAGCGCCTTTACATCCAACTACGCTTTCATGCTGCTCAGCATTGATTTTTTTGTACTTATCAATGACATCTTTTTCGCAGGCGGCTCCGCCCTGACATTGAGCCATTTCCTGAGCACGGGATTTGTTACCCGGCACACTCAGCGCATTATTCTCAACCGCATTCTTCCCGGCCTGCGCACCCGCAACCGCGCTGGCGGTGCTGTCTCCGGCTATACCGCCTGCAAGCCCTGCCGCCAGCGTGCCCAGCTCGCTGACGATCTGCTTCTGCTCCTCGCTGAGTTTATCACGATCCACGCCCGGATAAAGCTGCTGCGCGATAAACTCGCCTGCCGTCGCGCCTGTTGCCCCCGCCAGCGCTGAGTTGTTCTGTATCTGCGCTACCACGGCGCCCAGCACCGCGTGCGCTATCAGGCTGGCCGGTTCGTTAACCACCTCTTTTCCGTCGGGACCGGTTGTGATGGTCTCCCTGTGGATAAGCTCCGCCAGGTAAGGGGCAGAGGCTCCCGCAATTGCGCCCTGAACGTTGCCTGCCACCAGCCCCTGCAACGCCGCCGTGGCGGCCTGTATACCGCGCTGGATGGCGCTGCCGGTGCCGAACTTCGCCTCGGTGTTTTTGTAACCGTCAGTGCCGGTCAGCACGTCGTTGTACGCTTTCCACTCTTCCCTGGTGGCCTTTTCACCCGGCTCCTGCACGCCTTTTCTCGCCAGCTCAGCTTTGCCCGCCCCGGTTGCGCGCAGGGTGCCCTCGGTCTGCACCATCTCCATCGCCTTGCCCGCGATTTCGCCGACCCGCTGCGCGGTCTGCAACCGCTTCTGCTCTTTTTCCCTGTCGAAAATCGGGCTGATGCTGCCGTTGGCACCGGCCACGTCGCGGCTGAGCTGGCTGACGTCCTGCTGCTGCCCGCGCTGGTCGCGTATCACCACCGTTCCCTCAGAGACGGCGGCATGGGTAACGCCCTCCGCATGGCCGCTGCTGCCCAGGCCGCTGAGCAGCGTGGACGTCATGTTGCTCAGCATCTGGCTGCCGGCCGGTGCGCCGGTGCTGAAGCTGCCGCCCACGTGCTGCACCTTATAATCCGCGCGGTTATCGATATCGCTGAAGCCCAGCGTGCCGGTATCCAGCCGGTTTTTATCCGCTGCTGCCGTTGAACCGATGACCGCGCCGTTCAGCTGTGTGTGGTTGCCGACGGTAATATCAAACCCGTCCTGCCCGCCAAAGATCCCGGTCTGCTCAATCACCGAGTCGTAGTTGCTTTTCATTTTGTCGCGGTTAGCGCTGAGGTACGCCGAACCGCTCATTGAGCCAAAGGTAAAGCTGCCGCCCGCGCTGACGCTGGTCTGCTTCGAGTCATAGCTGTTGCTGTCCTGCATGCTGCTCAGCGTAAGATTTCGGCCCACGTCCGCCACGACTTTGCTGCCGCTCGCCTGCGCCCCGCTCAGCGTGGTGTCGCGTCCGCTGCTCAGCGTTAGCTGACGGCCTGCATCCAGCGTGGTTTCATTTTGCGTGACGCCGTTGCCCTTCTCCCTGCCATTGCTGCTGTTCACGCTGGCGGAAACGCTGATCCCCCAGCCGCCTGAACCGGCACCAATGCCGATCCCCAGCGTGCCACCTTTGCTCTCGTTTTTCCCGGTGGTGAGATCCGTATCCTGAGCGGAAAGCAGCGTGATATCGCGCGCCGCGTTCAGCGCCATGTCCCGGCCTGCTTTTAGCTGACTGCCCGCAAGGGTGATATCGCCGCTTTGTGCGCCTTCCTTGCCGCCGGTGGCGGCGATGGTCAGGTTATTGCCCGCGTTTAGCGTGCTGCCGCTGGTGCGATCCTGCTCGCTGTGGCTGGTCGATTTGGACGACTGCGAGCCATAAGTGGCACTAACGCCAATAGTGTTATTGTTGGCCGGATCGTTGCCTTTCGAGGTATCCATGCGCATAGCCTGCGACGCCTGCACGCCGGACAGCGTCGCTTTTGTCGCCTGAAGCGCTGCCAGGCGACCATCGCTTTCCTTGCTGGCCGTTTGGGCCGTGGTCACCGCGCTGTTAATCGCGCTGCCAACCGTGCCGGAAAGCGCCAGCGTCAGTCCGCTCGACTTCTGCTCAAACGTCTGGTCGCTGATGCGCCTGTCGTGACCCGGGTCGATTACCACGCTGTCACCGCTCAGTGACAGGTTGTTGCCTGCAATCAGGTCGGAGCCGACAACGTGCGCCTGCCCGCCGGCGCTAATGCTCAGATTACCCGCTGAACTCCCCACGGTACTGCCGCTCTGGCTCTGGGTGGTGCCTTTTTCCTTCAGCTCCTGACGGGTTTTGCTGCTGCCGATCGTAAAGCCAATACCGCCGCTGCCCATCAGGCCGCTTTTCTTTTTCTCGCTAAGCTGCCAGCTGGAATCAGTGTTGGTGGCGGCAACGATATCGACGTTATTGCCGGCCTTCAGCGCGACGTCATGTTCACCGGCAACCGCAGAACCTTTAACCAGCAGGTTGTTGCCCGCGTTTAGCGTGACGTTATCGCCGCTCAGCAGGGTTCCCTTTTCTGCCGTATCGCTGCTTTCTTTAACGGTATGCGTGGTGGTTTTTTTCAGGAAACTTTTTTTGGTTTTGGTTTCCTCTTTGTAGCGGTAATCGCTTTCGGTGGCGGTGGTGAGGTTGATATCGCGACCGGCACTGACCGCCAGATCCTGCGTGGCCGTCACCTGCGCGGCCTCGCTGTTCACATCACGCCCGGCGGTAACCGAGGTGCTGCCGCCGCTGGCGATTTCAGTTCCCTGCTGACGGACGGATTCAGTGATTTCCGTCTTTTTGCTCGCTTTGTCGCTGTTGCCGGAAGCGGTTTGCGCCGCCGTCAGATTGACATCCCGACCCGCTGCAAGCGCCACATCCCGGTCAGCCACCAGCCCGGCCGCCTGACTGTTGAGATCGCGTCCGGCGGCCAGCGTCAAATCGCTGCCGCTGGTGACGGTGGTGCGGGCCAGTCCGCTGCTGTGCGATTCACTTTTTCCCTGGCTACTGTTCTGGCTGGTTGCTGCGCTTTGCAGATTGATATCGTTACCTGCCGCGAGAGCCGCGTTACCGGCTGCATTCACCGTGCTGGCCTTGATATTCAGATCGTGCCCGGACTGCATGGCAAGGCTGCCGCCCGCGGTGATGTCACTTCCCTGACTGGACACGCTACTGTTGTTTACAACGGTGCGTTTACCGTTTTTGAAATCTGTCAGTCCGCTGCTTGCTGTCAGCTGATTGGCGGTAACGTTGATGTCATTGCTGGCGCTCATCAGCAGATCGCCACCGGCGCGCAGTGTTGCGCCCTGCACGTTAATGTCTCTGCCTGATTGCAGCGACAGCGATTCGGTTGCGGAAATGGCGCCTGTCTGGCTGCTCTGCGTTTCAGTCAGCACTCCCGGGGTGCCTTTACCATTTCGTGTACCGGACTGCCAGAGCCGTGCCGTGGTCAGGTTATTGATATCGCCGTTTACGCTCTCCAGCGCCACGGTTTTACCACTGATAGTGGAAGCCACATTGGTGATGCTGTTCAGCACGGTTAGTTTCAGGCTGTCGGCGGCCTGAATCAGTCCCGAGTTCAGGTTTTCAATTGAGTTCTGACTGTCCAGCGCCAGCGCATTTTGCGCCACAAGGGTGCTGCTGCTGTTGGCGACGTTTCCAGCCTTCAGCGTGACGTTATTACCGGCAATCACGCTGCCGTTTTGAACTACGGCATCCTTCGGCGAGAGGTAGACTTTTGGCACCATCACCGTCTCGCCATTCAGGGTTGCCGCTTCCCACCAGATAATGCTTTTATCCAGCGAAGCCAGCTGATCGGCGGTCAGCGACACGCCAAACTCCAGTCCAAGAGACTGCTGTGTGGCGGCAGCGTTATCCATCAGGTAGCGCATCTGCTCCAGATCGGAGCCTGTGCCGCCGAGGTAGCGATTTCCGGTCTGGTTAAGCACGGCGTTACTGACGTAACGGGTATCGAAAGCCGCGTCACCAAGGAAACGGTAGTCGTTATCGGGCTTCAGATTCAGACGGTTAAGCAGATAGGCCGAGCCGAGGAACTGCTTCTCATCGGTATACTGTGCGCGGGTTTCTTTTACCGCACCGGCAGGCTGTGCGCCCAGCAGCGAATAGAGATCGCCGAACAGGTTTTGGTCCAGCTGCCCCAGCCCGTTTAGTTTGGGGTTTAAAGTGATCAGATACGGTGATTTGCTTTCAGGTGAAATAACAAAGTAACCGTTATCACCAGAAGGCAGCGGATAAGCGCTGGTATCCACGCTTTTCGGCTGATAATTTTTCAGCGAATGACTGCCCGGCGTATTGCCTGCGGAAGGCAGGTTAGCGGAAGCGTTATCAAGACCCACTGCGCCATTGACCTGCTGAACTGCATTTTGTAGCAGGTCGCGCCACTGCGGTGAATTTACCGCAACCTTATCCGTCCCGTTGAGGCTCTGCTTTTGTAACGCGGCAACACGGGCTGGCGTGCTCCAGGTGTTTAGCGAAGGGGCTGCCAGCGTATTTCCTGTTGCTCCCGCATTGGCCGTGGTGCTGGTATTGCTCAGATCGCTGCTGAAATTCGCGCTGACGTTGCCACCGGCCTGGATAACGGCGCGGTAGAGTTCGCCGGGAGTGTATTCGGTTTCATGGCCCGTCAATTTATAGGTTAAGTTGCTGCCTTTGGCGCCATTTTGGGTTCTTTTCTCGCCAATTTTGATTGTCCCAGCCACCGCTTTGTGCTCGTAAACCAGTACATCGCTGTTCGTCCCGGCCTGCCAGCTTTGATTTTCGAGCTGATTACCGGCAAGCGTTATATTGCCGTTTGCCAGGATATTGCTGGCCTGATTTTCCAGATGATCAGCCCGGATAACCACATCATGCCCGGAAGCGAAACGACCCGCCCCGCCGTTACTGATCACATTTGTTGTGCCAGTAGTCAGCGCGAACTTCTGTATCGCCGATTCAGCAAGCGTTCCGTAATATGTTTTGACGTCGGTGTGTGTGGAACATCCTCCATCCGCTCCGGCACATCCGCCACCGCTCTCTGTCGTAGTGACTGTAGTAAAATAACCATAGCTGCCAACGGGTAACTCCCAGATGGATATCGTCATCGTCGCATCACCAAGGCCCGCCCTGGTCGGTGCCGTGGTAGTACTTTGCGATACGCTCAATCCGTCACGCGTATTCAACAGGTGTCCGGTATTGACACTAATATCGCCATTCTGCGTCTCCACCGTGCCGGAGGTATTTACCACCTCGCCGTTGGCATTTCCCGCCGCATCGCGCTGCATCCACAGATTGTTTCCGGCCAGAATATCGCCGCGCTGGTTACGGATACTGTTGGCCAGCAGCCAAAGATTATTACCGGCATACAGCAGCGCCGTATTGACGATGCTGCCCGGCGTGGTCAGCGTCATTGAGCCACGCGTGCCGGTAAAGCCGTTGACGTTGATATCGCTGCGGCTGTTAAGCGCCACGTCGCCGCCGCCCTGAAGCGTGCCCGCGCCGTTAAGATCGATGCGGCTGCCGCTCAGGGTGCTGACGCCGCCGCCCGTCGTAATCTGGCCGTTGTTAGTGAGCACGCCGCCTGCATTCAGGTTGATCGCATTGCCCTGAAGGGTGCCCTGGTTATCAATATCGCCATTGCTGCTGACGCTAAGCGTATTTCCTGCGGCCAATACGCCGCGCGCGCTAAAGCCGTTAGCCAGCGTCAGCGCCAGGTTGCCCAGCGCTACAATCTGGCTGGCAGAGTCCAGCCCGTTGCTGTGTAGGGTCAGATCGCCGCCGCTGAACAGGCGGCCATTGCCCTGCTGGTTAACCTGAGCCGCATCCAGCGCCAGCTGGCCGTTGCCAAGCAGCGTGCCGCTATTGTTAATCTGCTGATAGTTAACGGTAAGATTGTTGCCCTGCGCCGTGCCCTGATTAGTCAGGTTGTTACCGGTGAGCACGCCCTGCTGTTCAGCCAGCACCGTGCCGCTGTTGAGAAGCGTTGCCGCATTCGCCAGTAAGTTCGTAGCCTGAAGCCAGCCGCTGTTATTCAGCGAAGCGCTGTTCAGGTTCAGCGTCCCGTCGTTCAGCAGCCGTCCGCTGTTGCGCGTCTCGCCCGCAACCGAAAGCACCGAGCCGTTACCGTTCTGGATCAGCCCGGCGTTAACCAGGCCCGGCGTAGTGAGGGTCAGCGGTCCGTTACTGATAATGCTGCCGCTGGCCGCGTTATTCAGATTGCCGGCCAGCGTCAAATCCGTGGCGTCATCACCCTGTAAGCGACCGCCGTTATCCAGCTGTCCCGAGGTGATTTGGAGAGATTTTCCCTGCACGCGTCCCTGATTGTTTACCGAGGCGGCATCGAGCGTCAGCTTGCCCGCGCTGAGCAGCGTTTTATCCTGCTGCTGAGTGAACGCGCCCTGCAAGGCGAGCGTCAGGCCATTGACGCCGCCGATCGCGCCGTTGTTGGTCAGGGTATTGCCGGTCAGCGTAAGATTTTTAGCGGTCCATTCCCCGCCGTTGCTGAACGTCAGCGCCTGGAGCGCGGCCGTGCCGTTGGCGGTAATCTTGCTGTTCGCTCCTGCCTCCAGCCTGTCGCTGAGGAGCAGCTGCAACGCATCCGCGCTCTGAATAGCCCCGCGCTGGGAAAGGTTCTGCGCATCCAGCAGGATCTGCTGTCCCTGCCAGCGACCGTCGTTGCTCACCGAGCCGGCTTTTATCTTTAGCGTGCCGAGAGTTAACAGCGATCCCTGACTGCCGTTGGTCAGTGCTGGCAGGGTTGAAGATGTTGTCGCGAGCAGCATACGCGCTCTTACAGGCGCAGAAGCGCCCAGCGTGAGCGACTGTAGACCAGTAAGCGAGCCGTCGTTGTCGATCTGTATCGGGCGAAGAGTCAGGTTATCTCCCTGGATCGCGCCGGTATTGATCAGGCTACCGCCGCCGAGCGTCATATCGCCTTCGCTCAGTAGCGAACCGCTGTTGTTAAAGGTGCCGGCATTGATGTCGGTGCTGCCTTTACTCATCAGATCGCCCTGACTGGCAAGCAGGCCGGAGAGGTTAGCGTTCAGCGTTCCCGTCGCCAGCAAAGAACCGTTATGCTGCCAGTCAGCGGCCGTGACGGTGGCGTTCATACCCTGCAAGACGCCGTCAGTTGTTAACTGCCCCGCATCCAGCGTCAGATCGCCGCCGGTCAGCATGCGCCCTGCCTGCTGGTTTTCAACCGTGTTAGCCGTGACGCTTAAACCGTCAGTTCCCTGAAGCAGCCCGCTATTGGTCAGGGCGCCGCCAGAGAGGGTGAGCGACTGCGCCGCGATCTTGCCCTGGTTAACGAAGGTGTTAGCGTTAACCTGAAGCGTGTTTTCACTCAGAATCTGGCCGTCGCTTACGTTCCGCACGCTATTGCCGCCGATCGAAACATCTGCGGACTGAAGTAAACCGCTGTTGAGCAGATCGCCTTGTAACGTCAGCGCCTTCGCGATCAGCGACCCGCTGTTCGCCAGCTCGCCAACCACCTGAAGCTGACTCTGCCCGTCGCTGCGCAGGGTGCCGGTATTGCTGGCTTTATCCGCGGCCAGCGCCAGCGTATCGGCCTGTAGCTGACCGGCGTTGTTCAGAACGGATGCCGTCAGATTTAACGTATCGCCACTCAGTAAAGTGCCTTGATTATCCAGCGTTCCCGTCTGCAAACGCATAGCCTGCACGGCCTGCATACTGCCCGTATTGCTGAGGTCGCCTTTTGTCTGATTCAGCGTCTCCGCCGCCAGTTGTCCGGCGTTAGTGAGCTGTTCACCTGAAAGGGTCAGGCCGTTTTTTGCCAGCATCAGACCGGTGTTCTGATTGGTCAGGCTAAGGCTGGAGAGATCAAGACTGACAGCATTGATTTCGCCGCCGTTAGTCAGGCTGTCGCCACTGAATGAAAGCGCGTTATCACCGGTGATCAGGCCCTGATTATTGATCCGGGCAATCGCAAGCGAGAGATCGCTATTGCTGTGGAGCGTACCGCCCTGCCAATTATCGAACTGGCTGGCGGTGAGGCCCAGCTTGCGATCGCCCTGCATGAGTCCACTGTTACTGAGGCGCTGGCTGGTCAGCATCAGTTCAGGCGCGATCAGCGTTCCGCTGTTGCTGATTTCTGCTGCCTCAATCGATAACTCGTCAGCGTAGCTTTTCCCACCGTGCTGGAGAGCATCGGCGTTCAGGCGCATTGCCTTAACGGCCGTTTGCGTCCCGTTCAGCGTGGCCTGATTAGCGGTGAGTTGCAGGGCGCCTTTGCTCTGCAACTGCGCGCTACCGTCGGTGGTGATTTGCTTACCGATCGCGGTAAGATCGCCACCCGTTATCTCGCCTGCAAGCCGGATAACATCGCCCTTCAGAGCAATATTCCCCTCGCTGGCGATGCGCGATCCGCTGCTGGCCGTCAGCGTATCGGCAGCAACTGCCAGTCCGTTGACGGCAGAAAGCGATCCGTTCTGCGTCAGGCTACGATGGCGGATAGTCAGCTGGCCGCCGCTGGCGATCTTCCCACCGTTAAGCAGAGTGTTTCCCGCCAGCGACAGTGCCTGCTGGCTTTGTAAGGTGCCCTGGTTTTCCAGCGCGGCGACCTGAGCCGTCAGCGATCCATCCGCCGCAAGTGAGCCTTTATTGGTTAAGGTATCGGCAGTAATATCAAGCTGCTGGCCAGAACGGATTTGTCCTTCATTACCGAGTTGTGTACCGGACAGCGTAATATTGCCTGCACCGTTAGCCTCACTGTTCTGGTCGATATTGACGGTCTGACCACTCAGGCCGATGGTCCGGCCCGCCGTCAGGTGTGCATCTGCGAGCTTGACGTTATTTTGCCCGTTAAGCGTGATATCACCGTCGCTGAGCAGCGAACCGGACTGAACGACAATATTGTTCCCGGCACTCAACGTAACCGCGCCGCCCGCTTTATGATCGCCGGTGAGCGTCAGGCTTTCGCCCTTCACTTTTAGCGCGCCGCTGGCCAGGCTGTTGTTCATCGTCAGCTGGCCGTTAACATCCAGCACCATATCGCCCTGACGCGCATTCAGGTTGCCAAGGTTAACGCCGACGCCCTTTTCACTTGAGACCAGGTGAATCCGGTTGGCATACATGCCGCCCAGCGCGCCAGTGTCTACCGAGACCGCAGGCGCGGCACCTTCGCCCGCTATTGGCGTGATGGAACCCGCCTGACCGACGCGGTTTGCACCTGTTGTCACCGACAGGTCTTTAGCGTGAATGCCCGCGTTGATTTCCGTGGCGCGCGCCACAATCGCCACCGCATCTGCACTGCTGCCATCAAGCCCCTGACCTTCAACGATCACCGACCCTTTACTCACCTCCAGCGCGGCAAGATTGCCGCTGGCATCCAGCTGCGGTTTACCGGTAGTGAGGGTGACGTTCGGCGTGTTGATAAAGCCGCAGCCGCTACAGGTAATGCCGTACGGGTTCGCCACCATCACGTTGGCCGCTTTACCCGCCACTTCGGTATAGCCTTGTAGCTGAGAGCGGTTAGCGCCGACCACTTCGTTGATGATTGCGCGGGCTTCCTGTCCGGCTTTCAGGTTAGGGTTGTTCTGGATCAGCCCGCCAAGCTGGGTCTGTGTGAGCTGGCCGGTGGCGTTATTGAGGATCAGCCCCTCCTTGCCGACGTTGAACTGCTGATACTGGTTATGCGACACGCCCGCCTGGTTCGGCGCGGTGATATTGACCACCGGCACACCATTGCCTGCCGCGTCCATTTTTGTGCCCGGCGTGACCGGGGTGATGGCCGCAGCGGCCGCAGGCAGCATCGGCTGTACGGCAATCAGGTAGCAAATCACATAGCTCAGTGCGCGACGGGCCAGAGAAACCGGCTTCAGATCGTCCATAATCCTTCCTCTTAAAAGATCAGCCCAAAGCGGGCATAAATGCTGACGCGATCCGGGGCCAACTCACCGGGATAGCTAAGTGGGATGCCAAGCGTGTACTGGCTGTAGAAATGCGTATTCCGTGTTGCGAAACCTACGGCGCTGCCCCACAGCGTGCCGGTGGAACGGCGATTCTGCGGGTCACTCTTCAGCCAGCCGCCATCGACGGCCAGCAGGCTGCTGACCTCACCGATGTCCGGTAGCCTGAACAGCGAATAGTTCAGTTCGTTACGCAGGTAGCCGCCCGCATCACCGGAGAGATACTGTTCTTTGAAACCGCGCACCGAGCTTTCGCCGCCAAGGGTGAGGCGTTCGCTGCCATACAACCGGTCCGGTGACCATTGCCCGTAGACGCTGCTCAGCCACCAGAGCTTTTGGGTGATCGGGCGCTGAAAACTGCCGCTCAGGCTCCATTTACGAAACTGCGCTTTGGGTAAATCACCGGTTTTGCCCGCGTCGCTTTCGGCATCAAACCATGGCATGCCGCGACTCAGTACCGGGTTCAGGGTAGCGACGCCGCCGAGGATTTTTTGCGTATGGTTCAGGCCGAACTGAAGGCTGGTGATCTTGCGGCTGCTGCTTTGCAACAGCGTATGATTGAGGAAGTTGTGACTGGCATAACGGTTAAGGCCAATCTGAACGCCGGTTTTGATCGTGCCATTGCGCAGCAGCACCCAGGAGCCGTTCAGCCGGTGCGCGATGTTGTCGCCGTTGCTCAGCCAGGTAAAGCCGTTATTGATAAAGCTGCTGTGATAATTGCTCCAGCTGTAGCTGTAATCCAGCAGGCCATAGCCGTACGGCATGCTGACGCCAGCCTGAAGGTTCTGTGCATCACGCCACTCGCTGAACGCACTGCTGCGGCCGCCGCTGATAAACCAGCGGTCGGCCAGTCCGAGCAGATTATTACCGGTAACGGCACTGTTAAGCTGACCCACGCCGGTACTCTTCTGTCCGCTGTTATCAAAACCGGCCGAGAGGCTAACGGGAAATTCAGGTTGACTGGTCAGATTAACAATCGAATAGCCTGGCTTTTGCGACGGCACAATTTCAATCTGTACCGGTGAGCTGCGTACCCGATTAATCTGCTCCATTCCCTGCTCTATATCGCGCAGGTTGAGCGTTTTCCCTTCCAGCCCCGGAAAGGTTGTTTCTAACATGCGCGAGTGCACGCCATTGAGGCGTACAGCCTCTAATTTCCCTTCAAGTACGGGAATCGTTAATTCTTCAGAGGATAAATTCTGCTCGCTAAGAAATGCCCGACTGGTAATATAGCCCCGCTGCATATACCAGTCAGAAATTGCATGCACAAGCGCATTAATTTCCGTTAAGTTCAGGCAGCGGTTATTATAATTATCCGTTAATGCTGATTGCTGTCTGACTGATAACAGCGTAGCGTTTTTAATAATAATACGATGAACAGGAAAGCACTGCCCTGACTGTGTGCCAGCCGCTGCTGGCGCGCTGTGCGGTGTGGAAGCATGCCAAAGCGCATTACGCTGCTGCTGGTTCTGCTCCAGCTGCTGTTGTTGCTGAGTCTGAATATAATCGCGGTCGCCCGGGGTTAGCGGTGCAGCAAGTACCTTGCAAAAAAACAAACCAGCAGACAACGCCAGCCACTTTCCTATTTTAATTTTCATCGTTAAAAGTTCAGTGAAACTGATTGTAAGGATTATGTAAGTAAGGGTGCGAAGAATAACACCTTAACTATCGGAAAGTTCCCGAATAAGCTAAAAAACGAATTATTTTTGATAATGCGCGTTATGGGATATTAATCTGCCGACATAAATCAAATCACCTCTCTTTTATCTTTAAAAAATGCGCGATCGCTAAACGAGTAGAATTTAATTCATAAAGGCAGCAGGTGCTGCCTTTATTCAGAAAGCGAGATCGGTAACGTTTTCCGCTATTAAATTTATGTGATGAACGACAGAACCCTGCAATCGCACCGGATCCCGTTAACGCGTGCTGTGACCTTTTTCCTGTAGAAAAGCGCCAGTCAGCGCACAAAATTCTTCCGGGCGCTTTTCGGTAATAAAATGTCCGCAGGCAGGCCCGTGATGGTGTGCCTTACAATTCACTGAAGGCTGTCGTGATGTTGTCACTGCGCAGCCGTCCTCCTAAACCGTTTCGAATCCTGAGACAGATTCATCGGGTTAGCTTTATTTCTGCCTGATGGCGGACGACGGAAATTGCTGCCTGATCTGCTGGCGATATTCTCCCGGCGTTATGCCAGCAAAGCGCCTGAACGCACGCCCCAGCGTCATTGCCGAGTCGTAACCGACGCGCCCGGCAATCTCACTAAGCGTTAAGCTGGGGTGTCGCAGTAAGCAGCGAGTGCGGTACATCCGCCAGTGCGTCAGATAGTCGCCCGGCGTTTCTCCGGTAACCGCTTTAAAATGCACGGCAAACGACGAGCGCGACATCCCCGCCTCTCTGGCAAGCATTTGCAGGCTCCATGGCCTGGCAATGTCCTGATGTATACGTTTAACCACCTCGCAAAGCCGGGCATCCGCCAGCGCCGCAATCCACCCCTGATGCGTTTGCTCACGCAGACAATGCGCCCTGATGGCCTGCACAAACATCACGTCGGCAAGACGGCTGATTACAACGCGCGATCCTAAATGTTGTTCGACGGTTTCAAGTGCCAGCAGTTTTAACGTCGCTTCTAACAGCGGTGAACGCGTTGCATCAGCCGGTATAATAACTACCGAAGGTAACAGTGACAGCAACGGCTCGGCGCCCGCACGGTCAAAAGTAAAGTAACCACAAAGAATATCGGCTGCTTCGCCCTCTCCGCCAAAGCTGAGATTTTTACCGGCACATTCGGCAAAAACATCTTCACACCAGCGCGTCGGGCTGGCGGGGTGATCAACCAGAGAAAACAGCGTGTCAGGCTGCACCAGAAAGCCATCGCCCTGTTGCAGTTTGACCGGCTGTTGCTGCCCCTCAGCAAGTAGCCAGCACTGACCTGAAACTACAAATCCAAAGCGCAGAGAAGCGCTTTTTATAAAGCTAACGCCCCAAGGCGCAAGTGGTAAAAGGCGCGAATAGAGCGCACTTTGCAGGCGCATGGCGGCGAAGACGTCATCAAGAGGATCCATAGCACGCTCGCTTTTTTGGACGATAAGTCACTAAAAATACGTTTTAAGACATTCATAGTCCAGTGAAAACCCCTTAAGGTAATGAAACACTCACTAAATCAATGAGAAGGCACGATGCAAAGCTATCGTCTTGAACGTTTTGGCAGCCTGGAAGGATTAAGGCTGATCGACGAACCGCAACCTGTTTTTGGCCGTAATCAGGTGCTGATTAAAGTCCATGCCTGTAGCCTCAATTATCGCGATCTGGCGATCCTGCACGGCACGGGCACCCTCTCACCTAAAGCCGGTCTCATTCCCTTATCAGACGGCGTAGGTGAAGTCATCGCCACCGGTGAGGCAGTGAGCCTGTTTAACATTGGCGATCGGGTGGCGGGTAGCTTCTTTCCCTACTGGTTTAGTGGTAAGCGAGATGATGCCGCTGCCCGAGGAACCTACGGCACGCAAGCCGATGGCTGGTTAACACAATATAAAGTGGTGGATGAAGAGACGCTGGTAGCAATCCCTGATTATCTGAGCTGGGAGCAGGCCGCGACCCTGCCCTGCGCAGCCGTCACGGCATGGAACAGTCTGCAACAGTCCCGACCAATACAGCCGGGTGAATGCATACTGACACAGGGCACCGGCGGCGTAGCACTGTTCGCCGTGCAATTTGCCAAACTGATGGGCGCGCGGGTTATTGCACTGACCTCCAGCGATGAAAAAGCACAGTTGCTCACCACGCTTGGTGCCGATCACATTATCAACTATCAGCAAAATCCTGAATGGTCGGTTAAGGTGCGCGAGTTAACTCAGGGTAAAGGCGTGGCGCGGGTGGTAGAAATCGGTGGGCCGGGTACGCTGAAGCAGTCTTTGCTTTCGACCGCGGCGGGCGGTGAAATCGCGCTGCTCGGCTTTGTTGCCAGCGGGAGCCAGGCCGTTGATTTTATGACTTTGTTTAAAAGTGGCGCAACTGTCAGGCCGTTCAGCGTGGGCAGTCGTGAAGATTTTATTGCGATGAATGCTGCACTGACCCTAAGCCAGCTTCAACCGGTAGTGGGTAAAGTCTTTGCGTTTGAGCAGGCTGTTGAAGCCTGGCGCTATTTTGACAGCCGACAGCAGACCGGCAAGGTGGTGATTTCCATCAGCTAAGACTGCACGCTCACGCTGTTTAACAGCGTCTGATATATTCAGGTTCCGATCACACAGAGGGGGCATCAGCAGATGCCCGCTTTTACCGATCAAACAGTTCTGCCTGAACCATTCACTTCAGGCAGCATTGATTAAATCAGGAAGTCATTAAGAGACTGGCCATTTTCAAGGGCGGTTTTAATGGGAGAAGGTGTGCGGCCCTGACCCGTCCAGTGCCTGATTTCATTGTTGACGTCAGTATATTTATACTTAGCAGGGCGTGGCGCGCGTGCTTTTTTTGGCATGCCAGATCGCTTTATGCCGTCCAGCAGTTCTGCGGGAGAGATACCGTCTTCCAGCAGCAGTTCGTGATACATGGCCAGTTTTTCAGCTTTTTCACGATGCGCTGCTTCAGCCGCTTGCCGTTCAATATGACGTTCGTCGATTAAAATATTGAGCTTTTCGCGGATCTCTTCCAGCTCCTCTGTAGCCATATTACGCGTCTGCGCACGTAATGAACGGATATTTTTCAGGCTACTCAGGTTAAAATTCATACTTTACTTCCTTAAATCTCAAATCAAATAAGCCAGCGAGCATTCACTGACGAGACAAGGATAACATTTATTGTTTTGATTTATCGCGTTGAACGGATGATTACCCGCATTAACAGAATATGAAACATAAAACTGTTCAATTTAGATACAAACCCTAAAATCAAGGGTGACTAAAAGTCAGGCAAAATTTTCTTCTTATATTTAACGAAATTAAAAAATAATCATTTTTAGGCCAGTGAAATTAGTCCTGTTATCGTGCGCAAAAAAAGGCCCCCACCCAAAAATAGATTGCTTTACCTTGCGTAATATAAATAATAAGGCGTTGATTACATTCTCCTAACATATGGAACCGTCAAATGAGCAATCAAGATGACCTGTTGCAGGGTAAAAATGTAAAAAGATGGCTTATTTCAATCCTGACGCCAACCGCTATTTTAACGGGTATAGCAATCCTGTTTACCTGGGTCTTTCTGTACCGCTTAGGCCGTCAGGACATTTTTTTACAGGTTGTCAGCTTTAAAGATATCTTCTCTTTTATTGCGTTTTCTTCTGTTTTAAGCATCTTTCTTTTTTGCCTGGTTTTCTTTACCCCCTCGATAATTTCAGCACTGATTTTACAGGGAAGTCCCCGTAACCATAGCGATTACCAAAAGATCAAGAGTAACTATGTCAGGATCCTCTTATGGGGCTCATTTCTTGCGGTAATTCTTTTTTTTGCGTTTTGTTATTTTTATCCTGCTAATAAAAAACCGGGTGCTGCATGGCCTGTAGGTTTATTTTTCCTGGCAAATAGTGTGATATGTATTCTGTTAAACCTGTGGTTTAATCGTCATATAGCCCATAAACGCTCCCGCTACCTGTCCGGGTGGGACTGGTGGGAATTCGTTTTAACGATTCATTTTTTTAAGCCAACGATGATCGGTGTGGCATCCTGGCTGTTCGTTTTCCCAATGGGATTGCTGATCAAAACGTTGAAATTCCCTGACGGTACGGGAAACTTAAAAGAAGCGTTACTGTTATTTGGCCTGACCTATTTTATTGTGATAATCACCCTGGTACCTTTGCTCGTCTTCATAGGTTTAAAAAGCCATATATTCAAAAGACTGGCCATATTTAGCTGTGCAGCATTGATGGCGTTAGCGCTGGTATCAAGTCTGCTCCCCGTTATCCCGGCAATGATAATTAATTTATCCATGAAATTATCAGGCGTGATGGATTTGACGGTTTACCGTTATGCGGTTCCGGCAGATAAATATCCCGCAGAAATGTTTTCAGGCAAGAACTGGTCGCTGACAGAAAGTAAAGATACGAAATTTCATATCGTTGAAGGCGTTAACCTTTTTTCAATGGGAACCGTCAGCCTGATTTGCCCGAAAACGCTCCCTGCCGTTTTAACTGAAAGTATGAGTTATCGATTAGGTGACAAAGATTTTGATGAAAATCTTCGTGATAAGCTTCAGCAGGCAACCCGAAGATGCAATATCGTCGATAAAGAGACGTTATTAAAATGGCAGGAATAAGGCATTTTCACCGCTGAAGCGATCTCATTAAAAAGGACGGCAGTGTTGCCACGCCGTCCTTTATCTGTTGCCAGGCCGTTTAGGGAGGCGTTAATCGCCCTTTCCGGCTTACTGCTTCACATGACACCAGTTACGCAATTCATTGATGCCGCCATTCGGTGAAGTGAAGCCCGCGCAGCCCAATATGCTGTCGAACAGCTTCTCGTGGAAAACCGGCGTTTTGTCTTTAGCCAGCATTTTCAGCTGAGCAAAGGCCGCAGCATGATCGGGATGCGCAAGGAATTTATCTGAAGCCCAAACCATAATCGGCACCGATCGCTGTGCCATCGGTGCCACGTTACGCGGCGTGCCGTGGAAGTGCATATTTTTTGAAATCGATTCGCCGTGATCGGAAGCATAAAAAACGATGGCGTTACGATTGCGCAGCTGATTAAACACCTGTTCCAGCACGTGGTCAGTGTAGAGCAGGCTGTTGTCGTAGGAGTTTACCATCTGCTGCGTCGAGCAGTTATCATCAATGCCCATGCATTCCGGCTGATAGCGGGCAAAAGCACGCGGATAGCGCTCGGTATAAAGATAATGCGACCCTTTGGTATGCAGGATCACCAGATGTTTGCCCTGCGGATGACGATCAAGGGAATCCTTCAGCTCGCTGACCAGCGCCATATCATCAATCGGTTTGCCAACGTTGCGTTTCTCCGACTGAATGGTCTCACGCAGCGCATAATCATCGGCCAGCGCCTTGTTATAGAACCAGGCTTCACTTTGCATCGCAAACAGCTCGGAAGAAAAGCCCTGCTTTTTCAGCACGGAGAAAACGTTCATCTCTTTTAGCGTACGTTCTGGCGCTTCAGAAGCTCCGCCTTCCCTGACGAACATACAGCGCAGCGAGAGCTTGGTTGAGGTGTCGCAGGAATAGCCCTGTAACGCCGCCAGGTTGGGTTCTTTGTCCAGGTTTGGCGTATTGTCACGCGCATAACCATAAACGCCCATATGATCGCGACGCGCGCTTTCGCCGATAACAAATACGACGTAGAGATCGTTAACGTCTTTTGGCGGCGTGTAGGTGAAATGCGCTGCGGGATCGAAAAGTTTACGGCTGTCTTCCGCCTGGCTCCAGCTGCTATAGGCCAGAAGCCCCATACCAGACAGCCAGTTAGACGGCGAGTAGGTGCCTGCCACGACGCCGCCATAGCTCGCCATCATGCGATTATGCTGGCGGTCCAGGCTGTCCTGATGCTTACCCATCACCTTTAGCGGCAGCCAGCAGCATAAGCCAGCCGCGACCATCACGCCCGCCCGACGCAGCATTGCGCCGCCGTTACGACGATGCAACACCGCCTCCGGTAGCGGAGCCAGCCACAGTATCAGCAGCGGCAACAGGCTGACTAACACCAGCCACAGGCCAAAATTCCAGCCTATCGACTCTTTTGACAGATCCATGCTGTCGGTGGTCATCACTGCCGCGATGATGCCGTAACCGATATCCACATTGAAAAAGATCATGTAATAACTGGCGGCGACCGAGCCAACTACCAGCAGTGAGAGTAAAATACGGAACAGCAGGCGGCCCGCCAGCGACGCCAGCAGGGTGGTAAACAGCACCAGGGCAAAAGCCGCGACGATTTCAATGCCGGTAGAAAGCAGAGCGTCGTAGCGCAGCTGATGGAAACGCCGAAGAAAAATGGGCAGGTTTAATAAAATACCAATGTAGAAAGCGAGCAGGCAGCAGACCCGTTGCTGAGTCAAAAAAAGCAGTTTTTTCATCTGTTACGTCATATTTTTTGCAGTGGGTTTCATGGCAGAACGGCCTTAGCACGAGGAGTTTATAGTTATTGCCACAGCGTGAATGGGTTAGGACAGTGTAAAGGTGCGTGAGTTTGGTTTAGCGACTGAAAAACAGATCGTTATAATGTAACAAAAAGTGTGATGACAGCCGTACAGGATCACCGCAAAGTCAATTTATCGCTGGTATCAGGCCCGTACGGCTGCTGCTTAGCTGAAATGTTGTTCCGCCGCCGCAAGGTATTTTGCCATTTCGTCTTCAGGCACCATTCCGCCACCCGTAGCCCAAACCAGGTGCGTTGCCCGGCTGAACCGTTGCGCATTCATTCCCTGTTCCGCCTGGGCATCCGCGGCCTGCTGCATCCGCCAGGGACCCGGCAGCCCGGCAAGTGCCGACGGCTCCAGCCTCAGATTTTCTTCCTGCGCCAGCAGGCCCAGCAGTTCAAACAGCTGCTCGTCGCTGACCGTAAAGAAAGCACACAGCAGCCGTTCCATTGCGCGCCCGACAAAACCTGAAGCGCGTCCAACCGCAAGGCCATCCGCAACCGTCTGGTTGTCGATGCCCAGATCGCCAACCGCGACAGCATCATGCAGACCCGTGTGGACGCCCAGCAGCATACAGGGCGCGTGCGTCGGCTCGGCAAAGACGCAGTGCACATGGTCGCCAAAAGCCAGCTTCAGACCAAAAGCCACCCCGCCCGGCCCGCCGCCCACGCCACACGGCAAATAGACGAAAAGCGGATGTTCAGCATCAACCGTCACTGCCATGGCCTGAAGCTGTTGCCTGACGCGCTCGCCCGCAACGGCATAGCCGAGGAAAAGCGTGCGGGAGTTTTCATCATCAATAAAGAAACAGTGGGGATCGCTGGCCGCCTCACGTCGCCCCTGCTCCACCGCGACGCTGTAATCGTCCTGATATTCAATGACCTGTACGCCATGCTCGCGCAATTTCCGCTTTTTCCATTCCCGTGCATCTGCCGACATATGAACGCAACAGCGGAAGCCCAGCCGGGCACTGACAATGCCAATCGACAGCCCGAGATTGCCGGTTGACCCTACGGCAATGCAATACTGCGAGAAAAACTGGCGGAACTCATCGGAGAAAAGACGGCCATAATCATCCGTTTCGTGCAGCAAACCGGCCTGAATAGCCAGGCTTTCCGCATGCGTTAACACCTCATAAATACCGCCACGCGCTTTGATGGAACCGGAAATCGGCAGATGGCTGTCTTTTTTCAGCAGCAGCCGGCCCGTTACCTGCGTACTGAAGCGACTGTTCAGGGTTTGTTGCAGGCGAGGTAGCGCCACGATTTCAGATTCAATAACGCCCTGCGCGGCCGCCGTGTCCGGAAAGGCTTTTATCAGCCAGGGCGCAAAGCGTTGCAGCCGCTGTGCGGCGTCATCAACCTGAGCGGCCGTCAGCCCGACGTGGCGTAATCCTTCCTCGCTGGTGGTTGCTCGCGGGTTAACCCAGGTGACAGGTTCCAGTGCGGAGAGTTTCTTCAGTAAGGGGAACTGCTGTAAAAACGATTGTGTGCTGGCATCCATAATGGCTCCTCGTCATATTGCAGGAAGAGCATGAACAGCCAGCCCAACCCGCTTCCCGTACGGCAAAATATGATCGCATTCAAACTTTTGATAAATAACATCAATGTTTCAGATATGCATTTTATCTGCATAACTATGGAAAAACAGCCCCTCTTTGTCCTCTCCTGTAACCCGGTGCTTAATTATTTATTCGTCTGGCGCTAAACAAATCACCTCTCACCATAAAATTCACATTAATTTAATGAATTTCCAACATTCATTTGGTGATAGATTGTGCGTCGTGCAAGTCATATGCACCTCACTCTCCGCGATTTTGCAGCATTTATCACTAATTCAGAAAAGGTTTGTTATGGATAAGCTCTCTTACGCTTCTGAAAGCAGCACATCGGCCTGGTCTACTTATTTACAGCAAATCGACCGCGTTGCCCCTTATCTGGGCGACCTGTCCCGCTGGATCGATACGCTTCGCCACCCCAAGCGCGCACTGATTGTTGATATCCCTTTGCAGATGGACGACGGCACGATTCGCCATTTCGAAGGTTTCCGCGTGCAGCACAACCTTTCGCGCGGGCCGGGTAAAGGCGGTATCCGTTACCATCCTGATGTCGATTTGAATGAAGTGATGGCGCTATCTGCGTGGATGACGATTAAGTGTGCCGCGGTGAACTTGCCGTATGGCGGCGCGAAAGGCGGCATTCGCGTCGACCCCTTTGCGCTTTCCGATGGTGAACTGGAACGCCTGACGCGCCGCTATACCAGTGAGATCGGCCTGATTATCGGCCCGCAAAAAGATATTCCGGCACCGGATGTTGGCACCAACGCCAAAGTGATGGCGTGGATGATGGATACCTATTCCATGAATCACGGCACCACCATCACCGGCGTCGTAACCGGCAAGCCGATTCATCTGGGCGGATCGCTGGGACGTGAAAAAGCGACCGGGCGTGGCGTGTTTATTACCGGCCGGGAAGTGGCGCGTCGTTCAGGGATTGAGATTGAAGGCGCGCAGATTGCGGTGCAGGGCTTTGGTAACGTAGGTAGCGAAGCGGCTCGCCTGTTCGTGGAAGCTGGCGCGCGGGTCGTGGTTATTCAGGACCATACGGCAACGCTGTTTAATCCCGCGGGGATCGATTTAAATGCGCTGACCGAATGGCAGGCCAGCCACAAAAAAATCGCCGGCTTCCAGGGCGCGCAGGAGATTGCCAGCGAGGCATTCTGGGATGTGCAGATGGATATCCTGATCCCTGCCGCGCTGGAAGGACAAATTACCGCGGCGCGGGCGGAAAGGCTTAACTGCAAGCTGGTGCTGGAAGGGGCCAACGGCCCAACTTATCCCGATGCCGACGACATGCTGACTTCACGCGGCATTACCGTTGTTCCGGATGTGATCTGCAACGCGGGCGGCGTCACTGTCAGTTATTTTGAGTGGGTGCAGGATATGGCAAGCTTCTTCTGGAGCGAAAGCGAAATCAATGCGCGCATGGACAAGATCATGACCGAAGCGATGATCCACGTCTGGGACAAAGCCCGTGAGAAAAGCTGTAGCCTGCGCACCGCGGCCTATATCGTGGCCTGCGAGCGCATTCTGATGGCGCGTAAGGATCGCGGTATTTATCCGGGCTAAGAGTGCCACGGCCAACATACCGGATTTAATAAGGTGCGGAATCTGCTTTTCGCACCTTATTGATTCCCGGACCTAAGGGCCGTTACGGGTAAAAACGCCCCTGCGTACAGGCGCGGTTTTTTCATCTTGTAAGGCCGAATGCTGCCATCTGGAGCGCAAATAATCGACTGCCTGCTGCGTCTGCGGCTGGCGCAGAAAGGCTTCGCGGAACAAAATCGTACCCGATATTTCCGGCAGCGCCTCATTCAGATCCAGCTCTCTTTGCAGCTCCGCTACGCCGCCACCCACTATCCAGTCAGGCTCCATTTTAGAAGGCTGTCCGACTTTATAGAGCGCCACGCCGATGTAGAGTTTAGTGTGGCTGGGTCTGACCACATCTGCCCACCATTTTGCCAGCGTGTCGTAACGGGCTGCCTGTCGGGCGAAGGGCCAGTAAATTTGCGGTGCAATATAATCAAGCAACCCTTCGTGGACCCACAGACGCGTGTCGGCAAAAGCCTGATCGTACGCAGCAGCGCCGCGTGTATCTGAGCCTTGCGGATCGTCACCCCGGTTGCGCCACACGCCCGCCGGGCTGATGCCAAATTCTACCTCCGGCCGCAGCGATTTGATGGTCCGGCTGATATCCTTCACCAACAGCAGCGTGTTGTTGCGTCGCCAGCTGGCTTTATCGGCAAATCCCTGGCCATATTGTCGCCAGCTTGTCCGATCGTCCAGCCGCGAGGTTGGGGTTTCATAATAAAAGTAATCATCAAACTGAATGCCATCAACCGCGTAACGAGTGACCAGTTCCGCCACCACGCTGGCTATCCATTCGCGCACTTCGGGCACGCCCGGATCGAGGACAAAGCGATGACTTGCGGTACGCACCCAGTCTGGATGTAAGGCGAAAACGCTGGCTGGCGAACCGCTGAGCGTCCGCCTGAGCGCCGCCACGGTGCTTGCCGAGGTATCCATTGAAACACGATAGGGATTGAGCCAGGCGTGAACTTTCATCCCGCGCCTGTGCGCTTCGGTCAGCATAAATTGCAGCGGATCGTAGCCGGGATCTTTTCCATTTTCGCCGGTCAGCACGTCAGACCAGGGCAGGATGTTGGAGTGGTAGAGCGCGCTTGCATCCGGCTTGACCTGAAAAAAGATCGTATTCACCCCGACAGACGCCAGGTTATCGAGCTTATCGATCAGCGCGTTTTGCTGTGCACGGATTCGTTCTGCATCGTCAGTCATGTTGACCGTATTGAGCGGCGGCCAGTCGAGATGCTGCACGGTCGCCAGCCAGACGCCGCGCATCGGCCGATCGATAACGGGCGCAGGCGCGGGGCGTGGCTGCGGCGTAACCACGGGCACCACCGGTTTTTTTTCCAGCGGTGGATGCCCACAGGCCGTGAGGATAAAGCCGCAAACAATCATCGCGATGGCCTGCCAGCGCCGTGTAGCTGGAAAAAACATAGAAATCCCTTTACGCATTCTGAGCCGGGAAGCTCCGCATTATTTTGAGGACAAAACTTTATCATATCCCGGCTCCGGATGCCCTTCCCGACCCGCCCGCTTATTCGTAGTTGACCCAGACGGCCCCTTGGTCAGCCGAACGCACACAGTTTTCAACCCAGCGCACGCCTTCAATGCCCGCATCAATATCGGGATAGATCATGTCGGCCAGCGCGGCTTCCTCTCCCCGCTGCTTCGCATCGATGGCCAGCGCAAATTTCAGGTAAATATTTGACCAGGCCTCGGTCAGGCCTTCCGTATGCAAAGCGCCAAGGCGATCGTCGGCCAGCGCCGTTTCATCAAGATAAGGCATGCCATGATGGAGCAGCTGATTGGGTTGATTTTGTCTTTCATGCCGCAGTTCATTAGGCTGTGAATCGCGCCATTCCAGGCTCGCTTTTGAGCCGATAATCCGAATAAACTGGCTGTCCATCGATCCGGCGTTAACCGAAGAGGTCCACATCCGGCCTACGGCTCCGCCGTGATAGTGCATTAACACCATCGCGTTGTCCTCCAGCGGTGCACGGGAAGGAATAAAGCTTTGGCGATCGCAAAGCAGCGATTTCAGCTGAAGCTGCGGTAAAACCAGCTGCGAAATATAAAAGGTATGGGTGGAGAGATCGCCCAGCACAAAGCTCGGGCCTGCAATTTTCGGGTCCACCCGCCATTTTTGCGCCTCGGAAAATTTATCCGCGCTGTCGTTAGCGCTGAAGCCGTGCGTGTACTGCATTTCCACCATGCGGACATCGCCAATATCACCCTGCGCAATCATCTTGCGCATCTGTAGCAGCATCTGATGCCCGGAATAGCCGTAGGTCACGCCGACAATCAACCCTTTTTCTGCGGCAAGCTGCTTGATTTCGCGTGCCTGCTGGCTGGTAAAAAACAGCGGTTTCTCACAGATAACATGTAATCCTGCATTCAGCGCCGCTTTGGAAATTTCATAATGCGTTCCGTTCGGCGTGGCGATGGTGACGACTTCAATACCGTCGCTGCGGCTGGCTTCATCAGCAAACATCTGCGCCCAGCTGTCGTAACAGCGGCCGGCCTCAACGCCAATATTCACGCCAAATTCACGGCCGCGCCGGGCGTCAATATCAAACGCGCCGGCCACCAGTTCGAACGCGGTGTTATCCCGCAATGCGCCGCTACGATGCTTGTAACCCACCTGGCTCAGACGACCGCCGCCGACCATTGCCCAGCGCAGCGGGCGGGAAATCTGTTTCTCTCCGTTTAGCATAATGACCTCACTGAATATCAAATAAATGATGTTTATCTATCAAAATACCGCACAATTTATGATTTAGACTTTCATAATCACTCTCAGAATAATTCCACTTTTAGTCAAATGTGAAACGTTATAATTCATGGAGAAGATCACAATCTGAAGATTTACTCTCAGAGAATAACGCAGTATTCAGGGCGAAATGGCGTTTTCAAAGATAAGACAAACACGGCTGCTTCAGAGAAAGCGTGCAGCTTTAGCCCAGGGAAATTAACTATCAAAATCTATCAAAAACCCTATAGAAACCATCAATTCATGACCCACTTCAAAGAATTAATATTCCAATAAAACAATAAATGGAATTTATATTCCTTCTGCCATAGTCTCGGTTCATCCTGATGCTTACCCTCGCTCCACCGTGAAACCTCAGTCTCAACGGCATCACCCGACTTATGTTATCGCTGTCCGCGCCGTGGCCGCGTTGGCAACAGGTTCAACGGCGCGTCAAATCTAAAGGAGTCACTATGTATTCAATCGCTAATGCGCCCTGTAGCTGGGGCGTGGATGACCCGAAAAATCCTTTTCTGCCGCCGTGGGAAACCGTGCTGGCCGAAGCGCGTGAAGCCGGTTATCACAGTATTGAGCTTGGCCCGTGGGGTTATCTGCCATCCGATGCGACGACGCTGGCTCGGGCGCTGGATCATCATGGTCTGTCGCTGGTGGCCGGAACCCTGTTTGACGATCTGGTATCAGAAAGCCACTTTGGCACGATGGTTGAGCTGACCCATGCGATTTGTGCCAATTTGCAAAAAGTGCCGATCGCCCAGGCAGATGGCCCAAAAACGCCGCCCTGGCTGGTGATAATTGATTTTGGCGATGCAGAACGCGCGCGCTGTGCCGGACAGTCTGCCCGCGCAAAGCGCCTGCCTGAAGCTGACTGGCAGCGCATGGTTAAACACATTAGCGAACTGAGCCGCATTGCCTGGCGCGAATATGGCGTGCGTCCGGTGATCCATCCTCATGCCGGCGGCTTTATTGAGTTCGGTGATGAGATCGATCGCATTGCGCAGGCGATCCCCGCCGCAACCGCCGGGCTTTGTCTGGATACCGGCCACCTCTATTACGCCGGTTTGGACCCGGTGCAATGGCTACGCAAATATGCCGACCGCATCGATTACCTGCACTTCAAGGATGTGAACAAGACGGTTTATGAAGCGGCAATTGCCGGACAACAGGACTTTTTCAGCGCCTGTGCGGCGGGCGTGATGTGTCCGTTAGGGACGGGTGACGTCGATTATCCGGGGGTAAAAGCGCTGCTGGAGGAACTGAACTGGCGCGGCTGGATCACCATTGAACAGGAAAGAGATCCCCGGGATGTCGCGGGCAGCCTGCACGATGTCACCGCCAGCCTGCATTATCTGCGCAGCGTGGGGTTTTAAACATAAGCGACTGGATGCCTTAACGGGCGAGCAAATCGCCCGTTAAGGCTACAATTACGCGGTAAGGGCTGAACGGTGAAGAAGCGACAACCAGACCAGAACTTTTCAGCGGTCAGAAAACGAAAATCAGCCTAAAAGTTCTCAACGGTAAGAATGTCGAACGGCAAATAGCGCTGCTGATTACCGCGCGCTTCGTGAACGAAATCGTCCGCAATGGCGGCGATTATCTCTGCTGCAAGCGCCGGCATTCTGTGCCAGATAAAGACGTCTACCACTTCTTCCAGCAGCGCCTTTTGCGCGTGGGCAATCGGCCCGTGACAGACAACCGTCAGCGTTCTGCTCTGCTGTTTTTTAGCCGCCAGCAGTGCGCGAACCACGCCGTCCACGCCTCCGCTCGGCACGTACAGCGCCACTAAATCACTGTTTTCCTCGAGCATCGTGCGCGTTGCCTGCTCTGCCATCCCATCGTCTTCATAGCTGCGCAGCGGCTCCAGAATATCGAACTCTGCGGCTTTTTCGCGAAACCAGGAACGGAAGCCGATCTCCGCCATCTCCTGGCACAGAAAACGGTGATCGCCCAACAAAATGCCGATTTTACCCGGCCGTTTGCACAAGCGGGAGATCATCCAGGCTGCCGTACGTCCGGCTTTGCGGTTATCCAGCCCCATATAACCTGCGCAGCCGCTCGCGGTCAGTTCACTGAACAGGGTGTAGACGCGTACGCCTTTCTCCTGCACATGGTTGATCGCCTGATTCACCACGGGATTGTCCGTTGCGACGATGCCGATCACATCGACACGGCCCGCCAGCTCAACGATCGCGTCGGCAATTTGCTGGCTGGCATTGATACTTAGCCAGACGAAGTGCGGATTAGCGGCAATGTGCGCTGAACGCTCAGCATGGAAGCGCAGCTGCTCGCTGAACTGACGGTAAAATTCCGCGCCGCTGTCCAGCAAAATAAAACCCAGCCGACAAGGCACGGCAGAGGATGTCATCCCTTTTCCGGCGCTAAAACCTAACCTGCGGGCGGCATCCATTACCCGCTGCTGCGTGGCGGGTTTAACCGGCGCACGGCGGTTAATCACCCGGTCTACCGTCGCGACGCCCACCCCGGCTTCCCGGGCAACGTCGTTCATTGTCGGATGTGAAGCCATCCTCGCTCCCTTTTATGCCTGCCACACGACGAACCGCAAAATGCGTACACCGCCCGACAAATCTACTGGTTTTGTGCCGTTTCCGCCGCTTCGTACTGCGTTTTAAAGGCGTCGTTCTCTTCGGTCAGGCGAATGGCCGCTTCGATCATTTCATTTTGCATCAGCGAAGTCGAACCCTCACTGGTGCGCCAGTGGATGTAAAGCACGCAAAGCGCTGCAACCTGCAGCATATCGTTTTCACGGCTGGTGCCATCAAAACCATATTCTTCGGCTGACCAGCGATACACGTCGGCGACAAAAGGCATCTCGCCATTCTCATCCAGCGGTGGCAACGTATCGAACAGCGCCAGCATTTCCGGCGTGGCCTGGTAGCTTTGACGCCCTACCGCATCCAGCTGCTTGCCGCGCGCTCGCGCATTGTTCGCCTGTTTAGCTTTAAGTTTGGCGCGCTTGTTGCGCTTGCCCTGTTTGGTGCTCACCCGCATCTCCTGCCTGAAAAAAAGAGCGCAATCATAGCAGAAATCAGAGTGATATGGCGGCGCAAGCCGCTATAACTTGCCCAGGAACAGCGAAACCAGCCCGGCTGCGATCAGCGGCCCCACCGGCACGCCACGAAACAGCGATACGCCAACGATCGTGCCAATCAACAATCCGCCGACAATGGTTGGCTGCGAGCTCATTAAGGTCACGCCGCGTCCTCCCACCCACGAGACAAAAATACCGATGGCGATGGCCAGCAGCGATTTCCAGTGTAAAAACGAGTGGAGCAGCGTGCTGGTGGGAATGGCACCGCTGGCGATGGGTGCCATAACGCCGATAGTCAGAATCACAATACCGACGGTAACGCCCTGTTTTTCAACCCAGGGAAAAAGGCTGTTAAGCGGCGTCATGCGGATGACGATCAACACTAAAAGCGCGATCGCCACGGTCAGGTTGTGGCTGAAATAACTCAGGGCTGCCAGGCACAATAAGATCAGCAGCGTCATATCGAACATAGTCTCTTTCCTGAAAAAATGGCCGGTTTGGGGACTTACACCATAAAACGCTTTGCTGTCCGGCGGGTATTTTTTTTAACGTTTCAGAAACAACTGCTCAGATAATCGCCTCAATGGCCGTCTGCAAACTCACTTCCGGGCCGGTCAGCACGGCCAGGGTGCTGTTGATATATTTTTCAGCCCGCGCCATTGAGGATTGAGCCAGCACGATGCAGCCCAGCGAGCATTCCGGCCGCTGCTTAATATAGTCGGCTATTTGGCGATAATAGCCTTCTTCATCGCCGCTGTTAAAAAACGCCCATGCGCGCGGGATCAGCTCAACCGCCAGCCGCTCGCCAGGGATAAACGCGGCAAAGATACGCTGTGTCGCCTCAAGGGTGGAATGCGCTGTGCAGAGCACCAGAATTGAACCATGATAACGCGAGGCCGCTTTTGCCAGCGTCGCATCGACGCGAAACACCGGCTTGCTAAACTGACTGGCGTCACACGCACTGGCCCCCAGCGTGGTGCAGGTGACAATCACCGCGTCCGCATGTTGACACATCTCTTCAATTGCCTGACGGGTAGCATCAGCAATGTCAGGCGTCAGCGCGTTGCTGGCCAGCGCCTGTTCAAAAAGCCGATCCTCAACGCGATGCAGCAGCTGGATATCATCATATTCCAGCACCTGTAACGCCTGCTCATAAATGTCGATATTACTGCGGGCCGCGTGCAAACAGGCTATGGTCGCCATGTTACCCCCTCCATGATGAGTGAAGACTCACTGTGACAAATTACGCTGCGCTTGCCAAACACCCTGTGCATTAATTGCAAAGGTTTCAGTCGCTATGCACTTTTATTGTGCAATGCATCCTGTTGATGCAGCCACGCAGTGAAACGATTGTTTCAGAACTCCGTATTTACCGGCCTGAACGGCTGAAAACATCTGGTACAAAAATTGCTTAATTTTGCTGATATCTTGAAAGGAGAAGCGGATGAAAGCAATTGTGATTGGTGCCGGTATCGGCGGCATGTGTACCGCCATTGCGCTGCAACGGTTCGGTATTGAAACGGCGGTATTTGAGGCGGTACAGGAAATTAAACCGGTTGGTGCCGCTATTTCCATCTGGCCGAACGGCGTCAAGTGCCTCAATTTTTTGGGCATGAAGGAACCGCTGCGCGCGCTGGGCGGCCCAATGCAGACGATGGCCTATAACGATTTTCGTGACGGCACGACGCTGACGCAGTTCAGCCTCGATCCGCTGGTACAGGATGCGGGTGAACGCCCTTACCCGGTTGCCAGGGCCGAGCTTCAGGCGATGTTACTGGAGACGTATGGCCGCGAACAGGTGCAGTTTGGCAAACGTGTAGCCCGCGTGGAGCAGGATGAACATGGCGTAACGGCTTTTTTCGCCGACGGTACTCAGGCCAGCGGCGACTTACTGATTGCCTGCGACGGCACCCATTCCGTGGTGCGCCCTTATGTACTGGGTCATAAAGTGGAGCGTCGCTATGCCGGATACGTTAACTGGAACGGCCTGGTAACCATCGATGAGGCCATTGCCCCCGCCACGCAGTGGACCACCTTTGTCGGTGAAGGCAAACGCGTTTCCCTGATGCCGGTCGCCCGTAACCGCTTCTATTTCTTTTTTGATGTGCCGCTGCCTGCGGGACTGGCGGAGGATCGGGCGACCCTGCGCGACGATCTGAAACGCTATTTCAGCGGCTGGGCGGCGCCCGTGCAAAAGCTGATCGATTTGATTGAGCCAGAAACCACTAACCGGATTGAAATCCACGATATCGATCCCTTCCCTCAGCTGGTAAGAGGCCGCGTGGCGCTGCTGGGTGACGCTGCGCACAGCACTACGCCCGATATTGGTCAGGGCGGCTGCGCCGCAATGGAAGATGCGGTGGTGCTGGCTAACAGCCTGCAAAGCAACTCGCTAGGCATTGAAGATGCGCTGCTGCGCTATCAGCACAAGCGTGCCGATCGGGTTAAAGATCTGGTGCTGAAAGCGCGTAAGCGTTGTGACGTGACGCACGGCAAAGAGATGGCGATCACCGAGCAGTGGTATGAAGAACTGAAGAGCGAAACCGGCGAACGCATTATTCACGGCATGTGCGACACCATCCAGGGCGGCCCGCTGGCGTAGGCGGTTTCAGGTTGCGGAAAGCCCGTTTTTGCTTATGCGTAAACGGGCTTTAGTTCGGTTATGTATATTGAAATACTCGGCCTCAATATCTGATTCAGGAATACAATGCTCGGTTAAATCCTGAAAACTTCCGGGCCTTTTTCAAGGAGAGTGCTCAGCACACGGAGAGCTGCACCATTCGGTTTTTTCTCCCCTCTTTCCCATTTTGAAACAGTCATAACAGACATATTCACGTACTCAGCCAGCATGGCCTGGCTGAGATTAAAGCGGCCACGCAGCGCGCGAATCGCCTCACCATTCATCTCGATAATGGCTGGCAGCTGAGCGCGCAGTTCGCGCAGTCTCACCCGCGCATCAATGTAGTTTACTGTGTCTTCAGAAATGCCGCCTTGAGGGACCATTTCATGCGCCATTTCTTGCAAATCTTTTAGATGATCAACCATCGCATTTTACCTCTCGCATCGTTTTCGCTTTCACTTGAGCGTCAATCTGCGCTTGTGTCATACCAAACAAATCAGCGGCAAGTTTTTTATAGGCTTTAAGAGCATCATCCGGAATCTCTTTGCCATAACTGCTGGTGCCTGACTTCGCATAACCGTTCATAAAGAACAGGCAATTTCCTGCCTTAAACGCAACAACCGTACGTGCCCCACCGCTTTTACCCGTATTAGGAAGCGGGATGCGTTTCTTAAATACACCGCCACCTAAGCTCGCCTCATACACCCCGTTTATGACTTCCTGTGCGGCCGTGCACAGTATGGTGTCATCAATGCCGTCACCTTTAGTGTTCTTGTCGAACACCTTCAAAACATAAATCTCCATACTTATTATTTCCCTATAATAAGAGCATGTATCCTTACCCTCAATCCTAATAACTATAGTACTTAGGTATATATTTAATGGCAATAAATTGTGCCGAGGTTATGCTTTCAGCGCCGCCAGCGCCAGCCGCGCTGTTTTTGCCAGCACATCCTGGCGTGAACGCGCGTCTTTGCCTTGTTGGGTAAAGTAAATGGCCATTAGCAAAGGTGTAGCGTCCGGCCGCCAGAGGATAGCAACGTCATTGGTGGTGCCATAGTCGCCGCTGCCGGTTTTATCACCCACTATCCAGCCCGCGGGAACGGCAGCGGTGATGGCTTTCTTGCCGGTGGTGTTGCCCTTCAGCCAGCTGGCCAGTATTTCCTGCGACGAAGGCGCTAAGCCCGATCCGAGCAGCAGCGTGTTGAGGTTGCCCAGCATCGCCAGCGGCGACGTAGTATCACGCAGATCGCCGGGCACCGCCGTATTCAGCGCAGGCTCGTTTCTGTCCAGGCGCGTGACGTTATCACCCAAACCACGGGCAAAATCGGTGATCCCCGCCGGGCCGCCCAGCGTTTTCAGCAGCAGGTTGCCAGCCAGATTATCGCTGTACTGCAAGGCGGCAAGGCACAACGCCTCAAGGGTCATGCCCTCGTCCTGATGCTTTTCCGTCACCGGCATATAAGCGAGATGTTCGGCTGGCGTCCAGTGCATCCTTTGCAGCAGCAAATCAGGCTGCTGCTCGCTACGGCGTAAAACTGCCGCCGCGGCCAGCAGTTTAAAAGTACTGCACAGAGGAAAGCGTTCATCGCCTCTGTAGGTGAGCTTTTCGCCGGTGTGGGTATCCAGCAGCGCCAGGCCGATTCGGCCGTTCACCTCCCGTTCCAGACTGGCTAATTGCTGAGATAACGAGTCAGCCTCAGCCCGCGCTAAAAGCGGGCTAAGGCCGACAAGCAATGGCATTGCGGCGGCGGCGATCAGCAGTTTGCGGCGTTGATATGAAGGATTCATGCGTCTTTCAGCCCCCGGTTGATCAACATCGCTTCGATCTCGGGATCCCTGCCGCGCCAGTCTGAATAGCATTTTTTCAGGTCTTCGCTATTGCCGCGTGAAAGGATTTTTTCGCGGAAGATCTGCCCGTTTTCGCGGCTTAACCCTCCCTGTTCACGGAACCACTCGAAGCCGTCATCCGCCAGCATCTGTGTCCACAGATAGGCGTAGTAACCGGCAGCGTAGCCACCGCCCCAGATATGCTGGAAGTAGCTGGAGCGATAGCGCGGTGGTACAGCGTCAAGATCCAGCTTCTCCTGCCGCAATGCGTCGGCCTCAAAACTGCCCACGTCCGTGACTTTCTCACCGCTTTGCAGGCTGTGCCAGTGCATATCCAGCAGCGCGGCAGCCAGCAGTTCGGTCATGTCGTAACCCTTGTTGAATTTGCTGGCCTGATTGATTTTCTCATGCAGCTCAGCGGGCATTGGTTCGCCGGTCTGGTAGTGTCGGGCATAGTTTTTGAACACCTGCGGATCGCTGGCCCAGTGCTCGTTACACTGCGAAGGGAACTCAACAAAATCCCTTGGCGTGGCCGTGCCGGACAGGCTCGGATAGCGCTGTTCGGCAAACAGGCCGTGCAGCGTGTGGCCGAATTCGTGGAACAGGGTGATAACATCGTCCCAGGAGATCAGCGCGGGCTGGCCTGCCGCAGGCTTGCTGTAGTTGCAAACGTTGTAGATGACCGGACGCGTGCCCAGCAGCGTGGACTGATCGACGAAGTTGCTCATCCAGGCGCCGCCGCCTTTGTTGTCCCGCTTAAAGAAATCGGTATAAAACAGCGCCATCGCTTCGCCATTACTGTCGCTGATTTCATAAACACGGACGTCAGGATGGTAAACCGGAATATCAGTACGGGGCGCAAAGGTAATGCCAAACAGCTGTGTTGCAGCCCAGAAAACGCCATTTTCCAGTACGTTATTCAGTTCAAAATAGGGTTTGACCTGGCTTTCATCAAGATCGTATTTGGCGCGTCGCACCTGCTCGGCGTAAAACAGCCAGTCTGACGCCGCGAGTTTAAACGGTGCTGGCTGGCTGTCGATCACTCCCTGAATATCGGCCGCTTCACGCGTGGCTCTGGCCGTCGCGGCCGGTACGATTTCCCGCATAAATTCCAGCGCGGCCTGCGGCGTTTTCGCCATCTGATCTTCCATGCTCCAGGCTGCAAAGCTGGTAAAGCCCAGCAGTGCCGCTTTTTCCGCCCGCAGCGCCGCCAGCTGTAATACCAGCGAACGCGTATCGTTTTCGTCGCCTTTTTCAGCACGGTTCCATGCAGCGCTAAAAAGAGCGGCCCGCGTGTCACGGTTGCTGAGGCTTTGCAGATCCGGCTGCTGCGTGGTGTTTTGCAAGGCCAGCAGCCAGCTGTGGGTCAGGCCTTTTTCTGCTGCGGCTTCCGCCGCCGCGCTGATTTCCGCGCCGGAGAGTCCCGCGAGCTGCGCGATATCGTTGACCACCACGCCGCCCGCTTTGGTTGCGGCCAGGAGGCGATTGGTAAACTGTACGCCCAGCGTCGCCGCCTGCTGGTTAAGGGCTTTTAAGCGTACTTTTTTCTCTTCTGTCAGGCTGGCACCCGCCAGCTGAAAGGCCTGCCAGGTGACCTCCACCAGCCGCAGCGATTCGGCATCCAGCGAAAGCGTTGCACGCTGCTGATAAACGCTGTCCAGCCGGGCAAACAGCTGGCTGTTTAGCTTGATGTCATCATCCAGCGCCGCCAGCTTTGGCGACATCTCTTCATCAAGCTGTTGCAGTCCAGGGGTGGTATTGGCGGAGGTCATGGCACCGAAGACGTTTTCGACGCGCTTCAGCATTTGCCCACTCAGTTCGAGCGCCTGATAAGTGTTAGCAAAGGTGGGGGCATCAGGATGGCTGGCAATCGCCTCCACTTCTTCGCGCTTCTGACGCATGCCCTCTTCGAGGGCGGGACGGTAGTCGCTCTCTAAAATTTTATCGAAAGGCGGCGCCTGAAAAGGCAGCGTGCCTGGCTGGCTGAATGGATTCGATTGCATGGTTATCTCCTTGTCTTCGCAAGACTTCAGCATAGGCCGATAATCCTCCCAAGCCAATCGGTTAACGCTGCCCGGCTTTTATAAACAGTGCTAACAGCGTCTGAATTTGCTGGTCGATGGCAACCAGCTCTTTTTTGACAATTAAATGCAGCGGCGTGGCGCGTCTTATTCCATGCGCGAGAGGTAAAATTTTTATCGTTTCATTCGCTAACTGTTGGGCAATGCGCTCTTCAGGCAGCCAGCCATAGCCCACCTGCCAGGTAATGGCTTCAATTGCTGCGTCAATCGTGGAGAATGTCCAGCATTGAGCCGCTCCCGTTTCATCGATACCCGCTTTGGCTTCGCGTCCAACGATGCGGATGAGCGGCCAGGATGCCAGATCGTCTTCATTTAGCGGCTGCGGCTGGTGATGCAGCGGATGATCGGCATGCGCCACCGCCACAAAATCAATGTTCATCAGCCACTCGCCGCGCCCACTCATATCCTGCCTCCGGCTCAGTACCATCACATCCGCTTCCGTCAACAGCGGCTCGCTTTCCAGCACTTCGGTCAGGTTGACCTGAGTATGAGGATATTGCTGCTGAAACTCGCGTAATACGGCAAACAGGCGGCTGCGGGGAAAAATATTATCGACCACCAGCTCCAGCCTGGTGCGGGTACCCTCGCGAAGCGAGGCCGCAGAACTTTCCAGATAATAAAAAGATTTTAAAAGAGGGCGAACCTGAGTGAGCAGCACCTCACCGGCGGGCGTTAACACGGTTCTTCTGCCCTCGGTCTGCAACAGTGCCACACCCAGCTTCTCCTGTAGCGAAGCCAGGTTGTAACTCACGGAGGACTGGCTGCGCCAGGTGGCTTCCGCAGCTTTGGCGAAGCTGCCAAGCTCGACTACCTTATCTAAGAGGCTCCATTGTTCCAGCGTTGATTTGTGCATACTCATCCAAAATTTCGATAGGTTTGATTTAAAAATAGCATTATTCATCGAAAATTCAGAATGATAATCTAAAGCCATTCAATGAAGGAGAATAAATCATGAGCAAATTCGATAAACAGGATCTTAGTGGTTTCGTTGGTAAACACCTGGTTTATACCTACGATAACGGCTGGAATTATGAAATTTACGTGAAAAATGAACAGACGCTGGACTACCGTATTCACAGCGGGCTGGTCGGCAACCGTTGGGTAAAAGATCAGCGTGCTTATATCGTCCGCGTCGGTCAGGAGACCTACAAAATCTCCTGGACTGAGCCTACCGGTACTGACGTCAGCCTGATTGCAAACCTCGGTGACAACCTGTTCCACGGCACGATTTTCTTCCCACGTTGGGTAATGAACAATCCGGAGAAAACCGTCTGTTTCCAGAATGAGCACATCGCCGAGATGGAACGCTATCGCGAAGCTGGCCCGGCTTATCCTACCGAAGTGATTGATGAGTTCGCTACCATCACTTTTGTTCGCGATTGTGGCCCTGACGATGACAGCGTCATAAACTGTGCGGCGAGCGAGCTGCCAGCCAACTTCCCGGACAATCTGCGTTAATCAGCGAAAAGGGAGCGCGCTTTTGCTCTCCCCCTGCCACTACTCTGTCAGTAATCTCAGGGAGGCGTTCCAGCGCCTCCTTTTAGCCAACAAGAGGATCGTAAATGGACTTATCCACCCAGGTTTTTATCAGCAGTGATAAGCACGATGGTTTTGGCGTCAGCTCCACGCTGATCATGGGGGAGAAAGAAGCCCTGTTGGTTGATGCGCAATTTACCCTGGCGAATGCACACCGGCTGGTGGCTGATATTATTGAAAGCGGACGGGAGCTGAAAAGGATTTTTATTACCCATCTGCACCCGGATCATTTTCTGGGGCTGGAGGTGATCAAACAGGTTTTTCCTGATGCTGACGTTATTTCCTGTAAAACCGTCGCCAGTGATGTTAACGACGCTTTCGATTTTAAAATCGATTACTGGGGGCGGGAAGTTTTGCAGAAAAATGGGGCAAAAACAAAATTTGCAGTCAGGCCAGTCGAAGAGGACACGCTTTATCTCGAAGGTCATGAGATCAAAATCCTCGGCCAGATGAGCGGTGACTGCATAACGATTGCTCCGTTGTGGATCCCTTCTCTTAAAACCCTTATCGCGTCCGATCTGGTCTTTAATAACGCCCATGTCTGGATAGCGGATATGCGCACGCCGGAACGTATCGCACAATGGATGCGAAGCCTGGATATCATTGAAGCATTGCGACCTGAAGCCGTTGTGCCTGGCCATTCAAGCCTTCCGGGCAATTTCAGCCCCTCCGCCATCGGTTTTACCCGCAGATATATCCAGGACTTTCTTAACGTGTTGCAGCGTGTCGGCACCAGCGAGGCGTTAATCGCTGAAATGGAACGGATCTATCCCGATCTGCCGGTAAAAATTTGCCTGGAATACAGTGCGAAAATCATTAAGGATAAGTACAGCTGGCCGGGCGACTGGCCGGTGTCATTAAGAAATATGACCGCCACGCTACAGGAAAAAGGCTGAACCTTGCCAGGAAAGTGAAATGAAACCCGATCTTGAATACAGTTTTTCAGTGAAAGTGAACGTAGGGAAACCTGAGATTGTCTCGAACAGCAGCGAGTACGGGAAGCGACAGCTGATCCCTGTCCTTTCCGGAACGGTGAGCGGAAAACTGAACGGAGAAGTAATGGCTGGCGGCGTTGACAGCCAGATTGTGATGCCCGACGGTCTGTGTAAGCTCTCGGCCCGTTACGCGCTAAAAACTGACCATGGCCCTGTTTATATAGAAAATAACGGGGTTCGTCGCGTGCCGGAAGCGTTCCGCTCCCGACTGTTCGATGAGGATATGCGTTTTTTCAGCAGTATCCCTACCGAAGAACTTTATTTTCGCACCGTGCCGTCATTTGAAATCTACGATCCGGCTTTAGCATGGTTAACGGAATCGGTCTTCGTCAGTACCGGCCAGCGTACGCCCGACGGCGTGACCATCGACTTTTACCGTCTCACCTGAATAATATTTCTGAGCGGCTCCCGCCCCCGCCGTGCGGGCCGCTCAGGCAGCAACTTTCTCAGAGATGATGTTGCTGCTGATAGCTGGCGATGATTTCACCCGCCACCGCCACGGCAATTTCTGCGGGCAGCTTCCCTTTTACATCCGGCAAACCAATCGGACAGCGCATGGTTGCCAGCTGCTGCGGACTGAACCCTTTCCCCTCAAGGCGATAGCTAAACCGCTGGCGCTTGGTTTGTGAGCCTATCACGCCGAAATAGTGATAATCGCCGCGCTTAAGAATGGCTTCGCATAATTCAAGATCGCGCGGATGGTGATGCGTCATCACCACGTAGTAACTGTCTGGCGGCATCAGCCTGACCTGATCGCACGGATCTTCCTGACAGCAAACCGTCACGCCCGCTGGCACGTCGGTAAACTGCGCCTGACGCTCGTCGACCCAGTATACGTGACAGGGTAACGTAGCCAGCAAATTGACCAGCGCCTGTCCGACATGACCGGCGCCGAAAACCACGATCTGCGGCTGCGTCTGCAACAGCGGTTCAAACAGGACGGTAGCCATGCCGCCGCAACATTGCCCGAGGCGCGCGCCAAGGTTGAAATGTTCGCTTTTGGGCTGAGGATGACGCTGGTTGAGCATCTCGCGGGCGATAGTAAGACACTGAAACTCCAGATGGCCGCCGCCGATAGTCAGGTAAGTTCGCCCGGCGGTGACAATCATTTTGCTGCCGCAATCGCGCGGCACCGAACCTTTGTCCTCCAGCACGGTGAGCAACACACAGGGCTCGCGTTTTTCACGGAGTGAAGCCAGTACGGTGATCCAGTCATCAACGTTCATGAGCCGCCTCCGTCCGCATTTTTTCCATTCCCCAAAACACCCTTTCCGGCGTGGCTGGCGCGTCCAGCAGCGGGTGTTGCTGATAATTGCCCACGCTGGCCACCGCATCCTGAATCGCACACCACGCCGCAATGCCTAACATAAAGGGTGGCTCGCCTACCGCTTTTGAGTGAAACACCGTGTCTTTGGGATTTTTGCGGTTTTCCACCAGCGTCACCCGCAGATCGGGCGGCATATCGCCGATGGCCGGGATCTTATAGCTGGCCGGGCCGTCGGTCATTAACCGGCCTTGCGCATTCCACACCAGCTCTTCGCAGGTTAGCCAGCCAGCGCCCTGCACAAAGCCGCCTTCCACCTGACCAATATCAATAGCCGGATTCAGCGAAGCGCCCACGTCATGCAGGATATCCGCCCGCAGCAGCCGGTATTCACCGGTCAGCGTATCGACAAGCGACTCCACGCAGGCGGCGCCATAGGCAAAATAGTAGAACGGCGTGCCGCGGCCCGCTTCACGATCGTAATGAATGCCGGGCACTTTGTAATAGCCGGTGGCTGAAAGCGGCACCTGATTGAGCCAGGCCATTTGCGCCACATCGGGGAAGGTAAAATGTTTTTCCTGCACTTTGACAATGCCGTTGCTGAAGCTGACCTCATCTGCCCTACAGCTGTGCAGCTGGCAAAGCATGGCGATCAGCCGGTCGCGAAGAATTTCCGCCGCGTTTTGCGCCGCCTTACCGTTTAAATCTGCACCGCTGGACGCTGCGGTGGGTGACGTGTTTGGCACTTTGCCGGTGTCGGTTGCGGTGATCTGAATTTGATCGACATCGATTTGCAGCACCTGCGCGACAATCTGCGCGACCTTCGTGTTCAGCCCCTGTCCCATCTCCGTGCCGCCGTGATTGAGCTGCACCGTGCCGTCGGTATAGATCAGGATCAGCGCACCGGCCTGGTTAAGAAAGCTGGAGGTAAAAGAGATGCCGAATTTTACCGGCGTTAGCGCCAGACCGCGCTTCAGCCAGGCACTGTTCTGGTTAAACAGGGTGATTTCCCGCCGGCGTGCCGCATAATCGCTGCTGGTTTCAAGCATTTCAGTCATTTCATCCAGCAGATTATCTTCAACCCGTTGGTGATAATGGGTGATATTGCGCGTCTCTTTGCCATAGTAATTGCGCTTGCGCACTTCCAGCGGATCCAGCGCCAGCCTGCGGGCGATATGATCCATAATTTGTTCAATGGCGACCATGCCCTGAGGCCCACCAAAACCGCGATAGGCGGTGTTGGAGGCGGTGTTAGTACGGCAGCGATAGCCGGTGATCAGCGCATCCCCGAGATAATAGGCGTTATCCGCGTGGAACATGGCCCGATCGACGATTGAACCGGAGAGATCCAGCGAATAACCGCAGTTGGCCGCCAAATCGATTTTGACGCCGCAAAAGCGCCCTTGCTCATCTACGCCGACATCGTAGCGCACGTAAAAAGGATGCCGCTTGCCGGTGATGCGCATATCGTCCCGCCGCCCAAGCCGCATTTTTACCGGGCGACCGGTGAGGCGCGCTGCCACCGCGCACAGGCAGGCCACGCCGGCGGCCTGCGTTTCTTTACCGCCAAAGCCGCCGCCCATCCGGCGCATATCAATGGTCACTTTGTTCATAGTGATACCCATCACCGAAGCCACCAGCTTTTGCACTTCGGTCGGGTTTTGGGTAGAGGAGAAAACCTGTAGCGACTGGTCTTCTCCCGGGATCACCATCGCTACCTGGGTTTCCAGATAGAAATGCTCCTGACCGCCGATATGAAATTCGCCCTGTAAGCGATGTGCCGCTCGTGACAGCGCCGCCTGCACATCACCGCGCTGATGCACATGAGGCTGCTGAACAAAATGCTGTTTTTCCAGCGCTTCTCTGACGTCCAGAACGGGGGTCAACAGATCGTATTCGATAACCGCGGCATCGGCCGCCAGCCTCGCCGCGTGTGGCGTTTCAGCGGCAACGACCAGCACAATCTGGCCGGCATACTCCACCACATCCTTCGCCAGGAGGGGATCGCCAGGTTCCAGCGGGCCGATATCCAGCTCGCCCGGCACGTTTTGCCAGCTCAAAACGCTAACGACACCCGGAATGGCATAGCAAGGCGCGGTATCAATATGGCGGATACGAGCGTGGGCATGCTCGCTCAGCCTGGGAGAGAGGTGCAGCATGCCAGGCAACTCCAGCTTGTCGTCAATAAAGACAGCTTCACCCGAGACGTGTTTTGCCGCACTTTCATGCTTGTTGCTTTTGCCGACGCCGCTCTGGATGCCTTCCCGGTATTGTCTGGCAATCACTTCTTCAGCTACTTCCGGACGATTATGAGACATAGCGGGAAACCTCCACCAGTTGCAGCTCGTCAGAAAACGACGCGTGATAACGACGCAGCAGGTTTTTAGCCACCTGTAAGCGGTAGCGGGCGCTGGCGCGAAAATCGCTCAGCGGCGTAAAATCCTGTTCCAGCGCGCGGCATGCCTGTTCGACAGATTGCAGCGTCAGGGGTTTTCCCAACAGCTGTTGTTCGCAGTGCAACGCCCTTTTCGGTATGTCGGCCATGCCGCCGAAGGCAATACGCGCCTGCGTTACACGGTTGTCGCTGTCGATTTCCAGTGCAAAAGCAGCGAAAACCGCAGAGATATCATCTTCAAGCCGTTTAGAAACCTTCCACGCGCGGAAATTTTGTGACGCCGTCACTTTTTGAATGATAACGGCACGAATAAATTCGCCGGGTTGTAGCGCAGTTTGTCGGTAGCCGAGGAAAAAGTCTGCCAGCGGCAGGCGGCGCACTCTGCCACCCTTTTGCAATTCCAGCGAGGCGTTAAGCGCCAGCAGCATCGGTGGCGTGTCACCAATCGGCGAGCCGTTAGCAATATTGCCGCCAAGCGTTCCCTGATTGCGGATTTGCAGCGAGGCGAAACGTTCAAGGATCCGCGCAAAGGACGGAATATGCTCGCGCAGCCACAGCTGGCACTGCTGTAACGAAACGCCAGCGCCCATCACCCATTCTTCGGCCTCTGCCCGACAGGTTTTTAGTTCATCAATCTGTTCCAGCGCAATCAGCAACGGCAGCGCTTTAGCGTGTTGCGTTACCTGAAGCGCCAGATCGGTGCCGCCTGCCAGCAGCTTCGCTTCGGGATGTTCGCTTAACAGATCGCCCAGCTGATCCAGCGTTTTCGGTAACAGGCAACGATGCGCGTTACATGCTATTTCCTGCACTTCAGCGGTTTTCAGCGCGCTCAGGCGCTTTACGGTCTCGGCCTCCTGCTGGCGGAAGCTATCCGGCTCGGGGTGGTGACAAGCCTTGCGGGCCGCATCGACAATCGGCCGGTAGCCGGTGCAGCGGCATAAGTTTCCTGCCAGCGCCTGCTCGGCCTGATGCTGTTGCCAGCCCGTGCTGTTTTTTTGCAGCGTAAACAGCGACATAACAAAGCCGGGCGTGCAAAATCCGCACTGCGAAGCATGGCAATCCACCATCGCTTGTTGCACCGGGTGGAGTTTGCCTGCCTGCTGCAAATCCTCGACGGTAATCAGCTGCTTGCCTTGTAGCGTACTGATAAAAGTCATGCAGCTGTTGGCGGTTTCATACACCATTTCACCGTTTTCGACGCGACCCAGCGTGACGGTACAGGCACCACAGTCCCCGGAGGCACAGCCTTCCTTTGTCCCGCTGCGACGCTTGTACTGGCGCAAATAATTCAGCACGGTCAGGTTTGGATCGATTGCCGCTTCGCTGACTAAGGCCTGATTGAGTAAAAACTGGATCATGCGGCTTTCTCCTCTTTTTGCTGCTGCCAGACACATTTGCCGTTCACCCAGGTGTGGGCGATATTGCGGTCGTCCCCGAGCGTCATCAGCACAAACAGTTTTTCACAAATATCGCGGCTGTTGGCATAACGCATCTGCTGGAGCGCGGAAACCGCCGGATCCAGCACCACAAAATCGGCCTCTTTACCGGCAGTGAAATTGCCGATGTGATCATCCAGATCCAGCGCCCGGGCGCCGCCAAGCGTGGCATGATAAAAGGCTTCGTACGCCGCCAGTTTGTAATGCTGAAGCTGGCCAACTTTGTAGGCTTCCCCCAGCGTTTGCAGCATATTAAAGGTGGTGCCCGCGCCAACGTCGGTACCCATGCCCATTTTCACGCCTTTATCCCAGCAGGTTTGCAGATTAAACAACCCGCTGCCGAGAAACAGATTCGAGGTTGGACAGAAAGCAATGGCGGAATGGGTATGATGCAGGCAATCCCACTCCTCTTCCGCCAGGTGCACACAATGTGCAAACACGCTGCGACGCCCGGTTAACTGATACTGGTGATAAACGTCAAGATAGCCGTCGTGATCGGGAAACAGCGCTATTACCCAGGCGATTTCCTGCGGGTTTTCACTCAGGTGCGTATGCATCCAGGTATCGGGATATTCCGTTTTCAGCTGTTGCACTTTTGCCAGTAGCGCAGGTGATGAGGTTGGCGCGAAGCGTGGCGTTAACGCATAGCCGAGACGGCCCCGCTTATGCCAGCGCTCAATCAGTTCACGCGTCTGGTCATAGCTCTGCTCCGGCGTTTCGGTCAGATATTCAGGCGCGTGCCGATCCATCATGACCTTCCCGGCGATCAGGCGCATTTCCAGTACTTCCGCCGCGCTGAACAGCGCCTCTACCGACTGAGGATGTACGGTACCAAACACCAAAGCAGTAGTTGTACCGTTACTCAGCAGCTGGTGCAGAAAAAACGCCGACATTTTTGCCGAATAGTCGGGACAGTGATACTGACGCTCGGTCGGGAAAGTATATTGTTGGAGCCATTCCAGTAACTGCTCGCCAAAGGCGCCAATCATTTCCGTTTGAGGATAGTGAATATGCGTATCAACAAAGCCCGGCACAATCAGCTTGCCGCGATAATCTGTCACTATAACGGCATCGGTTAGCTGATGCTGCCCTTCTTCCCAGCGCTGGAGCGAAATAATTTTGCCGCCATTAAGCAGTAATAAACCGTCTTCAATATAGCGGGCCTGCTCCGGCAACTGCCGTGGATGACTGACCGTGGCGGCAATATCAAAAAAACTGCCCCGAATAGCCTGAGTAATGGACACTGACATAGTAATTCCTTCCGGGAGGGCCGCTGGCCCTCGCTTTATTAGCGCAGGTGATAACCTTAAGAGGTAATTGCAAATGCCGTGCCAGCTGGAAAATTTAAATTAGCCTTTATTTTTCAGTTAATTATAAGAGAACCCGGTTAAAAAGGCGCGACTTACCGGCCAATCGTATGCGCAAACGGTTGCCTGCGCGAGCAAACGATTGCCATGCCGTTTGAAGGGATTACAGGAGCGAATAAACCCTAACAAGGCGCTTTCAGGCGCACCATAACATCGCAATGGTATTTTGAAACGCACCAGCATCGTGCATTTTTTCTTATTAATCATAACCAATCCGTTCTTATCAGTTCATGATGGAAATGGTATGGTGATTAAAACCCAAAATGTGTTGAGGAACAGTGAGATGATTGTATTTGTAACTGGCGCTACCGCTGGCTTCGGAGAGAGTATCACCCGCCGCTTTATCGCTGAGGGACACAAGGTTATTGCCACCGGCCGTCGCCAGGAACGTTTGCAGAGCCTGAAAGAGGAGCTGGGCGACGCGCTATATACCCTGCAACTGGACGTGCGTAATCGCGCAGGCATTGAAGAAGCGCTGGCCAGTCTGCCCGCCGGGTGGCGTAACATCGATGTGCTGGTTAATAACGCCGGCCTGGCGCTGGGTATTGAACCGGCGCACAAAGCAAACCTGGATGACTGGGAAGCGATGATCGATACCAATAATAAAGGCCTGGTCTATATGACCCGCGCCGTGCTGCCCGCGATGGTGGAACGCAATATTGGTCATATTATTAACCTGGGTTCGATTGCCGGCAGCTGGCCTTACGCAGGCGGTAATGTTTATGGCGCGACTAAGGCGTTTGTCCGTCAGTTCAGCCTGAACTTGCGCACTGACTTACACGGCACGGCGCTGCGCGTTACCGATATCGAGCCGGGCCTGGTGGGCGGCACCGAGTTTTCTAACGTTCGCTTTAAAGGTGACGATGCGAAAGCGGACAGCGTGTATGACGGCGCAGAACCGCTGACCGCAGAAGACGTTACCGAAGCGGTTTACTGGGTCGCTACGCTGCCGAAACACGTCAATATTAATACGCTGGAAATGATGCCGGTTGGCCAAACGCTGGCGGGCCTTAAAGTGCATAAATCCTGATAAGGCGCTGTGCCGCCGCCTGCCAGATCCGGCGGCAAAACAGTACAAATTGTTGAGAGTGCAGGCTCAGGTTTATCAGCCATCTGGGCCTGCCTTAGCCGGAATACGATTTTGCAGCCGGCTACGCTTTTCCCCACCCTGCCACGATAATCAACATGCCACAAAATGCCACTGCTGCGCCCGTCCAGTCGTAGTAACTTAGCCGGACGCCGTCGACAAAGCGCAGCCATAACAAAGCGGTAACGACATAAACGCCGCCGTAAGCGGCATAAACGCGACCGCTGGCAGCGGGATGCAAAGTCAGCAGCCAGACAAACAGCGCGAGACTGGCGGCGGCAGGTATCAGCACCAGAACAGACGCGTTTTTTCTCAGCCACAGCCAGGGCAAAAAACAGCCAATAATTTCGGCCAGCGCGGTAAGAAAAAACAGCAGTGTGGTTTTTATTAACATACTTCCTCTCTGAAACGTCAACGACCGGGCGGGCTGAGTGGTTAGCCTGCCAGCGCTGATGATATACTATTGCAAGCGATCGTCGCAGCCGCTCGGGTCGGCTGTCCGTTGGAAGTGAAAAGGAACCGAAGATGAAAACGAGTAAAGTCTGGTTAAAAACGCTGAGCAAAGCCGCTTTGCCGCTGGTACTGTTCGCCACGCTGTTTAGCCTGCAACAGGCGCAGGCCAAAACGGATACGCTGATTATTCAGGACGGCAGTAGCGCACTGACCAACGAGCAGGCGCGTCAGCAAAAACAGCAGTGGGACGAAACCCACCGGTTGCGCAGCAAACAGAATCTGCGTGCCGAAAAAGATTTCGATAAAGACGACCGTGCCATTGATACGCGTGACGCCTGCGATCAGAGTCTGAACGTTAACGCTTATTGGGAAGCCAATACCCTGCGCTGTCTCGATCGCCGTACCGGACGCCCCGTCACGCCCTGATGAAATATTGCTGCTATAGTTACCGCTGAATTCACGCAAAAGGACAGGATGATGAAAGGTAAGAAGTGGATATTAACCGCGCTGATTATCGCCACTCCGCTGGCGGTGCAGGCATCTTGCGAAACGGTAAAAGCGGACATTAACCAGAAAATTATTAATAACGGCGTCCCGGCAAACGGTTTTACGCTGGAAATCGTTCCCAACGATCAGGCCGAACAGGCTGGCGGTCAGGTTGTTGGACACTGCGAAAACGATAGCCAGAAAATCGTTTATAAGCGTGGCGCCGAAGGTGACGCCCCGGTTCCGGCAAATACCGGCACCTCTCAGGACGCACCTTCGTCGTAAGTTTTCTCTTCAAGGGCTGCGATTGCAGCCCTTTTCTATTCTGGCCTGCCTGACGGAATCGCTCTGGCCACCAGCATACTTCCTGACGCAATCACCACCGACACCGCAAAAACCCAGTGCAGTGAAGAAGCCGTCTGCTCGATAATATGTTGCAGGCTGGCGTGCGGTAACGCCTCTCGCTGGCTGGTAGAGATAATCTGCTGCACAGGATCCTTAAACTCCGGGAGCCGCCGCATTAGATTGTAATTAAGTACCGCCCCCATCACGGCGGTGCCCAACGCGGAACCCAGCATGCGGCTGAACATGATCGATGCTGTACAAATCCCCCGAATGGAATATTCCGCGCTGTTTTGCACGGCGATCAGGAAGGTGGTGCTGGTCATGCCCATGCCGGTACCGATGACAAAGGCAGACAGCCCCGCATGCACCAGCGAGCTGTTGCTGTGCAGCGTCAGCAGCATTGCGGTGCCGAGGATCAGCAACAGCGAGCCAAGCTGCGCGGTAAAACGGTAAGAAGTCCGCAGCATCAGTTTACCGCTAAGCGTGCTCGCCAGCGGCCAGCCGATTGACATCATCGCCAGCGCGCTTCCCGCCTGGAGCGGCGTACCGCCATTCACGCCCTGGATCCAGCCAGGCAAAAATGCGCTGATGCCCATCATCGCTGCGCCGATAATCAGGTTTCCTGCATTACCGGCAACAATGGTACGGCTTCGCCACAGCGCCAGCGGAAACAGCGGTTCGCCAGAACGCTTTTCATGTCTGACCAGCGCATAACCGGCGATGGCCGCCACAGCAAGCAGCGCAAGCACCCAGTAGCCCAGCATTTCAGCCTGAAGCAGAGCCGTCAGAAGCGCAGTTACGGAGAGCATCAGCCAGCCGCTGCCTGCCAGATTGAGCTTTTGTTTTTTATGGCTGTCTGGCTCAGGAAACCAGCGTGCCAGCATCAGCATAGAAACTATACCAATGGGCACGTTAACCCAAAAGATCAGCGCCCAGTTAAAATGCTGTACAAGCCAGGCGCCGGTCAGTGGCCCCACAATCGCCGAAACGCCCCAGACGCTGGAGAGCCAGCCCTGGATCCCCGCCCGCTCTTTCGGTGCATAGACATCGGCGATGATGGTTGCCGTTAACGGCATAATGGCACCCGCGCCCAATCCCTGGAGTGCCCGAAACAGGATCAGCCAGCCCATATTGGTGGAAAATCCACACAGTACCGAACCGGCCAAAAACAGCGAGGTGCCAAAAAAGAATACCCGTTTCCGGCCCCAGAGATCGGCCAGCCGACCATAAATGGGGACGCTAACGGCCTGCGTCAGTAAATAGATGGAAAAAACCCAGCCAAATTGGGAAAAGCCGCCCAGTTCCGCAATGATAGTTGGCATCGCCGTCGCGACAATGGTGACCTCAATGGCGGCCATAAACATCGCCAGCATCGCGGCAATCAATATCCAGTGACGGTGCGCGACCTGTGTTTGAGCTGTTTCTGACATAAGCATCCTTTTTTCATAGTGCTTTTAGTCTGGCCTGGATTGGCTTGCAGTGTTTCCGAATTGTGCGATCGGCAGCAAAGATTATGGCGAGAAAGGGACTTTAACGCTGAGGAAAATAGCGAATGAACGGGGAGCGCGTGCGGAACAGATCTGAGAAAGGCCGAAAAGGTTTGTGCAGCGGCGCGAGCGCACCGCTGTGACCGCCATTAAACCTGACTTAAATCGAGATAGCCTGCCAGCTCCCGCCGTTCAGGTTTCGGTAAATAAGGCAGCTCGCCCAGCAGAGGCGCCGGGATCTTGCTGCTTAAGACTTCGATAATTTCTGCATAGTGCGCCAACCCCGGGTTGATGCGGTTTGCCACCCAGCCCAGCAGAGGCAACCCGTCATTAATCACCGCCTGGGCGGTAAGCAACGCGTGGCTGATGCAGCCCAGTTTGATCCCCACAACCATAATCACCGGCAGGCGCTCCTCAACGGCCCATTCAGAAAGCGGGCGCAGATCGTTCATTAAGCTAAGCCAGCCGCCCGTTCCCTCCACCACAACGTGGTCCGCCTGCACGCTTAACGACTGCAACCCCTCGCTTAGCCTGGCATAATCAACCACCATGTCACGGCTGGTACTGATTTCATCATCCAGTAAGGTTAATGGATTAACCGATTCATAGGGCAAAATAACAGAAGAGGATGCCTGCAAAATCAGCGCATCTTTATTCCGTGGCCCCTGCTCGGTTTGCTGGCTCCCTTTTGCTATCGGTTTGTAGCCAGCCACTCTCTTGCCGCCTTCTGCAAGCTTTTGCAAGAGCGCGCGGGTAACAACTGTTTTTCCCACCTCGGTATCGGTACCGGTAACGAATATTCGCTTTAACCTGGTCATGTAGAGAGTCCGCTCCTGACGATTATTTATTAACAACTGTTAACATTTAAGACGGATCATCTTAGGTCAGCGAGCGAGCGTTGAATTTGCGTTAGCGCAATTTTTTTTGATAAAGAGGATTAACCCTGCAACAGTTTGACCAGCAGCGTGCCGTTATAAAGCGCATCCTTGACCAGGGCTGCGCCAGGCATGGTGCCCTGATTATGAAAATGCGTCGGCTCAACCCGGGTGCGCTGGCTGTACGCGGGAAGCGACTGTCGGCGAACGCAGTCGGTAATAGCAGAGTGAAGGATTTCCTGCGCGCGGTTCAGCGGCGAGCCAATCAGGATTTTTTCCGGATTAAACAGGTTGACCATAATGGCCAGGATGCGCCCCACGCTATGCCCCACGCCGGTAATGATATCTTTAGCCAGCGGATCGCCAGCCAGGGCCGCATCACACAGCGATTCGATGGTCAGCGGTTGTTGGTGCAGCGTGCATTCCGGCGAAGACTGCATGCGCTGTGCGGTTAGCTCCAGCACGCTTTCAATGCTGGCTACCGTTTCCAGGCAGCCATGATTGCCGCAGTAGCACTGTTTGCCCCAGGGCTCGACCTGCGTGTGTCCAATTTCCACCAGCGTACTGCTGCCGCTGTGTAATAACCGGCCATCAGCAATGACGCCCGCGCCAACATTGTGATCGATCACGACCTGAATAACGTTACTGACTTCGCGAGAAGCGCCATATAACGCTTCTGCCATCGTCCACGCGCAGATATCGTGCTGGATATAAACCGGCACGCCAATATGCTTTTCGAGCTCGCTGCCGAGCGGCATATCCCTCACCGGATAAAAAGGCATGCGGTGCACGATGCCCTGTCTGGCATCCAATATACCGGGAAGCGTAATGGCAATCGCGGTGAGGCGTTCCAGCTTGCGCTGGTGACGGATAAAAAAGCGGTCGATTTCATTAATAATGCGCGTGATTAAAGGCAGCGGATCGTCCACCGGCAGCGGCAGATTTTCCTCAACAATAAGCTGGCTGCTTAAATCTCGCAGCGCCAGCGTGATATCGCCATTGCCAATGCGGGCAGAAAGGTAATGCCAGGCCACCGTGTCCAGAATTATGCCGACAGCGGGGCGTCCACGACTGCCGATTTCCTGAAACTCCGTTTCCTGCACCAGATGCGCTTCCAGCATCTCACGCACGATTTTAGTAATGCTTGCCGGGGCCAGCTGGGCCTTTTTGGCTAATTCAATGCGCGAAATGGGGCCAAACCGATCGATCAGCCGGTATACCGCGCCTGCATTGGTCTGTTTGATCTGGTCAATGTGCCCAGGCTGACTGTCCGCTATCACCCGCCTCCTCCCGCTTATTTTCGCGCCTCAAAATAAATCACTGGCCCATGGTGAAACAGTTCCGGCAGCACGTCAACGGTTTGATTTATAGTGTGATTCAGAGCACATATTCAGGTTATGCGGCTTGAAAATTCATTCTGCTGATTATTTAACAGCAGCCGGATCATTTGCCGGGTTGCCGCGCTCATTTCACGCCGTTTTGACCAGACCAGCCAGACCTCGGATAACGCGTCTGGCTCGCTCAGCGTAATCCAGCTGACATCTTCCAGGCGCACCCGCCGAAACGAAGCAGGAAGAATTGAAACGCCCAGTCCGGTCGCGACCAGCCCGAGAATAGTCATCGCTTCGCCGACTTCCTGAGCAATGTTAGGCGAAACGCTGTAACGCTCCAGTAGCGTTAAGGTTTCGGCATATAAAGCGGTTCCCACCTGAGGATCGAAAAAGACGAACGGTTCGCCCACCAGCTCGGTTATGGAAAGCGTGGCCCGATTCGCCAGCCTGTGCGCCCGATGAACCACCGCGCAAAGGGGCTCGCGCAGCATCAGCTGGTGCGATAGCGTCTCTGGCAACGGCGTGTTACGCATCACGCCCAGATCCAGCCTGCCGTCATTGAGCGGCGCCAGCTGCTGTCGGGTATTGATTTCCTGCATTTGAATATGCACGCCGGGGTAGCGCTGGCGAAAGGTATACAGCGCATCAGAAACGGAGGTGATAAACGGCGCGGAAGAGGTGAAACCAATCCGCAGTTCACCTTCCTCACCGCGATGGAGCCGCGCGGCTTTATCCGCCGCGTTGGTCACGTTTTGCATAATCTGGCGGGCATCGCTAAGAAACTGCTCGCCCGCCGCGGTGAGCTGCACGCTGCGGTTGGTGCGGGCCAACAGCCTGGCACCAATTTGCTGTTCCAGCTGCTGAATTTGCTGGCTGAGCGGCGGCTGCGAGATGTTCAGGCGCTGGGCAGCGCGACCAAAATGCAGCTCTTCCGCCACGGCAATGAAGTAGCGCAGATGACGAAGCTCAATATTCATATTTTAAACGTATCATTCGAGATTATTAATAGATTAGACATCATATTAAGCCGGGCTTACAGTTAACAGTATAATTTTTCTTCTTTTTAAGGGATCGCAGTGAACCACTCATCTCGCAGCATCGTGGCCGACAACGGTGCTGAACGACGCTCCGCCATTCAACCTTCTACTCGCCCTCGCGCTACAGACAGCGCCACGCCCCCGCTGTTTATTAAACGTGGCACGCCAGAATTTATGCGTGTCACCCTGGCGCTTTTTTCCGCCGGACTGGCTACCTTTGCCTTGTTGTATTGCGTGCAGCCCATTTTGCCGGTTTTAACCCAGGAGTTTGGCGTTTCTCCGGCGACCAGCAGCCTGTCACTCTCTATTTCTACCGGTCTGCTGGCGCTGGGCTTGCTGATTACCGGGCCGCTTTCGGATGCCATTGGACGCAAGCCGGTAATGGTGACCGCGCTGTTGCTGGCCGCAGTTTGTACCCTGCTTTCAGCTACCATGACCAGCTGGCATGGCATTTTAATTATGCGGGCGCTGATTGGGCTGTCGCTCAGCGGCGTGGCGGCCGTGGGGATGACCTATCTGAGCGAAGAAATTCATCCCAGCGTGATCGCTTTTTCAATGGGGCTGTATATCAGCGGTAATTCCATTGGCGGCATGAGCGGCAGGTTGTTAAGCGGAGTCATCACCGATATTGCCAACTGGCGCGTGGCGATAGCGGCGATCGGCTGTTTTGCGCTGGCTTCCGCGCTGATGTTTTGGAAAATTTTACCGCCTTCGCGCCATTTTCGCCCGGCCTCCCTGAAGCCTCGCAGTTTGATGATCAACTTTCGCCTGCACTGGCGTGACAGCGGTTTGCCGTTGCTGTTTGCTGAAGGCTTTTTGCTGATGGGCGCTTTCGTCACCCTGTTTAATTACATTGGCTACCGGCTGCTGTCGCCGCCCTGGTCGTTGAGCCAGGCCGTTGTTGGCCTGCTGTCGGTGGTTTATCTTACCGGCTCCTGGAGTTCGCCTAAAGCGGGTGCGATGACGGCAAAATATGGCCGCGCCAGCGTGCTGCTGTTCTCGACCGGGATTATGCTGGCTGGGGTGCTGATTACGCTGGTGAATTCTCTGTGGTTTATTTTTCCGGGAATGATGCTGTTTACCGCAGGCTTCTTCGCGGCGCATTCCGTCGCCAGCGGCTGGATTGGCCCTCGCGCACGGCGTGCCAAAGGTCAGGCATCGTCACTTTATCTGTTCAGTTATTATTTAGGTTCAAGCCTGGCGGGAACGCTGGGGGGCGTGTTTTGGCACAAATTTGGCTGGCAGGGAATTGCCGTATTTATTGCTCTGCTGCTGGTAGTAGCGCTGCTGGTTGGCCTGCGTTTACGCAGCCGACAGCTTTAACGCGATGAAGACAGGATGGGCCACGCGCCCATCCTGTCTGACTTATTTGGTGCGGTCAGCGAAACGCTTATGCAGTTTTTGTAGTTTTGGCGGGATGACCGCCAGGCAATAGCGGTTTTCCTGCCCTTCGCCTTCCCAGTAGTTCTGGTGATAATCTTCAGCAGGATACCACTGTGCATCGCTTTCAATGGTGGTGACGACCGGTTCGTCATGGTCAACCTGCGCACGGGCAATCGCCGCTTTCGCTTCCACCGCCTGAGCTTCATTGGCTGGGAAAATCGCCGAGCGATACTGAGTGCCGATATCGTTACCCTGACGGTTTAGCTGGGTAGGATCGTGCGTGGCGAAGCTGATATCCAGCAAATCACCGTAGCTGATTTTTTCCGGATCGAAACCTAAGCGAATGGCTTCCGCGTGGCCCGTTTCGCCGGTACAAACCTGGCGATAGGTCGGGTTGGCTACATGGCCCCCGATATAGCCACTTTCTACCGATTCCACACCGTTAATCTGTTTAAAGACTGCTTCTGTACACCAGAAACAGCCGCCAGCGATAATTGCATATTCAGTCATAATAACTCCTGGTTAACTCTGTGCCACCGACTCACGTTCAGCACGATCGCCTCAACACTGTTCATTGCAGCATAAATGCGGGCTTAACGCCATTCGTCAGGGCGGCTCGTTTTTTTCTGACGTCTTTAATCTGAAAATGACTTGTCCTAAAACCCTACATTGATAAGGCCTGTTGAAAGCCTGAAAAATACTGAAATTATTTTTAATTGAATGCTCAATCAATAAAACCTATAGTGATTGCATCTTTTTTAACAAAATCGCTCAGGAGGTCAACAAATTACCGAGTCATTTAACGTAAATCAATAAGATAACCCACTCAACCCGAACCATTCCTCAGTGTAGTTAGCGGATATACGGCGGACACAACCCAGTATGCGCTAAGGCACGCTTTGTGAAACGGGTTTATTCTTGAGCATTTTTTCGGAGAATCTATGCCGACGACTGAAATACCCAGGAAAGAACAACAAGACCGCATTAATCCCGTGGTCTTTTATACTTCAGCAGCGCTGATCCTGATATTTACCCTGACCACAATTTTTTACACCTCGCTTTCTGACCGGTGGATCAACAATACCCTTGAATGGGTCTCTAACACCTTCGGCTGGTATTACCTGCTTGCCGCCACCGTCTATCTGGTGTTCGTCATTTTAATTGCCGCCTCACGCTTTGGCTCCATTAAGCTTGGGCCGGAGCAATCAAAACCAGAATTCAGCATGATGAGCTGGGCAGCGATGCTGTTCGCTGCGGGTATCGGTATCGATCTGATGTTCTTCTCGGTAGCTGAACCCGTTACGCAATATATGATGCCACCCGAAGGTCAGGGACAAACCATGGAAGCGGCCCGTCAGGCGATGGTCTGGACGCTGTTCCACTACGGTGTTACCGGCTGGGCCATGTACGCGTTGATGGGCATTGCGCTCGGCTACTTCAGCTACCGTTACGGCCTTCCGCTGACCATCCGCTCGGCGCTTTACCCTATTTTTGGTAAACGCATTAACGGCTGGATCGGTCACTCGGTGGATATCGCCGCGGTGGTGGGGACTATCTTTGGTATTGCCACCACGCTGGGGATTGGCGTGGTTCAGCTGAACTACGGCCTTAAGGTTCTGTTTGACGTGCCTGAAGGGATCACCGCGCAGGCTGCGCTGATTGCGCTGTCGGTGGTGATGGCGACGATTTCGGTGACGTCCGGCGTCAATAAAGGCATTCGCATCCTGTCTGAGCTAAACGTCCTGCTGGCGCTGGGCCTGATCCTGTTCGTGCTGTTTATGGGCGATACCAGCTTCCTGCTGAATGCGCTGGTGCTGAACGTTGGTGACTATATCAATCGTTTTGTTGGCATGACGCTGAACAGTTTTGCTTTCGACCGCCCAACGGAATGGATGAACAACTGGACGCTGTTCTTCTGGGCATGGTGGGTTGCCTGGTCGCCGTTTGTCGGGTTGTTCCTGGCACGTATCTCCCGTGGCCGTACCATTCGTCAGTTCGTTGTGGGCACGCTGACTATTCCGTTTATCTTTACCCTGCTGTGGCTGTCGATTTTCGGCAACAGCGCGCTGAACGAAATTATTCACGGCAATCTGGCGCTGGCTCAGGAAACGCTTGCCCACCCTGAGCGCGGTTTCTACAGCCTGCTGGCGCAATATCCGGCGTTTACCTTCAGCGCTTCGGTGGCCACCATTACCGGCCTGCTGTTCTATGTTACCTCAGCGGATTCCGGCTCGCTGGTGCTGGGTAACTTTACCTCGCGTCTGAGCGACATTAATAACGATGCGCCAAACTGGCTGCGTATCTTCTGGTCACTGGCTATCGGTTTACTGACGTTGGGCATGCTGATGGTTAACGGCGTAACGGCACTTCAGAAAACCACGGTGATTATGGGCCTGCCCTTCAGCTTTGTGATTTTCTTTGTGATGGCGGGCCTGTATAAATCCCTGCGCGTAGAAGACCACCGTCGGGCAAGTTCTACAGTCAGTACGCCGCCGGTGCCGGTTTCACGTGAAGATCGCCTGAACTGGAAGCAGCGTATTTCCCGCGTGATGAACTACCCTGGCAGCACGCATACCCGGAAAATGCTGGATAATGTCTGTCGTCCGGCAATGGAAGAGGTCGCCATGGAGCTGGAGCGACGCGGTGCGAAAGTGCAGGTCAGTGAGCTTCCACCGCTGGAAGACGAGCGTCTGAACCATCTGGAGATGTTGGTAAATCTGGGTGATGAGCAGAGCTTCCTGTATCAGATTTGGCCACAGCGCTATTCCGTTCCGGCATTTACCTACCGTGCACGTAGCGGTAAGTCCGACTATTTCCGCCTTGAAACCTTCCTGCTGGAAGGAACACAGGGCAACGATCTGATGGACTACACCAAAGAGCAGATTATTAATGACATTCTCGATCAGTACGAACGTCATTTAACCTTCCTGCATATTCACCGTGAAGCGCCGGGCAATTCCATGCCCTTCCCTGAAGTTTGATAAAACAGTGATTCTGGCCAGGCTAAACAGCCTGGCCTTTTTACTTTTATCACCCTATGCAGAACGCCTGTTACTTACCCACTTTGCCAGCGCCGGGCCGGTAAACAGGACAATAATAAAGCGTCCGGTTTGCATCGCCATCACAAATGACATATCGACCTGGCTGGACGAGGCGATAATCGCTACCGAGTCGGCACCGCCCGGACTGGTCGCCAGATATGCCGTCAAGGGATCAATACCTGCAAAGTGAACCAGTAAAAAAGCGAATCCGCCACAGATAGCCACCAGGCTTAATATCGATAACAAAAGTCGGGGTAGCGCTTTTGCCGCATAGAGCAATATGGCGCGGTTAAAACGCAGACCAATACTCCAGCCAATTATTGCATAAGCGACCATTAACAATGCTGGCGGCAATTCCAGCTCAACTAGCTGCATTTCCTGAGCCGTTATCCCAGCCGCCAGAGAGAGTAATAATGCCCCCGCGGGGATACGCAAATAACGGCTGATGACCACGCAGCACAAAATAAGCGCTGAAGTTTGCCCGAAAGCTGTCCAGGCAACCGGCTGGATAATATCTAATCCTGAAGCAGCGTGCGAACCCATCGGTGGTGCCCAGATACGGGCTACTAACGTGGCAGCAAGCGCGACAATCACTACGCGAAGATATTGCATAAAGGCGACCAGCCGTACATCTGCGCCATAACTTTCGGCCATGATTGTCATTGCGGTAGCCGCCCCAGGCGAAGAACCCCAAATCGCCGTTGAGCCAGGCAATACCTGCCAGCGTGTTAACAGCCAGCCCAGCACGGCGCTGGCGATAATGACCGAAAACAGGGTAAGTGCGAATAGCAGCCAGTTATTTACTATTTCAGGAAAGAGTGAGGCAGGTATTGCCCGGGCGATCATGCATCCGACAACACCCTGAGCGAGGTAAATAACAGGACGATAAACAATTAGCGGCTTATCCCACGCAGCAAAGACAATAGCAATTGCCATTGGCCCAAGCAGCAATGCGGCGGGAAGGTGCAATTGCTCAAGGGCCAGAACGAACAGAAGAGAGTAAAAGATTAACCATAGCCAGCGTACTGCTGTTTTCATGCTTATCTCCCGCCAATTACGGCATAAAGGGTGGAGACGGTCGTATTGAATAAAGGCAGCCTGGCACAGGCTTCGCTAAATCACCAGATAACCTCTTGTTTAACTCGCTGCCCTGCCTGACTTTTTAGCTTTGTATTATCGCCTCTCTTAATCCTCTTTGTGCACAATATTGCAGCGACTTAATGAAAAACTAACAAAAAGTATGTTGTAACTAATTTCAGATAAGGAATATCTTTTTTCACATTTAATGCTTTGACAAAAAATATTTCCGTCGGTTAAGCACTCGATATCCAGCAATAACCTCGGATTGCCATAACGCAACAGCAACAAATCCGATGAGTTATTCCCTCAAAAATTTCCTATATTCAGGTTTACAACGCTTTAAATTCGACTATATGTCCAGCACGCATTCTGTTACGTATGCCAGCATGCTAACGGTAAGCAGGCTAATTCGTTATAATTCCAGAGGGATAATGCGCTGCAATTATGGCCATTACTCGAGCAACGTACTGCACATTTCCGTTTTTTTTACCGTCACTTTCACCAGGAATTTTCTTATCAAGGGATAATATATTGCTTTCCTGTTTGCGCTAATTTGCAAAAAAAATGAAAAAGCAGGTAAATAAAGAGACTTTTTTCCATTCAGGTGTTTTTAACTTAGAGATTTGTATGTACACTGTTTGTCGTACATACACCACTATTTTTTAAACCACTTAACGCTACGGATTCCTTTATGAGCGAAACTCTGAAAGTATTAAATAACATTCGAACCCTTCGTGCACAGGCTCGTGAAGTTTCTTTATCTGAGCTGGAAGAGATGCTGGAAAAACTTGAAGCGGTTGTTAACGAACGTCGTGATGCAGAAGCCGCTATCGCTTCTGAAATCAAAGAAAAAGAAGAGAAACTGGCTAAATATCGCCAGATGCTTCTGGACGACGGTATCGATTTAAGCGAACTGACCTCTGCTGAAAATACGACGGGTAAATCTCGCGCTAAACGTGCTCCACGTCCGGCCAAATATCAGTACACCGACGAAAACGGCGAAACCAAATCCTGGACCGGCCAGGGTCGTACTCCTGCGGTGATTAAGCAGGCGCTGGATCAAGGTAAAAAACTGGAAGATTTCCTGATCTAATCTTCAGCCACGCTGAATCTTCAGCGTGGCGTCTTCTTTATTACGTTCCTTAAACTCCCCCCTTTTACTTTTTATATTCCCCCTCTCCTGAGCTGTTTATTTCCACTAATCGCGTTATACTCATCAGTATGTTGTAACTAAGGGTGCACCTATGAATCGTTATGATGCGGTAGATAATCTCCATCGCTGCGCTGCTGAGCTGGAGAAAGCCCTGGCGACGCTAAGCGAGCAACTCTCAGCCAGACGTCTGCTTGCTGCGCGAGTGTTTGAACTGCCTCCCGTTCAGAAAGGCCACGAAAACGATCCGTTAACGCAGATTGCCGTGGAGCAACATCTGGCACAAACCGCGTTGCAAATGGCTATTACTCACTTTTGTCGTCTTTATATGCAGCATCAGTCGGAAACGGTCAGTACAAAATCCGCCGTGCGTTTGCCTGGCGCTATTTGTCTACAGGCCAGCGCTCAGGAAGCCAGCCTCCTGCACCAGCAGGTTAGTCAGATTAATAGCCTGAAGCAGCGTCTGGAAGAAATTATCACTGTTGAATCTGGCGTACCCAGTGAAGAACGATTTGATTTTGTGCACACCCATCTCAGGGGGTTAATTACCCTTAATGCTTACCGGACTATTACCTTACTTGACGCGCCGGATTCGGTACGTTTCGGCTGGGCAAACAAACATATTATTAAAAATATCAGCCGCGAGGAACTGCTGGAAAAGCTCAATAAAAGTCTGCAATCAGGACGGGCAGTCGCCCCCTGGACGCGTGAGCAATGGGCCGAAAAATTACAGGATGAGATCGAGGCGGTTAATTCATTACCCCACTCTGCCCGGCTGAAAATTAAACGCCCGGTAAAGGTGCAACCGATTGCTCGCGTATGGAATAAGCAAGATCAGAAGCAAACTCAGTTCGCCTGTCCTTCGCCATTGCTGGTGCTTTGCCCCGATACGGCTTCGGTACCCAAGCTGGGAGAGTTATTAAATTATGATGCTGATAAAGTTGTGCACCGTTTTAAACCTGAGGCAAAAAAGCTTTTTTTGATCATTCCCCGCCTGCATCTCTATAGCGACAGATTGTCGTAACCAGAAGATAAAACGCAGACAAAAAAAGAGCGGAAATGATTTCCGCTCTCTCACTCTGTTACAGAATATTAGGCTTTCATGCTGCCAACCATCTCTTCCGGACGTACCCAACTGTCAAATTCTTCTTCAGAAAGATAACCCAACTTCAGCGCGGAAGCCTTCAGGGTTAAGCCTTCTTTATGGGCCTTTTTAGCAATTTCTGCCGCTTTATCGTAACCGATATGGGTATTTAAAGCCGTCACCAGCATCAGTGATTCATTCAGCAGCTGGGAAATACGATCGTGATTTGGCTCAATGCCTACCGCACAGTGATGATTAAAACTGTCCATGCCGTCAGCCAGCATACGCACCGATTGCAGGAAATCGTGAATGATCATCGGGCGGTAAACGTTGAGCTCGAAATTACCGGATGCGCCGCCCATATTCACCGCAACATCATTTCCCATCACCTGGCAGCACAGCATGGTCATTGCTTCACACTGCGTCGGATTTACTTTACCTGGCATAATGGAGCTGCCTGGCTCATTCTCAGGAATAGCAATTTCACCAATGCCGCAACGTGGGCCGGAAGATAACCAGCGAACGTCATTCGCAATCTTCATCAATGAGACAGCAAGCCCTTTTAACGAGCCATGCGCATGCACCAGCGCATCACAGGTTGCCAGTGCTTCAAACTTATTCGGGGAAGTCACAAAAGGCTGGCCCGTCAATTCTGCCAGCTCTTTAGCCACGCGTACTGCATATTCAGGATGCGTGTTCAGCCCGGTGCCGACAGCGGTACCGCCCAGCGCCAGCTCTGCCACATGAGGAATACTCTGCTCAATATGCGTCAGGTTATGGTTCAGCATGGCGACCCAGCCAGAAATTTCCTGCCCCAGCGTTAGCGGCGTGGCATCCTGGAGATGCGTACGACCGATCTTCACAATGTCTTTAAAGGCTTCGGCTTTATCATTCAGCGTTTTCTGCAACACTTTCAGCTGCGGGATCAGATGCTCTTTTACCGCGACCACAGCCGCGACATGCATCGCCGTTGGGAAAACGTCATTCGAACTTTGGCTTTTGTTCACGTCGTCGTTGGGGTGAACCAGACGAGACATGCCGCGCTCACCGCCCAGAATTTCACTGGCGCGATTGGCGAGCACTTCATTCATATTCATGTTGGTTTGCGTACCGGAACCGGTCTGCCAGATTGCCAGCGGAAACTCCCCGGTATGTTTGTCTGCCAGCACTTCATCGGCAGCCTGGACGATAGCCTGCGAACGTTCATCGGGCAGCAGACCTAAATCGCTGTTCACTTTGGCGGCAGCACGTTTGGTCAGCGCCAGCGCGTGGACCAGCTCCGGTGGCATTTTTTCGCTGGAGATGCGGAAATGTTCCAGGGAACGCTGCGTTTGCGCGCCCCATAATTTATCCGCTGGAACTTCGATGGAACCCATTGAATCTTTTTCAATGCGGTTGGCAGCCATGACTCTCTCCTTTGTACAATGAAATGTTTAAGCCTTTTTCTGCCCGCAGGGCATTTAGCGCGGGCATAGTATGACATACAATAATTTAACATTATGCGACCCAATCGTCTTTATTGCACCCGCCATACGATTTGCAACGCTATATTTCTGAGCAAATACACGGTGTTATTGGTCTCCGACAACGCCTTTTCGACCGCTGAGCCTGGCGGATTGCGTGGCGACATCACCGCAAGGATTACACCTCTTTACCCTTCAATGCAGTAATTGCGGCTGACGTGATAAGCCACAGTTGCTATGATATTTAACTTATTAAACAAAAACGCCTTTATCGCGTTTTCCCTCCGTCAGACACGGGTCGGATGGCCCTTTTTGTCGGCATTGGTGATTTAAAAAAGGACGACTTTACAGATGAAAAAAACAAAGATAGCGGCAGGCGTAATTATCGCTCTTGGCGTGATTTGGACCGGAACCGCCTGGTTTACCGGTAAGCAACTGGAAAAGAACATGGACCAGGTGGTGCAGAACGCCAATGCGCAGATGAACAATATCGCGCCTGACAGCCGCCTGAAACTCAGCTATCAGGATTATCAGCGTGGCGTGTTCAGCAGCTCGGCACGGTTTGTGTTGCAGTCCAATTCACAGACGGAAGACAACGCTGTTATCAAACCGGGACAGAGCATCGTTTTTCTTGAAAAGATCGACCACGGTCCTTTCCCTTTCGCACAGCTGAAAAAATTCAACCTGATCCCAAGTATGGCCTCCGTTCATACTCAGCTTGAAAATACTGATGCGGTGAAAAAGCTGTTTGAAATGACCAAAGGTAAGTCGGTGATCCAGGCCGATACCCGCGTTGGCTATAGCGGTGCAACCGCCACTGAAATTGCCCTGCTGCCGCTGGATTACCAAAATGCGCAGAGCGGCGAGCGTTTCGCGTCGAATGGCGGCACGCTGAATATCAGCGCCGATAAAGACGGTAACAAAGTGGACGTCAGCAGCGATCTGGACAGCCTTGTCCTGACTACCCGCAATCAGCTGAATATGCCGGTAATGTTTACCGCTAACGGCCTCAAGCTGAACGCTAACACCCATTTAAGCCCGGAAGGCGTCCGCGTTGGCGATCAAAATATCGATCTGCAAAAACTGAGCGTGGCGGTCAACGGCCAGCAGGCTTTCATTGCAGAAGGTCTGAACGGCAAATCCTCGGTGGATTCTGTTAAAGGCCTGGTTTCCGGCAACATCGACTACGCCCTGAACTCGCTGAAGATCCAGAACCAGGACTTCGGCCAGGGCAAGCTGTCTGTGAAGCTGTCGCAGTTTGATGCCAACAGCATGAAAACCTTCTCTGAGAACTATAACCGTCAGGTTCAGGCCCTTCTTAGCGACCAGGAAGTGGCAAACAACCCGGCGCTGTATCAGGCGCGGATGAGCCAGGTAATGAGCGACAACCTGCCGCTGTTGCTAAAAGGCAGCCCGGTAATCACGATCGCCCCGTTCAGCTGGAAAAATGAGAAAGGCGAGAGCAGCTTCAACCTGTCGGTTCACTTTAAAGATCCCGCAGCCGGTGCGCCTCAGCCTCAAAATGTGACTCAGGCGGCTGACAACGTACTGAAAACCCTGGATGGCAAGCTGTCCATTTCAATGGATATGGCTACAGAAATGATGACGCATGTCGCCATGGCGCAGGGTTATAAAGAAGAAGACGCGGCCAAACTGGCCGACCAGCAGGTGAAAGGCGTGGCGGCAATGGGCCAGATGTTCCGTCTGACCACGCAGAAAGACAATAATATTGTTGCCAGCCTGCAATATGCTACTGGCCAGGTGACGATGAACGGCGAGAAGATGACGCTGGAACAGTTCCTGTCCCGCTATATGCTGGGCAGCGATGCACCCGCCACGGTTTTACCGACCGATCCCGCCCAATAACCTTACCTCGACTGGCTGACTTTAAGCCGGGAGCCCCCAGGACGTGCAGTTCGCGTTCTGGGGCATACGGAGCCGGCATGGATGCCGCTTTGTGCGTTTTTCCTGATGGTCCTTCTCCCCCGCGGGTAATCTTCTGCGCGACATCGCGCAAATAAACAACATACACGCAGTAGGTTGCGCAATTTGCTGGCGAAGTTGCGCAAAATGTTTTTATACTGTTATGCACTTTACCGTTAACAACAGAGTGCGCCGACATGATCGACTCCCGCATCCCCCTTACCGATATTCATCGCCACCTTGATGGCAATATTCGCGCTCAAACCATTCTTGATTTAGGTCGCGAATTCAACCTCACCCTGCCCGCTTCCACGCTGGAAGCCCTGCGTCCGCACGTGCAGGTCACGCACAACGAACCCGATCTGGTGAGTTTTTTACAAAAACTCGACTGGGGCGTGAAGGTGCTTGGCTCACTGGATGCCTGCCGTCGCGTCGCGCTGGAAAACGTGCAGGATGCCGCCCGTGCCGGTATCCACTATGCCGAACTGCGCTTTTCACCCGGCTATATGGCAATGACCCATAACTTACCGATTGCAGGCGTTGTTGAAGCGGTTATTGATGGCATTCGTGCGGGTTGTCAGCAACATGATATCGACGTGCGCCTGACCGGCATTATGAGCCGCACCTTTGGTGAAGACGCCTGTCTGCAAGAACTGGAAGGTTTACTGGCGCATCGTGATGGTATTACCGCGCTGGATTTAGCGGGCGACGAGCTGGGCTTCCCGGGCAGTCAGTTCCTCAGCCACTTTAACCGCGCGCGCGATGCCGGTTTCCGCATCACCGTGCATGCGGGTGAAGCGGCAGGCCCGGAAAGCATCTGGCAGGCCATTCGTGAGCTGGGTGCTGAGCGTATTGGTCACGGCGTGAAGGCCGTCGAAGATCCTGCCCTGATGGATTATCTTGCCGCGCAGCAGATTGGGATTGAATCCTGTCTGACCTCTAATATTCAGACCAGCACGGTGTCATCCCTGGCTCACCATCCGCTGGCCGCATTCCTGGACCACGGTATCCTGGCAACCATTAATACTGACGATCCGGCGGTACAGGGCATTGAGCTGGCGCATGAATATGAAGTTGCTGCACCCCAGGCAGGGCTAAGCCAGCAGCAGATCCGCACCGCGCAGGAGAATGGTTTAAAGATTGCGTTCTTAAGCGAAGCGGAAAAAGTCGCCATTCGCGCCAAAGTGGCGGCTTAACCGACAGGGCTTTGTGCTGGCCAAAGCCGCCAGCAAGGCATCGCGGGCCAGGGTCGGCCCGCGACACGCCGCCAGAAACGGCATTGTTTGCATTTTGACGGCAGCCCGTGATCCCTGAGCCAGCAACGTGTTGGCAATGGCTCCGCTACCGCTTATTTCAGCGACAGGGTTTGACGCTTCTCGGCGGACTGGAGGCCAAGCTCAATCAGCTCCATAACCTGAATGGCTTCTTCAGCCGTTACCGGGTTGCGCCCTTCGCCGCTGATTGCATCGCGGATCCCGGCATAATAGGCGGGATAGTTGCCGGGCGTGGTCAGCAAGGTTTCTTCAGCCATCTCTTCACCGTTTGCCAGCGTTAGCACGCCATCACGCATATCGTAACCCCACTCTTCCTGCGGCAGACGAGCGCCCGCTTTCAGGCTGTCCTCCTGCGGATCGAGGCCATATTTTACGTAGCTGCCACGCGTGCCGTGTACCTGATAGCGAGGCGATTCCGCCGCCGCCAGCATGCTGGCATGCAGTACCACCCGACGCTGTGGATATGTCAGCACCGCATGGAAATAGTCAGTGGTTTGCGCGCCAGGACGCAGCTCAGCCAGATCGACGTTAATGGCTACCGGCGACCCAAACAGCTGAAGCGCCTGATCGATAAGATGCGGGCCGAGATCGAACCAGATGCCGCTTCCCGCGCCCTTCTGCTCGCGCCAGCGGTTACGCACTTCCGGGCGGAAGCGGTCGAAATGCGACTCGAAATAGCGCACTTCACCCAGCGTACCCTGCGCCAGCAGCGTCTTCAGGGTTAAAAAGTCGCTGTCCCAGCGGCGGTTATGAAATACCGACAGCAGCAGTCCTTTTGCCTTAGCCAGCGCTTCCAGCTCACGCGCCTGTGACAGCGTGACGGTAAAGGGTTTGTCCACCACCACATGCTTGCCTGCGTTCAGCGCCGCTTTCGCCAGGGGGAAGTGGGTGTCGTTGGGCGTAGGGATCACAATGAGCTGAATTGACGCATCGTCGAACAGCGCCTGCGCGTCGGCCACCGTCTGCACGGCAGGCCAGTCGGCATGAACTTTAGCGGCATCGCTACTGGAAACGGCCGCCAGTTCCATCCCTGACGTGCCGTTGATGAGTGGCGCATGGAAGGTCTTGCTGGCGAAGCCGTAGCCGACCAGCCCTACACGAATTTTATCGTTCATTGGCATTCCTCTTGTCTCAGTCCGGTTGATTTAAGACGATTGTCCGGGTAAGAACAAGGCGGATTAACCTGAATTGTTGCTAAATCGTTACTGAGTGGCACGTAAAGGCAAGTCCCAGCTTTCACGGGCCACCAGCGCATCATGGGCATCCAGCGAACGGCGGCGGAAATCGCTGGGGCTGACCCCGACCCTTTTTCGAAACACGCGTGAAAAATAGAGCTGATCGTCGTAGCCAACAATGCGCCCGACGGTAGCAATAGGCTCCTGCGTGGTTTGCAAAAGCAGCTTCGCTCGTATCACACGCTGATCTTCGCGCCAGCGCAGCAGATTAATTCCCATCTGCTCGCGAAATAAGTGTGCCAGCCGCGAAGGGGAAAGGCAGACGTGATTCGCCACCTCGTCGATCTTCAGCTCGCCGGCAAGATTGCTCGTCACATACTGACAAGCCTCTACCACGCGAGGATCGCGCACCTGCTGATGACTGCGCGGATCTTCTTCAACCGCACGCAGCAGCAATCTTTCCAGTAAGTTCATCGCCAGCTCTTCGGCAAAGCGTTTGCCCGACGTATGCGTTTGTTCAATGGTGGCGAACAGCCGCTCAAATTCTGGCCACAGCCTTTCCGGCAGCCGTAACCGGCCGACACCCTGCTTTTCATCCTGCCACTGAAGCCAGCTGCTCCAGTAGGCGCGCGGGCGAAAATAGATCCAGCGATGGTGCCAGCAGTCGCTTTCTGAAGAACGGCCATAGTAATGCGAGGTTTTTGGCTGAAACAGCAGCAGGTCGCCTGTTTCACAGTTAAAGGCATCGTCACCGCTGAAGACCTGGCCGCGCCCTTTGGTGGTCAGGTTAATAATGTAGCCTTTCATACCCGCGGGACGATCAATAAAGAAATCGAGCGGATCGCCGGCATTGATCGGCGTCAGGCCAGCGACCAGCCAGGCATTGAAGGGATAGCCGGGCAACAGCGGATTAGATTGCGCCACCGGCGCCAGACGATGATACATAACGCCTCCTCAGGCCGTTTTAGCTTTTTGTTTATAGCGGTCAAATATCACCGCGGCTAACAGTATCAGACCTCGCACCACGTACTGTGAAAACGGTGAAATATTTAAGAGATTCATCGCATTTTCCACGGTGCCAAGGATCAATACGCCCGCAACAACGTAGGAAATTTTGCCGATACCGCCCTTCAGCGACACGCCGCCCAGCACGCAGGCCGAGATCACAATCAGTTCATAGCCCAGCGAGGTCATCGGCTGGCCGCTGGTCATTCGCGAGGCGAGAATGATGCCTGCCGCAGCGGAAACCAGTCCGGAAAGGATAAAAATGATAATGCGCGTGCGCACCACCGGTACGCCTGCCAGCCTGGCCGCCTCTTCGTTGCCGCCAATCGCCAGCGTATTACGACCAAAGGTGGTTTTATTGAGCAGAAAACCAAAGACGATCATGGTGCCAATAGTCAGCCAGACCGGCGCGGGTACGCCCAGCCAGTTGGTATAGCCCAGCGCAAAGAAGCGCTCGTCTTCTATCCCCACGGCTTTACCGTCGGAGAAGATATAGGCCAGCCCCCGCACAATCTGCATGGTCGCCAGCGTGGTAATTAGCGCATTGATCTTCAGCTTCGCTATCACAAAGCCGTTAACAAATCCGCAGGCCACGCCCAGTAGCAAGCCCGCTACAATGCCGATCCACAGGCTTTCAGTCATATTGATGACCACGGCGGTGGTCACGCCCGCACAGGCGATAACCGAGGCGACAGAAAGATCAAAATCGCCTGAAGCCAGACAGAACAGCATGCCGCAGGCCACCATGCCGGACATCGACATCGCCAGTCCAAGGCCTTTCATATTGATCAGCGAGCCAAAGTTCGGTACAAAAATCGTGCAGCCGATAAACAGCACGGCAAACACCACCAGCATGCCAAAATTATCCCAGATGCGGCTCAGGTTGACGCGACGGGTCGGTGGCGTCGCGGAGGAAGTGGTAATGGACATTATAATGCTCCTTCGATTCAGGCCACGACGGCGGTATGTTGGGTGGTTTTCGGCATCGCCAGCGCCAGCGTTAGCGCTTCGGTGGCCTCGTGATGATGCAATTCTCCGGCAATGGCGCCTTCCCGCATGACCAGGATACGATCGGCGAGACCCATCACTTCAGGCAGGTCGCTGGAGGCGAACAGCACCGCGATGCCCTTTTCTGCCAGCGCATAAATCAGGTTATAGATTTCATGTTTTGCCCCGACGTCGATACCGCGCGTCGGTTCATCCAGCAGGATCACCTTCATCTCTTCCGACAGCCAGCGTCCTAAAATCGCTTTCTGTTGGTTACCGCCGGAGAGGTTCATGATCAGCTGATCGGCGCCTGGCGTTTTGATATTCAGCGAGCGAATATGCGAGGCCGCGTTAGTCTGCTCCCACTGGTTTTTAATCAGACAGCCTGCGGTGAGATTGTTGCGCCGGGCGCTGATATTGATATTGTCGCGCACCGAGTGTACTGCGATGATACCGTCGGCTTTACGATCTTCCGGGCAGAGTAGCAGCCCGGCGCGGATCGCATCGGACGGTTCACGGATAACCAGCTTTTCACCGTCCAGACGGACTTCACCGCCGGTGAGGCGGGTGGCGCCAAATAAGCCTTTCATTAATTCACTGCGTCCGGCACCGACCAGCCCAAACAGCCCGACGATTTCACCGGCGCGAACGGTCAGTGAAATCGGCATGCGTACCCCTTTGGCCTGCACGTTATCCAGTTGCAAACGGATCTCGCCGGTATCTCTTGGCGTATAGCCATAGATATCGCCAATTTCACGGCCCACCATCGCCTGTACCAGCGCATCATGGCTTGTTGCCGCAACGTCGTGAAAGGTACGCACGTAGCGGCCGTCTTTAAACACGGTAATGGCGTCGCTGAGCGCAAAGATTTCTTCCATGCGGTGCGAAACATACAGCACCACTTTGCCTTCCGCGCGCAGCTGGCGGATTACGCGGAACAGATGTTCAATTTCACGGGCCGAGAGCGAGCTGGTTGGCTCATCAAATGCGATCACTTTCGCATTTCTCGCCAGTGCCTTAGCGATTTCCACCATCTGCCACTGGCCGAGCGACAGCGACTTCAGCGGCGTATCCGGATCAATATCCATGCCTAAATTTTTCAGCTGAAGCCCCGCCTCGTAACGTAGCAGCGAGCGATTAACAAAACCGGCCCGCTGCGGCAGCTGTCCGAGATAGATATTTTCCGCCACCGACATCTCAGGGATCAGATGCAGTTCCTGATAAATAATCGCCACGCCCGCGTCCAGCGCGTCGGTCGTGTGCGTAAAGCTGACCGGCTGGCCTTTCAGACGGATTTCACCGCTGGTCGGCTGATAGCTGCCGCTAAGGATCTTCAGCAGCGTCGATTTTCCCGCGCCGTTTTCACCCATCAGCGCGTGGATCTGGCCTGCCTCGCAATCAAAACTGATGTCCTGAAGCGCCTTCACGCCAGGAAAGGTTTTACTTATGCTGTGAAAGCTCAGATACGGGGGTTGCGTGTTCATTATTCCTCCGGAGTACATTGCGGTACAGCATGCGGAGCCGCAGCCTTCGCGGCTCCATCCTTGTTACATCAGCCCTTTTTTGGCCAGTTCGGTTTTAAAGTTTTCGCGGGTGATCAGCACCACATCGGTCACTTCGGTAAATTTCGCCGGTTCGGCATCTTTACTCACCCAGTTGTAGAGCATCTGGATACTCTTATAGCCGTGCACGTCCGGGCTTGGCAGCAGCGATCCAAAGAAGCCGGTTGCCTGGCCTTTGGAAAGTTCGCTGATGGCATCGACGCCGTTGATGCCGATGCCGATCACATCCGGCGCTTTAAAGCCCTGGCCTTCGGTTGCACGTACGCCACCGAGCACGGTGTTGTCATTCATGCCGATAATCAGCCAGTGCTTCACTTCCGGGTGCTGTACCAGCAGTGAATTACCGGCATCGAATGCACCAGGGATATCGTTAGATTTGGTCGGGACTTTGTAGATCTGGCCCGCCGGGAAACCTGCCGCTTTTAACGCTTCCATTGAGCCACTGGTGCGTCGACGTGCGGTATCCAGCTCATCGGCGGTAATCGCCATTACGCCGGTTTCTTTCGCATCCCAACCGCGCTTCTGCATCTCCTTATAAAGTTCCTGCCCCTGACGCTCACCGATTTTAGTTGCCGCCATCATCACCAGCGGCACGGTATCCATCGGCTTACCTTTAGCCGTAACAAACTGATCGTCTACCGCGATAACCTTCAGGTCGTAGCTTCGGGCTTTTGCCACAATAGCCGAGCCCAGTTTCGGATCGGGCGTACAGATGACGAAACCCTTCGCACCGCTGGCCGCGAGGCTGTCGATAGCGTTCAGGGTTTTTTCCCCGTCCGGTACGGCAATTTTAATCACCTCAAACCCCAGTTCTTTGCCCGCTTTGTCGGCAAACTTCCATTCCGTCTGGAACCAGGGTTCTTCCGGCTGTTTGACCAGAAAACCCAGTTTCATGGTGTCGGCCATAGCCGAATGTGACATAACGGCGGCGAGGCCAACCGCTGCCAGCGCGTGAGTAAATTTGTGCATGAGGCTCTCCGGCTCAGTTCCCGCTTTTTGCGGTGTGATGTAAACGGTATCAATCGTAGGGCAGCAAACTTAACAACTTAAAAAGCCTGTCGTTTCGGCGCTGAGAGGTTTTCCCGTTGCCGGTAAGCGCTAGTTTTAACGTTAAGAGAGGCCAGAAAGGGAGAGCGGTATCACAGCCTGAAGATTCAGCTAAATAGTCCATATATTTAGCAAAATTAACCCAATGTTAACTTTTGAAGCGGATCACAAAACGCGGGCGAATGACAGAAAAGTGCATATATGCAGCGCCCCTAACCTAACTGCTGCACGCGTAACTTCTTAGGGTAGTCACACAGTGATTAGCCGGAGAGTAAAAATGCAGAAGGACGCCATCACAATAGGTCTGGATTTTGGCAGCGATTCAGTGCGGGCGCTGGCGGTAGATTGCGCCAGCGGCAAGGAGTTGCAAACCCAGGTTGTGGCTTATCCTCGCTGGAAAGCAGGCCTTTATTGTCAGAGCCGCATCAATCAGTTTCGTCACCATCCGCAGGACTACATTGACGCTTTCGAACAGGCCATTCGTGACGTTGTCACTAAATTAACCCCTGCCCAGCGTGAAAACGTCGTGGGTATCGGTGTCGATTCAACAGGCTCAACGCCAGCCCCCATCGATCGCGATGGCAACGTACTGGCGCTGCGTCCGGAATTTGCTGAAAATCCCAACGCGATGTTCGTTTTGTGGAAAGATCATACCGCCATTAAAGAAGCGGAAGAAATTACGGCGCTGTGCCACAGTGGCCAGTTTGCTGATTATTCTCGCTTTATCGGCGGTATTTATTCTTCAGAATGGTTCTGGGCCAAAATCCTGCACGTAAGCCGCGAAGACCGCGAAGTACGCGAAGCGGCGGTGGCCTGGATTGAATTATGCGACTGGGTGCCGGCGTTACTGAGCGGCACCACTGCGCCGGAGGCAATCCGTCGGGGCCGTTGCGCCGCCGGTCACAAATCGTTATGGCATCCTGAGTGGCAGGGTTTGCCGGATCGCGCCTTTCTGGATGCGCTGGATCCGATGCTGGCAGCGCATCTGGATACGCCAATGTTCAGCGAGACCTGGACTGCCGATCGCCCTGTCGGCCAGATTACCGCCGAGTGGGCATCCCGCCTGGGGCTGCCTGCAACTGTGACCCTTTCCGGTGGCGCATTCGACTGTCATATGGGCGCGGTTGGCGCAGGTGCGGGTCCTTATACGCTGGTTAAAGTGATTGGCACTTCAACCTGCGACATCCTGATTGCCGATCCTGAACGCGTCGGCGAACGCGCCATCAAGGGCATCTGCGGCCAGGTTAACGGCAGCGTGGTGCCGCAAATGATAGGTCTGGAAGCGGGACAGTCCGCGTTTGGTGATATGTATGCCTGGTTCAGCCGCCTGCTCAGCTGGCCGCTGGTTCAGGCCGCAGAGAAACATCCTCATCTTCAGGGCGATCTGGAAAGCATTCAGAAAAACCTGCTCAACGAACTGACCCAGGCCTGGGCGGCCGATCCCCAGCTGGACCATCTGCCGGTGGTGCTTGACTGGTTTAACGGACGCCGCACGCCTTTTGCCAATCAGCGACTGAAAGGCGTTATCACCGATTTGAATCTGGGAACCGATGCGCCAGCCCTGTTTGGCGGTTTTATTGCGGCCACCGCTTTTGGTGCACGCGCCATTATGGAGTGTTTCGAGCGCCAGGATATTCCTGTAGAAAACCTGCTTACCCTTGGCGGGATCGCCCGCAAATCCCCGGCAATTATGCAGGTCTGCTGTGACGTCATGAACCGTCCGCTGGATATTGTGGCCTCCGACGAGTGCTGTGCGCTGGGCGCCGCGATTTTTGCCGCTGTTGCCGCTGGTGTCTACGCCGATGTCCCTGCCGCCCAGCAAAAAATGGCCAGCCCAATCGCGACCACGCTACAGCCCGACCTCAGCCGCGTGGATCGCTATCAGCAACTTTATCAGCGTTACCTTCAATGGTGTGAAGTGGCCGAACCGCAGTTCGCCCCACGCCTGTCCAATGTTTAAGGAGATTTTATGACTCAGCTCAACGCGCTCAACGTCTGGTTTGTCATCGGTACTCAGCATCTTTACGGCGCGGAGACGTTACGTCAGGTGGAACAGCATGCACAGCAAGTGATGGACGGGCTTAATCGTGGCGGTAATCTGCCGTTTACTCTGACGCTGAAGCCGCTGGTAAAAAGTCCGGATGAAGCGCTGGCCCTGTGCCGTCAGGCCAACCATGCCGAAGACTGCCTGGGCATTATTACCTGGCTGCACACGTTCTCTCCGGCAAAAATGTGGATTGGCGGCCTGTCGATCCTCAACAAGCCGCTGCTGCAATTTCATACCCAGTTCAACGCGGAAATTCCGTGGGAGAGCATGGATATGGACTTTATGAATCTTAACCAAACCGCGCACGGCGGCCGTGAATTCGGTTTTATCGGCGCGCGTATGCGTTTGCAACACAGCGTGGTAACGGGTCACTGGCAGGATAAAACCGCCCAGGAGCGCATTGGTAAATGGATGCGTGCCGCTGCGGCGAAACAGGCCAGTGCACAGCTTAAGGTTGCCCGTTTTGGCGACAACATGCGCGAAGTCGCGGTGACGGAAGGCGATAAAGTTGCAGCGCAGATCCAGTTTGGTTATTCAGTTAACGGCTGGGGCGTGGGCGACCTGGTCGAGGTGATCAACAGCGTGTCCGATGGCGATCTGCATGCCCTGATTGACGAATACGAAAGCCTGTATGACTTTACGCCTGCGGCAGCGGCCAATGGCGACAAGCGGCAAAACGTGCTGGATGCGGCTCGCATTGAGCTGGGCATAAAGCGCTTCCTTCAGGATGAAGGCTGTATGGCCTTCACCACCAATTTCCAGACGCTGCACGGCATGACACAGCTGCCCGGGCTGGCAGTACAGCGACTAATGGCGCAGGGTTACGGTTTTGCCGGTGAAGGCGACTGGAAAACCGCCGCGCTGCTGCACATCTTCAAAGTGATGGCGACCGGTCTGCCGGGCGGCACGTCATTTATGGAAGACTATACCTACCACTTTTCACCCGGCAACGAGCTGGTGCTCGGCTCGCATATGCTTGAAGTCTGCCCTTCTATCGCCAAAGAATCTCGCCCGTTAATTGACGTGCAGTATCTGGGCATTGGCGGCAAGGCCGATCCGGCACGCCTGATTTTCTCTGCGCCGGCGGGTCGCGCAGTGAATGCCAGCGTGATTGATATGGGCGATCGTTTCCGTCTGCTGGTGAACGCGGTGGACACTATCGAGCAGCCCCAGCCTTTGCCGAAACTGCCGGTTGCGCGAGCGCTGTGGCGTGCTCAGCCTTCCCTGGCTACCGCCTCTGAAACCTGGATTCTGGGCGGCGGCGCGCACCATACGGTGTTCAGCCAGGCGCTGACGGTTGAGGATATGCGTCAGTATGGCGAAATGCACGGCATTGAGGTGCTGGTCATTGATGAAGAAACCACGCTGCACGGCTTTAAGGACGCGCTGCGCTGGAACGAAGCCTACTATCGACTGAATCAACGTTAATGACTCAAACCGGGACCGCCCGACGGCTGTCCCGGTACGCCACGCTTATTACATCGTTCCTGACGTGCGCTGTCTGGGGCCTGCTATTCCTGCCGTTGTTTTAGCATCTCTGCAACCAGCCTCTCGGTTTTTTCAAAGGAAGCAAAGACCTTTTCACTGGCCTGCTCTTTGTGATACTCATCCGGAATGACGCCGCTGTATTTATCACGCGGATTGTTGCCCCTGAGCCATTCGGCAGGAAAATCGGCCAGCTTTTTACCTTCCGGCTGATGGCGGAAAACCATGCCCTGACTATTTCTTTCGTTATAAGGAATAATGTTCGCCCCGTTATGATCCTTCAGGCTCTCAAATAGCTTTTTCCTCAGTGCAATTTTGGTATCAATCGTCTTTTTATCGGTGGCGTCAATCAGGTTGTTTTTCTCCTGCGGATCTTTCGCAATATTGTACAATTCCTCTTTATCCCACACGCCGTAATACTGAATGTATTTAAACTCCGGCGTGCGAATAGCTAACGTGGTCGGGGTGTACGGGAAGTTGTATTCCCAAAAATATTCATACACGAAGTAGTCTTTTCTCGGCGGCATGTTTTTGCGCTGCGTACCCAGCCCGAGGAAACTTTCACCATCATAGTTCTTCGGTTTGGCAATGCCCGCCGCATCAAGTAAGGTTGGCGCGATATCGATATTGGCAACCACATCCTCTACCACCTGGCCTTTAGCGAAGCCCGGCCCCGAGGCAATCAGCGGCACGCGCATTGACTCTTCATAGGCGGCTCGTTTATCAATTAAACCATGTTCGCCAAACATAAAGCCGTTATCACCCATGACCATAATGATGGTGTTTTTATCCAGCCCGCGCTGCTTCAGCCATGCATGAACCTTTCCGACGCTATTATCAACGCCGATCAGCGTCTCGTAGTAGTCGCGCTGAAACTGCTGCAAATCCATTTTTTTATTGTAAGGATAATCCACCCCATGCCAGCTGTTACGCTGGTTGCGCACCCACATCGGCTTTCCGGCATAGTTTGCGTCGGTATCGGCCCAGGTGTCAGGCAGCGGGAAATTAACGCTGGCGAGTTTGCCTTTATCCCGCACCGCAGGATAAAAATCTGCATGCACGCCTTTGTGCGACAGGTAGATCATAAAAGGCTTGTTTTTGTCGGTCTGATTCAGCCAGTCGAGGGCATAATCGGTCAGCTCATCGGTGATATAGCCTTTTTGCGGCGTGAGCCTGCCGTCAATATTTAACATGGCCTGTTCACCAAACATATTGATCGGATAGTAATCGCCCTGCCCCAGCAGCCCAACCCAGCGGTCAAATCCGGCAAAGCCGGCTTTCGCCGTTTTATCGGCACCGCCAAAATGCCACTTGCCGAAGAAGGCGGTCTGATAACCTGCATCCCGCAGCTTTTCGGGGAAATAATGCAGGCGCGATAAATCAGACGGATTATTATCGGAAACGCCATGATTATGGACATACATGCCCGTCAGAATGCTGGCCCGGCTTGGCGAACTGAGTGAGGTGGTGACAAACGCGTTTTTAAACCAGGTGCCGTTACGGGCGATCTCATCCATGTGCGGCGTGGTAATTCTCGGATTGATAAAGCCGAAGGCGTCATAGCGCTGATCGTCGAGAAGGATATAAACAATATTCGGCTTGTTTTGCGTTGGCGCTAAAGGGGCTGCATTGACGCTTCCCTGCGCCCAGGCTGCTCCGCCCGTCACGCTGCAACAGAGCGCCAGCATCGTTAATCTGTTTTTCATAGTCGACCTCTCTTTCTGACGCCCGTTCCGCTGGGCGTGCCGTTATTAAAGGATGGCGAAGCAATGTAAAGACCGCTGCTTGTTATGATGTCGTTACCCTCCCTGATAATATTTTTTCATGATCTTCCTGATGCGCCGGGCGGAAAGCTGCTGATGCATCAGCGGCAATAATTCGCGCATGACGGGCAGACAATGGTGCAGATGCAGGAACAGACCGTCACAGAAATAATTTTTGTTGGCCCTGCCGTCGCCAGCCAACAGAAAACGGTGCTTCGGACAGCCGCCATGACACTGCGCCCGTACGCTGCATTTCAGACAGTCTGTACTGAGATTGTTGAGCTTTCGCTGGCCGAACGCCTCCTGATTTGCGCTATTCACCAGGGAGGCCAGCGTGTTCTGATTGATATTGCCGAGTTTGTATTCAGGCCAGACAAAGTGATCGCAGGCGTAAACATCACCGTTGGCTTCCAGCACCAGATTGCCGCCGCAGGTTTCACTGTGTACGCAGATGCCAGGCAGGCCGGTCAGGCTCGCCAGCGTCTGCTCAAAATTCATCACAAACACCGAGCCGAAATCATGCTGTATCCAGTGGTCAAACAGCGTATTCAGAAAGCGCCCCCAGGCTTTGGTGGGGGTTGACCAGGGTGTGACCCGACACTGACCGCTGAAATCGGGCTGGATCAGCGTCATGCCATCGGCATCCGGCTGTGTGCTCTGCCGCTCTACCAGCGGGATGTATTGCTGATAACGGCTGCCAGCGCGCTTGAGAAAATGGTAAATCTCCAGCGGCTTTTTAACGTTGTCAGCGTTAATGACGGTAAGCGTATTAAACTCGACATGATGGCGCTTTAACGCCGCCAGTCCGGTCATAACAGCGTCAAAAGTGCCGTCTCCGGCCCGCGTTTTTCGGTATAAATCGTGGCTGGCCTTGTCGCCATCCAGCGAGATTCCCACCAAAAACCGATGCGTTTTAAAAAACAGCGCCCACGCATCGTTCAGGCGAATACCGTTGGTCTGAAAAAAATTGTTGATGGTTTTGCCGTGGCGATAGTGCTGCTGAAGCCGCACGGCTTCGCGAAAAAAATCGAGGCCCAGCAGGGTGGGTTCTCCCCCCTGCCAGATAAAGTCGACCACGTCGGCCTGCTGTGCGTCGATGTGCTGCCGGATAAAGTTTTCGAGGGTTGCGCCGTTCATTTTCCCGTGGTGCTGACCCTGTGGATAGAGCTGCGCTTTTTCAAGATAGAAGCAGTAATCGCAATGGAGATTGCAGAGCGAACCCGATGGCTTAGCGATAAGCTGAAAATTCTGCCGTTGCGCCTTCATCACACCTCCCTGGTGGTCATATGCGTTGCCGGAAACCGCTATCCGATGCGGCTTTTCCCGGTGGTCCCTTTTTTGAGCGAAAAAAAACCTGAGAAAGCGACAGCATTACTCTGCATGTCGCTTTCTCAGGTTTCGCCTGCATTACAGTTACGCCCTGTGTCGGGGGACACTACTCCGCTTCGTGTTCCCCTGACAACGCCGTTAATTTCTGAATGTGAGACCAGTCACGCTAAAATTTTCACTTTTTCGTAATTGCCATCCCGTATGGAAACGCGCTCGCATAAGTAAAACTTCAGGTGAGCCGCTTCACCGGTGCATTTTGCTGCCGCTCCCATATCACCGTTAGCAGCCGCTGTAGCGCAATGAAAGCAAACAGCAATATGCCAATAGCGATTTTTGTCCACCAGGAGCTGAGCGTGCCGTCAAAGTTGATCCAGGTTTGGATTAATCCCTGAATCAGCACGCCAAACAGCGTGCCCAGCACGGTGCCAACCCCACCAGAAAGCAGCGTTCCGCCAATCACTACCGAGGCAATCGCGTCCAGTTCCACGCCCATGCCTGCCAGGGCATGGCCTGCAGAGGTATAGATTGAGAAGACGATGCCGGCCAGCGTCGCCAGCATGGAGGACAGCATATAGACGCGCACCGTCGTGCTGCGCGTGGAGATCCCCATAAGCTGTGCCGAGGTGGCATTACCGCCAACGGCATAGACCTGATTGCCAAAGCGGGTGCGGTGTGCCAGCACAATGCCCACCACAACCACAAGCAGCATAATCACGGCCAGCAGGCTGAGACGGCCGCCGCCGGGAATTTTCCATGCCATGCCGGACAGCGTCGTGTAAAGCGGATGATCGATCGGAATCGAACTTTCCGCCACCAGGTAGCTGCTGCCGCGCAGAAAAAACATCCCCGCTAACGTGATGATAAACGCCGGAATTTTCAGCGCATCGATCAGCCAGCCCATCAGCGCGCCAAAAGCGGACCCCATGACCAGCACCAGGGCAAACGCCAGCCAGGGATCGAGATGGAAATCGCCTATCGCCCGAGCCAGAAACACGCCGGTAAAAGCGATCACCGAGCCGACCGATAAATCGATACCGCCGGAGAGGATCACAAACGTCATGCCGACGGCGATAATACCGAGAAACGCGTTATCGGTCAGAATGTTGGCAATAACCCGCGTGGAGGCAAATCCAGGATACTGGCTCAGGCAGAACAGATAGCCCGCGACAAACACCAGCAGTGTAATGGTTAATGGCAGATGACGTTTAAACACGTGGGCGCCCTCGCCTGAACAGGTTGATAAAGCCCGGAGCCTGGATCAGCAGCACGGCCATGACGACAACGGCTTTTACCACCTGATTCAGCTCAGGCGGAAAACCGGAAAGTAAGATACCCGTGTTCATTGCCTGAATAATCAGCGCGCCGGTTAACGACAGCAGCAGGTTGAAGCGTCCGCCCATTAGCGACGCGCCGCCAATTACTACCGCCAGAATCGCGTCCAGTTCCAGCCACAGACCGGCGTTGTTGGCATCCGCCCCGCGAATATCCGCGGTGACGATCAGCCCGGCCACCGCCGCACAAAAGCCGCTGATAATATAGGTGCTCATCACAATAGCCGAGCCGTTTACCCCGGCATTTCGCGCCGCCCGCAGGTTGATGCCCGTGGCTTCAATAAACATACCCAGCGCCGTTTTGCGCACCAGCAGCCAGACCAGCAGCGCCAGCATCAGCGTTATCCAGAGCGGTATCGGCAGTAGCCACAGCGTGCCGCTGCCAAGCCGCGCAAGCGCTTCGCTGTCAAAGGTCACAATTTGCCCCTGGGTGATCAGCTGTGCGACGCCTCGTCCGGCCACCATCAGGATCAGCGTGGCCACAAACGGCTGGATTTTCAGTAACGCCACCAGCACGCCGTTCCATACGCCACAAAGAATCCCCACGCCCAGCGTGGCAAGCACGATGATGCTCAGGCTGTGTCCGGCTACCGTCAGCGTCGCCGCCGTTGCGCCCGCAATCGCCATCACCGCCCCGACCGACAAATCAATGCCGCCGGTCGCAATCACCAGCGTCATGCCGATGGCCAGTAGCGCAACGGGCGCGGCACGGTTAAGAATATCGATGGGGCTGCCAAAAAGACGGCCATCCTGAAGATGAATAGCAAAGAAGTTGTGCGTCACCAGGCTGTCGGCGAGCAGCACCAGGATCAGCGCCGCAATTTGCGGCATTCCTCGTGGAAAACGCTTTGGCCTTTTTTCCGATGTGAGATGAGTCTCAAGCATATGTCCCCCCAGCCGCAATTGCGTTAACCACGGCGGCCACCGAAAGCTCGGCCAGCGAAATTTCTGCCACCTGCTGGCGATCCCGCAGGATCACCACCCGATCGGCATAGCCCACCAGCTCTTCCAGCTCTGAGGAGATCACCAGCAGCGCCAGCCCATCGGCGCAGAGCGATTCGATCAGGCGAATGATTTCCGCGTGGGCGCCGACATCAATGCCGCGCGTTGGCTCGTCGAGGATCAGGAATTGCGGTTTTGTCACCAGCCAGCGTGACAGTAAAACCTTCTGCTGATTGCCGCCCGAGAGCAGCTCGACGGGTTGTTCTGCGTGAGGCGTACGAATACCCAGGCTTTTGATAAAGCGTTCGGCTATCTGTTCCTGATCACGCCGCTTAACCGGGCGGAGCCAGCCCCGCTGGGCCTGAAGAGCCAGAATAATATTTTCCCGCACCGACGCCGCACCGATAATGCCGTCGGTTTTACGATCTTCCGGGCAAAAGCCCATGCCCAGACGGGATGCCTGAGCAGGCGTGCGGATCGTGCGTTTTTTTCCCTTGATGAAGGCGCTGCCGCTGTCGGCACGTTTAATGCCAAACAGCAGCTCAGCGGTTTCGGTTCGCCCGGAGCCAAGCAGACCGGCAAGGCCAACCGCTTCGCCAGGACGGACGCTCAGGCTAAACGGTTCGATGGTCCCTTTCTTGCCGTAATCCTGGAATTCTACCACCGGCTGATTGCTTTTTAAGGTGCTGCCCGCGCGCTGTAGCGCGGTTTCCAGCAGCTCACGTCCCAGCATCAGCTTAATCAGCTCCAGACGCGGCAGCTCGCGGGTTTCCCGCGTAGCGACGAATTGCCCGTTGCGTAAAACGGTGATTCGATCGCTGACCTTGTAGACCTGATCGAGAAAATGCGTGACAAAAATCAGCCCCATACCTCGGGCTTTTAGCTGATTCATCAGCGTAAACAGCATTTCGACTTCGCTGGCGTCCAGGCTGGCCGTCGGTTCGTCGAGGATCAATATCTGGGCCGAAAGATCGACGGCGCGGCAAATCGCAATAATCTGCTGCATCGCCACTGAATATTGACCCAGCGGTCTGGTCACATCCAACTCAAAGCCATAATTGTTGAGTAAGGCGTTCGCCTGCCTGACCAGCTTGCGGCGATCGATAAAGCCGAAACGTTTGGGTTCACGGCCAATAAACAGGTTATCGGCAACCGACATATCAGGCAGCAGATTCACTTCCTGATAGACGGTGCCAATACCCGCCTTTTGCGCTTCCGCCGTACTGCGCGGATTGATTTTATTACCCGCCAGCTCAATGCTTCCGGCATCACGTTGGTACACGCCGGTCAGGACTTTAATCAGCGTGGATTTTCCGGCGCCGTTTTCCCCCAGCAGCGCCATAATTTCTCCGCTGCATACGGAAAATGAGACATTGTCCAGCGCCTTTACGCCTGGAAAAGTTTTACTGACGCCGCTGATGCCAAGCAGCGGTGCGGAAGAGAATACCCCGGTGTTGATCGCCATTCGCCATACCCTAAAAAAGCCGCCTGGCAGTCAGGCGGCGAGAGGATCAGTAACCCATGCCTTTTTTCTTATCGAGTTGCGCCTGGGCATCGGCAGTAAGAAAGAGTCTGGATTCGGTTTTGATAATTTTTGGCGGCTGAACGCCTTCTTTGCGGAATTTCTCCAGCGCGTCAAAAGCAGGGCCAGCCATATCTGGGGTCAGTTCGACGTTTGCATTTGCCTCGCCAGCCAGCATCGCTTTATAAATATCCGGCACGCCATCGATAGATCCGGTCAGGATATCTTTGCCCGGTTTGAGCCCGGCTTCTTTAATTGCCTGAATAGCACCGATGGCCATATCGTCGTTATGGGCATAAACCATGCAGATGTTTTTGCCGTTGTTTTCCGCCTTGATAAAGCTTTCCATCACCTCTTTACCTTTGCTGCGGGTAAAGTCGCCGGACTGGGAACGAATGATTTTGAGACCAGGCGCATCGGCGATCGCTTCTGCAAAGCCTTTTTTACGGTCAATCGCCACGCTGGCCCCTACCGTTCCCTGCAATTCAACGATGTTGCAAGGCTTACCGGCGCGCTCTTTAACCAGCCAGTCGCCAATCAGCTTACCTTCATAAACGTTGTCGGCGGTGACCACTGCCATATACAGCGATTTGTCTTTAACCACGATGGCGCGATCCAGCAGGAAAACCGGGATTTTTGCGTCCCGCGCTTCCTCAAGTACCGGTTCCCAGCCGGTTTGCACTACGGGCGCAATAAAAATGGCATCAACGCCCTGGGCAATAAAGGATCGCACCGCTTTGATTTGATTCTCTTGTTTTTGCTGGCCGTCGGCGATTTTTAGCGTAATTCCACGCTTTTTCGCCTCGCTTTTCGCCATGCTGGTTTCCGCTGCGCGCCAGCCCGACTCCGAACCGACCTGAGAAAAACCAACCGTAAGGTTTTCTGCCAGCGCGGCACCCGACAAGCTTGCGCTAACGAAGGTGGATAAAAGTAAACGCTTCCACATGGTCACTGCTCCTCTTAACTTTTTTTATTGTGTAGGGTCAAATGCTGACAAAGTCTGGACCACGCCGCAGAAAACATTTTCGACAATGCTCACAAAACGTCGCAAATAAAGGCAGTTACCAAAACGCAGCACATTCCGCACGGCAATAATATGGATTAATGGCCTGGCAGAGCGGCGGATGATTTGTTAATTATTTGTAGAAAAGAGAAACGGTTATCGCGAGGCTTCATGAAACCGATTACAAGCAGCAGGTCAGGTTCTGTCATAATCGCCTTATTCAGAAAAACGGCGTTTGTTGTGGAATATGTGACGGCGAGCACATCTTATGCTGCCAGCCATTAACCAGAACTTTTACCGCCTCTTTGCTTTTGAAAATGACTTCATATCGGAAATAGCGCTATTAAGGCAATGGCGGTATTAAGAATGCGGAAATGACTTACTCTTTATTCTGAATTTATCTTCTTTTTGCATTAACCGTATAGACACTTTTTTTGCGGGTCATATACTTGGAGCCTCTTATATCTGACCTCAACGGCAAACATGACAGTTCAAGATTATCTGTTAAAATTTCGTAAAGTAAGTTCTCCGGATACCCTGGAGAAACTCTTCGACCACCTCAACTACTCTCTTACCGATAACAAAGAGATTATTGACATGTATCGTGCTGCCGATCACCGCCGTGCCGAGCTGGCCTCAGGTGGTCGTCTGTTTGATCTTGGCTGTGTGCCGAAGTCCGTCTGGCGCTACGTGATATAACCCGTTTCTGGAACCGTGAAAGCGTCACGCGTTGGCCCACCGTGGTCAGTATTCCTGTCCGTAAGTGCGTTGCTGGTTGCTAAATGACGCAGCGCGCTGTTTATTTTTCCTCGTTTTTTACCCCTGACGCCACCTCCGCCAGTCAAAATATTAATCTGTTATTCAAGAAGTTAAGTAAACAAGATGCCCTGCCCATCGCTTAAAAAAAAAGCAAAAGTTTTCTCTTCAGTGCGATTACCCCGGCCTGCGGTTGTCGCAGAGCCTGGAATATCCGATAATAACGCGTTTTATTTTTCTCAGGCGTAATCATGACTGACTACCTGCTTCTTTTTATTGGCACAGTGCTGGTGAATAACTTCGTTCTGGTGAAGTTTCTCGGCCTCTGTCCCTTTATGGGCGTTTCCAAAAAACTGGAAACCGCGATTGGCATGGGACTCGCCACCACTTTCGTTATCACACTGGCCTCGATTTGCGCATGGCTGGTGAATCACCTGATCCTGCTGCCGCTGGATCTGGTCTATCTGCGCACCATGGCCTATATCCTGGTGATCGCCGTTGTGGTGCAGTTCACCGAAATGGTGGTGCGTAAAACCAGCCCGGACCTTTATCGTCTGTTAGGCATTTTCCTGCCGTTGATCACCACTAACTGTGCCGTGCTGGGCGTTCCGCTGCTGAGCGTGAATCTCAACCACACGTTTTTACAGGCCGCGCTGTATGGCTTTAGCGCTTCGCTTGGCTTCTCGCTGGTGATGGTGCTGTTCGCCGGTATCCGTGAGCGTCTGGTGCTGGCCGACGTGCCCGCCCCGTTTAAAGGGTCGTCGATTGCGCTGGTCACCGCGGGACTGATGGCGCTGGCATTTATGGGCTTTAGCGGATTGGTAAAATTCTGATGAGTGCGGTGTGGATTGCTGTAGCGGTATTAAGTGCGCTTGGCCTGCTGTTTGGCGGCCTGTTGGGCTATGCCTCGCGCCGGTTTAAGGTTGAAGAAGATCCGATTGTTGAACAAATCGACGCGATTTTGCCACAAAGCCAGTGTGGGCAGTGTGGCTACCCTGGCTGCCGCCCCTATGCGGATGCGGTCGGCAACAATAATGAGATGATCAATAAATGCGCGCCGGGCGGCGAGCAGACCATGCTGAAGCTGGCAGCGTTGCTGAACGTTGAGCCGCAGCCGCTGGGCGATGAAGAAGCACGCGAGCCGGAGCGCAAAGTTGCCTGGATCGATGAAGAAAACTGTATCGGCTGTACCAAATGCATTCAGGCTTGTCCGGTCGATGCCATCGTCGGCGCCACGCGCGCGATGCACACGGTGCTGAGCGATGTCTGTACCGGCTGCGACCTGTGCGTTGCTCCCTGCCCAACCGACTGCATTGAGATGCGTCCGGTAGCGACGACGACCGCTAACTGGAAGTGGGATCTGCAAAGCATCCCGGTCAAGGTCATTTCTGTGGAAAGCCATGCGTAATCTGTTTAAATTCCTTAAAAAAGAACCACTTTGGGATTTCGAAGGCGGTATCCATCCCCCTGAAATGAAAACCCAGTCTACCGGCACGCCGCTGCGTCAGCTGCCGCTGCCGGCGCGGTTTATTATTCCCATCAAGCAGCATATTGGTCACGAAGGTGAACTGCTGGTCAGCCCGGGCGATAAAGTCCTGCGCGGTCAGCCGCTGACCTTTGGCCGTGGCCGGATGCTGCCGGTGCATGCGCCCACCTCCGGTACCGTTGAGGCTATTGCGCCTCATATGACGGCACACCCTTCTGCGCTGGCGGAAATGTGCATCTTTATCACCCCGGATGGCGAGGATCGCTGGATCGAAAAAAGCCCGCTGGCCGACTATCGTCAGGCAGAGCGGTCGACTCTTGTCGAGATGATCCATCAGGCGGGCGTGGCCGGTCTTGGCGGTGCAGGCTTTCCGACCGCGACCAAGCTGAAAGGCGGCCTTCGCGGCGTGAAAACGCTGATTATCAATGCCGCTGAGTGTGAACCTTACATCACCGCCGATGACCGACTAATGCAGGACTGCGCCGCAGAAGTGATTGAAGGCAGCCGCATCCTGGCGTGGGTGCTGCAATCCGAGCGGGTGCTGATTGGCATTGAAGATAACAAGCCGGAAGCGATTGCCGCGCTGAAAAAAGCGCTGGGCGGCGCGCTGGATATGCAAATTCGCGTGATCCCCACTAAATATCCTTCCGGCGGCGCGAAGCAGCTCACTAAAATCCTCACCGGGCTGGAAGTGCCCCATGGCGGACGCTCAACCGATATAGGCGTGCTGATGCAAAACGTCGGCACAGCCTGGGCGGTTAAACGGGCCATTATCGATGGCGAGCCGCTGACCGAGCGCGTAGTAACCTTAACCGGTGAGTCAGTACAGCGGCCTGGCAACGTGTGGGGCCGAATTGGTACGCCAATCAGCCATCTGTTGCAGCAGGCTGATTTTACGCCGATTCCCGGCCAGATGGTGATCATGGGCGGCCCGCTGATGGGCTTTACGTTACCAACGCTCGACGTGCCGGTGGTGAAAATCACCAACTGTATTCTCGCCCCTTCCGCCAGTGAAATGGGCAACAACGACGACGAACAATCCTGTATTCGCTGTAGCGCCTGCGCCGATGCCTGCCCGGCGGCGCTGCTGCCGCAGCAGCTCTACTGGTATAGCCGTGGCGGCGATCACGACAAGGCTCGTGAGCACAATATCGCCGATTGCATTGAGTGTGGTGCCTGTGCTTACGTCTGCCCAAGCAATATCCCGCTGGTGCAGTATTACCGTCAGGAAAAAGCGGAAATTCGCGCTATCGATCTGGAAGCCGAACGGACGGCGCAAGCTAAAGCCCGTTTTGAAGCGCGTCAGGCTCGTCTTGAGCGCGAAAAACTGGCGCGTGAAGCCCGCCATCAGCAGGCTAAACGCACCGTCAGTAAGGATGATAAAGGCGAAATCGATGCGGCGCTGGAGCGCGTGAAGGCGAAACAGGCACAGGCGAAGCAGGAGAGCAATGACAACGTTGCGCTTGCGCAGCGGGATGCCCGTAAAGCGACTGCGCGTGCACATCAGGCGGAAACACAGTCTGAGACAGAACCGGCGACGCGTCAGGCTGGCGATCCGCGTAAAGCGGCTGTTGAAGCGGCTATCGCCCGCGCCAAAGCGAAGAAAAGCGCTCAGGCGGCCGGTAGTGATGTGGCCTCAGCGACCGACGTGGCTCCTCAGGCTGAAACAGCTCAGACCGACGCGCCGGTTGATCCGCGCAAAGCCGCCGTTGAGGCCGCTATCGCCCGTGCCAAAGCGAAGAAAGCCGCTCAGGCGGCGGCAGATGCTGAAGCGGCGCCGGCGGCAGCAAGCGCTGCAACAGCCGACGCGAGACCGGCTGAAGCACCAGCCGAAACCGACGCGCCGGTTGATAAACGCAAAGCCGCCGTTGAGGCCGCTATCGCCCGTGCCAAAGCAAAGAAAGCCGCTCAGGCGGCGGGAAATGCTGTGGCTGAAACGGCTCCGGTAGCAGCTCAGACCGACGCGCCGGTTGATAAACGCAAAGCCGCCGTCGAAGCCGCTATCGCCCGTGCCAAAGCGAAGAAAGCCGCTCAGGCGGCGGCAGATGCGGAAGCGGCTCCGGTAGCAGCAAGTGCTGCAACAGCCGACGCGACGCCGACAGCAGCAAACGCTGTAATAGCCGAAGCACCAGCCGAAACCGACGCGCCGGTTGATAAACGCAAAGCCGCCTTCGAGGCCGCTATCGCCCGTGCCAAAGCGAAGAAAGACGCTCAGGCGGCGGCAGATGCTGAAGCGGCGCCGGTAGCAGCAAGCGCTGCAACAGCTGAAGCGACGCCGACAGCAGCAAACGCTGTAATAGCTGAAGCACCAGCGGAAACCGACGCGCCGGTTGATAAACGCAAAGCCGCCGTCGAGGCCGCTATCGCCCGTGCCAAAGCAAAGAAAGCCGCTCAGGCGGCGGGAAATGCTGAAGCGGCGCCGGCGGCAGCAAGCGCTGCAACAGCCGACGCGACGCCGACTGAAGAAGATCATGAAGGATCGGCGGTTGTCGATCCCCGCAAAGCAGCAGTGGCGGCGGCCATCGCTCGCGTTAAAGCGCGCAAAGCGCAGCATTCTACGCAAGAGGATTAAATGGCTTTTCGCATCGCTAGTTCGCCCTACACTCATAACCGCCGCAGCACCGGCACTATTATGCTGCTGGTTCTGCTTGCCTGCCTGCCGGGCCTGGCGGCCCAATGGTACTTTTTCGGCTGGGGCACGCTGATCCAGGTCGTGATTGCCGCCGCCGCAGGTATTGGTGCCGAAGCCGCTATCCTTAAGCTGCGTAAACAGCCGTTAGCCAAGACGCTGGGCGATAACTCTGCCCTGCTGACGGCTTTGCTGCTGGGGATCAGCATCCCCCCGCTTGCCCCCTGGTGGGTTATCGTTATCGGTACCGTTTTTGCCGTGGTAATCTCCAAGCAGCTTTACGGCGGGCTGGGCCAGAACCCGTTCAACCCGGCGATGGTCGGCTATGTGGTGCTGCTGATCTCCTTCCCGGTACAGATGACCAGCTGGCTGCCGCCGGACGCGCTCCAGGCCGTGACGCCTGGCTTTGCTGATACGTTGAGCATGATTTTCCACGGCCTGACGCTGGACGGTCATACCATGCAGCAGCTGCAAATTGGCGTCGACGGCGTCAGTCAGGCTACGCCGCTGGATACTTTTAAAACCGGTCTTCGCGCGGGCCACAGCGCAGAGCAGCTGCTGGCCGAGCCGATTTACAGCGGCGTCATTGCCGGCCTCGGCTGGCAGTGGGTCAACATTGGCTACCTGGTCGGCGGCCTGTTCCTGCTGATGACTCGCAGCATCCGCTGGCATATTCCCGTCAGCATCCTGCTGTCGCTGGCGGTGTTCTCAACGCTGGGCTGGCTGCTCTCGCCTCAGGGCCTGGTCTCACCGGTGGTACACCTGTTCTCCGGCGCAACCATGCTTGGCGCGTTCTTTATCGCTACCGATCCGGTAACGGCCTCAACCACCAATAAAGGTCGTCTGCTGTATGGCGTACTGATTGGCCTGCTGGTCTGGCTAATTCGCAGCTATGGTGGTTATCCGGACGGCGTGGCCTTTGCCGTACTGCTGGCAAACATTACCGTGCCGCTGATTGATTACTATACTCAGCCGCGCGTTTACGGCCATCGTAAGGAGAAGTGATGCTGGATGCGATTCGTAAAAACGGCGTCACGCTGGCGCTGTTTGCTGCCGTGACCACCGGACTGACGGCGGTGATTAATGCCGTGACCAAACCGACCATTGAGCACCAGACCGTGGTGCAGCAAAAAATTCTGCTCGATCAGGTTGTGCCGCCGGAGCTGTACAATAACCACATTCAGCAGGAGTGTTATCTGGTCAGCAACCCGGCGCTCGGCAACGGCGGTCATCACCTCTATCTGGCACGTAAAGATGATAAACCGGTGGCCGTGGCGCTTGAGACAACCGCGCCGGACGGCTATTCTGGCGCAATTCAGATGATTGTCGGCGCAGATTTTAACGGTAAAGTGCTGGGTGTGCGCGTGGTTGAACACCATGAAACGCCAGGCCTCGGCGACAAAATAGAGCTGCGTATTTCCAACTGGATCAACAGCTTTAATGGCGTTCAGCTGCACGGTAAAGATGACCAGCACTTCGCTGTAAAAAAAGACGGCGGTGATTTCGATCAGTTTACCGGCGCAACGATTACACCACGCGCGGTCGTGAACGCGACAAAACGCGCTACGCTGTTTGTTGAAACGTTGCCGGGGCAACTCGCCTCGCTGCCAACCTGTGGAGACTCCAATGAGTGAAGCTAAAACCCTGCTGATCGGCGGGCTGTGGAAAAACAACTCGGCGCTGGTACAGCTGCTGGGCCTCTGCCCATTACTGGCGGTCACGTCCACCTCAACCAATGCGCTCGGGCTGGGACTGGCGACAACGCTGGTGCTGACCTGTACTAACAGCGCCATTTCCGCCTCGCGCCGCTGGGTGCCTGCCGATATCCGTATTCCGATCTATGTGATGATTATCGCTGCCGTGGTGAGCTGCGTGCAGATGCTGATTAACGCCTACGCTTACGGCCTGTATCAGTCGTTAGGGATTTTTATTCCGCTGATCGTGACTAACTGTATTGTGGTCGGTCGTGCTGAAGCGGTCGCTTCGCGCAGCAGCGTGCCGCTCTCGGCGCTGGACGGCATGGCAATTGGTTTAGGGGCAACCAGCGTGATGGTGGTGCTGGGATCGATCCGTGAAATTATCGGTAACGGCACCATTTTTAACGGTGCCGATCAGCTGCTCGGCCCGTGGGCGAAAGTACTGCGCGTGCAGGTCGTTCATTTCGATTCGCCGATGCTGCTGGCGATGCTGCCGCCGGGCGCGTTTATTGGTCTGGGCATGCTGCTGGCCGCCAAATACCTGATTGATAACAAGATGAAAGCGCGTGCAGCCCGTAAGGCGCAGCAGGCCGCCGTGCCGGAAGGGAAAGCGAGTGCCGCGTGAATAAGGACAAGCGTCAGCAAATTTTAAGTCGACTGCGGGATAACAACCCGCATCCCACCACGGAGCTGGTGTTCTCTACCCCGTTTGAACTGCTGATCGCCGTGCTGCTTTCCGCACAGGCCACGGACGTCAGCGTTAATAAAGCCACCGCAAAGCTTTATCCGGTAGCGAATACGCCCGCGGCCATTCTGGCGCTGGGCGTGGACGGCGTAAAAACGTACATCAAGACTATCGGTCTGTTTAACAGTAAAGCCGAGAACGTGATCAAAACCTGCCGCATTTTGCTGGAGCAGCACGGCGGCGAAGTGCCGGAAAACCGCGAAGCGCTGGAAGCCTTGCCTGGCGTCGGGCGAAAAACCGCTAACGTGGTGCTAAATACCGCCTTCGGCTGGCCGACGATTGCTGTTGATACGCATATTTTCCGCGTCTGTAACCGCACCAAATTTGCGCCCGGCAAAAACGTTGAACAGGTGGAAGAGAAGCTGATCAAAGTCGTTCCCAAAGAGTTTAAGGTCGACTGCCATCACTGGTTTATCCTGCATGGCCGCTACACCTGCATCGCCCGCAAGCCGCGCTGTGGCTCCTGTTTGATTGAAGATCTGTGCGAATATGGCGAGAAAACGGACTGATTTTCAACGGCAGACCGGCTCCCTGCTCAATTAAAATTATTAAATCAAAAAAGGTGGTCTGGGAGTCCTGTCGACGCCAGGCCAGCGCCAGTGCGGTTCCATCTACAGCAGGATAGTCCAGCCGCTGTGCATCATCCAATCAGACAGCCTCTACAACGTTTCCTGCCCGGCACTGTTCAAAACCCCCAGCCGTTCGCTTTTGCCTGTTGCTTAACCGCGAGTTGTCATCCTGCCCCCGGAAATAATGTCCGTATCCGGATCGCTATGAGGGCACTAAAAAACAGTGATACCCTTCAGGCTCGTGCGGTAAAAATGCCCCTGAGTGCCAGTATCTGTGACCCGACTGTTTACCGGACGCTTTTCCGAGTGTAAAAATAACCAACGGCATTTAATGAAAACTAGCAAGGAGCAGCTATGTACAACAATGAAGTTATCAGTTATTTGCAGGCCAATAACATTCTTGCATTAAAGTTTGAACATGCATTAAAGGGCGTTGAAAAAACAGTATCAAATCAGATTGAAATGATAGGTGCAGGTGTTACGCGTGCGCTGTATTACACATCCTGTTTTACGGATGAATATCAGGACGTCTGCCAACAGCAAAAGACCGAGGATATCAGATTTTCCAGAGCAATTTATCGGCTTATACAGCATGGAAACATCGTCTGTGACATGCTTGAAATATATTTCGAAGAAATATTTAAATATAAGACCTCCGATCAATTGGAAAATATCAAACAAATTCTCATGATGGTCAACATTCATATTGCCGCCAGTTCACTGACAAAAGCAGGTTTTGCTTTAGCAGCAGCATCATCTGTCGCCGTCGGCATGAATCTGAGTGTTGATATGAGTGCCTTAGTTGGAGCCAGGGCTACAAAATTCCTGGTAGGCGCAGGTCTATATGGCATCGTCCAGAAAGCAGCAGATAGCGCACACCGTCTTCACTTAACCTATCCTGCTTACTACTCTGCACTGTATGCGCAAGAATTGGAAATGATGTACTTTTTAGTTGAACCATTATTTGAACGTGCTGAGGCGTTTAAAGCTCAGTGGACATCTGATGAAGGTATCGCCGAAATTATCACCAGGATGATTCGGTAGATATGATGAATCTTATTTTAAGAATTTTTAGGCGAATATTTAGTTCATTAGTTTCTTATTATGGACCTGCTGTACTTACATTTTTGTTTTCAGTCGTCTTTTTCCAATTATTCCCTGATGGACCTGTCTGGCCTGTGCCTCTATTTTTCATAATTATGGTCTTTTGTTTTTGATGGATAAAAAACTGTATGACTAACACTAGTCTAACCCCACTGATAAGGAAATTACATGTCTACACCCGCACATTTATGGCTTGAAGATGAGAACGGTTCTCCGATTGTTGGCAGTTGTCTAATGCCACAGCGGCTGGGCTCTGTCGAGTTAAAATCATTCTCCCATGCTGTCACTATTCCGGTTGATCCGAGCTGGGGAAAACTGACTGGTACGCGCGTTCACCGCCCTGTCACGATAGTGAAGGAATTTGATCGGACAACACCACTCCTGTACCGCGCCGTCTGCGAAGGTCGAACCATGAAGAAGGCGACAATCAAGATGTACCGTATTCTGGAATCAGGCATCGAGGCCGAGTATTTCAATATCATTCTGGAAAACATCAAATTCACGACGGTTGCACCCTACCTGTCTCCTAACGGTATGAGTAGTACGCATCTTGAAACGCTCGAATTGCGCTATGAGGCGATCACCTGGAAGTATACGGAAGGAAATATTATCTATCGTGATTCATGGAACGATCGTTGTTGTGCCTGATAACAGTGGATCCAGAGGAGGCAAATGCCTCCTCCGACACTAAAAAATCACAGGCTGGAAAATACTATCTTTAACGAGAAGAAAAAATGCCCGGCTTAACCCGCGGCGCTTACGCTATAACAGCAGCGCCAGTTCCATTGCCGCACGCTGCAATCTCGGCAGGAACCTGTCATGTAAATCCGTTAACGAAACCTCCGCGGCATGCGTCCCGACATTCATCGCTGCGACCACCCCACCTTTGCGGGAATACATCGGCACCGCCAGCGAACGAAGCCCCAGTTCCAGCTGCTGGTCGTTAATGGCATAACCCTGCTGCTTCACTTTTTTCAGCTGCATCCGCAGCGCCTGCTCATCGGTCAGGGTGAAATCCGTCAGCGCGTCAAGTTTTACCCGCGCGAAGTAGCCAGCCAGTTCCTCTTCCGTCAGTTCAGCAAGCAGCACCATGCCCATTGAGGTTGCGTAAGCCGGTAAACGGCTGCCGCGATCCAGATCGATTTTCATAATGCGTTTTTTGGATGCCCGGGCGATATAAAGGATCGCATCGCCATCCAGCGTCGCGACCGAACAGGACTCATCAAGCTGCATGCTAAGATACTCAAGCGCGGTTTGCGCCTGCCGCGCCAGGTTTGAAGAGTGCAGCCACGCATGACCAATCGTCAGCACGCGCGGCAGCAGCTGATAATGCCGACTGTCGGATGACCAGACAAAGCCCAGGGCATTGAGGGTGTAAAGGCAACGTCGTACGACGGCACGATGTAACCCGGTATTTTCTGCCAGCTGCGGCACCGTCATCGATGCGTGTTCCGGTGTGAATGCCTGCAATACGGTTAGTCCGCGCGCCAGCGAGGTCATAAAGTTAGGATCGCCCTTATAGCGCGCGTTTGCCAGCTCGCTGATTTCCTGCACGTGCTGAAGTTCACTGTCATTATTGCTCTCTGCCATACTCCTGTCCCTCGCGGTCGCGTTTTATATCCTGAGTTAACAGTATTTTTTTATCTTTTCCTGCCCCCCTGCCTGCGAGTTAACAGTTTTGCAACAACCATCACAAATCCCACGGCAGAATCGGTTTTGCTTCGATAATCGCACGAAATACTGATATTCGCACTTGTTGCGGGTCATTTGTTGCCCTAATTTTTCATCAGGTCATGTTTAAAAGGACTCTCCCGTAATGATTAATAAAGTGCTTAGCTCAACGGATGAAGCCGTGGCGGATATCGCTGATGGTGCCGTACTGATGATTGGCGGCTTCGGCCCGGCCGGTCAGCCCGCTGAACTGCTGGATGCCTTAATCCGTCATCGTCCACGCAATCTGACCGTGATCAGCAACAATGCCGGAAACGGCGACTACGGCCTGGCTGCCCTGCTGGCCGCTGGCTGCGTGCGCAAAATCATCTGTTCCTTTCCGCGCCAGAGCGATTCATGGGTATTTGACCAGCTTTACCGCGAGAAAAAAATTGAGCTGGAGCTGGTGCCGCAGGGCAACCTGGTGGCACGGATCCAGGCGGGCGGCTCAGGGTTAGGCGCGGTGTATACCCCGACCGGCTACGGTACGCAACTGGCCGAAGGGAAAGAGGTCCGCGAATTCGAGGGCCGTCATTACGTGCTGGAGATGCCGCTAAAGGCCGACTTTGCGTTGATCAAAGCGCTCAGAGGCGATCGCTGGGGCAACCTGATCTTTAACCAAACTGGCCGCAACTTTGGCCCGATTATGGCCGCCGCGAGCAACTGCACGCTGGCTCAGGTAAGCGAAGTGGTTGCCCTGGGCGAGATCGATCCCGAAACCGTGGTGACGCCAGGTATTTTTGTGCAGCGTCTGGTAGAGATCCCCACGCAGGAAATCCGGCTGAGCGCCTGAGGAGAAACGATGAAAGGTTTACATCACCAGCAGCTTGCGCAACGTATTGCCCGTGATATTCCCGACGGTGCATACGTTAACTTAGGCATCGGCCTGCCCACGATGATCGCGGACTACCTGCCTGCGGAAAAAGAGATTTTCCTGCACAGTGAAAACGGTATTTTAGGTATGGGGCCCTCGCCCGCTGAAGATCCCGTCGATCCTGAACTGATTAATGCCGGAAAACAGCCGGTGACGCTGTTGCCCGGCGGCTGCTTTTTTCACCATGGTGATTCGTTTGCAATGATGCGTGGCGGCCACCTGGATATCTGCGTGCTGGGCGCTTACCAGGTCTCAGAACAGGGTGACCTGGCTAACTGGAGCACCGGCGAAGCGGATGCCATTCCGGCCGTGGGCGGCGCGATGGATCTGGCTATCGGGGCAAAAAAAGTCTGGGTTATGACCACCCATCTGACCAAAAAAGGTCAGTGCAAGCTGGTCGAAACCTGTCGCTATCCGCTAACGGGTATGCAGTGTATCGATCGCCTCTACACGGATATGGCGGTAATGGATATTACGCCCGCAGGCGTAGTGGTCATTGAGCTGCTGGGTGACATTACGGCGGATTATTTGCAGGAAATCACCCCGGTTGCCCTGCAATTTGCGCTGGCTGAGGAGGAAGTGACGCATGTCTGAGGCGTTTATTTGTCAATCAACCCGCACCCCATTTGGCCGTCTCAATGGCAGCCTGGCAACAATACGTGCCGACGATCTGGCCGCCCTTCCTCTTGCGCAGCTGCTTAAGCTTGCGCCGCAGCTGGACGCGGAAGCCATTGATGATGTGCTACTCGGCTGCGCCAATCAGGCCGGCGAGGATAACCGTAACGTGGCACGTATGGCGCTATTACTGGCGGGACTGCCGGTTAGCGTACCCGGCTGCACGCTGAATCGCCTGTGCGGATCGAGCCTGGACGCGGTGGCTGTGGCAGCGCGGGCGATTAAAAGCGGCGAGTGCGATCTGATGATTGCGGGCGGCGTCGAAAGCATGTCGCGCGCCCCCTACGTGATGGGCAAAGCCGGTTCGGCTTTCAGCCGCCAGCAGCAGATTGAAGATACCACTATGGGCTGGCGTTTCGTCAATCCCGAGATGAAAGCGCGTTACGGCGTGGAATCGATGCCGCAAACGGCAGAAAATCTGGCGCGTCAGTATCATATCAGCCGTGCCGATCAGGATGCTTTTGCGCTCAGAAGCCAGCAGCGCACCGCCGCCGCGCAGGAAAAGGGGTTTTATCAGCCGCAGCTTGTCGCCGTCACGCTCCCGGCGAAAAAAAACGAGCAGCCCGTATGCTTTCAGCAGGATGAATATCCCCGCGCCACCACGCTTGCGCAGTTAAGCCGCCTGAAGCCCGTTGTGGACAGCGATGGTAGCGTAACGGCAGGAAATGCATCAGGCTTAAATGACGGTGCCTGCGCCATGTTTGTTGCCAGTGAAGCGGCGGTGCGTCGCCACGCGTTACGGCCGTTCGCGCGTGTGGTGGCCAGCGCCACCAGCGGCATTGCCCCCAGCGTAATGGGCTTTGGCCCGGTCGGTGCCGTGGAACGCGTGCTGCATAAAAGCGGGCTGTCGCTGCAACAGATGGACGTCATCGAACTGAACGAAGCCTTTGCTGCCCAGGCGCTGAGCGTAACAAGGGCGCTGGGCTTACCGGACGATGCCGAATGGGTCAACCCTAACGGCGGCGCGATTGCGCTGGGACATCCACTTGGCGCATCTGGCGCGCGCCTGGTGATGAATGCCGTACACCAGCTGCAAAACAGTCAGGGTCGTTACGCGCTTTGCACGATGTGCATTGGCGTCGGCCAGGGCATCGCGATGATTGTGGAACGCGTCTAAGGAGCGAAATATGGACAGCGAATACCGACTGGATGGGCCAGAGGCGGCTCCCGTCCTGATACTGTCGAACTCTCTCGGCACCAGCTGGAAGATGTGGGATGCGCAGCTGCCCTGGTTTACGCAGGCGTTTCGCGTTCTGCGCTACAACACGCGTGGGCATGGCAACGCCTCCCCCGGTGACGGTAAAATAACGCTGGAGACGTTGAGCAATGATGTGATTGCTTTGCTTGATCGTTTGGAGATTGAACGCGCGCATTTCTGCGGTATTTCACTCGGCGGGCTGACCGGTTTATGGCTTAACCGATACGCACCCACGCGCTTTAACCGTTTTGTGATAGCCAACAGCGCCGCCAAAATTGGCACAGCAGAAGCGTGGCTGAGCCGGGCCGAAAGCGTGCGTCAGGCAGGCATGAAGACGGTGGCTGAAGGCTCGGCGCAGCGCTGGTTCACCGATGCGTTCATTGACGCTCATCCCGACGTTGTCGCTTCGCTGATTGCAGAAATGAAGCTGCTCTCGCCTGAAGGGTATGCCGCCTGCTGCGAGGTGCTGGCCGCAGCCGATTTGCGCACGGAAGTCGCAAACATGACGCGGCCGATGCTGCTGATCGCCGGTCAGGCCGATCCCGTTACCACCCTGAACGATGCGCGGTGGATTCAGGAACGTGCCCCGGCGGCAACCTGCTGTACCCTGCCCGCCTCTCATCTTTCTAACGTCGCCTGTGCGGCTGAATTCAGCCAACAGGTACTGACTTACCTGACTTCCGGAGCGATTCATGGCCTTAACGATTGAAGCCCTTTCCTGCTGGCTGGTGGATATTCCCACGGTTCGTCCGCACAAGCTGTCGATGGTAACCATGGGCTGCCAGACGCTGACCATTGTTAAAATGACCTGCGCAGGCGGTATTACCGGCTGGGGCGAGGCGACGACCATTGGCGGATTGAGCTACGGTCCTGAAAGCCCTGAGGCGATCAAATCCGCCATTGATGGCTATCTGTCGCCGCTGCTTTGCCAAAAAACCTTCAGCGGCGTCGAATCGCTGGCTGAAACCATGAATACCAGCGTGAAAGGCAACACCTTTGCCAAATCGGCGCTGGAAACTGCCTTTCTTGATGCGCTGGGCAAGGCGCACAAGCTGCCGGTCAGCAGCCTGCTCGGCGGCGCGCTGAGTGAACGGTTACCGGTGCTCTGGACGCTGGCGAGCGGCAGCACGGAAAGAGATATTGATGAGGGACATCGCCTGTTGGCGGAAGGTCGTCATCGCGCTTTCAAGCTGAAAATTGGCGCGCAGCCGCTGGAAACCGATGTGGCGCATGCGCTGGCGATCAAAGCCGCGTTGGGTGACGACGTTCCGGTACATGTTGATGTCAATCAGGCCTGGGATATGACCACCGCACTGAAAGCTATACCTCAGCTGCACGACGGCGGTATCAGCATGATCGAACAGCCGCTGGCGTTGCAGGAACGCCACAATCTTATTGCGCTCAGCCAGCGCATGCCGGTGACGATCCTGGCCGACGAAGCCGTCACCGACAGCCATGCTGCTTTTGCGCTGGCAAGCGGCGGCTTTACCGGCGCTTTCGCGCTGAAGATCGCCAAGGCTGGCGGCCCGGCGCAGGTGATTAAGCTGGCTCACGTGGCCCAGTCGGCAGGTATTTCGCTCTATGGCGGTACCATGCTGGAAGGCACGCTGGGTACGGTGGCTTCGCTGCATGCCTGGTCTACGCTACAAATGCGCAGCGGCACCGAGATGTTCGGTCCGCTGCTGTTAAAAGATGACATCGTAACGACACCGCTGGATTATCAGAACGGTCAGGTGAAATTGCCACAAGGCCCGGGCCTGGGCATTGAAATTGATGAAGACAAACTTCGGCACTACACCCGTAAACAGTGAGGAACAACATGCTATTTAAAGTAGAAATGACGGTAAATATTCCCGCGACGCTATCGCCAGATCGTGCCAGCGAATTAAAAGCGCAGGAGAAAGCCTATGCGCAGAAATTACAGCAGTCGGGGAAATGGCGTCATATCTGGCGCCTTGCCGGCCTGTATGAAAACGTCAGTATCTTTGACGTCGAAAATAACGACGAGCTACATGAAATCCTGACCGGTCTGCCTTTATATCCTTATATGACGATGAAAATTCAGCCTCTGTGTCGCCATCCTTCCTCAATAAGAGATGATGACCAGTAAATAATAATAGCTACCCTACAAAGAGGAAGACGCCATGTCTCAGACCCTGATTAACCCTCTAGAGCTGGAAAAGCTGCTGGCCATCAGCTGTGGCATTACGACAGACAGCGGCGATGACCGTTTTAAAGCAATCCTGACTCAGCTACTGGGCGACGTGTGCCGCACCATCGACAAATTTGATGTCACCGATGAAGAGTTCTGGCAGGCGGTGAACTATCTCAACGTTCTTGGGGAACGTAAGGAGGTGGCGCTGCTGGCGGCGGGGCTGGGACTGGAACACTTTCTTGATATGCGCGCGGATGCTAAAGCGGAGGCCGAAGGCACCGCCGGCGGCACGCCGCGCACTATTGAAGGACCGCTGTATGTCGCTAATGCGCCGCTGGCGGAAGGGTATACGCGTATGGATGACGGTACGGACGAAGGAGAACCCATGTGGCTTTATGGCCGGGTAACGGATCCGCAGGGCAACCCGGTAGCCGGTGCCGTTGTCGATATCTGGCATGCTAACACGCTGGGAAATTACTCTTTCTTTGACCGGTCGCAGAGCGAATATAACCTGCGCCGCCGCATTAAAACCGGCGCGGATGGCTGCTATGCGGTCAGAAGTATCCTGCCTTCCGGCTACGGCTGCCCGCCTGATGGCCCTACTCAGGCGTTGCTGAATCAGCTTGGCCGTCACGGTAATCGCCCGGCGCATATTCACTTTTTTGTCTCCGCGCCCGGCTGCAAGCATCTGACCACGCAGATCAATCTGAATGGCGATCTGTGGCTGTGGGACGATTTTGCCTTTGCCACGCGCGAAGAGCTGATTGCCGATCCGGTTAGCGTCACCGATAAGGCCCTGGCCCGAGAGCGGGATATGCCGTCGCCGCACACTGAGGTGAAGTTTGATTTCCAGCTGGTGCCGAGCAAAGAGAGCCGTGAACAGGAAAAAATTAAACGCGAACGCGTACTGGGGTGAGTTCGGTTTTTAACGCGCAATCGGGCAGCAGGGAAATGCCCGATTATTGAGATTTTTCAGAAAAGCTATCGAACATTTTATAGGTCTTTACATCAAAGAGCGAAACGGCTTCAACCTGATCCATAGGAATAACATGTCGGAAATGCTGTAAATTAAGCGGTTCAGAACGTGGCGTAATATTTTCACTGAGATAAAGCTCGTAGTAACGGTGTTGTTCGTAATATCGAAGCGTATCTTTATCACGGTAGCCACTAATATAAGGAATGATGGCCAGATGCTGTGTATGCGTATGTTCAATTCGCGGCGCTGCAACATAGCCAATGTAGACTTTTCTGGATTTTAGCGTAACGAAAATAAGTTTATCTTCATCGATCGCCTGAACTAATAGCGCTTCAATGCCATCCTGCGCAGCCACTTCGCGATAGGCAGCAAGGCGCTTCTTTTCATCTTCAATTTCTTTTTTGGCATTATTTCCCGCGAACCAGGCAAAAAGACCGGCGGTGCCTAAAGAAAAATAAAAAAAAACAGGATATGACATGATCTTGATTTCGGTTAGCCACGAAAAAAGATCAACGTGGATATCCGGCCATATCAATCCAAACAAATTTATAAGCAGCGTGATTAACAGCAGCAACAAAAAAAGAACTAAAACGAACCCAAATCCCAGAATGGCAAACCTGCAGCCGTGCATTGCTACGTAAAAATAAGAAGCCCAGCCGTTACTTCTGGCCTGCCGGATGCGGGACTGATAATGGTTTTCTGTATACCAGACCCCGCATACGAGGACGATCATAATGACCAGAGGACCCATTGCTTTTCCTTAGCGTTCCCGGGCAAGCTCTTCCATACGAGCGCGCATTGATTCGCGAACATGTTGATTATTCATGTTTAATGACGCATTACCATTAGCGTCCGTAAGAATTTTACTGCTGTCGGAATGTTGAATGTTTTGGCGAATAGATCCATGCATCAGCTTAGCGGGTGCAGCCAACATCCTGGCGAATCCACGGCGGAAAAAGTCGGTCATAAATCCTCCTGAGGGTCTCGTTATAAGCATGGCAGAAGAAAACAGTGTTGGTGCTCTGCCTGATTATAAGACAACGCCAAATAATAAGAATTACCTGACAGCCTGTCTATAGCATTTCGCGATTTGATGCAACAGCTGTCGGTTCAGCGATGATTTAACCGACGCGACAGGCGATCGCCGCAGAGTTGCAGCAGCGTAACTAATGCCACCAGCACCACGATCACCGTCACCATGACCTGGGTATCGAAACGCTGATAGCCGTAGCGGTAAGCCAGATCCCCGAGTCCGCCCGCGCCAATAGCGCCTGCCATTGCCGAGGCGTTGATCATTGTCACCAGCGTAATGGTAAAACCGCTGACGATGCCGGGCCGCGCTTCCGGCAGCAGCACGTGCCAGATAATGTGCCAGCGATGAAAACCCATCGCCTGCGCCGCCTCGATCAGCCCTTTGTCCACTTCGCGCAGGCTGACTTCGGCGATGCGGGCAAAGAAGGGCGTTGCCGCCAGCGTCAGCGGCACTACCGCCGCCCAGACGCCGTAGCTGGTGCCCACAATCAGACGGGTAAAGGGGATCAGTGCCACCATCAAAATCAGAAACGGTACCGAGCGGAACAGATTGACCAGCCAGCCGAGCAGGCGGTTTACCGTCGGTGCGGGAAAGAGATTTCCCCGGCCGGACGTCACAAGGATCACCGCCAGCGGCAGACCAGACAGCAGCGCGGCCAGCGAGGAACATCCCACCATCATCAGCGTATCCAGGAATCCCTGCCACAGTCGATCAAGCGCTAACATAACCTATTACCTCCACACGATCGGCGAGTCGCCCTGAAATATCTTTTGCCTGAAAACGCTGTCCGCTGGCCGCCGCCAGCAGTAACAACCGTCCAATTTGCCGCCCCTGCACCCATTCCAGCGCGCTCTGAACCAGCGTCAGCTCGCTGCCAGACACGCCAGCCAGTTTGGCCAGATCCGGCACCGCGCCCTGCCCGGTATAATGCAGACAGATTAGCGGGCGGGAAAAGGGCGAGGGCTGAGGCTGAAGCCGATCTGCCAGCGGTTCCGGCAGGCTGGCAGAATGCGGATTCAGCAACAGCCGGGTGGTCTCCTGCTGCGGGTCACCATACACCTGCCATACCGGGCCCTGTTCAATAATCCTTCCCTGTTCCAGTACCGCGACCTGGTGACACAAATCGTGGATCACATCCATCTCATGGGTGATCAGCACGATAGTGATGCCCTTCTGCCGGTTGATATCACGCAGCAGGGCGAGGATTGCCCGCGTGGTTTCCGGGTCAAGCGCCGAGGTCGCCTCATCGCACAATAGCAGCTGGGGATCGTGAACCAGCGCGCGGGCAATCCCCACGCGCTGCTTTTGACCGCCGGAAAGCTGGGCCGGATAAGCATGCTGCCAGGCTTCCAGCCCCACCAGCGCCAGCAGTTCATCGACCTTGCGCTGGCGTTGCGGCTTCGCGACACCCGCAACGCGCAGCGGTAATTCAACGTTCTCGCGTACCGTTTTTGCCGACAGCAAATTGAAGTGCTGGAAGATCATGCCGGTGCCGCGACGCCAGTTCACCAGCTCGGTGGCGGACAGGCTGCCGATATCAACACCCTCAATCACCACGCTGCCAGCAGAAGGATTTTCCAGCCGGTTAAGACAGCGGATTAACGATGATTTCCCGGCGCCGCTGCGTCCAATAATGCCGAAGATGTCGCCGTGGGGAATATGCAGGTTGATCTCCTGCAACGCATCGCTGTGCTGGCCCGGATAGCGTTTCACCAGGCCGCTTACGGCAATATGCACACGACTGCTCATCCGCACCGATTGTTCTGTTTCCGTGGCCTGCTCCGGCCAGGCAAAACTGACCATTACTGGCTCCAGCCAGGCTGATAAAGCTTGCCGTAAAATTTATCCAGGCTGGCGCGAACCACCGGGGAATGCTGATAGATGTCGACGAACTTTTTCAGTCTTGGATCGTCCTGATGCCCATCGCGAATGACAAACTGAATGACGTATTCAGGGTGTTCCAGCCCGTCAAACAGCAACGCGTTGTTTGGATCGATCACCCCCGACGCGCGCAGATAATGCGGATAGCCCTGCGCCAGATCGACCTCTTCCAGCGAGCGGGAAAGCTGTACCGCCTCCACTTCGAGGATCCTCAAATGCTTTGGATTTTCCACAATATCATCCAGGGTAGATTTCAGCCCGGCGCCTGGCTTGAGCCTGAGCAGCCCCGCTTTTTGCAACAGCAGCAGCCCGCGCCCGCCGTTAATCGGATCGTTGGCGATGGCTACCGTGCCGCCATCGGGGATCTGCGCCAGGCTACTGTGTTTCAGCGAATAAAGCCCGACGTTATTGATGATTGCGGGCGCGTATTTCACCAGGTGAAAGCCGCCCTGCTGGTTAGCGTTATCAAGGAACGGCTGATGCTGAAACAGATTCACGTCAATATCGCCGTTTTCAAGGCTGACGTTGGGCGCGGTCCAGTCGCTGAATTCGATCAGATCGACGGCAAGTCCCTGCTTTTTCGCCTCGGCTACGGCGGTTTCCAGCGGCGGCGCAAAGGCGGATGTGGTGCCGACTTTCAGCGGCCCGTCGTAGTTCGCCGCCAGCGTTGCCGTCGAAGTCAGGCCCAAAATCCCGGCCAGCAAAAGGTGTTTAAATGTCATCGTGGATCCCCAGAAGTGATGCGGTCGCGAGCCGCCGGATGACGATCCGGCAGCCTGTTATCGCCAAAAATTTTTTTTCTAAAGGTGCCGGGCTGATAGCCGGTTTTATAGCGCCCGCGCAGCTGAAGTTCCGGTACCACCAGATCGATAAAGTCGATATAGCTTTGCGGATTCACGATGCGCGTCAGGTTAAAACCGTCGATGCCGCCTTCATCAAGCCAGTTGATCAATGCCTCCGCCACCTGCGACGGATTGCCGACAATCAGCGCGTAGCGGCCGCCGAGCGCGTGCTGCTCTAGCAGCTGCCGCCGCGTCCAGCCTTCAAAGGCTTTGCTGACGGATTCGATGGCCCGCGTCGGGCCGCTGCGGATCGGTTCGTCCAGCCCGAACTGCGCCAGATCGATGCCGATGGAACTGGAAAAATGCGCCACGCCCGCCTCCGGGCTGGCATAGCGCAGATACTCACGGTATTTCTCCTGCGCTTCGCTTTCGGTCGGCGCAACGATCACCGAGATGCCCATAAAAATCTTCAGATCGTCAGGCTGGCGGCCCGCATCCTGTGCTGCCCGACGCAGCTTATCCGACTGAATTCGCATCGCCTGCGGCGTCCGCCCATTCACAAAGGTGCATTCCGCATGATTTGCCGCAAAACGCGTGCCGCGCCCGGAGCTTCCCGCCTGAAACAGCAGCGGCGTGCGCTGCGGCGAAGGCTGCGAGAGGTGATAGCCTTCCAGCTGATAAAATTCGCCCTGATGGCGTACCGGGTGAATTTTGCTGGCGTCGGCATAACGCCTGCGCGCTTTATCATTGATCACCGCATCCTCTTCCCAACTGCCTTCCCACAGGCGATAGCAGACCTCAAGAAACTCATCGGCCTGGTCATAGCGACGATCGTGGCTCACCAGCTCGGTTTGCCCCATCGCCCGGGCGGCGCTGTCGAGATAGCCGGTAACGATGTTCCAGCCCACGCGGCCTTTGGTCAGATGGTCAAGGGTAGATAAGCGTCGGGCGAACGGATAAGGCGCTTCGTAGCTGAGATTCGCCGTCAGGCCGAAGCCCAGATGCTGCGTCACGCTGGCCATTGCCGATACCAGCATCAGCGGATCGTTAACCGGTAGCTGAATAGATTCGCTGGCCGTCAACGCTATGCCCTGCTGATAAACGTCATAAACGCCGATGATATCGGCAATAAACAGACCGTCGAACAGGCCGCGTTCCAGCGTTTTCGCCAGATCCAGCCAGTAATCCAGATCGTTAAATTCGGTGGAGCGATCCTGCGGATGCGTCCACATGCCATGATGAATATGGCCAACGCAGTTCATGTTAAACGCGTTCAGTAACAGCTGTTTTGCCGGCTTCATATTGTCCCCCTGCGCGGTGGCAGCGTGCCGTTCAGTATGTAGTCGCCAATCAGTGGATATTTCCAGCGCACCGGATCGTGCAGCGTATGGGTACGCGCATTGCGCCAGTGGCGGTCAAAATTATGTTCCCGCAGCGCCGAGCGGGTGCCTGAAAGCTCAAACAGCAGGTTCGCCGCTTCCAGCGCGCACTCCGTTGTCCAGGCGCGCGCGGCGGCAACCTGTATGGAAGCATGCGCAACCCGTTGTGCATCAGGTTCGCGCTGCGCGGCATCCACGGCCTCGCCTGCATCTTCCAGTAAGGCTTCTCCTGCCTGCAAACGCGCCGCCATTTGTCCCACACGATCGATCAGCAGCGGATCGTCTGCGGCCCGCTCCACGCCCGCGTCGGGCCACGGGCGTGCTTTGGTACGAATAAAGTCGAGCATCTCACTGAAGGCCGCGCGGGCAATGCCCTGATCGATGGCGGCATGCATAATTTGCGCAAAAGGGCCGACCGCCGTGGGCCGCTCAAAGGCGCTCTGAAACGGCACGATATCCTGCGGATCGATAATCACGGCTTCAAAGGTGACGGTACCGCTGCCGGTGGTACGCTGACCAAAGCCCGACCAGTCGTCGGTTACGCTGACGCCAGCCTGTTCGCGCGGCACAAACACCAGCTGTTCTTTGCCGTCACCATCGCGTGCAGCGGTGGGAATGCGGTCGGCCCAGATCGCGCCGGTGGCATAGAACTTCTGCCCCTGTAGCAAAAAACCGTCGCCCTGCGGCAAAACCGACGTGCTGCGATGATGCGCGGCCGGGGTGCGGAATTCTGCCAGGGCGTTGCCCAAATGCACGCCATCCAGCACTTCCCGATACAAACGCCGCTGCTGGCTGGCCGAGCCGTTTACCCGCAGCACTTCCAGCGCGTAAAAGTGGTTCTGCGGGATTTGCCCGATGGCGGCATCGGCTTCGCTCAGGATCGCAATGATCTGCGCCACTACGACGCTGGAGACGGCCGCACCGCCAAAGGCGGCCGGCACGGTTATCGCCCCCAGCCCTGATGCAAACAGCGCCTGAAGCTGCGTATCAGGCAGCTGTCGCTCACGGTCGCGCAGGCTCGATTCAGGGCGAAACTGTGCAGCCAGCGCGTGCGCCACGCTGAGCGCCTGAGCCTCGCTGGTAATGACGGCGGCGGGCTGTTTTGGCTTAACCTGGCTCATGTGCGTTCCTTAAATCCAGGCATGACGGGCCGGGAAAATCGCGTTGAGGTAATAGTTACCGATAGCGTGATACTTCCAGCGCACCGGGTCATGTAACGTATGGGTGCGCGCATTGCGCCAGTGGCGATCCAGATTATGTTCACTGAGTGAAGATCGGCTGCCGCCCCATTCCAATAGCTTTTCGCTGGCTGTCAGCGCAACGTTTGTTGTCAGTACTTTGGCCTCGGCAACGGCAATGGACGCCTGCGCAATACCGGCCGCATCAAGCCGTTGGGGATCGAGCGCGTCCAGCGTATTTGCCGCACGCCGAAGCAACGCTTCCGCCGCCTGTAACGCGATCCAGACGCGTCCGACATCCGCCTGCAGGTGCGGATCACAAGCATTGCGCTCCACGCCCGCGTCCACCCACGGACGTGAGTGCTGACGGATAAATTCACACGCCTCATCGAAAGCGCCGCGAGCGATTCCGGCATCGATGGCCGCCTGAATCAGCTGCGAAACCGGGCCGCGCAGCGAAGGCTGCCCGGCGTCGGGAACCGCGATGACCCGCGCCGGATCGACCCACACGTTCGTCAGGCGTACCGTGCCGCTGGCCGTGGTGCGCTGGCCGATGCCCGACCAGTCATCAATAATCTCCAGGCCCGGTGTCTGACGCGGTATAAACGCCATGACCGCCTTACCGTTATCATCAACAGCGGTGGTGACGATGAGGTGGGCAAAGAGCGCGCCGGTGGAATAAAACTTCTCGCCGCTGAGCCGCAGTCCCTGTTCACTTTGTCGCAGCCGTGCCTGCACGTCACGCGTGTGTCGGCTGTTTTTCTCCGGCCCGCCGTTGCCCAGCCGGTGGCCGTTGACCACCGCTTTGAATATCGCCGCCTGTTGTTCTGGTGTGCCCGCGTCGCGAACAAACTGGATCAGGCCGAAGTGGTTTTGCGGGATCTGTCCCAGCGACGGATCGGCTGCCGAGATCAGGCGGAAAACCTCCGCCACGGTGCGATAAGGCAGCCCGCCGCCGCCAAAAGCACGGGGAACAGAAAGGCTGGCTAAGCCGCTGCGGCTGAACAGCGAGAGCGCCTCCAGCGGATAAATACGATCCCTGTCGCGCGTTGCCGCATCGGCCACCGCCAGTGCCGCCACCTGCCGTGCTGCGGCAAGCGCCTGTTGCTCGCTGTCAAGTACTGCGGCAGGCTCTGGGGGCTGCCAGTCAATGTCGCTGAGCGGGCTTTCGCTGTGGGCAGCCAGGCTCGCCCCGCTGGCCGCCGTTAGTTTTTCAGAAGCCATCGCTATTCACCGTTGCCGATTTGCCAGATAAAGGTCGGTTCTTGACCGTTGACTTCCCAGTCGCCGACGTTGCGCGTTTTATAGATCACCGGATTGTGTGAGGCGACCGTGCGGGCGTTGCGCCAGTGGCGATCCAGCGCTTTGCTGACACGGGTATCTGACGCACCGAGCGCGTTAAACAGCTCCGTTGCCGCACGCGGGATCAGATCGCTGGCAATGACCTGCGCTTTCGCCGCTTCCAGTTCCGCCTGAACATTGGCCTCACGAATTTGCGCGTCATCACCGCCCTGCTGATGAACGTCAAACGCCAGCTGTAACGACTGCGTGGCGCGCTGGACCGTTGCCTCAACCGACCAGGCCCAGCTGGAGATCTGACCGACAACCTGCAATACCTGAACGTCCTGTTTTACCTGCGGCGCGTTACCGTGGCTGTAGATGCGCTTGCGGGCGGCCACGCTTTTCGCTGCGTCACGGGTGACGGCGCGGCCAATTCCGGCCAGCGTTGACAACAGAACGTGTTGATAAAAGGCGGTCTGATAACGGAAGCGTTCGCTGAAGTCATAGACGTGCGTCCGATCTACCCTGGCCCGCTTAAAGCGGGTGGTGCCGCTGCCGGTCAGGCGCTGGCCGAAACCATCCCAGTCATCGTCACGTTCAACCTCCGCCTGATGCGTGTTCACCAGCGCAATCACGTCGCGGCCGTTGTCGGTGCGCTGAGCATAAACATCGATCCAGTCGGCGTAGAGTGTGCCGGTGCTGTAGAACTTTTCGCCATCAAGCAGCCAGCCTTCTTCTGCGGGCGCGACTTTGGTTAATACTTCCCCCAGTTTCAGATTGCCGATTTCGCTCCAGCCACTGCCTACCAGCTCACCGTCGATAAAGCGGCGGAACCAGCGTTTACGCTCCTCGCTGTCCGGCTGGTTCAGGCGGTCTTCCACAAAGGCAAAGTGTGCTCTGAGCGCCTGCGGCAGATTAGAGTCGGCTTCCGCCAGTTCGGTCAGCAGCTGAAACAGCTGCGGCAGCGTTGCACCCAGCCCACCTTCGCTACGGGGGATACGTAAGGTGCCGAATCCTGCTTCTTTCAGCCAGCGGATGGGTTCCTGCGCCAGCGCACGACGCCGCTCGCGTTCAACGGTGCCTTCGGCGATGCGGGCAAAGATTGGCCGGAAGCGTGCAGCCAGCTCGTTGTCGTGTGCTGTGTTGGATTCAGACATGGGATTCTCCAGTAGCTTGAGTGTCGTCAATGTCCTGACGCGTCGGTTCGAAGCGCACCACCATCAGGAAGCAGATCGGGATGATGGCGGCCAGCGAGACAATCCAGAACATGTTAGTGCCGTACGAGGCCTGCAAAATGGGCAGAACAAACAGCGCCAGTGCGCTACCGATACCGGAAAGCGAGCGGCCAAAGCCGACGCCGGTAGCGCGAATATGCGTTGGATAGGAGAGCGCCGGATAGATCATCATCTGCGCGCCAGGCCCGAAGCCTTCGGCGAACAGCCACAGGCCGAGCATCAGAATGGCAAACACCACGCCGAAGGTGGCCTGCGGATGACCGACCAATGCCAGCGCCACCAGCGCGATAAATTGCAGCGCGAAACCGGCAATGGCCACGTGGCGGGAAGGGAATTTCCACGCCAGCCGCATGCCCAGCAGGCCGCCGGTAAAGGCGAACAGTGCGTTCAGCCCCAGCGAGGCGGAAATCGTTTCGAACATGCCAGCGCCAAGGAACTGCGCCAGAATCGACGGCAGGAAAAAGGCGATGGCGGTATATTCGAACGAGATGCAGACGTTCATCACGCTGGTGACGATGGTGCGTTCGCGATAAGGCTTCTGGAACAGCACGCGGAAACTGACTTTCGGTGGGGCTTTCTTTTCTGCCGCAGAGGCGGATTTTTCTTCGTGCGCGTGAATGCCATAAGAGTCGCGCAGAATGCGTGCCGCGCCGCTCAGATCGCCCTGATTAGCGGCCCACAGTGGCGATTCGTTCATAAATTTACTGCGTACGGCGATGATCAGCAGCGCCGGAACGGCACCAAACAGCAGCGAGGCGCGCCACAGCCAGTCCAGATGCTCTTTCGGCAGCAGGAAATAAAGCGCGAAGATGATAAAGAAGCAGGCGGACGAGGCGGCGTACCACATCGGGCACCAGGCCGCCAGCCGCGCCGCTTTGTTGCCTTTACCGGTAAATTTCGAGAACTCGGCCAGATAAGCCATTGCCACGGGAAGATCGATGCCTACGCCAATGCCCATCAGAAACCGTGCGCCGATCAATACCCAGACGTTGGGTGCCAGTCCGGCGGCAATCGCCGAGACCACAAAGAACAGCATGTCGGCCATAAACACGGAATAGCGGCCATATTTGTCGGTGAGCCAGCCGCCCAGCAGGTTGCCGACGATGGTGCCGATCATAATCGACGAGGTGACTAAGCCGGTGAGCGTCGGGGTCAGGCCAAACTCTTTGACCACGTCGTCGATGCCCCAGGAGAGCGTAGTGAGATCGTAGGCGTCGAGAAAGACGCCGCCCAGGGCGAGGAAAACGATAAAGCGTGCATAGCTGTTTTTACTGGTGCTGCTGTTGATCAGTTGCGCCACGTCGCTGACGGAGCGGATCGGTGTTGAGTGCGGCGAGGGCAAAATCAATTCGCCTTCGTCATCAAGGTTGATGGTGCTCATAGAACCCTCATTATTATTTTGCAGGTCGAGCTGTTATAAAGCGAAAATGAGACGCATCAAAACAACAAAATATGCTATTAAATTTAATAAATTCAATAAGTTAAATGATATTTTTCAGGCAGGCGAAGACGCCGGATCGGCGGGGCTGATTCGGGGGGAGTAGGCCGGTGATCGTTGGCATTGTGGCTGCCGGGTCCGGTGCTCGCTGGTAATGTGGCTGCCGGTTCCGGTGCAGGCGTCAGGGGAATGGGCCGTCCATAAAGACGCAAAAAACGCCCTCCCTGGCCGCTCGACCTGGGCCGTCCATGGCCCAGGACGCTTTATTACCGGCCCATTCCCCTCCCGCTTTAATACAGGCGTTGCTTTTCCTAAAATGCTAATAATGTTGCTTTTTCAAAGATGTATTTGCTCAGAAAACCGCTCATTTTGCATTGTCACAGGCATCGCTTGTTAAGAAGCCTGCTCATTCCGTTTTGATACAGTTAGCGCTGTCAGGAAAAGGCGATGCTGATTTGTTACAACGTCACCTTTTCAGAAGCCTGCCCACTGCGCTTTAGCAGATTAAGACGTGACCACTGTCTGTGAGGGACTTTCGGCCTGGGACTGACGTCGATAGCCTGCGCCCGGATGCGGCGCGGTCAGGCGCGGTCCCTGGTTGAACAGTTTTTCACGCAGCGTGCCGGGCTGGTAGTCCTGCTTGTAAACGCCGCGTCTTTGCAGCTCGGGGATCAGCAGTTCTACTACGTCGGTGAAGGTTTCGTGGGTGACGGCATAAGCGAGGTTAAAGCCATCGACGTCGGTCTCTTCCACCCAGCTTTGCAGCTCGTCAGCCACCGTTTCAGCGCTGCCCACCAGCAGCGGGCCAAAGCCGCCAATACCCACCCAGTCCGCCAGCGCCTGCACCGTCCACTGTTTGTTGGGATCGGCGGTTGAGAAGGTTTCCACCGCCGACTGAATGGCGTTGGTATGCAGATGCTTCAGCACCTGATCCGGCTGATACTGTCCAAAGTCGATACCGGTCCAGCCGGAAATCAGCGCCAGCGCGCCTTCATAACTGACATAGCTTTTATATTCCTGCCATTTGGCCTGTGCGGCCTTATCCGTTTCGCCAACGATCACCGTTTGCAGGTTGAAAATCAGTACGCTGCGGGGATCGCGTCCCGCTTCTGCGGCGCGTCGGCGAATGTCCGCGACCGTTTTCTTTAGCAGCACTTTTGACGGTGAAGCAACGAAAACGCATTCGGCATGTTCGGCGGCAAACTGCTTGCCCCGGCTGGAGGCACCCGCCTGATACAGTACCGGCGTGCGCTGCGGTGAAGGTTCGCAAAGGTGAATGCCCGGTACCTGGAAGAAAGTCCCCTGATGATTGATCGGATGGATTTTGGCCGGATCGCTGAACAGACGTTTTTGGCGATCGCGCAGGATTGCGCCCTCCTCCCAGCTGCCCTCCAGCAGTTTGTAGACCACCTGCAAATATTCATCAGCATAGTCATAGCGCGCATCATGATCGGTTTGCGCCCGGTAGCCAATATTGCGCGCGCCGCTTTCCAGATAAGAAGTGACGATATTCCAGCCGACGCGGCCTTTGGTGAGATGATCCAGCGTGGAAAGACGGCGGGCGAACGGATAAGGATGTTCAAACGACAGCGAGGCCGTCAGGCCAAATCCAAGATGCTCCGTCACCAGCGCCATTGGCGTAATCAGCGCCAGCGGATCGTTTACCGGCACCTGCGTGGCGTGGCGGATCGCGGCCTCGTTATTGCCGTTCAGCACATCATAAACACCGAGCACGTCCGCAATAAACAGGCCGTCGAATTTACCGCGCTCCAGCAGACGCGCCAGATCGGTCCAGTAAGCGAGATCTTTATATTCCCACGAGCGGTCGCGCGGGTGCGCCCACAGCCCCGGCGACTGGTGTCCGACACAGTTCATATCAAAAGCGTTCAGGCGAATTTCGCGTTGCACAGGCATAGTTCACTCCAGAGGAATAGTTTTTAGTACGTCAGTGGACGATTTTTGCGGGTGCGGGGTTTTGCCGAGAAGCTGATACGCCAGCGTTTCGGCATGTTCAGCCACCTGCGGCAGGCCCATCAGTTCGCCAAAACGACCGCGGGCAGCGGGTCCAACAACATGCAAATGCGGATTGGCAAAGCCATGCTGATTAACTGCTTGTGAATGGGCATTGACCAAAATCCCCAGTGCCAGCGGATCGGCCTGAATCTCCCCCGCTTCAGCCAGCTGGTGGAGCAAAGCGTCGCTGTTCAGCAGTGCGCCGTGCGCCGGTCCGGTGGTGACAATCAGCTTATCGACGTGCAGCCCGGGCTGCTCAGACCACTCAGGCCAGGCAGCCCGTACGCCACGACGCGGCTGAAGCGTTAGCTGAATACCCTGTTCTGCGCTGCGCACGGCCGTTAAGCGAGCGGCCAGCACATGCAGTCTGCCGCTGGCCTGAGACTGATTCAGGATTTCGCTCACCTGCGGGGCGATGCGGTAACGGTGCACGTCCCACCAGGGGCGCAGATGCCGCAGAAAACGCCGCTGCTCGGCAACCGGCAGCTGTTGCCAGATGCGCTGGCCATTCAGGCGGATATCATCCAGCACCAGCTGCCACGGCACACCGTCTTCCGCAGCCCGAGCCACTTCCTGACGAACACGTCGCAGCCAGCCGAGGGCGGTGGCGGCCTGAGGGCGTTGGTAATCCAGCGGTCGCGCCGGATAGTCGCCGCTGACGTTGTCACGTGGCAGTTGCCCGCGCCGTGAGAAAGCGACGATTTGACCGCGATGTCCCTGGCGGTGCAGCGAGGCCACCACGTCCGACATGGTCAGTCCTGAACCGATAATGGCGATTCGATCGTCCGCGCCCACCGCCGCGAGCGCATTTTTTTGCCACGGATTGGCGATCAGCGCGGCAGGGCTGGCAGAGCCTGCATCGCCGGTCCGTTCAGCGGCGTGGTTTTGCCCGTGCTCTCCCGCAAGCCATCGCTGCAAAATTTGCGGTAGCGCGGGCGGCGGATGACTGATGGCTAACACCACCTCGTCTGCCTGAAACACCGCACCCGAAGCGGTGACTATTGCATGATGACGTAACGCGACGGCGCGATCCTGCACGTGCCGCAGGCTGACCGCCGACGTGCGGGCAGCCTGCGCAAACTGTTCGGCAACGTATGCGCCAAACTGCCCGCGCTGTGGATAGATCTTGCCGTCATGCCAGCGCGCGGCCGGATCCTGCGCACAGGCCGCCGAGGCGCGATACCACTGGTCAAACTCGCCTTCCTGCGCCGCTGAAAGCTGCATACGTGCGGCGGGCACGTTGATGCGGTGTGCCGGATCGTCAGTACCGTAGGCCACGCCTTGTCCCAGCTGATGACGCGGCTCGATAACCGTGACCGTTAAGCCCGCGCTGCCCAAACGCGCCAGATGGATCGCCAGCGCGGTGCCGGTAAAACCGCCGCCGACGATGACGATATGCCGCTCAACCATGATGCAGCTCCGGCTGCCGCTGAGCCTCCAGCTCGCGCACCAGCGGAATCACTTCACGACCAAAAAATTCCACCTCTTCCTGAAAATGCAGGAAGCCGAGCAGCAGCAGATCGGCACCCGCCTCTTTTAGCGCCATAATCCTCTGCGCAATTTGCTGCGGCGTGCCGATCAGGTTGGTTTTAAAGCCGTCGTTGTACTGCACCAGATCGTCGAGCGTCGATTTTGCCCAGTTGCCTTCCCCTTCCGGCGAGGCGCTACCCGCATTTTTCACCTCATGCTGAAAGCCTTTCACCGCCTCCGGATTGGCATGATCGAGGATCTCCTGCAAGACCTGTTGCGCCTGCTGCTCGGTCTCACGGGCGATAACAAAACCGTTAACACCGACTTTTACCTGATGCTGGTTTTGCGCGGCCTTATGCTGAATATCATCAACCTGCTGGCGGATCCCCGCCGGCGTATTGCCGTTGGTGAAGTACCAGTCGGAAACCTTAGCGGCCATATCACGTGCGGCGCGCGAGCTGCCGCCCTGAAAGACTTCAGGCTGCGGATCCAGCGGCTTCGGCTTCAGCGAATAGTCACGGTAGCGGTAAAAATCACCGGCAAAGGTAAAGCTTTCCTGCTGCCAGATGCCTTTCAGGCAGCGGATAAACTCTTCCGAACGCAGGTAGCGTTCTTCATGATCCAACCAGGGTTCACCGATCGCCTTGAATTCGCCGCGAAACCAGCCGCTGACAATGTTGACCGCGATGCGGGCATTGCTGAGATGGCTGATGGTGGCGATCTGTTTTGCCGCCAGCGTGGGATTCCAGGGGCCGGGAAGAAGAGCGGCAATCACCTTGAGCTTCTCCGTTGCGCCCAGCAGCGCCTGCGAGAAACTGACCGATTCGTGCTGATTATCTGCGCCATAGCCCGCCGTAAAACGGATTTGGGTTAACGCATACTCAAAGCCAGCCCGCTCGGCGATTTGCGCCAGCTTGCGGTTATAGTCAACGTCCCAGCTGGTGCGCTGTGGAATGTCGCTGATGACCAGGCCGCCCGAAACGTTAGGCACCCAGTAGGCGAACTTGATGGGTTGATTGCTCATAGTCATTCATCCTCGGTTTTTTGCCGGACGGCGATCGCCGCCAATGGTTTCGCCAAACGGCCCGGTATTGATGGTACGCTGACGCTTTTCGCTGTTGGAGGCCAGCGGCAGCAACGGCATCACCAGTTCGGCAAAGCGGTGTGCTTCTTCCAGATGCGGATAGCCGGAGAAGATAAAGTTCTCAATGCCCAGCGCCTGGTATTCACGGATGCGCCCGGCGACCTGCTGCGGGTTCCCCACCAGCGCGGTTCCTGCGCCGCCACGTACTAACCCGACGCCAGCCCATAAGTTTGGCCCAATCCACAGATCGTCGCGCGAGCCGCTATGCAGCGCGCTCATTCGCGCCTGACCGGTAGAATCCATCCGCGAGAAAATTTTTTGTGCCGCAGCAATGGTGTCGTCATCCAGATGCGCAATCAGCCGGTCAGCAGCGGCCCTGGCCTCCTCTTCCGTTTCGCGCACGATAACGTGTAACCGGATGCCGTATGACAACGTGCGGCCGCGTGCCTGCGCGCGCTGACGCACCACTGCCAGCTTTTCGGCAACCTGCTCTACGGGTTCGCCCCAGGTCAGATAGCTGTCGATCTGGTTAGCAGCCACGTCGATAGCTTCCTCAGAGGAGCCGCCGAAATAGAGCGGCGGGCCGTTTTCCTGCACCGGTGGAAACAGCACTTCAGCGCCTTCGACCTGAATATGTTCGCCGTGGAAATCGACCTTTTCGCCTTTCAGCAGGCGTGAATAGACTTCGAGGAATTCACGCGTGACCTGATAACGCTCGGCGTGGCTGAGAAAAATACCGTCGCCTTTGTTTTCAACGGGATCGCCGCCGGTGACCACGTTAATCAGCAGACGTCCTTCCGAGAGGCGATCCAGCGTGGTGGCCATCCGTGCCGCCAGCGTTGGCGGCTGCAAGCCTGGCCGCACGGCAACCAGATAACGCAGGCGTTTAGTGATGGGCGCCAGCGCCGAGGCCACCAGCCAGGAATCTTCACAGCTTTTGCCCGTGGGGATCAGCACACCGTAATAGCCGAGGTTATCGGCTGCCAGCGCAACCTGTTGTAAATAAGGCAAATCCACCGCACGTCCGCCTTCCGTAGTGCCCAAATAGCGCCCGTCGCCGTGGGTCGGCAGGAACCAAAAGACGTTGATGTTTTCCGGTGAAGGGTGGCTCATTATCGCTTATCCTTATAACATTATCTGAATTTATCTTATAGAGTCAGACTCTTTGGTTATAAATCAGTTAGCAGGAAACGTGCCAGCCGATGAAGATTTATTTTTTATTATAAATCAGTGAATTAACTATTTTTACCCGGGCGATGTTCTGCTGCAAATGCAACACACCGCATACAGCAACTGCTGCATATGCAACAGTTTCGGCGCTGCGCCCTCTCGTTTTGTTATCAGTCAGGCGGTATGGTGACAGCACGCTTGTCACTCAGGATTTTGCGATGCATAACGCCATTCCCGCGCTGATCGATCCCGCCTCCCTTGCTTTTCAGAGCGTGCTGGATCGCCTTGCGCCTACCGACGCAACCGTGCTGATTGTTGGCGAAACCGGCACGGGAAAAGAGGTGGTTGCGCGCTACCTTCATCATCATAGCGCCAGACGGGATCGCCCTTTTCTCGCCGTCAACTGCGGTGCACTAACGGAAAGCCTGGCAGAGTCGGAACTGTTCGGGCACGAGAAAGGCGCATTTACCGGCGCGGCCGGACAGCATCAGGGCTGGTTTGAGGCAGCCGAAGGCGGCACGCTGCTGCTGGATGAAATCGGCGAACTGAGCCTCTCTTTGCAGGTAAAGCTACTGCGCGTGTTGCAGGAGCGTGAAGTGACCCGCGTAGGCTCCCGTCGCCCGGTGAAGGTCAATGTCCGGGTCATCGCCGCCACCCATGTCGATCTGGCCAGCGCGATCGGTGAAAAACGCTTCCGGGAAGATCTCTATTACCGGTTAAACGTGGCTGCCGTTACGCTGCCGCCGCTGCGACAGCGCCGCCAGGATATTCCGCTGCTGGCGGAGCATTTCCTGACGTTGTACGCCCGCAGGCTGGGTCGCCCACAGCGTAAACTCAGCGAAGAGGCGCTGGCCACGCTGATGGACTATGCCTGGCCGGGCAATATCCGCGAACTGGAAAATACGCTACATAACGCCGTGCTGCTGAGCAAAGAACCGCTGATTACGCCACAGCAACTGCGCCTCAGCCCGGTGATGACGGCAACGTCAGCGGCAGAGAATTCTCTCGACAGCTTTCTGCGGCAGCAGCTGGCGTGCAATGACGGTGCGGCCTGGCAGCGCATCATGGACTCGCTGGTGCGTAACGCGTTTGAGATGAGCCAGGGCAATCAGATCCAGACCGCCGCGCTGCTTGGCATCAGCCGCAACAGCCTGCGCACGCATCTGGGCCATATCGGCCTGATTAAGCCGCGCCGCAGCGTGGCAGGAAAAACACCGCGCATCACCACGGCCACAGCGCAGGAGCGCGAGCTGCGTATCGGTTATCAAAAATTCGGCAACCTTGGCATTCTCAAGGCGCGGCAGTCGCTGGAAGCGCAGTTTGCCGATTGCGGCGTCAGCGTGTTGTGGAGCGAGTTCCCCGCCGGGCCGCAGCTGCTGCATGCGCTTAGCCATGGCGAGATCGACTTTGGCACCACCGGCGAGGTGCCACCGCTGTTTGCCCAGGCCAGCCAGAGTCCGCTGCTGTATGTCGCCTGGGAGCCGGCCGCGCCGCAAAGCGTGGCGCTGCTGGTCGCCGCAGACAGCGATTTGCACACGCTGGCCGATTTAAAAGGCAAACGCATTGCCGTGAACAAAGGCTCTAACGTGCACTACCTGCTGCTGCAAATTCTTGATGAAGCCGGACTGACGCTGGACGATGTGCGGGTGGTTTACGCGCCGCCGAAGTATCCACTGACGCCCAGCGATCGCCATGCGGTGGATGCCTGGATGATGTGGGATCCGTTGCTCAGCGACGCCGAAAAAGGTCAGCAGCTGCGGGTGATCGCTAACGGTGAAGGCCGCGTCAACAACCATCAGTTCTATCTTACCCATCGCGATTTCGCCAGCCATTCGGCAGATTTGCTGCAAACGCTGATGACGGCGTTGGAGCAGACCGGCCGTTACATTGATACCCAGCGCAGTGAGGCGGCAACGCTGCTTTCAGGCGAGCTGGGGTTATCGACCGCCTCGCTCAGCCATGCACTTTCCCGGCGCAGCCACCAAACCCGGCACATGGATTTTGCCATCGTTCGTGAGCAGCAGGCTATTGCCGACAGGTTTTATGCTCTCGGCCTGCTGCCACGGGCCATTAAAGTGCGGGATGCGGTCTGGCAGATGCCGGTAGAGCGAGCGAAATGGCGCAGTGCGCTGTGAGGCGGGATGTTCGATGTAAAAAAGCCTCTGGCGTTAACCAGAGGCTTGTTGTGCAAATAAGCAAAAGGCGAGCGGTTAAACGGTGCCGTCGGCCATTTCGTGCTCTGCTTCAGCCTTTTCACGCTGTAGCTGATAGTAATCCGCCGTGGATACCGCCAGCGGCGCGCGACCGCGGATGACATCGGCCATCTTCTCGGCAATCATAACCGTTGGCGCGTTCAGGTTGCCGGTGGTGATCTGCGGCATAATCGACGCATCCACTACGCGCAGACGCTGCATGCCATGGACGCGCCCTTCTGCATCCACAACCGCCATTTCGTCGTTACCCATCGCACAGCTGCCGCACGGGTGATAAGCCGTTTCGGCGTGGTCACGAATGAAAGCGTCAATCTCTTCATCACTCTGCACATGCGCACCAGGCTGGATCTCTTCGCCGCAATATTCTGCCAGCGCCTGCTGCTTCATGATGTCACGCGTCAGGCGAACCGCGTTGCGGAACTCCACCCAGTCACGGTCTTCTGACATGTAGTTAAAGAAGATCGAAGGTGCGGCATAAGGATGTTTCGAGGTCAGCTTCACACGACCGCGGCTCATTGAACGCATGGGGCCAACGTGGGCCTGGAAACCATGCTCTTTCACCGGGCTGCTGCCGTTATAGTTAATCGCCACCGGCAGGAAGTGATATTGCAGATCCGGCCAGTCTGGCTGGTCATCGCTGCGAATAAAGCCGCCCGCTTCAAACTGGTTACTGGCCCCGGTGCCGGTGCCGTTAAACAGCCACTCAGCACCAATCGCCGGCTGGTTCCACCACTGTAGCGACGGATAGAGACTGACCGGCTTTTTGCAGCGGAACTGCATATAGACTTCCAGGTGATCCTGCAAATTGCGGCCAACGCCAGGCAACGCGTGAACCACCGGGATATCCAGCTCCTGCAACCATTCCTGCGGGCCAACGCCTGAACGCTGAAGGATCTGCGGCGACGCAATTGCGCCAGCACACAGCAGCACTTCACGCGTGGCTTCCGCCTGCTCTTCTTTGCCGTTGCGCAGCCAGCACACGCCCGTTGCGGTTTTGCCGCTGAACAGAATGCGATCGGTCTGCGCATGGGTGACGATGGTCAGGTTTGAACGCTGCTTAGCCACATCCAGATAGCCACGAGCGGTGCTGGAGCGACGGCCTTTTGGCGTCACGGTGCGGTCCATCGGGCCAAAACCATCCTGACGGTAGCCGTTCAGGTCGTCGGTTTCATGATGACCGGCCTGCGTAGCCGCATCGATAAAGGCGCGGAACAGCGGATTGTTGCCTGCTTTCGGCGTGGTGACGCTCAGGTAGCCCTCGCCACCGTGATAGTCGTTTTCACCAATATCACGCTTTTCCGCCTTGCGGAAATAGGGCAGGCAGTTCAGATAAGACCAGTTTTCCAACCCGTCTTTTTTCGCCCAGTTATCGTAATCCATCGCGTTGCCGCGGATGTAGCACATGCCGTTGATTAGCGATGAGCCGCCCAGGCCTTTACCGCGTCCACATTCCATGCGGCGGTTGTTCATTTTTGGCTCAGGATCGGTCTCATAAGCCCAGTTGTAGCGTTTCCCCTGAAGCGGATAAGCCAAAGCGGCTGGCATTTGGGTACGGAAGTCCCAGCGGTGATCTTTTCCACCCGCTTCCAGTAAAAGTACCGATACGTCAGCATCCTCAGTCAGTCGCGTTGCAAGGACGTTGCCTGCGGAACCGGCTCCAATAATGATATAGTCAAATTTCTGCATTAAACCTCCAGATAACCGCGACCGAAGCCGCGGTAATTAGTAATCAGTGTTCAAAATGGCTATTCAGGCCAGCGACTCAGAATGCGGACGGATACTCACCCATCTCAATCAGAATCGACTTGGTGCGCGTATAGTGATGCAGGGTTTCCAGGCCGTTTTCACGGCCAACGCCAGACTGCTTATAGCCACCAACCGGCATTGGCGCAGGCGATTCGCCCCAGCTATTGACCCAGCAGATACCCGCTTCCAGCTGATGGATCACTCGATGTGCACGGTTGAGTGACGTGGTGAATACACCCGCCGCCAGGCCGTACTGGGTATCGTTCGCGCGTTCAATCACTTCCTGCTCGTCGTCAAAGACCAGCACGCTCATTACCGGGCCAAAGATCTCTTCCTGCACGATACGCATATCATCAGTACAGTCAGTGAACACGGTTGGCTCGACATAGCAGCCTTTCGCCATCGCGCCTTCGGTTATGCGCGATCCCCCTGCCAGCACACGAGCGCCCTCTTCTTTACCGATGTTCAGGTACGAAACCACTTTCTGGCAGTGTTCTTCGCTCACCAGTGGGCCAAAGTTGACCTGCGGATCGAGCGGGTCGCCGCATTTAATACCGGCCATCTTTTCCTGCAGGCGCTGTTCAAACGCGGGCAGCAGTGAACGATGCACAAATACGCGCGTGCCGTTGGTACAAACCTGCCCGCTGCTGTAGAAGTTCGCCATCATCGCGCCGTCTACCGCACGTTCCAGCTCGGCATCTTCAAAGACGATCAGCGGAGATTTACCGCCCAGCTCCATGGTGACCGACTTCAGGTTAGCCAGTGCGGCATCCGCCATCACGCGCTTACCGGTGTTCACTTCGCCCGTGAAGGAGACTTTAGCGATTTTCGGATGCTGGCTCAGTCCCTGGCCTACGGTTCCTGCGCCCTGAACAACGTTAAACACGCCATCCGGCAGGCCCGCTTCGGTAAAGATTTTTGCCAGTTCCAGCGCGCTGAGCGGCGTGACTTCGCTTGGCTTGAAGATCATTGCGTTGCCGGTCGCCAGCGCCGGGGCGCTTTTCCACATGGCGATCTGGATGGGATAGTTCCATGCGCCAATACCCGCGCAGACGCCCAACGGCTCGCGGCGAGTGTAGACCAGCGCGCTGTCACGCAGAGGAATGGATTCCCCTTCCACTGCGACGGCCAGACCCGCGTAATACTCCAGCACGTCGGCACCGGTGACGATATCAACCGCAGCGGTTTCGCTGATGGGCTTACCGGTGTCGGCAGTCTCCAGCTCAGCCAGCTGCTGGTTGCGCTCGCGCAGGATCGCAACGGCTTTTAGCAGGACGCGGCTACGCTCAACGGGCGTGTAGCTGCGCCAGATGCGCTGACCGGCTTCTGCGGTGGCCACGGCGCGATCGATATCCTGCTGGCTGGCCGAGGTGATTTCTGCCAGTACCTCACCATTGGCGGGATTGATGGTGGTGAATGTTTCGCCATGACCGGCTTCTTCGCGGCCATTAATGTAAATTCCACGGCGTTGCATATCTGCCATGTCTCCTCCTTTGGGGTTTAGGTTGCCGGGGTTGTTAACCACAGCGCAAGATTTTTATAACAAAGCTGTCGGGCTTCAAGCAGCCCCTGCGCCATCGGCTGCGGCGCCAGCGTCATGCGTAGCCACAAGCCGTCGATTAACGCTGCCATGCTGGCACCCGCATCTCGCGCCTGCTGTGCAGGCAGCGCCCTGGCAAACTGCGCCGTCAGGTTGGAATAGAGCCGGCGGTCGTTAATCCGCTGTAATCGCTGTAATTCCGGTTGATGCAGGCTGTTGGTCCAGAAAGCCAGCCAGGTTTTGAGTACCGGCCCGGCAATCTGCGACACGTCAAAGTTACCGTCTATGATGGCGCGAATACGCGCTGCCGGTTCGTCCGTTGCCAGGTTGCGGTGGTGTTCCACCGCCCTGTACAGATCGAAAAGGATCTGACGCATACAGGCATCCAGCAAACCGTTTTTGTCGCCAAAATAGTGGCTGACAATCCCGGTTGACACCCCGGCTTCTTTCGCAATCAGCGCCAGGCTGGCATCGGCCAGGCCTACGCGATCGATAACGGTCAGGGTGGCGTGGATCAGCTGCGCCTGACGAATGGCTTTCATTCCAACTTTTGGCATCGCTTCATCGGTTTTGGCTATTGAATGAGGGTAAGTATAGTCATTTTATATTGAACGTTCAATCAATAAAAAGAAGCGGTGCACTGAGGTTTTGTTGAACAGGGTTCGGACGACGCCCTTTCTGCGTGCTTATTTCTCTTTCTCTGCTGGGAAGACTGGGCTTAGTAACAGAACAGCATTTACTGGCAGAGCAAGCTATGGAGGAAATGAAGCAGAGAGATTTGTTGTGTTAACGGAGAGGGAATAAAAGTTTTTTTTCAACAATTAATATCATCGTATAAGCGATCTAAATCACATTTTTCTCAACTAAATAAATTTTCAAACAGTAAACCGCCATTAAACAGTTTACTTGCTCTGTAAACAGGCTATTAACGGATGATTATTTTACCTGCATTCCACCTTGCCCTATTTCATCTCGCAAACGATTGCCTGGTGCAAACCTGTGCTGTGAAGTACAAGAAGCAGCCTGTTATTAGCAGGAAAATTCAGAAATACATTATCAATTAGCTTTTAACTCTAAAAATAGAGTTAATGGCCTCTCTTCATCCTTTTTAAAGCCGTTTTTCCCTTACCGGAAAAAAGACTTGCCTGATGCACCGCAATCGGCGAAATTACTTGCCGTTTCTCCCATCTTATAACCATGCGGCGAATGCCCACCTTGAATGATGGCGACTTAATTTTCAGGTCGAATCAGGATTTAACGCCAGAGGTACTTGTGTCAACTGCAAACAAACATCCCGAGACCCCGAGTCTCAACGCGTTTAAGCAACCGCGATCGTTCTATTTGATTTTCTCAATCGAATTATGGGAACGATTTGGCTATTACGGTCTGCAAGGCATTATGGCGGTTTATCTCGTCAAAATGCTCGGCATGTCTGAATCCGAATCCGTGACGCTGTTTTCTTCGTTCAGCGCGCTGGTGTACGGTCTGATCGCTGTGGGCGGCTGGCTGGGTGACAAAGTGCTCGGCACCAAGCGCGTCATTGTGCTGGGTACGCTGGTGCTGGCGCTGGGCTATGCGCTGATTGCCTGGTCTGGTCACGATGTCAGCATGGTCTATATCGGCATGGCGACCATTGCCGTCGGCAACGGTCTGTTTAAAGCTAACCCCTCTTCGCTGCTTTCGACCTGCTATGAGAAAGACGATCCGCGTCTTGATGGCGCATTTACCATGTATTACATGGCGATCAATATTGGTTCGTTCTTCTCAATGCTGGCGACGCCGTGGCTGGCCGCTCATTACGGCTGGAGCATGGCGTTCTCGCTCTCCTTCGTCGGAATGCTGATTACGCTGGTCAACTTTATGCTGTGCCGCAAATGGGTTAAACCCTACGGTTCAAAACCCGATTTCCAGCCACTGCATATCGGTAAGCTGCTGGCTACGCTGGTTGGCATTGCCGTGCTGGTCGTTATTGCGACCTGGATGCTGCATAACCAGGGCATCGCCCGTCTGCTTCTGGCGCTGGTTGCCGTGGCCATTGTTTTCATCTTTGCCAAAGAAACCTTTGCCCTGCAAGGCGCAGCGCGTCGCAAAATGATCGTCGCTTTTCTGCTGATGACGGAAGCGGTAGTGTTTTTCGTTCTGTATATGCAGATGCCAACCTCGCTGAACTTCTTCGCCATTCGTAACGTGGAGCACAGCATCCTGGGCATCGCTTTTGAGGCCGAGCAGTATCAGGCGCTGAACCCCTTCTGGATTATGATTTTCAGCCCGATTCTGGCCGCTATCTACAACAAGATGGGCGATCGTTTACCGATGCCGCATAAGTTTGCGCTGGGGATGCTGCTCTGTTCAGCTGCTTTCCTGGTGTTGCCGCTGGGGGCGAAATTCGCCAATCAGCTGGGCATTGTGTCGGTGAACTGGCTGATTTTGAGTTATGCGCTGCAAAGCGTGGGCGAGCTGATGATTTCCGGTCTGGGCCTGGCGATGGTGGCGCAGCTGGTGCCACAGCGTCTGATGGGCTTTATTATGGGATCCTGGTTCCTGACCACGGCTGGCGCAGCGATGATTGCCGGTAAGGTGGCTAACCTGATGGCAGTGCCTTCAGGTATTACCGATCCCTTGCAGTCGCTGCATGTTTACGGTGACGTGTTCCTGCAAATTGGTATCGCCACCGGCGTGATTGCCGTGCTGATGATGCTGACAGCGCCGAAGCTGAACCGGATGACTCAGGACTGAGTGATGATTTGGGCGACATTGCTGTCACCCTCCGACAGCTGACGAACTCAAAGCGCGAGGAACATGAGCCTGGAACAAAGCGTCCAGGGCCATGGACGGCCCTGGTCGAGCTGGCATGGATGCCGCTTTTTGCGTCTTTGTGAAAGGCTCGTGTTCCTCGTGCCAGCGCGACCTCAGGGTGACAGCAATGTCACCCTTTTTTATTGCCAACGGCCAGCGATGAGCCAGCATATTCAACCGCCAGTCCGGCAGCAGGCAGCAGCTGACGGATCCGCAGTATCCTTTCCGGCTCAATGACCAGCCAGCGCTCAATCGCCCCTTCTGACGGCTGCCACAAAATGTCGGCTTGGCCCTGAATATGCAGCGCCGCGCCCTGATGAAAATCCATAATCAATACCGCACACCGCGGCTCTACCAGCAGGTTGCCTAAGGTGTTCATATAGCGATTTCCCGGATAATCAGGAATATGCAGGCGGCCCTGCCTCAGCCCAATAAAACCGGGAAGGCCGCCCCGGTGTGAAATATCTGCCCCGCCTGCGCCATTTTCACGCTGCGCCTGACTGGCGATAAACAAGGTATCGGCGGCGGCAATCAGATAGCGTGCATCCGCATCCAGCGTGGTCAGTTCTTCCAGCTGAGGCAGTCGCTCAGGCGAATTTTCTGGCAACATTCGCCGCTGAATATACTGCGGGCAATTGCCAAAACTTTCCTGCACCGCCAGCGTAATTGCTTCGGCGGTCACGCTCTCTATAATGCCATTCACCCGATTACGACGTCGGTTAGACAAATCCAGACCCAGTCCACCTACCCGCATGCCCGCTTCAAGCTCAGGCAGATAAGTTACAGCCTCCAGCGAAGCCCGACCGATCACCAGATGCCCGGCATCCGGGGCCGAGACAAAGCCCGGTATTCCCTGTAGCACACAGGCAACCGGGTAGCCTTTCGCATCGGGCACGCTGAAATAGAATTGCCGTAGCCCGGCATAAAACAGGCGGTGCTGGTCCGGCATTGCCGTGTAAAGCGCGGCACTGACATGTCTATAGCCCGCTTTCTCTTGCGCCAGTCGTTCACCGGGATGAAACATTTACCTCTCCTCGGGATAGGGCAGCGGCGGCAGCGCGACAAAACCAGGCAGTGAAGCCACATTTTGCAGCCAGCGCTGGATAGCGGAATAACCGTTTAGCGAAATACCGCCTTCCGGTGCACAGGCCACATAGGCGTAGCAGGCCAGATCGGCTATCGTGACGTGTTCCCCTACCAGCCATGTTCTCTCGCCAAGATGCGCCTCCAGCTGCGGCAGAAATTTTTTCGCAATCTCACAGGCTGAGGCATAATTTTCTGACGTACCAAACTGCTTAATCATCCGGGCGGATGCCACACCGTAGCGGATTTCGCCCGCCGCTTTTGCCAGCCATTGATGGACCTGCACTTCCTGATAGAGATCCTGCGGCAACCAGTGGCTTTCCGGCGCATAGCGTTTTACCAGCCAGATCAGAATGGCATTGCTGTCGGTGATGACGCTGTCGCCATCCACCAGCACCGGAATTTGTCCCAGTGGATTTAGCTGCAAAAAAGCGTCGGTGGCGCGGATATCTGCGCCCGCTTCGATCCACTCTGCTGACAGATCCAGCATGTTCAACAGCAGTTGCACACGATGAACGTGTCCGGAAAGTGCGGTGCCGTACAGTGTTAATGAACTCATTGTTACCTCCGATGGGTTTACATCAGCATACTCTTGCTGAAAACGGCGTAAACGGGCAAAAATAACAATTCATAATTTCGATACCTGGAATAATCATGGATAAACTCGACGAGCTGGCGGTGTTTGTCGCCGTGGTACAGCAGGGAAGCCTGGCGGCGGCGGCCCGTTCACTGCGGCGTTCACCGGCGGCGATTACGCGTGCGCTGGCCGCTCTCGAAATCCGATTCGCCACCAGCCTGATTGAGCGAACAACACGCCGACTTTCCCCCACGCCAGCTGGATTAGCGCTGTTCGAACGGGCAAAAGGATTACTGGATGATTATCAGCAGGCGCTGGTCGCCGCGACCTATACCCAGCTCAACGGACAACTTCGGCTGACCGCACCGGTGCAGTTTGGCCGCAAGCATATTGCGCCGCTGGTGTTGCGTTTTCTGGAGCGTTATCCGGATATTCAGATTGAGCTGTTGCTCAATGATGGCTATCAGGATTTGATTGAACAGGGGCTGGATATCGCGGTACGGATTGGACAGCTGCGTGACTCCTCGCTGGTGGCGGCCGAAGTCGGCAGCGTACAGCGGATGCTGGTCGCCAGCCCGGGCTATTTAGCCAGAGCAGGTACCCCCTCCTCTCCCGGCGCGCTGACGGACCATCATCTGATAGCCAGTGCATCGCAGGTGGCAAACCGGGAGTGGCGCTTTGCCGCCAGTGGCGATCGGCGCGTACGTATCCGCCCAAGGTTAATCGTTAATGAAGTCGAGACGCAGCTTATTGCAGCACGCGCGGGAAAAGGCATCGCCCGCCTGCTCTCTTATCAGGTGTATGACGATCTTAAAAATGGACGGTTGTGTGAAGTCCTGCCGGCGTATCGCCTCAGCGCCGTGCCGGTGCAGTTGGTGACGCAAAACATTAAGTCTATGCCAGCCAGAGTGCGGGCTTTTTGGGATCTTGCCCGCAGCGAGCTCCCGATGCTGGGCTGTTTTAAAGACGAAAGCTTGCGGCAGGACAATTAACGCTTTGCTGCCGTCTTCTGCTGCTGGATTTTTAACCATGCGGCGTTAAGCTAAAGAGATCTTTCGCCACGGAGTGAGGAGCAAGTGATGAAACTGTTTTTTATGCCCGGTGCCTGTTCGCTGTCGCCGCATATCGTCATGCTGGAAACCGGTCTTGATTTCACCCTGATCAAGGTTGATACCAAAGCGGGTCTCACCGAACAGCATGAGGATTATCACCAGATCAACAGCAAAGGCCAGGTGCCCGCCCTGCTGTTTGATGACGGCACCGTGCTGACTGAAGGCGTTGCCATCGTACAATATCTTGCTGACCTCAAGCCTGACCGACAGCTGCTTGCGCCGACCGGCAGCCTGGCCCGTTATCAGACGCTGGAGTGGCTCAATTTTATCTCTGCCGAACTGCACAAAACGTTTAGTCCTTTGTTCAGCTCTGCGACGCCGGATGAGTACAAAACCCTGCTGCGCAAAAAGCTGGAGCAAAAGTTTAGCTGGGTGAATCAACAGCTCAGCGATCGGCAATGGCTGTTGGGTATGCACTTCACCGTGGCGGACGCCTATCTGTTTACCGTCATGCGCTGGGCAAAATCCCTGAAGCTGAATTTAAACGAACTGACGACGCTGGAAGCGTGGTTTCAGCGCGTAGCGGCGAGGCCAGCGGTGACAGACGCCTTAGCGGCGGAAGGGCTGAGCTAGCAGAAGAGACTGACGTTTGAAAAAACCGTCCGTCGCCGCGTGCTCTTTGCCGATCTTTTGCAAAAACAGATAGCCATTGTCATCGCATCGCTGCATGGCTATGGCAATCTGTACGCTTATCACAAGAGTGCAGTCACATGGCGCCCCGTGAAGAAAAATTACTCCCTGTCTGCCAGCAGCGGCGGAACGGTGGGCACTTCAGGCGCATTATCAATATCGCTTTGGGTCATGCGGAAGGCGTGCGGATAATGCTCCCGGCTGGTACGGCGTAAGGGTTCAGTGTTGCGCCAGGTATAAAGGCAGCGTTGACACTGAAAAACCGTCCAGACGCCTTTTACCGGAGAATGAGCCAGTGTTGCAAGGGTATCAAAAGCACAGCGCGGACAAATCATTTTACTCTCCTCGTTGGTTAGCCAGCATTGCGGTCAGCTTTTCAATCCACAGCGCTGTTTCCGGCAAATCTTTTACCGGCTGGCTGTAGTGGCCACGTTTATCGGGCGCGACCGGCGTGGTGGCGTCAACGATCAGCTTATCGGTTATGCCGGCAGGGCTTGAGCCCGGATCCAGTTCCAGTACCGACATATTCGGCAGCTGCACTAAATCGCCAGCCGGATTGACCTTCGATGAGAGCGCCCACATCACCTGCGGCAGGTCAAAAGGATCAACGTCTTCATCCACCATAATGACCATCTTGACGTAGCCCAGCCCGTGCGGCGTGGTCATCGCGCGCAGGCCTACTGCGCGGGCAAAACCGCCATAGCGTTTTTTGGTTGAGATGATGGCCAGCAAACCATGGGTATACATGGCGTTAACCGCCTGAACTTCGGGGAATTCTGCTTTCAGCTGTTGATAGAGGGGAACGCAGGTTGCCGGCCCCATCAGATAATCAATTTCGCTCCACGGCATGCCAAGATAGAGCGATTCAAATATTGGGTTTGTGCGGTAAGAGACTTTATCGATGCGTACAACGGTCATATTGCGGCCGCCCGAATAGTGGCCGGTAAATTCGCCAAAAGGGCCTTCGATTTCACGTTTGCGCCCTTCAATGACGCCTTCCAGAATTACCTCTGAGCCCCAGGGGACATCAAAACCGGTGAGCGGCGCGGTAGCAATGGGATAAGGGCTTTCGCGTAATGCTCCTGCCATTTCGTACTCAGACCAATCGTATTTCAGCGGCGTTGCACCCATCAGGGTGATAATGGGGTCGTTGCCAAGCGTAATGGCTATCGGCAAATCCTCGCCCCGCTCTTCCGCTTTGTGCAGATGCAGTGCGATATCATGCATCGGGATCGGTTGCAGTCCAAGTTTACGCTTGCCCTTAACCTCCATTCGGTAAATGCCGACATTCTGTTTGCCGAAGTGATCCGGGTCCAGAGGATCGCGCGAAACGACACAGGCTTTATCAAGGTAGAAACCCCCATCGCCGTCATTAAGCCGAAACAGCGGCAGAATATCGAACAGGTTGATCTCTTCGCCATCACGGCTGTTTTCCGCCCAGGGTGGGCTGTTCCGCCGCTCGGGGGCAATGGGGAAATTGTCCCAACGCTGAATAAAGGTTTCAATTTGCTGTCGGACTGGCGCTGCAGGAGCCATCCCTAACGCGATCGCATGATTTTTCCAGGAGCCCAGGGTGTTTACCACCACGTGGGCCTGATTAAACCCCTGAATATGGGTAAAGGCGAGCGCCGGTGCACCCTCTCCAATCCGCCCCGTTGCATTCGCGGCGGCGGCGATATCCGGCTCCGCTTTAACTTCTTCTTCAATTGTCAGTAACTGTCCCTGCTCGTCGAGCGCCTGAAGATAATCCCTTAAATCATCAAATGCCATACTTCATCCTCTCCGCTGTCGGGTGATGTCGTTTTACAACATCAGGTTCCTTTATTGATATTGTTCGCATGCGAACAACATTACCAGCGTAGTGTTTTGTCAGGCATTAAACAAGCGAGGCCAGGCAAATAGTTCGCGTACGAACGTTATATTACTGACTTTATTGGAAAGTTTATTAAAATCATCCAGCTGTTACGTTACTCTTGGACCATAACGTTATTTCGCCTGTTAAATTGAGACAGTAATCATGACCCGAACGCTCGCCAGCACCCCTTTTCACCTGATGCGACTTTTATTCCAGGATCACACCGCCCAGTGGCAAAAAGCGTTGCAGGGGCTGACCAAGCCGCAGTATTCCGTACTTTGCGCGGTGGCTGAACAGCCCGGCATAGAGCAGGTCGATTTAATGGATGCGGCGCTAAGCAGCAAGGCGACGCTGGCAGAAATGCTGGTGCGGATGGAAGATCGCGGGCTGTTAAGGCGTGAACCCGGCAGCAGCGACCGACGACGGCGCTTCATCTGGCTGACCGAGGCGGGAGAGCAGCTTCTTCTGAAGGCACAGCCGGTTGCGAATGAGGTAGATAAACGTTTTCTTTTACGGATTTCTGCTGAAGAACGGCAGGTTTTAGTGGGTCTGTTGCAGAAGATGATTACGGAGGAAAACGGCGAGTAGCGTTGAAGCTTTACCACGTTTAAAAAAAAACCGGGTATGAACCCGGCTTAAACGGCCCTAACAATCAGTCCTGAACGCATCAAGACTATTTATCGTTACCGAATCCCTGCTTAAGCAGCGCGGATAAAACATCCGGGAAATAGATTTTCTGATAATAACCACTGACGCTTTCGCTCCAGTTTTCACCGTCGCTGCGGCCGATAGCCTGCCAGTGCTCAACCATTTCCTGATTGTAAGCGGCGATGTTTTCTTCCAGCCCTTCGGTGTGATATTGCTCATCATGAACAAAGGTGCTGAGCGGCAGGCGCGGTTTCGCATGGGCAGGCACATCAACATGGCCAACAGCCAGACCAACAACCGGGAAAGTCTGTTCGGGCAGGTTCAGCAGTGAAATCATCGCCTGTGAATCACGGCGGATACCGCCGATCGGCACAATTCCCAACCCTTCCGCACGGGCGGCAGCCATGACGCTGCCCAGCGCAATCCCGACATCCGTGGCGCCAGCAACGATACTTTCAATGCTCTGGTTGGCAATTTGCTCACGGCCAATCGCAGCCATCGCCTGACGGCTTTTATACATATCCAGCACAAAGGTGATGAAGATCGGCGCTTTGGCAATCCACGGCTGCCCACCCGCAATAGCGGCAATCTTCTCGCGTGCCTGCGCATTGCGGGTGATGACCAGTGAAACCTGCTGGGAATTGACAGAGGTAGGCGCGCGATAGGCAGACAAAACAATACGTTCCAGCGCCGCGGCATCAACAGGCTGTTCGGTAAAGCTGCGCTCACTTTTATGAGCGGTGAGGACATCAAAAACTGAATTCATTTTACCTCCGGGTTAGTTGCGAGTGAGTATAAGCCATTGCTATCGAGGGTTTTAACACCTTATGCCATGGCAAGAGAAAGGAAGATTTGATGCAGGTGCTGGCCATCCGGGCTGAGAACCAGCCCGGAGAAAAGCGCTTACAGTTTTACCGCGTCAAAATGCTGCTGAGGATTGGCAATACGATCCTGTGCAGCCACCAGCTGCAACTCATATTCACCCATTTCATGGGTTTTCAGCATCACTTCGTAAACCGCCGCCGTAATATGTTCGAGCGCCTCTTTCAGCGGCATCCCATGCAGTAAATCGACCAGTAACAGCCCGCTGGTCAGATCACCCACGCCCACCGGTTGACGAACGCCGAAATCCACCAGCGGACGGCTGATGTGCCAGGCCTCATCAGCGGTGACCAGCAGCATTTCAAAGCGATCGCTACGCTGGCCGGCGCGCGCCAGATGTTTAACCAGCACGATTTTTGGCCCCTGGGCAATCAGCTCGCGCGCGCTGGCGACCGCCTGCTCCACGCTGGTGACTTCATGGCCGCTGAGCATCTCCAGCTCCAGCAGGTTCGGCGCAATAATATCGCTAGCTGGCAGTGCGTAACGGCTGTGGAACTCAGCCACGCCCGGTGCCACGATGCAGCCTTTTTCCGGATGGCCCATCACCGGATCGCAAAAGTACCAGGCGTTCGGATTGGCCAGCTTCACCTGGCGAACGATTTCCAGAATCTGTTCACCCTGCTCGGCAGAACCCAGATAGCCACTGAGTACCGCATCGCACGTTTTCAGGCGATCGATATCCGCAATGCCTTTGACGATCTCGCTGAGATGCGTAGCGGGCATCACCACACCGGTCCAGTGACCATACTGAGTATGGTTAGAAAACTGCACGGTGTTCAGCGGCCAAACGTTTGCGCCCATACGCCGCATTGGGAATTCTGCGGCGCTGTTGCCCGCGTGACCAAAAACAGTATGCGACTGAACGGATAAAATATTTTTCATTGCGGAATGCTACCCTGACAAAAAGAAAGGCCGGTCAGACCGGCCTCAATGGATGTGGATTATTTCCAGACGATTAAGCAGTAGTTCTTCTTGCCGCGACGCAGCAGCGTGTAGCGACCAAACAGACGATCGGCCTGCTCAAAACCATACTCCGCGTTCAGCTGGATCTCACCGTTGATGCTGACCGCTTTGGAATCGATCAGCTTACGTGCCTGACCGCGAGACGGTGCCAGATCGCCATCGACCATTGCCTGCTGTAGATCCTGTCCCTGCTCCAGCTCGACGAAGGGTACGCCATCCTGAGCCAGCTGTTCAAAGTCCGCTTCGGTCATGTCACTCAGGCTGCCGGAAAACAGGCTGCGGGTGATACGCTGCGCCGCCAGCAGGCCAGCTTCGCCATGCACCATTTTTGTAACCTGCTCGGCCAGTACATACTGGGCGCGAGGCGCTTTGCCGCTGTTTTTGTCTTCTTCTTCCAGCGCATTGATTTCGGCAATGTCCATAAAGGTGAAGAACTTCAGGAAGCGGTAGACATCCGCATCAGCCGTATTGATCCAGAACTGGTAGAACTTGTACGGGCTGGTTTTCTTCGCATCCAGCCATACCGCGCCGCCTTCGGTCTTGCCAAATTTGGTGCCGTCAGACTTGGTGATTAACGGTACGGTCAGGCCAAAGACCTGATTCTGATGCAGGCGACGCGTCAAATCGATACCGGAGGTGATGTTACCCCACTGATCGGAACCGCCGATCTGCAACGCAACGCCATATTGCTCATTCAGGCAGGCGAAATCGTAGCCTTGCAGCAGATTGTAGGAGAATTCGGTAAAGGAGATGCCCTGATCGTCACGGTTCAGGCGCTGCTTTACCGCTTCTTTATTGATCATCTGGTTTACAGAGAAGTGTTTGCCAATATCGCGCAGGAAAGTCAGCACGTTCATGCTGCCAAACCAGTCGTAGTTATTGGCTGCAATGGCGCTGTTGTCGCCGCAGTCAAAATCGAGGAACGGGGCGACCTGACGGCGAATTTTTTCTACCCACTCGTTAACCGTATCGCTGGTGTTGAGCTTGCGTTCGGCCGCTTTGAAACTCGGGTCGCCGATCAGACCGGTTGCGCCGCCGACCAGTGCAACAGGACGGTGTCCGGCATCCTGGAAACGTTTCAGGCAGAGTAACGGGACCAGATGCCCCAAGTGCAAGCTGTCGGCGGTTGGATCAAAGCCGCAATAGAGTGCGATTGGCCCTTGCGCCAGTCGTTCTGCTAACGCGTCCTCATCCGTTACCTGGGCTACCAGGCCCCGCTCTTGCAATTGTTTGATCAGGTTACTGCTGGCCATCTGTGACTCCATGAAAAAAAAGTCTGCACCTATGCTGGTACACAGCTTTCCGCTGACTAGCGGAGAAAATTAGGGACATAGAATAAAGCGCTGGCGCACTCTGTGCCAGCGCTTAACACCATTATTTCGCGCGTTTAAGGTGCGAGCCGGTCAATTTGCCAGCCGTCGGCTTCACGCTGGTAGAAAAAACGGTCATGCAGCCGGTGTTCACCGCCCTGCCAGAACTCCATTGACTCAATAACAATGCGATAGCCGCCCCAAAAACTCGGCAGCGGCACTTCGCCCTGCTGGAACTTTTGCTTTAGCTCAAGGAATTTTCCTTCCAGTACGCCACGTGCCGAAATACGGCTCGACTGTTTTGAAACCCAGGCGCCGATCTGGCTTTCGCGGGGGCGACTGTGAAAATATTTTACCACGTCAATCATCGACAGTTTTTCAACACGCCCCAATACCATCACCTGGCGTTCAAGCATGTGCCAGGGAAACAGCAGGCTGATGCGCGGGTTTTTTTCAAGATGATGCGCTTTGCGGCTGCCAAGATTGGTGTAAAACACCATCCCGCGCTGATCGAAATGTTTTAGCAATACAATACGTTGATAAGGCTGACCGTTCTCATCAACCGTGGCAACACTCATCGCTGTAGGATCGGGCAGCTGTGCTTCAACCGCCTGGCCAAGCCAGTGCTCAAACAGCGCCAGCGGGTCGGCTGGCAGATCCTTACGGCGCAGACCACCACGGGTATATTCACGGCGCAGATGGGCAATCTGCTGCAAATTATCGCTCTCGTTCATCGCTCAGGTTTCCACTGACAGGGGAAAGGCATTGTGCGCCTCATCATAATAGATTTCAACGGTTTAACTGTTATTCAGCTGGCAGTCATTGATGATGACTTTATCATTACGTTCAATAAATGCACCCTCGCCTTTCGACCAGAAAACATAATGACCATCACCGTAACGGGTGCCTGAGGCGGCAGGCAGCTGCTTCAGCGTCAGCGGATTGCCATCAAGAATAAGATTAACCTCCTGCCGGGCATTATCCAGCTTCACCGTCAGCGGCAGCGTACCGCACTGGTAGTGCAGCGTTACCGGCCTTTCAGGCGACGAATGAAACAGGCTACAGCCAGAAAGCAACAGGGTTGTCAGCATAAGAACGGTTTTCATGCTTGCTCCTTAAGGTTGTTAAAGCGCGTCTTATCTACAGCGCGGAATATTGGCCGGAAAAATCGCACCGAGTACCGAGGCTTCCCGCGCGCCGGTAACAGAGGGTAAATTTCCCGGTTCGCCGGAGAGGGTGCGGTATGCCAGCCAGGCAAAGGCCAGCGCTTCAATATCGTCGCCGTCCAGGCCAGCCCGATCGGTTGAACTGATTTCCGTTCCCGCCAGCTGGTTTGCCAGACGCGCCATCAGCAGTGGATTTTTGCCGCCGCCGCCGCATACCAGCAGCCGCTCGCAGCCGCCGCTTAGCATCACCTGTTCGGCAATCGTTATCGCGGTTAGCTCTGTCAGCGTTGCCTGGACGTCCTGCGCGGCCAGGCCAGGGAAATTGGCCAGCTGCTGTTCTATCCAGCCAAGATTGAAATATTCCCGCCCGGTAGATTTAGGCGCCGGCAGTGAAAACCAGGGATCGGACAGCATCTGTTTCAGCAAAGGATAAATAATTTGCCCGCGGCTGCCCCATTCGCCATTTTTATCAAACGGCTGCTGCTGCTGCCGCCAAATCCAGGCATCCAGCAGCATATTTCCCGGCCCGGTGTCGTAACCCCCGACCGGTTTGCCCGGGATCAACAATGACAGGTTGGCTATCCCGCCGATATTCAGCACCATGCGTCGCTCACCAGGGTGCATCAGCACTGCCTGATGAAAAGCCGGCACCAGCGGCGCGCCCTGACCACCCAGCGCCATATCACGCCGGCGAAAATCCCCCACCACCGTGATACCGGTCGCTGCTGCTATCTGATTGTTATCGCCAATTTGCAACGTGTTAGGCGCGTCGCCCTGCGGTTCATGCCAGACGGTCTGACCATGGCAACCAATGGCGGTGATATCTTCTCTCTCTAAACCTTCACGACGAATCAGCGTCAGCACCGCATCGGCAAACAGGCGTCCCAGTTTTGTATCCAGCTGCCCGAGTTGCGAAAGCGTCAGCGGCTGCCCCTGGCTGATGGCTAACACGGCCTGACGCAGTTCGCCCGGGATGGGATGGCAATAGCTGGCCTGCTGCGCCACCATTTGCTGGTCAATCGCAGCCAGCACCACATCGACGCCATCGAGACTGGTTCCTGACATCACGCCTATATAGCGTCCAGATTTCATGCTTATGCCTTACCCGCGATCGGGGAGATGAGATTATCTCTACAGCGTCGCAAAAATAGTACTGCAATTCTATGATTAACTATGCGTTTTCCGAGCTGTATTCCTTTTTTACGAAGAGCGCTGGCAATTCACAACCAATTGATTCCAGGTTTAGCTTGCCTGCGCTATCCTTAAACCAGTTTTCTTAACCCAATCAGTACGCAGGCCTTGCCTGTGCCATATAATTACGTTATTGATCGCTGCGCAATTGACTGCAGCAAATGGAAATCGAAGGAGTTTTGACAATGTTCAAGCGCATATTGATCGTGGCACTGACTGGCGTAACTTTAGCGGGATGTACGAACACCAGTAATCTTTCCGGAGATGTCTACAGTGCGTCGGAAGCGAAACAGGTGCAAAGCGTCACCTACGGCACGCTGGTCGCAGTGAGACCCGTGCAAATTCAGGGCGGCGATGACAGCAATGTTATCGGCGCGATTGGCGGCGCGGTGCTGGGTGGCTTCCTGGGGAATACGCTTGGCGGCGGCACCGGTCGTAGCCTGGCAACGGCTGCGGGCGCGGTAGCAGGCGGCGTTGCGGGTCAGGGTGTTCAGGGCTCAATGAATAAAACCGAAGGCGTGGAGCTTGAGATCCGTAAGGATGATGGCAACACCATTATGGTGGTCCAGAAACAGGCCGCCAGCCGTTATGCTGTTGGTCAACGCGTGGCGATGGCCTCAAACGGCAGCCAGGTCACCGTTTCCCCACGTTAAATGCGAAAGAACCGGCAAAAAGCCGGTTCTTTTATTCATCCCGGTTTTGTAGCTCCAGGATATTTTTTTCCAGACGGGCAATCAGCGTCACCATTTTGTCGATCTCCTGTTGGGAGATACCCGATAAAATATCGTCTCGGGTGGCATCAATTACATGTTCAACCTGAGTGATAATCGGTGCAGCTTCTTCTGTCAGTTTAATCCGCTTTGCGCGGCGATCGCTGGCGCAGGTTGTACGCGTAATCAGCCCTTTTTCTTCCAGCTGATCCAGCGTGCGTACCAGAGAGGGCTGTTCAATACCAATGGCCTTGGCCAGCTGGATTTGCGACTGCTCAGGCGGCAGCTGATGGATATTATGCAGCGTTACCCAATGTGTTTGCGTCAGTTCCAGCGGTTTTAACCGTTGATCGATTAAAGAACGCCAGATGCGCACCAGTCTTGCCAGGTCCGTTCCTAAGGGGGTATCCAATTTCATCTCCTTATAATTAGCTTGCTAGCTATCAAGCTTGATTCTAGACTATTCTGCGAGTTTACAGGACAAAATACAAATTCATCCGCCATGAAACTGTATTGCTAACCCGGCCCGTAACACGCGATCCGGCAAGAGGGAATCACTCCGTGGGCAACGCGCATTCAACCTCCGCATCACCACTGACCGACCTGGTATTTGGCGCGTCAGTCTATTTTCCACCGCTGTTTAAAGCCGTGCTGTTAGGTTTTTTCTTCTGGTTACTGATCCATCCGCTGTTACGCAACTGGATCTACTCCGGGGAGATCTGGCATCCCACGCTGTTAGATCTTTCTCTGTTTATTCTTTGCGTCAGCGCTTCGCTGTGGCTTCTCCTGGTGATCGTATGAAATTCAGCACGTTAAAATACTTCTCCACCCTGATTTTTTTTGCCGCTGCGCTTCTTGCCGGCTGGTGGCTGTGGAATTACTACATGCAGTCTCCCTGGACGCGAGACGGTAAAGTTCGCGCCGAGCTGGTCAATATCACCCCGCAGGTTTCCGGGCGGATCGCGCAGTTGCCGATAAAAGATAATCAGTACGTCACTCAAGGCAGCAAGCTGATGACGCTGGATGATGAGCCTTTTCGCATTGCCGTTCTGAACGCCGAGTCGGGGCTGGCGAAGGCGCAATCTGATCTGTTGAAGGCGCAGCACGAAGCTCGCCGACGTCAGAATCTCCCGCGCAATGTCATTTCCGCGGAAGATCTGGATGCGGCGAATCTCAATGCTAAAGCGATGGAGGCTGCGGAGAAGGCGGCGCAGGCCGAGCTGGAGCAGGCTAAATGGAATCTTTCGCAAACGCAGATTTATGCACCGGCCGACGGCTGGATCAGTAATCTGGTGGTGCGGCCCGGCAATTATGCCACCAGCGGGACGCCGATTGTGGCACTGGTCGACAGCCACTCTTTCTACGTGATGGGCTATTTTGAAGAAACCAAGCTACGCCATATTCGTGCCGGTTATAAAGCGTCCATTCGCTTATACAGCGATAATCGGGAACTGACGGGCGAAGTGGAGAGTATTGGCCGGGCCATTTACGATCAGAGCGTTGAAACCGACAGCGGGCTGATCCCGGATATTAAACCTAACGTTCCCTGGGTGCGTCTTGCGCAGCGAGTGCCAGTGCGTATCCGGCTGACTGGGGTGCCCAAAGATTTGCCGCTTGTCGCTGGCACCACCTGCAGTATTTCCATTCAACCATGAATCTTAGCTGGCTGGAGTGGCAACAGCTGCCATGGATTAAGGCCACGCCGGGACAATGGCGCTATGCGTTACGCAACGCCATTGCCATGTGTCTGGCGCTGAGCATCGCCTATGGCCTGGATTTGGACGAACCTTACTGGGCAATGACCTCTGCCGCCGTGGTGAGTTTTCCTACCTTAGGCGGGGTGATCGGCAAAAGTTTGGGTCGCATTGCCGGCAGCCTGATGGGGGCAGCCGCCGCACTGCTGATTGCCGGGCATACGTTGAATGAACCCTGGCTGTTTGCCCTGGCCATCGCTTCCTGGCTGGCACTCTGTACCTGGATCCAAAACCACTATCAAAATAATGTCGCCTACGCTTTCTCGCTTGCAGGCTATACAGCAGCGATCATTGCCTTTACCACGGTGAACGTTACCGATATTAGCGACCTGTGGGATATTACTCAGGCCCGCGTCTGTGAAGTGATTTCCGGCATCCTGTGCGGCGGGCTGATGATGATGATTTTGCCCAGCACCTCCGATGGCGATACCCTGATAACATCGCTGAAGGAGATGCACGGTCGCCTGCTGGAGCATGCTAACCTGCTGTTGCAGCGTGAAACCACCGATAATGTTCGCAGCGCGCATGAAAACGTTATTGGGCAGATTTTGACCATGAATCTGCTGCGCATTCAGGCTTTCTGGAGTCACTATCGCTTTCGGCGTCAAAACCATGTCCTTAACTATGTGCTTCATCAGCAGCTGCGGCTGACCAGCGTGATTTCCAGCCTGCGGCGGATGCTGCTCAACTGGCCCGATCCTCCTGAAATCGTCTTCACCGCCCTTCAGCAACTGTTGACCGAACTGGCGCGCAGCGACTGCGATAAATATCAGCTCGCCCGCATCCTGGCGAGCGCGGCACCACAAGACAAAGGCGATTACCGCCATCATGCCTTCTGGCATCGGCTGCGCTACTTTTGCTGGCTGTATCTGAATGTCAGCCGCTGGCTACGCCAGTTCGAACGGGCCGATGCCGACACCTTGCTTTCACCTCCGCCGGTTCCCGCATTAGCACGGCACAGCGACAGCGCTGAAGCCAGCTGGAGTGCGTTACGCACTTTTGTTGTCATCGTGTTGGGCTGCGCGTTTACGATTACCACCCAGTGGGATTCAGGCGATGCTGCACTGACTCTCGCCGCTATCAGCTGCGTGCTGTATTCTTCGGTGCCCTCGCCCACCAGCAGCGTTTCGCTGCTGCTTAAAACGCTGCTGCTGCTGTCCGTTTTCAGCTTTATCATCAAATTTGGCCTGATGGTACAGGTCAGCGTGCTGTGGCAGTTTTTACTTTTTCTGTTCCCGCTGCTGATTACGCTTCAGCTGTTTAAGCTGCAACAGAAAAAGCGTGCCAGCCTGTGGGCGCAGCTGATTGTCTTCGGCGGCTCGTTTTTAGCGGTGACGAATCCACCTGATTACGATTACCAAAGCTTTCTTAACGATAACATTGCTAAAGTTTGCGGCGTGCTGCTGGTTTGGGTGGCGTTTCAGATTTTGCGGCCCAGCTCGGATAAACGCCGCAGCCGCCGTCATATACGCGCGCTCAGAAGGGAGTTTCTCGATCAGCTAAGCCGGCGGCCGCAGCGCAACCAGAGTCATTTTGAATCGCTGATTTACTATCGGGTTAATCAGCTGAACAATAGTCGGGATGAACCGGCCCGCATCTGGCTTTTACGCTGGGGCGTGGTGTTGCTGAACTGCTCACATATCGTCTGGCAGCTGCGGGAATGGCAAACGGATTCCGCAACGCTTGCTGCGCTGCGTGATGCCACACTGCGTAATCTGCAACAAATTATCAGCGTGAAGGGCGTGCAGCAGGATCCGCTGGATAACACCCTTAATGAACTCCAAACCATTGTTACCACGCTGGCGGCGGGCCATACCGCAAATGAGACGGAGCTGGCCGGGATCGTCTGGCGACTCTACTGCTCGCTCTCTCAGCTGCGTGTGGCACTACCTCAGTAAGCCGGCCGGTTTCATCCGGCAGGATAATTCCGGTAGCACGCTTTATACACTCAGCTTCCGCGATAGGTGGAATAGCCATACTGACTCAACAACAGAGGAACGTGATAATGCTCCCCGGTGTTGGTGATATGAAATTCCACGGGGATTTCCGGGAAGAAGCTCTCCATGTGCTGTGCCGAGAAATATTTTCCCGTCTGGAACACTACCCGGTAATCGCCGGCAGCCGCTGGCTGCGCTGGCCACAACGCGGGAATACGGCCTTCTTGATCCGTGGTTGCTGCATTAAGCTTTTTCCAGCCATCACTCTGCTTTTGTTCCAGGGTAACTTCCACGCCAGAAGCGGGTTTGCCAGTCTGCTGGTTAAGGATATGGACGCTTAACAGATTTTTGGCCTGACCCACCGCGGGGAGCGACAGTGCCATAACAAGAGCGGTAAAGATGAGGTTCTTTTTCATTTTTGGTTTCCATTATTTTCGACCAGTACAGCATAACCTGCAACGGATACCGTCCACCTGACAGCAGCATGACATTATTGTCATATTGCGCTAATCAGCAGGACAAATTACTGACCCCATGGCAGACTTGCCTGATGAAAATACTCCTCATTGAAGACAACCAAAAAGCCCGTGACTGGGTAAGTAAAGGACTACAGGAAGCGGGTTACGTAGTGGACGCGGTGGGTGATGGACGAGACGGCCTGCACCTTGCGCTGGAAGGGAACTATAGCCTGATCGTTCTGGATATTATGCTGCCAGGCCTGGACGGGTGGCAGATACTGCAACTGCTCAGAACCACCCGCCCGGTTCCGGTTATTTGTCTTACGGCAAGAGACTCCGTAGACGATCGAATCCGTGGTCTGGAACTGGGTGCCAACGATTATCTGGTGAAACCCTTCTCTTTTGCTGAGCTTCTGGCTCGCGTACGTTCGCAGCTGCGGCAACATAATGTCGCCGATACGACATTAAAAGTGGCGGATTTGGAAATGGATTTAGTGCGGCAATCCGTGATCCGGGAAGGAAAAAGTATCGCATTAACCCGACGAGAATTTGCGCTACTGTGGCTGCTGGCTACCCGGGCCGGGGAGATCGTGCCACGAACGTTAATTGCCAGTGAAGTATGGGGCATTAACTACGATAACGAGACCAATACCGTCGACGTCGCTATCCGCCGGTTACGCCGTAAGATGGACGACCCTTACAGGCATAAACTGATTACCACCGTGCGTGGTATGGGATATTGCCTGTCGGCGAATGGGGAACGGAATGCTTAGGATATCCCTGACGCTCAGGCTGACGATAGTCTTTATTGTCCTTGTTACGCTGGCCTGCACCGGCATCACCTTTACGCTATATCGGGCGCTGGAAAATGAGCTGATATGGCGTGACGAGCAGACGCTGATTAACCGTGGCGCTCAGCTGAGACAACTCCTGCTGGATGGTGCTGAACCTGCTTCGTTACCGCTTTACTTCAACCGTATGGTTGATACCCACCAGGATATTCTTGTCATTCATCCTGCACGGGGCAAGGATGTGGCTATCAACCATACGGGCATCACGCTGCCCCCGGTTGCGACTTTACCTGTAGAACAGGCTGCAACGGCCAGGGCGCTTTATCGCTCGCGGGTTAATAACGGCGATGAAATCACTATTCTGGGTCTGCAGGGCAGTTTTGACGGCCTGCCGGTCACTATTGTTGTAGCCAGAATAAACAGTGAAAGAGCCAGGGTTCTGGCCAGCTATCGGCAAAAGAGTTTTTTTGTCAGCCTTGCGGCGGTGTTGCTGAGCGCCATTCTCAGCCCCCTGCTTATTCGCCGGAGTTTACGGGCAATAAAGATGCTCAGTGAAATTACCGCGACGACAAAGGCGGACCAGCTAAATCAGCCAGTGCCGGTTGGCACACTGCCTGCCGAACTCCTGCCGCTGGGTAATGCGATGAACGTAATGCGCCACCGGCTGGCCGAAGACTTTGCTCGTCTGAACCAGTTCGCCGACGATCTCGCCCATGAGCTCCGCACGCCCGTTAATATTCTGTTAGGGCAAAATCAGGTGGCGCTTATTCAAAAACGCACACCCGAACACTACCAGCAGCTCATTGAGGGCAATATCGAAGAGCTGGAAAACCTGTCACGGCTGACGGATAACATTCTTTTTTTATCACGTGCAGATCATCACAATATCACTCTGCAAAAAGCGCATTGGCCGTTACACGATATGCTGGAGAACATTATCGATTTCATGGACTCTCTGGCTGAGGAGCATACTGTCAGCCTGAACCTGGACGCTTCGGGGTGGGTCTTTGCGGATAAGATACTTTTCCAGCGAGCAGTAATAAATTTGTTAACTAACGCTATCCGGCATGCACCCATGCAGAGTCAAATCACCCTTCGTGCCCGCTCAGATCATACTGCCGCCGAAGTGCAGGTTAGTAATCAGGGTCTGCCATTAACCGAGACTGAGAAGCTTTTCCGACGATTTTGGCGAGGAGACAACTCACGTCATACGCCCGGTTCCGGTCTTGGGCTCTCGCTGGTTAGTGCCATTGCGAAACTTCATGACGGGCGGTGCTGGTATCAACATTGCCGGGGGGAAAATATTTTTGGAATCAGCTTCACTAATCACATTGATAAATAAAATAACGGCAGAAAACGGCCCTCTGACAGACCGCTTTCTGGCATTCACTCACTTCACTGCTGTCCATTTTCGCTTCTTTTAGCGAAAAAAATGTTGTGCAGCCGTTATTCAGATAACGCCACAGGCAAATCTTCCGCCTCCGCCGCCCAACGGTTGAGGATGATCGGAATGGTTATCGCCACCCACGTGCACCATCAACGCTTTACCTTTTACTTCCGACAGTTTTTTAAGGCGGGGTGCGAGAACAGGATACGTTGAGGTGCCGTCATCCGTAACAAACAGTGCCGGTAAATCGCCTAAATGGCCGGGTTGCCAGGGCCCCAGGTGCTTCCCGGTTTTTTCCGGGTCAAGATGTCCGCCCGCTGCGCCAGCGGCAACCACTTTACCGTCCGTTGTTTTCGGCTCGCAGCTCCCGTTAGCATGAACGTGAAAGCCGTGAATGCCCGGCGGTAGCGCTTTCAGCTGGGGCGTAAAACTCAGGCCGTAAGGTGTTTCATCAATGGTGACAAAGCCAATGCTCTCTCCGGCTCCTTTTTCGGTAGCCAGCTTGATCTCTACTTTTTCGCTGGCGGCATGCGCCAGCCCGCACAGCCCGAGAGATAACACCAGTAAATTAATGCGTTTCATACGCTTTCCTCAACAGTCTTTAAGAGCTTTAAGTCTGAACAGAATTCCGGAAAACGCCTGAAAAAAAGCGCATAAAGATAAGTAAAATTTTCAGAAAAGTGACGGCTGTTCAGGATCGGCCGGCGATTCAGGTTTATGGATGCGCTGCAATCGTTGATAGCGTAACCGACATAAACGCAGTATCTCGCGCTTTTGCGTATCGCTAAATGCCATCCAGTTAAAGCGCTCTTCCCGGCTGCGCATGCACCCACGGCAGTAGCCTCGTTCGTCAGCCTGACAAATACCCCGACAGGGACTGGGTACGGGAAAAAATTCTAATTGTTCGGCCACGTCGGCTCCCGGTTAGTGAACGCCCTTCTATTCAAGTTCCTCTGCGCGTTTCCGGCAAGTTAATCGTGACGCAAGTCGTCCACGCCAGCAAGCGTCTCGTTTGTGAACCCAATAACAGAGTTATAAATTTTATAATGGATCTGATCATTGTTTAGCAATTATTAAGGTTTAGTTAATGTAATACCGCTATGCTGATCGAAGAATCTTCCGTGACTGGGCTGCCATGAACCTGCTGAGAAAGTTACACTGTAACGAAAACACCTTTAACCTCTTAATGGCTTTTTTCTTTACCTTTATTCTTAATGCCGTTTTCCTCTTTCATGCCTGGGAAACGATTCCCTACCAGAAACTGCGGGACTATTTGTTCGCTGCTACGATCCCGCTGGTATTGTTCAGCGCCTTTTTATTTATTTTCAGCGTGGCTGCCCTGCCATGGATACGTAAGCCCCTGCTGATGGTGCTGGTAATAGCCAGCGCGGCAGCAAACTATTTTATCTACAGTTTTGGCACGGTTATCGACACGAATATGATTCAGAACGTGTTTGAGACCGACATGCAGGAAGCGGCCGCATTGTTCAGTCTGCGTTACGTCATTTGGCTAATGGCCGCAGGCATAATACCCGCCCTGGCGATATTACTGGTAAAGATAAAAACCCGTTATCCCTGGTGGATGAATATCGCCTTTCGCGCTATAACCGCGCTGGTTTCCATATTGGTTATCTTGCTTGTCGCCGCATTATTCTATAAAGAATACGCGTCACTGGTGCGCAACAATAAAGGCCTGGTAAAAATGGTGACGCCCGCTAACGTGCTTAGCGGCATAGGTCATTATGCGGATAATCGCTGGTTTGCCGGGAATCAGACGCTGGTTAAAATCGGTGAGGATGCGCAAAAAGGCCCGCTGATTAGCGCCGAAAAGAAAAAGACCCTGGTGGTTTTTGTGTTGGGCGAAACGGCACGCGCAGAAAATTTTTCGCTCGGCGGCTATGCGCGGGAAACCAATCCAAAACTCAAGCAGGAGGGCGTCATATATTATCGCAATGCCACCTCCTGCGGTACGGAAACCGCCATCTCCGTGCCCTGCATGTTTTCCAATATGCCACGTGAGCATTACGACGCCAATCTTGCCCACCATCAGGAAGGCGTGCTGGATGTGATGGCCCATGCTGGCATCAATGTGCTCTGGCGTGAAAACGATGGCGGCTGCAAAGGCACCTGCAATCGCGTTCCCCATACCGATATGACCAAATGGCAGCTTAACACCCTGTGTCAGGATGAATCCTGTCTGGATGACGTTTTGCTTTACCGGCTCAATCACTATATCGACAGCATTAAAGACGATACGGTGATCGTTTTGCATCAAATGGGCAGCCACGGCCCGGCCTACTTCCGCCGTTATCCCGCGACGATGCGCCAGTTCACGCCGACCTGCGACAGTAATCAAATTCAGGATTGCGATCATCAGGCGCTGGTTAATACCTATGATAATTCGATTCTTTATACCGACTCGATGCTGAGTGAGACAATCGGTCTGCTGAAGTCTTACAGTGAGAAGTACAACGTGGCGCTAATTTATCTCTCTGACCACGGTGAATCGTTGGGAGAACATGGCATGTATCTGCATGGCGCCCCTTATGTTTTTGCCCCCTCCCAGCAAACCCATATTCCTTTGTTACTCTGGCTGTCGCCCGATTATCTGCGGACATATGGCATAAAAGAGCAGTGCTTACAGCAGGAAGCGCTCAGCTCAGATGTTTCACAAGACAATGTTTTTCATACCTTATTGGGCATGATGAACGTGCAAACGACGGTGTATCAGCCTTCACTTGATATGATCCGTTCGTGCCAGTCCTGAATCGGTGGATTTGTAACAGACCGATTGGTCTGTTACGCTACCTGCCATGAAGACGACCCGTTTTGATACTCGCGAACATATTCTGACCACTGGCGAACAGCTCTGCGTTCAGCGCGGCTTTCATGCCATGGGTTTGATTGAGCTGCTGAAGGTCGCGGGCGTGCCGAAGGGATCGTTTTATCACTATTTCGCGTCAAAAGAGGCGTTTGGCGTTGCCATGCTGGAGCGTTATTTTGCGCATTATCATCAGCAGCTGCGCGGCTACCTTGACGACCATCAGGGCGATCAGCGTCAGCGTGTTCTCGACTATTATCATCAGTCGTTGCAGACGTTCTGTCAGGAAAGCAGCTTTGCCGGCTGCCTGTCGGTTAAGCTTTCTGCCGAGGTTTGCGATCTCTCTGAACCCATGCGCATTGCGCTGGATGCCGGGTCTAAGGCGATAATTGCCACACTGACCTCTGCGCTACAGAAAGCGCAGCAGCAGCAAACATTGCAGCGGGTCAGTAATGCAGAAGATGTTGCACAAAACATTTATATGCTGTGGCTTGGTGCCAGCCTGCTGAGTAAAATTTCTCGCGACGTCAGGCCGCTGGAAAACGCCTGGCAGCAAATTAATCAGATGCTGCCAGCGCCGCTCTAAAAAAACGCTCGTTACTAGTCGACCGGTCTACCAGGAGTAACAATGAAACTGAATAAGCTTTTTACCCCGTTGAAAACCGGCGCGATCACCGTGCCTAACCGTGTATTTATGGCGCCCTTAACGCGTCTGCGCAGCATTGAGCCAGGCGATATCCCTACGCCCCTGATGGGCGAGTACTATCGCCAGCGCGCCAGTGCCGGGCTGATTATCACTGAAGCCACCCAAATCTCTTTCCAGGCTAAAGGTTATGCTGGTGCGCCTGGGCTGCACACGTCCGAACAAATTGCGGCCTGGAAAGCGATTAATGCGGGTATCCATGCAGATGGCGGACACAGTGCGGTACAGCTGTGGCACACCGGCAGAATTTCTCACACCAGCGTACAGCCAGAAGGTCAGGCTCCGGTTTCCGCTTCTGCCATTAACGCTGAAACCCGCACGTCATTGCGTGATGAAAAAGGCCAGGCCATTCGTGAAGCGACCTCTACACCTCGCGCGCTGGAACTCAATGAGATCCCGGGCGTGATTAATGATTTCCGTCAGGCAGTCATTAATGCTCGCGAAGCCGATTTCGACCTGGTTGAGCTGCATTCCGCTCACGGCTATCTGATCCATCAGTTCCTGTCACCCGCGTCTAATCAGCGCACCGACGCTTACGGCGGCAGCGTTGAAAATCGTACCCGCTTTGCGCTCGAAGTAGTGGATGCCGCGATTGACGGCTGGAGCGCAGACCGCGTTGGCATCCGTATTTCGCCATTGGGCCCGTTCAATGGTCTGGACAATGGTGAAGATCAGGAAGCCGCCGCGCTGTACTTTATTGCTGAGCTGGCGAAACGCAGGCTGGCTTATCTGCATATCTCGGAACCAGACTGGGCTGGCGGCAAGCCTTACAGCGAGGCTTTCCGTAAAGCTATCCGCCATGCTTACCCTGGCGTGATTGTTGGTGCTGGCGGTTATACGGCGGAGAAAGCCGAAGATTTGATCGAAAAAGGGCTGATTGATGCCGTTGCCTTTGGCCGCGACTATATTGCTAACCCGGATCTGGTTGAACGCCTGCAACAGGCAGCCCCGCTGAATGAGCAGCGCCCTGCCTTGTTCTATGGCGGCGATGCGGAAGGGTATACCGACTATCCGTCACTGGCCGACTGAACGTCAGCGGGCCAGCGCTGAGCGGCTCGCTGCACCCGATGAGATTTCCCGGCGTGATTATCGTCCGGGCGATTTCATCGCTATACTTGTTTCTTAGTTATCGGATGATAACGTTTTTTTAAAGAGGATGTTATGCGCTTACTTCACACCATGCTGCGCGTTGGCGATCTGCAACGCTCCCTTGATTTTTATACCAAAGTTTTAGGTATGCGCCTGCTGCGTACCAGCGAAAATGCTGAATACAAATATACGCTGGCGTTTGTTGGTTATACCGAAGAAAGCGAAGGCGCGGTCATTGAACTGACCTACAACTGGGGCACTGAGAAGTATGACCTGGGCAACGCTTACGGCCATGTCGCACTGGGCGTGGATGACGTCGCAGCGACCTGCGAACGCATTCGTAAGGATGGCGGCAACGTCACTCGTGAAGCGGGCCCGGTTAAAGGCGGCACCACGATTATCGCCTTCGTGGAAGATCCGGATGGCTACAAAATCGAACTGATTGAGAACAAGCACGCGGGTCACGGCCTGGGCGCTTAATCTTTCGGGGCGCCATTATGGCGCCCTTCTTCCTTCCTCTGCTGCATCCCGCCGTGAAATTTGCCATAATACGCGCTGCAATTTTTCCCCTGTGAGATCCTGATGTCTGAATCGAACCAACTGAACGCCCTCAGCAGCCGTTTTCGCGGTTTTTATCCGGTAGTCATTGATGTGGAAACCGCCGGTTTCGACGCCAAAACCAATGCATTGCTGGAAGTCGCCGCCGTTACGCTAAAAATGGACAGCGATGGCTGGCTGGAGAAAGACGAAACGCTGCATTTCCACGTCGAGCCGTTCGAAGGTTCCGTTCTGCAACCTGAAGCGCTGGCGTTTAACGGTATTGACCCGTCGAATCCGTTGCGTGGTGCAGTCAGCGAATACGAAGCCCTACACGCTATTTTTAAACTGGTACGTAAAGGGATTAAAGATCAGGGATGTAACCGCGCAATCATGGTGGCGCACAATGCCACTTTCGATCTGAACTTTATGAACGCAGCAGCGGAGCGTGCCGCGCTGAAACGTAACCCGTTCCATCCTTTCGTCACCTTTGATACCGCCGCGCTAAGCGGATTGGTACTGGGACAGACGGTGCTGGCAAAAGCCTGTACCGCAGCCGGTATGCCTTTTGACAGCGCTCAGGCGCATTCAGCCCTGTACGATACGGTGCAGACGGCCGATCTGTTTTGCGAGCTGGTTAACCGTTGGAAACGCCTTGGCGGCTGGCCGTTGCCACAGGCCGAATAACTGACATAAAAAAGGGCGGGAAAGCAATTTCCCGCCCTTTTCTTTACTGATGAACTTATTCAGCCGCGTCAGAAGGATGCTTTTGCGCGGTTTCTTTGATCAGCTGCTGCAGTTCGCCACGCTGATACATTTCGATGATGATGTCGCAGCCGCCAACCAGTTCGCCATCAACCCACAGCTGCGGGAAGGTTGGCCAGTTAGCGTATTTCGGTAGCTCGGCGCGAATTTCAGGATTTTGCAGGATATCCACGTAAGCAAAACGCTCGCCACAGGCAGAAAGCGCCTGAACGGCCTGTGCGGAGAAGCCGCAGCTTGGCAGTTTTGGTGAACCTTTCATGTACAGCAGAATCGGGTTTTCTGCTATCTGGCGCTCAATTTTTTCAATCGTACTCATAAATGGCTTCCTTTAAGAACTACATGTCTGTTAATTGTAGCGAGTCTGGCCCGTTGATGAAAACGTCATTTTCAGCAGGGTTTTACAGCTAACAAGGCGATGGCCTGCGTTAAAATACCATTTCCCAGCCATCTGGTGTGCTGACTTTAGAAAAAAACCGCGCGAAACTGCGCAGATAAGCAGCTGATTCGGCTAATTTTTACAGCTTTTACGTGTTATGTATTATTGAAACAAAAAAGCCTAACCCTTTGGTAATGAGTTCGATTAGAATTGTCCGAGCTGTCTGCCCTGGCGCAGATATCCCTAATTATCCAGGCTCTGGCCGCTGGCGGGAGCACAAACTGTTAATGGTAACGATGCGTTCACTCATTACGCTTATCATGCTGGCCTTTGCGCAACTGTTCCTGAATATGGCACACGCATCGCCCCATGCTCCCGTCAATGCCAGCCACCATAAAGTGGACAGCAACACGGCGGCACGTGAAGACGATCGTCGCAAACGCCGCCCGGTAAAATCAACCGGCACGAAAAAAGTCAAAGAAGTCACCGCTAAAAAAGCTCGCACGCCCATCCTGAAGAAGTATAAATTTAAAAAGAAAACCGTTCAGACCGCTGCGCTTCCGCCTAAAAAACGCTATGGCCGTCACTCACGCCACCCGGAAGCGGCTGAATCGCTGACGGAAAATTCTGCTACAGCGCCCCTTAAGCTCAGTAAAGCGCACCGCGTTCGCTATCAGAAAGCGCGCGAAACCGCGATGAGCAAACTCATGGGCCAGCTCGGCAAACCTTACCAGTGGGGGGGGACGTCGCCTAAAACCGGCTTCGACTGTAGCGGTCTGGTCTGGTATGCCTATAAAGATTTGGTGAAATTTAAAATTCCACGCACCGCTAATGAGATGTTCCATCTGCGTGACGCGGCGTCGATCAAACGCGATGAGCTGGAGAAAGGCGATCTGGTGTTCTTCCAGATTAACGGACGCGGAACCGCCGATCATGTTGGTGTTTACCTGGGGAATGGCAAATTTATTCAGTCACCGCGTACCGGCAAAGATATTCAGGTTACCGCCTTGAGCGAAGATTACTGGCAGCGTCACTACGTTGGCGCTCGTCGGGTAATGACGCCGAAAACCATTCGCTAACCGAGCCCGACGGGTTATACAAAGCATTAACACAGGCAAAGATTTTCCCCGTCGGGCCGTAAAAATCTCGTTTTCTCGCCCCAGCCTTGTTAGAATCCTTTTTTTTGTTGCGCAACACGCCAGGAGGCCAGATTTTATCGGGCTCCGCGGCAGGCTTTTACCGCCTTTTTTTCCTTCCTGACGTATCCGGACCACAAAAAAAACGCCAACCAACGTCAGGTTTCTTTGTTACCAGGCAAACGTTTAACAAGATGCTTATCAGCAAGTTGCGATAGGCGCAGGAGTAGCTATTTCATGGCAACCATTAAAGATGTGGCTAAACGCGCCGGTGTCTCCACCACCACCGTGTCCCACGTCATCAATAAAACCCGCTTCGTCGCTGAAGAGACACGAGAAGCCGTCTGGGCTGCAATCAAAGCATTGCACTATTCCCCCAGCGCCGTGGCCCGTAGCCTGAAGGTGAACAATACCCGGACGATTGGCCTGCTTGCCACGTCCAGCGAAGCGCCCTATTTTGCCGAAATTATTGAAGCGGTGGAAAACAGCTGTTTTGCCAAAGGCTATACCCTGATCCTGGGTAATGCGCATAACGATTTGCAAAAACAGCAGGCCTACTTGTCAATGATGGCGCAGAAACGCGTCGATGGCCTGCTGGTGATGTGCTCGGAATATCCCGATGAGCTGATTCAGATGCTGGAAGATCATCGTAATATCCCTATGGTGGTGATGGACTGGGGCGAATCACGGGGTGATTTTACCGACACCGTGCTGGACAACGCGTTTGAAGGCGGCTATCTGGCTGGGCGCTATCTGATTGACCGGGGCCATCGCGATATTGGTGCCATTCCAGGCCAGCTGGAGCGCAACACCGGCGGCGGCCGCCATGCCGGTTTTCTGAAAGCGCTGGCAGAAGCGGGCATCACCCTGCGTGAGGAGTGGCTGGTCCAGGGCGATTTCGAGCCGGAATCCGGCTATCGCGCGATGCAGCAAATTCTTGCGCAAAAGCAGCGTCCTACCGCCGTATTCTGCGGCGGCGATATTATGGCTATGGGCGCAATTTGCGCAGCAGATGAGATGGGACTGCGTGTCCCGCAGGATATTTCGGTGATCGGTTATGACAACGTGCGCAACTCACGCTACTTTGCGCCTGCGCTAACCACCGTGCATCAGCCTAAAGAGCGACTGGGTGCAACCGCATTCAATATGCTGCTTGACCGCATCACCAGCAAGCGCGAAGAGCCCCAGACCATCGAGGTTCATCCAACGCTGATCGAGCGTCGCTCGGTCGCTGACGGCCCGTTTATGGATTACCGTCGCTAAGATTTTAGCCGGTTATCTGCTTTAATGCAGATAACCGGCGTTTCATTCTCACTCCGCCCGCTTACTCTTCCCGCAACCATTCGCTGTTCAGCGTTTCCGTTTCGCCGAGATAGTCCAGCAGCCAGCTCAGCGCCGGTGATGCCTGTTGTTCCGACCAGCTGACGCAGCAGGGGCTGTCAGGAAAAGCAGGATCCAGGGTAATTTCGCGTAGCGTGCCGTTGCGCAACAAAGGCTGAGCCAGATGGCCCGGCACCATGCCAACACACAGTCCCGCCAGCAAACAGTCAAACGCACTCTGCCAGTCCGGCACCACCAGCCGTCGCTGGTTATCCAGCGTCCAGGTCGTCCTTTTGGGTAGCGCCCTTGAGGTATCTTCCAGCACCAGCGAAGGCCATTCGCGAATCGCGTCCTCGCTGACGTGTTCCAGCCGTTGCGCAAGCGGATGCGCGGCCTGTACCACACATCGCCAGTTCAACGCGCCCATATTGCGAAACGCAAAGCGACCGCCAACGGGTATCGCCTGGGTAGCGCCAATGGCCACGTCTACCCGACCATCTGCCAGCGCATCCCAGACGCCGTTAAAAACCTCATGCGCAAGATGCAGCTCCATATCGGGAAAGTGGCGATAAAAATCGACCACCAGCTGACGGGTTCGCTCGGCTTTAACAATGCGATCGACAGCAATATTCAGCTGACCACGCCAGCCGTTAGCGACCTGCTGGCACTGGCGGCGAGTGGCAAGCATTTTTTTGATGACAAGACGACCTTCCTGAATAAATACCCTACCCGCATCGGTTAGGGCGACATCACGGTGTCGTCTTTCAAACAGCGGAACCGCCAGCCACTCTTCCAGCTGACGGATGGTATAGCTGATAGCCGACGGAACACGGTGCAGCTCAGCCGCGGCGGCCGTAAAGCTGCCGGTTCGCGCAACCGCATCGACCACTTCAAGTGAATGTTCAGACCACATTTTCTGCCTGCAATATTTTTGAACGTAAGAAACAAATAATACCGTTTCACAACCCCTTTGGCACTCAATTAGACTCCTGCCTCTTTGGTAATAACGGATACAGAGCAAAAAATGCCTTCGAAAGGATTTATTATTTACCTGGCGCTGCTGAGCGTGGCAGGTTTTCTCGCGACCGATATGTACTTACCCGCGTTTGGTGCAATGCAGCAAGACCTGCAAATTCAGCCGGGTGCAATTAGTGCCAGCCTGAGCATATTTTTGGCGGGTTTTGCGCTGGCACAGCTTATCTGGGGCCCGCTTTCAGACCGAATTGGCCGTAAACCTGTGCTGCTGATGGGATTGTCGCTTTTCGCCGTAAGCTGCCTGGCGATGTGGTGGGTTGAATCCGCTACCGTGCTGCTGGTATTACGCTTTTTGCAAGCCGTAGGCATTTGTGCAGCGGCTGTTACCTGGCAGGCCCTGGTTGTCGATCGCTATCCGGCATCCGCTGCAAACCGCGTTTTTGCTTCCATCATGCCGCTGGTTGCGCTCTCCCCGGCGCTGGCCCCGCTATTAGGTGCCTGGCTGCTGAACCATTTTTCCTGGCGCGCTATTTTTCTGGTATTGATGCTGATCGCCTGCGTGCTGTTAGTCGCTACGGCTTTCCTCTCTCCCGCCAGGCCAAAAGCTGACGACAAGGCGGCAGCTAAAATCGGGTTTTTCACTCTGCTTAAGTCGCCTGTGTGGAGCGGAAACGTCCTGATTTATGCCGCCTGTTCCGCCAGCTTTTTTGCCTGGCTAACCGGCTCGCCGTTCATCCTCGCCGAACTGGGCATGACGCCGGGCGATATCGGCCTGAGCTATGTTCCGCAGACGCTGGCGTTTCTGGTTGGCGGCTATGGCTGCCGCACGCTGTTGAAACATACCGAGGGTGCGTCGCTGCTGCCCTGGCTGCTGGCGATATATGCGCTGAGCGTGGGCGCGTTTTTTATCGCCGCTCAGGTTGAAGAGCCTTCCACTTACGCATTGCTGCTGCCGTTTTGCGGCATGGCACTGGCGAACGGTGCTATCTATCCGGTTGTGGTTTCAAATGCGCTACTGCCGTTTCCTCAGGCCAGCGGCAAAGCAGCAGCGCTGCAAAATACGTTACAACTGGGGTTATGTTTTGTTGCAAGCCTGATTGTGTCTACGCTGATTACCACACCGTTGTTCACCACCTCGCTGGTGATGCTGTCAACGGTTATTCTGGCAGGCGCAGGCTATTTGTTACAGCGTGCCCGGACGGTAAAAACGACTTTCTCCAGCGCCCACGGCGAAAGTTAAGCCGCTGAAAGTATTTAGTTAGCACCCTAACAATATGATATTGAATATTGCCTGGCGTGAGCATATACTCATTTTCAGGCAATAAAATATAACAATTCAGTATCATTTTGAGTCCTGACAGGGTCGTCCGATTGTCCTTTCTTCACGGGTGCCTATCGCCCACTCTGCAGGTTTCTTTTCAATCCTCTGAAGCACAAGAAATCTGTCGTACAGCAAATACTGTGCGTTTTCTCACAAACCTTGAGAAGTTGACTATTCTTTTCTTAGGTTTCAATCACCCTAAGTGATGGAGAGGCTATGAGTTCATCGTGTATAGAAGAAGTGAGCCTGGAAGAAAATCAGTGGTACCGCATCGTGCAGGAGATGCTGCAGAAAGCCGGTGTTGAAATCAATGGTACTCACCCGTGGGATATTCAGGTCACTCACCCCGATTTTTTTAAGCGTGTCCTGCAGGAAGGCTCGCTGGGGCTGGGTGAAAGTTATATGGATGGCTGGTGGCAATGCGAACGGCTGGATATGTTTTTTCACCGGGTGCTTGAAGCCAAACTTGACGAACAACTCCCTCATCATTTTAAAGATACGCTGCGTATCGCTGCCGCCCGCCTGACTAATCTCCAGTCACGCAAACGGGCCTGGATTGTAGGTAAAGAGCATTACGATTTGGGTAACGACTTGTTCACGCTGATGCTCGATCCTTATATGCAGTATTCCTGTGGTTACTGGAAAGAAGCGCAAACGCTGGAACAGGCGCAGGAAGCCAAACTCAAATTAATCTGCGAAAAATTGCAGCTCTCGCCAGGCATGACGTTACTTGATATCGGCTGTGGCTGGGGCGGACTCGCTGCCTATGCTGCGAAGCACTATAGCGTCAAAGTCACTGGCGTCACGATTTCTGCCGAGCAGCAGAAGCTGGCGCAACAGCGTGGTGAAGGTCTCGACGTCACGATTCTTTTACAGGATTACCGTGATTTGAATCAGCAGTTTGACCGGATTGTTTCCGTCGGCATGTTTGAACACGTCGGGCCAAAGAATTACGCCACCTATTTCGACGTGGTTGACCGCAATCTGAAACCCGACGGGATTTTCCTGCTGCACACCATCGGCTCAAACCTGACCGCCGATAATGTCGATCCCTGGATGGATAAATACATTTTCCCGAACGGTTTTCTGCCTTCTGTGCGTCATATTGCAGCTGCTCACGAAGGTCATTTCGTGATGGAGGACTGGCACAATTTCGGACCGGACTATGACGTCACGCTGATGGCCTGGCACGAGCGTTTTCTTGCGGCCTGGCCGCAGCTGTCTGCAAAATATGGCGAGCGCTTTTACCGCATGTTCACCTACTATCTTAACGCTTGTGCTGGTGCCTTTCGCGCGCGGCATATGCAGCTCTGGCAGGTAGTATTTACACACGGTTCCGAAGGCGGTTTGCGCGTTCCGCGCTAGCGGTTAACCGTTAAAAAGGTCGGCGATTTGCCGACCTTTTTCGTTACCACGCCTGCCTGAGATTTACTGCTGAGGTGATGTGGCTTCTACCGCAGCAGCCAGCAATGCGGCTTCACGCTGCGCGAGGACGCGTTCTACGGTTTCTACAATCGCCTGCGTGTGCGGATCGATTTCAATATTCACTCTGTCGCCCAGACGCTTGCTGCCCAACGTGGTTCTCGCCAGCGTTTCAGGAATAAGATGGACACAGAATTTACTCCTGGTGACTTCGCCGACGGTCAGGCTGATACCATCAATACCAATAAAACCTTTATGCAGGATATATTTCATCTGCAAAGGATCCTGCGGTTTAAACCAGATTTCGCGATTATTTTCCGACGTAATAATTTTACTGATTTCGGCCGTGGTCATAATATGACCGGACATTAAATGCCCGCCAATTTCATCACTAAATTTCGCCGCACGCTCAACGTTAATTTTATCGCCTGCACGCAGGTCGCCAAGATTAGTAATACGCAGCGTCTCTTTGACCAGATCGAAACTGACCCGATTCCCGTTAACTTCTGTCACCGTCAGACAGCATCCGTTGTGAGCCACTGAAGCGCCCAGTTCCAGACCGGGCAGCATCTCGTCTGGCAGGCTGATGATGTGCGTCCGAAAATTCGGTTTTTCTTCAATTGCCAGCACCTCGGCGGTGCCCTGCACAATACCGGTAAACATAGTTGTGGCCTCAGTAATATTTTTTCGCTGCCCTAGTTTGCCCTGGCTTTGGGATAAAACCAAACGCCGAACCGCATTTTAACGTGACGGAAAGAGCTATTCTCCATGTCGACGATTGGCTAATTACGCCATGAACATTACACTGTATCGCCTGCCCTGCTGTCATTTTGCCTCAAGCGCATTTTTGTCATCAGTGCCTCCTTGTTCAGTCTTACAATAATATAGGTGTATACGTGCAGAAGTACCTGACTGAGGCGCGTCAATTATTAGCGCTGGCACTCCCGGTGATTATTGCGCAGGTTGCGCAAACCGCTATGGGTTTTGTCGATACTATTATGGCCGGCGCGGTTAGCGCCACGGATATGGCCGCCGTCGCTGTAGGAACCTCCATCTGGCTTCCCGCTATTCTGTTCGGCCACGGTTTGTTGCTTTCACTGACCCCGGTTGTTGCCCAATACAACGGGTCGGGCCGACGCGACCGCATTGCTTTTCAGGTTCGTCAGGCCTACTGGCTGGCGGCATTCTCAGCATTTTTCGTTATGCTGGTACTCTATAATGCCGGGTTTATGATCCACGCCATGCACGATATCGATCCCGCACTGGCGGACAAAGCCGTGAGATATCTGCGTGCGCTGCTATGGGGTGCGCCCGGTTATCTGTTCTTCCAGGTTGCCCGAAATCAATGTGAAGGCCTGTCGCGCACCAAGCCGGGTATGGTAATTGGCTTTCTCGGCCTGCTGGTGAATATTCCGGTTAACTATGTTTTTATTTACGGCCATTTTGGCATGCCCGCCCTGGGTGGCGTGGGCTGCGGCGTGGCTACCGCCTCCGTTTACTGGGTCATGTTTGTTGCGATGAAATGGTGGGTAATGCGCGCCGGTTCAATGCGGGATATTCGCCTGACAGATCGGTTCAGCAAACCTGATACTAAAGTGCTGTGGCGCCTGTTCAAGCTAGGGCTGCCCGTTGCGCTTGCGCTGTTTTTTGAAGTGACGCTGTTTGCCGTTGTGGCGCTGCTGGTCTCGCCGATGGGAATTGTTGACGTTGCAGGCCATCAGATCGCCCTGAACTTCAGTTCGCTGATGTTTGTGATACCGCTGTCGCTTGGCGTTGCGACGACGATCCGTGTTGGCTTTCGGCTGGGACAGGGTTCGACAGAGGCGGCTCGTGTCGCAGCATGGACTGCGCAAGGCGTCGGAATGGGGTTATCGGTGCTGACCGCGCTGTTCACTATCACTTTCCGGGAGCAAATCGCTCTGCTCTATAACGATAATCCCGCCGTCGTGGCGCTGGCAGCGCAGCTGATGTTTTTAGCCGCCGTGTACCAGTTTTCAGATGCGATACAGGTGATTGGCAGCGGTATTTTGCGCGGCTATAAAGATACCCGTTCCATTTTCTTTATTACCTTTGTTGCTTACTGGGTGCTGGGCCTGCCGAGCGGCTACATCCTTGCCTTAACCGATTGGGTGGTGCCGAAAATGGGACCGGCAGGGTTCTGGACGGGGTTCATTATCGGCCTGACCTCTTCTGCGGTGATGATGATCTGGCGTATCCGACGTTTACAGCGCCAGCCGGCGGCAGTGATTCTGGCTCATGCAGCTCGCTAATTTTGCGAAGATTTACGGCATCCATGGCTAATTTTGCTGCGCTTCGCACAGTTGCGCAGCAGTCGTGCTGAAAAAAACGGATTTCCGCTTGCAAGGTGCCTGGGCTGTCGTTAATATTCGTCCCGCTGTCACCCAGACGGCATGATGCGTTCTTAGCTCAGTTGGTTAGAGCACCACCTTGACATGGTGGGGGTCGGAGGTTCGAGTCCTCTAGAACGCACCACAGTGCGTCCGTAGCTCAGTTGGTTAGAGCACCACCTTGACATGGTGGGGGTCGGTGGTTCGAGTCCACTCGGACGCACCAAAACGCGTTCTTAGCTCAGTTGGTTAGAGCACCACCTTGACATGGTGGGGGTCGGAGGTTCGAGTCCTCTAGAACGCACCATCTCTGTACTGCTTCTCTCCTTTCCATTTCGCTCTTCTCCCACTTCAGCATATTGACACCGGCTTTATGGCATAACGTTTCCCTTCCCGTCTTTGTATAAATATTAAGCAATCAGAAAAGCTGTGCTGGCTCGCTCAGTCACCGTTTGCCGCCGCAGCGCAAAAGGGATTTTTCACGCAACAACCTGATCTGGTACAACCTTTCCCTTGCCTTTGTCCGCTTTTTAATTGGTTTTCACCTGTTTGAACCGCTATAATACGAAACATTGTTTCACTTGAATGGTTTCAGCGTATGGTTGGCCTTTTAGCAAAAACGATAGCATCCTGCGCAACGCCTGACCGCGTCTGTGGCTCAACCGCCTTGAAACTTCCCCTGCACGCTCTTTTACTGTCACCTATCCTTAAGCTGTATCGCAGTTCGCCGCTCTGGCACCCATGCTTTTCCGGCGCGCAACACCAACCACCGGGATCTCGATTTTTTCATCCATCACAACTTAACAGATGACTCGTCATGAAAAAGACCAAGATTGTTTGTACTATCGGTCCAAAAACCGAATCGGAAGAAATGTTGACCAACCTGCTGGACGCGGGCATGAACGTCATGCGTCTGAACTTTTCCCACGGCGATTATGAAGAACACGGCAAGCGTATCGCTAACCTCCGTGCGGTAATGAATAGAACCGGTAAGCAGGCGGCTATTCTGCTGGACACGAAAGGTCCGGAAATCCGTACCATGAAGCTGGAAGGCGGCGCTGATGCCTCGCTGAAAGCGGGCCAGACCTTCACCTTCACTACCGATCAGTCAGTGATTGGTAATGCTGAGCGCGTAGCAGTGACTTATGCTGGCTTAACGTCTGACCTGAAAATCGGTAATACCGTGCTGGTAGATGACGGTTTGATCGGTATGGAAGTGACTGAAGTTACTGAAAACACCGTTATCTGTAAGGTGTTAAACAACGGCGATCTGGGTGAAAACAAAGGCGTTAACCTGCCAGGCGTTTCCATTCAGCTGCCTGCACTGGCCGAGAAAGACAAGCGTGATTTGATCTTCGGCTGCGAGCAGGGCGTTGATTTCGTTGCGGCTTCTTTCATCCGTAAACGTTCTGACGTGCTGGAAATTCGTGAGCACCTGAAGCAGCACGGCGGCGAGCACATCCAGATCATCTCCAAGATCGAAAACCAGGAAGGCCTGAATAACTTCGACGAAATCCTTGATGCTTCTGACGGCATCATGGTAGCGCGTGGCGATCTGGGCGTAGAAATCCCGGTTGAAGAAGTGATCTTCGCCCAGAAAATGATGATCAAAAAATGTAACCGTGCACGCAAAGTGGTGATCACCGCCACCCAGATGCTCGATTCCATGATCAAAAACCCACGCCCTACCCGCGCTGAAGCCGGTGACGTGGCGAACGCCATCCTGGATGGGACTGATGCGGTTATGCTGTCTGGTGAAAGTGCCAAAGGTAAATACCCGCTGGAATCGGTCACTATCATGGCAACCATCTGCGAACGTACCGATCGCGTGATGAAGAGCCGTATCGATTCTCAGCATGACAACCGCAAAATGCGTATTACCGAGGCGGTTTGTCGCGGTGCGGTAGAAACCGCTGAGAAACTGGAAGCGCCGCTGATTGTGGTCGCAACCGAGGGTGGTAAGTCAGCCAAGTCCGTGCGTAAATATTTCCCTAACGCAACGATCCTGGCACTGACAACGAATGAGCAAACGGCTCGTCAGCTGATCCTCAGTAAAGGCATCATTACTTCTGTGGTTAAAGAGATCGCCTCTACGGACGATTTCTACCGCATTGGTAAAGAAGCAGCGCTCGCCAGCGGCTATGGCCTGAAGGGTGAGGTTGTGGTGATGGTTTCCGGCGCCCTGGTGCCAAGTGGAACCACCAATACTGCCTCTGTACACGTGCTGTAATCAAAGATTACGCCTTGCATGATAAAAGCGCCCTGAGAGGCGCTTTTTTTACAATTTTGTTAACACGCTCTCGAAAAATTTCAATCGAAATTATCTATCCAACTTACCGTTAAGCGTCGATCGCTCCGATTAAAATAGCCTGTTTTCGCTAAATTTTTTAGACAATTCTGGAAAGACGGTGCTTCTTTGAGCGAACGAGCTAATTTAAGCACGTTCTCACTAAAAATTTATTCTCATTAGAAAAAACTTTGTGTAATACTTGTAACGCTACATGGAGATTAACTCAATCTAGAGGGTATAAATAATGAATCGTACTAAACTGGTACTGGGCGCGGTAATTCTGGGTTCAACTCTGCTGGCTGGTTGCTCAAGCAACGCTAAAATCGACCAGCTGTCTACCGATGTTCAGACTCTGAACGCGAAAGTTGACCAGCTGAGCAACGACGTGAACGCAATCCGTTCTGACGTTCAGGCTGCTAAAGACGACGCAGCTCGCGCTAACCAGCGTCTGGACAACCAGGCTCACTCTTACCGTAAGTAAGAGTTCTGGTTTTAAAAATGGCGCACAATGTGCGCCATTTTTTTTGCCCTGTTTTTGCAACACTTTCCCTGGCCCTTCTCTCCTCACCTCTCCGCAGCAAAACGAGCTATACCTCTTACTGTGCGCTTTGTGACTGAACCTGAGTCACGGTAGCCTTTTTTGCTGAACCCTTGTCAGAATGCGTTTGCTGCATCGTAGCGGGCATCTCCGTCTCGCTATCAATGGTATCCCCTGTGTTCAACAACACGGGCATACCTGAACGTCTTGCAATCGCTTCTTTGATCACCGCATCGTCACTTTGCGCGCTGCGGGCAAATTTTTTGGCATTTATCGTCATCGTAATCGGCATGGTTTGAGGATCGTCTTGCTCCGTATGGGAAAGCGGCTGATGCACCTCGATATAACGTTTACCATCGGGTTCCACGGCATATTTTACCGGCTGATTAATAATCTGCACGCGAGTGCCCTGAGGCACGCTGTTGAATAGCGCCTCTATATCTTCAGGCCGCAGACGAATGCAGCCGGAACTGACGCGCATGCCAATGCCAAAATCCGCATTTGTTCCATGGATCAGATAGTGCCCCTTACCGTAAGCCAGGCGCAGCGCAAAGAGCCCCATGGGGTTATCCGGCCCTGCCGGAATAGTCACAGGTAGCGTTTTCCCCTCAAGCGCATAGCGCTTACGAATATTGGGTGTTGGCGTCCAGCTGGGATGAGGTATTTTCTGGCTGATGCGGGTAATCATTGGCGGCGTATTCGCGCCTAACTGACCAATGCCGATGGGATAGACCACCACTTTGTTTTCATTCGGCGGATAGTAATAAAGCCGCAGCTCCGCAAGATTAACGACGATGCCTTCACGTTTGGTATCAGGCAGCAACATCTGGCCCGGAATGGTCAGCCGTGAGCCGGCTTTCGGCAGCCAGGGATCGGTGCCGGGGTTCGCTTCAAGCATGCCCAGCAGGCCAATTTTATAATGGGCGGCGACGGCTTCCAGCGAGCGGCCGTCGTTGGGGACGGTGTAGGTGGTGTTTTCACCGATCAGGCGGCTGTCAGCAGCAGGTAAAGGATATTCTGTTGCGCTGGCAGGGTGCGCAAACAGGAAAGCGGTCAGCAGTAATGACAAAGTGAGGCAAATTTTCATGCTAATTTCTCGTCAGGATAAAGAAAACTTCCCACCAGCGAGGCGGGAAGCCCTTCGAGAAGTGTAGCAACTCAGCTCTGAGTCAGCGCCTGAGCCTTGGAGCGGATGGCACGGATCATTGCTTCAAGTCCCTGAGAACGGGACGGCGTGAGGTGTTGAGTCAGCGCCAGCTGGGCAAACCACGGACGGACATCGAACGCGAGAATTTCCGCAGGCGTCATTTGCTGATAGAGGATGAAGACCACCGCAATCAGCCCTTTAACGATAGCGGCATCGCTGTCGCCACCGAGCGTCACGCGGCCCTGAGCGTCGGTGTCCATCAGGATCCACACCTGGCTTTGACAGCCAGAAATGGTGTTCTCCGGCTGATGCAGCGCGTCAGCCAGTGCTGGCAGCATGGCACCCAGTTCGATAACGTAGAGATATTTCTCTTCCCAGTTAGCGCAACGGGTAAAGTTGCGCACCAGTTTTTCTTTGTCTGGCAACGTTGCCATTAAAACCTCCCTTCGCTAAACGGCTCAGCCGCCCAGCAGGCGATGAATACGTGTCAGGCCAGCCGCCAGGCGATCGGCCTCTTCTTCGCTATTATACAAAACAAAGGAGGCACGGCACATCGCCGGTACGCCGTAATGCGTCATCAACGGCATGGCGCAATGGTGACCGGTGCGAATAGCAATTCCGTACTGATCGAGGAAGCTGCCGACATCGTAAGCATGATGCTTGCCCAGGTTAAAGGCGATGACGCCTGCACGCTGCTCGGGCCCGTAGATGACCAGATCGGGCACGGAAGCCAGCTTGTCCAGCGCGTAACGCATCAGTACCTGCTCACGCTGATGGATAGCGTCCAGATCCTGCCCGGTTATCCACTTCAGCGCGGCCCCCAGGCCCATAATCCCGCCGGTATTTGGCGAACCCGCCTCAAAGCGCCATGGCGCAGCGGCATAGGTCGTGCCTTCTGTCAGGCTGACGGTGGCAATCATTGAGCCGCCGCCTTCCCAGGGTGGCATTTGATCCAGCATGGCTTTACGGCCATACAGGATACCAATCCCGGATGGACCGTAAATTTTATGCCCGGAGAAGACATAAAAGTCGCAGTCCAGATCCTGAACGTCGACTTTGCCGTGCATCACCGCCTGAGCGCCGTCAATCAGCGTGGCCACGCCCGCCGCTTTGGCCTGAGCAACCAGCTCTTTAACCGGATTGACGGTGCCCAGCACGTTCGAAACCTGAGTAATGGCCAGCATCCGCGTACGGCTGTCCATCAGCGACGGCAGCGTTGAGAGATCCAGCTCACCGGTTTCGGTTAGCGGAATAAAGCGTACTTCCGCCCCGGTACGCTGCGCAATCATCTGCCACGGAACGATATTGGCGTGATGCTCCATCTCGGTAATGAGAATGTTGTCACCCGCCTGCAGCTGACTGCCTCCCCAACTGCTGGCCACGAGGTTAATGCCCTCGGTGGTGCCTTTGACGAAAACGATCTCCTCTGGCGAAGCGGCGTTAAGGAAACGCGCGGCCTGAGCACGCACGTTTTCCATTTCCGTTGTCGCTTCAGCGCTTAGCGTGTGAATACCACGGTGCACTGCCGCGTAGCCGTGTTCATAGAACCGGCTTTCAGCATCGATAACCACCTGCGGCTTTTGCGCGCTGGCGGCGCTGTCAAGATAGGCCAGCGGCTGGCCATTCACTTCTCGCGCCAAAACAGGAAAATCAGCCCTGACGCGTGTCAGGTCAAAACTCATTTAATGCCTCCGGGAAAACGCTGTGCAATACGCTGCATCACCGCTTCCTTCAGTACGTCATCTGTAATTGCTTCGGTCAGTTCTGCGGCAAATGCATAGATAATCATGCGCTGCGCAGACTCTTCGCTGATACCACGCGCGCGCAGATAGAACATCTGCTCGTCGTCGATTCTGCCAATTGTCGCACCGTGGCTGCACTTAACGTCATCAGCATAAATTTCCAGCTGAGGTTTGGTGTCCACTTCCGCCAGACGTCCTAACAACAGGTTGTTGTTGTTCATCTGGCCGTCAGTTTTCAGCGCGTGCTTCGCTACGGTAATTTTGCCATTGAACACGGATCGCGCTTTATCACGCGTAATGGTTTTGTGCAGCTGACGGCTCTGACAATACCCTTTGTTGTGTTCAAGGTAAGTACGGCTGTCGCAAACTTCTTTTTCTACCGGCAGCATCAGGCTGTTAATGCCCAAATCGGTGCCTTCACCATTCAGCTGCACGCTGGTGTTATGGCGGCAAAGGCCACTGCCCAGCAGGAAGCTATGGCTTTGCACACGCGCATCACGTTCAATCACCAGATCGTTATGGGAGAAGTGATAGCTGCTGGCGTGCTCAAAGGCCAGCTTGTAATGCTTCAGCTGCGCGTTATTACCCACGGTCGCGGTAAAGCGAGCGCCGGTAAAATGCGTAGCGTCATTCAGGCTGACATAGTGTTCAATGACCGTCGCTTCCGCACCGTCATCCAGCTGCAAATGATGACGATAATGCGAGGTATTCATCTCTTCCTGTGCGCTGCCGCTGCTGATATGCAGGATATACAACGCCCGAGCCGCCGACTTGCCGCGCGGCAGATGAATGGTGGTCACCTCTTCCGCCAGGCTTTCGGTCAGATGCAGGAAAACTTCTGGCTGGACGGGTGCGCTCAGCTCGCGGCGTCCGGCAGCTTTTGTTACCTGGATGTCGAACAGATCCCAGCTGTTATCGCTCAGTTCGGCGCTGAAGCGACCATCAACAAAGACCATTCGCACCGCATCGATGTTCAGTGCCTGCGCAGCGACATCGGCACTGCTTAGCGTCGCAGGCTGAGGCAGAACAAAATTCTGGCCAAGCAGGCCGTCAAGCGGCGTGTATTTCCAGTTTTCCTGCTTGCGCGTCGGCAGCCCTAAACGCAGTACCTGCTGCCAGTGCTGCTGTGCCTGCAGTGAACGGTGCTCGCCCTGGGTTTCGAACAGGTGATGCCATTGCTGCAGGGCGTTGTCACTACTCCTGTTCGGTAAGCCAGCCATAGCCTTGCTCCTCCAGTTGTTTCACCAGCGTAAAGTCACCCGACTTGACGATTTTGCCCTGATAAAGGACGTGCACGAAGTCAGGTTTGATGTAATCCAGAATACGCTGGTAATGCGTCACGATGATAAACGAGCGCTTGCCGTCGCGCAGCGTGTTGACGCCGTTTGCCACGGTTTTCAGCGCATCGATATCCAGACCGGAGTCGGTTTCATCAAGGATACAAAGTTCAGGTTCCAGCGCCGCCATTTGCAGAATGTCGTTACGCTTTTTCTCGCCGCCAGAGAAGCCAACGTTAACCGAGCGGGTCAGCAGATCTTCCGGCATTTTCAGCAGGTGAATTTTATCTTCAATAAAGTCCTGGAAGTCGAAACGGTCCAGCGCTTCCTGCTCGCGATATTTGCGCACGGCGTTGACTGACGCCTGCAGGAAAAACTGGTTACTGACGCCGGGAATTTCAACCGGGTACTGGAAAGCCATAAAGATGCCTTCGCCCGCGCGATCTTCCGGAGAAAGCTCCAGCAGATCTTTACCTTTGAAATTCACCGAGCCGCCGGTCACTTCGTACTCTTCGCGGCCTGCCAGCGTGGCCGACAGCGTACTTTTACCTGAACCGTTTGGTCCCATAATGGCATGGACTTCACCCGGCTTCACCTCAAGGCTCAGTCCGCGCAGGATCTCTTTATCTTCGATACTTACCTGTAAATCTTTAATGCTTAACATAGTGTTTCCTGGGCAATACGCTCGGGCATTGCGCTGAATGATCGTAAGCAGCGCGGATTAACCCACGCTGTGTTCAAGGCTGATCGCCAGCAATTTTTGCGCTTCCACTGCAAATTCCAGCGGCAGCTCGGAGAAAACGTCTTTACAGAAACCGTTTACGATCATCGAGATGGCATCGTCTTCGCTGATCCCGCGTTGCAGGCAGTAGAACAGCTGATCTTCGCCAATCCGTGATGTCGTCGCCTCATGCTCCAGCTGAGCGGTATTATTGCGCGCTTCCACATAAGGGAACGTGTGCGCGCCGCACTCAGCGCCAATCAGCATTGAGTCACACTGGGTGAAGTTACGGGCGTTGGTCGCTGTTGGCATGATTTTCACCAGGCCGCGATAGGTATTCTGGCTTTTACCCGCCGAAATCCCTTTCGAGATGATGGTGGATTTGGTGTTTTTCCCGATGTGGATCATCTTGGTGCCGGTATCAGCCTGCTGATGGCCGCTGGTCAATGCTACCGAGAAGAACTCACCGATCGAGTTGTCGCCTCTGAGGATCACGCTTGGATATTTCCAGGTGATAGCAGAACCGGTCTCGGACTGTGTCCAGGACATTTTGCTGTTCTCGCCTTCGCAAAGCGCGCGCTTGGTTACGAAGTTGAGAATACCGCCTTCAGATTCGCCACCGGCGAACCAGTTCTGCACGGTGGAATATTTCACTTCAGCATCTTTGTGAATAATCACTTCCACTACGGCAGCGTGCAGCTGATAGGTGTCGCGCACGGGCGCAGAGCAGCCTTCAATATAGCTGACGTAACTGCCTTCATCGGCAATCAAAATCGTACGTTCGAACTGACCGGTTTTCGCCGCATTAATGCGGAAATAGGTCGACAGTTCCATCGGGCAGCGTACCCCTTTCGGGATATAAACAAAGGTGCCGTCTGAGGCGACAGCGGAGTTCAGCGCGGCAAAGAAGTTGTCGTTTGCCGGCACGACGGTGCCCAGATACTGTTTAACCAGCTCGGGATGCTCATGAATCGCTTCGCCAAACGAGCAGAAAATAATGCCCTGCTCTGCCAGCTTGCCGCGGTAGGTAGTGGAAACCGACACCGAGTCAAAAATCGCATCTACCGCGACTTCCTGCCCTTCACGTACCGGTACGCCCAGCTGTTTAAAGGCGTTTTCCACTTCTTCCGTCAGGTAGTTCGGTGCCTGCGCGCCAGAAGCCTGCTGAGCGCCAGGCTCAGATGCGCAGCTGTCGTCGCAGTTGCCACAGGAAGGCGCTGAGTAATAGCTGTAATCCTGATAGTTCAGCGATTTATAATTCGCTTTCAGCCAGTGTGGCTCTTCCATTTCCAGCCAGGCCGCATAGGCTTTCAGGCGGAATTCCAGCATCCAGTCCGGCTCATTGCGTTTGGCCGAAATCGCACGCACGACATCTTCACTGAGGCCGTGTTCGAATTCTTCCGTTTGCAGCTGGGTGAAAAAGCCTTCCTTGTATTTCTGATGATTCCCTTCCCAGACCTGCACGTCGTCTGATGTATCAGTATTTCGAGACATAAGCTTTACTCAACGCCAAAGCTCTCACCACAGCCGCAGGCGTGTTGAGCTTTAGGATTATTAAATTTGAAAATCTGGTTCAGGCCTTCACGAACGAAATCCACTTCGGTTCCGTCAATAAAGGGCATAGCCTGCAACGGCACGTAAAGATTCGCGCCGTTATGGCTGAAAACTAAATCATCGGTAGCCGGCTCTTTAGTCAAGTCCATGGTGTAACCGAATCCGGCACAGCCCGACGTTTTCACGCCCAGCCGTAAACCTTTCACCTGCGCGTCGCCAGCAGCCAGCGTAATAATTTGCTTAGCGGCGCTGTCGGTGAGCGTCAGTCCTTTCCAGACGTAGTCGTCAGGAGAAAAAGAAGCAGTTGATGATGATGGCATAACATTACCTCGCGAGTCTGAAGCCCTGCGGGCTGATACCCCTATGTTAGTGATAATGATAGTCTCTTCAACCTCTTGTTTTGCAGGGATTAAGGCTAACAGGGGGTTTTTCGGTCTCTTTAATCAGTTTAGACCCTGTGAAGAGGATTGCGCTTTGTGTTACAGCACGATTTAACGAAATGGTAACACATTGAAAAGCAGCCAGTAAATATCAGCCGCGCTGCGTTAAGCAGTAATAATGCTTATTTTAACTCTTTCAGCCCTGTGGCGTATTGTTATTACCAATTTATCTGAGAGGCAGCATGAATCGATAAAAATAATTGCGGGTGGCGTTGAATAATGCGCCATTTATTATATGATAATGATTATCATTAGCGCGAATGGGGCCTGTAATGAATGTGTCGATGAGTGCCTGGCTGCAACATAAGATTGATGAATACAAATTTTCCGTCCGCGATATTACCGTCGACTACTACATGGCCCAGGCAAAATTAAACCGCCCGGAATCCACTCCCGAACAACTGCGCAGGTTTAATGACACCTGTCTTGATATGGCTGAACTCTGTCAGCTTAATGGCGATGACCAAAGCTACCTGCATGCACTTGGCCGCCTTCATCAGCGCCTGATGCAGGAGTTAACCAACACCGGACGCGAACGGCTGTTTCGCATGCAGGCCTGGCAGCTGGCACGCAACACGCTCAGCCGCCTTTGTCACCAGCTGGCGCTGAACGGCGAGTGGGACAAAGCGACCCGGCTGCAAAGCGATTTCGTCAGGCACGCCTCCTGGATTATATAAGGCGATTGGGCCTTATTTTTTACCCGAGAGCACAACCGTCGTTAAGCGTGACGTACAGCATAATCGCTGTTGCTGGTCGAAAATATCGATCTGCCAGACCTGGTGCGTGCGGCCAGGATGGATCGCACGACAGACGCCACGCACTTCACCTTCACTCACTGCTCGCAGGTGGCTGGCATTGATGTCCAGTCCTACGACACGCTGATCGTCTACGCTGCAAAGATAGCCGGCAACGGAGCCCAGCGTTTCTGCCAGCACGACAGACGCTCCGCCGTGCAACAGGCCAAAGGGCTGACGCGTGCGTGCATCCACAGGCAGAGTGGCTTCAAGACTTTCGTCGTTGATGAACGTGAATACAATGCCAACATGCTCAACCATTGTACCCTGGCTAAGCTGATTTAGCTGCTCCAGCGTGGTGTGTCGTTGCCAAATGGCCATCAGACGAGTTCCAGTAAGGCCTGCAAAGGATGGCGCATGCCGTTGCCTTCGATGCGTTTTACCTGGCTGCGGCAGGAATAGCCGGTGGCAAGGCAGCGCTGGCGCGGCAGTTTTTGCAGCGCCTGATGCCATGAAAGCTCGTAGATGCCCAGGGAGTTTTCCAGATTCTTGCTCTCATGGCCGTAGGTGCCTGCCATACCGCAGCAGCCCACGCTAACGTTTTCAAGCCTGGCGCCAAACCGGGCAAAAATGCCGGCCCACTGCTGGCTCGACGCTGGCAGCGCAGTCACTTCAGTACAGTGCCCAAACAGATACCAGGATTCACCGCTTTGTGGCATAGCGGGCTGTTCCGGCAGCGCTTTTTGCAGCCACTCATGCACCAGCTGCACATGGAAATCGCCGCGCTTATCAGCCAAAATTTCTTTGTACTCATCGCGATAGCAGAGTACCAGCGCCGGATCGACGCCCACCATCGGTAGCCCCAGCATTGCCACACGATTGAGAAAGTCGGCGGTTTTCTGCGCCGTACGGGCAAAACGTTGCAGGAAACCTTTAATGTGCTGCGCCTTGCCGTTTGGCGAGAACGGCAGCACCACGGGCTGATAACCCAGCTTTTCCACCAGCGCGACGAAATCGCTGACTAATCGGGCCTCATAATAGCTGGTGAAAGGATCCTGCACGATCAGGACGTGGCGCGCACGGATCGTCTCGCTCATCGCTTCTAACTGCTCAAGCGTGGTATTCGTTGAACGGTGGCCTGCCAGCTGCTGTTTTAAATTAGGCGACGAGAGCAGCGGTAAATCCACCATGCCAATCTGCGCTTTGCTCATTTCACGCACCAGCGGCTGGCGCAGAAAAAAGTTGAAGAACTTTGGCGCTTTCGCCATCAGCGGCGCATAGCTTTCCACGCTGGCGACCAGGTAATCACTTGCCGGACGCAGGTAGCGGGTATGATAAAGCTGTAAAAAGCGGGAGCGGAAACCGGGCACGTCAATTTTGATCGGGCACTGGGTCGAACAGGCTTTACACGCCAGACAGCCGGACATCGCTTCTTTCACTTCATGTGAAAAATCGTATTCGCCACGCCTGGCGTGCCAGCTGTTACGGGTCCGCTCAATTAATCCACGCAGGCTGACTTTCTGCTCCGGCAGACGTCTCTCCAGCTCCAGCGGATCCACCCCCTGCTCTGCTAACAAGCGCAGCCATTCTCGCGTCAGCGTGGCGCGGCCTTTAGGAGAGTGGATTCGGTTACTGGTGATTTTCATTGACGGGCACATCGGGCTGCGGACATCAAAGTTGAAGCACAGGCCGTTGCCATTACATTCCATCGCGCCACGCCAGTTGGTGCGAACGTTAACCGGGATCTGGCGATCGAAGGTGCCACGTTTGACCGCATCGACCTGCATCATTGGCTCATTCACACCATAAGGCGCACAGATTTTACCCGGATTCAGCCGGTTTTCAGGGTCAAAAGCCGCTTTGATGCGGCGTAAATCATTAAACAGCTCTTCACCAAAAAAGGCCGGACTGTATTCAGCACGGAAGCCTTTGCCATGCTCTCCCCACAGCAAACCGCCATAGCGTGCTGTCAGTGCCACCACTTCATCAGAAATCTGCTTCATCAGCATTTCCTGCTGCGGATCGCACATATCCAGCGCCGGGCGCACATGTAAAACACCCGCGTCAACGTGACCAAACATGCCGTAGCTCAGGTTATGCCCATCAAGCAGCTTGCGGAACTCGACTATATAGTCCGCCAGGTGCTGCGGCGGCACGCAGGTATCCTCCACAAACGGGATAGGTTTGGCCCGACCTTTCGCATTGCCAAGCAATCCCACCGCTTTTTTACGCATGGCATAAATGCGCTCAATGCCGCTGATATCGTCACACAGCTGATAGCCAATGACGCCAGCCTGCCCCGAAGCCATTAATTCGTCCAGACGCTGGCACAAAGAGGCCAGCTGAGCGTCGATCAGCGCCTTATCATCTCCAGCGAATTCTACAATGTTCAGGCCCTGCATATCGCGATTGGGGACGTCTGCAATAAGTTCACTCACTGAGTGCCAGACGATATCTTCCCGCGCCAGATTTAACACTTTGGAATCGACAGTTTCGACTGACAACGCCTGCGCTTCTACCATAAACGGCGCGCTGCGCAGGGCAGAATCAAAAGAGTCATACTTAATATTGACCAGGCGGCGGACTGCAGGAATGGGCGTAATGTTCAACCGGCTTTCGGTAATGAACGCTAAAGTGCCTTCTGCACCACACAGCAGTCGGGTCAGATCGACTTTTTGCAGGTCATCGCTGATGACGTGCCGCAGATCGTAGCCCGTCAGGAAGCGGTTGAGCCGGGGAAACTTATCGATTATCAGCTGACGGCGATCGCGACAGCGTTCCAGCACCGTACGATAAATAACGCCTTCCGGCGTGGCTTCCCGGGCCAGCGTTTCAGCCACTGCCACCGGTACGCTTCGTGTATCCAGAATATCACCGCCGAGCAGCACCGCCCGCAGCCCCAAGACGTGATCGGACGTTTTACCGTAAACCAGCGATCCCTGACCGGATGCATCGGTATTGATCATTCCGCCCAGTGTTGCACGGTTACTGGTAGAAAGTTCGGGAGAGAAGAAATAGCCGAGGGGCTTGAGAAAGGCATTGAGCTGATCTTTAATCACGCCCGCTTCAACTTTGACCCAGCCCTGTTCAACGTTGATGTCCAGGATGCGGTTCATATGGCGGGACATATCCACTACGATCCCCTGATTCAGCGACTGACCGTTAGTGCCGGTGCCGCCGCCGCGCGGCGCAAACGTCAGGCTGCTGAAACGCGCTTCGCCAGCCAGGCGGGCCACCAGCGCCACGTCGGCTGTCGAACGGGGAAAAATCACCGCGTCGGGTAACAGCTGGTAGATGCTGTTGTCGGTGGACATTAAAAGGCGGTCGGCATAGCTGGTCGCGGTATCACCAGTAAAACCCTGCTGCTCTAACGCCTGCAAAAAATTCAGCACCAGTTGAACGAGGCCCGGCGCCTGAGAAATCTGTGGGATCATTATAGAGAGACCAAAATGTTGTGTATGACGTTTGTGCTTTGTCATGGTTTTATCACATTTTTTTATGACCTGTCGCGGTTTCAAAAAAAGCAGAGAAAAGAATAACGTGCCGTTTCAGTCGAAAATGCGTTTAATAGCCTTATCAGGAGGCCCGTCCAACGCAGCTTCAGGCCAGGGCTCCCTTTATTGCTCTTATATTGAGGTAAATGTTTATAAATGAAGAACGCGCATAAAGAATGGGATATGCCGCAAATCGTGTTTTCTTTGCTGTTTATCATTCTACTGATTGTGGCCAGTTTTTGGATTGTTCAGCCGTTCGTGCTGGGCTTTGCCTGGGCCAGCATGGTGGTGATTGCCACCTGGCCGCTGATGATTAAAATTCAGGGCTGGCTGTGGGGAAGACGTTCGCTGGCGGTCATCGCCATGACCATCATCCTGATTTTGCTGTTTATCGTCCCGATTGCGCTTCTGGTTAACAGCCTGATTGAAAACAGCGGGCCGGTGGTCGCCTGGGCGACGGCAGGTCATTTACAAATGCCGGAGATGCATTGGCTGAGGAGTATTCCGCTGGGCGGCAAAAAACTTTATGCCGTTTATCACAATATGGTGGCTGGCGGCGGCAGCGCGATTATGGCCAAGGTGCAGCCTTACATCGGGCGTACCAGCGGTTTCCTGTTTGCGCAGGCCGGACATTTTGGCCGCATTATGCTGCATCTCGGGCTGATGTTGCTGTTCAGCGTGCTGCTTTTCTGGCGCGGTGAACAGGTAGGCCACGGTATTCGTCACTTTGCTTTCCGTTTAGCCTCTCGTCGCGGCGACGCGGCGGTTTTACTGGCCGGACAGGCAATTCGTGCCGTTGCGCTTGGCGTGGTCGTCACCGCGCTGGTTCAGGGCGTGCTGGGTGGGATCGGTCTTGCTATCTCAGGTATTCCTTATGCAACCATTTTGACGGTGCTGATGATTTTCTCCTGTCTGGTGCAGCTTGGTCCGCTGGTAGTATTGATCCCGGCGATTATCTGGCTGTACTGGAGCGGAGACACGACCTGGGGCACGGTATTGCTGGTGTGGAGCTGTGTGGTTGGCACGCTGGATAACGTTCTTCGCCCAATGCTGATCCGTATGGGGGCCGATTTGCCCATGATTCTGATACTGTCCGGCGTCATTGGCGGCCTGGTGGCTTTTGGGATGATCGGACTGTTTATTGGACCGGTAGTGCTGGCTGTTTCTTATCGTCTGCTTTCCGTCTGGATGCATGAGGCGCCTGCCCCACTGGACGATCCGCTGGACGTCGTAGAAGAACTTGCTGAAATAGAACAAGAAAACATCACTAAATAGTCCTTTGAAGGCGGTCAGCCTGCTGGCCGCCTCTTTCAGAAAGCTTTCCCTTCCCTGTAATGTTTCATTTCATTAGCAACTTTTACCTGTAAAGCGCACTTTTAGCGCAACGCCATCTAACTTAAGGGCAAATGTTTACCTTTCGTACAGATTAGCGCATTAAAACAATTAGTTTCCCAAATAAAAGGTTACGGAACTTAAACTAATAAGAGGATTCTTAATGACTCACTCTGTCCGGCAGAATAGTATAAACCCTATGTTTTACAATCAACATGTTGATTTATAAACAACCTTTTTTCCCCGAATAACGTAACGAATTGCTGTGTGTAGTCTTTGCCCATCCCATGTGATGGGCTTTTTTTTTGTACGATCCAAAAGAAAAGGCCAGAAATCTGGCCTTTGCTCACTATTTTAGTGCCTTATGCTATTTTTTCGGTAATTCCGCCAAACTCAGCCAGGTCTGCACCACCGTATCGGGATTGAGTGAAAGGCTGTCAATGCCCTCCTCCATCAGCCAGGCGGCAAAATCTTCATGGTCAGAGGGTCCCTGACCACAAATGCCCACGTATTTACCGGCTTTTTTCGCCGAGCGGATAGCCATGGAAAGCAGCGCTTTTACCGCATCATTACGCTCATCAAAGAGTTCAGAGACCACCCCAGAGTCCCTGTCCAGTCCAAGTGCCAGCTGCGTCATATCGTTTGAGCCAATTGAGAAGCCGTCGAAATATTGCAGGAACTGGTCGGCCAGCAGCGCATTAGAGGGTATTTCGCACATCATAATGATAGAAAGCCCATTTTCGCCGCGCTTCAGTCCCTGACGTTCTAACTCTTCCACGACCGCTTTTGCCTGAGCTACCGTGCGAACAAACGGCACCATGATCTCGACGTTGGTCAGTCCCATTTCGTTGCGGACGCGCTTAACTGCCGCACATTCCAGTGCGAAGCAGTCACGGAAGCTGTCTGCTACGTAACGACCTGCCCCACGGAAGCCCAGCATGGGGTTTTCTTCTTCCGGCTCGTAGCGTTCTCCGCCCACCAGGTTGGCATACTCGTTGGTTTTAAAATCCGACAGCCGAACGATAACGCGCTTAGGCGCAAAGGCCGCGCCCAGGGTCGCGATCCCTTCGGTCAGGCGAGCAACATAGAACTCAACCGGATCGTCAAATCCTTTCATCATGCTACGGATTTGCTGCTGTATTTCCGGCGTCTGCCGATCAAACTCAAGCAGCGCTTTAGGATGCACGCCAATCATGCGGTTAATGATAAATTCCAGACGCGCCAGACCCACGCCTTCATTCGGTAAACAGGCAAAGTCGAAAGCGCGATCCGGGTTGCCGACGTTCATCATGATTTTCAGCGGCAGCGAAGGCATTTCATCTACCTGCGAGCTTTTCACCTCAAAATCCAGCAAATCGTCGTAGACGTAGCCCGTATCGCCCTCGGCGCAGGAGACGGTGACTTTATGACCATCCTTTAATCGATCGGTGGCGTCGCCGCAGCCTACCACTGCCGGTATACCCAACTCGCGGGCAATGATAGCCGCATGACAGGTTCGCCCACCACGATTGGTCACGATGGCCGAGGCTTTTTTCATGATCGGCTCCCAGTCGGGATCGGTCATATCCGTAACCAGCACGTCGCCTTTCTGAATGCGGTTCATTTCGCTGATGTCATGGATCACCTTGACTTCACCGGCCCCAATGCGATGGCCAATGGCGCGCCCTTCCACCACCACTTTGCTTTTACCCTGTAAGGTGTAGCGTTCCATTACCTGGCCGCTTGAACGCACGGTTTCCGGGCGTGCCTGCACGATGAAGAGTTTACCGGTGTGGCCATCTTTGGCCCACTCAATATCCATGGGTCGCTGATAATGTTTTTCGATCTGTACTGCCTGTGCGGCCAGCGCCTCCACTTCTTCACTGCTGAGGCAGAACCGATCGCGCTCCGCCTCTGGCACATCTTCGATTCTGACCTGCTCGCCATGCTCCTGCGAATCGGCATAGACCATGCGAATTTTTTTTGAGCCCATCGTGCGGCGAACAATGGCCGGACGCCCGGCCGCCAGCGTTGGCTTATGTACGTAAAATTCGTCCGGGTTTACGGCCCCCTGCACAACCATTTCGCCAAGGCCAAACGCGGCGGTGATAAAGACCACCTGATCAAAGCCCGATTCTGTATCGATCGTGAACATTACGCCAGCAGCGCCTACATCTGAGCGTACCATTCGCTGTACGCCAGCCGATAAGGCCACGCCGCGGTGATCGTATCCCTGATGTACCCGATAAGAAATAGCACGGTCGTTAAACAGCGAGGCGTAAACGTGTTTTACCGCAATCAGCACGGCGTCAAAGCCCTGAACGTTTAAGAAGGTTTCCTGCTGTCCGGCGAAAGAGGCATCCGGCATGTCTTCGGCCGTTGCCGATGAACGTACGGCGAAAGAGGCTTCATCATCATCCGCGGAGAGCTGCTGATAGGCTTCACGAATCGCCTGTTCCAGCGCGGGCTGGAAAGGGGTTTCGACAATCCACTGGCGGATCTGCTTACCTGCTTTTGCCAGTTCATCCACATCTTCAATATCAGTTTTATCCAGCAGTTCGTAAATACGCTGATTGACGCCGCTCTGATCGAGAAACTGATTGAAAGCTTCAGAAGTTGTCGCAAAACCGTTCGGCACGCTAACGCCAAGCGATGACAAATTAGTAATCATTTCACCCAGAGAGGCATTTTTGCCTCCCACCCGATCAACATCGTTCATGCCAAGCTGGTTATACCAGAGCACGAGCGGCAGGTCTTTATTGGACATTGAAGAAATCCTTTTATGATTTAACTAACTGATTGAGGACAGAGTTATACGTTTTTGAGCCTGGCACATTCTTAATACAGAAAGAAACTGTTGAATCGTTCAAGCGGGTTAAAAAATGGCTTTTAAGAAAATTCCGCACAATAAACTCTGTACGCCCGAGATGAAATTAAATATAAAAAACTTAATTATCATGAAGTTAAAAAATGACACGCTTGTCTCTGTGCCGAATTTATCCCTCATTCGATAATGATGAAAATTAAGAATGATTTTCTTGATAACACCTGTTTTTATGAATAGTAAAAGAAAACGTTATTTCATTATTCGATGTTTATTCCGTTCTGAGGCACGCAAGGGAAATAACAGATTTACTTTATTCTGTTTTAAGGTATCAATCTTATAGTGTAGTCGCCGTCAGGATTTGCTTTACAGCAGTAAATTATTTTAGTCTGCGTTAAATTCGCTACAGGATGAGAAAATGGAAACTGAAAGAAGCGTGTTTTATATTTCTGACGGGACGGCAATCACCGCCGAGGTACTGGGTCATGCAGTGTTGTCACAGTTTCCTGTTGGCATCAACAGCGTCACGCTGCCCTTTGTGGAAAATGTGCAGCGGGCACAGGCAGTTAAGGCACAAATCAATGCGCTGTATGTGAAAAGCGGCGTGCGTCCGCTGGTTTTTATCTCAATCGTCACGCCTGAAATTCGCGAGATTATCCTGCAAAGCGACGGATTTTGTCAGGATATTGTGCAGTCGCTGGTTGCCCCGCTGCAACAGGAATTAGGCCTTGCTCCGGCACCGGTAGCGAACCGGACGCATGGCCTGACGGCAAATAATCTTGGCAAATACGACGCGCGCATTGCCGCCATCGATTACACGCTCGCGCATGATGACGGCATTTCACTGCGTGGACTGGAAGATGCCCAGGTGATATTGCTGGGTGTGTCACGCTGCGGGAAAACGCCAACCAGCCTTTATCTCGCTATGCAATTTGGCATCCGGGCCGCTAACTATCCGTTTATCGCCGACGATATGGACAACCTGAAACTGCCCCCAGCCCTGAGACCTTTTCAACATAAACTGTTCGGTTTGACCATCGACCCGGAACGTCTGGCCGCCATTCGTCAGGAGCGCGCTGAAAATACCCGCTACGCTTCTATGCGCCAGTGCCGTCTTGAAGTGGGTGAAGTCGAAGCCCTTTTCCGCACCCATCAAATTCGTTACCTCAACAGCACCAACTATTCCGTTGAAGAAATCGCCACAAAAATCCTCGATATTATGGGACTTAACCGCCGCATGTATTGATCGGCAATACCCATCGCGTCAAAAAGTGATATTTCTCCCGATACGCTCGTGCGACGGGCGTTTAGGGTTGAAATCATCCTCGGGGCAAGGCTATTGTGATCGCCATCACTTCCCGGCACTCCTGCCGCTGCGAAGACAAAATTTTTGAGATCGCTATGAACAAAACAGATGAACTGCGGACCGCGCGCATCGAGAGCCTGGTTACGCCTGATGAACTGGCGAAACGGCATCCGATCACGCCCGCTGTTGTGGCAAATGTTACCGCTTCCCGCAAGCGTATTGCCCGTATCCTTTCCGGTGACGATCCTCGCCTGCTGGTGGTGATCGGTCCCTGCTCGCTGCACGATCCTGCTGCCGCCGTTGATTATGCATCCAGGCTTAACCTACTGCGAGAGCAGCATCAGTCGCGCCTTGAAATCGTTATGCGTACCTATTTCGAAAAGCCCCGTACGGTAATCGGCTGGAAAGGACTGATTTCCGATCCGGATCTCGACGGCAGCTTTCGTGTTAACCACGGATTAGACGTCGCTCGTAAGCTGTTGCTGGATATCAATGCGCTCGGGATGCCGACGGCGACTGAATTTTTAGATATGGTGACGGGGCAATTTATTGCCGATTTGATTAGCTGGGGTGCGATTGGTGCACGAACGACCGAAAGCCAGATCCATCGCGAAATGGCCTCGGCGCTCTCCTGCCCGGTAGGTTTTAAGAACGGTACGGATGGTAATATTCAGATTGCGGTGGATGCCATACGCGCGGCCCGAGCCAGCCACATGTTCTTATCGCCGGATAAAAATGGTCAGATGACCATTTACCAGACCAGCGGCAACCCGTCCGGACACGTGATTATGCGCGGCGGTAAACAGCCGAACTATCATGCGGAAGATATTGCCGCTGCCGCTGCCAGCCTGCGTGAGTTTAAGCTGCCGGAGCGTCTGGTGGTCGATTTCAGCCATGCTAACTGTCTCAAACAACATCGCCGCCAGAAAGACGTTGCCGCTTCCGTTGCTCAGCAGATCCGGGAAGGCACGCAGGCGATCGCTGGCGTAATGATTGAGAGTTTCTTACAGGAAGGCACGCAAAAGGTTGAGAGCGGTAAGCCGCTGGTTTACGGCCAGTCAATTACCGATCCCTGTCTGGGATGGGATGACAGCGAAGAGGTATTGGCGTTGCTGGCTGAGGCTGTTGAGACACGGTTTTAAGGGCGAGGTAAGGTTAACGCGGCAGCGGGTGAAAGCTGGCGGCAACAAGCGGTTGCGCCTCGCTAACTCAGTCTTACGTGGATCCCCATGCGAGGCTACCAGCAATAGCGTGGCTTATGGCAGAAATAGCTGACCGGAGAAGCGAACCGTGACGCGCAGGGACGCGCGTCACGAGCCTGGAGGGCGGATTCACGGCGAATTTGTGCTGCAACCCGCTCTTCCGTCAAAGCCCCCCACCCATTTTTAGCTTGAACAGCTTACCTCAAGCGTTTTGCCCCAGTCCGGTGGGCGACGTGTTAAATCTGCAAACTCCGGCGCGTCATCAAAGGGACGGCTCAACGCCTGATGCAGCCGGGCCAGCACGCTGATATCATCTTTCTCTGCCTGCTCAATCGCCTGCTGAGCGAGATAATTTCTCAGGATAATGGCCGGATTTACCTGCTTCATTTCCTGCTGCCGCTGCTCATCCTGTCGCGCTTCCTGAAGTAAACGCTGACGATAAACGTTATACCAGCTGTCGAAGGCTTCACGATCGATAAATTCATCGCGCAACGGCGAGCGGGATTGCTGCTGCTCGGTATCACACAGCTTGCGGAACGTCAGGGTATAATCGCTACCCTCTTTGGTCATCAATGACAGTAAACCCGTCAGGATATCATTATCATCCCGATGGGGGGTCAACAGCCCCAGCTTCGCCCGCATTTTCTCTCCCCAACAGCGCATCAGCTCAGTCTCGTAGCCAGATAGCGCCTGCTTCAGCTGGGTTGCATCCAGTAAACTGGAAAGCGCGTGAGCCAGCCGGTTGAGATTCCATAATCCCACTACCGGCTGATTGTCAAAGCTGTAACGCCCCTGATAATCGGAGTGGTTGCAGATAAAGTCAGGTTTGTAATCATCAAGGAAACCGTAAGGGCCATAGTCCAGCGTAATGCCCAAAATCGACATGTTATCGGTATTCATCACGCCATGCGCAAAACCGATACTTTGCCAGTAAGCAATCAGACGGGCCGTGCGTTTGACCACATCGCTGAACCACAGCAGGTAGCGATCCTGCTCATCCTGATATTGCGGCCAGTGATGACGAATCGCATAGTCAGCCAGCTCGCGCACTTTCTCGGGCTGGCCGCCATAGAAGAAATGTTCAAAATGGCCAAAGCGTAGATGGCTTTCAGCCACGCGCAGCAACATTGCGCCACGCTCTGTCGTCTCCCTGTATACCGGCTCATCGCTGGTTACGACGGTGAGTGCACGGGAGGTGGGCACCCCAAGATGATGCATCGCTTCCGAGGCCAGAAATTCGCGCAGTGACGAGCGCAGAACCGCGCGGCCATCTCCCATACGTGAGTATGGCGTCAGTCCGGCACCTTTCAGATGCCAGTCCATTTTTCGCCCGTCGGGAAGCTGCTGCTCGCCAAGTAACAGACCTCGTCCATCGCCAAGCTGACCGGCCCATACGCCAAACTGATGTCCACTGTAAACCTGTGCCAGAGGCTGCATGCCCGGCAACAAAGATTCACCACTCCATGGCGCGGCGGTGCTGAACAGGCTCTCGTCGATGCCCAGCTCCTGAGCCAGCGAAGGACTGTGATAAAGTAATCGTGGATTTTTAAGCGGTGTCGGCATCAGCGCGGTGTAAAAGCCGGCCAGCTCGTTGTGCCAGGTATTATTGAATTGCATGACGTCCCCTTATGATTTCCGGACGTCGCCAGGATTTGACGTCAGTTGATCGTCTAAGTGTAAACCGTCAGCGACGTAGTAAACACGGACTTATTACAGGGTTATTGCACCAGTTCGCCAGTAAGCACTTTAGGAGGATGGATAAGCGAAGGAAGGGCTTCTTCCGTTACCGGGGAAAACAGCGCACTCTGAATACCGTCAAAAGCATAATCGCTGATTTTTTCCAGTCCGCTAATATCATCAATACCTTGTACGATAATCTGCTGACAATGAGGCTTAATATGGTCCAGCACTGTACTAATTAGTGGTCTGAAAGTCAGGCGGTTAATATGATGCTGAATAAAGCCTTTATCCAGTTTGATGCGGAAAAAGAGATCGTCGTAGACGGCTTTGGAAGGCGCTTTGCCCGAACCGTAGTTCGCCAGACTTAAATCAAAGCGCTCGCTTAACGCCATCAGCCCCGGGTGATCCTTGCCCAGTTTTAAATCCGGGAAGCTTTCGTTTATTTCCAGTTCAAGCCAAGACAATCCGTCCAGTTTATATTTCAGAAAATCACTTTCAAGAATGGCCTTTGTGGAAATTTCGTCTATTTTCAACGTCACTTTCACACCCTGTTCGCTAAAAAAGGCATGATGTTTTTGAATACTGTTAATTTGGCTTTGCAGCAAGGTCATCCGTTGCTCGCAGCTCAACTGCGGGAGCAGGAGCTCTTGCGGGATCGCCACATTGGCCGTGCTGTGCGAGAAATGGGTCAGCAGTTCGACAGAGAGAAGATGCCCATCAAAACTGTAGACAGGGTTGAATGCTGTGTAACTTTTATAATCCGCTTCCAAATGGATTTTCATTTTTATTCAGCCATGATGAAGTCGCAAACTGCGCAGACTGACTCAGCAACAAGGGTCTGACAGGACCATTATTAAATTCAGCTGCGGCAGGATTGCCAGGATAAAGGATCGGCCTGTGCTAAAAGCCCTAAGCTATCACATTTCCTGCATGAAAGATGCTTAACTATTAAATCATATTTTTGCACTTTTGAAGCATAACATTGTTCGCTTTAACGGCACTTTACAAAAATCTGACATAAGTCGATTTTCCCTGTCACTTTAACCACAACAGGTTTCTTTACCGATTAAAAAATCAGGCAGCGCTGGTAATATTTTCATAAATCAAATGCCGGATAAATAAGCTTTTTCTTAAACGGTTAGCAGGCTATTAATTAGCAATAACTAAATCCGCCTTGCCTGCCAGAAAACTTTTTTCCAGTAGACATTATTTAATGAAGAACGGATAACGCCCTGGCTGGTCGAGGCATGAATAAACCGATCGTCGGTATCGTAAATGCCGACATGCAGACCATTTTCTCCCGCACCCGTTTTAAAAAAGACTAAATCCCCGGGCAATAACTCTTTTTTGGCAATTCGCGTTCCAATTTCTGTCTGTGCAGACGTCGTGCGCGGTAATTGTAAGTCAAAACGATCGCGGAAAGTCAGATAGACAAAACCGGAGCAGTCCACCCCGCCATGTCCCATACCGCCATAGCGGTAAGGCGTGCCATGCCACTGGCTAAGCTGATCGTCCAGTTGAGCGATAACGGTGATGGAGTTAGACAGTCGCGCGTTTGGCGGCGGCGCATGACTGCTGCAACCCGCGAGCACGAAAGCAATAAACAGAAACCAGCAGCGCATAACAGGATCCCTCATAAGTTGTGACTACTTTACTGACGAAAAGGCCTGCCGACAATATACGTCATGCTTTCAAAGGAATGTCGTCAGGATTTGTTGTCCTTCAATGCACAGGCGCTTAAAAGGAACCTCATAAACCGCTGACAGGGTTGCCGGTTGCAGAACCTCCCCGGCGCTGCCCTGTTGTACCAGCGCGCCGTTTTTTAATAGCCAGACACGTTGTGCATGATGCAGGCTGTGATTAAGATCGTGCCCGCTCATGATGACCGTCAACCCGGCGTTCACCTGCGCATTAATATAACGATCGAAAGCGGCCTGTTGGGCAAGATCCAGGCCGGTAAGCGGCTCATCCAGCAACAGTAACTGCCCCTGCGGCTGAGCCATCTGACAGAAGACCGCCACCAGACGCACCCGCTGCCACTCCCCGCCCGAAAGCTTATCCAGAGAACGCGTCAGCTTATTATCCAGCTGGAAGCTTTCACACAGCGCCATTAACGTACGGTCATCAGCGCCGATCTGATGCATCTGAAGATAATGCCAAACCGGCATAGTCCCCGAAGGGATCTGCTGTTGCGTAAGCCAGGCGCGATGCCGGGCCAGCGCATAGCCTGACCAGCGGTTCAGCGGCTGCCCCAAAAATTCTATTTTGCCGGACGCCGGTAATAAACCCGCAAGACAGGCGAGCAATGAACTCTTTCCGGCCCCGTTCGGTCCCAGCAGGTGAATCAGCTGCCCTTTCCTGACCTGCACGCTAAAGGAACTCAGGCGTTGCGCTACCGCAACGCCTTCGCAATGCAGCAGCATTTATTTCGCCAGCGCCGCTTTGATGCTTTCCATCACGATAGGGTCTTCCGGCGTCATGTCAGGTGAGAAACGCTGAATTACCGTGCCGTCACGTCCAATCAGGAATTTTTCAAAGTTCCACAGGATATCGCCCGTCTCCTTTGGACCGCGCCCTTTGCTGACCATTTTTTCCAGAAAACCGCTGCTTTCCGGCGAAACGGCTTCCGGCTTTGCCGCAACAAGCTGGCGATAGAGTGGATGACGCTGTGGACCATTAACCTCGATTTTTTCAAACAGCGGGAAAGTCACCCCGTAGGTGCTACTACAAAAGGTTTTGATCTCTTCTGCGCTGCCCGGCTCCTGCCCAAGGAAGGCGTTACACGGAAAACCCAGTACCGAGAAACCCCGATCGTGCCAGGCTTTGTGAATGTTCTCCAGCTGCTCATATTGCGGGGTCAAACCGCATTTAGACGCAACGTTGACCACCAGCAGCACCTGGCCCTGCCATTTAGCCAGCGAGGTCGGTTCACCATCCAGCGTCACCAGTTCTGTATCAAAAATAGTCATGGATTGTTCCTGTATCAGAAGGGAGAAGTAAACCGGCCAGAAACTACGGCCGGTTGCGTAACAGTAACCAGATAAAAACCGGCGCGCCCAGCGTCGCCGTCACCACGCCAATGGGCAATTCTGCCGATACAATCGCTATGCGTGCCAGGATATCGGCAGCCAGCAATACGCCGCCGCCTGCCAGCGCACAGGCGGGTAACAGCATTCGGTGATCGTGAATGCCGTTAAGGCGCAAAATATGTGGGATAACCAAACCAATAAAGCCGATAGCGCCTGCCAGCGCCACGCTTACGCCTGTCAGCCAGCCAGTGGCAAGCACCAGTATGTTTCGCCACAGTAGAAGTGGCAAACCCAGCTGTCGCGCAGAAACCTCGCCCAGCGCAAGCAGATTCAGTACCCGCCAGCGGGTACTGAGCCAGATCAATACCGGCAACAGCGCCAACAGTAAACCGCTATAGCGCCAGTCCGTGCCGCTAAAGCCGCCCATCATCCAGTACATCAGCTGACGCAGATCCAGATTGGTACTGAAATAGACTATCCAGGTCATGATGGCGCTACAAATAATGCCAAGCGCCACGCCAGCCAGCAACAGCCGACTGCTGGAAAGATGCCGGCGCGAAAAATGCAGCAGGATAAAGGTGACTAACAGCGCGCCTGCTATTGCAAATAAACTCAGCTGCCACAGCATCTGTACACCGGCAAAAATACTCAATACAAGTCCTACGCCGGCCCCATTCGCCACGCCCAGCAGGCCTGGCTCCGCAAGTGCGTTTTCAAACAGTGCCTGCATCACCACGCCACAGACGGCCAGCGATGCGCCAACTAACAGAACAGCCAGCGTGCGCGGCAGACGCAGCTGCCAGACAAACAGCCGAGCTTCATCACTAAACCAGACGTTCGGCGGTAACCAGCGGTCGCCGGTACAAAGACTGAGGATCGCCATCGTCACGCTGAACAGCACAAGAGCAGCCAGCCACCGGCGCTGATGGCGACGAGCCAGTTTCATCTGTTGTGAAAGCAGAGTCATTCGCGAGTTCTTAATGAAATCAGTAGGTTGATTTTAGAGGGAAACGCTGAAAAAGAAAGTGGGTTTGGGACGTCGATAAAAAAGGCCGCAAAAGCGGCCTTTTATAGATGCGTCAGTCTTCTTTCGGCGTAGCGTTTTCTACCCGGCTTTTGAGCTTCTGCCCAGGCCGGAAAGTCACCACGCGACGCGCCGTAATCGGAATATCTTCGCCGGTCTTGGGATTACGTCCCGGACGTTGATTTTTGTCGCGAAGGTCGAAGTTGCCAAATCCTGACAGTTTCACCTGTTCACCGTTCTCCAAAGCACGACGCACTTCTTCAAAAAACAGCTCTACCAGCTCTTTGGCATCCCGTTTGCTAAGCCCCAGCTTCTCAAACAGATATTCAGACATCTCAGCTTTTGTAAGCGCCATAGGTTCAATCCCTCAAGGTTGCCTGGAATCGCTCTTTTAACGCCGCAACACATTTGGCGACGGTTGCAGCGATCTCCTCTTCTTCGAGTGTCCGGCCGGTATCTTGCAAAATCAGGCTGATAGCGAGGCTCTTAAAACCTTCATTTACACCCTTACCGCGGTACACGTCAAACAAGTTTACGCCAACTACCTGATTTACGCCAACTTTCTTACACTCGGCGATGATATCTGCTGCAGGGACGTTTTCAGCCACCAATACGGCGATATCGCGACGGTTTGCCGGGAAACGTGAAATCTCGCTCGCATCAGGCAGGACGCGGTCTGACACCTTATCCCACTCCAGTTCGAACACCACGGTACGGCCGTTAAGATCCAGTTTCCGTTCAAGTTCCGGATGCACAACACCCAGATAACCTATGCGCTCATCGTGTAAATAAATGGCGGCGCTCTGTCCCGGATGCAGGGCTGGATTAGCCTCAGCACGGAACTGAATGTCAGCCAGTTTACCCGTTAAATCGAGCACGGACTCTAAATCACCTTTTAAATCATAGAAGTCAACTGACTCACGCGCCAGATCCCAGTGCTCTTCATATCGCGTACCGCTGATCACACCCGCCAGCATAACATCCTGTCGGATACCGAGGTTTGCCTGTGTATCAGGGACAAAGCGCAATCCGCTTTCAAAAAGACGCACGCGACTTTGCTGGCGATTTTGATTGTAAACCACGGCAGAAAGCAGGCCTGTCCATAAAGAGAGGCGCATCGCCGACATTTCAACCGAGATTGGGCTGGGCAGTACCAAAGGATCAAAGCCCGGATGCAGCAGCGCCTGAACTTTAGGATCGACAAAGCTGTAGGTGATCGCTTCCTGATAACCTTTGTCCACCAGCAGCGCTTTCACACGCTTCAGCGACAGATTGGCTTCACGATGCGAGGTCATAATCAGACCAGCCTGAACCGGCACATCAGGAATATTGTTGTAGCCGTAAACACGAGCAACTTCTTCCACCAGGTCTTCTTCGATTTGCATATCGAAACGCCACGATGGCGCGACTGCCTGCCAGCTGCCTTCCCCTTCCGTGACTTCACAGCCTAAACGATTCAGGATATCGCTCACTTCGCTGTCAGAAATAACATGACCGATCAGGCGATCCAATTTTTCACGGCGCAGCGTAATGGTTGCGCGTGCTGGCAATGACGCCGGGTTAGTCTGATCGATGACCGGACCTGCTTCACCACCACAGATATCCAGCAGCAGGCGTGTAGCACGCTCCATCGCTTTCAGCTGCAGCTGTGGATCGACACCACGCTCGTAACGATGAGAGGCATCGGTATGCAGGCCATGACGGCGAGCACGGCCGGTGATCGACAGCGGGCTGAAGAAGGCGCACTCAAACAGCACGTTGGTGGTTTCTTCATTGACGCCAGAGTGCTCGCCGCCAAAGATGCCGCCCATTGCCAGCGCTTTATGGTGGTCGGCGATAACCAGCGTATCGGCGTTCAGTTTGGCTTCCGTGCCGTCCAGCAGCGTCAGGGTTTCGCCCTCTTCTGCCATCCGCACGATAATGCCGCCGTCAATGCGATCCAGATCGAAAGCGTGCATCGGCTGGCCCAGCTCAAGCAGCACGAAGTTGGTGATATCAACGATCGGATCGATAGAGCGGATACCGCAACGACGCAGCTTCTCACGCATCCACAGCGGTGTTGCTGCCTTAACGTTAACGCCTTTGATTACGCGGCCCAGATAACGTGGGCAGGCATCGACAGCATCGACACGGATTGGGAAAGTATCCTGAATAGTTGCGGCAACCGGCGAAATTTGTGGCTCGGTCAGCGACATTTTATTCAGTACGGCGACGTCGCGGGCAACGCCGATAATGCCTAAACAGTCAGCCCGGTTAGGCGTCACGCTGATTTCAATCGTGCTGTCGTCGAGCTTCAGATATTCACGAATATCCGTGCCGACAGGCGCATCCAGCGGCAGTTCAATAATCCCGTTGTGATCGTCAGAAATACCCAGCTCGGAGAAGGAACACAGCATGCCTTCAGAAGGCTCACCGCGCAGCTTAGCCGCTTTGATTTTGAAATCACCCGGCAGTACGGCACCGACGGTGGCGACGGCCACTTTTAAGCCCTGGCGGCAGTTCGGTGCGCCACAAACAATATCCAGCAGGCGATCGCCACCTGTGTTGATTTTTGTTACGCGCAGTTTGTCTGCATTAGGATGCTGGCCGCACTCCACCACTTCACCCACAACTACGCCGTGAAAAGCACCGGCTACTGCATCCACGCCGTCCACTTCCAGACCGGCCATGGTGATTTGTTCACTCAGTGCTGCACTGTCAACAGACGGATTAACCCACTCACGTAACCAGAGTTCGCTGAATTTCATTGGAATAACCCACCCTTATTTAAACTGTTTGAGGAAACGTAAATCATTTTCGAAGAAGGCGCGCAGATCGGTCACGCCGTAACGCAGCATGGTCAGACGCTCCATTCCCATCCCAAAGGCAAAGCCGGAATAGACTTCAGGATCGATACCGACGTTACGCAGAACGTTTGGATGCACCATGCCGCAACCCAGAACTTCCAGCCACTTGCCATTTTTGCCCATCACGTCCACTTCCGCAGAAGGTTCGGTGAAGGGGAAATAGGAAGGACGGAAACGCACCTGTAAGTCTTCTTCAAAGAAATTATTCAGGAAATCGTGCAGGGTTCCTTTCAGGTTGGTAAAGCTGATGTTTTTATCAACAATCAACCCTTCCATCTGGTGGAACATTGGGGTGTGCGTCTGATCGTAATCGTTACGATACACGCGGCCCGGCGCGATAATACGGATCGGCGGCTGCTGGTTTTTCATCGTGCGGATCTGCACGCCAGACGTTTGGGTACGCAGCAGGCGGGTCGCATCAAACCAGAAGGTATCGTGATCGGCGCGAGCAGGATGGTGTCCCGGAATATTCAGCGCATCAAAGTTGTGATAGTCGTCTTCAATTTCAGGCCCGGTTTCAACCGCGAAGCCCAGCTCGCCAAAGAAAGTTTCGATACGATCGATCGTACGCGTAACCGGATGCAGGCCACCATTCTCGATACGACGTCCCGGCAGCGAGACATCAATCGTCTCTTCAGCCAGACGAGCGTTAAGCGCCGCAGACTCCAGATCGTTTTTACGTGCGTTGAGCGCTTCCTGCACCTGCTGCTTGGCTTCGTTAATGATAGCGCCTGCAGCAGGACGCTCCTCCGCTGGCACCTCGCGCAGCGTGGTCATCTGCAGCGTCAGATGACCTTTTTTCCCTAAATACTCAACGCGTACCGTATCTAACGCGGCAACATCGGGTGCATCTGTAATGGCCGCTTTCGCGTTTGCCACCAGTTCTGCGAGATGTGACATGCTTTCCTCTTCTTCCAGCCGCCGTGGCCGGTCTGTTTTTTATGGGGACGACTCTGTCCTGGATTTGCTACGCCGGAAATAAAAAAGCCTCCACGAGGGAGGCTTTCAGCGCGATTTTTCGTTTCTTTTCTTTGCGCAAAAGCCCCCGATGTTCAGGTGCTAAAGTAAAAAAAGAAACGAAAATTCGCGTTCATGCTTGTATTACCTTGTTGTCATTCGCCGTATCAGCGCCCTATTGAAAAACGCATGGATAAAAATGTCAACAAATTGCTTAAGTTACACAAAATAAAAGAGGGAGACCAGCTCCCTCTTTCACCTGACTTACGCCAGAGCTGATTTCGCTTTTTCAACAAGTGCAGAGAATGTCACTTTGTCGAATACGGCGATGTCAGCCAGAATCTTACGGTCGATTTCGATCGAAGCCTTTTTCAGGCCATTGATGAAACGGCTGTAAGAAATACCGTTAGTGCGTGCCGCTGCGTTGATACGCGCGATCCACAGCTGACGGAACTGACGCTTACGCTGACGACGGTCACGGTAAGCATACTGACCAGCTTTGATAACAGCCTGGAAAGCAACGCGGTATACACGTGAACGTGCACCGTAGTAGCCTTTAGCTTGTTTTAAGATTTTTTTGTGACGTGCGCGAGCAACTACACCACGTTTTACACGAGCCATTTAGCTCTCCTGTTTAATATTCTGATTTAAAAAAAAATTACTTATGCGTACGGCAGGCAGGCAATAACCAGACCCAGATCGCCTTTAGACACCATGCCTTTCGGACGCAGATGACGTTTACGCTTAGTAGATTTTTTAGTCAGAATATGACGCAGGTTTGCGTGTTTACGCTTGAAGCCACCAGAGGCGGTCTTCTTGAAGCGCTTAGCCGCGCCACGTACAGTTTTAATCTTTGGCATTTAAAACATCCACTTCGCATTGTTAATAAAATAAAACAGACAGGCGGACAACAATCCGACGGCATACACCGTCGGGTCGCGGTCACTTTATGGCCTACTGTTTCTTCTTAGGAGCGAGCACCATGATCATCTGACGACCTTCGATCTTCGAAGGGAAGGATTCGACAATCGCCAGATCCATGTCTTCACACAGATCTTTACGGACGCGGTTAAGCACTTCCATACCGATCTGCTGGTGCGCCATCTCACGACCGCGGAAACGCAGCGTGATTTTGGCTTTATCACCCTCTTCCAGAAAGCGAATCAGGTTGCGTAGTTTTACCTGATAGTCGCCATCATCGGTACCAGGACGGAATTTAATTTCCTTAACCTGGATAACTTTTTGCTTTTTCTTCTGTTCTTTAGAAGATTTGCTCTTTTCATAGAGGAACTTGCCGTAATCCATAATACGGCAAACGGGCGGCTCGGCGTTAGGGCTGATTTCTACTAAATCAACGCCTGCTTCCTCAGCTTTTTCCAAAGCCTCATTCAGACTGACAATACCAATCTGCTCGCCATCGACGCCAGTCAGTCGTACTTCTGTGGCGCGGATTTCTCTGTTAATGCGATTAGGACGCGCCGGTTGAACTCGTTTTCCGCCTTTAATACCTTATTCCTCCAGTTGATGAAGATTGCGACTGCGTATTTCTTCCTGCAGCTTCGCGATCACTTCGTTTACGTCCATGCTGCCCAGGTCTTTACCACGGCGGGTGCGAACGGCAACTTTGCCTGCTTCCACCTCTTTATCACCACAGACCAACATATACGGGACACGACGTAAAGTGTGCTCGCGGATTTTAAAGCCAATCTTCTCGTTTCTCAAGTCCGCTTTTACACGAATGCCCGCATTCTGAAGTTTTTGGGTCAATTCTGCAACATATTCGGACTGGCCATCGGTGATATTCATCACCACAACTTGTACAGGAGCGAGCCAGGTCGGGAAGAAACCGGCATACTCTTCGGTCAAAATACCGATAAAGCGCTCCACTGAACCCAGAATCGCACGGTGAATCATCACCGGCACCTGACGTTCATTATTTTCACCTACATAAGAAGCACTCAAACGGCCCGGCAGGGAGAAGTCGAGCTGAACGGTACCACACTGCCATGCGCGATCCAGGCAGTCATGCAGGGTAAATTCAATTTTAGGGCCATAAAACGCGCCCTCGCCCGGCTGATACTCGAACGGAATATCGTTCTCTTTCAGCGCGGCAGCCAGGTCAGCCTCGGCACGATCCCATTGCTCATCAGAACCAATGCGCTTCACCGGACGGGTAGACAGTTTCACCACGATTTTTTCAAAACCGAACGTGCTGTACATGTCGTAAACCATACGGATGCAGCTGTTTACTTCAGTACGTACCTGCTCTTCTGTACAGAAGATATGCGCATCGTCCTGAGTAAAGCCACGCACGCGCATCAGACCATGCAGCGCACCAGAGGGTTCATTACGGTGGCAGCTACCAAACTCGGCCATACGCAAAGGCAGGTCGCGGTATGATTTTAGACCCTGATTGAAAATCTGCACGTGTCCAGGGCAATTCATTGGTTTAATGCAGTATTCACGGTTCTCAGAAGAGGTCGTGAACATGGCTTCTTTATAGTTTTCCCAGTGACCGGTTTTTTCCCACAGCACGCGATCCATCATCAATGGACCTTTCACTTCCTGATAATCGTACTCAGTCAGTTTGCTACGGACAAAGACTTCCAGCTCACGGAAAATAGTCCAGCCATCATTGTGCCAGAACACCATGCCCGGCGCTTCTTCCTGCATATGGTACAGGTCAAGCTGCTTGCCGATTTTACGGTGGTCACGCTTGGCCGCTTCTTCCAGACGCAACAGGTAAGCTGCCAGCTGTTTTTTATCTGCCCAGGCCGTACCGTAAATACGCTGTAGCATTTTGTTGTTGCTGTCGCCACGCCAGTAAGCACCGGAAATCTTCTGCAGTTTAAAATGATGGCAGAAGCGCATGTTAGGCACGTGCGGCCCGCGGCACATATCAACATATTCTTCGTGATGATACAGGCCAGGACGGTCGTCATGGCTGATGTTTTCATCAAGAATGGTCATCTTATAAGTTTCGCCACGAGCAGCGAAGGCGTCACGCGCTTCCTGCCAGCTCACTTTCTTTTTGATGACGTCATAATTCGTTTCAGCCAGCTGGTGCATACGCTTTTCCAGCTGCTCAATGTCTTCCTGGGTCAGAGTACGATCGATATCAACGTCATAGTAGAAGCCGTTGTCGATAACCGGACCGATCGCCATTTTAGTATCTGGCCACAGCTGCTTAATAGCATGACCCAGCAAGTGAGCGCAGGAGTGGCGGATAATTTCCAGACCTGCTTCATCTTTAGCGGTGATGATGGCGACGTGTGCATCTTCGGTGATGGGATCGACAGCATCAACCAGTTCACCATTCACACGGCCTGCGATACAGGCTTTAGCCAGACCCGGACCGATGTCCTGGGCGATATCCATCACGCTAACGGCGTGGTCAAAAGAGCGCTGACTTCCATCAGGAAGAGTAATAACAGGCATAATACATCCTTACTTGCAGTGGTAACCCATACGCAAGGCTACATACAAAATTGAAATTTACTTATATACCAGCAACCTGGCACTTAAAATCAACTCACATTTGCTGATTCGGTGTCAAGCCTGATACACATATTCAAAAGCAGCCATTTAGCAAAAACCTTTGAAGGAGTAGTATCTTACACGCCATGGCCAACAAATGCACGGCGCGAAAAAAATTTGTCAGTTAACAAGGCTTATTTGTGGTCATCTGCGGTTTCGCTGAAAAGCTGTCCGGTAACGTTCCGCTCAGCACGAGTCCTTACGCAGAGGCCCTCACTTCCGGATAAAGAAAAAATGAAAATTGGTTATTTATTTCCCGCCGCAGTGGGAATAACGGGTGTTGCTCTGCTGGTGTGGTTTATCGCCAGCGGCGCATGGATGCCGGGCGCATAATGGCAGGAGGAGTGTGGGTTATGCCTGGCATAACCCACAGGCTTTCTTACATGGCGTAAGAAAGCTGAATCGTGGTCTTGGTATCGGTTTTATCCGGTGCAGAAGACGGCGGATTCTGGTTCCAGGTAACGTTATAAGCCATCTTCAGTGAGAAGTGAGCGTTGATCGCGACCTGTAAACCGGTTTCGGAGTTTACCGTTGTGTCATCGCTGCCCAGCACGGAAACACCCTGAATAAATTTAGTGGTATCGGTCAGCTGCCACTGGTAGCTCGCCGCACCATAAGCCAGTGCCTGCGTTTCATGGCCGCCATCATGGTAGTCGTCGTAGCGCACACCAGGACCGGCTTCCAGACGCAGTGAGTGAACCGGACCGCTCAGGATCTGACGACCGTAACCGGCAGCCAGAATAGAACGTCCGTCGTAGCCATTGAAACGATCGCTTAACCAGCTTGCCTGACCAAACAGGTAATCGGCCGTGTTGATGTTATAACGCGAACGACCGCCCACCTGATAGGTTTCGGAAGAGCGCTCATCGTTAGAAGAGGTATTGCTGGCGTTGCCCCACAGGCTGTAAGCCATCTGCGACTGGTACCAGGTCATATTGGTGCTGGCAGTTAGTGAAGAACTGGTGGTATTGCCGGTTTGAGCGAGGTAACCCGCAGCAGCGTTACCTTCAAAATTTTTCTTGGCAGTAGAAGGATCATCCATGACCGTGAAGACATTGTTATCCGCCAGAGCCTGATGGCACAGGGCGCCGCCAGAAAGTAAAAGTACGACCGACAACTTATTAAGCGCTTTCATTAAATATGATCCATACGGCTGTTGAGGTTGAAAAAAAGAGTGAGTCTGAAGAGTTTTCAAAGACGATCAATGCCTTTTATGGAAAGAGTTGTAACATTTTATTAAATCGCATTTTTCCACCTGGTTACCCGCAAAAAAAGTAATGAAATGAGAAGCGCTTTCCCCGGCGGCGCAAAGTATAGCCCGATCGGACGCGGCCAGGTGAGCTATGCTAAAAAACGATGGCTTAACAACGAGGTGAATTATGGGTGATTCAGATGTTACACAGTATGTTGTCACTTTCCGTTTCGAGGAAAAGGGACTTTCTGATGTGCTTGAGCTGAACAGCGCTCTGACCAATGGCGGATTTACCACCAGCCTTCACGACAAAGAAGGCCATCCTTTTGAGTTGGGAACCAACAGCTTTGGCCTTGTTAGCGCACTGGATGAAGAAAAAGTCCGTGAGCAGGCAGAGGGGCTGGGTGAAATGGCACTGGGAGAAAAACCCGAGGTTGAAATACAACGTTTTGACGCGTTTCTGGCCGCCAGCAAAACCTAAGGTTTTGTAAAAGATGCCCGATGCTGTGCGCAACCGCTGGTTTTGATTATTATTTAAGCGTTAGTATCATCCTGTCCTGCAAGACACAGCGAAAGAGGAAACCGCTATGTGGTCAGCCATTGGTCGTCTGTTGAGTGAGCAGTTAGGTGAGGCTGAAATCAGCCAGCGCACAGAGTTGCCGGGCGGTGATGTCCATCCGGCATGGCGTATTCGTTACGGTGAGCACGAGGTTTTTATCAAGTGCAACACCCGGGAGATGCTGGATCTGTTCACATGGGAAGCCGACCAGCTTGAACTTCTTTCCCGCAGTAACACCGTTCGCGTTCCGGCAGTTTACGGCGTAGGGAGCGACCGTGAGGTCAGTTTTTTGCTGCTGGAATATATTCCTCTTACCGCGCTGGATGAACACAGCGCCCGGCAGCTGGGCCAACAGCTGGCTCATTTGCATCAATGGAGCGAACAGCCTCAGTTTGGTCTGGATTTTGATAACAACATTACCACCTCACCTCAGCCAAACAGCTGGTTACGACGCTGGTCTGTTTTTTTTGCCGAACAGCGGATTGGCTGGCAGCTACAGCTGGCGGCAGAAAAGGGCATCCAGTATGGCGATATAGAGTTGATTACCCGCTGTGCGCAGAACGTATTGGCTGCTCATCACCCTCAGCCTTCCTTGCTGCATGGCGATTTATGGCCGGCGAACTGTGGAGCCAGCGATGCGGGCCCATGGATTTTCGATCCTGCCTGCTACTGGGGTGACCGAGAATGCGATCTGGCAATGCTCGCCTGGTTTCCGGAGCTGCCACGTCAGATTTTCGAGGGCTATCAGTCAGTCTGGCCGCTGCCGGACGATTATCTGCTGCGTCAGCCGGTCTATCAGCTTTATTATTTGCTGAACAGGGCAAACGTGTTTGGCGGACACTGGTTGGGAGAAGCGCAGCGAGCGGTAGGCACGCTGCTGGATCTGGACGAACTGAGCAGACAGCACGCCCGCCCAGCCTGAAAATCAATGAATAAACCCGGCGAGTTTCAGCACAAAATAGCCTGCGGCGGCAATGATAACCGGCAGGACATATAACGGAAAAAACTGCAGGAAAATTGTATGGCGCGGCACCACAATTTTTTCTTCCAGCTGTTGGCGGCTGCGCCCTTCTTCACCTTTCGCCTTTTCGAGGATCATCTGATCTTCAATTCCCTCGCGCAGATGACGTGACTGACGCCACATTCGGGCGCCGCTCGCCTGTAAAGCAAGCCCCACAAAAATGGCGATATAAATAACCCAGAACAAGACATTGCTGCCCTGGTTAAAATCAGGAATCGGGGAATTCTGCCAGAATGCATCGAGAAAATGGGTGTTGAAACGGATCATATCGATCATCACGTGCGAAAAATCCTGCATTACCGCATTAATCCCTTCCTGCTTTTCGCGGGTTTTTTCCAGAAACCCCATCAGCGAGATCAGCGTGGAAATCAGCGCTGGAATAAAAATAATCCAGCCAGCGATACGCTTAATGACTGCGACTCGCCCAGCCTGTTGATAAGTCATGCTTTCTCCTGTCCTTTAGCTGTGAGGCTGTAAGTTTACCCGCCCGCCGCTAAATGTGCCTGAAAATTTGTTGCAGCAAGCGCAAATGGCGACTTATCACTCTGAATGCGCAGATATCGTCCAGCAATACTTCATGATAAGGTGAAGAAAATTGGATAACGGAGCCGTAATATGACGTGGTCACGCCCAGTGCTTGCAGCAATTTTTGATATGGATGGCTTGCTGATCGATTCAGAGCCGTTGTGGTACCGTGCCGAACTGGACGTTTTTGAAACGCTGGATGTCGATCTTTCAAAGCGAGACGCGTTACCGGATACGCTTGGTTTGCGCATCGATCAGGTCGTTCGTATGTGGTACGAAACGCTGCCGTGGAGCGGCCCGAGCCAGCAGGAAGTAACGCAGCGGATTATTACCCGCGCGTTGGATCTGGTTGAAGAGACCCGCCCTCTGTTACCCGGCGTGGAACAGGCGCTGAAGCTGTGCAAAGCCGAAGGGTTAAAAATTGGGCTGGCATCCGCTTCGCCACTGCATATGCTGAAACAGGTGTTGGAGATGTTTAACCTGCGTCACTACTTTGACGTGCTGGCGTCGGCAGAAGCTCTGCCCTACAGCAAACCTCATCCTCAGGTTTACCTGGATGCCGCTACGCAATTAGGCATCGATCCGTTGAACTGCGTAACGCTTGAAGACTCATTTAATGGCATGATCGCCACTAAAGCCGCGCGCATGCGTTCAATTGTCGTGCCTGATCCTGACTATGCCGCCGATCCGCGCTGGGCGCTGGCTGACGTAAAACTTTCTTCGCTTGTTGAGTTAAGCAGCTGCCATTTGCACGGCAAATAAAACCGCGGAGCGAGGCTGCTTCAGCCCCGCTCCGTTGACTATTATGGCCGCTCGCCAAACTCGCACTCCAGCACCGTCCATTTACGCGCTTGCTCGCTGATAGTGAAGCCCAAACCAGCCCGGTCTGAAATCCACATCCTTCCGTCGCGCAGCTCCAGCTGTTCATTAAACAGCGGATTCAGCCATTCAAAATGCTCCAGCCACGGCTCCAGTGGATAGGCAGCAGACAGGTGCAGATGCACTTCCATCGCAAAATGCGGTGCCAGTTTTTTATGGTGCCTTGCCGCTAAATCCATAATTTGCAGAAATGGCGTAATGCCACCCACTCTTGGCGCATCAGGCTGCACAAAATCGCAGGCGTTGTTCAGAATCAACTGCTCATGCTCGCGAAAGCTGGTAAGCATCTCTCCTGTGGCGACAGGCGTATCGAGCGCGGCGGCAAGCTGCGCATGTCCTTCAAAATCCCACGCGTCCAGCGGCTCTTCAATCCAGACCAGATTAAAATCCTCCATTTTGCGTCCCATGCGGATAGCCGTGTCTCTGTCCCACTGCTGATTGGCATCCACCATTAATGGAAAATCGTCGCCAAGCGCATGACGCACGGCGCTGAGTCGTCGAATATCTTCTGCCGTATCCGGCTGACCGACCTTAATCTTAATGCCGCCAATACCGCTTTCACGAGAAATCGCCACGTTTTTAAGCACCTGCTCCAGCGGCGTATGCAGGAAGCCACCGGAGGTGTTGTAGCACCGTACAGAATCCCGATGCGCCCCTAAAAGTTTGGCCAGCGGTAATCCTGCACGCTTTGCTTTGAGATCCCATAAGGCGATATCCAGCGGCGAAATCGCCTGCACGGCCATGCCGCTTCGCCCAACCGAAGCGCCGGCCCATAACAGCTTGCTGTAGATTTTATCAATGTCGTTAGGATCTTCGTTGAGCAGATTATCGGCTATCTCTTTTGCATGAGCATAAATGCCCTGTCCACCCGCTCGCTTTGAATAGCTGAATCCCACGCCTTCAAAACCTTCCCGGGTGCGGATTTCAGCAAAAATAATGGCCACTTCGGTGAGGGGCTTTTGCCGACCGGTCAGGACCTTAGCATCACTAACCGGTGTGGCTAAAGGAAGGAAAGCCAGAGAAAGTTTTACCCAGGTTATTCGGTCCCCAGTGTCGGCCGCAGTGGCTGTACCGGTTGCCTGGGCATAGGTTACGGCCTGAGAATTAGCGCTGGTGCTCATAAGGCAGGATCTCCTTCAACATAAGGCTGGTGATGGTGAATACGTCAACATTTAGCGTAATACGTTCAGCAGAGACCAGCATCAAAGCTAATAACTGGATAATCGATCACGAAACGAGCCGGAATGTTAACCTTATGGCAGAAATATTTATCTTTCGTTACAGCGTCACATATTTCTTCTACTGTATATATCCCCTATACTGGATGAATTGACAGTTCGACTACCAGGTAATCCCATGACGGCCGAAGGCCATCTCATTTTCGCCATTGCCAGCGCCATTTTTGCCAAGCGAGCCGAGTTAACCCCGGTGCTGGCCAGCGCTGACTGGTGGCATATTGTTCCCGCCACGCTGCTGACCTGCCTGCTGCCGGATATCGATCATCCGCGCTCGTTTCTGGGGCAGCGATTCCGCTGGCTGTCGCATCCCATAGCACGGGCGTTCGGCCATCGGGGCTTCACCCACAGTCTACTGGCGGTAGCGGGCGGCGTAGCGCTGTTTAATTTACAGGTCCCGGCCGAATGGGTAGTGCCTGCCGATGTATTTCAGGGACTGGTGCTGGGTTATCTGAGCCATATCGTTGCGGATATGTTAACCCCCGCAGGCGTACCGCTGCTCTGGCCATGCCGCTGGCGTTTTCGCCTGCCGCTGCTCAGAAGCCAGAATGGCAACCAGATGGAAAGAATGCTTTGCCTGGCGCTGGTGGGTTACGCCATTATTTTCCCGCAAGGTTCGCCTGGATTTGGCAAGACAGACTGGCCTCCCCAGGCAATAAATGCGGTGCAAAGCAGCATCAGCCGCTTCCTTAACCACTCGCTGGCGCAATAACGTCACCCTAAATTCCATTTAGTTATAAGCTATTGATTTTGGATATATAGTGCGTATCCGCGGAACTGTTACCATTTGCAGATCCGCGGACTTAATACGCGATACGAATTATATCCAGAGGGCAGTATAACCCTCGCTATAAATGGAGATTTGGGGATGAACCTTCCTTTGATACTTAACCTGGTAGCATTTATTGCTCTCCTGACGCTGCTGGCCAGAAGCGGTAAAACCCAGTGGAGCCTGGCAAAAAAAGTGCTCGTCGGGCTGGTAATGGGTGTGCTGTTCGGACTGGCTTTACACACTATTTATGGGCCCGACAGTGCTGTCCTGAAAGAGTCGATTAGCTGGTTTAATTTAGTCGGTAACGGCTACGTTCAGCTTTTACAGATGATTGTTATGCCGCTGGTGTTTGCCTCCATACTGAGCGCCGTTGCCAGGCTGCATAACGCCTCCTCATTAGGTAAAATCAGTTTTCTGACTATTGGCGTGCTGCTGTTTACCACGGCTATTTCTGCGCTGGTCGGCGTCTTTGTCACCTGGCTGTTTGGCCTGAACGCTAACGGGCTGGTTCAGGGCGCACAGGAAACGGCTCGTCTCGCCGCGCTGCAATCAAATTATGTTGGAAAAGTGGCCGATCTTTCGCCGCCACAGCTGCTGCTCTCCTTTGTACCGAAAAATCCGTTTGCCGATTTAACCGGTGCTAATCCTACGTCGATTATCAGCGTAGTGATTTTCGCTGCTTTCCTGGGTGTCGCTGCGCTTCATTTATTACGTGATGATAAACCTAAGGGCGAACGCGTGCTGGCCGCGATTGATGTGCTACAGGCATGGGTAATGAAACTGGTTCGTCTGATTATGAAGCTGACGCCATACGGCGTGCTGGCGTTAATGACGAAGGTTGTTGCCAGTTCAAATCTCAACGACATCATTAAACTCGGTGGCTTCGTGGTGGCGTCCTACCTGGGCCTGGCGATCATGTTTGCGGTCCATGCGCTGCTGCTGGCCGTCAACGGCGTTAACCCGAAAGTGTTCTTCCGCAAAGTGTGGCCAGTTATTACCTTTGCTTTTACCAGCCGCTCCAGTGCGGCAAGTATCCCGCTGAGCGTTGAGGCGCAAACTCGCCGCCTGGGGATCCCTGAATCGATTGCCAGCTTTGCGGCCTCTTTCGGCGCAACTATCGGTCAGAACGGCTGTGCGGGTTTGTACCCCACGATGCTTGCGGTGATGGTCGCGCCTACCGTTGGCATTAATCCGTTCGAACCGATGTGGATTGCAACGCTGGTTGGCATCGTGACGCTCAGCTCTGCGGGCGTGGCAGGCGTTGGCGGCGGTGCGACTTTCGCTGCTCTGATCGTCCTGCCTACGCTTGGCCTGCCGGTTACGCTGGTAGCGCTGCTGATCTCCATTGAACCATTAATCGATATGGGACGTACGGCGCTCAACGTGAATGGCTCAATGACGGCCGGTACGCTGACCAGCCAGTGGCTGAAGCAAACCGATCGCGCATTGCTAAACGCCGACGCCAGGGAAGATGCCGAACTGGCACACCGGTAACGCCCTACCCACAAATGTCGTCACGGCCCGCTGCCGTTACTGAGCTACTGCCCCGTAAGTTTGCTGCTTGCGGGGCATTTTTATTGCGCCCCTGCTCTCCCTTCAGCGTTTCAGATGTTTAACCCTGTACTTTTCATGCGTATCCGCCTGACTGTTCTATAGTTACTGAAGTCCAAAAGACAACAACAGGAGCAAGTGAGCATGTCAAAAGAAACCGATAACAAGGAAATAACCCATAACGCCCCGCTAACCGGTCCCGACTCGGCAAAGCCAGGCATGGATTCTCTGGCACCCGCGGACGGCTCACACAAGCCTCTGTCCGAGCCAACGCCTCCCGGAAAACAGCCGACGGCGCCAGGCAGTCTGAAAGCGCCGGAGACCAGTAACGCTAAGCTCGACGCGCTGGAAACCTTCCGCAAAGGCGGTGAAAATTTCCCGCTGACCACCAATCAGGGCACACGCATTGCTGATGACCAAAACTCGCTGCGTGCTGGCACCCGTGGTCCAACATTGCTGGAAGATTTTATCCTGCGAGAAAAAATCACCCATTTCGACCACGAGCGCATTCCGGAACGTATCGTTCACGCGCGTGGTTCAGCAGCACATGGTTACTTCCAGCCCTATCGCGATATGAGCGATATTACGAAAGCTGATTTTTTACGCGACCCGAATCAGCAGACGCCGGTTTTTGTCCGCTTCTCTACGGTTCAGGGCGGCGCAGGTTCAGCAGACACCGTGCGCGACATCCGCGGCTGGGCCACCAAGTTTTATACGGAGGAAGGCGTCTTCGATCTGGTTGGCAACAACACGCCCGTGTTCTTTATTCAGGATGCGCACAAGTTCCCCGATTTTGTTCACGCCGTGAAGCCTGAGCCGCACAATGAAATTCCTCAGGGCCAGAGCGCACACGATACGTTTTGGGATTACGTCTCGCTTCAGCCTGAAACCCTGCACAACGTGATTTGGGCGATGTCAGATCGCGGTATTCCTCGCAGCTATCGCACCATGGAAGGTTTCGGCATTCATACTTTCCGCTTTATTAATGCAGAAGGTAAAGCCACCTTCGTCCGCTTCCACTGGAAGCCCGTGGCCGGTAAAGCCTCGCTACTATGGGATGAGGCGCAAAAACTGACCGGGCGCGATCCCGATTTCCATCGTCGCGATCTGTGGGAAGCCATTGAAGCGGGCGATTACCCGGAATATGAACTGGGCGTGCAGCTGATCCCGGAAGAAGACGAATTTAAGTTCGACTTTGACCTGCTGGATGCGACTAAGCTGATCCCGGAAGAACTCGTGCCGGTTGAGCTTATCGGTAAAATGGTGCTGAACCGCAATCCGGATAACTTTTTTGCCGAAACCGAGCAGGTCGCCTTCCATCCCGGCCATATCGTTCCCGGCATGGATTTTACCAACGACCCGCTGCTTCAGGGACGTCTGTTCTCCTATACCGATACGCAAATCAGCCGCCTTGGCGGGCCGAACTTCCACGAAATTCCGATTAACCGTCCCGTTTGCCCTTACCACAACTTCCAGCGTCAGGGCATGCACCGCATGGACATTGATACCAACCCGGCTAACTACGAGCCGAACTCCATCAATGATAACTGGCCGCGTGAAACACCTCCGTCCCCCCATCGCGGCGGTTTCGAAAGCTATCAGGAACGCATTGAAGGCCATAAGGTTCGCGAGCGCAGCCCTTCCTTCGGTGAATACTATTCTCAGCCACGCCTGTTCTGGAACAGTCAGACGCCGGTTGAGCAACAGCACATTATCGACGCCTATTCATTTGAGCTAAGTAAGGTTGCGCGGCCCTATATCCGTGAACGCGTTGTCGACCATCTGGTTCATATCGACGTATCGCTGGCCAATGGCGTGGCGCAAAATCTGGGTATCGCGCTCTCGGATGAAAAAATGCACACCGCACCGCCAAAAGATGTTAATGGCCTGAAAAAAGATGCCAGCCTGAGCCTCTATGCCGTACCGAGCGGAAGCATCAAGGGACGCCAGGTGGCGCTGCTGATCAGCGACGGCGTGATAGCGGCCGACGTGCTGGCGATCCTCCAGGAACTGAAAGCCCAGGGCGTGCATGCCAAACTGCTTGCGCCACATATGGGCCAGGTGCGCGCTGATGATGGATCTTCACTGCCGATTGACGCGACCTTTAGCGGCCTGCCGTCACTGACGTTCGATGCCGTTATCGTGCCGGATGGTAATATCGACGCGCTGTTGCTCAGTGGCGACGCGCGCTACTTCCTGCTGGAAGCCTATAAGCATCTGAAAGTGATTGGCCTGAGCGGTGCCGCACGCCGCTTTAAATCACAATTTGGCCTGGGCGACAGCGAGCAGGAAGAAGGCATTATCGAAGACAGCAAGGCGGAAGGCGTGCTGATGAGCGAATTCCTTGCCGCGATGGCCGCGCACCGTATCTGGTCGCGCAGTCAGAAAGCGTTAAGCGTTCCGGCATAATTTGCCCTGTAAAGCGGCATGATGCCGTTCCAGTAAGGTGCAGCCGACGCTGCGCCTTGCTGGACAGGCTCAAAGCGCTTAGCCTCGCCTTATTTTGCCCACCCTTTCCAGCAGGATCCCGCACTAAAATACCCAACCTTCTGCATTTTGACCGGCCGGTCAAAACAGTGGCATCAAAGTTGCTTCTCCTGAATACCCTCGTTGTTCAGGAGACAATCCATGAGAGCTGCTACCGACACCCGTTATCGCTATCGAATCTTTGCCATGCTGTTTTTGATCGCCCTAATCAACTACATCGATCGCGGCGCCCTCTCCTTTGCGGCTAACGCGATTGCAGACGAATTCCATTTCAGCAAAGTCCAGCTTGGTGTGGTGCTGAGCTATTTTGGTTTTGGCTATCTTTTTGGCTCATTGTGCGGCGGCTTTCTTGCCGATCGCTTAGGCACGAAAAAGGTCTGGCTCCTTGCTGGCGTTCTCTGGTCATTACTGGAAATCGCTACCGCCTGGGCTGGCGAGCTGGGTATGGCGCTATTTGGCGGCTCGGCGATTATGGGCTTTGCGGTAATGCGCGTGATGTTTGGCGTTGCGGAAGGGCCAGCGTACGCCCTGATGAACAAAGCCATCGCGCATTGGGCACCTGACAATGAACGTGGAATTGCGCTGGGTATTGGCTTGCTGAGTACTCAGGTTGGCGCTTTACTCACTGCGCCTGTCGCGGTTGGCCTGTTGTTATTAACGAATGACTGGCGAGTGATGTTTATTTTGTTGGGGATTTTTTCACTGGCAGCCATGCTGCTTTTCGCCCGCGCATTTACCGACACGCCGGAACAGCAGCCGCGCGTCAGTGCCTCTGAACGAAATTTGATCCTGCACGGCCAGGCTGAAAGCGCCGCTGGCCCCCGCCTGCCCTGGTGGCGTTTTTTTAGCAGCCGTACCCTTGTTTGCAACGCGCTGGGCTATTTCTCTTTTCTCTATATTACTTTCACCCTGGTGACATGGGGGCCCAAATACCTGCAGGATAATTTCCATTATGATCTGCACTCGTTATGGTACGTCGCCATGATCCCCTGGAGCGGCGCCTGTTTGACCGTGCTGCTAGGCGGGAAAATTGCCGACACGTTATTAAAACGCTTCAAAAATCTGCGCCTGGCGCGCAATGTCTTCGCCTCCGTCACTTTAATGCTTACCGCACTCTGCTTTATGGCCATCCCGTGGATGCCTTCAGCAACCGCTATTATTCTGATGATGACGCTGGGCAACGCGCTGAATGCGCTGGTGAACAACGTCTACTGGTCGGTGGTTATTGACGTCACGCCTAAATCGACGGTCGGCACCTACAGCGGAATGACGCTGGCGATCGCAAACCTTGCCTCGATTATTTCTCCGATGCTTAGCGGCTGGCTGGCACAGCATTATGGCTACAATGCTATGTTTAGTGCCACTGCGGCAATTGCCTTTGGCAGCATGCTGGCAATGCTGTTTTTACAGCCGGAGAAAAAGCTGACGGTGACTGGCCCTGTTTTCCATCCGCAGCGTAAGGAAGCAATCTGACAGAGAGCATGGAGAGAGAGTTAAGAATACGTTAAGCACTGTAAGCAACCCGCAATAGCGGCGGGTTGCCTCTTGCGTTTTCACTGGCCCGGAGTAATGTTAGCCTCAGTCAGAACCAGGAGATACTTTATGAAAAAGGTGATAAGTACATTGTTCGCCTTGACGCTGTTAGCCCCTACGCTGGCCATTGCGCATCCCGGAGACTGGGGCCCGGGACCCGGTTGGGATCATGGTCACGGCCATGGTGGCGGTGGCCCTGGACGGCTCTCTTTTCTGCCGGAAGCCGCCGCAGCAGTGATCATCGGCGGCCTGACCTATTACGCGCTAAACGGCAACTACTATCAGCGTCAGAACGACAACACCTATGTTGTTGTACAGCCACCCGCGGAACGCTTCAGCGGTGATATGCACGCGCTTGACTACAACGGCGAGCGTTTTTACGTGCAGGATGGTCATTACTACCGTCGGGATATTGACGGTCGTTACCTGGAAGTGCCACGCCCGCCAGGCCTGTAAACGGGACAAAATAAAACACCCTGCCGCAGTACGCTGGCAGGGTGTTTTTTTATTGTTTAAAACCGGTCACATCCGTCACCGGTTTTTATAACAGCTTACTGACCCGCTTGCGGATCGGTATCGTACTCTTTACAGCTCTGGAAACCATAATTCATCACGCGGCCGGTGTCGCTGTAGCTCACGAAATAGGTCTGCTGCTTATGATCACGCTCGCCCAGCACATAAGTCTGACAAGTGCCGCGAGCATGCGTCATGGTGATTTCAGTAGAAGGTGGTCCCGCGATATCGCGAACCTGCTGACGGGTCATCCCTTTCTTAACATCCTGAACAACGGGCTTGGTTACGAAACTTTCGGCGCGGTCATAAGCTGTACAACCGGACAACACAGCCAGAGCCACGGCAGCACCAATAAATCCTGTTACTTTATTCATGTTTTTATTCCTCATTTATTTTCCATGTGAGCATAAGCCTGGAACAGAAATGCAGAGTTATCAACTTTTTGGCAGAGAAAAACGCTAACATCCTTATCAACAGGGTGACTATAATGGCCTTTTTGAGAATGAACGTTCGCTCTCGCACAGTCTGGCGAGCGACAAAGAGCGGGAAAGCGTGATGAGTACACAATCTGAAGCACGCGATGCACGGCATCGCCAACGCCAGGACGAGATTATCGCTGCTGGCCGTCGCTGTTTTCGCCAGGCAGGTTTTCACGGTGCCAGTATGGCGCAGCTGGCCGCAGAGGCGCGCCTGAGCGTCGGTCAGATCTATCGCTATTTCACCAATAAAGACGCGATTATCGAAGAGATGGTGAAACGTATTATCGATACGCGGCTGCAACACATGGAAGAGACGGCGGCGACCAATCTGCCGCGGCTGCTCGCGTGGCGTCACGCGCTGAATGAAGATGATGAAGCCCTGATGATGGAGGTGGCAGCCGAAGCGACGCGTAACCCGGTTGTTGCACAAATGGTAAGCGACGCCGATAACCGCATGTTCACGCATGCCTGCCGAAATGTAAAACGAGACTATCCGCACTTCAGCGATGAACATATCCGCGCCTGCGTGGAGGTTCTGGCTGTCCTGACGGAAGGCACCTCATGCCGACGCCTGACGCCTCAGAAAGCCTCAGCGGAACGCCTGTACTCTTTATACCAACAATTCAACGATCTACTTTTCAAGACAGAGGATTCATGACACCTGCCCATTCCAATCGTTTTGGCTACGCCATCACGCTCGGCCTGCTGGCGGCTTTAGGGCCGCTTTGTATCGATCTTTACCTTCCTGCGTTACCCGCACTCGCCCGCGAGTTGAATTCGCCCACCGCGACTGCACAGCTAAGCCTGACCGCCGGCCTGATCGGTCTGGGCGCTGGCCAGCTGCTTTTTGGCCCAATGAGTGATAAATATGGCCGCGTTCGTCCTTTGCTGATTTCTCTGCTGCTGTTGACAATCGCTTCCGTCGGCTGTGCGCTGGCGCAGAATATTCATCAATTACTGTTAGCGCGTCTGCTACAGGGCATTTTCGGCGCGGGTGGCGCGGTGCTGTCCCGCGCCATTGCGCGTGATATGTACAGCGGCCATGACCTGACGCGCTTTTTTGCGTTATTGATGCTGGTTAACGGCTTTGCGCCTATTGCCGCGCCGGTGATGGGTGGCGCAATGATGGCCATATTCAGCTGGCGCGGCCTGTTTATGGTTATTGCAGCCATCGCCGTATTGCTGCTGTTTCTGGCGCGGGTAAAGCTGCACGAAACGCTTATGCCAGAGCGCCGCAGTCAGGGCAGCATTTTTTCCGCCTGGGCCGCGCTGGGCCAGGTCATCACCTACCGTCCTTTTATGGGCTTCTGCCTGACGCAGGGCTTTATGATGTCCGGCATGTTTGCCTACATCGGCGCGTCGCCGTTTGTTCTGCAACAGATTTATGGCCTGTCGCCGCAGGCGTTCAGCTTCTGCTTTGCCGCTAATGGATTTGGACTGATTATTGCCTCACAAACCAGCGCTCGTCTCAGTCCGCTTTGGGGGGAGTATCGGGTGTTAAAAGGCGGCCTGACGCTGGCGTTTGTCTCTTCCGCCAGCCTGTTGCTTACCGGCCTTAGCGGGGCCGCGCTGCCTTTTGTTCTGGTTGCCTTGTTCTTTAGCGTTGCCAGCAACGGCGCGGTCGGTGTTGCCGCCGCCTCGCTGGCCATGCAGAGCCAGGGACATCGTGCCGGCAGCGCCTCCGCCGTTCTTGGCGTCACCATGTTTACGTTGGGTGGGATCGCCGTGCCGGTCACGGGAATTGGCGGCACGTCGGTGCTGACCATGACCGCCACCATATTTGGCTGCTATCTGCTGGCAATCACCCTGTTCCTGTTATTAGCGCAGAAGCCGGAAAAGCCTGAATAATCAGCAAAAGACCGGCAAAACCTTATTCTGCCTTGTTGTTTCCCGCCGGGCGCGTTAAGTTTTAAAACAGACGTTTTCGCAACTGCCCAGCTCGGCGGGCACTGAATCTGAGGAGAGGTGAATGGCTCTGCAACAGGAAATTATCGAAGCGCTGGGGGTTAAGCCCACTATTGAGGTTAATCAGGAAATTCGCACCAGCGTCGACTTTCTGAAGTCTTATCTCAAGACATATCCGTTTATCAAAACGCTGGTGCTCGGCATCAGCGGCGGTCAGGATTCTACACTGGCAGGAAAACTGAGCCAGACTGCGATCAACGAACTGCGCGAAGAGACCGGCAATAAGGATTATCAATTTATTGCCGTACGTTTGCCGCATGGCGTGCAGGCAGATGAGCAAGATTGTCAGGATGCGATCGCTTTCATCAAGCCTGACCGCGTTTTAACGGTGAACATCAAAGAAGCTATTCAGGCAAGTGAAAAAGCGTTGCGCGATGCGGGCATTACCGTTTCTGACTTTGTGCGCGGTAACGAAAAAGCGCGCGAACGGATGAAGGCGCAGTACAGCATTGCCGGAATGACCTCGGGCGTGGTTGTGGGGACTGACCATGCAGCAGAGGCGGTTACGGGCTTCTTTACCAAATACGGTGATGGCGGCACGGATATTAACCCGCTGTTCCGGCTGCATAAAGGTCAGGGCAAACAGCTGCTGAAAGCGTTAGGCTGCCCGGAACATCTTTACCTTAAGCACCCTACCGCCGATCTGGAAGACGACCGCCCCGGACTTCAGGATGAGGTCGCGCTGGGCGTGACTTATGAGATGATCGACCAGTACCTGGAAGGTAAAACCATTGATGAAGCCGCTGCTAAAATCATCGAAGGCTGGTATTTGAAGACCGAACATAAACGTCGCCCGCCGATTACCGTATTTGATGATTTCTGGAAAAAATAACATTTTTTCCGTCCGGTAAGCGACACGGGTCAGGGACGACCCGGATCCTGCTGATATAACAACCTTTTTCACCCTACCCCAATATGCCCTGGTGCGTATCCAGCGATAAAATCCTGTTATCTCCGGTTAACCCCGGTTTAAACGCCTCTTTTTTATCCACTACGCTGCTGTTACACTGTATAAGTAACCAGTAAGCGGAGTGCAATAGTGGTAAGACGTACTGCAAGCCATCGCCTGTCATTTGAGCCGGCGGCCATTTATCAATATCCCGAACATTTACGTCCTTCGCTCGAAGGGCTGCCCTCTCTACCTGGCGTATATACTTTTCATGGCGAAAGCGAATCTATGCCGCTTTACATCGGTAAAAGTATTAATCTACGCAGCCGGGTGATGTCACACTTCCGCACGCCCGATGAAGCGAAAATGCTTCGCCAGGCTCGCCACGTTACCTGGATTACTACCGCTGGTGAACTGGGCGCGCTGCTGCTGGAAGCACAGATGATCAAAATGCAGCAGCCGCTGTTCAATAAGCGCCTGCGGAAAAACCGCCAGCTCTGCTCCCTGCATATCAGCAATCTCAAGCCCAGCGTGGTGTATGCCAAAGAGGTGGATTTTTCCCATACGCCCGATCTGTTCGGCCTCTATTCCAGCCGCCGCTCCGCGCTGGAAACGCTGCAAAAAATTGCCGATGAACAGCGTCTTTGCCTGGGCCTGTTGGGATTGGAAAACGTCAGTAAAGGACGTGCCTGCTTCCGTGCCAGCCTTGGTCGCTGTGCGGGAGCCTGCTGTGGGAAAGAGACGCTGGAAGCGCATCACCAGCGATTGCTGGCCGCGCTGGAACGTGTGCGCGTGCAATGCTGGCCGTGGAATGGCGCAGTCGCCGTGGTGGAAGAAGGCCCGCTGCAAACGCAGATCCATATTATCAATAACTGGTTTTATTTGGGTTCGGTGGACGATATTGCCGAGGCTGGCAAGCTGACATCAACGCCGCAGGGTTTTGACAGCGATGGTTATAAGATCCTCTGTAAGCCAGTCCTTAGCGGGAAGTTCCCGATTATTCCGCTGAATTAAGGACGAACTGCCCGTCGGTGAAAGCCTTTAGCCGTTAGCGCTAAATAGTGGATACGAAAAACCGCCGACGCTGTCCACGGCATATAAGCAGTGTGAACAACGTCGGCGGTCTTACTCAAGTCTTAAGAACTTATTCGCCCGCAGGTGGCATTTTGTCGCCATGGTGCGGTTTTTCAGTCAGGTGCTTTTCAAAGTTAGCGTTGAACTGTTTCTTCTGTTCTGGCGTCAGCACGTTATACATTTTGTTCTGCGTAGCCAGCATTTTCAGCGCACGATCTTTGCCTTCCGCGCTCATCTTAGTTGCCTGTGCTTCCGCTTTAGCCTGGTCGAAGCTGTCTGAAGCAATAACGCTGTGCATGGCACGACGATCGTCGAGAGAAGGACGCGGCATATCTTTATGGGCATCTTTCATGATCTCGTGCATCTGCTTTTTCTGAGCTTCAGTCAGGTTCAGACCTTTAAACATTTCGTGCGGGCCGCCGTGACGAGGTGGCTTGTGCATCATAGGTTTGTCTGCGCCTGCCGGTGGTGGCGTCACGTTATCTGCCGCTGCGTGAACAATGTTCGCCGCGCCCATAGCCAGAGTCATAGCCACTACCAGAGAAGTTAATTTACGCATATTTTTTATCCTTACTTTTCAGTTCTGTGACGACAGCAATGTCGCGATGTCGGAAACAAGCTTAATACGCTGAACGTCAAGTACTCAGAGGGTTGGTAAAACCCTGCAAGCATAAAAGACAAAAAGGCGGCAATCATGGAGAGAATAAGAAGGATCGCGTGAGGAATTGCAAAAGAGTATGAATATAAACTGATTAATGCAGAAATTATGGAGAAGTGTAATACAGGCGGCAGGATTGAGAAAGGAATAAGTAAGCTGGATTGTCTGCTTCAGCGCCCGTTCACTCTTTCTGAGCAGATTACGTATGAAATGCCGGTCGGACCGGCGAAACAAACTTTCGCCGGTATTAACAACCGTTTTAAATCACTGCGTCTGCTGCGCCAGAAGTCTCATTGTGCGCGTTGTCTTCCACCAGCATCAGTCCCGCACGCTGGCCAATTGCCACATCCGGGTTAGGAAACATTACGTATTCCCTCGCCTGCTGCACGTAACAGCGCTTGTCGCCATCCTCTGCCAGCAAGGTGCCTTGCGGAAAAGCGGTAAAATTCAGCGTGTCCTTGTTCATATGCAGCACGAAGGCTTCTGACAGGCGAGTGATTTGCTGAGAAACACGGTAGCGAAGCGGCGGAGCTTTTACTTCCGGCAGCGTTTCACCAAATATTATGGCGGCAAGCGCCTCGCGTGCCGCTGAAAACTGCGTCAGATCGTTACTGCCAAACGGCAACGCTTTGCCTAATTCCAGCGTACAGCTGGCGGCGTTGAAATGCTGTGAGCTGTAGTGCGTAAAGGTACCGCCCGGCGCGCGATGGAAAACCAGTGCCTCCAGCCCTGCCGCCGTCAGCCAGTGCAGAAAGTCGTCCGGCCAGTCCGTCTCACGCAGCGGCATGACGCCAAAACGGCTATGCCAAGAGCCACGTATAGCGGTATGCAAATCGAGATGCCAGCGAACCTCTTCATTCATTCCGGCCTGCCAGAAGGTTTCCAGCGCCTGTTCCAGCCGCCAGGCGCGACGGGCTTCCATATTGTCGTCATACTGCTGCCAGCGTCCGCCAAACATCCGGTTTACGTCGCAGCGCATATAGCGTTTGTTATGGCGTATCGCATCCGGGTTGCCATAAATAATCAGTAATCGGGGGATCAGCCGCTTCATGCCGGCCAGCAGCGGGTTAATGAGGGCATTCAAGATTTCAATGGGGGCGGTTTCGTTGCCGTGGATCCCGGCGGAAATCACCAGAGCCTGCGATGTCGGCCCGTTTGGGGTGAGTTCCAGAATCCCTTCATCAAGCCACTGCCAGCTCAGCCGATCGTTACGACCTGAAAGCTGCGCAGGCGGTTCTCCACTCAGGGTCTGCTTAAGAAAATCCTGCATACATTCTCCTTATTATAAATTCTGCTCCTTCATCCAGTGGCAGAGCGCGCCTTAGCATAGCCTGACGCGCGCTGTTCGTCCGTGATTATTGCTGAAAGCTGTATATGTTCCCTAAGTTTAGCAGCTTCGTCAGTTCGTCCAGCGCTTCCCGTCCTTCTGTTAATAATTGCGGATCGCCCAGGTCATGCTGCGTGAGGTCGTCACGATAGTGGCGATCGACCCACGCGTTTAAGGTGACAAACAGTGAATCATTCATCATTACCGCTGGATTCACTGCCGCAAGCTGAGCCGGGGTGAGTACCACCCGCAGCCGCAGACAGGCTGGCCCACCGCCATTTCCCATACTTTCGCGCAGGTCAAAAACGCGCAGTTCGTCGATAATATTTTGCGCTGAAATGAGTTCATTGAGATAGCGCCAGACGCCGCTGTGCTGCCGGGCTTCCTCTGGTAAAACCAGCAGCATTTTGCCGTTAGCTTTACTCAGCAGCTGACTGTTGAAAAGATAGGTGGCGACGGCATCCGCGACGCTGACCCGATCTTCCGGCACCTCAATTGGGGTAAAAGCTGGAAATTTTTCGCGCAGCGTGGCAAAAAGCCCGGCCTGATTGAGAAACGCCCGCTGATGGCAAAACAATACCTGTTGATTGCTGACGGCGATAACATCGTTATGAAACACGCCCCGATCGATGACTGCCGGATTCTGTTGGGCAAAGACCGTGCGGCCAGCGTCGAGTAAATGCTGACGCGCCACCGCCTGACTCGCCTCAAGCGTCTGGCGGGCAGGATAGCGAGCGGGCACCAGCCCACCGCCGCCCTCTTCCCGACCGTAAATAAACAGCTGTATCCCTTCGTCGCCATACTGCTGGCTAAAACGGTTATGGTTGGCCGCGCCTTCGTCACCAAACATCGCCACCTGCGGTAACGCATCGTGAACGCAAAAATGCTGCGGATCGCGAAATATCGCTCTTAACAGTGCGCCGGTGGTTGGCGCTTCAATTGCGCGATGAAACTTGTTATTCAGGTTTGCCACGGTGAAATGCACACGGCCATCTGCGCTGTCGGCAGAAGGTGAAACCGTTGCCGCATTCGCCACCCACATGGCCGACGCCGAACTGGTGGCCGAAAGCAATTCAGGCGCGCGCTTTGCCGCGTCGCTCACCACCTGAGCATCACTGCCGCTGAAACCGATTTGCCGTAGCGCCGTCACGTTTGGCCGCTCGTGGGGCGGAATGACGCCCTGCACAAAGCCCAGATCGGCCAGCGCTTTCATCTTGAGTAAGCCCTGCTTCGCCGCCTGTTTCGGATGAGAAACCTGGTGCTGATGTCGGGCTGAGGCTTCGTTGCCGAATGACAGTCCGGCGTAATGATGCGTCAGGCCTGGCAGGCCATCGAAATTGACTTCACGCGCGCTCATCGCTCACCTCCGGCAACGCTGAAATCCAGCCCTGGCGATAACGTTGCTGGCAGCGACAGGCTGGAAGATTCGAGCGAAGCCATCGGCCAGGCGCAGTAATCCGCCGCATAAAAGGCGCTGGCCCGGTGATTACCGGAAGCACCGATCCCGCCGAAAGGCGCGCTGCTGGCCGCACCGGTTAGCGGTTTGTTCCAGTTGACAATGCCGGCACGAGCCTCAATCAACAGCCGGTCAAACTGCTCGCGTTGCGGCGAGATCAACCCGCAGGACAGGCCGTAGCGCGTGGCGTTTGCCAGACGGATCGCCTGAGAAAAATCATCGTAGCGGATAACCGACAGCAGTGGGCCAAATACCTCTTCGTCGGCCAGGTTAGCCACGGCAGTAACATCAATAATTCCCGGTGTAAGCATGGCGCTTTCGCGATTTGGCCAACGCATGGGCAGTAGAACCGTACCACCCGCGCCTACGCGTGCCTGCCATTCACTGTAAATTCGTTCCGCCGCCTGCAAAGAGATCACGCTGCCCATAAAAGGTTGTGGTTCGGCATCCCAGCGATCGGGTTTGATTTTTCCGGCCACTTCCACCAGCCGTTTAAGAAAAGCCTCCCCCGCCGCGCCGCGTTTCACCAACATTCTGCGGGCGCAGGTACAGCGCTGACCGGCGGTGATAAAAGCGGACTGAATGGCGATGTTTACCGCGGCATCAATATCCGCCGGGTCTTCAACAATCAGGGCGTTATTGCCGCCCATTTCCAGCGCCAGCATTTTTTCCGGGCGTCCGGCGAATTGTTGATGTAGCTGGTGCCCGCTGGCTGCGCTGCCGGTAAACAGCAGGCCGTCAATTTGGGGCTCCTGCGCCAGCGCCTGACCGCATTCACGCCCCCCCTGCACCATATTCAGTACGCCGCCAGGCAACCCCGCCTGCTGCCACAGCCGGACGGTTTTTTCCGCAATCAGCGGCGTCAGTTCACTGGGTTTAAAAATGACCGTATTTCCTGCCAGCAGCGCCGGAACAATATGCCCGTTCGGCAAGTGTCCGGGAAAATTGTACGGGCCAAACACCGCCATGACGCCGTGTGGCCGGTGACGCAGCGAGCTTTCACCCTGTACGCTTTCTCCGCTACGGGCATGGTAAGCCTCAACCGAAATAGCGATTTTACCGATCATTGCCTGGATTTCCGTGACGGCTTCCCAGCGCGGTTTGCCGGTTTCCTGCGCCAGCGTCGCCGCCAGCTGCTCCTTATTTTTCTCCAGCAGGCGTGCAAATTTCTCGGCGATGGCCTGACGTTCGCTAAACGGGCGTCTGGCCCAGCCAGGAAAAGCGTTGCGCGCTGCTTCACAGGCTGAAGAGATCTGACTGGCGCTTGCGGCCTTCCCCTGCCAAAGCAGTTCGCCGCTTACCGGATCCCGTTTCGTAAAGTTTTCACCGCTGCCGGTTAACCATTGTCCATTGATGCAGTGCGTCATGCTTTTTTCTCCCCAACGTTCAGCGCCGCGACTCGCAGCGTATCGCCCTGTCTGCAGCGTAAAATATCAGCCTGCTGCGGGCTGAGGCTCAGGGTATCGCCCTGCGGATCGGTATTCAGTAGCATGACGCGGAAATCCTCATAGCGTTCGTTGCCGACCAGGCAAAGCGGCTGGTCGCTGTCGCTCTCTTTACCAATGACCGCCGTCACCAGACGACTTTTGCGAATCGCCCGCACGCGATCGATATCGCATTCCAGCGTCGGGCCGCCGTCAAAGATGTCGACATAATTCAGATAACGGAATCCTTCTGCCTCCAGCACCGCCCGCGCGGGTGAAGTCTGGGGATGAGTTTGTCCGATCACCGCCTGCGCTTCCGGCGCGAGATAATTGATATACAGGGGATGTTTCGGCATCAGCTCGGCAATAAAGGTTTTTTTCCCGGTGCCGGATAAATAGTCCGCGTCCCGAAAGGACATGGAGAAAAAACGACTGCCGACGCTTTCCCAGAAAGGCGAATGGCCCTGTTCATCACTCACGCCTCGCATCTCCGCCACCACTTTCTGCATAAACCGTTCTCGAAAAGCGGCCATAAACAGAAAGCGGGATTTCGACAACAGATAGCCGTTTTTGCCGTTACGATAGTCAGGATCGAGGAACAGCGTACAGAGCTCGCTGCTGCCGGTATGATCGTTACTAAGCGACAGCGTAGGCAGGATGTTATAGACATTCAGTTCACGGGAAGCATGCACCTGCGTTCCCACCCGAAAGTTATACCAGGGATCCTGAAGGCCAACCGCGACTTCGATTGCGCAAATGCCCACGGCCTGTCGGGTGTCCGTATCCTCCAGCACAAAAACATAGCCCTGTTCGGCGCGCGGTAATTTATCCTGCCAGGTTAGCACCGAGCGCTCAATCCGTGCCGCTAACGTTGCGCTGTCGGCCGGTAAGGACGTGAGGCCGCCGCCGGTCTTACCGGCAAGCTGCATCAGTTGAGCCAGATCGTCATGTGCAACAGGGCGGATAATCATCATGATCCCGCTCCTGCGACGATGTCGTGGCAGGCCCGTTCAAAACGCGCCAGCCCTTCTTTCACCTCCTGCTCGCTGATAATCAGGGAAGGCGCGAAGCGCACTACGTTGGCACCGGCAATCAGTACCATTAGTCCGTGCTTCGCCGCAGCAAGGCTGAACAATTTTGCCTGGCCGCTGTAGTCCTGATTTAATACGCAGCCGATCAACAGGCCCAGGCCACGTATTTCGCTGAACAACGGCAAACGTCGGTTGATCTCCTGTAATCCCTCCACAAACCACTGGTGACGCAGGGCTACGCCCGCCATCACTTCCGGGCGATTGACCAGCTCCATGACCTTTCCGCCTACCGCGCCCGCCAGCGGATTACCGCCATAGGTGGTGCCATGCGTTCCCACACCCAGCGCGCTGGCATACTGCCCGGTGGTTAACATTGCGCCAATCGGAAAACCGCCACCCAGCGCTTTAGCGGTGGTCAGCACGTCTGGCGTTACGCCGTAATGCATATAGGCATACAGCGAACCGGTACGCCCTACGCCGCTTTGTACTTCGTCAAATATCAGCAGCGCACGATGTGCGTCACAGAGCTCGCGTAGGCCGCGAAGAAAAGCCGGATCGGCAGGGACAACGCCGCCTTCGCCCTGAATCGGTTCGACAATAACGGCACAGGTGTGGTCATCAATCAGCGCGGCGGCTGAGGCGAGATCGTTGAACGTGGCGTGTTGGATCCCGCCAGGCAGCGGCGCAAAATCTTTTGAGTAAGCGGGCTGGCCCCCTGCGGAAACGGTAAACAGCGTGCGGCCATGGAAAGCGTTACTGAAGGCTACAATGCCGCTTTTTTGCTCGCCAACCCGATCGTGCGCGACCTTACGCGCCAGCTTCAGCGCGGCTTCGTTAGCTTCCGCGCCGGAATTGCAGAAAAAGACTCTTTCTGCAAAGGTGGCGTCGATAAGCTGCTTTGCCAGCCGCAGGATCGGCTCGTTGGTATAGCCGTTACCGGTATGCCACAGCAGCGCGGCCTGCTGCTGTAAAGCCAGCTGTAAATCGGGATGGGCATGGCCCAGCGCGTTGACCGCGATGCCACCGGCAAAGTCAATCCAGGATTTCCCTTGCTGATCCCAAAGCGTGGAGCCCTCAGCCCGAACCGGCACAAAGCTGGCGGGCGCGTAAGTGGGGATCATCCACCGATCGAAATCTTCACGTGTGACTGCTGATTGCATGGCGACCTCTTATCCTGCCCAAATGCAGGTAAATTTTTAGTTTAAATAATGTTAATGAATTGCTTCATCTGAGCCTCACTGTAAATTGCATGCTTTGTGCCAGCCAGCAAAAAAATGCATAAATCGTTTTCTGTCACCAACAATCAACAGGTTAAGCAAGCTCACTATTCACATTTAATGAATAAATAGTGAATACGCCTCAATCCGCAGCGGGTTAGCAGATAAAAAAAGAGCGGAATTATGCATTCGTAAAATAAAATATTGTTTTTGTGATCGTTGCCAGGATTTAGCCCGTAAATGAGGCAGTTAGCGCACTAAAAGGGGGCTTACTGCACCCTGATTGCGCACTGAACGTCTGGCTCCAGCGAACCTTTGAAAGACATTTGTGGAGGAAATGAAACCCGGCGGAAATTCATTGAAACATCGTGAAAACATTGCAAACAGAGAAAAGCAAAATATTTTTATGGATAACAAAATCACTTTTTATTTAGTTACGTCGCCAATAAACGCCCTGCCAAATAAAAAATATTTTGCAAGAGAGAAAGAAAGGTAAAATCCCAGGCTTTAGATATAAAAAACACTTTAAAATCAATAATATAATAATTTAACTGTTATAACAAAAAATCATATTAACAGATTCCTGCCACATAAACTCCATTATCCCCCGTTTATAAAAGCCCATAAAAACCCCACGCAATCTTAAATTACAATTTGTTACAAGTAATGAATTCTGATAAAAATAGTTAGCCGTTATTTTTCTTCCCGATGCTAGTTAACACCTCAAAAAATATAAATAATTCACAGGGTAAAAAATGATGAAGCGCAATGTAATCCTATGGGCAATCCCGACACTAATAACGTTTGGTAGTGCTAACGCCGCTGAAATTTATAATAAGGACGGTAACAAACTGGATCTGGCAGGAAAAGTGAATGCCGGGCATCTCTTTTCTTCAGATGAAGCCAATAATGGTGACGTCTCTTTTGCTCGTTTGGGTTTTAAAGGGGAAACGCAAATCAATGACCAGCTCACGGGCTATGGCATGTGGCAGTACCAGTTTCAGCTCAATAACTCGGAAGGTAGCGATGCGCAAACCGGTAATAAAACTCGTCTGGGTTACGCGGGTCTGAAATTCGGCAAGTATGGCTCTTTTGACTATGGGCGTAATTACGGTCTTGTTTATGATGCCCTCTCCTATACCGATATGCTGCCGAAGTTTGGCGGCGACTCAGGTTATAGCGACAGCTTTTTAGCCGGACGTGCAGGCGGCGTTGCTACCTGGCGCAACAGCGACTTTTTTGGGCTGGTAGAGGGGCTGAATATTGCTGCACAGTATCAGGGTAAAAATGAACGCAGCGGAACGGATGCCGTACGTCGCTCTAATGGCGATGGTTACGCCGCCTCCCTTTCCTGGACGGCTGATTTCGGGCTGGGTCTGGCGGCGGCATGGGCCAGCGTAGACCGCACAACGGCCCAGAATCAGGCCGCGCGTGGCGAAGGCGATCGCGCCGAACTTTGGTCGACGGCGGTGAAATACGATGCCAATTTGATTTATCTGGCGGCGATGTATGGCGAAACGCATAACGCTACGCCGGTTAGCGGCGGCTTTGCCAATAAGGCTCAGAATTTTGAAGCGGTCGCACAATATCAGTTCCTGAATGGTTTGCGCCCTTCCCTGGCCTTTGTTACCTCACGCGGTAAGGATATTGAAAACATCGGCAACGTGGATCTGTACAAATATATCAGTGCCGGTGCCAGCTATTACTTTAATAAAAATATGCTGGCCTATGCGGAATACCGTATTAACCTGCTAAAAGACAATAATCCACTTGGTGCCGCAACCGACGACATTACCGGCGTGGGGCTGACTTATCAATTCTGATTACGTTAAACGATAGCGCCCGTCAGGAACCGGCGCGGACGGCAGTTCGCGCTGGTTATTCATTTCCATCAGGTTAATGGCAATATTGGTACACATGGCATCCATCGGCAAATGGTTATTGGCATAACCAAACGGCATCTCCAGCTCTTCCGCCAGCTTATCCAGCGACAGAAAACTGTAGGCGATAAACACTGAGACCAGCGGCGTCATATAGTGTAAATCGGGCACCAGCGCGAAAGGCAGCAGCGTACAAAACAGATAAACCGTGCGGTGCAGCAACAGGCCATAAGCGAAGGGAACCGGCATACTCGCCAGGCGTTCACAGCCACCCAATACCTGAGAAAGCTGGTTAAGACTGTTATCAAGCTGGGCAAACACGATATCAGAGACGTTACCGCTGCGCCGCTGTTCAGCCAGCCACTGCGAAATTTTCATCGCGATAGCATTGGTTGGCGCGCGACGCCGCAAAATGTCTTCCGCTTCATCCCCCAGATAATGATACATGTCCGCTTTGGCATCGGTCTGCCGCAGCTGGTGTTTCAGGCTATAGCTGAACGCCATCAGCAACGCGCCAATCCTCGGGCCATCAGCTGGCGCAACCGTAAGTGCCAGTCGCAGAAAGTTACGGCAGTTGATCAGCAGTCCGCCCCACAGCAGTCGGGCTTCGGTGTAGCGTGCATAGCAAACGCTGTTACGGAAACCAAGGAAGATCGCGATGGAGACGCCGAGCAGACTGAACGGTGCCAGCGTCAGTTTCACCCCCAGCGTCTCATACCAGTCGAGGCTGAAAATGGCCACCACTGACATCAGCAGATTCAGGCTCAGGCGAAACAGAATATCGGGCAGCACAGAGCCGTGCCAGGAAAAGAGACGGAGAAACCAGTTGCGATGCGGACGAATAATCATAGTGAACAGGCTCAGGCAGTAAGTAAATGCTGACAACTTCCCGTCATAGCGTCGGACGTTTTATCCATTGCCATTATCAGGGCGCTAACAGGTCAAAGTGGCTGGCATCAGGATCCTGCAACGTCACCGGCGGCGTCAATTTCAATGTGATCCAGTTAGAGGTGACGCGCTGCTGCTTGCTGTCCTCAACCGTCACCGACAGGCGATATTCATTACTGGCCTCCGGCGAGCTGTCCCAGGCAGGAATAATAATACTCCAGCCCTGAGGATCTGTGTTATCCGCTGGCGGCGTCAGGCTGAGGGCCTGGGTATCGCCTTGCCAGCTGACCGCAGCGACAGGGTTGCTATGACGGATCTGCAATTTCAACGGCAGCGTTTCACCCGGCATCACCTGCCACGGCGGCGTCGCTAAAAACACCGACAGGGTTTTCTGCTGGCGGAACTCCATGACGGGCAGATTGTTGCGGCTTACCACATCATAGCGGCTGCCGCTTAGCGAACGCGCTGCGGCAACGTTGTCGGCCGAAAGTTGCTTACTGATAGCCACGCCGATCTGGTAGTTCATCTTCAATCCCAGCTGATCCTGCGTTTCGCCGGTGTCCGCCGTTTTATGGCTGGCAGTGAGCGTAAACAGCGGCACCGGCGTATAGCTGACGCCCAGCTCAATGGCCGCAGGATTGCTGCTGACGGTGCCGCTGTTAAACAGATCGACGTTATTGCCCAGATAGCGCTCATAACTTACCGACAGGCCAAGCTGCTGGTAAAACGGCAGATATCCCTGCGTAGTAATATCGTACCCGCGCGCCATACGCATTTGCGAGTCAGCCGCGTTTTGCCGCCAGCTTGAAAGCGGTTGGTAGTAATTGGCGGAAAAGCGCAGAAAATTGCTCCAGGCTTCTGCTCCCAGCGAGCCGCGCTGAAGATCGGATTCGAACTGGTCATCAACAAACGCGTTATAACCCAGACGCCAGCTGCCGAGCAGCCAGCGCTGCCCCAGACCGGCATTGCCTACCAGGCCATAATCACTTTGCTCAATACCCAGCTGGCTGAAGGTGAGATACCGATAATTATCCTGCCAGGGCGTGACCAGCTGCGCGGAGGTGCCATCAAAGTTGCCTTTGCTGTCGACCATCAGCGACAGCGTCGCGCGACCGTAAGGCGACAGCAGCTCTTTCCCTTCACTTTCCGCCCGGCGTGCCGCTTCATCACGAAAATGTTCAAACGCCCACTGCCCGGCTTCGCTGCCCAGCGATTTATCATCATCGCTGCTCATACTGGCCTGGCCAATACTTTTCATTGCTTCTGCGACACGCTTCGATAGCGCCGTGTCGCCCGTTTTATCACTGCCCAAATCAGGCAGCGAATCACTAAAACGTGCGGGATCGGCAAAAGGCGCGCTGGCGACGCGAGTATCCGTGGTTAGCGCCTGCGCAAACGGGCTGGCGGCCGTAAAGAAAAGTAGCGATGCGATCGGCAGGGAACAAGGGTTAAAATTTTTCATAATTTCAAAATTTGCCATCTGGCAAGCTAATTTAATCGATGAAAATGGAAGATGGCTCACAAAATCAGATAAATGCCAGCTTAACACTTTTGCCCCGCTAACGGCACCTTCTGCGGCAATTGATTCATGGACGCCGGGTTAAGCCACTGGCAGATCGTGTATTTATCGACCAGACTTTGCGCAGACCCGCCAAACAGGAACGTGACGATGAAAAAAACCTTACTCGCGATGGCACTGGTGGCGAACATCAACGCCGCCTATGCTGCCCCCCTTTTTTCACTCAGCTCGCCAGATTTTAATGACAACGCGGTACTTCAGAAGAAATTTGCTGGCGCGGCCAAAGGCAATATCAGCTGTACCGGTGAAAACGTTTCGCCCGCGTTAAGCTGGACTAACCCGCCGGAGGGGACGAAAAGTTTTGCCCTGACGATTGTCGACCCGGTCGGCGCGAAAGGCCTGGGCGTAAACCATTTTGTTGGCTACAACATCCCTGCTCAGCGCACCCGCTTTGCCCAGGGCGAGCTGACCGAGGGCAAAGGTTACACGGGGGGTAAAAACAGTCCCGGCACGCTGCACTATTATGGTCCCTGTCCGCCCGCCGGAACGGGACTGCACCATTACAACTTCACGCTCATCGCCACCGATTTACCCGCCAGTGAACTTGAACAGGGGCTGACGCGTGAGGAATTATTGCAACGATTAAAAGGTCATGCGCTTGGCGCAGCTGGCCTGGTCGGCCGTTACGGTAACGACCATTGAGACAGGCTGCTGATTACTTACACTGCGTGAATTTCACGCTAATGAACTTATCAAATTGACATCGCTTTCTTTAAAAGTGAGGATTGCCCCGGTCTGGCTGCAATAACATGTCAGGCCGGGCACTGCAATTGTTCCCATTCTCAAAAGTGTCATGTAAACTGAATACAGATTTATCTTTATGTAAAACAGAATAATTTTCAGCCGACTGGCCTTTTTTCTGCCCAGACGACTGAAGCGTGTGAGACGGGTTTGTGAACACTACTACTCACTGATGATATTCACGAGGATCGCTGTGAAAATAAGCATCGCGTTAACCCTGCTGGCTGTGCTGACGCTGTCTGCATGCAAGGCTCCTCTTCCTCCGATGACGGACGACACGCTCGTCACTTCTGAAGTCGATGGCGTGAAGCTGACGCATCGCCATGCCGTTCATGCACCAAAAACCTTTACGCCAGTTAATGAAACCTACCGGGCTTTATACAACGCGTCGGTGATGAGCGGCCCGGACTTTGGCAGCAAGGTGGTTCGCTATCTGGAAAACAGCAAGCCGTTCACCGTGCTGGGCGAAGTGGAAAATCACTGGCTAGCCGTAGCCGAACCCGATCAGCAAGAGCTTATTGGTTACGTGCCGTACAAAGCGGGCGTCAAAACCGACCTGTATGACGCCACGCTGCGCAGCGATCGCCCTCGCCCACGTAAAGCCAAACAAGTTTGCGTCGACGTTGGCGGGCAAAGTAAGGCTTGCCGTAACAACGATACCGCCACCTGGATTCTGGAATAGACATGATATTCTCAGCGCCATGGAAGGCCCTGTATCACCGTCTGATAAGATTGGATAGCGCCTGCGCTGCAGGTGCCAAACAGCTGAGACAGTAAAGCCTGATGACCCCGGAACACCCTGCTGACACCCGCACTTTTAGCGGTCAGGAAAACCCATTACTTGCAGCAGCAGCGCCGTTGCTGAATGCAATCGTACAGATCCGCCTGGCGGCAACGCATGATGACCCTGCCGGCCTGCGCCAGCAGCTGGTTGATGAGATTCGTCAGTTTGAAGCGCGCAGCAAAAACATCGGTTTGCCTTTCGATATGATCATTGGCGCCCGCTACTGCCTTTGCAGCGTGCTGGACGAAGCGGCGGCCCAAACGCCCTGGGGAACGCGTGGCGTCTGGTCCGGTAACGGCTTGCTGGTGACTTTTCATAATGAGAGCTGGGGCGGCGAAAAAGTGTTTCAACTGCTGTCGCGTATTTCTCAAACGCCTGCGCAACATTTATGGCTGCTGGAAGTCATCCACTACTGCCTGCTGCTGGGCTATGAAGGACGCTATCGTGCGGTTGAGCAAGGCAGGCTGCAACGCGACGCGGTAAGAAATCGCCTTGCGCAGTTAATCAACGATACGCGAGGTGAATTACCGCCGCAGCCAGAGCCTCAACCGCTGGAGCCGGTCGGTCGTGATTCGCGATGGCGTCCTCCGGTACCGCTCTGGGCCTGTATTGCGCTGACGGCTTTCATCGCCAGCATGATTTATTCAGGCCTCAACTGGCGTTTAGGCAATGCGGCTGAACCGCTGCTGCGGGCTATCTGGGAGACGCCACTGCCGCAGAACGAAATTGCCCGCAACAGTTCGAGCCAGGCGCTATTAGATCTGCGCCAGCGGCTGGATGATTTGATTACTGCTCGCCAGCTGGACGTGGCAGACGGGACTAATGGCAGCAAAGTGATCATCGCCGCCGACAAACTGTTTAGCCCTTCAGGCAGCGATCTTACGCCGGAAGGCCGGGCGATTATCACCCGTGTCTCTGCCGCGATGGATAATATCAAAGGCACGATTTTAATCAGCGTTTACACCGATAACCGGCCTGTGCATTCAACGCACTTTGCCTCAAATTATGAATATTCCCTGGCGCAGGCGCGCTCGATTAGCGCGCAGATGCGCCAGCAGATGCTGGAACCGGAACATTTACTGCGCAGCGAAGGCCGTGGCGACAGCAGCCCGTTGCTACCTAACGACAGCGACGAAAACCGGGCGCAAAACCGCCGGGTCGAAATTGTTCTGTTCCCAGCGCCAGAAGTGAAAACCAGCCAGGCGAGAAAATTCTGATGCCTTCTTTGTTTATGCTTTTTTTCAGCCGACTGCTGTGGAGCTTTTTAGGGATTACCGCCCTTTCGGCGCTGATCTGGATGATCGGCCCGCAGCTGTCGTTCCATAATACTCACTGGCTGGAAAGCCCTCTTAATCGCCAGATAGCCATTGGTCTGTGCTATTTCCTGTGGATCCTTTTCCAGCTGATCCCTCAGCTTTACCGCGCCTGGTTTAACAGCAAGCTGTTAAGCAATATGCAGCGTTCCAGCGCCGATCACAGCGAACAGGCCGCCGCCGAAGAGCTGCTCGGTGCGCTCTTCAGCGAAGCGGCTTCGCTGCTAAAGAAAACCCACTTCACCGGCCCCCAGCAGAAGAAAAAACGCGGCTGGCTTCAGCGTTTCAATGCGCAATATCTCTATCAGCTGCCGTGGTACATCATTGTTGGTGCACCGGGAGCGGGAAAAACTACCGCGCTGATCAACTCAGGTCTTGAGTTTCCTCTGGGCGAAAGCATCGGCAGAACGGCCTTGCGGGGCGTGGGCGGTACTCGCCATTGCGACTGGTGGTTTACTCAGGAAGCGGTGCTGCTGGATACCGCAGGACGCTATACGCTCCAGGAAAGCCAGCGGGCAAGAGATGCCAGCGAATGGCAGACCTTTATTAATCTGCTTAAGCGCTACCGGACGCGCCAGCCGATTAACGGCGTGATTATGGCGATCAGCGTCGCGGATCTGTTAAGCGACTCCGCCGAGGCTCGTCGTTTTCAGGCTCAGGCGTTGCGTACCCGCATGGCGGAGCTGCACCAGCAAACCGGGATCCACTTCCCGGTCTACATCATGGTGACCAAGACCGATTTACTGAAAGGTTTTATGAGCTATTACGGTACGCTGGATAAAACGCAGCGTGACCGTATCTGGGGCTTTGGTTTCCCATGGGGCGCCGAGCGACCTGCTGGACAATCGTTAACGTCACTGTTTACTGAACAGTTCAACGACATGACGCTGCGTTTGCAAACCGGGCTGGCGGGCAGAATGGCGAAGGAAAGCGACCTGACGCAGCGCGCCGACTGTTTTCTCTTCCCACAGGAATTTGCTTCACTGCGTCCGCTACTGGCGGAATATCTGGATATTGTCTTCGCGGAGAAAGAGGGTGAAATACCCTGGGCGCCGCGCGGGCTGTTTTTCACCAGCGGCACGCAGGAAGGTCTGCCTTTCGATCGCATTATGGGAGAGCTGACCCGCAAACTTCAGCTGCCGCAGGCTTCCAGCCATCCTATCGCCAGCTGGAACAGCGTCAACCGCATTGCGCCCATTCCTGCCAATAAAGGCCAGAGCTACTTTATTCGTGCGCTGATGAGCGATCTGATCTTTCAGGAGAGCGAGCTGGCGGGCAGCGATCGGTCATGGGAACACCGCAATCGCCTGCTGCACTGGACGGGCTACGCTTCGCTTGGCCTGGCGCTGATCCTCGCCACCCTGCTTTGGGCCACCAGTTACTATAAAAATCAGCAGTATCTGCAACAGGTTGAAGCACGGCTTCCTCCGGTGGACCGTCAGGCTCAGCAACTCATCGGCAATAACCACGGAGATATCCTGGATCTGCTACCCTTCTTAAATAGCCTGGTGGCCCTGCCGCAAAGCAGTAGCTTCCGGCTTGACGAGCCGCCTTTGAGCATGCGCGGCGGCCTGTACCGTGGCGATCAGATTAACGCCGCCGCACAGGGCTTTTATCAGAACGCGTTAAAAACGTTGCTGCTGCCGCGCGTGGCACAGAACATCACGCAAACTTTACGTAATGATAAAGGCGAGGATAGCGAATTCAGCCGCAATGCACTGCGCGCTTATCAAATGCTGTATCAGCCCCGCAGCTACGATGGCGAATTTTTACGCGGCTGGGTAATGCAAAATTTGCAGCGTACGTTGCCTGCCAACGTGACGACGCGTCAGCTTCAGCAGCTTGACTGGCATCTGAGCCAGTTACTGGATCGGCAGATCCAGACTTCACCGTTCGCGCGTGATAATGCGCTGGTGATGAGAAAATTGGCGTTTAATCTTGAGAGTCCTGGACGGCCGTCTGGCAGCACTGCGGCAAATATTGCTCCGCCGGTTCAGGCTATCCCCCCTCACTAGCCGGGAAGGTGATGACTATGCCAGATAAAAATATGCTGGGTTGGTACGGGAAATTACCCGGCACCGGCGATTTTTTACAGCGTCGGTTACCGGAAGCGATTGTCGCCAGTTGGTCTAACTGGTTTCAGCAGGGTTTATCACTCTGGTATCACCAGAGCGAGGGTGACGGTGAGCTTTTTAGCCGCGCACCGGTGTGGAATTTTGCCGTCCCTGCTACGCTCGGTGTACAGCGTGTACAAATTGGCTGTCTGCTCCCTTCGCGCGATCGCGTAGGCCGAACCTGGCCTTTGCTGGCGCTGCAAAGCGTGCCGGTCAGTCTCTGGCATCCGGCGCAGCTGGCAGTATCTGGCGACTGGTTTCAGACGTTGGGGGAAACGCTGCATCAGGCCGTCAGCCAGCAATCGACCCCCGAGCGGCTTGAACAAAGGCTACTGACGCTGCCGCCGCTGTCGCTGCCCGATACCGGCCGTTCAGATATTATGGATGTGATTGGCTATCAGGATCTGCCTTGCACGCTGGCATGGCACGAGGTGGCGACCCGCTTTGACCCCATGCGCTATACCAGCTACTGGTGGACAAATCAAAGCGATGGTTATCCCCTGGCCAGCCATAAACACAGCGGCAACCTTACCGCACAACTATTCTCACAGTTATTCGATCCGGCCGCTGTAGCACAGCCGGGTCGGCATGGACTCTATCCACCCATGTTCGAATAGAGTTATTTGGCCCGTTGGCTTTGGCTTCAGGAAAAGCGCATGCGATTTACCATTGTTGAAAGCAGAACCGAGGCGCCCGTTACCGCCTGTGATTTTATGCCGCCAGGCGGCACCATAGGCCGTAGCGTTGATAACGATCTGGTTTTACCGGATACCGAGCGCGCCATTTCTCGCTTGCAGGCAGTCGTCCAGATCGCCAGCAACGGCGAGTGTCGTCTGACCAATCACGGTAGCGTGATCGCGGTGGTGCATAATCAGGCCCCTCTCGATCGCGGCAGGCAAATTGTTCTGCATCATGGCGACATACTGGGCATTGGCGATTATCAAATTACGATAAGCGATCCCAACCGCCAGCAGGATACCGCTTTCAGCGACGTGGATCCCCTTGCATTATTCAGCCATGACCAGACATTGCCCAACGATCCGCTGGGTATCCTGAACGAGCAGATACCGGTCGTGGTGCCTGCTCCCGAGCAGCCCGCCGTTCGTCAGGTTCGGCAAAACGATGCGCGGCTGGATATTGACCCGGTTCGCAGCGATCTGCCGCATGCTGAGAATGCTGTACATGAAGGCAACGAGCAGCGCTTGCTCGCCGCTCTGCTGGAAGGCATGGGGCTGGATAATGGCGCGGGCAGGCCACAGCTGACAGAAGACCAAATGCGCACGACGGGGAAAATGCTCAGCCTCTTTTCTCAGGGAACCGTCGCCCTGCTCTCATCACGTTCAATCCTGAAACGCGGCGTGAAGGCAGAAATGACGATGATCCTGAACGAAGCGAACAACCCGTTCAAAATATTGCCTTCAGGTAAGACGGTCCTGATGCAGATATATCAGAGCCAGATGCCAGGCTTTATGCCGCCTGAGCAGGCAGTGCGTGATGCGTTAGTGGATTTGCAGGCGCATCAGCTGGGGATGATTGCCGGGATCCGCGCGATTATTGCCGCCATGCTGCAATCTTTCAATCCGCAACGGCTGGAAGATTACGCCCGTCGTGATGGCAACGTTCCACGGATAGGGTTAAGCGCGGTAAAAAAAGCCGCCCTGTGGGACTATTTTTTGCGTCACTACCAGAACACGTCTGGCGAAATTGAGGACGATTTCCATACCCTCTTCGGCGACGCATTTCTGCAAGCCTATGATATGGAAGTGAATCAGTATAAAGACTCGCAGCTCAAACCGGAAAAGAATGAACATTAACTATGCATTGACCTCACAAACGGGTGCCCGGGAAAGTAATCAGGATGAAACGGGCGCGTTGATAGGCGAACGCTGCGCCTGTTTTTTAGTCTGTGACGGGGTAGCGGGCACGGCAGGCGGTGAAACGGCAGCGAGAATCGCCCGCGATACGTTGCTGGCTGAGCTGATGGTCGATAAGCCTATTCAGCCAGCAGATACCGCGGAATGGATCGATAAGGCCGAGCAGGCGATTCGCCAGGCACAGAGTAAAATTCTGAATTTTGATCGGATGAGCACTACGCTGGCGGCGGTATTTATTGACCGTGATTCTCAGCGTGCATGGTGGGCGCATGCCGGTGACAGCAGGATTTACCACTTTCGCCGGGGGTATATTCATGCGGTCACGCGCGATCATAGCCTGGCGCAGCAGTTAAAGGATGCTGGTGTAGATAATTCCGGCATTAACAGCAACTTACTCTATAATGCTTTGGGTGCGGGCGGTACATTGCCGGTGAGTTACAGTGAGGTTATGCCGCTGGAAGATGGCGATGCCTTTTTAGTCTGTACCGATGGTTTCTGGTGCAGCCTGACGCCGGAAGAGATGCAACAGGCGCTGCGTATGGTCAGCTCGCCTCATGAGTGGCTGGCGCTGATGCAGGAAGCCATCAACCGTAGCGAGCAGAAGGATAACCTGAGTGCCGTAGCCGTCTGGATTGGCTCGCCACAGGAAACCACTCTCTTACAATCCGTAGCGGACTCAGGACGCTTCCTGCCGACGCGTGATTAACACCAAGGAACACTATGAAATACGGGTTGCCAGCTATTGCTTTGTTGATTGCAACTGCCGCTCAGGCTGAGGATTACCGCGTGGTATATTCCCCAAGCCTGGCGCTGGAGGTGTTCATTGACAACGTTGAAAGTAATGCGCCGCGAGACTGGTGTCAGGAGACTATCCACTTGCGCCTCGTTTCCGGTAAAAGCAAAGAATCCAGCACCCTGACCAGTTTTCTGCCGCGCGTCGGCAAGCTGTTAAATAACCAGTGCGGCAAACTTACCGAACTCCCATGGCAAATGACCAACGCTGCCGGAACGGTGCTGGCTGCCGGTACCGCAGCCAAAGAACAGAACTGGCGCCCAATCGTTATCGCGGACGGGACAACGGCGGCGAATGCCAGCAATGCGGAACCGCTGGATTTGTCACAGCCAGCCAATAGCGCACCATTGCAGCATTTCGATCTGCCCGGTGGCTGTCATTTTCGCACCTGGTGGGATGAAAAAGGCCAGTCGCTGTTTATCCCTGACGATCGTCACCTCAGCTGTTCTACCGAAGGATGGCTGGAGGGGAAAAGTCAGTTGACCCTTTCCTCTAACGGGAAAGATCAGCCCGTTGACGTCCAGTTTTACCAGGGATTTCCGTTACGCAATATCCATCCTGCTTCGGGAGAACTGGACGTTGTCGCGGCGAATAATCAACGGCTGGTCGTCAGTAAAAAGACGGCCCCCAACAGCTGGCTGGTGCTGACGTTTAATCCTGCTTTGCACGTCTGGTCATTTGATGGCGCACTGCTGGTAAAAATGGACAAAAGCCAGGCGGCGGACCCTGCCGTCCTGAAGGCTCGCGTAGATGCTCTGCGTCAGGTCTGGAGCAAAGTCGTCGATTCAAAAGTAAAAATTAATGTGCTGCTGGTGGATGACCTGCATGCAGACCTGGCCGATCCGGCTATTGGCGCCTGGCGCACTGTTAACTGACCGGCTCTCCCGGATGGGAGCAGCAGAGAAGTTGGCATTCAGAGAGTGTTTACTATGTCGGCAAACGATAATGTCAAGAACGTGCCCAACGCCCTTCCGGCTGGCCACCGTTTTAACGAATTTGAAATTAAAGAAGTCATTGGCGGTGGCGGCTTCGGCATTGTTTATCGTGCCTGGGACCACCTGCTTGAACGTACCATCGCCATTAAAGAGTATTTGCCGGTTTCACTCGCCTCCCGCGATGAACAACTGACTATCGTGCTGCGCGGCGAGCGCTATCAAAAACTGTTTTCAGCAGGACTTAGCAGCTTTATTCAGGAAGCCCGCCTGCTGGCCCGCTTCAACCATCCGGGCTTGCTGCACGTGCTGCGGTTCTGGGAGGAGAACGGCACGGCCTATATGGGCACGCTCTATTACAGCGGTATGACCCTGAAAGAGTGGCAGTTAGGCCACCCGGAAAGGATCACCGATGAATGGATCCGCCAGCTGCTTCCGCCCCTTTTTGGCGCGATTGATACCATCCACCGTGGCGGCTACCTGCACCGCGATATCTCGCTGGATAACATTCAGATCCAGGAAAATCAGCTGCCGGTGCTGCTGGATTTCGGTTCAGCGCGTAAAACGATTGGTAACCTCTCCGACGAAACGGAGATTATGCTGAAACCCGGCTATGCGCCTATTGAGCAGTACAGCGAAGAAAGTGATATTGACCAGGGGCCGTGGACGGATATCTACGCCCTCGGCGCGGTATTGCATACGCTGGTTACCGGAAGCCCACCGCCGGTAAGCGTGGTGCGCTGTATTGAAGATCGCTACCAGCCGCTCGCCCAGCTGCGCCCGGAAGGATTCTCGCTGTCGCTGCTCAACGCCATTGACTGCGCGCTGGAAATGAAACCTCAGGACCGTCCGCAGTCTATCGATGAATTAGCGGCGCTTATTGCCCTGCCCGTAAGCTCTGTAGAAGAGTTGGTGACCAGCATACCGGCTGTGTCGGAAGAGGTGCCAGAGGCGCAGCAGGAACCTGAACCGGTCCCTGAGCCGGAGCCAGTCAGCTATACCCCTCCGCCGGTGGCAGGCGGGGAAATACCCGGCGTCAAAACCCGACTGTCTAAACCGCTTATCGCCCTCGGCGGCGTCGCTGTGCTGGCTGCGGTTGCGCTGGCCATCTCTCTCAGCCGGGAAGACACCTCTGCCGATACCCAGCAACCTGCGATAGCCGGATCGGAAACAGCGCCGACCCGCACCGTCTCGGGTGGAGCGGCAGTGAATACTAAGCCGATGATGGCTACCGTCTACCTGCGGCTTGCCAGCGGCGAAACCGTGCTGCTCAACGGCACGCCGATCGAGGTCAAGCCGAACAACAGCGGCTATGCCTCACTGAACCTGGCATCCGGTAACTACAATATTGAAGTGCATTCTGCGAACGCGGTTCACCGCCAGAGCCTGACGATTAACAAGGCAGGCACCTGGCTGATCAATCCTGGAAGCTGAGCCGGCTTAGCCGACCAGAGGGTCGTGGCATTGCTGTAATTCACGCACGCGCTGCACCAGATCGGTCAGGCAATCATCATACAGACCGCGCGTCTTCAACTCCTGTTCCAGCGAGTAAAGATACTGTGCGTTAGTGCCGAGTGGACCGCTGGCTTGAGCAATCAGCGGCGCAATGGTTTTTGGGCAGGAATCGGCCTCGTAAAGCGCATGGCGCGGATCCATAACGAATGCCAGCGCCGTCACGCTACGCCCGTCTGAAAGCTCCAGCTCACGCCAGGTAGGGAGATAGCAGCCTGTGACCATTTCGCGCTTCCACAGCAGCTCCAGCTCCTCACGGAGTTTTTCTTCCGGCAGGCGAAAAGCCAGCCCGGTCGTTTCGCCGCCCTCTTTCAGTGCCAGCATTCTTCCGGGCTGTTGAGCCGTGCCCCGTCCCGCCGTAAGCCGCAGGCAGAAAGCCCGATGCCAGCCCCTTAAGGTTCCTTCAGCCACCTCATCGGACTCGAATATAGGGTTCCACATTAGCGAACCATAGCCGAAAATCCATACCGGACTGTGATTAGGCCGACAGGAAAGCGTGGCGCTCAGCGACGCAGCACGCTGTTCGCAGGTCCATAACAGCGATTCCTCGATTGCACCAAAAGCCGTCTTACAATCCGCTTTTAATAAGAAATCCCTTGTTAACATTGACCCCCCTTACCCGTGCTCATGCTTGCGACAAGTTAACTTATTCCGAAAATTGTTTTGCGTTAAAGGTGACAATATGTCATTTCGTCCCTGGCAATCAAGTTTGAACTTTGTCACAAAAGCGAAAAATTTTACTTAGGTTTATCATCGGCCGCATAAGAAAAAACTTAAGGCCGGCAGACAAAAAGTGTGATGGCCGTTAACAGCCGGAGATCGTGACGCGGGAGACCGTACGGAAACGTTTTGCAGGGCAGCGGCTGCCGCCCTGCGGAAAGCTAGTGCTTTTTATGCCACTTGTCATCGTCGCCTTTTTCATAGGAATGCTTTACCGCAGACCAGGCAACTTTGTGAGCCACCTCTTCGCGGGACTCGTCACCGCGGCGATCTTTCTTCTCTTTGTATTCATCCCAGGCGCTATTAAATGCTTCCAGGTAGATGTCCTGAGCATGAGCCGGCAGGACATGCTTCACGCTGTCAGGCAGTGAAGATCTTGTACTGTATGGCATCGTTTTCCCTCCTCTGATTAGGCCATATAAGCCTGGAACATAATTAACGACTGTGCCAGCAATGCAGTTATTGCCATCAGGATTAAAAAACAGGTTGTAAGGCTAATTTAGCCAATACAGATGCGATTCAAATGCGCATTAATCACCACAAATAGCGTGAAAATAAAAATTATTAATTCATATAATTCATAAAGTTATAACTGAATAAATTTTAAAGAATGGAAGTTTATGATTTTTCTCTTTTAATGCGTAAATCAGTGTAAATTTTACACATTTTTAACCCATTAGCCGTTACACTGCCCGCGTATGTAAAATAACCAGGTTGAAACAAATGGTATTTTTTTACCGGTGGGCCGCCGCGTCTACCGGTTAATCGTCAGTGATAAGGAAAAGCTACCTATGGGCACGCAAGAAAGCGTCAAAACTCGTCATAAAGAGTCGTTTCTCATCTTACCGCTCATTGCCCTGGCCATACTTTGGCTTTGGGGTGATTCGACGTCCTTCCCGGTCATCATCGCGATCAATTTACTGGCGCTGGTGGCGATTCTGAGCAGTGCATTCAGCGTAGTTCGTCATGCTGACGTGCTGGCACACCGCCTTGGCGAACCCTATGGTTCCCTGATCCTCAGCCTGTCGGTGGTGATTCTGGAAGTCAGTTTAATTTCCGCGCTGATGGCAACAGGCGACGCGGCCCCCGCCTTAATGCGTGATACGCTCTATTCGATCATCATGATTGTTACCGGTGGGCTGGTTGGCTTTGCTTTGTTGCTTGGCGGCCGTAAATTTGCCACGCAGTATGTTAACCTGGCCGGGGTCAAACAGTACCTTATCGCTATTTTCCCGCTGGGTATTTTGGTATTGGTTTTCCCTAATGCGCTACCGGGCGGCAATTTTACTTCCGGGCAGGCTCTGCTGATCTCGGCGATTTCAGCCGCAATGTACGGCGTATTCCTGCTGATTCAAACCAAAACCCACCAGAGCCTGTTTGTGTATGAGCATGAGGACGAAGGCGACGATCCGCATCACGGCAGGCCTTCCGCCCATTCAAGCCTCTGGCACACCGTCTGGTTACTGATTCATCTGATCGCTGTGATTGCCGTAACTAAAATGAACGCCAACACGCTGGAATCCTTACTGACCGAGATGAATGCGCCCGAGCAGTTTACCGGCTTCCTGGTCGCGTTATTGATCCTGTCACCAGAAGGTCTGGGAGCGATAAAAGCGGTGCTGGCTAATCAGGTACAGCGCGCGATGAATCTGTTTTTTGGTTCGGTGCTGGCGACGATTTCACTGACGGTTCCCACCGTCACTATCATTGCCACCCTGACCGGACAACAGCTGATATTTGGTCTGGAGTCGCCGCAGATGGTCATCATGATTGCCGCCCTGCTTCTTTGCCAAATCTCCTTCTCGACCGGGCGCACCAACGTGCTGAATGGCGCGGCGCATCTTGCACTGTTCGCCGGCTATTTGATGACGGTTATGCTGTAAATTTTTACCGCTGCTGGCACTACGCCAATAAAAAAAGAGCGCCTGAAGGCGCTCTTTTTGTTACTCGCTCAGCGATTAGTTGCTGGTATCCAGTTCCGGGAAGTTCTTCACCAGATCGTCGATCGCTTTCATCTGCTTGAGGAACGGCTCCAGCTTGTCCAGCGGCAGTGCGGATGGACCGTCGCATTTCGCGTTAGCCGGATCCGGGTGCGCTTCGATAAACAGGCCGGCCAGGCCAACAGCCATACCAGAACGCGCCAGCTCTGTAACCTGACCACGACGACCGCCTGAAGCAGAGCCAAACGGGTCGCGGCACTGTAGCGCATGGGTCACGTCGAAAATCACCGGGCTGCCGTTAGAAACCTGCTTCATAACATTAAAGCCCAGCATATCCACAACCAGGTTGTCGTAACCGAAGTTAGCACCGCGATCGCACAGGATCACTTTCTCGTTGCCGCCTTCAGCGAATTTCTCAACGATGTTGCCCATCTGACCCGGGCTGACGAACTGCGGCTTCTTCACGTTGATGACCGCGCCCGTTTTCGCCATCGCTTCCACCAGGTCGGTCTGACGCGCCAGGAATGCAGGCAGCTGGATAACGTCAACCACGTCGGCAACGGTCTGCGCCTGGCTGGCTTCATGCACGTCAGTGATAATCTTCACGCCGAAAGCCTGTTTCAGCTCCTGGAAAATCTTCATGCCCTCTTCCAGACCGGGACCCCGGTAGGAACGAATAGACGAACGGTTAGCCTTATCAAAAGAGGCTTTAAACACGTAAGGGATACCCAGCTTCTGAGTCACGGTGACATAGTGTTCACAGATGCGCATGGCAAGATCGCGGGATTCCAGCACGTTCATGCCGCCAAACAGCACAAACGGCAGATCGTTTGCTACCTTGATATCACCAATGCTAACCACTTTTTGTTTCATGTCTTCGCCTTATTCATGCAGAGTTTACAGATTAGTGCAGCGTGATCTGTTTTTGTTCAATCGAGTGAATTTGTAATTTGATCATTTCGCTGACCGGGTCTTCCGGACACTGCTCAACGAAATAGGTCAGGTCGCTCAGCGCCACGTGTTCACAATCCAGCTGGGCAAAAATCAGACCACGGTCGCGGATTTCATAGGGATCTTCTGGATCCATATTTACCAGTACCTGACTGACCTGAAGCGCCAGCTCCATTTGTTTCTCTTCCATCAGCGCGGCTTTCAGCGTATCCAGCATTTTATTCAGCACCAGCTGCGGCTCGGCTTCCTGTAAATCATCATCATACAGTTCCGCGACCGGGCCAATATTGCCCTTCAACCAGACTTCCAGCGTGTGCTCATCCAGCGTATCGCCATTGAAAGGATTGATTAACCACATCTCTTCATCAATCCAGTCGGCTCTGAGGATCAGCTGGGTGGGGAAAATCACCGGCATCAGCGGGATGGTCAGCTGTTCGGCAATGTGCAGGAAGATGATGCCCAGCGAGACGGCGGTTCCCTGGCGGGTTTTCAACACGTTGTCCAGCCATAGCGTATCCGAAAGGCGGTATACGCCGCTGGCGCCGCCGAATCCCCACTTTTTCCAGAACAGTTCAATCAGTTTTTCCAGCTGAAGATCCTGTTCCGTCTGCGAGGAAACATAGGCGCGGGCCTCTGCGACCAGCTCCGCAAGCTGCTTTTTCACGTCTTCAGCAGGAAAATCGGGACGGATCGCCAACGTGGCTGCAATTACCGCCTCGCACAGCGGCATCGCTGTGGGTTCATCAGTTGCTATCGACGTCATACAATCCCCAACAATGGCATTTTTGTGGTGGCCAGGTGATAAATCAGCACCAGCATGGCTATCGCCACTATAAAGGCTATCCAGCGCGCTTTCTGTGCGCGTGGTTTACGTCCAAGGGCAACAAACCCAAGGGCGATATAGATAATAACGCCAAACAGCTTTTCAGTCAGCCACGCGCCCTGTGGGCTGAACGGATAAAAATGCGTGATCGCTACCAGCCAGGCGCCCGAAAGCAGCAGCAGCGTATCATTGAGATGCGGCACGATGCGCACCCAGCGACGCTGCATCATTGCCGATCCGGTCTGTAACCAAAAAAAACGCAATAATAACATCAAGAGGGTGATGGCAACCGTCACCATATGCAGCGTCTTAACCGCGCTATACCAGTCCGTCATTCTCTCTTCCTTAATCAGGCCAGCTGTGCCAGTGTGACACGGTCGTTACCGCCGTAGTCCTGGCAGGAAGCCACCTGGATAAATAGGTTTTCGCTCAAAATTGCCCGTACCTGAGCCGCCTGCTGCCAGCCATGCTCAAGCAACAGCCAGCCGCCGGGCAATAAATAATTTCCTGCACGTTCAGCAATAATTTTAATATCCGCCAGCCCGTTATCAGCGGCAACCAGCGCGCTGTCTGGCTCAAACCGTACGTCGCCCTGCTGAAGATGTTCATCATTGCTATCGATATACGGCGGATTACTGACGATAACCGTAAAGCGTTCCCCGGAGAGCGCGCTAAACCAGTTGCTCAAACGAAATGACGCGTTACTGATAGCCAGTCGCTGAGCATTATGCTGCGCCAGCTCAACAGCCGCCGCGATGCGATCGACGCCCGTTACCTGGCAATCAGGCCGCTCGCTGGCTATCGCCAGCGCAACAGCGCCGGTTCCGCTGCCCAAATCCAGCACGGAAGCTGCGCCAGCGGGGATCCGGGCGAGAGCCAGTTCGACCAGCAGTTCAGTATCGGGGCGGGGAATAAGCGTGTCGGGGGAAACGCTGAGCGGCAATGACCAGAACTCGCGTTCGCCAGTCAGATAAGCGACAGGTTCCCCGCTGGCGCGTCGGGCCAGCAGCGGGGCAAGCTGCTCAAGCTGTGAAGGGCTGAGCAACGTATCATCAAAGGCGATCAGCCAGCTGCGGGATTTGCCGGTGACAAATCCCAGCAAAATTTCCGCATCGCGCTTCGGGCTGTCGCTTTCGGCCAGTTGTGTGATGGCTGAACGCAGCCACTGGCGGATTTCCATTACTCCTGCTCGGACAGCGCAGCCAGCTGATCCGCCTGGTATTCCTGCACCACAGGCTCAATCAGCATATCCAGCTTGCCCTGCATTGCTTCATCCAGACGGTAAACCGTCAGGTTGATACGATGATCGGTAATGCGTCCCTGAGGATAATTATAGGTTCGGTTACGATCGGAACGATCGCCGCTGCCCAGCAGGTTACGACGCGTCGACGCCTCTTCCTGCTGACGTCGGGCAATCTCGGCGGCACGAATACGCGAGCCGAGCACCGCCAGCGCTTTGGCTTTGTTTTTGTGCTGCGAACGTTCGTCCTGGCACTCCACCACAATGCCGGTTGGCAGGTGAGTAATGCGGATCGCGGAATCGGTGGTGTTAACATGCTGCCCACCCGCGCCCGATGAACGGAACGTGTCAATTTTCAGATCGCTCGGGTTAATATCCGGCAATTCCGCTTCCGGCACTTCCGGCATCACCGCAACGGTACAGGCAGACGTATGGATACGGCCCTGCGATTCCGTTTCCGGTACACGCTGAACGCGATGCCCGCCTGACTCGAACTTCAAACGTCCGTAAGCGCCGTCGCCCACGATTTTGGCGATCACTTCTTTATAACCACCGTGCTCGCCTTCGTTGGCGCTCATCACTTCCACTTTCCAGCGGCGTGCTTCCGCATAACGGCTGTACATACGGAACAGATCGCCTGCAAAGATCGCTGCTTCGTCGCCACCGGTTCCGGCGCGGACTTCCAGATAGCAGTTGCGCTCATCATCCGGATCTTTCGGCAGCAGCAGAACCTGCAATTCCTGCTCTAAGGTTTCGCTGGCCTCGCGGGCTTCTTTAAGTTCTTCCTGCGCCATGTCGCGCATTTCGGGATCGCTGAGCATCTCTTCTGCCGCAGCAATATCATCCTGGTTCTGCTGCCACCGTCTGAAGCACTGGCTGACATCGGTCAACTGAGCATATTCACGTGACAGCGCACGGAAACGCTCCTGATCGGCAATCACGCCAGCGTCACCCAGCATCGCCTCAACTTCTTCATGGCGTTCCTGCAAGGCTTCCAGTTTGGCAACAATAGAAGGCTTCATCGATGTTGTTTTACCTTGTAATCAAAGAGGCGAAAACGCTACAGCCCAAGGCTGTCGCGTAAAATCTGCAGGCGTTCATCGTCCCCGTCTCGGGCAGCCTGCTGAAGAGATTTGGTTGGTGCGTGGATCAGTTTATTTGTCAGTTTATGGGCCAGCTCACGCAGCACGGCCTGGGCATCTGCGCCCTGCTCCAGCGCAGCCAGCGCACGGCTTTCTAAATCAGCCCTGATCTGGTCGGCCTGCGAGCGGTAATCGCGGATGGTTTCTACTGCGCTTTGCGCACGCAGCCAGGACATAAACTCGCCGCTTTCCTGCACCACGATGGTTTCGGCCTGCACGGCCGCGGCTTTACGCTGCGCCATATTGCTTTCAATGATCGCCTGCAAATCGTCCACGCTATAAAGGTAGGCGTTAGGCAGTTTGCCCACTTCCGGCTCCACGTCTCGCGGAACGGCAATATCCACCATCAGCATTGGCTGATTACGGCGCTGCTTCAGCGCACGCTCGACCATTCCTTTACCGATAATCGGCAGCGGACTGGCGGTAGAACTGATGATGATATCGGCTTCCGCCAGACGCGAATCGATGTCGGCAAGGCCAATCACTTCTGCACCCACTTCATCAGCAAGCGCCTGAGCGCGTTCGCGGGTACGGTTAGCGATGAGCAGCTTCTGCACGTTATGCTCACGCAGATGACGTGCGGCCAGCTCAATGGTCTCACCCGCACCGACCAGCAGAACGGTTACGGTTGAGAGTGATTCAAAAATCTGACGCGCCAGCGTACAGGCGGCAAAGGCCACCGAAACGGCGCTGGCACCGATATCGGTTTCCGTGCGCACACGTTTAGCGACCGAGAACGATTTCTGGAACATTCTTTCCAGCTCGCTGGAAAGCGGATGGCCGCGATGGGAGTCTGCGAACGCTTTTTTGACCTGACCGAGAATTTGCGGCTCACCGAGTACCAGCGAATCAAGGCCGCTGGCAACGCGCATCAGATGGCTGACAGCTTCATTATCATGGTGCCAGTAGAGGCTTTTACGCACATCTTCAGCACTGAGCTGATGGTAGTCACACAGCCATTTCACCAGCTGTTCCTGCAGGTTTTCCTGCTGTTCAACGCTAAGGTATAACTCGGTCCTGTTACAGGTAGACAGCACAACGCCTCCCTGCACCAGCGGCTGAGCCAGCAGGCTGTCGAGGGCCTGATCCAGCGTCTCCGGCGAGAACGTCACGCGTTCACGCAGAGCGACAGGAGCCGTTTTATGATTTATTCCGAGTGCCAGCAACGTCATGGTGATTTGGTCTGGGTTATCCCACTGTTGATAGGGTTTTGAGAGGCGCATTCTACAAGATGCGCGAGATCAAGAAAAGCCATCCTTCACCGTTCCCTGTAACAAGATATAGCTATTGTGCATTAAATAAGACAAATTGAGCATTGACGCCGCCTTTGCAGGCCGATAATTTGAACGGTTAGTTTGCGCATGAGCGCCCACATGGAGTCTGAGGAGTTGTTCCCCTATGTTTATGAAGAATCGCCGTCTGATGCGGCTTCTCCCGCTTGCCAGCATCGTGCTGGCCGCCTGTAGCGTCAATAAACCCCAGGGGCCCGGACAGAGTGTTACCTCCCCCCAGTGGCAGCAGCACCAGCAGGCTGTCGAAAAAATTACCCAGTATCAGACCCGTGGCGCTTTTGCCTATCTTTCCGATAGGCAAAAAGTTTATGCACGTTTCAACTGGCAGCAAACCGCGCCAGATCGCTACCGTTTACTGTTGACTAACCCGCTGGGCAGTACCGAACTTCAGCTGGATGCACAGGGCAGCGTGGTGCAGCTGGTTGATAACAAGGGCAAGCGTTATACCAGTAACGATGCCGAGAAAATGATTTCTCAGCTTACCGGTATGGATATTCCTCTAAACAGCCTGCGTCAGTGGATGATGGGCTTACCGGGCGAGGCGAGCGATTTCTCCCTTGATGACAAGTATCGCCTGCGTGAAGTGAACTACAGCCGTGACGGTCAGCAGTGGAAAGTGAGCTATCAGGGCTACGACGAACGCCAGAAGCCTGCGCTGCCTTCTAACCTCGAACTGCGCGAAGGCGAACAGCGCATCAAGCTGAGAATGGATAGCTGGACCGTTAAATGAAACCCACCCACCCGTCAGCCAGCGCGAAATGGCCAGCACCCGCTAAACTGAATCTGTTCCTCTATATTACTGGCCGTCGTTCTGACGGCTATCATGACCTGCAAACGCTTTTTCAGTTTCTGGATTATGGCGACTCACTGACCATAGAGCCTGATAACAGCGGTCAGATTCGGCTGCTCACCGCAGTTCCGGGCGTACCTGCCGAAGAAAATCTGGTGGTTCGCGCGGCGAAACTGTTGCAGGAACAGGCACGCCTGCGGGGAGCGCTGCCGGATAATGCCGGGGCATCGATTGCAATTGAAAAACGTTTGCCGATGGGCGGCGGGCTTGGCGGCGGTTCGTCAGATGCCGCAACGGTACTGGTCGCGCTGAATTATTACTGGCAAACCGGCTTCAGCTTTGCCGACCTGGCCACGCTGGGCCTGAGCCTTGGCGCGGACGTGCCGGTGTTTGTACAAGGTTTTGCAGCCTTCGCCGAAGGGGTTGGCGAAAAACTGACCCCGGTTAGCCCGGCGGAGAAGTGGTATCTGGTCTTTCACCCTGGCGTATCTATTTCAACGCCGGTGGTTTTTAACGATCCGGAACTGATTCGCGACACGCCACAGCGGCAGATCAAGCAGTTATTAGAGGCCGAATACCGTAATGATTGTGAGCCAGTAGTAAGAAAACGTTTTCGTGAGGTTGAACAGCTTGTTTCCTGGCTGCTAGAATACGCGCCGTCGCGCCTGACAGGAACCGGCGCTTGTGTGTTTGCTGAATTCGACACCGAGTCCGCTGCCCGTCAGGTGTTTGAGCTTGCTCCGAAAGCATGGCAGGGCTTTGTTGCGCGAGGCGTTAACGTTTCGCCGCTGCACCGTCATCTTTCAGAGCAGTTAGAGTTGCCGTGACTGCATCAAACTGTTCCTGAAGCAGCACGACACTCATTACAACACCCGTATGAACCCGTCAGCGGTATTCCGCCCAGTGCTGCTGACGAAGATGTTCATTCTCTGGACGCAAAGCCTGAGGTTCTTCTCGTGCCTGATATGAAGCTTTTTGCTGGTAACGCCACCCCGGAACTAGCACAACGTATTGCCAACCGCCTTTACACCAGCCTGGGCGACGCCGCCGTCGGTCGTTTCAGTGATGGTGAAGTTAGCGTACAAATTAATGAAAACGTACGCGGTGGTGATATTTTCATCATCCAGTCCACCTGTGCACCAACCAATGACAACCTGATGGAACTGGTTGTTATGGTCGATGCTCTGCGTCGCGCATCTGCTGGTCGTATTACTGCTGTCATTCCTTACTTTGGCTATGCCCGTCAGGACCGTCGCGTGCGTTCCGCTCGCGTGCCTATCACCGCCAAAGTTGTGGCTGATTTCCTTTCCAGCGTCGGCGTCGATCGCGTGTTAACTGTGGATCTGCATGCAGAACAGATTCAGGGCTTCTTTGATGTCCCGGTTGATAACGTCTTCGGTAGCCCAATCCTGCTGGAAGACATGTTGCAGATTGGTCTGGAAAACCCAATCGTGGTTTCTCCGGATATCGGTGGCGTGGTTCGCGCCCGTGCTATCGCTAAGCTGCTCAACGATACCGATATGGCGATCATCGACAAACGTCGTCCGCGCGCTAACGTTTCACAGGTGATGCATATCATCGGTGACGTTGCTGGCCGCGACTGTGTGCTGGTTGATGACATGATCGATACCGGCGGCACGCTGTGTAAAGCCGCTGAAGCGCTGAAGGAGCGTGGTGCTAAGCGCGTATTCGCTTACGCTACTCACCCTATTTTCTCCGGCAACGCCGTTGAAAACCTGCGTAATTCCGTGATTGATGAAGTGGTGGTTTGCGACACCATTCCCCTACCGGAAGAGATCAAAGCATTGCCAAACGTGCGTACGCTTACGCTGTCTGGCATGCTGGCTGAGGCGATTCGCCGCATCAGCAACGAAGAGTCAATTTCAGCGATGTTCGAGCATTAATTGGCGTACCGGCTGAATTAGCATTGCTGCCTTTTCAGCCATGCCGCCAGCAATAATGCTCTGCTGAAACAAAAAGTGGGACGGATTTTCATCCGTCCCACTTTTTTTGTTTGTCTGAATCACGATCCGTCAGTGATGACCCTGGCCTGATACTCTGCGACAACGCTTGTCCCCGTAACGACGTACCCAGTAATAATGATCGGTAATCTTTTCACGCCCGCTCATGCTTGCGCCGATCAGCCACATTAACGCACCGATAAATATCGCGAAAATGGCGACATTGGCTAAAAACTGGGGCAGCTGTAGCTGCGGCAGCTGATTGAGTACGGCATAGCCGATCCCTGTTACCACGACTGCCAGACCAATAACCATCAGGGCGTTACCGGTTAAATTGACGTGTCTGCGTTTCATCTGTCACCTCCAAAAGTCAGTGCCTTCCTGTGCGGTTAGTGCCATAAGTTTATGCAATGGTTTGGCAACTCGTTGCGGGACAGATCACATTTACTGCTAAAAGTCTGACAAATCTTTACGCGCAGCATCTTGATTTTTATATAGAAACGGCATTATCACGCTACACAACTATTGTGATATCACGCGCAGTTTTGAGTTCTGCCGCCGCTCTTAGTACACTAGCGCCCTTCCCTATCGGACTTCTCAGGAACAGAGACAAGTGAGCAGCATTAAACTGATTGTCGGCCTTGCCAATCCTGGCGCGGAATATGCCGCGACACGCCACAATGCAGGCGCGTGGTACGTTGATCTTCTGGCTGAACGTCACAATCAGTCACTGAAAGAAGAGAGTAAATTTTATGGTTACACCGCCCGGCTGAATATCGGCGGTGAAGACGTCAGGCTGCTGGTGCCGACCACCTTTATGAACCTGAGCGGTAAAGCCGTGGCGGCAATGGCGACTTTTTATCGCATCGCACCTGAAGAGATTCTGGTGGCGCACGATGAGCTGGATTTGCCGCCGGGTGTGGCGAAATTCAAACAGGGCGGCGGCCACGGTGGTCATAACGGCCTGAAAGATATCATCAGTAAATTAGGTAATAACCTGAACTTTCACCGTCTGCGTATCGGTATTGGTCATCCGGGCGATCGGAACAAGGTGGTGGGTTTTGTGCTGGGCAAACCTCAGGCAGCTGAACAGACGCTAATCGATAACGCCATTGATGAAGCGGCGCGCTGTACCGAAGTCTGGCTGAAAGAAGACAGGTTAAAAGCCATGAATCGTCTGCACAGTTATAAGGCTTAATATTTAATCCGTCTGCATATGGAAAGTATCACCGGCTTATATTTTAATGTAAGTCGCTATATTTTTTTGCAAAAGGCTTTTGAAGAAAAGATTCGAAGTTATAGCAGAAGGTCTGCTTATCAGAACTTTTACTAAGCTCATAGCGGAAGGCAAACTTTGTAAAGGTGAAAAAGGTGGCGTGTTTAAAGGCCCAAACTGGGAAGCGCCGCAGTTCATTCTCGAGAAAAAGTACGGCTTTAACAGGTAGGCGTTAAAAACGTTTCAGACCCTGCTTCCGACAGCCTGATGAGCTAAACGGGAGCAGGTCGAAATTATTAGTTAGCCCAACATTTACAGCAAGTCCCAAACCTTACGGCCCTTCCGTACCGTCGAGCGTGGACAGCCCCATCGTTGCGGCAAAATACCCCTGGACACCCCAGATCTTACTGGTAGCAAGCTTCTCCAGCTGAATCGCGCTTTCAACGCCTTCTATCACTACCCGATTGGTATACTGACGAATATTCGCAATCAAGATGCTGAAAAACGGCTTGCTGACGTTATCGAGATAAAACTGACGATCCAGTTTCACGACTTCAAACATCTTCGACTGCAATGCATTCAGATTGGCATCGCCCGCGCCCAAATCATCCAGCCATAAGATATTCAACTGTTCCATCAGCGTACGCAGCAGCGGGTTATTCGGCCCGTCATGCAGATTAGGAAAATCTTCCGACAGCTTCAGGCGTACAAACGGCAGATGGCTGAGAATTTGCTGAATAAAGGTCGATTCCGTCACCACACGGGCCAGTTGAAAATCAATATTCAGACAGCACAACAGTCCATGCTGCTGGAACTGGTCGGCATAGTGCTCAATCGTCAACAGCTGACTAAGCAGCCGGGTTTGCGGATCTGCCTCAAGGAATGTTGAGTTATCCTGATTTGCTACAGGGGTGAGATCCAGTGCAATGAGCTCACCGCTAAGGGAGTGAATCGGAATGCAAATATAGTCGTTTATCATGCCATGGTGCCAGTTAGGACATCCCGCCAGTGGTTATGTTCGCCGACCAGGAAAGCTACAGATTTTCATTCTGCAACTTCGGCCAGATCGGCAATTTTTATGTATATCGGCAGGACCCGCGCCAGCTTTATGCGTTAACGCTTGTCAGCAGCAACTTTATAGTCAGGCGCATCAAGCTCGTGACTACAGAAGGGCCCCGCCTGCTTCAACAGACTGATACAATCTTCGCTAAGATGGCGTAATCGTACGGTTTTTCCCGCAGCCAGATAGCGTGAAGTCAATTTATCAATGGCCTCAACACCGCTTGAGTCCATTACCCGTGTACGGGCAAAATCAATAACCACATCCTGCGGATCTTTGTCAGTATCAAACAGTTCCTGGAAACTGACTACCGATCCAAAGAAGAGCGGACCTTCAAGCTGATAGGTCTTCTGCTCATCGCTCTCCTGCTGTGCCAGGATGGTAATGCGCGCATGCTGCCATGCAAAAACCAGTGCAGAAATGATGACGCCACAAATAACTGCCATCGCCAAGTCGGTGTAGATAGTCACCACCGTAACCGCAACCATAATCACCGCATCCGGCTTCGGCATGCGCTTCAGACGGCGGATCGAGCTCCATTCAAAGGTATTAATGCATACCACGAACATGATCCCGGCCAGCGCTGCAACCGGCAGCAACGCAATATATTTCGACAGGCTAACCACAAACAAAATCAACAAAACGGCGCCAACAAAATTAGAGATGCGCCCACGCCCGCCGGACGTAAAGTTGATAATCGACTGACCAATCATGGCGCAACCGGCAAAGCTGCCGAAGAAACCACACAGCGTGTTACCTATGCCCTGCGCCACGCATTCTTTGTTGCCGTCACCTTTTTTACTGCCCATTTCATCCAAAACGGCCAGCGTTAACAACGATTCTATCAGACCGACAAGTGCGATAATCACCGAATAAGGCAGTACAATTTGCAACGTGGCCCAGCTTAGAGGGGCTTCAGGCAGGTGAAAGAACGGGAGCGAACCGGAAATATCAGCCAAATCGCCCACGCGTTTGGTGTCCAGACCAAAGCCGATTGCAATGGCGCTGATAGCGATCAGCGCGGCCAGCGAGCCTGGAATGACTTTCGTAAACTTAGGGAACAGCCAGACAATCAGCATCGCCAGCGCCACCAGCGCATACATCACCGGTCCCTGGTTTTTAATCATCGGGATCTGCGCCAGCGCAATCACAATCGCCAGGCCATTCACAAAGCCATAAATAGCGGGTTGTGGCACCAGCCGAATAAATTTACCCAGGCGGAACAGCCCGATCGCCAGCTGGATCAGCCCGGCGAAGATAGTGGCCAGTAGCACATACTGATAACCGTGTGTCTGAATCAGGCTGATCAACACCACAATGATGGAACCGGCTGCGCCGGAAATCATGCCCGGTTTGCCGCCAAACAGCGCCGTGACCAGACCTAAAATAAAGGCAGTGTGCAGACCGATAGTCGGCGACAGTCCGGCCAGCAGTGAAAAGGCGGTCGCTTCCGGGATCAGCGCCACCGAGACCACCGCGCCCGCCAGAACGTCATTTTTGACGTCAGCAGCCTTGAGGTTGCTCAGATTGAACATACTTATTTTCCGTTTTTATAAATGATGCAGGTATTTACTGTGCCGCCAGTAGCCGGGCACGGTCGTCAGGGAGACGAGAAACGCAACAGAGGTTGCATGGCGGGGAGGTCTCAAGGTGGCGTAAGCAGGAAGCGATGCATCTGCGGCTGTCTCCATCATGTGTCAGGTTTCGTCAGTATGGAAAAATGTGAACCAGATCTCAACCCTCTTCTCGCTGGCGCGGCGATAAATCAGCGCCATTCAGCCTGCAATTACGTGTATAATGTCGGGAAATTTGCAGTATCAACACTCTCAACACATCAGGGGATGCAAAAGCCGCCCTGATTTATAGCTTAAGGTGATTCAAACATGGGATTCAAATGCGGTATTGTCGGCCTGCCAAACGTCGGGAAATCCACCCTGTTCAATGCGTTAACTAAAGCGGGCATCGAAGCAGCCAACTTCCCGTTCTGTACCATTGAGCCGAACACCGGCGTGGTGCCAATGCCTGACTCCCGTCTCGACGCCCTGGCAGAAATCGTGAAGCCGCAGCGCATTCTGCCAACCACCATGGAATTCGTTGATATCGCGGGTCTGGTAAAAGGCGCGTCGAAAGGCGAAGGCCTGGGCAACCAGTTCCTGACCAACATTCGTGAAACCGAAGCTATCGGTCACGTTGTGCGCTGCTTTGAAAACGACAACATTATCCACGTTAACAACAAAGTTGACCCGGCGGATGATATTGAGGTGATCAATACCGAGCTGGCGCTGTCGGATCTCGATACCTGCGAACGTGCGCTGCAACGCGTTCAGAAACGTGCGAAAGGCGGCGATAAAGATGCGAAAGCGGAACAGGCTGCGCTGGAAAAATGTCTGCCTCATTTAGAGAACGCTGGCATGCTGCGCTCGCTGGGTCTGAGCGAAGAAGATAAGGCAGCAATCCGCTACCTGAGCTTCCTGACCCTGAAGCCAACCATGTACATTGCAAACGTTAACGAAGACGGCTTCGAGAACAACCCATACCTGGATCAGGTTCGTGCGATTGCAGAGAAAGAAGGTTCTGTTGTGGTGCCGGTTTGCGCCGCGGTGGAATCTGATATCGCCGAGCTGGAAGATGCCGATCGCGAAGAGTTTATGGCCGAGTTGGGTATTGAAGAGCCAGGCCTGAACCGCGTAATCCGTGCAGGCTATTCGCTGCTGAACCTGCAAACTTACTTCACCGCGGGCGTGAAGGAAGTGCGTGCATGGACTATCCCTGTTGGCGCTACCGCTCCACAGGCTGCGGGTAAAATCCATACCGATTTCGAGAAAGGCTTTATCCGCGCTCAGACTATCGGCTATGAAGATTACATTACCTACAAGGGCGAGCAAGGCGCAAAAGAAGCCGGGAAAATGCGTTCTGAAGGTAAAGATTACATCGTTAAAGATGGCGACGTAATGAACTTCCTGTTTAACGTCTAAATAAAACCTGTTGTCTCATGAGGTTTCGCTGAATCTCATAACAACGAAAAAAACCTATAAAATCCACGCAATTGCGTGGATTTTTCATTTCATAATGTCTCAAATCATCTCGTAACAACGCTGTCAAAAATGAGTACATAGATGAGTACAACATTCTTCCATCTTCATTTTAAGTGAGTACAATAACGGTATAATAATTAAACAAGGCCCCGTTATGCTCACCGATACGCAATGCCGCACTGCCAAGCCGAAAGAAAAACTCTATCGACTCAATGATTTCAACGGTCTCTACCTCGAAGTGAAACCCAATGGCAAAAAGGCATGGCGCTATCGGTTTAAACTCAACGGTAAATCCAGCATGTTTGCGTTGGGTGAATACCCAACGGTCAAACTTGCAGAAGCCCGCGAGAAATGCGAGCAAGCGCGTAAGCTAGTCGCAGATGGAGTTAGTCCGACACAGGCCCGTCAGTTAGATAAAATCCGCAAGGTCAATGACGCATGTAACACCTTTGAGCTAATCGCCAAAGAGTGGTTGCAGATGAAAGACTGGGCCGAAATCACCAAAACGCGCCGACTGGATATGCTTGAACGAGTGGTTTTTCCCGCAATCGGTAAGCTCCCAGTCAGGGAGATCACTCCACATCACATTCTTAAAATTCTTCAGGAAACGGCTAAGCGCGGAGCTCCGACCGTTGCCGCTGAAGCCCGCCGCACCATTTCATCCGTTTTTGAGCTGGCGGTGGCGACGCTTAGAGCAGATAGCGATCCTGTCTGGCCAGTGCGTAAGGCGATTCCGGCAAACAAAACGCAGCACAAACAGGCATTGAATCCGCAGCAAATCGGGAGGCTATTAAGTTGTTTTGACAATAGTCGTGGCTCATATCAGGTTAACTATTGCATGTGGCTCATGTGGTGGACGCTCGCGCGACCAGCCGAAGTAACTGAGGCTGAATGGAAAGAATTCGATCTCGATAACGCACTGTGGACTATTTCGTCAACGCGAATGAAAGCCCGCAAAGAACACGTTATTCCCCTTCCCTCCCAGGCTGTCAACATGCTCAGAACGCTACAGGGATTAACTGGGCATCGACAGCACCTTTTTCCGGGCAGGGATAATCCGAAAGGTCCAATGACATCGCACTCCCTCCGCCAGCTACTTAAAAGCCTCGGCTGGAGTGGGACATACAGCCCCCATGCTACCCGAACTACAGGAAGTACGCGTTTAAACGAAATGGGCTATCGACCTGATGCTATTGAGGCCCAACTTGCGCACGCTGATACCAACAATGTTCGTCGCACATACAACCATGCAACTTATCTTGATGAGCGTAAAGTGATGATGCAGGAATGGGCGGATAAGCTTGAGGGATGGGTAAAAAGCACTGCCAATAGTACTGATGTGTCGTAAACGAAGATGCTTTGGTGTGTTAACGCTTATTACTAACGATTATTTTCCACAAGAGAATAAAAACTACATTTTAACCTACACTTTTGTAACTACATGATTTTGCGAATATTGTTTACTGTACTCATCCAGCGTTATAATCCCTCTGTTTTTCCATCCCTCTAATAACACAGGGCATCTCCATGAGCCGATACCATGTATCCAGCAGTGAAGGCCAGTATGAGAAAGACTCTGGTGAACAAGTTTTGGCTAACAAGCAGGGGAGCGCTACTTCTGATGAGATGGATGAGGCTGAACTTGTCTTGTTAGAACAACTCTACCAGTCTGTTGTTGAAGAACAGTTCCCGGAAGGCCAACTCAGCGTACCCATGCTAAAAAGCTGGCAAAATAGGTGCTTATGCATATTAGTAACCTCCGTTTTTGATGACCACTGCAACCAGACATGAGGCCGGACCAAGCACACACAGTGATATGAAGTCAGAGCCTGTTCAGATATAATAATTTCAGTGCGGTTCCCAAAACAGAATAAAGCATATGGAAATTGAATTACTCGACAAAAGTTCATTATTGTCCAGACAGAATTGGCTGGAGCGAGTGCAACTCCCTCCGGACATGATAGAGTCCGTGCGCCACTCCTCAGTCCTTTTTCTCCCAATCGAAAACTTTAGAGGTGTCATCAACTACTCGTTTCCTCAGGGAACCGTCGATCTTTTCCAGTTTATTCAAAAACATATGACCCATCTTGGGCAGACAGAATTATGTATTGCCGATGATGATTACCAGGAGCTCGCGCTCTATTCCCGAGAAATAAGACTCGGACACTTACTGGTAACGCAGGTGGTTGCTCCAGTTCTGATCGGGCTACTTACTAGCTATGTCTATGATATTATTAAAAGCGCGCCAGAGGATAATGTTACGCTTACCTTGCAAATAGAAGGAGAATGTAACGATTATCTCCTTAGTTACAATGGCCCGGCAAAAGACTTCCGACAGATTGAACCCCGCTTATTACAACTTACCAACGGCTGTGATGGACCTAAAAATGCCGTGTCGTCAACAAAAGAAGGACCGGATGACATCACTAAAATTTGAGCTTATCGCTGAACTTAAGCTGTTCACTAGAAAAAAAACAAATGAAAAACGTCAAGCCAAGTATCTACAGGCTTGTAAGACACTTAAGAGCCGGTTGGTAAGCCAAGGTAAACAAGCTGAGGCTAAAGAGATTTGGTGTCTGGAAAACGCACTACTTGCGCAAAATATGTATATAAAATTTATCAATTTACTGCGCCGAGAGAAATTCTATAAGGCATGGTGTCTGCTTGAACAATGCGAGATAACATTAGGAAACCTAAAACGTCATTTTCCTCAGATGCTGAGCCAAGAAGTTTATCTGGATTTCCTGTATCACCAAGTCCCTCTTTGGCAGGAGGTGTTTCCCTATCGGATTTTCAACAGCACAGAGTTTCTTGAAAAGAAAATTCTATGCAGCACCTGTAAAAGCCCTATAACTCCCAGGAAATTTTGCGGACATGATAAGGGCGAAATTTATGACGGAGAGATTTGCTATCGCATTATTGAAGATTTTGAAATTGTAGGCTTTGCGATGGTGAAAAATCCCGTTAACAAATATAGTGTTCCCTTCAAGACGGACGAGAACGGGAAAACTGTGGATCATTATGATTATAAATGTATTAAAATGATCATACGAGAACTTCCTACCCTATTTTACTGGTGGGAAATCAACAAGACATTTGACTGGCATCGACGCATTGACTTCACAGAAACCTTGCCGGATGATATTTGTCCTTGTGGCGCAGATCGTCTTTTCAAGGACTGCTGCTCTTCCAAACCGGCAATTTTGACGCCGCACATTGAAATTGTCCCCCTTAGAAAATGTTAGCTATAGATTCAGGAATATCGATTAAGTATTTTGTCACAAGTTGAATGAATCTGGACAATAATGAAAAAGATACAATAAGTTAATTAGATACCAGCCCAGTCTATGAATCCTCAGATTTAGATAATGTATAACTCTCTTTAATGCTTTTTCTCAATCAAAAGATATGGATGGGACCAGTCAGTGACCTCTTCATATGAAACAAACCCATCGTGCTCCAGTGCGCAAACGCCCTTATGGCTGGCAACGTAATCGTATACAGCCTGACTTTCCAGCCCCTGTAACATGTGCGACAACAGCTTTCGGCGTATCACATCTGACTTCCTGCGTTTACGCGCAGCAACATCTTTATAGGTAATATTGAATGGCTGCCCTACCGCGTTTGTAACGCATTTACCATAACGGTTGGTCAATGCTGTGCCTTCGTAATGATCCAGTAGTAAAGCCAGATCCCGCCTCAAGGGTTTCAGAAGACGTTTCCAACGTTTCAGTACCCGTTCAGCCTCGACCTTGCCTAACTCACGGTTCAGCAAGCATCGGGTACTGGATTTAAGCGATAGCGTAACGAACCCGGCGTTGAATACGCTGGAAAACCTGAATTGCTTCACCAGTTCTTCAGCAATACGCAATACCCGGCAGATATATTGAGTTTCCAGCTTTTCCAGCGATTTGTCCGAAATGCCAATACTCAACAGCTCATGTCGCAGTATCTCAAGCTGGCATCCCTTGATGTCATAGTTCACACCACGTGCCAGACACGCCCACTTCATTTTAGACGGTAGAGTCTGGAAGCCTGTACCAACCTCAAAGGATCTCCCGCCGATGTACGCTGTTTTATACGACTGCCTGTAAGAAACCGTTAGCGGTGATTCCTTCACCAAATCCACACCTGTTTCAGCCAGTCGCGACAGGAAGTTGAAAATGAATATTTTGTTCTTCTTCGTGGGATGTTTGCGATGATAAGCAAGCAATGCATCCAGATTGATTTCAAGCGGCTCAAGATTATTCCAGACCCCCACTACCAACTCCCTGAAGGCAGCGTTAGGGATATCGCGTTTAGACTGCTTATGTTTAGCGTTCTGCCCACGGTCGATCGCAACCCCAATCAGTTCATCAAATGAGTAACTTTTACGCTTGGTGAAAATATCCGTCAGATAATGGTAGCGATCTTGACGGCTAAGGTATGCCTCGCGGTCGTTGCCAAACAACTTACGCAGAACACGTTGAGAAACAGCATATTCCCGGCATAAATGATTAGTATTTGAATACCCGGTTAGCTTGATAATTCCCGCGCTTGCCAGTGCCTCCATTGCACGTTCATAGGCTGGCCCACTTTTCTTAAATACTCCGGGAAGTTTATCCCTACCCAGCTCAAATGGTACTGGCACAGAATAAGACCATTTTTTATTCGCTTTAATCTTTGCTTTTTTCCTGTTCTTACGGCTACAGGTAGCGACACATATAACATGCTGAAGGAATACTGCTATATTTCGATAAAATGGACGCCGCAGACTTGGCACACCGTTATAAGGAACACTGAAAACGACCGACTTGAAATAGTCCAGCGTTGAATCTGTCACAAGGATATTGTTATGCGTAATGTATGGCTTCATAATTCACCTGTATATATGGGCAGAGCCCCATGCCCTGACCTCATTTATTTACAACTGAATTACTCAAATCATAAGTGAACCCAACAAGGTTCAGATGCTAGATAATGATCATAATATTGGAGGCTGGAGCCTCATGATAGCTGATACTGGATAATGGCTATAGTATGTAATGACATATATACAGTAATATAGAGATAGAGTGTATAAAGAGTATAATAGATACGTCTATATACCTTGTAGACGTAAATAGCGATTAAATATCAGCTTGGTCAGAATGGGATTAGCAGATACGTAAAACGTTACCGGTTATTAAGCGGTACAACTTCCTCCCGGTGATATTAAATAGCGGTTGTAGGCGCATGTTATTCTCTGGTTTTATTCTTTTGAAACCTCAACTTTGCTCAAAACCACCGCTCCTTGCAACCATCAGAATAAGGGGAAACTATCGCCGATTTCCCCCTACCATTGTACGAGATGCGAATCGGACACTAAACAGCAGCGGTAGTTCGCCGGTCTACCACGCCAAAATCCGGCAACGTTGGGCGGTCTGGAAGGGTGTTTTTTTGCAGGTCACTCATTTCAGTTCTGCCTGTTAACCGATTAATCAGTGAAGTAATTGGCCTCTGAATCTGCCGGGCTGGTCTCCGTACAATAGGCTGATGACGAAGCGGACAGTCCCCTTGCTTATGAACGAATTGCTGGTGAAAAACCGCAACCCAGCTCAGCGCTGAATGCAGAATTGCACAGTCAGAGACCAGGCTCGCCTACAAAGCCGCAATCACTAAATCACTCAATCACTTTTTTCAAAGCGCCAAATGTTTTCACCATGGTTGGCCTGCCAGTGCTGAGTAGTGTTGATCACCCATTTTCAGCAACCAGGCGAGTTAACGCATCTACATACCTTCCCGATATCCTCTTTGAACGATTTCAGCGAAAAGCTCATCAACAAACCTTGTTGCGATTATGGGTATTCAGCGACAGAATGGTCATCACAATCGATCCGCATTTCAACAGATTGCGATCACTTATAACGTAAGGTTAAGAGGCTTATGAATACCGATTTGATGCCCAATTTCTGGAAGCTGTCACATGGCTGGAAGGAGTTTTCATTCCTGGATATGGTCGAATGTATTGATGAAAAGCTCGTCTACATTCACCGCACGACCGCTGGTAAAGGACAGTCTTCCGTCAGCCAAGCAGAGGAGTTCGTAAACGCTCCGATTGGCGATTACTTCTACCTGACTCACGGTAATCAGGGTGTATACCTGCTTGGTCAGTTCACCGGCCCAGTCAATTACTTCACAAAGCATAGTGATGGTTGGATGGACAGACCATTCCGGCTGATCCACAAAGCTAATGCCAGAGAAGCGTATTATGGCGTCGAGAAATGGTGGACACCTAATCACAACTCTACCTTTGTTAAGGTTCCGCACCACGAATATGATTTATTTGAAGAGCTGATATTGACGCCCTATTTCGATATCAACCTGAAAGATTTTTAGATAAATCTCAAGGATGATTCTCCAAGGAGAAAATCACTAAGCAATCACTGTAAAATAATAAGGGATAATGATGATTTATCAATGCTATTCATGTTCTAGAACAACCTTCGAAACAAGCTGTCCGTGGTGCTCTCCAGAGGTATCTGGAACATTTCGGCAAATGACGCCATTAGATCCATCCTATTACCCTGATTTCCAGTACCAGTCTAAAGGCATCATAAAAGATTTATTTGGTAAGAAGAAAGAGCAGTCCCAACTCAACGCCCTACTTGAAAACGTCCTTTTGAAATATGCCACACTGAAAGACCCCTATTTTACCAACTATATTCACACATCAAGATTTTCGTATAACAATCAGGATAGCAACAGTAACATAGATAGTGAGCGCAATAGTGATTATTCAGAGATAAGATTATTCCAGGAAGTACTGATTAGAAAAGGGTTCAACGAACTGGAGCAGTTACCATCATTGTTAGATAAGCTATTGCTGACCACTTCATTCAACTCTATGAATCGCCACGGATAATCTAGACACTTCCGAGCCGTTGATAATACTGGTTTTCATATTCTGTCGGTGACATCTGATTGCTCGACCCATGCCGACGCTTACTGTTATAAAACATTTCGATGTAATCAAAAATATCGCTGCGGGCTTCTTCCCGCGTTCCGTAGATCTTTTTCTTTATGCGCTCTCGTTTCAGTAACTGGAAAAAGCTTTCTGCAACCGCGTTATCGTGACAGTTACCGCGACGGCTCATACTCCCTTCCAGGCCGTGTGATTTCAGGAATAACTGCCACTCATGGCTTGTATACTGACTGCCCTGGTCCGAGTGGACCAGCACCTTTCTTTGCGGATTACGCCGCCATACAGCCATCAGCAGTGCGTTCAGGACAATGTCCTTTGTCATCCGGGATTGCATTGACCAGCCGATAATTTTGCGTGAGAACAGGTCAACAACCACGGCCAGATACAGCCAGCCCTCGTGAGTCCTGATGTAGGTTATGTCCGTTACCCAACGCTCATCCGGAGCATCCGGATTGAACTGTCGCTGGAGCTTGTTGGGCGATACGATACTGGCCTCGCCTTTGCGTGCCCGCGGGCTCCGGTACCCGACCTGGGCCTTTATCCCGACACGCTTCATCAGTCGCCAGACTCTGTTCACTCCGCACTGTTGCCCGCTATCCCGCAAGTCCATATGGATCTTGCGATAACCATAAACGCAACCGGACTCCAGCCAGAACTGTTTGATCTTTCCCGTCAGTCTCAGATCTACCTGGTGGCGCTTAGAATGCGGCTGCTGAAGCCAGGCGTAAAAGCCACTGGGATGAACATCCAGCACCCGACAGAGCAGACGAACAGGCCAGCAACTGCTGTTGTCACGGATAAAGGCGTACCTCAGTCGGACAGCTTTGCGAAGTACGCCGCGGCTTTTTTTAATATGTCCCGTTCGTCGGTAACCCGCTTCAGCTCCTTCTGGAGCCGGCGGATCTCGGCCTGAGCATCTGACTGTTCTTTATTAGTGGAAGAATCCGGACCGTACTTCTTTATCCAGGCGTAAAGGCTGTGGGTGGTGATATCGAGACGTGTTGCAACGCTGGCAACAGAATAACCGCGATCAACAACCTGTTTGACTGCTTCAATTTTAAACTCTTCGGGATAACGCTTACCGCTCATGGGCACCTCTCTTTAAGCCATCTTAAATGACTCGGAGGTGTCTGTTAAACACGTGGCGATTCATTAATTAACGAAGGAATCTTAGATGAAAAGAACAATGCTTCTGGTATTAATAGCTGCTGGTTTGCTGGTTGGCTGCGGCGAGAAAACGCCAAAATGTAGTAGTGATGATGCAAAAAACCTGGTCGTGGATATTGCCAGAAAGACAATCGAGAAAAGCATGACACTGGATAAGGATGTGAGGATTTCTGTTGAAAATGTCAGAACAATAAGCCATGAATCAGGCCTTGACGTTTATCAGTGTGCGGCTGACTTAACATTCACAAAACCAGACCTGCAAAACTCTCTACCAATCACATACCGGATTCAGAAAACTGATGAAGGTAAAGGTCAGTTCTATATAAATATTTTCGGGTTATAACCAGAGGGTTCAGAAATTCAGCAAGTGAAACGCTTATTTGATATAAGCTCGTATTAAGGTGCGTGCCAGCAACAGTAACGCGCACCTAATCTTAGAAAAAAAGTATGTCAAAAAACTACATCGTGGATATTCTTTTTAGAACATCATTTTTCTGTTTATCAATAACACTTATCTCTCGAGCTATCTCATTACGCACTTTCATTAAAATTTGAACACAATCCGCAGAGACCTTTTGAAAGGCATTTGTTTTCCCATGCTTATATAGAATATATTCATCAGGATATTTGACCGCCACCTCATCCTCAGCATTACTTATCAACAATCTAATATTAGAAAAAGCATTCGCAACATCTTTATTTTCTATATGTAATATTTTGCTTGTTTGTATACTGATCCTTGTTTCCTGATAAGCTTTAAGCATTAACTCAGGCTCTTCTATGGCATAATGCCCGCAGAAAGCTTTACGATCCAACAAAGATCTCACATTTACAATGTTATCAAGTAAAGCCTGATATCTCTCACGAGTCTCACTAAAGATACTTGGTAATGCCTTCACTATTAGTTCTGAAGCTTTAGCGATCTTGAAATCATCCTCAGCCAGTAACCTCTTAAGATCTTTAAAGCTTATTATGTTTTTGTCAGAAAACTCAACGCCAGGGCAACTCTCAGTAATTGAATAACTACTTTGCCTCCCTGCACTCATGAATATATATAAAACATCAATATCCCTATTTACATCATTCTCCCTAATGACTCTTAATGTTTTATTCACTTTAGCTGAAGTTTTAATCGAAGTAATTTGAAGGCCAACCTTAGCATTCACGTCCACAGCATCTATACCGGGATAATTTGACTTTAAAATATTAGTAGACACTAAGTTGTACCCCTTCTGCAAACTGAAAAGCGAGCTTATTAAATCTTCAGAAACAACAGCCAAGTTATTATAATTAGCAGTCGAGAAGGTTTTGATTGAGGTCTCTAGATATGCAAGCCCAAATCCAATTTGATCAATCTTCTTTTGCTTATCGAACATTTTATTACTCTCCATTCTAATTAAAGTCGAATGCACGCATAACCGTTATTCATCAATCACTAAAGCGGTTTGTCTGGTAACCTATTGCCGAAGCACTTTTCCACCGTTCTCAGCATCACATCATTCACGGTCGAACTTTCCTAGCTAATAGAACTCGCGGCTCAGTCTATAGCCTCCTAGTTACAACAGTCCAGCGCGAACATTACCCGCACCGCAGCCTAACTCGAAGCCATCTGAGCATCGTCGCATACCGTTTTCTGCTACCATCTGGTCTCCCAGGTGACACATCAGTCAAATACATCGAAACTGTGATTAAATCCTGTGATTGTCTGTAGTAGATTAATTAAAAAATCGTCATCCCTAACAATAGACATTAACATTGAAAGCAAACAAGAGTTACTAGGCATATGGGTGGCAGAAAACAAATGCGCTATATCCTGGCTAAGTGTATTGACAGTGCTTAAAAATCGGGGGGCGGGGCATTGAGTATCTACCGATTTCTCTGCATGAATGCTGTGAAAGCGTTTCAGGATGCGGTCAACAACATCTACCCACAGACGCAAATCCCGCTGTGTATGATTCACGTGGTCCACAATAGCATGAAAAACGGATAGACATTATCCTCCTCGTATGCTATTAAGAAGATAACAGCTTGTTTTTATATCAATTAAGCAACCCTTTCGTTGTTCATGGAAAGCAAACAAATCAGCTATTAAAGATTGTTCCATGAGACATAAAGGCATGAAAAGGACTTCAGCTAACGAGTGAAAATGGCATGAATCATTCAGATAAAATAGCAGCGGACAAAACATCACTTGGGTTTGAATTCCAAGATCTTGTATATATCGAAAAACTTATCGAACTCAGACCAGGACAAACATTAGGTCTTGAACTCTACGATGATATTCACGTAGAAACTATCGCAGAAGATTCCTCCATCAAAGATCTTATACTTATTCAGGTTAAACATTCTGTCAACCCTGGCAATATCACAGAACGAGATATTGATCTTTGGAAGACCCTATATAACTGGCTCAAGCTCGTTCCGGATCTTCCGTCTTGTCGAACAATTACATTCCAACTTTACACAAACAAAAATATCAATAATCAACCGTTTGTAAACTTGCTAAAATCTCCGCGCCAGAATATTCAAGCAATCCTCAATTATATTAGAAAAATTGAAAAAGAAATTTCGTTGACAGAGTCACAAAAAAAAACCGGTGACACCCCAAATCCGTTAGCAAAATATGTAGAGTCAGTATCCCAGACAGATGATACAGAGCTCATTTTTGTCTTGGAACGATTCGAGTTTCACTCTGATAACTCCTCTGTCATAACAAGAATATCGTCAGCACTTCGGCAGCTTTCGATCCCTGAATCACGTTTGGAAGATACAAGAAAGCACGTGATCGGTGCATTCAAAGAGTCAAAATTCTCAAGAATCATAAGTGGTGAAAAAATAATCATTGATTTTGACAATTTCAGAACTGAAATCGGCTTTGATAGAATAATCAGATCCGCTCGGTCTGATCCCACCGACTTCGATAGATTCCTTGATATATACTACAGTTATCAGCGGCCAGATAAGTTATCTTTTAACAACAGTAAGTTTCATGACCAACTCAAAGACATTGGCATCAGCAATGAAGAAATCATTGATCGTGGAGTCGAAATGATGCTAGCTGAGCAGTTTATGGAGTCCTTGAGCAAAGCTGGCTCATTTAGTGCGAGCGAAAATTTACGACTAGAAAACAAGGCCGTTTCTGATTGGCAACTGTTACACAACCAATCGCATAGAAATATAAAAGAAGAAGATGATGTTGCACACATGCAAGCATCACAAAACTGCTATGACCAAACAATGTGCAATACCTTGAAGGCTGAAAATATAGAGCTTCCAAGCAATTTGAGTTGTGGAAAATACATGAAGCTTTCCAACCTCCCCCGTATTGGCTGGCGTAAAGACTGGCAGAGTAGGTTTAAAAAATGAATCGATTAATTCAAAATGAATTGATAGGTACGGTTGCTATTCAAAGTGCATTGGAAAATTCAAAATTAAACAGCCTACCTCTTGCCAAAGTAATGTTGGTATTACCCTTGCTTTTTGATAGTGCCATACGCTCTATTCTGAAGAGGAAAAACAGTGTTGTTTTAAGCAGTAAAGACCTTCTAATTTCTAACCCAACTGCATTTATAACGGTACGTGCAAGGTATGAAGACTTAACTATCACTTCCTTGAATACAATACTCCTAACCCAGGAACTTGGCATAGCTACATTGAAAAATAATGATCTTGTTCTCAAGGAAAAGATTTTTTTTCAAAGTAGTTCCGAGATTGGAAAAATTGCATTAGATATTTTAGCGGCTGGACCCAAACTCGGTCTAATTCTCAGTGAAGCCACCTCAGATCTCTATCAAACTTTTAGGATTGAATTGTGAGTAACATTCAGATTTCCAATGTTGTCCTCTGGCAAAAGAACGGTATCAAAAGGACTCTTGAGTTCTTACATAACCGTGTAAACGTCATTACAGGGGACTCAGGTAAAGGCAAATCATCAATTCTATTTATCATTGATTATTGCTTACTAGCAAGCGAAACTACTGGAATATCGAAAACTAATATCGATTCCAAAGTAGACTGGTACGGTATCAAAATCGCTATTGATGGCAAAGAGCTGGTCATAGCACGCCCTTCAGAAAGCAATGGAACAACAGACCAAGCCTATTTTAGTGAGAACGGCGTAATCCCAACTTTGCCAGTTCTAAATGTCCGAATAGACAATCTAAAGAAAGTCCTGAGCAGCGCCTTTGGGATTGATACTGAGTTGAAAGTCCCCTATGGCGGTCGATTCATTCAGGCGGGTTCGAAGGTTTCCTTCAGAAATTTCCTTGCATACAGCTACCAAGACCAAAACACCATAGTCGCACCAGATCATCTATACATTCGGCCGACAGATGGCCGCTATCAGGAAGCAATTGAACGAACATTCAGAATGACCATTGGAGCGGAAAATGTAGACACCGCACTTTCACGGAATCGCCTCTTAGAATTGGAGCGAAAAAAAGCTGTTCAGACAAGAAAAAATGAGTCTTATGCTATATCTGCGATTATATTTTCTGAAGAAATAGATACTCTATCCAGAGAGGCCTATTCTTTAGGAGTGATCGAGCGTGTTCCTGAATCGCATAAAGACAGACTTAACGTACTCTATGAATTGATTCAAACACCTACAGCACCAAGTGATTATAAGCATGAAGTGGAAAGGATAGAACGTGAAATATTTGGCTTGTCAGCCAAAAATCGTCAATTGAAAGCATTTATCGACGATAAGCCTACTTATACCAATGCATTAAAAGAAACTGAAGATTCGCTCAAGCCTGTCAATGTATTCAACTCACAAGTTGACAAAATATTTCCTTCCGATTTAGCAAATGAAGTTATCGCTAAATTACAACGTGAACTTTCTGATATTAAGTCTTCATTGCGTAGCCGTAAAAGCTTCCCGTTTCTTGAGGAGGTAAAAATTTTACACGCAGAGAATAATAATAAAATATGGGAGCTCAAAGAGGAACTGTCGCTACTGGAGAAAAAGCAGCCTATTAGGTATAACCCTAATGATTACTATCGTTATTTAGGTCGATTGGAAGCAAACCTTGCGGTCTATAACCAAAGCAATAAGCAGGTCGCTCGTGTAGTACAAGATAATCTTGATGATTCTATCGCCGAACTACGTGGGATAGTCGAGCAAAATGAAGAGAAGAGTACTCTGGCAAAACAGGGGTTAAATCTTTTAATTAACAAGCGACTCAAAAAACTACCGCTAAAGGGCTACAATGACTTTTCTGCTTTCTACTATGAGAAAGAAAAACTTATACATCTACATTCTCCCGATTTAACAACAATAGAAAAAATGCCTGATGTGGGGAGTGCTTCAAACTACCTTTATCTTCACATATCCTTTTTCCTTGCTATACATGAGATCGCCAAGACAAGGCAGGTTCCATGGATTCCGTTGAATCGCCACGTGTTTAACAGACACCTCCGAGTCATTTAAGATGGCTTAAAGAGAGGTGCCCATGAGCGGTAAGCGTTATCCCGAAGAGTTTAAAATTGAAGCAGTCAAACAGGTTGTTGATCGCGGTTATTCTGTTGCCAGCGTTGCAACACGTCTCGATATCACCACCCACAGCCTTTACGCCTGGATAAAGAAGTACGGTCCGGATTCTTCCACTAATAAAGAACAGTCAGATGCTCAGGCCGAGATCCGCCGGCTCCAGAAGGAGCTGAAGCGGGTTACCGACGAACGGGACATATTAAAAAAAGCCGCGGCGTACTTCGCAAAGCTGTCCGACTGAGGTACGCCTTTATCCGTGACAACAGCAGTTGCTGGCCTGTTCGTCTGCTCTGTCGGGTGCTGGATGTTCATCCCAGTGGCTTTTACGCCTGGCTTCAGCAGCCGCATTCTAAGCGCCACCAGGTAGATCTGAGACTGACGGGAAAGATCAAACAGTTCTGGCTGGAGTCCGGTTGCGTTTATGGTTATCGCAAGATCCATATGGACTTGCGGGATAGCGGGCAACAGTGCGGAGTGAACAGAGTCTGGCGACTGATGAAGCGTGTCGGGATAAAGGCCCAGGTCGGGTACCGGAGCCCGCGGGCACGCAAAGGCGAGGCCAGTATCGTATCGCCCAACAAGCTCCAGCGACAGTTCAATCCGGATGCTCCGGATGAGCGTTGGGTAACGGACATAACCTACATCAGGACTCACGAGGGCTGGCTGTATCTGGCCGTGGTTGTTGACCTGTTCTCACGCAAAATTATCGGCTGGTCAATGCAATCCCGGATGACAAAGGACATTGTCCTGAACGCACTGCTGATGGCTGTATGGCGGCGTAATCCGCAAAGAAAGGTGCTGGTCCACTCGGACCAGGGCAGTCAGTATACAAGCCATGAGTGGCAGTTATTCCTGAAATCACACGGCCTGGAAGGGAGTATGAGCCGTCGCGGTAACTGTCACGATAACGCGGTTGCAGAAAGCTTTTTCCAGTTACTGAAACGAGAGCGCATAAAGAAAAAGATCTACGGAACGCGGGAAGAAGCCCGCAGCGATATTTTTGATTACATCGAAATGTTTTATAACAGTAAGCGTCGGCATGGGTCGAGCAATCAGATGTCACCGACAGAATATGAAAACCAGTATTATCAACGGCTCGGAAGTGTCTAGATTATCCGTGGCGATTCACGTCTTTCTTGATACTTGACCAAGTCAGTACACCCTACTTTTCAAGTGACGGGAAGCCCAATGATGACATCCTAAGCTTAGACAAGGTATTAATAGAGTTAAACCAGTTCGTTATTGACATGGATAAACTAGGTGGATTTCAGATTATCTTGTTAGAGCACATAGATAAAGAGCACTGGACGACGCTAGAACTGGATCGGTTCCACCTTGTGGATAGAGAGTTACGAGATGACTATGGACTTATTCTTGACGATGAATTTCCTATAGAATCATAACATTAAATTTTTACAGGGCAAGTCGCGCTAAAACCTACAGTGGCAGTTGCACAAGAGTAGAACTCAATAAACGCGGACAGAGTTCGATGCGGCTCAGCAATGGGCGCCGCACTTACTGCTTACACATAACAAAATCCGCATCACATCAAAAGTGAGTACGGAAATGAGTATAACGCTAAAGTGAAAAATAAAAACATCTTTAAAATAAATAGGTTAAATAAACAAACGCAGTTCAACGTCTAAATCGTTATTGTGGTCTCATGAGGTTTGATTGAACCTCATAAGAAGCGCGAAATCTTATAAAATCCACGCAATTGCGTGGATTTTTTGTTTTATAGCGTTTCAGACAAGATCGTAAAAGCGCAGCTAAAATTGAACACACTGAATAGCTGCCAGGTTTCCTTCAGTCAGTTCAAAGCGGATGGCAAAACCAAGACCGCTACTGAATGCCCGATTCCGGTGCGCTGATCATCATTGCGGCGGGCCTGCTGGCTGAGCAGCTTAGCTGACGCGGCGGTATTGATTTCACGGGCGGTAAACGTTTCGCCGGCACCGCCAGAGCTCAGTTACCGCCTTCTTACCCTTCAGCCAGCTCATACTGTACTGAGAGCTGCCCCTTCTTCTCCTTCACGCGCGTTATCTGAACCTCACCCACGTCGGACGTCAACAGCACATGCGTGCCGCCGCAGGCGTACGCCGGCAACTCGCCCCACGTGATCATACGGCGGCCCCCCTCCTCCTCCTGACGGCGTGGCAGCGCCTGGTTAACCAGCTCTGACACGCCCCGGGCAAATTCCGCGGCCGTCACCGGCGTAGTCAGGCGCAGCGGTTCAAAAACCACGCGTCCTTCCCCGGGGCGATGGTTGCCTTTGCTGCCATACCAACCATATTTTTCACCCGCAACCGCAATCAGGTGGCCGGCCGAATGGTAACGGGTATGAAGCTGGCGTAGCGCAGCATCCACGGTCAGCTGCACCGCCCCGGTATCCAGCGGCGCATCCGTGAAATGCACAACTTCCGCATCCTCCTGAACGGCATGCAGCATGCTGGCATGACCGATGGTACCTCGGTCGGAGGGCTGGCCACCGCCCTGGGGATGAAAAATTGTGGCGGAGAGGATGACGCGATAACGGCCGTCATCCTGCGGATCGCAGCTGATAACGGAGGATGTCATTTCTAACGCATCGCTGCTGAAGTAAGTTCTTTCTGTCATAAGTCATTCTTTCCCGTCCGCCGGGTGGACAGGATTTTGCTGTAGATTGAAGGAGGAACGGACCGTCAATGCGAGACTTGCCGCAGTAATCAGCCGGTAAAACCTTTAAGAGAGTCGATGGTGGCCGTCGATCCGCCGCACACAATCACCAGAATGTTTTTGTGGCTGCCGCCAGGAATTTTATTGTCGTAAAGCAGAGCCAGCGCGGCGCCGCAGGCCGGCTCGACCAGAATACGGTTGTCGTCCAGGAATGCCAGACAGGCGTTCACCGCCTCACCGTCGGTAACCTGCACCGGTACGATGGTTCTTTCACTGGCAAGATCGAACGCCCTCCGGCAGACCTGACGGGCACCAAGAGAGGTTGCTACGCCGGTCAGCACGGGAACTTCCGTCAACACGCCCGCCTTCAGCGCGGCGGCATAGGAGGCCATACCTTCCGTTTCAGCGGCATAAACCGGCACATCCGCAAGCCCGTTACGGCGCAGCCCTTCATCAACGCCTGCCAATAGTCCGCCGCCGCCCACCGAAAGCACCACGGCATCCGGCCGTACGCCAGCGGCGACCACCTCATCGATCATGGAGGCATGGCCTGCCCAGAGAAGCGGATCGTCAAAAGGATGCAGAAAGGCGTCGTCACCGGTTAACAGCGATCGAGCCAGCTCGTTGGCTTCAGACCACATTTTTCCGTGAACGATAACCTCTGCTCCTTCACTCTGCAGCCGGTGACGGGTGCGCTCCGGCGTGGTTTCAGGCACGACCACGATGACGGGGACACCCAGCCTGCGGCCCGCATAGGCCACTGCCAGCCCTGCGTTGCCGCCGGAAGAGGAGATAAAACGCCGGGCACCGCGGGAAAAATACGCTTCACAGGCATAGCCGATACCGCGGATTTTAAACGACCCGGAAGGCTGTAGCGCCTCCATTTTCAGCCATACGCGGGTGTCGTTCAGCTGACCCAGCGGGAGGGATTCAAGCAGTGGGGTAGTGATACTAAGCGCCATGGGTTTACTCCGGTAAAATGAACGTCAGGCCAGTGCCATCACTTCAACTTCAACATCAAGCCCGAATGCCAGCTGGCTGGCGACGATTCGCGTCTGTTTTTTGTGATGCCGCGTACGGGGTCGCCCTGCGCATTCATGGACACCTGACCGGACAGAAACAGGAAGCCGTTGGCTTCCACCGCACGGGCAAACGGAAATGGCAGCGAGCCGGGATATCTTTTCATCGGTTCCTCTGCGCTGAGAGGCGTGACCCGTCATCCAACATTTTCAGTTCATCAAGGTAGTTGTAGATGGTGTAGCGAGTGACGCCGAGGGCCGCCGCCGCTTTTTCAACGCCGCCCTTCATCAGGAAAATGCCTTTTTCCTGCATCTGCTGCACGGCGAGAATTTTGGCCTTTTTACCGTCGGCTCTTCTGGCTCCGGGGCTGAGCGCCGTCGCCGAGTTGATAATGTCGCGCATCAGATCTTCAATGTTGTCAGGCGACGGGCCGCTTTCTTCCTGTGGAATGGCTTCTTCGCGTTGCGACGGCATAACAGCGGTCAGGCTCTGTAGTACGCTGAGGGCCTTACGGATATTTTCATCATCGACATTGATGCAGAGCGCGGCAAAGGGCCGGGCGTTACGTCCCCGATAGATGGCCGTGCTGCTGCGCAGGCGGGTGCCTGAACGGCTGAACGTCTCGTAGTCGGTCAAAAGCGTTACGGCTTCCCGACTTTCTTCCATCGCGCTGATAAAGGCTTTGTCCGTGCGCATGCCGGAAAGCACGGAATCGCCCTGACGCCGTCCGGTGATGTGCGCATTCACAATTTCAGCAATGGAATACTCAGGTCTGCGGAGGTCATGAAGAGCAATCTCTGTGTTAGAGGAAATGATGCTTCCAATAGCACGGACGGCTGCGGCGAGTATACGCAACACATCATCCTCATAAGATTCATCTGGATGGTTATCAGTCATAATGCACTCGCCACAATTAAACAATATGTTGACTAAATTAAGGCTTATGCCGCTTCAAATCAACATAATGTTTAATTAAATCGTGCGTTTGATATATAGGCTGTCATGAAGGATGAAAGCCCTGTTAAACCGTCAATGATAGAAAAACTGAGTACTGACATCGTTGAGACGAGCGATAATTCGTATAAACAACAGATTTATGCGATTGCCGGAAGCCAGCAAAAGGTGCCGTAAACGGCCATCTTGCCGCAGAATCGCGCGTGATGCGTTTCTGAGGGCCTCAAACAGATGTTATGGCAAATACGGTGTATTTAAAGAAGGTGCATGGGATTACCGCATCACTTATAGAGTCCGGAATACCCACATTGCAATGGGATACAACAGGTACAGAAAGACGGCAACTCGCAGCCCTTTGATCAGCCAGCGGGTATGACGCCAGAGGTGACGTTCCCTTTCATTGGCTTCCTGAATAGATTTTTGTATCTGGTCCTGAAGGGGCATAGCATCATCCTTGATTGAGGTGTGGCCAGAGGTTCCAGCATATCAGAGCGTTTTAATCAATGTGTTGCATCTATCAGTTGAACTCACAGCCAGAAGCGGACAATGTTTACATTGTTCAGCTGTAATTGAATGATAGCAGGTTAAATGTACCGGGGCCGTAAATTAACGCTTGATAGCTTAAATCATGACATCTTCGAAGTAAATGTAAATAGAATAGGAGTATTTATTTATCTCTCAATAAATCATGTCGTAGCAGCTAACCATTGCTTTATATAACATTATAATAACTACACTGTAAATATATTTTCATCTACAGTGTAGAAATATTCTTTCACAAACCGCTTATTATTTCAGCTATTTGGGAATGCAACTCCACCTAATTGAAGTGTCCCAAAAAACTGTGCAAAGCTGACGTATAGATCGGAACTACCAGGCCAGTATATCTTAGAAGCACTATTACTAATTAGATTTGCCAGCGATGGGATTTCATTATTAATACCTTTTGCTGCGATAGCTATCAATATGCCCGGAAGCGCCTCTGTCAAGCCTATTGCTATTGCCAGTATTACACCGACTATAACAAGTGTAGCGCCCTCGACAAAAACAACGGCAACTACAGCAGCCACTGCAAGTATGATTGCCAAAATAGCTGCGCTTACAATTATGCCAGTAGCAACCTTATATGACTTAGTTACTGAGCTTTTAGATGTATCAACATTATATTGCAAAGTATTAGATTCACCTGTCACATAATAATAAGTAATTGTATCTACAACTGCTGTAATTCCAGGAGACACTTCTGTCTCAACATGAGAACTTATTATTACTTCAGTTACAGCCCACTCTACAGAGAATTTTTTGATGACAGGGTGATACTGCAATCCCAAATGCGTCACAGGTGCCAGTGGTATATCTTTAGAATTAGTTATCGATATACCTGTATTATCAACATTAAAATAAGATGAGTCTATAACTTCTGATGTTCCTTTAGCATTGAATGCAGCGGGTAAAACAGGAAGCACCATGTACTGAATGAAGCATTGAGGAGATATATTAAAACTGCTCTCACAGTTCTGAGGTATCGACGAAGGGTTTAGAACATTAGTTAGTGAACTATCAACTCTTCCGTTTACAGTGCAGAGAACGGCAAATACTGCGTTATCATCTGATGACCCATTAGCATAGGCATATCCAACTGTTGTTGGTTGAATCCATTGGAATCCAGGATCGCTAACCTGGTCATTGATAGTTACTGTATTAAACACATAAAGCAGCTGATTAGGATTATTATTGTAATAATCTGCAAAAGCTTCAGAAATCGCTCCTATACTTTCATAATCAGCTCCAGGTATAGAGCCACCCTGTCCAGAAGCAGTGTTTGTATTAGCTAGTAAATTATACTTCGCCCCTCCATTACTTCCTGATGGAGGCACAGAAATATAGGAAAACATTATTTCTAAAATGATTACCCCTCCAGTAAGTGGATATGTGTTACTGGTTTTCCCGCTGATAATTGCCTGCCCTCCTGTTAAGGTTATTTCGAAGAATACATTTCCATTTTTACCGCCCGGCACAATTTTCCAAAGGGTGCATGTTGCCTGATTAATATTTACATCAAATACATTACCATCCATGTCATGACTAAATACAATTGGCGTTGTAAAGTAATCCTTTAACTTATCATTTACCTTGGATACTGGAACTGCAAATACAGTATCCCACCCTGCATTATCACTCGGAACGCTAGTATCTTGTAGGGCTGCTCTTACTGATTTCGATGTAAAGCTATTTTTTGGGTAAGGAAAATTAGTGAGGTTATTTTCTTCCGGGAAAATTATAATGGCATCTTTATCAAAGCTAAATTGATTATTTAACATAAGTGTCACCATTAGGTAATGTAAACGTACTGATATTACGGTTTTACTTTAAGAACCAGCTGGTAATTTCAAAGCAAATATTAATGTACGTCACTTGAAAACCGCTTTAAACAACAAAAATCAATCCATAGGATTCACTTAATAAATCCACAAAAAGATGACAACAATTAATTATTAACCCTATGAAATTTATCGTTTTTTTATAAAAAATTACCCTACAAGACTGGCTTAACATCATTTTTTTAAGATTTACCTTAATTTATAGCATTAGCTACGCTAATAGCTTAACGAGCAAGCAGCATAAGAGAAATAAAGCATCCTCTTGATAAAAAATACTTTTTTATAAAAGAACAGGATTGATACTCGCAACACTTTGATTTATTGCTATATTATCTGCAACATTCAAAAAAGAATATTATTAACTTCTGAAGCTTTGAAGTCATGTGTTACTACAGAATACTGATTTGTGCTTCTTAAACCCGGTGCTAACCGGCCGAACAAACACTCAAGCTAAACTTCCTTTAAAAAACAAAATATTTACGCTTCCTTTTGAATAATATAACTTTCTCTAGTTCATAGCCGACCTTCAGCCCTTCAATTTGATTACGAAGATTGAGACATCTGCTCATTTCACAATTTCTTCCTCATTTGGGCCTTATTGTCCGCCAGGCCAGATTCAGCCTGACAACAATTTTTGCACAACCACCATCTTTAATACTCTTAACGCGCCTGCGCAATCCGGCTAAGCTTACCGGCTATGCCGGTAAGCGCGGGCTTGACGACCCGACAGTACCGGGGAGCCGAAGGAGGCCATCAGGTTGTTGATACCAGTATCCGCTTTGTGCCAGAAGCGGACGTCCAGGCCGCAATCCATTCGTTCCCATAGTTACGTAATGAAACAGATGACGAATAGTGTTCTTTTTACGTAATGTAAATGTTGATTCCGCAGCTAAATAAAGGAAGTAAGCATGGGAAGATTTCAGGGTAAACGTATACTGATCACGGGGGGCACCAGTGGCATCGGGCTGGCAGGGGCTCAGCGTATTGTTACTGAAGGTGGCAACGTAGCTATTATAGGGCTTAATGAAGAAAGGCTTGAACGTGCACGCAGCTTGCTTCCTGCGACATCACTTATTTTAAAAAGCGATGCTGCAAGCGAAGCTGACATAAACGTACTGGGGGAAGCTATCAGAGGCTGGGGTTCACTTGATGGATTATGGCTTAATGCCGGCTTTGCAGAGGTAGGCTCTCCGGAATCTGTAACGGCAGATTCTTTCAATCATATGATGAATGCTAATGTGCGCGGTCCGATGCTACAGCTGGCAGCTCTCTCCAAATCACTTAATTCAGGCGCGTCCGTTCTGGTGACATCATCCTCATCTGTATATGAAGGAGCGGCGATGACAAGCCTGTATGCGGCGACGAAAGGCGCCGTTATCGCTATGGTCAAAAGCTGGGCATCTGCGTTTGCTGAACGCGGTATCCGCGCCAACACTTTGGTACCAGGTCCGATTGAAACTAACTTCAGGCACTTTATGCCAGAAGAGTCTCGTCAGCAGTTTGAAGATTTTGTGGTAAGCCAGGTTCCTTTGGGTCGTGCAGGAACAGCAGAAGAGGCCGCTGCAGTTGCACTTTTCCTCCTGTCCGATGAAGCATCCTATGTTACCGGCAGCCAGTATGCTGTAGATGGCGGTCTGGCACATTACTGACCGCTTTCCACATTCACGAAATTAACTGAAATTAATCGAATAACGTCCGCTTCTCGCTCAAAACTGCCTTTAAGTTTCAACTGCGCTGAGGGCTTGCGGCGGTTCAGTGAAGAACTCTAATGTTAAAGCGATGGGCTGGCAGAGTCATATAACGCTGCCCGCTGTTCGTTACTTGAGAATGGCCATTAGGAGACTGCTGAATACGGAACCCGTTACGAAAGCTCGCTCCGTCGTGACTTCCTCTTTCCGCACGTCCGCTAGCCTGGCAAGCGCACTTTCAGCATCGACAGCGCGAACCTCTTCAAACTGTTTTTCCCAGCCGTCATCGGCCAGTTGAGCGGATTTTTCCGCGTCAGTCCTTTCCAGGGCGGCGATGTGCTTGCCCTTTTTAAAAAAGCAGAACTCCGGCATGGTGTACTCCGTGAACAGGGTTGCAGTAGGGAATAACATATCTGAATAAGCCTAATTTTGTACAGCGGAGCCTATCTGACGCGGTTCGGGACTGAGACTTTATGTTTAATATTTAGTTGTCATCAGTAAATGTCTGCTCCTCGCTCATAACGGACTGCCCATCTTGAGCGACGCACGCCAAACGTAAAAGGCCAGAAAAAAAAGGGTTATGACCAGCTTCGTTTTCATTGTGACAGTATAATGAAAGATAAGAATCGTTTTTCGGGCTCAGTTGAAACTGAAAAGCCCTAACGGCAATTTAGCCCGTCAGAAGCTGTTAAAAAAAAAGGAAGCTTTTAGAACGTCCGCTGAAAGCTCAGCGGTGCCTGGCATTAAAAAAAGGATTTGATCACCCTCTGCACTATTGCGGTTTTAACTGCATAAAGGAGAAAGCTGAGGCTAAACCGCGGGTGATCCCTGCCTCATCAGCATACCCTGCCGGTCGGGCAGCAGATCCAGCGCAAAATTATCAATGGCGGATTTGCGCCAGATCGTCTTCAGTTAACCCGGTCATTTTCATGACGGTATTGCGATCCAGGCCGTTCTGCAACATGGTACGGGCGACTTCGAGTTTACCTTCGTTACGGCCTTCCTGCCTGCCAGGCTGAATGCCCTTCTCAAGACCTTTTTCAATGCCCTTCTCAATGCCCTTCTGTTCAAGCTGTTGTGCGATGGTCATCAATGCGTCTCCATGTTGCGGCACACGCTGTGCCAGTTCGCGTACAAACGCCTCTGCGTCTGACATCGCCGGTCTTGGTTTTCAGGCTGTAGAGCACGTCGCTAAAATAGGGACGAAGCGTTTCCTCAACAAAGCTGCCGGACTCCAGCTTAAGAGTGCTGAAGTCGCAGACGGCCTGCAGCTCCTTGGGCAGATGCAGCTGCATAAAATCCCTTGCGGTAGCGGGATGGGTCAGAAACTGTTTAAAGGCGAGATCGTGCGGTGTCGGGCTCGCGTTCCTGCGGCCCTTTGCTTTCCTGTCAGACATTCCCTGCTCTATTAAAGATAGTGGGTACATCGGCCGATAAATGATGATCTAACTTCTAACCTTGAATCTCGTTATCGACCAGGAATACTGTGATCAAACCTAACTTTTCCGCCGTTTGGTCCACGGACGCCTATGGCACATGCATTGCCTGTCAGGAAAGCCCAGCTGGCCTGATGCCCGCGCTGAAGGGCGTAACGCTTAGTGCATGGCTGAGGCTCGCGCAGGCCGACGATGATGCCAGAATCGCACTGCAACTTACTGCGGCGTTGGAATGTATGACTCCCTTTCATATCGAAGTGCCGATCCACTGTCTGGACGGGACAACGCGACGTGTGATTATTTCAGGCTTGCCGGATAGCCAACCCAGCGCTTCCCGCATGCAGTACAACGGCTTCATTTTTGATATCACCGGGCAGCGCAAGGCACTTGAAGATGCGTTACGCACGGCGGCAGAATACCGTCTGTTGATTGAAAACAGCACTGACCTGATCGCCCATTGCGACACCCACGGCAGATATGTGTCGATCTCGCCGTCTTACAGCCAAATGACAGGCTGGTCGGCCGAGGAGATGATAGGTCAACAGGTGTTGGATTTCCTGCATCCCGACGATCGTGCATCCGCCAGGGACGTACTGGCACACATCTTCAATAATGGCGTATGGCCAGACGTAGTGGAAGTACGGAAGCTGCATCGCGACGGCCACTATATTACGCTTGGCAGCAAAGCCTGTAGCGTCAGCACCCCTTCTACAGGCAAAAATATCGGTGCAGTGCTGGTTTCGCGCGACATTACGCGTGACAAAGAAAAAATCCGGCAGCTTGAGGAACTGGCCACCCGCGACACGCTGACCGGATTGCCTAACCGGGCCTGGATCAACGACCAGGTTAGCTGCATGCTTGCACAGGATGACGATCTGGCCTACACAACCGTGCTGTTTATCGATCTGAACGGGTTTAAGGCCGTCAATGATTCGATGGGACACGCCACAGGAGATGCCTTACTGCAACAGGTCAGCGAGCGGCTACAGCACTGCATGCGCCCGGGCGACTCGGTGGCACGACTGGGCGGTGACGAGTTTGTCGTCGCAGCAAAGTGCCGCAATCGCGGGGCAGCATCCGCTATTGCCCGGCGCCTTCTCGACAGCCTGAAAAAGCCATTTGCCATCAACGATATGGAAGTACGGATCGGGGCAGCTATTGGTATCAGCCTCGCACGGTTTGGGACGGCATCGGCCGGGATGTTATTTGAAAATGCCGATATAGCGATGTATCAGGCGAAAGCACGACGTGATGGGTCATATCAGTTTTTCCAACCCGCAACGCTGCCGTTGCGTGATTAGGGCAGTCCGAAAATTTTGCAGATAAACCCCGCGCGCGGACACTGAGTGGCATGAACATAGCTACCGGAATGGCCTGGATATTATCGTCACATTTGTAACGGTTTTCTGTAAGAGATTCTAATTTCACTTATTATGACGCCTAAATTTTAACGACCACTTTGCCCTTCGCATGCCCCTGCCCCAGATAGTTTACCGCTGTGCAGAACAGCCGGAAGACCGTTCTGCACAGTGCACCCCATGGACTAAAGTGCTTTATATCGCTCGGCGGCTTCATCCTGTTTGATGTCTGAAAGCAGAGCCTGACGCGAAGCATCGAGGGTGTCCCAGCGGGTTGCATTATGCAAAGGCGGGATAGTGACCAGTTCACGGCGATCAAAGCCGACCAATGCGGCATCCACTAACTCGCCCACTTCCATGAATTTTGTCGAGTTACTGATGTCGATACCCGCCCGGTCCCAGATTTCCGTGTAAGTGCCGGCAGGAAGCACCGCCTGGATATAAACGCCCTTAGATGACAGCTCAACATTCATTCCCTGAGACAGGAAAAGAACAAAGGCTTTAGTTGCACCGTAAACCGTCATGGCAAATTCCGGGGCGAGTCCGACGATGGAACTGACGTTGACGATCGCGCCTTCTCCGGCTTTTACCAGCCGTGGTGCCACGGCACTGGCAAGTCTCGTCAGGGCGGTGACATTAAGCGCGATAAGGCTTTCTATGGAATCAGGCGTCTGCTGTGTAAAACTGCCGGACTGCGCGATACCCGCGTTATTGATGAGGATGCCTATCCGTGTGTCTTCACGCAGACGGGCTTCGACCGCGGCTAAATCACTCGTTTGGGTGAGGTCGGCAGGCAGAACGTCGACAGAAACAGAATTTTCCTGTCGCAGACGCGCGGCCAGCGTCTCTAACTTCGCTTTGTCGCGCGCGACCAGCACCAGGTCGTGGCCCCGGCGGGCAAACCGTTCCGCGTAAACAGCACCAATACCCGTGGATGCACCTGTGATGAGAACTGAAGCTTTAGTCATAATTTTTTCTTCTTCATTAAAGTGTAAACAGAATCCGCAATGTGCGATGTGTGCAGAACAGGGACGCCGATGCTTTACCTGCTGTTCTCAGGAAGCGACGGGTAATCGGTATATCCCGCTGCGCCACCGCCATAAAGTGTTTCAGGATTGATTGAGGCCAGAGGTGCGCCCGTCTTCAGCCTTTCGACCAGATCAGGGTTAGAGATGAACGGGCGACCAAATGCGAACAGATCGGCTTTGCCCTGCGCAAGCTGATCAGAGGCCAGTTCCAGGTCATAGCCATTGTTAGCGATGTAGGTGTTTTTAAAACGCCGGCGCAGGGAGTCGTAATCGAACGGTGATATATCACGCGGGCCGCCTGTTGCACCTTCAACCACATGGAGGTACACAATGCCTAATGCATCGAGTTGTTCAGCGAGATAATCATATTGTGGCTGCGGGTCACTGCATGAAATCGCATTAGCAGGTGAAACCGGTGAAATGCGCACGCCGGTGCGTTCTGCGCCGATCTCATCTTTTACGGCCGCTGTGACTTCAAGCAGCAGACGTGCACGATTCTCGACAGAGCCGCCGTATCGATCAGTACGCTGATTTGCACCGTCTTTGAGGAACTGTTCCAGCAGATAACCATTCGCGCCGTGGATCTCAACGCCATCAAATCCGGCGGCGATGGCATTAGCCGATGCCTTTCTGAAATCGTCGATAATCCCCGGTATTTCATGCAATTCCAGCGCACGTGGCTCAGAGACGTCAGCAAAACCGTTGTTTACAAAGGTTTTAGTCTCAGCACGGATGGCAGACGGTGAGACCGGCGCAGCGCCGCCAGGCTGTAAATCGACATGCGAGATGCGCCCCACGTGCCACAGCTGTACAAATATGCGACCGCCTTTTGCATGCACCGCGTCAGTTACTTTGCGCCAGCCATCGATCTGAGCCTGCGTGTAGATCCCCGGCGTATCCTGATAACCCTGCGCCTGTGCGGAGATCTGCGTCGCTTCGGTAATCAGCAATCCTGCTGATGCACGCTGGGCGTAGTAGGTCGCCGCCAGGTCGCCCGGAACCAAGCCTACTCCAGCACGGTTGCGCGTCAGCGGAGCCATAACGATATGGTTGGGCAGTGTTAGTGAGCCAAGTTCATAGGGTTGAAATAGTTCTCTGTTCGTCATGTTTAATCTCCAGTTAAGTGATGACTAAAGGCACTGGTTTAATGATGATGACTATAATCTATAAAGTCAACTGGTTTGATTATGACCATAATCAATGTATAATCAGCCATAGATTTCGAGAGGATTTAAAAACATGAAAGTGTCGAAAGAGCAGGTTCGGGAAAACCGAATGCGCATTGTTGCAACGGCCTCAGAACTTTTTCGTGAGCGCGGTTACGATGGCGTGGGCGTGGCTGAATTGATGGCGGCCGCAGGCTTAACCCACGGCGGATTCTACAAACACTTTGGTTCCAAGGCTGATCTAATGGTCGAGGCAATGAACTGCGGTTTCACACGCTCCGCAGAAAGCACGGCGAGTATTGATCGGGAAAAATTTATTGAATACTACCTTTCCCGACCACATCGCGATGATATGGGAAAGGGGTGTGTGATGTCGGCACTCGGCACCGATACAGCCCGTCAGTCTGAGTCAATAAAGGCGGAATTTGCGGCCGGGATTGAACGTCAGCTCGCAGTTTTGGGAAATGAAAATGTAACGCGCGCTGACCTGATTGATAACATTGCGCATCTTGTTGGCGCCCTGGTGCTATCCCGTGCCTGCCCTGACAACTCAGCACTGGCTGATGAAATTCTGGATGTGTGCCGTACACGGCTTCTCAATCAGAATGCTCATACCGACTGAATCTGCCGGGCTGCGGGTATTATTTTCTGAGCAGTGCGTATGAATTTATCACCCATGTACTAACCGCCTGCGTCCAAATTTTTTGGCCGTAATGAGCGAACAGCGGACACTAATACCAGAGCAGCGTATATGACTCAGAAGTATTAAATTTTTAAGCTAAGCGGTGGCTCCCCAACTCAGCTACGCGCAGAAGCTAAATCTCTCTTTTCCAGCTTTGTCGTTTGAAGGCTTGAATATCTTTATGCCGGGTACGAATCCGGCTTGATGCCCCGGCAGGCAAGATTTATGTCAAATCATGCAACGCCTTACCAGAAGGGTAATCAATCGAGAATTCATCAAAGGCAATATCTAAACCCTCTCGCTCAGGAGTACAACCCATCACTCCGACGAAATGCCGTTGATTTGTCGGCCAGTAGCACAGTCTGAGCAACGGCCATGCTTTACCATCAGTCGAATATTGTATTCTCAGCGCATCGTTTTCAAGCGTAGCCCGCATCCAGAAAGTGCCTGGGTTCCCTGGAAATAGTCCTGTTGACCAGTCGGACATTTTACGTGTGACCACACAGCCGATTGAGGACTGACCGTCGTTAAATTCTATACCTGCCTTAACCCAGTGCTCGTCATCATCCAGAATTAATATGCCCGCCTGGTCATAAAGCTCACAAAAATCAGCCTTGATTCTCACCTGCAGTGAGAAATCACCGTCGAGGTAATAGCCATAGGCGTGTCCTGTATGGCGCTGAAACCCATAGTAAGTTCGTTGCCAGAAATCAGTATTCAATTCTGTGGTTAAACTTAACTGGTTTTCTTTTACCGTAGAAACCGTGGGTTTGTTGATCCAGACGCCCTTATCGCCTGAGAATGATTTGATAACTTTCATCTAATCTCCCTAAACGTGTTATTTAGACTCTCAATCTCAGCCACCATCAATGCATTGCCGTTGTAAGGGACATTATGAACAACATCCATCCCCTTGTTTAAATATACAGGCGCATTTTTCTGATGCCGATCTTAAAAAAGGTATTCTGTACGCTTCATTGAGCGCAACTGACAGAAAGCGGGCTAACTTATCATTCCGTCTCAGGGAGCAAAACGTCCATCGGTCGGGTCCCTATTTCAGCGCCTGTATTTGCGTCGATAGCAATAGCCCTGATGTCGTTGCCCGTTTCGGCATCAAGCAGTCTCAGGAGATTTCCTTCACTACGATGTTTACGACCCCACGCGCCAATCATAACCAGTACGGGTAGAAAATCGCGCCCGGCTTGTGTAAGCAGATACTCTTCGCGCAGCGGGCGACTGGCATAGGGCCTTTTTTCAAGCAGCTTCTCTTCTGTCAGCGTATTGAGGCGTTTTGTCAGCATGGCAGGAGCAATTCCCAGACTTTTACGGAACTGATCAAAACGGGTCAAACCGGAGTTTGCATCCCTCAGGATAAGAATTGTCCATGCATCACCAGGAAAAGCGACACTCCCGGCTATAAAACGATACTAACTTGAGCTCGTATTTACTTCAAAGCAGCAGTGCACCACGTAGCTCTTACAAAAGCACGCCTAAATCCCTGCGAAATCATCCAGGGCGTTTTGAGCACCGGTGTTCCCACAAACTCACATTACTCCGGCATATGTCCGGATGCGGAAGGGATGTATGAATAAAACCGTTTTAATCACGGGAACCTGATAAACATGCATCAGGCATTCCGTTTACCTTGCTAAAGCTCAATACAGACAGTGATGAGTCGGTGAACGCCTTTGTACGGGAACTTTATACCAGGGTGGATACGCTGGATGTGCTCGTGAATAACGCAGGTTACATGGTGACAGGAGTGGCAGAAGAGACGCCTGTTGAGATGGGCAGACAGCAGTTCGAAACCAATTTCTGGGGAACCGTCAGATTAACGAATGCGCTTCTCCCTCGTTTTCGGGCTCAGAAGAATGGAAAAATAATAACTGTCAGCTCAATTGTGGGTTTGATCGGACCACCAAACCTTGCCTACTACACCGCTTCAAAACATGCCGTTCAGGGCTACTTCAAGTCGCTGCGTTTTGAACTGGAGCAGTTCAATATCAGTGTGAGCATGGTTGAGCCAACCTGGTTTAAAACTGACCTCGCCCATAATTCAGCGCTGGCGCACGGCAATAAAATTTCTGACTACGAGCTTTACCGTAAAAAGGCTGCTGCAGCGACGCAGAAGGGTATTGATGAAGCAGAATTCGAAAGCGCCATTTTGAAAAGTGTGAAGACCGCCTGAAAGTGAAAACTACAGTCTGCACTCATTTTGTTCAATCCATCAGGAATCGATATGAAATATTATCTGTGTAAATATATCCCTCCCCGCGCGGACTTCCTTGCAACGATGACCGTAGATGAAAAAGAATTAATGGCACAGATCAATTCTGATCAAGGATTTTAATCAGGAGAACAGGGAGTGACATATAACAATTGAGTACAATTGCGGAGCAGCTCAAGCTAAGCCTGGGGAAATTCGCTTGCAGACAAACCCGGCGTTCGGGGCGAACATTGCATTATATTCGGCGGCAGGATATGAAATCGATAGATATGAACCCTTCAAAGGTGGAACGACCGTCTTTATGAGAAAAAAATTATAATCGTTTTGTTTGTCGGAGGTTTTCTGACAGTGGACGGTTTGAATTACCGCAGCACTCAGGTTTCCAGTGCTGCAAGGATTGCCGCTTCCATTTTCTCTGGGGTAGCGATCGGTGCAAAACGCCTGAGCGGTTTGCCGTCGCGTCCAATCAGGAACTTAGTGAAGTTCCACTTGATCCGCTTACCCAGCACGCCGGGCAACCCGTCTTTCAGGTAACGAAACACCGGGTGCGTAGCGGCACCGTTGACCTCCACTTTCCCGAACATCGGGAAGCTCACACCATAGTTGATGTGACAGGTCTGCGCGATGTCGTCGGGGCCGCCAGGTTCCTGCTTACCGAACTGGTTGCAGGGAAATCCAAGCACCACCAGCCCCTGGCTTGCGTACTTCCTGTAAAGTGTTTCAAGACCTGCGTATTGTGGCGTGAAGCCACAATGGCTGGCGGTATTAACCACCAAAACCACCTTGCCAGCGTAGTCGGCCATAGAGATGGGTTGTCCACGCAAACTGGTGGCAGTGAGTTGATGAAAGGTGGTCATGTCGAATCCTCAGAGCAGAACCATTTTGGCGTCGACAGTGCCACGTCGCGCGTAGCCACAGAGACAAACGGCGTGGGCGACAACGCCGGTTGGCGTGGCTCGGGTCTGGTAGAATGTTTTCATAGCATAGTCCTTCTGCGGATATTTTTCGTGATTAAAACGCAGGCAATATATATTTAAAAAGCCGGACAAAAAATAGCCGAACCTCGTTGATGCCCCCCCTGCTGGCGGCATGCGGCGGCAAAACCGATGCCTACGGGCATCCAGGTAATCTGTAGATCTCAGTAATTATCTGCATCGTTGCGTCTTCGAGCATTCCTTCATTACGGCATAAAACCCATTCGTGATTTGCAATCTCTTGCTCAAATGCCCTGGTACAAGCAACGTGTTCTTCCAGCTTATACATCACCGTACTGTTCAGCCCCCGCGAGCGGGCCGCGGCTCTTGCCCATGAAATATCAGGTGCAGTAACCACCCCGACATGCAGGTCAGGCGTTCGCACGTTTCGTTCAATGTTAAGCTGTAAAATCTCTGCAAATGGAACCATCCGGCGAAACGCGGCATCCGACGGATACCAGCGATCCATCAAGATAATGCTGTCCGGTGGCTGTTCAGGCAACACTTGCTGGGAAATCCAGGCACGGCTATCAGCAAAACGTTTACAAATCTCCCATTCCAAATCCAGAGTGGGATTTCTGGCTAGCCTGTTGACGAGGGCCATTGTTTCCCTTCTGAAGGGATCGCTTTTTTTCTCGCAAAGTCGGATCACCTTCTTATTGTCAGCCCTCAATACTTTCGTCATGGCCTCCAACAGTGTGGTTTTACCGGCGCCCTTCGGCCCATCCAGAGAAACAAACAGCTGACGACTCATTCTTCGATTAACGGGCGGTTTTTGTAAAGCTTGCATCTGGCCTTTCCCAATATGTTGCATCGCTGTCAGGCAAACGTTGTCCAGGGGAACAGCGCCTGACAAGGCTGGGGCAACGTGATGTATAGTCCGGCAGCCCCTCTTTGCGATAAAAACCTCGATTATGCGCATAAGGTCGCTCAGGCTTTCCGCGCAGTCATGGCGAATCTGCCTTAATCAGTTTTCTTTCTGGAGCGAAATGCCGCCACTTTCATGCGATTGCCGCAGGTTGCCATGCTGCACCAGCGTCGGCGGTGAGATTTACTCAGGTCGTGGAACAGCAGAATACAGTCATGGGCCTCGCACTGACGAACGAATTCGAATTTCTCGCTGGTGATCAGACTCACCAGCGCATCGGCAATAGGCCAGAGAAGGCCGGACGGGCTTCTGGTATTTTGATAAACGGCGATCCGGAAGTGCTGCACGTCGTCGTGCCATTCCAGCTTCCTGATTGGGCATCCCACCTCAAGCACCCGATTAATTACGGCCAGTTCTGCCGGAGCACCGCTTATGGCGGCGTGCACAATATTCCTTGCCGTGTCGCGAAGTTCACGCGCCTCGGTAAGCAGTCCATCCGGTAGCTGTTGGCCATTGATGTCGGGCAACACTTCGGCCCTACTCAGCCAGTCGGCAACGCTTTGATCATCAATAAAACAATCATGACGTTTATCGTCCACGCCATATTCGCTGTTAATGAAATCAAGGGCCAGGTTATCAGCCAGAAACGGGGCGTCGGAAAAAGTGCTGTCTGAATTCATGCTGCTATGTAACCCATAAATTTTTTCTGGCAGGTTACCAAAAATACATGTAACCTTCAAATTCAAACTTTAATGGTTACAGGTGATAATCATGACCGTTTCTCATTCAATTGCCGCCGCGGCAGTAAATCCGGTTCACTACCGCTACGAACAGGTTGATAACGTTAAGATTTTCTACCGCGAAGCCGGTAATCCAAAAGCGCCCACGATAATGCTGCTTCACGGCTTTGCGGCCTCATCCTTCATGTTCCGCGACCTAATCCCCGCACTTGCCGATCGCTATCACGTCATCGCGCCAGATCTGCCGGCGTTCGGCTTTACCGAAGCGCCGGCACGAGATGAGTACGCCTATACTTTCAACCAGCTGGCGAAAACCATCGGACTGTTCACCGAACAGCTTAAGCTGACTACCTACGCGCTTATGGTTCACGACTACGGCGCTCCGGTGGGCTGGCGTCTTGCTTTTGCACATCCGCAACGTGTGACCGCCATCATTTCCCAGAACGGCAACGCTTATGAGGAAGGACTGGGCGAGAGCTGGGCACCTATCCGGAAGTACTGGCACGAACCCACGCAGCAGAACCGGCATGCCCTGCATGACTTTCCGACACCGGCCTCGATTAAGTGGCAATACCTTGAGGGCGTTGCCGATAAGAGTTCCGTTTCGCCAGATGGATACACTTTGGAAGGAGTGCAAATATCGCGACCGGGCAATGCGGATATTCAACTCGATCTGCTGCTGGATTACGCCTCGAATGTGGCAATGTATCCTGACTTCCAGAAGTACTTCCGCGAGGTTCAACCCCCTCTGCTGGCGGTTTGGGGAAAAAACGATCCGTTTTTCCTTCCAGCTGGCGCAGAGGCCTGGAAACGCGATCTTCCCAATGCGGACGTTCGCTTCTACGACACCGGACACTTCGCGCTGGAAACCCACGGCAAGGAAATTATTCCTGCTATCCATGCGTTTCTGGATAAGAATATTCAGTAAAGAAGACGCTTATGAATGTTGCCAGGGATCTGGCTTAGCGCGACCGATCTGGCAAAGCGTCCTTGCCTGCAAAATCTTCCGGGAATGCCTTTAGACCGCAGTTAGTCAACTGAGCGGCAGAAAATGCATGACTTGATGACTGATATCCGGTGGTTCTTTTCCCGGTAAAATTTGGAACCGAACTAAAGGGGGGGCCTCCCCCTCAATGATGATCCCGGCATGACGTTTGTGATGCCCGCTTCTGGCACAACGTTGCCCGTCAGATACCAGCACATTAATGAATAATTTTAATAAGCTCTAGCTGATTACCGCATCTAATCGAATAAATCACTTTACGTTATGCTTTTTCTGGACGACAGCTGAAGGATAACGTTATGCAAACGACAAAACTGAACAACGGTATTGACATGCCCCTGCTGGGCTTCGGCGTCTTCCAGATGACGGATGCCAGCGAATGCGAACGCGCGGTGATTGACGCGATTGAAACCGGCTATCGCTTAATTGATACCGCGGCCTCTTATCAGAACGAAACGCAGGTGGGAAATGCGCTTAAACAGAGCGGCGTGGCGCGTAAAGATCTGTTTATCACGACCAAACTCTGGTTGCAGGACGCCAGCTACGAAGGCGCGAAAGCGCAGTTTGAGCGTTCACTGAACCGCTTGCAGCTGGATCATGTCGATCTCTATCTGATCCACCAGCCCTATGGCGATGTTCACGGTGCCTGGCGTGCGATGGAAGAGCTGCATCAGGCGGGAAAAATTCGGGCGATTGGCGTCAGCAATTTCCAGCCGGACAGGCTGGCTGACCTGATGGCCTTTAATCGTATCGTCCCCGCCGTAAACCAGATCGAAGTAAACCCATTTAACCAGCAGCTGCATGCCGTGCCGTGGATGCAGAGCCGTGGCATTCAGCCGGAAGCCTGGGCACCGTTTGCAGAAGGTAAAAACGGTCTGTTCCAGCATCCGCTATTAGCCAGCATCGGTGAAAAGCATGGCAAAAGCATCGGTCAGGTTGTCCTGCGCTGGATTTATCAGCGCGGCATTGTGTCGCTGGCGAAAACAGTCCGTAAAGCGCGTATGGAAGAGAACATCAACATTATGGACTTTGAACTTAGCAGTGAAGAGTTAACGCGCATCACCGCGCTGGACACGGCGACCAGCGCCTTCTTCTCTCATCGCCATCCCGCGATAGTGGAGTGGCTGACCGGCCGCAAGCTGGATGTCTGATCCTTTAACCTAAACCGCGAGGAACTTAGCAATGCAAAAACGCTATCTCGGTCATTCCGGCCTTGAAGTCTCAGCAATAGGTCTGGGCTGTATGGGGCTGAGCCACGGCTACGGGCCGGCGACGGATACCCGTCAGGCCGTAGAATTAATTCGTGCTGCGGTTGAACGCGGCGTGACATTTTTCGATACGGCCGAGGTGTATGGCCCCTATCTGAATGAAGACGTTGTCGGCGAAGCCTTAAGACCCTTCCGCGACCGGGTGGTGATTGCCACCAAATTTGGCTTTACCTTTGGTGACGATAACAAGCAGCAGATCCTGAACAGCCGACCGGAGCATATTCGTGCAGCGGTGGAAGGCTCACTGCGTCGTCTCAAAACCGAGGTTATCGATCTGCTTTATCAGCACCGTGTCGATCCTGAGGTGCCCATTGAAGACGTGGCCGGCGTGGTAAAAGATCTGATTGCCGAAGGTAAGGTTAAACACTTTGGCCTGTCTGAAGCAGGTGCACAAACCGTCCGCCGCGCGCATGCGGTACAGCCTGTCGCCGCGCTGCAAAGCGAATACTCCCTTTGGTGGCGCGAGCCTGAGCAGGAAATCATGCCGATGCTGGAAGAGCTGGGGATCGGGTTTGTTCCTTTCAGTCCGCTGGGCAAAGGTTTTCTGACCGGCGCGATCAACGCGGGCACGATTTTCGGCGAAGATGATTTCCGCAGTAAAGTCCCGCGTTTTGCCGCTGAAGCGATTGAAGCCAACGAAAAACTGGTGGCGCTGCTGACCGATCTCGCCGCTGAGAGAGGCGTAACGCCGGCGCAAATTGCCCTGGCCTGGCTGCTGGCGAAGAAACCGTGGATTGTGCCTATTCCTGGCACCACTAAACTGCATCGTCTGGAGGAGAACCTGCATGCGGCAAATATCACGCTTGCCGCCGATGACTTGCGCAAAATCAGCCAGGCGCTCGAAACGGTGAAAATTGTTGGCGACCGTTATCCGGCGTCATTACAGGCCCGCGTTGGGCGTTAAGACCTTTCTGGCTTGCGGGCAGCCGCAGGCCATTTTCAGGAGGCGTTGCACAAGCTGACTTCGCGTTTCAGACGTCGTTACCGCCCGCCTGCAAAATATCTTTTCTCACCCGAAACAAACCTGCCTTCTGTCCATGACCACGCCCCTCGCCTGTTTTGCAAATCGTAATAATAACGTTATGTAATGATTGTTAAGCGCACCGCAGGCAAAGACGTTTCCCCCTGCTAGCCTTAAATCGCGGCCGCAGAGCCAGGGACACCTTCCCTTTTTTCTGTGAGGTATCGGTATGACCGACCCTGTCATTACAGACGTTTTCAAATTCGTGGCGGTCAGGCCTGCCGACCTGATTACCGACGCGCAAACCGATCTGCACTTTATTCACGATACCCGGCTTAACACATCTTTTGGTGAGCGCACGCTGAATGGGCTGGCGCGCAAACTGGCAACGCCCGCTCAGGCATTAGCGTTTTATCAGGCTGGAGACATCAAGGCGCTACAACCCTTAAGCGATCGGCGCGATGAAATGCTGGCAGCCTACCGCGCTCGTCCGGCAGAGGAACCGCTACCCCCGCAGGAAGGCGACACTGACGCACCGCCAACTACCGACGACAAGCCCGATAAGGATATCGAAGAACAGTCGGCTAACGCCTTCGATCTGCTTTATGCCGCCTGGATGAGTGGCCCGGATGCGGGTAAACGTCTGCCGATAGCCATGGATGCTCTGCGTCTGCTGCACTATTTGCGTCTGCGTCAGCAGGACAAGCTGCCGGACGTCGCTTCAGCGCGTGCGGCATTACAGGCAAGTCCGCTCATCCCGCCAGGCTTAAGTGCTTTTACGCCTGCATCGGAGACAACAAATCATCATGCAGCGGAAGAGCGAAAGCTGGCGGCTGAACAGCAGGCCAGCGCGGAACAAGCCAGACTGCGTCCGCTGTTTGAGGAATATGCCACCACCCAGCGCCTGCTTTCGCTCACCGAGGGCGACAGCGGTAGCCGGTTGCCGGTACGTCAGACCAGCAGCGAAGTGACTAACGGCAGTCAGCGGCTGATGCTTTCTAATCAGGTACGCTTTGGTGAAGTCATGGGCCTGCAAACGCCTGTTCAGGCACGCTCGTTGATGAAACAACTGACGTTGAATGACAGCAGCAGCCTGCCACAGGCCCATACCGTCTTAAAAAATCATCTGCAAAAACTAAATCGTCAGCTGGCACTGCTTCCTGCCAGCGCGTCGCTTAAAACGCTAGTTCAGGAATACCAGCTAACCGAAATCGGCAAACTGATCCCCGCCGATTCCCCGGTAATTTTTGCGGGTCAGGCAGAATCGGCGGCAGATGTTGATATGTCCGGTAAACTCACGCCGCTGGGCATTGGCGATCTTCTGGTCGTAAAACAGCAGCTGATCGCCTATCAGCCTGGCGAAGTCGCACACATTGAAAACGTGTTGAAAGGTGAGTTTCGCGAACGTACTCATCGCATGCTTGATCGCACCGAAACGATTCTGTTCAGCTCCACGGAAGATAACCAAAGCGTGGAACGTGACACGCAGTCTACCGACCGTTTTGAGCTGAAAAAAGAGGCTGAAAAGACCGTCAAAGAAGAGATGAGCGTCAGCGCCGGGGTAACGGTAACGGGCGGCTATGGGCCAGTGAAAATTACCGCTCAGGGCGATTTCGCCTATAAGACCGCCAGCGAGGAGTCGACAAAAAACAGCAGTACTTTCGCCCATGAGGTCATCGACCGGTCAATCAGCAAAATAGAAAAGAAAATCAAAACCGAGCGCACCGATAAAACCTTTCATGAAGTGGAAGAGACTAACAAACACGGTATTGATAATAAGGACGGTGACCAACACATTATCGGCGTTTACCGCTGGGTGGATAAGCAGTATCACGCGCAGATTTATAATTACGGCCGGCGGCTGATGCTGGAGTTTATTCTGCCGGAGCCGGCAGCCTACTACCGCGCCTCGCAGCGTAAGCAGGCTGTCGAGGTTGCCGGACTGACGCCACCGGTGCCTTTTCTCGATCTCAACGGGCATGAACTGACAGCGGAAGATATTACCGAAAACAATTACCAGATTTTCGCCAGTCGCTACAACGCCACCGTTGAACCCCCGCCTCCCGCCTGGACCTACGTTGGCACCTCCATCGATCAGAGCGGTATTCAGGACGGCGCAACCGTTTCTAAATCGGTGAAGGATCTGGTGATCGCCGATGGCTATCAGCTCCAGATGTTTACCGTCACTGCCGCCGTGACCTGGCATAATTATCCGCAGTTTATTCTGCAATTTGGCGAATGGGGCTGGCATGTTTTAAATAATACCCACACTTACCACGCCAGCCACATTGAGAGAGGGATGAATCCGCTTGATTACATGACGCTCAGCGGAGAAGCGCTGGCCCCGACAGGCATCGTGCCGCTGAGTGTGGCAGGCTACGATGTGAATGCCTATGCCGTGAACGTGGCGGCAAACTGCATCCGCACGCCTGAAAAATATCAAAAGTGGCAGTCCACTTCTTTCGCCGCGATTTATACCGCCTGGCAGGCATTGAAAACCGCTTACGATCAAAAAATCACCCAGGCTCAGGCAGCGGCAGATGCGGTCATTATCGAAGGGCGCAACCCGGCCGCTAATCTGGAAATTGAGAAATGCGAACTGAAAAAGCTCTGCATTACGATGATGACCGGCCAGCATTTTAATCAGTTTGACGCCATGACCAGCCCTGAGGATCAGCCGAAAGATTTGCCGGAAATGAAGCCGCTGGAAGCCTTAAAAGAGGGCCGTTATATCCAGTTTTTTGAACAGGCGTTTGACTGGCCACAGCTGACCTGGCTCTATTATCCCTATTTTTGGGGACGCAAAAAAAACTGGGTCGGGGTCAGTAATCTGACCGACAGCGATGCGCTTTTCGCCAGCTTTCTGCAAGCTGGCGCTGCGCGCGTTATCGTGCCGGTTCCTTTAGAGTACAGCGCGGCGGTACTCTTTTTCCTGCAAAAAAACAGCCAGCCGGGGATCCCGCTGGAAAGTAAACTGTGGCTGGGCGGCGAGCCGCCGACGCTTGACGATCCCGAATATAAATCCATCGTTAATGAGATCCGTAAGCGCACCGACGATCTCTACGGCGCACAAGCGGTCGAGCCGAAAGCGCAAAACGGCTGGGATTTTACGCTGCCGACGACGCTGGTATGGCTGCAAAGCGATGCCGCATTACCTGCCTTTCCCCTGACGATTTAAGGCGGCGCTGTGAGTGAACATCCTGATGGCGGCGTGCTCAGCACGACTGAATTTGATGTTTTATGCGGCGGCAACCGGGTCAAAGTGCCGCCACGTACCGCAATCCCCTGGCTGGCCCAGTGCTATGCCGCCGCGCTGTATCGCAACGACTTTCGCCGCCGCTATCCCGGGGGAGAAATCTACCCGGAATCGGATATTCGGCTGGTCGGCACCGGCCAGGCGTTTACCGATCGTGCGCTGGCGATCATTGTTAAAGAGCTGCGAAACTACTATGCAAAAAACAAAAGAAACAGAGACCTGATCGCGAAAGGCAGACCGCCCGCTGAACTGACCGAAGGCCGTGCTTTGCGGCCTGACGTACTGGGACTGGCGCTGGATAATTATCAGGTCACTATCGTTTGTGAGTTACTGGAAGTGAGTACGGTCGATCAGGCGGAAAACACCATTAAAGGCGATCTGGAACCCAAGCTGGCGCTGCTGCGCGGGCCGGTAAAAACCTTCGTTGATGACTGGTTAAGCGGTCTGGCGTTGAACAGCTCAGCACCAAAAGCGTTCATCGCCAACGGTGCACCATGGATTATTCCGCCAGAACTGATGATTGTGCCCATTTTTCCCCAGCCCGGCACGGCGATAGCATCGTTTAAATACCGCTGGATTTGTTTCGGGCCGACCTACAATTATCGGCCGATGCCGATTGGCAACTTCCAGCTGGAAGATCCCGCTTCGCCTGCCCGTGGCCTGATCCTCTATAGCTATCATGAAGCCGTCAGGGGCGCGCCCGTGCCGGTTGAGGTTTTCGAGAAGCTAACAAAATGGCTGGAGGAACAAAAAAAAAGGGAAACCCGTCTGGAGCTGCTGCCGCTGGGCGATTATCACCAGTACTGGCGTGATAATTCCGCCGACCTGAAAAGAATGCTCGGCTACCTGGCCGTTGGCGTAACCGCCGTCGCCGTCGTGGCGCTGGCCATTTTTCTCGCACCGGTGGTAGCCGGTGCCGCTTCGGCTCTGCTCAGCAACCTTGCGCTGGCGGCCACTGCCGAAGCCACCGCGCTGGAGATGGGCGCCGTTATCGCCGCCCTCTCCAACACCCTTCCCGCACTTATGCGCACCGCACATAACATCCTGATTTCCGCAAATAATATGGGCAGCCTGGCTACGGTCAGGTGAGAGTGGTCTGTATATTACTCCACGTGAGGTTATTATCATTTTCAATTAAACTTCATCTTATTTATAATTTAAAAGAACTTCACCTGTCATTCCAGGACAATAACCCTCACTTTTTTGTACTATACTTAACAGGCTGTATTTCCACAAAAAACAAAGGGGGCGACGTGAAGGAACTCTTTCATGCTGATTATTTGAGATTGATAACATCATTCACATTCTGGGGAAACATCCTGCTGGTAGTGGTTATTACTGCCGTTACTTTTTTTATTATCACTAAACTTATCTCTATTCTGCAAAAGCGCGTGGCCTATTGGGCAACCAATAATGATAACCGCGTCGCGCACAAAGTGTTTCTCGACGTATTAAAAAGAACACGCGTTACGTTAATTCTTTTCGCTTCTTTTTTATTTAGCCTGCAATTTATTGTTTTACCCGGCCGGGTCAGCGGCAGTATTCCGCACGCCTGGTTCCTGGTGGTGGCAATACAGATTGCCTTGTGGCTGGATCAGGCCGTACAGTCATGGCTACGCTACTCCCTCACGCTTTCAGGCTCCGATCATCACCGTAATCCCGTCACCACGATTATTCTGGGATTATTGTGTCGTGCCCTTGTCTGGTCGGTAATGATATTGTCGATTCTGGCTAACGCGGGCGTGAATATTACCGCGCTGGTCGCGAGCCTTGGCGTGGGGGGGATTGCCATTGCGCTGGCTGTACAAACCGTGCTTAGCGATCTGTTTGCCTCGCTCTCGATAGGCATTGATAAGCCTTTTGAAATTGGCGACTTTGTGGTGTTTAACGACGTTGCCGGAACCATTGAACATATTGGCTTAAAAACAACGCGCATCCGCAGCCTGAGCGGAGAGCAGATCGTTTGCGCTAACGCTATTCTGCTTCAGCAAACTATTCATAATTATAAAAGGATGCAAACGCGCAGGATTGTCTTTAATTTCGGCGTGCCGCTGGCGACGCCCGCAGAAAAATTACGTCAGATTGGCCCGATGATCGAAGGTGTCATTAACAAGATTGAGAAAACCCAGTTCGACCGTGCACACCTGGCTTCTTTTGAAGCGGACCGCATTATGTTTGAAGTGGTGCATATTCTTAAGTTTTCTGATTACAATCAGTATATGGATATCCAGCAGGAAATTAATATCCGTATCAAGGAATATCTGGAAGAAACCGGCATCGGGCTGGCGTGTCCGCATCGCCTTGTGACCTTTACCTCCCCCGTGCCGGTCGAAAGCATGGAAATGTAATCATCGGCAGTTACGCTAAGCCAACAGGTGGTTAAAAGGCCGGGCGCTTGTGGAATTAAATCTGATCCGCAAGCGCCTTCGCGCTATATTATCGGCTCACTGAAAACAGTGTCAGCAAAGAATCGGCCTGATTATTCATGGAGTGATAATGAGCGACTTGCAACGCAATCGGCGGCGGAAACGCCCGATGAAATTGAGTACTTCCGTCAGTTTGATGGTCAGCGCAGCGATTGCTGCGGTATTACTGGTTGTCCATCTGTTCTACTTTTTACAGATCAGTCAGATCACCCGCGACGGCGTCAGGGATAAAGCGCTGGCGGTGGCACGCACCCTGGCTGATTCGGCGGAAATACAACGCGGCCTGCGCTTGCCTTCTGACAGCAATATCATTCAGCCTCTGACGCAGGCCGTTCAGCAAAGTAATGACCTGCTGTTCGTGGTGGTCACCGATATGCAGGGCATCCGCTTTTCACACCCCAATAAAAAGGCAATTAGTCAGCATTTTATTGGCGACGATCTGCAACCTGCGCTGGCCGGAAAGGAAAACGTCGCGATAAATCGCGGCCAGCTCGCCGAAGCCCTGCGGGTATTCACCCCGGTCTACGATGAGCAGCATCGGCAAATCGGCGTGGTGGCTATCGGCATCTCATTAAGCGAAGTTACGCATCAAATCAACAAGAGCCGCTGGTACATTCTCTGGACGGTGTTATTTGGTCTTGTCGCCGGAGCGATCGGCACCTGGTGTCTGGTAAAAGCCTTAAGGCGTATTCTGTTTGGGCTGGAGCCCTATGAAATCTCCACTCTCTTTGAGCAGCGCCAGGCGATGCTGCAATCCATTAAGGAAGGGGTGATTGCCGTTAACGATCGCGCGCAGGTGACGCTGACTAACCGGGCCGCCCGCCAGCTGTTTTTGGAAACCGGCGCGCAGCAGGCGCTAAACGGCAACAGCAGCGATATGATCGACCGGGCCGCGCCTCTGCTGACCCATTTACGGGAGGTGTTAGCCGACGGCGTGCCGAAACGGGACGTCGAGATCAACTTCAAAGGCCGGGTTCTGATCAGCAACACCATGCCGGTGAAAAGCAACGACGTTATTATTGGCGCCATCTGTACCTTCCGTGACAAAACCGAAGTGAGTCAGCTGATGCTGCGACTCGACGGCATGGTGAATTACGCCGATGCATTACGCGAGCGCTCTCACGAATTTATGAACAAGCTACACGTTATTCTTGGCCTGCTGCATATGAAAAGTTATGCCAGGCTGGAAGACTATATTTTGAAAACGGCCAGTAAATATCAGAATGAAATTGGCTCGCTGCTGCTGCGGATAAAATCGCCGGTGATTGCGGGCTTTCTGTTGAGTAAGATCAATCGGGCCTCGGATCTGGGCCACCGGTTGACCATCAATGAAGACAGCGATTTGCCCGACAGCGGCAGCGAACAGCAGGTGGCAACGCTGATTACCGTACTGGGTAACCTGATTGAAAACGCCCTGGATGCCGCCGGCGAATCCGAAGGTGAAATTACCGTGCTTCTGCATTATCAGAACGGTTCTCTCGCCTGCGTGGTAAGCGATGACGGGCCGGGTATTCCTGCCGAGCGGCTTGATGCTATCTTTGATAAAGGTTTCTCGTCGAAGGGCGATAATCGAGGGGTGGGGTTATTCCTTGCCAGACAACAAACCGAAAGCCTTGGCGGAAAAATTGCTGTAGAGTCCGAACCCGATGTTTATACCCAATTTTTTGTCCAACTGCCCTGGGATGGAGAAAGTAAAATCGCATGATCAATGTTTTAGTCGTCGATGATGATGCCATGGTGGCAGAGCTAAACCGCGTCTACATCAGCCAGCTGGAGGGATTTACCTGCTGCGGCGTCGCGTCGACTTTGCAGCAGGCCAAAGAGTGGGTGCAGCATGGCAATGTCGACCTGATTTTGCTGGATATTTATATGCAGCAGGATAACGGACTGGATTTGCTGCCGGAGCTGCGCGCGGCAAAGCGTGCTATCGATGTGATTGTCATTTCTTCAGCGGCGGATGCCAGCACCATTAAGCAGTCGCTGCATTATGGCGTGGTCGATTATCTGATTAAGCCATTCCAGTTTTCACGCTTTGAAGAAGCGCTGACCGGCTGGCGGCAAAAAAAATTGTTGATGGATAACCAGCAATATTATCAGCAGGCGGACGTTGACCGACTGATCCATGGCGACAATACGGTAAGCGATAATAAACGGCTGCCGAAAGGCCTGACGCCGCAAACGCTGCGTACGCTGTGCCAGTGGATTGATGCGCACCCGGCAGAAGAGTTTTCAACCGATGAACTGGCTGCCGCAGTTAATATTTCGCGCGTTTCCTGCCGTAAATACCTTATCTGGCTGGCGCAGATCCATATTTTGTTTACCAGCATTCACTACGGTGCGACGGGCCGTCCGGTCTATCGTTACCGGTTACAGCCGGAATACAGCGCGTTACTCAAGCAGTACTGTCAGTAACTGCATTAAGCCGGTAATCCTGGTGTAACAGTTGGAAGCTAAACTGCCGCCGTGAGGAACAAATCACCTGACGGTCTTTGGTAACAAAAATAGCTTCAATCTGCGGGTTCTGGCCCAGGTAAGCCAGACCTTGCCGGACACCCATGCCGTACAGCAGCGTGGTGAAGATGTCGCCGTCTATCGAGTGGTCACAAATCACGGTGACGCTAAGCAGTTCATTATCCAGCGGATAGCCGGTAGCGGGATCGAGAATATGATGATAGCGGCGTCCGTTCAGCTCGAAATAGCGTTCATAGACGCCAGAGGTCACCACCGATTTACTGCTGACGTGGATGACGCCAATCAACGCATCCGGCCCGGCGAAGGGTTGCTGCAAGCCAATCGCCCAACCCTGCCCTGCCTCATCCGGCGCGCCCAGCGTCTGAACATTACCACCCAGATTAATCAGCGCCCGCGTCACGCCCTGCTGACGTAAAAAATCCCTGACCACATCGGCGATATAGCCCTTGGCTATCGCGCCCAGATCGATTTCCATCCCTGCTTTACGCAGAAATACCGTCTGCGCCTGCTCATCCAGCTGCACATCGGCCGGATCCGTTAGCGTTAGCAGGCGTTGCAGTTCTGCTGCGGGCGGCACGCTGTTGCCCTGAAAACCGATCTTCCAGCGTTTGACTATCGGCCCAATGGTAAAATTAAAGCAGCCGTTCAGCTGGCTAACGGCTTTCGCCTGCTTAATTAGCTGGAAAACCGGCGCGCAGACGCTGACTGCCTGCTGGCCTGCGGCATGGTTAACGGCCATCACTTCAGACTGCGCCCGGTTCACGGTCAGCAGATTTTCCTGATGTTTGATCAGACGAAACACCTGTGCAGCAAGGGCCTGGTCATCAACAAACAGTTTGAGAAGGATTGGCGATCCCATCAGGACCGCCGAATAAGAAACCTGCTCCTGAACCATGGTTCGCCTCGTTAACGCAGCGCGTGAGCGGCTGCGTTATGGCCTGCCAGCGTGCCGAAGATAATGATATCGGCCACCGCGTTGCCGCCAATGCGGTTCGCGCCGTGAATACCGCCAACCACTTCGCCAGCCGCCCAGGCACCGCTGATGACCTGTTTTTGCGCATCCAGCACGGCGGTATCGGCATTGATAGTGACGCCGCCCATGGTGTGATGCACGCCCGGCGCGATACGGATGGCATAGAACGGTCCCTGATTGAGCGGGTGACGCAGCGCGGTTTTACGACCGAAGTCTTCATCTTCCTGTTTATCAACGAACAGATTGTAGCGTTCCAGCGTCGCCAGCAGCGTATGGAAATTCATATTCAGCCTGGTGGCAAGCTCCTGCGGTGAAGGCGCACTGACCACAAAGCCTTTGGCAATATACTCATCTGCCGCCTTGTTGTTTTTTCTTACCTGTTCATCAAAAATCACCCAGGCGCTTTTTTCCGGCAGCGCGATAATAGCGGCAGAGACTTTGTCACGGGTTTCCATTTCGTTAAAGAAGCGATTCCCTTCCTGACTGACCAGGATTGCACCGCCACCACGAATCGCTTCAGAGATCAGATAAGACGTGGTTTGTTCTACGGTCGGGTGAATCTGGATCTCGCCCATATCGACCGTGTCCGCGCCAATGTTTTGCAGCATGGCGATACCGCTGCCGGTTGCGCCTTTATGGTTAGTCGTCACAAAGCCGTCCAGCTCGGGGCGATATTTCACCACCATTTCACGATTGGCGCTGAAACCGCCGGTGGCAACAATCACGCTTTTCGCGTTAAGAATGCGGCTGTCGTTGTATTCATCAACCACTTTAACGCCCGTTACCGCACCGTTTTCAAAAATGATTTCTGCAACCGAGGTCTCCAGCAGCACTTCAATTTCACGCTTGTTAATATTTTTTACCAGTCCGCTGATCAAAAAGCCGCCAACCGCTGAGCGATCCGCCGGGCGGTGGGTGCGGTCAATGCTCATGCCGCCGGTAATGGTGATGTCGTTCAGTTCAATATCTTTGGCCGCCAGCCATTCAATCGCTTCGGGTGCCAGCTCAACAAACTCTTTCAGCAGCACGGGATTGTTTTTGAACTGGCCGCCTTTCAGCGTTTCCTGATAGAACAGCTCTTTGCTGTCGACAATGCCTTTCAGCTTCTGGAAACGGGTTTCCGCCGCGTTCATCCCTACCGAGGCTTTAATGGTGTTGCCGCCAATGGTCGGCATCTTCTCAATAATCACCACGCGGGCACCTTCGTCGTGCGCCTGAATCGCGGCGGCCAGGCCTGCGCCACCGCTGCCCACCACGACCACATCGTAGTTTTGCGGCGCTTGTGGATTACCCCCTTCATCAATGACCTGCTCTTTACTGGAGGTGGCCAGCGCGCGCGAAACCGCTTTTTTCAGTGCTTCACTCTGCGTGGTTGCGCCGGTGACGGCATCAACGTGCGGGCTGTTTGCCACCAGGATGCGGCTACGCAGGCTTTCAAAGGTCGTGGTAAAATCGACATCCAGCGTATCGTCCGGCACCAGCATGATATCGGTGATGCGGTCCGTATCCAGCGTGACGTTGATTTTTAGCTTCAGCGCCTCGGCTTCGACTTTTTCCTGATACACGCCAGCTTTGTATTTGCGCCCGGTCGCGCTCATATCGCGGATCATTGCGTCAACCAGCGAGAAGCGCCACAGCGGTTCAGGAATGTTCAGCTCTTCACGCTTATTGCTGTCAATAAACAGCTCAAGATGCTCGTTGTTAACAATGCGGTCTGTCCAGTCCGGGTAAGCGATGCAGGCTTTACCCACTGCCACCAGATCAAAACCGTGTTCGAGCGCGTTTTCAGCGTCGGCTTTGTTCACCACGCCACCCACACCAATCACCGGGATTTTCGCCAGCGTAGCGGAACGCTGAGCGAGGAATTTGGTAATCAGCGGCGTAGGATCGTTACGCTCGACGATGGAAGGACGCAGCAGCTGGCCAACGGAGAAGTGAACGTAATCCAGCCCACGCGCGGCCAGTTTTTCCAGCAAATACATTGTGTCGTCAAAACGGATGCCGGGGACTTCCAGCTCTTCTGGTGAGAAACGATAGCCGATAATAAATGAAGCATCTGCGAAGCGTTCGGCCATTTTATGCGTGATTTCTAACACTTCCAGTGGGAAACGCGCCCGGTTGTCGCGGCTGCCACCCCACTTATCGTCACGCTGGTTGGAATTAGGAGAGTAAAACTGCTGGATCAGGTAAGTGTTGGCGCCATGAAGTTCTACACCGTCAAAACCGGCTTTGATGGCACGGTTAACCGCATCACCAAACTTAGTAATCATCACATCGACTTCTTCAGCGGTCAGCGCTTGCGGTGTCGTGGCGCCTTCACGCGGCGCGGCGATCGCGCTGGGCCCAACCGGCGTTCTGCCGCCAATCAGCTCGGGTTCCACCATTCTGCCGCCGTGGTAGATCTGTAAAATCGCTTTGGAGCCTTTCGATTTAATGGCCGAGGCGATTTTACTCAGTCCTGAGATTTTGTTGTCGCTGTCGATGCCGATCGCGCCAGGAAATGCCGGGCCTTTGGGGTCAATAAAAGCGCATTCAACGATCACTGTGCCAATGCTGCCAGCACGGTCACGATAATACTCCACCAGCTCACTGGTTACAGTGCCGTCGTAAAAACCGGTACAGGTGGTCATTGGCGCCATCACTAAACGGTTTTTCAGCACCGCACCTTTTGGCAGCGTCAGAGGATTAAGGATCGGGGTTAGCGTATTCATTATTATCAACTCCAAAATTAAAAAATTTTTAGATTCTGTGCGGACGCGCTATTTCCCAATTAATTAAGTGGTCCGATTTCATACGCCAAATATAACAATTTCTTTATTTTTATAAGCGATAAATTTAGTTATTAAACTTTTTAAACCCTACGTTTATTTAATTCATAAGCTCTGGGCACAACAATACTCTATTGTTAATCAGAAGTTGACTTAAATCAACTTTTGATTAACACCAAAATAAAAACGATTAAAAACAACTAGTTACATGAACAGCTTCGCCCTTTTCTGGAAATTAAGCGCCCAAAGCTGCCGTTCTCACCCCTCCTTTACCGCATTAAACCAAAAGGAAAAGATTACATTTACTTAAAATTAAATGCGTTCAGAAATATTTATTGATCCAGATCAATATTATATTTAAGCCATATCGCAATATCTTCACGGGGACTTAATTATGTGTTAAAAATAAGAGCAAGAAAAACACTTCCACCAGTTTAAGATGGTCCGGTTGATTAGCGAAGAAAGAATAAAGAGATAAAAAGACATACACTCAACCGAACCCTGAACCTATTCCTCACAACTTGTAGACACATACTATGAAACCACGATCTGATTTGAGCGAACCTCCAAAAGCGCCCGTTGCTTCTTCAGGATCAAAACGCCTGATTATGCTGTTCCTGCCCGTACTGGTAGCGGTCCTGTTATTACTGGTTCCCACGCCTGCCGGGTTGGAACCTTACGCCTGGCATTTCTTTGCCATCTTCGTTGGGGTGATCGTCGGGCTGATCTTCGAACCCCTGCCCGGCGCGGTAATTGGTCTGACCGGCGTGGTGGTCATCGCGCTATTCAGTCAGTGGCTGCTGTTTAGCCCGGCTGAGCTGGCTAACCCTAAATTCAAGATGGCTACCGAATCCTTTAAATGGGCGGTCAGTGGCTTTGGCAATTCTACCGTCTGGCTGATCTTCGGCGCATTTATGTTCGCCGCGGGCTATGACAAGACGCAGTTCGGTCGTCGTCTGGCGCTGATTCTGGTGAAATACCTTGGGCGGCGGAGCCTGACGCTGGGCTATGCCATTACCTTTGCCGATCTGTTGCTGGCACCGTTTACCCCGTCCAACACCGCGCGCAGCGGCGGGACAATCTATCCGATTATTGCCAACCTGCCGCCGCTGTACGGTTCCAAGCCTAACGACCCCAGCGCGCGTAAAATTGGTTCTTATCTGATGTGGGTGGCGATTACCGCAGCCTGTATCACCAGCTCAATGTTTTTGTCCGCTCTGGCACCTAACCTGCTGGCACTGGCGCTGGTGAAAAGCATTGTTGGTTTCGAGATTTCATGGGGCACCTGGTTCCTGGCTTTCCTGCCGCTGGGCGTGCTGTTAATCCTGACCATGCCGCTGCTGGCTTACTGGTTCTATCCTCCGGAAGTGAAAATTAATGATGAAGTTCCTCGCTGGGCGAAGAGCGAGTTGGAAAAGCTCGGCAAGCTTTCACGTAATGAAATTTTGCTGCTGGTGTTTGTCGTCTGCGCCTTGCTGATGTGGATTTTTGCTACCAGCTGGATCGAGCCGGCTATGGCGGCCCTGCTGGTCGTGGTTCTGATGCTGTGGACCGGCGTGCTGAACTGGAATGACATTACCAGCAATAAACCGGCCTGGAACACTTTCGCCTGGTTCGCCACGCTGGTGGCGCTGGCCGATGGTCTGGCACGCGTTGGCTTTATTGCCTGGCTGGGTAAAGAAGGCGGACAGCTGCTGACGGGTATCGATCCGCAGGTCGCGGCGGTCATGCTGCTGGTGGCTTTCTTCCTGCTGCACTATCTGTTCGCCAGCACCACGGCGCATACAACGGCGCTGCTGCCTGCCATGCTGACTATCGCCGCAGCGATTCCGGGCATTAATATGCCGGTCTACTGCCTGATGATGGTCACCTCGCTGGGCGTTATGGGTATTATTACCCCTTACGGCACCGGTCCAAGCCCTATCTATTATGGCAGCGGCTATTTGCCCACAAAAGATTACTGGCGACTGGGAACCATCTTCGGCGCAATCTTCCTTGGTGGCCTGATGCTCATTGGCTATCCCTGGATGGTGATGATGTTCTGATTGCACTGGCTTCCTCAGTCATTGCCCTGACCCGCCTGACATCGCGACAGGCGGGTTGGATAACACAACCCTTGCAGTCACTTTGCCAGACCCCGCCCGGAGCCCGGCTTTACGTCACTAAGTGAGTATAAAATGTCGACCAAACCTTTTGTTTATCAGTCTCCCTTCCCGCTTGAACATGAAGATACTGAATACTATTTGCTGAGCAGCGACTATGTTTCCATCGCCGAGTTCGCTGGCCAGGAAGTACTTAAAGTTGAACCTCAGGCGTTGACTCTGCTGGCACAACAGGCTTTTCATGACGCTGCATTTATGCTGCGTCCTGCCCATCAGCAGCAGGTGGCTAAGATATTGAGCGATCCGGAAGCCAGTGAAAACGACAAGTATGTTGCCCTGCAATTCCTGAGAAATTCAGAGATTGCCGCGAAAGGCGTCTTACCGACCTGCCAGGACACCGGCACGGCCATTATTATGGGGAAAAAAGGCCAACGCGTCTGGACCGGCGGCGGTGATGAGGCGGCACTGTCACAGGGCGTCTACAACACTTACAGGGAAGATAACCTGCGCTACTCGCAAAACGTGGCGCTGGATATGTATAAAGAGATTAATACCGGCACCAATCTACCTGCACAAATCGATTTATACAGCGTGGATGGCGAGGAATATAAATTCCTTTGCATGGCAAAAGGTGGCGGTTCCGCTAATAAAACATATCTTTACCAGGAAACGCGTGCGCTGCTCAATCCGGGCAAGCTGAAAGACTACCTGACGGAAAAGATGCGCACATTAGGCACCGCAGCCTGCCCGCCTTACCATATTGCTTTTGTTATTGGCGGTACCTCGGCAGAAAGTACCCTGAAAACCGTTAAGCTGGCGTCAACGCACTACTATGATGCGCTGCCGCGAGAAGGCAACGAACACGGCCAGGCTTTCCGCGATGTTCAGCTTGAAGAGGAACTCTTGCTTGCTGCACAGCAGTTGGGTCTTGGCGCACAGTTCGGCGGAAAATACTTTGCCCACGATATTCGCGTCATCCGCCTGCCCCGTCATGGCGCTTCCTGCCCAATCGGTATGGGCGTCTCCTGCTCTGCTGACAGAAATATCAAAGCCAAAATCAATCGTGACGGTATCTGGATTGAAAAACTGGAGCACAATCCCGGCCAGTACATTCCGGCGGCATTGCGTCAGCAGGGGGAAGGTGACGTCCTGAAGGTGGATTTGAATCGTCCGATGAAAGAAATCCTGGCCCAGCTGTCGGCATACCCGGTTTCCACTCGCCTTTCACTGAGCGGTACAATTATCGTTGCGCGTGATATTGCTCATGCGAAGCTGGCCGAACGTCTCGAGAGAGGCGAAGGTTTACCGCAGTACATCAAGGATCATCCTGTTTATTACGCCGGTCCGGCAAAAACACCGGAGGGTTACGCCTCAGGCTCACTTGGCCCGACTACCGCTGGCCGCATGGACTCCTATGTAGACCGCCTGCAGGCCAATGGCGGCAGCCTGATTATGCTGGCAAAAGGAAATCGCAGCCAGCAGGTTACAGATGCCTGTCATCAGCATGGGGGTTTTTATCTGGGGAGCATTGGCGGTCCGGCAGCGGTGCTGGCACAGCAGAGCATCAAGAGTCTGGAATGTGTGGAATATCCGGAGCTGGGAATGGAAGCCGTATGGAAAATTGAAGTTGAAAACTTCCCTGCCTTTATTCTTGTTGATGATAAAGGCAACGATTTTTTCCAGTTAATTCAGCAGAACCAGTGTAATAAATGCGCTAAATAAAGATATAACAGCCAGCTTCGAATTAAGAAGCTGGCTGAATAGTTTTATCTGCCTTGAAAAAAAAAGTAAAAGTCGTGATTTGTCATTTTACTGACCTTCCCTTTCATCAGCCTGTAAAATTAATGCATAGCGCGCCATCAGCTGTTGTAAGCGGTGGTCAATTTTGCCCCGCAATACCGGCGACTGTTTATTTTTTTCCAACTGACGCAGCAACTCCTCTACGGGTAATGCCGCCTGTAAAGGCTGCTGAATAGTGACAAGCTGCGCTTTTATTTCCGTTACGGACAGGCAGGTCTCTGCATTTATATCCGACTCGTTAATCATTGTCGCCAGTTTCTGTAGCCTTAGCTGCGCCGTATTCCATAGCAGCAGTTGTTCCACCGGTAATGCAGTCGAAACAATCATCTGCTGCCAGTTTTGATACTGATGAACCCGTTCAGGCGTGATTTGTTGTGCGAGCAGTGCGATCCTCTCTCCTTTGCCGGGCTCGGGTTGAAGCAGATAATAGCCCCACGCAATGATCCCGCTTAGCAGGGCCATCGAAACCATGCCTGCGAAAAACCTCTGGCTACGCGCCCAAAAACTGAATCTGACGTTGAGCCCCGAAGAGGAGGTTAAGTCATGTGGCACATAGATTAGCGGCGTAAATTTTTCGCCACTGCATAAGGGTAGCGGGCCGTCAGTGCTAAGTTCCGTTTCTGGTTGGGCCACAGGTGATATTTTCAATTCTGGCCTCTGAAGCTGCTCAATCATACTGCTAACCTGCACAATTAAGCGATCCAGCTGGCTCAAGTGTTTCTGCGCCAGTTTTTCCAGAGTTTCAACATTCTGTTGCAGCTGATTTTGCAGCTGCTGAAGCAGCGCCAGATCTTCCTCAGTAAGCGACAGCGTAGGCAGCACCTGCTGGATGCCGGCGCTCAGCCAGGTAATAATGGCCAGACGTGCCGATAACGGGTGCGGCCAGAGCGTCGACCACTGATGTTTCATCATTGCCGTAGCAATCTCGAGCCCTTCACAAAGTCCCATCAGGCCGGTTCGCCAGGCCCGGGCGAGCGTATACCAGGCCACGCTTTGCAAATCCATGCCGTTCTCTCTGAACAGCGCAATGGCTAACTGCTCCACTCTCAGCCAGTCGACTTCTGATGCAGCGTTATTCATCCGGGTAATTTCCTGACGCAGCGCGATAAATTCCGCCAGCGTGCGCGGATCACCGCCGGTATGCAGGATATGACTTATGGGTGCTGTCATGCGTTATTTTCCCTGTAACTTGAGGCTTTACTCTTCCCTGGTCGTTTTGATTACCTTAAAAATTTACTACTCACTTTCCAGCTATTTTTGTGGCACTCCTGTGACAAACCCGATCGACAAAAAATAAAATCAACCTGCGTTGATAAAGAAAACAGCGTTATCAGCATGATAGTTAATATTGCGATAATAAACCGCCCCCCGCATTATTACAAACGGTTTAACCCCATCTGGAAACATTGTTCCAACAGAAATTTTTAATTGGCGCTTTAAGTAACACAACCCCTTAATGAATAATTACATTTCAGTGTTAACCGCCGGGTAAAATGCCCATTTTCTCTAAAATTATCCTTATTCGGAAATTAGCACCAAAAAAAGGTTCATGTAACGAAATAATCGGAACTTAACCTCACTGCATTAACAGTAATAGTCAAAATATGCGTAATTTCGTCTTAATACGCTTAAGCCCCTATTATTACGCATGGCAAATAAACTGAGTGAGCGTCTTCTGTGAAGGCTGCCTCTGACGACATAAATATCGCCGGGCAAAACCCGGATAGCATCACATTTCCCGCTAGTTTCACCACAAAGGGTGAAATGTCGTCTAAAGTTTGTTTCAGGGTCAATAACTTACAGATCATCCGATTGGAAGAGGGAGAACTACTGATGCAGAGAGTTAAGCAAACTCAATGGAAAGCCGCGCTGGCACTGCCGTTGCTGGCCGTTGCAATTGCTCAGACAGCCTGGGCGGCCCCTGTTGAAACACAGCAACGTATGTTGAGCGACGCGCCTCAGCCACCTGATATTCGTCTGGGGCCACTGTTTCACGCTGTACAGGCGGCAAAACTTTACCCTGACCAAAAAACCTTCGCGGATGCTGTACCAAAATTTAATCCGAGCTCGATCCTTGCCGACTGGCAGATGCAACGGAAGCAGCGCAACTTCGATCTGCATCATTTTGTAAATGCTAACTTTTCGCTGCCGGTGGCAGGTGAAACCTACGTGCCGCCTGCCGGGCAGAGCCTGCGTGAGCATATTGATGGCCTGTGGCCGGTGCTGACCCGCTCGGCGACTCAGGCTAACCAGTGGGATTCCCTGCTGCCGTTGCCCAAACCCTACGTAGTACCCGGCGGTCGTTTTCGGGAAATCTATTACTGGGACAGCTATTTCACCATGTTAGGCCTGGCTGAAAGCGGCCACTGGGACCGCGTGCAGGATATGGTGGACAATTTTGCGTCCCTTCTCGATAAATATGGCCATATTCCTAACGGCAACCGCAGCTATTACCTCAGCCGCTCCCAGCCGCCCTTTTTCAGCTTGATGGTTGACCTACTGGCACAGCATCAGGGAGAGAGCGTCTACAGCAAATATTTGCCGCAGTTGCAGAAAGAGTACGACTACTGGATGGCCGATGCGGATAAGGTTACGAACGGTCAGGCCAGTAAGCGACTGGTAAAACTGAAAGATGGCACGTTGCTGAACCGTTACTGGGATGCGCGTGACGTACCGCGTACCGAATCTTATATGGATGATATTGCTACAGCGGACAAAGCCTCCGGGCGAAATAAAGCTGAACTGTATCGTGATTTGCGTGCTGGCGCGGCTTCCGGTTGGGACTTCAGCTCCCGCTGGTTTACCAAACCGGACGATATTTCATCCATACACACCACGCGGATCCTGCCGGTGGATTTGAACGCCCTGATGTTCCATCTGGAAAAGACGCTGGCACACGCCAATACCGTTGCTAAGCATAGTGATGCCGCAAAACAGTTTGATGAGCGCGCCAGCAAGCGTCAGCAGGCGATCAACCGCTATTTTTGGGACGATAAACAGGGCTGGTATGCAGACTATGACTGGCAGAAAGCGACCCTCCGCTCTCAGCTGACGGCAGCCACGTTGTTCCCGCTCTATCTTCAGGTTGCCACCGAGGATCAGGCTAACCGCACCGCATCGGCGGTACAGACCCATCTGGTGAAAGAAGGTGGCCTGGTGACGACCAATATCAATAATGGTCAGCAATGGGATGCACCGAACGGCTGGGCGCCGCTGCAATGGGCGGCAGTTGAAGGTTTGAATCATTACGGCAAACAGGCGCTGGCAAAAGATATTGGCATGCGTTTTCTGCAAAATGTGCAGCAGACTTATGACAAGGAACACAAGCTGGTAGAAAAATACGTGGTGGAAGGTAAAGGTCTGGGCGGCGGTGGCGGCGGCGAATATCCGTTGCAGGACGGCTTTGGCTGGACCAATGGCGTTACGCTAAAACTGATGGATCTCTACTGTCCGAAAGGGGTGGTCTGCAATAACGTGGGCGATATCCCTAAAGGTCAATAACCCTTTTCAGGCGGCTCAGCGCCGCCTGAAAACGCGTTTCCCTTCTTCGGCCGGAAATTATCGGAAAAATCACCGATTGCCTGCCTTGCAAGAAAAGATAATAATTCTCATTGCGATTATCATAATCCTTACATTTCCGTTACTGCGCGGTAATCTGGCGTAGACGGGTTTTATTTATCCGCATTCTGAAGGGAAAAATAATGAGAATGCCTTTTACTCAAAAGCGTTCCGTCCTCCTCTGTACCCTCGCGCTGGCTTCACCTGCTTTTGCGGCTCAAACCCTGGTGGTGACTGCCGAACCAACTGAAACCGCCACAACGCCCACCCTCGGCTATACCGCCAAAACCAGCCAGGGCGCGATGAAAACCGATCGCCCATTGATTACAACCGCCCAGTCCGTTTCCGTGGTGACTCGTCAGCAAATGGAAGACCAGGGCGCAATGGATGTGAATCAGGCGCTGAATTATACGGCAGGTGCATTTACTAACTTCGCGGGTGCGGCAACGCGTTACGATACGGTGTCATTACGCGGTTTTCATGGTGGCGACGTCGACAACATTTTTTTAGACGGTTTGCGTCTGATGAGCGACCCCGGCAGTTATAACGTGTTGCAGGTCGATCCCTGGTTCCTTGAACGCATCGACGTCATCAAAGGCCCCTCTTCGGCGCTGTATGGTCAGACAGTGCCTGGCGGTCTGGTAATGGAGAGTTCGAAACGACCGCAGTTTAGTCAGGAAGGTCATTTCCGCGCTTCGACCGGCACCAATAACAGCAACAGCACCGGCTTTGACTACACCAATGCGATTAACGACCAGTGGGCATTCCGCCTGACGGGTATTACCCGCAACAGCGATACGCAGTACGATCATACCCGTGAAGAAAAATATGCCCTTTCACCCTCCCTGCTCTGGCAGCCGGATGAAGATACCTCGCTGTTGTTACGCGCCTATTTACAGAAAGATCCCTCTGGCGGCTACCATGGTGCGGTGCCGGGTGACGGCAGCATCACTGAACACAACGGCCGCAAGCTGAGCAACGGTTTTTACGACGGTGACAGTTCGCTGGATCGGTTTAAACGTCACGAACAGCTCTACAGTCTGGAATTTGCCCACCGCTTTAATGACACCTGGGCTTTCCGATCTAATGCCAGTTATACCCATTCGAACGTCGATCTCGATCAGGTTTATCAAATCGGTTGGGATAGCGCGAACCCCGATCTGCTCAACCGTTATTACTCCGGCTCACGTTCTTCTCTCGATGCGTTTGCGCTGGATAATCAGCTGGAAGCCGATTTTGCTACGGGCGACGTGACGCATACCGTCGTGCTGGGCGCAGAATATCATCAATACAAAAACACGCTGAGCGATGCCAGCGGCTATGCGAATCAGCTGAATGCGCTAACCGGCGAGGCCGTTGGGCCGGCTGTCAGTAATCCGTTCTCAGATTCGCAACGACGCTATTATCAGACGGGTGTTTACTTACAGGATGAGATGATCTGGCAAAAATGGCATCTGGATGTCTCAGGCCGCTACGATCGCATCGTGTCGCAGACGAAAGATAACTCAGCCAATACAAAATACCGCCGTCAGGACGATCACGTTAGCGGACGCGCGGCGCTGCTTTATGCTTTCGACAACGGCCTCTCTCCTTATGTCAGCTACAGTCAGGCGATTACGCCGCAGTCGCTTTCCGGTGCCGATCAGAACCTGCTGAAACCCACGACGGCCGAGCAGTATGAAGCCGGGTTGAAATATCAGCCGCCGGGCAGTGCCGATCTCTACTCGCTGGCGCTGTATGATTTGACGCAGAAAAATGTCGGAAGCCGCAACGTTCAGTTCTCCTACTATGAGCCGGTGGGGAAAGTGCATTCGCAGGGGATTGAACTGGAAGCACACAACCAGCTAACGCCAAGGCTGAGTACGCTGGCCAGCTACACGCTGAATCATGTGCGTTACATAGATGCGACGGACGGTAATGACGGCCACACGCCTTACGTCACGCCGAACTCTCTGGCTTCTGCATGGGCAAAATACCAGCTGGATTACGGTATCAGCATTGGCGCTGGCGTGCGTTACATCGGTAAGCAGTGGGCAGATAATGAAAACACCACTCGTCTGCCCTCCGTTACGCTATTTGACGCCTCGGTGCGCGCCGATCTTTCTGCCTGGAACAGCCGCCTGAAAGGTGCCTGGGTGCAGGTAAACGCCAATAACCTGACCGACAGAGAGTATGTCTCGGCCTGTTACGGCACGGGCTATTGCTACTGGGGCGCAGAACGCTCGGTAGTGGCTACCGTTGGCTATGATTTCTGATTTCGCGGCAAAAAAAAGGGAGACATTCGTCTCCCTCATTCAAATATTATGCAGGTCAGCTTCTGACTTTACGGTAGATCCACAGAACCACGATGGCACCGATCACCGCAACGATAAAGCTGCCGAAGTTGAAACCATCAACTTTACCAAATCCGACTAAAGTACTGATCCAACCGCCTACTACGGCACCGACAATACCCAGGATTACCGTGATGATAAAACCACCGCCATCTTTCCCTGGCATAATCCATTTAGCAATGATCCCGGCAATCAAACCAAAAATGATCCATGACAAAATACCCATTTACTGCTCCTTTGTTTGTTAAAATCAGACGCAAAGAGTATAGAGCAAGATTCTAACTCCGTGATTTAAAGCCAAACTTTTTTCAATTTTTTTTTAAAAAACCTAAAGCGTCACGTGTGAATGCCGATAATTGGTCGTATCACCGCCAGGCGCGCGTTTTTTGACATTCAACTGGAGTCGAATGTGAAAGAAGAAGAAGACAAAGAACAGTATCTCAAGCGCGGTCCGCTGGCCGTGCTGGCAGTTTTAAAAAATCTGCTAAAAAGTCAGACCCCCATTATGGTTTCCCATGCCCGCGGTCAGTTTATCACCCGTTTGCTGTATGCCGATAAAGAACGTCTGGTTGTCGATCTGGGCAGTAATGATTACGAAAACCAGCTTGCGCTGGAAACCGCCGATTTGCATCTGACGGCCGAAACCCACGGTGCAAAAGTCGAGTTCGCCCTGAGCAAACTGGAAGAAGAGCGCTATGACGGTCTGCCCGCGTTTGGTGCCGGTCTGCCCGACGAACTCTTGATGATCCAACGGCGTGAATATTTCCGCGTTTCCGCCCCGCTCGACCCTATTTTTTACTGCTACGTCAAGTGGCCGGACGGCAGTGGCGAAGGCCGGATGCGTCTGCAAGATCTCTCGCTGGGCGGCATCGGCGTGCTCAGCGATTCCCCTATCCCGGAAACGCTGGAGGGTGGGGAAAGCTTCAAAAACCTGCGTGTTGAGCTGGGGGAATATGGCCGTTTTGAAGTGGATGCGAATCTGATCAACGTCGGTCAGCGCAGCGTGGTGGGCAATAAAAATGAAACCGTGGTAACGCCCCGCCTGAGCTTCCGCTTTTTAACGCTGAATTTTGCCCAGGAACGGCTGTTGCAACAGGTTATTTTTTCGCTGGAAAGGCTTGCTCGCGAGAAAGCGACCCGCTTCCAGTAACAACAATCAGGGCCGCTTAAGCGGCCCTGTGCAGACTGATGACAAACTCAAAGCGCGGGGAGCACAGGCCTGGAACAACGCGTCCTGGGCCATGGACGCCCCTGTTTCAATCAGATAATCCGATCTTTTAACACCATTTCGCCTTTCAACTCTTCCGGCGTTTTCAAAAACGGCGTGAGTACGGCGCTGAGAATATAGAGCCCGGCGTAAATACTCAGCACTCCGCCCGCTCCCCAGCTTCCGTAAAAAGCGCCCGCAATGGCAGGCGCCAGGAACGCACCTAATCCGGCCCCCAGGTTCAGCACCGACATTGCCGCCCCTTTATTGTCCGGCGCCAGCAGCGGAAACAGTGCCGAAAGCGGGACATAGCCAGCCATGGTAATACCGCACAAACAAAGCACAAACGTCATCAGCCAGAAGTTATGCCCTGCCATCTGCGGCACCAGCCACACCAGCATCAATACCAACGCGTAACAGACGCCGCCAACCCACATAATCGTATTCCGCCAGCCAAATTTATCGCCAAAAAAGCCGAAAAACAGATTGGCAAAAATCGCCACGATAAACACCGCCGACCACATGTGCAGCCATTCGGTTTTGCTGTAGCCGAAATCCATCAGGTAGAGCGGCAGGAATACCGCCAGACCGTACTGGGCAATGCCGTTAATCGATTTCACTACCAGCCCGATGGCAATACGGGGCCGTTGCAAAATGGTAATCCCCATCATCAGCTCTTGCAGATTAAAGGGATGGATTTCATCCGGCGGCACCTTATCACGGTTAACCACCACCGCGAGAAACGCCCCCACCACCACGAATACCACGCCAGCCCAAAGCACTTTCATTTCGCCCATCACCGGCAGCGCCACTGATGAAAACCAGGGGCCGATGACGCTCAGCCCCAGCGAGAAGGTAAACCAGAACCAGCCCACCGCCGTCGCCCGCTTTTCAAGCGGAGAGCTGTAGTTAATCCACACCAGGAATGAATAGGCAAACAGCGGATAGCCAATGCCACGAATGGCGTAAAACGGCAACATCACTGCCATATTCATCTGCGGCAGGCCATAACCAATGAAGCCGATGCTGCCAATAAAGAAGGTGGCCAGCCCCCAGAGCATCACTTTTCGCGGTCCCATCGTTTGCACCAGCACGCCGGAAAACCAGGCGGCCAGCGTGACGGTGATGCCATAAAAGGTCAGCAAGAACGACGCGCCAGAGACGCTCATGCCTTTACTGACCAGATAGAGGGAGATCCAGGCCTGTTCGACGCCATCGCCGACCATAAACAACGTCAGGCCAACATATCCCCAGAACAAATTGGCGGGTAAACCCATTTTTTCTAACATAGCGCCTCCTCAGCGTAACCTGCGTTACGCTGGCGGAAAGATATCGGTAAGGTAGTGAGTCAGATCGTAAAGCGCCGCGCGGAGTCCGTTATTCGTTATTGCCTGCAATCAGCGACAGCAGCATTTTTTGTACGCGGATGGCATCCTGCGACTGGATAATAGATTCGATTTCATTGATGGACAGCTTGTCGATATAGCCGGCGAGCAGCTGATACATCCTGATATTTTGTTCACATTCCGCCACCGGGTTTTCACGGCTTGGGAAGGTATCAAAATAGACCAGCCCGTCGAAATTCACTTTTTTCGCATAATAGATATATTCCAGCGTTTGCATCAGATGTACAGAACCCAGCATCAGACCATCATCAAAATGTCCGTAGCCGTCATTCAAATGAAAGCCAACCAGCTTGTTGCGCCGCGCTGATAAAAACAGCGAAAAGGCCGGATTCTCTTTTTTCATGATCATATGACAGAAATCGAGCGTAATGCCCAGGTTGGGCGCGCCAACATCGTCAATCAGCATCAGCGTGGACGACACGTCGCCAATCAGTGAAAACGTGCGCGGTTCATAAGGCTTATATTCGAAGCTAAACGTCATATCCGGATGTTCAGCGGTAACGCGCCGCAGGCACGCCACTACGTTGTCGTAAGCACGGGTGTAATCCAGCTGGAAGGGATAATCAAAACCGTCATTGGCAAACCACAGCGTCACGGTGTTTCCGCCAAGTATTTTACAAACCTCAGCCGCTTCAAGCGTAATCTGCACGGCTTTTTCGCGCAGGGCCGCCTCCGGGTTACTGAATTCGCCCTCGGCAAAATCTTTCTGATAGCGTAAGGCAATACCCCCCACTTTCAGTCCAACGGCGGCAATGGTTTCTTTAATTTGACCAACGTCCTGATTAATAAAATGCTCAGGGTAATTCAGCTCAATATGCGTCAGGCCTTTTACCGTAGCCATACGCTTAATTAAATCCAGCGTGGTTAATTTATCCTGACCGCCATATAAATCAGGGCGTGATTTAAAAGAGTTAATTCTGGATGAAAATTTCATATTCTTTCCTCGGTGTGATAGCGATGAAACATTCTATGAACCACCGCTTAAAAAAAGAAAGCAGAATATGAAAGCGTTACCGAAAGTTTTTTTAAGGTGAGTTTTTAACGGCCATAATTTTACTCTTAGTAAAATGAGTAAAATATATGAGTAAAATTAACACTTTTATTGTGAGCCAGTTAACACTTTCCTGTGCAGCGGCTGTGCTACTGTCAAATACTGCAACGGCTCGCCACGTTTTGACGGAACTTAAAAATGATTCAGCAAAAACTCAATGGTAATGAAATTGTGCTTCTGGCACGAACGTTAGCGCCCTCTTTAGGTAAAAAAGAACGGGCTATCGCGCGCTTTATTGAGAATAATCCGGATACGCTGGCCAAGACCTGTATAACCGACATGTCGAAGTTCTTAAAAGTTAGCGTTTCCAGTATTACTAAAGTCGCCAAGAAATTAGGCTTTACCGGTTTTCATGAGTTGAAAAGCCATATGGCAATTGTTGTCGATCGCGACGACGACTACTTTCAGTCCTTCCCTGAACAGAGCGGCAGCTCCCGGGCGATTGTTGAAGAGTCTTTTCTCAGCGCTATCCTTGCGCTTCAGGATTCGCTGGCGACGGTCAATATGGAGACTTTTAATCAGGTCGTTGAATTAATAGCCAACGGACAGGGGCAACGAAAAATTATTCTTGCAGGCTGTGGAGGGTCGGGGGCAATTTGTGACGACTTCCATCATAAATTATTGAAGATTGGAATTTTTGCTAACGTTTATCACGATTCCCATTTGCAGCAAATGGCGGCTTCGTTAATGCAGCCAGAAGATATACTGTTAGGCGTTTCGCATTCCGGGAAAACCACCGACATTATTAATATGATGAAAACGGCAAAAGACAATCAGGCAAAAACGATTTGCCTGACCAATTATCTTAACAGCCCGCTAAGCCGCATGGCAGATTACGCACTGGTTTCCGCCGTACGTAATAACCCTATTACCGGTGAAAATGCATCAACCCGTATCGTGCATTTAACTATCCTCGATGCATTATTCACGGTTGTCGCCCATAAACGTAGTCAGTTAAGCCAGTCGAATCTGCAAAAAACACGAAATTCTATTTTAACCAAAAGAGCGTCTGATTAACCGGGGGAAATTATGCAATATGATGTGCTGGTCGTCGGTAGTTTAAATTACGATATTCTTATTCAGCAGGATCGTTTACCGCAGCTGGGTGAAACCTTTACCGGTAATGCGCTGATGACGATGCCCGGGGGAAAAGGCGCTAATCAGGCCGTTCAGTGCGCTCGCCTGGGGCTGAGGGTGAATATGGTTGGCTGTGTCGGTCAGGACCTCTATGGTCAGGAGCTTATCCAGTCGCTGGAAAAACACGGTGTTCAGACCGCCAATATTAAACGCAGCGGTACGTCAGGCGTAGGTATCGTTCAGATCCTGAGTGAAGGTGACTATTGCAGCACCATCATCAAAGGCGCTAACTATCTTATTGGCAGTAACGATATCAGCCCGGCCTTTTTTCAGCATGCTCCGCTGGTGATCCTGCAATCTGAAATTCCAGAAAGCGTCGTCAATGATGTCGTTGAACAAGCCTCTGCGCACGGTTGCCCGGTGCTGCTGAACAATGCCCCTGCGCGGCATATCCATGAGGCGGTGCTGAAGAAGGTCAATTACCTGGTGATCAATGAAACCGAAGCCGCATTGATGACGGGTGAATCGGTGACCGATGTTGAAGCCGCTCGCCGTGCTGCCGGACAGCTGTTTGAGAAAATTAACGGCGTGGTCATCATCACGCTGGGAGAAAAAGGATCGGTGGTGAAGTCAGCGTCGCTGCTCCAGCATTTTCCGGCCTCGCCCTGCAAGCAGGTTGTGGATACCACCGGTGCTGGCGACTCATTTATTGGCGCACTGGCTTATAACATCGTCCAGGGGAACGCCCTTCAGGATGCCATCGGTTTTGCTTCACGCGTGAGCGCACTCTCGGTGCAAAAATATGGCGGGCAAAGCTCGTTTCCTGCATTGAGTGATGTACAGGGTGCCTGTCACGTTACACCAGCCTGAAAAGCGAACCGGCATGCGAGGCATGCCGGATAACATCAGATGGTGCGGTAAGCCGTCGTGACCTTCCACAAATAACGCGGTGCCTGCGCCGCAGGATGCTTGTTTTGCACATGCTGATAAAACTCTTCCGGCGTCATTGCGTTGATCATGGCAATAGCCCGATCTCTGTCACGCGAGAAAGTGCGAAGCAGTGCGCCAGCCCCGTTGGCGTAAGAGACTATCGTGGCGTAGCGTAGCGTTTCCGGGTTACGGATGCCTGCCAGCGGCTGTTCCTGCAAAATTTTCAGGTATGCCGTGCCGATGTTGATGTTTTTCACCGGATCGCGCAGCTCTGAGTTCGTTGGCTGCCCGTGACGTCCCTGCACCCGATACACTTCACGCCCTGCGGTGGAAGCTTTAATCTGCATCAATCCAATGGCATTCGACTTGCTGACTACCGTTGGATTGCCGCCCGATTCGACCGAAATAATCGCATCTACCAGTTTCTGATCGATGCCGTAATTGTGTGCTGCATCCTCTGTAAACAGCGACCAGGCCTGTGCGACTTTGTGCGGCGGCGCTTTGGTTAATGGCGTTTGCTGCTGATTGTTAGCCTGTTTGTGTGACTGGCTGGCGCACCCTGCCAGCAAAAGCACACTTAATATTGCAACTGTTTTCACGCTTCTCACGCTATATTATTCCTCTGAGCCTTAGCCTCGCGCTTTATCATAGCGGCTGCCTGCCTGGAAAAAATTACCGTAACTCTGAATTTCACGCCAGCACTGATGACTTCAGCCAACCTTTTCGTCATCATCAGGCGTATTGGACCGTCAGTGACATAAAATAATTCACTTTGGGACGTCAAAAATTCGCTACGGCGCGACCAGAGGCGAACAGCTTACTCATCCTCTTACAGGATCTTATTGAAACATGGCTAATCTTTAACCAATGGAGCGAATAAAGTGAATATTATGTCCGTTTCTCCACGTTCTTTTCATCTCATCGCTCCTTCCGGCTATTGTCAAAATCAGCAGGCCGCGCAGCTTGGCGTGCAGCGCCTGCGCGATCAGGGTCATAAAATCAACAACGTGCAGGTCATTTCACGTCGCGATAGCCGTTTCGCCGGGAGTGACAGTGCGCGTCTGCAAGATTTAGAGGATCTGGCACAAGAGGATTTACAGGCAGATATTGTGATGCCAGTGCGTGGCGGCTACGGCGCGACCCGCTTGCTTCCCCACTTCGACAGCGCCCGGCTGACCGCCCGCCTGCGTGAGCAGCCGATGGCAATTTGTGGCCACAGTGACTTTACGGTTATTCAGATGGCGCTGTTGCAACAGGGCGCGTTTACTTTTAGCGGCCCGATGCTTGCCGGTAATTTTGGCGCTGAGACATTGTCTGAATTCACCATTGAGCACTTTTGGCGCGCCCTGACTTCGCCTAAATTAACGCTGGAGTGGCAAACGGAGCCGCAACAAGTTTCCGTCAGCGGAACGGTATGGGGCGGCAATCTGGCCATGCTCGCTTCACTGGCAGGAACCCCCTGGATGCCGCAGATTCAGGATGGCATCCTGGTAATAGAAGATATTAATGAACATCCGTTCCGGGTTGAGCGAATGTTGTTACAGCTGGCTCAACAGGGCGTTTTGGCGCGGCAGAAAGCCATTGTCACCGGCAGCTTCACCGGTGTAAAACTCACCGAATACGATAACGGCTACGATTTTGACAGCGTGTGGACACTGATACGGCAGATAACCGGCCTGCCGATTGTTACCGGGCTGGAATTTGGTCATCACTGGAATACCGTGACGCTGCCGCTGGGTGCGCAAGGGCATTTACAGGTGAACGGAACAGCCGGTTCGCTGACGTTATCAGGTCATCCTACGCTGCGTTAATTTTCAGGGAGCACGCATGAAGCAGTTGTATGAGGATCTCTGGGTCTCTACGCCGGAGTTTCCACCTGATGAACAGGATCCAGAACGGATGATGCATGGTTTTTTGCTCGCGCATCTCCGGGGTAACTTACTGATTTCAAGAGTTGAAAATCCAGATGATCACCAGGCGATTGATGACCTTGGCGGCATCATTCGTCACTATCTTACCCACTGGCATGAAGCCGGCCCGGGAACACGTATTTTACAGCAGCGTTTTAATTCAGCGCTTTATTGTCACAATCGTGCGCTGGGGCCGATCAGCCCCTTCGCCGAAGCAGACGATACGTTTAACCAGGCGGAAGTTCACTGTGGCAGCTTCCACGTCGTCCCGACGCCGGGCCATACGCCGGGTAGCACCACCTATTTGTATGCTTCTCCCTTTGGCAAAACTTACCTGTTCGTTGGCGATACCATCAGCCTTTATCACGATCGTTGGGTCACGGTGCGGGTGCCGGAAAGTAACGAAGCTGATTTAAAAAAGACGCTGGAGTTTTACCGGGCGCTGCGGCCGGATGTGGTGTTGATGGGCACGACGACCGGGCATCTCTCCTGGCAGGAAGTGACCATGCGGGAATGGCTGGCGTTACTGGATGAAGCGGAAAACACCCCGCTGGATTTACGCCAGCGGCCAGGAGAGTAACCTTTGGACGGGGCAGCCCAACGAAAATGCGATTATTGCGCATGGCCGCTACCGCATTAAGAACGAGTAAGTATAAGAGGCATAAGATCTTTATAATTGCTTATTAAGCCATCAGGATTCGACGTTGCCGCTGGCATCGGTACGCTGCAAGGTGACAGTGCTGTTTTCCCGCTCGCCTGTCCGGTTACACGACACCAGATTTTTTTCACCGCTGTAGGAGAAAAAAGTTTCACTGTCCGTTTTATTCACGATCATTTGATCGCCATTGCGAAACAGCACAATAGACACTTTGTCGCCGTTGTCGGTTTTTGACTGCTGCGTGCCGGAAGCAATCTGGAAGTGATCGCCTGCCCACATCACCGTCGTTAGCCCATACTGAGCGTTACTGACGGTCATGGTTGGGCGGCCAGGGCAGGTAATTTGGAACTTGCTGTTCAGTAAAGGCGGCGAGGCGTCGGATCCCCAGGCAGCGAAAGTGGTGCAGACAAGCAGGCTTCCAGCAGCGATCAGGCGATACATGAGCAGGTTACTCCCGTTATTTTCTTATAAATTGGCTTATGGCAGACGAAATGCCTGGCGCAACATCCTGCCCCTCTCGCCGCCGCCTGACAATCGGAACATCCCTGGACTGCCGCAGGATAAATGGCGCAACGCCGTGAGGCCTTGCCAGATAAGCCATTTTGCTGCCCCCTAAACAGAATTTTCATTGAACACGCGGCGAGAATACTGTATTTTTATCCAGCATCTTTAACCAGGATCCCCTCATGTTTGTTGAACTGATTTATGATAAGCGTAACGTTGCTGGCTTACCCAATGCGCAGCAGCTGATTTTAAGCGAGCTGGAAAAGCGTATTCAGCGCGTTTTTCCTGATGCAGAAGTGAAAGTGAAGCCAATGCAGGCGAATGGCGTAAAAACCGATGCCAGCAAAAGCGACAAATCAGTAATGTTGAGAATTATTGAAGAAATGTTCGATGAAGCCGACCAGTGGTTGATCTCTGAAGAATTTTGAATCAGATCGCATTCCTTCAGCAAATTAACTGAATAAACGCGGTTTTTTTGTCTTTTTTTCTTTGCATTTTGCGGCCAGCATGCCAGAATTTAATCATTAAGTTTCCCTGGTGTTGGCCCGTAATGTTCCTTTTGCGGGCATTTTTTTACCTGAAACTCAATCTTTCCTGATATCTTTCACCGGCTTCTGACGCTTTCCTGACGATTTTCTGACAATACACTGCACCAGTGAGTCCGGTCCTCTCCCCTTTCCTGCCGCAAGCGTTGCTTTGCCTAAAGTTTTTTACCGCAAGGCCGAAGATCTTTGAAAGCGGAAGAGGCAGAGGAAGTGAGCATGACGATTGTTTTTATCCCGTCGCTGGCAGCATTGCTGATACGAGCGGAACGGCAGAAGGGAAGCTTGTTAACACAGCAGGAAGTGGAAGAGGTACGTGATAATGCGACCTGTGTTTTTGTACCGGATAATATTGCGCGGCATTTAGAACCCTCACGCGGATACAGTGATATCGATCCGCTGAACTGCTGGGAGCAGTGGGCTTCTTATCGGGCCGTTAATCTGACATAAACGGCCCGATCTCATGCGTTATTACGCTTTGGCGCGCTCGCTGATTTCGGTGTAAAGCAGCTCATAAACCTGTGCCGCATAGGCTGAACCGTCCCGCAACATCTGGATGGCATCCTCCAGCGACTCAGGCTCCATTTGACCCACAATTCGCCAGCCTAAAGCGATATTTTTCGCTTCTTCCAGTCGTTCCAGACTTTGTGCAATGGACGCAGCTTCAGACACAGAATTCTCCCGATTTGAATTTTGGCCCTATTTTACGGATGAAAGCGCTGCCAGCTCAACCCTTGATTTCACCGTGCGCGCTTTTTTTACGCATTTTAGCTGTAAAACACGGCTAACTCGGTTGAATAAGGCTTACAAAGAGAAAAAAGCAGAATATTCCTGGCATAAATAGTCGGTTAAATCCCAAAGGATAGGCTACTTGCCACCGGGAAACGATCAAAAAGCCATATATTTCATAATGCTCCGATAACCACCAATAACATTTAACTTAATTTAAATTAACAAAAACACAACCTTTAGCGGGGCGCGCCCGTGAAAAATCAGCAGAAAATGTTGTTAAAATTTTGAGTACCACTCTTCCGCAAGGTCTGTATGGTCATTGCCGCGCTTTAAATCCGTGGAAAGAAACCAGCAGACGTTCACCCCGGGAGGAGCCAGATTCAAGACCTGGACAAAGGTTGACAGATCCACTTTATAACCGAGTTAACAGACGAATTGTCACCTACAGACCTTGCGGAACCTTCAGTTTTTCTTCGGAGGACGTAGTACTGCCAGAATTACCGCCACATTACCTTTTGACCGAAACACCGCTGCGCCAATAATTAAATTGATGAGCAGTGATGACCAGCTTGTATGATCGTAATGATCAAAAAAATAGCGGAATGGGATCGATCCATAGGCAATGACGAGCAGATAGGCCAGCCATGAAGCCCACCATTGATGATGTGAGCCAGGCTTACGGAAAAACATTATCCGCAGCGCAATGGCTGAACACGTCACAACGTTGGTGATAACCAGCGGATCACTTGTGACCATGGAAACCTCCTTTAAAGCGCGCCAGCCAGGATCCGGGATCTTGCTGACTAAAGAAAGTTAACGTTTTGATTGCCAATGCAGACAGCAGCACGGCTCCCAGACCGTCGAGCGGGTGTTCACTATAGCCTAAAAGATCGGCCAGTTTAGCCCCGGCCAGTCCGGCTCCAAAAACCCCGACAATCCAGGAAACGATAAAATAGGCCGCCCGCACCAGCAAACTTAAATCGGCTGCGCCCGCGACATAAAAAACAGCCCCGGCGAATGCACCAAACAGCACGCTGTAATTTATGCCTCCTAAATGGCTCACCACACTCGCTCCTGATGAAGATACTGCCCCAATGCTAATTGCAATCTCATGAACGAACATAGAGCCCCCTCTTGCTTCAGCGTCTTCTCAGCATTTGAGAAACAAAAAACCCGGCAGGGCCGGGCAAAAAAGCCATCTCACCGTAATGTAGTGATTGATGTTATTACCTTAGCCTGCTAATTGCGTACGCGTGAGCGCTTTATAAAATTATTTATGGAGCTGATTCTACGGAATTAATAACCGCATATTTTCGTATGGTGCAATAATAATCCGCCCTGATAGCTTTCTTTATATTGGATAAAAGAATGGCGTCTTCCTGCGCCACAGCAGTCTCTGCCGCTGTCAGGGTAAGCGGCTGGCTGACGGCCGCGATACGCGTACGCAGCGGGCCATCAGAACGGCAACGGATATGACCAGGTTTTTATCAACTTTTCCCCGTCGCTGTCGACAGATTATGGCGTTATAGCGAAGCACTTCAGCATTGATGGCTATCTTATAAAACTGGCCGTGCGGCCGGAAAGCAAAATTTATTGGAAGCTGCGATGACGTGAAACAACGTTTGTCTCATCCCACGCTGCTACGCTGACGCCCCCAAAAATCCGCTAAATGGCTTTGCGTGAATCGCGATAACTAACGACAGTTTTGGAGCAGCTAAATGGAAGTCGAATTAAATAAATCCCTCAAAGAACGCATTTTTCACTCCATTCTGTTCGAGGTATTAGCTAACATAATTATTGCTGTCGGACTATCATTGGTTTTGTCGGTACCCGTCACAAAATCAGCCGTCCTGGCGGCATTGTCAGCGGCGACGGCCATGCTGTGGAACGGCCTTTTTAATCGTGTTTTTGACAGAGTTCAGCAGCGAAAAGGTTTCAAAAGAACCCTGAACGTCAGGATTATCCATGCGGTGCTTTTTGAAGCGGGCCTCATCAGCGTGCTGATGCCGGTGGCGAGCTGGTGGTTCAGTATCTCGTTAATGAAAGCCTTTTTTTTGCAGATTGGTCTGGTTGCGTTTTTTCTTCCGTACACGATAACATTTAACTATCTGTATGATTTTATCCGGTTTTACTGGATCAACAGAACCAGGATAGTCGAGGACTGACAATGCTTCGAGGCCTTTTGTACGTGTGCCTTGCTTTAGTCGTAGTACTGCTGATTTTTTGGGTGTTTACCTCCAGCCCATTGATGATAAAAGTTGAAGATATGCTGTTCGAAATCGCGACCTTCATTTTGCGACATCGCGAAGAATAATTTTTGCGTGTCGGTAACGAAAGAGGTGCCTGTATGTCACACCATTTCAGCCAACAACCCGCCATGCTTCATCTGCTCTGTGGGAAAATCGCCTCCGGTAAATCCACTCTGGCCAGAAAACTGGCCAACGCGCCGCTAACCGTGTTGTTAAGCGAAGATCGCTGGCTGGCAGCGCTCTACGCTGACAGGATGACCAGCGTTGCAGATTACGTTGATTGTTCCGCACGACTGTGGGAAGCGATAAAGCCGCACCTGACTGATTTACTGAATGCTGGCGTCTCGGTGGTGCTTGATTTCCCGGCCAATACCCTCGCCCACCGCGAAGCCATCAAAGACATCATTATCACGTCAAACTGCCATCACAGGCTGCACTTTCTTAATGTGCCCGATGCCACTTGTAAAGCACGCCTTCTCGCCAGAAATCAAAACGGTGAGCATGATTTTGAGGCTACCGAAGCACAGTACGATTTAATCAGTCGCTACTTTGTCACGCCTCAGCCTGACGAAGGGTTTTCCATCATTTATTACGATGCCAGTGGAGAAAAACGGTGAGGAAGGCATGAGAACCCGACGCGCGCGACCGGAAGAAGCCGAAGCCTTGTGGCGCATACGTAACCTGGCTATCCGCGGAGGCTGTCGTGAAGCCTATGGCGATGCAGCAGTAGCGGCCTGGACGCCGGATAAGATGCCGCCGGGTTTCGTTAGTGCGATCGTCCAAAACCCTTTTTTTGTGACGGATGCGCCGGATCAGGCGATCCCGGTAGCAACGGGCTTTCTGGATCTGCAAGCGCACAGCGTAGAAGCGATCTTTACCCTGCCCGACTATATGGGTTTTGGCTACGCCACCGCTATTTTGCAGGCTATTAAACAAGAAGCGCTGGCGCGCGGTTTTACCACCTTAACCCTGGCTTCAACGCCGAACGCCTGGCGCTTTTATCAGCATCAGGGCTTTCGGCTGGTTAAAAAAGCCGTCTATCACTCGGCCATGGCGGGTGAGCTGGCCTGCATGAAGATGGTAATCGATCTTCCTGAATAAGGTTTTCTGTCCTTCCTCCGTTAAATCTGCTTACATTATGATTTGCTAAAAAACCTATTACTATCAGCTATTTAATTAAAAACCCTTTCTCTTTACCTTGCGCTTCCGGCTGAGACTGCCAAAGTTATCGGTAACAGTTAACATGCAACAGGAGGTTAAAATGGCTCGTTTTCAGCAAAAAGTCGTTGTCGTGACCGGCGCAGGATCGGGTATTGGCCAGGCGGCCGCAAAACGTTTTGCCAGCGAAGGCGCTTCGGTGGTGCTGGTAGGGCGTACAAAAGAGAAGCTGGAAAAAACGCTGGCAATATTGCCTCAGGGTAATCACCTTGTCGCCCCGTGTGACGTGGGTGAAGCGGAACAGGTACAGGCTCTGTCACGCCAGGTGCTGGAAAAATATGGTCAGGTTGACGTTCTGCTTAATAACGCTGGCGTGATCGTGCAGGGACGAATTCATGAAGTCTCCCTGGATGACTGGAAAAACCTGATGAAGGTGGATTTGGATGGGGTTTTCCACTGCGTCCACTACTTCATGCCCGCGCTGCTGAAAAGCAAAGGCAACGTCGTGAACATCTCTTCTGTTTCCGGGCTGGGTGGCGACTGGGGAATGAGCGTCTACAACGCAGCGAAGGGGGCTATCACTAACTTTACCCGTTCGCTGGCAATGGATTACGGCGCCGATGGCGTTCGCGTTAATGCAGTGTGCCCGGGCTTTACGCTTACCGATTTAACGGAAGAGATGAAGGATAATCAGCCATTGCTGAACAAATTCTATGAGCGGATCCCGCTGGCGCGAGCAGGCCAACCAGAAGATATTGCTGATGCCATCGCTTTTATCGCCAGTGACGATGCGCGTTATATTACCGGCGTGAATCTGCCGGTCGATGGCGGAATTACCGCCTCTAACGGTCAGCCGAAGCAGGCCTGATCCCACCGGTCAGGACAACGCTACTGTTGTTCTGACCGGGCAACCGGCGCGAAGTCAACCGGGGCTTTTATACCGCCCTATTCATTACGATGATTTTCGCGCCATGCCTTAACCATTTCAGCCGTCACCTCATTTTTATAACAAATGGGTGATGCGCCGCCAGGCTTACTCCATGCGCTGCGTCCACCGCAGCGACTGCCGTTTCTCGCTGAATTATAGGGACAGGCGCAGGCGCCGGAATAATCCGCTACTGACTCATCGATAATTTGCTGCTTTACTGCGGCATCGGTTAATTCTGCTGGCTCTTTAGCCACCGCCAGTCCCGCAGTAAGAAAATAACAAACCGCTAATCCAGCATAAAATCCGTTTTTCGCGTGTACCATATCGGCCTCAAATAAGAAAAGTGAAGTACGCTTTCTTTGTATAGATGAATTTATAACCTTTTGCTAATGAGACATTCGTCTTAATAGTGGATGCGTAACGCGCTTGCTGCTAATGAACGAATGCTTCAGCCTTGAATTAAATGAAATTTTGACTACGCTTTATTTCGTTACTTCACTTTCAATCCGGGGGATATCGTATGAAGCATTACACTAAAGGTCTTATTGCTGTTTTAGCCGTTGTTGCCTTATCAGGCTGTATGCATCGTAGTAGCGCCGTCGGTAACGATGGACGTCCTCATGCGCCAGGCGGTCAGCAGGCACCCGGCGGCACCTTAGGCGCGGGTCCGGTAGGACAGCCGCAGTCGTAACTGACCAAATCTTTGCGCTTTTTTCAGGCTAAAGGTCAGTTAAATATCCGGCCTTTAGCCTGCCAGTAATCATCAGATAACCCGCTTCAACCCACCCGATCCACCATCAGGGATGTGCTTTTTGTATTTTTTGCAGAACATACCAGGGGCCGGTTACCACAACGTTTTCCCCCTGCCTGTCGAGGTAAATACGTTGGGAACGAAATTGCAGGATTTTCAGTCCCGGCGGTTGGTAATAGCCACTGTCTGTTTTTTGATAACGGTATTTCTTTAGTACGGGTATAAACGCCTGCTGGTTTTCCGTCAGTTTTATCTGCGAAATACTGCTGTAGCGATAAGTAAAAACTATGCCGACAACGATCCCAATCAGCCCGCCATGACCATTGCCGCGGGAGAAGAGCGGCAAAATGTTGGTGATGAATATCGCGAAGAAAAAAACCGTCCCCAGGCAAAATATCAGTTTCAACGGGTCTCTTTTGACCTGCTGCAAAAAATGTAGTCGTTTAACATCGGTTTTTTTCAACGAATGAGCATCCTTGACCAATAAATAACAATGTTTTGAAAAATGAACGGCGTTTATTATTAAATAGAATGGGGTTATTTACCAGATAATGCTGACTGCCCGTCACGTTATCAGATTTCTTCGGCACAAAATTTGTTTTACTGATTATCTCCTGCCAGCTTTTTTGGAAAAGCCTCCAGCAGCCAGGCAATAAATACCCGCAGACGCTGCGTTACGTGTCGATTTTGTGGATAAACCACGTGAAAAGGATAAGCGGCAGGCCGCCATTGCGGCATCACTTCCACCAGCAGGCCGTCACGCAATGCGGCATTAGCTGCATAAGTAAACGTCTGAATAATCCCCAGGCCGGCAATCGCTGTCGCCAGATGCGCATTGCTCTCGTTAACGCCCATACGCTGATCGATTTTGATTTCAGTTTTGATGCCGTCACGTTCAAACCTAAACGGAAAGGCTTTGCCGTTGTGCGGTGAAAGATAGCTAACCAGCCGGTGGCCGTTTTTAAGCTCTTCCGGATAAGCCGGAATACCATAAAGCTTCAGATAGGCGGGCGAAGCACAGGTTATCAACGTAGCGAAACCAATATGCCGAGCGATCAGCGAAGAATCATTTAGCGGGCCGCCACGGATCACACAGTCGATATTGTCGCCAATCAAATCGACGGCACGATCGGAGACGCCAAGCGTGAGATAAATATCAGGGTAGCGCGCAACAAACTCAGGCAGCGCGGGAATAAGCACGTCGCGCATCATCGATCCGCCCACATCGATGCGTAGCTGCCCGCTCGGCTTATTCCGCGCAATATCAAAGCAGCCGTCGATATCCTCCAAATCCCGCAGAATACGCGAGGTTTTCTCATAATATTCCTGCCCTTCCGGCGTAACCGTGACGCGCCGGGTTGTCCGTTGCAACAGTCGGACGCCAAGATGCGCTTCCAGCTCCTGAACCAGCTTACTCAGGGTAGCGTTAGGCATGGTGAGTGAATCTGCGGCTCGCGTAAAATTTCCCGCTTCCACTACGCGGGCAAAAGCCCGTATCGCCATTAACTGATCCATATCTCACTCCGGGTTAGAGATTCGATTATCCACCTGTGTGAATAGTCATTTTCATTTTACACCGTTTTTCCGCATCGGTTTCAGGACTACTGTTCTTTCATGCCCTGTAGAGCGTGGCAATGTCTTTCAGGGGTTGAAATCAACGTTTAATGACGAGGAAATGAAAATGAATAATCCATTAAGTGGAAAAGTTGCTCTGGTTACCGGCGGCACCACCGGTATTGGTCTGGCAGCGGCTAAAGAGCTGATTGCTCAGGGCGCAAAAGTCTTTATCACCGGTCGTCGTCCGCAGGAACTCGATAAGGCAGTCGCCCTTCTTGGCTCCGCAGCAACCGGCATTCGTGCTGATGTCTCTAAGCTCGGTGATTTGGACGCAATGTACGCGCAGATTGCCAAAAGCGTCGGCCACTTTGACATTCTGGTTGCCAACGCGGGCGGCGGGGATCTGTCGCCGCTGGGTGCCATTACCGAAGAGCATTTTGACACGATTTTTGCCACCAATGTGCGCGGCCTGGTTTTTACCGTGCAGAAAGCGCTGCCATTGCTTGTCGATAACGCCTCGGTAATTCTTACCGGCTCGACCGTTTCCGTTAAGGGTACCGCAGGTTTTAGCGTCTACAGTGCCAGCAAGGCTGCCGTCCGCAACTTTGCCCGCAGCTGGGCGCTGGATTTAAAAGATCGTGGGATCCGCGTCAATGTGGTCAGTCCCGGTCCGATTCGTACGCCGGGTCTGGAAGGGCTGGTCGCCGAAGAGAGCCGACAGGGTCTGTTCGATGCGCTGACGGCTCAGGTTCCGCTTGGTCGCCTGGGCGAACCGAAGGAAGTTGGCACGGTTGTGGCGTTTCTCGCCTCTGATGCCGCCAGTTTTATCAACGCAGCAGAGCTTTTCGTCGATGGTGGTCTGGCACAGATTTAAGCTGCTGAAAGGACTCCCCGACGCCGGTCGGGGAGCTGGCTCAGAACGAATAAGAAAGATTCACAGAATAGTTACGCGCTTCGCCATAGACCGCGTAGTCGCTCAGCCAGGAATAGTAGGTGCGATCGAACAGGTTGTTGACGTTAGCCTGCACCGCCAGCTGTTTAGTAACCTGATAACGGGCAAACAGGTTAGCCAGCGGATAGCTGCTCTGGTAAACACGCTGCGTCTCGCCATCAGGGCCGGTGACGTCCTGGAAGGTGCGGTTTTGCCAGTTCATACCGCCGCCAATGGTCAGATCTGGCAGCCCCGGCAGACGGTAACGGCCAAACAGCTTGAATGAGGTTTGCGGCATATTGCTGTTAAAGCGGCCTGCAGAATCTCTCGCCACGTAGCGGGTCGCGCCAAACGTCATTTGCAGGTTATCGGTTACGGCTCCGTTTAACTCAAATTCTGCCCCTTTGCTCACCGCGCCTTTTGTGGCCACGTAGGCCTGTTCACTGCTGTTGTTAACAAAATTATTGCCATCCGTCTGGGCAGCATTCTCTTGTTCAATGCGGAACACGGCGAAATTTGACGTCAGACGGCCATCGAACCAGTCGGCTTTCAAACCGGTTTCATAGTTCTTTCCGGTCACCGGCGAGAGGTAGCCGCCGCTGCTGTCGCGCTTCGTTTGCGGCTGGAAAATAGAGGTGTAGCTGGCGTAAGCCGATAAGGTGTCGTTAAGGTCATAAACCAGACCGCCGTAAGGGGTCAGATTATTTTTCCGCATGTCGCCGCTGCTGCCGGTCGTGCTCCACTGGGTATAGCGTACGCCTGCAATTAAAGAGAGCGAATCGGCCAGCGAGAGACGTGCTGCGGTATAAGCCGATTTCTGCCGGACTACGTCATCGGCGTTCTGATACCAGTCGCCCCACTGTGGCTCAACGACTTCGCCGCTCCAGCTGTTGTTCACGCTGCCCATTTGTTCGCTGTCCAGCTCGCCATCTTCACTGTAGGTTTGGTTGTGCTGACGGCTGTAACTGACGCCCGCCATCAGCTGATGCTGACGCCCAAAGAGTTCAAACGGGCCGCTGGCGTAAGTATCAACAGAATCGAGCTTGCGCGTTCCCCGGTCACGGCTGCCAAAACCGGTGGTGCCTTCACCCGTCTCGGCGTCCGGGAAGCCTTCGATATAAAGCAGTTTGTCGTTGAACGTTTCTTCCGCATGCGTACCGTTGAGGCGGAAATTCCAGCCGTTATCAAAATTATGGGAAAGAGTGGCAAAAACTTTACGCGAATTCAGATTGTAATGCGTCCAGTCGGCGGCAACGCTGGTGTTGCGGTTGAAATGGGTGCGCGTGCCGTCGCTATACCAGGTGGGCAGCCCGCCCCAGGTCGGGTTGCCGGTATTGCTTTCCTGATAGTCGTAGCCCAGTGAGGCCGTGGTGTTGTCAGTAATATCCGCATCCACCACGCCATACAGAAATTTTTTGCCTTTGTGATAACGGTCCAGCTTGCTGTCCTGATCCTGATAACCGGCAACCACGCGGCCACGCACGGTGCCCTCTTCATTCAGCGGCCCGGAAACATCCGCCACGTAGCGCTGTTTGTTCCAGCTGCCGTAGCTGGCATCCAGATTGCCGGTAAACGTTTTGCTGTCCGCCTGCTTGCGCACCATATTGACGGAAGCCGCCGGGCTGCCTGCGCCGGTCATCAGCCCGGTTGCGCCGCGCACCACCTCAATACGGTCATAAATGGCGGTATCCGAACCCGCATCGCCAAAGTTCCACGTATCGCTGACCGAGGTCGGGATATCATCGAAGGTAAAGTTCGTTATCTGGAAACCGCGTGAAAAGTAGGAAGAGCGTTCGCTGTCAATCACCTCGGTGGCTATGCCGGTGGTGTTATCCAGCACCTCGCCTACCGATTGTAAATTCTGATCCTGCATACGCTGTTTCGTTACCACGCTGAGAGACTGCGGGACATCGCGTGGCGTGAGCAGCATTTTGGTTCCTGCACGGGTGGTTTGAACCGCATAGTCCTGCTGCTCAGCACTGTTATCCGCACTGGCGCTCACGACCATATCTTGCTGTGCTGCTGTCGTGGTATCAATCGCCGCAGCGTGTGCGGGATGGATAACGGTTTGAATGGCCAGCGTCAGTAACGAAACGGTGAAGGTCTGTTTAATGGTCAACGTGCGTCCCGCCGCGTCGCCTTCCCTGCTTTTAAAAGACATAAAAACCCTTTGATTGTTTGTTATACGCAGCCCAAGGCGCTTCTTTTGTTATTGTCCTGCCACCAGCATCCCGCGCACACCCGCACGCTTGGGTATCGGTCAGGTAACAGGCGACTGATGAGAATCAGAATGATAATTATTTGCTTTACAGACGTCGCCAGCGTTATGCACTTAAGATGTAACAATTTGTTATTACAGCCTTCTCTGACCGTTACGCCGCCGTGTGACGGGCAGCGAGCTAACAACAAAATAGTCATCCAACGCCGAATGTTGCATTTACTTAGATTTTGTTAATGCGTATGATTCTCATTCTTTTTATCACGCAAAGGCTGGCAACGCCTTGCCAGCGTTAGTTTTTATTATCGGGGTTTACATGAAATCTTTGCTCAGTCAGCGTAAAGCTGTGGTTGCGCTCGCGGTTGTTGCCGCTTTCAGCCTGACCGCCTGTCAGGCACCAGCAGGCAAAACCGCCGCGCCAACGGCGGCGTCAGAACCCGCAGCGACTCAGGTTTCTCAGCGCCTTATCGGCAATGGCCTGTATGAAATGGCGGCGGTTCCCGCGGCTAATGCGCTGTATGTTGCCAGTGCACAATCGTTTAAGGACGTTAACGGCGGCGTGATCTACCGTCTTGATCCGACTTCACTGGCTGATAAAGGTGAAACCCATACCGATCTGAAAAACTTTGCCATGGCGACCGATCCTGACGGCAGCGTGTTCTACACCACCAATACGCTGGATGGCGGCGTCTCCAAGGTAGAGGCTAAAAGCGGCAAGGTTTTACAGCGCCTGATGTTCAGCGAGAAAGGCCCGGATGGCGATGCGTTAGGCGCGCGTGAAGTTTTCTGGCATGAGGGAATGCTCTATATCGGCGGCGTGGGCGATCCAGGATTGATTTGGGTGGTCGATGCCAAAACTATGAAGCTGAAAACGCGCATTCGCAATGCCGGGAAGTGGGTTACGGGCATCATCTGGTCTGCGACAACCGATCGGATTTATGCGGCAAACGGCGGCGGCGAGATCCTCGTCATCAATCCGCATACGCATAAAATCGAGAAGCGCCTGACCGCAGGCGATGGCAAAGCTTATCTGTTCCTCAACCTGGCGTCCGATCCGGCTACCGGACGGCTGTTCGTGACCGATGATTCCAAAGCGAAAACTACTCTGGTATTTGACGAACGCAGCGGCAAGGTCATTAAGCGCATTGAAGGCGACGCGCTGGGTATTAAATTCAATGCCAAACGCAATGAAATTTACATCAGCCAGCGTGAATCGAAGAAAGTCTTGCAGCTCGATGCCACCAGCTATGCGGTGAAAAACAGCTGGTCGTTCGACAGTCATCCTAACAGCCTGCTGGTTTCAGACGACGGTCAGACGCTGTATGTCACGTTGAAGCAAGATTTCAACAAGGACAATTCCACCAAAGGTCTGGACAGCGTGGCACGCATCTCGCTGAAATAATTTGCTGGATTTTGCTATCAGCACGGTGCCCGCGGGTGCCGTGCTTATCCTGTTTTCAGCCGATCTTGCGTTACCCAGCGCTGTTGTGGAAACAGCAGCAGACGAATATTAAAGATGAAAAACATTGGCATAAAGGCGCTTTTGTCCAGCGTCGCCAGCGCTTCCAGCCTGAATAACAGCAGGTCCAGCTCGTCGAGCAAATCCTGATGCGGCCTGACCTGTAACGATTTCATCCGCCGTTTCAGATACAGCCCCAGCTCGTGAAACATCGCTCCACTGTCGATATGGTAATAGTCCAGCACTTCACGGTGACGCGCATAGAAGTCGTAGCAGTATGCGCCAAGCCAGGCTTCAGTAATCAGATTGCCGCCCGCGTCTAAATCCGGATCGGGATCGAGTTTTTTTCGCGGCAGGATAATATTCACTTTATCCAGCTGGCTGGAAACAAAATGCTGTCGCGCCAGCAGCGATGCGGCGTTGCGCTCCACCTCTTTGATAAACCTCAGCAGGTCTCGCAGGCCTTTTCGCAATGCGCGTTTCGCGGTCCAGGCAGGACGCTTGTTGCGAATAATTGCGGTGATGATGACCGCAAACAGGATCCCGATTAATGAAGACATCGCCGCATTAGGTACCGAGGTATAGCTGGGCTTAAAGTGGTGGCTCATGCCGATAAAACCCGGGATTTGAATAGCGACACTCAGGCCAATCAGATTGGTTGAAGGCCGCGCAATCACCAGCCCAAGCGCAAACAGTACCGGTGCGAGGCAAATGATCAGCGCTTCAAAGGTGATAGCCTGAGGGATCAGCACCACCACGTAGAGTATGCTAATCACCAGCGCGATCAGCACCCCTTTAATAAAGCGCTTCATTGGGGTAATCGGGCTGTCCATACTGGCGAAAAACGAGCTGGTGATCGCCGCCATCATCGGCGCGGTTGCCCCATCCACCCAGCCGCTGCCGATCCAAAACAGACAGGAGAGAAACGTTGCCAGAAAGGCGGTAAATGCCGACAGCAGCACCAGCCCTTTATCAATATGCCTGCTGGCGCGCGCGCTTTTATTCAGCCGTGAATCGCCGGACACATCGCTGACCAGGGTACTGACGCTTTGATAAGCCCCGGCAATGCGCACGAAATCCACCAGCCGCTCCAGCAGACCCATCAGCAGCAGGCTCTCTTCCGTGTTCAACACGCCGTGATGCCAGGCCGCCCGCAGCTGACGCAGGCTTTCGGCGAGGATTGCCTGAATTTCAGCTGTATCATTAATTTTGTCACCGGTATTCAGCCACAGCAAAAACTGTTGAAACGCCTGCGCGACGTATTCGGGGAAGCGGATCTGCTGCATGCCTAAAAGATTCAGCCGCACTTCGATAGCGGTTAGCGTCGGGATCAGATAGGAAAGATGCTGATACTGCACGCTGACCAGCCGGATCAGCTTCCGTGCCGCATCGCCTTCGTAGACATAGTGGGTAATCAGTGTTTCAACGTTCAGCGGAAAATTCGCCATCTGAATAAGAATATCTTCGCGCTCCAGCGATTTATCCTTTGGCATCACGGTAATCAGCTCGCTGCACAGCTTGCGGGCATTCTGATACCAGACGCTGACGCTCTGCTCAAGCAGGCTGCGCATGGATACCGGCAGGATCAGCTGGTGTACCAGCGTACTGCAAACAATGCCTAAGGTGATCTCTTCAATCCTGGAAATCACCGTTTCGGTGATCGACGAAGGCGAAAACACGTTGGGAAAGCCCATGATCGCCGCACTGTAGCCTGCCAGCATAAACACGTAGCTTTTTGGCGTCCGCTCGTGCAGAGAAAGGTATAAGCAGACCCCGACCCACAGCGACACGCACAGGCTGAACAGCATCGGATCCTGAACGGTTTCGGGATAGATCAGGAAAATAAATACGCCGCCCAGCAATGTGCCCAACAGACGGAATACCGCTTTCGACATCGTGGAGGCGGAGTAAAGCTGTGAGGTGACATAAACGGTGGTCAGTGACCAGGCCGGTTTTTCGAAATTAAGTTCAAGAGCAATAAAAAGTGCCAGGAATGCGGCCAGACAGGTTTTAGTTGAGAACAGAACTGCGTTTTTAGAAAACCACTTCATGATGAAAAGATCGTACCATTGCACGCTGCGTGGCGCGTATCCTGACAGAAGGTGTAGTTTCACGCTCTCAGATTTTTACTACAAGTTATTACAACAGTGCGGGAGTGTTTGAATACTAAGGAAATTGATATTTATTTAGTTTTTACAATAAGTTGCGCACGCATTGCAAAGTTTTTACAGCTTTTATTCCCTGCGGCACCTTGGCTTTACTGCTGAAATTTCATTCAGCCCGCTGTCGGTGAGTTTTACACCTCGATATGCGTCGCCAACGCAGACGGAGGTAACCTGCGGGATGCGGTCGGGAAAATCTGCTGGGGTTCTCGCCGTCAAAATTTTTCGTGATACGAGCAGCTTAACTATTTCTTCCTTCAGCGCTGCCAGAAGGGATTGCGACTGCTTTTCAGTGCCGATGGCTTTCCGTACTGCCCCCTTCTGCCCACTCCCAACTCATTCTTTTTTGCTGGCGCTGGCAAGATTTTTTGTCTGCATCTTCGTGCCGCTCAGGACTGCCCAAAGCCACCCACGCTCCAGCGGAGTAACCGATAACATGCGCTTTTTTGTATCCCAACTCATCCATAATTTTAACAATGGATAAAGCCTGTTTTTGTTGGGTATAGAATTCTTCTACATTTGTTTTTTCGCTTTCTCCATGACCTATAAGATCCGGACAAACAATGTGAAAAAACGGACTAAGGACGGATATTAAGCCGCTGTCTTTCCAGGACTTTCTGTCCATCAGAAGGCCATGAAGCATTATTACCAGGGGGCCTTTTCCCTCTGCATGATAAGACAACCGGGGTATTCCTGATGTATGGAGCATATATTTCCCTTTTATTTATCTTATGTATGTAAGCATGCACACCTTGGGCGAAACTGTTTAAGAAGCGATTTTTATGTCCGCTGCTCGCCCATAGCTGCCAGTCAGATACTAAGAACTCCTGAAGGTATTTCGGCAGCCGTTGTGTATGCATGAACCGAGTCGGTTGTCTGTCCCATTCATGACTTCACTACCGTACTGGGTTTCTCAGGCATAATTGGTGTGTGACTTTATCCATACCAGATAAAGCAACAAAGCCAGCTCGTTCATAGAAAGTGAATGCCGAAGAGGGGGCGTTCGTGTTGATAAAATCAAACCAGCGGCCAGCATCCTTTAGAATTTCACTGAGCAGGCCGCTGCCAACCCGTCTATTTCGCCATCCAGTGTCTACATAAAAATGTCGCAGACGTCCGGTGCCAGTTGCTTGCGTAAAAGGATCGATGTTAAGTCCGCACACGCCAACAATTAAACCATCAACATAAGCCCCAATCAGTTTTTCTCCGGGCCTGTCAAAGCGGTTATCTCCGCTAAGCCAATTTTCTTCCAGCCGACGTAGCATATTAAATCCTTCAGCCATGCTCTGCGATCTTAGCTCAACAAATCCTGGGCTGTTCGGGGTGAGGTTTGCGAATTGGATATCCATGAGTCGTTCCAATGATTTCAGTCTGCATAGTCTGGACAGGATTACCTGAATGTCCAGTATGACCGTGGTACTGCGCTTGCCTTTATGGTCATAAATGTCCCCTGAGTGCCAGAAGCGGACATTTCACACTTCTGCTTACGTGGCCAAATCGGTATTTCACTACACTTTATAGAATTTATATCAGGAGGTAAGATAAAATGAAGGTTAACTGGAGTTTCATCCTAAACAGACTCACCGTTCAGTTCATGATTTACTCAGAAATAATCACTGTCAGAGTTCATGAAAAAAATACAGGTAAGGGATTATCAGATGCCGTCTCTATACACACTCAATGACCTACTCGGGTTGCTTGTTTTTTCCCGGAAATATCACTTTCTCCACAATGATCTGGACCGCCTATTCATTGCATGGGCTGAAGATCAAATCACCGAAGGAAATGATTCAGAGACTCTTTTAATTCTCGCTTCACTGGGGCTTGATAAAAAATCTGAGCGGACAGAGGTTGAATTATTTATGTCACGGTACATGGCAGAGCAGCGGATAGACCTGCCACCGCTAAAAGCAGCAGCATTAGTCTGGATCAAGCTGTTTGTACGTCAACTTTCCCAGTGCGCGTCCATCCATGATGCAGAACAAAAAATGTATTTTCTGGTGTGTCATTGGTTTGAACCTGACGTAAAGATTTTCGCTGCGATCGTCGATACCCTGAAATCGCTATACTGGCATCTCTTTGATGAATGGGAGGGACCAGGCACAAGCGAAGCAGCAAGGATGGAGGAGTCAGAATTCTTTGAGCTGATTAATCGTGCAATGCTGCCCTATTCACGTAAAATTGAGGACCCAGATTGGCTGGATCTGCTAGTTCGGTAGTTTTTCCCATCATCCTGAAAGATGTATTTTCTGTGTGCATAATTCCATCAGATTTGACTTCCCTTTTGCATTTTACTTGAGTATATCCAGCAACAATATCATCGTTCCCCCGAGGAACCGGGGCATAAGATCGAACGTGATTTAACAGCCGTTCTGTGCCAGAAGCGGACATTACTTACACAGGGATGCTAATCAACAGAGGGTTGCTCACTAACTTTTAGATTTTGACTTAGATGCTAAACGACCAACCAGACTGTTTCAGGATAGTTCGCGCTTATCCAGACACAACTGCAAAAACGTCAGGTCAAGCCAGCGGCCGAACTTGGTGCCAACCTCTGACATTCGGCCAGCTTCAGAGGATCCTGGCTTTTTGTGCAGTGCAATTGATGCAGCGTTTTCAGATTCAATGCCTGCCACCATGATGTGCTTACCTTGTTTTGCAGCCAGTCTGATAAGTTCTTGCATTAACCTGGTGCCTGCTCCTGCACCCCGCGTATCTTTATGAACGTAGACGGAGTGTTCCACGGTGTGCCGGTATCCGTCCCAGGAACGCCAGTCACCATAAGAAGCATATCCCAGTACTGCGTCCGTTTCATCCACTGCCACGATGACCGGGAAACACACCATGCCAGCCTTCCATAGCCGATCACTATACTATTTGGGTATTCATTTTTTAATATCTACTGTTCGCTCTTAGCGGACAGCCTTGTGTCAGAATCTGGCTTTAAAACGTAAGGTGCATCCCTGAACGATTAGCAGCTCGTGACCTTAAAATTATCCATAAATATCCGGCGACGGACGTAATGAAGCCCACTGCTCAGTGCCATGCCCGTAAACCACGAACGCCGCTTTTTTGCTTTCAGCCAGGTCTGCAATTTTTGCATGCTCCGCCTGATACACGGTTTATCCTCCCTATCAGTGACAAACATCTGACGTGTAGCCGCAGCTGCCATCAAGTGATGCATAACAGCGTCAGCGGCGAGCAAAACGGTTCCTGTTTCAGAAAACTGCACTAAAAGAGACTGATGATCAGGAACATGCCCACTGGTTTCAAACAGTACAATGTCCGGCTAAAATGGAGAGAGACCCACCTGGTAGCGGGTATAAAATGATCATGCTTACATTTCAGCGCGGAAATAAGTTAAGCATGATTTTCGATTATGTTGATGCTACTGATAAATCAGTTATCGCTTTATGAGGTAACAGGCGGGAAATAAGAAGCCCCGTAATCTGTCCAGCCGCGGCAAGATAAAAAGCGAGCTGTAAGGCATTTGCGAGATCACCCCCGGATGCTTCCAGCGACAGGCTCTCAGCCCCGCTCCCGGATAACGCTATCAGCAAAGCGATACCGATGGCATTCCCCACATTCAGTGTCGTAGAAGCCATACCTGAAGCGATCCCCTGCTCGCTGTCCGTTACTCCTGAACCCGCTGCTATCCACATTGCCGTCCAGATAATCCCCTGTCCTGCTCCTGAAATCACCAGTCCGGGCATAAAGTTCGCATAAGACGTCCCCGAGCAGGCTGCCAAAGCCAGTGCCACCGTGCCCGCGATCCCGGTTAAAAAACCGATCAGCAGTGTTGTTCGTACCGGCAGGCGATTTGACAGCCGGGCTCCGAACTGCGTCCCGGCAAAGATTGCCAGTGAGGGAATAATAAATGCCAGGCCAGTCTGCAACGCGCTGTACCCCATCACAGCCTGAAACAAAACAGTCAGAAAGTAAGGCAGGGCGCCAAAGGTTCCCATATAGATGAATGTAATCACCATGCCTGTAACAAGACTGCGGTTTCTGAATAAACGTACCGGCATCAGCGGATCGTGACTGCGGGACTCAATGACGGCGAACATCAGCAGAAATACAGCGGCCAGAATCAGTGATGCAAGAATATACCCTGACAGCCAGCCATCTTCAGGCCCCTGGACCAGGGCATAAACCAGCAGAGTTGCGCCCACCGTTACCGTCAGAGCACCCGGCAAATCGAAACTGCGACGCTTGTTCTGGAGACTGTCTTTCGGTAAGACATAAAATGCAGCAAAAATAGCGACGGCTGCCAGTACAACGTTGACAAAAAAAACCGACGGCCAGCCATATACACTGGTAAGTATGCCTCCGGCAAGCGATCCCAGCGTCAGGCCGCTTGCTCCCGCGCCGCCCCAAACCGCCAATGCCCGGTTGCGTGAAGGCCCCTCCTCAAACAGTCTGTTTATAAGTGAAAGCGTGGACGGGAAGAGCAACGCAGCACCTATGCCCTGCACAGCCCGGGCAATAACGATAACAACCGGACTCCACGCTAAGCCACCGGCAAGCGAAGAAAACGCATACAGCCATAACGCGCAGATGAAGACACGACGTTGTCCCAGAAGATCAGCAGCGCGTCCACCAAACAGTAAAAAACCCCCGCAGCACACCGTGTAAGCACTGACCACCCACTGGAGTGTCTGATCTGAAAACCCCAGTCCCGCGCCAATTTCCGGCAATGCCACAAACACGATGTTGATATCCAGTGAGTAAATAAGCTGCGCAAACGCAAGTAGCGCAAGGCTCCAGTGCTGTAAACGAGGGGCACCTGAGTCCGGTGAGGATATGGCCATAGAGGAATCTCCGTATCAATTTAATTGGCTATTGTACGCATACATACGTACAATTAAAGTATGTATATACTCGTACAATAGTCAACTGATAAAATTTAAAGTAGAGTACCGATATGTTGATTACCAGATGAGAAGCCTGATGATTCCTAACCACCCTGAAAGGGAAAACATACGTCTTGAAAACGTGCTGACCGCTTTCGGACATCCGCTCCGCCTGACAGTGTTGCGTGTACTGGCCGGTGGAGGTGAGCATGCCTGTAGCGCCGTTTTGAGCGGTATTCCAAAATCCACGCTAACTCACCACTGGCGTGTATTACGCGACAGTGGGGTTATCTGGCAGCGTCCTTTTGGGCGCGAAAATTTACTCTCGCTGCGTCGGGAAGACTTAGATACCCGTTTTCCGGGATTACTTGAGGCACTATTAGGTGCTGTTGAAAATGATGCGCTAACGCTGGATGCGACCACAAAAAATTTGCCACCACGTTCAGCTAACGAATAAAGACGTTATGTAAAGCTAAAATAAGTGAACAACCGGCCTCCGACAGTCAGGACCTCCCTCAAAGCCGCCTGTACGGCTGGATTGTTTGACAAGATACATTCCGCACGCTCCCTTTTCCTCTCCGGCATTTCAGCCTTTTTCATTGCTATAGTGAAAAGGAAATCTGCAAAAGGGAGAAAAACGTGACTCATCAATTTACCCGCCGTCGATTCCTCGCCCTGTCCTCTTTGAGTGCTGTTGCAGTGGCCGTTCCCGCGTTGACCGCACGAGCTGCAACGCAGCAACAACCCGCTGCCCCCGTCGCCACCCGCGAAACCTATGCCAACGCCGTTGCCGTGGTACAGAAGGCCGTCTGTAGCCTTGGGGTTTATGATTTTGTTTCCGGCAAAAGCCTGGCGCAAATCCCGTTACCCGAACAGAGCCACGAGCTGGTTATGACGCCCGATCGGCGTTATGCCTTTGTTGCGCAATACGGCGCCAAAAAATGGGCCGCACCGGGCGTTGGCGGCAACCTGATTACCATGGTGGACATGCAAAAGTTGAAGGTGGTGAAAACGCTGGATCTGACGCCCTGGCACCGCCTGCACGGCATTCGGATGGATAAGCATGGACGGTTATTTGTGCTCAGTGAAAGCAGCTCGGTACTGATCCGCTTTGATAATCCTGTCGATAAGGATGAACCTGACGCGGCAATCCCGGTGAACGGCGTTCGCAGCCACTATTTTGTATTGAATGATGAGGGTAGCCGCGCCTGGATAACGGATACGCTAAGCGGTCTGGTCATTGCAGTAAATACGGAAGATCCTTCGGTTCCGGTACAAAAGCTTTTGGCCGGTAAAGCACCGGAAGGAAGCTGTTTAAGTCCCGATGAGAAGACGGTTTACGTCGTGGATCGCTATGGTGACGCCATCAAAGCGTATGATTCAGAGACGTTGAAAACACGTTATTCTGCAAAAACGCAGGGAGAGAGCGTGCGGGCTGCCGCGCTACAGGATGGCAAAATCCTGCTGGCAAATGCGGCGCGGAAAAGCCTGTTATTGTTCAGTCCCGATTTAACGTTTCAAAAAGAAATTTTCCTCCCGGCCAGCCCTACCGCTATCACGCTTACGAAAAATGCCGGCCAGGTATTAACCTCAACCGAAGACGATAAGTTAACCCTGGTGGATATCGCCAGCAGCCAGCTTTTACGCGCCATCAGCACCGATAAAGGCGCTGACGCCTCGGTTCTGTTCCACTATCAGGGATAAATTTGCGCTCTTCGTCGCCCGTGGTAATATACGTTTCATATATGTTTCGTATAAATCTTACGGGGGACAAGATGGGCATCGTTAAAATTTCCGATGTGATGCATGAAAACCTGCGCATTGCCTGCAACGCGCTCAGCCGGTCGATGAATTCACAGGCCGAACACTGGCTGAAAGTGGGCATGCTCAGCGAGCTTTATCCCGATCTTACCCATCATGAGATTGCGCGCGCGCTGGTTCAGGCTGAGCTTGAAGGCGGTACGGACATTACCAGGATTATTCAAAAAGCGTCAGCTATGGAGGAAAGAGCGCAATGAGCAAGGTAAAACTTCACAATCAGCAGGAAGTTGAAATGGCGCGCGCGGCGGGTCATGCGGCAGCCAAAGTGCTGGAAATGATCAAACCCCATGTTCGGGTAGGGGTAACTACCGATGAGCTTGACCAAATTTGTCATGATTTTATCGTTAACGAGCTAAAGCTGATCCCGGCCAACATCGGCTATCACGGCTTTACCCGTACGGTGTGTACCTCAATCAACCATGTGGTTTGCCACGGGATTCCGGCCGATAAGAAGCTGAAAGATGGCGATATTATTAATATCGACGTGGCGGTGATCAAAGATGGCTGGTACGGCGATACCAGCAGAATGTATTACGTCGGCGAACCTTCCGTGCGTGCGCGCCGCCTGGTCGATATCACTTATCAGTCGATGGTTGCCGGTATCAAAACCGTGCGTCCCGGCGCCACGCTGGGTGATATCGGTGCCGCTATCCAGCAGGTAGCCGAAAATGCGGGTTTCTCAGTCGTGCGTGAGTATTGCGGTCACGGTGTCGGTCAGGAATATCACACCACGCCACAGGTACTGCATTATGGGCAGCGCGGCACGGGCCTGGTTCTTGAAGAAGGGATGATTTTTACCATTGAGCCGATGATTAATGCCGGTAAAGCCGCCACCAGCGTGCTCTCCGACGGCTGGACGGTGGTGACGAAAGACCGCTCGCTCTCCGCACAGTGGGAACACACCGTTGCCGTTACCGCGACAGGCTTTGACTTACTGACGCCGTGGCCGGAAGGCACCGGCGAGTACGAAGCCATCTGAGGTTTTGTGATCGGGATCGAAACCCGTTTCACGCAGCAGATTTCTTTATGTTAGCAACAGCCCATTACAGCTTCACGTAAAGCCTTTCAGCTAAGTTAGCTTCCCGATTGGCGATAACGCTGGAGTTGTAATGGATAAGATCTGGTTTGGCACGGCCTATTATCGTGAATACCTGCCGCAGGAAAGGCTGGAAGAAGATATTGCGATGATGAAAGCGGCGGGCATCAATTACGTTCGCATTGCCGAAAGTACCTGGAGCACTTTCGAGCCTCAGGAAGGCGAGTTTGATTTTTCCTCCGTTCTCATCGTGCTCGATCGTATGCACGCCAACGGCATCAGCGTGATTATCGGCACCCCGACCTATGCCGTCCCCGCCTGGCTGGTAAAAAAATATCCGGACGTCATGGCTACCACGCCAAAAGGCCTGAATAAGTATGGCCCGCGGCAAAAGATGGATATTACCAGCCCGGTTTACCGCTATTACGCCGAACGTATTATTCGCCAGCTGCTGGCGGTTACCGCCGCGCATCCGGCAGTGATCGGCTTTCAGATTGATAACGAAACTAAGTATTACGAAACCAGCGGCCATTCTGTGCAGGTCGCGTTCGTTAAATATCTGCGCAAAAAATTCAGCAACGATCTCAATGCGCTTAATCAGGCATTCGGGCTGGATTACTGGAGCAATCGCGTGGATGCCTGGGAAGATTTCCCGTCGGTTGAAGGCACAATTAATGCCAGCCTGGGTGCCGAGTTTCAGGCTTTTCAGCGTCAGCTGGTAATTGATTTCCTCGGCTGGCAGGCGGATCTGGTCAGGGAATACCGCTCCGCTTCGCAATTTATCACCCACAATTTTGATTTCGAGTGGCGCAACTGGTCGTTTGGCATTCGTAGCGAAGTGGACCATTTTGCGACTTCGCGCCTGCTGGACATTACCGGCGTGGATATTTATCACCCCAGCCAGTCCCGTCTGACCGGCGCGGAGATCGCCTTTGCGGGAGATTTGGCGCGCACCACTAAAGACAAAAACTATTTCGTACTGGAAACGCAGGCGCAGGCGTTTAAGGACTGGACGCCCTATCCGGGACAGCTGCGGTTACAGGCATTCAGCCACGTCGCCAGCGGTGCCGGACTTATCGGCTACTGGCACTGGCATTCCCTTCATAACTCATGGGAAACCTACTGGAAAGGCCTGCTCAGTCACGATCTGTTGCCCAATCCGGTTTATCAGGAAGCCTGCACGCTGGGTAACGAACTGGCTAAGCTGCCCGAGCTGGTGGGATTAACCAAAACTAACCGCGTTGCCATGCTGGTCAGTAATCGCTGCCTGACGGCGATCGACTGGCATCCGTGGCGCGGTCATCAGTTCGGCGGCTACAAACAACATCAGTACAACGATCAGTTTCGTGACTGGTACGACGCGCTGTATCGCCTGAATATTGAACTGGATATTCTTGATGCTGACGATCCGCGAGCCATGCGTTACGACATATTGATCGTGCCGCTACTTTATGCCGCTTCAGATGCTTTACTGCATCGTCTGAACCGCTTCGTTGCCGACGGCGGGCAAATTATTTACTCGTTTAAATCCGCTTTCGCCGATGAGAATCTCAAGGTCCGTACCACGCTTCAGCCTGGTATTATCAGTGAAGCCTGCGGCGTGACTTACCAGCTGTTCGTAGAGCCGGATAACGTCAGTTTAACCGCCGATACCTTCGCGTTCCCCGACGAGACCGGCCAGGTGAGTGACTGGATGGAACTGCTTGAACCCTCCTCGCCGGAGACAGAAGTGCTGGCACGCTATCAACATCCTTATTGGGGAAAATACGCGGCGATTACCCGTCACCGTTACGGTAAAGGATCGGCAACCTATATCGGCTGCCACCTTTCCTCTCAGGGGATGGAGCAGATCTTCTCCTCTTTGTTTGCCAGCGCGTCGCTGACAGTCGGTGCCACTTTCCCGCTGGTCGTACGTAAAGCGCAAACCCGTACGCAGCAAACGCTGTTGTTTCTGCTGAACTATTCGGCTACGCCGCAAAAAGTGCGCAATCCGCTGCGGCAGGCAAGATCGTTGCTGAACAACCGCCAGACAGAAACGGGCGAGATGCTGGAGATCGCGGGCTGGGACGTGGTGATTTTGTGTGGGGAGGAGGCGCAATGAAACGATCGGATACTGAAGTGGTGCCCGCTATCGGTCTGCGCGAACGGCTCTCTTTTGGGCTGGGCGATTACGGCACTAACCTGACTTACACCTTAATGGTGACGTTTCTCGCCTGGTACTATACCGACGTGGTCGGTGTGCCGGCATTTCTGGTGGGATCGCTGATGTTCCTTGCCCGCGTGCTGGACGGTCTGTTGTGCATTTGGGTAGGCATCCGCATCGATAAAACCCAAACCCGCTACGGTAAAGCGCGCCCCTGGGTTTTATGGACCGCCATCCCGTTTGGTGCCTCGACCTTTTTACTGGCCTGCGTGCCGGACGGTAGCTATACCCTCAAGGTTAGCTGGGTTTGCGTCACCTATTTGCTGGCGAACATCCTGTTTACGGCAAACAACATTGCCTATGGCTCACTGCTGGCGTTGATTACGCGCGATGTGGTGGAGCGTGGCGTGCTGAGCGTTTTCCGCAAGGGGCTTTCCACCTGCGGCTCGCTTACCGTGGGCGTTATCACGCTGCCGCTGATCGCCTGGCTGGGCGATAACCGCAGCGCATGGCTGATTGTCTTTGCCCTTTACGGCTTCTTTACCGCCCTCTTTCTGATGCTCACGGCCCTCGGTACGCGAGAGCGTATCAAGCCCGTGCGTGATGATAATCGCCAGCAGATCGCCTTTCAGCGCATCTGGCGATCGATGCTGGCAAACAAGTACTGGATGATGATCTTCCTCTACCTGATGATCACGTTTACCAGCCTGACTGCCCTGAGCACCATCAGCGTCTACTACTCCAAATATATTTTGCAGGACATCACGCTGATGTCGTGGATCAGCGTGGCGCAGTATTTGCCTGGATTACTGACGCTGCTGATCATACCCATGCTGATTAAGCGCATCGGCAAACGCAATCTGGCGCTGTTGGGTTTAACGGTTTGTACGATGGGTTATCTGCTGCCGCTGCTGGGCAGACAGGATGCGCTGTTTGTGATCGCCGCAACGGTGGTGCGCAGCATCGGCTTTTGCGGCATTGGCGCAACCATGTTCGCCTTTCTTGCCGATACCATCGACTATGGCGAATGGACCAGCGGGCTGCGCATTGAAGGCATTTTATTCAGCGCCGGTACGCTGGGCCAGACGGTAGGCATGGGCTTTGGCACGGCCAGCGTAGGCTGGATGCTAAGCGCCGCCGGCTTTACCAGCGGCGGCGGCGCTCAGCCTGCAAGTGCCATACAGATGATCCAGTTTCTCTTTATCTTCTTCCCGGTGATCCTCGCACTGGTCAACATTTTACTGCTCAGCTTTTACCGGCTGGATGCCATTTATCCGCAGGTTGCTGCCGACCTGGCCGAAGGGAAATTTCGTTCGCCAGAAGCTGCACCCGTGGTGACTGCGCAAGGTAAATTGAGCAGCTAAGTCTGAATTTATACAGGATGGGAGCCGCAGCGCAGCGGCGAACTGCCATTGCGCTATGCTGCTGTTTTTTCAGAACTCCGGGAAGCGTAACGATGGTGCATAACGAAGAGGCGGCGATGTCAGGTTTTACTCCACTGGTCAGGCGTTTCACTTTTAATGCCTGGATGGTTGCTGGCTTTACCCCCATCACTCGCGGCAGCAAACTCGACTTTGCCATTAACCGTGCTGGCGGCATGAAAGGGCATGTCCTCAATCTTACGCTGCGCGGACGGGGAAGAATTTCCACGTCAAAAGGCAGCTTTGTTTGCCAGCCCGGCGAAATTTTGCTGTTTCCGGCAGGCGTACCGCATCACTATAGTCGTGATGAGGCCTGCGAAGAGTGGGATCATCTGTGGATCTATTTTATTCCACGCACTTACTGGATGACGTGGCTTAACTGGAAGCACTGCGTCGAGGGTATTGGCCGGCTGACGCTGGCTGCCACCAGCGAATCCGACATCATGCGATCGCGCTTTCTGGAAGTGATCCAGCTGAGCGTCAGCGATGAACCGCTGGCAGAAGCGCTGGCGATGAACGCCGTGGAGAAGATCGTGCTGGAATGCTATCGGGCCCAGCCCGATCTGCACCAGCCGGTTATCGATCCGCGGATTAAAACGCTTTGCCAGTATCTGAACGAACACATGGCCCAGGAAACCAGCATTGAACGGCTGGCCCGTAAAACCTGTCTCTCCCCTTCACGTCTGGCGCATTTGTTTAAAGAAGAGACCGGCCTCACCATCTTTGCCTGGCGTGAAAAACAGCGGGTAGCGCGGGCCTGTGAATTACTGCAAAAAACCAGTTTCTCCATCACCCACGTCGCGCTGACCGTGGGCTATAACGACCCGCTCTATTTCTCACGTATCTTTCGCCATCATATGGGCGTCAGTCCTCGCGGCTACCGGAAAAATTAGCCGCAGTGCCGTTGCGCTTCTGCGTCCCCAACTGCAATCGTCTGCTGGTTACCAGCGTAACGACGATGCCGCAAAGCGCAACCGAAACAAGGCTGATACCCAATACGGTCATCGCTTTAAAACCAAAGGCCTGATAAAGCAGAAAACCGGCAATACAGCCTGACAGGAAGGAAAAAATGGTGGTCAGATGCGTATACAACTGTTTTCTTGAGGCCTGTCGACTGCCAGCCTCATAGTTGTGAGTAAATGAACAGATGAAGGACCCCAGCGCAATGCCGACATCCGTCAGCGTACCGGTAACATGGGTGGATCGTACCCGACCGTTAGAAAGCTGCGTCGAAGTAGAGTTGTGGATACCCATTAAAAAACCGAGGATCACCAGCACTTCCCGGTTGTTCTCAGACGAGTAAAAATGCGTTTCAAATAACGACGTAAAGAACAGCGCTATCCCTTCCGCCAGCAGCAGCAGGCAGAACACCGTTCTGATCCGCTTCTTTAATCCGGCAATCACCACAAAGCGAGCGGTTGTCGAGCCGATAATAAACGCCAGCAGCATGACGCTGAGAAAAATCAGCGTATTGATATCTGCACTGGAGATCTCCGTGGAAATTTGTGACGCGTTACCGGTCATATGTGATGGGAAAAAGCCGAAGGCACCCAGCGCCATGGCGTTCAAAATACCCGCAGCGGTCGCCAGCACCAAGGCCAGATAGCGATCTTCAGTATGCGATCTCGCTTTCTTCTTTTTTATCAGCACGTCGTTTACCCCTCTGATTTAACCAACCGGCAACAATATGAAACCAGTCGTAACAATATCAGGATAAGCGATTTCAGCAGAAGCGCAGCGAAATTCAGCAGGTTAAGCCATTTACTTTGTTAATTTTGCTGTCATTTCTCTGGTAATGTTTGGTTTGTTAAATAAAGGTAAATATTAACCTGCGAGACGTGAGGTGCCGTGCATGGCAGGAAAGATAACCGGCATTTTCTGAGGCCAAAACGCCGGTTAATCATTTTCGGCCAAAAAGCTAACGATACACCGGCAGCAAATTAAATTCGCTCAGTGTCCAGGCGATGATATTCATCACGCCAAAAGCCAGCACGGCTAATATCATCAGATTTTGCTGCCAGCTTACTGGCTCGCCGGCTGAAAACTTTTTCCGGGCTTTTAATACCAGCATGGCAGGGATGATCACCGCCCATAAGGTCGCGCACAGCCCGGCATAGCCGATGGCCGCGACAAATCCATTTGGCCACCACAGTGAGGCACTCAACGGAGGCAGAAAGGTCAGGCAGGCGACCTTCAATCGTGATGCTGGCGTATTGCCCATGCCCAGCCGGTCAGCGATAAAATCAAACAGGCCTGCCGTCACGCCCAGGAAAGAGCAAAGAATGGCGAAATGTGAAAAGATCTCCATCAGCAGCGTCAGCGCATTGACATGAAGCTGGTTGCGCAGTGCATCCAGCAGCGCCGCCACGTCGCCACCCTGCGCAATGATCGCCGGGAAAGATGAGCGAGGGAGGTTGCCCATGGTGCTGGTGATCCAGAACAGATAAAGGAACAGAGCCAACAGCGTTCCCAGGATCAGCGCTTTTTTAACCGGTTTTTGCTCGCCGCCATAGTAGCTAATCAGCCCGGTAATATTGCCGTGATAGCCAAAGGAGGCGAGGCAGAAAGGCAGGACGGCCAGCGTATACGGCCAGTAGGTCACGCCTGATGCCTGGCTGTTAGTGAGCGTGGGCAAATCGACCTGCATCAATAACCCCCCGAAAAGCGCCAGCAGCAGCACAATCTTGGCAACGAGCGAGACCGTCATCAGCCGACTCACGCCTTTAGTCCCTAACCAGACGATTACCGCGACACAGAGCGTCAGTAAAATTTTTGCCCCCGCCGTTGAGACAGGCAGTCCTGCCGCCGCCAGAGAATGCTGGTAAACCGGCCCGCTGGCCGAGATATAGGCATAAGTCAGAATGCCCAGTACGAACAAAATGCTTAACCCTGTCAGTGTGGCCCAACCGTTTCCCAACAGATCTTTTGTGACGGTGTCGTAACCTGCACCGAGGGGGTAGTGGCGGCTGGCATGTAAAAACAGCAGCCCGGAGAACAGCATACTTCCCCAGCCGATCAGTAATATCAGTAACGACCAGCCATACCAGGCGCCTGCCATCACCACTGGCAGGGTGAACATCCCTGCCCCGACTACCGTTCCGCAGATAATCATTGCGCCCCACCATACGGATGGGCTGCGTCCGGCAATTGCTGATTGCGTCATTTTTTTATCCTGAGTATTCATTCCGCTGCGGACTTTATCACTGACGCGGGGTTTTTGGCAGGCTGACAGCAGGAGAAATTGCACAGGTTTTGATTGTCGCGGTCAAAACAGGGTTGCTGGACGGGTATCATGCAGTTTCAATTCGTTACCGCTTATCAGGTTTCCGAAAAAATCTTAAAAACAACATTATTTTGTACCACCCCGTTATAATTAACAGACAGGCAAAAAAGCATGGGGGGTTTTTCAAATGAAAAAGGACCTGATTTTTGAGCGGAAGAAAAATCGAGCCATCGAAATCATGGCCAAAAAAGGCATGTGGCGCAGTATTTATGCTCCACCCTGCCACCTGTTTTTGTGGAAAATGGGCGTGAGTATACCGCCACCACCTTTTTCTCATTTTCTGACTAATTTTTTTAGCTTTGCCGTTGTTTATACACCATTTTGGGGCATCGTAATGTGGTTCATCTTATGGCGAGATCAGGGCGCGGGTGTGTTTGCTGCGTTTACCACAGCGATCACGTCAGGAGTGCTTTTTGGCGTGGCGATGGCGGCTTTTCAAAAATGGCGAAAACAGGCTAACCATCTGCCGGAATGGGAACAGGTATGACGTGTCAAACAGCCGGAAAAACCGCTGTTGCGGCTTTTCCGGCTGATTTTTTGACAACAAAATCAGGCGGCGCCATTTATCGATGCATCACAAATAATGACTTGCAGTGCGGACAGGTCATCGTCAGTTCAAGAGAAATTTTACTGATTGATTGCTTAGACTTTTTTCCACAAACGGGACAGGTGGCATCTGAAGTAATTTTTGAAATCTGATCCATCACGCGATTGAAGTAGGACATAATATTCGACCTTTCCGGTGAATGAAATTAATTGTACCACCGCTGGTTATTTTTTATACTGTCGTCTCACGTACTACCTGCCACTATAGGAATAACCGCAGGGTAGCCGCCCGTTGTAACTGCCTTTGACTCCATCGCATGCAACAAAACCTTAGCGTGTAAGATTCTTAGCCTGCTTATATAATTCACCCTGTCGGCTTTATTGATATAATAATAAATAAAATCAAATAGTTAACCAGGGAGATGTATCAATTTCTGCGCTTGCCGCTTTGACCAGCCTATCTCCAAACACTTTTACTGTTATATACTGGGTTTTAAATGCGTATATGAACGTCCTGAAGAAGGCTTCTGTTACCTTAAGTTCGCCGCAACCGACATAAACCTTAACCGATGGATCTGACTTATGAACGAAGAAGTACCGCTTAAATTTTATGACATCGTAGATGAGTATTCGACGGAGTGTGCAAAGCCGGTGAGTGAGTCAGAACGTGACGCTCTGGCACGCTATTTCCAGCTGTTGATTACTCGCTTAACAAATAATGAAGAAATCAGTGAGAATGCCCAGGAAGAGATGGCCAGTGAAGCCGGTATCAATGCGCTTCGAATTGATGATATAGCGACATTTTTGAATCAATGGGGCAATGAATAGCCGGGCAGCTATTTATCCGGCTACGAGCCGGGAGGCTGCTCTGCTTAATATATTCTGAGATATAGAGTACGCAGGAGATATTCTTCTGCCGATAACGTTGGGCTGGCTATTTGCCAGCCCGGCAGTAAAAAATAACGATGAAATAATCCATTCGTTAGGTTACAGGTTTAATTTAGCAGTACCTGTAACGCAAAATCCTCTGCTTTGTTCGGTTCTCCAACCGATAGTTCAGCAATCATTTCTTTCAGGCTTATATTAGTGACAGCCCTTCCCTCTGCCACCAACAAATAAGCCGCTTCGCCAAGCAACATGCACACCGCTTCGTGTTCTCTTACTACAGAATCCTTATCCATAATAGCCTCCTGTCGTAATTGACAAATTAATTTAACGCCAGACTCCGTTTACATAACGTGATCTGTTATACAAAATTTTCATTCATAAATGTACAAATGACAAAAGTTGAGCGTAATGCCTCAATTTTTCCAAAAATGATTTAAATCGCGCTATCGCGCCTTTGTTTTGGCTGCTGCGCAGGTGTCAGGCTCGGAGGATAGCCAGCCGCATCGGGGTAACGGGCTGTGTGGCGGAATACGACGTTGGCACCGCCGGTGACTGTTTGGTCAGGCGGTGAGATTCTGCTCTGCATTTTAATGCTTTTTTAACATGTTATGCAGCGCCAGAAAAATTACACCGACCCCTATGAATATGAGAAATCCATACCCAAGCAAATGGAACAACCAGATCCCGGCTATCCCGCCAGTCAGAAATGACAGTAAGGTGAACGCGTGTAGCCTGAGCCTCTCAAGATAAATCGGTGCGTCTTTTGGAGACTCCTTACGCCGCAGCACATCAAAGAGCATGGCCAACTCTATACCGATATCCGTCGATGTTCCTGATATGTGTGTTGTCCTGACACGCGCATTCGATATGCGGGTTACCACAGCATTCTGTAGACCCATTAAAAAGCTCAGGCACAAAATAAGTAATACGCCAGGCGAAAATGGAGTAAGCCAGCGTTCAACAATTCCCAGTAAAACCAGCCCCACACCTTCGATGATAATGTTTAAGGCGTACACCGAGCGAATATTCTTTCGGCGTCCTGCATTTATAATAAGTGTGGAGAAGGCAGAGCCAGCAATAAAGATACAGACGACAGACAGAAAAAAAATGCCTGGAGCGAAGTTTGCTTTAGCAAGGTGATCTGACAGTGAAGAGACGTTACCCGTCATATTTGCAGAAAAAAAACCAACGATTTCAAAAGCGGCAGTGTTCAGAGCTCCGGCAACGGCCGCCAGAGTGCAGGCGAGACGAGTATCCGCAATGCTGCTACGAAAATTTTCAGTGCTGATTAACATGGAACCTACCGTGCTCAACCTGGAAGGACCCATGATCCGCTTATTTCTAATAACAAACAAGACGGTAAGTCAGGCAAAGCTTCAACTGTTGATTCAAACTGTAAGCGCACCCGTTTTAGTTCCACATACTTTTTGAGATTTCCGGGGTTTCAGCCATCAGCCGGTGCGCTTCCGGTGTCAGGTTATTCAGGGATTCGTGGGGGCGTCAGTCCGGAGGCCTTTGAACAGGCCTCGTCGTGAGGACAGAATTTGTCTACGGACCCGGGGGCACTCCAGCAAACAAATGGTCGGTATTGATCCTGACCGTGCTTTGTACCCAACCCGCGCGCTTTAACGCCCTCAAGCGCAGACTCGATCCGATCACGCATAAAGCCCTGACGGAAGCACTAAGCCGACTTGAGCGCAACGGTATGGTCAGCCGTCGCGTAATCGCATCGTCACCCGTGGCGGTTGAATATGCGATTACGCCGCTGGGGCGGACGTTGCAGGATCCTTTTGTAGCGCTGGTGAGCTGGGCAAGGCAATATGGTGCGGAGATGGCGCAGGCACAGGGCATTTACGACGAGCGGCGCGCTGCCGATGAAGCCGGGTAAGTATGGAGATCGGTAAGGCAGCCAATGGCTGGCTGATAATGGCATAACCTCGGTTTTGCTAAGTCAGAACAAGTTATTACAACGCACTGGTAAAAAAACTTAAAAAGGAATAAAAAAATCAAAAATAACGCCACTGAAATCAGTAAATTTCTCAGCTTCGTTCTGCGCCACCAGCCTGAAACGATAGGATTATCCTTGCACCCGGAAGGCTGGGCTAACATAAGCGAGCTGATTGCGAAAGCCGCCTCTGAAGGTTATGTTCTCGATTTGACGTTAATTAAAAATCTCGTTAATGAGAGTGAAAAAAAGCGTTTCCAACTCTCCAGTGACGATCTTTTTATACGCGCAGCGCAGGGGCACTCTACGTCTCAGGTTAATATAACCTTCATCGCTGCAACACCGCCTGACGTGCTCTATCATGGAACAGCAACACGTTTCATTCCTTTAATAGATAAAAGTGGTCTGGTGGCCAAAGATCGGCAATACGTTCATTTATCCACCGACATTGCCACTGCGCAACAGGTGGGCCAGCGCCACGGGAAACCCGTGGTGCTGGGCATTGATGCTTTAGCAATGCATCAGCAGGCCTTTCCCTTTTATCAGGCTGATAATGGCGTCTGGTTGACCCACTCTGTTCCTCCAGCTTTTTTCAGAGTGCTGGAATAGTCTGTTCGTCGCTCAAAGTGACATTCTCGGCAAAGACTTCCAGCAGCACATTTTCACTGAGGAAAGCGATCCTGTAGTGTTTTACCGCCCGTAATCCGCCGAAATGTGCTGTCCAGGCCTGTGCAACTTCAGAGTCAGGATATTCAACCAAAGTGCCGGTTGCTGGCGATTTTTTACTGCTTTCATAATCGATATCCAGCATGGGTACGCCAGGAAACGCAGACTTATAAAAAGCGCACACTCCATTAAAGAGAAGCTCACGGTAAAGAACGTTCTCACCTTCATTTTCCGCGTCATAGTCGACCTTAACGGCCAGATCTAAACCTCTGGATTCAAGAGAGAGGGCATTCTCCCCATAGGGGGGTAGCCAGTCGTAAATATCCAGAAGTAAAACTGCATCACCGGCTTTCATTATTTTCTTCCTCGCGGTAATTCCGGACTTCCTGTTTCTGGAAGTTTGTTTGTAGTGGTCAACAAAAACTGGCCACAGCTTTAGAGTTTTTCCAGAACAATCTTTCTGATTCATTCGGCGTCAAACCACCATTATATTGATGAGGTCTGAGCTGGCTGTAATATCCTGTGATGTAATTCGTTATTGCCGTGCTGGCTTCGCTAAAATTCGCGTAGCCATTATCCGGTACCCACTCTGTTTTCAGGCTTCTGAAGAACCGTTCCATTGGGCTGTTATCCCGGCAATTTCCCCGGCGACTCAGGCTTTGCTTTATCTGATATCTCCACAGTAACTGTCTGAAATTCCTGCTGGTATAGTGACTGCCTTGATCCGAGTGATACAGTAAATTAGCCGGTTTTCCCCGTGCTTCCCAGGCCATCGACAGGGCTTTACCTGTCAGTGCGGAATCAGGGAAAAATGACATCGCCCAGCCAACCGGTTTACGGGAAAACAAATCGAGTACAACAGCCAGATAAGCCCAGCGTTTTCCCGTCCAGATATAAGTCACATCACCGCATCAGGCCTGATTAGGCTCGGTAACAGCAAACTGGCGATCCAGATAATTAGGGATCTCAATGTGTTCCTTAGACGCCTTCTTATAACGATGGCAAGGTTGCTGACAGCTGATAATATTGAGCGCTTTCATCAGCTTTGTTGCCCGCCAGCGGCTCAGTTTTATACCTTTGGTGGTGACCATTGCGGCAATGCTTCGCGCTCCTGCTGAACCGTTACTTTCGCAATAAACTTCACGCACAAGGCTCAGTAATGCCACTCTCGTGGCGTCAGGCTTCCTGGGCTGCCGCCAGTATTTATAACTGCTGCGATGAACCCCAAACACGTTGCACACAACGGCAACAGGAAACCGCGCCCTGAGTTTCTCAACTAATGAGAATTGTTCAGGGAGTCTGACATCAAGAGCGCGGTAGCCTTTTTTAATATATCCCTTTCCATTTCAACGCGTTGAAGTTTCTTCTTCAACTCACGTATCTCAATCTGCTCAGGTGTCATGGGTGAAGCTATGGGTGATTTTCCCGCTCGCTTTTCTTTCAGTTGTCGAACCCATTTATCCATCGTGGATTTGCCGACATTCATCGCCGTAGCAGCGGCGGCAACGGTGTAATGCTGATCGAGTACAAGCTGGGCAGCCTCGAGGCGAAACTCAGGGCTAAAATTGCGTCTGTTACGTCCGGTCATAATGTCACCTGTTTTGACTGTGAGGTGATGATATCACCTCTATTCAGGTGGCCAAATTCACTATGCCACTACAGTATGTCTGTTAAGCGATTCTCGGATGTTATAGTAAATCGGCTATCCCGTAATTATTCTGGCGGGACATAATCCGTTACCTGCTCAGGTAAAAGATCAGGCATCGCAATAGTTCGCCCTTCGTCATCAACAAATTCAACCATGTAAGCCAGATATGGTTTTTCATGAATGAATACGATGGCGCCCACCATGCCTTTAGTTAACCCATCATTCGGTAAATCTTCCGCTAACACAACCACTTCAAACTCTTCTCTTCTCATGGCCTGTATCTCACTTAACAAAAATCGTCGTCATGCGTGGAACGACGGCATCAGGTTCATATATCCAACCGGTGCGTACTATCACAGTCTCACCGTTAGCGCCTAATATCGGCATGTCTACGGCCATTCGCTGCCCGTGCTGGTTTGCGTCCAAAACCTTAGCTGGGGCAGTTAATATGCCCTCTTGGACTTTACTCGCTAACACATCAGAATTTGTCGGGTTATAACCCAGCGCTGACTGGAATACTCTAGCCTTATGTCCCCCTTTCGGGTGGGTAACATCTAAAGAGTAAGTCGATAATTTTCTGTAATCTACAACCGCGTGTTCAGCATTCAGTAATGCCCCTGACTCTGAGGTAAATCCCTTTAAAGCAGGAGATTCAAACGTTGGGATTTTGCTTAATGACGATAATTCTTCCAGTTCTCCAGTAACGTTAACTCTTCCCATTGTCAGCCCGGCGGCTACTGAAGCGGCGGTAATCAGCAATCCCTTGTTATCCATAACCTGATCATAACCCGCAGACGCATCGCCGCCGAGCTGTTGTGCGGTCTGATGGAATCCTTCTACATTTCCGTTGTAGATGCCGCCAGCAGCCAGAAGTCTGCCCACCGCTTTGCTGTTGATGGTTTTTGCAGCCTGGGCATGTTGCACTGGCTCACCTGAAGGGCGAAACGTCTCTGTAGGTAAGCTTTTTTTGCCGTTTTGGTTATTGATAGCGAATTGGTAAGCCCGCTGGAAATCACTGACTACCCAGCAAAAAGGATCAACACCATCAAAAACCAGTTTGCCATCGGCGTTGATGTGAAAAGGATTTACTGTATCGTCCCAATACTCATCGGTATCCAGTCCGATGACCCAGCCTTCCATCAGGTTGACTTCAAGAGCGTCATAAACAGGGTCGTGTGCTGAGCGGATATAGTATTTGTCCTTCGGGAGTGGCAATAGGCTAGGGACTTCGTTGACCGGAGGCGATACGTAATTACGGTAGTCCAGGTCATAAGTAAACGCGGCTTTTTCCAGTGCTGCATCGGGTGTCAGTATGTGCTGGAATTCATCGGGAGATAGCTCCCGTTCGAGTTCCCACAGTGTGTAGAGTCTGAGCATCAAACATCCTGTTTTCCACATTATCCATATGTATCCTCGCGCTTATTTGTATGCAAATCAAACATGCAGGCAATAAATACCTAATGTTCCTGCGTTGGGTATACCAAAAAATGAGGGTCGGCGATGGGAACGTCCGACGGGGAGTAATTTCAGGCCTTCAATACCCGACAGCGTCAACTAGTTAATCCAGCGTCCGACGGATGAACGGGCGCAGCAGAGCGTTCTGGCGACATCGCTGACGCATTCGCCCCGGTGTAACATCAGGATGACGATCAGTCTGCGGGCATGATTTTTGTCACGCGTTTTATGGATAGCTTTCTGCATCAGGCGTCGCTCGTCGCGAGGAATGGGTGCTATGAGCGGCATCGCTCAGTCCGGTTGGTGATGTGGGATATTTGGCGATTGATCAGATCACATAATCTGGACTGAGTTCCCTTAAAGTGATCTACTATTCGGTGCAGCTATTTAGCACCTAAAGGTTCTGCCATATGAAGCCCTTGATAAGAAAAAGGCCGCTTATCGAAGCGACCTTTAGAGTTGTAACCTAATTCACTGATATTATTGTAAATTAATCACAATGGTTGTTGGATTTATCAAATTTCTTTAGAAGCCAGCTATAGATATCATTTAAAAATCGGACACAGCCCAATGATGTAATTACTACTACTGCCCGATGCGAAAAATTTTCTGGCATTTCCCACCAACCAGATATTATATCGGCCCCGCTTAATATAGAAGCTGAAAACTGAAAACCCACAACAACAACTACTACATATCCAAATTTGATTAACCTTTTCTGTTTTACCAAGTGCATTGTCCTGGGGAAATACTCCCTCCTCCATTTGCGTTTCGACTTCCAGAATCACGAACACAAGAGTTGTAAGCGTTAGCAACAACACCAGATAACAATCCACCGGGCCCGCCTTTTAACCCACCAATTATTCCATCTCCTATATCCAGCACGCACTGAGTGTCAACATCTTTGTAAATATCAACGGCAGCACCATGCTGTATAGTCGATTGCCTTGATTTATTCTTATTTTGAGAAATCCCTTCATAATTTCCATTAGCATTACTCCCAAATACTAAACCCAACACTCAGGATTACTTTCTTGAATAGCCATCATCAACTCCTTGTTATATCAACCTATATGTTTTTTAGCCTGTACTCCTTAAACAGGACAAATATATATCTACACCTGTGTATGACTGCTGTCAAAAAAAGTAATTATATTTAATTGTCAAAAAAAGCATACCCTTACAAGGGGTTAACTTATCATGTTAAATAAAATTGGCTGATAATGGGAGTGCGGGTGATAAAACAGACAATTTATATTGAAGTTGATCACAATTAATCCATAAGTAAAACTGGATCCTCAATAAACTCCTGACGCCATCAGCGTTAACTTCCAGGTACGTCTGCCCAAGGCTAAATTCGAGATGGTTCATTTCAGCTTTGGTCTGCTCAAAGCGTGCTTCCTCAAACTCTACAACGATAGCTTTTTGAATTGTTACGCATTTAAACACACACCTCAGAGTCATTTCAGATGACTTAACAGAGAGATGCCCATGAGCGGTAAACGTTGTCCCGAAGCGGTCAGACAGATTATTGATCGCGGCCATTCCATTGCAAGTGTTGCCACCCGCGTTGATATAACCACACACCACCTCTATGTCAGGGCAAAGAAGTACGGCCCTGATTCATCAGCCATTAAAACGCATTCCGATGCCCAGTCTGAGATCCGGCGACTTCAGAAAAAACTGAAAAGGGTTACTGATAAGAGAGACATGCAAAAAAAACCGCTGCAGACGGCAGGAAAAATGCAACAGAACAGGCAAAAGCGTTTTATGCCGCTTATTTAACGGCTTTTTTTAATAACAGTGACGAAGCATTAGATAGAAACAGTTACCGTTATTATTTGGATTTACCTTAGCTAACCTTGTCTTAAAAAAGCTTCGAAAAAAATTTATGAATCGCCACGGATAATCTAGACACTTCCGAGCCGTTGATAATACTGGTTTTCATATTCTGTCGGTGACATCTGATTGCTCGACCCATGCCGACGCTTACTGTTATAAAACATTTCGATGTAATCAAAAATATCGCTGCGGGCTTCTTCCCGCGTTCCGTAGATCTTTTTCTTTATGCGCTCTCGTTTCAGTAACTGGAAAAAGCTTTCTGCAACCGCGTTATCGTGACAGTTACCGCGACGGCTCATACTCCCTTCCAGGCCGTGTGATTTCAGGAATAACTGCCACTCATGGCTTGTATACTGACTGCCCTGGTCCGAGTGGACCAGCACCTTTCTTTGCGGATTACGCCGCCATACAGCCATCAGCAGTGCGTTCAGGACAATGTCCTTTGTCATCCGGGATTGCATTGACCAGCCGATAATTTTGCGTGAGAACAGGTCAACAACCACGGCCAGATACAGCCAGCCCTCGTGAGTCCTGATGTAGGTTATGTCCGTTACCCAACGCTCATCCGGAGCATCCGGATTGAACTGTCGCTGGAGCTTGTTGGGCGATACGATACTGGCCTCGCCTTTGCGTGCCCGCGGGCTCCGGTACCCGACCTGGGCCTTTATCCCGACACGCTTCATCAGTCGCCAGACTCTGTTCACTCCGCACTGTTGCCCGCTATCCCGCAAGTCCATATGGATCTTGCGATAACCATAAACGCAACCGGACTCCAGCCAGAACTGTTTGATCTTTCCCGTCAGTCTCAGATCTACCTGGTGGCGCTTAGAATGCGGCTGCTGAAGCCAGGCGTAAAAGCCACTGGGATGAACATCCAGCACCCGACAGAGCAGACGAACAGGCCAGCAACTGCTGTTGTCACGGATAAAGGCGTACCTCAGTCGGACAGCTTTGCGAAGTACGCCGCGGCTTTTTTTAATATGTCCCGTTCGTCGGTAACCCGCTTCAGCTCCTTCTGGAGCCGGCGGATCTCGGCCTGAGCATCTGACTGTTCTTTATTAGTGGAAGAATCCGGACCGTACTTCTTTATCCAGGCGTAAAGGCTGTGGGTGGTGATATCGAGACGTGTTGCAACGCTGGCAACAGAATAACCGCGATCAACAACCTGTTTGACTGCTTCAATTTTAAACTCTTCGGGATAACGCTTACCGCTCATGGGCACCTCTCTTTAAGCCATCTTAAATGACTCGGAGGTGTCTGTTAAACACGTGGCGATTCACTATATCTGAGCATGCATCTGCTTAGCAACTTCCACTGATTGCGCGGTGGACCATTACAACCCACCATTATTTGGGTTGAACAGCTGAAACGTACGCCGCTCGCCTTCTTCTATTGATACGTCTTTGAAGCTGCACTGGTAGTGTTCAATCCAGATGTTGGCTCCCTTGAGCGTCCAGTTATGATTGTACTTAGCCAAATTCTGTACAAAATCCACGGTTGTAACCGTGCGTCTTCCAGGCGGGCTAATTTTGATGCTGTTTCTGTATGCTGCTGCGATGTCATCGTAGCGCGCCATACGTCCCGCCTGTCATTCTACTGTTTTTACAGGGGTCTCCCCCCGATCATGGTGGGTCAATGTTCAGCTATTCAAAAAACATCATGTCATCGTAAGGAGTTTCCAGGCAGGACGTCAGTCTGGATTTCAGACTGCCGCAATGAACTTCAAGTTTATGACCATCGGGATCTAAAAAGTAAATTGACTCCCCCTCGCTATGGTTGTTCTTCCATTCAGCTACTCCAGATTTTTGCAGTTTCATCCTAAATGCCGACATGGCGTCTTCTGTGATGGTGAATGCGTAATGTGTATAGTCTTGTTTCGGAGCGACATGATCGACAGATAAGCAAAACCAAAGCTCTCCCAAAGACAAATATGCTCCATATTTCCATTTTGCATGTGGAGTAAATCCAAGTATTTCAACATAAAAATTAAAACTGACGTCAACATTTCTGACTGCGAGAGTTATATGGTTTACACCCGTGAGCATGTTTTTTAACCTATTTTTTGTAAATGATTTGATGGGAATCCTGGAATATCATATCCAGTTTACCGGAGTGGAACATTACACCCAGTTTAAAACGCTCTTGGTTTCGGTATCCTCCCGGCTTTTATCCTCAACAGCCTTATTTTGCTGTTCAGTGCTTCAGCATTGCTATTTGGCACGTGGCATCGCAGGCATCGCAGGCATCGCAGGCATCGCAGGCATCGCAGGCATCGCAGGCATCAGTGACTGTATAATTCTCGCCACGCTTGTTTTTTTATTCTGGTTTGTCTTCATGTCTGAATCAAACCACAAATACGTCATGGCAGGCGTATCATGTTTTGGATTCGTTGTAGCCTATGTCGTATACAAATTAGCTGATAACTTTCATGATGGTATATCAAAGCAGGGAGAACGCTCAAAAGCGTCTTTGAAAACTGTCGGAAATTATGTGAACTGCACCCCAAAAGTTGGTAACTCGGTATCAGCGGACAGGCGCGAAATACAGAAAAGATAAAAGCTTCCTGCGGGTTTCAGAATTCGCCAAAATTCAGCCAGGAACTCGTCCAGCCAGGCCAGATATTCAGCCTGGCTCGTCCAATGCCTATCCCAACCGCACGCTTTTACACGGTAGTACGGCGGGTCTGTAACAACGAGATCGATGGAATTATCAGGGAGTGTTTTAATAAATTTTAGTGAATCAGCATTCACAAGCTGAACATTTGATAAACAGTCAGCGTCTTTCAGCAATCAGATGGGCCTTTATTTTATAGGCTCACGATGCTTTAGCGCTAAAGCGTTGGGCCATGGTTCGCCCGTGACTTCAACAACAGGCGAACGACTGGTGGATGTTTGTAGCAAACACCAGTCGCCCATTTCTTAGCTCAATCTTGTGTTGAGACGGCAAGCTTTACCGCTCTGATTGAAAACGCACGCGATGGTGGTAAAGAGTATGAGTACAATACGCGCACTGGCCATAACGTAGGTAATAAATTTCCAGGCGACGGACCCAGGTATATCGGACGGGGAATGCTCCATTTAACCGGACGTGAGAATTATGATCATTACGGTAAGATTTTACACGCAGATCTTGTCAATCATCCGGGTGAAGTAGCTGCAAACCCGGATATTGCAGTAAGAACGGCTTGTGAGTTTTGGCGTATAAGACATGTTAATCCTTATGCAGATAAAGATGATTACCGGTGCGTAACTTACGTCGTTAACGGTGGGTATAACGGTCTTTTGCGCAGAAAACAGGCACTTGATCGAATTAAGAAAATAATGGGTATTTAAATGTCTAAACTTAAGATAGCAGTCTCACTTGCGATTATGTTGTCTGCATTCAATTCATATGCGGCAGTTACCAACTCGTCTATGACCTGCGAAAAAAATGCACTTCAGGATGCAAAAAAATTGTTGTCTTTTTATCGAGACAATGACGACAGAATTACTATTGATGAAAAAGTAACACCTTTGCATAAAATGAAGAATCCTCAAAATCCTTCGCAGATATTCGATGTCCTGGAGACATGGGGATCAATTTATAAGGGGAAATACCGAATGCGTCTCATTTACTCACCTGAATTAGACTGCACGTTGATGGGCGAAGAAATTTTGGAATATGCTGATTTATAATCAGGACGCTATGAAGCCAGGAGGGGGGTGCCTCCCCTCCTTAATAACGAACAACTACCGGGTTATCTTTCTAAACTCAACGTCAGCAAAAAAGTTCGGATTATTTTTATTTATCAGTGCCTATGTAAAAATTTAATCATCAAACATCATCAGCTGTTGCTGAATGCAGCAACCCATATCGATATCAAATTCACGCTGGTGACTGAATAAATTTAGCATATCTCGAGCCTCACGGATTAAATTGATTCATAACAAGATATTATTTAAACATCATCATCCGTGAACACCGACTGTTGTTAAACAATGACATTACTATTAAATAAGATTGTCGTATCATATCATTCTCTGGAAATAACTGAACATTTGATTATCCGGTCATGAATACTGGTTTGTGTTTATTTATACTCGTATCAATTATTTAATATTCACTCTATTTATTAAACCAACCGGCGGCTTTACGCTGCTAATATTCGGCGTGTAGCAGCTGCGCTGGCGTCGGGCCGGGCGGATTGACAGGTGCTTGCAGCTGAGCACGGATCGGAGTCGGCCACCAGCTGCATGAATTCAGCAAAATCCGGCGGCCAGCTGTTGCCGGCCCGGCATCGGTCAACGCACGCCGTCGCCACGCGCCTGAGCGGGTGAGGTGTCTCTGAATAAGTGGCAAGCGATATATACCGCTACAGAACAGCATCCGCCATACCTGCAATGTGCAATGCTGCTGGCCATAATTACGGGACAAAGAATCGGAGACATTTCTGACATGCAGTTTTCGGATATCTGGGATGACATGCTTCACATCACACAGGAGAAAACCGGTTCTCGACTGGCTATTGCGCTGGGGTTGACCTGTGAAGCGATAAATATGTCGCTGCGGGAAGCTGTGGCCAGCTCCATTATTACAACTTTCAAAAAAGCCAAAAACCATTGTGGTTTAACCTGGCCGGAAGGAATTGCACCAGCGTTCCATAAGCAACGCTCCCTATCCGAACGCCTGTATCGGGAACAGGGGCTGGGGACGCAAAAGCTGCTGGGACATAAATCGCAAAAAATGACGGACCGTTATAATAATGACCGAGGGAAAGAGTGGGCGGTGATAGCCGTTTGAACAGCGTATTTCGTAGCCAGTTTTGGGGAGGGCTTTTGGGGAGATTTTGGGGAAAGGCATTTGAATTTAAAAGCCAACATAAAATTAACATCTTATGTTGGCTATATGTTACAGAAAGCGATTACATATTTTTAATAATTGCTTCGCCGAACTCTGAAGATTTCAGCAGTTTAGCGCCGTCCATCAGACGTTCAAAGTCATAGGTAACGGTCTTGGCAGCGATAGCGCCTTCCATACCTTTAACAATCAGGTCTGCGGCTTCGAACCACTCCATATGACGCAGCATCATTTCTGCGGAAAGGATCACGGAACCTGGGTTCACTTTATCCTGACCAGCGTACTTAGGCGCGGTGCCGTGGGTGGCTTCGAACAGCGCGCATTCGTCGCCAATGTTAGCGCCTGGTGCGATACCGATACCGCCAACCTGCGCCGCCAGGGCGTCGGAAATGTAGTCACCGTTCAGGTTCATACAGGCGATAACATCGTACTCGGCCGGACGCAGCAGGATTTGTTGCAGGAACGCATCCGCGATAACGTCTTTAACAACGATCTCTTTGCCGGTGTTCGGGTTCTTAATTTTCAGCCATGGGCCGCCATCAATCAGCTCGCCGCCGAACTCTTCTTTCGCCAGCTGGTATCCCCAGTCTTTGAAAGCGCCTTCGGTGAACTTCATGATGTTGCCTTTGTGAACCAGCGTTACGGAATCACGGTCGTTAGTGATTGCGTATTCGATAGCAGCACGAACCAGGCGTTTGGTGCCTGCTTCTGAACAAGGTTTCACACCAATACCGCACTGCTCAGGGAAGCGAATTTTTTTCACGCCCATTTCGTCGCGCAGGAATTTGATCACTTTATCCGCTTCCGGCGTACCGGCTTTCCACTCGATACCCGCATAGATATCTTCGGAGTTTTCGCGGAAGATCACCATGTCGGTATCTTCAGGGCGTTTTACCGGGCTTGGGGTGCCGGTGTAGTAACGTACCGGGCGCAGGCAGATGTAGAGATCAAGCTGCTGGCGCAGAGCCACGTTGAGGGAACGAATACCGCCGCCAACTGGGGTAGTCAGTGGGCCTTTGATAGCCACGCGATACTCTTTAATTAAATCGAGGGTTTCTTCTGGTAGCCAGACATCCTGGCCGTAAAGCTCTACTGATTTCTCACCGGTATAAATCTCCATCCAGGAAATTTTACGCTCACCGTTATAAGCTTTCTGTACAGCGGCGTCGACGACTTTAATCATCACTGGAGAAACATCAACACCGATTCCATCGCCTTCAATAAAAGGGATAATCGGGTTGTTGGGTACGTTCAACTTACCCTGGTCCAGGGTGATTTTCTGACCTTCCGCCGGAACAACTACTTTGCTTTCCATTAACCTCTCCTTCGAGCGCTTTTTTGTTAATGATTTGTAAGATGCGCGTCAATACTACTTGAATATTCAGTCCGCGCCAATCCTCACCGCTTTGCGTTATAATGCGCTCATTGTGAACAAGTGCAAATATCATGCGTAAATCTCCCGTTATTAATCACCGCCTTAACCGATTCAGCCCGAAGAAAGCCGCCCGTCCGGCAGTAAAGGGGCCGCGCCGTGTTATTGTTTTTAACAAACCCTTTGATGTGCTGCCGCAATTCAGTGATGAAGCCGGGCGCAGCACGTTAAAAGATTTTATTCCTGTTGCCGATGTGTATGCCGCCGGGCGGCTCGATCGGGACAGCGAAGGCCTGATGGTGCTGACCAATGATGGTGTGCTCCAGGCGACCCTGACCCAGCCGGGCAAACGTACCGGAAAAATCTATTACGTTCAGGTTGAAGGACAGCCCTCGGAGAGCGATATTCAGCCGCTGCGGGATGGCGTTAATCTGAAAGATGGCGCCACATTGCCCGCAGGGGTGGATCGGGTCGCCGAGCCCGCGTGGATCTGGCCGCGTAATCCGCCGATCCGTGAGCGTAAAGCCATCCCCACCAGCTGGCTGAAGATCACGCTTTATGAAGGACGTAACCGCCAGGTTCGCCGCATGACGGCGCATATCGGCTTTCCTACCCTGCGGTTAATCCGCTTTGCGATGGGCAAGCTGGAACTCCAGGAACTGCCGCCGGGCGAATGGCGTGATGTTACCGACGAGTTTCCGCTATAACTCACTATTCAATGGCCACAAGGAGTCAGGCATGTTTAAACCACACGTTACGGTTGCCACCGTAGTTCAGGCCGAAGGGCAGTTTCTGGTAGTGGAAGAGATGGTGCGTGGACGCGCGACATGGAATCAGCCAGCGGGCCATCTGGAAGCCAACGAGACCTTGTTACAGGCCGCCGCGCGCGAGCTGTATGAAGAGACCGGCATTGAGGCCGTACCCGAAGCCTTTTTAAAGCTGCATCAGTGGATCGCGCCGGATAACACGCCTTTTTTACGTTTCCTTTTTGCGCTGGATTTACCGAAAGTGCTGCCGACTTACCCTCAGGATCGGGATATCGATCGGGCGCTGTGGCTACCGCCGGAAGAGATCGTCACCGCGAAAAAGCTGCGTTCTCCACTGGTTGCCGAAAGCCTGCGGATTTATCAGCAGGGAACGCGCTACCCGCTCGATATCCTGAGCGCCTTCCAGTGGCCATTTAGCGAGGATGCGCCCGCCGCTGACGCGTGGTAGAATATGCCGCAATTTTAAAGTGCAGCCTTTAACTGCAACTCAAAGTCGGGTATTTCTCATGTCGTTAAGTCAGAAAAAAGTGATCGTCGGAATGTCCGGCGGCGTAGATTCCTCCGTTTCCGCCTGGTTACTGCAACAGCAGGGCTACCAGGTAGAAGGCCTGTTTATGAAAAACTGGGAAGAGGATGACGGTGAGGAATACTGTACAGCTGCGGAAGATCTGGCCGATGCGCAGGCGGTTTGCGACAAATTAGGCATCCATCTGCACACGGTAAACTTTGCTGCGGAATACTGGGATAATGTGTTTGAGCATTTCCTGGAAGAATACAAGGCGGGCCGCACGCCGAACCCGGATATTCTTTGCAACAAAGAAATTAAATTTAAAGCGTTTCTTGAGTTCGCCGCGGAAGACCTGGGAGCAGATTTCATCGCTACCGGCCATTACGTACGTCGTCAGGATGTTAACGGTAAGAGCCAGCTGCTGCGCGGCCTGGACGACAACAAAGATCAAAGCTATTTCCTCTATACACTCAGCCACGAGCAGATTGCACAAAGCCTGTTCCCGGTAGGCGAACTGGCCAAGCCAGAAGTGCGTCGCATTGCGGAAGAGCTGGAGCTGGTTACGGCGAAGAAGAAAGATTCCACCGGCATCTGTTTTATCGGCGAGCGCAAATTCCGTGACTTCCTGGGCCGCTATCTGCCTGCCCAACCCGGTACCATCGTCAGTACGGAAGGCGACGTGGTCGGCGAGCATCAGGGGCTGATGTATCATACCCTTGGCCAGCGTAAAGGGCTGGGCATTGGCGGAACGAAAGAAGGCAGCGAAGAACCCTGGTACGTGGTGGATAAAGACGTCGCGAAGAATCTGCTGGTGGTAGCGCAGGGTCACGAGCACCCTCGCCTGATGTCGGTCGGCCTGATAGCCCAACAGCTGCATCTGGTGGATCGCGAAACATTGACTACCCCGCTGCGCTGTACGGTAAAAACCCGCTATCGCCAGACGGATATCCCGTGCACGGTAACGCCTTTAGGTGCCGATCGCCTGGAGGTTCGCTTCGACGAGCCGGTCGCCGCCGTTACGCCAGGTCAGTCCGCGGTGTTTTATCTGAATGAAGTCTGCCTGGGTGGCGGCATTATTGAAGAGCGCCTGCCGCTGCTTTAACCGCTGTTCCGGGTGGCAAAACGCTGCCCGGTTTATTCCTCTGGCGTTACAGGAGTTACCTTGGCGAAAAATTATTACGATATTACGCTGGCCCTCGCGGGCATCTGCCAGTCGGCTCATCTGGTGCAGCAGCTGGCGCATCAGGGGCATTGTCAGGCGGAAGCCCTACAGGTGTCGCTGAAAAGCCTGGTAGATTTAAATCCCTCTTCCACGCTGGCGGTGTTTGGCGGTGACGAAGCCCATCTGCGCTTCGGCCTGGAAACCCTGTTAGCCGTGCTCAATACCGGCAGCCGTCAGGGCGCGGGGGCAGAGCTGACGCGCTATACGCTGAGCATGATGGTGCTGGAGCGCAAGCTGAGCGCGAATAGCAAAGCGCTGGATGACTTAGCGCAGCGCATCAGCCAGTTAGATCGCCAGCTGGCGCACTATGACTTACATTCCGATACGCTGCTGGGCGCGATGGCCGCCATCTATGTTGATGTTATCAGCCCGCTCGGCCCACGGATTCAGGTGACAGGCTCGCCTGCCGTTCTGCAAAACTCACAGGTTCAGAGCAAAGTTCGCGCCACGCTGCTGGCGGGCATTCGTTCGGCCGTGCTGTGGCATCAGGTTGGCGGTGGCCGCCTGCAGCTGATGTTTTCCCGCAATCGTCTCGTTAACGAGGCGAAGCAAATATTATCTCGTATTCCCCAAACTCATTAACCTTCCAGGAGTTACACTGATGGAATTATCCTCTCTGACTGCCGTCTCCCCGATTGATGGCCGTTATGGCGACAAAGTCAGCCCACTGCGCGATATCTTCAGCGAATATGGCCTGCTGAAATTCCGCGTTGAGGTCGAAGTGCGCTGGCTGCAAAAACTGGCCGCCTGCGCAGAGATCAAGGAAGTTCCTGCATTTGACGCCGACGCAAACGCTTACCTTGATGCAATTGTTGCTAATTTCAGCGAAGAAGACGCCGCACGCATCAAAACGATTGAGCGCACGACTAACCATGATGTGAAAGCCGTTGAATATTTTCTGAAAGAGAAAGTGGAACCGGTCGCCGCGCTGCATGCCGTTTCTGAATTTATTCACTTCGCCTGTACCTCAGAAGATATCAATAACCTGTCGCACGCGCTGATGCTGGAAACTGCACGTCGCGACGTGATTGTTCCTTACTGGAACAAAATCATCGCAGCGGTAAAAGATCTGGCGGTGCAGTATCGTGATATTCCACTGCTTTCCCGTACTCATGGTCAGCCCGCCACGCCTTCCACGCTGGGCAAAGAGATGGCTAACGTCGCTTACCGCTTTGAACGCCAGCTGCGCCAGCTGGAGCGTATTGACGTTCTCGGTAAAATTAACGGTGCCGTGGGTAACTATAACGCCCATATTGCAGCCTATCCGGAAGTGGACTGGCACGGCCTGAGCGAAAGCTTTGTCACCTCGCTGGGCATTACCTGGAACCCGTACACCACGCAAATCGAACCGCATGACTATATTGCTGAACTGTTCGACTGCATGGCGCGCTTCAATACCATCCTGATCGACTTCGACCGCGACGTGTGGGGCTACATTGCTCTGAACCACTTCAAGCAAAAAACCATCGCCGGTGAAATCGGCTCTTCCACCATGCCGCACAAAGTTAACCCCATCGACTTTGAAAATTCAGAAGGCAATCTGGGTCTGGCTAACGCCGTAATGCAGCATCTGGCCAGCAAACTGCCGGTTTCGCGCTGGCAGCGCGATCTGACTGACTCCACCGTGTTGCGTAACCTTGGCGTGGGCATGGGCTATGCGCTGATCGCTTATCAGGCCACGCTGAAAGGCGTTTCCAAACTGGAAGTGAACCGCGAACGCCTGCTCGACGAGCTGGATCATAACTGGGAAGTGCTGGCGGAACCGATTCAGACCGTGATGCGCCGTTACGGCATTGAGAAGCCGTATGAGAAGCTCAAGGAGCTGACCCGCGGTAAACGTGTTGATGCGGCCGGCATGAAAGCTTTTATCGACAGTCTGGCACTGCCGGAAGAAGAAAAAAGCCGTCTGAAACTGATGACCCCGGCAAATTATCTGGGTCGCGCAGTGCAGATGGTTGACGAACTGCCGTAAATCTTTTCGGGCCGGATCTACCCGGCCCGTGTTAACCTCTTGTTTACCTGCTTTAACCTATACTTTTCTTTGATTAAATTCAGGCGTCCGCCAACGATAAAATCTACAGAAAGGATCATGATATGCGCGTATTGATTGTGGAAGATAACCCCCTGTTGCGTCATCATCTGGCCGTTCAGCTGCGAGAAATGGGGCATCAGGTTGATGCCGCTGAAGATGCAAAAGAAGCTGATTACTTTCTTAATGAACACACGCCTGACATTACCATTGTCGATTTAGGCCTGCCTGATGAAGATGGCATGACGATGATCCGCCGCTGGCGGGGTCAGGAAGTGAAGCAGCCTATCCTGGTGTTAACCGCCCGCGAAGGCTGGCAGGCCAAGGTTGAAGCGCTGGAAGCCGGTGCCGACGACTACGTCACCAAGCCGTTTCATATCGAAGAGGTGGTCGCGCGTATGCAGGCGCTGATGCGCCGCAATAGCGGGCTGGCCTCGCAGATTATTTCTCTTCCGCCTTTCCTGGTCGATCTTTCACGCCGTGAGCTGACCATCGACGATCGGCAAATCAAGCTAACCGCGTTTGAATACACCATTATGGAAACGCTTATCCGCAACGCGAGCAAAGTCGTCAGTAAAGATTCGCTGATGTTACAGCTCTATCCCGACGCCGAGCTGCGTGAAAGTCATACCATCGACGTGCTGATGGGACGGCTGCGCAAAAAAATCCAGGCCATACACCCTAAGGATGTGATTACTACCGTCCGTGGGCAAGGCTACCGGTTCGATTTGTAACGGATGCCGCTATTTCGTCCTGAAAAACCATTTTCGCTGCGCGCCCGCTTTCTGCTGGCTACCGCAGCGATCGTGCTGATCCTGTCGCTTTCTTACGGTATGGTGGCCGTGGTGGGCTATGTCGTCAGTTTCGATAAAAACACGTATCGGGTCATGCGCGCCGAAAGTAACCTGTTCTTTACGCTCGCCCAGTGGCAGAACAATCAGCTGACGATTGCCCAGCCAGAACGGGTTACGCTCAATTTCCCGACGCTGGTCTATATCTACAATGAAGATGGTCAGTTGCTCTGGCAACTGCGCAACGTGCCGGAGATCCGCAGCAAAATAAAACGTGAATGGCTCAGGCGTGCGGACTTTTATGAAATCGATGCGGATAACAGCACCAGCCGTCAGGCGCTGGGTAATAACCCGGACGCGCAAAACAAGCTGACCGCCTACGATGATGATAACAACGATACCTTTACTCACTCCGTGGCGGTTAACCGCTATGCCGCCACCCCCTCTCTGCCCGCACTGACCGTGGTGGTGGTGGATTCTATCCCGCAGGAGCTTCAGCATTCTGATGTGGTCTGGTCATGGTTCAGCTACGTGCTGCTGGTCAATCTGCTGCTGGTGATCCCGCTGCTGTGGCTGGCAGCGCACTGGAGCCTGCGGCCTATCGGATCGCTGGCCCGGCAGTTAAGGGAGTTGGAAAACGGCACGCTGGAAACGCTGACGGATGAGCCACCGCAGGAGCTCACCAGCGTGGTACGCAACCTCAATTTGCTGCTGGATAACGAGCGCCAGCGTTACACCCGCTATCGCACCACGCTGAGTGATTTGACTCATAGCCTGAAAACGCCGCTGGCGGTGCTGCAAAGCACGCTGCGGTCGCTGCGTGGCGGGCAAAATCTGTCGGTGGAAGAAGCAGAGCCGATCATGCTGGAGCAGATTGGCCGTATTTCGCAGCAGATTGGCTATTATCTGCATCGCGCCAGCATGCAGGCCGATCATAATGTGCTGAAACGCGAGCTGCATTCCGTATCCGGCCTGCTGGATAAACTCTGCTCGGCGCTGAACAAAGTGTATCAGCGCAAAGGCGTGGTGCTGACGCTGGATATTTCGCCGGAACTGAGCTTTATCGGTGAGCAAAACGACTTTATGGAAGTGATGGGTAACGTGCTGGATAACGCCTGCAAATATTGTCTGGAGTTTGTGGAAATTACCGCACGGCAAACCGATAACGAACTGCATTTGATTGTTGAAGATGATGGGCCCGGCATTCCGGAGAGCAAACGCGATTTGGTCTTTATCCGTGGTCAGCGCGCCGATACGCTCCGTCCCGGTCAGGGACTGGGGCTGGCGGTCGCCAGAGACATTCTGGAGCAATACACTGGCGATATTATCGCCTCCACCAGCGAGCTGGGCGGCGCGAAAATGGAAGTGATTTTTAAGCGCCAGGAAATGCTGCATGGCGAAGAATAATTACGACCGCTGCAAGCTTAAGCAGCCGAACGCTAAATGCTTTACCCGGGACGCCGCCAGCGCTGTTATAATCGGGTAAATTCAGCGTCTCAGGAACTCTCATCATGGACTATCAGCTCGATCTTAACTGGCCCGATTTTATCCAGCGCTACTGGCAGAAACGGCCCGTGGTGCTTAAGCGCGGCTTTAAAAACTTTGTCGACCCGATCTCACCTGATGAGCTGGCGGGTCTGGCAATGGAAAACGAAGTCGACAGCCGCTTAGTGAGCCATGAAGAGGGCAAATGGCAGGTCGCTCACGGCCCGTTTGAAAGCTACGATCACCTTGGTGAGAACAACTGGTCGCTACTGGTTCAGGCCGTCGATCACTGGCATGAACCTTCCGCCGCGCTGATGCGCCCTTTCCGCTTTTTGCCTGACTGGCGTACCGACGATCTGATGATCTCTTTCTCTGTGCCAGGCGGCGGCGTTGGCCCTCATCTGGATCAGTATGATGTGTTTATCATTCAGGGCACGGGCCGCCGTCGCTGGCGCGTGGGCGAGAAAGTGGCGATGAAACAGCATTGTCCGCATCCGGACCTGCTTCAGGTCGAACCTTTCGATGCCATCATCGATGAAGAGATGGAACCGGGCGATATTCTCTATATTCCACCAGGGTTCCCGCACGAAGGGTATTCGCTGGAAAGCGCCATCAACTATTCCGTGGGCTTCCGTGCGCCAAGCGGCCGTGAGCTGATCAGCAGCTTTGCCGACTATGTGCTCTCCCGCGAGCTGGGCAGCTATCGCTTTACCGATCCGGACGTGCCTGCTCGTGAAAACACGGCGGAAATCCTGCCGCAGGAACTCGACGGTATTCGCGCCATGATGCTGGATGTGATTAATCAGCCGGAACACTTCACTCAGTGGTTTGGCGAGTTTATCTCTCAGTCACGCCACGAGCTGGATGTCGCGCCGCCGGAGCCGCCTTATCAGCCGGATGAAATTTACGATGCGCTGCAACAGGGCGATAAGTTACTGCGTCTGGGCGGGCTGCGTGTGCTGTCGGTCGGTGATGCCGTGTTTGTGAACGGCGAGCAGATTGAGTCGCCACATCGTCACGCATTGACCGTTCTGGCTAATCAGCATGCTATTAGCGCAGAAGATCTGACAACCGCGCTGGACGACCCATCCTTCCTCGCACAGCTGGCAGCGCTGGTAAACTGCGGCTACTGGTATTTTAGCGAAGAAGAATAATCGCAAAGTCTGCGCATCCCGCCCAGCCGTAAAATTGGGACGCGCCCATGAGGGGGTTGTGGGGATGCCAGCAGGCGCGACATAAGCCGTCCGGAAAGAGGCGAAAGCCGCGTTCATACCTGTTGGACCTGGGCCTTCTGTGGCCCAGGACGCTTTCCTGAAGAAACGTGTTCCCCTGCTTTGCGTGTCTCAGCCCCGTTCGGGCACGCTATTTTCTGGCCTGTTCAGCCGTCAGGGCCGCAATACGCATAATCACCGTCACCGCTTTTTCCATATTATCCAGCGAAGCAAACTCGTGCTTGCCGTGATAGTTGTAGCCGCCGGTGAAAATGTTTGGACAAGGCAGGCCCTTAAACGACAGCGCCGCCCCATCCGTTCCCCCTCTTATCGGCTTCACTTCCGGCTCGATACCGCAGTCCCGCATCGCCTGTAGCGCAAGATCGATAATGTGAGGATGCGCCATCACTTTTTCGCGCATATTGTAATAGCTGTCTTCGACAGTCACTTCGATCGCCACGCCCGCCTGTTGGTTACTGGCAAGAGAAGCGGCGATATCACGCATGACCTGCTTACGCGCGGCAAAATTATCAGGGTCAAAATCGCGAATGATGTAATGCAGTTCGGCTTTATCCACGCTGCCCTTAATACCATGCAGATGGTAAAAACCTTCAAAGCCGGCCGTCTGTTCCGGCACCTCTTTTTCCGGCATGGCCGCGTGAAAACGCATCGCCAAATCGAGCGCGTTAACCATCACGCCTTTCGCCGTGCCTGGATGCACATTGTTGCCGGTGATTTTTACCGTCGCCGAGGCGGCATTGAAGTTTTCATATTCGAATTCACCCACGCCGCTGCCGTCAATGGTATAGCCCCACTGCGCGCCAAATGCTGTAACGTCAAAACAGCTGGTGCCTTTACCAATCTCTTCGTCGGGCGTGAAGGCAATGCGAATGTCGCCGTGGGGAATATTTTCGCTTTTCAACCGCGCGATTGCCGTCATGATTTCCGCAACGCCCGCTTTATCATCGGCACCTAACAGCGTTTTGCCGTCGGTGGTGATCAGCGTGTGACCGGTCAGGCTGTGCAGGACAGGGAACATTACCGGCGAAAGGATTTCATCGCCCATTCCCAGCGCAATGTCTCCACCGCGATAATTTTCCACGATTTGTGGATTAACGTTTTTTCCCGTGAAATCCGGCGAAGTGTCTACGTGGGCAATAAAACCGATGGTCGGTACCGGCCAGGGAACCGTCGCTGGCAGCGTCGCCATAACGATCCCGTGTTCGCTGAGCGTGATATCGCTCAGGCCCAGCGTTTCTAACTCTTCCTTCAGCACCCGCGCCAGCTGCCACTGCCCTTCCGTACTGGGAACCTGCCGCGCATGGGCTTTGGATTGCGTATCGATTGATACATAGTGCAAGAAGCGATCGAGTAAATTAGTCATCTGCCTTCCCTCTGAATGCGAACGTTTATTATTAATAACTTTACCGGGGAGTTTATTGCGTCAGGTCAGTTCAACGTCCAGTCTTCCTGCCATCCTGGCTAACGCCTTGCTGTGCGGCTTAGCGGATAGTGGATGAGACTGTGAAATTTTGCGCTTACCTTTCCCGGGTTTTGGTAGCTGTGCGCACAGTCAGCCTGAAAACGTAAACCTTCTCCCGCCTTCAGCGTATGCCATTCTGCCCCGATCGCCAGCCTTAATACGCCATCAATGACCACCACATGCTCAATCACGCCCGGTTCATGCGCAGAAGATTCACTTAGTGCACCCGCAGCCAGTTCGACTTGTAGCATGTCGAATCCTAACTGACTGTCAAAAGGAAAAAGTGAACTGACCTGCATCGCCGCATTCGACTGACGAAAACGTAGCGCTTCGCCACGGCGTAAGGTTGTTTGATCCGGCTCGGGGTCGTTGAGAAAAAGGGAAAAAGGGACGTTAAAACCGGTCGCGATTTTCCACAGCAGCGCAATGGTGGGGCTGGACTCTTCCCGTTCGATCTGACCCAGCATTGCTTTACTGACGCCGGTCTCCAGCGCGGCCTGACTCAGGCTCCATTCACGGGCCAGCCTCAGCGATTTTAATATCCTGCCGGGCGCAGGGCGAGTTTCGCTCATAAATTCTCCTTGAAAAAGGCAGTATAGCGCTTGTGCGTTATAACGCACAGTGCTAGTTTGTGCGTTATAACGGTCAATAAGAGACAAGCCATGCGCCCGAATTTTTCATTCCGACACCTGACGTTCCCTGCCGTGGTGGCCGGTTTCGTGGCCGTCCTGGTAGGCTATACCAGCTCTGCGGCGATTATTTTTCAGGCCGCGGCGGCAGCGGGCGCAACACCGTCGCAAATTGGCGGCTGGCTGAGCATGCTGGGCCTGGCAATGGGGATCACTTCTCTGGGGTTGTCGCTCTGGTATCGTGCGCCGATCCTTACCGCCTGGTCAACGCCTGGTGCGGCGCTGCTGGTCACCAGTCTGCCTGGCACCTCCATGCCTGAGACGATTGGGGTATTTATCTTTGCTTCGGCGCTGATTTTTTTGTGCGGCGTAACCGGGCTGTTTGCCCGTGTGATGAACTATCTCCCTCAGGCGATTTCTGCTGCCATGCTGGCGGGCATTTTGCTGCGCTTTGGCCTTGATGCGTTCGGCGCGTTTAAGCTGGATTTTGCGCTTACCGCCAGCATGTGCCTGGCTTACCTGCTGATGCGTCGCTATCTGCCGCGTTACGCCATTGTGGTCACCCTGCTCACCGGACTGCTGGTGGCGGCACTGAAAGGCGAAATCCATTTGGCGCGCCAGCCGCTGGCGTTCACGCTGCCGGAGTTTATCGCGCCGCACTTTTCGCTTTCGAGTTTACTTGGTATCGGCATGCCTTTTTTCCTGGTGACCATGGCCTCACAAAACGCGCCCGGCATTGCCACGCTAAAAGCCGCCGGTTATCAGGTACCCGTTTCGCCGCTGATGAGCTGGACCGGCTTCACTTCGCTGCTGCTTTCGCCTTTCGGCGGGTTTTCTGTATGTATCGCAGCCATTACCGCCGCGATCTGTATGGGATCGGATGTGCACCCCAATCCACAACGACGCTATTGGGGCGCGGCCTGTGCGGGGTTTTTCTATCTGATTGCGGGTTTATTTGGCGGTGCGATTGGACAACTGTTCAGCGCGTTGCCACCAGCATTGATCCATACGATTGCCGGACTGGCGCTGCTGGGAACCCTTGCTGGCAGCCTGCAACGTTCGCTGGCTGAAGAGCAACAGCGGGAAGCGGCGGTGATAACCTTTTTGATCACCGCTTCGGGTCTGTCCTTGCTGGGCATTGGCGCGGCGTTCTGGGGGCTGGTGGGCGGAATTGTGGCGCATCTGATGTTGAGTCTGCCATCGCGTAAGGCGTCTGCCTCCGCCGCTTCACCACCGAAAACGCGTTAACAGTACGCCCTTTAGATCGGTAATCAGAGGTTTAAGGGCGACACGCTGTCGCCCTGCCAGCCTTATTTACCCACTTTCTCCAGCAGCTGATGGACAAATTTCGGCACCACCTCGCTGGCCAGCCCGTATTCTTTCTCTTCGAACTCGCTGCCCACCTGGCTCGGCTCAAGATTCAGCTCAACGGTATGTGCGCCCTGGAGTTTGGCTTCATGCACAAAGCCCGCCGCCGGGTAGACGTGGCCAGATGTCCCGATAGCAATAAAGTAATCGGCTTCGCTGATTGCCTGGTAAATTTCATCCATTTGCAGCGGCATTTCGCCAAACCAGACGATATGCGGCCGCAGCACGGAAGGAAACTGACAGCAGTGGCAGCGGTCGTCTTCTTTCAGATCTTCCTGCCAGTACAGCACCTGACCGCTGCTGACACAGCGCACTTTTAGCAGCTCGCCGTGCATATGAATAATGTTTCGGTTGCCTGCGCGCTCGTGAAGGTTGTCGATATTCTGCGTGACCAGCAGAAAATGGTCGCCCAGTGCCGCTTCCAGCTCGGCCAGCGCGTCGTGAGCGGCATTGGGCTGGATCGCAGCGTCCTGGAGCTGACGACGGCGGGCGTTATAAAATGCCTGCACCTTTTGCGGGTCGCGGGCAAAGCCTTCCGGCGTCGCCACGTCTTCAACTTTATGCTCTTCCCACAGACCATCTGCCGCACGGAAGGTCCGAATACCCGACTCGGCAGAAATGCCTGCGCCGGTTAGCACCACCACGCGAGGCAGCGGATGGCGGGCAATCTCAATATTGCGGTCGCGCTCAAAAATGCGCTGGCGAAAACGCTGATGCACCTGGCGTCGGGTTTTCTTGTAACGGGCCAGCCTTAATCGGCGACGGGGTGTACGCATCATAATTTAATCCTTAACGTGCAGGAATGCGGCGCCGCGCATTCCACCTGCGTCTCCGTGACGCGCTTTGACAAAGCGGGGCGGCTTCGCCACCGGCAGCAGGTGTTGCGCTACCCGCAGTGAGAGTCCGTCATAGAGCGCGTCGAAATTAGACAATCCGCCACCCAGCACCACCAGATGAGGATCAAGTAGCGTTAACAAGCTGCCAAAACAAACGGCCAGCAACGCCTGATAACGTTCGGTATGGGCAACGGCTTCGGCATCTCCCTGATAATAACGGGTGATGATGTCGGGAGCACTGAGAACCTGCTGATAATGCAGTTGAAAAAGGCGGGAAAATCCGGGTCCTGCGAGCCATGACTCAATACAGCCCCGTTTGCCACAGCCGCAAAGCGGCTGTTCAACCTCTTTACCCAGCACATCCAGCGCGTCGATCGGCAGACGCGTGTGACCATATTCGCCAACGATATAGTTGCGCCCGGTTACTGGCTTACCGTTCACGATCAGGCCGCCGCCGACGCCGGTTCCTAAAATCAGTCCCAGCACCACCGGATACGCCATAAACTCATCGTCCCAGGCTTCTGATAGCGCAAAGCAGTTCGCATCGTTATCGATGCGGACTTCGCGTCCTAAACGCGCGCTAAGATCGGCCTGAAGCCGCTGTCCCTGCGCTGCCGGAATATTGGCGGTGAAGACCGTGCCGTCATCCGGTACCGGCAATCCCGGCACGCCAACCCCCACGCTACCCTGTTCACCGCAAAAGGCATCGGCTTCGTGAGTTAGCATCACCAGCTGATTCAGCAACCCGGCATAATCGTGCTTCGGCGTCGCCACGCGTTTAGTCCATACCTGCTTGCGCTGCGCGTCGTAAACGCCCAGCGCGATCTTGCTGCCGCCAACGTCAAAACCGTAATACATCGCCGTTCCCGTTTACTGACCGCTAAGAACGCGAGCCGGATCGATACGGCTGGCTCGTCTGGCCGGATACCAGCTGGCAATCAGGCTCAATATCAGCGAGGTGATCAGCACGATGCCCACATCCAGCCAGTGCACTTCCGAAGGCAGGAAGTCGATAAAATAGATATCGCCTGAAAGGAAGTGATAGCCGGTTAAGGTTTCAATTCCGCGAATGATCGGGGTGAGATTAAACGCCGCCAGCACGCCGACAATTACGCCGCTAACGCTGCCCACCAGCCCGGCCATCAGGCCATACCAGACAAAGATAGCGCGGATTAGCCTGTCTTTCGCACCGAGCGTGCGTAAAACCGCAATATCGCCGCTTTTATCTTTCACGGCCATCACCAGCGTGGAAACAATATTGAAACAGGCGACGCCAATCACCAGCACCATGGCCAGATACATAATGGCGCGGATCATCTGAATATCGCGATACATATAGCCGTAAGTGCCAATCCAGCTGCGAACGTAGACGTAAGAATTCGTCACCTCACCGGCATCATGCACCAGCTTTTGTGCGGCAAACGGATTGGTCATCTTCATCGCGATGCCCGTGACGTTGTCACCCATTGCCAGGTACTGTTGCGCATCCGCGAGCGGCACCAGCGCCAGGCTGTGATCCAGCATCCCGCTTAGCGCCAGAATACCGCTGACCTGAAGGCGCACGCGCTTAGGCTGCAACAGCTTATGTTCCGGATCGCTGTTGGGGATCATGATCGTCAGCCAGTCGCCCTGCTTCACCTTCAGCGTGTTGGCGACGCCCTGCCCTAACACGATCTGCTGCTTGCCGGCGCTGAAGCTTTGCCAGGCGTTGTTCTGTACATAAGCAGGCAGCGCGCTGAGCTTCGTTTCCTGCTGAGGATCCACGCCTTTGACCTGAATCGCTTGCAGCTTTGCTCCGCTTTCAATCAGGCCGGTAAAGTTGATGTAAGGTGCCGCCGCCGCAATGCCCTGCACCTGTTCAATTTTAGGCAGCAGCTGCTGCCAGCCGGTGAACGGCTGATTAACTGGCTCTATTTCGCCGTGCGGTACCACGGCAAGAATGCGGTCATTCAGCTCGCGCTCAAAACCGTTCATGGCGCTCAGACCAACAATCAGTACCGCCACGCCCAGCGCGATGCCCACGGTAGAGATGACTGAAATCAGCGAGACCATCCCGCCGCGACGACGCCCGCGACTAAAACGCAGGCCAAGGAGAAAAGAGAGAGAGCCTGCCATTACGCCATCCCTGCCAGCGTCAGTTCCTCACTGAGCACGCCGTCGCGCATTTCCATCTGCCGCTTCATGCGCTTCGCCAGATGCAGATCGTGCGTGACAACCAGAAACGCAGTGCCCTGACGAACGTTGAGTTCGCCCAGCAGATCGAAAATCGCATCGGCATTGCGGGCATCCAGATTACCGGTCGGTTCATCTGCCAATACCAGGCGAGGGTTGTTGACCAACGCGCGAGCGATGGCCACACGCTGACGCTCGCCGCCGGACAGCTCGGAGGGGCGATGAGCGGCACGCTTAGCCAGCCCGACCGCATTGAGCAACTCAAGCGCTTTTGCTTCGGCTTCTGCTTTGCTGGCTTTACCAATCAGTAACGGCATCGCGACGTTTTCCAGCGCGCTGAAATCAGGCAGCAGATGGTGGAACTGATAGATAAAGCCCAGCTCGCGGTTACGCAGCTCGGCTTTGGCCGCCGAAGACATGCCGTTCAGCGATTTACCGTTAAACACCACGTCGCCGGAAGTTGGCGTATCCAGCCCGCCCAGCAGATGCATCAGGGTACTTTTGCCGGAGCCGGAGCTGCCGACGATCGCCATCATTTCGCCTGGCGCCACGCTGAAAGAGACGTTACGCAGCACATCAGTCTGGACGCTGCCTTCCTGATAGCGTTTGCACAGGTTGTCGCACTGCAACAAAATCGGATTACTCATAACGTAAAGCCTCAGCGGGTTGAACGGCGGCCGCGCGCCAGGAAGGATAAAGCGTGGAAAGCAGCGCCACGACCATCGCGGTAATGACAATGGTCAGTACCTGCGGAACAGAAATTTCTACCGGCAGCGCGGCGCCATCCAGGAAAGCGCCAATCAGCGGCATCAGGTTATTCAGCTGGCTGGCCAGCAGTACGCCGAGCAGTGCGCCCAGCACCGAGCCGACTATACCGGCCGTCGCGCCCTGCACCATAAAGACCAGCACAATTTGACGGCGCGTCAGTCCCTGAGTTTGCAGGATCGCCACCTCGCCCTGCTTTTCCATAATCAGCAGGCCAAGCGAGGTGATGATATTAAATGCCGCCACGGCGACGATCAGGCTGAGCAGCAGCCCCATCATGTTCTTTTCCATCCTGACGGCCTGGAACAGCTCGCCCTTGCGCTCGCGCCAGTCTTTCCACACCAGCCCGGCGGGCAGTTTTTGCTCGCTAAGCGTATCCACCTGGAGCGGCTTATCCAGCCAGAGCCGCCAGCCGGTGATGTTGCCGGCCGGGTAGCGCATCAGGCGCGACGCATCCTGCTGGTTCACCAGGATCTGATAGCCATCCACTTCGCTGTTGGCGGCAAAGGTGCCGATAACGGTAAACAGGCGCTGGCTCGGCAGCCGCCCCATCGGCGTGAACTGGCTGGCTGAAGGCACCATCAGGCGCAGCGGGTCGCCGCGCTTCAGCCCAAGCTGTTCAGCAAGCTGTTCCCCAAGAATGACGTTATATTGACCCGATTGCAGATCGCTCTGCTTCACGTTGCTCAGATAAGGCGTCAGCGGATCGGGCTCATCAGGATTGATGCCCAGCATCACGCCGACGCCGACGCTACGCGCGCTTTGCAGCACCACGTCGCCAGTCGTAAGCGGCGTGACGCGATTGATCCCTTTTAGGGTTAGCGAGTCGGCGGGCGTCTGCTGTGGATTGATTGAGCCTTTGTCGCTGGTGATCAGCGCCTGCGGCATCAGGTTGAGGGTATTTTTTTCCAGCTCGTGCTCAAAGCCGTTCATCACCGACAGCACGGTGACCAGCGCCAGCACGCCAAGCGTAATGCCGATAGCGGAGAGCCAGGAAACAAACCGCCCGAAGCGGTCTGATGCTCGCCCACGCATATAACGCAGGCCGATAAATAACGCGACAGGTTGATACATATATTCCGTCTTCTGGCGGTAATAAGGCAAAAAGTTGCCAAAGATGATAAAGGTTAGCCCGGCGTTATGGAACCTCTAAGCCAATGACTCTTTTGCTTTGTTTTGTCAGCAATCGCGTCAGCCCGCACGATTGTGGATAAAACAGACAAAAAACGTCTGTTAATCACCCGATTGTTACGCGGAAATAAGCGTAAACTGAACATTAATCCTTCTGATAAGAGGGGAAAGCGAAAAGCGTTATCGCATTCAGGCGGGAGAAAGGGTTATGGCAAAATATCCTAAAGGCAGTATTGTCAGGCACAAAACAGGCCATATCAAAGGACTGGTGGTAAACGTGTTTGAACAGGGTGATTCCTCTGCGGGCTATTACGTCCGCTGGGACGACGGCAATCACAGCTATCATGGCGAAAAAGAGCTGATGTGGGCAAACATTGACCGACCTAAAATGCACTACACCCAACAATCGCCGAAATAGAGGTATACTCGGTTAGCCGAAACGGAAACGTTGTTTCCGCTCTCCTTTTATGTGAAGAGACCGTCTGACTGATTATGCCTGAACACGCCCGATACACCCTGCCTCTGAAAGCAGGCGACCAGCGTCAGCTGGGAGAACTTACCGGTGCCGCCTGCGCGGTGGAATGTGCTGAAATCCTCGCGCGGCATGATGGCCCGGTGATGCTAATCGCGCCGGATATGCAAAACGCGCTGCGCTTGCAGGATGAGATCAAACAGTTCACCGACCAGCCGGTTATCAGCCTGGCCGACTGGGAAACGCTGCCTTTTGACAGTTTTTCCCCTCACCAGGAAATTATCTCTTCACGTCTTTCGACGCTTTATAACCTGCCTGGTTTCGAAAAAGGCGTGCTGATCCTGCCGGTTAATACGCTGATGCAGCGCGTTTGTCCGCACAGCTTTCTGCATGGTCATGCGCTGGTAATGAAAAAAGGCCAGCAGCTGTCGCGCGATAAGCTGCGTGCCCAGCTGGAACAGGCTGGCTATCGCCATGTTGACCAGGTGATGGAGCACGGCGAGTACGCCACGCGCGGCGCGCTGTTGGATCTCTACCCAATGGGCAGCGAACAGCCTTACCGCATCGATTTCTTTGATGATGAGATCGACAGCCTGCGCCTGTTCGACGTAGACAGCCAGCGCACGCTGGAAGAAGTGCCGGCCATCAACCTGCTGCCTGCGCACGAGTTCCCCACTGATAAAGCCGCCATCGAGCTGTTCCGCAGCCAGTGGCGGGAGCATTTTGACGTGCGCCGTGAAGCTGAACATGTCTACCAGCAGGTCAGTAAAGGCACGCTTCCCGCCGGGATTGAGTACTGGCAGCCTTTGTTCTTTGAACAGTCGCTCCCGCCGCTGTTCAGCTATTTACCGGCGAATACGCTGCTGGTGAATACCGGGGATTTGGAAAGCAGTGCTGACCGCTTCTGGCAGGATGTGATCGCGCGTTATGAGAATCGCCGCGTCGATCCTATGCGTCCGTTACTGCCGCCGGAAAAACTCTGGCTGCGCACCGATGAACTGTTCAGCGAGCTGAAGCAGTGGCCGCGCATCCAGCTGAAAAGCGATGCGCTACCGGACAAAGCGGCTAACACCAACCTGAGCTACCAGAATCTGCCGGACCTCGCGGTTCAGGCTCAGGCGAAAGCGCCGCTGGATGCGCTGCGCAAATTCCTGGAAAGTTTCAGCGGCCCGGTGGTCTTCTCCGTGGAAAGCGAAGGCCGACGCGAAGCCTTACAGGAGCTGCTTGCTCGTATTAAAATCATTCCTAAAGCGATTCCTGCACTACAGGACGCAGATCGGCCCGGTCACTATCTGCTGATTGGTGCCAGCGAACACGGCTTTATCGACAACCTGCGTCATCGCGCGCTGATTTGCGAAAGCGATTTGCTGGGTGAACGCGTCAGCCGTCGTCGTCAGGACAGCCGCCGCACCATCAATCCGGATGTGCTGATCCGCAACCTGGCGGAACTGCATCCCGGCCAGCCGGTGGTGCATCTTGAACATGGCGTTGGCCGATATATCGGCCTGACCACGCTGGAAACCGGCGGTATTACCGCTGAATATCTGATGCTGGCCTATGCGGGCGACGCGAAACTCTACGTGCCCGTTTCTTCGCTGCATTTGATTAGCCGCTATGCGGGCGGTGCCGATGAAAATGCGCCGCTGCACAAGCTGGGCAGCGATGCCTGGTCGCGCGCGCGCCAGAAAGCGGCGGAAAAAGTCCGCGACGTGGCCGCTGAGCTGCTGGATATTTATGCGCAGCGTGCGGCGAAAGCGGGCTTTGCCTTTAAGCACGATCCGGCTCAGTATCGTCTGTTTTGCGACAGCTTCCCGTTTGAAACCACCCCCGATCAGGCACAGGCAATCAATGCCGTGCTGAGCGATATGTGTCAGCCGCTGGCGATGGATCGTCTGGTTTGTGGCGACGTTGGCTTTGGTAAAACCGAAGTCGCCATGCGGGCCGCCTTCCTGGCGGTTGAAAACCATAAGCAGGTTGCGGTACTGGTGCCGACCACCCTGCTGGCGCAGCAGCACTATGACAACTTCCGCGATCGCTTCGCCAACTGGCCGGTGCGTATAGAAATGCTGTCGCGTTTCCGCAGTGCCAAAGAACAGGCACAGATCCTCAGCGAGGCGAGTGAAGGGAAAATCGATATCCTGATCGGCACGCATAAGCTGCTGCAAAGCGAGATCAAATGGCGCGATCTGGGGCTGCTGATTGTTGACGAAGAGCATCGCTTTGGCGTGCGGCATAAAGAGCGTATTAAAGCGATGCGCGCCGACGTGGATATTCTGACGCTAACCGCGACACCGATTCCACGTACGCTGAACATGGCGATGAGCGGGATGCGCGATCTGTCTATTATCGCCACGCCCCCTGCCCGACGTTTAGCGGTAAAAACGTTTGTACGGGAGTACGATAATCTGGCGGTGCGTGAAGCGATCTTGCGTGAGGTGTTGCGCGGTGGCCAGGTTTACTATCTGTACAATGATGTGGAAAACATCGAGAAAGCGGCACAGCGGCTTGCCGAACTCGTTCCCGAAGCGCGCATAGCCATTGGCCACGGCCAGATGCGCGAGCGCGATCTGGAACGGGTGATGAATGATTTCCATCATCAGCGTTTCAACGTGCTGGTTTGCACCACCATTATCGAAACCGGTATCGATATCCCGACCGCCAATACCATTATTATTGAGCGTGCAGACCGCTTCGGGCTGGCGCAGCTGCATCAGCTGCGCGGTCGTGTGGGTCGTTCTCACCATCAGGCCTACGCGTGGCTGCTGACGCCGCATCCAAAAGCGATGACTACCGATGCGCATAAGCGTCTGGAGGCTATCGCTTCGCTGGAGGACTTGGGCGCTGGCTTTGCGTTGGCCACGCACGATCTGGAAATTCGTGGTGCCGGGGAACTGCTGGGCGAAGATCAGCATGGCCAGATGGAAAGCATCGGCTTTTCGCTTTATATGGAACTGCTGGAAAACGCGGTCGATGCGCTGAAAGAAGGCCGTGAGCCGTCGCTGGAAGATCTGACCAATAATCAGACCGATATTGAGCTGCGCATGCCTTCCCTGCTGCCGGAAGAATTTATTCCTGACGTCAACACACGCCTGTCGTTCTATAAGCGTATCGCCAGCGCACAGCAGGAAGGCGAGCTGGACGATCTGAAGGTCGAACTGATTGACCGCTTTGGTCAGCTGCCGGATCCCGCCCGTAATCTGCTGGATATTGCCGCGCTGCGCCTGATGGCGCAAAAAATTGGTATTCGCCGCGTCGAAGCAAGCGACAAAGGCGGCTTTATCGAGTTTGCGGAGAAAAACAAAGCCGATCCTGGCTGGCTAATCGGTCTGCTGCAAAAAGAGCCGCAGAACTGGCGGCTGGACGGCCCGACTAAGCTGAAGTTTATCCGCGATCTCGGTGAGCGTAAGCTGCGCATGAAGTGGGTGCGGGAGTTTATGGGGCAAATCCTGGAAAATGCTGCCTGACCATTGATTACCGTTTCAGCCTGTTGATTCAGGCAGGCTGAAACGGATCTTTCATCTGATGTTGTCAGGGCGTTCAGGGTTAACGACCCTACTCGTCGTTTGAAGATATCCCTAACATAAAGCCATCTATCTCTTCGATTTTAATCCTCAGCAAGCCATTCTTATGATGCGAGAATTTCTCAGAACCCAGCCTGAAAGAGACATCTTGCAGATGTAAGAAATTTAAAGGAACGGATGATTCATCATCGGTTGGCGTATAATATTCTTCACCGGTACGCTTGAAATAATTCGCGACAGCCTGTTCGGTAGAGCCATCCTCGACATCGCCAAAAAGCGCCACGATTTTGTCGTAATATTCCTTGCCGGAAATGGTGTTTCCCGTCACCAGTGCGCCTTTAACAAATAAGGTTACGCCTAATCCCACGCCAAATTTGCTGGCAATATTTGCGATAAAATTCAGGTCTGCATCACGCATTTTACTTGCAAATACGTTGGTCATTTCACTCTGTTCGGACATGACAATCTCCTTGCCTTGGTGGAGGTGATCTATCAGCTTACTTAATGAGTTTAGTGGATAACGCGCCGGTGACCAGTAAAGCGCGGACGGCTGGTTTTAGCCGTTTGGCTTACCCGTGGAGGGTTGACTGGCTGGTGCTGATCTCCTGAGCCAAATTACAGGCATAAAAAAAGCTCCATCAATGATGAAGCTTCTTATCCGTTTGCTGTCAGTTATGCCTGATTATTCAGTACCAGCTGACCATCGCTGTTAAGCGGTATGCGCGTACCGGGATCGCTGTCCATGCGAATTTTGCCCTGCTCGTTGCCGATTTTATAGGTGACATCGTAGCCGAGGGTCTTTTCCTGCTTATCGTAGACGGTTTTGCAGCGCTGCTCGGTCGTGGTGTAAGTGTCCCGATCCTGCATAGCGCCCTGCACCTGGTTGCCGCCGTAGCCGCCTGCCAGTGCGCCCGCGACGGTTGCCACATCACGTCCACGTCCACCGCCGAACTGATGTCCCAGCACGCCGCCTGCAACAGCTCCCAGCACGGAACCCGCAATCCGATGGTCATCCTGTACCGCACGTCGGTGAGTCAGCGTAACGTTGCGGCATTCCTGACGAGGGTTTTTTGTTGTTTCTTTTATCGGGGTTGCTGAAAGAACCTGCGCAAACTGCGGGCTACGATCAAAAACATTCATGCTCGCTACGGCAGCCACACCCAGTGCCGCCGCTACGCCAATCCCGATACCCGCCAACATTGATTTATTCACAGGACTTCCTCCTGACATTGTTACCGCGCATTTTTGCCCGCTGCCTCTTCCCTGAACAGAAGCGCCTTACCCGGCGTGCGCGACGCGCCGTGTTAGTTAAGATAAATTTTGCTTAACAGGACCATTGTTGACAATAAGAATAGCGGAGGAAATCGCGTTTCCCGGTCATAAGGGAAAGCTTTTAAGAGAGTTCTTAAGGGGGTTCAGCCACAGGAAAGGCTTATGGCAATATCGTCACCATAAGCCTTTTTTTATGCATATTCGGTACTAAATCAGGTTAATTTTGATTAGTGCAGCTTAAGTCGCGGACGGATAACGCGGTTAATACTGCCAACCAGCATCATCAGCCCGGTTTTGAAATAACCATGCAGCGCGACCTGATGCATACGGTACAACGAGATGTAGACAAAGCGGGCAATCCGTCCTTCTACCATCATTGAACCGCGCATCAGGTTGCCCATCAGGCTACCAACCGTGCTGAAGCGTGAGAGCGACACCAGCGAGCCATGATCTTTATAAACATAGGCTTTCTGCTTGCGGCCCTTCATCTGCGCAAGAATGTTTTCCAGCACCTGTGATGCCATCTGGTGAGCAGACTGCGCGCGTGGCGGAACAAAACCACCGGACGGCAGCGCACAGGATGCACAGTCGCCGATTGCGTAGATATCGGCATCACGCGTTGTTTGCAGGGTAGGTTCAACAACCAGCTGGTTGATCCGGTTTGTTTCCAGCCCACCGATCTCTTTCATAAAGTCTGGCGCTTTGATGCCGGCAGCCCAGACCATCAAATCGGCGGCAATAAATTCGCCTGACTTGGTATTTAAGCCGTTTTCATCCGCACTGGTCACCATGGTTTGCGTCAGGACACGCACGCCCAGCTTGGTCAGTTCCTGATGAGCAGCAGTCGAAATTCGCGGTGGCAAAGCCGGCAGAATACGTTCGCCCGCTTCCACCAGCGTCACGTTCAGCGCTTTGTTATCCAGCCCTTTATAACCGTAGCTGTGCAGCTGTTTAACCGCATTGTGCAGCTCGGCCGACAGCTCAACACCGGTCGCCCCGCCACCGACGATGGCGATATTGACCTGCTCCTGCACGCCTTCGCTGGCGGAGAACTTCAGGAACAGATTGAGCATTTCGTTATGAAAACGACGGGCCTGATGAGGGTTATCAAGGAAAATGCAGTGATCCTTAACGCCCGGCGTACCGAAGTCGTTTGAAGTGCTGCCCAGCGCCATGACCAGCGTGTCATAGGCAAGCTCGCGCTCGGGGACTAACAGTTCGCCCTGAGCATCGCGAATTTCAGCCAGCTGTAGTCGTTTGTTTTCACGGTCGATTTCAGTCAGCGTACCTAACTGGAAATGGAAATGATGGTTGCGGGCATGTGCCAGATAGCTCAGGGCATCGATGCCTTCATCCAGTGAACCGGTTGCCACTTCATGCAGCAGCGGTTTCCAGAGATGGCTGTGGTTACGATCCACCAGCGTAATTTCTGCTTTGTTCTTACGGCCCAGTTTGTGACCCAGCTGAGTAGCCAGCTCCAGCCCTCCGGCCCCCCCGCCGACGATAACAATCTTTTTCATTGGTGTAGTCAAACGACCCCCTTAAAAATGTGAACCAGTCGTTAATCAAAGGTTAAAATAATATCCTTAATTAACATAGGGTTGGCGATTTATTCGCTATCTGCTGGCAGAATACCACGCGGTAAATCGGCCGTCCTGTTAAAATTGATGCAGGTCAATTTTTTTGAGAGCTTTCGGAATATCACGCTGTTTTCACTGGATAATTTAATCGCCACGGCTCAGGTTTATTAAATTTCAGGCGTCCGACTGCGCTATTTTTTATCGGTCTTTAAAGGAATTGGCAGGAATACAGGGCGTTCTGCCTGGCGAGTTGAGTTAACGGGTTCATGTTTTGGACAATGATAAATAAGAAACAAAAAAGCCTGCCGATATGGCAGGCTTCTTACGATGCAGCACGCTTAGCCCAGCGTTTTAAACGCCTTGATCCGTTGCAGATGCGGCGAGATATTTTTAAATTTATGCCCCTGCTCGTTATCCCAGATAATTTCATAGCAGTGATGTAACGCGGCTGCCGTACGCTGACTGTCCAGCGCATCGTCATTACGCGATAAAATGGCCAGACAACGATCGCGATTTTTCTCGCGAAAGTTGCTGACGCATTTGGTGGCAATATCAATATACTCTTCCGGTCGGTTAATTTTTCCGACCATATTCTCTTCCGGCCAGAGGTTGGGATTGAAAATCACCTGCCGTATGTCATTCAAAAAACCGATGCGCTCAGCCCAAAAGCCGCCAAGCCCTACGCCGCAGATCAACGGACGCTCATCTTCACAGCTGCGCAGAAGTTTATCCGTCTCATTCAGCAGAAACTGCATATCATGTTTGGGGTGCAGCGTGCTGTAGCTGAGCAGCCGCACATCCTTATCGATAAACTGCAGCTGTAACACTTTTTCGTGATTGCCCGGACTGGTTGAATCAAAACCATGCAGATAGATGATCATCACCCTTCTCCTGGGATTTTTAGTCTGTTAGTGGGTCGACTCCTGCCAGCGCGCCTGCAATGCTTCCAGCCGCTGACGAGTTTCTTTCCAGCGCGAAGAAGCCAGCAGCTGCTGACGAGTAAAGGTTCCACGATGGTAGAGCTTGCTGACGCGTTCGGCATTGATCGGAGACAGATTATCCAGCACGCTGACTGCCCCCTGGCGGTTATTGCAAACCAAAATCATATCGCAGCCCGCATCCAGAGAAGCCTGGCCACGTTCGGCGTAGCTGCCCATTATCGCCGCGCCTTCCATCGACAGATCGTCGGAGAAGATGACGCCATCAAAGCCCAGCTCGTTGCGCAGCACTTTTTTCAGCCAGTGCGATGAACCGCTCGCCGGCCGTGGATCCACCTGAGTATAGATAACGTGCGCGGGCATAATGGCATCCAGCAGTTGTTCATCAATCAGCTGCCGGAAAATCTGCATATCATGCTGGCGGATAACCGCTTCCGGGCGATCGTCGTGCGGCGTCTCTTTATGCGAATCTGCACTGACCGCGCCATGTCCCGGGAAGTGCTTGCCGGTGGTTTTCATTCCGGCTTCATGCATGCCTTTAATAAACTGTCGCGCCATTCGTAACGCGATCGCCGGATCTTCATGGAAGCTGCGCTCGCCGATGGCGGCGCTGCCGTGACCAATATCCAGCACCGGCGCAAAGCTGATATCAATGTCCATCGCGATCATTTCGCTGGCCATCAGCCAACCTGCCTGCTGCGCCAGGGCGCCCGCTTCGGCTTCGTTGTTTAGCGCGGCAAAAGACTGCATTGCAGGCAGGCGCGTAAATCCTTCGCGGAAACGCTGCACGCGGCCGCCTTCCTGATCGACCGCAATCACCAGCCGGTGGCGGGAAGCCGCCCGAATCTGTCTGATCAACTCTTGCAGCTGCGCAGGATCGTGATAATTACGGCTGAATAAAATCAGTCCGCCGACCAGCGGATGCTGTAAAATTTCCCGCTCTTCCGCATCCAGCTCGTAGCCGAGCACATCTAACATTACCGGTCCCACACTTCACCTCTTAATCTGATAACACCCGCTGCCAGGCTTTTTCTGCCAGCGTGTAAAACATCTCTTCGCCGCTTTGTTGCCAGCGCAGTTCATACCAGCTGGCCATCAATAACCGTAACCAGGGCTGCCAGCGCTGCATTTGCCGATGCAGGACCGTGACATCCAGTCGCTGCATACTGGCATACTGCTCCGTCAGCCGGGACTGCTGGTTTTCTGAAAGTTCATTGCCTGCCACTATCGCCGCCAGTTCCAGCGCCACGTCGCCATCGCTGGCGTACTCCCAGTCGATCAGCTTCAGCTCATCCTGATACACGATCAGGTTGCCCGGATGAATATCCATATGCAGCAGCGCAAGACGCAGCGGCTTTGGCTCTCCCTGCCGCTGTAGCCGTTGCAGCCGCTTCAGCCAGCCATAGTGACGACGATCGGGCCGACTGATTAACCAGTACTGCTCCAGCAATTTCAGTATCGATAAACGATGGCCGCTAAGCGGCTGCTGGTGCAATTTAGCTACGTACTGGATGAGCGGCGTCAGATGGTGCGCCAGATCGGATACGTTCTCACCCGGCTGCCAGTTGAGCAACAGCCATCCGTTAGCATAGCCCTGCACCGCCGGGGCGAGACCGCTTGCCGCAAGCTGGCGCAGAATATGGTATTCACGACGCCGGTTAACGCCCGGAATGGGCTGCGCTTTGTGCTCCTGGCGGGCAAGCAGAGCGGTTTCACCCAGCTCAATTTTCGCCGTCAGCCCGGTAAGTCCTGGCAGTGGAAAAAAAGAACCGGCGGATTGCGCCGCCGGAAATTTTACTGCAATGAGCCTGTTAAGTGCCGGATCAACGTTGTACAACGCCGTTACCCGACCAGATGATCTCACCGGTCTGCACCAGCATCAGCTGCATTTGCAGCGCAGGTGACTTGATGTCGCCCTGAGCGTTGCTGTACAGCACATACTGCGCGCCCACGTAGCGTGCGAGGCCAATGGCTTTGCTACGGGAACCCAGGCTGTCTTCCGCCGAGAGGCCCAGCGTCTGCTTCGCCGTTACCAGCTGTTCGGTAGAAACCAGCTTGAACTGCGTATTGTTTTTTAGCGCATCCTGCAATGCTGCGGTGGCCTTCGCCGTTTGCAGGCTACCGTTGGTGCTGTTTTTCACCCCATCCACCAGCAGGACGCTGCCTGGCGTGACGCCATCGGCTCTCAGCATTTGCGCCACCAGCGGCGTTACGCTGGCATCCCAGTTAATTGACTGCATTTTTGGCGGCTGCGGAACCGTTTCGCCCGGCAGCGGCTGTGGCTGCTGTACCGGCGGTGGCACAGGCTGTGCAGGCTGAACCGGCTCTACGGGTGCGGGTTTCTGCTGCTGTTGCTGGCTAATACAGCCGCTGAGTACCAGCGCCAGTAACATGACGCCCGAGAGTTTTGTTATCTTCCTTTCCACGCATATCTCCTAAAGATACAGATAGAGCCTGACTTTACTGGCGGTCAGATTACCCGTTTGCGATGATATTTCAATACTGCCGTGTGCCGCGACCGTCACCGTACGGGGAACTTCAAAAGGCAGGATTTCCAGACCTTTATCGTCATACCAGTAAAAACGGTAATGCACAGTGACCGGCTTCTCCTGCTGATTATACAGCAGCGTTGAAGCGCGTTGCTGCCCTTCGTGCACGGACAGAGTGGGTTTATCGGTAATGATGCCTGCCGATAACACCGACGACTCCATCACCAGTGCCTGCGACGTATCTATGGTCGTACGATCGCTTGTACAACCACTCAGCAGAGCGAGAAACGTTAAGCCTGCGATAGCCCGCATCATATAGTCAGTCCGTCTCAGAATCGCATTCACTCAGCCAGCATTGGCCCTAACGGACGACCGCCCAGCAGATGCAGGTGAATATGATAGACCTCCTGCCCGCCGTGCTGATTACAGTTCATAATCAGACGGTATCCATCTTCCGCAAAGCCTTCTTCTTTGGCGATTTTTGCCGCAACAACGATCATCCGGCCCAGCGCCGCCTCATGACCCGCGACCACATCATTGGTGGTAGGGATGAGAATATTAGGCACGATCAAAATATGGGTTGGGGCTTTCGGGGAAATATCGCGAAAGGCGGTGACCAGCTCATCCTGATAAACAATATCAGACGGGATTTCGCGACGAATGATTTTACTGAAAATGGTTTCTTCAGCCATGATATCTCTTCCTGGGGCAACGTTGAGTTAAGGCAGTATGAGCGAGATATTTGTTTTCTTTCAACCTTCCCGTGATTTTTCTTTCTGAATCCGCCCTGTATTGCCGGTTTTACCGCCGTTAGCATAAAAAAAGGGGAGCTTACGCTCCCCTTGTTTATGTCCGCCGTTTTACAAATTACGGATGTAGTCATCCATGTCGGTTTTCAGGTTATCGGATTTTGTACCAAAAATAGCCTGAACGCCTGAGCCAGCCACCACTACGCCAGCAGCACCCAGTCTTTTCAGTCCAGACTGATCCACCTTCGAGACATCGGCGACGCTAACGCGCAGACGAGTAATACAGGCATCAAGGTTAGTAATGTTCTCTTTACCCCCAAAAGCCGCTACCAGATTGGCCGCCATTTCGCTGGAGGCACCTGCGGTTTGTTCAGTAGTCGCATCCTCGCGGCCTGGTGTTTTCAGGTTAAAGCGGGCGATCACTACGCGGAAAATGGTGTAGTAAACCAGACCGTAAATAATACCGATGATGGGGAACAGCCAGATTTTGCTGCTGTTGCCGCTCAGTACCACAAAGTCGATCAGACCGTGTGAGAAGCTGGTACCGTCACGCATGCCGAGCAGGATACAAATTGGGAACGCCAGGCCTGCCAGAATTGCGTGGATCACGTACAGGATAGGTGCCACGAACATGAATGAGAACTCAATCGGTTCGGTGATACCGGTCAGGAATGAGGTCAGCGCGGCAGAGATCATGATCCCGCCCACTTTCGCACGGTTTTCTGGCTTAGCGGAATGCCAGATAGCAATTGCCGCAGCAGGCAGACCGTACATTTTGAACAGGAAGCCGCCAGAAAGTTTACCGGCAGTTGGGTCGCCCGCCATGTAGCGAGGGATATCACCATGGAAGACCTGACCGGCTGCGTTGGTAAATTCACCAATCTGCATCTGGAAAGGAACGTTCCAGATATGGTGCAGGCCGAACGGCACCAGCGAACGCTCTACCAGACCATAAATACCAAAGGCTACCACCGGGTTCTGATAGGCAGCCCACTGTGAGAACTCCTGAATCGCGGAACCCACCGGAGGCCAGATAAAGGAGAGTACCACCCCGACAAAAATAGCGGTAAAACCGGAAATAATCGGTACAAAGCGTTTGCCGGCAAAGAAGCCGAGATATTCAGGCAGCTTGATACGATAAAAACGGTTGAACATATAGGCGGCAATCGAACCGGCAATAATCCCCCCGAGCACGCCGGTATCGGCCAGATGGCGTGCCACAATCTCTTCAGCAGGCAGATGAATCACTAATGGTGCGACCACCGCCATGGTTTTCACCATAATGCCATAAGCGACAACCGCGGCCAGTGCCGAGACACCGTCGTTGTTGGTAAAGCCTAACGCCACGCCAATTGCGAAGATCAGCGGCATATTGGCGAATACCGATCCCCCTGCTTCAGCCATAACATGCGAGACAACTGCGGGCAGCCAGCTGAAGTTGGCTGAACCTACGCCAAGCAGAATACCGGCTATCGGCAGAACCGACACCGGCAGCATCAGCGATTTACCGACCTTTTGCAGGTTTGCAAATGCATTTTTGAACATAGTGTGAAACTCCTGAGTATGAGTGCTTTTTATTACGCGCTGGTTCGCGCGATAACGGGGGAGGACCCGCTATGAATGGAGCGATTAACGCCCTCGGTATTTATTACGGACTGTAAAATAATTCGGGTAAAATTAGTTTGATGGCTATCACGTTTCGTTCAACAACCGCCTGCTGTGTAGTTTATTTCGGGCGCAAATGCCAGTTTTTGCCCATAAAAAAGCCGCATGGCCCGGCAAGAGCGATGCGGCGTTACACTTTTCACATTTTAATTACGAGCAATAAAATAAATTAATTGTCCGTCAGGCGAGATGGCGGCACATGGAATAAGCGAGAGAAATTCTCAGTAGTGGCCTGCGCCAGCACCTCAAGGCTCACGTTTTTTAATACGGCCATATATTCCGCCACGTCACGCGTATAGGCTGGCTGATTCTCTTTGCCGCGATACGGAACCGGGGCAAGATAAGGAGAATCTGTCTCAACCAGGATTCTGTCCAGCGGAATGTAGCGAGCCGCTTCACGGATTGTCTCTGCATTACGGAAAGTGACGATGCCAGAGAAAGAGATATAGAAGCCCATATCCAGCAGCTTTTCAGCGGTGTCGCGATCTTCAGTAAAACAGTGCAGGACGCCGCCACAGCCTTCGACCTTCTCTTCTTTCAGGATCGCCAGCGTATCTTCTCGTGCATCACGCGTGTGAACAATCACCGGCTTGTTCAGATCCCGCCCAATACGGATATGTTCCCGAAAGGAAGCCTGCTGCTGGGCTTTGGTATCCTGCTGATAGTAGTAATCAAGTCCGGTTTCGCCCATCGCGATTACCCGCTCGTCAGCCGCCAGCTGACGCAGCTCGGCAAAGTCGTAAGGCTCATTCTGATTCAGGGGATGAACGCCGCAGGAGTAAGCAACGTTGGGACGGTCGCCAATCAGCTGAGTCATCGCTTTATAACCCGGTAAGGTCGTCGCCACGGCCAGCATAAACTTTACGTCGCGTGCCGCGGCCTTGGCCAACACATCGTCGACGTCCTGATGAAGCTTTTCATAATCCAGGCCATCAAGATGGCAGTGCGAATCCACTAAAAACATAATAACTCTCTAGTTCGGTAAACCCGCTGTGGTGGCATGCAGCATTTGCTCCCATGCCAGTAGCTGGTCGGTCAATAATAATTCACGGTTAACGGCTGGTACATTCAGCAGGCGATCGCGACAGATCATCCACTGCCGCACGCTGGCATCCATTGCGCTTCCGGGCAGCAGCTGAGCGATACCCGCAACCAGTGTTTGCTGGTCGACGTTGGCAATAAAGCGTCCGCCGCCCTGTTGCCATTTAAGCGCATCCACCAGCAGCGCACACAGCCAGCCAATACGGCGTACTGCATCATCCTGATTCAATACGGGCTGCAAGGATAGCATATCGCCATTCAGCGCCTTCGGCAGTGCCTGACACAGCGCCTGACGCGCTGCCCAGTTCTTCTCTCCCAGCAGCTGTTCTGCCGCTGCGGGTGCACCGCCGCTCAACCTTAAAGCGGCGAGCGCATCACTTTGTGGCGCAGGCGTCTGCTTTTGTAGCCAGTTCAGGCTCTGGCCTTCATCTGGCGCAGCAAGATGAAGAGTGAGGCAGCGGCTGCGCAGCGTGGCCAGCAAACTGCCCGGCTGCTGACAGCACAGCAGAAACCAGGTATTTTTGGGCGGCTCTTCTAACGTCTTTAGCAACGCGTTGGCTGCGGCCTCGGTGAGCTGCGATGCGTCCGGCACCCAGACGACTTTCGCCCCGCCCTGTTGAGCATGGTGATAAAGCTTTTCGGTTACGCTGCGCACCGCGTCAATACCCAGCGAGCTTTTGCCCTTTTCGGCGCTGAGTTCATACCAGTCAGGATGGGTGTGAGCCTGCATTAGCTGGCAGGCATGGCACTCACCGCAGCTTTTCAGCCCGGAACGCCGCTGGCACATCAGCCAGCGGCTAATGCCCCATACCAGCGAGGCATCACCCATACCCGGCAGCGCCTGAAGCAGCAAGGCATGATGCGGCCGGCCGTTCTGATGCTGAGCAATAATTTGACGGTAAGGCTGATTTAGCCACGGATACCAGATCATTGCTGTTCCTGAAGCCACTGCGTTAACGTCTGGCGGATCGCCTGTGAAACCCCATCGAGCGTTTTCGTTGCATCAACGGTTTTAATTCGGCTGTCGCTGGCGGCCAACGCCAGATAGCGCTCGCGGGTGCGGGTGAAAAAATTCAGTGATTCCTGCTCAATGCGATCCAGCTCGCCGCGTGCTCTGGCGCGTTGCAAACCAATTTCGGGCGTGACGTCCAGATAAAGCGTCATATCAGGTGCAAACTCACCGAGCACGCTGCGTTTTAACTGGCTCATCAGCGCCGTATCCATCCCGCGTCCACCGCCCTGATACGCCTGGGAAGAGAGATCGTGACGATCGCCCACCACCCACGCGCCACGCGCCAGCGCTGGCTTAATGACATTCTCCACCAGCTGAACACGTGCAGCGTAGAGCATGAGTAGTTCAGCCTGATCGGTTACCCGCTCGCCTGCAATACCCTGCTTAATAAGATCGCGCAACTTCTCGGCCAGCGGCGTACCGCCGGGTTCCCGGGTGAAGACAATGTCACTGATGCCCTGCTGCTTAAGCGTCGCGACGATGACATCCCGTGCGGTGGTCTTCCCCGCGCCTTCCAGCCCTTCAATAACAATAAATTTACCGTTCATTTTTTTCCTTGACCGCCAGACGCCACGCCTGCACTGCCCGATTATGGCTGGCAAGATTGGTGGTAAAAGTGTGACCGCCTTTGCCGTCCGCCACAAAATAGAGGAAGTCGGTTTTCAGTGGATTGGCGGCCGCTTCCAGGGAGGCTTTGCCCGGCATCGCAATCGGGCCTGGCGGCATGCCGGCAATAACATAGGTATTGTAAGCCGTCGGCGTTTCCAGATCTTTACGGGTCAGCGTGCCTTTATAGCTGTCGCCCATGCCATAAATCACCGTCGGATCGGTTTGCAGCCGCATGCCCAACCGCAGGCGATTAATAAATACCGAAGCCACCTTACTGCGCTCTTCGCTGAGTGCCGTTTCTTTTTCCACAATGGATGCCATGGTCAGCAAATCATTTTTATCGCGATAGGGCAGCCCGTCTTTCTTGCTCTGCCAAAGCCGGTCGACGGTTTTTTCCATCTGCTCGTGGGCACGCTTCAGGATCGCCACATCTGTAGTGTTAGCCGTATAGGAATAGGTGTCAGGATAAAACCAGCCTTCAACATCCTGCGGGGCTATTTTTAGCGTGTCGGCGACCGTTGTCAGCTTATCGTCTGGCAGAGTGTGCTTGATATAGGGCGCGGCCCGAAGCTGGGCAAGCCACTCCTGCATTTTAGTCCCTTCTACAAAGCGAACCGGAAACTGCGCTTCTTTACCGCTGGCCAGCAGCGCGAGCATCTGACGGACCGTCATGCCTGGATTAAAGCGATAGGTTCCCGCTTTAAATTTCGCCAGTTCGGGTTCAAGCTTAAGCAACCAACCGAACCAGATGCTGTCAGGAACAATCTTTTGCTGATTGAGTTCAGCTTCCAGTACAACTCGCCCCGCGCCTGCCGGGAGCGTAAATATCGTTTCCTTTTCGACCGTCAGCTTCTGGCTGGCAAACTGGCCGATCTGCCAGTAGCTGTAAGCGAGGCCTGCTATAACAAGGACGATAATCCCGACCAGAAGTTTGCGTTTTGCTCTCATAAAGTTCCCTGTAAATCGTCTTGCTTGCAAAGCTGGTAAAACAACTCTCTGTTACGGTAAAACCGGTTTTCAATCTGACTTACCGGCAAGATCGGCATAAGTGCGTTGGTTATCAGCACTTCATCTGCTTCCGTGAGCACGTCCGGTGGCATTCTGACTTCAGCCACAGCGTTGCCCAGTTGCTTCAGTCTGGCGATGACCCACTGACGCTGAATGCCATTAACCCCAGAATCGCTCAGGATGGGAGTGAATACCTGCTTTCCGCTGCGCCAGAATAAATTCGCCGCACAGCATTCCACCAGCTGACCTTCAGTGTCAAGCACCAGCGCTTCGTCGGCACCAGTCTGCTCAAGCTCTGTACGGATCAGCACCTGCTCAAGGCGGTTAAGATGCTTAATCCCTGCAAGCAGAGGATTGCGTCCCAGCCGTATCGTGCTCAACGCCAGCTTTGCGCCGCTTTGACGCATCTGATGATAGTGGGCCGGATAAGCGGAAAGCGAAACGATGCGGGTTGGCTGCTCGCAGCCGCGGGCGCTATAACCGCGCCCGCCGGATCCACGCGACAGGATAACTTTAATAACGCCTTCATCGCGTGTTGCGGCGGCCATCATCATTTCCTGTCGCAACGCTTCCCAGTCGACATGGTGAATGAACAAACGATGGCAGGCTTCGCGAAGACGTTTTAAATGCGCTTCAAGCATCACGACTTCGCCCTGCCAGAGGCGACCGGTGGTAAAACAGCCATCGCCAAACTGGACGGCGCGATCGCTTGCCGCAATATTCTCAACTGCCTGACCATTGATTAACATCACCGTCCCTCCTGAGCGACTGCCGTCTCACGGTAAAGATTAACCGCTAACTACGCCTGATTCATCCCTGCCACAGAAAGTTTCACCTGAGATGAAGTTTGCAGCACGATTTTAAAACGAAAAAGGCCCGCAATTGCGGGCCTCTCAAGGCAGATAAAGGTTAAATTTTGCGGAAAATTAATGAACCATTGGTTCCGCCAAAACCGAAGGAGTTGCATAACGCATACTCCAGGCCTTTTACCTGACGTGCTGTGTGAGGCACAAAATCCAAATCGCAACCTTCATCCGGATTATCCAGGTTGATGGTTGGCGGGATAACCTGATCGCGTAGCGCCAGGATCGAGTAGATAGATTCTACAGCGCCTGCCGCACCTAACAGGTGACCGGTCATGGATTTGGTTGAGCTAACCATTACGCTGGCTGCACTGGCACCAAAGACGGATTTAACCGCCTGAGCTTCCGCTTTATCACCGGCCGGCGTAGACGTGCCGTGAGCGTTGATATAGCCGATTTGCTCTGGCGAGAGCTGCGCATCTTTTAATGCGTTAACCATTGCCAGCGCCGCGCCTGCGCCATTTTCTGGTGGGGAGGTCATATGGTAAGCATCGCTGCTCATGCCAAAGCCCACCAGTTCTGCATAAATTTTCGCGCCGCGTTTTTTGGCGTGCTCGTATTCTTCCAGCACGACAATACCCGCACCGTCGCCCAGCACGAAGCCGTCGCGGTCTTTGTCCCACGGGCGGCTTGCCGCCTGCGGATCGTCATTACGGGTGGAAAGCGCACGCGCTGCCCCGAAACCGCCCATGCCCAATGGCGTACTGCCTTTTTCGGCACCGCCTGCCAGCATAACATCTGCATCGTTATAAGCGATGATACGCGCAGCCTGACCAATATTGTGCACACCAGTAGTACACGCCGTGGAGATGGCAATACTCGGGCCTTTCATGCCGTACATGATAGTCAGATGACCGGCAATCATGTTCACAATCGTGGAAGGAACGAAGAAAGGACTGATTTTACGCGGGCCGCCGTTGACCAGCGAAGCGTGGTTTTCTTCGATCAGACCGAGACCACCAATACCAGAACCGATAGCGGCACCGATGCGATCGGCATTCTCGTCAGTAATGACCAGACCAGAATCCTGCATGGCCTGAATGCCAGCGACAACTCCATATTGAATAAAGGCATCCATCTTGCGTTGATCTTTACGCGAGATGTACTCCTCACAGTTAAAATCCTTTACTAAGCCAGCAAAACGCGTTGCGTAGGCACTAGTTTCAAAATGGTCGATCAGGCTGATGCCACTCTGACCGGCAACAAGAGCATTCCAGGTAGACTCTACGGTATTGCCGACAGGAGACAACATGCCAAGACCGGTCACAACTACACGACGCTTAGACACGTTCGTCCTCCAGGGAGGGAAATTAGGATACTCAGTGGGACGTACAGATAAAACTCAGGCGGTCGAGTGACCGCCTGGAGATGCTCACTTATGCCTGGTGACCATTGATGTAATCAATAGCAGCCTGAACAGTAGTGATTTTCTCAGCTTCTTCGTCCGGAATCTCGGTATCAAACTCTTCTTCCAGAGCCATTACCAGCTCAACGGTATCAAGAGAATCAGCGCCCAGATCTTCTACAAAAGAAGCAGTGTTAACGACTTCTTCCTGCTTAACGCCAAGCTGCTCGCCAATGATTTTCTTAACGCGTTCTTCGATAGTGCTCATACTATTAAATTTCCTATCAAAACTCGCTTTCGCGATGGTTTTCGTAGTGTATAAAATGTTGAAAAAGATGCAACTAAATCCCGGCTGGTCAAACCACGAATTTACGCTATTTTGCGGCTTTTCCCGCAAATAACGCAAATAATTTTCGTGATTATCAGACCATGTACATTCCGCCATTGACGTGCAGCGTTTCACCAGTGATGTACGCCGCCTCGTCAGAGGCTAAAAATGCAACGGCATTGGCGATTTCCTGCGCGTCGCCAAGGCGACCCGCTGGCACTTCCGCCAGAATGCCCGCACGCTGATCTTCAGTCAGTGCACGCGTCATGTCGGTTTCAATGAAACCAGGTGCCACAACGTTAACGGTAATACCACGTGACGCGATTTCTCGTGCCAGTGACTTGCTAAAGCCGATCAAACCCGCTTTTGCTGCAGCGTAGTTTGCCTGACCCGCATTACCCATGGTTCCTACAACAGAACCGATGGTAATAATTCGGCCCACGCGCTTCTTCATCATAGCTCGCATTACCGCTTTTGACAGGCGGAATACGGAAGTCAGATTCGTGTCCAGGATATCCTGCCACTCATCGTCTTTCATACGCATCAGAAGATTATCACGCGTGATGCCAGCATTATTGACTAAAATGTCTGGTTCGCCAAATTCAGCACGAATAGTAGCCAACACATTCTCAATAGAGGCGCTGTCGGTTACATTCAGCAGCAGGCCTTTGCCATTGCTGCCCAGGTAAGCGCTGATAGCATCTGCGCCGCTCTGGCTGGTCGCTGTACCTACCACTTTCGCGCCGCGTGCTACCAGCGTTTCCGCGATAGCACGGCCAATGCCGCGACTTGCACCGGTAACCAGCGCGATTTTTCCTTCGAAGCTCATGCTCATCCTCGTCTGATTGTTAAAGCGCAGCTGCCAGGCTTTCCGGATCGTTAACCGGCGCCGCAGTCAGCGTATCAACAATACGTTTTGTCAGGCCGGTCAGTACTTTGCCAGGCCCAGCTTCCAGCAGCGACGTCACACCCTGCTGCGCCATAAACTCGACGCATTCGGTCCAGCGGACCGGGCTGTACAGCTGGCGAACCAGCGCGCTGCGAATCGCCTCTGCTGAGGTCTCACATTTCACATCAACGTTGTTAATCACCGGAATGACCGGGGCGTTGAAGGTTAACTTTTCCAGCGCAACAGCCAGTTTGTCGGCTGCCGGCTTCATCAGCGCGCAGTGTGACGGCACGCTAACGGGCAGTGGCAGAGCGCGTTTAGCACCGGCGGCCTTACAGGCTGCCCCCGCACGCTCTACCGCTTCTTTATTTCCGGCGATAACAACCTGACCGGGTGAGTTGAAGTTGACCGGGGAGACAATTTGTCCCTGAGCCGCTTCCTCACAAGCTTTAGCAATGGCTGCATCATCCAGGCCGATAATCGCCTGCATTGCGCCTGTGCCTTCCGGCACCGCTTCCTGCATCAGTTTGCCACGCAGTTCTACCAGCTTGATCGCATCACTAAAGTCGATCACGCCCGCGCAAACCAGCGCACTATACTCGCCCAGGCTGTGTCCTGCCAGCATTGCAGGCGTCAATCCGCCTTTTTCCTGCCAAACGCGGAAAATAGCAACAGATGCGGCCAGCAGCGCGGGCTGAGTTTGCCAGGTTTTGTTCAATTCTTCAACCGGCCCCTGCTGCACCAGTGCCCAAAGGTCGTAACCCAGCGCATCGGAAGCTTCACGGAAAGTTTTTTCCACCAGCGGATTTTCAGCTGCCAGGTTAGCCAGCATGCCAACCGTCTGCGATCCCTGTCCCGGGAAAACCATTGCAAATTGCGTCATTGTTATATCCTGTTAATCAAAAACGAACCAGCGCCGAGCCCCAGGTGAAACCGCCACCAAAGGCTTCAAGCAGCACCAGCTGACCTGGCTTAATACGGCCATCGCGTACGGCTTCATCCAGCGCGGTCGGAACGGAAGCGGCAGAGGTGTTGCCGTGACGATCCAGCGTCACAACCACTTTATCCATCTCCATGCCCAGCTTGCGCGCGGTGGCGTTGATAATACGCAGGTTAGCCTGATGCGGTACCAGCCAGTCGATGGCTTCACGCTCAAGATTATTTGCCTTCAGCGTCTCTTCTACGATGTGCGCCAGCTCGGTTACGGCAACCTTAAACACTTCGTTGCCCGCCATGGTGACGTAAGAAGGCTGCTCCTGGTGCTCACGATCCTGATTCGCCAGCGTCAACAGCTGACCGTAGCGGCCATCAGCATGCAGATGGGTCGAAATGATGCCCTGTTCTTCGCTGGCACCCAGCACCACCGCACCCGCGCCGTCGCCAAACAGGATGATCGTGCCGCGATCGTTTGGATCAAGCATACGCGCCAGCACGTCAGCACCGATCACCAGCGCGTTTTTTACTGCGCCGTTTTTGATGTACTGATCGGCCACGCTCAGAGCATAAGTAAAGCCTGCGCATGCCGCTGCCAGATCAAAGGATGCGGCATCATCAATACCCAGCATCTGCTGGATCATGCAGGCTGAACTTGGGAAAGCATGACTGGAGGAGGTGGTGGCAACCACGATCAAACCGATATCGTTCTTGTCGATACCGGCCATTTCCAGCGCACGTTCAGCCGCGTGGAAGCCCATCGTCGCGACGGTTTCGTCTGCTGCGGCTATCCGACGTTCACGAATACCGGTTCGCGTGACAATCCACTCGTCCGATGTATCTACCATTTTTTCCAGATCGGCATTAGTCCGCACCTGTTCGGGCAAATAGCTACCCGTACCGATAATCTTCGTATACATGTACGTCAGTCACTCTTAGGTAATACAGTTTCAAGGCGGGCAGCAATCCGTTCGGGAAGTTGCTGCCGCACCGCCTGCTCTGCCTGTTCTATTGCCGCAAAAAATGCGTGCTGGCTGGCGTTACCGTGACTTTTCACCACGATACCGCGCAAGCCTAACAGGCAGGCGCCATTGTACTGGTCGGGATTCAGATGGCCGAACTGCTTAGCCAGACGCCTTTTCAGCACGCGTCCCAGCAGTGACAGCCACCAGGCCCTTTTTTTACCTTCGCCCTGTGATTGCAACAGCGAAAGAAACGTTTTTACTACTCCTTCCATCGTTTTTAAGGTGACATTGCCGATGAAACCATCGCACACAAGTACATCCGTCTTTCCGGTAAGAAGATCGTTTCCTTCGAGGTATCCAATATAGTTAATTTCCGGCGATTCACGCAGAATTACCGCAGCGTCGCGGATGCTTTGCAAACCTTTGGTCTCTTCATGACCAATATTTAGCAGCGCCACGCGTGGATGACCAATGTTTAACACCTCTTCGGCCATCACTGCGCCCATCACGGCAAACTGCACCAGCAGGGCGCTGTCTGACTCAATATTGGCACCTAAATCCAGCAGCACCGTTTTTCCACCCTGCACGTTTGGCAACACCGTCATCAACGCGGGCCGCTCAATGCCGTTTAACGGCTTGAGCAGTAATTTCGCCAGCCCCATCAGCGCCCCAGTATTCCCGGCACTGATACAGGCTTGTGCCTGCCCTTCTTTTACCAGCTCAAGCGCCACGCGCATGGAAGAACCACGGCTGTGACGAATCGCCTGGGAAGGTTTAGCATCACTGGCAATAACCGACTCGGCAGGAATAATCTGCAGACGTGCCCGTAAGGCGGAATCAGCTTTTGCGAGTAATGACGTGATTTTGTCGGGATCGCCGACCAGGAGAAGATGCAACTGCGAGTGAGATGCCAGTGCCTGCATTGCCGCAGGCACTGTCACGCAGGGACCGAAGTCCCCGCCCATGGCATCTATCGCCAGGGTCAATCGTGTCAAAGTATCGCCGGCAGAGCCGCGAATTACTTAACGATGACCTTGCGACCGCGGTAGTAACCATCCGCAGTGATGTGGTGACGCAGATGCGTTTCGCCAGAAACTTTATCTACGGAAAGAGCTGCTGTGGTCAGCGCATCGTGTGAACGACGCATGCCACGCTTGGAACGGGTTGGTTTATTCTGTTGTACGGCCATGGACCTTACTCCTATTACTTACGCTTTAAACTGGCTAATACGGCAAATGGGTTTGGTTTTTCCGCCTCTGCAGGCAGTTTGCCAAAGACCATGTCCGCCTCGGACACTTCACAGTGTTCAGAATCATGCACCGGAACGACAGGCAGAGCGAGGATAATTTCATCTTCTACCACTGCCAGCAGGTCGATTTCGCCAAACTCGTTGACCTCGACCGGCTCGTACGCTTCCGGGAGTGCTTCAGCCTGCTCGTCAGTAACGACCGGGCTAAAACAATACGTCACGTGGACCGCGTGCGGGAAAGACTGGTTGCAGCGTTGACAAGAGAGCGTAACGGAAACCGCAGCAGTACCTTTCAGTACCGCTAAACGCTGCTCGTCAATCGCGAACGACATCGTACAATCCACATCGCTGTCCACACTCACGACCGATTCGGCAACACGCAGCACCTGTTCAGGGGTGTAAACGCCCTGGTAATCCAGGCGTTTTTGAGCGGTGCGAACCGGATCAAGAGTTAGGGGTAATTTTACCTTTTGCATAGGGCGCGCATATTAACTTTGTAACGACATAGAGTCAAAGAAAAAGGCCGTTTAACAGCATCTTTCACCCATTATTCGCATCCAGTGCGGCGCACAGTTTAAAATGTCCCGCACTGATTCGCTATCTATTCTGGAAAAAAATATGACACAGCTGGTTTTAGCCTCCACTTCCCCGTTCAGAAAAACCCTGCTTGAGAAGCTGGGCGTTCCTTTTATTACCGCTTCGCCTGAGGTGGATGAAACGGCTCAACCCAATGAATCTGCAACGGATCTTGTTAAGCGTCTTGCGGCAGCTAAAGCCTGCGCGCTGGCTAAATCTTATCCTGCACATCTCATTATAGGCTCCGATCAGGTCTGCGTAATTGACGGAAAAATCACCGGAAAACCGCATACGGAAGAGAACGCTCGCGCGCAGTTACGTCAGGCCAGCGGCCACAGCGTCATTTTTTATACTGGCCTGGCGCTTTTAGACAGCCGAAATAATAAGCTGAACGTGATTTGTGAACCTTTTAGCGTCGATTTCCGCCCGCTAAGCGAAGCGGAAATCAACCACTATATTCGTAAAGAACAGCCGCTTAACTGTGCGGGAAGTTTTAAAAGCGAAGGGCTGGGAATTACTTTGTTTGACCGTCTTTCCGGCCGCGATCCGAATACGCTGGTTGGACTGCCGCTGATTGCGCTGTGTGAGATGCTGCGGGAAGCGGGAATCGATCCGCTGGCAGGTTAGGTCTGGATGAGATCGGTCGCTTCAGGCTGGTCAGAAAGCGGGAGGGGCTACCCGGAACACGGACACGCAAAAAACCTCATGCCTGATACGCTCGTTTGGCGCCGTCCATGGCGTCAAACGGTAAGCTTATTTGCAGTCATTTCTTTTCGACAACACCGCTGTACCAAACATCACTTCGCCGGGGAATTTTTCCGCAGCACCGCCAGGCAGCGCTTCAGCTCATCGTCCAGCGGCGCTTCCACGCGCATGACTTCACCGGTGTTAGGATGAGTGAATTTCAGCGCGGCAGCGTGCAGGAAGAGGCGTTTCAAGCCCGTACCGGCCAGTTGCGCATCAAAATCTCTTTCGCCGTAGCGGTCATCAAAAGCAATCGGGTGCCCGGCATGCAGCGTGTGCACACGGATCTGGTGGGTACGACCGGTAATCGGGCTGGCCTTTACCAACGTAGCCTGCGCGTAACGTTCTTCAACCTTGAAGCGCGTTTCGGACGGTTTGCCTTCGCTACTTACCCGCACAATGCGCTCACCGCTTTGCAGGATATTTTTCAGGAGTGGAGCCTGTACCGCTTTGATATGCGAAGGCCAGGAGCCGCGAACCAGCGCGAGGTAATCCTTCTGCATGCCTTTTTCACGTAACTGCTCATGCAGCGAACGCAGCGCAGAACGTTTTTTCGCCACCAGCAGAATGCCGGAAGTATCGCGATCGAGACGATGCACCAGCTCCAGGAAGCGAGCATCAGGTCGTAGCGCGCGCAGCCCTTCGATAACGCCAAAGCTCAGCCCACTTCCGCCGTGCACGGCGGTGCCTGACGGCTTGTTCATCACCAGAATATAATCGTCTTCATAAAGGATTGCATCGGCGAGCGCGGCAACCTTAGCCAGCTTTGGCGAGACGGCGGCATCTTCACGCTCCGCCACCCGCACCGGCGGGATACGCACCTCATCCCCCGCTTCCAGCTTATATTCAGGCTTGATTCGACCTTTATTAACGCGCACTTCGCCCTTACGCAAAATGCGATAAATCATACTTTTCGGCACGCCTTTCAACTGGGTGCGTAAAAAGTTATCGATGCGCTGTCCCGCCTCATCGGCGGAAATAGTCACTATTTGTACTGCGGGAGTATTGGTTTTCATGGTCGGCGATTCTAAATAGAGCGCCAGGATAGCGCCACTTCTTTTTCTGTGCTTAACTGACTAAGACCCCTGCGATGCAGGCGTTTATGTCCAGTTTTTAGGCAATTTGCTGAATTGCGCTGCAAATGATTCGAAAAGCTGGAATAAACTTCTCAGAGCGGGAAAAGTCACCTTGCTATCACAAGCTTAGCAATGGAATAATGATTCCGTTTTCCAGGCTCTGGCCTTGTGAAACAAGAAAATAGCGTAATAAGAAATTTTGCCGGATAACCCATACACGCAGCAATGGCGTAAGACGTATTGTGTCATCAGGCATTTAGCGGGCTGCGGGTTGCAGCCTGGACGACAAGACGGGATTGGTTCACTCTGGTATCCACTGGTGGTTCTCCCCCTTTTTAAAAGCGCTGTTTTTTCTAATGAAAAACAGGCTACCGAGATTTTGCGCCCCTTGAGCCGCCGATAACCGGGAGGTTGACGGCTTTGCGATGAGACACGGGGCCATCGGTCGATTGCGTCCAGCGTTACTATTGCCCGTAGCTTTGTCACTAATGTAAGAATAATGAGTAAGTTACGATGAAAAGAATGTTGATAAACGCAACTCAACAGGAGGAGTTGCGTGTTGCTCTGGTAGACGGACAGCGTCTGTATGACCTGGATATTGAAAGTCCGGGACACGAGCAGAAGAAAGCCAACATCTACAAAGGCAAGATCACCCGCATTGAACCTAGTCTCGAAGCCGCCTTTGTCGATTACGGCGCTGAAAGACACGGTTTTCTCCCTCTGAAAGAAATCTCCCGCGAAAACTTCCCCAGCAATTACAACTCGCATGGTCGTCCTAACATTAAAGACGTGCTGCGCGAAGGTCAGGAAGTTATCGTTCAGATTGATAAAGAAGAGCGCGGCAACAAAGGCGCAGCGTTAACCACCTTTATCAGCCTTGCGGGCAGCTATCTGGTTCTGATGCCGAACAACCCTCGTGCTGGCGGCATTTCCCGCCGTATTGAAGGCGACGATCGCACCGAACTGAAAGAAGCCCTTTCCGCGCTGGAACTGCCCGAAGGCATGGGTCTGATTGTGCGTACCGCTGGCGTCGGCAAATCAGCCGAAGCGCTACAGTGGGATTTGAGCTTCCGTATGAAACACTGGGAAGCGATCAAAAAAGCCGCCGACAGCCGCCCTGCTCCCTTCCTGATCCATCAGGAAAGCAACGTTATCGTGCGCGCTTTCCGTGATTACCTGCGTCAGGATATCGGTGAAATCCTCATTGATAATCCGAAAGTTCTTGAACTGGCTCGCCAGCATATCGCGGCGCTGGGTCGTCCGGACTTTAGCAGCAAAATCAAGCTCTATACCGGTGAGATCCCGCTGTTCAGCCACTATCAGATCGAATCGCAGATTGAATCCGCCTTCCAGCGCGAAGTGCGCCTGCCTTCCGGCGGCTCGATTGTGATCGACACCACTGAAGCACTGACCGCTATTGATATCAACTCCGCTCGTGCAACCCGCGGTGGCGATATCGAAGAAACAGCCTTTAACACTAACCTGGAAGCAGCAGACGAAATCGCACGTCAGCTACGCCTGCGCGATCTGGGTGGCCTGATCGTTATCGACTTTATCGATATGACGCCGGTTCGCCATCAGCGTGCGGTTGAGAATCGCCTGCGTGAGGCCGTCCGTCAGGACCGTGCGCGCATCCAGATTAGCCATATTTCCCGTTTCGGCCTGCTGGAAATGTCGCGTCAGCGCCTCAGCCCGTCACTGGGCGAGTCCAGTCATCACGTCTGCCCTCGCTGTAGCGGGACCGGCACCATCCGTGATAACGAATCGCTGTCGCTCTCTATCCTGCGTCTGATTGAAGAAGAAGCGCTCAAAGAGAACACCAAAGAAGTTCACGCTATCGTGCCGGTGCAGATTGCGTCTTACCTGCTGAACGAAAAACGTGAAGCGGTTAGCGCCATCGAAAAACGTCAGGGCGGCGTGCGGGCCATCATCGTGCCTAACGATCAGATGGAAACCCCACACTACTCCGTTCTGCGCGTGCGCAGCGGTGAAGAAACGCAGACCCTTAGCTATCATCTGCCGAAGCTGCATGAAGCGGAAATGGCCCTGCCTTCTGAAGAAGAACATGCTGAGCGTAAGCGTCCTGAGCAGCCGGCTCTTGCCGCGTTTGTGATGCCGGATGCGCCGCCTGTTCCACAGGAGCCTGTGGTTGAAATCGCCAGCCCTGCCGTTGCGCCACAGCCTGCTGCGCCGGAAAGCCAGCAGCCAGGCCTGGTCAGCCGCTTCCTGAGCGGTCTGAAGAAAATGTTTACAGGTGAGCAAAAACCTGTTGAACAGCCTCAGCCTGCTGCCGTTGTGGAAGAAAAAGCGCCGGAAGCCACACCTCCGCGTAGCGAACGCCGCAACAATCGTCGCCAGAATAACCGTCGTGACCGTAATAACGGCGAACGTGGTGAGCGCTACGGCGACCGCAGCGAGCGCAGCAACGAACGTAACAGCGATCGTAATGAACGTACCGAGCGTAATGAACGTACCGAGCGTGGTGAACGTACCGAGCGTGGCGAACGTAATAACAATCGTAACGAGCGTAACGACCGCAACTCCAATCGCAATGAGCGTATGGTTCGCGACCGCGATCCTGCCGCTGAAGGCCGTGAAGATAATCGTCGTAACAAGCGTAATGCGCCACAACAGGCAGAAACGCATGACGAAATCCAACCGGTCAGCGACGAAGCGCGTAATCAGCAGCGTGAAGAGGCGCAACAACAGCGTCGCGATCAGCGTGCCGAGCGTAAACGTCGTCAGGATGAAAAACGTCTCGCTGCGCAGGAAGATAAAGTTGCTGAAGTCGTACCGGCTGAAGAAGTTGCAGAAGCTGCTGAAGAGCAGGTTCAGGTACTGCCACGTCGTAAGCCACGTCAGCTGAATCAGAAGGTACGGATTGAGACGGCCGAGCAAACGGCTGCACGTTCATTCGCACCTGCTGAAGACGAGCCTGCTGCGCCAGTTGAAGAACAGCCAGCTGCGCTGACCGGGGCGGTAGATATCGTTGAATCGGATGAAAGTGAAGAACGCGACAGCAACACGATGCCACGTCGTTCACGCCGTTCGCCTCGCCATCTGCGCGTTAGCGGCCAACGTCGTCGTCGCTATCGTGACGAGCGCTATCCAAACCAGTCGCCAATGCCGCTGACCTTTGCTGCTGCGTCTCCGGAAATGGCTTCAGGTAAAGTTTGGGTCTCTTACCCTGTGGCGCATATTACCGATGGTGATGAGGTCGAACAGTCCGTGGTGCCAGATTATGGTCATCAGGATGTTGAAACCGCCCCTGCTGTTGCCGTAGCCGAAACCGCTTCGCTGCCGGAAGGCGTTCAGGATGAAGCTCAGCCGGTACATATCGCCGAGCCTCAGCCAGCGAATCAGCCGGAAGTGACGCTGGTTAACACCGACGAAACTGCCGCCATTGAAGCGCCAGTCAATGAGGAACCTTCGGTTATCTCAGCTGCTGACGAGCCTGTTGCTGAAGCGGTGGCGGAAGAAGCTCAGCCGGTAGAAGAGACTCAGCCTGCGGTTGATTCTTTTGCCAGCACCGCTGAAGAAGCTGCACCGGCTAAAGAGATTGCTGAAGCGCAGCAGACTGCTGAAAACAACCCGCAAGCCGTCACTTCTGCCTCCGATGTGAGTGCAGAAACGAAGCAGCAGGTTGAAGACGTGCTGAAGGCGCCAGAAGCAGTCGCAGAACCTGTTGTGGCTTCCGAGCCTCACGCTCCGGTTCCGGCACGTGACGAACCGGTTGCTGAGGCTGCACCGGTTGCTCAGGCTCCTGCTGCTGAAGCGGCACCGGTTGCTCAGGCGACTGCCGCACCTCAGGCTCCGGCTGTTGAATCTGCACCGGCTGCTCAGGCGACTGCTGCACCTCAGGCTCCGGCTGTTGAACCTGTACCGGCTGCTCAGGCCACTGCCGCACCTCAGGCTCCTGCTGCTGAAGCTGCACCTGCGGTAACAGACGCTGCGGTTCCGGCCTTCAAGCATCATGCTACGGCTCCGATGACTAAAGCGCCGGCACCTGAGTATCAGGCAGAACCTGCTCGCAACAGCGACTGGGTTCGTCCTTCCTTCAACTTTGAAGGTAAAGGCTCAGCTGGCGGTCACGCAGCAACCCATCAGGCAACGGCCCCGGCAACCCGCCCGGAATAAACCGCAACCCTGACGAAAAGCCCTGGTCACTGACCGGGGCTTTTTTTGCAGGCGTGAAAGCCGATAAACTCCCGCTGGCAGCTATCATCAACTCATCGCGTACTCTGATGCAGCGTCAAAACTCCCCCGCCAACACGGCAGTGCAGGCGAACGTTTTCCAACTGAAGTAGTCCTGTTCGCGACGGCAAACTCAGGGCAAAAAAAACCCGTTATCAGGAGGTTACTCTGATAACGGGGGAAAAGTGGACGCACCCGGTTTAAGCGCGTCCAAAATGGGTAACAGGTTTAATTCGTTTTGAACAGGGACATCTGAGACATTGAGCTAAACACCTTGTAGGAAGCCTGCAAAGCAGCCTGCTTCATGGTGTAAGCGGAAATGGTACTTGTGTAGTCAGCGTCGACCAGGTTACTCATCTGCGTTGACTGGTTGAGCGCCGTGTCATCAGATTTGGATTCAATATTATCCAGCTCGCTTAGCTGCGTGCCCACTTCAGACTGTACTTTCAGCACGTTGTCCATTGAGTTACGCAGGCCACGGTTAGCCTTAGCCATATCGGCGGCGGCGGCATCTTTAGTCGTTGCATCGGCATCGGCCAGCGGCTGTTTCAGCGCGTTGATGGCGGTATTCAACGTGGTGAAAATATTGCTCTCACTTGCGCTGCCATCCGGCTCGGCTACCGCAGTGCTGGTCAGGCTGTTAAAAATCTGGCTACCGGTATGGCTGGTGACCATGGTACGGCTGGCATCGACTTTCTGGTTAATCGCCGTATCACCGCCGACATAGCTCACGTTGCCGCTGGCATCCTGAGTAAAAGGTGCCGTATCGGATTTGTAGCCTGCAAAAATGTAACGGCCGTTGCCGTCTGTCGAGTTAGCAAGGTTCATCAGCTGATCGCGCAGGCTGGTCAGGGTTGTCGCATAGGTGGCGCGGTCGGCATCCGACAGCGTACCGGTTGATGCAGCAACAACGGCCGTTTGAGCCTGAGTGATGACGTTCGTCACCTGCGACAGGTTAGTGTCTTCCTGCGCCAGGCTGCTGGTCGCAAAATTACGTGCCGTCTTGTACTGGCTGGTCTCAGCCTGAGCCTGTGACAGCACAACTGCCTGAGCGGCCGCCACCGGATCGTCTGATGGGTTGACCACACGCTTGCCGGTTGACAGCTGTTCGCCCGATTTCAACCAGGCAGACTGCGAGTCAGAAATACCGCGCATTTGTTGGTCATAAATCATCGTGGTGCTTAAACGCATGATTTGTTCCTTCCTCAGAATCAGCTAACGGCGCCGATCAGCGCGTTAAATATAGTGGTGGCAGTTTGCAAAATCTGCGCGTTCGCAGTGTAGTACTGCTGATAACGCGTCAGGTTGCCATATTCTTCATCCAGGTTAACGCCGGAAACGGACTGCTGCTGATTGGTCAGCTGCGTCACCACATTGCCCTGCGTGGTGCTGGTGGTTTCCAGGTTGCTGGTTTTGTTACCAATGGTAGCGACCATGCTGGCATAAGCCTGAGTCAGCGTACTGTTGCCGGTAATGACCTTTTTGGTCTGCAAATCCAACAGCGACTGCGCGTTGTTGTTGTTGCTTACACCATTATCGGCATCGGCGGCGGCAATTTTAGCTTCGTCGGTAATATTTACACTCATGCTGGAAATCACGTTAGAAACGGGTTTCACCGTGAAGCTGTCTTTAGCCGATGGCGTACCGTTCACCGTCAGCTGTAAGCCATCAAAGCTCAGCGTAGAATTACCGGACGCATCCGTTCCCGCGGTTGGGGTCACGGTCGCATTGTCAGATAAACGTTTTACGCTCCAGCTGCTGCCATCGTAGCTCACCTTGTAATCTGACGCCTGCACGCTGCTGGTATCACTCCAGGCCGCAGAAACGGAAACGCCGGTGCTGTTGTTGCTGTTGGCCGTGACAGTCGGGCCGCCCAGATTAAAGAACGCTTCGCCCGCATCGCCGTTGCTGTCATAACCGGCTTCGTGCTGGGTGTTAAAGCTGTCACCCAACGCCATCGCCATCTGGCCAAGCTGATTGCGTGTATTATCCAGATCGGTACGGAAAGCGAGCAGACCACCCAGTGAGCCGGTGGTGATCAGTTTTTCCGGAATTTCCGTGGTGGCTTTCGTGGTTGAATCCACAGTAGCAATGGTGGTTCGGGCAGGATCCGCGCTGGAAGAAACCGCAGCCAGCTTGCTATAGCTATCGCCCTGCACCAGCGAAATACCGTTACCGATGCTGATGTTGTAGCTGCCGCCATCCTGCTGCGTCACGGTGACGCCGACAATTTTGTTCAGATCGCTGACCAGCTGATCGCGCTGATCCATCAGATCGTTAGGTTCGTTACCCGCGCCCGCGCCTTTCAGCTTGGTGATCTGCTGGTTAATATTGGCGATCTGCTTGGCATAGCCGTTGATTTGGTCCACGCTGGAGCCGATCGAGGTATTCAGGCTGCTGTCAACGTTACGCAAATAGGTATCGGTGACTTGAAACTGGTTTACCAGCCCGTCTGCTTTGCCCAACACGGCCTGACGTGATGAAGAGTCAGATGCGTTGCTGGTCAACGTTTGCAGCGAGGAGAAGAAATCCTGCACGGTCGTTGACAGCGTGTTGGTGGTACTGGAAAACATATCATCCAGGTTAGAGAGCTGGCTGTATTGCGTGGTCAGCGCGCTGGACTGGGTACTGGCGCTGCGCAGCTGGTTAGTAATAAAGGCGTCGTATTCACGATTGACGCTGGCAACCGAAACACCGTTGCCATAGTACTGCGTGCCGTTGAGCGTACTGCTTGCCTGAGCAAGAACCGTCGTCTGACGCGAGTAGCCAGCAACGCTGTAATTACTGATGTTGTTACTGGTGGTGCTCAACGCGGCCGAGGCGGCGTTGATACCTGTCATAGCGGTATTAATTAAGTTAGACATGTCGGTTCCTTATCACCCTGGCTCAGCACGGGCCGGCATTACAATCGGTTGCCGGTCCACGCGTTAGCGTCAATCCGGCCTGTCACTGTTATCGGTTAAAATGCAGCAAACTTGAGCGAAAAATTTAGAATAAATCGCCCACGTCCTGGCTATAAGCCTTCACGACTTTTTCACCCATGTTTTTGAATTGCTGGATCATTCCCACCAGCTTCTGCGCATATTTTGGATCGGTCGCATAGCCTGCTGCCTGGAGTGCTTTCGCGCCCTGCTCCGGCGTTGCCGCCGTGGTCACCGCCTGGTAACGCGGGTTGTTGGCAATCAGCTTCACGTAATCATTCAGCGCATCGAAATAGGAGTCATAGACGCGGAATTTGGCTTTTACCTTCTTCGCTTCGCCATGCTCATATTCGGTAGTGGTGATTTCGGTGGTTTTCCCCTGCCAGCTGCTCGTCGCTTTGATACCGAAAACGTTAAAGCTTGGTTTGCCTTCCGCGGTCAGGATCTGACGTTGTCCCCAGCCCGACTCCAGCGCGGCCTGCGCCAGAATCAGGTGATGAGGAATACCGGTGCCGGCGCTGGCCTCTTTCGCTGGCTGCGACAGCTGAGCGATAAAGTCGCTGCTGTCGCCACTCAACGGCCTGTCAGACGAGGCTGGCAGACGCGGCACCGCCTTACGTACAATCTGTTCTAACGCCAGCGGCGGCAGCGTGTTGATAAAGTCTTTATCCAGCATCATCGGAATGGTGCCCGCTTTCTCATCGGGTGCCTGTGCCTGTTCCATCTGCTTGACCATCATGTCGGCCAGGCCCAGTCCTTTTGATGCAATCTGTTGCCCAATCTGCTGATCGTACATTGAAGTGTAAAGACGCGTCTGTTCGGTGCTCAGCAGGCCATCCTGCGGCAGCGCCTGACGCATGCTTTTCAACATCATCTGTACAAACATGCCTTCCACTTGCTTAGCGACTTCTTTAGCGTGAGCCTTAGGATCGTTACTCGCATCACGTTTCAGGTTGTTCAGTGAGCGGCTGTCGTAAGCCGCTGACATCAGAGACTGGGTATCGGTCATCAGATAATTTCCAGTTTGGCGTGCAGACAGCCCGCGCTCTGCATTGATTGCAAAATAGACATCAGGTCAATCGGCGTGGCACCCAGCGCATTCAGTGCACGCACTACGCTGTTCAGGTTGGCGCTGGCATTCACGCTCTGCAACGCGCCGCCGCTCTGGCGCAGGTCAATCTGAGTCTGCGGCGTGACGGCAGTCTGTCCACCGGCAAACGGCGTGTTAGGCTGGCTGACGTTCTGCTGCTGGTTCACCGTTACCGAGAGGTTGCCCTGAGCGATAGCGCAGGAGCTGAGCATCACTTCACGGTTCATCACGACCGAGCCGGTACGCGAGTTGATAATCACTTTCGCATCCTGAATCGGCACGGAAACATCAATGTTCTGGATATCGGCCAGCAGGCGAACCTGTGAAGTGCCGTTAGCAGAAACCTGTACCTGTACGGTACGGCCATCAATTGCCTGCGCTGAACCGTAGCGACCGTTAATGGCATCGGCAATACGCTGCGCCATGCTGAAATCTTCCTGGTTCAGGTACAGGCTGATCACGTTAGAGGTGCCAAAGTTATTTGGCAGTTCACGTTCAATGGTGGCGCCGCCGGTGATACGACCGCCGTTCACCTGGTTAACCGTGACGCTGCTGCCGCCCGCAGAAGCACCCGCGCCGCCAACCAGAATGTTACCCTGCGCCAGCGCATAAACCTGGTTGTCCACGCCTTTCATCGGCGTCATCAGCAGCGTACCGCCGCGCAGGCTTTTTGCGTTACCCATTGAGGAAACCACGACGTCAATCACCTGACCCTGACGGCCAAACGCCGGCAGCTTGGCCGTCACCATGACCGCCGCCACGTTTTTCAGCTGCATGTTGGTACCAGAAGGCACGGTAATGCCCAGCTGAGATAACATGTTGTTCAAACTCTGCGTGGTGAATGGCGTCTGGGTGGTCTGGTCACCCGAGCCATCCAGACCCACAACCAGACCGTAACCGATCAGCGAGTTATCACGCACGCCGCCAACGGTGGTCAAATCGCGAATACGGTCGGCGTGAGCAAATGAACTGACCGCGGCCAGCAAAACCAGGGTAAACCGGAAAATAATATTACGCATTTAAACCTCTTAGAATGGTGACAGGTTCAGGAAGAACCGTTGCAGCCAGCCCATCGTCTGTGCCTCATTGATGTAGCCGTTACCGACGTACTCAATACGGGCATCCGCCACCTGGGTCGAAACGACGCTATTGCTACCGCTGATGGTGCGTGGGTTAACCACGCCCGAGAAGCGGATAAATTCCGTGCCCTGGTTGATCTCAATCTGTTTCTCACCGACCACTTTCAGGTTGCCGTTCGGCAACACCTGATTCACGGTTACAGTGATAGTGCCGGTAAAGGTGTTGTTGGCTGTCGCGCCGCCTTTACCTGCAAAGGTGTTTTTACCGCTGGCGTCGATATTCGTTTTATCGCCACCCAGCAAGCCGGTCAGCGCGGATGGTAACGCGGTCAGACCCAGCGTTGCGCTACCGTCACGTCCGGCAGACGCCGTGGAGCTCTTGCTCGCACTGACGTTTTCCTGCAGCGTGATCGTCAGCGTATCGCCGATATTACGTGGACGGCGATCCTCGAACAGCGGCTGGTAGCCGTAGTTCATCGGCATCACGCCCTGAAAAATGGAACCGTTAACCATCGGTGGCGAAGCGGGCAGCGGCTGGGCCGTTGTCGAACCTTCGACCAGAGGCTTACGTGGAACTAAAGCACAACCGTTAAGCGTCAGGAGCAGCGTGGCTACTAACAAGCGTCCAGGCATTGAGATTTGCTTCGCCATGGAATTAACCTTTAATAATTAATGAAAATTTTTTATTTAGAGCCGGGCGAACCCGGCCTCTGTGACTTCAAAAATCCATACCCTAAATAATTCAAGTCGCAGGAAGGCGGCAAGGGAGCGAACCCCGATGAGCTTACTTGAGTAAGTGATTCGGGTGAACGAACGCAGCCAACGCGCCTGTGGCTTAAAGGATGACGGGTATTACAGCTGAGTCAGTTTGGCCAGCATCTGATCGGACGTGCTGATTGCCTTACTGTTGATCTCATAGGCGCGCTGAGTCTGAATCATGCTGACCAGTTCTTCGGCGACGTTAACGTTTGAGGTTTCAACGTAGCCCTGGTACAGCAAACCCGCACCGTTGTTGCCCGGCGTACTGTCAGTCGGCGCACCAGATGCCTGCGTTTCCTGGTAAAGGTTTTCACCTTTGCTTTCCAGACCCGCATCGTTAATGAAGGTACTCAGCGTTAACTGACCAACCTGAGTCGGCGCGGTCTGACCCTGAATGGTCACGCTAACCACACCGTCACGCCCTACGGTCATGCTTAAGGCGTTAGCCGGAATGGTGATAGCCGGCTGCACCGGGAAACCGCCGTTGGTCACCAGCTGGCCATTCTGGTCAGTCTGGAATGAGCCATCACGGGTGTAGGCTACGGTGCCATCGGGCATCTGGACCTGGAAATAACCCTGACCGCTGATCGCCACGTCTTTCGACGAATCGGTCTTGTTCAGGTTGCCCTGAGTGTGCAGGCGCTCGGTCGCAACCGGACGAACACCGGTACCCATCTGCATACCAGAAGGTAACGTCGTCTGCTCGGAAGACTGCGCGCCAGGCTGACGAATAGTTTGGTACATCAGATCTTCGAACACGGCACGCTGGCGTTTAAAGCCGTTGGTGCTGACGTTTGCCAGGTTGTTCGAGATGACGTCCATATTGGTTTGCTGAGCGTCAAGACCGGTTTTAGCAATCCATAAAGAGTTGATCATGTTAAGTTCCTCTGCTCTTAGCTCATTGACAGCAGCTGGTTAGCGCGTTGTTCATTCTCATCGACGCTGGAGATGACTTTCATCTGCATCTCGAAGCGTCGTGCGTTAGCGATCATGTCGACCATGGTCTGGCTGGAGCTGACATTGCTGCCTTCCAGTACGCCAGGCATAACCTGAATGGTCGGATCGCTCTGTAAAGCCGCGCCACGCTGTGCCTGGGCGCTATCGGTCAGACGGAACAGACCATCATCACCCCGGTTCACTTCTGAACTGGTGGCTTTCACCAGCTTCAGACGGCCAAGCTGCACGGTGGCATTCGGCGAATCGCCCGGGTTTAGCGCGGTAATCGTACCGTCAGCGGCAATGGTGATTTCCGACCCTTGCGGCACGGCGATTGGCCCCCCGTCGCCCATCACCAGGTTGCCCTGAATGGTGAGCTGTCCGGTTTGGTCAATTTCCATGTTGCCGTTACGGGTATAAGCCTCTGACCCATCTGCGGCGCGGACTGCCAGCCAGCCATCCTGACGAACGGCGACGTCCAGCGAGCGCCCGGTGTAGTCCATCGCGCCTGGCGTCATATCTGACCCCGGCGTTGAGGCGGTTACCAGCGTACGAGTCGGAAGCGACTCGCCCTGAACCGGGACAGCGCGCAGCGCATTAAGCTGCGCACGGAAGCCCGGGGTTGAGGCGTTGGCCAGGTTGTTGGCCGTCACTGCCTGCTGTTGGAGGGTCTGTGTTGCGGCCCCCATTGCGGTATATATCGCGTGATCCATAAGACGATCCTGTTAGCCGAATTAACGCAGGTTGACCAGGGTATTGAGGATCTGGTCCTGAGTTTTGATGGTCTGGGCGTTAGACTGATAGTTACGCTGTGCCACAATCATGTTCACCAGCTCTTTACTCAGATCGACGTTGGAAGATTCCAGCGCGCCTGCGGTCAGGGTGCCGAGGTTACCGGTTCCGGCGATGCCGACCAGTGCCTGACCAGAAGATGCGGTTGCCGACCAGACGTTGTTACCTTCAGATTTCAGGCCTTCCGGGTTAGCGAAGTTAGCCAGTGCGATCTGACCCAGAGTCTGCGTCTTCTCGTTGGAGTAGTTGCCGACAACGGTACCGTCGTTGTTGATCTGGTAGCTGGTCAGTTCACCGGGTTTGTAACCGTCCTGCGTTGGGTTGCCGAAGGTATCAGTACCGGTGTTCTGCTGCTGGCTGCCCGCCATGTTCAGGGTGAAGCTGCTCGGTGCAGAACCGTTCAGTGACGCCAGGCTGATCGTCTGGGTCGCTGTAGAGGTCAGCTGACCGCTGCTGTTAAAGGTCATGTCGAAGCTGCCAGCCGCCGCGCCGGTGCTGGCGTCAACAGCCTGCACGTTCCAGGTAGTGGTAGGATTCGACGGGTTAGTCGTGGAATCGGTCGCCCCTTTCACGAAGTACAGGTTGACGGTGTGTTCGTTACCCAGCGAGTCATAAGTCGTCATTGACGCTTTGCTGTTATAGGTATCCGTGTTAGTGGAATCGAACGGCGTGGTCGCCGGTACGCTGTCGGTTGAGTTCAGGTTAGCGGTCAGCGCAGCCGTAGTGGTCGCTTTCGCCGCCATTGCGGTCGTCGGAACGCTCAGTGCAACAGGGTTAGCACCGGTCTGAACGGTTGGTGGCGTACCGGTTGCCGGATAGCCAGTCAGCTGCAGGCCGTTGGCATTAACGATGTTGCGGTTTTCGTCCAGGGTGAACTGGCCGTTACGGGTGTAGGTCACCGCGCCGCTGCTGTCGGTCATACGGAAGAAACCAGACTGGCTGATTGCCACGTCCAGCCCACGGCTGGTTGACGTTGTAGTACCGTCGTTAAAGTCCTGAGTAACCGCAGCCACTTTAACGCCCAGACCGACTTTAGAATCAGCGAACATGTCGGCGAAAGAAACGGTCGCGGATTTAAAGCCAACCGTTGCCGAGTTGGCGATGTTGTTGCCGATAACGTCAAGGTTGCTGGACGCGGCGTTTAAGCCACTGACTGCCTGTGAAAATGCCATGTGTAGACTCCTGAAAAGGGGTTAATTAAATAATCTGACGAACATTCGCGACGGTGGTCGTACCCATCGTGCCGAGGTCTAGAACGGCACCGCTAGTGTCGTTAGTCACCCCATTAACCAGTGCATAGTTCAGCGGCTGCGCGACCAGCTGACCGCTGGCGTTGCTGGCGCTGATTGCCACGGAATATTTACCATCTGCAGCGGTTGTACCGTCTGCCGCCGTGCCATCCCATGAGAAGGTGTGCACGCCAGCGCTCAGTGCGCCCAGATTAATGGTCTGTACCACTTTGCCTGAGGCGTCGGTAATCGTTGCCGTAGAGGCGGTTGAAGCCTGCTCCAGACTTACACCGAACGGCGTGGTCTGACCGCTGCCGACCAGTACCTGCGTACCGTCAACCATCACACCGTGACCGATCAGCGTGGAGGCCTGTAGCGACTGCCCGCTGCTGATCTGGCCGGAAATCGATCCCAGCGTGGTATTGAGTTTTTCGATGCCGCTCAGGGTATTGATCTGCGCCAGCTGAGTTGTCAGCTGGCTGTTATCCATTGGATTCGTCGGATCCTGGTTTTTTAACTGCGTGACCAGCAGGGTCAGGAAGTTACTCTGTAAGTCTGCTGCCGACGTATCGGTAGTCGACGACGAAGTAGTAATCGAGGAGTTGTCTAACTTCTCATTAACGCCAACTGTAATGCCCATCAGCCTTTTCCTTATTGACCCAGTGTCAGGGTTTTCATCATCATTTGTTTAACGGTATTCAGGACTTCAACGTTGGCCTGATAACTGCGTGATGCCGACATGGTGTTAACGGTCTCGCCGACGACATCCACGTTTGGCATCTTCACGTAACCTTTTGCGTCCGCCATCGGATTACCCGGTTCGTACACCAGTTTTGCCGGCGTTGGGTCATCAATAACCTGCGCGACCTTTACGCCGCCGGTTGCTGCACCCGGTGCGGCATCGGTCTGGAAAACCACCTGCTTCGCGACATAAGGCTGACCGTCTGGTCCGGTCACGCTGTCGGCGTTAGCCAGGTTACTGGCGGCAACGTTCAGACGCTGTGACTGGGCAGCCATGGCCGAGCCGGAGATGTTAAAAATATTCAGTAAAGACATAACTTATTGCCCCTGTAGCACGGACATCATGCTTTTGATTTGTCCGGTGATAACCGTCAAATCGGTCTGGTATTTCAGGCTGTTGTCCGCGAACTCGGTACGTTCCCGGTCCATATCAACCGTGTTGCCGTCCAGCGAGGGCTGGTCAGGCACTCTGTACATCAAATCCATCGACGCAGGTTCCTGTGATTGTCCCGCGATATGGCGAGATGACGTCACCGCCATCGACATGCCCGCACCCTGCGACCGCCCCTGCTCCATTACCTTGTTCATCTGGCTGGCGAAATCGATATCGCGCGCCTGATAACCTGGGGTATCCGCATTGGCGATATTCGATGCCAGGATTTCCTGCCGCTGGGCACGCAGATTTAACGCTTCTGTGTTAAACCGCAGTGCTGCATCCAGTTTGTCGAGCATGCTTCCTCCGCAATATGAAAATTCAGTGAGGAGAGAATAACCTTCTCGGATTATTCCGATCGTTTGAATAGCGCTAAAAATCGTCGTTAATTTGCGCCTTGACATTGCAGCCCCGTGCGTAGAATTGCTGCCATGTTGTACGGGGGATAAAGCAATGCGTGGTGTGAACTTCTTTCTGATGGGGCTGAGCCTCGTGACGATGTCAGTCAGCGCGGCCGATTTAACCGCTCAGCTCACTGATTTTTTTAAAGCTCGCTATGGGGAAAACGGCACGGGTGCCGATACCCTGACCGTGGTGGTGAAAACGCCGCAGGCGCAGTGGCCCACGTGTGAAGCGCCGCAATTCTCCTTACCGGGCAATAGCCGGATGTGGGGCAACTTAAGCGTGGCCGCAAATTGCGATCGGAACCGTCGCTATATTCAGGTACAGATTCAGGTTACAGGTGATTATCTGGTTGCTGCGCGCATGGTCGCTCGCGGTGCTGCCATTACCGCAGATGATGTGAAAACAGCCCATGGTCGACTGGACACGCTGCCCGCAATGGCCGTGACCTCGATGACCGACGTCGTTGACGCGGTGACGCTGCGGGATATCCCTCCCGGCCAGCCGCTAACAAAGATGATGGTCCGCCAGCCGTGGAAGGTTAAAGCGGGCGATAACGTGAACGTTACCGCCAGCGGCGACGGATTTAACGTGACCAGTGAGGGTCGGGCGATGAATAATGCCACCGCCGCACAGCTGGTCCGGGTAAGATTAAACTCCGGGCAGATTGTCAGCGGCAAAGTAGGCGGGGATGGGAATATTCTTATATCGTTATAAAGCGCTTATAAAGCCCTAAAGATGACCTCATCTCTGCCGATAGTGTAAATAACAGACGCAATACACTTATCTTATTATCAGGCAACAGATCGCCTGAGCATACAGGAGTCAGATATGAGCATCGACAGAACTCAACCGATGAAACCGGCCAGTACGGTACAGCAGCGTGAGACTAACGAGGTTATCACGCCTAAAGCACGTCCGGTCGAGACGAAAACGACTGAATCCGCCGGTACTCAGGTAGTACTGAGTGGTGCACAGTCTCAGTTAACTAAAAACAGCGCGCAGGATATCAACACTGCCCGCGTTGAACAGTTAAAAACCGCCATCAAAAACGGCGAACTGAAAATGGATACCGGCAAAATCGCCGATGCTCTGATTCAGCAAGCTAAAGACTCTATAGAAGGTAAATAAGTCAATGAATAAGCTGCCAGGCGCCCTTGATAAAATGTTGGAAGTACTGACCACACTGGCTGAAGTGATGATGGCAGAGCAGCAGCAGCTGTCAGGTGGCCAGATCAACAGCAGCTTACTTCAACGCATTACCGAAGATAAAAGCTCTCTGCTCGGCACGCTCAATTTTATTGAGCAGCTGCGTCGGGATGCCGATAAAGAAGTGGGTGTTCATGCGCCTTACAGCAATCAGCCCGATCTGGCCCGCCGCTGGGCTGCGATTCAGGAGCAAACCGTAAGATTGCGCGATATGAATCTTCATAACGGTTTGCTGCTCAATCACCAGATCAGCTTTACCGAACAGGCAATTGAAGTGCTGAAACCGCACCATACGCAGAAGTTCTATGGCCCAAACGGTCAGGCGACGTCCAGCAGCTTTATTAGCCGTAAGGTGTAAGCCAGCGCATTACCTGCGCCCCACTTCCTGAACTGCTCCCGAAAAGTTGGTAATCAACTGAGTCAGGAGCAGTTTTTTTATGCTGAATAAACGAAATGCATTAGCCTTATCTCATCCTGCCGGAAAAGAGTTGATTGTAATTAATAATCATTCTCATTATAGTTTGTGTTTTCATTTATAGCACACAGGCAGGTGTTTAATACCATTATGAAAATTGCGTATAAATATTCTTTACTGGCTTCGCTTATTGCATGCAGTCAGGGATTTTCTCTGGCAATGGCCAATGAAAATACAGGGATTAAACAGCAGACCAGTAATAAAGAAAATAGTAACGAACTGGCTGTTACTAATAATAAAAGCAGCAGCGAAAATACGCTGGTCGTCACGGCCAGGGAACAGACATTACAGGCGCCCGGCGTCTCCATTATCGACAGTCAGGCCATTAAAAAGCATCCCATTCAACGTGACGTCGCTGAGATTATTCGCACCATGCCTGGCGTAAATCTTACCGGCAACTCCAACAGCGGTCAGCGCGGTAATAACCGACAAATTGATATTCGTGGCATGGGCCCGGAAAATACCCTCATTCTGGTTGATGGTATGCCGGTCGGCAGCCGTAATTCGGTGCGGTTTGGCTGGAGCGACGAGCGTGATACTCGCGGCGACACCAACTGGGTGCCGCCGGAAATGATCGACCACATTGAGGTTATCCGTGGCCCGGCCGCAGCGCTCTACGGCAATGGCGCAATGGGCGGCGTGGTAAATATTATTACCAAACCGACAACAGATGCCTGGCACGGTAACTTTAATACCTACCTCAATATGCCGGAGCATAAATCTGAGGGCACCACCAAACGTTATAACGCCAGCTTAAGCGGCGCGCTGGCGGATAATCTTACCCTGCGCCTGTATGGCAACTGGAATAAAACGCAGGCAGATGCCCAGGATATAAATGAAAGCCACACCACGCCGCGTATCGGATCCTACGCCGGATCTTATCCTTCAGGTCGCGAAGGCTTTATTAATAAAGATATCCATTCCGCCCTGCGCTGGGAATTTATGCCGCAGCAGGCGCTGGAGCTGGATACCGGCTTTAGCCGTCAGGGCAATCTCTATGCGGGTGATACGCAGAACACCAACAGCAATGCGCTGGTGAAGAAATATTACGGCAAAGAAACAAACGTGCTTTATCGTCAGTCGCTCAGCCTGAAATATACCGGGGCGTGGGATAACGGCGTGACCACCAGCAATTACGTTCAGTTTGAAAAGACGCGTAATACCCGGCTCAATGAGGGATTGTCGGGTGGGATCGCCGGGATCTTCAGCCCCTCTGACGAAGGCTTTTCCACGATTACGCTGTATGACACTAACCTGCATTCAGATGTGAATATTCCCTTCGACCTGTGGGTTAACCAGACGCTAACGCTGGGCGCGGAGATGAATCATCAGGCGATGCGAGATCCCTCGTCGAATACTGAATCTACCACGGCCGGAGGCTCGGTAGAGGGAATTGCTGACTCGGGGCGTAATATCTACAGCTCGGCCGATATCTATGGCCTCTACACCGAAGACAATATTGAACTGACGGATTCAACGCTGCTGACGCCGGGTATCCGTTTTAATCATCAGAGCATCACCGGAAGCAACTGGAGTCCGGCGCTGAATTTATCGCAGGAACTGGGCAGCGATTTCACTTTGAAGCTGGGTATTGCCCGTGCCTGGAAAGCGCCGAACCTGTACCAGACCAATCCTAACTATCTGTTATTCAGTAAAGGCCAGGGCTGCTATGACAGCGCCGGCTACTGCTACCTACAGGGAAACAGCGATCTGAAGGCGGAGACCAGCGTCAATAAAGAGATTGGCATTGAGTATCACCATGAAGAGGTGCAGGCCGGTCTGACCTGGTATCGCAATGACTACCACGATAAAATCGAAGCGGGTTATTCGGCGGAATACACCAACGGCACCTCGGATGTTTATAAGTGGGAAAACGTACCTAAAGCAGTGGTCGAGGGGTTGGAAGGGACGCTTAACTTCCCGATCGCCGGGTCCGTTTCGATGAAAAACAACTTCACTTATATTATCGAAAACCAAAACAAAACCACCGGCGATTACCTGTCGATCATCCCGAAATACACCATCAACTCGACGCTGGACTGGCAGGCCACGAACGATCTCTCCTTGCAGGGAACGCTAACCTGGTACGGCCGCCAGAAGCCGAAAAAATATAACTACAAAGGAGAAGCCACCTCCGGCAGCGAAACCCGGCAGGTTAAGCCTTATGCGCTGGTTGGCGTAAGCGGCACCTATGCCGTGACGAAATATATGGATGTCACTGCCGGTATTGATAACCTGTTCGATAAACGTCACTTCCGTGAAGGCAACGCCCAAAGCACCGGAAACGCGACAACAGGTGCATACCTGTGGGGCGCGGGTGCCAATACCTATAATGAACCGGGCCGCACTTACTATATGGAGCTGGGGCTGCATTTCTGATCCCGAAGCTGGGATCGGTTTGATAAAGCTGCGGGAACCGCTCCGCAGCATTTGAGAAAGAGTAAATGGTGAGAGTGTGTCAATGAGTTACCGGTTAAACCGCAAAAACTGCCGCAATGCTTTACGTCTTGCCGCCTTCTTCTTTACCTTCCTGTTTGCCATAAAGAGTGATGCCAGACCCGATATGACCCCGCTTGGCCCCAATATCGCGGATAAAGGATCCCTTTTTTATCACTTCTCCGTTAACGAATTCGACTCTGCGGATGGCAAAAGGCATTACAAAGTCTGGACCGGCGTGCCCAATAAAACGCCGCCGCCGTCCGGCTTTCCGATCCTTTACCTGCTGGATGGGAATGCGGTGATGGACAGATTATCTGAGCCATTACTGAAGAAACTGTCAGAAAATAATCCACCGGTTATCGTCGCGGTAGGTTATCAGACGGTTGAGCCTTTTGAGCTTAACGCCCGATCGTTTGACTACACGCCACCGGTGACAGCAAGGGGTAAGCAGTGCCAACAGCAGCGCAGCAGAGAGTGCGGCGGCAGTATCATTTTCCAACATCTGCTGGAAGCGACAATCGCACCCGTTGCGGAACGAGGCTTGAACATTGATACACATAAACGTGGGGTTTGGGGACATTCTCTCGGCGGCCTGTATGTGCTTAACGCCTATTTGTCCTCGTCGTTATTTACTGTTTTTTATTCGACCAGTCCGACGTTAAACAGTGAATATGTTGATTTACTTAAAATGCTCGGGGCCGTCAACCGTCAGCAATACGACCACAAGCAGCTCTGGTTTATTGAAGGAAGTCCCGCCTCCAGCAAAAACCCGCAGGCACCCGCTGCGGATGTGCAGGATAAAATCCGCGCTACGCTGTCACTGCTTCACAAGGCTGGACTGCCTGCCGGGTATTGGTCCCATCCTGAACTCACGCATGGCCAGACGTTCAACGCTGGGTTCCAGCAGGCATTGCTGAATATGGCAGAAAATCCCGCCAGCAATGCACCACCGGTTCCCCGGTAAAGCGCGCCTCCGGTTTAGGCTTTTCAGCAGCCACCTCACCAGATAGCCTTTTTCTGATGAGGTGGCAGCAATATTACCGCTTCAGGATAATACCTCTTCAATTCCTTCTTCGATGGTCTGTGCCGCCGCCGTTCGGGATCCCTGGGCCTTGCCCGTACTTTCATGCCACAGACGTGCGTAAAGGCCATCCACTGCCAGCAGTTCAGCGTGCGAGCCATATTCGACGACGCGGCCTGCGGCCATGACGGCGATCCGATCGCATCGACAGGCGGTGGTGAGCCGATGCGCCACCACCAGCGCCGTACGTCCATGCTGACGAGCACCGTCGGCCAGCGAGGTCATTAGCGCCTCTTCAGAAGCGCGGTCCAAACGTGCCGTCGCCTCGTCAAGCAGCAGAACATTCGCATTGGCAAGGTGCGCGCGAGCCAAAGCGATAAGCTGACGCTGCCCTGCCGACAATCCTGCGCCACCGTGACTCACCGGCGTTCTGAATCCCTGCGGCAGCGCTCGCACCGTCGCTAACAGCCCGGCCTGGCGAGCCGCATTTTCCACTTCCCGATCGGTACTCTCCGGCCGCGCATAGCGAATATTCTCCGCGATATCGCCGCTAAACAATGCCACATCCTGCTCGACCAGACCCACCTGGGAACGGTAGTCTGCCAGCGGCATCTCATTAACCGAGCGTCCGCCAACGCGAATTTGGCCTGCTGAAGGAACGTAAAGACCGGCAATCAGTTTAACCATTGTCGACTTGCCCGCGCCGCTGGCTCCGACCACCGCCACGACCGAGCCTGCCGGGATGGAGAGGTTAAGCTTATCCAGCGCTTTCTCGTTGCTGCCCGGGTAATGGAACGTGACCTGATCCAGCGTCAGATCGCCGTGCAGAGGAACAACTGACGACGGAGCCGATGGCTGTACCTGCTCTGCGCCTTCGGTTGCCAGCAATTCATCGATATGCCTGCCGCTGGCCGAGGCCTGCTGGTAAGAATCGACAATGCCGGAGAGCTGCTGAACGGGCCCATAGAACTGCCCAAGCAGCAGGAAGAAGGCTGCCAGCACGCCTGCGGTGAGCTGCCCATCGGCCACGCGGGATGCGCCAACCAGCAGCACCGCAGCGTAAGACGCTTCCGTACAGAACGTCAGGAAAGGGAAGTAGACGGCCAGGTACTTCTGCGCACGCACGCGGGTGGCGCGGAAGCGATCCGACAGCTTACGAAGTTTGGCGGCCTCTGCATCCTGCTGACCATGCGACTGCACCGTACGCAGCCCGGAGACTTTCTCCTGCAGGGTACTGTTCACTTTACCAATCTCTAAGCGGGCCTGCGCATAGGCGGGCGAGCTCAAACGACGGTAAATCAGCGTGGCGATAATGACCACCGGAACCGCACCCAGCGCCACCAGCGCCAGCACCGGATCGAGCCAGAACATCGCAACGGCAATCGCGCCCATGGTAATCAGGCTGGTTGCCGTGCCGGCGAGGCCGTTTTGCAGGAACCGCGCCAGCGCATCGACGTCAACCGTCATGCGGGTTAGTCGGGTATCAGCCTGCTGCTCATGGTAAGGCAGCGCCAGACGTAACAAATGCCCAAAGCTTCGTAAGCGCACCGTATGCTGTACGGTTTCTGCGGCACGCGATGAGATGATGGTCTGCAATGAGTAGCAGCACCAGCCGATCGCGACCAGCAACAGCGCACAGGCAGCGCAAATGCCGATCAGCGTCAGGTTGCCCCCGGCTACGCCCAGGTCGATGCCCCGTTGCAGCAGCACCAGTACGCCAACGCTGGCAGCGGAGTCAATCGCAATCAGCAGAGCAGCAGCAATAAACATCCACATCACCGGCCTGACCAGCGAGGCGACCCGCTTTCCTTTGCCTTCCTGCGCCATTTTTACTGCCCGCTCCGGGACGCGGGTCATGCGTTCACGGAAACCTTCCCGCGCGTTAGCCGTTCCCTCCGCATTTTCATCCGCCGTAGCGGCTTCAGATACCTCTGGTTCCGGCCAGAGTACGGCGGTTGAACGGGCAGATCCTTCGAGGAATTCCCCTGAGCCGGACATCAGCGAGCGGAATGCTGGCGATCGTGCCTCAAGTTCAGCCTGAGTGCCGATATCAGCGACGCGCCCTTCTTCCAGCACCACAATCTTGCTGGCGAGCTGCAAAGTCGAACGACGACGGGCGATCACCATCAGCATATGCTCATCGTCGGCATAGCCACTAAGCGCCGCGTTGATCTCTGCCTCGGTGCCGGCGTCCACCGCCGAGGTAGTGTCGTCAAGGATCAATAAACCCGGCGCCGTAAGCAACGCGCGGGCGAGCGCAAGGCGCTGTCGCTGTCCGCCGGAAAGATTGGTTGCACGTTCGGCAAGCGGCGTTTTAAATCCTTTCGGCAGCGCTGAGATAAACCCGGTCGCGCCAGCCGCATCGGCGGCACGCCGGATGTCCTCTTCGGTCGCTTGCGGATGACCATAGGCAATATTTTCAGCGACCGTACCGGCAAACAGGAAGGTATCTTCAAACACCACGCCAACCGCCCGACGCAGCGCATCCAGCCGCAGTTCGGCGATGTTCTGCCTGCCCTGCTCCGTTTTAAGCCACAGCTTACCGCGGGTGGTATCGTAGAAACGCGCGAGCAGCATCAGCAGGGTTGATTTACCCGAACCCGATGCGCCGACTATCGCCACCGTCTCTCCCGCGCTGATGGAAAAGGACACTTCGTTTAAGACGTCAGCGCCGTTGCCGTAGTTAAATCCGACGCTTTCCAGTTCAAGACCTGTCACCTTACCCGCCACCTGCTCAACGCCATCCTGCATTTGCGGCCTGGTGTCGATCAGGGTGAAAACGCGCTCAACAGAAGCCTGGGTACGCTGCGCAATCACCAGGAACGAGGCGAAGACACGGGTTGGGCCGGTCAGCATGGCGAGGAAACCGGCAAAGGCCACGAAGGTTCCGAGGTCAATCCGTCCGGCCATCACTGACCATCCACCGAAGCCCAGCAGCACGATCTGGCCGAGCACCGGCAGCGCCAGCATCGTCGCGCCCGGCATGGCCTGAGCGATTGCCGAACCAATACGCACGCGCACCATTTTTCGTGACTGGCGATCCAACCACTCCATTTCGCGCAGCTCGGCCACGCAGGATTTAACGATGGCGATCTGCGTCAGTACTTCACGCATGTGCTCTGTCAGGTTAGCGAGCCGGTCGGAAGCCTGACCTGTCTGCGCAAAAACACGACGGCGTGCGCTAAGTGCGGTAAACGCCAGGCCCGCAAGCACAACGACCACGATCAGCGTCATGGGTGGCGACATCCATAACATCACCGCAAGGCCGGCAATGTAATAGGTCAGAACGGCCAGCGGCACCGGGCTCATCTGCAATAGCACGTGCATCTGTTGAAGATCGCTGTTGGTACGTGAAATCACCTGTCCTGTGCGCAGCGCGTCCTGACCGGCGCCATCCAGCTGTTGAATGCTGTCGAAGGCGCGGCCCCGCAAAGTGTGCTGAACCCATAGCGACAGTTCTCCGGCATAGCCGCGGCGCACGTAGTTGCCGATGAAATCGAACAGCGCAATAAACAGCAGCCCGCAGGCGAGCCAGGGCAACCTTGTCGTATCACCGGCTAACGCATCGTTTACCGCCTGTCGGGTCAGTAGTGGCGTTAGCGCGGCGAGGAGAATGGTCGACACCGAAGCAAAGATGACAATCAGGCTTAACTTCTTACGTTCCCAGCACACGCCAGCAAGACGTACAATCCAGCCAGCTGGCTTTGGAGAATGAGCAGTGGGCATCGCGCCTCCTTCATCTGCTAGAGAAAAATTCCTGAGTGCAACCGTTATGCCGTACTCAGGTAAATCGGGTTAATGACTTCAGTGCAGGCTGCCTTTGCTCTTCCTCAGCCGCAGGCAGCCCGTCACTGGCGTAGCGTTGACGGTCAGCGCGTGTTTAGCCTGGCTATCAGAGTGTCAGCCACGTCAGAGGGACTGGCCTGCGCCGCCATTTCTGCTGCAACGTCGGCTGATGCCGTGCGCAGCGAGTGATTATTCAGGAAGGCATTGACCAGATCGCTGGACAATCCTTCCTTGCCGGGAATGATCCCGCAGCCGCGATCCACCACCGCCTTCGCATTTACCGGACGGTCTGCCCCTTCGCCGAAGACAATTTGCGGGATACCGGCGTGCAAAGCGGTCAGCGTATTTCCCGCGCCGCCGTGATGGATAAAGCCATCGGCACCGTTCAGGAATGCGCCCATCGGGATCCAGTCCACCAGCCGCACATTGGCGGGTAATGTCCGCAGGTCAGAACGCGCGTTGGCGGACAGATGTAAAATGATCTCAGCATCCACCTCATCTGCTGAATCCATCACCCATGAAATCAGATCCAGCCCGTCGGCCATCGGCTTAACGGTGCCAAGACTGACCAGCAAGCGCTTGCGGTCTGGCGTCGGTTCCCACCAGTCTTCCCACACGCCGCCGCCGTTATAGGGAACATATTGCATTGGAATTACCGGCTCGCCGTCATTTTGCAAAATGCTCATACTCGGCGGCGTAACGTCAATCCACGCCAAATCGCGCGGGGGAGCGGCAACGCCATGGCGGGCATAGGCGTCGGCCAGCGAGCGGGTTACGCCTTTGATATGCCAGGGCGTGTGGGCAAAGCCCACGGAGTGCATAACCACAGGAATATTATATTTAGCCGCAATTAAAGGGCCGACCACGCCGAGAGGCGGATAGACAATTAAATCCGGCTTCCACTCACCTGCCATTTCCATCAGGCTGTCCGCCATCTCTTCACTGAAGAACGAGAAGTTGCCCATTTTGGTGCCGGCATTGCTCTGTTTGCGCAGCGCTTCCCGCCGCCGGTAATCGGCCTCGGAATCAAATCCAGGCGCGGCATCAAACGCGACCAGACCGGCTTCAGCCGCTTTCTGCGCAAATTTACCCGCGCTGGCAATAACCACTTCATGCCCGTTAACGCGAAAAGCCTGGGCTAGCGAGAACACGGGGTATAAAAGCCCATATAAAGGTGGCCCGACAAAAAGAATACGCATGAGAAAATTCATCTCCTGCCTGACCTGATGAAATTCGATAGCTTACGCAAGCCCCCGCTTGCTGAGGCAGCCACAAATCTCGGGTCAGGCTAATCAGCTAACCGGCACTGAGTCCCCGCAAAATAAACAGGGGGCGCATTATTTAAGACTCAGTAACCGTACCTGACGCAAACTAATCGTTGTTGTTGCGAAGCCGCTGTTGAATACAGACTCCCCTCTCCCAAAATAAATAATAACGTTCAAGCCGCCAGCATTTCGGAATAACGCCACAAAACAGATTGTCATTATTCCCTAATCGCAAAATAGAGGCGACCGGGAGCGCCACATTCTTAGCAGAATGCGCAGGATAAACTATATGGAACAGAGCATCGTTTCTGTCTGTAATACAGAAGCCAACAAGAGAAATAGTTTCGTCCGACAATAGCTCAGCAGAGTGATGTTCCAGCGCCCGCTGATGAAACGATGCCGTTGAAAATCACTGAGTTTGCTATTTACCTGGAGCCTTCCTCGGAGGACTCTGTTTATAACGCTAACACAAATTTAGAAGTAATGTAAATTTTTATAAATAATTCTCATTTGCAACTCATAGCAATAGCCCTTCGTTTCTTGTGACTACTAAATTTAAAAAACCATTCGTTTCCTGCTACTACTAAATCCATATAACCTTTTATTTCGTCATTCATCTAATTTCAATAACTCATTAATCCAGCGTTAATAGGTGCACTTAAAACCTTATATTTCGTAATTCTACTCAATTTTTATAACCCTTTATTTCCTGCATCTACTAAATTTAACAAATCAGATAATTCACTGATAAATTTATATTGAGACTTTCGTCTGTTTTTTTTAACGTGACACCGAATTACGACCATTCTAAAATAACAACACGGTTAATTTACCTTGGCCGTGCTTATCACCTTATCTCTTTCAGGGAATACCAAAATGAGGAACAGCTCGCTCTCCACGCCCCGTGATAACGGTGTTACAGAACGGATATTCGCACAGCTGACTGCACGCGCCTTGCCGGATCTCTCCCGGTTCTGGCACGACGTTGAATCTGTTGGGTTGCCTTTGGTGACCAGGGTTGAAGAGTATGACGACCAGCGCGATGTGACTTTTTTGTGGCGCGCGGATAAGCCGCTACAGGGTGTCTATCTCTTCCTGAATCGTGTTACTGATAAAGACCATGCCGCGCTGGGATACATGACTCACGTAGCAGACAACATCTGGACGCTGACGCTGCGCTTGCCGGCCAGCTACTGCGGCTCATACACCCTTACTGAAATTCCGCCGGGCACGTCATCCGGGCAGCTGGCGCACTTTGGTACTCGCCGCCCGCCGTTTACCGGTCAGGCCGATCCGCTGAATAACATGCCGGGTATTAACGTGGGAGGAGGAACGGAATCCGTGCTGGCCCTGGATCAGGCTCCTGAGCAACGCGAATGGGGCATGACCGCTGCCTGCCAGGGTAAACTTATCACCTCGTACCCTGTTGTCGCCGGTAAACCGCGCCGCGTTCGTCTCTACCTTCCCGACCTGCCCAAATCAACGCCGTTGGGATTACTGGTATTGCCCGATGCCGAAAAATGGTTCGACCATGTCGGCGTGACAAGTGCTATCGACGTGGCGATAAACACCGGCCGTATTGGCCCGATGGCGATACTCGGCATCGATAATCTTGATCAGGCCGATCGCGCGGCCATCCTGGGCGGCGAGAGCCAGCTGGTGATTGATATCGCCCGGCGGCTGGTGCCTCAGGCTCGCGAAGATCACCCCGACAGAACCTGGGCCGGCCGTTCGCAAACCGTACTGTGTGGACAAAGTCTGGGCGGCGTAACCGCACTCATGGCCGCCCTCTGTGCACCGGACATCTTCGGCTGCGTGCTCAGCCACTCTCCTTCCATGTGGTGGTCGCCGGATAAAGAGAAACGTCCGTTTATGTTCACGGCAAGCGCGGCTTCCTGGGTGAGCGAGCAGGTGCTTTCGACACCGCCAAAGGCAGTGCGGATCGCGTTGTGCGTGGGGACGCTGGAAGGGACAACCGTTCCGCATGTGCAGCAGCTGCATCAACGCTTACTGGCAGCGGGCGTGGATAGCGATCTGAAACTCTATACAGGCGGCCATGATATGGCATGGTGGCGAGGCGCGCTTATCGATGGACTCGCCACGCTGTAAAAAGCGGCTGACGGTGCGCCTGTTCTCCTCCGGAGGCAGACGCACTGACGATATATGTACCGGTTTAGCACCAGTTGTACATAACTTATCCCCTGTTTTTGTGGATAAGATCGCCGCCGCCGTATAGCTTACTGCTCATTATATCGCCGTGGTTCGTGCGAAGTCCCGGACGCGGAATCCCAGGATGGCCAGTACGGCAAAATAAACGCCACCACCGGCCGCACACACCGCAGCCAGTCGCAGCAGGCGTTCCAGCATATTGCCCTGCGCCCAGTCAGGCATCAGCCACAGCGCGCCAACCAGCGCCGCCGCCATCGCCACGACGGCAAAAATCAAACGCAGCAGGAAACTGAACCAGCCAGGCTGAGGCTGGAAAATTTTCTGTTTACGCAGCTGCCAGTAAAGCAGCGAAGCGTTAAGGCAGGCCGCCAGACCAATGGAAAGCGAAAGTCCCGCGTGCTTCAGCGGACCGATAAACGCCAGATTCATTAGCTGCGTCATCAGCAGGGTAATAATGGCGATTTTCACCGGCGTTTTGATGTCCTGACGTGAATAGAAGCCCGGCGCCAGGATTTTCACCACGATCAGCCCCATCAGCCCGACGGAATAAGCCACCAGCGCGCGCTGCGTCATTGAGGCATCGAACGCGGTAAATTTCCCGTACTGGAACAGCGCCACCGTGAGCGGCTTTGCCAAAATTCCCAGCGCGACGGCGCTCGGTAGCGCCAGCACGAAGCAAAGGCGCAGACCCCAGTCCATCAGGCGGTTATATTCTTCATGATTGCCACTGGCAAAGCTTTTCGCCAGCGACGGCAGCAGAATGGTTCCCAGCGCCACACCCAGCACGCCGGACGGAAACTCCATCAGGCGATCCGCATAGTACATCCAGGAGACCGAGCCGGAGACGAGGAAAGAGGCGAAAATGGTATTGATGATCAATGAAATCTGGCTGACCGACACGCCAAGAATCGCCGGGCCCATCTGACGCATCACCCGCCATACGCCAGCATCTTTCAGGTTCAGACGAGGCAGAACCAGCATCCCGATTTTTTTCAAGTGCGGTAGCTGATAGCCCAGCTGCAATACGCCACCGGCCACCACGGCCCAGGCCAGCGCCATGACCGGCGGATGGAAATGGGGTGCGGCAAACAGCGCAAAGCCAATCATGCTGATATTAAGCAGCGTAGGTGCAAACGCCGGAACGGAAAAACGGTTCCAGGTATTGAGGATCGCGCCCACCAGTGAAGCCAGCGAGATCAGCAGAATATAAGGAAAGGTCACGCGCAGCAGCGCTGAGGTGAGCGCAAATTTATCCGCGGTATCCGCAAAACCTGGCGCAGTGACCAAAATGACCCAGGGCGCGGCAAACATGCCAAGAACGGTGATGATCGCCAGCGCCAGCGTCAGCAGGCCCGATACGTAAGCGATAAAAACGCGCGTGGCTTCTTCGCCCTGCTTGCTTTTGTACTCGGCGAGGATCGGCACAAAGGCCTGGGAAAAGGCGCCTTCGGCAAAAATACGACGTAACAGGTTAGGCAATTTGAAGGCGACAAAGAAGGCATCGGTGGCCATCCCTGCGCCAAAAACTCTCGCCACAATGGCGTCGCGTGCAAAGCCCAGCACGCGAGAAAACAGGGTCATAGAGCTGACCGCTGCCAGTGATTTCAACAGGTTCATGGTCTTCCTGAGTATGCTATGAGGTGGCGCGGGCCACGGTTATCGCCTGATAGCCGTCAGTGGCGGTGCAGGAACCGGCATAGTCTACTGATATGAAATGAAATAACCACACCCGATTGTTACAGCATTATTCCCGATCGCTGTCGCGCCAGAGCTTTTCCACAATGCGCTGCGCCAGCAGTGCCGCTTCGCCTGACGTTTGCGGCATAGTCTGATTTTTTACGCAGTCGATGAAATGGTGAGCCGCACCGACAAAGCCTCGCTGCTCCAGCGTACTTTGCCAGCCGGGGACGGCATCAATAATGACCTTGCCCGCCGTTTCCTGACGCAAATCCCGCATATCATCCACCTGCCAGACGCTGCCGTCGGCAATCGCCGTCACCGTTTCACGCTGCGTTCCGGCACGACGGTGCATGCTGGTGGTGATTTGCAGGCTGGCCTCGCTGAAGTGGTGTTCGGCATACAGCATTTCACCCACCTCATTGGTGAGCAGCGTACCGCTTTGTAGCCGTCCTTTGCCGCCGCTGAGCCACAGTGCGGTATCCACGACATGTAGATAATCATCAAGCAGGGTGAAAAACAGATCGTGCGGCCCCACGCTGTCACAGCGATGCTTATCCATACGCAGCGAGGCAAGGCTCCCGGCTGCCGCCTTAAGTTGCAAATAGCGTGGCGCAAAGCGGCGATTAAACGCCACCATCAGCCTGCGTCCCCGGCGGTGGGCCAGTTCGGTCAGCTGTTCCGCCTCGGCCAGCGTTGCCGCCAGCGGTTTATCGACGCAGACATCTTTTCCCGCCAGCAGAATCTGCCTGACAATGCTGAAATGACTGGCAGTTGAGGTATGAACGAACAGCGCATCGCTGGCGTCAATCAGCTGATCCAGCGAGGAAAACAGCGGAATGCGATAGCTGTCGCAAACCGTCCGGGCTTTTTGTTGATTAGGGGAAAAAGCCCCGGCAATCTGCCAGCCCGCCGTTTGTGTAAGCACCGGCAGCCAGGCTTTTTGGGCGATGCTGCCCAGACCGACAATGCCTATCCGTAATGCCGTCATCGTCAGACTCCTTCCAGCAACCGTGCCAGCTGCTGCTGCATTTCTGCCACCTGCTGCTCCAGCGCCGCAACCCTTTCACTCAGTTCACTGCTCTCCTCGCCGCTCACCTCAGCAGGAAACGCGGCTTCATCCACATCACCGCTGAACAGATGCATATAACGGCTTTCACGCTTGCCCGGCTCGCGCGCCAGCCTGACCACAAAAGGGCCATCCTCGCGCGAAGCTAATCCTTCCAGCGTTTTTTCGACCTCGGTCATATCGGCAAATTCATGTAACCGACCGCTGCGGGTACGAAGCTCGCCCGGCGTTTGCGCGCCGCGCAGCAGCAAGGTAGCAATCAGGGAAAACTCAGCGGGCGACAGCTTCAGCTGACCAAATTCACTGTTGCAGAAACGGTGCTCATATTTCACCACGCGATTACCGAACCCGCTTTGCGTAGTCACCAGATGTTTTTTCGCCAGCCTGTCCAGCGCGTCCTGTACGGCGCTGTCGCTTAACGATAAAACCGGCTCGCGGTTGGATTTCTGGTTGCTGGCGGTGACAACGCCATTGAGTGACATAGGATATTGATCGGGCGTTGTGACCTGCTTTTCCAGCAGGCAGCCAATGATGCGTGCCTCAACGGGCGAAAGAAGAATTTTCATTACAGGGATCCACGTCGTTCGGGTGTCCACTCTTTGGCGGTGAGCGCGGTCAGCACATGATCCTGCCAGCGGCCGTCAATGAGCAGATAATCGCGGGCGTAGCCCTCTTTTTCAAAACCGAGCCGCGCCAGTAAGTTGCCGCTGCGCTGATTATGCGGCATGTAGTTTGCCATAATACGGTGAATACGCTGCTGACGCTGCATATAGCGGATCGCCGATTGCAGCGCCTCAAACATCATTCCCTGCCCCTGCCACTTTTCGCCGAGCGAATATCCCAGATAGCAGGCATGAAACGAGCCGCGCACGACATTGCTGAAATTCGCCACGCCACGCACTTCGTTCTCATCAGGATCCATCACCGCAAAATAGTAAGCATTGCCCTGCCTGTGCATATCAGCGATCAGGCCGAGCCTCGCCTGCCAGCCTGACGGATAGCAGTGGCTTTCATCGCGGATCGGTTCCCACGGCTTTAAAAAAGCGCGGTTTTCTGCGTAATAATCAGCCAGACGCCAGGCATCACGCTCGTGAACCAGTCGTATCACTAACCTGTCGGTGGTCAGGCGTACTTTTGAGGCTGCGGAACGATAGCCAAACATCTTTTCTCCTGAATCTGGCCTGAGTCAAAAATTTTGCGGCTCCGGTTAAAGGTCGATTTACCGCCGATCCTTCACAGAGCCTGCGTCATTTCACTATAACCGCCCGCGCACAACTGGGGAAAATAATGCGGATAATATTTCAGAAATCGTCAATCTCTTCCATACTTCCTTAATACATTCAGAAGATTGATGGCAACTGCCATCAGCTTTATCGCTGTAAGGAGGCGTTCTTGAAACTATTTATTTACGATCACTGCCCATTCTGTGTGAAAGCCCGAATGATTTTTGGTCTGAAGAATCTGCCTGTTGAACTGGTCGTGATGCTGAACGATGACGAAGCGACACCTACCAAGCTGATCGGCCAGAAAATGGCCCCGATCCTGATGAAAGAAGATGGCAGCTGCATGCCGGAGAGTCTGGACATTGTGCAGTATGTTGACAAAAGCGATGGTGAACCGCTGCTGACCGGCAAAACCAATCCGGCCATCACCGACTGGCTGCGTCATATCAACGGCTATTTGAATAAGCTGCTGCTGCCGAGGATTGCCGCTGCGCCTTTTGCCGAATTCGCCACGCCGGAAGCTCGCAGTTACTTCCGCAACAAAAAGGAAGCCAATGCGGGCAGCTTTGAAGAGCTGAAACAGCACTCTGAAGGCTTTATCAAAAATGTTAACGACGATCTGCGCAAGCTCGATAAGCTGATTGTGAAGCCCAATGCGGTGAACGGCGAGCTGTCGCTCGATGATATTCATCTGTTTCCGGTGCTGCGCTCCCTGACGCTGGTGGCCGGGGTGGAATATCCAGGCCGCGTTGCTGACTATCGCGATAATATGGCGAAACAGACGCAGATTAACCTGCTCTCTTCCGTCGCGGCCTGATCGTTCCTGCCCGATGACGAGCCCGGTTTCTGCCGGGCTCGCTTTATTTCGACACATAATTCCCCTTCTCTTTACCGCTCTTCTGGTGACATCAACCCCGATGTCGGGCAAGCTTGGCATCACAAAAAGGGTTTGTTGAATCATCACATAGAGGACATTATGAAAAGGTTTTTTTTGGGGCTGAGCGCCCTGCTGCTGGCCGTTTTGCTGGCCGGCTGTAATCAGCTGACGCAGTACACCATTAGCGAACAGGAAGTAAACCAGGCGCTGCAAAAACACAATAATTATGAAAAGCAGATTGGCGTGGCCGGACTGGCCGACGCACATATTGTGCTGACCGATCTAAAAAGTCAGATTGGCCGCGAAGAGCCTAATAAGGTGACGTTATCCGGCCATGCGAAAGTAAATATCACCTCGCTGTTTGGCCCTCAGCAGGCCGATATGCAGCTGACCATGAAGGCGCAGCCGGTATTTGATAAAGATAAGGGCGCGGTCTTTTTGAAGGATATGCAGCTGACCGACGTGCAGGTTCAGCCAGAAAAGATGCAGGGCGTGCTAAATACCCTGACGCCTTACCTGAATCAGTCGCTGAAAGATTACTTTAATCAGCGCCCGGCCTACGTGCTCAGTACCGACCGCAGCAAAGCGGAATCGCTGGCGAAACGCTTTGCCAAAGGACTGGAAGTCAAACCGGGCGAGCTGGTGATCCCGTTCACCGAATAACGCCATGCAAATCCAACGCTCCCCGCCATTTACCGCCGGGGAGCGTTATTTTTTAAAAATGCGTGAAAGCAGGTGCAAAGCGCTTTCTTTATCCTTATGCTTGGTACCCGGCCAAATCGACCTGATTTCATTTCTGCCGGAGCCTGTTTATGACCGCCTTACCCCAGCAATTGCTTATCCGCCGTCCTGACGACTGGCATATTCATCTGCGTGACGATGAAATGCTGCAAACCGTGCTGCCGTTTACCAGCGAGGTTTCAGGTCGCGCGATAGTCATGCCTAATCTGGTACCGCCCGTAACCAGCGTTGCCGCTGCCCTCGCCTACCGCGAACGCATTCTGGCCGCCACCCCAGCTGGCCATCAGTTTCAACCGCTGATGACCTGCTACCTGACTGACTCCCTGGATGCGGATGAAGTGGAAAAAGGCTTCAGCGCTGGCGTCTTTACCGCCGCGAAGCTTTATCCTGCGCATGCCACGACCAACTCCAGCCATGGCGTCACGAATATTGCCGCCATTGCTACGGTGCTGGAGCGGATGCAGAAAATCGGGATGCCACTGCTGATCCACGGCGAAGTCACCGACGTGCATATTGATATTTTTGACCGTGAAGCGCGCTTTATCGAAACGGTAATGGAACCACTGCGTAAACAGTATCCCGAGCTGAAAGTGGTGTTTGAGCATATCACCACCAAAGAAGCGGCCGCTTACGTGCAGGAAGGCAATCGTTTCCTTGGCGCAACCATCACCCCGCAGCACCTGATGTTTAACCGCAACCATATGCTGGTTGGCGGCGTTCGTCCGCACCTTTACTGCCTGCCGATCCTGAAGCGAAACGTGCATCAGGACGCGTTGCGCAAGGTAATTGCCTCTGGCCATGATCGTTTCTTCCTCGGCACGGATACGGCGCCGCATTTACGTCACCGTAAAGAGGCAAGCTGCGGCTGTGCTGGCGTCTTTAACGCGCCGTCTTCTCTGCCTGCGTATGCAACCGTCTTTGAAGAAATGGATGCGCTACAGCACTTTGAAGCGTTCTGTTCAGAAAACGGCCCGCGTTTCTACGGTCTGCCGCTGAATGAAGGCAGGATAAAACTGGTGCGCCAGCCGTGGACCGTTCCGGAGAGCATTGCGCTGGGTAATGACACGCTGGTGCCGTTCCTGGCGGGTGAAACGCTGAACTGGCGTGTTGAACTTTAAGCCGCTGTACTTTAAATATTGCTGATTAAATAATTTGCCTTCGCCGGTCTTACTGTATATATTCACAGTAATTCTTTCGGAGGCTTTTATGCGTATTGAAGTCACTGTAGCAAAAACCACATCCCTTCCTGCTGGCGCAATTGATGCGTTATCGGCAGAGCTCAGCAAGCGTATCGATAAACATTTTCCTGAAACGTCCAACAGCGTTTCTGTACGCTATGCTGGTGCCAACAACCTGACGGTGATGGGCGGCGGTAAAGAAGCCAAAGATCAAATCACCGATATTCTCCAGGAAACCTGGGAAAGCGCCGACGACTGGTTTATCACCGACTAATTTCTGCTCAATGCCCGCCCGACTGAACGCGTTGATATTGTGACGTTCAGCGGTCTGGTGGCGCTGAGCTTTCACTTTCCGTTTTTTGCCGGGCTTCGCCGCCCGGTTTTTTTTATCTTTGCTTCTGACCGCACTCGCCGGAATCGCCCGCAGGTTGTAGACTGATCTGATTCGTTTAGCGACCCAGGTGAGGAGTAACTATGCAGGCTGAAAACCCCGAAGAAGCGATGACTTTTGGTGAACTACTGACGCTGATAGCCGGGCAGCAACGCCGTCTTAGCGTGCTGGAAAACGCCTTTTCTTCCCTCTCTTTATGTCTGGATGCCCATACGTCGCAATTGCTAATCCAGCAACTCCGTCAACAAGCGCTTAATCAGGAATATGATGACTATATTCAACAGCACTACACCGAGCTGGCTGACGCGCTTGAAAAAAATATCACCTGACTATTTATTGATCGACCCTATGTTATTTTTGACAGAAGCTTGACGGGCATGAAGATATTTTTTTTTGCCGTTAAGCTTGCTGCCGCTTAAATAGAGGGTTTTGGCCCTGAACAAAATTTCATTCTGTACGAATTGCAGATTATGTTATAATTATCCTGCTCTATGAATAAAAAGGCCGCATTGAACCTCGATAAATCACTTCGTTGTCATCGTTAACACGAGTAATAAGGGGGTTATAATGGACAGGAACAAAGAGGTTATCCAGACACATCCCCTCATTGGGTGGGATATCAGTACCGTAGACAGCTACGATGCCATGATGATCCGTCTACATTCGCTTTCGTCAAACGAACAGCAAACAGAAGAAGCTGAGGTTGGCCAGACCTATTGGTTGACTACCGACGTCGCCAGGCAATTCATTTCCATTCTTGAAGCTGGCATAGCGAAAATCGAAGCGACTGACTATCAGGACCGCGACTACAAAAAGCATTAATTCTGAACGCGTTAGCCTGAAGGCACCCCATGGGGTGCCTTTTTCATTTCTGCCGCATTTTGCTATCCTGCGACAGGCAATTTCACAGAGGAGCAAGGCGCTGATGGTATATGACTTAATAATAGTGGGTAGCGGTTCGGTCGGCGCAGCCGCTGGCTGGTATGCAACCCAGGCCGGCCTGCGTGTACTGATGATTGACCGGGCGCATCCACCGCATCGGGAAGGCAGCCATCATGGTGAATCACGGCTAATCCGCCATGCTTACGGTGAAGGATCACGCTATGTGCCACTGGTGCTCAGAGCACAGCAGCTGTGGGACGAGCTGGAAAAACAGTGTGGCGAGCGCATTATGCAGCGCAGCGGCGTTATCAATCTTGCGCCTGTTTCCTCAGAATTTATACATAATGTTCGCCAGAGCGCAGAGCAATTCAACCTACCGGTTGAGATACTGAACGGTGAGGACATCAATCGGCGCTGGCCGCAACTGGCTGTTCCTGAAGGCTATACGGGGGTTTTCGAACCCAACTCTGGCTATCTGAAATCGGAAGAAGCCGTTCGCCAGCTGATTCGGCTTGCCTGCGAAGCGGGTTGCGCGCAGCTCTTTAATTGTGCGGTGAACGCGCTTGAGGAGCGCGATGGCCTGCAACTGGTGCATACCGACGATGGCATCTACCGTGGCCATAAGCTGTTGTTGAGCGCGGGAACCTGGGTGAAAACGCTGCTGCCCACGCTGCCCGTTACGCCCGTGCGCAAAGTGTTCGCCTGGCATCAGGCCGATGGACGCTACAGCGAAAACAATCAGTTTCCGGCTTTTACCGTGGAAACGCCCGACGGCTCGCACTACTACGGTTTCCCGGCAGAAAATAACGCGATAAAAATAGGCAAACACGACGGCGGACAGCCCATTACCGCGCCCGAACAGCGTAAGCCATTTGGTAATGTTGCCGAAGACGGCAGCGAACTGTTTGGCTTTATACGGCAGTTTTTACCCGGCGTGGGCGTTTGTCTGCGCGGTGAAGCCTGTACTTATGATAATACGACGGATGAAGACTTTATCATTGATACGCTTCCCGGCTCGCCACAGCGACTTATTATTACCGGCTTAAGCGGTCACGGTTTTAAATTCGCTACGGTGCTGGGCGAAATAGCCGCGCTATTTGCGCAGAATAAAACAGCGCAATTTGACTTATCGCCCTTCTCTTTATCCCGCTTTAAATAAAAAAAGACGGCCTGAACGGGCCGTCTTTTTTACTTACAGCACTATTTTAAATGGTGCTGTTAATTTCCAGTTAATTTACCAGAAATTATTTTGCGGCTAATGCGGCCGCTTCTTTCTTCTGCTGCTGACGCAGGCGCAGTTTCTTAATCAGCTTATGCGCTTCCGCTTCGCTGGCCACTGCCGGTGCGGAACCGGAAAGGGGTTTACGTGCCGTTTCACGCATGGTGAAGACAGTCAGCACGCCAATCGCACCCGCACCCATCAGGTAATAAGCTGGCATCAGCAGGTTATGCGTGGTATCCACCAGCCAGGTGGTAATCAGCGGCGTAGTGCCCCCAAACAGCGACACGGAAAGGTTGAAGCCGATTGCCAGCGCGCTGTAACGGATATCGGTCGCAAACAGTGCAGGCAGCGTAGCGGGCATGGTTCCGCTAAAGCAGGTATGCAGCACGCCCAGAATAATCAGGCCGAGGAACACCAGCAGCATATTTCCCGAACCAATCAGCATCAGGCAAGGTACCGCCAGTACGATCAGGCCAATCGCCCCGCCAAGAATAACCGGACGGCGACCCAGACGGTCGGTCCAGTGTCCTGAAAACAGCGTCAGCGGCATCATCACAAACATCACCACCAGAACCAGTAGCAGGCTGCTCATCTCGCTAAGACCTAAAATACCGGTCAGGTAGCTTGGCATGTAAGAGGTCAGCATGTAGTTGGAAACGTTAAACAGCAGCACCAGGCCGATACATTTCAGCATCTGCGCGCGGTACTTGCTTAACATTTGCAGCAGCGTCAGGCGCGGCTTGCTGTGCTCCAGCGCGTCCTGTTTTTCCATATGTTTTTGGAAAGCTGGCGTTTCTTCCAGTTTTAAACGAACGTAGAGACCAAACAGCCCCAGCGGTGCGGCAATGAAGAAGGGAACACGCCAGCCCCAGTCCAGCAGCGTTTCCGCCGGCATTGCCGCCGTCATAATGGTGACTAACCCGGCGCCCAGCAGATAACCGCCCAGCGTACCGAACTCCAGGAAGCTGCCCATAAAGCCGCGACGGTTATCAGTGGAATATTCGGCAATAAAGGTTGCCGCACCGCCGTATTCACCACCGGTTGAGAAGCCCTGTACCAGACGCGCCACCAGCAGCAGAATCGGCGCCAGAATACCGATGCTGTCGTAGCTGGGGATAAGACCAATACAGAAGGTCCCGATCGACATCATAATCATGGTAATCGCCAGCACTTTTTGGCGGCCGATCTTATCACCCAACGGGCCAAAGACCAGGCCGCCAACCGGACGAACCAGGAAGGCGGCAGCAAAAGCGCCAAAGGTCGCCAGCAGCTGAGCCGCCGCGTTGCCGCCCGGGAAAAAGACTTTACCCAGCGTAACGGCTAAATAGCTGTAAACACCAAAGTCGAACCATTCCATGGCGTTGCCCAGCGCGGCCGCGCCAACGGCACGCTTCAGCATGTCTTTATCAACGATGGTGATATCTTCGAAAGCCAGCTCTTTCGGCTTTTTTTGCCAGAAATGCTTCTTTGGCTTTTGTTCGGATTGAGCGCTCATGCAGTCCCCTTAGTGACAGAATGAATAGAGCAGCATCATAGCTTTCGTTGCCGGTGTAGCGCGTAATCGAGAGAAGGGAATGAAAGCTATAAAGCAGCGAAAAATCGGAAGTAAAACGCGTAATGACGTCTCTTTACGGTAATTTACTCTATACGACGTTCTTTGCTTTTTCAAGTTTGTGACAGGAATCGCTGTAATTGGGCGTTTCTTGTGAGTTATGTGCTAATTGATGAAGGCGAATCGATTTTAAAACGATTGAGAGGGCCGGCAGCCTGCGTGGCACGCGATGTGGCGCAAGGTTTTAGCGCTAATCAGGAGAGGCTCTGCCCTGCCAGCAGATGACTGACAGAACAGAGCAGAACGCTTTTGGGCCAGCAGAACGGCCCTGAAAATCAGTTATCCGGCCCAGGGATTTTCAGCGTCATATTCAGTAAACCACGGGACTTATTGAATATTTTATTACCATTTTCACGGCCCGCACGGCGCGCGCGCTGCTCTTCCGGGCTAAGCGCTAACTCTTCCATACAGATTGGGCTGCAACAGTTATGGTATTTCTCCGCACAGCTTTGACACTGAATAAATAACAGATGGCAGCCGTCGTTCAGGCAGTTCACGTGCGTGTCGCAAGCGGTACCGCACTGGTGACACTGTGCAATCACATCATCAGAGATACGTTCGCCCATACGCTCATCAAAGACAAAGTTTTTGCCCTTAAAGCGAACCGGTAACCCTTGCTCACGGGCGCGACGGGCATACTCAATGATGCCGCCTTCCACGTGCCAGACGTTTTCAAAACCATTGTGACGCATCCAGGCGCTGGCTTTTTCGCAGCGAATCCCCCCGGTGCAATACATCACGATCTTTTTGTCTTTACTGTCTTGCAGCATATCAACCGCCATTGGCAGCTGATCGCGGAAGGTGTCAGCCGGGATCTCCAGCGCCTGGTCAAAATGGCCCACTTCATATTCGTAGTGGTTACGCATATCAACAAAGATCGCTTCCGGATCGTCCAGCATGGCGTTGACTTCATCCGCTTTCAGATAGCCGCCCACGTCGCTGGCATCAAAGCTTTCATCAGTGATGCCGTCGGCAACGATACGCTCACGCACTTTCAGACGCAGCACCCAGAAGGATTTGCCGTCATCATCCAGCGCAATGTTCATTCGCAGGTTGTCCAGTGCCGGATCGAAAGCATACAGCATCGCTTTCATCGCTTCGTACTGGCTGGCCGGCACGCTGATTTGCGCGTTGATACCTTCGTGAGCAACGTAAACGCGCCCAAACACTTTCAGACGGGTAAACGCCAGGTAAAGCGCATCGCGAAAGGCCTTAGGATCGTTAATGGTGAAATACTTATAGAAAGAGACTGTGGTACGCGGTTCGGTCTCGGCCAACATCCGCGCCTTCAGTTCTTCATTGGATACAAGGTTATGTAACACTGGCATGGTGTACGTTCCTGCGTTCAAGAGAGAAATTTTGCGGGCGCTATCATACCCGAAAAGCATACGCGGACCAACGACATAAACAAATCCCGCCTATAGTTAGCTTTTTGCATGTCGTAATGATTCACACCGGAGAGCAACTATGAGTCAACTTTTCAGCCCAATCCAACTGGGTAAGCTAACGCTGAAAAACCGCATCGCCATTGCGCCAATGTGCCAGTATTCTGCCGATCATGGTAAAGCGACCGCGTGGCATCGTATCCATTTGGGGCATCTGGCCCTCTCTGGCGCTGGCCTGCTGATTGTGGAAGCCGCCGCTGTTGAAGCGGCCGGGCGGATAACCCCGCAGGATTTAGGGCTGTGGAACGACGAAACCGAACAGGCACTGGGTGACGTATTAAAAGACGTCCGCCACTATTCCAAAATGCCCGTTGGAATTCAGCTGGCGCATGCTGGCCGTAAAGCCTCAACCGATGTGCCATGGCAGGGCGGCGGATTTTTGCAGCCTGAACAGGGCGGCTGGCAAACCTCAGCGCCTTCTGCCGTGCCGTTTAACGACGGCGACAATGCGCCGCTGGCGTTGACCACCGCGCGCATTGAAGAGATCAAACAGCAGTTTATTGACAGCGCGATTCGGGCCGATCGTCTGGGTCTGGATCTGATTGAGGTTCACGCCGCACATGGCTATTTGCTGCATCAGTTCCTCTCGCCGCTTTCTAATAAGCGTGAAGACCAGTATGGCGGTTCGCTGGAAAACCGTCTGCGTCTGACGCTGGAGATTTTCCGCGAGGTTCGCCGGGTCTTCCCAGCAAACAAACCGGTTGGCGTGCGTATTTCGGCAACGGATTGGGTTGAAGGCGGCTGGGATCTGGAGCAGTCGATCGCCTTAAGCAAAGCCCTTGAGAAGGAAGGTTGCGCTTATATTCACGTTTCCAGCGGTGGCCTGTCGCCAGAGCAGAAAATTGCCGTCGGCCCTAACTATCAGGTGCCTTTTGCAGCCGGAATTAAAAAAGCCGTCGCCATTCCGGTGATTGCCGTGGGTCTGATTACCGAACCTGAACAGGCAGAAGCGGTGCTGGTGGAACAGCAGGCGGATATGGTCGCCCTGGCGCGCGGTATGCTCTACGATCCACGCTGGCCGTGGCATGCCGCGGCAAAACTGGGGGCCAAAGTCGATGCGCCAGAGCAATACTGGCGCTGCGAGCCTCACGAAGTAAAAGGCTTATTTAACGCGTAAAGTACCCTGCCGACGCCAGCAATCCTTTTGTTGGCGTCATAAACCGTCTGAAAGACAACGCATTATTTCAGTTAGCCGCTAAAAATGGCACAATAGGCCATAAATTATAAATTCGGGGCAGCATAATGGTGCCCTTTTTTTACGGTCTGGAAACTTATGACTCAGCTGCCTCAATTTACGCGTGCATTGTTGCATCCCCGTTATTGGTTTACCTGGTTAGGTATCGGCTTACTTTACCTGCTGGTTCTGTTGCCTTATCCGTTACTTTATCGGCTGGGCTGCGGGCTGGGCCGTTTATCGATGCGGTTTATTCGCAGTCGCGTTGAAATTGCCCGCCGCAATCTGGAGCTTTGCTTTCCTGACATGCCGGAAGCAGAGCGCGAAGCGATGGTAGTACGTAATTTTGAATCCGTCGGCATGGGATTGATTGAGACCGGCATGGCCTGGTTCTGGCCCGACTGGCGGATCAGCAAGTGGTTCCACGTGAGCGGCCTGGAGCATATTGATAAGGCGCATCAGGAAGGGAAAGGCGTACTGCTGATCGGGATGCATTTTCTGACGCTGGAACTGGGCGCGCGAATTTTCGGCATCCACAATCCCGGTATCGGCGTTTACCGTCCGAACGATAATGCTCTGCTCGACTGGCTGCAAACCTGGGGCCGGATGCGATCTAACAAAAGCATGCTGGATCGCAAAGATCTAAAAGGGATGATCCGCGCGCTGAAAAACGGCGATATTATCTGGTATGCGCCGGATCATGATTACGGTCCTAAAAGTAGCGTGTTTGTGCCCTTTTTTGGGGTTGAAAAAGCCGCGTCGACCAAAGGCAGTTACCTGCTGATCCGCAGTGGACAGCCTGCGGTGATCCCTTTTGTTCCGCGTCGCTTACCGCACGGCCGGGGCTATGAGATGGTTATCCTGCCCGCCGAAGAAGCCGTGCCGCTGGATGATGAAGCCGCTACCGCCGCCCGGATGAATAAAGTGGTGGAGAATGGCGTGCTGATGGCACCCGAGCAATACATGTGGCTGCATCGCCGCTTTAAGACCCGCCCTTCTGGCGAACCTTCACTCTATTAATCGACTTTTTGGCAGGCTGCCAGCGGCCTGCCGGAAAGCTAAACCTCCCGTCAATACCCTGCTTTTTCTCTGCTATTTTCTGTTCAGTGGATTATTAAAAGCGCATAATTAGTGTGCTAACAATAACCTTCCAGAGAGGTCACGCAGCTATTTATGGCGATTTCTGACGTTGCTCCCTCCTCCGTTAACTGGCAAAAAAACCTGTTCGTCGCCTGGTGCGGCTGTTTTCTGACGGGTATGGCCTTCAGCCTGGTGATGCCTTTCCTGCCGCTGTATGTCGAGCAGCTTGGCGTAACCGATCCGCAGTCGCTCAATATCTGGTCCGGGCTGGTTTTCAGCATTACCTTTCTTTTTTCGGCTATCGCTTCTCCTTTCTGGGGCGGGCTGGCCGATCGTAAAGGCAGAAAAGTGATGCTGCTTCGCTCGGCGCTGGGCATGGCGATTGTGATGGTGCTGATGGGAATGGCGACCTCGATTTGGCAGTTTCTCGCCCTGCGTGCGCTGCTTGGGCTGCTCGGTGGCTTTGTGCCGAATGCAAATGCGCTGATCGCCACCCAGGTGCCCCGCAAACGAAGCGGCTGGGCGCTGGGCTGGTTGTCCACCGGGGCGGTCAGCGGTGCGTTAATCGGACCGTTAATCGGCGGCCTGCTGGCCGACAGTTTTGGCCTGCGCCCGGTGTTTTTTATCACTGCCGCCGTGCTGTTTATCTGCTTTATCATGACGCTGTTTGCTATCCGCGAAGAGTTTGTGCCGGTGCTGAAAAAAGACATGCTGCATGCCCGACAGGTTTTTACCTCGCTGAAGAAGCCAAAACTGGTGCTGTCGCTGTTCGTGACCACGCTGATTATTCAGGTTGCTACCGGTTCGATTGCGCCAATTCTGACGCTGTACGTCCGCGATCTGGCGGGGAATATTCAGAATTTGGCTTTTGTGAGCGGTTTGATTGCTTCCGTGCCCGGCGTCGCGGCTTTAATTTGCGCACCCCGACTGGGAAAATTGGGGGATCGCATTGGCCCGGATCGGATCCTGATAGCGATGCTGGTGTTTTCTGTTCTGCTGCTGATCCCAATGTCGCTGGTGCAGAATCCTTTCCAGCTTGGCATCTTGAGATTTCTGTTGGGAGCGGCTGACGGTGCTTTGCTGCCAGCGGTGCAAACGCTATTGATTTATAACGCCAGCAATCAGGTTGCCGGGCGTATCTTCAGCTATAACCAGTCTTTTCGCGATATCGGTAATGTCACCGGCCCGCTGATGGGCGCCGTGGTTTCGGCGCACTGGGGATTTCGTGCGGTATTTGTGGTGACGGCGCTGGTGGTGCTGTTCAACGCCGTTTATTCCTGGCGGACGCTGCGTCGCCGCCCTTCTCATTCCACTGTCGAGCTATAGGTCGTTAAGGAAAGCAGTGACCGAGCCGGTTACCTCGCTGATACGGGCTTCGCAACGGCGATAATAGGTCCATTTACCGACCTTGCTGGCTTCAAGCAGCCCGGCTTCCTGTAGAACTTTCAGGCAAAGCGACGTGGCGGGCTGTGACAGCCCCGCCTTGTCCTGAATGAGGCTGGCACAGACGCCATAGAGCTCGAAATCATACAGCTGGCTGTAGCTTGCAAAAGCCTGCGCCGGGTTTTTGAGCCAGTGTAATACTGCCATACGTGTTGGGTTAGCCAACAACTTCATGGCATTTTCAGGTGTCATGCAGCCTCACAGAATCATTTATAAAAAGGATAGTCAGTATATCCTTTACGGGTTCCGCCATACAGAGAAGAGGCATCAACGCTGTTTAGCGGATAATCGTGCAGGAAACGCGCTGGCAGATCCGGGTTAGCGATAAACGTTCGGCCAAAACCAAACAGATCTCCCCAGCCATTTTCCAGCACGCGCTCTGCTTTTTCACGGGTGTAGCGGCCGGAATACATAATCGGCCCGGTGAAAGCCTCACGAAGCGCAATGCGGAAGCTTTCCGGCAGATCCGGGCTGTTATCCCAGTCTGCTTCGGCAATCGACAGATAGCCAATCGCCATCTCATTCAGCATTTTTGCCGCTGTGATATAGGTCGTATGCGGATCGCTTTCCACCAGTCCCAGGTAAACACGTTCTTCGTCAGTGCTGGAGAACAGCGGTGCAAAACGCACGCCGACCCGCTGACTGCCAAAGACCGAACTGACTGCGGCAATGATTTCCCGTAAAAAACGCAGGCGATTTTCCAGCGAGCCGCCGTATTCATCCGTGCGGAAATTGCTGTGTTCAGAGATAAACTGATTGATCAGATAGCCATTGGCGGAATGCAGTTCCACGCCGTCAAAACCGGCTTCTTTCGCATTTTCCGCCGCTTTACGATACAGCTCTACAATCTCTTTCACTTCAGCGGTGCTCAGCTCACGCGGCTCACTTGGCGCGGTCAGAATGCCTGCGCCCGGCCCCGTTTCAATAAACACGCGCACACCCTCAGCGGCAACAACTGAAGGCGCAACCGGCGGCTGGTTGCCCGGCTGTAAGGCGGTGTGCGATACGCGTCCAACATGCCACAGCTGACAGAAAATCACGCCGCCCTGCTGATGAACCGCCTCGGTCACGTTTCTCCATCCGCTGATTTGTTCTGCGCTGTGGATGCCGGGCGTCCAGGCGTATCCCTGCCCACGTGGTTCAATCTGCGTACCTTCGGTGATCATAAAGCCCGCACTGGCGCGCTGACGATAATACTCCACCATCATCTCGCCTGGGATATTGCCCGGCTGTTCGCTGCGGCAGCGGGTTAACGGTGGCAATGCAATACGGTTACGCAGCGTCAGGCCGCCTAGTTGCATCGGGGTAAAAAGCGTTTTACTGGTCATAGCGTTGAGTTTCCTGGTGAGATAAGGCGCCCATTATATTTAAACATTTAAATGTGTAAATACTTTTTTATGTTGCACTGTTGTTATTTAAAGGTTTTTAGCGGCGATTTTTCCCGGCGCTCTTCATCGCGCTTCAGATCAAATTTTATTCAGAAACTGTTTAAAGTTATTTCACCATTCGCCGATAAATATTTCACTGACGGTGACGGGCATCCGGGCGCCGTAATCGACCCAAGTCAATCTTGAAGGAAACTATTATGTCCGTTATCAATACCAACATCATGTCCCTGACCACTCAGAACAACCTGAACAAATCACAGGCTTCTCTGAGCACCGCCATCGAGCGTCTTTCTTCTGGTCTGCGTATCAACAGCGCAAAAGATGATGCTGCGGGCGAAGCTATCGCTAACCGCATGAATTCTCAGATTAAAGGTCTGACTCAGGCAGCACGTAACGCCAACGACGGTATCTCTCTGACTCAGACGGCTGAAGGGTCAATGAACGAGATCAACACCAACTTACAGCGTATTCGTGAACTGACCGTGCAGGCGAAAAACGGCACCAACAGTGCTGACGACATCGACTCAATCCAGAAAGAAGTTGATGCACGTCTGTCTGAAATCAACCGTATCGGCGCGGCAAGTACCTTTAACGGCACGGCAATTTTCAACACCACCGGCAGCGTAAAAATCCAGGTTGGCGCTAACGATTCTACCGACGCTAACGTGATCAGCATCGACCTGTCAGGCGCAGGCTTCCAGGCTTCTGGCCTGGGCGCTACCTTCAGCGTGACCGGCGGCAACCTCTCTGACCTCGATGCGCGTATCAAAGACGTGGATACTTCACGTAGTGCCCTGGGTGCGATTCAGAACCGTTTTGAATCTACCATTAACAACCTGAACACCTCTGTAACCAACCTGACCGCGTCTCAGTCACGTATTCAGGATGCTGACTACGCAACGGAAGTGTCTAACATGTCCAAAGCGCAGATCCTTCAGCAGGCCGGTACCTCCGTGCTGTCAAAAGCTAACCAGGTTCCACAGGGCGTGCTGTCTCTGCTGCAGTAAGTCTTTCTGGTTTACCTCAGAACGCAAAACCCCGGCTTCGGCCGGGGTTTTCTTTTTTAAGCAGGGAGCGTGAGAAACGCAGCGCTGCCTGAATGACATAACAAAAAACCGAAACCCATTTTAATGTGAATTAACTCACAAATACGCGAATAGCTTATTCATGCCAACCGCTGCGATCAACGCGATGCAGCTCACAAAATTAAATCCTAAAAGAAACAACACGTTACAAACACCATCACTAAAACCCCGCTAAAATAAGACGATCTACTTCACATAATTAAGCGATATATAACGCTGTCAAGCTATGTGGCAATCCTATTTCGTTGCAAAATTGTGACCAGGTTCGAAAAATTTAATTCGGGCATCATTAACATCAAATCTACAAACAACAAAAATAATTATTCAGGAGCCAGCCATGAAAATAGGATTAGTCATTAGTGGTGGTGACGTTAGCGGCATGAATAATTTTATCTTTCAGATAAACAGGATGACCGATTCTGAAATCGTCATATTTGATGGCGGCATTTCCGGGCTTATTAACAACACAGCAAAAGAGATATCACGGCGGGATCTGGTGGATTTATCGATCTCTTCGGTTCCGCTTATTGCGTCAGGAAGAAAAGAAGAGAAATGCAGGAAATCGGATTACGAAAAGATCATAAAAAACATCCGGCAAAAAAAGATTGATTGTCTGGTCATGGGCGGCGGTGATGGCTCATTCCAGTTTTTAAAGGTGCTCAGCGAATATGGTATCAACTGTTACGGAATAGGCATGACCATTGATAATGATATTACCGGCAGTAGCTACAGTATTGGATTTTCGACTGCCTGCGAACAGGTGATTAGTGAAGTGGCAAAGTTACGCAATACCGGCCGCGGACTACCGGGGCGTGTATTTATGGTGGAGTTACTTGGCGGCTATTGCGGCGAACTCACCTTGCAGGCGGCCTTAAAAAGCAATGCGGATATCGCGCTTATTCCTGAAGCGGTTTGGGATATCGATGAGCTGACAGCAAAAATCCGCACAAAGATCGACCAGCAGAATAGCGTCATTATTCTCTGTTCAGAAGGCTATACCAAAGAATATACCCCTGGATTTCAGGGCGCTATTGATACCATGATTGGTAAAATTGAGCACAAGATTGGTATCAGAATTAGAAAAACAATCATGGGCTATGGATTGAGAAACGGCACCCCTACCGGAGAGGAAATTATACAGGGCGCGATTCTGGCCGAAGAAGTCGTCAGATGCATAAACAGCGGCCTGACTAATAAAATCATTGTTATAAATAACAACAATAAAGCCATACCTGTCGATCTTAATAATTCCGACAAACGTTTGGTAGATAAAGAAAGCAACTTTTATAAACTGGCTAAAGCCAACAATCTTATCTGAGGTAATACCATGCTTAAAGTACTCTGCGTATGTGGCTGCGGCCTCGGCTCAAGCTTTGCTATCGAAATGAGCGCCAAATCTGTTTTGCAAAAACTGTCTATCGATGCGGATATCGATCATACCACTGTATCCGAAGCGTCATCATTCAAATATGACATTATTCTTACTCAAAAAATATTTGCTGACATTCTTAACTCCGATGCCAGCGATGACGAAAAGAAGCGCGTTATTATCTTAAACAAACTGACCGACAAGAAAGAACTTGAAGAAAAAATCCTGGCTTATTTAGGCTCAAAATAAAAAAGTGAGGTCATCCGTGGACGCTATTATTCATTTTATTGTGAAAGATTTTTTAGGCCAGGCTTCAATTCTCATCGCGCTGATCGCCATGCTTGGCCTTATCTTACAGAAAAAGTCGGTTGGGAAAACGCTGGAGGGGACGTTTAAAACCCTGCTGGGTTTCCTGATCATGATGGCGGGTATCAATATCATTGTTGAATCACTCACCTTCCTCAATGATATTTTCACCCACGGTTTTGGTATGAAGGGCTACATTACCGACGTTGCTGCCATTGCTGGCGTAGCGAACCGCGAGCTGGGATCGGAAGTGGCGCTGACGCTACTGGTGATATTTGCCGTCAACATCATCATTGCGCGCATTACGCCGTTCAAATATATCTTTCTCACCGGCCAGGCGCTGCTATGGATGGCCACCATTGGTACCGTTATCGGCTATAAAGCGGGGTTAACCGGCATGACGCTGATCCTGACCGGAGGGATATTCGGCGGCATCATGGCGGTGCTGATGCCGGCTATTGCCCAACCCATCGTACGGAAAATTACCGATTCCGATGATGTCGCCCTGGGTCACTTCTGCACAATTGGCTATCTGGTTCAGGCCGCCGTCGCGCGCGCCATTGGGAAAAACTCCCGCTCGACGGAAGATCTGGAGCTACCTGATAACTTTAAGTTTTTGCAGGACACCTATCTGTCGATGGCGGTGGTAATGATACCGATGTATCTCATTCCTGCCTTTTTTGCCGGGCCGGGCTACATTGCCCAGTTCGCCGGAGAAACAAACTACATCATGTATGCATTTATGCAGTCGATGCAGTTTGTCGCCGGGGTATTTGTGCTCTACAGCGGCGTGCGCTTGCTGCTTAATGAGCTGGTGCCGGCTTTCAGAGGCATTGCCATGCGCCTGGTGCCCAACGCCATACCGGCGCTGGATTGCCCGGTGCTGTTTCCCTATGCCCCCAATGCGGTCATCGTTGGTTTTCTTGCCACCACGGTAGGGTCGATTATCGGCATGATTGTTTTCCCCATGTTTGGGCTGGCAATGATCCTGCCAGGCTTGCTCACCAACTTCTTCGCGGGCGGGACGGCCGGCGTATTTGGTAATGCGATGGGCGGCAGAAAAGGCGCCATTATTGGCGGTATCGTTCATGGCCTGTTTATCACGTTATTACCGGCGATCCTGGTGCCGCTACTTGAAACCTTCGGCTTTAAAGGCGTCACATTTAGCGATTCTGACGTTATCAGCACCGGATTAATTTTAGGTCACGCCTTCCAGAATGACTGGCCGTTTGTGATTGGTTTTATCCTGTTCGTTACGCTGATTATTTGGTTCTCAAGCCGCAAGCTGGTTAAACAACCTGATTAATGTCCTGTATTAGCCTGAACAGACGCGGAGGCTTTATGTTTGCAAAATTGAAAAATATGTTTATTTCATCTGAGCCACAACATCAAAATGAAAATCATGAAGCGGCGGAAAAGATTAAGCAGGAAATATCCCTGTTGGAAAGCTCGCTATCAAAAGCGCCCTCGGATAATGACACCCAAAAAAAATTGATGATTAAATATAACCAGGCGGTGAAAACCTATGCCGCCAGTCCGGTATACCGTCATCACGTAGATGACATCTTTGTAAAAATGGACGAGCTGAGAAATACCATCCGTAAAAATATATGAGGTACTATGAGCATTCGACAGTTCCTTTCACAGAATCAATATATTCAAATTGGAATGCATATTGATTGCTGGAGCAAGATAATCGAAACAGCCGCCAGACCCTTAATAGAAGGAGGTTTTGTCACCGCTGACTATCCACAGGCCGTTATTGATAATACCAATAAGTATGGCGCGTATTATGTTTTTGATGAAGGGATTGCTATTCCTCATGCCAGACCGGAATGTGGCGTGCTTAAAAATGGTTTTAGCATGGTCACGCTGGATCAACCTGTCTCTATCAAAGGCAGTGAGCCTATCGACATTATTGTCATGTTCGGCGGCGTAGACAGCGATTCGCACATTACGGAAGGGATTGCTTCGATTGTGGAATTACTCGATCAGGAAGAAACACTCACGCGGATCAGACAAGCGAAAACAATTGATGAAATCCTTGGGTTATTATGAAAAAACTGATTTTAGTCAATGGCATTCCAGCCTCAGGAAAAAGCCGTGTCGCCCGTTTGCTGGCTGACCACTTTAATGCGCCTGTCCTGAGTATTGATGAAATTAAAGAGCCATTTATGGTTCAGTTCGCCGATGTTATTGACAGACCCTTAAATCGAAAGCTGGGTTATGCCGCTTACGAGGCAATGTTTAATATCGTTAAGGCCGCGCCGGAAAAGAGTTTATTTATTATGGATGCCTGGTTTGGCTTTCGTGATAAGTCCATTTTGGCGGATTATCTTTCTCTGAGCGGCTGCCAACATCACGTTGAAGTATGGAATAAAATTTCGCCTGAGCAGGTTGCCCAACGCTATAAGTCACGCTGTTCCTGTCGCGTTAAAGGTCATCCTGGCGAAGAGTATATACCTGAATTAATGCAGCTGGCAGAGCGAGCCTGCCCGATGCAGCTCGGCGACGTTTATACCCTATTACAGGATCGGGAAATTAACCGCGCCGGGCTTATTTCCTGGATCAATCAACAACTGAACTGCAACTAATTTTTCTCAATGAGGTTTACTCTAATGAATAAAATGACAACAGCCGAACGTCGTGGTTATCAAATGATCTGTGATGCCACGGGATCGATGATGGTCGTCGCCTGTGACCAGCGTGGCGGTATGCGAACGTTGTTAGCCGCTACGCCAGAAGAGCAGGCAAAAATTAGCAATGAAACGTTGGGCAAGACCAAATACGATATTACCCGTTATCTTGCCGCCGAAGCAGGCTGCGTACTGGTTGATCCGATTTGTGCCGTGCCGGGTATCGTTGATGAGGATGTGGTGCCGCGCAATACCGGCTTACTGGTCGGGCTGGACGCTTCCGGCTGGGATACGTCACCGCAGGGATACCGTATCTCTAAAATGGTCGAGGGCGTTAACGCCCGTAAAGTCCGTGAACTGGGCGCGACCGGTGGTAAAATTATGATTTATCTGCGTATGGATACGCCGGAAGCGAACACCGCTAATCTTGCTACGCTGCGTGAAGTCATTGCCGATTTTGCTCGCGAGGATCTGCTGCTGGTGGTGGAGTTCCTGACTTATCAGCTGGAAAATGAGAGCAGTGACGTTTATCAAAGTAAAATTCCGCAGCTGATTCAGGACGGCTGTCAGGCCTGTATTGATTGCGGTTCCAAGGTGCTGAAAATTCCCTATCCTGGCACGGAAACGGCCTGCGCTAAGGTAACAGAGATTTGCGGCGATATTCCCTGGGCCGTGCTCTCTGCGGGTGTCGATCACCAGACTTTTCTCCGGCAGGTTGATATTTCTCTACGTAATGGTGCTTCAGGCGTTATTGCCGGACGCTCACTGTGGAAAGACTGCATTTCACTGGACCGCAACGTCTCCAAAGAGAAGCTTTCTTCCGTTGCCGTAGGACGGCTGCGGGATATTCAGCAACTGCTGCATAAGCATAAAAAAGTGCTGGTGCCTGCGTAAATTGCCGTTTATCCCTGGCTGGTCACGTGCTTTTGCCGTGACCAGCCCCCTTCAGGAAGAGCAGATGAAACAACTCGATCTGATTATTTTTGACTGTGATGGCGTGCTGGTTGATTCAGAAATTATCGGCATCAATCTTACCCGCGCGCTGCTTGAGCAGCACGGCGTTGTTATCGGCCTTGAGGCGTTCTGCACGCATTACAGCGGGCTGGCGTGGAATGAGCTGATAACAAAAGTGCGCGAAGAAAGCGGCGTTAACCTTCCCGATACGCTTCATCAGACATTTTATAACGCTTTATATAGCGAATTTGAGGAAAAATTAAGGCGCATTACCGGAACGTACGAGGTTATCAGCCAGCTGGATTATCCTAAATGCATTTGTTCTAATTCGGGTCGGGAACAGCTCGATTTTATGTTAACGCACGTAGGGCTGAAGTCGTTGTTTCCCGGCTCTGTCTTCTCGGCTGTCGATCTTGGGCCAAATCGCGGTAAACCGCAGCCCGATATCTTCCTTCATGCCGCGGCGGTTATGCGAGCTGTCCCTGAAAACACGCTGGTTATTGAAGATTCCGTACATGGCGTAACGGCCGCAAAACGTGCAGGGATGTATGTTGCAGGCTTTACCGGTGGTGCACATACCTGGCGCGATCATGCGGAGCGACTGAAAGCGGCTGGAGCCGATGTGGTGATAGATTCGATGTATCAGCTGCCTGCACAGATTGCCCGGCTGTCTGTAACTGATTAATAATATTAAACAAATCCCTAATAATTTTTTTTTCGCTCCACGTTTTACCCCCTCAGATCTTCGACTATCCTTCATAAACCTGCAAATTTTGTTACGGAGAAACCCCATGAGCATGTATGCAACGCTGGAAGAGGCTATTGACGCCGCACGTGAAGAGTACCTGGCCGCTAATCCAGAGCTGGAAGAAGATGATGCATCCGTAAGCCAGTTCAACCTGCAAAAATATGTTATGCAGGACGGCGATATCATGTGGCAGGCCGAGTTCTTTACCGACGAGAGCGATGAGGGAGAATGTCTGGCGCTGCGCAGTGGTGAAGCCGCACAGGCTATTTTCGACGGCGATTTCGATGAGATCGAACTGCGTCAGGAATGGCTGCCGGAAAACACGCTGCATGAATGGGACGAGGGCGAGTTCCAGCTCGAACCGCCAGCCGATACTGAAGAAGGTAAAGCCGCGGCGGAAGAGTGGGAAGACGATAACAGCGATTCCGATCGGGCCGATCGCTGGGAGTAACCGACCTTACTCATAAGGTCCGTGATGCGCATCAACAGGCAGCAGCAAAGTATCGACCACCAGCGACAGCGGGAGATCGATAATGGTCAGAAAGCGCCAGGGCGTATCACGGACATCCCACTGCACGCCAGGATAATACTGGTTGCTGTGGCCCTGCCCCGGAAACGTCCGGCTAATAATACTGCCGCATCCGGTCAGGGTCAGAATAGACATTCCCACCAGCATGCTACGTAAAAGCGTCACTGTTATTTCCTCTTACTGAATAAAAAACGCGCCATTGTACAGGAACAGTTTGCGCAACGATGACCTGAAAACGCAAAAATACTGTAAATATCACTTCTTCCCGCCTCACCCTACATGACATTGTTCATCCCCTGCATCACGGACAATCAACAATTGAAACTGCATTCTTGTTCTATGCTTTATTAACTTTGTCTGAGTATAAGGACCAGGTAATGCGCTTAAAAAGAACCGCCTCTTCACCGATCGTCCCAATTTTTCTCCCTCTTCCGATCCATAACCGGAGCTGAGCCTATGAAAGCCCTGACTTATCATGGCCCACATCGGGTTAGTGTCGATACTATGCCCGATCCTGGTATCGAAGCGCCCGATGATATTATTTTGCGTGTAACCGCTACGGCAATTTGTGGTTCTGACCTGCACCTCTACCGGGGCAAAATTCCTGGTACGCATCACGGTGATATTTTTGGTCATGAATTTATGGGTGAAGTTGTCGAAACGGGCAGCGGGGTAACTAACGTAGCGAAAGGCGATCGGGTTGTTATTCCTTTCGTCATTGCCTGCGGCGACTGTTTTTTCTGCCATCTGCACCAGTATGCGGCCTGCGAAAATACCAACAGCGGCAAGGGCGCAACCTTAAATCGCAAAAGCATTACCCCACCTGCGGCGCTGTTTGGTTACAGTAAATTGTATGGTGGCGTCCCCGGTGGTCAGGCGGAATATGTTCGGGTGCCCAAAGCCAATACCGGACCGTTTAAAGTCCCTGATACGCTGGCGGATGAGAAGGTACTGTTTCTTTCCGATATTTTGCCAACGGCGTGGCAGGCCGTTAAAAATGCGGAGCTTAAGAAAGGGTCAAGCGTAGCGATCTTTGGTGCAGGTCCGGTTGGATTGTTAAGCGCGGCCTGTGCACGATTGGCCGGTGCAGAACAGATTTTCATGATCGATCACCATCCTTATCGCCTTGAATTTGCCCACGAACGTTACGGTGTGATCCCTATCAATTTTGATGATAATGACGATCCTGCTGCCTGGATTATTGAACATAGCGCCGGGCACCGGGGTGTGGATGCGGTGATTGATGCGGTGGGCTTTGAGGCGAAAGGCAGTCTGACCGAGACCGTATTAAGTAATTTGAAGCTTGAAGGCAGCAGCGGCAAGGCGCTTCGTCAGTGCATCGCCGCCGTACGACGAGGCGGCATCGTCAGCGTGCCGGGCGTTTATGCAGGCTTTATCCACGGTTTCCTTTTTGGCGATGCGTTCGATAAAGGACTGACTTTCAAGATGGGACAAACGCATGTGCATGCTTACCTTCCCGATCTGCTTCAGCTTATAGAACAAGGCCATTTAAAGCCGGAAGAGATTGTAACCCATCATCTGCCGCTTGAGGATGCGGCACGCGGCTATAAAATTTTCGAAAAACGTGAGGAAGAGTGCCGCAAAATTATTCTGATACCCGGGCTGAACGTGGAGCACGCAACGCTCTGAAAACTGGACATGAAATTCGATAATTCCCGACTTGAAAAATCTATTAACGGTCCGCCAGTGAAATTTTATTTCATGGCGGACTAAATGATTAACAGATTAATGTAATTTACTATCATCATGCTCTTATTTATTTCAGAAATTTTAAACGTGGCTAGATTAATAATATTTTTCCATCGTTTTTTTTCTTTCAACGCCACGTCTAACCTGATGAATCGGTTAGAGTTCCGCTTCAAATCCACCTATTGACCATCCCTTTTACCCGCTTAAATTAAATATTGAACTTACTCTTTTCTACAGGAATGAAAATAATAAGCTAACCTTGTTCTAAAGCCCTCCTGTTTTTTCTTATTTCCTTTTACCTCTACATGACCGGAGTAAATAATGACGATTAAAACGATGGAAGATCTGTTTATCCACGACTTATCAGATATTTACAGCGCAGAAAAACAGATCACCCGGGCTCTGCCTAAAATGGCCCGCGCGGCAACTGATGAAAAGCTTGTTGCCGCGTTTAAACAGCATCTTGAAGAAACCCACGGGCAAATTGAGCGACTCGATCAGCTGGTAGAAAGTACCGAAGGCGTGCGGATCAAACGTATGAAGTGTCATGCGCTTGAGGGACTTGCAGAAGAAGCTCAGGAAATTATCGATTCGGTTGAGGCAGGTCCCGTCAGGGATGCCGGACTGATCGGCGCGGCGCAAAAAGTTGAACATTATGAAATCGCGACTTACGGCACGCTCTACGCGATGGCCGTGAAACTCGGCTATCAGGATGCAGCAAAGCTGCTGGCAGAAACGCTGGCAGAAGAAAAAGCCACAGATGAAAAACTGACGGGTATCGCTGAACAACAGCCTTAATAAACATCGGCGACAACCTTAAATCTCACGCCTGCAAGGCGTGTCTGAAAAAAATTAAAAGAGGTACTTTTTATGACTCACCAAGAGAATTATCTGGCATGGGTAAAAGATGCACATGCCATGGAAAAACAGGCCGAAAGCATGCTGGAAAAAATGGCCGGACGTCTGGAGCATTACCCGGACCTCAAAGCCCGCATTGAACAGCATATTGAAGAGACGCGTCAGCAGCAGGTATTGGTTCAGTCCGTTATTGACCGTTACGATACCTCTCACTCCACCCTGAAAGATGCGGTAGGTAAATTAACCGCGCTTGGACAGGCCATGGGTGGCATGCTGGCCGATGATGAAGTCGTGAAAGGCGCGATCAGCGGTTACGTCTTCGAGAATTTCGAAATCGCCAACTACACCTCATTGATTGCGGCGGCCGAGCTGGTCGGCGACACTGAGGGGGCGAAGATCTTTGCACAAATTCGCGAACAGGAAGTGGCAATGGCCGACTGGTGCCTGACTCACTTGCCTGACGTTACCGAGCAGTTTATGGTGCGTTCGGCGGCACCTGGCGTGGAAGCGAAAGTCTAGCCGCCTCACGTAAGTCTTTGTTGTTGAAATAAAAAAACCGGAAACCCTTGTTCCCGGTTTTTGTTGCTGATGGCCCTTCACGGGCCAAAAGAACCTACAGTTTCGTTGACTGGATCGCCAGAGGATTCATTTTCAGCGACCGGTAATAATCAAACCAGTCGTGATACTTGTCGGCATTTTGCCACAAGCGGTAATGCATCCGCGACAACGTTACCGGGTCGCTGATCAGCGCCAGGCGACGATCCCGATCCAGTTTAGCTGGCGATTCGCTCAGCGCCTGTTCAACACGGCGATCGCGGGCAAACTCAAGAATCTCGCTTTTCAGGTGACGCGACGTTGCCATTGCGCTTGCCAGGGCGTTAAACGATGGGTTAAACAACGCATGCATAAAGCCATCTTTCAGCGCACGCTCGCGATTCAGCTGATTGTAACGCTCGGTATCAACCAGCTCTCTTGGCGGCTCAAACTCTTCCGGGATCAGGAACAGTTTTGCGCGCTTAGAGGCCAAACCGGTTGTTGACCGGCTGGAAAATACCGACACGAATGGCGACAGGATCAGTGAGAAGACGATCGGTGCCAGCCACCACAGGAAGTTCAGATCCAGCCAGCCCATGCCTGCGGCCCAGACAATGCCCAATGCCATCTGTGAACCGTGGCGTTTAAAAGCCTCGCTCCATGGCGTTGCATCATCATCACGCTGCGGAGAGTTCCAGACCACTTCCCAACCGAGGAACGCACTGACCACAAACACGGTATGGAACAGCATACGTACCGGTGCCAGCAGGACTGAGAACAGGACTTCCAGGAACAGAGAAAGGGTCACGCGCAGGATCCCGCCATAAGGTTTTGCGCCCTTGAACCAGATCAGAATGATACTGAGCAGCTTCGGCAGGAACAGCAGAACCATGGTGGTGGAGAACAGCGCTATCGCCAGTTCCGGACGCCACTGCGGCCAGACCGGGAACAGCTGTCTCGGCTGCAGGAAGTAGGTCGGTTCCATTAGCGTATGCACCACCTGTAAAGCAGTGGAAAGCGCCAGGAACATAAACCACAAGGGTGCTGACAGGTAAGACATTACGCCGGTCAGGAACACCGCACGGTGTACCGGGTGCATCCCTTTTACCAGGAACAGACGGAAGTTCATCAGGTTGCCGTGACACCAGCGACGGTCGCGCTTCAGCTCGTCCAGCAGATTTGGCGGCAGTTCCTCGTAGGAACCCGGCAGATCGTAAGCAATCCACACGCCCCAGCCAGCACGACGCATCAGCGCGGCTTCCACGAAGTCATGCGACAATATCGAACCGGCAAAAGAACCTTCACCAGGCAGCGGCGCTAAGGCACAGTGCTCAATGAACGGCTTCACGCGGATAATAGCGTTATGACCCCAGTAGTGCGATTCACCCAGCTGCCAGAAGTGCAGACCCGCCGTAAACAGCGGACCGTAGACGCGCGTGGCGAACTGCTGGCAACGCGCATACAGCGTATCCATGCCTGACGCTTTTGGCGAAGACTGGATAATACCGGCGTTCGGATTGGCTTCCATCATGCGCACCAGACCGGTGAGACACTCACCGCTCATCACGCTGTCCGCATCCAGCACCACCATATAGCTGTACTGGCTGCCCCAACGGCGGCAGAAGTCATCGATATTACCGCTCTTACGCTTCACACGACGACGACGACGGCGATAGAAGATACGCCCTTCCCCGCCGACATCACGCACCAGCTCCATCCAGGCTTTTTGTTCAGCCAGGGCGATATCCGGATTGTAGCTGTCGCTGAGAATGTAGACGTCAAAGTGCTGCTGTTCACCCGTTCTGACCACGGATTCCCAGGTAGCACGCAGGCCCGCAAATACGCGCTCAACGTCTTCATTACAGATTGGCATAATCAGCGCGGTGCGGTGTTCCGGGTTAATCGGATCCTGATCGTTACTGTTATATGAAATGCTGTATTTATCTTTACCTATCAGCAGTTGCAGGAAGCCCATCAGCGCGGTCCAGAACCCCGCTGAGACCCAGCAGAACAGCACGGCAAACAGGAACAGGATCCCCGTTTGCAGCACGTAAGGCAGGATCTGCAATACGGATTGCTGCCAGTTCTGGTTGATCATTTCCATCGGATCGATCAGCGCCCAGCCCTGATAAGGCAAAATGGTTTTCATGTACCAGGTGGCGATCACCGTCTGTGCAATGGTCAGAAGCAGCAGAATATAGCGACGAATCGAACCGACATGACGCCATTTTTCTTCCGAACGCTGCTCTTCCGCATTGGCATAGCGAGGCTTCGATTTACGACCACGCAGGGAGTCCCAGGCGCGACCAACAGGGTTAGTGCGCCAGGCTTCCGGGTACATAGAAGAACGGGTGTGCTTCGGCATAGCCTTCAGCGTAGTGCGATGCAGCGGGTCTTCAGCGAACTGTTCCCCTTTGCCCACGGAGTCTGGCCACGTCATCTCAATACGTGATTTGACCGACTCCAGAGGCGCGTCGTCGGGACGCTCCACCGCCGAATCTTTTCCACTCAGCGACTGATGTAGCTCGCTGAAGGCATTATCCGACTGCGTGGACAGCGTCTCGCGCAGCGCCCCTTTCCGCGGCTCGGAAAGGGGCAACGCATCAATGTATTCAGTGGGTAGAGCAGTAGACTTATTCATTGGCAGGCAACTGATAGCTCCAGGTTTCCGTCAGCGTCTTGTCACCGTTAACCAGCGCAGCACGCATTTCCGTAGGCTGTTTGTTGTCTTTCACGCGCAGGCGCATGATCAGACGCCACCCTTTGGTAACAGGGTTGTAACGCACGCTGTTTTCCACCAGCTCGCCGTTGTTACCGATGCTCACCTGTGGCGTTACCGGCGTATTCTCCGGCAGTTTGCTCATATCCTGACCGGTAAAGTCGACGACAAAGGCCACGGTGCCGTCCGGCTGGCGAACCAGGTTGGACTGCTTCACGTCGCCAGTTGAACGCAGCGTATCTTTCACAAAGGCGGTGTCCGCCGAGTGCAGCTGGTTCTCATCACGCGTGAAATGCAGGCGGTATTTGAAGTTCATCTCTTTGCCTGGTTCAGGCAGGGTTTCCGGCGTCCAGAAAGCCACGATGTTGTCGTTGGTTTCATCTGCCGTTGGGATTTCAACCAGTTCGATATGGCCTTTACCCCATTTACCCTGCGGTTCGATCCAGCCGCTTGGGCGCAGATCGTAACGATCGTCCAGATCCTGATATTTGGCAAAATCACGGCCGCGTTGCAGCAAACCAAAGCCTTGTGGATTCTCAACGGTAAAGGTGCTCACCGCCAGATGCCTTGGGTTGTTCAGCGGACGCCAGATCCACTCACCGTTACCGGCGTGAATGGAAAGCCCGTTAGAGTCATGCAGCGCCGGACGGTAGTTCACCTGCGTGGATGGCTGGCTTGGACCAAACAGGAACATGCTGGTGAGTGGCGCTACGCCCAGCTTGCCCACTTTATCGCGCAGGTAGACTTTAGACTGCACGTCAACAGTCGATTCTTTGCCTGGCGTGATGGTAAAGCGATAGGCACCGGAGGCACGTGGCGAATCCAGCAGCGCATAGATAACCAGATGCTTGTCAGACGGTTTAGGCCGTTCCACCCAAAATGCTTTAAAGCGTGGGAACTCTTCGCCGGACGGCAGCGCCGTATCAATAGCCAGACCACGAGAAGAAAGGCCATATACCTGACCCGCGCCGATAACGCGGAAGTAGCTGGCGCCCAGGAAGCTGGTAATCTCGTCGTCTTTCTTGTTTTTACTGTTTAACGGATAGAGAACTTTAAATCCGGCAAAGCCCAGATTTTTGACCGTTTCAGGATCGTGCTTAACGTTGCCGAAATTAAAATAATCCGGCGAGTATTTAATCTCGTGCACGCTGGTGGCGGTCACTTCATTAATTTGCACTGGCGTATCGAAATACATGCCCTGATGGTAAAACTCCAGCTTGAACGGGGTCTTCAGCTTACTCCACCAGGCTTTATCGCGATTGAACTGGATCTGCTGATAATCAGCATATTTCATATCGCGCAATTGGGAAGGCAAATTGCTTTTCGGCGCCTCGTATCCTTTCCCTGCCAAATCTTTCGCCTGTTTTGCGACGTCATCAATGCTAAAAGCCCAGCTTGAACTGGCATACATTGACAGCAAAACTGTTGCACCAAGTAAGCGCAATTTCATCAGTTCTGGCTTATTTTTCATTTTAATCAGCACATCCCCCCCTTTCGTGTGCTTAAATCAATCCCATCCATCTTAATGGATAATTCAGCATTCCGACAGCTCAACAACGTTTTTGTTCCTCTCATTTGTTGCTTTTAGCGCCCTGTTCTCAAGTGCTTAGCGGATACAGATTCCCCTGATAGTATACCCGTGTTTTCTCAACTAGAGTAAGCGGTAAGCTTTAGCGTGGCTCAGGGCGAGCAAACGCTGTAACACGTTGAATATGGGATGAATATGACGGAAAAAACACAGCAACGAGAATATTTTTTTGATTCGATCCGGGCTTATCTGATGCTTTTGGGCGTGCCGTTTCACGTCTCCCTGATTTATTCGAGCCAGGCATGGTCAGTAAATAGCCTGGCGTCCTCCGAATGGCTGACGTTGTTAAATGATTTTATTCATGCTTTTCGCATGCAGGTCTTCTTTGTCATTTCCGGTTATTTTTCCTATATGCTTTTTTTGAAATATGCGTCGAGGCACTGGCTGAAAGTGCGTCTGGAGCGTGTTGGCATTCCTATGCTGGCGGCGATACCGCTGCTGACAGTACCGCAATTTTTTATGATAAAAGCCTGGACGACGAAGATCGGCGACTGGAGCAACCTGACGCTTTATCAAAAGTTCAATGCCCTCTCCTGGGATTTAATTTCTCATCTCTGGTTTTTACTGGTGCTGGTGGTCCTGACTGTTGCCGGAATGGCGATGTTTAAATGGCTGCGGGATGCTCAGCGCCCGGCAAAAGATTATGCCGATATTAACTGGACCAAACTCAGCTTCGCTATTTTGCTTTGTAGCCTTGGCTGGGGTGCAGTACGTCGTTTTCTGTTTATATTCGAGCCGCAGCTGTTGAGTAATGGCTTGTTTAACTATGCCTTTATGCAATCACTGTTCTTCTTACCCTTCTTTGTCCTTGGCGCAATGGCATGGAAATATCCGGCGATTAAAGCATTGCTGGTTAAACCTGTACCCTGGACATTTATCGGCTCGGCGCTGGCTTTCGTTGCCTATGTGGCAAATCAGACCTGGAGTAAAGGAGAGGGCTGGCTGTATGAAATCGATGCGATAGTGTCGATGATGATGGGATTGTGGATGGTGAATGTGGTGTTCTCATTGGGCCACCGCTTTCTGAATTCTCATTCACCGCGCGTAACCTATCTGGTTAATGCCTCGCTGTTTATCTATCTGGTACACCATCCGCTGACCATCCTGTACGGAATTTTCGTGGTGCCGCATATCGGTAATAACACGCTGGGCTTTTTCACTGGCCTGGTCTTTGTTTTCGGTATTGCCTTTATTCTTTACGAGATCCATCTGCGCATCCCGCTGCTGCGCTTCCTGTTTTCCGGGAAGCCGCAAAGGTAAAATACGGCACTCTGCTTCTGCCCGGTTCAGACCGGGCAGGATCAGAGCAGCCACTCTATCGGCAGTCGCCACACCAAACGCACGAGTAACCGCTGAATAAAACGGGTGCGGGGTTCATGCCGGTGTACCCATTCTTTTTCTCCTTCGCCCGGATACTCCACCCAGTTTACCCTTCCCCATTTGTCCAGCCGCAGCGTCCATGCACGATCGCGCATCCTGCTGACAAAACGCTGGTGAATGCTGGCGGCAAGTTTTTCACTCTCGATCACAAAGCCCATTTCGGTGTTTAACATCGCCGAGCGCGGATCGAAGTTGAAGGAGCCAATAAAGACCTTCTCGTTATCCACGCTGAAGGTTTTGGCGTGTAAACTTGACCCTGAATTACCGGTCAAGCCCCGGTCGTGTGGCGTATCGCGCGTGTCGGAATGGGGCTTCAGCTCGTAAAGCGTTACACCATGGCGCAGCAGTTTTTTCCGCCACTTGGCATAGCCCGCATGGACGACTGAAACATCATTTGCTGCCAGAGAATTGGTCAGGATGGCAATTTTGACCCCTTTTCTTCTCAAAGCCAGCAGCTGCGCCACGCCCGCACGAGTGGGGACAAAATAGGCGGAAATAATGTCGAACTGCTTCTCGGGTTTGCCGATGACTTCCAGCATACGTTGCGGTAAGAGCGAGGAGGCTTTTGCACGGCCCAGCCCTTTACGCGGATCGTCGCTTAACAGGCGGGTGCGTGCCCAGGTCAGTTCCAGTTCGCCTTTCGCCAGCTGCGTGGCAAAAGAAGAGGCTTCAATACGCTGAAGATAGCGCTCGACCTGAGGATCGCTGCGCCACTCATCAGGCAGGGTAATCGCGGCGCGATCCGCTTTTTGCTCAATATCCACCACTTTGCTGAAGGGTTTTACGGCCCGACTTTGCCAGTAACGTTCAAAGTCGTCAGTCACTTCTTCAACCACCGGCCCAATGGCCAGCACGTCGAGATCGGAAAACAGCGGCTCTTCCCCTGCGCCAAAATACTCATCGCCGATATTGCGACCACCCACAATCGTCGCTTCCCGATCGACGGTAAAGCTTTTGTTGTGCATTCTCCGATTTAAACGTGCAAAATCAGAAAGATAACCTAACATTCGCAGCGTACGAAACGAGAACGGGTTAAACAGCCGCACCTGAATATTGCGGTGGCGGCTCAGTTCGCTCAGCGTTTTATCCAGCCCCATGGTGTTGTTGTCATCCAGCAGCAGACGCACTTTCACGCCGCGATCGGCCGCATCAAGCACGGCGCTGAACAGCAAACGCCCGGACATATCGTTCTGCCAAATATAGTACTGGATATCCAGGGTATGCTCCGCCATCGTCATCAGTTGATAACGGGCGGCGAACGCGTTCAATCCCTCTTCCAGCGGATGAATCCCACTGTCTTCAGGATGGTTTTGCACCAGCGAGGCGACAGCACGTGTCAGGGTTGTCTCTTCATCAGGGGTGCCGCCAACTTCTGCGGTAAAAGCTTCGGTCACATGGGATCCTTAGTGCATTCAACATTATTGGGCGTTCACCCGCTTCCGTCTTGAAACGAACGGCGAAGACCAGTCTACCGGATGCATTATCGTTCCGGTTGCGTTTAATTGTCATGCGACAGTTCTGATTGCGGCGCTCTTAACGTTTCTTTAACCAACCTGCCGGTGAAAAAAGGCCTGCGGGAGCATTTGGACTAGACTTAGCCCATATCCAGGCCGAGCGCCTCCGTCATGAGGAAAGCATCATGAAGCATCAACCGCATGAAATGTTGCCTCAAGGGCATCACGCACCGCTGTTTAAAAGCTTCTTTCAGGGCAGTTTCGCCTGCTCCACCGCCTGCCGTGGCGAAGGTAAACGGGTCGATCTGGTGATTAACAGCGGCCACGATACTCTGCTGGACAAAGACTACGCGCTGTTAGCGACTCATCAGCTGTTAACCGCCCGGGACAGCGCTCGCTGGTATCTGATTGAGCAAAAACCTGGCGAATACGACTGGTCGACATTTTTATCTATGCTGCACGCCGCCGAAAACAATGGTCTGGAGGTCATCTGGGAGCTGGCCCACTTTGGCTGGCCGGCGCAGCTTGATATCTGGCAGCCTGCGTTTGTCGATCGTTTTGCGCATTTCGCCCGGGCGCTGGCAAAACTGATGCGTGATGAGGGCTATTCTGCGCCCTTCTTTACGCCAATGAATCAAATCTCTTTCTGGTCGTGGGCGGGAGCGGAAGTCGCCCTGTTTAATCCCGGCGTTACGGCCCGTGGCCGGGAGTTGAAACTGCAACTGGTCAGGGCCTCGGTCGCCGCAATGCATGCGATACGTGAGGAACTGCCCGGTGCCCGCTTCGTACTGACCGATCCGCTGGTGCATATTGCTGCACCGGACATGATGAAAGAGCATCTGGCTGAAGCCAGCCGCCAGCATGAAGCGCAATATGAAGCCTGGGATATGATTGGCGGCCGTCTGCATCCTGAACTGGGCGGCAACGACAGCCTGCTGGATATTATTGGATTAAATTATTATCCAGATAATCAATGGTATACCAACGGCGACCCGCTGGATGAACAGCAGGCCGAATACCGCCCTCTTGCCAGCCTGCTGCTGGAAGTCTGGCAGCGTTATCAGCGCCCGATGTTGATTGCAGAAACCGGGGCTGAAGGCGCGATGCGAGCCCCATGGCTGGGACGCGTAGTTGAACAGGTTAACCAGGCGCGCGCTCAGGGAGCGGATATTCAGGGTATCTCCATTTTCCCCGCCGTTGATTACCCGTCGTGGGCTGACGACCGACGTTCGCCTGGCGGCCTGTTTGGCCTGGCGGATGCCAATGGTAATCGCACTATCAATGAACCCTACGCACTGGAAATTCGCAGCCAGCAAATCAGGATGAAGAATGCGGTTGGGGAGAAGTAAGCGTTTGTGGGATACAGGTTTCGGACCAGTTTTCGGCCGGCGCGCGACGCACGTCCGACAACCAGGTCAGGGTGAAAAGCACCACCACAGTAATCAGGCCAGCAGCCAGCAACCCAACCAAAGCCAGCAATCTGTCTTCTTTGGTTTCCATACTCGTCTTTCTCCCTTCAGGTGAAAACAGCAAGGCTCGGGACTACTACGTCATCAGTAAAGTAATGATGAGAACAAAGATTATAAGAGTAAAAGAGGTGACTGCAAGCACCACAATGGCGAAATGGGCGTCATCAAGGAGGTAACGTGAATCTTTTGGAATATCGTTTTCAGGACGTTCAGTCATCTTAACCACGGTCTTGCTGGCGAAACGTCCTGTCTTAAACCGCCAGTCTCAATCGGTCAAATCGCAGCGCTAAATCAGGCGCGGCGCAATAAAGCTGAATTCACATCGGGGCTAAGGTAATAAAATATATTTATACTTCGACCGTTCCTTGTCTGCCCGGCTTCCTGCACCTGAAATTCAGGAAAGCGCAATGATAGCACAGGCCCCTCTGAAAATATTGATTCTTATCCAGTTGCAGCAGATTTTTAATAATACTTTCGTCTCATCAAGTCGTCGGCGGAAACAGCCAATAACAGTAAACAATTGATCCCGTCCGGTCTGGACGGGATGCGTTTAAAGATGGCAGAGGTAACGATAGACTTCGGCATCCTGTTCGCCAAGATTAAACCGTTCGCTTAGCGTTTCCTCATGATAAAAAGATTTAAATTCGGCCAGTAAACCCAGTCCATGCAATATCCTGAGCCATCCTTTTGCGCCATAGCATTGCTGTTCGTAGATCTTTTCCCGCAGATTTTTCACATCGGCTCTGAGCAATGAAGCTTGCAGATTACGGTAGTCGGGATGTGTTTTCGCTGTACCCACCTTTTCAAACAGCAAATTATTAATGTAAAACGAGGCGGTTTTTTCTTTGACCTGAATAAAAATATCGTCGACCTGTTCGATAAAAATGGCATGCATCATGATCGACAGGTAAAGCCTGAAGACAACATTTTCCGCGGCCGGCGTTTTTTTTACCGACAACGTTCCCACCTCAACAACCTTCCTGTTATGCAGATTCAGTGCGGCGATCTCTTGAGCAAAAAGTTTCTCACTGGGCATCGGGTTGTTGGTGCTGGAAAGCAGGCTGACCGTGCCAATGATTTCCTCACCTTTCCGCGCTAAAAACAGCGTGCTTTCTGTATCAATAAGCCCTTCGTTATAGAGAAAAGGCGCTCGGGTTTGCCGGGTTATCCCATTTCTGACGTATTCATCATTCAGCATTTCCATACCCTTGAGGAAATCAACAAATCCCTGTACCGGTGAGACTGTTGTATCCCCGCCAAAAGACCTTACCAAACTGCATATTTTCAAGATCCTCCTGTTCAATAACCCATCAGATACTGCTTTGTCTACGACCGATTTTCTTGTTACAGCCACGTGTTGCTCTCCCAGAGATAAACAAGAAAACATTAAATATAATTAATTATACAAATATTTTACATAAATAAAATTAATATTTTAACATGACATAGAAAATTAAAAATTGCGACAGCAGTCCCAAAAGTCGCATAAATAATAAGGTTTATGTTACATAAGAAACGAGAGATCATTAACAAACAAATAAATGTCTAATGCTTACCATGGATTAATGTTAAATAAAATTTACTTTATGATGAGAGTAACCCTGTTATGAGACCGTTGCGATGAGTGGACAGTGAAACAGTTAGAGATCGGGACAGGGGGAAAACCATTAAGATGTGGCAATGATGAAAAGAGATATTCTAAAAGCAACGGCACGGGAACCCGTGCCGTAAAGTGAGCAGGCATCGTGATAAAGCCTGCCTTAACAGTAAGAATGAGCGATTAAAAATCGTAAGACATTGACAGCTTCAGCTCACGCGGATCGCCCTGATAAATGTAGGTTCCGTAGCTTTCCACGCCTGACCAGTATTTCTTGTTGGTGACGTTTTCCACGCCGAGACGCCAGGTCATGTCGTTTTCCTGTACCTTCGTGCGGTAGCGCAGGCCCAGATCCAGCGTGGTATAACCGTCGAGTTTTTTGGTGTTCGCACTGTCAGCATATTGAGAGCCGGAATGGGTGACGCGGGCCAGTGCGGTTAATCCCTCAACCGGTTTGATGTCATATTCCGCACTCAGCACGGTATAAAAGTTTGCCACGCCGATGGCATTTTTACCGTCGTTGGTGCCGTTAACCGTTTTGGTCATTTTGGGATCCAGCCAGGTCGCGCTGCCGTTCAGCCGCACGCCGTAAACCGGCTCACCGAAGACGTTCAGTTCCACGCCACGGTTACGCTGTTCGCCATACATGCCAAACATACCCGTCTGCTGATCGATAATGCCTGCTGGCTTTTTGATCTCAAACAGCGCCAGCGAGCCGCCAATCCGGCCGGTGTCCAGCTTCATCCCCACTTCGTTTTGCTTCGAGAGCGAAATACCGGTGACTTTACCTACGTTCAGCGCGCCCGTTGAGGCAGTTTCACCCGGTTGCAGCGCTTCAATGTGGTTGGCATACAGGGAAACCGCTTCCCATGGCTTAACGACCAGGCCATAACCCGGCGTCCAGCGCGACTTGGTGAAGCGTGAGTCGGTATCCTCTACCGCCGTGCCGTAAGCGTAGTTACGCACCACCACTTTTTGATGACGCACGCCCGCCGTCAGCAGCACTTTATCATCCAGGAAGCCCAGCGTATCGGCCAGCAACAGGCCTTCCGTACGGATCCGGCTTGTGGGCTTAGGATTGTCAAGATCGCCGCCAAAATAGGTGTTCTCAGGTGCCGCGACAGCAGAAGTGTTGTAAACGTTGGTGCCGGCTGAAGTCAGTGCCATACCGTAAGACGTTTTCTCACGCTTAGTCTGCGCGGCATAACCCACATTCACGCTGTGGCTGACGAAGCCGGTATTGAACTTGCCGCGCACGCCGGTCTGGCCGCTAAATGCATCAACGATTTTGTTAGTATCCATGCGGCCAATCGTTGCGGAGCCGTCTGCACTGGTCAATTTCGGTGACGCATAGGCGCCCATTTCATGAGAGTGCTGTCCGCCCATACCGGCGTAAGCCGTCCAGTTTGGCGCAAAATCGTACTCGGCACGCGCCATACCAAACTCGCTTTCGATATCGCTGTAAACCCAGTTCTGGCTGTAGTTGCTGGTGGCGCGCGGCACTTCAGGAATGAAATCAACGCCGCTGACATTGATCCCCAGGCGACCACCGTGATAAGCCTGTTTCTGATATCCCAGATCCAGCGAGGTACGCAACTTATCGCCCCGATAATCCAGGCCAAGGGAGGCGACCGTTGCGCGACGCTTCTCGTTATCGACGGCGGTTTCGCCTTCACGGTGCAGCACGTTGGCGCGTACGCCCCACTGATTATTGTCACCAAAGCGACGCCCTACATCCAGCGAAGTGCCGACCTGAGAGGCAGACGTGTAATCCACCCCCAGCCGCGTCAGTGGCGTGTCATCCGCATGTTTGGGTTCCAGGTTGATCATGCCGCCAACGCCGCTGGCAGCAGAGCCATTAACCAGCGCATTCGATCCTTTAAACACTTCAACGCGATCCACTATCTGCGTGGAAACGACCTGCCGCGGCATCACGCCCGGCAGGCCGCCGAAGGTCATGTCGTCGCCATCAAGATCGAAACCACGAATACGGTAGGTTTCCGCAAAGTTGCCATAGCCCTGCACGTTCTGCACAGAGGCGTCGTTAGCGACAACCTCTTTCAGGGTGGTGGCTTGCTGATCCTGGATCATTTTTGCGGTGTAGCCGATGACGTTGAACGGCACATTATGCGCGTCCTGCTCGCCAAGCAGCCCCATCCGGCCACCGTTGGCGATCTGGCCATCCAGATAGGCAGGCACCAGCCGATCGCCGCCCGGCGTGAAATTGTTTTCTGGCGTTGCAACAACCGTCATGGTTTTTTCGCTGGTGCTGGCCTCGGTGGTCGCAGCCAGCGCTGGCGCGGCGGCAGAACTAATCAGCGCGGCAAGCACGGTCATTTTGAAGTGCTGAGGGGTTGAAAGCAGGTGGCTCATTACGTTTCCCTGATAAAAATACAAGTGATAATCATTATTATTCGGATTGCGATTATCGACACGGTAACAGGAATTGCAAGCGCTATATTCGCCCCTTTCGCCGCAGGATAAGCAGGCAGGCAAACGCCTCCTGCTACAGGAACAGATAAAAAGATGTGAAAACGTGAACTTAGCGCATCAGGGTTTACTGAGCGCGCCAGCCGCCGCCCAGGGCACGGTAAAGGTCGATCTGCGCCAGCAGTAAATTATTTTTTACCTGAACCACATTCAGCTGAGTACTGAACAGGGTTCGCTGGGCGTCCAGTTCATCCAGATAAGACGCATAGCCGTTCTGATAGCGGTTACGTGAGATACGCAATGCTTCGCTGACCACCTGTTCCTGCTGCTGTAGTTCACTCAGCTGCTGCTGGTAGCGCATGATGGCATCCAGATCGTTATTCACTTCACTGAAGGCATTGCGTACCACTTTTTCATAGTTATAGAGCGCCTGGTTGCGCGAGGCCATGGAAACATCGACCTGGGCAGTCAGCGCTTCCCGATTAAGAATGGGCGCTAGCACGCTGCCGCCAATGCTCCATAAGCGAAACGGATTATCCACCAGCTGATGCAGCACGCCGCTTTGTACCGTACCGCTGGCAGTCAGGTTTAATGACGGCAAAAGCTTTGCCCTTGACGCGATCAGCGAGTCATCGGCGGCCAGCAGCAGACGCTCGGCCTGCACGATATCCGGACGACGCTGCAATAGTTCTGAAGGGAGCAGCGCAGGAAGCTGCTGTGGCAGCACATGTTCAAAACGGCTCTGGCGGGCAATTTCTCGTGGATTCATGCCGACCAGAATACTGAGCGCGTTCTCCTGCTGGGCGATCTGATGTTGTAATACCGGGATCTGCGCTTTCGCAGTTTGGTATTCCGATTGGGACTGCACCCATTCCAGTTTGGAGGTATAGCCGGTTTCAAACTGACGCTGAGCAAGCTTGAGTGAGTTTTCCCGGGACGACAGCGTTGCCTCCGTTACCCGCAGCTGTTCATCAAGGGCGATCAAGGTCATATAGCCCGATGCCACCGAACTGGCTATCGTCAGTTCAGCCGCAGACGCGGCCGCCTGCACCGCTGCCAGCGACGCTTGTGCGGCATCAATGCTGCTGCTGCGCGCCCCCCACAGATCGACATCGTAGTTAGCCTGCAACAGCCCCTGGAAAACGGCATATTCATAAGGCTGTCCACTGACCGAGGACAAAGCTCGGGCATGTGAAGCCGCAACGCCTGCATCAAGCGTCGGGAAGTTATCGCCCTGCGCGGCGCGCAGTTCGGCGCGATACTGATCGACGCGTGAACGCGCGGTCAGGATGTCCAGATTATTGCGTAGTGCCTGCGCAACCAGCTGATTCAGATTTTCATCGCCGAACGCGCGCCACCAGCCGGCTTCTGGCGGGGCTGACGGCCCAACCTGATTACGCCACTGCACCGGCACCGGCAGCGAGCCGGGAGCTTTTTCAACCTGCGTGGAACAACCGGCAGCGCTAAGAACCAGCGCCAGAAACAGGGTCCGGCGCATCATTTTTTCTCCTGACGATCGTCTTTGGCAGAGGTGTCAATATTCACCTCAACGGACATGCCCGGCCGCAAATGTTGAACATTTTCGCTGGTGATATTGATCCGCACTGGAATACGCTGAGCGATCTTCACAAAGTTGCCGGTAGCATTGTCCGGTGAAATAGCGCTAAATTCCGATCCTGCGGCAGGTGAAATATATTCCACGACGCCATGAAACTGCTCATTATCCAGCGCATCAACGGTAAACGTCACCGGCAGGCCCGGCCTGATACGCGCCATCTGCGTTTCTTTCATATTTGCCACAACCCACATCTGCTGCGGTACCAGCGAGGTGAGTCGCGTGCCGGCAGTAACATATGCGCCCTGCCGCACGGCTATTTGCCCCAGCTGGCCGTCGCGCGGCGCAATAATTCGCGTGTTTTGCAGGTCAATCTGCGCCAGTTCCAGCGCGGCCTGCGCGTTGGCGACATCGGCTTCCATCGAAGCACGGTTGACGATGGCAGTTTGTAAATCCTGCCGGGAAACTTCCAGCGTCGCTTTTGCCTGCTGGACATCTGCCAGGGTCTGGCTGTTGCTGGCACGCGAAGCATCCCGCTCGCGCACGGAGAGCGAACCGTCAGAAACCAGATTCTCAACTCGCTTCAGATCCAGAGCACTTTTTACCGCCTGGGCCTGTGCGTTTTCCAGCGCGGCCTGGTTCCGTGCAATGACCGCCTGCGCGCTGCGTCGCTGCTGAATATTATTCGCCAGCGCCGCTTTTTTCATCGCCAGCTGTGCCTGTGCCTGATGCACTCGCTGTTTATAAATACGGTCATCAATGGTCATCATCACCTCGCCTTTGCGTACCGGTTGATAATCCAGCACGTTTACCGCAGTAACATAACCGTTAACCTGAGGGCTGATAAAAGTGACCTGACCGCGCACATAGGCATTTTCGGTCGACTGGATTTGGCTGGTGAAGGGCGGCAGCTGCCAGGCAAAAAGAATGATCAATACGCCAACAATCGCAATGCCTGCACCAAAAGCGATGGAAATAATACGTAGCTTGTTGTTTCTTTCCTGGGTTTGAAGCTGGTTCTGTTCCTGCTGACTCATTGTTTCCCCGTACCGATCGGTGTTGTCGGTTGTTGCATTGCCTGTTGTTCTGCCAGTGCTTCACGCTTCGCCTGTTGCCAGTTGAGATAGCGCAGACGCGACAGGCGCCACAGCACCCAGATCAACGTGATAAAGGCCATCCCGGCCGTAAGAAGGTAGGTATCATTATATGCCAGCACGTTGGCCTGTAGCGTAGCGACCGTTTGTAACTGTGAGGTACTTTGCGCGCCAAGCAGGGTGCTGTCGCCAATGAAACTGTTAAACACACTGCTGTATTGTGCCAGCCTTTCCGTGACGTTTGGATCAAGATAAGAGAGCTGGTCGCCCAACAGGCTGGAGTGATATTTTTCCCGCCAGGTCTGGAACGTGCCCAGCAGCGCCGATCCCATCAGGCCGCCGAGGTTCTGGCTCATGCCAAACAGCACCACCAGGCTTACCAAATTTTTCGGCTGCGTGACAACGCTACCAATGTTCAGCAACAGGGCGGGAGCGATAAAAAAGGTACTGCTGAATCCCAGCAGAAACTGGCTGAAGTACATATTGTTTGCGCGCGTCAGCGGACTGGAATGCGCATCCATTAGCGAAGCAATCATAATCAGCAGGAGCGACATCACTATCGGCCAGCTGAGATGCTTAACATTAATCGTTAAGGCGCTGGTAACAATGCCGGCGATTACGCCCGCCAGGATCGCCAGCGCCAGACCTTGCAGCTGATCGTTAAGTAATCCTACCTGCTGTAAATAACCAATGGCGCCAGTGTTCTGCTCGGCGAGGGTGACTCGCAGCATGATCATCACAATACCTAAGCGGAATATGGCCCCGGTTCGCAGCCAGCGGGTATTGATCAGCGGATTACTGCGGTTATGCTCCACCACTACGGCAGCGATCACCAGCACCAAACCTAAAGCAAGGCAAATCCCGAGCCACGGCGTACTGGTCCACCATTCTATTCGGCCCAGCGACAGCACGCCGCAGAACAGTGCCATGCCGGGTGCCATCAGCATAAACGTCAAAAAATCCTTTTTTTCAAAGACTTTCATGCGATCGCCGGGCGGTAGTTTCAGTATCAGAACCGCACCAAGACAGACCATCGCCAGGCCCAGCTCAAACAGGTAAAGCCCACGCCATTCATCCAGCTGGAGCAGCTCGCTGGAAAACAGCCGCGCCAGCGGAATTGCCAGCTGAGACGCACCCAGTCCAATGGTCAACGCTTTTAAACGATGTTTCGCGGGCCACGCCTGCACCTGATAATAGATGCCGAGCGAACTCAGCGCCGCCCCCACCATGCCATGCGCGGCACGAACGATAATGGCCGAGCTAAGATCGTTAACCAGAAGATGAAAAAAAGAGACCAGCGCATAGAGGACGAGGAATGCTTCGGTAAACGCACGCAGCCCAAACTGCTGGCGGAATTTGACCAGCAGCAGGTTAATCGAAATATTACCCATAACGTAAACCGCAGGCAGCCAGGCAATTTCATTGGTATAAGCACCAAATACCCCCTGCAAACTGGTCAGATTAGCCGTTACCAGCGCATTGCTTAAGGCGCCCGTAATTGAGATCAGCAACCCAATCAGCCCAAAAGCGATGCGTTTGTGGGTGGGATGAAGCGGTGTTGACGGCGAGCCGGGCAGCATCGGCTTTTCGCCTGGCCCCCATTCGCGTGGGACGAAAGGATCGGGACGGTTGCGCGGCACGCTATTTCGCCTCGGTCGCTTTCAGTAGCTTTTGCAGCACTCGCTGAGTTACTGCCAGTTCATCACGGCTAATATTAACCAGCAGTTCGTCACGCAGTTTATCCGACTCTACGGAGAGCTTCTTAAAGAGTTCGATACCCTTCGGCGTAACGAGGAGCAGCCGCTTGCGCCGATCTTCGGCTGGCTGAAAGCGCTCGACCAGCTGCTGTTTAACCAGGCGTTCAATGATTGGCACAACGGTAGCGTCTTCCAAGCCCAGTACCTGAGCGAGCTCTTTTTGATTCATCGGCTCACTTTGCCTTGCCAGCGTCGCCACGGCCATCCAGCTGCTCATACTCAGCCCGTCATCTTTCATACGGCGATCGATGGCCTGACGCCATGCCAACGCCGTCAGATGGAGCAGCCGCGAGAAGTTAAGTTCCTGTGAATTCAAGATTCAAAAGCCTGATAATTAGGTTGCTAATTAATTAGAGTCAGCGAGTATACTGAAGGAGCATAGTCGAAGGGAAGACGATTGCTAAATCCGCGTGACGAATTATGTCTTATTGCAAATTTACTTTATCGTGACGACGTGAGATTAACGTCCAGCCAGCAGTAAAGCCATTGAGACAGGAATTTCAGGCACAAAAAAACCGCCCGTGGGCGGTTTCGACAACATTGCACAACGTGCTTGTTTTTATTCGTTTTAATCGGCAGTAAAAATAGGGTGCCCGGGGCGGGACTTGAACCCGCACAGCCATAAGCCGGGAGGTTTTAAAAAAAATCAGTTATTCAATATGCAGACTCACTCTTTTACCCGTATTGCCCAGCATGCCAACCAGCGTATCCAGAGTAAATTTATCCGTTTTTTGATTAACTAAGTCCGAAATCCGGGGACGAGAAACATGCAGGATTTTGGCAGCGTCCAACTGTCTGTGACCGTTAGCCTTCATCCATCCGGAGATTACCTCCATAAGCTGCTTTTTCAATTCATCGGCACGGGCAATTTCGGCATTTGATTGCGCCAGAAGACGGGTTGCTTCTTCTGGTTCAAATCCGAGGTCAGCAAAAACGTTACCGCCTGCCCTGGTCACATGAGTTGTTCCGGTCTTCATTTTATCAATCATTGTTTATTCTCCGTTCATGCTCCAAATCTTTATAGCGCTGCTTGATGGCCGTAACATCCCTGGGACTCGTTTTTTGAGTTTTCTTCTGGAAGCTGTGGAGCACATAAATAGCCTCCTCAAATTTTGCAACGTACATCACACGGTAGATGCCATCTTCGCCCCGAATCCTGATTTCAGTCACGCCCGGCCCCCAGCCAGTGATGATTTTGAAATCACTGGGATCTTGACCTTGCTGTACTTTGTGCAACTCAAAACCCGCCTGCCTGATAACATCCATCGGAAAACGCTTCAAATCAGACAAAGCAGTGCTACGCCACCTGATTTCTTTTTCTGCCATCCGTTAGCTCTCTCTGACCACTCCTGTGTATAAAATTTTATACCTCACTACAGGTGATATCAAGTCCGGTTAGCTTCAACCCAAATAAACCAGTCTGGAGATATGATAGCTGTACGTATGGCCCGCACCAAAAGTGACTTTTTAGTGCAGATAGTTCCTGTGGCAGGTAATGAAAAATAATAGCCAGGCACATACATAAAAATGATGCCAGCGGCATGTCAGGAAGGAATTTCAGGCACAAAAAAACCGCCCGTGGGCGGTTTCGACGACATTGCACAAAGTGCTTGTTTTTATTCGTTTTAATCGGCAGTAAAAATATGGTGCCCGGGGCGGGACTTGAACCCGCACAGCCATAAGCCGAGGGATTTTAAATCCCTTGTGTCTACCGATTTCACCACCCGGGCATGGGTGTAAATTGGAGGCGCGTCCCGGAGTCGAACCGAGGTAGGCGGATTTGCAATCCGCTGCATGGCCACTCTGCCAACGCGCCTTAATTCCGTCTGTCATCAGATCATTCTGCTGACTAAATTTGGAGCGGGAAACGAGACTCGAACTCGCGACCCCGACCTTGGCAAGGTCGTGCTCTACCAACTGAGCTATTCCCGCTTTTTCAACTCGCTTCGTTGAAGCTGCTGATTTACTTTATCTTCTGGCAACCCAGCTGCCTTTCGATGCGTTGCATTCTACTGACCTGGAGAAATGAGTCAACACAAATATCCTCACTTTTCGTTTGTTTGCTGCTTTTTGAATCGTATCGATCACCCTTCGAACAGATCGCCCCGCGCAGCGCTCAAATACTGATACATAGACCAGAATGTCAGTACGGCAGCGATGTATAAAGCGACGATGCCGATACCCTGAATGAGGTCATCAGGACGCCACAGCAGAGCAAACAAGGCCAACATTTGGGCCGTTGTTTTCACTTTGCCGATCCAGGAAACCGCCACGCTGCTGCGCTTACCAATTTCAGCCATCCATTCACGCAGTGCCGAAATAATGATTTCACGGGCGATCATCGTTGCCGCAGGTAGCGTAACCCACCAGGAGTGAAAATGTTCTGCCACCAGCACCAGAGCGATTGCGACCATGACTTTATCCGCCACCGGATCGAGGAAAGCCCCAAAGCGGGTCGTTTGCTTCCAGCGGCGCGCCAGATAACCATCGAACCAGTCGGTAATCGCGGCAAAAATGAAAATTAGCGCGCAGGCCAGAGGTGCCCATTGGAATGGCAAATAGAACGCCAGCACAAAGAACGGGATCAAAAAGACACGAAACAGGGTGAGCAACGTCGGAATGTTAAAATGCATAGGTAGGCTAACTGTCTGGGCAGAGTAGAATTTGTCCCTATGTTCCTACAATGCCACGAGGGTTGCAATGCCTAGTGTTTCAGCGAATAAAAGATTTTCTCTGCCAGCAGCCGGGAAATTCCCGGAACTTTAGCGATTTCATCCACGGAAGCGTTCATCAGCGGTTGCAGGCCTCCCATATACTTAAGCAACATCTGACGCCGTTTTGGCCCTATCCCTTCAATCGCCTCCAGCGAACTGGTGTTCTTCACTTTTGCCCGTTTATTACGATGTCCCGTAATTGCATGATTGTGAGAGTCATCACGAATATGCTGAATAACATGCAGCGCTGGCGAATCTGGCGGCAGGGAAAAGCCCTCCCCTTCCGGTTCAAAGAACAGCGTTTCCAGCCCGGCTTTACGATCGCTTCCTTTCGCCACGCCCAACAGGATCGGCCGATCTTTGTCCCAGCTGACCTCAAGTTCAGCGAAAACGTTCTTCGCCTGTGCCAGCTGCCCTTTGCCACCATCAATCAAAATGACGTCCGGGATTTTACCGTCGAGCAGTTCTTTGCCATAGCGACGGCGCAACACCTGATTCATCGCCGCATAATCGTCACCTGGCGTAATGCCGGTGATGTTATAGCGTCGATATTCCGCTCGCAGCGGCCCGTTACTGTCGAAAACGACGCAGGAAGCGACCGTTTGTTCACCCATGGTATGACTGATATCAAAGCATTCCATTCGTTTGATTTCAGGAAGATCCAATACCTCGCTCAGCGCCTGCAAACGCTGATGAATAGTCGATTGCTGCGATAAACGGCTGACCAGCGCCGTGCTGGCATTAGTACGCGCCAGTTTCAGATATCGCGCGCGGTCGCCCCGCGGTTTGCTCTGAATCGTCACGCGGCGTCCAGCCAGCCCGGTCAACGATTCGGCCAGCAGATCTTTTTCCGGCAGCGTAAAGTCCAGCAGGATATCGGAGGGCAGCGTACGAGCCTGACTGCCCTGCAGGTAAAACTGCCCAACAAAGGTTTGCACCACTTCAGCCAGCTCGGTGTCGCCCGGCACTTTCGGGAAATAGCTGCGGCTACCTAACACCTTGCCCTGACGGATGAAAAGGACATGCAGACAGGCCATACCGGAATCGAAGGCCACACCGATGACGTCCAGATCATCGCCGTTATTAGAGACAAACTGGCGTTCCGTGACGCGGCGAACCGCCTGCACCTGATCGCGCAACCGGGCCGCTTCTTCAAATTTCAGCGCCTGACTGGCAGACTCCATGCGCGCAACCAGCTGATTTAGTACCTGATCGTCCTTACCCGACAAAAACAGGCGTACGTACTCAATCTGCTGGGCATACTCCTCTTCACTCACCAGACCCGCAACACACGGCCCCAGGCAGCGGCCAATTTGATATTGCAAACAGGGGCGAGTGCGATTGCGATAGACGCTGTTTTCACACTGGCGCACCGGAAAGATTTTTTGCAGTAGCGACAGCGTTTCCCGCACCGCATAGCCGTTCGGGAACGGGCCAAAATATTCCCCTTTCGCGTGTTTGGCACCACGATGGCTGGCCAGCCGCGGATGCTCATCGGCGCTGAGGAAAATATAAGGATAAGATTTGTCATCACGCAACAGCACGTTGTAACGCGGCTGATAAAGCTTGATGTAGTTATGCTCAAGCAGCAGCGCTTCCGTTTCGGTATGGGTCACCGTCACGTCAATTTGGCGAATGCTGTCGACCAACGCTTCGGTTTTACGGCTGGCCAGATTGCCCCGGAAGTAGCTCGATAAGCGTTTTTTTAAATCTTTGGCTTTACCGACATAGATGACTGTACCGCCAGCATCGTACATGCGATAAACGCCCGGCTGGCTGGTGACAGATTTCAGGAAAGATTTGGCATCAAAAACATCACTCACTACTGATTAACGACTCCGCATTGAACAGGCCATGCCGGATGGCCAGGTGCGTTAATTCCACGTCACCGCTGATGTTGAGCTTGCTGAACATGCGATAACGATAGCTATTAACGGTTTTAGGACTCAGATTAAGCTGTTCGGAAATTTCCGCCACTTTCTGACCTTTAGTGATCATCAGCATAATCTGTAATTCCCGTTCCGACAAACAATCGAAAGGCGAGTCGGTATTTTGCGGCTCAATCTGGCTCAGGGCCATCTGCTGGGCAATATCAGAAGCGATATAGCGCTGGCCAGCGTTGACCTGGCGGATCGCACTGACCACTTCCTGCGGCGCGGCACCTTTGCTCAGATAACCCGAAGCACCCGCCTGCATTACCCGAGTCGGGAGCGGATTTTCCGTGTGAATGGTCAGCATGATAATTTTGATATCAGGGCTGTAACGAACGATTTTACGGGTCGCTTCCAGACCGCCAATGCCGGGCATGTTCATATCCATCAGCACCACATCCACGCTGTTGCTGCGGCACCATTTTACCGCGTCCTCGCCACAGCTGACTTCACCGATAACCTGAAAACCTTTGATGTCTTCCAGTATGCGGCGGATGCCTGCTCGCACCAGTTCGTGGTCATCAACAAGAAGAACGCTAATCAAAAAGGTCTCTCCAAATGAGTAATACCGGGGTCGTTCGGGATGTAATTCTGACCCGCGATCTTACCTCTTTTTACCGGGGGTTAGAACAGAAATAAACAGCGACGCGGACATGAGGCATTCGCGTCCGCCGGTCTCCGTCAGGCCGATATGTGATATACTTGTAACTAAGCTACGTTTTCAGCGCTAAAAATTCAGGTGCTGTTTTGTCGATAAGGACCAAGGAGAAATTATGAGCAATACTGACTTTTCAACCAGCAAAGAGACGCAGACGCTTTCCGAAGAAATGGCTTGTATGAAAGCGCTGGTAACATTTATGTTGAAAGGAATGGGTCAGGCAGACGCCGGGAAAGTGATTATTAACATGGAAAAGTATATTGCCCAGCTGACCGACCAGCAGCAGGCTGACGTGTTCAGCAGCACGATTAGTCAAATCAAGCAGGCTTATCGCCAGTAATTCCTTCTTCTTTGCAACAAGCCCATTGCTTTTTTGTCACCAGTATCACATGGTCATGTTTTTATTCTGACCGGTTGACACAATGGGCTTACTTTTCAAAGCGGTACTTGGGGCATTCGTTGTCGTGCTCATCGGTATTCTGTCTAAAACCCGTAACTACTATCTCGCAGGCCTCCTGCCACTCTTTCCCACTTTTGCCTTAATCGCGCATTATGTTGTCGCCAGCGAAAGAGGGATTGAGGCGTTACGCGCCACTATCGTATTTGGCATGTGGGCCATTATTCCCTATTTTCTTTACCTGCTGTCGCTCTGGTATTTTGTTGGGATGATGAGACTTCCTTTGGCGCTGGGCAGCGCCGTGGGATGCTGGTGCGTGGCAGCGTGGTTGTTAATCACGCTGTGGGCAAAATGGCAGGCTTAACGTCCTCTGGCTCCCCAACTGACGGACACACCCAACGTTGGCAAAACTTCTTCAGGGCTAAAGCGACGCGCGCCGCGAAACTTCTCGGCCAGGTTAGGCTGGGTCACCGGAATCCGGACGGCAAACAGGTTATCTTCCGACTGGATAACGCCAGCCGTCAGCGGTTCATAAGCAACAAGATGCTGTTCGAACATTTGTTCAAGCATCGGTGTCGCCGCACTGTATAGAAACTCGATTCCTGACTGTTCAGCCAGCTGTACGCTGTGCCAGAGAATACTGAGCGGCAATTCCGGGTCAACATCCAGTCTGGCGGAAAAGCGCGACATCTCCCATACAGGAAGCAGTTTTTTTTCTTTGGTCGCATTCGCCTCATCTGAGGCTGCCGTTTCAGGTGACTGCCATTGCATCAGGCGAGCACAGCCGCAGATACCCTGCTGTGCGGTCCAGGCCAGCAGCCAGATCACATCGGAACGGTCAAAACGGTCATATTCCTGGCCCGGCGTACTTAAGCGGGACGGGATAGACCAGCCTTCGCCACGGGCGAAAACGCTGTAACGGTAACTTCCCAGTTCTGCCAGCAAAGAGGAAGGCATGTCTCTTAGCTTGGTCTGAATAATTTTCATCATTGATCCTCAGTCGCATTCCGTCGTGAATGCCCGTTCGCACGTCCAGATCAGGACTGTCACCCCGGGCGCAGGGTAGACAACTGATAAATAATACGGAACTACCAAATCTGGTAGTGGTTACTTACTCAAAGCATACCTGTTGCGGCTGCATAAGAGGCCACTTGCGTTTTATTGGGGGCATTGAACCTCTTTTGCATCTTTTTTTGGTGAAAATTTACAGTATTTTCCGAAATACCGAGAATCAGTGATATTTCCGCAGAGGTTTTCCCTTCTGCCGTCCATTTGAGAATTTCAGATTCTCGCTGGCTTAATGTCATCTTCATTATCGACATCGAAATATCATTCACCCGTTGCAACGCTTCCAAAGCAAGATCCGTTAAATACTGGAGCTTAAGGTGTTTTTCATGGGTTAAGCCAATCTTTTCAAAAGATTTACCTGATGCCATTGATAATATCCCAACGGCTCTGTTCGTCACCATCTTTGAGTATGAAAAACCCGATCTGATGCCATACTCTTTTGCCGCGACGAAAACCGGGTTGCTTTCCGGCACGCGCGGATCATTCCACAATAATAAGGTTCCAGGCGTCTGGCAATAACCGATAACCGGATCGGATTCCGCAAAGTTCTCTGCCTGCCAGATTTTAAGCCAGTTCTTAGGGTAATTACTGAAAACAAATATTTTTGGCCGGGTAAACGGCACCGGATGCCGAATATACAGTGCATAGAATGTTAACCCCAGCTTAATGGTTTGCTGCTCGAGAAGCAGGGTTATTTCTGCCGTCCCGGCGCACTGCAGAAAAGCAGAATGCACGTCATTGCGCCAACTAAAATAATTTTCTGCAGTCATTAGCTTCTCGTCAGGATGAACCATCAGCCCCACCCTGTTTTCAGATTAATTGTTAATACAGAAAAAATGAACGGTTGACTTCAAAGTAATAACTCACATTTATTTTTCCGCTATCTGATAATAACAAAAAAGAAAGCTTTTTTTCATCTGGCTCTTTATCACATCGCGTCAACTGAATAAATTTTCGGTCAATTGATCAATAAACGGTCACACCTCGAAGCCGCATGGCAACCCAGCCTCAACGAGAAAAAACCGAAGATTAGAGTGGGTTTTTTAATGATAAGAATAGGATTTTTCCTGGAAATATTCAATGCATTTAAACATCGTATTATTTACTGAAATTTTACTTTAAACGGCTGCCAGATCCGATTAAATCGTCAACGGCAAACGCACGATATCTCTCACCTTATTGATTAAAATAATTTTTTCCCTCTTTCCTCCTCAATTTGCCTTTAACAAAATTGTTTAATTAAAGGAAGCATTATCGGCGAAAGCCTGCCCAATGGTCTTCAGATACAGAAGCGCCAGACAAGATGTTTTTCACCACCCATAAATAGTGTGGATGATAAATTTCATCTGCCCTGTCGCCGGTTTTTATATGTCATTTTTTGGCAGGCTAGCCTGCCGACTGTTCACCCGAAACCCTGCCGAATATTTCGTTTCCTCAGCTAATGCTCCTCCGCCCCCTGAAATTAGAGCGCTTTTTCCACTATCTGGCAGAGCAGAGATTAAACCCGCGCATGCCCAGGTGAAAATGATTCGCATGCGCGCTGTTATAACCAGGTCCAAGAGCGTTGCCATAATAGTCACAACTTTGCTGGAAAACAGCCTGTAACCAATGGGACTGTGGCTGCTGCCGGGGCCAGTCTTGCAGTACGCTAATCCGTCTGCCGTTCTGTAACCTGAAACCCGCAATATCGAGCGCATCGGCTGTTGCATGTTCGCTTAATCGCCCCTGAGCGCGATGATAGATATTTCGGCAGGCATAACTCCCCAAATGATCGATCTGCGCTAAAGATGAGCCTAACTCCGCAGCCGCCAGCGGCTTGGCTACCTGCGTAACAAACATCGTGGTGCTCAGTGCCAGCGAACAGCTGGCCAGAAAGCTGGCGCTAAGGCGCACATCGCCAAAACTTTGTACGCGTATGGGGACGGCAATTGGACAGGCACCAGAAACGGGTGGCGGCTGACTAAAGCGGATGTAGCCCGCCTCCCGGGCATTTTGCAGGATAGCAATGCAGCCAGCGGTATCTCCCTGCAAGCGTTTCAACTTATAGCGGGTGACGACTGTTGGTGCGTCCGTCACACGCAGTGGCGTAAACGGATTCCATTCAGACGGCAAATTTTTTTCCAGAAAGGGCGTTACCAGTAGTACCAGCAAAATGACCACGCCCACGGCGATCAAACCTTTCATCAGGAAGTTATCCTCCGCCTTTTATCGCTGTAACCATTTGACGCAAATACTGCGGGGTTCGGGATAAAAAAGTGTAGCGGTGTTTTTGCGCAATCAGGCCTGCTTTCCATAACTTTACCTGTAAGCGTTGCGCTTTTACGTTAAGATTTGCGCCCTTAAGGCAGAAAGAGGCTTTACCGTGACGCCTTGTCACGCCCTCTTTCCCCCAATGAAAAAGCGTTAGCGGTAAGCGGCATAAGTGCACTATCTTATGCAGGCAAACATCTCCAACTCACTAAAAGCCTTCAGAGCTGACACAACATCACTACAGGACAAGAATTTCGTTATGGTTGACCAATCCAGTAACACCACTTCTACCGGACAAGCGCCGGGTGAGCTCCGGCGTAACTTACATAACCGACATATCCAGCTGATTGCTATCGGCGGCGCTATCGGCACCGGGCTGTTTATGGGCTCGGGTAAAACCATTAGCCTGGCCGGGCCTTCCATTATTTTTGTGTATATGATCATCGGGTTTATGCTGTTTTTCGTCATGCGCGCCATGGGCGAATTATTGCTTTCTAATCTCGAATATAAATCGTTCAGCGATTTTGCTGCCGATCTGCTCGGCCCATGGGCGGGATATTTTACTGGCTGGACCTACTGGTTCTGCTGGGTCGTTACCGGAATTGCTGACGTGGTGGCCATTAGCTCCTACTTCCAGCTCTGGTTCCCTAATTTTTCGATTGGGATGAGCGCCCTGCTCTGCATCGTGGTTTTCCTGTCGTTAAATATTGCGACGGTAAAACTTTTTGGCGAGATGGAGTTTTGGTTTGCCATTATCAAGATCATTGCCATCGTTGCGCTGATTGTCACCGGTATTGTACTGGTTGCAATGCATTATCCCTCTCCGGGCGGCGGAACGGCCTCGCTAAGTAATATCTGGGATCATGGCGGCATGTTCCCGAAAGGATTGAGTGGCTTCTTTGCAGGCTTCCAGATTGCGGTTTTCGCCTTTGTCGGCATTGAACTGGTCGGGACGGCAGCGGCAGAAACGCACGATCCTAAGAAGGTTCTTCCACGCGCCATCAATGCCATCCCGCTGCGTATTATTATGTTCTACGTGCTCGCGCTGCTGGTGATCATGGCCGTCACGCCATGGAATCACGTGGTGGCAGACCGCAGTCCGTTTGTTGAAATGTTTATGCTGATTGGCTTGCCAGCGGCGGCCAGTATTGTGAACTTTGTGGTGCTGACTTCGGCCGCTTCTTCTGCCAACAGCGGCATCTTTTCAACCAGCCGGATGCTGTACGGTCTGGCTCAGCAAGGGGTGGCACATCCTCGTTTCGGTCGGCTTTCACGCCGTGCGGTGCCAACAGCCGGGCTGTTTTTCTCCTGCCTGTGCCTGTTAGGCGGCGTAGCGTTGATTTACCTGATCCCTAACGTGATGAAGGTGTTCACGCTGGTGACGACCGTTTCCGCCATTCTGTTTATGTTTGTCTGGACGATTATTCTCTGTTCATATCTCGCTTACCGTAAGCAGCGTCCGCAGCTGCATGCAGAGTCCGTCTATAAAATGCCGCTCGGCAAGTTTATGTGCTGGGTGTGTATCGCCTTCTTTGCCTTCGTGCTGGTGTTACTGTCCTTGCAGGAAGACACGCGCCAGGCGCTGATGGTGACGCCGCTGTGGTTTATCATGCTGGCGGTCGGCTGGTGGCTGCGCCAGCGTAAAAAAACGGCTTAATAAACTGAGAAACGGGCCTTTATGGCCCGTTTTTTTAACGAACGCGAATCCCCTCTATTACCATCCGCTGCACGTTCTCCAATGTCTGGTTAAAAAAGTCTTCGTCGCTGAGCGTCCGCCCCGTGACGGCTTCCACCTGCGTGGCAAAATCGGCATAGTGCTGGGTGGTAGCCCACAGCATAAAGATCAGATGATGCGGCTCAACCGCAGCCAGCTTGCCTTCCCGAATCCACCCTTCAATTACCGCCGACTTCTCATCCACCAGCGTCCGCAAATCCCCTTCCAGCTCGCCTTTTAATAAAGGCGCACCTTGCAGCATCTCCATGCAAAACAGGCGGGAAGCCTGGGGATGATCGCGGGAGACTTCCAGCTTTAAGCGTATGTAGTCCCTGATGGCCGTCAGCGGCTGCTGATCGTCTCGCAGCGCTCGCAGCGGCGCCAGCCAGACATCCAAAATATTTTTCAGGACGGCAATGTAAAGCGCTTCCTTCGAGGGAAAGTAATAAAGCAGGTTAGTCTTCGAGACGTCCGCACCTTCCGCCACCTTATCCAAACTGGTGCCGTGCATGCCGTACAGTGAAAACAGTTCCAGTGCCGCTGTGAGGATGGCAGTACGTTTGGCGGCAACAGCTCTTGTACGCCGTGAAGGCGCTTTTGCGGGTATTTTTTCGGCAGACTTCACCTTGACTCCCTGATCCATGTGGTGTGTCGGGATAATAACAAAGCTCGTGATAACAGCCTATGCACTTTTAGTGACCATCTCTGCATGCTTTTTGTGCACAAATTTTTTACCAAATGGTCTGTTTTGGACCAATTGCTCCACAGGATTTTAACACAAATTTTTCAACGTATTGAATAGTCATCGTTTTTCAGGAGCTGGCACGCCCTTTGCAATGTCTTTAGCGAGCGCCGCCTCAATGGAACCGCAGGACGCACCGCAGCGCGGGAAATGTAGTCACCGACAATAATGAGGTCATCCTATGAAAATTGGTGTTTTTATCCCGATCGGCAATAACGGCTGGTTAATTTCAACCGCTGCGCCGCAGTACAAACCGACTTTTGAACTGAATAAAGCCATTGTGCTGAAGGCCGAGCACTATCACTTCGATTTCGCCCTGTCGATGATCAAGCTGCGTGGTTTTGGCGGCAAAACCGAGTTCTGGGATCACAACCTGGAATCCTTCACGCTAATGGCCGGTCTTGCGGCAGTCACCTCACGCATTGAGATCTACGCCACTGCGGCCACGCTCACTTTGCCACCGGCCATCGTGGCGCGTATGGCCGCCACCGTCGATTCCATTTCCAATGGCCGTTTTGGCGTCAACCTGGTTACAGGCTGGCAGAAGCCGGAATACGATCAGATGGGGATCTGGCCTGGCGATGACTATTTCGCCCGCCGCTACGATTATCTCACCGAATATGTTTCCGTTCTGCGTGACCTGTGGGGTACCGGAAAATCTGATTTAAAAGGCGAGTTCTTTACCATGAACGACTGCCGGGTCAGTCCGCAGCCGCAAAAACCGATGAAGGTGATCTGTGCAGGCCAGAGCGATGCCGGTATGGCTTTCTCGGCGAAATATGCCGATTACAACTTCTGCTTCGGCAAAGGCGTGAACACCCCAACCGCTTTCGCACCCACTGCGGAAAGAATGAAAAACGCGGCCGACGAAGCGGTCCGTGATGTCGGTTCTTACGTGCTGTTTATGATTATCGCTGACGAAACAGACGACGCTGCGCGAGCGAAATGGGAAAGTTATAAAGAAGGCGCGGACGAAGAAGCGCTGGCCTGGCTGACCACGCAAAGCCAGCAGGATAAGCGTTCCGGCAGCGACACCAATGTGCGCCAGATGGCCGATCCTACTTCTGCGGTGAATATCAATATGGGGACGCTGGTTGGCTCTTACGCCAACGTGGCGCGGATGCTGGATGAAGTCGCGACCGTGGAAGGCACGCAAGGCGTTCTGCTGACTTTCGACGATTTCCTGGAAGGCATTGAGAACTTTGGACAGCGCATTCAGCCGCTGATGACCTGCCGTAGCCACATTATCGATGCCGCAAAAGAGGTGGCCTGATGAATAAGAAAGAACCTGTCGTTTGTACTACTGCCTCTACGAAAAACAGCATCACGCTGGATGCGCGCCCGGAAGCCATTGCCTTTCCGCCGGAGCAGACCGCGCTGATTGTGGTTGATATGCAGAATGCCTACGCCACCCGCGGTGGCTATCTGGATCTGGCCGGTTTTGATGTTTCCGCTACCCGACCGGTAATCGATAAGATCAATATCGCGGTGAAAGCCGCACGTGAAGCCGGTATTCAGATTATCTGGTTCCAGAACGGCTGGGATGAGCGCTACGTCGAGGCTGGCGGCCCGGGATCGCCAAACTGGCATAAATCGAACGCGCTGAAGACCATGCGTTCAAACCCGGAGCTGGAAGGCAAACTGCTGGCGAAAGGCGGCTGGGATTATGAACTGGTCGATCAGCTTCAGCCGCAGCCGGGTGACATCGTGTTGCCTAAACCTCGCTATAGCGGCTTCTTTAATACCCCTCTCGACAGCATGTTGCGTAGCCGCGGCATCCGCCATCTGGTGTTTACCGGCATCGCGACTAACGTCTGCGTCGAATCGACCCTGCGCGACGGCTTTTTCCTTGAATATTTCGGCATCGTGTTGGAAGACGCCACTTATCAGGCAGGTCCGGCGTTTGCGCAACAGGCGGCGCTGTTCAATATCGAAACGTTTTTTGGCTGGGTGTCCGACGTAACAACTTTTTGCCAAAGCCTGCAAACCACCGATGCGCCGCTGAAACAAACGGCATAAAACAGCCCGTCAGACTGGAGAAAGTGCAATGCCAAAAATGATCGTTACTCCACCCGGAACCAGTATTCCGATTGCGCCCTTTGTTCCGGGTACGCTTGCCGATGGCGTGGTGTATGTCTCCGGCACCTTACCTTTTGATAAAGATAATAATGTTGTCCACGTTGGTGACGCGGCGGCACAAACGCGTCACGTGCTGGAAACCATCAAAAGCGTGATCGAAACGGCCGGCGGCACAATGGACGATGTGACTTTCAATTCCATCTTTATCACTGACTGGAACAACTACGGCGAGGTCAATAACGTGTATGCCGAGTATTTCCCCGGGGAAAAACCGGCCCGTTTCTGCATTCAGTGTGGTCTGGTCAAGCCCGATGCGCTGATAGAGATCGCCAGCGTTGCGCATATCGGAAAGGAGTAAAGAATGCATATTGACGTATCGGGTCTGCCGCATCCGGGGGCGAGAACGCTGGTGCTTTCCGCCGGGCTTGGCGGCCTGGGCAGCTTCTGGCTGCCGCAGTTAGAGGCGCTGCGTAAGCAGTATCGGGTTGTCACTTATGACCAGCGCGGTACCGGCCGGAGCGCGGGCAGCGTGCCTGATGGTTACAGCATGCGCGACATGGCTGGCGAGCTGGCTGCGGCGCTGGCTGAAAAGGGCATCGATCGCTATGAAATCCTTGGTCATGCACTGGGCGGTATGATCGCCATGCAGCTGGCGCTGGATTTCCCCAAACGCGTCACGAAACTGGTGATTGTGAACGGCTGGCTGCGGCTAAATGCCCATACCCGTCGCTGCTTTAGCGTCAGGCAGGAACTGCTGCTGAACGTGGGCGTTGAGGCTTTTGTGCGGGCGCAGCCGCTGTTTCTCTACCCTGCCGACTGGCTGGCGGCGCATCAGGAACGGATTGAAGCAGAAGATAAACTGCATGCCGCACATTTCCAGGGAACTGAAAATCTCCTTCGTCGCCTGAATGCCCTGATGGCCTGTGATTTTACGCAACAGGCCGCCACAATTACTCAGCCGGTACTGCTGGTGTGCTCGCAGGATGATTTGCTGGTGCCCTGGACCTGCTCAGAAGCGCTTTACCAGGCGCTGCCAAACGCCACGTTAAAAAAGATGACGTGGGGTGGGCATGCCATGAGCGTGACCGACAGCGCGGGCTTTAATTCACTTGTACTGGACTGGCTCGCCGATACCACGGCGGCCTCTCTCACTGCTTAACTGGAGCCGTTATGGCAGAAGCCCTCAATTCACTGGCGTTAGAGACGCTGTTTACCGCAGCGCGCACGCACAATGGCTGGCAGGATCGGCCGGTTACCGATGACCAGCTCCTTAAACTCTATGAGTTGGTCAAAATGGGACCAACCTCGGCTAACTGTAGCCCGGCCCGATTTTGCTTTGTCAAAAGCCCCGAAGGCAAGGCCAAACTGCGGCCCACGCTTTCCAGCGGCAATGTGGAAAAAACCCTGTCCGCGCCGGTTACGGCAATCGTTGCCTGGGATCCCGCCTTCTACGACAGGCTGCCCGCGCTTTTTCCGCATGCGGATGCGAAAGCCTGGTTTACCAGTAGCCCTGCACTGGCCGAAGAAACCGCCTTTCGCAACAGCTCGCTACAGGCTGCCTATTTGATCGCCGCCTGCCGGGCGTCAGGGCTGGATACCGGCCCCATGTCCGGCTTCGATCGCGCGGCGGTCGATACGGCTTTCTTTGCCGACAGCGGCTGGAAAAGCAATCTGCTGATCAATATCGGCTACGGCGACAGTCAGAAAGTCTACGCCCGCCTGCCACGGCTAAATTTCACCGATGCCTGTACGATTGAATAAGGAAACAGTTATGTCACTGGATACGCTATTACCGGTTTCGGAAAGCCGTGTGGAAAAACAAGATTTCCGTAATGCGATGGCGCGCCTTGGCGCAGCGGTCAATATCATCACTACAGACGGCCCGGCCGGACGCGCTGGCTTTACGGCTTCTGCGGTATGCAGCGTCACCGATACGCCGCCAACGCTGCTGGTGTGCCTGAACCGTTCCGCTTCGGTCTATGAGATTTTTAACGCGAACCGCCAGCTGTGCATCAATACCCTGGCGTCGGGCCATGAAACGCTCTCCAACCTGTTTGGCGGTAAAACAGCGATGGCCGATCGCTTCCAGGCGGCGGACTGGTCAACGCTGGTGACCGGTTCACCCATCCTGACCGGCGCTATAGCCTCTTTCGACTGCAAAGTCACGCAGGTGATGAGCGTTGGCACCCACGATATTTTACTTTGCGAGGCGCAGGCGCTGGTTTGCAACGACGACACGCACGGTCTGATCTATTTCGACCGCGGCTATCATCAGCTGATGCGGCAGGAAGCCTGATCCCCCGCCCCGGCGGTTAATGACTCACTTCTCTGGAGAAGACGATGGCAATGTCCTGGTTTCCAAAATGGCGTAAACAGTCAGCCTCGGCTGAGGGTATAGTCGCACCTGATGAAAGGTTGCCGCTGGGTCAAACGATGATTATGGGGCTTCAGCATGCGGTGGCAATGTTTGGCGCCACGGTGCTGATGCCGTTGCTGATGGGGTTGGATCCGAATCTGTCGGTGCTGATGTCGGGCATTGGCACTTTGTTATTTTTCCTGATAACCGGCGGCCGGGTTCCCAGCTATCTCGGCTCCAGCGCCGCCTTCGTTGGCGTGGTCATTGCCGTCACCGGATTTACCGGCCAGGGCCTGAACCCGAACCTCGGCGTGGCGCTGGGCGGCATTATCGCCTGCGGGTTAGTTTATACCCTGGTTGGCCTGATTGTGATGAAGGCCGGTACGCGCTGGATTGAGAAGCTGATGCCACCTGTCGTCACGGGTGCCGTGGTGATGGCTATCGGTCTGAATCTTGCGCCTATCGCAGTACACAGCGTTTCCGCTTCCATGTTCGATAGCTGGACGGCGGTAATGACCGTTGTCTGCATTGGTTTGGTGGCGGTGTTTACGCGCGGGATGGTTCAACGTTTACTGATTTTAGTCGGACTGATCGTCGCCTGGGCGCTTTATGCGCTGCTCACTAACGGCCTGGGTTTGGGTAAACCTGTCGATTTCAGCCTGGTCACTCATGCGGCCTGGTTCGGCTTGCCGTTAACAACCAGCCCGGTATTTAACACTCAGGCAATATTTATGATTGCGCCCGTCGCCATCATTCTGATTGCTGAAAATCTCGGCCATATCAAGGCGGTGGCAGGGATGACCGGAAGAAATATGGATGCGTGGATGGGGCGTGCTTTCGTGGGCGACGGACTGGCAACCATGCTTTCCGGCAGCGTCGGCGGCAGCGGCGTCACCACCTATGCAGAAAATATCGGGGTGATGGCAGTCACCAAAGTTTATTCAACGCTGGTGTTTGTCGCCGCAGCCGCCATCGCAATTTTGCTGGGCTTTTCGCCAAAGTTTGGCGCATTGATCCATACCATCCCCGCGCCGGTGATTGGCGGCGCATCTATCGTCGTGTTTGGCCTTATTGCCGTAGCCGGCGCCCGTATCTGGGTGCAGAATAATGTTGATCTGGGCCAGAACGGCAATCTGATTACGGTAGCCGTTACGCTGGTGTTAGGAGCGGGCGATTTCGCGTTGAAAATCGGTAACTTCACCATGGGCGGCATCGGCACCGCGACATTCGGCGCGATCGCCCTCAATGCCCTGCTCAGCCATCGCCGCGCCTCGGCGCTGACCGGCGGCAGCGTGGCGCGACAAGACAGTTAGCCAATCTCAATGTTCTCTGGCGAAGACGTTGTCTTCGCCTTCTTGCGTTTAAGTTTCAGTTCACTCACTAAAACGCCCACCACAATCAGCGCACCGCCCAGTAACGCGACAGCGGGCAATCTCTCGCCTGCGATTCGCCCAACCAGCCCCGCCCATACCGGTTCACCTGAGTAAATGACCGTTGCACGGGTTGGCGAAACGCTGCGCTGCGCCCAGTTCATTGTTACCTGAATTACCGCGCTGGCAAGGCCCAATCCCACGGCGCTACAAAGCAGATAAGGGGTGAGCGGCGGGACCGATTCGCCGTTGGGTAGCATCAGCAGAAACGCCATCAGCGAAGCAACGGCCAGCTGTACAACAGTTACCCTTTTAACATCCACTTTCCCGGCACTGGCGCTGATTAAAATAATTTCTGCGGCAATAGCGAGCGTGCTGAGCAGCGTAGCAGTTTCGCCAACGTAGAACGTCAGCGTGTTGCCCTCAGGCCCGGCCAGCAGCAGCAGTCCGCTGAAGGCCAGCACAATGCCGATCCACGCCATCAGCCCCGGCAGACGCCGTAAAAAAATCCATTGTAATAACGGCACCAGCGGCACGTACATGGCGGTGATAAAGGCGGATTTACTGCTGGAGATGGTCTGCATCCCCCAGGTTTGCAGGCCATAACCACAGGCAATAGCCAGGCCTGTCGCCGCGCCTGCTTTGATTTCGTTCAGCGTCAGGCCTCGCAAAGCGCGCCATGAAATCAGCGCCAGCAACCCCGCTGCGGTAGCAAAACGCGCACCGACAAAAAAGAAGGGGCCGCTAACGGCCATCGCCTTATGGACGGCCAGAAACGTACCGCCCCAGACCATGGTAATCAGCACCAGAACCCGTTCTTGAGAACTGAATGAGAGTTTATAACGCGAGAAGAAAGCTGGCATAAAGAAGGCTCAGAGCAAAAGTTGGCGCTAGTGTGCAGGGGGAAAGGAATGGGGTCAACCGCCGGAACCAGCCCGGCGGTTTCAGGGACGTATCAGCTTATTCCGTCTTGTCACGACTGCCGCGGCTGTTACGTCCGCCCTTTTCGCCTGCCAGTGAAGCGCGCTGAGGGTCATTTTTAAAATTCCCCCCACTGGCTTTACCGCCTTTACGGCCCGCTTCTGATGCTCGCTTACGGTCTTCAGCGAAATTTCCAGATCCACCACGATGTTCTGCCATTTCTTACCTCCGAATAGTTAAGCTGTCATACTGTATTCTCGCAGTAAGCGTAGGGCTTACCGCTGCGACATTTTCGGAAACCCAGACTCCTGGCCGCGTTAATAAGCATAGATTACCCGTCCGGTCATGGTAATTATTTATGTCTGTCATTGCACTTTACCGCTCTCGCACTGTATGAAGCGGCTGAATAATAACATTATTACTACTAATACTTTTCGTAAAAAAACGTCATTACTGGCGATGTTTTAAGCAGCTAAAGCCACCTTCCCGGCAGGCTTCGTTAGCCTCATCTATACTTTTCTCTCAGGTCAATCTGGCGACGATCTCAAACCAATCAAGGAGTGACTGATGGCGAAAGTCTTAGTGCTTTATTATTCAATGTACGGCCATGTGGAAACCATGGCGAATGCCGTGGCCGAAGGTGCGCGTCGCGTTACCGGGGCAGAGGTGACGATCAAGCGCGTTCCGGAAACCATGGATGCCGAGCGCTTTGCGCAGGTTGGCGGCAAAACCCAGCAGACGGCCGCAGAGGCGACGCCGGATGAACTTCCGCAATATGACGCTATCCTGCTTGGTACCCCGACCCGTTTTGGCAACATGTCCGGTCAGATGCGTAACTTCCTCGATCGGACTGGCGGTCTGTGGGCATCAGGTGCGCTTTACGGCAAACTTGCCAGCGTCTTTTCCTCTACCGGGACCGGTGGCGGCCAGGAACAGACCATTACGTCGACCTGGACCACCCTCGCTCATCACGGCATGGTGATCGTGCCTATCGGCTACGGTACTAAAGAACTCTTTGATATTTCTCAGGTTCGTGGCGGCACACCTTACGGTGCGACAACGCTTGCCGGGGGTGACGGATCGCGCCAACCCAGCGAAGAAGAGCTGAATATTGCTCGCTATCAGGGCGAATATGTCGCCGGACTTGCAGTAAAACTGAACGGATAATCTCAATTCACAGGAGACAATTATGGCAACGCAACAATCGAAAGAACATCACGTGGGAGAATGGGCCAGTCTGCGTGGAACCTCCCCGGAAATTGCCGAAGCCATTTTTGAAGTGGCGAACTACGATGAAAAACTCGCCGAAGCGATCTGGGAGCAACAGGGCAATGACGACGTATTGCTGCGTGCTTTCGACAAAACGGATCAGGATGTGCTGACCTGGGACAACAAGGTTGTCGAGCGTAAAAACGTCTAGCTAACCGAGCGTATCAGGGCGGAAATTTCCGCCCTTTTTCATGCCTGCTGACATGTCCTGATAAAAGTTAAGCCTTTTCAAACGAGTGAAGCTTTCTCCAGGATTCGTCCGGTAAAGGCCTTCGTGCCTGGCTAATCTGCCGTCTGGCTGCCAGGCTTACCTTCACGTTCATTAAGCCTGACAATCAGGCCGGAGACTTAATAAGGAGTCCGCATGTCATATAAGACAATTAATCCCGCTAACAACAAACTTATTAAAAACTGGCCAGACCATAACGAACAGCAGGTCGAGCAGGCGTTAACCGTTGCTGACGATCTTTATCACTCTTCCTGGTCGAAAGGCCCCATCCAGCCACGCGTTCAGGTACTAAAAAAGCTAGCCGACCTGATCGACAGTCGTGCTGAAGAGCTGGCAAAAGCGGCCAGCGTTGAGATGGGTAAGCTGATCGGTCAAAGCCGTGGGGAAGTAAAACTCTGCGCGCAAATTGCCCGTTATTATGCAGAAAATGCCGAGCGTTTTCTGGCGCCGACCCGTTATCCAAGCGAGCTTGGTGAAGCATGGGTCGAAAATCATCCTGTTGGCGTGCTGGTTGCCGTTGAACCCTGGAACTTCCCGTTCTATCAGCTGATGCGCGTTCTGGCCCCTAACCTGGCCGCCGGTAATCCAGTGCTGGCTAAGCATGCCGCCAACGTACCGCATTGCGCCACGCTGTTTGAAGAACTGGTGCTGGAAGCCGGTGCACCAAAAGGTGCCTGGACCAATCTTTTCGTCAGTAACGATCAGATTGCGTCACTGATCGCGGATGACCGCGTACAGGGTGCGGCGCTAACCGGCTCCGAGCGTGCGGGTAGCGCTGTTGCACAGCAGGCCGGTAAATACCTGAAGAAAACCACTCTTGAGTTAGGCGGCAACGACGTGTTTGTCGTGCTGGATGACAGCGATCTGGATAAAGCAGTGAAAGCGGGTGTTGGCGCTCGCCTGAGCAACTGTGGTCAGGTCTGTACCGCTGCCAAGCGTTTTCTTGTTCATGAGAAAGTGGCCGACGCTTTCCTGGAGAAATTTACCCAGGCATTCCGTGAAGTCAAAATTGGCGATCCGTTGGATGAAAGCACCACCCTTGGCCCTCTTTCATCCTCAAGCGCGCGTGATACGCTGGTGAAACAGGTTGACGAGGCTGTGGCAAAAGGTGCCAAACTGCATTTAGGCGGCAAGGCAGTGGAAGGTGAAGGTTGCTTCTATCAGCCAACTATTCTTTCGGGTATCACTCGCGATAACCCGGCTTATTTTGAAGAGTTCTTTGGCCCGGTTGCGCAGATCTACATCGTCAAAAATGATGATGAGGTAGTGAAGCTGGCTAACGATTCTCACTACGGACTTGGCGGCTCGGTATTCACGCGTGATATCGAACGCGGCAAGCAGCTGGCCTCCCGTATCGAGACCGGTATGGTTTACATTAACTCGTCTACCGACACTTCCGCCGAGCTGCCGTTTGGCGGCGTGAAGCGTTCAGGTTACGGTCGTGAACTGTCCGATCTGGGCATTAAAGAGTTTGTTAACCAGAAACTGGTCGTCGTCAGCAGCGAAAGTTAATTTCGCCGACTGGTGATAAAAAGGCCGACGACTGTCGGCCTTTTTGCTGTCAAAAAAAGCCAACATAATGTTGGCTTGAAGTTTTAACACGGTGCTGGCGTGATGAGTGCGTTAACAGCCTGGAGCCAAAATAGTATTGGCTTTTTACTACGCTGTTAAACGTTAACCCGCAGCAGGCTGAGGCTGAGCAGCAGTGGCCTTCGCTTTTTCGGACTCGACGTTTGCAGCATTTTTGTCCGCTGCGGCTTTTGCCGCTGGAGCAGCTTTTTCTTTGCCGGCTTTTTCTTTAGTCGCTTTATCCGCAGCGGCTTTCTCTTTTGCCGCCTGCTCCTCAGCAGCTTTGTCTGCCGCGGCCTTAGCTTCCGCAGCTTTCTGCGCAGCCGCCTTATCCGCAGCGGCTTTTTCAGCTGATGCTTTTGCCTGAGCCGCCTTTTCTGCCGCAATCTTATCCGCAGCAGCCTTATCGGCTAAGGCTTTTGCTGTAGCACGGTCGTTTTCCGCCGGAGCGGCGACTGGCGCTGGGGGCGTCTGCGGTTGAGCAGCGGCCATCGGCGTTCCCGTAATCGCTTTATTCAGTACCTGAGTGAACTGATCCCATGGGCAGAAACCATTGGCATCCGTCTGACAGCCGTTCATCTGTAGCGTCACGCGTTTCGGTGGCGTATCCAGCGACAGCGGCGTGGCGTCACGAAGCTGTTCGCTACTTTGATAAACGTACTCGACTTTTACCAGCTCCTGATTATTTTTCTTGTCGTGCCAGCGCTGGAACTGAATCATGCCGCCAATTGGCGTGCGCTCATTTTGATCGGGCAACGTGTACGCTTTGAAATCCAGCGCGGTAAGTAAGGAAGCAATATTGGAGTCGTGACCAACCATTAGCGTGACTTTGGGTGCCGTTGCCTTGTCTTCATCCACCAGCATGCTGCGGATGTAGTCGACTAACGGTGCGGCGACATCACGGGCAACGTCAGGCGAGGTAAACAGCGTATCCTGATAGCCATTTTTGATGGCCGACAGCTCTTTCCACTGCTCTGGCGTCTTGATCTGCCCCCAGGCAACCTGCTCCATTGGCAAGCCTTCATAATATTGCAGGGTAAAGGCATCGACCAGCGAGTTACCGATTTTTAGCGGGCCAGAAACGCCAGGCTCTTTGCCGTTTTCGGCGCTAAACTGGTTCTGGTTATCGCTGGAGAGATCGCACTGTTTTTTACCATTACAGGCTGGCGCGTTTTTATAGTCGATAATTTTTTCAAGACGCTGAAACGCTGGCTTCAACGACAGTTTTTCAGCTGCGCTGTTCATGGCCGTCAGCGCCTGCTTATTAAAGGCTTCACTGCCATCAGTGATAACAGGATTAAAGACTGGATCCATGGTTCCCATTTCATCCTGGTGAGAAACAGGGATATCACAGCCAGGGAAAGCGCCGGTGATAAAGAACTGCGCGGTCGCTACGGTGCGTTGCAGGCTGTTGGCATAGGCATAAATATCATCGCTGGTTGGGCATTCACCCTCTTTCACCAATCCCTGCTGCGCCAGCCATTCACGGGTATAACGCCCCATGTACACTTCCAGCACGCCGCCTTTCGTCGTGAGCTGTCCACCCGGGACATCCCACTGCGGCCAGTTTTTTTTCGTAGCCTGAGCAAGGACGCTGCCGTTATCAGCCAGGGGCGCACGGAGATTATGGCGACTCATCATTAACACTTGCTCAAGCTGATAATTGTCGTCGGCTGCATAGGCTGTGATCCCGGAAAGTGCCGAGCAAACCGCTAACGCGCAGAGACTATACTTTTTAATCATGTGTTTTTTCCATTGATTCAAGGTAAATCACCCGGCCTCGAAATGGTGATATGACAGGAACAAGGCCCACACCCACACTGAGACGGCAACGGCATGTCTGGAAAACAGGCCAGGTATAGGGTCAGTCATTAGTGTTGAGAATATAGCAGACTATCGCCTTTGCGGTTGAGACGCATCAGGAGTTTGAAAAGAAACAGGATGTTTAGGAATGCTCTAATCATCTCTCCAAACGAAGCCGGAATAAAAATGACTGGGCAGAAAGCAAAACGGGCCAGCTTTCGCTGACCCGTTAAATTTGATGGTGGAGGAGGAGAGATTCGAACTCTCGAACGGTTTCCCGTCGCCGGTTTTCAAGACCGGTGCCTTCAGCCACTCGGCCACCCCTCCACACTTTTATCAGCTACAACGCTTGTTGAAACGTCTTGGGTAACTGATGGCGCGCAGTATAGGGGATGACGCTAAGCTTGCCAAGCAAAATATTACCTATTTTATTGAATTTAGGTGCTTTTATTCATTATTTGAGCAATTTGTTCGGAAACACGCCACCCGCGCTGAAAAAACGACCGGAACAGGCTGGAAAACGGATAAGTTTCAAAAGCAGAAGCAGAAGCAGAAGCAGAAGCAGAAGCAGAAGCAGAAGCAGAAGCAGAAGCAGAAATGTTATCAGCGGGTTTGCTGAAGCACAAAGCAAAACGGGCCAGCTTTCGCTGACCCGTTAAATTTGATGGTGGAGGAGGAGAGATTCGAACTCTCGAACGGTTTCCCGTCGCCGGTTTTCAAGACCGGTGCCTTCAGCCACTCGGCCACCCCTCCACAATGAGGCGAACTATAAACATCCTCTTTCACGATGTAAAGTGGGTTTTGATTCGACTGCTGAATAAACAACCAATTAAGATTCTTTTGCTGCTATTAACGCCAACTTACTCACAAAAGCAGCGGCATAACGAGTAAAGAAGGGTAAAACGTCTTCCCCCGCTCCGCCTCGCTCCTTATTCTCACTGCTATTCTGATGACCCTGAGAGGCATTTTATGGAACGCATTGTATCAAGCACACGCGAACGTTCGTTGCTTTCAACCCACAAAGTTTTGCGTAATACCTATTTTTTGCTGGGCCTGACGCTGGCTTTCTCTGCGGTCACCGCCACGCTCAGTACCGTATTCGCCCTCCCCGCGCCGGGCCTGCTTCTGATGCTGGCGGGCTTTTATGGCCTGATGTTCTTAACGTATCGTCTGGCTGACAGTCCGGCCGGTATTTTAGCGGCCTTCGCCTTTACCGGCTTTTTAGGTTACAGCCTGGGGCCCATCCTTAATACGCTGCTTTCAGCCGGGATGGGCGATGTAATTGGTATGGCGCTCGGCGGCACGGCGCTGGTGTTTTTCTGCTGCTCCGCCTATGTACTGACGACCCGCAAAGATATGTCCTTCCTTGGCGGGATGATGATGGCGGGCTTCGTTGTGCTGTTAGTTGCCGTCGTCGCTAATCTGTTCCTGCATATTCCGGCGCTGCACCTGGCCATCAGCGTAATGTTTGTTCTGTTCTCCTCTGGCGCTATCCTGTGGGAAACCAGCAACATCATTCACGGCGGCGAAACCAACTATATTCGCGCTACCGTTAGCCTTTATGTTTCTCTCTATAACATCTTTGTCAGTCTGCTGAGCATTCTCGGTATGTCCCGCAGTAATTAATATCAATCCTCACAATAAGGCTCCGTATAGCGGGGCCTTATTTTTTTGTAGCGGGGAAATTTGCTAGACTGGGAATCAAATGCGGTAAACGAGGCAACAAGGTGTTTTTTGACGGTAAAGAAATTGAACGCGACGCTCAGGGCTATCTGATGAACACGGCCGACTGGCATGAAGCGTTGGCGCCGCTGCTGGCGGAAGAAGAAGATATCGCACTGAGCGAGGCGCATTGGGAAGTGGTGCGCTTCGTACGTGAATTCTATCTGGAATTCAATACTTCGCCTGCCGTGCGCATGCTGGTGAAAGCAATGGCGAAAAAATATGGCGAAGAAAAAGGCAACAGCCGCTACCTGTTTCGTCTTTTCCCGAAAGGCCCGGCGAAGCAAGCCACTAAAATTGCCGGGCTGCCCAAGCCAGCAAAATGCCTTTAGCAGCCGCCTTCACTTTTCAGCCCGTCGTGAAGCCTGTAAGTTCTTCACGCGGCTGAAAAGGCTCAGCCAACACTTTTTCTACTTTTGCCGATCGTGGCCCGCCCGCTTTCAGCCAGGCAATCAACGCCTCAACCTCTTTTTCTTCCCCGTAAGCCAGGACTTCAACACTGCCGTCATCAAGGTTACGGGCGTAACCCTTCAGCCCCTGTGATTTTGCCTGCTGCTGAGTGTGGTAGCGAAAACCGACCCCTTGCACCACCCCGTGTACCCAGATTCGCTTTGCGATAGCCGTCATGATTTCCTCCTGCACAGACAGATTGCATTTTGCCGGTAGGCACCGGACAATAACGCCTGATTTTCTGACTTTAAGCATAGCAAATATGACTGTTCGTTTAATTCTTGCCAAAGGACGTGAAAAGTCCTTACTTCGTCGCCATCCATGGGTCTTTTCCGGTGCGGTCGCCCGCCTGGAAGGCAAAGCCCAATCAGGTGAAACCATTGACGTTTGCGACAGCCAGGGTAAATGGCTGGCCCGTGCAGCCTGGTCTCCCGCTTCTCAGATCCGTGCCCGCGTCTGGAGCTGGGATCAGGATGAGTCAATCGACATTGAATTCTTTATTAAACGCCTGAAGGCGGCGCAGCAACTGCGCGACTGGCTGGCCGTGCGTGACGATCTGGACAGCTACCGCCTGATCGCCGGTGAATCTGATGGCCTGCCGGGCATAACCATTGACCGCTTCGGTAACTTTTTAGTCTTGCAGCTGCTGTCGGCCGGTGCCGAATATCAGCGCGCGCCGCTGATCTCCGCGCTTCAGAGCTGCTACCCAGACTGTGCTATTTACGATCGCTCTGACGTGGCGGTGCGTAAAAAAGAAGGCCTGGAACTTGCCCAGGGCGTGGTATTGGGTGATACGCCTCCGGAACTGCTGCCGATTACCGAGCACGGTATGAAGCTGCTGGTCGATATCCAGACCGGCCACAAAACCGGTTATTATCTGGATCAGCGCGACAGCCGTCTGGCAACTCGCCGCTATGCAAAAGATAAGCGCGTACTGAACTGCTTCTCCTATACTGGCGGTTTCGCCGTCTCGGCTCTGATGGGTGGCTGCGAACAGGTTATCAGCGTTGATACCTCTCAGGCCGCGCTGGACGTAGCAAAACAGAACGTCGAGTTAAACGGGCTGGATCTGTCTAAGGCTGAGTTCCTGCGTGATGACGTTTTCAAACTGCTGCGTCGTTATCGCGATAGCGGAGAGAAATTCGATCTCATCGTTATGGATCCGCCAAAGTTTGTTGAAAACAAAAATCAGCTGATGGGCGCCTGCCGCGGTTATAAAGATATCAATATGCTCGCGATGCAGCTGTTGAATCCGGGTGGAACCTTGCTGACGTTTTCCTGTTCCGGCCTGATGCCGACTGAACTGTTCCAGAAAATCATTGCCGATGCCGCACTGGATGCCCAGCGTGAAGTACAATTTATAGAGCAGTTCCGGCAGGCCGCCGATCACCCGGTGATCGCCAGCTATCCGGAAGGGTTATACCTGAAAGGATTTGCCTGTCGCGTACTGTGACTTGAAAACGCTGTCCCTGCCCCCATCTTGGTAGCAGGGCAAGGTTTCTGAGGAGGTCACAATGATTGCCAGCAAATTTGGATTGGGCCAACAGGTACGCCACCAGCTGCTTGGTTTTTTAGGCGTAGTGGTGGATGTCGATCCCGAGTATTCACTTGAGGATCCACAAATTGATGACGTTGCTGACGGCGGCTCGTTACGCAATGCGCCCTGGTACCACGTCGTTATGGAAAACGAAGAGGGCGAAACGGTGCATACTTATCTCGCAGAAGCTCAACTGAGTTGGGAACTGCCGGGCGAGCACCCGGAACATCCGTCAATGGATGAGCTTGCGGCTTCTATTCGTGAACAGTTGCAGGCCCCGCGCCTCAGAAATTGATAAAACCCCGCAGAGCGGGGTTTTTTATTTCTTCTCCAGCCCCAGTCGTGGGATTTCAATTTTAGGACAGCGATCCATTACCACCTTCAGCCCCGCTTCTGCCGCCAGCACTGCCGCTTGTTCATTGATTACCCCCAGCTGTAGCCATAACGATTTTGCGCCGATGGCAATAGCTTCCTGCGCTACGCCATAAGCAGCTTCTGCATTACGAAATACGTCTACCATATCTACCGGCTCTGGAATCTGGTCCAGGCTGGCATATACTGGCTGGCCAAGCAGAGTTTGTCCGGCCAGTTTTGGGCTAACAGGCGTGACTTTGTAACCCTGCCCCAGCAAATAGGCCATTACGCCGTAGCTGGCTCTGGTCGGTTTATCACTGGCTCCGACCAGCGCGATATGTTGCGTAGTGCTTAAAACCTCTGCCATTGTTTGATCAGACATACCTTTTGCTCCTTACGACGATAATTTACTGACAGGATCCAGGTCAGGATAGAGACGGCTGATGCTAATAATGTCCGAAGCAAAATATTTAGCACGAAAAATATGTTAAAATGTTACTATGCTGCCATACTGAAAGACTTTGATACATTAGTTGTTTTCGCGTCCTGCGTCTCTGGAGAATGAATGAAGCTGGGTTTGGTCATAACAGGTTTGCTGACAATGTTGATGGCGGCCCCAGTCACGGCGACCACCTTAAAGCTATCGTCTGATATCGACCTGTTGGTGCTTGATGGACGCAAAATTTCAGGTTCGCTTCTTAAGGGTGCAGAAGGTTTGGAGCTCGAACGTGGACAGCATCAGGTGTTGTTTCGCGTAGAAAAAAACCTTCTAAATAAACATCAACTAGCCTCCCCGTGGCTTTCTACGCCGCTGGTCGCCACTTTCACTGCGCGAGTACAGGCTATTACCATAACCTTGCCGGCATTAAATACGATGCAACAAGGGCACGCTTTTAATAAACATCCTGAATTTCAGCTTTACGACGAACAGGGTAATAAAATTGAAAGCTTGCAGGACCGATTAACGACCACCAGCGAAAACTACGAACAGGCGATGATCGCCTTCAATTTGCAGGGTAAAGCCGCATCGGTTCCCCGTTTTGCACAGCCTCATACGTCGGCCAATCCGACCAGCATTTCCGATTCTGCTGTTGCCCAGGGAAATTCGCCAGGCACGCGCGTTTTACAATTATGGTATCAACAGGTTGATTCTGCCACGCGCCAGCGTTTTGTTCTGTTAATGAGAGCGTTGCATACCAGCTGATTCCTGGCCGCGTCCACCGGTCTGTAAATAGCGGTCATGCAGCTTCAAGCGGGCTCTCCCATTCTCAACGTTATTTACCGCAATACCTGAAGTAAGGGATGCGCAGGTTTCAGGGCTTGCGTAACACCGGCACGCCGAGCCGTTTGAACTCATCAACGAAAACGGACGGGTTGTCAGCATCGAACAATAACCAGGCCTGCTGCTTCGCTCGGGTTATTGCTACGTAAGCCAGTCGCCGCTCTTCCGCATCCGGAAAATCCTCAGGTTCAGGCAGCAACGCCTGTTCCATTACTGACTCCCTCGCCGGTGCAGGGAAACCTTCTGCCCCGCACTGCAAGCCTGTCAGCAGAACATAGTCTGCCTGCTGACCTTTGCTGGCATGCACGGTCGCGAAATCGAGGTGTAGCCTGGGCCAGCGCGTTGCCGCTTTATCCAACAGAACCGGCCGCAGATGATGGTAGCGCGCGAGAATTAATATCCGCTCATCGGCAGTTGCATAACCGCTAAGTTTATCCAGTAGTGCTTCTAACTGCGACTGAGGTAACAGCGATATCGCTTTTTTGTTGCCTTTACGCAGGCTGTTCAACGATTTCTTTAACTGGTGAGGATTGCTCTGAATGAAGTTGCTCGCTATCTCGCCGATGCGATCGTTGAAACGATAGGTTGTGTCCAGTACACAACGATCCCCTTCCCCGAAATAAGGATGGAAAGCGGTAGTCAGGCTCATTTCAGCGCCGTTAAAACGGTAAATTGCCTGCCAGTCATCCCCTACGGCAAACAGCGATGTCTGACTGTTCTGCCGTCTTAATGCTGCAAGTAGCGCAGCTCGCTGAGGCGAAATATCCTGAAACTCATCGACCAGGATATGCTTCCACGGGCTGATAAAGCGCCCTTTCTCAACAAGATTCACCGCCTGATGAATCAGCCCTGAAAAATCAGTTGCCCCTTCTTCCTTCAATGCACTTTTCCAGGCTTTAAGCAGAGGCGCCATTAGCTTTACTCGTTTGGAAAAAAGATCGCGGATTTCTTCCGGGGCAGACTCAATCATCGCGGCCTGCGCACCACCATGCATACGCACTAACTCCAGCCAGCGTTCAAGACGACTGGCAAGACGTTTCGCCAGGTGCTCGTCTTTCCAGTAATCGCCTTCGCTCAGTTCCCAACCCAGTTCGTCCTGCAACCACTGCTTCCAGCCATTTGCGTGCGCTTTTTTCTCACTGCACTGCTGCCGCCAGACGTCAATTAATAGCTTATGACGTAGCGAAGTGTCCGTTTCCAGCTTGCTGATGACAGGTGATTTGTTACTCGCCTGCTGGATAATACTCAGGGCCAGCGAGTGGAAGGTACGCGCCTCAATACCGCCGGTATCCAGTCGGGCTTTGATACGCCCGTTCATTTCCTCTGCGGCCTGACGACTAAAAGCTAACAACAGGATCTGTTCTGCCGAGGCCTGCTTACGCATCATCAGCCAGCCCGCCCGAGCAATCAGCACCGAGGTTTTACCGCTTCCTGCCCCCGCAAGGACCAATACAACATCTTCCCCATTGACGATAGCTTTAGCCTGAGAAGTATTCAGCGGCGAGCTTTCAACCTTAGTGAAAAAATCCGCATACGCCACCAGCATTTTTTCTGACCACTGTGCATTGCGTTTTTCCCGCAGGCTTTCGCTGTTTTCCAGCCATGACTGACAGAACAGCCACGCTTCACGGCAGTTATCAAACGCCTGAAGCCTCGCCACGGGCAAAGGAAGTGCGGAAAACGCATCCAGAATGGCCGTCCGCCAACCTGCGGTGTCGTTCTTTTTTAGCCAGCGATCTTGTTGCGATAAGGCTTCAAGCCCCGCAACCTGTTGCTGAAGAACCTGCGCTGAGATAACGCTCATCTCCTCACTCCAGGCCTGCCATGCCTGATTGAGATAATGAAAGAATCGCTGGGTCTCCTGCCACTCCGTGCCGTGTAGCCGCACAACTTTATCGTCTGGCAGAGAAAACTCCAGCTCTCCCCAAACTAAACCTCGCTTACAGCGAATCGCTAAGAGCTGATTAAACGGGATAAGGTATTCATGCTTTTCACCGCTGACTTCCACACCTGCGTTCAGCAACCGTACCCGGTTGTAGGGATGCTGCGCCAGATGCCTCCCCAGCGATGTTGCTTTCAGTTCCATGACCGGCCCCTGGCTCTGGTTATTTTAGTGCTGTCAGTTTAACTGCGAGCGATGTACCGCTCCAGCCTTAAAACACGGTACAATCAACGCATTGACCTGTCTCTGATCCTGCGCACCGAGAGGAATAACTGATGCGTACCGTTTTAAACATTCTGAACTTTATTATGGGTGGCTTTCTTACCACGCTTTCCTGGCTTATCGTCACTTTGCTCAGCATTGTGTTTATTTTCACTCTCCCGCTAACCCGTTCCTGCTGGGAGATCACGAAGCTCTCTCTGCTGCCTTATGGTAATGAAGCGATGCACGTTGATGAGTTATATCCGGGTAAAAAGAATGCCCTGATGAACTCAGGCGGCACGCTGCTAAATATTATCTGGCTGATTTTTTGCGGCTGGTGGCTGTGCGTTATGCATATTATTGCAGGCATTGGCCAATGTCTGACGATCATCGGTATTCCCACCGGCATCGCCAATCTTAAAATTGCCGCCATTGCGCTTTGGCCGGTGGGACGGCGGGTTGTCAGCGTTGAAGTGGCTCAAGCCGCACGCGAAGCCAATGCCCGTAGTCGTTTCAACTGAGTAAAATCATGCGATTAACGTTAACGCCTGGATTACGCCGCTATGCCTATAACAGCGCGGTGTTATACAACCTGCGCATTTTCTTTGCTCTGGCAGGCACCACCAGTGTGCCCTGGCTGCTTGGTCAGATAACCTGGACTATCCCGCTTACGCTGGGTGTCGTTGCGGCCGCGCTGGCCGATCTTGACGATCGCCTTAGCGGCCGCCTTCGTAATTTGCTGATTACGCTGGTTTGCTTTTGCGTAGCCTCGGTTTCCGTAGAGTTGCTTGTGCCGTTCCCCTGGCTGTTTATTATCGGGCTGGCGCTTTCCACATGGGGATTTATCCTGCTTGGCGCGCTGGGCCAGCGTTATGCCACTATCGCTTTTGGTGCTCTGCTGATTGCCATCTATACCCTTTTAGGCGTGCAGCTTTTCCCCCAATGGTATTTGCAGCCGGTGCTTCTGCTGCTCGGCGCGGTCTGGTACAACCTGCTGACGCTGACCGGCCACGTTATTTTTCCTATTCGCCCTTTACAGGAAAATATTGCTCGCTGTTTTGAAGGACTGGCGACCTATCTGGAAGCCAAGGCAAACCTGTTCGATCCCGATATAGAAGAAAACGACGATGCGTCATTGATTGAAACAGCCATGGCTAACAGCAACTTAGTCGCTACGCTGAATCAGACAAAAATTTCTATTCAGTCTCGTTTACGGGGCGACCGGGGGCAACGGGGAACGCGACGCACGCTGCACTATTACTTCGTTGCTCAGGATATTCATGAGCGCGCCAGTTCGTCCCATGCGCAGTACCATGCCTTGCGCAAAGAATATCGTTACAGCGATATTCTGTTCCGCTTTCAGCGCCTTCTGACAATGCAGGCAAAAGCCTGTCAGCAGTTAGCAAACTGCATACTGATGCGGGAACCCTGGCAACATGATGCGCGTTTCGAACGGGCGTTTGTGCACTTACAGGGCGCGCTGGATCGCCTGACGGCCGCTCAACCTCAAAGTAGCGAGGTAAAGGCCATGAAATATCTTCTGCATAATCTTAAAGCAATTGACGCGCAGCTGGCGACGATTGAATCTGAGCAGGTTTTAGAAGAAAACAGCACGGGTAATAACCAGACGTTATCCAGCGAAGGGCTGACTGGCTGGGCGGATATTCGTCTGCGTCTGAGTCGTCATTTATCGCCGCAATCGCCGCTTTTCCGTCATGCAGTACGTATGTCACTGCTGCTCTGCACAGGTTATGGTTTTATTCAGTTGACCGGTCTCGAACATGGCTACTGGATCCTGCTTACCAGCCTGTTTGTCTGTCAGCCAAACTATAACGCGACCAAACGACGCTTAGCGCTGCGTATTGTAGGCACGGTCGCCGGCATTATTATTGGTCTGCCGCTTTTGTGGTTGATTCCTTCGGTGGAAGGCCAGCTGATCTTGATGGTTGTCAGTGGCGTGCTATTTTTTGCTTTCCGGCAATCTCAATACGCCAACGCCACGCTGTTTATCACCTTACTGGTTCTGTTCTGTTTCAACCTGTTAGGAGAGGGATTCGAAATTGCCCTTCCGCGTATTGTCGACACCTTAATTGGCTGTGGTATCGCCTGGCTGGCCGTAGCCTTTATCTGGCCGGACTGGCGTTTTCGTCGCTTATCAGCCGTTGCGGAACGTTCGCTTGATGCTAACTGCCGTTATCTGGATGCAATTCTGGTGCAGTATCATCAGGGTAAAGATAACCGTCTTGAATATCGAATCGCCCGTCGGGATGCCCATAACAGTGATGCAGAACTGGCTTCGGTCGTCTCCAACATTTCCGCCGAAAAGAATGCCACCCCGGGTCTGCGGGAAGATGCCTTTCGTTTGCTGTGCTTAAACCATTCTTTTCTCAGCTATATCTCTGCACTGGGCGCACATCGTGAAAAAATCGCTAACCAGACGGTTCTGTTACTTTTGGACGATGCCGTTTGCTATGTTGATGACCTGTTGCATACAGATACCGCTAATGACGAGAAGGCCGTGAGGCTGCTGAGCCAGCTTTCAGTTCGAATCGCCGCTATCGAAGCTGACCCGGCAACGAAAGAGCCTCTGGTTCTGCAACAGATCGGACTGCTTGTTGCGTTATTGCCAGAAATTGCCCTGTTGAAAAAAAAGGTCATGGATGCCGGTTAAGGCTTCTGTTGTTTCGCCTGAGCGCGCAGAGTTTCGCTGTACCAATGGCGCAACTCTGCTTTAACCGCTTCGGGCAATGCCTCATGATGTCGTTCAAGGATTGCTCCCTCCAGTGCGAAGAGCACGTTAATACTCAAATTTTTATTGAATTCTCGTAGTTTAAGCCAGGTTCGTCTGGCGCCCTGTTCTTTTAACATAGCAATGGTGCAAACCCCGACCTGTCTCAGCAACGTTTCCATACGGACAGTGAGATTCGGCAGATCTTTTAAACGGCGGTTTTGCTTTTGCAGCAGTCGATGCTGGCGAGCACCATTAAGACAAAGCTTCGACAGCGCCACCAGTTGCTCATGTTCATTCCATAACGGCTCGTCAACCCGATAATACTCAAGTTCAACCGGCAGTCCGCGTTTGTAATAGCACAGCGGCTCCATTTTCCGCTCCGCCAGGTAAGGTCTGACTTGCTCGCAGGCGCGCAGATAAAGTTCACCCTCAGAGACCAAAGCAAAAACCACCTCTTCAACCGAAAGGCTGTAACCGCCAAACTGACTTCTGCTGCCAATTTTCCCCAGTTCCGCAAGATGATGCTTCGCAGTTTCAATCCTTTTTTTCGAATCGTACATGATGCTATTCCTTTAAGAAAAACAATAGGTCGGATACTTTTTTTGCCAGAAGGAAAGCTATGCAATTGCGGTAACAGGTTCAATTAATAATTGCCGTTACGGTCAGTTGCATTCAGATTTTGCGAGGCGTTATCAGAAAAATAAGGTTGATCTTTATGCACCGCCCTTATACTGTATATCCATACAGTGACCTGCGAGCGACGCCAATTATGCATACTCATTTCCTGAAATCTCCTTCTGCTAACGCCAGTTTCCGCCAGGCTTCTGCCTGTACCGCATCGGCACAGGCCACAGGCTTAATCAGCGAACTGATTTACTGCGATGATCAGCCTGCCCTCACGCAAATGCTGTTATTACCCCTTCTGCAGCAGCTGGGTACCCAGTCCCGCTGGCAGCTATGGCTGACCCCGCCACAAAAATTAAGCCGTAGCTGGCTACGTCAGTCGGGTTTACCGCTCGATAAAGTGATGCAGGTACAATCGACTGAAGCCATTACGACTGTCGAAGCAATGATTAAAGCTTTACAGACAGGAAATTACAGCGTGGTGTTAGGTTGGTTGCCTGGCGAAATGACGCCGGACGAGCGTCGCAGACTTCAGGAAGCGGCATCTTGTGGCCAGGCTTTAGGACTGATCATGCGCCCGAATTCGAACAATATTGCCGGGCAGAGACCCTTTAACGGACTAAAAATTCACTCAAGTTTGTATCATTAAGTAAAAATAGGACCTTTCTCATGAGAAAGGTCTCCTGAGCACGTGATAACCGTCTGATTATGCTATGACGCGGCGGGACAACGGGTTAGCTCACTTCCGCAGTCACCTTTTTTGCCATTTAGTTCGTTGTGAATGTGTAAAATTGTGTATAAATCCCTGTTTTTTTGCTGGCGCCCCTCACATCTTACTTGTAAGTTTGCTGGTACGTTGTAGACTTTACGTCGCCAGGGTGCTCAATAATCTCCCTTTTTTGGATGAGTCATAATCGAGCGTCATAACCCGGCGAAGGATTAATCAAAGAGCTAATGAAAGCTCATTGCCTATTTGGATGATAACGAGGCGCAAAAATGAAAAAGACAGCTATCGCAATTGCAGTGGCACTGGCTGGCTTCGCTACCGTAGCGCAGGCCGCCCCTAAAGATGACACCTGGTACACCGGTGCAAAACTGGGCTGGTCTCAGTATCACGACACTGGTTACTACGGTAACGGTTATGCAAACAACGACGGCCCAACTCACGAAAGCCAGCTGGGCGCTGGTGCATTCGGTGGCTATCAGGCTAACCAGTACCTGGGCTTCGAACTGGGTTATGACTGGTTAGGTCGTATGCCTAACAAAGGCAACAACGTAAACGGCGCATTCAAAGCACAGGGCGTTCAGCTGGCTGCTAAACTGAGCTACCCAATCTATGACGATCTGGACGTGTACACTCGTCTGGGCGGCATGGTATGGCGCGCTGACTCCACGCAAAACAACAACGGTGTTCGCATCAGCGATCACGACACCGGTGTTTCTCCGCTGGCAGCCGTTGGTGTTGAATACGCAGTAACCAAAAACTGGGCTACCCGTCTGGATTACCAGTGGGTTAACAACATTGGTGATGCGAACACCGTTGGTGCGCGTCCAGACAACGCCATGCTGAGCGTAGGTGTTTCCTACCGCTTTGGCCAGGACGAAGCTGCTCCAGTAGTAGCGCCGGCTCCGGCTCCAGCTCCAGTTGTTGAAACCAAGCGTTTCACTCTGAAATCAGACGTTCTGTTCACCTTCAACAAGGCAACTCTGAAGCCAGAAGGTCAGCAGGCTCTGGATCAGCTGTACACCCAGCTGAGCTCCCTGGATCCTAAAGACGGCAACGTTGTCGTTCTGGGCTTCACTGACCGTATCGGTTCAGAGCAGTACAACCAGAAACTGTCTGAGAAACGTGCACAGTCTGTTGTTGACTACCTCGTTTCTAAAGGCATCCCTTCTAACAAGATCTCTGCACGTGGCATGGGTGAATCTAACCCAGTTACCGGCAACACCTGTGACAGCGTGAAAGGCCGTAATGCCCTGATCGAATGTCTGGGTCCAGACCGTCGTGTAGAAATTCAGGTTAAAGGCATCAAAGACGTTGTAACTCAGCCACAGGGCTAAGTTTCGCTTTGATAAAAAAACCTCGCTTCGGCGAGGTTTTTTTTGGTCAGGGCATGGAGAAATATTGCCGTAGCCCAGCTAATCTGGCTTACCTAAAATAGCCTGCAAATCCTGTTTCAGGGAAGACATCTGACTGGCATACTGCTCTTTACGCTCGGCATCTTCAATGAGCTGAACAATCGTTTCCGATAAGGTACTGTGTCGGCGCTGCGCAAGACCGGCCAGACGTTGCCAAACCAGATATTCCAAATCGATCGATTTTTTTCGCGTATGCTGATGTTCCGCATTGAAATGGCGCTTACGTCGAGCACGAATCGTTTGCTTCATGCGGTTTTCAAGAGCAGGATTCATGTGCTGGCTAATCCACTGCACCACCTCAACCGGCCGATTCTCTATTGCCAGCAGTTCCCCAACAGCAACCTCCGCAGCGCTGCGCTCGGGATAACGCGTGATCGCCTCACCTTCCCGGTGCTTTTTTACGAGGTATTTCCATTTCCACCCGCTTTCCAGATTTTCCAGTTGCTGATATTTCATCGGGATCTCATGCCGCTCACATAACTTATTTAGAATAACAGCTTTTTTATCGGTGCCGCACAGAAAACGGGGCTTATCTCATAAACTCTGTTACAGAGTGCAGGGTAATGCATGTCTGCGGTGCTTAACAGGCTGAAATCTTGTATAATGCCGCATTTACTCCTTTGAAGAATAATACGATAACTTTGACCAACAACCGACTTGAATGGCGTGCCCTGCAGCCCGATACCGACAGCATTCAGCCCTTTTTTTCACAGGTTCCTGAAGACGATTTCAATTTTTCTGCAGTACAGTCGAGGCTGTACAGCGGCCTGAGTTTATTGCTGGATACGCCAGCTAAAACCCCGCTAATGCTGGTAAAAATGCCAGAAAACGTGGAATACCAGGCGTTACTGCAAGAAGTGATGTCCGGCATCGATGACAGTGAAGACGTCACGCTCTACGGTGGTCATTATCTGATTGACGGCGCATCGATTAGCTGGCGACCTGCCACATCGTTGCAGGACAATTTTGCCAGCGAGGGCGGTATCCATCGCGCTGACTGGATTGAAACTGAACAGCTTTTTGGTTGTTTCCGTCAGTTTAATAACGTTATAACGCTGGAGCCTGGTCTGGTTCACAAAGCTAACGGCGGGACGCTGATCCTTTCGCTGCGAGCTTTGCTGGCCCAACCACTCCTGTGGCTACGTTTAAAGAAAATCCTGACGACTCAACGCTTCGAGTGGCACTCTCAGGATGATACGCGACCGCTGCCGGTTGCTATTCCGCCTATGCCGCTGCAACTTCGCCTGATATTAACGGGTGAACGCGATGCGCTGGCAGATTTTCAGGAAATGGAGCCGGAACTCGCTTCGCTGGTGCTCTATTCAGAGTATGAAGATAACATCCAGATTGTTGATGGCGACGCTTTCAGCCTGTGGGTTAAGTGGATACGCACTATCGCAGCCGCGGAGGGTCATGGCGAGATTGCCGAAGACTTTTGGCCAGTACTGATCCGTGAAGCGGTGCGTTACACCGGCGATCAGGATACGCTGCCGCTCTGCCCTGCATGGATAGCCCGCCAGTTGCAAGAGGCGTCCATGTACAGTCCTGATGAGGCGATCGGCGGTGAACATCTGCAAACCGCACTGGAAACGCGCGAATGGCGTGAAGGTTTCCTTGCCGAGCGCGTACGGGACCAAATCCTGCTTGAACAGATCTTAATTGAGACTGAAGGCGAGATGGTTGGGCAAATTAATGCCCTGTCGGTAATTGAATTTCCGGGTCATCCGCGCGCCTTTGGAGAACCTTCAAGAATTAGCTGCGTCGTTCACGTCGGCGACGGCGAGTTTCATGACGTTGAGCGCAAGGCCGAACTTGGCGGCAACATCCATGCTAAAGGCATGATGATTATGCAGGCGTGGTTGATTGCAGAACTTGAATTAGAGCAGCAGCTTCCCTTCTCGGCGTCATTAGTGTTTGAGCAATCTTATTCTGAAGTAGACGGTGACAGCGCCTCTCTTGCGGAGCTTTGCGCACTGATTAGCGCGCTGTCAGGTCAACCAATTACTCAACAAATTGCTGTCACCGGCTCGGTTGATCAGTTTGGTCGCGTACAACCGGTAGGCGGCCTTAACGAAAAAATTGAAGGCTTCTTCCATATTTGTCATCAGCGCGAGCTTAACGGTAAACAGGGCGTTATTATTCCTGTAGCCAACGTTCGCCATCTTTCGTTACAGCAGGAAGTGGTGGATGCCGTACGAGAAGGTACCTTCCATATCTGGGCGGTGGAAAGCGTTGAAGAGGCCCTTCCGCTTCTGACTGGCGCAGAGTGGGATAAAGAAGAAGGTTCCTGTTTGCTACGATCAATACAGGAACGCATTACGCAAATTACTCAGCAGGACGGGCGCCAGCGTGCCTGGCCGCTGCGCTGGTTAAACTGGTTCAACCAGCGCTGATCGGACTTGTTCAGCTTACAGCTGTAAGCTAACCTTCGTGATTCATTAAAATAAGGCTTATTGAGAACATGGTAGATAAACGCGAATCCTATACAAAAGAAGACCTGATTGCTTCCGGTCGTGGTGAACTTTTCGGCGCTGAAGGCCCACCGTTGCCATCTGGTAATATGCTGATGATGGACCGCGTAGTGAAAATGACCGAAGACGGCGGCAATTATGGTAAAGGCTTCGTGGAAGCTGAACTGGATATCAATCCAGACCTGTGGTTCTTTGGCTGTCATTTTATCGGCGATCCGGTTATGCCGGGCTGTCTGGGTCTGGATGCGATGTGGCAGCTGGTTGGATTCTACCTCGGCTGGTTAGGCGCTGAAGGTAAAGGCCGTGCGCTGGGCGTGGGCGAAGTGAAATTTACCGGTCAGGTTTTGCCTGACGCGAAAAAAGTTTCCTACCGCATTCATTTTAAGCGCGTAATTAACCGTAAGCTGGTGATGGGCGTGGCAGATGGTGAAGTGCTGGTAGACGGCCATGTTATTTATAACGCTACCGATCTGAAAGTCGGTCTGTTTAAAGATACGACCGCTTTCTAAGTCGCTAAAACAGAAACCTCCGCTGCGGCGGAGGTCCTCGTCCTTTTTTACACTGAACAATCGGGTTACGCAGTAACCGTCCTGTCCTCCATAGCTTGTCGCCAACCTCCCAACCAGTGAGACCTCGCGTCTATCATTTGATAGGGACACATCTCTTTGGGACGCCCGGTAATACCGGCCTGATAACCTCGTGAATGTGCCCGTTCGAGCCGATCTCGTTTCTGTCTCTTCATCATGCCTGTAATCCCCTCTTCAGGTCAGGTGGAATCTGGTGGAAAGAAATCAGTGAGTGCATACGCAATCACAATTTAGTTCTAACGCCATTTGACATTAATTTCAATGCGCAAAATTCACGCCAATGTCATAAAAATGCATAAGCACCTTCACGATGCATTCTCTGAATTCACCCGAGGAATTTTGATAAGCTGCTGTAAAAGCATAAAAAAAGCCCCGATTACGCATAAATCTGAATTGCGATAATCAAGGGCTTAGCGGATAGATTAATTTTCCTTAATTATTACTGCGGACGGCGTTGGCCATCTGCTGGGCTTCCTGCTGCCACCCCTGAGCCAGCGTTTTGACCAGCGCATCATAGCCGTCCTCTTTCTGTGGGATATCCAGCGCAAAAGAACGCTTCAGGATTTGTCCCTGATGTTCCAGTACCCAGTCACCACTCAGAACGGCATGACCATCATAGCGTCCGTGAAAGCCCGTAACGTTTACGGTGAGCGTATCTTGCTGCTGCCCCAGCGGCGAAGCAGAGACCAACCAGCCCGGCAACGCCTCGCTGAGATTAGCCACTAAGGTCTGCTGTAGCTGTTGATCCAGCGGGCTGGCCCAGAGATTATTACTGGCAATCACATATTTCACTTCACTGGCCTGATACACCAGGCCGTTACCGGCCAGATAGTCAGGCACGGAAACATGCTGCACAAACACCGAAGGACGCAGCGCGTTGGCACTGCTGCTTGCTACCGTGCTTTTCGCAGCTGAAGGTAGTTGATAATAGGTCGTCTCAGGCGTGCTACTACAGGCGCTCAGCGCCAGCGCCAGGGCAACGGGGATCCATTTCATCATTATTTCGCCCTCTTCGGCTGTGGGTCCTGTCCGGGTTTCGCTTCAAACACCAGCGCATTACTTTTGGCATTCAGCGTTTTCAGGACCGGCTGAAGCTCCCGTAATACCTGATCCAGACGTTGCATATCGCCAACCAGTTTACTGTAAGCAGGCGCGCCAGGCTGGAAGCCCTTCATGCTGTTATTCAGCTCGCGTAGCGTTTTCTGCATATCCTGCGGCAGCTCTTTCATCGACTGGCTACCGGTAATCTGATTAATGTTATCCAACGTTTTTTGCAGCTCCCGAATAGTACGCTGACTCTCTTTCAGCGTGCCGGTTGCCTGATTAATCATTGGATTCAGCGGCAGATTATTAATTTTATCCAGCGTATCCATTAGCTTCTGCTGAATCTGCGCCAGACCCCCGCTTGTCGTCGGGATAAGCTCATAGCCAGCAAACGATGTAGGGCCGGTAACGGGCTTCGCATTTTCATTGAAGTCCAGATCGATATAAAGCGAACCGGTGAGCAGGTTAGCTGACTTCAGCGACGCTCTTAAACCGGCCTTAATACCGTCTTTCAGATGCTGTTCGATATCAAAGTCTTTGCCCAGCATGCTCTGGAAACGATCGGGCTCAATGCGGATCAGCACAGGAATACGATAATCGTTACCCAGCTGCTGTCTGACTTTGGTCGATTTAAACGGCACCTCTGCAACGGTTCCCAGACGGATGCCACGGAACTCAACCGGTGCGCCGGGTTGCAGGCCACGAATTGAATCGCTGAAGAACATCAGGAAGTCTCTGTGCACGGTGTAGAGGGAATCCTGGATGCTGCGCTGATCGTCAAACAGTTTATATTCAGATTTGTTGTCGGCGATTTTCCCGAGTTCCCAGCCGTCCGGCACGTCAAAACTGACGCCGCCACTAAATAGCGTGGTCAGTGAACCCATTTCCACACGCATTCCTGAGGCCGACATATCCACTGCGATACCGCTGTCTTTCCAGAAGCGAACGTTGGTGGTCACCAGACGATCGTAAGGCGCAGCAACAAACAGCTGATACGTCATCATGCGTTTATCCGCATCGAAATGACTGGTCTCCACTGAACCCACCCGGTAGCCACGGAACAGTACCGGATCGCCGGGATTCAGCTGGCCGGCTTTCGCGCTGTCGAGGGTAATCCTGATGCCTTTAGCATCCGGCGGGGCAAGAGGAGGCGCATCCAGCAGCTTATATTGCTCCGGCTTGTCACCTTTATTGCCCGGTTGCAGCTCAATATAGGCGCCAGAAAGCAAGGTGCCCAGTCCGGTCACGCCTTCGCGGCCGATAGTCGGTTTAACCACCCAGAATGCGCTGTCGCCTTTGAGCAGCTTTTCCATCCCGGAATTCAGGCGAGCGGTGATTTCAACATGATGCAGGTCATCGGTCAGCACCGCGCTTTCGACCACGCCAACATCGACGCTGCGGCTTTTAATCGCCGTTTTTCCGCCCTCAATGCCTTCAGCATTGGTGGTGATCAGCGTAACCAGCGGCCCCTGATGGCTGAAGTGATAATAAAGGATCCATGCACCGATCAATAAGGTGACAATGGGGATGATCCAGACGGGTGACCAGCGTTTGATTTGATCAACCTTCGCTACGCCGTGATTATTTTCCTGCAATGCTCGGCTCCTCAATACTGTTTTCACGTACACGATCCCAGGTCAAACGAGGGTCAAAGACCATGGCAGCAAACATCGTCAGGATGACTACCAGAGCGAAAAGCAACGCCCCCGTCGCGGGATAAATACTCATCAATTGCCCCATCCGCACCAGTGCAGAAAGTACCGCAATCACAAATACGTCAATCATTGACCAGCGGCCAACAAATTCCACTACTTCATAAATTTTGTGCATTTTTTCGCTGTCGTGATGCGGTGTGCCTTTGCCATTGGCATCCCAACATAACCAGCCTATGGCCAGCATTTTCAACGAAGGCACCATGATACTGGCAATAAAAATGACCAGCGCAATGGGATATGATCCCTCGCTCCACAGTAAAACTACACCAGCCATAATCGTTGACGTCATCTTCGTCCCCAGCGATTCGGTAATCATGATTGGCATCACATTAGCGGGGATATAGAGCAATATGGAGGTCATCAGCAGCGCCAGCGTCCATTGCAGGCTGTTTTTGCGACGGACGTGGCCACCTGTACCACAGCGTGGGCAGGTAAACCGATCGGCTGAAAGAATGGCGGTGCAGCAACTACAGGAGCGCATACCCTGTCGAAGCCCACTGATTGCCGGCACCGGTTTGGCCGGCAACTCCGGAACCGGGGCTATTCGCTGCCACATCCAGCGCCTGTCCACACATTGAAAAGCGCGAACCTGTAACAGACAAAACAGGCACCACGGAATGAAACTGGTGCCGATGCCGACATCGCCATAGGCCATCAGCTTGACGAAGCTCACCAGAACGCCAGCAAGAAAAATCTCTGCCATTCCCCAGCTTTTAATTTGAAACAAAATACGTGCCATTACGCGTTTCAGCGGTAACGGGATTCTGACGGGATTCACCAACAGCAAGATCGCTACCATGCAGACGGCAGGCACGGCCTGCACGAACAGCATAAACAGCGTTGCCAGGCTATTGTAGTCCTCAGAAACCATCACCTGAGGGATCCGCATCAGGGTTATTTCACTGCTCAGCCCAGCCACATGCATATTGACGAAGGGAAACAGATTAGCCAGAACCAGCATAAACAACGCGGCAAGCGCATAGCCGGTTGGCCGCTTGCGCGGCTCATCCCAGTTAACCACCAGCGTGGTTTCGCAGCGCGGGCAGCTGGCTTTGCTGCCCGGCTTTAGTTCCGGTAACTGTGTCATCAGGTCACACTGCGGGCAGAGCATCCACTTGTCGGCCTGGTGCGATGAACACATACATTACCTCATGGTTTTAACCGTTTTTCAGCGATTCCAGATATTCCCAGCGCTCAAACGCCACTTCCAGCTCCTGCTCGGCGCTGGCTAAGGCATCCAGGACCGGTTGCGTCACGTCATGAGGCTGATTAAAGAAGCTGGCATCCGCCACTTTAGCCTGCAATGCAGCCAGCTGTGCTTCCAGCTGCTCCATTTTCTGCGGCAGCTGTTCCAGTTCCCGTTGCAGGTTATAACTCATTTTAGCGGCGGGACGTTTTGCCGGTTCGTTTTTTACGGTTTCCTGACGTTGCGATGCTGGCGTATTTTGCGCCGCACTACGGGTATGCTTGTAAGCCGTCCGTTGCAGCTGGGCATCGTGATAACCGCCAACAAAGGCACCGATTTCACCCTGACCTTCAAAGATCCAACATTCGGTTACGGTGTTATCAACAAACTGACGATCGTGGCTGACCAGCAGTACCGTGCCCTGATAGCCGTCGATCAGCTCCTCCAGCAGCTCCAGCGTTTCAACGTCCAGATCGTTGGTCGGTTCATCGAGGATCAGCAAGTTGCTGGGCTTCAGGAACAGACGCGCCAGCAGCAGGCGGTTACGTTCTCCGCCAGACAGCGCTCGCACCGGCGTCATCGCGCGTTTAGGATGGAACAGGAAATCCTGGAGATAACCCAGAACGTGACGCGGCTTGCCGTTAACCATCACTTCCTGTTTGCCTTCCGCGAGGTTGTCCATCACCGTCCGATCGGGATCCAGTTCGGTGCGGTGCTGATCGAAATAAGCCACTTCAAGTTTGGTACCAATATGTACACGACCGCTGTCCGGTTTCAGCTGATCCAACATCAGTTTCAGCAGCGTGGACTTGCCGCAGCCGTTCGGGCCAATTAGCGCAATTTTATCGCCGCGCTGTACCTGGCGGGAGAAACCTTTTACCAGCTGCTTGCCTGCAACGCCGTAGCTAACGTCTTCCAGCTCAAAGACGATCTTACCGGAGCGGCTCGCCTCTTCTACCTGCATATTGGCTTTGCCCATCACTTCACGACGCTCGGCACGCTCGTTACGCAACGCTTTCAGCGCGCGCACACGTCCTTCGTTACGGGTACGCCGAGCCTTGATGCCCTGACGGATCCAGACTTCTTCCTGCGCCAGCTTGCGGTCAAACTCTGCATTCTGCATCTCTTCCACGCGCAGCGCTTCTTCTTTGCCCAGCAGGAACTGATCGTAATCGCCCGGCCAGGAGACCAGCTTGCCGCGATCCAGGTCGACAATGCGCGTCGCCATATTGCGAATAAACGAACGGTCGTGCGAGATAAAGATAATGCTGCCCTGGAACGTTTTCAGGAACGTTTCCAGCCAGTCGATAGTTTCGATATCCAGGTGGTTAGTTGGCTCATCCAGCATTAAAACGCGTGGATTGCTGACCAGCGCACGGCCCAGCGCCGCTTTACGCAGCCAGCCGCCGGAAAGCGAGGAAAGTGGCGCATCACCGTCCAGGCCAATCTGTTTCAGCACGTCCTGAATACGCGTTTCCAGCTGCCAGAGGTTCTGATGATCGAGAATGCTTTGCAGCCTTCCCATCTCGTTCAGGTTCTTGTCGCTCGGGTCGCTCATGACCAGATGCGAGATGGCGTGATAGGCCTTCAGGTACTCGGCCTGCTCGTTAACACCTTCGGCAACAAAATCATAAACCGAGCCTTTCACATTCCGCGGCGGATCCTGTTGCAGACGCGCAATGACCAGGTCCTGCTCATAAATGATGCGGCCGTCATCCAGCGGCTGCTCGCGGTTGATGATTTTCATCAGCGTGGATTTGCCTGCGCCGTTACGGCCAACCAGACAGACGCGCTCGTTTTCTTCGATATGCAGTTCGGTGTTATCCAGCAGCGGTGCATCGCTGAAGGAGAGGTAAGCACCATGAATACTGATCAGTGACATAAAAACTTATTCCTTACCGGCGTGAGTAATCAGCCAGCAGTTATGAATTTGACGGTTGCGGGCAAAATCCTGCGACTGGGTTTTGGCGGTGATTTCCTGCGCAGCAAGATTCAGCTCAGCCAGCCCGTCGTGGTCCATTTTGAAGCCGCGTTTGTTGTTGGAGAACATCACGGTGCCGCCTTTACGCAGCAGCCTTTTCAGATCTTTCATCAACAATAAATGATCGCGCTGCACGTCAAAACTCTCTTCCATACGTTTGGAGTTTGAGAACGTTGGCGGATCGATAAAGATCAGATCGAACTGCTCGTCGGAGTCACGCAGCCAGCTCAGGCAGTCGGCCTGCATCAGGCGGTGTTGACGTCCGGTCAATCCGTTCAGGCGCAGGTTACGCTCGGCCCATTCCAGATAGGTGCGGGACATATCTACAGTCGTGGTACTGCGCGCGCCGCCGAGGCCTGCGTGAACGCTGGCGCTGCCGGTATAAGCAAACAGGTTAAGGAAATCTTTTCCTTTGCTCATCTGACCCAGCATTTTGCGGGCAACCCGGTGATCGAGGAACAGACCGGTATCGAGATAGTCAGTCAGGTTCACCCACAGCTTTGCGTTAAATTCGGAAACTTCAAAGAAGTCGCCCTTCTCGCCCAGCTTCTGATACTGGCTTTTGCCTTTCTGACGCTCGCGGGTTTTCATGACCAGCTTGTTTGCTGGCAGATCCAGCACGCTGAGCGTGGCGGAAATCACGTCGAACAGGCGCTGACGGGCTTTGGTTGGGTCGATGGTTTTTGGCGGCGCGTATTCCTGCACCACGACCCACTCGCCATAACGATCGACCGCGACATTATAATCCGGCAGATCGGCGTCATAAATACGGTAGCATTCGATGCCTTCCTGACGCGCCCATTTCTCCAGCTTCTTCAAGTTTTTACGCAGGCGGTTAGCGTAGTCTTCAGCGATCTGCCCAGCCGGGTTTGGCGAAGCGCTGACCGCCAGCTGGTAGTTTTTCTGCACGCAGTCCAGCGGACCATTTTTGGCTTTGAACTGGCGCTCTGCACGCAGTTGCAGGCAGCTCAACAGTTCTGGTGACGCGCTGAACAGCGACAGGTTCCAGCCGCCGAAGTGATTCTTCATAATACGGCCGAGCTGGCTGTGCAGAGCAATCAGCGCGGGTTCGCTTTCCAGACGCTCACCGTAAGGCGGGTTGCTCAGCACGGTGCCCACCGGCCCTTCAGGCAGTGGATTAGTCAGTTTCAGCACGTCCTGTACGGTGAAACCGATAATGTCCGCCAGGCCTGCGCGACGGGCGTTGGCACGCGCACGTTCAATCACGCGGGAATCGTTATCGTAGCCAAAGAAACGTGAAGTCGTTTCCTGCACGCCCCGGCGAGCACGAACTTGTGCTTCGCTGGTCACTTCACGCCACAGCACGTCATCAAATTTATTCCAGCCGGTAAAGCCCCAGTGGGTGCGATGCAGGCCAGGCGCACGATCGCTGGCAATCATCGCCGCTTCGATCAGCAAGGTTCCTGAACCGCACATCGGATCCACCAGCGGCGTACCCGCTTGCCAGCCGGAACGCAGCACGATTGCCGCGGCCAGGTTCTCTTTTAAAGGTGCCTGGCCAGTCTGCTGGCGATAGCCGCGCTGATGCAGACCTTCTCCGCTCAGATCAAGCGCAATGCTCGCGGTGTCTTTATTCAGCCAGACGTTAACGCGAATATCGGGCTGCTCGCGATCCACATCCGGGCGCGGCAGGTTTTTACGCGTGAAGCTGTCCACGATGGCGTCTTTGACTTTCAGCGCACCGTACTGGCTGTTGCGAATCACTTCATTCAGGCCGCTGAAATGCACGGCAAAGGTTTTATCGCTGCCGAACATGGCCGGCCAGTCGATCGCCTGCACGCCCAGATAGAGATCCAGGTCGCTATAGACGCCACACTCGGTCAGCGGCAGCAGGATGCGGGAAGCCAGACGGCTCCACATCAGGCTCTGGTACATCAGACGATCGTCACCCTGATAATGTACGCCGCCCTGGACAACCTGGCAGGCTTGCGCCCCCATCGCTTCCAGTTCACTTTTTAACAGCTCTTCGAGCCCACGCGCCGTACTGGCAAACAGAGAATTCATACCGTCACTTATCGTCTTCAGAAAATTGCTGCGCATTATAGCTAATCGCAGGCACATGTCATAAAGTTAGCTTCTTTTCGTCAGCTCCCCCGGCAGTTTTTCGCGCTGGCATCCCTTTTTCTGCCCGGAGATCTTATGATCGGCCTGTCTCGTCTGTTTATTCACCCGGTAAAATCCATGCGCGGCACCCAGGTTTCCCATGCTCAGGTGCTGGCAAGCGGTCTGGCTTTCGATCGCGTGTTTATGCTGACTGACCCGGACGGGACATTTATCACTGCCCGCCAGTATCCTGAAATGGTGCTTTTCACCCCCGCGCTGACTCCTGAAGGTTTGTATCTGGCCGCGCCGGACGGCAGCAGCGCGACAATTTGCTTTGCCGATTTTGCCAACGTTGCTGCGCCAACAGAAATCTGGGGCAATAGTTTCACCTCATCGATCGCTCCTGACGCTATTAATGAATGGCTGAGCGGCTTTTTTCCTCGCGCCGTGCAGCTACGCTGGGTTGGCCCGGAAATGACCCGCCGGGTAAAACGGTTTCAGCAGGTGCCGCTGGGATTCGCCGATGGCTTCCCTTTTCTGCTGGTTAATGAAGCGTCCCTTCAGGATTTACGCCAGCGCTGTCCGGCAGGGGTCAAACTGGAACAGTTCAGGCCCAACCTGGTGGTAACCGGCGCAACGCCCTGGGCGGAAGACAGCTGGTCCCGGGTCAAGATCGGCAGCGTTGAATTTGATGTCCCCAAACCGTGCAGCCGCTGTATTTTTACGACCGTCAGTCCCGAGCGCGGCCGAAAACATCCCACTGGCGAACCTCTGAGCACGCTGCAAAAATTTCGTACCGCAGCGGATGGCAGCGGAGATGTCGATTTTGGTTTGAATCTTATCGCCCGCAACAGCGGGATTCTGCGGGTGGGCGATGAGCTTGAGGTGTTGGAAACAAGCGCACCACGTGCCTATGGCGCGGGCGTGATTGCTGAAGCATTAGAAGTGGTTAATGAGGCGGCCGAGAGCGTGACGATCTGTTGGCAGGGAGAAACATTCCGCGGCAACAATCAACAGGTGTTGCTGGAGCAGTTGGAAATGCAGGGTTATCGCATTCCCTACTCATGCCGCGCCGGAATTTGTGGCAGTTGCCGCGTCAGGCTGGAAGCGGGCCAGGTTCGCGCTATGAAAAAAGGGGCGGTTCGTGAGGATCAATCCATCCTGACCTGCAGCTGCATTCCCACAGGCAATATCGTCATTAGCCAGCGATGACGCCAGCCCAAACGCTGTTACCGGGCGCGGATAACGATTCGGTTACACCGCGCGAGCAAAAGAGAAATGGTACTGCGAAATAGCCGGAAGCAGGCGATCGTTCATCACCTTGATGGCATCGCCAAGCATCATGGTGCGACCTGCCAGCGCCAGTTGCGGCTGCGCCAGCAGACAGAGCGCCGCGCTTTCTCCGGCTTCAACCACCAGCAGCGTCGCTTCTTCGCCGTTTTCACACAGGCGTACCGCTACCATCTCACCCTCAACAGGCGTTTTGTTTTGCAGATGCGTTTCGAAATGCCAGCTTTTGGGCATCAGCGGCTTAAGAAAGCGTTGTGCCACCAGCGCGTTTAATATCAGCTCGGTACGCTGCTCATCGTTCAAATCGCCATTACGGCTGTTCTCTTCAAAGCTGTTAAACAGCGCGGCATCATCAACACAGAATCCCGAAGGCGTGAAGGCATCTGGCGTGAGCATCTTACGCGGGAAGCGTGAGCAGAATAGCGTCCCGTCGGCCATATCCAGCATCATGCGGTCGTTTTCAGCATCGAAAAACCAGCGCCAGCTGTTGTCAGGTTTAATCCTCATAGGGCGTCCTGTAATGAATAAAGGTAAGCACGCTATATGTTGATGACGGCCAACGCCATCACAATAGTCTGAATAATGGGTAAACAGGACAAAATATAAACGAGCCAGAGGCGAAAATAAAGCCCCTGGCTAAGTTAAGTCGGTTTCAGATCAAATTCGTGACAATTTCTTTTATCAAAGGCGGCCCTTTATAAATAAAGCCGGAATATATTTGCACCAGCGACGCGCCAGCGGCCATTTTTTCTCTGGCAGAGACCAGGGAATCTATTCCACCTACGCCAATTATCGGTAGCCGTCCCTGAAGTTCATGTGAAAGTCGGCGAACAATTTCCGTACTGCGCAATTGCAGCGGGCGACCGCTCAGCCCGCCCATTTCATCGCTGTGTTTTAAGCCGTTAACCAGAGAACGGTCCAGCGTTGTATTGGTCGCAATAACACCATCAATGTTGTGCCGCACTAAACTATCCGCGATCTGGATAAGCTCTTCTTCTGTGAGGTCCGGCGCAATTTTTACCGCAACGGGAACATATTTATGATGTAGCTTTTCAAGCTCTTGCTGTTTTTGTTTTATCGCTAACAGCAAATCGTCCAATGCTTCGCCATATTGCAGCGTACGTAATCCAGGCGTATTTGGTGAAGAGATATTAATCGCAATATATCCCGCCCAGGGATAAACCTTTTCCATACAGATTAAATAATCTTCTTTGCCCAGTTCGACCGGCGTATCTTTATTTTTCCCGATATTAATGCCCAGGACACCATCGAAATGCGCTTTTTTTACGTTTTCGACCAAATGGTCTACGCCGAGGTTATTGAAACCCATGCGGTTAATGATCCCTTCCGCCTCCAGAATACGAAACATTCTTGGCTTGTCATTACCCGGCTGCGGGCGTGGCGTTACCGTACCAATTTCAATCGATCCAAAGCCCATTGCGCCAAAGGCATCAATACATTCACCGTTTTTATCCAGTCCTGCGGCCAGGCCAAGGGGATTTTTAAATACCAGCCCCATACAGTTTACCGGTTTGAAAGGCAGCGTTTGACGAGCCAGATGAAGCAGTGGCGTACCGGTTATGCGGTGCAGCTGCTGTAAAGTCAGTTCATGCGCACGTTCAGCATCCAGCTGAAACAGCGCCTTACGGACCAGATTGTACATGTTCGCTCCTGAATGGCCGGCGATACCGGACCCGGGAAAAAGCTAACGGTGGTATCGCAACGATACCTACCCTGAAAATGCGTGCGGTACCCTGACCTTTCCCGCCTTTATTATGGACATGTTGCGGAAGAAGATACGGGTTGAAGACGACGCAGTGACGCTGCAGGCGCGGGGGAAAATGGTAAAGTCGTTTGACCGGAAAGTAAAACGTTTGCGTCCGGTTTCGCTGTTGCATCCTGCTCTTTTTTCACTGTTTCTCCTCAGGCCCGCCTTTCTTATCTAAAAATCGACTTAAATATGCCGGATAAATCATTTAAGCCTCTCTGCACACTCTGTCAGGATAGTTCCATCGGTTTGAAAATAAGCTTAATCAATAACTTTTAGTTATAAGGAGTGGTGATGCGCGTTATTACTTTGGCAGGAAGTCCTCGCTATCCTTCCCGGTCTACAGCCCTGCTGACGCTCTGCCAGCAGGCCCTTGAACAGCGCGGCGTCGAAGTCATACCCTGGAACCTGCATAATTTTCATCCTGAAGATCTGCTTTATGCGCGTTTTGATTCCCCTGCCCTGCTGGCACTGCGGGAGGATTTGGAGAGCGCGGATGGCCTGATCGTGGCAACCCCGGTCTATAAAGCCTCGTTTTCCGGCGCATTGAAAACGCTGCTGGATTTACTGCCCGAGCGCGCACTGGAACATAAAGTGGTGCTGCCGCTGGCGACTGGCGGGACGCTTGCTCATATGCTGGCGGTTGACTATGCCCTCAAGCCGGTTCTGAACGCCCTGAAAGCTCAGGAAGTGCTGCACGGTGTCTTCGCTGACGACAGTCAGATCGCAAACTACGACCGGCAGCCGGAGCTTTCCCCACTCCTGGCGGACCGTATTGCTGAGTCGGTGGAGACGTTTTGGCATGCGCTTGCGCGTCGACACCAGCCACTGGCTACTGCCGTATAAGGAAGAAAGCATGAGTTTGTTTACGCGTTTCGTATCGGCACTGGCAGTCACTGGTTTGTTAATGGGCAGCACTTTTGCTGCCGAACCCGCCGCACCCAAAACTTTCCGTATTGGTTATCAGAAAGGTTCAGTCAGTATGGCGCTGGCCCGTTCCCACCAGCTGCTGGAAAAGCGTTTTCCCGGTACGCAGATCAAATGGGTTGAGTTCCCTGCTGGCCCACAAATGCTGGAAGCCTTAAACGTTAACAGCATTGATTTAGGCAGTACCGGCGATATCCCGCCAATCTTTGCTCAGGCGGCAGGTGCGGATCTGCTGTATGTCGGCTCTGAGCCACCGAAGCCGCAGTCCGAAGTGATTTTGGTACCGGAAAACAGCCCGATTAAAACCGTAGCTGACCTGAAAGGCCATAAGGTCGCCTTCCAGAAAGGCTCCAGTTCACACAATTTACTGCTGCGTGCATTGACGAAAGCTGGCCTGACGTTCAGCGATATCAAACCAACCTATCTGACACCTGCTGACGCGCGTGCAGCCTTCCAGCAGGGCGATGTGGATGCGTGGGCGATTTGGGATCCTTACTACTCCGCCGCGTTGCTTCAAGGCGGCGTCCGGGTGCTGGCAGACGGCAGCGATTTGAACCTGACAGGTTCTTTTTACCTGGCGACCCGCTCGTTTACCGAAGCCAACGGTCCCTTTGTCAATGCGGTATTGGATACCTTTAGCCAGGCCGACGAGCTAACGCGCAGCGATCGCACGCAAAGTATCGCCCTCCTCTCTAAAACCATTGGCCTGCCTGAACCGGTTATTGCCAGTTATCTTGACCACCGGCCGCCAACGATTATTGGCCCGGTAAGTGAGAAAACGGCCAAAGCCCAACAGCATACTGCCGATCTGTTTTATGCCAATCATTTAATGCCGGTAAAAGTCGACGTAGCCAGCCGTATCTGGCACGCCACTTCCGTGACTGAATAAGGAGTGACACGATGAGCCTTTCTGTTTTCTGGTTTCTGCCAACCCACGGTGATGGTCATTATTTAGGGACTGCCGAAGGCGCACGTCCGGTCGATCATGGTTATCTGCAACAAATTGCTCAGGCGGCCGATCGTTTAGGCTTTGGCGGCGTGTTAATTCCAACCGGTCGTTCCTGCGAAGATGCCTGGCTGGTTGCAGCGTCGCTGATCCCGGTTACGCAACGCCTGCGTTTTTTGGTCGCGCTGCGCCCTGGCGTTATCTCCCCTACTCAGGCCGCGCGCCAGGCGGCAACGCTGGATCGCCTCTCTAACGGCCGCGCACTGTTCAACCTGGTAACGGGCGGTGATGCAGAAGAACTGGCCGGTGATGGCGTTTTCCTCGATCACAAAGAACGGTATGATGAATCTGCCGAATTTACCCGCGTATGGCGACGTGTGCTCGAAGGCGAAACGGTTGATTACGAAGGCAAACACGTGCACGTCCGTGGCGCACGTCTGATGTTCAAACCGGTACAACAGCCGCGCCCACCGCTGTGGTTTGGCGGTTCTTCTGAACCCGCGCAGGATCTGGCCGCTGAACAGGTCGACGTTTATCTGACCTGGGGCGAGCCTCCGGCGCAGGTTAAAGAGAAAATTGAACAGGTGCGCTCCAAAGCAGCCGCACAGGGCCGCAAGGTAAAATTCGGCATTCGTTTGCACGTTATCGTGCGTGAAACCAATGAAGAAGCGTGGAAAGCGGCCGATCGTCTGATCTCACATCTGGATGATGCCACCATTGCTAAAGCTCAGGCCGCGCTGGCGAAGACCGATTCCGTTGGCCAGCACCGTATGGCCGCGCTGCACGGGGGTCGCCGCGACAAGCTGGAAATCAGCCCGAATCTGTGGGCAGGCGTTGGCCTGGTGCGCGGTGGTGCGGGTACGGCACTGGTCGGCGATGGCGAAACGGTAGCAGCAAGAATGCAGGAATATGCCGATCTGGGCATTGAAACCTTTATTCTGTCGGGCTATCCGCATCTGGAAGAGGCTTACCGCGTGGGAGAACTGCTGTTCCCGCATCTCGATCTGAACGTGCCGGAAGTGCCCAGGCCGCATGCCATTACCGCGCATGGCGAAGCGGTAGCGCATGACTTCGCGCCACAAAAAGTTTCGCAGAGCTGAGGTCACTATGAAAAAACAACTTAACCGCATCGGAAATCAGCTTATCCCCTGGGCGTTACCTGTCCTGCTGATCGTGGTCTGGCAAATTGCCTCACAAACGGGTTGGCTTTCAACCCGTATCCTGCCGTCGCCGGAAGCCATTGTGGTCACTTTCTGGAATCTTTCCGCCAGCGGTGAGTTGTGGCAGCACCTGGCGATCAGCAGCTGGCGTGCCGCTATTGGTTTCAGTATTGGCGGGTCAATTGGGCTGATTCTGGGACTGATTACCGGTATGTCACGCCTTGGCGAACGCCTGCTGGATACCTCAGTGCAGATGCTGCGTAACGTACCGCACCTGGCGCTCATCCCGCTGGTGATCCTCTGGTTCGGCATTGACGAATCCGCCAAGATTTTCCTGGTGGCGCTGGGGACGCTGTTCCCGATTTATCTCAATACTTATCACGGCATCCGCAATATCGATCGCGGACTGGTAGAAATGGCGCGCAGCTATGGTCTTTCCGGCTGGAGCCTGTTTATTCAGGTAGTGCTGCCGGGAGCGCTGCCTTCCATTATGGTCGGCGTACGTTTTGCACTGGGTTTGATGTGGCTGACGCTGATTGTTGCAGAAACCATTTCCGCGAATTCAGGTATTGGCTATCTGGCAATGAACGCTCGCGAATTCTTACAAACGGATGTGGTGGTAGTCGCCATTATCCTTTATGCCCTGCTCGGTAAACTGGCTGACGTCAGCGCGCTGTTACTCGAACGCGTCTGGCTGCGCTGGCACCCGGCTTATCAACTGAAAGAGGAAAATGCATGAGTGAAGTAAAAACCGCTCCGGCGCGTCTCAATGCCGGCACGCCTCTGGTGATTAACGGCGTCAGCAAGCAGTATAACGGCAGGACAGTACTGAATAACATCGATCTGCATATCCCTTCCGGCCAGTTTGTGGCGGTGGTGGGACGCAGCGGCTGCGGCAAAAGTACGCTTCTCCGCCTGCTGGCCGGGCTGGAAAAGACCTCAACCGGTGAGCTACTGGCCGGAAGCGCATCGCTGAGTGAAGCAAGAGACGATACCCGCCTGATGTTCCAGGATGCACGTTTGCTGCCCTGGAAAAGTATTATCGATAACGTCGGTCTGGGCTTAAAAGGCAAAGCCTGGAAAACCGCGGCGCTGGAAGCGCTTGAAGCGGTCGGCCTGGCTGACCGGGCGAAAGAGTGGCCGGCGGCGCTTTCCGGTGGTCAGAAACAGCGTGTCGCGCTGGCGCGTGCGCTGATCCACCGTCCGGGCCTGCTGTTGCTTGATGAACCCTTAGGCGCGCTGGATGCACTAACCCGCATTGAGATGCAGGATTTAATTGAATCTCTCTGGCAACGCCATCATTTCACCGTGCTGCTGGTGACGCACGATGTGAGCGAAGCCGTCGCCATGGCCGATCGCGTCCTGTTAATTGAAGAAGGTCAGATTGGACTGGATTTAACGATTGATTTGCCGCGTCCGCGCCGTAAAGGTTCAGTGCGCCTGGCCGAGCTGGAAGCGGAAGTGCTGGATCGCGTGATGAAGCGCTCGCCGGTAGAAGTGGAAAAGCGTTACGCTCAACGATAGTTTTTTCCTTATAAAATGGCCCAACGCCTCATCAGCGCCGGGCCATTTTTATGGCTAACGGTTAGTTATTTAGGGCTTTAGCGATCTTCTCATACAGATCGCCGGAGAGGTTCTCCAGCCCTTTTAACTGCTCCAGCGCGCTGCGCATCAATGCCTGACGGTCGGCATCATAGCGTTTCAGGCGGATCAGCGGCTCAATCATTCGCGCGGCTACCTGAGGATTACGCGTATTCAAATCCGTCAGGATTTCCACCAGGAACTGATAGCCGCTGCCGTCTTTCGCGTGGAAAGCCGCAGGATTGCCAGACGCGAATGCGCCAACCAGTGAGCGGATGCGGTTTGGATTACTCAGGGTAAACGAGCGATGGCTTAACAGCGCCCGTACACGGCTAAGCACGTCGTCCGCCGGGCTTGTCGCCTGGAGGCTAAACCACTTATCCATCACCAGTCCGTCCCGATGCCAGCGCTCGTCGAACTCAGTTAACAGTTCATCACGGCAAGGCAACTGTGCCGCGACAGAAGCCACCATCGCCGCCAGCGAATCGGTCATGTTGTTGGCCTTGTTAAACTGGGAAACAATCAGTTTTTCCGCCAGCTTAGCGTCGCCAAATGCCAGATAGGTCAGGCAAACGTTTTTCAATGCACGCTTGCCGATATCCGCATGATCGATGCGATATTCCGTGCTGTGATGCGCGTGATAAACCGCCAGCCACTCATCAGCCAGTTCTGTCGCCAGCGTGCGCAGCAGCGACTCCCTGACTTCTGCAATCGCTTCCGGATCGATAACATCAAACAGCTCGGCTATTTCATTCTCCGTCGGCAATGTCAGGATCAGCGCCATCAACGCGGGATCGCTGTTCTCTTCCAGCAGCACCGCGCGGAAGGCATCCGCCACGTGCAGCGGCAGAGAGAGCGGCTGCCCCTGCTGGTAACGCGCCACGTTGAGTTTGATGTAGGTAGCAAGCAGACTCTGAGCGGCGTCCCAGCGAGAAAAATCATTGCGGGCATAACGCATCAGGAAGGTCAGCTGAGCATCACTCCAGTTGTAATCCAGCTTCACTGGCGCAGAGAATTCACGCAGCAAAGAAGGCACCGGCTGGAAGTAAACGTTATCGAAAACGAAGCTCTGGAACTCTTCCGTCACGTTCAGCACGTGATGCACAGGATGACCGTTGTGCTGCAAAGGAATCACGTTGCCTTCGCCGTCGTAAAGCTCGATATCAAGCGGAATATGCAGCGGCAGCTTTTGCTTTTGGTCGGCAGTCGGCGGCGTCATTTGCGTGACGTGCAGCGTATATTGTTCCAGCTCAGGATTGTAATCATCCCGGATTGAGAGCACTGGCGTGCCCGACTGGCTGTACCAGCGGCGGAACTGTGAGAGATCGACATTAGAGGCATCTTCCATCGCCTGAACAAAATCATCACAGGTTGCCGCACTGCCGTCGTGACGCTCGAAGTAGAGCTGAATGCCTTTCTGGAAGTTTTCTTCGCCTAACAGCGTGTGCATCATGCGGATCACTTCCGAACCCTTTTCATACACGGTCAGGGTGTAGAAGTTATTCATTTCGATAACTTGTTCAGGACGGATTGGATGCGCCATCGGGCTGGCATCTTCCGCAAACTGCGCGCCACGCATAATGCGTACGTTATCAATACGGTTAACCGCGCGGGAACCCAAATCAGAGCTGAACTCCTGATCGCGGAAAACGGTCAAACCTTCTTTCAGGCTTAACTGGAACCAGTCGCGGCAGGTGACGCGGTTACCGGTCCAGTTATGGAAATATTCATGACCAATTACAGCTTCAATGCCGAGATAGTCTTTGTCCGTCGCGGTTTCCGCTTTAGCCAGCACGTATTTGGCGTTAAAGACGTTCAGGCCTTTGTTTTCCATTGCGCCCATGTTGAAGAAATCAACGGCGACGATCATGAAAATGTCCAGGTCGTATTCCAGCCCGAAGCGTTCTTCATCCCACTTCATGCTGTTTTTCAACGAGGTCATGGCCCAGTCAGCGCGATCGAGATTGCCGCGATCGACAAATATCTCCAGCGCCACATCGCGGCCTGAACGCGTTTTGAAACTGTCGCGTAATACATCAAAATCGCCTGCGACCAGCGCGAACAGATAGCAAGGTTTCGGGAAGGGATCTTCCCATTTGGTCCAGTGACGGCCATCTCCCACCTCGCCGCCATCGATCCGGTTGCCGTTCGACAACAGATAGGGATAGAGATGCTTTTCTGCGATCAGCGTCGTCGTAAAACGGGCGAGCACGTCGGGCCGATCGAGATACCAGGTAATATGGCGGAAACCTTCAGCTTCACACTGCGTGCACAGCGCTTCGCCAGACTTATACAGCCCTTCCAGCGCGGTGTTCTTGTCCGGATGAATATCGTTGACGATCTTCAACGAGAAAGTTTCCGGTAAATTGGTCAGGGTAAGCGCCCCGTCTTCCAGCTGATAATGCGACCACGCCTGGCCATCCACTTCCAGAGAAACCAGCGTCAGGTCGCCGCCGTCGAGACGCAACGGCGCGCCGGGGTTTCCTAAGCGCTTTACCCGGCTCTCAGCCGTGACTCGGGTGGTGGCGGCATCAAGGACAAAGGTGAGGTCAATATCGGTAATAGTATAATCCGGCGCACGATAATCATGGCGATGCTTGGCTTGCGGCAATTGCGTCATAAGTCCTTCTCACGTCGATAATTAGTTAACCGTTTCAAGTCTATTCCTGTTGTCGTGATGTTGCCACGGAGAATGCGGTTCTGCGGTGAATAATGCGGTTAAAATATACATTCCATTAACAAGCGCACAGATTGCCCTCGACCTGCCCTGCTGAATTGTGCTGTGATCGGGTTCAATAAATGAGTATTCAAGTTATACTCCTGCGTCTTTTCCTTTTTTTTAACCAGGGATAACGCTCTTCGCCAGAGGATGCTGAAACGCACCATGACACGACATGCTTCCCCGATACTGACCACATTGCTGGACACCGATGCCTACAAGTTGCATATGCAACAGGCGGTATTTCATCGTTATCAGAAGGTTTCCGTCGTAGCGGAGTTTCGCTGCCGGGGTGACGATCTTCTCGGCATCTACGCTGATGAAATTTCGAGTCAGATTAGTATGATGCAGTCGCTGGCGCTCACCAGCGAAGAAGCTGAATACCTTTCCGGGCTGCCCTTTTTTACGCCGGATTACCTCCAGTGGCTACGGCAATTCCGTTACGACCCCTCTCAGGTCCGCGTGCGTAATCATCAGGGCAAGCTCGATATCCGTATTGCCGGCCCCTGGCTGGAAGTGATTCTGTGGGAAGTCCCTCTGCTGGCGCTGATCAGTGAAGTGGTTCACCGCCATCGCTCGCCAACCGTGCAGCCAGAGATGGCCGTCGAACGATTGCAAAGCAAGCTGGCTGGTTTCAGCACGCTGACCAACGATTTAGATATGTCACGCTTTAAGCTGATGGATTTTGGGACGCGCCGCCGTTTTTCACGCGATGTGCAGATGGCGATTGTCAGCACGCTGAAAGCAGATTTTCCGTGGCTGGTTGGTTCCAGCAATTATGATGTTGCCCGTCAGTTACAGCTGGCACCGGTGGGGACTCAGGCTCACGAATGGTTCCAGGCACATCAACAAATCAGCCCGGTGTTGGCGAACAGCCAGCGCGCAGCGCTTCAGGCATGGCTGGAGGAATATCCTGACAGCCTGGGCATTGCCCTGACTGACTGTATCACCATGGACGCTTTCCTGCGTGATTTCGGCCAGCACTTCGCCAGCAGCTATCAGGGTTTGCGCCATGATTCGGGCGATCCGGTTGAATGGGGGGAAAAAGCTATCGCCCATTACCAAAAGCTGGGCATTGATCCCCAAAGCAAGACGCTGGTCTTTTCCGATAATCTTGATTTGGATAAAGCGCTCGACCTCTATCGCCACTTTGGACAGCGTGCCAACGTCATCTTTGGTATCGGTACGCGTCTGACCTGCGATATCCCTCAGGTCAAGCCGCTTAATATCGTGATCAAGCTGGTGGAATGTAACGGCAAGCCGGTTGCTAAACTCTCCGACAGCCCTGGCAAAACAATTTGTCAGGATAAAGCTTTCGTCCGCGCTTTGCGAAAAGCCTTTGATTTGCCGCTGGTGAAAAAAGCCAGCTAGTGAATAGCTCAGGGAGAAGAGGCGCCCCCCTCTTCTCCTCTCTTCCGCTTTGACGCAATAAATCTCCCTCATTACAACGAATTCTGCTTGTGTCTCGTCCGTCGGCAAGTAACATAGCCATACCCCGATTTTCGGGGATATTTCTAATTCTGATGAAAAGAGAGACTTTATATGAGCGTTGTGCCTGTAGCGGATTTACTGCACGGCCGGGTCGCGGTTGACAGCGAAGTCACCGTTCGCGGTTGGGTACGTACCCGAAGAGATTCAAAAGCCGGTATTTCCTTTATCGCCGTATATGACGGCTCCTGCTTTAATCCCGTCCAGGCTGTCGTCAATAATTCTCTGAATAATTATCAGGAAGAAGTGCTGCGTCTGACTACCGGCTGTTCCGTGATGATTACCGGTAAAGTGGTTGAATCTCCGGGCGAAGGCCAGAGCTTCGAGATTCAGGCCACGGCCGTTGAAGTTGTCGGCTGGGTTGACGATCCTGATACCTATCCAATGGCTGCCAAGCGTCACAGCATTGAATACCTGCGTGAAGTGGCTCACCTGCGCCCGCGCACCAACCTGATTGGTGCTGTTGCTCGCGTTCGTCACACGCTGGCTCAGGCGCTGCATCGTTTCTTTGATGAGCAAGGCTTTTTCTGGGTTTCCACACCGCTGATTACCGCCTCCGATACCGAAGGTGCTGGCGAAATGTTCCGCGTTTCTACGCTGGATATGGAAAACCTGCCGCGCACGCCGGAAGGCAAAGTCAATTATGACGAAGACTTTTTTGGCAAAGAAGCCTTCCTGACCGTTTCCGGTCAGCTGAACGGCGAAACCTATGCCAGCGCAATTTCTAAAATCTATACCTTTGGCCCCACCTTCCGTGCGGAAAACTCAAATACCAGCCGCCATCTGGCCGAATTCTGGATGCTTGAACCGGAAGTCGCCTTTGCCGATCTGGAAGATAATGCCGCATTAGCGGAAGCGATGCTGAAGTATGTGTTCAAAGCCGTTCTGGAAGAGCGTGCTGACGATATGGCCTTCTTCGCTGAGCGCGTAGACAAAGAAGCCATTTCACGCCTTGAGCAATTTGTAACCACAGACTTTGCTCAGGTGGATTACACCGAAGCCGTCGAAATTCTGAAAGCCTGTGGCGAAAAGTTTGAAAATGCGGTTTCCTGGGGCATCGATCTCTCTTCTGAACACGAGCGTTATCTGGCAGAGAAACACTTCAAAGCGCCGGTGGTTGTTAAAAACTATCCAAAAGACATCAAGGCCTTTTACATGCGCCTGAACGACGATGGTAAAACCGTGGCTGCTATGGATGTTCTCGCGCCTGGCATTGGTGAAATCATCGGCGGTTCACAGCGTGAAGAGCGTCTGGATGTATTGGATGCGCGACTGGCTGAAATGGGTCTGAATAAAGAAGATTATTGGTGGTATCGCGATCTGCGTCGCTATGGCACAGTCCCTCATTCAGGATTTGGCTTAGGGTTCGAACGCCTGATTGCTTATGTTACTGGCGTGCAAAATGTTCGTGACGTGATTGCATTCCCAAGAACACCGCGTAATGCCAGCTTCTGATTTTCGGCATTAAATATAAGAAATTCATATATATAACAAAGGTCAGCCTCGCTGGCCTTTTTTTATTTTTGTAAATTATGAGATGCTTCACAAAGTTCCCTGTATTTTACATTTTGAAATACATATTTTCCTCCTGTAACCAGAATAGGAGATTAGTAGCATTTTCGGAGTAGATTAACCGACCGCTGAATGGAAAGATGCGTGCAGACACAGGAAGACACCAAACTCGGTTCAGGGTTCTGTAAAGAATTGTTGACGGCAGTGGCAGGTGTCCAAATAACTCCAATGAGGGTAATAAATAATGATGAAGCGCAACATTCTGGCACTGGTTATCCCAGCACTTTTAGCCGCTGGTGCAGCCAATGCAGCAGAAATTTATAATAAAGACGGCAATAAGCTGGACCTCTATGGCAAAGCAGTTGGTCTGCATTACTTCTCTGATAATGACGGCAACGACGGCGACCAGAGTTATGTGCGCTTTGGTTTCAAAGGTGAAACCCAGATTAACGACCAGCTGACCGGTTACGGCCAGTGGGAATACAATGCTAACGCTTCTAATTCAGAAGGTTCAGACGCGCAGGACGGTAACAAAACGCGTCTGGGCTTCGCCGGTCTGAAATTCGCTGAATTTGGCTCTATTGACTACGGCCGTAACTACAGCCTGCTGTACGATCCAATGGGCTGGACCGATATGCTGCCAGAATTCGGTGGCGACTCTGCTTATACTGACCTGGGCGTCCTGGGCGGCCGTACTACCGGCGTTCTGACCTACCGTAACACCAACTTCTTCGGCCTGGTTGACGGCTGGGACTTCGCTGTACAGTACCAGGGCAAGAACGATCGTGATGATACCCGTCGTGCTAACGGCGACGGCTATGCGTTGTCTACCAGCTACACCTCTCCAATCGGTGTAGGCGTATCGGGTGCTTACGGTTCTTATGACCGTACTAATGCACAGGCAGCTGGTGTTCGTACCGCAGTGAACTCTAAAGATAGTGCTGATACCATTACTATTAACAACAGCGGCGCAGGCAAACGTGCTGAAGCATGGGCAACCGCGCTGAAATATGACGCTAACAGCGTTTACCTGGCGGCAATGTACGGCGAAACCCGTAACGCAACGCCAATCTCTTACAGCGGAACCTTCTCTGACGGCAGCGATGCGTCAATCGCATCGTTCGCTAACAAAGCGCAGAACATTGAATTAGTCGCTCAGTATCAGTTTGACTTCGGTCTGCGTCCATCCGTTGCCTACGTGCAGTCTAAAGGCAAGGATATTGAAGGCGTTGGCGATGCTGACCTGATCAAATACGTTGATGTGGGCGCAACCTACTACTTCAACAAAAACATGTCTACCTACGTTGACTATCAGATCAACCTGCTGGATGACAACAATCCACTGGGTCTGAACACCGACGACACCGTGGCAGTAGGTCTGGTTTACCAGTTCTAATTGCGGGCCTGAGGATTTATCCTCCGGCCAACACGAAAAACGGGGCTTCGGCCCCGTTTTTTTATCTCTGAAATAAATGTCGCTCGCCTGTCTGTCCTCAAAACTTCCTGCTATTAATCCACTTTTTCACGCAAACGGTTGGCAATTTTGTTACGGCGGCGGTAATCTGAAAACCCACTTCGTTTCAGATTAAGCTAACGGACTTCCATTATGTTTGAACGCATTGCAGCTGCTGCCGCAGATCCTATCCTTGGCCTTGCCGACCTTTTCCGCGCCGATGAACGCCCTAATAAAATCAATCTCGGCATTGGCGTGTATAAAGACGAAACCGGGCAAACCCCGGTGCTGACCAGCGTAAAAAAAGCCGAGCAGTACCTGCTGGAAAATGAAACGACTAAAAATTATCTGAGCATCGACGGCATCGCCGATTTTGGCAAATGTACTCAGGTGCTGCTGTTCGGTAAAGAGAATGCCATTCTGCAAGACAAGCGTGCACGTACTGCACAGACGCCTGGCGGTACGGGTGCTCTGCGTATTGCTGCCGATTTCATCGCCACCCAGACCAGCGCTAAACGCATCTGGGTCAGTAATCCAAGCTGGCCAAACCACAAAAACGTTTTTGCCGCTGCCGGTCTGGAAGTCGTTGAATATCAGTATTACGACGCCGCCGCTCATGGACTGGATTTTGACGGCATGCTGAACTCGCTGCGTGAAGCTAAAGCGGGTGACGTCGTGCTGTTTCACGGCTGCTGCCATAACCCAACCGGCATCGACCCTACTGCTGAGCAGTGGGCGCAGCTGGCTGAGCTGTCGCTGGCTAACGGCTGGCTACCGCTGTTCGATTTCGCCTACCAGGGCTTTGCCCGTGGGCTGGAAGAGGACGCTGAAGGCCTGCGCATTTTCGCGGCAAGTCATCAGGAACTGATCGTGGCCAGCTCTTATTCAAAAAACTTTGGTTTGTATAACGAGCGCGTGGGTGCTTTTACGCTGGTAGCCAGTGAAGCCAGCATTGCTGATACCGCTTTCAGCCAGGTCAAAGCCACCATCCGCGCCAACTATTCAAACCCACCGGCGCACGGTGCGGCCGTTGTCGCCACTATCCTCAGCAACGAGACGTTACGTACGCTCTGGGAGCAGGAGCTGACCGATATGCGTCAGCGCATTCACCGCATGCGTCAGCTGTTTGTTAATACGTTGCAGGAGAAAGGAGCTAAGGGCGATTTCAGCTTCATTATTAACCAAAACGGCATGTTCTCGTTCAGCGGGCTGAGCAAGGATCAGGTCATCAGATTACGTGAAGAATTTGGTGTGTATGCCGTTAATTCAGGCCGTGTGAATGTCGCAGGCATGACGCCAGATAATATGTCACCACTGTGCGAAGCCATCGTTGCCGTGCTGTAAATTGCGCGCAAAAAAAAGCCTGCTCAATGCAGGCTTTTTTATTTCATGCTGTCCCGTTACTGCAAAAAAGGATTCGCTATTCTTTCGCGGCCCAGCGTCGACATCGGACCGTGGCCCGGCAGGAACGTCACGTCATCTCCTAACGGGAGAAGTTTGTGTTTGATGGCATGAATCAGATCATCGTGGCTGCCCTGCGGGAAGTCGGTTCGTCCTACGCCGCCGTTAAAGATCACATCTCCTGATATCAAAATCCGCGAAGCGGGATCGAAAAAAACGATGTGTCCCGGCGTGTGTCCCGGGCAGAGCAGAACCTCAAAAGTGATATTTCCTGTCTGGACTTTTTCGCCCTCCTCCAGCCAGCGATCGGGCAATAGCGGAGCGCACTCAGGAAAGCCAAACATCTGGCTTTGCGCAGGCAGGTTTTCCAGCCAGAAAGCGTCAGCTTTATGTGGCCCAATAATCGGAACATTATAGAAAGCAGCCAGTTCTGCTGCTGCGCCAACATGGTCAAGATGGCCATGGGTCAACAAAATTTGAGTGACCGTCACGCCCTTTGCTTTCACGCTGGCCTGAATTTTTTCTGCATCACCGCCCGGATCGACGATTGCGGCCTGCAACGTTTCCGAACACCAGATTAACGAACAGTTCTGTGAGAATGCCGTTACCGGTATGATTTGATATTCCATAATGCTCCATTACCACCAGCCCACGGGCCGGAATTTCATCTTACCAGTGCCGCGCCGGCCCGGTATCAATATGCACAAAGTTACTGCTTGGGTAGTATCCTACACCCCCCGCTTTCATGGAAAGCGCCGCTTTGCGTACATTGCTCAGGGCGATGCCCTCGATATGAAAATCCATTGCCTGGCCCCGCGTATGATAACTGTGTTTTGCTACGCCAGAGCCGTGTGAACGGAGAGAATTATTGGTTGCCAGCGTGCGGTAGCCTGAAATCAGCTGCACTGGCTTGCGCGTATTCAGCATGGCCTGGAGCAGATAAAGCTGATCGAACAGGTGCGGATCGATGCTTTTGATCTGGTTGGCACGATAATCACGGAAAAAATGGTTTAGGCGCGTTAACTCGTCCTTGTCATAGCTTTTACCGTTAAAGAATTCCGTTTTGAGGTTTTCTCCGGTGTGCAAGTTATTCAGCGTTAAAACCCTTGGACGAGAGGTGGACAGCGAAGCGAACGCCTGTCCCGGAAGCAGCGACAAACCTAACGCGCAACCGCCCAGGGCCAGCAATTTGCGGCGATGAGAGTCGAATTTATCCATTAATCTGTATTACCCGGCTAAAATGTTCTGAAAGGGTGAAAATAGTCACCGTCCCGAACCTTAACTGGGTAAAAATGCTGCGTCAACCGACGAAGTGTGACGGGCACGGCATTTCCTAAAGTCCCTGCCGTGCCCGTTCCGATGCAGGACGCAATCGGAGAAAAGTAAAGCGTGAAGAATCAAAAACTAGAGTAACAGCTGGCCCGCCTTTGCTAACACCTGTGCGCCTGAACGCGCCGTCATGTCATAATTGTAAATATCTGTACGAAACTGCGTTTTACCATCGTCAGCGACCCAGGCGGTCAGGTAATAAAGGTTCACCGGGATGCGATGGCGAATAGAGACGTAGCGCGTGTCGCCCTCTTTCAGGGTGTTTGAAATACGTGAATCGTTCCAACCCGCATCCTGCAGCAGCAGATTTGCCAGATCGGAAGCCTTATTTACCCTCACGCATCCGGAACTGAGCGCCCGAATATCTTTCTGGAACAGATTATGATTTGGCGTGTCGTGCAGATAAATAGCGTCTGAACTTGGCATATTAAACTTGAAGCGGCCGAGCGAGTTGGTCGCGCCTGGCGCCTGGCGAACCCGGTAAGGGAAAGAGGCTGCCGAAACCATATGCCAGTCGATCATTGAAGGATCGATCACCTCTGCATCACTGCTCCAGCCAGAAAGCAGCGTATAGTTGTGCTTGAACAGATAAGCCGGATCCTGTTTGACCTTCGGAATGATATCCTGACGAACCAGTGAAGTCGGCACGTTCCACGGCGGATTCAGTACCACATTATTCAACGCACTGCGCATCAACGGCGTTTTTCGATCGGGACGGCCAACAATCACTCTTGATGCCAGAATCTGACTTCCGTTCAGATAATAGATCAACGAAAAGTTGGGAATATTAACCATAATCCCGTTGTGCATATCATCCGGCAGCAGCCGCAAGCGCTGGATATTCAGTGCCAGCAGCGAGGCCCGTAGCTGTGGCGAAACGTTCAGCCATTCCCGCGTACGTGGACCAATAGCGCCATCCGCTTCCAATCCCTGCCAGCGCTGGAAACGCTTCACGCCTTCCACCAGTTCAGCGGAATAGATCTGCCCCGGATTTGCAGGCAGAGCACTGCCGTTCACCTCTCCGGCAGGTTCAGGCGTGTTTGCCTGAGTGCTTTCCGCTACTGGCGCGGCAGAAGGGCTTACTACCGCATCCTCATCAACTACAGAAGCCGGTACCGCAGTCGTTGGCACCGCATCGTCATCAGGTTTAGGGGCGTCATTGCCCGGCGTCAGCATGTTGGTTCGCTGCAAAATTTCGCGTAAGGCAGGCATGTCGTCACTGATCTGACCGGGACGCAGCGTTTGACGGCTGGCGAGCTGCGGCCATGGCCGGTTATCAGCCAGCAGCTTTTTTAACGCCTGATGCATTAACGCATACTGGGGATGCTGCGGCACCAGCGAAGCGACAAATACGCTGGTTGCACCGTGCTGTACTGCCTGCTGCCATTGATTAATGATGGATAATGCAGGGACGTCCAGTTTGTAAGGGACGTTGCTGTAGAGCCAGGTTTCCCCTTTTGCTGGCACTGTCGAAACAAACTGCAGGTATCCCAGCATGGCATCTGACAACACCACATCGCGAGCAAGCCCGGTAACGGATGGGTCGGTTAGCAGCCTCACCCATTGGGTAAACTGCGGCTGAACGCCTGAGATAGCAACCTCGGCCAGCTGCTGCTGAAATTGCTGCACGGCTTCACGATCCTGCCACATAGGCTGCATATCATAAGCCGCATACAGTGGCGCGAGCGTTTTCAAATAAAATGGACGATAGCCGGTCGCAAATAACGCCTGTAACCGTGACTGGGCATGAGAAACAGAGACGATAGTGTTTACCGGCGCAGCATAGGAAGGCGTAGCCGCAACTGCCGGTAGCGTCTGTCCGAGTAACAGTGTCAGGCAACAGCCCGACCATAACCTTATAGCGTGTTTTGTCAGCAACATCCCTTGCCTCCTTAGCGTGTCGGAACAGACGATGACCATCTGTTGATTAGTCATTGTTAACAGTATAGAAAAGAAAACGGCACTTGCCGCGGTGCAGCAAATGCCGTGTAACAGATTAATCGCTGTGGCCGCTTTTTACTATCAATACTGCTGTAAAAACCGGACCATTTTTATCACAGAGTGAGCGGCTGCTCCTCTGACTCTTCCAGCGTATTTCTTGTTGCCGGTTCCGCCGCAAATCCACGCAATCCAACGACATGCACGTGCTCGGTATTATTAATCACCTTACGCACCAGCTTGTAGGTGGTGCCTTTTTCCGGACTGATATTTTCCGGCGCAGCAATGATTAACTGCATCTCAAGCCGATCGCAAAGTTCAAACAGCGTAGCGATAGATTTCGCATCCAGACGCGCGGCTTCATCGAGGAACAGCAGTCGGCAAGGAGAGATATCTTTGCCGCGCAGACGGCGAGACTCTTCTTCCCAGCTTTGCACCACCATCACCAGAATCGACATCCCGGTACCAATCGCTTCGCCCGTTGAAAGCGCCCCGCTTTCCGCACGCAGCCAGCCGTCTGAACCGCGATTAACCTCCACTTCCATTTCCAGATAGTTGCGATAATCCAGCAGTTCCTCGCCGATCGTTTGCGGCGTACGCTGCCCCATATCGATCTGCGGATTCAGACGCTGATAGAGCTTAGCCAGCGCCTCAGAGAAGGTCAGACGATTGCTGTTAAACAGGTCCTGATGCTGTTCGTGCTGTTCCGACAGCACGTCCAGCAGCGTTGAATGCGACTCCCTCACGTTTACGTTAAGACGTACGCTTTGCACCTGACCGAAGCTCACGCTTTGCAGGCCCTGGTTCAGCTGGCGAATCCGGTTCTGCTCGCGCTGAATCGTTTTGCGAATGATGTTGGCGGCGCTGCGTGAGCTGATGGCCAACGTTTTTTCACGCGCCGTGAGCTCCTCGCTCAGGCGGTTCAGCTCGATTTCCATCTGCTCGATCGCTTCGACCGGATCGTCGGTGCGAATAATATCCTGACGAATACGTTCACGCAGATGCTGGTAAACGGCAATGAAGAATTCAATTTTTCGTTCAGGACGCTTAGGATCTTCGGACATCCGCAGGATATCGCGCAGATGTTCGTTATCCGCAACCGCCAGGCGTAGCGCACCTAACGCCTTATCCGACATGGAACGGAGTTCATCACCGCCCAGATAAGCCAGCTCGCGGCGATGCAGACGACGTTCCACTCCATTGTCTTTCACCATGCGCAGCACTGCCACCCATCCGGCTTTGGCGTTCACCACCTGCTCACGGCTCTGATGGTAGTCGCGCTCTATGCGCTTCAGTTTTTTCTGCAGTGCATCCATTTCTGCTTCGCAGAAGGTCAGTTGCTTCTCCAGCTGATTGCGGCGGGCGCGGTTGTTAGTCAGCGAGGAGTAGAGTTCGTCGCGTCGCAGACGGGCACGTTCTTCGGCGCTGGCATCCGCCTGCACGCCGATATCCTGCATTTCCTGCTGCAACTCTTTCAGCATGTCGCGCTTGGCATCATACGAACTTTTCAGCGAGGCCAGCACCTGAGAATATTGCGTAAGCTGCGCCTGATGGCCTTTCAATCGTTCACGGGCACGGGCACGCTCCGATTCGGCCTGCTCAAGACGACGACGCAGTTTTTCATTCAGATCGCTGTTGCCGTCCAGCATTCCGGCAGAATCAACGTAGCTAAAGTGCGTGCGGCGCTGAACAACTTCGGTAATGGCGAATGCCTGCTGGCGCGCTTCGCGCTGGGTCTGCTGCGCCTGCTGATAGTCCATCTTCAGCTGTTCGTGCTGCTCGGGATCGCTCTGCAATACTGACAGTAAAGGCTCAAGTTTTGCCAGGTGAGCCGCATGCTGTTGCAGGAAACGTGCGGCTTCCTGTGCCTCATCCAGACGCTCGAGGATTTCATCGTAGCGATCCTGTAAGGTCTCATCCAGCAGCAGACTGATACGCGGCATCAGGCGGTTCAGCTGAGCCACGCCCTCTTTGGCCTGCTCAAACTGCTGACGCTGCTGCTGATTTTCACTTTCATGAGCGCTGAGGGCGCGCTCCAGCTCGTTACGGCGGCCGTTAAGCTGACGCATTTCCGCTTCAGGATCTGCCTCAAACGCCACGCCAAGATGGCTACCGATAAAGCGGCTGAACGATTGATGCAGTCGCTGCGTTTTTTGCACGTCAAAGGACAAGGTGGCATAACGCTCGGCCAGCGTTTCACGCTCCGCGTGCAGCAGTTCGAGCTGGTTTTCACGGGCAGCGCGGCCAAACAGCGGCACCTTTGGAAAACGTGAATAGCGCCACTGACGGTCGCCCGCCTTGACCACCACGGCCCGTTGCAGCTCTTCAACGTTGAAGACGCTGTCGTCAAAGGATTGCGGATCGCCTTCGATCAGGTAAAGATCTTCCGGGCACTCTTCCAGGCCATCCAGCTGCTCACGCACCAGCGAGAGATCGGGCACCACGATAGCGTGACGCGACGGACCGTAAAGCGCGGAGAAATAAGGCGCATCTTCAATCGTCACATCATCGTAGATTTCAGAAAGCAGCACGCCGCCAAACCGCTCAGCCAGGTTATTCAGGCGGCTGTCATCCGCACCGCCCGGCTGGCTCAGACGCTCAATCTGATTCTCGATCTCACGCTTACGCGCAGAGACTTCATCACGTTCAACGGTAGTTTCGCGTTCACGCTCCAGCAATTGCTGCATGAATTCAGTGACCTGCTGGCTGTTTTCCAGCGCCTGGCCCGTCTGTTCACTCAGCTGCGTTAGCGTTTCCTGCGCCGCCAGCCACTGTGGCGCCTGCCTGGTCAGGCGAGCGATACGGTCGCTGACCTGTTCCAGCTCCTGACGCATTGCCATCCGACGTTCGCCAGCGTCCGAGACGCTTTCCGTCAGTTGCTCAATTCGCGCTTCCAGCTCGTGCTGCAACGCTTCCAGTTCTTCCGGCTCATACTGCTGACCGTGACGCTTGCAGAACTCGTTCAGCAAACGCTCGGCTTCCTGCTGTTCACGCAGGCGCTGCTCCATTTCTGCCAGGCGCGAACGCAGCGATTGCAGCTGTTCAGCGTGATAGCGCTGGTTGCTGGCATCACGCAGCAATTCGCGCCCGGTTTGATACGCATCGCTGCGGCTGACCGATCCGCCAATGCGCGTGACCAAATCAAATGCCTGTTCAAACTGGCTGTGCGCGGCTTCTGCCACGCTCATCTTCTGCTCAAGCATCAGCAGCCGGTCGGTGGCCTCCTGCTCACGTGCCTGGAAGGTTTCCTGCCACTCATCTGCATTATCAATATTCAGATCGCGGATCTGACAAATTTCCTGCGCGCGTTTTAAGGCACCCAGCGCCTGTTGATACTGAATTGCACGGGTTTGCTGGACGTCCAGCGCCTGCTGATAATCCGCCAGCTGGCTTTTCAGCTCATCCACTTCCAGCTCGGCGGCTTCCGCACGGGCTTCATTGTCTTCCTGCACTTCTCGTGCTTCGGCCACGACCTCGTTTTGCTCTTCCAGACGATAGGTCAGCTCATCGATATCGCCTTCGTAGCGTTCGATTTTTTCCTGCTGACGCATTGCGGTTTGCACAAGATTGAGATGGTCGCTGGCGCTCTGGTAATCCGTTTCCAGATCGTTTTCCGCACCGTTATGCTCGGCCAGTTCGCGAGCCATCTCAATGTGACGATACTGCTCGCTCGCCAGCTGCTTACGGCTGCCGAACAGCTCGCTGCGTTGTTGGATGGCGCCATCGAGATGGATGCGTCGTTCATTGGCATGACGCATATAGTCGGCGGCCACATAGTTGGTCGCTTCGGTAATCAGATGCTTAAACAGATCGCGGTCGGACTGGGTGACGCGAATCGCTTCCAGCGTCATGCGGTTTTCACGCAGTGCGGCTTCCATGTCCTGGAACGCCTTGCGCACGCCGCCATTTTCCGGCAACAGGTAGTCACGCAGCGAGCGGGTGATGGCGCTGGAGATACCGCCGTAGAGCGACGCTTCAATCAGGCGGTAATATTTGCTGCGGTCAGAAGCCGTACGAAGGCGACGCGCGACGATGCCCAGATCGAACATCACCGAGTGATAATCGGCAATGGAGTTGTACTGTTTAAACTGCACGCTTTCCATCGCTTCGAACTTATCTTTCAGTTCGCTAAGCGGTAAAACACGCGCCTGACGCGCGTTGACCGTTTCAGTCAGCACTTCGGTCGGGTTGAGCGACATTGGCAGGCCATGGATACTGAAAGGCTTAATATCCACTTTGCGATCGCGGCCGGCAACCTGCTGTAACCGTACCCCAACGATAACGCGCTGATGAAGCGAGTTCACTACGTCAAGCGCGGCATAACAGACGCCCGGCCGTAATTTACCGTGCAGGCCTTTGTCACGCGAACCTGAGGTCGCGCCCGCTTCCGTGGTGTTACGGAAATGCAGCAGCGTCAGGTCTGGGATCAGTGCAGTAACAAACGCCGCCATGGTCGTGGATTTACCGGCACCGTTACCGCCAGAGAGCGTGGTCACCAGCTCGTCCAGATCGAAGGTGCGGGCAAAAAAACCGTTCCAGTTAACCAGCGTCAGGGAGCGAAACTTTCCGCGTTCAATCATTTACTCATTCTCCGCGTTATCGGACCCGTTGCTGTCCTCTTCGCTGTCATCTTGTAATGCACGCGCGCTTTCGGTCGGCATTGCTTCGCCGTCTCTGATCATGCGAAGCTGCGCTTCACGGACATCGTCGCCACTGCGGACATCGGCCCCAAAGCGGAAAACGGATTCCATAATGCGAAATTTACTGCTGTCATTACCCATAAACCACACCATGCCCAGACGGCGCAGGCGGCTTAGCGAGGCACGCATTTTTTCCTGTAGCTTCTGTCGATCGAGGTCAGAACCCGTTGAGCGCTGGTTCACCAGCTTCAGCAGTTTGTTTTCATCCGCCAGCGACAGCAGTTCGTCATACAGTTCCTGCTGGGTAAAAATCCCTTCATTGGCCAGGCGCTCAGGGCTGAGATAGAGGTAGCAGAGGATTTTTCCCACCATCATGTCCAGCTCGGAAAGCACCGAACGCGGGATCAGCGTGGTGGAACGCGGACGCAAATAGAAGAAACCTTCCGGCGCGCGGATCAGCTCCACGTTATAGCGGTGATAGAACTCTTCCAGGTACTCCTGGTAGTCCATCAAAAAGGCATGATTGTCTAATTCTTCAATGCCAATATGGCGACCGGCGCGAAGCTGACTGTCCAGCGCCGGAAAAATCGGATTAGCCAGCGCCATCGCCAGCTTAACCGGCATTACTTGTTCAATATTTATCGATGACATGCGCCTGTACCTTGGCTCCGTAATCATTAATGACCTGCCACTCTGCGGGCAGGCCGGAGAAATCTGCTTCGGCCACGCCTAAACGCACGGCCTGATCGACGACAATTCTTGCGACATCAAAATGACGCGCACGGGGATACTGGGCCAGATAGTCACGCATTACCATGCCCAGGTTGAGGGGTTTTTGCTGCGCCTTATAGATAGCCAGCGCCTCTTCAATCATGGCTGCCAGCTGTTCACGAATTTCATTAAATTCTTCGTATTCAAGCTCGGACGGCAGCTCGCCGGTGACTTCTTCATTACGCAGCGTCAGTTCTTCATCGCGCACGTCAAACAGGCGATCGGCGTTGGCATAAGTCAGCGCCCATGGATTATCGAAATAGTTTTGCACCGACTGACGCAGCCGCTGAGCGAACACGCGGTTTTTATCCATATCAATCGCGGTACGGATAAATTTATGCACGTGACGGTCATAGCCGATCCACAGGTCAATCGCCTGCTGGCCCCAGCTGATAATGCGGTCAAGTTTGTTTTGCAGATCGAACACCAGCTTGTCGATAAAGCCCAGGTCCGGGCTGTTCAGCGTGGCATCCTGAATGCGCAGCAGATTGGCCTGGAGCTTGTCGCCAGCCGCTTCAAGCGTATCCTGTAGCTCGCGCAGCGTACCTGACGTTTCGTTCAGCAACAGTTCACAGCTGGAGATCGCTGCACGCCAGTCTTTGTTTAAAAGCTGGGCGATATCGTCTTTCACCGCCTGCTGCTGCTCATCCATGATGCGCTGCGTGATATCGATGCTGTCGAAAATTTCCGCGACGGAATATTTCAATGGCGCAAAAACGTTACGATGCCAGTGAAAATCATCACCATCTTCATCGGCGGCATCGGCCGCGCGTTTGAGTTCACCGGCCACAATCGACAGCTGCATGGAAAGTCGCAACGTGGAGAATTCGCGCTGGCGGATGTAATAATCCGTAATGCCGATGGCCAGCGGCGTCAGTCGATAAATCGCATGACCTTCCGCATGTTCGCTGGTGAAACGGTTAAGTAAACGCTGACGTACCATATCGTTGATCGCGTTATTAGCACGAACGCCAACGGTTTCACTGGTCTGCTCAAAACCTTCACTGACATGGCGGAAAGCATCTGTCAGTTCGCCCTCGCTCATTTCGCCATCCATGCGCTCGCCGTTGAGGGTGGCTACTGCCAGCAAAAATGCCAGACGTTCGGTGGGCAACGAGACGGAAAAGTCATTTTTTCGCGCCCAGGCAACCAGTTCCGGTACTGTCTGGGAAAATTCACTCATGGTTCGTCCTGTTTATGGGCTTCCGCGCGGTAACGTGGATATAACGGCCCAAACTTAAAAAAGGTTCCTGACGGCAGAAGCGTTTTTCCAGCGCCAGAATTTCTTCGAATCTTTCGGTTTGCTTGTTTTTGTCACGCATGTAATCGTGAAAAACCCGCACGCCAGCTTTATTTTCAATTTCAAAGCCGGCCTCGTTTAACCAGCGATAAACCTGCTCCGGTTCTCGTGGATAGTCCGGCGACAGCGTTTTGCGTTTGCGCTTACGCAAATCGGCCTGCATATAGCCAAAATTGCCCAGCACCAGCGTCTGCATCATCAGTCCGTTGAGGTTATAAAACATCAGCGAAAGAACGCCGCCGGGTGCCAGCGTATTGTATAACGCAGCCAGTACGGCTTCAGGATCGGCGACCCATTCCAGCACAGCGTGAAACAATACCAGATCGACAGGCTGATCCAAATGTTGACCCACCTGTTGCGCGCTAATTTGTTTAAATTGCATGTGCTCGCTCACACCTTTTTCTTCGGCATTGAGGCGCGCGCGCTGTAGCATTTCTTCAGATAAATCGCAGAGCAAGACCTGGTGTCCGAGGCTGGCAAGGCCGCAGGCAATTTGCCCCTCGCCGCCACCAGCATCCAGTACCTTAAGGGGACCCGCAGGCAGAGTGGCTAAAATCGCTTCCAGCTCCTGCCAGACAATGGCCTGGCGGATGCGGCCTTTGGTGGTACCGTAGATATTCTGCGAAAATTTTTCCGCGATATCATCAAAGTTGCGGTCCTGCATAAAGGTCTCCGGGCTGGGCAAAAGGTGAATCCGGCGGCTATTTTGGCATACACTGGCGGAGAATGAACCTTTCCGTCACTGCTTCGCTCTCGGGTGGCGTTTTTTCGGACAAAAGGAACCCGTTTCCATGCTTTTTGCGTTAAAAAAAGTGACCGGTAGCCTGTTACTGCCCCTGCCCTTGCTGCTGATAGTGATGGCGAGTGGTCTTTTATTGCTCTGGTTCAGTCGCTGGCAGAAAACCGGCAAAATAATCCTTTCTTCCGCCTGGCTGTTATTGCTGCTCATCAGCCTGCAACCGATTGCCGACAGCATGCTTGCGCCGATTGAAAACCGCTATGCCACCTGGACGGATCGGCAAAAAGTCGATTATGTGGTGGTGCTGGGCGGCGGCTATACGTGGAATCCGAATTGGGCGCCGGGGTCAAATATGATCGGTAACAGCTTGCCGAGGTTGGTGGAAGGCATTCGCCTGTGGCGGGAAAATCCAGGTTCAAAAATGATTTTTACCGGCGCTGCGGCTCAGCGCAACCCGGTCAGTTCGGCAGACATTAGTGCGCGCGTAGCACAGTCGCTGGGCGTGCCAGACTCAGACATTATTACTCTTGATAAGCCACGCGATACGCGACAGGAAGCGAGGGAAGTGGCTCACGTTGTCGGCAATCGCCCTTTTCTGCTGGTGACATCGGCCTCGCATTTACCGCGCGCCATGATCTTCTTTCAGGCGCAAGGTTTGCATCCGCTGCCTGCACCGGCTAACCAGCTGGCGATTACCTCGCCGCTTAACTTCTGGGAGAAAGCGATCCCTTCCGCTATGTGGCTTAGCCACAGCGAACGCGCCATTTACGAGTCGCTGGGCCGCCTGTGGCAAAGCCTGACCGCACAAGAAGCCTCACTCTCCGAGCCAGGGGCCGATTGAGCGGGCAGCAACATCGAAGCGCTGCCGGTTAAACTGGCCGGTATGGAGCAAACGGTCAGTTTCATCCCACAGCGTGTAGAGCCAGCGGCGGGCAATAAAACCCTCATCAACGGGCGCCTGCTTGAGATAATGGAACAGCAGCGCCTCGCCCGCCCCCTCTTCACAAAGGCGGAAAAGATCGTATTCACGCGGAGCCCAAAGCATTGGGCCCGGGCTTACCATCGACAATAGCTGATCGCTCCAGGCTTCTTTTAGCATGCTGCGCAGGGTGACGTTACCGTGCACCAGCACACAAGGATCGTCAAAATCTTCAAACAGCGTGGCAAGATTTTGGCGGCAGCGAAACAGCAGGCGGTGATCGTCCATGGACAGCAGATCCGGACGCATAAAGCCCAGCGTCGACCACAAAACCTCAACCCGCTGCTTATACCATGTCGGCCAGTCGTTTTCCTGCGAGCTGTCCACGTTGCCGACCAGACCATGGCTGTCAATGCGGTGCCAGGCCAGCAACGCCTCGACTATCTGCTCCTGAAGCTGGAGCCAACGGCCGGGCGTCCGGGTTGGCGCTTCTACCGAAACGCCGCCCATTCTTTCAAGCAGCAATACCTCATGAACCGGCGGCTCCTGGCTGACCATCATACCGTATACCGTAGGCATGCGGATGGTGCTGTCGCGAGCCAGCATTGAAAGCTTGTAGGCTTCCTGCGAAGCGATCCCTTTGATATTAAAATATTTTGCTACCAGCGGCAGCGAATGGCCGTGGCGGTCATAAAGCGAGTAAAGACTGGCATAAGGTTGTTCACTGACACACTCAAGGCGGCTCAGCGTTTCGCCAAGCACCAGTGAAAGTTCCGAACGAAGTTGTTCCATCTTCTGCTCCTCTGTCGCACTCTGTTAAGCATGGACCCATTGACCCATTTTTACCCTGGCAGATCGCAAAGAGCAGAAAAAAAGGGCCAGCAGCGGCCCTTTAAAATTTACTTCATCGCGGTACGAACGCGGGCCAGATCTTCTGGCGTGTCGACGCCCACACTGGGGATCGCTTTGGCGACATCTACATGGATTTTTTCGCCGTACCACAGCACACGAAGCTGCTCCAGCAGCTCAATTTGCTCCAGCGGGCTAGGTTGCCAGCTTACGTAGCGACGAATAAAACCGGCTCGATAACCGTAAATACCAATGTGACGAAGAAAATGCTCGCCGATGGTTTCACGCGAGGCGGTAAAACGTTCGCGATCCCAGGGGATAGTGGCGCGCGAAAAATAGAGTGCATAACCTTTCGCATCCATCACTACCTTCACCGCGTTCGGATTGAAAGCTTCTTCAGCCGACTCGATGGGTACCGCCAGCGTGGCCATACCGGCTTCGCTTTTTGCCAAATTCTCAGCCACCTGGCGAATAATAACCGGCGGGATCATCGGCTCATCGCCCTGAACGTTAACAATTACCGTATCGTCGGCAAACTGATAGCGCTCAATCACTTCAGCCAGGCGCTCGGTTCCCGACTGATGATCGGCGCGGGTCATACAAACTTCCCCGCCTGCCGCTTCAACCGCTCGCGCTACTTCATCGTTATCGGTAGCGACAATGACGCGCTCGGCACCTGATTCAAGCGCTCGCTCCATCACGTGCACAACCATTGGCTTGCCATGAATATCTACCAACGGTTTTCCCGGCAAACGCGTGGAGGCGAAACGCGCAGGAATGATAGCGACAAAACTCATGGATGGCTCTCTTCCAGTGACAGCGAGCGCGCTTCTACTTCCAGCAGGACAGGAATGCCGTCACGAAACGGGTAAGCCAGACCGTCAGGTTTGCAAATAAGCTCCTGCTGATCTTTGTTGTAATACAGCTTGCCGTGACAAACCGGACAAGCAACGATTTCAAGTAAACGATGATCCATGATATCTCCGTGGTGGACCCGGTCAGACAGATTATTAGAATATCATAGCTCGACGCAGAGCAGTTAACCTCCCCGTCGCGGTTATAGCAACCAGCTTTTATGCCAGACGGTGGCAAGCTCAGGCGGCAGTCTGTTCAGCTCGACTTTTTCCGCCGCCTGCCAGCGTGCAAAACGAGAGATCGCCTGCTGCAAATCGTCCCGCAGCGACTGCGTTATTTTGACGCCCGGTTCCAGCCAGAGCTGTTTGATCAGCAGGACTTTTTCCTGTCGCAGCATTTTCGCGTCCAGTCGCCCTTTCAGTTCGCCACGGTGCAGGATCGGCAGAACAAAATAGCCATATTGCCGCTTCGCTGCTGGCGTGTAACATTCCAGACGATAGTCAAAGCCGAACAGCTCAAGCGCACGCCTGCGATCCCAGACAACAGGATCAAAGGGAGAAAGCACGGCCGTATGCGTGGCGGCCGGCAAGTTCTCAAGCAGGGGTAACAGCGAGGAATGTACATAGCCTTGCCCTAACTGTTCTATCTCAACGTCCACGACTTCCCCTGAAGCAAGCCATTCTGCTAGCGTTTCTTTAACCGGTGCGCGCTTAAGACGATAATAGTCCGGTAGCCAGCCGGCACGGAATACGCCAAGACTTGCCGCACTGTTGCGCAGCAGCTGCTGCACCGCTTCCGATTCCGCCACCGCATGAACCGCATCATCCCAGTCAGGTAAAACCCGTTGACGAAGATCGTAAACCCGCTGGAAGTTACGCCGTTCTGTCACCATTAATTCCCCCGCGCTAAACAAATTTTCCAGATGCCGCTTATGGGGTTTCCAGGCCCACCAGCCCGGTTTCTGGCCGGGTGGCGCGGCGAAATCCGCTGCTCTAACCGGGCCTTTTTCACGGATATAGTCAATCAGTTGCGCAATTTCCTGCTGCCAGGTGTTTACCCATTCACTGTTATATTTCCAGCCAAGATGCTGTGGGTTAAGCATACGATGCCGCAGCAGCGGGTAGTCTTCCGCAGGAATAAAACAGGCTTCGTGCGCCCAGTACTCAAACAGTTTTCCCTGACTCAGCGCGTCGCCCAGCCATTGCTGCGGATAATCGCCAAGACGGCTGAACAGCACCAGATAAGGGCTGCGGGCAACAACGTGAATTGTGTCGATTTGCAATAAAGCGATCTGGCGGATGGTGCGGGTAATATCAGCAAATTGTGCTTTACGCCTGGCCGGACGCAACAGGCCCTGAGCCGCCAGATGAAGGTGACGAGCCTGCTTTAGCGAAAGGCAAAGAGAGGTCATAATGCATCCCAATTAATAAGATGCATTAAGTTTAGCGCCTTTTTTCAGCCTATTAACGCGTAGATTTTAGTGCGGCAATACGACTTAGCAGATCGTCGCTTTGTGCAGGCGGAAAATCGGCGTTAACCGGTAAATACCACCAGTTGGCCGCCGCAAAATGCCTGGCCTTAACGGCATCTTTCTCGGTCATCAGCAGCGTTTGTTCGGGTGTTACCAGCGATGTCAGTTGAGATTCACTGTAGGCATGGTGATCGGCAAAGGGGACTTCCTTTTCCAGAATAACGCCCTGCTGACGCAGCGTGGCAAAGAAGCGTGGCGGATGACCAATGCCAGCCATTGCCACGACGCCGGTAAGCGAAGAGACGGGCTGAGTTATCCCGGTTTTAAGATTTACCGCCCGGGCCGGAACCAGCTGCATAGATATTTCATTTTCTAACGCCTCTCCGCCATTAGTAATGACTGCGTTAACGCTACGCAGACGAGAAGCCCGCTCGCGCATTGGTCCGGCGGGCAGCCACCAGCCATTACCGAAACGGCGCTTGCCATCAATGACAACGATTTCAAAGTCTCTCGCCAGCGCATAATGTTGCAGGCCATCATCAGTGATGATGATGTCGATATCATCCTGCTGAAGCAGTGCCTGCACCGCTTCTTTTCTGCGAGGTGACACGGCGACGGCTGCCCCGGTCCGCTGATAAATCAGTACCGGTTCGTCGCCTGCTTGTGCTGTGGTTGTCTGCGCATTCAGCACCAATGGATAGCGGTCTGCTTTGCCGCCATACCCTCTGGAAACAACGCCCGGTTTAAATCCGCGCTGTTGCAAAGCCTGCACCAGCCAGATGACAACGGGCGTTTTCCCGTTGCCTCCTGCCGTCAAATTTCCTACGACAACAACCGGTACAGGCGCCCGCCAGGCTTTCCGCCAGCCCCAACGATAGCTCAGGCGGATCAGATTAGCGATCAGCCCATACAGCCAGCTCAGCGGCAGAAGCAGCAGCCAAAGCGCAGAGCGCCCGCTCCAGATACGTTCAATCATTGACCAAACTGCATCTTGTGAAGCTGCGCGTAAGCACCATTTTTCTCCAGCAGCGCTGCGTGGCTGCCGCGTTCAACGATATGGCCATCTTCCACCACCACAATCTCATCGGCTTTTTCAATCGTAGAAAGGCGGTGAGCAATAACCAGCGAAGTGCGGTTTTTTTGCAGTTCATCCAGCGCAGACTGGATTGCACGCTCTGATTCAGTATCGAGCGCTGAAGTTGCCTCATCAAGGATCAGAATTGGGCAATCTCGCAGAAGGGCGCGCGCAATAGCGATACGCTGGCGCTGGCCACCTGATAGCAATACGCCATTTTCACCAATCACCGTATCCAGACCCTGATCCATTTTATTGATGAAATCCATCGCATGCGCCATTTCGGCTGCCTTTTCTATCTGCTCGCGACTGTATTTTTCATGGCGGGCGTAGGCGATGTTATTGGCAACCGTGTCGTTAAACAGGTGAACGTTCTGCGAAACCAGCGCAACCTGATTACGTAGAGAACTGAGCGTATATTCCCGCAAATCATGGCCATCCATCAGGATTTCTCCCTGTTGGATATCGTAGAAGCGCGTCATCAGGCTCGCGATAGTCGATTTGCCGGAACCAGAACGGCCTACCAGCGCGACCGTTTTCCCTTCAGGTATCGACAGGTTGATATTGTGTAACGCAGGCGTTTCGCGTCCCGGATAGGTAAAGGTCACGTTGCGGAACTCTATGTCTCCACGCGCACGTTCGATCGTACGGCTACCGGTATCCGTTTCCTGCTCGCTATCCAGAATGGAGAACAGCGTCTGGCAGGCTGCCATGCCGCGCTGGAACTGAGCGTTAACGTTGGTCAATGACTTCAGCGGACGCATCAGGCCAAACATCGAGGTAAAGACCACGGTAATAGTACCGGCGGTCAGCGTTGCCATTACGCTCGGGAAACTGGCGGCATACAAGACAAAGGCCAGCGCCAGGGAGGCAATCAGCTGAATAATTGGATCGGAAATGGAGGAGGCAGAAACCAGCTTCATGCCCTGCTGGCGCATGCGGTTACTGACGCGCTCAAAACGCTCGCTCTCAATCTGCTGTCCACCAAAAATCAGCACTTCTTTATGCCCTTTCAGCATCTGCTCGGCGCTGGTTGTGACCTGCCCCATGGTGTTCTGCATACCTTTACTGATATTACGAAAGCGCTTAGAGACCGTGCGAATAGCAAAAGAGACCACCGGCGCGAGTAAAATCAGGATCAGAGACAGCTGCCAGCTGTAATAGAACATCATGATAAACAGGCCAATAATAGAGGCACCTTCACGCACAACCGTTACCAGCGCGCTGGAAGAGGAAGAAGCGACCTGTTCAGAATCGTAAGTAATTCGTGAAAGCAGCGTACCTGTCGACTGTTGATCAAAAAACGCTACAGGCATGCCCATCATATGGCTGAACAAACGACGCCGCATGCTCATAACCACGTTGCCGGAAACCCACGAGATGCAGTAGCTTGAGATATAGCTTGATACACCACGCACCAGCATTAAGCCGATGACCACCAGCGGCATCCAGATCAGTACAGAAGTATCCGCTTTACCAAAACCGTCATCCAGTAATGGCTTCAGCAACGACATCATCAGCACATCACCCGCCGCGTTAATAATGAGTGCAACGGACGATACAGCCAGTCCTGCTTTAAATGGTTTGATCATCGGCCAGAGGCGTTGAAAAGTCTGCCAGGTGGAGAGATCTTTATCCTGATGCATTATTTAACCAGCTTTAATTGAAATAGCCGCTTATTCTACCTGGATTAACGTGGTACGCCAAACCACTGATGGTACCAACGGGACATTATTTGCGCTCTTAACCGCAAAACACGCCAGTTTTCATTGAAAAATTCTATGCGGACTTGCCCATCCGCTGCCGTGTCATACCATTGGTAACCATTCTCTTTATAACGAGAAATGATACGATCGGCAGGAAATTTCCATGCGCTATAACGCGCCGCCGAGGCCAGTGCCGCTTTTCCGCCCACGCTTCTCAGCAAAGGCGGCATTGACGATGTTCCGCTGCCATGATGAGGAACCTGAATGACCTCAGCCTGCAATGCTGAGCGGTACAATTTCACTATTTCCAACTCGGCAGGCGCTTCAATATCGCCGGTTAATAACACGCGCCATTTGCCATCCGTCACCGCAACGACACACGACTGATTGTTGCCTGCCTGAGGCTCCTGATGCCGGGGCCAAATGGCCTGAAATCTCAAGGATTGCCAGCGCCAGCTAACACCCTGATGGCAAGGCAAATGCCCTGACTTGTTTAATCCGCTATGAATAACGGCCTGTGGGAAAGCAGTCTGTAAACTTTCCAGGCCGCCAATATGATCTAAGTGCCCGTGACTGAGAACAATATGCTGCACTGTTAGCCCCTGCCAGCGTAACCAGGGCAGAATGTGGCTAAGCGCCGCGTCTCCTCCAATCCACTGATTGCCGGTATCATACAGGGTAGCTTTTCCCTGCTGTGAAATGGCCACCGCAAGGCCATGCCCAACGTCCAGCATATCAAGGCGCCATTCCGGCTGGCGGATATTCAGCCGCCAGCATCCCACAGAAAGACAAAGCCCAATCACGGCGAAGGGTGACGTTCGCCACCAGCCGAAGCGCCCCGTCACCAGAATCAGCCAGGCGAGCATACTCAACCATAGCCCTTCGCGGTCAACAAAGATCCAACCGGCTGGCAGCGCCTGAAGCGGCCGAAATACCAGCATCAGCGTCTGGTCGACAGCCCACCACAGCAAGGAACTCAGCGGATTAAAATAGTCCAGTAAAATAGCGCAAAGGATTAATGGCACTGTCAGTAGAGTAACCAGGGGTACGGCCCACAGATTAGCCAGCAGCGCGCTCAGGCTGATACCATGAAATATCATTATTTGCACCGGCATGAGCAGCAAAAAAAGTCCTGTCTGTAAATGCAGCAGGCGCAGTAGTAACCAGCGTTTTTTTGCCATGAAGCATGCTGGCAATGGAAACCATTGATACCAGAATAGCAGACCCGCTACCGCTACTGCCGACAGCCACAGGCTGTCTGAAAGCATACTTAGTGGATCGAAAAACACGATGACCGCAATGCAGAGTGCCCAAACCTGCCAGTTTGTACAGCATCGCCCATTCAGCCGTAGCAAACTCCATGTAATGAGCGCCAGAATTGCCCGCATTGCAGGCGCGCTGCCACCTGACATCCAGCTGTAAATCAGCGCCATTACCAGGCTTCCTGCCAGAGGTAAGCGATAGCCTATCCAGTGCGCACGAAAACACAGTTGTAATAGTCGTGTTATAAGCCAGCCCAGACTGGCTGCCAGGCCGATATGCATGCCGGATATCGCCATCAGATGCGCGGTGCCAGTTTCTCGCAGAAGGGTTTTTATCTCTGTGCTCATCTCTCCTCTGTCACCAAAGGCGAGCGCTGAGATAACGGCTTGCCATGGCAAACCATCATATTTCTGTCGGCGACTTTCTATAATTTTCTCACGCCAGCCACAACTGCTGTTAACTGGCTGCATGCTAAGGATTTTACCGGTCAATGGCATGCTGTTTGCCAGAGCAAAACGTTGGGAATCAAAGCCGCCTTCGTTGAGCCTTGCATGCACGGGACGAAGCCGTAGCCGCATTTTCCAGCGCTGGCCGCCACAAAATTTTTGTGGGATATTTTTCAGGCTTAACTGAGCATAAATCGGAGAAAAAAAGGGCTGTTCAGCGGCCTGAACAATCCTTACCCTCATCCTCTCTGTTAGCGGCTGCACCTGGTCAATAATCACCGTAGCTTCAAGAGGGCGTGCGGAGAGGAAATGAATTTGCCGCACGAGTTCTCTTCCTGGCGTGATCATCCAGAGAAAAAGTAATAACAGGATTGCGCCTTCTTTAAGCCATTGCTGACGACAGGCCAGAAATATCGTGCCTGTTACCATCAAAACCCAGTCGTACTTTGCGTCGGGTAACTGGGAAAGAAAGGTAAGCGGTAGCGCTGCGATGATCGTCCATATCGACAGCCTGCTAAGGCTGTAAGGCATAGTTAACTCTCCATGTTGTCTGTTACGGAGAGTGTGGCGCATTATCTATGAGGTAACCGCAAGCTGATATTTTGTTTCAGAGCCAATGCGCAAAGTTTTTCGCGATTTACTGCATGCGGCAAAATATTTTGTGAAACACCTTCCAGCTTTGGCTGCACGAAATCATGGCAAAAAAAACGACACCGAAGTGTCGTTTTATTGCTGTAATGCGTAAGCTCTAGCCGTAAATATTCGCGCGATCGCGCAGCTCTTTACCTGGCTTAAAGTGTGGAACGTATTTACCTTCCAACTCTACTTTGTCACCCGTTTTCGGGTTACGGCCAGTTCGAGGTGCACGATAGTGCAAAGAAAAACTGCCGAAGCCCCGGATTTCGATGCGTTCACCCTGCGCCAATGTGGTCGCCATGTGCTCAAGCATCTCTTTTACCGCATCCTCAACGACTTTCGCCGGAATATGAGAGTGCTGGCCAGCAAGTCTTTCAATCAGTTCTGACTTGGTCATAAATCCTCCGGTTAATCCCTTTAGGAAAAAGCTCTGACAGTGATGGCTATTTCAGGGCAACCTGAGCTGCCCTGATGCAAGCGCAATTACTCGCCTTTAGCTGCTTTAAATGCTTCAGCCATAGCGTTAGAGAAGTTACCGTCTTCCTGTTTAGCGTTCACAGTATTGATGGCTTCTTTCTCGTCTGCCTGGTCTTTAGCACGTACAGACAGGCTAACAACGCGGTTTTTACGATCAACACCGGTGAATTTAGCTTCAACATCGTCGCCAACATTCAGAACCAGAGTTGCGTCTTCTACGCGGTCAACAGAAGCTTCTGAAGCGCGCAGGTAACCTTCAACGCCGTCAGCTAATTCAACTGTAGCACCTTTAGCGTCAACTGCAGTCACTTTACCGTTAACAATTGCACCTTTCTTGTTCAGAGAGATGTAGTTGTTGAACGGATCTTCTGCCAGCTGCTTAACGCCCAGGGAGATACGCTCGCGCTCTGCGTCAACCTGCAGAACCACCGCAGCGATTTCGTCGCCTTTCTTGTATTCACGAACTGCTTCTTCTCCGGTAGCGTTCCAGGAGATGTCAGACAGGTGAACCAAGCCGTCGATGCCGCCGTCCAGGCCGATGAAGATACCGAAGTCAGTGATTGACTTGATTTTACCTTCAACACGGTCGCCCTTGTTGTGGGTTTCCGCGAACTGCTGCCATGGGTTAGATTTGCACTGCTTCAGACCCAGGGAGATACGACGACGTTCTTCATCGATGTCCAGAACCATAACTTCAACAACATCGCCAACGTTAACAACTTTAGACGGATGAATGTTTTTGTTGGTCCAGTCCATTTCTGAAACGTGTACCAGGCCTTCAACGCCTTCTTCGATTTCAACGAAGCAGCCGTAGTCGGTCAGGTTAGTTACACGGCCAGTCAGACGAGTGCCTTCTGGGTAACGCTTAGCGATAGCGACCCATGGATCTTCGCCCAGCTGTTTCAGACCCAGAGAAACACGGGTGCGCTCGCGGTCGAACTTCAGCACTTTAACTGTGATTTCGTCGCCAACATTCACGATTTCGCTTGGATGCTTAACGCGTTTCCATGCCATATCAGTGATGTGCAGCAGGCCGTCAACGCCGCCCAGATCAACGAATGCACCGTAGTCAGTCAGGTTCTTAACGATACCTTTAACTTCCATGCCTTCCTGCAGGTTTTCCAGCAGCTGATCGCGCTCTGCGCTGTTTTCGGATTCGATAACCGCACGACGTGAAACCACCACGTTGTTACGTTTCTGATCCAGCTTGATTACTTTGAACTCAAGCTCTTTGCCTTCCAGGTGCAGCGTGTCACGTACTGGACGCACATCAACCAGAGAACCTGGCAGGAACGCACGAATACCGTTCAGCTCAACAGTGAAGCCACCTTTAACTTTGCCGTTGATAACACCGGTAACAGTTTCAGCGTCTTCGTAAGCTTTTTCCAGCGTGATCCAAGCTTCATGACGTTTAGCTTTCTCACGGGACAGCAGGGTTTCACCGAAGCCGTCTTCTACTGCATCCAGAGCAACGTCAACTTCGTCGCCAACCTGGATTTCCAGTTCGCCGGCTGCGTTTTTGAACTGCTCTGCAGGAATTGCAGATTCAGATTTCAGGCCCGCATCAACCAGAACAACGTCTTTGTCGATAGAGACAACAACGCCACGAACGATGGAACCCGGGCGGGTTTCGATTGTTTTTAAGGATTCTTCAAATAGTTGAGCAAAAGATTCAGTCATATTGATAATCTTCAGGATTCTTCAATTTAACGTCCACCTGACTTCCTGCCGGATGGGGTTGTTTCACATGCCCCATGACATCCATATCAAAGGGTTAAGAAAATCGGTTACTGCGATGCTACAGCGACAGAGCGAGTTTTTCACGCGCATGATTAAGCGAAATTTCAATCACTTGCTCAATGGACATGCTGGTTGAATCCAGTACTAACGCATCCTCTGCCGGCCTTAAAGGCGCAATCGAACGATTCCGATCGCGCTCATCGCGCTCTTTTATCTCGGATAAAAGGCGTTCAAAGTTAACATTAAAGCCTTTCTCCTGCAACTGTAGCATACGGCGGTGAGCACGCTCTTCAGAGCTGGCATCCAGGAAAATCTTTACTGGCGCATCTGGAAACACGACTGTTCCCATATCTCGGCCGTCTGCAATCAGACCGGGTGCCTCGCGAAAAGCGCGTTGACGACGCAGCAGCGCTTCACGAACGCGAGGGAAAGCAGCAACTTTAGATGCAGTGTTGCTGACATCCTGAGTACGAATTTCACCGGAGACGTTTTCGCCTTCCAGGATCACTTCCATCTCGCCGTTGGTAGATACAAAACGCACGTCAAGATGAGCGGCGATTGGCACCAGCGCCTCTTCCGAAGTGATGTCCACCTGATGATGCAACGCCGCAAGTGCCAGAACACGATAGATGGCGCCTGAATCCAGCAGATGCCACCGCAGCGCCTCAGCCATCGCTTTACACAAGGTCCCTTTACCGGCACCGCTAGGGCCATCAATAGTGATCACCGGGGCTATAGCCGTCATATCATTCTCCTGTCGGTGGGTGTCTGTTGACTTACTCAGACAAAGATCGCCGCGCATTATACGCTGCTCTCGCCCCGATCGTTACCCCCTAAGCATAGACGTCCCAAAATTAATCGTTCAGCGTCAGATGATTTTGATGATAGTTATGCTCTGGAGCGTGAGGAGTCTCGCAAGTCTGCTGTACATGACGACAGCAGACTTGCAAAGTTATGCTGGCTGGCTGAGCCGGGCAAACTGCTCAAAATAGTCTGGGAAAGTTTTTGCCGTACAGCCTGGGTCAAGGATCGTGACGGCTGTAGAAGAAAGGGCTACCAGCGAGAAACACATCGCCATACGATGATCGTTATAAGTACCGATTTCAGCAAACAGGATCTTTTCTGGCGGGGTGACACGAATGTAGTCGTGTCCTTCTTCAACTTCCGCACCAACTTTACGTAACTCAGTTGCCATCGCAGCCAAACGATCGGTTTCTTTCACACGCCAGTTATAGATATTTCTCATTACCGTTGTCCCTTTAGCAAAGAGAGCGGCGGTAGCGATAGTCATAGCAGCGTCAGGGATATGATTCATATCCAAATCAATTGCATTTAGCTCTCCACGCGTACAGGCAATATAATCATCACCCCATTCTACGGTAGCCCCCATCTTTTCCAGTACGTCAGCAAAGCGGATATCGCCCTGCATACTGTTGCGGCCAATTCCGGTCACTTTTATCGTACCGCCCTTAATTGCCGCCGCGGCCAGGAAGTAGGAAGCAGAAGAGGCGTCACCTTCGACAAGATACTCGCCAGGCGAAACATACTGCTGGTTGCCCGCAATATGGAATACGCCGTAGCTGTCGTTCTGTACGTTAACGCCGAAGGTTTTCATCAGATTAAGGGTGATATCAATATAAGGTTTAGAAACCAGATCGCCCTTAATAACGATTTTCGTATCGGCGGACGCAAGGGGTGCCGTCATTAACAACGCGGTGAGGAACTGACTTGATACGCTACCGTCAACGGTAACTTCACCACCGATAAAACCACCTTTAAGACGCAGCGGCGGATAGTTTTCCTGTTCCAGATAGTCAATTTGCGCGCCGCCCTGACGCAAAGCATCAACCAGATGGCCAATAGGACGCTCTTTCATGCGCGGCTCGCCAGTCAGGACAATATTATTGCTTCCCAGACATAGTGCAGCGGCCAACGGACGCATAGCCGTACCTGCATTTCCCAGGAATAATTCCAGCGGCAGGTCTGCATGCAACGGGCCGCCCTGTCCGGTAATTTCGCAGACGGTACGCTGTTCTGACAGCGTGTAGCTCACGCCTAATGCCTCAAGAGCAGTAAGCATATGGCGTACATCGTCACTGTCTAACAGATTAGTCAGGCGAGTCGTACCTTTTGCGAGGGCAGCCAGAAGCAGTGCACGGTTAGAAACGCTTTTAGACCCGGGAAGATTAACGGTACCATCCACCAGCGCGACAGGTTGTAGTGTCAGAGATTCCTGCATGTGAAACTTATTCTCCAAATAAAATGCAATAAAACCCCGCAAAGCTGCAGGGTTTTCAATTTTAGAACCGCATCACCGCTTTAGCCGTGACGACGTTCAAAATCAATCATAAAATCAGTTAACGCCTGCACGCCTTCGAGCGGCATAGCATTGTAAATCGACGCACGCATCCCGCCTACCGCGCGATGCCCTTTCAGCGAATGCAGACCCGCTGCTACCGACTCTTCGATAAACACGCTGTCCAATGCGGCATCCGCCAGCTGGAACGGAATGTTCATCCGCGAGCGGTTACGCCCGGCGACATCATTACGATAAAAATCACTGTTATCGATAGTGCCATATAAGAGGTCAGCTTTAGCCTGATTACGCTTATTCAGTTCACCTACCCCGCCCTGCTCTTTTAGCCATTTAAAGACCAGACCAGAAAGGTACCATGCAAAAGTAGGCGGCGTGTTGAACATAGAATCGTTGTCGCTTAATACCTTGTAATCAAGAATTGATGGCAACGCTTGCTGGGCTTTACCCAATAAGTCTTCGCGGACCACAACAAGCGTCAGGCCTGCAGGGCCGATATTTTTTTGCGCTCCCGCGTAAATTACGCCGTAACGGTTAATATCCAGAGGGCGAGAAAGGATGGTCGATGATAAATCAGCTACCGCAATTTTGTCGCCGAAATCAGGCTCTTCATCAATAGCGATACCATCAATAGTTTCATTAGGGCAGTAGTGCACATAGGCCGCTTCGTCTGACAACGACCAGCTGCTCATTGGGGTAATCGCCCGCAACCCATCAAGCGTTGTTTTGGCATCAATAACGTTAGGAGTGCAATATTTTGTCGCTTCTTTAATAGCGCTTTGTGCCCAGTAGCCGCCATCGACATAATCTGCTGTTGAGTGGTTACCCAGCAGATTCATCGGCACTGCCGCAAACTGCGCGCGCGCGCCACCGTGACAGAATAATACTTTGTAGTTGGCGGGGATTTTCAGCAGATCGCGAAAATCTTTCTCTGCCTCTTCAGCAACCTGAGTGAATTCTTTACTGCGATGACTGACCTCCATAACGGAGGTTCCTAAACCCTGCCAGTTGCAGAGTTCCTGTTCGGCACGACGCAGCACTTCTACCGGCAGCATCGCTGGACCGGAGCTAAAATTGAAAACCTGGCTCATTTCCCCTCACCACTTTCTGTTCAATCGGTTCGATTCTGCTATCGGTTTTATCATCGCCATCCGTTAGCTGCAATGTTTAATCCGGTAAGCCGACCAGTTCCGGATGACATCCCGCAACAGCTTGTAAGGGTTAATGTAATGATAGCGATATTTTGTGAGGCAATATCCGCAATAGCTTTTCCTCGCTAACACAGCAGGATAAAAATGCCATGATAGGGACCATGAAATTATCCAGGTCGGATAGCGAATCAGGTGGAAACACCGTATCATTGCGCGCTTTCGGCACAACCCAAAACGAGTGGGCTTTACCTATGACGCAAACTTATATTCCAGGCAAAGATGCCGCGTTGGAAGACTCAATTACACGCTTTCAGCAAAAACTACAGGATCTGGGCTTCAATATTGAAGAAGCGTCCTGGCTGAATCCCGTTCCGCATGTCTGGTCAGTCCATATTCGCGATCGTGACTGCCCACTGTGTTTTACCAATGGTAAAGGTGCCAGTAAAAAAGCTGCGCTGGCTTCTGCCCTGGGCGAATACTTTGAACGCCTGTCGACCAACTACTTTTTTGCGGACTTCTGGCTGGGCAAATCCATTGCAAAGGGTGACTTTGTCCATTATCCCAATGAAAAATGGTTTCCGCTGCCGGAGGACGACAGCCTTCCTGAAGGCATTCTCGATGCTCGCCTGACGGCTTTTTACGATCCAGAACAGTCGGTCAGCGCCAGCGATTTAATTGACCTTCAGTCGGGCAATGCCGCCCGCGGGATTTGCGGTCTGCCCTTTACCCGCCAGTCCGATCAGCAAACGGTTTATATTCCGATGAATATCATCGGCAATTTGTACGTGTCGAACGGCATGTCAGCGGGCAATACGGCGAACGAAGCGCGGGTTCAGGGGCTCTCAGAAGTTTTTGAACGTTATATTAAAAACCGCATTATTGCCGAATCCATTAGTCTCCCAGAAATTCCTCAGGAAGTGCTTAACCGCTATCCGGGTGTTGTAGAGTCAATTAACAAACTGGAAGCCGAAGGTTTTCCGATCTTCTCTTACGATGCCTCATTAGGTGGCAAGTATCCCGTGATCTGCGTGGTACTTTTCAATCCTGAAAATGGTACCTGCTTTGCTTCCTTTGGTGCACATCCTGATTTTGGCGTTGCGCTTGAGCGCACCGTGACCGAGCTATTGCAGGGTCGTAGCCTGAAAGATCTCGACGTATTTACGCCACCGACTTTCGACGATGAAGAAGTGGCTGAACACGCTAATCTGGAAACACACTTCATTGATTCCAGCGGCTTGATCTCCTGGGATATGTTTAAGGATGAAGCAGATTATCCGTTTGCAGACTGGAGCTTTGCCGGCACTACTGAAGAAGAATTCGCCACGCTGATGGCCATCTTTAAGGCAGAGGACCAGGAAGTCTATATTGCGGATTATCAGCATCTTGACGTGTATGCCTGTCGAATCATCGTACCTGGCATGTCTGATATTTATCCAGCTGAAGATTTACTGTTAGCAAACAACAGTATGGGCGCTTATCTGCGCTATACGCTGCTCTCTTTACCAGAAAGCCAGTGGGAAAAAGAAGACTATTTAGCGTTAATTGAGCGGCTGGACGAAGACGGCCATGATGATTTCACACGTGTTCGTGAACTTTTAGGCCTGGCAACCGGAAAAGATAACGGTTGGTATACACTGCGCATTGGTGAACTGAAGGCTATGCTGGCCCTTGCCGGTGGTGATATTGATCAAGCGCTGATTTGGACTGAATGGACCATGGAGTTCAATGCGTCAATCTTTACACCTGCTCGCGCGAACTACTATCGCTGCTTACAAACCCTGCTGCTACTGAGCCTGGAAGAGGAACGCGATCCTGTTCAGTATCATCATGCTTTTGTACGTATGTATGGACAGGATGCGGTGGATGCGGCATCAGCAGCCATTAGTGGCGAAGCGCCATTCTATGGACTGCAGAATGTGGATGATGAATTGTTGGCCTTCCCGGCGCATCAATCACTACTTGCCGCTTATGAAAAACTCCAGCAGGCAAAACGCCGCTACTGGAAATAATCTTTTGATGGCCTGCATATTATTGCAGGCCATCGTTTAATAATTAGATCCATTTCTTTTATCCAGAAAAAAAAAGCGTAAGCCGCGCAAAGTTAATAAAAGGTGATCTAAATATTTCCATTAATTACCATTATTACACTCTAGCTACAACAACCTCCTGGTTTTCGTCCTGAACAATACAAATCGTGCCGAAAAAGCAATTTTATTTTATATTTTAAAATTTATTTATTTCTTATAAATCAAAAGTTTAATGTTAATAACCCTACATTTTGGAGGCTTTATACCCTCTCCATTCTGACGCAATATGATCCATATCAAATTCTCCCCTATACTCCTTTGTTAGTATTTAATTGTTGAATAATTTTGGGAGACGTTAGTGTGAAAGCTGGCAACCCGTTTGATTTGAGAGTACCGTCTGAAATGGCCCTCTTCGCTGAAGAGGCTGGCGTCTATAAGGCGACGAAACATCCCTTCACCACTTTTTTCCTTGCAATTACTGCTGGCGTTTTTATTTCAATTGCTTTTGTTTTTTATATTACGGCAACCACAGGGACAGAAACCGTTCCGTGGGGGCTGGCAAAACTGGTTGGCGGTATCTGTTTCTCACTGGGACTGATGCTGGTGGTCGTTTGTGGTGCAGACTTGTTTACCTCAACCGTTCTCACTATGGTAGCGAAAGCCAGTGGACGCATTACCTGGAGCCAGTTAGCTAAAAACTGGATTAACGTTTATATCGGAAATTTCTTCGGCGCAATGTTCTTCGTTGGGCTGATTTGGTTTGCCGGCCAATATATGGTGGCTAATGGTGCATGGGGATTAAATGTTCTGCAAACGGCTGATCATAAAATGCACCATACTTTTATTGAAGCACTGTGTCTGGGTACGCTTGCTAACCTGATGGTATGCATGGCGGTCTGGATGAGCTATTCGGGGCGAACGCTGACCGACAAAATGTTGGCGATGGTCTTACCCGTTGGCATGTTTGTTGCGAGTGGTTTCGAGCACAGTATTGCTAACATGTTCATGATTCCGCTGGCCATCGTTATTAAGGATTTTGCTGCCCCAGAGTTCTGGCAAGCGACAGGAACCACAGCAGCACACTTCTCAAGCCTGACCGTCAGCAATTTTGTTATCGACAATCTCATTCCAGTCACTCTCGGTAACATTATCGGCGGCGGCCTGCTGGTAGGCTTGACCTACTGGGTTATTTATCTGCGAGAAGGCGATCATCATTGATTGCCAGCAATGTAATTTGGCCCCGCTGCGCAACGACGGCGGGAACGAAAAAAATTCTAGTCATTAAGGTAGGTATCAAATGAGCGACCACAATGAAAAACAGGCCATTGCCTGGGAAAGCTTTGCAGCAGGTGAGTGGCAGAACAGCATTAATGTTCGTGATTTTATCCAAAAAAACTATACGCCTTATGAAGGTGACGAAACGTTCCTGAGCGGCGCTACCGCAGCCACCACGGCGTTGTGGGATAAGGTTATGGAAGGCATTAAGCTGGAAAACCGCACCCATGCGCCAGTCGATTTTGATACCGATCTGGCATCCACTATCACTTCACATGATGCTGGTTATATAGATAAAAAGCTGGAAACCATTGTTGGTTTACAAACTGAAGCACCTCTGAAACGCGCGCTGATCCCTTTTGGCGGCATCAAGATGGTAGAAGGTTCCTGTAAAGTTTACGGTCGCGAGTTAGATGCTGGCCTGAAAAAAGTTTTTACTGATTATCGTAAAACCCATAACCAGGGCGTGTTTGATGTTTACACGCCCGATATCCTGCGCTGCCGCAAATCAGGCGTGCTGACCGGTTTACCAGATGCTTATGGTCGTGGTCGCATCATTGGTGATTATCGTCGTGTTGCGTTATACGGCATTGATTTACTGATGAAAGATAAATTCGCTCAGTTCACCTCACTGCAGAGCGATATGGAAAACGGCGTAAACCTTGAAGCGACAATCCGTCTGCGTGAAGAGATTGCCGATCAGCATCGTGCGCTACAACAGATTAAAGAGATGGCAGCCAAATACGGTTGCGATATCTCCGGGCCAGCTAAAACCGCTCAGGAAGCAGTACAGTGGACTTACTTCGGTTATCTGGCTGCGGTGAAATCACAGAATGGCGCAGCAATGTCCTTTGGGCGCGTATCAACATTCCTTGATATCTATATCGAACGCGATCTGAAAGAGGGCAAAATTACCGAGGAAGCCGCTCAGGAGCTTATCGATCATCTGGTAATGAAGCTGCGTATGGTTCGCTTCCTGCGTACGCCGGAATATGACGAACTCTTCTCTGGCGACCCAATCTGGGCCACAGAGTCTCTGGCTGGTATGGGTGTAGACGGCCGTACGCTGGTGACAAAAAACAGCTTCCGCTTCCTCAATACCCTTTACACAATGGGTCCATCACCTGAACCTAATATGACCATTTTGTGGTCAGAGAAATTGCCACTTAACTTCAAAAAGTATGCGGCAAAAGTCTCAATTGATACGTCATCCGTTCAGTATGAAAATGACGATCTGATGCGTCCAGACTTTAACAACGATGATTATGCTATCGCCTGTTGCGTAAGCCCAATGATTGTTGGCAAACAAATGCAGTTCTTCGGTGCACGAGCAAACCTCGCTAAAACCATGCTTTACGCTATTAATGGCGGCGTGGATGAGAAGTTAAAAATGCAGGTTGGCCCTAAAGAAGCGCCAATGATGGATGAAGTGCTGGACTATGAGAAAGTCATGGCTCGCATGGATCACTTTATGGACTGGCTGGCCAAACAGTATGTTACTGCGCTTAACGTCATCCACTATATGCATGATAAATATAGTTATGAAGCCTCACTGATGGCGCTGCACGATCGCGATGTGTATCGCACTATGGCATGTGGTATTGCTGGTCTGTCAGTTGCTGCTGACTCACTTTCCGCAATTAAATATGCAAAAGTTTCCACCATCCGTGATGAAGATGGTCTTGCCGTTGATTTCAAAATCGAAGGTGAATATCCGCAGTTTGGTAATAATGATGCTCGCGTCGATGATATCGCCTGCGACCTTGTTGAACGTTTCATGAAGAAAATTCAGAAACTGCAGACTTACCGTAATGCGGTGCCAACACAATCAGTACTGACTATCACTTCAAACGTGGTTTACGGCAAAAAAACAGGTAACACACCAGATGGTCGCCGCGCCGGTGCACCATTCGGACCTGGGGCTAACCCAATGCACGGTCGCGACCAGAAGGGTGCTGTCGCTTCTCTGACGTCAGTAGCAAAACTCCCGTTTGCTTACGCGAAAGACGGCATCTCTTACACCTTCTCTATCGTACCAAACGCGTTGGGTAAAGATGATGACGTACGTAAAGCTAACCTTGCGGGGCTGATGGATGGTTACTTCCACCATGAATCCAGCATTGAAGGCGGTCAACATCTGAATGTAAACGTAATGAACCGTGAGATGCTGCTTGATGCGATGAATGACCCTGAGAAATATCCTCAGCTGACTATTCGTGTTTCAGGCTATGCAGTACGTTTCAACTCCCTGACCAAAGAGCAACAGCAGGACGTTATTACCCGTACCTTCACTCAGACTATGTAACTTCATCTCTCTGAGAAGCAAAGGCTCCACGCCGCTGGAGCCTTTTCTCAGTCTGATTTGCCAGCCTTCTCAGGCCATTCGCCTCAGGCGGCTGGCAAAACAGATTTAACGCAGCTAAGACTGCGTCCCTGCCAGCAACGCAGGTCTACTATGGAGAATTCATCGCAATGTCAGTCACTGGTCGTATTCACTCATTTGAATCCTGTGGGACCGTTGATGGTCCCGGCATCCGTTTTATCACCTTCTTTCAGGGTTGCCTGATGCGCTGCCTGTATTGCCATAATCGTGATACATGGGATACGCACGGCGGCAAGGAAATTACTGTTGAAGAGCTGATGAAGGATGTTGTCTCCTACCGTCACTTCATGAATGCTTCCGGCGGCGGCGTAACGGCATCCGGCGGAGAGGCTATCCTGCAAGCCGAATTCGTGCGTGACTGGTTCCGCGCCTGTCATGCAGAAGGGATTAATACCTGTCTGGATACCAATGGTTTTGTACGCCGTTACGACCCGGTTATTGATGAATTACTGGACGTTACCGATCTGGTGATGTTAGATCTGAAACAGATAAATGATGACGTTCACCAGATACTTGTCGGGGTCTCGAACCGGCGTACGCTGGATTTTGCGCGTTACCTTGCGAAGAAAAATATTCGTACCTGGATACGTTATGTGGTGGTTCCGGGCTATTCAGATGATGATGAGTCTGCCCATCGCCTTGGTGAATTTACCCGAGATATGGGAAACGTCGAAAAAATTGAGCTTTTGCCCTATCACGAACTGGGTAAGCACAAATGGATAGCGATGGGAGAGGAATATAAGCTGGACGGCGTTCATCCGCCGAAAGCCGAAACCATGGAACGGGTAAAGCATATACTCGAAGGCTACGGCCACAAGGTTATGTATTAAACCAGGGCGGATTTCTCCGCCCTGCTCTTTTAAACCGTCGGCTTTATTTTTAGCACTTATGCATGGGCAATCGGTGTGGCATGCTGATCGGCCTTACGCAACAGCATAACCAGATAGATAAATGCTACGGCGGCAATCATGACAAACAACACCCGATCGGAATAATTTTGCATCAGTAACGATGTCAGCGCGGGGCCGGCAAGGCTTCCCAACGTGTAACTGAGCAACAGTGCCTGATTCATAGACACCAGCTCATGATGCGACACTTTCTCACAGGCCCATGACATAGCGACGGGATAAAGTGTAAAACCTGCACAGCCTAAAACGAATAATGCTGGTGCCATGGCAGTATTACTGAGCATTGCCAGTGCGCCCAGAATGACGCCAAAAACCTGCACGCGAAGCACCAGCAAACGACCATAACGGTCGGCAAGTCGTCCGACCGGCCATTGCCCGATAATACCCGCGCTAATAAGCAGCGCCATCCAGTATCCGACGTTCGCGTCGCTCATGCCCTGATGGGAAAGATAAAGCGGCATCAGGCCGTACAGCGAGCCCAACAGGATCCCAGAAATAATGCAGCCGTTAATACCAAGACGCGCACTGCGACGACGCAACATAGACCACATACGGCCTGATGTTTCTTCATCCTCGGACTTAGCCGTAATCTGAGTAAAAATCAGCGGCAAAATGGCTGCAACAATAAAACCGGTCACCCAGGGCAGGACATGCAGCAGGCCGGTAGACATTTTGCTAACCAGAAGCTGTCCGGCAACCGTTCCCAGATAATAAACGATCATATAGGCAGCCAGTAGTTGGCCACGATTACGAAGCGTTCCGCTGCACAGTAAAGCACTTTCCACCACAACCCAAATTAGCGCGCAACCAATTCCTGCAACAAAGCGCCATAAAGACCACGAAAGAAATCCGCTTTCCAGTCCTAAAGCTGCCGTAGCCAGAGCAAAAGTAATTGAGGCGATATAATAAGCGCGATTAAAACCGAGTCGCTTAATCAACCAGCCTGCGAGTAATGCCCCCACCAGGTTGCCCGTAAAATAAGATGAACTCACGCCACCCACTTGCCAGGTTGGCAACGCATCATGGGTAAGCCACAGCGGCACCAGCGTATTCAGCACGGCGATAGAAATGGTCAATAGCAGCAGGCCGCAAAGCAGCATAATTACGGGACGGGACCAGGTTGACATAGTCAGGAAACTACCAAAACAGCAGAGGATTTGGCGCGCATAATGCCACTCGCCAGATTAAAGTCAACGGCCAAAAATCGCATGCAGCACGATTTGCTGCGAACCGATTTAATTTTTTTATCTTCAATAAGTTAACGCAACAACGTTGCCAGGCTGTAATTACGTTATCTCTATGAAAAATGAGCGTATTAACAAAAATACCGCTTTCATTATCGATGATTTTTATTGCTGATAAAGAAACGAATTTCAGATGTTTTTAAAGGTTTACGGATAAAAAAAACCTGCAGACAAAGCCGCAGGTTTTTTATAACACGCTGAGCGTCAGCCAATAAATTCAAGGCCTTTCATATACGGACGCAGCACTTCAGGAACAGCAATACGGCCATCAGCCTGCTGATAGTTCTCCAGCACCGCGACCAGAGTACGCCCTACAGCCAAACCTGAACCATTCAGAGTATGAACAAGGCGCGGCTTTTTCTCGGTTTTACTGCGGCAGCGAGCCTGCATGCGACGTGCCTGGAAATCACCCATATTGGAACAGGATGAAATTTCACGGTAAGTGTCCTGAGCCGGGAGCCACACTTCCAGATCGTAGGTTTTGCAGGAACCAAAGCCCATATCACCGGTACACAGCAGCACTTTACGGTAAGGCAATTCCAGCAGCTGCAGCACTTTTTCTGCGTGCCCAACCAACTCTTCCAGCGCCTGCATGGAATCTTCCGGACGCGTGATTTGCACCATTTCAACTTTGTCGAACTGATGCATGCGGATCAGACCGCGGGTATCACGACCGTAAGCGCCCGCTTCAGAACGGAAGCACGGAGTATGAGCAGTCAGTTTTAACGGCAGCGACTCTTCTTCAAGGATTTCATCGCGAACCAGGTTAGTCAGCGGGACTTCAGACGTTGGGATCAACGCATAATCACTGGCAGAAGCTTCTTCTGCCAGTGGACGAGTATGGAACAGATCTTCACCAAACTTCGGCAGCTGTCCGGTACCGTACAGAGAAGTATGGTTGACCAGGTAAGGAACATAAGTTTCCAGATAGCCATGCTGCTCAGTATGCAGATCCAGCATAAACTGGCTGAGCGCACGGTGCATCAGCGCAATCTGCCCTTTCATGACCACAAAACGTGAACCGGTTAGCTTCACCGCAGCAGCAAAGTCCAGCCCGGCAGCCATTTCACCCAGTTCTACATGATCGCGTACTGCAAAATCATAGTGGCGCGGCTCGCCCCAGCGACTCACTTCCAGGTTATCGCTATCGTCTTTACCGAGAGGGACTTCATCAACCGGAATGTTCGGTATAGCTAAGGCAACGTCACGAATTTGGTTCTGTAATAGATCAAGTTCCGCTTTGGCCGCATCCAGGCGTTCGCCCAGCGCGTTCACTTCCTGACGTAACGGCTCGATGTCTTCCCCACGCGCTTTGGCCTGCCCGATAGATTTGGATCGGGAGTTACGTTCTGCCTGCAGGGTTTCCGTTTCGACCTGGAGGACTTTGCGGCGTTCTTCCTGCGAGCGCAGCGTGTCAACGTCCAGCTTAAAGCCCCGGCGTGCCAGTTTTTCAGCGACTGCGTCTGGCTCATTACGCAGCAGATTAGGATCGAGCATGCTTGTCCTGTGATAAGTATTTAATTAAAGAAGGGCGCATCCGCACGGCGAATACGTTGAATTCCTTGCTAACCTTACCGCAACGTTAATGTTAGCGATAGCGTTTTGTCGGGCTATTTTGATCCTGCTCAGCGAGCCAGGTGAGCTTTTCACCAATCTTCCCTTCCAGCCCTCGCGAGGTGGGACGGTAATAGCGAGTCATCGCCATTTCAGCCGGGAAATAGTCCTCGCCTGCCGCATAAGCATTCGGTTCATCGTGAGCGTAACGATACTCTGCACCCAGCCCCATCTCTTTCATCAATTTAGTTGGCGCATTGCGCAAGTGCTCAGGAACATCGTAGTCCGGGTTATCGCGAGCATCACGCATTGCTGCTTTAAAAGCGGTATAAACAGCGTTACTTTTCGGTGCGCAAGCCAGGTAAACGATCGCCTGTGCAATTGCCCGCTCGCCTTCAGCCGGGCCAACACGGGTAAAACAATCCCATGCTGAAATCGCCACCTGCATACCGCGAGGATCGGCATTACCGACATCTTCAGAAGCAATAGCAAGCAACCGACGGGCAACATACAAAGGATCGCCGCCTGCGGTAATAATGCGGGCATACCAATACAAAGCCGCATCGGGCGCGGAGCCTCGGACAGATTTATGCAGCGCAGAGATCAGATCGTAATAACGATCGCCTTTATTGTCGAATCTGGCGCTACGCTCGCCTGATACTTCATTCAGGAGTTGCACCGTGAGCGTGCGCAGGCCTTTGCTGTCCACTTCGGCCATATCGGCCATCATTTCCAACGTATTTAAAGCTCGGCGTGCATCACCGCTAACTAATTCAGCTACCATCCGCCGGGTTTCGTCTGGCAGAACAATATTTTGCTTGCCGTAACCCCGCGCCTCATCCTTCATCGCCTGATCCAGCACGGTTTCAATATCTTCGCGGGTAAGGGACTTCAGCAAATAGACACGTGCCCGGGAAAGTAACGCCGAATTCAGTTCAAAGGAGGGATTTTCAGTAGTCGCGCCAATGAACGTGATAGTGCCATCTTCAATGTGCGGTAAAAAAGCATCCTGCTGGCTTTTGTTGAAGCGATGCACCTCGTCCACAAACAGAATCGTGCGTCGTCCCGCATTGCGGTTTTGACGTGCACGTTCAATAGCCTCACGAATTTCTTTGACGCCAGAGGTTACCGCGGAAATACGTTCAACGTCAGCCTGGCCATAATGGCCAATAATTTCGGCCAGCGTCGTCTTTCCGGTGCCCGGCGGCCCCCAGAGGATCATCGAGTGCAGATGCCCCGCTTCAATTGCCCGGGGCAAAGGTTTACCCGCTGCCAGAAGATGCTGCTGACCAATATATTCGGCAAGCTTACGGGGCCGCATGCGTGCGGCCAATGGCTGAAATTCGTTGTGGGAGAAATCCAGAGACAGACTGCTCACGCTAACCTCACTGACGTTGATCGTCCAGCGTCACGCCTTTTGGCGGCGTAAACTTGAACTTATCGGCTGCGACAGCACCATTCTGCTGACTTTTGAGCGCATAGCTGCTGCGCTGGCCATCTTGTTCTACCGCACTGAACTGGTTAATGGTTCCGCTTTTGGAAACGTTAATGGTGAACTGCTTCAAATTGCCATCGGCCGATTTCGGCGTCAGTTCAAAATTATCACCCAGTTGCTTGATGTTGTATTGTTTCCAGTCATTACCCTGATTACGGGCAATCAGCATAAACGGCGTATTGCTGGTGGCATTCTTCAGCCAGGTAGCGCTGACCTGCTCAACAAAAGGGTTATAGAACCACAGCGTTTCGCCATCTGAAATCAGGATACTTTCATCAGGGGCGGTCATATGCCAGTTGAAAAGATTAGGGCGTTTAACCCACAGTTCACCTTCACCATCCTGGACGGATTGGCCGCTGCCGTCAGTCACTTTTTGCGTAAAGCTGGCATGGAAGCTTTTCACTTTGTCCAGACGCTGCTGCAGATCGGAAGAGGCGTCAGCCAGCACGCTGGCAGAAGAGAAAGCAGCAAGCAGACAGCAGGAAATCATTAATTTTTTCATCAGGGCATCCTTATTGAAACTATTTTATCCCGGTTAGCGGGTAAACCTGTGTGGATAACTGTAGCCGGACTGCAACGATTGCAACAGGAGATTAACCTTAATCCCCTGACGGACAGAGTAGATATGGGGATATCGCGTGCAAACTCAACGGGCCGGATTATCCCGGCCCGCTGCTTAGCGTTTGCTGCTATTACATTTCATGGGGCGGTGGCGAGAGGACTTCCCGGTTACCGTTATGACCCGGCGTCGACACGATACTTTGTGCTTCCATCTGCTCAATAATTCGGGCCGCACGGTTATAACCGATACGGAACTGGCGTTGCACCCCAGAAATGGAAGCCCGTCGTTTTTCAACCACGAACGACACTGCCTGATCGAAAAGAGGATCCAGTTCTTCATCAGCATCAAGACCGAGCGCACCGCTTTCGCTTTCCTCACCAGCAGTAATGCTTTCGATATACTGAGGGCGCCCGCGTGCTTTCCAATCCTGTACGACCGCATGAACCTCCTGATCAAGGACAAATGCGCCATGAACACGCATTGGCATTGAGGAGTTCGGCGGCATATACAGCATGTCCCCCATTCCCAACAGCGATTCGGCTCCGCCCTGATCGAGGATCGTGCGGGAGTCGATTTTACTGGAAACGGTAAAGGCAATACGCGTTGGTATGTTCGCCTTAATCAACCCGGTTATAACATCAACAGAAGGACGCTGTGTAGCCAGAACCAGATGGATACCGGCAGCACGCGCTTTCTGCGCCAGACGAGCAATCAGCTCTTCCACTTTCTTACCAACCGCCATCATCAGATCGGCGAACTCATCAACCAATACAACAATGTAAGGCAGTTTTTCCAGCACCGGCGGCGTAGTATCCATGCTGTCACCCGGTTTCCAGAAAGGATCCGGAATAGGACGCCCCATCGCTTCAGCCAGCTTCACTTTCTCGTTATAGCCAGCCAGATTACGCACGCCCAGTGCGGACATCAGCTTATAGCGTCGCTCCATCTCACCGACACTCCAGCGCAGCGCGTTCGCCGCATCCTTCATATCGGTGACCACTTCAGTCAGCAAATGCGGAATGCCTTCGTAAACCGACAGCTCCAGCATTTTTGGATCGATCATGATAAAGCGAACTTCTTCCGGCGTAGCTTTATAAAGCATGCTGATGATCATGGCGTTCACGCCAACAGACTTACCGGAGCCCGTTGTACCGGCAACCAGCAAGTGTGGCATTTTTGCCAGATCCGCCACGACTGGCTGTCCTGCAATATCTTTACCCAGCACAACAGCTAGCGGTGAAGGATTGTCACGGAACTTATCGCACTCAAGTACTTCACGCATGTAAACCGTCTGACGATGCTTATTAGGCAGCTCAAGACCCACGTATGGCTTACCTGGGATGACTTCCACTACACGTACCGCTACGGCAGAGAGTGAACGAGCAAGGTCACGTGAAAGATTAGAAATACGAGCCGCTTTAACACCCGGTGCCAAATCCAGTTCAAAACGTGTGATCACCGGCCCCGGCGAAATACCGACTACTTCAGCTTTAACGCGATAGTCAGCCAGGCGAGCTTCAACCAGTCGAGCGGTTTGCTCCAGGGCAAACATGTCTACGGGCTCAGCTTCTGCTGGCGGTGCCGTCAACAAATCAAGCGTTGGCAATGGCGTAGTCGGTTTTTCCAACGGCTGTTCATGTCGTACCAGGAACGGATGAAACAGGCTGTCGGCCATTGGATTGGCGGCTTCTGGCTGCTGAACCGGGGCTTCCGGCTGGGCAGTCTGCCATGACGGCGCAGCTTGCTGAGCCGGGGCTTCCGGCTGAGCGGCCTGCCACGATGGCGCAGCTTGCTGAACCGGGGCTTCCGGCTGGGCAGCCTGCCATGACGGCGCAGCTTGCTGAACCGGGGCTTCCGGCTGGGCAGCCTGCCATGACGGCGCAGCTTGCTGAACCGGGGCTTCCGGCTGGGCAGCCCGCCATGACGGCGCAGCTTGCTGAGCTGGGGCTTCCGGCCGAGCGGCCTGCCACGATGGCGCAGCTTGCTGAGCCTGCGTCTGTTGTGGAGCATGGCTGTGTTGCTGCCACTGGGGCTGCTCAACAGGCTTAACAGTTTCTTCCGCTACGGCAGATAAGGTAAACAGCGGCTCACTTGGACCATCGTCGACCAGATCGTCCATTGGTGAGAAATCGAATGCGCCCGCAGTATCCAGTTTCAGCGCAGCATTATTTTCCGGCTCTGGCTGCCCGTAACGTTGATTCTGCTGTCCGGCAAACTGACGTGCAAGCTCAGCCTGATGCTGTGCTTCCTCTTCATCTTCCTCAGCGTAACTTTCACCGTAGCGCGTCTGTTGCTGAGCCATGAAAGCCTCGCGCAAATGCGCTTCCTCCTGTACCTGAGCATCCGTATTAGTTTCAACGGCGGCCTGCTGCTGGCGCAGTTCCTCTTCTTTAGCCTTCTCTTCGGCAATGCGCTGTGAAGGAAGTTTGATGCCATAAGAAGCGAGCTCACGGCGTGTAGGAAGCTTTACCGGATTAGGACGAGGTAACTCAGGCCCGATACCTTGCTTAACCTGCGGATTAGCCGCTTCACTGGTTGCGCTGAAGCCCGGCATAAAGGCGCCGGATGCCGCCGCCGCTTTCGCTGCTTCAGCCGTCATGCTGCCCGCCACAATATCTGCTGGCTGAGAAGATGCTGAGGAAGAGAAATCAAACGGTGAGCCTGACGCTTCACGCCAGTTGCCCATGCTCGGACCTTCATCTTCTGCAACCGGCACGGATGGCGCAGGCGTTTCCGCTGGCTCTTCAAACCGGTAAAGCTCTGGCGGCACACTTGCCGTCGCGACCGGAGTCGTTGACGCAGGTTGTTGCGTCGCGACCTGCGTTGGGGTGGAGGCAGAGACAGGTGGAGAGACAGCCTGAGACGCGGCCAGAGCAGGTGCTTCAGGTGCCAGAGGCCGAGCCGTGATAATGGCCGGGGCTTCCGAAGAACGCTGAGCAACAGCCGCAGCAACGGGTTTGCTCAGCAACGGATCGTGGTCATCCTCTTCATATCCTTCTTTATCATCATGAACTTTTTTCGGCGCTGATAACAAAATATCGTGCTCATCGTCATCATGTGCCTGAAGCTTTAATGATGAAGCCGCTTCGTCATGTTCTTGCTCCTCATCATCTTCATGCCACCGCTCGTCATGACGAGACCGGTTGCTGGCAAAGGTCAGAACGCCCATAACCGCAGCGCCGATCTTTTCAGCAATCGTCAACCATGACCAGCCGGTGTAAAGCGTCAGCCCAGCGGCCCAAACGCACAACAGCGTTAACGTCCCGCCTGCGCCATTGAACCAGGGAGCCATAGCATTACTCAGCAGGCTGCCGATGACGCCGCCAGAAGCGAAATACCAGATATCATCTGCATTCAGCGCGGCCAGGCCGCAGGAAGTCACCACTAATGCCAGCACGCCAATCAAACGCAACGCCACGGCAAAATAGTCGATGTAATCCTGAGAATGTCGCTGACGGAACGTGATCCAGCACAGCCCCAGAATAACGGGAGGGATGGCATAGGCCATGACGCCAAAAATGAAAAACAGCGTATCCGCAAGCCAGGCGCCAACGCCGCCGCCCAAATTATGGATAGGTTCATGCCAGGCGGTTTGCGACCAGCTGGGATCGGAAGGATTGAAGCTCAGCAATGCTACCATCAGGTAAACGGCGAAAAGAGCAACAATGATTAATAACGCTTCCAGCAGACGACGCCCACTGCTCAGCGGTTGTAACGAAACTTCTTTATCTTCTGTGTATTCCTGGCTCAAGAGTACTCTCCAGGTGCCTGTAAACTATGAAGGCAACAGCGCCGGGTATGCCCGACGCTGAACCTGTATGAATTCACAGGAGTGTACCGAAAACTACCAGGTTTTGCACCTGCCCTGTGTTACCGCGTTTTAATGACTAAGCGGTTACTTTGCTTCACTTCTTCCATGACCACGTAGGTCCGCGTATCGTTCACGCCAGGCAGGCGTAGCAGGGTTTCCCCCAACAATTTACGGTAGGCAGACATATCGGGTACGCGGGTTTTCAGCAGATAGTCAAAATCGCCTGAAACAAGATGACACTCTTGAGTTTCCTCAAGTTTTTGTACGGCGGCGTTAAATTGCTCAAACACGTCGGGTGCGCCACGATTCAGAGTAATCTCAACGAATACCAGTAGCGATGCATCCAGATAATGCGGGTTCAACTGGGCAGTATAGCCAAGAATAAACCCCTGCCTTTCAAGACGACGCACACGCTCAAGACACGGCGTAGGTGATAAGCCCACTCGTTTCGAAAGCTCGACGTTGGAGATGCGGCCATCCTTCTGCAACTCATTAAGGATATTACGATCGATCCTGTCGAGATCTTTTCCAGGTCGTTTTTTATTGTCTACCATTATTATTGTCTCTCTTAATGCCTTCCCTTTACCTGCCATACTCTGGACGTATTCACTGTACAGAGTTGTTCTAAGTGAAGTCTGGAGCCTGTTGCGAAATAAAACGCCCATCCGCCTGACGCATGCTGTCTGTCCACACCATGCGTCATGACCAATGACAGACTGAGTTTATTCGGCTGATGCGCCAAAACAGGGAAAACCTGCGTTTGCCAGCCTGAATCCTCTCCGCTTCCTACACTGTTTTCGCAAAAGCGCAGCCGATTGTCAAAGCAAAACAACTAAAATCAGTACAACATGCCAGATGTGTCGCTGCGTGACTGTTTTTTAATGGGTATTTTCGCTGAGCTGCACCATCATCTCGCGTTATATGCCCTGTTTTAGCGCAAATTTCCCCGTGATGGTTCAACGGTGAATTGGTTAAACCTTTTGCAGTCATCGTTAACAAAATTGCAGAATGCTTTTTTTGCCGCAGTAAATTCCCTACAATCAAAACAAATGCCAGTCAATCAATGAGGGTCTCATGAGCGTGGCCAAACACAGTAAATTACTTATCCTGGGTTCCGGCCCAGCGGGCTACACGGCTGCCGTCTATGCGGCACGCGCTAACTTAAATCCGGTGCTGATTACCGGTTTGGAAAAAGGCGGTCAGTTGACCACCACGACCGAAGTTGAAAACTGGCCTGGCGATCCGCACGATTTGACCGGGCCGGCGTTGATGGAGCGCATGCAGGAGCATGCGGAAAAATTCAACACCGAGATTATCTTTGACCATATCCATAGCGTCGATTTGCAAAATCGTCCGTTTCGCCTGACGGGTGATAGCGGTGAATATACCGCCGACGCGCTGATTATCGCAACCGGCGCTTCTGCGCGCTATCTTGGCCTGCCATCGGAAGACGCCTTTAAGGGCCGCGGCGTTTCCGCCTGTGCGACCTGTGATGGTTTCTTCTATCGCAATCAAAAAGTTGCGGTAATTGGCGGCGGCAACACCGCTGTGGAAGAAGCGCTTTATCTGGCGAATATTGCAGCTGAAGTGCACCTTATCCATCGCCGTGACAGCTTCCGTGCAGAAAAAATCCTTATTGACCGCCTGATGGAAAAAGTGCGCAACGGCAACATCGTTCTGCATACCAATCAGACGCTGGATGAAGTATTGGGTGACCAGATGGGCGTCAGCGCTTTGCGTTTGCGTTCAGCGCTGAATGATGCACAGACTGAAGAACTTAACGTTGCTGGCCTGTTTGTTGCTATCGGCCACAGCCCTAATACTGCGATTTTTAAAGATCAGCTGGAACTGGAAAATGGTTACATCAAGGTTCAGTCTGGTCTGCACGGCAACGCTACGCAAACCAGCATTCCAGGCGTGTTTGCCGCTGGCGACGTGATGGATCATATCTATCGCCAGGCGATCACTTCTGCGGGAACAGGCTGTATGGCCGCGCTGGATGCTGAACGTTATCTTGACGGGCTAGTTAAAGATTCTCAGTAAGTTGTTAAACGTCTGATTCAATTTTGCCTGAGGCGACCTTCACAGGTCGCCTTTTTCATTTGCAGACTGTATTATCGCCGGTCATTTCCCCTGTTAATTACAAGGTCGTTCGGCGTGTCCCGCGCTAAACTTCCGGCAATGCGGTAAGGCATGGATAAGTCACGACAGCAACAGTTGCTCCGCTGGTTGAAAGACCAGAGCATATATAGCCAGGGCTGGCTTCAGCTTTCACTGTTCTTAGGCATCATCAGCGCGTTGCTGATTCTGTTACAAGCCTGGCTGATGGCTACGCTACTTCAGCGGTTGATCGCCGATCACCTTCCCCGCGAATCCGTTATCCCGCAGTTTATCCTGCTTTTTTCCTGCTTTTTGTTACGCGCCCTTCTCGCCTGGCTACGAGAAAAAGTGGGCTTCGCCTGTGGCAACGTCATCAGAAAAGCGCTGCGGCGTCAGATCCTCGATCGTCTCGACGCTACTGGCCCGGCCACGATCCGCGGCAAGCCAGCCGGGAGTTGGGCCACGCTGCTGCTGGAACAAATTGAAGATATGCAGGATTACTATGCGCGCTATCTTCCCCAAATGCGGCTGGCCGCTATCGTTCCCTGCTTTATTCTGATTGGCCTTGTACCGGTCAACTGGGCAGCCGCCATGATTTTGCTGGTCGCAGCCCCTCTGATTCCCTTATTTATGGTGATGGTTGGTATTGGCGCTGCTGAGGCGAACAGGCGCAATTTCCAGGCGCTGGCAAGATTGAGCGGCCACTTTCTCGATCGCCTTCGTGGTCTGGATACGTTGCGCCTTTTTCACCGGGCTGAAGCAGAAACAGCACAAATTGGCACGGCTTCTGGCGAATTTCGTCAACGTACGATGGAAGTGTTACGGCTGGCTTTTCTCTCTTCCGCTGTACTGGAGTTTTTCGCTTCCATTTCTATCGCGGTCGTGGCGGTTTATTTCGGCTTCTCTTATCTGGGCGAATTAAATTTCGGGCATTACGGTACGGGCGTGACTTTATTTGCTGGTTTCTTTGCGCTGCTGCTGGCACCCGAATTTTTCCAGCCGTTACGGGATCTGGGGACCTATTATCATGCCAAAGCCCAGGCGGTAGGCGCAGCGGATGCGCTTGAACAATTTTTATGTTCGGAAACAAGCGCTGAAGTACCGCAGGGCGTGAGTATTCCAGACTTTAGCCCGGGCCTGAATATCACCGCAGAAGCGCTGGTTATTACTACAGGCGATGGCGTCGTCCTTGCCGGCCCAATGAGCTTCATCTGGCCACACGGGAAACGAATTGCTTTAGTAGGCAAAAGTGGCGCCGGGAAAACCTCTCTGCTTAATGTACTGCTTGGACATCTTCCCTATCGCGGATCGCTACGAATCAACGGCACAGAGTTGCGGGATATCCAGCCGGAATACTGGCAGCAGCAGCTGGCATGGGTTGGACAAAATCCGCATTTACCTGCCGCGACGATAGAAGAGAATATTGCGCTGAATGGCACTGTTGATAGTCAAAAAATGCAGCACGTTTGCCAGCTGGCTGGCGTCAGTGAATTTATTGGCCGGTTTGGTGCCAATACAACGGCGGAGCTTGCTGCTTCACTCTCCGTTGGTCAGGCGCAGCGTATTGCTGTTGCCCGCGCACTGTATAAATCTTGCAGGCTCCTGCTGTTGGATGAACCCAATGCCAGCCTGGACCGCAGCAGCGAACAACGCGTTAATCAGGCTTTACATTATGCCTCTTTTAACCAGAGCACGCTGCTGATCACCCACCAGCTGAACGAGCTGGATCGTTGGGATGAAATTTGGGTAATGCAGGAAGGCAAAATTGTCCAGCAGGGTGTCAGAGAGCAACTGCTACAGGCGTCAGGGCCTTTTGCGGCGCTGGCGTCACGACGTGAGGAGAAAGCTGAATGAGGACGCTTCTGCCCTTTCTGCGGCTCTACCGTCGCCATGTATTTCTTTTGACGCTTGGGGTCGCACTGGCCGTGCTTACGCTGTTAGCCAGTATCGGTCTGCTGACGCTGTCAGGCTGGTTTCTGGCGGCCTGTTCAACAGCTGGCGCCGCAGGGCTGTTTAGCTTTAACTATCTGCTGCCCGCGGCTGGCGTGCGGGGCGCAGCAATAATTCGCACCGCAGCGCGCTATGCCGAACGTCTGGTAAGTCATGAAGGAACGTTTCGCGTACTGGAACACCTGCGGGTATTTACCTTTAGCAAATTCATCCCGCTCTCTCCTGCCGGACTACGCCGTTTCAGTCAGGGCGATCTCCTTAACCGACTGGTTGCTGATGTCGATACGCTTGATCATCTCTATCTGCGAATACTTTCACCGTTGACTGGCGCTTTTGTGGTAATTGTAGCGGTGACAGCGGGCCTGAGCTGCTTTGACGGGCAGCTGGCGATGATCATTGGCGGCATCATGCTGCTGACGCTGCTGCTACTGCCGCCGCTATTTTATTGCGCGGGTCGTAATGCAGGGAACGATCTTACCCATCTGCGAGCGCAGTATCGAAGTCAGTTGACTGGCTGGCTACAAAGTCAGGCTGAACTGAAAATTTATGGCGCAGCGTCCCGCTTTCGTCTTGAGCTGGATAAGACCGAAACGTTATGGCAGCAGGCGCAACGGAAACAGGTGGGCCTGGCGGGCCTGTCGCAAGCTTTGCTGCTGCTCATAACGGGTTTAGTGGTGGTAGTGGTGTTCTGGCTGAGTGCTGGCACTACAGCGAACGCTAATGAACCTGGTGCGTTAATCGCGCTCTTTGTGTTTTGTTCTTTGGCTGCTTTTGAAGCATTAGCCCCGGTTGGCAGCGCTTTTCTGCATCTCGGTCAGGTTATGACTTCAGCACGTCGTGTGGCACAGATCCTGGCGCAAAAACCTGCGGTAACGTTTTCTCGCCCGTTTACTCATAAAACTCACGGTGCCGCTCTTAGCCTGCGTAACCTGAGTTTCCGCTACGATTCCGGCGTCTCTGCAATAGAAAATTTTTCGCTGGAAATTGCCTCAGGCGAACACATTGCGCTGCTGGGCCGAACAGGTTGCGGTAAATCAACTTTACTTCAGCTGTTAACCCGCGCATGGGATCCCGATCAGGGTGAAATCTGGCTTAACGGGCATTTGCTGCCAACATGGGATGAAGCCTCGTTGCGAAAACTGACCAGCGTTGTAACGCAGCGGGTGCATATTTTTAGCAATACGCTGCGTGACAATCTGTTGCTGGCATCGCCTGACAGCAGCGACTCACAACTGACAGAGGTCTTGCAGCGCGTCGGATTGCACACCCTGCTGGAAGATGGTCAGGGTTTGAATAGCTGGTTAGGCGATGGGGGACGCCAGCTGTCAGGCGGAGAACAGCGGCGGCTGGGGCTTGCCCGTGCGTTGCTGCATAATGGTTCCCTGCTATTGCTGGATGAACCTACAGAAGGCCTGGATGCCGAAACAGAGCAGCAAATTCTACAGCTGTTGCAGGAAATAGCGCAGGATAAAACGCTGATTATGGTAACGCATCGCCTGCAGGGATTGCATCGCTTTGACAGAATCTGCGTCATGGATGGCGGCAGGCTGGTGGAGCAAGGAAATCATCTCGAATTAATCTCAAAAGAGAGCCATTACAGCGCCTTCCATCAACGGATTGCGCTATAGTCTACCCTCTCGTTTGACAGAGACAGTGACTATGCGACTGATCCAGCTATCCAGGGAATCACTCAATTTCCCGCCGCCAGAGATGGCGCTGCGTGAACCTAACGGGCTGCTGGCAATGGGCGGCGACCTTAGCGTGCCACGGCTGCTCAGTGCTTACCACCGCGGTATTTTTCCCTGGTTTTCTCCCGGGGATCCTATTCTGTGGTGGTCGCCCGATCCCCGTGCCGTGCTTTATCCGGAAAAATTTCACCTCAGCCGCAGCATGAAACGTTTTCATCAGCGTTCGCCCTATCGCGTCACGCTAAATCAAAACTTTCAGGACGTTATTGAGGGCTGTGCTGCCGATCGCGATGAGGGCACCTGGATTACCCATGACGTCAGGCGCGCATGGATGAAGCTGTTTGATGCTGGTGATGCGCAGTCTGTTGAAGTCTGGCGGGATAATGAGTTGGTGGGCGGCATGTACGGCCTGGCGCTGGGGCAGATTTTTTGTGGCGAGTCGATGTTTAGCCGCAGTGAAAATGCGTCTAAAACGGCGTTACTGGTTTTCAGCCGCTATTTTCAGCAACAGGGCGGCAAGCTGATTGACTGTCAGGTTTTGAATCCTCATACCGCCTCGCTGGGTGCGGAAGAGATTGCCCGGACAAATTATCTGCAACTGGTCAATTCGCTATCAGATTTGGCGCTATCAGCCGACTGCTGGCGGCCACAAACCCTTTTTTAGGGCGATTGCGCGATGTTTTCCACGCAAGTTGGCATAACAGTGATATAATATGCGCGTTTGGTATGTCGTCCGCCCATCGCCTCCTGTTACTGGCGAGCCGGGAGTGGCCTGGCTGGGAATACTTAAGCCCTTGTCTTTTGGTTTTCATTACGCGCAGGAGCGAATGTAGAACCCATTCTTAGCCCGCAACTCTCTCACGCAGACGCCAATACACTACTCAGTTTTAATCGTGAGCTTCTCTGCGCAAAGCGCGTAACAGAGCGGCTGATGCTGGTGAAATCACCAACAATTCTTTACATAATACTTGAAATTCGGCATTATTTGCCGGTTCAAAACTAAGGTTGTAACACCTAGAGGATTCGATGGCCAAAGAAGACAATATTGAAATGCAGGGTACCGTACTGGATACGTTACCTAACACCATGTTTCGCGTTGAACTAGAAAACGGACACGTGGTTACCGCTCACATCTCCGGTAAAATGCGCAAAAACTATATCCGCATCCTGACGGGCGACAAAGTCACTGTTGAGCTGACCCCGTACGACCTGAGCAAAGGCCGCATTGTCTTCCGTAGTCGCTAATTAGCTTATCTGTCGTGTAGCCTGATGTTGAGTCTGCACCTGTAAAAAAGGCCGGAGAATCTCCGGCCTTTCGCATTTTAGCGCTCAGGCTTAATGCACTGAACCTTCCGTTTTGCGCTTCTCCGCACTGAGGAACTGATAGGTCAGCTGGTTCTTCTCTTTATCGAGCGCCACCGCAACCGATCCGCCATCTACCAGAGAACCGAACAGCAACTCGTTCGCCAACGGTTTTTTCAGGTTTTCCTGCACGGTACGCGCCATTGGGCGTGCGCCCATCGCTTTATCGTAACCTTTATCAGCCAGCCAGTTACGCGCTTCATCAGTAACTTCCAGCGAAACGCCCTTCGCATCCAGCTGTGCCTGTAGCTCAACAATAAACTTATCGACAACCTGATGAATAACCACGGCATCGAGATGTTTGAACCAAATGATATTGTCGAGACGGTTACGGAACTCTGGCGTAAAGATTTTTTTGATCTCTTCCATGGCATCGGTGCTGTTGTCCTGTTGGATCAGGCCAATAGACTTACGTTCGGTTTCACGAACACCGGCGTTCGTCGTCATTACCAATACCACGTTACGGAAATCGGCTTTACGACCATTGTTATCGGTCAGCATACCGTTATCCATCACCTGTAACAGCAGGTTAAACACATCCGGATGCGCTTTCTCGATTTCATCAAGCAGCACTACGGCGTGAGGATGCTTGATGACTGCATCCGTCAGCAAACCGCCCTGATCGAAACCGACATAGCCTGGAGGCGCACCAATCAGGCGACTGACGGTGTGGCGCTCCATATACTCGGACATATCAAAGCGCAGCAGTTCGATGCCCAGCGCTTTAGCCAGCTGAACGGTAACTTCTGTTTTACCGACGCCCGTTGGGCCAGCAAACAGGAAAGAACCGACAGGCTTACGATCCTGGCCCAATCCCGCACGACTCATTTTAATCGCTTCGGTTAAGGCTTCGATCGCATTGTCCTGACCGAACACCAGCATTTTCAGGCGATCGCCAAGCGTTTTGAGCGTATCGCGATCGGTTGCAGAAACACTCTTTTCAGGAATACGCGCGATGCGGGCAACAACGGATTCAATATCCGCAACGTTAACCGTTTTCTTGCGTTTACTGACCGGCATCAGACGCGCGCGAGCGCCAGCCTCATCGATCACGTCAATAGCTTTGTCAGGCAAGTGACGATCGTTGATATATTTGACTGCCAGCTCCACGGCAGCACGAACCGCTTTGGCGGTATAACGAACGTCGTGGTGCGCTTCGTATTTCGGCTTCAGGCCGTTAAGGATCTGTACCGTTTCGTCGACCGAAGGTTCAGTAATATCAATTTTCTGGAAACGACGCGCCAGCGCGCGGTCTTTTTCAAAAATGTTGCTGAACTCCTGATAGGTGGTTGAACCCATCACGCGGATTTTACCGCTGGAGAGCAGCGGCTTGATCAGGTTAGCGGCATCCACCTGCCCGCCGGACGCGGCACCTGCGCCGATGATCGTATGAATTTCATCGATAAACAGAATGCTGCTGTTGTCCTGTTCAAGCTGTTTTAGCAGCGCTTTAAAACGTTTTTCAAAATCGCCGCGGTATTTGGTACCGGCTAACAGCGAGCCAATATCCAGCGAATAAATCGTGGCGTCCTTCATCACTTCCGGCACGTCGCCCTGCACGATACGCCATGCCAGACCTTCAGCAATGGCCGTTTTACCCACGCCGGACTCACCCACCAGCAGCGGGTTGTTTTTGCGGCGGCGGCAAAGAACCTGAATCGTCCGTTCCAGCTCTTTATCGCGCCCGATCAGCGGATCGATACCGCCTACGCGAGCAAGCTGATTAAGATTGGTGGTGAAGTTTTCCATACGTTCCTCCCCGCCTGCTTGCTCTTCGTTAACTGGATTTTCTGCACCCGGTGCCTGACCGGGTTCATCTTTGCGCGTGCCGTGCGAAATAAAGTTCACCACATCAAGACGGCTGACTTCATGTTTGCGCAGCAGATAAGCGGCCTGCGATTCCTGTTCGCTAAAGATCGCGACCAGGACGTTAGCGCCAGCGACTTCACTGCGTCCGGACGACTGCACATGGAATACGGCACGTTGCAGAACGCGTTGGAAACTCAGCGTGGGCTGAGTATCGCGCTCTTCTTCGCTAACCGGTAACACTGGCGTTGTCTGTTCGATGAAGGCTTCAAGTTCCTGTCGCAGAGCAACAATATCAACCGTGCAGGCTTCAAGTGCCTCACGGGCCGATGGGTTACTGAGCAGCGCCAGTAACAAATGCTCCACGGTCATAAACTCGTGTCGGTGCTCGCGCGCTCTGGCGAAAGCCATATTTAAACTGAGTTCCAGTTCTTGATTGAGCATAGACACTTCCCCCAATAGATCGCCTTATTCAGGCTTTTTCCAGCGTACACAGCAACGGATGTTCATTTTCCCTGGCGTACTTGTTTACGTGAGCGACTTTGGTCTCTGCCACTTCGGCAGTAAAAACACCGCAGATCGCCTTTCCCTGATAGTGGACCGTGAGCATCAGTTGCGTTGCACGTTCAACATCATAAGAAAAGAACTTTTGCAGCACGTCAATAACAAATTCCATAGGTGTATAATCGTCATTATTAAGAATAACTTTATACATCGAAGGTGGCTTAAGGCCTTCCCGAAGTTTGTCATCTGCAAGATGTTCAAAATTAAGCCAATCGTTAGTGTTTCCCATACATACCCGATCTGAAAACGTTGCTCGCTTGCGCCAGACTAACACTACTAAGGGTAAGTTTAACACGCCCAAAATGCTGGTCAGCGCCAATGAATTTCTGACTCAAAGTGCCACTACGCGACCTTCATCACAAAAACGGCAATAGCGTTAACTGCCTCAAATTTTGGTGATTTCGTCCTCGCCTGGACACGCCATTTGCTTGACGCTCAATGCCATTTCTCTACAGTACAGGCATAAGCTGAATGCGTTGTAACCAGCTTTGAGGCTAACGCCTCGCCAACCCACTCATTTGAATGTCTTGCGAGGGATGTAGAAGCATGGAGACGGGTACTGTTAAATGGTTCAATAACGCCAAAGGCTTCGGCTTTATCTGTCCGGTCGGTGGCGGCGAAGATATTTTCGCTCATTATTCCACTATCCAGATGGACGGCTACAGAACGCTGAAAGCCGGGCAGCAAGTCCAGTTTGATGTGCATCAGGGGCCGAAAGGCAATCACGCCAGCCTTATCGTTCCTGTGGAGACCGCGGTGGCAGTCAGTGCCTGACCGTCTCTTCACTCATTCTGACCAACCTTGCGATAAAATGCCAGCCAACCGCGCTGGCATTTTTATGGGTAACAATTACCAACACTAGTAAAATGGAGCCGTCCTGTCATTTTTCAAGGCGTGTTTACATGAAATTAATTTCCTTAAAATTTTTTCATACGGCGTCAGGACGGCCCGCGATGAAGCCTTTACTCAATAAAAAAACTCCGCGAGAATAGCGCCTTACCTTCCTTTTGCCATGGATGACCCGCCGCATGTACTCCGGATTACTGATCATTCTGATTCCGCTGATCGTTGGCTATTTATTACCGAAAAATGCTGCCCTGATTACCATGGTCAACAAAGTATTGAGCTGGATGGTTTATATCATCCTGTTTTTCATGGGGATCAGCCTGGCTTTTCTGGACAATCTGGTCCATAACCTGCTTTCAATAGTGCAATATTGCCTGGTGAGCGCGGCCTGTATCCTGCTATGTAATCTGTTAGCGCTGCGCCTGTTGGAAAATCGCCGTCCATGGCAGCACAATCATCGTCTGGAAGTGCTTCCTTCAAGATTACAGATGGCGCTGGAATCGCTGAAACTCTGCGGCGTCGTCGTTCTCGGTTTCGTCACAGGTCTCAGTCACTGGGGACCGTTGTCTTACGCCTCCACCGCCAGTGAATATGCGCTGCTTTTTCTGCTGTTTCTGGTGGGTGTGCAGCTGCGTGGAAGTGGCATGACACTCAAACAGATTGTGCTCAACCGGCGCGGAATGATTGTGGCCTTTATGGTCTTTATGAGCGCGCTGGTCGGCGGCGTCATTGCCGCGCTAATGCTGAATTTACCGCTCAGAACCGGTCTGGCGATGGCCTCCGGCTTTGGCTGGTATTCCCTTTCCGGTATTATGATGAGCGGCGCTTTCGGCCCGGTCATTGGCAGCGCGGCATTTTTCAACGATCTGTTGCGCGAGCTGATGGCGATTATGTTTATTCCAGCGCTCATATCCCGGCATCGCTCAACCGCGCTGGGCCTGTGTGGGGCAACCTCAATGGATTTCACGCTGCCGGTGCTACAGCGTAGCGGTGGCATGGAAATTGTCCCAGCGGCTATCGTACATGGCTTCATTCTCAGCCTGCTGGCCCCGGTGTTAATTGCGTTCTTTGCGGCTTAACGCGTTTAGTTTTACGCCAGGTTACACTTCTTTTACCCACTCGTGCAGAGCGGTGGGTTCATTGTTGCAAAACCAGAGCCACCTGGCGTGGCTTTGGGAGAGTTGCACTCTTTACCGGGAAACTGTCCGTTAGCATCCGCTCGCCCTTCTCTCAGCCTCGACTATGCTTTTTGCTGAAGATCATCTTGCCATCGGGACGATGACCCTTTCACTGCATAAAAAGGAGCCAGAGATGAAACAAACTGTAGCTGCACTGGTAGCAAAAACACTTGAAAACGCCGGCGTTAAACGCATTTGGGGCGTCACCGGGGATTCACTTAACGGCCTGAGCGACAGTCTGAATCGCATGGGCACCATCGAATGGATGCCAACTCGTCATGAAGAAGTGGCCGCTTTCGCCGCGGGCGCTGAGGCGCAGATCAGCGGTGAGCTGGCCGTTTGCGCCGGGTCCTGTGGGCCGGGCAACCTGCATCTGATCAACGGGCTGTTTGACTGCCATCGTAACAACGTGCCGGTACTGGCCATTGCCGCCCACATTCCTTCCAGCGAAATCGGCAGCGGCTATTTTCAGGAAACGCATCCGCAGGAGCTGTTCAAAGAGTGCAGCCATTACTGTGAACTGGTATCCAATCCGGAACAGTTGCCGCAGGTGTTAGGCATTGCGATGCGCAAAGCTATCCTGAACCGTGGCGTTTCCGTGGTGGTCCTGCCCGGCGATATAGCGCTGCAACCGGCTCCTGAGGGCGCCAGCGCCGAATGGTATCCGCCTCAGCAGCCGTTAGTTTTACCGGCTACAGGCGAGCTGACCAAGCTGGCGCAACTGCTCAATGAATCAAAAAACATCACCCTGATGTGCGGCTGTGGCTGCGCAGGCGCTCATCCTGAACTGGTGAAGCTGGCGGAAACGTTAAAAGCACCCATTGTTCATGCGCTGCGTGGCAAAGAACACGTTGAATATGACAATCCTTACGATGTGGGAATGACCGGGCTGATTGGCTTCTCTTCCGGTTTTCAGGCCATGATGAACGCTGATACCGTCGTGCTGCTTGGCACGCGCTTCCCCTATCGCGCTTTTTATCCTGAAAAAGCGAAGATCATTCAGATCGATATCGATCCCGGCAGCCTCGGCTCTCACTGCCATGTCGATATGGCACTGATTGGCGATATCCGAACCACGCTGCTTGCCTTGCAGCCGCTGCTGGAAGTGAAACAGGATCGGGATTTCCTCGACAAAGCGCTGAAGCACTATCAGGAAGCCAGGAAGGATCTTGATGACCTGGCCACGGCCAATGATAAACAGGCGATTCACCCGCAGTATCTGGCGCAGCAGCTCAGCACGTTTGCCAGTGACGACGCGATCTTCACCTGTGACGTCGGCACACCGACCGTCTGGGCTGCACGTTATCTGAAAATGAACGGCAAGCGCCGCCTGATCGGATCGTTCAACCATGGCTCGATGGCCAACGCAATGCCGCAGGCGCTCGGTGCGCAGTCAATTGACAGACAGCGCCAGGTTATCGCGATGTGCGGTGATGGCGGTTTTTCAATGCTGATGGGCGATTTTCTCTCCGTCGCTCAGCTGAAACTGCCGGTCAAGCTGGTCGTCTTTAATAATAGCGTACTGGGCTTTGTAGCGATGGAGATGCAGTCCGGCGGCTATCTGACCGACGGTACAGCGTTGCAAAACCCAAGCTTTGCTGCCATTGCCAATGCCTGCGGCGTGAAAGGCATTCGTGTGGAGCGTGCTTCCGATCTGGATGCCGCAATCCAGGAGATGCTGGCCCACGACGGCCCGGTATTACTGGACGTGGTGACGGCCAGTGAAGAACTGGTGATGCCGCCGCAGATTAAAATGGAGCAGGCAAAAGGCTTTAGCCTGTATATGCTGCGCGCGTTGATCAACGGCAGGGGTAATGAAGTCGTTGAGCTGGCAAAAACCAACTGGCTACGGTAAAACCATTGTGGGTCTTTTGTTACGGGCGCTGCGGCGTCCGTTTTTATAAGAGGAACGCAATGGTGATCGATTTACGCAGTGATACAGTTACTCGTCCCAGCGCCGCGATGCTGTCAGCAATGATGTCGGCGGAAACGGGCGACGATGTGTACGGCGATGACCCGACGGTCAACGCGCTGGAAGCGAAAGCGGCAACGCTCAGCGGCAAAGCCGCAGCCCTGTTTTTACCTACCGGTACGCAAGCTAATCTTGTCGCCCTGCTCTGCCACTGCCAGCGTGGCGAAGAATATATCGTTGGGCAACTGGCCCATAACTACAAATACGAAGCGGGCGGCGCAGCCGTATTGGGCAGTATCCAGCCGCAGCCAATCCTTGCCGCAGCAGACGGCACCTTGCCGCTGGACGTTGTCGCGCAGTTTATCAAACCCGATGATTTTCATTTCGCTATGACAAAGCTGCTCAGTCTGGAAAACACCCATAACGGCAAAGTTTTGCCACTCAATTATTTACGGGATGCCTGGAACTTTACCCGTGAACGCAAGCTTGCGCTGCACGTTGACGGCGCACGCATTTTCAATGCTGCGGTTGAGCTGGGCGTCGAACTGGAAGAACTAACCCGTTATTGCGACACGCTAACTATTTGCCTGTCAAAAGGATTGGGTACCTCAGCCGGTTCGCTGCTGTGCGGCTCTGAAGCGTATATTCAGCGGGCGCGGCGCTGGCGCAAGATGACCGGCGGCGCAATGCGTCAGACGGGCATTCTCGCTGCCGGTGGCCTGTACGCGCTGGAACACCATATTGCGCGACTAAAAGATGACCATAACAATGCCGCCTGGCTGGCCGGACAGCTGAGAGAGATTGGCGTCGATGTTTCCCGTCAGGATACCAATATGGTGTTTGTACGCCTGCCGGAATCACAGGTCGCACCGCTGAAAGAATGGATGCACAGCAAAAACATTTTGCTCAGTACCGGTTCGGTGACTCGCCTGGTAACGCATCTGGACGTGGATCGTCATGCGCTGGAAACGCTGGTAAGCGAATGGGAAGCATTTTTGGCTAGTCCGAACCGTACTTCTCCAGCAGCGCGCGCGCAATAGCCTCGCTTTCGGCATCGGCCAGACCGCAATAATCCGCCGGACGGAAATGCATTTGAAATGCCGCAATGACTTTTTGCTGCTGTTTTGCGCTCATGTCCGGCGTGACTTCATAGCCATAACGCGCCAGTAATGATAACAATACCGCCGGATCGATCGGCTGCTCCGGCGCTCTTCCTGCCAGATAATAATCAACGCGCTTGCCGTCAGGCCAGGCACCGATGCCCTGCTGAGACAGCCAGTGCCAGGGAAACAGCGGCCCGGGATCCTGCTTACGCTGCGGCGCAATATCGCTGTGACCCACAACGTTCTGCGGCAGTAAAGCATAGCGCTGTACGATGTCGTGCATTAACGGAAGCAGCACGCTCATCTGCGGCGCGCTGAAGGGATACCAGACGCGTTCACCGGCGTGCCCCCTGTATCCGCGGTTTTCCAGCTCAATGCCAACAGAAGTATCGTTCAACCGCGTTGCGCCTCGCCAGAAGCTGATCCCTGCATGCCATGCAAGCTGAGATTCTGGCACCAGACGTAATACCACAGGCAGCTTGCCCTGCTCTTGTGGCTGCGCCGGAATCAGATAATGCGCGCTCACTTCGCGATCGGTCAGCGTTGCCAGCGAACTGGGAAAATCTTCCGCCGTGTAATGGATGACCAGCACTTTTATGCGCGGTCGCGCGCCCCAGGCGGGATGGGTGGTATCCACCACGTAGCCGTGATGTTTTTCCAGTCCTGACGGCGCACAGGCGCTTAGCAGCAGGGCGGCTGCAAGCGCGAACATCAGACGCATCAGCGACGCGTTTTTACAGCAGTGCCGCTGACGCTGACCATCAGCATGCTGCTGTCTTTGCCAACCGTCTCGTAATCGATATCAATACCGACCACTGCATCCGCCCCTAACGCTTTTGCCTGGTCTTCCAGTTCCGCAAAGGCGATTTGGCGTGCTTTACGCAATTCTTTCTCATAGGCGCCAGAGCGGCCACCAACGATATCGCGGATCCCGGCAAAAAAATCGCGAAAGATGTTCGCGCCAAGAATCGCTTCACCGGTGACAACGCCGCAGTATTCGGTAATCGGCTGGCCTTCCAGCGTTGGGGTAGTAGAAAATTTCATCGCGTTTCCTCCTGAAAGTTGAGTGTAGCCCTTGTAGTCAAGCAGAGCGGCTATACTTTATGCTAAAAATCGTCATCCAGAAACCATAAGGAAATCAAGATGAAAATCCAGCTTGCCGCACTGGCTCCGCTGGCGCTGCTGCTCAGCGCCTGTACCACGGTACAACCCGCTTACAAGGACATTGGTAGCCGTACCGGCCCGTGCGTCGATGGCGGCCCGGATTCTGTTGCACAACAGTTTTACGATTTACGCACTGAACAGCCGACACAAGGACTGCCAAATGCTCAACAGCTGGCAAAATATCGCCCTTACCTGAGCGGTAAACTTTATCAAACGCTGCTGGCCGCCAATAGCGATCCGAAAAAGGAAAGCCAGTTAAATCAGGGCGATCTTTTTTCCAGCCTGGCAGCCGGACCTGACTCAGCCAGCGTAGCGGATTCATCGACCATTCCTAATACTGACGCGCGTAATATTCCCCTGCGGGTGAACCTGAGCCGCGATGGCAACCCACCGTGGCAGGATGAAGTGCTGATGGTACGGGAAGGGACGTGCTGGACCGTAGATGATATCCGTTATGCCAGCCCGAACCCGCATCTTGACGGCGGCTCCCTGAGTCAGCGTTTGCTGAAGTAAGAGACTCGGCACGGGCTATCCAGGGCCCGTGTCGCTTTTTTCCCGTCTCGTCTCGCGCGCGTCTTAACATTTTTGTCGCCTGACAAACCACTACTTATACCGTTGTGCTCACCTTAGCTGATGTATTTTCACCCGATTCACGCCATTTTGTGCTAGCCTTTAACAATATTCACGGTCAGAAACGAATTTTTCGCCACGATGATTGCATAAGTATGCCGTCAACGTTACCATTCGCAGCATCAATTGCTATTCACTTTTTGCGCATGAGTATTCAACTTAACGGTATTAACTGCTTTTATGGCGCCCATCAGGCGCTGTTTGACATTCAACTGGCGTGCCCCGAAGGCGAAACGCTGGTTCTGCTGGGTCCAAGCGGTGCCGGTAAGAGCTCTCTGCTGCGCGTTTTAAACCTGCTTGAGATGCCGCGATCCGGTACGTTGGGCATTGCGGGTCATCATTTTGACTTCAGCAAAAAGCCAGGCGACGCCGCCATCCGTGAACTGCGTCAAAACGTCGGCATGGTCTTTCAGCAATACAATCTCTGGCCTCACCTGACGGTGAAGCAAAACCTGATTGAAGCGCCCTGCCGCGTACTGGGTCTGAATAAAGAGTTAGCCCATGCCCGCGCCGATAAACTGTTGGACCGTTTGCGTCTGACCAAATTTGCCGATCGTTTTCCACTGCATCTTTCGGGTGGTCAGCAGCAGCGCGTCGCCATTGCCCGTGCGTTGATGATGGAGCCTGCGGTGTTGCTGTTCGATGAACCTACCGCCGCGCTGGATCCTGAGATCACCGCTCAGATTGTTTCGATCATTCAGGAACTGGCCCAGACCAATATTACTCAGGTGATTGTCACCCACGAAGTCGAAGTGGCGCGTAAAACCGCCAGCCGCGTAGTGTATATGGAAAATGGTTACGTGGTTGAACAGGGTGATGCCAGCCGCTTTACACAGCCGCAAACCGACGCGTTTGCTAATTATCTATCGCACTGATGCAGGACATAATGATGAAAAAAATCGTACTTGCCGCGCTGTTAGCCGGATTAAGCCTGAGCGCAAGCGCTGCCCAGACCATCCGTTTTGCGACCGAAGCATCCTATCCTCCGTTTGAATTTGTTGATTCCGATAACAAAATTCAGGGCTTCGATGTTGATTTAGCCAATGCGCTGTGCCGTGAAATAAACGCGACCTGTACCTTTACCAATCAGGCGTTTGACAGCCTGATCCCCAGCCTGAAATTCCGCCGCTTCGATGCGGTAATGGCGGGGATGGACGTTACGCCTGAACGTGAGAAACAGGTGCTGTTCTCTAAAACTTATTACGACAACTCCGCGCTGTTTATTGCGCAGAAAGGCAAAGTTGCCAGCGTGGACGCGCTGAAGGGCAAGCGCGTTGGCGTGCAGAACGGAACGACTCACCAGAAATACCTGACTGAAAAAATGTCAGGTGTCAGCATGGTGCCGTATGACAGCTATCAAAATGCCATTCTGGATTTGAAAAATGGCCGTATCGATGCCGTCTTCGGCGACACGGCGGTGGTTAACGAATGGCTGAAGCAAAACGCTACGCTGGCACCGGTTGGTGAAAAAGTCACGGACAAAGCCTACTTCGGCACCGGTCTCGGCATCGCGGTTCGTCAGGGTAATACCGACCTGCAAAACAAGTTCAACACCGCACTGGATAAAGTAAAGGCCAACGGCACTTACAAAACTATCTACAGCAAATGGTTCCAGCAGTAATTCCTGAATGAACGAACTTTATCCTCTTGCAAGCGCCGCCGGTATGACCGTCGGCCTTGCCGTTTCTGCGCTGGTGGTTGGCCTGATTCTGGCGATGCTGTTTGCCGTCTGGGAGTCAGCACGCTGGCGGCCAATTGCCTGGCTCGGCACCGGTCTGGTGACGATGTTTCGTGGCCTGCCGGAAATTCTGGTGGTGCTTTTCGTCTATTTCGGCGCCTCTCAGCTGCTGCTAACGCTTTCCGATGGCTTCACGATCCATCTTGGGTTCACTGATGTTCCGGTGCAAATAGCCATTGAGAATTTTGACGTCAGCCCGTTCCTGTGCGGCGTGATTGCGTTATCGATACTCTATTCCTCCTACGCTTCCCAAACCTTACGTGGCGCATTAAAAGCGGTACCGCAAGGCCAGTGGGAGTCGGGCCAGGCGCTGGGGATGAAAACGGCGGCGATTTTTTTCCGTTTGATTCTGCCGCAGATGTGGCGACATGCCCTGCCGGGTTTGGGAAATCAGTGGCTGGTGCTGCTGAAGGATACCGCGTTGGTTTCGTTGATTAGCGTTAATGACATTATGTTGCAGACCAAAAGCATTGCAGCGCGCACTCAGGAACCTTTTACCTGGTACGTCTGTGCTGCGGCTATCTATCTGATTATCACCCTGTTGAGCCAGCAGATCCTTAAACGTATTGAAGCGCGGACGACGCGTTTTGAGCAGGGGAATAACGGATGCTGAGCTATTTGCCTGAGCTGCTAAAAGGCCTGCATACCAGCCTGACGTTAACGGTCGCTTCGCTGATTTTGGCGCTGCTGCTCTCACTGTTGTTTACCGTCATCCTGTCGCTTAAAGTGCCAGGCCTGAATGCGCTGGTGCGTGTCTATATCACCTTGTTTACCGGCACGCCGCTGCTGGTGCAGATTTTCCTGATCTACTACGGTCCGGGCCAGTTCCCATCCATTCAGTCCGTTCCCTGGCTGTGGCATCTGCTTTCTCAGCCCTGGCTTTGTGCGCTGCTGGCGCTGTCGCTAAACAGTGCCGCCTACACCACTCAGCTGTTTTATGGTGCGGTGCGGGCGATTCCTGCCGGCCAGTGGCAATCCTGTGCCGCGCTGGGCATGAACCGAAAAGATACGCTGCGCATTCTTTTACCCTATGCTTTTAAACGCGCCCTCTCTTCCTATTCGAATGAGGTGGTGCTGGTGTTTAAAAGTACCTCGCTGGCTTACACCATCACGCTGATGGAGGTGATGGGACACGGGCAGCTGCTGTATGGCCGTACCTATGACGTAACGGTCTTTGCGGCAGCAGGGGTAATTTATCTTTGTGTAAACGGTTTGCTGACGCTGATGATGCGATTAATTGAACGCCGTGCGCTGGCCTTCGAGCGCCGTAACTGACGGATAACAGCCCTTCTTTACTGGTTAATCAACGGATAACATCGCAGCGGGAGCAGACATACTAATCGGGTTTTTTCGATCGCAAGGACTCGAATGATGCTCAGATTTGTACTGCCCCTGCTGCTGATCGGTTTCAGCATACCTGTATTTGCATCGCCCCCCATTCGTATCGCAACAGCCGCGATCAATCCTCCTTTTGAATATCTCAACGATGACAATCAGCTGGCAGGATTTGATATCGATCTGGCAAATGCCGTCTGTGCACGGATGCAGCGTACCTGTGTCTTCACCAACAATGATTTTGACCGGCTGCTGCCTTCACTGAAGTTTCAACGCTACGATGTGGTTATTTCCGGTATCGACGTTACGGCCGAGCGTCAGGAACAGGTCGATTTTACCCAGCCCTACTTTATCAATTCCGCCACGCTGATTGCCGTTAAAGGCCGTTACGCTGCGATTGAGCAGTTAAAGGGAAAGCGCATCGGCGTGGGCAGCGAAACGACCCATCAGGCATGGCTGACCTTAAAGTGGCCGGATATGGTCGCCGTCAGTTATGACAACTATCAGAACGCGCTGCTGGACATTCGAAACAGTCGGATTGACGCGATCCTTGGCGATACGCCTTCGATGCACGAAGTACTGAAATCGCATCCCGAGCTGGCTGCTGTCGGCCAGCCCGTCCGCGACAGCCATTTTTTTGGCTACGGTGTGGCGATGGCCGTGCGCAAAGATAATAACGCGCTGAAGAGCAGCCTAAACGCCGCGCTGCAAAGCCTGAGCGACGACGGTACGTTACGCCAGCTCAGGCTTCGCTGGTTTGGCAGCAACAGCGGACAGCCTTCAAAGTCGTCGCAGTAGAACCAGCACTTCGCTGTGCGCGGTGTGCGGGAACATATCGAACAGCTGCACTTTTTCGACGGCATACGCGTTCAGGCGAGCAATATCGCTGGCCATAGTCTGCGCGTTGCAGCTGGAATAGAGGATAAATGCAGGGGCCATTTGGCTAAGATAGTCGCACAGCCCGACGCCAATTCCGCGGCGCGGCGGATTCACCAGCACCAGATCGGGCACTTCACCTTCGCCAGTGGCAAAGGCGGTAGAATCGAGCGCGGCAAAACTCACTTTTTTCATGCCCATCAATTCAGCAGAGCGTGTGGCGCAGGCAATGGCTTCGGCACTGATTTCAATCCCGGTCAGCGCCATCTCCGGCGTGGCGCAATGCAGACCAAAGCCTCCCACGCCGCAGAACAGATCCCACATGCTGCTGATATTCAGCTCGCTAACCCACTGCCGTGCCGTAGCGTACAGTGAAGAAGCCACGGCCGGATTCGTCTGGAAGAAGCTTTGCGGACGGATCCACAGCGGTACATCGTTTAACTGCTCGGCAAGCGTCTGGTTTTCGCTCAGCGGGATCTCCTCCTCACCTTCCAGAATAGCCATATGCACCGGCTGAATATTCGCCGAAATGACGCTCAGCTGTGGTAGCTGCTCGCGCAGCCCAGGCAATGCACGCACCAGCTGCGCCAGCTTCTCTTTAGAGCGCAAGACAAATCGCAGCATCATTTCGCCGCTGTGCGTACTTTGCGTCAGCAGGATAAATTTTAACTCGCCACGTCTGCGTGCCACGTTATAGGGCGTCAGGCCAGCCTGAGCAATAAAAGGCTTCAGCCGGGAAAATACCTCAGCAAAAGTCGACGGATATAACGGACATTCACAGAGATCCACTGGCGTGCCGTCACGATGTACGATGCCAAAAATTGGGCGCTCGACGCTACCGCTAACCACCATCTTCGCTTTGTTACGAAATGCCTGCTGAGCAGAAATGGCCGGAGGCAACCACTGCCTGACCGGCTGTTCATTAAGCAGCTGGCGCAGGTTTTCCTGCTTGCGATCGAGCTGATGAGGGTATGGGGTGTCCAGCCACTGGCATGAGCGGCAGCGGTCGGCATCATAAAGGGCGCAGTGCATGTAGAGGCCTGTTTATTCCGTAAAGCGAAAAGCGGGCGAAGATTGTATCACTGTACGTTTAGCGTTGCCGAAAAAAATCCCGGCTGCTCGCAGGGACAAACAACAGCAGCAGAACCAGCAAATCGGGCAGCTTTTGAGAAATCAGCAGGTGGAGGATCTGCTGGCCGTTTTCGCCACTGACGCTAAAAAGCTCAGGGTAGACCCAGCCCATTGAAGCGATAAAAAGATAAAACACGATCGCTAACTGCGACAGCCCGAATCCCCACCGTCCCCAGTTGCGGCCACGCATTACTGCTATAGCGCAGCGCAATTCAAAAAAGAACAACAGCTGGCTGGCGATAAAAATCAGCGTGGAATCCCAGGCCTGCGCGCTGCGATGCACGAATCTGAGCACCTCGTCTAAACCCAGCTCATGCGCCTGGAGCGCAACGCCTAATAATCGGGTAGCAATGATAGCCGTCCCCGCGACCAGTACGGGAACCGGTACGGATGAACTTGATTTCAGGGCCGCCTGCCCTTCTTTCAGCACCTCTGACATCGCTTTCTCCTGCTGAAGATGTTGATGCACTTAATGAGTGCATCGCCACCCGATCGTGACCGGTTCCGAACGGCTGCAACAGAAAATACGCCCAGGCTGTTGTTCCCTGACGGCAACACGCCTTCTGCAAGGACGGCGAAAATCCGTGCCAGCCGACATGAAAGCGGCTTTTTCTCGTTTTCCGGCCTGTTTCCGTTTTCTGGCACGATACCTGCTTGTTCCTGAGAAATAGCCGTTAGCTATTTTTAGCGCAGATTAGGCAATCTTTCCACCTCCGGAAACCTTTGCTGCGCAATTACCAAAAGTTATTCAGGGAGTTTCAAATGATGCCAAATGAGAAGGTCAATCCCCCGCAACAATGGTCTCCTGGTCTGGGGGCGTATCTTGCCCTGATTGTGGCAATACTGTTTTTCTCCGGGCTGTTTTTTAATATTGAGGGCATGAAATGGCTGGGAGCCTTTGATTTCACCACCCTCGGCGGAAAGTTTGGGGCGATTAAAGATGCCGCTCACGCCACCTTTTTAGGCGAAGGCGGCACGGGCGCAAAAGCGGGATTTCTGTTCGCCCTTTCACTGATACCGACCGTAATGCTGGCGCTGGGCCTGCTGGAAATCTTTACCCACTACGGCGCTATCCGCGCTGCGCATAAGCTACTGACCCCGCTTCTCAAACCGATTTTAGGCATTCCTGGCCGCTGTGGCCTGGCGCTGATTACCGATCTGCAAAGTACCGATGCGGGTGCCGCCCTGACCAAAGAGCTGTATGACGAGAAACAGATTACTAAAAAAGAGGTGGTGATTATGGCGGCCTGGCAATATTCCGGCGCGGGCCTGATCAATAACTATTTCGCTATCGGCTCGGCGCTGTTTCTTTCGCTTTCACTGCCGGTGCTGGTGCCGCTGGTGGTGATGTTCGTGCTGAAATTTGTTGGGGCCGCCTTCGTCCGGCTGGCGCTGAATACCGTTTATAAAAAGGATTTTACCTGTGCAGAATAAACCGCAGGTTGCGCTCAGCAGCAACCCTTTTGATATCTTCGTTGTGGGGGCCAGGAAAGGGTTTCATATTGCCACACATAACCTGATGCCCAACGTGGTGATGGCCTATGTCATTGCCGAAATGCTCAATTTGCTTGGCGTCATGGGCTTTATCGGTAAGGTTTTTGCGCCGGTTATGGGACTTTTTGGCCTGCCCGGCGAAGCGATCACCGTTTTATTAACCGCCTGGCTCTCTTCTTCCGCCGGAACCGGCGTGGCGGTCAGCCTGCTGGCAAAGGGCGTGCTAACGGGTATTGATATTACTATTCTGGCTCCCGCTATTTTTCTGATGGGTTCTCAACTGCAATATATGGGACGCCTGCTGGGCGTTTCTGATGTGCCGAAAAAATACTGGCCGCTGCTGATGCTGACCAGCGTCATTAACGCAGTTATCGCTATGCTGGTGATGCGCCTTATCGCCTGATCGCCGCCTGATGGAGACTGAACGTGTTAAAAGTTTTAGAACATTACGCTTATCTGCATGAAATTCCGGAACTGGGTTTTCAGGAATTCAAAACCTCTGCCTATATCAGCCAGCAGTTGAAAGCCGCTGGCTATCGGGTTACGGACAATTTTAATGGCACAACGGGCATCGTGGCCGTGCTGGACAGCGGCGTGCCGGGGCCGACGCTGGCGCTACGCGCTGATATGGATGCCCTCGGCCATATCATCAACGGTGAAGCCTGCGCACGCCATACCTGTGGTCATGACGGGCATTCCTCGGTAGTACTGACGGCGGCGCAGGAGCTGATGGCGGAAAAAGCGGTAAAAAAAGGCCGGCTGAAGCTTATTTTCCAGCCTGCTGAAGAGTTGGGTACCGGCGCGCTGGCGATGATTGCCGGAGGCGCGGTTGATGATGTGGATATGATACTGGGCTTCCATGTGCGTCCGGCAGAAGAGTGTGCGGTCGGAACCGCTATTCCTGCCGTCCGCTATTCTGCCTGCCTGACTATCGAAGTAACCGTGCGTGGTCAGACGGCCCATGCCGCACGCCCGCATCTGGGCATCAACGCACTGGACGCGGCCGTGAGCGCAGTGCAGGCCGTCAATGCCATCCATCTGCCACCAGGCAAAAGCTGGAGCGCAAAAGCCACCCGCTTTTTATGCGATGCGGGCGTCACCAATTCGGTACCTGATGAGGCTCGTGTCATATTCGATCTGCGCGCGGCAGAAAACGAAGATATGACGCTGCTGCAATCCCGGGTTGAACGCGCCGTTTTGCAGAGCGTGGCCGCATTCGGCGCAACCGCTGAAATCGAGATAGTGAAGTCGATGCCCGCCGCCGAGATCGACGACGAGATGACCACGCTGATTGCAGGAGCGATTACCGAAGTACTGGGCGAAGAGGCGTTGATGTCGGTTCGATCAACGCCGGGCAGCGAGGACTTCTTCCACTATCCGGTTCAGCGTCCACAGGTTAAAGCGGGCTTTTGGGGCTTAGGCTCAGGGCTGGTACCCGGCCTGCACCATCCCGATATGCGTTTCGATCTGAACTCGCTGCCGGTTGGCGTAAAAATCTTTAAAGCCTGCGTGAATAAAGTGTTGGGCTAATACTGGCGCAAGTACAAAACCTTTGGAGTTAATCTGGAGGGCTGGCACCTCTGCTGGTTATGGTTTCAGGCAAGGGAAAAATACAAAAGAGACGCCAGGAGAATATCCAGCCCTCCGGGAATGACTCGTCATATTCTTCAGCAGTGAACAATCTCAACATAAAAAATGCCCGGCCCCTCTTTACAGGCACCGGACATTTTCATATCAACTGTTGAGGAAGAACTATTTAATGTCCGCCACGGGCCTTGCGAATATCCCTTAGTCGCTGCTTCTCTTCGTGCGCCATAAATCGCCAGGCGATAAAGCCGACGATGCCAACCACGAACAGGATCAGTGACGCCAGCGCGTTGATTTCCGGATTAACGCCGCGACGCACGGTGGCAAAGATCTGCATTGGCAAGGTTGTCGCGCCCGGCCCGGTGACGAAGCTTGCAATAACCAGGTCGTCCAGCGAGAGCGTAAAGGCCAGCAACCAGCCGGTGACAATCGCCGGCGCTATCATTGGCAGGGTAATGACGAAAAAGACCTTCAGCGGCGTTGCGCCAAGATCCATCGCGGCTTCCTCAATTGAGCGATCCAGCTCGCGCAGTCGCGAATTGATCACCACCGCCACATAAGCCGTACAGAAGGTCACATGTGCCAGCCAGATAGTCAGCATGCCGCGATCGCCCGGCCAGCCAAAGGTATTGCCCATCGCCACAAACAGCAGCAGCAGCGACAGACCGGTGATCACATCCGGCATCACCAGCGGTGCCGTCAGCATAAAAGCAAAACCGGTTGAGCCTTTAAAACGCCCAAACCGTACGATGACCACCGCCGCAATCGTTCCCAACACCACCGCTGCGGTAGCGGCCAGTGCGGCAATACTCAGACTTAGCGTTACGGCACTAATCATTGCATCATCATGAAATAATACGTTGTACCAGTGCAGCGAGAAGCTTTCCCACGCGGCCAGCTGAGAAGAGTTAAAGGAGTAAATCACCAGCAGCGCCATCGGCGCGTACAGGAAGAAGAAACAAAACACCAGAATAACGATACGCCAGGGCGAACGGACAACGGGTAAACTCATGCCTTCTCTCCCATCTCTTTATTCTGATGCTTGTGGAACCAGATAATCGGCAGGATCAGGATTAACAGAATAATCACCGCCAGCGCCGAGGCGACCGGCCAGTCGCGGTTATTAAAGAACTCCTGCCAGAGCACGCGTCCAATCATAATGCTGTCCGGGCCGCCAAGCAGTTCCGGGATGACGTATTCGCCTACCGCAGGAATAAATACCAGCATGGAACCGGCGATAATACCGCCTTTGGTGAGTGGCACAATCACGCTGAAAAAGGTTTTCAGCGGACGAGCGCCCAAATCCAGTGCCGCTTCCACCAGCGAGTAATCGATACGCGTCAGCGCGGTATAGATCGGCAACACCATAAACGGCAGATAGCAGTAAACGATACCGATGTAGACCGCCAGGTTGGTGTACAGAATCGCTATCGGATGATCGATAACACCCGTCCACAGCAAAAAGCGGTTCAGAATGCCGTTGTCATTAAGGATGCCCATCCAGGCGTAGACGCGTACCAAAAACGACGTCCAGGAAGGCAGGATCACCAACAGCAGCAGAATGTTGCGTGTGGAACGCGGGCTGTGCGCGATTGCCCAGGCAAGTGGATAGCCAATTAGCAGGCAGATGACGGTAGAAATCGCGGCGACCTGTAATGAATGCAGATAAGCATCGATATACAGCGGGTCGTCGGTCAGCGTCAGGTAGTTGCCCAGGTTCATCACCATGGTCAGTTGGCCATCGGCCCATGTCACCAGATCCGTATAAGGCGGAATGGCACGCGCGATATCTGAAAAACTGATTTTCAGTACGATTAAAAACGGCAGCAGGAACAGCAGCACCAGCCACAGGTAAGGCAGCGCGATAACCAGCTTGCGGCCCTGTCTTGATTGTAACGTGCTAAACAGGCCGGGACGTTTTTGCTTCATCCGAACGGGCGGAGAAGCGGTATCAGAACGTTGATTCATGGCTCCCCCACTACACCGTCAGAACCACGCAGCTGTCCGCATCCCAGCAAAGACGAACTTCGTCTCCCCAGGTCGGCGCACCTTTGCGGAAACGATGAGCATTTTGCAACTGTGCGCTGATCATCTGACCGCTATGCAGTCGCACATGGTAAATCGACAGGTCGCCAAGATAGGCAATATGCACCACTTCGCCAACGGCAAAGTTATTGCCGTCCGCCGGGATCTCTTCGCACAGCATCACCTTCTCCGGGCGCAGCGCGACATGGACCGGTACGCCTTCCATTACCGAGGCATCCGAATCCACTTTTAGCGGATGCAGCAAGCCCGGACTGTCGATAATCAAACCCTCGGCGCGACGTTCACGCAGCAGGCCTTCAAACAGGTTTACCGAACCAATAAATTCGGCGCTGTAGCGCGTGGTGGGATGCTCGTAGATTTCTTCCGGCTCGCCAATCTGCACAAACTTGCCCCGGTTCATAATGGCGATACGTCCGGCCATGGTCATTGCTTCTTCCTGGTCGTGCGTCACCATAACGCAGGTTGCGCCGACGCGTTCCAGGATATCGACAACCTCAAGCTGCATACGATCGCGCAGCTTTTTATCCAGCGCGCCCATTGGCTCATCCAGCAGCAGCAGTTTCGGACGCTTGGCAAGACTGCGAGCTAACGCCACACGCTGGCGCTGCCCGCCTGAGAGCTGGTGCGGTTTACGCTTTGCGTACTCCGTCATATGCACCAGGGTCAGCATCTCGGCCACGCGGCTGGCAATTTCATCTTTAGGCAGGCGATCCTGCTTCAGCCCAAAGGCGATATTCTGTTCAACCGTCATGTGCGGGAACAGCGCGTAGGACTGAAACATCATATTGATCGGACGCTGATAAGGCGGAACATGAGACAGATCCTGACCATCAAGCAGGATCTGACCGGAAGTTGGCGGCTCGAATCCGGCCAGCATACGCAGCAGCGTTGACTTTCCACAGCCGGATGCACCCAGCAGCGCAAAGATTTCGCCATTGAAGATAGTCAGATTAATGTCATCAACCGCATGTTGTCCGTCGAAAGACTTGGTCAGATTGCGGATTTCCAGCAATGGCGTGACCGCCTTGCTAACTTTTTTTTGCGGGCGAGGGATCGCGTCGTTCACTTCCATTACACTCCGGCGCTTAACAGTTGGCATAGCCATAAAAAAACAAAACAGAGGCCGGACAAGCACCTCTGTTGCAGATTGACAAAGCGGAGGTCAGTTACTTGCCACTTTTAACTTTAGTCCAGGCTCGCGTACGCACACGATCAAGTTTCGGATCCTGAACTTTCAGCACGAACAGCTTAGCCATCACTTCTGCTGGCGGGAAGATGCCAGGATTGTTACGAATGTCGGCATTAATCAGTGGTACTGAAGCTTTGTTGCCGTTGGCATAAAATACTTTATTAGAAACATCCGCGATCACCTTCGGCTCCAGCAGATAATTAAGGAACTGATAGGCCTCATCAAGATTTTTGGCATCTTTTGGAATAGCCAGCGTATCGAAGAACGCCAGTGCACCCTCTTTCGGAATGGTATAACTGATATTGACGCCGTTTTTAGCGGTGGCCGCGCGGTTCTTCGCCTGAATAATGTCGCCCGCCCAGCCAATCGCCACACAGGTACTGCCGTTAGCCAGATCGTTAATGTACTGCGAGGAGTGGAAGTAGCGAATATTTGGACGCAGCTTCAACAGTAGATCGGTAGCCGCGCCTGAATAATCTTTGGGATCGCTGCTGTTAGGATCCTTACCCAGATAATTCAGTACGGTGGCAAAAATTTCTTCAGGCGCATCGAGGAACGAAACGCCGCAGCTTTTCAGCTTCTCAAGGTTTTCCGGTTTCAGCACCAGATCCCAGCTGTCTACCGGCGCATCTTTGCCTAACGCCGCTTTGACTTTCTCAACGTTGTAGCCAATGCCGGTGGTCGCCCACAGATAAGGGATGGCGTATTTGTTGCCCGGATCGTGCTGTTCCAGCTTTTTCAACAAATCGGGATCGAGGTTTTTATAGTTTGGCAGCTTGCTCTTATCGAGCGGCTGAAATACGCCCGACTGTAGCTGACGGGCAAGGAAGCTGGAGGATGGCACCACAACATCATAGCCGGTACTGCCGGCCATCAGTTTGCCTTCGAGCACTTCATTCGAATCGAAGACGTCGTAAACCACTTTGATGCCGCTTTGCTTCTCAAAATTCGGCACGGTATCCGGCGAAATATAATCTGACCAGTTATAAACGTGCAGCGTCTTATCAGCAGCCATTGAGCTGGCGGAAACCGCCATTACCACGCCCGCAACCACACCTGACAACCATTTTTTGCGCTGGCTGAACATTTTCCATCCTCCTGAACAGGGATAATCACCGCTTCCACAGGACAAACAAATAACTGCGGATAAGTTTCATATAATGAATGATTATTCATTACGCTGTTAATAGAAAAAATCGATATCTACAGCGACGTTGCACGCGAAATGCGCCCACGCAAGGATAGACCCACACGCCGCTTCAGGCCAGAGGTGCAGGTAAAAAACGCCTTTTATCGACGTTTTGCCGCCTTTGGTTTATATGACAGGCTAAACGGCAGGTAAAGCCGATGAAAGTAGGGATAATCAGGCATTAATACAGCATAAAAATTTGCGGGGATAGGAGTTGGACTGGTTGAAATAGCAGCAAAGGCTGGTGCGAGGAAAGAATGTGCGTCGGGTTGAGCGGGCCAACATGAGTTGACCCGAACAGGGAGATTAGTGCAGCACAGACTGAGCAACGACGAACTCGCCGCGATCTTCATCTTCGCCCATCATCAGCAGGTGATTAGCAAAAGCTTCAAGAACCACCATCGAAATCTGTTCTTCGCTCTGCTTCATAAAGTGTACGAACTGGCCAAAGGTCAGGCCTGCCGTCACGCTGAGTGACTGACAAACAATCAGCTTCGGCAAATTGTCATCCTGAATATCCACAAACGCCTTAACGGTCAGCGAGCTGGCATTGATTTGTGATAACTCTCCCACCAGCGGGATCAGTGCGGTCGGTTTAACTTCAGCCAGCGCTGAGAACAAAATGACATCGTCAACGAGGTCCAGCTTGGCATCGAACACCCCGTCGAAATTTTGCATATGCGGCAGGTGAAGGGCCTGACAGGAGTCACACTCAAACCAGGTGATGCTTTGCTGATCCAGCCAACGTCGTAGTAAATCAATATCCGGAACGACGAGTGAATCCATTTATTCAATCTCATACTGCCTTAAAATTGCGCCCTAGCTTACGGAAAAAAGCGTCTAAATACCACGATTGTGAAAGAAATATCGGGTTAGCCACCCGTTTTCAGACAGAAGCCAGGGCGCGCCTGCTGCTCAATCCATGCAATCATCATGGTGGCAATATCCAATCCCGTGGTTTTCTCGACGCCTTCCAGTCCTGGCGATGCATTCACCTCCATCACCAGCGGGCCGCGGTTGGCGCGTAAAATATCCACGCCCGCAACGTCCAAACCCAGCGTAGCTGCTGCCCGGATGGCAATTTCACGTTCTCTTTCGGTAATGTCCACCAGACGAGCCGTACCGCCGCGATGCAGGTTTGAACGAAAGTCGCCTTCTCGCGCTTTGCGTTCAATGGCCGCTACAACGTTTCCGCCAACAACCAGGCAGCGGATGTCTTTTCCCTGCGCTTCCTTGATAAATTCCTGCACCAGAATATGCGCGTTCAGCCCCCGAAAGGCATCGATAACGCTTTCCGCTGCCTGCCGGGTTTCCGCCAGCACGACGCCAATGCCTTGCGTGCCTTCCAGCAGCTTTACCACCAACGGCGCACCGCCTACCATGTCGATTAAATCGCTGGTATCGTCCGGCGAATGCGCAAACCCCGTCACCGGCATCGCGATGCCCTGCCGGACCAACAGCTGTAGCGAACGCAGCTTATCGCGGGCACGAGTGATCGCCACTGACTCATTTAGCGGAAAACTGCCGCAAACTTCAAACTGGCGCAGCACGGCCGTGCCATAAAAAGTAATGGCTGAGCCGATGCGTGGGATCACCGCATCGTAATGGCCCAGCTGCTTGCCGCGATAGTGGATCGCTGAGGAACCCGGATTAATATTCATATAGCACGAGAGAGGATCGATAACCTCAATGCTATGGCCTCGTGCTTTTGCCGCCTGTAACAGCCGCTTACAGGAATAGAGCGAACCGTCTCGGGAAAGAATCGCTATTTTCACCAGGTGCCTCCGCAGGGATCCTAACGCGTTGCCCAACCCTGCTTATGCAGGTAATCCAGCATAAACGGTCGATTTTCTTTGATGATGGTCTTCTGGATATGCTCGCTCCAGTTTTCACGGCGAGGGTTGCTCTCCCGCGACAGATAATACTCTTCCTGCTCGCGATCATAGGTAGCCAGCACGTCTGGATCGAGGGGCTGATAGCGGTTTTCATGCACCAGCATCGCCGCGGGCATACGCGGCTTAACCTGTGGCGTTTGTGCCGGCCAGCCGAGGCAGAGGCCAAACAGCGGCAGCACAAATTTTGGCAGACCAAGCAGTTCGGTAACCTCGGCAATGCCGTTACGGATACCGCCAATAAACACGCCGCCCAGCCCCAGTGATTCGGCCGCAATCATCGCGTTTTGCCCCATCAGCGCGGTATCCACACAGCCCAGTAAAAGCTGTTCCGCCAGCCCTAACTGGGCTTCAGGACAAATCTGCAAATGGCGGTTAAAATCGGCGCAAAATACCCAGAACTCAGCAGCCTGAGCAACATACTTCTGCCCCCCGCTCAGCGTTACCAGCTTTGCGCGCAGCTCCGGGTCAGTAATACGGATGATTGAGGAACACTGTAAAAAACTGGAGCTGGAAGCCGACTGTGCAGCGGCAAGGATCGCCTTGCGTTGCGCATCGCTCACAGGCTGGTCAGTAAAAGTTCGAATAGAGCGATGAGAGCAAAGTAGCTCAATGGTCGGCGTCATGTTTGTCTCCTGGTGTACGTTTACGCAAATAAAACAGTTCCGGCGCCATCACTTTTGCTGTCCGCCACATCATGACAATCGCGGCGGGTAGCATCAGCGCGATCCCCGCAAAAAGCATTACGGTGGCAGCTAATGGCGCGGAAAAAGAAGCCGGCAAGGGTAGCATCTGATGCAGCGTGAGGTAAGAGAGAACCAGCATAATTCCTCCTGACGCCTCTAGAACCAGGATTGGGACGGGCATTTTACTGAAAGCACGCATGGCATCTCCCCCGTTGGCTTGTGCTGCTTGCCTGTCATTTATCGACAGGCTTCGCCGGGATTATAGACAACACGAATTAAACCAACAGGTAAATCCTTCTTTCTTTCACCTGATGAAGCGGGCATCATAAGCGCCAGCGAGTGATGAGTTGTGATGTACATCACAGAAAGAACTGACCTTTGAGGAGAAACCTATGTTTGCAGTAATTTTTGGACGTCCTGGCTGTCCTTATTGTGTCCGTGCAAAAGAGCTGGCTGAAAAGCTGACTGAAGAACGCGAAGATTTCAACTTCCGCTATGTCGATATCCATGCGGAAGGCATCACCAAAGCCGATCTGGAAAAAACCGTCGGTAAGCCTGTTGAAACCGTGCCACAGATCTTCCTGGATCAGAACCACATTGGTGGCTGCACGGATTTCGAAGCCTATGCCAAAGAAAATCTGGGCCTGTTCCAGTAATTTCTCAAACAGAACAATGGCGCGAGCCAGCAAGAAGAGGACCGATATTTATCGGTCCTCTTTTTTTATGGCCGCCCTGTTATGTCCCAAAGCGTTTAGCTGTGGGGATGCCAGAACAGCGTGCGGCAAAGCATGATACCCAGCGCCCCAGAGCCGCACCAGAAAATGGCGCTGGTATCGAAAGCCAGCTCCATAAAGAAACCGGGATAATGCATATTGTAGAGATGCAGGATTAGCAGGCATACAGGCATTGCCAATAGGGCTCCCAGTAATGCCACGGTCAGCGGCGACTCTTTGGACGTCAGCGCAGCAATCGCGCCAGGAATGGTAAACATCAGCAAACCCGGCCGCGCTTGTACATAGCCTGAGCCTTCAGCGACCATATCGTAGCGTACCGCCAAAAAGACGATACTAAAGAGAACAAGACTGAACACCAGGTTCGTCCAGGACATACCCTTAAACACCATAGGATCTTCTCTCGGTAATTGATGTTGTCACCTGGCCGGATGATACCGGGCCATTTTCCTCTGCTATTGATAAACAAAAGACCGTTACAAACGTCAACGGCTTTTTACTGGCTGAAAAAGAATGAAGCGATTAAAATGACGACCGTTTTATATGGCGCTGGGCTGTAATTCGCGGATAATCCTGAACGTTGCCGCTGCTCTGCTGGCAGTACAGTAAACTTAGCGCAAAACACCCATTATTTCAACATGTTACTCGTAAACAAGAAGTTAAACCGTGAATATAAACGTCGCAGATTTGTTAAGTGGAAATGACATTCTGTTATTATTTGTCGTGCTTGCGTTGGGGTTATGCCTGGGTAAATTACGACTGGGTTCTGTCCAACTGGGTAATTCTATTGGCGTTTTAGTCGTCTCATTGCTATTGGGTCAGCAGCATTTCGGCATTAATCCTAACGCCCTTAATTTGGGCTTTATGTTATTTATTTTTTGTGTGGGTGTGGAAGCTGGGCCAAACTTTTTTTCAATCTTCTTCCGCGACGGTAAAAATTACCTCTTACTTGCGCTGGTGATGGTCGGCAGCGCCGTGATCGTTGCGCTGGCGCTGGGGAAACTTTTTGGTTGGGATATTGGCCTGACGGCCGGGATGCTGGCCGGATCGATGACTTCAACGCCGGTTCTGGTAGGGGCAGGCGATACGCTGCGGCAAACTTATCCTGCGGGCAGCACGCTGGCTCAGGCGCAGAGTAACCTGAGCCTGGGCTACGCCCTCACCTATCTTATCGGGCTGGTCAGCCTGATCTTTGGCGCACGCTATTTGCCAAAATTACAGCATCAGGACCTGCCCACCAGCGCGCAACAAATCGCCCGCGAACGCGGACTGGACCCCGACAGCCAGCGTAAAGTCTATCTGCCCGTTATACGCGCCTATCGCGTTGGGCCGGAACTTGTCGCCTGGACCGACGGCAAAAACCTGCGCGAGCTGGGGATATATCGCCAGACCGGCTGCTACATTGAGCGAATCCGGCGCAACGGCATTTTGGCGAATCCCGACGGCGATGCGGTATTGCAGCAGGGCGATGAGATCTCGCTGGTCGGTTATCCAGACGCCCATTCCCGCCTCGATCCCAGCTTCCGTAACGGTAAAGAAGTTTTCGACCGCGATTTACTCGACATGCGCATTATTAATGAAGAGATCGTGGTTAAAAATAATAACGCGGTAAATAAACGCCTGAGCCAGCTGAAACTGACCGATCACGGCTGCTTTCTTAACCGGGTTATCCGCAGTCAAATCGAAATGCCGATTGATGACAGCATCATCCTGAATAAAGGCGACGTATTACAAATTAGCGGAGAAGCCCGTCGGGTTAAATCCGTTGCCGACCGGATTGGCTTTATCTCTATCCACAGTCAGGTTACCGATTTGTTGGCTTTTTGCGCCTTCTTTATTATTGGCCTGATGGTCGGCATGATTACTTTTCAGTTCAGCAGCTTTAGTTTCAGCATTGGCAATGCGGCTGGCCTGTTGTTTGCCGGGATCATGCTGGGTTTCCTGCGCGCAAACCACCCGACCTTTGGCTATATCCCACAAGGGGCATTGACCATGGTGAAAGAATTTGGCCTGATGGTGTTTATGGCGGGTGTGGGTTTAAGCGCCGGCAGCGGCCTGTCTCATGGGCTGGGTGATACCGGGCTGTTGATGCTGGTGGCGGGTTTAATTGTCAGCCTGTTGCCGGTAGTTATTAGCTTTATATTTGGCGCGTGGGTATTAAAAATGAATCGTGCTTTGCTGTTTGGCGCCATTATGGGAGCACGTACCTGTGCGCCAGCAATGGAGATTATCAGCGATACGGCACGCAGTAATATCCCCGCACTGGGCTATGCCGGAACTTACGCTATCGCTAACGTACTGCTTACGCTGGCCGGGACGCTGATTGTGTTAATCTGGCCAATGTTTGGTGGGTAAAAAAATATTTTGGCTGCTTTGAGAACTTTTATATTGTCGTGCAGTCTTAATTAGTGCCACTGCTTTTCTTTGAAATCCCAAATTGTGGAGCCCGTTAATCTGATGATTAGCGGGTTTTTTTCTTTCAGCCCCTCTCCTGCCTTTTTTAACGCTTATGCATCCTCTTGCCTGGCGGATTTTTCATCGCATTAACATAAAATCTTCATTCAATCTTAACGAAACGACAACCGCCTGCCGAATTAGGAGCGGGACTATTTAACTTGTGCCGTCTCGATTCTATGTTATCCGCCTGATATTACTGACGATATATAGCTACGGCTCAGTTTATGGCCTGCCGATGTCGCTGGCCGCCATTTTTGCATACGACACTTTCTGCTGAACCCGACGAGGAGACATACCATGATGGAAGCGCTGAACCGGACGCTGTTTTTGTGGATTAACGCCACACCCGACACGCCCGGCTGGCTCATCTCACTGGCGATATTTATAGCCAAAGATTTGATTGCCGTTGTCCCTGTACTGATTGTGGCTATGTGGTTTTGGGGCGCGCAAAGTCAGGTGAAATCGCAGCGTGAACTGGTGTTGAAAACGGCAATTGCGCTTGCATACGGCATGGCTATCTCATGGTGTATCGGCAATTTATATCCTCATCCACGACCGTTTGTTATCGGCTTTGGTCATCAATTTTTGGCCCACACGCCGAGTGATTCCTATCCCAGCAATCATGGCACCATCATTTTTACTTTTGCTATTGCCTTCCTGTGTTGGCACCGGGCCTGGTCCGGCGCGGTTCTGATGCTGGCTGGCATACTGATTGCCTGGTCACGAATTTTCCTGGGTGTTCACTGGCCGCTGGATATGCTGGGCGGCCTGCTGCTGGGAATGCTCTCCTGCCTGTTTGCTCAGGTCGCCTGGCATTTCTGTGGCCGACGTTTACTACAAAATATCTCTGCGCTTTACCGCTTGCTGTTTGCTTTACCTATTCGTAAAGGCTGGGTAAGAGATTGAATAACGTCTTTATTGCGTAAACATACGGCAGCGTCTATTTTCACCAGCTGCCAGAAAGCGCGTCATCTTATTGCGCAACAGTCGAAATCTGCCGCCTATTTTATTTCGAATGTTGCGCAACGGGTTAAAGCGGCAACAAACCCATACGGCCTTATAACTTAATTTATTGATATTATTATATTTAAATCACCGATATGAGCATTTTTCACCCTGAAAGGTCGATATTTAACCAATTAAACAAACCTATAATATAGTCCTAATCACTGCCTTACCGCCCCTTCCCCAGAAGATACCGCCAGATAAAAAAAACCTTCCAGCGCATAACTCTAAAAAAAATGCCACCTTACTTATTGCTGCGGTCACAAAGCTGTCATCTTCCTCTTTCTTCTTCTTTTCCAGATGGTAGAGTGTCGCTCGCCTTATTCAGAGTCGTAAATTAAATAACGCTTCCTTCTTTTTAACGCTTATTTAATTTACTACTTTCAACCGGGAGATTTTCAATGGAATCAACGAAAACGGCTACGCTGTCGCAGACAGCTGCCGGCGCTGCGACAGGCTGGCGCAAGAGTGACACGATGTGGATGTTGGGCCTTTACGGTACCGCTATTGGCGCAGGCGTGCTGTTTTTACCCATTAACGCCGGTATTGGTGGTCTGATCCCCTTGCTGATTATGGCCGTGCTGGCGTTTCCAATGACCTTTTTTGCTCACCGTGGCCTGTGCCGTTTTGTGCTTTCGGGGCGGAAAGATCAGGATATCACCGGCGTAGTGGAAGAACATTTCGGCAAGGGCGCAGGCACGCTGCTGACGCTGCTTTATTTCTTTGCTATCTATCCTATTTTGCTGGTCTACAGCGTCGCGATCACCAATACGGTCGAGAGCTTTATGACCCACCAGCTTCATCTTCAGGCACCGCCGAGGGCGCTGCTCTCCCTGGTACTGATTGTCGGCCTGATGACTATCGTACGTTTTGGTAAAGAGATGATCGTCAAAACGATGAGCGTACTGGTTTATCCTTTTGTGCTGGTGCTGATGGCGCTGGCGCTGTTCCTGATCCCTCACTGGAACAGTTCCATTTTCCAGAACGTCACTCTTGCGGGTACAGGCAACGGTCTGTGGATGACGTTGTGGCTGGCTATTCCGGTAATGGTGTTCTCGTTTAACCACTCTCCGATTATCTCTGCTTTTGCGGTAGCCAAGAGTCAGGAATATGGCCCGGATGCTGAACCGAAATGTTCGCGTATCCTGGCTTTCAGTCATCTGATGATGGTTGTCACGGTGATGTTCTTCGTGTTCAGCTGCGTGCTCAGCCTTTCACCCGAAAACCTGGCGGAAGCCAAAGAACAGAATATTTCTATTCTCTCTTATCTTGCGAACCACTTTAATACGCCGCTAATGGCCTGGATGGCACCGATCATTGCCATGGTAGCCATTACCAAATCTTTCCTTGGCCATTACCTGGGCGCACGCGAAGGATTTAACGGACTGATTGTTAAAACGCTGGGCGAAAAAGGCAAAGCAATGTCAGAGAACAAGCTCAACCGTATGACGGCGGTGTTTATGTTCTTTACCACCTGGCTGGTAGCGACATTGAACCCAAGCATTTTGGGTATGATTGAGTCGCTGGGCGGGCCGATTATCGCCGTTCTGCTGTTCCTGATGCCGATGTACGCGATCAATAAAGTGCCCGCGATGCGTCAGTACAGCGGCAAACTCAGCAATGTTTTTGTGGTGCTGGTTGGGCTGATTGCTATTTCAGCCATTGCTTACGATTTCTTCTAAGTGGATTATTTAAGGGCAGACAGCCAGTCTGCCCTCAGGCTTTTCAGGAAAACCATTTACCCAACCAGCCGTTCATTTTCATCATCACAAAATCCCATATCCGACTGAAAAATCCGCCTTCATTAACCTCATCCATGACCACCAACGGGCGCTGCTCTATGGTTTTTCCCTCAAGCTGAAAATCAATGTTGCCTACAACCTGATTTTTCTTCAGTGGGGCGGTGAGCTGAGGCTGCGAAAGCGTAAAACTGGCCTTCAGGTTTTTCATTTGCCCTTTTGGCACGGTAATCGACGCATCGCTGGCTACGCCCAGGTTAACCTCTTTTTTGTCGCCATACCAAACGCGCTGGGTAGCAAAAGGTTTATCGGTTTTGATCGGTGTTACCGTTTCATAAAAGCGAAAACCCCAGGTCAGCAGCTTTTCACTTTCGCGAAAGCGTACTGCATCCGTCGCGGCACCCAGCACGACTGAAATCAAACGCTGATCGCCGTCGGTTGCTGAAGCAACAAGATTATTTCCTGCGCCGTCGGTATGGCCGGTTTTAATGCCATCGACATGCAGGTTGGTACTCCACAACAGCCGGTTACGGTTATGCTGCCTGATGCGGTTAAAGGTAAACTCTTTTTCCTGGTGCAGCGCATACTCTTCGGGCACATCCCGAATCAACGCCTGTCCCAACAGGGCCATATCCCTGGCGGTACTGTATTGCCCGTCAGAATCCAGTCCGTGAACGGTTTTGAAATGCGTGTTTTTCAGCCCCAGTACCCGTACGTAATTGTTCATCAGCCCGACAAATGCGTCCTGGCTGCCGGCAACGTAATCGGCCAGCGCAATACTGGCATCGTTACCGGACTGGATAATGATCCCTTTATTGAGTTCAGAAACCGGAATGCGATCGCCCGGCTTCAAAAACATCAGCGACGATCCTTTCAGCACGGGATTACCGGTAGCCCAGGCGTCTTTGCCAACGGTCACCAGATCGTCGTTATGAATTTTTCCGGCCTTTAACGCCTGCCCAATCACGTAGCTGGACATCATTTTAGTCAGGCTGGCAGGATCGAGACGATCGTCGGCGTGTGATTCCGCCAGCACCTTGCCGCTGTGATAATCCATCAGAACCCAGGCTTTGGCTTCAATCTGCGGCGCAGCAGGTGCCTCTACGGCATAAACGGGGGAAGCGACAATCAGGAAAAGGGCAGAAAGCGTGCTGGCAGCGACAGAATGGCGTATTTTATTCATGGTGATACCCAAGTATCCTTTTGAAAAACAATATTTTTATTAATTAAGGCAAATCCTGTTTACGCTATCGTTTATCAGCCGAAAATTGAACCGTCCGACCGTAAAGTTTTTTAGAGTTTAATAGAGAATTCTGTATAGCACGGGCCAGAACCCCTTTTTTTCCGCAGACTTACCGGCAAGGTACGGGTAATTCTGATTTTGTCCTGAACTGCTACTTCCGTCACAAAACTCCACTAATCTCAATTAAACCCGGCTGAGGAGTGATGACGATGGATTTAGCTCTGTTCGATCTTGATAAAACGCTTATCTGTGAAGACAGTACTGGCCTGTGGTTACGCTGGCTGGTTTCGCAAGGTTTTGCTCCAGCCGCACTGATTGAGCAGGAACGCGCGTTGATGGTGCAGTACCACCAGGGGTCGCTTTCAATTGAGGAATACATGAACACGACCCTCTCGCCGATCGCCGGGATGGGTACGCTGACGGTTTCGGGTTGGGTGAGACGTTTTATTCAGCGCGACGTGATGCCAAGGGTTTATCCCTGCGCACGTAAAAGAATGAACTGGCATCTGGAACGCGGTGATCGGGTGATGGTGGTCTCAGCCACCGGTGAGCATCTGGTCACGCCTATCGCTCAGCAACTGGGCGCACATGGTGCACTGGCCATCGATGTGGAGATCGTAGACGATCGTTATAGCGGCCAGACATATGGCACAATGACTCACCCGCACGGGAAAGTCAGACAGCTAAAAGAGTGGCTGTTGCTGCAAGAAAGCGCGGGTTTTGCACAGACCTGGGCCTACAGCGATTCGATGAATGATTTACCGTTGCTGGAACATGCCGACCATGCCTGGGTAATCAATCCGGCTGAACCCCTGCATCAGCTGGCACAACAGCGCGGTTGGGAAGTGTGCCAGTGGCTTAAATAAGGGAATCGGGCTGCCGGGCAGCCGGGCAGCCCCTTTATTTTTCCAGCCCAACCTTCAGTAATTTTCCATCCGATTCATCCGTCAGTACATACAGATAACCATCTGGTCCCGTGCGGACATCGCGAATGCGTTCACCGCGATCGCCCAACAGACGTTCTTTTTCCACAATACGATCGCCATTGACCGTCAGATGAATAAGGTTCTTTTCCTTTAATGAACCGATAAACAATGAATCCTTCCACTGAGGGAAACGTTGGCTGTTATAAAACGCCATGCCGCTGATGGCGGGAGAGACTTTCCAGTAAAAAACAGGTTGCTCAGTCCCTGGCACTGTCCCACCTTTTGAACCCGGGACTTTTTCACCGCTGTAATCCACGCCCCATGTCGCCAACGGCCAGCCATAATTCTTCCCTTTACGCGGAATATTGACCTCATCGCCGCCGCGCGGGCCATGCTCACTTTCCCATATTTCGTGAGTCCAGGGATTTAGCGCCAGCCCCTGTGGATTGCGCATCCCATACGTCCAGATTTCGCCTCTTGCACCCTGCTGGTTAACAAAAGGGTTATCTTTTGGCACGCTGCCATCGGCATTCAGACGGATAATCTTGCCGGTCAGCGCGTTTAGCTGTTGCGCAGTAGCGGCCTGAAAATTGTCCCCAAAGCTGATATAGAGATAGCCCTTCTCGTCGAAAAGCAGCCTCGACCCCAGATTTGCGCCACTCGAGAGTTTCGGCTCTTGTCGAAGGATCACTTTAAAATCAGTTAACCGGCTTTTTTCCTGATTCAGTGTGCCGTAACCCACTACCGCACCAGCGCGCCCGCTGCTGTCAGCTTCGGTATAGCTAAGATAAACGTGACGGTTCTGCACAAAATCGGGGGATAGCGCAATATCAAGCAGCCCGCCCTGCCGCTCGGCCCAGACTTCAGGCACACCGGCGAGCGGTTCGGAAAGCGTGCCGTTTTGCCAGTGCCGTAGCTGGCCGGAACGTTCAGCGATCAACATGCCCTGATTCCCTGGCAAAAAAGCGACCGCCCAGGGGTGATTTAATCCGTTTTGCAGCTGTTCAACGGTCGTTTTTGCAGCCAGAACCGGGCAGTTCATTAAAAGGACACCAGCCAGTAAGCTGCCGTGCAGTAATCGGAACATGCTTTCTCTCCTGAAGGGGATCGCTGTCGATCCTGAGCTGCCGCCCCTTAATGGCGGTCAGCTTCAGGGCTGCGGCGGGAAAGCCGCCACATCCTGAACCATTTCATCTACGGCCTGTTTTAAATCATCCAGCGTTACCGGCGCGCTGCTGTTTGCCACGCTCTTACCGTAGGCTTTCCGGACTGCCACCAGCACCGGGTTACCCGTTTTGGTATCAATTAACTGGGTTTCAAGATAGAGCACGCTGTTTTGCGTACGGTGCCCTGAGGCCGCCATCGTGCTGGCGATTACCGCGGCCACCGGCACCACTTCATAAAATTTCATATCCTGATTTTCTGCGTTAACGGCGGTAATGGCCGTTTTCATCATCAGCGTGCCCGGGCCGCCGGAACTCACCAAGGGTTTATGTTTCGCAACGGCAGCCTGCATCCGGCTATCAACATATCTACGCAAGCCGTCGAGCGTGGTCTGATTTACGCGCGCCGTCGGCCGGGCTGGCGGGTAATAGACCACCGGCATATAAAAGATGCCGTGATAATCCGCAGAATGAAAATCGGGGGAGATCCAGCGAAGCGTAGGATGCCCGCTCGGGGAACGGGTAGGTTTTAATTGGGAGTAATCGGACAGAAAACCCGAAAAATTTTGCTTTTCGGTGACTTTAGAAGCACAGCCAGTAAGGGTTATAGCCATCACCCCGACAACCAGACACATACGCAGCGCGTGCATAGATTCTTCCTTTTTAGCGGGAAAATGCAGAGACATCTGAAGCATAGCGGCTTGTTGCAACATTACCATTTAGCCTAAAAATTATGCGAAGAAGTTATCACTTCGCGTTAAAAATTTGACTAAAAAAAGTACTGGATATTTAAACAGGCAATTGTATACTATTTCTACTGCCCAACAGGGCATTGTTATCCGACAGTAAGGGGTAAAGACCATGATGATGCCAGTAGAAACCCGTCATTCGCTGAATCAGTCGAACGCCATGAGCAGCCGCGACATCGCTAAGATGATCGGCATTACCCATGGTGAAGTGAAACGGTTAATTAAAAGTCTGGAAACCACCCAGCGCCTTTCACAGCCCCTGTCGGTCAACCTTTATGAACGTGAAGGCGAGACACGCCAGGAATATTTTCTGAACAAGCGTGATTCGTTACAGGCGATCGCGCGCCTTGCACCAGCCTTTATCGCCCAGGCGCTGGATAACTGGCAGGAACGCGAACAGCATGCGCATTTGCCTGACTTTACCAATCCGGCTGTCGCGGCACGCGCATGGGCAGAGGAATTTGAACGACGCCAAACCGCTGAAAAGCAGCTGGCGCTGACGGCGCCAAAGGCGGACTTTTTTGATCGCTATATGCAGGTCGATGACTCACTGGGTTTTCGCCAGCTTTGTAAGATGCTTAAAGTCAAAGAACCGGAGTTTCGACAGTTCCTGTTTGAGCGCAATATCATGTATCGCGCTAATGGCGTACTAACGCCACAGCAGCATCATCTCCAGGCGGGCTATTTCGTGGTCCATGCCAGCGTGGGAGAGAATCAGCATGCTTTCTCTCAGGCGCGGTTTACCGCCAAAGGCGTCAAGTGGATTGCAGAACTGTGGGCAGGACACCTTGCCACGCAACGCAGAGGCGCGGCGGCCTGAAGCAACCACGGCAGCATGGTAGAGCAGCCTCAGCCATATTTCGCCTGATGCTGTTTCTTGCGGGCCAGATAATCCTGATCTTCGCGAATTTTGTCCCACCAGGCCTTAAAAATGGCCGCTGAGGCGGCTTTCTCTTCGTTTACGTGATAGGGCAGGATCTGCCGATCGTCATCGTATTTACGGCCGCCTTTATGATTGGCGTAACGTCTGGCGCGGGTATATCCCATCTGGATAAATTTACGCGCCATGTCCATACCGACAAAATCATCCTGCTCGCGGTACGCCTCAAACAGCTTCATGATTTCCTTTGCCGACACCTCGGCAATGGCAGGCGTTTTAAAGCGCCAGTGCGGTAGAATTTCACTTTTATAAGGCTCGACCATCAGTACGCCCTGCTCACCGCGCCCAACCTGATAAAGCTCGGGCTGCTGACGAAAATCGATGGTTTTAAAGTCCTGTTGGTAATCGAATTCCTTCACGGCCTGACCTCCTGTTAAAAGAGTAAGCCTGGCACAGGAAAAGAGAATTCGCGCCTGCCAACAGGCAAACGCGCAGACCCATGTAATCAGCTTTTTAACTTTGGATCGAGGGCATCACGCAAACCATCGCCCAACAGATTAAAAGCCAGAACGGTAAGAAAAATCGCCAGACTCGGGAAAATCGCCACATGCGGCGCCATCACCATGTCGGCACGGGCTTCGTTCAGCATTGCCCCCCACTCCGGCGTCGGCGGCTGTGCGCCCAGCCCCAGAAAAGAAAGGCTCGCTGCGGTGATAATCGAAGTGCCGATACGCATGGTGAAATAGACCACGATGGAAGAGAGAGTACCTGGCAGGATATGGCGCATGATAATGGTGAAATCCGATGCGCCAATACTGCGGGCAGATTCAATAAAGGTCATCTGCTTCAACACCAGCGTATTACCACGGACCAGGCGGGCGAAAGCGGGAATACTGAAAATGGCGACGGCAATCACCACGTTCGCCATACCCGTGCCCATAATCGCCACCACGGCGATAGCCAGCAGGATGCCGGGGAAGGCAAACAATACGTCGCTGATACGCATAATAATGCGATCCCACCAGCCTTCGTAGTAACCCGCCAGCAACCCAAGCGCAGTACCGATAGCCGCCCCAATTGCCACGGAGACAAAGCCCGAGATCAGCGATAAACGCGTCCCCAGCAAAACGCGGCTAAAAATATCGCGGCCGAGTGAATCCACGCCAAACCAGTGCATCGCAGACGGCCCTTCCGTCAGGCGGTCATAATCGAAATAGTTTTCCGCATCAAAAGGCGCAATCCATGGCGCAAAAACGGCCAGCAAAATAAGCAGCACCACAAAGATGCCGGCTATCATCGCCACCGGCTGACGGCGAAAACGCCGCCAGAATTCCCGCCAGGGAGTGCGCACGCGGTGTACAGTTGGCATCGCGGAGAGAGCCGCGCTACGTCGCCAGTTTTTCATCGCGGGTCCTTATTTGTAGCGAATCGCGGGGTTGATCGCGGCATAGAGCATATCGACAATCAGGTTGATAAGAATAAACTCCAGGGAGAACAGCAGCACTTCAGCCTGTACCACCGGATAATCACGCATTTCTACCGAGTCCACGAGCAGGCGTCCCAGTCCCGGCCAGTTAAACACCACCTCCACCACAATAGAGCCGCCCAGCAGAAAACCAAACTGCAAGCCCATCATAGTGACAACCGGGATCATGGCGTTACGCAGGCCATGTTTGATGACAACGAAGGTTTCGCGCACGCCTTTTGCCCGCGCGGTACGCATATAGTCTTCCTGCATCACCTCGACGAAGGAGGCTCGGGTAAAGCGCGCCATCACCGCCGCCACCGCCGCCCCCAGGGTAAGGGAAGGCAGAATATAGTGCCGCCAGCTGTCCGCACCGACGGTAGGCAGCCAGCCCAGCTCGACCGAGAAAACCTGCATCAGCAACATCCCCAGCGCAAACGCGGGGAATGAGATGCCGGAAACGGCCAGCGTCATTCCCAGACGGTCAGGCCAGCGGTTACGCCAGACGGCAGAAACGATCCCGATCGACATGCCAAAAATCACCGACCACACCATGCTGCTGAGCGTCAGCCACAACGTTGGCAAAAAGCGCTGGGCAATTTCTGTTGAGACCGGGCGTTTTGACACCATTGACTGGCCAAAATCACCCTGCACGGCATGGCTGATAAAATGCCAGAACTGATGAAACAGCGGCTGATCCAGGCCAAGCTGCTGACGCACCATGGCGACCACGGTGGCATCTGCTTCCGGGCCCGCAACCAACCTTGCCGGATCGCCCGGCAGCATATGCACAAACAGGAACACCAGCACCGCCACGATCAACAACGTGGGGATCAGTCCCAGCAAGCGTTTAATAAAATAATTGAGCATAGGTTATCCTGCGCCTCGCCACCGTGGCCACAGAGGCGCACGGCGGCGAACAAGCGTAGTTACTTCAGATCGGCATCATCAAAGCTGAACGAGGTATCCGGCATCACGTAGAAACCGGTAAGATTTTTGGTATTGGCGGAAACCAGTTTTTCCACCACCAACGGTGCCCAGGGCTGATCTTTCCAAATTTTATCCTGAGCGTCTTTATACAACGCGGCTTTCTTCTCGCCATCAGTGGTGTTCAGTGCGTCAGTCAAATCTTTATCCACCTGGGTGTTGCTGTAGAAAGCGGTGTTAAAGATGGTTGGCGGCCAGGACTGCGTGGCGAACAGCGGCGTCAATGCCCAGTTAGCTTCACCGGTAGACGCAGACCAGCCGGTATAAAACATCCGCACGCCGCTCTCTTTTTGCCCTTTGTCTTCCACTTCCGCTGCACGCTGTCCGGCATCCATTGCCGTGACGGTCGCTTTAATACCAATCTGTGCCAGCTGCTGCTGGGTGAACTGCAACACTTTCTGCGCGGTACTGTGGTTGTGCGAAGACCATAACGTGGTGCTAAAGCCGTTTGGATAACCCGCTTCTTTCAGCAATTCACGTGCTTTAGCCGGATTGTATTCCGGGGCCGGATAGCTTTGTGAATACTGGATAGCAGGCGGCACAATACCGGTTGCCGGCGTGGCATAACCGGCGAAAGCAACCTTAACCAGCGCCTGACGGTTGATGGCTAAGTTGATCGCCTCACGCACTTTCGGATTATCAAAAGGCTTTTGCGTCACGTTAAAACTGATGTAGCGCTGCATGATTGACGGCGACGTCACCAGATCCAGCTTGCTGTTTTTCTCCAGCAGCTTGGCCTGCTCATAAGGGATTGGGAAAGCAAAGTTAGCCTCACCGGTTTGCAGCATGGCGGCACGAGTGTTGTTATCGACAACCGGACGCCAGGTAATGGTATCCAGCTTCGGATAGCCTTTGTGCCAGTAGCCAGCGAATTTCTTCACCTTAACAAAATCGGTCTGATTCCAGGTTTCCAGCTCATAAGGGCCGGTGCCGACCGGATGGAAACCAATCTCTTTTCCATATTTTTTCAGCGCCGTCGGTGAAATCATCGCGGCTGCCGGGCTGGCGAGCGTATTGATAAAGGCGGAGAACGGCGCTTTCAGCGTAATTTTCACCGTTTTCGGGTCTACGACTTCCGTGGTAGCGATGGATTTGAACAGGTTATAGCGTTTGAGATGGCTGTCAGGATTGCTGGCACGATCGAGGTTGACCTTTACCGCTTCGGCATTAAAATCGCTGCCGTCCTGGAACTTGATGCCGCTGCGCAACTTGATGGTATAAGTCAGGCCATCTTTGCTGGCATCAACGCTTTCAGCCAGCACATTGGTCAGCTTCATCTCCTTATCAAAGCCAAACAGACCCTGATAGAACGATTTCGCCACCGCCTGCGACAGGGTGTCGTTAGCGTCATAAGGGTCTAGCGTAGTGAAGTTGGATCCTACAGCGATCACCGCATCTTTCGCCGCCCAGGCTGGCACCGCCGCAAAGCTGCCCAGTAATCCGGCGGTTAACAGTAACTTACGTTTCATCATTTTGCGTTTTTCTCCTGTAATCCCTTGTTGTTTTGCACAGCTAATTCAGGCGCCGCCTACGGCATGACGAGCGACATAATGACCGGCGCTGACTTCAAGCAGCGGTGCTACCTGTGGCTCATCGCCTAATGCTCTGACAGGGCTTGGGATCTCTTCCACCAGCAGCGGCCGTTCACGCCGACGGTGAGCGGGATCGGCAACCGGTACCGCAGCCATCAGCTTACGCGTGTAAGGATGCTGAGGATGTTCAAAAACGGACTGTCGCGGGCCGATTTCCACAATCTGACCGAGATACATGACCGCCACGCGATGGCTGATCCGCTCGACAACCGCCATATCATGCGAAATAAACAGGAAAGCGATACCGAATTCGCGCTGTAAATCCATCATTAAATTAACGATTTGAGCCTGAATGGAAACGTCCAGCGCCGAAACGGATTCGTCGGCAATCACCACTTTTGGATTCAGCGCCAGCGCTCTGGCAATGCAGATGCGCTGACGCTGACCACCCGAAAACTCATGGGGATAACGCCGTGCATGTTCCGGCAGTAGGCCCACGCGCTCCAGCAGCCAGGCCACTCGCTTTTCAGCTTCGTCACCCCGGGCAATACCGTGAACCAGCAGCGGCTCCATAATGGAGAAACCCACGGTCAGTCGCGGATCGAGAGAGGCGTAGGGATCCTGAAAAATAAACTGAATATCGCGGCGCAGATGCGAAAGCGCGGCACCGGTAAGGTTATCGATGCGCTGCCCGTTGAAGGTGATGGTTCCCCCCTGGCTGGCAACCAGACGCAGCAGGGAACGGCCGGTAGTGGATTTGCCGCAGCCGGACTCGCCCACCAGCGCCAGCGTTTCACCGGGATGCAGATCGAAGCTGACCTTTTCGACCGCATGCACGCGGCGCTTAACCCGATTGAGAATGCCGCCGCGAATATCAAAACGGGTCACTAAATCGCGCACCTGCAACACCGGTTTAGCCTCCGGCGGAACAGTATCCTGAGGCAGAGAAATATCGTCATTGCCGCCCGGCGTGAGCACCGGAAATTTCGCCGGGTAAAGCGTGCCGGTCATTGCGCCCAGTTTCGGCACGGCCGCCAGCAGCGCTTTAGTGTAATCACGCTGCGGTGCCTGAAAAATCGCTTCAACCGGTCCGGTTTCCACCACTTCTCCGCGATACATCACCTGCACGCGGTCGGCCATTTCGGCTACCACACCCATATCGTGCGTGATAAAAATGACGCCCATTTCCATCTCTTTTTGCAGCACGCGGATCAGTTGCAGAATTTGCGCCTGAATGGTGACATCCAGCGCGGTAGTCGGTTCATCCGCAATCAGCAGCGCGGGTCGGCAGGAGAGCGCCATCGCAATCATTACCCGCTGACGCATGCCGCCAGAGAGCTGATGGGGAAAACGCGACAGCACGCTGCGCGCTTCGGGGATCCGCACCAGATCCAGCATGCGTTCCGCTTCTTTCATCGCCTCACGGTGGCTTTTTCCCTGATGCAGCAGGATCGACTCGGCAATCTGATCGCCAACCGTAAAAACGGGGTTAAGCGAGGTCATCGGTTCCTGAAAGATCATCGCCATATCGGCACCGCGCACGGTGCGCAGCGTTGACTGCCGCGCACGCGAAAGATCGATAACATCACCGCTTCTGCGCCGCAGCCACATTTCTCCGCTGTCGATCTGGCCTCCGCCCTGCTCAATAAGCCGCATCAGCGCTAAAGAGGTCACGGATTTTCCCGAGCCGGATTCACCAACAATGGCCAGCGTTTCGCCACGCTTAACCTCGAGGGAGAGATTTTTTACCGCATGGATAGTCTCCCCCTGCTGGCTGAAACTGACGTTAAGATCCCTCACCGAAAGCACCTGTCCGGCAGATAAACCTGACGTTGGGGTCGTAGCCATGCTGCCTCCTTTATGCTTCGCGATAGATACCCACGTTTGGCGCGTCACCGACGTAGCCAAAACCGCGGTACATGCCTTCGCTGTTAAACGGCAGCGCCACGTTGCCATCGCGGTCTACGGCAATTGCTCCGCCGCTGCCGCCAAGTACCTTAATTTTTTCCATAATCACGCGATTGCTGGCTTCCTGTAGCGAAAGACCGCCATATTCCATCAGTGCAGCAATATCATAGGCTGCCAGCGTACGCATAAAGACTTCACCTGTGCCGGTGCAGGAGACCGCCACGTTGGCATTATTTGCATAGCAGCCCGCCCCAATAATTGGCGAGTCGCCGACGCGTCCTGCCTGTTTATTGGTCATGCCGCCTGTCGAGGTGGCCGCCGCCAGATTACCGTACTGATCCAGTGCCACCGCGCCTACCGTGCCAAATTTGCGATCCGGATCGAGAGGATCATCCGACGTTTGCGAGGCACCGTCATGATCCAGCAGCATTTGCTGCGTGGAGAGGGCGCGTTGCAGCTGATCCCAACGTTCCTGCGTGTAAAAAAAGTCCGCGCCAACCTGCTCAAGCCCATGGTCTGAAGCAAAGGATTCAGCCCCTTCGCCAATCAAAAGTACGTGCGGACTGTTCTCTAACACGGCCCGCGCCGCCAAAACGGGATTACGCACGCGTTTGACGCCCGCCACGGCTCCGGCCTGTAGCGAATGACCGTCCATTACGCAGGCATCAAGTTCATGGGTGCCCTGATGAGTAAAGACCGCGCCTTTTCCGGCGTTGAACAGCGGACACTCCTCCAGCAAACGCACGGCTTCGGTAACGGCATCCAGCGCGCTGCCGCCATCGGCTAAGATTGTTTGGCCTTGAGTAATAATGGCTGAAAGCGCCTGAATATAGAGCTGCTCTTTTTCCACACTCATGCTGGCACGAGCGATCGCACCCGCTCCGCCGTGAATGGCGATAACTGCCTTGACCATAATCCGTTCTCCCGGTGCCAAATCGGCATGAAAAACACTAAGTTAGATTTTTTTTATTAAATTTCTGATCGTTTTTGACTATAGGCAGGCGGTAAAGTGATGTAAAGCGGAAAGTTTACACAGTGCTCATAACAAAAGGTTATATAACATAACACTGGCATGGGTTTACGTGACCCTCAGGTTAATTCACGCCATAATAGCGTATTGATTGTACGCCTGCCCTCGCGTCAGGCACGCTGGAGACATTATGGAATCCTTTACTGCGGGACTTATCTCCCTTGAAGATGCGCTGGCAACGATGCTCGCGCAAATCGTCCCTGTTGCTGAAACTGAAACGCTTTCACTGGTTACAGCACCGGGCCGGATCACCGCCACAGCGGTCATTTCCCCCATTGACGTCCCCCCTTTTGCTAACTCGGCGATGGATGGCTATGCCGTACGCCTGGTCGATATTCAGGAAGGAAAACCGCTGAATATTGCCGGAAAAGCTTTCGCCGGTGCGCCTTTTACGGGCGAATGGCCAGGCGGAAGCGCGATTCGTATTATGACCGGCGCGCCAGTGCCCGACGGCTGTGATGCCGTGGTGATGCAGGAAGAGACAGAAAAAGTCGGTGAGGCCGTCTTTATTCGTGCCGATGTTGTTAAAGGTCAGAATATTCGGCTGGCTGGAGAAGACATTGTTGCCGGTGCCAGCGTATTAGTCCCCGGCGTGCGTCTTGGTGCCGCCGAGCTCCCTCTGCTCGCCTCGCTTGGGGTAGCGAAGGTGGAAGTAAAGCGCAAGCTGCGCGTAGCCGTTTTCTCTACAGGCGATGAATTGCAGCCGGTGGGCCAGCCGCTGGCAGCAGGCCAGATTTATGATACTAACCGCTTCGCCGTGCAATTGATGTTGAATAAACTGGGCTGTGAAGTGATCGACCTCGGCATTATTCCTGACGATCGGGCCGCTTTACGGGCTGCTTTTATGCAGGCGGATGAACAGGCGGATGTGGTAATCAGCAGCGGCGGCGTTTCCGTCGGCGAGGCTGACTACACCAAAGCGATGCTGGAAGAATTGGGTGAAATCAGTTTCTGGAAGCTGGCGATCAAGCCGGGGAAACCTTTCGCCTTTGGTCGTCTGCAAAGCAGCTGGTTCTGCGGCCTGCCTGGCAATCCCGTTTCCGCTGCACTGACCTTTTATCAGCTGGTACAGCCGCTGCTGGCGAAGCTTAGCGGCCAGCAAGGCGCAGCGCTTCCGCCACGCCAGCGGGTAAAAGTGGCTGATAATCTGAAAAAGACGCCCGGCCGACTGGATTTTCAGCGCGGCAGGCTACAGCGTAATGCAGCCGGCGAACTGGAAGTTCATAGTACTGGCGCGCAGGGATCTCATGTATTCAGTTCCTTTAGTCTGGCGAACTGTTTTATCGTACTTGAGCGCGAACGCGGCAACGTGCAGGCCGGAGAATGGGTTGAGGTCGAACCGTTTAACCCTTTGCTGGAGGGCTAATGCTACCGGAACTTAGCGACGAAGAGATGCTGCGCTATAACCGCCAGATCGTTTTACGCGGGTTTGACTTTGAGGGTCAGGAGAAGCTGAAAGCATCAAAAGTGCTGGTGGTTGGACTGGGCGGCCTGGGCTGTGCCGCCACGCCTTATCTGGCTTCGGCTGGCGTGGGCCAGCTAACGTTGCTGGATTTCGATACGGTTTCCCTCTCCAACCTGCAACGCCAGATCCTGCATCGTGACGCGCAAATCGGCATGGCAAAAGTGGAGTCCGCCCGGCAACAGCTAAACGAAATCAACCCCCATCTGACGGTGCAGGCTATTAACAAGCAGCTTGATGACGATGCGCTGGGCGCACTGATTAGTGACCACGATCTGGTACTGGACTGCACCGATAACGTTGACACGCGTGAACAACTCAACCGGCTGTGCTTTGCCAGTAAAATCCCGCTGGTTTCCGGCGCGGCAATCCGCATGGAAGGGCAAATCAGCGTCTTTGGCTGGCAGGAACATGATCCCTGCTACCGCTGCCTGAGCCGCCTGTTTGGCGCTGGCACGCTAAGCTGCGTGGAAGCAGGCGTCATGGCGCCGCTGGTTGGGGTAATAGGCTCGCTACAGGCGATGGAAGCCATTCGCTTACTGACCCATTATGGCGAAAGCGTAGCGGGTAAGCTGCTGATCTATGATGCTATGACGCTGCAATTCCGTAGTCTGACGCTGGCAAAAGATCCGGCTTGCGAAGTTTGTGGCGGCTGATTTCCTCTCCAGATCGACTTTTATTCGCGCGCTGTTTTTGCTACGGCGCGCACATTCACTCACACCTTTTCTACGTAAAAACAACAGATTCTTCGCATCCCCACTATAGTTACAGGACTGCGATTTTACGCAAGGGAGCGTTTTCATGACTGGGGAATTTCGCCCGCAACCCGATGTCAGCATGCTAAAACTGCGTCGATCGCTGATCGTCTCTTTGCTGGTGATCGGCTGTGCCGTCCTGCTGGTAAACGGTTGGATTGTGTATAACAGCTGGCAACGTATGTTAAATGAGACCCAGAGCGACGCGCATAACCTGTCCCAATCGGTCTCGCGCCAGGCCGAAGACTCTTTTTTGCCGATAGAGCTTACGCTACAGGATTTGCGTGACCGTATTACGCTGGTAGGACTGGATCCGGAAAGGCAGACCTATCTGCGTAATCTGCTGGTTGAGCGTAAAGCCTCGCTCCCACAGCTGCATGGGCTGTTTGTTTACGATGCCCAGGGCAATTGGGTTATTACCTCCGGCGGACCGCTGCAACAGCATCGAAGCAACAGCGATCGGGCTTATTTTCGCTATCATCAACAGCACAATGATTCTGAAATGCTGATAAGTCAGGTGATTCACAGCCGCAGTACCGGTGACCTGGTTGTTCCGCTCTCAATGCGTCTGAATAACCGTGATGGCTCTTTCCGGGGCGTGCTGCTGGCTACGTTGCGGATTGACTATTTCCGGCAAATTTTTGGCTACTACGATCTTGGCGACCGTGGGCTGCTGGCGTTAATGACCAACAGCGGTAATATCCTGTATGCCAGCCCGTTCCCCGACAGCACCATTAACCGTAATATTTCCGGTAGCCCGTTGTTCACCAGCCTGTTGAAAAAGTCCAACAGCGGCACGGCGATCTATGCCGCAGCCCTGGACGGCGTCGAACGCGTCTTTGGCTACGCCAGCTTAAAGCGTTATCCGCTGGTGGTGACGGTGGGATATGACAAAAAACAGCTGATCCATGCCTGGCTAACGGAGCTGCTGGTCTATGTGGCGCTGTGTATTTTACTGCTGGCAGTGATTGCCGTGCTGGGATCTTTATTATTGCGTAATATCGGCTACAGCATTCGCAATCAGGAGGAGCTGGCGCGAACACGCGACCAGCTGGCGGCGATGAATCGCACGTTGCAAACGCTGGCGCTGGTAGACAGCCTTACCGGGCTGGCAAACCGCCGCCAGTTCGATCTTTATCTGGATCACTGTCTGGAGCGCTCGCAGCAATGGCGAACCCCGCTGGCGCTGTTAATGGTCGATGTCGACTCCTTTAAGCGATTCAACGATACCTACGGCCATCTGGCGGGTGACGATTGTCTGAGGCGCATAGGGGGTGCTTTACAAAACGTTGTTCACCAGTCTGAAGATCTTGTTGCGCGGTACGGCGGGGAAGAATTTGCAGTTATCCTTGTCGGATGGGAGCAGGAGAGCGCGCTACGCTTCGCTGAAGCAGCAAAAGAAGCGATTGCGACTCTGGCTATTCCTCACGAAAACAGTGAAAACGCGGCCAAAGTGGTGACCGTCAGTATCGGGCTGCATGTGACGCCAGGAAGCGAAGCTGAAAATAACCGGCAGAAACTTATCGGGCAGGCAGATAAGGCGCTGTATCAGGCGAAATCATCCGGGCGGAATCGGGTAGAAATCGTTTAGGGCGGATGGGAAAAGCGCCGACGCAGAACGTGAAAGGGGAAGCTTTCGCCTCCCCTTCCAATACGATCAGACGATACCTTTGCTGCGCAGATAGTCTTCGTAGTTGCCGGTGAAGTCGTTCAGTTTACCCGGCGTCATTTCAATCACGCGCGTGGCCAGCGAGCTGACGAATTCACGGTCGTGAGAAACGAAAATCAGGGTGCCTTCATACATCTCCAGCGCCATGTTGATCGCTTCGATGGATTCCATATCCAGGTGGTTAGTCGGTTCATCCATAATCAGCACGTTTGGCTTCTGCATCATCAATTTACCAAACAGCATGCGTCCTTTTTCCCCACCGGAGAGCACCTTAGCTGGCTTTTTGATGTCGTCCTGGCTGAACAGCAGACGTCCCAGAATGCCGCGAACGGCCTGCTCGTCGTCACTTTCCTGCTTCCACTGGCTCATCCAGTCAAAGACCGTCAGGTCATCGGCAAAATCATGCGCGTGGTCCTGCGCATAGTAGCCAATTTGGGCATTCTCAGACCATTTGACCTCACCGCTATCAGGCTGAAGCTCACCCACCAGCGTTTTTAGCAGCGTGGTTTTACCGATACCGTTCGGGCCGATAATTGCCAGCTTTTCACCGACCTCCAGCAGCAGATTCACGTTTTTAAACAGCGGCCCCTGATCAAAACCTTTGGTCAGGGATTCCAGCTGGAGCGCATTACGGAACAGCTTCTTATCCTGTTCAAAACGGATAAACGGATTCTGGCGGCTGGAGGCCTTCACTTCTTCCAGCTTGATTTTATCAATCTGCTTGGCACGAGAAGTCGCCTGGCGAGATTTGGAGGCGTTGGCGCTGAAGCGACTAACGAAAGATTGCAGTTCGTTGATCTGCGCTTTCTTCTTCGCGTTATCTGCCAGCAGACGCTCACGAGACTGCGTCGCCGCCGTCATATATTCATCGTAGTTGCCCGGATAAACACGCAGCTCGCCGTAGTCCAGATCCGCCATGTGCGTGCACACCATATTCAGGAAGTGACGGTCATGCGAAATGATGATCATGGTGCTGTTACGTTCGTTCAGCACCTGCTCCAGCCAGCGAATGGTATCGATGTCCAGGTTGTTGGTTGGTTCGTCGAGCAGCAGGATCTCCGGGTTGGAGAACAGCGCCTGCGCCAGCAGGACACGCAGTTTCCAGCCGGGCGCAACTTCGCTCATCGGGCCGTAATGCTGCTCCAGCGGAATGCCCACGCCCAACAGCAGTTCACCGGCACGCGCTTCGGCGGTGTAACCGTCCATTTCACCGTATTGCACTTCCAGATCGGCAACTTTATAGCCGTCTTCTTCGCTCATTTCCGGCAGCGCGTAAATACGGTCACGCTCTTCTTTCACTTCCCACAGCTCGCCGTGGCCCATGATCACCGTATCCAGCACGCTATATTGTTCAAAAGCGAACTGATCCTGACGCAATTTACCAATGCGTTCATTAGGATCGAGCGAGACGTTCCCGGCGCTTGGCACCAGATCGCCGCCGAGAATTTTCATAAAGGTGGATTTGCCGCTACCGTTGGCACCGATCAGGCCATAGCGGTTGCCGCCGCCAAATTTGACAGAGATGTTTTCGAACAGCGGCTTACTGCCAAACTGCATGGTGACGTTGCTGGAAACTAGCACAGGATTGCCTTTCGTTTACGATGGGAGAATAAATCAGCGCGCATTATGCCAAAAAAAAGGGGCGGCGAATACACCGCTGCCCCAGGGAAAATCATACCGTCGTCTTAGTGACTCTCTGCTTTACGCTCCCGCGTTGAAATTGAACGCGTTTCGGCGTCATTGCTTAACCAGTCGTGCAGATAGTGCTCAATCTGTTCCAGGCTACGGTTGCGGGTTTCCGGCACGCATTTGACCACAAAAATCGCGCCAAATACGCCAATCAGCGCAAAGATAAAGAACGCGCCTGACAGACCCACGCTGGCCAGCAGCATCGGGAAAGCAAGTGAAATTAAGAAATTCGCAATCCACATGGCAAAGACCGCGCCGCCCATGAATATTCCGCGCATCCGCGTTGGGAACATTTCAGAAAGCAGCAGCCAGGTAACGGGTGAAAGCGCGCCCTGTTGAAAACTTAAAAACATCAGCATGCCCAGCAGTACCAGATAGCTGCGTACTATATCAACCTGCCCGTTAATGGTTTCCGGCATAAAGTAGCAAACACAGCCAATAAACAGCAGGCAGGCGGTACAGCCAAACTGGCCGATCATCGTCATCGTACGACGGCCGATTTTTCCCAGCAGCCAGATGCCGAAAAAGGTCATCATTACCGAAATGGCGCCGTTAGCAATGGTGGCGAATAGCGCAGCATCGGTACTCATGCCCACCGCTTTAAGCATGGTGGGCGCGTAATACATAATGGTATTCACGCCCGAAAGCTGCTGAATAACAGCCACGCCGATGCCAATCAAAAATAGCTTGAATAACCAGGGTTTACGCAGCTCACGCAGCCGAGGTTTAGCTTTATTTTCTTCTTCGGAGAGGGTTTCTTCAATTTCAGTCATTTCCCACTCAACATCGCTCTTTGCCCGGGTACGCTCCAGCACCCGACGCGCCTCGGCCAGACGCCCTTTCATCGCATACCAGCGTGGCGTATCAGGCATAAACATCATGCCAAACCAAAGAGCAACCGCAGGAATAGTCGCAATCGCCAGCATCCAGCGCCAGGTACTTTCACCGCCCCAGGCAGCATTGAACCCGGCATTGGAGATATAGGCCAGCATCTGTCCGGAAACTATCATGAGCTCCTGCAACGTGACCAGCTGCCCGCGCTTATTCGCTGGCGCAATTTCAGCAATGTAAACCGGTACGGTCGCCGATGCGCCGCCCACGGCCACGCCTAACACCAGGCGGAAGAAAATCATCCAGTGGACATCAGGAGCCATCGCGGTTCCTAACGCTCCGATAGCGAAGATCGCTGCAAGAACAATAATGATTTTCTTCCGCCCGGCTGCCGCAGCAAAGTGTCCGGAAAGCAATGCACCAAAGGCCGCACCAAATAGCAGAGAACTGGTTACCAGGCCGGTGGTAAAGGGCGTGAGATGCAGCTCATCGCCCATAAACAATAATGCGCCAGAGATAACGCCGGTGTCGTACCCAAACAGCAATCCGCCGAGCGTGGCGATCACGGCAATGATCTTCACGAAGGGCTCCGTTCGCGATGCGCTGTTCGGGCCTGAAGCCCGATTGGGGGTGAGATATTGTTCTTTAGCCATAATGGTGACAAACCTCTTGGAATGATATGCAGGATGAAAGCGTCTGGCAGGTGCATACGGCACGGCCTTATAGCATCCTAACTTAGTCCATTTTTTTCATTTAAAATAACAATGAAAATTAAATTTTGCGGCACAGCTCTCAACAGTCATCTCATTTTGTGACGGGAGTATCATATAACAGGTAATAATATTGTCTCCGGCCATTATGCATGCTCCAGGAGGCGTTAGAGAGGTCAGCAAAGAATTAAAACGTTTATTTCAAATTAAGGTAAAAAGGGGGAAAAAACCGATAACCTGCGGGAGCCGTTTCATTCCCTGTGGCAGTTGTAGAGTGCGTAAATTAAAAAATGGAAAAACGGGGGATGAGCAGGATGAGAGGGGAACAAACAGGCAGGCTCATCGCTGGCAGAGCATCCCTGCCACCAGCGGTGAGCGTTAACGCAACTTATCGGACGGGTGCATCGCCGGTTTCCGCTGGACCGAAGACGGAATATTCGGGCAGCGTTACGTTTTGATATAGCTCCCAGCCGCCGCCAAGGGCTTTATACAGGGCCACCAGATCGAGGCTGCTTTGAACCCTTGCCGAGGCGGCCTGCTGCTTCGCCTGCGCCAGCTGGCGCTGCGCATCAAGCGCTTCAATAAAGGAGGAAAGCCCCTGCTTATAGCTGTCGCTTGCCAGATCGAAGGCGTTTTGCAACGCTTCTACCGTTTGATCCAGCCCCTCAACCTGTTGCTGATCGTTACGGTAGCTGACCAGCGCGTTTTCCACATCCTGCAATGCAGTCAGGATAGTCTGCCGATAGCCCAGCGCCGCACTGGCCTGTTCGGCTCTGGCCACTTTCACACTTGAAACCAGCCTGCCGCCCTGGAAGATTGGAATAGAGAGCGAAGCGCCGTAGCTGTAGAAGTGGCTGCTCCAGTTATCCAGATAGCTGGCATCGGTATTCCGCATGCCAAACTGGCCGGTGAGGGAAAGATCCGGGAACAGCTGGGCGACAGAAACCCCGATATTGGCGGTAGCCTGGTGCAGTCTGGCCTCGGCCTGGCGCACATCCGGGCGGCGGCGAGCCAGGGTCGAAGGCAGGCCAACCGGAATCGCTTTTGGCAGCGCAGGCATCGGTTTACTTACCGCCAGTTCGCCATCCAGCATGCCCGGCGGCTTGCCGATTAACACCGCCAGCCCGTTCATGGCCTGATGAATTTGCGACTGATACTGCGGCAGCTGCGCCCGCAGAGAATTAAGCTGCGCCCGGGCATTTTCCACGTCCATCTGCGGTGCCAGGCCATTACGCTGCTGGCTCTGCGTCAGTTCCAGCGTCTGTTGCGCCACCTCAATCTGGGTTTCCAACGTCTGGCTGATCGACTGCGCGCCGCGAAGCTGCAACCAGGTACGGGCAACTTCGGCCTCCAGCGAGACCAGCGCATCATTGCGGCTCTCTACAGATTCTTGCTGCTGCGCGCCAGCCATTTCTACCTGGCGACGCACTTTGCCCCACAGATCCAGTTCCCAGGCCGCATCAAAACTCCCCTGATAAAGCCCGACCGGCTTCGTCAGGCTATTCAGTGCGGAAGAGAGATCGGTATCGGTGCCGGTGTCAACGTCATCCAGCTGCTGATAAACGCCCTTCGACTCCAGCTGTCCCTTTAGCCCAAGCTGCTGGCGCTGCGCCGAAGCGCTGCCGTTTAGCGTCGGAAACCATGCGCCTCGCGCCTGATTCAGCTGCTGGCGAGAACCCGCAATACGCAATACCGCCTGCTGTAAGCTCAGGTTCCCGGCAATTGCCCGATCGATCAGGCTGTTGAGTTGGGGATCGTTAAACGATTTCCACCAGCCAGGATTGGTTGCCGTTGCCTGAGGTCGGGAAGCGCTGTCCGATTGCAGGCTGTTAAAAGAAGCCGGCGTCACCGGTTTCGGCGGCCGGTAATCCGGGCCAACGGAACAGGCCGATAACGTCAGACCCGCGACCAGCAGCACGCTGAGTCGCAAACGTGCATCAAGAGAAACGTTCATGTCAGTGTGCTCCTGCACTGCCCTCGCTCTTAATCGGCGCAAGCAGTAAACAAAATGGAATAAGAACCAGGGCGACAATGCTGAGGCCCATAAAGACATCGATATAGGCGAGAATTCGCGCCTGCACGATCATCTGCTGATAGAGCTGACCAGTCGCTATCGTCACCGGATCGCCCACCGCGGAGGTAAAGTCCCTCACGCCCTGCGCCCAGCGCTCTACCGTCAGGTTAAACGGTTCATTTAGCGGCGTCATGTTATGCACCATACTGGCGCTGCGTGCCTGTTCGCGTTCGGTAATCATCGCGGTTGAAAGCGAGATCCCTATCGAACCGGCGACGTTACGACACATCGTAAACAACGCCGAGGCATCCGCATTTAGCCTCTGTGGGATGGTGACAAACGCGATGGTGGTCAGCGGCACAAACAGGAAGCCCAGCCCGATAGTCTGCGCGCTGCGCATCATTACCAGCGTGGTAAAGTCGATATCCGGCGTCAGTTTGGCGGAATAGATAAAGGAGACAAACAGGCAGGTGAAGCCAAAGGCGATGATCCACCGCGTCTGCACAATTGGCATCAGCTTCAGCACTAACGGGATGGTCAGTACAATCAATACCGCACCGGGCGAAAGCACCAGCCCCGACCAGGTTGCGGTGTAGCCTAAATCCTGTTGCGCCAGCTGTGGGATTACCACGGAACTGCCGTAAAGAATAGCGGCCATACCGGACATCAGCACGCTGGCAACCGCGAAGTTGCGATCTTTCAGCACGTGCAGGTCGACCACCGGCTTTTTGGCATACAGCAGCCAGTAAACTGCCCCAACCAGCCCGATGGCGCTCAGAATGGCAAAGGTGACGATAAACGGCGAGCTGAACCAGTCATCATCCTCACCGCGGTCGAGAAACACCTGTAAGCATCCTAAACCCAGGGTAATCAAACCGATACCGATATAGTCGATATTGAGCTTGCCCTTCGCCCATTTGCGCTCCCACGGCGGATCTTCCAGCAGCTGGTAAATAGCCAGCACGCTGATAATGCCAACCGGGATATTGATAAAGAACACCCAGCGCCAGCTGTAGTTATCGGTGATCCAGCCGCCCAGCGTGGGACCGAGTACCGGCGCAACGATAATCGCAATGGACGAGAGTCCAAATGCCTTACCGCGATCTTCCGGTTTGAAATAATCCAGCAGCACCGATTGCTGTACCGGCTGCAGCCCGCCGCCAAAGAAGCCCTGAAGGACCCTAAAGAGGATGATTTGCCAGAGTTCGGTAGCAATACCGCAGAGGAAAGAGCAAATTGTGAACATCACAATGCAGATCAAAAAGAACTGCTTGCGGCCAAACATACGGCTGAGGAAGGCGGAAATGGGCAGCACGATCCCGTTGGCGACCAGATAGGAGGTCAGCACCCAGGTTGACTCATCGTAGCTGGAGGAGAGCGAACCTGCGACGTGCGGTAACGCCACGTTAACGATGGTGGTGTCGAGGATCTCCATAAACACCGCCAGCGTTACCGTCATGGCGACCAGCCAGGGATTACTGGCCGGTTTCCAGCTTTCGCTGTGACTCATTCCACCGTCACCTTAGGCTCCACCGAAAGCCCCAGCGGCAGCGGCTTGTTCGGATCCAGCCCTTTATCAATGACAATTTTTACCGGCACGCGCTGAACAATTTTCACATAGTTACCGGTGGCGTTCTCTGACGGGAAGGTCGAGAAGCGCGAACCCGAGCCCATCTGAATACTGTCCACATGGCCTTCCAGCTTAATATCTGGCCAGGCATCGACGGTAATCTCAACCTTGTCGCCTGGATTCATTCGTTCCAACTGGGATTCTTTGAAGTTTGCCGTTACCCAGACATCAGGCGAGACCAGGGAAAAAAGGGAGCTTCCGGCCTGAACCAGCGTACCGACCTGCACGTTACGCTTAGTGACGAAACCGTCATAAGGCGCACGGACTTCGGTATAGGAAAGGTTAAGGTTTGCGGTATTCAACTGTGCCTTAGCCTGCTCAACCTGCTGTTGGCGGGCTTCAACATTGGTTTCCTGCTGACGAATTTGCAGCTGAATTTGTGAGGCGACTTCCACCTGCGCTTTGGCGCTTTGCAGTTCCGCTCTGGCGCTTCTTAACTGTGCGCTGGCGGCATCGATATTACGCTGCGAGGTTGCTCGCGGATCAACACCGCGCTGACGTTTATCATCTTCCTGCGCGTTCACAAGGTTCGCTTCAGCTTTCGCCTGCTGTGCCAAAGCCTGGTCTTTTTGCGCGGGATACTGTACGCGAGAAAGCGCCAGCTGTGCCTGCGCCTGATGAAGCTGGGCCGTGGCCAGTCCAAGCTGCGCCTGGGCCTGATCGCGCTGGGCCTGATTATCCTGCGGATCGATCACCACCAGCAGATCGCCCTTTTTCACGCGCTGATTATCTTTCACCAGCAGTTGCGTGACATAGCCAGATGCCTTAGGCGCGATGGTCACCGCATCCGACTCGGTAAAAGCATCGTCAGTGGTTTCAATGTTGCGGCTGGTAAACCAGAAATAAAAGCCGACAATCACCATCACCACGACCACCACAGCTAGAATGATCAGCGGCTTCTTACCCGGGCGCTTGCGCTCAGGCTGCTCGTCGTTTTGTTGTGGGTTTTTATCCTGTTGCGGATTGTCGTCCTGCTGCTCAGCGGAGTGCTGATGACTTTTGTCATCATCCGAGGAAGAAGTAGATTGATTAGCCATAGTTCTCATCAGGTTACGGCAGGCTCAAACCGAGCCCGCAAGATTTACTCTGCTATAAACATAGGACGTAAACTGACAAATGCCAGCGTTTCTTTACGAAGTCAGAATAGACTCACGTTAGACCGCATTTATAACTAAAAGCAGTCCCCATCCGAGCGCCATCGCCCACAACAGCATCGGCAACGAGTAGAAATGGAATCGCAGCCAGACGGTACGATCTTTCGCCATTCGTAAGGCAATCAGGTTTGCCAGCGAGCCGGGAAGCAGCCCAAATCCCCCGATATTGACCGCCCAGGCTAATAATGTTGACGCGGGCAGGCTGCCGATTAGCAGGATGGTGGCGGGTACGTTGCTGATAATCTGCGACAGCCCAATCGCCAGCAGATATTTACCGCCAGCGGAGAGCTGGACCATTTGCTGTAGCAGATCCTGAGACGCGGGCAATTTTGTCAGCAGAAAGACGTCAATAAACATGGCGATAAAGACTGCCAGCAGGCTCCAGTCTATCGCCAGCAAAATGTGACGGGCCATCAGCAGATAAACGGCGAATATCAGCAAAACTCCCCAGCCAGCGTAGCCCAGCTCCAGCGCCGTCACGAAAAACAGGTAAAGCAGCACGCTAACCACTAACAAGGAACGTTGCCATTTCACCGCCGATCGCCCTTCTGCACGCTCAATACGCCGGCCGGGGAAGCTAAAAGCGGTGAGGATCAGCAGGCTAGCCAGCAACGCACCGGCCAGCGGCAGCATTTGCCAGATAAAATGGCCAAAGCCTGCGCCGCCGTGCTGCCATAACAGGATATTTTGCGGATTACCGATAGGTGTAAGCAGCGAACCTGCGTTAACCGCCAGCGCTTCAAAGATAATCAGACGAGTGACGGGCAATGAAGAATAGTGACGCAAGGTCAGGGTCAGCGGCACCAGAATGAACAATGCGACATCGTTGGTAAGAAAAGTTGAGAGTAGCGCGGCAGCGGCGATTAAAAACAGCGCCAGCGCGCGCTGCGACTGAAAGCGCTGAACCAGCCTTCGTCCCAGAACGTCAAAATAGCCGCTGGCCTCGATGCCTTTGGTGAGCATCAGCAGGCCACCCAGGGTGAGAATGGTGGGCCAGTCCACGGCGGCAGGCAATTGCCGCAGCGTGAAAGGCGCAAAGCAGGCCAGCAGCAGGCCCAGCAAAACTAACAGATGCAGGAAGCGATCGTGCAGGAAAGGCCGGAGCAACGTTGCCATGGGGTTCCACCAGAGGGATAAGTTTACTGACGGCTTTCGTAAAATTTCTGGAATATAGCCAGCGTTTCATCACTGACGTGATGCTCCAAACCTTCTGCATCGCGGCGGGCAGTATCGGGACTGATCCCCAGCGCCAGCAAAAAAGTTTCCACAATGTGGTGACGCTTGCGGCTCTCTTCAGCCAGCGATTCCCCTTCTGCGGTTAAGAACACGCCTCGATAGGGAACCTGCTCAACCAGGCCGGCCACAGCCAGTCTTTTCAACATTTTAGCGACGGTAGGCTGTGAAACCCCCAGACGCGCCGCCATATCAACCTGGCGGGCTTCACCGAACTCACGGATGAGGTCGGAAATCAGCTCAACATAGTCATCAATCAGCTCACGACGATGGGCTTCCCGAACCTGACGAAAGCCTTCGACATGCTCTTCAATTTCTTTCAGTGGCGCGGGCACTGAATTTTTTGCGCGACGACTCATTAAGCTTCCTCTTTTTATTATCACTGATGCATAACAAACACTGCACCAGTCTGTTGGTGCCACATTGTAAACGAAGCTCAAAGAAGCACAAATTTTCGCATAATAGCGCTGGCTACACATTATAGCCTGTGCTATACCTGTTTAATAAGTGAACGGAGGAAACGAGATGAAAAAGCCACTTTTACTTCAGCTGCTCTGTCGCTCTCCCTTTACGCTGCGGCTGATGCTGCTGGAAATGGTGATGGCGAGAAAAGCGCCCCATTCCTGATTCAGCCATAAAAAAATCCGCCTCGAAGGGCGGATTTTTTTCATCAGACAGCCAAAGCTGAATGAGGCGATACTTAGAAGCTGTAGCCTACGCCAGCAATCCAGGTACCTACGTCAACGCTACGGATACGGCTCTGCTCGTAGCCAACGTCCAGGGCAACGTTTTCGATGCCTGGGTTGAACTGCAGGCCAGCACCGTAAGAGAAGCCAACGTCGCTTGAATCAGACTTAACGCGGTCTGGTGCGTTCTGCTGGAATTTGCCGTAGCCGATACCAACAACACCATAGATGCTTGCCCAGTCGTTCAGACGGTAAGCTGGACCACCGGTGATTCCGTAGTACTGGCCTTTGTTATAAACGCTGGCGTCAGTACGATCTTTCTCGGTGTAGGTGAAAGAGCCAATCCAACCCAGTGGATCGCTGCCGTTTTCGTAACGATATTTCAGGTTGAAACCGTTAGCTTTGTTAGCCACGCCCTGCATATCGCTTTGTGCGTAACCGCCGGAAACTGTGCTCTGAGCCATTGCTGAACCAGCAGAAACCGCCAGTACACAAGCCAGTGCTGAAAGACATGCAATTTTTTTCATAACCACCTCAAATGTGAAAGTACTTATCTCCTGACAACGCTGAAAATATAACAAAACTTAGCGAGAAACTCTGCCCCGATTTTGTTGTCCAAGACAATGTTTGGTGTAACAGGACGTTAACGGGTTTATCTATGTCATTATTTTTACTTATCTTTTTACCGTTATCGTTTCGCCTGACTCGTAATGTAAAAAAACGTTCATTGAGATAAATCTTAATTAAACCTGACACTTCTTTACTTCCAACAGCGACTTTTTCCTAAATTCCTACACTTTTTTCATCTTACACAGAGGAAAAACGACCTCTTTACATTACACTCTCGGGAACTTTTTTGCGTGTTAATGGACGAATAAGGTTGGACTGAAGGATGTTTACGTCTGTTCCAAAAGCCACTCCACTCTGGTTACCCATACTGGTTTTATTGATTGCCATGACTTCCATTCAGGGTGGTGCAGCCATGGCCAAAACGTTGTTTCCGCTGGTAGGCGCACCGGGCATCACCGCCCTGCGTCTTGGCTTTGGTACGATTATCCTTTGTATCGTCTTTAAGCCCTGGCGCCTGCGCTTTAGCAGAGAGCAGCGTTTTCCCCTCCTTTGTTACGGCCTTGCGCTGGGCGCCATGAACTATTCCTTTTATCTGGCCATTCGCACGGTACCGTTGGGTATTGCCGTTGCGCTGGAATTTACCGGTCCGCTGGCGCTGGCGCTGGCTGGCTCCCGCAAGCCGCTGGATTTTCTCTGGGTGTTGCTGGCGTTGCTGGGACTCTGGCTTTTATTGCCTCTGGGCAAAGAGATCGCCAGCGTCGATCTTAAAGGCGCGCTGCTCGCGGTTCTTGCGGGGGCGTGCTGGGCTGTTTATATCTTAAGCGGTCAACGTGCGGGAGCAGATCACGGCCCTGCGACAGTGGCGGCAGGCTCACTGATTGCCTCGCTGATATTTGTTCCCGTGGGACTGGTTTATGCCGATGGCGGCATCTGGAGCCTGTCGCTGCTTCCGGCAGCACTGGCGATCGCGGTGCTCTCCAGCGCATTGCCCTATTCACTGGAAATGGTCGCGCTAACCCGTTTACCGGCAAAAACGTTCGGTACGCTAATGAGCCTGGAACCGGCAATGGCGGCGCTTTCCGGGATGTTGTTTCTGGGAGAACGCCTGTCGCTGGTTCAGTGGCTTGGGTTGCTGGCAATTGTGCTGGCCTCAGCAGGCGCAACGCTTACGATCCGCGCGGGCAAGCCCCAAATTTCCCCCGTCAGCGATCGGGTCGACTAATTAATTTGGATCGCTCTGAAAAAGCAGATATGTTTTTTTAAAGCCTGATGTTAAACGGCTGTTTTTCCATCAACATCCAGGCTTTAGCAAATACAGAAATATCCTGGAAACAAAAAGTAATAAAATTAGAAAAAGATGCCTCACGCGGCTCATTAATAATAATATTCATACATATCAATTATTTATAAAACACGGCTGAATGATAATCTTTATTAATCGCATTTATCACCTCAGATTACAGTCGGTTATCTGTAAAAGGCCGTCACTATTCTACCGATAGGTACGACCTTCCCGGCAAAGTTAAAAACCGGTGCTATACTTATTCCCGTACATTCAGGACAACTGACCATTAAGAGGATATTAATGATGAGTACCGCTAAACTGGTAAAAACAACGTCATCCGATCTGCATTACACCCGTAACAATGTGGCCGACGAGGAAAAGAAAGCCACCATTGAGGTGCTGAATCGCCTGGTGACTGAGTTCATTGATTTGTCCCTGATTACTAAGCAAGCGCACTGGAACATGCGTGGCGCAAACTTTATCGGTGTACACGAAATGCTGGATGGTTTCCGTACGACTATCACCGATCATCAGGATACTATCGCCGAGCGTGTAGTACAGCTGGGTGGCGTCGCACTGGGTACGACTCAGGTTGTTAACGACAGAACGCCGCTGAAAAGCTATCCGCTGAACATTCACACCGTGCAGGATCATCTTAAAGCACTGGCAGAACGTTATGCGGTAGTCGCGAATGATACCCGTAAAGCGATTACCGAAGTTGAAGATGAAGATACCGCAGACATTTTCACCGCGGCTTCCCGCGACCTGGATAAATTCCTGTGGTTCATCGAGTCTAATATCGAATAAGGTTTTTAGCGCCTTTTCGTAGAGCATTATTCAGGAGCAGATGAGGCCTTTCATCTGCTCCTTCTGCTTTGGAGGAGAATATGGCCAGTGGCTGGGCACGTGATGATGCAGTTCAGGAGCAAATTGATTCCACGGTAGAAGATGCCGTAAACCGCGCTCGCCGCTCAATGCACAATAGCGGCGTCAGCGCTGAGTATTGTGAACACTGTGGCGAAGCGATCCCCGAAGCTCGACGGCTGGCGTTACCTGGCGTGCAGTATTGCGTGCAGTGTCAGCAACAGCGAGACAAGCAACAATCCGCTGCGCTTTATAATCGTCGTGGCAGTAAGGATAGCCAGTTGCGCTGATGTTCATCTCTGGTGCAATCCAGAACTCTCCCCTCTTCCTCCTTATATTTGTTTTTATTCTTATTCTGGCTAACATTAAATGCACCATAATGATCGGCATGCACTATTTTGGTGCCCCTTTATGGTGCTTTTATTCCGTTAACCCTACGTAATGCCCATTAAAATTGACTCAATGTGCTGTTTTCCATATATTTTGAAAACCTGGCATAATTTTTTCATATGGCCAGTGCCACTCGGATAAAAAACGTTGTCCGACTGCTATAAGGATAAAAAGATGAAGTCACTTGTTAAGTTTTCCCTGGCAGCGCTGACGTTGGCGTTTGCCGTCTCTTCTACTGCCGCAGAAAAAAAGCTGGTTGTTGCAACCGATACTGCTTTCGTGCCTTTTGAGTTCAAACAGGGTAACCAATATGTTGGCTTCGATGTGGACCTGTGGGCCGCTATCGCTAAAGAGCTGAAGATTGACTATACCCTGAAGCCTATGGATTTCAGCGGGATCATTCCTGGCCTGCAAACCCGTAACGTTGATTTGGCGCTGGCCGGTATCACCATCACCGAAGAGCGCAAAAAAGCGATCGACTTCTCTGATGGATACTACAAAAGCGGCCTGCTGGTGATGGTGAAAGCCAATAATGACCAGATCAAAGGTATTAATGACCTGACCGGTAAAGTGGTCGCTGTTAAGAGCGGCACCGGATCGGTCGATTATGCTAAGCAGCACATCAAGTCTAAAGATTTACGCCAGTTCCCGAATATCGATAACGCCTATATGGAACTTGGCACTAACCGTGCTGACGCAGTACTGCATGACACGCCAAATATCCTGTACTTCATTAATACCGCTGGCAAAGGCCAGTTCAAAGCGGTAGGCGAGTCTATCGAAGCACAGCAGTACGGCATCGCCTTCCCGAAAGGCAGCGACGAACTGCGTGAAAAAGTGAATGGCGCACTGAAAACACTGCGTGAAAACGGCACCTACAATACGCTTTATAAAAAATGGTTCGGCAGCGAACCTAAATAATTCAACATTTTTACCTTTCGCAGGCGTCCGCGCCTGCGTTTTTCACACCAACACAAGAACGGTTTTCATCCGGAGAAATAATAATGCAGTTTGACTGGAGCGCCATCTGGCCATCTATTCCGGCCCTGCTCGAGGGCGCCCGATTGACGCTGTGGATTTCGGTCCTCGGTCTGATTGGCGGTTTAATTATCGGCCTGGTTGCCGGTTTTGCCCGCGCTTACGGTGGCTGGCTGTCCCGTAATATCGCGCTGGTCTTTATTGAACTTATTCGCGGCACACCCATTGTTGTGCAGGTGATGTTTATCTATTTTGCCCTGCCAATGGCCTTCAACGATTTGCGCATCGATCCGTTCAGCGCAGCCGTGGTCACTATCATGATTAACTCCGGCGCTTACATCGCAGAAATCACGCGTGGCGCGGTACTGTCTATTCATAACGGCTTTCGTGAAGCGGGCCTGGCGCTGGGACTCTCTCGTCGCGAAACGCTGCGCTACGTCATCATGCCGCTGGCATTACGCCGTATGCTGCCGCCGCTGGGCAATCAGTGGATCGTCAGTATCAAAGATACTTCCCTGTTTATCGTCATCGGCGTGGCCGAGCTGACCCGTCAGGGACAGGAAATCATTGCCGGAAACTTCCGCGCGCTGGAAATCTGGAGCGCCGTGGCCGTTATCTATCTGTTTATTACGCTGGTGCTGAGCTTTGTTCTGCGTCGCCTTGAAAAAAGGATGAAAATCCTGTGATTGAATTTAAAAACGTCTCCAAGCATTTCGGCCAGACGCAGGTTCTGCACAATATCGATCTGACCATCAAGCAGGGTGAAGTGGTGGTGATTATTGGGCCTTCCGGTTCCGGTAAATCGACGCTGCTGCGCTGCATTAACAAGCTGGAAGAGATCACCAGCGGCGAGCTGATTGTCGATGGGCTGAAAGTCAACGATCCGAAAGTTGACGAGCGCCTGATCCGTCAGGAAGCAGGCATGGTATTTCAGCAGTTCCATCTGTTCCCACAGATGAACGCGCTGGATAACGTCGCCTTTGGTCCGATTCGCGTACGCGGCACCAAAAAAGAGGAAGCGCACCGCCTGGCGAAAGAGCTGCTTGGTAAAGTTGGCCTGGCCGAGCGTGCTCATCACTTCCCTTCTGAACTGTCAGGCGGACAGCAGCAGCGCGTCGCGATTGCTCGTGCGCTGGCAGTGAAGCCTAAGATGATGTTGTTTGATGAGCCCACCTCCGCGCTGGATCCAGAACTGCGTCATGAAGTGTTAAAAGTGATGCAGGATCTGGCGGAAGAAGGCATGACCATGGTTATCGTGACCCATGAAGTGGGCTTTGCGAAAAAAGTGGCGTCCCGTCTGATCTTCATCGATAAAGGCCGCATTGCGGAAGATGGCGACCCGGCTGAGTTAATTGATAACCCACCAGGCGCCCGCCTGCAGGAATTCTTGCAGCACGTTTCCTGATCCCTTCGGGCGGAGATCCTCCGCCCGTTTTACGTCGTCCTGTTCTTAAAAACCGCCCCTCTCCCTGTGCTGGCACCTTAGCAGACTATACTTTCTGGTCGACGCCCTTTTGCGTCGTAACAGGAGAATAAGATGTTGGGAACCCTTCCACCCTGGCGCCTCGCCGTCCGGTGGCTACTTGCCGTAACTTTTTTACTTTTTGCAGCACAGACTCAGGCCGTATCGTTACCTGCCGCTGCCGTTGCAGCCTCTCAAACCCAGTCCGGTAGTACGCAAGAACCCAGCGTCGATGAAAAAAAAGCTGCGTGGGCCGCGCTGGCTAATATTTTGCAAAACGATCAATCCCGTCAGGAATTAATCACCCAGCTACGTTCCGCTGCCAACAGCCCGTCCGATACCAAAGCGCCGGTGCTGACGCCACCGGCCGAAGAAGAAGATAAAACGGTGCTGGAAAGCGTAACCGACGTCAGCCGCCATTTTGGCGGTGAGTTTTTGAATAAGTTTAAAAAACTCCACCGCAATATTGTTAGTGCGCCTCATAAACCATTCAATCACAATACTTTCTTTAATGCGCTGAGCCACTTCGCTATGCTGGCCGTTGCGCTTTTTGCCTTTTACTGGCTGATTTGCCGGGCAATCACGCCGGTTTATCGCCGCATGGGCCAGTGGGGACGCCAGAAAAATAGCGATCGCACGAACTGGCTGCACCTGCCTGCGATGATTATTGGAGCCTTTATTCTCGATCTGCTGCTGCTGGCTCTGGCGCTGTTTGTCGGACAGATGCTCAGTGACTCACTGAATGCCGGTAGCCGGACTATTGCTTACCAACAGGGGCTGTTCCTCAATGCGTTTGCACTGATTGAATTTTTCAAAGCCATTCTGCGACTCATATTCTGTCCCCGCTACCCACAGCTGCGCTTCTTTCATCTTGCGGATGAACGCGCCTTCTACTGGAACACGCGCCTGAGCTGGCTGAGCAGCGTAATTGGTTATGGTCTGCTGGTGATTGTGCCGATTGTCTCCAATCAGGTAAATGTGCAGGTTGCCGCACTGGTGAATATCGTGCTGATGGGGCTAATTACCGGCTGGGCGCTCTATCTGATCTTCCATAACCGACGCAGTATCCAGCAGGATCTGGGCCGTCTGGCCGATCGCTCAATGAGCTTTTTTTCGCTATTTATCAGAGCATTTGCTGCAATCTGGCACTGGCTGGCGAGTGCCTATTTTATCGCGCTGTTTCTGCTATCCATCTTCAACCCGGGCGACAGCCTGAAATTTATGATGTCTGCGACGGTTCGCTCGCTGGCCATTGTTGGTCTTGGCGCGCTGGTTTCCGGTATTCTCAGCCGCTGGATATCTAAAACTATCATCCTGTCGCCTGAACTGCGCCGCAACTATCCCGAGCTGCAAAAACGGGTCAACAGCTGGATTTCTATGATGCTGAAGCTGGCACGAACCCTGACGGTATTTGCCGTCAGTCTGCTGCTGCTCAATGCGTGGAACCTGTTCGATCTCTGGCACTGGCTGACCGTCGGCGCTGGCGTAAAAATGGTCGATGTGATTATTCGAATCGTGATGATCCTGTTCTTCTCGGCGGTGGGCTGGACGCTGCTTGCCAGCCTGATTGAAAGTCGGCTGGCCTCGGATTCACACGGCAGGCCGATGCCCAGTGCGCGAACTCGTACGCTTCTCACGCTGTTCCGCAACGCACTGGCGGTGGTGATTAGCACCATTACCATTATGATCCTGCTGTCTGAAATTGGCGTGAATATCGCGCCGCTATTAGCCGGTGCGGGCGCGCTGGGGCTGGCGGTCTCGTTCGGTTCGCAAACGCTGGTGAAGGATATTATCACCGGTATTTTCATTCAGTTTGAAAACGGCATGAACACCGGCGATCTGGTGACCATCGGCGCGATTACCGGCACCGTAGAGCGGATGTCGATTCGCTCGGTGGGGGTCCGCCAGGATACGGGCGCATATCATATTATTCCCTGGTCTTCGATAACCACGTTTGCCAACTTTGTGCGTGGCATCGGCTCGTTTGTCGCTAACTATGATGTCGATCGCAGCGAAGACAGCGAACGCGTTAACGCGACGCTTAGGGAAGCGGTTGAGGAACTGATGCAGGATGACACCATCCGCGGCATGGTGATTGGCGAGCCGAACTTCGCCGGGCTGGTTGGGCTGACGAATCAGGGCTTTACGGTTCGTGTCTCCTTCACCACGCAGCCGCTGAAACAGTGGACCGTACGCTTTGCGCTCGACAACAGGGTGAAGAAGCATTTTGATGCGGCAGGAATTAAAGCACCGCACCAGACGGTGCAGGTGATGCAAACCGGCAGCGAGCTTGAAGGCGCTGCCAGCCTGCCATCACTGCCCGCGCCGGGACAGTAACGTGACAATTTAAACGCGAGACATCTGACGTTCGCGAGCCGGTTTTTCCAGGAAAGTCCAGGCGATAAACCGGCTCTGTTTCTGTCCCTGCGCCATTTCAACGGTACGGAAGGCGGCTACCTCGGCGTCTTCCAGCGCACGCCAGATTTCCGGCAGGTTTTCTTTGCGTGAGACCAGTGAGGTAAACCAGACAACCTGACGGGCAAAGGTCTGGCTTTCGGCAATCATACGCGCGATAAAGGCTTTTTCGCCCCCTTCGCACCACAGCTCATCCTGCTGGCCGCCAAAGTTCAGCGGCGAATTTTTTGCCAGGCCCAGGTTACGAACTTTACGCTGCGTTCCCTGCTGTGCCTCGCTGGCCGACGCGTGGAACGGCGGATTGCAAATCACCGCGTGATACTGTTCATTTTTATGAATAATGCCGCTGAAGATGGCCTGAGGATCTTTCTGGCGACGCAGGCGAACGCCACGATTCAGACCAGGGTTGGCTGCGATAATGGCATTTGCCGAGCGCATTGCCTCTTCGTTAACTTCACTGCCGGTAAAGCGCCAGTCATATTCGCGATAACCAATTAGCGGATAGATGCAGTTCGCGCCACAGCCAATGTCCAGCACGTTAATGTTGCGTGGCACAACGGAGCGGTTATCTTCTGCCAGCAAATCCGCCAGATGATGGACGTAATCGGCACGGCCCGGCACCGGCGGACAGAGAAAACCATCGGGAATGCTCCAGTTTTCGACCTGGTAAAAATGGTGCAGCAGCGCCTGATTCAGCATTTTCACCGCCGCCGGATCGGCAAAATTAACTGACTCATCGCCATACTGATTCACTGCCACAAAGGCGGCCAGCGGCGGATGGCTGGCAATCAGCGCAGGAAAATCGTAGCGGCCACGGTGGCGGTTACGGGGATGAAGCTGGCTTTTTTCGGCGATGTTTTTCATGAACGACTCTCTTATCTGAAGGCACGTAAGATACCTGCTACGGTAAAGATCGTAAACAATTCCCGGCTTTTTTCCTTGTTCAGACCCGCTACTATAAAATGACTGATCTTATTTTAAGGAGTTCCAATGTCGCGTTCACGCCACTCTTATCAACCCCGCCTGGGCCACGGCCTGCCGCACGACCCGCTAAATGCGATTATTGGCCCGCGCCCGATTGGCTGGATCAGCTCACAAAGCGCCGCTGGCGTGCGTAATCTCGCGCCTTACAGTTTCTTTAACTGCTTCAATTATCAGCCGCCGATTATCGGTTTTTCCAGCCAGGGCTGGAAAGACAGCGTGGCGAACATTGCTGAAACCGGTGAATTCGTCTGGAATCTGGCGACTCGCGAGCTGGCCGTGGCGATGAACGAAAGCTCCGCTTCCGTCGCAAGTGACCAGGATGAGTTCGCCCTTGCCGGGCTGACAGCCCTTCCCGGTACGCAGGTGAACGTCAGTATGGTGGCGGAAAGCCCGGTCAATTTCGAATGCAAACTGACCCAGCTTATTCAGTTAGAAGATGCCAGCGGCAAAAAATTAGAGCAATGGATGGTGCTGGGGGAAGCGGTGGCTATTCATATCGATCATCAACTGCTTGAAGAAGGGATTTATCAGACCGCCAAAGCGAACCCTATTTTACGCGCTGGCGGTCCGAGCGCCTACTATGCGATCAGTGAGGAGTTACGCTTCGATTTAGTCCGCCCGGATGCCCGTAAATCCTGATGAGCCAAACGATGCCTGCATCATGATATCAGCAGCCAGAAGCACCCGCTTCTGGCTTTTTTGGTATGCTGTCCGTTCACCCTTTCCGCAGTCATGGAGCGATAATGAAAAGAATTGCCATCGATATGGATGAAGTCATCGCCGATTTTCACCCTAAAATGGTCACAACCGTTAACACGCATTTCTCGCTGGAACTGGCGCATCACGATCTGAATTTATTCGATCTGCGTCGGGATAAGCCCGAGATGTTGCAGGAAATATTCACGCTGGTGACGGATGACGAAGATTTCTTTGGCGATCTGGATGTTATCGCCGACAGCCAGCGCGTTATTGCAGAACTCAGCAAGCACTATGAGATATTTATCACCACCGCCGCAATGGAGATCCCCACCTCTTTTAACGCGAAATTTCGCTGGCTGAAAAATCATTTTCCGGCGATCAAACCCAGCAATATTGTATTCTGCGGCAACAAAAGCATTATCAATGCTGACTATATGATCGACGATAACGCGGTGAATTTTGAAAACTTTCGTGGTGAAGGCATTCTCTACACCGCGCCGCATAATGTGCAGGTTACCGGCTATCGCCGGGTAAAGAACTGGCAGGAAATTGAAATGCTGCTGCTTCCGGAGAACGGCTTATCACGATGAGAGGCACCTGTCTTTCTGTGTTACCTTAATTTAGCTTGATTGATTACCGCCAGCAGAGGAGTGAAGGTTTAATGATCCCCGTTTCGCTGATTGAAGAAGCCACCCAGTGGCGCAGGCAGTTTCACGCATGGCCGGAACTGGGCTATTACGAACATCAAACTTCACGTCAGGTGGCGGAACAGCTGCGAGCATTTGGGCTCCAGGTACATACCGGACTCGCCGGAACCGGCGTGGTTGGCACGCTGGAAAATGGCCCGGGTCCGGTTATCGGCTTTCGTGCCGATATGGATGCGCTGCCCATCACCGAACTGGGCGATGCGGCCTGGCGCTCCGCTCAGCCTGGCGTGATGCATGCCTGCGGCCATGACGGCCACACCGCCATGCTGCTGGCAGCGGCCAAACATCTTAGCGCCACGCGTAATTTCAGCGGCACGCTGCATTTTGTGTTCCAGCCTGCGGAAGAGAACCTGGGTGGCGCACGTAAAATGGTTGAAGACGGTCTGTTTACGCTGTTCCCTATGGACGCCATCTACGGCCTGCACAACTGGCCCGGACTGCCGGTTGGGCATCTGGCAGTCAACAGCGGTGCAATGATGGCCTCGCTGGATGCGTTCGAAATCACCCTGCGCGGCAAAAGCTGCCATGCCGCGATGCCGGAAAATGGCGCGGACCCGATCGTTGCCGCTGCGCAACTGATTCTGGCGCTGCAAACCATTCCTGCCCGCCGACTTTCTCCGCTCGCCTCGGCGGTGGTCAGCATCACTCAAATCAACGGCGGCGAAGCGATTAACGTTATCCCGGAAAACGTTGTGCTGCGCGGCACGCTGCGCTGTTTGCAGAGCGATGTCCGGGTCAACGTGCGTAAGATGATTGATGAGTTCGTGACGACCTTTACCTCACCGATGGGCATTGAAGGCACTATTCAGTATCTTACTGATTACCCGGTCACCCGTAATCATCAGGCGGAAGCACAAAACGTGCGGGACTGCGCGTTGTCGCTGCTGCCGCCGGAGCGCGTGCACTGGGAAATTAACCCGTCGATGGCTTCAGAAGATTTTGCCTGCATGCTGGAAGTTTGCCCGGGAGCCTACTTCTGGCTGGGTGCCGATGGCGCAACGCCGTCCGCCCCTTTGCATAACGCCCGTTACGACTTTAACGATGCGCTGATTGGCGAAGGGATCTCTATCTGGACACGTCTGGCGGAAAAATTACTGCCGCTAAGATAATGCCCGGGCGGCGAAACTGGCCGCCTGGGGTTTTCGTTGAGCGCATTGATGCGCTCGGAACGACAAAAAATCTGCCGCCTGAAAAATCAAAGGAATGAATGATGTCAGGAATCAAAACCGTTCAGCTTACGATGCTGGCACTCTGTATTGCTATCAGCTCTTCTCTGGTCAACGCCTCGCAAAAAAAACCGCACTGAATTATCGCAGGTTCCCACGTTTTCACTGGGTATGAATGGTTTTGCCGGTGAAATATCGCCCGGCGAGCGTATTTATACCGAAATCCTTCGCGGTCCACAGGCAGCAGCTGATTTTAAAAGCATTTTAGAATCTGCCGATGCCACGCCCGAGGCAAAACTTTATGCCCTCCGTGGTCTGAAAAGCCAAAATATCGACTCAGATTATCTGCGAAAATTTATGGAAAACACAGCGGATGCCGCCGTGCTCACCGGCGATGTGCTGAGGAGAATGCCTTTTCGGGAATTAGCGGAGCGTATTATTGATGATGCTGACAAATGCGGTAAGCAGTAGACATGGCCCTGCCGGGAGTCTCTCGTGCAGGGCATGCAGGCTTGATCTTAGTAACCCGCTTTAGCAATCTGTTCCAGCGCGCTTTCCACATCGCTTGCACGGCCTGTAGCAACGTAGCAGCAGGCGATCTGCTGGCGCAGCGACTGTGGCACCGGGACTTCACGGTTCAGGCAGCGCTTGATCCAGTCAGCGGTGGTCTGTGCATCTTTGGCTTCGGGTAATGCATCACGCGCGATGCCGCTCTCTTCCTGACGGGGCAGCAGCACTTCTGGCTGCTCGCCAGCAATCAGGCTGATTGCCGGGCAGCGCTGCGGATTAGCATACACTTCGCCTTCGGTGCCGTTCAGCAGCAATGCCCGGCCGCCAATCGCCTGAAAAAATTTTCCGACTCGCGCAATATATTCCGGGTGCGAGACGCTGGAGAGACGCAGCGCAGCATCTTCGCCAAACGGCGTCACCAGCTTAGCCAGCGTATGAGCACTGTTCCGTACGCCCATCCGCCAGCGCAGCGAGAGCTGTTCAGCCAGCGGCGGACAAAGCGAGGCAACCGACATAAACACCAGCTTTCCCTGCTCCAGACGCTGCTGCGCCTGCTCCGCACCGCTACTCGCCGTGATGCCCAGCCCGGCGAACACCGCTTCGCTGGTGACACGCGTCGGGTCATCGCTGACGCCATGCACCACCACCGGAAAGCCTAACGCGGAAAGCAACAACGCCAGCAGCGGCGTCAGGTTGCCCTGTTTACGGGCGCCGTTGTAGCTGGGAATAACAATCGGCATCGGTAAACTGGCCGGCGGCGTTAAGGTAATTACGCGTTCCTGCATCGCCTGATAAAAGCCGAGCATCTCCTCCTCGCCTTCTCCCTTGATACGCAGCGCAATCAGGATGCCGCCCATTTCCAGCTCGGGCACCGCACCGTCAAGCATCTGCCGGTAAAGATCGCAGGCGGTAGTGAAATCGAGATCGCGGGCATGATTTTTTCCACGCCCGACTTCTTTGATAATTTTTGTGTATTCCATGCTTCTGCTCTTGAGTTGTTAGCGACGACGGCGCACGGCTTTTTTCGTTTTCAGCAGCGGGCTGGCCTTGGGCAGTTCCCCTGCGGGCATAGCCGGTTGTTCAATCGGAAATACCGGCAGCGCGCCCAGCAGACGCGCGCCATAGCTTTTGCTCAACAGGCGTCCGTCGTAAATGATGATTTCGCCAAAACATTCATGACTGCGGATCAGTCGGCCAACCTGCTGAATTAAGTTAAAAGAGGCGCTTGGCAGGCTTTGGACTTCAAACGGATAACGCTTCAGGCTTTTCAGCCATTCGCCCTCGGTCAAAATAACCGGACTGTCCACCGGGGGGAAAGCAATTTTATGAATATGCACCTGCGAAAGCAGATCGCCTTTCAGATCCAGCCCCTCGGCAAACGACTGCAAACCGACCAGCACGCTGGTTTCACCCTGCTGCACTTTTTTACGATGCAGCGCCACCAGCGCCGGACGCGGTTTGTCACCCTGTACCAGCATCATCAGCCGCAGCTCGGGCAGATAAGCAATAAATTGCTGCATTGCCCGGCCGCTGGCAAACAGCACCAGAATGCCTTTGTGCGCGCCCTCTTTGATCTGCTGGCGGAAAAAATGCGCCATTTCAGCCAGATGCGCGACTTCATTAGCCAGCATCGGCTCATAGCGCATCTGAGGAATAATCAGCTTGCCCTGGGTGACGTGGTTAAACGGCGAATCCAGCGCGACGAAACGGTCGCCCACTTTTTCACTCAGGCCAGCCATTTCCTGTAGGCGCTGAAAGCTGTTCAGCGAGCGCAGCGTCGCGGAGGTCAGCACCACATGGGGAATTTTGCGCCACAGCAGTTTTTCCAGCTGGTCGCTAACGCGGATCCCGGCACAGTGGAACAGCAGATGCGGATTGCCTTCGCGCAGCTCTCGGGTCACCCACTTCGATACCGGTGCGCCGGAAGCCTGTTCCATTGCCGAAAGCCGCCACAGCTTGGTGCTGGCTTCAAACCAGCCAAGCGCGCGGTTCATTTGCAGCAGCGTGCGGTGCAGGCGCACCACGTCAAACTGCCCGGTCTTTTCACTCAAATCGTTCATCAACGCTTCAGCCAGCCCGCGCAGTCCGTCACTGAGCTTAAACAGCCGCGCGCAAATCGTCATCACCTCTTCCGGCAGCCGCCCCATTTCAAAACGGTATTCCGCTTCCTGCGGATCTGCCGGCAGGAGCTGGTTGAGGATCTGCGACAGCTGCTGAAGCTGCTCGCGCACCTCTTCACAATGTGCCTTCAGCCGCTCAGGATTACTGAGATTCGGCGGCCTTTTAGGACGGAACTGCGCCATACACTGTTCAACCAGGCGGCAGAACAGGTCAAGCTGAAGCGTGCTCCAGGCGGGCGTAATGTCGCCGCTCATCTCCAGCGCATCACGGGCAACATCCGGCAGATGATGGCCTTCATCCAGCACCAGCAGCAGATTCTTCGGCGGCGGCAGTACCGACTCCGTTTCCAGCGCCGCCATCACCAGCGCATGGTTCGCCACTACCACATCGGCATTTTCAATTTCCCGGCGTGCTACATAAAACGGGCATTCCCGGAACCAGTGGCAGTTGCTGCCGAGACAGTTGGCTTTATCAGTACTCAGGCGCTGCCAGAGCGAATCATCAATGGTCTCTTCACAGTGGTCGCGCAGACCGTCCCACTGATGACGATTGAGGTTTTTTTCAAGCGACGTGCAAAGCTCGCGCTCGTCTTTGCTGGCGGTCATACGATCGTCAAGAAACAGCAGCAAATCGCCCTGCTTCTCTTCATCGGTTGCCAGCGCGGAGAGATTCCGGGGACAAACATAGCGCCCGCGCCCAAAGGCCGCGGTAAATTGCAGATCGGGGATGATCTTTTTCAGCAGCGGCAGATCTTTACTGAAGATTTGATCCTGCAACGCCACGTTTGCGGTACTGACCACCAGCGGCTTCTCCTCCGCACGGCTCACAGCAATTCCCGGGATCAGATAGGAAAGCGTTTTCCCGACGCCCGTAGGCGCTTCAATCGCCAGATGACGGCCATCGTCGCCGGCCAGCGTTTTTGCCACTTCGGCAATCATCTGCCGCTGCGGCGCGCGGGGAATAAAATCGGGAATTTGCTGCTGAAGGGCTTTGTACCACCCAGCGATTTGCGCTTTTAACGCGGCATTTAACGCCATGACGACCACTTTTTTCTAAAACGACCTGTATTTTTACACAGTACGCACTTTACGTCAGCACTTCATGTTTAATCCTTCAGCACGGCACGCAATTTTGCCTCATCACGGAAGGCGCGCAGAAGTGGTTCACGGCTGCGGCCACGCCGGGAGATCAGCGAAAACATTGCCTGATAGCTACATCGTTCGGCCGCAATTTTACGGGCGCTGGTGAAAAAACACGGGCCGGTGGGTCTGATTCATGTTGATGCCCACACCGATACCAACGATGAAATGTTTGGCGAAAAGATCGCTCACGGCACCACCTCGCAGCTGGCCGCCAATATTCTTTATGAAATGCTCTGCGTGCTGCCAGGCGTTAAATTCAACCGCTGACGTCGCTGGCTTTCGCCATGCCCAGACGGCCAATAAAAGGCAAGCGCAGCGCCGGAGAGCGGACATCCACGCCCAGGTTAAAGGCCAGAATGTTGATTTCAACACCTTCCTGCGCGCCAATCGTAAAGCCCAGCGCGCCCAGCAGGGAAACCTGCAAACCTTTACCGGAAGGCGGCAGGCCAATCGGATGGCTTAGCGGGCGGAAGTCCTTGCCAATGGCATTCGCCGGAAGATCCAGCTTCAGCGCGGGCACTTCTCTGCCGATATGCGCTAAAAAGGTGTTGCTGTTAGGGCCTGGCCAGACGCGATAAGTGTGTGGCCAGGGATAGCTGGCAATAGCGGCTTCAATATGCGGGATCATCGCTTCCGCCGCCGCGCCACGGTGTTCCACCAGCAGACCCGGTTTAGCGCCGAACCAAAAACCATCTGGCAGCGCATAGTTCTGGCGTATCACATTGCTGCTTCCCCAGCTGACCACCTCATAACGGTGATATTGCGTCTCGCCCGCTTTCTTAAAAATAATCCACGGATGCACGGCGAGCAGACCGCGCCAGCCAAAGGTGGGTGCCGCATATACCTGCACAATCGCGGTGTCTTTATAGTGCAGTGCATCGGGTGCCAGCCCGGCGGAATCCCGACGAGCCGTTGACCAGTTCTGACCGGTTAACACCACGCCGCTGTGGGTGGCTTTAACATAGCTCTGTGCGAAAGAGAGCAGCAGCACGCAGATAAAGCTGATACTGATGACTTTGAGATAGAACATATTTTTGGGTGTATCCGACGGTAACGAGTGGCATAAAAGGGGATCGGTGGGCAGGCAATCCGCGACAGCACCTGCTCAGGATGTGACCAGAATCACATTACTGGCAACAGATACTGCGTTCAATCATTTTTTACGCAAGACGCACTATTCGCCTGGCGTTAAAAACTTGTACATCACCGTGGTGGCATCCAGTATGCCCTCCGTCGATAACACATAAGCCGGGATCTGCCCGCTGATTTGCCAACCCTGCGCCAGGTAGAGCTGTTCAGCGACGTCACCGGAACGGGTATCAAGCACCAGCAGCGAGCGGTCTGCCTGGCGAGCAAGATCTTCAGCTCGCTCCAGCAGCGCACGCGCAATGCCCTGTCGCCTGGCGGAAGGATGCACCAGCAGCTTGGCGATTTCGGCGCGATGGCTGCCGTTCGGCATCATGCCCAGCACCACAATCACCGTCGCCACAACTTTTCCCTGCTGGCGCGCCACCAGCAGCTTTTTTTCGCCTGCTGCCAGACTGCTTATTACGCCTTGCCAGAATGCGATCATGGGTTCAGGATCGGTGCTGATAAAGCCTATACTTGCTCCTGTAGCGACACAGCCGCTCAGGACATGAAAGAGCTCGTCGCGCACTGAATCAGCCTGCTCAGCATTTAGTAATAGATAGTCAATGTTGTTCATTAGCGGTCTGCCAGAAGTGCATATGGACGCCGGACGAATCAGACGCATGAAAGCGTTACAGCTTATGAGATATAAAGTTTTTCACGCGTTACATCAACTTGTACAACCAAATAATAGTTGTACAACAATAAAGAGTTCGATACGGTTAAGGGAGTGGAATAAGGTCTGAGGGTATGAATGACATTATACAGTATTGGTGATGTTGCTGAACGATGCAGGATTAATCCGGTCACGCTTCGGGCATGGCAGCGTCGCTACGGCTTGCTGAAACCCGCGCGTACCGAAGGCGGACATCGTCAGTTCGACGATGAGGACATTCAGCGCATTGAAGAGATTAAGCGCTGGATTGAAAGCGGCGTTCCTGTAGGGAAAGTAAAAGCGCTGCTGGAAGGCGAAAACGTCAATATTCATGATGGCTGGGTAACGCTTCAGGAAGAGATGATGACGGTTTTGCGCCACGTAAAACCCTCCAAACTCCGGGCGAAGGTGGCTTCCACCGGGCGGGAGCATCCCGCCGATGCGCTTATCGATCACGTATTTATTCCGATCAGACAGCGGTTGGGCCTGGATCAGAACACGGCAAGAGCGATGTGTAGCCTGCTGGACGGCATCCTGATTGATTATGTCGCCTTCTGTCTGACCGGCAGCAGAAAAAAAGCCGGTAAAGACGCGCTGATTATTGGCTGGGGAACAGATGACCGCACCCGGATCTGGCTGGAAGCCTGGCGGCTGTCGCAGCAGGGATGGCGTATGGACGTGCTGGCCGAACCGCTGGAGCTGCCTCGCCCTGAACTGTTTCCCGGACAGCAGCTGTTTATCTTTACCGGTAAACCGCTGACTCGCCGCCAGCAGGAACAGATGTCGCACTGGCAGGAGCAGGGGTTTTTAGTCACGCACCTGAGCTGATTTCCTCCGTTTATGCCGTTATAAAAGCCAGCAAAGGCTTAACCCTGAGGGGCGAAAAACGTTATACTTCGCGTCTTCCTTTATTTGCAAACGAGCGACGGCATGAACTGGCAAAAAATTGGGGTGGTCTGCATCTTTCTGATGATGGCGCTGGGCGGTATTGGCGGCGTGATGTTAACCGGATACACCATCCTTATTCGTTCCTGAACTGCCTTAACAGGCGCTCAAACAGGCGATCGGTAATCACCGCCAGCAGCGCCATCAGGCAGGCTCCCTGTATAATCCAGGCGGTGTTAAACCCGCTCAGGCCAATAATTACCGGTGAGCCAAGCGTTTTCGCGCCCACCGTTGAGGCTATTGCCGCCGTGCCGATATTCACGATTGTTGAGGTGCGAATGCCAGCAATAATCACCGGTGCGGCCAGCGGCAATTCCACCCTCAATAACACCTGCCAGGGTGTCATTCCAGCGCCTTCTGCGATCTCACGGACGCTGGCCGGAACGGCGGTTATCCCGGCGAGAGTGCCCTGGAGGATCGGCAACAGCCCATAAAGCACCAGCGCAATCACCGCCGGCTCTTTACCAAATCCGATAAGTGGAACGGCGACAGCAAGCACCGCAACCGGTGGAAACGTCTGTCCCGCCGCGACCAGCGTTTCCACCGTGGATCGAAAGGCTTTCCCCGCTGGCCGCGTCACCGCTATTCCGCATCCCATCCCTGCCACAACGGCAATCGTGCCGGAAAGCGCCACCAGTTCAATATGCGCCAGCGTTAGCTGCCAAAAACTGTCCTGCTGATAGACTGGCCTTTCCAGCTCGGGAAACCCTCTGGCAAAAAGCGGGCCGCTCAGCGGCAACAGCGTCACAAAAGCGATAAAAAACAGGATCAGCCATATCAGGGGATCGCGTAATAACCGCATCTTAGTCTCTCCGTGGCCGGATAAGATCGGCAAAATGCAAGACGCCAAGCGGCTGGTGTTTAACATCCATCACCGCCAGACGATCGGTTCGCCGCGCAATAAACTGTGACAGTGCTTCACGTAGCGTGGTGGTTTCGACAATCGCCTCCTCCTGAAGCCATTCGCCGCGCCGCGCCGCTGAACCCGCGTTTTCGAGCGATAAAAGCCGGATGCCCAGCTCGCTGCGCCCGAAGAAATCCCGCACAAACTCACTGGCTGGCTGCGTCAGCAGCTGTAGCGGCGTGCCCTGCTGCACGATTTTCCCCTGATCCATTAACACCAGCCGATCGGCCAGCGTCAGCGCCTCGTCAACGTCGTGCGTCACCAGTACAATCGTTCGGCCAGAGATCTGGTGAATACGCGTAATTTCCTGCTGTAATGCCGCCCGCGTAACCGGATCCAGCGCGCCAAAAGGTTCGTCCATCAGCAGTATTTCGGGATCGGCTGCCAGCGCCCGCGCCACGCCAACACGCTGCTGCTGACCGCCAGAAAGCTGATGCGGATAACGCTGGCGTAGCGATTCATCCAGATGCAGCAGCGCCAGCAGTTCACTGACGCGCTGCCGAATCTGTTGCGGCGGCCATTTCAGCAGGTTTGGCACCGTGGCGATATTTTTTTCTACCGTCCAGTGAGGAAACAGGCCCGTCGACTGAATGGCATAGCCCATCCGGCGGCGCAGCGTCTGAGGATTGATCCGGCGAATATCCTCTCCCGCCACCTGAATAGAGCCTTCGTCATGGGGAATCAGCCGGTTGATCATTTTCAGCGTGGTGGATTTGCCCGAGCCGGAAGTGCCAATCAGCACCGTAAACTCGCCTTTGGCGATATGCAGCGTCAGTTCACTGACCGCAGCCTTATGCGAAAAATATTTGCTGACCCGGTCAAAGGTAATCATGGGCGAGCCGCCTCCACCGCGGTAATAACGAATTTAAATAAGCCATCGGCAATCACCGCCATTGCCACAACAGGAATGACGCCCAGCAGCACCAGTTCCAGCGCGCTGCTGAACAAGCCCTGAAAAATAATCGCACCGAATCCGCCCGCGCCGATCAGCGCGGCCACCACCGCCATGCCCATTGTTTGCACGGTAAGAACCCGTAATCCTGCCAGCATCACCGGTAGCGCCAGCGGCATTTCGGCTTGCCAAAAAATCTGGCTGCGCGTCATCCCCATTCCCCAGGCGGTTTCCGTCACCTCACGCGGCACATTTTGCAACCCGGCCACCACGCTTCGCACCAGCGGCAACAGCGCGTAAAGCACCAGTGCAATGAGCGCCGGTGCCACCCCAATCCCGCTGACGCCCAGCGTTTTAAGCCAGGGAAATTGTCGCGCAAGCCCGCTTAACGGTGCAATCAGCAGGCCAAACAGCGCCACGGAAGGGACGGTCTGAATGATATTCAGGACGGGAAAAACCGCAGACTGAACGGCCTGAAAGCGATAGCAGCACCAGCCGAGCGGCAGTCCGATAAGCAGCGTTGGTAGCAGCGTACCGAACAGCAGCAGTAAATGACGACTCAGCGCCTGATCGAACACTTCCTGGCGGTTGGCATACTCTTTCAATAGTGCCAGCTGATCGAGCTGGCCGCTGGCAATGATAACGATGACCGGTAGCCAGATTTGTCCATTAAGCAGCAGCCGCCACAGTGCGTGTGAAGTCAGGTGAGAAATCGCCTCGGCAGCAATTAACAGGCTCAGCGCGATGGATAGCCAGAAACCGCTGCCAAATGAGGTTCTCGCCAGCTCACTGCCCCGCTGCGCCAGCAAACCCGCTTCACGGCCGCTGGTGATAAGCAGCGCCATCAACAACAGTTCACTGCATATCAGCATCAGCCCGAGGCTGACTCTGCTCTGAGGCAGAAAAACCAGCGCTATCAGCAATCCGGCCGGGAACAGCAGCAGCAGCCCATTTCCCTCCAGCAATTGCGGCACGAACAGCGGCTGCCCGGAGACCAGGCGATTCGGCGCCCAGTTAAGCAGCGGCAATCCGGCCGCGAGAAGCAGCAGAAGTGCCAGCGTCAGTACAACGCGATTATGAATAGTGAGGCGCAAAATTTCCCCGACGGCTCAGGCTGGTGGTTGCCGCGTTACAGCATTTTTTGCTGCCGGAGGTAGTCCGCCGCGACTTTCTTAGCATCCATCCCTTCTACAGCAATGCGCGCGTTGAGCTGCTGAAGCGTTTTCTCATCCAGCGAGGCGAAAACGGGCTTCAGCCAGTCGCCAATCTGCGGATACGCTTTCAGCACCGCACTGCGGATCACCGGCGCAGGCGCGTAGATTGGCTGCACGCCCTTAGGATCGCTCAGCGTTTGCAGGCCAAGCGCGGCTACCGGGCCATCGGTTCCATAGGCCATGGCCGCATTGACGCCAGAGGTCTGCTGCGCCGCCGCTTTCAGCGTCACCGCGGTATCACCGCCCGCCAGCGACAGCAGCTGATCCTGACTCAGCTTAAAGCCGTATGCCTGCTGAAAAGCGGGCAGCGCATCGGCGCGCTCAATAAACTCTGCGGAAGCCGCCAGCTTAAAGGTGCCGCCATTTTTCAAATATGCGCTGAGATCCTGAAGGGAATTAAGATGATTTTTTTGCGCGACGTCGCCACGTACGGCGATCGTCCAGCTGTTATTAGCCGGTGCAGGTGTGAGCCAGATAAGCTGGTTTTTTTCTTCGTCCCGCTGTTTTACTTTCTCATAGCCTGCCTGCGCGTTTTTCCAGGCCGGATCGTGTTCGTCATGGAAAAAGAACGCGCCGTTGCCGGTGTATTCCGGGTAGATATCCAGCTCTCCCGCCGTAATCGCGCCTCTGACCACCTGGGTATTGCCGAGCTGGATTTTGTTAACGGTTTTCACCCCGTGCTTTTCCAACACCTGAAGAATGATATTGCCTAACAGCGAGCCTTCGGTATCAATCTTTGAGCCCACTTTTACCGGTTCCGCTGCCTGAGCGCTGCCCGCCATTGCCAGCGCTACCGCCAGCGCCATGCCGGCAACCCTTCCCGTCAATTTAGCCATTTCCTGGTTCCTTTTTGCCTGGTCAGCTTCAAGAATAGCGCAGTAATTAATCACTTAGTACTTTATTATGACGCGGTGAGTCACGACGAAAACCCGTTCCTGCCGATTTGGTTTTAACTTATAACCAGCCGGAATTTAACTCTGTTACAGGCGGGAGTATTCTCAAAAACTATTTTAATAAATCAGAACACAACATCATGACCGACTTAATTTCTTCGGCGCATATCGCCACGGCAGGGAATATCGCCACTGGCGAAGCTGTCGCTATCCGCCGCGCGGCGGACGTCTCGCATCTGGTAAACACCAGCACGCAGGCCAGAAGTAATGCACGGATTGTTATTGGTATTGCGCTCGGCGGCGTTTTTCTGGATGCCTACGATTTAGGTGCGCTCGCCTTCGGCATGAAAGACGTGACGCGCGAATTTGGACTTTCTCCTGCGGGCGCGGGAATGGTGGCTTCGGCGATCGCTTTTGGTGCCATTGTCGGCGCGCTGATCGGCGGCTATCTCACCGATAAAATTGGCCGTTACCGCGTGTTTATGGCCGATATGTTCTTCTTTGTTGTGGCGGCGCTTGCCTGTGCGCTGGCACCCAATGAGTACGTGCTGACCGCTGCACGTTTTGTGATGGGACTGGGCGTGGGTATCGATCTCCCTGTCGCCATGGCCTTCTTAGCCGAGTTCTCAAAGCTGAAAGGCCGGGGAAATAAAGCGGCCAGCATTGCGATGTGGTGTCCGACCTGGTATGCCGCCATCTCGGTTTCCTATCTGCTGGTACTGTTTTTTTACTCGGTGCTACCCGAGGCGCAGGCGGGCTGGCTGTGGCGAATTATTTTAGGCTTCGGTGCGGTTCCCGCCTTGCTGATCATCGCTATCCGCAGCCGTTATATGAGCGAGTCGCCGGTCTGGGCGGCTAATCAGGGCGATCTGCACGGTGCTGCCGCCATTCTCCGGCACTCTTATGGCATTAATGCGCACGTAGCAAAGGATGCCGATTTAACCCCAGCCACGCCTGCCCGCCGTGCCAGCTGGCGCAATTATGGCGAGCTGCTAAAAGGCGTCTATCTTCGCCGCACCCTGCTCGCCACCGTGACGGCGATTGCTTCCGCTTTCGCTTATAACGCCGTCGCTTTCGGTCTGCCGGTGATTATCTCCAGCTTCCTCGCACAATCCATGCTGACCACCATTTTAGTTTCGCTGGCGCTTAACCTGCTGTTTGCTTTCGTCGGCGGCATGCTTGCTGTGCGTCTGGTGCCGCGCTTCGGGGCATGGAAGATGACCGTGCTGGGCTACTTATGCCAGTTTATTGCGCTGATCGGCCTGGCGCTGATTGGCCGACCGGATAACGGTGGCCAGGCCGCCGTCTCCATCGCCATGCTGGCGCTATTTCTGTTTGGCCAGGGTTTTGGGCCAGGTTCGCATACCATGACTTTCGCCTCGTTAAGCTACCCAACCTCGCTGCGCGGCGTGGGCGTTGGCTTTAACCAGACGCTGATGCGCGGCAGTTCCACCGTTTCCCTGTTCCTGTTCCCACTGCTTTCCGCCACGCTGGGCACCAATGTGTTTTGGGTGATTGGCCTGGCTCCGCTGGCAGGATTAATTGCGCTGATGACCGTACGCTGGGAGCCTTCCGGTTACGACGTGGATGCGGAAGATTTTGCTACGCAGAAGCAGTGATGGTTGGCAACGCATCCTTTCAGGGGGTGTTGCCAGAGAGGCGCGACGGAGTCGGATCACTACCCAGCCTGCTGATGCGCTAAAAAACGCGCAAAGGCCGGCTGAACGCGCGCAAAGGTTAACAGGAACCAGGGCGTAAACCGTTCGGGATGTTGCTGCATCTCTTGCTGGATCTCAGCCAGTGACGCATAGCGCCAGTCGTCCGCTTCGTCCGGGTTGGGCTGGGGTAAGGCATCGCTGAAGGCAAACCAGACGTGCCCATATTCGTGTTCGATCAGCCCATTGCTGAGCGGCAGGTTGTAGCTGAGTTCAAAAGCTGGATGCAGCGTCAGGCGTAGCCCCATCTCTTCAAAAAGTCGACGTTCGGCGGCATCCTGCGTGCTTTCGTCCGGCAGAGGATGTCCGCAGGTCGTATTACTCCACAGCCCGCCACAGTGATACTTGCCGCTGGCGCGCTGCTGGAGTAACAGTTGATGACGGGAATTGAAGACATACACCGTTACCGCACGATGCAGCAACCCTTTTTGATGAACTTCCAGCTTTTCCATTCTGCCGACAGGACGGTCGTGACGATCGACCAGAATGACTTCAATTGCAGACATGCACACTCCTTCAGGAAACTCCGATAATTGTGGCATATCTTCAGTCAGGATGGCTGCACAAAATCGTGCGGAATTATGACAGTACCGGCAATTATTTTGCCGGTTCAACGATCTGCTGGCGTGGCCGGAAAATATGCCCCGCGCCGTAATCCAGCAGGCGATCGATCAGCTCAAGTCCGCCTTTGTCGTCCGCCTCAGCAAATTCACGCTCTGCGGTGGTGACTGGCGATGCCCACAGCAGGTTCACCTTGTCGCCTTCACGCTTTGGCAGCGCGAACCGACTCTCTTCCCGTGCCAGCGCGTGAGAGAGAATAAATCCCTCAAAACCTACCGGCGCTACGGAAGATTGCAGCGTGTGCCCTTCTCCCAGCCAGCTGAGCCGCGCCCAGGGAAAATGGGCGAAGCTGGCGAGCGCACTTGCCATCTGTACCGCGTTTTCCTCGGTCATTACTTCAGCGTCGATGGCCATTGCCAGCTCAACACGTCGGTATTGTGCAGCCAGATCGTCATAAAGGTAGTCGACCCATGGCATCGGCCGAATACTCATGCCCAGCGTCAGAAAGTACCAGCTGCCCTGATGGTAGTGCTGCGAGATGGCCATCGGCGGCCAGTTGCCCTGATCGATAGCGTAATACTTTAGCGATTCGCCATACTGCGCTTCATAGCATTTCAGCAAATCGCGCTGCATTGGCTCCCAAAGATGCCCATCGTGCCAGTCACGCCAGAAATGACGATGCTGCTCGGCACGGGCGTAATAGTCGTTGGTCGAGGCTGAACCCAACGGCGCGGTCAGGCGGTTTTCCCTGATGCAGCCCGCCGAGAAGCTAACCTGTTTTTGCTGATACAAGCTCCAGCCAGGAATGACGGCCAGCAGCTGCCCCTGATACCACAGCGCCGCGCCATCGTCGCTCGGCTCCCAAATAACCTGTAAACCAGCAGGTACCAGCATCGGTTCGGCTTCTAACGTGCGGCAGAACTCGGCGCTGAGCAACGGCACCCTGCCCTGAGCCATCGCTTCGTTGTCTTCCTGCGCGGGCGCGGGCAGCAGGTTTCTCAGCCAGCAGCCGCGCACAGCGAACTCACCGCGAAAAGATTCCGCTGGGCGAATATAGAAATAGGCGGCACGCTCATCCTGTTCAACCGTTGCGATAAGCGTTTGTTGCTGATTGGTAACTTCAGCAATCCGATACGACTGTGTCATAGAGCCTCGACGCTGGGTGTGGAGGGTTCCTGTTTCCTCCGAGAGTAGAGCAGGATCTCCTGTTGTGCCACGTCAGGGCAAGGGAAAGAGTCTCAAAGTTCCCGGCCCATACGCGCCATCGCCCGTGAATAAGCGCCGCGCCGGATACACCAGCGCAGCGCGCCCGCCAGCAATTGCATTCGCCAGCGGATTGGCTGACGCGTATAGCCTGAAAAACGAAAGCCGAACTGCTGCTGCGCCCAGGGCGGCAACAGTTCAATCCCGGCCATCATCATCGTTTTCATCGCCGGACGAGCCTGCCAGCTCGGTGCAGGAGAATTTAATAACAGGGCAAGGACTTCTTTGGTGCGTTCATCGCAGCGCAGCTGTGGCTGCATCGCCTGGAGATAAATCGCCACGCCGCGCGTCGTTTTTGGCACATTTTCGGCACCCAGCGCTTCAGCCACTAGCGCCGCTTCCGCGTAGTAGCGATCCTGATCTTCCAGGCTCAAAGAGGGATTTTTATAACGCAGGTGAGCGGCGAGAAAACGGCTGGTTTCGGCAACGTGAACCCAGGTGAGTAGCGCTGGATCGCTGGCGGCATAGGCTTTGCCCTGCGCGTCCACGCCTTTCACCCGCAAATGGATCTGCTTAACCCGCTCAATGAGCGTCCAGGCATCGGCAGTGTTACCGAAAGTGGTGACGGCAATAAACTGGCTGGTACGCCGCAGTCTTCCCATCATATCGTCGCGAAAAGTGGAATGATCCCAGACGCCAGCCAGCGCCAGTGGATGCAGCATCTGCATCAGCAATGCAGCGATCCCACCACAGAGCATTGACGAAAAATCGCCATGAACCCGCCAGATGACGCTGTCCGGCCCATACAATCCTGGATCGCCTGGCGGCTGGGAGAGGTCGAAATCACTCATCGCCAAACCGTTGAGGCGAAAGACCTGCTGTTGAACTTTATCCCGAAACGAGAGCATAGCGGTTTCCGATAAAAATTATGGCGTAAAAAAGGGGCGAATTAACGCCCCTGAAATCGTTAGCCTGTCAGGCCAGCGGCTTTACTGATAACTAAACTCTGCCTCGCTGGTGCGCGCCGAATCCAGCCCAATCATCACGCTGAATTTGCCCGGCTCGGCAACCTGCTGCATTTTCGCATTCCAGAATTTCAACGCGTTCACATCAACAGGGAAAGTCACGGTTTGCGACTCGCCCGCTTTCAGCATAACCCGTTTAAAGCCTTTCAGCTCTTTAACCGGGCGGCTGATGCTCGCCGTTTGGTCGTGCAGATACATCTGCACCACCGTTGCGCCATCACGGCTGCCGGTATTGGTCAGCGTGATGCTGGCGTTAATTGTGCCGTTCCGCAGCAGGGTTTTAGCCGACAAGCTGACAGGCGACACGTTAAAGGTGGTATAGCTCAATCCATAGCCAAACGGGAACAGTGGACCATTGGCTGCATCGTAATAGTGCGACGTATATTTGTTTGGCTTGCTGGCATTGTAAGGACGGCCGGTATTCAGATGATTATAGTAAATCGGGATCTGACCCACAGAGCGCGGGAACGACATTGGCAGCTTGCCCGACGGGTTATAGTCGCCAAACAGCACGTCGGCAATCGCATTACCGCCTTCGGTACCGCTAAACCAGGTTTCCAGCAGCGCATCGGCCTGCTGATCCTCTTTAACCAGCGTCAGCGGGCGGCCGTTCATCAGAACCAATACCAGCGGTTTACCGGTGGCTTTGAGTGCGGCAATTAATGCCTGCTGCGAGGCCGGAATAGTCAGTTCGCTGCGGCTGGACGCTTCATGCGCCATGCCCTGCGCTTCCCCGACGACGGCGACAACCACATCGGCTTTTTTCGCCGTTTCGACCGCTTCATCCAGCATCTGCTGCGGCGTGCGTGAATCGACGGTGACCGCTTTTTCATACAGGTTCAGGAAGTCCTGCACGCCTTTGTTGTCGGTTGCATTTGCGCCTTTGGCATACAGAATGGTCGCCTTATCCGCCGTCGCATTTTTCATCCCCTGCAACAGGGTAACGGACTGACCCGCTACGCCTGCACCTGACCAGCTGCCCATAATGTCGCGCTGGCTGTCGGCCAGAGGACCGATCAACGCAATGGTGCCGGATTTTTTCAGCGGCAGCGTCTCCAGACGGTTTTTCAGCAGCACAATACTTTTGCGCGCGACGTCACGAGCTTCTGCACGATGTAAGCGGCTTTCCGCGTTGGTATCCGCCGGGTCGCTATTTGCCGGGCCAAGATGGCTGTAAGGATCGTTAAACAAGCCCATATCATATTTGACGTTCAGCACGTGACGCGTGGCATCGTCGATCTCTTTTTCGCTGACCGCGCCGCTTTTCACCAAATTCGGCAGATATTTGCTGTAGTACTCGTCGCTCATGCTCATGTTGACGCCGGACTTGATAGCAATGCGCACCGCGTCCTCGGGATCGCTGGCAACGCCGTGATTCATCAACTCTTTGATGGCACCATGATCGCTGATGGTAATCCCTTTAAATTTCCACTGGTCGCGCAATAAATCTTTCAGCAGCCAGCTGTCCGCCGTTGCCGGAACGCCGTTCAGGGAGTTGAGCGCGACCATCACGCCGCCGCTACCGGCATCCAGCGCGGCCTTATAGGGCGGTAAATAGTCCTGTGCCAGCCGCTGCGGGCTCATATCGACCGTGTTGTAGTCCCGGCCGCCTTCCACGGCACCATAGGCCGCGAAATGCTTGACGCTGGTCATCACGGAATAACGGTCTGCCGGACTTTTGCCCTGCATTGACGCCACCAGCGTACGGCCCAGTTCCGAGGTCAGATAAGTATCTTCACCAAAACCTTCTGATACCCGTCCCCAGCGCGGCTCACGCGTGACGTCGACCATCGGCGCCCAGGTCATATTCAACCCATCGTCCGCCGCTTCGTAGGCGGAAATCCGCCCCACTTCCGCCACGGCATTCAGATCCCAGCTGGCCGCCAGCCCTAACGGGATGGGGAAGACGGTGCGCTGACCGTGAACCACGTCATAAGCAAAAAACAGCGGAATTTTAAGGCGGCTGAGTTGCATGACCTGGTCCTGCATAGCGCGGATATCCTGCCGCGTGACCGTATTAAAAATCGCGCCAACCTGCTCGTGGGCAATCATCTCGCGGATCGCTTCTTTCGGATTATCCGGCCCAACGCTGATTAAGCGCAGCTGACCGATTTTTTCGTCGAGCGTCATTTTTTTCAGCAAAGCGGTGACATAAGCGTCGCGGGCTGCTGGCGTTAAAGGATGGGCCGCGTTTTCCGCGAAGGCAGGCTGCAGCAGAATGGCGGCAGCAAAGCTAACAGAGCAAATCCATTTCATCGTGTTGGTTTCTCTCAGGTAACGGCAGGGCAAGGATTTATCACGAAAAAATCTCAGGGCAGTCAGTGTGCCATAAGTTGAGGATAGCAGGTAGTTTTCAACCGGTGCGGTTGAATACGCTGACGCTGGCACACCGCATCGTTGTTAAGCGGTGCTAAAGTTATGTCGTGCGAAAAAACAGGACAAAGGACATGCAAACAACCTCCCCGTCCAGCAAAACGCTGGTCAACGAACTGGCCCGCATCGTCGGGCGCAACCATCTTCTTACCGATCCCAGCCAGACTGAACGCTACCGCAAAGGTTTTCGCTCAGGCTCCGGCGACGCGCTGGCGGTAGTCTTCCCCGGTACGCTGCTGGAGCAGTGGCGCATCCTTACCGCCTGCGTGGCGGCCGACGTCATTGTATTAATGCAGGCGGCCAATACCGGCCTGACCGAGGGATCGACGCCAGACGGCAACGATTACGACCGCGACATTGTGATTATCAGCACGCTGAGAATGGACAAAATCCAGCTGCTGGACGAGGGGAAGCAGATATTGGCCTTCCCCGGCAGCACGCTTTATCAGCTGGAGAAAATCCTTAAGCCTCTGGGGCGAGAACCCCACTCGGTGATCGGATCGTCCTGCATTGGCGCATCGGTGCTGGGCGGCATTTGTAATAATTCAGGCGGTTCGCTGATTAAGCGTGGCCCGGCCTTTAGTGAAATGGCGCTGTATGCCCAGCTCGATGCTAACGGCAAACTGACGCTGGTTAATCATCTGGGCATCGACCTTGGCAGCACGCCTGAACAGATCCTTGGCCGTCTCGACGACGAGAACTGGCGGCCAGCCGATGTGAAATACGATAATCGCCACGCCTCCGATCACGACTATGCGCAGCGCGTGCGTGATGTACAGGCCGACACCCCTTCGCGTTTTAACGCCGATCCCCGCCGGCTGTTTGAAGCGTCCGGCTGCGCGGGCAAACTGGCGGTGTTTGCCGTGCGGTTGGATACCTTTCCCGTAGAGCCTGCCCAGCAGGTCTTTTATATCGGCACCAACCAAACTGCGGTGCTGGACGAACTGCGCCGCCATATTCTTAGTGAATTTAAAGAGTTGCCGGTTGCGGGAGAATATCTGCATCGCGATATTTTCGATATTGCCGAAACCTACGGTAAAGATACCTTTGTGATGATCGATAAACTCGGCACCGACAAGATGCCGCTGTTTTTCACGCTCAAAGGCCGTGCCGATGCGCTGTTGCGCCGCGTTTCGTTTATCAAACCGAACCTGATCGATCGCCTGCTGCAAAAGGTGAGTAATGTACTTCCTTCTCATCTTCCGCCGCGGCTGAAACAGTACCGCGATCGTTTTGAGCATCATCTGATGCTGAAGATGTCCGGTGCTGGGGTGGCCGAAGCGCGTGACTATCTGACCCGCTATTTTCAGCAGGCGGACGGCCAATTTTTCGAATGTACGCCGGAAGAAGGGACAAAAGCGTTTCTGCATCGCTTTGCCGCAGCGGGCGCTGCCGTTCGTTATCATGCCGTACATCATCAGGACGTGGAGGATATTCTGGCGCTGGATATCGCTTTGCGCCGTAACGATCGCGACTGGTTTGAGCAACTGCCCGCAGAGTTTGACGATGCGCTGGTACATCGCCTCTATTACGGCCACTTTTTCTGCCATGTCTTCCATCAGGATTACATTGTGAAAAAAGGCGTGGATGTCCATGCGCTGAAAGAGAAGATGCTGGCGATTTTGGCAGAACGCGGCGCGGAATATCCGGCCGAACATAACGTTGGGCATTTATATGTCGCCAAACCCCAGCTGAAGGATTTCTATCGACAGCTCGATCCGACCAACAGTTTCAATCCCGGTATCGGCAAAACCACCAAGGCAAAAAACTGGCTGGAATGCAGCTGCGGCAAGCAGGAAAAATGAGAAATTGCCCTGGCCTTTAGCGCAAAAAACCCGCCATTAAGCGGGTTTTTTGCTTTCAGGTGCTCATTCGGCAGCGCCGTTTTGCGGCGCATCACCAAAGCATCCACACCGGCGGCTAAACGATTAAATCTCGCCGTCCTGCACCACCACCTTCTGCCCGTTACGCTGTTCCACAATCATGGTTTGCGGTGTCGACAGCACGACGCCCTCTTTGCGCAGGCGAGTCAGGATATCGAACAGCAGATCGCTTTTTGCGCCGGAAACCTGACGCGGGCTGGCGACGTTGCCGGTGACAGCCAGTACGATACCTGCCGAAGTGAGATCTTTAAATGAGACCGATGGCTCTGGCATTTCCAGAATGCGCTCATTATCAATGTAAACATCAAGCAGCAGCTGACGAACCAGCACCGGATCGATGTCCAGCGGGAAAGTCAGCGTGATCGTTACCACGCCCTGCGCATTGCCCATCGTCGCGTTACGCACGTTCTGCGAGATAAACTGCGAGTTAGGGACGATTACCGTTGATTTGTCGCCCAGCTGAATTTCGGTGGCGCGCACGTTAATACGACGGATATCGCCCTCGATGCCGCTGATGCTCACCAAATCGCCGACCTTGACCGGACGTTCGGTTAGCAGGATCAAACCGGAAATAAAGTTCTTTACGATCTCCTGCAAGCCAAAACCGATACCTACCGACAGCGCACTGACGATCCACGCCAGCTTGTTCCATTGCAGCCCCATGATCGACAGGGCCAGCAGGAAGACCAGCACATAACCCACGTTGCTGAACAGCGTGATCAGCGAGACGCGCATACCGGTATCCATAGTGGTTTTTGGCAGGAAATCCTGATCCAGCCAGCGCTTCACCGACCGCAGCACATAGATGCCGACAATCAGACACAGCAGCGCGTTGAGCACGTGCGCCGGAACAATATTCAGCGACTCCAGCCCTTTTCCACCCCAGAACTCAATGGCTTTTTGTACCAGCTCAATCGGCGTAGCGCTGCCGAAAGTGCCGTTCAGTAACGCCATGGCTGCCGCCAGCACCAGTATCGTTTTACCGAGCGCCCCCAGCAGCACCGCTACCTGGCTGAGATGACGTTCGTCGATATTTAACGAGCGCTGAATGCCCTTGCCGCTGGCGTTGCTGGTGGAAAACAGGCTTTCGCAGCCGTCCGTCACCAGATGACTGAGGATGTAGAAAGAGCCAAAAACAATGCCCATCCAGATCAGCTCATAGCTCAGGAATCGGGCAAAGGTGACATAGCCAATCACCAGCGTAACCATAATGGCGACGCCAATCAGCGTGATCGCCATTTGGATCAGGCCCACCAGCGTCGATTTCGCTTCCGGCTGGGAACCCTCCAGCACCATACGCCGACGAACACGATTGGTACGGAAGCTAATAGAAAGCGCGGTTGCCCCAATCAGGAGTGCAGTAATACCGTTAGCTAACACCGTGGTGCCGACGCTGGTATTGGCGCTGCTGTTCAGGTTTTCCAGCGCCTGGAAAACAAAGACCAGTCCGGCCGTCAGCGGAGGAAAAGGTTTTAACGCCAGTGCCACTTCGTTGGAGATGGTTGGCAGGCGCCAGGAAGGCCGCCGGGTTGAGAGAAACGCCCGGCCAAGGCCGGCGATCAGGCCACACAAAATACTCAGACTGACCAGTTTATCGGCAAAATCCCGCACGTCGTCCGTCACCTCATCATGGCGGGTAAAGGCCAGATCGAGGAAGTTAAATGAGAGCACGATCGCCACCAGCGTGGTCATGGCAATGGCCGCCGCAAGGAAGCTACGACGCAGGCGCCCTTCTGGCAGAAGATGAATGCCTACCCACGCCAAAAACTCCTCGGAGTAGCGACGTCCAAAGGTTGCCACCAGGCCAGCCAGTACGATCCAGAAAGCCGTGCCAAAACGCCAGCCCGGCTGCCAGGAAAGCGCCGCGGTATCGGCCAGCTCGCCGATAAAGTCATGGACTTTGTTATTGTCATCGCTTTGGGTATTAAACAGCGGCGACCAGAAGCGCGGGCCAAAAATACTGCCGGCATTCAGCGCCAGCTGGGTTTTTAGCGCATCACGGCGCAGATTAACAATTTGCGAGGAGAGATTGATGGCGCTGCTTTTGATCGCCTCAGCCTGTTTGATCTGGTCATCCATTTTGCTTTTCTGGCTTTCCAGATTTTTACGCTTGCTGGTGACTTCTGCGGTCTCTTTCACGCCGCTTTCTGCTTTTGGCGCCGGGCCAAGAACCGCCAGCTGCGCCTGTAGCTGCGCACGCTGCGGCGTGATGCTCTGAACTAAGGTGTCGGCATCGCTGGAAAGCTCCAGCGCCAAATCGTTCAGCGCGTTCAGCTTGCTGTCGTTGGTTTCGCCGGAGACCTGCTGCTTAATTTTATCCAGCACTTTCTGCATTTTAGGCAGTTCAACAGCGGCATTGATTTTAGCCGGTGCCTCGCTGCTTTGCTCGCTGGTTTGATCGTCTGCTGCCTGCACCATGACCGGCGAAAAAACCAGCAGTGTCAGCAAACAGACGCGAATAAAGGTGAATAATGTAGACATGAAAATTTCCAGATATCAAACAAGGCCGGACCAGCCAGAGCAAGAAAAGCTTGCCTCAGTCTAAGCTTTTGTCTGGTCCGACACTAGAGGATTTCCTGACTATTCGACGGCTTCCGAGCGACCGTCGTTACTGACCACTTCTGCCGCTTTCTGCTTTTTATAGCTCAGTGCCGCAGCCGGAACCGGTGAAACTTTCCCCGTTTCCATCCAGGTGCGCAGACGGTTAGCATCAGCAAAATGGGTATATTTGCCAAAGGCGTCCATCACCACCAGCGCAACCGGACGCTGATTAATTACGGTACGCATCACCAGGCAGTGGCCCGCCTCGTTGGTAAAGCCGGTTTTGGTCAGCTGAATGCTCCAGTCCGGGCGGTAGACCAGATGGTTAGTGTTGCGGAACGGCAGCGTGTAATTTGGGCTGGTAAAACTGGCCATCTCTTCATGCGTCGTGCTCAGTTGTCCAATCAGCGGATAGCTTCGGGTTGCCATCAGTAGTTTGGTCAAATCACGTGCGGTAGAGACGTTCTGGATCGACAAGCCGGTTGGCTCGACATAATGCGTATGCGTCATGCCCAGGGCACGTGCTTTGGCATTCATCGCGCGGATAAACGCATCGTAGCCGCCAGGATAATGATGCGCCAGGCTGGCAGCCGCACGGTTTTCCGATGACATGAGTGCCAGCAGCATCATGTTTTTACGACTGATTTCGCTGTTCAGCCGGACGCGGGAAAAGACGCCGCGCATTTCAGGCGTGTGGCTGATGTCGACGTTAAGCATTTCGTCCATCGGCAGATGAGCATCCAGCGTCACCATTACCGTCATTAATTTAGTAATGGAAGCCATGGGTCTGACCAGGTCAGGATGACTGGCATAGATCACTTTGTTGTTATTGAGATCGACAACCATGGCACTGCCAGAAGCAATCTGTGGCGCTGCTGGGGCGACTTCCGCCAGACGTGGACTGGCGACGGCCTGATGCAGAAGAGCCTGACCAGAAAAAAGCAGAGCTAAACTCAGAAGAGACAAGCGGATTTTTGCAGGCATCGTTAAAAACTTAAGCGGGTAGTGATTCAGGTATGGCAATGCCACACGCCGCCACCGCAAACAGCAGGCCTCACGGGGGCTGGCAAGCGCATCATACGATGAAATTTAACTTTTCGCCTACAGGATATTCGTTTCCGGGCGTTACCAGAACGCCGCCGGGAACCCGGCGGCGAATGAAGCTAGAAAAGCCGATAGCCGTAGCCCCACAGCACAACAGTGAGTGCCATCAATACTTCCAAAACCAGGATGCCAATCGCCAGCGTGGAGCCAGAAAAACGCAGGCTCTCTTCACGATCGATATTGAGGAACATGGGAATACCGACATAGAGCAAATAACCGGTGTAAACCAGCGCCATTGTGCCGACGAACAGACACAGCCAAACCAGTGGATAGAGCGCAACCAGCCCGCTTAAAAATAGCGGTGTCGCAACATAGCCAGCAAAGACGGTACAACGCTGAAGGCTGGGACGCTGTGGATAGTCGCGCGCCATCCAGTAAATCACCCTGCCCATTACCGCAACGCCCGCCAGGATCAGGGCGTAAAACAGAATAGCCAGGCCAACGCCACTCACCATCGAAAGCTGAACGGTTCGCTGAGCGCCAAAATCCCAGCCAAGCTGCGTTGTGCCAATAAATGCACAGACCACAGGTATAAGCGCCATTAACAGAACATGGTGGGTATAGTGATGCGAGACGGTTTCGTTCTCTTGCTTGATATCACGCATCTCCCGGTCAGGATGCGCAAGAAGTCCCCAAACGTGGTTCATATCTTCTCTCCTCAGCCTTAGCGAGTCGCCCGGGTTGGCGACATGCTGAAGTATAAGTGATGATGAACTGTTTATTTTTTACCCAGCGCAGGTTTCCGGTAAGCGCTTCAGTTTGTTACGAAAAAAAATAGCGAAATTGCCCTCTTTTGACCCGCTTTAAGCCAGAGCGGTTAGACTTAGGGGTTTTAGCGCAACAACCGCAGGAGTTCACACATATGGATGTTAATCACCTCATCTCACAATACGGTTACCTGGCGCTGTTTTTTGGCTGCATTGCCGAAGGGGAAACGTTCACCTTGCTGGGTGGCGTCGCTGCACATGAAGGACTGTTGCATTATGGCTGGGTGGTCGTGGTAGCAATGCTGGGCGGGATTCTGGGCGATACCGCACTGTTTTTCCTTGGTCGCTACTATGGCGACACTATTCTTAAACGCTTTAAAAAGCATCAGACACAAATCGCCAAAGCCAACCGGCTGATCCGCAAGCGTCCGGTGCTGTTTGTGATTGGCGTCAGGTTTATGTATGGCCTGAGGATTGTCGGGCCAATTATCATTGGTGCCAGCCGGTTAAAACCGCACAAGTTTATGCTGCTAAACGTGATCGGTGCCGTCCTGTGGGCGCTGATTTTTGTCTCTTTAGGCTATGTCGGCGGACAGGTTATTGCGCCGTGGCTGCATGCACTGGATCGCCATCTCAAGCAGATTTTCTGGGTGGTGCTGATTCTGGTGCTGGTCTGGGGCGTGCGGATTTGGTTCAAGCGCCGCTCAGCACGGGAAAATAACTGAAAACAAGCTGTTCATTATTTTTCATCAAGCCGCACCCGCCTTGCACCTGATGGATAAAAGGCGGGTGGCAGCCTGAGTCCTGCTTTTACGACTGAATGAAATATTGCGGGTTTGCCAGCGTAAAACCGCCGTCAATCACAAAAGACTGCCCGGTGGTATAGCTTGACCATTCTGAGCAAAGCCAGCCTACCATGCTGGCAATTTCACGCGGATCGCCAGGCCGCCCTGCCGGGATTTCCGGGATGTTGACGTTGTTAGCGTCATCATCGCTCATGTCATTCATCGGCGTCGCGATAGCGCCTGGCGCCACAGAATTTACCAAAATTTTATGCGGGATCAGGCTGAGTGCCATCGCCTTCGTCAAACCTCCCAGTGCATGTTTCGCCGCAGTATAGGAAACCGAACCGGGCAGCGGCGTATGCTCATGCACCGAGGTAATATTAATAATTCTGCCGCCTTCTCCCCGATCGACCATATGCCGTGCGGCAATCTGCCCACAGATAAAAGCGCCATCGACGTCGACAGTAAAAACCTTACGCCAGTCTTCAAAGCGGGTTTCAAGAAAATCCCCTTTGAAGTTCGCACCGGCGTTATTCACCAGCACATCAATACGTCCTAATTTTTTAATTAATGCCTCAAGTGAACGACCGCCCTCTTCAGGATCGGCCAAATCGAGCCGCTCGATCTCCGCTTTCCGGCCCAGCGCACGAACCTGCTCCGCCGTATCCTGAGCGCCCTCTTCATCAGAACGCCAGGTAATGCCAATATCGAAGCCCTGTTCGGCCAGCATGATGGCGCTGGCTTTACCAATGCCGGAATCGGAAGCGGTGATAACGGCCACTTTATTCTCAGATGTACTCATGTCTCTCTCCTCGATGTCGGTGTCAGCCCGTTCAAAGTATAGAAGAGGATATTTCCGGGCCGTTTACACTTCCTTGCGCTTCCCTGACCCGGTTCGCTGATGCGGTAGCTATAGTTAACCGTAACAGCCCCGCACCATCAGATGAGGAAGGGAATGAGCGAGATAAAAAGAAAAATCGAAGACCATGGCGTCATTGGCGATCTGCGTACCTGTGCGCTGATTGCCAATGATGGGGCTATTGACTATTTTTGCTGGCCGAATCTCGACAGTCCGTCGGTCTTTACCGCCTTGCTTGATGGCGATGAAGCGGGTCTGTTTAGCATTGCGCCGGACTGGCCTGAGGCGCGACGCCTGCAATTATATCTGCCTGATACCAATATCCTGCAAACGCGCTGGCTGGATCGCCAGGGCGTGGCGGAGATCACGGACTATATGCCGCTCTGCCAGCGGGAAGATACTCAACCACGCATTATCCGGCGGGTAAAAGTGGTGCAGGGAGAAGCCACCTTTCATCTGCGCTGCGCACCGGTTCATGACTATGCACGCGCCACTACTGTTGCCAGCCTGCAAGAGAATAAAGTGCTGTTCAGTGCGGAAGGAGAGCCGACGCTGTGCTTAACGGGCAAGGCTGATTTCATCGTGGGAGAAAATGCCGCCACGGCCACCTTCACCCTGAAAACGGGTGAACACCGTGAATTTGTTCTGGGCAGCGTGGAAGATGAAAACGTCACCGAAGAGCATACCGAAATCTGTTTTCAGGAAACATTGCAATACTGGCGGCACTGGTCTGCAAAGAGCACCTATCACGGTCGCTGGCAGGAGATGGTCAATCGTTCCGCGCTGACCCTCAAGCTTCTGACCTCCTGGAAGCATGGGTCAATTGCCGCCGCCGCAACGTTTGGTCTGCCGGAAGAGTTGGGCGGCGAACGGAACTGGGACTATCGCGCCTCCTGGCTACGTGATGCGTCGTTCAGCATGTACGCGCTCATGCGGCTGGGCTATGTGGAAGAAGCGCACAGCTTCACCCAGTGGGTAGGTCGCTGCGTTGAAAACAGCCATAACGATGTGGAAAAATTACAGGTCATGTATCGGCTGGACAGCGGCACCGAACTGCATGAAAGCGAATTACTGAATCTGTCCGGCTATGCCAATTCCACGCCGGTGCGTATCGGTAACGATGCCTGGAACCAGTCGCAGCTGGATATCTACGGCGAGTTAATGGATGCGGTTTATCTGGCGAATAAATATGGCGAAGCGATTTCACATCGTGGCTGGGCGCACGTCAGTAAAATGATCGACCACGTTGGCGAGTGCTGGAATCAGCCCGATGCCGGTATTTGGGAAATGCGCGGCGAACCGCAGCATTTTCTGCATTCCCGGCTGATGTGCTGGGTGGCCATGGACAGGGCGATTCGGTTGGGCGAAAAACGTTCGCTCTCCTTCCCTTACGATCGTTGGTGCCGCGTCAGGGACGAAATCCGTGAGGATATCTGGAACAATTTCTGGAATGAAGAACAGGGGCATTTTGTTGCGACAAAAAACGGCAGTTTTGTGGATGCCTCCATGCTGCTGATGCCGCTGGTGCGGTTTGTCGGCGCGACCGATCCCGACTGGCTGTCGACGCTGGATACCATTAAAGAGAAACTGGTTAACGACGGGCTGGTGCGGCGCTACAACATTGAAGAAACGCCTGCTGACGGCTTGCAGGGCAACGAAGGGGCTTTCACAGCCTGTTCGTTCTGGTACGTCGAATGTCTGGCTCGCGCGGGGCGGGTTTACGAGGCGCATTTCGAATTTGAAAAGCTGTTGAACTACGCCAATCCGCTGGGATTGTATGCGGAAGAGTTCGATCATCAGGGCTTTGCGCTCGGCAACACCCCGCAGGCGCTTAGCCATCTGGCGTTAATCAGTGCGGCTTTTTTCCTCAATCGCAAGCTCAACGGCGACGATCCTTTATGGCAACCCTGAGGCCAAACTGGACGTTATCATCGCGCAGGCTAAAATTCTGCGTAAAGTTAGCTCAGATGTAACAAAAGCGGGTTTCTTCCTGAGCGATTATGCCCATATAATGTGCAGCCGGTCACACCCGACCTGTACAGGCTTCTTTATCCACAGTTTACATGGCGCTATACCTGAAAGAATATGAAAAAGAGCATTCGCGCGTTAGCTACTTTAGCCCTGGCCATTACGGCTTACAGCCATTCTGCTTTTGCAGTGGTCTACTCGCTACCGGCGGCTAACAGCCGTGTGGTGGGTGAGAATATTGAAATTACCGTACCGCAGGACAGTAAACTGCCGCTGGAAGCGTTTGCTGCACAGTATCAGATGGGCCTGAGCAATATGCTGGAAGCCAATCCGGGCGTTGACGTTTATCTGCCAAAAGCGGGTTCAAAACTGATTGTTCCACAGCAATTGATTCTGCCGGACGCGCCGCGTGAAGGCATTGTGATTAACAGCGCCGAAATGCGTCTTTATTATTATCCAAAAGGCACCAAAACCGTGGTCGTGCTGCCGGTGGGCGTGGGCGAGCTGGGTAAAGATACGCCGATCAACTGGACCACTACCGTTCAGAGCAAGAAAGATGGCCCAACCTGGACGCCAACCAAGAAAATGCATGAAGATTCCGTCGCCAGCGGTTCGCCGTTGCCGAAAATCTTCCCGGCTGGCCCGGATAACCCGATGGGCCTTTATGCGCTTTATATCGGCCGTCTGTATGCCATTCACGGCACCAACGCCAACTTCGGCATCGGCCTGCGTGTCAGCCATGGCTGCGTTCGCTTACGTGCCGACGACATCAAATGGCTGTTCGACAATGTGCCTGTTGGCACGCGCGTACAGTTTATCGATCAGCCGGTGAAGGCTTCTGTTGAACCCGATGGTTCCCGCATGGTGGAAGTCCACAACCCGCTGTCGCAAACGGAAGAGCAGTTCAACTCACGTGAACCGGTGCCGTTGACCCTGACTCCCGCAGTCAACAAAGTGACCGCAGATGCCAGCGTTGATGCTGCCGCGATGGAAAACGCGTTGAAAGCACGTACCGGGATGCCAACCAAGGTCAATGGCGCCGCTAACGGTTCCAGCGCACCGATTCCTGTTCAGGAAAACGACGGTGCAGTGCCAAAAGAAGAGCCCTTGACGCCGGTCACGCCGCAGGGCGCTAACATCCTGAATCCTGATGCGCCAGCGGCCAGTGCGCCAGCTACGGATACGCCGACGGTAGACGGTCAGGCTCCGGCGGATGCGCCAACAGCAAATGGTCAGACGCCAGATGCGGATGCGGGCCAGAAGCCTCAGGCACCGACCGCCAGCGACAGCACTTTCGTCGCGCCTGTCCAGCCAGGGCCGGTTTATGACAAAAAAGCCGCTGCGCCAGCAAAAGCGGCCACGGTAACGACTCAGTCGTAACTATCAGAACGGGTCAGCACCTTGCTGGCCCGTTTCCTTATCCTCCCGTCATGACAACGCTTACCATTTAACCCCCAGGCCGGTAGTAAAATTACGCTCGTTTAACGTATCCCGCGTTCCGCTGACCAGGCTGTGACCATAAGAGACGTTGAGCGAAGACCAGCTGGTTAACTGATAGCGCAGCCCGACTTCTGCGTCCATGGTAAAAATGCCGGCTTCGTCCAGCGAATGGCCGACATCACCGTGGCTAAATAGCGTGACGGTTCTGCCCTTCAGATAGCGCTGATAATCCCAACGCACCGAAGCGCCAAAATGGTTATCTGAGCTGCCATCACTGTAACCATAGCTGAATGCGCCGCCCAGCAGCGCCAGCGAAAACGAGCCCAGCTCGTTATCCCAAAACTGATAGCCCGGACCGGTGCCCATCAGCGACTGTTCCGACAAATCTTCTACCCAGTCACGCTTGTAGCTGGCTCGTCCCTGCCAGAAAAACTGTTCGCGAAATTTATAATCCAGCGCGTAACGCAAACTGTAGTTTTCGGTATTCATGGTGTCGTCTTCTTTTTCGCGGGTATAAGTGCCGCCAAAATCGTTACGCCATTTACCAATATTGATTTTGTTATTGTAAGAAAAATGGGAATCCTGGGTATGGGTCGAGGCCTTTTTCAGGCTGATGCCCGCATCAATATTGCCGGTCCAGGTCAGCGCATCCGTTTTGGGCTTAGGCTTCATAAACTCTTCAAATTTGCCAACCTGCACCCTTTGCTCATCTGCGCCGCGTCGCACCACGATATAGCCCGGATCCGCGGCTTCCAGCTGCGCTTTAAATACCTGTTTCCCGTTGCCATTTCGCACATCGATAGCTTTTTCGCTGGAGAGCGTACTGACCGCTATCCAGTTAAGAGAAAGCGTGCCGCCATAGCGGGTATCCATCACCAGCTTTCCATCACTGAGTGAGCGTACTGTCCCGCTGATTCGATCGCCATTTTTCATCCATACCGTATCTGCTTCAGCAAGGGTCGGGGTGAGTATCAGACAAAGAGAGAGACTTGCCAGCGTGCGGGGTGATGGCAGGGGAGCAGAGATAATAATGGGAACATTCCTCGGATAGCGATGCGATGTTTCCTATACCTTAGTCGAAAACAAGCAGGGGATTCAGGGGAAACTGTCTGATAAATAAGGCGATTAACCACAATAACCTTTAGGCGATTTCGCACAGCGTCATCTTTCTGTCATCTGGCAGGCGTAGACCCTCACAGATAGCGCGTGTGCTTTGCTGAAAACAAGCCATGCTAATTCACGAAGCAAAGAGGTTTTATGAGCCACAACAGTGCGATTCGTCAGAGGTCTGCCATCAGCAACCATCCAGGGATTTACCGTAAAAACAGCCGTGGTTCTGTTTTAGCGTTTTTTTTACTGCTCGCGCTGGGCATTGCTTTTGCTGGCGTGAACTTATTTAACGACGTCAGCGATGCAGGCGGCGCCTCGACCAGCTACGTCCCCTATTTGTTGCTGGGCCTGGCGCTGTTAATCGCGCTGGGCTTTGAATTCGTTAACGGCTTTCACGATACGGCAAACGCCGTAGCAACCGTGATTTACACCCATTCGCTCAGCCCCGGCGTTGCGGTCGTCTGGTCCGGTTTCTTTAATTTTTTGGGCGTGCTGCTTTCCAGCGGCGCCGTTGCCTTTGGCATTATTTCGCTGCTGCCGGTTGAACTGATTTTACAGGCGGGTACCGGTACCGGATTCGCCATGATCTACGCCCTGCTGTTTTCGGCGATTATCTGGAATCTGGGGACCTGGTGGTTGGGCCTGCCCGCCTCCTCTTCCCATACGCTGATTGGATCGATTATCGGCGTGGGCGTGGCCAATGCGCTCATTCACGGCCGTAGCGGCACCAGCGGCGTGGATTGGGATCAGGCGCTGAAAGTCGGCTATGCCCTGCTGTTTTCGCCTGTAATCGGCTTTGCCTGTGCCGCGGCGCTGTTGCTGTTGATGAAAAAAGTGATTAAAGATCGCCAGCTCTATGACGCGCCAGAGGGGAATAAAGCGCCCCCAGGATGGATCCGCGGCCTGCTCATCCTGACCTGTACCGGCGTCTCTTTTGCCCACGGCTCGAACGACGGCCAGAAAGGCATGGGGCTGATTATGCTGATTCTGGTAGGCACCATGCCGATGGCTTATGCGTTGAACCGCTCGATTCCTGCCGAACAAAGTCCACGCGTGGCCGCGCTTGCCAGCGTAACGCAGCAGGAACTTCTGCGCCAGTCGCCCGGTATCGAACCCCCCGCTTCACCCGCCAGTGTGTTAACGGCTTACGTCCGTACCGGCACGCTGGTTCCTGAAGTGCTTCCGGCGCTGGCACAGTTAACCGGTGGGATTGGTGAGCAGATCCGTCAGTACGGCACCGTTGATAATATCCCGGCACAGTCAGTTTCCAACACTCGCAACGCGATGTATCTGGCATCCGAAACCATTAAGCATCTGCAAAGCAACTCGCAGCTGAATTTGCCTGTACAGACGAAACAGGATCTTCAGGCGTTAAAAAGCGAGCTGGATAACGCCACGCGCTATATTCCCTGGTGGGTAAAAGTGGTGGTCGCCATCGCGCTCGGGCTGGGCACCATGGTCGGCTGGCGACGCATCGTCGTTACGGTCGGCGAAAAGATTGGTAAAACGCATCTTAGCTACGCGCAGGGTGCCAGCGCAGAGCTGGTTGCCATGGCAACGATTGGTGCGGCGGATGCCTTTGGCCTGCCGGTTTCCACCACCCATGTGCTCTCTTCCGGCGTGGCGGGTACCATGGCGGCAAACCGCTCTGGACTGCAAATGACCACGTTGCGCAATCTGGCGATGGCCTGGGTGCTAACCCTACCCGCCTCAATTCTCCTATCCGCCACGCTTTACTGGGTGTTTACTCGCTTTTGAAGGGGAATGATGGAGCGGGTCCTCTTGATAGCCTGAAAGGAACAACGTACAATTAATAGTCAATGCGTTGCATTCGCTTTTCAAAAGCCAATAGTCTCCTTTCTGCCGGGATATGACACATTGAGTAGTTGTCTGCAAAGCGAACAGAGAAGGAAACAAATATGAAACTTAAAGCTAATTCAGTTCCGATGCGGACTTTTACCAGAGGTAACGGTGTAGCGGCCACGGCACCGTCACGCGCGTCTTTTCACAAGGCGCGCTCTTCGCAAAGAAGGGTAGCTGTAAATCTTAATCCGCAAATTATTTATGTGAACGCAACAGCTCCTGAGCTGCAGCATTCCGTCAAAATCTCTGAGGAATACAGATCTGTACATGGCACGGATGGAGATTTAGTATTTGAAGAGGCCTGAAAAGCTTTGTACTCCTGCCTTTGCAGTTTATCAAACAAAGACGCTAAGCGGCAAACGCAAGCAGAATGATTTGATTAATCAAGCTTGTGCTGATTTAAAAGCTGCCGCCATCGCTGGCTACCTTATTGAATTCCATTCCTGGCCGGAGCAGGAAGCATTCAAGTTATCAGATACTGTTAGTGGCTTCGGTAAAATTGCGCCTTTCAGAAAACCGGCGGCCGCCCTGTCGGAACCTCTTTTGCATATTCATGTCCTGCCAGTAAATTTCGTTTTAAGTAAACATCAGCACCACGCAACTTCCGATGCCTGCATCGTCTATACCGACTTTATTGTGCACAATAAACGTATCATCTTGATGATAGATTATGGCTCAAGCCACAACGGTAATATGCCCGAAGACATTGTTCAGAAATATATTAATGACTTTCATATTTTAAGACCCCGGTTAATTGAAGATGTTAAGCGCAAACTGGAAAAGCAGAAGCAATAAAGCCGCTAAATGCGGCTTTATTATTTTTCCTTTTTCGTCCGGATGAATCCCCGACCGACGTCAACCAGCCGGCGCCTGCACGCCAGCTACCCTCTTCAATCGCCAGGTAATGGCCACTGCAAACAGCACGACAACGGCAGCGGCGAGGTAGATAGAGTCCACGCCCCAATGCCCAATTAGCAGACCGGCGACCGGCCCGGTTATTCCTAAACCGAAATCCAGGAATGCCGAGTAGAGCCCTAATGCCGACCCCTGGTTTTGCGGTGCAACCTGTTTAATGGCTTCCACGCCCAGCGCCGGGAAAATCAGCGAGAAGCCAGAGCCGGTCAGGAAAGCGCCAATATCAACGACAAGCGAAGAGGAACCTTGCCAGATCAGCAGCAGGCCAGCGCATTCAATTGCAAACGAGACCAGCGACACGCGAATACCGCCGAAACGGCTGATGAAGTTACTGAATATCAGCCGCATCATCACAAAGCCCAGGCTGAACAGCGTGAGCGAGAAGGCCGCGCCGTTCCAGCCACGACTGGAAAAGAGCAGCGTGATAAAGGTCGCGATCGTCCCAAATCCAATGGTGCCTAAACCCAGACACAGGCCATACAGCCAGATCCGTGAGAAGACTTGAGTAAAGGGAATCCGCTGCCCAACAGTAACCACCACGGTTAGCCGCTGGGTTGCCATCCAGAAGCCGACTATCGCCATCAACATAATCAGCACGGCAAACCCGGGAATACCAAAAGCGCCATTCAGCATCACGCCCAGCGGCGCGCCGATAGCCATGGCCAGATAAGTCGCGACGCCGTTCCAGGAGATCACCCGGGCGCTCTGCGTCGTACCAACAATATTAATGCCCCAGAGAATGGATCCTGTCGCCGTCAGGCTTTCCCCCAGCCCTAACACCACACGACCAACGGCCAGCAGGATCAGGCTTACCAGTGAACTCCCATTAACAGTGACCGCCAGCACGCTGAACAGGCCGCTGGCACCACACAACACCAACCCCAGCAGCACCACCTTCTTTGGCCCCAGCAGATCGGCATAGCGTCCCGCCTGCGGGCGGCTGATCAGGGTGGCAAAGTATTGCAGGCTGATAATCAGACCGGCGATAAAAGAGCTGTAGCCCAGTTGGTTATGCACGTAGCCAGGCAGTACCGCCAGCGGCAAACCAATCGACAGGTAACAGAAAAAGGTGAAAATCACCACTGAGATAATGCGCTTGTTAAGCTGCGCACTGGTTAATGCAGGATTCGCCGTCATGTCAGAGCCGGAATAAAGTTTGTGATATATGTCACATCATACCCTTAGCAGGCTAAGAGATCCTGCGCTGCGCAGGAATTAATGTTACAAAATTGTAACGACAGGCGCTAAACGTCCTGCGCCTGTGCCGTACGCATGCTGTAGCTGTCAATAAAGCGCGCGATCTCGCCTGAGGTTTTCAGCGCGCGAATATGGCTGAACAATTCGGTTGCCTCACGATATTCCTTGCGCAGATAGCCCAGCCACTGTTTGATCCTGGCGACGTGGTATAAACCAGTATCCCCTTGTTTTTCCAGCTGAACGTACTTGTGCAGTAGCGTCACCACCTGCGGCCAGGGCATGCGCGGCTCATGATATTTAATCACGCGGCTGAGATTCGGCACATTTAGCGCGCCACGGCCAATCATTACCGAGTCACAGCCGGTAACCTGCATGCACGCCTGAGCGCTTTCCCAGTCCCAGATCTCGCCGTTGGCAATGACAGGGATCGTCAGCCGCTGGCGGATTTCGCCAATCGCTTCCCAGTTAATGCGTTCGGCTTTATACCCGTCTTCTTTAGTACGACCATGAACCACCAGTTCGCTCGCCCCCGCCTGCTGCACGGCATCGGCAATTTCAAACTGCTTTGCGTCAGATTCCCATCCCAGCCGCACTTTCACCGTCACCGGTAAATGATCGGGCACCGCTTCGCGCATGGCTTTTGCGCCACGGTAAATCAGTTCGGGATCTTTTAGTAAGGTTGCGCCGCCGCCGCTGCCGTTAACGGTTTTGGAGGGGCAACCGCAGTTCAGATCGACGCCCCAGGAACCCAGCTCAACTGCGCGGGCTGCGTTTTCGGCCAGCCATTCGGGATACTGCCCTAACAGCTGAATACGAACCAGCGTACCAGAAGGCGTGCGGCTGGCATGAAGGAGTTCAGGGCACAGGCGATAGAAAGATTTGGCCGGCAAAAGCTGATCGACAACACGCAGAAATTCGGTGATGCAGAGATCGTAGTCATTGACTTCGGTGAGCAGTTCGCGCACCAGTGAGTCCAGCACGCCCTCCATCGGGGCAAGTAAAACGCGCATGTCAAAAACCGTTGGTAGCGTGAGGAAAGGGGATCGGGCGATCCCCCTTAGAAACTGTTACTGTCAGGCCGGATTAGAACGGCGCTGACGGGTCTTGTTGCGTGGCGCACCGTTGCTGCTGCCTTCGGTACGCGCCGCGCCGGCACCTGCGCCCTGACGGCGCTGGCCATTGCTCTGGCTACGTTCGCCCGCAGACTGGCTGCGCTCGCCGTTACCATTGCCACGGCTTTGGCTGCGTTCACCGCCACCGTTACCACGCGCGCCCTGCCCGCGTTCACCACCGCGACCACGGCCTGCGCCGCCGCCAGCACCGCCACCACGCTGCTGACGACCATTCTGGATCGGCTCAGCTTTGATGGAAGGGTCCGGCTCATAGCCTTCAATAGCGATACGTGGGATCTCACGCTTCAGCACGCGCTCAATGTCACGCAGCAGTTTGTGTTCGTCCACGCAGACCAGTGACAACGCTTCGCCCGTTGCTGCTGCACGACCGGTACGACCAATACGGTGTACATAGTCTTCCGGCACGTTTGGCAGCTCGTAGTTCACCACGTGCGGCAGTTCGGAGATGTCGATACCACGCGCAGCAATGTCGGTCGCGACCAGCACACGAATATTACCGTCTTTAAAATCGCTCAGCGCGCGAGTACGAGCGCCCTGACTTTTATTGCCGTGGATGGCGGCAGACGTAATGCCGTCCTTGTTCAGCTGCTCGGCAAGATGGTTAGCGCCATGCTTGGTGCGGGTGAACACCAGAACCTGCTGCCAGTTATCACGGCCAATCAGGAACGAAAGCAGTTCCCGCTTGCGTTTCTTATCAACGAAATGCACGTGCTGGGTGATCTGCTCGGAAGCAGTGTTGCGACGCGCCACTTCAACCTGCTCAGGATTGTGCAGCAGCTTTTCTGCCAGACCTTTGATCTCATCAGAGAAGGTCGCGGAGAACAGCAGGTTCTGACGTTTTGCAGGAAGTTTAGACAGCACGCGGCGGATGTCATGGATAAAGCCCATATCCAGCATGCGGTCCGCTTCATCCAGCACCAAAATTTCTACTTTAGAAAGATCCAGCGCGTTCTGATGCTCCAGATCGAGCAGACGACCCGGTGTGGCAACCAGCACATCGACGCCGCCACGCAGTTTCATCATTTGCGGGTTGATGCTGACGCCACCAAATACCACCAGCGAACGCAGGTCGAGGTATTTGCTGTAGTCATGAACGTTTTCCCCCACCTGAGCTGCCAGCTCACGGGTGGGGGTTAAGATCAGCGCACGAACCGGGCGACGACCTTTTGGATGCGGGTTAGCGCTGCTTAACAGCTGCAACAATGGCAGGGTAAAGCCGGCCGTTTTGCCCGTACCGGTTTGCGCGCTGGCCATCAGGTCACGACCTGACAGCACGACCGGAATAGCCTGGCGCTGAATTGGCGTCGGCTCGTTATAACCCTGTTCGGTGACTGCACGCAAAATATCGGCATTAAGGCCGAGAGAATCAAATGACATAAAGTTGACTGACTCCGTCCGCCCTGACCGCGACAAGCGGTGTAGTTTCCAGGGGGACAAAATGACGCCAGGCTTCGCCTGACGTTGAAAGGGAGCACAAACCACGGTGCGTAAGGTGCGGATTATAACAGATGTTATGACAATGCTGAGAAATATTCTCGCGCTGGAATAAAACAGGCCACCCGAAGGTGGCCTGTATCGCTTTAGCGATGACGCTGGCGAGCGCGGACGGGCTCTTTAGCCAGCAAGGAGACCACGGCGGGTCCGGTCAGCATCAGAACGCCCACGCATCCTAATAGCAGGTTGTTATGGATAACGCGTGAGAGCAGGTACAGCACCAGCATAGCGGCTCCGAAATAGTACGTGGTAGTCACGTCTTCCAGAAAGTCGCCAACGCGGCGCAAGCGAGGCAGGCGCTGAGTCATCAGCATTACGGTGAACACGCTGGCATACATCGCCAGTAAAACCGTGCTGACCTGTAGCAGCGCCCGATGCTGCCATCCCCACACCAGTGCGGCAATCAGCAACAGGTGCAGCGCGATATGTACACAGGTTTGTCCGGTGACAATCTGGATACGGTTAGACCATTTCATTTTTATCTCCTGGCAGACCTAACGGAGGTCGCCCAGTGTTGTTACCACAGTAAGTGATAACGGATTTCCTCAGACTAACGTAGTTTTCACAAATTGCAGTAAACATCTCCGCTTCAAGGCACTCTTTTGTGACTGAGACTACACTTTGTTTTTTGCAGTCGAAAAGGAGAGCGCGCACAGTATGTCACAAAAATCACAAGGATTTTCAATAAAAGTCCTGACGATCAATACGCATATGGGTTTTAACGCTTTTAACAAACGCTTTATTTTGCCGGAACTGCGCGACGCGGTAAGAGCTACAACTGCTGATATTGTGTTTTTACAGGAAGTCATGGGCTCTCACGCCCTGCATTCCCTAAAGGTGGAAAACTGGCCGGCAAAACCGCATTACGAGTTTCTTGCCGATACCATGTGGAATGATTTTGCTTATGGCCGCAATGCAGTCTATCCCGAAGGACATCATGGGAATGCGCTGCTTTCCCGCTTTCCTATTGTTGAATATGAGAACCGCGACGTTTCTGTGGAAGGCACAGAAAAACGGGGTCTTCTATACTGTAAGATAACGATCCCCGATAAAGAGATAACGTTACACACGGTCTGCGTGCACCTGGGACTGCGTGATGCACATCGCACCGCGCAATTACATATGCTCTGCGAGCTACTCAATACTCTGCCGCCGGATGCACCGGTAGTGGTGGCGGGCGATTTTAATGACTGGCAGCAGAAAGCGAATAAGATTTTATTCCAGGGAGCCGCGATGGAAGAGGTTTTTAGCCGGAAATCCGGCCGTCCCGCACGTACATTCCCTGCCCGCTTTCCGCTGTTACGACTGGACCGTATATACGTGCGTAATGCAGGGATTAGTCACCCTCAAACGATACCGCTGCGACCCTGGTCGCACCTGTCCGATCACGCGCCTCTGGCTGTGGAGATTCACCTATGAAAACGGAATGGCGTGATGGCAACCGTCTGCGTTTGCTGGCCAATGGCGAGCAATATTTTCCGCGCGTTTTTGGCGCCATACAGCGGGCAACCGAAAGTGTGATGCTCGAAACGTTTATCCTTTTTGAAGACGATGTGGGTAAAGAATTGCAAAAAGTGATTCTTGAAGCGGCCAATCGGGGTGTTAAGGTTGAAATGCTGCTTGATGGCTACGGATCAAATAACCTTTCAGGTGAATTTATCCGCAGCCTGACCGCTGCCGGCGTGCGCTTTGTCTTTTACGATCCACGTCCGCTGGTGTTAGGCGTACGAACAAATGTCTTCCGCCGTATGCATCGCAAAATTGTGGTTTGTGATGGCGAAATTGCTTTTGTCGGAGGGATTAATTTCTCCGCTGAACATAATTCCAGCTATGGCCCGGAAGCCAAGCAGGACTATGCCGTCGAGGTCAAAGGCCCCGTGGTGCAGGATATTACGCTCTACGTGCAGCAGGCGATCAACAGCAAAGGATTGAACCGACGCTGGTGGAATAATCACCGAAGCCGCGTGGCGCGCAATCATGCGCCGGGCGATGCGCAAATCCTGTTTGTCTGGCGGGATAACGATCAGCATACGGATGATATTGAACAAAATTATCTGGATATGCTGCGGGAAGCGAAAGAAGAAGTGATCATTGCCAACGCCTATTTTTTCCCGGGCTATCGTGTACTGCGAGAGATGCGTTCCGCGGCCCAACGTGGCGTGTCGGTAAAACTGATTGTTCAGGGTAAACCTGATATGCCAATTGTTAAAGTGGGCGCCGAGCTGCTTTATAATTATCTGGTGGATGGTGGCGTGGAGATTTACGAATACATTCGTCGCCCTCTTCACGCCAAAATTGCCGTACAGGATAATTTCTGGTCGACGGTTGGCTCCAGCAATTTGGATCCCCTGAGCCTGTCACTGAATCTTGAGGCCAACCTGATGATCCACGATCACACCTTTAATAAGGTGATTCGTGGCGAGCTGATCCGCCTGATGTCGCAGGATTGCGAACGCGTTGATGAAAGCAGGCTCCCGAAACAGAACTGGTGGCAGTTCGGTAAAAGCGTGGTGGTCTTCCACTTCCTGCGTCACTTCCCTGCTATCGCCGGCTGGCTGCCTGCCCACACGCCAAAACTGGCGCAGGTTCCGCCCCCGGTACAGCCCGAAATAGAAACGCAGGATCGCGTCGAGTCAGATTCCGAAAAAGAGAGGGCTAATCCCTGATGTCTGATAAACATCCGCGCTGGAAATGGGTGAAAAAAATATTCACCTGGCTGTTTTTTATTGCGGTGATTGTGTTGCTGGTGATCTACGCCCGCAAGGTTAACTGGCATGACGTCGTTGAGGTCATTGCCAATTACAATCGTACGGCAATCGGTGTTTCGATCGCGCTGGTGGTGGTGAGCTATCTTACCTATGGCGTTTATGATCTGATTGGTCAGGCCTACTGTGGCCATAAGCTGCAAAAGCGCCAGGTGATGCTGGTTTCTTTTATCTGCTACGCCTTTAACCTGACGCTCAGTACCTGGGTCGGCGGCGTAGCAATGCGCTACCGGCTCTATTCACGGCTAGGTCTTAGCGGGAGTACCATCACGCGGATTTTTTCGCTGAGCATTGCAACCAACTGGCTGGGATATGTCCTGGTCGCAGGTGTGGTCTTCAGTAGCGGGATGGTGCCGGTGCCCTCTGGCTGGTTTATTGGCGAAGGCACGCTACGAACGATTGGTGCTGGATTACTGATTTTTGTCGCGGTCTATCTTGCGCTTTGCGCCTTTTCAAAACGCCGCCGCTGGGTGGTTAAAGGCCACAAGCTGGCGCTGCCGTCGTTTCGCATGGCGATCCTGCAATTTGCCGTTTCCAGCGCCAACTGGCTGGTGATGGGCGCGATTATCTGGCTGCTGTTGGGCGAAAAAGTGGATTACCCACAGGTTCTGGGCGTGTTGCTGATCAGCAGTATTGCCGGCGTCATTATTCATATTCCTGCCGGGATCGGCGTGCTGGAAGCCGTGTTCCTTGCCCTGCTGGGTGGCGAGCATCTGGCTCACGGTAGCATTATTGCCGCCCTGCTCGCCTATCGGGTTATTTACTTTATTGCTCCTCTGCTGCTGGCGCTGGTGCTCTACCTGTGGCTGGAAAGTCAGGCAAAAGCGCTGCGGCATAAAAATCAGCAGGATATGCAGAATCAAAGCTGAGCGTGTAACAGATAAATAAAAGGGGCGAATTTTCGCCCCTTTTCAGACGGCAGACAGACTCAAAGCGCGAGGAACACAGGCCTGGAACAAAGCGTCCTGGGCCATGGACGGCCCAGGCCGAGCCGGCACGGACGCCGTTTTTGCGTCTTTGTGGAAGGCCTGTGTTCCTCGTGCCTGTACAATGTTAATTCACTACGAATACGAAAAAGGGGCGAATTTTCGCCCCTTTTTTTATTGCTTAACGACGGTTGCCGAAAATACGCAGCAGCATCAGGAACAGGTTAATAAAGTCCAGATAAAGCGTCAGTGCGCCCATAATTGAGTAGCGACGCAGGTTCTCTTTATCATCAACATTGATATTCTCGCCGATGTTCTTCAGCTTCTGCGTGTCGTACGCCGTCAGTCCGACAAACACCAGCACGCCAATATAGGTCACCGCCCACATCAGTGCCGTACTTTTCAGCCAGTAGTTCACTACTGACGCCAGCACAATACCGATCAGCGCCATAAACAGCAGGCTGCCCATGCGGCTTAAATCGCGTTTGGTGGTGTAACCCCAGAAGCTCATCACCCCGAACATGCCGCCCGTCACCACAAAGGTACTGGCGATAGAGGAGTACGTATAAACGAGGAAAATACTGGCCAACGTCAGTCCGGTTAGCGCCGAGTAAAGCATAAACAGGCCGGTTGCGACCGCACCGCTCAGCTTATGCACCATCCCCGACAGCACGAACACCAGACCTAATTGCACAATAATCAAGCCAAAAAAGGTAATACGGTTGGCAAAAACCAGCTCCATTACCGCTGGGGTATTTGCCGCAAACCAGGAAACAAAGGCGGTCAGCAGCAGGCCGCAGGTCATCCAGCCATAAACCTGAGCCATATAAGTTTGCAGGCCGGTTGTGGCCCCGGTCACGATTGAGCCATTCGAACGCGGATATCGATCCATCATGCTCTCCTTTTAACAAATGAATGGGTTGCGATAAGTCTGGCACAGTCCGATGAGGTTAAGCCAGTGCCGCCGGTGGCTTTTTACCTTATGAGCAGCGAGGCGCTGCACAAATAAGGTACGCCACTGCATAAAGATCGACCAGATTGTGCCGATAGTCTCACTATAGGGAGCACGCTTGACCTGGAAGTCTCAGCTTATTTTATTACTTTTCCGGGGTAGCCTGATGACCACAACAAACCACAAGCGAAAAATGAGTACTCGCACGGTGATGCTCCTGACGGGGGCTTTAACCATCACCCTCGGCTTCACTATTACAATCGGTTTGTTGAGCTGGCAGTCCAGCCAACAGCAGCGCAAGCTGGCCGAAGACTATCTGGGGCAAATTGCCGAAAGCAATGCGTTAAGCGTACAGCAAGATCTGGACTATGCCCGCACTATCGCCAGAGATGTCGGCCAGAGCATTTTAGCTTTGCCTGCGGCGGGCATTACCGATCGCAAAGTGGCTGACGAGCAGCTGAAATACTCCCTGAAACAAAATCCAGACTACCTGTCAATTTCCGTTACCTTTGAACCCAATGCGTTCGATGGTAAAGATGCAGAATTCGCTCATCAGCCAGATGCCGCGCCTGAGGGGCGTTATGCTTATTTTGTCGATCGCGACAGCAGCGGCAATTTTGCCATGCATCCGCTCACGTCCATACTGACGCCGGGCCAGGGGGATTACTATCTTATCCCACGCCAGCTAAGAAAAGATGTGCTGATTGAACCTTACAGCTACGCCTATAACGGCGTGCCGACGCTGCTCACCTCCGTTGCAGCGGTAATTATGGATGGTGACCAGCTGAAAGGCGTCGCAACGGCGGATATTTCTCTGGCATCGCTGCAAAAACGCGTGGGTGATATCAAGCCGTGGCAGGGAAGCGGCTACGCGCTGCTGCTGTCTAATAAAGGGCTGGTTGTCTCAAGCCCGGTCAAAGCCGAGGCGGGTAAACCTTATAAAGGCATAACCGACAGTTTTACTCAGGGTGTTGTTGAGCATTATGACAGCGTACTGGGCGAAGACGTGCTGGAAACCTGGCGTCCGGTTAAAATTGGCAACAGCGACCTTCCGTGGTATCTGGGCATCGTTACGCCGGTAAAAGCAGTCATGGCTGAAGCTAACCGCCAGCTGATTCATGCGCTGATTATGATGGTGCTGAGTATCGTCATCGTCTGTACGGTACTGGGCCTGATGTTTAGCCGTAAGATTTCTAAACCGGTGGGCGGCGAACCTTCGCAGGCGGCGGAAATCGCGCTGGGCGTGGCGGAAGGCAATCTGTCAGCAGATATTCCGGTCGCCGCACGGGATCGGGAAAGTATCTTCTTTGCCATGCAAACCATGCAGCAACAGCTGCGAACCATGGTGGGCGAAATCATTTCTGCCAGCGACTCGGTGCGCCAGGGCGCGGAAGAAATTGCTTCCGGCAACCTTGATTTGGCCTCGCGTACTGAACAGCAGGCTGCCGCGCTGGAAGAAACCGCAGCCAGCATGGAACAGTTAACCGCCACCGTGAAACACAACGCCGATAATGCGCATAACGCCACGGAACTGACCAACAACGCCACCGATATTGCGAAGCGCGGTGAGCAACTGGTGCAGCAAGTTGTGCAGATTATGCAACAAATCGACGACAGTTCTCGTAAGATTGGCGCCATCACCAGCATCATTAACGGTATTGCATTCCAGACCAATATACTGGCGCTGAATGCAGCCGTCGAAGCCGCCCGCGCGGGCGAACAGGGCCGTGGCTTTGCGGTGGTTGCCGCCGAAGTGCGCAGCCTGGCGCAGCGAAGTGCGAATGCGGTAAAAGATATCTCCGCACTGATTGGCGAATCCACGCAGCGTGTCGATTTGGGCGTATCACTGGTGCAGGATGCGGGCAGAACCATGCAGGAAATGACCACGGCGGTGAACTCGGTAAAAACCATTATCGGGGAAATCGTACATGCGTCCGATGAGCAGTCTCAGGGCATCGGCCAGGTAACCGTAGCGGTGAACCAGATGGATGGCGCAACGCAACAGAACTCCGCGCTGGTGCAGCAGATGTCGGCAGCAGCGGCCTCGCTGGAAGAACAGGCGAAGCAGCTGGCACAAACCGTACAGCTGTTCCGGCTGGAAGCGGTGTAACGCAGTTTACTTAGCGCAGGCAAAATTGTTCCCTGAGCGGCAAACCTACCGCCAGGGAACGAAAAACCGGCTGAAAAGACCCGTTTTCGAGGTTGTTAACATAGTGCTGGCACAAGGAACATGAGCCTTGCGCTTTGAGTGTGTTAGCAGGCTGAAAGCGGCTTACGAGGTTATTTCTTCATTCGTAACAGGCTATTTACCCCGAGCCAGACAGCTCTGGTAGCGGCCATCAACCCGTTGAGCAAACCAGGCTGTAGTCAGGTTACGAGTGATTTTCGGGCTTTCCAGCTTGATACCGGGCAGCATTTCACGTGGCGTTCGGGCATTTTTATCCGCCAGCGCAAACACCTTCTGCCACAGCTCGGTTTTTTCGAAATCCAGCGTCTCGCCCTTTTCCAGCGCGTTACGAATTTCCCGATTGCTCATATCCATGCGTTTCGCCAATGTGCGCACCGCCAGCTCGGTTGATCCTGCCGCATCGGAATCGTACTGAATCAAATCCCCATCCAGCGCCAGCTTAATGCCGGTCAGACGAGACACGGCCGCCTGAAACGCCGCGTTGCGGCTGGCGTACCAGCCTGCGTTAAAGTCGGCGAAGCGATAAATCTGTTTGCTGTAGTGAGCCGGATAGCCCAGCAGATGCATTGTGCCAAACCAGACGCCGCCGCGACGGGAAAAGACTTCACGTCGTATGCTGCCATCAATCGGGTAAGGATAGCCTTTAGCATGTGCCTCAGCGAAAGCGATACTGACCTGCATCGGCCCGCCGGTATGGATCGGGTTCAGGTTGCCAAACAGCTTCTGCCCCATCGGCACCATATTGATAAAGTCGTCGAAAATCGCGCTTAGCTCTTTCTCACTGCGCACGCTGTCGAGCCGCTCGGTATAGCTTTTGCCGTTCGGCGAGGTGATCATCAGCGCTGTACGCACCAAAAAAGAAGGGATATGCAATTTGCCTGCCCGACGGTCGATTTCGCCCCAGGCAATTTTTGGCAGGCCCGGCACGTTCGCATCGGCGCTAAAGGTAGATTCCTGGTCCGCCACGGCAATCACCGAACAGAGATTTGCCACCGACGCGTCGAGGCCCTGACCGTTAAAGGTCGCGAATATGTCATTAGTCCAGCCCTGGCGATCGCTGACTTTCGCCGGCAACAGGCGATTGATTTGCGCTTTAACATCGGCCGGACGCCGTTCAGGAAGCGGGTGCTCAGGTTGATTACTACAGCCAGCCAGCACCAGCAGAGCCAACAGCGAAACGCGCTTGAATGCAGAGTAAGTCATTACTTTCCTTGTTATTTGATGTCCTGTAAAGGGTACACAGCGCGTTGATTTTCCGCTATCGGAGTTACCTGTTTTCGGCAGAACTATTCCCAGCGCGCAGCGGCCTGCTGGTCGCTCTCTTTAGATTCCACCCAGCGATTACCTTCCGGCGTCGCTTCCCGTTTCCAGAAAGGCGCACGGGTTTTAAGATAATCCATGATAAATTCGGCAGCGGCAAAGGCGGCACCGCGATGAGCGCCACTGACGCCAACCAGCACGATTTCATCACCGGGGAACAGATCGCCAGTACGATGGATCACGGTGACCCGCTGCATTGGCCAGCGCGTGCGCGCTTCCGCCACAATCTCTTCCAGCGCTTTTTCGGTCATTCCCGGATAGTGTTCCAGCGTCAGCGCCGAAACGTCATCGCCCAGGTTATGATTACGCACCTTGCCGGTAAAAGTGACGACCGCGCCATCTTCATCACAGGCGGCCAGCCAGCGGTACTCTTCCGCCATATCAAAAGGTTCATGCCCTACCCTGATCCGCGTGGTCATCTTAACCTCCGGTAACCGGCGGGAAGAACGCCACTTCGTCACCGGCTTTAAGCGGATGATCGAAGGAGACCAGCGTTTGGTTCACCGATGCCAGCAGCTTGTCTGGCGAAAGCGCCAGCGCCCAGCGGTCGCCCTTAGCAGCCAGCACGGCGCGCAGTTCTTCCACCGTCGCGTAATCTTTCGTCATCGTAAAGCTGCCCGTGCCCACCAGCTCACGCACCTGAGCAAAAAACAGAACGTTAATCATAACGCGTTGAAATCTCCTGATTTACCGCCGCTTTTACTCAGCAGGCGACAATGTTCAATACTGATATCTTTCTGCACCGCTTTGCACATGTCATAGATAGTCAGCGCGGCAACCGATGCTGCGGTCAGCGCTTCCATCTCCACACCGGTTTTGCCGGTCAGGCGACATAGCGATTCAATGCGTACGCGGCTGTTGGCCGGATCGGCAGTCAGCGTCACCTCGACTTTACTTAACAGCAGCGGATGGCACAGCGGGATCAGTTCCCATGTGCGTTTAGCCGCCTGAATACCGGCAATGCGCGCCGTCGCAAAAACATCCCCTTTATGATGGCTGCCATCAAGGATCATTTGCAGCGTGTCGGGATGCATGACCACAAAGGCCTCGGCTCGCGCTTCACGTACGGTTTCACTTTTGGCGGAAACATCCACCATGTGCGCCTCGCCTGAGGCATTGATATGGGTAAGTTGCGGCATAACGTTAGGGCTTCTTCACATGCGAAACAAAATTACAGGGACGGGTGCGGGCATCCAGCTGATCCTGAATGATGCGTTCCCAGGCGCTCTGGCAGGCGCCGGTAGAACCGGGCACGGCAAAAATCAGCGTCTCATTTGCCATTCCGGCCACGGCCCGCGACTGGAGCGTCGAGCTACCAATATCTTCATAAGAGATCATGCGGAACAATTCGCCAAAGCCGTCGATTTCACGGTCAAACAGCGGCAACAGCGCTTCAGGCGTGCTGTTTTTGCTGTTAAAACCGGTACCGCCGTTCACGATCACCACCTGAATATCAAGGCTGGCGATCCAGCTGGAAACCACCGCGCGGATCCGGTAACGGTTATCTTTCACAATGGCGCGATCGAGCACCTGATGTCCTGCTTCGGTTAACGCTTCCCGCAGATAGTCACCGGAGCTGTCGCTGGCCGCATCGCGGCTGTCGGATACGGTCAGTACTGCAACATTTAGCGGCACAAATTCCGCCGTCGATTTTCCCATTGATCACATCCTTAGCGTTAGCCGCCGATATAAGACAGATTCTGCGTAATACCCGTATTGCCCTGATGGAGAAAATGCGTCTGCTTTTTCGTACGCAGGCTGGCGGCAATACGCGCCTGCAACGCATCCTGCTGGTCGTCATCCTGCAACAGGTCGCGCAGCGAAACGCCACCGTCGCCAAACAGGCAAAGATGGAGCTTACCGGTAGCAGAGACCCGCAGACGGTTGCAGCTGGCGCAGAAATCTTTTTCGTAAGGCATAATCAGGCCAATTTCGCCCTGGTAGTCAGGATGGCAGAAAACCTGAGCCGGGCCGTCGCTGCGCCCGCGCACCTTCCTGATCCAGCCTTGTGCCACCAGCCGATCGCGGATAACCTCGCCAGAAATATGGTGTTTACGAAACAGCTCGCCACCGTCGCCGGTTTCCATCAGCTCAATAAAGCGTAGTTGGATTGGGCGATTTCGGATCCAGTCGAGGAAGGTTTCCAGATGATGATGATTAATATCGCGCATCAGCACGGTGTTGACTTTAACCGTGCTGAAACCGGCCGTGAAGGCAGCGTCAATGCCGTCCATCACCTGGTGAAATTTATCCTGGCCGGTAATAGCATGAAACTGGCGAGCATCCAGGCTGTCGATGCTAACATTGAGCGCCGTCAGGCCTGCTTCGCGCCATTTCGCTACGTCACGTGCCAGCCGATAACCGTTGGTGGTCACGGCGAGCTGACGTATTGCGCTATTTTCACGCACGGCAGCGATGATTTCGGTAAAATCGCGTCGCAGGGAAGGTTCTCCACCCGTCAGGCGCACTTTTTCCGTCCCCGCAGCCGCAAAGGCACGGGTAACACGCCGGATCTCATCCAGCGACAGGAAACTTTTATTCGCAACGCCCTGCGGTTTATAACCGTCAGGCAGGCAGTAATTGCAACGGAAGTTGCAGACATCAGTGATCGACAGACGCAGATAATAAAAGCTGCGGTCGAAATTATCAGTAAATTGTGGCACCAGAACACCTTTCCAAAATAACGGGAGATGCAGGCATTTCTTTCTGCACCCTGGCAACTCGGGGTTGCGGCCGGGGCACCTTATCCGGAGACTTAGGCGCCAGGGCTAAGTGTGATTTACCCTTAACTGCGTAAATCATGGTGGGGAAATTCTACCGCTTATCAGGCAGCGTTGCCAGAACAGAGTTTCGCTATGTATTTTGATATATAACGTTTTTTCGCCGCATTTTCGCGCCACATTCGCGTAAAATAAGGCAAAACTGGCCGACAGGTTTATCGCCGTATTAACATATTGAAGGAATTTTATGCGTAATCGCACACTGGCCGATCTCGATCGCGTCGTCGCTATAGGCGGCGGGCATGGCCTGGGCCGCGTGATGTCGGCGCTTTCTCCTCTGGGATCGCGCCTGACGGGCATTGTAACCACCACCGACAACGGCGGGTCGACGGGACGTATTCGCCGTGCCGAAGGCGGTATTGCCTGGGGCGATATGCGCAATTGCCTGAACCAGCTGATTACCGAGCCCAGCGTCGCGTCTGCGATGTTTGAATACCGCTTTGGCGGTCAGGGTGAGCTGGCTGGCCACAATCTGGGCAACCTGATGCTGAAAGCGCTGGATCATTTGAGCGTGCGCCCGCTGGAAGCGATCAATTTGATTCGTAATCTGCTGAAGGTAGATGCGTTTCTGATCCCCATGTCCGAGCAGCCGGTTGATTTAATCGCCCGTGACAATGAAGGCCAGTTCATTTATGGCGAAACGGCCATCGATCAGATGTCCGCTCCGCCGCAGGAACTGATGCTTTCTCAGGGTGTGAAAGCGACCCGGGAAGCCATTCAGGCCATTGCCGAAGCGGATCTGATCCTGATCGGCCCGGGCAGTTTTTATACCAGCCTGATGCCGGTATTGCTGATGCCCGATATGGCTCAGGCGCTGCGTCGCACGCCAGCAACCATGGTGTTTATTGGCAATCTTGGTAAGGAGTTAAGCCCGGCAGCCGCGCAGCTGACGCTGGCGGACAAGCTGGCCATCATGGAAAAGTATATCGGCAGGAAAGTGATTGACGCGGTGGTTGTCAGCCCGCGGATCGATACGCACGGTTTAACCGACCGCCTGGTGATTCAGGAACCGCTGGAAGCTGGAGATATTCCTTATCGTCATGACCGCCAGCTGCTGCACAGCGCGCTGGAGCATGCGGTGCAGGCATTTGGGCAAAAACGAGGCGATTAAAGCCCGAGAGATGAACGAAGGAGGCCCAGCCTCCTTCCGTTTTATGACGACTAAAAGGGCGATTCCGCCATTACGAAGCCGCGATAAACAGCTCGCGCACCTCGTGCAGCTGGTCACGCACGTGGGCAGCCTCTTCGAATTCCAGATTCTGCGCATGCTCCTGCATTTTGGCCTCCAGCTCGCGGATGCGTTTTTGCAAGCCTTTCGGTGACAAATCGATAACCGCCGCATCGTCTTCCACAATGCGCAGCGGCGTTTTGCCCCTTCCCTTGGTTTTGTTCTTGTTGATCCCCTGCCCCAGCTCAAGAATATCGGCGATTTTCTTGTTCAGGCCCTGCGGTACAATCCCTTTTTCCTTGTTATAAATTTCCTGCTTCTCGCGACGGCGCTCCGTCTCACCAATTGCGCGCTCCATTGACGGGGTGATTTTGTCGCCGTAAAGGATCGCTTTGCCGTTAACGTTACGTGCCGCACGGCCAATAGTCTGGATCAGTGAACGCTCGGAACGCAGGAAGCCTTCTTTATCCGCATCAAGGATCGCCACCAGCGAAACCTCAGGCATATCCAAACCTTCTCGCAGCAGGTTAATACCGACCAGCACATCAAATTTACCCAGTCGCAGGTCACGAATGATTTCCACGCGCTCTACCGTGTCGATATCCGAGTGCAGATAACGGACGCGCTCACCGTGCTCGGTAAGATACTCCGTTAAATCCTCCGCCATGCGCTTGGTCAGTACCGTGACCAGCACGCGTTCATTGATTGCCACACGTTTACGGATTTCAGAAAGCAGGTCGTCCACCTGCGTTGCGACCGGCCGCACTTCAATCAGCGGATCCAGCAGCCCCGTCGGACGCACCACCTGATCGATCACTTCTCCGCCAGATTTTTCCAGCTCGTATTTGCCGGGCGTGGCGGAAACGTAAATAGTCTGTGGTGCCAGCGACTCAAACTCTTCGAACTTCATCGGGCGGTTATCCAGCGCTGATGGCAGTCGGAAACCATATTCCACCAGCGTTTCTTTACGCGCGCGGTCGCCGCGATACATGCCGCCAATCTGCGGAATGGTAACGTGCGATTCATCGATCACCAGCAGGCCATCCGCCGGCAGATAGTCGAACAGCGTGGGCGGCGCTTCACCCGGCCCACGGCCGGAAAGGTAGCGCGAATAGTTTTCAATGCCTGAGCAGTAGCCAAGCTCGTTCATCATTTCGAGATCAAACTGTGTGCGCTGGGAAATGCGCTGCTCTTCCAGCAATTTGTTATTATCCAGCAACGTCTTACGCCGCTCGCCCAGCTCGATTTTAATGTCTTCCATTGCCTGCAAAATACGTTCGCGAGGCGTGACGTAGTGCGTTTTAGGGTAAATGGTGTAGCGAGGAATGACCGAATCAATCTGCCCGGTCAGCGGATCGAAAATCGATAACCGCTCCACCTCTTCGTCAAACAGTTCAACCCGCAGCGCGTAGTCATCCGATTCTGCCGGGAAAATATCAATCACCTCGCCACGCACGCGGAACGTCCCGCGCTGGAAGGCCTGATCGTTGCGGGTATATTGCAGCTCCGCCAGCCGCCGTAAAATAGCACGCTGATCGATAACCATTCCGCGCGACAGATGCAGCATCATTTTCAGATAGAGATCGGGGTCGCCAAGGCCGTAAATGGCCGACACTGAGGCCACCACGATCACATCACGCCGCTCCAGCAGCGCCTTGGTTGCCGACAGTCGCATCTGTTCGATGTGTTCGTTTACCGAGGCATCCTTTTCGATAAAGGTGTCCGAGCTGGGCACATAGGCTTCCGGCTGGTAGTAGTCATAGTAAGAGACAAAATATTCCACCGCGTTATCAGGAAAAAATTCTTTCATCTCTCCGTAAAGTTGCGCTGCTAAGGTCTTATTCGGCGCCAGAACCATCGTGGGACGGTTGAGATCGGCAATCACGTTTGCCACGGTAAAGGTTTTACCCGACCCCGTTACCCCAAGCAGCGTTTGATGCGCCAGCCCATCTTCAAGGCCTTCTTCGAGGCGGCGAATGGCCTCCGGCTGATCGCCAGAAGGTTTGAAATCGGAGTTGAGTTTAAAGACTTTGCTCATTGCATGGCTACCTGGTGATAAAAAAGCACGGACTGGAGAGTAATTTTACTCCGCTATGCCGAATTTGCCAGCAAAAAAGACTGGATATATCTACAGTTATTTTGCAGGATGTGTAGGTGAATGCCCGGCCCGCGTTTCGTCAGGACCGCTCGATGCTTAAGCATTAGGCATGGCGGAAGGTTATCCCCAGGCGGGATGAAAGTTTAACATTTGTCAATACGTGCTGACAAAATGCTGCACCTGGATTATGCCGCCCATTTCAGCAGCTTGATTTTCGTTAACTAGCTGATTTTATGTGGAATGAAAATTCAGATGAGTTTCGCAGCAACCCGTGCTCAGGCCGCGTCCGCTCTCGCCTCAGGCAGGTTTTCATCCTGTCATGCACACGGTTATCCACAGGAATAGTGGATAACTGATTGTAACGCCCGAGCCGTCTGCTGTGTATAAATCTTCAGTCGGGCATGAGTGCGTACGCAAATATTTTTTTTTGCTTTTTTTTTGTCGTTTAAGAACCTCTTTCCTGCCGGTCAGGCACACTTATTTTGCCAGCGCCAGCCTTTTTCACCCTTTATTTTCTGTCTGCCAGCACCCCATCTTTGCCTCCCATTCAGGCAATTGCACCACTGATGATAAGTCACGAGCACTGACAGAGTGCAAAAGACAGTTTCACCGGTAAATTATTAACATTTCCTGACCAATAACTGGTGCTAATTTCCTCACAACGGCCATTTTGTCACCGCCCCTTTTAAGTTGGCCTGTGAATTGCAAGGTACTCAGACCGCCTCACGCTTTCAAAACACCAGAGCGAGAAGCACAAAGCCGCAGACGTTTCGCAGGAAACGTTGACGACTGCTTGCCACACGACGTAGAGCGGATGCAATCAGGTGCGATCGAAAACTGTCTGGAGGAGAGTGTCAGATGCTGAGCTTACGTTCTGTTAACCAGTTTTACGGGCAGAATCATATCTTGTGGGATGTCGATCTGGATTTGCCGCCGGGCACCTGTACGGGCGTGCTGGGGCGGCCAGGGATGGGAAAAACCACGCTGGTCAACTGCATTATGGGTCACCTGCCCATCAACAGTGGCTCGATGATCTGGCAGGAAGACAACGGTCCGCCGCAAAACCTCCTTATGCAGCCTGTTGAACAGCGTGCTGCGCTGGGAATTGGTTATGTGCCGCAGGGCCGCCACCTTTTTTCACAGCTAAGCGTCGAAGACAATCTGCAAATTGCCCTGCTGGCAGGCGCGGGTCAGCAACGGCACCCTGCCATTCCGCCGATGGTGTTTGAACTGTTTCCGCTGCTCTACTCGCTGCGACATCAGCGCTGCGGCGAGCTGCCGGTCGATCAACAACAGCAGCTGGCGCTGGCACGAGCACTGGTTTTGCAGCCGAAATTGTTGATTCTGGATGAGCCAACCGAAGGCATGGCGCCGTGGCTGGAAGAGGAAATGGGCAATCTGATCCACCGGCTTAACCACGATTTTGGCTTAACGATCCTGCTACTTGAGCAGCGGATTTCGTTTATCCGTAAGGTGGCCGACTACTTCCTGCTGCTCCATCGCGGGCGCAACGTGGCGCACGGTAAGGTCGCGCAGCTGGATGAAAGCATGGTGAACACCTGGCTGACGGTGTCCTGAATTTGTGGCGGAATCCCTTCCGCCACGCGGCTATTCAGGCAGGCGCAGATACTGCCCTAAGTGGTCGAAATCTTTACCGTCGTGCAGATAAGGGATTTCGCCCAGCAGCGGTGCAGGCAAACGCTGCGTCAGGGTAGCCATATATTCCTGATGCCGCTTGCCCCGGGGCTGGATGTCGTTTGCAATCCAGCCCGCCAGACGCAGTCCGCTGGCCTGAATTGCCTGCGCCGTCAGCATGGCATGATTGATACAGCCCAGTTTCACCCCAACCACCAGCACCACCGGCAGCTGTTCCAGCTGTACCCATTCGGCAAAGGTGGTGGTTTCAGAAAGCGGTGTAAACCAGCCGCCTGCGCCTTCGGTCAGTACCCAGTCAGACTGGCTACTCAGCGTTGCCAGCCCCGCCGAAAGCTGGGAAAAGGTAATCGGTCTGCCTTCCTCCGCACTGACGATATGCGGCGAAGTGGGCTCGACGAAGGCCAACGGGTTAACCGTTTCATACGGCAGCGTCAGCACGCTGTTACGCTGTAAAGCCAGCGCATCGCTATTACGCACGCCCGCTTCCGTCACCTCACACCCGGAAGCGACCGGCTTGTACCCTACGCTGCAAAACCCTGCCGCTTTCGCTGCCTGTAACAGTGCGGTACTGGCTACGGTTTTACCGACTTCCGTATCCGTGCCGGTGATAAACCAACGCTTACTCACAATTTATTACTCCATAAACCAGTTGATAGCTGAGCAGATAGCCACGGTCATCACGCGGCCAGTGCTGCGCCAGCTGATGTAAATGCCGACGGCTCAGGCCACCGCTACGCCCCTCGTGCAGATGCGTCGCGCCGATGCCCTTTAGCGATTTCAGGGCGCTGAGCACGTCGGCAAAAGCGAGCGTTAACGTTTGTTGTTCAAGACGTAATCCAAAAGGCTGGCCCGCCTGGTGAATAGCCTCCGTCGGGAGAAAACGGTTGACCGGTGCAGGCAGATCCAGCGAGCGCCAGGCGATATGCATCTCACTAAGCGATCCGGCCGCCAGCGTCGAGAACAGCACCTGTCCGCCAGGTCGGGTGACGCGCCGCAGTTCTTTCAGCGCCAGACGCAAATCGTCACACCACTGCACGGCCAGATTGCTCCAGCACAGATCGAACCGCCCGCCGGCAAACGGCAGCGCTTCGATGTCGCCCTGCTGATAATCATCGGCGGTGTTCTCTTCACGCGCCTGCGCCAGCATGGCAGAAGATAAATCCAGCGCCGTAACCCGATTGCCCGCGCTGCGCCAGCGCTGGCTGAACCAGCCCGGACCGCAGCCGGCGTCCAGAACATTCAGTCCCTGCTGACGCGCCGCATAAGATGCCAGCTTTTCGCCACACAGACGCTGTAGTTCCGCATGCTGGTTATAGCTTTGCGCTGCCCGGCCAAAAGCTTGAGCAACGGCATGTTTATTAACCCTTAGCGTCATCGAGCACCTCCAGCAGCCGTTGGATATCAGCGGGCAGATGCGCCGCGCTCAGGGTGATGCGCAGACGGGCGGTGCCTGGCGGCACGGTTGGCGGACGGATTGCCGTGACCCAGCAGCCCTGCTCGCGCAGGTTTTCCGCGAGCTCAAGTGCTCGCACCTCGTCGCCAACAATCAGTGGCTGAATCGCGGTCGTGGATGCGAGGGTTTTCAGCCCGCATTCAGCGGCGCCCTGACGGAACTGCTGAATATTTTGTTGCAGGCGCTGACGCAACTCGTCGCCCTGACGAACGCAGGTCAAGGCCGCCTGCAACGCGCAGGCCTGAGCCGGCGGCATCGCGGTGCTGTAAATCAGATGGCGAGCAAACTGAAGCAGATAGTCGGCGATCTCTTCGCTGCACAACACCGCCGCGCCGCTCAGTCCGAAGGCCTTGCCAAAGGTGACAACCAGTAGTTCGGGCTTCACCTGCTGTTGCCAGCAGCTGCCACGGCCCTCTTCGCCAACGGTTCCGATGCCGTGCGCGTCATCCACCATCAGCCAGCCATGGTGTTGATGCGTTAACTGATGCAGTTTGGCCAGCGGCGCGCTGTCGCCATCCATGCTGAATACGCCTTCCGTTACCACCAGCGTCTCGCCCTCTCCCTCTTTGCCTGCCAGCAGCTTTGCGAGCGACGCGGGCTGATTATGCGCAAAGCGACGCAGCGTAGCCGGGCTGAGCGAGGCCGCCTCCAGCAGTGAAGCATGGGCAAGCTTGTCGGCAAAGAGGCGATCGTCTTTCGCCAGCATGGCGCCGATCACCGCCTGGTTAGCGGCAAATCCTGAGATAAACAGCAGCGCGCGCGGATAGCCCAGCCAGTCGGCCAGCTGATGTTCAAATTCCTGATGAGGTACGCTATAGCCGGTTACGTGTCCCGATCCCCCTGCGCCCACACCATAACGTTCCGCACCCTGTTGCCAGGCGGTTATTACCTGAGGATGGTGGCTGAGGCCCAGATAGTCGTTGGCGGAAAAGTTAAGGTAGCGCCGTCCATCTACCTGCAACAGGCGGGCGTTCCCCTGGTCAGTGACGCGGCGCTGACGGAACTGACCTTTGGCCCGACGCTCTGCAAGCGCCAGGCTGATTCGTTGCCAGCCCATTTACACTGCCGCGTTGTAGAACTGTTCGGTATCGGCGTTGAGCAACTGGCCCGCCAGCGTTTGCTGCTGTTCGTTGTCGCCCGCTTCCGTGGTGGTGTGCTGAGGGTTCAGCCCCAGTTTGCGGAACAGCATCATGTCTTTATCTTCTTCCGGGTTCGGCGTGGTCAGCAGCTTGCAGCCGTAGAAAATCGAGTTTGCCCCCGCCATAAAGCACATTGCCTGCGTCTGTTCAGTCATCGACTCACGACCCGCAGAAAGACGGACGTGCGACGTCGGCATCATGATGCGTGCCACAGCGATAGTTCGAATAAAATCAAAGGGATCGACATCGTCATTGTCCGCCAGCGGCGTTCCCTTGACCTTTACCAGCATGTTAATCGGCACGCTTTCGGGCGGCGTCGGCAGGTTCGCCAGCTGCACCAGCAGGCCCGCGCGATCGTTCACGGTTTCGCCAAGACCTACAATGCCGCCTGAGCAGACCTTGATGCCCGCATCACGGACTTTGCCCAGCGTATCCAGACGTTCCTGATAGCTGCGGGTGGTGATAATACTGCCGTAAAATTCCGGCGAGGTGTCGAGGTTGTGGTTGTAGTAATCGAGACCAGCATGCGCCAGACGCGCCGCCTGATCGTTACTGAGCGTGCCCAGCGTCATACAGGTTTCCAGCCCCATCTCCTTTACGCCTTTTACCATCTGCTCAAGGTAAGGCATATCGCGCTCGTGCGGGTTTTTCCATGCTGCACCCATGCAGAAACGGTCAGAACCGGCCGCTTTTGCTTTGCGCGCGGAGATCAGGACCTCTTCCACCTCCATCAGACGCTCGGACTCCAGGCCGGTCTTATAACGGGCGCTCTGCGGACAGTATTTACAGTCTTCCGGACAGGCACCGGTTTTAATCGACAGCAGCGTGCTGACCTGAACCTGACGCGGATCGAAATGTTGACGGTGGATCTGTTGCGCTTCGAACATCAGCTCTAAAAACGGCTTGTCAAAAAGGGCCTGGGCCTGGGCGATTGTCCAGCGAGTTGCCATTGCTTGCTCCAAAAATAATGCTGTTTTGTCGTTATTGCCTGGTTATACTTGTAAACTAAATTTTTTGAAAATGGTTTACAAGTTTTTTATGACCCCTTCCGATCTCGCCTTTGACCGCGACCATATCTGGCATCCTTACACCTCAATGAGCAAGCCGCTGCCGGTTTATCCGGTCACTAACGCCTTCGATACCACCCTGCAACTGGCCGACGGGCGACAGCTGACGGACGGGATGTCGTCGTGGTGGGCGGCGATTCATGGCTACAATCACCCTCGCCTGAACCAGGCAATGCATGCGCAGATTGAACAGATGTCACACGTGATGTTTGGTGGGATTACGCATCCTGCCGCCGTGGCGCTGTGCCGTAAGCTGGTAGCGATGACGCCGGCCGGTCTGGAGTGCGTTTTCCTGGCGGATTCGGGATCGGTCGCGGTGGAAGTCTCGATGAAAATGGCGTTGCAGTACTGGCAGGCGCGCGGCGAAAAGCGCCAGCGTTTTCTGACGCTGCGCAATGGCTATCACGGTGATACCTTTGCGGCGATGTCAGTGTGCGATCCGCAGAACTCCATGCACAGCCTGTACCAGGGCTATCTGCCGACGCATCTTTTCGCCGCGGCGCCCGCCTGTCGTTTTGATGACGAATGGCTGGAGAACGATGCGGATGATTTCACGCGGCTGATTGAGCAGCATACGAATGAGCTGGCCGCGGTGATTTTGGAACCGATTGTGCAGGGCGCGGGCGGCATGCGCTTTTACCATCCACGCTACCTACAGCGCGTTCGTGAACTCTGCGATCGCCATAACATCCTGCTGATTGCCGATGAGATTGCCACCGGTTTCGGCCGTACCGGCAAGCTGTTTGCCTGTGAACATGCAGGGATTGCGCCCGACATTATGTGCGTTGGCAAGGCGCTGACGGGCGGTACCCTGACGCTTTCCGCCACGCTGACCACACGCGATGTGGCAAACACCATCAGCAACGGCGAAGCGGGCTGCTTTATGCACGGCCCTACCTTTATGGGGAATCCACTGGCCTGCGCCGTTGCCAGCGAGAGTCTGGCGCTGTTGCAGGAGAATCACTGGCAGCAGCAGGTGGCGAACATTGAAGCGCATCTGCGTTCCGCTCTGTTGCCTTTGCAGGATCTGCCGGAAGTGAAGGATGCCCGCGTGCTCGGCACCATCGGCGTCATTGAGACCCATCACCCGGTAAATATGGCTGCACTCCAGCGATTCTTTGTCGAACGTGGCGTCTGGATCCGCCCGTTTGGCAAACTGATCTACCTGATGCCGCCTTATATCATCCAGCCTGAGGCACTTCAGCAGTTAACAGACGCTATTGCAGCGGCGCTGGTCTGTCCCGCGCTGTTTATGGCCTGAGTTCCCCAGCCGCCTTTCTCCCCATGCGCCGCACGTGCGACCAGGCGAGAGAGGCGCTGATGCACTACGCTTTCTACCTACGAGCAGTAAATATAAGGAGAAAGATCATGCCGCAAGATAAACAGACTAACCGCCGCATTGTGTTGGCCTCACGCCCTCACGGTGCGCCAACCGAAGCGAATTTCCGTCTTGAGTCGCAGCACGTACCCACGCCAGGGAAAGGTGAAATTCTGTTGCGTACCGTCTGGCTTTCGCTGGATCCCTATATGCGTGGCCGCATGAGCGACGCGCCTTCTTATGTTCCGCCGATTGCAGTCAATGACGTGATGGGCGCAGGCACCGTCGCTATCGTTGAACAATCTAACCATGAAGACTATGCGCCGGGCGACTGGGTTGTCAGCCAGAGCGGCTGGCAGGATTTCGCCATTTCCGATGGCAAAGACCTGTTTAAACTGACCGGCCCGGTGCTGAAGCACCCTTCCTGGGCGCTGGGCATGCTTGGGATGACCGGCTTCACCGCCTATATGGGTCTGCTGGATATCGGTAATCCGCAGCCTGGCGAAACCGTGGTGGTGGCAGCGGCTACCGGCGCAGTGGGTTCCATGGTCGGACAGATAGCCAAACTGAAAGGCTGCTATGTTGTGGGCATTGCTGGCGGCGAAGAAAAATGCCGCTACGCCGAAGAAGTGCTGGGCTTTGACCGTTGCCTGGATCATCGCTCCGGCGATCTGGCCGAGTCGCTGAAGCGCTATTGCCGCGACGGCATCGATGTCTATTTCGAAAGCGTTGGTGGTCCGGTATTCCAGGCCGTTCTGCCGCTGATGAATACCAAAGGCCGCATCCCGGTTTGTGGCTTGATTGCCGACTACAACAGCACGGAAACCGCCCCTGGCCCGGATCATCTGCCACAGTTCCAGAGCGCAATCCTGCGTAAGCGCCTGCGCGTTGAAGGCTTTATCATCACTCAGGACTACGGCCATCGCTTTGGCGAATTCTTCCAGCAAATGAGCCAGTGGGTAGCCGAAGATCGCTTCGTGTTCCGCGAAGATATCGTCGACGGCCTGGACAATGCTCCGGAAACCTTTATTGGCATGTTAGAAGGCCAGAACTTTGGCAAAGTGCTGATCAGAGTCGCCGGCGACAAACCTTAAGGAGAGCGAGATGAAAATTTTAATGGTGCTGACCTCCCATGACCAGTTGGGCAACACGGGTAAGAAAACCGGTTTCTGGCTGGAGGAGTTCGCGGCACCTTACTACGTCTTTCGCGATGCGGGAGCTAATGTGGTACTGGCCTCGCCTGCGGGCGGCCAGCCACCGCTTGATCCGGTCAGCGACGCGCCGGATGCGCAGACGGTGGATACGGAGCGTTTCCGTAAAGACATCGTCGCCCAGCAGGCGCTGGCAAACACTCAACAGCTGGATAGCATTGACAGCACCACGTTTGATGCCGTGTTCTATCCCGGCGGTCACGGCCCGTTGTGGGATCTGGCTGAAAATCAGCACAGTATTGAACTGATTGAGAATTTCTATGCTAACGGCAAACCGGTTGGCACCGTGTGCCACGCGCCGGGCGTATTGCGCCATGCGAAAAAACCAGACAGCACGCCACTGGTTGCGGGCAAACGCGTCACCGGTTTCAGCAACAGCGAAGAAAGCGCCGTTGGGTTAACAGATGTGGTACCTTTTTTGGTTGAGGACGAGCTGAAAGCGCTGGGCGGCCACTATGAAAAGACCGACGACTGGGGAAGCTATGCCCTGACCGATGGTCATCTGGTGACCGGGCAAAACCCTGCATCGTCCGCAGCCGCAGCCGAGGAGCTGCTGAAACTACTGCATCTGTAACACCAGGAGGTGAAATGAAACTGTTCAGCCAGGATTTTAACGATGGCGATAAGCTGCCGGAACGCCAGGTATTTAACGGCATGGGCTACACCGGTGATAACCTTTCGCCGCATCTGGCTTGGGATGAGGTGCCGTCGGGCACCAAAAGTTTTGTGGTAACCTGCTACGATCCCGATGCGCCAACCGGTTCCGGCTGGTGGCACTGGGGCGTGGCGAATCTGCCTGCTGACACGCGTGTTCTGCCACAGGGCGCGGGTTCTGGCGTGGCCGACCTGCCTTCCGGCTCGGTGCAAACGCGCACCGATTTTGGTAAAGCGGGATACGGCGGCGCGGCACCACCAAAAGGTGAAAGCCATCGCTATATCTTTACCGTCTATGCCTTAGACGTGGAGACGCTGGAAGTGGATGAAAACGCCAGCGGGGCGATGCTGGGCTTTAATGTCCATTTCCATCAGCTGGACAGCGCATCGATTACCGCTATCTACAGCTAACTGCAATAAATAAGGGCGGGCTTACCCCTGCCCTTATTGCAGACGGTGAATAAGTCAAAGCATGAGGATCATGGGACGGGAACAAAGCGTCCTGGGCCATGCACGGAGCCGGCAGGGACGCCGCTTTTTTACGTCTTTGTGGACGGCCCATGTTCCTCATGCCAGCACTATGCTGCCAATCTCATCGCCTTCAAAGCGCCGCGATCGTCACCCACATTGGGCCCTGACCCACCGCGTAGCGCGCCAGCGGTGCCAGCAACCCTTGCTCACCGGTAATTTTGTACACTTCAATGTGATGCGATTTCTGTCCTGAGGCAATCAGGTAGTTACCGCTGTGATCGATATTAAAACCACGCGGCTGCGTTTCGGTTGGCTGATAGCCTTCAATCGTGAGCAACCCGCCATCTTCGCTGACGCTAAACACGGTAAGAATGCTGGCCGTGCGATCGCAGCTGTAAAGATGACGACCATCTGGCGTCAGGCGAATATCGGCCGCCCAGCGCGTGTCGCTAAACCCTTCCGGCATCATATCCAGACTTTGTACGCGTTCGACTTCGCCATGCGCGTTATTCAGCTGCCAGACGTCAACCGTACTGTCCAGTTCGTTAACGCAGTAGGCATACTGCTGGTTTGGATGGAACACCATATGGCGCGGGCCGGCGCCTTCAACCGTAGTCACCTGAGGTTGCTTATGCGCCACCAGCCCGCCGTTATCCTGCAAATCGAACAGGCAGATACGATCCTGTTTCAGTGCCGGGACAAACAGCGTTTTATTGCTGAGATCGATGTTGGCCGAGTGACAACCGTCCAGGCCGTGGATCACCGAGACGGGCGCGCCAGGCAGGCCATCCGCGCCGACCGGCGTAACGCTGACACAGGCATCGTTATAGGAGCCGACAAAGATAAAGCGCCCTTCCCGATCGGTCGAAATATGCGTAGGGCTGCCGGGCAGTGATGCGTGACCTGCTTCTGCCAGTTTTCCTTCCCCATCAATTTTGTAAGCGATCACGCGAAAATCGGGGCGCACGCCAACATAGAGAAAACCTTTATCAGGACTGACCACCATCGGTTGCACCTGACCTGGCGCATCCACAACCTGCAACAGGGTTAACGCCCCGTTGTCGTTCAAATCCCAAACGTGAATTTGCTGGCTTTCCGGACTGGCGGTATAGACGACTTGTTTCATGAATTCTCCTTGTTCTGAGTTTCTGACCTGCTTCAGCGTAGCGCGTTTTGACAAAGCGGGTAGCGTGATTTGTGCCGGTCAATTTTGTTAACCCGGTCACACCGTGTACACTCATTAGCTCATATTAAGTCACTTTCGGAACTGTTTATGAGTTATCGCATCATTGCTTTAGACCTGGACGGCACTCTGTTAACGCCGGGTAAAACTATTCTGCCGGAATCACTGGCCGCGCTGGAAAAAGCGCAGCAGGCTGGCGTGAAGGTGGTGATTGTGACCGGCCGCCATCATGTGGCCATCCATCCTTTTTATCAGGCGCTGGCGCTCGATACACCTGCAATTTGCTGTAATGGTACCTATTTGTATGATTATCATGCAAAAAAGGTCTTAAAAGCCGATCCGCTGCCAGCAGCACAGGCGCTCAGGGTGATTGAGATGCTGGATAAAGCCGCGATCCACGGGCTGCTGTATGTGGATAATGCGATGCTTTATCAGACCGAAACCGGCCACGTTACGCGGACGATTAACTGGGGACTTTCGCTGCCTGAACCTCAGCGCCCGGTGTTTAATCACGTCGACAGCCTGGCGAAAGCGGCCCAACAGGCTGACGCTATCTGGAAGTTTGCGCTTTCACATCCTGACACTCGCGCGCTACAGCAGTTCGCGGAAAAAGTGGAAAACGAGATGGGGCTGGCCTGCGAATGGTCATGGCACGATCAGGTCGATATTGCCAAAGCGGGCAACAGCAAAGGTAAGCGTCTGGCAGAATGGGTCGAGTCGCAAGGTTATCAGATGCGCGACGTGCTGGCCTTCGGGGATAACTATAACGACCTGAGCATGCTGGAAAACGTCGGGCTGGGCGTGGCAATGGGCAATGCCGATGACGCCATCAAAGCCCGTGCCGGTCGCGTCATCGGTACCAATCTTGAACCGGGCATTGCCGACACTATCTACAAAGAAGTGCTGTAATCAGGTGACAATCGCCACGCTTTTGATTTGCGCATAAAGCCACATACCCGGTTTAATCATTAACTCATCGCGAGCCCAGGGCGTGATCCGCGCCCACAATTCGCTTTGACCGACCAGCAGCTTCACCTCAATTTGATCCTCAATTTCCAACAGTTCAGCAACCTTCGCCGGGATCACGTTGCGGATAGTGCTGTTAACCGGCGGCTGTAGGATCAGCGAAACGTCCGCCGCCTGAATACGAATGCGCAGCGGCGTCTTCTGCGGTGCATCGATGCGGCTGACCCAAATATGCTGATCGCCTAAGGACAGCGCGGTCATCGCATAATGAGGATGCTGCTCAAGCACCTGCACTTTCAGCACGGTGCTTTGCTCGGCGCGGGGCAACCAGGGCCGCATCGCGCTGCTGGCCCAGACTTTCTCCAGCGTGCCCAACGCTTTGACTTCACCGTTGTCCAGCACCAGCACATTATCCGCCAGCTGAATAATTTCATCCAGGCTGTGGCTGACGTAAAGAATGGGGATCTCAACCTGTTTTGCCAGCTTTTGCAGATAAGGCAGCAGCTCACGTTTGCGCGGCAGATCCAGCGAGGCCAGCGGTTCATCCATCAATAAAATCTCAGGCGCAGTCAGCAACGCACGGCCAATCGCTACCCGCTGCTTTTCACCGCCAGAAAGCGAGGCGGGAAAACGTGACAGCAGCTCGCCAATGCCCAGCAGCGCGACCAGCGAATCAAACTGCGGCCGCATGCTTTTCGCCATGCCATATTCCAGATTGCCCTTCACCCGATAGTGAGGAAACAGCCTGGCATCCTGAAATACATAGCCAATTCGGCGTTTCTCCGGCGGCAGGTTCAGGCCCGACGCGGCATCGCTGAGCAGACGATCGTTGAGCACAATCCGGCCTTCCTGCGGCTGCGTCAGGCCACCAATTGCGTTGATCAGGGACGTTTTACCCGCGCCCGACACGCCAAAAATAGCGGTAATACCGCGGGCTGGCAGCTGTGCATTAATTTTCAGCGTATGCTCGCCCAGCCGCTGCGTGAAATTCAGTTCGAGCATGTTCCCCCCAGCCTTTTGCGGCCCCAGCGTGCAAGCCATTCCGACAGCCAAAGCGAACAGAGCGCCAGCACAATAGCAATCACGCAGAGACGCGCCGCCGCGTTTTCCGCACCGGGCGTTTCAATCAGGGTATACATCGCGGAAGGAATAGTGCGGGTTTCGCCAGGAATATTTGACACGAAGGTGATAGTGGCGCCGAACTCGCCCAGCGAGCGGGCGAAAGCCAGTACCGTTCCGGCAATAATCCCGGGCAGCGTAAGCGGTAAAGTGATGGTGAAGAAGACCCGCCAGCGCCCGGCGCCCAGCGTGCGTGCCGCCAGCTCCAGCTTGCTGTCGACGCTTTCCAGCGCCAGACGGATTGCTCTGACCATCAGCGGAAAAGCGATAACCGCGGAAGCCAGCGCGGCTCCCCGCCAGCTGAAAGCAAAGGTAAAACCGAACCAGTCATACAGGTATTCGCCGATAAAACCGCGCCGCCCAAAGCCGATCAGCAGCAGATAGCCCACCACAACCGGTGGCAGCACCAGCGGCAGATGGATCAGGCTGTCGAGCAGGGTTTTGCCTGGAAAACGGCAACGCACCAGTATCCAGGCCATCAGGATCCCGAACGGCAGGCTGAACAATACCGCAACTGTTGAAACTTTCAGGCTTAACGCAATCGCCTGCCATTCGGGGTCACTAAGGATCATAATACCGGTGTAAATCCGTAACGTTTGAAAACGGCCGCCGCATCTGGCCCTTTCAGATAGTTGTAGAAAGCGGTAACGCTGGCAGAATTACGATCTTTCAGCATCGCCATGGGATATTCCACTGGCTTGTGGCTGTCAGCGGGAAAGACGCCGGCCACGGTGACTTTTTTGCTGGCGATGGCATCGGAGCCATACACGATGCCGTAAGGCGTTTCGTTACGCTCGACCAGCGCCAGCGCAGCTCGCACGCTGTTTCCCCGGGCCAACACCGGCTCTAACTCAGACCATGCACCAAGGTTTTGCAACGCTTCTTTCGCGTAAATACCGGCGGGTACATGATCGGGATCGCCCACCGACAAACGCTGGCCTTTCAGCAAGCTTTTCCAGTCGGTGGTTTTGTTAATCGCCACCTGCGGAGCCTTCGCGTCGGCCGTAACCAGCACCAAATCGTTACCCAGCAGCGTGACGCGGCTGGCATCATCCAGCGTTTTCTTCTGCGCAGCATAATCCATCCACTGCTGATCGGCAGAGATAAACAGATCCGCAGGCGCACCCTGCTCTATCTGGCGTGCCAGCGTCGAAGAGGAGGCAAACGAAGAGACGATTTTCACCTCTTTTCCCTGCTGATACTGCTGAGCAATATCCTGCAATGCATTCGTCAGCGACGCAGCCGCAAATACGGTGAGAGTTTCTGCCGCCACGGCATGGCCTGCCACGCTGGCCGTTAAAACTGTACCGATAAAGAAATGACGTAATTTCACAGACATGGTGTTCTCCAGAGGGTGTCGTTATGTAGGAGATACTATAACGAGAAAAAACCTTGTCACGTAATTTATCGGCAGGAGAAGAGAGAAGTTGAGATCGCGCAAAAAAAACGCGCCCGGAAAATGCGGGCGCGGTATAAAGCTCTGTTACTGGCGGCTTTTCGCCGTCTGGTCCTTGCGGTGACCAAATTTGGAGATAACGTTAAACACTTCGCCCAGGCCGTAAATCAGCCCGAGGATAATCGCCATCACCACCGGCACCATGAGGATTGCTTCCCCAAGACCCATCAGTAATTCCAGCATGGTTGTCTCCCTTGCTGACCAAAAGAAGTCATTGTATCTGTGGGAAGAAAAAGTGCACTGACCTTTTGTGCGTTTTACCTGTTTTTACGTCTGGCGCGCGCAACGGTGTACAATTCTGAAAAACCTTTTACCAGGAGCCGCTATGCAGGCCGACCTTTCCCTGATTCTGAAGCTGCAACAACGACTGTTTGCCGATCCCCGCCGCATCGAACTGCTGAAGCAGATCCGCCACACCGGCTCAATCAGCCAGGGCGCGAAGCTGGCAGGCATCAGCTACAAAAGCGCCTGGGATGCGATTAATGAAATGAACACGCTGGCCGACCGCACGCTGGTTGAGCGTGCCACCGGCGGCAAAGGCGGCGGCGGTGCGCAGGTGACGCCCTGTGGCGAGAGGCTGATCCAGTTGTTTGCCCTGCTGGAGCAGATTCAGCAAAAAGCGTTCGACGTTTTACAGGATGATGTACCGCTTGGCAGCCTGCTCGGCGCTATCGCTCGCTTTTCGTTGCAGACCAGCGCCCGTAATCAGCTTTTTGGCACCGTTGTACAGCGCGATACCGAGGCCATTCAGCAGCATGTAGAAGTCCTGTTGGCCGATGGCGCAACGCTCATCAACGTGGCGCTGACCGAGCAAAGCGCGAATCGTCTTGCGCTCACCGCCGGAAAAGAAGTGCTGGTGTTAATCAAAGCGCCGTGGGTCGATGTTACCCAAGGCGCTTCCGGGGCGGATAATCAGCTCAGCGGCACGCTCGCCCAGCTTGAACGAGGCGCCACGCACAGCGAAGTTTTAATTACCCTGGCCAGCAATGAAACGCTGTGCGCCACGCTTGATAACGATCGCGTCGATCGGCAAAAACTGCAACCCGGTCAGACGGTAACAGCACATTTTAATGCTGACCAGGTCATTATCGCCACGCTACTCTGAAATTAACCGCCGCATTTGACAGCGCGGCCGCTGGCGTTTATTAGTTGGGGTACAATGCATAAAATGGAATAAACAATGTCTGGGTTGCATATTTCGCAAGGCACGTTTCATCTGAGCAGTACCCGTACCCTGACCTTAAACGATCTCTGCATCCAGGCGGGTGAAAGCTGGGCTTTTGTCGGCGCAAACGGCAGCGGTAAATCCTCGCTGGCTAAAGCCTTATCGGGCGAATTACCGGTGGCAAAAGGAAAGATGGCGACGCAGTTTTCCCGCCCTGCCCGTCTTTCTCTCGAACAGCTGCAAAAGCTGGTCTCCGAGGAGTGGCAGCGCAATAACACCGACATGCTCAGCGCCGATGAAGACGATACCGGCCGCACCACCGCGCAGATTATTCAGGCTGAAATCAATAACGCTGAGCGCTGTGAACAGCTGGCGGCGCTGTTTGGCATTACTTCCCTGCTCGACAGGCGATTTAAATACCTTTCAACCGGCGAGACGCGTAAGACGCTGTTATGCCAGGCGCTGATGGCTCAGCCTGATTTGCTGATCCTTGATGAGCCTTTTGATGGTCTGGATGTGGCCTCACGCGCTAATCTTGCGCAGGTGTTAGCCGGGCTGCATCAGCAGGATTACACCATTGTGCTGGTGCTGAATCGCTTTGATGATATTCCCGATTTTATCGATAAGGTTGGCGTGCTGGCTGAATGCACGCTGACTCACGTAGGTCCACGTGAGGAAATTTTGGCTGAAGCGCTGGTTGCACAACTGGCCCACAGCGAAAGCTTACAGGGAATGGCATTGCCCGAGCCTGATGAGGCGCAGTCTGAACCGGCGCTACCGCTGATTTTACTGCGCGATGGCGTGGTGTCGTATGACGATAAACCCATTCTTAATCACCTGAGCTGGGAAGTGCAGCCGGGGCAACACTGGCAAATTGTTGGCCCGAACGGCGCGGGAAAATCGACGCTGCTCAGCCTGGTGACCGGCGATCATCCTCAGGGCTACAGTAACGATTTAACGCTGTTCGGCCGCCGTCGCGGCAGCGGCGAAACCATTTGGGACATCAAGCAGCATATCGGTTATGTCAGCAGTAGCCTGCATCTTGACTACCGCGTCAGCAGCAGCGTGCGCAACGTCATTCTTTCCGGCTATTTCGACTCCATTGGAATCTACCAGGCCGTTTCGGACCGCCAGCAGCAGCTTGCAGCGCAGTGGCTACAGCGGCTTGGCATGAGCAAAGCCGCCGATGTGCCTTTCCACAGCCTCTCGTGGGGTCAACAGCGGCTGGTATTGATCGCGCGCGCGCTGGTTAAGCATCCCGCTCTGCTCATCCTTGATGAACCGCTTCAGGGACTGGACCCGATTAACCGTCAGCTGGTGCGCCGCTTTGTCGACGTGCTGATTGGTGAAGGAAAAACGCAGCTGCTGTTTGTTTCGCACCATGCTGAAGATGCGCCGCAATGCATTACACACCGTTTAACCTTTGTGCCTGATGGCAGCGGCTATCGCTATCAGCAGGAAGAGGTGGTTTAACCTCAGAACTGAGCTGGCGCTGCTGAGATAGTACAGGCGCGGGTTGCATTCTGAGTGTAACCGCTACCACTTTATGCTATTGCGCCATGCCTGTTTATCGATTATTTTCCCCTGAAGGCCGCTATTTCGGATTTTTCAGTTTGTGTAAACGATTCCATTTATCCACACTGGATCACGCTTTATTCTCTCGTATTGTGCTATTTTTCCTCCAGGGTTCGCTGGTATAAGTAAGGTTATCAGGACAAAACATGCAAAAATTTAATCCGGTCGATCATCCGCATCGCCGCTATAACCCGCTGTCAGATCAGTGGATTCTGGTCTCTCCCCATCGTGCTAAACGGCCATGGCAGGGCGCGCAGGAAACGCCTTCACAAGAAAAATTACCGGCTCATGATCCGGACTGTTTTCTCTGTCCTGGCAACACCCGCGTAACGGGCGATAAAAATCCCGATTACACCAGCACCTATGTGTTTACCAACGATTTTGCTGCGCTGATGACCGATACGCCGGATGCGCCAGAAAGCGAAGATATTCTGATGCGCTGCGAAAGCGCGCGCGGCACCAGCCGGGTTATCTGCTTTTCGCCGGATCACAGCAAAACGCTGCCAGAACTTTCCGTTTCCGCACTGGAAGAGGTGGTACGAACCTGGCAGGAACAGGTTGCCGATCTGGGTCAGCACTATCCGTGGGTGCAGGTGTTTGAAAATAAAGGCGCGGCGATGGGCTGTTCCAATCCCCATCCGCACGGCCAGGTCTGGGCAAACAGCTTCCTGCCCAATGAAGCGAAGCGCGAAGACGATCTTCAGCGCGATTACTTTGCCAAACATGGTTCGCCAATGCTGGTGGATTACGCCACGCGTGAACTGAAAGACGGCAGCAGAACCGTGGTTGAAACTGAACACTGGCTGGCCGTGGTGCCATGGTGGGCGGCGTGGCCATTTGAAACGCTGCTGCTGCCAAAAGCGCCTGTCAAACGGCTGGTCGATTTAACCGATGCGCAGCGCAAGGATTTAGCCCTGGCGTTGAAAAAACTGACCAGCCGTTACGACAACCTGTTCCAGTGCTCTTTCCCCTATTCCATGGGCTGGCACGGCGCGCCGTTTAACGGCGAAGAAAACCAACACTGGCAGCTTCATGCTCATTTCTATCCGCCGCTGCTGCGTTCTGCGACGGTACGCAAATTTATGGTCGGCTACGAGATGCTGGCAGAAACCCAGCGTGATTTAACGGCGGAACAGGCGGCTGAACGCCTGCGCTCCGTCAGCGACATCCATTTCCGCGAGACCGGAGCATCAGAATGACATTACAAACCGCTACCCAACAGCTTTTTGCCGACCAGTTTGGCTATGCTGCAACACAGACGTTCCAGGCGCCGGGCCGTGTGAATCTGATCGGCGAGCATACCGATTACAATGATGGCTTTGTGCTGCCTTGTGCGATTGATTATCAAACGGTCATCGCCTGTGCAAAACGCGACGACCGCGTGGTCCGCGTTATTGCAGCAGATTACGACAACGAGCAGGACAGTTTTTCACTGGACGACGCGATTACCCCACATGAAACGCAGATGTGGTCTAACTACGTGCGCGGCGTGGTGAAGCATCTGCAACTGCGCAACGGTGATTTTGCTGGCGTGGATATGGTTATCGCGGGCAACGTGCCTCAGGGCGCGGGGCTGAGTTCTTCCGCCTCGCTGGAAGTGGCGGTAGGCACGGTTTTCCAGCAGTTGTATCAGCTGCCGCTGGACGGTGCCGCCATCGCCGTAAACGGTCAGGAAGCGGAAAACCAGTTTGTCGGCTGTAACTGCGGCATTATGGACCAGCTGATTTCCGCGCTGGGCGAGAAAGATCACGCCATGCTGCTCGACTGCCGGACGCTGGGTACACAACCTGTGCCAATGCCGGAAGATATTGCCGTGGTCATTATCAACTCCAACTTCCGCCGCAGTCTGGTGGGCAGTGAGTACAATACCCGTCGTCAGCAGTGCGAAGCCGGTGCCCGCTTCTTTGATAAAACGTCACTGCGCGATGTGGATTTGCAGCAGTTTGCGGCAAGGGAACAGGAGCTGGATCCGCTGGTCGCTAAACGCGTTCGCCATGTGCTAACTGAAAACGCCCGCACGCTGGAAGCTGCTAGCGCGCTGGCAAAAGGCGATCTGGCGCGGATGGCCGTGCTGATGGCGGAATCGCACGCTTCCATGCGCGATGACTTCGAAATCACCGTGCCGCCAATCGATACGCTGGTGGAAATCATTAAGGCGACGCTCGGCGAGCGTGGCGGCGTGCGCATGACCGGCGGCGGCTTCGGCGGCTGTGTCGTGGCGCTGATGCCGCTGGATTTGGTCGATAGCGTGAAGTCCGCCGTGGCGGAGCAGTACGAAGCCCAATCCGGCATTAAAGAAACCTTCTACGTCTGTAAAGCATCGGCAGGAGCAGGTCAATGCTAAGAGAAATCAACTCCCATGCGCCCGACGGCCAGCCGTGGCGTATCACCACGCTGCGCAACGCTGGCGGCATGGTTGCGACGTTTATGGACTGGGGCGCGACCTGGCTGTCGGCGCGTATCCCGATGAAAGATGGCAGCGTACGTGAGGCTCTGCTGGGCTGCGCGACACCGTCCGATTATCTGAATCAGACGGCCTATCTGGGCGCGACCGTCGGCCGCTATGCTAACCGCATCGCTAACGCGACGTTGCAGAAAGACGACGTATCTATTCAACTGACGGCGAATCAGGGCGTGCATCAGCTGCACGGCGGCCCGGAAGGCTTCCATCATCGCCGCTGGCAGATCGTGCGTCAGGCAGAGCAGGAAGTGGAATACAAACTGGAATCTGTCGATGGCGATCAGGGTTATCCCGGCAACCTGTTGGTTTCGCTGCTCTACCGGCTGGAAGATGACAATACGCTGTCGATCCAGTATCAGGCAACGGTCGACCAGCCCTGCCCGGTCAATCTTACTAATCACGCCTATTTTAATCTGGATGCGCAGCACGATGATGCCCGTCATCATCGTTTACAGCTCAACGCCGATTACTATCTGCCGGTGAACCGCGACGGGATACCGAATGCCGATCTGACCGCGGTGACCGATAGCGGTTTTGATTTCCGTCAGCTGAAAAGCGTTGCGCAGGATTTCCTGCTGGATGCGGATCAGCGCGCGGTGAAAGGCTACGATCATGCTTTCCTGCTGAACGAAGTGGCGGATAACCAGCCCAACGCCGAACTGTGGTCTGCGGATGGCCGGCTAAAGCTTAGCGTCTTTACGACCGCGCCTGCGCTGCAGTTTTACTCCGGCAATTATCTGGAAGGCACACCGGCGCGCGAACAGGGCGTCTATACTGCCTTTCAGGGCATCGCGCTGGAAAGCGAGTTTCTGCCCGACTCGCCGAATCACCCTGAATGGCCACAGCCCGACTGCTGGCTACAACCCGGTGAATCGTATCAGTCGGTAACGCGCTATCGTCTGACGGCGGTTTGATTAAGCGCATGAAAAACGTGCATCGCGATGGCTACAGGCTTACGCGCTGCACAGATTTCCGTTATGGTAATGGCCTGTAGAAATTGCGACGGAATGCGTCGGGCAATTTTCGGTTTACCATTATCTCAGAAACGTCTGAAATTTAAGGAGTTAAGCTATGGCTGTAACTAAGCTGGTTCTGGTACGTCACGGCGAAAGCCAGTGGAACAATGAAAACCGCTTTACCGGATGGTACGATGTTGATCTTTCCGATAAAGGGCGTACCGAAGCGAAAGCGGCGGGTCAGCTGCTGAAAAAAGAAGGTTTTACCTTCGACTTCGCTTATACCTCCGTGCTGAAACGTGCCATCCACACGCTGTGGAACATTCTGGACGAAGTGGATCAGGTTTGGCTGCCGGTTGAAAAATCCTGGCGTCTGAACGAGCGTCACTACGGTGCGCTACAGGGCCTGGATAAAGCGGAAACCGCACAGAAATACGGTGACGAGCAGGTTAAACAGTGGCGTCGCGGCTTTGCAGTGACTCCGCCAGAGCTGGATCGTGCCGATGAACGTTTCCCTGGCCACGACCCACGTTACGCTTCGCTGACCGCTGAACAGCTGCCAACCACCGAAAGCCTGGCGCTGACCATCGATCGCGTGCTGCCTTACTGGAACGAGTCCATTCTGCCGCGCATGAAAAGCGGTGAGAAAGTGATCATCGCTGCACACGGTAACTCCCTGCGTGCGCTGGTGAAATACCTGGACAACATGAGCGAAGAAGAGATCCTCGAACTGAACATCCCAACTGGCGTACCACTGGTGTATGAGTTCGACGAAAACTTTAAGCCGATCAAACACTACTACCTGGGCGATGCCGACGAGATCGCTGCGAAAGCGGCTGCCGTGGCTAACCAGGGTAAAGCAAAGTAATTTGCTGATGTTCAGACAATAAAAAAATCCGCCCTCGGGCGGATTTTTTTATGGCGCTTTACTTAGCCGCGACGGGCTTTTACCGCGTCTGCCAGCTGGCGCAGCACAGTTTCAGTATCTTCCCAGCCGATGCAGCCGTCGGTAACGCTTTTGCCGTAAACCAGCGGCTCGCCGCTTTCCAGACTCTGATTGCCTTCGACTAAATGGCTCTCAATCATTACGCCGATAATCGCTTTGTCACCGCCCGCAATCTGCTGCGCGACATCGTCCGCCACCGTCAGCTGCTTTTTAAACTGCTTGCTGCTGTTAGCGTGGCTGAAGTCGATCATCACCTGCGGGTCCAGACCCGCTTTTTCCAGGCCGGCTTTTACGGCATTCACATGGTGCGCACTGTAGTTTGGCTCTTTGCCGCCGCGCAGGATGATATGGCAGTCGCCGTTGCCGGTGGTTTCGACAATGGCGGAATGGCCATATTTGGTGACTGACAGGAAACAGTGTGGTGCGCTGGCCGCGTTGATTGCGTCGATAGCGACCTTAATCGTGCCGTCGGTACCATTTTTAAAACCTACCGGACAGGAAAGGCCGGAGGAAAGTTCGCGGTGCACCTGGGACTCGGTGGTGCGCGCGCCAATTGCCCCCCAGCTCATCAGATCGGCCACGTACTGCGGAGTAATCATGTCCAGAAACTCACCGGCAGCCGGTAAGCCAGTATCGTTAATGTCCAGCAGCAGCTTACGGGCAATACGCAGGCCATCGTTAATCTGATAGCTGTTATCCATGTGCGGATCGTTAATCAGTCCTTTCCAACCCACCGTGGTACGCGGTTTTTCAAAATAGACCCGCATCACCACTTCCAGGGAATCACTCAGCGCTTCGCGCAGCTTCAGCAGGCGCTGAGCGTATTCTTTCGCGGCGGTAACATCATGGATGGAACAAGGACCAATGACGACTAATAAGCGGTCGTCGGTTTTTTGCAGAATATTGTGAATTGCCTGACGGGCCTTAGCGACTGTTTTCGCCGCCGTGTCCGTGGCCGGGAATTTTTCCAGTAAGGCAACAGGAGGAAGCAATTCTTTTATTTCTTTGATTCTCAGGTCATCATTCTGATAATTCATAATATTTCCAGATATTTTCATGGCAATACTGCACACCAGGCGCATCTCAGCCAATTTATCGCGTGCGCACGGGGCTGTAAATCAACTTTCCCTGAATAATCATCGGGCGAATTTGCTGTTCTGCTAATCCTTACTATACTTTTATCGGTCAACACTAAAAAAAAACGCATAGAGATCACAAGCTTCACGAATGTGAGCATTATGCGGGAGACGCTTGCGCCTCCTCCATTTCTTTATTCAAACCGCGTTTTCAGCAAGGTTTGGATCGTCAACACAAAACATTAACGGAGCATAATGATGAACAAGTTTGCGATCGTATTTCTGACAGCAGCGATGACTCTGGGCAGTGGCGCAGCAATGGCCGCTGGCGGCAACAACGGTACCGCTAACCAGGCGGCAGATGCGGGCGCAGCCGCGGGTGGAGCAAAAGAGAATTTGGCACCGAACAAAGTTGATAACAGCAAAATCAACAACACCGGTGATGCAACGGCCACGCACAACGGCACTAAGCATAAAACCACCAAACATCATTCAAAGATGACCGCCGACCAGATTGATAAAAATACCCAGTGTAAAGACGGTAAATGCCCGGATATCAATAAGAAAGTCGGACCCGGTGCAGATACCAAAACGGATGGCACCACGCAGTAATCCAAACGGGTATCTTACTGAAAGGGGAGCTTTGGCTCTCCTTTTTCATTTAGAGAATCTCCTCTCTGACGCTCATTTTACACGTTCTGGTTTATTTCTCAAAAACTGACGCTTTAATAAGGCATCGCACTGCGGCAGAGAGCGTTATTAACGTTAAGTCTTTGTGTTTTGTCAGGTAAAATTATTGATATGATTAAGCATGCTTGATTTTAAAACTGGATAATTATGGCGCACTCGCATTCTCATACCGGTGGAAACCGCAATCGTTTACTGGCCGCATTTCTGGTCACTGCTATTTTTATGGTCGCTGAGATTGTCGGCGGACTGCTGTCGGGTTCACTGGCGCTGCTGGCCGATGCCGGACACATGCTGACGGATACCGCCGCACTGCTGATGGCGCTGTTGGCCGTACAATTTGCCCATCGCAAGCCCAACAGCCGCCATACCTTTGGTCTGCTGCGCTTAACCACGCTGGCTGCCTTTGTTAATGCCCTGGCGCTGATGGTCATCACTGCACTGATCGTCTGGGAAGCTCTACAGCGCTTTATGCACCCAGAGCCGGTTGCCGGTGGATTTATGCTGGTAATTGCAGTCGGTGGTCTGTTAGCGAACCTGCTGTCGTTCTGGCTGCTGCATCAGGGTAGCGAAGAAAAAAACCTTAACGTCCGTGCCGCCGCGTTACATGTGCTGGGGGACTTGCTGGGATCGGTGGGTGCCATCATTGCCGCGCTGATTATCATGTATACCGGCTGGACGCCTGTCGATCCGATTCTGTCAGTGGTGGTGGCGCTGCTGGTATTAAGAAGCGCATGGGCGCTGATGAAAGAAAGTTTTCATGAGCTGCTGGAAGGGACCCCGCCTTCGGTAGACGTGGATAAATTAAAACGGGCGCTGACGCGTGGCATTCCTGAAGTGCGAAACGTTCATCATCTTCATTTATGGCAGGTGGGCGAAAAGCCGGTGATGACGCTGCATGTTCAGGTCATTCCTCCCTACGATCACGATGCCCTGCTGCACCGCATCCATGACTATCTGCATGAGCATTATCAGATAGAGCACGCCACGGTGCAGATGGAGTATCAGAGCTGCGATGACGGCGACTGCGAACTCTCCTGGGGGAAAAGCGGGCACGATCATGCTCATGCCCATCATCATCACTAAAGGTTAAGAAAGCGCCCGGGAACCCTGTTCACGGGCGCTTTTGATCCACAGCCAGGAACCATTCAGTGCAATCAACGTCAGGATCGCATACTCCAACGCCATCGCATAAACTCCCTGCCGCGCAAAAATCATCACGCTTATCACATTGATCACTACCCACAGCAGCCAGTTTTCAACGTATTTGCGCGTCATCAGAATCATTGCCACAATCGACAGCACCATCAGGCAGGAATCCCAGAACGGGAAAGCATCCGGCTGAAGCTGCGGCATGGTTACCGCCAGTCCTGACGACTGCATGACGGTAACGGCAACCTGGGTCAGCCAGGCAAAGACCGGATTGATCCAGATCGTCATCAGGCCAATCGCGACCACGCAAACGCCCGCCCATCCCAGCGCCTTTTTCATGCTCAGCCAGCGGATCTGTAATACGTGCTGATTATTCGCATTCTGTCTGCTCCAGGCGTACCACCCGTAGATGTTTGCCACAAAGAAAAACAGTTGAAGCAGCAGACTGGCGTAGAGTTGGATTTGGAAAAATATCACCGCAAACAGCGTGACGTTAATCAGGCCAAAGGCGTAGTTAACCAGTTTTTCCAGGCTGGCAAGCCAGATGCAGAGCAGACCGGCGAGCGTGCCGATGGCTTCAATCCACGACAGGTCGTAACCCCCCGTGCCAAGAGGGATGTGTACCAAAATATTGTGCGTGCTGAAAAAGTCCATATAAGCGTCGTTATCCTGATTTATTTTAACGTTGCCGCAAAGGTTAGCATACGGTTTAAGGGTAGCAATGCGCCTTCACGGAGTTTGGCATCTACCTGTATTTCATGAGCACTTCCGCCCTGCTCCAGTCCTTCTGCTATTGCTTTCAGGCCGTTCATCGCCATCCACGGACAGTGCGCGCAGGTGCGGCAGGTTGCGCCCTCACCCGCTGTGGGTGCCTCCAACAGCTCCTTATCCGGACAGGCCTGCTGCATTTTATAAAAGATACCGCGATCGGTTGCCACAATCATTTGCCGCTGCGGCAACTGTTTTGCCGCAGCGATTAACTGGCTGGTTGAACCGACGGCATCGGCCAGTTCTACAATCGCCTGCGGGGATTCCGGGTGCACCAGCACTGCCGCATCAGGATAGAGCGCTTTCATCCGCGCCAGCGCCTGAGTTTTAAACTCATCGTGCACGATACAGGCACCCTGCCAGCAAAGAATATCTGCGCCCGTCTGACGGGTGACGTACTGCCCAAGATGGCGGTCGGGTGCCCAGATAATTTTTTCGCCCAGCGAGTCCAGATGTTCAATCAGCTCAACCGCTATACTGGAGGTCACTACCCAATCAGCGCGTGCTTTAACCGCCGCCGACGTATTGGCATAGACCACCACGGTACGATCGGGATGCGCATCGCAGAAGCGGCTGAATTCGTCAATCGGACAGCCTAAATCCAGCGAACATTCAGCCTGCAACGTCGGCATCAGAATGGTTTTTTCCGGGCTGAGTATTTTGGCGGTTTCACCCATAAATCGCACGCCAGCGACCAGCAGCGTGCTGGCGGCATGCTGGCTGCCAAAGCGAGCCATCTCCAGCGAGTCGGCCACGCAGCCACCGGTCTCTTCCGCCAGCGCCTGAATTTCCGGATCGGTGTAATAATGCGCCACCATCACCGCATTTCGTTCTTTCAGCAGCGTTTTGATCCTGGTACGGTAAAACTGTTTTTCGTCCGCCGACAGACGGGCAGGTTTAGGCGGGAAAGGATAAACGGCGGTTTCGGGATCGAACATCAGGCTCATGGCACCACTCTCGTTTGTTTAACTTAACCAAACCAGCTTCAGTCAGGTTACAAAAGCCATTACTGGCTTAATTTGTTTTATATGCTAAACACGATAGCTGAATTTTATGCCTCTGTCGCTGAAATTTTTACCACCTTCTTCAGCAGCATTTTCATTCACTGAGGGTGAATTCTTCAGCACTGTTTGCGGTGGCTTCGATTTTTAGCAGCAGGGCTTTAGCGGTCAGGCCACCGGCAAAACCGGTGAGTTTGCCATTGGATCCAATGACACGATGACAGGGCGCGATAATAGAGATCGGGTTTTTACCGTTTGCAGCACCGACCGCCCGAACAGCGGCGGGATGCCCAATCTGACGAGCAATTTCAGCGTAGCTGCGTGTCTCGCCAAACGGGATAGCTACCAGCGCGGCCCAGACTTTTTTCTGAAACTCGGTGCCGACAAAATCGAGCTTGACGGTAAAACAGCGGCGTTGACCGGCAAAATATTCCGTCAGCTGGCGCTCCGTCTCCAGCAAAATGGGATGAGAAGGATTTTCCTGAGGCATCATTGCTCTGACGCGCTTCGGGTTTTCATTTTCCCACAGAATAGCGGCCAGTCCGTTGTCGCTGGCGATAAGCGTCAGTTCGCCAACTGGCGATGGCAACAATTTAAAAAAATAGTCCATTGTCCTGCTCCCGGGATTGTGGTCAGTTATCTGACAGAACTTATTATCCGCGTTGGTTGGCGATATACCCGCCGTTTTCGGTCATGCAAATAAATAAAGTTAGCTGACCGAAAACAGCGAGTTTCGTCGCATAAAACCGACCAGGCTGTGAACGTCAGCCTTACAGGATTATGCCATGATTGATGAAAAAATAGCTTATCAGGCGCTTACTTCCCGCGACAGTCGCTTCGACGGCGTCTTTTTCGTTGGCGTGACCTCAACCGGTATTTATTGCCGCCCTATTTGTCCGGTAAAAGCGCCGCTGGCTAAAAATTGTCTGTTTTTTGCCAGCGCCGAAGCGGCAGAGAAAGCCGCTTTCCGTCCCTGTTTACGCTGCCGTCCCGAGCTGGCGCCAGGCAATGCGCCGGTGGATAGCAGCCATCGTATCGCCACGTTGCTTGTTCAGCGAATTGAAGAAGGCGTATTGGAAAATACCAGCAGTCTCGAAAAAATCGCCTCGCAGTTTTCGCTCAGCCTGCGCCAGCTCCGACGCATCGTACACAAGGAGCTGGGCGTTTCACCGGTGGAGTTGAAGCAAACGCGTCGATTGCTGCTGGCTAAACAATTGCTTACCGAAACCACACTGCCGATTACCGATATTGCTTTTGCCAGCGGTTTCGCCAGCTTAAGGCGCTTTAACGACGTTTTTAACACGCGTTATCGCATGCCGCCCAGCCGCCTGCGTAACTCTCTCACAGCAGATACGGTTGCGGTTGCCGGTGATACCTCTTCGCTGCTGCTAACCTACCGGCCTCCTTTTGACTGGGCAAGCCTGTTAAGCTTTTTAAGCAAGCGAGCGATTAAAGGCGTAGAGAGTGTCGATAACATCAGTTACGCCCGTACGGTGCGTCTGGGAGAGCATACGGGATGGATTCGTGTGGTACAGGTAACGAATGCGCTGAAAGTTGAGTTTACCCATTCACTGACGCCGGTTTTACCTGTGCTGCTCGGCCGCTTAAGAAATTTATTTGATTTGGATGCGCATCCGGCGTTGATCGTTGCTCATTTGCAGCAAGATCCGCGGTTAGGTGAAAGCCTGTCAAAAGATCCAGGCCTCAGGGTGCCTGGCGCGTTCGATAATTTTGAAATGGCGGTTCGGGCGATCCTCGGGCAACAGATTACTGTTCAAGCGGCCACCACGCTGGGCGGGCGGTTTGCGGATGCTTTTGGCACGCCAATCGAAACGCCTTTTCCAGAACTCACTCATCTTTCGCCCATACCTGAACGTTTGATCACCGTTTCGGCGGATGAAATCGCCAGCCTGGGCATCGTTGGCGCACGTGCCCGGGCCCTGTTGGCGCTCGCCGAAGCCTGCGTGAGTAAAGCGCTGCTGTCCGATGTTGTGATGCAGCCCGATCGGGCGATTATGTTGCTGACGTCGCTGCCGGGCATTGGCGACTGGACTGCGCAGTATATTGCTATGCGTGCTCTGCGCTGGCCTGATGCCTTTCCTGCAAGCGATGTCGTTGTGAGGAAAAATCTTGGCGGCGTGACGGCGAAGGAAGCGGAACAGCTGTCGCAGGCCTGGCGTCCATGGCGGAGCTATGCGGTGATGCATATCTGGAAAAATTTGACGCCGGGAAAAGTTGGATAGCGGGTTGTGGTTGGTGATTGCTGTGGATTAGGTGAGCGCTGTGGGCTGGGTGAGTGCTGTGGGCTGGGTGAGTGCTGTGGGCTGGGTGAACGCTGTGGGCTGGGTGAGCGCTGTGGGCTGGGTGAGTGCTGTGGGCTGGGTGAACGCTGTGGGCTGGGTGAGCGCTGTGGGCTGGGTGAACGCTGTGGGCTGGGTGAGCGCTGTGGGCTGGGTGAACGCTGTGGGCTGGGTAAGTCGCTTTGGCTCAGGCGTCTGCGAGGAAGGGCGGGCCGGAACTCGGACTCGCCGTAAATACCTCCCTGTAGGCTCGAGACGCGCGTCCCTGCGCGTCACGGTCCGCTTATCCGGCCCGCCCTTCCTGCTTTAAACAGCGGTGCTGCTGTCAAAATCGCTGTTGGACTGGTGCAGGGCTCTGCTTTTAAATAGCGGCTAACGGATAAGTTATAATGGGAATTGATTTGCGTACAGACGACACAATTGTTTGCGGGCGGCAGTAGGGGGCAGATAAGCCGGGTATCTGGCGCAGGGACGCGCCAGTTAAGCCTCCCGGGAGGGATTCACGGCGAGCCGGTATTCTGCCCCTTACTGGCGCCAGACTCGTAATTTGGTTTTTGGTTTTTTAGACGATGCTACAAACGCAGAAAAGCAAAAAGGCGCCTTTAGGGCGCCTTTCTACATTGGTGGGTCGTGCAGGATGACTCGGCTAAAGCCTCGCCCTTCGGGCCATTGCCTGCGGCAATGTTGTCTCCCTCTGGTCGACCCGACCTGCTGCAGGTTCGAACCCTGACGAATGACGCATAGCAAAAAGGCGCCTTTAGGGCGCCTTTCTACATTGGTGGGTCGTGCAGGATGACTCGGCTAAAGCCTCGCCCTTCGGGCCATTGCCTGCGGCAATGTTGTCTCCCTCTGGTCGACCCGACCTGCTGCAGGTTCGAACCCTGACGAATGACGCATAGCAAAAAGGCGCCTTTAGGGCGCCTTTCTACATTGGTGGGTCGTGCAGGATTCGAACCTGCGACCAATTGATTAAAAGTCAACTGCTCTACCAACTGAGCTAACGACCCGAAGTGGTGGGTGATGACGGGCTCGAACCGCCGACCCCCTCCGTGTAAAGGAGATGCTCTACCAACTGAGCTAATCACCCACTTCGGTACTTCTGATACTGCCGTGTTGAACAGAAACCTGAGAGAGGTTCAAATCCTTCACGCCTGACTACTGCTTTCACTTTTAAAGTGGTGGGTCGTGCAGGATTCGAACCTGCGACCAATTGATTAAAAGTCAACTGCTCTACCAACTGAGCTAACGACCCGCTGTGCGGTGCTCGCCGTTTTGATGCTATCGTTCAGCGCCTGAAACTTGCTGAATAATGGTGGGTCGTGCAGGATTCGAACCTGCGACCAATTGATTAAAAGTCAACTGCTCTACCAACTGAGCTAACGACCCGCATCGAGCGGTACTGCCTGAAACTTTAAAGTGGTGGGTCGTGCAGGATTCGAACCTGCGACCAATTGATTAAAAGTCAACTGCTCTACCAACTGAGCTAACGACCCACTTTTGCGCTGTCAAAACGTTTTAACATATGTCCCGGCAACGGCGGCATATATTACTGATTTACCGATTCAGCGCAACCACTATTTTCAGATAACCCGTTCAACTGTCTGACTTTCACCCGACTGGACCACAATTCATGCGATATCAGGCTAAAGTTCGACATTTAAAGCGCAGCAGCGCGTTTTTGCGCTTGTTTGGCTGTATCCGTGTTTGGATACTGTTTGACCACCTGCTGGAAAACCGCTTTCGCTTTCGCGTTGTCGCCTTTCTCCTGCATGATCACCCCAACCTTATACAGCGCATCGGCACTTTTCGGTGATTTAGGGTATTTTTTGACCACGGTGGCAAAATAGTAAGCCGCATCATCTTTTTTGCCTTTGTTGTAATTCAGCTGTCCCAGCCAGTAATTCGCGTTTGGCTGATACGTTGAATCCGGGTACTTCTTCACAAAAGCCTGAAAGGCAGCGATTGCCTGGTCAAACTGCTTTTTTTCCAATACTAATGCAACGGCGGCATTGTAATCGGTATTCGCATCCCCGCTTTGCGTTGGCGCCGCCGCGGCGTTATCAGCAGGTGCTGAAGATCCGCCTGCCGCAGGTGCACTGGCATCGCCAGAAGCGGCCTGGGACGCGCTGGCACCGCTGCTGCTTAGCGTGTCTAGCTGCTGGTAGATATTTTTTTGCCGCTCGGTGACCTGGTTCAGCTGATATTGATTTTCCTGGATCTGACCACGGAGTGAGTCGATATCGCGCTGGGTGTCGGAGAGCTGTTGCTGAAGCTGTTGAAGAAGCTGTCCCTGAGCATTGGAGATACGCTCAAGCGTGGTGACGCGGTCATCGACCGAGCCTGAACCTACGTTACTGATTGACGCCTCGGCATTAGCGGCCCAGGGGGCCGCTACGCCAACCAGTAACGACAGACTCAGCAAGTGAAGTCTGAAGTTACTAATCATGTGATTCTCTTAGTATACCAGTACGGCACGACGGTTTTTGGCATAAGCCGCTTCGTCGTGGCCCAGTACAGCTGGCTTCTCTTTACCGTAAGAAACGATAGAGATCTGGTCAGCAGAAACGCCTTTACCCTGCAGGTACATTTTAACGGCAGTTGCACGACGTTCGCCCAGGGCGATGTTGTACTCTGGCGTACCGCGCTCATCCGCGTGACCTTCTACGGTCACTTTGTATGACGGGTTGTTACGCAGGAAAGTCGCGTGAGAATCCAGCATCTGTGCGAATTCAGACTGGATATCAAATTTGTCCAGGCCAAAGTAAACGATGTTGTTTCTCTGCAGTTCCTGCATCTGCAGGCGCGCCTGCTCGTCAGACGACATGTTGCCGCCGTTGCCGTTCATGCCGCTGTTCATGCTACCGTTTGCATCATCGCCCATACCGTTGGTCTGGTCGTTGTTGTTGTTTTTGTGTGAGCTACATGCAGCCACTGCGATAACTGGCAGTGCCAGCATTAAGCCTTTCAGCACTTTATTCAGTTGCATTTCTACAATCCTATTATTGTTTGCACATTTTTAAATGCATCACAGATACGGCGACCAGGCAGGAAATTTGACCTGTCCATCAGTTGCCGGAAGACGCGCTTTGAAACGCCCGTCAGTTGAAACCAACTGCAGTACGGAACCCATGCCCTGCGTAGAGCTGTAGATTACCATGGTGCCGTTTGGTGCCATGCTTGGCGTTTCATCCAGGAACGTGTCCGTTAATTGTTGAACGGCTCCCGTTTCCAGATCTTGTCTGGCGACGTGTTGCGCACCGCCGTTGGTGCTAATCATCACCAGTGATTTCCCATCAGAGCTGACATCGGCATCCTGATTCTGTCCACCTTCCCAGGTCAGACGTTGTGCCGCGCCGCCATTAGCGCTGATTTTATAAATTTGCGGACGTCCTGCCTGGTCGGAAGTGTAGGCCAGACTCTGGCTATCCGGGAACCAGGTCGGTTCAGTACTGTTGTAGCGACCGTCAGTGATCTGGTTGATCTGACCAGAAGCCAGGTCCATCACGTACAGGTTCAGGCTGCCGCTTTTCGACAATGCAAATGCCAGTTTACTGCCATCTGGAGAGAACGAAGGCGCACCGTTATGGCGTGGGAAGGAAGCGACCTGCTTAATGGCTCCATTCGCCAGCGTCTGCACGACCAGCGCAGATTTACCGCTCTCAAAGGTAACGTAAGCGAGTTTGCTACCGTCTTTGGACCAGGCCGGAGACATCAGCGGCTGAGGCGAGCGATGGACGACAAACTGGTTATAACCGTCGTAGTCAGACACGCGCAGCTCGTATGGGAACTGGCCACCGTTAGTCTGCACCACATAGGCGATACGCGTACGGAATGCGCCTTTGATACCGGTCAGCTTTTCAAAAGATTCATCACTGGCGGTGTGCGCGGCAAAGCGCAACCACTGCTTAGTCACTTTGAACTGATTCTGAGCCAGCACAGCACCCGGATTGCCGGAGGTATCTACCAGCTGGTAAGAGACGGTGTAGCTGCCGTCTGCGCCAGGCTGAACCTGACCAACAACAACCGCATCAATACCCAGCGCAGTCCATGCAGCTGGCTGAACTTCTGCCGCTGTGGTGGGCTGCTGAGGTAAACGCGCACGATCCAGAGGATTGAATTTACCGCTGTTGCGCAAATCTGCCGCAACGATACCGCCAATGTCTTCCGGCGCTGCACCCGGGCCTGCCCATTTAAAAGGCACGACGCCGATAGGACGCGCGGTGTTAACACCCTGAGTAATTTCAATGCGAACTTCTGCATGCGCCACGGCGACAAACAGCATCATGAAACTTAGTGCAAAACGTAATGCCTGCTTCATCTTTTCTCCCTTATCTGAACGCAACGTCCACGATAACTAGCAGTGTTTCAACGAACCAATAGTGCATCTATAGAGTACGGCATGTTGACCTTAGTTCAACATGCCGCAAGTTACCGAATTCTTATGGTTTGAATTCGAGCACCGCATCTTTAGTCGCCTGATAAACCTCAGCACTTGGCGGCTTAGGAATTCTTGCCATGCGGGCGGCGTTAATCGCAGCCTGACATAAAGCAGAATCGCCCCCTGCCGGCGTGGCAGAAATCAGTAAGCCATCCGGTGCCAGTTTGATACGCACATCACAGGTTCTGCCTTTGAAGGTATCGGAGTCATAGAACTTACTCTCAATCGCCCCTTTCACCTGTCCAATATAGCTGTCAATTGCCGCGCCTGAAGCCCCGGCCTTCTTCTGGTTGCCCTGACCCGCCGCGCCGCCGGACTTGCCTTCTTTCGGCGCATTTTTGCCGGAAGTCAGCCCGCCCAGTAAATCGTCAACGTCACTGCTATCTTTCGCAGCTTCAGCTGCCGCTTTTTTCTTCGCATCTGCCGCAGCTTTGGCTTTTGCGGCAGCATCCGCTTTGGCTTTCGCAGCTGCATCGGCTTTGGCCTTCGCCGCAGCGTCTGCTTTGGCTTTTTCAGCGGCTTCGGCTTTTTCCTTCGCAGCTTCAGCAGCCTTCTCTTTTGCTGCCTCAGCGGCTTTTTCTTTCGCGGCTTCGGCTTTTTCTTTCGCCGCCTGCGCCGCTTTCTCTTTCGCTTCCTGCGCCTGCGCTTTGGCATCCGCAGCGGCCTGGGCTTTCGCCTCCTGCGCGGCTTTCACTTTAGCGGCTTCGGCAGCGGCCTGTTTCGCTTCGGCTTCCGCCTGTTTTTTGGCATCGGCGGCGGCTTTTTTCGCTTCAGCGTCTGCTTTTTTCTGTGCATCAGCGGCGGCTTTCGCCTGCGCATCAGCCTGTGCTTTTGCATCAGCCTGCGCTTTCGCGGCGGCAGCGGATTTCGCCTGGGCAGCCGCCTGCGCTTTGGCTTCTGCGGCTTTAGCCTGCGCATCCGCCTGCGCTTTTGCCTCTGCTTTAGCTTGCGCCGCAGCGGCTTCGGCCTGCTTCTGCTCGGCCTGAGCCTGCTTCGCGGCCTCCTGCGCTTTTTTCTGTTCGGCAGCCTGTTGGGCCGCTTCTTTTGCTTCCTGCTGAGCCTGAAGGCGTTCTTTTTCCAGCGCTTTCAGACGCTGTTGATCGGCGGCCTGCTTCTGCTGCAACTCTTCCGCCTGCTGCTGAGCGGCTTTCTGGCGCTGCTGTTCCGCACGCTTACTGTCGCTTTGCTGATTCTGCTGGCGATTATACTGCTCAACTATCGCACCAGAATCGACCATCACAGCATCTATATCGCTACCGCCACCGCCGCCACTGCTGGCGTCGATGTGTTCGTTAAACGAGCTCCAGATCAGGAGTGCAATCAAGAAGATATGCAATATCACTGAAATGATAATGGCGCGTTTTAACTTATCGTTTTGCTCGGTTGCCTTCGACACTCTCGATTCCCAAAAACGGTTCGAATAAATTAAATCGGCTGCGTCATCAGTCCAACAGACTTAACGCCTGCCTGATGCAGCAAGTTCAGCGCCTTAATGATCTCATCATAAGGCACGTCCTTCGCGCCGCCGATCAGGAAAACCGTCTTCGGATTGGCTTCGATACGGCGCTGCGCCTCGGCCATAACCTGCTCAGGCGGCAGCTGCTCCATCCGATCGTGATCGACTACCAGGCTGTACTGCCCCACGCCCGCCACTTCGACAATGACGGGTGGATTATCATCACTGGAGACAGTTTTAGAATCCGTTGCGTCCGGCAGATCGACCTCCACGCTTTGCGTAATGATTGGCGCCGTTGCCATGAAGATCAGCAGCAGAACCAGCAGAACATCAAGCAGAGGAACAATGTTGATCTCGGACTTCATGTCGCGGCGACCGCCGCGACCACGCGTTCTGGCCATAATACTCTCCGCTCTTACTTGCTGTTCTCGCTGGAGAACGCCTGACGGTGCAGAATAGCCGTGAACTCTTCCATAAAGTTATCGTAATTCTGTTCCAGCTTGTTCACGCGTTGGTTAAGACGGTTGTACGCCATTACCGCAGGGATTGCCGCGAACAGACCGATAGCGGTGGCAATCAGCGCTTCAGCAATACCCGGCGCAACCATCTGCAAAGTCGCCTGTTTAACCGCGCCCAGTGCAATAAAGGCATGCATAATGCCCCATACCGTACCGAACAGGCCGATATAAGGACTAATAGAGCCCACGGTGCCAAGGAAAGGAATATGGTTTTCCAGCGTTTCCAGCTCGCGGTTCAAAGAAATACGCATCGCACGCGTTGCCCCTTCGACCACCGCTTCTGGCGCATGGTTATTAGCGCGATGCAGACGGGCAAATTCCTTGAAGCCTGCATAGAAAATCTGTTCAGAACCGCCTAACTCGTCACGGCGAGACTGGCTCTCCTGATAGAGACGCGACAGTTCAATACCTGACCAGAACTTGTCTTCAAAGGCATCCGCCTCGCGCCCGGCCGCATTTAAAATGCGCGTGCGCTGAATAATGATTGCCCAGGAGGCGATAGAAAATCCAATCAAAATCAACATGATAAGTTTGACCAGAAGGCTAGCCTTCAGGAACAAATCAAGAATGTTCATGTCAGTCACTGCATAAACTCCGCGACAATAGACTTGGGAAGCGCAATGGGCTTCATCAGATGTGGATTGATGCAGGCGATCAGAACCTCCGCTTCATTCAGCGTCCGTCCTTCTGCATTAACAATACGTTGTGTGAATGTCATAGTCGTTCTGGTCATTTTTGACACCTCACTCTGCACCTCAATTAAATCATCAAGACGCGCAGGGGCAAGGTAATCAACCGTGATACGACGCACGACAAAGCCAACCTGCTGCTCAAGCAGCACCTGCTGGCTGAAATGGTGCTGACGCAGCATCTCAGTTCGTGCCCGTTCATAAAAAGCGACATAGCTGGCGTGGTAAACCACCCCCCCGGCATCGGTGTCTTCGTAGTAGACACGGACCGGCCATCGAAACAGCGTTGTACTCACTCTACATCCCGGTATGGCTTTTAAACGTTGCTACTATACGCAAGAGCATACGCCTTTGGAATGGATTGCCAGAGGGTAAATAAAATAATTATCCTTTGGAAACAACTTAGCTGTTTTCGGGAGAAATCTTAAACAAATCCTGACGCAAGCGGCGAGCAAAGCAGCATTGAATGGCGGGAGGTCACGGTTAAAAATCGGGCAGTTTGTCCCCCTGCCCTGTCGGGATTGAAAAAGAGGCGACTTTTACTACCCGCAGTGGCACGGAGATAAAAAAAGAGCCCATGACGGGCTCTGTTTCAAAACTGACCGATGCCTTGATGGCTACGGTTTTTCCTGCGCGGCACTGTCTTCAATATGTTCAATCGCCAGCGCGGTAATGATGCCAAATGCACAGGCCAGTAGCGTGCCAAGGATCCAGGCGAAATACCACATAGTTCAGCTCCTCAATTAATAGAGAGAATGGGTGTTGTCTTCAATCTGCGCTTTGGTCAGTCGACCCGCCATTTTGTAGTAACACCAGGTTGTATAAGCCAGGATGATCGGCACGAAAATAATGGCGGCTACGGTCATGATTTTTAGCGTCAACAGGCTGGAGGTCGCATCCCACATTGTCAGGCTAACATCAGGCACCGTGCTGGAAGGCATAATAAACGGAAACATCGCTACGCCCGCAGTGAGGATCACGCAGGCCAGCGTCAGTGAGGAAAACACAAACGCCCAGCCCCCTTTTTTTAATCGTGAACAGAGGAGAGTCAGTAGCGGTAACACAACCCCCAGCAGCGGAATGCTCCACAGCACAGGCATCGCGTTGAAGTTCACCAGCCAGGCTCCCGCCTCACGACTGACGGTTTTCGTCAGGGGGTTGGACGCGGCGTTATGATCCACTACCGAGGTCACCACATAGCCTTCAATTCCACGCATTACCCAAAGACCAGCCACTACAAAACAGACCAGCATCACGCAAGCTGAGATCTGCGCGGCGATACGGGAACGGAGGTGCAGTTCACCCACCGTACGCATTTGTAAATATGTCGCGCCCTGGGTCAGGATCATGGTGACGCTAACAATGCCTGCCAGCAGCGCAAACGGATTCAGCAGCTGGAAGAAATTACCGGTATAGAACAGACGCAGATATTCATCCGCATGAAAAGGCACGCCTTGCAGCAGGTTGCCAAAGGCCACGCCGATCACCAGCGGCGGCACAAAGCTGCCGATAAAAATTGCCCAGTCCCACATGCCGCGCCAGCGTGGATTTTCGATTTTTGAACGATAGTCAAAACCCAGCGGACGGAAGAAGAGTGAGGCCAGCACCAGGATCATCGCGACATAAAAGCCTGAGAAGGCTGCGGCATAGACCATTGGCCAGGCAGCGAATAACGCGCCGCCTGCGGTGATTAGCCAAACCTGATTGCCGTCCCAGTGTGGCGCAATGCTGTTAATCATAATGCGGCGTTCGGTATCCGTTCGCCCCAGAAGACGGCCAAGCATACCCACGCCCATATCAAAGCCGTCCGCGATGGCGAAGCCAATCAGCAGTACGCCGATCAGCGCCCACCAGACGAAACGCAACAGTTCATAAGTTATCATTTTTTCTCTCCTGTTCTAACGTTTCTGGGGAGCAGCAATCGTCGATTGTTCATAGTGATAGCGGCCCGTTTTCAAACTGCTGGGGCCAAGGCGAGCAAATTTGATCATCAGGTACATTTCCGCAATCAGAAAAAGCGTGTACAGGCCGGCAATCAGGATCATTGAAAATAGAAGATCGCCGGTAGTCAGGGAGGAATTTGCCACGCCAGTTGGCAGCACTTCACCAATCGCCCATGGCTGGCGACCATATTCCGCAACGAACCAGCCCGTTTCGACAGCGATCCACGGCAGCGGAATGCCAAACAGCGCGCATTTCAACAGCAGCCTGCTTTTTCCAATACGGTTACGGACCACGCTCCAGAAAGCGCAGCCGATAATCAACAGCATCAGAACGCCGCAGGCGACCATAATGCGGAAAGAGAAATAGAGCGGCGCGACGCGGGGGATAGAATCTTTAGTCGCCTGACGGATTTGCGCTTCGCTGGCATCCGTCACATTTTCCGTATAGCGCTTCAGTAAAAGACCATAACCGAGATCGTTCTTCACTTCGTCAAAAGCATTTTTTACAGCCGGATCGCTGTTGCCTGCCCGTAATTGCTCAAGCAAATGATAAGCCTGCATGCCGTTACGAATACGGATCTCATGCTGATCCAGCAGATCCCGCAACCCGGTAACTTGTTGATCAACAGAGCGCGTCGCGATCAGTCCCAGCGCCCAGGGGATTTGGATTGCATAGTGGTTTTGCTGCGCGTCCTGATCCGGGAGGCCGAATAGCGTGAAGGCCGCAGGCGCCGGTTGCGTTTCCCACTCCGCTTCAATGGCCGCCAGCTTGGTTTTTTGTACGTCGCCCATTTCATAGCCGGACTCATCGCCCAGCACGATAACCGAGAGGATCGCTGCCATGCCAAAACTGGCGGCAATTGCAAAAGAACGCTTTGCAAAAGCGACATCGCGACCGCGCAGCAGATAATAAGCGCTGATGCCCAGTACAAACATTGCGCCGGTGGTATAGCCTGCCGCGACGGTATGCACGAATTTGACCTGTGCAACCGGATTCAGCACCAGCCCGGCGAAACTGACCATCTCCATACGCATGGTTTCGAAATTGAATTCTGACGCGACCGGATTTTGCATCCAGCCATTCGCAACCAAAATCCACAGCGCGGATAAATTCGAGCCCAGCGCCACCAGCCAGGTGACGGCCAGATGCTGACGCTTACTCAGACGCTCCCAGCCGAAAAAGAACAGGCCGACGAAGGTTGATTCAAGAAAAAAGGCCATCAGGCCTTCAATAGCCAGCGGAGCACCAAAAATATCGCCGACGTAATGGGAATAATAAGACCAGTTGGTACCGAACTGAAACTCCATTGTCAGCCCGGTTGCCACGCCAAGCGCAAAGTTAATGCCAAATAACTTGCCCCAAAACTTGGTCATATCCTTATAAATTTGTTTGCCTGAAAGCACATAAACCGTTTCCATTATGGCCAGCAGAAACGCCATCCCCAGCGTTAACGGGACAAACAGGAAATGATACATTGCAGTTAAAGCAAACTGTAAGCGCGACAGTTCAACAATATCTAACATTTTAACTCCTTGCTCATAAATTGGCGCAGACAGGCTGTGCAATCCAGCATTGCAGCCTAAAAGGTAAAGGGTTCAAAAAGGCATTGAAGCCTGATTGCAGGCCAGGCGCCGTCAGGACGTTCCCCAGGAATACGTTGTTCATAATTATTTCTATTTTTAGCGCGAGCGCGCCATGCTTTTGTCAAACAGTTCCGACAGCCGGAAAACGACAAAAACATTAATTTTTATTATTAAACAAATTCACTGTTTTGATGCAGGGCAATTTAATATGAAAACAGTTTTTTTATCCAGATCCCGCAATTGATATAAATCCTGTTTTTTTGATCTTAATTAAGTTCGTATGAAATGAAAGGCGCGTAATTTTCTTGATTGTTGCACATTTGTTTTTTAAATTAAGTTTGTTCTTTAATTATTCATAACAATATCGTTTATTTAACGCCTGTTCATACTGGCATAATAGTTAATTTTTTTAATCTGCATTGTTTATTAATGGCCCGAGAGTCGTGCGCTGAAACCCCTATTAACAGCAAAAAAAAAAGCCACCCGAAGGTGGCCAGTTTTAGCGCTTACTCGTCGTTAAGCAGGCAGTACGGCTTTCACTGCATCGCCAATATCGGCAAGGCTGCGCACCGTTTTCACACCCGCAGCTTCCAGCGCAGCAAACTTCTCGTCTGCCGTGCCTTTACCGCCCGCGATGATCGCGCCTGCATGACCCATACGCTTGCCTTTCGGCGCGGTAACACCCGCGATATAGCCCACAACAGGTTTGGTGACGTGCTCTTTAATGAAGGCCGCGGCTTCTTCTTCTGCACTACCGCCAATTTCACCGATCATCACAATCGCTTCGGTCTGTGGATCGTCCTGGAACAGTTTCAGGATATCGATAAAGTTTGAGCCAGGGATGGGGTCGCCGCCGATACCGACGCAGGTAGACTGACCGTAACCGATGTCAGTTGTCTGCTTCACGGCTTCATAGGTCAGCGTGCCGGAACGGGAAACGATGCCGATACGGCCTGGTTTATGAATGTGGCCCGGCATGATGCCGATTTTGCATTCGCCTGGGGTAATCACGCCCGGGCAGTTTGGACCAATCATCCGTACACCGGCTTCATCCAGCTTCACTTTTACGGTCAGCATATCCAGCGTAGGGATACCTTCCGTAATGGTGATGATCAGCTTGATACCCGCTTCAATCGCTTCCAGGATACCGTCTTTGCAGAACGGTGCCGGAACGTAAATCACGGATGCTGTTGCGCCCGTGGCTTCAACGGCTTCACGCACGGTGTTGAATACCGGCAGGCCAAGATGTTCGGTGCCGCCTTTACCCGGCGTTACGCCGCCTACCAGCTGCGTACCATACGCCAGCGCCTGTTCGGAGTGGAAAGTCCCCTGCCCGCCGGTAAAGCCCTGGCAGATTACCTTGGTGTTTTTATCGATTAAAATGGACATTATTTCCCCTCCGCTGCGGCAACAACGCGCTGTGCCGCGTCACTCAGGCTGGTTGCTGCAATAATATTCAAACCGCTGTCCGCCAGTTTTGACGCGCCCAGCTCGGCATTGTTTCCTTCCAGACGTACCACAACCGGTACGTTAACACCCACTTCTGCCACCGCGCCGATGATCCCATCAGCAATCAGGTCACAGCGCACGATGCCGCCGAAGATGTTAACAAAGACCGCTTTCACCGCGTCGTCAGACAGGATGATTTTAAAGGCTTCGGTCACGCGCTCTTTGGTCGCGCCGCCGCCAACGTCGAGGAAGTTCGCTGGCTGGCCACCGCTCAGCTTAACGATGTCCATGGTGCCCATTGCCAGGCCCGCGCCGTTAACCATACAGCCGATGTTGCCTTCCAGCGCCACATAGTTCAGTTCCCACTGTGCAGCGTGAGCCTCACGGGAGTCTTCCTGGCTTGGATCGCGCATTTCACGCAGTTCTGGCTGACGGAACAGGGCATTGCCATCGGCACCCAGTTTACCGTCCAGGCAGATCAGATCGCCCTGCTTAGTGATAACCAGCGGGTTGATTTCCACCAGCGCCAGATCGCGCTCCAGGAACAGGTTCGCCAGACCCATAAAGATTTTGGTGAACTGACCAACCTGCTTACCGGTCAGGCCCAGTTTGAACGCCAGCTCACGGCCCTGATAAGGCTGTGGACCGGTTAACGGATCCAGCGCCATTTTATGGATCAGGTGCGGCGTTTCTTCTGCCACTTTTTCAATTTCCACGCCGCCTTCAGTAGACGCCATGAACACCACACGACGGGTGCCGCGATCTACAACCGCGCCCAGATAAAGTTCCTGATCGATATCGGTTGCCGCTTCTACCAGAATCTGGTTAACCGGCTGGCCGTTGGCATCAGTCTGATAGGTGGTCAGGCGCTTGCCCAGCCAGTGTTCAGCAAAAGCACGAATCTCTTCCTTGCTTTTTACTACCTTCACGCCGCCCGCTTTGCCGCGGCCGCCAGCGTGTACCTGACATTTCACTACCCACGGACCGGCGCCAATTTTTGAGGCGGCTTCTTCAGCTTCACGTGGAGTGGTGCAGGCATAGCCGACAGGTGCCGGTAAACCATACCGTGCAAAAAGCTGTTTTGCCTGATATTCGTGTAAGTTCATGTTGTTAATCCATCCAGGTCGGAAAAGACTCGGCCGAATCCGGCAAATGCCGGCGTGTCGGCCACACATAGGGTTGGGTGCGGTAACCGCCCGCACCCGACAGGGATTAAACGTCCAGCAGCAGACGTGAAGGATCTTCCAGCAGCTCTTTGATTGCCACCAGGAAGCTGACGGATTCTTTCCCGTCGATCAGGCGGTGGTCATAAGAGAGTGCCAGATACATCATTGGCAGGATCACAACCTGACCATTCACCGCCATAGGGCGATCTTTAATGGCGTGCATGCCAAGGATCGCGCTCTGCGGTGGGTTGATGATTGGCGTGGACATCAGTGAACCGAAGACGCCGCCGTTGGTAATGGTGAAGTTACCGCCGGTAAGCTCGTCTACGGTCAGTTTGCCGTCGCGGCCTTTGATCGCCAGCTCTTTGATTTTCTTCTCGATATCCGCCATGCCCAGCGCATCGATATCTTTCAGTACCGGCGTGACCAGGCCGCGAGGCGTGGAAACCGCAATACTGACATCAAAGTAGTTGTGGTAAACCACATCTTCGCCGTCGATAGACGCGTTCACTTCCGGGAAACGCTTCAGCGCTTCAACCACGGCTTTCAGGTAGAAGGACATAAAGCCCAGGCGAATGCCGTGGCGCTTCTCAAACGCTTCACCATACTGCTTACGCAGATTCATGATTGGCTGCATGTTGACTTCGTTAAACGTTGTCAGCATTGCGGTGCTGTTTTTCGCTTCCAGCAGACGTTCGGCGATACGCTTACGCAGACGAGTCATCGGTACGCGTTTTTCGCTGCGGCCCGCCAGTGAAGGTGCTGGCGCCGCTGTGGCAGCCTGTGGCGCCTTCGCTTCAGCCGGTTTGGCTTCTGGCGCTTTGGCCAGATGTTTTTCCACATCTTCACGCGTCAGACGGCCACCGACGCCGGTGCCTTTGATGGCAGCCGGATCAAGATTGTGTTCCGCAATCAGGCGACGAATAGCCGGGCTGAGCGCATCGTTGCTCTCATCTTCTAACGAAGCGCTCTGGCGCTGAGCCGGAGTAGACTCTTTCGCCTCCGGTTTCGCTGAACTCTCTTTACCGCCGCTGTTGCCTTCTTTCAGGCGGCCCAGCGTCTGACGAGAAGTGACAGTTGCGCCTTCGTCTTCCAGAATCGCTTCCAGCACGCCATCGGCAGAAGCAGGCACTTCCAGCACAACTTTGTCCGTTTCAATTTCTACCAGTACTTCGTCACGCTGGACGGTATCGCCCGGTTTCTTGTGCCAGGTTGCCACGGAGGCATCGGCAACGGACTCAGGCAGGTCGGGAACGAGGATATCTACGCTACTCATTATTTTTCCTTTAATTAATTAACGTTCAGCGCGTCATTTACCAGATCTTGCTGCTGCTGCTGGTGAACGGACATATAGCCAACTGCCGGGGAAGCCGAAGCGGGGCGACCGGCGTAACGTAATGAAGCACCAAATGGCAACACTTCGCGGAAATGATGCTGACTGCAGTACCAGGCACCCTGATTGAGTGGCTCTTCCTGGCACCAGACAAAATCATGCACGTGCGAGTATTGTTGCAGCTTGTCCTGTACCGCCTTATGCGGGAACGGATAGAGCTGTTCGATACGCACGATAGCCACATCGGTCTGCTCGTTTTTGCGGCGTTTTTCCAGCAGGTCGTAATACACTTTGCCGGAACACATCACCACACGCTTAACGCCTTGCGGATCCAGATCGTCAATTTCACCAATCGCCGGCTGGAAGCCGCCGTTAGCCAGCTCTTCCAGTGAAGAGATCGCCAGCGGATGACGCAGCAGAGATTTAGGCGACATCACTACCAGCGGACGGCGCATACCGCGCAGCGCCTGACGACGCAGCATGTGGTAAACCTGAGCGGGCGTGGAAGGCACGCAAACCTGCATATTCTGTTCTGCGCACAGCTGCAAATAGCGTTCAAGGCGCGCTGAGGAGTGTTCCGGGCCCTGACCTTCATAGCCGTGCGGCAGCAGCATCACCAGGCCACACATCCGGCCCCATTTCTGCTCGCCGGAGCTGATGAACTGGTCGATGACCACCTGAGCGCCGTTGGCAAAGTCACCGAACTGCGCTTCCCAAATGGTCAGCGTGCGCGGTTCTGCCGTCGCATAACCGTATTCAAACGCCAGCACCGCTTCTTCAGAAAGAACCGAGTCCCAGACCTTGAACGTGCCCTGGCCGTTATGGATGTGCTGTAACGGCGTCCAGGTCGAACCGTTCGCCTGGTTATGAATAACCGCATGACGGTGGAAGAAGGTGCCACGGCCCATGTCTTCACCAGAAAGACGGCATGGAATGCCTTCATCTACCAGCGTGGCATAAGCCAGGTTTTCAGCAGCCCCCCAGTCGAACGGCTTGTCGCCTGCCGCCATGGCGGCGCGATCGTTGTAAATCTTCGCCACGCGCGACTGCATCTCAATTGCTTCTGGCACGGTGCTGATACGTTTTGCCAGCTCCTGCAACCGTTTCAGATCCAGCGTGGAAGGATAGCTTTCATCCCAGTCATGGTTAAGATACGGCGACCAGGTAAAGGAGTGCAGGCTCATCGGACGCCATTCCGGCACCACGCATTCGCCCGCGTCCAGCGCGTCGCGGTACAGGTTGACCATTTCCGTGGCATCTTCCAGGCTGGCGATATGTTCACGTTCCAGCCTGTCGGCATAAAGCTTGCGCGGCGTCGGGTGTTTCTTGATTTTCTGGTACATTACCGGCTGAGTCGCGCTTGGCTCATCCGCTTCGTTATGGCCGTGACGGCGATAACAAACCAGGTCAATAAAGACGTCGCGTTTGAAGGTGTTACGGAAATCCAACGCCAGGCGGGTAACAAACGCCACCGCTTCAGGATCGTCAGCATTAACGTGGAAAATAGGAGCCAGTACCATTTTGCCGATATCGGTACAGTACTGGGTGGAACGGGCATCTTTCGGGTTGGAAGTGGTGAAACCAATCTGGTTATTGATCACGATACGTACGGTACCGCCCACTTCGTAGCCGCGCGCCTGAGACATGTTCAGCGTTTCCTGAACCACGCCCTGACCGGTCACTGCCGCATCACCGTGAATGGTGATAGGTAATACTTTATTGCTGCTCGGCTCGTCCAGACGATCCAGACGGGCGCGGACCGAACCCATCACTACCGGACTGACAATCTCAAGGTGCGATGGGTTGAACGCCAGCGCCAGATGCACCATGCCGCCTTCGGTTTCCACATCGGACGAGAAGCCCATGTGATATTTCACGTCGCCGGTACCGAGGTGCTCTTTATGCTTGCCTGAGAATTCGTCAAACAGGTCCTGCGGCTTTTTACCCAGCACGTTAATCAGCACGTTCAGGCGGCCACGGTGCGCCATGCCCAACACCACTTCACGCGTACCGCTTTTACCTGCATGCCGAATCATTTCATTCAGCATCGGCACCAGTGCATCACCGCCTTCCAGCGAGAAGCGTTTCGCGCCCGGGAATTTGGCACCGAGATAGCGTTCCAGCCCTTCCGCTGCGGTCAGCTGTTTCAGGAAACCTTTTTTCTCGTCCGTCGAGAAAGAAGCCTGACCCGCCACCGATTCAATACGCTGTTGGATCCAGCGTTTTTCTTCGGTGTTGGTGATATGCATGTATTCTGCGCCAATCGACCCGCAATAGGTTTGCTTCAGCAAATCAAACAGATCGCCTAAACGCATGGTGTCTTTGCCAAACGCAAAAGATCCTACGTTAAAGGTTTCCTGAAAATCCGCTTCGGTCAGATCGTGAAAGGCAGGATCCAAATCCGGTACCGATTCCTGCTGCCACAGTCCCAGCGGATCGAGATTCGCCAGCTGATGCCCACGGAAACGGAAGGCGTTAATCAGCTGTAGAACTTTAACCTGCTTGGCATTGGTATCGGGATCGCTGACGGAAGAGGTATAGCGCGTGGCGTCTTTTGCCAGCCGCTTGAAATACTCGCGGGTTGTCGAATGGAATTGTTCAGGCCTGACTCCAGCGCCAGGAAGCTGCTGGAACAGCGATTTCCAGGCAACGTCAACAGAGTCAGGATCGGTTAGATAGTCCTCATAGAGCTGCTCTATGTAGGTCTGGTTCGCGCCGGCCAGCCAGGAGGAGTCCAGCCACGGTTTCATCGCGCTGTTCTGCATTGTGATCCCTTAAGCATTTTGTGCTTTTTTTTCGCCGTGAAAATTTAACGGAACAAGCATGTCCCGCGCCGCATAAGCGACTTGCCGCAGGCCTTGCTCCGCATTTATCAGCGGGACTCAGCCTGATAAAACAGCCGGAGACCAGCAGGTCTCCGGGTGAGTTACGCTTACGCGCTTCTCTGTAACAGCATCGACTTAATATGGCCGATGGCGCGTGTCGGGTTTAGCCCTTTCGGACAAACGCTCACGCAGTTCATAATACTGTGGCAGCGGAACACGCTGAACGCATCGCTCAGATTGTCCAGACGCGGGCCGGTTTCCGTATCGCGACTGTCGATCAGGAAACGGTAAGCGGCCAGCAGCCCTGCCGGACCAATAAACTTGTCCGGGTTCCACCAGAACGACGGGCAGGAGGTCGAACAGCATGCACAAAGTATACATTCGTACAGACCATCCAGCTTTTCGCGTTGTTCAGGCTGCTGCAAGTGCTCGCGAGCCGGTGGATTTTCCCCATTATTCAACAAGTAAGGCTTAATCTTCTCATACTGAGTGTAGAACTGTCCCATGTCTACTACCAAATCCCGGATTACCGGTAAACCGGGCAGTGGTCGGATGACAATTTTGCGTTTTCCTGCACCCAGAGCAGAGACCGGCGTGATACAGGCCAGGCCATTTTTACCGTTCATGTTGATGCCGTCGGAGCCGCAAACCCCTTCACGGCATGAGCGGCGGAAAGCCAGCGTCGAATCCTGCTCTTTCAGCTGGATCAGCGCATCCAGCAGCATCATGTCCCGCCCTTCTTCCGACTCCAGGCTGTAATCCTGCATCCGCGGCGCGTCGTCCACGTCCGGGTTATAACGATAAACAGAAAATTCGATTTTCATGTTCTTATTCTCCGCAAACTAGTAGGTACGTGCTTTCGGCGGGAAGGCCGCGCGCAGTTTTGGCTGCATGTTCACCTCACGGCGAGTCATGCTTTCGGTTTGCGGCAGATACACGCTGTGGCATAACCAGTTTGCATCGTCACGTTCAGGGTAATCAAAGCGACTGTGAGCACCACGGCTTTCGGTACGATAGTTAGCGGCAACAGCCGTGGCGTAAGCGGTTTCCATCAGGTTATCCAGCTCCAGACACTCAATACGCTGGGTATTAAAGTCAGGCGAACGGTCATCCAGACGGGCATTTTTCAGGCGCTCGCGCAGGACTTTCAGTTCCTCAAGGCCTTTCGCCATTGCATCGCCTTCGCGGAACACCGAGAAGTTATTTTGCATACAGGTTTGCAGAGCCTTACGCAGTTCAACAGGATCTTCACCGGTCTCGGTATTGTTCCAGCGGTTGAGGCGAGCCAGCGACGCATCGATCTCGTCGTCGGTAGCGTCCAGCAGTTCGCCCTGCTCCTGGATAGACTGTTGCAGATGCAGACCCGCTGCACGGCCAAATACCACCAGATCCAACAGCGAGTTGCCGCCCAGACGGTTGGAACCATGCACGGAGACGCAGGCGATTTCGCCAACGGCAAACAGCCCCGGCACAACAACATCTTCGCCCTGCTCGTTGACCGTCAGCGCCTGACCGGTCACTTTCGTCGGAATGCCACCCATCATGTAGTGGCAGGTTGGAATAACAGGAATCGGTTCTTTTACCGGATCCACGTGAGCAAAGGTACGTGACAATTCAAGAATGCCCGGCAGACGCGCTTCCAGTACTTCGCTTCCCAGATGATCGAGTTTCAGTTTGATATGCGGTCCCCATGGCCCTTCACAGCCACGGCCTTCACGGATCTCAATCATCATTGAGCGGGCAACCACGTCTCGGCCTGCCAGATCTTTCGCGTTTGGCGCATAGCGTTCCATAAAGCGTTCGCCGTGCTTGTTCAGCAGATAACCGCCTTCACCACGACAGCCTTCCGTCACCAGCACGCCTGCACCGGCAATGCCTGTCGGATGGAACTGCCACATTTCCATATCCTGCACCGGCACGCCGGCACGCAACGCCATGCCTACACCGTCACCGGTATTGATATGGGCGTTGGTGGTGGATTGATAAATGCGGCCCGCGCCGCCCGTCGCCAGCACCGTCGCACGCGCTTTGAAATAGACGACTTCGCCATCTTCAATATTCAGCGCGGTACAGCCAACGATAGCGCCGTCAGCGTTTTTAACCAGATCCAGCGCATACCACTCGGAGAAAATGGTGGTCTTGTTTTTCAGGTTCTGCTGGTAAAGGGTATGCAGTAACGCATGACCGGTACGGTCAGCAGCAGCAGCAGTACGTGCTGCCTGCTCACCGCCAAAATTTTTCGACTGGCCGCCAAAGGGACGCTGATAAATGCGTCCATCGTCCAGACGGGAGAAAGGCAGACCCATATGCTCCAGCTCCAGAATCGCCTCCGGGCCGGTTTTACACATATATTCGATCGCGTCCTGGTCACCGATATAGTCGGAACCTTTGACCGTGTCGTACATGTGCCATTCCCAGTTGTCGTCATGGGTATTGCCCAGCGCAACGGTGATACCGCCCTGAGCAGACACAGTATGCGAACGGGTTGGGAAGACTTTCGATAACAGGGCGCAGGTTTGGCCCGATTGGGAAATCTGTAGCGCAGCACGCATGCCTGCACCACCAGCGCCGACTACAACGGCGTCAAACTCTCTGACTGGCAACTTCATTTTACGCACCCCACACAACTACAGTTCCATAAATCGCATAGACAAACAGCGCCACGACAATCGCCATCTGCAACAGCAAACGGGTCGCCAGATGTTTGACGTAGTCTGTCAGCACCTGCCACATCCCTATCCAGCCATGCATCAAAATGGAGAACAGCGTCAGCAGCGTGAAAACTTTAGTAACGGAGGAGGCAAAAAATCCGCGCCAGATCTCATAGGTTAGCGTGTCCGACATCACCACAAAACCGAGGATGTAGAGCACGTAGAGCGTCATAATAATTGCTGATGCGCGTACCAGCAGCCAGTCATGAACGCCGTTGCGTCCTAATGCAGAAGCGTTGCTTAACATACGAGGACTCCAGCCAGAATTGAAAGCACGACGGTGATACCAAAGCAGATTTGCGCTGAGCGCGTTCCCACCACTTGCGTCTCTGCCAGGTAGCCAAAATCCATTAACATATGGCGAACACCACCGACAATATGATATGCCAGCGCGGTAAGAATGCCCCACATAATGAATTTAACAAAAAAGCTATCCATCACGGCTGACGCCTGCAGGAAGCCTTCCGGCGAAGAGAGTGACAGGCCCAGTAACCAGAGCAGTATTCCAACGGCCACAAAGGTAATGACGCCGGACACGCGGTGGAGAATAGACGCTATTGCAGTAACGGGAAACCGGATCGTTGAGAGATCCAAGTTGACAGGTCTTTGTTTTTTCACGGTTTTGCCCACACAGCCTTTCTTATTTTGCTTCCTCCGGTCCTGAAGCTCAGAACCTTCCACGGGCGTGGTAAAGCTCTGTACCGGCACCAAAACAGCAACATCCAGTGTTAATTGACGCGGTAAAACAAACGCTGGGTGGCTCCTGGTGTCAGGGTATTCCGGAGACCTGGCGGCAGTATAGGTCGATCACAAACTCATTACAATTCCCCTACAAACATCTTGGGAACATTTCGGTGGAACAGTGATCCCACTCACATTTTTCACAATTTATACAAATTTAATTATCTGATTTGACAAAGTTTCAACATTCTTGTTACAAACTCTGCGTGAAAAGTTCTATGATGCACAAAAGTTATGGGGATACACTTTCACCTAAGCACAAGTTATGTAACATTGGTGTGATAGACACACTGAGTATCGGGTACTGATAAGTTACGACCAGACCGAATCTTTAACAACTGCGAAATGAAGCCCGATTATGCCCTCCCGGCCTGCACGTGCCCGTCACTCTGTACCCTGCACATTATAAGATGCCACAGAGTTGATGAATTTATCAGCACACAGCGGTGGACATAATAGCTTTTCCGGTGTCATAGATTCATCGATAAGGCGCTAAGGAGACTGTAAATGGCTGATAAAAAAGCAACGCTAAACCTGCCGGGTGAAGCGGCTATTGAACTTGATGTGCTGAGTGGCACGTTAGGCCAGGAAGAGATTGATGTCCGTAGTCTCGGCTCTAAAGGATATTTCACCTTTGACCCGGGCTTCACGTCTACGGCGTCCTGCGAGTCTAAAATTACCTATATCGACGGTGACGAAGGTATTCTGCTGCACCGTGGTTTCCCTATCGATCAGCTGGCGCTGCACTCTAATTATCTTGAAGTGTGCTATATCCTGCTGAATGGCGAAGCGCCAACCAAAGAACAGTTTGACGAATTCCGTACTATCGTGACGCGTCATACGATGATCCATGAGCAAATCCACCATCTGTTCCGCGGCTTCCGCCGTGATTCGCACCCGATGGCGGTGATGTGTGGCGTGACCGGCGCGCTGGCGGCTTTCTATCATGATGCGATGGACGTCAATATTGAGCGTCACCGTGAAATTGCTGCCTTCCGCTTGCTGTCCAAAATGCCAACCGTTGCGGCAATGTGTTACAAGTATTCGATTGGCCAGCCCTTCGTCTATCCGCGCAACGATCTCTCCTACTCCGCCAACTTCCTGAACATGATGTTCTCCACGCCGTGTGAAGATTACGTGGTGAACCCGGTATTGGAACGCGCGATGGATCGTATTTTGATCCTGCATGCCGATCACGAGCAGAACGCCTCAACCTCTACCGTGCGTACAGCAGGTTCTTCCGGCGCTAACCCGTTTGCCTGTATCGCGGCGGGTATTGCTTCACTGTGGGGACCGGCGCATGGCGGCGCAAACGAAGCCTGTCTGCGAATGCTGGAAGAGATTAAAACCGTGGAGCACATTCCGGAATTCATCAAGCGAGCGAAAGATAAAAATGACTCTTTCCGCCTGATGGGCTTTGGTCACCGTGTTTACAAAAACTACGATCCACGTGCCACCGTGATGCGCGATACTTGCCACGAAGTGCTGAAAGAGCTGGGCATGAAGGATGATTTGCTGGAAGTGGCGATGGAGCTGGAACATATCGCGCTAAACGACCCGTACTTCATTGAGCGCAAACTCTATCCGAACGTCGATTTCTATTCAGGTCTGATCCTGAAAGCGATGGGCATTCCTTCTTCCATGTTTACGGTTATCTTCGCGATGGCGCGTACCGTTGGCTGGATCGCTCACTGGAAAGAGATGCACGACGACGGCATCAAAATTGCCCGTCCTCGCCAGCTTTATACCGGCTACGATCAGCGCGACTTCACGTCACACAGCAAATAACGCGTGTCGGAAAGATGAGAAGCGCCGCATTGCGGCGCTTTTTTTATTGCTGGCAGCCAGGACACCAGTAAAAAGGCCTTGAGGAGAGCGACGTTTTTTCAATGATCCCACCGCAGCGCTCGCAGGCTTTTCCGGCGCGGTGAAAAACTTTGAAGCTGAACAGTGCGCCATGATGCTTGTTCTCCTTTGCCACGCCGCGCGTTTGATAAGAGAGCCGGGGAATATCCAGCAGCGCCTGCGCCAATACCTCTAACTGCTCCGGTGAAAGATCCTGCGCTTTGTGCTGGGGTGCCAGCGCAGCCTGCCAGAGAATTTCCACTCGCAGATAGTTACCCAACCCCGCCAAAAATGCCTGGTCAAGCAGCAGGCCGCTAAACTGACGCCGCCGGAATTTAGCCGACAGCAGACGTTCTTTCACCTGCTCAGTCGTCAGCGTCATATCCAGCACGTCAGGCCCGACCCGTAGAAGAAACGGGTGCGCGCCCAGCGTATCCTGGTTATGCATTTCAATGTCAGAGGCGCTGTAGAGCAACAGCGTTTTATCTTCCGCGGCCAGCCGAACCCGTAATATTCGATTGCTTTGTGGTTCCGTTCCGCTTTTTACCACGCGCCAGACGCCGTACAATTGGTTATGACTGTAAAGCGTCAGCCCATTGGAAAAGTGGGTCAAAATGGCTTTCCCCCGCGTTTCGATGGCCTCTACCCGCTCACCGATCAGCGAAGATTCGTACGTTTTCAGCTGCGGAAATGCAAACCAGACATCGGTCAGCGTTTTACCTTTAATCGCCGCTTCCAGTTTATCCGCCGCCCGGCGGATCTCAGGACCCTCTGGCATTTATCACATCCTTCATTATTCAGTGTGTTGCGCCACCTTCCAGCCGACGATCTTCTTCTACCGTTAGTGCAATGCTCAGCGCCATTTCCAGCGCCAGTCTTGTGGTCTGTAGCGGCATGCTGGCGACGCCAGGAAGAATTTATCAGTTCGCCATCAAAAGGTTCGAAGGCGGTGACCAGCACTGTTGTCAGCGCTGCCTCGTCAGAACATTAAAAACCAGAGCAGGAAAATATTCGCTATTAACAATAGCACGCCCGTTGGGATCTGGGCTTTGATCACCGCGTTACGATCCGGCAGCTCCAGCAATGCCGCCGGTACAAGATTGTAATTGGCGGCCATCGGCGTCATCAGCGTGCCGCAATAGCCGGAAAACATTCCGATCGCCGCCATCACGGCCGGATTGCCATGATGTTGTAAAACCAGGATGGGAATGCCGATCCCTGCCGTCACAATCGGAAAAGCGGCAAAGGCATTGCCCATCACCATGGTCAGCAGCGCCATGCCTATCGCATAGGTCGCCACCGCAGCGAAACGGCTGTCCACGGCCAGATACGTTTCCGTCAGATGAGTAATTGCCGTGCCGACGCCAGCGGTGGTGAACAGCAGGCCCAGCGTCGCCAGCAGCTGAGGCAGAATAAACGCCCAGCCGATAGCATCCAGCAGGCGGCGAGCTTCCTGCACCGATTGTGCCGGCCCTTCCCGCGTCAATTTCAATGCAATCAACCAGCTGACAAGACAGCCGATCGTCATCGAAAACAGCGTGATAAGCGTAGCGTGGTTGCCCGCCCCAAACAGTGCCAGTTGCAGACCAGGAAGATTATTGATTAACAGCACACCGGCTACCGTGACCACGGGAATAGCCAAAGCCGGAAGGAATAAGCGGTTACGCAACCGCTGAGCGCTGGCTTCGCGCTGTTCACGGCTGCGCTGGTGATAAGAACCCAGTTTCACACCGCCAAGCCCGGCGATCAGTGCCATCACCACAACAATGACGCCAATAATGATATGCAATGACCGGGCACCGATCAGTTCCGCCGTCCAGTCACCGACAAAGAACACCAGCGCATACAGCGCCCAGAAAAGCCCGGTGGTCAGGCGTCGGGGATTGGCTTTATCCCGCCAGGACATTACCGCCACCACCAGCATCAGCAGGCTGGCCAGCCAGAACAAATATTGCTGCTCAAACATCAGCGTTCCCCTTTTGCTTTCAGCGCCTGTGCGCTAAGCGCGGAGAGTTCGGCAGCCAGCGTTTTATCCAGCCGACGTAAGCGGAAAGCATGGATCAAAAAAGCACAAACGGCGGTGGGGATGCCCCAGATGGCAATTTGCAGCGGGTCGGTCTGGATGCCTGCGGCCTCCTGCATAAAATTATGCATAAAAATAATGGCGCCGAAGGCGACAAAAATGTCCTCGCCGAAAAACAGACCGACGTTATCCGTTGCCGCGGCCATCGCGCGCAGCCGATGACGAACCTCTGGGGATAGATCGCCATAGCGATTCTCCGTTGTACCTTCCGCCATCGGTGCCAGCAGCGGACGTACCATTTGTGGATGGCCGCCCAGGCTGGTCAGTCCCATCGCCGCCGTCAGTTCACGAGCCAGCAAATAAACAATCAGCAAACGGCCCGCCGTGGCGCTTTTGATCTGCCCAATCCACGCCTGCGCGCGCTCCTTAAGGCCGTGACGTTCGAGCAGGCCAATCACCACCAGCGGCAGCAGCAGGATCAGCGGCAGATTACGGGTATTTAAAAAGCCGGATCCGAGTTTTTCCAAAATATCGCCAACCGGCATATACGCGGCCAGACCGGTAATAATACCGGAGACAATCACCACCAGCGCCGGGTTAAAACGTAACAAAAAGCCGATAATGATGGCGGCAATGCCGGCCAGCGGCCACAAATTTACTGCATTTTCCATGCATCCTCCGAAGTTGCGCGGCATTCTTCAGGCGTTGCGCCTGTTTCAGCGGCTGCTGACGTCAATTTTTTGCGCTGAAAATGCTTCGCGAAGCTGACGGGCAAAAGCCAGCGCGTGAGCGCCATCACCGTGCAGACAAACGGTGTCGGCCTGAACACTGACCCACTCACCCGTAATACTCTGCACTTTTCCCTGCTGGATCATGCTGAGCGTTTGAGAAATGGCCTGCTCATCGCTCTCAATCAGCGCGCCTGGCTGAGAACGTGGTACCAGCGTACCGTCAGCCTGATAGCCCCGGTCGGCAAAAACTTCTTGTTTAGTCGCCAGCCCCAGAGAACGCGCGGCCCGAATCGACTCGCTGTTCGCCAGCCCGACCAGAATCAGGCTGGCATCAACGGCCAGCACCGCTTGTGCTATCGCTTCTGCCAGCTGTGGCTCCTGCGCTGACTGGTTGTAAAGCATGCCGTGTGGCTTAACGTGCACCAGCCTGCCGCCTTCACTTTGTGCAATCGCCTTCAGCGCGCCGATCTGATAAATCACCTGCGCCCGTACCGTTTCTGCCGGAAGCTGCATTCGGGTGCGGCCAAAATTTTCACGGTCGGGAAAGCTGGGATGCGCACCAATTGCCACGCCATATTCCAGCGCCCAAAGCACGCTCTGCCTCATGGTTTGTGCATCACCCGCATGGAAACCACAGGCGATGTTGGCGGAGGAGACCTGCTGCAACAACGCCCGATCGTTACCGCAGCCCTCGCCCAGATCGGCATTAAGATCAACCTTCATGTTGTAACCCCCAGGCCATTTGCTCAATGACGCGTTGCTGTTCCCGCTTCGCCTGAAGCGCTTCTTCCAGCGAACAGTGGACAAAGTGAATCGGCTCCCCTAAACGGATCTGCGCCAGATGATAGAGATCGGCCTCAATTACGCAGGCGATGCGTGGATAGCCGCCCGTAGTATGGGCATCGGCCATTAACACGATGGGCTGACCGTTAGGCGGCACCTGGATAACGCCGGGAAGAAGCCCGTGCGATAACATTTCACGCTTAGCAGTACGCGTTAGTGCGCGGCCCTGCAAGCGATAACCCATGCGGTTACTTTGCGGATTAAGCTGCCATGACGTTCGCCAGAATATTTCGCGGCTTTCCGGACTGAACTCAGAGTATTCCGGCCCAACCATGGCGCGGACACGGTTGCCAAACAGCAGCTGACGCACGCCGGCGGGCTTATTGAAATGCTGCGCCGGATCGGCAAGCGGCAGGAGGTCACCGTCCTGAATGCGCTGGCCGTTAAATCCGCCAAAGCCCGCTTTAACATCGGTACTGCACGATCCCAACACCTCGGGAACCGCAAAACCGCCATCAACCGCAAGATAGCTGCGCATCCCGCGCTGCGGCATCTTCAGCGTCAGGCGCTGACCTTTTTTTACTGCGGTACGCCAGCCGGTCCAGACGGGTTTACCGTCCAGTTCCGCGTTGCATCCTGCGCCCGTCAACGCCATCCAGCCGTCGCGGCCGAACTCGGCGCAGAACTGCCCCAGGGTGATTTCCAGCACCGCACGGGTTCGCTGATTGCCCACCAGCAAATTGGCCGTTTCCATCGCAGGCCGATCCAGTACACCGCCACAGCTGATACCGTACTGACGCCAACCGGTGCGGCCCGCATCCTGTAGCGTGGTGCTCATCCCGGCACGTAAAATTTTCAGCATATCCCCTCCTTTTGCGGCACAAATCGCACGCTGTCGCCCGGCCGTAAATAGGTCGGAGGCTGCTGTTCCGGCGTGAAAAGCGCGACTGTGGTCAGGCCAATTAGCTGCCAGCCGCCCGGCGCGGAAAGCGGATAAACACCGGTCTGGCTACCGCCAATACCCACCGATCCTGCCGGAACCGCAACGCGAGGCTCGGCGCGACGAGGCGTATGAATGCGTTCGTCAAGTCCGGCCATATAAGGGAAACCCGGCTGAAAGCCGATAAAATACACGGTGTAGTGTGCCGCCGCGTGCGCTTCGACTACCTGTCGTGGCGTCAGGCCGCTAAGATGCGCGACTTCATCCAAATCCGGCCCGGCAGCGCCGCCGTAGATCACGGGGATCGCGATCTGCCGCGTGTCCAACTCAAGCGCTTCGCTTTTTTCCCACCCGTTCTGTAGCCATTCGATGGCGTCCAGCGCCGTGTTCTGCGGATCGCTAAGAATGACCGTGATGTTGTTCATACCGGGGATGACCTCGATCACTTCAGGTCGTTTTGTCAGGCGAGCCGACAATCCCCAGATACGCTGCTGGCTGTTGAGTGAAACAGGGGGTTCCAGCTCAAGCACTACCGCGCGTTCGCCTAAAAGGTAACAACGTGCTCGTTGCAAAACACTCCTCCGGGCCTGCTTATCGAGGCCACTCAATTGCTGGACAGCTAGTTATGCGGAAATGTAAGAGTTGTGTCAACAACAGTGATGGGCGGTAGCAAAAACCGCCCGTTCAGGATCAGGCAGGATTGGCAATATCGATAAAGCTGACATCAAGTCCATGATTTTCCGCCAGCCATTCACCCAGCGCTTTGATGCCGCCGCGTTCGGTAGCGTGATGGCCAGCGGCAAAGAAGTGCAGTCCCTGCTCGCGGGCGCTGTGGATGGTCTGCTCGGAGACTTCACCCGTGATAAACGCATCCACGCCAAAAGCGGCAGCGGCATCAATAAAGCCCTGCCCGCCGCCGGAACACCAGGCAATACGGCGGATCAGGCGTGGCGCATTATCACCGCAGTGCAGCGGTTCGCGTCCCAGCACGTTGCTGATACGTTCCGCCAGCTGCTCGCCGGTCAACGCCTCCGGCAGCTCGCCCCATGGCACCAGCGGCATCACCTCGCCCTTAACGGTAATGCCAAACATTTTTGCCAGCTGCGCGTTGTTGCCCAGCTCCGGGTGCGCATCCAGCGGCAGATGCCAGCCATACAAATTGATATCGTTCGCCAGCAGCGTCTTCAACCGGTTGCGCTTCATGCCTTTAATCACCGGCGCTTCGCTTTTCCAGAAATAGCCGTGATGTACCAGCACCGCATCCGCCTTCAGACGGACGGCTTCATCCAGCAAAGCCTGACAGGCGGTGACGCCGGTAACGATTTTCTTTATTTCTTCGCGTCCTTCAACCTGAAGCCCGTTTGGCGCATAGTCGCTGAAGGTCGCGGTATTTAATTGCTGATTAACGATTTGTTCGAGTTCGGTATTTCGCATAACTGTTCCTGAAAGTGCTGGCTGGAATAAATCAAAGCCTTAAGCGAGGGATAACGGCAACAATAGCAGACGGGGCAATCGATGAGAACGGGCGGAGAAAACCGCCCGCTGGGAACGGTTATTTTCTGGCAGCTTCATAAGCCGCGAGCGTTTGCTTACGGGCTTCTTTGTGGTCCACGATCGGATCGGGATAGTCCAGCGAGATTTTCTGCTGCTTTGCCCAGGCATGAGGTTGATGAATATGCTTATCCGGCACCGCTTTCAGCTCGGGCAACCACTGGCGAATAAACTCACCGTCTTTATCGAAACGCTCACCCTGCGTAGTCGGATTGAAGATACGGAAATAAGGTGCGGCGTCGTTACCGGTAGACGCGGCCCACTGCCAGCCACCGTTGTTGGCGGCCAGATCGCCATCAAGCAGCTGCGCCATAAAGTAGCGCTCCCCTTCCCGCCAGTCGATCAGCAGATCTTTAATCAGAAAACTGGCGGTGATCATCCGCAGGCGATTATGCATCCAGCCCAGGCTGTTCAGCTGTCGCATGGCGGCATCCACAATTGGATAGCCGGTTTTTCCCTGCTGCCAGGCCGTCAGATGTTCCTGATTGCGCTGCCACGCCACCTTTTTCGTCCAGCCGATAAACGGCTGGTGCTTACACAGCGACGGCCAGGCAACGAGTAGGTGGCGATAAAATTCGCGCCAAATCAGCTCGTTCAGCCAGGTGAAAATCTGCTGATTTTCCAGCGCGTCGGGATGTTCCCGCAGCAGCCGGTGCAAACACTGGCGTGGTGAAAGCACCCCGATAGCCAGATAAGCGGACAGACGACTGGTACCATCAACCGCGGGAATATCACGGCGGTTAGAATAGTGGGTTACCGGCTGCTGGCTAAATTCACGCAGGCGATGTAGCGCCGCCTTTTCTCCTGCCGGAAATAGCTGCGGGTCGAACGCTTCAAAGGGATAATCAAAAGGTTCAAGCGACGGTATTTTTGCCAGCGGCGCATCTTCGCGCGCGCGTGGCGCAGGCACGCACTCGGGTAATCCTTCGTTCAGACGCTTAACAAAAGCCCGGCTGAAAGGCGTGAACACTTTGTACATTTCACGATTGCCGGTTTGTACGCTGCCGGGTGCCAGCAACAGGCTGTCATCAAAGCCCTGAACAACAATATCCAGCCTGGAGAGCGCCCGCTCGGCTTTCGCATCACGCTCACGTTCATTAATTTCATACTGATAATTATAAAAAAGCCGGTCGACGCTGTGCTGCTGGCAAAAATCCGTCAGCGCACCGATAGAATCGGTAAAGTCTTTGCTGTGCAGACAGTGCAGCGCAATCCCTTTTTCAGCCAGCGAAGCCTGTAGTTCCTGCAAGCTTTGATAGATAAATGCCGCCTGTTTGGCTGCCATATGATGCGTCTGCCACTGGGCAGGCGTGGCAATGAACAAAGTAATGACGGTCGCTTTGGCATCCCGGCAGGCTGCGTGTAAGGCGTAGTTATCATGGATGCGCAAATCGTTGCGCATCCAGACCAGATGGGTGGCCATGAAACTCCAGAATTAATGACCGTAGCGCAGACGCAGCGCTTCCGGGTAAGGTTCGAAATAACGCTGCTGCGCCAGATAAGGATCGGGGTATTCCGACATGTAATGTTTAAGCAAGGTCATCGGCGCTAACAGCGGCTGCAATCCCTGACGATAGTGCTCGATCAGCGAGGTGAGTTCCTGCCGCTGTTTACTGTTCAGCTGCGGTCGGAAATACCCCTGAACGTGCATCATAACGTTAGTGTGGTTGCCTCGCGTCGCTTTGTGCTTCAGCAAGTCCATCAGGCGCTGACGATATTCGATGGCATACTCCTCCAGCGAAGACCAGCTTTCGATGGCCGCGACGAAACGCCCTATTTCGCGATATTCAGGCTGTGAATGCGCCAGCAGTGAGAGCTTGTAACGACTGTGAAAGGCAATCAGCTTGCCGCGCGTTAAGCCACTGCGCCACATTTCATTAAATTCATGCAGCGTATAAACGCGTTCAACAAAATTCTCACGCAGAACCGGGTCGTGCAGGCGACCATCTTCTTCAACCGGCAGCCACGGCATTTGCTTCATCAGCTCGCGGGTGAAGATACCCTCGCCAGCCTTGCGATTATTGTTGTTGTCGGGCTGATAAACGCGCACGCGCTCCATGCCGCAGCTCGGTGATTTGGCACACACGATGTAGCCGCAAAGGTGATGCAGAGAGGAGATTTTCTTCTCTGAAAAGCGCTGCATCGCGTCCGTTACCGGCTCGCCCTTACCATTGCTAAAGCACAGCTCGACTTCGCCATCAGCCATTTCGGTCAGACGTAACGCAGGACGAGGCGTAGGTAATCCAATCGCCATTTCCGGACATACAGGCTCATAACGCATAAACGGGGCGAGATCTTCGGCTGCAAACGCACAGCGCTTGTGACCACCGTCGAAACGGACATTATCGCCAAGCAGGCAGGCACTGATACCCACGGGAATTTTCTCGCTCATACTTGTACAACCTCCTACGTTTTGTAGAAGTTTAAGTGTAGCTGAAAAGTTGCCTTCAGGCCCAGTGATACTGAGAAAAAGTTGAAAGAAAGGCAAAAAAAATCCCGCCGGAGCGGGAGATTATCACCAGAAATCGCCACCTGCGGCTTCTGATTGCGCCAGCCAGACTGGCTGGGTACTGGTCTTTAACCAGACGCAGTGCAGATAGCTATAAAATTTGGCTCTGTCGTGGCGGAAAAGCATGATGGGTAATGCAGCGACACCGACCAGGATCACCGCAAGACGACGCATTAAAATACGGCGTACCGAATAAGGTTGATAAAGGTTCATACGTCCTCCGGGTAAATGGGCTGGGGTATTCTGGCGAAAATGATAACGCTTACGTTGTAATTTTACTACTCATCCGACCACTATTTTGTAGAAAAAATCGCCATTTTTGGCCGTCTGCCGTCATTAAGTTACAAAAAAGTTAACAGGGTGCTTTTGATCACTTTTTATTCACATAAATATCCTGTGCCGAACGTGCTGAATGGTTATCGAGTCGCGCAACGGATAAGGAAGCGGTGAGAAAGGAGGGTAAAAAAGACAAAAAAAAGGCGCTGGATTCAGCGCCTTTCCGTTAAACGGTCAATCAGGCGTTTTTCAACACTTCACTGACAATTTCTACTGCTTCTTTTTCGATCTTCTCGCGATGCTCAGCACCCAGGAAGCTTTCACAATAGATTTTATAGGCATCTTCCGTACCGGACGGACGAGCCGCAAACCAGCCGTTCTCGGTCATCACTTTCAGACCGCCGATTGACGCGCCGTTGCCAGGCGCGGCAGTCAGGCGTGCAGTGATCGGATCGCCAGCCAGCGTATCTGCGCTGACCATTTCTGGTGACAGCTTAGACAGCGCTGCTTTTTGCGCAGAAGTGGCAGAAGCCTGCAGGCGGTTGTAGCTTGGCGCACCGAAACGCTCAGCCAGCTCGTCATAATGCTGCTGCGGATTTTTACCGGTGACGGCCGTGATCTCTGCCGCCAGCAGGCACATGATGATGCCGTCTTTGTCAGTAGACCATGGCGAACCGTCAAAGCGCAGGAAAGATGCACCCGCGCTCTCTTCGCCGCCAAAGCCGAAGCTGCCGTCAAACAGACCATCAACAAACCATTTGAAGCCAACCGGGACTTCCACCAGCTTGCGGCCAATATCGTTCACCACGCGGTCGATCATCGCGCTGGATACCAGCGTTTTGCCGACGGCAACGTCTTTGCCCCACTGAGGACGATGCTGGAACAGGTAATTGATCGCGACAGCCAGGTAATGGTTAGGATTCATCAGGCCAGCAGGCGTGACGATACCGTGGCGGTCATAATCCGGATCGTTAGCAAAAGCGAGATCGAACTTATCACGCAGCGCCAGCAGGCCCGCCATCGCGCTCTCAGACGAGCAATCCATACGGATAACGCCATCTTTATCCAGATGCATAAAGCGGAAGGTCTGGTCGACAGAATCGTTAACGATAGTCAGATCCAGGTTGTAGAATTCTGCGATACGCTGCCAGTAAGCAATGCCGGAGCCGCCTAATGGATCGACGCCAATTTTCAGGCCGGCTTTCTGAATAGCAGGAATATCAATGATTTGCGCCAGGCCCTCAATATAAGGCTGGATCAGATCTTTCTCCTGCAAATGGCCGCTTTCCCAGGCTTTAGCCAGGGAGATACGCTTAACGTCTTTCAGGCCATCTTTGATCAGGGCGTTAGCACGATCTTCAACCACTTTAGTGACGTTAGTATCAGCCGGTCCGCCGTTCGGTGGATTGTACTTAATGCCGCCGTCTTCAGGTGGGTTGTGCGAAGGCGTGATGACGATACCGTCAGCCTGCGCGCCGCCTGCTTTATTATGCTCAAGGATGGCGTTGGAAATCGCAGGCGTTGGCGTATAGCCGTTGTCCTGCTGCACGATGACATCAACACCGTTGGCCGCCAGCACTTCCAGTACGGAAATGATTGCCGGTTCAGACAGCGCGTGCGTATCTTTCCCTACGTAGCAGGGGCCTGTAACGCCATTCTTTTTGCGCTCTTCCGCGATTGCCTGAGCAATGGCCAGAATATGCGTCTCATTGAAACTATGACGTCCTGCACTGCCGCGATGGCCGGATGTGCCGAATTTCACCGCATGTTCTGCATTGCCTGGCTCAGGTTGCAGGACATAATACTGCGAAGTTAATTGTGCAACGTTAATCAAATCGCTCTGCTGGGCTGGTTGCCCGGCACGGGGGTGATTGGCCATTGGCGCTTCTCCCTGACGCTAAAGTTTATCAGTTAGAGGGTGCCGCAAACTTTGTCTGCCAGTTCCGTCGGGAACTGCATTGACGACATGATATGTTCAACCATGCTGCGTTTGCGACCTGTGTTGGTATTGGTGATCACCCAGTACGGCGTCCCAGGAATATGCTGTGGCTTGGTATGGGTGCCGTTTTGTACCAGGGTCTGTTGATTACCTGCAAAGTAAACGCGCGTGCGGCCCAGAAGTGATTCTGTCGCGGCGGCAAATCCCTTGGGATCCAGATTGTATAAAGTCGACAAAATCAGCATAAAGCGGTTAACCGCTTTTTTCTGTTCAGCATACTCATCCGACAGCAGCAGCTCGCGAACCGCGCGAACGCGATCCTGCGGACGTGCTTCCTCTTTTACAGGCGCTGCGACTTTCTCGCCAGTCGCGCTGGAAACAGCGACAGGCGCAGCCGGCGCGCTTTGGCCTGCGGAAAATTTAAGCATGCGGCGCAAAATGTCAGAGGCGCTTTCACCAATATGCTGAGTGTGGCTGGCGATATAACGGTAGAGCTCTTCGTCGACTTCAATAGTTTTCATCTTGATCCAGTACGATTATTGCTGATAAGAGCTGATTCGGGCGCACCTCAAGTGGGTAGCGATCGTTCAACTCTAACACGAGGATTATAAAGTTAAATCCTGCCGGGGTGTAGCGCCAGCCCTGTTTGCCAGCAAAAGTCAGAATATGCCGCAAAAAGAGGGTCATGATTCATCTGGTCAGTCCGGCAGAGAATCGTGATTCCATGATACCCTAACCCCTCGTTTCCACTGTAAGAACTTTGCCATGAAATTGAATGCTCGCTTGCAATCTGAACAATCTGCGGTTTCTGACTCGCCCGTCGTGCTGATTCACGGCCTTTTTGGCAATCTGGATAATCTGGGCGTTCTGGCCCGCAGCCTGAAAAACGATCGTCCGGTGATCCAGCTGGACGTCCGCAACCATGGACTTTCTCCCCGTTCTGAAAAAATGGACTATCTGGAAATGGCTCAGGACGTGCTGGAAACGCTGGATGACGCGGGCGTAGAGCAGTTTGCGGTTATTGGGCATTCGATGGGCGGAAAAATTGCAATGGCGCTGGCTTCCCTCGCACCAGAACGCGTTGAACAGCTGGTGGTAATTGATATTGCGCCGGTCGCCTACCCTACCCGTCACCATGATGAGATTTTTGCGGCGCTAAATGCGGTAAGCGAAGCCGGCGTCACCTCGCGTAGCGAAGCGGCTGCCCTGATGCGCCAGACAATCAATGAAGAAGGGGTGATTCAATTCCTGTTAAAGTCCTTTCATGAAGGCCGCTGGCGATTTAATGTCCCTGCGCTGTGGCAATGCTATGATCAAATTATTGGCTGGCAACCGCTGCCTGCCTGGCAACGCCCGGCGCTGTTTATTCGCGGTGAACTCTCCGCTTATCTGGCGGAGGAATATCGTGAAGCACTGCTGAAACAGTTTCCTGCGGCACGCGCCCATGTGATTGCCGGCGCGGGTCACTGGGTGCATGCCGAAAAACCTGATGCTGTTTTACGCGCTATCAGCCGTTTTTTTGCTCAGCAGAAACAAAAAGGTTGTTAAAAAGCTAAATCATTGTCGTCACGACTTTCACTGGGGTATGATGGCGCGCTAAAATTTTGTCGCTGCCTCAACGACAGTGACATCATGGCTCAATCCATCAGAACTCCAGCCTTTCAGTATCACGATTCTATGGCAAAAGAAAACACGGACCGCACCACGATCGATCTGTTCGCAGATGAGCGTCGCCCGGGACGACCGAAAACCAATCCGCTGACGCGTGATGAGCAGTTGCGTATCAACAAACGCAATCAGCTTAAGCGTGATAAAGTGCGCGGGCTGAAGCGCGTGGAACTGAAAATGAACAGTGACGCGGTTGATGCTCTGAACCAGCTTGCCGAGCAGCGTAATATGAGCCGCAGCGAGCTGATTGAAGAAATGGTGATGGCCCAGCTGGCCCATCCTGAACGCTAATACGCTCATACAGCGGCAAAGCACAAAGCGACAAATGCGGACGGATTACTGATTTATCCCCCTGAATCTGTCTGCTATCATTGCCGTTAACACAAGCAGGCTAGCCGCCTCCATTATAAGTTTTAAGAGGTTATTAACATCATGGCAATCGTAGGCATTTTCTTTGGCAGCGATACGGGCAATACGGAAAACATTGCAAAAATGATCCAGAAGCAGCTCGGTAAAGAGGTTGCGGAAGTTCATGATATCGCTAAAAGCAGCAAAGAAGACCTTGAAGCCTTTGATATTTTACTGCTGGGCATCCCAACCTGGTATTACGGCGAAGCCCAGTGTGACTGGGACGATTTCTTCCCTACGCTGGAAGAGATCGACTTCAACGGTAAGCTGGTTGCGCTGTTTGGTTGTGGCGATCAGGAAGACTACGCAGAATACTTCTGCGATGCGATGGGCACTATCCGCGATATCATCGAGCCTAACGGCGCGGTCATCGTCGGTCACTGGCCAACCGAAGGATATCATTTTGAAGCCTCTAAAGGGCTGGCGGATGACAATCACTTCCTCGGCCTCGCCATCGATGAAGATCGTCAGCCGGAGTTGACCAACGAACGTACCGAAAAGTGGGTCAAACAGATTTATGAAGAACTCCAGCTGAAAGAGATTCTTGAGGCATAAGGAAAGGGCCTGATGTGCGAGCTATCTCACATCGGGTCACTGTTTTTTCCTATAGAAGTAATAGGTACATATTTGTAACTTTCATCTGCAAAACTGTAGAATAACGCCATCGGTCACCCAGCTCATCAATATGCCTTACGCCCTGGCGGCGGCAGCGATGAGGCAGCGCGAAATGTTAACTCAGCGAAAATGGGTACTTGCTTTCCCGGACGTAACGACTTTTCATCCTTACTTCCCTCAACGGTTGCGCAATCCCGCTGTGGTTTCTATTTCGAAGCATCAGTTCTATAATGAGACGCTCAGCTTTTGCGTCGACCGATGCTCAGGGCTTTTCAGCCACTTAGTGACTAGCAAAGTAACAGGACAATATCCGCATGACTGACAATAACACCGCATTAAAGAAGGCCGGCCTGAAAGTCACGCTTCCCCGACTGAAAATTCTGGAAGTGCTTCAGGAACCAGAGAGCCATCACGTCAGTGCGGAAGATTTATATAAACGCCTGATCGATATGGGCGAAGAAATTGGTCTGGCGACGGTTTACCGCGTTCTGAACCAGTTTGACGACGCGGGTATCGTGACCCGTCATAATTTTGAAGGCGGTAAATCTGTTTTCGAACTGACGCAGCAGCATCATCACGATCATCTTATCTGCCTGGACTGCGGTAAAGTGATCGAGTTCAGCGATGAATCAATCGAAACCCGTCAGCGTGATATCGCCGAACGTCACGGCATCAAGCTCAGCAACCATAGCCTCTATTTGTATGGTCACTGCGCAACCGGCGACTGCCGCGAAGACGAATCACTGCACGATAAGTAAGCTGTGCAAGTAAAGAACCGGTGAAATTCACCGGTTTTTTTTCGTCTGCTGTTCAGATTTTGTAAATCAGTTTGTCAGCGTTTCACTCCGGCTAAAGCGCTTGCCGTCGCTGCTGACCGCTCTCACCATCGCCTTCCCCTTCACCTCAGGTTGCGCGGCCTGGTCATAGCGCTGCCAGCTTTTTCCCTCGTCAAGCGAGTAGTCGATAGCAATCCCTGGCAATGCGATGTTGGCTTCCAGCTTGCCAGCAACGATGCGTGCGCCCGGCACCGGCAGACGGTAGTGAATACCTGATTTATCCAGTTTTGCCAGCTCACGCTGCCCCAACAGATTAGCAAATCGCTGCCAGTCTTTTCGCTGCGCCTGGTGGTCAACATGCGCTGTTTCCCCACCGATATATTCTCTGCCCGGCTGATAATCCTGCTCCCATGCAGCACGATGCCAGGCCCGCTCGGCAACCGAAACAACGCGAGGAAAGATCATATATTCCATCTGATCGTCGGTCCGCACGGTTTCACTCCACAGCTGGGCGGATAAGCCATAAGCGCCCGGCCAGGCTTTATCCGATTTCGCGGAAAAAGGTTTGCCGTCGCGGTCTACGGAGGTTTCTGCGTTTTGTGGCAGGTTATTCGGCGCAAAGCTGAACATTTTACGCTCATCGCTAAAGCGCGTTCCCCAGTAGTAACCGCGCTCCAGCGGATTCACCTCATACGGAAAATCCATATAGACATAGTCCGGGTTAGAGACAATGACCTGATAACCTTTGTTCGCCCAGTCATTGGCTGAATCAAAGCCGCCCCAGTACAGCGTATCCCAGAAGTTAACCGCAACGTGCTCCGTGGCAAAGGCCTGAGAACTTTCGGCATCCTTCAGGCCATCCTGCCACGCCTGCATTCTGCCAATGCCGTGCTGTTTCACCTGCTGACTGACCTGTCGCGCAAAGTAGCTGGGCAAATGTTCCATGTCCTCGACTTTGCCATCTTTGATCATGGCCTGACAGACCTGTGATTTCGCCCACGGCTTATCCTCTTTACTCATGTCGAGCAGGCCGGTTCCCGCAACAGGTTTATTTATATCGGAATAGCCGGTGCCGAAACGAATATTTTTGGCCTCGTCACCGCCAAAGTGCCAGGTGTTGATCGGCTGCCCGGCTTCACGATGCATCGCCTGGATTTCACTGATGACTTTATCGGTGAAGCGCAGGGACGAAGCCAGGCAAGGATTAAGATAGCTGGTACGATCGTAGAGCTGTACTGAAGTCGTATTCGAATTATCGGTCGGATCGACCAGACGATACTGGGAGGCTTCAGCGGTTTTCCCTTGTGCCATTAGCCTGTTATAACGTGCCTCCATTGAGATGACGGCTGCGCGCGCGTGCGCAGGCATGTCGATTTCCGGGATCACTTCAATGCCACGCGCCGCCGCATATTTCACTATCGCGATATAATCCTGACGGCTGAAATAGCCGCTACCGTTGTTATCACTTTCCGGCCCTGAACCCAGCTGCGGCAGTAAACAGCGTTGCTCGCTGAGATCGTGACAGCGTTTACTGCCTACCTCGGTCAGTTCCGGCAGGCCGGGGATCTCAATTCTCCAGCCTTCATCATCACTAAGGTGGAAATGGAACACGTTGATTTTCCAGGCCGCCAGCTGGTCTAACATGCGCATTATCGCGGCTTTGCTGTGAAAGTTACGAGCCACATCCAGGAAAACGCCACGATACGCAAAGCGTGGGGCGTCACTGGCTTGCAAAGTGGCGATTTTCGCACTGCCGTCGGCAGGAAGCAGCGAGAGGATTGACTGCAAACCATAAAACACGCCGCTCTGATCGTAACCGACCACTTCCGCTTTTTCTTTGCCGATGGTCAGATGATAACCACCCGCAACCGCCAGCGTTTTGCTCAGCGTATCCCCCGCAATGCGGGTGGAAATTTTATAGCCCTTCTCCTGCTCTTTCAGTCCCAGTAGCTCAAAACGTTGTTTTACCGCCAGCGCTTTATCAGCAGAAAGCGCAGCCAGATCAAGCCTGACGCCCTTTGACAGATCAGCATCCTCAGGCAGAATGTTAACCTGTAATGGCGTTGGTACAATCTGCCCTCGCAACGCTGAAGCAGGAAGCGGGATCACATCACTGTTTTTCTCCAAGCGGCTGGCAGCGTCCATCAGTACATTTTTATCATCCGCAATACGCTTCCACCGATCGCCGAAAGGCTCGACAAAATTCGTTAGTGTTTCCGAATCAGTGCTGGTGATAACTTTTGGCCTGGCATCCCCCGACGTGACATACCAGCGCGGCATCACGTCAGTGATAAACAGCTGCCAGTATTCATTAATTATCGGGATTTCCACCGATTCACCCGCCGCAAAACCTTTGAATTTTTCTGTAGGTTCCAGTCGCGTTAAGTCCCCAACGATATGCACCATGCGGAACTGGTCGTTTTCCACCTTCAGCGTTTGATGAACGTTAGACATGTAAATTGCCCAGTCCCGACTGTTTATCGCCGGACCTGGATTCGTTAACGTAATGGTAGCCCGGTTACAGGAGGCCCAGTCGGCACCCAGTGCAGCACAATCCACCCCGTGCAGTGCGGCCTGATTATCGGTGACGTTATACTTCACATCGAATTGACTAATCCGATCGACAATTTTCTGGTCCGCAAGCGCGGCATGAGTTCCTGATACTGACATCAACGCTACTGCAACAAGACTGGCCTTGAACCTGTTCATCCGTATTCCTTGTCCGTGAGTAAGAGATTTATTCGATTTTCTGCGCAACATGCCGCACCGGCGCTTATGGCCTGCCCGGCTCAAAAATAGTGAAAGGTGCCATCACAATGAATTTAAGGTCTTTTTCATCCTGGAAAATGTTGCCGTAGCCGCCGCCCCAGCTTGGGATATCGGAATGATTTTGATAGCGGGTATAATGCAGCTTGAATGAGGTGCCTTTGATCGGCCCTTGCTGCACGTTATAGAGCAGATCCAGATTCCAGGCAGACTCTTTCAGCCGGCTGTGTTGGTCATAAAGCGGATTCGTTGAGGGTCGCGCATCCCAGCCGTAGGCATATGACGTTCCAACCGCCCAGCCCGGCAGCTGCCAGTTTTTCAGGTCATACATCACGCCAGCGAACAGGGCTTTTTCACCATTGGCATTGAAATCCGAACGCGAGTCCCACCACACGTCAAGCCGTCCATTCGAGCTGGCATAACCGGGCGTCATGCGTTGCAGAAAAAACCCCTGATTGCCGTTGGCTTTGACCATCGTCCCTTCAAGACGAAAATCGAGCGGGCCTGCCGTATAGCCCAGCGTCAGTGCCTGTAACCAGGCCAGCCCGTTATACACGTCGTTAGGGTTAGCCGCCCCGCCATGCTCTTTGTCCTGTGCGCCGTAAAATTGCCAGCTGGCGCGAAGATCGTTTCCTGCAACCGGGAAGGCCCAGGAAACCTTACTAAAATATTGATCCATGTAGTCAGCGGCCTGACCCATTGCGCCTTCAATAATTAAATTGTTTTTAAAATCATATTTAGCGCCAATGGAGTGCAGATAAGATATGCCGGTTTTTCCGTCAGCTTTACGGAATTGATACATATTGCGATACCATGGCGCTTTATATTCATCGCTCCACATATAGGAAACAGACAGCGCGCCCGCTTCCGCGAAATCATATATTGCACCAGCTTCTATTCCCCGGTAAGTTCCGGGCAGAAAGCTCCAGTGCGGGGCCAGTAATGTTTGCCCAGCGGGCTGGATATAACCAGCACGTAACCAGTAATCCTGAATTTTAACTTTTACCGCCGCTTTATAAATAGTTGCGCCGTTTTTATCACCGCGCCACTTTTCATCCCAGCGGGTTTTGGCATCGCTAAACGCAATCTCGTTAGGCGCCGCTGGCCCCTTCCCTGACATTTCCATTACGCCAAATGCTGCCAGATCTAAGCCAATGACATCTGCTGCATAACCCGATGAGAAGTCGAGACTGCCATTAAAAGTAGAATGATGAAGATTCTGTTGATATTGCCCATAATGGTTACTGGCAGGATCCGTCTCTTTACGTTCACGATGACGTTGCCAGTAATAAAGATTTGCGTTCATTGTGCCATCATCAATAAATCCAGCAGCTTCTGCCTGAGTGGAATAGAGCGTTCCACTAAAAGCGATGACTGAAACGATAGCGATGCCCAAAGAATTTCGAAAAAAAACAGAATGCTGCATATAAAAATCCTTTTTCTTATAAAATATTTAACTAAAAAATATTTTAATTCCCATCATGAAAGCTTCCGACATACTATTTTTCGCGGCGCGAATTATCAATTAATAGTGATATTTTAATGAGAAAAACATGACCAAAAACATGTTATATTTTTATTGTAAGAGATGAGTTAATAAAATGAAGTGAAAAAAAACGCGACCCGAGGGTCGCGTTGTTCTGCTCAGCAAGAGTATTTACTCGCCGGTTTTTGTCCAGGTATCACGCAGGCCAACCGTACGGTTAAACACCAGCTTGCTGCTGGTAGAATACAGGCTGTCAGCACAGAAATAGCCCTCGCGCTCAAACTGATAAGGGCTTGAAGGCTGCGCCTGTTGCAGACCAGGCTCGACAAAGCCCTGACGGATAACCAGCGACTCCGGGTTAATGGTCGTCAGGAAATCTTCTGCCGCAGCCGGATTCGGTACGCTAAACAGGCGATCGTAAAGACGGAACTCAACGGGCAGCGCATGTTCAGCAGAAACCCAGTGGATCACACCTTTTACCTTGCGGCCGTCAGCCGGATCTTTACTCAGCGTATCAATATCGCAGGTGCAGAACAGGCAGGTGATATTGCCTTCTTCGTCCTTCGCTACGCGCTCTGCTTTAATCACATAGGCGTTGCGCAGGCGAACTTCTTTGCCCAGCACCAGACGCTTGTAATGTTTATTAGCTTCTTCACGGAAGTCAGCACGATCGATGTAAATTTCACGACTGAATGGCACTTCACGCGTTCCCATTTCCGGTTTATTCGGATGGTTCGGCATGGTGAGAATTTCTTCGTGATTCGCCGGCAGGTTTTCAATGACCAGCTTCAACGGATCGAGAACCGCCATCGCGCGCGGCGCATTTTCGTTAAGATCGTCACGGATGCAGGATTCAAGCGACGCCATTTCAACAATGTTGTCCTGTTTGGTCACACCGATACGGCGACAAAACTCGCGGATAGACGCGGCAGAATAGCCACGACGGCGCAAACCGGAAACGGTTAGCATGCGCGGATCGTCCCAGCCTTCAACCACTTTTTCCGTCACCAGCAGGTTCAGCTTACGCTTGGACATGATGGCGTATTCGAGATTCAGACGTGAAAATTCGTACTGACGCGGATGAGCAGGGATCGTGATGTTGTCCAGCACCCAGTCATACAGACGGCGGTTATCCTGGAACTCCAGCGTACAAAGTGAATGCGTAATCCCTTCCAGCGCATCGGAAATGCAGTGGGTGAAATCATACATCGGATAGATGCACCACTTGTTGCCGGTCTGATGGTGTTCAGCAAACTTGATACGGTACAGAACCGGATCGCGCATTACGATAAAGTTGGAAGCCATATCAATTTTGGCACGCAGGCAGGCAGTACCCTCGGCGAACTCACCGTTACGCATTTTTTCAAACAGCGCCAGGTTCTCTTCAACGCTGCGATCGCGATAAGGACTGTTTTTACCCGGAGAAGTTAGGGTGCCGCGATATTCACGGATTTGCTCCGGCGTCAGCTCATCAACATAGGCCAGGCCTTTGTTAATTAACTCGACGGCGTAATTGTGCAGCTGATCAAAGTAGTCAGATGAGTAACGGACGTCGCCACTCCACTCGAAGCCCAGCCATTGCACATCGTGTTTGATTGACTCAACGTATTCCAGATCTTCTTTAACCGGGTTGGTATCATCAAAACGCAGGTTGCATTGCCCCTGATAATCTTGTGCGATACCAAAGTTAAGGCAGATAGATTTGGCGTGGCCAATGTGCAGATAGCCGTTTGGCTCCGGCGGAAAACGGGTTTGCACGCTTGTGTGCTTGCCGGTCGCCAGATCTTCGTCGATGATCTGACGAATAAAGTTAGTTGGGCGGGCTTCAGCCTCACTCATCTCAATTTCCTCAGGAATGCTAAATTAGTGCGTGAAATAACGGAGTATGATCCACAAAGCCACGAAGGGAAACAACCGTTTGTTAGTATACAGGAAAAAAAAGGGCAGGAATCGCTTCCTGCCCTGGGCATTTCGTTAAATCAGGACTCAGTTTTTAACTTCATAAACAGGCGTTTCTCCGGCAACCACCGTGGTTCCGGCCAGCAGCCTGATTCCGCTGAAGTCGTCAATGTTACTGACCACCACCGGGCTGATCATTGAACGCGCATTTGCATTGAGGAAATCCAGATCCATTTCAAGGACCGGCTGTCCGGTTGTGACCTGTGCGCCCTCTTCAACCAGGCGACTAAAGCCCTTCCCTTCCAGCGCCACGGTGTCGAGGCCCATATGAACGACGACCTCAATACCGCTATCGGTTTCCAGGCAGAACGCATGGTTAGTATTGAAAATTTTCACTACGGTACCGCTGGCGGGTGAAACCACAGTGCTGCTGGTAGGCTTGATAGCCAGTCCATCGCCTACAGCTTTGCTGGCAAACGCTTCATCAGGAACCTGTTCCAGCGCAACCACTTCGCCGCTAACTGGCGCGACCAGCGTAGCAACCACCCCCGTCACCTTGTTTGGTACAAAAGCGGGTACAACCGGAGCCGCCGCAACCCCGGCCGACACCGGCGCACTCGCTGCGCTAACCGGGCCTGTCGCCAGCACGGTTTTCATCGCCGAGGCAATGGTTTCGGCCCGCGTACCGACAATAATCTGCACGCTCTGTTTGTTAAGACGAATCACGCCCGACGCTCCCAACCGTTTGGCCAGTGATTCGTTAACCGCATTACTGTCCTTAACGTTCAGGCGTAAACGCGTAATACAGGCATCAATGGCAGTCAGATTGTCGGAGCCGCCTGCGGCGCTAACATAGTGGCGAGCTAACGATTCTGTTTCTGATTCTCCATTGCCCGTCTTATCAACATTTACGTCATAACCATCGGTTTCATCGCCTTCAACAGCCAGCTCGCGGCCAGGCGTTAACAGGTTGAATTTTTTGATAGTAAAACGGAATACCACGTAATAGATAACAAAGAACACTAAGCCCTGCGGGATCAGCATATACCAGTGCGTCGCCAGTGGATTGCGCGACTGTAGCACCATATCCACCAAACCGGCGCTAAAGCCGAAGCCTGAAATCCAGTGCATGCTTGCAGCGATGTAAACAGAGAGACCCGTTAGCACGGCATGAATGAAATACAACACCGGAGCCACAAACATAAAGGAGAATTCCAGCGGCTCGGTGATACCGGTAAAGAAAGCGGCAAACGCAGCGGCCAGCATAATCCCGCCGACTTTGGCGCGGTTTTCCGGACGTGAGCATTGATAAATTGCCAGCGCGGCACCCGGTAAGCCGAACATCATCACCGGGAAGAAACCGGCCTGATAACGCCCCGTAATGCCTACCACGGCTTTACCGCTTTCCAGCGACTGAGCGCCGCCCAGGAAATTAGGAATATCGTTAATACCCGCGACGTCAAACCAGAATACGGAGTTCAGCGCATGATGCAGACCAACCGGAATCAGCAAACGGTTAAAGAATGCATAAACACCCGCGCCCGCGGAGCCGAGCTTCTGAATATGCTCACCAAAGCTGACCAGGCCGCCAAAGATTAACGGCCAGACGTACATCAGGATAAAGGCGATTAGAATCATCAGGAAGGAGACCAGAATCGGCACCAGACGACGACCGCTGAAGAAAGAGAGCGCCTTAGGAAGTTCAACGTGGCTGAAGCGGTTGTACATTTCGGCAGAAATGATCCCGACCATGATGCCTACAAACTGGTTTTCGATTTTACCGAAAGCCGCAGGCACCTGATCGACCGGGATTTTCTGAATCATAGAGACCGCAGCAGGTGAACACAGCGTCGTGACCACCAGGAAGCCGACAAAGCCGGTCAACGCAGCGGCACCGTCTTTGTCTTTTGACATTCCATAAGCCACGCCGATCGCAAACAGCACCGACATATGTTCAATGATTGCGGCACCGGACTTGATCAGTAAGGCCGCAAAAGCGTTGCCTGCACCCCATGCATCCGGGTCCAGCCAGTAGCCGATCCCCATCAGGATTGCGGCAGCAGGTAGCGTCGCTACCGGCACCATCAGTGCCCTGCCTACTTTTTGCAAATAACTAAGCATTTCCCTCTTCCCCCTGTGAGCCCCGTTGAAGCGTCAAAACCCGTTTCGTTTTTATCATGGTAAAAATGTCATATTGATAACGACAGAATAATGCGGTGGAGTGTAGTGAAAAATTAATTCGTTACGCAAATTAAAACCCTCACTTCTGTGATTTTTATCACCTAAAACCGCTTTTTTATTCGCCTGGCACTGGTCATGCATAGCAACTTATTTTATGATCTAAAAAATCATTACGGTTTTATCCCTCGCGGATATCAGCCCTGACGCGATACGCTTTATCTTAGCAGTAAGGGCACCGTCAGACGCTTTTCAAAATCTGTTTTTAATGAGGTAATACATGAGACTGATCCCTCTGGCAACGCCAGCCCAGGTCGGAAAATGGGCAGCACGTCATATCGTAAATCGCATTAACGCCTTCCAGCCGACTGCTGAACGCCCTTTTGTGCTTGGACTGCCTACCGGCGGCACGCCGCTGGAAGCCTACCGCCATCTGGTTGACATGCATAAAGCGGGCCAGGTTAGCTTTAAACACGTTGTGACTTTCAACATGGATGAATACGTCGGTTTGCCAAAAGAACATCCAGAAAGCTACCACAGTTTTATGCACCGCAATTTTTTCGATCATGTTGATATTTCACCTGAAAATATCAATCTTCTGAATGGCAATGCGCCTGATATTGACGCAGAATGTCGCCAGTATGAAGAGAAAATCCGCGCTTACGGCAAAATCCATCTGTTCATGGGCGGCGTAGGCAACGACGGTCATATCGCCTTCAACGAACCGGCTTCATCGCTGGCTTCACGCACCCGTATTAAAACCCTGACTCAGGATACGCGCCTTGCTAATTCTCGCTTCTTCGATGGCGATGTTGATCAGGTTCCAAAATACGCGTTAACCGTGGGTGTTGGCACCCTGCTGGATGCTGAAGAAGTGATGATTTTGGTGACGGGTCATGTAAAAGCTCAGGCGCTTCAGGCTGCGGTAGAAGGCAATGTGAACCATATGTGGACCATTAGTTGCCTGCAATTGCATGCCAAAGCGGTTGTGGTGTGTGACGAACCCGCCACGATGGAGCTGAAAGTTAAAACGGTTAAATACTTCCGCGAAATGGAAGCGGAAAACGTCAAAAATCTGTAAATCATCGACACACCGTTATCGGGCGTGATGCCTGATAACACCGGGAGAAAATGTATGTACGCTTTAACCCATGGTCGTATTTATACCGGCCACGAAGTACTGGACAATCATGCTGTTGTTATTGCTGATGGAATGATTGAGCGAGTTTGTCCTCTTGAGGCGCTTCCTGCTGGCACAGAAACCCGTGATGTTAATGGCGCGCTAATTGCTCCCGGTTTTATTGACCTGCAGCTAAACGGCTGCGGCGGCGTCCAGTTCAATGATGATATCAATGCCATCAGCGTTGAAACCCTGACCGTGATGCAGCGGGCAAATGAGAAGTCGGGCTGTACCAGCTTCTTGCCTACGCTGATTACCAGTACTGATGAACTGATCAAACGTGCCGTTGAGGTGATGCGTGCTTATCTTGCGCAAAATGCTAATCAGGCGCTTGGGCTGCACCTTGAAGGCCCGTGGCTTAATCCATTGAAGAAGGGGACGCACGATCCCGCGTTGATCCGCAAGCCGGATGCCGCGCTGGTCGATTTCCTTTGTGAAAACGCCGATGTCATTGCAAAGATTACGCTGGCACCAGAACAGGTCGACAGTGAGATCATCACGCGACTGAGCAAAGCGGGCATTGTCATTTCCGCCGGACATTCCTACGCCACCAGCGACGAAGCGCGTGAAGGGATTTCTGCCGGGATCAGTTTCGCCACCCATTTATATAACGCGATGCCGCCTATTACGGGTCGCGAGCCGGGCTTGATCGGCACTCTGTTCGATTCACCTGACGTCTGGTGCGGCATTATCGCTGATGGTTTACACGTCAACTACGTTAATATTCGTAATGCAAAACGCCTGAAAGGCGACAAATTAATTCTGGTTACTGACGCCACTGCGCCAGCAGGTGCAGCCATTGACCAGTTCATTTTTGCAGGAAAAACAATATACTATCGGGATGGTCTTTGCGTTGACGAACAGGGTACGCTCAGTGGTTCTGCCTTAACGATGATCGAAGCTGTGGCGAACAGCGTCGAACATGCGGGTATTTCACTGGAAGAATCACTGCGGATGGCAACGCTTTATCCAGCGCGCGCTATGGGTGTAGAGGATAAGTTAGGTTCAGTTACGGCCGGAAAAGTAGCGAATCTGACGGTTTTCACCCGTGACTATCAAATAATCCAGACTTTCGTTAATGGTGACGAAGTCTTAAGCGAGTAGAAACTGAATGACCACTGGCGGCCAGGCTCAAATAGGAAATGTCGATCTTGTAAAACAACTCAACAGCGCGGCCGTTTATCGGCTTATCGACCAGCAAGGGCCGATATCGCGCATTAAGATCGCCGAACTCAGCCAGCTAGCGCCCGCCAGCGTCACAAAAATCACTCGTCAGCTTATTGAACGCGGGCTGATTAAAGAAGTCGATCAGCAGGCCTCCACCGGAGGCCGCCGCGCTATCTCTATCATCACCGAAACGCGGGGCTTTAATACCATCGGCATTCGTCTGGGCCGAAATGACGCCACGCTCTCCCTGTTTGATCTCAGCGGTAAGTCACTGGCGCAGGATGACTATCCCCTCCCCGAACGAACCCAGGAAACGCTGGAAAATGCGCTGTTTAGCGCTATCGCCCGCTTTATTGAGCAGCACCAGCGTAAGATACGAGAGCTGATTGCCATTTCGGTGATCTTACCCGGCCTGGTTGACCCGGATAATGGCGTCATCCGTTATATGCCGCATATTCATGTGCATCACTGGCCGCTCGTCGCTAATCTGCAACAGCGCTTTAATGTCACCAGCTTCGTGGGACACGATATCCGTAGCCTGGCGCTTGCGGAGCACTACTTCGGTGCATCACGCGACTGTGCGGACTCTATTTTAGTGCGAGTTCATCGCGGAACCGGTGCCGGGATCATCGCAAACGGCCATATTTTTCTTGGCAGCAATGGGAATGTTGGCGAACTGGGTCATATTCAGGTTGATCCGCTCGGCGAGCGTTGCCACTGTGGCAATTTCGGCTGCCTGGAAACGATTGCCGCCAACGGTGCTATCGAAAACCGCGTCCGTCAGTTATTGACTCGCGGCTATCCCAGCATACTGAGTATGGATGACTGCCAGATCGCGAAGATTTGTAAGGCCGCTAACCGGGGCGATGCGCTGGCAGCTGAAGTTATTGAATATGTCGGCCGTCATCTTGGAAAAGCAATCGCTATCGCTATCAACTTATTCAATCCACAAAAGGTGGTTGTTGCCGGTGAGATAACGGAAGCAGATAAAATTCTGCTACCGGCGATTCAAGGCTGCATCAATACTCAGGTGCTAAAAGCCTTCCGAAAGAATCTGCCGGTGGTGCGTTCTGAAATCGATCATCGTTCAGCGATTGGCGCTTTTGCGCTGGCGAAGCGCGCTATGCTGAACGGCATCCTATTACAACATTTACTGGAAAGTTAATGAGCACTCTGACTCTGAATGACAGCGAAAAGATGACGATAAAAAACGTGATCTGCGATATTGATGGCGTGCTGATGCATGACAACACCGCAGTGCCTGGGGCGAATGAGTTTTTGCAGCGTATTCTGGATAAAGGTATGCCGCTGGTCGTGCTGACCAATTATCCTTCTCAGACTGCCCTTGACCTCGCTAACCGCTTCTCTTCTGCCGGTATCGAACTGCCCGAAAGCGTCTTTTATACGTCAGCGATGGCAACCGCCGATTTCCTGCGCCGTCAGGAAGGAAAAAAAGCCTATGTGGTTGGCGAAGGCGCGCTTATTCATGAACTTTATAAAGCCGGTTTCACCATTACCGATATCAACCCGGATTTCGTTATCGTTGGTGAAACCCGCTCGTTTAACTGGGATATGATGCAAAAAGCGGCCTGGTTTGTTGCCAACGGCGCGCGGTTTATTGCAACAAACCCGGACACCCACGCTCGCGGCTTTGTGCCTGCCTGCGGCGCGCTGTGTGCGGGTATTGAAAGAATTTCAGGCCGTACGCCTTTCTATGTTGGTAAACCCAGCCCGTGGATTATGCGGGCGGCACTGAACAAGATGCAGGCTCACTCGGAAGAGACCGTTATTGTTGGCGATAATCTGCGTACCGATATTCTGGCTGGTTTCCAGGCCGGATTGGAAACGATTTTGGTGCTGTCTGGCGTTTCAACATTAAGCGACATTGATGCGATGCCGTTCCGGCCCAGCTGGGTTTTCCCGTCCGTTGCGGATATCGATATCCTGTAAATTCCCGCCCGGCCACTGCGTCGGGTTTTTTTACCTTAACAAGCTGATTAATTATTAACCTGATTTGCAATAAATTTATCGATTCGATAATAAAAAACCCCTTCCATTGAATAATCACTAAAAATATCACCTGGGCAACAGCCTTTTTTCCAAAGAAAGGCTAAAACGCTTGCATCAGGATAGCGATATAGCGCATTTTCTTATCTATCGGGCGAACAAATCGCCGTTCATGATTCGTTATCATCACCATCACCGTTGCGGGATGTCGTTAGGGAGTAAGGCTATGTGTTCTATTTTTGGCGTTTTAGATTTGAAAAGCGATGCTGCTGAGCTACGTAAGGAAGCCCTGAAGCTTTCCTGTCTGATGCGTCACCGTGGTCCGGACTGGTCCGGCGTCTATGCGGATGACCACGCTATTCTGGCGCACGAGCGCCTGTCTATTGTCGATGTTAACAACGGCGCACAGCCTCTTTATAACGCCGCGCATACCCACGTGCTGGCAGTGAACGGTGAAATCTACAACCATCAGGCGCTGCGTGCAGAACTGAGCGATCGTTATACGTTCCAGACCGAATCTGACTGTGAAGTGATTCTGGCGCTTTATCAGGAAAAAGGCGTGGACTTCCTGGATGACCTGCAGGGCATGTTCGCTTTCATTCTGTACGACACAGAAAAGAAAACGTATCTGATTGGTCGTGACCATATCGGTATTATTCCGCTGTATATGGGCAACGATGAGCACGGCAACCTGTTTGTCGCTTCCGAAATGAAAGCCCTGGTGCCGGTGTGTAAATCAATTCAAGAATTCCCGCCAGGAAGCTACCTGTCCAGCACCGACGGCGAGATTCGCCGTTACTGGCAGCGTGACTGGTTCAGCTATGAAGCGGTTGAGCACAACAAGACCGATGCGGCGGCGCTGAAAGAAGCGCTGGAGGAATCGGTTAAAAGCCACCTGATGTCCGATGTGCCCTATGGCGTACTGCTCTCAGGCGGTCTGGACTCGTCTGTTATCTCTGCGATAACGAAAAAGTTTGCAGCAAGACGTGTTGAAGATCAGGACAAGAGCGATGCCTGGTGGCCACAGCTGCACTCTTTTGCCGTCGGTCTGGAAGGCTCTCCCGATCTGAAGGCAGCAAAATCTGTTGCCGAGCATCTTGGCACCGTGCACCACGAAATTCATTTCACCGTGCAGGAAGGCCTGGATGCCATTCGCGACGTGATTTATCACATTGAAACTTATGATGTGACAACCATTCGCGCTTCAACACCCATGTACCTGATGTCACGTAAGATCAAAGCGATGGGCATCAAGATGGTGCTGTCGGGCGAAGGCGCAGATGAAGTCTTTGGCGGCTATCTTTATTTCCATAAGGCGCCAAACGCGAAAGAATTCCATGAAGAAAACGTGCGTAAGCTGCTGGCTCTGCATATGTTTGACTGCGCTCGTGCTAACAAAGCGATGTCTGCATGGGGTGTGGAAGCGCGTGTGCCCTTCCTGGATAAAAAATTCCTTGATGTGGCAATGCGCATTAACCCGGCCGATAAAATGTGTGGCGCTAACGGCAAAATGGAAAAACATATCCTGCGTGAATGTTTCTCTTCTTACCTGCCAGAAAGCGTTGCATGGCGTCAGAAAGAGCAGTTCTCCGACGGCGTGGGCTACAGCTGGATTGATACGCTAAAAGAAGTGGCTGCAAAGCAAATTAGCGATCGGCAGCTGGAAACGGCTCATTTCCGTTTCCCATACAACACGCCTGGCTCAAAAGAAGGCTATTTGTATCGTGAGATCTTTGAAGAGCTGTTCCCGGTTCCAAGCGCAGCAGAATGCGTGCCGGGTGGCCCATCCGTGGCCTGCTCATCCGCTAAAGCCATTGAATGGGACGAAGCGTTCAAAACCATGGACGACCCTTCAGGCCGTGCCGTAGGCGTTCACCAGTCCGCTTATAAATAATCTGTCTTTTTCAACATCATCGGGCCGTCAGCGGCCCGTTATTGTTTTAAAAGAGCCGTTTTTTTAGCGGGTTTTGTTGATTTAGTCGCCATACTGGTTATAAGCCAGACAAACGAATCATTTAAGATAAAAAACGGGAAAAAACTTGTTGACGCTTTCAGGCCAACTTAGCATAATGCGCCCCGCAACGCCGATGAAGGTAACGCGAAAAAAGAAGGCTACTTAGCTCAGCTGGTTAGAGCACAGCACTCATAATGCTGGGGTCACAGGTTCGATTCCCGTAGTAGCCACCATCTTTTTTTAGCGCGGGAGTGGCGAAATTGGTAGACGCACCAGATTTAGGTTCTGGCGCCGCAAGGTGTGCGAGTTCAAGTCTCGCCTCCCGCACCATTTCTGACAGCGGTATTGCATGTGTTGGGGTATCGCCAAGCGGTAAGGCACCGGTTTTTGATACCGGCATTCCCTGGTTCGAATCCAGGTACCCCAGCCAGTTTTTCTGATGGGTTGTGCTTGTAAGCGGACATTGGGATATCGCCAAGCGGTAAGGCACCGGTTTTTGATACCGGCATTCCCTGGTTCGAATCCAGGTATCCCAGCCACATCAGATGTACTATAGTTGTAACGCAGTAAAATTAGGCTACTTAGCTCAGCTGGTTAGAGCACAGCACTCATAATGCTGGGGTCACAGGTTCGATTCCCGTAGTAGCCACCAATTTTATTGGGGTGTCGCCAAGCGGTAAGGCACTGGTTTCTGATACCAGCATTCCGGGGTTCGAATCCCTGCACCCCAGCCATAAAAAAGACGATCTGTTAACGCGGATCGCACCCAAGAAATTGGGGTGTCGCCAAGCGGTAAGGCACTGGTTTCTGATACCAGCATTCCGGGGTTCGAATCCCTGCACCCCAGCCAATAAGTAAAGAAGCCCGCTTTTGCGGGCTTTTTTACGTCTGTTGCTGGCTGAATACGTCTGGCGGGCTGACTTTTAACCTTTGCCCGGTGTCAGACTTTCCGGTAGCGGCCTCCATGCCGCCGGATCCTGGCCGTTTTATTTCAGCGTTTTTACAGTCCAAGCGCATAACGCAACGCCTGACGTTTTAACACGCCGGAACGTTCCGCAGCCATCAGGCCCAGATTGCGCAAAATACGTAAAGGCGCGGCAGGCGTACTGAACGCAAAATAAAACAGATCCATCCCTCCCTGCATTAACATATTATCTTTCAGCCGCTGGCGCTGGTAGCGTAACAAGACATTCTCCGCCGCCCAATCTTCAGCCCGATCGCGCGAGGCAGTAAGCGTATCGATTAGCGCATCCACATCACGATAGCCCAGGTTAACGCCCTGCCCCGCTAAAGGATTGATGGTATGCGCCGCATCACCCACCAGAGCCAGACCGGGAAGAACGTAGCGGCTAGCGTGACGCCGAACCAGGGGGAAGGATCCGGCGGTAACGGGCGTAACTCTTCCCAATCGTGCCGGAAAATGCTTTTTAATTTCCGCAGATAACTGAGGCATCGCCATCGTCTGGAGCTGGCGGATTCGGGCAGGACTGTCATACCACACCAGCGAAGCCCAGCCATCAAACAACGGCAGGAAGGCTCTTGGCCCTTCAGGCGTAAACTGTTGCCAGGTACAGTCGCCTGCATCCTGTTCACAGCGAACGCTGATAAGCATACAGGATTGCGCATAATTCCAGCCATGAATCCCGATACCCGCCAGCTGCCGCACCTGCGAGCTGGCACCATCAGCGCCAACAACCAGGCGCGCGTGCAGATTTTCTCCGCTTTCAAGAGAAAGTTGCCAGCCACCGTTGCAAGGTTGCAGGTCCTTCAGCCGCGCCGGTGAGATCAACGTCACTTCCTGCTGCTGGAGTTGCTGCCAAAGAGCCAGTTGCAGCACGCTGTTTTCAACCATGTAGCCCAGCTCAGGCAATCCCAGTGATTCGGCATCAAAATTCACCTGTGCAGTATGCCACTCCCAGGTTTCCAGCTTGCGGTAAGGCGCGCTGCGCATTGCCTGTACACGAGACCAGACGCCCAGCTGGCGCAGAAGATCGACGGAAGCCGCGCCAAGCGCAGAGATCCTCACATCCGGCGTACTGTTGATATCGAATGCCGCCGGTTCCTGCTGTTCCAGCACGGCAACGCGGAACCCATAAGCCGCCAACCCACTGGCCAGCGCGGCTCCCACCATTCCGCCGCCTACGATAACAACATCCCATTTTTGCGTTTTTTCTGTCATTTTGTTTCCTGTCCATTGGACATTCGTGCGGCTTAGACCTACACACATCAAGGCTAATTCTGTTACCCTAAGTGTACCGGATTTTTGAGGGCTGACAGGCTGTTGCGAACAGAAAAGTCTGCGCACTGGTCACAACAGCAGCGAAACTTTACACTACGCGCCCTGCATTTCTTTCTGCATGACGAATGGCAACCAGATGACAAAAAAACTCTATATCAAAACCTGGGGCTGTCAGATGAATGAGTATGACTCATCCAAAATGTCTGACCTGTTAAACAGCACCCATGGGTTTACCCTGACTGACGTGGCGGAAGAAGCCGACGTACTGCTGCTCAACACCTGTTCAATTCGTGAAAAGGCGCAGGAAAAAGTTTTCCATCAGCTTGGGCGCTGGAAAACGTTTAAAGACACCCGGCCTGACGTTATTATCGGCGTTGGCGGCTGCGTTGCCTCGCAGGAAGGCGAACATATTCGGCAGCGTGCGCATTATGTTGATATCGTGTTTGGTCCGCAGACGCTGCACCGCCTGCCAGAGATGATCAATAGCGTCCGTGGTACCAAAAGCCCAATCGTTGATATCAGCTTCCCGGAAATCGAGAAATTTGACCGTCTGCCAGAACCGCGAGCCGATGGCCCTTCCGCTTTCGTCTCCATTATGGAAGGCTGCAACAAATATTGTACTTTCTGCGTGGTTCCTTATACGCGGGGTGAAGAAGTCAGCCGTCCTTGCGATGATATTCTGTTTGAGATTGCCCAGCTTGCAGCACAGGGCGTGCGTGAAGTAAATCTGCTGGGACAAAACGTTAATGCCTATCGCGGAGAAAGCTTTGACGGGGAAATTTGTACCTTTGCTGAACTGCTTCGTCTGGTTGCCGCCATTGACGGTATTGACCGCATTCGCTTTACCACCAGCCATCCGATTGAGTTTACCGACGATATCATTGATGTTTACCGTGATACGCCAGAGCTGGTCAGCTTCCTGCATCTGCCGGTGCAAAGCGGTGCAGATCGTGTTCTGACGATGATGAAGCGTGCCCATACTGCGCTGGAATACAAAGCAATCATTCGCAAGCTGATTGCCGCCCGGCCTGATATTCAAATCAGCTCTGACTTCATTATCGGTTTCCCAGGCGAAACGCAGCAGGACTTCGAGCAGACGATGAAGCTGATTGGCGAAATCAATTTCGACACCAGCTTTAGCTTTATTTATTCGGCTCGTCCCGGCACGCCAGCCGCCGATCTGCCTGATGACGTGCCTGAAGAAGAGAAGAAGCAGCGCCTGTGGATCCTTCAGGATCGCATCAATCAGCAGGCGATGGCATGGAGCCGCCGCATGCTGGGCACCGTGCAGCGTATTCTGGTGGAAGGGACCTCGCGTAAAAACGTTATGGAGCTCTCTGGCCGTACTGAAAACAACCGTGTGGTGAACTTCGAGGGAACGCCGGAAATGATTGGCAAGTTCGTTGATGTTGAAATCGTCGACGTTTACACCAACTCCCTGCGTGGAAAAATTGTCCGCACAGAAGAACAGATGGGGCTGCGCACCATCGAAACCCCCGCTTCGGTTATTGCGCGTACGCGTAAAGAAAACGAACTGGGTGTAGGTCTCTTCCAGCCTTGATTCCCCGAAAAATTGCGGCATGCCTCGCAGGTATGCCGCTGCAAATCATCGTCCGACACTTGCTTTGTGCAGACCTCGCCCAAATATCATTTCTGATGCTTGCGCATTGGTGCACTGCCATAAATAATTCCGTTATGGCTACGCCTTTTGCAAAGCCCATACAAATGCCATCCTCAACCTGGCCCTGAGCGACCCAAAGGATTAGTTTGAATATTGAAACACGCGAAATCATCTTAGAACCTGCTGATAATCATCGCCTGCTGAGCCTGTGCGGACCATTTGACGATAATATTAAGCAGCTGGAGCGCCGGTTGGGCATTGAAATCAATCGTCGCGACAACGCTTTCAAGCTGGTCGGTAAAGCGCTGACTGTCGATGCTGCCGTACGCATCCTGCGTGATTTATATGTTGATACAGCCCCTGTCCGCGGACATATTCCGGATATCGATCCTGAACAGATTCATCTGGCGATTAAAGAGAGCCGGGTTCTGGAGCAAACCGCTGACAGCGTGCCGGAATATGGCAAGGCCGTGAATATCAAAACCAAACGCGGCGTTATCAAACCGCGCACGCCGAACCAGGCTCAGTATGTTGCTAACATACTTGACCATGATATTACCTTCGGGATCGGCCCCGCAGGTACGGGTAAGACCTACCTGGCGGTAGCAGCTGCGGTCGATGCGCTGGAGCGTCAGGAAGTACGGCGCATTTTACTGACCCGTCCGGCAGTAGAAGCAGGTGAAAAGCTGGGCTTCCTGCCAGGCGATCTCAGCCAGAAAGTCGATCCCTATTTACGCCCGTTATATGACGCGCTGTTTGAAATGTTAGGTTTTGAACGCGTGGAAAAACTGATTGAACGCAATGTGATTGAGGTTGCGCCGCTGGCCTATATGCGTGGCCGTACGCTAAATGATGCCTTCATCATTCTTGATGAAAGTCAGAACACCACCATCGAACAGATGAAGATGTTTCTGACCCGTATCGGCTTCAACTCAAAAGCGGTTATCACCGGCGACGTGACGCAGATTGACCTGCCGCGTAATTTAAAATCCGGCCTTCGTCATGCCATAGAAGTGTTATCCGAAGTCGAGGAAATCAGCTTTAACTTTTTCCACAGTGAGGATGTTGTGCGTCACCCGGTAGTTGCACGCGTCGTTATTGCCTATGAAGCCTGGGAAGCTGCCGATCAAAAACGTCGTGACGCTCAGGCAGAAGAACGTAAGCGTGAGTCCCTTGCTCTACAGCAGGCCGCGCAGGAGCATAAATGAGTACCGTAATTCTTGATTTACAGTTAGCCTGCGAAAAGCCGGACGGCCTGCCAGCAGAAGCTGATTTCCGTCGCTGGCTGGAAGCAGTATTACCGCAGTTTCAGGAAGAAAGTGAAGTGACCATTCGTGTGGTTGATGAAGCCGAAAGTCATGAACTGAACCACACTTATCGCGGTAAGGATAAGCCGACAAACGTGCTCTCTTTCCCGTTCGAAGCTCCGCCCGGCATTGAGCTTCCTCTGTTGGGCGACCTGATTATCTGTCGGCAGGTCGTGGAGCAGGAGGCGATCGAACAGGAAAAGCCTCTGCTGGCGCATTGGGCTCATATGGTCGTGCATGGCAGCCTGCATTTATTGGGCTATGACCATATCGAAGATGACGAAGCGGAAGAGATGGAGTCCATCGAAACCGAGATAATGCTTGCTCTTGGGTATAACGACCCGTACATTTCGGAAAAAGATTTCCCGTAAACACCGTCCCTTTCGGCAATCCGTCGGAAGGGATACCCCTTCTCACAACATGAGTGACAGAAACAAAAACGCCATGAGCGATGACCATTCACAGAACAATGACAGTCCCAGTAGTAAAAAGGGATTTTTCACCCTTATCCTCAACCAGCTGTTTCACGGTGAGCCTAAAAACCGCGACGACCTGCTGGAGCTCATCCGCGATTCAGAGCAGAACGAGCTAATCGATCAGGATACCCGCGACATGCTGGAAGGCGTCATGGATATTGCCGAGCAGCGCGTGCGCGATATCATGATCCCTCGCTCGCAAATGGTGACGCTAAAGCGTAACCAGACGCTCGACGAGTGTCTGGACGTTATCATCGAATCTGCCCATTCCCGTTTCCCGGTAATCAGCGAAGATAAAGATCATGTTGAAGGCATTCTAATGGCGAAAGATTTGCTGCCGTTTATGAGCAGCGAATCTGAACCGTTTAGCATGGAAAAAGTGCTGCGTACGGCGGTTGTCGTGCCGGAAAGCAAGCGCGTTGACCGCATGCTGAAAGAGTTCCGTTCACAGCGTTATCATATGGCGATTGTGATTGATGAGTTCGGCGGTGTTTCCGGACTGGTGACTATCGAAGATATTCTGGAACTGATTGTTGGTGAAATTGAAGACGAATATGACGATGAAGAAGATCGCGATATCCGTCAGCTGAGCCGTCATACCTACACGATCCGCGCATTAACGCCAATTGAAGACTTCAACGACGTGTTTGAAACGCACTTTAGCGATGAAGAAGTGGATACGATCGGCGGTCTGGTCATGCAGGCGTTTGGTCATCTCCCTGCGCGCGGAGAAAGCATTGAAATCGAAGGCTACCAGTTCAAGGTCGCTATGGCCGATAGCCGTCGTATCATTCAGGTCCACGTCAGAATTCCGGAAAATTCGCCGCAACCGATACTGGAAGAATAATTCCCTTATGGCTATTGCCTCTTTATACCAGCGCCAGCGGGTCCGCCTGCTTTTAGCGCTGCTGACGGGTGCCGCTGGCACCCTGGCGTTTTCGCCCTATGATTTTTGGCCTGCCGCCCTAATTTCTTTGGCGGGCCTGCTGGGCTTAACGCTTGACCGTTCAACTCGCCAGGCGACCGCCATCGGCTTTGTCTGGGGCTTTGGCCTGTTTGGCACCGGCGTTAACTGGGTCTACGTCAGTATTGCCACGTTTGGCGGCATGCCTGGCCCGGTCAATGTGTTTCTGGTTATTTTGCTGGCAGCTTATCTCTCGCTTTACACGATGTTGTTTGCTGCACTGCTTAATCGCCTTTTCCCCAAAACTACCCTGTTACGCCTGACGCTCGCTGCGCCCGTACTGTGGCAAATTACCGAATTCCTTCGGGGCTGGATACTGACAGGTTTCCCGTGGCTACAGTTTGGCTACAGCCAGATTGATGGTCCGCTGAAGGGGCTTGGCCCTCTGACCGGCGTGGAAGGCATTACGTTCGTGCTGACCATCGTGGCGGGGCTGGCCGTTTATGCCGCAGTGAAACGCAACTGGATTACCGCCGTCGCTGCCCTGGCTCTGCTGCTTCTTCCCTGGCCACTGCGCCAGATTAGCTGGTATCAGGAGATGCCGGAACGGGCAGTAAACGTTGCGCTGGTACAGGGAAACATCCCGCAGTCGCTGAAATGGGATCCAAACCAGCTGATTAACACACTCAGAACCTATACGTCGCTTAGCCGTCCTTACGTGGGTAAAGCGCCGCTAATTATCTGGCCTGAATCAGCAATTCCCGATCTCGAAACGAATCAGCAGCCTTTTCTACATGAAATAGACGAAGAACTTCGTTCACAGGGCAGCGGCCTGATTACTGGGATTGTCGATTCCCGTCTTGAGAATAATCGCTATCACGATTACAACTCGATTATCGTATTGGGTAATCAGAAACCCTACGATTACCACAGCGGCAATCGTTACCAGAAGAATCATCTGGTGCCCTTTGGCGAATTCGTCCCGCTGGAAACGTTGCTGCGTCCGCTGGCACCTTTCTTTGACCTGCCGATGTCTTCTTTTAGCCGTGGCGACTATCTACAGCCGCAGTTAGAGGTGGCGGGCTATAAGCTGACGGCGGCAATTTGTTACGAAATCGTGCTCGGCCAGCAGCTGCGGGATAACTTCCGTCCCGATACTGATTTTCTGCTGACCATTTCAAATGACGCCTGGTTTGGTCATTCCATTGGCCCATGGCAGCACTTCCAGATGGCGCGTATGCGTGCGCTGGAGCTGGGTCGTCCGCTGCTGCGTGATACCAATAACGGCGTGACGGCGGTTGTTGATGCAGCAGGTAACGCAGAAGAGATGATCCCACAGTTTAACGCTAACGTACTGGAGACGCAGGTGACGCCGACGCGAGGCCTAACGCCTTATGCCCGCGTTGGAAACTGGCCAGTATGGATAGCAACGCTGCTGTTTGGTGCCTTTGCTATCCTGTTGGGCCGCAAGCGCCGATAATCCCCTTAACGCTGAATCTCTCCGGATTCAGCGTTTTTTTTCTCACCCTACGCTCTTCTCCTCGCCGTCCTCTGACTTAAGTTTATCGCGCGCATAAGCTGGCATGTCTATTGCAAAACATTACGGCGAATTCGCTGAAAAGTAAGCAAATAGCGCGTCAGCGTCCGCCATTGCACCGTTAGCAGCCAGCACCTGCTTCACCATGGCGCAACGGTCTGTAAGCTGCGCTAATTTGGTGCGGCGCGGCTCGCAAAAAAGAAACTTTATTGTTTCATTACGTTAACAATCATCTATGTTAAAGCGTAATCAAGCTGTTGTATTTGAATAACGCGTTTGACCATAAACACTACACCACACTCGGCGCACTATTATGGCGCCTTACAACGAAGGAGTTGGAGATGAAATTACGGAAACTGGGGCTGTGCCTGGCACTGGGCCTTGCCTCCGCGATTGCCCATGCAGAAGAGGCACCGCAAACTACCACGTTGGATAAAATTGCCAAAAATGGCGTCATTGTTGTGGGTCACCGTGAATCTTCGGTCCCTTTTTCTTACTACGATAATCAGCAAAAAGTTGTTGGCTACTCTCAGGCCTATTCCGATGCCATCGTTGCCGCGATCAAAGCAAAACTGAATAAGCCAGATTTGCAGGTAAAAATGCTGCCGATCACCTCTCAGAACCGCATTCCTTTACTGCAAAACGGCACCTACGATTTTGAATGTGGCTCAACGACCAATAACGCAGAGCGCCAAAAACAGGCGGCGTTTTCCGATACGATTTTCGTCATCGGCACCCGCCTGCTGGTGAAGAAAGGGAGCCCGATTAAAGACTTCCCGGATCTGAAAGGCAAAACCGTGGTCGTCACTTCTGGCACCACTTCCGAAATTTTACTGAACAAGCTGAATGACGAAAAGAAAATGGAGATGCGCATTATTAGCGCGAAAGACCACGGTGACTCCTTCCGTACGCTCGAAAGCGGCCGCGCCGTTGCCTTTATGATGGATGATGCCTTGCTGGCTGGAGAGCGTGCTAAAGCTAAAAAACCGGATAACTGGGAAATTGTCGGCACGCCACAGTCAAAAGAAGCTTATGGCTGCATGCTGCGCAAAGGGGATACCGGCTTCAAGCAGCTGATGGATGACACCATCGCTAAAGCACAAACCTCTGGGGAAGCGGAAAAATGGTTCGGCAAATGGTTCAGCCAGCCAATTCCGCCGAAGAACCTGAATATGAACTTCGCCCTGTCGGACGACATGAAGGCGACCTTCAAGGCACCAAACGACAACGTACTGAACTAATAAAGAAAATAAGGGCGGCCGTCGCTGCCCTCTGATTGTTGAAACCTCTCATCAATCTTCAGGGTAGCGTCGCTGCCCTTTTTTCTACCGGAGTTGAAAATGTCAATCGATTGGAACTGGGGAATTTTCCTGCAACAGGCCCCGTTCGGTAATACCACCTATCTGGGATGGCTGTGGTCTGGTTTTCAGGTCACTATCGCCGTCTCGGTCTGCGCCTGGATTATCGCCTTTTTTGTCGGTTCGCTGTTTGGTATTTTGCGTACCACACCTAACCGTCTGCTGGTCGCTATTGGCACCTGCTACGTGGAACTGTTCCGTAATATTCCACTGATTGTGCAATTCTTTATCTGGTATCTGGTGATCCCTGAACTGCTGCCGGAAAATATTGGCATGTGGTTTAAATCAGAACTGGATCCCAATATTCAGTTCTTTACCTGCTCGGTACTGTGCCTGGGGCTGTTTACCGCGGCTCGCGTCTGCGAACAGGTTCGGGCAGCCATCCAGTCTTTACCGAGCGGGCAGAAAAATGCAGGTCTGGCAATGGGCTTGACGCTACCGCAAACTTACCGCTACGTATTGCTGCCGAATGCCTATCGGGTCATCGTGCCGCCAATGACCTCTGAAATGCTCAACCTGGTCAAAAACTCCGCTATCGCTTCAACGATCGGCCTGGTCGACATGGCCGCGCAGGCAGGAAAACTGCTGGATTACTCGGCGCATGCCTATGAATCCTTCACCGCCATTACGCTGGCCTATATCGGCATTAACATCGTAGTGATGCTGTTGATGAGTCTGGTAGAACGTAAAGTCCGTCTGCCTGGCGGCATGGGAGGCAAATAATGTATGAATTTGACTGGAGCACAATTGCTCCAAACCTGCCTTACCTGGTTAACGGCATGATTATCACGCTGAAGATTACCGTTACCGCGGTGGTTTTTGGCATTATCTGGGGCACGCTACTGGCAGTAATGCGCCTGTCGAGCTTTAAGCCCATCAGCTGGTTCGCCAAACTTTACGTTAACCTGTTCCGTTCGGTTCCTTTAGTGATGGTGCTGCTGTGGTTCTATCTGGTTGTGCCCAGTTTTCTCCAGCAGGTGCTTGGCCTCTCACCGAAAACGGATATTCGCCTGATTTCCGCTATGGTGGCGTTTTCGCTGTTCGAAGCCGCTTACTATTCGGAAATTATTCGTGCCGGGATCATCAGTATTGCGCGTGGTCAGGGCAATGCCGCGCTGGCGCTGGGCATGACGCAGTGGCAGGCTATGCAGCTTATTATTCTGCCGCAGGCGTTCCGCGCCATGGTGCCTCTGCTGCTCACACAGGGCATCGTCCTGTTCCAGGACACCTCGCTGGTTTACGTGCTCAGCCTTGCTGACTTCTTCCGCACGGCTGACACTATCGGCATTAATAACGGTACCGAAATCGAAATGGTGCTGTTTGCCGGAGCTGTCTATTTTGTTATCAGCCTTAGCGCCTCGCTGTTGGTCAGCTATTTAAAAAGAAAAAGGACTGTTTAAATGATTACCCTGAAAAACGTTTCAAAGTGGTATGGTCACTTTCAGGTGCTGACCGACTGCTCAACAGAAGTGAAAAAAGGCGAAGTGGTGGTTGTGTGCGGGCCATCGGGTTCCGGTAAGTCCACGCTAATCAAAACGGTCAATGGCCTGGAACCGATCCAGGAAGGCCTGATTGAAGTAAACGGCACGCCAGTCAACGACAAACGCACTAATCTGGCCCAGCTGCGGGCAAAAGTCGGCATGGTTTTTCAACATTTCGAACTGTTTCCGCATCTCACCATTATCGAAAACCTGACGCTGGCACAGGTCAAAGTCCTCAAGCGTAATAAGGAACAGGCGCGACAGAAAGGATTAAAACTCCTGGAGCGCGTGGGCCTTTCAGCGCATGCCAATAAGCATCCCGGCCAGCTTTCTGGTGGTCAGCAGCAGCGCGTGGCTATCGCTCGTGCGCTTTGTATGGACCCGATTGCTATGCTGTTTGATGAGCCTACCTCAGCCCTCGATCCGGAGATGATTAATGAAGTGCTGGACGTTATGGTTGAGCTGGCTAATGAAGGCATGACTATGATGGTCGTGACGCACGAGATGGGATTTGCCCGCAAAGTGGCGAACCGGGTCATTTTTATGGATGAAGGTAAGATTGTGGAAGATTCTCCGAAGGATGCTTTTTTCAACAATCCCCAGTCCGATCGGGCAAAAGATTTTCTCGCTAAAATCCTGCATTAAGGCCAAAAGCGGCGCAAAAATTCAAAATACAGGCAACGCAGGCACGTTAAGAAAGATTCTCGCGCCACGGACGGCGCGAGTCAGGCTGTAACGTAATCTCTTTTACATCGTTATAATCGGCCCGTGTTTCTTATGCTGTCACCCGTTTTAGCCTTAATGATTCAGGCACGCTAGGGCTCGAACGGTTGACGCTGAAACTGGTCGTTGCCGCACTTTGGGCAACGCGTAAGCGTTTCGGGCGTGTAAATGGCGCGCGTAAAATTGCATTGTTCACAGACCAGATTGCCTAATCCCACCACTTCACCGCTCTGATAGACGCCGTGATGATTCAAATCCTGAAACACCTCGCGCCATTCAAGCTGGCTCTTATCGGTAATATCCGCCAGTTCCTTCCAGATACTTTCCCGAATGACCCGCATAAATACGCTGTCGCTGGGTTCATCCTGATTTTCCGTATAGCTGCGGGCAAACTCTTCCAGATCGCGACGCACAGCGCGGGTTACATCATCAATCTGATCGCGGGTAAGTTCGCCACGGTTATTCATTCGCTGACGGGCGCTTTCAACCAGTGCATCAATATCATGCTCGCCTTTATTTATTCTCTCGGTCAGAGAGGAAACCAGTTCCCGATAATACTGAGCCACCTTGTTCATTTTTTCTCCTGTTTCTGCCGACATATGCTGCAATCAGTTTAGCGCTTAACAAATTATTGCGTGACGGCAGCGCTGAATTTTGCACGCTGTCTTCCAGCTTGCAGAGAAATGCCGCTTGTCAGGGCGGTTACTGTTGTTGCGCCGGGGGCGAATCAGCTATGCTATGCGGATCTGAACGAACAAAATGAACAAAAGCCCAGCGCTACTTCAGGTAGCAGGCGCTATTTACAAAGGACCACTGGCTGCCATGCAAGAGCAATATCGCCCGGAAGAGATAGAATCCCGTGTTCAACAGCATTGGGATGAGAAGCAAACGTTTAAAGTGACCGAAGAGGAAGGTAAAGAGAAGTATTACTGCCTCTCCATGCTGCCCTATCCTTCTGGCCGCCTACATATGGGCCATGTTCGTAATTACACCATTGGTGATGTCATTTCCCGCTACCAGCGCATGCTGGGCAAAAACGTGCTGCAGCCCATCGGCTGGGATGCTTTTGGCCTGCCTGCTGAAGGTGCTGCGGTCAAAAACAATACGGCACCCGCGCCGTGGACTTACGACAACATCGCCTACATGAAAAACCAGCTGAAACTGCTGGGCTTTGGCTATGACTGGAACCGTGAACTGGCTACCTGCCAGCCCGAATACTATCGCTGGGAACAGTGGTTCTTCACCAAACTGTACGAAAAAGGCCTGGTTTATAAAAAAACCTCGGCGGTGAACTGGTGCCCGAACGACCAGACCGTGCTGGCCAATGAACAGGTTATTGATGGCTGCTGCTGGCGTTGTGACAGCAAAGTTGAGCGTAAAGAGATCCCTCAGTGGTTTGTTAAAATCACCGACTACGCCGATGAGCTGCTTAACGATCTGGACACGCTGGAGAGCTGGCCTGAGCAGGTTAAAACCATGCAGCGTAACTGGATTGGCCGCTCTGAAGGTGTGGAAATCACCTTTGATGTTGATGCCAGCGAAGAGAAACTGACCGTTTACACTACCCGTCCGGACACCTTTATGGGTGCAACCTACGTGGCCGTTGCTGCCGGACATCCGCTGGCAACGCAGGCTTCGGTAAACAATCCGGCACTGGCTGATTTTATCGCGGAATGCCGCAACACCAAAGTGGCCGAAGCCGAGATGGCGACGATGGAAAAGAAAGGCATGGCTACCGGCCTGTTTGCTATCCATCCGCTGACTGGCGATAAAGTGCCGGTGTGGGTTGCTAACTTTGTGCTGATGGAATACGGCACCGGCGCTGTAATGGCCGTTCCGGCTCACGACCAGCGTGACTGGGAGTTTGCGACTAAATACGATCTGGCGATCAAACCTGTCGTGCTGAACCTTGACGGCAGCGAACCCGACGTGAGCGCTGCGGCGATGACCGAAAAAGGCAGCCTGTTCAACTCCGGTGAGTTCAACGGTCTGGATCATGAAGCGGGCTTCAACGCCATCGCTCAGGCACTGGCTGATAAAGGTGTTGGCGAACGTAAAGTGAACTATCGCCTGCGCGACTGGGGTGTTTCCCGTCAGCGTTACTGGGGTGCGCCAATTCCTATGGTCACGTTGGAAGACGGTACCGTAATGCCAACGCCAGAAGATCAGCTGCCGGTCATTCTGCCGGAAGATGTGGTGATGGATGGTATTACCAGCCCAATTAAAGCCGATGCTGAGTGGGCAAAAACCACTGTTAACGGCCAGCCGGCGCTGCGTGAAACCGACACCTTTGACACCTTTATGGAGTCTTCATGGTATTACGCGCGCTATACCTGCCCGGACTACGATAAAGGCATGCTGGATCCGGCTGCGGCTAATTACTGGCTGCCGGTGGATCAGTATGTTGGCGGTATCGAACACGCCATTATGCACCTGCTCTACTTCCGCTTCTTCCACAAGCTGCTGCGTGACGCAGGCCTGGTGAACTCTGATGAACCGGCTAAGCGTCTGCTGTGCCAGGGCATGGTGCTGGCTGACGCCTTCTACTATCTGGGCGTTAACGGCGAGCGTAACTGGGTTTCACCGGTTGATGTTACGGTTGAGCGCGACGAGAAAGGCCGCATTACCAAAGCCACTGATAAAGCCGGGCATGAACTGGTTTACGCCGGCATGAGCAAAATGTCGAAGTCGAAAAACAACGGCATCGATCCACAGGTGATGGTTGAACGCTACGGCGCGGATACCGTACGCCTGTTTATGATGTTTGCTTCTCCGGCTGACATGACGCTGGAATGGCAGGAGTCTGGCGTGGAAGGCGCTAACCGCTTCCTGAAACGCGTCTGGAAACTGGTATTTGAGCACAGCGAAAAAGGCGCGACCGTAGCGCTCGACGTGGCCAGCCTGAACGACGATCAGAAATCGCTGCGTCGCGATCTGCATAAAACCATTGCTAAAGTTTCCGATGACATCGGCCGTCGTCAGACCTTTAATACCGCTATCGCGGCCATTATGGAACTGATGAACAAGCTGGCTCGCGCACCGCAGGAAAGTGAACAGGACCGTGCACTGATGAACGAAGCGCTGCTGGCTGTTGTCCGCATGCTTTATCCGTTCACACCGCATGCCTGCTTCACCCTGTGGGAAGCGTTAAACGGTGCTGGCGACGTAGACAATGCGCCGTGGCCGGAGGCTGACGATGCGGCAATGGTGGAAGATTCTCTGCTGGTCGTGGTGCAGGTTAACGGTAAGGTTCGCGGCAAAATCACCGTTCCCGCTGATGCTACGCAGGAACAGGTACAGGCCCGGGCCGCGCAGGAACATCTGGTCGCCAAATATCTTGATGGCGTCACTATCCGTAAAGTGATTTACGTTCAGGGCAAGCTGCTTAACCTGGTTGTGGGTTAATGTCAGGAGGAATTGTGCGACATCTGATAATGTCTCTGGTCGCTGGCCTGGCGGTGTTGATCACCGCCGGCTGTGGCTATCATCTGCGTGGGACGACTTCGGTCCCACCCGAAATGAAAACAATGATTGTGGATACGGGCGATCCTTACGGACCGCTGGCTCGCGCTGTTCGTGAACAGCTACGACTGAATAACGTAACCATTCTCGACAAGCCGGGCATTCGTAAAGACGTGCCGTCGCTGCGCCTCGGCACCGAAAGCCAGGGTCGTGATACCGCGTCAATTTTCCAGGACGGTAAAACAGCAGAATATTCACTGATGATGACCGTTTCCGCTCAGGTTCTGATCCCGAATAAAGGTATCTACCCGATTAGCGCAACCGTTTATCGTTCCTTCTTCGATAACCCGCTGGCCGCACTGGCGAAGGACTCTGAGCAGGATATTATTATCAGTGAAATGCGTACTCAGGCAGCACAACAGCTGGTGCGCAAGCTGCTGACTGTCCATGCGGCAGAGAACGACAGTTCGATCAATACGCTGGATGCTTCACCACCGGCTATCGACCAAACTTCGCCTCGCAACACTCTGCCTGATACTTCTTACGCCAAATGATCAGGATCTATCCTGAACAGCTTGGTGCGCAGCTCCATGAGGGGCTGCGCGCCTGCTACATTCTGACCGGCAACGAGCCGCTACTTTTGCAGGAGTCGCAGGATGCTATTCGGTCGAGCGCCCAACAGCAGGGCTTTACCGAGCATTTCAGCGTAGTGATTGATGCCCATACGGACTGGGACGCTATCTTTTCTACCTGCCAGGCACTCAGCCTGTTTGCCAGTCGTCAGACGCTACTGCTCACCCTGCCTGAAAATGGGCCGAATGCAGCCATTGCTGAACAGTTGCTGACCCTCTCTACCCTACTGCATGCCGATATCTTGTTGATGCTGCGTGCCAGTAAACTGACCAAAGCGCAGGAAAACAGCGCCTGGTTTAAAGCGCTCAGCGCTCATGCCGTTGTGGTTCCTTGTCAAACTCCTGAGCAGGCACAGCTGCCACGCTGGGTAGCGACCCGCGCCAAAAGTATGAAACTGGCTGTCGACGATGCGGCGATTCAGCTGCTTTGTTATTGCTATGAAGGCAACTTGCTGGCTCTGTCACAGGCGCTGGAACGTCTTTCACTGCTGTGGCCTGACGGCAAACTGACGCTGCCCAGAGTAGAACAAGCGGTTTTTGATGCTGCGCATTTTACACCTTTCCATTGGGTGGATGCATTGCTGGCAGGTAAAAGCAAACGGGCACAGCATATTCTGAAGCAAATGCAGGCTGAAGATAACGAGCCGGTTATCCTGTTGCGAACGGTGCAACGAGAGCTGATGATGCTGTTAACGTTACAGCGCCAGATGGCAACAACCCCGTTGCGAACGCTGTTTGACCAGCACCGCATCTGGCAAAACCGACGTCCGCTATTTAGTGATGCGCTACAGCGTCTGTCGGCCACTCAGCTGACGCAGGCCATTCATCTGTTGACCCGCATAGAGCTGACCCTTAAACAAGACTACGGGCAGTCCGTGTGGTCGGAACTGGAAACATTATCGCTGCTGCTATGCAGTAGATCTTTCCCTGAGAGTTTCTGCAATGTCTGAGCCACTAACATTCCAGGCCCTGTTTGGCGGCACCTTTGATCCGGTGCATTTCGGCCATTTGCGTCCCGTGGAAATGCTGGCCACTCAGCTGGGACTGCAGCAAATTACCTTATTGCCTAATAATGTGCCGCCGCACCGCCCTCAGCCAGAAGCATCTTCTGAGCAGCGGGTAAAAATGTTGTCGCTGGCCATTGCCGATCGTCCGCTGTTCAATGTTGATTGCCGCGAAATGGCCCGCCAAACGCCCTCTTACACCATTGAAACACTTGCTAAAGTGCGGGCCGAGCGCGGTGAACACCAGCCGCTGGGCTTTATTATCGGGCAGGATTCCTTGCTAACGCTGCACAAATGGCACCGCTGGCAGGAGCTGCTGAATTATTGCCATCTTCTGGTCTGTAAACGGCCAGGCTATGCCACAAAAATGGAAACGCCCGCCCTGCAACAATGGCTGGAAGACCATCAGACTCAGGATATCGATCGTCTGCATCAGCAGCCTGCCGGTTCGGTTTTTCTTGCCGATACGGCCTTGCTGCCCATTTCCGCAACGGAAATCCGTCAACGCTTTCACGCGGGCCTTTCCTGTGACGATTTGCTGCCCGCTTCGGTTATTAGCTGGATTAACCAACAGGGACTTTATCAGCGTCGCGGATAATTATTCTCCGCCAGATAAAATCGGACGTTCCTTTCATTAATCAGCCGTTACGGTTATTGCCGCGGCTCTGATTAACCCACCCGATTTTACTTTTATTCCGTTTTTTAACATCGATATCGCGCGGTCGCTTATCCCCTTTTATGACGACTTTACCCGGGATAGCCGCCTTTAGCCGCACCATGTAAAACTCTGTCAGGATAAGCGTGACGGCCATTGACACTCAGGCCAGGGCTGTTATTCTCCGCTGCCAGGTTTTTCCTTGATGCAAATTCAGCATTGATACACAGAAAGCCGGGAAGACGACTCACAGAATAGTTAAATGGTCGTGAATCTCAAACGCCGTCATGGGATAATGACGCGATAACTCATTTACTCAAAGGGGAACCTTTTGCAAGGTCAAGCACTCCAAGACTTCGTCATTGATAAGATTGACGATCTGAAAGGCCAGGATATTGTTTCTGTTAACGTTCAGGGCAAATCCAGTATCACCGACTGCATGATCATCTGCACCGGTACTTCAACCCGTCACGTTGCGTCTATTGCAGATCACGTGGTGCAGGAATCCCGTGCCGCAGGCCTTAAGCCGCTGGGCGTGGATGGTAAAGCAACGGCAGATTGGGTCGTGGTCGATCTCGGCGATGTCATTGTGCACGTTATGCAGGAAGAGAGCCGTAAGCTCTACGAACTCGAAAAACTCTGGAGTTAACCGGTGAAGTTGCAGCTGGTCGCCGTCGGCACCAAAATGCCGGATTGGGTGCAAACCGGATTTCTGGAATATCTGCGCCGCTTTCCTAAAGATATGCCGTTTGAACTGACTGAAGTTCCGGCTGGCAAACGCGGTAAAAATGCCGACATCAAACGTATCCTTGATAAAGAAGGCGAAATGATGCTGGCAGCCGTTGGCAAGGGCAATCGTATTGTCACGCTGGATATTCCGGGTCAGCCGTGGGAAACCCCGCAGCTGGCCTCTCAGCTTGAACGCTGGAAACAGGATGGTCGCGATGTCAGCCTGCTGATTGGTGGACCAGAAGGCCTTTCTCCCGCCTGCAAAGCGGCGGCGGAGCAAAGCTGGTCGCTCTCCAAACTTACCCTGCCCCATCCGCTGGTTCGCGTGCTGGTGGCAGAGAGTTTGTATCGTGCCTGGAGCATTACCGCCAATCACCCCTATCATCGCGAATAAGCTCAAACGGATACACTTAAGCAGCGGATGAAATTACAACGTAACTCCTTTCGTGACTATACCGCCGAGCAAACGCTGTTCGTTCGCCGCGCGATGATCGCTTTTTTAGGCATTTTACTGCTTTCCGGTATCCTGGTGGTCAATCTGTACCACCTGCAAATTATTCGCTACAACGATTACAGTACCCGCTCAAATGAAAACCGCATTAAGCTGGTGCCTGTTGCACCCAGCCGCGGCATTATTTTCGATCGTAATGGCATTCCCCTTGCGCTGAACCGAACCATTTATCAGATTGAATTAGTTCCGGAAAAAGTCGATGACCTTGAAAAAACGCTGCTGGCGCTGCGGCCAATTGTCGATCTCACCGACGAAGATCTGGTCGCCTTCGAAAAAGAACGAAAACGCTCCCGCCGCTTTACCTCGATTCCGGTCAAAACCGGCCTGAACGATGTGCAGGTTGCCCGCTTTGCGGTTAATCAATACGCTTTTCCCGGCGTGGAAGTGAAAGGCTATCAGCGCCGTTACTATCCCTACAATTCTGCCCTGACCCATGTGCTGGGTTACGTCTCTAAAATTAACGATCGTGATGTCGACAGACTGGATAAAGCCGGAAAATGGCCAAACTACGCCGCCACTCATGATATCGGCAAGCTGGGCATTGAACGTTATTACGAAGACTTATTGCATGGCAAAACCGGCTATGAAGAGGTTGAAGTTAATAACCGTGGCCGCGTAATTCGCCAGCTGCATGAGCAGCCGCCGCAGGCCGGACAGGATATCTGGCTGACCATCGATCTGAAATTGCAGCAGTATATCGAAACGTTGCTGGCAGGCAGCCGTGCCGCCGTCGTGGTCACCGATCCGCGCAGCGGAGAGGTTCTGGCGCTGGTCTCCATGCCCAGCTATGACCCAAACCTGTTTGTCGACGGCATCAGCAGTAAAGATTACAACATGCTGTTGCAGGACCCCAATCGTCCGCTAATCAATCGCACCACTCAGGGTGCCTATCCACCGGCATCAACGGTCAAACCTTATATTGCCGTATCTGCACTCTCGGCTGGCGTGATCAACCGCAATACCAGCCTGTTCGACCCCGGCTGGTGGCAGCTGCCAGGTTCAGAAAAACGTTTTCGCGACTGGAAACATTGGGGCCATGGTCGTCTGAACGTGACTAAATCACTGGAGGAGTCGGCAGATACCTTCTTCTACCAGGTTGCTTACGATATGGGCATCGATCGCCTCTCTGAATGGATGAGCAAGTTTGGCTATGGTCATCTTTCCGGCATCGACCTGACTGAAGAAACGCCGGGCAACATGCCAACTCGCGAATGGAAGATGAAGCGCTTTAAAAAACCCTGGTATCAGGGTGATACCATCCCTGTCGGCATCGGTCAGGGTTACTGGACTGCTACGCCGGTGCAGATGAATAAAGCGATGATGATCCTGATTAACGACGGTATTGTTAAAACGCCGCATCTGATGATGGCGAGCGCAGAAAACAACGTGAAAGTGCCCTGGCGTGCGCCGGAGGTACCGCCGGTGGCCGATATTCACTCGGGTAACTGGGAAATTGCCAAAGACGGAATGTATGGCGTTGCGAACAGGCCAAACGGCACTGCCCGCAAAAGCTTCGATGATGCCCCCTATAAAATTGCGGCAAAATCAGGTACGGCTCAGGTGTTTGGCCTGAAAGCCAACGAAACCTATAACGCCCATAAGGTGTCCGAGCTGCTGCGAGACCATAAATTAATGACCGCTTTTGCCCCTTACGACAAGCCTCGCGTAGCCGTAACCATGATTCTGGAAAACGGCGGCGCAGGTCCGGCTGTCGGCACCATTATGCGTCAGATCCTCGATCACATTATGCTCGGGGATAACAATACAAACCTGCCAGATGCCGCCCCGGTGCCGTCTGGCTATGAAGGTGAATAACCATGAACGACCGTCATCAGAAGCGTACGATCTGGACCCGAATTCATGTCGATCCAACATTCTTTATTCTGATTTCTGCCCTGCTGGTCTACAGCGCGCTGGTTATTTGGAGCGCCAGCGGTCAGGACCCTGGGATGATGGAGCGCAAACTCGGCCAGATTGCGATGGGCATTGTCATGATGCTGGTAATGGCGCAAATCCCGCCGAGAGTTTACGAAGGATGGGCGCCCTATCTCTATATCCTTTGCGTGGTATTACTGATTGCGGTAGATGCATTCGGCCATATCAGTAAAGGCGCTCAGCGCTGGCTGGATCTTGGCGTGGTGCGCTTTCAACCCTCGGAGATCGCCAAAATCGCCGTGCCGCTAATGGTGGCTCGCTTTATTAACCGTGATGTCTGTCCGCCGACGCTAAAAAATACCGCCATTGCGCTGGTGCTGATCTTTATGCCAACGCTGCTGGTTGCGGCTCAGCCTGACCTGGGAACCGCTATTTTGATTGCGGCGTCCGGCCTGTTTGTGCTGTTTCTTTCCGGTATGAGCTGGAAACTGATCCTTGTGGCTGTGCTACTGGTCGCCGCGTTTATTCCGGTACTGTGGTTCTTTCTGATGCATGATTACCAGCGCGACCGTGTCATGATGCTACTGGATCCGGAAAGCGATCCGCTGGGTGCCGGATATCACATTATTCAGTCAAAAATCGCTATCGGCTCAGGTGGCCTGCGCGGAAAAGGCTGGTTGCACGGTACACAGTCGCAGCTGGAGTTTTTACCCGAACGCCACACTGACTTTATCTTTGCGGTTTTAGCGGAAGAGTTAGGGTTAGTTGGCGTACTGGTGCTGCTGGTCCTGTACGTGCTGGTGATTATGCGCGGCCTGCTGATGGCGGCGCGGGCACAGACAACCTTTGGCCGGGTGATGGCCGGGGGTCTGATGCTGATTTTCTTTGTCTATGTGTTCGTGAATATTGGCATGGTCAGCGGTATATTGCCGGTGGTAGGCGTGCCGTTGCCGCTGGTGAGTTATGGCGGTTCCGCACTGATTGTTTTGATGGCCGGATTTGGCATTATTATGTCGATCCATACCCACCGTAAACTGTTGTCGAAAAGCGTATAAGAGGCTTATACATGCGTAAGGATTGGCTCTGGATTGGCCTGGCTACAGCGATGCTGGCAGCCTGCAATACTACTGAACAACAGCAGGCACCCGTGACTCAGCAACAGCCCGCCTATAACGGGCCTGTTGTTGAAATCGGCGGCGTGGAACCTCGCTATGAACCCCTTAATCCTGGCGCAAATCAGGATTATCGCGCCAACGGCAAAAATTATCGTGTCATGAAAGATGCATCGAACTTTAGCGAAACGGGGCTGGCGAGCTGGTACAGCGAAACGGCCAACGGCAGTCGTACCGCCACCGGCGAGCAATACGATCCTGAAGCATTGACCGCGGGTCATCCGACTTTACCATTGCCTTCTTATGTGCGGGTTACTAACCTGGCAAATGGACGTCAGCTGGTTGTACGCGTTAACGATCGTGGCCCTGCTCAGCCTGGCCGTATCATCAGCCTGTCAAAAGCGGCAGGCGATCGTCTGAATATTTCCAATAATACCCGCGTAAAAGTGGACTTTATCAACGTCGCACCCGACGGTTCCCTGTCGGGACCGGGAACAATAGGCACCACGGTTGCGAAACAGAGCTATGCCTTACCGGCGCGCCCGGACATTGCTGGCGGTATGGTCGTGATGGGCGCTGGCGCGGATCAAACTTCGGCACAGCCGACAATGAGTTCGCCGCAGGAATCTGAATCCCGCCCGGTTGATAACAGCAGCCTGAATAGTGATGACAATATGGGTGCGCCCGTACGTAGCAGCGGTTTCCTCGGTGCACCGCAGCCATTACGCAACGGCATTCTGGAAGGCAACGAACCGGCTCCGGTTACCGCACCTGAGCCAGCCCCTGCGGCGATGTCCGCGCCGGCTGCCGCCGCGGCGCCAGTCGCATCCGACGTAGCAACGGCTTCCGGTACAGGATATGTTGTGCAGGTCGGTGCCCTGAGCGATGCCAGCCGCGCTCATCAGCTAATGAATTCATTAAGCAAGCAGTTTGGCGTACCCGGTAAAGTAGACAGTCGGGGAAATGTTTACCGCGTCCAGCTGGGTCATTTCAGTTCGCGTCAGCAGGCCAGCGCGTTGCAGCAGCGGCTTTCCAGCGAAGCCAGCCTGACGTCCTTTATTACCGTCGCACCAGGCAAAATGTGATGCTGTCCCGGCATTTGTCTTTTATCTGCAATGACTTGTCTGTCACTCAGGTAAAGACGGATGCCGGGCAGAACCGCTTTTGCTATAGTGAGTCACTTTTTTTAACTTAGCCACGGATGTTGTAGTCCTACATGAACAATCTCACCTCTTTCCCACTGCTTAAACGCCTCACGGCAGGCTCGCTGATTGCCCTCAGCCTGACCAGCTTCGCTCACGCTGAAGACGTAAATATTAAAACAATGATCCCAGGCGTTCCGGATATTGATGCTGAAGCCTATGTCCTGATCGACTACAACTCGGGCAAAGTATTAGCAGAGAAAAATGCCGATGCGCGCCGCGATCCGGCCAGCCTGACTAAAATGATGACCAGCTACGTCATCGGTCAGGCGGTAAAAGCAGGTAAAATTCATCAGGAAGACGTTGTCACCGTGGGTAAAGATGCCTGGGCAACCGGAAACCCGGTGTTCAAAGGCTCTTCACTGATGTTCCTGAAGCCGGGCGACCGCGTGCCGGTTTCACAGCTGACCCGTGGTATCGTGCTGCAATCGGGTAATGATGCATGCGTGGCGATGGCGGATTATGTGGCGGGAAGTCAGGATGCGTTTGTTGGCCTGATGAACAACTACGTTAAAGCGATTGGCCTGCAAAACACCCACTTCCAGACGGTTCATGGCCTGGATGCTGACGGACAATACAGCTCCGCACGCGATATGGCGTTGATCGGTCAGGCACTGATTCGTGATGTGCCGGATGAATACGCAGTTTATAAAGAGAAAGATTTTACCTTTAACAATATCCGCCAGACCAACCGCAACGGCCTGCTGTGGGACACCAGCTTACAAGTTGACGGCATCAAAACCGGTCATACCGAAGCGGCTGGCTATAATATTGTCGCTTCTGCAACGGAAGGCCAGATGCGCCTGATCTCAGCAGTGATGGGCGGACGTACCTTTAAAGGTCGTGAAGTTGAGAGCAAGAAGCTCCTGACCTGGGGCTTCCGTTTCTTTGAAACCGTGGCGCCGCTGAAAGCAGGAAAAGAGTTTGCTTCCGAGCCGGTTTGGTTTGGTAACAGCGATCGCGTTCAGCTCGGCGTGGAAAAAGATGTTTATCTGACCATTCCTCGTGGCCGCATGAAGGATCTGAAAGCAAGCTACACGCTGTCCAATACCGAACTGCATGCACCGCTGGCTAAAAACCAGGTGGTGGGTACCATCAACTTCCAGCTGGACGGCAAAACTATTGAGCAACATCCGCTGGTGGTGCTGAATGAAATGCCTGAAGGTGGATTCTTTGGCCGCATCGTGGATTATATTAAGCTGATGTTCCATCACTGGTTTGGCTAAACCCTGACGCCATCAGCGGCAATATGCCTTGAAACAGGTTGTATTGGCCTCTTGATTTCGGCGTTAATGCACCCCATATTGAGATTATCTGTAGGCTCCCGCGTACGCGGGAGTCTTTGTTTTGGCGTTACCGGAGCCCTTATGAAAACCAATCTTAAAGAACTACTCGAATTTCCAACTCCCTTTACTTATAAAGTAATGGGTCTGGCACAGCCAGAGCTGGTGGATCAAGTGGTTGAAGTTGTTCAGCGCCACGCGCCGGGTGACTACTCTCCGGACGTAAAACCGAGCAGCAAAGGCAACTACCACTCGGTTTCTATTACCATCACGGCGACGCACATTGAGCAGGTAGAAACGCTGTACGACGAGCTGGGTAAAATCGAAATCGTTCGCATGGTGCTGTAAGCGCCATGCCTGACAGGAGGCGACTGGTTGTCGTCCTCTGTCAGCGTTATACTGACCGTCTGACTCCTTCACCGGACCGCCATTTTGCCGCACGAAACTCTGCTTATTCGCCAGCTTGGCCTACAGCCATGGGCGCCTGTCTCTCAGGCAATGCACGACTTTACCAATCAGCGCGACGAAGATACCCCCGATGAAATCTGGCTGGTCGAGCATCTGCCGGTATTCACTCAAGGTCAGGCCGGTAAAGCTGAGCATCTGCTTGGTCCAGGGGATATCCCGGTTATGCAGAGCGACCGCGGCGGTCAGGTGACTTACCACGGTCCAGGCCAGCAAGTTATGTACGTGTTGCTCAACCTTAAACGCAGGAAAACCGGCGTTCGCCAGCTGGTTACGGCTATCGAGCAGACGGTGGTTGAGACATTGGCGCATTTTGATATTGAAGCGGCAGCCAGACCTGATGCGCCTGGCGTTTACGTCAGCGGCAAGAAAATCTGCTCATTGGGATTACGTATCCGCAACGGCTGCTCTTTCCATGGACTGGCGTTGAACGTTGATATGGACCTCTCCCCTTTTCACCGCATCAATCCTTGCGGCTATGCGGGCCTGGAAATGACTCAGGTTTCCGATCTGAAAGCAGGCACCACGCTGGCAGACATTCAGCCATTACTGATTGAACATTTTGCCCGGCAGCTTTCTATCCCTGCCGTCCGCTGGATATCGTAATGAGTGCACGGGTGCGAAGCGGCGCAGCAGGGTTATTGGACACGTTAATATTATTGCGGGAAGAATGGCGTTAAATTTACAATTCTGTCACATTTTCTGCCTTCAGCAGGCTGAAACCTGGCACCTGAGATGATATAATTTTCGCGCTTTATCAAAAAAAGTTTAATACTACAGCTCGTTTTTGCGGATGATTAGCGCATGCCAACCTGGAACTTGCAAGATTATGAGTAAACCCATTCAGATGGAACGCGGCGTCAAATACCGCGATGCCGATAAAATGGCGCTGATCCCGGTAAAAACCGTGGTCACAGAACGCCCAGAGATCTTACGTAAGCCGGAGTGGATGAAAATCAAACTCCCTGCCGATTCCAGCCGCATTCAGGGCATCAAAGCCGCTATGCGTAAAAACGGTCTGCATTCCGTCTGTGAAGAGGCTTCCTGCCCTAACCTTGCTGAATGTTTTAATCACGGCACCGCAACCTTTATGATCCTCGGGGCAATTTGTACCCGTCGTTGCCCGTTCTGCGATGTGGCGCATGGCCGTCCGATCCAGCCTGATGCTAACGAACCCGAAAAATTGGGTCAGACGATCGCCGATATGGGCCTGCGTTATGTGGTTATTACTTCTGTCGATCGCGATGATTTACGTGACGGCGGCGCACAGCACTTTGCAGACTGCATTACGGCTATTCGGGCAAAAAGCCCCAATATCAAGATTGAAACGTTAGTGCCTGACTTCCGTGGCCGTATGGATCGTGCGCTGGATATTCTTACCGCCACGCCGCCAGACGTCTTTAACCACAATCTGGAAAACGTGCCGCGTGTTTACCGTCAGGTTCGGCCGGGCGCTAACTATGAGTGGTCGCTGAAATTACTGGAACGTTTTAAAGAAGCGCATCCGGATATCCCCACGAAATCAGGCTTGATGGTTGGGCTGGGCGAAACCAATGCGGAAATCGTCGAAGTGATGCGCGATCTGCGCCGCCACGGCGTCACCATGCTGACACTGGGGCAATATTTGCAGCCAAGCCGCCATCATCTCCCCGTACAGCGTTACGTCAGTCCGGCAGAATTTGATGAGATGAAAGAAGCGGCAATGGAAATGGGCTTTACGCACGCAGCCTGCGGCCCGTTTGTACGTTCTTCTTATCATGCAGATATGCAGGCGAAAGGATTGGAAGTGAAATAATGCGCGGCAAAACGGTTCATAGCGGACCGTTTTAATCCGACAGATCGTTTCAGAAGTTATAAAATTTTACATTTTGGTAACAGAAACTAAAAACGGATGACAGGTCATCCGTTTTTTTATGGTGCCAGCTGAGAATTACTCTTTGTGTGCAACTTGCTCAGCAGGTTTTTCTTCAGCGACCGGCGCTTTTTTCGCGGAAGTGTCGTCGTCGCTCATGGCCTTTTTAAAGCCCTTAATTGCTGACCCCAGATCGCCACCAAGAGATCGTAACTTGTTGGTTCCGAACAGCAATACGATCAGAGCACCAATAATCAGCAGCTTGGCAATACTGATACCTTCCATACACACCTTCTTTATTTTAACCTGACCCTAAAGGCCAATAACCATAAAGTGTATTAACGCGCAGATCGCTGGTCAATACAACCGCAATCTGTAACAGAGTAATATCTGCACAACGGCACACCGATCATATCAGATAAAACGGCTCAGGAAAGCCTGAAATCGCGGATGTTTTGGGGCAACCAGCACCCGATCCGGCGGCCCCTGCTCTACCACTACGCCCCCGTCCATAAATACCACCCGATCGGCAGCCTCACGGGCGAACCCTATTTCGTGAGTCACAACCACCATCGTTAATCCCCGATCCGCCAGCGTACGCATCGTTGCCAACACTTCACCGACCAGCTCGGGATCCAGTGCCGAAGTGGGTTCATCAAACAGCATCAGCTTAGGACGTATTGCCAGCGCTCTCGCAATCGCTACGCGCTGCTGTTGCCCCCCAGAGAGATGACGTGGCCAGGCATCAGCCTTATCACTCAGCCCGACCGTCGCCAGTAATTCTCTGGCGTAACGAATCGCCTCTTCCCGCGGTTGCTTGTGGACGCCTGTTGGCGCTTCAATGATATTCTGCAACACGGTCATATGCGGATAGAGGTTGAACTGCTGAAAGACCATGCCGATTTCCTGCCGCTGTTTAGCGATTTTGCGCGCAGAAAGACGATGCAACATCCCCTTTTTAAGCTCGTAACCCACCTGATGTTCACCGATCATAATCGACCCGGCATTCATATCTTCCAGATGATTGATGCAGCGTAAAAAAGTCGATTTTCCCGAGCCGGAAGGGCCAAGGATCACTACCACTTCGCCCGGCATTACATCAAGGTCGATCCCCTTCAGCACCTCATTATCACCGTAGCTTTTCTGCACATTTCTGGCACGTATCAGCGGCATCGGGTTCATACATCTTCCTTATGCAGTAAAGGACGGTTAACCAGCGGACTGGCTTTAGTCTCCGCCGAGGGCAAACGGCGTTTCGTTGCTGATGATGAACGACGTATCCCACGTGAGTAGTAGCGTTCAATAGCCGATTGCCCGATATTCAACACCGAGGTAATCAGCAGATACCAGATCACGGCAACCATTAGCATTGGGATCACTTCAAAAGTGCGGTTATAGATCGACTGCACCGAATAGAGCAGATCGCCCATTGCAATAACGCTGACCAGAGAGGTCGCTTTAATCATACTGATCAACTGATTACCGGTTGGCGGAATAATCGAGCGCATCGCCTGAGGGATAATGATACGGCGCAGTGCGCGAGCACGGCTCATGCCAAACGCCTGAGTGGTTTCTACCTGACCGCTATCCACCGACTGCAAACCTGCACGGATAATTTCGGCCATATACGCCGCCTCGTTGAGCGCCAGCCCGGCGATAGCCGCGGTTAAGGGTGTGATCAAATCGTTGGTGTTCCAGCTGGCCAGAATCGGGCCGCCTAAAGGAATACCCAGCGTAATAGTGGGAAACAGCGTAGACATGTTGTACCAGAAGATTAGCTGAACCAGCAGCGGCGTGCCGCGGAAAAACCAGATGTAAAGACCCGATAATCCTCTGAGCAGACGGTTTTCCGACAGGCGGGCAACGGCCAACAGCAATCCTGACAGCGTGCCGAGCACCATTGAAACGAGCGTCAGGCCAAGCGTGACCTGCAACCCCTTCAGCACCGAGGCTTCGGTAAACCATTTCAGCACGACCTGCCATTCGAAATTGGGATTGGTTGCCACCAGCCAGCTCGCGTTGGCGGCAATCAGCAGCACCATAATCCAGCTGGCCAGGCGACCGTAACGCGGTACGCTACGGGCAAAAGCCACGTCGCGCTGTTGCACGTCTGCCCTTTCCCTGGCCCGTGAATTCGTGGTACCCGTCGTCATTTTCCTGTCCCCTTAGCCAGATTGAATCCAGGCTGCGGGATAGTGTTGCCGTCCAGCTGCCATTTTTTCATGATTGCCGCATAGGTTCCGTTGGCAAACAGCACGTTGTAGCCGTCCAGCACCACCTTGCCCAGCGCTGAGTCTTTTGGCACTACGGTTCCCTGAAAAATATCACCAAAGCCATTTTTCTTGCCTTGCCCGGTGAGTTCCAGCTGGCCATGCGCCTGCTGAACAAAATACACCAGCGGGGCTTGAGAAGAGAAAAAGGCATCAGAGCGTTTTGAGCGGACGGCTAAAATAGAGGAAGGCTGATCGGTAAAAGACTGCACCGTGACGGCAGGTTTGCCTGCATCCGTACACACCTGGGACTGTTTGCGGATCACCTGCTCGGCAGAGCCTGCGGCCATAACGGCAATTCGTTTCCCGCAGGTATCTTCCAGCCCGTTAATGTGCGCCGGATTCCCTTTTTGTACGGCAAACACCACAAACTCCTGCACGTAGTCGATAAAATCATTTTTTTGCTGCCTGTCGGGATAGTCGCCAATCGGACCGATGGCCAACTGATAGCGGCCCGATTTGATCCCCGCCAGTACGCCCGACAGACCGCTGACGGTTGCGTGTTCAATTTTGATGCCCAGCAGCTGGGCCAGCGCTTCGGTAAGATCCGCAGAAGCCCCACTCATCGACGTGGGCCCTTCGACGATCTCGTACGGCGGAAAAGATCCGTTGTTCACGGAAATCATCTTGCCAGCCTGTTTGATATCGGCCGGTAAACGGTCGTGCAGTGCAGGATCAACATTCTGCACCGGAATGCTCCCTGTGGCCTGCGCGCTGCTTGCTATTAAGCCCATCGCCAAAGCAATAGCCGTTGCTTTCATCTTCATCAATAGTTTTCCCGCGGTTTTAGTTGAGTTCAGGGCGAGCAAAACGGCGATTTTCCAGTACCGGTAAAACCTGACGCGCGTGCGCAATACGGGCGGGATCGACATCGGCGAAAACCAGCGCTGGCGCTTCGGCCGCTTTTGCTATCGCCACACCCAGCGGATCAACAACCAGGCTGTTGCCGATATTGCGCGGGCCACATTCTCCAACGGCGACCAGATAGCAGGTGTTTTCAAGTGCACGAGCGGTCACCAGCACTTCCCAATGCATCTCTTTTAGCGGCCCTTTTACCCAGGCGGCGGGCAATACCAGCACATCGGCACCGTCCAGTACTAACCGGCGCGCCTGTTCGGGAAAGCGCACGTCATAGCACGTCATCAGGCCAACTTTCATTCCTGCGACCTCAAGCAGCGGCGGAACCTCATTGCCTGCGGTGACGTTGCGGGACTCCTGCATGGCGAAGGCATCATAAAGATGCAGTTTGTCGTAACGGGCGACGATCTCACCATTGCGCACGGCGATGAGCACGTTCAGGGCTTTACCTTCATCCGTCGGTACGTGCACGGTCATAATAGTGGTCAGATTATTGCCGCGACTGGCCGCGTAAATGTCACTGAGGAATGGACCGTTCAGCGGCTGGGCAGCTTTCAGAACCAGGTCCGGATCGGCGATATCGCGTGCCAGTACGCCTTCCGGCAATACCAGCAGCTCTGCCCCACCCGCCTGTGCCTGCGTCATTAAACTGATGCAGGTTGCTGCGTTATCCTGCCATTCACGGCTGACCGCAAACTGTCCTAAGGCAACTTTCATCGTTATGCTCCTTTCAGTACAGCCGGGAAGAGATCCTCCGGCGTAAGGCGTTGAGAAACAATTCCCTGCTCGAAAAGCTCGGTGGCGAAATCGCCAATCATCTTGCGATTGGCCTCAAGGCCATTAGCCTGCCAGTTCGCCGGTAAATCCTGCGCGGTACGGCGCAGGTCGTCGAGCAGCCAGGGGGTGGTATCCGCGTATTTTTCCCGCTTCTCGTACCAGAGTCGGGCAGAACGATCGATAAGTTCGCTCAGCGCCTGGGGGACGTCAGGATGCGCCAGCGCCAGCTCAGGTTTGCATGCCAATACGTGATGACCGGGGATATAACCAACACGCTGAAAATAGGCCAGTTCTGCCTGGCGGAAATCGGTTTGTAGCTGACGCAGGCCGGAGTCTGGCAGGAAAAATCCCTGGGGCATAAAGGGCGTAAAGATAGCGTCCAGCTCTCCCGCTTTCAGCAGATCGATCAGGGGGTGCTCGCCCGGTGCGGCTTCGATACGTCCGGGACGACCAAAACCATTCAGACGGTCAACGATCGGATGTTCGGCGGTTAAACGTCCTGCGAACCAGTAAGCGGCGTTGATATCAACTCCCGCTTCACGCAGCAGCGCACGAGTCCAGGTATTACCGGAATCCTGCCAGCCTGTAACGCCAATATTTTTACCTTTTAGCTGTTCCAGCGAGACGATCGGGCTGTCTTCAGTAGTAATGATGCAGCGCTGACGAAACCCCCGCATTAAAAAATGCGGCAGCGCCAGTAATGATGTGTCCCCTTTTGCCCTGAGTTGAGCATAGCGGCTGAAGGAGACCTCCGCTGCGTCATAGTCCGGGCTGGTAGCTAAGTCACCGACCAGCGTTCCTACGCGATGAACTTCCAGCGCAAAGCCTTCAGGCTTGATGTCACCCAGCGCCAACGGCGTGAAATAGTCCCAGTCCCGAACGGCCAGTCTGATCGTAACCATTTTTTCTCTCGTGTCAGTCAATGCGTTTGCAAGGCAACGCCGGTAAAAAATCATTTTGTACAATTTCGATACTACGACCAGGATATTATCTGTACAATAATTTCTTTGTTACTGAACAAATGGATTTCTTATGACCCCGACGCTGGACCCTGACTGGCTGGCAGCACGCATTAATGACGTTTCCATTAAAGGCATTGCCGCCGCGGTTGCTGAACTGATTCGATCTGGGGAAATCCCGCCAGGAACTTCTCTGCCGCCGGTACGCACGCTTGCAGAGATTTTAACGGTAAGTCCGGCTACGGTTTCAGCCGCGTGGGGGCAACTCAAGCGTCAGAAAGCGATTGCCGGAAAAGGCCGCAGCGGCGTCTGGGTATGTGGTGATAACCTCACGGCAAGACCGGTACGTTTTGAGAAGATTGGTAATTATGGCAGTAATATTCGCGCCGACCTTGCTATGGCTTCGCCCGATCCTGCCCTGCTACCGGACCTGCGAGAAGCGATGCTGCAAGGCATTCAGTGCCCTCAGTTGAACAGCTATCAGCGTGAGGCTATCGCCCCTGGATTACTGGCGGCAATCCAACCCGGCTGGCCTTTTCCGGCGGAGGCCTGGCTGGCGACGGATGGCGGATTCGATGCGATGAACTGTATCGTACAAACGTTATTTATGCCGGGAGACAAAGTCATTATTGAAGATCCAACGGCAACGAGGCTGCTGGATATGCTCGACAACATTGGCGCAGAAGTGATGCCGCTGGCCTGTGACGAACAGGGACCGTTACCTGGCGCACTAAAAATGTTGCTGAATAAAGGCGCGACGGCGCTGATCTACCAGCCCGGCACCCATTCCGCAACCGGTCATGCTGTTAGTCAAACTCGTCGTGAGGAGCTGGCGCAGATCCTGGCGGGCAGCAATACGCTAATCATCGAAGACGACGGCATTGGTGAGCTGGCAGCGAGGCCAGCACAAAGTCTGGGGCGCCATTACCCTGATCGAACACTGCATGTGCGCTCCTACTCAAAAGCCTATGGCCCGGATTTACGTCTGGCCGTGCTTTCGGGCCCGCAGGCATTGATCAAACGCATTCACTCCTGGCGTAATTTTGGCGCCAGCTGGACCAGCCGCATTTTGCAACAGGCAGTGGCATGGATGATTAACGATAGCGGCACGCAGCAGCAAATCCAACGGGCCAAAGCAATTTATCGGCAACGTCGTCGCAGCCTGCTGGATGCGCTGGCTAAGCGCGGGCTTGACCTTCCCGATCGCGATGGTTTGAGCCTTTATATTCCGGTGCAGTCTGAGCAGTTTGCCATGATCACACTTGCCGCAAGAGGGATCGCCGTGCTGCCTGGTGAAAGGTGCCGCAGCGGCAGTAATCAGTTTATACGCGTCAGTACCGCCAGGTTAGCCAGCAACGAACTCGACAGCATTGCAGATGCGCTGGTGCTGGCAAGCGGACTGGACTCGAGCGCTATTCGCTCAGATCTTTAATCAGATAACGGGGGGACTCGCTGTATCCTTCCCGCTCATAAAAGGCATTGGCCTTGAGTCTGCGCTGGTGGCAATGGACTTCCATCCGGTCGCAGCCTCTTTCTTTAGCCAGCTGTTCCGCATGCTGTAGCAGCTGGTGGCCCATGCCTGCGCTTCGTTCTCCCTCAGCGATACAGAAGTAGCTGACACGCGCAAAATCTCCTGCCAAAGCCAGTTGTGGAATGAAATGCAGCGAGAGAAAGCCTAAAACGATACCGTTATATTCAGCCACAAGCAGCCTTTCAGTGCGATCGTTGATCAGCTGGGCCAGACGCCTTTCAATAAAGGTTTCGGTATTCTCATAGCCCAGTTCGGTTAACAGGGCACTCAGGGCAAAACTGTCCCCGGCCTTCGCCAGACGAATCTTCATTATTCCTCCTGTGGATTTAAGCCTGCGATCTCAGCGTTGGGCTTCACGACGTACAAAATTTATAGCCAGCCTGACGCAATAAGCAAACGCCTCATGTTACGTAAAACGTTCAAGGAGATACGCGGCCAGCGGAAAAGTGAGTCACGACAGCTGTTGCGGAGAAACATTAATGTTTCTTGAATAATTTTTTGCCACAATCTTTACGCAAAGCGTGAAAGAAGAAAATAGCGTTCACAAAAAGCGGCGGGGAGCGCGGGAGGAGAAATTGAGGTAAAAAAAACCCGCCATCAGGCGGGTTTTTAAAATTCTGTCTGATAACTTAAATAGCGGCAACGTTAGCAGCAGATGGGCCTTTGGCACCGTTGGTGATTTCGAACTCTACACGCTGACCTTCAGCCAGAGTTTTGAAACCGTTGCTCTGGATGGCAGAGAAGTGTACGAACACGTCTTTGCTACCATCTTCAGGAGTAATGAAACCGAATCCTTTGGACTCATTAAACCACTTAACGCTACCTTTAATCTTAGACATCTATATTACCTTTACATGAAAAATGGACACTAAACTGTGTCGGCAGTTAGTACAGCAATTGCCGAGGCTTTTGTCCAGTGGCCAATCGCGAAAAAGTGATAAATATCGCCTTTTTTGCAATAACAATATAATTTCAGATAACTTCCGCCGTTAAAACTGCCATCTGAACCAGGCAAAATAGACGTTGCCATTGTTGTAACTACCTGGAATATAAGTCATCTGGAAGGTGGCCTTGCGGTAACCCACTGAAGCAAGCGGCAGGAGAGCCGGAACGGGGATATACTTCCAGTTATCACGCGCCGTCACCCCGGCTGTATAACCGATTCCCAGCCGAAAGTTTTGATCCTCCAGCGGACGCCAGATCTTTTCCCAGCCATAGCCACCAAAAGGTTCCCATTTATTATAGGAATCTTTGAAAGCCATCAGATACAAACCGTTCCAGTTGCCCTGGTCATCATAACGGGAAATACCGCCACCCGCGCCCCACGGGCGCTCATTATAGCTGTTGGTTTTGTCCCGGTCGTAGGTCCAGCGGTTATGCCAGGTGATTGCAGGTACATAAAGATCGTAACCCTGCGGATCGTTCCATGTCGTGCTGACCCTGTTGCTGAAGCCCTGCCAGCCGCTTGAGATAGCACTACCCAGCGTTTGCGCATGCCCCGGACTACTTAAGGCAATGCAACCAGCAATGCCCAGCATAATGAGAGAAGATTTGTCTGATTTCACTTTTATCTACCGATAACCAAGAGTGTTGACAAAATGCACGCCACCGCCGGGAAAAGTAAAAAAACGGGGGTGCTGCTGTTACGCCATTATTGTAAACATCAGGCTTAAACGGTTCCTGAATGACCGTGAACAAAAAATCGCCGGAGGGTTTTTATAGCGCTGGATCAATAAACCTGATTCAAGTCAAAAAATAACTTGCAAAAAAGTCAAAAAAACAAATTTTTTATTAAGCCTGTTTAAACTTTAATTTCTCGTTTATCGGATACATTAATCAAATATTGATCTAAATCATCTCTTTTGCGCAATTAATGCTTATTTAAGCAAAAAGAAAAATAAAGTGATTGAAACGAGTGCTTTTCATCGTCAGTTCTAATGAGCCAGGCAAAGCAGTTACAATTTGATGTTAGTAATCATGTTGTTAACGGTTAATATCAATATACGCAACTGATAAATAATATTTATCGATCTAAGATTTTTTTTTGGTAAGATTAATCTCATTCAGAAGCATACAGAAAGAGGAACCGGCATGAGAATACGTTGCTGGAAATGTGGTCATGCGGGATTTATATTTACCACCAGTGATGGCCATTTTGGTAAACATCATGGTGCGGTCTGCGCTAATTGTCAGAAACCTGTTACGTTGAAGGATTGTCTTTTCAGAACGAAAGCCATGGGAACGGTGCATGGAGAAGAGGAAGAGTGCCGCATCACGGCAGAAAAAACTAAACTACCGCAGCGGCTGACCGAGCTTTTTGGCCCGACAGGCAAAAGGTGACAATACAGGTACACGCACTGCCACCCCGAGCTTTATCAGAACAGGACTTTAAAGACACCAGTAAGCGTCAGCAGGCCGACAATAAAGATAATCGCGATAATCCAGAGAATAATTTTCATTCCATTTCCTCAGCCATATTGAAAAAAAGCACTACGATGTAGTGACTTGAGTATAGAAGAAGTTCTGCCACTCTGCTTTCAGACCCGCAAAAAATGCCAGAACAGTGGCCCAACGCCTGTCGATTTACGCTATCGCCCCTTTTTTTGTATAGTCAGCAAAATCAATAAGTTAAAAAAACAATCCGGTCGGGTTTTTTTTCGCAATTTTTTTGCGATTGCGATCGCAAACTGCGTTTTCTTTACAGAGAATGTTTAGGCACGCTAAAAGCCACTCGTTAAAATGACTGCGTCGTTGGTTATAAACTCACTTGCTATGACTTTCCCCGATGGTTAACAAGGAGATCTTATGAGCACAATTAATAGCAGTTTGGGCCGATACAGCCTGAAAGCAAAAGATAGCGGCAATCACATCAGAGGTACGATTGCGATTAATGATGAGGGCGGTGCTGAAGTGACCTGCCAGGAATTTAATGAGCACTACCTTGATGACGTGATCAACAACGTGGTTTACCCGGTGACGGGCGGTAATCACACCATTACTAACGCGTTCCGGGACGAAATGGTGAAAGCCGGTTTTCAGCAACCCCATTAAAACCACTGACGCAGGGCCTTGTTAATGGCCCTGCGGTTACGCCGCTGGCGTAGTCGGAGGTGATTCCGTTACTGTTTCAGGCTCTTCCAATGCTTCTGGCGCGACAGATTCAGGTTGATAAGCACGATGATGCCGTTTACTCACCAGGAAAACCGGCGTCGCAATGAACAGTAACAGGCTGCCAGCCATTCCGCACAACAGCATACTCAGACCGCCCATCCAACCCTCTCCCGCCGTTAATCCTGCGGCTACCAGCGCCACCAGGAAGAAAAACGAAAGCGTCATGTTTACAGGCCAGATATTGGTAATATCCATATCGCTCAGCGCCATTTTGACCGGTTTTTTCGCTCTTTTTTCCATTTCCTTTTCTGCTTTCATGCGTGCTTTCACCGCCGCCAGATCGACACAGGGCGCAATGAAGTTTTCAGCGGGTTGCGGGTTATGCAACTCGTCGAAAATACGCTCCACAGGCGGAAACGTCAGGGGCCAGCTACCGCTATGTACGCCATACGTCGTCAGCGCGGGCAACGTGATTCGTGGCAGGTGAATCTGCTGGAGATAGCGATCGTTCATCACGATCCAGCTTTGCCGCGTTGCGCCTCTGGTGACGTGATAAAGACGAAAACGATCGGCAGGAGGATAATCAAGATGACTGATCCGGGCCGTTATATAAGGAATATGATGTTGGCGGCAGTAGTTAACGCGGCTCTGACCTTGTGCTGCCAGAAGCACACCAAGCGCAGGTAAAAAGTACCAGGAAGTGCCTTCTGCCGCAAAGGGGCCATTAAGGTGTTCCCGCAATTTTGCCTCGCTGTTGCCGTTCAGGTGATCGGGCCACCATTGACCGCTACGGCTAATCACCCGCTCGGTCGGAACATTGAAAACGCCTAACGGTTCAGTCTCCGCCGGCAGCATCGCAAAGGGGAAAATTTTGCTGAAAAAAGTCAACGCATCGTCCGGGCCATCCCATTCACCACTCGGTTCGAGTCCGTGCAGATTTGCCGTCAGTTCAGCCCAGCCATTTTTTCCTAAAATATCGATTTGATATTTCATGTCGGCCAGATGCTTACCCAGCCGAAGAATGGTAGAAGGAATGCCCTTCAGCGACAGTTCGGGTACCGTCGCGTTGATATCTGAGTGTTGATTTTCCAAACTAAATAATCCCCAAGGCTAATGCCCGCCAACCAGTAAAAGTGAGAAACCGAAAAACAGCGTTTTAGACGTTAAGGCTTGCTGGCCTGCGCCAGTAATAAAGCAAAACAGCCCCTGAGGAAAAAGAAGAGTCACTCTCAGAAATTTGACTTAAGTCTTAAAATATAAGCAATTCAAGGAGATAGTATACTTACCCGCTTTGGTTATTGGCAACTTTCTCTTATTTATACTGGTGAGGAAATAAATTTTTCCTGTGAAATTAAGGAAATAAAACGGCGAAATGAATTACGCGGACTAACCGGAAACCCCTCGTTTCCGATTAGTCGACGGACGCGCTTAAATCACTGCCTGCATCAGCAGGCAACCTGCCAGACCACAGACGGCAATAATGGTTTCCAGTACTGACCAGGAACGCATCGTTTCCCCAATCGTCAAATTAAAATATTCTTTAAACAGCCAAAAACCCGGATCGTTAACATGTGAGAAAATCACGCTGCCCGAACCCACTGCAATCACCATCAGTTCTGGACTGACGCCGGTAGTGGCAATAATGGGCGCGACAATCCCGCCAGCGGTAATTGCCGCAACCGTTGCTGACCCCAGCGCAATGCGCAGCGCGGCAGCGATCGACCAGGCCATCAGGATCGGCGAAACGGCACTGCCTTCCATCAAACTTGCGATGTATTTGTCCACGCCGCTATCGACCAGCACCTGCTTGAAGGCCCCGCCGCCGCCGATAATCAGCAGCATCATTGCAATAATCTTAATGGAATCGGTAAGCGTATCCATTACCTGATCCATGGTGCGGCCCCGATTGAGTCCAAAGGTGAAAAGTGCGATTAATACCGCAATCAGCGTTGCCATGATCGGATCGCCAAAAAACTCGGCATAAGGCAGCAGCGCATGGCCTTTTGGCAACACCATTTCCGCTACGGCTCTGAACGCCATAAGCACCACCGGAACCAGCGCAGTCCAGACGCTGACCGCAAACGAAGGCATTTCCGCTTCGGTAAAGGTTTTTGGGTTGTACAAACCTTGTGGGATCGGTTTATCGATTTTCTTTAAAAAGCGTGCGAAGACCGGGCCGGCGAGGATTACCGTAGGAATACCTAACAGCGTACCGAACAGCAGAGTTTTGCCCATATCAGCATGGAACAGCGTCGCGATAGCCGTCGGGCCAGGATGCGGCGGTAAAAAACCGTGCGTCACAGAAAGTGCAGCCGCCATCGGGACGCCAACAAACAGCAGCGGCACGCGGGCCGCAGCAGCAATAGTCAGCACCAGCGGCAGCATCAGCACGAAGCCCACTTCATAAAATAATGCGAAACCCACGGTGAATCCGGTAAGCACTACCGCCCACTGGATATGTTTTTCACCAAACCTGGCGATAAGGGTAGTGGCAATGCGCTGTGCGCCGCCGCAGTCGGCCAGCAGTTTGCCTAACATGGCACCGAAGCCCATGATCAGCGCCAGGCTACCCAAGGTTCCGCCTACGCCAGCTTTGATCGACCCAATAACCTTATTGACCGGCATGCCCTGCATTACCCCGACCGCCAGTGCAACCAGTATCAGGGCAATAAACCCATTTAGCTTAAAACGGATCATCAGCAGTAGTAGCAGCACTACGCCAATAGCAACGATGATTAACGGCATGAATTTCTTCTCCAGCAGACGGCGCGCCTCAAGGCAGCCCTTGATTATGTTCCCGCCTTTATCATGGCAGGTAGTAGTGACAGAGAAACAGGTCAAAAATGCTTCACTCCAGCGCTGGCATGTTAACGGTAACATGGCGAAACTAATACGCCCTGCGGCCGGGTAATTTACATTTTGAGAAGAAGATCAAACTTTTGACATATTGTCAGCAGAGGCAAAGCGTCGTGAGGAGAGGCGCCAGAAGCAGGCGAATCAGGGATAGCGTTAGGGTGCTGCTCACCTGATAACAGGTGGCAGCAGAGTAACTTTACTGGCGGGAGAGCAACAGCTTGATACCTGCGGCACCGAAAAACAGGGCAAACAGGCCTTCAATACCCCGGCGGGCTTTTATATAGACCCGATTCATCGTCACGGTTGAAAAAACTAACGCATAGCTACCAAATACCAGCACGCCTAAAAGTGCACAACCAGCCACCATCAGCGGCATTACATAGTCGGGGGCATGGGGATGCGCGCCCAGTGACAGAATGGCCAACCAGACCAGCACGGCTTCAGGATTAGAAAGATGAAGTAACAGTCCACGCCGGTATAAGACGGCTTTCGACGTCGGCATTGTCATTCTGTGAAGGGGTTCACTCACACAAAAAATCGCCAGGTTTTGACTTTCGACAAGAAATTTGACTTTAGGGCAAAGCAGAATGTAACAAAATGATTCAGCATGAATCAAGATGCGTTTTTCTTGTGTAACATTTACATTGCTTTGCACAGGAAATGGTTACACAGCGTAACTATTCATCTCGCATAACATTCTTAAGCGTAATATTTAAACCCACATTCTCCACATGGTAACATTATAATAACATTAGCGAATAAAGGGACGTTATTCCAGCGTTTGAAATGTTGTTGAGTATGATATCCCCCTGCCAATTTGCGCCAAAAAGTTATGGCTGGCGCCAGATATATAAATAAAACGACCGAATAGGCTTTTTTTGCTTCTGTTTATTTTTACCTTTTAAAGCAGCATGAAAACGTTTCCAGGGCATAAAAAAACTTTATTTTTACAAATATGCATCATTCGGCAATCCATATTTAACAGTTTGCATAAATAATTTAACGAGGCGATGAAACAATTCATCGCAAAGATCTATGCTGTTATATGCAAGAACACGATTATTGTTGCTGCTCCTTCTCCTGATTTGGTCTTAGGATCAAACTTCTGAAAACCGCATAACAGAGTCCACATTGCGCCTGCGTAATTATGTGGCTCGTTTGTTAATTGTTGGTAAATAAAAAAGAAAAGGCAGTTTATGTTAGATCGAGGTAAGCAATGTTCGGATTAGATGCGTTCCACCTGGCGAGGATACAGTTCGGGTTTACCGTTTCCTTCCATATTCTCTTCCCGGCTATCACCATCGGGCTCGCCAGCTTTTTGGCGGTGCTGGAAGGTCTGTGGCTGAAAACCAGAAACGAGGACTACCGTGACCTCTACCATTTCTGGTCGAAAATCTTCGCCGTTAACTTCGGTATGGGCGTGGTGTCCGGCCTGGTGATGGCGTACCAGTTTGGTACCAACTGGAGTGGATTCTCGCAGTTTGCCGGTAGCATCACTGGTCCCCTGCTGACCTATGAAGTGCTTACCGCGTTCTTCCTTGAAGCTGGCTTCCTGGGCGTGATGCTGTTTGGCTGGAACCGCGTAGGTCCTGGTCTGCACTTCTTCGCCACCTGCATGGTTGCGCTGGGAACCATCATCTCGACATTCTGGATCCTCGCGTCTAACAGCTGGATGCAAACGCCGCAGGGCTTTGCGATTCAGAACGGTCTGGTGATCCCGGTTGACTGGTTTAAAATTGTCTTTAACCCGTCGTTCCCGTTCAGGCTTCTGCACATGTCTACCGCGGCCTTCCTGGCCAGTGCCTTCTTTGTTGGCTCTTCTGCGGCCTGGCATTTGCTGCGCAAAAACGACACGCCTGCCATCCGTAAGATGCTTTCAATGGCCCTGTGGATGGCGCTGATTGTCTCGCCGATTCAGGCCGTACTGGGTGATGCCCACGGTCTGAATACGCTTGAGCATCAGCCGGCTAAGATTGCCGCGATTGAAGGTCACTGGGAAAACCCACCGAACGAACCTACTCCGCTGATCCTGTTCGGTATTCCGGATATGGAGCAGGAAAAGACCAAATATGCGCTGGAGATTCCTTACCTGGGCAGCCTGATCCTGACGCACAGCCTGGATAAGCAAGTACCCGCGCTGAAGACCTTCCCGAAAGAAGACCGTCCTAACTCGCTGGTGGTGTTCTGGTCATTCCGCATCATGGCAGGTCTGGGCATGCTGATGATTCTGCTGGGTGTGGTAAGCCTGTGGTTGCGCTTCCGTGGCCGCCTGTACACCTCGCGTCCGTTCCTGTGGTTTGCGTTGCTGATGGGTCCATCTGGTCTGATTGCACTGCTGGCTGGCTGGTTCACGACTGAAATCGGTCGTCAGCCGTGGGTAGTTTATGGCCTGCTGCGTACCAAAGATGCGGTGTCGGCACATGGCGACCTGCATATGAGCATCAGCCTGATTGCCTTTATCGTCGTTTACTCGTCTGTGTTTGGTGTGGGCTATACCTATCTGTTCAATCTGATCAAGAAAGGTCCACAGCAGGGCGAAGGCCATGAAGAACATGAAGGCGGACCGGGTACTCAACATACTCAGGCGCGTCCGCTGTCTGCCGTGAAAGAAAAGTTAAACACGCAGGAAGAGGATAAATAACGTGGGCATTGATACTTCAATTATCTGGTTCACCATCATCGTCTTTTCAACGTTGATGTATATCGTGATGGATGGTTTCGACCTCGGTATCGGCATTCTGTTTCCTTTCAATAAGGACGCCGCAGAGCGCGATATGATGGTTAACACCGTTGCGCCGGTATGGGATGGCAACGAAACCTGGCTGGTGCTGGGCGGTGCGGCGCTGTATGGCGCCTTCCCGTTGGCTTATGCCGTTATCCTTGATGCGCTGTCGATTCCGCTGACGCTGATGCTGATTGGCCTGATCTTCCGTGGTGTGGCCTTTGAGTTCCGCTTTAAGGCAACGGAAGAACACCGTCCATTCTGGGATAAATCCTTTATTGCCGGTTCTTTCCTGGCCACCTTCAGTCAGGGTGTGGTTCTGGGTACGTTCATCAACGGTTTTGAAGTAACCAACCGCGCTTACAGCGGTCCGGAACTGGTTTGGCTGACGCCGTTCGCGTTGTTCTGTGGTCTGGGTCTGGTCGTCGCGTACGCGCTGCTGGGCAGCACCTGGCTTATCATGAAAACCGAGAACGAACTGCATCGCAAAATGACCGCGCTGACCAAGCCCCTGCTGCTGACGCTACTGGCCATTATCGCCATCGTCAGCATCTGGACGCCGCTGGAACACGCCGACATCATGCACCGTTGGTTCACGCTGCCTAACCTGTTCTGGTTCCTGCCAGTGCCGGTGCTGGTGCTGCTGACCTCAATGGGACTGCTGCGTGCACTGAAGCGTCATGCTCATTACTCGCCGTTCCTGCTGACGCTGGCGCTGGTGTTCCTGGGCTTTACCGGTTTGGGTATCAGCGTATGGCCGAACATCATTCCACCACACATCACCATCTGGGATGCCGCGTCACCGCCGCAGAGCCAGGGCTTTATGCTGGTGGGTGGACTGTTGATCATCCCGGTCATCCTGGCTTACACCTTCTGGAGCTACTACGTGTTCCGCGGGAAGATCAATCCGAACGAGCATTACCATTAATTCGTTTTCAATAATTGGCACATTGTTTACCTGACAGCGTTACCCCGCAGAGCGGCAGTTAATGCCCCTGCGGGAAGAAAGGTAAAACGGAGGAAAGTATGGTTGAAACACAGCAAGCGCCTAAACTCCCGGCGTGGAAACGCATCCTGTGGATGGTCGTCATTTACGCAGCGAGCGTGATGGCGCTGGGCGTCGTCGCGACACTGTTTCGCTTTATGATGACCGCTGCTGGCATGAAGTCACACTGATACTCTGATTGCCAGTTAATTGCTGAAGGGGCCGATATTTATCGGCCCCTTTTCTTTACATTGTTCATAAATAGTCACATAACCGCAGCGGCAACTCTGATTTGATGGTCTATGCTTTAGATTCGTTCATGAGGAAATCATGCCATCAAGAAGGAGACAGTATGAGTTTATTAGACAAAGCCAACGATAAAGCTGACGAAGCGCTGGGTAAAGGCCAGGAGCAGTTTGGTAAGACTGCCAATTCTCCTGAGCATGAGTTAAAAGGTAAAGTACGTCAGGGCGCAGCAAAAGCTTCTTATGCCGTTGACGACGCACTGGACTGTGTTAAAACCAAAACTCAGGACTCGCCGTTTGTTTCGCTGGCTATTGCCGCTGGCGTCGGTTTTCTTGCCGCGAAGATTTTCGGTCGCCGCTAAACCGCCAGGCGGCAGCTGATGCCGCTACCAATCAGGGCCGGTCTCCGGCCCTTTTTGCTGTCTGCCTGTCAGCCCCACTTCCGCCAGCTGTAGTCCCCTCCCCTTTTTCCCCTCTTAAAGCGTGATCAACCTAAAGTTTTTAACTTATTTAGCAAAAACAAAACGACTTCAGCACTATTTATAACAATTAAATTCCTGATTAGTGGTTTCATTCTGCTGTTATGGCCGTCATTCACGCTTAAAGTTAGCGGTTTCCCCCTGTTGCTTTGTTATACACCGGAGATAATGCTGACAAAAGTGGAGGACCGCCGCAATTCTGTCCGGGGTCACCAGACAGCGTTATCACTACAACAAGGTTAACATCATGAAAAGCATCTTCCCGCAAACCACGTTAACAAGAACTGTGGCGTTCTGTGGTTTTGGCTTACTGCTGGCTTCAGGCCAGGCGCTGGCAGAAAATGCACCGCTCAGCGTTGATTCTCCCTATGCTTTCGGCGACTGGGACGGTTATCGCAGCCAGCTGGAGAATGACGGCGTCAAGTTTCAGGTCAACTACACCATGGAATCCGCCAGTAACTTCTCCGGAGGCTACAACCAGTCAACGTCGGCGCGCTATACCGACCAATGGGGATTCGGTACAACCTTAGATTTGGAAAAATTACTCAACTGGGACGATACCCAATTCCAGGCCACCATTACCAGCCGTAACGGTCAGGATTTAACGCAGTATATTAACGATCCGCGCTCTGGAGGCTTATCTTCCGTACAGGAAGTATGGGGACGCGGGCAAACCTGGCGTCTGACCCAGTTCTGGCTGAATAAGGGCTTCTTCGATCATAAAGTGGAGATCAAAGCGGGACGGGTCACGGTAGGCGAAGATTTCGATAACAAAGACAGCAATTTCCAGAACCTCGCGTTCGGTGGCGGTCAGGCGGGTAACTGGCGAGGCGACCGCTGGTATAACTGGCCGGTTTCACAATGGGGCGGCCGTGTGAAATTCAACTTCACACCGGAAGTGTTCTTCCAGGTAGGCTTCTATAATCAGACCGCATCCAACTATAATACCGGCAACGGCTTCCGTCTTGATGGCGGCCATACCGAAGGTAATCTGGTACCGGCTGAATTAGGCTGGCAGCCGCAGCTCGGTGACGAAAAGCTACAGGGGAATTATCGCGTCGGTATGTACTACTCCTCCGTCCGTGGGGATAACTACAGCTCATACAGTAACGGTCAGTATGGCGAACAGGACCATTCTTATGGCGGCTATTTGCTGCTGCAACAACAGCTGACCGCAATGGATGGCGATAATCAACGTGGTTTAGGCATTGTGGCACAGGCCGTAATGAACGATCACAAAACCTCAAAAACCGATAACTATCAATCGCTGGCGCTGGTGTGGAAAGGTCCGTTTGATGCGCGGCCAACGGATGAGATTGGGGTGGGCGCCGCACGCATTCACGTCAACGACGACTACGGTAAAATGCTGCGTCAGACCAACCAGGAAAATGGCGTGAACGACTACAATAATCCGACCTATTTACCTGTTCAGAGCGGCTCGGAATATAACTATGAAGTCTATTACAATGCGCGCCTGACCAACTGGATGAGCCTGCGACCTAACCTGCAATACGTTGCTTCTCCAGGTGCGGTCAGCGAAGTGAAGGATGCGTTTATTGGCGGCATCAGCGCCAATATTAACTTCTGATAGCCCGATACTGGCAGGCAAATTATCGTCCTGCCAGTTATTATCCCTCTTCTGCGTTTAATCCATTGCTTTCAACTGCGCTCTGGCATTATAGAACCGGCGACTGGCGAGATATCCTGCGATAATTGTCGACACGCTGGCGGTGCCCAGCAGCATAAACGTCACCATGATCTGGTATTTGATCGCTTTAACCGGATCGATGCCGGCAAAAATCAGCCCTGACATCATGCCCGGTAAACTCACAATACCCACCGTTTTTGCCGCATCCACTGTCGGGATCATCGCCGCACGAATGCTGTCGCGGATAAGGCTCCCCGACGCCACTTTTATTGAAGCGCCAAGACTTAGCATCTCCTGTATCTGCTGTCGATTATCGCGAAAGCGCTGGTTAAGATTGCTGTAACATAACCCCACTGCAACCATTGCATTGCCAGCAATCATGCCGGAAACCGGAATTACCTGCATGGGCGTAAATTCAATTGAACCACTGAGAATCAGGATCGCCAGCGTCAAGGTCGTACTTAAGGCGATTGCGATAAAGGACAGTTTAAAAGCATGATCGATATTGCGGCTGCGTTTGCGGGCGTTAAGTGCCGCGTTCACACAGATAAACAGCACCATAAGCACGGTAAGCCAGGCATTATTCAGTTCGAAGATATATTTAAGTACGTAGCCGACAATCACTAACTGAATAATGGCGCGTGAGACGCTCCAGACCATCTCCTTTTCCAGCCCCAGCTTCTCTTTACGACTAAAAAATAACGCCAGCAATACCAGCATTAACGCCAGCCCCAGCGACTCATTAGTAATATTATGCTGATTCATGCGCGTCTTTCCTGTCTGGCGGCGACAAAGTGATGACCCGCTGCGCCTGAGCGATGTCGGCTATGTCGTGGCTGATGCAAATCACCGCCACTCCCTGCTCGTTTACCCGTTCGGCAATCAACTGATTAATGAGCTGCTTATTTTCTTTGTCTAAGGCGCTGGTGATTTCATCCAGCAGTAAAACGTCCGGCAGAAATTGCAGGTTACGCAATAACGCAACACGCTGTTTTTCCCCACCGGAAAGCTGCTCCGTTTTCTTATTTAGGATCTCTTGCGGTAAATTGACCCGCTCTAACCCGTTGTTGAGCGCGGCAACATCGACTTTTCTCTGCCGAATCGTCCACGGCAGCGCCAGATTGTCAAAAACCGTTGTTCCAAACAGTACCGGCGTCTGAAAGCAGTAGGAAACTTGCTGCCGATACTTTTCCGGCTTGAGTTGCGTAAAGGAAGTGCCTTTAAAAAATATCTCACCGCCAGAGGGTTCCAACAGCGAAGCAATAATTTTTAATAAGGTACTTTTGCCGCTGCCTGACGGGCCTGTCAGTAAGATCCGTTCTCCGGCATTAAGCGTGAATGAAATCGGCGCCAGCCGTGTTTCGTCACCCTGTTTCAAACAAATATCCTGCACATCAAGCAGGTGTGAAGACTCAGACATCGCAAGCCAACCTGAAAATAAAATTGCGGAGATCATAAGGTGAAAAGGCGACAACGTGCCGCCTTTTTTCTGAAAATCTGGTGCAATAACGCAGACTATTTTTGCTGCGGAGAATAACTCAGCGTGACCGGGGCGTCGGGTAATTGAGTAAAACGGGTAATGATCTGGTGGAAATCCCCCGTCGGGTTCAGTCCGGCAAACTGAGTCGGATAAAGATCTTTGGCCAGAATTTCCATCCCGATAATATTATAAGGGTGGTTGTAAAAATGATGGTAAACACCATACACCTTCCCTTCTTGCACCGGCGTGATTTGCTGCAATCCATTACGGCGGATGAGCTGATTAAACGTTACGCCAACCTCTTGCGGCGAAACATTAAAACCAAACGGCAGAACATTATTATTGGGCCGCTTCGAACCGGACATAATATAAACATCCGGCTTCATGGCGATAATTTTTTCCAGCGCCACAAATCCTGATGCGCCTGGCAGCAGGCTTGAACCTATGTTTTTGCCGCCGACCGCTTCCACCAGTCCGCCCCAGCCGTTGTGCCCATGAGTAAAGCAGCAGTTGTCGCTGTTACCCGCGATAGGCTCAATAAATACCGTTGGCTTCTGCTTAACCTGCGCAATTTTCTGCTGCATGTTGTTCCAGTGCTGCTGGTAGAAGTCGGTATATTCTTTCGCATGCGCTTCCTGATTAAGTACCTTGCCCAGTAACGTGATGCTGCGGGCGGTGTTTTGCGCCGGATGCAGTTCGTAATCAAGGAAAACCACTGGAATATGCAATCTTTGCAGAGTATCCAGCACGCCCGTTTGTTTCAGCGCGGGTTTCGCCCGCAGCTGCGCAACCATCAGGTCCGGCTTCTGAGCAATGACGCTTTCAAGGTTCACTTCCCCCCGATCGTTAAACCCCATGTCGATAATTTTTGTGGCTTCAGGCCAGGTCTTTTTCAGCAGATCCCAGGTTTGCGGATCCTGCTTTTTCGGCAGGTTATTCCATGCCACCACGCGTTTAAAGGGATTATCACGATCTAACAACGCCAGCGCTAAAATATCGCGACCATCCTGGAGGATCACATGTTGAGGCTCTTTGGGCAGGGTGATCTGCTGATTATCCATATCGGTAATCTGTAATGGATAAGTGGTCGCCGCGCACCCCGCAGACGCCAACAGGGAACCAAGTAAAATCCAGGAACGAATCGTCACACAATGTCTCCATGGGAATAAAAATAATAGTGATAATCATTCACTATGATACTGATAAGCGTGCCGCTTTGGCAAAAAAAAGGCAACCGCTGAACGGTTGCCTTATGTCGATACGCCGTTTAAAACCGGCGTTGTCAGGCGGCAGATAGCACGCCCGTTATCGCTTATTTTTTAGCATCATCTGGCAGTGCGTAAGCAACAATATAGTCGCCCAGCTTGGTGCCGAAGGAGCCATGACCACCCGCTGCGATCAGCACGTACTGCTTGCCGTTCACTTCATAGGTCATTGGCGTCGCCTGGCCGCCCGCTGGCAGACGAGCTTCCCACAATGGTTTACCGTTGGTCACGTTAAAGGCGCGCAGATAGTTATCCGCAGTCGCACCAATAAACATCACGTTACCCGCCGTAGAGATTGGGCCGCCCAGCATAGGCATCCCCATCTTGAACGGCAGTGGAACCGGTGAGCTGTCGCGAACGGTACCGATGCGCTTTTTCCACACGATATCGTTAGTTTTCAGGTCAACCGCAGAGATATAACCCCATGCTGGCTGTTTGCAAGGGAAGCCCAGCGGTGACAGGAACGGGTTCAGGGTCACGCCGTATGGCACGCCATACTGTGGCTGAACGCCAGTCTCGCTACCGCTGCCGCCTTTGTCTTTCTCATTTGGCCACATCGGGTTGTTCGGACCACGTGGGATCAGACGAGAAACAAACGGCAGCGCCATTGGGTTGGTAATCGCGATCTGACGATCGGTATTAACAGAAATGCCGCCCCACTCGAACATACCCAGGTTGCCTGGGAATACCAGGGTACCCTGCTCTGAAGGTGGTGTGAACGGACCTTCATAACGCATGCTGTGGAACATGACGCGACAGATCAGCTGATCATAAATTGTCGCACCCCACATATCCGCACCGGTCAGCTTGTTCTTCGGACGGTAGGTCAGTTCGGAGAAGTGCTGGGTAGGAGATACGTGGTCGCCTTTAGCCGCGCCCTGTGGCACTGGGGTTTCCGGAGCCGGAACCACTTCTTTACCGCTACGACGATCCAGAACGAAGATATCACCCGTTTTGGTCGGCACGTAGATAACCGGTACGCTGTTGCCGCTCTTATCAGTAATGTCTGCCAGCGTTGGCTGAGCAGGCACGTCCATATCCCACAGATCGTGGTGAACAGTCTGGTAGAACCAGGCAACTTTACCTGTCGTCGCGTTCAGCGCCAGCAGGCCGGTCGCATAACGTTCGATTTCTGGCGTACGGTTGCCGCCCCAGATATCTGGCGTTGCTACACCGATTGGCAGGTAAACCAGATCCAGTTTCGCGTCATAAGCCGCAGGTGCCCAGGAGTTTGGTGAGTTCGGCACATAGTGCTGCTCGCCTTCCGGAACCACGTTTGGATCTTTCGCGCCTGGATCGAATGCCCACAGCAGTTTACCTGTGTTGACATCAAAACCACGCACCACGCCAGATGGCTCTTTGGTCGAGTAGTTATCGGTTACCGCACCGGCAATCACAATCACTTTATCAGTGATAACAGGCGGTGAAGTTGGCTCATAAGCACCCGCACGCGCGTAAGGCATGTTCTGCTGCAGGTTCAGTTTGCCGTTTTCAGCAAATTCCGGGCACAGCGCGCCGGTTTCTGCATCCAGGGCATACAGGTGACCATCGTTCACCGGCAGGATAATGCGACGTGCGCACAGTGCTGGTTTACCGCCCGCTGGCGTGGCTGCTGCGGCTGGGGTTTCATGATAAGAAACGCCACGGCAGGTCACGTGCTGGAAGGAAGGATCGGTCTTCATCTTCGGATCGAACTTCCACTTCTCTTTACCGGTAGCCGCGTCCAGAGCAAACAGGATCTGGTGAGGCGTACACAGGTACAGGGAATCACCGATTTTGATCGGCGTGACTTCATCAGTCAGTTCGCCCGGATCGGTTGGGCCTTTCATATCACCGGTACGGAAAGTCCATGCTTCTTTCAGCTGACCCACGTTTTTGTCGTTGATTTGCGTCAACGGCGAGTAACGGGTTCCAGCCTGAGTACGACCGTAAGCAGGCCAGTCGCCCGCTGCAATGCCATCAGCTGATTTGTTGACGTTTGCAGCCTGTTCCGGGGTCAGGGAACCGTTGATTTCCTGCGGATCGTTAAACACTGAGTAAGCCAGTGCAATCACCGTGACCACCAGTACCGCACTCAGTGCGCCACGAGCGAATTTGCCCTGTGACAGACCACGGTAAACAAACGGCAGAACCAGCCACAGGCCGAGGAAGAAGGTGACGTCAAGACGCGGCGTCAGCGCCCAGAAATCAGAACCCACTTCCCACAACGACCAAATCAGGGTCGCCAGCAGGAATACCGCATACAACAGCAGCGCTGAAGAACGGCGACGGAACAGCAGCCAGGCAACGACCAGCTCAATCACACCCGCGATGATGTAATAGAACGAGCCGCCGAGCCTGGCCAGCCAGATACCGCCAATCAACAGGTACAACCCGCTGAGGACGGCAAATACAGCCGTAAGAATCACGAGGATCCGTGATAACGGTGCTTTACTTTGCATAGTATGGACCTTACCAAAATTTAACGTCTTCGATTAAGCCATATAAGCTCAATCGCAAAAAACACCCGGTTTCATACTGACTTATCCACCCCGATGTTTCGAACCTGCCGCAGGGCATTCGCTCTGCGGCAGGCTGTTCTGGATTCTTTTTTACATAAAGGTATAAGTGAGCGTTGCGCCAATGCCGTAGTTACGTCCCGGCGCCGGCTCGTAATAACGCCCGTTGCCCTCGTTGACAATCACTGAACCGACATACTGTTTATCGAACAGGTTGTCGACACGCGCGAAGGTATCGAGCGACCACTTATCCCAGTTAAAGCGGTAGCCGCTGTTCAGGCTGGTCACCGTATAAGAAGGGGCTTTGGCATCGTTTTCGTCATTGGCCTGAATACTGCTCATATAGCGAATTTCAGCGCCCGCGTGCCAGCCCTCTTCCGGCACCCAGCCTAAGGAAGCATAACCCATATTGCGCGCGATGCCTGGCAGACGGTTTCCCGACGGCGTACAGCTGCCGCTGTCGTCACAGGTTTCATTGCGATAAGTGGCATCCAGCAGCGTCCAGGCCATTTTCATCTGCCAGTTTTCCGCGAACTGCTGATCCAGCCCTAATTCCAGGCCGCGACGCCGGGTTTTACCCGCGTTTTTGTAGACTGAGCGACCGTTACTGCTTTGCGCCACCACCAGTTCGTTGTCGGTATTTGTCTGGAACAGCGCGGCGGTTAACAGGCCGTAGCCGACACGGGTTTTGCTGCCCAGCTCGAAGGTGTCGCTGGTGGAGGGCTTCAGGCCCAGATTCAGTCCGGTCTCATTGCCGCTAATTGAGCGGTAGGAGAGTTCATTAATGGTTGGCGTCTCAAAGCCGCGACCGGCCGAGAAATAGACGTTCCAGGCATCGGTGACGGCATAGTTCAGCGAGCCCATCGGCAACAGTTTGTGATAACGCTTGCTGCCGCTGTCATCGCCGTTGCCGGTGGTGACGTAGTAATCGGTGGAATCGAAGCTGACCGTGCTGTAACGCATTCCGGCATCCAGCGTCCATTTTGGCGTCAAATTCCAGCTAGTTTGCAGGTAAGGATCGAGATTCCACATCACGTTCTTCTCGTTCCGGCGTAAATCGCCCTTCTCTCCCAGCATCGTGCTACCGTTTTCGGTCACGAAGTTCTGAAATCCCTGACGGCGTTCCGTCATGGTTTCATAATCCAGACCGCCGGTGATGCTGAACGGAACGGAACCGATTTGATCGTCATGCTTCCAGCGGGTATCCACGCCGGAATATTTACGTTCCAGCACAATCACGCCGCCAGGATAAGCAGGGCTGCGAGTCTGCACGGCTACGGGGATAGACTGATATTGCGTGGTATGCCGCTCGCCGTGCCAGGTCGTGAGCGTCAGTTTGTCGTTTTCGCTCATATCACGCTGATAACGCAGGCCGACCTGGGTCTGGTCAAGGCTCTTACGCGTATTGAATGTATCGCCACGTGGAGACTGACGCGGCGCATCTTTCCACTCTGAACGGGTAAGTCCACCGGGATCGTTTGCATCAACGGATACGCTGTTGAACATCAGCGTTAGGGTGCTGACATCATCGAGGCGTACGCCAAGCTTGCCGTTACCCAGGTTTTTTTGCGTCCCGCTGTGGTCGCGAAAACCGCGAGTGGTGAAACGTGAACCAGAAATCGTGTAATTCACGTCGCCAGCGTGTGTACCGTCGCCCGTTGATCCGCTGGCTTTAACGCTGTTGCGCCAGCTGCCATAGCTGCCGTAATAGGTGCCCGCTGATAGCGTTGTTGGCTGACTGCCGGTTTCGGTATCAATATTCACCACGCCGCCTGAGGCGTTACCGTACAGCGCCGAGTAAGGCCCGCGCAGCACTTCTACTTTATCAATCGAATTGATGTCGATATTCGACGTCTGACCCTGACCGTCCGGCATGGTGGCTGGAATGCCATCGACATAGACACGCACGCCGCGCACGCCGTACATTGACCGGCTGCCAAACCCGCGAACGGAGAGTTGCAGATCCTGTGCGTAATTCTGCCGGTTTTGAATTTGCAAACCCGGCACGCTGCCCAATGCTTCTGAAAGATTAACCTGAGCTGTATTGCTGCGCAGAGCCTGCCCGCTTACCACGCTGACGGCGGCAGGCGTATCCAGTTCGGATAAGCCGCTGCGCTGCTTAATCACCATCAGCGATCCGTCCTGAGACGAAGCAGAGGTTGTGGCGCTCGCAGACGAGGTTGCGGACTGTGCGTAACTGACTGCTGAAGGCAGTAAAAACAGCGGTGCTAAGAAAAGAGCTGAAGTTTTGTTGTTCACAGGATCGGTTCGATTGATAAATTTTTCGCCAATTGCTTCACAGCCTGACGCCCGATAACGAAATTGCTGTCCGCCCGGACGCCGCACGGTGAAGCGCGTATACGTCATTGCAGAAAAAGTATACAAGCAGTTTCAGAACTTGCCCGCTTAATCCCCTAAAAAACCAGGGTTATAGCGCCTTCAGTCGAAGAAAACGGCTGTTTCAAAGCGGAGAATAAGTGGAAAGTATCAAAAGCGGCAGAATTGTAGCACTCAATAATGCGTTTGCGAACTGTTGTTACCTATTTGGCTGAATTGATTCAGTCATATCACACGAAATGATAATACCCTTGTAACAAGCAGGGTTGGCGGGCCTGCGACCGGTTTGACAGCGCCATACAATGCTCATCCGTTCCTGAAACGGATGACTATACTTAGGCCATTCGCTATTTATCAGGACGTATTATGCGCAGGCAGGAATCCAGACGTTTTTTGCGGGTCGCTCCCGCGATTTTTATCCTTACAGGCACACTGCTTGCCTCACTTTTTTTGCTTAGCGGCTGTTCATCGCGAGAAAAAGGAACGCTGTGTGAAGGAAAAGTGCAAACCCTGGCCGGACAGTCCTTAGGCAATACGGAAGGCGAAATCATCGACCATTTTACCTCGTTCCGGGTGCGGATGGATAAGCTGCAACTGGAAAGCGGTGCGCTTCAATCAGCCGATCCGCAAAAGTACATTCCGTCTGCCGTGACGAAAGAAGGCTGGCTGGCTCAGCGACTCTCCGATACGCGTTTTAGCGTGATCAACGCACCCCAGGACAAAATGATCACCTTTAGCTGCCCTTCCCGCACGCTCTGATGCGTGCTTCTGGATAAAAGAAAGCTTTGATACAGGGCGATCTTTTCACCTAAAGTGAGTCACCTTCATTCAAGACCGCCTCATCCGGTAAGGATTCGCTATGATCGCCAGCCAGATTGCTAACCGACAAACCTTTTTTGGCCGTGGGAGCCTGCGGGAACTTCAGCCGCTGTTGTGCAATGCGCCGCTGCCCACGCTGCTGTTTTGTGGTCACTCCTTTTTGAAAAGCCCTGCCTGGCAGGCGCTGGAAGCCGATCTGGCACCGCAGTTTATCGGTATGGAAATCGTCAGCCATGAAGCCTCACCGAATGAAATTGATGCCTGGGTTGCCCGCTGGCGTGGCAAAGTCCAGCGCGTGGTCGCCATTGGCGGCGGAAGCGTGCTGGATGCAGCCAAGGCATTCGCTGCGTTAAGCCAGCATCCACTGAACACGCTGCGCTATCTGGAAAAAGTGGGTGATACCGCCATCAGTGGAGAAACGCTGCCTCTGATCGCTGTTCCAACCACGGCTGGCACAGGGAGTGAGGTGACGCAGAATGCAGTGGTCACGGAGAAAGTGGAAACTAAAGTCAAAGCCTCATTGCGCCACGCCAACTTTGTTCCACCGATAGCGATTCTCGATCCCGATTTGCTACGCGGTGCGTCCGATCGGGTGCTGGCGTGCTGTGCTATTGATGCTTTTACTCATCTGTTTGAAGCTTACCTGTCCGCCAAAGGCAATATTTTTACTCGTCACACCGCCCTTGCCGGCATGCGCGCTTTTATTAGCGCCTGGCCACATCTGAATCGTGAAGATGAGCAAGGTAATATTGCCCGGGAACAGATGATGATCGCTTCGTGGCAGGGAGGATTAAGCCTGAGTATGGCAGGGCTGGGCGTGATCCACGGTATCGCGGGCGAGCTGGGCGCGATTAAAGATTACCACCACGGCGAAATTTGCGGCCGTTTACTGCTGCCTTTCCTGCACCTCCTCGGTGAAAGCGATAACGCAGAGCAGCAGCAACTGATGGACGAGCTATCCACCGCACTCTTTCCAGGTTTTACGCTGCCCCCCGCCACAATGCTGGCATCCTGGCTGAAGGATCAGGCCATCACCCCTTTCTGGCACGACCCTCAGCCGCTGACGGAGGCTGAAGTTGAGTGGATTCTGGCAAGGTCCAACAGTAAAAATTCGCGGGTGAATTACACTGAGCAGCAGCAGCGCTTTATGCTGGAACAGGCTTTTCACGTGCGCTAAAGCTTATGACGTCGCGCCATGCGGCGTCAGATTATTGCCAGGAAAGCGTAAATATTTCGTTAATCAACCTCTTCTTCAGATTATTGATATTGTTACAAACCGCTTTCGCCCCCAGATTGACCAGAATCAGATCACATTTTTCGACCTGCAAGGAACCATTACAATGAAAAAATCAGGAATTATTGCCCTTTCCGCGCTGCTGTTTGCCACCACCAGCCTGAGCGCTTTTGCCGAGGGTCCACAGCAGGGTCCGGATGGCCATCAACAGCAGCCGGTCAAGCGTCCGCCTCAGAACAATCAGCATGGCGGTCAGCCAAATGAGCAGCACGGCGGCCAACAGCACGACCAACGTGGTCACGAGCCACAGCCTCAGCATAACGCAGAGCATCGCCCGGCTCAGCATGGTGACTTCCGTAAGGGACGTCCTCTGCCGGAAAAATACCGTGGTGAAGGTTATCAGGTGAACGACTGGCGCAAACATGGCCTGAAAGCGCCACCAGCGGGCCATCGCTGGCAGAACATTGATGGTAACTACGTGCTGATTGCCGTGGCCACCGGCGTCATTACCTCGGTGATCGCTCACCACTAATTGCCCGGAGACAGGGGCTGGCAAACCGGAGACGTTGTCTTCAGAACAACAGTTTTGCGATGCCCAGCCCCAATCCGGGCAGAAGAAATAAAGCCGCGATAAACCATTTTGTTTGCGCAGTAATCGAAGAGCGAATTTCCCTTCGTACGCTTTCAATATCCACTCGGGTGGCGTAGTCCGCTTTAATTACCGCTACATCAATCAGCAGAGTTTCTACTTTACTTTCCAGTAGCTTCATTCTTTCAATCATCTTCTCCCCCTCCTGAGAACGCGTTAATCCTTATTTGCATGCCATTATATTGCATGCAGCTAAAACAGCCAGCGGCAGAGCCCGTAAATAAGGCGTGACCGCTCGAAAAACCGGATGAAAATAATGTAACAAGCCAGCATGGCTATTTAAGAACATCAAGAAGGAAGTCAGCGCAGCTTAATACGGTAAAATGTAACAGGAGTACGTTATAGACAGGATTACGTTTTAGTGAGAAGAGGATAAATAACGAAATTTAGAAAACGAAGCAAGGGAATAGCATTGTAGAAACAGACTGGAAAATTAATGGCTGGCACCCGCAGATGCCAGCCCAAAATTTAATGGAACGCGTTATTTAACAGAATGGAGGTAATCACACCCGTTGCTGCGGCAATCAGAACATAGTTGCCGTCAATATAAGCCCAGTGCTCACCACGTGGCGGTGCACCCAGGCCGCGATCGCGCCAGTCGTTTACGCGATAATCATTGCCGCGGAAGTGAGGTGGCAGCGGTTCACCGCGGTGGAACTCATGTCCCTGCCAGGCGAAACGGTCACGCTGCTCGAAATGGCGATCGTGTCCACGATCGTCATGACCCCGGAAATCGCCCCGGCCGTCATGACCACGATCCGGGCCACGGCCAGGACCACCATGTCCCTCAGGACCACCGTGCCCGTCATGGCCGCCCTGCTGATGCCAGGGTTGTCCCGGAGGGCCTTCAGCCTGAGTCACGGTAGAAAACAGGGTACTGGCTGTGAACACAGTCATTAAAAGTGCCAGCGTCGTTTTTTTCATGGTTATATCCTCGATTTGCTCCCGGCTTCTGTAGCGCCGTTGCAGGACACTATCGTCTAACCGAAGCAGTAAGAATATATCTAACAGTCTTAAAACTGCTGGTATTACTGTACTTTACCCGACCTTAACTCTTCCTTAACACTATGAATGAATTGTGCACCTTTCGCCCGGGTCTTATTTGTGTTAAGTGATGGAATTCCGCCCAGTCACAGGCCGATTGGATAAAAAAATCTGCACGGAAGCAGCAGGCGAAATCATTTCATCCTTTAAAACAGCACTTTTGCCAGTCCCAGACCTGCCCCTAACAAAACAAAAAGCGAAGAGACAAACCAATATGTTTGCCGGGAAATGACCTTATAAAGCTCCACCCGCAGCCCTTCAATATTGTGTTGCACCCCGGCAATATCTTCTTTCGTTGCATAGTTTGATTTAACGATGGCCATGTCGATTTGCAAATGTGAGACATCTGTTTTGAGGAGTGAGACATCCTTTTTAAGTTCAGCAACATCCTCCTTTAAAATCGAGACATCTTTTTTCAGCAGCGAAATATCCCCCTTCAATGTAGAGATATCCTGCTGCATCAGATCATTTTGGGCTTCGACTTTTTCAATCCTGTTTTCCATGCTCTCTTCCTTGTTAAAAATATCCATTGTTGGGTTGATGAGCAAAGAATATGGCGAAACTCTGCAGGCGGCAAGTTCCGATTCGCCCCTAAAATGCGGCATATCCTGGAAAATTAATATGTAAACAATGAAACAAAAATAACAGCAGCGGACAGGAAGAGGGTTCTGATAAAAGAAGCGGCGCTATGCCGCTTCCGGTGACATCAGGTTCTAAGCGCGAGGGTTAGCCTCAATTTGGCATCCGGATCGTAAATGGTCCTTATCGCTCGCGCTAACCTGTGCAATTACTCTTTACTCTTCAGGCTTTTGCGTACCTTCTCTACCCGATCAGCACTGACCGCGGCGGCTTTATTACTCCAGCCCTGACGAATAAAGGTCGCCAGCTGCGCCACGTCTTCATCGCTCAGACGGGAAGCAAAGCCGGGCATTGCCAGCGTTGACGGTGCTTTCGCGGTGGAGGGTTGCTGCGCACCAGCGAGGATAGTGTGAATCAACCCGCCAGGATCGTCAGCATTCACGATAGTCGCCTGATCCAACTGCGGGAACACCCCGGGTGCGCCTTTGCCGGTAACAAAATGGCAGGCACCGCAGTTATCGAGGTACAAACGTTCTCCGGTAGAAAGATTTTTCGCCGCGGTTAGTTTATTTTCTGTCGCTGTAACGGCTTTTTCATCAACAGCGGGCGCTGGCGGGTTGCCGCCAATAAACTTCAGATAAGCCGTAATTGCTTTCAGATCGCTGTCAGTCATATATGAGGTGCTGTGCTCGACAACGGAAGTCATCTCTCCGCCCACGGCAGCTTTGTCATTGCGGCCTTTCGCAAGATAATCAACCGTTTCCTGCCCGGTCCAGCGCGGTAAACCGCGCAGCGAAGGTACTTCCCAACCGTTCAAATTACCGCCAGAAAGGAACGTTGCATCACGGCTGTCGAGGGCTTTTTCATTCATACCCAAACCGCGAGGCGTATGGCAACTGCCGCAGTGCCCCAAACTTTCTACCAGATAGGCGCCACGATTGACCTCAGCCGTTGCGCCGCCAATTGGCTGGAAAGGCTTGTCAGAGACAAATGCCCAATTCCAAAAACGCATGCCCCAGCGCTGGCTGAACGGGAAACTGAGATCGGTTTTTGGCGGTTTTTCGGCACTCGGTTGCACACCCTTCATAAACCAGGTGTAGAGCGCATGCATATCTTCATCGCTAATTTTAGCGTAATCAGGGTAAGGCATCGCCGGATAAAGGCGCTTGCCATCTGGCAGCACGCCTTTACGCACGGCATCGGAAAACTGCTGCTCGCTATAATTGCCAATGCCCTGTTCTTTATCGGGCGTGATATTGGTCGAATAGATAGTGCCTAAATTAGAGTCAATCGCCAGACCGCCGGAAAAAGCGGGCTTGCCCGGAATCGAGTGGCAGGCACTACAGTCACCCAGCCGTGAAATATATTCGCCCTGCTTCAGCAGTGCCGCATCGTCTGCCTGAACCGTGGCGGTATAGCCCGCGCTCAGCATTACAGCATTCGCGATAAAAAAAGGTAGCTTGTTCATTTTCATCTCGCTTATGCCTGTACCAGAGGACCGGGATTTTTCAGGTAGCGATCTTTAATCGCCGCCGCTGCCATTAGCGTCAATGCGCCGATGGTATCCGTTGGGTTAGCCTGAAAATTCTGCGGGAAGGCGTTGCCGCCAGGCACAAAGACGTTATGCACATCCCAGCTTTGCAGATATTTATTCAACGCAGAGGTTCTCGGATTATCGCCCATTACCGCGCCGCCCACGTTATGGGTGGAAACGTATTTGGTCAGGTCAAAGTGCGCGTCCATCGGCAGGAAGCTTTCGCTATAGCTGTCCGGGTTCAGTTCCTGGGTAATCTTGCTAACAACGCCTTTCAAATACTGTTGCAGCCTGAGTTCGTTCTGTTTCCAGTCAAACGTCATGCGCAGCAGCGGGTAGCCATATTCATCTTTGTAATTCGGATCCAGATCGAGATAAACATCACGATAAGACTGGCAGGTCGTGGTGATGCTGATCTTCATCGAATGGCCGTACCATTCTTCAAGCCCCTCTTTCCAGCCCGTCCCCCAGGCCGGCGTGCCTTTTGGCAGTGACGTGCTGATTGGTGTTCCGGTAGCCTGAGAACTGTGGATTTTTGCTCCGCCAATAAAGCCCAGCGACGGCCCGTCAAAATTGCCCGGCGAGATATCGTTAAACATCTGTCCGGTCGCGCCAGCGGTGGCAAACGGGTTGAAGTTTTTATCTTTAAAGAACAGCGTCGAACCACCGTTGCTCAAAAAAGCATAATTTCGGCCAACCACGCCCTCTTCCGTAATCGGGTTATACGGCTGACCAATCCCTGAAAGCAGCATCAGGCGCACGTTGCAGAACTGGAAGCTGCTGAGCACCACAATTTTGGCGGGCTGGAAGCACTCATTGCCCTGCGCATCGATGTAGATCACCCCTTTGGCGGTTTTCTTGTCATCGTGCAGCACGACTTTCATTACGTTGGCATGCACTTCATACGAGAAGTTCTCCATGCGTTTAAGCGCATCCATCACCGCCGTTTGCGGTGAAGCTTTGGAGTAGTTCAGGCAAGGATATTTACTGCAATATCCGCAGTAGTTACAGGGCGCGATCTGGTTGCCATAAGGATTGGTCCAGGCGCGGGAAACGCAGGCTGAGGGGTTAGGAAACGGATGATAGCCGAGTTTTTTGGCGGCTTTGACGAACATCGTGTTATTGAGCGTATCTTCAAGTGCCGGCAACGGATAAGGCTCCGAGCGCGGCCCTTCAAAGGGATCGCCGCCTTCCAGTATTTGTCCGCGCAGGTTGCCAGTATTGCCTGACTGGCCGCAGATATGCTCAAATTTAGTGTAATACGGCTCGATTTCATCCCAGCTGAACGGGAAATCCATGATCCGCATATCTTCCTGTAAAATGCCAGGCTTATACGCCTGGTCGGCGTAGGTTTTCAGCTTCAAATCGGTTGGCGTTGGCCGAATCAAAACGGCCGTCCAGTGCAGCCCCGATCCGCCTACGCCGGTTCCGGGTGCAAAAGCGCCCCACTTGCGGGTTGGTAAGGCGGTTTGACTCATGTTGTAACGCACCGTCACCGCCGCTTCTGCCGGTGTTGCCATCACTTTATTACGCACGCCGTAAGCATATTCATCAGCGGGTTTAGGATAGGCAAATTCTTCGTAACCCCGATCGCCACCACGCTCGAGCGCACGGACTTTTAAACCTGCCATCGCCAGCTCAATACTCATCAGCGAGCCAGCCCACCCCAGGCCGACCACAACAACGTCGACTTCTTCTTTATTTACTGTTGCCATTTTAAATCCTGCCAAACTTGATAAGGGAACTCAGGCGCGGTCGCCCCTGATGCCGATCGGACCGAGCGGATACGGGACATTGTGCTGTTTGACCCATTCCGTATAGCTGGCGCGCGCGCCGGGGAAGCCAATGGCAATCCACGCCTTCATCCCCTTGTTGCCGCCGTACATCGGATCGGCAAGATAGCCATGTTTGGTGTCCGAAAGCAGTTCGCTGAAGAACTGCGAGCCTTTTAGTGAGTTCTCTCCAAGCTCGGCAAAATTGACCTCGTTTTTCTGCACGCTGGTCAGTACCGCGTCTCTGTCTGCATCTGAGAGCTGATGAAAGGATTTTTGATGATGTTGTTCACACCAGGTGTTAACCAGCTTGATGCCGGTTTTATAAATTTGCTGAGGGCGGAAGGGAATCTGATAGCCCATGGTGGCTGGCGCGTGCACGTCAAACGGCCCCTGCATATAGATTTCGTCGCCAAAATCGCCATGCATTTGCTGATCGATAAAAATGGGCACATTGGTTTCCAGTGCGCCTGGCGCTTTACCTTTGCCACCGGCGGGGATCAGGCGATCGCAGGCGGCCATAATAAATTGCCATTCATCGCCTGCGAAAAAAATCGGTTGATAATCGAGCAGTTCAGGGGCAGCCATTTCTGCTGCCTGTGCTGCCGTTAATCCTTTAAAAACCATATCGCCCAGCGGCAGCGCTAACAGCGATCCGAGTAAAAACTTTCTGCGGGTAGTTTCTTTTTGAAGAAGCATCACATTACGACTCTCACATGATAATAAAATGTAATCGGAGTTAATAAATATCGTTATTAGAAAAGGCAAAAGTAATTTTATTGATATTTATATTTCAAAATGTAAGCAAAAGACGTGTTATGTTTAATGTTAAGTTTTTGTAATATTGTTAATTTCTTATTAAACTCGCCCAGGACCATTTACGCTTAAAAAAAGCGCAACCGCCCCTTTTTTGTGCTGATTCCGACTCTTTTCCCTTCATAATCCTTTGTGTTTAATCAATGCAGGTGATAGTAACCACAATAAATAAATGGAAAAAACTCCGCAAAAAAAATGACACGAAGGAAGAGAAAATTAAGGGGCGGGAAAGGTGAAGAGGAGAAATAAAAGACGCGCCGCAGTTATCAGCGCATCCCTGAGAAGAAACTAGCGCCGGTGAAGCCGGGAGTGAAGCGGAATAACGTTGCTGGGAGGTTCAGATAAAATCGTTTCATCGGCAGCAAAACGCGCATTGTAACGCTGACGAAAATCGTTCATTTCATAAGCATCGGGTTCCAGTTCACGCAAAAACACCATAGCCAGCCGGACATGCTCATTGGATAACTCAAGCGGCAGATAGGCTTTACGTAAAACGCCGCGCCAGAAAGCGAGGCTCTCATCAGATTCATCAACAATAAATACCTGATAGATCAACAGTACGCTGGCAGCATTACTTAAATGCGCTTCGCTATCGCGTGAAAGATAGTCAACAAACTCCTCGCCCGCTTTACGCCCCATCAGGCTGATGAGCGATTCGACATAAACGGGATCGAGATTCAGCCGTTTCGTTAAGGCACGTGACGCGCGTCGGGCTTTAGAGTTAAGTACGCGAAAACCAATAATAAAAACCACAACAAGCGTGGCAAGCATCAGCCAGATCATTCATCATCCTGTGAAACCAGATCTGCATCCGGGGAAAGTGATCGAGGGTATCAGATTAACAGCAGGGCGCGGCGCAAAGCAATCGAGCGCGCTGAAGCGGCCGGAGAAGGGGCAGGAACCGCCTGCCTCAGCGGCGCAGCGCAGAAGGCGCTATGCCATAGACGCTTTTAAAACGGTTGCTGAAGTGGCTGGAGGAGTGAAAACCGCACTGTAAGGCAATCTCGGTCAGCGGCAAAAGCGTGTACCGCACCAGCTGCTCGGCCTTCATCATTCGCTGCTGCATGACGAACTGATGTGGCGCAAGCCGGGTCGACTGTTTAAACATACGGGCGAAGTGGAATTCACTCAGGCAGGCCTGCTGCGCCAAATCTGCCAGCGTCAGCGGTGAGGCCAAATGCGCCTCAATATAAGCGAAAATATTGCGCAACACGCTGGGTGCCAGACCGCCACGCACGTCAGGCAGCCGCCAGTTAATCTCGCTGTAATGTTGCAACAGATGCGTCAGCAGCAGGGTTGACGCACTGCTCAGCGTCAGATGATTAGCGTTATTACGCCAGTCGCAGCCGAGTAAAAAATGCCGGTAAAGCTGCGTGATACGGCTGTCCTGCTGAAAAACCTGCATATCCAGAGAAATCGTGGCTGGATGGCGATCCCAAATCTGTTCAGCCAGATGGCGCAGGTGCGCATCGGTGCAGTATAAATGCACAAAGCTGAATTCTCCCCGCACATCCCACGTCGATTCACTGTCTGCAGGCAACAGGCAAAAACGATCGGGCGCGCCGCCGTTTTTCCAGCCTGCTGGCGTTTTATGCCAGGTATCAAAGCCCCTTTCCACATACATACTGAGCGTATGATGATCGCTAAGTTGCGTCACCCGATCGAAATTATTACGCCAGGCCGCCAGCCTGACGCCTTCACTGCTTGCCGGTATTGGCCTTAGCGCGCTGGGAACGTTAGGGTTTTCGCTCGGCAATATGATTAGCACGCGGCATCAGCGCCATGGCCTTGAGATTCTCTCGACCAATTCTTATGCCATGCTGTATGGCGCGCTGGTCATGGGCGCTATCAGCCTGGTAAAAGGCGAAAACTTTATGCCGGAAATCTCCCTGCGCTATCTGGGCTCGCTAGTTTACCTGGCTATTTTTGGCTCGGTGATCGCCTTTGCCGCCTACTTTACGCTGGCAGGACGCATCGGTTCTGGCCAGGCGGCCTACAGCACGCTGCTGTTTCCACTGATTGCGCTGACGCTTTCCACGCTGTTTGAAGGGTATGTCTGGCACGCCAATGCGGTTATTGGTCTGGTGTTTATTCTGGCAGGAAATCTGGTGATGTTTGCGAAACCGTTTAGCCTGCGGCGCGTTGTCGCCAGGCCAACATCTTCCTGACCGCCAGCTGTCGCGGCCAGAAAAAACGGCGGTTAGCGTCAGTACTGGCAGTCCATCGCCGATTGCGGCACTTTTGCACCCGCTTTTAGCTTGATAATCAGCTGCACATTAGGCTCGGTGCCAAGGGTGCGGCTGATATGCCCGTTATGACCGCCCTTGCCTTTTGCGCCGTGATCGCCGTTAAACTGCATTTCGCCCGGCCCCTGCACCAGCTTGCTGCCGTCTGAGGATTCGACCGACCATTTGCCAGAAAGCGTAATCACCCACTGCGGGCCCGGTGCGGAATGCCAGCTTCCGACATAGCCCGGCGGCAGAACCGCATAAGCGATGCTTTCAACCTGGTCAGGCGATACGCCAATCCACTGCGGCGCAGCCGGAGGCGCATAGCTTTTATAATCCAGCCCTTCTAACCGACAATGGCCGATATGGGTTTCGCCTTTATCATCGGCCCACAAATTGGCATAGCTCACCGGCGGCTGGATTTTGCCCTCTACAGTCGTCCTGACGGATGAATCAGCCGGAACGGCTTTGACTTCAGATTGCGCGGCATAAGTGCACAGCGGCAGACACATAACGGCTGCCGCAATCAACGATCGCTTCATAACTTTCCTCAGTGTTAACAATGCGGCATAAGCATAGCAGTGATAAAAGAGGGCCGATATTTTGCGACAAATTAACGTACTGCTTCTTCCAGCACTTTATGAATAACCGCGGAAAGTTCATTAATTTCAAATTTCGCGACGTAGCCATTAGCGCCGACTTTCCGCACGTGATCTTCGTTAGCGCTGCCAGACAGCGAGGAGTGGATCACCACAGGAATATTTTTCAGCAGCTGATCGTTTTTAATATTACGGGTTAACGTAAAACCGTCCATTTCCGGCATTTCCAGATCGGTCAATACCATGGAGATCTTGTCATGGATGGAGACACCTTCCGCCTGTGCCTGCTGAGAAATCAGCTTAATTTTTTCCCAGGCCTCTTTACCGGTAATGTGCATTTCCGCGGGGATACCCATCACTTTCAGACCCTGCTCCAACATCTGACGCGCTACCTTCGAGTCTTCGGCCACGATTGCGATTGAACCCGGCTTGATGTTGAAGGCTTTGAGCTTGACGTCGCTTTCTTTCACATCACGAACGGAAGGGATAACGTCATGCAGGATTTGCTCAACGTCCAGTACCATTGCCATGCTGTTGGTTTTGTCATCCAGGCAGGCGATGCTGGTAATATTACGGCTGCTGATACCGGATTCAGCGGTATGAATTTGGTTCCAGTTAAGACGAACAATGTCATCCACCGATTCCACGGCAAATGCCTGAGTACTACGCGCGTATTCCGTTACCAGCAACAGATTCAGACCCGTTTCCGGCGTGCAGCCAGCAACCGCAGGCAGATCGATCACCGGGATAAACTGCCCGCGAATGTTAGCCATACCCAGCAGGGGCGATTTCATTCCGGCCGCTTTGGTGATCGGCGGCATTGGCACGATTTCACGCAGTTTGAACACGTTAATACCGAACAGCTCTGATTTTGCATCGTTCTGATCTGAACCGAGACGGAATAACAACAGCTCAAACTTATTGGATAAGGCGAGATTCGCTCTCTCATCAATCTCTTTCTGGAAATTATCCATCACTACCTCTGGGTTGCCTTGCTGATTGTACGGTGAGAAAGCCGGGCGCCATGTTGCACCCGGCTCATCATTCTGAATGTGTTATCGGCAGCGGCGAAGAAAAGTACAGGGGAGTGATAAAAGAGTTGTTACGCAGAGGCAAATTCCAGGATGCGCATTTTGATGCCGGTTTGCGCCCTGAACAGCGACAAAAGTCATTAACTCATTCCCATTTGTCGTTTGTATGATTTTTGTTCTAACCAGATGCTCAGGCCGGACAGAGTGGGAAATAATATGACTTATCATGAAGATAAGAAAAAACTATGACAAACCACCCCTAAAGCTTTTACTCCCATCTTTCGGCGGGTCAGAATCGAATAAGGACAAAAGCGGTGATAATTCAAATCACTGGAAAAAGGGAATTTAAAAAGGAGTGAAGCCTTAACATCACCACCAACATGCAGGATAAGCTATGAGTTACTCACCAAAAGTGCAGTCTTCTCTCGGCGACGGATTATCCAGTCGTCAGGTCACCATGATCTCTGTAGCCGGTATTATTGGTGCCGGGTTGTTTATCGGTTCGGCCAGCGCGATTGCCACAGCAGGCCCTGCCATATTAGTTTCTTATGCGCTGACCGGCTTTCTGGTCTTACTGGTAATGCGTATGCTCGGCGAAATGGCCGTGATGCATCCAGACTCCGGTTCCTTTTCGACTTATGCCGCACGCGCGCTGGGCCCCTGGGCAGGCTTTACCATCGGATGGTTATACTGGTGGTTTTGGGTGCTGGTTATCCCGGTAGAAGCGATAGCCGGCGCCAATATTCTCCACTCCGCTTTCCCCGCCCTTCCCGCCTGGGTTTACACCGTTTCCATCATGACTTTACTCACCGTCACTAACCTGTTTAACGTAAAAAACTTTGGCGAGTTTGAGTTCTGGTTTTCAATTATTAAAGTCGTCGCCATCATGGCATTTATTGTGGTTGGCGTACTTGCCGTAACCGGTTACTGGCCGCTGGCACAGATTAGCGGTTTCTCCCGCCTTTACGATCATGGCGGATTTATGCCGCACGGCGCTGGCGCAATTTTGTCGGGCGTGTTGATTACCATTTTCTCTTTCTTTGGGGCGGAGATCGTGACGATTGCCGCAGCCGAGTCGAAAAATCCAGGCCAACAGATCCGCCGTTCAACCAATCTGGTCGTCTACCGTATTGCCCTTTTCTATCTGCTGTCGATTTTTCTCGTTGTCTCTTTAGTCAGCTGGAACGATCCACAACTGAAAGAACAGGGAACCTTTCAATATGTGTTGAACGCGCTAAACCTGCCTGGCGCTGAATTTATCGTCAGTGCCGTGGTCTTTGTCGCCGTTTGCAGCTGCATGAATTCCGGGCTTTATACTGCCTCACGCATGTTCTATTCGCTGGCCCAGCGTGGCGATGCCCCTCAATCCGGCACGAAAGTGTCTGCGGGCGGCGTACCACAAGTGGCGGTATTAAGCTCAACGCTGGCTGGTTTTGCTGGCTGCCTGGCTAACTATGCGTTTCCGGGGAAAGTCTTTGATTTTCTGCTTTCCACAACCGGTGCCATTGCGTTACTGGTCTACCTGGTTATTGCCGTTTCTCAGCTGATCATGCGTCGGGCAATGGAAAATAAAGGCCAGTCTCCGGATTTCAAAATGTGGCTGTTTCCGTGGCTGACGTTATTTACCATTGCCATTATTCTAATGGTGTTAGGTTACATGTTTATTTCACCGGATTATCGTTATGAAACGCTGATGACAACGGCAGTGACGCTAATCATGTTAGCGTTAAGCTTTTATGTTACCCGCAATCGTAAAGTATCCCGCGGCGTAAGCAGCAAGCGTCGAGCTGAATTGCAGAGCCGAACGATTTAATGCGCTAAAAAGGGTTCCCCGGTGACCTGAAGAACCCTTTATAAAGGCGCTTGCGGTGCGGCAACATCATCCGTGCCTGAATAAGGCGGAGAGGACTCTCCGCCTCCAGGTTGCCACTTAGCGGATTCGTAAGCTATGAAAGCCGCTGCCTCATCACTATCTGGAATTAACTCTGGCGCTGGATAGCTTTGTGCCATCTGCCTGGCCGTGATGAAAACCCTGAACGATACTCATCTCAGGAAAGGGGTAACACTAAACCAACGGGCGCCGTGTACCCTTCGCGCTAAATCCCTTCACAGTCGTGACCATAAGGGCTACTTATGACCCAGCAGAACGTTTCACCGGATACCATCCGCGATCGGTTTTCTAAAGCGATGTCGCTGATGTACCAACAGGAAGTGCCGCAGTACCGTACGCTGTTGCAGATAGTGAAAGAAGTCAACACGCTCTATTTGCAGGCGCATCCGGATACTTTTGCCGATTCTGACGATGCAGAAGAACTGAACCGGCTGGATGTGGAACGCCATGGCGCCATTCGCCTTGGCAAGCCGGAAGAGCTGGCAACCATGCGCTTGTTGTTTGCCGTAATGGGCATGCAGCCGGTTAGCTACTACGATTTGTCCGCCGCGGGGGTACCGGTACACGCCACCGCTTTCCGGGCAGTCGAAGAAGCCTCACTGCAATACAATCCCTTCCGCGTTTTTACGTCTCTGCTGCGGCTTGAACTGATTGATGATGCGGATCTACGGCAAAAAGCGCAGCAAATCCTTGCTCAACGCGATATTTTTACGCCGCGCGTGCGCGAACTCATTGCTCTTAACCAGAAAAATCAGGGGCTCGACGAGACGCAGGCAGACGAATTTGTTCAGGAAGCGCTGAAAACATTCAAATGGCACAGCGAAGCGCAGGTTGATGTCGCAACCTATCAGTCGCTGCTGGCGCATCATCGTTTGATTGCCGATGTGGTGTCGTTTAAAGGCCCGCATATCAATCACCTGACGCCCAGAACGCTGGATATTGATGCGGTGCAAAAGCTGATGCCGCACTATCAGATCGCAGCAAAAGAAGTCATTGAAGGGCCGCCGCCTCGCCAGGTTCCCATTTTGCTCAGGCAAACCAGTTTTAAAGCCCTCAGTGAGAAAATTACCTTCGCCGATTCATCCGAAGGGCTGCATACCGCGCGCTTTGGTGAGATCGAACAGCGTGGTCTGGCGCTAACGCCTCAAGGCCGCGCTTTATACGACAGGCTGTTACAGCAGGCTTCCGACGATGCCGACCACAGTCAGGAGGAGACTCATGACGCGCAGCTGGCCCGATGCTTTGCGGCTTTCCCGGATAACGTGACGGATCTGCGCCAGCAGGCGCTGGGCTATTTCCGTTACCGCCTGAAACCTGGCGCAGTGCTGCCTGAAGCCAGAGCCTCACGGGCGCATCTGGAGGCCTTAATCAGCGAGGGCATTGTTCAGGCAAAACCGATCATTTACGAAGATTTTCTGCCCGTTAGCGCAGCGGGAATTTTCCAGTCAAACCTCGGCAGTGAAAGGGGTGCGGTACATAAAGGCAATCCCAACAAACTGGCTTTCGAATCGGCGTTGGGTTGCCCGGTGATCGATGAGTTTTCGCTTTATCAACGTCTTCAGGAAAATTCGCTGACGGAGATTTTTGGCGAAAATCGATAAGTTATGGCGATGGCAGGCAGATCTGCTCCCGCCGGAATCGCCAGCACACTTCACTGAGACGACTTCCGTTCAGGATGATTATTTCCTTTTTGGAAACAATCATCCTCAATTCAGCCGTATAATCACCATTATGGAAATAAGCTATCCTGACTTTTTTGTATTTTAAAAAGAGCAGGAGAAGCTTATGTTGGTTAACGGAAAATGGACCGCAGACTGGCACCCGGTGCAGGCTAAAGATGAGAAAGGCGGCTTCGTTCGCCAGACCTCCAGCTTTCGGCACTGGGTAACACCGGACGGTTCGCCAGGGGTTACCGGTGAAGGCGGGTTTAAGGCCGAGCCGGATCGCTATCACCTTTACGTAGCGCTGATTTGTCCATGGGCGTCACGCACGTTAATTGCCCGCAAGCTAAAAGGCCTGGAAGAGATCATTAGCGTATCGGTCGTTGAACCCTGGCTGTTGGATGAAGGCTGGCATTTCGGCGACTATCCCGGCGCTAATCGCGATGAGCTGAATCAGGCGGAATGGCTGCATCAGCTTTATACGCGAGCAGATGATACCTATACGGGCCGCGCCACCGTGCCGATATTATGGGACAAAAAGAAACAAACTATCGTCAATAATGAATCCGCGGATATCGTGCGTATGTTCAACGCCGGTTTTGGCGATCTTGCCCGATCGGAACAGGATCTTTATCCCGCCGAATTGCAAAAAGAGATCGATGCGCTGAATGCTGAGATCTATCCTGCACTCAACAATGGGGTTTACCGTGCCGGTTTTGCCACCACGCAAATCAGCTATCAGGAAGCCTGTCATGATGTGTTCGCCATGCTGGATAAACTGGAGAACAGGCTGAGCGACGGCCGAAAATTCCTCTTGGGTGAAAAGATAACCGAAGCGGATATTCGGCTGTTTGTCACGCTGATACGCTTTGATGCGGCCTATCACGGCCTGTTCAAATGTAATCTCCGTCAGCTTCGTACTTTTGCGGCGTTATTTGGCTTTACCCAAAGAATGTTGGCTGTTCCCGGCGTACGTGAGACAGTTAACCTTGATCATATTAAACAAGGCTATTATTCAATCAAAGCGCTGAATCCAAACGGCATTGTGCCCGTTGGGCCGGATTTGAGCGATTATGGCTTTAGCGAGGGAATATCATGAAGAAACTGGTGGTTTTACTGCACGGCGTGGGAAGTTCAGGCGCCGATTTGGAGGGACTGGGACACTATTTTCAGCCCTCTTTTCCGGACGTTATTTTTTCTTCGCCGAACGGCACAGAAAAGTTTGATGGCGGCGGCGCGGGATATCAGTGGTTCAGCGTAACGGGCGTTACCGAGGCTTCTCGTCCGGGACGCATCGTCAATGCCCGGGCAGCATTTGATGCCGCGATACAGCAGATTTTTGCAAAACACGCCATCGATCCTGAACAGGATCAGGTGATTTTTCTTGGCTTTTCTCAGGGGTCGATAATGGCGCTCGATGCATTAGTCAGCGCTCGCCTGCCGCTGGCGGGCGTCGTCGCGTTTTCCGGACGTTTATCTTCACCACAACCCTATGCTACCGCGAGCAACACGCCAGTTCTGCTGGTTCATGGCCAGGCCGATCCGGTTATTCCGTGGCAGGAAAGTGAAAGCGCAGCGGCAAAATTGAGCGAGGTTGGCATCCCGGTAACGACCTTCTTCGAAACCGCCCTTCCTCATACCATTTCGATGGACGGTATCAATAAGGCAACGGCTTTTATCAGCCAGTGTTTCAGTAAAGCTTAATTTTTTTCTGGCCTTTAGCGCTTTACAGCCTGTAAGGTCAGATTCTCCTACCTGCCTTTTTCAGTCAATTTTTTTGAGTGACTTTAGCAAATAGTTCCGCTTACTCTTTGCACATATCACGCGTAATATTTATCCCATCGAGACAGACCGTCTCTCACTTTAAAAAGCAACATCGGGAATTTATTATGAACATCATCAAAAAAATTGCATTAGCAGCGCTATTTTCTGGCGTATCATTTGCGGGTTTTGCTCAGACCGTAACGGCCTCTGCCGATACGCTTGACGGCGCAGAAGCAAAAATCGCGGCTCAGGCAGAAAAAGCCGGTGCGTCTTACCAGATTACGGAAGCTTTCTTCAATAACCATGTCCATATGACCGCTGAGCTGACGAAATAATATAGGCGCTATTCACTGAGGCTGTTGACATAGCTCAGGCGCGAGGAACGCTGGCCCTTCATAAAGATGCAAAAAACGGCATCCGTGCCAGCCCCGTCTGGGCCGTCCATGGCCCAGGGCGCTTTGTTCCAGGCCAGCATTCCTCATGCTTTAGGTTTGTCAGCAGTCTGACTCCCCTCAATAATGAATAACGGAACGAATAGATTTTCCTTCATGCATTAAATCGAAGGCTTCGTTAATTTTGTCCAGCGTCATGGTATGAGTGACAAAAGGCTCCAGCTCAATTTTTCCTTTCATGGCGTCTTCCACCATGCCCGGCAGCTGGCTACGGCCTTTTACGCCACCGAATGCAGAACCTTTCCACTGCCGTCCTGTCACCAGCTGGAAGGGACGGGTCGCAATTTCCTGCCCCGCGCCTGCCACACCGATAATGATTGACTGGCCCCAGCCACGGTGAGCACTTTCCAGCGCCGCACGCATCACATTGACGTTACCGATACACTCAAAAGAGTGATCCACGCCCCAGCCGGTCATTTCAACAATCACTTCCTGAATCGGCCTGTCGTGATCTTTTGGATTGACGAAGTCTGTCGCGCCGAACTTCTTCGCCAGTTCAAATTTAGCCGGATTGGTATCGATAGCGATAATGCGCCCCGCTTTTGCCTGACGTGCGCCCTGAATCGCCGCCAGACCGATGCCGCCTAAACCAAAAATCGCCACCGAGTCGCCTTCCTGAACGTTAGCGGTGTTGTGAACCGCACCAATTCCGGTGGTCACGCCGCAGCCAAGCAGGCAAACATGTTCGTGATTGGCTTCAGGATTGATTTTGGCCAGCGACACTTCCGCTACTACAGTGTACTCACTAAAGGTTGAACAGCCCATGTAGTGATAAATTGGCTGGCCATTGTAGGAGAAACGCGTGGAGCCATCTGGCATTACGCCTTTTCCCTGCGTCGCACGGACAGCGGTACACAGGTTGGTTTTGCCTGATTTACAGAAAAGGCACTCGCCACATTCCGCGGTGTAAAGAGGAATAACATGATCGCCAGCCTGTACGCTGGTCACGCCTTCGCCAACTTCTACCACCACGCCAGCCCCTTCGTGACCCAACACAACCGGAAAAAGCCCTTCCGGATCGTCGCCCGATAAGGTAAAGGCATCGGTATGGCAGACGCCGGTATGGCTGATTTTGATTAACACCTCACCGGCGCGAGGGGGTGCAACGTCTAATTCGACAATCTGCAAAGGTTGACCGGGACCAAATGCAACAGCAGCACGGGATTTCATAACATGTTCTCCAGGAGGGGAATATTCACGCCAGAGCCCTTCTCTGACGGCTGACCTCAGTAAAACCTGGCGGTCATTTAGTGGGGGGGACTATACCGAATATACCCCCCTGGGGTATATATGTTTACGGAATTTTTTGCGCTGTATTCGCCAACATTATGCCTGCTGGCACTTTTATCCGCACATATCTGGCAGGGGGTATTCTGTTAATACGTTGATAAATAGTTAAATAAAAGAAAAACCAGCGCGTAGAGGCGGTTTAAATGAGGGCTGTTTGACCGAGTTGGTCGGGACGTCGCGAAGATGCAAAATCGCGGCTGAGTGCATATCGACGACGCGCTCAAATTTGCTATGGGATCATTTCATATAAGAACGCATCAGACCAAGAAATTCGGCAATTTGTTTTTCGGACAGACTTTGTTCACCCGTCTGACCAAGAAATTCTTCGCGAACGTAGCTTTCCAGAATCTCAGACATCAGGCCGCTCAATGCGCCTTTCGCTGAAGCGATCTGCTGCAAAATCGGCGCGCAGTCGGCCCCCGCTTCGAGAGAACGCTGTATTCCTTCACATTGACCCTGGATACGTTTGATACGGTTAAGCGCTTTTTTCTTGTCTTCGGCTGAGTGCGGCATAAAACCTCGTTATTCAATCTTATTAATGTTTTCTCATGATAATCTGAAGCGCTGGCGACCGGGCAACCACGTTTAAGCTGCAAAAACAGCAAACGGCGATTGTTTTTTTTGGAATTTTTTAACGCCCCGTGCGGTTCGATCGGCTCCCTGCCAGCGGCCAACATTCTGCCAGATTTTCCCCGGATAACAAATTTCAGGCGAAAAATACCGCCTTTTAACCCACCCCAGGACTTGTCTTAGTCTGGCACTGTCATGCTTTTTTGTGATCTATGTTAAGAAATAAAGGTAATTTTACTTTACTGTGGACGATGTTCTACAAAAGATAACTTCTGTTTTACTTTGCCCGCGTCCCCCCGCGGGCCTTTTTTATGCTTTCTGGTTTTATGCTCATTTCTTCCTGAAAAAAATGGGGATCTCGCCTCTTTGCCGGAGGAACATTCCGGCTAACCGGTTCTCATGTCATCAACTGCTCTCCATTTTTGGGTGAGCAGAACAGAAGGTGCATACCATGTCACGTTCAGTCAGGCTTATCGCTCGCAATCAGCAAGGTCTTTCTCGCTGGAACTGGAACTGGGACGCCATTAATAAACGATCGGCCGTTATCATTACCGCCGCGGAGTGGGCAGCAGGTACCGACCCTACCGATTCAACCGGCAGACCGCATTTAGGGGATGCGATAATTTACGTGACCAATATCGGGCCGCACGATCCCGAAGGCGGTCCCGGCGGCGTTGAATTTTATCTGCACGTCGACTGGAAAACACCGTTACACGTCCAAATTACCATTACGGTTCTCGATCAGGTTGAAGACGTTCGGGTTGTAGGTTGACGCGCTAAGTCAGGCAAATGGCCAGATTGCTCGGTTCGGTGCGATCTCAGCGCCATTCATGCGCATTCACGCAAAGAGCCAGGCAGGAAAATTGCCTGGCTCTGTAAACCGGTACGATAACGGCGTTACTTCGCGCGTCTTCATCTCCATCGGGTAGTCCCGCCATGGCACTTCCTGTTACCCGACTGGCTAAATACCTCTAACTTACTGAATTTTATCAACTATAAACTGCCAGGATCGGTCAGCGTCGCCCTTACGTGAGGAAGACTCTGGGGATAATTTTGCTGAATAAACTCAATCATTTTTTCCCGCACGTGACAGCGTAAATCCCAGGCCGTTGGGGAATTCTGTGCAGTCATTAATAATCTGATAGTCATGGTTTTTTCAGTAGTATCAGTTACCTGGAGCACCTGAGTCTCCTGGTCCCAAAGTTTTGTTTCACTGAGTACTTTTTCAAAATGCTTACGCAAAGGCTCGAGTGGCATTGAATAATCGAGGTAAAGAAAAACCGAGCCTAATATTTGTGCGTTATTGCGCGTCCAGTTCTGGAAGGCATTTTCTGTAAAATAGGTAATGGGCAGAACCAGTCTGCGCAGATCCCAGATACGCACAACGACATAAGTCAGGTTTATCTCCTCAATCCAACCCCATTCCTTTTCAACGACAACAGCATCATCGATTTTTATGGGCTGCGTGAACGCTATCTGAATTCCGGCAAACAAATTGACAAGCGACTTTTGAAGGGCAAACCCAATTATTATTCCGGCAACTCCGGCACCGGCCAGAATGGTAGTACCGAATTTTCGAACACCAGGGAAACTCAGTAAAATCAGAGAAACACAGAATGTCACGAGAACGACGATAACGACTTTTTTCACATACATTATCTGGGTGCGGACTTTGCGGGCACGAAGATTATTTGAAAGATTAATATCGTAGCGTATAAAAAGCATATCCTGCGCTACATTAGTTAAGCGAATTAAAATTGAGCAAAATGATAATATAATAAATATATTAACGGTCGTTGTAATAAAATCTAAAAAGTCTGGCTTGATGTTAATATAATTAGCCCCTACATTTATTAACAGTAAGGGGATGAAAAGAAACATTGATCCACGAAGATGCTTTTCAAGTGATTTGAACAGCTTTCGGTCACGATTTTGCCAGTAGCGGATGAACCTGAGAAGGATAAATCGGGCCAGAGAACCCACTAAGAATGAGAGAGTGATGAGCAATACGGCAGGCACCCACGGTGGAGCGCCAGATAACTCACTAAATATCAATGGCATCATTTTCCCTTATGTTCAGCTAACAACCTTTAGTTGTCAGATAAGTCAAAAAAAGCAGTAACCATTCTCTTAGCGGTCATCTGCGGATTAGCTGATTAACAAATATTAGTATATGAAAAATTTAGCAATCTGACCTCCCAGAGACTAAAAAACCTCAGCCTGTTTTAGCAACCTGTTCCTGCATGCACCAGGTTAAGGTGTTATTCTGTTTACCCGTTTTGCTTTTTCAACGTGTTATGCTCGCCAGAAGTCTGGCCACAGCATTTTTCCAGGCGCGATAAATCAAAATCCGATCATATCAAGCTAGCGGAAGTTTCAGCTGCTGTGAAAAAGAATCCTGTCGCGCCGAAAACAACTCCCGAAAAAACGCTGAGATATATAAGATAAATTTATGCTATTAACGATGCGCCTACAGGTCTTCTGTATTCTCCTACATTGAATGAAGATTAAGTGAATAAAAATGAATATTACTTATTCTCTCGTTGTCCTTGTAAAAGAATTATGGGTGTCTGAGGCAAACAGGAAGGGATGACAAGCACATGTTTGTTCACGCTGAAGCTGCATAGCGGCACGGAAGCGACAAGTACGTGAAATTGACTCGCTTTTGGGGAGTAACGACACAAATCTGTCCCATGGGGAAAATCTGAAGGTTGGGAAAAGCGGGTAATGTATTGAAAAGTAATGGTACGCCCTACAGGATTCGAACCTGTGACCTACGGCTTAGAAGGCCGGTGCTCTATCCAACTGAGCTAAGGGCGCATTGGGAACTGGGTCGAATTATACGGTGCGAAGCGGTCGAGTCAACGATTTTGCTTACCAGGTCATTCTATTGCTGCACTATTAAGCAGCCAGCGCCGAATCTGTGCCTGACAGCGGCGTCCGCTTCTGACAAAATAGACTGCATACTCCGTTTCAACTAACCCAGATGGATCCCCTCTCTGATGGCAGCAAAGATTATAGACGGTAAAACGATTGCGCAGCAGGTGCGCCTTGAGGTTGCCGGGAAAGTGCAGCAGCGTTTGGCAGCGGGTAAACGCGCCCCCGGCCTGGCGGTAGTGTTAGTGGGTGAAAACCCGGCTTCGCAGATTTATGTTGGCAGTAAGCGCCGTGCCTGTGAAGAAGTCGGCTTTATCTCCCGCTCATATGATTTACCCGCGTCGACCAGCGAAGCAGAACTGCTGGAGCTGATTGACAAGCTGAATAACGATGGCGCAATCGATGGCATTCTGGTTCAGCTGCCGCTTCCGGCAGGTATTGATAACGTTAAAGTGCTGGAGCGTATCGCGCCATCGAAAGATGTCGACGGTTTCCATCCTTATAACGTGGGTCGCCTTTGCCAGCGCGCGCCTAAACTGCGTCCGTGCACACCTCGCGGCATCGTTACGCTGCTCGAGCGTTATAATATTGACACCTTCGGCCTGAACGCCGTGGTGGTTGGCGCATCAAATATCGTGGGCCGCCCAATGAGCATGGAACTGCTGCTGGCAGGTTGCACAACAACGGTGACGCACCGTTTTACCAAAGATCTGCGTCATCATATTGAGCATGCCGACCTGCTGGTGGTTGCAGTAGGTAAGCCTAACTTTATTCCTGGCGACTGGATTAAGCCTGGCGCAATCGTGATTGATGTGGGTATTAACCGTCTGGAAAGCGGTAAAGTGGTCGGCGACGTAGATTTTGCTGCAGCTTCCGAGCGGGCAGCTTATATTACGCCGGTTCCAGGCGGCGTTGGCCCAATGACCGTGGCGACGCTGATTCAGAATACCCTGCAAGCCTGCGAAGAATTTCATGATGGAGCAGTACAATAATGGCAACTTTTTCTTTGGGTAAACATGCCCACGTCGATTTATGCGATCTGCTGAAGCTGGAAGGTTGGGTAGAAAGCGGCGGCGCGGCGAAAGACGCAATCGCGGACGGCCAGGTAACGGTGGACGGTAAAGTGGAAACCCGTAAGCGCTGCAAAATCGTTGCGGGTCAAACCGTTAACTTTGATGGCAACAGCATCACCGTCGCTGAATAAAGCCAGAGGCAGGCTGCACTTTGATGGCTGCGCCGTCAGTAAATAAAAGTGCGACGCCAGCGCTAAAATAATTCAGGAGCCACTCGGCTCCTGAAATTTTTTGGCTTATTTACGACGCCAGCTGGTCCCCTGTGGACCGTCTTCAAGTACGATCCCCATCTCGACCAGCTTGTCGCGCGCAAGATCCGCCTGAGCCCAGTTTTTCTCTTTACGCGCATCCAGGCGCATTTTAATCAGCGCTTCGATTTCAGCGACCTCATCATCATTCCCCTGCGCGCCGCTTTGCAGGAACTGCTCAGGATCCTGTTCCAGCAGACCCAGCACGCCAGCCAGCTGACGCAGTTTCGCCGCGAGGCCGTTGGCCGCCGCCCTGTCTTCCGTTTTCAGCCGGTTCACTTCGCGAGCCATATCAAACAGCGCAGAGTAAGCTTCCGGCGTGTTGAAGTCGTCGTCCATCGCCTCACGGAAACGCGTTTCAAACGCTTCGCCGCCAGTGGCTTCTGCATTGGCGTCCGTATTACGCAGCGCAGTATAGAGACGCTCCAGCGCAGAACGCGCCTGCTTCAGGTTATCTTCACCGTAGTTCAGCTGGCTACGATAGTGCCCGGACATCAGGAAATAACGCACGGTTTCCGCGTCGAAATATTCCAGTACATCACGCACGGTAAAGAAGTTGTTCAGCGATTTAGACATCTTCTCACGGTCAACCATCACCATGCCGGAGTGCATCCAGTAATTGACGTAAGGGCCATCGTGCGCACAGGAAGACTGCGCGATTTCGTTTTCATGATGGGGGAACATCAAATCAGAACCGCCGCCGTGAATATCGAAATGCTCACCCAGCTGCTTGCAGTTCATCGCTGAACATTCAATATGCCAGCCCGGACGGCCCGCGCCCCACGGCGATGGCCAGCTCGGCTCATCGGCTTTCGACATCTTCCACAGCACGAAGTCCATTGGATTGCGTTTCACGTCTGCCGCCACTTCCACGCGCGCACCCGCCTGAAGCTGTTCAAGATCCTGGCGCGACAGCAAACCGTAATCGGGATCGCTGGCAACAGAAAACATCACGTCGCCGTTGCTGGCGACATACGCATGATCGCGATCGATCAGCTTAGCCACCAGTTCAATGATTTCACTGATATGGCGCGTAGCACGAGGTTCCAGGTCCGGCGGCAGAATATTCAGCGCAGCGAAATCCGCATGCATTTCGGCAATCATTCGGTTGGTCAGTGCTTCAACGCTTTCGCCATTTTCATTGGCACGTTTGATGATCTTATCGTCGATATCAGTGATATTACGCACATATTTCAGCGAATATCCCAGGTAACGCAGGTAACGCGCCACGACGTCAAAAGCCACAAAAGTACGTCCATGGCCGATGTGACAAAGGTCGTAAACGGTAATGCCACACACGTACATGCCAATACTGCCAGCATGAATAGGTTTAAATTCCTCTTTTTGACGACTCAGGGTATTAAAAATCTTAAGCATTGAGACATTCCGTTTTTAGCGTGTGCGACGTTAGCGAGTGAAACTCATATTCTGCCGTATTGTTAACGTAACCGCCACGCAAAGCAAGGCTATGCCTGCCTCCGTTTATGCGGCGATACTGACTCGTCATCACTTTTTGTGATATAAAAGCCCTCTATCTATAGCGGTCGTGCGCCTGCGTGAGCGCCGACGGCGACGCAATCTAAACCCTTCAACCTTGACAGGATGAGAATATGGTCACTTTCCAGACTAACCATGGCGATATCGTTATCAAAACTTTTGATGATAAAGCGCCAGCCACTGTTAAAAACTTCCTGGATTACTGCCGTGAAGGTTTCTACGACAACACCATTTTCCACCGTGTGATCAACGGCTTTATGATCCAGGGCGGCGGCTTTGAGCCGGGCATGGCGCAGAAAGCAACGAAAGAAGAGATCCGTAACGAAGCGAACAATGGCCTGAAGAACACCAAAGGCACGCTGGCGATGGCCCGTACTCAGGCGCCTCACTCTGCAACTGCACAGTTCTTCATTAACGTAGCCGACAACGACTTCCTGAATTTCCGTGACGAAAGCCTGCAAGGCTGGGGTTACTGCGTGTTCGCAGAAGTTGTGGAAGGCATGGACGTGGTTGAGAAGATCAAAGCCGTGGCAACAGGCCGCAGCGGCATGCATCAGGACGTGCCAAAAGATGACGTTGTGATCCAGAAAGTCACCGTCAGCGAATAATGTCTCACACGCTGTTTATCGCAGATTTGCATCTGTGTGCAGAAGAACCGGCAATTACTGCCGGTTTTCTTGCTTTTTTACGGCGTGATGCGCGGCAGGCCGAGGCGTTATATATTCTCGGCGATCTGTTTGAAGCCTGGATCGGCGATGACGATCCCGATCCGCTTCACGCTGAAATAGCCGCCGCATTACGTGAATTACAGCCGCTCAACATCCCCTGTTATTTTATCCACGGCAACCGTGATTTTTTGCTGGGCAAACGCTTTGCCGCCGCCAGCGGGATGACGCTGCTGCCGGAAGAGCAGGTGCTGGAAATCCACGGACAACGGATTTTGATCATGCATGGCGATACGCTTTGTACCGACGACGAAGGCTATCAGCGCTTCCGTCGCAAAGTACATCAGCCCTGGCTGCAAAAACTGTTTCTTTTATTGCCTCTGTTTATTCGTCAACGCATTGCGCTAAAAATGCGGGCGGGCAGCAAGCAGGCTAACAGCAGCAAAGATTTCACTATTATGGATGTCAATGCCGCCGCCGTTCAGGACACCATGGCTCGCCATCAGGTACGCTGCCTGATCCACGGCCATACCCATCGCCCGGCGGTTCATCAGCTTAGGGTTGATAACCAGCCAGCAGAACGCATTGTGCTCGGTGCCTGGCATAGTGAAGGGTCGATGATTCGGGTCAGTGAGAACGAAACCCGACTGATTTCCTTTCCCTTCTGAGCCGGCGAAAAGTCGTTATAAGCCGCGTTTAAGGCCAGAGCAAACGTTTTCCTGGCCCCACAGTCATGATATTCTCTTTCTCCTTCCCATCTGGCGGCCAGCAGGCTGGCAGATGACGTATGTACAATCACAGGAGTCAGACCCGCATGTCTTCCAACGCCGCACCGGCCCGCATTGCTATTGTTATGGGATCCAAAAGTGACTGGGCAACCCTGCAATTTGCCGCGGAAATTCTCACCAGCCTGGCTGTTCCTTTTCATTGCGAAGTGGTTTCAGCGCACCGTACGCCGGATAAGCTGTTTAGCTTTGCCGAGCAGGCCGCAGAGAACGGCTTCGACGTGATTATCGCAGGTGCCGGCGGCGCAGCGCATCTGCCGGGCATGCTGGCCGCCAAAACGCTGGTGCCGGTACTGGGCGTGCCGGTACAGAGCGCAGCGCTAAGCGGCGTCGACAGCCTGTATTCTATCGTGCAAATGCCACGCGGCATTCCGGTAGGCACACTGGCAATTGGTAAGGCGGGCGCGGCTAATGCAGCCCTGCTGGCGGCACAAATCCTGGCGCTGCACGATGCAGATCTGGCAGGTCGGTTGGCGAACTGGCGTCAGGCACAGACCGATGACGTGTTGAATAACCCGGATCCGCGGGAGGAAGCATGAAGCCGGTTTGCGTATTAGGAAATGGCCAGCTGGGCCGGATGCTGCGCCAGGCGGGTGAGCCGCTGGGTATCGCCGTTTATCCTGTCGGCCTGGATGCCGAGCCGGAAGCCCTCCCCATTCAGCAGAGCGTAATCACAGCAGAAATCGAGCGCTGGCCTGAAACCGCGCTGACCCGCGAGCTGGCAAGCCACACCGCCTTTGTTAACCGCGATATCTTCCCCCGTCTGGCCGACCGCCTGACGCAAAAGCAGCTGCTGGATCGGTTAGGACTTGCTACCGCGCCATGGCAACTGCTGGCCGACGGAGCAGAATGGCCGCAGGTTTTTGCCCGCCTGGGCGAACTGGCTATCGTTAAGCGCCGCACCGGCGGCTACGATGGCCGGGGACAATGGCGACTGCGTGCGCATGAGACCGATTCCCTCCCTGCTGATTGCTATGGCGAATGCATTGTAGAGCAGGGAATTAACTTCTCTGGCGAGGTGTCGCTGGTAGGTGCACGCGGGCACGATGGCAGCACCGTGTTTTATCCGCTGACGCACAACTTGCATCAGGATGGCATTCTGCGTACCAGTGTTGTGCTGCCAGAAGCCGATGCTGCGCGACAGAAGCAAGCTGAAAGTATGCTTTCGGCCATTATGCACGAGCTGAACTACGTCGGCGTGATGGCGATGGAATGTTTCGTTGTGCCAGAAGGCTTACTCATCAACGAACTGGCACCGCGGGTACACAACAGCGGGCACTGGACGCAAAACGGCGCTTCCATCAGCCAGTTTGAGCTGCATCTGCGCGCTATTCTCGATCTGCCTCTGCCGAAACCTGTGGTGAGCACGCCCTCAGTAATGGTGAATTTGATTGGTACCGCATTTAACGTGGCATGGCTCAATCAGCCGTTGGTACGCCCTCACTGGTATGAGAAAGAGGTTCGTCCTGGCCGTAAGGTAGGCCACCTGAATCTTAATGATGTCAGCGTCGATGCCCTACAAGCTGCGCTGAACGATTTAGTCCCGCTGCTGCCGACAGATTATGCCAGCGGTATAGCCTGGGCAATCACTCATCTGAAAAAGGACAGTGCTTAACTGTACTTAAGTATGGCTATCATTTCTGGAGTGAAAGTCGTATTGTATCGGCGAACACAATAAGAAATACATAGTACTATTAAGTAATTAGAAGTTTTGTTTGCCAACACCAAGGGAACCAGCTCCAGGCAGTAAGGATAATTACGTTAGATTTTTTCACCATTAACGTTGTTTCCGCCAGGAACTGGTTATCCCTGCTCTCCGCATCTTCTCTCTTTCCTCACCTTTTCAGGTGCTGCTTCACGTCGATCTTTACCTAAACCGCAAACCGCATTCGCATTCGCATTCGCATTCGCATTTTACTGCCGGCTATTATTTGAACTTTCAGAGCAGATTTGACTCAAATTGACAAGTTTTAGTGATGTGTAGCCATAGGCTTGGTTTGCAAAGCATGGTAGAGTCAGGGATTGACGATGGAAGCCTCACTTTCTCAGGGAGATAATGACATGTCTAAATTGTTTTTTGGTAATATGTTGATCAATTCCTCCATACAGGATTACCTGGAGAGAAAACTGCTGCAATTTAATAATATTAAATACGCCTATGCGATCATGAGTAAGCGCAATCCGGCTGATTTTTGTATTATTTCAAATCGGCAGGAATGGTTTGAAGTTTATAAGGAAAATAACTTCCAGTTTATCGACCCTGTGTTAATAACAGCGCTTTATCGCGTCTCTCCCTTCTCATGGGATGAGAATATTATGCTGAACAAAGGCGTTAAGGTTCCTAAGCTGTTTGATATGGCACGCAATCATAACATCATTAATGGCTATACCTTTACGCTGCACGATCAGAATAACAATCTTGTTGTCCTGTCAATTATGATGGATGAGCATTGTGATGATAACATTGAAGAAATAATTCAGAATAACAAAGATAAACTTCAGATGTTGTTAATTACCACACATGAAAAAATGACCACGCTGTATCAGGAGCAATCCCGGAAGTCAGAATTTGAAGAAATGAATACCCGCGAGATATTTTCAAAACGTGAAAATGAAATTATCTACTGGGCCAGCGTTGGCAAATCTTATCAGGAAATTGCATTGATACTGGGAATAAAGTTGACTACCGTAAAATACCATATTGGTAACGCGGTGAAGAAGCTTGGCGTTACCAATATGAAGCATGCCATCAGGCTCAGTATTGAACTACAGCTTATCAGGCCGGTTCTCACTGACGGGGATTGACAGTGGCCAGGCATCCAGCTTGATATTTAACCCGGGTGCCTTTAGTTTTACCCGCTCAATCAACGTGCGCTGATTATCATCGTCAATTGGCATAAAGATGAGCCAGATACTTTCCTGCTTTTCAGAAACCCCCTGTTTTACCACAGAAATATCCCAGCCCGACTGCCTGAAAATGCGATACATCGGATTACTGACAACCGCATAAATCCCTTCATATTTGTAATGACGTGCATAGTTGATCATTGAAAGAAAAAGCAGAGCGCTCACCGGTTGCTGGCGTAACTCAAGTGCGTTAACCCGCTCTTTATCTATAAATAATCGGCTGGCCTCAACATAATTACCCTCAGGCAGTTCAACGTTATCGAACCAGGATTTGAATGTACCGGTAATCATATTGGGATATTTAATTTCTATAAAACGAAGACTGCAAACGCAACGCTCGTGGTAGACGCCAAAGATGTAGGCGGTATGATGATTATCGTATTCATCAAACTCCATATTGTTTTCACTTTTCACCATCCAGTTAAGGCGATCTTTAAACACTTTTTTTCTTAACGTAAAAAGTTCATTTGATTTCAATTCAGTGAGGAAACGATATTTTATATCCAGCAAATCTAACATTTAAGATATTTCCCTGTTATACGTTATACAACACCTTTATCATTAGCCCGCCAGAAAATACACCAATCCTGAATGAATTCTTTTCAACCTGAGCTTCCTGGCGGTAATGCATCACCGAAAAAAGCCAATGATAAAGGCCGGCGTAACCGGCCTTTATTCTACGCTGCGTTATAGCCCCGAAACAATGCATTTCCTTTCAGTAACCGGATCCCTAACCAGCCACCACAAAGGGAAAGTAGCACCGCACCCGTTATTGGCAGAATAATCCATAACAAATAATCCGGCTGCCAGGGGAAATCAAAAACTTTCGTCTGTAATCCCCATAATGCCGCTTCTGCGCCTGTAGCAGCCGCAATGCCTGAAACCGCTCCCAAAAGCGCAAATTCGCACCATAGCGTTCCCCGCAACAGCTTTTTACTGGCGCCAAGCGTTCTGTAAACCACCAGCTCCTGTCTGCGCTGGCGCATCCCGACCTGAATCTGCGCCAGCAGCAGCAGGACGCCACAGGCGGTGACCAGCACGACCATAATTTCCAGCGCCTGACTGACCTGGGTCAGTACCTGCCCTATTTGCTGTAAAATGCTGCCAATATCCAGCAGGCTGAGCGTCGGAAACTGACGATTTAACTGCGCCAGCAGCGCGCTATTGTTATCCACGCGAAAACTGGTCAGCCAGGTTTGCGGCTGATCGTCCAGCGCACCAGGTGGAAAAATAAAGAAAAAGTTTGGCTTCAGGCTTTCCCAGTCTACTTTTCTCAAACTGGTGATGGTGGCGGAAAACGCCTGCGTATCACCAGTAAAGGTCAGCGTATCGCCGAGACCCACGCCTAACCGCCCCGCCAGCGCCTCTTCCATAGAGACCTCTCCTTTTGCCGGTGGCCAGTGTCCCGCCGTCAGCGGATTATGGTCGGGCAACTGCGCAAGCGAAGTCAGGTTGAGTTCACGGTTGAGCGCGTTATCCTGCGAGGGATCTGCCGGTTGATGATTGATACTGGTCAGACGGACTCTGGCAACAGGATAAAACGTTTGTGGCGTAACCTGGTGCTGTTGCAGGAAGGATTGCACCTCCGGCACCTGATCGTGGGTAAGGTTGAGCAGAAAATAGTTAGGGCTGTCCGGCGGCAGCTGCTGCTGCCAGCGATCCAGCAGATCGCCGCGCATCACCAGCAGCAACGCCAGCAGCATAAAGGATAAGGAAAAGGCCGACAGCTGGCTGAGCGTCGTCCAGGGCTGGCGCAGCAGCCGGTTGACCGCCAGCCGGAAAGCCAGATGGCGCACGCGCAGCCGACGTAACAGCAGCAATCCACCCCAGCCAATACCTGAAAGCAGCAATGACAGCAGCACAATGCCGCCAATCAGCGCCCAGAGCAGTTTACTTCCCCCGACCAGCAGCGCGAGCAGCACGACGACCACCAGCGCCATCGCGGGCAGGTAGTACTTCAGCGGCCAGACATTCGCCACCACATCGCGTCGCAGCACGCGTAAAGGCTGAGTTGCCAACAGCAGACGGTAAGGCCGCAGACCTATCAATAGCGAAATAACAAACAGCGAGCCGATAGCCCAAACCCACGGCCATCCGCTGGCTGCCGGCAGCTCACCCGGCAAGACGGGTTTGAGCATTTGCAGCAATATTTCCTCGAATCCTTTACCGATAATGCCGCCGCATATCGCAGCCAGCAGCAGCACCGCCAGCCACTGGCCAACAATCAGCTTACGGAGCGCCGCGCGGTTAGCTCCCAGCGTCTTCAGCACGGCGACCAAATCGTAGCGGCTTCGACAGTAATGGCTCATGGCTACCGCAACAGCCGCAATTGCCAGCATCAGCGTCAACAGCGCCGACAGCAGCAGGAACTGCTGGGCACGCTGCATCGATTTCCCCAGCGCATCTTCAGCGTTATCCACGCTAATCCAGCGCTGATCGGGCTTGATTTGCGCCGTAATAAAGCGGTCATAGCGCGCCAGCTGCTCTGGCGTTCCGGCAAATTTATAGCGCCAGGTCAGACGGCTGCCCGGTTGAATAGCGCCGGTCTTCGCGACATCCGCAAGGTTCATCAGCAGGCGCGGTGCGGTCTGAAAAGGATTAAAACCCGCGTCCGGCTCCTGAATGACCGATCCTGAAATACGCAGCGTGGTATCACCGACGTCCAGATCTGCGCCAGCCTTGAGGTTAAGCAAAGCCAGCAGGCGCGGAGCGGCCAGCACGGTTCCGGCAGCGGGCTTTAATCCGGCAGGCTCGGTCGCCAGCTCGCCAAACATCGGGTAGCGATCGTCAACCGCCTTTACCGAAGCCAGCTGGGGCGTGTCACCGGCAAAAGTCATGGTCATAAACGTGAGTTGACGGCCAACTTGCAGGCCGTCTCGCCGGGCTTCATCCAGCCACGCCTCTGGCACTTCACGCGAGCTTTGCAGCGTTCTGTCTCCCGCCATATAGTCGCGGCTTTGCTGTGTCAGCCCTTTTTCCATGCGGTCGCTCAGCGAACCAAGTGCAAGCACGCAGGCGACCGCCAGCGTCAGCGCCAGCCAGACAATCAGCAGCGAAGGCGATTTCCACTCTCGCCAGAACCAGCGCCAGATCATGCTTCCTCCCACAATTTACCGTCCCTAACCCGTAACCGCCGATCACAGCGGGCCGCCAGCTGCTCATCATGCGTAACCAGTATCAGCGTGGTGGCAAAGTCACGGTTAAGGGAAAACAGCAGATCGACAATACGCTCGCCGGTTTTACGATCGAGATTGCCGGTAGGTTCATCTGCAAACAGCAACGCAGGCCGACCGCTAAACGCTCTTGCCAGCGCAACTCGCTGCTGCTCCCCCCCGGAAAGCTGAGAAGGTAAATGGCCGAGACGCCCGGCGAGGCCAAGCTGGGTAAGCAGGTTTTTCGCCTGCTCCCGGCTTTGGCTGTCGCTCTCTCCTCGTAACAAGGCCGGCAGCTGGACGTTTTCCAGCGCGTTGAGCGTGGGCACCAGCATAAAAGACTGAAAAACGAAGCCGACGCTTTTCGCCCGCAGTTCGGCCCGCTGTTCCTCGTTCATCTGGTGCAGCGGCTTGCCCAGCAGAAACACCTCCCCTTCGCTACCGTCATCCAGCCCGGCGAGGATCCCTAACAGCGTTGACTTACCAGAACCCGATTCACCAATCAGCGCGATGGTCTCCGCCGGTTTGACAACCAGCTCAACTCCGGTAAGGATGGAAAGCTGATGCTCACCCTGACCTACGGACTTATTAAGACGATGAACTGCAAGAATGTTTTCCGCTGGCATTACCTTGTCCTGTTATTTTTGGCGCTGATCGCGAAAGCGACGGCGGCAGATAAATTGCTGGTGCTTGGTGACAGCCTCAGCGCGGGTTACAGAATGTCTGCAACCGCGGCATGGCCTGCCTTACTTAATGAAAAATGGCAAAATTCTCCAGATGTTATTAACGGTAGCATAAGCGGCGATACTGCAACGCAGGGATTGGCTCGCCTGCCGGCACTGCTTAAAACGCATCAACCGCGTTGGGTACTGATTGAACTGGGCGGAAACGATGGCCTGCGCGGCTTTCCCCCCCAGAAACTTGAGCAGGATCTGCAACAGATCATCAAACTGATCAAAGCGGCCAACGCGCAGCCGCTGCTGATGCAGATTCGTATTCCCGCCAACTATGGCCGTCGGTATACTGAAGCGTTTAGCGCTATTTATCCCAAACTCGCAGAAACCAATGCTATTCCATTGGTGCCTTTTTTCATGGAGCAGGTTTATCTGAAGCCGGAATGGATGCAGCAGGACGGGATCCATCCCAATCCCGCTGCCCAGCCGTTTATTGCCGCGCTGATGGCCAGGGAACTGGCACCCCTCGTTAACCATGGTCAATCGGCTTTGAAGACGGCGGACAGGTAAAGTTATGCAAAAAATAGTTGTTATCACTGGCTGCTCCAGCGGCATTGGTCTGGTCGCCGCTAACGACCTGTTGCGCCGGGGCTATCATATTTTCGCCGCCTGCCGGAAACCGGACGATGTACAGCGGATGGCGCAGCTGGGATTCACCGGTATTGAGCTGGACCTGAACGACAGCGAGAGCGTGGAGCGTGCCGCCGCGCGGATCGTTGAGCTGAGCGGCAACCGCATCTATGCCTTATTCAATAACGGCGGCTACGGTGTATATGGCCCGTTATCCGCCATTTCGCGTCAGCAGATGGAGCAGCAATTTGCCACCAATCTGTTCGGTACACATCAGTTAACGATGCTGTTACTGCCTGCTCTGCGAGCCAGTGGCGAAGCGCGAATTGTGAATACCAGCTCCGTTATGGGCTTGGTCTCCACGCCAGGGCGAGGCGCCTATGCGGCCAGTAAATATGCGCTGGAAGCCTGGTCTGATGCGCTGCGTATGGAGCTGCACGGCAGCGGTATTCGCGTCAGCCTGATTGAGCCGGGTCCGATTAAAACCCGCTTCACTGAAAACGTAAACCAGACTCAACAGGATAAGCCGGTAGAAAATCCCGGCATTGCGGCCCGGTTTACGCTACCACCCGAAGCCATTTTACCTAAGCTACGGCATGCGCTGGAAAGCCGTCATCCGCGCCTGCGCTATCCTGTGACGCTTGTCGCACATGCACTGAGCATTCTGCGACGTTTATTACCTGGCTGGATGATGGATCGCATTTTGCGCGGTAAACAGGCGGATAACAGCAATAAACCTTGAAGCCTGGCGGTCCGCCCCAATAGAGTAAGAAACCCTGAAAAAGAGACGAATTCATGTCACCACAAGCTGCCATTGTCACCATTAACGAAACCAATCTGCACCAGACGCTTGAGCAGTCGATGCAGATCCCGGTCCTGTTTTATTTCTGGTCAGCACGCAGCCAGCACTGTCAGGAACTGACGCCGCTGCTCGAGCGTCTGGCACAGGAGTATGCCGGTCAGTTCATTCTGGCAGAGCTGGACTGCGACGCAGAACCTGCCGTGGCCCAGCAGTTCGGCCTGCGCTCCATCCCTACCGTTTATCTGTTCCAGAATGGTCAGCCAGTCGATGGCTTCCAGGGCCCGCAGCCGGAAGAAGCGGTACGCGCCCTGCTGCATAAGGTACTGCCAAAAGAAGAAGAGTTAAAAGCGCAGCAGGGAATGGCGCTGATGCAGGAAGGCAACGTGCTGGAAGCGCTGCCGCTGCTAAAAGAGGCCTGGCAGCTCAGCAACCAGGAGAGCGAAATCGGCTTTCTGCTGGCGGAAGCGCTGATTAAGCTCAATCGCAGCGATGAGGCTCAGGCAGTGCTGGACGTGGTGCCGTTGCAGGATAAAGATACCCGTTATCAGGGGCTGATTGCGCAAATCGACCTGCTGAAACAGGCTGCCGACACGCCAGAAATTCAGCAACTGCAACAGCAAATTGCTGCGGAACCCGACAATGCCGAACTGGCCACTAAACTGGCGCTTCAGCTACATCAGGTTGGGCGCAATGAAGAGGCGCTGGAGCTGCTGTTCAGTTATTTGAAAAAAGATTTAGGTGCGGCAGAGGGTCAGGCGCGTAAAATCCTCCAGGAGATTTTAGCGGCACTGGGGACGGGCGATGCACTGGCGGCAAAATACCGCAGGCAGCTCTACTCGCTGCTCTACTAATTCAAGCGATACGGGCCGAATGAATCGGCCCGATGAGTAACAATCCGGAGGTTATATGATAGTGATTCCCGTTATTATTCTTCTCGCGCTGGTCGTCGTCTGGTCCGGCATAAAAATCGTCCCTCAGGGCTATCAGTGGACGGTGGAGCGCTTTGGTCGCTACACCAAAACCTTGCAGCCTGGCCTTAATCTTCTGGTGCCGTTTATGGATCGTGTCGGTCGTAAGATCAATATGATGGAGCAGGTGCTGGATATCCCATCGCAGGAAATCATTTCTAAAGATAACGCCAGCGTCACTATTGATGCCGTCTGTTTTATTCAGGTTGTCGATTCGCCACGGGCCGCTTATGAAGTCAGTAATCTTGAACTGGCTATCGTCAATCTGACCATGACCAATATGCGTACGGTGTTGGGTTCGATGGAGCTGGACGAAATGCTGTCGCAGCGTGACAACATCAATACCCGGCTGCTGCGTATTGTTGATGAAGCGACCAATCCCTGGGGCGTGAAAATTACCCGAATTGAAATCCGCGACGTAAGGCCTCCGGCGGAGCTAATCGCTTCAATGAATGCACAGATGAAAGCGGAGCGAACCAAACGCGCCGACATCCTTGAAGCGGAAGGGGTGCGCCAGGCGGCGATACTGCGTGCAGAAGGGGAAAAGCAGTCGCAGATCCTGAAAGCGGAAGGTGAACGGCAGTCTGCCTTCTTACAGGCAGAGGCGCGAGAAAGAAGTGCTGAAGCCGAAGCTCAGGCCACCAAAATGGTTTCTGAAGCGATTGCTGCTGGCGATATTCAGGCGATTAACTATTTCGTGGCGCAAAAATATACCGATGCTTTGCAACAGATTGGAACCTCCAGCAACAGCAAGATGGTGATGATGCCGCTGGACGCTTCCAGCCTGCTCGGATCAATTGCCGGTATTTCTGAGCTGCTGAACGAAACCAAAAAAGATCGGGGCGCATAATGCTGAGCGAACTGTTGGCAACGCCTTCCTGGCTGTGGCTGACGCTCGGCGGCCTGCTGCTGGCGGCTGAAATGCTGGGTGCCAGTGGCTATCTGCTCTGGAGCGGCGTCTCGGCGCTGTTGGTTAGCCTGTTGGTCTGGCTGGTGCCCTTATCATGGGAATGGCAGGGTATCGCCTTCGCGCTGTTAACGGTTCTCTCCGCGATAGGATGGTATTACTGGCTGAAAAACCGCGACCGCAGCTATCCGCCCTCTTCCCTTAACCAGCGCGGCAACCAGTTAATTGGCCGTCAGTTAACGCTGGAAGAAGCGCTGGTCGACAGAATTGGGCATGTGCGGATCGGCGACAGCAGCTGGCGGGTTGAGGCCAGCGAAAACTTTCCGGCAGGAACCCTGGTGACGGTCATCGCGGTTGAAGGCATTACGCTGCTTGTTGCCAGACGGGCAGCAGAGTAGCAAGGGTAAGAGATACCTTGCGCTCGTGCAGCGTAAGGTATCTCAAACGCCGCTTTTGCTGCGGCAGCAACCCGACAGATTATCAATAATCGGGCATTCGGCGCTGTCGTCGCCCGGGCAACTGTCGGCAAGCGCCAGCAAACGTTCACGCATCAGGTTCAGCTCGCTGATATGCGTCTCAATCTCAGCGACTTTGCTTAGCGTTCGTGCTTTTACATCGGCGCTGTGGCGCTGCGGATTGTTAAACAGAGAAACCAGCTCGCGGCACTCTTCCAGGTTAAAGCCAACCTGCCGCGCCTGCCGCAGAAACGTTAGTTCTTCCAGATGCTTTGTCGTATACGCGCGATAGCCGTTCTCGCTGCGCATGGGGGCAGTCATCAGCCCTTTTTCTTCGTAAAAGCGAATAGCTTTGCTGGTCAGCCCGGTTTTTCTCGCCACGTCGCTGATATTCATTTTTGTCCCCGCTGCAAGCCTTTGGGAAATCTTAGCACTGTATCAGGCTGCGCAGGCCAATAACTTGACCTTCCCCTTGAGGGAAGGTTTATCCTTGATTACGGTTACAAAAGCCTGCGGGTTAACGCGAAACAGGAGCATTTATGTCACAAACTACGTTACTGGCGCTGGAAGGACTCTCCTGCGGCCACTGTGTGAAACGAGTTAAGGAAGCGCTGGAACAACGTGCTGATGTTGAAAAGGCTGATGTTTCAATTAGCGAAGCGCGTATTAGCGGCAGCGCCAGCCCTGACGATCTGATTGCTGCCGTTGAGCAGGCAGGATATCAGGCCCAGCTTGCGCAGGACAACGCTCGCCCAAAGCCTGAACCGCTGGCAGCTCAGCCGGAAGCGCTGACAGCGGAACCTGAAGGGCTTCCGGCACAGGAAAGCGAGAGCTTTCACCTGCTGATTGACGGTATGAGCTGCGCAAGCTGCGTAAACCGTGTGCAGAGCGCCCTGCAACAGGTGCAGGGCGTCAGTCAGGCACGCGTCAATCTGGCGGAACGCAGCGCGCTGGTGCTGGGTGAAGCCACGCCAGATGCGCTGATCCAGGCCGTAAAAGAGGCGGGTTATGATGCCGAAATTATTGAGGACGATACCGAGCGGCGTGAAAAACAGCAGCAAACGGCGGATAAGGCGATGCGCCGCTTTCGCTGGCAGGCCGCCGTCGCGCTGACGCTCGGCATCCCGCTGATGTTGTGGGGCATGATCGGCGACAACATGATGCTTACCGTCGCCAACCGCAGCGGCTGGCTGGTCGCAGGCGCGCTGACGCTGCTGGTGATGATCGTCGCAGGCGGCCACTTTTATCGCAGCGCCTGGCGTAGCCTGCTTAACCGCAGCGCGACCATGGACACGCTGGTGGCGCTCGGGACGGCTGCCGCCTGGCTCTACTCCATCACCGTCAACCTTTGGCCAGACGCTTTCCCGCATGAAGCCCGTCACCTTTATTACGAAGCCAGCGCGATGATTATCGGGCTGATCAATCTGGGGCATATGCTTGAGCAGCGTGCACGTCAGCGCTCATCGCAGGCGCTGGAGCGTTTGCTGGATCTCACGCCGCCAACGGCACGAGTAGTAACAGAACATGGCGAACAGGTCGTTGAACTGAGTAACGTGCAGACCGGCATGACGCTACGGCTGACAACCGGCGATCGCGTCCCGGTGGATGGTGTGATTACGCAAGGTGAAGCCTGGCTGGATGAAGCCATGCTGACCGGGGAAGCGCTGCCGCAGCAAAAAAGCAGCGGTGATAAAATTCATGCCGGAACCATGATGCAGGACGGCAGCGTACTGTTTTCCGCCAGCGCCGTCGGTAAAAATACCACGCTGTCGCGCATTATTAATCTGGTACGCCAGGCGCAGAGCAGTAAACCGGAAATTGGCCAGCTGGCGGATAAGATTTCGGCGGTATTTGTCCCCAGCGTGGTTGCTATCGCCCTCCTGAGCGCGGCAATCTGGTATGTATTTGGCCCTGCGCCGCAAATTGTTTATACCCTGGTGATTGCCACTACCGTGCTGATTATCGCCTGCCCCTGCGCGCTGGGTCTGGCTACGCCCATGTCGATCATTGCTGGCGTAGGTCGTGCCGCCGAGTTTGGCGTGCTGATACGCGATGCCGATGCCCTGCAACGCGCCAGTACGCTCTCTACGCTGGTTTTCGATAAAACAGGTACGCTGACCGAAGGCAAACCGAAAGTGGTGGCTATTACGTTGTTTAACGGAGCGCAAGAGCAGCAGGTTTTAACATGGGCCGCCGCGCTGGAACAGGGTTCCCACCATCCACTGGCTCGGGCAATTATCGAACGTGCGGATGCTGCCCGGGTTGAGGTATCCGGTTTTCGTACGCTGTCGGGCCAGGGCGTCAGCGGCACCGCCGACGGCAGAGAATTGTTATTGGGTAACAGCACCCTGATGGCGCAGCAACAGATCCCGCTTACCGATGCGCAAGACCAGATTGCCGCTCAGGCAAAACAAGGTATAACGCCCGTTCTGTTAGCCGTCGATGGCAAAATTCAGGCGATGTTTTCTATACGCGATCCCTTGCGAAGCGAGAGTGTCGCCACGCTGCAACGTCTGCGAACAATGGGCTATCAGGTAGTCATGCTGACCGGTGATAATCCGGTGACCGCGCAGGCTATTGCACAAGAAGCGGGTATGGATAACGTTATCGCAGGCGTGCTGCCAGAGGGCAAAGCTGAAGCCATACGCAAACTTCAGCAGCAGGGACATCAGGTTGCGATGATCGGTGATGGTATTAACGATGCGCCAGCGCTCGCCCAGGCTGACGTGGGTATTGCGATGGGCGGCGGCAGCGATGTGGCGATCGAAACGGCAGGCATTACCCTGATGCGTCACGATCTGCATGCGTTAGTCGACGCGCTGGCTATCGCAAAAGCAACGTTAAGAAACATGAAGCAGAATCTGCTGGGTGCCTTTATCTATAACGTATGCGGCATCCCCATTGCCGCGGGCATACTCTACCCGCTAACGGGTACGCTGCTCAGCCCGGTAGTTGCCGGCGCCGCGATGGCACTCTCTTCCATTACCGTGGTCAGCAATGCCAATCGTTTAATTCGCTACCGGCCGCCGCGGGCGTAGCGTAACCCGGTTCTCATCTGTTCTTCAGTCCGCTAAACCGTTAGCATGGGGTGATAACAGATGAGGAGCCTATGGGAAAATTATTGCGTGAGATGGCGGCTCTGTGGCGAAAACTGTCGCCGGTGCGCTATGCCTATCCGGCGCAGGATGTCGCCCTCGGCCACAGTCAGCTGCATCTGGTTGGGAGTATCCATATGGGCACGCAAACAATGATGCCGCTGCCCGCAGCATTACAGGCAAAGCTGGCGCATGCTGATGCCCTGATTGTGGAAGCCGATATCACCTCCGGCGCCTCTCCTTTCAGCGAAAGCGAGATTTGCCTGCCGCTGGCGGAACGGCTCACCGCTGAAGAACTGTTCCAGCTGCGGCGGCTATGCCATGAAGTTGGCATTGATCCTGAGGTCATTGACCTGCTACCAGCATGGCAAATTGCGCTCATGCTTCAGGCGCAGCAGGCGCAACGCCTGGGACTGCGCGCGGATTACGGCATTGATTTTCAGCTATTACAAGCCGCGCGGGCACAGCAGAAGCGAATCATCGAACTGGAAGGGCCGGAAACTCAGCTGGCGCTGCTGAAGGCGTTGCCGGAAAACGGTCTGTCGCTGTTGCAGGATACCCTGAAGCACTGGCATACCAACGCCAGGCTGCTACAGACGATGATTGGCTGGTGGCTGGAGACGCCGCCCGGCAACAATAAAACCGTGCTGCCCGGCACGTTCAATAACGCATTGAATGATGTACTGATGCTGCAACGCAACCAGCGCTGGAGCGAGACGTTAAGCGAGTTACCGCCAGGGGATTACGTGGTGGCCGTGGGTGCACTGCATCTGTATGGCGAAGGCAATTTACCCGCTTTACTGAAAAAAAGCTGAAAAAAAAGGCCAATATCGCTATCAGCCCGTCAATGAGGAATTTTTTATGATTTTAGTTAGCCGTCAGCAATCGGGTTGCTAACGGGGCGATGATTGTCGCTCAAAGCCTGAATTTTCGCCAGTACTTTTCTTCATCAACCCCGGTTATTTACCGTTCACTTTTTGCAGAAGGATCGCTTTTATGACCCCAGCAGTAAAACTCCTCGAGAAACAAAAGGTCAGCTTTCAGCTTCATGCTTATACGCACGACAGCAGCGACACCCATTTTGGCGATGAGGCGGTGCGTAAGCTCAATCTGGATGCGAATCGGGTCTATAAAACGCTGCTGGTCGCGCTTAACGGTGACAATAAAATGCTGGCGGTGGCGGTGACGCCGGTTGCCGGACAGCTGGATTTAAAACATGTTGCCAAAGCTTTTGGCGCAAAGAAAGTTGAGATGGCCGATCCGCAAATCGCCCAGCGTACGACCGGCTACCTGTTAGGCGGCATTAGCCCGCTGGGGCAAAAAAAGCGTTTGCCCACCGTGGTCGACAAGCCCGCCCAGGATTTTCCCACTATTTTTGTCTCGGGTGGCCGTCGGGGGTTGGAAATTGAACTGTCACCGCAGGATCTGGCGCAGCAGCTCGGCGCTGTATTTGCAGATATTTCGCGGCGAGATTAACCCACCCGCGATTTTAGTCGTTGGTTTGCATTAGCAGCTGATCGACCATCCAGCGCCCCGCCGGCCCCGGCGGTGTATGCCGGGACCAGGCCGCATCGACGGAAATTTTTTGCGGCCAGCCGCTGACCGGCAGCTCACGCAGCACCTGATGACCGAACTGCTGTACCAGCCAGCGCGGTAAAATAGACCAGCCAAAGCCCTGTTCGGCCATTTCCAGCAGCAACAGATAAGAAGGCGCTGACCAGACGCCCTTTCCTGGCGGGTAACGCCCCTTTTCAATCCAGGTATTGAGGCTGAGCTGCCGCACGGTTTTCAGTTCGGCTTCGTCAACCCGTGGCTGCTGTGCCAGGAAATGATCCTGATGCAGATAGATCGCCATTTGCACCTCAACCTGCAATCGTGAGGTCGCGATCTCAGCAGGATAGCCAGACTGAACGCGGATTACGCCAATATGTGCCCTCCCCGCCTGAAGCAGTTCGATCACATCCGCATCTTCGGCGATCATGCATTCAAATTCGATCTGCGGATAGCGGGCAGCAAATCGCTTCAGTAGAGATTCGTGATAGTCCGCCTGCCAGAAATCGGAAATGGCCATGCTCAGACAAGGCTCGACTTCCCCTGCCAAACGCACAGCCAGTTCGTCCAGCTGCGCACTGGCCGCCAGGATCTCTCTGACCTGCGCCAGCGCCCGCCTGCCATTTTCCGTTAATACAGGAGAACGCGCCTCCCGGTTAAATAAGGTGAAACCAAGATCGGTTTCCAGGTTGGCGACGGCGGTGCTGATTGTGGACTGACTTTTTCGCAGCACGCGTGCCGCGGCGGAAAAAGAGCCGCATTCCACTGTCTGTACAAACGCCAGCAAAGATTCGGGAGAATAACGCACAGAAGTATCGCTTTTTTAGATGGGTTCTCACTTTATCTTATCAAACCAGGCCGGGAAAATAGCAGCTTATTAATTGAGGAGCTGTTATGCATACCCGCACGTTGAAAGAACGTATTTTCCATGCCGTAGGCTTTGAAGCGTTGGCAATTCTGCTGGTCTCGCCTCTTGCTGCCTGGGTGATGGCGAAGCCGCTGTTTCAGATGGGCACGCTGGCCATTATGCTTTCTACCGTGGCGATGATCTGGAACGTGATTTACAACGCAGGCTTTGACCGCCTGTTCCCCCGCTCCGACATCCCTCGTAGATTGCCACTGCGCATTGTTCACGCGTTAGGTTTTGAAGGTGGTTTTATCGGCATTGGCTTACCGATTGCCGCCGGGATGCTGGCCGTTTCACTGTGGCAGGCTTTTTTAGTGGAAGTGGGTTTCTTCCTGTTTTTCCTGCCTTATACCGTCGCCTATAACTGGATCTGGGATACGCTGCGTGAGAAATGGCTGCGCCGCAAAGCCTGTGAGCTTAATGCACGATAGAAAAAACACCGCCAGCAAGGCGGTGTTTTTGTTCTGCTAGCGCATAGCCGTTTCCATTTTGACCATGCGCCATATTTTATGCAGCGTCGACGGCTCAGATTCTTCCGCCGTTTTTTGCTGCCCGACCGGCGTTTGTTGGTAAATGATTTCACCTTTTGGCGCATAAGCGGCAGCATCGAGCGGCGAATGTTTCTGAATGTACTGTTTCAATACCTCAGCATCCACAAAACCGGTATTCACATAGCCCGGTAGCTGATTCACCGTTGGATAGCCGTCGCCTCCCAACGCGTTAAAACTCAGCGTCGCCATACGGTAAGTCTTCCCGGGCTGTAGCGGTTCGCCTTTGATTTTAATTTCACTGACGCCTTTACCGTCGGCTGTCAGGCTGACATTGGCAAATTGTGCATAAGCGCCCGAATCCACCTGCTTGTTCGCCACAACCGCCAGGTACTCCGCTACCTCGCTGCCTTTCATATCGACATAGGTCAACGTATTACCGAACGGCTGAACTTTCAGCACGTCTTTATAGGTAATTTTCCCGGCTTCAATGGAGTCGCGCACGCCGCCGCCGCTCATCACCGCAAAATCGGCGCCAGCCCGCTCTATCTGCGCGCTAAGGATCAGCCGCGCCAGGTTGGTTTGTACAAAACGAACCTTGCTACGATCGCCTTCCAAATGTCCGTTAACGCTGCCGATATTAATCCCAAGCTGCGCTTCACCTTTTTTCTGGAAAGGCGTGAGCAATTTCATCATCGCCGGGTTTTTGGCAATTTCCTGCGTGTAATTCACCCAGCTGCTGCTGCCGTCGGCATTAGCGATCTTATGACGTAAGTTTATTGGCACCAGCTCGTAATGTTGCAGCGTCAGTTTACCGTTCAGGAAAGTGAAGTCCGCACGGCCAATATATTTACCCCACTCGTGCGCCTGCACTATCCAGGTTCCATTCTGTTGGTCTGGCTGGCAAGGCGTTCCCGGCACGTAATCCACCTGTTTAACGTTTTCTTTCGCCATACAGACCGGATCCTGCGAGTGGCCGCCCACGATCATATCCAGATAGCCAGCGGGCAATTCACGCGCCATTTCTACATCGCCTGGCGCATTTGAACCATGGTTGCCGTTGTCATAATGCCCCATATGGGTGGCGGCGATGACCACGTCGGGTTTCTCTTTCTGCCGCAGTTCTTCCACCACCGCTTTCGCTTCCGTCGCCGGTTTATGGAAAACGATATCGTTAAAGTATTCCGGATTGCCGATTTTTGCCGTGTCGTCGGTGGTCAAACCAATGACCGCGATTTTCAACCCCATGCGGTTGAACAGCGCATAGGGTTGAAACAGGCGTTTGCCGGTGCTTTTCTGGTAAATATTGGCGGAAAGCAGCGGGAATTTAGCCCATTTTTGCTGCTGCCGAAGAACAGATAACGGATTATCAAACTCATGATTGCCGATTGCCATGGCATCGTAACCAATCAGGTTCATGCCGCGAAAGTCAGGCTCGGCATCCTGTAAGTCTGATTCAGGTACGCCAGTATTAATGTCGCCGCCCGAGAGGATCAGTACTGCGCCGCCGTGAGCCTGCACGTCATAACGGATCTGGTCCATCATGGTTTTTTGCGCGGCCAGGCCATATTCATCACGATCGTTCTGCCAAAAGCGTCCATGGTGATCGTTGGTGTGTAACACAGTGAATTTATAGACTCGGTCTTTAACCCATGCCTGCGCCATCAGAGGGGTGCTGAGCAATGCCAGCATTAATATCAGCGATTTTTTCTTCACTTTAAGCACGTTGAATCTCCTTGTTTGGCGCCATTGGGCGAGGGTCAAATTTACTACAGGCCAGCCGAATAGCAAGCGGGCTGTTGTTACCCGGCGAGGGTAAGGTAATAAGGAATAGATGCAGGTTAAAATCAGGCTTAGCTATGATTTTTATATCTTGCGGCCCTAATTGCCTGTGGTAAGCGCATAAATCACAGCAATGTAACAAAGATAATTGCAATCACTAAGCTGATATCTCTGCAATAAATCAACATGGAAAAGCGATAACTCACAGAAATCTCGCTTACGTCTCATTTTAAGCCATGACCTCTTTTTTTTTACTATTCCATCCCAATATTTCAGGCGAACCCGTTAATTATGCCATACACTTAAAACTTACAACCGGACACATTTACACACAGGAGAGAGGCATGCATCATACTACCCCGCTTATCACCACCGTTGTTGGCGGTCTTGTTCTCGCTTTTTTCCTTGGCATGCTCGCTCATAAGCTGCGTATCTCTCCCCTGGTCGGTTATCTTCTTGCTGGCGTGCTGGCTGGCCCTTTTACTCCCGGTTTTGTGGCCGACACGAACCTTGCTCCTGAACTGGCGGAATTAGGGGTAATTCTGCTGATGTTCGGCGTGGGCCTGCATTTTTCACTGAAGGATTTGATGGCCGTGAAGGCTATTGCGATCCCCGGCGCGGTCGCACAGATTGCCGCCGCCACGTTGTTAGGAACCGGGCTTGCGCTGGCTATGGGCTGGCCGTGGCTAAACGGACTGGTGTTCGGGCTTTGTCTCTCTACCGCCAGCACCGTGGTCTTGCTACGTGCGTTAGAAGAACGCCAGCTGATTGACAGCCAGCGCGGTCAGATAGCGATTGGCTGGCTGATTGTGGAAGATTTGGTGATGGTATTAGCGCTGGTCCTGTTGCCTGCCATTGCGGGTATGTTCGAAGAAGGCAATGCCAGCGTCAGTATGCTGCTGTGGGATCTGCTGCTGACCATTGGCAAAGTGGTGGCCTTTATGGTGCTGATGATGGTGGTAGGCCGTCGTGCAGTGCCGTGGATTCTGGCACGCAGCGCCGCGACCGGCTCCCGTGAACTGTTTACGCTTGCCGTTCTGGCATTGGCGCTGGGCATCGCCTTTGGCGCGGTGGAATTCTTTGACGTTTCATTTGCGCTGGGCGCGTTCTTTGCCGGCATGGTGCTGAACGAATCGGAACTCAGCCATCGTGCCGCACATGACACGCTGCCGTTACGAGACGCCTTTGCAGTGCTGTTTTTTGTGTCGGTCGGCATGCTGTTCGACCCGATGATCCTGCTTGATAAGCCGCTGGCCGTGCTGGGGGTACTGGCAATTATCGTGTTGGGTAAATCACTTGCCGCACTGCTGCTGGTGCTGCTGTTTGGTCATTCGCGGCGTACCGCGCTGACAATTTCCGTTAGTCTCGCGCAGATTGGTGAGTTCGCCTTTATCCTGGCGGGCTTGGGCATCTCCCTTAATCTGCTGTCCAACGAGGGGCGTAATCTGGTGCTGGCCGGTGCGATCCTGTCGATTATGCTTAACCCGATTCTTTTTGCGTTGCTGCAACGCTATCTCGACAAGACCGAAACCATCGACGATCAAACCGTAGAAGAAGCGATGGAAGAAGAAAAACAGATCCCGGTAGAGCTCTGTAATCATGCGATCGTGGTCGGATTTGGCCGTGTTGGCAGCCTGCTGGGACGCAATTTAATCGAAAGCGGCGTTCCAGTCGTTGTGGTAGAAAACAGCCGTTCACGCGTGGAAGCGCTAAGAGAGCAAGGCATCAGCGCGGTGTTAGGCAATGCCGCCCGTGCGGATACCATGGATCTGGCACGTCTCGACTGCGCGCGCTGGCTGCTGCTGACCATTCCGAATGGTTATGAGGCGGGTGAAATTGTCACCGCCGCCAGGGAAAAGCGCCCTACCATCGACATTATTGCCCGCGCTCATCACGACGATGAAGTGAACTACATTATTGAGCGCGGGGCAAACCGGGTGGTGATGGGCGAGCGTGAAATTGCTAACAGCATGCTTACTCTGATGCAGACCGATCTGCACGCAGCGCCGCAGGCGAGTCCGCTTTAGACCAAAGCGGACTTGCTGCTATCTTTCCCAGTATGACTCTTCCAGGCTGTCTTCACGCTCTGGCAGGCCTCGCGTCAAACGCGGCGAGTGCTGGTTGAGAACCTGATAACTCACGCGGTTAGCATATTTGCAAACCTGAGCCAGTGAAGAGTAGGTCAGATAGTTACGACCGTGCTTGCTGGAATTAGGCACGTTCTGGCGATGGTAATCGTTGGCAGTAATATCATGCAGCACAGCAGCCAGCGCACCATCGCCTGCGCCGTTGGTGTTCATAATCTTCTCCGGCCCGCCCATATAAGGCGCGATATGCGAGAAAATACGTAGCGGCTGCTGACAATCCTGATGACGCATCGCGCGACTGAATTCGTACTGGTTGAATTCCGGGATTGCGCCTGGCAACAGCGGATGCTGCGTTTTGCGTTTACCCTCTTCTTCGGTGAAGCCGGCCATGTACAAGCCGTTCGGTCCCGCCGTACACAGAACTAAATCCACCCAGTCCAGCGCCATATTCGCCGCCTGCAACGGGTCGCTCAGGCCGGTAAGCGCTTCGCCCTCTTCCTCGTTCATCGCCACGATTGACACGTGATCGCGCAGGAAATCCCGCCAAAACTGCGGATTGTCGCCAATCACATATTTGGTACCAAGCGTCAACACTACCGGAACATTGTGCTTTTTCGCCCAGGTAATTGCCTGCATCGTGGCATCAGCAATCGGCTCGCCGGGCTTACAGCGGATCAGGTAAGAAGTCAGCAACAGTGCAGACGCACCGGCGATCACCTCTTCCGGGATGGCTTCTTTGGTCAGCAGGTTCATCATGCCTGGGCTGATCGCAAAGGTACGCTCGCCATGTTCACCAATTAGCGTAAAGCAACGGCCAATCGCGCCATCCACGCCATGCAGATAGTTAAGATCGGTACGGCTGGAGGTGTTGCACAGATAGCGATAGGCATAGCTGCCAATCTGCACATTCCGACACATCACGCCCAGCAGCACCGACCGGTCATCGGCCAGCACCGAGTAGTTGTGCAGCGTATTGCCGATGGTGCCGCCAGCAAACTGATGAGTAATCAAATTGTTCTTCGTCAGCTCATCATATAAAGCTTCGGCAACGTCATCCTCAATCACCAGCGAATGTCCGGCGCTCAGGCCGTAGCGAGCGATAAACGCATCATCCACCTTCGCTTCAATATCAACCATGGTCTGGTCGATGCCAGCAATCCAACTGGTTGCCGTTTCGCTTTCTGGCTGTGCCTGCTGCAGCAGCGGATCGCGAGCGCTGACGGGAAAATAGTGTTTGGATTTGCGTTTGCCGGGAAATTTCATGTTGCTGACTTCAGGAAGGGGAACAGGCGGGGAATGATAACAGGGATGTGGCTGACTGCCCACATCCCTGAATGCGGTTATCCGCGCTGGCTGTTGACCAGCTCCACCATCATGTCGATGTGTAAGGCATCGTCATTCAGGGCAGGAATATATTCAAACCTGGTACCGCCAGCGTGCATGAAGATCTCGCCGTTCTCCTCGCTAATCTCTTCCAGCGTTTCCAGACAGTCGGCAGAGAACCCCGGGCTCATCACCTGCACATGCTTAATGCCTTTCGCCGGCAGCGATTTCATCGTCTCGTCGGTATAGGGCATCAGCCACGGCTCACGACCGAAACGCGACTGGAACGTCAGCATCGCATTCTGGCTGGTCAGTCCCATTGCCGCCATCAGCGCATCAGCGGTATCGCGGCAGCGCAGTGGATAGTCATCGCCTTCATTGGCGAAGCGCTGAGGAATACCGTGGAAGGACATAACCAGCAGATCGGGCTTGCCGTGTTTAGCAAACGAACGTTCCACAGAGTCTTTCAGTGCGGCGATATAGGCCGGATGCTCTGCGTAATCACGAATAAACTGTACTGATGGCAGGCTGCGATAACCGGCGAAAACCTCGGTGATGCCATCCCATACCGCTGCAACGGTCGAGCAGGAAAACTGCGGATAGAGAGGCAGTACGATCAGCCGCGTGACGCCCTGCGCCATCAGGCTGTCGAGCGCGCTTTTCAGGCTGGGATTGCCGTAGCTCATGCCCAGCTCAACCGGCATATCCAGTCGGGCAGCCAGCGCGTTGCGCTGACGTTTGCTGTAAACCATCAGCGGTGAACCTTCGTCCATCCACACTGACGCGTACAGTTTAGCGACCCGCGGTGAGCGAATCGGCAGGATTGCACCATTCAAAATCGGCCACCACAACCAGCGTGGTGTATCCACGACGCGTTTATCGCCAAGGAACTGTTTCAGGTAGCGTTTAACAGCAGGCGTGGTTGGCGCGTCAGGTGTCCCAAGGTTCACCAGCAGTACGCCAGGTTTATCTTGCCTCATTGTTATTCCTTCTCTGGGCATTTCAGGTGATGAAAACGAGACTTATTCTAGCGGAAAATCGGGGAGGGGAAACCAATTGCTGTAGTAGGGCCAGGTTTAGCTGGCCCTGCGGGACTTAACCGAAGATTTTTTCCAGCTCGGCGCTGACTTCAGACACTTTACGGGTGCCGTCAATTTTGTGGTAAGCGGTGTTACCGGCTTCCGCTTCTTTGCTGTAGTAAGCAATCAGCGGCGCGGTCATCTGATGATATTCTACCAGGCGCTTACGCACGGTCTCTTCCTGATCGTCTTTACGCGTGGTCAGCTCTTCGCCGGTCACATCATCTTTGCCTTCCACTTTCGGTGGATTGAATTTTACGTGATAAACGCGGCCAGATGGCGCATGAACACGACGACCCACGATGCGGTCGATAATCAGCTCGTCCGGTACGGCGAACTCCAGCACGTTATCAATTTTGATACCGGCTTCCTTCATGGCATCAGCCTGAGGAATAGTGCGCGGGAAACCGTCCAGCAGGAAACCGTTACGGCAATCTTCCTGCGCGATACGCTCTTTTACCAGCGCGATAACCAGCTCGTCAGTCACCAGCTTACCGGCATCCATCAACTCTTTCGCCTGCTTGCCCAGCTCGCTGCCAGCTTTTACCGCTGCACGCAGCATGTCGCCCGTAGAGATCTGCGGAATACCGTATTTCTCCATAATGAACTGAGCCTGAGTTCCTTTACCTGCACCCGGTGCACCGAGCAGAATAATACGCATTGCGTAAATCCCCTTGCGAATCGCTTAAATGATCAAGTTATGTAGGGCAAGAACATACCATCATGGCCCTTTATCCACAAGGAACCCGGCGGTTAACCTGCTGCCCCACGGCATGCCGTAGACGCTCGACAGCGAGCATAAAGCCGCTGTCCGATTATCGTTACCACAATCAGTGCGCCGATGATAACCGACTGAATAGAAAGTTTTTAATCCAAAAAATTCGTCCTCTACCGCGAGGCAGACGCGGTCACTCATCGCAGAAAAAGAGCAGGATTGGCGGGCAAGACGTAACGGATTGATAATGCGATGAAACTCAGGGCGTGCCGCATGATTGCCGTCGCCCGGGTCACTTAGCCGCCATACCGGCTGAAAGTGAGCGTTTTCAGACTATGTGCTACATAAGCGTCATTCATCAGGACGCCAGCTTTCGCGACGCTGGTAGCGAGAGATGACAAAGGGAGCAAAATGCTCCCTTTGTCGATTGAACCTGCGTTAGCGATTAAGCCAGCAGCAGCTGGTTCATCCGACGGATAAACTGGTTAGGATCTTCCAGCGTGCCGCGTTCAGCAAACATCGCCTGATCCAGCAGCAGCTCAACCCACTCAGCAAAGCGAGCCTCGTCGGTTGTGTCCGCTACGCGTTTAACCAGCGCATGGTCAGGGTTCAGCTCAAACAGGTATTTCACTTCCGGCACGTCCTGGCCCGCTGCCGCAAACAGCTTCGCCATTTGGGTGCTCATGTCGTTCGCTTCCGTGGTGACAATGGCTGGCGTATCGGTCAGGCGATGCGTCAGACGCACTTCCTTCACGCGGTCGCCCAGCAATGTTTTCACGCGTTCAACAAACGGCTCCAGTGCCTTTTCGGCTTCCTTCTGCTCTTCGCTTTCTTCGTCGGCCAGCTTGCTCAGCGCTTCATCCGCCTTGCTGACAGACTGGAAGGTTTTGCCGTCAAACTCGGTCAGGTAGCTCATCATCCATTCGTCGATGCGGTCGGAAAGCAGCAGCACTTCAATGCCTTTCTTGCGGAACAGTTCCAGGTGCGGGCTGCTCTTCGCGGCGGCATAGCTGTCGGCAGTGATGTAGTAAATTTTCTCCTGCCCTTCCACCATGCGGCTGACGTAATCTTCCAGTGAAACGGTCTGCGCCGACCCTTCGCTGCTGGTGGAGGCAAAGCGCAGCAGTTTAGCAATGGTCTCTTTATTAGCGCTGTCTTCTGCCGGGCCTTCTTTCAGCACCAAACCGAACTGCTGCCAGAATTTCTGATACTGCTCTTCGTCATCCTTCGCCACTTTTTCCAGCATCTGCAATGCGCGTTTGCTCAATGCGTTACGCAGATTCTGAGTGATGCGGCTGTCCTGCAAGATCTCACGGGACACGTTCAGCGGCAGATCGCTGGAATCGATCAGGCCCCGGACAAAACGCAGGTAGTTCGGCATGAACTGCTCGGCATCATCCATAATAAACACGCGCTGCACGTACAGCTTCAGGCCGTGCTTATGATCGCGGTTCCACATGTCCCATGGCGCCTGAGACGGGATGTACAGCAGGCTGGTGTACTCCTGCTTACCTTCCACACGGTTGTGGCTCCAGGTCAGCGGATCGGCAAAATCATGGGAAACGTGCTTGTAGAATTCTTTATATTCTTCGTCGCTGATGTCAGCTTTATTACGCGTCCACAGCGCCTGTGCTTTGTTGATCTTTTCCCAATTTTTGCTGTCGTCTTCTTCATTGTGTTCTTCAATTTCGACAGGCAGGGCAATGTGATCGGAGTATTTGCTGATGATGCTGCGCACGCGCCAGGCATCCAGGAACTCATCTTCGCCTTCGCGCAGATGCAGGGTGATTTCGGTGCCGCGATCCTCTTTGGTGATATCGGCAATGGTGTATTCGCCTTCACCCATGGATTCCCAGAACACGCCTTCGTCAGCGCTGGCCCCCGCTGCACGAGTACGCACGGAAACGTTGTCCGCCACGATGAACGCAGAATAGAAACCGACGCCGAACTGACCGATCAGCTGGCTGTCTTTCGCCTGATCGGATCCCAGTGATTCCAGGAACGATTTGGTGCCCGACTTGGCAATGGTGCCCAGATTTTCAATGACTTCGTCTCGCGTCATCCCGATACCGTTATCGCTCAGCGTCAGGGTGCGATTTTCCTTATCAACAGAAACCCGTACGCGCAGATCGCCGTCGCCCTGATACAGATCCGGCGAAGACAGCGCGCGGAAGCGCAGCTTATCAGCAGCATCGGAAGCGTTGGAAATCAGTTCGCGCAGGAAAATTTCTTTATTTGAATAGAGGGAATGGATCATCAGGTGCAGAAGCTGTTTTACCTCTGACTGGAAGCCACGCGTCTCTTGTCCTTTCATGGTCATTGCTACCTCAACTAAACAGGGGGTTTACGTTGAGAGTAAGATGGGGATGCCTGCGGAGATTTCAAGACGGCACGACGGATCGTGCCGTTGACTGACTAAAATATAATCTTGTGACGCCCGGCCAGAGAGTGCGACAGCGTGGTGCCATCGACCATTTCCAGCTCACCGCCAACCGGCACGCCGTGCGCAATGCGGCTGGCGTCAACGCCATATTGCCCGCACAGCTCGGCGATATAGTTGGCCGTTGCCTCTCCTTCCACCGTTGGATTGGTCGCCAGGATCACTTCCTGAATCGTTTCCTTTTCCAGCCGTTGTTCCAGCCGGTCCAGGCCGATGTCAGCAGGACCAATACCGTCCAGCGGCGAAAGGTGGCCCATCAGCACAAAGTAGCGACCGGCAAACTGCCCGGTTTGCTCAATAGCGTGAATATCAGCCGGGCTTTCAACCACGCAGATCAGGCCGGTCTGCTGCCGACGTGGATTGGCGCAGATGGTGCAGATTTCCTGCTCGGTAAAGGTCCGGCAGTCTGCACAGTGCCCAATCTCAGACATGGCGCGAGTCAGTGCCTGAGCCAGGCGCATTCCACCGCTGCGATCGCGCTGTAACAGCTGAAACGCCATGCGCTGCGCCGACTTCGGCCCAACGCCCGGCAAACAGCGCAGCGACTCCATCAGGCTTTCAAGGAGCGGGCTGGTCTGCATCAGAACGGCATCTTGAAGCCAGGTGGCAGCTGCATGCCGTTAGACACGCCAGCCATCTTCTCTTTCTGCGCTTCCGCTACGCGGCGAGCTGCGTCGTTAAACGCGGCAGCAACCAGATCTTCCAGCATGTCTTTGTCATCTTCCAGCAGGCTTGGATCGACTTCCACACGGCGGCAGTTGTGCGCACCGTTGATGGTAACTTTAACCAGGCCTGCGCCTGATTCACCGGTTACTTCCATGGCGGCGATCTCTTCCTGCACCTGCGCCATTTTGTCCTGCATCTGCTGGGCCTGTTTCATCAGGTTACCCAGTCCGCCTTTTCCAAACATAGTTTTCTCTCTTAAGAAGGGCCGTAGCCGTGCTACAGCGTTTCAAAGGGGGCGAATGCTCTCTTCATCCACGTCCGCATCAAAGAAGCGACGCAGTGTCTGAATATGAGTATCCGCGATTATCGACTGACGCGCCTGCGCCAGTTTCTCTTCGTAAATTTTCTGCCGCCATTCCAGCGGCGTTAGCACTGCTGGATTATCGTCTTCAATTAGCGTGAGTTCAACCGGCTGCCCCGCAGCACTGCTTAATGCTTCACTCAACACTTTCTGGGCCGACGGCGAGTTCAGGTGCCGCTGGCTGGAACGCAGATGCAGCGTCACGCCGTTTTCCGTCTGTTCTTTCCAGGCATTTAATGCCAGCTGCTGGACCAGCTTCGGCAACGTCAGCCCGGCTATTTCGCCAGCCCATTCGTCACGCAGCTGCGCTTCGCTTGCCAACTTTGCCATCAGTTCGGGGGTTTTCTCATGCTCCAGCGCCGTACGCAAGGCTTTTGGCGTGGCAACCGGTTCCGCCTTGACCTCCTGAACCTGGGCCTTCCAGCGGTAGGCCTCTTTTTTTACCGGCGCGTCAGATTCAGCGGCAGGCTGCCGCTTCTGAGCACGCTCGGTAACTGAAGCCAGCCGCTCCAGTGCCGAACTTGCCGGCCGCGCACTTTGCGCCGCCGGCTCACTCTTTTTTGGTTTGGTCGCTCCCTGCTGGCGCATTAACTGTGTTCGCGCCTGCAGAAGCTGGCTGGTGGTGTCGGGCAGATGAGCGGCAGGCTGCACCGTATGCGGCGGCGCTGAGCCTGCTGGCGGCTCGGCCGGTTTTTCCTGCACGGGCTGCGCCTGCGGCGTCATTACCGGTCGGGCGACCGGTTCGGCAATCACCTGTTTAGGATGAAAAGCCAGCGCACGCAGCAGCGTCATTTCCACGCCCATACGACGATCCGGTGCCAGCGGCAGCTCTTTTCGTCCGGTGAGCAGAGTCTGATAGTAAAGCTGCACATCAGCGGGCGGCAGAAGGCGAGCCAGCTCACGCAAGCGCTGCTCCACGATGGCAAAATCCTCGCCCAGGGCGGAAGGAAGCAGCTGGATCATCGCCACGCGGTGCAACAACGTCAGCATCTCTACCAGCAGCGCTTCCCATTCAACGCCTCTGGAGGCAGCCTGATCGAGCAACGACATGACCTGCTCGCCTTCGGCATTCACCAGCGCTTCCACCAGCGCCAGCGGCTGCTCATCATCCAGCGTGCCGAGCATGCTGTTGACCGTTGCCGTGGTTATCTGCCCCTGCCCCATGGCAATAGCCTGATCGGTCAGGCTGAGGGCATCGCGCATGCTGCCATCCGCTGCCCGGGCAAGCAGCTGTAAGGCGCGCGTTTCCGATTCTATCTGTTCTTGTTGCAGCACATGTTCCAGCTGCCCGCGGATCTGGCCCACATCCAGCGCTTTCAGATGAAACTGCAGACAACGCGAGAGGATCGTCACCGGCAGCTTCTGGGGATCGGTCGTTGCCAGCAGGAATTTGACGTGTTCCGGCGGCTCTTCCAGCGTTTTTAACAACGCATTAAAGCTGTGCCGCGAGAGCATATGAACTTCATCAATCAGGTAAACCTTAAAACGACCCCGCGCAGGCGCGTACTGCACGTTATCCAGCAGATCGCGCGTATCCTCTACTTTGGTACGTGAGGCTGCATCAATCTCGATCAGATCGACAAAGCGTCCCTGTTCGATCTCACGACAGTTATCGCATTGGCCACAGGGGGTGGCGGTGATGCCGGTTTCGCAGTTGAGTCCTTTCGCCAACAGGCGGGCAATGGTGGTCTTTCCGACACCTCGGGTGCCAGAAAAAAGATAAGCGTGATGGATGCGGCCAAGAGACAAACCGTTAGCCAGTGCGGTCAGAACATGCTCCTGACCAACAACATCAGTAAACGCTTGAGGACGCCACTTGCGGGCCAGTACCTGATAGCTCATTAATACTTCATCATTGATTTATATGGAATAATTCATCTAAACACCGTTGGATCGCGGTTTAGCCTCTTTGCAAAATACCCCGACAGTGTACCAGCACGTCGGATGCCATTCCTATCACTTTGAGCAAAACGGTACGCCAAATGCTGCCGGGATAACCAGCCGATAATCATTTTTGCCGCTTTTCAGAAAAAACATTGCCTCCGCCGCATCAGATTTTTATTCAGCACTAAGAGTAAATGCCAGGCCAATATTCTTAATTTTCAACTTTTCAACCTGAAATGGATTTACCGCCAAAAAAGCTGGGTATTTAATGAAGAGTGACACATTCATTCCCCTCATTGATTCAACAAAAAAAGAGGAAGAAAAGCGCCAAAGAAGAGTACGACCTCAAAAAAAATATAAGCACCTGTTTTTAGGTAATTATTATCTATAAACGCTTTAGTACAAACCTAAAACCTTGTTAAAAAATAATGGAATATAAAAATGAACAGTAAGGATAAACATGCTTTACCCCCCATTCCTGTACGTATAAAAAACCAAAGGATCATCAAGGCAATAAATATACTGGCGATTATTACCCTGCCAACGTTTGCAGGTTTAAATATTGCCCAGGCCAGCGAGGATATTAATATTGGCACGCCTGGCGGTAGCGGCGGCAACGGCAGTTCAGGCAGCCAGGCAGGCGCGGCAAGCAATGGCGGTAACGGTAGCAACGGCGCGAATGCTTCAGGTAACGGCAACGGTGGCAATGGCAACAGCGGTGCCTCGGGCGGCAGCGGTGCGAATGGGACGGCTGGCACCGACGGATCTGCCGCTACCGAAGGAGCCAGTACGACAGCCACTATTCGTAACGTCAAAGGCCAGGTGGGCCTGTTGCAAATTGGCGGAGACGGCGGCGCAGGCGGCACGCCTGGCGAAAGCTCTGCCGGTACAACCGGCGGGGATGGCGGAAAAGGCGGCAATGGCGGCAGCGGTGGTATAACCGGCATCGGTGGCGATGGCGGTGACGGCGGTGACGGCGGCACAGGGGGGAATGGGTCAAATGGCGGCAGCGGCGGCAACGGCGCGACGGGCGGCATTGGCGATTTGACCATTAATCAAAGCAACTTTTCCACCACCACCATGACCCTCGGCGGCAGTGGCGGCATTGCCAGCAACGGCGAAGAGGGAGGAGCTGGCGGAGACGGTGGTAAAGGCAACAGCGGTGGCAACGCAGGCGTCGCGGGCGTACAGGCCGCTGGCGGTTTTCCGGGTTCCGGTGGTCAAGGCGGTACGGGGGGAAAAGCGGGGAATGGGGGCAATGGCGCGCAGGGTGGGAACGGCGGTAGCGGTAGTCTGACGCTGAATAACACCACGCTCTCCGTCAAAAGCGCCCTGACCATTGGCGGCGCTGCGGGCGCGGGTTCAAACGGCGGCAATGGTGGCAATGGCGGCTCAGGGGGCGATGCAGGTCAAACCTCTGCCAGCAATATCACTGGAGAAGCGGGCGACAGCGGCCAGGGCGGCAACGGCGGCGCAGGAGGCAAAGGCGGCCAGGGAGCCAGAGGCGGCGACGGCGCACAAGGTTCGCTAACGCTGAATAACAGCGTGCTGACCGTACAGTCGCTGGCGATCGGTGCGGATGGCGCAAACGGTGGTACTGGCGGCAACAGCGGTGCCAACGGCAAGGCAGGCACGGCTGATTCGCTTGCCGCAGGCGGTAAAGGTGCAGCTGGCGGTCAGGGCGGTCAGGCGGGGGATGCGGGTGCTGCGGGAACGGGCGTGCTGACGGTGGAAAACAGTACGCTGACCTTAACCTCCGGCTTACAGATTGGTGGCAACGGCGGTAATGGCGGCACCGGGGGGAATTTGCTGGGCAGCGCTTCAGCCGGTAATGGCGGCAACGGCTCGGACGGTGCAGAGGGAACGCTGCAATTCAACAGCGGTGTTATCAATAACAGCGGTGCATTGGTCCTGGGCGGTAGCGGCGGCGATGCGGGCGATGGCGGCGTAAATAATGGCGTCCGTGGACGCTCAGGCAACGGCGGCAGTGCCGGTAACGGTGGCAGCGGAACCGCCATTTTTACAAACGGCAGCGGGCAAATTGGCACAGAAATACAGCTGGGCGGACAAAATGGCAGTCATGATGGCACGCTGAACAGCAGCGCTTACGCGAAAAATGCCGGAACCGGTGCCGCAGGCACGCTCGACATTCGGGGCGGCGCTTTTACCGGCGGCGCGCTGACCATCGGCGCAGCTACCGTCTGGAGCGCTTTAGCCGGCACGACCTCAGCAGAAGAAAATCAATATCGTCAAAGCGGCGGGTCGTTTCAGGTTAGCAGCACTGAATTGAATAACGGCAGTGTCATCCTGAGCGGTGGGCTGTTCGCCAGTAAAGCCCTGGAGGCCAATCTTGGAACCTTTATTGTTAGCGATGACGGCACGGCGATTTTTGGCTCCACTGAACTGAATGCTGATAACTGGCAGGAAAGCGTTGCTCTTTTACAGCAGACCCAGCAGGTGAATTATAACGGCACGCTGGTACTGAGCGGCGACACTACGCTCGACCTTTCCAGCAGCGATCTGAGCTGGCGTGTCGGTGGAGAGGCTGCTACTCAAGGGTTGGGGGCTTCGTCGCTCACCGTGCTGACGGCCAAATCCTGGATTGATTCCGGTAATGCCGCGCTGGCAATGGGGAGTGCACAAATTGATAGCGGTGCACAACTGCTGGTGCTGACCAATGAGGGCGTTAGCGCAGGAGAAAGTTTTACTGCGGTAACAGGATCGGCGATAACCACCCAAACGGCTCCCACATGGGCTCAAAGCCAAATCAGCACCACCAGCCGCCTGCTCACTGCGACGGCTTCTTCCGCAGCGGGCAGCACGCTGCTGACGCTGGATAACGCCGATCTCAGCACTACAGCACCAAAAATTTCTGGCCGTTCGGTGAAATTACTCCGAGCCATGACCACGCAGATTGGCGTGGACACCACCTCCGACAACGCAGCACAGCAGTTTGTGTCGCAGGCGATGGATGTACAAACCGTTAGCGATACAGATACGGCGGCCCGCCTTGTCGAGTCGGCAATTAACTTTGCTTCTATCGCTAACGTCGCGGGGAGCAGTTTCCAGGTGATGTCGGCAACCACCAAAGCCATTTCACAGCATCTGTCGCAGGGAGAGCATTTCTTTAAGGGCACGCCGCTGGAGGAAGGGTTCAATCTGTGGACGTCCCTGCTCTACAGCGACAGCACGCTAAAAGGCTATAGCTCTGGCGGTTTCAACGCCAAAACAGACACCTGGCTTGCGGGCGTTTTTGTGGGCGCAGAAGACACGTTAATCACAAAAGAAGACGCCATTCTGAAAACCGGCGGCGCACTGAACATCGGTAAAGGAAAAGGCAACTCTTCCGGAAATGTGTATCCAGTGAAGGACGATCTCGATTTCTGGGGAGCGTCGCTTTATGGCAGCTGGCTGAATAACAACTGGAACTTAATCGCTGATGTTAACTATTCACGTGTCAGTCACGATATGAAGCAGTCCCTGTCGGCAGCGACGCCTTATACAAAACTGTCAGGAGAGACTAAATCAACCATTCTGAGTGGCGGGCTGACCGCTGAGTATAGCGTTGAGAGCCCTTATGCCGACATCATTCCCCATATTGGCCTGCGTTATACTTTATTGAAAAACCGCAGTTTTGATGCAATGAGTAACGGTAAATCCCTGTTCAAAAATGGTGACAGCTCGGCTTCCCTGTGGTCAATGCCGCTCGGCGTGATGTTCAGTAAGGAGTTTAAAACGGCGTCGGGCTATACCCTCAAACCGGCGCTGGATCTCGCTTATATTGTCACCACAGGCGACACGACAAACGGAACAAGGGTGACGATGGCGGGCGTTAAGGGTTCGGCCTGGAGCGAATCACGCCTTGCCGACCGCTCTGCCTTCAGCGCCAGGACAGGACTACAGGTGCAGAAAGAGAATATGAGCTACGGGCTTCATTACGATGTGCAAAAATCGGCACATGAAACGAGCCAGGCTGTTGCCGTCTCGGTAAATATTAAGTTCTGATAAAACAAAAACCCCACGTCAGAACGTGGGGTTTTATCGTCCGGCAAGATGAGCGGATGCCCGCTTGCCGCATCGTCTTAGTGGCCCGGGAAGTTAACCAGGCTGTAGCAGTTAATACCCAGCGCGTTCAGGCGCGACTCGCCACTCAGATCGAACAGGTTGATGATAAAAGCCGCATCCTTCACTTCACCACCCGCACGGCGGATCAGTTTGGCCGTCGCTTCGATAGTTCCGCCCGTTGCCAGCAGATCGTCCACCACCAGCACAATATCGCCCGGGCCAATCGCATCACAGTGCAGTTCCAGACTGTCGGTGCCATATTCCAGCTCGTAGCTTTCGGTATAGGTCTTGCGTGGAAGTTTGCCCGGTTTACGCACGGGAACAAAACCGACACCCAGACCTAAAGCGACCGGGGCACCGAACAGGAAACCACGTGCTTCAGTACCCACGACTTTCGTGATACCCGCATTACGGTAGCGTTCAACTAACAGTTCAATGCTAAGCGCATAGGCCTGCGGATCTTCCAGTAAGCTGGTCACGTCACGGAACAGAATGCCCGGCTTAGGGTAATCCTCAATGCTTTTGATACTGTTTTTAAGAAATTCAAGCTGCTGCGCAGTTGCGGTCATAATGTTGTGCCTGGTAAATACAAATCTGACTCGCGCAGCTTCGGTGCTCTTGCAGACAAATTAGCAGAGCAAAACAGGAGTGTCTGGGGGAAGCCGCGCACGAAAACGACCAAATCTATGCAAACCGTCCGACAATTGCAACCGCTGGAAGCAAATTCACGGTTTTTGTTGCCCTTCATCAATGACCGGCAACCGTAACATAAAGAGAATGAGTACACCGAGCATACAAATTAATAACAGTCGCACCCAAATAATTTTAACCAGCCAAAGCGAAACAGCAAAGGTGATCAGCGTTATCGTTATTGCCCGCCCTTTTGTTCCGGGCGGCACGGCCCGATACTGTTGCCAGTGACGCAGATAACGCCCAAAGATCGACCGGTTCAGCAACCAGTCGTGAAATCTCGGCGAGGAACGAGCAAAACACCACGCGGCCAGCAGCAGAAATGGCGTAGTGGGCAATAAAGGCAAAATAATGCCCAGCGTTGCCAGCCCCATCGCCAGCCAGCCCGCTATCAGTAAGAGGATACGTTGCATAGATGCCCTTTTCTTTTGCTGAACACGTAGTATAAACGGTGCATTCACCGGAGAGAACACCATGAAAAGTGCCCACCTGCTTCAGCAGCTGGAAGAAAAGCTTGAAGAGCTGGCTCAGGCCGTTGCTCCCCATACGAATAAACGTACGCCCAAAGCTCGCTTTGACGATCAACTTTTTCGCAGTCACAGCACCCGCCTTGGCGATTATTTGCAGGAAGTTCAGCACAGTTTCACGCTGCTAAAACAAAGCGTAAACGGCCAGCGTACCGAACGGGTCGCCTGGATGGCAGAACGCGTCGTGCTGCAAATAAGCGCGCTGCAACGGGAGCTGGCGACGCTGAAACTTCGCACGGCCGAAACGCGCGAGGAGCCACAACAGGAGAATTTATACGAAAAGCTGGCGAAACATCAGGATTATGAACGCCGGCTTAAATCAATGATCGCCGATCGTGAAAGCCAGCTTGGCGCGCAGCAGACGTTAGCACAGCAGCAGACCCTACAGCGAGAAATTGCGGCGTTGGAAGGACGGTTACAACGCTGTCTGCAAGCGCTAAAACGTATTGAGCGTGCAATAGAAAAACGCGAGCAGTAAGGGGACGCCTAATCGACCGGAGCAACCTTGCTATACTTGCTGAATAATGCTGACTGGAGGCAACGGATGGGACTTCTTTCGTGGATAATCATCGGGATATTGACCGGCTTTTTGACCCGGCGCTTTTTTCCCGGACGGCCAGGCGGTTTGATCCCCACGCTGGTGCTGGCCATCGTTGGGGCATTAATCGGGGGCTATATTGCTGCCTTTTTCAACTACGGAACCCTGGCGCAAAGCGATCCCCGAGCCTTACTGATTGCGCTGGCGGGCTCATTGCTGATGGTGTTAGTGATCAAGAAACTGCGTATTTAACCGGGCTGGCTTTATACAAAAAGGAGAAAGAATATGTCACTGGACACCGCGCCTGAAGAGGTCAGGCTGGCTGTGGATTTGATTATGCTGCTGGAAGAAAACCAGATTGCTCCCCAAACCGTTCTCAATGCGCTGGCTATTGTGCAGCGAGACTTTGAAAAAAAGGTGTCCGCTGCACCGGACGATGAAGCAAACCGTTAATTTGCCGGCAGGCGCAGCGCCAGGCTATGCCTGAGCATATCAATCAGCACCTCGACCAGTTGCGTTGCGTCGGCGGCCAGATCGAAGCTTTCCGGCATAAACAGCCAGTTTTCCATAATCCCCGTGATATATCCCCGCATGACAACTGCCGTGCGTCGGGTATCCAGGTTTTCGGGTAGCTGCCCTGCGGCCATACACTGGCGCAGGACATCTTCGATCTTCTCGTAGCACTCCAGATACAGCGTTTGCTGCATCATCTGTAAAGTGGTCATTTCGCCGACAAACTCGCACTTATGAAAAATAATTTCCATAAGTGAACGTCGGCGAGCGTCGTGTACAGTGGCTTCAAGCACATACGTTAGCATGGCGCGCATGACGGAGAGTGGATCAGATGGGTGTTTTAATTGATACTCAAGCTCTAAGTTTTCCAGTCCACTTTCTGACTGGGCCCAGATTTCATTGAGCAAATCAGTTTTGTTTTTGAAATGCCAGTAAATTGCGCCACGCGTTACGCCAGCCGCCGTTGCAATATCGGCCAGCGAAGTTTTAGCTACGCCATGCTCGGAAAACCTTGCAATCGCCGCGTCAAGGATGTGATTTCGCGTTTCTAACGCCTGCTGTTTGGTTTTTCGTGCCATAGGGTGACTTTTACAATCAGGGTAGACTTACATACATTTGCGAATGTATGTAACATAGCACGACCATAATTTAAACGCAGCAATGGGTTTATGGGTTTGTGATCCATTGAACAATCGATATCGGACACTCGAGGTTTATTTATGAACAAAAACAGAGGGTTAACGCCTCTGGCGGCCGTTCTGATGCTTTCAGGCAGCTTAGTGCTAACAGGATGTGATAATAAAGATGCGCAACAGGGCGGTGAGCAGAAAGCCCCCGAGGTCGGTGTCGTCACCCTGAAGAGCGCTCCGCTAAAAATTACTACCGATCTTCCGGGCCGTACATCCTCGTACCGCGTTGCCGAAGTTCGCCCTCAGGTTTCAGGCATTATCCTGAAGCGTAATTTTGTGGAAGGCAGCGATATTAAAGCGGGACAATCGCTTTATCAGATCGATCCGGCCACTTATCAGGCCGCTTACGACAGCGCCAAAGGGGATTTAGCACAGGCTCAGGCTAACGCACAGATCGCGGCATTGACCGTGAAGCGCTATAAGCCGCTGCTGGGTACTAAGTACATCAGCCAGCAAGACTATGACAACGCTATTTCCACGCAAAGCCAGACTGCCGCCGCAGTTCAGGTGGCGAAGGCCAGCGTTGAAACGGCTCGTATCAACCTTGCTTATACCAAAGTGACCTCGCCTATCAGCGGCCGCATCGGTAAATCTTCCGTCACAGAAGGTGCACTGGTGCAGAACGCTCAGACCACTGCTCTGGCCACAGTTCAGCAGCTCGATCCTATTTACGTTGACGTGACCCAATCCAGTGAAGATTTCACACGTCTGCGTGAAGAGCTGAACTCTGGCAAGCTGCAGCAGGCTGACGGCAAAGCTCAGGTTAAGCTGCTGATGCAAAATGGTAGCGAATATGCTCAGAGCGGAACATTAGAATTCTCTGATGTCACCGTTGATGAAACGACCGGCTCCATTACGCTGCGTGCGGTATTCCCGAACCCGGATCACGCTTTACTGCCCGGCATGTTTGTGCGTGCACGTCTGGAAGAAGGCACCAACCCTGCGGCGCTGTTAGTGCCACAGCAGGCGGTGACCCGTACGCCAACGGGCCAGGCCACGGCAATGGTTGTTGGCGCAGATAATAAAGTGGAATCCCGTAATCTGACGACGGATCAAGCTATCGGCGACAAATGGCTGGTAACGGCTGGCCTGAAGGAAGGCGATAAAGTGATTACCACCGGTATTCAACGTGCCAAAGCCGGTGCGCAGGTGACGCCGCAGGAAGTGAGTGCAGACGATGCCGCGCAGGCAAAATCTGAACAACCGCAGTCTTAAACAGGAGCCGTTGATCCATGGCTAAGTTCTTTATCGATCGCCCCATCTTTGCGTGGGTTATCGCCATCATTATTATGCTGGTGGGCGTGCTGTCGATTCTAAAACTGCCGATTGAGCAATATCCTAATGTTGCGCCACCGGCCGTACAGATTCGCGCTACCTATCCAGGCGCCGATGCAAAAACGCTGCAGGACTCCGTAACCCAGGTTATTGAGCAAAACATGAACGGTATTGATGGCCTGATGTATATGTCATCAAACAGCGATTCATCCGGCACCTTACAGCTAACGCTGACTTTCCAGTCGGGTACCGATCCGGATATCGCGCAGGTTCAGGTGCAGAACAAACTGCAGCTGGCAACGCCGTTGCTGCCGCAGGAAGTACAACAGCAGGGGATTCAGGTTCAAAAATCCTCCAGCAGCTTCCTGATGGTGGCCGGTTTCGTTAGCGATGACGGCACCATGACGCAAAACGACATTGCGGACTATGTGGCGTCGAATATCAAAGATCCTATCAGCCGTACCCTCGGCGTAGGTGATACTCAGATATTCGGTGCGCAATATGCAATGCGTATCTGGATGGATCCGCACAAGCTGAATAACTATCAGCTGACGCCGGTTGACGTTATCAGCGCGATCACCGCGCAGAACGCCCAGGTTGCAGCCGGTCAGTTAGGGGGCTCCCCGCCGATCCCAGGCCAGCAGCTTAACGCCTCTATCATTGCTCAGACGCGTCTGACCTCAACGGATGAGTTTGGCAAAATTCTGCTGAAAGTTAACTCAGACGGTTCGCGCGTGCTGTTGAAAGACGTGGCGAAGATCGAGCTTGGCGGTGAAAACTACGAGATCGTTGCTCGCTATAACGGTAAACCTGCCTCCGGTATCGGTATCAAGCTGGCGACCGGTGCTAACGCACTGGATACGGCAGCCGCGGTAAAAGCGGAGCTGGGTAAACTGGAACCGTTCTTTCCGGCCGGTCTGAAAGTGGTTTATCCGTACGACACCACGCCGTTCGTTAAGATCTCCATTCAGGAAGTGGTTAAGACCCTGGTCGAAGCGATTGTGCTGGTGTTCATCGTCATGTATTTGTTCCTGCAGAACTTCCGCGCCACCCTGATCCCGACGATTGCGGTGCCCGTAGTTCTGTTAGGGACTTTCGGCATTATCAGCGCGTTTGGTTATTCGATAAACACGCTGACGATGTTCGGGATGGTGCTGGCGATAGGCTTGCTGGTTGATGATGCGATCGTGGTGGTGGAAAACGTCGAGCGCGTGATGGCCGATGAAGGCCTGCCGCCAAAAGAAGCTACCCGCAAGTCGATGGGGCAGATTCAGGGCGCGCTGGTGGGGATTGCCCTGGTGCTGTCAGCCGTATTTATCCCGATGGCCTTCTTTGGTGGCTCAACCGGTGTGATCTACCGCCAGTTCTCCATCACCATTGTTTCAGCCATGGTGCTGTCAGTGATCGTCGCGTTGATTCTGACGCCGGCGCTCTGTGCCACGATGCTGAAGCCAATCAAGAAAGGCGATCACGGTAAAACCACCGGTTTCTTTGGCTGGTTTAACCGCCTGTTTGAAAAAAGCACTCATCACTACACCGACAGCGTTGGCCACATCATTCGCAGCACCGGCCGTTACTTGCTGATTTACCTGGTGATCGTGGTTGGTATGGCGTACATGTTCGTGAAGCTGCCAAGCTCCTTCCTGCCGGAAGAAGATCAGGGTCTGCTGCTGGCTCAGGCTCAGCTGCCGGCTGGCGCAACGCAGGGCCGTACGCAGAAGGTGCTCGACCAGGTAACGGATTACTTCCTGACCAAAGAAAAAGACAACGTGCGTTCCGTGTTTACGGTTAACGGCTTTGGCTTTGCGGGTCGTGGACAGAACACCGGTATCGCCTTCGTCAGCCTTAAGCCGTGGGAAGAACGTAGCGGCTCGGAAAACAAGGTTGAAGGGATTGCCGGTCGTGCCATGCAGGCGTTTGGTGCGATCAAAGATGCCATGGTTATTCCGTTCAACCTGCCGGCAATTATCGAACTGGGTAACGCTACCGGCTTCGACTTTGAGCTGATCGATCAGGCTAACCTTGGGCATGACGCGTTGACCAAGGCGCGTAATCAGCTGCTTGGCATGGCTGCGGAGCATTCTGATACCATCGTTGGCCTGCGTCCAAACGGCATGGAAGATACGCCGCAGTACAAGCTGACTATCGATCAGGAGAAGGCCGAAGCGCTTGGCGTCTCTATCTCTGATATCAATACAACGCTGGGTGCATCCTGGGGCGGCTCTTACGTTAATGACTTTATCGATCGCGGTCGTGTGAAGAAAGTTTACGTCATGGGCCAGGCTGATTCCCGTATGTTGCCGGACGACATTAATAAATGGTACGTGCGCGCAACAAACGGTGAAATGGTGCCGTTCTCCGCCTTCGCCAGCGCAAGATGGCAGTATGGTTCGCCACGTCTTGAGCGCTATAACGGCCTGCCGTCCATGGAAATTTTAGGACAGGCTGCACCGGGTAAAAGCTCAGGCGATGCGATGAACCTGATGGAAGAGCTGGCTGGAAAACTGCCACAGGGGATTGGTTATGAGTGGACTGGAATGTCCTATCAGGAACGCCTCTCAGGTAACCAGGCACCAGCACTTTATGCCATCTCGCTGATTGTGGTGTTCCTCTGTCTGGCGGCGCTGTACGAGAGCTGGTCTATTCCTTTCTCAGTTATGCTGGTGGTTCCGCTTGGGGTCATAGGTGCGCTGCTGTTTACTACGATACGTGGACTGAGTAATGACGTTTACTTCGTGGTAGGCCTGCTGACAACCATTGGGCTGTCGGCGAAGAATGCGATCTTAATCGTAGAATTCGCCAAAGACCTGATGGAAAAAGAAGGCAAAGGCCTGGTGGAAGCCACCCTGGAAGCGGTTCGCATGCGTTTGCGTCCAATTCTGATGACCTCACTGGCCTTTATCCTCGGCGTACTGCCGTTGGCAATCAGTACCGGTGCAGGTTCTGGCGCGCAGAACGCAGTAGGTACCGGCGTGATGGGCGGCATGGTAACAGCCACCATTCTGGCTATCTTCTTTGTACCGGTATTCTTTGTGGTGGTACGCCGCCGCTTCGGTAAGAATAAAGAAGAGCTTGAGCCTTCAACGACAAACGAATCTCACCATTAAATTTGGGTGATACCTCAAGAGGCCGCAATTGCGGCCTCTTTTTTTTTGCCTTTCTTCTCCCTACAGACCGGTTTTCCCCCTTTCCTCTCTGCTGACGCATTGCTTTAGCAACAGACTCACCCTGTTGCAATTCCAGCCTGTGGTGGGCATAATAATGTTATGTTATAACATACGAATCAGCAAAGAGGATTTATGAAAGAAAATATTCATCCGGTTTACCGTACCGTGGCTTTCCACGATACCAGCGCTGACACTTACTTTATCGTCGGTTCTACCATCAAAACCGATCGCACCGTCGAGCTGGATGGCAAAACGCTGCCCTACATCCCTCTCGATGTTTCATCTGCTTCGCACCCGTACTACACCGGTAAACAGAAAGAGTTTGCGAAAGAAGGCAGTGCGCATCGCTTCAACCAGCGTTTTGGTCATTTCTTCAAAAAATAAGGAGGCAGTATGCAGGTATTGAGTTCGCTGGCTTCAGCCAAAAAACGTCATCAGGATTGCAAAGTTGTGCGTCGCCACGGCCGCGTTTTTGTTATCTGTAAAAGCAATCCGCGCTTTAAGGCCGTACAGGGCAGGAAGAAAAAGCGCTAAACAATAAGGGCCGCATCATGCGGCCCTTGTTGTTTTCCCCACGGTTAATGCTCAGTGTTATTTCATGCTGGCCAGCATCACGTTGACGTTATGCTTAAACGCTGCCTGGTAGGTATCCGCTTCGCCGCCCTTTTTCGTTAATGCTTCAGGATAAAGTTCGCCGCCGGGCCGGGCACCCGTTGCATTAGCAATTTGTTTCACCAGCCGTGGGTCGGTCTGATTCTCAATAAAGTAGCGGCCAATATGCTCTTTTCTCAGCTGAGTAATTAAACCAGCCACGTTAGCAGCGCTCGCTTCCGACTCGGTTGAAAAACCAACCGGCGACATAAAACTAACGCTATAGCGTTGGCCAAAATAGCCAAAAGCATCATGACTGGTCAGGACTTTACGTTTTGTCGCAGGGATTGCGGCGAAGCTGGCTGCTGCCCAGCCGTCCAGCTTTTGCAACTGATTAATGTATTCAGTACCACGCTGACGGAAGTCGCTGGCATCCTGCGGATCGGCCGCAATCAGCGCGTTCATAACGTTAGTCGCGTAAATCACCCCATTTTTCATGCTGTTCCAGGCGTGTGGATCGGTAATGGTTTTTCCTTCCTCTTCCAGAGTGCGGGTTGCAACGCCTTGAGAAGCGACAATCACCTTGCCCTTATAGTCTGAAGCGGAAATCAGACGATCCATCCATCCTTCCAGCCCCAGTCCGCTGACAAATACCACATCAGCCTTCGCCAGCGCCTGGCTATCCTGTGGCGTCGGCTCAAAGCTGTGAGGATCGCCATTCGGCCCTACCAGGCTTTTAACCTGCACATGTTCCCCCCCCACCTGAGTCACGATATCCGCTAAAACTGAAAAACTGGCGACTGCGTCTACCGTTTTTGCCATCGCCAGCGGCGCAATAAACATCGCAGCGACGGCCAGCGCAACAGGTAACTTCTTCATACTTTCTCCTTACCAATAATAAAAAGGCGCATGCGTAAAAGGCCCCCGCATGGCCCGAGCAAAATCGAAATAAAAAAGAGTATTGCGGCGCTGAGTACCACGGCAGGGCCGGCGGGCAGCGCAAGATAAAATGAAGCGGTCAGGCCGATAAAGCTGGCAAGTAAAGCGAGGATCATGGCACAAACCATCATGCCCGGAAGTTCCTGCCGCCAGAATCGCGCGGCGGCGGCAGGCAACATCATTAGCCCCACACACATCAGCGTACCGAGCACCTGAAAACCCGCTACCAAATTAGTCACCACCAGAATCAGGAAAATACCGTGAACCCGTGGTGCGGCCCAACGGCTTTGCGCACGTAAAAAAGTAGGATCGAAAGCATCGATTACCAGCGGACGATAAATCAGGGCCAGCGTCAGTAACGAAACAGCGGCAATCGTACTGACCAACAGGATTGAGGGATTATCTACCGCGAGCAGTGAACCAAATAGCACATGCAGCAGATCTACGCTGGAACCGCGCAGTGATACCAGCGTCACGCCTAGCGCCAGCGAGCCGAGATAAAATCCCGCGAAACTGGCATCTTCACGTAAGGGCGTATAGCGGCTGACTGCATCTGAGAGCAGCGCAACCGACAACCCCGCAATGACCCCGCCAACGCCCATGGCAACCAGCGACAAACCAGATATCAGATAGCCGATAGCCGCTCCCGGCAACACCGCATGAGAAAGCGCATCCCCGACCAGGCTCAGTCTGCGTAACAGCAAAAAGAGACCTAACGGCGTGGCGCTAAGCGAAAGCGCAACGCAAGCAACCAGCGCACGGCGCATAAAGCCAAACTCAATAAAAGGATGGATAAGCGAGAGGATCATCATGCCTGCTTCTCATGGCCGAAACTGGCGGACATTACCTCAGCAGGCGCGCTGCTCCATTCGGCCCGATCTGTCAGCAATTGCAATGTTTGTGGAAAGTATTTTCCAACCAGGGCCCTGTCATGCAGCACCACAATCAGGGTACAGCCTGCCCGGTGTCTTTCTGCCAGTAATGCCAGCAGCAGCTCAATTGTCTGGCTGTCGATTCCGGTAAAAGGCTCATCAAGCAGCAGCAACCGTGCCTCCTGAACCAGGAGTCGGGCAAAGAGTACCCGTTGCAGCTGGCCACCGGAGAGTGTCGCAGGTTGCGCGGTCGCAAAATCACGCATGCCCACTTTTTCCAGAGCCGTCATGATTTTTTGCCGCATGCTGCGATCGATTGTCCCAAACCAGCCGCACTGTTTCCAACATCCCATCGCCACCAGGTCAACGACGCTGATGGGGAAACTTTTCTCGATTTCTGATTGCTGAGGCAGCCATGCCATGTTGCATCTCTGAGGTAACTCGAAATGTCCGCTAACGGCGGGAAGCAATCCCGCCAGCGTTTTCAGCAGGGTTGATTTACCTGCCCCATTCGCTCCGGTCAGTGCAGTCATTGTGCCAGGCAGAAAGGTGCCGTTGATGTTGGGCGTGACACGCTTTCCCTGATACCCCACCACAAGATTGGTCATGTTAATCATTAGAAGATTGCCCAACAGGTGATGGCTACCAATGAGCCTGCAAGAAAGGCAGCGAGCGCGAATCGCACCCATGCCGGTTGAGTTAAAAGCGTGCCGCGCAGAACAAATGCCCCTGATAAATACATAACCGCCATACCTGTATGTTATAACATAACAATACCATACACTGAGAGCATCTTGTTTTGCTGGCGCAAAGTGTATCTAATTATTTCCAGAAAATTATTGAATACCCGTCAGGGTTATATAAAAAAATCTATAACTTCTTTCGTTTTTCTATCGCAGAAAGCCGTTTTACCGACTAAAATAATTAACAGTCAAATCATCATGATAGTTAATATTTTTTTATACGACCTTGATTATTCCGCCATTGAGAACAATTATCTGTATTAGCATTTATTAACTCTGTGGAGAAAAAATGCGCAAACGTATTCCTTTCAGCGACGGGTTCCGTGAAGTAAATGCGGCTGAACTACAACAATTTATTCAGCGGATTATTCCCAAAATAGAAGATGAGCTGACCGGATCATTGCAGTGGTATTCACAAAATGCGCAATATGTTCCCGACAGCACAAAAATTATTTCTATAGAATATGTAGAACATTCGCGTTATAAGATGAATTACAGCTTTTGCTGGCGGGTGTTTAACCCTTGTCTTGATATTGATAGTGAACAGTTAACAATCCAAACGGTAAATTTTGAATGGCAGCCCGATGCACTTGTTTTTGATTTTATCGATACGGAACCCGCTTCCGTTGCCGATGAATTGTAATTTTGGGTAATAGCCTCCAAAATAGAGTTAACCAGGTTATATTTATTTAGATTACGAGTAAGATATCCAAAATCGCTTCCTGGCAAATCGCTCGCTAAAGCCTGCGTTAACGGCATTTTTCACTCGCTATGGAGGGGAAAAAGATGGACGAATACTCACCAAAAAGGCATGATATCGCCCAGCTTAAATTTTTGTGTGAAAACCTGTATGATGAAAGTCTTGCCACCTTGGGTGACAGCCATCACGGTTGGGTTAACGATCCTACTTCAGCAATAAATTTGCAGCTTAACGACTTGATTGAGCATATTGCTGCTTTTACCATGAATTACAAAATCAAGCATATCGAAGATAGCGATCTGATTAGCCAGATAGATGAATATCTTGACGATACGTTTATGCTTTTCAGTAATTACGGCATTAATGTTCAAGATCTCAAACGATGGCAAAAATCAGCGAAGCGGCTGTTCAACATTTTTGTAGAGGAATGCGCTTTCGTCACTGCTCAGGCGAGCCATTCGTTTTAGTAACCCTTTATATTTTCAACGGCTTAACAATGACAGATAAACTCCTGACTAAAACTGATTATCTGATGCGTTTAAGACGGTGTCGGTCTATCGACACCCTCGAACGTGTAATCGAGAAAAATAAATACGAATTATCCGATAATGAACTGGCAGTGTTCTATTCCGCTGCTGACCATCGTCTTGCTGAACTGACGATGAATAAGCTTTACGACAAAGTACCGGTCGCCGTTTGGAAATTTGTTCGCTAATCGGGAAATAAGGCAGAGTAAGCAGTACAGTAATAAGGATGAGAAAGGTAGGGTTTTCCGAAGGGAAATTGGGTGGGGGCCCTGCCAGCTACATCCCGGCACACGCGTCACCTGCTGCGGCTGCTTCCTTCCGGATCTGACCGAGTTCACAAGTTAGCGTTGCGGGAGAACCAACCGGGCCCCCATTGACGGCTCCATGTTATGGAGCGAGGGCATTATCAATGAAGCCCCCGGCAATTGCAACCCCACCTCTGGCAACCGTTGATTTCTTGTTCGATCCCGTCGATTTCAGCGCACTCCGCCCACATTTTATGCTTTTTACCGGTCTGAAAATTACCTGTCAGCCCTTCCGCTCTGGACAGTATTTTCTGTTGCCGGAAGTAGTGAAGGAGAATTGATAATGGAAAATGATACTTTTCAGCAGCGTATTTATCACATTGTTGCAGCAATCCCCTTTGGTAAAGTCACCACTTATGGCGAAATCGCCCGGCTGGCGGGTTCGCCTCGTGCCGCACGCCAGGTAGGAGGAGTATTAAAACGCCTGCCTGAAGGGAGCAGGCTTCCGTGGTATCGCGTCATCAACCGTCTGGGGGAAATTTCGTTAACGGGCACCGATCTCGATCGTCAGCGCCAGGCCTTGCTGGCAGAGGGAATTGAAGTCAGTCCTGAGGGGAAAATTGCTTTAGGCCGTTATCGCTGGGTGCAATAAACCGCCCCAACCGGGGCGGCTATGTTTACCGGGGCAGTTTTTACAGAGACGTTGGCGCAGGCACAGAGGATGAAGGGCTTACCTGAGTCGGTGACGTTGACGGCAGCGTGGTTGCCGGCTTAGCCTGCGTTGGCAGCGCTCTGGAGGGAACGGGTACCAGGGTCAGATCCTGTTTGGTCCCGCCGCTGTTGATGACCGTTTTAACATTGTCAGTAATAAGGACAACTTTATGGTCTACGATAACTGCCGCGCTAAGCAGAATTCTGGCATTCGGCTGAATATCCGCTGGATTGAAAGGCAGAATAAATTTAAATGGCGCCTGTTTACCATCGGTCAGCACCACCCGTTGTGAAAGCACTTTCGATGGCGCATCTGAAACTGAAGCATCAGACAGGGTCACGGTCAGAGATGAATCCGGCGGCAAAGAGACATTCTGTCGAATATAAATCGAACCACTGACGTTAGGCTGTCGGATTGTCGACTGTTGTCCCGCCACCTGCGAAGCCAGCGTTGCCGTTGGCACATACCCTCCCTTGTCAGCACATCCAGAGAGTGTCACCGCCAGAGCGGCACCGGTCAGTACAGGCCAGAGTTTCATTGATTTATTCTCCTTATGATCAATGCAAAAAGTCATTTTTACCAAACCATAAGAGACAGAGTTTCCCTGTCCCACAGGCCTTAATTCTGGCACAGGTTACTGATATTTGCCTGGAAGCTGGGCAATCCTTTAAAGAAACCCGCTTCGCCCGTTGACGGCAACCGGTTGTATTCGCAAACTGAATGTGAACCGACTATTGAGGATGCCGTAATGAGCCAGGCACTGCATGACCTGTTAACGCTGTTGAATCTGGAAAAGCTGGAAGAAGGCCTGTTTCGCGGCCAAAGTGAAGATTTGGGCCTGCGTCAGGTTTTTGGTGGTCAGGTAGTAGGACAGGCGCTCTATGCTGCGAAGCAGATGGTACCGGCTGAACGCATTATCCACTCATTCCACAGCTACTTTTTGCGCCCTGGCGATAGCCAGAAAGCGATTATTTATGATGTGGAAACGCTACGTGATGGACAAAGCTTCAGCGCCCGTCGCGTCAGTGCCATCCAGAACGGACAGCCTATTTTTTATATGACCGCCTCTTTTCAGGCACCGGAAACGGGCTTCGAACATCAAAAACCGATGCCGCAGGTCGCCGGGCCGGACAATCTCCCCGCAGAAGGCGAAATTGCCAAACAGCTTTCCCATTTCATTCCTGAAAAAGCGCGGGAAAAGTTTTTGTCGGAAAAGCCTTTCGATATTCGTCCGGTGAAATTTCATAATCCTCTGAAAGGACATGTTGATGAGCCTGTACGTCATGTCTGGCTGCGGGCGAATGGCCCGCTGCCTGACGATAAAAGGATCCATCAATATCTGCTGGGCTACGCTTCCGATTTCAATTTTCTGCCTGTTGCGCTGCAACCTCATGGCAAAGGTTTTCTTGAGCCGGGTATGCAGGTGGCCACTATCGATCATTCAATGTGGTTCCATCGCGCTTTTAATCTGAATGACTGGCTATTGTATAGCGTTGAGAGCACCTCAGCCTCGGGTGCCAGAGGGTTTGTCCGCGGAGAATTTTATACGCAGGATGGGATCCTGGTTGCGTCTACAGTGCAGGAAGGCGTAATGCGCGTGCGGTAAAATTGGCTGTTTAACGAAAAACGGCTCCCGAGGGAGCCGTTTTTATCCGTTAATTTAGTGACGGATTACTGGTTGTAAGCATTTTCGCCATGGCTGTTAACATCAAGACCTTCACGCTCCTGGTCTTCAGGAACACGCAGTCCGACAGTCATATCCGCTACCTTGAAGGCGATAAAGGCTACCACGCCCGTCCAGACAATGGTCACGCCGACGCTCAGCAACTGAACCCATACCTGATGTCCCATAGAGACACCCTCGGCATAACCCACCCCGCCCAGGGAAGGCGAGGCAAAAACGCCAGTCAGGATACAGCCAACGATACCGCATACGCCGTGCACGCCGAATACGTCACAAGGATCGTCAACACGCAGCCATTTTTTCAGCGTCGTTACGCCCCAAAGACCGGCCAAACCACCAACGATACCGATGATTAATGCCCCACCCACGCCAACATAACCACAGGCTGGGGTGATAGCGACCAGACCGGCAATCACGCCGGAACAGACGCCCAGCAGAGACGGTTTACCGCGCAGTGCCCATTCACCGAAGGTCCAGCTGAGCATGGCTCCTGCGGTAGCCATAACGGTGTTAATAAAGGCCAGGCCTGCAATTTCATTTGCCGCGCTGGCAGAGCCCGCATTAAAGCCGAACCAGCCAACGTAAAGGATTGCGGTGCCGGTAAAGACCATCGGCAGGTTATGAGGTTTAAAGGCTTCTTTACCAAAACCGGCACGTTTGCCAACCAGGTAAGCACCAACCAGCCCCGCGACGGCCGCATTGATATGCACTACCGTGCCACCCGCAAAGTCCAGCGCACCGTCCTGAGCAAGCAGGCCGCCTGACCACACCATATGAGCAATAGGCAGATAAGAGAACGTCAGCCAGATTGCGACAAAGATCAGCACCGCAGAAAAACGGATACGTTCAGCGATCGCACCAACAATCAGGCCAACGGTAATACAGGCAAAAGAGGCCTGGAACGCGACGTGAATATACTGATAGAACGAGCCGACCAGCGCCGTAAGCTGAATATTTTTTAGCATCACCATGCTAAAGCCGCCAAAGAAAGCGTTACCTTCGCTAAACGCCAGTGAATAGCCGTATACCATCCATAATACGCAAACCAGCGCGAAGGTGACGGAAACCTGAGTCATCAGAGAAAGCACGTTTTTAGCGCGGATTAATCCGCCGTAGAATAAGGCAATGCCGGGTAGTGTCATAAACAGCACCAGCGCGGTGCAAATCATCATAAAAGCGTTGTCCGCTTTATCTGCCACTGCTGGCGCTGCCGCCATCGCCAGCGAAGGTAACAGTGCCAGGCCCGCGAGACCGAACGTAGCTAATTTTTTATTCATTTTATTCCATCCCATCACAGTTCTTAGCCCTGAGATTACAGCGCTGCTTCGTCAGTTTCGCCGGTGCGAATACGGATAACCCGTTGCAGTTCTGCAACAAAAATTTTCCCGTCACCAATTTTGCCGGTGTAGGCGGCTTTACTGATCACATCAACCACTTCATCCAGCTGGTCGTCTGCAATCGCAATGTCTATTTTTACCTTCGGCAGGAAGTTCACGCTGTATTCAGCCCCGCGATAAAGTTCTGCATGCCCTTTCTGGCGACCAAAACCTTTAACTTCGGTTACGGTCAATCCCTGAATGCCGATTGAAGACAGTGCTTCACGCACGTCTTCTAATTTGAACGGTTTGATTACCACAGTAACCAGCTTCATACGATCCCCTCCAGGTAACGAAAACGGTTGTTTCACCCCACACGGACTGATCAAAGCAAAGGCTGTGCCACAAATAAAAAAAGAAGATATTCAGAAGATGAGAGGGGCGGATATTGCGTACGCACGGGCCAGGCTGGGTTTAGCGTAACGAAGCCGCTAAAGCCAATCTGAGGAAAGTGCACCATTCAGGTGCACTCTGCGTCAGAAGTGTGCATTTCGCCAAGTAAGGTGAATTTATCGCCTGATCGTGGTGCAGCGAAACGGCTACATTGTTACGCTTTCAGGCGCTTCAAGCTCCTCTCCAGCCAGCTGTAACTGGTACATTTGCCAGTAGCGGCCTTGTTTTTCCAGCAGCTCGCGATGATGCCCTTGCTCAACGGCCTGCCCCCGATGCAGCACCAGAATGGTGTCGGCCTCGGTAATTGTAGACAGTCTGTGTGCGATCACCACCAGCGTGGTTTTTTTGCGAACGACCTGTAGCGCTTTCTGAATCGCCTGTTCCGTACCGGAATCGATGTTCGCCGTTGCTTCATCCAGGATGAGGATCTGAGGTGAGGCAACCAGTACCCTGGCCATTGCCAGAAGCTGCTTCTGTCCGACCGAAAGGTTATTCCCCTGCTCGCCCAGCCGGGTATAGATCCCATCGGATAAACTGCGCGCCAGCCCGGCAAGCTGTACCGTTTCCAGAGCCTGCCATACCGCCTCTTCGCTGATATCGCGGCCTAAGGTAATGTTGGCAAAAAAGGTATCGGCCAGTACCACCGGATCCTGCTGCACCATCGCCACACCCTGCCTTAACACGCCGTGACTGAGCGAAGAGAGCGGCCGGCCATCCAGACGAATTTCGCCTTGATTGATCGGATAGTAACCCATCATCAGATTGGCCAGCGTACTTTTCCCGCTGCCGGTATGTCCAACCAGCGCCACGAAGCTGCGGGAAGGCACGTGCAGATTGATATCGCTAAGCACATTGCGATCGTCGCGATAGGCAAAGCTCAAATTTTCAATCTCAATCTGCCCGGACGCCAGCGGCTTATTGTCGCGACCGTAGTGCTGACGAGGCGCATCCATGAGCTCAAAAATACGCTCACCTGCTACAACGGCCTGCTGTAACATCGACTGCTGCGTGGTTAATTCGATCAGCGGCTCATTAAGGCGGCCAAGATAATTAATAAATGCGTAGAGCACGCCAACTTCAAAGCTTCCGTTCGCGGAAAAGCCAAACAGCATCATTAATCCACAAAGGATCATTGCCGAAAACAGGCTGAGCAGCGGCCGCAATAAAAAGCCATCCAGCCGCAGCGTTTCCATTCGCGCCAGGTAGTGCGAACGGCTCGCCTCCCCCATTCGCTCCCCAAAGCGCGCCTGCTGGCGGAACTGTTGGATCACGCTCATGCCGTTAATCACTTCATTAAAACCATTGTTAATGTCGGCCAGGTAGCCCCGGACGCGACGCACAATCGGCGTGCTGTAACGCTGATAGATCAGCATTACGGTTAAGACGGCAGGGAAAATAGTGATTGCGACCAGCGCCATGCGCCAGTCCAGGCTAAACATGGCCACCAGCATGGCCCCAACAAGTGCGGCACTGCGTAAAACCGTCGCCACGACGGTCACATAGAGATCGCGAACAACTTCCGTATCGTTAGTCACGCGCGAGATAATTTGGCCTACCGGCTGAGTATCGAAGGCGCTAAGAGGCTGGCGTAACGCGGCATCCATCACATCCGTACGCAAGCGCTGGACGACGCCTACCGCGGCCTCGTTAAACAGGAGTGCCTGCCAGTAGTGCAACCCGGCAGCCAGAATCTGTAACAGGATAAAGCTCACGGCCAGACCGGTAACCAGCCCAATCGGCATCGTGTGTTTCGCGACCATGTTATCAATAAAGTAGCTGACCAACACCGGCCCCAGAACCTCAGCGGCCGCCGCAATCCACAGCAGCAATACCGCCAGACCCAGCGATTTCCGCCAGGGTGAGCCATAGCTCAGCAAACGTTTCAGCGTTGGCCAGAGTTGATTAAGATTCGCCATGAGGGACACCTTTCTCGATTTCGTCCTCGTCCAGCGCGGCTTCAAGCTGCTGATAACGATACATATCCTGATACCAGCCGCTTTGCCCGGCCAGGAGAGTATGTTGCCCACGCTGGGCGACGGTGCCGCTTTGCATCACAAGGATTTCACTGGCTTCCGTCAACGCCGACAGCCGGTGAGCGCTGATAATAATCGTTCTGCCCGCTCCCCATTTGCGTAAGTTATGCAGGATTTGATGTTCGGTGCGCCCATCGACCGCAGAAAGCGCATCATCAAGGATCAGAATTTCAGCATTGAGCAACAGCGCCCGGGCAATAGAGATACGCTGTTTTTGCCCGCCAGAAAGCATGACGCCGCGTTCTCCCACTTCGGTGTCATAGCCTTGCGGCAGGCGCAAAATATCGTCATGGACGTTCGCCAGTTTGGCCGCCTGCTCAATATCCTGTTGCGAGGCCGTCGGTCTTCCAAGCGCGATATTATTGGCGATGGTGTCAGAGAATAAAAACGGTGTCTGGCTGACCACGGCCAGTCGGCTACGCCAGCTGTCAAGCCGCAGCTGAGGAAGAGGAATGCCGTGATAGCGAATATCCCCCTGCGCGATATCAAAATGACGCTGGATCAGACTGAGCAAGGTACTTTTCCCCGAGCCTGTCGGACCACACAGTCCCAGCATCTGCCCGGGCTTAAGGTTAACATTGACATGGTGCAGCGAAGGCTGCTGCGCGCCTGGATAGCAAAACTCACGGATCGCGATTTGTAACTGCCCACGATCTTCCGGCAGCGTTTTCGTGCCGTCTGCCACAGCGGGTGACTCCGACAGCAGCGAGCGGATACGACTCCATGCCGCGCTGCCTCGTTCGACAATATTAAACATCCATGCCAGCGCAAGCATTGGCCAAATCATCAGTCCTAAATACATGACGAAGCTGGTCAACTGACCCAGCGTCATCTCATTGTGCCAGACCAGCCAGCTTCCACCGCCAATCGCCAGCAGATTCGACATGCCGATAGCGATATAAATCGTGGGGTCGAAGCGCGCGTCCACCCGCGCGACGCGGAGATTTTTCTGGCCGGTTTCACGAGCGATACCCGCAAACTGACTGGACTGATGATCCTCTAATCCAAAAGCCTTAATCATCCTGATGCTGGTCAGGCTTTCCTGAGTTTGATCGTTCAGGGAGGAAAAAGCCGCCTGAGCATGCTTGAAGCGATCGTGCAGCTGATCGCCATAGCGTTTAATCACTATGGCCATTACCGGCATCGGCAGCAGCGCCAGCAGCGTGAGTTGCCAGCTTATTTGTGTACTCATCACAATCAGAACAGCCAGCCCCATTACCAGCGAATCGACCAGGGTCAGTACGCCTTCCCCCGCGGCAAAAACGACGCGATCCACGTCATTGGTGGCACGGGCGATCAGATCCCCCGTCCGGTGACGCAAATAAAATTCCGGATGCTGGCGGCTTAGCTGACGGTAAAAATCCTGACGAAGCTCAACGGCCAGCTGATAAGATGCGCCAAAAAGCAGCACTCGCCAGACGTAGCGCAGCAGATAGACCACCACCGCAGTGATCAGCATAACGCCAACCCACATCAGCAGCCGCGAGGCACTCATATGCTGGTGAGAAATCCCATCGACAATAGTGCCGACGATTTTGGGCGGTAACAGCTGCAAAAGCGCGATGACCACCAGCAGGAAAACGGCCCCAAGATAGCGCCGCCATTCACGTAGAAAAAACCAGCTTAATTGACTAAACAGTCGCACAGTAAAACGTCCTGGTTAAGATTGAGCGAGGTTGACACAAACAGGCTCTATAACGGCAGCGCCGTTGTGTATTTTATCTCTTCCATAGCAAAGCTCGACGTAACGTCCAGTAAACCTAGAATGGCATTCACTAAACGCTTAGAGAAGGCGTCGTAGCTTTTCATATCGGCAACCCCGATCCGCAGAAGATAATCATATTCTCCGACCATGCGATAACATCCCATAACTTCTGGCATTGCATGAACGATCGCAACAAACTGCTGATACCCGCTGCTGTTATGCTGCTGGGCCTTGATTAGCATAAACGCAGTTAGCGGCAACGCCAGTTTTTCCGCGTCCAGTAACGCATCACGGGCGCGAATATAGCCTTCCTCTTCCCGTCTTTTCAAGCGTTTCCAGCACGGCGTGGTGGTTAAATGAACGGCATCCGCCAGTGCCTGAAGAGACAACGTACAGTCCAGTTGCAAAAGAGCCAGCAGCTTAGGTCAGTTTTATCTGTCACAGGGCTCTTCAGGAGAATGATTCTCTCTTAAGGTGCGATTTTACAGGTAAATGAGCAAACCTTTTTTCCTGTTTATGCCTTACCATTTTCAAATATTTAATGGAAGGAAACATGAGCCGCTGCTGGGATTGCCGTTTATTGCTGTTATGCCTTTTCGACTGCCAGACGAAAGAGCGAGCAGCTCGCTTTTCAGGGTGGCCTCGGTCATTTTGTTGAGGATGGCTCTCTGGCAAAGTGGGTGTCTCAACCGGTAGCGCTATCCCGACACTTATTATCATCGCGCCTGAGTTACAGAAAATATTGACGATCTGGCGTGCTGGCAGAAAATATTGGTCTAACCTCTGTCAGGGTTTATATCCGCCGTTCCAATAGCTGGGCTACCCTTCTTGCCCGGCAGGCAGTACCATACGGCGCAACAGTCAAATAAGGTATAAAGAATGAAACGTGCAGTAGTCGTTTTCAGCGGCGGCCAGGATTCAACAACCTGCCTGATTCAGGCATTAAAGCAGTATGACGAGGTGCATTGCATCACGTTTGATTACGGCCAGCGTCACCGCGCGGAAATTGATATTGCCGAACAGCTGTCGCGCTCTTTGGGTGCCCGTGCGCATAAAGTTCTGGATGTTACGTTGCTCAACGAGCTGGCCGTTAGCAGCCTGACGCGCGACAGCATCCCCGTTCCGGCTTACGATCCTGAAGCCAGCGGCCTCCCAAGTACTTTTGTGCCGGGACGCAATATTTTATTTCTAACCCTCGCTTCAATTTATGCCTACCAGGTCGACGCTGAAGCAGTGATTACCGGTGTTTGCGAAACCGACTTTTCGGGCTACCCGGACTGCCGCGACGAATTCGTAAAGGCACTCAATCATGCCATCGAACTGGGCACTGCTCGTCCGGTACGCTTTGAAACACCGCTGATGTGGCTGAACAAGGCCGAAACCTGGGCGCTCGCCGACTACTGGCAGCAGCTATCATTAGTACGTAACGACACGCTGACCTGCTACAACGGCATCAAGGGCGACGGCTGTGGCGAGTGCGCCGCCTGTCATCTGCGAGCGAATGGCCTGCGTGATTACCAGATAAATAGCGCTGCCGTTATGCAAGAAATGCAGCGTAAAACCGGCTTACGCTGACAGCATCTCCTCCATTCGCTGTTTTAGCTCTCCTGTCATCGGCTGCGCTTTTTGCGTGCGCAGATCGATGCAGACAAAGGTTAGCGTGGCGTCGGCAACCGCATCTCCGCCGGGAGCCAGCGTCACCGTTTGTCCAATCACCCCGCTCTTCTCTCCCAGTTGAAGCAGCTGACTGTGAATTTGCAGCAGATCGCCCATCCGTGCCGCGCGACGATAGTTGATGTTGATGTTGACCACCACAAAAGCGAGCTGATTCTCATTCAGCCACTGAAAGGACTCCAGCCTTTCAAGCCATGCCCAGCGGGCTTCTTCAAGAAATTCCAGATAGCGTGCATTGTTGACATGCTGATAGACATCAAGATGATAGCCGCGGACTTTGATCATGGTTTGCATCACGCACTCCTCTGAAAAAAAGAGGCCACACCAACTGGTATGACCTCTATCACCTTAGCAGCCGTCCCGCCTATCCGGCAGCGTGCAGCGTGTTAGTCGCGAGAAAGATCACAATTTAAGCCGTGAGACATTACGCTCTACCAACGCATTTCCCATGCCGGGAACCTCTTTCAGCTGATCCAACTGGGTAAAAGGCCCGTACTGTTCACGGTAGTTGATAATAGCCTGCGCTTTTTTCAGCCCAACGCCGTTCATCACTGCACTCAGTTGTTCCGCCGTTGCCTGATTGATACTGACAAGTTCATCCGCTGATGTCGGCTGTTCAGTGGCCTTTTGCCCGGTCACGCTGGTTGCTGGCTCGGTAGCCGTAACGGATTGCGCAGTAACTGACGGCACCATTGCCCCGGTGAGTAACGTAAAGCATAGCGCGGTGAGTAACCTGTTTTGCATGCTGCTTTCCTCCATGTGTTTGACAGCACGGTCAGCCTACCCCCACCGCGGCATCGGGACAAACAGCAGAAACCAGAAATGGAAAAGGCCGCATAAGCGGCCTTTGTTATTGCAAAACGTTGCAGTTTTTTTTGCGAGGCTTATTGGGCCTGTGCCGCTGCACCGTATTTGATTTTGCCTTCTTTACGCAGATTACTGAGCAAGGCTTCAAAGGCAATCTGCGCATTATTCTGCGTGATACCCTGAATCATGGCTTTCTTCTGCGCTTCCGGCATGGTGCCGCTGCGAACCTGCTCAAGCGCCAGCACGACCACATTGCCCTGACCATCTTCACTGACACCGTAAGACGGTTTGTCTTTCGCTGGCAGCGCCATGGTGAAGGCAGACTGCGTCAGTGCGTCCTGGCCATTGCGGGTCAGCGTTTTAGCATCGCTGAAGCTCAGCCCCGCCGCTTTCATCGCCTCTGCACCTTTGCCTGCTTTCAAATCGACCAGCAGTTTTTCTGCCTGAGCTTTTGCGGCGCTCTGCGCTTTTTCGGTCTTCAGCGACGCTTCGATCTGCGCTTTGACTTCAGCCAGTGGTTTCACCGCTTCAGGTTTATGACCGCTAATGCGCAGCACAAAGGCACGATCGCCGTCTACGGTAATAATGTCTGAGTTACTGCCCGGCGCGCCGTCTTCACCGACCAGACCGCCATTGAAGATCGCCTGTTCAACCGGCTTGAAATTCAGCTCGGCTGGGGGCGTATCATGGCTGAACCAGCCTGTCTCCACGGCTTTGACGCCAGCCACTTCTTCGGCCGTAGCGAGTGACTCATTGTCATTACTTGCCGCATCACTGACTTTTTGCTGCAGCTTATAATAAGCATCCAGCGCCTGCTCCTGCTTAACCTTCGCGGCAATGTCGTCATGCACCGCAGACAGCGGCTTAACCTGCTGAGCCTGAACGTCATCAAGTCGGGCAACAATGAAGCCAACGGAAGAAGGGATCACGCCAGAAAGTTCGCCTTTTTGCTTCAGGTTGGCGTTTTTCAGCTCATCCGGCGTGGTCGCCGGCTCCAGCCAGCCCATATCACCCCCGTTACGGGCAGAGATTGGATCGGTTGATTTCTCTTTTGCCAGCGCGGCAAAGTCACCGCCTTTTTTCAGCGCATCCAGTACCGACTGCGCATCGGCTTCGGTTTTCGTTTGAATGATGCTGAAGCGGCTACGCTGTGGCTGAGTGTAATCAGCCTGATGCTGATCGTACCAACTTTGAATATCGCTCTCGCTGGCGCTTTTTTGCATTGCCGCCGCATCCAGCTTGATATAGCTGACGCGGAACTGCTCCGGTGCCATAAAGTTGTTTTTATTCTGCTCGTAGTAGTTTTTAACGTCTTCGTCGCTAACGGTCTGTTTTGCTGCCAACGCCGCAACGTTGATCGTCGCTTCACGTACCAGACGTTCCTGCGACACCAGCGCGGCCAGCGACTCTGTCTCACCCGGCAGCATATAATCGGTGCCGGTAACGGCAGCAATTAGCTGTTGCGTGGTCAGCTGTTTACGCAGCGCCTGCGCATACTGATCGGCAGAAAGGCCCATGTTATTGATAATGGCCAGATATCTGGCGTTATCAAACTTGCCGTTAGTCTGGAATGCAGGCTGGTTAAAAATTGCCTGTTTGATCTGGTCATCACTGATAGCCAGCTTCAACTCTTTTGCGTACTGATCCAGAAGCTGCTCATCAACCAGCTGAGACAGCGCCTGCTGACGGATCTGCTGCATATAAGCAGGATTGCTGGCTAATTGAGAAAACTGTTCGCCCAGCATCTGCTGCTGGCGTGAACGTTCATTACTGAAAGCTCTTTCAAGCTGTGCGCGACTGATTTCCTGCCCGTTTACTTTAGCGGCGTAATCACCGTTGCCGCCGATCAGGTAGTTGCCCACCCCGGTCAAAATAAAGGACAGGATGATCAGACCCAGTATAATTTTGAGCACGACATGGTTCGACGCCGCGCGTAAATTGTCCATCATGGTGTGACAACACTCCGCTGTAGTATGAATGTAAACCCTTGCGCGTTCGTCCCAGCTTCCTGGGGACGCTCCACGCTGCTGCGTATCAGGCCGCTCGTGTTAATTGGTGCATAAAAAAAGGCACATCGTAATCCAGATGTGCCCGTATGGTACATGAGAACGTCAGGACAGTCCTCACTCCACCGAAGAAAATGCTGTGATCGCCCTTAATTAACGGCGTCTTTCAGCGCTTTACCGGCACGGAAGCCTGGTACTTTCCCCGCTGGAATCGTAATTTCTTTCCCGGTTTGTGGATTACGACCGGTACGCTCAGAACGTTCACGTACTGAGAAGGTGCCAAAACCAACCAGTGCTACTTCATCACCTGCTTTCAGTGAGTCAGAAACGGAGTCCATGAAAGCGTCTAACACACGTCCCGCTGCTGCTTTAGAAATATCAGCGTTAGCAGCGATTTTGTCGATCAACTGTGACTTATTCACTCAATCATCCCCTCATTATTATTTACTTCGCATCCGGGCTGGTGGCCCCTCTACGAGCACGCATCCGCTAGTTTAGCTTCTGCTGGTTAAGCCGAAGTCTCATTCAGCTTGTTCTGACCATCACTGGCTTAACAGCACCCTAAATTAGCGGGACAAAAAAAAGCTGGCAAGTGCGAATTTGCCTGCCAGCTCTGGATTTAGGGTGTTTTTGTCTTACATCACTATTTTGCGGTGGCAACCTGCATGCCGTATGGGGCATTTTGCAGAGCCAGCGTCAGCACTTCCTCGATGCGTTTCACCGGATGAATATCCAGATCGGCGATCACGTTGTCCGGAATTTCCTCCAGATCGCGCTTGTTTTCATCCGGGATCAGTACCGTTTTGATGCCACCACGGTGTGCCGCCAGCAGTTTTTCTTTCAGGCCGCCGATTGGCAGAACCTGACCGCGCAGCGTAATTTCACCCGTCATCGCTACATCTGCACGAACCGGATTGCCGGTCAGGCACGAAACCAGCGCGGTACACATCGCAATACCTGCACTCGGGCCATCCTTCGGCGTAGCGCCTTCCGGCACGTGAACGTGGATGTCGCGTTTTTCGTAGAAGTCGCCGTTAATACCCAGCTTCTCTGCACGTGCGCGCACCACGGTCAACGCGGCCTGGATAGATTCCTGCATCACCTCACCGAGTGAGCCGGTGTAGGTTAGTTTACCTTTACCCGGCACGCAGGCGGTTTCGATAGTCAGCAGGTCACCGCCAACTTCGGTCCATGCCAGACCCGTTACCTGGCCTACGCGGTTTTCACTTTCAGCACGGCCGTAGTCATAACGCTGTACGCCCAGGAAATCTTTCAGGTTGTCTGCGTTAATTTCAATGTGCTTAATGCTCTTGTCCATCAGCAGCATTTTAACCGCTTTACGGCAGAGTTTTGACAGTTCACGTTCAAGGCTACGTACACCGGCTTCGCGGGTGTAGTAACGAATGATGCTAACAATAGCGCTGTCATCAACCGTCAACTCGCTTTCTTTCAGGGCATTACGCTCAATTTGTTTAGACAGCAGATGCTGTTTAGCAATATTGAGTTTTTCATCTTCGGTATAGCCTGACAGACGAATCACTTCCATACGGTCCAGTAACGGCGCCGGGATGTTCATCGAGTTAGACGTTGCCACGAACATCACGTCGGAAAGATCGTAATCCACTTCCAGATAGTGATCGTTAAAGGCAATGTTCTGTTCCGGATCCAGCACTTCAAGCAGCGCCGAGGCCGGATCGCCGCGCATATCCGAAGACATTTTGTCGATTTCATCCAGCAGGAACAGCGGGTTTTTGACCCCCACCTTTGCCATTTTCTGAATCAACTTGCCCGGCATGGAACCGATGTAAGTACGACGGTGACCGCGGATTTCCGCTTCATCACGTACGCCACCCAGCGCCATACGGACATATTTGCGTCCGGTAGCTTTAGCAATAGACTGGCCCAGCGAGGTTTTACCTACGCCTGGAGGCCCGACCAGGCACAGGATCGGCCCCTTGATTTTGCTCACGCGGCTCTGTACGGCTAAATATTCCAGAATGCGGTCTTTGACGCGCTCAAGCCCGAAGTGATCGGTATCCAGCGTTTCCTGCGCCTTCACCAGGTCTTTCTTCACTTTGCTGCGGGCATTCCACGGAACCTGCACCATCCAGTCGATGTAGCCACGCACCACGGTTGCTTCCGCTGACATCGGCGACATCATTTTCAGTTTTTGCAGTTCGGCTTCGGTTTTTTCGCGCGCTTCTTTCGGCATTTTTGCCGCGTCGATTTTACGCTTCAGCGCTTCGTTTTCATCAGGCGCGTCGTCCATTTCGCCCAATTCTTTCTGAATCGCCTTCATCTGCTCGTTCAGATAATATTCGCGCTGGCTTTTTTCCATCTGTTTTTTAACGCGATTGCGAATGCGTTTCTCAACCTGCAACAGGTCAATTTCCGATTCCATCATCGCCATCAGATATTCCAGACGCTCGTTAACGTCTGACATTTCCAACACGGACTGCTTATCTGCCAGTTTCAACGGCATATGCGCAGCCACGGTATCCGCCAGGCGCGCCGCATCCTCAATGCTGTTAAGTGACGTCAGCACCTCAGGCGGGATTTTTTTGTTCAGTTTGATATAGCCTTCAAACTGATTAATCGCCGTACGCACCAGCACTTCCTGCTCGCGCTCGTCAATTTCCGGCGAAGCCAGATATTCGGCCTGGGCGGTAAAATGATCGCCATTATCCGCAAGCGTAGTGATATGTGCACGTTGCAGACCTTCTACCAGCACTTTTACCGTGCCGTCAGGCAGTTTAAGCATTTGCAGAATCGAGGCTACGGTCCCTACAGAGAAGAGATCGTTAATGCCAGGTTCATCCGTTGAAGCTTCTTTCTGAGCGACCAACATGATTTTTTTATCATGATCCATGGCGGCTTCAAGGCAGCGAATCGATTTCTCACGACCTACAAACAACGGAATTACCATGTGCGGATAAACCACTACGTCACGCAACGGCAACACAGGGATTTCAATGCGTTCAGAACGCTCAGGATTCATAGAGCTCTCTCTTAGTTTAATTTCCGCCAGGGTGATGGGAACCACAACAGTCAACTAAAGTGCAGTTTTACCCACAGGTAGTTGAGTATATGGGGATGAATACGGGACATTCAACGCTATGTGAGCGAGAAATGCAAAAGGGGGAAAAATTTCCCCCTTCAGGCGCTAAACAGTTGGAATGGTGTGGTTATTTATTCACCAGACGCCTGCTGAGCCTCAGGCCTGAGAAAGACCAGCTCGGGTTCGGCGTGGCCAGCGATAACCGCATCATCAACGATCACTTTTTCCACTTCATCCATGGAAGGCAGATCGTACATGGTGTTCAGCAGGGCGGCCTCCACAATTGAGCGCAGACCGCGCGCGCCGGTGTTGCGGGACATCGCTTTTTTGGCGATCGCCTTCAGCGCTTCTTCGCGGAACTCCAGCTCCACGCCTTCGAGATTAAACAGCGCCTGATACTGTTTGGTCAGCGCGTTTTTCGGCTCTCTGAGGATCTGGATCAGCGCATCTTCGCTCAGCTCGGTCAGCGTGGCAACCACCGGCAGACGGCCGATAAATTCCGGGATCAGACCAAACTTGATCAGATCGAACGGCTCAACCTGCGCCAGCAGCTCGCCTTCAGTCGCTTTTTCCGCCTTGCCTTTTACCGTTGCGCCAAAGCCAATCCCGCTGCCGGAATCAACGCGCTGCGAAATGACCTTATCCAGACCGGCAAACGCACCGCCGCAGATAAAGAGGATTTTTGAGGTATCAACCTGCAAAAACTCCTGCTGCGGATGCTTACGCCCGCCCTGCGGCGGAACGGCGGCAACCGTGCCCTCAATCAGCTTCAGCAGCGCCTGCTGCACGCCCTCGCCCGACACGTCACGGGTGATAGACGGGTTATCTGACTTGCGGGAAATCTTATCGATTTCATCAATATAGACAATGCCGCGCTGCGCTTTCTGCACGTCATAATCACATTTTTGCAGCAGCTTCTGAATGATGTTTTCGACATCTTCACCCACGTAACCGGCTTCGGTCAGCGTGGTGGCATCGGCCATGGTAAACGGCACGTCCAGCAGGCGGGCCAGCGTTTCTGCCAGCAGGGTCTTACCGCTACCGGTCGGACCGATCAGCAGGATGTTACTTTTGCCCAGCTCCACGCCGTTGCTGCTGTCGCCGTTACGCAGGCGCTTGTAGTGGTTATAAACCGCCACCGAGAGCACTTTTTTGGCTCTTTCCTGCCCGATAACATAATCGTCAAGATGCTCGCGGATTTCATGCGGCGTCGGCAGCGAACTGCGCTCACGATGCGGCATCACTTCTTTGATCTCTTCGCGGATGATGTCGTTACATAAATCAACGCACTCATCGCAGATGTACACTGACGGGCCGGCAATCAGCTTACGCACTTCATGCTGGCTTTTGCCGCAAAAAGAGCAGTACAGCAGCTTCCCTGAACCGTCTTTGCGCTTGTCTGTCATCAGTTAACCTCATGCCTTTTCTACGGCCTTTACAGGCTGACTTAATTTAAGTGAACAGATTCTAATATAGCCCATTTTGACACTATTTTGTCAGTCGGAAAGGACAGTGTTCTGACCGCCAGCGCACGGTGGCCGGGCATCCTCAGCCAAAAGCGATAAAACGGCAGCGGAGCGATTGCGGCCTCTTGTTTGACTAACACGCTGTTTTGGATGCAAAACCGCTTTCCGAATCGGTGTTGATTTAGCTGTTGAATGGATTATGCTAAACTTCATTACTTATACAGCCCGTATCCGATGGAGTCTAAAGATGTCTCAGGAGCCAAAGAAAGAAAACGGCCAGGATGAGAAAAGCTCACTAGCCCTTAATAAACTGCTGCAAGCCCGCTCAGTCATTATCTCAGGTGAGATCGACCAGGCGCTGGCGGAAAAAGTCACGGCTCAGCTGCTGATTTTGCAGGAGATGGGTGACGAGCCGATCAAGCTGTTTATCAACAGTCAGGGCGGTCACGTCGAAGCAGGCGATACCATCCACGACATGATTAAATTCGTGAAGCCAAGAGTGCAGGTTATCGGTACTGGTTGGGTCGCAAGCGCCGGTATTACTATCTTCCTCGCGGCTGACAAAGAAGATCGTTACGCGCTGCCAAATACACGCTTTATGATCCACCAGCCGCTGGGCGGCGTCCGCGGTAAAGTTTCAGATATTGAAATTGAAGCGAACGAGCTGCTTCGTGCTCGCGACCGCATCAATAAGCTGATCAGCAAAGCAACCGGCCAGCCGCTGGAAAAGGTTGAGCAGGATACCGACAGCAACTACTGGATGAGCCCGCAGCAGGCTATTGAGTATGGTATCGCCAGCCACCTGATTACTCACTGGGATGAGCTGAAAGGCTAAGCAGCCCTTTCACTGCTTCCTTAAAAGGTCCGCTTATGCGGGCCTTTTTTATTGTCGGTCTACTTTACGCCGGGCAAAAAAAAGAGAGCCATTTGGCTCTCTTTTCGTCCAACGATAAATTTATTCGCCGGAGGCCTGCTGCGCTTCACCTTTGCCATAAATCATCATCGGCTCAGATTCGCCCGCGATAACGGAATCATCAATAACGACTTTTTCCACATCATCCATGGAAGGCAGATCGTACATGGTGTTCAGCAGGGCAGCCTCCACGATTGAGCGCAGACCGCGCGCGCCGGTATTGCGGGACATCGCTTTTTTGGCGATCGCCTTCAGCGCTTCCTCACGGAACTCCAGCTCCACGCCTTCGAGGTTAAACAGCGCCTGATACTGTTTGGTCAGCGCGTTTTTCGGCTCTCTCAGGATCTGGATCAGCGCGTCTTCGCTCAGCTCGGTCAGCGTGGCAACTACCGGCAGACGGCCGATAAATTCCGGGATCAGACCAAACTTGATCAAATCTTCCGGCTCAACCTGCGCCAGCAGCTCGCCTTCAGTCGCTTTTTCCGCCTTGCCTTTTACCGTTGCGCCAAAGCCAATCCCGCTGCCGGAATCAACGCGCTGCGAAATGACCTTATCCAGGCCGGCAAACGCCCCGCCGCAGATAAAGAGGATTTTTGAGGTATCAACCTGCAAAAACTCCTGCTGCGGATGCTTACGCCCGCCCTGCGGCGGAACGGCGGCAACCGTGCCCTCAATCAGCTTCAGCAGCGCCTGCTGCACGCCCTCGCCCGACACGTCACGGGTGATAGACGGGTTGTCTGACTTGCGGGAAATCTTGTCGATTTCATCAATATAGACAATGCCGCGCTGCGCTTTCTGCACGTCATAATCACATTTTTGCAGCAGCTTCTGAATGATGTTTTCGACATCTTCACCCACGTAACCGGCTTCGGTCAGCGTGGTGGCATCGGCCATGGTAAACGGCACGTCCAGCAGGCGGGCCAGCGTTTCTGCCAGCAGGGTCTTACCGCTGCCGGTCGGACCGATCAACAGGATGTTACTTTTGCCCAGCTCCACGCCGTTGCTGGTATCGCCGTTACGCAGGCGTTTGTAGTGGTTATAAACCGCTACAGCCAGCACTTTTTTGGCTCTTTCCTGCCCGATAACGTAATCGTCAAGGTGCTCGCGGATTTCATGTGGCGTCGGCAGCGCGCTGCGCTCACGGTGTGGCGCAACTTCTTTGATCTCTTCGCGAATGATGTCGTTACATAAATCGACACACTCATCGCAGACATATACTGACGGGCCGGCAATCAGCTTACGAACTTCATGCTGGCTTTTGCCGCAAAAAGAACAGTACAGCAGTTTTCCTGAACCGTCTTTGCGCTTATCTGTCATTAACTTGCCCCTCTTATGCACTAACGCGCGTGCGGCGCGTCTGCCTGAATCTTATCGGCAGCAGTATTCGTCATTACGGCCTGTCAGCCGCGCTGGCTCAGCACGGAATCGACTAAACCATATTCCACTGCTTCACTGGCAGACATGAAACGATCTCGCTGAGTATCACGCTCAATGGTTTCAACGGTCTGACCGGTGTGTTTAGCCATCAGGTCGTTCATCAAATGTTTGGTTTTGATAATTTCACGCGCGTGAATATCAATGTCAGATGCCTGGCCCTGGAAACCGCCCAGCGGCTGGTGGATCATCACGCGTGAATGCGGCAAGCAGTAACGCTTACCTTTGGCGCCCGCGGTCAACAGGAATGAGCCCATTGAACAAGCCTGGCCCATACAAATGGTGCTGACATCGGGTTTGATAAATTGCATGGTATCGTAAATCGACATACCAGCGGTAATCACGCCACCAGGAGAGTTGATATACAGGTGAATATCTTTTTCCGGGTTCTCGGCTTCCAGAAACAGCATCTGCGCGACGATCAGGTTCGCCATGTGGTCCTCAACCTGGCCGGTCAGGAAGATGATGCGTTCCTTCAGCAGGCGGGAAAAAATGTCGTAAGAACGCTCTCCGCGAGAGGTTTGTTCGACCACCATCGGCACTAAAGCCATGTGAGGTGCTGTTTGTTCACGTTCGCCACTGTATGACATTACCGTCTCCTGGATAAATTTCATTTGGCAACACTCTGTACCAATTCTACTTGAGAGCGTCCCGGAACACTATGTTCCCCACATTGTTCCCCCGAAATCCTTCGGGAGTCATCAAGTCTCACTATTACAATCATGTCTATCTGGGGATTCAGCCCCGCTAATTCAAGCATAACAACGTTTTTCGGCCGCTGCTAACCAGGAAAAACAGCTTAGTCGATAATTTGCCGTTTTAATGAGCGAATAAGCGCCATATTGCTGTTCAGGACGACAGATAAAATAAAAAAGCCCGCAGTCATGACGACCGCGGGCTTTTATTTATCCAGTAAAATCAGACGATCAGGCCGTTTGGGTCTGGTTCATCAGTTCCTGGAAGTTCGTTTCTTTTTCGGTAACTTTGGCTTTTTCCAGAACGGCTTCAACAGCCTGTTCTTCCAGAGCAACGTTACGCATGTTGTTCATCAGCTCGTTGTTCTTGCTGTAGAACTCGATCACTTCAGACGGATCTTCGTAGGCAGAAGCCATTTCTTCGATCAGTGCTTTAACGCGATCTTCATCTGCTTTCAGTTCGTGAGTGCGGATAACTTCACCCAGCAGCAGACCAACAACAACGCGGCGCTTAGCCTGCTCTTCGAACAGCTCACGTGGCAGTTCCAGAGCCTGCTGCTCGTTGCCGCCAAAACGCTGTGCTGCCTGACGCTTCAGCACATCGATTTCGCCGTCAATCAGCGCAGCGGGCACGTCGATTTCATTCGCGCTCACCAGACCGTCGATAGCCTGAGTCTTCACACGGTTACGCACGGCGCCTTTCAGCTCGCGCTCCATGTTTTTACGCACTTCGGTACGCAGACCCGCTACAGAGCCATCTTCCACGCCGAAACGTTTGATGAACTCTTCAGTGAACTCTGGCAGCTCGCGCTCTTCAACTTTCTTCAGCACGATTTCAAACTTCGCCGCTTTCCCTTTCAGGTTTTCAGCGTGGTAATCTTCCGGGAAGTTGACGTCGATGGTGAAGGTTTCGCCCGCTTTGTGGCCAACAACACCTTCTTCAAAGCCTGGGATCATACGACCCTGGCCCATCGCCAGTACGAAGTCAGAAGCTTTGCCGCCTTCAAACTCTTCACCGTCTACAGAACCGTTGAAGTCGATAGTTGCGCGGTCTTCCGCTTCCGCTGCACGATCGGTTTCTTTCCAGGTGGCCTGCTGCTTACGCAGCGTGTCCAGCATGGCGTCAACGTCTTCGTCAGTCACGGTTACAACCGGTTTTTCAACTTCGATTGCGTCCAGACCTTTCAGCTCAACTTCCGGGTACACTTCAAACTCAACGGAGTAAGTGAAGTCTTCACCGGTTTTGTATTCGCCTGGCACGTAGTCTGGTGCGCCAGCCGGATTGATTTTCTCTTTGATGATCGCGTCAACAAAGTTGCGCTGCATCAGTTCGCCCAGCACGTCCTGGCGAACAGACGCACCGTAACGCTGTGCAACGACAGTCATCGGCACTTTCCCTTTGCGGAAACCGTCGATACGCACCTTTTTAGATACGTTGACCAGCTCTTTCTTCACCGCGTTTTCGATCACATCTTTATCAACGGTAATCGTAACGCGACGGCCCAGGCCCTGAGTTGTTTCTACTGAAACTTGCATCTTATTACCTCAAAAAATCACGTGCTCGGTCAACTTCAGCCCCAGCCTGCTTTATAAAAAAACAGGGCTGGGACTAAGAACCGGGACGGCTTCTGATGTCAGAACCGCGATCCCTGTTGCCAGAAGCGTCCCGAAGACATTCCGGAAAAAATAGACGCAGCATTATAGCGGCAACGGCAAAGCGAGTCGAGGCTACACCGCCCCACCATTTCGTTAACTTTGTTCAATTTGTGGCCTGAGCGAGGTAAAAATTGCAGGCAGTGCGTTTTTTTCAATCAAAAACAACAAAGCGGCCCGCGGGCCGCCTTGTACTAAATTGTCAATTCAGGCTAGCGTACCGGCACCGCGACAGTTTGGTGAGGCTGGCACCGTGTCCTGCAACCCCGCCCATTCTTTTTCGGTGTAAGTATGCAATGCCAGCGCGTGGACACTTCCAGCCAGTTCGTCGGTCAGTTCGCTATAAATAGCGCGATGACGCTGCAAAAAACGCTGATTAAGGAAGCTGTCGCTGACGATCACCACTTTAAAGTGGCTTTCCGCCCCCGCAGGAACATTATGACGGTAGCTTTCGTCATGAACCTCCAGATGCATGGGTGTAAACGCCGTTCTTAACTTTTCTTCTATTTGTTCGCGGATCATCACTCCACTCCTCTACGATCGAGAGCTGCGCCCCATCCCTTTAAATATTAGCCGGATTTTTCTCCTTTCCGACCAGCCTGACTAAAAATATCTGCCGTTCAGGCGCGCTACTGTGCATTTTCCTGAACACCCCTGCAACCCGGGGGCAATAAAAAGGTCAAATCACGGGGAAACGAAACGCGTTAAGAAATCGCAAGGCGATGAATTTACGCGCTATCAGGGCTTCCTCCCGGCACTGACGATGTTATGATGACGGCAGTCATGTCTGCGCTACTTCCTTTGTTATCGAGAAACTAAGCATGTTAAAAAAAATAATTTTTCCTCTGCTGGCCATTTTCATGCTGGCTGGCTGTGCAAGTAACAGCAATACACTTAACGTCTCACCTGCCATCAAGTTACCGCAGCAGGATCCGGGACTCACCGGTATTACCATCAGCATCAATGGTGCCGATCAGCGTACCGATCAGGCTCTGGCAAAAGTAAACCGCGATGGACAACTGGTCACGCTAACCCCTTCCCGTGATTTACGTTTTCTGTTGCAGGAAGTGCTTGAGAAGCAGATGGGCGCTCGTGGCTACATGATTGGGCCTAACGGTGCTGTTGATTTGCAGATCGTCGTGAATAATCTTTACGCTGATGTGACTCAGGGCAACGTGCGTTACAGCATCACGACGAAAGCCGATATCTCGATCATCGCGACGGCCAAAAACGGCAGCAAGCAGGTTAAGAACTATCGCCAGACTTACAGTGTTGAAGGTGCATTCAATGCCACCAACGCCAAAATCACCAATGCCGTTAACTCAACGCTTAGCGACGTGATTTCGGATATGGCGCAGGACACCAGCGTGCACGAGTTTATCAAGCAAAACGCCCGTTAATCTGACTTTGCCCGCTGCTGGCGGGCAATGTTTTAAGGTTTGTATGCCCAGTCACTATCTGCAAATTTTCACCCAACGTAATGCCGCCCTCCTGCTCGTTCTCGGCTTTGCTTCCGGCCTGCCTCTTGCTCTGACGTCCGGTACGTTACAAGCCTGGATGGCCGTTGAGAACGTCGATATCAAGACCATTGGTTTTTTCTCGCTGGTTGGCCAGGCCTACGTCTTTAAATTTCTCTGGTCGCCGCTGATGGACCGCTATACGCCGCCTTTTTTAGGACGTCGCCGCGGCTGGCTGCTGGTGACTCAACTGCTGTTGATCGTTGGCATCGCGCTAATGGGGTTTATGCAGCCCTCACGCGATTTAACGCTGCTCGCTTCCCTGGCGGTGCTGATCGCCTTCTGTTCCGCTTCACAGGATATCGTTTTTGATGCGTGGAAGACCGACATTCTTGCGCCTGAAGAACGCGGCAGCGGCGCGGCAATCAGCGTGCTGGGCTATCGACTGGCAATGCTGGTGTCCGGTGGACTCGCGCTGTGGCTGGCCGATCGCTACGTCGGCTGGCAGGCGATCTGGTGGGTAATGGCGGCGATGATGGTGCCTGCTGTTCTGGCAACGCTGATGGCAAAAGAACCCGTCGATGCGGTAGTGCAGCCGCGAACGCTGGAAGAAGCGGTGATTGCGCCCTTAAAAGACTTTTTTACCCGCAACAACGCCTGGCTAATCCTTTCTCTTATCGTTCTTTATAAACTCGGTGATGCCTTTGCCGCCAGCCTGACGACGATCTTTTTGATTCGTGGCGTAGGTTTTGATGCCGGCGATGTCGGTCTGGTGAATAAAACGCTGGGCTTGCTGGCAACGATTGTCGGTGCGCTTTATGGCGGCATGCTGATGCAGCGCCTGAGCCTGTACCGGGCGCTGATGCTGTTTGGTATTTTGCAGGGCGCATCGAATATCGCCTACTGGCTGCTGTCGGTGACCGATAAGCATTTATACAGCATGGCAGCTGCCGTCTTCGTCGAAAACCTGTGTGGCGGCATGGGCACGGCAGCGTTTGTTGCGTTACTGATGACGCTATGCAACAAATCGTTCTCGGCCACGCAGTTTGCTCTCCTCTCTGCGTTGTCGGCGGTAGGCCGTGTTTATGTCGGGCCGGTAGCAGGATGGTTTGTGGAGAGCTGGGGCTGGCCGACCTTTTACGCCTTTTCAGTCGTGGCGGCGCTGCCGGGGCTGGTTTTGCTGGCAGGATGCAAAACAACGCTGGAGCGAGCGCAAAGTGGCGCAGAGTTTTCTGTACGCAGTCGTTTTACCTCGGGCTACCGCTGGGCCTTGAGAACATTGAAAACAGGTGCGCTACTTGTCGCCATCGGCCTAATCCTGTTGGCGGTAAGAGCAACCGGCCTGCTCGATACGGGAAGCGCTATTACGCTGTTGCTACAAAGCGGCACGATGCTGGCCGTAGCAGGCATTGTTTGCGGCAGTCTGCTGGACTTCATGGCGATGCGTAAATCGCATTTGTCGTAACTTTCATGCTGGCATCCTTTAACCTGTGTGATGCCAGCCCCCCCCTCCTCAAGCGTTGCAGCCTAATCATTAGCATGCCAACTATAACTAAATGAATAGTGTGACAAAGCTCACATAAAAGCCCTTTTGCGTACATTAAATATGCAAAGATGGGGGGCGATAACTTTTACGTTGCAGCGGCAAATCACAGGGTGGCATTGCGTAAAAATTCAGCGCTAATCATTAGCAATGTTGCTAACCAAAAGCGAAATCACACTGTCCGAACAGTCCTGCCAGAAAAAATCACTAACAGTAACGCAACAATAACGCTTCTTTTTCGACTTAAAACGGCCCGCGGGCGCGCGTTAAATCGCCGTTTCTTAACAATTCCATTTGCCAGTTATTTGCCTTAATCCGTTATTTCTTAAAAGAGCGCCGTCTTTACATTTACAATTTGGGCATGATAAATAAATCATCACTCATGTAATTTGTCTGTTTTACATATCTCAAATGATGCAAATATGTTAAATATTTGAGTACCAATCTGGCTGTTTATAGCGCCCACGATTTTTACAGGGGTTTTACCATCTGTTTTTGTTATATTGCCACCAAAGCCTTGCTACCATTCATATTTTGTCACCCCCTGCAACATACGGCGCAATGTTTGCAAAAGGTGTCAACAGCCCGCTGACACAAGCTGTTGCTGGTTTACAGTACTGAAACCTTCCCGTAAAATGCCGCCACACTTAAACGACAATAGAGCCCTTGTCATTGAGGTCGTTAAATGAGACTCAGGAAATACAATAAAAGTTTGGGGATTTTGTCATTAATCGCAGGCACTGTATTGTTAAGTGGCTGTGATAGTGCATTGTTAAATCCCAAAGGACAGATTGCACTGGAGCAACGTTCGCTGATACTGACAGCCTTTGGCTTGATGATGATCGTCGTTATCCCGGCAGTCTTGATGGCAGTGATATTCGCCTGGAAATATCGGGCATCGAATACCAATGCAAAATACAGCCCTAACTGGTCACACTCGAACAAAGTGGAAGCCGTTGTCTGGACTGTACCCATCTTGATTATCATCTTCCTTGGCGTACTGACGTGGAAATCAACCCACGCGCTGGAACCAAGTAAACCGATCGCGTCTACCGAGAAACCGGTAGTTATCGATGTGGTTGCACTGGACTGGAAATGGCTGTTTATCTACCCGGAACAGGGTATTGCAACGGTTAACCAGATCGCGTTCCCTGCGAACCGACCTGTCAGTTTTCATATCACCTCTAATTCCGTTATGAACTCCTTCTTCATTCCTACCCTCGGTAGCCAGATTTACGCTATGGCGGGCATGCAGACCAAACTGCATCTGATTGCGAATGAACCAGGCACCTTTGACGGTATCTCCTCTAACTTCAGTGGTCGCGGCTTCTCCGGTATGAAGTTCAAAGCGATTGCCACCCCCGATCAGGCATCATTCGATCAGTGGGTAGCAAAAGCGAAAGAGTCTTCTAATACGCTGATGACGATGGATGATTTCGATAAACTGGCTGCGCCAAGCGAAAACCATCCCGTTGAGTTCTTCTCAACCGCTAATCCTGATTTGTTCAAGCAAGTTATTGGCAAATTCAAGATGAACCACGGGAACATGAACATGCCTGAACACGAAGGTATGGACATGAGCGAAGCCTCTCACGCGGGAGCCGAGGAATAATACGATGTTGGGAAAATTAACCCTTGATGCTGTTCCGTACCACGAGCCGATTATCGTGGTTACGGTTGCCGCCATCATTCTTGGTGGTCTGGCTGTTGCTGGAGCAATCACTTACTTCGGTAAGTGGCAATATCTGTGGTCTGAATGGCTGACGTCAGTCGACCACAAAAAACTGGGTATCATGTATATCATCGTGGCTTTCGTCATGTTACTGCGCGGCTTTGCTGATGCGGTGATGATGCGTAGCCAACAGGTGCTGGCTTCGGCCGGTGAAGCCGGGTTCCTGCCGCCCCATCACTACGACCAGATCTTCACCGCGCACGGCGTGATCATGATCTTCTTCGTAGCGATGCCGTTTGTTATCGGTCTGATGAACATTGCTGTTCCGTTGCAGATCGGTGCACGCGACGTGGCCTTCCCGTTCCTGAACAACCTGAGCTTCTGGTTCACGGCTGTCGGTGTGGTACTGGTTAACCTGTCACTGGGTGTGGGCGAATTCGCACAGACCGGCTGGCTGGCTTACCCACCACTTTCCGGCGCGGAATACAGTCCGGGGGTCGGCGTTGACTACTGGATATGGAGTCTGCAGCTGTCGGGGATTGGTACGACATTAACAGGTATTAACTTCTTCGTTACTATCCTGAGAATGCGTGCGCCAGGCATGACCATGTTCAAAATGCCGGTGTTCACCTGGGCTTCTCTCTGTACTAACGTACTGATTATTGTCTCATTCCCGGTTCTTACCGTTACGCTTGCGTTGCTGACCCTGGATCGTTATCTGGGCTTCCATTTCTTTACTAACGATATGGGCGGCAACATGATGATGTACGTGAACCTGATTTGGGTTTGGGGACATCCGGAAGTGTACATCCTGGTTCTGCCGGTCTTCGGGGTCTTCTCCGAAGTGGTCGCGACCTTCTCGAAAAAACGCCTGTTCGGTTACACCTCACTGGTTTGGGCAACGGTGGTCATTACCATCCTGTCCTTTATCGTGTGGCTGCACCACTTCTTCACCATGGGCGCAGGTGCGAACGTTAACGCCTTCTTCGGTATCATGACGATGATTATCGCGATCCCGACCGGTGTTAAGATCTTCAACTGGCTGTTCACCATGTATCAGGGTCGCATTCAGATGCACTCTGCCATGCTGTGGACCGTAGGCTTCCTGGTCACCTTCTCTGTGGGTGGTATGACCGGTGTTCTGCTGGCGGTGCCGGGTGCGGACTTCGTTCTGCACAACAGTCTGTTCCTGATCGCTCACTTCCATAACGTTATTATTGGTGGTGTGGTGTTCGGTTGCTTTGCTGGCGTGACCTACTGGTTCCCGAAAGCGTTCGGCTTCTGCCTGAACGAAAAATGGGGTATCCGTGCATTCTGGTTCTGGATTATTGGCTTCTTCGTTGCCTTTATGCCGCTGTATGCGCTGGGCTTCATGGGAATGACCCGTCGTCTGAGCCAGAACATCGATCCACAGTTCCACCCTCTGCTGGTTGTTGCGGCATTCGGTGCTGCGCTGATCGCTTGTGGCGTACTGTGCCAGCTTACTCAGTTCTGGGTATCTGTCCGTGACCGTGAGCAGCTGCGCGACGTGACTGGCGATCCATGGGGCGGCCGTACGCTGGAGTGGGCAACTTCTTCACCACCACCGTTCTACAACTTTGCTGAAGTGCCTGTTATCCACGAGCGTGATGCGTTCTGGGAAATGAAGGAAAAAGGCGAAGCGTATAAGCGCCCTGCTCGCTATGAAGAGATCCACATGCCGAAAAACAGCGGCGCGGGTCTGATCATCGGTGCATTCAGCATGGTGTTTGGTTTCGCAGCTATCTGGCACATCTGGTGGCTGGCTGGTCTGTCGTTCCTCGGTATGATCCTTACCTGGATCATCAAGAGCTTTGACGAAGACGTTGATTATTACGTTCCCGTTGCCGAGATCGAAAAAATCGAGAATCAGCACTTTGACGAAATTAGCAAAGCAGGTCTGAAAAATGTCAACTGAAACTCTGACTAAACACCACGACGACGCCCATGCGGAGCATGGGCATCACGATGCAGGAGCCAATAAACTCTTTGGCTTCTGGATCTACCTGATGAGCGACTGCATTATCTTCGCAACGCTGTTTGCGACCTATGCAGTAATGGTCAACAGCACCGCTGGTGGCCCGGCAGGGAAAGACATCTTTGAGTTACCGTTTGTTCTGGTTGAGACAGCGCTGCTGTTATTCAGCTCTATCACTTACGGTTTCGCTGTTATCAGCATGGAAAAAGGCAGCAAGTCCGCAGTACTGGGCTGGCTGGCACTGACTTTCCTGTTCGGTCTCGGCTTTATCGGGATGGAAATCTATGAATTCCACCATCTGATTACAGAAGGCTTCGGTCCTCAGCGCAGCGGTTTCCTGTCAGCATTCTTCACGCTGGTTGGTACCCACGGCCTGCACGTGACTTCTGGTTTGATCTGGATGCTGGTGCTGATGTATCAGGTTGCTACTAAAGGCCTGACCGCGACCAACCATACTCGCGTACTGTGCCTGAGCATGTTCTGGCACTTCCTGGACGTGGTTTGGATCTGCGTGTTCACTATCGTTTACCTGCTGGGGGCCATGTAATGAGTAAGACATTAAGCGATCATGGTACCTCTCACGGTAACGTGAAGACTTATATGACCGGCTTTATTCTGTCGATCATACTGACTGCGATTCCTTTCTGGATGGTCATGAGCGGCAGTGCGTCTAAGTCGACCATTCTGGGTGTGGTTGTGGTGACGGCGGTCATTCAGGTGCTGGTGCATCTGTATTACTTCCTGCACCTCAGCACCTCTACCGATCAACGTTGGAACCTGGTGGCAATTGTGTTCTCTGCAGTTGTCATACTGATTGTTGTTGTAGGCTCTATATGGATTATGTGGAATCTCAATTACAACATGATGGTCCATTAAAGAGTCGCCTGTGATGATTAAGCAATACCTGCAAGTAACGAAACCAGGAATTATTTTCGGGAATTTAATTTCTGTCATCGGGGGATTTCTGCTGGCTTCGAAAGGCAGCATCGACTATTCCCTGTTTCTCACCACCTTAGTCGGTGTTTCACTGGTGGTCGCATCGGGTTGTGTTTATAACAACTTTATCGACCGCGACATCGACGTGAAAATGGAGAGAACCAGAAATCGGGTGCTGGTTAAAGGCCTCATTTCTCCGACAGTCTCTCTGGTTTATGCAACCGTTCTGGGTATTGCTGGATTCGCGTTGCTGTATCTCGGAGCAAACCCGCTGGCCATGTGGCTGGCGGTAATGGGCTTTGTGGTTTATGTCGGCATTTACAGCCTGTACATGAAGCGCAAGTCCGTTTACGGCACGCTGATTGGTAGCCTGTCTGGCGCTGCACCGCCGGTGATTGGCTACTGTGCAGTAAGCAACCAGTTTGATGCTGGCGCCTTAATCCTGCTGGCTATCTTTAGCCTGTGGCAGATGCCGCACTCCTATGCGATTGCCATCTTCCGCTTTAAAGATTACCAGGCAGCGAATATCCCGGTTCTGCCGGTGGTAAAAGGCATCTCGGTGGCGAAGAATCATATTACGCTCTACATTCTGGCGTTTATGATTGCCACGTTGATGCTGACGCTGGTGGGTTATGCCGGCTACAAATATCTGGTTGTGGCGGCTGCGGTTAGCGTCTGGTGGCTGGGAATGGCGCTTTCAGGGTATAAGACGCAGAACGATCGCGTCTGGGCCCGTAAGCTGTTTGTTTTCTCCATCGTGGCGATTACGGCTCTGAGCGTCATGATGTCGGTTGATTTTATGACCCCGGCGTCAAAGGACCTGCTCACCCTGGTCCGGTAACTCGAACCTCATCCCAAGGGCGCGATTTTCGCGCCCTTTCTTTTTGTTACCACTTCTTATTAAGAATTATTTTACCCGCCCTCCCCTGCCCCTTAAAATACGTGCACCAGATAAACTGAGGTAGTAATGAACGATAATAAAATGACTCCGGTCGAGCTGCGTGCGACATGGGGTTTGGGTACCGTATTCTCCCTGCGCATGTTGGGGATGTTTATGGTGTTGCCCGTCCTGACAACGTATGGCATGGCATTACAGGGAGCGAGTGAAGCATTAATCGGACTTGCCATTGGTATTTACGGTTTAGCGCAGGCCGTATTTCAAATCCCCTTCGGATTGCTCTCTGACCGTATTGGTCGCAAACCGCTAATCGTAGGTGGGTTGCTCATCTTTGTTCTTGGCAGCGTAATCGCCGCCTGTACCACCTCCATTTGGGGCGTGATACTGGGCCGCGCGCTACAAGGCTCGGGCGCAATTGCCGCTGCGGTGATGGCCCTGCTGTCCGATCTGACCCGCGAACAGAACCGTACGAAGGCGATGGCATTTATTGGTATCAGCTTTGGTATCACCTTCGCTATCGCCATGGTGCTGGGGCCGATTATTACTCACGCTTTCGGGCTTCATGCGCTGTTCTGGATGATTGCGGTACTGGCGGCCAGCGGGATTGTCATTACGCTGCTGGTAGTGCCGAACGCCCCGAATCACGTGCTTAACCGTGAGTCGGGCATGGTGAAAGGCAGCATTAAAAAGGTGCTGGCCAACAGCCGCCTGGTTAAGCTTAATGTCGGCATTATGTGTCTGCATATTCTGCTGATGTCGAGCTTTGTCGCCCTGCCTGGTGAATTTGAAAATGCCGGTTTTCCGGCGGAACAGCACTGGAAGATTTATCTGATCACTATGCTGATCGCTTTCTGTGGCGTGATCCCTTTTATCATCTATGCCGAAGTAAAACGCCAGATGAAACGCGTGTTCGTCTGCTGCGTGGCGCTGATGCTGATTGCAGAAATTGTCTTGTGGGGCGCGGGAAACCATTTCTGGACGCTGGTGATTGGCGTACAGCTATTCTTTATCGGCTTCAATCTGATGGAGGCGATTCTGCCTTCGCTGGTCAGTAAAGAGTCGCCGCCGGGTTATAAAGGCACGGCAATGGGCCTTTACTCCACCAGCCAGTTTATCGGCGTGGCGATTGGCGGCAGCATGGGCGGCTGGGTGTATGGCCATTTTGACGCATCGACGGTATTTGTCGTTGGCGCGGTAATCGCCGCTGTCTGGCTGCTGGTGAGCTGCACAATGCAGGAACCGCCTTACGTCAGCAGCCTGCGTATCCTTCTGAAAGATGAAGCTGTTGATTATCCCGCGCTGGAAAAACGCCTGAAAGCTCAACCTGGCGTTGCCGCGGTCTTTATCGTACCGGAAGAAAAAAGCGCTTACGTCAAAATCGACAGCAAAGTGACTAACCGTCTTGAGCTGGAAGCGCTGGTCGGCAGCGGCTGAATACGAGGTTGATAAAATAAAAGGGCGAAATATTTCGCCCTTTTACCTAGTCGCGGAAGTTTTTGAACTGGAACGGCTGCTCCAGCTTACCGCCACGAACCAGCGCCATTGCGCTCTGCAAGTCGTCGCGAGACTTGCCGGTTACACGCACTTCTTCACCCTGAATTTGCGTCTGCACCTTCAGCTTGCTGTCTTTAATCAGCTTAACCAGTTTCTTCGCCACGTCTGAAGAAATGCCTTTTTTCAGTTTGGCTTCAACAGTCCAGGATTTTCCACTGTGTTCGATCTCTTCCGGGATCTCCAGCGCACCGCCTTCAATGCTGCGCTTCAACAGCTTCTCACGCAGAATATCAACCAGCTGTTTGACCTGGAAATCTGATTCGCTCAATACCTTGATAGATTCGTTTTTCTCATTCAGCTCATAGCTGGCCGTGACGTTACGGAAATCAAAACGGGTTGAAACTTCGCGGTTGGCATTTTCAACGGCGTTACGTACTTCCTGCATGTCAATTTCTGAAACGATATCGAAAGATGGCATGATCTCTTCTCCTGATTCTAAAGTGACATGCATAATACCCACTTAGCAGGCTTAAAAAAACTGTCGGTACGGAAAGCTATAATAAGAAAGTCTCAGTCGGCGCGGCCCAGCACGGGAAAAGCCGTAAGCAAGACTTAATACAACCCGCAGGCGGGGAGGATGAATGAAAATTACCGTATTGGGATGCGGTGCATTAGGGCAGATCTGGCTTGCTGCTCTCGATGCCCGGGGCAATGAGGTCCAGGGCTGGCTGCGGGTGCCGCAACCTTACTGCTCCGTTAACGTTACGGGTCTGGATGGCGCAACGGTCAATAAAACCTATATTGCCAACGATCCCCACTTTTTAGCGCAGAGCGATTTACTGCTGGTGACGCTGAAAGCCTGGCAGGTCTCCGAAGCCGTAAAAAACCTGCAGTTTATTTTGCGTGAGGACTGCCCCATTTTATTGCTGCATAACGGTATGGGGACGCTGGATGAGCTGAAATCGCTTCAACAGCCTCTGCTGCGCGGAATTACCACGCACGCAGCGAAACGTGACGGCACGGTGATTGTGCACGTCGCCGCCGGGATCACGCATATAGGCCCCACCTCGCCCGCCAGCGCCGAACTGAGTGAACTGGCCGAGGTGCTACAGCAGGCGTTACCGGACGTTGCCTGGCACAATAACGTGGCCTCTGCGGCCTGGCAAAAGCTGGCGGTTAACTGCGTCATCAACCCGCTGACGGTGCAATATGACTGTACGAACGGCGAGCTGCTCAATCATGACGATGAGATCGCCGTGCTTTGTGATGAAGTGGCGATGGTGATGGAGCGTGAAGGTCAGCATACTTCCCGCGACGCCCTGTTAGACTACGTGCATGAAGTGATTAGCGCGACCGCAGCCAACACCTCGTCGATGCTACAGGATATTCGCGCCCAACGGCGTACGGAAATTGATTACATTACAGGCTATGTCATCCGGCGCGCGCGGGCACAAGGGTTGTCCACGCCGGAAAACAGCCGACTTTATGAAATGATTAAGCGTAAGGAACAAGATTATGAGCGTGAACCCATCGGTACTGGTTTGCCTGGCACATGGCAGTGAGGAAACGGAAGCCGTTACCACAATCGATCTGTTGGTGCGCGGTGGCCTGAGCGTCACAACAGCCAGCGTCACCGATGACGGCAGCAAAGAGATTGTCTGCTCGCGAGGCGTCAGGCTGCTGGCAGATGCGCCGCTGGTCGATGTCGCGGACAATGACTTTGCCGCCATCGTTCTGCCGGGAGGGCTGAAAGGCGCCGAAGCGTTTCGTGACAGCCCGCTGCTGGTAGAAACGGTACGTCAGTTCCATCTTTCCGGCCGCATAGTTGCTGCGATTTGCGCGGCGGCGGGTACGGTTCTCGTACCACATAATCTGTTTCCGGTAGGCAATATGACAGGCTTCCCGGGTCTGAAAGAAACCATTCCCGAAAACAAGTGGATGGATAAACGTGTGGTATGGGATCCGCGCGTTAACCTGCTAACCAGCCAGGCACCGGGGACGGCTATCGATTTTGCCCTGAAGCTGATCGACCTGCTGGTCGGTAAAGAAAAGGCGCATGAAGTGGCGAAGCAGCTGGTGCTGGCTGCCGGCATCTTTGACTATCGCGAATGGGTTGAGTAACACGAAAAAACGGGGGCGATCGTTCGCCCCCGTTTAATTACGGACGGTAAATCTTCACGTTCGAAAAGCCCTGTTCGTGCAGATAGAGCGCCTGTAAACGGCTCATCACGCCGCGATCGCAGTACAGGAGCCAGGTTTTGCTCTGGTCGAGATCGCCGAAGTGGGTGCTGAGCTTGTAGAACGGCATACCTTTCACTTCCACACCATTCAGCTCAAGAGGACGATCGTCCTGTTCGTCCGGCGAGCGGATATCCAGCACCACATCGTTTTCGCTAAAGGAAACAACGGTTTCCACTTCCACCACTTCCTGTTCGGTTTCTTCCGCAATCTGACGGATATCAACGTTCGTGGCTTCTTCCACCGCGTTATCCAGAATCGCAAAATCGAAGTTCTGCTCTTCCGCTTCAATCTTCGCCTTCACCGCTTTGACCGTTGGGCTTTTTGAAATGACGCCGCAGTATTCCGGCATGGTGCGGGCGAAATCTTCCGTACCAATCTCGCGGGCAATATTGATGATGTGCTCTTTATCATGAGAAATCAGTGGACGCAGGATCAGCGTATCTGACGCATTATCAATCAGACGCAGGTTAGTCAGCGTCTGGCTGGAAACCTGGCCCAGCGCTTCACCGGTCACCAGCGCCTGGACGCCGTAACGTTCGGCAATTTTCGATGCCGCGCGAACCATCATTCGCTTCAGCACGACGCCCATCTGGCCGTCTTCCACTTTCTCAAGGATTTCGCCCACTACCGGCTCAAAGTTAATCGCGACAAAACGCACTTTGTGCGAGCGACCAAAACGGTGCCAAAGGTAATGCGCCACCTGACGGACGCCGATTTCATGAGCGGCACCGCCAAGGTTAAAGAAGCAGTAATGCACGCGGCTGCCGCGACGCATCAGCATATAGCTGGAAACGCCCGAGTCAAAGCCGCCGGAAATCAGGGAAAGCACTTCCTCCTGGCTGCCGACAGGGAAACCGCCAATCCCGGCGTAACGGCCGGTAATAAGCAGCAGACGATCGTTTTCAATCTCCAGATTGACCGTAACCTGCGGATGATTAAGCTTCACCTGCGCAGTTTCAACGTGCTGGTTCAGCCCGCCGCCGACATAGCGCTCAACGTCCTGAGAGCTGAACTCATGCTTACCACGGCGCTTAACGCGTACAGCAAAGGTCTTTCCTTCAATTCGCTCGCGATTCAGCTCCAGCGTCTGCTCAAAAATGTTATGCATATCCGTGTATGGGCGATCTTCGACTTCCAGCACGTGGTGAATACCGGGAATGCGCGACAGCTCGTCGATGATCATCGCTCGCTCGGCTTCGTTTTTCGAGCGAACTTCAATATGGTCCCAGTGACGTACAATGGCCAGCGTGTCATCGCAAAGCTTCAGCACGTTACGGATATTGGTGGTCAGCATTTTAATAAAACGCAGGCGTACAGACTGGCTCTTAATCGTAATTTCAGGAAACAGCTTAATGATAAACTTCATGGCGACACGGGCTCAACGGGCAAGATAAGTGCTGAAAACAGAGGGCACTTAGCGGGTAAAATCATAGTATTGCAAAGTAGCTTGCGCCCTTTACATCCGGGGGGGCGTGATTGTATCACATCCGTACGACGACTGCTTCTTCATCTGTTATGGGCATCATTATTTTGCTAATCATTTCGAGTCGGCTACCATGGACAACTTCACAGAAAAAAAACATAACTGAGCCGATAACGATTATGCCGAAAAAAGCCGAACAGCCAGCCAGCTTTGAAACCTCACTGGCCCAGCTGGAGCAGATTGTTTCCCGTCTTGAGAGCGGTGAACTGCCGCTGGAAGAGGCGCTCAATGAATTTGAACGCGGCGTACAGCTGGCGCGTCAGGGCCAACAAAAATTGCAGCAGGCGGAACAACGCGTGCAGATTTTGTTGAGTGATGATAAAAATGCCGACCTGCAGCCTTTTACGCCGGAAAATGACTGATGGATTTTACTGCCCTCCTTACCGCGCACTACGCACGCGTTAATCAGGCTTTACAACGTTTTATCGCACCCTTGCCGTTTCAGAGTTCTCCTCTGGTCCAGGCAATGGAATATGGTGCATTATTAGGCGGCAAGCGTCTGCGTCCGTTCCTGGTGTATGCTACCGGTGAAATGCTGCATGCCGACAGCGCCGCACTTGACGCGCCTGCCGCCGCGGTGGAATGTATTCACGCCTATTCCCTGATTCATGACGATCTGCCCGCAATGGATGACGACAGCCTGCGCCGTGGTCAGCCTACCTGCCATATTAAATTTGGCGAAGATACGGCTATATTAGCGGGGGATGCGTTGCAAACGCTGGCTTTCACTATACTTGCCGATACGCCGATGCCCGGCGTGACTGCCGAAGATCGTATTGCTATGATTTCTGAACTGGCCCAGGCCAGCGGCGTAGCAGGCATGTGCGGCGGTCAGGCGCTGGATCTGGCGGCGGAAGGCCAACAAATCGATCTGAGCGCGCTCGAACAAATTCATCGACATAAAACCGGCGCGCTAATCCGCTCTGCGGTTCGTTTGGGGGCGCTGGCCGCCGGTGAACGCGGCCGTAGCGCATTACCGGAACTGAATCGATACGCCAACGCAATAGGCCTGGCGTTCCAGGTGCAGGACGATATTCTTGATGTAGTGGGTGATACCGCCATCATCGGCAAACGGCAGGGAGCCGATCAGCACCTTGGAAAAAGTACTTACCCGGCCTTGATGGGACTCGAAAGCGCCCGGGAAAAAGCGTGGGACCTCTACCAGGAGTCACTCAGCGCACTGAAATCCCTTGCCGCGCAAGGCTTTGATACAACATCATTACAGCTGCTTTCAAGTTACATCATTGAACGCAATAAATAACTTCCACAATGAGTCTCTGATGAGTTTTGATACTGCAAAATATCCGACGCTGGCGCTGGCCAGTTCGGTTCAGGAATTACGTTCGCTGCCTAAAGAGAGCCTGCCAAAACTCTGTGATGAGCTTCGCCAGTATTTACTCGACAGCGTCAGCCGCTCCAGCGGACATTTTGCTTCGGGTCTGGGCGTAGTGGAACTGACCGTTGCGCTGCATTATGTCTACAACACGCCGTTTGATCATCTGATCTGGGACGTCGGTCATCAGGCTTATCCGCATAAAATTTTGACCGGACGCCGCGATCGCATCGGTACTATCCGTCAGAAAAACGGCCTGCATCCTTTCCCGTGGCGTGATGAAAGTGAGTTCGATGTACTGAACGTTGGGCACTCCTCCACCTCAATCAGCGCGGGCCTGGGGATGGCCGTAGCCGCTGAAAAAGAGGGTAAAGGCCGTCGGACAGCTTGTGTGATTGGCGATGGTGCCATCACGGCGGGTATGGCATTTGAAGCCATGAACCACGCGGGTGATATCAAATCTGATTTGCTGGTGGTGCTGAACGACAATGAAATGTCAATTTCAGAAAACGTTGGCGCGCTGAATAATCGTCTGGCGCAGATCCTCTCGGGCAAAACCTATTCACGCCTGCGTGAAGGCGGAAAGAAAGTCCTGACCGGACTGCCGCCGATCAAAGAGCTGGTCAAACGCACCGAAGAGCACCTGAAAGGCATGGTTGTTCCCGGCACGCTGTTCGAAGAACTGGGCTTTAACTACATTGGCCCGGTCGACGGTCACGACGTACTGACGCTGGTGCAAACCCTGAAAAATATGCGCGATCTGAAAGGCCCGCAGTTTTTGCACATAATGACCAAAAAAGGCAAAGGCTACGCACCGGCAGAGAAAGATCCGATTAGCTGGCATGCGGTGCCTAAGTTCGATCCGGCCAGCGGTCTGCTGCCCAAAGCAGCGGAAGGCTTGCCGAGCTATTCCAAAATCTTTGGCCAGTGGCTGAGCGAAACCGCGGCTGACGATAACAAGCTGATGGCCGTGACGCCTGCAATGCGCGAAGGCTCGGGCATGGTGAGCTTCTCACGGGAATATCCGGCACAGTATTTTGACGTGGCCATTGCCGAGCAGCATGCGGTGACGTTCGCCGCTGGCCTGGCGATTGGCGGCTATAAGCCGGTTGTGGCGATTTACTCCACTTTCTTACAACGTGCCTATGACCAGCTGATCCACGATGTGGCCATTCAGAAACTGCCGGTGCTGTTTGCCATCGACCGCGGCGGTATTGTCGGCGCAGACGGTCAGACGCATCAGGGTGCTTTCGATATCTCTTTCCTGCGCTGCATTCCGAATATGGTGATCATGACGCCAAGTGATGAGAACGAATGTCGTCAGATGCTTTATACCGGCTATCACTATTCTCAGGGGCCAAGCGCCGTACGCTATCCTCGAGGCACCGGCACGGGGGCAGAGTTACAGCCTCTCGCTTCGCTGCCGTTAGGTAAAGGCGTGACGAAACGCGAAGGCGAAAAGCTGGCGATCCTCAACTTCGGTACGCTGCTACCGGAAGCCGAAGCCGTTGCTGAATCCCTGAACGCCACGCTGGTCGATATGCGCTTTGTGAAGCCGCTGGATGAGTCGCTGATTCTGGAACTGGCCGCCAGTCATGAAGCGCTAATCACGCTGGAAGAAGGCGCAATTAAAGGCGGTGCAGGCAGCGGCGTGATTGAGCTGCTGATGGCGAAACGCGTGCTGGTTCCCGTGCTGAATATCGGGCTGCCTGATGAGTTTATTCCTCAGGGGACGCAGGATGAAATCCGCCATGATTATCAGTTAGATGCTGAGGGTATTGAACAGCAGATTACCGGCTGGCTGGCACTTTAAGCCGAAAGCGGCGCGTTCGCATTCGGGCGCGCCGTTCCTGCTATGCTTACTGAGCTCGGGCTGGTAAGCCCTTCATCAATAGCAGGAGCAAGCATGAAAACCCTTCAGTTTGGCAACACCGACCTCACCGTTTCCCGTTTATGCCTGGGTTGTATGACCTGGGGCGAACCTGACCGTGGCCGCCATTCGTGGACGTTACCCGAAGAGAGCAGCAGGCCGCTCATTAAGCAGGCGCTGGAGGCCGGGATCAATTTTTTTGATACCGCTAACAGCTACTCTGACGGCAGCAGCGAAGAGATTGTCGGACGCGCGCTGAAAGACTATGCACGTCGCGATGAGATCGTCCTTGCTACCAAAGTTTACTTCCCAATGAGCAATCTGTCCGGTGGGCTTTCGCGGGCCAATATTATGCAGTCCATTGATGACAGCTTACGGCGCCTCGGCACCGATTATGTCGACCTGTTTCAGATCCATCGCTGGGACTACAACACCCCGCTCGAAGAGACGCTCGAAGCGCTGCACGACGTGGTGAAAGCCGGTAAGGCTCGCTATATCGGGGCTTCGTCAATGTACGCGTGGCAATTTGCCAGGGCGCTTTACACTGCCGATCGCTATAACTGGACACGATTTGTCAGCATGCAGGACCAGTACAACCTGATCCAGCGTGAAGAAGAGCGGGAAATGTATCCGCTGTGCCAGGCCGAAAATATTGCTGTTCTGCCATGGAGTCCGCTGGCGCGTGGTCGTCTGACCCGCCCGTGGGGAGAAACGACCGCGCGTTCCGTATCCGATGAATACGGCAGCACGCTGTATCAAAACAGCGAAGCCAATGACGCCGCTATAGCTCAACGCGTGGCGGCTATTGCAGAAGATAAAGGCGTCAGTCGGGCGCAGATTGCGCTGGCGTGGCTGTTGGCAAAACCGGTTGTCACTGCACCCATTATCGGTGCATCCCGTCAGGAGCAACTGGCTGATTTGGTCAAAGCGGTCGATGTTGAGTTAACGAAAGAAGAGATAATTGAGCTGGAAAGCGTTTATCAGCCGCACCCTGTGGTGGGTTTTGAATAAGGGCTGACGTCGCTGAGGAGGAAACTATGTCAGAAAAAAGATCCGCTCAGTGTCATTGCGGTGCGGTCGCTTTTACGGTCGAACTGGTTGATGGCTTTAATACTGTCCGGCGCTGCAATTGTTCATTCTGCCGTATGCGTGGTGCCGTAGTTGCTTTTGCGTCCAGCGTTGCCATCAGTAAGGGAGAAGAGACGCTCACGGAATATCGCTTTCACTCAAAGGAAGTTGGCCACTATTTCTGTTCCGTTTGCGGCATCTATACCTTTCATCAGAGCCGATCTCATCCTGAACAGTATGGCGTCAACGTGGCTTGCATCGACGGGGTGTCACCCTTTGATTTTCCTGCCGTAAAAGTCACCGATGGCAATAACCACCCGAAAGATGGCGGCACGGGCGGTGTAGCGGGCTGGATCTTGTATCAGCCTGAATAGTGTCGACCAACACCGTAACGCCTTCAGGTAAATGCCTGGAGGCGTTACGCTCAACGCTTACAGCGCCAGATGGTGCCCGGCATAGTAAAGTATGCCCGCAGAGATAATACCGGCGATGATATCGTCAACCATAATCCCCGTCCCGCCGTGCACGTTGCGGTCGAACCAGCGGATTGGCCATGGCTTCCACATATCCAGAATGCGGAAAATCACAAAACCCGCCAGTACCCACCGCCAGTTATTCACCGGGATTGCCATCAGCGTGATCCACATCCCGATAAATTCATCCCAGACAATACTGCCGTGATCGTGCACGCCCATGTCCTTCGCGGTGCGATGACAGAGATACACGCCGATGCAGATGCCGAACATTACCACCAGCGAGTAAATATCTGACGGTAGCAAGGTCATAAGGCACCAGAAAGGAATGGCCGCCAGCGACCCCATCGTTCCGGGCACGTACGGACTTAAGCCGCTACCAAAACCGGTCGCCAGCAAATGCCAGGGATTACTCATTCTCAGGCGGCTTTTCGCTACGTCTTTATCTCGCGTCAAAATGGTCAAATCCTTTCAGGTTAATCTCTACCGGTTTGCCATCCTGCAACAGCACTATCCCCTCAGACTGAGGCGCTAACTGGCCCACGCAGGTAAAAGGCACGCCATAATGGCCCAGAGCAACATCCAGCGCACCGCGATTAATTTCCGGGACGGTAAAGCACAGCTCGTAATCTTCTCCGCCGCTTAGTGCCCAGCGAATTGCCTGCTCAGGTTCGAAATGCTTTTTCATCACTTCTGAGAGCGGTAACGCTTCAAGGTTGAGCCGCGCGCCACAGCCGCTGGCTTTCAAAATATGGCCTAAATCAGAAATCAGCCCGTCTGAGATATCGATAGCGGCACTGGCTAAATCACGCAGCGCCTGTCCCTGGAGAATTCGCGGCATAGGTCGGAGGTGACGCTTGATCAGCGCTTCATGCACCGCAGGATCGTTAATCCTGATCCGATGCTGGAGCAAGGCCAGACCTGCGGCACTGTCACCCAGCGTCCCGGTAACGTAAACCCAGTCGCCCGGACGCGCGCCGGAACGTTTCAGCGCCCTACCCTGCGGCACCAGGCCATGAATACCCAGCGTCAGGCTTAACGGCCCGCGCGTGGTATCACCGCCGATCAGCTGCATATTGTAGTAGTCCAGCAGCTCAAACAGGCTGTCGCTGAAATCTTTCAGCCAGGCTTCATTGACTTCCGGGAGCGTCAGCGCCAGCGTCAGCCAGGCCGGATCGGCTCCCATAGCGGCCAAATCACTCAGGTTCACCGCCAGCGCTTTGTAGCCCAGATCCGCAGGATGAATATCGCGCAGAAAATGGACGCCTTCTACCAGTGTATCGGTGCTGATCGCCAGAGTCTGTTTGTCAGGGAGATTGAGGAGTGCGCAGTCGTCGCCGATGCCTTTCTCTACGTCGCGACGGGAGCTTGTTACGCGATCAAAATAGCGCGTGATCAGTTCAAATTCGCCACATGCCATGGTGCGTTCCAGATATAAAATGAGAAGGCCGGATAAAACCGGCCTGGGAGGATTACTTCTTGTTGGGGCGGATATGCGGAGCGGCTTTATCCAGCACGCCGTTGACGAATTTATGACTGTCTTCGGCGCCAAATACTTTGGCCAGCTCGATGCCCTCATTGATTGCCACTTTGTAGGGAACATCGGCACGCTTGCTCAGCTCGTACAGCGAGATGCGCAGAATCGCCTTCTCGACCTGGCCCAGCTCTTCGAGCTGGCGCGACAGGTAAGGCTTCATCAGGCCGTCAAGGTACGCGCTGTTGGTTGCAACGCCGCCCAGCAGCTCGCGGAAATAGCTGATATCAACGTCTTTGACGTCTTGCTCCGCCAGAAACTGGTATTCGACATCAGCGATGTCGTTTTTGGACAACTGCCAGGAGTAAAGCGCCTGGACAGCACATTCACGGGCGCGGCGACGAGCAGCAGGTTTCACGAAATTCCCCTTAAAATCAGGCTTTGATGGCTTTCAATACGTTAATCATTTCAAGTGCGGTCAGCGCAGCTTCTGCACCTTTGTTACCCGCTTTGGTCCCGGCGCGCTCAATGGCCTGCTCGATGTTTTCCGTCGTCAGGACCCCAAAGGCAACCGGAATGTCGCTGTTCATAGCGACGCTAGCCAGGCCAGAGCTGGCTTCACCAGCGACATATTCGAAGTGGGCAGTGCCACCACGAATCACGGTACCCAGCGCAACAACAGCATCATGTTTACCGGCATTCGCCAGCGCACGTGCGGTCATTGGCATTTCATAGGCGCCGGGAACCCACACAACGGTGATGTTTTCATCTTTTACCTGGCCGATACGTTTCAACGCATCAAGGGCACCGCTCAGCAGGCTGTCGTTGATAAAGTTATTGAAACGCGCAATGACAATAGCAACGCGCGCATCAGGAGTAGCAACAGCAGCTTCAATAACGTTCATAATCTTCCTTTCAGGGTTTTGTTATGGCCCCGCAGGGGGGCGGATTCTATCACACTCTTTTCGGGTCTGCTTCCGCTTTTGTACAGCCTTGCCTGCCATCCTGCAAGATGAAGGCTTTACGCCGGCTTCATCGAACGGCATGTTCAGGGATCAGCGTGAGTCTTAAATCGGGTCCTACCTGACGAATATCGCTGAAGGTGAACGCGGGCGCGTCAGCAAGTTGTGCTATTTCAGGTAAATGGCACAGACCGCGTGCATCATCGCCAAGCAGTTTAGGGGCCAGATAGACAATCAGTTCATCGACCACACCCGCTGTTAGTAAAGCGCCAGCCAGTTTCGCGCCGGCTTCAACCCAAACGCTGTTAATCTGACGACGCCCCAGCAGCATCATCAGGGAAACTAAGTCCAGCTGCTGATTATGCAGCGGAACGGTAAATTGCTCGACATTCTCCGGCCAGCTAAGCGTATCGACCTGCTGACGGGCCAGCCAGGTTTGGCCTGGTTGGCTAATCAAACGATGCGCTGGCGTCACCCGATTATGACTGTCGATGACCACCCTCACCGGCTGACGAAGATCTTCCTCAGCATACAGCGCTTTATCCATGCCTAATTCATTCCAGCGTACGGTCATTGCCGGATCGTCAGCAAGCACGGTCGCGCTGGTGGTAAGAATGGCGGAACTTTGCGCGCGTAAGCGCTGTACGTCTCGTCGCGCTTCAGGAGAGGTGATCCACTGGCTTTCGCCACTCGCCATTGCCGTACGGCCGTCCAGTGAGGCACCCATTTTCAGCTGCACCCACGGGAAACCGGTGCGCATGCGTTTAAGAAAACCGCGGTTCAGCGCTTCCGCTTCCTGCATCATCAGCCCGTGGCTGACGTCAATCCCAGCCTGCTTCAGGCGATATAAGCCCCGGCCCGCCACTTCTGGGTTAGGATCCTGCATTGCGGCGACAACGCGGCTTACGCCGGCAGCAATCAGTGCATCACAACAAGGCGGCGTGCGTCCGTGATGGCTGCACGGTTCGAGCGTAACGTAGGCCGTCGCGCCCTGCGCTTTTTCGCCAGCCATCCGCAGTGCATGCACTTCTGCATGCGGTTCACCTGCACGAAAATGGTAGCCTTCACCGACGATGTCGCCATCGCGAACGATGACGCAACCAACGTTAGGATTTGGCGTCGTGGTAAATCGACCACGCCTGGCCAGCTCAAGCGCCCTCGCCATCCAGATTTCATCTTGCATGGTTTAGTCCTGTAAACGGGCGATCTCTTCGCCGAACTCACGGATGTCCTCAAAACTGCGGTACACCGACGCAAAGCGTATATAGGCAACTTTATCCAGCTTCTTCAGCTCGTCCATCACCAGCGCGCCGATCATTTTACTCGGCACTTCACGCTCACCGGTGGAACGCAGCTTGCTTTTGATATGACTGACGGCGTTTTCCACATCGTCAGAATTGACCGGGCGTTTCTCCAGCGCCTTCATCATGCCGCTGCACAGCTTGTCTTCATTGAAAGGCTCGCGGATATCGTTACTTTTCACTACCCGCGGCATAACCAACTCGGCCACTTCAAAGGTGGTGAAACGTTCATGACACACCAGACACTGACGACGACGGCGCACCGAGGTGCCTTCCCCCACCAGGCGGGAATCGATCACTTTGGTATCCACAGCAGAACAGAACGGGCAATGCATGATGCTTCCTGATAATTCTGGAAATTGAGTCACAGTGTAGCGCGAAGTGACGATCAACTAAATAACGCACTGGTCTTTTGCCTTGCTTTCAGTGCCTTTCCATCCCTTCCTGGCGCTCCGCCAGGAAAGAGTTGGTTTTGTCCGCTATAATAGCCAAACGCTTAAGCGTAACTTTTGTCTTAAAAACAGGGATTAGCCGGAGGATATATGGGTTTATTAAACTTTGTAAAAGAAGCTGGCGAGAAATTGTGGGATTCGGTCAGTGGAGCTGGCGAAGATCAAAGTAAAAAGCTGCAGGATTATATTCACAAGCTTGGCCTGCCGGGCAGCGATAAGGTTGATGTGAAAGTCGATGGTGATAAAGCCAGCATGAGCGGTGACAGCATCTCGCAGGAGCTGAAAGAAAAAATCCTGGTGGCGGTCGGGAACGTGGCGGGTATCACCTCCGTGGAGGATAACGTAAACGTTGCTGAGAACGCGACAGCAGCGAAATTCTATACCGTAAAAAGCGGCGATACGTTAAGCGGTATTTCTAAAGCAGTGTACGGTGACGCTAACCAGTACAACAAAATTTTTGAGGCGAATAAGCCAATGCTGACGCATCCGGATAAAATTTATCCGGGACAAACACTGCGTATTCCTCAGTAAACCGGACGAAGCGATGGCTGCAATAATGAAAAAGTCGGTTCTGTTAGGGTTAAGCGTATTGCTGGCAAGCTGTGCTTCCCCGCAACAACAGCCTGAAATTAACAAGCTTAATAATCAGGTGGGCAAGCTCAACACGGAAATGCAACAGCTGACCCAGCAGGCGACTGCGCTGACTCAGCAAAATATGCTGAACAGTAATTCAACTCAGGGCGCATGGTTATTACCTGGCGCGAATACGGCTGTCGTGCTGAAAAGCCAGGCGGGTGATGTCCGTTTATCGCTAAGCCATATTGAAAGTGAAGCAAACGGCACCCGTGCAATCCTGCATATCCGTGCTGCGGCAGAAAACTCATTGCCAGCCTTTAACGCTACGGTTGAATGGGGCGAGGCCGACCCGGTGACCGGAAAACCGCTACAGCCCGGCAGTCAAAGCCAGTCGTTTAGCGTGGCTGAGTCTCTGCTGCCACGTAGCGAAGTGACGGTTCCGCTGCGGTTGAGTAATTTACAGCCGGAACAGCTGGGCTATGTTCGCGTGCATGATATTGTGGTCGCCCCTGTGCCGCAGGCAGCACCGTAGACGCTGAACCGGTGTGACCGGAACGGTAGATAAAAAAAGGGCCGCATTAGCGGCCCTTCGTTTCATCAGGCAACCCTGAAATTAAGGCAGAATAGAAGGCTGATCGGCGCCCTCTTTTTCCACTTTTTGCTGTAGCAGATGCTCACGTTTCATCCCTAACTTCAGCGCCAGCGCGGACGCGACGTAGATAGAAGAGATGGTCCCGATTGAAACACCAATCAGCATAGTCAGGGAGAAGCCTTCCAGCAGCGCGCCGCCGAAGATAAACAGCATCAGCACTACCACCAGCGTTGTGGCGGAAGTCATGATGGTACGGCTCAGCGTCTGCGTCAGCGAGACGTTGAAGATTTCGTAAGGCGTGCCGCGACGGATTTTGCGGAAGTTCTCACGAATACGGTCCGATACCACGATACTGTCGTTCAGCGAGTAGCCGATAACCGACATCAGTGACGCGATAATGGTCAGATCAATCTCAATATGGAACAGTGAAAGAACGCCCATCGTGATGATCACGTCGTGCGCCAGTGCCAGTACGGCTCCCAGCGCCAGTCGCCACTCAAAGCGGAAACCCACATAGATCAGGATAGCAATCAGCGCTGCCAGCAGCGCCATGCCGCCCGTTTGCGCCAGATCGCTGCCCACGCTCGGCCCCACGAACTCAATACGCTTCACGGTGGCATTCTGCTGGCTTGCCTGGTTGATGGTGCTTACCACCTTGTTGCCCAGCTCCTGACCCGCATTGCCCTCATGAGGGGACAAGCGTACCAGCACGTCACGGCTGCTGCCGAAGTTCTGCACCTGTGGATCGGTAAAGCCAGATTTTTGCAGCGCACCGCGCAGCGTATCCAGTTCCGCCGGTTTCTCCAGGGTAATTTCAATAACCGTACCGCCGGTAAAATCCAGACCCCAGTTGAAGCCTTTCACGCCCATGATCACAAACGAGGCGATCAGCAGCAGGCCGGAAAGGGTAAAGGCCAGTTTATCCCAGCGCATAAAGTCATGAACTTTACGCCCGTAGTTTAGTTGTTCAACGCTATAGTCCTGTGCCACAACGCACTCCTCAGATAGACAGCTTGTTGATGCGTTTGCCGCCGTACAACAGGTTGACGATGGCACGGGTACCGACAATGGCGGTAAACATAGACGTCACCACACCAATTGCCGTGGTAATGGCAAAGCCTTTAATCGAACCGGTGCCCACCGCGTACAGGATGATGGCGGTAATCAGCGTGGTTACGTTGGCGTCGATGATACTGGAGAATGCGCCGCTGTAGCCTTCGTGAATCGCCTGCTGAACGGAACGTCCGTTTTTCAGCTCTTCCTTGATACGCTCGTTAATCAGTACGTTGGCATCCACCGCCACCGCCAGCGTCAACACGATCCCGGCAATACCCGGCATGGTTAAGGTTGCGCCTGGCAGCAGGGACATAATCCCTACAATCAGCACCAGGTTGGCAACCAGCGCGGTGGTCGCGATCACGCCGAACTTACGGTAGTAAACCACCATAAAGACGATTGAGGCGATCAGCCCCCACAGGCAGGCTTCCAGACCCTGAGTGATATTCTGCGCACCCATGGTTGGACCGATAGTCCGTTCTTCAACAATCTGGATTGGCGCAATTAACGCACCAGCACGCAGCAGCAGCGACAGCTGACGCGCTTCGTTCGGGTTATTGATGCCGGTAATACGGAAGCTGTTACCCAGACGGGACTGGATATTCGCGACGTTAATCACCTCTTCCTGCTTCGCCAGAATCGCACGGCCGTTGGCATCTTTCTTACCGCTGTCTTTGTATTCAACAAACAGCGTAGCCATTGGCTTACCGATATTATCCTTGGTGAAGTTGGACATGATATTGCCGCCCGCGCTGTCCAGCGAGATGTTCACCTGTGCCTGGTTGTACTCATCCTGGCTCGACGTGGAGTCAGTGATGTGGTCACCGGTCAGGATCACACGCTTGTACAGCGTGACGGGCTGGCCTTCACGGCTGTTTTTCACTTCGGAATCGCCCGGTACACGGCCGCTGGCGGCAGCGCTCGGATCGACAGAAGTATTAACCAGGCGGAATTCCAGCGTGGCGGTTGCGCCCAGAATCTCTTTCGCGCGCGCCGTATCCTGAATACCCGGCAGCTCAACCACGATGCGATCAGCGCCCTGACGTTGTACCAGTGGTTCGGCCACGCCCAGTTGGTTAACACGGTTACGCAGGATAGTGATGTTCTGCTGCACCGCGTATTCACGGGCTTCACGCAGACGATCGTCGGACATCACCGCGCGCAGAGCATTGCTGCCGCTGGTGCCGATCACCAGGTCACGATGGCGGCCGGTCAGATAGCTGACAGCGTCGTCACGAGCCTGACCGTCACGGAAACGAATTTCCAGACCGTAGTTATCCGTTTTGCGAACGTTGGTATAAGGAATGCTTTTATCGCGCAGATCGCTTCTGAGGTTGTCGATGTTCTGTTCCTGGAGTTTACCCAGAGCAGTATCCATATCGACTTCCATCAGGAAGTGTACGCCGCCACGCAGGTCAAGACCCAGTTTCATCGGCTCTGCGGCCAGCATGCTTAGCCAGGTTGGCGTTGCTGGAGCAAGGTTAAGCGCCACGACATAGTCATCGCCAAGCACTTTAATGATGGCGTCACGGGCGCGCAACTGCACGTCACCGTTAGCAAAACGCGCCATAATGGCGCCGTTTTCCAGCGCGATAGATTTGCTCTGGATATTCTCTTGTTTTAAAGCGGTCTGGATCTGACCCAGCGTTTGCTCACTGGCGGCGCTTCCGCGCGCACCAGTGATCTGAACGGCCGGATCCTCACCATAAAGGTTGGGAAGCGCATACAGCAAACCGACGATTAATACGACGATAAGCATGATGTACTTCCACAAAGGATAACGGTTTAACACGGCAGTTCCCTTAGGGAAAACAAAAAATTAAAGCGCCTTCATCGTACCTTTCGGCAGAACGGCAGCCACGAAATCACGTTTGACCACAACTTCCGTCGTATCATTCAGTGCGATAGCCACATAGCCAGTTTCCGCTACTTTTGTTACGCGTCCAACCAGACCGCCGGTAGTCAGCACTTCGTCACCTTTGGAAATGGAATCCATCAGCTTCTTATGCTCTTTCGCACGCTTTTGCTGCGGGCGCAGGATCATGAAGAAGAAGATCAGACCGAACACCACCAGCATGATAATCAGTGAATACGGGCTACTCTGAGATGGCGCGGCAGCAGCTACTGCGTCAGACATGAACAAGCTCATTAATTTTCCCTCATTGTTTAAATATCAGACGTTTAACGGCGGAACCGCCTTGCCCGTCCGTGCATAGAATTCGGTAACAAAGTGCTCCAAATTACCCTCTTCAATGGCCTTGCGTAAACCCGCCATCAGGCGCTGGTAATAACGCAGGTTATGAATGGTATTCAGACGCGCACCCAGTATTTCGTTACAACGATCAAGATGATGCAAGTAGGCACGGCTATAATTGCGACACGTATAGCAATCACATTCCGCATCCAGTGTAGTCGTATCATCTTTATACTTCGCGTTACGGATTTTCACCACGCCGTCGGTGACGAACAGATGGCCGTTACGTGCATTTCGGGTCGGCATTACGCAGTCGAACATATCGATGCCGCGACGTACGCCTTCCACCAGATCTTCCGGTTTGCCCACGCCCATTAAATAGCGAGGTTTATCCTCTGGGATCTGAGGGCAAACATGCTCAAGAATACGATGCATGTCCTCTTTTGGCTCGCCGACCGCCAGGCCGCCCACAGCGTAACCATCAAAGCCGATCTCTACCAGCCCTTTTACCGACACATCTCGTAAATCTTCGTAAACACCGCCCTGAATAATACCAAACAGCGCATTTTTATTTTCAAGGGAATCAAAGCGATCGCGGCTACGCTGCGCCCAGCGGAGCGACATCTCCATCGAACGTTTCGCATAGTCCCAGTCGGCAGGATAAGGCGTACACTCATCGAAAATCATCACGATATCGGAGCCGAGATCGTACTGAATTTCCATCGATTTTTCCGGGTCGAGGAAGATTGCGTCACCGTTGATCGGGTTACGGAAATGCACGCCCGCTTCGGTAATCTTACGAATATCGCCCAGGCTGAAGACCTGGAAGCCGCCGGAATCGGTCAGGATTGGGCCTTTCCACTGCATAAAGTCGTGCAGATCGCCATGCAGCTTCATCACTTCCTGGCCCGGACGCAGCCATAAATGGAAGGTATTACCCAGGATGATCTGGGCGCCGGTGTCCTGCACTTCTTCCGGCGTCATACCTTTCACGGTGCCGTAAGTGCCGACTGGCATAAAGGCTGGGGTTTCCACCACGCCACGGTCAAAGACCAGGCGGCCACGGCGCGCACGCCCATCGGTAGTATCTAATTCGAACTTCACATTGCCTCCACCAGAGAAACAGTCTGATGTTTGAGAGTTAAAAAACCGTACACCAGGTACGATCGGGAGTGGCGTTGGGAGAGCGTCCCAACGCGTAATTATTTTCCAACCTGCTCGTCAACAGCCTGCGGATTGCGGGTGATAAACATCGCGTCGCCATAGCTGAAGAAGCGATACTGCTCCGCCACGGCTTGCTGGTAGGCATGCATGGTATTGCGATAGCCGGCAAATGCTGAGACCAGCATAATCAGCGTGGATTCCGGCAGATGGAAGTTGGTGACCAGCGCATCAATAACCTGGTAGTGGTAGCCAGGGTAGATAAAGATTTTGGTGTCATCAAAGAAAGGCGCAATCAGGGCATCTTTTGCGGCCTGCGCCGCGCTTTCCAGTGAGCGAACCGAAGTAGTGCCAACAGCAACAACACGATTCCCGCGCGCCTTACAGGCCAGCACCGCGTCAACCACTTCCTGCGACACTTCGGCGTATTCAGCATGCATGATGTGATCTTCGATGCTGTCTACACGCACCGGCTGGAAAGTCCCTGCGCCGACATGCAGGGTGACAAACGCCGTTTCAATGCCCTTTTCACGCAGCGCTTCCAGCATCGGTTCATCAAAGTGCAGGCCCGCCGTCGGTGCCGCAACGGCTCCCGGACGCTGGCTGTAAACGGTCTGATACAGCTCGCGATCGGCTTCTTCGTCCGGGCGATCGATGTAAGGCGGTAATGGCATGTGGCCAACGGCGTTAAGAATATCCAGTACCGCACGCTCATCGTCAAAACGCAGTTCAAACAGCGCATCGTGGCGGGCAACCATGGTGGCTTTTACGCTCTCGTCATCGCCAAGCAGCAGTTCCGCGCCAGGCTTAGGGGCTTTAGAAGAGCGGACATGCGCCAGCACGCGATGGTCATCCAGCATACGTTCGACCAGCACTTCAATTTTTCCGCCGCTGGCCTTGCGGCCAAAGACGCGCGCCGGGATCACACGTGTGTTGTTGAACACCAACAGGTCGCCGGGGTTAAGTTTATCCAGCAAATCGGTGAACACACCATGATTCAGCTCGCCATCAGGCCCGTTAAGGGAAAGCAGACGGCATCCGCTGCGCTGGGCTTGCGGGTAATGGGCAATCAAAGATTCGGGTAACTCAAAAGAAAAATCGGCAACGCGCATGATCATTTACAGTCCGGGAAATCAGGGCGCACATTCTAGCTGAAAACCAGCCATTTCTAAACTGCCGCCTTGCGCTCCCGGCAGATTTAGTTGTGGAACATCAATTTCGGACGCGCTAAACAATCCCGATGAGCTTACTCAGGTAAGTGATTCGGGTGAGCGAACGCCGCTAACGCCGCTGTGAAGTCAAGAGCGAAGGAGGTCCTCCAAAGCTATTGGCTTCAGAGCAAGGCAGCAAGAGAGAGAATCCCGATGAGCTTACTCAGGTAAGTGATTCGGGTGAGCGAACGCCGCTAACGCCGCTGTGAAGTCAAGAGCGAAGGAGGTATAGTGGGGCAATGAACTACCTTGCCCACCTCCACCTTGCTTCACTCGCTGACAGCTCCCTGCTCGGTAATCTGATGGCAGATTACATACGCGGCAACCCGCGTGGTATCTGGCCTGAAGAAGTTGCTGAGGGTATTTTGCTGCACCGTCGTATTGACGTAATGACCGATGCTTTACCTGAGGTCCGTACCGCACGCGAGTTCTTTCGTGCCGAGACCCGCCGCGTTTCGCCGATTACGCTGGACGTTATCTGGGATCATTTTCTGTCACGAAACTGGGATAAAATCGTTCCCGATCTGGCCCTGGCGAATTTTTTGCAGCAGGCGCGCCTGACAATTCGGCCTGCGCTGTCCACCACGCCGGAACGGTTTCAGAACCTGAACCGCTACTTGTGGACCGAACGCTGGATGGAGAAGTATGCGCAGGCACCTTATCTGCAAAATGTGCTGAGGGGGATGGCAAGCCAACGTCCTCGCCTGGCCGCACTGGCTGATTCCTATCACGATTTTGTGACGCACTATGCGCGGCTTGAAGAACTGTTCTGGCAGTTTTATCCCGAAATGATGGCGAAAGCCGCCCGACAGACACTCTGATTCATCAACAGCAACATCATTACTCTTGCCCTTTTGACAGAAACGGTTATTGTATGAGGCTGCCTTAATAATCATCTACTTTGATAGCTATTACCTATCGGAGTAATTGGCGCTTTGCGCTGGTTCATCCCCGAAGGCCGCTCGTATACTAGCGGCTTATCTCATTAATCTAGCTACCTTTACAGGAGTGACTATGGTCCTGGTAACGCGTCAAGCCCCAGACTTTACCGCTGCAGCCGTTCTCGGCAATGGCGAAATCGTTGAAAACTTCAACTTTAAAAAACACACCGCTGGTAAAGCCACCGTTGTGTTCTTTTGGCCAATGGACTTCACCTTCGTCTGCCCTTCTGAACTGATCGCTTTCGACAAGCGTTATGAAGAGTTCCAGAAGCGCGGTGTGGAAGTGGTTGGTGTTTCTTTTGACTCAGAATTCGTTCACAACGCGTGGCGTAAAACCCCAATCGATAAAGGCGGCATCGGCGAAGTCAAATACGCGATGGTTGCTGATATCAAGCGTGAAGTGCAGAAAGCCTACGGCATTGAGCACCCGGAAGCGGGCGTTGCCCTGCGCGGTTCTTTCCTGATCGACAAAGCCGGTGTGGTTCGCCACCAGGTTGTTAACGATCTGCCGCTGGGTCGTAACGTTGACGAGATGCTGCGTATGGTTGACGCGCTGCAATTCCACGAAGAGCACGGCGAAGTGTGCCCGGCTCAGTGGGAAAAAGGAAAAGAAGGTATGGGCGCCTCTCCGGACGGCGTGGCTAAATACCTGTCTGAGAACGCTGGCAAGCTGTAATTTAGCTTTGCAAAAAAGGCTCGCTTCGGCGGGCCTTTTGTTTTTTCGCGCCAGGGCTAAAGTGCTTTTTCGAGCAGGACCTTCACCCGATATATCGGATTATTGCCGGTCAGCAGCAAGCGGTTATCAGCAATCCGTTCATCATCTACCCAAAGCTGGTACTCGCCCGTTCCGCGCAGAAACGTTATTTCATAGCGGCTCTCACCTTCTTTGTAGCTCACCCGCACTTCCGGCCAGTCTGCGGGTAAACAGGGATGGAGCGTCAGATAATCTGCGTGTCGCCCAATACCCAGCAGTGAGCCGATAATCAGCTGATAAGCCCAGCCAGCCGAGCCGGTGTACCAGCTCCAGCCTCCTCGCCCGGCGTGCGGTTCTGCGGCATAGATATCGGCAGCCATGACGTACGGCTCTACCTTGTAGCGGGCCACCGCACTGGCGGTCAGGCTGTGGTTGACCGGATTGATTAATGCGAATAACGACCAGGCGCGTTCTGCTTCCCCCATCTGCGCAAAAGCCATGATTGCCCAGATAGCACCGTGCGTGTATTGCCCGCCATTTTCCCTGACGCCGGGTAAATATCCTCTGATATAGCCAGGGTTAGGTCCGGCACCATCAAATGGCGGCGTTAAAAGCTTGATGATGCCATTTTCCCGATCCACCAGCCGCTCATAAAGCGCCGTCATTGCCGCCTGACGCTTGTCCGTTTCTCCGGCCTGGGAGAGCACTGACCAGCTTTGTGCAATAGCATCAATTTGGCACTCTTTACTGATATGCGAACCAAGAGGCTCGCCCCTGTCGAAAAATCCCCGCAGGAACCATTTGCCATCCCAGCCATGGCTGTTGAGGCTGTCTTTCAGCGTCGTCGCCTGCTGCCGACACAAAAGCGCAATATCATCATCATGCAGCCGCCCGGCCAGCGCGGCATAACGTTCAAGCACCGTATAGAGGAAGAATCCCAGCCAGACGCTTTCGCCTTTCCCGGCAGCCCCCACCGTGTTCATGCCGTCATTCCAGTCGCCAGAACCGATCAGCGGCAGGCCGTGCGGCCCATAGCGCAGCCCGTTTTTGATGGCCCGCACGCCGTGTTGCCAGACCGTTTCCGTCATCTGACTGACGTCAGGGCGCTCATAAACCGACTCTTCGCCCGGTGCCAGCAGCCTGCCCTCAAGATAACTCACCGGCTGCGACAGCAGCGCCATATCGTCAGTCGCGTCGATGTACTGGCAAATCGCAAACGGCAGCCAGAGATAGTCATCAGAGCAACGTGTTCTCACGCCGTTACCGCCAGGCGGATGCCACCAGTGCTGCACATCCCCCTCCACGAATTGCCGTGAAGCACACAGCAGGATCTGCGCGCGCGCCCGTTGCGGTTCAGCATGCAGCAGCGCCAGCGTGTCCTGAAGCTGATCGCGAAAGCCAAAAGCGCCGCCGGACTGATAATAACCGCTACGTGCCAGCAGGCGGCTGGCAAGCGTTTGATAAAGCAACCAGCCGTTCGCCAGGAGATTGGTGGCTTTGTCCGGCGTGTCTATTTGAATTTTGTGCAGCACCCGCTGCCAGTTCTGTTTGACCTTTTCTACTTCTTCCAGGGCGGTTTCACCGCTCAGGAAATGGTGAATAAGCGCCTCGGCCGCGACCGAATCTTCACCCACGCCCAGCGCAAAAATGAAGGTACGGCTGTCGCTGTCAATCAGTGTGAAAACTCTTTGCAGCGCGCCGCAGGGATCCAGCCCTGCGCCAGTGTGGCCTGACAATCCGCGAATTTGCATCATCTCTGGCTGGCGCGTGGTGCCGTTGCGCCCCAGGCATTCCCGTCGGTTGCCGCTTAAAGATCCATTACTGCCATTAACAGCGAAGAAAGCGGTACGTTCGCTTCCCGCGCTGCCATAGTAGTTTGTTGCCAATATCCCTGCGCCTTGCGAAACCCGTGCCGCAGAAGTCGCAACATGCATCGCAGATTTACTTGTTAATTCCCCCAGCACCCATTCCACATAGCCCGTAACGGAGAGATCCCGGCTACGTCCAGACTGGTTGCGCACGGTCAGCACGGAAAGTTTTACCGGCGCGTCCCCGGCAACAAAAACGGTTAACGACGTGACGATACCGTTTTCGCTATGCTCAAACACGCTGTAGCCAAAACCGTGTCGTGTCAGGTAGCTGCCCTCACCTCTGATCGGCAGCGGCGTCGGTGACCAGAAATGCCCCGTCTCTTCATCCCGTAAATAGAACGCCTCGCCGCCGCTGTCACTAACCGGATCGTTTTCCCAGGGCGTTAAGCGATATTCATGCGCATTTTCATACCAGCTGTAGCCCTGCCCGCTTTCAGAAATCACGCTGCCAAAATTGCTGTTGGCGAGGACGTTGCACCAGGGAGCTGGCGGTATTTTCAGCGGATCCAGCACGATTCGATATTCGCTGCCGTCTTCGTTAAAGCCGCCCGTACCGTTAAAAAACTGCAACGGTGCAACAGGAGGAGAAGAGGCGAACAGCACCAGCCTTGGCGAGACTTTCGAAAAAAGCGCCGGTAACAGATGACGACCGGGCTTGTGCAGCGTCTTAAGCTGACTGGCTAAACTGCCGCGTTTGCCTTCAATCACCACCGTCGCCATGCTTATTAACAGCTGCCGATCTTCGGCGGTGAAGTTTTCGCCTTTGCGCACAAAGATGCCGCCAGGCTGGTCAGCCAGCTTCACGCTTTCTCCCGAATCGATAAAACGCATTATCTGGTTATGCAACGCCTGCTGATAGCCGCCTCGGTCGTTGTTGATAATCACCAAATCAATGCTCAAACCTTTATGGCGCAGGTAAGCATGCGCCTGGATCATTGCTCCAACCAGTTCAAGCTGTCCGGCAAGATCGAGGGTCAGGAGAACGATCGGCAGATCCCCGGAAATCGAATGTCCCCACAGTGCGGCCTGACCAAGGCGATTACGCATCATCGCTTTGTTGTCCCCACGCATTTCCGCGCAGGGGAACAGGATGGCGCTGGCCAGCGTATTAAACGTGCTGGCATCCTCTGCATGCACATTTAGCTGCCGTAGCGCGACCTGACTGTGCGACCACGCCATCTCAAACACTCGATTGGCGTTAATTTTGTTGCGATATTTTTCAATCAGTTTAACCGTGCTTTCCCGCTGCATCGTCACGCCGTAAATAATGTCAATCACCTGCGGCTCGCCGGGCCTGAGCAGAAAGGTTTGCTGCATCGCCAGAATCGGATCCAGTACCGACCCTTCGCTGTTGGAAAGCCTGCCGAGTGGGCCGAGTGCGTGAGGGTTGGCCGGGGTGTTGCCACGACCAATAAATTTAGCACGATCGCTTTCCCAGGAGGTTGTTCTCTCAACTGCGCCGTGAATAACCATCGCGTGGAACATCCAGGGCGTCTCTTCATGTTCGTCACGGGGGCGACGATGCGCAAGGATCGCTTCATCATCGGCCAGGATTTCTGTTTGTACAAAGAGATTACTAAAGGCGGGATGGGCCAGATCGCTTGCGGCAGGTGCCAGCACAACCTCAGCATAAGTGGTGATATTCACCCGACGCGGCTGACGTCCGCGATGCGTCAGCGTAATGCGCCTGATCTCCACATCATCTTCTGGTGATACCACGATATGCGTATGCATCGTCAGCGCCCCGTCACTACAGCTGAACTCGACGCCGGCATCGTTGAACAGCGTTTTGTAGAGCGGACGCTTGCTTGCGCAAGGCTGAAAGGTGTTACCGATCGTCTCGCCACTATCGCTATCGCTGAGATAACAAAAAGCACCACGGTTATCGCTGGTGGCATCGCTGCGCCAGCGCGTCAGGGCAATACCGTTCCAGACGCTATAGCCGCCACCGGCCTGCGTCACCATCAGATGATAATGTGCATTGGAAAGCAGCTGTACCTGAGGAACAGGGGTATCGGCACCGGTAAACAGCCGCAAATCAGGATTTACCGATGACCGCGCGCGCTCAGAGGCGTCGTCAAAATGCCGCCGTGGCGTATACAGCTCAATGGCATCAGGCATTCTCTCCTGAAGCAGCAGGCGCGATGACTGATTCAACGCGCTGGACATAAAGCGCTGCACCATAGGTGCCTGAAACAGCAGATGACCGATAGCCAGCAGCCCCATCCCCTGATGGTGGGCCATATAGGAACTAATGCGGACACATTTCTGGTCTGGCGGCAGCCGCTCAGGCGTAAAGTCCAGCGCTTCATAAAAGCCATAATCGCCTTTTGCGCCCCACTTGATCAGCGTATTAAGATTCTCAATGGCTTCCTGCGGCAGCACCATTAACGCCAGCAGAGTGGCGTAAGGTGCCACCACACGTTCCTCATTTAATCCCCGCTTCAGCCCAAGTTCAGAAAGTCCGAACGCTTTATATTGATAATTATTATTGGCATCGAAAGCCGCATAGCCCGATTCAGAAACACCCCATGGAATATTTAGCGTCTTGCCCCAGGCAATTTGCCGTTGAACGGCCGAGCGCGCCATCTGTTCCAGCAGGGTGTCGGGAAAGACCGGCATCACCAGTTGCGGCATCAAATATTCGAACATTGAACCGCTCCAGGACATCACCGCCGGCTGATTATCTATCTGCGTAAACAGCCTGCCCAGCGCAAACCAGCTTTTAACCGGCAGCTGATTGGTGGAGATGGCAAAATAGTGCGTCAGGCGGATTTCAGAAGGCAGAAGATCGTATTTACCGTTATCCAGCACCCCGTTTTCGCAGTTATAACCGACGCTGAGCAAAGCGGTTTCCGGATGATAAAGGAAACGGAAATCCATTTTTTGATGCGCATCGAGTCGCTGATCCAGCTCCAGCAAAATGGCCAGCCGCTGGCGTGCCGCCTGCATGACGGGTTCGGCGACCGTCCGGGCCAGGCCGGGCCGATGCTGATTCAGTTCGGCCAGCCACAGCAGAGAGGGGATCGTGTCGGGCAGGCTGTCGGCAGGCGTCAGCCAGCTAAAGAACTGGCACCACTCCTGATGGAAGGCGTCAATTTGCTGGCGGAAAGCGCTAATCCAGCGTTCATCAGGCAATGCGCTTCTTTGTCGCTGCAAGGAAAGCGTCAACATTAAATATGCCAGCGCGCTTAACAGCGACGAGGCGGCACTATTCTGTAACGAGGTAAACAGCTCGCGAATGAGCACCAGCTGCTCGCGGTCTGCTTCGTGGGCATGTTCTTCGGCGAGCAGCAGCGTGTCATTAAGCCCTTCCAGCAAACAGGCGATCACCACGACCGGCTGGGATTTCCAGGCATGCAGACCGGCCTGAAGCGTAACCAGATGGCCCGCCATATTGCCGCTGTCGACGCTGGAAATATAACGAGGATTGAGCGGGGCCAGGGTTTGGGTGTCATACCAGTTAAAAAGATGGCCGCGATAGTGATCCATCCTGTCCAGCGTATCCAGCGTCGCGGTAGTGCGCGTGAGCACCTCATTCTGGGTGACATAGCCGAAGTCCCATGCCGTTAAGTTGGCCAGCAGCGACAGACCGATATTGGTCGGCGAGGTGCGATGAGCGACAATCTGCTGCGGGATCTCCTGCATGTTATCAGGTGGCAGCCAGTTATCTTCCGCGCCGGCAAAATCAGTAAAAAACGCCCAGGTTTCGCGAGCGGTCCGGCGTAAAAACTGCTGCTGGGTCACGCTCAGCGTTGCCGGTTCTGGCGCAGCCGGCTGGCTGATCCTTTTAATAAGCTCAGGGGTAATCACCCATAACACGGCCAGCGGCAGGCCTGACAGCAGAAGCTGAGGCGCCAGGCCAGCAATAAGCAGCAGCAACAGGCCGCCCGCAAGCGGATTGATCCACATTTCACGATAGCAAGCCCGACGGGTCAGGCGCGTTGCCGCCAGCGCCCCACCGCTTTTCCATTCATGAAGATAACGATGGCTGACGTTTAGCCGCCACAGCGTGAGGACGATCGCTTTTACTGACCAGTAGCTTTCATGAGGAAGCGTCGCCAGATAAAGGCCAGCCCGGCAAAGGCGCGTGAAACTGCCTGCTGCCACAATTTTCAGGTGCTGACGCCAGGCGCGCTGCTTGCCTTTTTTAATCGCATCCAGCGCCAGTGCCAGCGTACCGGGTAATATTAACACCAGCAGGATCGCGCAAATCCAGTAGAGCGGGTTAGGCAAGAGGGTAAAAGCAGTAAAAAGCAGCAGCAACAGCGAAGGCGCTACCAGGCTGCGGCGTAGGTTATCCAGCAGTTTCCAGCGGGAAAGGAAACTGAGCGGATTTTTTTGTCGGCTGCCGTCGGCCAGATAAACATTAAGCCGCAGCCAGTTCAGCAACTGCCAGTCCCCCCTTATCCAGCGGAAACGACGGGCCACATCAACAAGATAATTATCGGGGTACTGCTCGTACAAAACGATATTGCTGATAAACCCCGAGCGGGCATAGCAGCCTTCCAGCAAATCGTGACTAAGTACCAGATTTTCCGGGCAGGTATTACGGGTAGCGCGGGTAAAAGTATCCACTTCGTAGATGCCTTTACCAATGTAAGATCCTTCGCCGAACAGATCCTGATAGATATCCGACGAGATAGCAGAATAGGGATCGTTCCCCGGAATACTGCTGCATAATTTTGCATAACGCCCCTGCCCTGAAACAGGGATCTCCTCCGCCATGCGCGGCTGTAAAATGGCATACCCTTCCACTACCCGGTGAAGGCTTTCGTCAAACACGGGTTTATTAAGCGGGTGAGCCATAATGCCAATCAGCTTACAGGCCGTCTCGCGAGGCAAAATGGTGTCGCTATCAAGCGTAATAACATAGTTAACTTTGCTCAGCTCGGCCTGGCTCGCACCTGCCGTGATGCTAAAAACGTCCGCTTCATGGCGAAGCCAGTGGTTGAGGGCGTAGATTTTTCCTCTTTTACGTTCATATCCCATCCACACGCCCTGCGCTTTATTGAGCAGGCTGTCGCGGTGGAGCAGCGAAAAGAGCGCAATATTATCCTTGCCGGAAGGATAACGACGGTTAAGTGCCTCGGTTTTGGTGATGGCGTAACGCAAAAGCGCCCGGTTTTCGGCACTGCTTTGTTCTGCGCTGTCGGTAAAATCGGTAAGTAAGGCGAAATAGAGGTTGGGTAAGGCATTCCCCAGATAGCAGACTTCAAGCGATCGCAACAGCGCATCAATACTGCTCTGACTGCCTAGCAGGCAGGGGATCGCCACCAGCGTGCTTTTATCATTGGGTATCGCAGCGGCATAATCCATGCTGGCGAGCGGTTCAGGATGACGACTTCGGGTGGTCAACTCACTTAACAGCTGTAGCGCCAGCTCGCTGGTGACGATAATCACCGGCAACAGCAGCAGCCAGAGCCAGCGGCTCATGCCGGCATCAAAGGTATCGACGAAGAGTTCGGCGCTGAAAGCCGCCGTCAGCAATAACAGGCTCCCCAGCCAGGAGAGCAGCGGCATCTGATGCAGCCTGTGTCGCCACTGGGTGATAACGGAATAACGCGTGGCAAGCCGTTTTTCCAGTTCCGCCCGACCTTTATCCAGTAAATAGTAGCCAACATGTTGCTGACGCCCCTGCTGCTGACCGGCCAGTGTCAGTACCTCATGCGCAACATCCTGTTCGCTAAAATCGCTGTGGCGGGCAAGCGTTTCAACGACGTGACGATAATGGTCACGACTTTCGAACTGCATGAGCGAATAAATGCCTGCCGGATCCTGCCGCAGGGTCTGCTCAACCAGGCTCAGGGATTCAATCATTTCAGGCCAGTCGGTTTCGCCTAACTGTCGCAGGCCGGAAATGCTGTTGCTGACGGAAAGCTGACTGATTGAGAGCTGGCGATTGAAATGTTCAATCACCTGTGAGGTACTCAGCCCGATGCCATGAAGATGCTGCTCAAGCCAGTTTATCGCCAGCATATTGCTTTGCCCGCTCATGCGGCGCGTCATTTCGGCGACAAAAGCACCCGACAGAACCGGATTTTTTTTTGCCATTTCCGCCACGACCACAATGACTTTGCCGACATCGCCCTGCACCATCATCAGGATCTTACTGACCCACTTTTCGGCCTTCATCCTTTCCTGATGCGCAACGGCCACTTCCGTAGCAATCCGCGCCAGGTTATCAATTAACGCCAGCCGCAGCATGGCAGGCAAAGCCCACAGCTCCCCCAGCAGCAGAGGCGTAACACGTTGATAAGAGGCGATCAGCGCCCACAGCACGTTACTTTCCAGCCTGCCGTCGCTGTGCCTGACCATCTCCTGAGCAATGACCTGAATGCGCAGAAGCTGCCCGGAATCCAACAGCACCGGCAGCCCTTTACCAAATTTGGCAGGCAGCAACTGACGCACCAGACGAATTTGTTCTTCAATCAGGTAGAAATTATCCAGCAGCCACAGACCGGCAGGCGTCAGGCTTTTTTTATCACCGCCGCTGAGGATTTCTGCACTCTGTGTCAGGAGCCGCTCATCTTCATTCAGCCGACCCGACAGGTGCCAGACGGTTTTCCCGTGAGAAAGCTGATGGCTTCCTGCCAGCTTTTCCCCATAGATCGCCATCTGGTCTGCGGAAAATATTTCCGGCCAGACCTGATTATAAATATTCTTTTCGGCCGCCACGGATTTTTCATGCGGCAGGCTGGCGTCGCTTTGCGTGCCGAACCACTCGTTAAAATATTTTTTCACTTTGATATTCCCTAAAGGCACATAAAAGAGGATCAGAGATTAAAAAGTGCATTACCGCCAGTGTACGCTTTAATGAAATGAATGTTAGGGATTATAATGAAAGTCATAGTTTAGTTTCCCCCCTCCACCAGGAATACGAATTAAATCATCGACATTAGCGTAAATATATTTTTTCATGACGGTAATTCAGGTAATATTTTCTTTAAAAGCTTATTATGCTTAAAAAGCCGGGCCGTTTCGTTGTCCACCACAGCCATTATGAGAGAGAAAATCATGTCATACCTTACTGCAATCATGGCGTTCCTGAAAAAAAGCGAAGCCAGTACCAAATGTCCGATTTGCAATAAATACTCTTCCCAATCAGTAAGTAAGCGGAGCCACGGACAGACTATGCTTTGCCCCTACTGCAAATCTTTATTTATTAAAGAGAAGTAAAAAGGCTAAAAAAATTTTAAAATTATCACTTTTACCCGGCATGAAGCTGATGAAAAACCGCCAGTCAATATGCGTAAAAAGAGTGACTCATACGCGTAATCCTCCCGATTAACTGAATGCCAAAAGAAAGCGGTGATGTTGCGCAAATACATTTAAATTATTTCCCTGAAGCATTTGGTCAGGAATATCTTAAAAAGAGTGTCTGTTTTTTGCGTACGCATTTTTATCCCGAAACTTCTTTCGGAAAAAGGGAGTGCTTTATCCAGCGTATGCAAGTGACTGCGCCCGGTGAAAAAGCTATAGTTTAGCCGTAAAAATCAGAAGATTAATTTTCAACCGGCTACAGAGATCCCCGCTATGCTCAGGCTTTCCCCACTTTCACTCAGGCTCCTTTTCGCTGCTTTTGTCGCCCTTTTTAGTCAGATTGCGCAGGCAGAATCGCATTATACGCTGGAGAAAGTTGTCGAAATCAGCCGGCATGGCGTACGTCCTCCTTCGCCTGATAATCGCCGGGCTATCGAAGCGGGATCCGCCCGTACCTGGGCCAGCTGGCTGACTCGCGATGGCGATCTTACCGGGCATGGCTATACCGCGGCCTGGCTTAAAGGCCGTTACGAGAGCCAGCGCTATCGGCAACTCGGGTTAATCGGCAACGCCTGCCCGAATAATGCCGAATTCTATCTGTACGCCAGCCCAATGCAGCGCACTAAAATGACGGCGCAGGCGCTGGCCGAGGCCGCCTTTCCCGGCTGCGGCGTTACCGTACAGGCTAAAAAAGGGCCGGATCCTCTGTTTCAGTATCCGGCCGGTAAAGCCAGCAAAGCCAGAGCGGCGGCAAGCCGTCAGGAGGCGCTTGCCGCGATGGGTGGCGATCTGGCCGCCGCTCAGCAGCGTTTACAGCCGCAAATTAATGCCCTGAAACGGGCGGTCTGCCAGCCCGCTGCGCCCTGCCCGGTTTTCAGTGAGCCCTGGCAGCTCAGCGTCTGGTCAAATGGCACCATTGGTATTAAAGGATTGGACACGCTGGCCGCTATGGCCGAAACGCTGAGGCTGGAATGGAGTGAAAACAAGCCCTTGTCAGAAGTGGCTTTCGGCAAGGTTCACAGCGCCGCAGAGATCGCGCAGCTAATGCCGCTGCTGAGTTATAAATATGACTATACCAACGATCTGCCTTCTTCAGCCTCGCGGGGCGCCTCGACGTTAATGGATCAGATTGCCAAAGCGCTCCGTGGCGAACAGCAAAATGCTCTGCCGGATACGCGCTGGCTGCTGATTGTGGCTCACGATATCAATATTTCATGGCTGCGCACCCTGCTGGACTTTCACTGGCAGCAGGGACTTTATCCTCCCGGCAATATCCCGCCGGGCGGCAGCCTGGTGTTTGAACGCTGGCGGGATGAGCGTCAGCAGCAATTTATCCGTATCTATTTTCAGGCGCAGAGCCTGGATCAGTTGCGCCAGCTAACGCCGCTTGACCAGCAAAATCCGCCCTTGCTGACGGAGCTGCATTTCAACGGGTGCAAAACAACGGAAGCGGGCACGCTTTGTCCTTTTACTGCTGCCATGCAGCGTATTGAGAAAAATATTAACCGTTCCGTTATTGTTCCGGACCGTTATTGATTGAATCCTGACAAAATTCACACTATTATGCCGCCCTGCTGAATAAAATTCAGGCAGCAGGCGGTTTTGCCTGCAATAAAATTAACGTAACAATCTTCTCATCGGTTTTGACAAGGACTCGTCAATGCTGGATCTTCGCATCCTTTTACTGTCTCGTGGCTTTTGCACGGTGCTTTTCGGCACTTTTCTGCCGCTACTGGTTATCCCAACGGCGCAGGCCAATAACGACCCGTTAATCCAACAACGGCAGAAAGCGCTGGAACAGCAGCTATTGCCCCCCACACCCGATGTGCGCCTTTCAGCACCCGTTTCCCACGCTGGCCCTCTCGCTTTTCCCGCTGAATCACCCTGCTTTGCTCTTTCACAGATTACGCTGGCGGGCGCGGATACGGTGCCGCACTGGCTGCCCTTGCAGCGCATCGCTAATCAGGCCGCTGGGCACTGCCTCGGTGGCAAAGGCATTAACCTGCTGATGAGCACGTTGCAAAATCGCCTGATTGAGAGCGGCTATATCACCACACGCGTACTGGCTCCCGCCCAGGATCTGAAAAGCGGTGAGCTGAAACTGGCAGTGGTGCCGGGTAAGGTGCGTAACGTCACCCTCACGCCTGACAGCGGGCATCATGTCTCACTGTATGGCGCTTTCCCGGTGCAAGCTGGTGCGCTGCTGGATCTACGCGATATCGAACAGGGGCTGGAGAATTTGCAGCGACTGCCGACCGTACAGGCCAGTATGGAAATTGTGCCGGGCGCCCAGCCAGGCGAAAGCGATGTGCTGCTGCGCTGGCAGCAGAGCCGGTTATGGCGCATCGATGCTTCGCTGGATGACTCCGGTACGCGCCCGACCGGACGCTATCAGGGCGGGCTGACGCTCTCGCTGGATAACCCGTTTTCTTTCAGCGACCTGTTTTATATTTCCGCCAGCAGCAGCCTTGAAAAACATCACGATAAAGGCACCCGCAACCTGACCGGCCATTACTCAGTGCCGTTCGGCTGGTGGACTGCCGGACTGACCGTCAACCGCTATGACTACCACCAACGGGTGGCGGGGCTGAATCAAGACTACCGCTACGGTGGCGAAAGCCAGAATCTTGATTTCCAGCTCAGCCGCGTTCTGCACCGCTCCGGCAGCCAGAAAACCACCCTGACTTATGACGTGCTGGCAAAGGCGTCGAAGAACTTTATTAACGATACGGAAGTGGAAGTGCAGCGCCGCCGTACCTCTGCGTGGCGCGTTGGCTTACAGCACCGGCACTTTATTGCACGGTCCACGCTGGATGCTGGCATAAGCTATCAGCGCGGCACCCGCTGGTTCGGGGCTCTCTCGGCCCCGGAAGAGAACCTGGGTGAAGCCACAGCGCTGTCAAAAATTGTGCAGATCTCCACGCAGTTGAATATCCCCTTTACGCTGGGCATGCAGAAATTCCATTACAACGCCCACTATCAGCGGCAGTACAGCAATACCCCACTGGCACCCGCCGATCGGTTTGCCATCGGCAGCCGCTGGTCGGTACGCGGCTTCGACGGCGAACGTACGCTAAACGCCAACCGGGGCTGGTTTGTGCGCAGCAATCTTGCCTGGGCTACTCCGTTGCCGCAGCAGGAACTGTACGTGGGTGTTGACTATGGCGAAGTAGGCGGCAAAGGCACGGAAGATCTCGCGGGCAACCATCTTGCCGGTGGTGCGATTGGTCTGCGCGGGCAGGCTTTCAGCATGGGCTATGACCTGTTTGCCGCCGTGCCGTTCTCCAAACCCGATGGATTCAAGACCGATCCGGTCTCGCTGGGCTTCAGCCTCAACTGGCAGTATTAAATAAGGATGCAGCCATGAACAAAAACTTCTACCGTATCGTTTTCAATAAAGCCCGCGGCATGCTGATGGTGGTGGGCGAATTTGCCACTTCCGCGCACGGCACCGCCTCCCCCTCTTCCGTGCCCGGCACGCAGCAAGGCCGGATCAGCAAACTCTCTGCGCTGCAATTTGCGCTACTGATTGCGCTCGGCTGCGTCAGCGTCTCTGCCAGCGCAGGCATTGTCGCCGACAGCCAGGCTCCCGGCAATCAGCAGCCGGTCATTGTCAGCGCAGCTAACGGCACACCACAGGTTAATATTCAGACGCCCAGCGCGGCTGGCGTTTCGCGCAACGTCTACAGCCAGTTTGACGTTGATAAACACGGCGTGGTGCTGAATAACAGCCACGCCAGCACGCAAACTCAGCTGGCCGGGATGGTGAACGGCAACGCGAATCTGGCCGGAGGCGAGGCGAGAATCATCCTTAATGAAGTTAATGCGCGTAATGCCAGCCAGCTTAACGGCATGATTGAAGTGGCCGGGCAAAAGGCCCAGGTGGTGATTGCCAACCCATCGGGTATTACCTGTAACGGCTGCGGCTTTATCAACGCACATCGCGCCACCCTGACCACCGGCCAGGTGCAGATGAATAACGGTCTGGTCACCGGATATGAGGTAAATAACGGTGAGATTGTGATTCAGGGCGCGGGTCTGGACAGCAGCCGTCAGGACAGCACCGATCTGATCGCCCGCGCGGTGAAGGTGAATGCCGGGATCTGGGCCAGCGAGCTGAAAGTGACCACCGGACGGAACAGCGTCGATGCCGATCATAACCGGATCACAGCCAAAGCCGCCGATGGCGGTACCGCCCCCGTTCTGGCGATTGATGTCGCCGGGCTGGGCGGCATGTATGCCAATAAAATTCGTCTGCTGGGCACTGAAAAAGGCGTGGGCGTCCACAATGCCGGGAACATCGGTGCCTCTGCCGGCGATGTAGTCGTGAATGCCGATGGCAGCATCGGCAATACCGGCAGCCTCACTGCCTCAAAAAACCTGCACCTGATTTCACAAAGCCAGGTGGAGAACAGCGGTAAGATTTTCGCCACCGGCAACACCGATATCACCGCCAGTGGCTGGCTTAACAACAACGGTGTTATCGCCGCCAGCAATAACACCACGCTGAACGCCGCTTCGGTCGCCAGCAGTTCTGGCGGTGCGCTGGCCGCAGGGATAAACAGCGACGGCACGCTGGGTCTGGCCGGTAATTTAACGGTTACCAGCCAGGGCGAGCTGAAGGTTAACGGCCAGGCTTCCGCCGCCGGCCAGCTCACGGCAACAGGCACGGTGCTGGACCTCAGCGGCAGCCAGACCTTTGGCAGCAACGTCTCGCTTCAGGCCAGTTCAGGGAGCATCAGCACGAAAAAGGCCACCCTGGCCGCTACCCATCAGCTCACAGCGTCAGCCCGTGATGCCATTAACAACGACAGCGGAAAAATCTCGGCTGACAGGCTGAACCTCAAAGCCCGCAGCCTCTCCAGCCAGCAGGGGCTGATACAGCAACTCGGCACTGACGATCTGCAATTATCCTTCGCCGACCTGAATAATGCTGGCGGGCAAATTGCCAGCAATGGCCTGAATCTGATGCTGAATACGGCCTCATTCAATAACCAGCAGGGTTCGCTATTGCACACTGGCGCGGGTGAGCTGAACATTTTCAGTGAGGAAATGAACAGCTCAGGCGGATCGCTGCTGACTGACGGCAGCCTTGATCTGATTGGCGGACAGCTGGTGCTGAATGAGGCAACGGTACAGGCTAATCAGCTTTCAATAAGGGCAGATGCCCTTTCCCATCGTCGCGGTAACACCGTACAGACCGGAAGCGGCGAGATGTCCGTAACGGTTAAAGGCCTGCTGGATAATCAGGCAGGCCGCCTTGCGGCAAACGGCAATATGCTGCTAACGGCAAAAAGCCTGAATAACCAGCAGGGACATCTGATTGCCGCGCAGAACGGTGCGTTGCAGATCAACTTGCAGGAGAAGCTCAACAACCAGCAGGGTGTGCTGGCCGCAGCCGGAAACCTGTCGCTGGCGAGCACCGGCCTGAATAATGCCGGAGGCCTGCTAAAGTCCGGCGCAAATATGGTGCTGGCTTTAGCGGACGGCGATCTCATCAACCGTGACAGCGGCAGCAATGGCGGTATTCTCAGCCACGGCACCCTGTCGGTTCACAGTGGCAACATTGATAACACTGCCGGGTTTATCGCCGCAGGCGGTGATACCACACTGAGTGGTCAGAGTCTGAGTAACCTGCAAGGCACGCTGGCGAGCGATGCGGGCCTGAGCCTGACGACCGGCACACTGAATAATCAGTCTGGCCGCGTCCAGGCGGGAACCAGCCTGAATTTGAACACCAGAGACAACACGCTGACCAACACCGGCGGCGTGTTCAGCGCGGGTCAAACGCTGACGCTGCTGACGGGCGCACTGCTCAATTCATCGGGGCAGTTAATCGGCTCAGGTACTCTTCAGCTCAATACTTATGGCCAGCTGCTGGATAACAGCAACGGCACGATTGCCATATCCGGCAACGCGCAGCTGGATACCGGAACGTTGTTAAATATCAGCGGGCAGATGCAGTTAGCCGGCAACGCGCTGATCCACGCAACCGGTGCCGCGCTGGACAACACTTCCGGGCTGATTCGGGGTGGAAAAAGCCTGTCACTGACTGCGAATCAACTGTTTAACCGCAACACCCTCAGCGAAAACACCGGCATTGAAGGCCAGTCGGTTACCCTCGTCAGCGCCACAGTCGATAATGCAGGCGGTGCAGTCAGGGCGAACAATCTGCTCGATATCACCAGCAGCGCTGCCCTGAATAACAGTGGTGGCCTGATCTCATCCGCCTCACAGCTCAACTTCAACGGCGGTGACTCGCTGGCCTTCACCAACACCGCAGGCACGCTCATTGGCGGCAACACCCTGAATCTGAGCGCAAATTCACTGAGTGGCGACGGCCGGGTGCTGTCGCAGGACGCGATGACGCTGGTCTTACAGCAGGCCTTTTTCAATCAGGGCGACGTTATCGCTAACGGGGATATGCATTTCACTACGGCCAGCAGTCTGGTAAATCAGTCGCTGATCCGGGCCGGTGGCGTGCTGAATCTGCATGCTGCCGAACTGGAGAATCAGCAGTCCGCGGAAATCAGCGCCGGAGAAAATCACCTGCTCATTGCCGGCAATGTCACCAACCGGGGCCTGCTTGATGGCGGGCTGACGCATGTCTCCTCCTCTGTCCTGACCAACACCGGCACCGGACGTATCTACGGCGATCGTCTTGCGCTACAAACCGGCACGCTGAATAACCTGACGGAAAACGGCACGGCGGCCACGATTGCCGCCCGTGACCGGCTGGATATCGGCGCAGGCCAGATAAACAACAGGGCGCACGGGCTGATCTACAGCGCTGGCGATATGACCATCGGCGGCGCGCTGGACGACAGCTGGCGGGCCAGCGGCAGGGCCTCCGTGCTCAATAACCACGGCGCCACGCTGGAATCTGCCGGGAATATGACGCTTAACATCGGCGAGATTAACAATATCAATGACCATCTCATCACCGAAGAGGTGGTGGTTGAGCGGTCTTTTCATCATGAAGCTGTTCTCAGCAGCTCCACCGTTCGCTATGACTGGGACGATGTGGATACCAGTACAAAAAATAAATACAATGTTCATGCGGCCATAATGCCTGACGGCACCCGCGGCCGGACCTTCTACGAATATCAGTACGAACGCACCATCACTGAAACCCGGGTTAAAGAGAGCGATCCGGGCCAGATTATGGCGGGCGGCAATCTCACTATTAGCAGCGACCGGCTAAATAACCATGACAGCCGCATCGTTGCTGGTGGCCTGCTCGGTGGCGTCATCGGCGAGCTGAACAATATCGCCACCCTGGGTGAGCGGATCGTTACCGATATCGGCATGCAAATCCGCTGGTATGCCAAAAAGAGCAGTAATGGCCGGGGAGGCACAAAGACGTCACAGGGCAAGGACCGCAGCGTCTACACCCCTGACGACATTATCCAGACCATCGATCTGCAAACCCTTGCGTGGCAGGGAAATGAAGCCATCAGCAGCAGCGGAACAACGCTTGTTGGGCGCGACACATCCGGCACCGGTGCCACCATCATCCGGGCGGGTGATATTACCGCAGAGACCGGACTAAAACCGGTGATGCCGCCGTCAGGCCAGCAGGTTGAAATCATCCAGCCCGGCAGTGATGGCAACGATACCGCAATCAGAATGATTGTTCCGGTTACTACATTACCGGATAACAGCCTGTATCAGCTGCAGCCCGCCAGCGACGTGCCTGTCCTGATCGAGACCGATCCCCGCTTTACCGATAAAAAGCAGTGGCTGGGCAGCGATTATATGCAGAACCAGTTGACGACGGATCCCGGCAATGTGCTGAAGCGGCTGGGGGATGGTTTTTACGAGCAGCAGCTGATCCGTCAGCAGGTGGTGGCGCTGATCGGAAATCGCTACCTGAACGGCTACAGCAGTGATGAAGCGCAGTTCCGGGCGCTGATGGATACCGGCGTCGCTTTCGGTAAGGACTTTAACCTGAAAATCGGCGTGGCGCTGACGGCACAGCAGATGGCGCTGCTGACCAGCGACATGATCTGGCTGGTAAAGCAGACCGTCACCCTGGCGGACGGCAGCACGCAGGACGTGCTGGTGCCGCAGCTCTATGCGCGGGTTAAATCTGGCGATCTCAACGGCAGTGGCGCGCTGCTGGCGGGCGACAACCTCTCGCTGGACGTCAGCAACGATCTGACCAACAGCGGGCATATCAGCGGCCGCGACGTGACGCAGCTGACGGCGGAGAATCTTAACAACAGTGGCTTTATCGGCGGTAGCCGTGTCGACCTCCGGGCGCGTACTGATATCAATAATATCGGTGGAACGCTTCAGGGTGACAGCAGCCTGACGGCAGTTGCAGGCCGGGATATCAACAGCATCAGTACCCTGGGTGGCAGCCCGGGCAATATCACTTTTGACCGTCCGGCAGGTATTTACGTGCAGAACGACAGCGGCACGCTGAGCCTGCAGGCAATGAACAACGTTAACCTGACCGCGAGCCAGATTACCAACAGCGGCGAAGGCAGCCAGACGCAAATTATTGCCGGTAACGATCTGAACCTGAATACCCTCACCACCACCAGTAGCGAAAAAGGAAGCTGGGGCAAAGGCAATGACCGCACCCTGACGCAGAGCACGGATACCGGCAGCCAGATCGCCGGCAACGGCGAGGTGATGCTGCAGGCGGGCCACGATCTGAATGCCAGAGCGGCAACGGTCAGTGCCGGGGAGAGCCTCAGCGTGGTGGCGGGCAGTGATATCAACATCACCTCCGGCAGCGCCTCTTTCCATCTCACCGAGAACAGCCATCAGAGCAGCGGTGGCCTGCTGTCGAAAAAATCGCTCACCACCCATGATGAAATACAAAGCCAGCGCGCAGTCAGCAGCAGCTTCGGTGGCGACAGCGTAACCCTGCTGGCGGGACATGACCTGAATATCACCGGAAGCAACGTGGTGGGCACCGGCGACGTGACGCTGGCGGCGGGAAATAATCTGACCGTCAGCACGGCGGATGAGACCCGCCAGGAAAATCATCTCCGCCGTGAGAAAAAAAGCGGGCTGTCGGGAACCGGGGGGATTGGCGTGACGGCGGGCAGCAGCACGCTGAAAATCACTGATGATACGGCCACGCACAGCAGCCTGGGCAGCACCGTGGGCAGCACGCAGGGCAGCGTGAGCCTGACTGCGGGCAGCGGCCTGACGGTCAAAGGCTCTGAGGTGCTGGCGGCGAAAGATTTGAGCCTGACCGGCAAGGAAGTGAACATTCTGGCGGCGGAGAACCAGAGCAGCCAGAGCCATAAAGTTGAGCAGAAGCAGAGCGGCCTCACCCTCGCCCTCTCCGGTGCCGCGGGCAGCGCCATTAATTCGGCCGTCACCACCGTAAACGAGGCCACGAAAGAGAGCGACGGTCGCCTCGCGGCCTTACAGGGGGTGAAGGCGGCGCTCAGCGGGGTCAGCGCCACTCAGGCGGCCAGGCTGGATGCGGCCAGAGGTGACGACCCGGACAACAAGACGACCGCCGGCCTCAGCCTCTCTTACGGCAGCCAGTCCTCCAAATCACAAAGCACGCTTAACCAGAAAACGCAGCAGGAAAGCAGCCTGACGGCGGGCAGTAACCTGAGCATCACCGCCACCGGCAGCGGCGTACAGGGGGAAAATGGTGATATCAGCGTGCAGGGAAGCCAGCTTCAGGCGGGTAAAGACATGCTGCTCTCGGCGAACCGCGACGTGAACCTGGTCTCCGCTGAAGAATCATCACAGACGCGCGGCAGCAACAGCAGCAAAGGCGGCAGCGTGGGCGTGGGTATCACCGCCGGCAGCGGCGGCACGGGCTTTAACGTGTCCGCCAGCGTCAGCGCAGGCAAAGGCCACGAGAATGCCGACAGCGTAAGCCACCGGGAAACCACGCTGAACGCAGGAAATCAGGTGACGATAATCAGCGGCCGCGACACCATCCTCACCGGCGCACAGGTCAGCGGCGAAACGGTAAAAATGGACGTGGGCCGCAACCTGACGCTGACCTCAGAGCAGGACCGCGAAACGTACGACTCGAAGCAGCAGAGCGCCAGCGCGGGTGCCGGCTACACCTCCGGCGCGGGAACGGCGACGGCCAGCGTGAACGCCTCGCGCGATAAAATGAACAGCGACTGGCAGTCGGTGACGGAGCAGACGGGCATTTTTGCCGGAAAAGGCGGCTTCGACGTGACCGTTGGCGAACACACGCAGCTGGACGGTGCGGTTATCGGCTCGACGGCGGCAGCGGAGAAGAATAAACTCGATACCGGCACAATCGGCTGGCGCGATATTCGCAACGAAGCCGCGTATGAGGTTGAGCACCAGAGCGTCGGCGTCAGCACCGGCGGCAGCATCGGCGACCAGTTTAAAGGGAACATGGCCGGCAACCTCCTGGCGGGACTGAACGGTTCGGACAGCGCCAGCTCGACCACCCACTCCGCCGTCAGCGAAGGCACGATTACTGTCCGTGATCAGGAAAAGCAGACACAGGATATTGCGCAGCTGAGTCGTGATGTGGAAAATGCGAATCCGGGTCTGGATAAAATCTTCGACGCGGAGAAGGAACGGAACCGGCTGAAGGCGGCGCAGCTCGTGGCGGAAATCGGGGCGCAGGCAATGGATATTGCCAGCACCGAAGGTCAGATAGCGGGCGAGAAAGCGAAGAGAGATCCGGCGAAACTGTCTGAGGCGAAAGCGCAGCTGGAAAGCAAGGGCAAAGCGTTCACGGATGATGACGTCGCGAAGCAGGCTTACAATAATGCGATGGCGTCATGGGGAACCGGCAGCGCCATCCAGCAGGGAATAAGCGCGGCCACGGCGGCAATCCAGGGGCTGGCGGGCGGAAATATCGCTCAGGCTGTCAGCGGTGCGGCTGCACCGTATCTGGCGGAGCAGATACATAAACTGACCACGGATGCGAACGGTAAGGTTAATACCGAAGCGAACCTGATGGCGCATGCGGTCGTTGGCGCAGTAACCGCTTACGCAGCAGGAAACAGTGCGCTGGCCGGTGCTTCGGGCGCGGTGATGGGCGAGTATATCGCGCAGCAGATGTATCGGGGAGTTGATCGTAAAGATCTGACGGAGGATCAGAAACAAACCATCAGTGCGCTTGGAACGCTGGCGGCGGGGCTTGCGGGCGGCGTTGTCGGGGACAGTACAGCGGATGCTGTGGCAGGGGCACAGGCTGGGAAGAATGCGGTTGAGAATAATGCGCTATCGGATCTGACGGATGCGCTGGCAGCCGGTAAAACGCCACAGAAACAGGCTCAGGAGCGGGTTGACGAGCAGAACGAGCGGTACAAGGCAGAAAACTGTGCGGGCATAAGCGCAGAAGCCTGCTCGGTGAAAATGTACACAGAGCGGCGTGAGCAGCTGAAGGAAATCCTGTCAGCGGGTGCAGATTTTGTGCCGGTTGTGGGTGATATCAAAAGTTTTGCGGAAGCACATTCAGCTCTTGATTACCTGGCTGCGGCGGTTGGGCTGATACCGGGTGCAGGTGATACAGCAGGCAAGATCATCAAAGCGGCGGAAACTGCGCTGAAGAAAGGTGATGTAGCTGAGGCGTCCAGGCTGATTAATAAGGCCAGCGATGAAGTATCTGCCACTCTCCCAATGGGAAGTAAGCGCAATCCGATGAATCAGCCAGGTAACCCATCTTATCAACCTGTAAGAAATCAGCCGGGTACGATCAGTAATCGAGAATATTCAGGGCACGCCTTAGACAGAATGCAGGATCGAGGAATAACCCCTTCTGTTGTCGAAAATACGATTAAAAATGGTAAATCAACGCCCAGCCGAGGCGGAACAACAGTACATTTTGATCCTGAGAGTAAGGTATCCGTAGTAACGAACGAATCTGGTAGAGTGGTCACGGTTAAATATGGCGATAAATGAGAAGAACGATATCTGTGAGTATGCGCTTAATTCATTAAATGATGTCATCAGCTTTGCGAGGTTCGTCAGTTACGCAGAAGATTTGCCTCAGCTATATGAGCTATTTGAAGATGAGCACAATAGAGATAATTACCAGAAAATATGGTTTGAACTAGAAATTATCAACGCACTTGCTCTGTCTGAATGGGAGAATGAAGGCCGTCCCGCAGACTGGCAAACGCGTTGGGAATCAGAATATAAACACGATGCTTCTGAACTAATGGATGAGTTATTAAAGACGTTGAAGTAAATAAGAAATCCCAGCCCGTGAGGCTGGGATCTTTTTACCCGACAGTCCGATCACCCCTCAGCCAGCCGGGTGATCAACTGTCCGCGCTCCATCATAACCTTAACCGGCTGACCGGTCTCAAACCCGGCCTCTTCCAGCCAGTTGCCCTTGAGGCTGATGCTGAGACAGCGGCTGTAATAGGTCGTCATGCCGGTAGAACGTTTTTCGTGACGGATGCTGGTATAACCCACCTTCAGCTGCCGTAACACTTTGGAAATACTCACTTCAGGCCTAATATCGTGCGCAGCCATGATCAACTCCTTGCCAGTCGGTTTTGGTCAGCGGAGTTCAGGTGCTGGTAACACCTTAGCTCCGCGCTAAAAAATCGCTGTCACTCTCTCCTAATCAACAGGCCGCACGGCCGTCTCCACCCGGTGCTTCACAATCACCGCACCAATCAGGCAATGGATATTGCCAGCACCGAAGGTCAGATAGCGGGCGAGAAAGCGAAGAGAGATCCGGCGAAACTGTCTGAGGCGAAAGCGCAGCTTGAAAGCAACGGCAAAGCGTTCATGGATGATGATGTCGCGAAGCAGGCTTACAATAATGCGATGGCGTCATGGAGAACCGGCAGTGCTATCCAGCAGGGAATAAGCGCGGCAACGGCGGTAATCCAGGAGCTGGCGGGCAGGAATATCGCTCAGGCTGCCAGTGGTGCAGCTGCACCGTATCTGGCGGAGCAGATACATTTACTGAGCACGTATGCGAACGGTAAGGTTAATACCCAAGCGAACCTGATGAAAATTGTAAGGCCAACCCAGAAAGTGAAATTTTTATTATTGAGAAGTACATTAAAACACTGAAAATAAACACCATGTTATAATTATTTATTAAAATTTAACATCTCCAGTCGCGGGTGGATATCTGGATAAAAACTTCCGTATTTTCTATTATTAAATAAACCCACTACTTTCCAGCACAACAAAAACTCATTCCATTCACAAATAATTTTACTTTATTTAAATTTATTAATTATGCACGTCAGTTCAATGCGTTACTTATATAAGTAACCGATAAATAACAAATTATCACAGATGAGATCCACCTCACAATATTATTTTTCCGCGGGCTACTTCATTACTGATTTATCCGCTAGAATCCCACCATCCCGGGACATAATTAACCGGGGTTAATGCCGGCATTCCCCCAGGTATTAAATACGTTTAATAAAATACTTTCATTAAGGATGATGTAATGAAAAAACTGCTGTTAACCAGTCTGTTAATGACCTCTGTTGCTTTTCCCCTGCTCGCCTCTGCGGACAATCACACCGTTTCTTTAGGCTATGCACATAGCAAGGTACAAGATTTTAAAGATATTAAAGGGGTAAACCTGAAGTATCGCTATGAGTGGGATTCACCTGTCAGCATCATTGGCTCCTTTACTTATATGAGTGGTGATGAGAACTATAATTACAGTGATATTGATGAGCAGTTCGATGCCAAAACAAAAGTGAAATACTATTCGCTTGCTGCAGGTCCGGCTTATCGCGTTAATGACTACATCAGCATTTATGGTCTAATTGGCCTGAATTATAACAAAATTGATTACTCTGAAAGCTGGAGTTTCTACGGTTCCGACGGCAATTATTCAAATAATGAAAATAAATCGTCCTTTATGTATGGTGCCGGGCTGCAAATTAACCCACTGTCAAATGTGGCGATCGATATTGGTTATGAAGGTTCAAGCGTAAGCTCTGGCGGCAAGAGCCATTCTATCAACGGCTTCAATATTGGCGTCGGCTATCGTTTTTAGGGCAGAGCGCCCGGGCATTTTAGCAAAAAAAAGGCCGGAAATCTCCGGCCTTCTCTTTTTATGCTGCTACTTTCTTCTTCACAAACCGCCAGCTGACCAGCAGAAGCGCTATCCAGCCCACGCCGACGTAAAGCGATACGCGGGTATCCGGGAAGTAGCCGATCAGGCCGATGATAAAGACCAGGAACAGAATGCCGACCATCGCGGTAAATACGCCGCCAGGCATAGCAAACTTCAGCTCTTTTGCCTGTTCGGGCGTTAACGAGCGGCGGAAGCCAATCTGCGAAAACAGGATCATAATCCATACCCAGACGGTGGCAAAGGTCGCCAGCGACGCGATCACCAGGAACACTTTTTCCGGCATCAGGTAGTTAAGATAAACCGCGATCAGCATCGCAATCATCATTACCAGCACGGTAACCCACGGGATGCCACGACGTGAAACAGTCGCGAAAATTGCCGGTGCATGGCCCTGTTCAGCCATACCGTGCAGCATACGCCCGACGCCAAACACATCACTATTAATAGCCGACAGCGACGCGGTGATCACCACAAAGTTTAGAATGGCTGCCGCCGCTGCAATGCCCATATGCTGGAAAGTCAGTACAAAAGGACTACCGTTCGTCCCCACCTGGTTCCAGGGATAAATGGACATGATGACAAACAGCGTGCCGACATAGAACACCAGAATACGCAGCGGTACGGTGTTAATCGCCCGCGGGATCGACGCTGCCGGGTCTTTCGCTTCGCCAGCGGTGATGCCGATAATTTCGATGCCACCATAGGCAAACATCACAATCTGCAACGACAACACCATGCCCATTACGCCATGCGCAAAGAAGCCGCCATTGGTCCACAGGTTGCTGATGCCCGTCGGCTGTCCACCGTTACCGATGCCCCAGAAGATAATGCCGATGCCTGCCACGATCATCACGATAATCGTGGCGACCTTAAACAGCGACAGCCAAAACTCGACTTCACCAAACACTTTAACCGTGGCGAGGTTGATCGCACCAATGATGAGCACCACGCTTAGCACCCAAACCCAGTGCGGAACATCCGGGAACCAGACGCCCATATAAATGCCGAACGCCGTCACATCCGCGATGGCGACAATCAGAATTTCAAAACAGTAGGTCCAGCCGGTGATATAGCCTGACAGTGGCCCAAGATAGTCCTGAGCGTAGCGCGAGAAAGAGCTGGCCTGTGGGTTATTAACCGACATTTCACCCAGCGCGCGCATGATGATATAGGCGATGGCACCGCCGATAATATAGGCGAGGATAACGCTCGGCCCGGCCATTTTAATTGCGTCGGCCGAACCATAAAACAGGCCGGTACCGATGGCCGAACCCAGCGCCATAAAACGAATGTGGCGGGTACTCAGTCCCTTTTTGAGCGCATTACTTTTCATCTTACTCTTAATACTCAGTCTGAACTCCTGCCTGAAACAGGCAGGAGAATAGTGATGCATTTCGCCAGTATTGAGGTCAACTGACCTTCTGCCGGAAGCGGGCAGAAGAAGGTATCACAAAAATTACTGCTGGTGGGCACTAACCTGCTGACGACCCAGAGTGCGGTCGTAGATCACCGCCACGACCAGCATAGCCAGCGATGGCGGCAACCACGCAAGACCTTGCTCTGCCAGCGGCATAGTCGTTGCAAAAGCAGGCAGCACATCTTTAAACGCGGTAGTTTTGATGCCGTCAATGATGCCGAAAATCAGGCTTACCAGCATTGTTGGCGCAATAATACGGCTGCTTTTGTTCCACCAGCGCAGCGTAAAGCTCAGCAGGATCAGCACGATACAAGGCGGATAAATCGCAGTCAGTACCGGAATTGAGAACTGAATCAGCTGGCTAAGGCCCAGGTTAGAAACCAGCATGGAGAACAGGCCAAGCACAAAGACCAGCTGACGATAAGTCAGCGGCAGATGCTGCTGGAAGAATTCGGCGCAGGCGCAGGTCAGGCCAACTGCGGTAACCATGCAGGCTACAAAAATCAGCGCTGCCAGGAAGAAACTGCCCATTCCGCCGAAGGTATGCTGAACGTAAGCGTGCAGAATAGCGGCGCCGTTTGCGTTCTGATCGACGATGGACGCGCTGTCAGAACCCAGTTTAAACAGGGTCAGGTAAACCAGCGTCAGGCCGATACCGGCAATCAAACCAGCGATAATAGTATAACGCGTCAGTAAACCCGCTTCGCCCACGCCGCGGGAACGTGCCGCGTTGACGATAACAATACCAAATACCAGCGCGCCAAGCGTATCCATGGTCAGGTAGCCATTGATAAAGCCGCTGGAGAACGCCGCATGCTGATAGCTGTCCGTGGCCGGAGCCAGTCCGCCTGCTGGCCAAAGCAGCGCAGCGATACCTAATACGGCCAGCGCGATGATTTTCAGTGGCGCAAGAATGTGGCCAACGGTATCCAGTAATTTACCCGGATAGAGGGAAATACCGATAACCAGCGCAAAGTAGATCAGGCTGTAAACCAGCAGCGGCACAGCACCGTCACCGGTCAGCGGTGCGATCCCGACTTCGAAAGAAACCGTCGCCGTACGCGGCGTTGCGAACAGAGGGCCGACGGCAAGATAGCAGACCGTTGCCAGCACGAGGCCTGCCGCTTTGCCAATTGGCGAGCTGAGCGCGTCAATACCGCCGCCCACGCGGGCCAGCGCGATAATAGTAATCACAGGAAGTCCAACGGCCGTTAGCAGAAAGCCAAGTGCAGCAATCCAAACGTGTTCCCCAGACTGAATACCCACCATCGGTGGAAAAATAATATTGCCGGCACCCACGAACAGGGCAAAAGTCATAAAGCCCAGCGCGAGAATGTCTTTGGAAGTTAAACGATTTGTCATAAGAAACGGCTTCGCCTGTACTGGTGTTAAGTGAAATCGTGATGTCAGCTTTATCGCCCTGCCTGCACTAATACGCCTGGCACTTTAATCAAAACGGATGTTCCTGTTCCAACTTAACCGGCGTATTGCGCTTATTTTGATCTTTTTACAGGGGAATAACGTAAAAACGGCCGTAAGTAAAACGTTTATAGCGGAGAAAGGCAATACGGATCCGATAAAGCAGAGTGATATAGCGCAAAAATCCGCTGTGGCAGTTTATCACTTCAGTTTATTTGCAGGATGCCTTACATGATTTGTACTTTTTTTGCACGGGGTGGGGTTAATTTCTGCATGGATCCGGGTGGGGATGCACAAAAGGCGCGTTTATACGCGCCTTTTGCTCATAATGCCGCCTGAATTACCAAACGTCGTTAGCGATATCGACAACCAAACGCAGTTTCGCCCACTGCTGCTCCTCAGTCAGGCTGTTGCCTTCTTCCGTAGACGCAAAGCCACACTGCGGGCTGAGACAAATTTGATCGAGGCTGACATATTGCGCGGCTTCAGCCAGGCGTTTTCTCACTGAGTCCGGGCTTTCCAGCTCACCGTTTTTGGTGGTGATCAGGCCTAACACCACCTGCTGCTTGCCCGGTTTGATAAAGCGCAGCGGCTCAAAGCCACCTGAACGCTCGTTATCATATTCCAGGAAGAAGGCGTCGATGTTCACCGTACCGAACAGGATTTCCGCTACCGGCTCATAGCCACCTTCAGAGATCCAGGTCGAACGGAAGTTACCGCGGCAAACATGCAGACCGACAACCATATCTTCCGGCTTACCTTCCAGTGCTTTATTCAGCACCTGTGCATAGATGTTAGCCAGCTCTTCCGGATCGTCACCACGTTCACGAATTTGACGTTTCTGGTCTTCTGAACACAGGTAAGCCCAAACGGTATCATCCAGCTGCAGGTAACGGCAGCCCGCATCGTAAAAGCCTTTGATCGCGTCACGGTAGGTCAGCGCCAGGTCGTTGAAATAGTCTTTCAGGTCCGGATAGACGTTGGCATCAATAACTTTACGCCCACCACGGAAGTGCAGCACGCTTGGGCTTGGAATCGTCATTTTAGGAATCGCGTCGCCGCAGATACTTTTCAGGTAACGGAAATCTTCCAGCATTGGGTGATTGCCAAAACCAAGTTTGCCGGTCACTTTTACGCCACGCGCTTTAGTCTGTACGCCGTTGAACTGAATGCCCTGATCGGCTTCGTAACGTTCCACCCCTTCAAGGCCGTCAAAGAAATCGAAGTGCCACCATGCGCGACGGAATTCGCCATCGGTGACCACTTTCAGACCGCTGGCACGCTGGTGCGTGACCACATCGCGGATGGCTTCGTCTTCAATACGACGCAGCGCAACGGCATCAATTTCACCGGCCTGAAACTGCTCGCGGGCCTGTTTGATCGCTGCCGGACGCAGAAAACTGCCAACCACTTCGGCACGGTACTGGGCTGAATCTCTTTGCATTTCAGGTCACTCCTGTCCTGCGCGCACGGCGCATAATTTACCTGGGAAATAATGACGAATTATCATTATAAGACATCTGGATGTCTAAATGGCTGAAGAGAGCATGTCATGAGAAACATTCAGCGGCAAACGAGGAAATTTCATCTGCCATGAAAAAAATTCATGTTCGCCGTTATCCTCGCCAGGTGCTGACCGTACTTTATTCTTCAATCATCCGTCGGGCCTGCCTGATTTGCTCGTCCGACAGCGGCAAATAGCCCGCCTGCGTTACCAGCGCCTGCCCTTCTGCCGACAAAGCCTGGCTCAGAAAAGCCCGGGTCAACGGCTCCAGTGGTTTCTCCGGTCTTTTATTAACGTAAATATAAAGCGGACGTGCATAAGGATAACGGCCGCTGCGGATATTCTCTGGCGAAGGCGTAACCCAGCTGTTGCCATCACGGGAAACCGGTAACATTTTCACCCCGGTCAGATGTGTGCCCATACTGGCGTAACCGATACCATTGAGCGTGTTGGCGACGGCCTGAATCACCGCAGCCGAGCCTGGGTATTCACCGACATCATTACGAAAATCGCCGTTACACAGCGCCTGCTGTTTAAAGAACCCCCAGGTTCCGGAAGCGGAGTTACGCCCAAAACGCTGCATCGGGCGCGCTTTCCAGCTGGCAGGCATTGAAGGCAAATCACCCCACTTTTTTACGAAAGAGAACGCGCCACAACGGCGGGTCACAGAAAAAATCGCATCCAGTTGCCGATCGTTTAATCCCTGTAGCGGATTATCTTTATTCACCACCACCACCAGGGCGTCCATGGCGACCGGCACCGCCAGCGGCGGATAGCCATAATTTGCCTCAAACAGCTGACGCTCCACGGCCTGCATCGGACGGCTCATCGCGCCAAGCTGGGCCGCGCCCGCTGCCAGAGCCGTCGGTGCAGTGGAAGAACCCGCAGCCTGAATCTGTACGTTAACGCCGGGATACTGACGGTTAAAGCTTTCGCCCCACAGGGTCATCAGGTTGCCCAGCGTATCGGATCCGACGCTCGAAAGATTGCCTGACAGCATGCCTTCCTGCGCCTGAGCAGACAGGTTGAACAGCATGATTACGGCAAAAAACAGCTTTTTCATTGATGGCTATCCGATCGTTCAGTGAACCGCATTCTGGGACAATTCATTGTTTACAATCAACCTTAGCGGCAGGGAGAAGCTGAAACAGGTCTCTTTGCCGGGCTGGCTGGTAATCTCGAGCCGGGTATTGTGATGGCTGAGCGCATGCTTGACGATAGCCAACCCCAGCCCACTGCCGCCAGTCTGGCGCGAACGGGCTTTGTCGACGCGATAAAAGCGCTCGGTGAGGCGGGGAATATGTTCGGCGGCAATACCCGGGCCATTATCTTTCACCTTAAATTGCGCACCGTGCGGCGTCCTGCGCCAGCTAATATCAATGCGCGTGCCGGCAGGCGTATGGTTTACCGAGTTATAGACCAGATTGGAAATCGCGCTGCGTAACTGCTCATCGTTACCGAATACGCGCAGATCGGGATCGGCGGTGAAATGAATTTCATGCCTGCCCTGACTGAGCGTTTCCGCCTCGCGTTGCAGCAGCCTCAGCATCATCGGCACATCAACTTTTTCCTGCAAATCCAGCGCGGGCGCGGCCTCAATCCTGGAGAGCGTTAACAGCTGCTGCACCAGACCATCCATTCGCCGTGTTTGCTGCTGCATCGTATGTAGGGCTTTATCCCGCTGGCTTCCTTCCAGCACCGAGTCGCTCATCATTTCCAGATAGCCTTGCAGTACGGTCAACGGCGTACGCAGTTCGTGGCTGACGTTAGCAAAGAAGTTTCGTCGCGCGCCTTCCAGCTGATGCATTTGCGTCACATCGCGCGCGACCATCAGCCACTGACCTTCGCTGTAGGGCATCACCCGGAACTCCAGATGACGATGATTATTCAGCACCAGCGTTAACGAACGGGTGAAATCCTGCTCGCGCAGATAGCGGGTAAATTCAGGATAACGTAATAAATTGAGGATATTCTGGCCGTTATCTTCTGGCCAGCGCAGGCCCAGAAGCTGTTGAGCCAGGCCGTTACACCAGAAAATCGTGCCTTCTTCGGTAGTGAGCACCACCGCATCAGGCAGCGACTCAGCACCGCTGCGAAAACGCTTAATCAGATGCCCCAACTCACGGCGGCGGCGGCGGTTACGCGCCTGCATCTGATAAAGGCCATAAAACAGCGGTTCCCAGCTGCCGCGACCGGACGGTGGCGTCATGCTGCGATCCACCCACAGCCAGTGGGAAAGCCGCAGTAGATTAGCGAAGTGCCAGCACAGCACCGCCAGCACTGAAATCAGCAGCAGCCAGGGTAAGTAGCCCACCAGCAGGCCAATGATAAGAGCAGGAAGGCTGGCCAACGCCAGCTCCAGCAGTAATCTCTTCCAGGAGAGGCGTTCCAGCACGGTAAAGGCTCCGGTTACGATCAGAAACGTGCAGAAAAACGATAACCTGTTCCGCGAACCGTCTGCACCATGCGATCGTGCCCGGTCAGCTCAAGGGCTTTGCGCAAGCGGCGAATATGTACGTCGACGGTGCGATCCTCGACGTAAACGTTAGTGCCCCAGACATGATTAAGCAACTGCTCACGGCTGTAAACCCGTTCGGGATGAGTCATAAAGAAATGCAGCAGTTTGTATTCTGTCGGCCCCATTTCCAACGGCTGCGTTTCAGACATGACGCGGTGTGAAGAGGGATCGAGGCTCAGCCCCTGGATTTCAATGACCTCTTCCACCGCCATCGGTGAAATCCGGCGCATCACGGCTTTGATCCGGGCCACCAGCTCTTTAGGGGAGAAAGGCTTGGTAATATAGTCGTCGGCCCCCACTTCCAGACCGCGAACGCGATCCTCTTCCTCGCCGCGTGCCGTTAGCATCATCACCGGGATATCGCGGGTCATCGCTTCACGTTTAAGATGTTTGATAAACTGGATGCCGGATCCGCCCGGCAACATCCAGTCCAGCAGGATCAAATCGGGCCAGGGTTCGATCAGCAAATTAACGGCGCTGTCATAATCTTCCGCTTCGATCGGCTGGTAGTCATTTTGCTCCAGAACAAAACATAACATCTCACGGATTGGGGCTTCATCTTCGACCACCAGAATGCGCTTAGCCATTATTGCTCCTGCGTTTGTGACGGAATGTCACTGGATATGCGGCGACATTATGCGTCAGTTTTATGACATTTTTATGAAAAAAGCATCGGCTTCCGCCCCGTTTTATAACACTTTATCAACAGTGAAATGCCTTTGCGCTGGGGTTTTGCCCCTGACTGTTTATAATCGCCGTCTTGTCCTGGCGCATTCACAGGGAACTCATGCGAATCATTCATACCGCCGACTGGCATCTGGGCCAGTTCTTCTATACCAAAAGCCGCGCAGCCGAACATCAGGCTTTTCTGGACTGGCTGCTGGCGCAGGCAGAACAGCATCAGGTCGATGCCATTATCGTGGCCGGCGATATTTTTGATACGGGTTCGCCTCCAAGCTATGCGCGCGAGCTGTATAACCGTTTTATCGTCAGGCTCAGTCAAACCGGCTGCCAGCTGGTGATGCTGGCCGGTAATCACGACTCGGTGGCCACGCTTAACGAATCCCGCGAGCTGTTGGCCTGCCTGAACACCCGGGTTATTGCGTCCGCCAGCGACAACCTTAATGAACAGGTTTTGCTGCTAAATCGCCGCGACGGCCAGCCCGGCGCCCTGCTTTGCGCCATCCCTTTTTTGCGTCCTCGCGATATCACCCGTAGCCAGGCAGGCCAGTCAGGACGTGAAAAACAGCAAACGCTGGCCGAAGCGATTACTCATCACTATCAGCGCTGCTGGCACGAAGCCGTGGCGCGGCGCGAGCAGCTGGATTTAACGCTGCCAATCATCGCAACCGGTCATCTGACCACCGTTGGCGTCACCAAAAGCGATGCGGTGCGCGATATCTATATCGGTACGCTGGATGCCTTTCCGGCGCAGGCGTTTCCGGCGGCGGACTACATCGCGCTTGGCCATATTCACCGCGCGCAGCGCATCGCCGGAACCGAGCATATTCGCTACAGCGGCTCCCCCATTCCGCTCAGCTTTGATGAGTTGGGCAAAGAGAAAAGCGTATTTCTGGTCGACTTCCTTGACGGCAAACTGAATCAGGTTGAACCGCTGATCGTTCCCACTTTCCAGCCGATGCAAATGATTAAAGGTTCGCTGGAGGAGATCGAGCGGCAGCTGGCAGCAATACCGCCTCGTGATGATGGTAAAACCGTCTGGCTGGATATTGAGATTGTCACGCAAGGCTGGCTGCACGATTTGCAGCGACGAATTGAAGAGCTGACGCAGGAATTGCCGGTAGAGGTCGTGCTGCTGCGCCGCAGTCGTGAACAGCGCGACCAGGTCATCGCCCGTCAGAACAACGAGACGCTGAGCGAACTCAGCGTGGAAGAGGTATTCAGCCGTCGCCTGGCGCTGGAAGAAGAAGAACCGCAGCGGATTGCCCGCGCCACGCTGCTGTTCCGCCAGACGCTGGCGGAGTTGAATGATGAGGAACAGCCATGAAAATCCTGACGCTGCGGTTTAAAAACCTCAACTCGCTGAAGGGCGAATGGAAAATTGATTTTACCGCCGAGCCTTTCGCCAGTAACGGCCTGTTTGCCATCACCGGCCCAACCGGCGCGGGGAAAACCACGCTGCTGGATGCGATCTGTCTCGCGCTTTACCACGAAACGTCTCGTCTGGGAAAACTGTCACAGTCACAAAATGACCTGATGACGCGTGACACGTCGGAATGTCTGGCCGAGGTGGAGTTTGAGGTAAAAGGCGTTGCCTGGCGCGCTTTCTGGAGCCAGAACCGGGCGCGTGGCGCGGTTGAGGGTAATTTACAGGCACCGCGAGTCGAGCTGGCACGCTGCGATGACAATAAAATCGTTGCTGACAAAGTGAAAGACAAGCTGGAGATGCTGACGGCGCTGACCGGACTGGATTTTGAGCGCTTCACTAAATCGATGATGCTCTCTCAGGGGCAGTTTGCCGCTTTTCTTAACGCAGACGCCAACAGCCGCGCCGAGCTGCTGGAGGAGCTGACCGGCACGGAAATCTACGGCCGCCTGTCGGCCAACGTCTTCGAACGGTTTAAAAATAGCAGAGTTGAGCTGGACCAGCTGCGCGCGCAGGCAAGCGGGATGTCGCTGCTGGATGCAGAGCAATTACAGCTGCTTAAAACCCAGCTGGAACAGTTAACAGAAGCGGAGCAGGCGCTTACTTCGCAACATCAGCGGCAACAGCGTTTGTTGCAGTGGCATCAGCAGCATCTGGCAGCTTGCCAGACTCGTCAGACGGCGATGGCAGAGCAGCAGCAGGCGGAAGCAGCCTGGCAACAGGATCAACCGCAGCTTCAGCGTCTGACGCTGGCCGAACCGGCAGAAAAACTGCGCCCAGGCTGGCAGCTGCGCAACCAGTATCAGCAGGATGCTGAGGCGCTAAAAGCGCAGCTTGATCGTTTAACCCTCCAGCAGCAACAGGCCAGCCAGCAGTTGGAAGGCGTGGCGCGGCAGCTAAAAGAAGCGGAAGCAACACGCCAACACCATGAGGCGTATCGCCAGCAGCAGGAAACGTTAATCAGCGACAGCGTATTACCGCTGGATAACCGCATTGCCTCACTGGCCGCACAGCATGAGCAGCTGGCTAAAGAGGTTAGCGAGTACCAACTTCATATTAATGAGCGTCAGGCTGCATTAATGAAAAACCAGCAGGCTCAGAGCGAAACAGTAAAGCAACAGCAGCGGCAACAGCTGTGGGCCGAGGCGAATGGCCGCTTCTCGCGCTGGGCTGAATTACTGCCTTTCTGGCGGGCGCGTTTCGAGCAGCAGCACCAGAGCGAGCTGGCGCTGAATGCGCACCAACAGCGCATCGCCGGGCAGAAAAAAAGCATTTCGCAGTTGCAGGCGCAAATTGCGGGGCTAAAACAGCAGGCCAAACCACAGCAACAGCAGCTGGAAGAGGCGCAGCAGCGTTTTAGCGAGGCCGAAAAAAGCCTGACCCTGCTCCAGCAGCAGCACCCGGAAGAACAGCTCCAGGCGGCGCTAACCCGGCTGAACGAACAGCGGCCGCTGCGCCAAAAATTAACGCTGCTCGCCGCTCAGTGGCAACAAATAACGTTACTTAGTGAGCGCCAGCTAACCAGCCAGCAAGGAGTACACCAGGCGCTGCAACAGGCTGAACAGCAATTGCACAGCCTGCGCAGCAGCTGGAAAGAGAAAAATCAGCACTATCAGGATCTGGAAAAACGCTGTGAGCTGGAGCAGCGTATTGCCGATTTGGAACAGCACCGCGCCCTGCTGGAACCCGACTCCCCCTGCCCGCTTTGTGGCTCCTGCCAGCATCCTGCCATTCACGAATATCAGGCGCTTAAACCTTCAGAAAATCAGCAGCGCCTGATGCTGTTGAAAGCTGAAGTGGAAAAGCTAAAAGATGAGGGCACCACCCGTCGCGAGCAGGTAAAAAACCTGCAACTCCAGGCAGAAAAGCTGCTACAGGAACGCACGGATAGCGAGCGAGAGTGTGCCCAGCTGCGTGCGCAATGGCAGGCCACGACTGAAGCCCTGACAATTTTATTGACGCCGGAAGAGCCGGAGAAAACCACCGGCTGGCTTGCCGCACAGGAGCAGCAGGAAAGCGAGCTTCAGGCTCAGCTGGTTAATCTGCAACAGCATGCCCGCCAGTTGCAGCAGCTTAAAGATCTGTTGCAGCGTCAGCAGAACGAGAGCGCGGCGCTCCAGCAGCAACAGTTGCTGGCAGCGCAACAGTTACAGACGCTGAACCAGGCGCTGGCCGAGCAGGAACAGCTGCTGCTTCAGGAGCAGCAAAGCGTGGAGAAACAGCGCGAAACCTTACGGGACTCGTTGCAGGAACATGCACTGACGCTGCCTGCGCCAGATAAGCATGAGATCTGGCTCACTGACAGGAAAAAAGAGTCAGAGCAATGGGCACAAGCGGAGCGGGTACTAACTGACCTCGCCTCGCAGTTGACAACTCTGGCAACGCAGCAGCAGGCATTGCAAGAGGAAATTGCCCGTGAGCAGACCGGTCAAAACAGTCGTGAAGCGCGTCTCCGTCATGAACTACAGACGCTAACCGCCTGCCGTCAGGAGCGTCAGCAGCTCTTTGGCGAGCAGCGCACTGCGCAGGTTCAGCAGCAGCTTCGCGAGCTGTCTCAGGCTCACACTGAACGCTGCCAGCACCTGCAACAGCAGTGGCAGCAGCAGCAAAGCCAGTTAAATACTCTGACCGGACAGCATAATTCTCTCACTGAGCAGGAAGAAGCGCTGAATCGTCGGCTGAAAGCGGCGCAGCAGGCGTTTAGCGAGGCGTTAACGGCCACGCATTTCAGCGATGAAAACGCGTTTGCCGCAGCGCTGCTGGATGAAGAACATACCGCCAGGCTAAAAGCGCTTCAGCAACAGCATGAAAGGCGTCGTCAGCAGGCGGCCGTGCTGGTCGAACAGGCAGAAAAAAATCTTGCTGCATTGCTTTCATCACAGCCGGCAGATTTACCGGTAGAGAGAGAAACGCTGAGCGCCACGGCCGAAAGCCTTGCACGGCAGCTGCGGGACAACGCCAGCCAGCAGGGCGAGGTTCGTCAGCAGATATCCAGCGATGCAGCCCGACGCGAACAACAGCAAGCGCTGCTGGTCAGCATTGAGCAAAAAGCGCGTGACGTCGAGGACTGGAACTACCTCAACCAGCTGATTGGTTCAAAAGAAGGCGATAAGTTCCGCAAATTTGCCCAGGGCTTAACGTTGGATCACCTGGTCTGGCTGGCCAACAACCAGCTGGATCGCCTGCACGGCCGCTATCTGTTGCAGCGTAAATCACAGGAGGCGCTGGAGCTTCAGGTGGTGGATACCTGGCAGGCCGATGCACAGCGCGATACCCGTACCCTTTCCGGCGGTGAGAGTTTTCTGGTCAGCCTGGCGCTGGCGCTGGCGCTTTCCGATTTGGTCAGTCATAAAACGCGAATTGAATCGCTGTTTCTGGACGAAGGCTTCGGCACGCTGGATGCGGAGACGCTGGACAGCGCACTCGACGCGCTGGATGCGTTAAATGCCAGCGGCAAAACCATCGGCGTCATCAGCCACGTTGAGGCAATGAAAGAACGCATTCCGGTGCAAATTAAGGTACGCAAAATAAACGGGCTGGGTTACAGCAAGCTGGAAACGCCCACGGCCTGACTGGCGCCGCGGGAAAAGTGAATAAAATGGGGCGCAGATAGCAGACAAACTCAAAGCGCGCGGGACACATGCCAGCGCTATGTTAACAGGGCGCCGTCTGGCGCCCTGTCCATCAAGGTTTTACTGCCTTCGCACGAGGCCCGGCCAGGATCCCGCCGTTGGTGTTAGCCGTTAGCAACCGTGTGCTTGCCACACCAGCAATAGTGTGCGCCTCATCGGTCACTTTATTGCTGATTTGCTTCACCACAGCCGCCACGAGGATGCCCAGGCCGCTGTTGGTGCTGCTGTTTTCGTTGTCGGACGCCGACGCCATTCCGCTCCAGATCTGCTTGCCGCTACGCAGATCGACCAGCTTCGCGGTAGCCGTCACGGTGGTCACGCTATCAACAAGCACGTATTTGGTCCCGTAATGGGTGACGTCGATATAGAGCGCCGCATCGGCGTTGAAAATGCTGCGAAGCTTAGCCGTACTGACGCTACGAATATCCGTGGCATTGGTCAGGCCGTTCTGCCTGAAGGTTTCTTCCACCACCGCGACCGGAAACACGTAGTAACCCGATTCGGCCAGCGGCTGCGTCACCATCGACACAAAGCTGTGGGCGGCATTGATATCCGTGGTTTCATTTTGTGCAGGCAGTACCAGAATAGAAGCCGGCTTGCTCTCACGAAAGGCGGTGTAGTCATAGGGCGCTTTTTTCGCGCAGCCGGTCAGGGCCATCACCGAAAAGAAAGCAAAAAAGGCCAAAAAGAGTTTCATTATTGTGCTCCCTGCTTATTACGCATCAGGAAATCCATATAGGAAGAAGATTCAGGGAAGGCCATTTTTTCGGCGCTGAACTGCTGAAAGGCCAGGTCAGTTCTTCCGGTGTTAGCATAAAGTAATCCCAGCTGCGCATGCAGCCCCGGCGCGACAGGCTTATTTTTTGCCTGAGCTTCCTGAATAACTTTATTCAACGTGTCGATATTTTTTTCCGGCGCCGTTCCCTCTTTATAATAACTGTATAAAGAAGACTGATAGTCGCCCCAGTAATAGATGCTGGTCGTTTTTTGCGCACACGCAGTTAACATCAGCATTGTGGCGGCCACAACGCTAAATTTAATAATCTTCATAATATTCCCCGTTATTTAACCGGACGCCAGGCGCCTGAATCAATTGCCCTGACCAGATGATTCACCGCTTCGCGAATGGCCAGATCCATCACCTTGCCATTCAGCGTAGAGTCATAGCTGGCCGTGCCGCCAAAGCCGATAACTTCACGGTTAGATAACTGATATTCCCCTGCGCCCTGCACGCTATAAACCACTTCTGACGTCGCCACATCCACCACGTTCAGATTGACTTTCGCGTAGGCGACCTGGGTTTTTCCGCTGCCGAGAATGCCCCACAACTGCTGGTCGCCAACTTCTTTACGGCCAAATTCGGTGATGTCGCCGGTCACAACATAATCGCCGCCTTTGATTGACTGCGTGCTGTGCTTATAGCCTGCTTCGGCCTTCAGCTCATCCAGGTTGGCGCGATCCAGCACGTTAAAACGGCCGGTTTGCTGGAGATGGGTAATAAGAATGGTTTTAGACTGATTACCAAGACGATCCACACCGTCAGAGAAAATACCGTTCATATAAGCCGAACGATTATCAAATTTACCGACGGCAATCGGACTTTTTATTCCCTGATAGGCAGGCTGGCTGGCTGCGGTCACCTGAGGTGCTTCGATAGTTCGGGAAGATTCGCTGGCACAACCGCTGAGAACAGCACAGTTAATTAACGCCAAAGCAACAAGATTAAAATAAGATTTCATTCGTTTTCTTTTCCATGAATAAAGTTAGAGCATCCGGCATTCCGCGCTGGAGAATACAATAAGAAAACAGAAAAGTCCTGGAGTATATAACGTGCCACTGCGAATTAATGACTTTCCCTGTTTCAACGCTGCAGGCGAAAAATCTGTAAATCACCTGTTTATGCCGGAATAACCTGTCAGCGGAAAGCTAACGAGGTAGACTATCGGCAGCATTAAGAAATTCTTTAGTTTTCAGGGGTAAAAATGATAGCCGATGCGATAAAGACCAGCCTGGCAGGCGGCACGATACTGCTCACGCTTCTGCTGGCGGGCTGCCAGAGCAGCTCGCCGCCCCGAACCGGCACCGCGCCGCCCACGCAGCAGGAATTGCAGCAGGTGGCAGATAAACAGTGTGCCAGCGCCAAATCAGACCAGCAGGAAACCTGTCGTTATCTGGCGAAAATGCAGTACGGCGTTACCAGAAACTTTTATGACGCCAACAAATATAAGGGACGTGAATGTGCTGCGACCATCAGCTACGGTCAGCAAGGCCGCTACAACGTGCAGAGCACTGCCGGCGACGAACGGCTCTGTCTGAAAGTCTGGAGCGTTATCAGCAGCGCCACCTGGCTTCCTGCCCCGCCAAAAAATCTGCCGCGTCGTACGGTGATAGATTTTAAACCGCTCTAGCCTCATCCTGCCGCCACTGCCTTGGGCTGATGCCGAACCAGCGGCGGAAAGCACGGGAAAAAGCACTGACCTCGGAGTAGCCCAGCAGCAGCGCCATTTCCGATATCGGTAGCTGCTTTTGCTGCAAATAGTGCGTGGCCATCTCGCAGCGTACCTTGTCCACCAGCGCGCTGAAACTCAGGTTTTCATCACGCAGACGACGCTGAAGCGACCAGCTGGACATGCCCATTTTTTCCGCGACATCTTCCAGCACCGGTTCGCCTTTCATCAGCATCAGATGCACCTGAGCACGCGCCTGATCGACAAGACTTTGCTGAGGCGTCGCGCTGTTCAGACGACGAATCGCGTCCTGCATCACCATCAGCAGCAGAGGATCGCTGTCCGGCATGGTTCGCATCAGATCGCGTTTGGGGATCAGTAAAGAGTTATAAGGCTGATCGAACCAGACCGGCGCGTCAAAAACTTTGCAGTGCTCGTGCCACTGCGACGGTCGCGGATGTTCAAAATGAACCTCTCGCGGTGCCCAGTTCTTTCCCGCTACGTGGCGGATCAGGTTCAAAAACATTCCTAACGTCAGTTCAGCATCCTGCCGCCGACTGAGGATTGCACCATGTCGAACCTGATAATCGAGCCGCCAGCAGTCGCCTTTGTCGGTCAGCCGCGTCAGGGTATCGTGCTGATGCCAGGGAAAAGCGTTAACCACGTTATGCAGGGCCTGCTCAAGCGTGGCGGAACAGAGGCCAATATAGCCGATCAGACCTAATGACTGCGGTTTAAACTGCCTGCCGTAGTGCAAACCGAAGTTATCAAAACCCGAGAAACGTGCCGCTTCTTCCATGACCCGACAGTAGTTGATCAATCCCAAACTTAGCGTTGGACTGCTTAGCTGCTCGGGATCGATGCCACTGACACCATAAATGCGGTCGATATCACCGCCTTTATCACAGATAAATTCACTCAGCCCGCTGGCGGCGGCGGCCAGTACACCATGATTGCAGGCAAAGCTGGCTGTCAGCGCTGCCGCCATATCGGGCTGTTTGAGTAGTCCGGTTTCCATCATCATCGCCTCAGCTACAGAGAATATCCTGTAACCCAGCAATTTCCGTACCAGTTCAGGCACCCACTGGCAGTTCAGTGGTTTCAAGGTAGCGATGACACAGACGAACCGAATGATCCGCCCACTGCGGCCCAAGACTTTGCGCCATCTCGGTTTGCGCATGGGAACCTACCCATGCCAGCAGCTGGATGCGGCGCTGGATCAGTAGCGTTGGCACCATTGCCATCTCTTCGTCACTGATGTGCGCGACCTGCTCATAGCCTTTGATCCAGTTATCAACCCAATCCGCTGCACGAGGATGGTGCTCCACAAAACTGATCGCTGCCGCAAGATCGTGCAGATACCAGCCCATGCCGCAATCGTCAAAATCGATCACCCGGGTTTCGCCCTTGTGCAGCAGTAAATTTGTCAGACGCAGATCGGCATGGATCAAGCCGTAGCGAGCAGGATCCTTGCCGAACGTCGCCAGCTCGTGCCCAACGCGTGCAATAACGTCTTCAACCGTGTGATGATCGCGTTGCGACAGGCCCGGTGCATCCCGCCAGTCGCCCCAGTGGCTTTGCGGGCTGACCATTGAGTGATGATCCCAGACAATGCGCTGAAATCCTGCGGGTTTCTGCCAGCTTTTGCTGTGCTGATGCAGCCGGGCAGTGATGTGGCCAAGCTGCTGAAACGCCCGCGGATCGACGTCGGTGGTTGGCATATCACCTTCAATCCAGTCAAACAATACGGCGTACCGGACGCTGCCATCCGCCAGCGTAAGCATCTGCACCGCCTGCCCGTCGCAATCAGTAATTGCCTGAGGCACGACAATACCGGTCTCACGCAGGGCATTCAGCCAGTGCAGTTCGCTTTCAATATCGGCACGCTGATGATAGTTGCCGCGATGCAGGCGCAGCGCAAAACGTTTTCCTGCGGCTTCCAGTAAAAAGGTGGCGTTTTCCGAGCGGCAAAGCAGGCTCAGTTTGCCCTCTGCTGCAAAGGGATAGCGGCTCAGCGCGCGCCGGGCAAGCTGCATCAGCGCACTGTTGTCTAAATCGTCATATTGCCTGGCGGTCATAGTCTGGCTCCTGATGGATTGGCGTTAGCCGTCATGGTGATACCAGCATGGCTTCGCCCGCGCAGACTCGCTTGACCGCAGACGACCCTCTTTTGACTTTAGCGTACATCCGGCACTTTTTTTGCTTCTGAGTTGACAGCAGAGCACAAAAATCATTACCGCCGCGTCAAGTTTCACCCGGACACCGGCTGCATTATCGACTGACAATATTTGAACGGGGATATCAGTATGACAAGCAAGCTAAAGCCCACGCTGGGCACAATACATCTGTGGGGCATTGCGGTAGGTCTGGTGATTTCCGGCGAGTACTTTGGCTGGAGTTACGGCTGGGGCGTAGCCGGCACCCTGGGCTTTCTCGTCACTACCGCGCTGATCGCGACGATGTATACCTGTTTTATCTTTAGCTTCACCGAACTGACCACGGCGATCCCGCACGCTGGCGGCCCGTTTGCTTACAGCCGCCGCGCCTTTGGCGAAACGGGCGGGCTGATTGCCGGGATGGCAACGCTGATTGAATTTGTCTTTGCGCCACCGGCAATCGCCATGGCCATCGGTGCTTACCTGAACGTGCAGTATCCGGGCCTCAATCCCAAATACGCTGCCGTCGGCGCTTACCTTGTGTTTATGACATTAAATATTTTAGGCGTGAAGCTGGCCGCCATGTTTGAACTGGTGGTGACAATCCTGGCGGTTGTGGAGCTGCTGGTGTTTATGGGCGTGGTTGCACCAGGCTTCAGCATGACTAACTTTGTCGCGCACGGCTGGTCTGGCGGCGATCGTTTTGGTATGCCGGCCGTCTCCGGGATTTTTGCCGCAATCCCGTTTGCTATCTGGTTCTTCCTGGCGATTGAGGGGGCTGCGATGGCGGCGGAAGAAGCGAAAGATCCGAAGCGCACCATTCCAAAAGCCTATATCGCCGGGATCCTGACGCTGGTGGTGCTGGCAATCGGCGTGATGCTGTTAGCCGGTGGCGCAGGTGACTGGCGCAAGCTGTCGGATATTAACGACCCGCTGCCGCAGGCGATGAAAATGATTGTTGGCGAGCACTCTAACTGGATGCATATGCTGGTATGGATTGGGCTGTTCGGCCTGATCGCCAGCTTCCACGGCATCATCCTTGGCTATTCGCGTCAGTTCTTTGCGCTGTCGCGCGCCGGTTATCTGCCCGCTGGCCTGGCTAAACTTTCCCGTTTTCAAACCCCGCATCGGGCAATTATTGCCGGTGGCATCATTGGCATTGCGGCTATCTTCAGCGATGGGTGGATTAATTTACAGGGCATGACGCTGACGGCCGCGATGATCACTATGGCGGTTTTCGGCGCTATCGTGATGTATCTGATGAGTATGCTGAGTTTATTCCGCCTGCGTCGTACCGCACCGGAGCTGGATCGCTCGTTTCGCGCGCCGGGCTACCCGATTGTGCCCGGCATCGCGCTGGTGCTGGCGCTGGTGTGCCTGATTGCCATGCTGTGGTTTAACCCGGTCATCGGCGGCCTGTTCCTGGTATTTATGGTGGCAGGATATCTCTATTTTCTGATGACCAAAAGCCAGCGCGACAGCGCTCCGCGTGATGCAATGCTGGTGGGAGAATAGCGTTTTGGCTATTGCTGGTGCGGCCACAGCCAGGCCGCACCGCGTACCCCGCTGGAGTCGCCATGCATCGCCTTTCGGATTGGCGTGGCGAACTCTCCACCCAGCACCCAGGGCTTAATCAGCTGTGGCAGCGTCTGGTAAAGGCGCTCCACGTTACTCATTCCGCCGCCGAGAACAATCACCTCCGGATCGAGAATATTTACGACGTGCGCCAGCGATTTTGCCAGCCGGGTTTCGTAACGACTCAACGCCAGTTCCGCCAGCGGATCCTGTTTCTCCACCAGCCCGACGATTGCCGGTCCCTGCTGCTCAATGCCGCTCAAACGATGGTAATCGGTAGCAAAACCGGTGCCGGAAACAAAGGTTTCGATGCAGCCCGCTTTGCCGCAGTAGCAGGGCACTTCCTGACTGAAACGCACTTCGTCCTCATCCATCCACGGCAGCGGATTATGTCCCCATTCGCCCGCATTCCCATTGCTGCCATTGTGCGACAGGCCGTTTAGCGCCACGCCAGCCCCACAGCCGGTGCCAATAATGACGGCGAACACCGTCTGGAACCCGGCTGCTGCCCCGTCCTGAGCTTCGGAAACCGCCAGGCAATTAGCGTCGTTGGCGACACGCACTTCACGGCCTAACATTTTTTGCAGATCCTCTCTCAGCGGCTGGCCGTTCAGCCAGGCTGAATTGGCGTTTTTGACCCGCTGCGTCAGGCGAGAAAGCGAACCTGGAATGCCAATGCCGACGCTACCCTGCTGGCCCGTTTTTTCTTCAACCAACCGAACCAGCTCCGTCACCGCGCGCATTGTCTGATGATAATCGCCTTTCGGGGTTGCCACACGATGACGGAACAGCGTGGCGCCCTGCTTATCCAGCGCGATCGCTTCAATTTTCGTGCCGCCTAAATCTACGCCGATACGCACTTGTTATTCCTCATTATTTAAAAGCCTGACATTTACCTTAGAAGGGGTCTGGCGGAAACACAATGAAACCCCGCCGCCGATTCGCTATCATGCGCGCTGACTTTGTATTAGCGCGCACGAAGCGCCGGAGAGGGAAAGCACAATGCTGTGGTTTAAAAATTTGATGGTATATCGTCTGAATCGCGAGATCCCGCTGGCGGTGGACGAGATGGAAAAACAACTTGAGGCATTCTCTTTCACTCCTTGCGGCAGCCAGGATATGGCAAAAACCGGTTGGGTTTCTCCGATGGGTTCCAGGGGCGAGGCGCTGACTCACGTCAATAACGGACAAATTCTGATCTGCGCTCGCAAAGAAGAAAAAATCCTGCCTTCGCCGGTGATTAAGCAGGCGCTGGAAGCCAAAATCAGCAAGCTGGAAGCGGAACAACAGCGCAAGCTGAAAAAGACCGAAAAGGATTCACTGAAGGATGAAGTGCTGCACAGCCTGCTGCCACGCGCTTTTAGCCGTTTCAGCCAGACCTTTTTATGGATTGATACCATCAACAACATGATCATGGTTGACTGCGCGAGCGCTAAAAAAGCGGAAGATACGCTGGCGCTGCTGCGTAAAAGCCTGGGATCGCTGCCGGTGGTGCCGCTGACGCTGGAAAGCCCTATCGAGCTGACCCTGACCGAGTGGGTGCGTTCTGGCGATACGCCAGCAGGCTTTGCGCTGATGGATGAAGCGGAGCTGAAGGCGCTGCTGGAAGATGGCGGCGTAATCCGCTGTAAGAAGCAGGATCTGGTTTGCGATGAAATTGCGAATCATATTGAAGCGGGCAAGCTGGTGACGAAACTGGCGCTGGACTGGCAGGAGCGTGTACAGCTGGTGCTGTCGGATGACGGCTCTCTGAAACGCCTGAAGTTTGCCGATACGCTACGTGAACAGAATGACGATATCGATCGTGAAGATGTGGCGGCGCGTTTTGATGCGGACTTTATTCTGATGACCGGCGAGCTGACGGCGCTGATAGGTAACACCATTGAAGCACTGGGCGGCGAAGCTCAGCGTTAAGGGTTTTCTGCCAGCGCTGCTTATTCAGCGCTGGCAAATACCGTGACGTTAGTCTTTCAGATAACGGCAAAGGTAGGCCGAAGGCTCGGCAACTTGCAGATGAAACTCGCTATGACCCGGCACGTTAAAAACCTCGCCCGGGCCAACGTGTTGCCACTCTGTGTCGCCAGGCAACAGCACAGCCAGCGAGCCGCTTACCACGGTCATCTCTTCAGGCTGACCCGTGCCAAACGTATATTCCCCTTCCACCATCACCCCGACGCTGGCGCGTCCGGTACTGGCGCTGTCAAACCCGATCGATTTCACTTTTCCTTCAAAGTACTCACTGACATTGAGCATAGAAATATCCTTAGAATCAGAGACAAAGGTAAGTAACGTGCCATCCCCGGACCGTGTTGGTTTATGCCACCAGTTCCGCTGCCAGTTTAGCAATCAGCGTATTGGATAACAGCACGGGAATGCCCAACATTTTCTGTAGAAAATCACGATGGCGTTGATGAAAGCCCAGGCAATCCAGCACCACGACATCCGCGCCCTGCTCCTGAAGCTGCAATGCGGCCTCAGTCAGTTCATGATCCGTTGGCTGCCAGGGATTTGCCACCACATAATGGGGCTTCTGCGCCAGACTTTGCCATTTATAGGCCTGCTCGTCGAGATACTCCTCGCGCGCTACCATAATGCCAACCTGATGCCCACCGGTAATAGCATTTACCAGCGGCGGCAAAATGCTGTAGGGCTCAAGCAGAACGGCATTCTCGGCAACCAGGTTTTTATATTCGCCGCTACAGAGCAGCAAAAAGGTTTCAAAACCCTGGTCTTCCAGTTTCTTGATCAGTTCTTGCAACGCGATTTCTACTCGCGCGGCTGAGAGCACGACATAGGATCCGTCTTCCATATGTGTCATCGTCACTTTCTCACCCGGCTGCGGCGCATAGCGCTGTTCGATTTCAGCCGCTGACAAACCGTCCAGCAGGCCAAAATGGGCAATTCTGTCTTCCGGCAGATGTTCCAGCAGCAAAGGCTGAAGATCGCGGCGAGGTGCCTGTCCCAGGGTTAAAGTGGCGAGCGTTTGTTTCATTCTATTTCTTTCCGCAATATTCACTGTATCGGCGGTCTGGTGCTTACTGGTACCACAATCGGCTGTTTCAAAGAATGAAAACGCAGCTTCTGCCTCGGAACGGATCAGTGTTTCACTTGGTGTAAGGGTGTCTGTCAAAAAGTCGGTCAATGCTTTATCCAGTTTGGCTTTAGAAAAGCTTGCGGTCAGGGACAATGATTAGTTGCAGCGAAAATATGATGCCGCCCGGCCGGGGTCAAGCTTTAATCCCACTGGCAGAACAAAATTACGCAGTGAGATCTGTTGAAAATAAAGGCTTTTATTAAAAATGAATGACCAGAATAAGCAAACAGATGAGCGTTGCCCCTCGCTGGCCCTGATTTACAGTAGAATGTGCTGAATTTAACGGGACAAAAAGGCCGGCCCCGGCTGTACAGCAACTGAACACAATACTATCAGTTGGTTATACGGCATCCCTGCCGGTCTGGATCATTCTTTCTCTTTGTCTTCATAACGCGCTTTCGCGTCCAGCGCTTCCTGCTCGGTTTCATGCTCGCTAATCAACGTATCGGGTTTAGGGTGATCGGCACGGAGTTCATACCACGTGACAGTTTTGTCTGAGGACCCTTTTTCTACCGGTACGATATGCGATTCTCGTGGATACGGCGGTCTGCCTGGCATACGATTTCCCTCTTGTTTAAGAACTTTCACTCTGGCTGGCAACGTTGGCCTGCACAGCGTCTCCGTGCTTTAAGTATAGACAAGGGTTGATAATTCTCTGCCTTCCGGTAAGAAGTTGAGACAATTCGCAGCAAATACAGAGGTCAGAAGAGTTAAATCAGGCACGCATCCACGCCGGCGGCGTGTTCAGCAGCTACAGCACGCCTGAGCTAAAGGCGATGGCGGCAGAAGCGAATTTTAACTGGCTCGCGCCAGCGCGAGCGCGGAAATAATACTTTCCACTACCTTGTCAGGGTGCTGCATGGCGTTGATAACCACATGACAGGTTTCCTGATAAAGCGCATCGCGCGCGGCCAGCACTTCAACCATTTCTTCAGCAATGGGACGGCCAGTAAGAGTAGGACGCTGCTCCTGTTCCGGGTACGCTTCCAGACGCGCCGCCAGAACGCCAGCCTCGGCATTCAGATAGATAACCTGCCCGTGCTCACGCATAAAGGCACGATTTTCCGGCGCCAGCACCATGCCGCCCCCCGTCGCGATAACGGCGCCCGGTTGCGTAACGGCGTGCAGTGAATGCGTTTCACGCTGTCGAAAGCCTTGCCATCCTTCCGCTGCGACAATGTCCGTAACCGTCCGGCCAGTGGTGTTTTGCAGATGACGATCGGTATCGCTGAAGGCATAGCCCAGCGCACAAGCCAGAGCCTGACCTACGGTCGTTTTTCCACAGCCACGCGCGCCGATCAGATAAATGGGTAAAGGCATAACTGGTCCTTCCTCAGCTTGTTCGTCGTCGCGATCCAGGCGGCGATTACGGATGATGATTAATGCACCGCATCATACCGATTATTTTCTGCCGTCACCAGTAGTCACTATTTCTTTACACCCCCAAAAGGCATTTTTGTTGATATTACGTTGATTTAACAACATAAAGAGGGTGTGAATTAATCTTTACACAATTAAAAGATGGTCGTAACGCGCGGCAACATTTCCTTACCCGAACCCCATTTACTTTCTGCTGTTCTGACCCAATATAAGGTAATTATCCGTCATTGAGGGATCCCTTATGCAGAGCGAAGAACAAAAGCTAATTGAAAGCCTGTTTAGCCGACTAAAACAGGCCGAAACCCAGTCAGGTCCGCGCGATGCCGCAGCTGAAAAACTGATCCAGCAGCAGCTACAGCAGCAGCCCGGCGCACCTTATTATATGGCGCAGGCGATCCTGATTCAGGAAGCGGCAATGAAGCAGCTTAATAACCGTGTTAACGAGCTGGAAGCCAAACTGGCGCAGGCGCAGCAACCGCAGCAGAGTAGCGGCGGCTTCCTGTCCGGCTTGTTTGGTGGCGGTAACAAGCCGCAGCCAGCCCAGCCTCAGCAATCACCCTGGGGTAATGCGCCACAGCAGCAACAGGGCTATGCGCCACCCCAGCAGCAGGGCTATGCGCCTGCGCCCGCAGCGCCTTCAGCAACCCGAGGCTTTTTAGGCGGCGCGCTGCAAACGGCCGTCGGTGTGGCGGGTGGTGTGGTAATGGCAGATATGCTTACCAGCATGTTCCATCATTCTCAGCCGGAAGAGATCGTCAATATTATCAACGAGCCTGCGATGCCGCAGGAGAGCTTCGATAACAATCTTGATACCTTTAATCACGGCGACGGTCAGTTCCTGAATCAGGATGCCGGACTACAGCAGGACTACGCCAATGATTATAGCGATTTCGGCAGCGACGGCTTCGACAGCGATGACTTTGGCGACGACGACAGCTTTGTTTAAAGCGTAGCGAGCGGGATTCCCCCCTTTTCTTCCACCTCGTTAAAAACGCTAATCCTGGATTAGCGTTTTTTTTGCGCCTGTAGCCACTTGTCCAGCTCGTTGGCAAACTGCTGCCGGTCACGCTGATTTAGCGTGCTGGGGCCACCGGTCTGGATGCCGCTCGCCCGCATCGTGTCCATAAAGTCGCGCATAGTCAGCCGTTCACGAATGGTCGCCTCGCTGTAGCGTTCACCGCGCGGGTTTAGCGCAATTGCCCCCTTTTCCATCACTTCAGCCGCCAGGGGAATATCGGCGGTAATCACCAGATCGCCAGCCTGAGCCCTTTGCACAATCTCATTGTCGGCTACGTCAAAGCCAGCCGGTACGCGCAGCGTTTTTAAAAAACGCGAAGGCGGTACGCTCAAGGGCTGATTCGCCACCAGCGTCACCATCATCTGTTCGCGGTCAGCCGCGCGATACAACACTTCTTTAATCACTTTTGGACACGCGTCGGCATCCACCCAAATCGGCATAGCAGGTTCCCTTTAACCAGGTAAGGCATTGTCAGCCAGAAGCCGGTTACTGGCTGTCTGGAATAATGCTGATCTTACCGTTTTTCTCCAGGATGGCGAATTTGATCTGATCCAACCGCTCCAGACCCGCGCTGCTGCGGGCTGTATTGAGGATATCATCTTCAGAAATCCCGGCACGGCGGGCACGTTCCGGCAGCAGGCGCCCATGTTCTACCAGGATCAGCGCCGTGCCGTCAATTAACCTGTCCAGCCGGGGAAAGCGGGCTTTCATCATGCCGAACAGGATATCAACCACAATGAGCGTAATAATGGTCAGCGAAGCACCCGTCACGGAAAAATCATTTCCCAACAGCGCCTGCTGGGTCGCCTCACTGATAATCAACAGTAAAATCAGATCGAACGAGGTCATCTCCAGCAGCGTACGACGCCCGGCAATCTTCAAGACAATCATCAGCAGCAGATACATACTTGCTGCGCGTAATACGGTTTCCATCAGCGGCTCCTAAGGGTAAATCCATTGGGTAAAATGCACGCTGGTGGCGTTATCCAGAGTAATCGTCACCGGAAAACGTCCCGGATTTTGTGCCTGAGCGCCAATCCAAACCGTTGCGCCATCACGAAATCGTGGAGAAGCCCAGCTAAGCTCAAGACTGTTTTTTGTACTGGTCGCCTGTAGCGGCTGCGGCTGAAGCGATTGGATTTGAAAATTTTCCATCTCCTCACCGCTGATACTCAGCGTAAAACGATCGCCATGCTGAGGTTTAACGCGGACCGTCATCACCATATCGCTGTCAAGCAGGCCAAAGCGCTCATACTGAACCTGTAATGCCCCCTCCTTTGAGGTCGCCACGCCCTTGCTCAGTATGCCTTTGGAAAACAGCCCACAGGCCCCCAGAATCACTATCGTGAACAGGAAAAAATAGCCGATATGCTGGATCCGCCATTCCACGCGTTGCCAAAACATGTGTTCCTGGATGGGATAATGTCGGCTGCGTTCTTCGTCTTGTGAATTACTGTCCATTGCAGGCTCCTTGTCGATGCTTAAGCGTAGCCGAAGCTGGATTAAGGTGGGAAATGACGTAAGCTGGAGGCAGTGAAAACCAAAACAGGATGCAGTGTAATGGAGAAAAAAATTGGCTTTATTGGCTGCGGCAACATGTCGAAAGCCATCATCGGCGGGCTGGTCTCTTCCGGCCTGGTGAAAGCAGAAAACATCTGGGTTTACGATCGTAAGGCCGCCACCAATCATGAGATGCAGCAGCAGCATGGCATTACGCCAGCCGACAGCGCACAGGAAGTGGCAAAGCAGGCAGATATCCTGTTTGGTGCAGTAAAACCCAACGTCATCCTGAACGTGTTGAAAGAGGTCTCCGGTAGTCTCAATAAGGATACCGTCGTGGTCTCCATTGCCGCAGGCGTCACGCTGGACTCTCTGGCAAACGTGCTGGGACATGACCGCAAGCTGGTGCGCGTGATGCCCAATACACCGGCGCTGGTGAACGAAGGAATGACGTCCGTGACGCCAAACGTGCTGGTAACAAAAGAAGAGGCAGACGAGATCCTGCAAATCTTTAACGGTTTCGGTAAAGCGGAGCTGGTACCGGAATACCTGATCCACTCCGTGGTCGGCGTGAGCGGCTCAGCGCCAGCCTACGTATTTATGTTTATCGAAGCGATGGCCGATGCGGCTGTGCTGGGCGGAATGCCGCGCGCGCAGGCGTATCAGTTTGCCGCTCAGGCGGTGAAAGGTTCGGCGCAAATGGTGCTGGAAACCGGCAGGCATCCTGGCGAGCTGAAAGATATGGTGTGCTCGCCAGGCGGCACCACGATTGAGGCGGTACGCGTGCTGGAAGAAAAAGGTTTCCGTTCCGCGGTGATTGAGGCGATGCAGCAGTGTATGGCCAAATCGAAAAGCATGAGCGACGCGTAAAAAGTCTGGTGATCTTTTCCTCAAACAAACAACGCGTTTGCCAAAGCGAAAGGGACACGGGCCGGTAATAAAGCGACACGGGCCACGGACGACCCGTATCGAGTGGGCAGTGACGCCGCTTTTTGCGTCTTTATGGAGGGTCCGGGTCCCTTTCGCTACCGCCCTTGCACTGTTACTTCAGATATCGCTTGAAAAAGAGGTCTCAGTAAATCATCAGCCCAGCGCTTTCTGCGCCAGCGCGGACGCTTCGGCCATCGTCATCGGCTTTTGCATTCTGCGGATCAGTTCGGCGGTAAAGGTGTACATGCCGCAGGAAACCACCGCAGCAAGCTGACCTCTCTGGCCGTATAGCGCCACAAACGTCTTCTCTTTCAGTGACCCCACCAGCCGATAGTCGTCCCACTCTTTGGCATGACCAAGATACTCATAGCGCGTGCCAAACTGCGCGGTCCAGAAAAAAGGCACCCGGTCAAATTCCTCGCCCTGACCTAACATATTTTTTGCCGCAATCCGTCCCTGCTGCTGCGCCACTCGCCAGTGCTCAATGCGCAGTGAGCCAGATGCCGACGGGAACGTGGCGATATCGCCTGCTGCCCAGACCTCGCTGGCAACCTCCAGATAATCGTTAGTGGTGATGCTGCCATCATCATTAAGGGGAATATCGTGGATAAAGCCGGTGCCCGGAGCCACCCCTGTAGCCAGTAAGACCTGATTTGCAGGGATCGTTTGTCCGCTTTTAAGCTGCACCGCGCTCACATGGCCATTATCGCCTTTCAGATCCGCCAGTTCGCCTTCGATAAACTCAACGCCCTTTTCCTCATGCAAATCGCGGAAGTATTGTGCTATCTGCTCACCAAACTGCTTTTTAAACGGCAGCGGATCGCGAGCGATCACCTGGACTTTGATTTTTTTTGCTCGTAAGGCCGAGGCAAGCTCCATCCCGATAAAGCTGTTACCGATAATCACCAGCTGGCTGCTGTCATCCACCTCTTTCAGCAACGTATCTGCCTGTTCAATGCTCCTGAGCACGTGAACGCCAAACAGCGCAGGCAAATCCGGACGCTGAGGGATACCGCCAGTAGCAATCAGCAGTTTGTCATAATGCAGCGTCGAGCCATCGGCAAAACGTAACGTCTTCGCTTTGCTATCCAGCTGCTCCACGTCGCCGTGCCTGCGTTCAGCAAACTGCATGAAATCATCCTGTAAAAGCGGCGGTACTTCACTGATTTTCATGTTGCCGGACGGCACAAATTTAGTCAGCACCGTGCGATCGTAAGGCGCTTCGGTTTCACGATCGACCAGGATCAATTTACCTGCAAAACCTTCGCGACGCAGCGTCCATGCTGCCGCCGCACCCGCCGCGCCCGATCCTAAAATGACGAATACCGGCTCCTGACGATCGGCAGCAAACGAATACGCGGGCAGCGGTTGAGGGTTTACCTGCACCATTCCGTTTTCAACCCGCACTGGATAGCGTTTCAGATCGCTTAAGGCCAGCGGTTCACAAAGGCTGCCATCCTTGATGTCAAAATTCGCTTTGTGCCAGGGGCAAACCAGCTTTCCGTCGTAAATAGCGCCCTGCTCTAATGGCGCGCCGGAATGGGGACATTTTGCCTGAAAGGCTTTCACCTCTTGCTGATCACGGATGAGCAAAATTTCTTCGTCACCGACAGGCACTCTGACAGGTTTTAACGAGGGTAAGTCCTGGAGGACAATGGCATTTTGATAGCTCACGACAGGCTCCTTTCTTCTTATGTTGTGACACGTTGAGAAGTAATAAGCCTGGCATTAACAGGGAGATCGACCACGCCAGGAGGCCGAAACTGCGGGGATTTTAAAATTAATTAGATGATTTTCATGAATTATTTTTTTTGTTAGAAATGTTAATTACGCGGGTGAGTAAGCAGACGCTGGATATAATTATTCAGCATAGAACTGTCATGGCTGTTGACGTTTTGCGAATCTGAAGCGCTTTGCATCGCCTGACTGATATTATCGGTAATCTGCTGTAACTGGCCGACTTCCAGTTTGCGCAGAATGGCGGTCACTACGATTTCCAATGCCTCAACCTGAGCCACCAGTTCTTTTGATTCTTCTTCTTTTTCCGCCAGTCTGACTAACAGTTCAGCGATAAGATTTTTCATGGAAGGTCTCAGTTATTGTTGAACGAGACGAATGTCTCATCTGAGGCGAGACGGTAACATCGGGCAGGTAAAAAGAAAACAGATAATCGCGTTAATTATTCGTGAGTTAAGCCAAATTATCCCGCTATCGCTCGCATATTACTTTGCAGAACAGAAAGTAAAGCGATAAAAGATCAGGAGCCAGAGTATCCGCTCTGGCTCCTGTCATTATTAGTGGCCTGGGCCTTGTGAGAAGCCGCCGCGAGGGCCGCCGCCACCGCCCCAGCCACCACCACCGCCACCACCGCCGCCCGGAGGTGGGAACAGACAACCGCTCAGGGCTGTTACCAGCGCAATGACACTTACTGCTTTGATCAATCGACTCATCGTTATTTCCTCGTGGTAACGTTGGCGCTGATAGTAAGCGCCGTTTTAGTTGCCGACAATGCAGAAGATTCCTGTTCGGGGCGGTTTTTACGGCGGGTAACAGCGCTTAACGGTTTCATTGCGGTAATCCGTATTAATACTAACCCTTGTCAGGCATTACCGGAAAAAGCTCAGGGTAATTTGCTGCGAGCCAGCTCGCAGGATCGCTGTTTACGACTTTACAGCGCCCCACTTCCTCGTCAATGTGAGCGCATAACATTTTCGGGGTATCGCCATGACATTCGCTCGTTCGTTAACGCTGCCGCAGCTGCTCATCCGTCGTGACTGGGAAAATCCAGCCATCACTCAACTTTATCGCCTGCCTTCGCATCCCCCTTTTGCAAGCTGGCGCTCGCTTCAGGATGCAAAAGATGACGCGCCCAGCGCCAGCGTTCAGTTACTGAATGGCGAATGGACATTCAGCTATTTTTCTCAGCCGGAACAGGTACCGGAGCACTGGCTGGAAGCGGATCTTAGCGATGCCGGGCGGCTAACCGTTCCCGCCAACTGGCAGCTGGCGGGCTTCGATCGTCCCATTTATACCAACGTGCAGTACCCAATCCCGGTCGATCCGCCCTTTGTTCCCGTCACAAATCCGACCGGCTGCTACTCCCGCACCTTCTACTGTGCCGATGACTGGCTGGCGGATGGACAGGTTCGTATTCAGTTTGAAGGCGTAAACTCCGCCTTTTATCTCTGGTGTAATGCGCATTTTATCGGTTATTCGCAAGACAGCCGCCTGACCGCAGAATTCGATCTGACGCCTGCGTTACAGGCTGGCGAAAACCGGCTTGCGGTGCTGGTACTGCGCTGGAGCGATGGCAGCTACCTGGAAGATCAGGATATGTGGCGTATGAGCGGAATTTTCCGCGATGTCAGCCTGTTGCATAAGCCCAGCGTGCGGCTTGAAGATATTCAGATTGAAACGCATCTCAGCCCGGAATTTCACTCCGCCCGTTTACAGGTGCTGGCCGTTTGCTCGCACATTGAGGCCAGCGATTACCAGGTCGAGGTCGCGCTATGGCACAACGATCGCTGCGTCGCCGTACAGCGTCAGTCGTTGATCAGCCAGACCGTTGATGAGCGTGGGTGCTATCACGATCGCACCACTGTGAATCTGCATGTTGAACGGCCGCTGCTCTGGAGTGCCGAAACCCCTCATCTCTATCGTGCCACTCTTTCTCTGCTGGATCGGTCGGGTCATCTGCTGGAAGTCGAAGCGTATGATGTGGGTTTTCGCAAAATAGAAATTCATCAGGGACTGCTGAAACTCAACGGCAAAGCGCTACTGATTCGGGGCACTAACCGCCACGAACATCATCCTGAAAACGGCCAGGTCATGGACGAGGCGACGATGATTCGGGATATCCGGCTGATGAAGCAGCATAATTTCAACGCGGTACGCTGCTCGCATTATCCCAATCATCCTTTGTGGTATCGGCTGTGCGACCGTTATGGTCTCTATGTGGTGGATGAAGCCAACATCGAAACGCACGGCATGCAGCCCATGAACCGCCTGTCTGACGATCCGCAGTGGTTCAATGCTTTTAGTGAACGCGTTACCCGCATGGTGCAGCGGGATCGCAATCATGCCTGCATCATTATCTGGTCGCTGGGCAACGAGTCCGGCCATGGCAGTACGCATGATGCGCTTTATCGCTGGGTTAAAAGCAGCGATACCACTCGTCCTGTGCAATATGAAGGGGGCGGCGCGAATACGGCGGCAACCGACATTATTTGCCCAATGTATGCGCGAGTCGATCAGGACCAGCCGTTTGCCGCCGTGCCCAAGTGGTCGCTAAAAAAATGGATTGGCTTGCCGGAGGAAAACCGGCCATTGATTCTGTGTGAATATGCTCATGCCATGGGCAACAGTCTCGGAGGTTTTGCCCGCTACTGGCAGGCGTTTCGCCAATTTCCTCGTTTGCAGGGCGGCTTCGTGTGGGACTGGGTGGACCAGAGCCTGACGCGTTACGATGAGCAGGGCCAGCCCTGGCAAGCCTACGGCGGTGATTTTGGCGACAAGCCTAACGATCGTCAGTTCTGCATGAATGGCCTGGTTTTTGCCGATCGCACGCCGCACCCTTCCCTGTTTGAAGCGCAGCGCGCGCAGCAGTTCTTCCAGTTTACGCTGGAGGAGACGGTACCGCTAACCATAGCTATCCGCAGCGAATATCTGTTTCGCTTCAGCGATAACGAGCAGCTGCACTGGCACATTGAACACAACGGCAAACGCGTAGCCGGTGGCGAACAAAGGCTTGAGCTGGCACCTGAAGCCAGCGTTTCACTGGTGCTGGGCGACATTCCTGCTCTGAGCGGTGAGCTTTGGCTAAACGTTGCCGTTATACAAACGCAGGCCACGCCCTGGTCTGATGCCGGACGGCGGGTTGCCTGGGATCAATGGCGACTCCCGTCACAGCTGGTACAGCCTGAGAAAATAAATGATGGTTCAGCGGTCGTTTTGCTGGAAAACGCCGACGAAATAGCGTTTTTGCATCATAACCAGCGCTGGCAGTTTTCGCCCCACAGCGGTGAATTAGTGCAGTGGCTAATCGACGACCAGCCCCAGCTGCTCTCTCCCCTGCGCGACTGCTTTGTCCGTGCACCGCTGGACAACGATATTGGGATCAGCGAAGTGAGTAAGGTCGATCCTAATGCCTGGATTGAGCGCTGGCACCGCGCGGGCTTTAACCAGTTAGAGGGGGAATTACTGGAGCTGCACTGCGATCGTCTCCGGCATGGCGCACAGCTGGCAACTGTTCACGCCTGGCGTTTTCAGGGCGACATTCGCTTTATCAGCAGGAAGCTTTATCAGTTAACCCATACCGGCGAAATGAGCCTTCATGTAGAGGTGAAAATTGCGGCCGGTCTTCCGGCACCCGCCAGGATTGGCCTGCGCTGTCGGCTGAGCCAGCCGGCAGAACAGGTGAGCTGGCTGGGTTTGGGACCGCATGAAAACTATCCCGATCGCCAGCTGGCCGCGCAATTTTCCCGCTGGACTTTATCCCCCGATGAACTTTACACGCCCTATGTTTTTCCTTGTGAAAATGGGCTGCGAGGCGGAACCAGAGAACTGGAATTTGGCAGGCTGCACGTCAGCGGCGACTTCCATTTTTCATTAAGCCCTTACAGCCTCGAACAGCTACGTGACGTCTCGCATCGCCATTTATTGCAGCCGGAAGAAGGTCGCTGGCTGCATATTGATGGTTATCATATGGGCGTGGGCGGCGATGACTCCTGGAGCCCCAGCGTCAGCCCGGATTTTCTGCTCTCTGCACAGACTTACCCATACAGCATCGTGCTGAGGGCGAAGTAACGCCTGAAAATCCGGCCCGGGATGCTTCTCTCAGGCCGGTTTATCGGCAGGCGGCTGGTCAGGCTGCCTGCGACGCCACATCATCATTAGCTGAACGGTATTTGCCAACACCACCACGGCCGTTGCCGCAAAAACCCAGCGGAAGCCACCGATAGCGGAAATCCCCGATCCCAGCAGCGGGCCAACGACATTCCCCAGATACATAAACGACTGGTTATAACCGAATATTCTTCCGGTGATGCGGTCGCTGGAGTAACGCAGCAGCAGAGTCTGCACCGCTGGCATCATCGCCCCTTCGGCAAAGCCAAGCAGGAAACGTAATGCCCCGAGCTGGAGTGCACTGTCTGCCCACGACATGGCCATAAACAGGATGATGGTCAGCATTAATGCTGCAAAAAGAATGCGCTGCGCGCCAATCCGGTCACCCAGCTTCCCCAACTTCGGCGCGGAAAACAGCGCTGAAACGCCAGGGATCGCCGCCACCACGCCGCTAATAAAGGCAATGTTCTGCACATCGGGTTCCAGTTGCCGTACAAACAGCGTCAGGATCGGGCTGATAGAACCATTGCAGAGCTGAATAACCAGCGTTGTAATAAACAGACTGACGATAAGCCCAGGATGACTGAGCGAGCGAAAGACCATACTGCCGCTGAGCTTCTCGCCTTTTTTTGCCTGCCGCAGACCTGTTTCTTTAATCAGAAACAGCGTAATCAGAAAACTGGTTAGCAGCAGACAGGAAGTAATCAGGAAAACGGCGCGCAATCCCACCCAATCGGCCAGAAAGCCGCCCATTAGCGGTCCCATAATCACCCCACATATCTGCGCGGTTGACACCATACTCAGCGCCCAGCCGCTACGCTCACGCGGCACCTGTGACGCGACAAGCGCCATGGCATTGGGGATATAGCCGGAGGTGAGTCCCATCAGCGCCCGCAGCAGCAAGAGCTGCCAAACGTTACTGACAAAGGCCTGCAAAAAGATGACTACGCCCATGCCCAGCGAAGCGCGTAGCAGCATTAGCTTGCGGCCTTTACGATCGGCAAGGCTGCCCCACATCGGCGAGACGATGGCGGAAATCATAAACGTGATGCTGAAAATGAGTCCTGACCATAGCGTCAGCGAGCTGGGATCGGTAACGCCAAGTTGCTCAACGTAGAGCGGAAGGAAAGGAATAATTTGACTGATAGCGAGGCCGGTAAACAGGCAGCCGAACCAGACTGAGATGAGGTTAACCTTCCAGGATTCCATCTTACCGTTTTAAAGCCTTATAGCAGCTGCGCAAGTTCAGAGTGTATCAAGCGCTTTTTGGTTAAGAGCAACAAAACGCGGGATAGCGATCATTTTAGCGTAGTCTGCTGCCTACTCGCTCTTACAGGAGACAAAACTCTGAAGAAGAGCAGAATGCTCTCTCCTTTCGCAAACGTCTCAGGGCAGGAAAACGCACCCTATCAAAACTCTTTCTTATTCTGCTAACGGTGAAAACAAATCTTTCTGGCTGTAACATTTATTGTATTTTCCATTATTACAAACAGTAATGGCCTAATTTTTAATTAATTAATCTCATAACTTGAATATACAGCCATGGCATCTACACTTTACTTTCAACACGACGAAATGTTCATTACATCAGCTGAATAATGGCATTTTATTTTATAATCTAAAATGACTGGAGATTATTATGACAAATCATCGTGGTGGATCAGGAAATTTTGCCGAAGATCGTAAACGTGCATCTGAAGCAGGCAAAAAAGGCGGCCAGCAAAGCAGCGGCAGCTTTAGCAACGATCGGGAAAAAGCCTCTGACGCCGGTAAAAAAGGCGGTCAGAGCGGCAGCAAGAGCCGTAGCTGACGTTGCCTGAATATGTTTTTTATCTGCCCTGGTTTATCTCCGGATAGGCCGGGGCTTTTATTTTACGCCAGAGATTTATCTACTATAAATAAACAGGAGAACTGCTAATGAAAGCTGTTGTCTATCACGGCCCTAAAAATATTTCCGTAAAAGACATTCCCGATGCTGTTATTGAGCATCCCAGTGATGTCCTGGTGCAAATAACCACGACGAATATTTGCGGTTCTGACTTACATATGTATGAAGGACGTACCAGCTTTGAAAAAGGGAAAGTTTTTGGACATGAAAATCTGGGGAAAGTTATTGAAGTCGGTGCGGCAGTTCAAACCGTTAAAGTAGGTGACTATGTCTGCATGCCTTTTAACGTTGCCTGCGGTCATTGTGAAAACTGCGAAAGAGGCCAGACGGCTTTTTGCCTGAATGCTAACCCGGGCGCGGCGGGTGCCGCCTATGGTTTTGCCGAAATGGGACCCTGGCAAGGTGGACAGGCGGAAGTTCTGCGCGTGCCATGGGCTGACTTTAACTGTCTGGTGTTGCCAAAAGATGCCGCTGAACGGGAAGATGATTACGTCATGCTTTCCGATATCTTCCCAACAGGCTGGCACGCCACCGAACTCGCAGGCATGAAGCCAGGCGACAGCGTGGCTATTTATGGCGCGGGGCCGGTAGGATTGATGGCCGCTCATTCAGCCGCCATCAAAGGCGCTTCGCAAATTTTTGTGGTGGATACGCATCCCGATCGGCTCGCCCTGGCCGAAAAATTTGGCGCAACCGCAATCAATGCTGTGGGCCAGCAGGCCGTGGACAAGATCCTTGAGTTGACCGATGGCCGCGGCACCGACTGCGGCTGTGAATGCGTGGGCTATCAGTGCTGCGATAAGCATGGGCATGAAGATAATAGCGTTACGCTAAACAGCCTGGTAGGCAGTACGAAAGCAACAGGAGGCATTGGCGTGGTCGGCGTATTTGTGCCTCAGGATCCGGGTGCCAAAGATCGACTCCAACAGCAGGGTAAGATGGCGTTCGATTACGGAAACTTCTGGTTTAAAGGGCAATTTATGCGAACCGGACAGGCAAACGTGAAGGCCTATAACCGTAACCTTGCACGCCTTATTCAGCACGGGCGAGCGAATCCGGCCGCCATCGTCTCGCACCGTCTAAGCCTTGCCGAAGCGCCTAAAGCCTACGAGCAGTTTGATAAACGCGCCGAAGGCTGGACCAAGGTACTGTTAAAGCCCTGAATCTCTATAGCCAGAACGCAAAAAACCCGCCATAAGGCGGGTTTTTGGTTTTCACATCAGCCGGTTAGGCGTTTGTGAAAGTTCTCTCGAATTACAGAGCAGTTACGTTAGCAGCTGCTGGGCCTTTCTGGCCGTTTTCGATAGAGAACTCAACTTTCTGACCTTCTTCCAGAGTTTTGAAACCCTGGTTCTGGATTGCAGAGAAGTGTACGAACACGTCTTTGCTGCCGTCAGTTGGAGAAATGAAGCCGAAACCTTTCTCAGCGTTGAACCATTTTACTAAACCAGTCATTTTGTTAGACATTTGTCTTTCCTTCAATAAGTATTAAGCCGCTAAGGGCACGGGGTTTGTCAACAGGGTGGACTTATGAGGCACTTAAGAAGGAAGTCAGGAAGAAGAGATATCTGAGATAACGCTTTAACTGAAAACTGCTTTACTAAAATTGCTCGCATACGTTGTCTGTTTCAAAACCGACGGGTGCATTTACTCATAACCGACGTTGCGACACAAGCCCATCGGCATAAAAAAAATGAAATAGCAAATAAGCAACTGATTTTTATAGCAATAAATATCATATTATTTTTGCTGTTTTATCCATCTTTGTTATCGCTCTGCAATTTGGGGCTTTCTACAGAGAGTAAATTTTGGCAGCGGTGAAAATATTTCCAATCGTTACTGGCATTTCCGCCGCGCCCATCCAGACTAATAAATCTCCACCTGTTTATTTTTTAGGCTAAGCGCCAGACCGTCGTTTTGATGGACTGGACCGTAAACAATGCTCTTTCCGACCTCACCGGTTTTCACCGAAGGCGTCTTTCTGGGGGTTTATATGAGACATCACACGCCTGGCGCTGGCCGCGCAATCACCGATTATTTTAACAGCCCGGCTTTTCATGCGCCGAAAGAGAGTGAGCTGCTGGCGGCAATCATGACTGAAATGATGCGTAACGGCAGACCAGCAACGACAAAGGCCATTATTGCCAACGTCATCGCGAAGCTTGAAGGCGAAGTTGATGAAAACAAATTGCAGAGCTACCGCAATTTACTCACCCAGCTGCTGGATGAAAAAACGCGATCCGCTTAGCTAAAGGCTAACAAGCGTTTCGCCCGTAAAGCAAATTCATACCCAACATCACAGGCAAAAAAAACCCGCACAGGGCGGGTTAGGCGACGAGCACTTCTGTTTTGGCGATATTTAAATATCGCTGTTCTTGATGCGTTATCTTATCTCCCCCTTGTTGCAATGGCATGACAGCCTGTCAGGCCTTTTGACAAGATGAGGTAAAAAAAGCCGCCCCGCCTTCAGGAAATGATAAAATTCTCCGACGGCGACAGGAGTCGCGATGAATAATCCAGGGAAAATGGAATGAAACAAAAGATATTTTTCAACCAGGGAACGGCGATCGTTTTGCTAATGCTGTTTTCCGTTGGGCTGGCATCGATTGCCTCAGACTGGCTCAGAGCGCCGACGTTGCCGGAAGAATTTGCCCGCCAGAACCTTCATACCATCGACGGGAAAGAGGTCACCATTGCCGAACTTAGCGCAAAAAAGCCGCTGCTGGTTTACCTGTGGACTAACGGATGCAGTGCCTGTCGCTACACCACCGCGGGAATGCTCACGCTAAGTGACAACGACTATAACGTGCTGGCCGTTGCGCTACGTTCTGGAAATGATATCCACGTCGTACGCCTGCTGCATGGCAAACATTTGGTTCTGCCGGTGGTCAACGATCCCGTTGGGGAATTGTTCAGCGGTTGGAAAATCAACGCGTCGCCTACTTATCTTATCGTCTCACGCGGTAAGATGGTGCAGAGTACCAGCGGCTGGACCAGTACCCTGAGCATCCGCATTCGTTTGTGGTGGGTCAACAAATGGTACAGATAAATCACGCTTATCCGCAGTAAACACGGGTGATGATATTTTTACTGTCTCCCATAAAATTCAAGCGATTAAGATTGAAGTCCATGGTGACAGCCGCGTTGTAAGGGACGGCGCGAACGGGCTTTTCAAACCGTACCCCGTCCAGCGATGACAGCGATTTACCCAGGTAATGTTGATACTCTGAGGCGCCGCAGCGATCCATTTCTGGATCACGCTGCGCAGATCCATTTTTCGTCGCTGACTGGCAGCCCGCCAGTACCAATACGGCTGCCAGTAGCGTGACCTTTCCATTAAATATCATGCCGTTTTCCTCATGCACAGGTTTCCATTCAGTTCACCGCAAGGTTAGCAGATAAGCGGCTGTGGATAAAAACGGTGCGCACTTTGTGATCCCGCGCAAAATGGCACAGATTGCTTTTTAAACAGCCTGAGGTGGCGCTATAATTTAGGAATAGTCTTAGCAAAGGAGCAGATTATGGAACTCGTCGTATTTGTTCTCTTCGCGGTTATCATGACCGCCGTTGCGGTTAAAGTCCGCTAGGCTTACAGCCCGTTATACGGGCTGTTTTCTTATCCCCAGCGTCACCGGTTCGTTAAGCAACAGGCTAAAGCGCTCAAGCGGCATGGGCCGTCCAAGGTAGTAACCCTGCCCTTCCTGACAGGCAATAGCCTGTAGCTCCTGCAACTGTTCGCGCGTTTCAACACCTTCCGCCGTTACCGTTAGCGCAAAGGCTTTACCCAGCCCGATAATCCCTTCCACAATCGACGCGGCCTGCGAACAATGGGGAAAATCGTTCATATAGGAGCGATCCATTTTCATGCCGTCAAACGGGAAGGTTTTTAAATACCCCAGCGAGGCGTGTCCGGCCCCAAAATCATCAACCGTCAGTTTAACGCCCAGCTTTTTCAGCTGCTGCATCACTTCCAGTGCGCTTTGTGGATTCTCCAGCGTAATATTTTCCGTGATCTCCAGCTCCAGACGCCCGGCTGCCAATCCGCTGCGAGCGAGCGCCTCGGCAACGCGTTTTGCCAGATTGCCGCTGCGAAACTCCACGGGTGAAATATTCACCGAAACATACATCGCTTCTGGCCAGGTTAAAGCATCGGTACAGGCTCGGGTCAACACCCAGTCGCTGATTTCAACGATCAGGCCGGTTTCTTCCGCCAGGCCAATAAACTTGTCCGGCATGATCAGCCCTTTGTCCGGATGCTCCCAGCGGATAAGCGCCTCCGCGCCATCCAGTCTGGCATTTTTCAGCCCGTAGCGAGGCTGATAGTAAAGTCGCAGCTCGTTGCCAACGATAGCTTTGCGCAGGCCACGCTCCATTTCACGCCGTAGTACCAGGTGTTCCGCCATTTCCGGGCTGTACCACGTCCAGCGGTTACGGCCTTCACGCTTCGACTTATACAAGGCAATATCCGCCAGCCGCAGCAGTTCCTCCGCCTGCATCGCATCTTTCGGGGCGAGCGCAATCCCCATACTCGCGCCAATAAATATCTCCTGCTGGCCCAGATAAAAAGGCCGACAAATTTCATTCAGCAACGCCCGACAGCAGTTGTTGATCTCCTGCTCATTCGCCAGATCGGAGACAATCACAATAAATTCATCGCCGCCCTGCCGTGATACCAGGTCACCGGCTTTCAGCACACTGCGTAAACGGAGCGACACTTCATTTAGCACACTGTCGCCCGCCGCATGGCCCCAGGTGTCATTGATCGGTTTGAAATTGTCGAGATCAAGACTGATCAACACCAGCGGCCGTTCCGCGGTGGGATGTGCCTGTAGCCTGCCAAGTAAAAATTCACTCATATAGAGCCGGTTTGGTAGTCCGGTTAACGCATCATGCTGTGAGAGATAGTGAATACGTGCCTGATCTTCGACTTCTTTGGTCACATCCGAAACCGTGCCACGGTAGCCAGCAATCTGCCCGTTACCTTCAACCACCTTAGTGACCAGAGTACAAATGCGCGTTTCTCCACCAGCAGAAACCGAATAACAGCGCAGCGTCTGTCGGTGATGCTCCTCACGCTGCTGAAAAATCCAGCCAGACACGGGCTGAGTGTCATGCTGCAAAAGATCGTCGATGGATTTGCCAAGCAGCTGCTCAACATCGTAGCCGGTGACGGCAGTGAAACGCTCCGACAGATAAATTAAGATGCCCTGCGCATTGGTCTCCCAGATCCAGTCCGACGCGGTTTCGGCCACGTCGCGAAAACGTGCTTCGCTGGCCGCCAGTTCGCGCTGGCTGTGCATCAGCAGCAAAAAGCGCTGGTCGCACAGCATGGCGTTATGCATCGCATGATTAACCACTCTGCGTGCCACCAGGCCAAGAATAACCGCGGCGGCAAACAGCATAGGCAACAGGATCAGCAGTAAATTTCGCCCCGGCTGATCGGAATCCCAGCGGATGACGACCGGCGTACTGTCTGCCACTTCTTCGTTGATAAACGGCGTAATAAACGCATCCTGTAAACTACCAGGCACGCGGGCATTGGCCACGCCGATTGCTGCACCGAAATCGCGTAATTTTTCCGGCGTTAAACGATCGATGAAAATCAGCACGGAAGGCATTCCGGCCCGGGTTTTCAGTCCGGGGACTTTTCCTGTGGTAATTGGGGCAGCCGCCACGATAGCCGGTGTCGAGCCAATCATCATGTTGGTTGAGGTCGCACTTTCCTGCTTCAGCAGTGCTCTGGCCTGTCTGACCAGCGGTGCGGCATGAGTACCCAACCAGCTTTCAACCGGCAAGTCCGACAGCTGGCCGTTAATGACTGAATAACGCGTACGGCCTTCGCCATCGACAACAAACACGCCTTCGTAATGGAATTCACTGAACAGACCCGGCCCGAGATTTTGCTGATCGTACGCCCAGTCGGTATCCACATTCAGATGCAGATGGTTCCAGGCTTCGCCCCAGAAGGCGTAGTCACGAATGTTCTTCATTAAATCCTGGCGACGATCCTTCCAGCCGTTATGCAGCAGAAGGCTCTCTTGCCTGATGGAGCTTTCGTTCTGTCGCCAGGCAATTCCTACCACCATCAGCATCGACAGCAGCACTACGCCGCTCATCAGCAGAGAAAGCGACATTAAAAGTCGTCGGGTAAAAAAAGTGCTTTTCTGACCGTCAGTCAGCACCAGGTTTGTCTGTAATGGGGAAAAATTCATTTATCCGGACCTTTTCCTGCTGACTGGCGAACGTTCCTGTTCGTCAGTTTTGAGGGCATCTGAGAAAATCGCTGGTCCACAACTTCTCCAGACGCGATCGATAAGTGCACTATCGGCCTGGAAGCTAAACAATTTAGGTCTGTCGGTGAGTTATTCCTCTGCCTCGACAGCGGCAGGGGCGCTTGCTAACATCGGCCGATCCCTTTCCCGGAACGCCTCGAATGAAGAATGAGTATGAAAAGGTGGTTCATACCCTGCTGTGTCTGGGAATGTGCCTGATTTGGTTCAGCATAACGTTGCTGTTAAAAACGTCCGCAAGCTATCCGCTGCTGCTTAACAACGGCATGCTGATGCCGGTTCTTTGCACAATGGAATTTTGCATACTGGTGCCGCTCTATCTCTGGTATACCCGTCGCTATCAGGCGATCCCGCTGGGAAAGCTGCGAGGCAGTCAAATGTTGCTGTTCGGTCTGCTGTTGTTGGGACTGATTGCTTTACAATCCTTGTATATGCAGCAGGAAAGCTGGACCCATTCGCAGCTGGGCCAGGGCGAAGCATGGCGAAGAACGCTGGCGTTTTCAGTGGCTGTCGTATTACTTGCGCCCTTCTTTGAAGAAATAATTTTTCGGGGCTTTTTGCTGGAATCTTTATTGATCTGGGCACCAGAACAACGCTTTGCCTGCGCTTTACTCACCTCATTAGCCTTTGCCGCAATGCATACGCAATACACTCATCCGCAAACCCTGATTGCGCTTATCGCCCTTTCACTCCTGCTATGTTATGCCAGAATGAAATCCGGTGGCCTCAAACTGCCGGTGGCGCTGCATATGCTAAATAACGCCCTTGGCGTCGCTCCCGCGCTCTGGCTTAGCTGGCAGCACTGAACTTAAGGATTAGCATTTATAACCATTACGACTGGGTTATAACTTTTTCGAATATCGATAGCGGATATTCTACTATTGGTCTGACGAGGCGCTCCTTTACACTCGCTGGCAAATTATAAAAGGAAACGTCATGAAAATTATTGTCCCAATGATCGCCGCGGCGCTGGCGGGTTCTTTTGCAGCACAGGCTGCCACGCCGCCAGATACGCTGGTAATCGCACAATCTATTGATGATGCAAGCAGCTTTGACCCGGCAGAAGGTTTCGAACTGACCTCGGTACAGGCCTTCACCAACCTTTATCAACGTCTGGTGCAGTCTAATCCACAAAATCCGACCGAACTGCAACCGACGCTGGCTTCCAGCTGGCAGCCCGGTAAAGACAATCGCAGCCTGACGTTTACCTTACGTGACGGTGCAAAATTTGCTTCCGGCAATCCAGTGCGCCCGGAAGACGTTATTTTCTCTCTCAGCCGCGTGGTCAAACTTAACCTTGATCCTTCATTTATCCTTACCCAACTGGGCTGGACGAAAGAGAACGTTGATACTCAGCTGAAAAAAATTGACGACACGCATGTGCAGGTAAGCTGGACTGCCGATGTCAGCCCGACCTATGTTCTGAGCCTGCTTGCCGCGCCCGTCTCTTCCATCGTTGATGAAAAGATCGCGACGGCCAATGCCAAAAATGGCGATTTCGGCAACAAATGGCTGGCTCTGCATTCGGCAGGCAGCGGCCCGTATCAGATCCGCAAATTCATCCCACATGAAGTCGTGCTGTTCTCTGCTAACGCGACCTCACCGGGCGGCGCACCTAAGCTTAAAAATGTCCTAATCAAAAACGTGCCGGAACCGGCTGCTCGCCGACTGCTGCTTGAGCAGGGCGATGCGGATATCGCGCGTAACCTGGGTGCCGATCAGATGACCGCGCTGAAGGGCAAAGCCGATGTGAAACCGCTGGCGATCCCGATGGCCTCGCTGTACTACATGCAGTTCAACATCGACGCTAATCCCGTATTGAAAAATCCGGCGCTGTGGGAAGCTTCACGCTATCTGTTCGACTACCACGGCATTGCCGACGACTTGCTGAAAGGCCAGTTCCAGGTCCATCAGTCGTTCCTGCCGGAAGGTTTCCTCGGTGCGCTGAACGATAACCCATACACGTTTGATCCTGAAAAAGCTAAGGCGATTCTGGACAAGGCCGGGCTGAAAAACGTCAGCTTTAAGCTGAGCGTCAGCAATCAGCCGCCGTATCTGGATATTGCTCAGGCGTTGCAGGCCAGCTTTGCTAAGGGTGGCATCAAGGTTGAGCTGATCCCTGGCATCAGCACTGAAGTCGCCACTTCGGTAAAAGCGCATAAATATGAAGCGACGCTGAATGCCTGGGGCGCGGATTATTTCGATCCGAATACCAACGCTTCTGCCTTTGCTTACAATCCGGAAGACGGCAGCAAAACGCTGGCGTGGCGTTCTAACTGGCACATTCCCGAGCTGAATAAGCAAACGCTGGCGGCTACGGCTGAAAGCGACAAGGCGAAACGCGTTGAGCTGTACAAAAACATGCAGCGCGAAGTGCAAAAGAATTCGCCGTACGTAGTGGGCTTGCAGGCTCGCAACCTGATTGCGCTGCGCGCAAATCTTAAGGGCTATATTCAGGGCATCAACCCCGATATGGTTTACTACAGCCAGGTCACTAAGTAATGGTATCACTTGCTGCTGAAGCCGGGTCCGCCCGGCTGTTTTGGTTACGAGCCGGACGTGTCATGACCGGTTTGGCCTCGCTGGCGGTGACGCTGCTTGGCCTGCTGGCGTTCACGTTTATGCTTTCTCATCTCTCGCCGGTCGATCCCGTGTTGCAGATTGCCGGCGACCACGCCAGTGAATCTACCTATGCTCAGGTTCGTCGCGAGCTGGGTCTGGATCAGCCGCTGCTGATGCAGTTCTGGCATTACCTCACGCATCTGGCCCATGGTGATTTGGGCATCTCCCGCCTGACTAATTCGTCAGTTGCAGGTGATTTGATGCGCACTTTCCCGGCGACGATCGAGCTGGCAAGCTGCGCCATGCTGTTCGGTGCCGTTTTTGGCATTCTGCTGGCGCTGCTGGCGGCGTGGAAACCAGGAAGCGTGGTCGATAATCTGGCTCGTCTGGTTTCGCTGCTGGGCTATTCGGTGCCGGTATTCTGGCTTGGTCTGCTCGGCCTGCTGCTGTTCTATGCCGTGCTGCACTGGTCAGCCGGGCCGGGACGGCTGGACGATATCTGGATCTATACGCTCGAACCGAAAACCGGTCTGGTGCTGGTCGACAGCTGGCTTTCCGGTGATAAAGAGATGTTCCGCAACGCGATTGCGCATCTCTGGTTGCCGGTTGTGGTGCTGGGCCTGTTGGCAATGGCCGGGATCACCCGCCTGCTGCGTGCGGCGCTACTGGAAGAGAACAGCAAAGAATACGTGACGCTCGCCCGCGCAAAAGGCGCCAGCCGGGGCCGCATTCTGTTACTGCATATTTTCCCTAACGTGCGCGGCACGCTAATCACGGTTCTCGCGCTTTCTTACGCCACGCTGCTGGAAGGCTCAGTACTGACTGAGACCGTCTTCGCCTGGCCCGGCGTGGGTCGCTACATGACGACCGCGCTGTTTGCTTCTGACACGCCAGCGATTCTTGGCTCGACGCTGCTGATTGGCGGCTGCTTTATTACGCTCAATGCACTGGCGGACGCGTTAACTTATCTCACCGATCCGAGAACCCGATGACGCAAAATTTAACCGATATTGAAATCGCGAAGCCGCAGCGTCGTCGCCGTGTGCGCGTAACCTCGCTGGCGATTGGCGGTACGCTGGTGGCGATACTGCTGCTGGCGGCGCTATTGGCACCGCTACTGGCACCTTTTGATCCTAATGCACAGCTGATGACTGCTCGCCTGTTGCCGCCTTCCTCAGCACACTGGCTGGGCACGGATGGTTTTGGCCGCGATCTGCTTTCACGCGTTATCTATGGTGCGCGCCCTACCCTGCTGCTGGTTTCGTTGATCCTGCTGCTGACCATTCCGGTTGGCATGCTGGTCGGCATTTGTGCCGGCTACCTTGGCGGCTGGACCGAGCGCGTGCTGATGCGCATTACCGACATTTTCCTGTCTCTGCCGAATCTGGTCATTGCGCTGGCGCTGGTCGCCATGCTGGGGCCAGGCCTGATGAACGGTGCGCTGGCGCTGGCGCTGACCAGCTGGCCGCCGTTTGCCCGCCAGGCCCGTGCGGAAACGCTGGCATTGCGCCGCAGTGATTATCTGGCCGCTGCGCGTATGCAGGGCATCAACGGCCTGCGCCTGATGTTCGGCCATATTCTGCCGCTCTGCCTGCCAAGCGCGGTCGTGCGTGCGGCACTGAGCCTCGGCGGTATAATTCTTTCGGCTGCCGGACTGGGCTTTTTAGGCATGGGCGTACAGCCGCCGACCGCGGAATGGGGTTCGATGGTCGCCGAAGGCAGCAAGGTCATTTTCGATCAGTGGTGGGTTGCCGCCGCACCGGGCGGGGCAATTTTGTTTGCCAGCCTGGCCTTTAACCTGACGGGCGACGGCCTGCGTGACCGACTGGATACCCGAAATGCCAACTGAAAATTCCCCGCTGATCGTCGCAAAACGTCTGCATATCGCCAGCGCAACCGGTACTGCGCTGGTAAAAGATATCAGCTTCAGCCTGGGCCGGGAACGCGTGGCGCTGGTCGGCGAATCCGGTTCCGGCAAGTCGCTTACCGCCCGTAGTCTGATGGGCCTGTTGTCGCCTTCGCTCCAGCTGCATGCCGACACGCTAAGCGTTGCCGGTGAAAACGCCTTGACGCTAAACGAGCGTCGCTGGAGCCAGCTTCGCGGAAGCAAGCTGGCAATGGTTATGCAAGACCCGAAATATGCCTTGAACCCGATGCGAACTATTGGCTGGCAGGTTGCGGAACCGCTGAAGCTGCATAGCCGTTTGGGCCGTGCAGAGATTAAAGAGAAAGTTTGCGACATGCTGGATGCGGTAGGTCTGCCGCAACCCGCTCAGCTTATGCAGCGCTATCCCCACCAGCTTTCCGGCGGGATGGGACAGCGTGTGATGCTGGCGATTGCGCTGATTGCCGATCCGCAATTTCTGATTGCCGATGAACCCACCTCCGCGCTCGATCACGCTATGCGCGATCAGGTGCTGGCGCTTATTCGCCGCCTGGTGGAGGATCGCAACATGGGGCTGTTGCTAATTAGCCACGATTTACAGCAGGTTTCCGAGCACTGCGAACGCGTGATGGTGATGTATCAGGGTGATATTCTCGATACGTTACCGGCTGCCGAGCTGCCAAACGCTACTCACCCGTATACCCGCACGCTGTGGTCCTGCCGTCCGAGTAAGGCGACGCAGGGCAAACCGCTGCCGGTTCTGGATCGTGCAGCACTGGAGGCTCACCGTGAACATGATTGATCTGCAAAACCTGAGCGTTTCGCATCGCCAGGGCTATGAGCAGCGTACCGTCGTCCATGATGTTTCTCTGACCGTCGCCGCCGGTGAATGCTTTGGGCTGGTTGGCCCGTCCGGCTGCGGCAAGTCGTCGCTGCTGTGGGTGATGGCTGGTCTGAATCCTCACTGGGACGGCAGGATGACGCTGGCCGGTCATGAAGCGGCGCACGGCAAAGCTTTTACCGGTCAGCTTCGTCGCGATGTGCAGATGGTGTTTCAGGATCCCTATGCTTCGCTGCATCCTCGACATCGCCTTCGCCGCACCCTCGCCGAGCCGTTAAAACTGCTGAAAGTGCAGGATATCAACGATCGCATTGACAGCGGCTTCCGCCATGTTGGTCTGGATCCTGCGCTGGCCGATCGCTATCCGCATCAGCTCTCTGGCGGTCAGCGTCAGCGCGTGGCAATTGTGCGGGCGCTGCTGCTCCAGCCGAAAATCCTGCTGCTGGATGAGCCAACCTCAGCGCTGGATATGTCGGTACAGGCCGAAATCCTCAATTTGCTGAACACGCTTAAGCAGCAGGATAATCTGACGATGGTACTGGTGAGCCACGATCCCGACGTGATCGATCATATGTGTGACCGCGCGGTTCGCATGGATCGCGGCCATATCGTCGGTTGAGTGTGCTGGCTTTAAAAGCCGCCATGTTCTGATGGCGGCTTTTTACTCTCTTTTGTATCGCCGGTTCCCCCTGCCGATGTGTATTCAGACTTTTTCTATCGGTGTCAGTACGGCATATCTCCCGCTCTGCTTATCAGCGCGCCTGCAACCATAAGCCCTTGATCTGGCTAATGTCTTAAACAGCTAACGCTTGCCGGAATCCGCATTTCCCTGCCTCTCTTTTCCGCCTATAGTCCTGATATCACTCCTTATTCAGGATATGCCCATGCGAAAGCTTGCTCCCATCGCCCTTGCTCTCTCCTGCCTGCTGTCGGGCATTCAGATCTCTCACGCTGCCACACCGTCAGATACATTGATTGTGGCGATCCCGCTGGATGGCATTATCAGCTTTGACCCGGCAGAAAGCTTCGAAACGGTCAGCAGCAGTAGCCTGGTGAATATCTATCAGGGACTGCTGGCGTCGGATCATAGCGATCCCCGGAAGCTGGTTCCGGCACTGGCAAGTTCGTGGCAACCCGGCAGCAGTGAACACAGCCTGTTGTTTACGCTGAAACCGGGAACGACCTTTGCCAGCGGCAATCCTGTTACCGCGGACGATGTCATCTATTCCTTCCGCCGCGTCGTGCAGCTGAATAAAACCCCGGCGTTTCTGTTTAGCGAGTTTGGCTGGACGCCGGACAATATCGACCAGCAGCTGATCCGACGCAGCGATAGCCAGGTCGAGCTTCGCTGGTCTTCCAACATTGGCCGTGATTTGGCGCTGCGTCTGCTGACCGCACCGGTTGGATCGGTTATCGACAGCAAGCTGGCAGAGCAGCATGCCGTTAACGGCGATTTTGGCAATGGCTGGCTGCGTACCCATTCTGCGGGCAGTGCAGGTTACAGTATCCGTAATTATGTGCCTCAGCAGGCGCTGGTTCTGGAGAAGAACCCCCACGCCGCTGAACAGCCTAAGCTTGAGCGCGTCATTCTGAAAAACGTTGCCGATCCGGGTTCACGCCGTCTGCTGCTGCAACAGGGCGATGCCGATGTGGCTTACGATTTAGGTGCCGATCAGTTTGCCGCACTGAAAAATCAGCCGGGCATAAAGGTCGAAAGTTTCCCTTCCAGCCTGGTTTATTACCTCGGCTTTAATACTCAAAACAAACAGCAAAGTGCGTTAGGCAATCCCGCTCTGTGGCAGGCAGCGCGTTGGCTGGTAGATTACAATGCTATCTCGAAAGATCTGCTGAAGGGGCAATATCAGGTTCATCAGACCATTCTGCCTCAGGGTTTTGATGGCGCGCTGGAAAACCAGCCGTTCCATTATGATTTGGCAAAAGCGAAGCAGATCCTGGCGCAAGGCGGCATCAAGCCGGGTACGCGTTTTTCAATGACAATCGCGAATCAGCCGCCGTATACCGACGTTGCGCAGGCGCTACAGGCCAGTTTTGCCAAAGCCGATATCACTATCGATATTCAGCCGGTAGCGGAGGCTGAACTGTGGGGAAAAATGCGTGGCCGTGACTTCCAGTCAATCTTTGTCTACTGGGGATCGGACTACGTCGATCCGAACAGTAACGCCAATGCCTTTGCGTACAACGTACCGGGCGGCCCGAAAACGCTGGCGTGGCGGGTGGGTTGGCAAGTGCCAGAATTGAGCAAGCAAACGCAGACGGCGGCAGCGGAAAGCGATGTGCAAAAGCGTATTGCGCAGTATCAACAGCTGCAAACCGAAATCCAGCAGAATTCGCCTTATGTCGTGACGCTTCAGGGACAAAAACTGGTGGGTTTACGCGATAACATCCAGGGCGCGCAACAGAATATTGGCGTCAGCATGCTGTATTACGATCGGGTGAGCAAGCGCTGAATCGCGCTGTCCGCATCCCGCAGGAGCAAAGCAAACTCCCCTCAAATATGACCTTTGAGGGGACGTTTTAACCGGCTGCTGGCCGCATTCAGGAAATAGCGGAGTCTGAAGCGTGCTTGTGTTTGTCAGCTTCGAAATGCGCTTTGAACTGCTCATAAATCGAGATCATATTTGCGGCATCGCCCTGCATCGGGCTAAGTTTTCCCGCGCGTACCAGTTCAATCACCAGCTGCAACGCAGCCTGTTTTGGGCTGCTGGCAGGATGAGAAATTTCAGATGTCATAACGGCTTCCGTAAATAGGGGTTAAAGGATAATTTTAACAACTTTCACCCTGCCCGCTATAACTTTTTCACCGCTCAGGTGCCCGCCTGTCTGCTTTATTTCGGCTGATGTTTCAGCCAGTTCTGCATGCGGTCGATTTCCGGCTGCTGCGCCTTAATAATCTCCGCTGCCAGCGCGCGCATCTCGGGATCTTTACCGTATTTCAGCTCGGTTTTCGCCATGTCGATCGCGCCCTGATGGTGGGCCGTCATGCCTTTGGCGAAAGCCCGGTCAGGATCGCTTTCCTGCATGCTCGTCATCATTTGATGATGCATTTTGTCCATTCCCGCCTGATAGCTTTGCTGCGCTGCTGACGCTGGCGCATGCCCGGCCATGGCCTCTTTACCGTCGGCATTAACCGCAGCAGAAAATATCAGGGTACAAATTAAAGCCGTCATTTTATGCATGATGTCTTCCTGTATCGGTGAACGAATGTTATCCACATTATCCTGCACCTTCCCGTAGGGGTAAGGTCAAGAGACCGATTGCTGATGACGCCAAAATGAATAATTATGCAAAACAAAGCAAACCTGTACAGTTAGAAATTAAACTTGTACAGAAAGTGAAAAGCGTCTACCTTTTTACGCTGTAACGTATTATGCACTTGCATGGCCTCAGGAAGTGATTGTGGGTTTCCCACTTCCCGAGGCTCTTTTTTAGACTGCGCACAAACCATAATGCATTTCTTGCATCAGACAGCCGCATGCCCCGACGCCGCTTCGTTGGGGAACCTGGAGAAAAACACATGCACAGCACTTTGACCAAGAGCAACCATGAACTGGCCGAGTATTTCCAGACTGAGATAAAAGAAGCCCATACTGAAGTTGAAATTCTTGGCTCCGTTGTCGTAGAAATCCTACACAGCGGCGCGCCGGTGACGAATAAAGCGATTATCAGCCGTTTGCTACAGCGACTGGAGACCTCCAGCGATGTGGTTTCTCTGGATATTCATCGCCATGCGCTGGAGCTTGTTGTGCATCAGACCGAAGATGATCCGGTTGCCTGACGGCATTTGACAGGCTGCCAAACGCCGCCTGTCAGCCCCTTTTAGCCCGCCTAAGGCAAATTGTTTTTTTTTGCCCTGTTACTGCATAGATAAGCTGGTACTAAAAGTGTTCCTTTTTTCTTTGCCTCCGGCAAAAAATGGGACTTAAGTCTCCAATAACATACTGTTTTTAAAGGTAACCCTTTAATAGCCCCCCGCCGTAATCTCATTCCAGCCTTATTCAGAATATGTTAACCGTGCTTTCCAGGCTTCTTCCTATATTTACTTCGCACGCTTGCAGCTAACTTAACCGACCGTTAACGTCATACTCTATAACTGGCAGTGCCTGATAAAAGCAGAGCCGACCCCTTTTTTAATTCTTAACGTCTGGCCGTATTTATTATGAATGGATTAAGTAAATTTATTACGCTGAGTATTCCAGCGATTTTTGCTGTTCTGCTACCCACAGTACAGGCTGAAACCGTCACCGTGTCGCTTTCGCAGGAACAGGATGGCGGATCGGCGGGTCGTGCCTGCATGTACATTCATCAGGGCAAAGCCGAATACCGTATTGTTAACGCTGCGGCTAGCTGTCCGGCTTCAGTAACGGTTGAAACGCACGCACGCCGCACCTAACCGGTGATAGCGCTTTTTTCTTGTTCGGAGATACGTCGACACGACGGAGTATGTTACCTTTAGCCCATTGGCTATAATCTGACTGCTCGCGTCCGATTGTGCTTCTTGACAAGGAGTTAGGGGTTGAAAACGATCAATATTAAGTTGCTGACGCTGTTGGCAACATTTCTCGTCATTTTATTGCACACTGCAGCAATACCTTTCAGCTATTTCCACGCTGCCTGGTCGGTATCGGTGATGTATGAAGCGTTAGGGCGCATCGCTTTTCCTCTGTTCCTGCTAATCGCGGGTTTTGTCTCACTCAACAAAAACGAATCGCTGCTCAGTACATTAAAAACCCGCGTGCTGGATTTGGTGATCCCGCTGGTTGTCTGGTCAGCTATCTACCTTGTTTATAACCAGCAGATCAACGGTAGCAGCGCTCCGGTTAGCCTGCTGGAACTGCTCAGTACGCCCGCCTATCCGCATCTATGGTTTGTCTACACCATGATCCTGCTCTATCTGGTGACGCCGTTACTGAACACCTTCATCCAGAACGGTAGCCAGCAACGAGTGAACTACACCCTGACGGTATGGTTTGTGCTCGCTTCGGTTTATATGCTGTTTGATAACGTAAAGGCTAACCTGCTGGAAGGCCAGGCACTGCCGGTGCCGAGCAATATTGATATGGTGGTTTATCTTTCGGGGTTTTATATCATTGGTGGCGTGGTCAGGCGCTTTGATATCAATCCAAAGGTCATCATCTCGGCCATTATTTTTATCCTTTCTGCGGTGTTAACCGCCGTTATGACCTACTCGCTTTCTATCAGTACCTTCGCCCCTAATCAGGTGTTTCTGTTCTACTCGGCACCGACGATTGTGGTTGTGTCCCTGGCCTGCTTCTTTATGCTGTTGAACGCCCCTTTCGCCTGGCGAGAGCATACCAACAATGCCATTCATTCGCTGTCGAGGTTAAGTATTGGGATTTTCTTTGTGCACCCTATTGTGCTCGAAACCCTGCTTAAGACGCTGCATATCGAGTTTGAAGGCTACTATTCTGCCCTGACTATCCCGCTGGTTGCGCTGGTTTGCTTTGCCATTTCCGCAGTGATTGTCTGGCTGTTACGCCAGGTCCGCTGGGTACGTCGCATTGCCCCCTAACGAAAACGGCCGCACCTGAAGGAGCGGCCGTTCTTCCGGAATGCTACCGGGCGCCACAGGCTTGTCAGGCTGAGGCAAATCTGTGTGGCTGATTGATTGCTTTACGTGCAATCCAGTAGAGCAAAATTCTCTCTTCATCGTTGTCCTGGTCTGCCATCGCTAACAGCTTCAGCGCCAGCGTGGCTTTATTGACCGGCTGTCCCGTTACGCTCAGGTCAACCACCGCTTTGCCTATGATGTTGCAGACTTCATCATCACTCGATGTTGGTAATTCAGTTTCAATGCTCATCGTCTCCTCCTGTAATGGGTGAATAATAAGCCTGGCAGACCCTTCAGAGATTGCCATCTCGAATTTTCCTGGTTACTTCTCAGCCTGGGGACGCTGGCAGCTGTAGACCCAGGCCGGCGGCAGGTTGCGCAGTACACGCGTGCGGTTCCAGACGAAATAGCTGGAGAGCAGTGGCTCAGAGAGGGAAGTATATTGAAACTGCACAAAGACGCCCCCCGGCGTAAGCCGCTGTGCGGCCCGTTCAAGAATGTCATGGCGAACAGATTGCGGTAGCGAGAGCAGCGGCAAACCGGAGAAAATCGCGTCGTATTCGCCGCTTAACGTTTCCGCCGACGCAGCAGAAATTTGCAGTCTTTTGTCGCCGATCGCCTGTAATTTCGAATGAAATCTGGGGTTTGTCTCGAAAGCCAGCAGTCCGGCATCCGGCCGCATACGCTGTAGCAGATGCCGGGTTAACACGCCGTCTCCGGCACCCAGCTCCGCGATCCGGGCACACTCGCTCCAGTCCACGGCATCAGACATCGTTTTGCACAATGACAGTGAAGATGGCGCAATAGTCCCGGTTTGCCGCGGATCGGAAAGAAATTCCTGCAGATAGTCTGTTTTATTTTTAATCCAGGAACACGCAGATAACAGCATAATTGGGCCTCTGGCGAAAATGTATTCTTATCAGGCCACAGATAGGTCAGGGAGTTCTTAAAAGCCTCCCGGTGAAAGGAAAACTAAGACTATTCGTATCAGGAAAAGGGGTTAACCGGCTCGTTGTTTATATCTGGTCATGCCTGTACACATTGACACACACTTAAGGCCGCTATAAAAAATTTTGGTTAAGTGAAAATCCGGCATTTATTTCGCCAATCAGTACCATCGTTTATTCTTAAAATGCGGCTGTAAATACACTTATAACTGGCACTTATTTACGCCCACGACAACCTGCTAAATAATTAAATCATTATTACCCTGGCGTTAAGAAAATTCTGCATTTTGACAGGTCGACTTCATATTTCTTGCCATTTAAAATTTTTCAACAGATTAAAACCAAATAAAACATGCCGTTAAACTCTATTAACTCGCGGACCTGTTTATCCATTTACTCACTGGAAAACAGAGAAAAGCCCCCTTTTCACGCTATTTTCAACTCGCCGCTTTGAAATTAAGCTCTGTGCAACAACACCTGTTTACTGCCCGAGGATAAATAATAATGAAAAAGATCACAGCACTTGTCCTGTTCCTGATGATGGCCGGCAGCAGCAGCGCCTGGGCGGCCCCCGCTGCCGGGGCCGCTGCGGGGAGCGAAGCGACAACGATGTCAGACGGCGATTCTAATGCCGTAGGCGTAGGCGCCGTTACCGCATTGCTCGGCGTCGCTTTAGCCACCATGGGCGGCGGCGGTGGCGATGATGGCTCCACCAGCACCACGACAACCACGACCACAACCTCGACAACCGCGCCATAATCGCTGTTGATTGCCTGATGGCCTTCCCTTAACGGAAGGCCATTTTTTTATGCGTACGCAACGGCCTGGCTTTTATCGACAGACACAGCAAAACCACCGCCGCCTCGCTCATCACCTATACTGGGTATTGATACAGAGCGTCAGAGGAGTGGGCAATGCTAATTGGATTCGTTTTACTGGTCAGCGCATGTGGTCATGATGCCTGTGACGCCCTGCCCGTTTCTGAACATATTTTCCCAACACAAACGGCCTGCCAACAGATGGCGGATCGCATTCATGAGCGTCGTCCCAATGCCGTGCTGATGTGCGGCGAAGTATGGCGACATGGCGGCAGTGAAACGACCAACGTCAATTAACGGGCAAATTTTATCCCCGACCTTCTACATCCTTGTACACATAACCTAAATTTTACTTTTATTACTGACAAAGTTAAATTAATTTATATTCACTATTTGTGAATATAAATTCAATGGAGGTCAAGATGTCAGTAACGCTTCCTGTCGAAAAGCAGTTCGCCGCCTATAACGCCCACGATCTGCCGGCCTTTATCGCCTGTTTCTCGGAAAACTTTACTGCATGGCGGATGCCAGCAGATTCTCCTTCGCTCACCGGAAAAACGGCTCTGGCTGAGTTTTACCGCGATCATCGATTTAATAATGCAAACCTGAGAGCGGAGCTGCTGTCGCGTACCGTACTGGGCAATCATGTATTCGATCATGAGGTGATCTATGGGTTACAGGCTGAACCCATAGAAAGTATTGCGGTGTTTGAGATAGCGGACGGGCTGATACAAACTGCGTGGTTTTATTTCGCCTGAGGCGGGCTACAAGCCCAGCTCGCTAAGCCCCGGATGATCGTCCGGGCGGCGGCCGAGCGGCCAGTGGAATTTACGGTCGGATGCCTGAATCGGCAGATCGTTAATGCAGGCGTAGCGATGCGCCATCAGTCCGTTATCATCGAATTCCCAGTTTTCGTTACCGTATGAGCGATACCAGTTTCCAGCCTCATCATGCCATTCATAGGCATAACGCACGGCAATACGCCGTCCGTCCACCGCCCAAAGCTCTTTGATTAGCCGGTAGTCCAGCTCCTTTTGCCATTTACGGCTGAGAAACGCTTCAGCTTCCTGTCGGTTAGAGACAAACTCAATCCGGTTACGCCAGCGAGTATCGATGGTATAAGCCTGCGCCACGTTGTGCGGATCGCGGCTGTTCCAGCCATCTTCTGCCAGACGAACCTTTTCCTTCGCGGTTTCATGGGTAAAAGGCGGCAACGGCGGACGATGTGGAGTCTGAGACATGATTTTCCCCCAGATTAGTTAGGCTCTTCGACGTTTTTCTTCTCATCAATGTAGCGAGTGACGGCCAGCAGACGGTTGATGTGGGTCAGCAACAGATCGACATCCGTTTGCAAAAATTGTTGCCCGGAAGAGGTGGCCGCAAGTACGGCATTTTGAATATTTTCCGAGATAGTGGACGCGCCCTCTTTTCCTGCCGTCAGCAGCAGCGCCGCGATGAGCAAAGACTGAGCTTCCACCTGTGCGGTCAGTTCCTTCGCATCGACTTCAACCTTAGCGATTTTCATTAAAATATCGATTACTAATTGCTTCATGGTTACTCCCCGGCGTGTAGTGCTTCTGAAATTACCTTAGGTCCGACAGCGAGTAAACAAAAAATGCGAAAAAGCCGCTTCATTGCCTCAATGCTGTTTAGGTATTAATCTTTAATTTTCATTAAGTTAAAATTTACAGATAGTCGGGATTATTGGCTATTAATCTGAAAAAAAGCGTTCGGCTGGCGAAGCGGGTAATTTCAACTAACTTTACTTTCTCAGTGCTTACGCAGACTGACGCAGCATGTTTTAAAACCAGGTGAAACCACTAAAAAAACGGAGAGCTAATCCGTCATGGATAAAAAATATTTTACTGAACGACTGAAGCGTTGGCCGCATCTGCACTTCAGCGAGGTGATTATTCGGGAATACCCCGGTACGCCTGCATGGAATAAAAAGTACGAAATTTACCTACAGGATCGGGCTCGCCTTTCCGCGCAGCTGTTTATTTGTACAACCCGAAACGATGAAAATCCTGAGCAGATCGCCGAACAATATCGACACTGGCTGGAGGAATACAATCAGATGACAGCCGATAACCCGCTGGTGGCGCAGGAAAATATGTCTCATCTGGCCAAACGGCTATGCCGGGCCTCTTCGACACGTTCTTCTGTATAGCGTGAGTAAAAAGCAGGACAGGTTCCTTCAGTCTCCCTGTCGCTCAAAAAATCAGACCAATGCCGGAAAGCGTTCCGGCATTATTTTTTGCGCTCATCCCGCTTGTTGCCTCGCCAGCCTGAAATTAAATTTTGTCATTTTCCTACCAAAATCGCTCGGGTAGATTAAATTTATAGTCATGTGATCTGCATCACATCACAACCACAATAATAACGTTTTAACAGGGAGTAACTTGTGACTGAGACATCAAGCAGCGGGACAAAGGCCGCGTCGGCAAAGGCGCCGACCTCGACCGAACCGCTGGTAAAAGTAATTGCCTTTATTGCGACACTTGGAGGCCTGCTGTTTGGCTATGATACCGGCGTGATTGCCGGCGCCTTACTGTTTATGAAGCACGATCTTCATCTGACCTCACTGACTACCGGCATGGTAACCAGCTTTCTGATTCTTGGCTCGGCGATCGGCGCTATCTTTGCGGGTCGTGTGGCCGATCGCTTTGGCCGTAAAAAAATCATTCTGGTAATGGCGCTGATCTTTATGGTTGGCTCGATCGGCTGTGCTACGGCGCCAAATGTGGAAATGATGATCTCGTTCCGCTTTATTCTTGGCCTGGCTGTTGGCGGTGCGGCAGCTATCGTTCCTATCTATATTGCCGAAATCGTTCCTGCGAATCGCCGCTGGCAGTTTGTTACCCTACAGGAGTTGATGATTGTTTCTGGCCAGCTGATTGCTTACACCAGCAACGCCGCAATCAATGAGGTCTGGGGTGGTGAAGCAACGTGGCGCTGGATGCTGGGCGTGGCCTGTGTCCCGGCGGTGATCCTGTGGGTCGGCATGCTGTTCCTGCCGGATACGCCGCGCTGGTACGCGATGCATGGCCGTTACAGCGATGCTCGTGACGTGCTGGAACGTACCCGCCACTCCCGAATGGTGGAAAAAGAACTGAGTGAAATTCGTAAATCCATGTCTTCTAAAAGCGAGAAAAATGCTCGCCGTAAGAAAACCATCTCTACCTGGATGAAACGTCTGGTTGCTCTCGGTATCGGCATTGCCATGCTGCAACAGCTTTCCGGTGTGAACACCATTATGTTTTATGCACCGACAATGTTGCAGGCAACGGGCCTTGGCACCAACGCTTCCCTGCTGGCCACCATTGCTAACGGCGTGATCTCGGTGATTATGACCTTCGTGGGGATTATGTTGCTCAGCCGTTTTGGCCGTCGTCCTCTGCTGCTGACCGGGCAAATTGGCTGCACCTGTACGCTGTTGGCGATTGGGCTGCTGACCTGGCTGATGCCGGAAACCGTTGATGGCCATCCTGACGTATTACGCAGCTATCTGGTGTTGGCCGGCATGTTGGTGTTCCTCTGCTTCCAGCAGGGCGCGCTTTCTCCTGTCACCTGGCTGCTGCTGTCCGAGATGTTCCCAATGCGTATTCGCGGCATGGCCAACGGGATTTCGGTGTTTGCCATGCAAATGACCAACTTCTCGATCGCCTTTATGTTCCCGATATTACTCGAGCATTTCGGCCTGACCATGACCTTCTTCGGTTTTGCCGCCATCGGTGTTGCCGGTGGTATCTTCGCGATTCTGTTTGCACCGGAGACGCAGGGCAAGACGCTGGAGCAGATTGAGAAGCACTTCAAAAAACATTTACAGGACGATCCAGCGCCGCAGACCGGCAGCTGATAATCGATTGCCACGGATGGCGATTTTCCCCGCTTTAATCATCGTCTCATAGAACAAAAGGAAACGAGCTGCCAGGCTTACCACTGGCAATTGAAGGAGATCGACGTGTTAAAATTTTTGTTTTCTCTTTTTTCCAGTCCTGAATCGCTGTTGCAGTTAATGAGCCAGCGCAATTTTGAAGAAACCATCGAAGAAGGCGAACGCATCATTATTGATGAAGATGGCATCGCTACGGTCAATATCGCCAGCGATGAAGTTCGCGAAGATTTCTCCCGTCACGTCCATACGCTAAAGAGGGCTTAAGATGGGTACCGCGATATTTATGGTGTTAATGGTCTGCGGTTACTGGTACACCAGCCGTGACCTCTCCACCCGTTTTAAAATCAAACGTTCATTTGGCTGGGACGTCTATTTTCTTGTCGCGCTCTATGGCTGTATCTTCGTTTTACAGGGCGTCATTGCCACAGGATTGATCTGGCTGGTTCTGTTTGGGCTCTCTTCCCTGCTTAACGCTTTGCCACAGCTCGCTGGCGGTCATCATCACGACTGGCAAATGGAGTTTATGAACTGGAGCTTTCTCGGCATCCAGGCGCCCGTTGTCGTCATGCTGACGTTTGCCGTCGCCTTCTGTATTTATCGCTCCAGCTGGTCTGGCAGCGCCCGCCTGAACAGCAGCGGACGTAAAAGACTCTACAAAAAACTTTCCCGCGCGAACGGCGTAGAAGGCTTGCTGTTTCAGTGTATGGAAGAAGGCGAGCTGGCGTGGGTAACGTTAAAATCCCGCCGCATTTATATTGGAATGATCCACACTGCCGCGTACGAGAATACCTCAACATCCAATATCGTCCTGATTCCTATGCTCAGCGGCTACCGTGACGGCGAGACGCTAAACCTGTGCATCGAGCATAATTACAGCAAATGGTACGCCGAGCATAATATTACGCTGGATTCAGAACCGAAATCCGCCATGGCATTTCGCAAGGTGATTTTACTGGATCAGATTGAAAGCCTGTCGCTGTTTGATGCGGCCAGTGCGAGCGCGCTGGCGCTGGAGTCAGATGAACCGAATGTTTATGTCGGTAATGCGTGATCGCCTGAGCCAGACAAAATATCACGCTCATGCAGCGGCAGTTATCCGGCAATCAGCGTCATCAGCCAGAAGCCCAAAAACGTCATTAACAGTGAGCCGATAACGTGGGTAAAGACGGAAACCATGGCCCAAAAGTAGTTCCCGGCCTGGAGCAGCGTTACGATCTCCAGTGAAAAGGTCGAGAAGGTTGTCATCCCACCGCATAAGCCCGTGGTGATTAACAGTTTCCATGCAGGATCGAGCTGCGGGTTGCGTAAAAACCAGCCCATCGCCGCACCAATAATAAAGCCGCCAACCAGATTCACAATCAGGGTGCCGGGCGGCAGATTGGGGAAAAGTGCGTTAAGGCGAACGGCCAGCAGCCAGCGAATAACGCAGCCAGCGGAACCGCCAACGATAACGGCGAACAGTGCTTTCATAGAGTCCTCTGGTTTAAACGAGGCAGGCAGTACAGGGATGCTGGCATCCTGACGGGCGGCCACCCTGTTTCGTGAAAAAGATGGCTGTATCAGGTGTCATCAGCGCCAGACTTACGGAGCGGTTGGGTAAGGTGGAACACCATCACCTTTGCGGGCAAAGCCTAATCATTGAAAGTGGCTTTTGCAAGCGTCACGCTTTTTTATTCTACCGACAACATTCAGGAGATGCTGTCAGCAAATGCGCCTTACTTCCACACTGCAACACGATTTACTGTTAGGACTATGTTGCCTGCCAGCCATTGCCGCCATCTATCTGGCGGGTTTTACGTTTAACCACGTTGCCGCCGCCAGCATTGCGGCCAGCGGCGCATTGACGCTGGCTTTTGGTGCGAACAAAACCTGGGGCGGCTCATCGTTTTCACTGCTGATCACCACCACGTTGGGCATCGCTTTCTCTTCCTGGATTGGCTGCCTGACGGGGAATAGTGTTCCGCTCTATATTGCAGGCGCAATGGTTTACGCGGGCGTGTACGTGATGATGACGAATGTTGATGCCAGCGCCTGGTGGATGTTATTGCAATGGTCAATCGCTTACCTGGTTTCTGGTTATTTTGCCGGCACCGTTGAACATGCTGCCGCGCGTGCTGCGCTCACCGGCAGTGGCGGTTTAGTGCAAATGTGCTTTCTCTATCTGGTTTTTCGACGCTACCCTTTCCAGCTGAAGGATTTTAAGCCTCATGCCTGGTTACGGTTTCTGCGCATCACCATGGGTAAATACAAACACAAAATACATCTGCAATGGTCAATCTTTTACGGGGTGTTAACCATGTGCCTGGCGTTAAGCACGGTGGAAATATTGCACGTGCAGAATGGTTATTGGGCGGGCATGACGTTGCTGATTTGCCTGCGTAATAATTATCGCGATTCGATTTCTCGCGTTCAGGCAAGGGTGTTGGGAACCTTAACAGGCAGTATTCTGGCAGCAATGCTAATCGACCTTTGCCACAGCCCGCTGTTTTTGGTGGGGGGATTCATATTATTTGGCTACATCGCGTTTAGCTTTTCCTACTCTTTGATCTCAAAGTCTTATTTTGTTTTCACCTTTTTTGTCACGCTAATGGTGGTCTTTATGATCTCGAGCCTCGGCGCTTCGCAATTGCAGGTAGCCACCCATCGGTTAGAGGCAACGGCAACGGGCGGGCTGTTTGCCCTTTTCGCCATTCTGATGACCCGCTTTTTTACCCGTCGGCAAATTCTCAGGTAGACCGGCCCGCAACGGCGAGCCGGACTGCTTAATGTTGCTCTTTTACTGAGGTTTCATCTTCTTCTTTCAGAAAAGATTCCAGAAAATTGCGCTGTGCTTCACTCAGTACCCAACCTTTTAAATACGGTTGTTCTTCCACAGCCTTTGTATTGATTACACCTTCTTCAAAGCTGTTCATCAGCTCATTCCTCCCGCTACAACCGCGGCGAAACATATCCAAACAGCGGCGCTCGCTGTCACCATTGTCATCCAGACTTTCCTTCTTGAGGACATGCTCATCTCCATTGACTCTCCTTATCAAAATAGATCCGCCGCAAATTATAGCACTTAGACAAATGTTTCATAAAAATTCATTTTTTAGAAACGATATATCGCCTTAAGGCCTTTCACTACGACGTATGACAATATTAAGACGTCTTGACGTCAATTGTTCGCTTTTGGGTAAACTGACAGCCCGGCATTGCGACGCTTGTAAAGTTAACTTCCTGAGAAGAATGCCGGTTTTCGGTATCCCCTGCCCTTTTAATAAACGGCAGGCGGAGGTATTTCTTTAAAAAAATACCTCAAATAAAGGGAAGGCAGGCGGTATGGCTTTAACCGTTTGTAGGGGGGTCTTCTTCGCTGTTCACCATTGTCGCCTGGATCTCATCTTCAGTGACGGTAGGATTCAGTGCCACAGCCAGCGGTGAGCTGCTCAGGCTGTCCGGGACCGCAACGTGAGGAATAGGCGTATCGATATTTTCCTGAACGACTTTATGCCGATGCCAGCTCATTGCGGCAATCGCCACGCCGCAAAGGGCAAAAAACAGGTACAGCATATTGCCTCCCAGCGGCTGCATGATGGCGCCCGTTGCCATCGGGCCAATACAGGCACCGATGCCGAAGGCCATTAGAAGGCAGGCCGTGAGAGACACGCGTCGCTCAGGCACCACGCTGTCGTTAGCCATCGCCACGATCAGCGGATAAAGCGAAAACTGCATCATGCTGGTAATAAAAGCCGCTACGGTGATCCACAGAAAATGAACATGCAAAGGCAGCGTCAGCGGTAAAGCTGCCAGCGCATAAAACAGGGCGATATAAAACAGCAGGCGCTGACGATCGATGCGATCGGAAAGCAGGCTGAGAGGAAACTGCGAGACCAGACCGGCGAAGATGGCAATGGCCATAAACAGCCCGGTTTGCCGCGTGCTGAATCCCAGCATACTGGTATAAACCGGTGCCATGCCATAAAAGGCACCCACGGCCATTCCGGTCGCCAGGGTAATAACGAGGATTTTAGGAATGGTACGGAAAAAGTAACCTAACTCCATCGGCGCTGGCGTCATGGGGTGTGCATTAGTGCGGGTCGTGAGGGCAATGGGTACCAGGCAAAGCGCAAAGCAGAGCGCCACAATCAACAGGCTGGTGAGGCCGGAATCGCTTTGTGCCATCAGGATTATTTGCCCTGAAGAGAGGCCCAGATAGGTTGCCACCATATAAAAACCGAATATCAGTCCGCGCTGTCCCGGCTCGGCCTGGTCATTCAGCCAGCTTTCCAACACCATGTACTGGCACATCATGCACAGCCCGATAACCATTCTGAGCAAAACCCAAACCGGAAGAAAATCGGTCAGGCCGTGCCCCAGAACCGAGGCGGTGATAATACCCGCGCAGGAAACATAGGCGCGGATATGGCCGACACGCGCGATCAAGTTATGCCCAACCTTGCCGCCAATCACCAGCCCAATATAGTTAGCCGCCGTAATACCGCCGATCAGCGCGCCGCTAACATGTTCATGAGCCAGCCGCAGTGAGACCCAGGTGGTTAGCAGGCCCGAGCCGAGCAGCATCAGTAGCGTGGTTGTGTACAGCGGTAAAAAAGTGCCGAGGACCTTTTTCATTACGGCTCCCTGTCGTTAACTGTCCGGTAAGCGTAAACCCAAGCCCTAAACAGTAGTCGCGAAGCCGTTCTCCATGCAAGCTGGCCGGGTAAAACAGGCGTTTATCCTGTCAAAGAAGAGACTTTTTCTTCATTTCGCTATCAGCAGATGAGCGTGGAGAGAGCAAAACTCTCTCCAGCCGGAACTATTTTCCCAAATCCCGCAGTTTACTGCCGCTCATCAGGTTTTTTTCAATATGCTCAAGCGTGACGTTTTTCGTCTCCGGCACCAGGAAAATCGTAATCACGATGAACAACAGATTAAAACCGGTATAGAGCCAGAAAGTCCCCGCAGCGCCAATACTTCCCAATAGCGTCAGGAACGTTGCGCCGATAATCATATTCGCGACCCAGTTAGTGGTGGTTGAACAGGTAATACCAAAATCACGACATTTCAGCGGCTGGATTTCAGAACAGAGGATCCAGACTACCGGCGCGGCGCTCATTGCATAGCCAGCGATACAGAGCATGGTCATTCCAACAGAAACCCAGGAGAGATTAGCGGTGACCGCGCCTTCGCCCGCTTTCATCAGGCAATACCCCAATACCAGCGTGGCGAACGCCATCACCGAAAAGCCGATTTTCAAAATGGGTTTACGGCCCGCCTTATCCACGGTAAAGACAGCGATAAACGTCGCAAGCATAAAGGTTAAGCCTACGACTACCGTCGCCATCATTTGTTCATGCGTACTCTGAAAACCGGCCATCTTAAAAATCTGCGGCGCGTAATACATGATGATGTTCATGCCGGTAAATTGCTGCATCGCCTGCAACAGCATGCCAAGAAAAACGGCCCGTCGAACGTTATCGTTTTTTCTGAACAGCGACAGCCCGCCCTGTTTCATCTTCAGGCTTTCACGGATTTCATTTAGCTCCTGTCTGGCTTTTTCAGAGGTATCGCGCAGCATCCGCAGGACCTCTTCCGCTTCGACATGCAGACCTTTTGCCGCCAGCCAGCGTGGGCTGTTAGGCAGAAATACCACCAGCACAAACAGAGCGATAGCGGGCAGCGCCAGAATGCCCAGCATGGCTCGCCAGTTGCCGCTGTAGCTGAACATCGTATCCGACAGGAATGCCAGCAGGATGCCGACGGTGATCATCAGTTGATACATGCTGATCATCTTGCCACGGATATTTTCTGTTGCCATTTCAGAGAGATAAAGCGGCGCTGTATAAGAAGCGATACCCACAGCAATGCCAAGCAGCACGCGAAAAGCCAGCAGCCATTCCAGGCTGGTCGACATCGCCGACCCCAGCGAACCGACGATAAACAGCATCGCGCCAATCATCAGGCTGTATTTACGCCCCAGCCGGTGGGAGACATAGCCGTTACAGATTGCTCCAATGGCAGCACCGAGCATCATGCTGCTGACCACCCACTCCTGCTGATGACTGTTCAGTAAAAAATGATCGGTGATAAAAGGCAGCGCCCCTGAAATCACGCCGATATCCAACCCAAAAAGTAACCCAGCCAGTCCGGCGGAAAACGCGATGAAAATGTTCATACGACGAACTTTTTGCTTATGAGACTGTGGCAAACTCAAGCTATTGTTAATATACGACATTTCACAACTCCGGTTTTTATCCCTGCATCTGTAACGCAACATACAGAATTCAGGGGGCAGGAAGTTATGTGAAACAGTCCATAGGTATGGAGAAACTGGCTACAGGGGGTAAAGTTGTGACGATCGTCTCATTGTGGCAGCCCGAGGATCGTCTCTGCCACCGACCAGTTATAGGTGACCAGCCGTAGTTTAATATTTCCTGAAACCGTACCGTATCGTGCCGTTTGCTGAGCAATAAAGAAATCCTGCACATAAGGCGGTAGCCGCCCGGCGTGATACCTTAAAAGCGTGCTGTGCCAAAACGCTGGCGGTTGGTCGGAGCCCGGATAGCGCTGTTTTAGCTGTTCTGCGAAGGAAGAGTGTTGCAAAGCGCGCCAGAAAGCCTGCCGCCGCTGTACGCTTTCGTCATCAGGATAGCCTGCCAGCAGCAGCTGATTGGGTAAAGCGACCAGCCTGAGTTCGTGAACGGTAAGAGGACGATCGCCGCAGTGTTGAGCAAACAGATGCTTTAATTCTGCCGTCTGCTCCGGCACGTTGTTATCGTCAAAGATGGCGGGCGTAATGGCGAGGAAAGTGAGGTGGAAGTGCCCTATTTGCATAACATCGGCGTTTGCGTCGCCAGCCGTTAAGGCTTGCAGCCTTTCCAGCACCTCGACAATCGACTGAGATAATCGCGGTTGAATGCCGGTCGCAATCGCTTTTAAGCTTTCCGGGTAGAATTCGCCCCGCAGAGGATTCTCTTTGCCCCGATCTTTTTGCCATAGCGCTAACGTTTCCTGCGAACGACGTGAATAGATGTCTGCTGGCCCTGTCGGATAACTCATCATCGTTTTTCCCCGAACAACGTAACTGAAAAATAAGTATTTATTAATTTTTCCAGTCAGTACAGCACACCGGCGTAACGATCCCGCTGCGCTGGCGGTTCAGGGAACGTTTTCAGAGATCTCCCATGCTCTGGCGTCACCGTAAAAAAACCGCCCCGGCAAAGCGCCCCATGATGGGCTCGCTTCACCGTGCGGTTGAACTATCAGATATTTTCCCGAGGCTCATCAGAATCGTCGTCTTCCTCATCTACATCATCGTCATCCACTTCATCATCTTCTGAAAGATCGTCGGTATCTTCATCGTCTAAAGGATCTTCATCTTCAAGAGGATCGACCACTTCGTCAGTACCTTCTGGCAGATCCTCATCATCCTCATGAGCAGGGTATTCGGCATCATCAGGAACTGGCTCTACGTAATCAGGACGTTCAGACATACTCACCTCCGTTAGCCCGTATGGGTAACTTAACTATAGGAGTTGCCATGCGCACGCAGACGCGTTACGTCACATTTATTGGAAATAAAATACCGCCGTGGAATGTGACTTTTTTCCGCCCTGCTCTACCGTTTTTATTATGTCGACAGGACGCATTTGTAAATGCGTTAATGACAACCGATGGACAAACATACCCGATGTGTCAGCCTGGCTGGCGAACTTTTTTGACTGCGGGTAAATTTTTTCTCCCACAGGGGGAGGCCTGCCGTCAGGCTGCTCAAAACAGTTAACCATTCAAAATATTATGCGGCCAGAAACTTCACTATTTCTAACCAATTTAATGGCTTTATTACGGCGGTTATACGGTGCCGACAGCGCACGTTAATTAAATAACCCCTTCACGCCTGCCAGCTAATTTTCTTATGGCAAACCGCAAACATCATACTTTTTTATTCATTAGTTTGATTCATTGCAGCATGCCGCATTTTAGCGTAATCGCCTGCGCCAGACCCGACTATGATTAAGGTTCAAAAAACCATAACAACGTTGCGGTAAGCATTTTTCCATTCACTTTGATCATACTGGAGGCCTGGCATGAGCAACCAAGGCGATAACGCGGAAGACAGACGTCCTGACGACGAAAAAAGAAAAGAAAACCGGGGGCGTTATATAAAAGATTATACACGGAAAGATTTTAATCTGTCACGTCGAAGTTTAATTAAAGCCGGCGCCGCCACAGCAGCAACAGCGGCAGTATCGCCGGGTGTGGCGTTAGGCGCAGGAGAACTGCCCGTGACGCCAGCGCCAGAAATGCTGCCGCTTACGCTAAAAGTCAACGGCGAAACCCGTCAGCTTGAGGTCGATACGCGAACCACGCTGCTGGATGCGTTGCGCGAAAATCTGCATCTCACCGGCACAAAAAAAGGGTGTGACCACGGCCAGTGCGGTGCCTGCACCGTTATTGTCGATGGCCGAAGACTCAATTCTTGCCTGACGCTGGCGGTAATGCATCAGGATGCGGACGTCACCACCATTGAAGGACTGGGAACCACTGACAAACTGCATCCGATGCAGGCCGCGTTTATTAAACACGATGGCTACCAGTGCGGCTACTGTACGCCAGGGCAAATCTGCTCCTCCGTCGCGGTTTTGCAGGAAATTGCTTCAGGTATCCCAAGCCATGTCACTCTCGATCTGGTTTCTCAACCCGAAGTGACGGCCAATGAAATACGCGAGCGAATGAGCGGCAACATCTGTCGCTGCGGCGCTTACTCCAACATTCTTGCCGCGATTGAAGATGTCGCCGGGGGCCATGAATCATGAAGGCTTTTACTTTTGAGCGTGTGAAAACGCCTGCCGAAGCGGCCGCAAGCGCTCAGCGAGTGCCTGGCGCCAAGTTCATTGCGGGCGGGACAAACCTGCTTGACCTGATGAAGCTTGAAATCGAAACGCCAACGCATCTGATCGACGTTAACGGTCTGGCCCTCGATAAGATTGAGCCGACTGCTGAAGGCGGCTTACGAATTGGCGCGCTGGTGCGCAATACCGATCTGGCCGCTGACGCGCGGGTACGCCAGCAGTATGCGGTGCTTTCACGGGCGCTGCTGGCGGGGGCATCCGGCCAGTTACGCAACCAGGCCACCACTGCCGGTAATCTTCTTCAGCGTACGCGCTGCCCTTATTTTTACGATACGAATCAGCCCTGCAATAAACGTTTGCCCGGTAGCGGCTGTGCCGCCCTGAAGGGCTTCAGCCGTCAGCATGCGGTGGTGGGTGCAAGCGAAGCCTGCATTGCCACGCATCCCAGTGATATGGCCGTTGCGATGCGGCTGCTGGATGCGGTGATAGAGACGGTCAGCCCGGACGGCAGCGAGCGCAAAATTCCCGTTGCCGATTTTTATCGTGCGCCGGGAAATACGCCTCATCTGGAAACCGTGCTGAAGCCAGGCGAGCTGATTACCGCCGTCACCCTACCCTCCCCGCTCGGCGGCACCCATATTTATCGCAAAGTCCGCGATCGTGCTTCCTACGCTTTTGCGCTGGTGTCGGTTGCCGCCATTGTGCAGTCAGACGGTAGCGGCCGGGTTGCGCTGGGCGGCGTGGCGCATAAACCCTGGCGGCTTGAAGCGGCTGATGCCCAGCTGATACACGGCGTTCAACCGGTTTATCAACGGCTGTTTGCCGACGCGCAACCCACTCATGAAAACGAGTTTAAATTGATCCTGGCGAAGCGCACGCTCGCCTCAACGCTGACCGAAGCGAGGGCATAAAGCCATGAAATTTGATCAACCCGCACAGGATAATCCCATCGATCAGCTGAAGGTTGTCGGCCATCCGCATGACCGAATCGACGGCCCGCTGAAAACCACGGGAGCCGCGCATTACGCCTATGAGTGGCATGATGTCGCGCCGAATGCTGCCTATGGCTATGTGGTGGGCTCGCCGGTTGCCAAAGGGCGTATTACCTCAATTGACGTACTTGCCGCTAAAAATGCCCCCGGCGTATTAGCCGTTGTTACAGCCGCCAATGCCGGTCCGCTCGGCAAGGGTGAGAAAAACACGGCTAAACTGCTGGGCGGACCGGAAATCGAGCATTACCACCAGGCGCTGGCCGTCGTCGTGGCGGAAACGTTTGAACAGGCCCGGGCAGCGGCAAAGCTGGTAGAGGTTCACTATAACCGCGAGCACGGCGCTTACAATCTGGCTGAGCAAAAATCCACGGCCAAAGCGCCGGAAAGCGAGCCAGACAAAACAACCGGCGACTTTGAGCGTGCGTTTTCAGCCGCTGAAGTCAAACTCGATGCCACCTACACCACGCCCGATCAGAGTCATATGGCAATGGAACCGCATGCCTCAATGGCGGTTTGGGAAGGGGATAAGCTTACGCTCTGGACCTCCAACCAGATGATTGACTGGTGTCGAACCGATCTGGCCAAAACGCTCAAGCTGCCGCCAGAAAACGTACGCGTGCGCTCGCCCTATATCGGTGGCGGATTTGGTGGGAAGCTGTTCCTGCGCAGCGACGCCGTACTGGCAGCCCTTGCTGCCCGGGCGGTGAGGCGCCCGGTTAAGGTGATGCTGCCCAGACCTTTTATTCCTAATAACACCACCCACCGCCCGGCGACTATTCAGCACGTGCGCATCGGCACCGATCGGGCCGGACATATTACCGCCATCGCTCATGAAAGCTGGTCCGGTAATCTGCCGGAAGGTCAGCCGGAGACGGCGGTTCAGCAGACTCAGCTCCTTTACGCAGGGGCTAACCGGTTTACCGGATTGCGGCTGGCAGAGCTCGATCTGCCGGAAGGCAATGCCATGCGCGCGCCCGGCGAAGCGCCTGGGCTAATGGTTCTGGAAATCGCCATTGATGAGATGGCCGAGAAAGCGGGCCTGGATCCGGTCGAGTTCCGCATCCTCAATGACACCCAGGTCGATCCCGCCAATCCGGAGCGCCCTTTCTCGCGCCGCCAGCTGGTGGAGTGCCTGCGCACCGGTGCAGAGCATTTTGGCTGGAGCCGTCGTAACGCCAAACCTGCCCAGGTAAAAGACGGCCGCTGGCTGGTAGGAATGGGCGTGGCGGCCGGCTTTCGTAACAATCTGGTGATGAAGTCCGGCGCTCGCGTCCATCTGGACGCTGCGGGCGTGGTGACGGTCGAAACGGATATGACCGATATCGGCACGGGCAGCTATACGATTCTGGCGCAAACGGCAGCCGAAATGATGGGCGTGCCGCTGGAAAACGTCGTGGTGCGGCTGGGAGATTCTGACTTTCCGGTTTCCGCCGGTTCAGGCGGGCAATGGGGAGCGAACAGCTCGACGGCGGGTGTTTATGCCGCCTGCGTCAGCCTGCGTGAAGCGGTGGCGAAAAAGCTGGGTTTCGATCCGGCTAAGGCAACGTTTGCCGACGGGAAAATTCAGGCAGGCGATCGCAGCGCTGCTCTTACTGATGCCACCTCAGAGGGAACGTTAACCGCCGAGGATGCTATCGAATTTGGCGATCTGGCGGAAAAATTCCAGCAGTCCACCTTCGCCGGGCATTTTGTTGAGGTGGGCGTGGACATCGCGACCGGAGAAGTGCGCGTTCGCCGCATGCTGGCAGTATGTGCGGCAGGTCGAATACTCAATCCCAAAACGGCCCGCAGCCAGGTGATTGGCGCGATGACGATGGGGCTGGGCGGTGCGCTGATGGAAGAACTGGCCGTTGATACGCGGCTGGGGTACTTCGTTAACCACGATATGGCGGGTTATGAAGTGCCGGTGCATGCCGATATCCCTGAGCAGGAGGTGATTTTTCTGGAGGATACCGATCCAGTTTCGTCACCGATGAAAGCAAAAGGCGTAGGCGAGCTGGGCCTGTGTGGCGTTAGCGCGGCTATTGCTAACGCTATTTATAACGCAACGGGCGTTCGGGTGCGGGACTATCCCATCACGCTCGATAAACTGCTGAAAGCCTTGCCTGAACTGGTTTAACCCCGGCAACCGGCAGCAGAACTGCCGGTTTGAGGTTGTTGACGTCGTGGTGGCACGAGAAACACCAGCAAAAGCTTATATAAGGATAGAAAACGGTGCTGCAACAATTCTCCTGTATCGCACAAACAAGTCAGGCTCACGCCTCGCCGGAGCAGGCATTTTTAACCGACGACAGCGTGGAAATCCTGCGCTTTGCTGCTGACGCCCTTAAGTTGGGTATGGCAGCCGCTCTCGTCACGCTGACTGAAATTCGGGGCGGCGCCCCCCGGCCGCTGGGTGCGCAAATGGCCGTGCGCGAAGATGGGCTGTATTGCGGCTTTGTCTCGGGCGGCTGCATAGAGTCCGCAGCGGCTTTTGAAGCGCTGGCAGTGATAAGTTCTGGTCAGGATCGCACGGTGATCTATGGCGAAGGATCGCCCTGGTTTGACATCGTGCTGCCCTGCGGCGGCGGCATCACCCTGAGCATTCATAAACTGCGTTCGGCACAGCCCTTACTGTCGGTGCTGAACACGCTGGAACAGCGACGCTGCGCGGGACTGGCCTATAACCCGCAGTCGCAGACGCTGCGCAGCCTGTTTCCCACGCGTGAAAGTGGCCTGAACGGCGCAGATTTCGAAGTCCGCTACCGCCCTCGCACACGGCTCGTTATTTGTGGCCGTTCAGTAGAAGCGCAAGCGGCGGCCAGAGTCGCGCAGGCCGCAGGCTATGAAGTCCATCTTAACGACTTCCGTTTGCCCATTCCTGTGCAAATCGATGCCGATACGGCGGTCATTCTGCTCGATCATGACCTCGATCGCGAACTGCCGGTGTTACAGGCCGCGCTGGCCGCGACGCCTTTTTATATCGGCGCGCTGGGCAGCAGAAAAACTCACGGCAGGCGCGTACAGAAGCTTCACGAACTTGGCTGGCGGGCCCAGGATACAGACAGGATCAAAGCGCCGATCGGCATCTTCCCTAAAGCACGCGATGCTAATTCGCTGGCGCTGTCCGTGCTGGCCGATGTGGCTGCGGCTCGTCTTAGCGGTACGGCTTTCTCCTGAGGACGTCCTGCATGACTGGAAAAGAGAGCTATTTGGGACTGTCATAATAAAGCAATGGCTGGATGCCGAACTGACCCTAAACGAAACCAAAGCGATCCTCGTCCCGATGTATGCCGGTACCAGTTTACCGCCATCAGCCCTACTTGAGTCTGGTGACAAGCATGGCAGCAACTTCGGCAGGCGTGGCCTGCGTCGCCATCTCCGCTGCGATCTGTGCTGAAGCGGTTCGCAGCGCACCGTTATTCAGGAATGCGTTGATCATTTGCGTTGTCAATCCATCCTCCTTTGTTCTTTTTGCGTATCTCTTCACGATGTTGATATTGCGCTTCCGAATCAAGTTCGGGCGCGGCATCAAATGTTATAAGGCCAGCCTCCGCTGCCTTCTGCGCAAATTTTCCTGCGCTTGCAATTACCACCTCATGGCCCTGTGCACGGAAACCTTGGGCAAGAGAAAGTATTGGATACAACAGGCCATACAAAGGAGGGCCAATAAACAGAACCCGCATGAGAAACCCCTTTCTGCTTGACGAAATAAAAATGGAAAGTGAATACAGGCATTAGTATTGGAAAGTAATTATATTCTTCACCTCAAAAAAACATTATCGATACATAGCGGCATCCCTTTTGAATATATTTAAAAGCCCTTCCCATAAGGAAGGGCTGAAAAATCACTTGCTAAAATGTATTTTTATCATGGGTAACAAAACTAACGACAGTGCGCTAATTACACAAGCCAGTATTATTCTGCTCTTTTCTCCACTACTGATAGCTAACCATATATAAAAGACAACGGCCAGAAAAACAAAAAAGTAAATGCACAAAAACTTTGGCGAAAGCAGAGTTGGTCCACCAGGCAATGTACCGGAAAAAATGAGACCTACCCCAATAATTAAAAAAGGGGTTTTGTCTGAAGACAGAAACGCCATAGTTCTCTCCCCCAACATTATTAGCTACCGCTTGATGCTGAATCAGATGAAGAGCTAAATGAATCACAGATAGCCGCACCACCATAACCACCGACCGCAGCACCTACGCCAAAACCGACAACGGCACCAATCGGTCCGGCAAGACTCCCGCCTTCTGCGCCCAGCTGGGCACCAGCCCAGGCACCAGCAGCAGCGCCTGTCGTTGCTCCGGTAGTGGCACCGGATACCGCTGCATCGCCGCGATCCGCGCCATAGACCGACAATAAATCGTTTGCTGAAAGTGCTCTCATTTTTTTCTCCTGAAAAAGTTAAACGATATTTAAAATCAACTACCTTACTCGACTGCAAACAGAATTGCATGCAGGAATGAGATCAAATCAGCTTCCTTTTCTCTCATTTCCTTCATACAATCCCACCACCACTTCAACGTACTACAACGCAATTATTCTGGACTAGATTGAGATAATCCGGTCAACAGCTTTGAGCGTTTTTTCCCGGTGTGCGATGATCACCCTGGTAATATTCAGACTTTTAATCGCACCATTTACATACCGCTCACTCTCTGTATCAAGCGAGCTGGTTGCTTCATCCATAAATAAAATTCCCGGTTTACGATATAGTGCACGGGCAATAAATATACGCTGTTTTTGTCCGCCAGAAAGCCCCTCACCGAGTTCACCGATTAGCGTTTCATAGCCCATTGGCATTTGCATTATCACCTCATGGATATAACTGGCTCTGGCACATTCAATCATCCACTTTTCATCTATGCTTTCGATAAACCCGCAAATATTTTGGTAATATCCGTAAGTGATCAGGCCATGCCGCGCCCGCAGCAGCGACTGATCCTACAATGCCGGCACCGATTGGTCCGCCCAAGCCCATTCCGAATGCTCCTCCCGCAATTCCTGCACCTGTTGTAACAAAATCTCTTCCAACCTGATTCCAGTCTACCTCGCCGCCTGAAACATCATTCATTTGGCTAATGGATATTTCTCTTATTTGCTCTTCCTTAGGGTTTAAGCATTTATTTTATAAATAATGTTCGCCATAATAACCGCAGCTAAGCCCGGTATCATTCCTTGCAATGCAGCATTAATATCCAGATATCTGGCGATAACACCTGCTATCATGCTGACAGGTAAAATAACCAAAAATATTTGCCATAATTTCATATATGACATCCCATACTGTAAATGCGGGTGATAATTAATATCACCGCCCTTGCTTAACGCAAGTATTTTTGCGCAAAAATCCCCCCCCGAAAGAGTATGGAAAAGAGCAGTAAACAACTTGTCGTGAAGCGCAAAACACTTATGTGAATTTATTTATCATTATCTGACGTTTTGTTCAGCTTTGCGAACGTTCACTACCTCTTCTCCTTTCGTTCAGTTGTGGTATATATTGTGAGCACTATCGTAAAATTGTCTCTTTATACAGGTAACACCGGCAATGGCTTTGATCCCAAAAAACTACACGCGGCTGGAAAGCGGCTACCGTGAGAAAGCATTAAAAATCTATCCGTGGGTATGTGGACGCTGTTCACGCGAGTTTGTTTATTCCAACCTGCGCGAATTAACGGTTCATCATATCGATCATGACCATACCAATAACCCGGAAGATGGCAGTAACTGGGAGTTGCTATGCCTCTACTGCCATGATCATGAACACTCAAAGTACACCGAAGCAGACCAGTACGGCACAACCGTTGTGGCAGGAGAGGACGCGCAAAATGATATTGCTGCGGCAACCTACAACCCCTTTGCCGATTTAAAATCGATGCTTAAGAAGTAGCATCAGGCAGCCGGGAGAGCAAAGGTGATTACGTGTCTGACGACTCCTTGCTGAGGAGAACGGTCTGACAGCGCACGCCGGGCATCATTTTCTCCAGGCCGTCTGTCAGCATCCTGCCCGCCGCATGCAACGCTTCCAGCGGCATTTCCGGCAGACTCTCAAGGATGAACCACATGCTACTGTCTGCCACGCTCAGCCGGGTGCGGACGCCCTGCCGCCAGTTCCACCGGCGGCAGGTCACGCCGATATCATCGCGCCAGATAACTTCTCCCGCCTCCGGTGACTCGCTTCCCGGCTGGCCATCCTTCATCGTGTCAAAGATTTCAGTTCCGTCCGCCACAACCAGCCGTGGCCTCCCGGCGTAAGCCGCAAAGTTTTCTCCGCCCACCGGAACGGCATACCGGATACTGACGGCATTATACAAATCGACCAGCGGATCGAGCGCGGCCATGGCGCCATCTTTCAGAACACGTTTTCGCAGGGCTTCCGCCGAACAGGGTGTGCGCTTAGGTTTTGCCCCGAAGGCACGAAACAGATCGCTCCATGCGCTCAGATGCGCCTCTGCCCAGGCTGGCTGGCCGGCCAGAACGGCCTCGCAGGCTTCCCGCAGCGCGGCTTGACCAACGCGCTCATCAGCCACGGTGGCCGCCTCTACACTAATACTGAGTGCACGAAATCCCGGTGCGATACGGTAAATTTCGGGAGCGATTGACGGTAATACGGCTGACATACGATAATCCTTTAATGACTAATTTATTACATGATAATGACCGATGACCCGCAAAGTCAATATAACGACCGATGCCAGTGCAGCCAGGATAAACGAGGCGGTTTCTGCACGGATTAAGCTTTATCGCAGCCAGAAAAAAATGTCGCTTGATGAACTTTCCCGCCAGGCTGGCGTGAGTAAGGGAATGCTGGTTGAAATTGAAGGATGCAAGGCTAACCCCAGTATTGCGCTACTCTGCCGCCTTGCGTCCGCCATGGGCGTGTCCGTGGCGGATTTCGTTGACGTGGCCGCTAAGCCCGCCGTCCATCTCATCGATGCAGGTGAAATTCCCGTATTATGGCAAGGAGAAAAAGGCGGCAGCGCGCGCCTGCTGGCAGGGACCAGCGGGCCGGATATGGTCGAACTGTGGCAGTGGGTACTTTACCCAGGGGAAACCTTTGAATCTGCCGGCCATCCTGAGGGGACCAGCGAGCTGCTCCACGTGTCTGAAGGGAGCCTGACGCTGGTCGTCAGCGATACTACTTACGTGATTAATCAGGGAAATGCAGCCGTTGCGAGAACGGACGCGCCGCATGCCTATATAAACAATGGCGCGGAAGTGGCCGTGTTTACCATGACGGTAAATGAGAAAGGCCGCTGAAAACGTGGGCGATTGGTTTCCTTGTACAACTTTCCAGGATGCTGCCAAAGCAACCCGATGAGAAAAACGGCCCGCCCTGCTAATGACTCCAGCAACATCGGGCCTGCCGTCCAGTAATCCGGCTTCAGCCGGACTTAAAAGGAGAAGTCATGTTTAAAGGTCTTAGCGCGTTTCCGCTTACCCCATTTACAGCAGGCTCCCCTGATGAAAAAGGGTTTCTGAGAATACTTCGGAGGCTGACCGATGCGAAGGTCGATTCCCTCGGCGTGCTCGGATCGACGGGCAGCTACGCTTATATGACCCGTCAACAACGCGGGCGGATTGCCAGACTGGCGGTAGAAAATGCCGGTAATATTCCGGTGATGATCTGTGTGGGCGCGGTCAGCACGGATGAAGTGTTGAGGCTGGCCGACGATGCACAGGCAGCTGGCGCCGGTGCCCTGCTGCTGCCGCCGGTATCTTACCAGGCGCTGAATGATGACGAAGTATACGAACTGTTTGAAACGGTCGCCCGACACGTATCTGTACCGCTTTGCGTCTATGATAATCCGGGCACAACCCATTTTACCTTCTCAGATGAGCTGCACGGAAAAATTGCAGCTCTGCCCGGCGTGCATTCAATCAAAATTCCGGGCGTGCCTGCTGATGCTGAGGCAGCAGCGGTCAGAGTCCGGAACCTGCGGGACAGGCTGCCTGCCAACGTAACCATCGGCATCAGCGGTGACGGCTCGGCCGCCACCGGTCTGATCGCCGGCTGTGATGTCTGGTATTCTGTCTGTGGCGGCTTATTTCCCGCGGTAGCAAAACGGATCGCAGAAGCGGCGGCGGCAGGCGACCATGCAGCAGTCCGGGAACAAAACGAACGCCTCAGCCCTCTCTGGGCCCTTTTTCGTCAGCATGGCGGCAGCTTCAGGGTTATGTCAGCCGCTGCCAGCCTTCTTGGCCTGGCTGATGATAACTGCCTGCCCCGTCCGCTATTACCGCTGCGGGCAGAGCAGCTCACCGAGGTGAAGCGCGTAATATCCGATCTTGAGCTGGCATAAGCGCCGCCTGCCGCGGCGTTGCTGATAACCGGCGCCAGGCTGTATCGGTCAGACGGGTACACAAATCTCCGCCTTCATGAACGTAACCGCCTTACCCTCGATAACGACCCTGTCATCCTTCAGCTCACAAATCAGATGACCCCCTCTCTGAGACGCCTGCCAGGCGGATAATTTGTTTTTACCCAGTTTTTCTGCCCAGTAAGGCACCAGGGTGGCATGTATTGAGCCGGTCACCGGATCTTCCGGAATGCCTGCGCCCGGCGCAAAATAGCGCGAGACAAAATCGTACTGGCTTCCCGATCCCTGCCCCGTCACCACCACGCCTGTCGGCCCCAGCCCGGCAAGCACGTGCAAATCTGGCTGACACGCTCTGACCGCATCTTCCCCGCTCAGCACTACAAAGATGTTTTCAAAATTCCGGAACCAGAATTCAGCCTGATTGCTGAATACGGGGCTGATGATTTCCGGAAGCTGCGCCATTTTTTCCGGAGGAATGCATGGCAGGTCGAGCAGATAGCCATCCTCCTTCACCTCGACCTTCAGCTGACCGACCCGAGCGGAAAACGAGAGCGGTCCCGGTATGCCATATTCCGTTACCAAAACGTGTGCGGTGGCAAGCGTGGCGTGTCCGCAGAAATCCACTTCCACCGTTGGGGTGAACCACCGCAGATCCCAGCCGTCAACGGCACGTTTTACAAAAGCCGTTTCAGCAAGGTTATTTTCTGCTGCAATAGACTGCATCGTGCTGTCCGACAGCCACTCTTCAAGTACCAGAACGGCAGCAGGATTTCCGCCAAAGATCCGATCAGAAAAGGCGTCAACCTGAAACATCTTAAGCAACATCGCAAATACTCTCTCGTTGTATTTCAACCGTATGAATTACAGTTATCTTACAACCCTTCAGCTTGAGAAAACATTCTGTTAAACCCCGGAATCGTTCCCCCGACAGAGAACGGCCGAAAAATGCGGTAGTGGTAAAAAGCATGATCCGGCAGAGCCTGACAAAAACCCGGTAGCTCATCGGGTTCTGATGACCACTGCCTCAATAAATGCAATCACGCGAAGCAAATCGACTCTTTTCTGGGGGATAATGGCACAAATATGGCACAAGGGACTTTTGATGAGTTGGTGAGGATGGCTTAAGCTATTGATTTTACTGGTGCCGATAAGAGGAGTCGAACCTCCGACCTTCGCATTACGAATGCGCTGCTCTACCAACTGAGCTATATCGGCTTGGGGAAGGATGCTGCGGTACATACGTTAAGAAAAACGCTTTGCTGAGTCAAGCGCCTGCGCACTAAATGATTACTTTATAATCAACCACCTGGCGCATTTCCCAATCCTATACGTTACGCTCGCAATCCTACCGGGCCAGGTCATTAAGATCGCGATCCAGCAGGCTGCAAATATGGCGATCGCAAAGATCCCATAATAACAAGATCCTAAGGATCGTCACGTTTGCTATTTCCTGCCTTCCACCATCATTCGTACCGCCAGACCGGTCAACACCGTACCCATCAGCCAGCGCTGGAGCTTTTGCCATGTCGGGCGCTGCGCCAGGAATCCGGCGATGGTGCCTGCGGCAAAGATAATTAAGCTGTTAACCAGCATGCTGGTAACGATTTGAGCAGAGCCAAGCAGTAGAGACTGCGACAGCACGTGCCCCTGTTCGGGCTTGATGAACTGTGGCAGCAGCGTAAGGTAGATAACAGCAGTTTTGGGATTTAGCAGGTTCGTCAGCAAGCCCATGGTAAACAGTTTACGGGAGCTGTCCGGTGGCAGGTCGCGCAGCTGAAACGGTGATTTACCGCCAAAGATGGCCTGCCAGGCCATATAGAGCAGGTAACAGGCACCCGCGACGCGCAGCGCTTCATAGGCCAGCGGCACCGCCATAATCAGCGCAGTGATCCCCAGCGCGGCGCAGACCATATAGAATACAAAGCCCAGCGCTACGCCAGTCAGTGAGATATAACCGGCTTTGCGGCCCTGGCACAGCGAACGGGAAATCAGATAGATCATGTTCGGGCCTGGCGTCAGCACCAGCCCCAAAGCGATAGCGGCGAAGGGAAGCAGTTGAGAAAACGTAACCATACAGAGCATCCTTTTTTGGTCTGGGTTCAACAAGTCTGGATTCACTTCTCCTCGGGTTTACAGCCACGTCCCTGTGGCACTTAAGCTCTAGCTGCGTACGGTATCGTTACCGAAAGCGACCCACTTATAGGTGGTGAGCGCTTCCAGCCCCATCGGGCCGCGAGCGTGCAGCTTCTGGGTACTGACAGCCACTTCTGCACCAAGGCCAAACTGGCCGCCGTCGGTAAAGCGGGTGCTGGCATTCACGTAAACCGCTGATGAATCCACCTCATTCACAAAGCGATCGGCGTTATGAATGCTGCGGGTCAGGATCGCATCGGAATGCTGAGTGCCATATTCGCGAATATGGGCGATAGCCTCATCAAGGCTGTCCACCACCTTTACGTTCAAATCCAGCGACAGCCATTCGTCACGATACTGCTCATCCGTTACCGCGCTTACTTCTGCCGGGCCGTTTTGCAGCTGCGGCAGCGAACGAGGATCGGCATGCAGCTTGATGCCCTCTTCTTTCATACGTGTGCTTAAGGCGGGCAGGAAAACGTCAGCAATGGCTGAGTGCACCAGCAGCGTCTCCACTGAGTTACAGGCGCTCGGGCGCTGTTTTTTGGCATTTATAATCACTTTCATTGCCGCATCCAGCTCAATGTCGCGATCGACAAAAATGTGACAAACGCCAATGCCGCCGGTAATTACCGGGATTGTCGACTGCTCACGACACAGTTTGTGCAGGCCCGCCCCGCCGCGGGGGATCAGCATATCGACATAGCGATCCAGCTTCAGCAGCTGATTGACCAGCTCGCGATCCGGGCTTTCAATCGCCTGCACCGCACCGGCCGGTAAGCCATGCTGCTTTAACGCCTCCTGGATCACGCGCACTGTCGCGCCGTTAGTGCGGTAAGTCTCTTTACCGCCGCGCAGGATCACCGCATTGCCGGTTTTCAGGCAGAGCGAAGCGACATCGACGGTCACGTTGGGACGCGCTTCATAAATCACGCCGACCACACCAAGCGGCACGCGTCGACGTTCAATACGCAGTCCGCTGTCCAGCACGCCGCCATCGATCACTACACCAACCGGATCGGCGAGGCGGCAAACCTGACGCACGTCATCGGCAATGCCTTTTAGCCGCCCAGGGTTAAGCATCAGGCGGTCAAGTAGCGCTTCGCTCAGGCCATTACTGCGTGCGTCCGCCAGGTCGAGTTCGTTAGCCGCCAGGATCTCCGCGCTCTGCGCTTCCAGTCGATCGGCAATGGTCATCAAAACCTGATTTTTTTGCGCGGTGGAAAGCACCGACAGTTGGTAAGAAGCGGCCTTCGCGGCTTTACCCATTTCTTCAAGCATGCCCTGCTCCTTAACTCACAATCATATCGTCGCGGTGAACGGCAACCGGACCATATTCGTAGCCTAAAATATCGCTGATTTGCTGGGAGTGATGTCCGGCAATCATACGCATTGCGTCGCTGTTGTAGCGCGAAACGCCGTGAGCAATATCGCGCCCTTCAAGGCTGCGAATGCGGATCACTTCACCACGGGAGAAGTTGCCGGTAATGCTGCGAATGCCTTTAGGCAACAGCGAGCTGCCACGTTCCAGCACGGCGGCAAGCGCGCCATCGTCAATGGTAATCTCCCCGGCAGGCGGCGCCCCAAAAATCCAGCGCTTACGGTTTTCCAGCGGCGTTTGCAGCGCATGGAAGCAGGTGCCGACCTGCGTACCGTCAATGACTTCACCAATCACGCCCGCACGGCTACCGGCGGCGATAATGGTGTCAATGCCAGCACGGCAGGCAACGTCTGCTGCCTGGAGTTTGGTGGCCATGCCGCCGGTTCCCAGCCCGGAAACGCTGTCTCCGGCCAGGGCGCGCAGCGCGTCGTCAATGCCATGGACATCACGGATCAGTTCGGCTTCAGGATTGCTGCGCGGATCGGCCGTAAACAGGCCAGCCTGATCGGTGAGCAGCAGCAGCTTATCTGCACCTGCCAAAATTGCCGCCAGCGCAGAAAGATTGTCGTTGTCGCCGACTTTGATCTCCGCCGTCGCCACCGCATCGTTTTCGTTAATAACCGGCACGATATGGTTATCCAGCAGCGCACGCATGGTATCGCGCGCGTTCAGGAAACGTTCACGATCTTCCAGATCAGCGCGGGTTAGCAGCATCTGTCCGATGTGAATACCGTAAATCGAGAACAGCTGCTCCCACAGCTGGATTAACCGGCTCTGCCCCACCGCAGCCAGCAGCTGCTTTGAGGCGATGGTCGGCGGCAGTTCCGGGTAGCCGAGGTGTTCACGTCCGGCGGCCATAGCGCCTGAAGTCACGATCACAATCCGGTGGCCTGCCGCATGCTGTTGCGCGCACTGACGCACCAGTTCGACAATATGTGCCCGGTTCAGCCGACGCGATCCGCCGGTTAATACGCTGGTCCCCAGTTTTACTACCAGGGTCTGGCTGCTGCTCATTGTTTCCTGCCATGCAATAAAAAATGTTGAGAAGACGTTTTATCAGGTGTGGTGCTGGAAGCCAACAGGCGACAACGAAAAGGTCGAAAATCTTCGAGGCATCACGTAGACAATAAGTTCCCAATTAACAAGAAGTGCGAGCAAATGTAATAAAACATTCATCTTCAAAGGGTAAAACGTTCGTGCCCTGAACAACGTCTTCAGGCATTTAAATTTTACTCCCGGAGTGGATAACAAAATGAAGAAAAGCGCACTGGCTCTTTTAACCACAGCAATGGCAATAACCACTGCCGCTCATGCCGCAGAAATTTATAACAAAGACGGCAACAAGCTGGATTTATACGGAAAAATCAAAGGGCTGCATTACTTTAGCGATAATCCAGGATCGGATGGCGATAAATCCTATATGCGTATGGGCTTTAAAGGCCAGACGCAGATCAATGACATGATGACCGGCTACGGCCAGTGGGAATATCAGTTCAACACCAATAACTCCGAAGGCTCGGATGCCAACAACGGCAATAAAACCCGTCTGGGCTTTGCCGGCCTGAAGTTCAATGATTATGGTTCTGTCGATTACGGTCGTAACTACGGTGTGCTGTACGATGTAGAAGCCTGGACCGATATGTTCCCGGAGTTCGGCGGTGATGGTACAGCGCGTGCCGACAACTATATGGTTCAACGCGCCAGCGGCGTAGCGACTTACCGTAACACCAATTTCTTTGGCCTGGTTGACGGGCTGAAATTTGCGCTGCAATACCAGGGGAAAAACGATTCGACTTCCGGCAACAGTCGTACCGATATCAGCCGTCAGAACGGTGATGGCTATGGTGCTTCTGTGGTTTATGCGCTGGGCAACAGCGGCGTCAGTCTCAGCGGCGCGTATACCACCTCTGACCGTACCAATGCGCAGGAAGCCCGGACCTGGGGTAAAGGCGACAGGGCTGATTCCTGGGGCACGGGTTTAAAATATGATGCCAATAGCGTCTATCTGGCGGCTATCTACACCGAAACACGTAATATGACGCCGATTAGCGGTACATCAGTTATCAACGGCGTGAGCACGACCGTTGCTGGCGCGGCAAATAAAGCCCAAAACGTTGAGCTGGTCGCACAGTATCAGTTTGATTTTGGCCTGCGTCCGTCACTGGGCTATGTGCAAACAAAAGGCAAAGATATTGAAGGGTTAGGCGATGTGGATTTGGTGAAATATATCGATGTTGGCGCGACTTACTACTTCAATAAAAACATGAATACCTACGTCGATTATAAAATCAACCAGCTCGACGATGATAACAAGCTCGGTCTGAATAACGATGACGTGGTTGCTGTAGGTATCGTTTACCAGTTCTAAGCGGCAGCCGTTTCCTGCAACGGGTCAGGTTCTCTTGTTTTATCTCTTTAAAAAGCAAAGGCTGGCAATGGCCAGCCTTTCTTATACGGCGCTTTTTCAGGCGGTCAGTTTAACCGGCTTGTCAGCGAAATCAGCGGCAGGTTTCAGATCCAGCTCCATCTCTTCCAGCATCGCTTTCAGGCGAACGTGGAAGTTACGCAGCGTCTCTTCAAGCCGCTCAAGGTTTTCCTTACCTTTAATCGCAGAAGGCTTCCAGTTGCCCTCTTTATCAAACAGACCGAACTGATATTCATAGGTAAAGTGGTCGGTTTGTGCTTCCAGTTCCATCCACCAACCCCAGAATTCACGCAGTTCTGGTGCGGGTTTCACATTGACGCACACGGCCAGACAGTCAAAGAAAAAGCGATCGTCGACACATTTAGCTTCGCGGATATAGGGTCCCAGAGAACCAAAACGCTTCATTAAGCGGCTCTTAGGATGCCCACTTGGTAACGCCATCGTCAAACCTCCTTTGTTGAGCCTATAGTTTTAGCAAACCGTTGAATTTTCGCAACTCAACGCAATAATCGTTTCGCCAGCCATTCCACAATATCACGTAATGCTTTATCAAAGTTGGCCATTGCAGGTGAGAGTGCGATCGGCATCATTTTTCCATCAACGGAAGATTGCACAATCAGCTTTGATTCTTCCTCAGGGCTGAAAATGTCATTTGGCCAGTAAGCGGAAAGCATCGGCGTTGGGCAGCGTCTGCCAAGCAGGCCTTGTAGCTTCAGCGAATAGCGATTAAGTTCAACCCGCAACGCAGAGTCGGCAGCGCTCGCCATGCCCAGGCGGCTCGCCAGCACGTCCATATACATTTCCGGAATGCGATCCTGTAACGCTTTATCGCACAGCAGGCTGTGAACCACCGGGCCAAGACAGGCAACGGCCCGCAGCCGTGGCGATTCCAGGTAAGCCAGCCGCACGGCCACGTTAGCGCCAAAGCGATAGCCGAAGGCGGCCACGCGCGTATGATCAACCCAGGGAACATTTTCTAACTGACGCAGCACCTGCTGATGCAGAAAACTCGAATCCTGCGTCAATTTCCATTTGGCGGAAAAGCCGACGGAAGGCATGTCAATCGTCAGCATCGCAATGCCGCGCGGCGCCAGATAATCGTGGAAAAGACGATAGTGATCGGTTTGTAACGAATCCAGGCTGCCGCAAAGCAGCACGGTCGGATAAGGTGCGCTGACCTGAGCGGGCATATGTAAAAAGCCGAAAATCGCGCTGCCGCCGGGAATGGTAAACTCCAGCTCTTTCAGCTCGCCCGCCAGTTTTGGCGTGGCTTCTTCGTAGGCGCGATTCGCCAACAGCTGAGCCTGTTCAGCCAGTTCATCACCTTTTAAATGAGGGTAAGCCGCGATGCCATAAAGGTTGGCTGCATGCAGCCAACACTGGCCAGCTTCGGTATCACTGGCCGCTTCGCCCGCCTTTTGCTGCCAGAGCGCCGCCTGTTTAGACCACTCATAAATCCAGTTGCCGCCGCGATAGCCAATCACGGTATCCAGCAGCTTATCGTCGGTGTGTTCAACCCGGCTGTTGGCTATCCTGGCCAGCACTTCAACCACTTCCTGTGGCGGCACGCCTCGCCAGCTCCACAGCAGGCGGTTGATCATGCGATACCAGCCCGCATCGCTTTCCCCTTCCAGTGCGGTGTGCATCGGCAAAGGCTTATGATGATGAAGACGGCGGATTAAAGATGAGGTCTCAGGATGCTTGAAGCGAGGTTTGAACAGCTCTTCACTAAGGTTTTTCGGTGACATAGCGTAACGCTCCTCCGGCGCACTAAACAGTCGCTTAGTCTACCGTAGCGAGGCCTGCTTCGCTAACCGTAAAAACAACAACGCCCGGCAGAACCGGGCGTTAGTCGCGAATTAAAATCAGCCTTTAACGATTGGCGGGATATAAACCACGCCCATATCCCATGGCTGTTCAATCCAGGTATTCTGCGGAATATCAACCACATAATCGTCAACCAGCGGACGACCAGCCGGTTTGGCGAAAATGGTGACGAAATGCGCTTTCGGGTACATTTCGCGAATGGCCTGAGCTGTACCGCCGGTATCCACTAAATCGTCAATAACGATAAAGCCTTCACCATCGCCTTCTGCGCGCTTCAGCACTTTCATTTCGCGCTGGTTGTCGTGATCGTAGCTGGAGATACACACGGTATCGACATAGCGGATGCACAGCTCGCGAGCCAGCAGAGAAGCCGGAACCAGACCGCCGCGGCTGACCGCAATAATGCCCTTCCACTGCTCAACAGGAAGCAGGCGCTGAGCCAGTTTACGGGCATGGATCTGAAGCATGTCCCAGGTGACGACGTATTTTTCACTCATAAAAGGAGTCCCGGCCGGTGATAACGGCTTAAAAATGTACAATGGGATGGGTTGCGCGGAATTATAGAGATCTGAGCCGCTAAAAACCAGCCTCAGTTGGCCCGAATGCGGCTTTTTTGCCGGGGCGAAGTAAGCATCGCTCTGGAAACAATGATATTCTTGATGCTGATACGTTAGATTCGCTGACGTAAGCCAAACTAATCGCAAATGCTCACCATCCTGTGCTTTTCAGCCAGATGGTGCTGACACAGGAGATAGATCGTGTCTGAATTGTCCCAACTGTCACCACAGCCCCTGTGGGATTTCTTTGCCAAAATCTGCGCCATTCCGCACCCCTCATATCATGAAGAAGAGCTGGCACACTATATTCTCTCATGGGCTACCGGGCAGGGCTTTTATGCTAACCGCGATGAAGTGGGCAACATCCTGATCCGCAAACCCGCCACCGCCGGTCTGGAACACCTCAAGCCGGTCGCGTTGCAGGCGCACCTGGACATGGTGCCGCAGAAAAATAACGATACCGTACACGACTTTACCAAAGATCCTATCCAGCCATGGATTGATGGCGAGTGGGTGAAAGCGCGCGGTACCACGCTGGGCGCAGATAATGGTATCGGTCTGGCTTCCACGCTGGCAGTACTGGCAGACAGCAGCGTCGAACACGGCCCGCTGGAAGTCCTGCTGACCATGACCGAAGAGACCGGCATGGTAGGCGCATTCGGACTGAAAGCTGACTGGTTGCAGGCAGAGATCCTGATCAACACCGATTCTGAAGAAGAAGGCGAAGTTTATGTCGGCTGTGCGGGCGGCGTTGATTTCACTTCAACACTGCCTGTTCAACGCGAAGCGGTGCCGGCTGGCTTTGAGCATATCAAGCTTACCCTGAAAGGCCTGAAAGGTGGCCACTCCGGTGCCGATATTCATGTCGGTCTGGGCAATGCCAACAAACTGCTGGCTCGCTTCCTGTTCACGCATGCTAAGCAGCTTGATTTGCGCCTCGTTGACTTTACCGGCGGCACGCTGCGCAACGCGATCCCTCGTGAAGCGGTAGCCACGCTGGCAGTTTCCGCAGATAAAATCGACGCGCTAAAAGGCGCGGCGCTGCATTATCTGGAGACGCTGCAAAATGAGCTGGGCCTTAAAGAGAAAAACGTCAACGTGGTGGTAGAAAACGTGGCGGCAGGCGCGGAGGCACTCACTGCCACCAGCCGTGATGCGTTTATCGCTTTGCTGAACAGCACGCCAAACGGCGTTATCAGTAACTCTGACGTGATGAAAGGCGTAGTAGAAACCTCACTGAACGTTGGCGTGGTGGCAATTAAAGACGGTGAGGCCACGATTAACTGCCTGATCCGTTCACTGATCGATAGCGGTAAAGAGTACGTGGTGGAAATGCTGACCGCGCTCGGCGATCTCGCGGGTGCCAAAACCGTCGCGAAAGGCAGCTATCCAGGCTGGCAGCCGGATGCCGCTTCACCGGTTCGGGTACTGGTTGAAGAGACCTATAAAAAGCTGTTTGGTAAAACGCCAAACATCCAGGTGATCCATGCAGGTCTGGAATGTGGCCTGTTCAAAAAGCCGTATCCTGAAATGGATATGGTCTCCATCGGGCCAACCATTACCGGCCCACACTCACCGGATGAGCAGGTGCATATCGAAAGCGTGGGTCTGTACTGGCAGCTGCTGACTGCGCTGCTGAAGGCGATCCCGGCGAAGTAAATCCTTTTACCGCTGGCGAAACACCTTCGCCAGCGGTGTTTATCCCTTCTGTCCCGTTTGAAAACCAGTCACAGTCCCAGTAAAAGCTGCCGTTCAAGCTGCGGATCCAGCAGCATCACGTGTAAGCCCACCAGCCGCACGCCCCGACCGCCCCGCCGTTCTTCCCAGGTTTTTTTGGCTACCGCAATAAAATCGTCTTTATTTAGCACCGGCCAGACGTGCTCCTGGGTGGTTTGCTGAAAGTCGTTAAATTTCAGTTTTACTCCCTGCCGCGCAATGTGCAGATCCGGTTTGATCTGCTTTAACCGACGTTCCAGCTCGGCATAAAGAAAGTCGATAATCTCCAGGCACTCTTCCCAGTGGTGGATATCCGCGGAAAGCGTGCGCTCTACCCCCAGCGACTTTCGCAGGCGATCGGTAATGACTTCGCGTTCATCTATACCATTACAGCGTTCCCACAAGACGCGGCCAAACTTGCCAAAGCGTTTTAGCAACGCAGCCAGGTCGGTTTTCTGCACGTCGGCACAGGTATGCAACCCCAGCTCCTCCAGCTTTTTCGCCGTCACCTTGCCGACGCCAGGGATTTTCGCCAGCGGCAGCGTCAGCAAGAACTGCGGCAGTTCGTCAGGCGTGATCACAAACTGCCCGTCTGGCTTATTCAAATCGGAGGCAATTTTTGCGACGAACTTAATCGGTGCGATCCCCGCCGATGCGGTAAGGTTTAGCTCGCGGGCGATGGTCTGGCGAATTTCGCGCGCCATCAGCGTGGCCGAGCCATGGCAGTGCGGGCTGTCGGAAACATCAAGATAAGCTTCATCCAGCGAAAGCGGTTCAATCAGTGAGGTATAGCGCGAGAAAATTTCGCGGATATGGGCGCTGGCTTCTTTATAAGCATCGAAACGGCCGGGAATGACCTTCAAATGCGGACAGAGTTTTAGCGCCATCGCGGTCGACATGGCACTGTGAACACCAAATTTTCTGGCCGGGTAGTTAGCGGTACTCACCACACCACGCTTCAGATGGCTGCCGCCAATCGCAATGGGAATATCGCGCAGACTGGGATTGTCGCGCATTTCCACCGCCGCATAAAAGCAGTCCATATCTACGTGTATGATCTTACGCATCTGCCCCTCCAGAAACACTGGACAAGTATACAGCCAAAGCCTGCAATTTCAATAAGTCTGTCCCGGCGCGAAGCGCAGCGGCAGCGGGCTGAGGTAACTTTTCTTCGCTTTTTTCTGCGCCGCTCTCTTGATAAAAAAATAGACAATGATAATGTGGCGCAGCATTTCCGGACATTTCCTAAAATGCACGTCTACAGCGCCTCAGGGCGTAGCATCCAACCCTACTATCAAGGGAACCAGAATGGGCAAAATCGCACTGCTGTTTGCGATGTTTTTCCTGCCAGCCGTTGTTTTCGCCAGCGTCCCGGTCGCACAGACTTCCCCGCTGGCACCGGTAAGCAAAGAATTAAAGAAGCAGTTAACGGGCACCCCGGTCTACATTCAGATCTTTAAAGAAGAACGTACGCTGGAGCTTTATGGCAAAATCGGTACCGAGTATCGCCTGCTCGACAGCTACCGAATCTGCAATTTTTCGGGCGGTTTAGGCCCAAAACGTCGTCAGGGCGATTTTAAAAGTCCGGAAGGTTTTTACAGCGTGGGCCTTTCCCAGCTGAAGCCGGACAGCCGTTTCTACCGTGCCATTAATACCGGATTCCCTAACGAGTACGATCGTCAGCAGGGGTATGAAGGTAAGTATTTGATGATTCACGGCAACTGCGTTTCCATCGGCTGCTATGCAATGACCGATGCGTCAATTGACGATATTTATCACTATGTGGAAGCGGCGTTGCGCAACGGCCAGCCACGAGTGGAAGTGAGTATTTATCCGTTCCGCATGACCGACAGCAATCTGCAACGTCATCGCTATTCGGTGTATTACAGTTTCTGGCAGCAGCTCCAACCGGGCTACGCACAGTTTGTGCAGACTCACCAGCCGCCTGCGGTTAGCGTGAGCAACGGCAAATACGTGCTGAACAGCCCGATGCTGAACAGCACGCCAAACCAGTCAGCGCTCGCGCTCTCCGAGGCAAAATAACGCCCAGTCACCTGGCGCAATCTTGTGCCAGGTTTCATTACCCGTTAGCGGTTGAGTCGCGATGACCGTGACCACGTCATCCGGCGTGGTCTGCTTCTGAAAATCAATCTCAACGTCCTGATCCAGCAGCGTCGCTTTGCCAAACGGCGCACGCCGGGTAATCCAGAACAGATTGGTTGAACAGAACGCCATCAGATAGCGCCCGTCCGACAGCAGCATATTAAATACGCCTTTCTCACGCAGTTCCGTCGCCAGCTCTGCAATATAGCGAAACACCGCAGGCCAGTTGCCCGGCGTACGCGGATAGCGTGTGGTCAGTTTGTGTAACAGCCAACAGAATGCCTGCTCGCTGTCGGTTTCTCCAACTGGCCGAAATGGCCCGGTATCCAGCGTGCGATATCCCTTCAGCTGCCCGTTATGCGCATAGGTCCAGTTGCGTCCCCAAAGCTCCCGCGTAAACGGGTGCGTGTTTTCCAGCGACACTTCCCCACGATTCGCCTGGCGAATATGCGCGACCACCGAATGGGATTTGATCGGATAGTCCTGCACAAGGCGGGCAACAGGAGAATTGAAGCTGGGCTGCGGGTCTTTAAATGTGCGACAGCCTTTCCCTTCATAGAAGGTGATGCCCCAGCCATCCTTGTGCGGGCCAGTTCCCCCGCCACGCTGCACCAGCCCGGTAAAGCTAAAACAGATGTCCGTTGGGACATTCGCGCTCATCCCGAGCAGTTCGCACATAGATACTCCTCACGTATTGCCCGACGGGCAGAAAAAGGTTACTTAGCCATCTCTTTTTCGATCAGCAGGATCAGGATATGAATCACTTTGATATGGATCTCCTGAATGCGATCGGCATAACCAAAGTGTGGCACACGAATCTCCACATCGGCCATACCGTCCATTTTTCCGCCGTCTTTGCCGGTCAGGGTAATCACTTTAATGCCCTGCTGGCGCGCCGCTTCTACCGCTTTGATGACGTTTGCTGAGTTGCCGGAAGTGGAAATGCCCAGCAGCACGTCGCCGGGCTTGCCGACCGCTTCCAGATAGCGGGAAAAGACATAGTCGTAGCCGAAATCATTACTGACGCAGGAAAGATGGCTGACGTCGGAAATCGCGATTGCCGGGTAGCCAGGGCGATTTTCGCGATAGCGACCCGTTAACTCTTCAGCAAAGTGCATTGCATCGCAATGTGAACCACCGTTGCCGCAGGAAAGCACTTTGCCACCGGCTTTAAACGAATCCGCCAGCAAAACGGCAGCGCGCTGAATGGCATGAATATTAGCATCGTCGCTGAGGAATTTAGTGAGCGTGTCCGCGGCTTCGTTTAGCTCGGCGCGAATGATGTCCTGATACATAGGGGAGTCCTTTTAGGTGAGGTCAGGTGCAGTTTACCAAGTTGCCGCTCAGGCGAAAAGCGCCCTGCCTGCCTGGCCGTCACTTCAGGCAGCCGTCCTCGCGGTTTGTGAGCCAGGTTGTAATTATCATGTAAATAGATTGATAAGAAAAACCATCTCATTTACACCTGTAACTAACAGGTCAGACCTCTTACTACTCGTGGAGCGATGTTTATGATAGTCATCAGTTGTATTGCAACAGTGGTGTTGATTGGCGCACTTTTTTATCACCGCATAAACCTGCTTCTGGCCAGTGCGGTTATGCTGCTGTGGACGCTGGGCTGGGCCGTCGCGGGGATCTGGTCAGCATGGTTGCTGCTGCCGCTGGCGATAATTTTACTGCCTTTAAACTTATTGCCGCTGCGTCGCTCGCTCTTCTCAAAACCCATGCTGCGTACTTTTCAGAAAGTCATGCCGCCGATGTCACGAACGGAAAAAGAAGCGATTGAGGCCGGTACCACCTGGTGGGAAGGCGATCTGTTTCGCGGCAAGCCTGACTGGCAGAAGCTGCATGCTTACCCGCAACCGCGCCTTACTGCGGAAGAACAGGCATTCCTCGACGGGCCGGTTGAAGAGGCTTGCCGCATGGCGAATGATTTTCAGATCACCCATGAAATGGCCGACCTGCCGCCCGAGCTGTGGGCCTTCCTGAAAGAACACCGCTTCTTCGCCATGATCATTAAGAAAGAGTATGGCGGGCTGGCCTTTTCGGCGTATGCTCAGGCCCGCGTGTTGCAGAAGCTGGCTGGCGTTTCCGGCATTCTGGCGATCACCGTTGGCGTGCCTAACTCACTGGGGCCGGGTGAGCTGCTACAACACTACGGCACGGACAAACAGAAAGATCATTATCTTCCCCGCCTGGCGCGCGGCGAGGAGATCCCCTGCTTTGCGCTAACCAGCCCGGAAGCGGGTTCCGACGCGGGTGCCATTCCTGATACCGGCGTGGTATGTATGGGAGAGTGGCATGGCCAACAGGTGCTGGGCATGCGCTTAACCTGGAACAAACGCTACATCACGCTCGCACCGGTTGCTACCGTGCTGGGCCTGGCTTTTAAGCTGTCCGATCCTGAACATTTGTTAGGTGAAACCGAAGAATTGGGTATTACCTGCGCGCTGATCCCGACAACAACACCGGGCGTGGAAATCGGCAACCGGCATTTTCCGCTTAACGTGCCTTTCCAGAATGGCCCAACGCGCGGTAGCAATATCTTCGTGCCGATTGATTATATTATTGGCGGCCCGGTGATGGCCGGTCAGGGCTGGCGAATGCTGGTGGAATGTTTATCCGTCGGTCGCGGCATCACGCTGCCTTCTAACTCGACCGGCAGCCTGAAAACCATTGCGCTGGCCATCGGCGCCTATGCTCACATTCGCCGCCAGTTCCGTCTGCCTATCGGCAAGATGGAAGGCGTCGAAGAGCCGCTGGCGCGCATCGCCGGTAACGCTTATGTGATGGATGCAGCCGCCTCGCTGATTACCTCTGCCATTATGCTGGGTGAAAAACCGGCAGTGCTGTCGGCTATTGTGAAATACCACTGTACCCATCGCGGTCAGCGGGCCATCGTTGATGCGATGGATATTGCTGGCGGCAAAGGCATCATGCTGGGGAAAAGCAATTTCCTGGCTCGCGCCTATCAGGGCGCGCCGATTGCGATTACCGTTGAGGGCGCAAACATTCTTACGCGCAGCATGATCATCTTTGGTCAGGGCGCAATCCGCTGCCATCCTTATGTGCTGGCCGAGATGGCTGCGGCGGCAAATCATGATGTGGTGGCCTTTGACCGGGCGCTGTTCAGCCATATCGGCCATATCGGCAGTAATCAGGCACGCAGCCTGTGGCTTGGGCTGACCGCGGGCCGTACCAGCCAGACGCCAACACGTGATGCCACCCGTCGTTATTATCAGCATCTCAACCGGCTGAGCGCTAACCTGGCGCTGCTTTCCGATATCGCCATGTCGGTATTAGGCGGTAGCCTGAAACGTCGTGAGCGCATCTCCGCGCGCCTTGGCGATGTGCTGAGCCAGCTTTACCTGGCGTCGGCAACGCTCAAACGCTATGAGGATGAGGGCCGCAATGAAGCCGATCTGCCGCTGCTGCACTGGGGCGTGCAGGATGCGCTGAATCAGGCCGAAACCGCCCTTGACGATCTGCTACGTAATTTCCCTAATCGCCTGGTCGCTGGCCTGATGCGCGTGGTGATTTTTCCGCTGGGCCGTCACTGCCGCGCGCCTTCTGACCGTCTGGATCACCAGCTGGCCAAAATTCTCCAGATCCCGTCCGCTACCCGTACCCGACTGGGCCGCGGTCAGTATTTGACGCCCGGCGAGCACAATCCCGCAGGCCAGCTCGAAGAGGCATTGCAGGATGTGATGGCGGCGGAAGTCATTCACGATCGCCTGAATAAAAAACTGGGGAAACATCTCTCTTTTACCCGGCTGGATAAGCTGGCGCAGAAAGGGTTACAGGAAAAATGGCTTACCCCGGAAGAAGCGGCCGTGCTGACACGCGCCGAGGCCAGCCGCCTGCGTTCAATCAATGTTGATGAGTTCGCAGCCGATGCCCTGGCGACTCAGCCAGTAAATAATGAGACAGAAAAACGCGGGGAGCCAGCGGATAATCTGAAGGAGCAGGGGCGGAAAACGGAAGCGGCTTAACCAGCAGGCCGCTAGCGTAGCGTTAGCCATGGGATGGGGCGTGGCGAGATAAAACTCAGCCGAAAGAGAGTTCCGGCTGAGTTTTTATCACCTGCCTGTTAGCGATTTAATCAATCTTATCCCAGGCGTCCTGCCAGTGTTGGCCGACGCCCGGCGCATAGGCGCTGGCCACACCCGCACACCATGGCGTAAACGGCAAAGGTTTACAGGAATAATTGCCGCCAGCGCTGTGAACCTTATCTCCTGCCTGATAAGCCGTCCCTTCCACATACTCAGGGTAGGCCTTTTCAGTTGCGGCGATGGTCACCGTTTTCGTCGCTGAAGGGAAGTGCCGTCCATCTTACGAGGACGCTTCCAGTTTCAGCTGATAAGTTCCACTGGCATAGTTTTGACCGTCCAGCTCAAACACCGCCAGATCGCTTTCCGCCACGGTTTGACTGCCGTTAACCAGGCTCCAGTGCCACTTCGCCGCCTCAAAGTTATCCTGCGAGTTAAAGACTACCACCTCGCCCGGCGCCAGGCTCTCCTGTCCGTTGATATTGACCTGCGGTGGCAGCACGGTCACGGTCACAATTTTACTGTCCGTCATGCCGTGGGAACCGGTTACGGTTAGCTGATACCTTGCCTGCCCCGTTGCCCCGCCAGGAAAAGCGGCGCGGGCACTGCTCTGCCGAACTTCGGATACCATCGGGCCGGAAGGCTCTGCCTGCAAGCCAAACCGGCCTGAACCCGCCAGCGTCGTCCAGACAAATTCATTACCGGTGCTGGCATTACCGTTCAATATTCGGACGGTGCCATCATTGTTGCGGGCAACAACACTGAAATCCTCCGGCACCACGGCGACAGGCACTTTGACCTCTTCATTAGCATCAGAAAGAGTCCCGATATGAAGATGTGCCCCGCGGGCATCAATGTTTAACAGCGTAATCCGTTTACCGGACAGCACATCATCAATAGATTTACCCGGCATCAGCGGCGCATCTTTCATGCCATCCGCGCTGCCTGGCGTAGTATCCACCAGCGTGTTGCTGACCGTGCTGCCAAAGGAAGCCACACGGACAATCACTCCGTTAACGAAAGGATCGCTGCTCGCCCAACCTTCAAAACCGGTACCCGGCTGACGGTATTCCAACGTCAGGTAAGTGCCATCCCGGCGCAGAATACGTAAGCCTTTCAGCTCACCCTCGTTTGGCGTGTTGAATAATGGCGTAAGCGTATAGTTTTCTGGCTTATCAATCTGCGGCATCTGCGCATCGGACAGCCATCCGGCATAGAGCAGATAAGGCGCAGGGTAGAGTCGGCTGCCCCCGCCGTTCATCGTATCGGAAGGATCGCCGGCAGTGGTTTTCCTACACTGCGGGTCAAGTTGAACAATACCCAGACTGTTAGTGGTACAACCTTCCAGTGAGGTCGCATGAGGTGCGCCCAGGTTATGGCCAAATTCGTGCTGCCACATCCAGGGCTTATGGCCCGAGGCGTTGCCGATAATCCAGCTGCCAGGGGTGGCAGCCAGCCCGGTCCAGCTACAGGAAGTGGAGGGAATTTCGACAAAAACATAATCATAGTTATTGGGTTCAATGCCCTTTGCACGGGCCAGCGTTTGCGCCTGCGCTACCACGCTGCTGGAGCAAATAGCTGGACGAGGCCCCAAATCAATATCGCTGACCGTATCCCCGCTCAGTAAAAGCTTTCCGTAAGAGGCAATCCTGACGGCACTCACGAGCGAGCTAAAGTCAGTTCCTGAGCCAAACACCGCGCTCTTTATTGCGGCCAGATCGTTAGCTGGCCTGTCGCTATAGTGGGTATGCAATAGCAGGACCTTTTTATTACCAATAACCGGACGCGTCGCTACCTGAGCAGGAACAGAAAGCTGCCAGGAAACATCATTTGTCGTACTGGTAGCCACCATTTGCAGGCGATTATTGCTATGGCCCAGTACCTCTTTTTTCCCCAGGTCGTTGCGATATTTATTTTCCAGGGTATAGACAATGTCTGACACCGCAGACGCCTGATTAATAGCGGCCTTCCAGGATCGCTGAGAATTAAAACCGCTGCCGGTGCATTCCATCATTGTTGGCTCTGTCTGAGCAGCACTGGAATTCATTCCCAGGCAATATTCTTTATTTTCTTCGGCCAACGCCTCGCTGGTAATTTTAAGATAGCCGGTCATGATCTGCGACAGCTGCCAGCGTTGGCGGGCCGTATCCTGGCAGCGTTGGAAAGTCACGCTGCTGTTATCAGGCTGTAAAGTAAGGCAACTCTCACTCCCCAAAGCCACATTCTTGATGGTGCCGTATCCTGCTTGTTCTTCGCCATCAGCAGCAAACAACCCTGGCAGCGTGTCACGCTGCTGCGACAGCATTTCAGGTACCAGAAGCGCTGAGGACGGCGTTAATGTTGCGGGTTGTGCATGGCTAAATAATGGCGTCAGCGCAAGTAGGGTGACCAGCAGTGAATAATTTGCTGCTGATATATTATTTTTAACAGAATGAACGTTTTTTATTTTTTTATTATAAAAAAGATCATGAAAAGTGAATTTACAAGGCATAATGCCCTCTCAGTTAACTGGCTATCACGCATCACTGAATGCATTTTATTTCATTGCACCGTGATGGATAATTAAAATAAACGTTATTATTTTCCAGACGCAGAAAACCCGGATGGTGCCTCCCAAAAGGAGGCCAACCCACCCCTGCATCGTGCAATACAGAGCCTTTCCACTAACCCGACTTTGGTCGCGGATTGTTACGGAAAAGAAATGATTGTTTATAATAACCTGGCATTAAAAATGACATTAATTAGCAATCAATACCGCTAATAAAATATGAGTCTCCGACTCACCCTGCCATTATTCAGCAGAAGAAATTAGCTGGCAATTGCAATAATTACGCCAGTGAAATTAAAAAATAGATTTAAGAAAGAAGTTTTGCTGAAGGGAGAAATGCAAAGCGGCTTACGGTCTGTATTTCTCGTAAGCCGCCAGAGTAAAAGCGTTAGCCGTTCTGCCGCACGCGGGCAATCAGGGCTTCACTATCTTCGATGTGATCTGCCGCCAGGATCAGCATTCTTCCTAAGGCGATCGCCTGGCGGAAACACTCCACCTTCATCGCTTCATCCTGAATGCTTTTAAAATCGGCAATCTGCGACATGCCAACGGTACGGCGGATCGCTTCTGTACCGCAGTAGCCCAGCGTGTCACGCCAGATTTTTTTCAGGAATTCAGCCGCATAACCCGGATACGCCAGCGCACGATCGCGTGATTTTTCAGCTGCCAGCGCCAAAAACTCCTCTGCAAAACTTTGCCATGTTATACGAACATCGTTCAGCCGTTTTTCCCGCACGTCAGCCGCTTCACGCGGTGCGAGCAGGCCCGGCAGGGCGCAGTAGTTAAGCAGAAGATTGCCCAACGCGCTGCCAACATCGAAACCAATCGGACCATAATAGCCAAATTCAGCATCAATGACTTTCAGGCTGCCTTCGGCCACGAATATGGAGCCGCTGTGGACATCACCGTGCAGCAGTGCTTCAGCGTTTGACAGAAAGCGATGCTTGAGGCCGGCTACTTTATGGCGCAGTTCGTCATCGGTACGCAGCGTGGCGACCAGCGGCTCCAGCGCGCGGGGATAACCGTTACGTTCATGGACTTCGTAAGGCTCGTTAAAAAACAGCTCTTCCGTAATGTCGCACAGTTCTGGGTTGGTAAAGCGGATGACGTCCGCTTTTTTCTGATGAGGATGCTGATAAAAATCGGACGTGTGAAACAACGTCTGTGCAAGATAGTGCCCAAGCTGGGCAGCAGCCTGCGGATAATCGACGCCTTTGACCTGTTCGCCGCGCCAGATAGCATGACTGGAAAGGTCTTCCATCACCATCACCGCCAGCGCCGGATCGTAATGCAGAATTTTTACCGTATGTTCCGGGCAAAATTCCCCGTGAATTTGCAGCACTTCCGCTTCGATACGAGCACGATCGAGCGTTAATGGCCAGGATTCGCCCACACAGCGTACGTAAGGGAGTGCCTGCTTAACGATAACCCGGCTGGCGCCATCACGGTCAAAGATTTTGAAGACCAGGTTAAGATTGCCATCGCCCACTTCCTGCGAATCCACCAGGGTGTCGGGATGTTCAATGCCGCCGAACTGGCGCGCATATTCCACGGCATCTGCTGCGGTGAACGTACGGTATTGCGTCATTAACTCACCCTCGTCAAAACTTGCTAATCAGCTTTTCGTCCCGGCCTCACAGTGTTGCTCACACCTTTTTATCAAAATAAGCCGTTCAGACGTCTATACATCCGTATGGCATGTTGGCACAATATGGCCTGATAACGCAACCAGGATTTAACTTCCATGCAGACACTGAGCACAACCAGCTTACAAGTTCGTGACAACCAGCTGTGGATCCTTGACCAGCAGGCACTGCCGCAGAGAAAAGTCTGGTGTCCCACGCCGGGCGTGCCGGAGCTAGTTGACCACATCAAAGCACTGCGGGTGCGCGGTGCGCCGCTGATTGGCCTTTCTGCCAGTTTACTGCTGGCGCTGCTGGCTGAAAACGGCATGGCCAAACCCGCGTTGAGCGAAGCGCTGGACGTGCTGCGGGCCGCCCGCCCTACCGCCGTCAATCTGATGAACAATCTTGACCGCATGAAGCTGGCCCTGGCCCAGGATCGGTATATTACCGCAATGACTTTTGAAGCCCTGCGTCTGGTCGAAGAAGATAAATTGCTGTGCGATAACATCGCGACGGCGGGCGCGAAGCTGATTAAAGCCGGTAGCCGTTTACTGACTCACTGTAATACGGGAGGCCTGGCGACCGCAGGTACAGGCACCGCATTAGGGGTGATTTCTCGTGGCTGGCAGGAAGGTCATGTGGAAAAGGTCTGGGTCGATGAAACGCGCCCGCTGCTGCAAGGCGGACGTCTGACCGCGTGGGAACTGGGCGAACTGGGCGTGCCCTATCGTTTAATCTGCGACAGTATGGCGGCGAGCCTGATGGCGCAGAAGCAGGTTGATGCAATTTGGGTTGGTGCTGACCGAATAGCGGCTAATGGTGACGTCGCCAATAAGATTGGCACCTACAGCCTCGCGGTACTGGCGCACTATCACCGCATTCCTTTTTATGTTGCAGCACCACATACCACGCTCGATCCGGCTTGTCCAAACGGCAGCGCAATTCCCATTGAGCAACGCGCTGCGAGTGAAGTGACCGGGGTGGCGGGCAGCTTTGGTGAAGTACAGTGGGCACCGGAAGATGCGCAGGTCTGTAACCCAGCCTTTGACGTGACGCCAGCGGAGCTGATCAGCGGCTGGGTGCTGGATACCGGCGTGGTCACACCCGCACAGGTGAAAGCCGGGATTTTCCAGCCGGGCCGGGCGCGGTAACGGGCGGCTGTAAGCTAAAGTCAAAACCGGCCTCAGTGTCTGGCGGCAGTCAGGAACAGAACAGCGGGACGCCGTGAATCCTTCCCTTAAGGCTTGACTGGCGCGTCCCTGCGCCAGACACCCGGCTTATCTGCCCCTTGCAAACATCAGCGCTGTTGGTAAGAAAAACAGATGATTCTCTACGCTCATCCCAACGCGTTTAAACAGCTACGCCATTGTATAGAAGCAGGAAGATATCGCTCTTAAGGCAGTCGCGGATACGCATCCGCAATGCGATCGCCGGTAAATTTCGCGATCCAACCTTCCTGATTATCAAAAATACGAATAGCGGTAAAATTCGGTGACGATCCCATATCAAACCAGTGCGGCGTGCCCGCAGGGACGGAAATCAGATCGTTTTTTTCACAAAGGATCTGATAAATATGGCCGTCCAGATGCAGGCAAAACAGCCCCGCGCCTTCGACAAAGAAACGTACTTCATCTTCACCATGCGTATGCTCGGAAAGAAACTTCTCGCGCAGCACCTCTTTCTGCGGGTTATCCGCACGCATGCTGATCACATCCCAGCTCTGGTAGCCTTTTTCCGCCACCAGCCTGTCGATGGCGTGCTGATAAGCGTTGATCACCGTTTCCGGTGTGGGATCAACGCCTAAATCACGGTCTGCTTCCCAACGCTCAAAGCGTACCTCTTTGCTGCTCAGCTTCTGGCGAATCTCTTCAGCCTCGGTGCTGTGCCAGACCGGCGTAGTGGCTTCGCTCTCGGTAAAAATAGTCAGTGCGCTCATAAGGCAAACGTCTCCAGATTGATCTGATCAAAACGGTTAACCTGGCGATGACGGCTTGCCGTGTCCGCTTCGCCACGAATTAATTGCACGGTGTTCCAGCCTGCATCCTGTGCCGCATCCAGCTCCTGATGAATATCGGATAAAAACAGCAGTGCATCGGACGGCAGGTCAATCTCAGCGGCAATGTTGCGATAAGACGCGTTTTCACGCTTGGCACCGACATGGGTGTCAAAATAGCCGCTGAAGAGATCGGTGATATCACCCGCGTCACTGTAGCCAAATAACAATTTCTGCGCTGCTACTGAGCCAGACGAATAAACGTAAAGCTTAATGCCCTGCGCCTGCCATGCCTGGAAAGCAGGCAGCACGTCGGAATACAAATGGCCGGTAAAGCTGCCGTTCACATAGCCATCTCGCCAAATCATGCCCTGAAGCGCTTTCAGTGAGGTAGATTTGCGATCCTCATCCATAAATCCAAACAGCACGGTAATCAAATCTTCAACCGTCGCCTGCGGCTGGGCAATTTCATCCCGCAGATCGCTCAGCGCCAGCGCAACATCTTCACGATGCTGGAAAGCCGCAATAAAGGCCGCCAGATTTTCTCGCGCATAAGGAAAAAGCACATCGTGCACAAAGCGAATATCGCTGGTGGTTCCTTCAATATCGGTCACTATCGCGCGGATCATTTGGCCTCCAACAGCCGACGTTGTAATTCACACTGGAACAGAAATTCCAGTCCTTCAAGATGGCGCTTCGCCTCGTTGACATCCCTTCCCCAGCACGTCAGCCCGTGCCCTCGCAGCAGGAAGGCATAGCGCAGCGGGGTTTCAGCAGCGAAATGCTCAATACGCTCCGCCAGAGCGTCAATATCCTGATCGTTATCGAAAAGCGCAATCGATACGGTATCGAGATGCGAGCTCTGCCCGGACAAGGTTTTCTGCATTTCATAGCCTTGCAGCTCTAATACAGCGCCCTTCTCAATGCGGGAGAGCACGGTCGAGTTCACCGTATGCGTATGCAGCACAGCCCCCGCTTCCGGGAACAGGCGGTAGATCAACGTATGCAGGCCGGTTTCGGCAGAAGGCTTACGGCCCGAAGGCACGTGATTGTTTGCGATGGCGACCTGAATAAAGTCGTCGCGGGTCAGTGCGCCTTTATCTTTGCCGGATTCGCTCAGCAGGCAAAACTCCCCGTCCTGGCGCACTGACATATTGCCGCCGGTCGCCGGTGCCCAGCCGCGAGCGCCGATCCAGTGGCAGGCCGCCACCAGCTGATCCAACTGTGGAATAGTGCTCATACTCTTCCTTTCTGGTGCCGGTGTAACGGCATAACGTTAGCGTTTAGACGTCTAAGCGTCTCGATTGCCAAATAGTAGCATCGGGGCTATAGTGGCGGCAACACAGGGTTAACACATCCTGGAAGAACGTTACGCAAGGATTAATAATAATGAGCCAAACGTCGATGACGCCTGAGAGCAAACTTCCTGCTCTGGGCACCACCATTTTTACGCAAATGAGCGCGCTCGCGCAGCAGCATAACGCCATTAATCTCTCCCAGGGCTTTCCCGATTTTGACGGGCCGGATTACCTGAAGGCACGCCTGGCGCATCACGTCAGCGCGGGCGCCAATCAGTATGCGCCAATGACAGGCGTGCAGCCGCTGCGCGAAGCTATTGCCGCGAAAACCGCAGAACTTTACGGTCATCAGCCGGACAGCAACACGGATATAACCGTCACCGCAGGCGCGACCGAGGCGCTGTATGCCGCGATTACCGCGCTGGTCCGGCCTGGTGATGAAGTCATTTGCTTCGATCCCAGCTACGACAGCTATGCACCAGCGGTAACGCTGGCGGGCGGCGTGATGAAACGTATCGCCTTGCAGCCGCCGACCTTTCGCGTGGACTGGCAGGAATTTGCCGCGCTGCTTTCTCCCCACACTCGCCTGGTTATCCTCAACACGCCGCACAATCCTTCGGCGACCGTCTGGCAGAAAAGCGATTTTGAATCCCTGTGGCAGGCTGTTAAAGAACAGGAAATCTATGTGCTGAGTGATGAAGTGTATGAGCACATCTGTTTTGCTCAGGAAGGCCATGCCAGCGTGCTGGCGCATCCTCAGCTGCGCGAGCGCTCCATCGCCGTTTCCTCTTTTGGCAAAACGTTTCATATGACCGGCTGGAAAGTGGGTTACTGCGTGGCGCCTGCGGCATTGACGGCTGAAGTGCGCAAGGTACACCAGTATCTGACTTTTGCGGTCAATACGCCGGCACAGCTGGCGCTGGCCGATATGCTCAACGCCGAACCGGAACACTACCGCGAGCTTCCCGATTTTTATCGTGCCCGGCGCGATCGCTTTGTGCAGGCTCTGGCGAAAAGCCGTCTTAACGTCCTGCCCTGTGAAGGCACCTATTTCCTGCTGGCGGACTACAGCGCCATCTCCGATCTGGATGACGTGGCGTTCTGTCAGTGGCTGACCAAAGAAGTCGGCGTGGCGGCGATTCCGCTGTCGGTATTTTGCGCCGGCCCTTTCCCTCATAAGCTGATCCGTCTGTGCTTCGCAAAACAGGAAGCGACGTTGGATGCAGCGGCGGAGCGCCTGTGTCGACTTTAAACCTTAGCGTTTTACAGCAGCCTCTGGTCTGGATGGATGGCGAAGCTAACCTGCGTTTTTTTGATGCGCTGCTGGCAGATCTGCACGATCGGGATCTGATCGTACTGCCGGAAATGTTTACTACCGGTTTTGCGATGGAGGCCGCAAAAAACTCGCTGCCAGAGACGCGCGTTATTCAATGGCTGCGGGAAAAAGCCCGCGAAACCGATGCGATGGTCGGCGGCAGCGCGGCGATTCAGACTGAACAGGGGGCGGTTAACCGTTTTCTGCTGGTGGACCCGGACGGCAAAGTCCATCGCTACGACAAGCGGCATCTTTTCCGCATGGCGGATGAGCACCATCACTATCTTGCAGGCGAACGGCGTGAAGTCGTTGAGTGGCGCGGCTGGCGCATCCTGCCGCAGGTGTGTTACGACCTGCGTTTCCCGGTGTTTTCGCGCAATCAGAACGATTACGATCTTGCTCTGTACGTGGCTAACTGGCCAGCCGCCCGGGCGTCACACTGGCAGGCATTACTGCTGGCGCGTGCCATTGAGAATCAGGCCTATATCGCGGGATGTAATCGCGTAGGCAGTGATGGTAACCAGCATCACTACAGCGGCGACAGCAGAGTGATCGGCCCGCAGGGTGACATTCTGGCTGAGGGCGAATCCCATCAGCCCGTGATTCTCCATGCCGAACTTTCGCTGGAGAAGTTACAGGAGTACCGCGAAAAATTCCCGGCGTGGCGTGATGCGGATGCATTTAGTTTTTAAGCGACTGAAGGATATTACCTGTTCTTCGGCGAGCCGCTTAATTCTCCCGCCCAGGCTGTTCTGCCAGCCTGACCGGTCTGCGGCTGACGCTGTTGAAGACGATATTCAACACCACCGAAACCAGACAGGCAGCGCTAATCCCGGAGTGGAAAATAGTCCGTACCCAACCGGGAAACTGATCGTAGAACGACGGCACCACGACCGGGATCATGCCAAAGGCAATGGATGTTGCGACCACGACCAGATTCATGTTTTCACGGTATTCAACTTTGGCTAACGTGCGGATCCCGCTGGCCGCGACCGTACCAAACAGCACCACGCCTGCTCCGCCCAATACCGGGGCCGGAACGGCTGCCACAATTCTGCCCAGCACCGGCAGGCAGCCCAGCAAAACCAGGATCACGCCGCCGGCTGCTACCACATAACGGCTTTTAATCCCGGTGATGGCGACCAGGCCAATATTCTGGGCGAAAGCGCTTTGTGGGAAGGAGTTAAACAGCGGTGACAGCGCGCTGGTTAGCATATCGGCCCGCAGACCGCTGGCGATACGCTTGCCGTCAACCGGCGTACCCACTATTTCACCAATGGCGATCAGTCCGGCAGTGGTTTCAGTGAGCAGCACCAGTACAATCAGCGTCATCGACAGGATCGCCGCTACATCAAAAACCGGCATACCAAAGCTTAGTACGCCCGGTAAAGCCACCCAATCGCCGTTCAGCACCGTTGAAAAATGGGCTTTTCCGCTGAGCGCAGCAAACAGCGTGCCGAGCACCATTGCCGCCAGCACTGCCACCCTTTTTATCGCGCCATTACCAAACCGATTCAGTAGCAGCACGACGGCCAGCGTCAGCGCGGCCAGCCCGATATTGCCCGGCGAGCCCCAGCCGGGTGCAGCCGGATTGCCGCCCATCGCCCAACGCGCGGCGACCGGGATCAGTGAAAGACCAATGACGGTAATCACGGTTCCCGTTACCACCGGCGGGAAAAAGCGGATGATATGGGCAAACAGCGGCGCAATCAGCAGGCCAATCAGTGAAGAGACGATCACTGCGCCAAACACCACCGGCAATCCTCCGCCCCCCGTTACCAGCGTGACCATCGTCGCCACGCCCGCAAAAGAGACGCCCTGCACCAGCGGCAGACGCGAGCCAAAGCCCGGTACACCAAGCGACTGAAGCAGCGTCGCACAGCCGCTGACGAACAGCGCCGCAGTCACCAGCATGCCCAACGCTGCCGCTGAAAGCCCGGCCGCCGCCCCGATAATCAGCGGTGGCGCAATGATGCCACCGTACATGGTGAATACGTGCTGGAGTCCCCAGGCAAAGGATTTTCCTGCCGGATAACGCGTATCTTCAGGCCTGACCATATTTTACCCTTCAATGATTACCCCACGACAAAGTGGGCGTTATTGGCGCAGTCAGTTTGGGTGCGGCCAGCGCGCAAAACCCGCAGCAGACTCTAAGTACGTGATGCGTTTGAGCACTGTCCACGCCCAAAATGGCAAGTAAAATAGCCCGGGCTCAGCTGCCCCGGTAGGTCGACCATGACCACGGTGAAATCAAAAACGGTAAATGGTAGTGGCTGCCGGTTGCCGGGATCACAAAGTCGATTTGCGCGCTAACGTAGAGCGCATCACGCCCGCTGGCAGCAAAGTAGTCGCCGATTTCGGCAATCAGTCGATAGTGGCCAGGCGCCAGCGGTTCCGGCGTGAGCGCCTTAATACGCCCGTCTGCATCGGTGGCCTCTTCGGCTACCGGCAACCAGCCCTGACTGCTGTTCTGCTCCAGAGAGATAGCGACGCCCACCGCCGGTTTCCCCAGCGCCGTATCCAGAACGTGCGTGGTGATGGTGCTCATTGGAAAGTCTCCTGTAAGCGCAGCAACGTAATTTCTCGCAGCTGAGCGAGTGCCTCGTCAAGTTCCTGGGGAGCATTGTTACCAAGACGCCGCTGGAGTTCTGCGAGGATCGCTTCTCCGCTGCGGCCTTTTGCCCGAATCAAAAAAACGCGACCAAAGCGCTGTTCATAGGCGATATTACCTGCCTGAAGCGCCTGTTTGAGTGCGGCGTCATCGGCATTTACCTGCCCCTGTTCTTGTCTGGACAGCCCGGCTTCTTTGCCCTCGCCCTGCGCCTTTTCGCCAATACGGGGATGAGCAGAGAGCGCCTGGTTTAACGCCCGTTCATCCCACTGGCGAGCCAGCGCGTCCGCGGCTTGCAGCAGCGCCTGCTGAGACTGAAAGGGTCTTTTCGCCACCAGCACGCTGGCCCAGTCGTCCAGCGCTACGCAATGGGCAATCTGCGCTTTTGCATCGCCAGCGGCGGCCTGGTTAAATATCTCCAGCGTCATTCGCCGCTCCCTATTTGCTCTACCACGCCAGCATAGGCCCGAATCGCTTTTGCCACATCGGCCGCATGCACGGATTCGGCCGGATGATGGCTGATGCCGCGATCGCAGCGCACGAACAGCATGCCGACCGGCCAGCGCTCGGCAATCGCAATCGCATCGTGTCCCGCGCCGCTCGGCAGCGCAAGCGTGCGGCCCTGAACTGCCATCACCGCCTGGCTCAGCGCAGCCTGTAATCCCTCATCACAACGCGTTGCCGGGATTTGATAATATTCTTCCGCGCTAAAATCCAGGCCACGACGTAATGCTATCGCTTCAGCCTGAGTCAGCAACGCGGAAAGCAGTTCCGCCAGCGGCTGGTCTTCTGGCCCGCGCACGTCCAGCGTCAGCATGACCTCACCGGGGATGACGTTAACCGCGCCGGGCAGACATTGTAGGGTGCCAACGGTCGCCACCAGCTGCGGGCTGTGCTTTGGCGCGGCCTGCTCGACAAACACCATCCATTCAGCCGCCGCGGCCAGCGCGTCTTTTCGATGCGACATGGGCACCGTTCCGGCATGGCCTGCCTCGCCAACAAACCGGCAGTTTAGCCGTCGTGCACCGTTGATCGCGGTCACCACGCCCAGCGCCAAATCTGCCTGTTCGAGGCAAGGCCCCTGTTCGATATGCAGTTCGAGATAGGCAACGATCTCTTTCACCTCCCGCGCCGCCTGTGGGATGGCATCGGCATCCAGACCCGCGTCGGCCATCGCCTGCGCCACGGTAATACTGTTGCCATCGGGATGATTGACCCAGCTTTCCGGCCAGCTGCCGGTGAGTCCACGACTGCCCAGCAGCGTGATGCCAAAACGCGTTCCTTCTTCATCACCAAAACCAACGACTTCGATTGCCAGCGGCAGACGTTTTCCCTGCTGGTTCAGGGCCTGCACGGCTTCGATAGCGGTCAGCACGCCAAGCATGCCGTCGTAGCGTCCGGCGTTACGCACGGTATCCAGATGGGAACCCAGCAGCAGTGCGGGCGCTCCCGCTTCCAGACCTTCATAACGACCGCAGATATTACCCACGCTGTCCTGCCAGACTTTCATGCCCGCTTCGGCCATCCATTCGCCTGCCAGCGCATTAGCGCGCAGATGTTCTGGCGAGAGGTATACGCGGGTGAGAAATTCGGGCGTTTCACTGATTTCCGCCAGCCGATCGCAGCGCGCCATGACTCTGGCAGCGGCTTGCTCAGCCGCGGCTGAACTCATCAGCTCCATCAGCAGCTCCCGCGTGAGTAATGATCCCAGGCCGACTGCATCGCGGCACCCTGCGGCGTTTTGTAGCCCAGATAAGTCAGCACCGATTCCAGCGCGCTCAGCGTCTGCATCACGCAATCTTTACGGGCGTTGTAACCCATGGTGCCAATACGCCAGACCTTGCCGTGCAGCGGGCCAAACGAGGTGCCGATTTCGATGCCAAAATCTTCCAGCATCAGTTTCCGTACCCGATCGCCGTTAATGCCTTCTGGGATAACGACGCCCAGCACGTTGTTCATCTTGTGGTTTATATCCCCGAAGGTTTCCAGTCCCATGCCCTGAATGCCTTTCAGCATGGCATCACCATGCAGCTTGTGGCGGGCAATGCCCTGATCCAGACCTTCTTCAAGGATCAAACGCGCGCATTCGCGAGCGCCAAACAGGGCGGAAGTCGCTTCGGTGTGATGGTTAAGCCGTTCTGGCCCCCAGTAGTCCATGATCATGCCGAGATCGAAATAGTTGGACCAGATCATCTCGTCTTCGCCGTCCTGATGTGCGGTGGTACGAATGCCTTCCTCGACACATTTGCGCTTGCGGATTACCGCTTCCATTTCCGGGCTGAGCGTGATGGGTGAGGTGCCGGACGGGCCGCCAAGGCATTTCTGCATCCCGGCGGACACGGCATCCAGTCCCCAGGCATCGGTTTCCAGCGCGTTTCCGGCAAACGACGCCGTGGCATCGGTATAAAACAGCACGCCATACTTTTTGCAGATTGCACCGAGTTCTTCCAGCGGTTGGAGCATGGTGGTAGACGTATCGCCCTGCACGGTCAGCAGCAGGCGCGGTCGCACGGTTTTGATCGCATCTTCAATTTGATCGGGCGTAAACACTTCGCCCCACGGCGCTTCAATGGTATGAACTTCGGCGCGGCAACGCCGGGCAATTTCACACAGCAGATGACCGAAACGGCCAAATACCGGCACCAGAACTTTATCGCCAGGCCGGATCGCCGACAGCAATATCGCTTCGATACCGGCACGAGAAGTGCCGTCGATCAGCAGCGTCCACTGATTTTGCGTGCGGAACACGCCGCGATAGAGCGCCATCACTTCGTTCATGTAATGCGTCATGGCCGGATCGTACTGCCCGATCAGCTGGCTGGACATGGCGCGCAGCACGCGCGGATCGGCATTGATCGGCCCCGGCCCCATCAGCAGGCGCTGCGGTGGATTGATTTGGGAAATGTTCGCTAAATCCATCTTGTGGTTCCTTCTCTTGTCGATCGATGCATCAGTTCAGACCGCGCACCGATGAGATAAACTGTTTGAGTTCCTGAGTTTGCGGGCTGGCAAAAACCATTTTGCTGTCGCCCTGTTCCCAGACGCGTCCCTGATGCATAAACACCACGCGGTCGCCGACTTCCCGGGCAAAGTTCATTTCATGCGTGACCAGAATCAGCGTCATGCCCTCTTTCGCCAGCTGTTCCAGCACCTTCAGCACTTCGCCCACCAGCTCCGGGTCAAGCGCGGAAGTGATTTCATCGCACAGCAGCACTTTCGGCGTCATCGCCAGCGCACGGGCAATGGCGACACGCTGCTGCTGGCCGCCGGATAAATTCGCCGGGTAGTAATCCATCCGGTCGCCCAGCCCGACTTTTTCCAGCATCTGTGCTGCCAGCGCACGGCATTCGGCCTCCTTCTTTTTCAGAACCCGACGCGGCGCCAGCATCACGTTTTCCAACGCGGTCATGTGCGGGAACAGATTAAAGTTCTGAAATACCATGCCGACCGAGCGGCTGATTTCGCGCGCCTGAGAATCGCGATCGGTAATCGTCATACCGCCCAGTTTGATACTGCCTTCCTGATAGCCTTCCAGCCCGTTCATACAGCGCAGCAGCGTACTTTTCCCCGATCCGCTGCGGCCGATAATCGAGATGACCTCGCCCATCTCGACATCCAGATCGACGCCTTTTAGCACATGATTGGCACCGTAGTATTTCTGTACCTGATTAATGGTGATGAGCGGCATTGAATTTCTTCTCCAGGTACTGGCTGTAGCGCGACAGCGGATAACACATCAGGAAGTAGCCCAGCGCCACCAGCCCGAAAACTTTGAACGGTTGATAAGTCACGTTATTGAGAATGGTGCCCGCTTTGGTTAGTTCGACAAAGCCGATAATCGATGCCAGCGCGGTGCCTTTTATAACCTGAACCGCAAAGCCTACCGTTGGCGCAATGCCGATGCGCAATGCCTGCGGCAGTACGACGCGATAAAGCGTCTGACCAAAATTCAGGCCGAGGCAGCGTGAAGCCTCCCACTGCCCTTTTGGTAAAGCCTGAATGCTGCCGTACCAGATATCGACCAGAAAAGCGCTGGTGTACAGCGTCAGCGCCAGCGAGGCGGCGGTCCAGGGCGATACATCAATGCCAAACAGCGCCACGCCGAAGAAAGCGAGAAACAGCTGCATCAGCAACGGCGTGCCCTGAAACAGTTCGGTATAAGCACGGATAAAACGGTTCGGCCAGCGACGGCCCGTCAGGCGCACCATGACCAGCGGCATCGCCACCAGCGTACCGCCTAAAAATGCCGTCAGCGACAACAGCAGCGTCCAGCGTGCGGCCAGCAACAGATTGCGCAGGATGTCCCAGTCAGTAAACGTCGTCATCAGGGCGTTTCTCCAAACCATTTGCGGCCCGCGGCCAGCAGTAACTGACGCATCGCAATCGACAGCGCCAGATAGAGCAGCGTAGTAACGCCATAGACTTCAAAACTCAAAAAGGTCCGGGACTGGATCAGGTTGGCGGCGAAGGTCAGCTCCTCATAAGAGACCTGAGAAACCACCGACGATCCCAGCATCACGATGATGCACTGACTGACCAGCGCCGGATAAATGCGCTTCAGCGAAGGCGGCAGCACGATGCGCAGAAAGGTCTGTGAACGCGTCAGCCCCAGCACGCGCCCGGCTTCCCACTGGCCTTTTGGCGTGACCTGAATACCGGCGCGAATAATTTCGGTGCTGTAAGCGCCCAGGTTAATCAGCATCGCCAGCAGTGCGGCTTCGCCCGCCGTCAGCTTCAGCCCGAGCGCCGGCAGGCCAAAAACGATAAAGAACAGCTGCACCACAAATGGCGTGTTGCGGATCAGCTCAACGTAGCAGCCCCACACGCGGCTCAGTATCGACGGCTTGCCGCTGCGTAGCGCCGCGCCGAAAATGCCCAGCGCCACGCCGCCCACGGTGGCCAACACGGTCAACTGAATCGTTACCCACAGCCCGGAAAGCAGTTCCGGCCAGTAAGGCCACAGCGCAGGAAAGTCGAGTTGTTCCGTCATCGCCTGCCCTTATGCGCCAAAGTCGGCCGGTAACGGTGCCTTCAGCCACTGCTCAGAGAGGCCGTTCAGCGTTTTATCTTTTATCGCCTGGTCGATTAGCGTATCTACCTTCGCTTTCAGGGCGGGTTCGTTTTTGCGAAGACCGATAAAGCACGGTGAATCCTTCAGCATAAATTTCGCCACCGGCGCTTTTTCCGCATTCTGTCGGGCAATCGCCGCGACCACCAGGTTGCCGGTTGCGACATACTGCACCTGACCAGAAAGATAGGCAGAAAGCGTGGTGTTGTTATCTTCATAGCGCTTCAGCTGGGCATCTTTCGGCGCGACGTCGCTCAGCACCATATCTTCCACCGCGCCACGCGTTACGCCGATGGATTTGCCGCTCAACGCCGCGGCATCTTTCAGCTCAGCCTCTTTTGGGCCAAACACGCCGAGGAAGAACGGCGCGTAAGTGCGGCTGAAAGCGATAACTTTCTCGCGCTCAGGGTTTTTGCCCAGGCTGGAGATCACCAAATCAACCTTATCGGTTTGCAGATAAGGGACGCGGTTGGCGCTGGTCACCGGCACCAGCTGCAACTTAAGTTTCATCTGTTTTGCCAGGTATTTCGCCATATCAATGTCGTAGCCCTGCGGCTGGAGATCGGTACCCACCGAACCAAACGGCGGGAAGTCCTGAGGAACGGCGATGCGGATAACTCCACGTTTTTCAATGTCCTGAAGCTGATCCGCCCACGCATGCGTTACCTGAGTCAACATCAGCGCCACACCTGCTACTGCCAGTAATGCTTTCTTCATTCTTTTTGCCCCGGTAAATAAACCATGAAACGAAAGATTCTTGAAGAATTCATTTGCAACTAATGTGCCAGCCGCGCGACTGCCTGCCACGCAACGTGATTTTTTGACTCAGGGATCGCGACCAGAAGACCAGCTATGCTAGTAAACAGGCTGATAAATCAGATTATATGCCGTTAGAAAAGCAAAAAGGCAGGCAGAGAGAAGACCGATAACCGACAGGATTTGGGAAAGAGTTGCTGGAAATTACAGCCGTAAATCTTTCGCCCCGAAATAAAGCAAAGCACCAAAACGGTGCCCCACTAATGTGATTTTGATTGCCGGGGCACCACCGCTTACCGGCAGCCGCTGGCGATTAACGCTGTTCCAGCTCATCCAGCTGGTTGTAGAGATCGGCAATATGGTGAATGCGCTGACGGCCTTCGCTAAGCAGTTCATGCAGTAAAGCGTTTGCCAGCAGGTTAATTAAACTGTTGGCCGAGGCATAGCTGTCGAAGGCGGAAACGCTGTCCAGCGGCGCGCAGAGCTGCCAGCGAGCCAGCGCCATCAGTGCCTGAGCCTGAGGTTCGCAAATCACCAGTGTGGGAATGCCATCATGTTGCAATTGCTGCAACAGCGGCTTGATGATGCGCGGACGACGACGGAAAGCGATAACCACGACCATATCCTGCGGCGTCACTTCAGCCAGCTCCTCGGAGAGCGTCTGACCCGGCTGCGGCAGCACCTGCACGCCGCCTCTTGCCTGAAGCAGCTGCTGACGAAAATGCAGCGCTACCGGGTAAGCATTGCGCATGCCGATGACAAACACGCGCTGGCTTTTCGCCAGTTGCTGAACAACCTCGCCGAACTGTACGGCGTCAATCGCGTTGACCCACTGGGTCAGATTCGCCATTTCCTGCTTGTAGTGGCGGGCAAGCAGTGTATTTCCCTGCACCGCATCGCGGTTGTCGGTCAGCGGCATGCCGCTCTGCCTTAAGGTGCGCAGCTCATCCCGCATGTCGCGATATTTGTCATAACCGAGCCGCTTAAACAGACGGCTGACGGTGGCCTTAGAGACGCCGCTGAGGCGAGCCAGCTCGGCGCTGTTATAGCTGATCACATCATCGAAGTGGTCGAAGACGAAGTCGGCTACGCGCTGCTCCTGCGGTGATAACTGCGGATAGTGACTCTTCAGACGTTCATCGAGCTGCTTCATGCGTGGACCTTGTAACTTTTGTTTCAGAGAACATAGCCTATACAAATAACGTGCCTGGCAGAAAAAAACCGCTAAATAGCGAGGTATCTTCCGGCGGTTAAGGCTTTTTTTCAATGTTTAACCCGATATCAGCGGATAACTGGAACATCTCTTGCTTTAGTTAACGCACTGTCACCCTGAAAAAGAGATTGTGATGATCCAAAGTAATGTCGCCCCGTTAGGTATGGCCGTGACGCCCCATCATCTTGCCAGCGAAAGCGCGCTGGCCGTTTTGCGTGAAGGCGGCAACGCCATTGAAGCGATGGTCGCGGCGGCGGCGACCATCGCCGTAGTGTATCCCCATATGAATGGTCTGGGCGGCGATGGCTTCTGGCTGATTGTGCCGCCACAGGGTGAGCCGGTTGCCATCGATGCCAGCGGCGCAGCGGGTTCACTGGCCGATTTACGTTTTTACGAGGCGACTTCAGCCATCCCGCATCGTGGTCCGAAAGCGGCCCTGACGGTCGCCGGGACGGTCAGCGGCTGGGCAGAAGCATTAAAGATTTCTGACGAGCTGGGCAGTTCGGTTACGCCGCTTGCGCGCCTGCTGGCAGATGCGACCCGCTATGCCGCAGATGGCATTCCGGTGACGCAATCGCAGGCGGCGGCAACGGCAAGTAAATATCATGAACTCGCGGAGCAGCCGGGTTTTGCCCATACTTTTCTGCCCGAAGGCGAGGTGCCGCGTGCAGGCAGCCGCTTTACCCAACCTGACCTTGCTAACACGCTGATTCAACTAACGGAAGAGGGGCTGGAAAGCTTCTACCGCGGTTCGCTGGCCAGTAAACTCGCCAGCGCGATGTCCGCGCTGGGGATGCCAGTCACGCTTGAGGATTTGAATCGTCATCAGGCGAAACGGCGCACGCCGCTGCGGATCCGGCACCAGCACGGCGAAGTGTATAACATGACGCCGCCCACGCAGGGCGTGGTGTCGCTGGCCATTCTCGGCATTATCGATCGGCTGGATATGAACGGCGCCGATGAAGCACAAACCATTCACCGCATCGTTGAAGCCACCAAACTGGCATTTGGGCTGCGCGATCGCTATATCACCGATCCGCGCCACATGACGGAACAGATGCAAAGCCTGCTCGACTCAGATTTGCTGGCGCGGCTGGCCAGCGAGATCGATGATCGGCACGCCGCACCATGGGGAAGCGGTAAAGGACCAGGCGATACCGTATGGATGGGGGTGATGGACAGCAGCGGGCTGGCCGTTTCCTTTATTCAGAGCATTTATCATGAGTTCGGCAGCGGCGTGGTGCTGCCGGGCACCGGCATTACCTGGCAAAATCGCGGCGCGGCGTTTAGCCTCGATCCCAATCATCTGCTGGCTCTTGCGCCCGGCAAACAGCCTTTTCATACCCTGAATCCTGCCGCTGCCCGCCTGAATGATGGGCGCACCATGGTTTACGGCTCAATGGGCGGCGACGGCCAGCCGCAGACCCAGGCGGCGATTTTTACCCGTCATATCGTGCAGGGCATGCCGCTACAGCAGTGTGTTAGCGCCCCGCGTTGGCTGCTGGGCCGCACCTGGGGCCAGGCCTCCGATTCGCTGAAGCTGGAAGGCCGTTTTTCCAGCGAAACCTTTGCCCGCCTGCGCGCACTCGGCCATGAAGTGGAAGCGCTGGATGATTTCAGCGAAGCAGTCGGCCATGCAGGCGCCATCGTACGTCATACCAACGGTATGCTGGAAGGCGCATGCGATCCGCGCAGCAACGGCAGCGCCGCCGGTTTTTAACAGGAGAACACCATGAAGCAGACTTCGCCCGACTGGGCAGCCTATGTGGCACAGATGGAGCAGGTTCTGGGCGTGACGCTGGATGACGAGCGCCGCGCCGAACTGCTGGTGCAGTTTACCCGTATCGCCGGTATGGCAGAGCCATTGATGGCGTTTCCACTCGACGATCGGCAGGAAGTGGCGGGAGTATATAAAGCATGAATCTGCACAGGTTATCCATCGCTGAACTGAAACGCGCGTTGATTAAAGGTGAGCTTAGCGCCCGAGAGATTGCCCAACAGACGCTGTCGGCCATCGGGCAACATAATCCCGCGATCAACGCCTGGACAGAGATCACGCAGGATCGCATGTTGCAGGAGGCCGATCGCCTTGATCGACTGCGTAAAGAAGATCGTCCGCTGCCGCCGCTGGCAGCGATCCCTTATGCGGTTAAAAATCTGTTTGATGTGGCCGGTCATACCACGCTGGCGGGTGCCAGCCTGTTTAGCGATCGCCAGCCTGCTACTCATGACGGCTGGGCGGTGCGTAAACTGGCCGACGCTGGCGCGATGCTTTCCGGCATGCTGAATATGGATGCTTACGCTTATGGTTTTACCACTGAAAACAGCCATTACGGCGCAACCCGTAATCCACGGGATCTGACCCGCATCGCTGGCGGATCTTCCGGCGGCTCTGCGGCAGCCGTCGCTGCGGGTCTGGTGCATTTTTCTCTTGGCACGGACACTAACGGGTCGATTCGCGTTCCCGCCTCGCTGTGCGGTATTTTTGGCCTTAAACCCACCTTTGGCCGTCTTTCCCGCAGCGGCAGCCAGCCGTTTGTCGCCAGCCTGGATCATATTGGCCCGTTTGCCCGTTCTGTGGAGGATCTGTCGCTGGTTTATGATGCGCTTCAGGGGCGCGATGCGCAGGACAGCTTTCAGGCAGAGCGTGCGATCCATCCTGCACACCGCTTGTTGGAGCACGGCGGTGAAGATTTACGTTGTGCCGTGCTGGGCGGTTATTTCCAGACGTGGTGCGATGATGATGCACGTGCTGCTGTCGCGCTGGCGGCGAAAGCGCTGAATGCACAGGATGAGATTTCCCTGCCGGAAGCAGAACTGGCCCGCACCGCCGCCTTTATTCTTACCGCTTCGGAAGGGGGCAACGCTTATTTGCCCGCCCTGCGCAGCCAGCCAGAGCGTTTCGAGCCGTTATCGCGCGAGCGGCTGCTGGCAGGCGCGATGATCCCCTCCGCCTGGTATGTGCAGGCGCAGCGTTTTCGCCAGCATTTTAAACAGCAGGTGCTGCCGCTGTTTGAGCAGTTCGACGTGCTGATTGCGCCAGCCACCCCCACCAGCGCCACGCCCGTCGGCCAGGAAACCATGCGCATTAACGGCAGCGATTTGCCGATCCGTGCCAGTATGGGGATGCTGACGCAGCCCATTTCCTTCCTCGGCCTGCCGGTGACCACGGTGCCGCTGCAAACGCCGGGCGGTCTGCCAATTGGCTTACAGCTGATTGCCGCGCCGTTCAAAGAAGAAGCCTGCCTGCGGGCAGCCTGGGCGCTGGAAAAAATGGGCATTGCGAAAGCATTACCAATAACGGGTTTCTGACTATGAAAAGTGAATATATCGATCGACCGTTGATTCTGGCGGAGGTAACCGCCGCCTTTTATCGTTATGAAGAGGCATTAATCAGCAACGACACGGTGGTACTGGACGAGCTGTTCTGGCACGACGCGCGCACCGTGCGGTTGGGTGCAGGAGAGAATTTATATGGTATTGAAGAAATCCGCGCTTTCCGGGCGGCACGTCCCTCAACAGGGTTGGATCGCCAGCTGCGTAATACGGTAATCACCACCTTTGGGGAGGATTACGCGGTGTGCAGCACCGAGTTCACCCGCGAGGGAACCGACAAAATCGGGCGTCAGCAGCAAACCTGGGTGAAGCTGCCGTGCGGCTGGCGAATCGTTGCGGCGCAGGTGAGTTTGATGAGCTGACAGGCGGTCCTTGCTCAGACCGCTTCACGATTGCCACCACCGAAGATGTAACCGCGAATGCAAGCACTGGATCGTGCTTGCGTCTACGGCCGTTGGAAATCCTCTCCTGAATTCGGTGCCCGCTTGCTTAAGGCGGCGGAAAGGCCCAGCGGCATTGTACATTAATCAGCCGGGTCAGGCACTTGACAGATGATATAAAGCAGCCCACTATATGAGCACTGGATCGTGCTTGCGTTACGTTGGTAACCAACACCCTGCTGAGAAGGTCGCTTAACCTGACCAGCACAAAAAAACCGCCTTTATCGGCGGTTTTTTTGTTTGCTGAACAACCTAAAATTCAGTGTCTTAGGGTCTTGTCCCGCCACAGACATGACGACAACCCAACGCCAGGTCTCGTCCAACGCTGAATCAAACCTCAGGCGCCGGATGCGTTTTCACCCAGTGATCGGCAATCTGCTGACGCGTGCAAATCCAGACTTTCTCATGCTGCTGGATATAATCCAGGAAGCGTTGCAGCGCTTTGAATTTCCCGGGCCTGCCCAGCAGACGGCAGTGCATGCCAATCGACAGCATCTTCGGCGACGTTTCACCCTCTTCATACAGCACGTCAAAACTGTCTTTCAAATAGGTATAAAACTGCTCTGCCGTATTAAAGCCCTGCGGCGTGGCAAAACGCATGTCGTTGGTTTCTAAGGTGTAAGGAATAATCAAATGCGACTTCACCGTGCCGTCCTGACAGGTGACCTGCGCCCAGAAAGGCAAGTCGTCGCCATAATAATCACTGTCGTAGGTTAACCCGCCCTGCTCGACCACCAGTCGGCGCGTGTTCGGGCTGTCGCGTCCTGTGTACCAGCCCGTGGGCGCTTTGCCAAACAGATCGGTCAATGTATCGATCGCCTGCTGCATATGCTGACGCTCGGTTTTGGCATCCATTCCCTGATAGTGAAGCCAACGCCAGCCGTGGCTGACCACATCGTAATCGGCATGTTTAATCGCCTCGACGATCTCCGGATGACGCGCCAGCGCCATCGCCACGCCAAATACCGTTAGCGGCAGATCGCGTTTCTGAAATTCGTTGTGGATACGCCAGAAACCCGCACGCGAACCGTATTCATACAGAGACTCCATCGACATATGCCGCTCGGGGTAACTGGCCGCGCCAATAATATCGGACAGAAACTGCTCCGAACCGGCATCGCCATGCAGTACGCTGTTTTCTGCGCCTTCTTCATAATTCAAAACGAACTGTACGGCGATGCGCGCCTCATTTGGCCAGGCCGCATGCGGAGGATTGCCCGCATAGCCAATCAGATCACGTGGATAGTTTTTGTTAAAGCTGTATTCTTTTTTCTCGCTCGTATCATTCATGATCGCTTGTCCTGTTCCGGGGCAACTTCACTTAGTTTAGGTGCTTAAACTGACCCGTCAGGGTTTTTCGCACCGGATAGTCTAAATCGCCATGCTTACTGGTCGACAAGCCAAGCGCCACCAGCGATTCCACCATTTTGACTGCCGCGCCCACGCCATCAACGATCGGGATGCCCAGTTCTTGCGTTAGCTCGCGTGCAAGGTTCGCCATGCCGCCACACCCCAGTACGATTGCGCCGCTGCCGTCCTGCTGTTTTGCCCGAATGCAGCCCTGCCGCACCTTTTCCTGCGCAACGCCGCTACCGTCTTCCAGCGCCAGAACGGGCAGATTGATAGCGTGCAGCGCTGCGCAATGGCGTTCAAAACCGTACTGCTGCAACAGATGTTGTGCAATAACCACCGTCCGAGGCAGCGTCGTGACGATCGAAAAGCGTGTGGCAACCATCGTGGCCATATGCATCGCCGCTTCGGCAATACCGATTACCGGCCCCTGTGCCAGTTCACGCGCGGCCAGCAGGCCCGGATCGCCAAAGCAGGCAATAACATGCCCACAGACGCCCTGCTCGCGTCCGGCTTTAATCTGCTCCAGTACGCCAATCGTTGCCACCGCCTCATCAAAATGCCCTTCGATGGAAGCCACGCCTGACGACGGACACACGGCCAGAATCTCCGTCGTCGGTGCCGCGACCGCGCGCGCTGCGGCACCGATAGTTTCAGTCATCGCCAGGCTGGTATTGGGATTAATGACCTGAATAATTTGCCTCTCCGTCATTTATTCACTCCCTGCGCTGTGCCGACATGCGCAAATAATTTGGCGAAATCGGGCAGCGTTTCACCGCCGCGTTCAAAGTGCAGACTCGCTACGATATGCGCAAAATGTTGCTGCAATGCGTCAGTCAGCGCCGTGAGCGATTTTTTTCTCAGCAGCTCGGTCAGCCGATCGTGATCGTCACAGCGGCAGCCCTGCTGCCACGGTGCGCCCCAGGCGGCAATAACCAGCGAAGAGCGCTGCGTCAGGCTTGTCACCATTCCGGTCAGCACCTGATTGCCCGAGATAGCCTGTAACTGGATATGAAACGCCGCAGAAAGCCGGATTGCCGCAGGGCCATCACGATCCTCATGCGCCTGCTGCTCCTGCCGGTTGAGTTTTTCCAGCGCCACCAGATGAGGAGACTGACAGTGTTCGAGCACGGCGGGCAGATTGGCGCATTCCAGGAGCGAGCGGGTGCGGAAAATATCCTGCGCTTCTTCCACCGAAGGCGTGGCAACCTGTGCACCACGTCCGGGCGTCAGCACAATCATTTGCACCGCGGCAAGGCGGTGAAGCACTTTACGAATGCCGGTACGGCTTACGCCAAATACGCTGGACAGCGCTTCTTCCGGCAATTTACTGCCCGGCGGCAGCTGGCGCTCGACGATAGCCGCCAACAATGCCTGATAGATAGGTTCATCCCTGTCTGGCAGGTCTGAGGCCGTTTTCAGGCCGGTTTCACTTTTCATTTCCTGTCCGGTCAAGTTGGTGATCTTTAAAAATCGTACACAATATTTGTCAAGCTTGTATACACGATTTCAATTTCTGGCCTGAATCCTGCAATACCTCCCACAGCAGGTTTGCACTTAACGAAATATTTGAGGAGCAGGTTTCATGCCAAATAGTCAAAAAATTTCCCAGGCGACGGCGGATTCAGCCCATGCCCACTACAGCCCGCGGCTGTGCAATGACGACCTCGCACCCACGCGCGATCAGAACTGGAGCTGGTACAACATTTTCTCTTTCTGGATGTCAGATGTGCACAGCATGGGCGGCTATGTGGTGGCAGCCAGCTTCTTCACCCTTGGCCTTGCCAGCTGGCAGGTGCTGTTATGTCTGCTGGTCGGCATCTGTATTGTGCAGATTTGCGCAAACCTTGTTGCCAAACCCAGTCAAATGGCGGGCGTTCCCTATGCCGTTATCTGCCGTCAGGCTTTTGGCGTGTTCGGTGCCAATATTCCGGCGGTGATCCGCGGCTTGATCGCTTTTGCCTGGTACGGCATCCAGACCTATCTGGCGGCAAACGCGCTTATGCTGGTTTCACTGAAATTCTGGCCTGCACTGACGCCGCTGACGCACGCTTCATGGCTGGGCCTGTCGCAGCTGGGCTGGATATGTTTCGGCGTAATGTGGTTTGCTCAGGCGCTGGTGTTCTGGCATGGGATGAATGCGATTAAACGCTTTATCGATGTGGCGGGCCCGGCAGTATATGTGGTGATGGTGGCGCTGGCGGTTTGGATTGTATACAAAACCGGTTTTAACGGGATTTCTCTGACGCTGGCAAGCAAACAGCTGAGCGGCGGACAGCAGGCATGGGAAATGATCACCGCCACGGCGCTGGTCGTCTCCTACTTTTCGGGGCCGCTGCTCAACTTTGGCGATTTCTCGCGCTATGGCAAAAATATGAATGAGATCCGTCGCGGCAACCGCTGGGGATTGCCCTTTAACTTCTTGCTGTTTTCTGTGGTTACCGTGGTGATCGTTTCGGGTACGCAGTCGCTGTTTGGCCACATGATCACCGATCCTGTCGAAACGGTGAGCCGCGTCGGCAGCGATTTAGCCGTGGCGATTGGCCTGCTGACCATGATCACCGCGACCATCGGCATCAATATTGTCGCCAATTTTGTTTCGCCAGCCTTCGACTTTTCCAACTGCTCACCGCAAAAAATCAGTTTCCGCACCGGCGGAATGATCGCCGCCGTAGGCTCGGTTTTACTGACGCCATGGAACCTCTTCCAGTCGCCGGAGCTGATCCACTATACGCTGGACGTGCTGGGCGCCTTTATTGGCCCGCTGTTTGGTATTTTGCTGTGTGATTTTTATCTGATTAAGCGCGGCCAGATTTCCGTCAACGATCTGTTTAACGATACGCCAAAAGGGCAGTACTGGTATCGCGGCGGCTTTAATCCAAAAGCCATCGGTGCGCTGGTACCGTCGGTACTGATTGGCCTGGCGATTAGCTTTACGCCTTCTCTGCATGCGGTCGCAAACTTCAGCTGGTTTATTGGCGTGGCGCTTTCGGCAGGCTGCTACCGCTGGATTGCGCGGGAAGATCGCGTGAGCGTCCCTCAAGGTTACGGTGGGAAAGTGATGGTGGAAAAAAGGTAATTTCGCATCCGGAAAGCCTGATGCCTGGGGCACCAGGCTCTGGTCGCTATAACGTATGCTCCGTCCTGGCGATAATATCGTCCTGCGCATCGGGGGAAAGTGCCGTGAAGAAGGCCGAGTAGCCTGCTACCCGCACCACTAAATCACGGTGCTGGTCCGGGTATTTCTTTGCTTCCAGTAATGTTTCTCGCGAGACGATGTTGTACTGAATATGCCAGCCTTTATGCGCTTCAAAAAAGGTGCGCAGCAGGAACATCAGCTTTTCACGATCGTGGATGTTATCAAGCGTTGTGGGATTCAGTTTTTGATTCAGCAGCACGCCACCCAGAATTGAGCCGGTCGGTAATTTCCCAACGGAGTTAATCACTGCCGTTGGCCCCAGATGGTCAGTGCCGGAAGCGGGGCTGGCACCTTCCGCCAGTGGCGTATGCGCTTTACGGCCATCCGGCGTCGCCATGGTCTGCGCACCAAAAGGCACATTGGCTGAGATAGAAGACGTGCCGGCGTAGTAGCGTCCGCCGATGGGGCCGCGTCCAAAACGCGGATTTACATACTGCCCAAGCTCATCAATATAGGTTTGATAAGCTCGTACCAGCAGGTTATCGACCTCATCACAATCGTTACCGTATTTGGGCGCGTTATTGATCAGACGCTGGCGCAGCTGTTCGCCAGTCAGCCCGGCAAAATCTGTCGCAAGAGCATCGGCCAGCGCTTTCTGACCAATCATCCCCTGTTCAAAGATCAGTTTCTTGACCGCAGCCAGACTGTTTCCCAGATTAGCAATGCCAACCTGTAGTCCGGAAACCCAGTCATATTTCGCACCGCCCTGCTTGATGCTTTTTGCCCGCATAATGCAGTCGTCCACCAGCGCCGAGCAGAGAATGTCGTGCGCATTTTCTTCCAGCACCGTATCCACCACATATTCGATCTCAATCGATTTGCGCGTGTAATAACGAATCTGCCGATCCCAGGCCGCCATTACCTGATTCACGTCGTGGAAGTTACCGGCAGAGAGCGCTTCGGGCTGCGGAAGAAAAACCTGACCGCTGGTGGCATCGCGGCCCCCCTCAAGCGCGGCCAGCATTACTCTGGCAAAGTTAATAAAGCTCATGCCGGTGCAGCGATAGCCCCACTTGCCGCCTACCGCGGTTTCGATACAGCCAATCGCGGCATACTGATAAGCGTCTTCCGGCTCCACGCCCAGCGCAATAAATGCCGGGATCACCACTTCGTCATTATTAAAGGCAGGCATGCCAAAACCACAGCGAATGACCTGTACGCAAGCATCCAAAAAGTCATCGCTCATCCCGGCATGGTAACGCACGCTAAGGTTAGGCTGCGTGGAACGCAGGCGACCACAGGATTCCAGAATCAGATAAGAAAGAGGGTTTACGGCATCGACAGCTTTACCGTTCAGCAGATTTTGCCCGCCGATGGTCACGTTCTGGTACAGCGGGCTGCCCGCAGAGGCTTTAGAGTGGGAGCCGGAGCGGATTTTATTCACTTCCAGCAGCTTCAGCCAGCAGCTGTGCAGCAGTTCAATGGCCTGCTCGCGATCGAGTTTTTGCTCCAGCTCCGCATCGCGGCGGTACCAGGGATAGAGATACTGATCCATCCGGCCAAAAGAGACCGAATGCCCGTTGGATTCGATCTGCAACAGCAGCTGGATGAAATAGCATAATTGCAGCGCCTGCCAGAAGGTTTTCGGCGGCTGGTCGGCAATCAGCTCGCAGTTTTCGGCGATTTGCAGCAGCTCGACCTGCCGTGCGGCGCGGGTTTCTTTTACGGCCATGTTGCGCGCCAGTACGGCATAGCGACGAATATGGTCGCTTACGGCCAGTAAAACGATCTCAATCGCTTTCAGAAATTGATCGCCGTGCAGATCATCCAGCCGGGTTAGATCGATACGGGCACGCCGTTCGGCCACGGTGTCCCGCAGCCCTGCCAGCCCTTTTTCCAGCAGCAGTGGGAAGTTGACGGCCAGATGCGCGTCGCCTGAGGTCATATTCCCTTCAGCTTTGATAATGCCGGTTGCCAGCAGCGCCTTTTGCTCGTCGGTAAACAGACCGTAGCAACGGTCCTGCACCGTCTGACCACGCCACCACGGGCAGATTTCATGAAGAACGCGTTTGTTTTCTTCACTGACCGAGAAGCCCGCGCCGGGACGATCCGCCAGCTCATCAATTTCTTTTTCAATCCATGAAACAGTGTATTCGGGAAAGATCGGCGCTGCGCGGACTTCACTGGCCTGATTGCCGACGATCAGTTCATCATGCTTAATCCAAATCGTTCTGTTAGCCAGATGATATGACAGCGCCATTGCGCGCCGTACCGGCACCGGTTTGTCCATATTTTGCTGATAAATTTGCGTGTAGTGTCTGGCGCGTTCGGTACAAACGGGTGGCTTAACGATATGCACCAGCGCAGCCTTATGGGTGCGAATGCGTTCGTTCAGGGCATTGAGATGAAGTACGGTCATGATGTTATCCTCTAAGAGTGGCGACCAGCCCTTTTTGCCGAGCGTAATCTTTGGCGAAAAGGAGGCGTTCCGGGCAGTCGAAAGGCTTATCCGGGGCGAGATAGGGCAGATCGAGCAAGGCGTACTTGCTCATCCCCAGCGTGTGATAGGGAAGAAAATGGATTTCGCTGACCTGAAGTCCCTCCGCTGCGAAATCGACGATGGCTTTAATGGCTGGCTCATCTGCGTTAAATCCCTGAATCAGCGGCACGCGGATCACCATCTTTTTGCCGGATGCGGCAAGCTTGCGCAGGTTATTCAGCACCCGCTTCGCTGAGCCTCCGGTCCATTGCCTGAATGCCACCTTATCGACATGTTTCAGGTCAGCGAGAAAGAGATCGGTGTAAGGCAAAGCGGGTTCGATATAGTGCCAGGGAACGTGCAGACAGGTTTCCACCGCGGTAGAAATCCCTTCCTCATAACAGGCTCTCAACAGCTGTTCGCTCAGGCCTGGGTGCATAAAAGGTTCGCCGCCGGAGAGCGTGATACCGCCACCGCTACGCTGATAAAAGGGCTTGTCGCGTCTGACAATGGCCATGATCTCTTCGACCGTTTTCTCCTCGCCACACAGGCTCAGCGCCTGTGTCGGACAGCACTCTGCCAGTGGCTTAAGCTGCTCTGGCTGGATTTTTTCACGGAAAATAAGCAGGTTATCATCGGTTCGGCGAATACGCTGCGGTGCAATCCGCTGGCACAGGTCACATCCCGCAAGACAAAGCCGCGCATCAAACAGTAATTCCTGATGTCGCGAGCGGCTTTCCGGGTTTTGGCACCAGCGGCAGCGTAGCGAACAGCCTTTTAAGAATACCAGGGTACGGATGCCTGGCCCATCATGAGTCGAATAACGCTGGATATTAAAAATCATCAGACGCCCCCAAAGGTTTCGGATGAAATTAAATAACTTTCGAAAGAAAGACATATTGACATCGGTCAATATTTGAAGTCACGGGAGAAGTAGACTGGACGCAATCGGCTGAACATCACATTTTTGAGGAATAATGATGGAACTCTATCTGGATACCGCTGATGTTGCGGCGGTTAAACGCCTCGCCCGACTTTTTCCGCTCCATGGCGTGACCACCAATCCGAGCATTCTTGCCGGTGGTAAAATGCCGCCAGAAGAGATATTGCCGGCACTGCGGGAAGCGCTGGGCGACCAGGGAAAACTGTTTGCTCAGGTCATGGCTCCCCGCGCGGAAGACATGGTGGAAGACGCGATAACGCTGCGGAAGATTATTCCCGATTTGACCGTCAAAATACCCGCCACCGGCGAAGGTTTGGCGGCCATGAAGCTATTGAGAAAGGAACGTATTCCAACACTGGGGACGGCCATTTATGGTGCCACGCAGGGGCTGCTTTCAGCACTGGCTGGCGCAGAGTATGTTGCGCCCTACGTTAACCGCGTGGATGCTCAGGGAGGAGACGGGATCCAGACCGTGAGGGATTTGCAGCAGCTTCTTACCCTTCATGCGCCTGACGCAAAGGTGCTGGCTGCCAGCTTTAAAACGCCTCGTCAGGTACTCGGTTGCTTACTGGCGGGTTGTCAGTCCGTCACGCTGCCCGTTGATGTAGCAGAACAGCTCATCACTACCCCGGCCGTCACGGCGGCGGTCGAAAAATTTGAGCAGGACTGGTTAAAGGCTTTTGGCAGGATGGGAATTTAAAAGCAAAAGGACTTGAGGCATATGCGGCTTCAGAGGGTGAATTTTTATCCTGCTGAAACGACGAAAGCCTGATTCATTTCTGAATCAGGCTTTCTGGATACTTGGCGGAACGGACGGGGCTCGAACCCGCGACCCCCTGCGTGACAGGCAGGTATTCTAACCAACTGAACTACCGCTCCGCGCTTTGTTCCCCGTCGGGAACGAGGCGAATATTACGGTGACGCATGCAAGCCGTCAATGCTTTTTCTGCCGCTTTCTAATCGACTGCCTGTTTTTTCAACTTACGGTATTTTTCTTGTTCATTTCTGGCGTTTTATGCCCGCCATAAACAACTGCCGCCCTTCTTCATCACCAAGTCGAGCCGCTCTTCATGTTTGCTGACTTCATCTGCCGTGGCAGTAACAATACGCAGGCCCGATGCCGGACGGGTTATACGATATATAGCGTCATCATTGCTCTGCTCCTGCCGATCGCCTTCCATTGAAAATTTCAGCGATGTCTGGCCGCCGGTCATGGTCAGGAAAACTTCCGCCAGAATTTCGGAGTCCAGCAGTGCGCCGTGCAGCGTTCGCTTGCTGTTATCTATTTCGTAACGTGAACAGAGTGCATCCAGGCTGTTGCGCTTGCCGGGAAACAGCTTACGCGCCATCGCCAGGCTGTCGGTAATCTTGCAGAAGGTTTCGGTCTTCGGAATATTACGGCCCAGCATGCCAAATTCATAATCCATAAAGCCGATATCAAACGAAGCGTTATGGATCACCAGCTCCGCGCCATCAATGTAGGCCAGGAAGTCATCCGCCACATCGGCAAAAGTTGGCTTGTCCGCCAGGAATTCATCGGCAATACCGTGTACGCCGAACGCCTCGGGATCCACCAGCCGATCGGGCTTCAGATAAACATGGTAATTGTTACCGGTCAGACGGCGGTTCACCACCTCCACAGCACCAATTTCGATAATGCGGTGCCCTTCGTAATGTACCCCGATCATGTTCATGCCGGTGGTTTCAGTATCGAGTACGATCTGACGCGTTGTATTTACTGTGCTCATAGGACCTGTTTATGTCAGACTTGGCGTTTTTCAGCAGGGAGTCTACCAGAGATGCCTAAGCAGGTAGAAATTTTCACCGACGGTTCTTGTCTCGGCAACCCTGGCCCGGGGGGCTACGGTGCCATTTTACGCTATGGCCAGCACGAAAAAACTTTTAGCGCCGGCTACTATTTAACGACCAACAATCGTATGGAACTGATGGCGGCGATTGTTGCGCTGGAAGCCTTAACTCAGCAGTGTGAAGTGGTGCTGAGTACCGACAGTCAGTATGTCCGCCAGGGCATTACCAGCTGGATCCATAACTGGAAGAAGCGCGGCTGGAAAACGGCCGATAAAAAGCCGGTAAAAAATGTCGATTTATGGAAACGACTGGATACGGCCCTGAGCCATCATCAGATCAAATGGGAATGGGTCAAAGGCCACGCCGGACACGTTGAAAACGAACGCTGTGATGAGCTGGCGCGTGCGGCCGCTGGCAGTCCCGCTTTTGAAGATGTGGGCTATCAGTCAGAATCCTGATGACGCTGGCGCGTACGGTACTGGCTGGTCGCGCCGACTGCCGGACTGAGCCTTCTCTTCGCCGCGGCTTTTTTAGCCGGATTCATAATCAACGGGAAGGTTCTTTTACGCGCCACGATAATGCTCAAGCAGCCTAACGCCGGAAAATGGGTGCTGATCATCTTCCCACCCTGCCGATTCCATGGCAGCACCTGAAAGCGCGTCCGCTGTACCACTTCGTAATTCAGCAGATTAAGCCAGTCCATCAGCCTCATTTGGGTAAACATCCGGCTGTTCCACGGTACCTTGCGATGGAGGCCCGGGATCAGCTTGCCAACGCCTAAGACACTGAAAGGATTAAAGCCGCTGATAATGATCCAGCCATCGTCAATTAAGACGCGATCGACCTCACGCAGGATACGATGCGGATCGCTACTCCATGCCAGACAATGCGCCAGCAGACAGGCATCGACAGACTTGGATTCAAACGGCAGGCTACCCGGCTCGGCAATCACCTGCAGGTTGTCGCCGTTCAGCCCTACGTTCACCTGATGCGATATCGCACAGCTCTCGGTGTCGATCTCTGCACTTAGCTGCCCCAGCTTCAGTAAATGAAAACCGTACATCCTGGCGAGGCAGGGCTGGAGATGCTTGATGAGCGCCTCACGGTAAAATTCTCCCCAGGGGATCTGGGACCATGAGTGCGGCACCTGACGAATATGGCGTGTTTTAGCGGGCTTCATGCTTTACCATCTTCTTTCCATTTCGGCCATTAAAAGAGGCGATGATGAATCTTACCAGCATTCCGGCATTTCAGGATAACTACATCTGGACCCTAAATGACGATCGGGGACAGTGCCTGATTGTTGATCCGGGCGAAGCGGCTCCGGTACTGGCAACTCTGGCAAAAAATCAGTGGCAGCCGGTCGCTATTCTTCTGACTCATCACCATCATGATCATGTTGGCGGCGTAAAAGAACTGGTCGAAAAATACCCAGACATAGTGGTATGGGGGCCCGCTGAGACACAAGATAAAGGTGCCACGCACATTGTGAGCGAAGGCGATAAGGTCGCTATTTTGGGTCTCGAATTTAGTGTTTTTTGCACGCCCGGTCACACTTTAGGACATATCTCATACTTTAGTTACCCTTATCTTTTTTGTGGCGACACGATGTTTTCGGGCGGCTGCGGTAGATTGTTCGAAGGCACTGCGGAACAAATGTTTAATTCTTTTCAAAAACTTAATCAACTACCCGGCGATACGCTGGTCTGCTGTGCGCATGAATATACGTTATCCAACATGAAGTTTGCACACACCCTTTTCCCGGATGATGTTAACATTGCCCGGTATTACCAAGAAATTAAGGAGTTACGGGCAAATAATGGCGTTTCACTGCCCGTAAAACTGGATTTAGAGCGACAAATAAATGTTTTTCTAAGAACTCAAGACGTTGATTTACTGAAAGTAATTGGCATGGAAACAGCTCCGCAACAAGAGTGGCACGTATTCGCAACTCTACGCGAGAAGAAAGACCGTTTTTAATTTTTCGGGTTGTGTTGAAAGGAGCGAGCACGTATAGTTGCTCGTCTTTTAAGCGAGCAATGACACACACATGAAGGCTAAAGCGATATTACTCGCCTCGGTCTTGCTGGTTGGGTGCCAGGCATCGAAGCATGATGCCAACCTTCCTGAGCAGCATGCACAGAGTTTGTCTTCAGCAGGTCAAAGTGAAACAGAACGGTTATTATCGCCAAGATGGCAGGATGATGGGACCAGCCTGACGCAGGATCAGGATCTGTGGAATTTCATTAGCGACGAGTTGAAGATGAAGGTTCCGGAAAATACCCGGATACGCGAACAAAAACAAAAGTATTTAAGAAACAAGAGCTATCTCCACGATGTAACGTTACGGGCAGAGCCGTATATGTACTGGATAGTCGAGCAGATTAAGAAACGTAAGATGCCGATGGAACTGGTACTATTACCCATAGTGGAGAGCGCTTTTGACCCCCATGCCACTTCTACTGCAAATGCCGCTGGCATCTGGCAGATAGTGCCGCAAACGGGGCGTAATTATGGTTTGAAACAGAACCAGTGGTATGACGGGCGCCGTGATATTGTCGCCTCAACGAAAGTTGCGCTGGATATGATGCAGCGCCTGAACGGCATGTTTGGCGGAGACTGGTTACTGACCGTTGCCGCCTATAACAGCGGTGAAGGACGCGTGCTGAAAGCGATCAAGGCCAATAAAGCCCGTGGAAAAGCAACGGATTTCTGGTCGCTGTCGCTGCCACGTGAAACGACAGTCTACGTGCCGAAAATGTTGGCGCTGAGCGAACTGCTCAAAAACAACAAGCGTTACGGTATCCGACTGCCAGCACCGAATGAAACCCGTGCTCTGGCGCGCGTGGAGGTCGGTCAGCAAATTGAACTGACGCAGGCGGCCGAAATGGCTGGCATGTCGCTAAGTAAGCTAAAAAGCTTTAATACTGGCTACAAACGCGGCAAGACGGCACCAAACGGCCCGCACTACATTATGGTGCCCAAGTCGAACGTAGCAAAACTGCGTAACTCGCTGGCCACTGGTGATATAGCCGCAGTACAGCCAACGGCGCTGGCCAGTACTACGACCAGTGCTTACAAGGTACGTAACGGCGATACGCTTTCAGGGATCGCAAAACGCCTGAACGTTTCGGTGAAAGAGCTGCAGCGTGCAAATAACCTGCGTGGTGCAAATATCAAACCGGGACAGACGTTAAGCCTGGGCGGCAGCGATAGCGCTACCAAACTGGCCGATAATGGCAACAGCATCACCTATCAGGTTCGTAAAGGTGATTCTCTGGCCAGCATCGCAAAACGTCATGGCGTGAACATGAAGGACGTCCAGCGCTGGAACAACGGCGGTCTGGCAAATATACAGCCAGGCGATAAGCTGACCCTGTTTGTCACTAATCGTGTTACGCCCGACAGCTAGCCTGTTGTACTTTAAAACCAGCCGCAGTTAAGCGCTCTTTGTTTGAGATGCTTAACGGGCTGGTTTTTTATATCTGCTTTATTTTCTGTTCAACGTTCGTTTCGTCTCCTTTTCCTCTTCTCCCAGTCAGGCACCCCGGTTTTTCCTTTCCTGACAACGACCCGTTATGCTTTACTGCTTCTCTTCTCCGATGAATGATAAAAAGCTTATGAATAACGATCTTGTCAATCTGTTAAGCCAGCATCGTCTAATCGAGCTGAATCACCTGTATGAAGAACAGATGCCAGTCTGGCCTGGTGACGGGCGTTTTTTTATGAGCAAAGCCGAAGATTTTAGTACGGGTGATGGTAACTACAATTGCCAGCTTAGCCTTGGCGACCACTGTGGTACGCACATTGATGCGCCTGTGCATTTCATTGAACAGGGTAAAAGCATCGACCAAACCGATGTACGCCAGCTGATGGGGCGCGGACGCTGCATGGATATGTCGCATCTGCCCGCAAACAGCGAAATAAGCCAGGCACAGCTGGAAGAATGGGAGTCATGCCATGGTGAGATTGTTGCGCACGATATTGTACTGATTCGTACCGGATACGATCGTAAATGGCAGCGTCGTCCACATCATGCAGAGTTTATGGAAAACTGGGCGGGCTTGTCTGGTGAAGGCGCTGCGTATTTACTGCGAAAGGGCGTGACGGTGTTTGGCACCGACTCAATGTCTTTGGATGCTTTTACCAGTGAAAATTATGCCGCTCACCAGGCTGTTTTGGGCGCCGGCGGGATGATTATTGAAAGCCTGGCCAATCTTTACCGCCTTCCTGCTGAATTCACTTTCATTGCCCTGCCCCTGCGCATTAAAGGCGCGTCAGCTTCTCCTGTCAGGGCAGTTGCGCTGGTGAAAGATAACTAGCGTGGGGGCGCGGGCTGAAACTCGACCAGCAACGGATTATGGTCGGAGGCTCGGGTAACCAGCACAGAAGCTTCCGCAACCTTCATACCGCGATAGAATACAAAGTCCAGCGGGCGACCAAAAGCCTTACGGCGGTGATCGTCAGTAAAACTCACCTCTGTGAGTCCCATATCCTGCGCAAAAGTGTATAAAGCATTGATGCGCTGGCGGCTCCAGGCATTAAAATCACCGGCCATAATAACCGGCCCACGATGATGAATGATTTGTTCACCGATCGGCCCCAGCTGTTTACTGTAGACGTCAATGCCCAGGCTGAAATTAACGGCATGGATATTCACCACCATCAGCATCTGGTTATCTGGGAGCGGATAAGCCGTTACCAACGCTGACTTGGCAAGACGCAGCAGGGGTTCCCGCTCCCTTAAGGGGTAGCAGTAGACCGGATGAGCTGACGCCAGCGTCATTACGCCTGAAGGATGCTGCGGCAATACGAAGGCAGGAACCTGATCGGCAGCCAGATAGTTAGTCGTCGCAAACTTCACCAGTTCAGGCGTTGTTTGCGCTTCCTGGAGCAGTACCAAATGCGCATCTTTGCCAAAATTCTGCAAAACGGACAGCCATTCTGCACGTTGCTGCTTGAAAATATTCCAGACCAGCACGCGCAATGAAGATTCAGCCGTGAGTGGCGCGCCTGGCGGTAATGCTTTCCCGACATGCAGCATCGCACCAGGCGGAAAAATCCGTTCCGCTGGCTGCCCTGCAACATATCTCATGGCATAAGTCTTTTTCCGCACGTTATCGCCTGACCTTATTAGCTGAAAATGTGTATAGCTTCCTTCAGTTATAGGGACTTTAGCGTCGGGTTTCAATCAGAGCCTGCTAATAACTGTCAGAAGCTAAGTAAAGATTTATGTTAATACGACATAGCTGGCGCTGAAGATCGGCGCATGCTTAAATAACAAAAAGAGCCACAGTGACAATACAATTTTGTCCAGGGAGCAATAATGAAAGCCCATTCAGAAGAACTGGCAATTTTTGTAGCCGTTGTTGAAGGTGGAAGCTTTAGCAGAGCAGCAGAACGGCTGAGCATGGCTAATTCTGCGGTTAGTCGGGCTGTTAAAAAGCTTGAAAATAAGCTTGGGGTTGAACTACTAACCCGAACGACCCGACAAATTAAGCTGACACAAGAAGGCGAAGCTTACTTTCGTCGGGTACAGTCGATCCTGCAGGAAATGGCGGCGGCCGAAAATGAGCTGATAGAGAGCAAAAATATGCCACAAGGCTCGCTGCGAATCGATGCGGCAACGCCTGTTGTTCTGCATTTGCTAATGCCAATGATTAAACCCTTTCGTAAACGCTTTCCTGAAGTAACGCTTTCACTGGTTTCGTCAGAGACCTTTATCAATTTAATTGAGCGAAAAGTAGATATTGCTATTCGAGCTGGAAATTTATCCGATTCAAGCTTACGTGCCCGCCCGCTTTTCATCAGCCGCAGAAAAATTGTCGCCAGCCCGGCATATCTTAGTGAGTATGGCGTCCCTGAACGCGTAGAAGATCTTACTCATCATCCTTGCCTGGGATTTGTTGAACCACTTAGTCTGAATCGCTGGCCCGTTGCAAAAGCAGACGGTCAGCTGTACGACATTACTCCCGAGTGCACGTCAAATAGTGGTGAAACAATCAGGCAGCTTTGTCTGACGGGTAATGGCATTGCCTGCCTGTCCGATTTTATGATCGATAAAGACCTTGCTGAAGGGAAGCTTGTTGAGCTGATGGCGGATAAACTGTTGCCGGTTGAGATGCCTTTCAACGCGGTTTATTACAGCGACCGTGCGGTTAGCACGCGTATCCGCTCGTTTATCGATTTTATCGGAGAATGGCTTGCAGGGCAGTCACAAGGGAAAGCAATCGGCCAGGGAAAGTAAACCAGAGCCCTGACCTGCCCTGTTCCTTTAGGGCATCGCTTTATTGCAATTCAGCTCGCTGTTGATCATTGAAGCCTGCATGAAACACGAAGTCTTGCATAGTGCCCAGGGCGCCGTTGGGCTATAAACAAAAAAGCCCTGAGTCAGATGACTCAGGGCCTTATGTAAAGTGGCGGAACGGACGGGGCTCGAACCCGCGACCCCCTGCGTGACAGGCAGGTATTCTAACCAACTGAACTACCGCTCCACCGATTCTGTACTGAACTCAGAATGTTGCTTCTGATATCAGGTGTTTCGCCCTTTCCGTGTCAAGGGAGAGGTCTGAGCGCAAACGGTTAACTCACGTTTACTGCTACTTAATTGATGCCTGGCAGTTCCCTACTCTCGCATGGGGAGACCCCACACTACCATCGGCGCTACGGCGTTTCACTTCTGAGTTCGGCATGGGGTCAGGTGGGACCACCGCGCTAAAGCCGCCAGGCAAATTCTTTTCCGAACTCATGCCATATTACTGGTGCTGATACCCAGAGTCGAACTGGGGACCTCACCCTTACCAAGGGTGCGCTCTACCAACTGAGCCATATCAGCACGCTTATTACTTACAGTAAGCGGAAAACACACGCTTAATGCTTAATTTGATGCCTGGCAGTTCCCTACTCTCGCATGGGGAGACCCCACACTACCATCGGCGCTACGGCGTTTCACTTCTGAGTTCGGCATGGGGTCAGGTGGGACCACCGCGCTAAAGCCGCCAGGCAAATTCTGTGCTCTGTCCTGTGTCTTTCGCTCCGTGGCCGCGTTGCCTGCGCTTGTAAAGTCAGTCACATACTTCAGTATGCTCTTTCCTTCACGGCACTTGCCGCCTTGCCACAAAGCAAAATCCCACGGACCTGGGTCCGCAGAACAGATAAATCTTTATCCGGTTAACAAGCTGAAAATCTTTGCGTCTCTCAACGCTACCAGAACGCTTCTGGCGTTGTAAGGTTAAGCCTCACGGGTCATTAGTACCGGTTAGCTCAACGCATCGCTGCGCTTACACACCCGGCCTATCAACGTCGTAGTCTTCAACGTCCCTTCAGGTGGCTTAAAGCCACAGGGAGAACTCATCTCGAGGCAAGTTTCGCGCTTAGATGCTTTCAGCGCTTATCTTTTCCGCACTTAGCTACCGGGCAGTGCCATTGGCATGACAACCCGAACACCAGTGGTGCGTTCACTCCGGTCCTCTCGTACTAGGAGCAACCCCTCTCAATTCTCCAGCGCCCACGGCAGATAGGGACCGAACTGTCTCACGACGTTCTAAACCCAGCTCGCGTACCACTTTAAACGGCGAACAGCCGTACCCTTGGGACCTACTTCAGCCCCAGGATGTGATGAGCCGACATCGAGGTGCCAAACACCGCCGTCGATATGAACTCTTGGGCGGTATCAGCCTGTTATCCCCGGAGTACCTTTTATCCGTTGAGCGATGGCCCTTCCATTCAGAACCACCGGATCACTATGACCTGCTTTCGCACCTGCTCGAGCCGTCACTCTCGCAGTCAAGCCAGCTTATGCCATTGCACTAACCTCACGATGTCCGACCGTGATTAGCTGACCTTCGTGCTCCTCCGTTACTCTTTGGGAGGAGACCGCCCCAGTCAAACTACCCACCAGACACTGTCCCCACGCCGGATCACGGCGCCAGGTTAGAACATCAAACGTTAAAGGGTGGTATTTCAAGGTTGGCTCCACGCAGACTGGCGTCCACGCTTCAAAGCCTCCCACCTATCCTACACATCAAGGCTCAATGTTCAGTGTCAAGCTGTAGTAAAGGTTCACGGGGTCTTTCCGTCTTGCCGCGGGTACACTGCATCTTCACAGCGAGTTCAATTTCACTGAGTCTCGGGTGGAGACAGCCTGGCCATCATTACGCCATTCGTGCAGGTCGGAACTTACCCGACAAGGAATTTCGCTACCTTAGGACCGTTATAGTTACGGCCGCCGTTTACCGGGGCTTCGATCAAGAGCTTCTCCTTGCGGATAACCCCATCAATTAACCTTCCGGCACCGGGCAGGCGTCACACCGTATACGTCCACTTTCGTGTTTGCACAGTGCTGTGTTTTTAATAAACAGTTGCAGCCAGCTGGTATCTTCGACTGGCTTCAGCTCCGGGAGCAAGTCCCTTCACCTACGCGCCAGCGTGCCTTCTCCCGAAGTTACGGCACCATTTTGCCTAGTTCCTTCACCCGAGTTCTCTCAAGCGCCTTGGTATTCTCTACCTGACCACCTGTGTCGGTTTGGGGTACGATTCTGTGTTACCTGATGCTTAGAGGCTTTTCCTGGAAGCAGGGCATTTGTTACTTCAGCACCGTAGTGCCTCGTCATCACGCCTCAGCCTTAAAGAGTTCCGGATTTGCCTGGAACTCAAGCCTACACGCTTAAACCGGGACAACCGTCGCCCGGCCAACATAGCCTTCTCCGTCCCCCCTTCGCAGTAACACCGAGTACAGGAATATTAACCTGTTTCCCATCGACTACGCCTTTCGGCCTCGCCTTAGGGGTCGACTCACCCTGCCCCGATTAACGTTGGACAGGAACCCTTGGTCTTCCGGCGAGCGGGCTTTTCACCCGCTTTATCGTTACTTATGTCAGCATTCGCACTTCTGATACCTCCAGCAGACCTCACAGTCCACCTTCGACGGCTTACAGAACGCTCCCCTACCCAACAACACCTAAGTGTCGCTGCCGCAGCTTCGGTGCATGGTTTAGCCCCGTTACATCTTCCGCGCAGGCCGACTCGACCAGTGAGCTATTACGCTTTCTTTAAATGATGGCTGCTTCTAAGCCAACATCCTGGCTGTCTGTGCCTTCCCACATCGTTTCCCACTTAACCATGACTTTGGGACCTTAGCTGGCGGTCTGGGTTGTTTCCCTCTTCACGACGGACGTTAGCACCCGCCGTGTGTCTCCCGTGATAACATTCTTCGGTATTCGCAGTTTGCATCGGGTTGGTAAGCCGGGATGGCCCCCTAGCCGAAACAGTGCTCTACCCCCGAAGATGAGTTCACGAGGCGCTACCTAAATAGCTTTCGGGGAGAACCAGCTATCTCCCGGTTTGATTGGCCTTTCACCCCCAGCCACAAGTCATCCGCTAATTTTTCAACATTAGTCGGTTCGGTCCTCCAGTTAGTGTTACCCAACCTTCAACCTGCCCATGGCTAGATCACCGGGTTTCGGGTCTATACCCTGCAACTTAACGCCCAGTTAAGACTCGGTTTCCCTGCGGCTCCCCTATACGGTTAACCTTGCTACAGAATATAAGTCGCTGACCCATTATACAAAAGGTACGCAGTCACCCTGATAAATCAAGGCTCCCACTGCTTGTACGTACACGGTTTCAGGTTCTGTTTCACTCCCCTCGCCGGGGTTCTTTTCGCCTTTCCCTCACGGTACTGGTTCACTATCGGTCAGTCAGGAGTATTTAGCCTTGGAGGATGGTCCCCCCATATTCAGACAGGATATCACGTGTCCCGCCCTACTCATCGAACTCACAGTAAGTGCATTTTTGTGTACGGGAGTATCACCCTGTACCCTGCGACTTTCCAGACGCTTCCACTAATGCACAAACTGATTCAGGTTCTGGGCTGTTCCCCGTTCGCTCGCCGCTACTGGGGGAATCTCGGTTGATTTCTTTTCCTCTGGGTACTTAGATGTTTCAGTTCCCCAGGTTCGCCTCGCAACACTATGTATTCATGTTGCGATGATGCACCGTAGTGCACCGGGTTTCCCCATTCGGGTATCGTCGGTTGTTGCGGTTCATATCACCTTACCGACGCTTATCGCAGATTAGCACGCCCTTCATCGCCTCTGACTGCCAGGGCATCCACCGTGTACGCTTAGTCACTTAACCTCACAACCCACAAGCGTCCCGAAAGACACATTGCTGTTGTAAGCATTTGAGAGACTCGAACACATCGTTTCGTTTATCCTTATTACGGAGGATAAACACGACGTGTCGTTTCAATTTTCAGCTTGTTCCGGATTGTTAAAGAGCAAATATCTCAAACGTGACTCACCCTGCGGTAAAATCAGTTTTGAGATAGTTCAGTAAACTGCATGGTGGAGCTAAGCGGGATCGAACCGCTGACCTCCTGCGTGCAAGGCAGGCGCTCTCCCAGCTGAGCTATAGCCCCATACAGTTACTGCAGAGACCATCTACTACCACTCACCAGGAGTCACATTTCCACTTTCGTGAACATGTTAATTTCTTCTCAGGCAAGGCATGTGAGAGGGAAGTTTATGCTTATAAACGACCGAACACATAACGCAGCATGAGATGAAATTTGGTAGGCCTGAGTGGACTTGAACCACCGACCTCACCCTTATCAGGGGTGCGCTCTAACCACCTGAGCTACAAGCCTGTAGAGGTTTTTTCTGCTCGTTACTTTTCTATCAGACAATCTGTGTGAGCACTGCGCGGGAAGGTATCTTCAGGTAAGGAGGTGATCCAACCGCAGGTTCCCCTACGGTTACCTTGTTACGACTTCACCCCAGTCATGAATCACAAAGTGGTAAGCGCCCTCCCGAAGGTTAAGCTACCTACTTCTTTTGCAACCCACTCCCATGGTGTGACGGGCGGTGTGTACAAGGCCCGGGAACGTATTCACCGTGGCATTCTGATCCACGATTACTAGCGATTCCGACTTCACGGAGTCGAGTTGCAGACTCCGATCCGGACTACGACGCACTTTATGAGGTCCGCTTGCTCTCGCGAGGTCGCTTCTCTTTGTATGCGCCATTGTAGCACGTGTGTAGCCCTACTCGTAAGGGCCATGATGACTTGACGTCATCCCCACCTTCCTCCGGTTTATCACCGGCAGTCTCCTTTGAGTTCCCACCATTACGTGCTGGCAACAAAGGATAAGGGTTGCGCTCGTTGCGGGACTTAACCCAACATTTCACAACACGAGCTGACGACAGCCATGCAGCACCTGTCTCACGGTTCCCGAAGGCACTAAGGCATCTCTGCCAAATTCCGTGGATGTCAAGAGTAGGTAAGGTTCTTCGCGTTGCATCGAATTAAACCACATGCTCCACCGCTTGTGCGGGCCCCCGTCAATTCATTTGAGTTTTAACCTTGCGGCCGTACTCCCCAGGCGGTCGACTTAACGCGTTAGCTCCGGAAGCCACTCCTCAAGGGAACAACCTCCAAGTCGACATCGTTTACGGCGTGGACTACCAGGGTATCTAATCCTGTTTGCTCCCCACGCTTTCGCACCTGAGCGTCAGTCTTTGTCCAGGGGGCCGCCTTCGCCACCGGTATTCCTCCAGATCTCTACGCATTTCACCGCTACACCTGGAATTCTACCCCCCTCTACAAGACTCTAGCCTGCCAGTTTCAAATGCAGTTCCCAGGTTAAGCCCGGGGATTTCACATCTGACTTGACAGACCGCCTGCGTGCGCTTTACGCCCAGTAATTCCGATTAACGCTTGCACCCTCCGTATTACCGCGGCTGCTGGCACGGAGTTAGCCGGTGCTTCTTCTGCGGGTAACGTCAATTGCTGAGGTTATTAACCTCAACACCTTCCTCCCCGCTGAAAGTACTTTACAACCCGAAGGCCTTCTTCATACACGCGGCATGGCTGCATCAGGCTTGCGCCCATTGTGCAATATTCCCCACTGCTGCCTCCCGTAGGAGTCTGGACCGTGTCTCAGTTCCAGTGTGGCTGGTCATCCTCTCAGACCAGCTAGGGATCGTCGCCTAGGTGAGCCATTACCCCACCTACTAGCTAATCCCATCTGGGTTCATCTGACAGCGAGAGGCCCGAAGGTCCCCCTCTTTGCTCTTGCGAGGTTATGCGGTATTAGCTACCGTTTCCAGTAGTTATCCCCCTCTGTCAGGCAGATCCCCAGACATTACTCACCCGTCCGCCACTCGTCACCCAAGAGCAAGCTCTCTGTGCTACCGTTCGACTTGCATGTGTTAGGCCTGCCGCCAGCGTTCAATCTGAGCCATGATCAAACTCTTCAATTAAAAGTTCGATTTGCTGCAACGAGTGCAGCGATGCTCAAGTGTAAAACGTCATAATGAATTTTCATTATGTGTTCACTCTTAAGACTTGATATTTTTTGACACCCGAAGGTGTCTGATATCAATCCTGCGAGTGCCCACACAGATTGTCTGATAAATTGTTAAAGAGCGTTGCGAACAGTGCCTTAGCTTCCTGTCGCGAGGTGGCGTATATTACGCTTTCCTCCTTCAGAGTCAACTTCTTTTTGGGAAGTTTTTCTCCGGCGATTCAGCTTCCTGAACCTCCTGAACCGGCGGGCTGTAAGCCGTTGTGCCGTCTCAGTGGTTGCGCATTATAGGGAGTTCTCGCCGGCTGACAACCCCTAATTTGCACAAAAGTGAACTTTTCTTCTCGTTCGCTTTAAAAATGCACGCAACGCTGCTTTTTAGCGCTGTTTAATACGTGAAGGCAGGTCAGCAAGGCTATCTATCACCCAATCTGCTGCATTTTCACCCTCTTCCGTTACCGGCTTACCGCTACGTACTAATACCTTTATACCTACACCAGCCGCTTTACCTGCCAGCATGTCATCAATTTTGTCGCCTACCATATAAGAAGCCGCCATATCGATGTTCAGTTCTTTCTGCGCCGACAGTAACATGCCAGGCTGAGGCTTACGGCAATCACACTCCTGTCGATACTCTTCTACTATTGCTTCTGGATGATGCGGACAGTAATAGATGCCGTCCAGATCGATCTCACGATCGGCCAGCGACCAGTCCATCCACTCGGTAAGGTGCATAAAGGTATCCTCAGTAAAGATACCGCGAGCGATGCCGGACTGGTTGGTGACCATCACTAATGCATAACCCATCTTCTTCAGTTCGCGCATTGCGTCGATGACACCATCGATAAACTGAAAGTTGTCGCTCTCATGCACATAGCCATGATCAACGTTAATCGTGCCATCACGATCGAGAAATATTGCTGGGATTTTGTCTGTCACGTAGAAACTCCTGCTACTCATGTTGCTTCAGAGTATCGCATGATTGCGCCATGAGAGAGAATGGCAGATTGAACGTCTTTGATTGATTCAGACGTCTGGATGCCTTACCATCCACTCGCATCCGGCCCGGGTCGGGATGCACTAAAATTTACGCCACGGATAACCCCATCACGATAATAAAATGATAAAACTTACAAACATCACCAAAGTGTTCCAGCAGGGCACTCGCACTATTACAGCGCTGTCAGACGTCAGCCTGCATGTGCCAGCCGGACAAATTTATGGCGTCATCGGTTCATCGGGTGCGGGTAAAAGTACGCTTATCCGCTGCGTTAACCTTCTTGAGCGCCCGACTTCCGGCAGCGTGCTGGTTGATAATCAGGATTTGACCACGCTTTCTGAGAGCCAGCTCACTCAGGCTCGCCGCCAAATCGGCATGATTTTCCAACATTTTAACTTGTTAAATTCCCGTACCGTTGCGGGCAACGTCGCCCTGCCTCTTGAGCTGGGCAAGCTGTCGCGTTCTGAGATCAATACGCGCGTAAACGAGCTGTTGGAACTGGTTGGGCTGGCTGATAAGCACGACGCCTGGCCTGCCAACCTTTCTGGCGGTCAAAAACAGCGTGTGGCTATCGCCCGTGCGCTGGCAACCAACCCTAAAGTGCTGCTTTGTGATGAAGCCACCAGCGCGCTCGATCCTGCGACTACCCGGGCTATCCTTGAGCTGTTGAAAGATATCAACCGTCGCCTGGGCATTACTATTCTGCTTATCACCCATGAGATGGATGTGGTGAAACGCATCTGCGATCAGGTCGCGGTAATCAGCAATGGTCAGTTAATAGAGAAGGATACGGTGAGTGAAGTCTTCTCCCACCCTAAAACCCCTCTGGCTCAGCAGTTTATTCAGTCCACTCTGCATCTGGATATTCCCGATGACTATGCTGAACGTTTGTCAGCGGTGGCCAAAGCGGATAGCGTTCCTTTATTAAGGCTGGAATTTACCGGGCAGTCGGTAGACGCGCCGCTTCTCTCTGAAGCAGCCCGTCGTTTCGACGTGAATAACAATATTATCAGCGCTCAGATGGATTATGCCGGTGGCGTGAAGTTCGGCATTATGCTGACTGAGATGCACGGCGCAGACGCGGATACACAAGCAGCAATCGGTTTTCTGCAAGAGCATCATGTAAAGGTAGAGGTGTTAGGTTATGTCTGAGGCAATGATTCTTCTACTCTGCCGTGGCGTATGGGAAACGCTGGTGATGACGTTCGTCTCTGGCTTTTTCGGTTTTGTTATTGGCCTGCCCCTTGGCGTCCTTTTATATGTCACCCGCCCGGGGCAGATCATTGAAAACCGTGCGCTGTATCGCTTTTTATCGGCCGTCGTCAATATCTTCCGCGCCATTCCGTTTATCATTTTACTGGTGTGGATGATTCCATTCACCCGCATGATTGTAGGAACGTCAATTGGCTTGCAGGCCGCTATCGTGCCGCTGACCATTGGAGCCGCGCCCTTTATTGCCCGTATGGTAGAAAACACGCTGCTGGAACTGCCCGCAGGATTGATTGAAGCTTCACGAGCAATGGGCGCGACGCCTTTGCAGATCGTTAAGAAAGTGCTGCTGCCTGAAGCGCTTCCAGGCCTGATTAACGCAGCGACGATTACGCTCATCACGCTGGTCGGCTATTCAGCAATGGGCGGCGCAGTCGGTGCTGGCGGTCTGGGTCAGATTGGTATTCAGTATGGCTATATTGGTTATAACGCGACGGTAATGAATACGGTATTGGTCCTGTTAGTCGTTTTAGTCTATTTGATTCAGTTCTTTGGCGACCGCATTGTCCGTGCAGTCACACATAAATAAACGTTCGTTCGAACAGATTAAGGAAGGGATATGTCTTTTAATTTTAAAACGTTTGCCGCTGTGGGCGCGCTGATTGGTACTTTGGCGCTGGTTGGTTGCGATCAGAAAGCGAAGGATCCAAACCATATTAAAGTGGGCGTCATTGTCGGTGCCGAGCAGCAGGTTGCTGAAGTGGCTAAGCAAGTTGCTAAAGACAAATACGGTCTGGACGTTGAGCTGGTGACCTTTAACGATTACGTGCTGCCTAACGAAGCGTTAAGCAAGGGCGATATTGATGTTAACGCTTTCCAGCACAAGCCTTACCTGGATCAACAGATCAAGGATCGCGGTTACAAGCTGGTTTCCGTAGGCAATACCTTTGTCTATCCGATTGCCGGTTACTCAAAGAAAATCAAATCACTGGATGAGTTACAAAACGGTGCTCAGGTCGCGATTCCAAACGACCCAACCAACCTGGGGCGCTCACTGCTGCTGCTGCAAAAAGTCGGTCTGATCAAGCTGAAAGATGGCGTTGGTCTGCTGCCAACCTCGCTGGATGTGGTAGAGAATCCGAAAAACATCAAGCTGGTTGAGCTGGAAGCACCACAGCTGCCACGTTCTCTGGACGATGAAAAAATTGCGCTGGCGGTGATCAACACCACCTATGCGAGCCAGATCAACCTGACGCCAGCGAAAGATGGCATCTTTGTGGAAGATAAAGATTCACCTTACGTGAATATGCTTGTGGCGCGTGAAGACAACAAAGATGCTGAAAACGTGAAGAAATTCGTTCAGGCGTATCAGTCCGATGAAGTCAGTAATGCCGCAAACAAGATTTTCAACGGCGGTGCAGTTAAGGGGTGGTAATCCACCTGCGGTAACGCCTTATCGGCCGATACCGTTGCTAACTTCCTCAACAAAGCAGGCATTTGCCTGCTTTGTTCATTTCTAAGCGCTTGTTATTTATCCCCGGGCTTGCTTCAATAACGCCACTTTTACCGATCATAAGGACGTCCCCATGCGTGTTGTACCGCTCTGTTTGTTAGCCCTTTCGCTGACAGGGTGTTCGTTGCTGCATAAACCGTATAAGCCCGTTGAGCCTTTCAAGCCGGCTGCGCAAACTGAACCCGTGCGAGCCAAGCCTGCACCACGCCCTGCTCCGGTAAAACTTTATACTGATACCAACGATCTGCTAAGCAAACCCTTCCGCGATCTTGGCGAAGTGTATGGCGAAGATTGCCAGGTGAGCAGACAAAGTTCACCGCCAAATATCAATACTGCGCGCAAGAGAATGCAGATCCGTGCCGCAAATATGAAGGCTAACGCGGTGTTACTGCATCAGTGCGAAATTGTCAGTAACTCGCAGGGCTGTTATCGCCAGGCCGTCTGTCAGGGTTCCGCGCTGAAAGTGACCGGCCAATGAGTTCCTTTTCCTTCCAGCAAATCGGCACTATCCGTTCCCCCTGGAAGGAGAAGTTTGCCGTTCCACGCCAGCCAGGCCTGATTCAGGATGGCGGCGGCGAACTGCATCTTCAGCCTCCTTATAATCAACCTGAAGCCGTTCGGGGCCTGGAAGCGTTCAGCCATTTATGGCTGATGTTTGTCTTTCATCAAACGATGGACGGCGGCTGGCGTCCAACCGTGCGGCCCCCGCGACTCGGCGGCAACACGCGCATGGGTGTTTTCGCAACCCGGTCGACCTTCCGCCCGAACCCTGTCGGCATGTCCCTGGTTGAGCTGACCGGCATCCGCACTGAAAAAGGGGGCGTTATACTTGAGCTGGGGAGTTTAGATCTGGTTGATGGCACGCCCGTCATCGATATTAAACCCTATCTGCCCTTTGCCGAAGCCATACCGGATGCGCGAGCAGGCTTTGCTCAGCAGGCTCCCGACGCGCTGATGCCGGTCACTTTTTCGCCGCTGGCACAGCAGCAGATGGCGCAGCATCAACAGCAGTATCCGCATCTGGCCCGGTTTATTACTCAGGTTCTTGCGCAGGATCCGCGTCCGGCCTACCGCAAAGGCGAAGAACCCGAGCGTGAATATGCTGCCTGGCTACTGGATTTCAACGTGCGCTGGTGCGTGAATGCCAGCGGAACGCTGGTGACGGCAATCGACAATCGTTAATTTCTGTCCCGGCATCTTTTGAGACTCTGAACACGCTGGTACACTAGCCGCCAGCAATTTTTTGCCTGGCTTAATGTAAGCGTTTTGCTTAACTGGAATCGTAACTCATGCGTACTACTCAATATCTGCTCTCCACTCAGAAGGAGACGCCTGCCGACGCCGAAGTCATCAGCCACCAGCTGATGCTGCGCGCCGGGATGATCCGTAAACTGGCCTCCGGTCTGTACACCTGGCTACCCACTGGCCTGCGCGTACTGAAAAAAGTTGAAAACATCGTGCGTGAAGAGATGACCAACGCCGGTGCAATCGAGATTTCCATGCCGGTAGTGCAGCCTGCCGATCTGTGGCAGGAAAGCGGACGCTGGGAGCAGTATGGCCCTGAACTGCTGCGTATTACCGATCGCGGCGACCGTCCTTTTGTGTTAGGTCCCACGCACGAAGAAGTGGTCACCGACCTGATCCGTAACGAGCTGAGTTCTTACAAGCAGCTGCCGCTGAACGTTTTCCAGATCCAGACGAAATTCCGTGACGAAGTTCGCCCTCGCTTTGGCGTTATGCGTTCACGTGAGTTCATCATGAAGGATGCCTACTCGTTCCACACCTCGCAGGAATCTCTGCAGGCGACTTATGATGATATGTACCGCGCCTACAGCCAGTGCTTTAACCGTATGGGCCTGGATTTCCGTGCTGTTCAGGCCGATACCGGCTCAATCGGCGGCAGCGCATCTCATGAGTTCCAGGTGCTGGCACAGAGCGGTGAAGATGACATCATCTTCTCTACCGAATCTGACTACGCGGCCAATATGGAGCTGGCAGAAGCGGTTGCACCAGCGGGCGTGCGTGCCGATGCGACTCAGCCAATGAGCGAAATCGATACGCCGAACGCCAAAACCATCGCGGCGCTGGTCGAGCAGTTCAAACTGCCGATTGAAAAAACCGTTAAAACGCTGCTGGTTAAAGCGACCGAAGAGAGCGGCCATTCACTGGTTGCCCTGGTGGTTCGTGGCGATCACGCGTTGAACGAAGTGAAAGCTGAAAAAATCGATATCGTTGCTGCGCCACTGACTTTTGCGACCGAAGAAGAGATCCGTGCCGCACTGGGCGCGGGTCCTGGCTCTCTGGGCCCGGTTGGTCTGGCGCTGCCCGTGGTGGTTGATCGTACCGTTGCCGCCATGAGCGATTTCTGCGCGGGCGCGAACAAAGACGACAAGCATCTCATCAACATCAACTGGCAGCGCGATCTGCCGCTACCGCGCGTGGCCGATATTCGCAACGTTGTGGAAGGCGACGCCAGCCCGGATGGTAAAGGTACGCTGCTGATCAAACGCGGTATCGAAGTGGGACATATCTTCCAGCTCGGCACCAAGTATTCCGAAGCGATGAAAGCCTCGGTTCAGGGTGAAGATGGCCGCAATCAGACGCTGACGATGGGCTGCTACGGAATTGGTATCACCCGTATCGTGGCCGCAGCAATCGAGCAGAACCATGACGACCGCGGTATTATCTGGCCTGACGCGCTGGCACCGTTCCAGGTTGCCATCCTGCCGATGAATATGCACAAATCTTTCCGCGTGAAAGAGCTGGCAGAAGCGCTGTATGAACAGCTGCGTGCTAAAGGGATTGAGGTCATTCTGGACGATCGTAAAGAGCGCCCAGGCGTGATGTTTGCCGATATGGAATTGATTGGCGTGCCGCACACCATCGTAATCGGCGATCGTAACCTCGACAGCGAAGAGATTGAGTACAAATCTCGTCGCGCAGGTGAAAAACGCATGATTAAAACCGGTGAAATCCTCGATTTCCTGGTAAGCGAAATCAAAGGTTAACGCCAGGGCGGCGGACGAAGTCCGCCGCTGCTTTAACGTTCTGATGTGGCGAGTCACATCCGCTGGTTCAGCATGAGCCTTCCCTGCCTGTTTCCTTACACCCGAACCGACCGCCGGCAGATTAGTCCTGCACGCCCCGCATTTTCCCCCGCATCGCCTTGGTCGATGCCTTGCGCGCTTTCCCTTCCAGACGCCGTTTTTTCGAGGCCAGCGTTGGCCGTGTGGCCCGTCGGGTTTTCTCCACCACCGTCAGTTCCTGAATCAGATTTTCCAGCCGCTTTAGCGCCGCTTCGCGATTCATTTCCTGACTACGGTATTCCTGCGCTTTGATAATCACTATCCCTTCCGGGGTGATCAAATGATGGCTGGCGGCGAGCAAACGCTCTTTGTAAAATTCCGGCAGGCTTGAGGCACGGATATCAAACCTGAGATGGATCGCCGTAGAGCTTTTATTAACGTTTTGACCGCCATTTCCCTGCGCTCTGATCGCCGTAATTTCCAGCTCGCTGTCCTGAATGGTGGCATTGCGTGACAGCACAATCATGCCAGCTTGCCGTTAATCAGCCAGTCGGTAAAGCGCAGCTCAATATGGTTCTGCTCATCAGAGAGCCAAAGCGTACCGTCCTGCATGGTTGCCTGTAGATTCATCGAGCGCGAAGCCAGCTGCGTCAATGCTTTCAGCTGCTCGTCATCAATGAAGCGTACGGTCAGGTTATCCTGCTGGGCCAGTTTATTTTGATTCTGCTGCCACCAGATTTGCGCGGCACGCGCGTTATAACAGTAGAGATAAACGCTGGCGGAGCGGTTGCAGGCTTTTTTGACCCGACGTTCGTCCGGCAGGCCAAGCTCCACCCAGACTTCAATACCGTTATGGTCGTTCATCAGCCAGATTTCCGGCTCGTCTTCCGCGCTTAAGCCACGAGTGAAGACCAGACGTTCATGCGCATTAACCAGCCACGCCACCAGCCGCAGCATCAGCCGCTCTTCCGTTTCGGAAGGATGACGAGCCAGCGTCAGATTGCTGTCGATAAACACATTTCTGTCCATATCGGCAACGTTCACCGTTGCTTTATAGATGGTCGCTTTGAGTGCCATAGAGATCCTTAAAATTATCGGCGGTCATTGTAACCTGTTGACACAGCAAATCACCCTTCGACAAGCTGATTTCACGCAAAATCCTGTGTTATAGTCGTTAAATCGCCAAAGAAAACGCTTGAGGTGCATGTGGATTACTGTGAATTAGTTCGCCGCAAGTATGCCGAAATCGGCAGCGGTGACCTGGGATACGTGCCGGACGCAATAGCCTGCGTTTTGAAAGTATTGAACGAGGTAGCCGCAAATCCTGAGCTACACTCTTCAATCAGGGAACAGGCAGCTTACGCTGCTGCAAACTTATTGGTGAGCGATTATGTTGACGAATGAAGCCTACAAACCGATCAACTGCGATGATTACGACAACCTGGAACTCGCCTGTCAAAAACAGTGGACGCTGGCGCTGGCGCTGAAAAACGGCGAGCAGCTGAAAGCACGGGCGCTGGATATGGTGTCACGCAAAAACGTGGAGTATCTGGCTGTCGATCTGTCCGGTGAAACGCGCGAACTCCGCCTGGACCATATAGCCAGCTTCACCCATCCCGAGTTGGGTACTGTCGTTGTCAGCGAATCTGATTGACCGTCATGGGCGGAAGCAATTCCGCCCCTTATCTCACTTCAGGCTGGCATAGTAAGCCGACAAATCCGCCATATCTTCATCGCTTAATCCTGCTACAAAGGCATTCATTACGGCCGCCTGACCCGCGCTGCGCTCCCCTTTTTTATAAGCATGTAATGCCTGTTCCAGATAGGCAGCATTCTGCCCGGCCAGATTGGGATAAAGCCCAACCGATGCTTTACCTTCCTTACCATGACATCCCTGACAGCTTGCGGCTTTCTGTTGGCCAGCCTGCACATTGCCCTCTGCCAGTACCGGCAGACTTATTACCGCCAGCAGTAGCAGCGGCCCTGTTATATATTTCATGACGCTTGCTCGTTATGTTGCCAGCAAACTTGCCAGCAAGGTTGTTCAGAAGGATCGCCTTCACGGGTAACGAAGACGCCCAGTGCGGCGATCAGGCGATCGCCATAAAAAATAAGTGGCGTACGCTCACGCAGCCATGGCGGAACACCCAGTTCCTGCCAGAGTTTTTTGAGCGGCCGGCTGCCGACACGGCCAACAATATGCAATTTTCCCTGCGCCTGAAAGCGGATACTGACGGTTTCTCCGGCAACAGGTGCTCGAATCGTATCTGTACAGACAGGCTCATTACGCGTTGTTGTCCGATCGCCAGCGCTTTTATCCCAACGAACCAGCTTGCCCATCTGCGCAGGCAACGCCAGCGAGGTTTCCGACAAAGGCCAGTCGATGATTTTATCGCGCACCGGCTCGGTTATTGCCAGCCAGTAGAGCCGCTGGCGAAAACGACGCACCTCAACGTTGCCAAGCTGCAAACGCGGCTCCGCATCTTCACGGCTACAGGCAACTTCCCGCCAGATCCGCGAGAGCGCATCTTTTGCTGGCATCAGCCCCTGATGGTGCCTGACCCAGCGACGCAGCAGTGCACCTCGCCTCGCTTCACTCATCTTTTCCAGCGGCGCAATGGCCAGCGCGCCCCGATCGTCCAGCAGCTCGGCCAGCGACTCGGCCAGCAGCTCATCCAGCAGTTGCTCCTGCTCGCCACAAAGCGCGGCGCTACGGGAAACGGCCTGGGAGAAGTGCGGCCAGCGCAGGCTCAGCTGTGGAATAATTGTCTGGCGCAGGAAATTACGGTCGTAACGCGTGTCCTGATTGCTGTCGTCCTCGATCCACCGCAAAGCGTATTCCGCGGCCCAGCTTTCCAGCTGGTGCCGGGTTTGCGAAAGCAAGGGCCGCAGATGCTGATATGTTCCCGACCGGGCGACCGACGGCATGCCCGCCAGGCCCGCCGGACCGCTTCCCCTTTTTAACGCCAGCAGCAGAGTTTCGCACTGATCGTCCAGATGCTGGGCAGTCACCAGGCTTTCGCCATCCTGCAAATGGCAGCGAAATGCCTGGTAGCGAGCCTCTCTGGCTGCCGCTTCGATACCTTTTTTGCGTCCGTCCACGCTGACTCTGAGCACGGTAAGAGGAACCTGCCATTCGGCGCACTGTTGCTGACAGTGGGCAACCCAACTCTCCGCCAGCGGATTCAGGCCATGGTGGATATGAATTGCCCGCAGATGCAGGCGCGGATCGGACTGGCGCAAGCAGACCAGCTGATGCAGCAATACGCTGGAGTCCAGCCCGCCGCTGTAGGCTACCAGCAGGCGTTTCTGCCCGACAAGATGCTGTTGAAGATGAAGCAGTGACATGATCGTTCCACGGCTGAGGCGATCCGGCCATCATCGGCCGGATCGGTAAGGCGCTATTTTACGCCTGATAGAGCTCCAGCGGCAAACCATCCGGATCAAAGAAGAAGGTAAAGCGCTTGTCCGTTACCGGATCGACGCGAATGGCTTCGCAAACCACACCTTTCTCTTCCAGATGCGCTTTAGCGGCATCAATATCGGCGACGCTAAACGCCAGATGACGCAGGCCACAGGCTTCAGGATTGTTTGTCCGGGCGGGCGGAAACGGAAAGGAAAACAGCTCAATGGTGTACTGGCCGTTCAGTGCCAGATCGCCTTTCCATGAATCCCGCTGTTCCCGATACACTTCGCCCATCAGCGTAAAGCCCAGAACGTCGCAGTAAAACGCCTTACTGGTCTCATAGCGGCTGGCAATAATAGCGATGTGGTGAACCTGCTTAATACCTAACATGGTGATTCCTCAATGATTGCTTCCCTGCGCTACCTTACGCAGAGTCGCCGTCGCCGACAATAGCAGAAGGAACTACGCTTTTAGAACGCGCACCAGATATTGCCCTTCTTCGGTCAGTTTCGCGCCGTGGATATCGGTTTCAAAGCCGGGATAATGTCGGCCAATGGTGCAGAGCATCAGCAGGAAATCCAATACCGCGCGGCTCTCTTCGGTAATCATCTCACCAGGCATGACCACCGGAACACCCGGCGGATAAGGCAGGATCATATTGGCTGAAACCCGCCCAACCAGCTCGCTGATATCGACCGTTTCCACATTGCCTTTCACCTGCTGCTGGAACATCTGGTGCGGCGTCATTTTCATTTCAGGCAGGGTGTCGAAAGCCTGTAACATCAGTCGTGGCAGATCGTGTTGACGGATCAGCGTATGGATCCCCTGCGCCAGCGTCTGAATACGCATGTTGCGATAAAAATCGGGATCTTCCGCGTAGAGATCCGGCAGCATGTTTTTTACCCGCAGATTCAGATCGTAAGAACGCTTAAACTCAGTCAGCCCGCGCAGCACGCTCATTGCTTTCGTTTTATCGATGCCGATACTAAACAGAAAAAGCAGGTTATAAGGCCCGGTCTTTTCGACCACGATGCCGCGTTCATCCAGATATTTCGCCACCAGCGCAGCCGGAATTCCCTCTTCGCTCATCATCCCCTGCTCGCTCATACCCGGCGTCAGAATGGTGACTTTAATGGGATCCAGATACATATGATCGGCATCGGCATCGGCGAACCCATGCCACTCCTCGCCAGGCTGGATCGGCCAGCATTCAGGATCTTCAACACCTTCCGGCTGCCAGATATCAAAGAACCACCCTTCCGACTCTTCCCGCAGACGCTGAACTTCCCGGCGGAAATGCAGTGCGCGTTCTACAGAACGATTTATCAGGCGTTTGCCCGGATTCCCCCGCAGCATCGCCGCCGCCGTTTCAATCGACGCCACGATGGAGTAGTTGGGCGAAGTTGTCGTGTGCATCATGTAGGCCTCATTAAAGGTTTGCTCGTCGTAATCGCCTTTAATGTGGATCAGTGAAGCCTGGGAGAAGGCCGCCAAAAGTTTGTGCGTCGACTGCGTTTCGTAGATGACCTTACCCGGCGTGCGCTCACCGCTCATGCCGCTGAGGCCGTTATAAATTGGGTGAAAATTGGTATACGGCACCCAGGCTGAATCAAAATGGATTGAGGGAACGGGCAGCGTCTCTTTGATGTACTGCGTGTTATAGAGCAAGCCATCGTAAGTCGAGTTGGTGATCACCGCATGCACCGGCCAGCTGGCGCGTTCGGTTTGGGCAACCTTGAGCGAGATACTCTCTTCTGTGAATTCCCGCTTCGGGATACCACCGAGTATGCCAAGCGCGTTACGGGTCGGCTTAAGCCAAATCGGGATGATATCGCTCATCATCAGTAAGTGCGTGAGTGACTTATGACAGTTGCGGTCGATCAGTACCGTGCTTCCCGCCGCTGCGGCATACATTCCCACAATTTTATTCGAAGTGGACGTGCCGTTTGTGACCATGTAGCTCTGTTCCGCGCCAAAGGTGCGCGCCACATACTCTTCAGCTTCAAGATGCGGGCCGGTGTGATCCAGTAGCGAACCCAGCTCCGTTACGGAGATGGAAACGTCTGCTTTAAGCGTATTCGCCCCATAAAAGTCGTAAAACAGGCTGCCCACCGGGCTTTTCTGAAAGGCGGTGCCGGCCATATGTCCTGGCGTACAGAAGGTGTATTTACCTTCTTTGACATAGCTGAACAACGCTTTAGTCAGCGGCGGCGTAATGGTATCGATGTATTCATCGGTGTACTGACGGATGCGCTGGGCGATATCATCGGCGGCCGCCAGAGCATATTCAAAGAACCAGATTGCCATGCGCATCTCGTTGATGCTGACATCCATGGTGGAATGGGTGTTAATAAAGGCGTAGAGCGGCAGGTACTCGTTCAGCTGATTAATTTCGCTGCACAGATCCAGGCTGTATTCATCCCAGTCAAAAACGACGCCGCAAATGCGAGGGTTATGTTCAATTAACTTCAGCAGATCGTTGGCATCTTTTGGGTAGATGGTCTGGAATCCCTGGCTGCGGAGCGCGCCATCCAGTTCACGGATGGGTTCATCCTTATAGAAAGCGTTCTGCGGCCCCATGATCGCGATGATATTCAATACTGACTCCTGGTAAAATTACGGCAAGGAGTAAGCATAGCGAATAATGCCGCTTCGCCGGGAAAAATTCGGGATCGGTGGCTGTACGGCCAGGTCAAAACCTGCCCTGAAGGTCGTCACCGGTAAAGTGTATCTCATTCGGAGCACCGTGGATCCTTACCGGGGAGCAAGAGGCGGAGGTACCCCGCCTCGCTTTACTTAGGTCTTATCTCTTACGTCTTGTGAAGGCGCATTGGAACGAACCGATTTTATTCCGTTCTCCGCGCCTTGTTTGCTGGCATACATCTCGCTGGTGGCGATGATTTCGTGATTACTGGCTACCAGCACAAAATACCAGGGCTGATCCGTTAGCTTCGTTGATTTCCGTATTTCGTAATGTCCCATACCTGTTCCTTTTAACAAAAGCGTACCCCATCCGGGCACGCTGTTATCAAAAACGGCATCGGCATGTTGAGCAAGAAAAAATGTCCGGAAATTTGATCTGTCTGGCTTTTTACAGATCGACAGGCAATAAAAAAGGCGGATTTCGCCAGGTCATTCACCAGTGGACTTACATCCTGTAGTGAAACACCCAACAAAATCCGCCTTACGGCGTACGAGAAACTTAAGCGTAGCCGTAGCTCATCAGACGCTGATAACGACGATCCAGCAACTCTTCTTTGGTCAGCACATCCAGCTCGGCCAGATCGGCCAGCAGCTGCGCTTTCATCGATTCACCAATTGCCAGCGGGTTGCGATGCGCGCCGCCCAGTGGCTCAGGGATCACCGTATCAATCAGTTTCAGCTCTTTCAGACGAGGAGCAATGATGCCCATCGCTTCGGCAGCCAGCGGTGCTTTATCAGCGCTTTTCCACAGAATCGACGCACAGCCTTCCGGTGAAATCACCGAGTAGGTGCTGTACTGCAGCATGTTCACTTTATCGCCCACGCCGATAGCCAGCGCGCCGCCGGAGCCGCCTTCACCGATAACGGTACAGATGACCGGCACGGTCAGGCCAGACATCTCACGCAGGTTGCGTGCGATAGCCTCGCTTTGTCCGCGCTCTTCCGCGCCCACGCCTGGATAAGCACCCGGCGTATCGATAAAGGTGATGATCGGCATGTTAAAACGCTCGGCCATTTCCATCAGACGCAGTGCCTTACGGTAGCCTTCTGGTGCTGGCATACCGAAGTTACGACGAATTTTTTCTTTGGTTTCGCGACCCTTCTGATGACCAATGATCATCACCGGGCGACCTTCCAGACGAGCGATACCGCCAACAATGGCTTTATCATCTGCATAGGCGCGATCGCCTGCCAGCTCGTCAAAATCGGTAAACACGTTGCGGACATAGTCCAGCGTATAGGGACGCAAAGGATGACGCGCCAGCTGGGCGATCTGCCATGCACCTAAATCGGCGAAGATCTTCCGCGTCAGCTCTACGCTTTTTTCGCGCAGACGCTGAATCTCTTCATCCAGATTAATATCCAGTTTTTCATCCTGACGGCCAACCGACTTCAGCGAATCAATTTTCGCTTCAAGTTCTGCGATTGGCTGTTCGAAATCCAGGTAATTAAGACTCATAATATTCCTGTTTTAGTCAAACTCCAGTTCCACCTGCTCCGACCCTATCAGCGATCGCAATTCATTTAATAAACGATCGCTGGGTGATACGCGCCACGCTGCACCGAAGCGCAACTTCGCCCGCGCATCTTCTCTCTGATAATAGAGATGTACCGGAATAGTCCCCGAACGATAAGGTTCCAGGGATTGACGGAGACGGTTTAAAAGCTGGTCATCAATTTGCCTGTCCGTCAGCGAGATAGCAAGCCCGCGTGCATATTTTTCGCGAGCTTCATCAATGTCCATCACATCGCGAGCGGTCATTTTAAGGCCGCCGCTGAAGTCATCGAAGCTGACCTGTCCGCTGACGATCAGGATACGGTCTTTTTCCAGCAAATGCTGGAACTTGTCTAATGCATCTGTGAATAACATGACTTCCAGACGACCGGAACGGTCGTCCAGCGTACAGATACCAATCCGGTTACCGCGTTTTGTTACCATCACGCGGGCCGCCACCACCAGACCAACAGCCATGGTCATTTTGCCACGTTCGGTCGGGTGCATGTCTTTCAGGCGCATTCCTCCAACATAGCGCTCGATCTCTTTCAGATACTGATTGATCGGGTGCCCGGTTAAGTAAAGCCCTAATGTTTCTCTTTCGCCATCAAGCTGGATTTGTTCCGGCCAGCGGGGTACGTCAGCGTAAGATTGTTCAATCTGCTCAGGCGCTTCCGCCAGCACGCCGAACATATCGGCCTGCCCGATCGCTTCCGCTTTGGCATGCTGATCGGCCGCTTTTAGCGCATCGTTTAGCGCACTCATTAACGCAGCGCGATGAGGCCCCAGCCGGTCAAAGGCGCCCGACATAATCAGCTTTTCCAGCACGCGACGGTTAAGCTTTTTGGTCTCGGTGCGGGCACAGAGATCGAACAGCTCGCGGAAATAGCCGTCTTTATTACGTGCCTCCAGGATGGCCTCGATCGGACCTTCGCCCACGCCTTTGATTGCGCCAATACCGTAAACGATTTCGCCATCATCATTGACGTGGAACGGATAAAGGCCCGAGTTAATATCTGGCGGCAGTACTTTCAGTCCCATCCGCCAGCATTCATCAACCAGCCCCACCACTTTTTCGGTGTTATCCATATCGGCCGTCATTACTGCCGCCATGAATTCGGCCGGATAGTGCGCTTTCAGCCACAGCGTCTGGTAAGAAACCAGCGCATAAGCGGCCGAGTGCGATTTGTTAAAGCCGTAACCGGCGAATTTCTCCACCAGGTCGAAGATTTTGATCGCCAGCTCGCCGTCAACGCCGCGCGATTTCGCCCCGTCTTCAAAGCCGCCGCGCTGCTTGGCCATCTCAACCGGGTTCTTTTTACCCATTGCACGACGCAGCATATCCGCGCCGCCCAGGCTGTAACCCGCCAGCACCTGGGCTATCTGCATAACCTGTTCCTGGTACAGGATGATGCCATAGGTCGGTTCCAGCACCGGCTTCAGGGACTCGTGCTGCCACTGAATATCCGGATAAGAGATCGCTTCACGGCCGTGCTTACGGTCAATGAAGTTATCTACCATGCCCGACTGCAACGGCCCCGGACGGAACAATGCCACCAGTGCGATCATATCTTCAAAGCAGTCCGGCTTCAGACGCTTAATCAGATCCTTCATGCCGCGCGATTCAAGCTGGAATACCGCCGTCGTTTCGGAGCGCTGTAGCATATCGAAACTTTTTTTATCGTCCAGCGGAATCGCAGCAATATCGATTGGCGCTTCGCCCTGCCTTTTGCGGCGGGCGTTAATCATTTCCAGTGCCCAGTCGATGATGGTCAGCGTACGCAGGCCGAGGAAGTCGAACTTCACCAGTCCGGCGTATTCCACGTCGTTCTTGTCGAACTGGGTTACCGGATGGTTGCCGTTTTCGTCGCAATAGAGCGGGGCAAAATCGGTGATCTGCGTTGGCGCGATAACCACGCCGCCAGCGTGCTTGCCGGCGTTACGCGTGACGCCTTCCAGCTTGCGCGCCATATCGATCAGCGCTTTAACTTCTTCGTCCGCTTCGTAAATTTCAGGCAGCTGCGGCTCAGCGGCGAAGGCTTTTTCCAGCGTCATGCCGGGATCGGGCGGAACCAGCTTGGAGATGCGATCGACAAAACCATACGGATGACCCAGCACACGGCCTACGTCGCGGATAACCGCTTTCGCCGCCATCGTACCGAAGGTGATAATCTGCGAAACCGCTTTTCGGCCATACATCTCGGCCACGTGTTCAATCACCAGGTCGCGCTTTTCCATACAGAAATCGACGTCGAAGTCGGGCATGGATACACGTTCCGGGTTAAGGAAACGTTCGAACAGCAGGTCAAACTCCAGCGGATCGAGGTCGGTGATTTTCAGCGCGTAGGCCACCAGCGAACCGGCACCTGAGCCACGTCCCGGCCCCACCGGCACGTCGTTATCCTTCGACCACTGGATGAACTCCATCACGATCAGGAAGTAGCCAGGGAAGCCCATCTGGTTGATAACATTAAGTTCGATATCCAGACGTTCATCATACTCAGGCCGCTTTTGCAGGCGGACTTCTGGATCGGGAAACAAAAATTCGAGACGCTCTTCCAGCCCTTCCTTCGATTTCATCACCAGGAAGTCTTCCGTGGTCATTTCCCCGGTTGGGAACTGCGGCAGGAAGTATTCGCCAAGACGAATGGTCACGTTACAGCGCTTAGCAATCTCTACGCTGTTAGCCAGCGCTTCGGGGATGTCTGAGAACAGCTCACACATCTCTTCCTCGGTGCGCAGATATTGCTGAGGACTGTAAAGGCGCGGACGTTTTGGATCGTCCAGCGTAAAGCCATCGTGAATGGCTACGCGGATTTCGTGCGCGTCGAAGTCGCTCTCTTCAAGGAAGCAAACCTCATTGGTCGCCACGACCGGGATGCCTTGAGCGACAGCCAGCTCAACGGCAGCATGCAGCCAGCTCTCTTCATCCGGCCGCCCGGTGCGGATAAGTTCCAGATAGTAGCGATCCGGGAAATACTGCTGGTAAAAGCCCAGGCACTCCGCTACCTGCGCATGGTTGCCGCGCAGCTGCATCTGGCCGACATCACCCCGGCGCCCACCGGAAAGCAGGATCAAACCTTCATTCAGCTCAATCAGCCAGTCTCTGTCGATAACCGGGCCAGCCGGGCCGTAACCACGCTGGTAAGAGCGGGAAATCAGCAGAGTCAGATTCTGATAGCCCGTATTGTCGGCTGCGAGAATGGTGAGCTGCGACAGCTCATCGCCCATTGCCTCACTGGCAACGTTGAAATCAGCACCGATAATCGGCTTAACGCCCTGCCCATGTGCCGCACCATAAAACTTCACCAGCCCGCAAAGATTGGTGAAGTCGGTAATGGCAATCGCAGGCATTCCCAGCGACGCCGCTTTTTTCACCAACGGAGCAGTTTTGGCTAGTCCATCTACCATGGAGTAGTCGCTGTGTACGCGTAAATGAATAAAACGAGGCTCGGCCATCTCTGATTCCGCTTAAGGCTGAAGGATAAAAACTAAGGTTGGGTTGCTGCCGCCGCGATGACGTCAGCATCCAGTAGCGCATTGCGTACGGGCGCAAAGCTGCGGCGATGATGCACCGTCGCACCATGCTTCGCCAGCTTCTCCATATGCAGCGCGGTTGGATAACCTTTATGCTGCGCGAAACCGTATTCCGGGAACAACAGATCCAGCTCGGCCATTTCGCGATCGCGTGTCACTTTCGCAATAATTGAGGCGGCGCTGATCTCAGCTACCAGGCTATCGCCTTTAACTACCGCCTGTGAAGGCATTGGCAGAGCCGGACAGCGATTACCATCAATCAATACGAAGTCGGGCGTAAGCGCCAGGCCGGCCACCGCACGCTGCATTGCCAGCATGGTGGCATGCAGGATGTTTAGCCGATCGATCTCTTCCGGCTCGGCACGCCCCAGGCTCCAGCTCAGGGCTTTCTCTTTGATTTCATCAAATAGCGCCAGGCGGCGCTTTTCTGACAATTTTTTAGAGTCTGCCAGACCGATAATCGGCCTTGCCGGATCGAGGATCACCGCAGCAGTCACTACGGCACCCACCAGCGGGCCGCGACCCACTTCGTCCACGCCTGCTATAAGGGTAGCCTGAGGATAGATAAAACTCATTCACACAACTCCAGTACGGCGGCAGCGGCCTGCTCATCCGCGTTCCAGCGGATTTGATGATGTAATTCAGTGAAGGTCGCCAGCAGCCGATCGCGGGGTTCCCCTTGCGCCAGCAAAGGTTCCAGCGCCGCCGCCAGTAACGCCGGCTGACACTCATCCTGCAACAGCTCTTTAACCAGTTCGCGGCCGGCCAGCAAATTCGGTAGCGAAACGTAATCGGTTTTCACCAGCCGCTTCGCCAGCCAGAAAGTAAACGGCTTCATGCGATAGCCGACCACCATCGGGCATTTTGCCAGCATACACTCCAGCGCTGCCGTGCCTGAGGCCAGCAGCGCTGCATCGCTGGCAATCATCGCGGCGCGGCCTTTGCCATCCAGCAGGTGCATCGGCAAATCAGGCGCGACTTCCGCTTTAATCTTCTCGAACTGCTCACGACGACGTGGATTAACCAGCGGCACGACGATCTCAAGATCGGGCCACTTTTTCCGCAACAGCGCTGCCGTTCGCAGAAAATCACCGCTCAGCATTTCCACTTCCGCACTGCGGCTGCCGGGCAATAACGCCAGGCACGGAATGCCGTCGGCGATACCCAGCTCCTGACGCGCGGCACGCTTGTCGGGCTCAATGGGCATGCTGTCCGCCATGGTATGGCCGATAAAGCGACAGGGAACGTTAAAACGATCGTAAAACGCTTTTTCAAACGGCAGGAATGCCAGCACCAGATCGGTAGCACGACCAATTTTGAATACGCGCTTCTGGCGCCACGCCCAGACGGAAGGACTGACATAGTGAATGGTACGGATACCACGCTGCTTCAGTCTTCCCTCAAGGGTAATATTGAAATCGGGGGCATCGATGCCGACAAACACATCCGGCTTCAGCTCGCTGAACCGACGTGTCAAATCGCGACGGATTTTTAACAGGCGCGGCAGACGCTCCAACACTTCCACCACGCCCATGACCGCCAGCTCTTCCATCTCATACCAGGCTTCGCAGCCTTCTGCCTGCATCAGCGGTCCCGCGACGCCAACAAAACGCGTGTCGGGATGCTTTTCCCTGAGCGCACGAATAAGACCGGCACCAAGAATATCGCCGGAGGTTTCTCCGGCGACCAGGGCTATCGTTAATGGCTGCGGCATGAGTTAACGAATCAAACCCCGCGTCGAGCGGGCAAAGAAATCGAAGAACGGCTGGACTTCAGGATGCTCACGCGCAATGTCGGCAATTTCCGGCTTCGCGTCGTCCAGCGTTTTACCGCTGCGGTAGAGCACTTTATAAGCGTTACGAATTGCATGCAGCGCTTCTTTGCTGAAGCCGCGACGCTGCAGGCCAACCAGGTTGATGCCAAATGGCGTCGCGTGGTTACCCTGAGCGATGACAAACGGTGGTACGTCCTGCGCAACACCGGAGCAGCCGCCAATCATTACGTGCGCGCCGATAATGCAGAACTGATGAACTGCTGTCATGCCGCCGATAATGGCAAAATCATCCACCGTAACGTGGCCGCCCAACGTGGCGTTGTTGGCAAGGATACAGCGGTCGCCGATCACGCAGTCATGCGCAATATGAGCGTTCACCATCAGCAAGTTATCGCTGCCGACTTTCGTCAGTCCGTCAGCCTGTGACGTGCCACGGTGGATGGTCACGCTTTCACGGATGCTGTTGCGGTCGCCAACTTCAACGCGAGTCGGTTCACCGGCATACTTCAGATCCTGGTTCGCTTCACCAATGGTGGCGAACTGGTAAATGGTATTGTCTTTACCAATCCGGGTATGACCATTAACCACCACGTGAGATTTGAGGACGGTGCCTTCACCAATCTCAACGTTAGCGCCAATGAAACAGAAAGGTCCGATATGAACGCGAGCGCCAATTACGGCGCCCTCTTCAATCACGGAACTGGGGTGGATAACAGCAGTTTCATCAATCACGAATTACGCCTCCCGGCTGCGGGCACACATCATGGTTGCTTCGCAGACAATTTTACCGTCAACGGTTGCCACGCCTTTAAAGCGGGTCAGACCACGGCGGGTTTTCTCGAAGGTGACTTCCATAATCATTTGATCGCCAGGTACGACCGGACGTTTGAAGCGGGCTTCATCAATACCAGCAAAGTAGTACAGTTCGCCTGGCTCAAGTTTCCCTACGCTTTTAAACGCCAGAATACCGGTCGCCTGTGCCATTGCTTCCAAAATCAGCACGCCTGGGAAAATCGGTTTACCAGGGAAATGGCCCTGGAAAAACGGTTCGTTGACCGATACGTTCTTCACTGCACGCAGAAATTTGTGTTCTTCAAATTCGAGTACGCGATCGACCAGCAGAAACGGATAGCGGTGCGGCAGCAGTTCAATAATCTCTTCAATTTTCAGAGTATGAGTTTCAGTAGTCAAAATACTCTTCCTGTCCTAAAAAATTCTGATGGCATCAATAACACGGCCTGCAAAGATCAACGATCGTCCGCAGGCCGCAAATCTGTTTCCGTGCGCCAGGCTTTCCATGCTTAGCATTCTTTTTATATTCCCCCTGCCAGACCCGCTAAGTTCGCGTCAGGCAAGCTGAATAGTGAAAGCTGGTCAACGTACTGGTAAGTCGCTTAATCGGTACCGACCTTGCGCTCGATGGCTTTTAAGCGCTTGCTCATCTCATCGATATTCATTACCAGTGCGGCCGTTTTGCGCCAGGTTTTGTTGGGTTGCAGCGGAATCCCGGAGGAGTATACCCCAGGTTGAGTGATTGGTCTCATGACCATTCCCATTCCTGTCACCGTAACTTTGTCACAAATTTCCATATGGCCATTAATGACGCTGGCACCGCCGATCATGCAGTAGCGGCCGATTTTCAGGCTGCCTGCCATGATAACGCCGCCGGCAACTGCGGTATTGTCGCCAATCACCACGTTATGTGCAATCTGGCACTGGTTATCAATGATAACACCATTCCCGATCTGAGTGTTATCCAACGCGCCGCGATCGATCGTGGTGCAGGCACCAATTTCAACGCGATCGCCGATAATCACCGTGCCCAACTGCGGGATTTTCACCCAGTTACCACGATCGTTGGCATAGCCAAAGCCATCTGCACCAATGACGGTACCGGACTGGATCAGGCATTGCTCACCAATTCGTACTTCGTGATATACAGAGACGTTTGCCCATAAACGAGAACCAGCACCGATACGGGTATGTTTACCCACGAAGCAACCAGCGCCAATCACCACGTTATCGCCCAGTACAACGTCCGATTCGATAACGGCGTTTGCGCCTACGGAAACGTTATTACCCAGTTTCGCACTGGCATCAATTACCGCACTGGGTGCGATTTTGCTGGCAGGTTGCGGCGTGGTATCAAGAATTTGCGCCATACGCGCGTAGGTCAGATAAGGGTCTTTCACTACCAAAGCAGCGCCCTGGAAGCAGTCCAGATCCGCGCCCGTCAGCACCACGGCTGAAGCCTTACAGGCTGCGAGCTGCTCACGGTAACGGCTGTTAGAGAGAAAAGTGATTTGACCGGATTGGGCGGAGTGCATAGAAGCAATGCCGGAGATGACGATATCGCCATCTCCGTGCAAATCTGCATCCAACTGCTGGGCTAAATCAGCCAGTCGAATTGAAGACATTGATTATTTAACCTGTTTCAGAACATCAGCAGTGATGTCTTTGGATTTAGCGGCATAAGCAACAGCGTTAGCATCGACAACGACGTCGTAACCTTCATCATCCGCAACTTTCTGCACAGCATCCTGAATACGGCTCAGGATTTTGTTACGCTCTTCAGCCTGACGACGGCGGTTATCCTGCTCGAAAGCCTGGGCTTTGGTCTGGAAGGTTTCACGCTGAGCCATCACGTCTTTTTCCATACGGCTGCGTTCGCTAGCCTTCATGGTAGAGCCGTCACGCTGCAGACGCTGCATTTTAGTTTGCAGATCGCGCTCCATACCCTGCAGTTCAGTCGCACGGCCTTTAAACTCATTTTCAAGCTGTTTCGCAACTGTCGCACGCGCTGGTAACTGTTGGAAAATGCTGGAAACGTTCACCACTGCAATTTTATCAGCAGCCTGGGCACCAGCGGAAACCGCCAGAGCGATAGAGAGGCCTGCGGCACACAACAACTTTTTCACTATAAACTCCTTACCATCAACGTTTGTGTCTTTGACACAGGTGTTGCGCGTTCAGGCAGCCATAAGCTGCCAGTCAACGGCGCGAGACTTGCGGTAAATAACCGCAAGCGTTGGGAAGCGCCAGTATGACGCTGTCCCAATGCTTCCTTGCCAGGCCGGCTTACCAGGTTTTACCAATGTTAAACTGGAACTGCTCGGCCTTATCTCCATCATACTTTTTGAACGGCTGTGCGTAGGAGAACACCAGTGGACCCAGGGGTGACATCCACTGTAACGCCAGACCGGCGGACATACGGATATTACCCGGCTCGCTGTAATCCGGAATGCCTGCTGCTCGCGTATCGGCCGTATTTTCCCATTTGGTATCCCAAACGGTACCGGCATCCACGAACAGTGAGGTACGCACAGAGTTCGCATATTTCTCGCTCAGGAACGGCGTCGGCGTGATCAACTCAGCGCTTGCCGTTGCCATTGCGTTACCGCCAACCGCATCGTTGGAATCACAATAAACGCCCGTAGAACAGGTGCTTGAGCCATTGTTGTAATACGCCGCTTTAGGGCCGATGGTGTTGGAACGGAAACCACGTACGGTGCTGGAGCCACCGGCGTAGAAGTTTTCATAGAACGGCAGCTCTTTGCCATTCAGACCGTCTCCATAGCCTACTTTACCGCGACCCAACAGCACCCAGGTGCGGTCCTGGTTTAACGGCAGATACTGTTGCGTATCCAGCGTGGCTTTATAGAAGGCGTTATCGGAGCCTGGAATCGTCACTTTACCGTTCAGGTTGGTACGGTTACCCGACGTTGGGAAGAACCCGCGGTCAAGGGTGTTATACGTCCAGCCATAGTTAAACGTGAAGTCATCAGCAGCATAGTCAGCATCTTTGGCGGTGCTTGGATCCTGGCCTACCGATTGCAGATAACGGAACATCGCAATCTGCGGCTGCATATTGGACAGGTCATTGTGTACGTAACCCAGACCGACACGCAGCGTGTTGTCTTCGTTCACCGGGAAGCCAAGCGTACCGTCTACACCATAACTTTTGTTGGTGTAATCGGACAGATCGGCGTCATCGGCTTTAAAGTCGTTATAGAACACACGACCGCCCAGACTGACACCATCGACCGTAAAGTACGGGTCAGTCAGGGAGAATTCAGCATAGGTCTGGTAATCGTTTTTCGTTCCGCTAATACCAACGGTATTACCTGTACCCAGCCAGTTTTCCTGAGTCACGCCGACCTGGAAACTGACGCCGCTTTCCGTACCGTAACCTACGCCGAAGTTAAAGGTACCGGTGTTGCGCTCTTTCACTTTGTAAACCACATCCACCTGGTCAGGCGAACCCGGTACGCGCTGCGTATCGGTATCAACGGTTTCGAAGTAGCCCGTACGGTTCAGACGCTCTTTACCCTGCTCAACCAGGTCGCTGCCCAGCCATGCGCCTTCCATCTGACGCATTTCGCGGCGCAGAACGGAATCTTTAGAGGTGTCGTTACCTTCGAAGCGCACTTTACGCACGTAGTAGCGGTTACCCGCATCAACGTTGACGTGCAGCTTCACGGTTTTATCCGCATCGTTAATTTCAGGCTGAGTCATTACGCGTGGATAGGCATAGCCATAGCGACCGAGCATCTTCTTGATGTCGTCTTCCATGCGAGTGACTTTCGCGCCGTTATACAGCTCGCCCGGCTCGATTTTGGTCAGCGCTTCGACTTCAGCGGAGTGACCGGCCATGCTGCCATTAACCACCACACCCGACAGCTTATACTGATCGCCTTCGGTGATGTTGATAGTAATGTAGATGCCTTTTTTATCCGGCGTCAGGCTAACCTGCGTCGAGTCAATGTTGAAACGAGCATAGCCGCGATCGAGATAGAAGCTGCGCAGGGTTTCAAGGTCGCCCGCCAGTTTTTGCTTCTGATATTTACGATCGCCAACCACGTTCCACCATGGCACTTCATCACGCAGCTGGAAACGCGAAATCAGTTCGTCGGAGCTGAACGCTTTATTGCCGACTACGTTGATTTGCTGGATCTTGGCGGAGACACCTTCGGTGAATACCAGCTTAAGATCGACACGGTTACGCGGCAGCGGCGTAACCACAGCTTTTACGCTGGCGCTGTATTTACCGACGCTGTAGTAGAAATCCTCAAGGCCCTTCTCAATGGATGAGATGGTTGTGCGGTCAAGGGCTTCCCCCACGCGCACGCCTGATGCCTCCAGATTTTGCTTCAGCATGTCATCCTTCACCGCTTTGTTACCGGAGAAGGTGATGCTGGCAATCGTCGGCCGCTCTTTTACCTGAACGATCAGCGTATTGCCATCGCGCAGGACCTGAACATCCTCGAAGTTCCCGGTCGCAAAGAGAGAACGGATCGTATTACTGATATCATCATCGGAGACGGTATCTCCCACGCGGACAGGCATACTCAGCAATGCCGCCCCGACGGCGACTCGCTGCAGCCCTTCGAAATGAATATCCTTCACTACGAAGCCGTCTGCCGCGTATACGGTGGCGCTGCTAAACAGCAGCGACGCTATGAGCAACTTTTTCATCGCCATCGTTGTTATGCATTCTTCCTAACTGGTTCTCGTCACCTAGAAGAGAAATTGCTGCGCGTCGACCATCCCGCGTTGAAATTTTGCTCAAAATGCTCATTTACCCTGGTAAACTGCGCTTTCTCGCAAACTTCCGCCTTGTCTGGCCTTAGCTCGCTAATTTCTGAACCTCTATAACCGCGAGAAATCATTGAATAGTGCAAGCCCCATTAACAGCACCAGCAAAACAGAGCCAATGCGATAACTGAAGTCCTGAACTCGCTCAGACACCGGCCCACCTTTGATCTTTTCGATCGCCAGAAACAGCAAATGCCCACCATCTAATACCGGCAAGGGGAACAGATTGATAATTCCGAGGTTCACGCTGATTAACGCGAGGAACATCAGATAATAAATCAAGCCATATTCCGCCGACATCCCAGCACCCTGGGCGATCGAAATCGGCCCGCTGAGATTGTTCAACTTCACTTCGCCAACAATCAGTTTGCCCAGCATGTTTACCGTCAGCTTCATCAGCTGCCAGGTTTTGCCGCTGGCCTCACCTATTGCCGCAAACGGTCCAAACTGACGAACCGTTTTAAATTCATCCGGCAGAGGAACAATGCGCGGGATCACCCCGGCAAATCCTTCTGCTTTACTGCCTGGCTTCACGTCTGGCGTCAGTGTCACGGTGAGCGGACTGTCCTGTCGCTCAACGTCTACCGCCAGCGCTTTACCCGGATTATCGCGAACCAGAGTGACGAAATGCTGCCACTGGTCCAACGGCTGACCATCGACTTTAACGATCCTGTCGCCTGCTTGCAAACCCGCCTTGCTTGCCGCCGAGTTAGCCTGAACTTCTGCCAACACGGTTTCAACCTGCGGTCCACGTGGGCGCATGCCCAGTGAAGCAACCGGATCCTGCTTGTCGGGTTCGAAATGCCAGTTACGCAGATCCAGCCGTTTTTCACTGACTTGATCGGTGCCGAAAGGCGCCACGCTGAATGTGACCTCTGCGTCACCGATTTTTGATACCAGCGCCATGCGCACAGCATCCCAGTCACGCGTTTCGATACCGTCAACGGCTTTAAGTTCCATCCCAGGGGCAATTTGCGCCTCTGCCGCCTGCGAACCGCTCACTATTTCACCAACAACCGGCCGAACGCCAGGCACGCCGATGATAAACACCAGCCAGTAAGCGAAGATAGCGAACAGGAAGTTTGCGATGGGTCCGGCGCTGATAATAGCCGCGCGCTGTAAGACGGTTTTATTGTTGAAGGAGCGGTGACGTAATTCAGGCGGAACGCTCTCTACGCGCTCGTCGAGCATCTTTACATAGCCGCCGAGCGGGATTAGCGCGATGACATACTCGGTTCCCTGGCGATCGCGGCGACGCCAGAGTGTTTTACCGAAGCCGACAGAAAAACGCTCAACCTGGACACCGCAACGACGGGCCACCCAAAAGTGGCCAAATTCATGGACGGTAATCAGTACGCCCAGCGCAACGATAAATGCCCCAAGGCTCCAGAGAATGCTCAGCATAGCGTCCCTTATAGCGTCCTGAAGACTAGCAACAGCAGGCAGGCAAATACCGGCACAGCAGCGGTCAGGCTGTCAATACGGTCCAGAATGCCACCGTGGCCTGGGATGAGGTTGCCACTATCTTTGATGCCCGCTTCACGCTTAAACATGCTTTCAGTGAGATCGCCCAGCACGGAGGCCAACGCGGCAACAATAGAACAGGTCAGTAATGTGACGGGTTCGATGCTCAGCGGCGCCCAAAGCCCAAACAGCCAGGCAATCAGCGCTGACGTCAGCAGGCCGCCGAAAAAGCCTTCCCAGGTTTTGCCCGGAGAGACTTTCGGTGCCAGCTTGTGCTTACCGAAAAGACGACCAAACATGTAGGCACCGGAATCCGCTCCCCACACCAGAAACATCACATACAGCAGCCACCATGCACCTGCGTAGCGATCGGCCTCATAATGATACTGACGCAGTGCAATCATTCCCCAGAAGAAAGGAACAATGGTCAGCACGCCAAAGGCCAGGCGCAATACGCGGGAAGATCGCCACACAGAAGCGGAGCCGGGATAGAAAAGCACCAGCAATAGCGCCACTATCCACCAGCCCAGAGCGGCCCAAAGCGAGCCGGCAATCTGTATCAGATGGACAGAATGATGATAGGCAGGAAGAGTGAACGTCATGAAGGCCAGCAGCAGCCCGCATAGCACCGCCAGCCAGACACGCTGAGTGCGCGAGGCGAGGCCGGCGAACTGTCCCCATTCCCAGGCCGCCAGCATACAAACGGCCAGAGTGACAATGGCAAATCCGGGAGGCGGCAGCAAAAACAGCGCTGCAATCACGATCGGGATAAGTATAAATGCGGTAATCAGGCGAGACTTCAGCAAGGATTACCCCCAGAGCGCTTAAGCGCCGCCGGGTGCTGCACCGCCAAAGCGGCGCTCTCGTTGTGCAAACGCATTCAGTGCACCTTCAAAAACTTGTTCATCAAAATCAGGCCAGAGAACATCGGAGAAAAAGAACTCTGCATAGGCGACCTGCCACAGCAAGAAGTTACTGATTCGATGCTCTCCCCCTGTCCTTATTACCAGATCCACCGGAGCCAGTTCATTGAGGCAGAGATGCGGGGCGAGGGTTTCTTCCTCAATTTGGTCTGGTCGAATCAGACCTTCCTGCACCTGTTCTGCAATTTTCCTGACACCATGAATAATATCCCAACGTCCGCCATAATTTGCGGCAATGTTCAGGGTGAGTCCATTATTTTGTTGAGTAAGTTCTTCAGCGCGACGGATGCGCTCCTGCAGACGGGAATTAAAACGGCTTGTATCACCAATGATCCGCAGACGAACGTTATGCTTGTGGAGGCTTTTTACTTCGCTGTCGAGCGCCCAGACAAACAGCTCCATCAGCGCCAGCACTTCCTGCGGCGGACGGTTCCAGTTTTCACTGCTGAAAGCATAGAGAGTCAGCGCATCCAGATTACGGCTTACGGCAAAACTCACCGCGCGACGTACGGATTTCACCCCTGCCCGGTGGCCGGTAATACGCAGCTTCCCCTGGTTCCTGGCCCAGCGACCATTGCCATCCATAATGATGGCCACATGGCGGGGATTCAGCCCCGACAGGTCATCGGTTTTTATTTGATTTTCGGACGACATAACGCGTAATAATTCCTTTAATCAGAAATGCAACGGTTTCTGAAATACCTTACCCGCTCGACGTAAAAAAGCCGTGTTTCACACGGCCTGCAACACCGCAAATCGCAACGGTATGGTGAAGCGGCGGCCGAAGACTATACCATCTCCGACCTTCTCCCACAAACGACGACGGCTAATCGGCTTATTTACCGGACAACGCTAAAGCGTGACAGGCAGGCTAACGCGGTTTCACGTGCCTGGCGGTCGATTTCCAGTACGGCTTCCACGCTTGTCGGTTCCGTAGCGGAAAGCTTTTCCAGAACGGCCATGTTCACGCTCGCAATATCGGTGAAACGAATTTGCTTATCCAAAAACGCGGCCACGGCAATTTCATTAGCGGCATTCAGCGTCGTTGTCGCCGCCTGCCCTTTTTCGCAGGCATCAATCGCCAGCTTGAGGCAGGGATAGCGTGCGTAATCCGGCTCGGCGAACGTCATTGCCCCCATCCGGGTAAAATCCAGTGGCGCGGCGCCCGACTGCACACGATCGGGCCAGGCCATGACGTGAGCAATCGGCGTACGCATATCTGGCGAGCCTAGCTGCGCCAGAACGCTGCCATCGCGATAGCGGACCATAGAATGGATTACCGACTGCGGATGCAGGATAACTTCCATCTGGGCATCGGTTGCGTTAAACAGCCAGCGGGCTTCGATATATTCCAAACCTTTATTCATCATGGTGGCTGAATCAACGGAAATCTTACGACCCATTGACCAGTTCGGATGCGCACAGGCCTGGTCCGGCGTCATCTGCGCCAGATCCGCCAGCGGCGTTTCGCGAAAAGGACCACCCGATCCCGTAAGGATAATGCTATCAATGCCATTATCTTGCAGAGAAGCGTAACCTAACTGGCGCTGGAGGGAAGCGGGCAAACTCTGAAAAATGGCGTTATGCTCGCTGTCGACCGGAAGAAGCTGGGCACCGGCGTTGCTTACCGCCTCCAGAAACAGCTGGCCGCAGGTTACCAGCGACTCTTTGTTGGCCAGCAAAACGGTTTTGCCCGCCCGAATCGCCGCCAGCGTGGGCAACAGCCCTGCTGCACCGACAATCGCGGCCATTACCTGATCCACGTCGTCCAGGGCCGCAAGTTCGCAGGCCGCCTGTTCACCGCTCAGCACTTCCGTAGCCACGTTCAGGCTTTGCAGCCGCAGCCGCAGCGCTTTTGCTGCAACCTCATTCGCCATGGCGGCATAAGCAGGACGGAAAGCCAGGCACTGCTCGGCCATCAGCTCAACGTTATGCCCGGCGACCAACGCCTTAACGGCAAACAGATGAGGATTCGCCCTGACCACTGCCAGCGTGCTGGTGCCGATAGAACCGGTCGAACCAAGGATCGTCAATTGTTTCATGAGGTTGCTCTGTGTAATGACTGAGGAACCGCCCGGACGGCTCATCAGAAAGAAAACCAATGCAAAACGCCGTAAGATCGCTCGCCTGAATAAGCGAGGATCTGTACGGCGTTTTATGCGGCATAATGAACTTAGAAGTCCATCAGCTCCGCTTCTTTTTCTGCCAGCGCTGCATCAACTTTCTTGATGAAAACGTCGGTCATTTTCTGAATATCATCAGCTGAACGGCGTTCTTCGTCTTCGCTGATTTCTTTATCTTTCAGCAAGGCTTTCACCTTGTCGTTTGCATCACGGCGCACGTTACGAACGGACACGCGACCCTGCTCTGCTTCACCGCGCACCACTTTGATCAGGTCTTTACGACGCTCTTCAGTCAGTGCTGGCAACGGAACACGAATGTCAGCGCCTGCTGAACTTGGGTTTAAACCCAGGTCGGAGGTCATGATCGCCTTTTCAACGGCCGCGCTGATTGAGCGGTCGAACACGTTGATTTTCAGCGTGCGGGAATCTTCAACGGTGACGCTTGCCAACTGACGCAGCGGCGTAGAAGCGCCGTAATAATCGACCATGATGCCGTCGAGGATACCTGGCGACGCACGGCCGGTACGAATTTTGCTGATGTGGTTTTTAAAGGCTTCCACACACTTTTCCATGCGCGTTTCAGCATCTTTTCTGATTTCGTTAATCACGTTGTAACCCTTGGATTCTGGTTAACCTGCGAGACTCTGCAGCCAGAGCCCGTGTCAAAATAGTTGTCGTTACTGATTGTAGCGCGCTACGCGCCACAAAGGCAGAATATACCTTATTTTACGCGTCGACTGATATTATTGCGTAATCAGCGTGCCTTCTTTTTCGCCCATGACCACGCGGCGCAGTGCGCCAGGCTTATTCATGTTGAAAACGCGAATTGGCAATTTGTGGTCACGAGCCAGCGTAAACGCGGCCAGATCCATCACTTTCAGCTCACGATCCAGCACGTCGGTGTAGCTCAGCTGATCGTACAGCGTAGCGTCCGGGTTTTTCATTGGATCGTCGGAGTAAACGCCATCCACTTTCGTGGCTTTCAGCACGACGTCAGCTTCGATTTCGATGCCGCGCAGGCAAGCCGCAGAGTCAGTAGTGAAGAATGGGTTGCCGGTACCGGCGGAGAAAATCACGACGCGGTTATTACGCAGCAGGCTAATGGCTTCTGCCCAGCTGTAGTTATCACAAACACCATTCAGCGGAATGGCTGACATCAGACGTGCGTTAACATAGGCACGATGCAGCGCATCACGCATCGCCAGACCATTCATCACGGTCGCCAGCATGCCCATATGGTCGCCAACGACGCGATTCATTCCAGCCTGTTGCAGGCTTGCGCCACGGAACAGGTTACCCCCACCGATAACCACACCCACCTGAATACCCAACTCTACCAGCTCTTTGATTTCCTGAGCCATACGATCCAGCACGCTGGCATCGATACCGAAGCCTTCGGCACCTTGCAGAGCTTCGCCGCTCAGTTTCAGCAGGATACGTTGATAAACAGGTTTTGCATTGGTCGCCATGGTATTTTTTCCTGGAAGATATCTAGTCGATGTGAGGAGTTAAATCTTTGCTATCATCGCGTTTGCTGCGATGAATTACTATTGGGATGAGACTGAAAATGCATTCTGATAACGCAGATAAAAAAGAACCGCCGGATGGCGGTTCTTATCAATCTTATTAAGACTGCTTGGACATCGCCGCAACTTCTGCTGCGAAATCGGTCTCAGCTTTCTCAATACCTTCACCCACTTCGAAGCGGATAAAGTTGATCACGTCAGCGTTCTTCTCTTTCAGAACCTGACCCACAGTTTTGCTTGGGTCGATAACGAAAGGCTGACCAGTCAGAGAAACTTCGCCGGTGAATTTCTTCATGCGGCCTTCAACCATTTTCTCTGCGATTTCTTTTGGCTTACCAGACTGCATAGCGATGTCCAGCTGTACCTGGTATTCTTTCTCTACCACGTCAGCAGACACGTCTTCTGGCTTAACGAATTCTGGCTTGCTGGCTGCAACGTGCATTGCGATCTGCTTAACCAGCTCTTCGTCCGCAGCTTTAGCGGAGATCAGAACACCGATACGCGCGCCGTGCAGGTAGCTGCCCAGCACATCGCCTTCCAGGGATGCAACACGACGGATGTTGATGTTCTCACCGATTTTAGCAACCAGTGCAACGCGCTCTTCTTCGAACTGCGCTTTCAGCACTTCAACGTCAGTGATTTTGCCTGCAACCGCAGCATCCAGCACTTTGTCAGCAAACGCCTGGAAACCACCGTCTTTAGCAACGAAGTCGGTCTGGCAGTTAACTTCCAGGATCACGCCGTAGTTACCGTCGATTTTGGTTTTGATCACGCCGTCAGCAGCAACGTTGCCTGCTTTCTTAGCTGCTTTGATCGCGCCAGATTTACGCATGTTCTCGATTGCCAGCTCGATGTCGCCGTTGGCTTCGGTCAGCGCTTTCTTACAATCCATCATGCCAGCGCCAGTGCGCTCGCGCAGTTCTTTTACCAGAGCAGCAGTAATATCAGCCATTCTCTAATCCTCGGTTAGCTCGCATCTGCCTGCGGCGCCGTGAGGGCGTTCGCAACAAATGCCTGGTCTCGGGAGAAACATTCTGCCCCGCTGGGTATCCAGCAAAGCGAAGTCAAAAAAATAAAGGGGCCAATACAGGCCCCTTACAGATTAACATCTGATTGATAAGGGCTCTTTAGCAGAGCAAACCTTATTACTCAGCTTCAGCGAAGCTTTCTTCAGCCTGCTGAGCCAGGTCCTGAGAGCGACCTTCACGCACGGTGGTAGCCACTGCGGTCAGGTACAGGCTTACAGCACGGATTGCATCGTCATTACCTGGGATAATGTAGTCAACGCCGTCTGGATCAGAGTTGGTATCAACGATAGCGAACACTGGGATACCCAGGTTGTTTGCTTCTTTGATAGCGATGTGTTCGTGGTCTGCATCAACAACAAACAGTGCGTCCGGCAGGCCGCCCATGTCTTTGATACCGCCCAGGCTGTTTTCCAGCTTGGCCAGCTCACGATCGCGCATCAGAGCTTCTTTTTTGGTCAGTTTATCGAAGGTACCGTCCTGAGACTGGGTTTCCAGATCTTTCAGACGTTTGATGGACTGACGAACGGTTTTCCAGTTAGTCAGCATGCCACCCAACCAGCGATGGTTTACGAAGAACTGATCGCAGCTCAGAGCGTGCTCTTTTACCGCTTCGCTTGCAGCGCGCTTAGTACCAACAAACAGGATCTTACCTTTACGGGAAGAGATCTTGCTCAGCTCAGCCAGGGCTTCGTTGAACATTGGTACGGTTTTTTCAAGGTTGATGATGTGAACTTTGTTACGAGCGCCGAAGATGAATGGCTTCATTTTCGGGTTCCAGTAACGGGTCTGGTGACCGAAGTGTACACCGGCCTTGAGCATGTCGCGCATGGAAACAGTTGCCATGATTACCTCTATAGAATGATTTGGGGTTAAGCCTCCATGTATCCCATACGACCGACCTCTCAGGCTGCATAGCAGCGCTAAAGGCACCCCGGCGTATGTGTCGATACATGTGTGTTATTTACACATAGTGAGATTTATGCGTTTCCCTGTAAACGTGCTCACAGAGAATCGTCGGCGCGCTTTATACCATAAAGCGCCCTGTGAAGCCAATGATTGTTCGCTACTCACCCCTTGCCACAAACTGCATTTGGCAGCATGGAGGTGGGCTGATAACATTGCTGCACTTCCTTTATTATCGTCGAAAATAGCGACAGCTGCGGACTAAATTAATGGCAATTACAATCAAGACCCCTGAAGAAATCGAAAAAATGCGCGTTGCCGGACGCCTGGCGGCTGAGGTGCTCGAAATGATTGCAGAGCATGTCAAACCCGGTATCAGCACCGGTGAGTTGGATCGCCTGTGTGACGATTACATCGTAAACACGCAGAAAGCGGTTTCCGCCTGCCTGGGCTATCACGGTTTTCCAAAATCCGTCTGCATTTCGATTAACGAAGTGGTATGCCACGGTATCCCCAGCGATGACCGCATCCTGAAAGACGGCGATATTGTGAATATCGACGTAACGGTAATTAAGGATGAGTATCACGGTGATACCTCAGCGATGTTTATCGTCGGCAAGCCAACCATTCTGGGTGAGCGTCTGTGCCGCGTGACGCAGGAAAGCCTGTACCTCGCCTTACGTATGGTGAAGCCGGGCATTCGTCTGCGTACCATCGGTCGTGAGATCCAGAAATTCGTCGAAGCGCAGGATTTCTCCGTGGTGCGCGAATATTGCGGTCACGGCATCGGTAAAGGCTTCCACGAAGAGCCGCAGGTACTGCATTACGATGCGGATGACGGCGGCGTGGTGCTGCAAGCGGGTATGGCTTTCACTATCGAACCGATGGTTAACGCCGGTGATTACCGCATTCGCAGCATGAAAGATGGCTGGACGGTGAAAACCAAAGATCGCAGTCTGTCCGCGCAATATGAGCACACGATTGTGGTGACGGAAAACGGCTGTGAGATCATGACGCTGCGTAAAGATGACACCATTGAAGCGGTGCTGACGCACGAGATGTAATCCCCTCGGGTGCATAGAGAAACCGGCACTGGCCGGTTTTTTTATGCGGCTAATTCTCTGCTGGCGGGGGGCATGAACCGTTCAGAAAGACGCAAAAAGCGGTAGCCATGCCAGCTCGACACGGGCCGTCCATGACCCGTGGCGCTTTCTTACCGGTTTATGGCCCTCCCGCTTTGACTTTGTGCATCGTCTGAAAAACCGATCGATGCCGGTTTTTTTTGATTTCAACCGCCCTGTAAGGCTATTGTCCCAGCAGTGAACTTATTGACTGGCGAGAACATGCAGGAGCATTGCCGTGAGTAAAACCTTTAACGATGACGGACTGGCTGATTCCCCTGCAGACTGGCAGGACGCCGAACTGACCCGGGATTCGCTCAAGCAGCACCTGGAGCATTTCCAACAGCGGCTGGCCGAAGCTTTTGACGCCGGCGAAGACGTAGAACGGCTCATTGATACCCGCACGCTGTTTATCGATCGGTTACTGCGCCGCCTGTGGCGTTTTTACGGTTTTCCTGACCAGCTGGATATTGCGCTGGTCGCCGTCGGTGGTTATGGCCGTGGGGAGCTGCATCCCCTTTCCGATATCGATATCCTGATCCTCAGCCGCCAGCCTCTTTCCGAAGCTGACGCACAGCGCACCAGCGAATTGCTGACGCTAATGTGGGATTTGAAACTGGAAGTGGGCCACAGCGTCAGAACGCTGGAAGAGTGCCTGCTGGAAGGTTTATCTGATTTGACGGTGGCCACCAATTTAATCGAGTCCCGCCTGCTGACCGGTGACGTGGCGCTGTTTCTTGAATTGCAGAAAAACGTCTTCAGCGACGGCTTCTGGCCTTCCGACCGTTTTTTTGCCGCCAAGATTGAAGAACAGCAGGAACGGCATCAGCGTTATCACGGCACCAGTTATAATCTCGAACCGGATATTAAAAGCAGCCCGGGTGGTCTGCGTGACATCCATACGCTGTTATGGGTTGCGCGACGCCATTTTGGCGCTACCTCTATGGATGAAATGCTCGGTTTCGGCTTTTTAACCGAAGCAGAACGTAATGAGCTGAACGAGTGCCAGGCCTTCCTCTGGCGCATACGCTTTGCTCTGCATCTGACCCTGCCGCGCTACGATAACCGCCTGCTGTTCGACCGCCAGCTAAACGTCGCTCAGCGCCTGAATTATCAGGGTGAAGGCAACGAGCCGGTCGAACGCATGATGAAGGATTTTTATCGCGTTACCGGGCGGATTGGCGAACTTAACCAGATGCTGCTTCAGCTGTTTGAAGAGGCAATTCTTGCGCTGGGCGAGGATGAAAAGCCGCGAGCTATCGATAGCGAATTTCAGCTGCGCGGCACGCTGATCGACTTAATCGATGAGACGCTGTTTGCCCGCGATCCGGTCGCCATCATGCGCATGTTTTATACCATGGTACGCGCGCAGAACATTACCGGCATTTACTCCACCACGGTACGCCAGCTGCGTCGCGCGCGTCGCCATCTGAAGCAGCCTCTCTGTACTATTCCTGAAGCCCGCCAGCTGTTCCTCGCCATTTTGCGTCATCCGGGTGCCGTCAGCCGTGCGCTGGTTCCTATGCACCGACACAGCGTGTTGTGGGCCTATATGCCGCAGTGGGGAAACATCGTCGGGCAGATGCAGTTTGACCTTTTCCACGCCTATACCGTGGATGAGCACACTATCCGCGTGCTGCAAAAGCTGGAAAGCTTTGCCGATGAAACGACGCGCCCCCGTCATCCTCTATGCGTTGAAATCTGGCCGCGCCTGCCGCAGCCCGAGCTGCTGCTGATGGCGGCGCTGTTTCATGATATCGCCAAAGGCCGTGGCGGCGATCACTCAATATTGGGTGCCGAAGACGTGTTGGAATTTGCTGAACTGCACGGGCTGAACTCACGTGAAGCACAATTGGTTTCGTGGCTGGTGCGCCATCACCTGCTGATGTCGGTGACTGCCCAGCGCCGGGATATTCAGGATCCGACGGAGATCCAGCAGTTCGCGGAAGTGATGCACAATGAAAACCAGCTGCGCTACCTGGTCTGTCTGACGGTAGCGGACATTTGTGCCACTAACGAAACCTTGTGGAACAGCTGGAAGCAGAGCCTGCTGCGCGAACTTTTCTTTGCAACCGAAAAACAGCTGCGTCGCGGTATGGAAAACAGCCCGGATTTACGCGAGCGCGTGCGCCATCACCGCCTTCAGGCGCTGGCGCTGCTGCGTATGGATAACATTGATGAACAGGGGCTGCGTAATATCTGGGCACGCTGCCGGGCCGATTATTTCCTGCGCCACACCCCCAACCAGCTGGCCTGGCATGCTCGTCATCTGATGGAGCACGATCTGAACAAACCGCTGGTGCTGGTCAGCCCTCAGGCGACTCGCGGCGGCACAGAGATTTTTATCTGGAGCCCGGATCGGCCGTATCTGTTTGCAGCCGTAGCCGGCGAGCTGGACAGACGTAATCTCAGCGTGCACGACGCTCAAATTTTTACCAGCCGCGACGGCATGGCAATGGATACTTTTATCGTACTGGAACCGGACGGCAGCCCGTTGGCGGGCGATCGTCATGAGATGATCCGCCAGGCGCTGGAGCAGGCTATCGGCCAGACCAGCTGGCAGCCACCCAGAATGCGTCGACAGTCGTCGCGGCTGAAGCATTTCAGCGTGGATACCGAGGTAAAATTCCTTCCAGCCCACACCGACAGGCGTACCTATCTGGAGCTGATCGCGCTGGATCAGCCAGGTCTGCTGGCTCGGGTAGGGGAAGTTTTTGCCGATTTAGGGGTTTCGCTCCATGGCGCACGAATCAGTACCATTGGCGAACGGGTCGAAGATTTATTTATTCTGGCAGATAACGATCGCCGCGCTTTAAGTCGCCATTTGCGCCAGGAGTTGCGACAACGGTTGACAGAGGCCCTAAATCCAAACGATAAAGTGTGACCCAGATTTAATTTTTTATCACGCCTCCGGGCGTAGCCTGTTGCAGTTCGTTGAGCGGTATAACGAGCGGTGAAGGCTGTCCCGGACAAGAATTTGACACAGGAATCTGAATTAATGCAACAATTACAGAATGTTATTGAAAGCGCCTTTGAGCGTCGCGCCGAGATCACCCCTGCTAACGCCGATACGGTAACCCGTGAAGCGGTTAATCAGGTTATTGGCCTGTTGGACAGCGGCGCACTGCGCGTTGCTGAAAAAATCGACGGTCAGTGGGTGACGCATCAGTGGCTGAAAAAAGCCGTGCTGCTCTCTTTCCGCATCAATGACAATCAGGTGATTGACGGAGCTGAAAGCCGTTACTTCGACAAAGTTCCGATGAAATTCGCCGACTACGATGATGCGCGCTTTAAGAAAGAAGGCTTCCGCGTTGTGCCACCAGCCGCCGTTCGTCAGGGCGCATTTATCGCACGTAACACCGTACTCATGCCTTCTTACGTCAACATCGGCGCTTACGTTGATGAAGGCTCAATGGTAGATACCTGGGCAACTGTCGGTTCCTGTGCGCAGATCGGTAAAAATGTTCACCTGTCCGGCGGCGTGGGCATCGGTGGCGTTCTGGAGCCGCTTCAGGCTAACCCAACCATCATTGAAGATAACTGCTTCATCGGCGCACGCTCTGAAATCGTTGAAGGCGTAATCGTTGAAGAAGGTGCGGTTATCTCCATGGGCGTTTATATCGGCCAGAGCACCAAGATTTACGACCGTGAAACCGGCGAAGTGCACTACGGCCGCGTACCGGCTGGCTCCGTAGTCGTTTCCGGCAACCTGCCTTCTAAAGACGGCAGCTACAGCCTGTACTGTGCCGTTATCGTGAAGAAAGTGGATGCGAAAACCCGTGGCAAAGTGGGCATCAACGAACTGCTGCGCACCATCGACTAAGTCCCATCGCTGTTCAACGGGCCGCGTAACGTGGCCCGTCATCTTTTCTTTACACTCCCGCCTGAAAAACCTGTTTTACATCGCGAAATAAGTAATGCTATTGCACAATAATCAGGCGATAATCCGCGCCATCAGCGCACAGCCTCCCCGCCCGATTTTCAGATTTCACATATACTCTGCTGAGTACGGTACGGGACGAGCGAGTAAAGCAAAGACAAGGTGTACAGCGCGCAGCCACCACAGCGTACACACAGTACGTGAGGAGGGTGAGCACTACACAACGCCGTGTTTGTGAAGCGCAGCCGGAACGACAACCTCCCGCATAGGAAAACAAAATTATGTACGAGAATTTGAAAGGTTTGGGTATTGCTACGCCTGATGACATCGACCGCTACAGCCTGCGTCAGGAAGCCAGCAACGATATTCTGAAGATCTATTTCCGCAAAGATAAAGGCGAATTCTTCGCCAAAAGCGTGAAATTTAAATATCCTCGCCAGCGTAAAACCGTGGTCGCTGATAACGTCAACCAGGGCTACAAAGAGATTCAGGAGATCAGCCCTAACCTGCGTTACGTCATTGATGAACTCGATCAGATTTGCCAGCGCGATCGGGTGGAAGTGGATCTGAAACGTAAAATCCTGGACGACCTGCGTCATCTGGAAAGTGTTGTGACGAACAAGATTTCTGAAATTGAAGCCGATCTCGAAAAGCTGACCCGTAACGGGCGGTAATAGCCTGACTGGCCAGAAAACCGGTTTTACACGTGTGAAATCATGGTGAGATAAAACCGGTTTTCCTTTATTCAGAGAGCCTGCCCCTCCCCTAACGATTATTTCCTCACGGCTCATCATCCAGCTGTAAAGCAACATACAGCAGCAGTCTGTCATCAAAGTTACTCAGATTCAGCCCCGTCAGTTCTGAAATGCGATTCAGACGATATTCCAACGTATTGCGATGAATATAAAGCGCTTTTGCTGTTGCAGAAGGCTGAACGTTATTACTGAACCAGGCAATCAGCGTTCGTCGCAGCAGTCCGTTGTTATCCATCGTCTTCAGCTTTGCCAGCGGTCTTGAAAGCTCGTTGGCCTGCCAGCCGCCGCGCAAGCTGTCCAACAGCACGGGCAAGACTAAGTCCTGATAAAAATAGCTGCGCTGCTCAGGCATACGCTGCTTACCGACCAACATCGTGGTGTGCGCCGTGCGGTAAGAACGGGCAATACTGCCAGGCCCGGTAAAAAAGTTACCCAGCGCAATACGCATTCGCAAATGACCGCTTTCTTTCATCCTTGATTGCAAAAGCGCGACCCGCTTGCGGTGGTCTTCCGCATCAAAACGGCCGTGCGCATTAAAAGCCGGTTTTAGTACCACCATCTCAGTTAGCGAGACTATAGCAATCAGGTTATCGCGTTCGGGCGTGGTTAATAACGTTTGCAGCTGCTGGAGTTCTGACATCGCGCTGTCCACGCCAAGCTGACCGCTGTCAACCTCAACCACAGCAACCACGCGTGGTTGATTAAGATCGATACGTAAACGCTGCGCCCACTCAATAAGCGCCGGTGAAAGCGTGTCGCTGCGGATCAGATTCAATACCAGTTCTTCACGCAGGCGACTGTCCTGCGCCAGCATGTGCAGGAGTCGGGCCTGCTCCAGCATCATTTCGGCCGTCATGCAAACCAGCTCGCCATAATGGCGCAGCGACTCAGGCTCGCCGGTCAGCCCAATCACGCCCACAATCTCACCATCAATACGCATCGGCAGATTGACGCCAGGCCGCACACCGTGAAGATGCTTCGCCACTGCCTCATCAATATCTACTACACGTGCCTGAGAGAGCGCCAGCAGCGCTCCTTCGTGCAATTCTCCAATCCGCTCCCGGTCGCCGCTGCCGATTATCCGGCCGCGTGCATCCATCACGTTGACATTGCTGTCGATGATTTGCATGGTGCGGGCAACAATTTCCTGCGCCAGGCGGGCATCAAGATGATAGCTGGACATCCAAAACTCCTGAAGAACATCGTTCTGCCAGCATAACCGCAGGCGGGCAGCCCGGCATTGTGCAGGTGCACTAAGCGTGATCCAGCCTGTAAAAATGAGGGGGCTTAAGAGGATTGAGTGAAGCGGGAGAAAGGAAAGCGGTGCCGGAGCGTTGCTCCGGCACCAAACACTTACTGCATCAACAGGTAGATCGTGCTGTCGCCACGTTTAATATTTAATGCCAGCACCGAAGGTTTGGTGTCGAGAATTTTACGCAGTTCGCCCAGATTAGTGATCGCCTGCTGATTGACACCGAGGATCACGTCATCTTTCTTCAGGCCAATACGCGCAGCCGCTGAGCCCGCTTTCACGCTGTCGACCTTCACGCCTTTCACGTTCTGCGCGTCGAAATTGCTCAGATCGGCCCCTTCAATTCCCGTATAGATGTTTCCGGAGTCGACCTTAACCTGCGCGCTTTGTTGCAGTTCGACGCTGACCGTTACCGGCTTACCGTCACGAATAAGGCCCAGCACCATTTTACTGCCGACAGGCAGAGAGCCGACCTGAGCACGCAGCGCCGCGAAGCTTGAGATCGCTTTACCGTTAAGCGTTGTCACCACGTCGCCCGCTTTTATGCCAGCTTTTGCCGCAGAGGAGTTTGGCAACACCTGGCTGACAAAAGCACCGCGCTGGGCATCAACCTTCATCGCCTTCGCCAGTTCGGAGTTCAACTCGGTGCCCATAATACCCAGTTCACCGCGTTTGACCTGGCCATATTCCACCATCTGAGCCGTCAGGTTCTTCACCATATCGCTTGGAATAGCGAAACCGATACCGATATTGCCGCCGTCCGGTGCCAGAATTGCCGTATTGATGCCGATCAGTTCACCATTGAGATTCACCAGCGCGCCGCCGGAATTCCCCCGGTTGATGGCTGCATCGGTCTGGATGAAGTTTTCATAGTTTTCAACGTTCAGTCCGCTACGTCCCAGTGCTGAAACGATGCCGGAGGTTACCGTTTCACCCAGGCCGTAAGGGTTACCGATCGCGACCGTGTAGTCGCCGACGCGCAGGTCGTCAGAGTCAGCAATTTTTATTGCCGTCAGGTTTTTTGCTTCGTTTAACTGGATCAGGGCAATATCGGAGCGCGGATCTTTCCCGATCACTTTCGCATCATATTTACGCCCATCGCTGAGCTGGACCTGAATTTTGGTTGCGTTATCAACCACATGATTATTGGTTACGACGTAGCCTTTAGCCGCATCGATGACTACCCCTGAACCCAGCGCACGGAATTTTTCCTGCTGGGTATCGGCGCCGCCCTGATCTTGCCCTTGCCCGCCGCCCTGACACATTGGCGAACTTTGGAAAGGTGACCCGTCCTGACAGAAAGGCGAGTTACCGCCGAAAAATTGCTGGAACTGCTGGGGCAAACGAGGTGTGCGTACCGTTGTGCTTCCTTCAACGTTGATACTCACTACTGAAGGCATCACTTTTTCTAACATCGGCGCCAGGCTGGGCAGCTGCTGGCTGGAAGAAGAAGCAGTTTCTGCTGCAGTGGCGATAAGCGGGTTCATCGCCATTCCCAGGCTCAGAGCCAACGCGCTAGCTAAAAGTGTTTTTTTCATGCGTCTGTTTCTCTTAATGATCCAATTATGCAACACTAATATGGTTGTGATAATGAGAGTCAATTTTTAACGCTTAGTTCATGTAAAAGTTTCAGCTAAAAGTAAAAATTTATTCTCTCTCTTTACAAAAGACCGCCACGGAATACCTTATTCCACCGCCATCAGACGACGATATTCATCCCACGCATAAAGATCGGTCATGCCACTCACATAATCCTGTAGAAGACGGGCACGATAATACCGCTCCCAGAGCAGCCGTTCAAATCGATATTCAATATTCAGATTACGCATATGGACCGAATACGCTTTTCGGTGCTTTCCAGATAATTTATGGAATAAGCGTGTTTCAATTGGGTAATCTTTATGGAAATCTTCATTAATCAAAATGTTAAAATCAGCATAAGACATCGCCAGTAGCGGCTGATATATATTCAACAATCCTTTGATAACCTGATAACCCTGAAGCTCAAGCTGCTCAACTTCCGCATGGTTGAATACGTGCTTTCTGGCAACCGTTTTGAATAAATTAAGCAGCTGATTCTGATCGCCTTCATCTTCCAACAGAGAATAATTAAAACTGCCCTGATAAATATGCTCGATATTATCGACGAAACGTCTGACCGCATGTTCGACCAGCACCGACTGGACTTTTACCCGCAGCTTCATAAAAAAGGTGTCGCTGCGACTGCGATAGCGCTCTTTGCTCTGCGCCTCATTGTAAGCTGACTCGACTATCTTTACAAAAAGGTCATCAGACTCAACCTTCTTTTTCTTTTTAAGAGATGCCCACTCATCTTTCAGGAATCCATACAGCTGATCCACGCTAAAGATTGCTTTTTCAACGGCGTCATCCAGGTCGGCAATACAATAGGAGATATCGTCCGCGGCTTCCATAATATAGGTTAACGGAAAGCGATGGTACTGTGCCGTATTTGTCGCCTGCAATAATTCCGCAACATACTTCTCTTCTGATAAATAGTATCCGGGCTTTTTCATCAGCGTACTAAACTGCTCGGGTTTTTCTCCCTGAAACCAGGCCGGAGCAGTATATTTTAATATACAGGCAACCTGCACATAGGAAAGATTGAGTTGTAACAGCGTATGGACCAGCCGAATAGCCTGCGCATTCCCTTCAAAATGACAAAGATCCTGACGAAGGCGGCCATTCATAGCGAGGAATTTTTCGCTCAGCTCGTTATTATCCACCCCCGCATTTTGCGGTTCAATCAACAGGCCAGGAAGATTAACTCTGAACCAGTCGTTTATTGCCGCTTCGCCGAAATGGCCAAAAGGGGGATTCCCTACATCGTGGAGCAGGCACGCCATTTCTATAAGGCTTTCAAATGCACCGGTCAGATCGGTCAGGCCATATTGCGCCAGGCCTCCGGGCTTCTCTTTTAAAGCCTGAACGATCTCTTTGGCGATATAGCGGCCGGTTTGCTGAACCTCAAGCGAATGCGTCAGGCGCGATCGGACGGCGGCATTTCTTTCCAGCGGAAAGACCTGCGTTTTTTGCTGGAGTCGCCGGATAGCAGCAGAATTGATAATCCGCCCGCGATCGCTTTCAAAATGGCGAGTGATGAAATACTCCCCTTCCGGCCGCTCGCGGTTATTAAAGGGCCGCTCAAAGCTAAATTTCGTCCTGAAATCGATTGCAGACATAGTTGCCCTCCTCTGACTGGCTTCCGCCAGGTTGCAATTAATCATGGTAAACTATGCACTACATTTGACGAGTTGTTCTACAACAATAGCGAGTATCCCTATGAAAGCAGGCATTATTGGTGCAATGGAGCAGGAAGTAACCCTGCTGCGTGACAAAATTGAAAACCGTCAGACCATCTCGCTGGCAGGATGTGAAATTTATACCGGCACGCTGAACGGCGTAGAAGTGGCGCTACTGAAATCGGGTATCGGAAAAGTGTCGGCTGCAATGGGCACCACGCTGCTGCTGGAGCTTTGCAAGCCGGATTTCATTATTAACACCGGTTCTGCTGGCGGTCTGGCTTCCACGCTGAAAGTAGGCGATATCGTCGTCTCCGACGAAGTGCGTTATCACGACGCGGACGTCACTGCCTTCGGTTACGAAGCGGGCCAGATGGCAGGTTGCCCGGCAGCCTTTACTGCTGATGCCAAACTGATTGCCGCCGCAGAAACCTGCATCGCACAGTTGGGATTACATGCGGTGCGCGGTCTGGTTGTTAGCGGCGATGCCTTTATTAACGGTGCCGAACCGTTGGCCCGCATTCGTTCGACCTTCCCTGCGGCCATTGGTGTTGAGATGGAAGCCACTGCAATTGCCCACGTCTGCCATCAGTTTGCCGTACCGTTTGTCGTGGTTCGTGCCATTTCTGACGTGGCTGACCAGGAATCCCATCTGAGCTTTGATGAGTTCCTGGTCGTGGCCGCCAAACAGTCTTCGCTGCTGGTGGAAACGCTACTGACCCATTTGTCCCGTGGCTAAATTTTTTGCCGCCCTGCTGCTGCTGTGCTGCTTTAGCACGGCGGCGGCAATTCCTCCACGCGTTATCACGCTCGCGCCTAATCTGACCGAACTGGCTTTTGCAGCAGGCATCACGCCTGTTGGCGTCAGCGCCTGTTCAGATTATCCACCCGCCGCCAAAACGATTGAGCAGGTTGCCAACTGGCAGGGGATCAACGTCGAACGCATCATCGGACTAAAGCCGGACGTGGTACTGGCCTGGCGCGAAGGGAATCCGCAGCGGCAGGTTGATCAGCTGACAGCATTCGGCATCAAAGTGATCTGGATGGCACCCACCTCGGTCAGTGAAATGATCGACAGCATCCGACAGCTGCAAGCCTTTAGCCCGCAGCCTCAGCAGGCCCGACAGGAAGCGTTGCATCTTCAGCAGCAGTGGGATGCGTTGCAACAGCGCTACAGAGGTGTCAGTAAACAGCCGGTCTTTTTACAGTTTGGTCAGCAGCCACTGTTTACGGCTTCGCGCAATACGCTACAAAACGAAGTTCTCACGGTCTGCGGTGGCGAAAACATCTTTGCCGACAGTCGCGTAGCATGGCCGCAGGTCAGTCGCGAACAGGTGTTGATGCGTCATCCGGCGGTGATAGTGACTGGCGGAGAAGCCGATCGGGTCATGGCGATAAAAGCGTTTTGGCAACCGCAGCTAAACGTTCCGGTTATAGCTTTACATGACGACTGGATTAGCCGACCAGGACCACGTATTATTCTTGCTGCTCAACAATTATGCAGCCAACTGCAAAGCGAGCGAAATCGCTGAAACGGATCAGCCTGTACTAAAGGACGGCTAAAGTTTCGGCAAAAAGTGTCGTTAATAGAGTAACGAGGCGGCGAGGTTTTTATAATTGCTGCCCGGATTCAGGGCTTACGTCCTTTACACCAGGATCTCTAAAAAAATGAAAGCCGTTTACCTGGCCCTTGGCCTGATGATGGCTGGTCATGCCTGTGCTGCCTCAATTACCGGCAGCATTGGGGTCAAACTGACCATTTACTCGCAATGTCACATTGACGGGCAAAGCACTACACCAGCAGCTTCGCCAGCGATAGACTGCGGGCAGCAGGTTGCAGCGCAACCTAAAGTTACGCAAACGATGGTTTCACGCAGTAGTGAAACAGGTCGGGTCTCGAAACTGGTAACAATAGAGTGGTAAGCAAAACCCCGATGGCGCAAGCTTCGGGGTTTTTTATTTAGATGCTGAAGGAAGAACCACAGCCGCAGGTCGTTTTCGCATTCGGGTTAGTCACCACAAAGCGGGAGCCTTCCAGCCCTTCGGTATAATCTACCGAACCGCCAACCAAATATTGCAGGCTCATGGGGTCGACAACCAGCGCCACACCCGCTTTTTCAATCGTCATATCGCCGTCGTTCACTTTGTCGTCAAAGGTAAAGCCGTACTGGAAGCCGCTACAGCCGCCACCGGTGATATAAACGCGCAGTTTCAGATCGGGGTTTTCCTCGTCTGAAATCAGATTCTTGACTTTACTGGCCGCTGCTTCGGTAAATTGCAGGGGCAGAGCTATTTCGTCACTCATTTAACACTCCAGTATGCCTACGGGCGAGAGGTCATAAATCGACCATCAATCGCACCATTATCTTATACACCAGTATAGCAATCAAGTATCGGCCCGTTTGGCTGCCGGATACGTGGCACTCTGTGCTGCCGCATCATCGACCTGTTGCTGCCGCGCCAGCGTTCGGGCCAGTAGCGAGGAGTAAAGCGGTTTCCCACCTAAAAACTGTGCCAGCAATGTTGCCCCAAGGCAGGTAATAATCATCGGCAGAATAAGCTGGTAATTATCAGTCATTTCCAGCACCAGTACGATGCCGGTTAGCGGCGCTCTGACCGAGGCGGCAAACAGCGCGCCCATCCCGGCGATGGCAAAAGTACCCGGTTCGAGATGATAAGCCGGGAACAGCGCCGCGCCCGCCATGCCAAACGCCGTTCCCAGCAGCGTTCCCAAAGCCAGCATGGGAGCAAAAATACCCCCCGGCGCGCCGGATCCGAAGCAAAGCAGCGTGGTTGCCATACGCGCAATAAAAATAAACAGCAGCATGCCAACGCTATAGCTGCCTGCCGCCGCAACGGGGATCAGGTTGAAACCACCACCGGCTGCCTCAGGCTGGATGACGCCAAGCACGCCACAAATACCGCCGAGCACCGCGCCAATTATCAGCACCTTTTTTAAATTGCCGCCGTGCAGGCGCTGAAACATATCCTGCGTCTTGAAAATCAACGCATTAAACGCCACGCCCACCACGCCAAAAATCATGCCCAATACCAGATAGAGCCACAGCGTGTTAACCGGCGAATTTGCCAGTTTTCCGACGGCGATCACCGTGTGTTCCCCGTTGAAAATGCGGAATACCACGCTCGACATGATAACGCCAATAAACACCGCTTTAATCGAGATTACGCTGTAGCGAAACTGTAAACGCATCTCTTCGATGATAAACAGAATGCCCGCCAGCGGCGCGTTAAAGGCTGCCGAAAGCCCGGCTGCCGCGCCGGTAGCCAGAAGAGAATGGCGGGCTTCGGCACTTTTCATGCGGAAAATATCCAGCACCATTCGACCAATATTACCGCCAAGCTGCACGGTTGGGCCTTCGCGCCCCAGAACCATACCGGCACCCAGCGTGCCCATCCCGCCGATAAATTTTACCGGGATCACCCGCCACCAGCGAACCGGCCGTAGCTCCTCAAGCGCCCCTTCAATTTCCGGGATGCCGGAACCGCCAGCTTCAGGCGCGAAGCGCCGCACAAGGTAATAACCCACCACGGCCAGTAGCGCCGACAGGATAAAAGCCAGCGGAAACAGCAGGATCCAATGCGTTTCTACATGGGCAAGCACACTTAGCCGCCAGTGACTGACAGCATTAACCGCTTTCTCAAACCCGACGCCCACCAGGCCTGCCAGCGTGCCGACAACACCGGCCATAATCAGTACCATCACCGGCGTCTTGTCTCGCCGTAATAACAGGCGCAGGAAGTCGCCACGTCGTGCAGGAACTACGCTTAACTGGTCAGAAGAGGGAGCCGGATTCATATTTAGTCAGTATCAGGTAAGGGGAGCCTGATATTTTACTTACCTGACTCCCGATGTCGCAGAAAAAGTTGTCCTTCTGTGTCAAAAACGCGACTGGCCTTTTAACCCGGCCGCATGTTCCCTTAGAATGGCGGAGTTTTTTTATAATGCATCCTCAGGAGCGGAACCATGAGTAAGTCTGAAAATCTGTATGCTCAGGCACAGCAACTAATTCCCGGCGGCGTCAATTCCCCGGTACGCGCCTTTACCGGCGTTGGCGGTGTACCGCTCTTTATCGATCGCGCTGACGGTGCTTATCTGTATGACGCGGACGGCAAAGCCTATGTGGATTATGTCGGTTCGTGGGGACCCATGGTGCTGGGCCATAATCACCCCGCCATCCGCAACGCGGTGATTGAAGCGGTTCAGCGTGGTCTGAGCTTCGGTGCGCCTACCGAGATGGAAGTGAAAATGGCGCAGCTGGTCACCGACCTGGTACCAACCATGGATATGGTGCGCATGGTAAATTCCGGCACCGAAGCCACCATGAGCGCGATTCGCCTGGCGCGTGGCTTTACCCATCGCGACAAAATCATCAAATTCGAGGGCTGCTATCACGGTCACGCCGATCATCTGCTGGTTAAAGCAGGCTCCGGCGCACTGACGCTGGGCCAGCCGAACTCACCGGGCGTCCCCGCTGACTTCGCTAAGCACACCCTGACCTGCACCTATAACGATCTGGATTCCGTACGCGCCGCGTTCGAGCAGTATCCGCATGAAATCGCCTGTATCATCGTTGAGCCAGTCGCGGGCAACATGAACTGCATTCCACCACAGCCGGACTTCCTGCCAGGCCTGCGCGCGCTGTGTGACGAGTTTGGCGCATTGCTGATTATTGATGAAGTAATGACAGGCTTCCGTGTCGCGCTGGCTGGCGCACAGGCGCATTATGGCGTGGTACCCGACCTGACCTGCCTCGGCAAAATCATCGGCGGCGGCATGCCGGTTGGCGCATTCGGCGGGCGTCGTGAAGTGATGGAAGCGCTGGCGCCGACCGGCCCGGTTTACCAGGCTGGAACGCTGTCCGGTAACCCAATCGCGATGGCGGCCGGTTTTGCCTGCCTGAGTGAAATTGCTAAACCTGGCACCCATGCCACGCTGACCGAACTAACGACTCAGCTGGCAGAAGGGCTGCTGAAAGTGGCAAAAGAGACCCATATTCCGCTGGTCGTTAACCACGTAGGCGGCATGTTCGGCCTGTTCTTCACCGATGCGTCAGAAGTGACCTGCTATGCAGACGTGACCAAATGTGACGTTGAACGCTTTAAGAAATTCTTCCATCTGATGCTGGAAGAAGGCGTGTACCTGGCACCTTCCGCGTTTGAAGCCGGCTTTATGTCGCTGGCACACAGTCAGGAAGACATTCAGCGCACCATTGACGCGGCACGCCGCAGCTTTGTTAAGCTGGCCTGAGTAAGCAGTTAGCTGGTTAGCAAAACAGAGTGCGACTGCGCGGGGAACACAGGCCGCTCGTAAAGACGCAAAAAGCGCCGTCTATGGCAGCTCGACTCGCACCATCCATGGTGCGAGACGCTTTATTCCCGGCCTGTGTTCCCCGACTAAGCTCTGAGCCGTTTCTACAAAAACTCACACCTTCCGCAGCAGATAGACAAAGTAAGGCGCGCCGATAAACGTAGCCAGTAATCCCGCCGGAACCTGAGCCGGAAAAGCCACCATCCTGCCGCACCAGTCAGCCACTGCCATCAGTCCACCGCCCAACAGTGCAGCCATCACCAGCTGAGGTAATGCACGACGGAAACCGGTCATTCGGGCAATATGCGGCGCCATCAGGCCAATAAAACTCAGCGGGCCGATAGTCAGCGTTGCTGCGGCCGTCAGCGCAGCCGCCAGCAGCAGCAGTGCCATACGTGCAGGTTTTAACGCAACGCCCAGTGAGCGCGCTGTTTCGCCGCCCAGCGGCAGCAGCGTCAACCAGCGTCGGCAGAGCGGCGTTAGCGCCAGCAGCACTAACGCGACAAGAACCGTCCGCCATGCCTGAGCGGCATCAACGTTGTAAGTGGAGCCGGAAATCCACGTCATTAAATCCGCCATCCGTGGATCGCCACTGGCCATCAGCAGCAGCAGCAGCGTGGCGAATGCCGTACTCAGTGCCATCCCTGCCAACAGCATACGCTCCGGCGAGAAACCGCCACGCCCGCCAACAAAGGTAATAACCAACAGCGTCAGCGCCGCGCCCAAACTGCCCGCTGGCAGCAGCCAGCCAAACGCGTCACCGGGCACCAAAAACAGCATTACCACCACGCCAAATGCCGCACCGGAACTGATCCCCAATACTTCGGGACTGGCCATCGGATTGCCGGTCAGGCGCTGAACGATACAGCCCGCAACGCCAAGCATCATCCCGGTAGCAATGGCAGCGGTCAGGCGAGGCATGCGCCATGGCAGCAGCTGCTGCCAGAGTTCTCCGCTGGCCCAGTGCCAGCCGTGGGCATCACGTCCAAAGCTCAGCGCCACCCCGGCCAGAAGCAGCAATATCAGCGTGCCGGCCAGGCTCCAGCCCAGCACATGATGGCGCTCAACCGGCACATGGTCGCCCTGGTTCATCGCTGGCGGCGCGGAGGAGGTGCGTAAACGCGGCAACAACCACAGCAGCAGCGGTGAGCCGATAATGGCGGTTGCCGTTCCGGTTGACACTTCCCGCCAGTTAGCGGTTAACCAGATGACGCACTGATCGGCCAGCCACAGCAGCAGCATGCCGATCAGCGGTGCCAACAGTAGCCGACTGAGCAGCCGTCTTGCACCGAGCATTTTTGCCAGCAGCGGCGCAAACAGACCAATAAAGCCGATGATTCCTGCCGCATTGACCAGCTGCGCGCTCAGGACAATCGCCAGCGCCAGCACGCCCAGACGGGTGAGCGATAACGCCAGCCCCAGATTTTTCGCCACGCCGTCATCCAGACCCAGCAGCGTCATCGGACGCAGCAACAGCAGCGAGAGCAGAAAGCCCACCAGCAGTTTCGGCCAGAGAAAACTGACGTTGCTCCAGTCCATCTGATTTAGCGTGCCGGTGCCCCACAGAAAAATATTCTGCAACCGGTCATGGTTAAACAGGCCGATTATCTGATTTACCGCGCCGCAGTAGAGCGACATCACCAGGCCAGCCAAAATCAACGTAACCGGCGAAAGCCGTTTTCCCCAGGCAATGCCAAACACAATCAGCCCGACGAAAATCGCCCCGCCCATCGCCGCCATTTGCTGTACAGCAAGACCGCCCGGCAGGCTCCAGAGCGCCGCGACGGTCAGACCCAGCTGCGCGCCCGTTGCCACGCCCAGCGTGGTCGGCTCCGCCAGGGGATTGCGCAGTACCTGCTGGAACAGCAAGCCGACCAGCCCCAGCCCCGCCCCCACTAACAGCGACAGCGCCAGACGCGGCATCAGGCTGTAGTGAAACAGCATCTGGTCAATACGATCGGGCTGAGCGGCATGCAGCGTACTGAGCCACTGAGAAGGCGGCAGCTGCTGGCTAAAATTGTCATATGTCAGGCTTAAGGCCAGTACAAACAGCAGCGTTAACAAAATGGCCGGGAAACGTAGCGACGTTCTCATGCTGCCCCCAGCGCGCTGTCCAGCGAGCGGCAGAAACGCATTGCCGACAGCGTTGCGCCATAAAACCAAACCTGCGGCACCCGACGGAAGCGGTTTTCTTTCACAAAGGAAAATGACTGCCAGAGCGGCGTTGACGTTACCTGCTGCGTTAATGCATCGTCGCCGTGCGCGAAACAGATCGCATCAACATTGCTCAGCGTCGCCAGCCGTTCGATGCCAATCACCGCGCTGCCCCAAAAGTTTGTTTCACCCTGCCAGGCATTTTCAATTCCCAGCTCGTCCATCACTTCCAGAAACAGGCTGCCCTTGCCAAAAACCAGCGCGTGGCGAGGATCAAGCAGCGACATCAGCAGCACCGGCCGCTTTACCCTGCCCGCCAGACGTTTTTTCGTTTGGGCAAGCGCCGCGTCAAATTCCACCAGATGCTGCTGCGCCTGTGGCAGACGGTCGAGGCGCTCAGCCAGCTGCAAAAGCGACTTGCGCGCCATCGTTAGCGGCTTACCGCTGTCATCGCTAAACGCAAAACCCATTACCGGCGCGATGCGTTCAATCTTCTCTTTCGCGGGCCCGTAGCCGGAAGAATAAAGGATCAGCGAAGGCTGCATCTGGATCATCAGTTCAAGGTTGGGCTCAGTGCGCAGACCGACATCCACGGTGGAGGCGGGAAGCACCGGTTCACCGACCCACAGTCCGTAATTATACATTTCGGCAGCGCCTACAGGTGCCACGCCCAGCGCCATCATCAGCTCCGTCGGTAGCCACTCGAGGGTAATGATGCGCTGAATATCAGGCCGGGCTGCCTGCACGCGTAATGAGGGCAGCAAAGGCGAAAGTGCCATCGCCATCAGCAAACGGCGGCGAAAATAGTTCGGCATAAAATCCCTTAGTAAACAAAGCTCACCGGCGTAACGCCGTCTGGGTGAGGCAAAATTCCCATCGGAATACCGTAAATGCGCTGAAGCACGTCGGGCTGCATAATCACGCTGGCATCGCCTTCGGCAATCATTTCGCCCTGGCGTAGCGCAACAAGGTTGTCGCAGTAGCGTGCCGCCATATTGATATCATGGAGAACGGCGATCACGGTTAGCCCGCGCTCACGACTGAGCCGCTGAATCAGCGCCAGTACCTCAACCTGATGGGCGATATCCAGCGCGGAAGTTGGCTCATCCAGCAGCAGGCAGCGGCTGTTTTGCGCCACCAGCATCGCAATCCAGGCACGCTGCCGTTCACCGCCGGATAAGCTGTCCACCAGCCGTCCGGCAAAAGGTTTCAGTCCTACCAGGCTGATGGCTTCTTCTACCCGCTCACGATCCTCGTGCCCAAAACGGCCCAGCGCGCCGTGCCACGGATATCGTCCCATCGAGACCAGCTCACGCACCGTCATCCCTTCCGCAGGCGGCAGCTGCTGCGGCAAATAGGCCACGGCGCGAGCGAACATCTTGCTTTGCCATTCACCAAGCGGTTTACCGTTCAGCATGACTTTGCCACTGGTGGCTTGATAGTGCCGCCCCAACAGTTTCAGCAATGTTGATTTGCCGGAACCGTTATGACCAATCAGGCCGCAAACTTTACCGGTTGGGAAAGCGTGCGTTAACGGTTGCAGAAGCGTTCGGCCGGGAACGGCAAAGGTCGCGTTTTCAAGCGAGAAGGTAGTATCGGACGAGTGCGAAGAATGCATAACGGTCTTCTGATTGGCGGGTGCGGCGAACCGCACCCGGATAGATTAGAAACGGAACGTGGCTGTACCGACGATCTGACGTTCAGCACCCCAGTAGCAAGCGTAATCGCGATAGCAGCTGGCGACATAGTCGCGATCGAACAGGTTGTTGACGTTAACACCCACGGATGAGCCCGGCAGGCCGAAACGGCCCAGGTCATATTTCACCATCGCATCCACGGTGGTATAGGCAGCGACGTTAAAGTTCTGGTTCGCATTATCGCCGGTACTGTACAGACCTTTGCTTTCGCCGACATAACGTACGCCGACACCGGTGGTCAGGCCGGAAAGCGCCGTTTCGTGGAAGGTGTAGTCCGCCCACAGCGAGGCCATATTTTTCGGCACCTGAACCGGCGTTTTTCCTTTCAGCAACGTATCGTGCGTGTATTCCGCATCGGTGTAGGTGTAGGACGCGGTCAAATCGACGTTAGCGTTAACGGCGGCCTTAGCTTCCAGCTCCACGCCGCGCGAACGGATCTCACCACCCTGATTACTGAACCGCACATCGGCAGGATCCGCCGTCAGGTTTTTGGTTTTAGTCAGCTGATAGAGCGCGCCGGTAATCACGATTGGGCGATCTTTCGGCACATATTTCACCCCGGCTTCATACTGCTTCGCGCGGGAAGGATCGAACGGCTGACCGCTTGATGTTGTGCCGGAAGTTGGAATAAAGGATTCGCTGTAGCTGAAATAAGGTGCCACGCCGTTATCAAACACGTAGTTCAGGCCGCCGCGCCAGGTGAAAGCCTGATCGTGGCTTTTGACCAGGGTGCTGGCGTCACGGTTAAATGCCGAGGTCATGGCATAATCGTAACGCGCGCCCAGCGTCATCACCCAGCGATCCCACTCCATCTGATCCTGCGCATAAAGCCCGGTCTGCTCCTGCTTGTTCAGGTAGTGATAAGGGAAAGTGATAACCGTGCTGTCATTACCATACTGCGGATTCAGCGCGCTGAGCGAGGAGGCTGAACCGAAATTGGCGTTGATATCGTTGCGGGTACGCTGGTAATCCACGCCGAGCAGCAACGTGTGATCCAGTGCGCCAGTGGCGAATTTAGCCTGCGCCTGGTTGTCTACCGCAAACTGATTCAGTTCTTCTTCAGAACCGGCGTAGCCACGCGTGATGCTGTTGGTATTGCTGTCAAAACCATTACCGTAAATGCTGCGGTAATCGGTGCGCAAATCGGCGTAGCGCAGGTTCTGACGCACCGTCCAGGTGTCGTTAAAACTGTGCGAGAAGCTATAGCCAATCATTTTTGTGTTGCGTGAAATCTTGTTGCTGGCCTCGCCTTCGTCGAAGTCCGTACCCAGCTTGTGCTGTTTACCGTTAGCATCCGTTATTGGCACCACGGTGCCCTCACGAGGCAGCCAGCCGTAATAGCCGGTTTCAGGCTCGTTCTGGAAATAGGTCAGCAGCGTAAAGTTAGTATTGGCATCCGGCTGCCAGCTGAAAGAAGGCGCGATGGTGTAGCGCTTTTCCTTCTGCATCTCCTGTTGCGCATCCTGGCTACGCGCCAGGCCGGTTAAGCGGTAAGAATAAACGCCGCTATCGTCCAGCGCGCCGCCAAAGTCAAAGCCGGTCGAGAACAGATTATCGGTTCCCATCTGGAACTGGACTTCGCGCAGGGTTTCAGTTGTTGGCCGCTTGCTCACCAGCGAGACGACGCCGCCTGGATTGCTTTTCCCATACAGCACGGAAACCGGGCCACGCAGCAGTTCTGCGCGCTCCAGGAAGTAAGGATCGATAGCGAATTCAGAGTAGTTGTCGCCCTGTAACTTCAGCCCATCGAGATACTGGTTAGTATTGGTTTCGCTAAAGCCACGAATCGACAGCGCATCAATCACCTGTGAGCTGCCGCGATTACCGGTCATCACGCCAGGCGTGTAGTTAAACGCTTCTTTTACCGTGTTGACGTTACGCGTTTCCAGCTCATCGCGCGTCACCACAGAGACCGACTGCGGATTCTTCTCGATTGGCGTATCGGTTTTGGTGCCGGTTGCACTGTGCTTCGCGGCGATAGTCGGTGCCGGGCCCCAGGCGCTTTCCTGGGGGCCACCGGCAGCATCGGCGCTAACGGTAAGGGTTTCTTCGCCAGCCGCAAAAGCCGATGCGGAAAGACTCACTGCAACAAGGATCGCCAGTGGACGTAATGGGGTCGCTGGCGGGGACAAACGTTTCAAAGACAAAGTAGCCATTAGCATTTCTCTGAATCAAAAAGATGGAATGTAAACGCGAATTATTATTATATCGATTCGATAATATGCGAATTTCCGGAAAAGCTGCAAGAACAAATCCAGCCTGTTCCTACTGTCTGATGGCTGAATAGCCTGATGTTAATTGTGGAAAACAGAGTGGTAATCGGAATGTGATGATGAAAAGCGTATTTTTATTATTTAGTTAGCGGGAATCGGTTCAGATATCAGGCAAAAAAAAGCCGGTTTCCAGGAAACCGGCTTATCGCTACAGGTCAGTTACTTACCAAACATATCTTTGATCCAACCTGCCACGCCATTACTGTCTTTCTGCTCGTCCTGTTGCTGTTGCTGCTGTTGCTGTTGCTCCTGCTGCTGTTGCTCCTGCTGCTGCTGGACTTGCTGCTGCTGTTGCTGACACAGCGCGTTAGCATCCGTGGTCCAGACTGGCAGCGTACGCCAGCTGCTGCTGCCCGTGCCGCAGACAAAGTTACCGGCGGAATCAACGCTCATCGGCGCGATATCTTCCGGCGGCGTCGGCATCAGCGGCATTGGCGTCTGGTTATCCAGATAGCGACGGTAAATCTGCATTGCACCGCTGGCACCATACAGTTTGGTTGTCTGGTTGTTATCGCGACCAATCCAGGTGATGGCGACTTCTTTGCCATCCACACCCGCAAACCAACTGTCGATCTGATTGTTGGTGGTGCCGGTTTTCGCTGCCAGATGCGCTTTTGGATAACGTGCGCCCAGCGCATGGGCCGTCCCTTCCTGCGCCACCTGCTGCATGGCATACAGCGTCAGATAAGCAGCCTGAGCCGGTACCGCGCGCTCCGCCTGAGGGAAGCTCTGATACAGCACCGTGCCGTCTTCAGCAATGACCGAGCGCAGCGCGGAAAGCGGTGCACGGTTGCCGCCGCTGGCAATGGTCTGGAACGCCTGCGCCACTTCAACCGGCGTCAGGTTCAACGCGCCCAGCAGCATTGACGGCACCGGGTTCAGCTGATCTTTCGCCACGCCCAGTTTGGTCCAGGTATCCACCACCTGCGGCAGTCCCAGCGTCATCCCCAGATTTACCGTCGGCACGTTCATTGAGTGCGCCAGTGCATCAACCAGCATCACCTGGCCACTGAAGCGGCGGTCATCGTTCTGCGGTTTCCAGATCTGGCCATTTGGCTGTTTCAGCGCGATAGGGTTATCGGCGATCCAGGTATTCAAACGGTAGGTGTCCGGCTGGCTGAGCGCGGTCAGGTAGGTCGCGGGCTTGGCCAGAGACCCGATTGAACGGCGAGCCTGCAAGGCGCGGTTATAACCGGCGAACTGCGGATCGGAACCGCCAACCATTGCGCGCACTTCCCCACTGAAACGGTCAACAATCACCATCGCCGTTTCCAGATCGTTCAGGCCACGCTGTTTACGCAGCGCCGGGATCCCATCTTCAACCGCTTTTTCGGCCGCATCCTGAGAAACCGAATCCAGCGTGGTGAAAATCTTCACGCCGGAAAGATCTTTCACTTTGTCGCCGAGCTTCGCCTGAAGCTCGTTACGCACCATCTGCATAAACGCAGGCTGAGGCGTAATCACGCCGCCTTTCGGCTGCACGCCCAGCGGACGTGCGCTGAGCATGTCGTACAGCTCCTGATCGATCACTTTCTGCTGCTGCAACAAACGCAGCACCAGGTTACGGCGCTCCAGCGACAGCTTCGGATTGCGCCATGGATTGTACAGCGACGCGCCTTTCACCATGCCGACCAGCAACGCCTGTTGATCAAGGCTCAGCTCGTCGACCGGACGGCCGAAGTAGTACAGGCTTGCCAGCGGGAAGCCGCGGATCTGATCGTTACCCGCCTGGCCCAGATAGACCTCGTTCAGGTAAAGCTCCAGGATGCGATCTTTGCTGTAACGCGCATCCATAATCAGCGCCATATAGGCTTCGTTAGCTTTACGCCACAGCGAGCGTTTGTTGGTGAGGAACAGGTTCTTCACCAGCTGCTGCGTCAGCGTACTGCCGCCCTGCACTGCCCTTCCCGCCGTGATATTGGCCAGGAACGCACGTCCAATAGAATAGAAACTAATGCCATCATGCTGATAAAAATGACGGTCTTCGGTCGCCACCAGCGTATCCACCAGCAGATCGGGGAAGCCCGCGCGCGGCACGAACAATCGCTGCTCGCCGTTTGGCGATTGCAGCATGGTGATCAGACGCGGATCGAGGCGGAAGAAACCAAAATCACGGCCGCTGTCGAGATTTTTAATTTCACTCAGGGCGTCGTTACTGAAAGTCAGTCGCGCACGGATCTGCCCTTCTTTGCTGTCCGGGAAGTCGAACGGACGACGGATCATCTCGATGCTGTTCGCCTGAACGGTAAACTCGCCAGGCCGCGTCATGCGCGTCACTTCACGATACTGCGTGCCTTCCAGCAGCGCGATCATCTCTTTCTTGTTATAAGACATGCCCGGCTCAAGGCTGACCATACGACCATAAACCGTCGCCGGTAACTGCCAGACTTTGCCATCAATACGGCTGCGGATCTGTGAATCGAGGTAAACCCCGTACACCACCATCACCACTATAAATACCAGCAGCAGCTTCAGTAATAAGCTCAGCCAGCCCCTCTTTTTGCGCGGTGGGCGCCCTTTTCCTTTACGTGGCACGGGTTCTGCCTCCTCATTGTTATGATTGTCATCCTGAAAATCAGCATAATTATCGTGTTCGTCATCCCTGCGGCGACCTCGTCCCGCTTTGTTACGCGGGGGTTTGGGCTGTTTACCTTTCCGCCCAATAGGTTCGCGATCGTCAGACATTCTTCTCTTCTCTCCAGGGCCGCATACTTTGTTCTTACACTCGCTGCTTCGGAACGGGAACCTTCCGAAACGCAGCTCAGGAAGGCGCAGAATACTTTTTCACGCGCCGGGTTGGCAGCGCGTTGGCCGGATCGTCTGGCCAGACGTGCTTCGGATAGCGGCCTTTCATCTCTTTTTGTACTTCGCGGTAAGCGCCCTGCCAGAACGCCGCCAAATCACGGGTAATTTGCAGAGGACGCTGTGCGGGTGAAAGCAGCTCCAGTACCAGCGGGATCCGTCCCTCGGCCACGCAGGGATTGCGGGCTTCGCCAAACATCTCTTGCAGGCGCACGGCCAGCGCGGGCGGCTTGTCAACATCGTAGCGAATGGCAAGCCGGCTTCCGGTGGGCACAGTGTAATGAGTTGGCAACAGAGTATCCAGCAGCTGACGCTGAGACCATGTGAGTAAATGTAATAAGGCGCTTACGGTGTCGATCTGCTTTAAGCCTTTCGCATCGCGCACGCCGCTCATTACCGGCAACAGCCATTGTTCAAGACCGGCAAGCAAATCCACCTCTCCGGCAGCAGGCCAGTTTTGCTCGGGTAGCCAAAGCGAGGCGCAAACCAGACGGATACGTAACTGCTCGGCGGCAGGCGTCCAGTTGAGCATCGACAAGCCCTTAAGGCGGATCCAGCGCAGCATCGCCGGATGCAGATCCGCTTCATCGGGTTTACTTAACGGCTGCGCCTTCAGCACCAGCTCGCCAATCTGCTCGCGTCGCCAGGCGCGCAGCGTGCCGCGGTCATCATCCCATTCCACTTCGGTATGCTGTTCGACCAGCTGAGGATGCTGAGCCGCAAGCGTGGCGATCTCTATCGGCATCGCCTGCAAAATTCTGGCATCAGGCTGCGCGTTTCCCTGCAACAGGCCGGGCGCAATCAGCCATTCATAGCGGGTTAAGGCTTCATCGTTATTAAGCATCGCGCCCATGCCGTTTGCCAGCTGAAAACGCCCTTCCGCGCCGCGCCGACGAGCAATGCGGTCGGCAAAAGCAGAGGCAAGCAGCGGCGCAATCAAATCACTGTCCGCTTTGCCGTTCTTAACCTGAAGCCGTTTTTGTAACTGGGCTGCCCGTTTCTGCCAGTTGGGCTGGCTGCGATGAAAACTGTCCCGCAGATCGGCACTGCTCCGTGCGGGTTCCTCCAGCATCGCCACCAGCAGCGCGGCCGTTGCCACTTTTGCCGGGTCGTTACCGGCAGCGATCAGCATGGCGGCAAAGCGCGGCTCGCTACCGAGTGCGGCCATCTGTCGTCCTTTGCTGGTCAACTTGCCCGCGCCGTCCGTTGCGCCTAACTGCTGTAATAACCGCTGTGCCTGATGAAGACTGGCCGCAGGCGGCGTATCCAGCCAGGTAAGCTGCGCGACGTCATGGCAGCCCCACTGCAACAGATCCAGCCACAGCGAGGCGAGATCGCTGTTAAGGATCTCTGCGTCGCTGTGGACTGCTGCCCGCTCCGCCTGTTCTCTGGCGATCAGATGCAGACACAGCCCCGGCTCAAGACGGCCCGCACGCCCCGCACGCTGGATCATTGAGGCCTGGCTAATACGCTGTGTTTGCAGCCGGGTCAGCCCGGTGCGGGCGTCGAACAGCGCTGTTCGTTCCAGCGCGCTATCCACGACCAGCCGAATACCTTCAATGGTCAAACTGGTTTCGGCAATATTGGTTGCCAGCACCACTTTACGGCGACCCGCTTTGGCGGGAAGAATCGCTTTGCGCTGTTCGCTGAGCGGCAACGCGCCGTATAAAGGACAGAGATCGACATCGCTTCCCACCCGCTCGCTAAGGTGTGTCTGGACACGCTGTATTTCTGCAACGCCGGGCAAAAACAGCAGCAGCGAACCCGCCTGCTCATTCAGCAGCTGGCTAACCTGCCGCGCTACCGCCTCATCAAAGCGATAGCTGGCGGGCAGCGAAGTATAGCGGCGTTCCACCGGAAAGGAGCGGCCTTCAGAAACAATCATCGGCGCATCGGGCAGCAGCGCCTGCAAGCGCTGATTATCAAGCGTGGCCGACATTAGCAGGATTTTCAGGTCATCGCGCAGTCCCTGCTGCACGTCGAGCAGCAGCGCCAGCGCCAGATCGGCTTGCAGGCTGCGTTCGTGAAATTCATCCAGGATCACCAGCGACACGCCTTCCAGCATCGGATCCTGTTGCAGCATACGTGTGAGAATCCCTTCGGTGACCACTTCCAGACGCGTTGCCGGCCCGGTGCGGCTTTCTGCGCGCATGCGGTAGCCCACCGTCTCGCCCGGCTCCTGCCCAAGCTGTTCCGCCAGCCGCTGCGCCACATTGCGGGCAGCCAGCCTGCGTGGTTCCAGCAGCAGAATGCGCCCGCTGAAGTCGGCCTGCTGCAAAATTTGCAGCGGCAGCCAGGTTGATTTTCCCGCGCCGGTTGGGGCAGCCAGCAGCACCTGCGGCGCATCCCGTAAGGCCTGTAACAATTCTGATAAAACGGCACTAACCGGTAATGAACCCACGTCTCTGCTCCTGGCCTTAATTTGTCGGGCATTGTAGCATTCCTGTTTCTGGAATACCGGGGAGCACCATGAGTGAGCAAAAAAGGCTGTTTTTCGGCATCGCGCTGCCGGAAGAGAGCAGGCAGAGCTTAATAAAATGGCGAGCCACTACCTTTGCGGAGGAAGCGGGACGTCCTGTTGCCGCAGCGAATCTACACCTGACGCTGGCCTTTCTTGGTGAAATCGGTGAAGAAAAAGGCCGGGCGCTACGGCAGATGGCCGGACGTATCAGGCAATCTCCTTTTACCCTGACGCTGGATGATGCCGGGCACTGGCCGCGCTCGGGCGTCGTCTGGCTGGGGCCAAAGCAGGCGCCGCGCGGCTTGCTCCAGCTGGCCGGGATGCTGAGATCTCAGGCCGCCCGCAGCGGATGTTATCAAAGTCCTCTCCCCTTTCATCCACATGTCACATTACTGCGTAATGCTACGCAGCCGGTCACGTTGCCGCCGCGTAATTTTCGCTGGCAGTTTCGCGTCGAGCGTTTTGCGCTGTTCGAGTCGGTTTTTGCTAAAGGCCGGACACGCTACAAAACGCTGGCAGACTGGGAACTGAAGCAGGATACGGAATGAAATTTACGCCCGCGCTGAAGCCAGCGACGCTGATCAAACGTTACAAGCGCTTTCTGGCCGATGTGATCACCCCTGAGGGGGAAGAAATGACCATTCATTGCGCCAATACCGGTGCAATGACCGGCTGCGCGACGCCCGGCGATACGGTGTGGTATTCGACCTCGGCAAGTTTAACAAGAAAATATCCGCACAGCTGGGAGCTGACGGAAACGCAACAGGGCCACTGGATTTGCGTGAATACCTTACGCGCCAATACGTTAGTTAAAGAGGCGCTGAGTACGCACACTATTCCGGAATTGTCCGGTTACACCAGTCTGCAAAGTGAAGTGAAATACGGCGCAGAAAAAAGCCGTATTGATTTCCTGTTAAAGGCAGACGACCGCGTCAACTGCTATATTGAAGTCAAATCCGTGACGCTTTTACACCAAGGTAAAGGGTATTTTCCGGATGCGGTTACCGTGCGGGGCCAGAAGCATTTGCGTGAACTGGCGAAAATTGCTGAAAATGGCCAGCGCGCGGTGATGTTATTTGCCGTTCTGCACTCGGGGATTGAGGACGTTACCCCGGCGCGTCATATTGATGCACGATACGCAGAACTCATGGCACAGGCGCGTGCAAGCGGGGTTGAAGTGCTTTGTTATAAAGCGCAGTTATCACCTGAAGAAATTATCCTGCAAAAGAGCGTGGCCGTTGAGGGATAAACTGCTGTAATTGGAACGATCTCTATATTGTGCCAAATACGCTTTTACTCACAGCCTTGTCAAGGGATGTTCAGGAATAATTGCCAACCTTTATCGCTTCTGCTATTTATAGCGACCTGTTTTTATCCCCGCTGGGGATCGATAGTGCGTGTTATCCAGGAGAAACAGCATGCAAGAAGGGCAAAACCGTAAAACCTCGTCCCTGAGTATTCTCGCCATTGCTGGCGTGGAGCCTTATCAGGAGAAGCCGGGCGAAGAGTACATGAATGACGCCCAGCTGGAGCATTTCAAGAAGATCCTTGAAGCCTGGCGCAATCAGCTCCGGGATGAAGTTGACCGCACCGTGTCGCACATGCAAGACGAAGCTGCCAACTTCCCCGATCCGGTTGACCGGGCTGCACAGGAAGAGGAGTTCAGTCTTGAACTGCGTAACCGTGACCGTGAGCGCAAACTGATTAAGAAGATCGAGAAGACGCTGAAGAAAGTGGAAGATGACGATTTCGGCTACTGCGATTCTTGTGGTGTAGAAATTGGTATTCGCCGCCTTGAAGCACGTCCTACTGCCGATCTTTGTATCGACTGTAAAACGCTGGCGGAAATCCGCGAAAAACAAATGGCCGGTTAATGGCTAATGGATTGTGCAGTGAGGCGCCTGCTTCACTGCCTGTCTCATCCTCTATGTACAACGCTTACGTTGGGCGTTTCGCCCCCTCTCCTTCCGGTGAACTGCATTTCGGCTCGTTGATTGCCGCGCTCGGTAGCTATCTACAGGCTCGCGCGCATCAGGGCAAATGGTGGGTTCGCATTGAAGATATCGATCCGCCTCGCGAAGTGCCCGGCGCGGCCAAACGCATCCTCACCCAGCTGGAACAGCACGGTTTGCACTGGGATGGTGAGGTTCTCTGGCAGTCTCAACGTCATGAGGCCTATCGCGACGCGCTGGCATTTCTTCAGCAGCACAATCGTAGCTATTACTGCACCTGTCCGCGTAGCCGTATTCAGCAAATTGGCGGTCTTTATGACGGCTATTGCCGAAACCGACATTGTGGCCCGGCCAACGCGGCCTTACGGCTACGACTGGATCAGCCAGTTGAGCAATTTCATGATAACTTGCGTGGGTTGATAACGGCAGATCCCGGGCTGGCGCGTGAGGATTTTATTATTCACCGGCGCGACGGATTGTTTGCTTATAATCTGGCCGTAGTGGTGGACGATCATTTTCAGGGCGTGACGGAAGTTGTACGGGGCGCCGACCTGATTGAGCCAACGGTCCGGCAGATTGCGCTTTATCAGCAGTTTGGCTGGCAGGCACCGGGCTATCTGCACTTGCCGCTGGTGATTAATCCAGATGGCAATAAGCTTTCCAAACAGAATCACGCGCCGCCGTTGCCGGAAGGCGATCCGCGTCCTGCATTGGTAAAAGCGCTGCACTTTCTGGGTCAGCCGGTGGAACAGGGATGGCGGGATCGACCGCTTTTGGCATTATTACAGCAGGCGGTGATGCAGTGGGATGTTGCGAAGATCCCGCAAAAGGATGCTTCGCTGCTAACACTGTAGCGGATTAATTTTAAGCGTCAGTGAGACGATAACAGACAACGGTTTGCTCATTTCATAGCAAACTGGACAGCCTGAGGCGTCAATGATATCGAAGGTATTTGAGATGAGCATTCTCAAATGAGCCGCACTGAGCTATGATTAGCCGCTGTTTTTTTATCGCCCAGCTTAAAATCACTATCGAGGTGTCCCATTTTTACCCGAGTTGCTAATTTTTGCCGAAAAGTTTTGAGCCGCGAAGGCGAGGCACCAGCCGAAATTGCTGAAGTGCAACAGATGACCGTTATCCCTCGCGATCGTCATACTATTTCGCGCAAAGATATCAGTGAAAATGCCCTCAAGGTACTGTACCGCCTGAACAAAGCGGGCTATGAAGCCTACCTTGTCGGCGGTGGCGTCCGCGATCTGCTGCTGGGCAAAAAACCAAAAGATTTTGACGTGACCACCAACGCCACGCCGGAGCAGATGCGTAAACTGTTCCGCAACTGCCGTCTGGTTGGCCGTCGCTTCCGCCTGGCACACGTGATGTTTGGCCCCGAAATTATCGAGGTTGCCACCTTTCGTGGTCATCACGAAGCGGAACAGCTGGCGGACGATCGCAACAGTTCTCAGCGTGGCCAGAACGGTATGCTGCTGCGCGACAACATTTTCGGTTCGATTGAAGATGACGCCCAGCGCCGCGATTTGACCATCAACAGCCTTTATTACAGCGTGGCCGATTTCAGCGTGCGCGATTACGTTGGCGGCCTGAACGATCTGCAACAGGGCATTATTCGTCTGATTGGCGTGCCGGAAACCCGCTACCGTGAAGATCCGGTGCGAATGCTGCGCGTGATCCGTTTCGCCGCCAAGCTGGATATGTCGATTGCGGCCGAAACGGCTGAGCCAATTCCGCGTCTGGCTACGCTGCTGCACGATATTCCGCCCGCTCGTCTGTTTGAAGAAACGCTGAAGCTGCTGCAGGCCGGTTACGGCTACAGCACTTATTTGCAGCTGCGTGAATATCAGCTGTTCCAGCCGCTGTTCCCGACCATTACCCGTTACTTTACGGAAAAGGGCGACAGCAATATGGAACGGATGATTGTGCAGGTGCTGAAAAACACCGACAACCGGATCCATAACCAGATGCGCGTTAATCCGGCCTTCCTGTTCGCAGCGATGTTTTGGTATCCGCAGCTGGAAGCGGCGCAGAAAATTGCGCAGGAAAGCGGGCTCGCCTATTACGACGCTTTCGCACTGGCGATGAATGACGTGCTGGACGAAGCCTGCCGCTCGCTGGCCATTCCAAAGCGTATTACCACGCTGGTACGGGATATCTGGCAGCTGCAGCTGCGCCTGTCTCGCCGTCACGGTAAACGCGCCTGGAAGCTGATGGAGCATCCTAAGTTCCGTGCGGCTTACGATCTGCTGGCGCTGCGTGCTGAAGTTGAGAACAACCAGGAGCTGCTGCGCCTGTCTGCCTGGTGGGGCGAATTCCAGGTGGCCGCGCCGCCACAGCAGAAAACGATGCTGAATACGCTGGGAGACGATCCCGTTCCGCGCCGCCGCACTCGCCGTCCGCGCAAGCGCGTTCCTGGCCCGCGCCGCGACGGCAACAGCAACAACGTATGACCCGCGTTTATCTCGCTTTAGGCAGTAATCTTGCCGATCCATTGCATCAGGTGCAGGCTGCACTTGATGCATTGGCCGCCCTGCCCGACACGAGACTCGTCGCCACGTCCTCTTTATATCGCACGCCTCCTTACGGCCCGCCCGATCAGCCGGATTACCTTAACGCAGCCGTTGCGCTGGATACCGAACTGGCCCCGGAAGCGCTGCTTGATCTGACGCAGCGTATTGAGCTGGAACAGGGCCGCGTACGCAAAGATGAACGTTGGGGACCGCGCACGCTGGATCTGGATATCATGCTGTTTGGTGATTTGACGCTGAATACGCCGCGTCTGATCGTGCCGCATTATGATATGCACAACCGTGCTTTTATGCTGGTTCCGCTGCTGGAAATCGTGCCGGACATCGTGCTACCGGACGGGACTCGCGCCCGCGATCTACTCTCAGGCCTTGATTCGAGCGCCATCCTTCCCTGGTAGTGCAAACCCCCTTTCCATCGATTACTATACGTCCACAAAAACCCTTACCAAGAGGTTGTGATGAAACCGACTACGGTCTCTACCCTTCTCCAGTGGAAAAAAAGTGGGCAAAAGTTTGCCTCTATTACCGCCTACGATTTCAGCTTTGCCCGCCTGTTTGCCGATGAAGGGATTCAGGTGATGTTAGTGGGCGATTCGCTGGGAATGGTGGTCCAGGGACACGATTCCACCCTGCCCGTCACGCTGGCTGATATTGTTTATCATACCCAGGCCGTACGTCGCGGCGCACCTTCCGCCTTACTGCTCGCCGACCTGCCGTTTATGACGTATGCCACGCCGGAACAAACCTTTGCCAGCGCGGCAGAACTGATGCGCGCAGGCGCAAATATGATCAAGCTTGAAGGCGGCAAATGGCTGTGCGAGACGGTAAAGCAGTTGACCGAACGTGCGGTGCCGGTTTGCGGCCACCTTGGCCTGACGCCGCAATCGGTTAATATCTTTGGCGGCTATAAGGTTCAGGGACGCAGCAGCGAGGCGGCGGATGCGCTGCTGGCGGATGCGCTGGCGCTGGAAGCCGCAGGCGCGCAGATGCTGGTGCTGGAATGCGTTCCCGTTGCGCTGGCGCAGCGTGTTACCGACACCCTCACCATCCCGGTTATCGGCATCGGTGCGGGCAACGTTACCGACGGCCAGATTTTAGTGATGCACGACGCGTTTGGCATTACCGGCGGTCATATCCCCAAATTCGCCAAAAACTTCCTGGCTGAAACAGGTGATATGCGGGCAGCCGTGAGGCAATATGATGCAGAAGTCAAAGCGGGAACCTACCCGGCCGATGAACACAGTTTTTATTAAACCAGGAGAAGCACCGTGCTAATTATTGAAACCTTGCCCATGCTGCGTCGCGAGATCCGCCGCTGGCGGCAGGAGGGTAAACGTATTGCGCTGGTGCCGACGATGGGCAATCTGCACGAAGGGCATATGACGCTGGTCGACGAAGCCCGGGCGAGAGCTGACATCGTGGTGACGTCCATTTTCGTTAACCCGATGCAGTTTGAGCGTCCTGACGATCTGGCGCGCTATCCGCGCACGCTACAGGAAGACTGCGAAAAGCTGAACCGCCGCAAGGTCGATCTGGTTTTTGCACCAGCGCCTGGCGATGTCTATCCAAAAGGATTGAGCGAACAGACGTTTGTTGATGTGCCTGGCCTGTCCACGCTGCTGGAAGGTGCCAGCCGTCCGGGGCATTTTCGCGGCGTCTCAACCATCGTCAGTAAGCTTTTCAACCTGGTGCAGCCGGACCTCGCCTGCTTTGGCGAAAAAGATTATCAGCAGCTGGCGCTGATCCGCAAAATGGTGGCGGATATGGGCTATGACATCGACATTGTCGGCGTGCCGACCATTCGTGCTAAAGATGGCCTGGCACTCAGCTCCCGCAATGGCTATTTAACCGCAGACGAGCGTAAAATTGCGCCAGTACTAAGCGAAGTCATGAACAGCATGGCCGAGCGGTTGTCCAATGGTGAACGGCACGTTGACGAAATCATTGCCGATGCTGACGCCGCGCTGGCGGTAAAAGGGCTGCGAGCTGACGGCCTGGCGATTTGCGACGCCGACACGCTGCTGCCGCTTAACGTCGACAGCCAGCGAGCGGTGATCCTGATGGCGGCCTGGTTAGGCAAAGCCCGTCTGATTGATAACAAGCAGGTAGATTTAACGCAGTAAAGTGGTCACGCCTCGCTGGCGTTCGTTATGGCTATTTGAAAGGTAAGCAAGTGATGAACCGTACTATGTTGCAGGGCAAACTTCACCGGGTCAAAGTGACTCAGGCCGATCTTAATTATGAAGGGTCCTGCGCTATCGACCAGGACTTCCTCGACGCTTCTGGCATTTTGCAGTACGAAGCGATTGATATTTATAACGTGACCAACGGCCAGCGTTTTTCCACCTACGCGATTGCCGCCGAGCGCGGATCGAAGATCATTTCGGTTAACGGTGCCGCCGCGCGCTGCGCCTGCGAAGGCGATATTCTGATTATCTGTTCTTACGTAGAGATGCCGGATGCTGAAGCGCGGGAATGGCAGCCGAAAGTGGCCTATTTTGAAGGCGATAACGTGATGAAGCGTCTGGCAAAAGCGGTGCCGGTACAGGTTGCCTGAGTCTGCGCAGTAGGCTCCCTTCGCTTCAGATTTGTCAGCAGTCTGAAAGGCCGCGTTAGCGGCCTTTCAAATAATTAACGCCAGGGTTAGGTTCTCAACCCTCTCCCGCGCTGGATAAGCACCCAGACCAGAAGATAGAACACCACAATAAAGGCAATCAGTACGCCCAGCGTAAACACCAGCGGCACGTCGGAAATGCCTAAGAATCCGAAGCGGAAACCGCTGATCATATAGACGATAGGGTTCAGCTTAGAGACCATCTGCCAGAAAGGCGGCAGCAGCGTTAACGAGTAGAACACGCCGCCCAGGTAAGTCAGCGGCGTCAGCACAAAGGTCGGGATCAGGCTGATATCGTCAAACGTACGCGCAAAGACCGCGTTCAGCAGGCCAGCCAGCGAGAACAGGATCGCCGTCAGCAGCAGCGTCACCGCGACCATCAGCCATGAGTGAACATGGAACGGCACGAAGAACAGCGAAATGGCCGTCACCAACACGCCAACGCAGATGCCACGTGCCACGCCACCGCCGACATAGCCTGCGATAATGACATGCGTAGGCACCGGTGCGACCAGCAATTCTTCGATATTGCGCTGGAACTTCGAGCTGAAGAAGGAAGAGGCGACGTTGGCGTAAGCATTGGTGATGACCGCCATCATGATCAGGCCCGGCACGATAAACTGCATATAGCTGAAGCCATGCATATCGCCAATCCGCGAACCGATCAGGTTGCCGAAGATAATAAAATAGAGCGTCATGGTGATCACTGGCGGCACCAGCGTCTGGATCCAGATGCGCGCGAAGCGGTTAATCTCTTTTCCCCAGATGCTCTTCAGGGCGACCCAATACAAATGTGTCATGCTTTTCCTCCTTTGCGACCGTTTACCAGGTCGACAAACAGCTCCTCAAGACGGTTCGCCTTGTTACGCATACTCAATACCTGCACGCCCTGATGGCTGAGCTGGCTAAATACGCTGTTTAGCCCCTGCTCGCGCAGCACCTCCACTTCCAGCGTTGAGGTGTCCACCAGCCGATACTGGAAACCTTCCAGCTGCGGCAGCGCGCTTTTGGGGGCCAGATCGAGAATAAAAGTCTCGGACTTCAGTTTCGACAGCAGCCCTTTCATGGTGGTGTTTTCCACCAGCTTACCGTGCTGAATAATGCCGATATTGCGGCACAGCATCTCAGCTTCTTCCAGATAGTGGGTGGTTAAAATGATAGTGGTGCCTCTGGCATTCAGATCCTGCAAAAACGTCCACATTGAGCGACGCAGCTCAATATCCACGCCTGCGGTGGGTTCATCCAAAATCAGCAGCTTAGGCTCGTGCATCAGCGCACGTGCAATCATCAGGCGTCGTTTCATCCCGCCAGATAGCATCCGCGCACGTTCGTTGCGTTTGTCCCATAAGTCCAGCTGCTTCAAGTATTTTTCAGCTCGTTTCAGCGCTTCAGGCTTCTCAACGCCATACAGGCCAGCCTGACTGACCACAATCTGCAAGACGGTTTCAAACTGATTGAAGTTGAATTCCTGAGGCACCAAACCCAGCTGACGCTTGGCATTGACCACATCCTGTTGCAGGTCATAGCCAAACACCCGCACTTTGCCAGCCGTTTTATTAACCAGCGAGCTGATAATACCGATGGTGGTGGATTTGCCCGCGCCGTTAGGGCCAAGCAGTGCGTAAAAATCGCCGGCCTCCACGCTGAGATCGATTCCCTTCAAAGCCTGAACGCCACCCGCATAGGTTTTGGTCAGTTTTTCGAGTTCCAGTGCATAAGTCATAGGTAAAGGATTGCCCTGTTTTGTATGGTTTTCTTGTTTAGCGTTTTAAATCACAGTTTGATGGCCTATATTACTGCGACGCATATCAAGTTATGGCGATATAAAAAATGAAAGACATTGAAACTCTCATCAGTAACAACCGCGAGTGGTCTCGCCTGCTGAAAGAAGAAAACCCGGAGTTCTTTGAGCGTCTGTCACTGGCGCAGAAACCTCGTTTTCTCTGGATTGGCTGTTCCGACAGCCGCGTACCTGCCGAACGCCTGACCGGTCTGGAACCGGGCGAGCTGTTCGTTCATCGCAACGTCGCAAACCTGGTTATTCATACCGATCTGAACTGCCTGTCCGTTGTGCAGTACGCTGTTGAAGTGCTGCAAGTCGAACACATCATCATTTGTGGCCACTATGGTTGCGGCGGTGTGCAGGCTGCGGTTGAAAACCCGGAACTGGGCCTGATCAACAACTGGCTGCTACATATTCGCGATCTGTGGTACAAGCATAGTTCGTCATTGAAACAGCTGCCGACGCCGGAACAGCGTTTTAATAAACTTTGTGAAATCAACGTGATTGAGCAGGTTTATAACCTGGGCCACTCAACGATCATGCAGTCTGCATGGAAGCGTGGTCAGGATGTCAAAATTCACGGCTGGGTTTACGGCATTCAGGATGGTCATCTGCACGATCTGGAAGTCGCCTCGTCCAGCATGGATGACCTTGAGCAGCGTTATCATGCCGGTATGGCTAACGCGCTGAAAGACTTACAAAACCCGAACTGATTTCCGGGCTGCATAATATAACAGGCCGGAAAATCCGGCCTTAGTCGATTGTGCGGTCAGTCTTACTCGTCCAGCATTACCACGTGGCCTACGTAAGGCAGATGGCGATAGCGCTGGGCGTAGTCAATGCCATAACCCACCACGAACTTATCCGGGATCGTAAAGCCGACGTATTCTACCGGCACTTCCACTTCACGACGTTCAGGCTTATCCAGCAGCGTACAAATCGCCAGCGATTTTGGCTGACGCAGGCTGAGAATTTCCCGCACTTTGCTCAGCGTATTGCCGGAGTCGATGATGTCCTCCACGATTAATACATCCTTGCCGCGAATATCCTCATCCAGATCTTTCAGGATTTTTACATCGCGCGTGGTAGACATACCGCTGCCGTAGCTGGAAGCCGTCATAAAATCGACTTCGTGTGACACATCGATTTTGCGACAGAGATCTGCCATAAACATAAAGGAGCCGCGTAACAGGCCAACCAGCACCATTTCGCTGCCGCTGTCACGATAGTTTTCGCTAATCTGCTGGCCCAGCTCAGCAATGCGTTTGGCAATCTCTTCTTCAGAGATCATGACTTCTACAGTGTGTTTCATAGTTATGTCGATATTGTCGATGGCTTAACGGAAGCAGCCAAGTTTATCACACTTCACTCGTGCTTTTACCCGTTGCGGCTCAACCGGCGTCATATTCACCAGTCAGACATATAGACTTCCAAATGGCTGTTTTACATCATTTAATAATGCAATTGGTTTTAACGATAGATGAATAATTTATTTAATCGCCGGTTTGTCGGCATGCTAGCCTAGGCTCAACTTACTCTGTGTCAACATGCCTGACCGGCAGGAGATTGCATGGCTACCCCGCATTCCAAAAAAACCCACCTCGGTACTCGTGAGCTGCAACCTGAAACACAAATGCTGAATTATGGCTACGATCCGGCGCTGTCTGAAGGTGCGGTAAAACCGCCAGTATTTCTGACGTCGACCTTCGTTTTTAATACGGCAGAAGAAGGCCGTGATTTTTTTGATTATGTTTCCGGCAGGCGCGAACCGCCCGAAGGTGAAGGCAACGGCCTGGTCTATTCCCGCTTTAACCATCCCAACAGCGAAATCGTTGAGGATCGCCTGGCAATTTATGAACGCACCGAAAGCGCCGCCCTTTTTTCCTCGGGGATGTCGGCGATCTCTACCACCCTGCTGGCCTTTGTCGAGCCAGGCGATGCTATTTTGCATTCGCAGCCGCTGTATGGCGGGACGGAAACGCTGCTGACCAAAACTTTTCGCAAGCTGGGCGTGGCGACGGTCGGTTTTGCCGACGGCGTCAACGAAGCGTCGGTGCAGGCTGCCGCCGCTGAGGCGATGCAACAAGGGCGCGTATCGGTCATTTTGATTGAATCCCCCGCCAATCCGACCAACAGCCTGGTGGATATTGCGCTGATTAAACGGGTTGCTGATGCCATTGAAAAACAGCAGCAGCACCGGCCAGTGATTGCCTGCGATAACACGCTGCTCGGGCCTGTTTTCCAGCGCCCGACTGAACATGGGGCTGATTTATCGCTCTACTCTCTGACCAAATATGTGGGCGGCCATTCCGATCTGATCGCTGGCGCGGTCATGGGAAATAAGACACTGATTAAACAGATTAAATCACTTCGCAGCGCTATTGGCACCCAGCTCGATCCGCACTCTTGCTGGATGATTGGCCGCTCGCTGGAAACGCTGTCGCTGCGGATGGAGAAAGCGAACGACAACGCTGCGGCCGTTGCTGAGTTTCTGCGGACACATAGCAAAATCGAAAAGCTGCATTATCTGTCGTTCCTGGCAGCGGATTCAGCTGCGGCGCAAACGTTTAAAAATCAGTGCAGTGGCGCGGGGTCGACTTTCTCATTTGATGTGGTCGGCGGTCAGGAAGCTGCATTCAAGCTGTTGAATACGCTGCAACTCTTTAAACTGGCGGTGAGTCTTGGCGGTACGGAGTCGCTGGCCAGCCATCCAGCCAGCACCACGCACTCCGGCGTACCGGCCGACGTGCGTGCCCGGATCGGTATCAACGAAGCGACGGTTCGCGTCTCGATTGGTATTGAGAACAAAGACGATTTAATTGAGGATTTGCGGCTGGCGCTGGCAGAGGTGTAAAGCGCGGCATTTCGGGCTGATATTTTCACTCATTTACTTTCATTACTACGCTGCCCTCTTTTAGCTAACGCAACTGCACAGACCGAAGCTCCGGCGGAATAGAGATTCCGCCGGGTTGTACTTTTATACCCGCTTTGCAGACGTTTTTTGCCGATGACATCAGGCCGCTTATCCCATCCCGCACAGCACCAACAAGAAAATGGCTGTTTATAAAAACAGGTATTATCTAAAAACGAATAACGTTGAGGAATTACGATGAGCCATCTTCGCCTGCCTTACTTTCAGTTATCAAACGACGCTTATGCCGGACTCGCGGCGACTAAAAAAGCGTTAGAAAAAAGCACGTTGGGTAAAGTGCTTATTGAGCTGGTTTATCTTCGCACTTCCCAAATGAATGGATGTGCTTTTTGTCTGGAAATGCACGCCAAATCGCTCAGGAGCTCGGGCGTGGAAAACGCTAAGATTGATGCACTTGCAGGCTGGCGAGTGAGTCATCATTTTAACGATAAAGAAACAGCGGCTTTGCAGTGGACAGAAGCATTAGTTAACGTCGGGGATACTTTTGCGTCTGATGACTATTTTGCAGCGCTGAAAGAACATTTTTCAGATAGCGAGATATCCGATCTTACTTTTGCCGTTTCTCTTATGTCCGCCTTTAACCGACTGGCTATCGGTATGAGGCAATAAAATTCAGGTAACGGAACGGCTTATTTGCCAGTTCTTCTCACAAAAATATCCTGTAAGCAAAAAGCGCCTGCAAAACGTAAATTAAGCAGGCACTTTTTTGTTAATAGCGCCGCTGCTTAGCAACGATGCGCGGCTTTAAAGCGTAAACACATCCAGTAAACCTGGCGTGCAATGTTAGCTAGGCACTCACCGTAAACCCAAGCATCATGCCGGTATCTTCATGTTCCAGCAGATGGCAGTGCGCCATATACGCCTGCTCTTTGGCGGCCAGATGATCAAAGCGCACCAGCACTTCGCTACGCCAGCCTTCAACGTGAACCGTATCTTTCCAGCCGCTACGGTGCGCGGCCGGCGGCTTGCCGTTTTCCGACAGAATACGGAACTGCGTGCCGTGAATATGGAAAGGATGCAGCATCGCGTCACCCTCGCCCGAAATCGTCCACTTCTCCGTTACGCCCTGTTTAACGTCAAAAGCGGGCTTATTCATATCAAAAGCGACGCCGTTAATCTTATTGCCCATGCTGAAATCATAATCTTGCGGCGTGGCTGACGGTTTCATGCCGGCCATCTCATGATGCGTGTCGTGAGGTATCTCATTATCATTATCATGAGCATCGCCGCTCATGCCTGCCATCGCCGCGTGACCGTATCTTTCCATCAGCGCCAGCATGCCGCGGCGGTCCAGCTCGGGATCCATCGACAGCTGTAGCCAGCGCGTCTTCAGCCCGTCCTGTGCAGGAAGCGCCGGAACGTCGACTAATTTGTCCGGCAACGAGCCGCTGGCCATGATCTGTAGCGGCTTGATGCTGAGCACCGGCAACGGCTGGTCGAACGGCGCCAGCGTCATGCCCATCTGCCTGACCGGCAGCGTTTGTAAATCGAAAGGTTTGCCGTCCAGGGTGTCAATCAGCACTTCAAAACGTTCCCCAGGCAACATCGCAAGCTCGGTTAGCTTTACCGGTTCGGCCAGCAGGCCGCCGTCGCTGCCGATGACGTACATGGCGCGGCGGTCACAGGTAGAGATATTCAGCGAACGGGCGTTGCAGCCGTTCAGCAACCGTAGCCGCAGCCAGCCACGCGGAACCGGATGCTGCGGATAAATCGCGCCATTCGTCAGCAGGGTGTTACCAAACCAGCCGACGGCGGCACTCATCACGTCAAGTTCGTAATCTATCTTGCCGCCGTCCATGCTCAGCCTTTTATCCTGAAGAATAACGGGGATGTCATCGACGCCCCACAGTTTAGGCAGCAGCAGTTTTTCAGCCGTATCGTCTTTGACCAGCACTAATCCTGCCAGCCCCTGTGCAACCTGATATCCCGTACGGCCATGCTGATGAGGATGGAACCAGCAGGTGGCCGCAGGCTGGTCAGGCGTGAAGCTGACGCTACGCGTTTGGCCTGGCGCAATCAGTGCCTGCGGCCCGCCATCAACCTCTCCCGGCAGTTCGAGACCGTGCCAGTGGAGAGTGGTCGCTTCGGGCAGCATGTTATGCACATTCAGCGTCACGGGTTTGCCATGTTCAAGCTGAATCGCCGGGCCGAGAAGCCCCCCGTTATAGCCCCAGGTCGGCACCGACTGCCCCGCCCAGACCGACTGACCTTGCTGAGCCGAGATATTCACTACACCGCGCACGTCTGGCGACAGTAACGTTGGAATGGGCAGCTCCGGGCGTGCCTGCGCGGCCATCAGCGAACGGCTCCATAACGGCAGCGCGCTGGCAGCGGCCATCGCGGTAGTCATCTTAATAAAATCACGGCGTTGCATCGGCCTTTCCTTAATCGGGCAATCGTTTGTCGCCCGCAGCATAAACCCTTACCCGGGAGCAAGGTCAAGTTTCCCCGACGCCCACCCGCTGGCCGCGGTAAATAAATGGCGAATTCCGGACATTTCTTTGGCAATTTTGCCTGTAGCCTGCCGATAACTGTGCTAACGTCTGGGTATTGCAATTGGTTGAGAACAATTATGAAGAAAAGCATCAGGGCTCTGTTGTTACTGGGTCTGTTTAGCTTCTCGTCGGCAAGTTTTGCGTTAAGCGAGTCTGAAGCGGAAGATCTGGCGGATCTGACCGCCGTTTTTGTGTATCTGAAAAATGACTGTGGCTATCAGGATTTGCCGGACGGGCAAATTCGTCGTGCACTGGTCTTTTTTGCCCGACAAAATCGCTGGGATCTGAGCAACTACGGCAGCTTTAATATGAAGTCGCTGGGCGCAGACAGCTACAAAGACCTCAGCGGCATTGCCGTCCCGAACGACAAGAAGTGCAAATCACTGGCTCGCGATTCTCTCAGCCTGCTCGCCTACGTGAAGTAATCCCGCCGTTTTACCGTTTCCCCTGCTGATAATTTGACCGTGCAACCACGGTCAGAGTTAGCTATGATATCGCCCCCATTTTTCGTGGCTGTAATGACAGGAGAGCCCATCATGGCCGAGAAAGAAATGTGGTATGAAACGCTTCATGCCGGGTTTGGACAGTATTTTTCTGTCGACAACGTGCTGTACCGTGAGAAGACGGAACACCAGGATTTGGTGATTTTCGAAAATGCCGCTTTGGGTCGCGTTATGGCGCTCGACGGCGTGGTACAAACTACCGAGCGTGACGAGTTCATCTATCATGAAATGATGACCCACGTCCCTCTGCTGGCCCACGGCGCCGCAAAACGCGTGCTGATTATTGGCGGCGGTGACGGTGCCATGCTGCGTGAAGTCAGCCGACATAAAGCCATTGAGCAGATCACCATGGTGGAAATCGACGCGGGCGTGGTCAATTTCTGTAAGCAGTATCTGCCGAACCACAGCGCGGGCGCTTATGATGATCCCCGCTTTAATCTGGTGATTGACGACGGCGTGAATTTTGTCGCGACCTGTAGCGATAAATTCGACGTGATCATCTCCGATTGTACCGATCCTATCGGACCGGGTGAAAGCCTGTTTACCTCAGCGTTTTACGCCGGATGCAAACGCTGCCTTAATGAGAACGGCATTTTCGTGGCGCAGAACGGCGTCTGCTTCCTGCAACAGGAAGAGGCAATTAACAGCCATCGCAAGCTGAGCCACTATTTTGGCGACGTCAGCTTTTACCAGGCGGCGATCCCGACCTATTACGGCGGCATCATGACCTTTGCCTGGGCCAGCGATAACCCAACGCTGCGTCAGCTGGATGCGACAACGTTACAGGCGCGTTTCGATGCGGCTGGCCTGACGTGCCGTTACTACAATCCGGCGATCCATACTGGCAGCTTTGCCCTGCCACAATATCTGTTGAATGCGCTGGCCGAATGACCGCGCATTTTAAGGGGGTGAACGAAATTGCAAAAGCTTAAACTACATGGCTTCAACAACCTGACGAAAAGCCTGAGTTTTTGTATCTACGATATCTGTTACGCAAACACCGATGCGGAGCGTGACGGATACATTGCGTACATTGATGAGCAGTATAATGCTAACCGCCTGACTGAGATCCTCAGCGAAACCTGCTCGATTATCGGCGCTAACGTGCTGAACATCGCTCGCCAGGACTACGAGCCGCAGGGTGCCAGCGTCACCATCCTCGTTAGCGAGGAGCCAATCGACCCGAAAGATATCGATACATCAGAACACCCAGGCCCGCTGCCGGGTTCGGTCGTTGCCCATTTGGATAAGAGCCACATCTGTGTGCACACTTACCCGGAAAGTCATCCTCAGGGCGGCCTTTGCACCTTCCGTGCGGATATTGAGGTTTCTACCTGTGGCGTCATTTCGCCGCTAAAAGCGCTGAACTATTTAATCCACCAACTGGAATCCGATATCGTCACCATCGACTATCGCGTGCGGGGCTTTACCCGTGATGTGAAAGGCGTGAAGCACTTTATCGATCATGAAATCAATTCCATTCAGAACTTTATGTCGGAAGACATGAAATCGATGTACGACATGATGGATGTGAACGTTTATCAGGAAAACATCTTCCATACCAAGATGTTACTGAAAGAGTTCGATCTGAAGCACTACTTATTTAACACCAAACCGGAAGATCTCAGCCCGCAAGAGCACAAGCGGATCACCGATTTGCTGTGGAAAGAGATGCGTGAGATTTACTACGGACGCAATATCCCGTCCGTGGGGTTTAAAACGCTGTAACAGCAGAAACGGGTGGCCAATGGTCACCCGTTTTGCTTTCAGGCATTACGTCAGGATCAGGTTGAATGCCTGACCACTCAGTTGAAGATGAGCGTCACTGCTCAAATGCTTATCCGTAATGACGTCGGTAAGGTTTTGCAGCGGCGTGGCGCAAAACAGCGACCAGGAACCGTATTTGCTGCTGTCTGCCAGCAATACGCGTTGCCGGGCGTTGGCCAGCAAATCCTCTTTCAGCCCCGCTTTCTCTTCCGTCGGCGTGGTGATCCCCTTCTCCAGACTCCAGGAATTACAGCTGACAAAAGCAATATCAGGGTAGATATTCCGCAGCAGTCGGCGACCATGTTCGCCGATACAGGACTGGCTGGAATCATCAATCCGCCCGCCGATGATCGTCACTTCAATCTGTTTAAACGCCGACAGAAACAGCGCAATGTGCAGGTCGGCAGTGATCACCCGCAGCGGCAGATGCGTTAACTGACGAGCCAGCTCCAGCATGGTCGTGCCCGCATCCAGCACCACGGAGTCGCCAGATTTCACCAGGCCGGCGGCAGCAACAGCGATCGCCTGCTTCTCGGCCAGATTGCGCTGCATTTTCTCCAGCGTGGTCGGCTGCGCAGGAATAAAACGATTCAGGGTGACGCCGCCGTGCGTCCGGCTGATCACCCCTTCCCGATCGAGCTTAATAAGATCCCGGCGAATGGTCGCGGGTGACGCTTCAATAGCAGCCACCAGCTGATCGACGGTAACGAGATTATGGCTTTTCAGATAATCCATAATCTGATCGAGGCGACTTTGTCCCTTCATATGTCCTTATGCCAGCTGCATCGCTAGCTGAATGGAAATCGCCATGCTCTCAGACTTCGCTTTACCTGTCCAGGCAATATCAAAAGCCGTGCCGTGGTCGGCAGAAGTGCGGATAAACGGCAGTCCGGCGGTGATATTCACCCCGTCATAAAAGCCCAGCAGCTTCAGCGGGATGTGTCCCTGATCGTGATACATCGCCACCACGATATCGTACTGGCCTTCGTAGCATTGCAGGAAAACCGTGTCCGGCGGGCAGGGGCCGAACACGCTGTAGCCCTGCGCTTTCATCGCCTCAACTGCCGGACCGACAATCCCGATCTCTTCGTCGCCGAACAGGCCATTTTCTCCGGCATGCGGATTGACGCCCGCCACGGCAATACGTGGTTTTTCAAAACCGACGCGTTTAAGGAAAGTATCTGCCATGCTGACTACCGTTTCTACACGTTCGCGGTTCAGCGTATCCAGGAACTTGCGCAGGGCGATATGCGTGGTGACATGAATGACCTTCAGGCGATCGGTGTACAGCACCATGGCGTAATCTTTGCTGTTGGTCAGCTTTGCCAGCAATTCAGTATGCCCCGGATAGAGATGCCCGGCAGAATGCAGCGCTTCTTTATTTAACGGCGCGGTGGCGATAGCGTGAACGTCCCCCGCCATTGCCAGTTCGGTGGCGCGTTTGACGCAGCGGTAAGCCAGATCGCCTGCATCAACCTGCACCACACCCGGCTTTAACGCCTCGGGATCGGTGAGCGGCTCGTCGATAATATTAATGATGCCTGGCGCAAAATGCGCATCGGCTACGCTGTTCAGCACGCGCAGCTCAGCCTGCGGCGTGATGCCCATCGCCAGAATCCGACGTAGTGTCGCCGCACATCCCACCACAATCGCTGGCGCGCCGGAGAGTTCTCCCTCAGCCAAAGATTTGATGATAATTTCCGGACCAATACCCGCCGGATCGCCCATGGTAACTGCAATAATTTTACTCACTCGCTTTCTCCTCAATAAAACGAAAAACCTCTACCAGGGTGTTGTCATCACCAAAACCGCCAGCCTTGGTGAGCACCAGCAGGTCATTTTTACACGCCAGCAGCTGGCCATAAGGCACGCAGCCCGCCACCTGTCCGACAATATGAAAGCCCTGAGCACCGAGCTTATGCGCCACCGCTATCGCCACGTCGCCGCCCGAAAGATACAGCCCGGCGGGCGTCGCCTCGCTCAGAATGTCACCTGTCAGTTCTGCCAGAAAAAGGCAGATGCTTTCGCCAAGCTGCTGGCGAGAGAGATCGTATCGTTCGCACAAGGCGGTAATGGCCCGACGCTGATCGGCCTGCTGACAGGTGCGGATGACGCAGTGTCGTCCTTGCAGCAAAGCCTGCCGTGCCGTTTGTAACCACTTATCGCTGTCCTGCCAGCCGGTAAACAGCTGGGTGATATCAACGTCAATCAGGCAGAGCGGCTTATGTTGCTGGAGTTGGGTTAGCTGGCGCTGGGTGATTTCGCTCATTGAGCCAACAACGGCCAGCACGGGTCTGAACTGCGAGGCTCTGCCGTGCGCGGTGGCTGCAACGGTTTCGGCTTCGGTTTCGGCTTCGGTTTCGGCTTCGGTTTCGGCTTCGGTTTCGGCATAGCTGCCGTCGCCGTTGTCCGTGGAGCACAACCCTGCCCTGGCGGTTTGCGCCAGCAGGTTTCCCAACGCGTCACTGAGACCGGCTGCGCCCGCCAGCAGCGGTCGCTGAGCCAGCTGCGAAGCCGCTCGCATAATGCGCTGCAAATCGTCATCGGTTTCTGCATCAACCACGATCAGCAACTGCCCCTGGTCGATGGCCGCATGGATCCTTTCAACGAGATCCGCTTCGCGTACCGCAGATAAGGGAATGAGTCCGACAGGCAGCGAGCTTTGTTCTTTCAGCCGCAGCAGCACGCTGGCTTGCGTAACGGGCGTTTTTGGATCGCTGGCATATTCGGTTGTCGTTAACAGCTGCTCGTGAATAAAACAGCAGCCTTCCCGCGTGACGCGGCCCAGCGTCGGCACCGCAGGCGCGATTAGCGCGGCCGGTGCGCCGCTTGCCAGCAGCGCCGCCTCAATTTCCGCCCCGGGATTTCCACGCAGCGTCGAATCCATTTTCTTAAAAACCCAGCCGCTGGCCGCAATGTCTGCATGGCTGTGGATTGCCGCCGTCGTAAGGCGGGCGGCCAGTCCGGCGCTGACCGCACGACTGTCGGTGTTGATGACGTGAACATCGGCGTCCTGATCCCGTCGTGCATTGAACAGCACATTGACCCGCGCACCGGCTCTGGCCAACCCGCTGCCGGCATCATTGGCACCGGTAAAGTCATCAGCGATCACCAATACCGGCGTTTTCCACTGCAAGCGCGTCATCTTTTCTCCTGGCTAAAAGAACGGAAGCGGTTCGCTTCGACCGGTAATGATTATATTCAATCATGATTGATTATATGTGAGCACGATCAAATTAATAAAAATCAATTTACCCTATAAAATTAGCCACCACTCGCTCACAGTCGTGAGTAAATGACTAATTAAAATCACTCGCGACAGCGCGGGCAGAAACAGGGTAAGGCGAATGAATATCAACAGCACCGTAATCAGTGGAACCCTTCATGACATTGGCTATCTGCTGCATGACTGCCAGCACGTGCTGCTGGTAACGGATAAAAATATTGCGGGGATTGCAGCGGTACAAACGCTGATTAAACACATTGCCAGTAAGGTACCGACCGTCAACATCATCGATTCGGTGCCGCCGGAACCAAGCCAGCATGACGTGGCGGCGATTGTTGCACCGCTGGCTATCAAGGGCATCGACAGGGTTATTGGTATTGGCGGCGGCAGCGTGCTGGACGTCGCTAAACTGCTCTCCGTGCTCTGTGTGGAAGATGCGCCGTCGCTGGACGCGCTGCTTCAGGGCGAAAAACCGCAGCGCCGCATCGCCTCATTGCTGATCCCAACCACTGCGGGCACCGGTTCAGAAGCCACGCCAAACGCCATCCTGGCGATCCCGGAAAAAGAGACCAAGGTCGGTATTATTTCGCCGGTGATGCTGCCGGACTATGTGGTGCTGGCGCCTGAACTGACCATCAGCATGCCCGCGCACATCGCCTCCTCTACGGGAATCGATGCGCTGTGTCATCTGATTGAGTGCTTCACGGCAACCGTAGCGAATCCGGTCAGCGATAACTATGCGCTGATCGGCCTGAAAAAGCTGTTTGCCAGCCTGGAAAAAACGCTGGCCGAACCCGACAACCTCGCGGCTCGTCTCGATATGCTTTGGGCCTCTTATTACGGCGGCGCGGCGATTGCGCATGCCGGGACGCATCTGGTGCATGCCATGTCTTATCCGCTGGGCGGCAAATATCACCTTCCCCACGGCGTGGCGAACGCCATCCTGCTCGCACCCTGTATGCGCTTTGTGCGCCCGGCGGCAGTCAGTAAATTCGCTCAGGCGTATGACCTGCTGCCAGATGCCGACTTTACGCTTAGCGAAGAAGAGAAATCTTTCGCGCTGGTCGATTACTTCGCCGCGCTGGTCAAACGCCTCAAGCTGCCCGCCAGCCTCGATGAGCTGGGCATTAATGCCGACCATCTTCCCTATCTGGTGGATGCTGCGCTGGACGTACAGCGCCTGATGAAAAACGTTCCTGCTCCCGTCAGCGCCAGCGACGTTCGCAACGTCTATCTGACGCTGTTTCCGGCACTGAATCATTAATGACAACCGAGGATATGATGAAAAAAATTACCGGTGTATTAACCGCCATCGTGACGCCTTTTACCCGCGACGGCGACTACTTTGAGCGCGCGATGCGCGAGCAGATCCGCCGTCAGCTGGCGGCGGGCAACGGTATCTTCTGTGGCGGTACCAACGGCGAATTTTTCGTGCTCAACGAGCAGGAGAAGCTGGCGGTGACCCAAACCTGCGTGGACGAAGTAGCAGGCAAAGCGCATGTGGTGGCCCACGTCGGCGAAATCTCTACTCGCGAAACAATCCGGCTTGGCAAACAGGTCGCGGCCCTCGGCGTGGATGCTGTTTCGGTGATCACGCCTTACTTTGTGCCGCTGAAGCAGGCGGAACTGATCGTCCACTACGAAGCCGTGGCGGATGCACTCGACGTGCCGGTTTTCCTCTACAACATCCCGGCGCGTACCGGCAATACGTTGCAACCGGAAACCGTCCGCAAACTGGCCGCTCACCCGAATATCATTGGTATTAAAGACAGCGCGGGCAGCTATGAAAGCCTGAGCGGTTTTCTACAGGCGGCAGAAGGCCAGCAAAACTTTGACGTGCTGAACGGACCTGACTCGCTGATCCATCAGGGTTTTGTCGACGGCTGCTCCGCCTGTATTTCCGGGCTGGCAAACGTCGCGCCGAAAGAGATCAACGCTATCTGGGCGCGTTTCTATGCTGGTGATATCGACGGTTCGCGCAAGGCACAGGAAAACGTCACCGGCCTGCGCACCGATCTCTACAGCGTGGCCTTCTCGCCCGCCGCCGTGAAAAAAGCCGTGGCGCTGATGGGCTATGACGTGGGTGAAAGCCGCTATGCCGTACGCTTCAGCGACGACGACGCGCAGCGTATCCGCCAGATCGTCAATCAGTACACCCAATAATTTTGCGGCGGCCTGCTGCCGCCTGCTCCAATACCGGGACAAGCACGATGAAAGTTCTCTGTACTTCACCCTCGTTTGCAAAATATAACGCCCGACCTGTTACCGCACTGAAAGAACAGGGCCTGGAGCCGATCATGCTACCCGCCGACGCGCCGCTAAGCGCGCTGGAACCACATCTGGCAGAAACCGTAGCGATGATTGTCGCCTTTACCGACGTCAATGAAGAGCTGCTGTCGCGAGCACCAAAGCTGCAAATTGTCTGCAAGCATGGCGTCGGCGTGGACAATATCGATTTGATCGCCGCCCAGGCTCGCGGCGTTTTTGTGACCAACGTGCCGGATGCCAACAAGCATGCGGTGGCGGATTTTGCGTTCGCGCTGATCCTCAATATTGCCCGTCAGGTGACCACCGCCGCAACAGCAACCCGTGCCGGACAGTGGCCGCGTATTTTCGCTACGGATGTCTATGGCAAAACGCTTGGCATTATTGGGCTGGGCAATATCGGCAAACAGGTTGCCCTGCGCGCCAGCGGTTTCAATATGCGCGTACTGGCCTTCGATTTTTATCCCGACGAGAAGTTCGCCGCCGAGCACAATATCGAGTTTGTTTCGCTCAACGAGCTCACCGCGCAGAGCGACTTTATTACGCTGCATACCCCGCTGACGCCTGAAACGCGCAATCTGTTTGATAGCTCACGCCTCAGAATGATGAAGAAATCTGCCTTTCTGATTAACGTCTCGCGCGGCGGCGTGGTGAACGAAGAGCAGCTGTACCACGCGCTGACCGATAACGTGATAGCGGGTGCCGCCGCCGATGTTTTCGATCGTGAACCTCTGGAGACCCATCCGCTGTTCTCGCTGGCGAATTTCATACCTACCTCGCATATCGCAGGCTATACCGATGGCGCCATCAGCGCGATTGGCGAGCGTTGCGTGCAGCAGATTATCCAGTGCGTCTGCCAGCATCAGCGACCAGTTAATATTATGAATTCATTGTAATAAAGCCCGGGGCGCCGTTTCCGCCCCGACTAAAAAGCCGGACAGCGATCCGGATAATAACAACCTCTGTACCGGGCGATGACTATGAATACTGTTGCAGGAAACACCCGTATCCGCTGGTGGATTGCTGGCCTGATGTGGCTGGCGATTGCCATCAACTATATCGACCGCACCGTGCTGTCTGCGGCCGCCCCCCATCTGATCGACGAACTAAGCCTCAAGCCTGAAATGATGGGCTTTATTATGGCGGCGTTTTTCTGGTCCTATTCGCTGCTACAAATTCCGGCGGGCTGGTTTGCCGACCGTTTCGGGCAGAAAAAAGGGCTGGGTCTGGCAGTCGCCTGGTGGTCTATCGCCACCTCAATGATGGGGCTGGCGACCGGTTTTAAATCCCTGCTGGCACTGCGTCTGGCATTAGGCGTGGGCGAAGCGGCGGCTTATCCGAGCAATGCCGGGATCACCGCCCGCTGGTTCCCGGATAAAGAGCGCGCTACCGTTTCCGGCCTGTTCGACAGCGCCTCAAAATTCGGCGGCGCGGTGGCAATGCCGCTGATCGTCTGGATGATTTATCTGTTCGACTGGCGTCTGACCTTCCTGGTCATCGGTGGCGTCGGGTTGTTCTGGGTCATTGCCTGGTACTTTATCTACTCGGAAAACCCGGAAGATCACAAGTACATCAGCCCGCAGGAAGTAAATCTGATCCGTCAGGGCCAGGCCCGCCAGCACGGCGACAAAAACGTGAAGCCGATGAAATGGTACAAGCTGCTGCGCTATCGCAATATCTGGGCGATGTGCATCGGCTTCTTCACCATCAATTACACCTCCTATTTCTTTATTACCTGGCTGCCGACTTACCTGGTAAAAGAAAAAGGCATGGATTTTATCAAAATGGGAATGATTGCCGCCCTGCCGCTGCTGTGCGGAATGATTATTGAGGTCGCGGCTGGCTGGGCATCCGATCGGATAGTGCATAAAAAAGTGCTGTCGCTGACCGCCACCCGCAAGCTGTTCCTGACCATTGGCCTGCTGATGGCGCTGTGTATTGGTTTTGCGCCTTTTACTGACTCCGTCTTTATGACCGTTTTTCTGCTCTGCGTCGCGAAATCCGGCACTACGGTCGCTGCTTCGCAAGTCTGGGCGCTGCCCGGCGACGTTGCGCCGAAAAACAGCGTCTCTATCGTCGCCGGTTTGCAAAATACCGTCTCGAATATGGGCGGCGCGGTGGGGCCGATCGTCACCGGCGCTATCGTTGCGGCGACCGGTTCCTTTACCTGGGCGCTGGTCTTCTCCGCCGTGCTGGTGGTGATTGGCATCCTTAACTATCTGTTCCTGATGGGCAAAGTCGAACCCATTGACGACCACGACTCACTGCCGGCTCACCAGGTGTCGATGGGGCGCGTTTAACCCCTTTTCCTTAAACCCTACACAAGCGCGAACAGAACCTGAAGGTCGGCGCGCTTACACTCTTTGTGAGGCATCACTATGAAAGAGTTTTCCAACCAGGGCACGCTGATCATTATTGTAATGGTCGTGGGCTACATTTTGTTTACTACCTGGCTAACGTTCCGGTTAAGAAGTAAAAGCTCCGGCGATTTTATGGAAGGTGCGCGCTCCATGCCGGCCTTTATCGTTGGGATAATGCTGATGTCGGAATATATCGGTGCCAAATCTACCGTGGGTACCGCCCAGGCGGCGTTTGAAGACGGTTTTGCCGCCTCGTGGTCGGTAATTGGTGCCGCTATCGGCTTCCCGATTTTCGGCCTGCTGCTGGTAAAACGCATTTATAACACCGGAAAAATCACCATTTCTGGCGCAATTGCCGAGAAGTACGGTAGCACCACGAAAAACATCATCTCCCTTATCATGATTTACGCCCTGCTACTGGTGAACGTCGGTAACTACGTCAGCGGCGCGGCAGCGATTTCCACCGTGCTGAAAGTAAACCTGCCGGTGGCCGCTTTTATTACCGCTATCGTCAGCACGTTCTATTTTGCTTTTGGCGGCATGAAAGGAATGGCATGGGTGACCATGCTGCACAGTGCGCTGAAATATATTGGCATTCTGATTATTCTTGGTGTGGCGCTGAAAATGACCGGCGGCATTACGCCAATGGTGCAAAAAATGCCGGATTTCTACTGGACGTGGGACGGTCATGTCGGTGCCAGCACCATTATGGCCTGGCTGATCGGCACGATCGGGTCGATCTTCTGTACCCAGTTCGTGATTCAGGCGATCTCCTCGACAAAAAGCCCGGCAGCCGCGCGCCGTGCCACCTGGGTGGCGTTCTTTTTCTGCCTGCCGATTGGCCTCGCGATTGCGCTAATTGGCGTGGCGGCCAAGTACCTTCATCCTGAAATCAACAGCCTGTATGCGCTGCCGGTATTCTTGCAGGATATGAATCCGTGGCTGGCGGGCATCGTGACGACTTCGCTGGTGGCTTCGATCTTTGTCAGCGTCGGCACCGTCGCGCTGGCCATTACGTCATTGATCGTGAAAGATTTTTACGTGCCGTATCGTCATCCTACACCGGAGCGCGAATTTAAAATGACGCGTCTGCTGTCGCTGGCGATTGGCTTTGCGCCGCTGATTTTTGTGCTGTTCGTCCCGGAAGTGCTGAAGCTGTCGTTTTTTACGCGCGCCATTCGTCTTTCGATTTCCGTGGTGGCGATCATCGCCTTCTATCTGCCGATGTTCAAAAGCGCGCGTGGAGCCAACTGGGGCTTGATTGGCGCCTGCGTAATGACCTCCGTCTGGTTTGTGCTCGGCGATCCCTTTGGCATTAACAACATGTATATCGCGCTGATCACCCCAGCGGTGATTATGGTTATCGACCACCTGATCCCGCGTCGCGTAACCGTTAAAGAAACCGAAAACACGCTGCAAAAAAGTGGAGCCTGATATGACTCAGCAAACCGTGGAACGCGATGGCCTGGTACATCCCGCAGACAATGATGCGGCCCTGCAAGTGGCGATGCTGCCTTCCGTCTGCCCACAAAATCATGCGGCTAATCTGCTGCCGCTGCCGGATGGCGATCTGCTCTGTACCTGGTTTGGCGGCACTCAGGAAGGCATTGCGGATATTTCCGTCTGGTGTTCACGGCTGGCGAAAGGCAGCCAGCGCTGGAGCGAACCGCTGAAGCTTTCCGACGACAGCAGCCGTTCTGAGCAGAACCCGGTGCTGTTTCTCGATCCCGAAAACGTACTGTGGCTAATGTACACCGCGCAGAAGTCAGGCAATCAGGATACCGCTATTGTTCGCTTCCGCCAGTCCGGCGATCTGGGCAAAACCTGGGGGCCCATCGCCACGCTGCTGGATAAGCCCGGCACCTTTATCCGCCAGCCGGTGGTGGTGCTGGATAACGGCAACTGGCTGCTGCCGGTGTTTTACTGCCTGACGCAGCCCGGTGAAAAATGGGTCGGCAACGCGGACACCAGCGCGGTAAAAATCTCCTCCGATAAGGGCAGAACCTGGCGGGATGTTGCCGTACCGGAAAGTACCGGTTGCGTGCATATGAACATTACGCTGCTGAAGGATGGCTCCCTGCTGGCACTGTACCGCAGCCGCTGGGCGGATCATATTTATCTCAGCCGCTCCTTCGATCGGGGCGAGAGCTGGTCGGTTCCGCAGCCAACCGATCTGCCGAATAACAACTCGTCGATCCAGGTGACGACGCTGGCGAATGGCGATCTGGCGCTGGTATTCAATGCCATGAGCGCCGAAGGCGCCAGTGAACGCCGCCTCTCCTTATACGATGAGATAGAAGATGAGGATGATGTCGCCGTCGCAACGCAGCCCGTTGTGCACAGCGGTAAGACCGCTTTCTGGGGGGCGCCGCGAGCGCCAATGACGCTGGCGATTTCGAAAGATGGTGGCCAGAGCTGGCCGTGGCAGCGCAATCTGGATGAAGGCGACGGCTACTGTATGACCAATAACTCACAGCAGAAGCTGAACCGCGAATTCTCCTATCCGACCATCAAAGAGGGTGTGAACGGCGAGCTGCATATTGCTTACACGTATTTCCGCCAGGCGATCAAATATGTTCGCGTCAGCGAGGCATGGGTGCTGGCAGCAAAGGAGGAGCAATGATCACCGGGCATTTAACGACGCTGCCGCTGGCAACCTTGCCACATCTGCTTAGCAATCTGCCGGCAAGGCCAGGGTACCAGCTTGCCATATTACAAGCGCATGATGACGGCAAAATCCAGCCGGTCGGTGAAGCAGGGTTCTGCACAATCGGCGTGGCGCAGACCGCGCCCTCAGAAAGCCCCCATACGGAATTTCACCGCCAGTACCTGGATATTCAGGTGGTGCTGGAAGAGGAAAAGCGATGAACCGTCATGCCCTGGTCACCGGAGCCAGCTCCGGTATTGGCGCGGCCGTCACCGATAAGCTGCTGGCTGAAGGCTGGCGCGTGACCGGTCTCAGTCGTACAGCGGTTAAGCGCGATAATCCACATTTTGCCTCGCGTTCGGTCGATCTTTTCGATACTGCTGCATTAAAACAGACGCTGGCCACGCTGCCGCCGGTCGATGCCATTATTCATGCAGCAGGCATGATGACGGCCGCGCAGCTGGGCGAGCTGGATGATGGCGTTAGCGAACAGCTTTGGCACCTGCATATCCGGGTCGCGGAGATCCTCGCTAACGAGCTGGTGGCGCAGTTACCAAAAGGAGGACGTATTGTTTTACTGGGCAGCCGCACGTCGACCGGCGCGGCGGGTCGTAGTCAGTATGTCAGCACCAAATCGGCGATGAAAGGTATGGTCAGAAGCTGGGCGGCCGAGCTGGCTCCTCGCGGCATTACGGCCAATATTGTTGCGCCAGGTGCAACGGAAACGCCGATGCTGACTAAGCCTGGACGCGAAAGCTCCCCCCCTAAACTCCCGCCGATTGGGCGCTACATCCAGCCGCAGGAGGTTGCCGCACTGGTCAGTTTTTTACTCTCCCCCACCGCCGATGCCATGACCGGCCAGGAGCTGGTGCTGTGTGGGGGAGCATCGTTGTAATCCTTTGTTATTGCTAATTTTAATATCTATCTCATTGAACAGCGAGCCATGACGTCATTTACTGTGCAGCTGGGCGACCAGGCTCAACCCCGCTTTACCAGTATTGATAATTAAATTTACAAACTGGTCAACTGAGCATGTGATAGTGGTCAAATGGAGGTGCCATATGAGCAATGCAACTATCGCTAAAGATCGGGCTGCTACTACTGGCTTAAACGAATACCAGCTGAATCTTCTCAAACGTATTAATAATATCGCTCTGGGCTTGATGCCTGAGTTTGAAGATAAATCAGAGGCTATGGGTGCTGTCAGCCTGGATGACAAGACTCTGTTTCAGCGCTTGTACACCACGATGCTGGAGCAAAATACACGCGTGCCTGACAGCGAGTTACGCAAGAATCGCCGTCGCCGTGAGCATCTTGAGAAGTTCTACGACCAGCTTCAGGAGATGGGAGGAACGCTCAAGGTACATGACGTTGCAAACATCCCTGGCATCTCTCGCCAGGGCGTTCACGCGCGTGTGAAAAAAAACAAGTTGCTTGCCTTTAAGCAGAACGGCGACTTTATCTATCCACGTTTTCAGTTCACCGATTCTGGACTACTGCCGGGGTTCGAAGAGGTTATGGGTGCTTTCGATCCTGCCATTCATCCGATGATGATTTTGAACCTACTGAAGACTCCGATTGATATATATGGAAATGGCGTTCGTCGCTCACCCATTGATATATTGCAGAGCGGTGCGAATAAAAGAGAAATGGACGTGTTAATCCGAAATGCCAATCTCTTTGGCGCTGATATGGCGAGCTAAAAAAAGAGGGGCACCTGCCTGCCTTGTGCCACCTTTTCAGGTTTGAAATTCCATTTATTCATCCTGCTTTCTCCTCCTTATCGAACTTTCGACTGATGACAATTCGAAAATGTCTCCTCTGATCCTGCACAAGAACGCGGCGTATTAAAAATGATAAATTCAGAACCTGTTTCTCCTCTGTTTCATCTACCTTAAGGCAGGAAAAATGGCCGTCTTAAACGTTTTAGATTTTGATGCGGTTCCTGATGCAACAACTTTATCCACCCAGGCCATTCAACGCGCTATCGACCGGGCTGCGCCTGGCGACAGCGTCCTGATCCCGGCGGGCCGTTTCCTCACCGGTTCACTGTTTTTAAAAAGCCATATGACGCTGGAACTGGCCGAAGGCGCAGTGTTGCTGGGCAGCCAGCAATTAGTCGATTACCGCAGAATCGAGACTCGTATCGCCGGAATTGACATGCCCTGGCCTGCGGCAATCATCAATATCAATCAATGTCGGAATGTTAAAGTCACCGGCGCGGGCACTGTCGATGGCCAGGGCGCGGTCTGGTGGCAACGATTCTGGGGCGATGACGAAAAAAGCGGTGTGCTGGCGGAATACAGCGAGCAAGGGCTGCGCTGGGTAGTGGATTACGAATGTGAGCGCCCGCGAAACGTGGTGGTTTATCAGAGCGATGAAGTCGAACTGAGCGGTTTCACTTCGCGCGAATCGGGCTTCTGGAATATTCATCTTTGCTATTCAAAACACGTTATTTTGCAAAACGTAAAAGTCAGCAACTCCACAGGCCCAAGCACCGACGGTATTGATATCGACTCCTGTCAGCATGTGCGCGTCGAGCGCTGCATGGTTTCCTGCAACGATGACAATATCTGCGTCAAATCAGGCCGTGGCGCTGAAGCACAGACGCTGGCAAGAACGGCCAGTGAGATCATCATTCGTGATTGTGAATTGCATAAAGGGTCCGGGATTACGCTGGGCAGCGAAACCTCTGGCGGCATCGAAAAAGTGATTATTGAGCATAATCGTTTCTTCGGTACCGGCGTGGGCTTTCGCATCAAGTCTGCCCGCAATCGCGGCGGCTTTATCCGAGACATTATCGTGCGTCATCTGACGCTGAAAGATGTCTGTTATCCTTTTATGATGCAGCTGAACTGGTTTCCGCAATACAGCTATGGCCAGAAAATCAGCGACGATCGGCCGCTGCACTGGCGTAAACTCAGCGAGGGTGTGGAAGGCATTGAAGGATTAACGCGGGTGGAAAATATCACTATTTCACATATCACCAGCCAGCTTACTCAGCCGCAGAATTTCTCCCGCGCATTTTTTATTGAAGGTGCCGCAGAATGCCCGATCAAGAATCTTACCTTCAGCCATCTTCACTTGCAGGCGCAGGAGTTTGGTAAAATTGCTGGCGTTACCCATCTGCGTTTTGAACAGGTTAATGTGGATGCGCCAGCGATGACGCTGACGGAAAACGATACTTACGAACGTTGATGGACGAATGAATGCGGCAGGCGGGATAGAAACCGCCAGCTCGACTCCCTATCGGCAGGCGTTTACGCGCAATCTGCACAACGGTTGCCTGAGACGAAAACCGCAATGAACGTTGCCCGGCCTGCCTTGCCCGGAACTATCTTCCCTGCAAGAAAGCACGGTAGGCAGCAATCACCGCCAGAAAATCCTCCACGCCGCAGAAGCACAGGCTTTCTTCGTCGTAGTAACTCATGCCCTCCTCCATCTCGTCGCCTTCGATGCTGAGCAGGTTGGCGCGAATAATCACTTCTTCTTCATCCAGCCAGATCGTGTATTCACGCCCTACGCGCTGCCACTGACGCTCGCTGCCTTTAACTTCAGCGACGGCGGCTTCAACCTCATCCAGCAGGGCCAGATTGTCTGCCGCTTCTTCATTAAACCAGTGGCCGACGGCTTCATGTCCCATCGACATGCGCACCTTCACGCCGCCGGTGATATCCCGTAAAAATTCGTATTCCATGTTGTTTACCTCAAACCTGATTGCGTGTGCTGATGCGCCGGGCGCGAATGATGGCGGATAGTGGGCATTATCGCAACCTGTCGGAAAAAAACAGCGAGTGGATAGCGGTATTGGGGAAATGATTGTTGATTCAAAATTGGCGGATCTTTTGCCGGCCCCGGAAGGCTAATGCCTGCTGATGCTGCATCGGGCAAACCTTGCCAGCGCTGAGGCCAGGATGGTCTGCTGCACCGTGCTCTTGCCCAAACCTGCCGGCACTTGAGAAAAAGAGCGGCGATCGTATTATCAGTCCCGATCGGTATGCAGGGGCCGAAATTGAAAGATCCCGCCCCTGTCTGGAACACTATAAGTTATCAGTAATAAATTTATAATTACTGCCGCTCAGTGTGGTGTAATAAGTCAAGGTTGTCGGATCACCCGGATCATCTCCAGAACCACTTGATAAAACCCCCACTATCTTTCCATTGAGAGGACTATCATTTTGATAACCAATTAGTGCAGCTCCCGATTCCCCTCCATAAGTAAGGCATTTAGTCAAAGCAACAGCAGATGAGTACAGATGCCCATCAATTTTAAAGCGAGCTGTATATTGGTTAAACTTCCCAATTTTTTCTATTAATCCACTCGGATAGCTCACACTACCAAAAAAAGCATCAGGAAGGTCTGCTGTAATCTCTGTAATTGGATAAGTTCGAGTGGGATAATTTTTGGTTGTCGTTATCACTGCAATGTCATGATCGGAATTGTCTAAATTCATCTCTGGATGTATGGCGATACTTTTAATCTCATAGGCAGTTCCAGGTTCGGGTTCATGGAGTCCGGCCGTGATGTAAACCTTTTTACCTTTTTCTTGATACTGCTGCATATTATATGCAACATGCCCTGCGGTCAGTATTTTGTCAGGGCTAATAAACGTTCCCGTTCCCCAGTCTGCGGGTTTACCAGAGGAATCATTGACGTAGATCATAACTACCGAGGGAAGACTGTAACCAGAGGGGAATAAGGTATGAATATCATCTCCTGGATTACAGTGGCCTTCTGCTTTGATAGCTGAATCTGAAAATTTTATATTCTCAGCGCGAGCCGTTCCGCTAAAAGGGATCAGTAAGCATAAAATAATACCCGAGCCTGAAATAATAGTTTTACTTTTCATTTAAAGCCTCTTTAAAATGAGGTATAGGGTAACAAGGGAGTTTCATTTATGAAAATAATTTCATCTACCGCTTTTATTTTTCAGCCACGCTATAACTTATCGTTTTGATTTATTTTTAACGGCAGAGATCTAATTTTCCACCTGGTTAAGATCAATGATAACCCCCTTACTCGGTTTGACTTAAATCAAATATATTTCCGGACTCTCGCACATCCACCAGCCCATTGTTCTTTTGTTTAAGAAGAAATGATTATTCAGAAGCTTCAAACTATATTGTCAATGACGATACGACTCAGTTCCCGCGACAACAGAGGCTCGTTGACATAGATTTTATTAATCCAGCCATCGATAACAACCACCTTTTCCTGCCCCTTCGTTATACTGATAGCCAGGCGCGAGACAGAGAGACCTTAACCGTTCATGGCTGATATCTCGCTAAATTCCAGGCTAACGCCACTTTACGAAAGGCCAACGACAGGTGAAATTTAACGTCATTCTGGCAGTCACAACCTGCCTGTTTTCATCAATCCCATTGACCAGCCTGGCGGATACGCAGTGTGGCCCTTTTCATCTTCAATCTTCTGCCGAGGGAAAAGTATCCAGCGTTAACGGCGTCAAAGTGAGAAAACAGAAGATCGATTTTTTGGAGCGCAAGGAAGACTACAACAACGTGTCGATGCGATGGATCGTTGCCGCGACTAAGTTTCAGGGAGATTACGCCATGCATTACGTGAAGCAAAAAGGCAAGCCGACGCTGGACGTCGAGATCGTGCGTAGCAGCCGCAGCGGGATCCGCATTTCTGGTTCGTATGATTGTGAGAAAAAAGATCAATAGCGCCGGTGATGTTGCCAGCGTGCACAATGACTGGAGCCGTTACTGAATGCCTGCAAATTGCCCATAAAAAAACCGGAGCTGGATAACCCCGGTTTAAGCCAGTCGACAGGATCCGGCGAGCGTTGAGCATCGCCGAATCAGCCGTTATACCGCAGTCTGGAAGATCACGCCGTCAGCTTTGTCGGTGTACTGAGCCAGCTGATCGAAGTTCAGATAACGATAGGTATCCACCGCCGTCTTATCAACCTGATTCATAAACTGCTGATACTCGTCCGGTGTCGGTAGCTTGCCCAGCAGCGAGGAAACCGCCGCCAGCTCTGCTGAAGCCAGATACACGTTGGCACCCGTCCCTAAACGGTTCGGGAAGTTACGGGTTGAGGTTGAAACCACCGTCGCGCCATCCTGCACGCGCGCCTGGTTACCCATACATAATGAGCAGCCTGGGATTTCAATACGCGCACCGCTTTTGCCAAACACGCTGTAGTAGCCCTCTTCGGTCAGCTGAGCCGCATCCATCTTGGTTGGCGGCGCAACCCACAGACGGGTTGGCAGCTGGCCTTTATGGCTGTCCAGCAGCTTACCGGCGGCGCGGAAGTGCCCAATGTTGGTCATGCAGGAACCGATAAAGACTTCATCAATCTTCTCGCCCTGCACGTCCGACAGCAGACGAGCGTCGTCCGGATCGTTTGGCGCGCACAGGATCGGCTCTTTGATTTCCGCCAGATCGATCTCAATGACCGCTGCATATTCTGCATCCGCATCGCCTTCCAGCAGTTGCGGATCCGCCAGCCATTTTTCCATGCCCTGGATACGGCGCTCCAGCGTACGGCGATCGCCATAGCCCTCAGCAATCATCCATTTCAGCAGAACGATGTTGGAGTTGAGGTATTCGATAATCGGATCTTTGCCCAGCTTAATGGTACAGCCCGCCGCAGAACGCTCGGCAGAAGCATCGGAAAGCTCAAATGCCTGCTCAACTTTCAGATCCGGCAGTCCTTCGATTTCCAGGATGCGGCCAGAGAAGATGTTTTTCTTCCCTTTTTTCTCAACGGTCAGCAAGCCCGCTTTGATCGCATACAGCGGAATAGCATGGACCAGATCGCGCAGCGTAATGCCCGGCTCCATTTTGCCTTTGAAGCGCACCAGCACCGATTCCGGCATGTCCAGCGGCATTACGCCCGTCGCGGCAGCAAAGGCCACCAGACCAGAACCCGCCGGGAAGGAGATGCCGATTGGGAAACGGGTATGCGAATCGCCGCCGGTGCCCACGGTATCCGGCAGCAGCATACGGTTCAGCCAGCTGTGGATAATACCATCACCCGGACGCAGCGAGACGCCGCCTCGGTTCATAATGAAGTCCGGCAGCGTGTGGTGTGTGGAGACGTCAACCGGCTTCGGATAGGCGGCGGTATGGCAGAAAGACTGCATCACCAGGTCGGCAGAGAAGCCCAGACACGCCAGATCTTTCAGTTCATCACGGGTCATCGGCCCGGTGGTGTCCTGAGAACCGACGGAGGTCATTTTAGGTTCGCAATAGGCGCCCGGACGAACACCTTCGGTGCCGCAGGCGCGACCTACCATTTTCTGCGCCAGCGAGTAGCCACGCGTGCTTGCCGCTACATCTTTTGCCTGACGGAACACGTCGCTGTGTGGCAGACCTAAAGCTTCACGGGCTTTGGTTGTCAGACCGCGACCGATAATCAGCGGAATACGACCGCCTGCACGCACTTCATCAAGCAGCACGTCGGTTTTCAGCGAGAAGTTCGCCAGCACTTCGCCAGTCTCATGGTTTTTCACTTCGCCTTTGTACGGCCAGATGTCGATAACATCGCCCATATTCAGGTTCTGCACGTCCACTTCAATCGGCAGTGCGCCAGCATCTTCCATGGTGTTGAAGAAGATTGGCGCAATGTTGTTACCCAGCACCACGCCGCCGCCTTTTTTGTTCGGCACGTAAGGAATATCGTCGCCCATAAACCACAGGACGGAGTTGGTTGCGGATTTACGCGATGAACCCGTACCGACCACATCACCAACATAGGCCAGCGGGAAACCTTTCGCCTGTAGCGCTTCAATCTGCCTGATTGGGCCAACGTTACCTGGCTCATTCGGCTCAATGCCCTCACGATCGTTTTTCAGCATCGCCAGAGCGTGCAGCGGGATATCAGGACGGGACCAGGCATCAGGCGCAGGAGAAAGGTCGTCGGTGTTGGTTTCGCCAGTGACTTTAAAGACGGTAACGGTAATTTTTTCAGCCAGTTCCGGGCGGGAAAGATACCATTCAGCATCGGCCCACGACTGGAGGATTTTTTGTGCGTGTGGGTTACCGGCTTTCGCTTTTTCTTCTACATCGTAGAAACTGTCGAACATCAGCAGCGTATGGGACAGCGCTTTCGCCGCAATGGGTGCCAGCTTTTCATCATCAAGCGCATCGATCAGCGGATGAATGTTGTAGCCGCCCTGCATGGTGCCCAGCAGCTCAATCGCTTTTTCAGGAGTAACCAGAGGAGAAGTCGCCTCGCCTTTTGCGACGGCAGCCAGGAATCCGGCTTTGACATACGCCGCTTCATCTACGCCCGGCGGAACTCGATTGATTAACAGATCAGACAGGAATTCTTCTTCACCCGCTGGCGGGTTTTTCAGCAGTTCAACCAGCGCGGCCATTTGGGAAGCATCTAACGGTTTAGGAACGATCCCCTGGGCAGCACGCTCGGCAACGTGCTTACGGTATTCTTCTAGCACGACGTTCTCCTCGCTCACATTGTAATGACCGGGCGCCCTCAGGCAAACTGCGCTTTTCTGTAGGGTAAGGTGCCCGGTTTTGCGTGGGCCAGCATAGCAGGATTTTGGTGGGTTGTTAATCTGTTTACAAAAAAGCAACATCACCACAGGGTCAACAACATGGACTAATTGCGTAATAAAAAGCCGGTTCAGGCGGCGCATGCGCTGTTTTTTTAGATGCTGCCCCAACCTGTTGAAAAGCGCACACAGCCTCGATTAGCCTTCTTTTTACAGGGGATTTAATACGACGATAAGCCGTTGATGCAAAAGCAACAGCACGTTTAATTGCTTATTGTTTCGTTACGGCTACCGCTAAGTTAAGCCCCTAACGCGTACAAATTAGCTGGACAAATATTTCCGGTTTTTTTATGGCGTAATGCGGTTTCCTCCTGAACGCGAGCAAAATGGTGAAGAGCAGCGAGTTGTTAAATAACCCCTTACCGGTTTATCACTTCAGTGAATGATATGAATGTGTTATCAACGCTGATTCAGGAAAAGTTATGGAAACGGGGATAAATTTCACGCCGGAAACCGATCCTGTGTATTTAAACATGATGGCGCTACTTTCTAAGCGGCCTGGACGGCAGTGAACAGTAGCGGCTGCATCATAAGCCAGCGTTTTAAGAAGAAAGTTGACGCATAGCGTTAAAAAACCCTTTTCCCGGGCTGCTGTTTTAGGTGATTAATAATCAACAAATTAGAAAGAAACGTAGAAAAAGGGTCAGAATGGCGTTATGCGTTTTATCGTGCTGTTACCTTTCCACCAGCGCGAACTCGTTTTCACTGTAACGCTCTCCGGCGATGTTTTCCGGGCTGAAAAGTTGGTCAAGTAACGCGACATCCTCCGCCATCAGCACGATATCTGCCGCCCGGCAGTTATCTTCCAGATGAGCGATTTTCCGTGCGCCAGGAATGGGAACAATGTGCTGCCATTTTGCCAGCACCCAGGCCAGAGCGAGCTGCGCTGTTGTACTGTTGTAGCCTGCTGCCATCTCACCCAGCTGACCGAGCAACTTTTCATTATGGGCCAGGGCATCCGGCTGAAAGCGCGGTAGCGTGCGGCGGTAGTCCCTCTCATCCAGCGTAGACGGCGCCGCCAGTTTTCCGGTCAGAAAACCGCGACCTAAGGGACTGTATGGCACAAAACCAATGTTCAGTTGCTGGCAGGTTGCCAGCACATCGCGCTCAACGTCCCGACTCCATAGTGAATATTCGCTCTGTAAAGCACTAACGGGATGAATAGCATGGGCGCGACGCAGCGTCTCGCTGGAAACTTCTGATAACCCTACGTGTAGAATTTTTCCTTCCCGCACCAGATCGGCCAGCGTTGCCATGACTTCTTCTACAGGCACGGCAGGATCCGGGCGATGCTGATAAAAGAGATCGATGGCCTCAATATTTAATCTTTTCAGCGACGCTTCTGCGACTTTACGGATATTAGCAGGCTGACTGTTAACGCCTTTAATCCTTTCCCAGCCCTCACCTTGCGGCAGGATGTTAAAGCCGAATTTTGTAGCGACTTTAATTTGTTCTTTCCGGCCTTTCAGCGCTTTGCCCAGCAGTTCTTCGTTATCGAAAGGCCCATAAACCTCTGCCGTATCCAGAAAATCGACACCCAAATCAAAAGCGCGATGCAGAGTATTGATGGCCTGCTGCTCATCGCTTTTGCCATAGGCAAAGGTCATTCCCATGCAGCCCAGACCGATAGTGGATACTTCCAACCCCTGATGACCTAATGTTCTGCGCTTCATAATTATCTCCGTTGATTTGCGATAAAGTCGTTATACTTTGCCCGGTTAAAATCAACAATTGACGTTTTTAAAGCGGATTAATGAAGAGTTTTCACTAATATGAAATCACGGGCTACGTTACAGGAACTGGAAATTTTTACCGCTATTGCGCGGCATCGTAATTTTCGTAAAGCGGCAGAGGAACGTAACGTTACGCCTTCCACCCTTAGCCATACGATCTCCAATCTCGAACAGCGGATCGGCGTCCGGTTGCTTAACCGTACTACCCGTAGCGTCTCGCTAACCGAAGCCGGGCAGGCTTTTTTGCAACGCATTGAACCCGCAATCCAGGATCTTTCGCTGGCTGTAGATGAGCTGAATGACTGGCGCATAGCGCCACGCGGCACGTTGAGATTGAATCTGCCGCGCAGCGCCGAAGCGCTTTACCTTCGCACGGTGCTACTCCCCTTTCGTGAACGCTATCCTGATATCGCGCTGGAAGTGACGACCAGCGATGGCCTGATCAATATTGTCGAAACGGGTTTTGATGCCGGCGTGCGCTTTGGCGAAGCTATCCCGCAGGATATGGTTGCCATTCCTTTTGGCCCCCGATTACAGGGTGCGGTGATTGCCAGCCCGGATTTTATTGAACGTTTCGGCGTTCCGCAGCATCCGCTGGAACTGGTGGATTTCCCCTGCATTCAGCGCCGTTTCCCCAGCGGGATAAACTACAAATGGGAGTTCTGCGAAAACGGCCGACCGCTCAATATCGCGGTTGCAGGCGGCCTGACGCTGGACAGTGATTACATTATGATTGAAGCCGTTGGTGCAGGTGCGGGCCTGGCGTTTGTCATCAGGGATTTGGTGCGTTCAAAGCTAAAAAGCGGTGAGTTGGTGGAAGTACTGGCAGATTTCGCGGCACCGTCAGAAGGCTTTTCGCTTTATTACCCGAGCCGGAAATATCATTCCACCGCACTAAGCTGCTTTATTGCGTGGCTGAGAGCGTTTAACCGGGCATGTGAATCCTAAAATAGATGCAATAGCGTTAAGACTTCGCTGTTTGCAAAAACGCATTGACGAAGGATGGCATGCTAGCGACAACATTGGTTTGTTATTGCTGACGTGGGGGACACATACCGCTCCCGATAAACTGCGGGTATGCAGGCCCGGATTTCGTTATAATTCCCCTTCTCGAAAAGAGAATTCCAAGGACAACGGAGCAGGGAATGTCTGACAGGAAAGCAAAGGGCCGCAGGAACGCGAACCCGACACCGCACGATCTCGCCTTTAAACAGTTTCTGACCCATCCCGCTACCGCACGGGATTTTATGCAGCTGCATCTGCCCGCGGAGCTGCAGGCCGTCTGCGATTTCAGCACTCTTAAGCTGGAGTCCGGCAGCTTTGTTGAGGAAACGCTTCGCCCCTATTTCAGCGACGTGCTCTACAGCCTGAAAACCACGGCCGGCGATGATGGCTACGTCCACGTTCTTATCGAACACCAGTCCACGCCGGACAGGCACATGGCGTTCAGGCTTCTTCGCTACGCGGTGGCGGCCATGCAGCGCCACCTTGACGCCGGGCACAAAAAGCTGCCGCTGGTGATACCGGTGCTGTTTTATACGGGAAAGCGCACTCCCTATCCCTATTCAACCCGCTGGCTGGATGAATTTAATCATCCCGGGCTGGCCGGTAAGCTTTACGGCGGTGAGTTTCCGCTGGTTGACGTCACGGTGATTTCCGACGACGAGATAATGGGCCACCGCAGCATGGCTGCCCTGACGCTGCTGCAAAAGCATATTCACCGGCGCGACCTGGCAGAGCTGCTGGACAGGCTGGCGACCCTGCTGCTGAGAGAACCGGTTACGGGACAACAGCTGACATCGCTGATAAACTACCTGATACAGACGGGTGAAACGGCAGACGCAGAGGCGTTTGTACGCGAACTGGCACAGCGTGTGCCGCAACATGGAGACGCTTTGATGACCATCGCACAACAGCTTGAACAGAAGGGCATTGAAAAAGGTCTTGAGAAAGGTCTTGAGAAGGGCATTGAGAAAGGCATACAGCTTGGTGAAAAGCGTGGCATTGAGAAAGGTAAACTCGAAGTTGCCAGCACCATGTTGCAGAACGGCCTGGATCGCAATACCGTCATGAAGATGACCGGGTTAACTGAAGACGATCTGGCGCAAATCCGCCATTGATAATTTACTGCTAAACCTGCTGCCCGACCGTCAGGATATACTGATGAAACAGGGGTAACCCCCTGTTTAGCCTCAGCCATCCCTCAGTTTTTTCATGTTGCTGCGTTCTCCCTTAGATGCACCTAACGCACCTTAGAGTATGTGCCTTAAGAAGCAGTTTTTAACGTAAGGGCATCACTATTCTCCCCAAGAACGACACCAGGTATTTGGCTGTTAGCTCTGTGGCAACTCTACCTTTTCAGAAATCATTTTCTACACCTGATGTAAAAAATCTGGCGGATTGTTCCCTCATCCAGCCTGCCCCTACGCTCTGGCATACGTTTATATACCGGACTAAATTATCAATATTTTTGATGTGATTTGAGATCACAATCAGTAATTGTTCATATAAATATTTATTCACAAACCATGCACAAAGGTATGATGAAGTGGCGCTATATCCTTCAGAATGGTTTAGCCGGAATGGTATTGAATTCCCCCGAGTAAAGACCTGTAATGCCTGACTTCCTAAGTATTTGCATGACGAATATGTCATTAGTGCAAATCTGTCGGGAATAGAAGAAATCTGGCTCGCGGGAAAAAACTCGAACGTCGAAAGTAGTCAGTTAATCTTATATAACCTCGGTACTATCCAGGCATCCGGCATTGATAATAAAAATGTGGAATTTATCAGTATCCATCCACCTCAGTCTGTTCTGAAAAAATTTGGCAGAGGAAGATAATCTGCGTAGCGATTGTAACGCGCCGGTTTTTGCGTGAAGGGATCATTAACGGCCCACGTTTATTCAGAGCAATATGTTTCTATGCAGCTTCAGCGCGGCAGGATAATGACTGCAGTCAGGAGCAGGAACGGATGTTGTTATGTGGTGAATTGCTTGAAACGCACCCCGGATCTCCAGAAAGTAACGGAAACAGAATTAGGATTGTAATCGAGTTTCTGCGTGAGCACTTGACCGTAAAACCGCAGCTGGAGGTATTGGCTCAGGTTACTAATTTAAGCAAATATTACTTGATTCGCCGCTTTACCCAACACACTGGAATGCCACCGGTTTATCCCCACGCATGTGGGGAACACTTGTCGGTAACGACAAACCCGCCAACTACACTCGGTTTATCCCCACGCATGTGGGGAACACTGCGCAACGGCGGACTGTACTGGTGGTTATACCGGTTTATCTCCGCTGGCGCGGGGAACACTCAGCACCCCACCGGAAAATGGGTCGGATGGACGGTTTATCCCCACGCATATGGGGAACACTTTCTTTCCGCTCCACCAGTCGCCTTGGTGTGCGGTTTATCCCCACGCATGTGGGGAACACCCAAAATTTATCCAGCTGAAAAATAAAAAATTTTCATCACGCCTAAATGCTACGGATTTTTTTATCTGACTTAAGCATTTTTTACAATGCGCTTTCAGCGAACGCCAGTAAAGCATTGCCATTAACGCCTTAAGCATAAACGTTAATCTTGAGTGAATTAAGCACAACAGGAGCGGGGCGGGAAAATTGCTGCCTGTCCCAAAAAATCCAAAAAAAAAGCCTCCAGCGAGGAGGCTTTTCATCAGCAAAGAAACTTACTTCTTCTTCGCTTTCGCATTTGGCAGGTCGGTAATGCTGCCTTCGAAGATTTCAGCAGCCAGGCCTACAGACTCATGCAGCGTCGGGTGAGCGTGGATGGTCAGCGCAATGTCTTCCGCATCACAACCCATCTCAATTGCCAGACCAATTTCACCCAGCAGCTCGCCGCCGTTGGTACCGACAACCGCACCACCAATCACGCGGTGGGATTCTTTGTCGAAAATCAGTTTGGTCATACCGTCTGCGCAGTCGGAAGCGATAGCACGACCGGACGCTGCCCATGGGAAGGTCGCCGTCTCGTAGCTGATGCCCTTCTCTTTCGCTTCTTTCTCGGTCAGACCAACCCAGGCAACTTCTGGCTCGGTGTAAGCGATAGATGGGATCACTTTCGGGTCGAAGTAGTGTTTCTTACCGGAAATCACTTCTGCCGCGACGTGACCTTCATGAACGCCTTTGTGCGCCAGCATAGGCTGACCAACGATATCGCCAATAGCAAAAATGTGCGGCACGTTGGTACGCATCTGCTTATCGACACGGATAAAGCCGCGGTCATCAACTTCCACGCCCGCTTTACCTGCATCCAGACCTTTACCGTTCGGCACGCGACCAATCGCAACCAGCACCGCGTCATAACGCTGTGGTTCCGCTGGCGCTTTTTTGCCTTCCATCGAAACGTAGATACCGTCGTCTTTGGCTTCAACGGCCGTGACTTTGGTTTCCAGCATCAGGTTGAACTGCTTAGAAATACGCTTAGTGAAGACTTTCACCACGTCTTTGTCAGCCGCAGGAATCACCTGATCGAACATCTCTACCACATCAATCTGAGAACCCAGCGCGTGATAAACCGTCGCCATCTCCAGACCGATAATACCGCCGCCCATAACCAGCAGACGCTCAGGGACCTCTTTCAGCTCCAGCGCATCGGTGGAATCCCATACGCGAGGATCCTCATGTGGAATGAAAGGCAGCTGGATTGGGCGCGAGCCCGCCGCGATAACGGCATTGTCGAAGTTGATGGTGGTAGTACCCTCCTCGCCTTCAACAACCAGCGTGTTAGCGCCGGTGAATTTACCCAGACCGGTGACCACGTTAACTTTGCGGCCTTTCGCCATGCCAGACAGACCGCCGGTCAGCTGGTTAATGACTTTTTCTTTCCAGGAACGAATCTTGTTGATATCGGTCTGCGGCTTGCCAAACACGATACCGTGCTCTTCCAGCGCTTTAGCTTCTTCAATCACTTTCGCGACGTGCAGCAACGCTTTGGAAGGGATACAACCGACGTTCAGACAAACCCCGCCCAGGGTGCTGAAACGCTCAACGATGACGGTTTCCAGACCTAAATCAGCAGCGCGAAAGGCTGCAGAATAACCTGCAGGACCTGCCCCAAGTACCACGACCTGAGTTTTGATTTCTGTACTCATCATGACCTCTTAGTTAACCGCTGGGATATTCATTCATCCACCGGTACGTTTGCATCGCAAGAGTTTACAGAATTGTTAATGAACTGCAAACCACTTGATAAGAAACGTTTTCAACTACCTTGTCGACTTAAAACATCGCAAGTCGGCGATAAGAAGGCCGGCGTTCGCCGGCCTCAGACTCTTTACATCACCAGACGGCGGATATCCGCCATGATGGTTGCGATGTAGGCCGCAAAGCGCGCGCCTGCTGCACCATCAATCACACGGTGATCGAAGGAGAGCGACAGTGGCAGCATCAGGCGTGGAACGAACTCTTTGCCGTTCCAGACAGGTTCCATCGACGATTTAGACACGCCAAGGATTGCCACTTCCGGTGCATTAACAATTGGCGTAAATGACGTGCCGCCAATGCCGCCCAGGCTGGAGATGGTAAAGCAGCCGCCCTGCATATCGCTGGCCGTCAGCTTGCCGTCGCGGGCTTTCTTCGAAATCACCGACAGTTCGTTGGAGAGTTCAATGATGCCTTTCTTATTCACGTCCTTAAAGACCGGAACCACCAGGCCGTTTGGCGTATCGACCGCCACACCGATGTTAATGTACTTTTTCAGCGTCAGCTTCTGACCATCTTCCGACAGCGAACTGTTGAAACGTGGGAACTCTTCCAGCGCTTTGGCAGCCGCTTTCATGATGAACACCAGCGGGGTGATCTTCAGATCCAGTTTCTTTTTCGCTGCTTCGTCGTTCTGCTGCTTGCGGAAAGCTTCAACTTCCGTGATGTCGGCTTTGTCGTGTTGGGTAACGTGAGGGATCACGATCCAGTTACGGCTCAGGTTAGCACCAGAAATTTTCTGGATGCGACCCAGCTCGACTTCTTCAATTTCACCAAACTTGCTGAAGTCCACTTTTGGCCATGGCAGCATGCCAGGCAATCCGCCGCCGGCCGCTGCCGCTGGGGCAGTTTCCGCGCGTTTTACTGCGTCTTTCACGTAAGCCTGAACGTCTTCTTTCAGGATGCGGCCCTTACGACCGGAACCTTTAACCTTCGCCAGGTTAACGCCGAATTCACGGGCCAGACGACGGATAACCGGCGTTGCGTGAACGTAAGCGTCGTTCTCAGTGAAGTCGCCTTTCGACTCGGCTTTAGCCGGCGCTGGCGCCGGAGCCGCTGCGGCCTGTTTTGGCGCAGGGGCAGCGTCTTCTTTTTTCGCCGCAGGAGCCGCTGCTGGCGCAGCGCCTTCTACTTCGAAGACCATAATCAGCGAGCCGGTGCTAACTTTGTCGCCGGTAGCGATTTTGATCTCTTTAACCGTACCCGCGAATGGCGCAGGGACTTCCATAGACGCTTTATCGCCTTCTACGGTGATCAGCGACTGCTCGGCAGCCACTTTGTCGCCCACTTTCACCATGATCTCGGTGACTTCGACTTCGTCGCCGCCAATGTCAGGCACTTCTACATCTTTTGCACCGCTGGCTGCTGCCGGTGTGGCTGCCGCTTCTTCTTTCACTTCCGGTTTCGCTTCTGCGGTTGGCGCAGAACCGGTCGTTTCGAAGATCATAATCAGTGAGCCGGTACTAACTTTGTCGCCCGTACCGATTTTGATCTCTTTAACCGTGCCGGCAAATGGCGCAGGCACTTCCATGGAGGCTTTATCGCCTTCCACAGTGATCAGCGACTGCTCGGCTTCCACGGTGTCGCCCACTTTGACCAAAATCTCAGTGACTTCCACTTCGTCGGAACCGATATCCGGCACGTTCACTTCTTTATTTTCTGCGCTTGCGGTCTGCGGCTGCGCAGCTTCTTTCTTCTCTTCCGCTTTCGCCGGTGCCGCTTCTGTAGCCGCGCCGTCAGCCGATTCGAAGACCATAATCAGCGAGCCGGTTTCTACTTTGTCACCGGTGGCGATTTTGATCTCTTTCACCACGCCAGCTTCCGGCGATGGCACTTCCATGGAGGCTTTGTCGCCTTCCACGGTGATCAGTGACTGTTCCGCTTCAACCTTATCGCCCACCTTGACCAGGATCTCGGTGACTTCCACTTCGTCTGCACCGATATCCGGTACCTTGATTTCGATAGCCATTAATCTTTACCTCTTATGCCAGACGTGGGTTGACTTTGTCGGCATCGATATTGAATTTGGTGATGGCTTCCGCCACCACGTTCTTATCGATTTCACCACGTTTAGCCAGTTCACCCAGAGCTGCAACCACCACGTAAGACGCATCCACTTCGAAGTGATGACGCAGGTTCTCGCGGCTGTCGGAACGGCCGAAACCATCGGTGCCCAGCACGCGGTAATCGCTGGCTGGCATGAAGGTACGGATCTGCTCGGCAAACAGTTTCATATAGTCGGTAGATGCCACTGCTGGTGCATCGTTCATGATCTGCGCAACGTAAGGTACGCGCGGCTCATCCGTTGGATGCAGCATGTTCCAGCGCTCACAATCCTGACCATCACGAGCCAGTTCAGTGAACGAGGTAACGCTGTATACATCGGAACCTACGCCGTAGTCTTTCGCCAGAATCTGCGCGGCGTCGCGTACGTGACGCAGGATTGAACCTGAACCCAGCAGCTGCACTTTCCCTTTACTACCTTCAATCGTTTCCAGCTTGTAGATACCCTTACGGATACCCTCTTCCGCACCCTCTGGCATGGCAGGCATGTGGTAGTTTTCATTCAGCGTGGTGATGTAGTAGTAAATGTTTTCCTGCGCGTCGCCATACATCCGCACCAGACCGTCATGCATGATGACCGCCACTTCGTAGGCGTAAGCGGGATCGTAAGAGATACAGTTAGGGATGGTCAGTGACTGAATGTGGCTGTGACCATCTTCATGCTGCAAGCCTTCGCCGTTCAGCGTAGTACGACCGGAGGTACCACCAACCAGGAAGCCGCGAGCCTGCTGATCGCCGGCTGCCCAGCACAGATCGCCGATACGCTGGAAACCAAACATGGAGTAGTAGATGTAGAACGGGATCATCGGCAGGTTGTTGGTGCTGTAAGACGTTGCCGCCGCCAGCCAGGATGCGCCTGCGCCCAGTTCGTTAATCCCTTCCTGTAGGATCTGACCTTTTTCGTCTTCTTTATAATAAGCAACCTGCTCACGGTCCTGCGGCGTGTACTGCTGGCCGTTCGGGCTGTAAATACCAATCTGACGGAACAGGCCTTCCATACCGAAAGTACGCGCTTCGTCGGCGATGATCGGAACCAGACGATCTTTGATCGACTTGTTCTTCAGCATCACGTTCAGCGCACGAACGAAAGCGATGGTGGTGGAAATTTCTTTGTTCTGCTCGTCCAGCAGCTGACGGAAATCTTCCAGCGCAGGCATTTCCAGCTTCTCGCTGAAGTTTGGCTGGCGGGTTGGCAGGTAGCCACCCAGCTTCTCACGCTGACCGTGCAGGTATTTGTACTCTTCCGACGCTTTGTCGAAGGTGATGTACGGCAGATTTTCAATGTTGGCGTCGTCCACCGGCACGTTGAAACGATCACGGATATAGCGCACGCCATCCATGTTCATTTTCTTCACCTGGTGCGCGATGTTTTTACCTTCAGCGGTGTCACCCATACCATAGCCTTTGATGGTATGCGCCAGAATCACCACAGGTTTGCCTTTGGTGTCCTGCGCTTTTTTCAGTGCCGCATAGATTTTTTTCGGATCGTGGCCGCCACGGTTCAGCGCCCAAATCTCGTCGTCGGTCATGTCTTTGACCAGCTCTGCCGTCTCCGGGTATCTGCCGAAGAAGTGCTCACGCACGTAGGCACCATCACGAGATTTGAAGGTCTGATAGTCACCGTCAACGGTTTCGTTCATCAGCTGAACAAGCTTGCCGCTGGTATCTTTTCTCAGCAGCTCGTCCCAGCGAGCGCCCCAGATAACTTTGATCACTTCCCAGCCTGCACCGCCAAAAATGCCGGCCAGCTCGTTGATGATTTTGCCGTTACCTGTTACCGGTCCGTCCAGACGCTGGAGGTTACAGTTGATGATGAAGACCAGGTTGTCCAGCTTCTCACGGGTGGCGATGGTGATCGCACCTTTGGATTCCGGTTCATCCATTTCGCCGTCGCCCAGGAAGGCGTAAACGGTCTGCTGCGCGGTATCTTTCAGACCACGATGCTCAAGATATTTCAGGAACTTAGCCTGGTAAATCGCGCCGATTGGACCCAGGCCCATTGACACAGTCGGGAACTGCCAGAAGTCAGGCATCAGCTTCGGATGCGGGTAAGAAGACAGGCCTTTACCGTGAACTTCCTGACGGAAGTTGTTCATCTGCTCTTCGGTCAGACGCCCTTCCAGGAACGCACGTGCGTAAACGCCTGGAGAAATATGGCCCTGGAAGTAAACCAGGTCGCCGCCGTCTTTTTCGCTGCGCGCGCGGAAGAAGTGGTTAAAGCACACTTCATAAATAGTCGCGGAAGACTGGAAGGATGACATATGGCCACCCAGCTCCAGATCTTTCTTCGACGCGCGCAGAACGGTCATGATCGCGTTCCAGCGGATTGCGGAACGAATACGACGCTCCAGTGAGGTATTGCCCGGGTAGTCGGGTTCATCTTCAACAGCAATTGAGTTAACGTAGTTGCTGGCCCCAGCGCCTGCCGCTACCTTCACGCCGTTTTTGCGTGCTTCACTCATTACCTGATCGATCAGGAACTGCGCGCGCTCAACACCTTCTTCACGGATGACCGATTCGATCGCCTGTAGCCAGTCGCGAGTTTCAATCGGATCCACGTCATTGTGTAAACGTTCTGACATGGGGGTATTCCTTATCTGTGTCTAATACGTTGAATTGTCTGGAGCCTGTCTCCTTGTGCTCTGATTCATTCCAAAGCACAAGGAGACAGGCCCTTCGTTGTACCCTTTAATTTTGGGTCGAATTGCCGCGTTATTTTTACGCGTTATTCCTTACGTTGCTGTAAACGGCGTAAGGAGCGCTCTCGACGACTCTGCTCCCGACTTCTGTCCAGCAATATTTCCTCAATAAACGCCAGATGGCGGTGTGAGGCTTCACGTGCCTTTTCAGGCTCGCGTGCCACAATCGCCTCAAAAATTCTGGCGCGGTGACCGCCTACTTTTGCCAGCATTTCGCGGCGCGAGTAGAGCAATTCAAAATTCTGTCGAACGTTTTGCTTCAGCATCGGCCCCATTGAACGAAGCAGATGCAGCAGAACCACATTATGGGCAGCTTCTGTGACAGCGATCTGATACTGCATAACGGCATCGGCTTCCGCATCAAGATCGCCGCTGTCCTGAGCCGTTTGAATCTGTACATGGCAATGGCGGATCCGCTCAATGTCGTCATCCGTTCCCCGCAGCGCCGCATAGTAGGCAGCAATGCCTTCCAGCGCATGGCGCGTTTCGAGTAAATCGAACTGGGATTCAGGATGGCCAGCCAGCAGCTCAACTAGCGGGTCGCTCAGGCTTTGCCACAGGCTGGTCTGGACGAAAGTGCCGCCACCCTGGCGGCGCAGCAGCAGGCCTTTTGCTTCAAGGCGCTGAATAGCTTCACGCAGGGAGGGACGAGAGACATCGAACTGTTTTGCCAGTTCGCGTTCAGGAAGCAGCTTTTCACCGGGACGCAGCGTCCCTTCCATGATCAGGGATTCGAGCTGCTGCTCAATAGCATCGGACAGCTTTGGTTGGCGGATTTTGCTGTAAGCCATCATCCCTTCTTGTTTCCAGAAGCCTGAGTAAATTGGTAATACCAATTGCAAAAAGTTGCCCGTAAAGTAACAAAGTATTCACCTGATGTCTATATGGCATCCGGGCAAAACCAGACCCATGTCTCGTTTTTGCCGCATGCCTTGCTGGCAGAAAAGACCAGTCAAAAAAAGAACAAATGTTAATTTTTTTAACTTTTTTAAGCAGGGCAACCGCTTACGTCAAAGTTAGCGAGCAAGGGTCATAAGAGAAAACTATTCGTCATCATTTGTGATTTATGTAAAAAACAGTAAGGCCGCCATGACGACGCTTTTTTGCGCGTTCTCCAGGCAGAAACAGAGAAAGCGAGTGCATTGGCAGGCGCTTATCATTATTCTTGACGCGAAGGTAGCATTGACCTCTTTTTCTTACATCACTCACTGTAAACAAACCCATACATTGGACGTAAAAAAAGAATGACACAGGCTCGCCCTCAATGAAAAAAATAACGACATCACGAGGTTTATTATGGAACAACAGCAGGGCGAAATGCTGAAGCGCGGGCTTAAAAACCGCCATATTCAGCTGATCGCGTTGGGTGGTGCTGTCGGCACCGGCCTGTTTCTGGGGATTGCACAAACGATCAAAATGGCCGGCCCGTCCGTATTACTGGGCTATGCCATTGGCGGCTTTATCGCCTTCTTAATTATGCGTCAGCTGGGCGAAATGATTGTTGAGGAGCCGGTAGCCGGTTCATTCAGCCATTTCGCTTATAAATACTGGGGTAACTTTGCTGGTTTCGCTTCCGGCTGGAACTACTGGGTGCTGTATGTTTTGGTGGCAATGGCCGAACTGACCGCAGTAGGCAATTATATTCAGGTTTGGTATCCGCAATTCCCTTCCTGGGCAGCAGCAGCCATCTTTTTTGTCTTAATTAACGCCATCAATCTGAGCAGCGTGAAAATCTTCGGTGAAATGGAGTTCTGGCTGGCGATCGTGAAAGTTGTTGCCGTTGTGGCGATGATTGTCTTTGGCTGCTGGCTGCTGTTCAGCGGCAACGGCGGGCCGGATGCAGCCGTTAGCAATATCTGGGCGATTGGCGGCTTCTTCCCCCACGGCCTGGGCGGACTGGTAATGGCGATGGCGATCATCATGTTCTCCTTTGGCGGTCTTGAGCTGGTAGGCATTACCGCTGCGGAAGCGGATAATCCGGAAAAAAGCATTCCTCAGGCCACCAATCAGGTGATCTGGCGCATCCTGATTTTCTATGTCGGCTCCATTATCGTGCTGCTTTCGCTCTATCCGTGGACCAAGGTCACCGAGCACAGCAGCCCGTTCGTGATGATTTTCCACGATCTTGGCGAAACGCTGGCGGCGAATATCCTCAACCTGGTCTTCCTGACTGCGGCGCTCTCGGTTTATAACAGCTGCGTTTATTCTAACAGCCGCATGCTTTATGGCCTGGCTCGTCAGGGCAATGGACCGAAAGCTTTGCTGAAGGTTGACCGTCGCGGCGTGCCTTATGTGGCGCTGGGCTTCTCTGCGCTGACCACCGCAATTTGCGTGCTGGTAAACTATTTGATGCCGGGCGAAGCGCTAAACCTGTTTATGGCACTGGTGGTATCGGCATTGGTCATTAACTGGGCGATGATCAGCTACGCGCACTTAAAATTCCGCCGTAAGAAAGATCAGCAAGGGGTGCAAACTCGCTTTAAAGCGATGTTCTACCCTGCGGGCAACTGGATCTGCCTGCTGTTTATGGTCGCCATTCTGGTGATCATGGCGCTAACGCCGGGTATGGCAATCTCCGTCTGGCTGATCCCTGTCTGGGTGGCTGTTTTGGCTGTCGGTTACGCAGTAAAAAACCGCATGCAAAAAGCCTGATTGTTCGGGGCGCTTCGGCGCCCCTGTTTTATGCTTTTCATTCCTTTCCTGCTTAACAATCTTCAATCCTTTCACCTTATTGATTCATCAGCGTGGCGAATTGCCGTGCAAATCACACTTTCCTGCTGACAGCTATTTTGTCCATCTCTGCGACGTTTCCCACCCGCGCAATATGACGCTAAACCAATAATACTGTGGGCTTCATCCAGTGTCGGAGAATAATCCATGAAGGGCATGGCGCTTTCGGTTAAAGAGAAGATCGGCTACGGCATGGGGGATGCAGGCTGCAATATGATTGGCGGCGCTATCATGCTTTTCCTTAACTATTTCTACACCGATGTCTACGGACTGGCACCGGCGCTGGTTGGGGTATTACTGCTTTCCGTCAGGGTGATCGACGCGGTTACCGATCCCATTATGGGCGCCATCGCCGACCGGACTCAAAGCCGGTGGGGGCGTTTTCGTCCCTGGCTATTATGGATTTCGCTGCCTTATGTGCTGTTCAGCGTGCTGATGTTCACCACGCCAGACTGGAGCTATGACAACAAAGTTATCTACGCTTTCGCTACCTATTTTCTGATGTCGCTAACCTATACGGCGATTAACATTCCCTATTGTTCGCTGGGCGGCGTAATCACTAACGATCCCGGCGAACGTGTCTCCTGCCAGTCTTATCGATTTGTTATGGTAGGCGTGGCGACCTTAATTTTATCACTCTCGCTGCTGCCGCTGGCCGAATGGTTTGGCGGAGAAGACCGTGCGCGCGGCTATCAAATGGCCATGAGCGTGCTGGCATTCATCGGCCTGTGCATGTTTCTGTTCTGTTTTGCGACGGTGCGCGAGCGGATTCATCCCGCCGTACCCAGCAACAGCGATTTGAAATCTGATTTGCGAGACGTATGGAAAAACGATCAATGGGTGCGCATCTTGTTGCTCACTTTCTGCAACGTCTGCCCCGGCTTTATTCGCATGGCCGCCACCATGTATTACGTCACCTGGGTAATGGGACAATCAACACATTTCGCCACGCTTTTCATCAGCCTCGGCGTTGTAGGCATGATGCTGGGCAGCACGCTGGCTAAAATCCTGACCGATCGCTGGTGCAAACTGAAAGTCTTTTTCTGGACTAATATCGTTCTGGCGCTATTTTCCAGCGGCTTTTACTTCCTCGATCCTCACGCTACCGTACTGGTGGTGGTGATGTACTTCCTGCTGAACATCCTGCATCAGATCCCTTCACCGCTGCACTGGTCGCTGATGGCCGATGTGGATGATTACGGCGAATGGAAAACCGGCAAGCGCATCACGGGCATCAGCTTTTCCGGCAATCTGTTTTTCCTGAAGGTGGGTCTGGCCGTTGCGGGTGCAATGGTCGGTTTCCTGCTCTCTTATTATGGTTATAACGCAGGCGCGAAAACTCAGTCGCCAGTGGCGATTAACGGCATCGTACTGCTGTTTACCGTGATCCCAGGCGTGGGCTATTTGATCACCGCTGGCGTCGTGAGACTGCTGAAAGTCGATCGCCCAACGATGCAAAAAATCCAGCTGGAGCTTGAGCAGCGTTGCCATAACTTCCGCGAACTGAACGATTATCATCACGGCAAAGCGCCGGTTAAACCAGAAGGAACCGAAGCATGAGCACTTCGCACTGGGCAGTCCCTTTGATTGAGCAACGCGCCGATCCGTTTATCTTGCTTCATGATAATTATTATTACTTTATTGCTTCCGTACCGGAATACGATCGGCTGGAGCTGCGCCGTAGCGAGACGCTGGCAGCGCTCGTGCAAGCTGAACCTGTGGTCATCTGGCAAAAACCAGATCGCGGTGAAATGAGTGAGCTGATTTGGGCGCCGGAACTGCACCGCATTGATAACACGTGGGTTATCTATTTCGCTGCCGCGCCCACACGGGAAATTAAAGACGGTTTATTTCAGCATCGAATGTTTGCGCTTACCTGCACTGCCGACGATCCTCTTACGGGAGAGTGGCGCGAATGTGGCCGTGTAGAGACGCCGCTGAACAGCTTCTCACTGGATGCCACGCATTTTGTTCACCAGGGTAAGAACTGGTATTTATGGGCGCAAAAAGATCCGGCCATCCCCGGTAACTCAAATCTTTATCTGGCAGAGCTGGCGAATCCCTGGTCGCTTAAGAGCAAACCGGTAATGCTAAGCCGCCCGGAATATGACTGGGAATGCGTGGGTTTTAGCGTGAATGAAGGGCCAGCGGTAATACGACACGGCAATCGCCTTTTTGTCAGCTATTCGGCAAGCGCTACCGATGAGAATTATTGCATGGGCCTGCTGTGGATCGATATTGATGCCGATCCAATGGCGGCGAATAACTGGCAGAAATCACCCGTTCCGGTGTTCAAAACCAGCCGTGAAAATCGTCAGTTTGGCCCTGGTCATAACAGTTTTACCGTAGCGGAAACGGGTGAAGATGTGTTGGTTTATCATGCCCGTAATTACACGGAAATTGAGGGCGACCCGCTGTACGACCCTAATCGCCATACCTGTATTAAGACCTTTAGCTGGGATAACGACGGCATGCCGGTCTTTGGCATCCCGCCTGCCAACGCTCCTTCAGGTGAGTCCAAAAAAGCTGATGAAATTGATTAAAATCAACAAAATGTATTTATTTTCTTGCTGAAAATGCGCAAAGATTGAGAACGCTATTACGTTAGCTTATAACTCGTCTTGCTCATTGATACTAAATAAGGAGATTAAGATGAGAGAGCTATCCGTTATGGAGATCGAAAATGTCAGCGGGGCGGGCGTATTTGCGGATATGACCACCTGGATGGGCAGCACAGCAGGTGACTTTATTGGCAGCTCCATTGGCAGCCTGGTCGCTATCCCGGTCATTTCAACCGTGGTTTCTAAAGCTACAGGTTATGTCGGTAAACAGATTGGCAGCTTTATTGGTAGCGCCTTCGGTAATTGGGTCGAAGGATGGTTTAGCAGCACCGACAACAGTCACGCTTCTGCCTGAGTATTTTATTAGCCCTGATTAAGCAGACATCCGGCCATGCCGGATGTCTTTCGTATGATCTATTGCTATTAACTCACCGGCTTCACTACCCTAAATCAGACCAGCGTGCCGTATATAGTTAACAGCGCTACTACCACCACAATCACCAGAGAAACTTTTTTTGCCAACGCGACCGCAATACGAGGCGTTTCGACTTTATCCGTATGCAGATCGCGAGCCAGCGAGAATTGCGCGAGTCGGGTAAGCACCTGATATTGTGAAGTATGACGATCGCCGAGCGAGGCAAACCAGGCGGGTAATGCACGCTCGCCGTGTCCCAGCAAGGCATAAGCAACGCCCACCAGGCGCACCGGTATCCAGTCGATGCAGTGCAGAAGCGCGTCCACGCCAGACTGCGAGCGCTCCAGCGGCGTATGATGACGCGCCATCCAGCTTTGCCAGGCGCGCAGAAAAGCATATCCCACCAGCAATACCGGCCCCCACGCGCCACCTACAACAAACCAAAACAGCGGCGCAAGATAAAAACGGTAGTTAATCCACAGCAGCGCATTTTGCAGCTCGCAAAGGTATTCACGCTCGTTGCATTCTATCGGCAGGCCATGAATCAAGGTCAGTTCTTCCGCCAGTGCGGTGTGGGCATCAATATCGTTGCGGCTCGCGGCTTTCAGATAAGCGTGATAGTGCAGGCGCACCGAACCGGCACCAATACAAAGTAAGCCAACGCCAATCCAGAACAGCAGCTGTAATAAGCCAAAAAACAGGCCTTTCAAGGCCAGCAAACATAGCGCAACCAGCGCCATAGCAATCAGCATCATCGCCAGCGTCCGCCCCATAGAAAAGCGCTGCTGCCGGCGAAATACCTTGCTCAGATGATGATCCAGCTGCCAGTGCTCGCCTGATTTGAACAACCGTTCCCAGCCTAAAACTAACAACAAACTAAAAAGCGTCATGCCTGCTACTCCTGCTTTGTAACATTACCTGAGCGTAAACCGGCCCGGTATCGCACCCAGTCAAACGCCGGACCGGGATCGGTTTTTCTTTCCGGCGCGATATCACTATGCCCGGTAATATTTTCCGCTATTTGCGGATAATGCTCCGCCAGTAGCCGGGTAACGTTTTGCAAAGCCTGATATTGCTCATCGGTATAGGCCAGGCAATCGGTGCCTTCCAGCTCAATACCAATGGAAAAGTCATTGCAGGCTTCTCGCTCCTGATAGCGGGAAACGCCGGCATGCCAGGCCCGAAGATGAAAAGGAACATATTGGACGATTTCGCCATCACGTCGAATCAGGCAGTGTGCCGAGACCCGCAGGTGAGCAATCCCGGCAAAATAAGGATGAGCGGAGGGATCCAGAGTGCCCATAAACAGGTCATCAATCCAGGGACCGCCAAACTCGCCCGGAGGCAGGCTGATATTGTGGATCACCAAAAGCGTTGGCGTTTCCAGTAGGGGCCGCTCGTTGAAATGGGGGGAAGGCACCCTTCTTACGCCCGTTAGCCAGCCTGCTTGCAGCTGCATACTCTGCTCTCCTGTAGTGTCAATTTTTCCAGAGTAACATGAATTTTTTTTTCAGAAAGCCCAATGCGTTACCCGAAAAAGGAACACGGGAAAAAAATTTTCCATTTTTTTTTGCATCCAGTTTCATCGTTCATCCGTATGTAGTTATGTGAGGCTGATGACCGCGACGACGGATAAAGAAGAACAGCCCACGCAGCACCTGGGAAAATATTGCCAACACCAGTTTTATGCAGTGAATAAGAGCCAAGGCGGGATCAAGAAATTGCTCCCGACCAGAGGCCGAAACGTCAGAAACGCGTTATACCAGGTGCAGTGGATCCGTTTGAATCCATTGCACCTTTCTCATGGGACGCGGCATGACAGACACGATTATTGATAGTCAGATTCTTTTATTGCAGGCGGCAGGACGAGGCGACAGGCGTGCTTTCGAGCAGCTTTATCGCCAGATGTCACCTTATCTTTTTGCCATCGCTTTACGAATACTTCGTCGGCGAGGCTGGGCTGAAGAAGTCCTCCATGACGCTATGCTGGCCATCTGGCAAAAAGCGGGCAATTACGACCCGTTGCAGAGTGCGCCAAAAACGTGGATGACGACTATTGTTCGCCACCGTGCTATTGATTACGCCCGATTGCGGGCCAATCAGACTACGTCACTGGAGTCGACAGATTTCGATGCACCAGAAGACGACGAACTGCAATCTCTTTCCAGCACCTTTGCTGACGGTTTACCAACGACCTCAGAAGCCCGCAGGCTGTCAGAATGCCTTAATAGCCTGCCGGGGGACCAAAAACAAAGCGTAGTACTGGCTTATTATCAGGGGTTATCGCACAGCGAGGTGGCTGAGCATTTACAGCAGCCCACCGGTACGGTTAAAAGCTGGATCCGTCGTGCGCTGGCCCACCTGAAGGAGTGTGTGGGAATATGAAAGCAAGAAGCCATTATGATACGGCTCTGGCTGCGGAATATGCTCTTGGTACGCTGCGCGGACCGGCACGGCGACAGTTTGAGCGGCGGCTGGAGCGGGAATCTGCCCTTGGGCAGGAAGTGAACCGCTGGCAAACCGTCCTCGGCCATCTTGATAATTCAACCCAGCCCGTAGCGCCGCCCGACCGGGTATGGCAAAAAATCACCCAAAGTTTACCGGCAGAAAAACGAGAACAAAAAACTTTCCGCTGGCACTATCTCGGCTGGGCGATGGCGGCTTCTTTCGCCGGTGCGCTCCTGTTCCAAATCTCTCAGCAGCCGCCTGAACTCCAGGCCATTGCGGTATTGAACAGCAGTAATGTGCAACAAGGCTCATGGGTAGTCGCACTAAACCGCAGCAAAAGTGAACTGACGATACAGTCGCTCAATGCCGGAAGTTTACCCGCGGACCACAGCTTTGAACTGTGGCTAATACCTCCAGGCCAAAAACCTCAGTCGTTGGGTTTAATCCAGGCTTCAGGTAAAACCCGCATCGCGCTAGCCGCCGAACGGCTTACGGCTGAACCAACGCTGGCTATCAGCCTTGAGCCAAAAGGCGGTTCGCCAACAGGTCAGCCTACCGGGCCGGTGATGTACAGCGGGCAGGTCTCTGCCGGTTAGTTTTCCCTGTAAAAATCAGTCTGGTTGGCAACAAAGCGGTAAAAAGCTAGCATGGTCGCACTCTTATCCGCCCTTTCGGAGTTCGACCATGACAACCCGCCGCTACGATCCCAACAGCCGCCGTGACGCATTGTTGCAGCGTATTGAAGATGATATTCCTTCTGCCGTCGCCCAGGCGTTACGGGAAGATTTGGGTGGCGAAATCGATCCCGGCAATGACATCACTGCCAGCCTGCTGCCAGCCGAAAACCAGTCTCACGCCGTGGTCATTACTCGTGAGCCCGGCATTTTTTGCGGCAAACGCTGGGTTGAGGAAGTTTTCATCCAGCTGGGCAATAAAACGCAGATCGCCTGGCATGTTAACGATGGCGATGCGATTGTTGCTAATCAGCCGTTGTTTGAGGTCACTGGCCCGTCATCGTTGATCCTCACCGCTGAGCGGACGGCGCTTAATTTTGTTCAAACGCTCTCGGGTGTGGCCACAGAAGTCAGCCGTTATGTTGCGCTGCTTGCCGGAACGAACACCCAACTGCTGGACACCCGTAAAACGCTGCCGGGCCTGCGTACCGCGCTAAAGTACGCCGTACTTTGCGGCGGCGGGGCGAACCATCGCCTTGGCCTGTCAGACGCGTTTCTGATTAAAGAAAATCATATTATTGCCACTGGTTCTATTCGTCAGGCTGTCGAAAAAGCTTCCTGGCTGCATCCCGACGTGCCTGTCGAAGTCGAAGTTGAGTCCCTGGATGAGCTAACTCAGGCAATTGATGCCGGTGCAGACATTATCATGCTGGATAATTTTAGCGTCGAACAGATGCGCGAAGCCGTGCAACAAACTCAGGGCCGCGCACTGTTGGAAGTTTCTGGCAATGTGACTGACGAAACGCTGCGAACCTTCGCCGAAACCGGTGTTGATTACATCTCTGTCGGTGCGCTAACCAAGCATATCCGTGCATTAGACCTCTCCATGCGTTTCCGTTAACTGCGTTGTTTATAGCATGCGCCATCCGTTCTGTGATGGCGTTTTTCCGCTTTCAGGTAGATTGTGCGAGCCGTCTTCCAGACTTTTTAGCAATCGCTGAAACGGAATAAAACCTGCTGAATCCTTCTCCAAAAATCCTGTTTTGCTGCTGGCGCATCCTTTCTCTAAGGCGCTAACGTGCAGTCCTCTTCACCACAAGGAGGTTGGAAAAATGGAAACACAACAAGGTTTTACCCTAATCGAACTGATGATCGTAATCGCCATCATCGCTATTCTCAGCGCCATAGGCTTGCCGGCTTATCAAAACTATCTGCAAAAGGCCGCGCTAACCGACATGTTGCAAACGGCAATGCCGTTTAAAACCGCTGTCGAACTTTGCGCTATTGAGCACGGCGGTGCTGCAAACTGTAGCGAAGGAAGCAATGGTGTTCCCGCTGGAAAAGGCTCCCGCTATGTTTCCGCCGTGACGGTCAAATCAGGCACGCTCACGCTGAGCGGCCAGGAAAGCCTTAACGGACTCACGGTTATGATGATCCCCCAATGGGACGGGTTGGAAGGCCAGATGAGCTGGCAACGAAGCTGTTCGACATCACAGTCCAGCCTGAAAGAAGCCTGTGAAAATGTCTTCCGCTTTGATGATTCTGATGAGGTTGCCGAATGATCTCATCCTCTTCCCATCGGGCCGTTGAGGCCCTTTGTCAACGCTACCAGGCCGTCATACTCTCTTTCACGCCGCAACGCTTACATCTTGCCGTTGCTGCACCGCCTTCTGAGGAGATGATGGAAGCGCTACGCTTTGCCACCCACACGACTATTGATGTGGAGTGTTGGCCGCCAGCACGTCTGGAACAATTCAGGCAGGAGCGCAATCTCGCGCCGGCTTCCGGTATTCAGGCATCGGCAGACAACGGCGAAACAGCGGTTCAACGTATCGACGGTATACTGACGCTGGCAGTGCAGCAGCGCGCTTCTGATATCCATATTGAACCGCAGACGGATTCCCTGCGGATTCGCTTTCGTGTCGATGGGGTCTTACAGGAAGTGCCTCTTAACGGGAGGGAGAACGTGGCGGCGCTGGTGGCAAGACTGAAGATTTTAGCCAATCTGGATATCGCTGAACGCAGAATGCCGCAGGATGGTCAGTTCACACTGTTGCTTCAGGAAAAGGCCGCGTCGTTCCGCCTCTCCACATTACCCACACGCTGTGGCGAGAAAGCGGTTATCCGCCTGTTGCAAAATGATGCCCAATCCATCGCGCTGGAAAACCTGGGTATGTCTCAGACTGCACTCAGGCATTTTAAAGAGGCTCTGGCGCGGCCACAGGGATTGATTTTAGTCACCGGTCCAACAGGCAGTGGCAAAACATTTACGCTCTATAGCGGATTAAGCTCGCTAAATACGCCGGGCCGCAACCTGTGCAGCGTTGAAGATCCCATTGAAATTCCGCTGCCGGGCATTAATCAAACGCAAATCCATCCCAGGGCGGGTCTGGAGTTCAGCCACGTATTACGTGCGCTCCTGCGCCAGGATCCCGATATCATCATGATTGGCGAAATTCGCGACGGGGAAACTGCAGAAATTGCGATTAATGCGGCTCAGACGGGCCATCTGGTACTTTCAACGCTGCACACCAACTCTACCCTCGAAACCTTAACCCGGATGGGGCAAATAGGTATTCCCGGTTATTTGCTGGCTTCAGCCTTAAAGCTGGTTATTGCCCAAAGGCTGGTTCGCCGGCTCTGCCCGCACTGCCGGGAGCCCGCTGAAGCCGTCGCGCATTTCCCGCGGTCGCTCTGGCCCGGCACGATACAAAACTGGCGTGCTCCAGGCTGCGAACGCTGCTATTCCGGTTTCTATGGCCGGTTAGCGTTGTTTGAACTTCTCCCGGTTACCGCCCGACTACAAAATGCGATTGCGGCAAACCGTTCACAAGAGGAGCTGGTAGAAATCATGCATCAGCAAAAAGTGAACTCTTTGTTTGTTGAAGGATTGCATTGCGTTAATCGCGGCGAGACCACTCTCGAAGAGCTAAACAGAATAGTGGGCAAAGAAGATGGCTGATCCTTTGCTGTTCCGCTGGCAGGCGACTGACGGAGAAGGTCATTTTCATCAGGGCGCGTTCTTCTGTCTGAACCAACAGGAGGTTATGGAGCGCCTGATATTACTGAATTTGCATCCGCTAAAGCTGATCAAAGGGCGTAAATATCGGGCCAGAGACTGGCAATGGCAGCATAAAATTACTTTTTTTCGCGAACTGGCGACCTTACTGCGAGCAGGCATGACGTTGTCTGCCAGCCTACAGCTGATTGCTGAAGGACACAGCGATCCCGGCTGGCAGGCATTGCTGACGCAAATACAGCAAAGCGTCGCGGAAGGAACACCGTTTTCCGATGCACTGGCAAGCTGGCCTGCGGTATTTCCCTCTCTGTTTCCTGCGCTAATCAAAGTCGGCGAACTCACCGGGAAAATGGACGAATGCTGTCTGCGGCTCGCTGAACAGCAGGAGCGCCAGCGGCTACTGCAAAAGAAAGTCATTAAGGCGCTGCGCTATCCGCTGTTTGTGGTGGCTATCGCGCTGGTAGTCAGTATCGGTATGTTGGTTTTTGTGCTGCCCGAATTTGTCGCTGTTTATCAGGCTTTCGATGCTCCGCTTCCGGCATTTACCGCAGCCATTATTGCGCTGTCGGCAGGACTGCAAAAATACGGCCTGCTGCTGCTTCCCTTACTGTGCGCACTGGGCTATTTCTGGCGCTGGCAAAGCCACAGATTGCCAGCCTGGCAACGGGCGGAGCAACAAGGGTTACTTCGCCTGCCTTTAATCGGCAGGCTCTATCGTGGCGGCCAGCTCTGCGCAATATTTATGACCCTCTCTCTGACTCAACAATCCGGGCTAACCTTGCTTCAGGGCTTACAGGCTGCTGAGAAAATTTTGAGCCAGCGGATCTGGCGTGAAGCCATAGCGGTATTGCAGCAGCACATCGCCTCAGGTTATCCCCTGCATCAGGCCCTGGCTCATCACCGCCTTTTTACCCCGCTCTGTTATCAATTAATCAAGGTTGGGGAAGAGGCCGGCGCGCTGGATACGCTGCTAATCAGACTGGGAGAATGGCACGAAAGCAGCACGCATGAGCTGGCCGATAATCTGGCTGCGGCCCTGGAACCTCTGATGATGTTAGTCACGGGGATTTTAGTAGGAACGCTGGTTGTCGCCATGTATCTGCCCATTTTTAACCTTGGGGAGGCATTGGGGTAACAGGCCCACTGCAAAAATGTGCAGTGGGCAACGACGTTCTAACGATTGAAAACCCGGTTTTCCTGCTCCGCAACGCGAATAAACGTCGTGCGTTTAGTCAGCTCTTTCAGGCGTTCTGCACCGACATAGGTGCAGGCCGAACGCAGACCTCCGAGGATATCTCTGGCAGTGTTGTCTACAGGCCCGCGAACGGGTAGCTTAACGGTTTTGCCTTCTGCTGCACGGTAGCCTGCTACTCCGCCTACATGGCGATTCATGGCGGATTCAGAACTCATGCCGTAGAACAACATAAACTGTTCGCCATTTTCCTCCACGACTGTGCCTTCACATTCATCATGCGCAGCGAGCATACCGCCTAACATGACAAAATCGGCACCGCCGCCGAATGCTTTAGCCACATCGCCAGGCACCGAGCAACCGCCGTCACTGACAATTTGCCCTCCCAGGCCATGAGCCGCATCGGCACACTCGATAACGGCAGAAAGCTGCGGATAACCTACCCCTGTTTTTACTCGGGTTGTACAGACCGAGCCTGGACCGATGCCAACCTTAACGATATCCGCACCGGACAGAATCAGTTCTTCTACCATTTCACCCGTTACCACATTACCGGCAACGATCGTTTTACCCGGGCAGGCTTCCCGCGCGCGCTTCAGGAAAGCGACAAAATGTTCGGAATAGCCATTGGCTACGTCGATACAGATAAAATTCAGCGCGGGTGAAAGCGCCAGAATTTGCTGCATTTTGATAAAGTCGGCATCTGAAGTCCCGGTTGAAACCATAACGTGTTTAAGCACGCTCTCGGGAACACGGGAAACAAATTGCTGCCACTGCGCTACGCTGTAGTGTTTATGTACTGCGGTGAGCAAGTCGAATGAGGCGAGTGCTTCCGCCATACTAAAGGTGCCCACGGTATCCATATTGGCGGCAATAATCGGCACGCCTGACCAGGCCACACCTGAATGTTTAAAGGTAAATTCGCGAGTTAACTCAACCTGTGAACGGCTTTGTAACGTAGACCGCTTAGGACGGATCAACACATCTTTAAAGCCCAACTTGATATCTTCTTCAATACGCATATTTCTCTTCCTGGTTGATGGCGCAAGTCTTGAGCGCGGGCACTGCGGCCAGCTCCAGTGTAGTCATCATACGCACTAAAAACGCCGTAACAAGACTGCGAAAGCAGGTTTATTTACGCTACAATCCGATAAATTTATCTGACATCCTCTGATGTGATCTGCGCCTCATTTAGGCCCCTTAGCCCCAGTGTTTTAAACGCGGCTACGATGCATTCACACCAGAGCCGTAAGAGCCGAGGCTTATGAGCTATACTGTTGCGCTGACCGGTGGCATTGGCAGCGGAAAAACAACCATCGCCAATGCCTTTGCCGCCAGGGGCATAGAGATTATCGATGCCGATGTGATTGCCCGCCAGGTAGTCGAACCGGGGCAGCCTGCTCTCGAGGCTATTCGACAGCGGTTTGGCACCGGGATCGTCCCGAAAGACGGCACGCTTAATCGCGCAGCCTTACGCCAACGCATTTTCAGTTCTGCGCCCGATAAGGCCTGGCTGAACGCCCTTTTGCATCCGCTGATCCATACTGAAACCCGTCGTCAGCTGGCGCTTGCCCGCTCGGTTTGGTGTTTATGGGTGGTGCCTTTACTGGTCGAAAATAATTTACAGCATCTGGCGAACCGGGTGCTGGTGGTCGACGTAGACCGTGATACTCAACTGGCGCGTACTATCGCCAGAGATGGGATTAGCCGTGAACAGGCTGAACATATTCTGGCTGCGCAGGTCACTCGCGAAGAGCGACTTGCTGTGGCAGACGATATTATTGATAACGGCGGATCGCCTGACGATGTAGCCGCCCAGGTTGCCCTGCTGGATCAGCGCTATCGCCAGCTCGCCGGAGCAACAAATCAGGATTAAAAGCATGAGCACAACGGTTTTATTTGAGCACCCTTTAAACGAAAAAATGCGCACCTGGCTGCGAATTGAATTTTTACTGAGTCAGTTAGAAAGCAGCCGCAGCATTACTAATCCTGTCAGCGCGTTGACTTTTTTCCGCAATGCGGCGGAACTGCTTGATGTTTTCGAGCGGGGTGAACTGCGTACTGAGATTGTTAAAGAGCTGGAAAAACAGCAGCAGAAATTACGCTCATGGGTAGAGGTGCCGGGCGTTGATATGGAGCTGGTAAACACGTTGCGCGAGAATCTTAAAGCGCGATCCACTGAGCTGATGGCTGCCCCGCGTATGGGTCAGCTGCTGCGCGAAGATCGCCTGATAAGCCTTGTTCGTCAGCGTCTGAGCATACCTGGCGGCTGCTGTAGCTTTGATCTGCCTACGCTACATATCTGGCTGCATATCGCACAGGAAAAACGTGATCTACAGGTTGCGCAGTGGATGAATTCACTGGCACCCATTCGTGAAGCATTGACGCTGATCCTGGATTTACTGCGTCAGTCTGTTAACTTCCGCAACCAGACCAGCCTGAACGGATTTTATCAGGATAATGCGGAGGGCGCGGACTTACTGCGTCTCCAGCTGATGCTGGAAGATTCGCTATATCCGCAAATATCCGGGCATAAAAGCCGCTATGCCATCCGTTTCTTACCGCTCGACAGCGAGCACGGCGAAGTGCCGGCCCGCCTCGATTTTCAACTTGCCTGCTGTTAAGGTTTTTACCGATGAATGAAGTGACGATTGTTAACTGCCCAACCTGCTCAAAAGAGGTGATTTGGGATGAGCTCAGCCCCTGGCGCCCGTTTTGCAGCAAGCGCTGCCAGCTGATCGATCTGGGTGAATGGGCGAATGAAGAGAAGCGCATTGCCAGCGAAGGTGAGTTCTCAGAAAGCGACGACTGGAGTGAACAGCAGCCGGATCGCGATTAATCCATCAGATCGGTAATGAAGGGAAAACAGAAGTGCGGTTTATTCTGTTTTCCAGCTTCTGTGAGCAACCGCTATTCAAGCGCTTCCGCTTTTAAACGGGTAATGACGCCAGCGTTAGCGGGGGGAAACTGCTCCGCCACTAGCGCTTTCTGTGCGACCCAACGTTCAGGCTGCCCTTCACGGCCATAGGGTGTGCCCTTCCAGCTATCGACAATAAAGAAATGCAGCGTCACTTTCAGCTCGCTATCAGCGTGCTCTGCCTGGCCATAAGCATTTAGCTGCAAAACTTCAATGCCGGCTTCTTCACACAGCTCACGCTTTAACGCCTGCTCAGGCGTTTCCCCCGCTTCGATTTTTCCGCCAGGAAATTCCCACATATTAGCCATATGCGATTTCGCCGATCGCTGGGTAAGAAAGATATTTTTATTCCGATCGCGGATGATACCCACCGCTACTTGCAGATGTTTCATGAACTCTCACTCTGAATAACAACACACCTCGTCACTATTCCAGCGTTAAGGCGCAATGACAAGCCGCAAACGCAACAGTGCGTAATGCCTCGAAAATTTGTTATGCAATACGATGAAATCGTTTCTGCACCACGACACTCAATATGTACAGGCGTAAAGTGCTTTTGGCAAAGACGTTCCCGGACTTTAACAGCGAAGGATAATGCAAGAGGTGGAAAATGGACCAACCGTTCTGGAATATCAGGCAAAAGATCCTGGTTGCTGTCGCCATCGTTGGCGTGACGTCGCTGGTAATCTGGCGGATACCTTCAGGAATATTGCTACCTGCTACATTGTTGCTGAGCTGGATGCTGCTGTCTCTGTCGCTGACAGACCTGCGATATATGCTGTTACCCGATAGATTGACGCTCTCATTACTGTGGCTCGGACTGATAAGTAATGCCGCGGGGCTGCTTCCTTCTGTGCAGCTGGCCTGGGCAGTCTCTGGCGCTGCTGTTGGCTATACCTCGCTTTTTTTGCTTTCACGTAGCTATCGATTTTTCGCAAAGAAAGAAGGATTAGGTTTGGGAGATGCCAAGCTGCTGGCCGCTCTGGGCGCGTGGCTTGGGGTTTACCGACTGCCGACAATCATCCTGATCGCTTCATCCATTGCCATTGTTATGCTGCTGGCAAGCTGGATGTTTACCGGCCGCGATTTGAGTAAACCTTTCCCTTTTGGTCCCGCACTGGCTTTCGCTGGTTGGGCAGTTTTTCTCTGGCAACATGGATAAAAAAATACCCTGTCAGCCAGTGCTGACAGGGTATCCTCAGTCGACTTATCCGGACCGCAAAGTTAGCGGACCCTCACGCTGGCAGTTACGCCAGACGACCGTGACACTGCTTGTATTTTTTACCCGAGCCACATGGGCATGGATCGTTGCGGCCGACTTTGCGTTCACCGGTTTGCTCAGCCAGCGCCAGCGCGGCTTCCGTTTCGGTATCGACATGGCTTAGCTGCTGCTGCTGTGCCAGGCGCTCAGCTTCCTCACGGCGCTGCTCTTCCATCGCTTCCACTTCTTCCGGCATACGAACCTGTACCTTGCTCAGCGTGCTGATGACTTCATACTTCAGCGACTCCAGCATAGCTGCGAACATAGCGAAAGATTCGCGCTTATATTCCTGCTTAGGATCTTTTTGCGCGTAGCCACGCAGATGGATACCCTGACGCAGATAATCCATCGCCGCCAGATGCTCTTTCCACAGTGAATCCAGCGTTTGCAGCATCACGCCTTTCTCGAAGTTGCGCATCATGTCAATGCCAACAATTTCTTCTTTACGCTGATACTGCTCTCTCGCCTGCTCCATAATACGTTCGCGCAGGGTTTCTTCATGCAGTTCAGGCTCTTTATCCAGCCATTCTGCAATCGGCATTTCCAGGTCGAAATCGTTTTTCAGGCGTTCCTGCAGGCCAGCCACATCCCACATCTCTTCCAGAGACTGCGGCGGAATGTAGGTATCGATAGTCGCTTTAAATACGTCTTCACGGATGCTGGCGATAGTTTCAGACACGTCAGAAACGTCCAGCAGCTCGTTACGCTGGGTATAAATTGCCCGGCGCTGATCGTTAGCCACATCGTCATATTCCAGCAGCTGCTTACGGATATCAAAGTTACGGCTTTCAACTTTACGCTGCGCGTTAGCGATAGCCTTCGTCACCCATGGATGCTCAATCGCTTCGCCAGGCTTCATGCCCAGTTTACGCATCATGTTGGAGACGCGATCGGAAGCAAAGATACGCATCAGCGCATCTTCCATCGACAGGTAGAAACGGGATGAACCGTTATCACCCTGACGACCAGAACGGCCACGCAGCTGGTTATCGATACGACGCGACTCATGACGTTCTGTACCAATGATATGCAGACCGCCCGAAGCCAGTACCGCGTCATGGCGAATTTTCCAGGCACTTTTGATCGCGTCAATTTGTTCTGGAGTCGGTTCAGCCAAATCGGCAATTTCAGCCTGCCAGCTACCGCCCAGCACGATATCGGTACCACGTCCCGCCATATTAGTCGCGATAGTTACCGCGCCAGGCTGACCAGCCTGAGCAACGATATCAGCTTCACGAGCATGGAACTTGGCGTTCAATACCGCATGTTTGATGCCTGCACGCGTCAATTCTTCCGAAACAACTTCGGATTTCTCAATTGAGATGGTCCCTACCAGTACCGGCTGACCGTTAGCGGTACGCTCGCGGATATCTTCAATGATCGCATCGATCTTTTCCTTCTCGGTCATATAAACCAGATCCGGTAGATCTTTACGCACCATCGGGCGGTTGGTTGGCACAACAATGGTTTCCAGCTTGTAAATCGAGCTGAATTCAAAGGCTTCCGTATCGGCCGTACCGGTCATCCCGGCCAGCTTGTTATACAGACGGAAGTAGTTCTGGAAGGTAATTGAAGCCAGCGTCTGGTTTTCGTTCTGAATTTCCACGCCTTCTTTGGCTTCTACCGCCTGATGCAGGCCATCAGACCAGCGACGCCCCTGCATAGTACGGCCGGTGTGTTCATCAACGATGATAACTTCGCCATCTTTAACGATGTAATCCACATCACGAGTAAAGAGAACGTGGGCGCGCAGTGCAGCCGTCACATGATGCATCATCATGATATTGCTTGGCGAATAGAGCGACTCGCCCTCTTCCATAATGCCTTCACTGACCATCAGTTCTTCAATTACCACCAGACCGCGCTCGGTAAGATGCACCTGACGGGCTTTTTCATCCACGGAGAAATGTCCCTCACCCTGGAAAGTGTCGGAATCTTCTTTTTCCTGACGGATCAGGTGTGGGATGATTTTGTTGACCCGGATATAAAGCTCCGAGCTGTCTTCTGCCGGGCCAGAAATGATCAGCGGCGTACGTGCTTCATCGATCAGGATTGAGTCAACTTCATCCACCAGCGCATAGTTCAGCTTACGCTGGACGCGATCTTCAGGGCTGAACGCCATGTTGTCGCGCAGGTAGTCAAAGCCATATTCGTTGTTGGTGCCGTAGGTAATATCTGCCGCATAGGCTTCACGTTTAGCTGGTGCAGGCATGCCAGGCAGGTTGATGCCGATTGACAGACCCAGGAACTCAAACAGCCCGCGGTTGTTTTCCGCATCACGCTGTGCGAGGTAATCATTCACCGTGACGACGTGAACGCCTTTGCCGCTCAGCGCGTTCAGGTAGGCGGGTAACGTCGCGGTCAGGGTTTTACCTTCACCGGTACGCATTTCAGCGATGCAGCGATCGTTCAACACCATACCGCCCAGCAGCTGGACGTCAAAGTGACGCATGCCAAACACACGTTTACTCGCCTCACGCACCGTAGCGAACGCTTCCGGGATCAGATTTTCCAGCACTTCACCTTTTTCCAGGCGAGCACGGAACTCAACGGTTTTCGCTTTCAGCTGCTCATCAGTGAGCTTTTCGAAATCGGGTTCCATCTTGTTGATCTGCTCAACAACTTTACGCATGCGGCGTAGGGTACGGTCGTTACTGCTACCAAAAACCTTGGTTAATAATTTGATTAACATAATAAAAATATTCTCTCAGCCACCACATATGTGGTGAAAACCTAAACGTAGATATTAAAAAATGAAACGCCAGAGGTTACGCGAGAGAAGCAGGCCCGGCACGAATGCCCTGAACCTGGGCCAGCCAGAGACCGGTTTGATGGTGAGGTTTGGCGGCCACCTGACGCTGCTGCGTCTGACGAATAATCGTTGGCGGCTTCGCTTCATGCGTCAGTAATGCATTTAGCGTGTCGAGCAGCGCCAGCTTCTGGACTTCAAGCGGCATTGCCTGCTCAATATCTGGAGTACTGGCGGGCGTCAGTGAGAAAGAAAGATGGCGAATAACGGTGCGGATCGCATGCTGGTGCCAGTAATCGACGTTAAAATTAGGCCGACGGGCGCTTTCCTGCAACAGTGCCAGGCCATCAAAGCGTACGACACTGCTGATATTGAGGCTTCTGGAGGCGGTTTCTGGTATGGTTGCACGATCGCCACTTGAGGCGTGAGGCAGGCCGAGACTCGCCGCGACCATCCCCAACAGGAGATGCGGCCAGAAATAACGTCTGCCAAATTGTCGCCAACGATTTAGAATACCCACTGTTTTCCGCCGGAGCCTGCTATGCGCGATAGTCGCCCGCAATCTATAGAATATTTATTCGAAACCACCGAAGGCCAGAACATGCTGCAGTCCATTCAGCAACGCGCCATTGCGCTGAATAAGCTGAACCGTGCAGTAAAGGGCGTTATCCCTGCACAGCTGCATCCCTGGTGCCGCGTGGCGAATTTTCGCCAGGGCATTCTGGTGCTCGAAACCGCTAATGCCAGTTGGATGATGCGTTTACGCTACGAACAATCCAGCCTGCTGTCAGCTTTACGAGCGCAAATACTACCATCATTGACGGCAATCGACATCAGGATAAATCCAACGTTAGCGGCAAAAGCACAGGAAAGCGCGCAGGAAAGCAGCAGTCAGTCAGCGGCCGAAGAGAAATCAGCTGGACGTCAGCTTAGCGAACAGAGTGCGGAAATTTTGCGGAGCGTGGCGAGCCGTAGCCCGGAGAAGCTGAGACAAACAATAGAACGACTGGCCTCGCTGGCCGGAGAGAGTACCCGCTCAACCAGTCGTAATAAATAGCTCTGGCTTATGCCAGAACCAGGTTTGGTGCCCTGAATTTCACCGGCAGCTCTGCTTCATCTTCGAAGGTTGCCCATTCCCAGGCTTCCTGCTTAGCCAGCACGGCCTGGAGCAGTTTGTTGTTCAGTGCATGACCACCTTTGTATGCGGTAAACGCACCAATGATGTTATGACCACACATAAACAGATCGCCAATAGCATCAAGCATTTTATGGCGAACAAACTCATCTTCAAAGCGCAGACCGTCTTCGTTCAGCACGCGATAGTCATCGACCACGATGGCGCAGTCAAAGCTGCCGCCCAGGCAAAGGCCCCGTGACTGTAACGCTTCGATGTCACGCATGAAACCGAAGGTACGAGCACGGCTGATCTGACGCGTAAAGGATTCTGCAGAAAAATCCATGCAGTAGCGCTGAGAGCTGGAATCAATCGCCGGATGCTTGAAGTCAATGGTGAAGTCCAGTGTAAAACCGTTGTGCGGAGACAGTTCAGCCCATTTGTCGCCATCTTCAACCCGGACCGGTTGTTTGATGCGCACAAACTTTTTCGCGCAGTTCAGTTCTTCAATACCGGCATCCATCAGCAGATAAATAAAGGGAGCGGCGCTGCCATCCATAATAGGAATTTCAGGCGCGTTAACTTCAACCACAATATTATCAATGCCGAGGCCAGCCAGAGCTGCGTTCAGGTGTTCGACTGTCGAAATACGCACGTCATGCTCATTGACCAGGCAAGTACAGAGCATGGTATCACGCACGGATTTGGCATCAGCCGGGAAATCAACCGGTGGATTCAAGTCAGTGCGACGATAGATGACCCCGGTATTAGCCGGCGCAGGGCGTAATGTCAGGGTGACTTTTTTGCCGGTATGCAAACCGACGCCAGTCGCCTGAACAATACGTTTTAATGTCCGTTGTTTGATCATCGCATTATCTCGCAAAATTACTCATCCGACCGCCAGTGTATATCACTGACGGGCGAACATTTTAACACAAAGAGCGGAGAATCCTAATTCTCAGGAAATTCTTAGTCCGCCTGCTTACGCAGGAAGGCTGGAATATCCAGATAGTCAGGCTCTTTGTTTGTTTGCGTGGCCGGATCGTTAACCACTTTCGCCGCAGGCTTCTGTTCCTGTGGCAGCGGTGCCATACCATGCTGCTGGTAGCGATGATCGATAGCCGGTTGCGTCTGCTGCTGCTTGTTGGTCACCAGGGTGATTTCCGGGCGCTTGTCCATACCAATACCGGTAGCGACAACGGTTACACGCAGTTCGTCGTTCATTTCCGGATCCAGCGAGGTACCGATAACCACGGTGGCATTGTCGGAAGCAAAGGCACGAATGGTGTTACCCACGGTTTCGAACTCGTCCAGACGCAGATCGAAGCCAGCGGTGATGTTAACCAGTACGCCGCGCGCGCCAGACAGATCGATGTCTTCCAGCAGCGGGCTGGAAATAGCCATTTCTGCGGCTTCTTCTGCGCGATCTTCGCCGCAGGCTACGCCAGAACCCATCATCGCATAGCCCATTTCGGACATAACGGTGCGCACGTCAGCAAAGTCGACGTTCATCAGGCCTGGACGCGTAATCAGTTCGGCAATACCCTGCACCGCGCCTTTCAGCACGTCATTAGCTGCACCAAATGCGTCCAGCAAAGAAATGCCACGGCCCAGAACTTTCAGCAGCTTGTCGTTTGGAATAGTAATCAGTGAGTCGACATGCTTAGACAGCTCGGCAATACCCTGCTCCGCGAAAGCCATACGCTTTTTGCCTTCAAAATTGAAAGGCTTAGTGACGACAGCAACGGTCAGAATACCTAAATCTTTTGCCACTTCAGCAACCACTGGCGCTGCACCGGTACCGGTACCGCCGCCCATGCCGGCTGCGATAAACACCATATCCGCCCCTTCCAGCGCCTGACGCAGTGCTTCACGATCTTCTTCTGCAGAGTTGCGACCCACTTCCGGGTTTGCGCCGGCTCCCAGACCTTTGGTAATGCCGTTACCAATCTGGATAGTCTGGCCCACTGCCGTTTTGCGCAGCGCCTGAGCGTCAGTGTTCACGGCAAAGAATTCAACGCCTTCGATGCGCTCACGCACCATATGCTCTACGGCGTTACCGCCGCCGCCGCCGACGCCGATGACTTTAATCACCGCGTCATTGGTTAATTCCATAGGTTCAAACATAATTTCTCTCCGTTATGTGCCTGTCGCCTGGAGATCATAAATAAGCCTAGCATGATCTCCTTTTCTCAAAATTAAAACTCTTTTCTCAGCCAGCTGTTGATTCGTTTGAACCAGTTACCCACTGAGGCTCTTTTTTCGACATCCGCCTCACCGTTAAGATGAGACTCTTTTCCGTAATGCAGCAGGCCAACCGCCGTTGAGTAATACGGCTCCTGCGCATAATCCGTTAATCCGGTAATGTTCAGCGGCTGCCCAATGCGTACCTGCGTGTGGAACACACGCTGGGCGCAGGCCGCCAGACCTTCAATCTGTGCCGCGCCGCCCGTCAGGACAATGCCAGCGGCAAGGTGGTGCTTCACACCCTGCTGGCGCAGCTGTTCCTGCAGCTGCAGGATTTCGTCGTTAACCAGGTTTAGCAGCTCGGTGTAACGCGGCTCAATCACTTCGGCCAGCGTCTGACGCTGTAAACTTCTTGGCGGACGGCCGCCAACGCTCGGTACCTCGACGTTTTCGTCTTTACCAACAATCGAGCCTAAAGCGCAGCCATGACGCACTTTAATGGCTTCGGCATCCGTTGGCGGCGTCCCGAACGCATAAGCGATATCGCTGGTGACCACGTTACCCGCATACGGAATAACCTTAGTGTGACGCAATGCGCCGCCAGTATAAACCGCGATATCCATTGTGCCGCCACCGACGTCCACGACGCAAACGCCCAGCTCACGTTCATCTTCGGTCAGTACGGCAAAACTGGCGGCCAGACCGGCAAAGATCAGTTGGTCAACTTTCAGGCCGCATCGTTCAACGGCTTTTACGATGTTTTTTGCCATATCGTTATGGCAGGTAATCAAATGCACTTTCGCCTGCATGCGCACACCGGATAACCCTACCGGATTTTTGATCCCTTCCTGATAATCAATCGCGTACTCTTGCGGAATAACGTGCAGAATGCGGTGTTCATCACGAACACGGACGGATTTAGCGGTATGCACCACATTTTCCACATCTTCCTGTGTCACTTCTTCTTCCGAAATAGGAACCATCCCTATTTCGTTCTGGCAACTGATATGTTTGCCTGATAATGCAAGGTAAACGGATGAAATCTGGCAATCCGCCATCAGTTCTGCCTGGTCAATCGCGCGCTGTACGCACTTTACGACGGATTCCAGGTCGTTTACGCCGCCTTTATCCATACCGCGCGAAGGACAGCTGCCCACCCCGATGATGTTGACCATGCCATCGGGCAGAATTTCCCCTACCAAAGCAGCGACCTTAGCGGTGCCGATTTCGAGTCCAACTACCAGTTTTCTGTCCGTCGCCTTGATCATTGTTGTTTAACCTGTGCCTGATTCTGTTGCTTATTACCGTCAGTGGTCGGAATGAGTGGCGGCGCCCAGCCTACTGCCGCGCCAGAGTCATATCGCAGGTCCACATAACTGATACGCTTATTTTCCGTCTGCGCCTGCTGTTGCAGCGTTGGATAAAGCTGGATGAAGCGTTTTAGTCGCTTCATATCTTCATTGCGTCCTAATTCCAGACGCTCATCATCGTCCAACACCAGCTGCCAGGACCGTCTTGCGGTCATTGACGCGGCTTTCAACTTAAATTTACTGGCGGCCAGCATGTCGCTCATCTGGTGAAAACCTGCCAGCACCTCAGATTCGCTTCCTTCAGGGCCATAGAGCATCGGCATTGACGCTTTGCCCATATGGTTAGCCGGTACGCTGAATGATTTTCCACTGGCATCAACCATATGCAGATCATTCCACCGGGCAACCGGAACATATTCAACCAGATGAATCTTTAATTCATCCGGCCATTGCTTACGCACGCTGACCTGCTGGATCCACGGCAGGCGTTCTATCTGCTGCTGGATAACGTCTACGTCCTGCGACATAAACGTTCCCGGTGCGCCCAGCGACAAAATAGCCTGACGAATATCATCGTTGGTGGTGTAGTGCATTTGCCCTGTCACCACCAGCCTTGACAGCGGTAGCCGGGAAGCGTCATTCATCCACTTCACAATTACGAAACCACCCGCAGACATCACGCCAAGCACTATGAGCAGAAAGAGAATGCCTGCCAGCCGCGAACCATTGCTGCGGCCGGTGCCAGTGCGCACTTTTTCCTGCGCTTCACGATTTCGGACATTCAGAGCGGCCTGGGACATATCAGTCGGCCAGCTCCAGAATGCGCGCTACCAGCTGGGAGAAGCTCATTCCGGCTTGTTTAGCCGCCATCGGCACCAGGCTGTGGCTGGTCATCCCTGGCGACGTATTCACTTCCAGCAGATAAAACTGCCCGTCACCGCCCATCATCAAATCAACACGCCCCCATCCGCTACAGCCAAGCGAACGCCAGGCTTTCAGCACGATTTCACGCAGTTCAGCTTCCTGTTCAGCCGATAAACCGCTTGGACAGAAGTATTCAGTATCGTCAGAAAAGTATTTTGCTTCATAGTCATAGAACTCAGAAACGACCTGAATACGTATAGAAGGTAGTATATCGTCGCCAATTACCGCTACGGTATATTCCGGGCCGCTCAAAAATGCTTCAACCAGAACTTCGTCGTCATGGCGAAACGCTTCAACCAGTGCAGCCTGAAGCGTGCTGGCTTCATTGACACGGGAGATGCCTACGCTGGAGCCTTCACAACTTGGCTTGACGAAAACGGGTAAGCCCAGTGCCGCAATACGAGCGCGAATGTCATCACTCAGACCGGCATCCATTTCTTTACGCGTGATGGCAACGTAAGGCGATACCGGCAAGCCGCAACCCTGCCACAGGCATTTGGTACGTAGCTTGTCCATGGTGATCGCAGACGCCATTACGCCGCTACCGGTGTAAGGCACCGACAGGAACTCCAGTACGCCCTGAAGCGTGCCGTCTTCCCCGCCACGACCGTGCAGTGCGATAAAGGCTTTATCAAAGCCTTCTTCTTTCAGGCGCATTACCGGGAAGTCCCGGATATCAACAGGATGAGCATCAATACCGGCTTCGATCAGCCCGGCCAGCACCGCTTTACCTGACATCAGCGACACTTCGCGTTCAGCAGAAGTGCCACCCAGCAATACCGCTACTTTCTCAGCCATGATGAACTCCTTCTTTTGTCTGCGGTTGTAACTTTTGATCGGCCAGCTTGCGCGCAATGCGCCCAACATTCCCCGCGCCCTGCACGAGGATTAAATCGTTGCCTGTCAGTTTTGGTGCCAGCATTTCCAGCACCGCATCGTGATCTGAAACCAGGATAGGATCGACTTTGCCACGGCCGCGGATGGTGCGACATAACGAACGGCTGTCGGCCCCTGGAATGGGCGTTTCACCCGCGGAATAGACGTCCAGCATCAGCAACACATCTACCTGTGACAACACGTTAGCAAAATCGTCATAAAGATCGCGGGTGCGCGTGTAGCGGTGTGGCTGAAAAATCATCACCAGCTGCTTATCCGGCCAGCCCGCGCGAGCCGCTTTAATCGTTGCATCAACTTCGGTTGGGTGATGTCCATAGTCATCAACCAGCATCGCTGTCCCCGCTACGCCGTTAACTTCCTGCAACGGATATTCGCCCAGGAAATCAAAACGACGGCCCGTTCCCTGGAAACTTTCCAGCGCGCTGAGGATCTCTTCATCCTCAATGCCTTCTTCCGTCGCCACGGCCACGGCGGCCGCTGCGTTAAGCGCGTTATGGCGACCTGGCGCATTGAGCGTGACGCGCATCAGCGGCTTATCATGGCGGGCCAGGGTGAAATGCCCCTGCGCACCATGCTGTTCATAATGCTCAATGCGAACGTCGGCATCTTCACTAAAACCATAGGTGGTTATCTGACGTCCAACACGCGGGATCAGTTCCCGAATCACAGCATCATCAACGCACATTACCGCGCGGCCATAAAACGGCAGGTTGTGCAGGAAGTTGATAAAGGTCTGCTTCAGATTTTCAAAGTCGCCCTGGTAGGTATCCATGTGGTCGGCTTCGATATTGGTGACAATCGCCACCATCGGTTGCAGATGCAAAAACGAGGCGTCGCTTTCATCCGCTTCGGCAATCAGATAACGGCTGCTGCCCAGACGCGCATGGGTGCCTGCGGCTTTCACCAGCCCACCGTTTACGAACGTTGGATCGAGGCCGCCTTCAGCATAAATGCTGGAGACCATCGCCGTGGTGGTGGTTTTACCGTGCGTCCCGGCAACGGCGATACCGTGGCGGAAACGCATCAGCTCGGCCAGCATCTCAGCACGGCGAATGACCGGTATACGGGCTTCACGCGCCGCAACAAGCTCCGGGTTATCCTGCGAAACGGCCGTGGAGACAACCACAACGCTGGCGTCACTGACGTTCTCAGGACGATGGTTAAAATAGATGGTGGCACCAAGGCCGCTCAGATGCTGTGTCACCGCATTGGGTGCCAGATCTGAACCGCTGATTTCATAGCCTTCATTGGCCAACACTTCGGCAATACCGCCCATGCCAGCACCACCGATGCCGACAAAGTGAATGTGCCGGACGCGACGCATCTCGGGCACGATAGAACGCAGTTTTGCCAGTTGTTGTGTATTCATCTTTTCTGCCTGTCGGTGCGTTGTCGCACCTGGTTCCGGGCGAGTCATCTCGCCCCACGAAATTCTGTTTATAACGCCGCTTTACAGACTTCTGCCGCCACACGCTCGGTCGCATCAGGAACCGCTACCGCACGCGCTTTGTGGGCCATCTGCAATAAGGTAGCCCGATCCCAGGCCGCCAGCGTTTGCGCCACTGTGTCCGCAGAGAACTGCGGCTGCTCATAAATTTTTGCCGCGCCCGCTTTTTCCAGCGGCAGCGCGTTCCAATACTGTTGGCGATCTTTATGCTGGAACGGTACAAAGATGGCGGGTAAACCTGCGGCGGCGACTTCACTAACGGTCAGCGCGCCGGAACGGCATACGATCACGTCTGCCCATGCATAGGCTGCGGCCATATCATCAATAAACTCGGTGACGTTATGTCCGGTTTGTTCAACCTGCTGGTAGGCGCTGTTAACGCTATCCAGCGCGCCCTTACCCACCTGGTGCCAGAGCGTAATCTTGTCGCCAAGCTTTGCGGCTACCTGCGGCATGGTTTGATTCAAAATGCGCGCGCCCTGAGAGCCGCCAATAACCAGCACACGTACAGGCCCCGTGCGATTCGCCATACGCGCTTCCGGCAGTGGTAGCGCCAGCACGTCGGTTCTCACCGGATTGCCCACCACTTCTGCCTTTGGGAACGCACCGGGGAAAGCCTGCATCACTTTTTTCGCGATCTTTGCCAGCCATTTGTTGGTCAGACCGGCAATACCGTTTTGCTCATGCAGCACTACCGGGATGCCACAGCTCCAGGCCGCTAAGCCACCAGGCCCGGAAACATAACCGCCCATGCCCAGCACCACATCAGGCCTGTAGGCTTTCATGATGGCGCGAGCCTGACGCACGGCGGTAAAAATACGCAGCGGTGCAGCAATCAGTGCCTTCAGACCTTTGCCGCGTAAGCCGCTAATGCAAATAAAATCGATGTCGATACCGTGTTTCGGTACCAGGTCGGCTTCCATACGGTCCGCCGTGCCGAGCCAGCGCACTTCCCAGCCCTGCGCTATCAGATGGTGTGCAACGGCCAGGCCAGGGAAAACGTGTCCCCCGGTGCCGCCAGCCATGACCATCAGTCGCTTCCCTTTCATCGACTACCTCGCGTAAACGCCTGAGCTTTTGCCAGACGCGTCTCATAATCAATACGTAACAAAAATACGATGGCGGTCGACATAATAATCAAACTGGAACCACCGTAGCTGATCAGCGGCAACGTCAGGCCTTTGGTGGGCAGCATGCCTGCCGCAGCACCGACGTTTACCAGTGCCTGGAAGCTGAACCAGACGCCAATTGAGCAGCCGAGGAAACCGGCAAACCGCTGGTCAAGCTCCAGCGCACGACGGCCAATGGACATCGCGCGAAAAGCGACGAAGAATACCATTAACAGCGCCAGAACCACACCGATATAACCCAGTTCTTCTCCAATAATGGAGAAGATAAAATCGGTATGCGCCTCCGGTAAATACTCCAGCTTTTGTACCGAATTGCCTAAGCCCTGCCCCCAAAACTCCCCGCGTCCAAAGGCCATCAGAGATTGGGTCAGCTGATAACCGCTGCCAAACGGATCTTCCCACGGATTCCAGAAGGAGGTGACGCGGCGCATACGATAGGGTTCAGCAATAATCAGCAGGCATACGGCAAAAATACCGGAGCCGATGATTGCCAGAAATTGCCACAGCTTGGCACCCGCCAGGAACAGCATCGCCAGCGTCGTCACGAACAGCACAACCACCGTACCAAGATCGGGCTGTGCCAGCAGCAGTACCGCCAGGACAACCATCACGCCCATTGGCTTACAGAAGCCCCAAAAATTGTTTCGGACCTCGTCAACTTTGCGCACCAGGTAGCTGGCCAGATAGCAAAACAGCGACAGCTTGGACAGCTCCGCAGGCTGTATACGTAGCGGCCCCAGCGCGATCCAGCGCGACGCACCGTTGACCGAGCTGCCGACCACCAGAACGATCAGCAGCATCACCACCGTCACCAGCAGCATGATGTTGCTGTAGCGCTGCCAGAAGTCCATGGGGACACGCAGCGTTACCAGCCCCATCCCGAAGGCGAGCACCAGATAAAACGCATCACGCTTGGCAAAGAAGAAGGGGTCGTCCGATAAACGCTGGCCCACCGGCATGGATGCCGACGTCACCATGACAAAACCGATGATGGCAAGACCGATGGTCAGCCAGAGCAGCGTGCGGTCATAAAGCACCATTGAGCTGGCATCGCTTTCACGTGCGCCCATCACCCACTCTTTCAGGCGTTCAGAAAGCCAGCTGGCAATGCTTAAACCAGGAATACGCATCAGCCAAGCTCCTTCGCCAGTTGAGTAAAGGCGTCACCGCGCTGCTCAAAATTTCTGAACTGATCGAGGCTGGCGCAGGCTGGTGACAGCAGCACCATATCGCCTGGCTGTACCTGAACCGCAATTTGCTTCATCGCTTCAGCCAGCGTTTCCGTTTGCACCGCAATTTCAGGACGCAGCGCAGCCAGACCTGCAGCATCGCGGCCAAAGCAGTAAATCCGTACCTTGTCGCCTTGCAGATAGCTCGCCAGCGAACTGAAGTCCGCCGATTTTCCATCACCGCCTAATAGCAGCCAAAGCGTTCCCTTAACCTGCAAACCGTTGAGCGCCGCTTCAGTACTGCCGACGTTGGTCGCTTTAGAATCATTGATCCAGCGCACGCCATTGTGTTCATAAGCCAGCTGGAAACGGTGTGCCAGCCCGGTAAACGTTGTCAGCGCTTTCAGGCTGCTGCTGCGTGGCAGGCCAACGGCATCAGCCAGCGCAAGCGCCGCCAGCGCGTTGGTATAGTTGTGCTGGCCAACCAGCATCATTTCGTCGGTGTTTAAAACTTTCTCGCCTTTTACACGTAGCCAGACGCTGCCCTGCTGGCGGTTGAGGTGATAATCACCGACGTCTACGCCAAAACTGATGCAGCGCTTATCCGCACCGCGAACCGGCATGGTCATCGCATCATCAGCATTGACGACACAGACTCCAGCCTGTTCGTAAACGCGCAGTTTAGCTGCGCGATACTGCTGCATACCCAATGGATAACGATCCATATGATCTTCAGTGACGTTGAGAATGGTCGCAGCCGCCGCTTTCAGGCTGCTGGTGGTCTCCAGCTGAAAGCTGGACAGCTCCAGCACGTAGAGCTGGGCGGGCTTGTCCAGCAGCATCAGGGCGGGCAAACCAATATTGCCGCCTACGCCAACCTGCCAGCCTGCGGCTTTTGCCATCTCACCGACTAACGTAGTAACGGTGCTTTTGCCGTTCGAACCGGTGATGGCGACAATCGGCGCCTGTGCTTCACGACAGAAAAGCTCAATGTCGCCAACAATTTCCACGCCGGCTTCAGCGGCTTCCATCAGCGACAAATGGCTGAGTGCCATGCCGGGACTGGCGACGATTAGGTCAGCATCCAGCAGCCAGCTGTCATTCAGCGAACCTAACCAGCGCTCAACGTTTTCCGCCAGCTTGTCCAGGCCTGGCGGCGCGATGCGGGTATCCATCACGCGCGGCGTTACGCCACGCGCCAGAAAGAAATCAACGCAGGAAAGGCCAGTCAGGCCCAGCCCGATAATGACAACTTTTTTGCCCTGGTAGTTAACCTTCATCACCGTACCTTCAACGTTGCCAGGCCAATCAGCACCAGCATCAGTGAAATAATCCAGAAGCGCACGATGACGCGTGGTTCCGGCCAGCCTTTCAGTTCGTAATGGTGATGGATAGGCGCCATGCGGAAGATGCGCTGACCGCGCAGCTTAAAGGAGCCGACCTGTAGGATCACCGACAGGGTTTCCACCACAAATACGCCGCCCATAATCACCAGCAAAAATTCCTGTCGCAGCAGTACGGCAATCGTACCCAGCGCGCCGCCCAGCGCCAGCGATCCGACATCGCCCATAAACACCTGCGCCGGATAGGTGTTGAACCATAAGAAACCCAGCCCAGCGCCGACAATCGCGGTGCAGACAATGACCAGTTCGCCAGCGTGGCGCAGATAAGGAATATGCAGGTATTCAGCAAACTTAACGTTACCGGTTGCCCAGGCAACCAGTGCAAAACCGGCCGCGACAAACACCGTAGGCATAATCGCCAGCCCGTCCAGACCATCGGTCAGGTTCACGGCGTTGCCGGTTCCCACAATCACAAAGTAAGCGAGCACGACGTAGAACAGACCCAGCTGTGGCATAACGTCTTTAAAGAACGGCACCACCAGCTCGGTGGCAGGTGTCCCTTTGCCGGCAATGTATAAGGCAAAGGCAACGCCCAGCGAGATCACCGACATCCAGAAATACTTCCAGCGGGCGATCAGGCCTTTGGTATCTTTACGCACCACTTTGCGATAATCATCGACGAAGCCGATGATGCCAAAGCCCACCAGCACCACCAATACGCACCAGACATAAGGGTTGGTCGGATAAGCCCACATCAGCACGGAGACCGTGATGGAAAACAGGATCATTATCCCGCCCATCGTCGGCGTCCCGCGCTTGCTGAAGTGCGACTCCGGGCCATCGTTACGCACAACCTGACCAAAAGACATTTCCTGCAGGCGGGCAATCATACGCGGCCCCATCCACAGCGAGATAAACAGCGCCGTCAGCAGGCTGACAATGGCGCGGAACGTCAGATAAGAAAAGACGTTAAAGCCCGAATAAAAAGTGACCAGGTGTTCGGCCAGCCAGACTAACATGTTCCTTTCTCCTGTAAGCTCTGTACTACCTGCTCCATGGCGGCACTACGTGAACCTTTGATTAAAACGGTAATAACCGGCTGCTCATTTAGCAGCGCTTTCAGACGCGCAGTGACAGCGGCCTTGTCAGTAAAGTGTTCGCCCGTCCCGCTGGCATCGCTGATGATTTTGCTCAGTGAGCCGACGCTCAGCACTTTATCGATCCCTGCCAGGCGAGCCGCTTCGCCCACCTCGCGGTGGCACTCCTGCGCTTCGTCGCCCAGTTCAGCCATATCACCGACAACCATCACGCGATAGCCGGGCATTTCTGCCAGAACCTGAGCGGCAGCGGTCATTGAACCCACGTTGGCGTTGTAGCTGTCATCAAGCAGTAATTTGTCCTGAGCGAGCAGAATCGGGAAAAGACGTCCGGGAACGGCGGTCAGCGTGGCCAGTCCCTGCTGGATGGCGCTAAGCGGCGCATCTACCGACAACGCCAGCGCGGCGGCGGCCAGCGCGTTGGCAATATTGTGGCGGCCAGGCAGCGGCAGCTGAACCGGGATGGTGCCCGCAGGGGTGGTCATCGCGAAATGCGTACCCGTGCTGGTAATCTGAATATCGGTAGCGGAGAAATCGCTTTCGGCCTGTGGCTGAGGCGAAAAACGCCAGACTTTTTTACCGTGCAGCGTTTGCTGCCAGTGCGGCCAGTCGTTGCTGTCGGCATTCAGAATGGCGGTACCGTTCAGCGGTAGCCCCTGAAAAATCTCGCCTTTGGCTTTTGCCACGCCTGCCAGCGATCCAAACCCTTCCAGATGCGCGGCGGCCAGGTTATTCACCAGCGCCGTTTCAGGTCGGGCGATCTCAGTGGTGTAAGCAATTTCGCCCTGGTGGTTCGCGCCCAGTTCGATAACCGCATACTGATGCTTAGCCGTCAGGCGCAGCAGCGTCAGCGGCACGCCGATATCATTGTTCAGGTTGCCTGCGGTATAGAGCGTTTCACCACACTGACGCAGAATGGCTGCCGTCATCTCTTTTACCGAGGTTTTACCGGAAGAACCGGTCAGCGCAACGACGCGAGCCGTCGATTGTTGCCGAACCCAGCCAGCGAGCTGGCCCAGCGCAATACGAGTGTCAGTAACAACGACCTGCGGCACAGCAACGGGTAAGTGCTTACTTACCAATAGAGCTGCCGAACCGGCGGCAATGGCATCGCCAACCAGGTCGTGCGCGTCGAAACGCTCGCCTTTCAGCGCGATAAACAAGCAGCCAGCGCTTACTTTACGCGTGTCGGTAGTGACGTCAGCAAACGTCAGGTCGCTACCAAAAAGTTTGCCGCCCGTTAGCTCGGCCAGCTGTTGCAAAGAAAGAGCTATCATGCCATCACTCCCAATAAACGAGCGACGGTGTCGCGGTCGGAGTAGTCCAGACGACGATTGCCAACGATCTGGTAATCTTCGTGGCCTTTGCCTGCCACCAGCACAATGTCGCCTTCTTTCGCCTGCATGACGGTATTAGTTACCGCCTCCGCTCTGCCGGATACGACGCGAGCGCGACCCGGATCGAGTAAGCCAGTAAGGATATCAGCGACGATCGCAGCGGGATCTTCGCTCCGGGGATTGTCATCAGTAATCACTACTACGTCGGAGAACTGCTCGGCAATCGCGCCCATTAGCGGCCGCTTGCCTTTATCACGATCGCCGCCGCAGCCAAAGACGCACCATAGCGTGCCCTGGCAATGAAGCCGGGCCGCTTCCAACGCTTTTTCCAGCGCGTCCGGCGTATGTGCGTAGTCCACCACAACCGTCGGTTTGCCTGGCGCCGTGAAGACTTCCATTCTGCCGGTCACCGGCTGTAGCTGATGACCCGTTGCAATGAGTTCAGCCAGCGGGTAGCCCAGCGACAGCAGCGTACCCAGTGCAATCAGTAAGTTACTCACGTTAAAAGCGCCCATCAGGCGGCTTTCGATCTCACCCCCGCCCCAGCTGGAGTCGAAACGAATCGACGCGCCGTTATCGTGATAACTGACCTGCGTGGCTTGCAGCCAGCGGCCATGGCAGCCCGGCTCCAGGTTGTTCTCCATGGTGACGGCCACCGCATCCGGCAGCTTTTTCAGCCAGCGACGACCGGTTTCATCGTCCGCATTAATGATCGACTGTCCAACTGTATGTTCAGCAAACAGCAGCCATTTTGCGGACTCATAGCTCACCATATCGCCATGGTAATCAAGATGATCGCGGCTCAAATTGGTAAACGCCGCAGCGGCGAACGGCAGTGCGGCAACGCGGTGCTGCACCAGTCCATGGGAAGAAACTTCCATCGCCGCCAGCGTAGCGCCCGCTGAAACCAGCGAATTCAGGGTATGCTGCACCTCAACCGCCGAACCCGTGGTGTTTTCCGCCGGCGTGAGATGACCATACAGGCCATTGCCTACGGTCCCCATCACCGCACCAGTCTCGCCCAGCAGCTGTCCCCACTGGGCCAGCAGCTGAGTGGTGGTGGTTTTGCCATTGGTGCCGGTCACGCCAATCAGACGCAGCTTCTCGCCGGGCTGATCGTAAAAACGGCCAGCCAGCGCAGAAAGGCGCTGGGAAAGCTGTGCCAGGTAAATCACCGGCACGCCATGCATGGCTTTGATCTCGCCATCTTCCGCTTCGCCCTCGGCTTCAGCGATGATCGCCGATACGCCCTGAGCAATAGCCTGTGGAATAAAACGACGACCATCTGCAGCAAAGCCTTTTATCGCCACAAACAGATCGCCGGATGCCGCAAGGCGGCTGTCCAGAATCATCTCACGAAGCGGCAGCGAAGGCGCGCCGGGTACCCAGGGCGCCAGTAAGTCGCGCAGGTTACGATCTGTCACTCGATCCCTCACTTATTATCTACCAACTCGTTTTTGTCCGGTGGCGGTAGCGCATCAGGTTCAATATTCATGGTGCGTAATACCCCGCCCATGATGGCACCGAAGACCGGCGCGGAAACCGCACCGCCATAATATTTGCCAGCCTGGGGATCGTTGATGACCACCACCAGCGCAAAACGAGGATGACTCGCTGGCGCAACGCCAGCGGTGTAAGCAATATATTTATTCACATAGCGCCCGTCCGGCCCGACCTTTTTGGCGGTACCGGTTTTAATGGCGATGCGATAACCTTTGATGGCCGCTTTTACGCCGCCGCCGCCAGGCAGCGCCACGCTTTCCATCATGTGCATGACGGTGCGAACCAGTTCTTCCGGGAAGACACGTTGACCCGCCACTGGCGGATCAACTTTGGTGATCGAGAGCGGACGATAAACGCCATAGCTGCCGATCGTGGCATAGACTCGCGCTAACTGTAACGGCGTTACCATTAGCCCATAGCCGAAAGAGAAGGTGGCCCTCTCTATGTCAGACCACCGTTGTTTTTGGGGATATAAGCCACTGCTTTCTCCGACCAGTCCCAAATTGGTCGCCTTTCCCAATCCAAAGCGCGCGTAAGTGTCTACTAACGCTGAGGACGGCATCGCTAACGCCAGCTTGGAAACGCCAACGTTACTCGATTTCTGCAATACCCCGGTGAGGGTCAGTTCGTTATAACGCGCCACGTCTTTGATTTCATGGCCGTTGATTCGATAAGGCACGGTATTCAGGACGGTGTTTTCTTTCACCACGCCACGCTGCAATGCGGTCATCACCACCATCGGCTTCACCGTCGAACCCGGTTCGAAAATGTCAGTGATGGCGCGGTTACGCATCACGTCTTTAGTGGTTCCCGTCAGGTTGTTCGGGTTATAAGCCGGGCTGTTAGCCATCGCGAGCACTTCGCCCGTGTTGACATCAACCAGCACGGCCGTACCGGATTCCGCTTTGTTAAAGGCAACGGCATTGTTCAGTTGACGATAGACCAGCGCCTGCAGCCGTTCGTCAATGCTCAGCGCCAGATTGTGCGCGGCACGGCTGTCGACGGAAGAGATATCCTCAATGACGCGGCCGTGACGATCTTTACGCACCGTACGCTCGCCAGGCTGGCCAGTCAGCCATTTATCGAAGCTTTTTTCAACGCCTTCAATTCCCTGCCCATCGATATTGGTGAAGCCAATCAGATGCGAAGTGACCTGGCCGGCCGGATAGTAACGACGCGACTCTTCACGCAGGAAAATGCCAGGAAGCTTAAGCTTTTTGATGTAGTCGCCAATGGCAGGATTGACCTGACGCGCCAGATAGACGAAGCGTCCTTTCGGGTTGGCATTCACACGGGCGGCCAGCTGATCGAGGGGAATAGAAAGCGCATCCGAAAGTGCCTGCCAGCGGCTGTCGAGCGTAATGCCGCCTTTATCATGCAGCTCTTTGGGATCGGCCCAAATGGCGTTGACCGGCACGCTGACGGCCAACGGCCTTCCGGCGCGATCGGTGATCAAACCGCGTGAAGTAGGAACAGCCTGCACACGCAGAGAGCGCATGTCGCCCTCCCGCACCAGCTTATCCGGGTTAATAACCTGTAAATAAGCCATACGCGCCAGCAAACCGCCCAGCGCGAGCAGGATGCAACCGCAAAGCAAAGCAAAACGCCAGCTGACAAAGCTGGCCTGATCTTCCTGCCGTTTTAACTTAGGCGTTGCTTTCATTCCGTCTCTTATGGCTGTACCACGATATTTTCCTGCGCAGGATCGACATGCTGCATTTGCAGTTTTTCCGTTGCCGTCCGCTCTACCCGGCTGTGATCGCCGAGGGCATTTTCTTCCAGGATCAGGTTGCGCCATTCAATGTCCAGCGCATCCCGCTCCAGCACTAACTGCTCGCGCTGTGCCGTGAGCAAGCGCGTCTTATGCGCTGTGGTCACAACTAACACCGCAGAAATCAGCACGGCGACAGCCAGGATTATCGGCAACTTGCCGTGGCGTAAAATATCGCCTGCAATAACGGCCGGTAAACTGTGTCGCTCGTTGCCAATCAAGATGCGGTCCTCTCGGCAATACGTAATACAGAGCTACGCGCCCGTGGATTCTCTGCCACTTCCGCTTCACCCGGCATCATTTTACCCAGCGCTTTCAGCTGACGGCCGCCAAGCTTGCTCAGCTGCGCTTCCGTCATTGGGATCCCCGCGGGCACCTGTGGGCCACGGCTTTGTTCACGCATAAAACGTTTCACGATGCGATCTTCCAAAGAGTGAAAGCTGATCACGGACAGACGGCCCGTGGGTGCCAGCGCAGAGAGGGCGCCTTTCAGCGCTTTTTCAATCTCGTCCAGCTCGCTATTGACCCAAATACGGATCGCCTGGAAGCTGCGCGTCGCGGGATGTTTAAACTTGTCTTTGACTGGCGTCGCGACATAGATCACCTCGGCCAGCTCTTTGGTACGCGTCATCGGCTGCTCGCGGTTGCGCTCAACGATGGCGCGCGCAATACGTTTAGCAAAGCGCTCTTCACCAAAGGTTTTCAGCACAAAAGCAATATCGCTTTCTTCTGCCTGCAAGAGCCATTCAGCGGCCGACAGGCCTTTAGTGGGATCCATGCGCATATCCAGCGGTCCGTCGCGCATAAATGAAAAACCGCGCTCGGCATCATCCAGCTGCGGTGACGAAACGCCAAGATCCAGCAAAATACCATCGATACGTCCCGTCAGTCCGCGTTCTTCGGCATACTCAGCCAGCGCGGAAAAAGGGCCGTGAATAATGGTAAAGCGCGGATCGGTGATAGCGGCGGCGGCGGCGATAGCTTGTGGATCACGGTCAATAGCATACAAGCGCCCCTGTTCTCCCAGCTGTGAGAGGATCAGTCGTGAATGCCCGCCGCGTCCAAAGGTGCCATCGATATAGATGCCGTCAGATTTGATATTGAGACCGTTAACGGCCTCGTCCAACAGCACCGTGGTATGTTTGTAATTTTCCTGCATAGCTATAACGACAAGTCCTGCAAACGCTCAGAGAGTGGTTCCTGAGTCGACTGCTCCGCGTCAATATCTTCCCTGACTTGTTGATACCAGGTCTGTTCATCCCACAGCTCAAATTTATTAAACTGCCCAACCAGCATCACTTGTTTGGCCAGGTTCGCATGCTGACGAAGCGTATTCGCAATCAGCAGACGCCCTGCATTATCCATCTGGCATTCACTGGCATGTCCGAGCAACAGACGCTGTACGCGGCGTTCCTGCGGATTCATGCTGGATAAACGAGCCAGTTTGCGTTCAATGATTTCCCATTCGGGCAAGGTATAAAGCAGCAGGCATGGCTGGTGGAGGTCAATGGTACAAACCATTTGCCCCGCGGATTCCCCGATCAGCGTTTCGCGATAGCGCGTTGGCACGGCAAGCCGCCCCTTGCTGTCGAGATTGACTAACGTTGCTCCCCGGAACATGCCAGTCTCACCCTCCAGTCACCACTTTTCACCACATTTTCCCACCGGAGGAGTTTACGGAGCGGAGGAAATCATTGTCAAGCTGCTGCTGGGCTGCGGAGGAGGTTTTCTTTTCGCGTTAAATAGCTGAAAAGTTGAAAAAGAACAGGCTTTAGGTGAAATTTGAAAAATAAACTGATGAATAATGAAAGGAATTTCCGCTGCAAATTTAAATTGTTCAAAAATATACCAATTCAAAGCGGCAAATTCGGTCTGATCAACTTTGCGACGCGGGTTGCATTTTAAGGTATTTCTTAAAATTTTCCTACCCTGTCCGCGCTACGTCTGGCCTGGTGAGAAACGGGGAGGGTTAACCGCTTAATATTGGTGAGGGTTTAAGAAAGTGAAAAGGGGTTAACGGGTTTGTCTTTACTTTTATTTACGCTCTCACCGCCTGAAAATCATTCAGGCTATAACCATTCAAGAGAACGGGCGGATATTAAAACCAGCATTAAAAAATCAGACAGGGGAATGCCGCCTGATTTTTTAACGGGCCCTTTACCCTATTTTGCGGCTTAAACGGCCACGTCGGTAAAGATTGCGTCGAATGCGGGTTAAGCCAGGCTTAGGTTTGCGAGGCTCATCCAGGCTGGCCAGCACCAGTTCCAGTACCCGCTCAGCCACGTCACGATGGCGCTGCCCTACGGCAAGCACAGGACAATCGAGAAAATCCAACAGCTCGTGGTCGCCAAAGGTGGCGATGGCCAGATCCTTTGGTAAACGCCCTTCGCGCTTTAGGGTGGCGTCTATCACCCCCTGCAACAAACCAAAGGATGTGGTAAAAAGCGCATCCGGCATTTCATTGTTTTCCAGCCAGTTTTCAAACAACGCCGCCGCGGCAGTACGCTCAAAACTGTTGGCATAGATGAAATCTATTTTCCGCTCGTCGCCTTTCCATGCCTCACGAAAGCCCATTTCTCGTAAAAAGCTGACCGAGAGTTCGGGTAAGGCACCCATAAAGAGAATGGATTCAGCAGACTGTTTACGTAACTCCGCGGCCAGCATTTCTGAATCATCCTGATCCGCCCCAACGACGCTGGTAAAGTGCTCACGATCGAGCGCCCGGTCAAGCGCGATAATCGGCAAGGGATCGTTGATCCAGCGCTGATAGAAAGGGTGTTCCGGCGGCAGAGAGGTCGAGACAATAATCGCATCGACCTTGCGTTGCAGCAGGTGCTCCACGCAGCGCATTTCGTTATCAGGCTGATCTTCCGAGCAGGCGATCAGCAACTGATAGCCACGCTGACGCGCCTGCCGTTCAAGATAATTAGCAATACGCGTATAGCTGGTATTCTCCAAATCAGGAATAACCAGTCCGATGGAGCGTGTCCGCCCGGCGCGCAGCCCCGCAGCAACCGCATTCGGATGGTAATTATGCTCGCGTACCACCGCCATCACTTTCTCGACGGTTTTTTCGCTGACACGATACTGCCTGGCTTTACCATTAATCACGTAGCTGGCCGTCGTGCGCGATACACCAGCAAGGCGCGCAATTTCATCCAGTTTCACAATAACCCCACGCTTAAGGCACCCGATCGGCGCAGATAATAGCCACGTCGCGGCTAAGGTTAAGATAATCTACTACATCTAACAGCAGAATAGTTTAGCCCGCAACCGCTTTTAATCGTACACGGGAGCTTTCTGGCAAAAATAAAAAAACCCGACATTACGCCGGGTTAGAAGCAAAGCGGAATAATCACGCGGAGAAATCAGCGCATAATACGTTCGCCACGCGCCACGCCAACAATGCCTGAACGTGCAACCTCTACGATTTCAGCGACCTCACGCACGGTGCTCAGAAACGCATCCAGCTTATCGCTACTGCCGGCAAGCTGAACCGTATAAAGCGAAGGTGTCACATCGACGATTTGCCCGCGGAAGATCTCAGCGCTGCGTTTAACCTCTTCACGGCCGTATCCCGTCGCCTGGATTTTAACCAGCATGATTTCCCTTTCAACAAAAGCACCCTGGCCCAGTTCGGTAACGCGCAGGACGTCTACCAGCTTGTGGAGCTGCTTTTCGATCTGCTCCAGCACTTTTTCATCGCCGACAGTCTGGATAGTCATGCGGGACAACGTTGGGTCATCAGTTGGCGCAACGGTCAGGCTTTCAATGTTGTAACCGCGCTGTGAGAAAAGCCCCACCACGCGCGATAAAGCGCCGGATTCATTTTCCAGTAATACCGATAACACACGACGCATAATTAAGTCCTCTCCGTTTTGCTCAACCACATCTCGTCCATCCCGCCGCCGCGAATCTGCATTGGGTATACATGCTCGGTACTGTCTACGTTGACATCGACAAACACCAGACGGCCCTTACTCAATTCTTCCAGCGCCTCGGTGAGCTTTGATTCAAGCTCATGAGGATGATTGATGCCGATACCGACGTGGCCATAGGCTTCAGCCAGCTTCAGGAAATCGGGCAAGGACTCCATATAGGATTGCGAATGGCGACCGGAGTAGATCATGTCCTGCCACTGTTTTACCATGCCGAGATAGCGGTTATTCAGGCTTAATACCAACACCGGCAAACCATATTGCAGGGCGGTAGAAAGTTCCTGAATATTCATCTGGATACTTCCGTCACCGGTCACGCAGACCACCGTTTCTTGCGGCAACGCCAGCTTCACACCCAGCGCCGCAGGCAGACCAAAGCCCATCGTGCCCAGACCACCGGAATTGATCCAGCGTCGTGGCTTGTCGAAAGGATAATAGAGCGCGGCGAACATCTGGTGCTGACCAACATCAGATGTCACATAGGCGTCACCGTTCGTCAGGCGCCAAATCGTTTCAATCACCGCCTGCGGTTTAATTTTTTCACTGTGGCGATCGAACTCGAGGCACTGACGGCCTCGCCACTGTTCAATGCTCTGCCACCAGTCACGCAGGCTGTCGAAATCCTGCGGGTTTTCACCCTGCGTCAACAGCTCCAGCATCTGGCTCAGAACATATTTCGCATCGCCGACGATCGGAACATCTGCCGACACGGTTTTGGAGATCGACGCAGGATCGATATCAATATGCAAGATGGTAGCGTCAGGACAATACCTGGCCAGATTGTTGGTTGTCCGGTCATCAAATCGCACGCCGACGGCAAAAATCACATCCGCGTTGTGCATGGTCATGTTGGCTTCATACGTGCCATGCATACCGAGCATACCCACGCTCTGACGATGCGTACCTGGGAAAGCCCCCAGTCCCATCAGCGAACAGGTAACAGGTACGTTGAGCTTTTCCGCTATCTCGCGCAGTTCATCATCACAAGCCGCATTAATGACGCCGCCACCCGCGTAAATCACCGGTTTTTTGGCAGCTAATAAGGTTTGCAGCGCACGCTTGATTTGACCTTTGTGGCCTTGAGTCGTCGGATTGTAAGAACGCATACTGACCGATTCCGGCCATATATACGGCAGCTTGTTAGCCGGATTCATCATGTCTTTCGGTAAATCGATCACAACCGGCCCCGGGCGACCGCTGGCGGCCAGCCAGAAGGCTTTTTTCATTACCGTTGGGATCTCTTCCACCTGCCGAACCATAAAGCTGTGTTTCACAATGGGACGGGAAATGCCGACCATATCGCATTCCTGAAAAGCATCGTAGCCAATCAGTGACGAAGGCACCTGCCCGGAGAGCACCACCATAGGAATGGAATCCATATAGGCAGTCGCGATACCGGTAATCGCATTCGTCGCGCCTGGACCTGAAGTGACCAGTACGACGCCTGTTTCACCGGTAGCGCGGGCATAACCATCTGCCATATGGACGGCGCCCTGCTCATGGCGCACCAGCACGTGATCGATACCGCCAACGGTTTGCAAAGCGTCATAAATGTCCAGAACAGCCCCGCCGGGGTAGCCAAACACATGTTTTACGCCCTGATCGATTAACGATCGGACCACCATCTCGGCTCCTGACAACATCTCCATTTTCGCCTCCAGGCTTTAAGGTGCTGATTTATCTAAGCGCGCGGCAAAAAAATATCGCCACGGAACGGTCTGCGCTCATATAAGTTCAAAACCCGTTTTTATTTACATCTGGAAAATATTTCCAGCATTCAGGTACAGGGCATAGCCCATATTATTTTTGCTTTGAGTTAATGGATTACCATAACCGCAGAAAACGTGGCAGGCAAACGGCCTGATGAACGGCTGAGAAAGTACAGGTAAGCCAAGCCACTGCACATTTAGCCGAGTTATCGACAATTACACTGACTGATTGCCTTGAGAAAAGCGGTTTATACTGCCGGAAGATTCATTTTCAGTGTGATCGTTTCATTATTAAAATCAGAACAGGCTTTATTAAAGCGTACCTGTTCAAACATCCGGGCTATTTTAGTTTTATCTGCTAATAGCGAATATTTATCTGAAACAATAAACTAAACACACCGGTATTATCAGTGAGGGGAAGCCATAAGAAAAACCTTTTAAAAACCATTATAAACAGCAAGTTGCATAAGAATTACCTGTGAAAAAAAACGACATTTCCCCACGCCCGCTTTTTTCAGTGCAATCATCCTTCCTTTTTCTTCTGTCAGGCCGTTCAGCCTCAGAATATTTTCCCCTAAACAAAATTGATTTGCCGTTTATAACCTTGTTATCCGGGTTGACATCGCCCCCTTTTTTCAAGTATCAATAAAGGAACAGCAAATTTATGAGGTCTGATTCAATGATTCGTACTCTCCTCCTACCAGGTCTACTACTAAACGCATTTTACTGCGCGGTAGACTTGTGGGCGGAATGAATCACTGATTCAGGCTTACAAACTAAAGAACCCGCGCAAATGCGCGGGTTTTTTTATGCTCGCAGCAAATGGCGACGCAAACACGACAAGGAATTACTTCATGAGCCAACAAGTTATTATTTTCGATACCACTCTGCGTGATGGTGAACAGGCATTACAGGCCAGCCTGAGTGTGAAAGAGAAACTGCAAATCGCGCTGGCGCTGGAGCGGATGGGCGTTGACGTGATGGAAGTCGGTTTCCCTATCTCCTCACCTGGTGATTTTGAGTCGGTACAGACCATCGCCCGCCAGATAAAAAACAGTCGTGTTTGCGCCCTGGCCCGCTGCGTTGAAAAAGATATTGATGCCGCTTACGAAGCGCTGCGTGTGGCAGAAGCCTACCGAATCCATACCTTCCTGGCGACGTCACCGATGCATATCGCCACCAAGCTGCGCAGCACGCTGCCGGACGTGATTGAGCGCGCCGTGACCATGGTGAAACGCGCTCGTAACTACACCGACGACGTTGAGTTCTCTTGTGAGGATGGTGGACGTACGCCAATCGACGATCTGTGCCGTGTTGTTGAAGCCGCTATTAACGCGGGTGCGACCACCATTAACATTCCTGACACAGTCGGCTACACCCTGCCAAATGAATACAGCAACATCTTTACCCAGTTGCGCAATCGCGTCCCAAATATTGATAAAGCGATTTTGTCCGTCCATACCCATGATGATTTAGGCATGGCTGTCGGCAACGCGATTGCTGCGGTCCAGGCGGGTGCTCGCCAGGTTGAAGGCACCATCAACGGTCTGGGCGAACGCGCCGGTAACTGCGCGCTGGAAGAGGTGATCATGGCGATCAAAACCCGTAGCCAGATCATGAACGTGCAGACCAGCATCAATCATCACGAAATTTACCGCACCAGCCAGCTGATCAGCCAGATTTGTAATATGCCGATCCCCGCCAACAAAGCCGTGGTCGGTACCGGCGCTTTTGCTCACTCTTCTGGTATTCATCAGGACGGCGTGCTGAAAAACCGCGAAAACTACGAAATCATGACCCCGGAATCTATCGGCCTGAATCAGGTGCAGCTGAACCTGACCTCACGCTCGGGCCGTGCCGCCGTGAAGCATCGTATGGACGAGATGGGCTACAAAGAAAATGACTACAACCTGGACAGCCTGTACGACGCCTTCCTGAAGCTGGCTGATAAGAAGGGCCAGGTGTTTGACTACGATCTGGAAGCCCTGGCGTTTATCAACAAGCAGAACGAAGAACCTGAGCATTTTCGTCTGGACTACTTCAGCGTGCAGTCGGGTTCCAGCGTAATGGCAACCGCGTCGGTGAAACTGGGCTGCGGTGAAGAAGTGAAGTCCGAAGCGGCGACGGGCAATGGTCCGGTCGATGCCGTTTACCAGGCGATTAACCGTATTACTGACTTCGATGCAGAACTGGTGAAATATCAGCTGACGGCCAAAGGGCACGGTAAAGATGCGCTGGGCCAGGTAGATATCGTGGTGAATTACAACGGCCGTAAGTTCCATGGCGTAGGTCTGGCGACGGATATCGTTGAATCCTCAGCCAAAGCGATGATCAATGCGCTGAACAACATCTGGCGCGCACGTCAGGTCGAGCAGGAACTGCAACGAAAATCTCAGGCTAACGATCAAAAGGAAGCGGTGTAATTATGTCAAGGACCTATCATATTGCGGTTTTGCCCGGCGACGGTATTGGCCCGGAAGTGATGGCTCAGGCCAGCAAAGTACTGGAGGCGGTGCGTCAACGTTTTGCCATGCGCATCACCACCAGCGAATATGACGTCGGCGGTATTGCCATTGACCGCCACGGCGAGCCGCTGCCTCAGGCGACCATTGCCGGTTGCGAACAGGCCGATGCCATTCTGTTCGGTTCGGTAGGCGGCCCGAAATGGGAACATTTGCCCCCTGCTGAGCAGCCTGAGCGCGGCGCGCTGCTGCCGCTGCGTAAACATTTCCGCCTGTTCAGCAACCTGCGTCCGGCCAGCCTGCATCAGGAGCTGACCGCGTTCTGCCCGCTGCGTAGCGATATCGCCGCCAAAGGGTTTGATATTTTGGTCGTCCGCGAGCTGACTGGCGGTATCTATTTCGGCCAGCCAAAAGGCCGCGAAGGCAGCGGCCAGCATGAACGCGCCTTCGACACCGAAATTTATCACCGCTTTGAAATCGAACGCATTGCCCGTATTGCTTTTGAATCCGCACGCAAACGTCGCAAAAAAGTGACCTCCATCGATAAAGCCAACGTGCTGCAATCTTCTATTCTGTGGCGGCAAATCGTAACCGAAGTGGCGCAGGATTATCCGGACGTCGAGCTGCATCATATGTATATCGACAACGCCACTATGCAGCTGATCAAAGAACCTTCCCAGTTTGACGTCATGCTCTGCTCTAACCTGTTCGGCGATATTCTTTCCGACGAGTGCGCGATGATCACCGGTTCGATGGGCATGCTGCCCTCGGCCAGCCTGAACGAGCAGGGTTTTGGCCTGTTTGAACCTGCGGGTGGCTCCGCACCCGATATCGCCGGTAAAAATATTGCTAACCCCATTGCCCAAATCCTGTCGCTGGCGCTGCTGTTGCGCTACAGCCTCGATGCGGCCGACGCGGCCGATGCCATCGAGCAGGCCATCAGCCGCGCGCTGGCAGAAAATTACCGTACCGGCGATTTAGCCGGCAACGGTAAAGCGACCAGCACCGAGGAAATGGGTTCGATTATTGCCCGGTTTATCCGCGAAGCCTGATTATGAAAACATTATACGAGAAGCTGTTTGACGCGCATGTCGTTTATGAAGCACCCCGTGAAACGCCGCTGTTGTACATCGACAGGCATCTTGTCCATGAAGTGACATCAGCGCAGGCCTTTGATGGTCTGCGCGCGCATGGCCGCCCGGTGCGCCAGCCGTCAAAAACCTTTGCGACAATGGATCATAACGTCTCCACTCAGACGCGAGACATCAACGCCAGCGGCGAAATGGCACGCATCCAGATGTCAATGCTCATCAAAAACTGTGAAGAGTTTGGCGTACGGCTGTATGACCTCAAGCATCCTTTTCAGGGCATCGTGCATGTGATTGGCCCCGAGCAGGGCATGTCTCTGCCAGGCATGACCATTGTCTGCGGCGACTCGCACACTTCCACGCATGGCGCTTTTGGCGCACTGGCGTTTGGTATCGGCACCTCGGAAGTTGAACACGTGCTGGCAACGCAGACGCTGAAGCAGTCTCGTGCAAAAACCATGAAGATTGAGGTGATCGGTCAGACCGCGCCGGGGATTACCGCTAAAGATATTGCGCTGGCAATTATTGGTAAAACCGGTAGCGGCGGCGGTAACGGTCACGTGGTGGAGTTTTGCGGTCAGGCAGTTGAAGCCCTGAGTATGGAAGGCCGTATGACGCTGTGCAATATGGCGATTGAACTGGGCGCGAAAGCGGGCCTGGTCGCGCCGGACGACACCACGTTTAATTACGTTAAAGGTCGACAGTTCGCGCCGAAGGAAGCCGCCTGGGACCAGGCGGTTACTTACTGGCGCACGCTGAAATCCGACACTGGTGCGCGGTACGATAAAGTCGTCACGCTGAAGGCGGAAGAGATTGCACCACAGGTAACCTGGGGCACCAATCCAGGCCAGGTGATTGCCGTTAACGAACGCATCCCCGATCCGGCCTCGTTCAGCGATCCGATTGAACGTGCTTCGGCCGAAAAAGCGTTAGCTTATATGGACTTGAAAGCCGGAACGCGACTGACCGATGTGAAGATCGACAAAGTCTTTATCGGTTCCTGCACCAACTCGCGTATTGAAGATTTACGCGCGGCGGCTTTGGTGGTGAAAGGCCATAAGATTGCGGCGGGCGTTCAGGCCTATGTCGTACCGGGTTCCGGTCCGGTGAAAGCGCAGGCGGAAGCGGAGGGTTTAGATAAAATTTTTCTGGATGCCGGTTTTGAATGGCGCCTGCCTGGCTGCTCCATGTGCCTGGCGATGAACAACGATCGCCTCAGCCCTGGAGAACGCTGCGCTTCCACCAGCAACCGCAACTTCGAAGGTCGCCAGGGGCGCGGCGGGCGCACGCATCTGTTAAGCCCGGCAATGGCTGCCGCTGCGGCGGTCGCAGGGCATTTTGCCGATATCCGCGAGCTGACTTAAGGGATCGTTATGGCTAAAAAATTCACCCAACACACCGGCATCGTGGTGCCGATGGATGCGGCTAACGTTGATACCGACGCCATCATTCCTAAACAGTTTTTGCAGATGGTGACGCGCACCGGCTTTGGCCGCAATCTGTTCTACGACTGGCGCTATCTTGACGCGGAAGGCCAGATCCCTAACCCGGAATTTGTATTAAATAAACCTGAGTTTCGCGGCGCGAGCATTATGCTTACCCGCGAAAACTTTGGCTGCGGCTCTTCACGTGAACATGCGCCCTGGGCGCTGACCGACTATGGCATTCAGGCGATTATCGGCAGCGATTTCGCAGACATCTTTGCCAATAACTCCTTCAACAATCAGCTGCTGCTGGTGACGCTGAGTGAAGAGGAAGTCGAGGAGCTGTTCCAGCGGGTTGCCGCGGATCCAGGCATCAGCTTCACCGTTGATCTGGAAAACCAGCAGGTCATTGCCGGTGAGAAAGGTTATGCGTTTAGCATCGACAGCTTCCGTCGTCACTGCCTGATTAACGGGCTGGATAATATCGGCCTGACGCTTCAGCACGATGCGGATATCACCGCTTACGAGCAGCAGCAGCCCGTGTTTTTGCGCTAGCGGATTTAAACAACCTCCCCAAAGCGTGCTGCACCAGCGTACAGCACGTTTTTTTACCTCTTAAAATTCAGAAACTCAAACATCCTTCACTTTCACCGACATCGCCAGCGCCGCCAGCGACAGAATCAGCGCGCCCCAGTAAACCGAATAATGGCCGAAGCTTTCGGCTAATGCGCCCTGCAAAACGCCCGCAAGGATTACGCCGGTTGAAATGCTGTTGGTGAATAACGTTGTTGCTGCGCCCGGCCTGCCTGGCATCAAATCCTGAAAATAGAGCATGCCGATCCCGGCGATAATCCCAATAAAAATGGCGTTGAAAATTTGCAGCGCCATCAGGGCCGCCCGCGAATGAAACAGCACCAGCCCCAGATAAAACACCACGCCGGACAGCACCGCAAACAGCATCATTTTACGTTTACCAAAGCGCTTCACATAATGACCCGCCAGCAGCATCGCCGGGATCTCCAATCCTGCCGCCACGCCCATCAGCAGGCCGGCTAGTTTGTCCGGCAATCTCAACACGCTGCTGATATAAAGCGGCATATCAATGATATACATGGTATTGCAGGTCCACATTAGCAGCGAGGCGATAAACAGCAGGCGCACATCCTTGTTTTTCCAGGCGCTTATCTGGGTCACTAATACCTCAGGCGATTGCTCAACCCGTGGAACAGAGGGCAGCGCAAACCAAATCAGTGCAATACAAACCACAAACAGGCCTGCGGCGATAGCAAACATGGTGGTAAAGCCATAATTCAGCGCCAGCGCAAAGGAAAGCGGCGGGCCGACAACCCAGGCAAGCGACAGCTGAGCACGCATTACCGAGCTGAACATCACCACTTCTCGCGCCGAACTGTCGGCATATTCACGTGCCAGGGCGAAAATTTGTGGCATCGAGACGCTGGCGATCGCTGAAAGCAGTACGCCGAAGGTAATCAGCGTCAGGTAATGACGGTTAAAAGCGAATAACAGCGCGTTGCCTACCGCCATCAAACAGCAAAACAGGATCAGCATCCGTCGGTCACCACGGTTATCCGAACGTTTGGCCAGCAGCAGGCTGACCACAATCCCGGCAATAGCGTTAACGGTATAAAACAGCCCAACCCAAAACGGACGCACTTGCACTTCGCGAGTCAGAAACAGGCTTAAGGTAGGTGCCTGAAGCGCACCCGCAACCCCGACCATAAAAGAGACGGCCATAAAAGCGAGATACACAGGATTGATACGACGGCCGGGCGTGAGAAGCGATTTCATAACTGATCCTTCAAGGAAAAATATCGCGACAGCAGGGAATAACGAAGCATAGAAGAAAACATGCAATGAAAAAAGCCAGCAGGCAAAACGCCCGCTGGCTGGTGAAACAGCACCATACTCAGATCGTAAAAAAATGAAATGTCAGAGCGCCATTCAGAGAATGCCTCCCGCTCTTTCATCCGCTTTCATTATTGCCTTAATATAAGGCAAGAAAAACTGACAGCTTTTGGCCAAGAGTTCCTCTTTTATGACATCGAAGCGTTTACATCAGCAGTTTATCCGGCTGTGGCAATGCTGTGAGGGCAAGACACAGGAAACCACGCTCAACGATTTAGCCGTGCAGCTTAGCTGTTCACGCCGCCATATGCGTAATCTGCTGAATGCGATGCAGCAGGAAGGCTGGCTGGCGTGGCAGGCAGAAGCGGGACGCGGTAAGCGCTCAACGCTGAGTTTTCTTTATACCGGACTCGCGTTACAGCAGCAGCGGGCGGAGGACCTGCTGGAACAGGATCGCATCGATCAGCTGGTGCAGCTGGTTGGCGATAAAAATGCCGTCCGCCAGATGCTTATCTCGCATCTGGGCCGCAGTTTCCGCCAGGGACGGCATATCCTTCGCGTTCTTTACTACCGTTCACTGCTCAACCTGCATCCGGCTACGCCGTTGCGCCGCTCAGAAACGCACCTTGCCCGCCAAATCTTCAGCAGCCTGACGCGGATAAATGAGGAAAACGGGGAAATCGAAGCGGATATCGCCCATCACTGGCAGCAGGTTTCGCCCTGCCACTGGCGTTTTTTCTTACGTCCGGCGATCCATTTTCATCACGGTCGTGAGATGGAGATGGTGGACGTTATCGCCTCGCTGGAAAGGCTCAAAGCCCAGCCGCTGTATGCCAATTTCCAGCATATTTCGTCGTCTACCCCATGGACGCTGGATATCCATCTGCATCAACCTGACAGCTGGCTTCCCTGGCTACTGGGCAGCGTCAGCACCGTGATCCTGCCGAAAGAGTGGCCTTCCCTGCCCGACTTCGCTCGCCAGCCAATTGGTACCGGGCCTTATGCGGTGGTGCATAATCAGCAAAGCCAGCTGCGTATTCAGGCCTTTGATGATTACTTTGGCTTCAGAGCGCTCATTGATGAGGTCAATATCTGGGTATTGCCAGAAATCAGTGAGGAGCTGGTCTACTCAGGCGTGAAGCTGGAAGGCCGCAGCGAGGCCGAAAAGTCGGAAGAGAGCCGCCTGGAGGAAGGCTGCTATTTTTTGCTGTTCGATCAGCGTTCAGAGGCAGGACGCAATGAGCATATCAGACGCTGGGTCAGCGCCATTGCTAATCCCATTGCCTTGCTGAACCAGTCCGGCGTTGGCTATCAGCGCTACTGGTTTCCCGCGTGGGGCCTGCTGCCGCGTTGGCATCATCGCAATGACATCACGCCTGTAGAAAAACCGGAAGGCCTGACTTCGCTAACGCTGACTTTCTATAGCGATCATATTGAACATCAGGGCATCGCCAATGCCTTACGGCCGCTGCTGGCTGAGAAAGGCGTTGAACTGATCGCCAGACAGGTCGATTACGAAACCTGGTATCGTGGCGAGGCAGAAAGCGATATCTGGCTGGGCAGCGCCAACTTTACGCTGCCGCTGGAATTTTCGCTGTTTGCCCTGCTGTATGAAATGCCGCTGATGCGCCACTGTCTGACCGTAGACTGGGAAAGCGACGCCCAGCGCTGGCGTGAACAGCAGCTACCGCTGGCCGACTGGAGCAGGAAGCTGATTACCAGCGGCAGCCTCCATCCTCTGTTTCACCACTGGCTGTTGCTGAAAGGCGAACGCAGCATGCGCAATGTGCGGATGAACACGCTCGGCTGGTTCGACTTCAAATCCGCCTGGTTCGCGCCGCCGGAATCGTGATGCTTTCGCAAGCCGCCGGAAATCATTATGATTATGCCGACCTCAACGGGGTGCATAACGGGTTGTTAGTCCGTTTACGCTGAGAAAAACCCATCGAACCTGACCCGGCTAATACCGGCCCAGGGATTTGAGATGACTCGCCTGCTCAGATCATGCGTCACTTCCCTCTACAAGGAACGCAAAGTGTTAAAAAAAGTTCTTCCTCTGATGGTTCTCTGTTCGCTCCCGGCCTTTGCCGCCAAACCCACGCTGACGGTTTATACCTACGACTCTTTCTCTGCCGACTGGGGCCCCGGCCCGGCAATTAAAAAAGCTTTTGAAGCCAGCTGCGGCTGCGAGCTGAAGTATGTTGCGCTGGAAGATGGCGTCTCGCTGCTTAATCGTCTGCGGATGGAAGGCAAAAACAGTAAGGCTGACGTGGTGCTGGGGCTGGATAATAACTTGCTGGATGCGGCCGAAAAAACCGGGCTGTTTGCCGCGAGTCATGTCGATACTCACAAAATCACCGTGCCGGGTGGCTGGAGCAACAGCACCTTTGTGCCTTACGACTATGGCTGGTTCGCCTTTGTCTATGACAAAACCCGGCTGCAAAATCCGCCCAAAAGCCTGAAGGAACTGGTGGAAAGCGATCGCCCACTGAAGGTGATTTATGAGGATCCACGCACCAGCACGCCGGGGCTTGGCCTGCTGCTGTGGATGCAAAAAGTCTTTGGCGATAATGCGCCGGACGCGTGGCAAAAACTGGCGAAGAAAACCGTCACCGTGACCAAAGGCTGGAGCGAGGCTTACGGCCTGTTCCTGAAAGGGGAAGGCGATATGGTGCTGAGCTACACCACCTCTCCGGCTTACCATCTGATTGAAGAGAAGAAAACCCAGTACGCTGCGGCAAACTTCAGCGAAGGTCATTATTTGCAGGTGGAAGTCGCCGGGCAGCTGAAAGGCAGCAAGCAGCCGCAGCTGGCACAGAAATTTATGCAATTTATGCTGGATAAGCCTTTCCAGAGCGCGATACCGCAAGGGAACTGGATGTACCCCGTCGTGCAGAGCAAGCTGCCCGCAGGCTTTGAGACGCTGACCATCCCGACCGTGTCGCTTCAGTATTCGCCACAGGAAGTCGCCAGCCAACGTAGCCAGTGGATCAATGCATGGCAACGCGCCGTCAGCCGCTAACCGCCGGTCCGCTGGTGCCGGGTGCACTGGCGGCCACGCTGCTGGTGGCTGTTGCACTGCTGGCAATAACGGCCCTGTGGCGCAGCGCGCCTGCCGTCGACTGGCACAGCATCTGGCAGGATGACTATCTCTGGCACGTGCTGCGCTTCTCTTTTTGGCAGGCTTTTCTCTCTGCCTCGCTTTCAGTCCTGCCCGCTATTCCTCTGGCGCGGGCTTTATATCGCCGCCGCTTTCCGGGGCGAAAAATGCTGCTACGCCTTTGCGCGATGACGCTGGTGCTGCCAGTGCTGGTAGCGGTGTTCGGCATCCTCAGCGTATATGGCCGCACCGGCTGGCTGGCGCAGCTTTGTTCGCTGCTTGGGCTGAACTACAGCTTCACGCCTTACGGCCTGCAAGGTATTTTACTGGCGCACGTATTTTTTAATCTGCCGCTGGCCGCACGACTGCTGCTTCAGGCCCTTGAGCAAATTCCTGGCGAACAGCGCCAGCTGGCTGCCCAGCTGGGGATGGCTGGCTGGAACCATTTTCGGATTGTGGAATGGCCGTGGCTGCGCCGCCAGATCCTGCCCGCGGGCGCGCTGATCTTTATGCTGTGCTTTGCCAGTTTCGCAACCGTGCTGTCGTTGGGCGGTGGGCCAAAAGCGACCACCATTGAACTGGCTATTTTTCAGGCGTTAAATTTTGATTACGATCCCGGCCGGGCAGCGCTGCTGGCGCTGATCCAGATGGTTTGTTGTCTGGCGCTGGTGATGGTTAGCCAGCGACTCAGTAAGGCGCTGCCTGCCGGAACGGCCAATATCAGTGGCTGGCGCAACCCGGAGGAGAGTCTGACCGCAAAACTCACTGACGGCCTGCTGCTAACGCTGGCGCTGCTGTTACTACTGCCTCCCCTGGTGGCCGTTATCGCCGAGGGCCTGAACGGCGGAATGGCCAGGGTGCTGCAACAGCCTGCACTCTGGCAGGCAACGTTTACCTCGCTGCGGATTGCACTGGGTGCGGGCATGCTGTGCGTGATCCTGACCTTTATGCTGCTGTGGAGCAGTCGCGAGCTGCGTCTGCGGCAGCGGCCTTTTTCCGGCCAGATGCTGGAGCTGAGCGGTATGCTGATCCTGGCGATGCCGGGCATTGTATTAGCTACCGGTTTTTTCCTGCTGCTTAATGAAACCACCGGGCTACCGCAGTCGGCGGACGGCATCGTCATTTTTACTAATGCGCTGATGGCCATCCCTTACGCAATGAAAGTGCTGGAAAATCCGCTGCGCGACATTGCAGAACGCTACGATCGCCTGTGTACAGCACTGGATATTCGCGGCTGGAACCGGGTGCGTCTGATTGAAATTCGCGCGCTGAAACGACCGCTGGCACAGGCGTTGGCCTTTGCCTGCGTGCTGTCGATTGGCGATTTTGGCGTCGTAGCGCTGTTTGGCAATGATGATTTCCGCACGCTGCCTTATTATCTTTATCAGCAAATTGGCGCCTATCGCAGCGCGGACGGTGCGGTTAGCGCGCTGCTGTTGCTGCTACTCTGTTTTTTGCTGTTTACCCTGATTGAAAAACTGCCGGGACGCCATGCTAACGCTGACTAATCTGACCTATCTTTATCATCATCTGCCAATGCGTTTTGCCTTACAAATGCAGCCTGGCGAGCGGGTCGCGGTGCTTGGGCCAAGCGGCGCAGGGAAAAGTACGCTACTCTCACTGATCGCTGGTTTTCTTCACGCCGACAGCGGTGGCCTGCTGCTGGCAGGTCAAGATCACGTCAAAAGTGCTCCGGCAAAGCGCCCGGTTTCGATGCTGTTTCAGGAAAACAATCTTTTTACCCACCTCACCGTGGCGCAAAATATCGCGCTGGGGCTGCACCCGGGCATGAAGCTTGATGCCAGCCAAAAGCAACAGTTGCAGTCTATTGCCGGGCGCGTGGGGCTGAGTGAATATTTGCAGCGGCTGCCTGCGGAACTCTCTGGCGGCCAGCGCCAGCGTGCCGCCCTCGCCCGCTGTCTGGTGCGTCAGCAGCCGCTTTTGCTGCTGGACGAGCCTTTCTCGGCATTAGATCCCGCCCTGCGCAAAGAAATGCTACAGCTGGTCGATGAAGTCTGCCGGGAGCGTAATCTTACCTTGCTGATGGTCTCGCACAGTCTGGAAGATGCGGCACGCATCGCGGATCGCAGCGTGCTGATTGTCGATGGTCGCATTTACTGGGATGGCAGCACACAGGCACTGCTGAACGGTGAGGTCAGTGAGGCGGCGGTGTTAGGGATCGGCCTGCGATAAACGGCCGACCCCGACACATCACTGTCCAATAAATACTTGCCACAGCAGATGGCGGAAAATTGGCATCATAGGATGGAACTGAATAGCAATAAAACTGGCGATGGCCGCCAGCATCATTAACGGTGCCAGCCAGCGCAAACGGGACACGGGCAGATAAGGCGTGGCCCAGTCGTTCTGTTTTTTCGCCCGCAGCCAGCGCCAGCCGAGCCAGACACCCAGCCAGACCAGCAGCGCAACCGCTAACAGCAACCATTTAAACAGGCCGCTGTTGGCCTCTTTTGGCACGTCGATAGCCACGCCAGCCAGAATACCCGGCAGCAGATAAAGCGGCGGCCAAAAGATGCAGCCAATAATATTCGGCGGAATAAACTTCTTCACTGGCAGTTCGAGCATGCCCGCGACCAGCGGGATCAGCGGACGCGTCGGGCCAACAAAGCGACCGACAATAATGGTAAACATGCTGTGCTGATGCAGCGCATGTTCTGTTTTATCCATCAGCGCCTGATGTTTTTTGATAAACGACCAGCGGTGAAGCGGTCCTTTAAACTGCCAGCCGATAGCGTAGGAGATCCAGTCGCCAAGCAGGCAGCCGACCGTTCCCACGGCCCAGGCCGGGTACAGCCCAATCTGGCCGCTGCCGATCAGCGCGCCAAACGACGCCATTAGCACCGTGCCGGGCAGCAGCAGCCCTACCAGCGCCAGCGATTCGAAAAAGGTAATCAGCCCAACAGCCAGCAGCGACCAGGCAAGTGATTGCGTAATAAGATGTTGTAGCCAGGCTTCCATACTTTTCACATTTTCTGTAACAGGATCCCGGATTGTCCTGAGCTGGCTGAATGGCGTCAAGCGCTGATTTGTATGCGAATACTGACGCAAGCGATAACGACATGGATAAGGCGGGAGACACTGTATAAATGAACATGTTATCCTTGTTCATTGTGACAGCAATAAGGGCATCTGGTGAACGACGCACGCGCAGGCTTTCTGCTTACCCGCCACTGGCGGGACACGCCGTCCGGGACGGAGATTGTTCTGTGGCTGGCGACCGATGCCGGCCCGCAGCGGGTGGTATTGCCCGTGCAGGAGTCGGTGGCTTTTCTTCCTCAGCAGCAGCTTGCTCAGGCCGAAGCGCTCCTTACGCATGAGCGCGACTATCGGCTGGTGCCGCTTAATCTGAAAGACTTCCGGCAGCGTCCGGTCACCGCTATTTACTGTAAACAGTATCGCCAGCTGCAAAAACTGGAAAAGCTGCTGCGGGAAAATGGCGTGATGGTGTATGAAGCGGATATCCGCCCGCCGGAACGTTTCCTGATGGAACGGTTTATTACCGCTCCCGTGTGGTTCAGCGGCCAGCCTCGCGGTAACAGCCTGGTCGACGCCCGCCTCAAACCTAATCCGACTTACCGTCCGCCGCTGAAATGGGTCTCGCTGGATATTGAAACCACCCGCCACGGCGAACTCTACTGCATTGGTCTGGAAGGCTGCGGCCAGCGTGACGTGTATATGCTGGGGCCGGAGAATGGCGATGCCAGCAAGCTGGATTTCAATCTGGAATACGTCGCCAGCCGCCCGCAGCTGCTGGAAAAACTCAATGCATGGTTTTTGAAACATGACCCTGACGTGCTGATTGGCTGGAACGTGGTGCAGTTTGACCTGCGCATGTTGCAAAAGCATGCCGATCGCTACGGTATTCCGCTGCGGCTGGGGCGTATTAATGAGACGCTGGAGTGGCGCGAGCACGGCTTCAAGCCGGGGATCTTTTTTGCTCAGGCGACCGGACGGTTAATTATTGACGGTATTGACGCCCTCAAATCCGCTTTCTGGAATTTTGCCTCATTCAGTCTCGAATCCGTCTCGCGCGAGCTGTTAGGCGAAGGCAAAGCCATTAACAATCCCTGGGACCGAATGCAGGAGATTGACCAGCGCTTTGCCGAAAACAAACCCGCGCTCGCCCATTACAATTTAAAAGACTGCGAGCTGGTAACACGCATTTTTCAGCACACCGATCTGATGCCGTTTCTGCTTGAGCGCGCAACCGTCAACGGTTTACCTGTCGATCGTCACGGCGGCTCGGTGGCCTCTTTCAGCCATCTTTATTTGCCTCGCATGCACCGCGCCGGATTTGTGGCGCCGGGTATTGGCGAAGTGGCGCCGGAAGCCAGCCCCGGCGGCTACGTGATGGATTCCCGGCCCGGACTGTACGATTCGGTGCTGGTGCTGGATTACAAAAGCCTTTATCCCTCGATTATTCGCACCTTTCTGATCGACCCTGTCGGGCTGGTCGAAGGCCTGGCCCACCCTGACGAGGCGGACTCGGTCAACGGCTTTCGCGGCGCGCGTTTTTCCCGGACTACGCATTGCCTGCCGGAAATTGTCAGTCAGATTTCGCAGGGCCGTGAAGCGGCGAAAAAACAGGGCAACAAGCCGCTTTCTCAGGCGCTGAAAATCATTATGAATGCGCTGTACGGCGTGCTGGGCACCAGCGCCTGTCGCTTTTTCGATCCGCGCCTGGCTTCCTCCATTACGATGCGAGGCCATGAGATCATGCGCCAGACCAAAGAACTGGTAGAGGCCGAAGGCTATGACGTGATTTACGGCGACACGGACTCCACCTTTGTCTGGTTGAAAACGCCACATGATGAGGCTTCAGCGGCAGCCATTGGCCAGCAGCTGGTGGAAAAAGTGAATGCCTGGTGGCAAACGCATCTGCGGGAAACGCTAAACCTGACCAGCGCGCTGGAACTGGAGTATGAAACCCATTTCTGCCGCTTTTTAATGCCCACCATTCGCGGCGCGGAACAGGGCAGCAAAAAACGCTATGCCGGACTGATCCGCGAAGGCCAGCAGGAACGCATGGTGTTTAAAGGGCTGGAAACGGTACGAACCGACTGGACGCCGCTGGCCAAAAAATTTCAGCAGGAACTCTACCTCAGAATTTTTAAACAGCAGCCTTATCAGGATTATATTCGCGAAACCGTTCGTCAGCTGCTGGATGGCGAGCTGGACGAACAGCTAACCTACAGTAAAAGGCTGCGACGTCCGCTGGATGAATATCAGCGCAACGTACCGCCTCACGTGCGGGCTGCGCGGATTGCCGATGAGCAAAATCAGAAGCTGGGACGGCCTCTGCAATATCAGAAAGGCGGGAAAATTCGCTATGTGATGGCAACGTCCGGCCCGGAACCGCTGGAGGTTCGCATCACGCCACTGGACTACGAACATTACCTCTCACGCCAGCTACAGCCAGTCGCTGAGGGGATTCTTCCTTTTGTGCAGGATGACTTTGCTACACTGGTAACTGGTCAGTTGGGGCTTTTTTGACAGGTGACGAACGCGCCACCTTCCAGTACCATAGCGCCCTTCCTGACTATCTGAATTGTATTTTGCCGGGCACAGAGTGCCGGGCGGTAGTGCTATTGCCTGAAACAACCTCTACGAGAATCGAGCCGAATATCTATGCCTTTTACACTTGGTCAACGCTGGATCAGCGATACGGAAAGCGAATTGGGATTGGGAACCATCGTCGCGGTAGACACGCGCATGGTGACGCTGCTTTTCCCCGCCACCGGTGAAAACCGTCTTTACGCCAGAAATGATTCTCCTATTACTCGTGTGATCTTCAACCCGGGCGACACCATCACCAGTCACGAAGGCTGGCAGCTGGAAGTTGTTGAAGTGATTACTGAAAATGGTCTGGTCGCCTATCTTGGTACGCGTCTGGATACGGGCGAGTCTGGCGTGCTGATGCGCGAGGTGATGCTTGACAGTAAGCTGGTGTTCAGCAAACCGCAGGATCGCCTGTTTGCCGGCCAGCTCGATCGTATGGATCGCTTTGCCCTGCGTTTTCGTGCCCGTAAATATCAGAGCGAACAGTACCGCCTGGCGGTCAGCGGCCTGCGCGGCATGCGTACCAGTCTGATCCCTCATCAACTGCACATTGCTCATGATGTGGGCCGTCGTCATGCACCACGCGTGCTGCTGGCGGATGAAGTCGGTCTGGGTAAAACCATCGAAGCCGGGATGATTATCCACCAGCAGCTGCTGGCAGGCCGCGCCGAACGCGTGCTGATCGTGGTGCCAGAAACCCTTCAGCACCAGTGGCTGGTTGAAATGCTGCGCCGCTTTAACCTGCGTTTCGCCCTGTTCGATGACGATCGCTACGCGCAGGCGCGCCTGGACAGCGACAATGCTTTCGATACCGAACAGCTGGTTATCTGCTCGCTCGATTTTGTCCGCCGTAACAAGCAGCGTCTGGAAATGCTGGCGGAAGCCGAATGGGATTTGCTGATCGTCGACGAAGCGCACCACCTGGCGTGGGAAGAAGGTCAGCCAAGCCGTGAATATCAGGTGATTGAACAGCTGGCCGAGCAGATCCCGGGCGTACTGCTGTTGACCGCAACGCCGGAACAGCTGGGTCTTGAGAGCCACTTTGCCCGTCTGCGCCTGCTCGATCCGGATCGCTTCCACGACTTTGACGCCTTTGTTGAAGAGCAGCAGCACTTCCGTCCCATTGCGGACGCCGTTTCCGGCCTGCTGGCCGACAAGGCTATCGATCAGCAGCAGATGAATATGCTGAACGATCTGATGGGCGAGCAGGATATCGAGCCGCTGTTGCAGGTTGCTAACAGCGATCGTGAAGGCAAGCTGGAAGCACGTCAGGAGCTGATCAGCATGCTGATGGATCGCCACGGCACCAGCCGCGTGCTGTTCCGTAACACCCGTAACGGCGTGAAGGGCTTCCCAAAACGCGAGCTGCATCAGATTCGCCTGCCGCTGCCAACGCAGTATCAGACCGCCATTAAAGTTTCCGGCATTATGGGCGCGCGTAAAGCGGCCGATGAGCGCGCGCGCGACATGCTTTACCCTGAGCAAATCTATCAGGAATTTGAAGGCGATAGCGGCACCTGGTGGAACTTCGATCCGCGCGTCGAATGGCTGATGGGCTTTTTGACCAGCAACCGCGATCATAAAGTGCTGGTAATTTGCGCCAAAGCGACCACTGCGCTGCAATTGGAACAAGTTCTGCGCGAGCGCGAAGGCATTCGTGCCGCCGTATTCCACGAAGGACTGTCGATTATCGAGCGTGACCGCGCTTCGGCCTGGTTTGCTTCTGAAGAAGATGGCGCTCAGGTGCTGCTCTGCTCGGAGATCGGTTCCGAAGGCCGTAACTTCCAGTTCGCCAGCCAGATGGTGATGTTCGATCTGCCGTCTAACCCCGATTTGCTGGAACAGCGTATTGGTCGTCTCGACCGTATCGGCCAGGCACATGATATTAAGATCCACGTGCCTTATCTGGAAAAAACCGCGCAGTCCGTGCTGGTACGCTGGTATCACGAAGGGCTGGACGCTTTCGAACACACCTGCCCGACCGGCCGCGCTGTTTACGATAAAGTCAGCGCTCGACTGGTCGATTATCTGGCCTCGCCCGAAAATACCGAAGGGCTGGACGAGTTTATCCACGAATGCCGTAAGCAGCACGACGAGCTGAAAAGCCAGCTGGAACAGGGACGCGACCGCCTGCTGGAACTGAACTCCAACGGCGGCGAAAAAGCCCAGGCGCTGGCAGAGAAAATCGGCGAACAGGATAACGATATAGAACTGGTTAATTTTGCGCTGAACCTGTTCGATATCGTGGGTATCAATCAGGAAGATCGCAGCGATAACCTGATTGTCCTGACGCCTGGCGACCATATGCTGGTGCCGGATTTCCCTGGCCTGCCGGAAGATGGCTGCACCATCACCTTCGATCGTGGTCAGGCGCTGTCGCGTGAAGACGCACAGTACGTTACCTGGGAACACCCGATTATCCGCAACGGCCTGGATCTGATCCTGTCGGGCGATACCGGAAGCTGTGCGCTCTCTCTGCTGAAGAACAAAGCGCTGCCGGTCGGCACGCTGCTGGTTGAGCTGATCTACGTGGTGGAAGCGCAGGCGCCGAAGCACTTACAGCTGACCCGCTTCCTGCCGCCAACGCCGGTGCGCATGCTGGTTGACCGTAAAGGCACCAACCTGGCGGGCAAAGTGGAGTTCGAAAGCTTTAACCGTCAGCTGAATGCCGTAAACCGCCATACCGGCAGCAAGCTGGTGAACGCCGTGCAGCAGGATGTCCATGAAATCCTGAAGCTGGCGGAAGATCAGGCGGCGGAAGAAGCCCGTAAGCTGATTGACGTTGCCCGTCAGGAAGCGAACGAAAAACTCAGCGCTGAGCTGTCGCGTCTGGAAGCCTTAAGCGCGGTCAATCCTAACATTCGTCAGGATGAAATTGACGCGCTGGAAAGCAATCGTGAGCAGGTGCTGGAAGCGCTGAATGACGCGGGCTGGCGCCTTGACGCGCTGCGCCTGATTGTTGTGACGCATCAGTAACACCTAAAGGGCGGCGCAGGCCGCCCTCAGACAGCTGACAAACTTAAAGTGAGAGGAACACGGACCTGGAACAAAGCGTCCTGGGCCATGGAAGGCCCAGGTCGAGCTGGCATGGACGCCGCTTTTTGCGCCTTTGTGGAAGGCCCGTGTTCCTCGCACCGGCACTGTGTCAATAACCTCAGGGCGGCGCAGGCCGCCCTGATACAGGCATGAAGATGGAACCCTACAATCCTCCGCAAGAGCCCTGGCTACATATTCTGTATCAGGATGAATATATTATGGTGGTCAACAAGCCCAGCGGACTGCTGTCCGTACCCGGCCGCCTGCCTGAACATAAAGACAGCGTGATGACCCGCATCCAGCGTGACTTCCCCGACGCCGAATCGGTGCACCGGCTGGATATGGCCACCAGCGGCGTGATTATCGTTGCGCTGACCAAAGCCGCCGAGCGCGAACTGAAACGCCAGTTCCGTGAACGCGAGCCGAAAAAAACCTATGTGGCGCGCGTCTGGGGGCATCCTGAGAAAGATAAAGGCCTGATCGACCTGCCTCTGATTTGCGACTGGCCGCAGCGACCAAAACAGAAAGTCTGTTTTGAAACCGGCAAAGCGGCACAAACGGAATATGAAGTGTTGGACTATGCCGCTGATAACAGCGCACGGGTTCTGCTCAAGCCGATTACTGGCCGTTCGCATCAGTTAAGAGTGCATATGCTGGCGCTGGGCCATCCTATTCTGGGTGACAATTTTTACGCGCACGACGAAGCCAGAGCGATGGCACCCCGTCTTCAGCTGCATGCAGAGATGCTCACCATCACCCATCCGCAATACCAAACGCCCATGACTTTCCGTCAGCCTGCGGACTTTTAATGCTGCTGCCGTCGCGTTTTAGCCCCCATAAATAAAAAAGTCCGGCGCCAGGCCGGACTCGCGTCCATGTGGTTTTGTTGCCTTTTCAGCCAATGCAGTGCGACAAAGTCACGGTGGATAAACCGTACTTATTCGCCGCGTTGACCAGACGCTCTACCTGCGGCTTGCCGTGGTCGGGATGCATCTCTTCATAAGCACAGGTTTTGCCAGAGAGAGTATATTTCCGCAGGCCAAAGTTGTGATAGGGCAGCAGATCGATACCGCGAAAAGCAGACTTTCCGCGGGTTATGCTGGCGATCAGCGCCATCATATTCTCCGCTTCTTCCAGACTGTCATTCACTTCCGGGATCACCGGGATGCGAATGCGCAGCGGGATTGCTTCATCAAGCATCTTTTGCAAATTGCTTAAAATGCTGCGATTACTGACGCCGGTATACCGCTGATGCCGTTTCTCGTCGGCCAGCTTCAGGTCGAACAATACCAGCTGGCTGGCCTCACAGGCCTGCCATAACAGCGGCCATGAGGCAAAACCGGACGTCTCCACCGCGGTATGGATCCCTTCCTGCCTGGCCGTTTGTAATAGCAAGCGTGAAAAGACGGGCTGAAGGGCGATTTCACCGCCGCTGAGCGTCATACCGCCGCCAGACGTTCGGTAATAGAGTTCATCGGCAATGACCGTTTGCATGACCTGCTCCACGCTTAGCCGGTTGCCAATATTACGGATCGCCGCCGCCGGGCAATCCTCATCATCCGGCCAGTCAGCATAGCCCGCCTTCACAAATTTTCCCTGCGCCGCTTTGCCCGGACAACGCTGCCAGCATTGCGAGTGGCGACATCGCTGGCCGTCAAATAAGACTTCCGGCTGGCCCGACAGGCTTTCCGGGTTAGCACACCATGCACACGCCATCTGGCAACCTTTCAGAAACACCACCGTGCGTACGCCCGGTCCGTCATGCAGTGAAAAGCGCTGGATATTAAAGACGATGCCTGAGCTGTTCACCTCAGAACTGCTGCAACTGGGTGCGGCTGATAATTTCATCCTGGACCTCACGACTGAGTTCAACGAAGAATGCGCTGTAACCCGCAACTCTGATCATCAGATTGCGGTAAGCCTCCGGGTTTTCCTGTGCTTTACGCAGCGTCTCGTCATCCACGTAGCTAAACTGCATCTGCGCATTGCCCAGCATACTGGCGCTGCGCAGCAGGGTAATTAACCCCTGTTCGCCCTCATCAGTGTCCAGAATGCCATGCAGCAGCTTAAAGTTATGCACCATCCCAATTTCCATCTCTTCGACGTTAATACGCCCAACGGAATTCACGATGGCAGTAGGTCCGGCATAATCGGTCTGCTGGGAAGGACTGATCCCGTCAGCCAGCGGCATGCCCGCCAGACGTCCGCTGGGCAGCGCGCCGGTCGCCAGACCAAATGGCGTGTTGTTAGAGATCGACAGCGTACCGTGAGTGAACGGGCCATACAGCATCCGGTACTGCCGGTGCTGCTGCTCGATAAAGCGGATCAGATCCCGGGCGATGTAATCAACTTCGGCAATATCGTTGCCAAATTTCGCTACGTTCAGGCATGCGGAGCGGAGCGATTCATGACCGTCAAAATTATCGTGAAGCGCCTCCACCATTTGCTCAGGCGTAACCTTGTGCTGGGTGTAAACCAGCTCGCGCATCGCCATCATGGCGTTGGCATAGTCCGCCATGCCGGTCCAGATCAGGCCCGGGCCATTATTGACCATCGCCCCGCCGTGCATCACATCTTTACCCTGCTCAACACAGCCTTCTACCAGACAGGAAATCAGTGGTTTAGGTGCCAGATCCCGGTGCAGTTTCTGCATCATCAGCGTGGCTCTGGCGGCCTGCCGGACGATATGGCTTAACTGCTGTTTTACCGCCGCTTCAAAAGCAGCATAGGTGGTGAGTTCGCCCGGCTCGCCGGTCAGTGGCCCAACCTGAGAACCGCTGGCCGTTTTGCCATTGTTCAGCGCCAGCTCAATTGCGCAGGTAAAGGTGGTATACCCCACCGATGTCCACTGATAAATACGGCCCGATCGCTGTGGCTCAACGCAGCCCATCAGACAGTAATCGCGCGCATCTTCATAATCGAAGCCTTTACGCAGCATCATTTTGATGTGGGCGTCGTCAAAATGGCAGGCCGGGAAACCGATGCCTGCCCGAATAACCTCGACGATTTTGCGCATAAACGGCTGCGGTGACTGATTGTGAATACGCACCGCCAGGCTCGGCTGATAAATTTTCAGCTTGCGGGAACAGTCCATAATCAGCAGGGTCAGAGGATTGGTCGCATCGCCGCCCTCGCGTTTTTGCCCGCCGACCACAAGGTTGACGAAAGGCTGATAACCCGCAAAGTACATGGCGGAACTGGCGCTGCAAATCCACATGCATTCGGACATTTTAATCATCCAGCAGCACAGCAACTCTTCCGCTTTTGCTTCGGTTAACTCGCCAGACGCCAGATCCGCCGCAAGAAGCGGCCACAGATATTGATCGACACGACCCAGCGAAATCCCCGTCTGGTTCTCTTCCAGAATGAACAGCGACTGAGCGAACCAAATCGCCTGTAATGCTTCATAGAAATTTTCTGGCGGATGTTCCGGCACGCGGCGGCAAATGTGCGCCAGTTTTATCAGCTCCGCTCTGCGCTGGCCATCCACTGCCTGTTCTGCCAGCTGCTGGGCATAATCGGCATAGCGGTTGGCATAATCTTTCACGCCTTCACAGGTTTCAATCACCGCTTCGTAAAAAACCTGTTTATCCTGATCGTCAGGACAGGTTGGCGATAAGCCACCTAATGCTGCGCGAGCCTCGTCCGCCACGCCGCCCAGCCCTTTTTTCAGCAAAATAATATCGTAGCCGGGACAGGTATCACCGCCGCCGTTCTGGGTTTTGATGCTGAGGTCGCAGATGCCGTCATCGGTACTCCACTCCCACAGCCCGGCATGACGCAGCTGCGTTTCCGCCACCTCATCCAGTGAGCGCCCCTGCCAGAAAGGGAAAATGTCTTCACGCAGTTCGCGCTTAACCTCATCGCTGATTTCGTACGGATCCTGAGCGCGAGTGGACATGGTATCGAGCTCATCCGCCACCCAACGCCAGGCGATTTCCGGCGACACTTCGCCTCCCCGGGCTGCACCGGCCGGATGACTGATAATCAATTCATCGTCCTGAATCACCAGCGGCGCAAGCTGACAGGCACGGCGAAATGCCATTGCGCGGAGCAATAGCGTTGGCATGCCTGGATAGCGGCGATAAATTTCGGTAACGGCTCTGGCTCGGGTTGCGGAGATAAAAGGTTTCGCCTGTAAATAACGCGTTCGCAGACGATGAATGCGGGGATAAAGCTGATCCATAACATTATTCATTGAAACATTCCCATTATCACACAGCCAGCTACAATTAATGAAATACCGATAAAAGCGGGCCGATCTATTTTATTACGATAAATAACCACGCCGACCAAATTGATGATAACAATGCCCAAACCGCACCAAAGGGCATAGGCAAGGCCGACCGATAAAACCAGAATCGCTTTTGATAAAGCATAAAAACAGCAGGCGTAAATTGTCATTACCCCAAGGGTAATGCCCCAACGGCGAAAACTGTCGGTTTTAGGCAGCAGGCTGGTGGCTACAACCTCCAGCACAATGGCAATAAATAGCCACAGCAACCCGGTTAATGTACTGAGCATGATTACCTGCCTCCTGAAACAGAATTAGCGGGCTTGTCTTTTCCAGAGAACAGATTAATCACCACTACTCCCGCAAGAATTAATAACATGCCAATTATGCTGCCATGGCTGATCAACTTGTCGAACACTACGCGGTTGGTGATTGAGGTGGCGACAATGCCGACACCGGCCCACAGTGCGTAGGCAAGGCCAATAGGGATTTTCTTCAGTGAAAGCGTCAGGAAAAAGTAGGAAACGGCATACGCCGCCAGTGCAAGCCCTGCTGGCAAAATTATCGACATTCCCTTCGATAAAGCTAACAGCGTGGTTGCCACTATTTCAACGGTAATGGCAATGCAGAGATATAAAGAATACCTGTCTTTTTTCATAATTTAATAAACCAGTGTGATACAGATAATTAACATTCAGAATTTAAAAATAAAAACGTTCTGTTCTGTATCAGTGTATCTGGATCTCTGTCAATCCAGCATAAACAATGAGGCCTCTAAAGCCTCATTATTATCAACCGGAGTAAAAATTATTGATAATTTATCATGATGACAGTAGTTTGATTTATCTCAGCCTTTAGGTTAATCATGCGATAATTTTAAATATTCAATAAACCCGTTGCAGGTTAGCACTTGACTATAAATAAAATAACTCTGTTGATTACGCTAAGCTATCCAGCCGGTGAGCAACGCACCACCGGCCGGATAATGCTTATTTAAAGCCTTTTTCCCGCTTAATCAGATCGTAAGCAGCCTGGATTTCCTGCGCTTTCTGCTTCGCCATTTCCATCATCTGTGGCGGTAAGCCTTTCGCCACCAGCTTATCAGGATGATGCTCGCTCATTAGCTTACGGTAGGCCCGTTTTATAACCGCTGGCTCATCGCTGCTTTTTACGCCCAGTACGCTACAGGCATCTTCCAGCGTCGGCCCACGCTGAGCGGATTGAAAACCACCCTGCGAACCCGCGCCCTGATAGTGACCGCCGCCGCCAAACTGCTGACCGCCTTCCATCATGCGCAGAAACTGATCGAACTGGTTATGCGAAATACCCAGCTCCTCTGCGATCACATACAGCACCTGACGCTCATTAGGATGAAGCGATCCATCAGCAAAGGCCGCCTGGATTTGAATTTCCAGAAACATCCTAATCAGGTCAAAACGGCCAAAGCAGGCGCTACGCAATTCACGCAGTTTAGTACGCAGCGGGTAGTCTCCCTCTTTTCCTTCGCGAAAGGCACGCTGCGCCGACGTTCTGGCTTCACCATGCAGCTGCATGCGATCCATCAGCAGGGAAGCCATCTGAATATCCGCATCCGTAACGCGCCCTTTCGATTTGGTCAGATGCCCCATAACCTGAAAGGTGGTGCGGAAAAACAGCGTCTGTCGGGTCTGCTGGTTGGCGAAATAGCCCTGTCCTCTGACCGCCTGCGCCTTATCAACCAGATGACCAATCAGCAGGCCAAATGCTATTCCCCAAAAGCCGATGCCGCTTAACAAACCCAGCACAAGCCCGATTACTTTTCCCCAATAGCGCATATACTCCTCAATTCGCCATGCTGAAGCCCAGAAATTGCATTATCATACCCGTCATTTATCTCAGAGCCTAACGGCAACGCGGTCAAACAACCAGAGCAAGCCCTACCGCTTTCACCTTACAGCACCGCTGTAATTTGTAAGATGCAGGGTATAACACTAGCGCAACGCAGTTGAGTACGTTAGTCTCTGACCGTTTGTCGGCATGATGCCTGCTATCACGGAATTTTCGATACCGCGTATGAAAAAACGACTACCTACTTTGCTGGCCACGCTTATCGGTTCAGCGCTTTACAGCCAGCAAGGTCTGGCCGACGACCTCGCATCGCAATGTATGCTGGGCGTACCAAGCTATAACCGTCCTCTGGTTCAGGGCAAAGACACCAATAACCTGCCGGTAACGATTAATGCGGATCAGGCTAAAGGCAACTACCCGGATGATGCGGTGTTTAGCGGCAACGTCGATATTCAGCAGGGCAACAGCCGCATGCTGTCTGACGAAGTGCAGCTGCACCAGAAGCCGCAGCAGGGCCAGCCGACGCCGGTACGCACCGTCGACGCGTTAGGTAATGTGCACTATGACGACAATCAGGTCATCCTGAAAGGTCCGAAAGCCTGGTCCAATCTGAACACCAAAGACACCAACGTCTGGAATGGCACCTACCAAATGGTTGGCCGTCAGGGACGCGGTAGCGGCGATCAGATGAAGCTGCGCGGGCAAAATCGCTATACCATTTTGGAAAATGGTACCTTCACTTCCTGTCTGCCTGGCGACAATAGCTGGAGCGTGGCGGGTACAGAAGTGATTCAGGATCGCGAAGAACAGGTTGCTGAAATCTGGAATGCCCGCTTTAAAATTGGCGCGGTTCCGGTACTTTACAGCCCCTATTTGCAGTTGCCTATCGGCGACAAACGCCGTTCCGGTTTCCTGATCCCTAACGCTAAATATGGCAGTTCCAACGGCTTTGAATTTATTCTGCCCTACTACTGGAACATCGCGCCGCAGGCCGACGCCACCATTACGCCGCACTATATGAGCAAGCGTGGCATGCAGTGGCAGAATGAATTCCGCTACCTGACCAAAGCCGGTGTGGGCCTGATGGAATTCGACTACCTGCCAACCGACGATCAGTACAACAAAGATGCGGCGGCTCGTAATCTTTCCGACGACAAAGATTCCAATCGCTGGTTGTTCTTCTGGCGGCATTCGGGCGTCTACGATCAGAACTGGCGCTTTAACGCCGACTACACCAAAGTCAGTGATGTTTACTACTTCACTGACCTGGATTCGCCGTACGCTAACTCAACCGACGGTTATGTGACGCAGAAATTTAGCGTGGGCTACGCTGAGAAAAACTGGGATGCTACGCTGTCGACTAAGCAGTTCCAGATTTTCTCCACCCAAACCAATAACGACGTTTATCGCGCCGAACCGCAGTTTGACTTTAACTATTATCAGAACGACGTGGGTCCATTCGACACCCATCTGTATGCACAGGCGGTGAAGTTTACCAACGTTAATGAAGAATACCCGGATGCGACGCGTCTGCACCTGGAGCCCACGATCAACCTGCCGCTTTCTAACGGTTGGGGCAGCCTGAATACCGAAGCGAAACTGCTGGCGACGCATTACCAGCAGGATGACATCGAATACTGGAACGAAAACGTTGATACCACCAAGGTCAACCAGCTGAAAAGCAGCGTGAACCGCGTAATGCCGCAGTTCAAAGTTGACGGCAAGATGGTCTTCGATCGCGACATGAATTGGGCAGAGGGCTACACGCAAACGCTGGAACCGCGTATGCAGTACCTCTACATTCCTTATCGTGACCAGAGCACTATCCGGGCTTATGACTCCACGCTGCTGCAAAGTGATTACACCGGCCTGTTCCGTGACCGCACTTATAGCGGCCTGGATCGCATTGCTTCTGCCAATCAGGTGACCACCGGCGTTACTACCCGAATATTTGATAACGATCTGGTTGAACGTTTTAACGCTTCCATTGGTCAAATCTACTCGTTTACCCCGTCTCGTACCGGACTGGAGAACGCAGACAGTGACGATCGTGGCAGTCTGGTATGGGCAGGTGATACCTACTGGAAGATTAGCGACCGTTGGGGAGCGCGTGGCGGTGTGCAGTATGACACCAGCCTCAATGACGTTTCACAAGGTAATGCCATACTGGAATACCGTCGTGATGCAGACCGGATGGTGCAGTTGAACTACCGCTATACCAGCCCGGAATATATTCAGCAGACGCTAAGCCAGATCACTAACCCTGGCTATCAGCAGGGGATCTCACAGGTGGGTACAACGGCAAGCTGGCCGATTGCTGATGCCTGGTCAGTTGTGGGTGCCTGGTATTACGATACGAAAGCGAAGCAGCCGGCCGATCAGTTACTCGGCGTGCAGTACAGCTCCTGCTGTTATGCCATTCGCCTGGGGTACGAGCGTAAAATATCCAGCTGGGAAAACGACAGCAGTAAGTACGATAACAAAATCTCGTTCAACATTGAGCTACGCGGCCTGAGCCCAACTTACAACCTGGGCACCGGCCAGATGCTGCGTCAGGGCATTCTGCCTTATCAGCGCTCTTTCTGATGTTGTGATTTAGTATGCAAACCCGCAGTGCGGATAGAAGAATGGAAAAAGTATGAAGAACTGGAGAATGCTGATCCTCGGTGCAGCGCTGACAGCCAGCACCGCGTTTGCAGCACCGCAAGTTGTTGATAAAGTCGCCGCCGTCGTGAATAACGGCGTGGTGTTAGAAAGTGACGTCGACGGCATGATGCAGTCGGTAAAAGGTCAGGCTCATCAGGCTGGTCAGCAGCTGCCGGATGACAGAACGTTACGTCATCAGATCATTGAACGTCTGGTGATGGATAACATTCTGCTGCAAATGGCAAAACAGGCGGGCATCCAGATTTCAGATGCACAGCTGGATCAGGCGATTGCCAACATTGCTGCGCAAAACAAAATGAGCGTGGATCAGCTGCGTAGCCGCCTGGCTTACGACGGCATGAACTACGCAACTTATCGCGAGCAGATCCGCAAAGAGATGACCATTGCCGAAGTGCGCAATAACGAAGTCCGTCGTCGTGTGACCATTCTTCCGCAGGAAGTGGATTCGCTGGCGAAACAGGTTTCTTCTCAAAACACCGCTTCGACTGAGCTGAACCTCAGCCACATCCTGCTCCCGCTGCCGGAAAATCCAACCCAGCAGCAGGTTGACGATCAGGAAACCCTGGCGAAACAGCTGGCAGGCGAGGCCAAAGGCGGTGCCGATTTCGGTAAGCTGGCAATCACCTACTCCGCCGATCCTCAGGCGCTGAAAGGCGGCAACATGGGCTGGGGCCGGATTCAGGAACTGCCTTCACTGTTCGCACAGTCGCTGGTGACGGCGAAAAAAGGCGATATCATTGGCCCAATCCGTTCCGGCGTCGGCTTCCACATCCTGAAAGTGAATGATGTTCGTGGCGATAACCAGAGCATTTCGGTGACTGAAGTGCATGCCCGCCATATTCTGCTGAAGCCTTCACCAGTGATGACTGACGCCCAGGCGCGCCAGAAGCTGGAACAGGTTGCGGCGGATATCAACAGCGGTAAAACCAGCTTTGCTCAGGCAGCTAAACAGCTTTCACAGGATCCTGGTTCAGCCAATCAGGGCGGCGATCTGGGCTGGAGCTCTCCGGAAGTCTTCGATCCCGCTTTCCGCGACGCGCTGTTGAAATTGAAGAAGGGGCAATTGAGCACGCCGGTTCACTCTTCTTTCGGCTGGCATTTGATTCAGCTGATGGATACCCGTCAGGTTGATAAAACGGATGCCGCGCAGAAAGAACGCGCTTACCGTCTGCTGTTCAACCGTAAATTTGCTGAAGAAGCACAGACCTGGATGCAGGAACAACGTGCTTCAGCCTACGTGAAAATTCTGGATGCCAATGCTCAGTAACCTGCGCGTGGCGATCACTCCCGGCGAACCCGCCGGGATTGGTCCTGATGTCACCCTGCAACTGGCCCAGCGCGACTGGCCAGTTGAACTGGTCGTCTGTGCCGATCCAGCTTTGCTGCGCCGGCGTGCGGCAAAGCTGGGTTTACCCTTGACGCTACGAGAATACCAGCCGGGCGTAGCCGCACAGCCACAGGCTGCGGGAACGCTGACGGTATTGCCGGTGATTACGCCACAGCCGGTTAAGGCTGGCGAACTCTGCGTGGCCAACAGTCATTACGTGCTGGAAACGCTGGCGCGTGCCTGTGACGGTTGCCTTAACGGTGAATTTGCCGCGCTGATTACCGGTCCGGTGCATAAAGGCGTAATTAATGATGCGGGCATCTTTTTCAGCGGGCATACTGAGTTCTTCGCGGAGCGGGCAATGTGCTCACGCGTGGTGATGATGCTGGCAACGGAAGAGCTGAGAGTCGCGCTGGCGACCACGCATCTGCCGCTTAAAGATGTCTCTGCCGCCATCACTCGCGACAGCCTGCACGAAGTGATCAATATTCTTCATGCCGATCTGCAAAGCAAATTTGGTCTGGCCCAGCCGCATATTTTTGTCTGTGGCCTGAATCCGCATGCAGGTGAAGGTGGACACATGGGACGTGAAGAGATCGATGTCATTATCCCTGCGCTGGATGAACTCCGACGCCAGGGGATGCAGCTGACCGGCCCGCTGCCGGCAGATACGCTGTTTCAGCCCAAATATTTACAGCATGCCGATGCAGTCCTGGCGATGTATCACGACCAGGGCCTGCCGGTGCTAAAATATCAGGGATTTGGTCGTGCGGTGAATATCACCCTTGGCCTGCCCTTTATCCGTACCTCCGTCGATCATGGCACAGCCTTAGAGCTGGCAGGCCAGGGTGACGCGGATGCGGGCAGCTTTATTACGGCGCTTAACCTCGCCATTACCATGATTAAGAGCAGTAATGAATAATCGCGTCCATCAGGGCCATTTCGCCCGCAAACGTTTCGGACAGAACTTCCTGAACGACCAGTACATTATCGACAGCATCGTCTCCGCTATCCATCCACAGGCAGGCGAGGCGGTTGTCGAGATCGGCCCAGGCCTCGGCGCGTTAACCGAACCGGTTGGCGAACGTCTGGATGCTATGACGGTCATCGAACTTGACCGCGACCTGGCGGCTCGTCTGCAGACCCATCCTTTCCTTGGGCCTAAGCTGACGATCTTCCAGCAGGATGCCATGACCTTTAATTTCGCCGAGTACGCCCGTGAAAAAGGCCAGTCTCTGCGCGTCTTCGGCAACCTGCCCTACAACATCTCTACCCCGTTGATGTTCCACCTTTTCAGCTATACTGATGCGATTCGCGATATGCACTTTATGTTGCAAAAAGAGGTGGTCAATCGTCTGGTTGCCGGGCCTGGCAGCAAGGCGTATGGTCGGCTGACGGTGATGGCACAGTATTACTGCCAGGTGATCCCGGTGCTGGAAGTCCCGCCGGAATCCTTCACCCCGGCACCAAAAGTGGATTCCGCCGTGGTGCGTTTGATCCCTCACTCGACGATCCCGCATCCGGTTAACGATATTCGCTTACTCAGCCGAATCACCACCGAAGCTTTCGGTAAGCGCCGTAAAACGCTACGTAACAGCCTTGGTCATCTCTTCACGCTTGAAGTTTTACAGCAGATGAATATCGATCCAACGCTGCGTGCGGAAAATATCTCAGTGGCGCAGTACTGCCAGCTGGCTAACTGGCTGAGCGAGCATCCTCAGGTTCAGCAGCAGGAGAACTAAGCAATGACCGATACGCCCCGGGTTAGTATTAATGTGCAGAGCGTTTATATTGCGTCGCAGTCGGATCCTGAAGAGGAGCGCTACGTTTTTGCTTACACCATTACAATCCGCAATTTGGGGCGTACCGCTGCTCAGCTGCTTGGCCGTTACTGGCTCATTACCAACGGCAACGGCCGCGAAACTGAAGTTCAGGGTGAAGGCGTGGTGGGCGAACAGCCGCTTATTCAGCCCGGAAACGAGTTTCAGTACACCAGCGGTGCCGTTCTCGAAACGCCGATGGGCACCATGCAGGGACACTATGAGATGATCGACAGCGAGGGCGAAGCCTTCCGTGTAGAGATCCCGGTGTTCCGCCTGGCAATCCCCACTCAAATCCATTAATTCTGATTGCGGTGCAAAGCCCTGCCGCCGCACCGCATATGGCTGGACAGGTTTATGAGCACTTATCTAATCGGCGATATTCATGGTTGCTACGATGAACTGCAATCTTTGCTGGCGCAGGTTGCTTTCGACCCCGCTCAGGACACCCTGTGGTTAACGGGCGATTTAGTAGCGCGGGGTCCCGGCTCGCTGGAAGTTTTACGCTTCGTTCGCTCTCTCGGTGATGCGGTTAAGGTGGTATTAGGCAATCATGATTTGCATCTGCTGGCCGTTTTCGCCGGGATTAGCCGTAACAAACCTAAAGATCGAATTACGCCGCTGTTAGAAGCCGAAGACGCGGATGAGCTGATTAACTGGCTTCGTCGTCAGCCGCTGTTGCAGGTTGATGAAGAGAAAAAGTTGGTGATGGCCCATGCCGGGATCACCCCGCAGTGGGATATCGAAACGGCGCAAAGCTGTGCTCGTGAAGTGGAAGCCGTGCTCTCCAGCGATACCTATCCGCTGTTTCTTAACGCTATGTATGGCGATATGCCCAATAACTGGACGCCAGAACTCAGCGGACTGGCCCGTTTGCGCTTCAGCACCAACGCGTTGACCAGAATGCGGTATTGCTTCCCTAACGGCCAGCTGGATATGATCTGCAAAGATACACCAGACTCTGCCCCGCCGCCGCTAAAGCCCTGGTTTAAAATCCCCGGCCCGGTTTCCCGTGATTACACCATTGTGTTTGGTCACTGGGCTTCACTGGAAGGAAAAGGCACGCCGGAAGGCATTCTGGCACTGGATACCGGTTGCTGCTGGGGCGGTACGTTGACCATGCTGCGCTGGGAAGATCAAGCGTGGTTTATTCAGCCTTCCAACCGGGAACGGTCGGTAGAGGAATAATGCACAGGGCGGAAAATTTTCCGCCCTGACTTTTAACGGCGATCGAGAATTTCGAAGCAGTAGCTGTGGGTGTTCTGTTCGTCCGCGTCATGGAACTCGCTGAACGTAGACTGCCATTCGTCAGGCTCATAATCCGGGAAGGTCGTATCGCCTTCCACTTCTGCATCAATGTGCGTCAGATAAAGACGATCGGCTCGTGGCAGCAGCTGCTCATAAACACGCCCGCCGCCAATGACCATGATTTCTTCAGCGTCGGCTGCCGCCAGCAGCGCATCCTCGATCGAACTGACCCAGGTCACGCCTTCTGACTCACCTTTCTGAGAACTGATCACAATATTCAGTCGGCCGGGCAGAGGGCGACCAATAGATTCAAAGGTACGACGTCCCATGATCACAGGCTTGCTCAGGGTGTTACGTTTGAACCACGCCAGGTCGGCAGGCAGATGCCACGGCATGGCGTTTTCCATTCCAATTACGCGGTCGGCCGCCATGGCCGCAATCAGGCTTATCATCAGATAATACTCACAAGGTGTAAAATTGGCGCCATCATACGGAAAGGTGAAACTTTCGTCGATAGCTAAACCTGGCGAAATACGTAAAGGTTTTTCAGCGTATCGTTTGCGTGTCTTTTCGCGGAACTTCGCGCTAAAATGCGCGCAGCAAGCTACGTAAAATCCTTTTTTCCAACCGACATCGAAGAACATCATGTTAGAAACCAGTTTACTTATCGTCACGATTGCGACGCTGGGCATGCTCTCCCCTGGCCCGGACTTTTTTCTGATCGTTAAAAACGCAGCGCGCTATCGCCGCAGCGCGGCTTTGATGACGGCTTTAGGCGTTAACTGCGCCGTGGCGACGCACATGACTTACTGCGTTGCCGGGCTGGCCGTGGTGATCACCACCACGCCATGGCTGTTTATGCTGCTTAAATATGCAGGTGCCGCTTACCTGATTTACGTAGGCGTGCAGGCGTTGCTTTCGCGCGGCGGCAGCAAGATGGATCTGACCAATGTCGCGCCGGAAAATACCTCGCTGAAAAAGGCGTTTTTGCAGGGCTATCTTTGCAATCTGTTAAACCCAAAAGCAACGCTGTTCTTTCTGTCGATGTTTACTCAGGTGCTGAGCGTTAACTCCGGTTTCAGCGAAAAGGTGTGGTATGCGGGCATTATCCTCACGCTTTCCTCTCTCTGGTGGCCTTCGCTGGTGATCCTGATACAGAGCGCACCTGTACGTCGCGGGCTGGCTAAAGCTCAGAAGCTGATCGACAAACTGCTCGGCGGCGTGCTGATTGCATTGGGCATTAAAGTCGCCCTTTCCTGATAGCCTCGTCCGCGCCCGTCAGCAAAATCTCCTGCTGACGGGTAAGTCTCTGCTTATCCTTCAGCTGCTTTCCAGCCCCTTCCTTTTTATATCTTGTTCCCTCTCCACCGGCTAAAACTTTACAGGCAGGAAAACCTCTTTGCGAGGCGTTACGCAGTCTCAGCCAGTGAGTGGCGCATCTCAACTTAAATAACGGCAAACTACCTGACGAAAAATCGTGCAATACCATTGAACTATCCTTTATTTGGGGATAGATTATGCATAATCAGGAGACACAGCAGTGGATGCTATCTTTGTCGAACTTCCGCCATTCGCACGCCATCGTGCGGATTATCTCTCCGATGAGGCGTTTATCAGCCTGCAAAATCTCTTAATGCTTTCGCCATGGTGTGGTGACGTTATCCAACACACGGGCGGATTGCGTAAAGTCAGGTTAGGCGATGAGAACCGCCAAAAAGGGAAGCGTGCAGGCCTGCGGGTGATTTATTACTGGTGGCAGGAAAACGCCCAGTTCCTCCTTTTTACGCTTTACAGTAAGGGAGAAATGGGCGATCTCACCGTCTCGCAGAAAAGCATGCTGCGTCAGTTGCTTGATTATCATATGGCAGGAACACCATGAAAAAACGACAGTTGTTCAATGAGCTGGTTGAAGGGATGGATGCCTGGGGAGAGATGAATGCGGGCAAAAAAACGCTGAAAACTCACCGGCTGAGCGTTGAACGCGAAATTGTGTTGCCCTCGTCTGAGCTACGGCAGATCAGGGAGTCGCTACAGCTTTCGCAGGCGCTGTTTGCCCAGTACTTACATACCGGGCTGACCACCTATCAAAACTGGGAGCAGGGTCGTGCTAAACCCAACAAGCAGGCGATTCTGCTTATCCGCATGGTTGAAAAAGATCCTCAGCTGCTGCAAACCCTTGCCGGATTGTCGCTGTAGAAACCAGTGGCAGCGCACCGCCACTGGAAAGGATTACGAACCGCTCAGACGTTTGAATTCTTCTTTTGCTTTTTGCAGCTGCTGGGTAAATCCTTCATCGGCATGCAGACGCGCGACGATGGCGCCGCCCACCACACGGGCGGCCGTCACGTCACTCTGCCAGTGATAGCCACAAATTACCCTGCTCTGCCCAAGATCGTAGCCACGCTTGAGGATAGCATCCTGTCGGGACGGATTGATTTCCGTTAGTACCAGCGCGGTGGCCCAGCCTATCGTGGTATGGCCGGAAGGATATGAGCCATTTTTGGACAGCGTGGCCTCCTCATCGGCGCGACAGGTTGGCTCATTGTAATAAGCAAATGGCCTGATACGCATATAGTGCTGCTTGGCGCTGCGGGTCGCCAGGTCGCCCGCATCCTCACGCATTTTCATCAACAGCCGGTAGATTTCAGGCGTTTTTTCTTTAGAAATCACGTGGCCGAAAGCCCCGGAAAATGCTTCCGCCACGCCGTTACCGGAAATATGCGCATCCTGCCACGCCTGCTTACCGCGTGGCGTATTACGCAGCAATTTGGCCGCATCGTACTGGGCTTTGTCATTGAGGAAGTCGATGCTGTCCCCTGCCGGTGGCGGCGGCAGTAAGGCGAGGCTGTCGATCGACTGGGATTCTTTCAAAAAGAAGAGGTCCGGGTTGGTGGTGACATCAGGAGCGGCAAAAACAGGCCCAATAACCGCCCACGTCAGCGAGGCGAGTAAGATTTTTTTCATTATTTAATCCCTTTTTCATTATCCAGTGGTGTGCAAAACGCTCCGCTTTGCAAATAAAAGCAATTGCCGCGTAGATAGTAAGGGATTGTCAGCATGACCTCTGCCCTGAAGGTTACAGATTGAGCGCCGGATCACAGAGCATTCCAGAAAAAGGCAAAAAAAATCCCCGCCGGAGCAGGGATTTAGTCATAACAGATAGCGGTTTTAGCCGTTAATCTGCGCGTGCATTTCCTGTACCGAGATAACCTGCTCGGTCGGATCGGCATTCAGCGACATTGCAGTCGCAAAACCGCCGTTCAGCGTGGTGTCGTAGTGCACTTTATATTGCAGCGCACTGCGGCGGATCAGCTTGGAATCTTCAATTGCCTGACGGCCAGCCGTGGTGTTAACAATGTAGGCATATTCCCCGTTCTTCAGGCGATCCTGAATGTGCGGGCGGCCTTCATGCACCTTGTTCACCAGGCGCGGATTGATCCCCGCCTCACCCAGCACCACAGCCGTCCCGTGAGTCGCATCCAGCTCGAAGCCAAGTTTTTGCAGCTTTGCCGCCAAATCCACAATGCGTTTTTTATCGCCATCGCGAACTGACAGCAGCGCACGACCGCTTTTCTTCATGTTGCTTTGCGCGCCGAGCATCGCTTTGGAGAAGGCTTCTGCAAAAGTGCGGCCCACGCCCATTACTTCACCGGTAGAACGCATTTCCGGGCCGAGGATCGGGTCAACGCCCTGGAACTTGTTGAACGGCAGCACGACTTCTTTCACCGAGTAATACGGTGGGATCACTTCTTCCGTCACGCCCTGCTCTGCCAGCGTTTTGCCTGCCATCACGCGAGCGGCAACCTTCGCCAGCGGCACGCCGGTCGCTTTGGACACGAACGGTACGGTACGTGCGGCACGCGGGTTTACCTCAATCAGGTAAACTTCGTTATCCTTCACCGCAAACTGGACGTTCATCAGGCCACGAACGCAGAGCTCAAAGGCCAGTTTCTCAACCTGCTGACGCATTACATTCTGGATATCTTTGCTCAGCGTATAGGCCGGCAGTGAACAAGCCGAGTCACCGGAGTGAACGCCCGCCTGCTCGATATGTTCCATGATGCCGCCAATCAGCACGCGTTCGCCGTCGCAAATGGCATCGACGTCCACTTCCACTGCGTCGTCCAGGAAACGGTCCAGCAGTACCGGCGCGTCGTTGGAAACGGAAACCGCCGTCTGGAAGTAGCGCTTCAGGTCGATTTCGTCGTAAACGATTTCCATCGCCCGGCCGCCCAGCACGTAAGAGGGACGCACCACCAGCGGATAGCCGATATGCGCGGCTTTTTCTACCGCCTGCTCCAGCGCGGTGACCGTGGCGTTTTCTGGCTGTTTCAGGCCCAGGCGATCGACCGCCTGCTGGAAACGCTCACGGTCTTCCGCACGGTCAATCGCATCCGGGCTGGTGCCGATCACCGGCACGCCAGCGGCTTCCAGCTCACGCGCCAGTTTCAGTGGCGTCTGGCCGCCGTACTGGACGATAACGCCTTTTGGCTTCTCGATACGCACGATTGAAAGCACGTCTTCCAGCGTGACCGGTTCAAAGTAGAGACGGTCAGAGGTATCGTAATCGGTAGAAACGGTTTCCGGATTACAGTTGACCATGATGGTCTCATAACCATCTTCACGCAGCGCCAGCGCCGCATGAACGCAGCAGTAGTCAAACTCAATGCCCTGGCCGATACGGTTTGGCCCGCCGCCCAGCACCATGATTTTTTCACGGTCGCTGTTCGGGTTAGCTTCACACTCTTCCTCATAAGTTGAATACATGTAAGCGGTGTCGGTAGAGAATTCCGCCGCACAGGTATCCACGCGCTTATAGACCGGGTGCAGGTTGTACTGTTCACGCAGCTTACGTACTTCAGATTCGGCGACGCCAGCCAGCGCTGACAGGCGTGCATCGGCAAAGCCTTTACGCTTCAGGGTACGCAGGAATTCTGCCGTCAGGCCGTTAACGCCTTCATGAGCCACCTGCGCCTCCAGCTGCACCAGCTCCTCAATCTGCACCAGGAACCAACGGTCAACATTGGTCAGGGCGAAGACGTCATCAACTGACATGCCCGCACGGAAAGCATCAGCGATGTACCAGATACGGTCACAACCGGCATCTTTCAGCTCGCGGCGAATCTGGGTCATCGCTTCAGGATCGTTCAGGTCAACTTTAGGGTCGAAACCGTGCGCGCCCACTTCCAGACCGCGCAGCGCTTTCTGCATCGATTCCTGCAACGTACGGCCAATCGCCATCACTTCGCCCACTGACTTCATCTGCGTGGTCAGACGGTCGTTGGCACCGGCAAATTTTTCGAAGTTAAAGCGTGGGATCTTGGTGACAACGTAGTCGATAGACGGCTCGAACGACGCTGGCGTCAGGCCGCCGGTGATATCGTTCATCAACTCGTCAAGCGTGTAGCCCACCGCCAGCTTGGCGGCGATTTTCGCAATCGGGAAGCCGGTGGCTTTTGACGCCAGCGCCGAAGAGCGGGAAACGCGGGGGTTCATTTCAATAATGATCAGGCGGCCGTTCTCAGGGTTCACCGAGAACTGTACGTTCGACCCTCCGGTTTCCACGCCGATTTCACGCAGTACCGCCATCGAGGCGTTACGCATGATTTGGTATTCTTTGTCGGTCAGGGTTTGCGCAGGTGCAACGGTGATGGAGTCACCGGTATGAATGCCCATCGCATCGAAGTTTTCGATGGAGCAAACGATGATGCAGTTGTCGTTCTTATCCCGCACCACTTCCATTTCATACTCTTTCCAGCCGATCAGCGATTCATCAATCAGCAGCTCGTTGGTTGGCGACAGATCCAGACCGCGCTCGCAAATATCTTCAAACTCTTCGCGATTGTAAGCGATACCGCCACCGGTGCCGCCCATCGTGAAGGAAGGACGAATGATGCAGGGGAAGCCAACGTCTTCCGCCACCTTCAGCGCTTCGTCCATGGTATGGGCGATGCCGGAACGCGCGGTTTCGAGGCCGATTTTCTTCATCGCCACGTCAAAGCGACGACGGTCTTCCGCTTTATCAATGGCATCCGCCGTGGCACCGATCATGGTGACGCCGAATTCAGCCAGCACGCCCTGACGCTCCAGCTCCAGCGCACAGTTCAGCGCGGTCTGACCGCCCATGGTTGGCAGCACGGCATCCGGACGCTCTTTTTCAATGATTTTGCGTACTACTTCCCAGTGAATTGGCTCGATATAAGTGGCATCGGCCATCTCCGGGTCGGTCATGATGGTTGCCGGGTTGGAGTTAACCAGGATAACGCGGTAGCCCTCTTCGCGCAGCGCTTTACAGGCTTGCGCGCCAGAGTAGTCGAATTCGCAGGCCTGGCCGATGACGATCGGGCCAGCGCCAAGGATCAGGATACTTTTTATGTCGGTACGTTTTGGCATTTTCTCGCTCCTGATTATTTCGCGGTTGAACGGTAAGCGTCGATCAGTTCGATAAAGTGATCGAACAGCGGTGCGGCATCGTGCGGGCCAGGGCTGGCTTCAGGGTGTCCCTGGAAGCTGAAAGCTGGCTTATCAGTACGATGGATGCCCTGCACAGTGTGGTCAAACAGCGAAGTATGCGTTACGCGCAGGTTTGCAGGCAGGTTGCTGTTGTCTACCGCGAAACCGTGGTTCTGCGCGGTAATCATCACGGTGTTGTTGTCATGATCTTTTACCGGATGGTTGCCGCCATGATGACCCAACTTCATTTTCACCGTCTTTGCACCACTGGCCAGAGCCAGTAACTGGTGTCCCAGACAGATGCCGAATACCGGCACGTCTGTTTCCAGGAATGACTTAATCGCGCTGATAGCGTAGTCGCAAGGCTCCGGGTCGCCAGGACCATTTGACAGGAAGATGCCATCCGGATTCAGCTTCAGTACTTCTTCAGCGGAGGTCTGTGCCGGTACAACAGTCAGTCGGCAGCCGCGATCCACCAGCATCCGCAGGATGTTGCGCTTAACACCGTAGTCGTATGCCACCACGTGGTAAGGCAGCTCAGCATCGTCCTTCGGCGCTGGCAGTCCGCTCAGCGTCCAGCTGCCCTGCTTCCAGCTGTAGCTCTCGTTAATGGTGACTTCTTTCGCCAGGTCCATCCCTTTCAGACCGGGAAATTCTTTCGCCTTCTGCAGCGCCAGCGCCGCATCAGGCGCGTCGCCTGCAATGATGCAGCCGTTCTGCGCGCCTTTTTCACGCAGCAGACGGGTTAGCTTACGGGTATCGATATCGGCAATAGCGACAATGTTCAGGCGCTCCAGGTAGGCAGACAGTCCTTCTTCATTACGGAAGTTGCTGGCAATCAGCGGCAGGTCGCGAATAACCAGACCCTGCGCATGAACCTGAGAAGATTCTTCGTCAGCGGTATTGGTGCCGACATTGCCGATATGAGGATAAGTAAGAGTAACGATCTGGCGGGAATAGGAAGGATCAGTGAGGATTTCTTGATAACCGGTCATTGAAGTGTTGAAAACAACTTCCCCCACTGCCGAACCTAAAGCCCCGATGGCCCGACCGTGGAATTGGGTTCCGTCTTCCAGAACCAATAGCGCTGACTTAATCAAAACGTCCTCCAGAGAATAAACAGTCACATTATTTGCATATTAATTCAGGATGACCCCTTAAATCAATGCAAAAACCGCCTGACTGCTCGATTTTTGGCAAATTGCGCGCATTCTAATGATCGCCCATCTTATTGTCTACCCTGAGCACCTATTTTTCTTAGTTTTATGCCTCACTGAGCTTAAAAAAGGCCGGTCAGCACTGAAAACCACAACTATGTAGACGATAAAACCGGTTGCGTGAATAAATCGACTCAGAAAAAATCGGGAAGGAGGTAAAAAGTGGACCAAATGGTCAAAAACAGTTAGCGACAACGAAAATTATGATACTAAAGATATTAAAACAGCACCCAGCAGATAAAAAAATACCGAAACCAATTTAAAATACAAAAACAAAAAAGGATGCAATAAAAGCCATCCTTTTCAGTTATTTACATTAGTAATATAAAATAACCTTCTGACTCAACTCAAAGTTCGTCTAAATTTAGCACGCTTCTCATATCAAAAAGGCCTGATTTCTTCCATTTCAGCCACGATGCCGCTCGAACGGCACCTTTTGCAAAAGTCATTCGGCTGGAGGCCTTGTGCGTGATCTCTACACGTTCACCTATATCGGCGAACATCGCTGTATGTTCGCCGACGATGTCGCCAGCACGAACCGTTGCAAAACCAATGGTTTTCGCTTTACGCTCTCCAGTGTGCCCTTCACGCGCGTATACCGCATGTTCGTTCAGATCCCAGTCCATCGCATCAGCAATTGCCTCGCCCATGGCCAGAGCAGTACCTGACGGCGCATCAACTTTATGACGATGGTGCGCTTCGACAATCTCGATATCGGCATAATCACCCATCACTTTCGCCGCTTTTTCCAGCAATTTCAGCACAAGGTTTACTCCAACGCTGAAGTTAGCGGCAAAGACGATCGCTATCTCTTCTGCGGCAGCCTTAATGGCCGCTTTACCAGCTTCATCAAAACCGGTAGTGCCAATGACCATGGCCTTGCGGTGCTGGCGGCAAAAGGCCAGATAAGCCAGTGCCGCATCCGGCCGGGTAAAATCAATCAGCACGTCAAAGTCATCAACCACGGCTGACAGGTTGTCGCTGATTTTTACGCCCAACGCGCCAATGCCCGCCATTTCGCCCGCGTCGGTACCCGTCAGCGAAGAGCCTTCACGTGCCAGCGCTGCGCCTAAGCATACCCCTTCCGCCTCATTTACTGCCTGAATTAACTGACGCCCCATGCGTCCGGTGGCGCCAACGATAGCGAGGCGGATTTGTGCATCTTTCATAGTGAGTCCCTTTAAGTCTGTGCATGCAAAGCGTAAACAGGTTAACTACGCGCTAACCTGCACGCCACAATAAAAAAGGTATGATTAGAATTTTATGCCAGACAGGATCGATTATCAGTAAAACAAATCCCGGCACCAGCAGGAAGCGGGTGGCGTGACTCGTCAGAGGCTTTAACACTCAAAAAAAAGGGGCGGCAAAATGCCACCCCCTCTTTACGCCTTGAGCGAAAATTCAGCAACCGACAACACGTCAGGCGTTACTGGATTTCACGTACTTCCACACGCAGCTCTTTCGGCACTTCAAAGACAATATTTTCTTCGCGCCCGATTAGCTCAATAGCCGCTTCGCCGCCCAGCTCACGCAGACGCTGGATCACCTCCTGCACCAGAATATCCGGCGCCGAGGCTCCCGCGGTGACGCCAACGCAGCTTACGCCTTTGATCCACTCTTCCTGAATATCATCCGCTGAGTCGATCAGACGCGCCAGCTTACCGGCTCGCTGTGCCAGTTCGGCCAGCCGGTTAGAGTTGGACGAGTTACGTGAACCGACCACCAAAACCACATCCGCATCTTTCGCCAGCGTTCTCACCGCTTCCTGACGGTTCGTCGTGGCATAGCAGATATCGTCTTTACGCGGCCCAACGATTTTCGGGAAGCGGTCGCGCAAGGCATCGATCACTTCATAAGTATCATCAACCGACAGCGTGGTCTGGGTCATAAAGCACAGGTTTTGCTCATCTTTTACCTGTAGCTTATAAACGTCTGCCGGTGACTCCACCAGATACATGCCCCCTTTCGGGTTACTGTACTGACCCATGGTGCCTTCCACTTCCGGATGCCCGGCATGGCCGATAAGGATCGCTTCGGTACCTTTACGACTGGCACGCGCGACTTCCATATGCACTTTAGTCACCAGCGGACAGGTCGCATCAAACAGCATGGTCAAATCGCGGGCACGGGCTTCGGCACGCACCGCCTGAGAAACGCCATGCGCAGAGAAAATCAGGATCGAACCGTCCGGGACTTCCCCAATCTCTTCGATAAAGATGGCGCCACGTTCACGCAGGCTGTTGACGACGTAGCGATTGTGCACCACTTCATGACGCACGTAGATAGGCGCGCCATACATCTCCAGCGCGCGCTCTACGATGCTGATGGCCCGATCGACACCGGCACAAAAGCCGCGGGGATTAGCCAACAGGATTTGCATTTGTTGCCTCCAGCACCGGATCGATTTCCAGTACTTCTACATCAAAGTGAATAGTTTGTCCGGCCAGCGGATGGTTGAAATCCACGGTGATAGAATCGCCAGAAATCTCGCGGATCACCCCTGGCATCTCGTTGCCATCCATGCCGCTGAACAGCATGATTGCACCGATTTCCGGCTCGCCAGCCTGGGTAAAATCGCGGCGGGAAAAGTACTGGATCAAATCCGGGCTGGTGTGACCGAAGGCCGCGTCAGGCGCCAGCGAAAAGGCTTTTTTATCGCCTACTTTCAGGCCCAGCAGCTCGGCTTCCAGCGCGTCAGACAGGCTGCCGTCACCGAAGCTGAACAGTGCCGGTTTGCCGTTATTACGCGTCGATTCCGCCGTTGAACCGTCATCCAGTTTCAAGGTGAAATGCACCAGCACCGCGCTGTTGCCCTGTACAGAATCAGTCATGGCCAACCCTATTTTTCACTTTGCCCGCGGGCGTAAGAAACCCTTCCAGCACGATCAGTGCAGCACCGATACAGATGCCGCAGTCAGCAATATTAAAGGTAGCAAAATGCCAGTCGCCCACGTAGAAGTCGATAAAATCGACCACAAAACCGTGGTAAGCGCGATCGAACAAGTTACCTAATGCGCCGCCAATAATCAGCGCATAAGCAATATTGTTTAGCTTCTTGCTGGCTTCGGTGCGGTACATCATCACCAGCAGCGCCACGGCAATCGCCACGGCGATCCCGGCGAAGAACCAGCGCTGCCAGCCGCCTTTATCGGCCAGGAAGCTGAAAGCCGCGCCATAGTTATGCGCATAGAAGAAGTTAAAGAATGGCATCACCGACATCGACTCGTGCAGCATCAGCGTATTCATAATCCACTGCTTGCTGCCAAAGTCGATGGCAATCACCACCAGCACCAGCCACAGCCAGCGCAATCCGGTAGAGAAAACGGGCCGGTTCATCAGGCAAACTTACGCTGTTCGCCAGCGCCGCTGACGTTGGTGACACAACGGCCACAGACATCCGCATGCTCAGCATTCTGACCCACATCGGTGGTGTAATGCCAGCAGCGCGGGCACTTCTCGCCTTCTGCTTTATGCAGCGCGATTTTCAGGCCTTTGACCAGCTCGCTCTGCTGAGCTTCTTCTGTCGCCAGCGCGTAATCCGCAACCTGTGCGCCGGAAGTTAGCAGTACAAAGCGCAGTTCATCACTCAGACTGGTCAGTTTTTCAGCAAGCTGTGCGTCGGCGTACAGCGTGACGGTCGCTTCCAGCGAACCGCCAACACGCTTATCGGCGCGAGCCTGTTCGATAACCTTGTTCACTTCACCACGCACTTTCAGCAGTTCAGCCCAGAAACTGTCGTTCATCGGTTCGTTTTCTGCCAGACCAAACAGGCCGTCGAACCACTCTCCGGTGAACACATACTTCTCACGCTTGCCTGGCAGTTCGTTCCAGATCTCATCAGCGGTGAAGGACATGATCGGTGCCATCCAGCGAACCAGCGCTTCAGCGATGTAGTATAACGCGGTCTGGCAGCTACGACGCGCCAGGCCATCGGCCTTCGCGGTGTACTGACGATCTTTGATGATATCCAGATAGAAAGAGCCCATCTCAATCGAGCAGAACTGCATCAGACGCTGGATCACTTCATGGAAGTCATAGTTCTCGTAAGAAGCGACGATATCGTCCTGTGCCGCTTTCGCACGGCCAACGGCCCAGCGATCCAGTACCACCATCTCTTCCGGCTTGACCATGTCCGTTTCCGGATTGAAGCCGTTCAGGTTGGCTAGCAGGAAGCGCGCGGTGTTACGAATACGACGGTAGGAATCCGCCGCACGCTTCAGGATTTCATCAGAAACGGCCATTTCGCCAGAGTAGTCGGTAGATGCGACCCACAGACGCAGGATATCGCCACCCAGCTTGTTCATCACGTCCTGAGGAGAAACCGTATTGCCGATAGATTTCGACATTTTGCGGCCCTGACCATCAACGGTGAAACCGTGCGTCAGCACCTGACGATAAGGCGCTTTGCCTTTCATCGCCGTAGAGATCATCAGGGATGACATAAACCAGCCACGGTGCTGATCCGAGCCTTCCAGGTACAGATCCGGCGTGTGGCCTTCAAATTCCGGACGCGCATCGACCACTGAGTAACTGGTTGAGCCTGAATCGAACCAGACATCCAGCGTGTCAGGCACTTTGACGTAGTTTTCTGCGTCGTCGCCCATCAGATCTTTGGCGTCCAGATCCCACCAGGCCTGAATACCATCCTGCTCAACGCGCTGCGCGACTTTTTCCATCAGCTCAAGCGTATCCGGATGCAGTTGCTCGGTCTCTTTATGCACGAACAGCGCCATCGGCACGCCCCAGGTACGCTGACGAGAGATACACCAGTCGGGGCGCGTTGCGACCATACCTTCGATCCGTGCCTGGCCCCAGTCGGGGATCCACTGCACGCCTTTGATCTCTTTCAGGGACTGCTCGCGCAGGCCTTTCTGATCCATGCTGATAAACCATTGTGGCGTGGCACGGAAGATGATTGGCGTTTTGTGACGCCAGCAGTGCGGATAGCTGTGCTGCATTTTTTCAAAGTGCAGCAGTGCGCCTTTTTCACGCAGTAGCTCAACGACCATATCGTTCGCTTTAAAGACGTTAACACCATCCAGCGTTGGATAAGTGCCAGGCAGATATCTGCCGTCCGGGCCAACCGGGTTAGCGGTTTCGATACCGTATTTCTGGCAGATCACATAGTCATCAGGACCGTGCGCAGGCGCAGTATGAACCGCACCTGTACCCGCTTCCAGCGTCACATGCTCACCAAGGAGCACCGGAGAGGTCAGGTCGAGGAACGGATGCTGGAAAGGCAGCAGCTCTAGCGCAGCGCCTTTCGCTTCGCCCAGAACCTGCCATTCGGCAACGCCGGCGCGTTTCATTACGCTCTCAACCAGATCTTTTGCCAGAATCAGCGCGCGGCCTTCGATCTGCACCAGCTGATAGTCAAATTCCGGATGTACCGAGATCGCGCGGTTAGAAGGCATAGTCCATGGTGTAGTGGTCCAGATCACCAGAGAGATCGGCCCTTCCACCTTGTCTGCACCAAATTTGGCACGCACGGCATCCGCATCGACAGCGTTGAACATCACGTCGATGGACGGAGAGGTTTTGTCGTAGTACTCGACTTCCGCTTCGGCCAGCGCGGAGCGGCAGTCCAGACACCAGTGCACCGGTTTAGCACCTTTGTGCATATGGCCGTTGCCGATGATTTTACCCAGCGCACGGATGATGTTGGCTTCCGTTTTGAAGTTCATCGTCAGGTAAGGACGATCCCAGTCGCCCAGCACGCCCAGGCGAATAAAATCTTTTTTCTGCCCTTCTACCTGCTCAGCCGCGTAGTTACGGCAGGCTTCACGAAATTCAGCCGCCGATACTTTCTCGCCCGGCTTGCCGATCATCTGCTCAACTTTGTGCTCAATAGGCAGACCGTGACAGTCCCAGCCCGGTACGTAAGGCGCATCAAAGCCCGCCAGGCCTTTCGACTTAACGATAATGTCTTTCAGAATCTTGTTGACTGAGTGACCAATATGAATGCTGCCGTTCGCATAGGGAGGGCCATCGTGCAGGATAAAGGTTTTTTTCCCTTTTTTGGCTTCGCGGATGATGCCGTACAGGTTGTCATCATACCAACGTTGCAGCATTCCCGGTTCGCGTTTGGCCAGATCGCCACGCATCGGGAACCCCGTTTCCGGCAAATTCAGGGTAGATTTATAGTCACTCATCAGATTCTCGATTCCGTATTTCGGTTCTGTTTAAACCGGTGTTTTCAGCCCAAAAAGCGTTCGGGCTGCCACCACATCTTTAGCAATTTGCTCTTTAAGCGCGTCAAGCGAGGCGAAACGCTGCTCATTACGTATTTTTTCACAGAGCACCACTTCTATATGGCGCCCGTACAGATTCATTGCAACGTCCAACAGGTGAACTTCTAACTGCTGACGCAGCCCGGCTACGGTGGGACGCGTGCCGATATTGGCAACGCCCGGAAGCGGCTTCTCGCCGAGGCCATGAACCTCAACGGCATACACGCCTTTCACCGGCGAAACGTAACGGCGGAGCGGCAGATTAGCGGTAGGAAAACCGATGGTCCGGCCCAGCGCATCACCATGCACCACCCGGCCAGAAATGCTGAAAGGGTGTCCCAGAAGCGTGGCGGCCAGCGGCAGATTGTCCTCTGCCAGCGCCTGACGAACCGCAGTACTGCTAATTCGTCGGCCATCATCGCAAAATGTCTGGGTGCTGATGACGTCAAAGTTATAATCAGCGCCCGCTTTCTGTAATAACAGGAAATCGCCCTGCCGACCAGCGCCAAAGCGGAAGTCATCGCCAACCGCCAAAAATTTGACGCCGAGCTTATCAACCAGCAAATCGGTAACAAAACTTTGCGCCGTCTGTGCAGCGAAAAGCTTGTCAAAGCGCAGACACAGCACTGCATCGACGCCCGCCTCGCTCAGGTAGCGAATTTTTTCACGCAGGCGCGTGAGTCGCGCAGGCGCTCTTTCAGGCGCAAACAGCTCCAGCGGCTGTGGCTCGAACAACATCACCACGACCGGTAAATGACGCTGACGCCCTTCTTCACACAGTCGGGCCAGCAGCGCCTGATGGCCGCGATGCACACCATCAAAGTTGCCGATGGTCAGTACGCAGCCGCGATGCTGCTCCCGGAGGTTATGTATGCCGCGGATAAACTTCATGGCTGGCTCGAATTTGTGGAAATCGGCGGATTATACCAAGTACCGCCGGGAAGGTTAACCCGCGAATGCGGCTTTACGGTTTTTATCAGCGCAATTTATGCCAGTCAGGGTGGGCTGTACGATTTTTCTTGTGAATAAGCTGTATTCATTCGGGTGAAGCTGGTAGAATCTTGCGCCATCGAAACGTAATCAGGCGTCGTTGTTTTAGCGACGCTTATTTGCACAAATCCATTGACAACCTCAGGCGAAAGAGGCATATTCCTCGGCCTTTGAATTGTCCTCATAGAACTATTTGGGAGTTGGACCTTGGCTAATATCAAATCAGCTAAGAAACGCGCCGTAACGTCAGAGAAGCGTCGTAAGCACAACGCTAGCCGTCGTTCAATGTTGCGTACTTTTATCAAGAAAGTATACGCGGCTATCGCTACTGGCGATAAAGCTGCTGCGCAGAATGCATTTAATGAAATGCAACCAATTGTGGACCGTCAGGCAGCTAAAGGCCTGATCCACAAGAACAAAGCTGCACGTCATAAAGCAAATCTGACTGCACAGATCAACAAACTGGCTTAATCGCCACGCTGTTAATCGGCTTTGATAAAGAAACCCGCCTGGCGGGTTTTTTTATGTCCATTTTCCTCCGTCAGCCAGGTAATCCCTTACCCAGCTGAATGAAGCTCGCTAGCGTAGCTTAACCCGTAGCAGCGTATACCCCACCACGGCAGACACGACCGACCCGGTCAAAATTCCCAGTTTCGCCAGCGTCACCATTTCTTCATGAGCGGCATCAAACGCCAGCGACGCGATGAAAATCGACATCGTGAAGCCAATACCGCACAGCACGCCGATAGCGGCAATATCCTGCATGCGGGTACTTTCCGGTAGCGCGGCAATGCGCAGCTTTACCGCCAGCCAGCAAATCAGCGTAATCCCCAACGGCTTGCCGATAAACAGCCCCAGGATGATCCCTAAAGGTACGGCGGAAAAGAGTCCATCGACAGAAACGCCGCTCAGGGATACACCCGCGTTGGCAAAAGCAAACAGCGGCAGGATGAGCCAGCTCACCCAGGGCGCTAAGCCGTGGGCCAGATGAATAGCCGGCGAGTGCCCGCTCTTTTTCTCCAACGGGACAAAGAAACCGACAATCACCCCAGCCAATGTCGCATGCACCCCAGACTTGAGCACGGCCACCCACAGCACCAGCCCTACCAGCATGTAGAGCGCGATATTGCGTACGCCAAGGCGATTTAACAGGGCCAGTACTACGATAGCGCCAGCGGCCACGCTAAGCGCCATCATGGACAGGTGCTGGGTATAGAAGAAAGCGATAATGACAATGGCACCCAAATCGTCAATCACCGCCAGCGCCATCAGAAACATTTTCAGCGCCGGAGGAACGCGACTGCCTAACAACGCAAGGATACCCAGCGCAAAAGCGATATCGGTCGCGGTAGGAATAGCCCAGCCGTGTATGGCCTGCGGGTCGCTGTGGTTGAGTAAGGCAAAAATCGCCCCAGGTGCCAGCATTCCGCCCAGTGCGGCAATCAGCGGGAACATAGCGCGTTCACGAGTGGCCAGTGAACCCGATATCAGCTCGTGCTTAACTTCCAGTCCAATCATCAGGAAAAACAGCGCCATCATGGCATCGTTAATCCACAGCAGCAGATTTTTACGGATATCCAGCTCGCCAAAACGGAACTCCACCGGCATCGCCAGCAACGATTGATAGCCGTGTTGAGTGGAAGGATTGTTTGCCAGATACATGGCGACAGCGGCGGCGATAATCAGCACCACGCCTCCGGTGGCTTCGTTCTTAATTAATCGCTTTAAAACGGCTTTCATCGGCGTCTTTCCTGTACAGAGATGAGCGTAATGGCCTGACAGGATACGCTTTTCTGACCGGGGGAAAAACAGTTTCTGGCGGGAGAAGGGTTTAAGAATTAGACGGTCAGGAGAAAGATATTACCCATAAAAAACGGGCAGCCTGAGCCGCCCGTTTTGTTGGTTGTGACGGAGAGCAGAATTAACGCGTCAAATCGTCAAAGAACTTCTTCACACCGTCAAAGAAGCTTTTGGAGCGAGGGCTGTTCTTCTCGCCAGCCGCGCCGCCAAAGCTCTCTTCCAGCTCGCGCAGCAGCGCTTTCTGCTTGTCGCTGAGGCTAACCGGCGTCTCGACCACTACGCGGCACAGCAGGTCGCCCTGAGCGCCACCACGGACGGATTTAACCCCTTTGCCACGCATACGGAACAGTTTGCCGGTCTGCGTTTCAGAAGGTACCTTCAGCTTCACGCGGCCGTCCAGCGTGGGGACTTCGATTTCGCCGCCCAATGCCGCCATGGCGAAGTTGATTGGCACTTCGCAGTAGAGGTTATTTTCTTCACGCTCAAAGATCGGGTGTTTACGCACCTGAACCTGAACATACAGATCGCCTGCTGGTGCGCCATGCTCGCCCGCTTCACCTTCACCCGTCAGACGGATGCGGTCACCGGTATCCACGCCAGCCGGAATTTTTACCGACAGCGTTTTAGATTTTTCTACGCGGCCGTGGCCGTGGCAGGCATTACAAGGATCCTTGATAACCGAACCGCGACCATGGCAGGTTGGACATGCCTGCTGCACGGTGAAAAAGCCCTGGCGCATCTGCACCTGGCCCTGACCATGACAGGTCGGACAGGTCTGTGGCTGAGTCCCGGCTTTCGCGCCGCTACCGTGGCACACTTCACACTCTTCCAGTGCAGGAATGCGGATCTCTTTGGTCACGCCGCGGACAGCTTCTTCAAGCGTCAGCTCCATGTTGTAGCGCAAATCGGCACCGCGCGCAGCACGCTGCTGACGGCGTCCTCCGCCAAAGATATCGCCGAACACGTCGCCAAAGATATCGCTGAAATCTGCACCGCCGCCGCCGCCAAAGCCGCCGCCACCACCGCCCATGCCGCCCTGTTCGAAGGCTGCATGACCGTACTGGTCGTAAGCCGCACGCTTCTGCGCATCGGTCAGAATTTCGTAGGCTTCCTTGACCTCTTTAAATTTGGCTTCTGATTCTTTGTCACCCGGATTACGATCGGGGTGATGTTTCATCGCCAGGCGTTTATAGGCCTTTTTGATTTCGCGCTCGTCCGCCGATCGCGAAACGCCCAAAATCTCGTAATAGTCTTGCTTCGCCATTGTACTGGTCCTGCCCTTAACATACGTGCACGGGCGTGGAGAAACTCCGACGCCCGTGCTGGATATCATCAGTGGCCTTGCTCAGGCCACCGTGCCCGCTCAAGGGCGATTATTTTTTGTCTTTTACTTCTTCGAATTCAGCGTCGACAACGTCGTCATCTTTCTTCGCAGAAGCATCAGCCGCGTCAGCTGCGCCGCCAGCGGCCTGCTGCTGCTGTGCGAACTCCATCAGCTTGCTGGACACTTCCATCAGCGCCTGCATTTTCGCTTCGATTTCCGCTTTGTCTTCGCCTTTCAGCGCGGTGTTCAGCTCGGTCAGGGCTGCCTCGATAGGCGCCTTGTCGTCTGCTGGCAGTTTGTCACCGGCTTCGTCCAGCTGCTTACGGGTGCTGTGCGACAGATGATCGGCCTGGTTACGCGTCTGCACCAGCTCTTCGAATTTACGGTCGGATTCAGCATTAGCTTCAGCATCACGCACCATTTTTTCGATTTCATCGTCGTTCAGACCAGAAGAAGCCTTGATGGTGATCTTCTGCTCTTTACCGCTGTTTTTGTCTTTCGCAGACACATGCAGAATACCGTCGGCATCGATGTCGAAGGTAACTTCGATCTGCGGCATACCGCGTGGCGCTGCCTGAATACCGTCAAGGTTGAACTGGCCCAGCGACTTGTTATCTGCTGCGCGTTTACGCTCACCCTGCACCACGTGAATGGTGACGGCAGACTGGTTGTCTTCTGCGGTAGAGAACACCTGGCTGTGCTTGGTTGGGATGGTGGTGTTCTTGCCGATCAGCGAAGTCATCACGCCGCCCATGGTTTCGATACCCAGAGACAGCGGGGTAACGTCCAGCAGCAGAACGTCTTTCACATCACCAGCCAGTACGCCGCCCTGAACCGCAGCACCGACTGCAACCGCTTCATCCGGGTTGACGTCTTTACGTGGCTCTTTACCAAAGAACTCGGCAACTTTTGACTGCACCATTGGCATACGAGTCTGACCACCGACCAGGATAACGTCGTTGATGTCAGAAACAGACAGACCAGCGTCTTGCAGAGCAACTTTCAGCGGCTCAATAGAACGAGAAACCAGATCTTCTACCAGCGATTCCAGCTTCGCACGGGTCACTTTGATGTTCAGGTGCTTAGGACCTGTTGCATCAGCGGTGATGTACGGCAGGTTAACGTCAGTCTGCTGTGCAGAAGAAAGTTCGATTTTCGCTTTCTCTGCGGCTTCTTTCAGACGCTGCATTGCCAGCGGATCGTTGTGCAGATCGATGCCCTGATCTTTCTTAAATTCCGCAACCAGGTAATTGATCATGCGGCTGTCGAAGTCTTCACCACCCAGGTGGGTATCACCGTTGGTTGCCAGAACTTCAAAGGTTTTTTCGCCGTCAACTTCATCAATTTCGATGATTGAGATATCGAAGGTACCACCGCCCAGGTCGTATACCGCGATGGTGCGGTTGCCCTGGCCTTTATCCATACCGTAAGCCAGTGCGGCTGCGGTTGGTTCGTTAATGATACGCTTCACGTCCAGACCGGCGATACGGCCGGCATCTTTCGTTGCCTGACGCTGCGCATCGTTAAAGTAGGCCGGTACGGTGATAACCGCTTCAGTTACCGGTTCGCCCAGGTAATCTTCCGCCGTTTTCTTCATTTTCTTCAGCACTTCAGCAGAAATCTGCGGCGGTGCCATTTTCTGGCCTTTTACATCAATCCAGGCGTCGCCGTTATCAGAACCGGTGATTTTGTAAGGCATGATTTTAATATCACGCTGTACTTCTTCGTCCTGGAAGCGACGGCCAATCAGGCGCTTGATCGCAAACAGGGTATTTTGTGGGTTCGTCACTGCCTGACGTTTAGCAGGCTGACCAACCAGAATCTCACCATCCTGAGTGTAAGCAATGATCGATGGCGTGGTGCGATCGCCTTCTGCATTCTCCAGTACGCGAGCTTTGCCACCGTCCATAATAGCGACACAAGAGTTAGTCGTACCCAGGTCAATACCAATAATCTTACCCATCTAAACGTCTCCCACTTAAATTCAATTCATTTCAAATCAGGTTATGCACACTTAATGCGGGCTGTTTTTGCCGTTTCAACTCCCGGCGCCACGCTTTTTTTCCGGCACATAGCCTCGGATGCCAAATAAGATGGGGCCTGAACCTGAGGCATCAAGGGGCAAAGTAAAAAAATTTTCGTTTTTAAACGCTTCTTCAGATCAATGTTTCACGCCTGATGGATGATTATGATGCCGCCCACACTGAACGGCAGCGGAATTTTCGATGCTGTTGGTTACGTTAACACCCTATTTTTATTACATTTATGTTATAGCAGAGGACTTATGCATAACACTAACCTGGCAAATCCTGGCCCGCTGGGGCTGATGGGCTTCGGGATGACGACCGTCTTGCTGAATTTGCACAACGCCGGCTTTTTTCCCTTAACGTCCGTCATCATTAGCATGGGGATTTTCTTTGGTGGCCTGGCGCAAATTTTTGCCGGGCTGCTGGAGTACAAAAAGGGCAACACCTTCGGTATGACTGCCTTTACCGCCTACGGCTGCTTTTGGCTGAGCCTGGTTGGCATTTTGCTGCTGCCTCGTCTGGGGCTGGCCGAGCCAACCGATGCTGCTTTTCTTGGCGTCTGGCTGGCGCTGTGGGGCATTTTTACGCTGTTTATGTTCTTCGGCACGTTACACGCCAGCCGCGCCTTGCAGTTTGTTTTTGCCAGCCTGACGCTGCTGTTTGTTTTGCTGGCCATCGGTAATCTAACCGGCAATCACAGCGTATTGGTTTTAGCCGGTTTCGAAGGGATCGTTTGCGGTGCCAGCGCAATGTATCTGGCAATGGCTGAAGTGATTAATGAGCAGCTTGGCCGCCAGATATTACCAACAGGTGAGAGAAAGGCGGCGTAATCCCCCTGCCCTGCGCATCAGCCGCAGGGCAGCGTTAATTAGCTAAATGTATCGGCCTGGTTGCCAACCATTGCGGGTTTAAGATCGCGCTTCAGGTAAATACCAAGCAGCAAGCCGATGACTGAAAGCGCCAGCACATACCAGGCGGGAGCCATTGGCGTCACGTTCATCATCAAGGTGACAAAGACGGGCGTTAAGCCACCAAAAATAGCGTACGAAACATTGTAGGAAAAAGAGATACCGGTGAAGCGTACCTCGGCGGGAAAGGCGCGCACCATCACATACGGCACGGCACCGACTACGCCAACGCTGAAACCTACCAACGCATAGCAAGGGCGCAGCATGTCCGGGTGCACGCCCACCGTGTGGTAGAACAATGCGCTACAGGCGGCCAGCAACAGGCTGCCAGTGATAAAGGTTTTACTGGCACCAAATCGATCCGCAGCCAGCCCCGCGCTCAAACACCCGACAATGAGCATAATGGTCGCAAGACTGTTGGCCTGCAGCGCTTGCGTTGCCGCAATGCCATACTGTTTTTGCAGCCAGCCGGGGGTCATCAGGATCACCACTACAACGCCTGCGGAGAGCAGCCAGGTGAGCAGCATACAAACGGCCACTTCTTTTTTGTGATTCACCACGACCGCTTTCAACGGCAGTTCCGCTGCCAGCGCTTTGCGCGTATGCAGCTCAATGAACACCGGCGTTTCCTGTAACCAGCGACGTAAATAGAGGGCAATCAACCCGAAAACGCCCCCAAGCAGGAAAGGGATCCGCCATCCGCCTGCCATAATGCCCTGTGGGCCGAAAGCGGTATTAATGAGCGTTGCCACAAGCGAGCCAAGCAGGATGCCTACGGTTAAACCGGCCGTCAGCGTGCCGCAAGCGAAACCGATACGCTTTTCCGGTACATGTTCCGCGACAAACACCCATGCGCCCGGTACCTCACCGCCTATCGCGGCACCCTGCACAATGCGCAGCAGTAAAAGCAGCACCGGGGCTGCGATTCCCCAGTCAGCATAGGTTGGCAGCATACCCATGAATAGCGTCGGCAGCGCCATCAACAATATGCTGAGGCTGAACATCTTTTTACGCCCTTTACTGTCGCCGAAATGCGCCATCACAATGCCGCCTAACGGGCGCGCCAGATAGCCTGCCGCGAAAATAGCAAAGGTTTGCACCTGTCTTAACCAGTCAGGAATATCAGGTGGGAAAAAGAGATCGCCGATAACGGCGGCGAAGAACACAAAGATGATGAAATCATAAAACTCCAGCGCGCCGCCAAGCGCAGCCAGAGAAAGGGTTTTATAGTCCTGCCGGTTCAGTCGGCGTGCGCTGTCGTCTTGCATAATTGTCAGGCATATCCAGAAGTAATAAGAAAAAAGTATCGTTAACAGTGTAAAGCTGAGCTTACTATAACGTTCATCTTCTCTTACAACAGCGCAACTCTATTTTATGCCTGAATCATTTATTTTTTAGCTGTTTGTATCGCGTCTCGCGCTCTTAAGACGAAAAGCTGCTACCACTTCGGCATGCGTTTCAATATAGGGTCCATCAAGCAGCTGAATGCAATAAGGTACGCTGGCAAAAATGCCGTGAACCTGGGTTTTCCCGTCGGCGTCTTTCAGCCCTTCCAGGGTTTCTTTGATCGATTTTGGCTGGCCCGGCAGGTTAATCACCAGCGACTGCTTGCGGATCACCCCGACCTGGCGCGAGAGAATAGCCGTTGGCACAAAGTTAAGGCTGATCTGACGCATCTGCTCACCAAAGCCGGGCATTTCGCGGTCGGCGATAGCCAGCGTGGCATCCGGCGTGACGTCTCGTCTTGCGGGGCCGGTGCCGCCTGTCGTCAGCACCAGGTGGCAGAATAGCTCGTCGACCAGTTCGCAAATAGCGTGCTCGATCATCGGTTGCTCGTCTGGCACCAGGCGTTTTTCAATCTCAAAAGGCGTAGACAGCGCCTGAGCAAGCCAGGCTTCTAAAGCGGGTAATCCTTCATCCTGATAGATGCCATTCGCGGCGCGATCGGAAACGGAAATCAATCCTATGCGTAGTGTATTCATGGTGTCATCACTGTGATCCCGGCCGCTTCAAGCGTGCGGGCGCGGTTTATAAGAAGAATAGCGGGATAAAAGAAGGATAAACCATTGCAAAGTGGGATGTACAGCAGAGGCAGGATCGTGGCCGGCAAGCCGGCCACGCTCGCCGGTTACAGCAGATCGGCAATCATTTTCTCAAGTTTGCCCTGGTCAACGGCAAAGTTACGGATGCCCTGAGCCAGTTTATCTACCGCCATCGGATCCTGGTTATGCTGCCACAGGAACTCAGATTCGGTCATTTTTGCCGGACGTGCTTTCACTTCACCCGTGTAAGAAAGCTTACGCTCCAGCGTGCCTTCGCTCTCGGCCAGCTCCTTCAGCAGCGCTGGAGAGATGGTCAGACGATCGCAGCCTGCCAGTTCGATGATCTCACCGACGTTACGGAAGCTGGCACCCATCACCACCGTTTCATAGCCGTGCTGCTTGTAGTATTCGTAGATTTCAGAGACGGACACCACGCCCGGATCTTCATGCGCTGCATACTCTTTCTTATCGGTATTGGCTTTGTACCAGTCAAGAATACGGCCCACGAATGGCGAGATCAGGAATACGCCTGCTTCGGCACAGGCACGCGCCTGAGCAAAGGAGAACAGCAGCGTCAGGTTACAGTTGATGCCTTCTTTTTCCAGCTGTTCTGCGGCACGAATACCCTGCCAGGTGGAAGCCAGTTTGATCAGGATGCGGTCGTTGCTGATACCCGCATCGTTATACAGCTTGATCAGCGCGCGCGCTTTGTTGATGCTGCCTTCGGTGTCGTAAGAGAGGCGCGCATCGACTTCGGTAGAGATACGGCCAGGCACCAGCTTCAGGATTTCCAGGCCAATTTTCACGTTCAGCATGTCGGAAGCGTACTGGATCTGCTCTTCTTTTTTGCTGCTCTGATCGCGCGCCCAGGCCACAGCTTCATCAATCAGCTTGCGGTATTCAGGGATCTGCGCAGCGTTCAGAATCAGTGAAGGGTTGGTGGTCGCGTCTTGTGGCTGGTACAGCTTCATCGCGGCAATGTCACCGGTATCGGCAACTACGGTAGTGAGTTGACGCAGGGAAGTCAGTTTGTCCGTCATGGTTTTCATTCTCTCAGAAGAGTTATCGGGTTCTTGAAACTGTCTGCCACGGATAATATCACGCGAGAACCGCCTTGCAAGGTAAGCTTGTCCCGACGCCACTGAGTGCTAAATCTGCCCGTTTTCCCCTGTTTTGCGAGGGATAAGCCGTGGCGATGGCAGCGATTTGTCTTTTCACCGTGTTTTTTTGTTAAAGTAGCGGCTCCGTTTTATCTGCCCTGATATGGCGTATTACTTAAGGATTCTTTGATGTTGATGGTGATCTCTCCGGCAAAAACGCTGGATTTTGAAAGTCCGCTGGCGACAAAAACATTTACCCAACCTGCGTTGCTGGATGATTCCCAAAAACTGATTGAAGTCGCACGCGAACTGACGCCGGTTGAAATAGGCGCACTTATGAGCATCAGCGACAAGCTGGCCGATTTGAACGTCGGACGTTTCCAGAACTGGCACCCGCCCTTCACGCTGGAAAATGCCCGTCAGGCTATTTTGGCGTTTAAGGGCGACGTCTACTCGGGCTTGCAGGCCGAAACGTTTAACGAGCAGGACTTTGCTTTCGCGCAACAGCATTTGCGCATGCTTTCCGGACTGTATGGCCTGCTGCGCCCGCTGGATTTAATGCAGCCGTACCGGCTGGAGATGGGCACGAAGCTGGCCAACCCGGCTGGCAAAGATCTTTATGCATTCTGGGGCGATAAACTCACCGAGGCGCTGAACGCGGCGCTGGCGGAACAGGGCGACGACATGCTGATAAACCTGGCATCGGATGAGTATTTTAAAGCGGTTAAGCCGAAGAAAATTAACGGTCGCATCATCAAGCCGGTGTTCCTTGATGAGAAGAACGGTAAGTTCAAGGTGATCAGCTTCTACGCCAAAAAAGCGCGTGGCCTGATGAGCCGGTATGTGATTGAAAATCGCCTCGGCAAAGCAGAACAGCTAAAAGATTTTGCCGTGGACGGCTACTTTTTTGCCGCTGATGAGAGCAGCGAAAACGAATGGGTATTTAAGCGTCGCGAGCAGTAAAGTCCAGGTTGCCTGTTATTAACACCGTACAGGCGCGAGGGACACGAGCCGTCCAGAAAGACACAAAAAGCGGCATCCATGCCAGCTCGATATGGGCCGTCCATGGCCCGTGACGCTTTCTTACCGGCCCGAATCCCTCACGCTTTAAGCCTGACAGTTACTTGTTCAGCAGGAAATCGCGCAGCGCGGCGAAATCCGCCGACATCTTGTGCGACAACAGCGGCAGCTCAGCACGCTCGGCCAGCGCTTCTGGCAGCGGCAGTTTCTGGCCCAAAATTTCCTCCACGCTCTCCTTAAATTTCGCCGGGTGCGCCGTTCCCAGGAACAGGCCAAACTCGCCTTCCTGAAGCTGATCGCGCAGCAAACGATAAGCGATAGCCGCATGCGGCTCGGAGATATAGCCCAGATCCGCCAGCTCCAGCATCGTCGCTTTCGTGGTTTCATCATCTACCGCGCCGTAGCCCAGGTCGGTCAGGCGCCAGGTTTTACGGCGGAAGAGTTCTTCCACGCGTGGCCAGTTGTTAGGCTGGCTCACATCCATGGCGTTAGAAAGCGTAGCGACCGTGGTATTCGGCGACCATTCGCCGCCGGTAAGGAAGCGCGGCACGGTATCGTTGGCGTTGGTTGCCGCGATAAAACGCTTCACCGGCAGCCCCAGCGATTTGGCTAACAGGCCCGCAGTCAGGTCGCCAAAGTTACCGCTTGGTACGGAAACCACCAGCTGATTACGCTTCTCCTGCGGCAGCTGCGCGACCGCTTCAAAGTAGTAGCAAATCTGCGCCAGAAGACGGCTGATGTTGATAGAGTTTGCGGAATTCAGACCGATGGTCTTTTTCAGATATTCATCGTCGAATGCCTGCTTGACCAGCGACTGACAGACGTCGAAATCGCCGTCGATAGCGATAGTCTGGATATTGCCGCCCAGCGTGCAGAACAGTTTTTCCTGCAACGGGCTGATTTTGCCTTGTGGATAGAGGATCACCACACGCACGTTTTCCATGCCGTAGAAAGCATGCGCTACCGCCGCGCCGGTGTCGCCAGAGGTTGCCGTCAGAATGGTAATTTTTTCATCGGCGCCGCTCACATAAGAGAGCATTTGCGCCATAAAACGGCCGCCAAAATCTTTGAATGCCAGCGTCGGGCCATGAAACAGTTCCAGCGCGGAAATGTCGTCGGTCACTTTTGCCACCGGTGCCGGGAAAGCAAAGGCGGTTTTCAGACGCTCATGCAGCTGGTGTGGCGCGATCTCATCGCCGATAAAGGCAGAAAGAATTTTGCTACTGCGGCTGACGAAATCCATTTCCAGCATTTCATCGATCTCGGTCAGCTCAAATTCAGGCAGCTCCAGCGGGAAAAACAGGCCCTGTTGCTTGCCCAACCCCTGCTTTACAGCCTGTGAAAAGCTAACCTGCTCGTTGTGATCCTTTAGATTGTACAGTTTCATGCGTTATCCCAGTTTACGTGCGCCTGCCGTGTCTAAACGGCAGATGTGAACGAAGCCTTCATCATTTTGCAGATAGTGCTGACGAAGCCAGTCTGCCATGCGCTGCGCCGTATCGCTTTGATTACAAACGGCAAACAGCGTTGGGCCGGAGCCAGAAATGCCGCAGGTCAGTGCGCCAATATCCTGTGCGGCCTGGCGGGCCTCGGCAAAGCCCGGTAAAAGTTTGGTGCGGTAAGGTTCGGCAATGACGTCGCGCATCAGTTTCGCCGCCAGCTGCGGTTGCTGAGTATGGCAGGCGTGAATAAAGCCGCCCAACAGACGACCATGTTTAATAATTTCTTCCTTACGGTACTGCGCAGGCAAAATGGCGCGTGCCTCAGCCGTCGAAACCTTGATGCCCGGATACGCCATCACCCACAGCCAGTCATCAAAAGCCGGAACGGACTGGCTGATGATGCCGTTCTCTTCCAGCATCAGCTGGATGCCCCCTAAAAAACAGGGCGCGACGTTATCATAATGTACGCTGCCGGAGATGCGGCCTTCCAGCTCGCCCATTAACGCTAATAGTTCGGTATCGTTCAACGGTTTGCCACAGTGCTCATTCATCGCCATCAGGCCCGCAACCACTGAACAAGCGCTGGAACCAAGACCGGAACCGATCGGCATATTCTTTTCCAGCGTCATAGCTACCGGTACGCGTTCGCCAATCGCTTCGCAAAAACGATCCCAGCACTGCCAGACAATATTTTCCTGCGGATTGGCAGGCAGTTTGCTGACAAAGCGCCCTTCATTGCGCAGGCTAAATTCGCTGGCAGCTTCTACCGTCACGCAGTCACCCAACAGCGAGCCGTCAACGGGCGAAACCGCCGCGCCTAATACATCAAAGCCCACGCTGACGTTACCGATTGAGGCAGGCGCATAAATCTTGACCATTCTTAAACTCCCAACTTCCATGACAAGGTGCGTAACAGATCGGCGAACACCCCTGCGGCGGTCACATCGTTACCGGCACCATACCCGCGCAGCACCAGCGGAATCGGCTGATAATAACGGCTGTAAAACGCTAACGCATTCTCGCCGTTTTTCACTTTGTACAGGGGATCGTTGCTATCAACGGCATCAATTTTTACCTGGCAACGACCGCCCTCTTCAATCACGCCTACGAAGCGCAGCACCTTACCTTCCTGCTCCGCTTTACTGACTCGTGCCGCAAAAGCGTCATCCAGCTCCGGCAGGCGAGCCATAAAGGCTTCAACATTGTCGATAGCCGTCAATTCCTCAGGCAACACGGCCTCGATTTCAATATCGCTTAACTCCAGCTGATGGCCGGCTTCGCGCGCCAGAATTAACAGTTTGCGAGCCACGTCCATACCGGACAGATCGTCACGCGGATCCGGCTCGGTGAAGCCCAGCTCGCGCGCCATTGTGGTTGCGGCGGAGAGCGAAACGCCTTCATCCAGCTTGCCAAAAATAAAGGAAAGCGAACCGGAAAGGATGCCGGAAAAACGCAGCATCTCATCACCGGCATTGAGCAGGTTTTGCAGATTTTCAATAACCGGCAAACCTGCGCCTACGTTGGTGTCGTACAGGAACTTGCGACGTGATTTTGCCGCAGCGGCACGCATCTGCTGATAGTAGTTCCAGGAAGAGGTGTTAGCCTTTTTGTTTGGCGTGACCACGTGGAATCCATCGGCAAGAAAATCGGCATATTGATCGGCCACCGCCTGGCTGGAGGTACAGTCAACGATCACCGGATTCAGCAGGTGATACTCTTTCACCAGCCGGTTGAGGCGCCCGAGATTAAAGGGCTCGCTGGCTTCCTGTAACGCAGCCTGCCAGTTATTCAACGGAATACCATGAACGTTAGTCAACAACGCTTTGGAATTCGCGATGCCACAGACGCGCAGGTCGATATGTTTATTTTTCAGCCATGCCTGTTGACGATGCAGTTGGTCAATCAGCGCCGCGCCGACGCCACCGACGCCAATCACAAACACTTCAATAACCTGATCGGTTGCGAACAGCATTTGATGTACCACGCGCACACCGGTGGTGGCATCTTCGTTATTGACCACCACCGAAATAGAGCGTTCTGACGATCCCTGGGCGATGGCAACAATATTAATATTGGCACGTGCCAGCGCGGAGAAGAATTTAGCCGAAATGCCCCGCAGCGTGCGCATGCCGTCGCCGACGACTGAGATCACCGCGAGGTTTTCCATAACATCCAGCGGCTCAAGCAAGCCATCCTTTAGCTCAAGGAAAAATTCATCTTCCAGCACGCGACGGGCGCGCGCCTGATCGCTTTGCGGCACGCAGAAGCTGATGCTGTATTCGGAAGAGGATTGAGTAATCAGCACCACGGAAATACCGCTACGGGACATGGCGGCAAACACGCGGGCCGCCATACCGATCATGCCTTTCATCCCTGGCCCGGAAACGTTGAACATCGCCATATTGTTCAGGTTGGTGATGCCTTTTACCGGATTATCATCATCCGGGCTGTCGCCGCCGATTAAGGTGCCGGGCGCCTGTGGATTAGCGGTATTTTTAATCAGGCAAGGAATTTGAAACTGGGCGATGGGGGTGATGGTGCGTGGATGCAGCACCTTCGCGCCAAAGTAGGAAAGCTCCATCGCTTCCTGATAGGACATGGTTTTGAGCAGGCGGGCATCGGGCACCTGACGCGGATCGCACGTATAAACGCCATCCACATCAGTCCAGATTTCACAACAGTCAGCACGCAAACAGGCAGCCAGCACGGCCGCTGAGTAGTCGGAACCGTTACGGCCAAGCACGACCAGCTCGCCTTTTTCGTTGCCGGCCGTGAAACCTGCCATCAGGATCTGGTTTTCAGGAGGAATTTTACTGGCGGCGATTCGGCGAGTTGATTCAGGAATATCAACGGTCGATTCAAGATAATGTCCAACCGCCAACAGTTTTTCGACCGGGTTGATCACGCTGACGCCATGACCACGCGCTTGCAGCAGCGCCTCCATGATGGCGATAGAGAGCTTTTCACCGCGACAGATGATAGCCGCATTGACGCTATCCGGGCACTGTCCCAGCAGAGCGATGCCGTGCAGCACCTGCTTCAGCTGAGCGAATTCCTCGTCAACCACGCGCGAGAGCTTAGCGTAGTCGAAGCCTGGCTGAGCTTCCGCCAGCCCTTGCAGCAACGCGGCAAAAATGTGTTCAGCGTCGGTCAGGTTCGGCTGAGCGTCCTGACCGCTAATGGTTTTTTCAATCATCGCCACCAAATGGTTGGTGATTTTTGCTGGCGCGGACAATACGGTAGCAACCTGTCCCTGCTTAGCATTACTCTCCAGAATATCCGCCACGCGCAAAAATCTTTCCGCATTGGCGACTGAGGTTCCACCGAATTTCAGCACTCGCATGATCATTCTCCTGAATTTTTGCCGAAAAAAAAGCCCGCACTGTTGAGGTGCGGGCTTTTTTTTATTTTTTCCTGTATGCGTCAGCCCGCACCGTTACCTGTGGTAATGGTGGTGGTAATAATGATTGTTGTCATCAGGCTGTGAGTACGCATTTTAGATTTCTTGTCTGTCTTGTAAATTTTGTCCGCTTCCAGAAGTAAAGCAAACGCTATGTTAAGTCAATTTATTTATCCGGCCGCCAAAAAGCGCGGGCAAAACGCTCAGCCAGCATTTACGCCACAACCCGATCAGATCTGTTATTAAAGCGCCCTTGCATCAGCACCACTTGCTGAAACCGCACTATTATCCAGCGTTTTTATCTATAAGTTTTTTTTCTACATCGTGCAGCAACCGATGCAGCATCGCCGTATCGCGCTGTTCCAACAGTCCAATACGCTGATTCAGCCAGTCCGCCAACTTTTGATCATCATTGACATTAAGCGTGCTCAGCAATGTATTTGCCCGCTGGCGCAAAGCGGTAAGCTGCTGCTCATCGGCCGGCTCCGCCTGTAATGCCGTCACCTGACGCAGGGCGGAAAGCTGGTAACAGTAAACCATTACCGCCTGGCCCAAATTCAGTGAAGGATAGTCGCCAGCCATCGGGACGCCGGTCAGCACGTCGACCTGTTCTAATTCTTCATTTGTCAGGCCGGTGTCTTCACGGCCAAACACCAGCGCCGCGCAGCCAATCCAGTGGTGTTTTTCCTGCAGCAGGCTTTCAACCTGCTGAGGCGTGGCGTAATAGCGGAATTTGGCCCGGCTGCGCGCCGTCGTGGCAATACTGAAATCCACGTCAGCAAGTGCGGCATCAAGCGATTCCCACTGCGTGGCATTTTCCAGGATCTCTCCTGCACCATGGGCGACACGCCGCGCCGCAGGATCGAGATGGGCCTGACTATTAACGATACGCAATTCGTCAAATCCCATGGTTTTCATAGCCCGCGCTGCCGCACCGACGTTTTCAGGTCGCGCTGGGGCGACAAGTATCAAAGGAAAACGCATAACCGCCTTCTGAAGTTAAAAAATGTGAAAGTAATCTGGCCTGAGCCGGAAGTGAAATACCGAATTGTATTTTTTAACAAATCAATAACATAGAAAAACCATTGCTAACCCGTCATAACGCAAAACTATGACTTTCTTCCTCTGAATTCAGTAATAAATACATTTATCTCAATATAATCCCATTTACTTCAAGTGATTAACAAATGTTAAAAAAGGGCTATAGCTGACGGCAACGCGTAACGCGATTTGCGCGTTTGCAAACCTAACTTTGTGAGCTAAACCGGCATTCTGCGAAGGGTTTTTCACAAAAAGGTTAACGTGCTACAATTGGTTTGATATAAGTCAACTAAGCCTTATTTATTGCCAGTTGGCTGGGCCTTGTGCTGTTATGTTGCTGTTAATGAGGTTAGGATGTACGCCATTTTTGACCTTGCCGGGACAGGAAGCATTCCAGTACAACGATGAATCTTCCGGTCCAAACATGGCTTGTGAACATATTCCGTACAGCTCGTGTTACGCGTCTGAAAGGCGCCCGTGTTCTCTCCGGTACGGTAACCGCTGTATGCCCCATATCGTATTTTAGGCAATTTTAGGTAGCGAACACATGCAGACCCCGCACATACTTATCGTTGAAGACGAATTAGTTACTCGCAATACTCTCAAAAGTATTTTTGAGGCCGAAGGCTACATGGTTTATGAGGCTACGGATGGCGCCGAAATGCACCAGATTCTGACAGAGAATGACATCAATCTGGTGATTATGGATATAAACCTACCCGGCAAAAACGGCCTGCTGCTGGCGCGCGAACTGCGTGAACAAGCTAACGTGGCCCTGATGTTCCTGACCGGCAGGGATAACGAAGTCGACAAAATCCTTGGCCTTGAAATCGGTGCGGATGACTATATCACCAAGCCTTTCAACCCGCGCGAACTGACTATCCGTGCACGTAACCTGCTGTCTCGTACCATGAATCTGGCGCCTCACAGCGAAGAGCGTAAGCTGGTAGAAAGCTATCGTTTCAACGGCTGGGAGCTGGATATCAACAGCCGCTCGCTGGTCAGCCCGCAAGGCGATCAATACAAGCTGCCGCGCAGTGAGTTCCGCGCGATGCTGCACTTCTGCGAAAACCCAGGCAAAATCCAGACCCGTGCCGATCTGCTGAAAAAAATGACCGGACGCGAACTGAAACCGCACGATCGCACTGTCGACGTGACCATTCGCCGCATTCGTAAGCATTTTGAATCGACGCCGGATACGCCAGAAATCATCGCCACCATCCACGGCGAAGGTTATCGTTTTTGCGGTGATTTGCAGGACTGAGTAAAAGCTTAATGATACTTAAGGGCCCCTTCTGGCGGCCCTTTTCTTTGCGGATTATTTGTTCCACGGCATAATAGGCACCGCGCTCAGGGCGTTCTTCGGCGAGCCGTCTACGACCTTATCGGAATAGCTCAGATAGATTAACGCGTTACGCTTTTTATCGTAGAAGCGTACCACCTGAAGTTTTTTAAATACCAGAGAAGTTCGCTTGCGGAACACGACCTCGCCTTCTGATTTACCCTGGGCGATGTTATCGCTAAGCTCCACCGGACCAACCTGCTGACAGGAAATTGCCGCATCTGAGGTATCTTCGGCCAGCCCCAGTCCCCCTTTGATGCCTCCGGTTTTTGCCCGGCTGATATAACAGGTAACATTTTTTACATCGGGGTCATCGAAAGCTTCGACAATGATTTTATGATCGGGCCCAAACACTTTGAACACGGTATCAACTGAGCCGACCACCTCGGCCCGTACAGAAAGTGAGGTGAAGATTACAGCTGTGACTATTAACAATTTTTTCATTGTCATAACGTTACCATTGCATAGAAAATAGATGACATTGTAAGTTAACCGGCAGCATTGCCCTAATCAATCCGACCTGTCTTACGGGCTACCCCGGCGCAGACGGTCTTCTCAAAAGCCGGATACGTGACCTTAGCATGTCGACAGATTGCTTATTGCACCAATATTAACCAGGATGAGGACGTTTTATGGATCAAGCCGGTATCATTCGCGATTTGCTTGTCTGGCTTGAGAGCCACCTTGACCAACCGCTGGCGCTGGACAACGTAGCGACCAAGGCGGGCTACTCAAAATGGCATCTGCAACGAATGTTCAAAGAGGTCACCGGTCATGCTATCGGTGCTTACATCCGTGCACGTCGTTTGTCAAAAGCAGCAGTGGCGCTGCGCCTGACCAGCCGTCCGATTCTGGATATTGCTTTGCAGTATCGCTTTGACTCGCAGCAAACGTTTACCCGCGCTTTCAAAAAACAGTTCAACCAGACGCCTGCTTATTACCGCCGCGCGTCTGACTGGCAGTCGTTCGGTTTACGTCCGCCTATTCGCCTTGATGATTTTAGCCTGCCTGCGGCAACTTATGTGACCTTGCCGGAGACCGTTCTGGTCGGACAAACACAGGTTTATAGCTGTACGCTGGAGCAGATTTCCAGCTATCGTGACGAGATGCGTCTGCATTTCTGGCGTCAGTTCCTGACCGAAACGGACAGGGTTCCGCCGGTGCTTTACGGACTGCATCAGACGCGCCCAAGCATGGAAAAAGATGATGAGCAGGAGATCCTCTACACCACTGCGGTGCCGTCCGACAAGCTTTTCCAGCCGATCTCGTCAACGCAAACGGTCTTACTGGAAGGCGGCGAATACGTGCAGTTCACTTACGAAGGCCCCCGCAGCAATTTGCAGGAATTTATTCTGCTGGTTTACGGTACCTGCATGCCGGGCCTACAGCTGACGCGCCGACAGGGTCAGGATATTGAACGTTTCTACACGCACGGCGGTAAGAAACGTCCCGAGCCACCTACGGATATCCGCTGTGAATATCTGATCCCTATCCGACGTCCGGCCGATACGCAGACGGCCTGATGCCTTCATTGCTGCCATGACGCAATGGCAGCAATGAAGCAAGCGCCGGTTTCCGCGAGCGGCTAACGCTGTAATTCGTCGAGGGCTGGCTCATCAAGATGCGCGACGTCCCCCGCCGTTTCCACGACCCAACCGGCAGCCAGCCATTCGCTTTGCTGATGATCTATCCGCGAGATAGAGCAGTTACGCAACCGTAAACGACGTTCAGCGTAGGCTGGCAGACCCAGTAACGTACTGACCAGCACGCCCAACGCCATGCCGTGACTGACCAGCAGCGGACGACTTCCCGCAGGCAATTGCAGGCAGGCGTTCAATGCCTCATGCATTCTGTCTGCCATTTCAGTCATCGACTCACCGCCGGGAATACGGCCGCCTTCGGTACCGTTAACCAGGGTTTTGCGCCAGTTCTCTTCTTCTGGCGTTAGCGAATCCAGCGGCCGCTGCTCCAGCACGCCCATGTTCAGCTCCCGCAAGCGCGGATCCAACTGGATGCGACAGCCGCAGGCATCGGCAATAATCTCGGCAGTACGTTTGGTGCGACCCAAATCGCTGGCGATAACGTGGGTGATGCCAAGGTGTTTAACCCGCTCTCCCACCTGCCGTGCCTGCTGCTCTCCCTTTTTCGTCAGCTCGCTGTCTGACTGTCCCTGAATGCGCCGCGCCGCATTCCAAAGCGTTTCCCCATGACGAACAAGATAGACCTGTAACATTGCTATTTTCCGTTATACTGCGACAAATTTGCGTAGAGGGTTCAAACAATTATGTACCATGTCATCGCTGCCACCATCAATCCGGCAAAAATTAACGCAATTTCTCAGGCTTTCAGCGATATATTTGGTGAAGGATCCTGCCATATTGAGGGCGTCGAGGTCGACAGCGGCGTTTCGCCTCAGCCCCTGACAAATGCAGAAACGAGAACTGGCGCACGCCAGCGCGTGGCAAATGCGCGTCAGATTCGTCCTGAAGCGGATTTTTGGGTGGCGATTGAAGCCGGGATAGAAGAAGACAGCGCGTTTGCCTGGATGGTCGTTGAAAACCCTCAGCAGCGTGGAGAATCGCGTTCTGCCAGTTTTACCTTACCTGCGGTGGTGATGAAAGGTATTCACGCAGGTCGCGAGCTGGGCGAAGAAATGGCCAGTTTGACCGGCATTGAAAATATCAAACATAAAGGCGGCGCCATTGGCGCATTTACCGCCGGGCTGCTGACGCGTACCAGCGTCTACCATCAGGCGCTAATCCTTGCGCTGTGTCCGTTCCATAATGCGGTTTATCAGATGCGCGTTGATTCAGATCTTCTCTGAGCCCTGGATTAGCTGCGCCTCCAGCCAGGCTTTCAGCGCTGGCGGCGCGCTTTTCAAACTGTTAGAGCCGCGCGTAATCGTTGCGATACCCACGCCCAGATCGTTTTTTAGCTCGCGCTGGCTTAGCTCACCCCGCATCAGTTCTTCAATGATGCGCAGACGCGTACCCAGCGCTTCGCGTTCGTCCGGCGTGGTCATCAGCTGCAACAGCGGCAAATGCAGACCACTGTCAAAAGCGCGCTGGAGCAGCGTAACATACCGCTGCCACTCTTCGTTGTGCGGTTCCATGGTGACAGGAATGGATGATTCGGTCATGTGTTGCCCATACTCGTTAACGAGTACAGCAGCATAGCACAGCCCGCTTCAAATCAGTAGCGCCGCTGCCATTCGCTCTCGCTTAAAATGTTGTCCGGTTTATCCATGAAATAACGGTAGTACGCATCATAAGCCAGCACGTTCTTCACATAGTTTCGCGTTTCCGAGAAAGGAATGGTTTCGATAAAAGCGACCGAATCCAGCCGTCCGGCGCTGTTTCCCAGCCAGGTTTTCACCCGCGAAGGCCCGGCGTTGTAAGCGGCCGATGAGAAGATACGGTTTTGCCCAAACTGCTGGTATACCGATTCCAGATATTGCGTGCCGATTTGAATATTGGTTTCCGGGTCCAGCAGCTGGCTGCTGTTGCTGTATCCCGGCAGGCTGTAGGTTTGCACCGTATGCTGCGCAGTGGCTGGCATGACCTGCATCAAGCCTGCGGCACCCACCGGCGAACGCGCTTTCGGATTCCATGCGCTTTCCTGACGGGCAATAGCCATGGCATAGCTGACGGGGATCGCTTTGCCATCGGTATAGCGACGGAACTGATCCTGGAAAGCCAGCGGGAAGCGCTCCTGAAGGCTGTTCCACAGCTTGCCGCTAATCGTCGCCTGCACGCTCAGCACCCACCAGTTTTGCTCATAAGCGTAACGCGCCAGCTGCTGTTGCTGAGGACGGGTTTTGCTGGCAACCAGATAGCTCCATTCCGTACGGGCCAGGTTATCCATGTTCCAGTACATCAGTTCCCGCACGCGAGAAATTTCCGCGCCTTGTGTCAGGCTACTTTCCGGCTCCGGCGCTTTATCAACCTGGAGCGGGAAATCGACGCCCAACCGTTGAGCCGCGACCATTGGATAGAAACCGCGTTCCTGCATCAGTTTGCGCAGGATCGTTTCTGCTTCCTCTTTGCGCCCACGTTCCAGCAACAGATCCGCCTGCCAGTATTGCCACTCATCCTTTTGTTTCGCCTCAACAGGTAAACGCGCAATCCAGGTATTCAGGCCACGGCGATCGTTATTGCCCAGCGACATGCGGATCCGCCGCTCAAGCAGCGAAACAGCGTCGCTGCGCATGACTACATTATCCCGCCAGCGCGCCTGCTCTGGGGTGATATCATTGCCCATCAGCCGCCACGCCACCGCTTCGTTAAGCTGCTGTTCCTCTTCTTCGCTCATCTTTTGCAAACGCACCAGCGAGGGGATCATCGCACGGGCATTTTCAGCATCGCCACGCGCTACGCTGGCAAAGGCAATGGCGGTTGCCTGACGGGTAAAATCTGTCGGGCCGACGGCGCGGGCAAAAGCTTCCACATTCTGCGGGTTGTTCTGCAAATCCATTACCGCGCTGGCAATGGTTTGATAATCTTCCGGCAGCTGCTTCGCGAGGGCGTTTACCAGGCTGGTATTGCCCTCTTTCATCGCCAGACGAATACGTTCCAGCGTGGTAATTGGCGTCTGTTTTCCGGCCGCCTGCCAGACGTTAATCAGCTTGTCGCAGGCGGATGGCAAGGCGGTGCCACGCAGCCAGAGCGTTTTTGCGCCATCCCAGGCCACCTGCTGCTCGCCGGTCGCCCATTTGGCGTAATACCAGTTGCAGCTCGCCGCGACGGGTTTTGGCACCGCCGGGCTGAAAACCAGCAGGCCGCGCCAGTCTTCACGACGAGCCAGCTCGTTGACGAAGCGGGACGGAAGCGAGCGCACCGGCGGCAGCGTAGGGTACTTTTTAATGAAATCGTTAATCACAAAACCGCTTTCCTGATCCAGGTTCTGCCCCAGCTCGCGGTATTCCAGATAAGGATAAAGAGGATAGTCACGCAACGTGGGCATTAACGCCGCCACGGTATCCATTTGATTGCTGTCCCACGCCTGCTTAATTTGCAGATAGCGACTGCGCTGGGCATCCAGCGAATCCGCCTGCGCCGTGCCGGCGACGATTGCTAAACAGGCGCCTGCTATCCACAACTGCCACTTGTCCACCATGACTTTCCTCACGTTAACGCCTCACTTTGTCCTGTTGCTGCCTCAACACATGCTAACCAGGCTTGGCCGGTCTCGCTATGCTACACACATTAATTTACTAAACTCCGCTGGCCTAAACGGCAACTCAATCACTTCACGATAGTTGTTCTTTCCCAATCGGGGTTAATTCCGATCAAAAATCGCCAATCAGCCTTCCGTCAACATAGCGGCTTGCCATCCTCGCCGGATTCACCGTTACCGCTTCGGGCTGTTAAACGGCACCAACGACAGAAGCGTTAATAGGTGAACAGGTGGCGAGATCCTACTTTTACCGATTCATGCAGGTGATGACATGACGCAACAGAATTTCGCTTCCTCCGGGCTGAAGCCTGCTTTTGCCTGGTACCGCTTTGATGCCGCCTGCGTAGTAAAGAGATTACACAGTAGCGAAACCGGTTTGTCCGCTGAAGAAGCGCGGCTGCGCCTGACGGAGCTGGGGCGCAACCAGCTTTGCTCTGATAAAGACAAAAGCACAGTACGACGCTTTTTCAGTCACTTTAACAACGTGCTGATTTACGGGCCGCTGGCTGCGGCAGGGCTGGGTGTCATATTGGGTCACGGGTTTGTCGCGGCAGTCATTAGTGGTGTCGTTATTTTCAACGTAGGGAAGCGTTTTACCGAGGAAAACAAAGCGCAGGAAGCCCTGCAAGATAAGGAAAAGCTGTTGCCCCCCCAGGCCCGGGTCATGCGCAACGGTCAGGTGCAAACGATTGATGCCCGCGAGTTGGTGGAAGGCGATATTGTTGTCCTGCAAGCAGGCGATGGCGTTCCTGCCGATATGCGTTTACTTGAGGCAGACAGCCTGCTGGTGAATCAGGCAGCTCTGACGGGTAGCGCTATGGCGGTCAGCAAACAAACCGCTACCATCGCTACTGAAGTGACGATGGGTCACCGCGATAACCTGGTTTTCTGCGGAACGACGGTCAGTGCTGGTCGCGCAACCGGGATTGTTATTGCCACCGGCAGCGAAACCGAGCTGGGCAGAATGAATCAGTGATCGCGGATCGATAGCCTCACTATCCTTATTGGCGCGTTTACGGGCAAAATTAGCGATCCTGTCCGCCGGCACCCTGGCGGCGCTGGCGGATCGCGTTAAGATAAGCGGGCTGTTTGCTGCCGATAAACATTTCCACCCGGCTGAAGCTGGTTGATAAATGCCCTTCTTTCGTTCGCTCCCTGCTCAGCCATAGTGCACACCATTCAGCCTTCTTTGAATAAAGCCTTCTCTTTCAGAGCATTAACGTTATGGCACAGCTTTTGCTCATCTAATCCCATCTTGTATACCAGATGGGATTCAACCTATGGCTTTCACCACCGGCTTTACCCTGAACGACTGGCAACAACACTATCAACAGCATCCGGATGATGTGCTGGCTACGCTCTCTTCGCTGCTGGCTGAATTATCGACCGATGACAACGCCTGGCTCTATCTCGCCTCACCCGCACAGCTCCGCGCGCAGGTCGAGCCGCTGCTGGCGGCATGGCGGCAGGATCCCGCTGCACTGCCGCTGTTTGGCGTGCCTTTTGCGGTAAAAGACAATATTGACGTTGCGGGCTGGCCTACCACCGCGGCCTGTCCGGCATTCATTCATCAAGCCGCTGTCGATGCTACCGTCGTTGCCAGGCTGAAAGCGGCCGGGGCCGTGGTGGTTGGCAAAACCAATCTCGATCAGTTCGCTACCGGCCTGGTCGGCACCCGATCTCCATTTGGCCCGGTGCAAAACACCTTTAATCCTGACTATGTTAGCGGCGGTTCCAGCTCCGGCTCGGCCTCCGTCACCGCTCGCGGCCTGGTGGGCTTTGCGCTCGGGACGGATACGGCAGGATCGGGCCGCGTTCCGGCCGGATTTAATAATATCGTTGGCCTCAAACCGACCAAAGGGTGGCTGTCTGCGACCGGCGTGGTGCCTGCCTGCCGTCTGAACGACACCATTTCCATCTTTGCGCTGACCGTGGAGGATGCTTTCCAGATCGCGAGCTGCGCCGGCGGTTATGACGCCAGCGACGCTTATTCACGCGTCAATCCAGGCTGTGCACCGGCGGCCTTATCTGCCACGCCAAAACTGGCCGTTCCCGCTAACCCGGAATTCTTTAGTGATACTCAGGCTGAAGCCGCATGGGAAAAATCACTGACGGCGCTGCAAGCCTGCGGCGCAACGCTGCATCCCATTGATTTCTCATTATTCCACCAGCTGGCCGACCAGCTGTACAACGGTCCCTGGGTTGCCGAACGCACGGTGGCCGTTGGCGGCATGCTGGAACGGCCCGATGAGATGGATCCGGTGGTTTATAGCATTGTCGCCAAAGGCTTGCAGTACAGCGCCGTCGAAGCCTACAAAGCCGAGTATCTGCGCGCTGAGCTAAGCCGTCAGATCGCCCAAACCCTCAGTCAGTTCGATGCGCTGGTGGTACCCACCTCTCCTACTATCCATACCATTAATGAGATGAAACAGGAGCCGGTGCGATACAACTCGCAGTTCGGCACCTATACCAATTTCACCAACCTTGCTGATTTGTCGGCGCTGGCGCTGCCTGGCCCTTTCCGGGAAGAGGGACTGCCTGCCGGGATCACCCTGATTGCGCCCGCCTGGTACGATCGGGCGCTGGCGACTTTTGGTCAGCGCTGGCAGGCCAGCCTGGCGCTACCGCTGGGCGCGACGCAGAAGCCACAGCCTGCCACACACGCCGCGCTTCCCGCTTCGCCTCTTCACGTCCGCGTCGCCGTTGTCGGTGCCCATCTGACCGGCATGCCGCTTAACCACCAGCTCACCTCACGAGACGCGGTGCGGGTGGAGGAAACGCTTACGGCCGGCTGCTATCGCCTCTATGCCCTGGCGAACACCCATCCGCCCAAGCCTGGCCTGGCAAAAGCGGCTTCAGGCGCGTCGATTATCGTCGAGTTATGGGATATCCCGCTGGCCCGCTTTGGCGAATTTGTGGCGGAAATCCCTGCGCCATTAGGGATCGGTACGCTGGAACTGGCGGATGGCCGTCAGGTAAAGGGCTTTATCTGTGAGCCTGCGGTGCTGGCGCAGGCAAGAGATATCACCGAGTTTGGTGGCTGGCGCAACTGGTTGAACCGCAAGGAGATCCCTCATGTTTAATACCGTTCTTATCGCTAACCGCGGTGAAATTGCCTGTCGCGCTATCCGTACGCTGAAGCGTCTTGGCATCACCAGCGTGGCGGTATTTTCCGAGGCGGATAAAAACGCACAACACGTTAAAGATGCGGATATCGCCCTGTCGCTGGGCGGCGAAAAAGCCGCCGACAGCTATTTGCGCATTGATAAGATTCTCGCAGCGGCGCAGAAGAGCGGCGCGCAGGCTATCTGGCCGGGCTACGGCTTTCTTTCCGAAAGCCTGCCCTTTGCCGAAGCCTGTGAAAACGCCGGCATCGTCTTCGTTGGACCAACCGCGCAGCAGATTGGCGAATTCGGCCTGAAGCATCGTGCCCGCGAGCTGGCCGCCGCGGCTGGCGTACCGATGACGCAAGGTACCCCTCTGCTGGCCTCGCTGGAAGAGGCACTGAGCGCCGCAGCGGAAATCGGCTATCCGGTGATGTTAAAAAGCACCGCGGGCGGCGGTGGCATTGGCCTCACCCGCTGTGCCGACCAGCAAACCCTGCGTGACGCGTGGGAAAACGTGCGCCGCCTTGGCGAACAGTTTTTTAGCGACGCGGGCGTATTCCTTGAACGTTATATCGACCGGGCGCGCCACGTAGAAGTGCAAATTTTTGGCGACGGTAAAGGCAAGGTTATCGCGCTGGGTGAACGTGACTGCTCTTTACAGCGCCGTAATCAGAAAGTCGTGGAAGAAACGCCCGCGCCAGGCCTGACGCCGGAAACCCGTGCGGCACTGCTGGCTTCGGCGGTCAAGCTGGGCGAGCTGGTCAACTACCGCAGCGCCGGCACCGTTGAATATATTTATGATGCCGGCCGCAACGAATTCTTTTTTCTCGAGGTGAATACTCGCCTCCAGGTGGAACACCCGGTCACGGAATGCGTGACGGGGCTGGATTTGGTGGAGTGCATGCTGCGCGTGGCGGCGGGAGAAGAGCCAAACTGGGCGCAAATGACGCAGAAGCCACAGGGCGCAGCAATTGAAGTGCGTCTCTACGCCGAAGATCCGCTGAAGCACTTTCAGCCCAGCCCCGGCGTACTGACCGAAGTTTGCTTCCCCGAAGGCGTGCGGGTTGATGGCTGGGTTTCGACCGGCACCGACGTCTCCGCCTTCTACGATCCGATGATTGCCAAGCTGATCGTGCACGCGGAGAATCGCGAAGCGGCGCTGGCAAAATTGCGCGATGCGCTCAATGAAACCCGGCTGCACGGCATTGCGACCAATCTCGATTACCTGCGGCAAATCGTGGCGACCGACGCCTTCACGCATGGCGACGTATGGACGCGCTGGCTGGACGACTTCACGCCAGCGGCACAGGTGATTGAGGTGATTCAGCCCGGCACCTGGAGCAGCATTCAGGATTATCCGGGCCGCCTCGGCTACTGGGACATTGGCGTCCCGCCTTCCGGCCCGATGGACGATTTCGCCTTTCGCCTGGCTAACCGCATTGTCGGCAACGCCGAAGAAGCGGCCGGGCTGGAGTTTACGCTGCAAGGCCCGACCCTACGCTTTCACAGCGATACGGTGATTGCGCTGACCGGCGCAGAGTGCCCGGCCACGCTGGATGAGGTCTCGCTGGCGTACTGGCAGCCGGTTGAGGTGAAAGCCGGTCAGACGCTGACGCTGGGCCGCGCGCAGAAAGGTTGCCGAACCTATCTGGCCGTGCGCAACGGTTTTGACGTGCCTGAATATCTTGGCAGCCGTTCAACGTTTGCGCTGGGGCAGTTTGGCGGTCACGCCGGGCGCACGCTGCGCGTGGCGGATATGCTGGCCATCTCCCAACCTACTCTGGCGGCCTGCACCACGCCCGCGCCGGTTAGTGAACCTCAAATACCCGATGCGGCGCTGATCCCCGTTTACGGTGACGAATGGCAGATTGGCGTGCTGTATGGCCCCCACGGCGCGCCGGATTTCTTCACGCAGGCATCCATTGATGAATTCTTTGCCAGCGAATGGCAGGTTCACTACAACTCTAACCGGCTGGGCGTACGGCTGGTGGGGCCAAAACCCACCTGGACGCGGCCGGATGGCGGTGAGGCGGGGCTGCATCCTTCTAACGTTCACGACTGTGAATACGCCATTGGCGCGGTAAATTTCACCGGTGATTTCCCGGTAATTCTTACCCGTGATGGGCCGAGCCTTGGCGGCTTTGTCTGCCCGGTGACGATTGCCAAAGCCGAACTATGGAAGGTGGGCCAGGTGAAACCCGGCGACCGGATCCGCTTTCATCCCATCAGCTTTGACGATGCGCTGGCGCTGGAAAACGCCCAGCAGGAGAGCGTGAAAAGCCTGCGCGCGACAGCGGAGCCCACCTTTACGGTTACGTCACTGGCCGCAACAGCCAATGGTTCGGCCACCGTGCTGGCAGCCATCAACGCCACGCCCCTGACGCCAACCGCCGTTTACCGACAGGCGGGTGACAACTATATCCTGCTGGAATATGGCGACAACGTGCTGGATCTGGCGCTGCGCCTGCGCGTGCACCTGCTGATGGTGGCGATACGGGAAACCGGCCAGCCCGGCATTGAAGAACTTTCACCCGGCGTGCGTTCACTGCAAATTCGTTACGACAGCCGGCTTGTCAGCCAGAAACAGTTACTCAGCCTGCTACTGGGGCTGGAGAAAAAGCTGGGCGATGTCAGTCAGATGAGAGTGCCGTCACGCGTGGTGCATCTGCCGATGGCGTTTGAAGACAGTGCCACGCTGGGTGCCGTTGAGCGCTATCAGCAAACCGTTCGCGCCAGCGCCCCATGGCTGCCAAATAACGTCGATTTTATCCAGCGCATTAACGGCCTGAGCACGCGCGAAGAAGTGCGCCAGACGCTGTTTGATGCCAGCTACCTGATCCTCGGCCTGGGCGATGTCTATTTGGGTGCACCCTGCGCGGTACCCATCGATCCCCGCCATCGCTTAATGAGTTCCAAATACAATCCGGCCCGCACCTTTACCGCTGAAGGCACCGTCGGTATTGGCGGCATGTACATGTGTATTTACGGCATGGATTCGCCGGGCGGCTATCAGCTGGTGGGCCGTACGCTGCCCATCTGGAACAAGTTTCTGAAAAACGCCCAGTTCGCAGCCAGCGAACCCTGGCTGCTGCGCTTCTTCGATCAGGTGCGTTTCTATCCGGTGAGTGAAGCTGAACTGGACGTGCTGCGCGACGATTTCCGCGAAGGTCGCGCCACCATCACGATTGAAGAAACGATTTTCGATTTCGCCGAACACACCCGCTTCCTGCACGACAACGCCGCTTCCATCGCCGAATTCCGTGAAAAACAGGCCAGCGCTTTCGCCGTAGAGGCCGCGCTGTGGGCGCAGGAGGAAGAAGGCGCACCGCTAACCGGTGAAGAGAATCTGTGCCTGGAGGAAGAGGAAGATGGCCTGCTGCCCATCAGTGCCGATCTTAACGGCAATATCTGGAAAATCCTCGTGCAGCCAGGCGACGAGGTGACGGTGGGGCAACCGGTGATCATCGTGGAAGCAATGAAAATGGAACTGACGATTACCGCGACGCAGGCCGGCAGAGTGAAACGCCTCGGCTGCCAGTCGGGACGCCCGGTCCGTCCGGGCGACACGCTGCTGTGGCTGGAATAGAGAGGCGATGATGGCGGAGCGACAGAGAACACAACGGCCGGAAGCGCTGGCGGAAAAGGTCTATCAGACGATCAAAAACGACATTTTCGATTTTCGCCTGATGCCGGGCGATCGCTTCAGCGAAAGCGAAATCGCCGCGCGTTTTGACGTCAGCCGCACGCCGGTACGCCAGGCGCTGTTCCGGCTGGAGCGCGAAGGCTATGTCGAAGTGTGGTTTCGCAGCGGCTGGCAGATCTGCCCATTCGACTTCGCCCACTTCGAAGATCTGTATGACTTACGCATTGTGCTGGAGCGTGAAGCGGTGCGCCGCCTCTGCTCGCTGCCATCGGATCAGACCCGCGAGCTGTTAAGCGATACGTGCAGTTTCTGGCTGGAAGCGCCCCGGCTGGAGGACGGCAAAACGGTATCGCTGCATGACGAAGCCTTTCACATCGCCCTGGTGACCGCCGCGGGCAACCGTGAAATGGCCCGTATTCATCGCGAACTGACCGAAAAAATTCGCATCATCCGTCGTCTTGATTTCACCCGTAACGATCGTATCGAGGCGACTTATCAGGAACACGCCGACATCCTTCAGACGGTATTACAACAACAAAGCGAGGAGGCCCAGCAAAAGCTGACAGCCCATATTGCGGTCAGTAAAGCCGAAGTCCGTAAAATTACGCTGCATATGCTGCAACAGGCACGAGCGCCGGAACAACCATCCTGATTTCATTACTTTAGAGGTTCACCAGATGAAAAGACGTTCACTGCTGAAGGCTTTTGCGCTTTCTGCGACGGTTGTGAGTATGGGTTTTGCATGGGGTGCACAGGCCGCTGACACCATTAAAGTCGGCATTCTTTCTTCGCTTTCCGGCACCATGGCGATTTCGGAAACGCCGCTAAAAGATGTGGCATTAATGACCATTGATGAGATCAACGCCAACGGTGGCGTACTGGGCAAAAAACTCCAGCCGGTGGTGGTCGATCCCGCATCTAACTGGCCGCTGTTTGCAGAAAAAGCCCGTCAGTTACTGACGCAGGACAAAGCGGCGGTAGTCTTTGGCTGCTGGACATCCGTTTCCCGTAAATCGGTGCTGCCGGTCTTCGAAGAGTTGAACGGCCTGCTGTTCTATCCGGTGCAGTATGAAGGCGAAGAGATGTCCCCAAACGTCTTTTACACGGGTGCCGCGCCTAATCAGCAGGCGATCCCCGCCGTGGAATATCTGATGAGCGAAGATGGCGGCAGCGCAAAACGTTTCTTCCTGCTGGGAACGGACTATGTCTATCCGCGCACCACCAATAAAATTCTGCGCGCGTTCCTGCACTCAAAGGGTATTAAAGACAGCGACATTGAAGAGGTCTACACGCCGTTTGGCTACAGCGATTATCAGACCATTGTCGCCAACATTAAAAAATTCTCCGCTGGCGGTAAAACGGCGGTGATCTCCACCATCAACGGCGACTCCAACGTGCCGTTCTACAAAGAGTTGGCGAATCAGGGTATTAAAGCGACCGACGTGCCGGTTGTTGCCTTCTCGGTGGGCGAAGAGGAGTTGCGCGGCATTGATACCAAACCGCTGGTGGGGAACCTGGCGGCATGGAACTACTTCGAATCGGTTGATAACCCGGCTAACAAGAAATTTGTCGCCGACTATCGGGCTTACGCGAAAGCGCACAAGCTGCCAAATGCGGATTCGGCCGTCACCAACGATCCGATGGAAGCGACTTATGTCGGCATCCATATGTGGGCGCAGGCGGTAGAAAAAGCCGGGACGACCGACGTTGATAAGGTGCGCAAAGCGATGGCTGGACAAACCTTTAACGCGCCCGATGGCTTTACGCTGACCATGGATCAGAGCAACCACCATCTGCACAAACCGGTGATGATTGGCGAGATCGAAGACAACGGGCAGTTTAACGTGGTCTGGCAGACCGATAAGCCAGTCCGTGCCCAGCCATGGAGCCCGTTTATTGCTGGCAATGATAAGAAGCCAGATAGCCCTGTGAAATCAACGCAGTAATCAGACCTTAAGCGCGCCCGGAGCAAAACATTACCGGCCATGGACGGCCCGTCAAGAGCAGCCATGAATGGCTGAGTACGGGGCATATCCTCAGGAACGAGCTTCTTCGTCCTGATTTCTGAACCTCAATGCACAGGTATTGCGATGAAAAACCGTCAACTGTTCACGCTACTCCTTACGCTGTGCCTGCTGCTGCCATGGGTAGCGTCCGCCGGACCTGCGGCAGATTTTGCTGCCGCCAGCCGGACGGAGCAGGTTAAGTTGCTACAAAGCTGGGCCGCCGCGCCGGAGGCGGCCCGCCTGCCCTTTCTCACCGCGCTGCGCCAGGAAAACGTCGTGCTGGATGAAAACAAACAGCCGTTCAGCCTGCATGACGGCACGCTGACGCCGCTCGACGCTGCCACTCAACCCACTGGCAGCACGAAAAAACTGTTTATGAATAACCGCCTGCGCGTGCTGATCGCCACGACGCTGGCCGCTCACCAGTTAGTGAGCAACAACGTTGCTGTGCGGCTTGCGGCGGCCCATCAGCTGCAAAACGAGGCGCAGGCCGACCAGCTGCCGCTACTCAGCCGCAGGCTGGCGGCGGAAAAGGATGCCGATGTGCACGCGGTGCTCGTTCAGGCCGTTGCGGGTCTGCAAATCAGCGATCCCGCCGCTGCGGTTCGTTTGCAGGCGGTAAAACTGCTCGGCGAAACTAGCGATCCACAAACGCAGGCGGCGCTGGAGCGCCTTACTCAGCCGCAAAACGAACCGGATGCCAGCGTGCGGGCAGCAGCGACTGAAGGCCTGCAACAGATCCGCCACCGCCTGATGCTGGGGGATTTGCTCGGCCAGGCTTTTTCTGGCCTGTCGCTGGGTTCGGTGCTGCTGCTTGCCGCGCTGGGACTGGCGATCACCTATGGCCTGCTGGAGGTGATCAATATGGCGCATGGCGAAATGCTGATGCTGGGTGCCTACGCTACGTGGATGGTACAAACGCTGTTTCAGCGCGTCGCGCCGGAGTGGCTGGCCTTTTACCCGCTGCTGGCGCTGCCGGTGGCTTTTTTTGTCACCGCCGCCATCGGCATGGCGCTGGAACGTACTATCGTGCGCCACCTGTATGGTCGCCCGCTGGAAACGCTGCTGGCAACCTGGGGGATCAGCCTGATGCTGATCCAGCTGGTGCGGGTGCTGTTCGGCACGCAAAACCTGGAAGTGGCGAATCCGCCGTGGCTCTCGGGCGGCATGCAGGTGCTGCCTAACCTGGTGCTGCCTTATAACCGCATCGCGGTGATCCTGTTCGTGTTTGGCGTGCTGATCCTCACCTGGCTGCTGCTGAACAAAACGCGTCTGGGAATGAACGTACGGGCGGTCACGCAAAACCGCGCGATGGCCGACTGCTGCGGCGTGCCTACCGGCCGCGTCGATATGCTGGCGTTCGGGCTGGGTTCCGGGATAGCGGGCTTGGGCGGCGTGGCGCTGTCGCAGCTCGGCAACGTCGGCCCGGAACTCGGTCAGGGCTACATTATCGACTCGTTTCTGGTGGTTGTGACCGGCGGCGTTGGCCAGCTGGCTGGCACCGTGGTGGCCGCTTTCGGCCTCGGCATCCTCAATAAAATCCTTGAACCGCAAATCGGTGCCGTGCTGGGCAAAATCCTGCTGCTGGCGCTGATCGTGCTGTTTATCCAGAAACGGCCACAGGGACTGTTTGCCTTTAAAGGCAGGGTAATCGACTGATGACGCAACCTGTAACGCTTACACTCACCCGCAAAGCGCCGCGCCTCAGTATTGCTGTCGGCGCGCTGGCGACGATCGCACTGCTGCTGTTGCCTTTTCTGGCGCTGCTGCCTGCCGATCACCCGCTGGCGCTTTCCACCTATACGCTGACGCTGGTCGGTAAAATTCTCTGTTACGCCATTGTCGCCGTGGCGCTGGATCTGGTCTGGGGCTACGCCGGCCTGCTGTCGCTGGGCCATGGCCTGTTTTTCGCGCTCGGCGGTTACGCGATGGGCATGTATTTGATGCGCCAGGCCGCTGGCGATGCCCTGCCCGCCTTTATGTCGTTTTTATCATGGAATAAGCTGCCGTGGTTCTGGGCAGGCACGCAGCATTTTGCCTGGGCGCTGTGCCTGATTGTGCTGGTGCCGGGCCTGCTGGCGCTGGTGTTCGGCTGGTTTACCTTCCGCTCAAAAATCAAAGGCGTCTATTTCTCGATCATGACCCAGGCACTGACCTGGGCGGGCATGCTGCTGTTTTTCCGCAACGAAACCGGTTTTGGCGGCAACAACGGCTTTACCGGCTTCACCACGCTGCTTGGCTTTCCCGTTACCGCCACCAGTACGCGCATCGGCCTGTTTGTGGCCACGGTACTGCTGCTGGCGGCCAGCCTTGCTATTGGCTTTGCACTGGCCCGCAGCAAATTCGGCCGCGTGCTGACCGCCGTGCGTGATGCGGAAAACCGGCTGATGTTCTGCGGCTACGATCCGAAAGGCTTCAAGCTGTTTGTCTGGACGCTGTCGGCGGTGCTGTGCGGGCTGGCAGGTGCGCTGTACGTGCCGCAGGTGGGCATTATTAATCCCAGTGAGATGTCGCCAACCAACTCGATTGAAGCGGCAATCTGGGTGGCATTAGGCGGTCGCGGCACGCTGATTGGGCCGCTGCTCGGTGCCGGGATCGTCAACGGTGCCAAGAGCTGGTTTACCGTCGCCTTTCCCGAATACTGGCTGTTTTTCCTGGGTTTGATGTTTATCCTCGTGACGCTGTTTCTGCCGCGTGGCGTGGTCGGTCTGCTGCGCCGGAGGAAACATGACTGATCAACTTTTTACCCAGCCTCACCTTGCGGATCGCCATCGTCAGCAAACCGATCCGGTATTGCTGCTGGAGAATATTAACGTCTCGTTTGATGGTTTTCAGGCGCTGACCAACCTGTCGCTGCACATCGGCGTGGGCGAATTACGCTGCATCATCGGCCCCAACGGGGCGGGAAAAACCACGTTAATGGATGTGATTACCGGCAAAACCCGACCGGATAGCGGTCGCGTTTTTTACGATCAGAGCACCGATCTCACTACCCTTTCACCCGTGGAAATCGCCCGGATTGGCATTGGCAGAAAATTCCAGAAGCCGACCGTTTTTGAAGCGCTTACGGTGTTTGAAAACCTGGAGATTGCGCTGAAAACTGATAAATCCGTCTGGGCCTGTCTGCGCAGCAGGCTAAACGGAGAACAGCGCGATCGCATTGATGACGTGCTGAAACTGCTGCGTCTGGGGGCCGATCGCTACCGGCCTGCGGGATTGCTCTCGCACGGCCAGAAGCAGTTTTTAGAGATCGGCATGCTGCTGGTGCAGGATCCGCATCTGCTGCTGCTGGATGAACCCGCGGCGGGCATGACCGACGCGGAAACAGAATACACCGCCGAGCTGTTTCGTAGCCTGGCCGGTCAGCATTCGTTGATGGTGGTCGAGCATGATATGGGCTTTGTGGAAACCATTGCCGATCGCGTAACGGTTCTGCATCAGGGGCAGGTTCTGGCGGAAGGATCGCTGCGCCAGGTGCAGGCTAACGAGCAGGTTATCGACGTTTATCTGGGGCGCTAAGATGTTACAGGTATCTGAACTGAATCAATATTACGGCGGCAGCCATATTCTTCGCGGCCTCTCTTTTGAGGCGAAGCCCGGCGAGATCACCTGCCTGCTTGGCCGTAACGGCGTGGGCAAAACCACCTTGCTGAAATGCCTGATGGGTCTGATCCCGGTAAAATCCGGCACCATCCGCTGGCAGGAGCAGATTATCAACGGCCGCAAACCTCACCAGCGCGTACAGGCGGGCATCGCTTACGTTCCGCAAGGCCGGGAGATTTTTCCACGCCTGACGGTCGAAGAAAACCTGATGATGGGGCTCTCCCGCTTTTCCGGCGCTAAAGCGAAACAGGTGCCGGAAGAGATCTACCAGCTGTTTCCCGTGTTACAGGAGATGAAACAGCGCCGGGGCGGCGATTTGTCCGGCGGCCAGCAGCAGCAGCTGGCGATTGGCCGCGCGCTGGCTTGTAAACCGCAGCTGCTGATCCTTGATGAACCGACTGAAGGGATCCAGCCTTCGGTGATCAAAGAAATCGGTGCGGTGATCCGTCAGCTTTCTCAGCGCGGTGATATGGCGATCCTGCTGGTAGAGCAGTTTTACGATTTTGCCGCCGAACTGGCCGACAGCTATTTGGTTATGTCGCGCGGCGAGATCGTACAGCGTGGCCGTGGAGAAACAATGGAAGGCGATGGCGTGCGCGGGCTGGTGGCGATTTAGCAACCGGTTTGCGGGCCTTTCTCAATGCAGGTAAGATTAAGCTCTGCCTGCCGATCTCTTCGCAACTTATTCAAATATGAGTTTTTTTAGGGTGCACAGCGGCGTTGAAAATGACCAACTCAGGAAACCGACCATGGAAACCCGCCGCGTTGAGCGTTTAAAAAAACTGGCGCTGGCGCTGAAGCGCACCGACAAGATCCACCTGAAGGAAGCAGCCTCGTTACTGGGCGTTTCTGAAATGACTATCCGTCGTGATATCAGCGAACATCCTTCAGCGGTGGTATTACTCGGCGGCTATCTGGTCAGCGATCCAAAAACGACCCAGCAACACTATTTTGTGTCCGATCAACAGACGCATAATATTGAAAAAAAACGGCGGCTGGGTCAGCTGGCCGCTTCCCTGATCCAAAAGGACGATACGGTCTTTTTTGACTGCGGCACCACCATGCCGTGGATCATCGACGCCATCGATAACCAGCTGCCCTTTATCGCTATCTGCTGCGCGGTAAATACTTTCCTGGCGCTGAAAGAGAAACCCCACTGCAAGGTGATCCTCAACGGCGGTGAGTACCATGCCGACAATGCGATTTTCACGCCGCTTGGGCCTGGCTCGGTCATGGATAATCTCTGCCCGGCCAAAGCGTTTATTTCTGCCGCAGGCGTAGATATTGAGCAGGGCGCGACCTGTTTCAACCTGAATGAACTGCCGATGAAGCACCAGGCAATGCAACGCGCAAGCACCACTTTTCTGGTAGCCGACAGCAGCAAATTCGGCAAAGTGCTGCCTGCACGAATCGGCGAACTCAGCCTGTTTAGCAGCTTAATTAGCGACGAGCCCGCCCCAAAAACGCTGGCGCAGCGGCTGCAACAGCTGGGTGTAGCGCATTACTCGCCCTGAACCCGGTCATAAAGCCACCTTCCTTTGTGGCAAACCGCACAACTGACGGGCGCTGGCCCTAAAGATACGCGGGTACGGCTGTGATTACCGGGGGAAACCAGCTAAACTTCGTGATCTGAGTGGGCAGCGAATGCCCCGGTTACTACACAGACACCAAGAGGCTCATCCTAACGTGGCTCAATTCGTCTATAGCATGCATCGCGTCGGCAAAGTGGTTCCGCCGAAGCGTCATATTCTGAAAAATATCTCCCTGAGCTTTTTCCCGGGCGCGAAAATCGGCGTACTGGGCTTAAATGGCGCAGGTAAATCCACCCTGCTGCGCATCATGGCCGGTATCGATAAAGATATCGAAGGAGAAGCGCGTCCGCAGCCCGGCATTAAAATCGGCTACCTCGAGCAGGAACCGAAGCTTAACCTCGAGCAGACCGTGCGTGAATCGGTGGAAGAAGCCGTGAGCGAAGTGGTCGGCGCGCTGAAACGTCTGGACGAAGTGTACGCACTGTACGCGGAAGAAGACGCTGACTTCGACAAGCTGGCCAAAGAACAGGGCGTGCTGGAAGAGATTATCCAGGCGCACGACGGTCACAACCTGAACACGCAGCTGGAACGCGCCGCCGATGCGCTGCGTCTGCCGGACTGGGATGCCAAAATTGCAAATCTGTCCGGTGGTGAACGCCGCCGCGTCGCGCTGTGCCGCCTGCTGCTGGAAAAACCAGACATGCTGCTGCTGGACGAACCGACCAACCACCTGGATGCTGAATCCGTGGCCTGGCTGGAACGCTTCCTGCACGACTTCGAAGGCACCGTTGTGGCGATTACCCACGACCGTTACTTCCTGGACAACGTAGCGGGCTGGATCCTTGAGCTGGACCGTGGTGAAGGGATTCCGTGGGAAGGTAACTACTCTTCCTGGCTGGAGCAGAAAGACGCGCGTCTGGCGCAGGAAGCCTCAAGCGAAGCCGCTCGTCGTAAATCGATTGAGAAAGAGCTGGAGTGGGTGCGCAAAGGCGCTAAAGGTCAGCAGTCTAAAGGCAAGGCCCGTCTGGCACGCTTTGAAGAGCTGAACAACAGCGATTACCAGAAGCGTAACGAGACCAACGAACTCTTTATTCCACCAGGGGCTCGTCTGGGCGATAAAGTGCTGGAAGTCAGCAACCTGCGTAAATCTTACGGCGATCGCCTGCTGATTGACGATCTCTCTTTCTCCGTACCAAAAGGGGCTATCGTCGGCATCATCGGTCCGAACGGCGCGGGTAAATCCACGCTGTTCCGCATGATGTCCGGTCAGGAACAGCCTGATTCCGGCGAGATCGTGCTGGGCGAGACGGTGAAACTGGCTTCGGTCGATCAGTTCCGCGACAGCATGGATAATGCCAAAACCGTGTGGGAAGAAGTTTCCGGCGGCCAGGACATCATGCGCATCGGCAATACTGAAATGCCAAGCCGCGCCTACGTTGGACGCTTTAACTTTAAAGGCGTCGATCAGGGCAAACGCGTAGGCGAACTGTCCGGCGGTGAGCGCGGTCGTCTGCATCTGGCTAAGCTGCTACAGGTTGGCGGCAACATGCTGCTGCTGGATGAACCGACCAACGACCTGGATATCGAAACCCTGCGCGCGCTGGAAAACGCCCTGCTGGAGTTCCCGGGCTGCGCGATGGTTATCTCGCATGACCGCTGGTTCCTGGACCGTATTGCCACGCACATTCTGGATTATCAGGATGAAGGCAAGATCGAGTTCTTTGAAGGTAACTTTACCGAATACGAAGAGTATAAGAAGCGGACGCTGGGTGCAGAAGCACTTGAGCCAAAACGCATCAAGTACAAGCGTATGACCAAGTAAGATGATGATTAAGGGCGGAGAAATCCGCCCTTTTTTATAACTACTGATAAAACTCGCGAAACACCGGTGACGTGAGCGCATATTCAACAAACCGCGTCAGCGCGGGCGAGTTAAGTTTGCGGCTGGGATAAACAAGCCACAGCTCGTTACCTGCCACCTTCCATTCCGGTAAGACCTCCACCAGCTCACCCGACGCCAGTAATTCATCGCATAAAAAACGCGGCAGCAACGTGATGCCTGCCCCCTGAAGCGCACATTCGCGCGCATAGACCAAATTGTCGGTCATATGAATCAGCGGCAGCAGCCAGCGGTAATACTCTTCCTCTTTTTTCAGCAACCATTCGTTCCACGCCTGATGAGCAATGCAGCGATGCTCTGCCAGCTGCTGAGGATGTTCGATTGCGCCGAACTGCGCCAGATAGTCCGGTGACGCCACCAGCAAACGATCGCAGTAGCCAATGCGTCTGCCGATCAGCGACGAATCCTGCGGCTGTCCGGTACGCAGGGCAATATCGTAACCCTCCTGCACGATGTCACGCAGCTGGTCAGAAACCGAGACCTCCAGCGTCACGCCTGGATATACTTGTTGAAAAGCCGTGTTAAAACGCGCCAGCAGCGTGGCGCCGATCCCGGCCGGTGAAGTGATGCGCAAACGGCCGCTGGGGTTATCCCGCAGCCGTTCGATCGCCGTTGTTGCGCGCTCGCTGGCCTGCAACATTTCCTGGCAATGCACCAGATAGCGCTCACCAGCAAACGTCAGATTGAGCTGGCGGGTTGTGCGATTAATCAGACGCAGTCCCAGCATCTGTTCAAGCTGGCTGATACGCTGACTGACGCTGGACTTGGGCAGCCCCGCGCGTTTGGCTGCCCCGGTAAAACTGCCGCATTCGGCCACCATGGCAAAGAGGGCCATATCCTGCAGCTGTTTAAACATTATTGTTCACCTGAAACGAACGCTTCGTTAGTAATTGTACGGCTTATCATTAGCCTGCTTAGCTTCTACACTCAATAACACAACATACAGGAGAGGTGTTATGACAATCAGAGCAATCGCTGTTAATCCAGAAAAACCGGATCGCTTTATCGAAATCCATCCCGAACAGCCCACCCCCGGCGAATACGATCTGCTGGTGGAAGTGAAAGCCGCTTCGGTCAACCCGGTTGACACCAAAGTGCATAAAGGCGTGCAAAAAAGCGGCCTGCAACAGCCGCGTATTCTTGGCTGGGATGCCAGTGGCGTCGTGCTGGATGTGGGTAGTAAAGTCAGTGGTTTCAAGGCAGGCGATGAAGTTTACTATGCGGGTGACATCACTCGTCCGGGCAGCAACACCACGCATCAGCTGATCGATGCCCGCATCACTGGTCATAAGCCAGCCTCGCTGAACTGGGCGGAAGCCGCAGCGATTCCACTGACGGCGCTAACGGCATGGGAAGGACTGTTTGACCGTTTGCACATCGACCAGGCGGCGGAAGATAAAACGCTGCTGATCGTTGGCGGCGCTGGCGGCGTTGGCTCGCTGGCCATTCCTTTTGCCAAACTGCACAGCAAAGTCAAAGTGATAGCGACAGCTTCCCGTCCGGACTCCGTTCAGTGGTGTAAAGATCGCGGTGCTGACCTGGTGATCAATTATCAGGATATGCCGGCCGAACTGGATAAACAGGGTCTGAAGCAGGTGGATTACATTTTCTGCCTGAACGATACCGATGGTCACTGGGATACGCTGGCACAGTTGATTGCGCCGCAGGGCCAGATCTGCACCATTGTAGAAAACGAGAAGCCGCTCAATATGGATCAGCTGAAGCTAAAAAGCGCGGCGCTGCACTGGGAATTTATGTATACCCGCAGCATGTATACCACACCGGATATCGCCCGCCAGGGAGAGATCCTGAATGCAACGGCGAAGCTGCTGGACGAAGGCAAAATCACCACGTCATTAAGCAAAACGTTGCAGGGCCTGAGTGTGGAAACGCTGACCGAAGCGCACCGTCTGGTGCTGGAAGGCCATATGCGCGGTAAAGTGGTGATGGTTTACTGATGAGCAACGGGCGCCGAGCCGCCCGTTAATTTCTGCAATATTTTTATTCTCTCTACTTCTCCCTGCCCTTCATTTTACCTTCGAGCTCGCTCGTAAAAATAAACTTTTCTTCTGCGAGATATTCTCTTTTTGCTTAAAAATTTAATGCTGAATGGATGACGGTGGCAGGTAAGCCCAGGCTGCATCTTTATGTATAAACGGCTGGAATGGTCGCCCAGGACAGATCAGAGGATCAGAGGATCAGAAACAGTAAACCCGCCTGAGGGCGGGTTTACTGTTGAATCAGGCGGCCTTGTACAACAAGGCCAAAACGAACCTGGTGTCATCACCAGTATGATAGCTGGGAGAGGACGTAGCCCAGGGCTGCGGATCGATAGTAACAGCGCGGTACAATAATTAAAAGGAGATAAAAATGGACTGGGACGATTTGGAAAAACATTTTTCCTCAGCCAGACTGGGGCGCTATCGTGCTGCACGCAGTGGAGAAAAGGACAAAGCTGCAATCGATTATGCTAATAATCTCCATCTTGCCGAAGCAATGGTTCCTCTACTCAATGTTTTAGAAATCGCCCTGCGTAATGGGATCCATAACCGCCTGAGTCTGCTTTATCAACGGGCTGACTGGTGGGAGGCCTGGACGAACGAGCCCGCTTTCATTTGGCAAAATAAAGAAATTGTCATTGCCAGTACCAAACTGCTTCGACGACATGAGCAGCAAACCGCGGACAAAATGATCGCCGAATTGACATTCGGGTTCTGGAGCTCACTGTTTAATACCCGCTATCAGGATATGCTCTGGAAAGACCTACGCCTGGTATTTGCACACTGTCCAAAACCCCAGCGGCAGCGGCGTACTATTTCGGTGGCCCTGAATCGGATCAGGGATTTACGCAACAGAATTTTCCATCATGAACCCTTACTGTGGCTAACGCCCCTACTGCCCATTCAGCATGCAACAGGCGTAGCAGTCATTAACTGGATCGATCCTTGTCTGAACGAATGGCTGACAAACCATGATCGCCTTCCTGCTGTTTGGGCAGACTCACAGAAATAAACGTCCCTTTCACCGCTATCATTTTGCGCTACGCAGACATTTTTGTGACCCATCCCGCAGCCGCTTATCCAGATGCCAAAATTAACCCGGCATCGTGCCGCCATCCTTGTGCGGCTGAACGATGCTCCACCTCATCCTGCTTTTTATACTGAACCGGCAGTCTCTTATCTCGCCGGTCGGTACGCATCTTAACCATAACTTCAAGCGACTGACCGCCCTACACTTTGAGGTTTATGGCATGAGAATTCATCATATTGAGGTGATTCGCCTCAGCATTCCTTTTGAAAGCGATCGCGATTCCATTATCAAAGAAGAAACCACATGGAATGCCGCGTCGCCTGCGCTAAAGCAGATGGAAACGCTGCTGGTGAGGATTGAAACCGACAGCGGCTTGCAGGGTTGGGGAGAAGGTTTTGGACATCTTTGTAATCCGGTCACCGCTCAGGCTTTGCAGGATCTGGTCATCCCTATGTTCCTGGGGAAAAACGTACCGCAAACGCGTGAAGCGTTAGTTGCCCTGACAACAGAAGCAGAACAGGCGCTGCATGCTTTTGGCCGTAGCGGTCCGGTACGCTATGCCCTGTCGGCAATCGATATTGCGCTGTGGGATCTGCTGGGGCAGCATCTGGGCCAGCCGCTGTGGAAGTTATTGGGCGGACGCCGTGAGATCGGTCTGTATGCCAGCCTGGTCAGCTATAACAATCAGCCAGAAGAGGTCGCACGTCAGGTACAGCGTGCCTGGCAGGCGGGTTTCCACACGCTTAAGCTGCACGAAACGGAATACGAAGCCATTGCAGCAGCCCGCGCGGCACTGCCGCCAGAAGCCACGCTAATGGTCGATGTGAACTGTCCGTGGACGGTCAGCGAAGCCAGCCGCCGTGCTCGTCAGCTGGCGGAACTGAAGCTGGGCTGGCTGGAGGAACCGGTCTGGCCGCCAGACGATATCGACGGGCTGGCTCAGGTGCGACGTGAAGGCACGCCCATCGCGGCCGGTGAAAATGCATCGGGCGAATGGGGGTTTGAATCTTTTTACTCCAGTCAGGCTGTTGATGTTGTACAGCCAAGCGTGGCGAAAGTCGGTGGGATCACTGCATCATTGCGCGTCATTGAACGTGCGCAATTGCACGGTGTAAAAGTGGTTCCACACTGTTTTTACTATGGCGCGGGTTTACTGGCAACCGCGCACCTCGTGGCGAGCCTGCCTGCCGATATTCTGCTGGAAGTGCCTTTTATCCGCTTCTCCGCCCTGCTTTATCCGCAGCTGGCTTTTGCCCCGACGCTCACCCTCGCGGAGACGCCCGGCCTGGGTTTTCAACCGGACAGCAATGTACTGAGCAACCACACCCTGAGTCACAGCACATTTAGCGCGGAGGGCATTCATCATGTTTAAAAATTATCGTAGCGTCGTTGCGCTGCTGCTGTTTTTTGCCGGGATGCTGAACTACCTCGACCGCGCCGCGCTCTCCGTCATGGCACCGCTGGTGAAAAAGGATCTGCAAATCGATGATGCACAGATGGGCGTTCTGTTCAGCTGTTTTTTTATCGGCTATTGCCTGTTCTGTTTTCTCGGCGGCTGGGGCGCAGACCGTTTTGGCCCGCGCAAAGTGTTTAGCTGGGCTGCCGCTATCTGGTCGCTGTTTTGCGGCGCGACCGCGCTGGCAGGCAATTTTACGCACTTACTGATTGTGCGGGTGCTGTTCGGCATTGGCGAAGGCCCGATGGGCACCACCACCAATAAGTCAATTTCGAACTGGTTCCCACGCAAAGAAGTGGGCCGCGCAGTGGGATTTACCAATGCCGGTCAGCCGCTGGGCGCAGCGGTCGCCGCGCCGATAGTGGGTCTGGTTGGGCTGCACTTCGGCTGGCGCGTGTCGTTTGTGGTGATTGCTGCGCTGGGCTTCGTCTGGCTGGCGTTCTGGCTATGGCTGTTTCGTGATAAGCCGGAGCAACATCCTCGCGTTAGCGAGCGCGAGCGGATAACCATCGCGGCTCAACGTCCTGCTACTCGCGCACCTGCAGCAGCGGCTCAGCCAACAAAACTCTGGGGTTATGTTTTTTCCCTGCCGGTACTGGGTGTAGCTGCGGCATTCTTTTGCTTCAACTATATCCAGTTTTTCTTTCTCTCGTGGCTGCCGAGCTATCTGACCGATTTCCAGCATCTGGATATCAAAAGCATGAGCCTGATCGGCATTCTGCCGTGGCTCGGCGCGACCATTGGCTTTATCGGCGGCGGCATGATTTCGGACGCGCTGTTCCGTCGGACCGGCAATTTTCTGCTGTCGCGTAAGCTGGTGATTTTTTGTGGACTGGCGGTCGCGGCAGTTTGCGTCATGCTGACGGCCTGGGCAAGCAGCGTTACGGTGGCGATATCGCTGATTACGCTGGCCAGCGTATTTGCCTATATGACGCCGCAGGCATGCTGGTCGCTGCTTCAGGATATTGTGCCGGCGGAACGCATCGGCACGGCCGGTGGATTTGTGCATTTGCTGGCAAACCTGGCGGGGATTTTATCCCCGGGCATTACCGGATTTTTAATCCAGTATGGCGGCGGCTATTCTTCAGCCTTCCTGTTGGCCAGCGCGCTGGCACTCGCCGGTATCGCGCTGCTGGCGCTGTTTGTTCGCCAGCAAAATGTTAACCAACTGCGTTCCCTCGCGTGATATTGATGGCAGGCTCTGCCTGAGAGCCTGCCAGCTTAGTGAACTGCCCGATGATTTTTAATAAAAGGAGCTTTAGATTAAATGGATAATAATGACGGCATTAAAATTATTCTCTCCCCGGTACATCTTGCAGCCTTGCTATCAGATAAAAGTGTCAGCGAGGGAGAAACCCTTAGCAATCGTCTGTATGGAGGTCTGGGCCTGGCGGGTGGCATTATCGAAATGTTCGGCGCCGGAGCGATGTGTATGGCGCCCGAGCCTACAATGCTCACAAAAGCCGGATGTATCATCGTCGGAACACACAGCCTTGATACCGTACAGGCTTCACTCAGGTAGGTCTGGACAGGTCGCAATACCGACACCGACACTTATAATTCTGCCTTTTCATTAGCCGAATCACTGGGGGCAGACAGGAAAGCTGCGCTGAAAGTCGGTTTTACGGTCGATCTGGCAATTCCGGTCGCCTTTTCTCTCGCTATCGGCGCTCAGCGAGTTATTGCAATTCAAAGTGGGCGGTTAAAATTGTCTGCACATGAAGCTCTTCCTGGCAGCAGAGCGGGCGGCCATACAATTGACAAACATATCGGTAAAACTTCGGAAGAATTACTGGCCAGACTCAAGGCGTCTCCACGACTCACCCAGTCGAGTAGCTTCCAATCAATGCGGGATGCAGAAGCTCTTATTTCAAAAGTCCTGCGAGACAACAAAAATCAGATTGCCGTATTAACAAAAAATGTCCCTTCGGGGCAGAATCTAAAAATGGTCTTTGACAGGAATTTTGCAAAGCAAACGGGCATCTCTGTTAGCAGGGGGGGAAAAAGAGGCTAAAGCCTGCTATCAAGTCAGAATAATTCTGAAATTTGAATCCTGGCATGGGAAACCCTATTTTATTCTTACAGCTTTTCCAATGGTTTAATTTATGAAAAATATCAATACATTTGGACTGGACAGCTTAATTGCGGTCTATTTTGGGCAAGATTACGATATGTTCGGTAGCGGTGAGAGTGTTGATGCACAAATTGATGCCTGGATTGCTGAAACGCCGGACGCATTCAGGCACGGTTTGATCGGGGATATCGATCAGTTTTACCGCGAGTGTGACAATCTTGAGGAAGACTTTGAAGCCCGTTACGGGTTCGATTTTTCACCCGAACTATGGGGAACAACGCCGACTGATTTTCTCAGGCTTCTCAGAGAAAAAGTCATTCATTCTCTTGAATGAATTAATAAACTTAACAAGCGCTACAATAAAGACCGAACCTGGCAAAGCAGATAATCGGTCTGGTATTTGCTGATGAGATCTCCGGATGTAAGTAATGCAAAATTAGCCTGTAGCATCCGTTATTCTTGCAGGCGGTCGTGGCAGTATTACGACCGCCGCACTTACCTTTCAGCTAAATGTTCCACTGGCCTGACGATATAGAATACGCCGACCCGATTTCCCTCTTTTATGAGCCTGTCAGAATATCCGTTACGCGCTCATCATCCCTTTGACCAGCTCAACGCAGCGCAGGAAGCGCTCGTCATAATTATCCTGCTCGACATGAACAAACTCGATATTGTTTTCCTTCAGCATTGAAACCAGCAGCGACTGAAACTCTTTACGGTCCACCGAGCTGCCCAGGCTACGCAGGCCATCTGCCACCCAGGGCACATTGTTTTCCACCAGGATCACCAGATCGAAGCGGTATTCGTCAATCAGCGCCTGCACAAAGGGATGTTCGCGCCCTTCATACTTTTTGCAGAACGCCTGCGTGGTGACGAAATCGGTATCGATAAAAGCGACCTTGTTCGCATATTTAATTGCGAAATCAATGTACTGCGCCTGACCGAGCGCAATTTTATCGTAGTCGGAATATTGCAGCGCCATCTCGTCACCGCCCAGATGAGAAAAGACGTAATCACGACCAAATTCCCAGGCGCTGGTGGTGTTAAAGATGTTGGCAAGCTTGTTGACCAGCGTTGATTTTCCGCTGGATTCGCCGCCGAGGATGGCTACCGTACGCACAAAGAAAGGCTTCACTTCCGTTGGGATATATTCCCAGTAGCGGAACGGATCCTGGCGGATCTGCCCGCCGCTGATATTCATAAAAGATCGCCTGGGATCGATCAGCACCGCTTCAATGCCCAGATGTTCCTGATACTGCGGCGCATCCAGTTCTTCGCTGGTGTAAACCCGGTTTGGAATGATGCCGTGGTTTTCCATAAAGTCGTTGATGCCGCGACTCCAGATATCCCAGCCGTGCGGATAAGGCTCCATTCCTTCTTCATTGAACGAGTGAATACGGATATTTTTCTGATATTTGAAGGTTTGCAGCAGCCAGCGCAGGCGGTCGCTTACCGTAGGCTGTTGCGACATCGCGCTATCTTCAAACAGCTGCCGATCGCGCGGATCGTCGTAGCCCATGATGATATGCAGCTCATCAACCTGACTACAGGCGCGCTGGATCAGATAAATATGGCCGGTATGCAGCGGATAGAATTTACCAAACACCACGCCAATGGTTTTTTCACGGCGGGGAAATTCGAGTCCCAGATAGCGGTGCAGCGCTTCCAGCTTTTGCGCGCTGGGGCTTTTAATCTTGGCATTCAGCAGCTGGCTGAGATAGCCCTTGGTCATCCCGCTGGCTTCCGCCACCTGCTGCAACGTATAGCCCCGATGACGGATAGCCGTTTTCAGATATTCGAAAGACGACATCAAATGCCTCCTGCATATAAGGGCGCACCCTTCAGATGATAAAATGCCTGGTCAGGGCGAACATGCCGCCCCAACAGAAGTTAACTGCCTGAAGGCGGTCAGAGATCGTCCAGAATCGCCAGCGCGTCGGCCAGCTTTTTCACGCCGTAAACTTTCATGTTTTCCGGCACTTTTTTCGGCACGTTCGCGGCAGGCACAATCGCCCGTCGGAAACCGTGCTTCGCCGCTTCAGAAATTCGTTCCTGGCCGCTTGGGACCGGACGGATTTCTCCAGCCAGCCCGACTTCGCCAAAGACCACCAGATCCTGCGGCAAAGGTCGATCGCGCAGGCTGGAAACCATCGACAGCATCAGCGCCAGATCGGCACTGGTTTCGGTCACTTTTACACCGCCTACCACGTTAACGAACACATCCTGATCGGCCATCTGCAAACCGCCATGCCGGTGCAGCACGGCCAGCAGGATCGCCAAACGGTTCTGCTCCAGCCCTACGGCCACGCGCCGTGGATTGCCCATCATCGAGTGATCCACCAGCGCCTGTATTTCTACCAGCAGCGGCCGAGTGCCTTCCCACAGCACCATAACGGAACTGCCAGAGGTAATTTCATCACCCCGGCTGAGGAAAATAGCGGAAGGATTGCTGACCTCGCGCAGACCCTGTTCGGTCATGGCAAACACGCCCAGCTCGTTGACCGCACCAAAACGGTTTTTATGGCTGCGCAGCGTACGGAACCGTGAATCGGCATCACCATCCAGCAGCACCGAACAGTCGATACAGTGTTCCAGCACTTTAGGCCCGGCCAGCGAACCATCTTTAGTCACGTGCCCCACCATCACGATCGCCACGCCGCGAGTTTTGGCGAAACGCGTCAGATAAGCGGCGGTTTCACGCACCTGCGCCACGCTGCCTGGCGAAGACTGGATGTCTGCCATGTGCATGACCTGGATGGAGTCGATTACCATCAGCTTTGGCTGTTCCTGCTCGGCGATCAGACAGATCTGCTCGATGCTGGTTTCCGAAAGCATATTGAGGTTTTCCGTAGGCAGGCCAAGACGATGCGCGCGCATCGCCACCTGCTGAAGGGATTCTTCGCCGGTGACGTAGAGGGTATTCATGCCTTGAGCAAGCTTGCAGAGAGTTTGCAGCAGCAGCGTACTTTTCCCTGCCCCTGGACTGCCGCCGATCAGGATTGCACTGCCCGGCACCACGCCGCCGCCCAGCACGCGGTCAAACTCTTTGAAGCCGGTGCTGAAACGCGGCAGCGCTTCCAGACTGATTTCCGACAGCTTCTGTACGCGGCTGGGGCCAGAACTGCTGCCCGCATAGCCCGAGAGCCGCTCGTTGCGGGCGACCGTCGGCGACGCCGCCAGACGCACTTCGGTAATGGTATTCCAGGCGTGACAGGCACTGCATTGTCCCTGCCAGCGTGGGTAGTCTGCGCCACATTCGTTACAAACAAAGGCACGTTTTACCGCTTTAGCCAAATTGACCTCTTAACGCTCATCATTGATCAGACTGCCGCTGAGGATGCAGAACACCCCCATCAGGTCGGCATGACGGATCGTCACTTCAGTTTTTTCATTCACTTTCGGCTTGGCGTGATAAGCAATGCCCAGCGCGGAAGCGCCAATCATCAGCAAATCGTTGGCGCCGTCGCCGATAGCGACAGTCTGTTCAGGTGGAATTTCAAATCGCGTCGCCAGCGCCTTAAGCGTGTCCGCTTTATATTGCGCATCGACGATATCGCCTGTCACTTCGCCCGTCAGTTTGCCGTCGCGGATTTCCAGCGTATTGGCGACAATTGCTGATAAATGCAAGGTATCGCGCAGGTACTCGGCAAAGTAGGTGAAACCACCAGAAGCAATCGCGACATGCCAGCCCATCGCATGCAGCTTCTGCACCAGCGAAGTGAGGCCTGGCATCAGCGGCAGCTCATCGCGCACCTGCCTGAGAATATTGGCATCGGCATCTTTAAGTGTAGCTACGCGCTGGCGCAGGCTGGCGGTAAAATCAAGCTCGCCGCGCATCGCACGCTCGGTCACTTCAGCCACCAGCTCGCCGCTGCCGGCCAGTTTGGCGATTTCATCTATACATTCGATTTCAATGGCGGTGGAATCCATATCCATCACCAGCAGGCCTGGCGTTTTCAGATGCGGAATACGGCCCAGCGGCGCAACATCCAGTCCAGCTTCATGCGCCAGCTTTAACGCGCGCGGCGTCAGGGAACCCGCCAGACGAATCACCTGATAATCTTCCACGCGCCAGGCGCTGACGATGACCATTGCCGCGCCCAGCTTATGCTGTAGCGCCGTCAGGCAATCTTTATCCAGCTTCCGTCCATACAGAAGCCAACCCGTTCGGCCCGCATGGTAGTCCAGCGGCATCACTTCATCGCCACTCAGAGAGAGAGGTAAACCCGGCCAGAGAGAGACATCGGAAGGCAGGTCGCACCAGGTCAGACTATTTGGCATTACAGCTCCTGTAGGGACATATTAACCACGCAAGAGGCTACCCTGACAGGCCCGCTTCTGGCAACATAAAGCTTTGGGCCGCTCTGCGTTTTGTAGATATTTTTAAAGGGTAATGATGGCCAAAGCCAAACTGAAATTTCGCCTGCATCGTACCGCGATCGTACTGATCTGCCTGACGCTGCTGGTCGTGCTGATGCAGGGTGCCTCATGGTTTAGCCTTGGGCGGCAAATGGCGCGTTCCGAACAGGTTGAGGAGCTGGCCCGCACGTTAACGCGGCAGGTAGCATTCAGCCTGTCGCCGCTGATGGAGAACAGTGATGATAACCATCAGAAAATTGTCGATATCCTGACGCAGCTGACCCGCGAGAGCCGTATTCTGGACGCTTCAGTCTATGACGATGCCGGGGCGCTGCTGGCGCACAGCGGTGAAACGATTAACGTGCGCGACAGGCTGGCGCTGGATGGCCAGCGGGCCGGCAGCTACTTTAACCATCAGCTGGTGCAGTCGCTGGACAGCCCGGACGGGCCACGCGGCTTCCTGCGCGTCACGCTGGATACGCACGTGCTGGTCACGGAAGCTAAACAGGTGGATAACACCACCAACATTCTGCGTCTGATGATGCTGCTGGCGTTGGCGATTGGAATTATCCTGACCCGAACGCTGCTCAGAGACCGCCGCACTCGCTGGCAGCAGTCGCCATTCCTGCTGACCGCCAATAATCCCGTGAAAGAAGACGAAGAGAGCGACGAGCCTTCGGTGAAAGAGAAATCCTGAAATGATGATGCCGGATGACGGCATCATTACCTGATGGAGAAAGACTCACCGTTACCTTGCTTTCCTGCCTTAATGGACGTAGTAAAGCGTAGCGTGTTGCCCGTGCACGGCCATATTTTATAATCTGAGGATGGGCGGAAATCAGGCGTGACAGCGTCGCCTGGCTAATACCGATCCGGGCCATTAGCGTTGCCGCATCGAGCGGACCTTGCAAAAGTAGTGCGCTAATTTCAGCCATAGTGAATAGATTCTTGAATAGATTCGTGAATAGATAATTATCACTTAACTTAATAAGAAAAAAGGAAAGTTTTGTAAAACCTAAGGTGGTTGTGAATAGATACTGAAGGGGAAACGCTGACCAGGGAGCGGCCAGCGTTGAGAGTACGATTAAATCAGGCTTTGTCGCCCAGCAGTACAGATTCCAGCGCGATTTCGATCATCTCGTTGAACGTGGTCTGACGTTCTGCCGCCGTGGTCTGCTCGTGAGTACGGATATGGTCAGACACGGTGCAGATTGCCAGCGCTTTTGCGCCAAACTCTGCCGCCACGCCGTAAATTCCAGCCGCTTCCATTTCCACGCCCAGAATGCCGTATTTTTCCATTACGTCGAACATCTGTGGATCCGGCGTGTAGAACAGATCCGCAGAGAAGATATTGCCAACGCGCGCATCAACGCCAAGGTTTTTAGCCGCGTCTACTGCGTTACGCACCATCTCGAAGTCGGCGATTGCCGCAAAGTCGTGATCCTTGAAGCGCATACGGTTTACTTTGGAATCGGTGCTGGCACCCATGCCAATCACGATGTCACGCAGCTTCACGTCCTCGCGCACGGCACCGCAGGAACCCACACGAATGATTTTTTTCACGCCAAATTCAGTGATCAGTTCTTTAGCGTAGATTGAGCAGGAAGGAATGCCCATACCGTGGCCCATGACGGAAATCTTGCGGCCTTTATAAGTGCCGGTATAGCCCAACATGCCGCGCACGTTGTTCACTTCTACCGCATCCTGCAAAAACGTTTCTGCGATATGTTTAGCGCGTAGCGGATCGCCCGGCATCAGCACAACGTCAGCGAAATCACCCATTTCAGCGTTAATATGAGGGGTTGCCATCTTTTTTCCTTATCTTATTCTGACCGGCGTCGACGCGCCGGTATGTTACGTTTCGCTGATTACAGCATGCTTTTGCCATATTCCATGGGGGTCAGGCCAAAATAGTTTGCAATAGTCTGACCGATATCGGCAAAAGTGTCACGATATCCCAGCGAGCCTGGCGTAACGCCCGGGCCGTAGATCAGCACCGGAATATGCTCACGGGTGTGCTCCGTGCCTTTCCAGGTAGGGTCGCAGCCGTGGTCGGCGGTCAGGATCAGGATATCGCCCTCCTTCACCAGCGCCATCAGCTGCGGCAGGCGACGGTCAAACAGTTCCAGACCGCCCGCGTAGCCCGGCACATCGCGACGGTGCCCCCAGGTGGAGTCAAAATCGACGAAGTTAGTGAAAACGATGCTGTTATCCGGCGCGATTTTCATCTCTTCAATCGTGGCGTCAAACAGCGCGTCCAGTCCGGTCGCCTTCACTTTTTTCGTAATGCCAACGTGAGCATAGATATCGGCGATTTTGCCAACGGAGATCACTTCACCCTTCTGCTCATCAACCAGTTTTTTCAGAATGGTCGGTGACGGCGGTTCAACGGCCAGATCGTGACGGTTGCCGGTACGCTCAAAATGCCCGGCTTTATCGCCCACGAATGGACGCGCAATCACGCGGCCAATGTTATAGCCGCCTTCAGTCAGTGCTTCACGGGCGATTTCGCACAGCGCATAAAGGCGTTCGAGGCCAAACGTCTCTTCATGACAGGCGATCTGGAATACGGAGTCAGCAGAGGTGTAGAAAATCGGCTTGCCGGTTTTCATATGTTCCTCGCCCAACTGGTCGAGGATCACCGTGCCGGAAGAGTGACAGTTGCCGAGATAGCCCGGTAAACCGGCCTTTTCCACCAGCTCATCCAGCAGCGCCTGCGGGAAGCTGTTTTCTTTCTCGGTAAAGTAACCCCAGTCGAACAGCACCGGAACACCGGCGATTTCCCAGTGGCCTGACGGCGTATCTTTCCCGGATGAGAGTTCGCTGGCATAAGCGTAAGCGCCGATAATCTGCGCGTCTTTATCCAGCCCCAGCGGGAACCTGCCGGTGGATTCTTCTGCCGCTTTGCCTAACCCTAAAGCGGTCAGGTTCGGCAGATGCAGCGGCCCTTTGCGCCCTACGTCCGCTTCGCCCTTATAACAAGCTTCAGCAATATGTCCCAGCGTATCGGAGCCTTCATCACCAAACTTGTCAGCGTCTTTACTGGACCCAATTCCGAAGGAATCGAGCACCATAATAAATGCACGTTTCATCGTGGTCTCCTGCGTCTTACGACGCGCTAAAATTTTATCGATCAGAGTAGTATGACGGTTATCCGGTGATTCTGCGACAGATAACTGGCGTCTTTGCCGGCGTGCTGTCGCTGAGGGATATGGCCTGTTTTACCGCCGTGGCCGCTTCCTGCCAGCTCGCCTCGCTGGCAGCATGGATGACCGCCAGCGGACGCTGGTTATCTGCATAATCCCCCAGCTGCGCCATCTCACTAAAGCCGACGCTGTAGTCGATGCCGTCACTGGCGCGACGACGACCGCCGCCCATTGTCACAATCGCCATACCCAGCGCCCGCGTATCCATTGCGCTGATAAAGCCGGGCTTGTCAGCGTAAACCGCTTTACTGAGCATCGGCGCGGGCAGATAGCTGTCCAGCCGTTCAATAAAGTCCGCCGGGCCTTTTTGCGCTTTCACCATGCGGGCGAACACTTCCGCCGCGCGGCCGTTATCCAGCACCGCCTGAAGCTTGTTGACAGCATCGCTGTTATCCACCGCCAGCCCACCGGAAACCAGCATCTCGGCGCTCAGTGCCATCGTCACTTCCAGCAGGCGCGGATTGCGGTATTCACCGGTCAGGAAGCGTACCGCTTCACGCACTTCCAGCGCGTTACCGGCGCTGGAAGCCAGCACCTGATTCATATCGGTCAGCAAGGCTGTCGTTTTGCATCCTGCTCCGTTTGCCACGCCGACGATCGCCTGCGCCAGCTGCTCAGATTTCTCAAAAGTTGGCATAAACGCGCCCGAGCCGACCTTCACATCCATCACCAGCGCATCCAGCCCTTCGGCCAGCTTTTTCGCCAAAATTGAGGCAGTGATTAGCGGAATAGAGTCGACCGTCGCGGTAATATCACGCGTGGCGTAAAAACGCTTGTCGGCCGGAGCCAGCGAGTTGGTCTGGCCAATAATCGCCACGCCAACCTCTTTGATGATACGGCGAAACGCCTGGTCGTCGGGGAAGATATCAAAGCCAGGGATCGCTTCCAGCTTGTCCAGCGTGCCGCCAGTATGACCCAGACCGCGCCCGGAAATCATTGGCACAAAGCCGCCGCAGGCAGCCACCATCGGTCCCAGCATCAGCGAGGTCACGTCGCCCACGCCGCCGGTAGAGTGTTTGTCCACCACCGGCCCGCTGAGATCCAGCGCCTGCCAGTTCAGCACCGAACCGGAGTCGCGCATTGCCATGGTCAGCGCCACGCGCTCCGGCAGCGTCATATCATGAAAAAAGATGGTCATCGCCAGCGCGGCAATTTGTCCTTCGGACACGGAATTGTCACGCACGCCGTTGATGAAAAAGCGGATCTCTTCTTCCGTGAGCGTCAGCCCATCCCTTTTTTTACGGATAATTTCTTGTGGCAGGAACATGGTGCCCCCTGGTCATTTTCAGCCCGGACGGATACCCTCCGGGCAAGTTAAAGCGCAAGGCTGAATAGCCAACAGTGGCGTGCCGTGAGTGTGTCAGCAATCTGAGTGGACTTGACTCACCGCCCGTTTAATACGCCGAGTCGCTTTTGGCGGAGGAATGTCCGGCAGCATTCAGCAGGCTGGCTAACAGGCTTGAAGCGCCAAAGCGGAAATGACGCGCATCCGCCCAGTCGCTACCGAGAATGTCATCGGCCAGCTTCAGGTAGATGGCTGCATCTTCAGCGGTTTTTACGCCGCCCGCCGGTTTAAAGCCAACCTGATGCTTCACGCCCTGGTCAGCAATGACGCGCAGCATGATTTCAGCCACTTCCGGCGTAGCGTTAACCGGCACTTTTCCGGTCGACGTTTTAATGAAATCGGCGCCGGCAGCGATGGCGATTTCCGACGCTTTGCGGATCAGTTCAGCTGATTTCAGCTCGCCGGTTTCGATAATGACTTTCAACAGCACACCCGAATCGGCACAGGCTTCTTTGCAGGCGCTAACCAGCTCAAAACCGATCTCTTCGTTGCCGCCAATCAAGGCGCGATAAGGGAACACCACGTCCACTTCGTCGGCACCGTAAGCGATGGCCGCGTGCGTTTCCGCCAGCGCGATATCAATATCGTCGTTACCCTGTGGGAAGTTGGTGACGGTAGCAATGCGAATATCTGGCGTGCCCTGCTCGCGCAGCGTTTTGCGGGCAATGGGAATAAAACGGGGATAGATACAGATAGCGGCGGTGTTGCCAGCCGGAGATTTGGCCTGATGACAGAGCGCGATAACTTTCGCTTCAGTATCGTCATCATTCAGGGTGGTCAAATCCATCAGTTTTAGCGCACGTACGGCGGCTGCGGTTAAATCACTCATTATTTTCTCCAAACATTACTGGCAATGTTAAAATAATAACATCCATCCCGGCGATTATCCGTGATGGTTTTCACACTCATAAAAAAGCTATTGCATGAATTGTATAAAATTTGTGACTACAATCACACCGATTGTCGTAATGGCGCGCTAAAAAGCGGCTTACACAACGCTGATAAACGCCATCATACAAAAATGTTATGATAGTAACATTTCATTGTAACCGATGGCGGAAAGGAGAGTCGGGGTGGAAGGCGTAAACCGGAAGGCAGCTTCAGAAATTTGCCCGTTGTTTTAAATCCGAAAAATCCTGCGGGTGTTTTCACGCAGGGTTTCGGCAATTTCCTGCGGCGATTCATCACGAATTTCACACAGGCTTTGCCAGACGTTACGTATCCGTTCAGGCCGGTTAGGCGCGCCCTGGAATCCCTGCAACGGCATATCCGGCGAATCGGTTTCCAGCAGCAGCGAGGTAAGCGGCAAACGCGAAATCGCATTGCGGGTTTTGCTCGCACGCTCATAGGTGATGGTGCCGCCAACGCCGATGGCATAGCCTGCACGGATAAACGCCTGCGCCTGCTGCTCGCTACCCGCAAAGCCATGAACCACGCCACAGGCGGGCAGATCGAGTTTGCGAAGGTGCATAGCAAGCTTATCGTGAGTACGGCGTGAATGCAGGATTACCGGCAGGTTATAGTGCTTTGCCAGCCGTAACTGGGCGTCCAGCACCGCCTGCTGCTTATCAAACTGCGGATCTTCAATATAAAGATCCAGGCCGATTTCGCCGATCGCCACCAGCTTTTCCGGTTGTTGCTTCAGGTAAGCTTCCAGCTGTTGAAGATGCGCGTCTTCATGCTGTGCAATCGCCATTGGATGCGTGCCCAGTGCGGCATACAAAGGCGCCCAACGATCGGCCAGCGCCATTACGCCAGCAAAACGATCTGCCGCAACGCCGACCACGATGATTTTCTCCACGCCCGCCGCCGCGGCCAGACGCAGGCTTTCCGCTTCGTTGCCGCTAAACGGCGCGAAGTCAAAATGACAGTGGGTATCGACGAACGTCGTCATGCCAGCGATCCTTTATCGTAATCTGCATCACTGCCTGCCAGCGGATCAAGAGTGATACTCGGTTCATTTGCCACGGGAACGGCGGGCAGGACAGGCGGTTTAAGCAGCGAGTCCCCCGGACTCAGCCACTGCCCTATTGTAGCCAGGAAGTAGCGACCGGAACGACGTCCCAAATGATAATCCTGATTTAGCGAGGCAATACGGCTACCCAGCGCCCTGCTTGCCAGCGCGCGTGGCGGGAAGATTTCGATAATATTCAGTTTGCCGGGCGGATTGTTAATAAACTGCTGTGTCTGGTGATAGCTTTCTTCGTGCAGCTGAAGGATGTTTACCAGCGGCTGGAGTGCGCCGTCGCTAAGCCAGTGCTCGGCGCGTTTAAGCCACTGCGGCATGTAATTCATTTGTGGAGGAACAGTGCGGATCACCACAATCGTTTCCGCACCGCGACGCGCGGCTTCACGCACGGGAATCGCATCGCTGACGCCACCATCCAGGTAACTGATGCCGTCAAGGTCAACACCCGGCCGATACATACCGGGAATGGCGCTGGAGGCTTTAATGATTTCCAGCCAGTTTGCCGCGGTCGGCGCAAAGTAACCGGGCGTGAAATCATCACTGCGGCAGGCACACATATAGAATTCGCGTCCTTCAGCAAACCTCTTTTCACCCGCCGTTATCGCCAGCGGGAACTCTTTTGCCGTCGTTTCTACCAGCCAGTCCAGATCGATCAGATGGCCGCCACGAACAAAGCGCAGAGGATTAAAAAAAAGTTTACTGGTGGTATAACGCGTGATCACCCGACGAGCATAGCCCGCCTGGCCGCAAATATAGGCTGACAGATTTTGCGCACCCGCAGAGGTGCCAAGCAGCAAATCAAAGGGATTGAAGCCGGCTCGCTGAAACTCGTCCAGCACGCCTGCGGTGAAGATACCACGCTGCCCCCCGCCCTCACAGACCAGCGCCAGTTTGCCGGGGTGAAAAGGCGTGAGCGCCAGCGGCGCAATATTGCCGAGTGAAACGGGAATGCGCTGGCCCAATGTTGGTATCCTGTCGGAAGAAGGTAAAAAAAGGATACGCGTATCGAAACGGCAGCGTTTGACGCTTGTTGCGGTTTTGTTGTGAATTGCTTTATGCATGCAAACGGGCTGTATTCAGCCCGTTTGTTTTCCTTGCAACAGCACCGGATGGCCCGGGCTATTGTTGGCTGGTTGGCGCTAACCGTCCGGCTATAACTTCTTGCGGCCGGTAAACAGGCTGATCAGGAAGATGATGATACCCACTACAAAGACAATTTTAGCTGCCCATGCGGCTGTACCTGCCAGACCACCAAAACCTAACGCCGCAGCGATAAGTGCGATAACCAGAAAAATAATGCCCCAACGAAACATAAGCCTCTCCTTACCCTATATTAAAAATCGAACAGCTCGTGTTATTGATTTCTGCCTGAGTTCGGCATAGCTGACTTTATGGTCCTGCAATGTTTTGACACGAACCGCTTCACTCCGGAAGCGGCCCGCACCAGCGCGATTATTTAACCGTAAGGTCGTTTTTCACGCTTTTTACGCCCTCGATAGCTTTAGCAATGCCTTCTGCACGATCGGACTCTGCCTGAGTTTTCACCGTACCGGAAAGCTGAACCACACCGTTGGTGGTTTCCACTTTCACATGACGGGATGGCACATTGCTGTCCGCTAACAGTTTAGCTTTGATTTCGCTGGTCGTTGCTGCATCACCGGCATAGCCGCTGACGCTGGCTTTCGTGCTGTCTTTTACGTGTAGTTTGTCACTGACGGATTTAACACCCTCAACTTTTTTCGCCGCATCAACAGCCAGTTCGGCCTGATCCTGCGACGTCACAAAACCGCTCAGGGTAACAACACCGCTGTGGGTTTTGACTGAGATATCCGTACTTTTTATCGCGTCGTTATCAACCAGGGCAGCTTTCACCTTGGCAGTAACACCGCTGTCATCCATGTATCCACCGACTTTTTTCATAGAACTATCGATTTTGGAACCCGCGGAGTCAGTAGTGGACTGCACTTTAGGCGTAGCGGTATCTTCTGCCATAGCAGTACCACCAATCAGTGCAGAACCTACCAGAGCAGCCATCAGAGTTTTAGCAATCTTAGTCTTGTTCATCGATCTCATCCTTCTTCATGTGTGATGCACTCACAACTGTGAGCTTTCAGCCACAAACGGCGTGACTGCAGTAATCAGGCGTTGCAGCAACCGCGCCGCATGTATTGCGTCCTGTTGAATTTAAATATAGACGCTAATCTGGATTTCACCGCCGCTTGTGATTGATATGTTGGAAAAATGCTCAAATCAGAGGTTTTTTAAGATGAGTCTGTAACAAGACGCGCAGGCACGGATGAAGCGAAAACGGCATAAAAAAAGCGATGCCAGAGCATCGCTTCCAAAACAGGGCAAAAGGTGAGCGCCGTAGAGCGCCACACCGATTTGCAGAGGATTAATGTTCGCGCGTTTTGCGGAACACCACCTCAGGATAACGTTCCTGAGTAATATTGAGGTTTACCATGGTCGGCGCGATGTAGGTCAGGTTATCACCGCCATCCAGCGCCAGGTTCACTTCGTTTTTACGCTGGAACTCTTCAAATTTCTTCGCGTCTTTGCACTCTACCCAGCGGGCAGTAGAAACGTTTACCGACTCGTAAATCGCCTCAACGTTGTACTCGCTTTTCAGACGCGCAACCACCACGTCGAACTGCAGCACACCCACTGCACCTACGATCAGATCGTTGTTGTGAACCGGACGGAAGACCTGCACCGCGCCCTCTTCTGACAGCTGCACCAACCCTTTCAGTAACTGTTTCTGCTTCAGTGGGTCACGCAGGCGAATGCGACGGAACAGCTCCGGCGCGAAGTTCGGAATACCGGTGAACTTCATGTTTTCACCCTGGGTAAAGGTATCGCCGATCTGGATGGTGCCATGATTATGCAGGCCGATAATATCGCCTGGATAGGCTTCTTCCACGTGCGAACGGTCACCGGCCATAAAGGTCAGCGCATCGGCAATCACTACATCCTTGCCCAGACGAACCTGGCGCAGCTTCATGCCTTTTTCGTACTTGCCGGAGACCACACGCAGGAACGCTACGCGGTCGCGGTGTTTCGGATCCATGTTCGCCTGAATTTTAAAAACGAAGCCGGTGAATTTATCGTCGGCGGCGGTAACGGTACGTACATCGGTCTCACGTGGCATTGGTGAAGGCGCCCAGTCAACCAGGCCATCCAACATATGATCCACGCCAAAGTTACCCAGCGCGGTACCGAAGAACACCGGGGTCAACTGGCCTGCCAGGAAGGCTTCTTTCTCAAATTCGTGAGAAGCGCCCTGCACCAGCTCCAGCTCTTCGCGCAGCTGTGCCGCCAGCTCCTCACCGATTGCAGCGTCGAGATCCGGGTTATCCAGCCCTTTAACGATGCGAACTTCCTGAATGGTATGGCCTTTCCCGGTCTGATAAAGATAGGTTTCATCTTTATAAAGGTGATAAACCCCTTTAAACAGCTTGCCGCAGCCAATAGGCCAGGTGATCGGCGCGCAGGCGATTTTCAGCTCGCTTTCCACCTCATCCAGCACTTCCATTGGATCGCGGATATCACGGTCCAGCTTGTTCATAAAGGTCAGGATCGGCGTGTCGCGCAGACGGGTAACTTCCATCAGCTTACGGGTGCGATCCTCAACGCCTTTCGCGGCATCGATAACCATCAGGCAGCAGTCCACCGCCGTCAGAGTACGATAGGTATCTTCGGAGAAGTCTTCATGGCCCGGGGTATCCAACAGGTTGACCAGGCTGTCGCGATACGGGAACTGCATCACCGAGGTAGTGATTGAAATACCACGCTGCTTTTCCATCTCCATCCAGTCGGATTTAGCGTGCTGGTTAGAGCCACGTCCTTTAACCGTACCGGCGGTCTGAATCGCCTGTCCGAACAGCAACACCTTTTCGGTGATGGTGGTTTTACCCGCATCCGGGTGAGAGATAATGGCAAAAGTGCGGCGACGAGCCACCTCTTGCATAAAAGGTGCATTTGACATGAACAAACTCTGTGTGGTGCTGTGCCATCGTTACGCAGACCGCGCAAAGACTTTCACAGGCGATTAATCATCAATGGCCCGCATTTTCGCCGATCCGGGCGTCATACACAATCCACAACGCCACCTGATTCAGGGAAATGGAAGACGTGCCGGAAAGCTCAGCGCTTTTCCTGCGGTTTTTGCAATGATTATGCGGCAGTGTACTCACTTTTCTGGCTGCGGGCGGCGCAGATTCTCACGCGCCTGCTCAAAATTTTCCCGGCACTGGCAGCCCTCAATATGATCGTTGATCATGCCAAGCGCCTGCATCAGCGAGTAGATGGTGACAGGGCCAACCCAGCTCCACCCTCGTTTTTTCAACGCTTTGGATAACCGCGTTGCTTCCGGGGAGGTTTTGGCATTCTGCCAGTATTCCAGATCCACGGTCGCCGGACGATCTTCCTCTTTTGGTTCAAACTGCCAAAACCACGCCGCCAGCGATCCGGCCTCTTCCACCAGCTCAATGGCTCGCTGCGCGTTATTAATCGCTGAGAGGATCTTGGCCCGGTTACGCACGATGCTTTTATCCGCCATCAGCCTGGCGACATCGTCATCGGTAAATTTAGCCACCTGATAAAAATCAAAATCCTGAAAAGCGCGGCGAAAGTTCTCTCGCTTGTTGTAAATCAGCTGCCAGGACATGCCGGAGTGAAAACCTTCCAGACACACTTTTTCATATAGCCGCCGGTCGTCCACCACCGGCTTGCCCCATTCATTATCATGATAATCCGGCATTGATGGCTGCCAGTAACAGCAAACCCGACCATCGTCGGTCAGGGTCAGTCCGGCCTGTTTCAGGTCAGCAAGATAGTGCTCGTCCATCTGTTAGCTCCCTCTCAATTGTTGCGGTGTGCTCTTTGCGGATAAACGTTGACCGTGCGCCAGTGCTATATCTGACATCAGCTGTAACAACCGCTTTTGGTTTTATCCGGTATTCACCGCTATTTTTAGACCATTAACGGCGAGACGTCAGTATTCGCTACCTAACCATGAAAGGGAAAATTTGATGAGCAATAACGACTATCAACCAGCCAAAGTCTGGTCAGAGAATAAAGAAGCTGGCGGCACCTGGGGCAGCATCAACCGTCCGACAGCGGGCGCGCGCACCGAGGCAACATTGCCAGTAGGCATTCATCCTTTACAGCTTTATTCCATGGGCACGCCGAACGGCCAGAAAGTGACAATCCTGCTGGAAGAGCTATTGGCACTGAACGTTAACGATGCGGAATATGATGCCCATCTGATCCGCATCGGCGAGAGCGAACAATTTACCTCAGGTTTTGTCGATGTGAACCCGAACTCCAAAATCCCGGCGCTGCTGGATGTTTCCACCACGCCGCCAACCCGCGTCTTTGAGTCAGGCGCAATCCTGCTGTATCTCGCGGAAAAATATGGTCACTTCCTGCCGAAAGATCCGGCTGGTCGTACCGAAACCCTGAACTGGCTGTTCTGGTTGCAGGGTTCTGCGCCTTACCTGGGCGGCGGCTTTGGCCATTTTTATAACTATGCGCCGGAGAAAATTGAATACGCTATCGATCGCTTCACCATGGAAGCCAAGCGTCAGCTGGATCTGCTGGATCGCCAGCTGGCCGAACACCGTTATATTGCCGGTGAAGACTACACCATTGCCGATATCGCCATCTGGCCATGGTATGGCGCACTGGTTAAAGGCCAGCTGTATAATGCCGCTGAGTTCCTCGATGCCGGTTCGTATAAAAATCTGCAACGCTGGGCAGATGAAGTTGCACAGCGCCCTGCCGTACAGCGCGGCCGTATCGTGAATCGTACCTGGGGAGAGCCCGCTGAACAGCTGCGCGAGCGTCACGATGCTTCCGATTTTGACCTGAAGACAGAAGACAAACTGGCGAAGTAATTCGGTTAACAATAAAAAGCAGAAAGGGCATCTTAACGGTGCCCTTAAATTTGATCGGACGATGAATGAAGGCGACATCCTGCTGGTTCACCGCATTCCGGGTAACGATTAAATGTATTTCCTGGAAGAGGTTACGCAGGACGGTGTTGTTCTGGCTTCGGCAGAATTTGTTCAGCAGCGGGCTACTGGTGCCGCCGGAGAAGCAGGTCACGGTCGCGCTGCGATCCTGCTCGTCTGCATCGATCAGCCAGTGCTCCAGGCAGTTGCGCGCCCCGTCCAGCACCTGATATTCGGTGACGCGCCAGTAGCGCGGATCGCGGGCAGGCTGCCACTGATATTCCACGGTCAGGCCGGTGGCATAGCTGTGCGAGGCCATCAGATCGCTGCCGCGATCCCAACTGAAGCGCTGGCAGCTCTTATAGCGATCGTAAATAAGGACGGTGCACCACTCGCCTTCGCGAACCGGATCCGGCTCGTAAAGATGAAACTCGTCCTATACCATCAGAAAAAGCCTACCGATGATTAGGTTGCCGTGATGATCGCTGGCAAGAGGCTACGAAACTGAAGATGCTGTTTGGCTGATACTGGCAGCTACATTTACGAAGAAACATTAATGCTGTTCCAAAATTATACTGCGTGTTGCGATCAATGTCCGGTGGTGCTTTCATCTTTGTAAATCTTACCAATATACAAATGTTTTTATACAAAATAATTTTTTATGAACGATTTTTTAAAAAGCCAATGGGTTAATTTAATCTACTGGCTATTAAGTTAGTAAGATATGCCTCTAAGCTTACCTCTTACTTCCATAATAATTATACCGAGCATATTTTTCCCTTTACCATCGCCCCCGTCACCCCAGTAACTATCATTTTTTGTATGTTCCACTATTTCAACATCCCCAGTAGACAATAATAAATCTCTAATGTCATGATTTTGAAAAAACTTTTCAAAAACAGCGGCTCTCATAACATCATCTTTAATCAATTCCCAATTATTTACTAATGGATTTTTTCTATTCCGCCCCATTAACGCAGCATCCATGGGTGAAGACATCAGCCTGATTTTATTCTTTATTTTTTCATCATCAAATTTCTTAGACTGAAAATAATGTTCTACAGTAGGCCAGTAGTGACCTTCTAGTTCAAAACCATATTTAGAAAAATTAGAAAAAAATCCGAAATCATCTGAAACTCGGTAAAATAAAATATTGCTCATAATTATATTATCCTTGGAACTCCTGGAACTCTATCACCATAAACCTCACCAGAAACAAGGCATCCAAATATTTTCTCTACTTTTGATATTTTATTTTCAATTTTATCTTTCTGATAGCGCCCCTGAAAATTTTCCATAGCTGATATAGTCAGCCTCAGCTCAATTAGAATCCCTTTAAGAATATAATCTTCATCTTTTAACTGGGTTGTTAGAATGATAACAAAGCTTAAAAGATCTTCGTATTTATCCTCAAGGAAAACTCCCTCAAGTGTTAAAGGATATGCAAAATCAGTAGTCTTGTTTTTAAGATTTAGCAATAAATCATTTTGATTAATCATCATAAAAATCCTAGTATGGCTGAGCTTGGAATTTCTTGGAAAATAGTTACTTCTTGCGCCCAAATCGAACGATGATAAGGTAGCCCACTTTCACCATTTACTCTCGGCGCATGCTCCCAAACCTGTACCTTGAATGAAGAAACTTTATCTAAATCAATAGCCACTATACCGTTACCGCTATCGTACCCTCTAGCTATATGATCTAGTTTAGTAGTTGAGATCCAAGGGCTATTTTTTAAAGCACCGCCTGTAAGAGTCTTGTCCGTAGATGCATTCGCTACATGTTCTGCCGCAGTCCAAGTTCCATCCATAGCTTTACCTTGAATAGATTTCCCTGCGGCAATCCGCTCCGCATCTTCTCGTGTAAGAGCTCGATAAACAATATTACCATTCTTCCCTGAACTACAAGGACTCAAACCCAGCGGATCAACCCAGACCAGCGGATCGCCCACATAAGCATAAGTATTCAACCCACCCGCTAACCCAATAGGGTCAACCTGCGTAAACCGCCCGCCGACCGGATCGTAATACCTGAAAATATTGTAATGAAGGCCCGTTTCTCTGTCCAGGTACTGGCCCTGGAACCGCAGGTTCTGCTGCACCGCCTGGAAGCCCGTGCTGTTTTCCCGCTCCGTTTCGCCCCAGGTGGAGAACCGGCCTCGCCACACCACCTCGCCCCGCTCGTCGGTCATGCGTTCGGGTAAACCATTCAGTTCGGTGTGGTACCAGAAGGTCTCCGACTGCCCGCCAATGCTGTCGACTCTTGCAACCGGCTCCCAGCTGCCCTCGCTGTAGATGTACTGCGTGTTGCGTGCAGGCTGAAGGCTGCTGCTTTCGCCCACCATCCGTAATCCGCTCCACAGGAAGCTTATCGTTTCCGCGTCTTTCCCGTGGCGGTGCAGGATTTTCTGCGTGCGGCGGCCCAGCGCGTCGTAGCGGTACTCCGCCCGGATATATTCACGGTCGCCGTCAAAGCGCACCTCCGTGACCCGGTGCTCGTCATCATAAGTAAAGTGCTGCTCCGGCGCGCCTTCAGCGGCCCTGCGCCACGTCATCCGGCCAAAGCCGTCGTGGCGCCAGCGCGCGCCCTTCAGCCTTTTCAGCAGGTTGTGCCAGACGATATCGCCCGGTTTATCCGTCTGATTTCCGGCCGCGTCCCACGTGAAGTGCTCTTCCTTAAACGGCCGTACCTCGCGCGTCACCTGGCCCGCCGCGTCGTAGCCGAAGCGCTGCTGCTGGTTCGCCCACTCGCGCTGCCCCGTACTGCCGTCGGTCACCAGCTGCTGCATCACCTGGTCAAGACGGTCCCAGCGGTAGCGCCGCTCAAACACCACGGCGTTGCGCCCGCTGAAGCCGCTGCGCCGCATCACGATGCGGCCCGCCGGGTCGTAGCGCGTTTCCTGATGCAGCGCGCCCTGGGTACGCCCGGTTTCGCGGTGCAGCCTGTCGCGCTGATAACCGGCGATTTCATGGCGCCTGCCGCCGTGCTTCAGGTTCATCTGCAACAGATGCCCGGTGCCGTAGCGCAGGCAGCTCAGCTCGCGCCCGTCCGGCAGCGTGGTCGAGGTAAGGTTGCCCAGCGCGTCGTACTGATGTGCGATAAGGCCGCCACTGTTCTCTTCCGCGAGCAGATTACCCAGCGCGTCGCTGGTGAAGCTCAGCATCTCGAAGTCGGTGACTTCCCGTCCTTCCGCCTGCGCGCTCAGCCACGCCGCCAGCGGCATCTTCTTCACCGTTACGCCGCGGTCGCCGTAGTGATATTCGGTGCGGTGCTGCGCGGTGGTTTTCGCCGTCAGGCGGTTTACCGCGTCGTATTCAAAACGGGTCACGTGAGGCTGGTCAGCTGCCGGTTCAGAAAGCGCGGACTGCCAGGCGGCCTTCTCTGTAACACCGCTGCTGGCAGAGCGCTCAGCCTCGCCGTCACCGCTCAGAGGATGCTGCACAATCTCCGCCACGCGGCCCAGCGCGTCGTAGCCGTAGCTCCTGCGCCGTCCCGCCCAGTCGATCTGCGCGATCAGCCGCTCGCTGTTGTCGTACTCAAACTGCCAGCGATCCTGATTCGGATTGATCAGCGCGATCGGCCGGCCAAAACGATCGTACTGCCAGCGGGTCCTGTGCCCCGCCGGATCGGTTTCGGTGACGATCTGCCCGCGCGCGTTGCGCGTCACGCTGCGCTCCGAGAAGCCATCGATGTTCTCGCCGGTCAGCATCCCGGCGGCATCATATTCATATTCGGTTGTGCGACCGTCGGGACGCGTCAGGCACTGCAACCGTCCCGCCGCGCTCCAGCGCCAGCGCGTGGTGTTGCCTTCCGCATCCGTCTGGCTCAGCAGCCTGCCTGCGTCATCGTAAATGCGGCTGCTCGGGTTGCCGGAACAGTCCTCGTCGCGCGTCATCTGCCCGCGTTCGTTCCACCAGAAGCGGTGCGTGTTCTCCAGCGCGTCGGTGCGCGTCAGCAGATCGCCCCGATCGTTCCACGTAAACCGGCTGGTGCCGTTCAGCGGATCGGTTACCGCCACCACGTCACCGGCGGCGTTGTACTGATACTGCCAGACCGCGCCGTCGGGCTGCACTTCCTTCACCGGGAAGGCGAACGACGGATGCCAGGTGGTCAGCGTCGTGCGGCCCGCCGGATCGCGCACCATCGTCAGGTTAGCGCGCTCGTCGTAGCCGTACTGCCAGAGCCTGTCGCCCGGCTCGTGCGTGGCCATCAGCAGCTCGCCGTGCTCCGCCCAGCGCCAGTGCCAGCGTGCGCCATAGCTGTCGGTATAGTCGGTGATGCGACAAAGTTCGTCCCAGCGGTGCTGCGTGGTGCCGCCGGAGAAGCAGGTCACGGTCGCGCTGCGATCCTGCTCGTCGGCATCGATCAGCCAGTGCTCCAGGCAGTTGCGCGCCCCGTCCAGCACCTGATATTCGGTGACGCGCCAGTAGCGCGGATCGCGGGCAGGCTGCCACTGATATTCCACGGTCAGGCCGGTGGCATAGCTGTGCGAGGCCATCAGATCGCTGGCGCGATCCCAGCTGAAGCGGCGGGTCTCGATACCGTCGGCATCCTTCACCGAAATCAGCTGCCCTTGCGGGCTCCAGGCGTAGTGCACCAGCGGACGCAGCTCGTCTGCCACCACCTGATGGACCGCCGCCAGCCTGCCGTGCACCGGCTCGTAGCTCAGGCGCACGTCCAGCGCTTCGTTATCGCCGGAGATGCTGACCAGCTGCCCCGCCTCGTTCCAGCTGAAGTGCTGGCAGTTCTCGTGACGATCGTAAATGCGGCCGATGCGCCACTCGCCTTCGCGAGCCGGATCCGGCTCGTAGAGATGAAACTCGCCCTGTGCGGTCTGCATCACAATCACGCCCTGAAGCGAGCAGAAAAGCGTAAAGCCTTCCTCGTCGAAGCGGACAACGTCACCCGGCGCGATTTCGCCCAGGCCCAGCTCCTGCCCGGTCACATCACGCCAGGCAAACTGGATCGTGCCGTCATCGTGCTTAAACCGGATTAACCGGGTTTCAAACGGCAGCATCCAGCCGGTGCCTAACATGCCGGTGGTCAGATTGCGGCTGTGATAAATGCGCTGCCAGAAAAGCGGGATCCGATCCTCCAGCATGAAATCGAGATCCTCCTGGCCCGCGAGGATCTTCGCACCGGTTGCGTAATTAACCGGATGCGCGCTTTGCATGGCAACGGCGGCAACGGCTCCACTCGCGGCTGCACTGGTGGCTTCACCCGCAGCGCTGGCAGCAACAGTACAGGCGATCTGCCGCAGAGCGCGGCGGGCAGCGACGCGGGAAAACAGCTGTTCGAGAAGCTTCGCCCCTTCCTTAGCGATGCCGCCGGTGCTCAGCAGCCCACCAATAAAATAAGCCAGCATGTTTTTGCCGCTGCGAATATCGCGCACCACTACGCTGTCGCCGCCGATACGCACGCGTGGGTTTTCACTTACCTGAACAGTCGCTTCGCAGGTGCTGCGATCGCCGTTACGTGCGGCAGGATGGCCGTTGATCAGCACTTTTTTCGAGCCTTCTGCCAGGAAGTTCACGCTTTCCGCCAGATGCCCTTTGGTGCAGGCGACGGTATCTTTGCTGGCGGGCGTGGCGTAAGGGCTGGCGCTGGCGACGGTCGGCTGAATCAGATCGTCCCAGACTCCACCAAACCAGTTTTTTACCGATTCCCCGCTAATATGGCTGACCTTATCCAGTGCTGCGCTGAGGGTATCGCCCGGATGACGAATGGCCGAAGCGATGCCGCCAGCCATCGCCATGGCGATATCAAGTGCGCCAGGTTCCTCTTCGCTGCTCGCGGCAGGAGAATTAAGCCAGGCGTGGCTAACCGTACCCGCTGCACGCGCGGCCGGTTTTCCCATGATGTTGACGTTTTCCGAGCCGCTGGTAATTATCGCATCCGGCGGCCCCCGCATGCCCAGCGTGTCCAGTAATCCATCCACGGCGCTGCTGGCCGCGTTGCCAAGCTTTTCGGGATAGCCTGAGGCCATTGCGCCTACCATTGCCGCTGCGCCCACGGCCACGCCAGCAAACGGATTGACGGCAAACAGTAAAGTTGCACCCGCCAGGATGCCACCATAAATAGCGCCTTCAACCAGGCCGCTTACCAGGTCGCCCAGCGCCGAGCTGTGCACTAAGGGATCGTCGATACGTGCAGCTGTCAGATCGGACATAGATCAGGCCTCCAAGCCCGCAGCAGGAATAAATCCTTCTTTGATATTTTGCCAGATAGCCAGCGACTCCGGATCGAACTGGCCTGCACGACTGAACGTCAGCGCCATCAGGTGGGTATCGGTTCGAACGACCAGCAGCTTTTGCATCACCACAACGCCTTGATTTTCAAAGCGCATTGCCACTTCCCGCGCTTTTAAGCCACCGAACAGCGTCTCTTCCGCTTCTTCTGCGGCAAACTTCTTCATATCGCGCTTCACTTTTGCCAGTTGCTGCTTCAGGTAGTTCTCTTCCTCGCCAGCTTTTACGTCCCAGGCGCGAGTGATCACCAGCGTGGCGCGCGCTTTAGGCAGTCTGAGCAGCGTAACGCTCTGCTCCTGAATGGCTTCCGGTAAGGGTAAGGTTCCTTCTGACAGGACGTAATTCATGAGTTGCTCCCTTTTTTATCAAAGGCTTCCTCAACCTGTATGGCAATGGTCATTGGCGTCGGATCTGGCGTCACGCCTGGGGTCGGCTGGCTAATGTTAAGATCCAGCGTTCCACCGGTATTGATCTGCCCTTTGCCAGTCGCATTGATTTCAAATTGGGTGCATTGCAGCGAGATAGTCCCGTTTGGATTGAGCGTCAGTACGCTGTCGCCTGAAATAAAGCTGATCCCTTCGCCAGAGGCCAGTTCAAGGCCGCCCTGCACTCGCAACCCATAGTCGCCACCGACCAGTTCGCTACGCGATTTTTGGGTGTTTTGCGTATAAGCGCCACTCACCGAGCTGGTGAACTCTTTTTCGATAGCGACGGTCTGGCTGCCGCCTACCGTGTGCGTCTCGTCATTTTTGACGTGAGTATCCATATTCTTCTGCGCCTGGATCCACACCTGCTCCTCTCCCGCCTTGTCCTCAAAGCGCAGCGCGTTGGCATTGTCCGGCGAGCCGTCCTTCGAGCGGCTCAGGAAGCCCATCTGCGTCGCCGCGCCCGGCAGCGCCCACGGCGGCATGCTCGCTTCGTTGTAGACGCGGCCGGTGACGATCGGCCGGTCCGGGTCGCCGTTGATAAAGTCGATCACCACCTCGTCGTTGACGCGCGGGATCTGCACCCCACCAAAGCCCTGGCCCGCCCACGCGCTCGACACGCGCACCCAGCACGAGCTGGTGTCGTCGCCTTTCGCCAGACGGTCCCAGTGGAACTTCACCTTGATGCGACCGTATTTGTCGGTCCAGATCGACTCCCCTTTTGGCCCCACCACTTTTGCCGTCTGCGGCCCGTGCGTGCGCGGCCACGGGGTTTTCGGTTGCGCGCGGAAGGTGATGTCCGACGGGATAACGTCAATCGCGATATTGTGCTTCGTGCTGCCGCCGTTGCCGCTGGCGTAGTTGTTCTCTTCGAAGTCGTATTCCGCGCCCACGGTCAGGTACTCGCCGTTGTCGCTGAAGAACGGCGCGTCCAGCAGCGCAAACGTGTTGCCCGGGGCCAGCCCCAGCGCGGTGCCGGTGGCGCTGATTTGATGATGCTCCACCTGCCACACTTCCTGACGGATTTTCGCGTAGAACTCGCCGTGGTCGTGGTCAACAAAATGGCCCGGCCAGTCGTAGACGTCAATCTGCCCCGGCGTCGGCGAGGCGGGGTTCTGCTTCGCCTGGAACATCCACGCGTTTGGCTTGCGGAAGTCGTAGTCGTCGATGCTGTAGATACCCGGCGTGACCCGGTCTTCCATCTCCCAGTTGCTGATCCCTTCCACGCTGGTGGTGCCGCCGGACGGCGTGGCGTGATACGGAATGACCTCGTAGCCCGCGTACGGCTGGTGCTGCTGCGCGCTGTCCGTCAGCACCAGCGTATGTTTGTCCTGCTCATGGCGGAAGAAATAATAAATCCCCTCCAGCTCCATCAGGCGGCTGATAAAGTCAAAGCTGCTTTCCTGGTACTGCACGCAGTATTCCCAGACGCGGTAGTGGCCGGTCAGACGGTCTTCAACGGTCACGCCATATTCCGACAGCAGCGTTTTAATAATCGCCGGCGCGGTCTGGCTCTGGAAGATGCGCAGGTTGCGGTCGCGCTTCATCGGCCACAGGTCCGGCTCCATCATCAGCCGGTAGACCGCATAGCGCGTGCCGTTCAGCTCCTGGCTGTTGACCTTCACCTGGGTGATTTTGCCGTTGAGCCAGCGGGTGCCCGTCAGTCCCTGGGTGGGGATACACAGGGTTATCGGCTGGCCGAGCAGCGACTTGCGGTCGATGCGGGCGTCGGTGCTGAGCAGGTCAACGGTGAGTTCAAAGGCGGTGGAAAGGGCTTCGCGGCCGCTGAGTTTCCAGAACAGCAGCCCCTCAACCGGCAGGAGTACGGTGATGCGATCAAACATGGTGATTTCCCGGAGTGGCCCGACGCGGTGCCGGGCGAAAACAGTTAACTCGGTGGATTAAGCAGCCCGCGTTTGGCAGTGATGCTCCCGTAATGCGGACTTCCAACAGCGGCCACAAAAGTCTCTTCTACGCGTCAAACACAGACGGCACGCCTGCTATCTCACTGCAACGCATTATATCCTAAGGGGATATATCATTCATTCCCCGGTGCGCGCTTAAATAATTCTTCTGCGATTAAGGGGGCCGTATAGAATCTAACAGTTCAGGCACGGACTCATAACGATTGGCGTTAAAGGTATGCCTGAAAAAATTATTTGTTAATTGAAAAAACGGTCAATGGCGATATTTTTATTAGATTCGAGAAATAATTGTCGACGTTAAATTCTGGTATCACCATTTGCAATACCTATCTGGAACAAATCACAAGCCATATTTTCAATACGTTCTTTTTGCGCCAGCTTACTCAGCCATTCTTGTGGAATACCGGAAGCACCGTAAAGTGCGCCAGCAATCTGTCCCGCGGTAGCCGCTACGCTATCTGCATCATCGGCTAAATTTGCTGCAAGCAAAATTGCATCACGAAAATTATTCGTATTCCAAACTGCCCACATTGCGGCTTCAAGAGTGTCAATTACATAGCCGCTTGACCGAATTTGATGACGAGCCTTGAGCTTATACTCACCCGCATTGATGATTAAAACACGAGCAGTGAGAGGGAATTGATGCGGTGAAAAAACGCTCTGCTTGTCATGCCCGTTAATCAGCATGTGCAGTAAAAAACCATGGTAGTTACAGGCAGAGAAAGACTCGACTGCGCCATGCGTTGCTCTGCTTTGCGATTTAGTGGCAAAGTAGATACGCTGAAGCGAACGCCAGTTCATTATGATAGCTGGGGCCTGTCGAATAATAGCCGCATTTCCAGCCGTATTTCTTTCAGTATTACCGAACCATGCTGCGCCATGCTTAATATACTGTTCAAGGGCAAAGCGGGTGGTATACCCTATATCGAAACAGCGACCATTAACACTATTAGAGCCATTCCTGTACCAGTCGACGAGCTTATCTCTGAAAAGATTTACATCTACCCGCCCTGATTCGATACAGGCTTCAGCCAGGCAAAGAGCCATTGAGGTGTCATCAGTCCATTCACCAGCCTTCAACCTAAAGGGCCCCCCCCCCACCATATCATTGACACGCGCAACATCACGGCTCTGAAACTCTAACGTGGTGCCAACCGCATCGCCGACGGCCAGCCCTAAAAATGCGCCCTTCGCTTTATCCAGGGCTTCAGCCATGTCATTGAGCTGAGGATAACTGTTATCCCAGTCAGGCAGGGATAAAGCCTCTTTAGCACGCTCAGAATGCCCGACGTCATGCGCTGCCTTACGCTTATTTACAGGAAGAAGATGATGGTATCTTCTGGCATACTCATTAACAATGTCGTCATTTGCGTGTAGATCAATCATTACAATTCCTTAAGACTAATTCGCGTTACGCCATTTTGCTCGCTTCGCTCGGTGACTACAAATTTGGTATCAGGTTTAAACAGGACTTCAGTTTCAGTTGCACTATGAGACGATAAAAAGTCTATATCCCGGCCTGAGTAACCGTCTATTTTCATTTGAATTGCCCCTTTGAAAGCATTTAGAGAATCAGTACTCATAAACGTTTTATCTGAAACGGTACTACCGACCTGATATTGATTTAATACTTCGGAAGGTAATGACTTGATTCCCCTCAATGTTATGCCATCAAAAGTAGGTAGGTTATCAAGGCCGGCTGATGCATGTTGAGAGAATGCTTCAATTTCAGGCGTAAGCTCTGTACTACCTCGCAATGCCGGGTTAATCATTTCATATCCGGGGTCCGTCGTGTATCCATATAATGCACCAATCTGATCGTCCGATAATAAAGCCGATAGCTCCGGCGCTTTCGCATCAGCCAACTCCCGCCCCTTCGCTATCCAACGTTTTGCCATGCTTTGTCCTACCGCATCAGCCAGAGACATTGATGGCGACTCAGGTTCAACAGATAAAAATGGCTTTTCTGAAGTTCCTCTTCGCCAGCCGTCGAATTTAGCCCCGCCTTTGCCGCCCGCAGCACCGCCAACCAATCCACCAGCAAGCATTGACCATTTCTGGCCATCGCTACCCTCACCAAAGAATCTGCCGCCGATGTAATTACCGGCATAACCGCCACCTAGTGCTCCAAGAGTACTAAGGAGAGCGATAGCAGGTGACGCCAGTACACCTATCGCAGCAGCCCCTACGCCCAGCATGACCCAGTTAACCCAACCAGGAATTTCCGCACTTATATCATCCGTTTGCCGCTTGCTTCCGCCGATAAAAACGTTTGAAGATCCTGAAAAAATCTCAGCACTACAGGTAAGACGATCGCCAATTCGTGCAGCCGGGAAATTGTTGATGTAGACCTTAATCGAGCCTTCAGCAACCAATTGCTTTGATCCACTGTGCTCATCACATTCGCCGGTCGACAAATGGGCCCGGATAGCAGCACGATCGTTAATAATTACATCCGGAGAACCATCAGCCAGCTTTCCTGTAACGTGGCGCGGAGCCCAAGACATACTCCCTAAAACTTCCCCAACTCCACCTGCAGCCGTTGCTCCTGCAGCCGCTGCTGCAGTGACAGCAACCAGTGCAGCACCGCCAGTAACCACAACGGCAGCAGCGCCTAAAATGGCCCCGCCGATCAATCCGGCAATCATCCAGGTTTTTGATGCAGTATGGGCTATATCATCAAGCTCGCGGGCCGCATTGAACTCACTCATGGATCAAGCATCCCTGTTTGCCTGAATAAAAGCAGCGATGGCTTCAGTCGTATTAAGCACCTGCGAACCTTTTACTGAACGGCACAACAGTAACACCGACGACATCTGTTGTGCCCTTTTGGGCGAGGTGGTCCATAACGCATAGCGCGTTGTCTCCTGCTCCATCACTTTAGGCAAAGGAGCGATGTGCAAAGGATTACCAGCCGCATCGTAAAAAAGATAAGCGCCATTCAAAGCCCGTTGCAAATCGATATGCTGGTAAAGACCATTTAATGTCTCAAAAACAAATAGCTCTTTGCTGTCATTATCCAGCGCAAAGTGAACCTTTTCACTTGCTGCCGGAAGCGCTTCAGGAACAAAGTCATCTTTCTCGTCGTAGCGAAAACGAATACTGTTAATAATGGCGTGATATTGGTTGTGATAATATTCTTCAAACTTATCAGGGCAGGTACCAATAAAACAGACCATTTTCCTTGCCCGATTTTCATCGTTTAGCAGGATCACGGACTGTTTCTGCCAGATTACTGCATTACCGTTTTTAAAATGGTAAAAAATCTCTATCGCGGGCTGATTATCAATTAAAACTGGCTGTGATGATTCCAGTACAAATTCCTGTAGCGTTATATCCATCTCTTTTATTAATTTCGATGAGATACTTTGCAAATTATCACCAAGATTTGCAGACGCACGTGAAACAACAAAGGTAAACTCACTGGCATTATTTTCACTGAGAGTAAACAAATTCATTGTACGATCTTTGAAGATATCAGGTAATTCAAGAAATGCTTCCTGAAGTTGATACGTAGCCATATAGTTTCTCTGTAGATTATTTATTCTTTTTGAAAAAAGCAGACAATTGAGATTGGATGTTTTCTTTATGACTGCTACCTGGTGGTATTGCTACAGTCATACCGTCTGATGGGTTTAGATGTAATTCACTGCCAGTATTAATTTCACCAGATTTATCAACGGTTATATTAAAGTTGACTCCGGTCATGTTAATACTGCCATCCTCAGTTAGCTCAATAACGCTTTTACCACATTCCAGCCTGATTGATTCACCGGAACCAATAATATAAGCCCCAACGGCATTATCAGTTCTGGTATTTCCTGTAATCATGGTGGAACTACCTTTTACACCGACTTCCTGATCCTCAACAACGCGATGCTCTTCGTTCTCACCCACATAGTGGTTATGATTTTTCCCAACAACGTGCGTCGCGTCCGCCTTGACGTGAGTATCCATATTCTTCTGCGCCTGGATCCACACCTGCTCCTCTCCCGCCTTGTCCTCAAAGCGCAGCGCGTTGGCATTGTCCGGCGAGCCGTCCTTCGAGCGGCTCAGAAAGCCCATCTGCGTCGCCGCGCCCGGCAGCGCCCACGGCGGCATGCTCGCTTCGTTGTAGACGCGGCCGGTGACGATTGGCCGGTCCGGATCGCCGTTGATAAAGTCGATCACCACCTCGTCGTTGACGCGCGGGATCTGTACCCCACCAAAGCCCTGGCCCGCCCACGCGCTGGACACGCGCACCCAGCACGAGCTGGTGTCGTCGCCTTTCGCCAGACGGTCCCAGTGGAACTTCACCTTGATGCGGCCGTATTTGTCGGTCCAGATCGACTCCCCTTTTGGCCCCACCACTTTTGCCGTCTGCGGCCCGTGCGTGCGTGGCCACGGGGTTTTCGGTTGCGCGCGGAAGGTGATGTCCGACGGGATAACGTCAATCGCGATATTGTGCTTCGTGCTGCCGCCGTTGCCGCTGGCGTAGTTGTTCTCTTCGAAGTCGTATTCCGCGCCCACGGTCAGGTACTCGCCGTTGTCGCTGAAGAACGGCGCGTCCAGCAGCGCAAAGGTGTTGCCCGGGGCCAGCCCCAGCGCGGTGCCGGTGGCGCTGATTTGATGATGCTCCACCTGCCACACTTCCTGACGGATTTTCGCGTAGAACTCGCCGTGGTCGTGGTCAACAAAATGGCCCGGCCAGTCGTAGACGTCAATCTGCCCCGGCGTCGGCGAGGCGGGGTTCTGTTTCGCCTGGAACATCCACGCGTTTGGCTTGCGGAAGTCGTAGTCGTCGATGCTGTAGATACCCGGCGTGACCCGGTCTTCCATCTCCCAGTTGCTGATCCCTTCCACGCTGGTGGTGCCGCCGGACGGCGTGGCGTGATACGGAATGACCTCGTAGCCCGCGTACGGCTGGTGCTGCTGCGCGCTGTCCGTCAGCACCAGCGTATGTTTGTCCTGCTCATGGCGGAAGAAATAATAAATCCCCTCCAGCTCCATCAGGCGGCTGATAAAGTCAAAGCTGCTTTCCTGGTACTGCACGCAGTATTCCCAGACGCGGTAGTGGCCGGTCAGCCGGTCTTCAACGGTCACGCCATATTCCGACAGCAGCGTTTTGATAATCGCCGGCGCGGTCTGGCTCTGGAAGATGCGCAGGTTGCGGTCGCGCTTCATCGGCCACAGGTCCGGCTCCATCATCAGCCGGTAGACCGCATAGCGCGTGCCGTTCAGCTCCTGGCTGTTGACCTTCACCTGGGTGATTTTACCGTTGAGCCAGCGGGTGCCCGTCAGTCCCTGGGTGGGGATACACAGGGTTATCGGCTGGCCGAGCAGCGACTTGCGGTCGATGCGGGCGTCGGTGCTGAGCAGGTCAACGGTGAGTTCAAAGGCGGTGGAAAGGGCTTCGCGGCCGCTGAGTTTCCAGAACAGCAGCCCCTCAACCGGCAGGAGTACGGTGATGCGATCAAACATGGTGATTTCCCGGAGTGGCCCGACGCGGTGCCGGGCAGAGAACAGTTAGCTTTGCAGATAAGATAACTAAAGTAATTTCGCCTGACAGCGTTACGGCAGTAAGTCAGAATTAGCTTTCGCGCGCCTCGGTGAGCGGGGTCCAGTGTTCGCCTGCCGCAGAACTAAACGGGCTTCCCTCAGCATTGTATACTTCAATAAATTCAGGGTTGACCGATTCTCTGGTCATTTTTCCTCTGAACTCCGACATATCCTGCTCAAGATGATTAATAACGGTACGTCTTACCCGAAGCACTCTACAATTTATTTCGCCCTGATGATGTTTGGTATAATCCCGGTAGCAGTCAGAGGAATATTTTGTCTCAAAGAAATAAATATGATTAGAGGTGACACGCTCTTCAATAGCATAATGTAATCGTACGTAATCTTTGGCAAACCGGCATAAAGCATGGTTAGGATTATCGCGCAGCATTTTTGCCGCGGGTTCTTCAAAATCCTGTGGCCTTGCCCTTGGGCCTTTTACGGCGCGCTTTGGAAAATATTCGTTATAGAAATTCGTTTCAAAATCGGTCAGGGTTTTCATTGCCTCCTCCCGATCGCTATTCAGATCGACGGGAATAGCGGTGAACATATAATTCTTATTTTTTATTTCCTCAAGGGTATAACCTCGGGTTGCACCCAAGTAAAGTGCGCCTCTTAGCTTCAATATTTCTTTCTTTTCTGAATTTTTAGCCCGGTCAGTGGCGAAAGCCCCTTCACGTTGAGCAACAGATGCCCCCGATAAACGGGCAGCCGGAACCAGGCCCTGCTGTTTTATATTGTCAAAGGCAATACGCTTTTTAGCGATATGATAGATATATTCATCCATTGTTTATTTCCTGAAGTGGCCCGACGCGGCGCCGGGCGAAAACAATTAGCTTTGCGGGTTAAGCAGCCATACACCTTCTTTATCGACGGTGATGCTCTGAGCGCGGGTGTGGCCACCGTTGCTGATGCTGAAGCGATAGTCGCCCGGCGGCAGTTGCAGCATGGCGAAACCGTTCGGCGACGGCACCAGCGCCTGCGGGTTGCCGTTCATCGCCACTTCGTCGCCCGGCAGCAGCTTGATATAGATCTGCGCGACCGGTTCCGGCGGTGGGGGTGGCGCAGCCGGTTCGTTATGCTGAGCGGCTGGTGCCGCCGTACTCGCGGTGGCTGCCGGTGCCTGGCTGGCAGCTGGCGGCCGGGCCGTCTCCGTGGTGGAAGCCGTTTGCGGCTGGTCATCGCTACCGCCACCGGCGATCAGCGCCCCCACACCAATCCCCACCAGCACACCTGCCGCAATCAGCCCTGGCACCATAAAGCGCTTCAGCCCGGCGGTTTTGCTTGCTGCTGCCGCTTCTTCTTCTGCAACCGGCACCAGCATCGTGCCAGGCCCGCTGACGTTTACTTCAAAGATCTCGTTGATATCGCCAGGAGAAAGCTCCATCAGCGCGGCCAGCTGATCGACCGTCTGCGGACGATCTTCCGGTTGCAGCGCCAGCGCCCGGTCAATAGCATGCAGCAGCGGCAGCGAGTAGCCTTCCGGCTTCAGCTGAACCAGCGGCTGATAGTTGTCTTCGATGCTGCGCACCACGCTCACCGGCGGCGGCGCGCCAACAATCAGCGTATGCAGCACCGCGCCCAGCGCGTAGATGTCAGTCCAGGTCCCCTGCTCGCTCTCGTTGTCGTCGCTGTACTGCTCAATCGGCGCAAAGCCCGGCTTGAGCATGGTCTCCGTTTCATCGGACAGGTTGCCAATCGCTTTTCGCGCTGAACCGAAGTCCAGCAGCACCGGCACGCCATTCTCCTGGATTTGAATGTTATCCAGCGAGATATCGCGATGCAGATACCCTTCCTGATGAATGGTGTTGATCGCACCAAACAGCGGCGGCAGCAGGCAGCGGATCCAGGCTTCGCTGATCATCTCCGGGCGCAGATTGTGCAGCTGAGACAGCGTGGTGCCGCTGTAAAACGCGGTACCCATATAAGCGGTGTCGTTCTGCACCCAGAAGCGCAGCACGTGCAGCAGGTTCGGATGGTTAAAGCGCGCCAGCAGACGCGCTTCCTGAATAAAGCTGTTCAGTCCGGCGTGGAAAGTTTTGCTGAAGCGCTCGCTGCGCAGCACCAGCGTCAGGTCATCGTTACGCACTGCCAGCGAGGCGGGCATAAACTCTTTAATCGCGATGGTGCGTTCCAGCTGATGATCCCAGGCTCGATAGACGATGCCAAAGCCGCCGCCGCCAATCACTTCCTTGATTTCAAACTCGTTAAAGCGGTAGCCCACCGGCAGCGCATTGTGGATCGCTCGCGGTTTATCTTGTTCTGACATAATGGACAACTCTCTGATAGGTACAGGCTTACGCCTCAAACTGACACTGGAACTCGCCGTCGTGCAGGCTTACGCGCAGGCGTTTGTAGTGTTCTTCGTTACTGCTGGCGACCAGCAGCATCTGGCTCATCTGCGGCAGCAGCGTATTGGTAAGGATGGCGTCGACCATACGGCCCCCGGATTCTACCTCAGTACAGCGCTGAACGATAAGGTCGATCACGCTGTCATCGACTTCAGAAGTGATGCCGTGGTTTTGCTCAAGACGTCGCTGAACGCGCTTCAGTTGTAAACGAACAATGCTGGCCAGCATCTCATCGCTCAGCGGGTAGTAAGGCACCACCAGCAGGCGACCCAGCAAGGCAGGCGGGAAAACTTCCAGCAGCGGTGCCCGCAGCGCACCCGCCAGCGCGTCCGGCTCCGGCATCAAATCCGGATCGGCGCACATCGCGCTGATAAGCTGCGTGCCGACGTTGGAGGTCAGAATAATTAACGTATTACGGAAATCGATGTGCCGGCCTTCGCCATCCTCCATCCAGCCTTTATCAAATACCTGGAAGAAGATTTCATGCACGTCCGGGTGCGCTTTCTCAATTTCATCCAGCAGCACCACGCTGTAAGGACGACGACGCACGGCCTCGGTCAGTACGCCGCCTTCGCCGTAACCGACATAGCCCGGAGGCGCGCCCTTCAGGGTGGAAACGGTGTGGGCTTCCTGGAATTCGCTCATGTTGATGGTGATGATGTTCTGCTCGCCGCCGTACAGCGTTTCCGCCAGCGCCAGCGCGGTTTCGGTTTTACCCACGCCGGAAGGGCCACAGAGCATAAACACGCCGACCGGCTTGTTTGGATCGTCCAGTTTTGCACGGGAAGTACGAACGCGTTTGGCAATCAGATCCAGACCGTGACGCTGACCAATCACGCGCTCGTTCAGCGTGTCCGCCAGCTTCAATACCGCTTCAATTTCGTTTTTCACCATACGGCCCAGCGGGATCCCGGTCCAGTCGGAGACCACCGCAGCAACAACGTTCGCCTCCACGGCGGCGAACAGCAGCGGCGCTTCGCCCTGCAACGCTTTCAGCTGCTGCTGGCGTTCGGCAAGCTGCTGATGGATAGCCGCAATATCTTCCGCTTCGTCTCCATGTAGCTGCGCGCGCAGCGCGATAATGCCATCGACCAGTTCGCGCTCTGACTGCCAGCGGTGGGTCAGTTCGTCACGCTGCACCGCCAGTTCGGCGAGCTGCTCGTTTAGCCTGGTCACGCGGGCGGCATCGCCAATCGCCACTTTCGCTTCGCGTTCGGCAATCTCTTTTTCAATCTCCAGCGCGTGGATGCGGTGCAGGCAATCTTCCAGCTGCGGCGGCTGCGCGCTCTGACTCACGGCCACGCGGGCGCAGGCGGTATCCAGCAGCGCCACGGCTTTGTCCGGCAGCTGGCGAGCAGGAATGTAGCGGTGGGAAAGCTTCACGGCGGCGGCAACGGCTTCATCCAGCAGCAGCACGTGGTGATGTTTTTCCAGCGGGCTGACGGTGCTGCGCAGCATCAGCAGCGCTTTTTCTTCGTCAGGCTCCTGCACCTGCACCGTCTGGAAACGCCGCGTTAACGCCGGATCTTTCTCGATATACTTTTTGTATTCCGCCCAGGTAGTGGCACCGATAGTACGCAGCTGGCCACGCGCCAGTGCCGGTTTCAGCAGGTTAGCGGCATCGCCGGTGCCCTGCTGGCCGCCCGCGCCTACCAGCGTATGGATTTCGTCGATAAACAGAATGATTGGCGTTGGGCTGGATTGCACTTCATTGATCAGCGCCTGAAGGCGCGCCTCGAACTCGCCCTTCATGCCTGCGCCTGCCTGTAACATGCCGATATCCAGCAGCCACAGCTGTACGTTTTGCAACGGCTCCGGCACGTCGCCCGCTGCCATCCGCAGCGCCAGCCCTTCCACCACCGCCGTTTTACCCACGCCCGCTTCACCGGTGAGCAGCGGGTTGTTCTGGCGACGACGCATCAGGATGTCCACCATCTGGCGGATCTCTTCGTCACGGCCGGCAACCGGATCGATTTTGCCTTCGCGCGCCCGCGCAGTCAGATCCTGAGCATACTGCGCCAGCGTGCTTTGCTGCTGCGGCACCGCGCCATCGGTCTGTCGCGGCGCGGCGGTAACCTGCTGCGCCTCTTTGCTGTTGGCAAACACGCTGTCGAACTGTTCCAGCAGCGCGTCGGCGCTGATGCGGCTGAACTGAGATGAGATGCCCTTCAGCAGGTTCGCCAGGTTAAAGGTTTTCAGCATGCCGATCAGCAGATGGCCACCACGGATTTGCTGCACGCCAAACTTCAGCGAGCCATAGACCCAGGCGCGTTCAACCGCGCTGTCGATGTGCTCGGACAAATCGGATACCGCACTTGCGCCGCGCGGCAGGCGATCCAGCGCCGCCACGATATCGCGGGTTAGCGCATCTTCATCCAGTGAAAAATGGCGGATCAGCTGTTGCAGATCCCCATCCTGCTGCTGCATCAGCTGATGCAGCCAGTGCACCAGCTCTACATAAGGGTTGCCGCGCAGTTTACAAAAGGCGGTAGCGCTTTCCAGCGAGGTAAATAACAGCGTATCCAGTTTGCCGAACAGTACGGCGCGGCTGATTTCTGACATGGTTAATCCAAATTAGGTGGCGGATGGAATAAAATAGCTGTGACGCAGAATAGTTCTGAAATCGCGTCGTTTTCGGCGCGGATTTTTTTGGCTGGTTTTTATTATCAATAAGAACCAGCCGTCTTAAAATTAAATCAGAAAAGAGAAATATTCATCACTTTTTATTTTTCTTACCAAAGCTTCTGACGGGCAGAAAAAAGAGATAAGAAAGACAAAAAAACAAAGCGCAAAACCGTAAAAAATCGCTATCCAAAGGGAAAAGTGAAAAGAACGCATAGACTTTTGCCATACCATACTGGAATATCCAATATTGAATACTCGCACAAAGGAACACAGTAAAGAAAGCAATGACCTTGAAATAAGGTGTGATGTTATCGTTATTAATCTTTAAAAAGAGAAAAACAAAGAAAAGGGTTAACGATATGATGACATAAGAAATCAGGACCCAACCGCCTTCCTGCTGAAGGCCGATCTCATTATACATTATTGTGTTTCCTTACTGAGCTGATGAACACCATAGACTGTTGCAATATTGGTCAACATCTCAGCCCCCAAAGAGACTTTGCCCATCGTTTGCCAGCCCCGGATAAAATCAGAGTTAATATTTTTGAAAAGGCGAAAAGCGTCCTCTCTCAGCACCAGTCTACCCAAACCATAACTTGAGAGCGCTAAATCTACCCCTGCGTATGCGTAGTCAGCATTCTTACCATTATATCCAAGTAGCTGTGCGGCCTTGTGATATCCCTGTCGGGCAAAGCCCTGTTTTTCTCTTTGGAAAAGCAAATAATATCCACTTTCATAAAAGTTGTTAAAGCCATGTGTAATAAGCGGAGCACCAAAGGCTATACAAGCCGTACCCAAAGATGCGGCGCAAACGCCAAATCCTGAGAATATTTGTGTACCACCGCCAATAAATCCTATTTGTTTTAAAATTAGCTGATTTCTGCCTTCCCTTTCTCTCTTTTCGACGGCAGCATACTGCAAGGCTTTTTGCATATAAACCTTAGATTGCTGCTCTTTTAAATAGGCTATTTCCCTGTTCAGCCTTTCGATGCCGCCTCTTACTGATAAGCAATTTATCCCTATATCTCTGACAACGTCATCAATAACCTCATCTATTTCCCGGAGGAAAAGCTGCCTTGATTGTGCATTGAATAGAAAACGCATCCCAAGCGTGTTGCTCAGGATATTTATTTCTTTAATCTGTTGACTCAGTTTTTCTTTAATTGAATTGGCATTCAACATCTTACACTCCTTGTGTTTTTAATAATCCCTGTTAATGTTCGACGATCTTATATAAATTGAGAGCACTATACCGCTTCCTTTCCCTTTGGTATAGATTTCAAACAGACAACAAAGCCTTACCCTTCGCCGCAACGATTTTACTTCGCTGAGGTCGTTTCAGGACTGAACACCATTTCCCCGCGCGGCTGCGGAATAGCCGCTTTGCCGAGCCAGCAGCTTTGTCCCAGCCGGGCCTGGCCGCCAAGGGTGACGCCTTTCACCTCTTCCGCTGCCAGAATCAGCCGTACATCCCAGACGTACTCAATGCCCAGATACTGCCTTACCCAGTCACGCAGCTGAACCGCCCAGGGTGCGCGGGGCAGAAAACGGTTGTAGTTAGCCAGCGTCAGCGGCCCCAGTTCGATGCGGATTTTGTGTTGCACATCGCGTACCGCCACGCCGAGAAACATCGATTCGCCCAGCTTCGGCATTCTTCTGCCTGCGCCCAGCCTTGCGCGATCGCGCGCTTCAATCGGCAGCCAGTGCGGCACGTTTTCTACCAGCGTCACCGGTACGTTGAAATAGTGGCTGAGGATCTTCTGTAACCCTTCTGCATCCCGCCCGTGGCGGGTGAGATGTCCGGCCACGGCAAAGCGCGAGTGGTCGCTGAGGCTGCCCTTAGCCAACTGCCCCGGCTGCCCCATACCGATCAGGCTGGCGAGATAGCGCTCGAACTGCTGATTATCGGTACGATCCAGCGAAACGGTTGGCTGCGCATCGGCCCAGGCACGATAAAACAGCAGCGTCAGGCGGTGATGAAACAGGTCGGCAAAGGCCGACAGGCTGCGATCCTGATGATGCGTGATGCGCTCACGGGCGTATTCAGTCAGATGCGTTGGCAATGGGCCGTTAGGGCCAAACAGGCCGAAGCTGGCGATAGAGATATCGTGCAGCGCGCTGTTTTCACGCTCGCTTGCTTTCGTTAGCGTGGCGGGCGCAAAGGCCAGCGAAGGCTCCTGACCAATACGCAGAGGTTCGTGGCGCGGCTGAGGCGCACGCCCCAGCGGATAACGTTCGCCGCCCTGCGCGTCCAGCCGGCGCAGCAGCTGGAAAAGATCGTAGCGCCAGGGCGCAAGCCGGACCGCAGACCAGAACGTTGCCGGCAAACGTTTTGCACTAAGAATTTGCAGGCTGTCGGTCATATCAGCGCCCTTTTGCCCATTCGCGGTGGCCAGTAGCCTACTTCGCCACGCTGCTGGCTGGTCAGCGTCATTTCCGTAAAGCCGTTCATCGCCACCAGCCGGGAAAAGACCCGCTCCAGCACGCTACCCAGTAACCACGGACTGGAACCGGAAAACGCCTGTTCGTCGACGTTCAGTTCAATGCCAATGCCACGGGCAAAGACGATCGGGCCAGGTTCCGGCACCCGACGGTTGACCGCTTTCAGCTGGCAGTGGCGAATGCCTTCTATCTGCCTCGCCACCGGCGCCTCCGCCAGATTGGCATACAGCCCCAGCAGCTGGCGCAGCGCCGATGCGCCCTGTCCGTCGTCACCATCCATCAGGCTGAGATAATTCATCTGTAAATGGCTGATTAGCCGCCAGGTCGTTAAGCCTTCCGCCAGCGCCGGCCGTGGCGCAGTCGGTCCACATTTAAACGACAGTTTTCCTACGGGAATCGAGTCCGGCATCATGAAGTTGCCCTGATCCTGCTGCAACAGCATCAGCGGCAAATCACGACTGGTACACATCACTTCGGCGGTGAGGTGACGCAGATCGTCACGCCACGGCGAATGGCGCTCGTCCACCAGCGACAGGAACACCTCCGAGCCAATATAGCCGGTTCGCGTGCCGAAACGCTGGGCGCGTTCCGACAGCGTGCGCTGTTCCCGACGCAGCGAGAAGTAGGCCCCGTAGTCGCCTTCATCCTGTCCGAAGGTGCTCCAGAATGGCCGGAAAACCTGCTCGCCGCGCTGCTTGTCGCCGGTGGCGTACAGCTTTTGCACCGAGTAGATTTCGTAGTCCAGCGGACGAATGTTATCGACCACCAGATGGTATTCATGGACGCTTTCGCTGATTTTTTGCCGTTCCGCCGTTTTGGGGAATAGGTTAATCACTGGCGTACAGTGCAGCGCCAGATGGCTTTTATCCACCACGCGCTCCAGCGCCGCATCGGCTTTATCCAGCAACAGCACAATCTCGAAGGCTTTCACGTCCGGCCCGCATTTGCCCAACAGGCCGCGCAGCTGGCTGATGCTGATAAACTGGAAGCGCGCCGGGAAAGCAAAGTACTCCTGCAACAGACGGTAGCCGTCAAAGTTACGCAGATCGTCCGGCAGCAACGCCTGGTCCGCGGCAAAGCCCTCCTGCTGGAGCGCATCGTCACCCAGCACCACCCGCTGTGGCTGCGCCTCAACCGTCTGGCAGAAGCTGCCAACCGTGTGCTGCATCACCAGCTCAAGCAGCTGCTGCGCCTGGATATCCGGGCCGCTGAGAAAGAACATCAGGTTGTCGAAAGTCAGGTGATTCAGCGCCACTTCACTGAAGCATTCCAGACGGATACGCAGTGCGCTGACCGCACCGCGCTGTCCCAGCTGGCTCAGCGGAATATCGGCAGGAACACCGCCCAGCTCGACGTTGCTGATGCGCAGCGGTTGCAGCATTACGTCATGCGCCGTCGCATAGCTACAGGTGACGCCGTTTTTTTTCAGCGTCTGACTGTCCATCATCGTGCCGCGTGGCACCTTAAAACCGCCGCTGATATCGCCTTTTTTACTGTCGGGATGCAGTTCCGCAATCGCCATCGACGGCGTGGGCGCAAGATAGTTCGGCGCGATCATCTCCAGCAGACGCTGGGAGAAACGCGGGAACTCCGCGTCCATCTTTAACTGCACGCGGGAAGTCAGGAAGGCAAACCCCTCCATCAGCCGTTCGACATAAGGGTCGGCCACGTCAATGCCGCGCATTCCCAGCCGTCCGGCCACTTTCGGATAACGTTCCGCAAACTCTGCGCCCATCTCGCGCAGATAGGCCAGTTCGCGGTTGTAATAATCGAGCAGTTTGCTGTCCATGATTACCCTACGTCTTTCAGCTCAAAATGGCCGTTTTCCAGGTCCAGATCGGTACGAAACAAAAACTCCAGCGGATAAGGCACGCACCACAGTCGCCCTTTGATCTCAATCGACAGGACGTTGTGCAGGCTCAGCGAGCTGGTGTCCGACACGCAGCGCACCTGCAACCCGGCGGGCAAAATACGCGGCTCGAAGTGCAGAATCGAGTTGGTCAACTTGCGCTGAATATCAGACACTTCGATATCGGACATGCGCTGTCCGGCCAGCGGCGAGACGCCAAAGTTGTAAGCCGAACGCTGCACGTGAGGAAACGGAGACAAATCCTGCTGCGCTTCGTTGTTGATGCTGTTAAACAACCACTGAAGGTCGCGCAGCACGTTGCGACGCAGCGCGCTGTGAGAGATCACCCGGTTGCTGGCGGACTCCTGCTCTTTGTCCGGCTCGTTATCCGTTAAGCGGTCCAGCAGCGAAGGCTGCATTTTGTCGCGAACGTTCGGCGCTTCCGGCTTGTTGCGATAGCGATAGCCACCGTGCAGCAAATCGTGCCCCTGCGGCTTGTTAAGATCGATATCACTCATCTTGCGCGCCTGTCTCAGCGAAGCTCAGCTGTTCCAGCGTGAGCAGCGGGTAGTCGGCGTCTTCGCTTAGCCAGGTTTTTTGACCATGGCCGATATACTGCGCCGATTCTGCCAGCGGCGACCATTCGGTGACGGCGGCGAGACGCAGATTATCCGCCGCCTCTGCGCTAAACGGATAGCGCACCGGCAGCTGGCAAACCTGTTCGCTGCCGTCGATCAGCACCACCCGCGTATGGCGCCAGACCAAATCGGTGACGCTCGCCGGTGGCAGAAAATGCAGCTCGCTGATGGCGGCAAACGGCAGCCAGGTGTACTGGCCGTTGACCATCAGTTCGCAGATCGGGCCAAGGCGGCCATCGCCATCCATCAGCCACGCCACCGCCTGCGTACCCTCCTGCACGTTAATCAGGCCAGGATTGATCGGCGCAGCGTCAAACGCCGTTGCACGCAGCGCGGCGGCCTGCTCAGCCTGCCCTTTTGCCTCCGCTTGCAGCGCGCTCAGCAGCGCTTCCGCCCAGCCAAAGGCTTCGCCGGGCATCCGCGGCGAGGCTTCACCGGCAAACACGGCCGCACGCTGTACTTCACCCGCAATAGCCTGTTCAAGCAGCGTTACCGTCGGTTTGGCCTGCGGCTTCAGCGCCAGCCAGGATTTCAGCTGGGTGTTCGCCCGCTTCCAGTTGCCCGCCACGCACAGCAGCTGGACAAAGGCCGCGCGCAGATCGGCATCCGCCGGACGGCTTTTGATGTCGCCTTCGACACGAGCCAGCGTGTCGCTCAGTGACGCACCGGCCATCAGTTGATTAAGAGAGTACATAGGCTTTCCTTGTGACGGGCGGTGAACTAAAGGGTTTTGAACGAACCGGCAGCCGGATCTTTCAGCTGCGGATGGATTTCATCCACCAGCTTGATAGTCAGACTGCTTTTGTTGTTCAGATAGGGCGACCAGACTTTACGCACTTCGTCGAGACGGGCCTTCAGGCCGCTTTCGTCGCGGGCATCCTGCTGGCTGATCTGCACAACCACCGTGCCGTTAGCCTGCCAGCCGTTGATCTCTGGCGCATAAGGAACAATCATCCAGCTTTGCGGCGATTTTTCGTCGCTCAGCACCATGCGCTCATTATTAACGGTGGTGATTTGCATGCTGCGCCCAAACGCTTTGCTGCTCAGGCCAGCCACCGGGAAACCTTGCAGGAAGCTGACGCGGATATTTTTCGCCGCGCCTTTGCCCATCTGCGCAATCTGGCTTTCGCCGCTCAGCCAGCCGTCGTCGCCACAGGTCACGCCGCCTTTCGCCGGTACGAACAGCGCGCTGGTTTCAGCGCTGCTGCGCCAGTAGGTGCGGAAGTGGCAACCATCAAGCAGGCTGAACTGGATGTACGGTGTGGTATCGGCAGGCGGTGAGAGATCTTCTGCGTTCACCACCGGCGCGGCTGGCGGCGCTTCGGCGACCGGAGCCTGAGCCTGAGCCTGAGCCTGAGCCTGAGCCTGAGCCTGAGCCTGAGCCTGAGCCTGAGCAGGAACCGCTGCGGCGACGGGCGCCTCTGGCTCAACCTTAATTGCCCAGTCCTGCGCTTTCTCAGCACTGCCCTGAGCCAGCGTTTTGCCGTTTTGATCGTTCATCTTCCAGTGAACGGTTTTCAGCGTGGCACAACGCGTTTCCAGCAGGTTGCCTACGCGCGGCAGGAAGTTTTTCAGCACGTCTGGGTTTTTGGTGCCGCTGCTTACGATGCGCAGCGGCAGCTCGTTTTTACACCAGCTGGCGGCTGACTGATCGCGAACGTTATCAATCCAGATATCGAGCTTAAGCTTTGGAGAGGTAACAACGCGATAATCCTGCGCCCACGCACTGGAAGCGATAAGCAGTGAAAGCGCGCCTGGTAGCCAATATTTCATAATTTTTTAAGGCCTGTATTAATCACGAAGGGGGAGAAACTGGGCTGCTTCAGAGAGTGAATGCAGCAATGTTGTGTCCTGCGGGTCGCCAACCCAAACGGCAATAGCGCTGTAGTTATCCTGACTGACGTCCGACTGCTGCTCGTTTTTACGGATCACTTCCTGCATTAGCGTTAGCCATTCATCCGGCGTGTTGACCATATGTAACGATTGCTGCATATGGTCGCGCGAGAGCGCGTGCCAGAAACCATCGGTGCAGAGCAAAAAGGCGTCGCCATCTTCAATCGGCACCACGTCGCTGTAGCTGGCATCACGCTCCTCATCGCCCATTCCCAGCGCAAAGTAGAGCAGATTGCTGTTGATGCCTTCGGTCTGATGACCGGCATCTTTCATCTGCTGTACCAGGCTGTGATCGGTGGTGACATGATACAGATAACCACGACGAAACAGATACAGTCGGCTGTCGCCCGCGTGCGCCCAGTAGGCCAGCTCGTAATCGCGATCGATAAACAGGCCGACCAGGGTAGTACCCATGCGTTTGTAGTCACTGACCGCTTTTTGCTGCTGGCGGATTGCGTCGTTGGCGTCGTTAACGTACTGGCGGATACGCTGCGCATCCAGATGCTGGTCGCCGTCGAAACGGTCCAGGATAGTATTGCGCGCCAGTTCTGCCGCAACGTCACCGCCGGGCAGTCCTGCCACGCCGTCACAGACGACGAAGCAGGCCGATCGATCGCCGATATGCTCTCCGGTCTGATCCTGGTTGCTTTCGCGCGCTCCCTGGTGCGACATAGAGGCCATGGTGATATTCATCATTCTTCCGATCTGATTTGAGAGTCTTTGTACTGGTTCACTTCCATGTCATAAGCATGCAAAAACGCTTCGCCAAACAGGGTATGGAAGTCATCTTCGATTTCACCAGCCGTCTCGTCGTAGCGTTTGGTGAAATGTTCCCACAGCGCGGCTTTGCGGCTGCCCGGTAGCGAAAGGCGCGAGGTCACGCCCTGCTGCTTCGCCTCTTCTTCCAGCTGCTGTGGGTTAAAGGATTGCAGCATAGAGGCGATGATGGCGCGGATCCCGGCGATCATGCCCAGCTGGTGCGCCTGAAGATCAACCAGCGCATCGCGTACCGACTGTTTCGGCGGCATAAAGCCCGGCATGCGGCTGCCGAACATCTGCATCAGCACCGATTTGCCCGATGGCAACAGCTTGAACGGGTTGTTCGCTTCGTCAAGGATCACCGTCATTTCCGCTTTTACGCCACGCTTGAGGATCGAGCGGGATGATAGCAGCGCCACGGTGCCCTGCGAGAACATGCTGAGCATTTGCCCCAGTTCCTGCATTGATTCGCTGTCGAAGCGCGGCGTGGGTTGCAGATCTTTCAGCCCCATGCCGCCCATCAGCGCTTCGAGCAGTTCGCCATCCAGCTGCTGGCCACCGGAGGAAGAGGCTGCCTGCTGCGGTGCCGGATTAGAGACCGGATCGATGCGCAGACGTCCTTTCGGCGGCGGCGTAGTGTTGCGGGCAACGGCCTGAGGCGTGGGTAAGGTGATACCGCCGTAATCCTGCTGATGCGCAGGCGCATCATCCGGCAGATCATCAAACAACGGCGAGCTGGACAACGGCGCGGTAGAGGCGTCATCGAACCCTGATGAACTGGCCGGATCCTGCTGCACCTGCTGGTGGTCAGCAGTGGATGGCTGCGCAGGCGGTTCGTCGAATAGCGGCGATTTGTCAGCAGCGTTCTGCTCGTCGAGCAGCGGCAATTTATCGGCAGGGTTCTGCTCAGCGAACAGCGGCGAGTGGCTGAAGGCGTCTTCTGGGAGGCCGTCAAACAGTGAGCCGTTGCCGGAATCATTTCGCTGCTCATTGCAGAGTGGCGAGTGGCTGAAGGCGTCCTGCGAGCGGGAAGCAGACTGGGCGCTTCTCTCATCGTCAAAGTCGCTGTCCAGCGCTTTTGGCGTGGGCGGAACAAACGCATCATGCTTAGCCGACTGCGGTGGATTAGCAGGTTTTTCATCCAGCGGCGTTAACGGGACGGCGCTGCCGGTCATCAGGCCCAACGGGTCGTCGCTGTTAAGCTGCGCCGGGGTGCTGCCGCCGCCAAACAGCGCCAGCGGATCCACTTCATCCGCTTTCGCCGACCGGGACTGGGCAGGCTGCTGCGTCAGCGTGCCTGGCGTGCTGTCGTCAAAAATGCTGCGCTGATTGAACAGAGGATCGTCGTTGAACAGCGAGTCAGGCGTTTGATCGCGACGATCCAGATTCAGCGCGTTTGACTGGCGGGCAAACTGCGCCAGTGGATCGACCGGGTTACGATCCTGAGCCGTTTCGGTCAGCGGATTCGCGCCGGTTGGTGCGGGCTTGCTGCGGCTGCTGGAAAGGCTGTCAGTGATGGAGAATTCCTGCGCCAGGCTGTCCCAGATTTCCGTTGGGATGGCGGCAGGCTTGCTTTCCTGTGGCGCGGCAGGTTTAGCCACAGGCGCTGGCCGGGCAATCGGCGCGTGTGCAGGCTGTGCTGGACGAGCTGCCGACGCCAGTTCACTGACCTGGAGGCGATAGTCGTCGATGCTGAGGATATCGCCTTCTTGCAGGTCGACCTGACGGCCGCGCTCAAGCGGGATGTCGTTCAGATGCACCAGCGTGACGTTGCCACGGTTGGTGATGCGGCATTCACCATCGGCGGTGATATGCACAATTGCTTGGAGACGGGAAATGGTGCGGTCATCGTCGGGCAAGACCAGGTTGTTATCGGCACCGCGGCCGATGGTGCCGCCTGGCGGCAGAAAGTCACAGCTGCTCTGTGGCGGCTGATGACCCGGTTTGGTCGCTATTATCGTAAATCGCATAACGTTTTCCTGCGTTAGAGTGTTACCCGGGAGCATAAGGATGCAGGGTAATTCGGCGTTCAAACTATGCCGGTCTTGGTAAAACCGGCTGAGTTTGCAGACAGAACAAGGACGCACCGGGCGCTGGCGCGAGGGCGTTACCTGCTGCCGTGGCGCCGGGCGCTGGCGCGAGGGCGTTGCCTGCTACCGTGGCGCCGGGCGCTGGCGCGAGGGCATTGCCTGCTACCGTGGCGCCGGGCACTGGCGCGAGGGGCATGGGCCGTCCAGAAAGACGCAAAAAGCGGCATCCCTGCCAGCTCGACACGGGCCGTCCATGGCCCGTGACGCTTTCTTACCGGCCCATGCCCCTCGCGCTTATATATCAGTGTCTTTTGTGGCAAAAATCTGAGGACGTTTAAAAAAAATCCAAAATTATTTAGTTTGGGGAAATTAATTAAGCGTTCCGGTTTCGCTATCCAGAACCTGATCGCCCTGGCTGATATTCATAGTCCAGACTTTAAAATCGTTGGTAATAAAGGAGTACGTATAATTTTCATTATTAAATACGTATCCACGAAAATCACAGGCATCCGGGCAGTTAACGTTAATGCTTTTGCCCTGAAGCAGAATGTGATTTCCTGTACGTTTACTCTTTGAATCCAGCGTCACGTCATCGCAGCCGACATTGCCTTCCGAACACCAGTTGGTGATGCGGGCGATATATTTCTTACTGTCGAAGGTTTCAGACGTGCCGGGATGGGCAGCATAAAATTGGCGGATTTTAGGGACGCTATCGACTACTGCATAATTCACTCTTTCCGTCAGCGCGTTATCCACCACCACCGATCCGGTACGAGGATTGATCGCCAGCACAACGGGCACCAGCGCGGTTTCAACAATGGTGGTGCCGGTGTAAATCAGCGCGACTTTAATCTCTTCATCACCCGGTTGAGAAATCACGCCGACGCTTTTCACATCCTCACACGCCTCGCCTTTCCACTGCGCAAAGCCAATGGTCGGAATGGTGCGGGTAACGGTTTTGCCCTCACGCGACCAGCCGATAAAGCAGGCATTCATATCGGCCCGCAGCAATCCTTTTGCCGGAACCAGCACGCCCAGCAGTTCACCGTTATTTTTTAGGGCGAAAGTTTGCTGCCTGAAAGGCTCCGCGCCAGCAATATCAAGCGAGAGCGCTTTAGCTGCTAAAGAATCTTGCAGTGGTACAGCATCAAATGCCGCCAGTTTCGGGCTGGCCGTGGCAATGTTGATGCTGAATAAGGCAAGGAGAGTGATAAGTAGCTTCATGTCGTATTCCGGTAAAAATGTCAAAGACTGACGGGGCTGACGATAGCTCTCGCTAAGAACATTCACTCGATCATTCATATTTCATCTACGCGATATTCTTAAGTATGCATATTGAAACTGGTGAGCTGCCTTTTGCCCCGGAAGGGTTATTTGTATTATTCAGCGCCAGCTAAGCCAGCGCTATAATTCATTACTTACCTGTCTTTTAACATTCTTGATAAAATTAAATATTTTCCGCAAGATTATTGAATTTTAAGACAGTCCCTGTTTTGAGGATTTCTCTATATTGTATTTATAAACAACCCGCCGTGAGCGAGATTGCCAGCACATTGCCAGGCATGGCAATCCATTTAAATTGGTCAGTATATTATTTAAAAAAGAGGGGTTATTTAGCCGGGGCCAAAGGCACCATAGTTCCCTCGACAGGATCATCTTTATCACTCAGCATTTGCCCGGTTTCCTGATCGACCAGAACGTTGAATAAACGAGGCTGCGTTTGCGGATCGCCCGGACAGCGGCCGCCGTGTTTTTCAACGATGCTGACCAGATCAAGTCCCGGCTCAGCATTCTTCGTAAGCAGATAGTCGGTACAGGCCGGATCGGTAACCAGATGTTCTTTTTCAACGGTAGTTTTTACCTGCTTCACTACAGGATTTTTTTCAATCATGGACGATGACGCATCGGTAGCCAGTGCACACCCCGTTACCGTCAGCATAGCGGCGGCCAGACAAATTTTAATGCTGAAATTTGGATTTTTCATTTTCTTTTTATTCCTGAAAAAAAGCATTACTGGTGCGTTGCATTTTTAAAAGTACCTGAGGTTGCTATCTCTGGCGCATCATAATCTTTAAGACCATTTACACGTATAATACTCAGAATAAGTTTCTCATATTTTGGATTAGTCGCATATCCCGCCGTTGCCACAACATGGATAAACTTTTCAGGATCATTACGAAAAGCAAATGCGCCCGCATAACGTCTGTTAGTTGCAAGGAAGCGACCATAATCATCAGCCGCTTCCTCAAGTGAATCATAGGCGCGGAAGCCATCCGTGATTTTCTCTGACTTTTTGCCGTAGTTCTCATGAGTTGTGACCGTAACAGACTTTCCGTGGGGTGATTTACCTTTTATGCCGAAAAACATATTGCCGGGTGCACGCGTACCCCAGGTCGACTCAAGTGCTCCCTGAGCAAGCGTTACGGCAATCGGCACGCCCCATCGGGCCTTCACGTTAATTGCAGCGGGTAATGCACGATTGAACCAGGCAATCTTATGGTTTGCCGGTCGAGCCGATGCCTGCTGCTGTAGGTATCTGGCTGCCGCACTATCAGGTTTAATGTGAACAGTTTCGTGGCTGGCAGTACTGCGTGCAGAATTTACCTGTTGCGCCGTCTGATGAGCAGTATGGCTTAGCATACGCTGCGTGCGGCCATTACGGTCGACCACCCCATCGGCATGTATCATATGGGCTGAATCCCGTTGAAATTGCTCAATGCGGGCCTGGGTTTTTGGGCCAAACAGGCCATCTTCATGCAGGATTGCACCATGATCCTCATGAGCCGCCCGGTTCAACAATATCTGTACTTTTTTTACATCATCGCGATGATTTGGCTGCCCTGCACCAACCGCAGCACTTAGTTTCCAACGCATACTGGTTCCTTTGCTAAATTGAAATACCTGATAGGGTTTTATACGCCCAACGTTTCTTTTATTAAAATCACTAAATGTGATTGCTTTTTATTCAGATCGATAACGCATAAAAATATAAAATCAATAAAAGCAATATATAAAAATCACCATAAATATAAAAAACAATATCGTAATAGCAAATATCACCCTGTAGAAAGAATGAAGACTCAGCATCCAGGCTATCTTTTCAGGTGGTAGGTTTTGCACAAAGCAATAGGCTTCCTTATGTACCAATTCCCCCCGTACCCAATGCATCCTTACGCCTTTATACAATCTGATAAAATAGATTATTTTTTGATAATTTGCGTAAGAACCACAAAGTGAGGCCATCCTGGTAGCTGTATCAAGCTGCAAGTCTTTCCCTCTAAACTGACTGAGAAATTCTTCATAATCTGACTCTTTTTTTTTGAACCAGATATTGGCAACAGCATAAAGCATGATCAATAAGAAAAAGAGAAAAATTAACATATAAGCTGTAAAATTTTCCAGAGTCATGATAGCTCTTCCGTAAACAATCACTCTTTCATTCACAATTTAATTGTATTGTTCAAAAGCGTTTTAAGCATCTTCACTTTGTGAAATGAGTGTAAATTTCAATACGTTAAAATCACCTTTAACAGCACCCGTTAATTTCATACTCAAGTCTTCATTAATGAGCTTGTCGCTATCATTGTCTAAATCACTGCATTTCAAATAACCTATTTTTTGAGAACGGGAACCTGGTTTTGAGGCATTGTAGATATCCCTCAGAGACGTGGTTTATAGTTTTGCTTTCTTTTGCGAATGCCGCAAGTGAAAATAAGCAAATTAGTAAGATAGATATTCCCTTTACCATACTTAGATCCATCTACAAATTTTTTACAGTCAAAGCCAGGAAAAATAAAAATTTAAAAGCTATTCTCCCGCGCTAAATGGAATAAAGTATACTCCCATCCATTTAGAGACAGATATGCAAGCAAGAAACAGCATTGCTATTAAAATTTGAAATTTAAATATACCGTGAAAAGAAACCACCCATTTAAAATCACTATGAGCATTGTCGATAAGATATTTTTTAGCATGAGGATCAATGCAGCGACCCTCTTTGATTTTAAAGTGCTTTCCTTTCAATATCATATTCAAAATAGAAATTTTAAAACCAAAACCCCAACGAGTCGTAAAATGAATAATCACTCATTAACAAATACCCTTTATCAATTAATACCTGAAAGGCATATTGCAACTTATTTTTATTCTTTTTATAAAAATAATAAAGATAGAGAACAGAAGCAGCCAACAGCAAGAAAAACAAATTCCAGGCATATTACTAAATAGAGCCAATCCACTTCTCTTACCTTTATAAAGAAAATGATAAATATCGCTACCCTATAGTTATGATGATTAACAAAATATCATTTTAATAAGTTTTTTTTAACCACATTATAAATGAGGATGTCTTTAGGATAGTAAATTTTTAGCTATGAAAAACCACTACCATTAACTTTACTACAAAGTTGTTATTAAATGAAACTTAGTAGTTATAAACTACGCTATGAATAAAGCATGAAATAAGCGTTATACACAGCAATGTACTTTGTATAAAGTAATTCCTTCTCCACTCCCACATCCATTTTACTTCTTCGGCAGGTCTTGATTGAATATATCTGTAACAACGTTCGTCAACCAACACACCTTTTGCAGCATATATTTTTTTATTTTTTAGCAACCGAACAAAAAAAGCAATTTTTAAGTAGAAAAAAAGAAAACCTAAATGTTCACTAACTTTTGTTATTGAATCGACAAAAAGCCCCTGTTCACGATATTTTTTTAAGAAACGTTCATAATTTCTCAGATTTTTTTTATAAGATACCCAAGAGCAAATTAATGATGCTGCAAAAAGCACTGCAAACGCGATTACAACGAGGAAAGCTAAGTGTTCTGTATTCATAGGATCCAGTCCATAAAATAATCCGTTCCTTTTTCTGCTACAGCGCCTGATGCTGTACCAGCGGCAACCCCACCCACAATACCGCAAGCCAGGGTTCCAACGCCACCAGATGCCAGGCCTATGGCTACGCAAAAAGTGGCAGCACCAGTTGCACCTACGGCTCCTCCGTACATACTGGCCGCTGTACTCAATCCAAATTTGGTATATTCCCTTACCGCGACCTTTTTACACTCCCCCTCTCTTCCGGTTGTGCAGGCATGATGAACTTCATTAGTCGTGTTGAGCCCGGCAAAGCCAATCGCGACCCACCCGCCCATTTTCATATATTTTGCTGCACCAGATGCACGATCAATGTAGCTGGAGTAACCTTTTATTGCCCCAATACCGGCCGTTTGCCAGTCATGAACAATGGAGCGGCTTGATAAATTCAAAGCACGTTTGAGATCGTCATAAGGCCGAAACTTCAGTGCGCTTTTCGCCAATCCGTTAAGATGCCCTTCCAGTTCAGCAAAAAGTCGGGCACGTTCACTGAAAAACTGCTGACTAATAAGCGAGCCTTGGGTTCTAAATTGATTTTGATAAGTAATTTCAATCTGCTTCAGTTTCTCAGCAATCCTGGAAAAGTATTTTTCGCCAGCGTCGCTAACTGTTCCCGTTGATTTATCAAGGATATTCGTCAGTGCTGCTATAGTGCCGTAATGCGTGTTCAAAAAACTCGAGGTTTCTGCATCTGTGGTTGCCAAAGCATGATCTACTTTTCGCTTTGCTTTTCTAAGGTTTTCAATTTGTGAGCTTTGGTTCTTGTTATTGGGATCGGCCACAATCAATAACTGCCCAGGTTTTACCCAAGATGTATTGCTATTTAGCTGCATAAATAGCATTGCAGCTTCTCTATTTTTATCCCGGAAGAGCTCACAGGCTTGTGAACTTAGCGTTCCTGGCTGCTGAGCAATACAAAACCCAGGTTGAACATTCGAATCCTTTTGATTATTCATGGCCGTTCTTCTTTTAATTTGAAGCTTGAAAATAAGCTCAAAAAATCACTCAAGCTCATTTTTAAATTTCTTATTAAAACCCACTCCATAAGGAGTGGGCACAAACAAACTTATGCTTCTTTGTTTTCTTTGATGTTCCAGCCAGCGCTGCTTTCTGCGCCTTTACCGCCGGAAGAGCTCTGCTCCCAGTACTGCTGCTTCACTTTAGAAGCCTGGAAGGAGTAAGTCATACCCAGCGTATCGCCGTTGTCTGAACCATTGTAGTTAACAGTGGTGACCAGAACGTCTTCCAGGGTGATGCGTGCGTACTCAACCTGAGTACCGCCAGCTTTACAGACAGACAGCTCAACTTTAGTGATGTGCTTACCGCTGGCGCAGTTCTTCAGCAGGGCGGTAACAGACTTGTCGATCAGCGCGTTAACGTGCAGGTCGTTGAAGTTAACTTTACCGGCACCGCCGCCGCCGCCAACAGACATGTTGCCTGGTTGAGAAGCCCCCCAGGAGAAAGAAGTAATATCGGTCCAGCCGGTGTGGTTAGAATCTTTAGATTCGCCAGTAACACCGTCAACCTTCATAAACATATCAATAGCCATTATTTTCTACTCTTTATTGATTAACAATTTTGCTTTAAGAAAAGCAGCGACAGGACAAACAGGAAAACAAGGGCCAAAAAACCTTCCCTTGATTTACTTTTGCCTCGTTTCCGAAGAACTTTTAGGATCGTTCAGAAATTTGATTGCCCGTTCCGGGGTAAAATTTATTAAGTTGAAGAACACAACGTGGGGATAAATAAATTAACATCATCTTTGCTAATAACTAATGCAAAGCGTACTTAAGGATATAGACAAGTAAAAAGAATTAACTCAGACTAATGGCGAAATTTATCAACAGCTTCAGGGACGTGTTAAATGAAAAGGTTCGCCCTTCACTTTTTGCTGATTATCGCCTTACTTATATCAGTCTTTGCTTTATGCAATACCTTTATGTCCGTTATATCGGTCATTATCACCGACGATATTAACGTTGATTCTTCAGCGTATCTTTTTGGTAAATTCGTGTTTACTGCACTATGCTGCGGCCTGAGCTGGCTGTTACGTAAATACATCCGCAAGTCAGGCCTGCGTTGATAAATGAAATAATGAGGCGAATGCCTTCGCCCCGTTATTAAATTTTCTCAGCCTTAAGCATCATCACTTTTCAGTGAAGGCAGTTTAGAGACCAGACGCAGCGACACGGTCAGGCCTTCCAGCTGGTAGTGCGGACGCAGGAAGAATTTCGCGGCGTAGTAGCCCGGGTTGTCTTCCAGCTCTTCCACCAGCACTTCGGCAGAAGCCAGCGGCTTGCGGGATTTGGTTTCCTGCGAGGAGTTGGCCGGATCGCCATCCACGTAGTTCATCACCCAGTCGTTCAGCCAGCGTTCCATCTCTTCGCGCTCGCGGAAAGAACCGATCTTGTCGCGCACGATGCACTTCAGGTAGTGCGCAAAGCGGCAGCAGGCGAACAGGTACGGCAGGCGCGCGGCCAGACGTGCGTTAGCGGTGGCGTCCGGATCGTGATATTCCGCAGGCTTTTGCAGCGACTGCGCGCCAATAAAAGCGGCGAAGTCAGAGTTTTTGCGGTGTACCAGCGGCATAAAGCCGTTTTTTGCCAGCTCGGCTTCACGACGATCGCTGATAGCGATTTCGGTTGGGCATTTCATGTCCACGCCGCCATCATCGCTTGGGAAAGTGTGGCAAGGCAGGTTTTCTACCGCGCCGCCCGATTCCACGCCGCGAATAGAGGTACACCAGCCAAACTCTTTGAAGGAGCGGTTGATGTTAGCCGCCATCGCATAAGCTGCGTTGGTCCAGGTGTAGTTACCGTGATCCGCGCCTTCGGTTTCTTCTTCAAAATCGAAGCTGTCGACCGGGTTGCTGCGAATGCCGTAAGGCAGACGAGACAGGAAGCGAGGCATAACCATGCCCAGATAGCGCGCGTCTTCTGACTCACGCAGGCTGCGCCAGGCGGCATATTCGCTGTTCTGGAAGATTTTGGTCAGGTCGCGTGGGTTTGCCAGCTCCTGCCAGGACTCCATCTGCATCACGCCCGGCGCGGTGCCGGTGATGAACGGGCAGTGAGACGCCGCGCCGATGCGCGCCATTTCGCTCAGCAGCTCAACGTCCTGCGGGCTGTGATCGAAGTAGTAGTCGCCCACCAGGCAGCCAAACGGCTCGCCGCCAAACTGGCCATACTCTTCTTCGTAGATTTTCTTGAAGATCGGGCTCTGGTCCCAGCCCACGCCTTTATAACGCTTCAGCGTGCGGCCCAGCTCCTGCTTGGAGATGCTCATAAAGCGAATCTTCAGCATCTCGTCGGTTTCGGTGTTGTTGACCAGGTAGCTCAGGCCGCGCCACGCGCCTTCCAGTTTCTGGAAATCGTCGTGATGGATGATCTGATTAACCTGCTTCGACAGCTTCTCGTCGATCTCAGCAATCAGCGCCTGAATGGTGCGATAGGCATCGTCAGAAACCGTAACGGTGTTTTCCAGCGCCTGCTGCGCCAGCGTTTTTACCGCGCTTTCTACCGCATCACGGGCAGAGTCGGTTTTAGGACGAAATTCTTTGTTCAGCAGCGCGCTGAATTCGTCCTGGCTGTATGCCTGTGGCTGTTGCTGTTGGTCAAGTTGGGAAGAGTTGCTCATTACTCGTCTCCGTCTTTAGTCGCGTCAGATTGTTTTGGCAGATGGCTCAGCGATTTCAGCAGCGTTGGATCCTGTAGGATTTTAGCGATCAGCTCTTCCGCGCCGTTTTTGCCGTCCATATAGGTCAGCAGGTTGGAAAGCTGAGTTCGCGCGTCGAGCAGCTTGTTCAGCGGCTCGACGTTACGGGCTACCGCATCCGGCGAGAAATCTTCCATGCTGTTGAAGGTCAGATCGATGTTCAGATTACCTTCACCGGTCAGGGTGTTTTCTGCCTGGAACGCGACGCGTGGCTTCAGCGATTTCATGCGCTCGTCGAAATTGTCGATGTCGATTTCGAGGAATTTACGCTCATCGACGGCTGGCAGCCCTTCAACAGGCTTGCCGACCAGATCGGCCAAAACGCCCATAACAAAAGGCAGCTGAATTTTACGTTCCGCACCATAGATCTCTACGTCGTACTCAATCTGAACGCGCGGCGCGCGGTTGCGGGCGATAAATTTTTGCCCGCTGGATTTACCAGCCATGATGTTCTCCAAGGGTATGTGCGATTAAAAATTTAACGAAGCGACTGGGTCGCAGGGGTGATTTATTCAGTGCAGGCGCGAGGAATGTCAGGGTTATCAGTCGCGACGTCCGAAAATATTTTCCAGCTGATGCACGCCGTCCGGGGCCAGATCGCGAATAATGCTCATAAAGTCCATTTCCACCATCCGCTGTACGCGGTCAATCATCAGCGGTGCCGGATGGCTCGGTTCGTGCTGAACAAAATAGTGCTTCACTTTTTCCAGCATCAGTTGCGCATCGGCACGTGAGGTGAGCTGCACGCTGCGCCAGTCCGCTTCCACGCGAGGTGCTTTAGCCGGCTGGTTTTGCGGCGGCGCACTTGCCGCCTCTTCTGCTGTAGAGGTGGTGGGCATCAGCATAGTGAGGTCGGTCATTTCACACGCCTGCGCCACGGTATTCACCGTTTTCAGCAGCTGTTCCATTTCCGGCACGCCGCTCTCGCCCAGGTGTTCAGTCAGCGTTTCACGAATGGTTTGTAACCGCTCACTTATGCTGAGGATAGCGGCGATACCCGGTTGTTCACCGCGAGCAAGCTCATCCAGCAGCCGCGCGCTGCCGCCGGGAAATTCAGGACATTCGCTTTTGCTGCCGTCGAGCAGGCTACAGGCATCACGCAGGGAAAGCTGGTCGGAGGCGTTACGCAGCAGCAGCGACTGACGTAAAGCGAGCGTTAGTGCTGACTTATCACTGAGAGACGCCAGCGCGTTGATGCGGTAAAAAGGATCGTACTGCCCGTCCTCTTCCAGCACCGGCCACAGCGGTTCCCAGTAAAGCAGCAGCGACTGTTTAATCAGTTGAAGGCCGTCGGCATAGCCGCTCAGGCCGCGCAGCTGCGTCCAGGCACGCGTCAGCGCCAGCATCACGCGCAGGTCTTTGGTGCGGGTCAGCAGGCCGCTGGCCAGCTTCTCAACTTTGTTCCAGTCGGCGGGTTCCGCAGGAATGATGGTGTCGCCAAACTGCTGCTCCGCTTTGCCCGCGCTGGCCTGCTCCATAGCCATGTAGTCAGCGTCATACTCGAGGTTCTCCCCACACGGCTGGTCATTACTGACAGGAGCCAGTAACTCATCAATATTCATGGCGATTCCTTAATTACTCAAACATCGGCGGGTAAAGACCGTGGCGGCCAGGTTTGGCACCCGCTGCCGGGTCGAACAGCATTGAGAACAGCTGGCCGGTAAAGTTGCCGCTGTGGACGTGGGTGTAAAGCGGACAGCCGTCGGTCTGATTGGTCCACCAGAAACTGGTGTAATGCTGCGGATCGAAGCAGTCTGAAACGCGTCGCCAGCTCAGCGTGCTGTGACCATCCTGATAACCGATAACATCGAGGATGTCCGACTGCGGCTTGTGCTGCGGCACCGGCGGCGGCGGTATCGTCAGCAGCGCCTGATCCAGCTGTTCCGCAGAGAAGCCGTTGCGCACCGCGTGCAGCAACGTGCGGCCCAGCTGCTGATACCAGTCGCCCGCCATCGCCAGCTGCTGCTGCGTCCAGCTTTGCGGCGAGAAGGTCATCAGGGCACAAAGCGGATACTGGCGGCCAACGCTGTCGCGGGCGGGCATCAGACAGCCCATCTGTACCTGCTGGCTGCCCAGCATCGGTGGAACAATGAAGTTCCAGACTGGTGCCTGGCTGAACTGGCGTTCCCCTTCGGCCCGTGGCGGCTCGCTCTCCTGCCAGTTCAGCAACCCCACCTGAAACCAGTGGGTCCACTGCTGCAAAAGCGCATCGGGGAAGCGGCGTTTGATAAAATCACCGCCGCTCGGCAGTTTTCCATACCAGCAAGGTGCAGGTGTCTGACTCATTGTATTTTCCCTGATCATGGGCAGCTGAAGCCGGGTAGCTGGAACGGGTTGCGGATGCTGTTTGGCGTAAATTCCAGCGTCACGCGGTGCCCGTTAGCGTTAAAAGTAGCCTGACGGCTCAGCGCGCTGCTGCCCGATGAGAGCTGCGCGCGGTCAAAGAAGCGGTTCAGCGCCCAGGCACCGTTGGTCACTAAGGTTGCCGTGGTGCCGTTGGCTAAGCCGAGCTGCATGCGTACCTGACTGGTGCCACCCGGTCCCGGCCAGCTCATCAGCTGCTGTGCCTGAGGGCCGTGGCTGTAGCGCAGCAGCTGTCCGTCCACATCCAGCGTCAGCGTCAGGATGTCGTTATCCATTTGCAGGGTACGAATGGTGACGCGATAAGAAGGCGAGGTGGCGCCGTTAGCAAAGAATGCATCACGAATATTCTGCGCCTGCTGGAAAGGCCGCAGCACGCTTTCGCCACCCGGCAAGGTTTTGCCATCAATGCCCGGCGTGAAGCGCCAGTTAGCCTGCGTGGTATCGACCTTGTTCGCCAGGTTGTCGCGGAAGAAGCTGTCCATCAGGCCGGAGCCTGGCGCAAACATGCGGGCCAGATCGTCCGGCGTGACTTCGCTGCGACCAGAGCGCGACAGCGGATAACGACCGGCAATCGCCTGACGGCAGAAGCTGCCCACTTCCACGTTAATGCGTTTACGCACGTTATCCAGATCGCGGCGCTGCGTGTCGCTGCTGGCCCCGACCGCCATGCTGGTAAACATGTTCTGCAAGGAACCCGGCAGGCGTCCGGCACTGGCCTGCAAGCGACTGATTGCTTCACTGGCCGGCGGCGGCATCCCGCTGTTGGCCGCATCCTGCACCGCTGTCAGGTAGCGATAGAGGTCATCGATCTGCTTGAGGAAATCGTCAAAGGCGATGGTTTTACCGCCTTTTTCCAGCGGCTGCGCCAGTTCGCTTATTGGTGCAAAGTGAGCAGTCACTGTCTGCTCAGGCGTTTGTGGCTGTGCTGCTGCCGTGGTGGCCTGCTGAGAATGGAACAGCGCCTCCAGCGTGCTGCTGGCGCTGCTTTGCGCAGGCTGCTCGCCTTTCGTTTTCTCTCCGGCCGGTAGCGCTTTATCCAGCACCAGATAGTGGCTGAGATTGATAACCAGTTTACGCAACGGTGAACTGCTGCTGGAAAGCAGCCGTGCCGTGTTAATGCGCTGCGACAAATCCGCGCTGTTATTCAGCTGGATGTCCTGGAGCAACCCGTCCCACTGGCGGATGTAGTCATCCATATAGAGCTGGCGAACCGCGTAGTCAGTTTGCGCTTTGTTTTCATCCTGCACGGCACCGCCAAGCACCCACTGGTCATCGCTGTGCAGCCCGGAGGTCACGGCGGCAATTTTTTTGTCGAAGCTGTTCCAATAGCCTTCCGGGGTAAACAGGCCGGGAATGCCGTCGCTAATGGATTTGCCGCTTTTACGCGACAGTACCAGTTCGCTCTGCGGGCCACCCAGCGAAGCCAGCGAGACCGCTTTCAGGCTTTCATCGCGTTCCAGCAGGCGCTTGAGGCGGCCATAGACGCGCTGCGACAGCGGCATCTGATTAATCAGCGCCTGCTCGCGCTTTATCAGTGCATCATCCTTTGCATAAGGTGAGGCCTGAATCTGCGTTTCCAGCAGCTGGGCCAGATGCCAGTCGAGCTGTTTGATCTGCGCCTGAGTCACGTTTTGCGGCTGATTACGCTGAATATTCAGCATCACCCACGCATGCAGGAACTTGCCGTCGTAATGCTTTGGCTGATAAAGCATCTGATACGCCTTCAGCGCTTCATAGCTGTAGTCCGCATCGCTGCCGTTGTCATTGCGCAGCCAGGTGGTGATCAGCTGGGCAACCTGCGGCATCAACAGCTGCTTCAGTGATTTCTGATACAACGCCATCGTCGCATCGCTGACTTCACCGCCGCGATAGAGCCCCATACGGCGCGTTAGCGGCGGATCGTTCAGGTCAAAATCTTCACTTTCCGGCAGATGCAATACGCCATTGAGATAAGGCAGCAGCGCATACAGGTCGGTCAGATTGCCGGTCTGCAAATGATTGCTCAGCGCCGCCACCTGCGGCACCTTAGCCTGCACTTCCGCCAGATAGCTTTTGTTGTTGCTGTAGCTGGTGCTCCACAGCAGCGCCGCAATCACCAGCGCGCTGGCCAGCGCAACATAGCCAGACCACAGCACGGCGCGATTACGCAGTTCCCACCAGCGATTGCTGCCCGCCAGTCCCGCTTCCTGGAAAATGACGTTTTGCAGCAGATCTTTCAGGAAGAAGCTCTGGCCTTTGTTGCCCGGTATCGGCGCTTCTTTATTCACGTTGTCCCACGAGCCGCTGTTGCCGCCTTCACTCTGTGGCAGATGCAGCGCGCGGGTCAGTTCGCCCATCACGCGGTCAAACGGCAGGCCTTCCTGCGTACCGCTGGCAAAGTAAATGCCACGCGGCGAGAACTGGGTTTCAAAGTTGGAGCGGCTGAAGACCGTTTCCAGATAGTCGTTCAACAGAGGACGCAGCGCGGCGAACTCCTGCGGGAACAGATAGCTTTCGGCGCGGGCCTGCGCGTCGCTTTCCGCCAGCAGCGTGTCCGGCAAACCGGCATCCAGACGCTGTTGAAGCAGCGCATATTCCTGCGTGAAGGCGCTGTGCAAATCGAAATCGGCATGCTTTGCACGTTCCCACGGAAAGGTAAAGCCCCAAACCTGATCGCGCTGCGCTTTGTCGAATTTGGCGAAGTAAGCGCGAAAACCTTTCAACAGGTCGGTTTTGGTCACCATGACGTAAACCGGGAAGCGGATCCCCAGCTGTTCGTGCAGCTCCATCAGCCTCTGGCGCAGCGAGAGCGCCTGCTCGCGTGACGCTTCTGCCGATTGAGAAAGCAGGTCGGAAACGCTGACGGTAACGATGACGCCGTTAATCGGCTGACGGCCACGGTATTTACGCAGCAGCCCGACGAATTTGTTCCACTCGCTGGCATCCTGCTGCCGATCGCTTTCCTGCGTAGTGTAGCGCCCTGCCGTATCCAGCAGCACCGCTTCGTTAGTGAACCACCAGTCACAGTTTCGCGTGCCGCCGATGCCGCGCAGTGCGGCCTTGCCGAAGCGATCCGCCAGCGGGAACTGCAAGCCGGAGTTCACCAGCGCCGTCGTTTTACCTGCGCCCGGCGCACCGATAATGACGTACCACGGCAGCTGATAGAGGTACTGGCGGCTGAAGCGCTGCGTCCAGCGGCGATTTCCGGCACGGCTGAAGTGGGCTTTTTTCAGCAGCTCCTGCGCTTCGTTAAAGCGCTCGGCCAGTACGCGATCTTCGCTGGTCAGACGTTTATGATCGCCGGCTTCATCTTCCGGCGTGGTTTTCAGGCTGCCCATCAGTTTGCGGTTCAGCCAGGCGTTGTAAACGCGCGGCACCACGTTGCTCAGACCCCAGGCGATGTAAAGCAAAGCGATACTGATTTGGCGGTTAACTTCCGGCTCCAGCGGGCGGGAGTCGACAATCGAAAACACCGGCCCGATCACCCAGATGATAAACGACAGCGCGGTGATGCCGATAAATCCCCACATCAGCCGGTTGGTCATGATGGCAAAAAGAATATTCAGCATCCGTTAATTTCCTTGCTGCGACGTCAGTTCCGCGCGGGTGCTGTCGGGTGCGACCAACAGCGTAATATCAACACGACGGTTACGCGCGCGGTTCTCTGCGGTGGTGTTCGGCACCAGCGGATTGGTTTCTCCCCGCCCTTCCGCCTTCACGCGTTGCGGCTGACCTAAACTCTGCTGCAACCGTTCCTGAACGGACTGCGCTCGCGCCAGTGACAGCTCGTAGTTCGAAGCAAAACGCGCGCTGCGGATCGGCACGTTATCGCTGTAGCCAATCACCAGGATGCGGCCGCTGACGTTGTTCATGGCCTGGGCAACGCGATCCAACACCTCTTCGTATCGCCCACGCACGGCGGTGGAACCCGAGGTAAACAGGCCGTCGCCTTTCAGCGTCACCACGCTCTGATCCGCTTCGTCTTTCACCGAAACCAGCCCCTGTTCAATTTCAGGACGCAGGAACGCTTTCAGGTTTAGCGCGGCTGGCGCAGGCGGTGCCGGATTGTGAATCGTCACTTCCGGCAGCGGCGTTTGATACACCGCCGCCAGCACCGGGCTGGTGGCATCGCCCAGCCGCCAGTTAAGCAGGATATAGAGCAGACAGGCGAGGAAACCGACCAGCGCGGTACAAGCCCACAGCGGCACGACCGGACGCCACAATTTGCGCGTCACCGGATGATCTTCCGGATGGGGCGAAAGCGGCGGTGCATAGCCGCCACGCACTGAACGGATCATCTGCAACAGGCGCTGCTTGATGGTTTCCAGCTGCGAACGACCGTTGTCCAGTACGCGGTAGCGCCCTTCAAAACCGAGTTGCAGGCAGAAGTTGATCAGCTCCAGCAGCACAATCTGTTCGCGAGGGTTCTGCGACAGCTTGGCCAGCAGCTGGAAAAACTTCTCGCCGCCCCAGGTTTCGTTATGGAAGGTGACCAGTAGCCCCTGCCCCGGCCAGACGCCACGGCTGCCCCACGGCGTTAGCGCGGCGGCTTCGTCCAGCGCGGTGCACAGGCAGTAACGTGCGCCGATAATCACTTCATAGGGTAGCCCGGCGCGCTGGCAGTTCATTTCAAACTGGCGCATCTCGTCGATTAACCGCTGGCGTAAACCGGCGGGATCGGCGTGCGTCACCGAATGGCGGATTTGAGGGATGGCGTTCAGTAAGGGATTTGCCGCCGCAACCAGCGGATTGTTACTGCCCGCGCCCGAAAAGAGGTCGCTCTGGGCGGTGGCCTGTCGTTCCTGCATATTATCGCTCCAGGCCAGCTGAATGACTACGAATCGCCCAGAACTCCATCGTCAGGCCGGGGAATTCACCGGCGAGATGAAGCGCGAACGTGCCGGATTTTTCCATCTCCTGCCACAGCTCGCTCTCTTTCGACAGCTCAAAGTAGCTGTAACCGGCGTGCCACGGAATTTGCGGCGGGGCGACAGGCATTGCGCGCAGCACCATGCCGGGCAGCTGAAGCTGCACCAGATCGCGAATTTTGGTCACGGGCGCGACTTTCATCTGCGCCGGGAAATGGGTCAGCAGCGCTTCGCCCGGCACGTTGGCGCGAACGGCCAATACAAAGCCGAACTCGCGCACCATGGAGGTATCCGGCACCGTGGCAACGTTCAGTCCGTGAGAGCGCTCGGTTAACGGCAGCTGGATGGCGTTCTCTTCCAGCACCTGCGACAGCCCCTGACGCAGCATCAGCATCAGTTTGCCAAAGCACCATGCCAGATCGTCATGGTCGTAGACCGGCAGCGTGGCATCCGGGAAACGCTGCGGCGTATAGCTGCTGAGCTCGCAGGCAAACGCCAGCCAGTTGGCGAACAGCGCTTCAGGGTGCAGTAGCGGCAGATTTTTCAGATGGCTGGCGTGGCCAAGGTGATGATTCACCAGCGCCAGCAGCATAAAATCGACCATATCAGCGGTGTTAAAACGGCCCGGCTGCTGGAGCCGCTGCCCAATCTGCTGGCTGCGCTGTTTCAACAGGCCCGGCATGTCGCTGAGGTAGTCGTACAGCTGCGGATGCGCAATGCAGTTGAGCATCGGCGGAATATAGCTGCTGTCCAGACGTACCTGATTATCGCTACGCTTTTCCACCACTCTGACGGCAGCCATCGCCGTCCACTCTGCGGAAAGTTCACTTTCCAGCATCAGGCGCAGGCGCAACTTACCAAACTGTACGGCAGCCGGGCTGACCGCGTCGGCATTGAAGTCATCCACTTCCTGCTCAAAGGTGACATAACGCGCCAGTGAGTCCACGGCTTCGCTGAAGATAACCTCTTCGCGACCGTTACGCCGTGCAGGCAGCGCCAGCACCACTTTTTCATTGTTCTGATTATCAGGGATTGCCAGCGGTGCAGGGCCATTGCGGCCATCACGAAAAGAGAAAAAAGTGCCGTCTGGCAGCAGCCCGCTCGCCGAACTGAGCGCGACTTTTCCCTGACGAAGCATCCCTTCATCAATTTCAAAATCTAAAAAGCCCCACAGGTACGGACGCTGGGTCATTCCCCAGTTGATGAGCGTACTTTGCAGATGGCTTTCTGCCTGCTGGAAATGGTGCGGGCGCAGGAACATGCCTTCGGTCCAGACCACTTTTTCTGCTTTATTCATAATGACTTCCGTTTTATGGCAGGGAGGCGCGAACGACACGCAAGCCGCCGGCGTCAGCGCTGATATTGACCTTCAGTTCATCCGACGACGCTTGCCAGATGGCTTCGGGCGTGCTGCTACCCGTGGCGGACAGCGGCAGCGAGAGGCGCCATTTTTTGCCATCCAGGGTCTGATATTCGGCCAGAATGCCGATATAGCGGGCCTCTGGCGCGGCGGGCACGGTAACGGTTTTGCTGCTGTTTGTGGGCATCAGGAAGAATTGTTCGCTGTAGAGCAGATTGCCGCCCAGCAGGGCCGCCGTGCTGTTTTGCAGCGAATAAAAATCGGCAGACATGAAATCGGCGTCGGAGCGAAGCAGCAATAAACGTACCTTAAGCGGCGCGGCATTATTGGTCTGCGGATGGCTCTGAAACGCCAGGCTGTAGTGAGTTGGTACGCTGTGTGAAGTGCAGCCCGTCAGCACGCTGAATGCCATCAGGAAAAACGCCTGAATACTCAGGCGCCAAAAAAGACATTTTTTCATAATGTGGCCACTGGCCCGTTATCAGTCGATGACCCAGGTCCCGCTGGTGTTGTTCTGGCAGGCTTTGCTGGCGCCATCTACGGCGACGCAGGTTTTTTTAGTGCTTGCACGAACGCGTTTACGGCGGGAGTCGGCTTTGATCGTTTTGTCGTAGAGATCGCTTTTAACCACGGCGCGCAGCGGCACATAACCGATCATCTGCTCTTCGCCCTGTTCAGCAATAGCAAACCAGTTGTTTTCAACCGTACCCAGCACGGTATAAGGCTTGCCGTTTTCCAGGTTCGTCACCAGCTTGCCGCCAAAGTCAGGACGCGTCATAACAGAAGCGGCGTACAGGGCGCGGTACTCTTCGTTGACCGGCGTGAAGCTTAGCGGCGGCTGTACCGCATGACGATAGGTCAGTTTGACGCCATCAACGGTGGTGGAAACGATTGTGTCGTCCGTCATCGGTGGCGGTGGGGCTTTACATCCGGCAACCGTCAAAACAAAAAGCAGGCTTAATGCAATTCGAATTTTCACCATATTCCTCATGAAGTTTTTGTTTAAAAAGACGTTTTAGGGGCTGGAAATGTTTAATCTTATACCGCCTTACCGTGCTGCACGAGGCGATTTTTTTCAAAAAAGGCGCGTTGAATGGCGGAGCGGGATCGGATTCTGTAACACCCTGGCCGTACCAGAATAAAAAACAGTCAAAACGACTGTGCCCACAAAGGCCATCGCCTTCGGGCCACACAGATTGCGCATTTTTGTTAACAAAAATTCGCCGCAGCATCACGATTAGCCAGATAATTGTGAAGTAACCGGGGGCAAAATTGATACTGTTATAGCAATTTATTTACCGCTGCATGCACTACCGATAGCTTCGCAGCCTTTCTTTGAGCGCTAAAGTAGTACAATTATTGCTAAATACAATTATTTCAGGGGTAATTTTTTTCGGGGGGAGTTGCCAGCTGAAAATCAGTCACTCTGTGTTACATGACATCTTAACAGCGCAAATACAGGCAGTTACTGCTTAGAAACCGATACCATAGCTACCGCACGAGATGGTGCAATCGCAATCCATCCCTGACCGAAAGTACAGTTTTAACCCTTTTTTTCGGCAAGTTTACAGTGTCCTTCCAATTATTCAACGATTCGCATTTACATTTGAAAACATTAGCCTTACTAATGTTAAAAAAATAAAGTAAATTCTGCATAAATGGCACGCATTTACCAGGACTATCCTGCATTTATTGCTTAAAACTCAGCCAGTTTATTTAAACTGGTTATTAAAATTAAGATATGTAATAACTAAATATTATATAACAATGTTAGTTAATGGACCTGAGTTGTAACAGAAATGGGAAAGGGTTTTTGGTGACGGGAAAATTCAGTGGATTATATTGCTCGAAATGCCCCTGAGAGCATAACGAACAATATGCTGCTAAAAATTTAGCTTTATGTGCGTTTTACCTGGCAAAATGTACACTTAAGCGATCAGAATCTCTTGCAGTTCGGCGAGCGTGCTTACCTGCCAGTCCGGGCTGATGCCATCAGGCAGCGGGCGGTTATCCGCGTTTAGCCAGCAAGTGGCTAATCCTGAGTTGATGCCGCCTAAGATATCCGAGTCCGGGTTGTCGCCTACCATCATTACGCGCTGGCGGGAGGGATTGCCCATTTTCTCCAGCGCATAATCGAAGATCGCCGGATGCGGCTTGGCGTACCCCACCTGTTCAGAAATCACCAGCAGATCGAAATACTCCAGAAAACCCGTACGTTCCAGGCGCGTCTGTTGCAGCGCGGTGAAACCGTTGGTGATAATCCCTATCTTCACGCGCCCTTTCAGCGCATTGAGTAGATTGACTGCGCCCGTCAGCGGCAGGCACAGCTCGGCCATCGCACGTAAAAAGCCATTGTTCAAATCCAGCGGCGTCACGTTGAGTTTATCGGCCCAGCCCTGAAAACGCTGGTGTTGCAGCTGCATCGCACTGATGGCGCCATTCTGATATTCCACCCACAGCGGTTTGTTAACCGACTGGTAAGTGTCGTAATCTTCTGCTGTAAAATGCACGTCGTACTGCTGAAAAAGACGCTGAAGACCTGCGAAGGCGTCAAAGTGAAACAGCGTGTCGTCCGCGTCGAATAAGATCCAGTCCCAGTCTTTAAGCATTGTTCAAAAGCCCTTGTTAAATCGTCAGCGCCATAATGATGGCATCTTCTTTGCCATCTGCGGTTGGGTAATAGTTGCGGCGCACCGAGACTTCATTGAAATCGAGCTGTTCATACAGCGCAATAGCCGGGCGATTCGAGGCGCGAACCTCCAGCCATAACGTCAGAATGCCGCGTGCTTCCAGTTCGCTAATCAGATGTTGCAGCAGTTCCCGGCCCAGCCCCTGACGCTGAAAAGCCGGATCGACGGCCAGATTGAACAGCGTCGCTTCGTCGAGCACCACTTGCGTAATGGCAAAGGCCGCCATCTGTTCACCGACATCAAGCCGGTAGTTGAGGTAACGTTCGCCCTGATTGCTGACCAGCGTTTTTTCACTCCAGGGAAAAGCATGGCTGCGCTGCTCAATGGCAAAAGCGCGGTCAAGGTCTTGCGGTGTCAGTAAAGAAATCTGCTTCATAGTGGGTGATCTGCTGCCACAACGCGCGTTTGGCGCTGGCATTATGGTAAAGCTCCGCAAGAACGGGCGAAGCGATTTGTGAACCAGGCACGTTAATGGGTGCGTCCAACCCCAGGCACCAGCTGGTGCAGCGGGTGTCGTCAGGCAGCATCATTAACTGTTCCGGCGTAAGGACCACCACTTCATGCGTGCGCATCTGCATGGCAGAGAGCACATCGCTGATGAAAGGATCGGTTAACAAAGGCGGCACATCGGCCACGATCAGCAGGCGAGTCTGCCCACTAAGCGATACGGCTATTTCACCGTGTAAAGCACCCGGACGCCGCAGCGTATACTGCGTAATACCCATTTGCTGTAATAACCAGTCACGTCTGGAAGACATCTTTATTCCCCGTCTGGTCGCCCAAGATGCGGGCTATGCTAGCAAACCAATGGCATCCGCGCCAACAAACCCCGCACCCAAGGCGCGCTTACAGCGGGCGGCGACAGTGCGCAAAAAGCATTCTCTCGCTGTCATGCTGCAACGCCGATAAATTTCGGTATAATCGCCGCTCTGATTTATGAGGAGCCACCGATGTCTGCATTTACCCCGGCCAGTGAAGTTATACTGCGCCACAGTGATGAATTTACTCAACGCCGCGTACTGTTTGCTGGCGACCTGCAGGATGACCTGCCCGCCCAACTGGATACCGCGCTGAGCCGGGTACATACCCAGCAGTTTCATCACTGGCAGATCCTCAGCCGTACGCTGGCGGAAAACGCCAGCTATGGTCTGGTGGCGACGGCAGAAATGGTTGCCGACTGCGATACGCTGATCTACTTCTGGCCGAAGAACAAGCCAGAAGCCCAGTTCCAGCTGGAAAATCTGCTTTCTTTGCTGCCCGTTGGCAGCGATCTGTTTATCGTCGGTGAAAACCGCAGCGGCGTGCGTAGCGCAGAACAGATGGTAGAGGAATGGGCGCAGCTGACCAAAATCGACAGCGCGCGTCGCTGCGGTTTATATCATGGCCGCCTTGAGGCAAAACCGTCCTTTGATGCAGAAGCATACTGGAATGAATATCCGCTGGGCGATTTGACCATCAAAACACTGCCGGGTGTGTTCAGCCGTGACGGTCTGGATACGGGCAGTAACCTGCTGCTTTCCACGCTACAGCCGCACACGAAAGGTAAAGTGCTGGATGTGGGCTGTGGCGCGGGCGTGCTTTCTGTGATGCTTTCCCGTTTTTCACCCAAAGTCCGTCTGACGATGACCGACGTTAACGCGGCGGCGATAGAAGCAAGCAAGGCCACGCTGGCGGCAAACAATCTGGAAGGCGACGTTTACCCAAGTAACGTCTATTCCGACGTGAACGGTCGCTTCGACATGATCCTCTCCAACCCGCCGTTCCACGACGGCCTGCAAACCAGCCTGGATGCAGCTCAAACGCTGATCCGCGGCGCGGTTAAGCATCTGAACATGGGCGGCGAGCTGCGCATCGTGGCAAACGCCTTCCTGCCTTACGCACAGGTGCTGGACGAGACGTTCGGCAACCACGAAGTGCTGGCGCAGAACGGCCGCTTCAAGGTTTACCGCGCCGTGCATTCCCGGGCGGCGAAAGCAAAACGTTAAATAGCAGGGAGCGCTTATGCTCCCTGAACCTGCACGTTGTCAGCCATCGCGCGATTTGTGTCGCTTTTTACAGCGATCGTATTGCGGCAGTTAAATAACTGTTGACGTACCGGGGAAAATCTCTAGAATGCGCCTCCGTGGTTGCAATATAACGTTGTTATATTGACGGTACGCGAAGGTGGCGGAATTGGTAGACGCGCTAGCTTCAGGTGTTAGTGTCTTAACGGACGTGAGGGTTCAAGTCCCTCTCTTCGCACCAAAAACCACGTTATTCATGTTATGCGCACTGCGCGAAGGTGGCGGAATTGGTAGACGCGCTAGCTTCAGGTGTTAGTGTTCTTACGGACGTGAGGGTTCAAGTCCCTCTCTTCGCACCAATGCGATGATATGAATAGAAAAGTTCAACACGATGCGAAGGTGGCGGAATTGGTAGACGCGCTAGCTTCAGGTGTTAGTGTTCTTACGGACGTGAGGGTTCAAGTCCCTCTCTTCGCACCACGTTGAACCTCCGCTTTTACTGCAATACCCTCAGTTTTTCCCGCAATAGTCTGATTTTCCTGCAATATTAATTCGTTTTACCTTCTGAAACTTTCCTGCTTTTACGCTTTTATTCGCACGATCCCGCTTATCTTTGCAGAACCGTTCCGTTTATCAATCCGAACCTGTTATAGCGTGCCGAAGTTAATGGAAATCGCCGCCATGCCGCCCGCTAGTGCCAGGCAGGAAGGCAGCAGCAGATAATGGCGCAGACGTTTGTGGTAAAGCATGACCGCCGTGGCCAACAGGGCAATGACCATCACCACCCGCCATTCGGCAAAGGAGAGGTGCAGCAGCGTAATCAGTGGCATTATCGCGCAGGGAAGCAAGACACCCCATCCGCTATCCAGTCGTTTATTTAACATCCAGCTTATCCCCCACAGTCCGCACGCGGTGATCATTGCTATCAGCATCGCCGTATCCACACCTTTTTAAATGATAATGATTACCAATAGCATATAAGAATCCTTATCACTTTGCAGCTAAATTTGCTGGCGCTTTGCGTAATCTTTACACTCGATGATGACAGTGAGGGCATAAAGTGATAAATTGCCCGCGTTCGACTATTAAGTAAATTCAAATAATATCAGCTTCAAACTATTCCAGGTTGAAATCAGGCCAGCCTTTCAGGTTGCGTCAGGGAATATTCACAGGGTAGTCATGAGTAAAAAATAATGAAATTACAAAGCTATGATGAATTGCTTCACAGCAAGCATCGGCTGTCGCTGATGCTATTTCTTTTTTTAAACACAGCCACATCGCTCTTTTATTTATATCATAACGAGGAAAACCCGCCTTTTTTATTCACGCCGCCGCTGCTGGTGATTGCACTATTGAGTGTGACAATATTGTTATGGATGCTGTTACGTCCCGGACGCAAATTTCCACCCTTAAATATCGCTGCGGCAATAACCGGTTTACTCTGGAGCTGGCAAATTGTATTTAAGTATCAACTTGTCTTTTATTATGACAGCAGCTTTTTGATTATCAGCCTGGTCAGCGTCTTTTTTATCAGCGCCATTGCGCTGGGCGATCATCTGCTGGCGTTCTGCCTGCATATCGCCCCGCCAACGCTGGCGGTGCTTGTGCTGGATCGTGGTGAGAACACGCTGCTGCTGCTGTTCACCATTATCCTGCCCCTGACCGGTTTTACGCTGCACCACCTGATGCAGCAGCGTCGCGACCGCTTTACCCGTCGGCTGGTGAGCCAGCTGTACGAAGAGAAACAGACCTACAGCGACCTGAGCATGCTTGACCCGCTGACCGGCCTGTATAACCGGCGTGGCCTGGCAAGCCGCCTGAAGAATATCCTCGACAACCACGCCGGCAGCCACTTTCTGCTGCTGCTGGATATCGATCATTTCAAAGCCTATAACGACAACTACGGCCATGCCATGGGCGATCAGGCGCTGGCCAGGGTTTCGGTGGCCATTCGTGACGCTGTCCGCTCCCGCGATATTGTGACGCGCTACGGTGGCGAAGAGTTTCTGGTTTTACTCACTAACGTGAACGAGTCGATTGCCATGAAGCTCGCTGAACGCATCCGCCAGTACGTGCAGGAATTGTCCATTCCTCATCTTTTTAATGAGCGAGTGGCGACGCACGTGACGATCAGCGCGGGTTTTGCCCCCCTGCATGCGGATGATTTTGACAGCGCACTGACCAATGCCGATCGCGCGCTTTATCTGGCCAAAAACCGCGGTCGAAATAATATTCTTTCTCATGCAGCTATTTCGCAGAGCGATCTTAGTAAGACTGTCGACGGGCCATAATATTGCCTGGCCCGGCGCGAAGCCGGGCCTGTTCTCGCCTGATACCCCGCTATTATCCCCCCTCTTTTTTCCTTCAAGGTATTATTTGACTTATTTTAAATTGCGAACTGTAAATATGTTCTGTTGCAGATTAAATTCGGCCAGTAAGGCGAACATGCCTGGCACCAATAATTGTCAGCATTGCTAACAGCAAATTTTGCTTAAATAGTGATTTATGCCGCGATAATTTTAGCTACCTGAGAATAAACCTTTTCCAACAAATTGCCTGTCAGCCCGGAAAATGGATTAAATACCGTTAAATTCCATTAAAACAGCATGATTATTCCCTGTTGTTATTATGGCTTTTAGATTATGCCATGCCCGCTGTTAAACGCAAAAAATGCTGCTTGTTTGCACAATCCCCCTCAGATACAATCAAGAACGATTATCATTTGTTTTCCTGTTTGGTTTATTGCGGAACCCCTCATGAGCACCATTTTGCGTCAGGCATCTGAGTATGGCTCTTACCCGCTGATCTTCCTGCAAAGCGATCGCTCACTGGCGAGCTCGCTGCGCGATTTGTTCAGTGAGCATCGTGCTTATTTCCTCGATACCATCAAGCTGGGCGGCGAAGCGCCGGCTGGCTGTATGACGCTGAAACGCTGGTCGCAACCGGAAAACTTTGCGCGCCTGAATCAGCGCTACGGCGATTTTATCTATCGTGATAACGGCGGACTGGCGCGTGAGAACAAACCCTTGCAGTCGCTCTGGGCACAATGGTATTTCGGCCTGATCCTGCCGCCAATGATGATGGCGCTGCTGCTGGAAAATCGTGCGCTGGACTGTTCGCCAGAGCATATTCACGTTGAATTCCACGAAACCGGCCGCCCTGCGGCTTTCTGGATTGACGCGCGTGAAGATGAAGAGGCACGTTATCTCAGCCCGCGCCGCCGCATGGATCGCCTGATCCAGCAGCATCTTATCCCGGCAGTTGAGGGCATTGAGCGCCACGGCGACATCAACGGCAAACTGATCTGGAGCAACAGCGGCTTTGCCGTCTGGTGGTTCCTGGGCGAACTCGCACCGCTGTTGGGTGAAGCGCTGCGTGCAGAGTTGGAACACGCTCTTTTCTTTAGCCGCTCGCTGCTCGACGGTTCTGATAATCCCTTCTACCGCACCATGTTGCCGCGCGACGGTGAAATGCAGCGCCGCACCTGTTGCCAGCGCTATCGTCTGCCGGATGTAGAACGCTGCGGCAACTGTACGCTGAAACCTGTCTGATTTTTTCTCCATCCGTTTACAGCCCGGCTTCTCTGTGGCAGCGTTATCGCCTCAAAATGAGGGAGATAAGCATGAGCCTGGAGTCTGTACGGCAGTTTTTTGCCGAGCGCGCACCTGATATTGGTATTATTGAGCTGGCCGAAAGCACCGCCACCGTTGAGCTGGCCGCCCGCGCCCATCACGTTAAGCCCGGCCAGATAGCGAAAACGCTCTCGCTGAAGGTGAAAGATCGGGTTGTGCTGATTGTGACACGCGGCGATGCGCGCCTTGATAACCGCAAACTGAAAGCCATGCTGGGCGCAAAAGCACGCATGCTCAGCACCGACGAAGTGGTGAGCTGGACCGGTCACCCGGTGGGCGGCGTCTGCCCTTTCGGGTTGGAAACGCCTTTGCAGGTTTTTTGCGACGTATCGCTAAAAGATTTCGCGGAGGTGTTGCCCGCCGCCGGTTCGATTTTTAGCGCGGTACGCATCGCGCCAGCGTTGATGGCAGAGCTGACTGAAGCAACCTGGGTAGATGTCTGTCAGCTGCCTGAATAAGGGCGTCGGATTCAGGGCGCATTTGCCAGCCGCCCTGAATAACCTACTTGTTGCGGGCGGTCAGTTCGATTCCCCGCGTTTCGCGTCCGAAAGCGACAAGCACGCAAATCAATACCGCAACCGTACCCGCCACTATCGCCATCGCCAGCCCGTAGTTATTGCCATGGCTTTCTGCAATGCGCGACTGCAACGTGGCGTTGACCGACGCAATCAGATTTCCCAACTGATAAACGAATCCCGGCAGCACCGCTCGCGTATTGGCAGGCACTAACTCAGTCAGATAGCCCGGCACCACGCCCCACGCGCCCTGCACCATAAACTGCATCAGGAAAGCGCCCAGCCCAATCGTCACCGAACCGGTTGAAAACGCCCACAGCGGTAGCACCGGCAACGCCAGCAGCGCCGCGATGATAATCGCTTTTTTCCGGCCGATTTTCTCTGACAGCGTGCCAAACAGTACCCCGCCCAGCATTGCCGCAATGTTATAGCAAATGGCAATAATACTGACCGTATGCGGATCGAAGCCGTGCTGCACTTTCAGGAAGGTTGGGTAGAGATCCTGAGTGCCGTGGCTGAAGAAGTTAAAGCAGGCCATCAACAACACCAGCCAGAGACAAAGCTTCCAGTGGCTGCGTAATACCGGCAGCAGCGATGCCCGCTCGCCTCGTTCTCTGGCGGCCAGCCATACCGGTGACTCCGGCACTTTGAACCAGACAAACGGCAGCAGCAGCACCGGCAAAGCACCGATTAAAAACATGCCGCGCCAGCCAACCATGCTGTAAAACAGCCCAAAGATGATCGACGCCAGCAGATAACCGGCCGGATAGCCGGCCTGAAAAATGCCGGACATCATGCCGCGTGAACGATCGGGAATGGTTTCCATCGCCAGCGACGACGCAACGCCCCAGATACCGCCCATCGCAATGCCGTAGACCACGCGAAAAGCCAAAAACGTCGCCAGCGTGGGCGACCAGGCGGACAGTAATTCAAACAGCGAAAAGGTGACGATATTCACCATTAGAATCGGCCGTCGGCCATACTTTTCGGCAAGATGACCAAACAGCAGTGCGCCTATCGGCCTGACCGCCAGCGTCAGCATAATCGCCAGCGAAACGTCGGAAATTTCAGTATGAAAGTTAGCGGCAATATCACTCAGCACGAACACCAGTATAAAAAAGTCGAACGCGTCCAGCATCCAGCTGGCAAAGCAGGCGAAAGCCACATTGCGCTGGGTTGAAGTCCAGTTGAACATAGGGTTTATCCTGTCTTACAGAAGGCAAGCGTCTGCGAAGCAGACCGGTATTTGTTAAGTATTTGTTTATAGCATGTAATAAGGTAGCGATTTGGACGCAGTTGTCAGTCTTCAATTCAGGATGTAAGCACGCGTTTCAATTCACAATCCGATCTCACGCAGAAACTTTGCTACACTGCGACGTTCGTGAATGACGAGGAAGCCTGGGCTTGTCGCTGATTCAGATGCACCGTTCGCCCAGCCGTTTTGCTGCCTGGCTGGGACTGATCGCTATACTGCTGCTGTTTATCGCGCCGGTGATTTCAAAATCGCTGACGACTTCCCCTGCCCGCCACGCAATGATGATGGCGAGCCATCAGCCCGCCGATCATGACGCAGACTGCGTAATGGCTGAGATGTCGCCCCAGCAACATGCCCGCATGCAGGCGCATCATCCGCTGTCGATGATGGACGACAGCGCCTGCGGCTACTGTGTGCTGCTGGCGCATCTGCCGTTGGATTTAAATAATCTGCCGCCGCTGTGGTCAGTGCTTCAGGCGGCAAAGCAGCCCGCTCTGCCATTGCTTCGCCCCCTCTTCTCACGCTTTGCGCCACGCTTTTTCCATCCCCGGGCCCCGCCCATTTTCTGAGCATCTGGACCATAAAATTACGTCGCAATAGCGGCCAACACCTGCTTATGCCTGGTTTCAGGCGGATGGAATGACTATGTCAGAAAAAATTCTGGCGCAGCCGGCGCGCGTGGAAAACACCCGCAGCGCGCTTCTGCCCTTACTACGTCGTCTTCACTTCTATATTGGCCTGTTCATTGGCCCTTTTATCTTTATTGCCGCCCTGACCGGCACCTTATATGTACTGACCCCGCAGCTGGAAAACGCGCTGTATGCCCACCAGCTGTTTACACCCAGCAAGGTGCCCGCAAAATCACTGGCCGACCAGGTGCGGACGGCGCAAAACTTTGTGGGTCCCGGCATCAGGATCTCAGCGGTACGCCCGGCACCCACCGTCGGCGAGACGACCCGCGTAATGTTTATTACGCCTGAATCCGGGCCTTCGGAATCGACGGCGGTGTTTGTCGATCCCGGCACGCTTGAGATCCGTGGCATGCTGCCGGTTTATGGCACCAGTGGCGTGCTGCCGTTACGGACCTGGCTGGATTATCTGCACCGCAACCTGTTGCTGGGCGATCTCGGCAGAAACTATAGCGAACTTGCCGCCAGCTGGCTGTGGGTTGCCGCGTTGGGTGGCGTGCTGCTCTGGGCTGCCAGCCGTTCATCGCAGAAGGTAAGAAAAGCCGGGCCGGGCCAGCGTCAGCGCCACTGGCATATCACCCTTGGCCTGCTGCTGCTGGCTGGCCTGCTGTTTTTCTCGGCAACCGGACTGACCTGGTCGCGCTGGGCGGGAGACAATATTTCGTCGATGCGGGCGCATTTCGGCTGGATGACGCCATCCGTCAATACGACGCTGGCACCGCCAGTCATGCAGCCGATGACGGATGCGATGCCAGCAATGACGATGTCTGGCGAACATGCCGGGCATCATATGCCCGCCGATGAACATGCGGAGCATCATATGACCGCCGACGAGCATGCAGAGCATCCTGTGCCTGTCGATGAGCATGCGGAGCATCATATGACCGGGCCAATGCCCGCCGCGACGGTCGCCATCACGCCCGCGCAGTTTAATGGCGTGGTAAAGGCGGCCCGCAGCGCCGGGATCGACGCTGAAAAAATAGAAATCCGTCCCGCCTGGCAGGCCGACAAAGCCTGGACAGTCAGTGAAATCGATCGCCGCTGGCCTACGCAGGTAGATAGCGTAGCCGTGGATCCGCATGACTTTACGGTGGTGGATAAGGTTGAGTTCGCCCGGTTTGGGTTGCTGGCAAAACTGACGCGCTGGGGGGTGGATGCTCACATGGGCGTGCTGTTTGGCCTGCCTAATCAGCTGCTGCTGGCCACCTTTGGCCTGGGGCTGTGCCTGCTGATCGTGATGGGTTATCGCCTGTGGTGGCAACGACGACCTGCGGCAGGCAGCGGGCCTCATCCGGCGGATACGCTGCTGCACAGCTGGCGACAGCTCTCTCTCAGCGCAAGGTTTTTACTGCTGGTTTGTAGCGTCGCGCTGGCGTTCAGCCTGCCGGTAATGGGCGTCAGCCTGCTAATACTTGTACTGATTGATGCGCTGCGCTGGCAGCGAGCCATCAGGATCGCCAAACACTAATCTCACTATATTGCACTTGCGCACAGTGCGGGAGTGCAATAAAGTAGTGCGATTATTACGCAGCGGAGGCGTGAACTGAGATGTTGAGAAACATTGAAAATTTTAGGGATGAATGGCTTGAAGATTATTTTTTATATGGCAAAACGCATAAAAAAATCCCGGCAAATCTGGAGTCAGCATTAGCTCGCAAACTGGACCTGATAAATGCTGCGACAACGTATAAGGACTTACGATCGCCACCGGGTAATCGATATGAAGAGTTGCATCCTCCGCTGAGTGAGTACTCTGCGATACGCATCAATGAGCAATACCGATTAATTTTCAAATGGATTGAAGGAAAAGCAATTGATCTTTATTTAGATCCGCACAGTTATAAAAAACACAAATGAGTGGAAGAGTTTACAGATGCGCCCTGTAACGCTCTAAAAAGCGTGAAGTTGGCGAAGCATTATGAAAAGAGAAAAATTATGATGAAACAAGCGACACGTAAGCCCACCACCCCAGGCGATATTTTGTTATACGAATACCTGGAACCGCTTTCGCTAAAAATCAATGACTTAGCAGAGATGCTCAATGTACACCGTAATTCGGTCAGCGCTTTACTGAATAACAACCGCAAACTGACGCCTGATATGGCTTTCAGACTGGCTATGGTCTTTGATACCAGCGTTGAATTTTGGTTAAACCTGCAAAACAGCGTGGATATTTGGGAAGTGGAAAACGATGCGCGCACTCAGGAAGAGATGAGCCGCGTAACCTCTTTAGAACGTTTTCTTACGCAGCGAGCCGCTAAGAACAAGGTAGCCTGATTCTTAACGTAATCTTCGCGCCAGCAACCGGTTAACAAGCTTAAGGCCCGCCATCGCGGGCCTTAAAATCACTTCGCCAACGCCTGTTCCAGCATGTTCAGCAGCAGCTTGTTATCCACCGTTTTCAGCACGTGTACCATGCCGCCCGTTGTCTCACCCACGGCAATATCAACCCGCAGCGGCAGCCGATAACGCCAGGACTTGCCGCGCGTCATGCCGGGCCGCAGTTCCACATTCACGTAGTAGTCTGCCGCCGTTGCCACCTGCTGATTGATCAGCCAGGCAATGACCAGCGCATCGTGGATCCAGCAGCCCGGAAGCTTGCGCGTCTGAATGGAATAGTCGAGCCACGGCCTGAAGGTTTCACAGACAAACTTCGCCAGCGGCGTATCCAGCTTCTGGATCCTGTCCAGGTCGCGGTGCGTCATCAGCGTCCGGGTCGTGACATCCATCGGCACCAGCGTGATAGTGGCACCGCAGGTCAGAACACGCTGCGCCGCTTCCGGATCGAGGCCAAAATTGGTGTCCTTAATAAAGTCATCCAGCGCAAAAACGCCGCCCATAATCGCGATTTCCTGCACCGCTTCCGCCATCTGCGGATAACGATCTAACGCCCGCGCCACGTTGGTCAGCGGCCCGATAGCCACCAGCGTTATCTTGCCCGGATTGGCGCAAATCAGCCTGCCGATGGCATCTGCCGCCTCTTCATCCGGCGCGCTGTACGCCTGTGGTTGACGCACGCCCTGCCACAGATGCGCCAGCTTTGACTGGTGAACCCGGTTATCAAGCGCCTCCCGCCATGGCTCCGACGGCTCAACCAGCGCCCGGTCAGCACCTTTGCGTACCGGCACATCCAGTCCCAGTTGCTCAACCAAATCTTTCGCTACGTTAAAGCCCGTTTCACTGGGCGTGTTGCCTGCCACGGTGGTAATCAGCTCGACGGAAAGGCCCGGTGAACCGAGCGCCAGCGCTATCGCCAGACCGTCGTCAACGTTCGCTCCGGTAATCCCATTTCCCGGATCGCAATCAATAATGACTCTTTTCATTTTTATCTTAACTTGCCGCATCGCGGCTGGCGGTAAGGAAACAGCCACAGGATTCGCCAAGCTGTAGCTGGTGAGAAAATTCGCTCAGGTGCACTTCATTTCCGGGTTGCGCGAGCATCGCGAGTGCCGCTTTTGCCATCGCTTCGACCGGTTGCCGTACTGTCGTTAAAGAGGGAACGTGAAAAGCCGCCTGATCCGTGCCGTTAAAACAGACCAGTGCAACCTGCTGCGGCACAGCGATATGATGTTCTGCCAGAGCACGGATACACCCAATCGCCTGCATTTCGTTAGAGGCAAATAGCGCACGCGGCAGCGGTCCCCGCAACATTTCTTTTGCTGCTTGATAACCCCCTTCACGAGTATAGGCTGCCGGGAAAATCCACTCTGCCCGCTCACGCACGCCAAAGTCCTGCAACGCCTGTCGCCAACCTGCGAGGCGATCCTGCGCGTTGAACATCTCCGGCGGCCCACTGATGATGCCGACGTCCTGATAGCCGTGACTCAGCAAGTGCGCCGTTACCTGGTGCGCCGCTTCACGCTCGTCCACACGCAGGATATTGACGTTCAAAGCAGGATCGACGCGGTCAAGCATCACCAGCGGCGTGCCGCTGGCCTGAATAACATCGATATAGGGATGACGATCGACGCTGTTGTAAAACAGGCCGTCTACCTGCTGGCTGAGCAGGTTGTTAATCAGCTCCAGCTCGCGCTTGCGGCAGTCGCCCGCGTCGCCCAGCAGCATCACCATGCCGTTATTTAGCGCTTCCTGCTGTAGAGCATGCGCGAAAGAAGCGACAAAAGCGTTGCCGATATTCGGCACCACCAGCCCGTAGGTTTTGCTGGTGCCGGAAGCCAGGGCGCGCGCCACGCTGTTAGGTCGATAGCCAGTCTTTTGTACCGCTGCCAACACGCGAAGCCGGGTCGCATCTGCTACCGGCCTCGGGCCATTATTGATAACGTAGCTGACCACCGCTACGGAGGTTCCGGCCTCTCTGGCGACATCGACCCGGGTGGCGCGATGAATGTTTTTTGCCAAGGTTTCACCTCATTGATTGCGCGAACCGGCAGCCCGGTCCGCATTACTGCTTAAATAGCATCTTCCGGGGCATTGAGATCGCGACCTCGCGTTTCCGGTGCCACAAAGGTGGTCAGGAAGCCAATTGTCGCCATCACCGCGAAATAGGTGGCAATTGGCCACCAGTGACCCGTCCAGGAAAGCAGCGCGGCGGCTACCAGCGGCGCGGTACCGCCAGACAAAATTGACCCCAGCTCTTTTGCCGTTGCCATTTTAGTGTAGCGATGTTTTACGCCAAACATCTCCACGCCCCAGGCCGCCTGCACGCCATAGATACCCAGCGAGGCCAGCCCCATCCCGACAACAATGGTTGCCATCACCACGATCGGCTCACGAGAATCCAGCAGCATAAAGGCCGGGAAGGCATAGATAATTAACAGCAAGCAGAACCAGCGATAGGTTATGCGACGACCGAAACGGTCGGAAAGCCAGCCAGCAAAAAGAATAATCAGGAAGCCCAGCAGCGAGGCGATCAGCACCGCCGTAGTGGCGACCGATTTATCTACCGCTAATACTTTGACCACATAACCAATCATAAAGCCCTGCGCGAGGTAGGAAGGCCCGTTTTCGCCGATGCGTAAACCCAGCATCACCAGAAACGCCCGGCTACGCTGCCACAGGCTGCGTGGCGCTTGCGGATGGTAAGACACTAACTTGCCTTCACGTACCGCCTGCATCTCGGCATTTTTGCGCTCAAATACCGGGGTTTCTTTCAAATGACGGCGGATCCACAAGGCAACCAGCGCGATCAGCGAGCTGCACAGGAACGGGATTCGCCAGCCCCACGCCTGCAACTGCTGAGGATCCATCTGTACCACGATCAGCCAGACCAGCGAGGCCAACAGCGTGCCGCTGTTCGATCCCAGCGCGATAATCGACGATACCAGCCCGCGTTTCTCAGCAGGGGCATATTCTCCCAGCATCACCGTGCCACCGGACAACTCGGCACCCGCGCCAAACCCCTGGCTAAACCGCAACAGCACCAGACAGGCCGGTGCCCACACGCCAATTGACGCATAGCTGGGGATCAGGCCAATTAAGGTGGTCGAGGCCCCCATCAGAATGATGGTGGTGATCATCACCGCTTTACGCCCTTTACGATCGCCCAGCCAGCCGAAAAACAGCGCGCCGATAGGCCGGGCGATAAAGCCAACGGACCAGGTTGCAAAGCTGGAGAGTAGCGCCATGGCAGGCGTGGCTTCAGGAAAGAAAACGTCGCCAAAGATGATACCGGCAGCGAGACCGTACAGCGCAAAATCTGCATACTCCATCGCCGTGCCAAGCCAGCAAGAGACGGTCGCCCGCCAGAAATCCTTGCGCCCTTCCGTGGTGGCCAGACGTTCATCGGCGGCAGAACAGGCAGAAGATGCCGCTGGCCGGATGCTTTGAGGTGTGGACATGAAAAAAAATCCCTGATGTTAGGAGGTCTGTTTCGCCTTCACTGGCTCGCCCCCGGATCGCCGGGAAATGCATCAGTGAGGACGCTCTTTTGCTGAGCCATAGTTAAAGGTCAGTAACGGGTTCCCTGGTGTTGGACTCTGTTCTGTAAGCTTCCCGGCCGTTGGTTTTGATTAACCAATCATATGTATACGGGAAACAAAGTTGACCTTTCACTGCGCTGACAGGCATCGACACGGTGATTTTTTGACGTGCATGCATTGTATCTACGCGCGTAGATAAATCAAGTAATCTTGAGAAATAAATTAGATTAATTTCACATTCATTATGCCAGCAAAGCCGACAACGTCTGATATAACAGACATTTATGATAAATTAACGCTAAAGTATTTCGTTATGACAGGCCAATAGTGTGTTAAAACTTCACTGATGTGTCATTTTTCGCCATCACCGCGCCTTCTCAGCAGACCACAGTGTAAATCGCCCGCTATGACAGGCAGATGACGTTGTCGGAGCAGACCGTCTATTATCTGGAGGGATTGCCGCATTTTTTCTCAGGGAACGCCGATCCCTTAATCGTAAATTATCTTTGAGGAAAGCAATGAGCATTATACTGATGCGCCACGGTAAGCCCGATCACCATCCCGGCGGCCGTTTGCCTGCGCTGGCGATGGAACAGTGGTGTGAAGCGTACGATATGTCGCGGGTTGAAGATGCGCCACCGGACAGATGCCGACAGGTAGTGAGCACGGCCGACTATATTATTACCAGTCCGCTGCTTCGCGCCCGATCCTCCCTGGCAAAATTAGACCGCGAACCCGCCTCAATCGATGAACTGTTTAGCGAAGTCTCGTTGCCCGTCATGCGCCTCGGTTATCCTCATTTACCTGCGGCTTTCTGGCTGACGGTGCTCCGCACCCTGTGGCTGTGCGGCTATGCCGGTTCGGTAGAGTCTTTTCAGCAGGCAGAACGGCGAGCCGCTCTGGCAGCCACCACGCTAATTGAGCATTCATCCAAGGGTAACGTGCTGCTGGTGGGACACGGCATTATGAACAAACTGATTGCGCGAGAGCTGCGCAAAGCGGGCTGGCTGGCCGAAAAACACGCCAGCAGCCGCCACTGGAGCACCGCCATCTATCACCCACCTTTTATTCCCTCGGAAATTGAGTAAGGCCCCGTTTTAGAGGATTAGGCAAGCTTTAAAGAGCCACGGATATTTTCACCACACGATAACCCTCATACGCTGGTAGTCACTGACGGATAGTCCGTTTAGTGAGGCTCATTGTGGAGGTTTCTGTGTCTGAACTGATGAATAAAGTTATCGCGATTACCGGTGCCAGTAGTGGCATAGGCGAAGCGACCGCTCGTTTATTAGCGGCTAAAGGCGCTCGCGTCATGCTGGGTGCGCGTCGGACAGCGCGGCTGGAAAAGGAGGTCGCGGAGATCCACGCGGCGGGCGGTGAGGCCCATTTTATGGCGCTGGACGTTACCCAACTCGAACAGATGGAAGCATTTGTCGCTGAAGCGCAGCAGCGTTTTGGCGGACTGGACGTAATGATTAATAACGCTGGCGTGATGCCGCTCTCGCCGCTTTCCTCGCGCAAAGTAGACGAGTGGAATCAGATGATTGATGTAAATATTCGTGGCGTGCTGCACGGTATTGCCGCTGCTCAACCGCTGATGGAGCAGCAACAGTACGGCCATATTATTAATATTTCGTCGATTGGCGGGCTGAGCGTTTCACCTACCGCGGCGGTTTACTGCGCGACTAAATACGCTGTGCGGGCTATTTCGGACGGCCTCAGACAGGAGACGGATAAACTCCGGGTGACGGTGGTTTCGCCCGGCGTGGTCACTTCCGAGCTGGCGGAGACCATCAGTGATGAGTATGCCCGTGAGGCGATGAGAAGCTATCGCAGCGTGGCGCTTGACCCGGAGGCGATTGCTCGTGCCATCGCCTGGGTGATCGCGCAGCCTGATGACGTGGACGTGAGCGAGCTGGTTATTCGACATACTGCCAGCCCGTACTAAATTGCTTTAGCCGGTCACGGCAATGGCAGGCTCCAGCCGCAGGATCTCTTTCATATACAGGGCTTCCTGCTGCGGGCTGCGGCCAAAGAAGCGCTTAAATTCGCGACTGAACTGCGAAGGACTCTCGTAGCCCGTCTCTGCCGAAGCCGCCGCGGCAGAGACGCCATTTCGCACCATCAATAGCCGGGCCTGATGCAGACGCAAAGACTTGAGATACTGCATCGGCGAGCTTTGCGTGACGGCTTTAAACCGCGCGTGAAACGTTGCGCTGCTCATGCCGACTTCACGCGCCAGATCGGCCACTTCCATATGCTCCTGATAACGATGCTGCATGATCTGCAACGCCCGGGCGATTTGCGCAAAATAGCCCTGATTCGATAACGCCGCCCGCAGCGAAGCGCCCTGCTCGCTCATCAGGACGCGATAGTAAATTTCGCGCAGCAGACCAGCCCCGAGAACCTGCGTTTCCTGTGGTGATCGCAGCGTTTCCAGCAGGCGCAGGACGCTATCGCCTAATTGCTCGTCCAGCGGCGTGGAGAGCATGCTGGCTGGCTCCTCTGTCGTCAGTGGCAGCTTAAGCGTCACCAGTAAATCCGCCACCACCTGCAAATCCAGACGCAGCGCCACCGCCAGCATGGGTTCCTCGGCTGTGGCTTCCGTCTGGCTGATAAAAGGCAAAGGGACGGCCACGACTAAGAACTGCTGTGCGTCATAGATAAAGGTTTGATCCGCCAGAAAGCCCCGTTTACGCCCCTGACAGACCACCACGACAGACGGCTCGTACAGCACGGGCGTGCTCTCCAGCGAGATATCGGAACGTAAAAAACGCACATCTTTTAAAGCCGACTGCGTGTAACCATTGTTTGGCGCAAGCTGAGAAATCAACGCCGCCATTTTCCGCCGACGGCGTTCAGACGAAGAGTGCATATCAACCACGCTCGGCTCCTTAAATTGATGACAAGGGTGATTCGGCAACCCATGCAGCAGTTCACTTAACCTCATTAACGAACAGAGTGAGATATTGCAGACTTTGACACAACCCGTTTCAGGGTGCGGCAAAAGCAGGCTAAGTGTAGGACCCTGGCTAATGGATTGTTATTTAATCATTTCTGACATGCAGCACAACGTCTAAAAAACAGCCAAACGGTGGCGCAATGCTGGATTGCATCAGCAACTTACATTATAATTCCGCGCCACGGCCCCTTAGCTCAGTTGGTTAGAGCACGCGACTCATAATCGCTTGGTCACTGGTTCAAGTCCAGTAGGGGCCACCAGAATTTACCTGTTAAATCAGGGCATTAAGCCACTCTTAACCGAGTGGCTTTTTTGTTTGTGGTGGTCAGTGTCGCAAAAGTGTCGCATGACTTTTTTGGCCCTTCTGAACGCAGGTACAAAAAAACCCGCTTTCGCGGGCTGTCAGTGAAGCAATGATGGCTGTCTGTCGTTGTGCGTAAAAATTGGCACCTTGTTAGTCTGGCCTGGCGAGACGATCATCCCCGCTATGCTTTCGTGCGTCTTGAAGGTACAACTGCAATTAATGTTCTGGCACTGGTGATAACGTTCTTTTGTCTCGCGTGAGATATAGCGGCTGCTTTTGGCATGGGCAGCGGTCTGGCATAGCGGGCAATGCATCATGGTAACGTTCTCCTTGTGTACCCCGCCTTAATAACCCAAACCTACAAAAATAACAATAAAATTCACTCAAAGTGAATCACCATTTTCTGATTCTGCCTCATACTCAACGTCCGACAGCAGCACCTCAAAATCCAGCGCCGTCGTGTAGCCGCTGCCGCTCAGGCTGTGCGTCACCTTGCTGATGAGCCAGGGCTGCGCATCGATCACCGCCTTAAACCCGCTGACCTTTACCGGCGTTTCCGGGAACAGGTCCGCCCGGCCCATCGCCAGCGTCAGCGAGAACTCGGCAACGCCCCGCTGTAGCTTGTCCCATTTGGCCTTTGCAGCGCGCATCGCGGCGGCTTTGGTGGCGTAAACCGTGGTCAGCGCAAATACGTTATCTTCCGTTCCCGCCAGATAGTCCCCCTCGCGGGCCTCCGGAGTTTTCGCTGCGGCCTTTTTCTTTTTCGCCGCCGGATGCTCAAGAGCGCGCAGGTGTTTTTCTTTCGGCTTGCGTTTGACCTTTACCTTTTTCGGCTTCGGGTCTTTGGTATGCAGCCAGCTTGCCGTCACACCGGTATAAGCCCCACGGTCGGCAATGCTGAAGGTGTGCCGGTCGCCGTCCTGCCGCGTAATCGTCAGCTGCGGAATGGGCCTGCCGCTGGCCGTTACGCCGCTGCCCGGACGCAGGAACAGCAGCTTTCCGGCCTTGATGGCGGCAACTGCGCCGTACAGCGAAGCCAGACGCGTTAAAAACGTCGTGTCGGTTTCCTGCGTCTGGTCGATGTGGCTCACTGCCAGCGCGGCAAAGCCGTCGGCCAGTACCGCCTTCAGGCTGTTGCGCTCGGCTATCTGCGTGACCACCGCGCCCAGGGTGGTGTCGTGATACGAGACCTCGCGCCGGGAATTCAGCGTGCCGCGAAAGTCCACGCTTCTGGCCCGGATGGTCATCATGTCCGGCGCGCCGTGATGCTCCACCTCGTCAACCGTAAATTCCCCCTTACCAATAAGCGGCTGGCCTTTCCAGCCCAGAAACAGCTTTATCACCGCCCCGCGCACCGGCATCGCCAGCTGGCCGTCGGCGTCGTCCAGCTCAAGGTCCAGCTGGTCAGCGTCAAAGCCCCGGTTATCGGTGAGCGTCAGCGAGATAAGCCGGTCGCGGATGTTCGCGGTCACGTCTTTTGCGTTCACGGTCAGCATAAAATCCGGCGCAATCTGCGCGCCCGCCTGCACAGGCAGTCCGGTAATATTCATGACAGCAGCCCGCCCACGATAGCACCGGCGGCGGTTTTCGCGCTGCTGATGGCGGTCGTGACCTGGCCCGGCAGATTATTAACGCCGCTGATAAGCCCGTCCGCCTGCTTTTTCAGGTCGCCAAACATCGACGTTAACGACTCGTCAACGCGCTTCAGGCCCAGCGTGAACGTGATTTTTTGCGCGCTGCCGTTACTTAAAAACTCGCTGTGACTCGCCGAAAAACTTTCCGCCACGTACATGCCGTAAATCGTGCCGTTGCCGCCAATCAGCGGCCATGCCCGGCCCTCGTCGGCCATCACCTTGAGCGTCAGCAGCGAGATGGCTCCGCCCGTCACCTCCGGGCGCAGCTCGCCGGTCAGGGTAATTTTTTCATCGCCCACGCCGAGAAACTGCGCCGACGCTCTTTGCCCGATACGGCTGTTCGTGGGCCACCGGTAGTCAATGCTTTGCTGCAACTCGGCGTAAGGCAGCGTCTGGCGCATAAACGGCATCAGGCCGTAAATCATCATCATGTTTATTCCCATCCCATTTTGCTGCGGTTCTGCGCCTGGCGGTTACGGTCGTTGCGCGCCTGCTGCTGTGCGATCAGCGCCAGCGCGTCGTCTTTGGTCATGCCCGGGTGCATGTGAATATCGTACTGGTAGCTGTTCTGGCTCTGGTCCCGATACCCTCCGCCCGCCGCCGGAGACGATACCGGCTGATACGCCGGGCCGGTATCGGCCAGGCTCCAGGGCAGGCCGTTCGGCGCGACCGGGTCGTGCTCGGGTACTTTGTCTTTCAGCCCGTCAGATTTGCTGTCAATCACGCCAAGCTTATCCAGTACCCAGTCAATCCCGCTTCTCAGCTGGTCCAGCGCCTGACCGGGGATTTTCAGTCCTTCGGCCAGCATGTTGCCGAATTTCTTGCCCATGTCTCCGGCGTTTTTCAGCTCTGACTGTGTGGATTTCACCGGCTCCAGCAGTTTGGTAAACCAGTCCCACAGCCCCTTAATTTTGTCCGTCACCCAGTCAAAGACCGGCTTCAGCGGGCTGAAGGCGTCGCTGATGGGTCCCATTGCGGCGGTAAAGCCTTCGGCCACGCCGGAAATAAACGCTTTGATGGGCTGCCAGTACTTACGGATAAGCAGCGCACCGGCGACGATGGCGGCGACCACAAGCACTACCGGCAGGGTGATGGCGCCAAGCGCGGTCGTGATGGCACCGCCCACCACGCTGAAGACGGTGCCAAGCATCCCCGCGCCCGCAATCAGCAGGTTAATCCCGGCAATCACCGGCCAGGCAACCAGCCCGATTGCGCCCAGCACGCCCACAATAATCAGGCCCGCCGTGGCGGCTTTCGCGAGACCGCCTGCCAGCTCCGGGTTTTTCTGGATCCAGCTGTCCACGTTCAGCAGAAATTTAGTGGTTTCTTTGGTCAGCGAACGCAGGGTTTTATCAAGGTCATCATAAAGGTCGGTGCCGATGGCCTCTTTTGCCGACTGCAACTCTTTGAAATCGCCGCCGAGGTTGTCCTGCTGTACGTTGACCAGCTTTGCCGTGCTGCCGTCCGATCCCTTAAACGTGTTTGTCAGCCTGTCGAGTTCGCCGCCGGAAGCGCTTTTCATCAGCGTGACCGCCGTTGATGCGGCCTCTTCACCAAAGATGGTCTTCAGATACTCCGCCTGCTGTGTATCGCCGAGGTTATTTTTCTTAAAAGAAGCCTGCATCTCTTTGAGGATGGTAAAGAACGGCCGCATGTTGCCCTTGCTGTCGGCGGTCTGTACGCCAAGCTCTTTAATCGCCTTAAACGCCTCGCCGGTCGGCCCCTGCACGCGCAGCAGCATGGCGCGAATTCCCGTCCCGGCCATGCTGCCGGTGGTGCCGTTGTTTGCCAGCGCGCCGATCATGGCCGCCGTCTGCTCGACGCTTACCTTCGCATTTTTCGCCACCGACGCGACATAGGGCATGGCGTCGCTCAGGTCATCGAATTTGGTGGCGGTTTTGTTGAGCGTCGCCGAAATCACGTCGCCCAGGTGCGCCACCTCGCTGTTGGCGAGGCCAAAGGCGTTTTTCGTGCTCATCAGCAGGTTGGCGCTTTCCTCCATCGTGCGGTTATTTGCCAGCGACATATTCAGCGTCACCGGCGTTGCCGCCTTAATGTCGTCAACCGAGCCACCCGACTGTGCGATCACGGTCTGCGCCTGCGCGGCATCGTTGGCAGAGGCCGCCGTGTTGTCGCCAATGCTGCGCGCCTGGGCTTTCAGCGACTGGAAGTCAGCGGAGTTTTTATCAATACCGAGTTTCGCCTGTAGCGTGGAGTTCGCCAGCGCAAAGTCGTAGCCGGGGCGCAGTACGGACGTTGCCGCAATTGCGCCGACGGTCGCCGCCCCCGCACCGGCCGCACCGGCATTACGCACGCGCCCGGACAGCTCCTGACCTTTGCGGTAGCGCTCGCTGATGTGGTTGAGCCGCTCCTGCTGCTGACCGAGGCGTTGCAGCTCGGCTTTCTGGCGGCTCAGGCTGACGGTTGCCTGGGCGGACGCGCTTTTCAGCCGCTGTTGTTCGCTGCTCAGACTTTTGGTTGAAATGCCTGCGGCGTTCAGCGCTTCCCGCTGCTGCTGCACCGACAGGCGCAGGGCGTTGCTTTTGGTTTGCAGTTCGTTTGCCGCCTGCCGGGCCTTTTCCAGCGCGCGGGCCTGCGCCGTGGTGGGCTTTTCGGTGTTTTTAAACTGGATCGCCAGCGCGGCCGCTTCTTCTTTAGCGTCTTTGAGCTTCTGCTGCGTAACCGCCAGCTGGCCGCTTGCCTTGCGAAAGCCGTCAATCTTCGCCGCCTGCGCGTCGAGCGCCTTAATGCTGTCCCGCGTTTCGCGGATGTCGCCGGAGAGTTTGCGGGTCTGGTTCTGGATAGCTTTAAACGGGCGCGTCGCCTGGTCTACCGCCTTAAGCAGCACCTGGAGTTTCAGGTTGTTACTCATCGGGTTTCACTCCGCTGCGGATCATGGCCTTGTGCCGCCAGTCGATAAGCTCGGTCAGCGGCATCTCATACATTTCAGAAGGGGGCCAGTGGAACACGGTGGCGATATCGGCCATCAGGTCGTTAACGGTCATATCGCCGGGCCAGCTTATTCGTCCGACTTCGGCGACAAAAAACCGATCACCTTACCGGCCAGGGAAATCAGGTCGGCCGGGTCGAGGTTCATACACTCCGCCTTCGTCAGCGTGGGCAAAGTAATGCGCGGTAGCACGGTAATCAGCGCGTCCACGTCCGAGCCTGCAAGATCGGCAAGGCGGGTGCCGCGCAGCGCGCCGGAGTTCGGTTTAATCACCTCAATAGTGTTGATTTCCTGTTCGCCGCGCATAACCGGGGTTTCCAGGGTGACGACGTTTCCTTTGTTTTCCATGATTGTTCTCTGCTTAAAGTTAAGGCCAGCGCCGGGCGCTGGCTCAGGGGTTATACGAGGCCGATATTTTTACGGCGCTGCTCCAGCCGATCCGTGCCGTTCACTTTCTCCACCATGTTCAGGGTGTCGATTTCAATCAGCTCTTTGCCGTTAAAGGTCAGCTTGTAGTAGGTGCATTTGGTGGTGATTTTGGTTTCGGTGTCCTCGCCCTGTTTGGCCTCGCCGAAGTCAAACGCCTGGTGCTTTCCGCGTACCTCAATTTCCACCGCGATTTCCTCGCCGGTGTCGTCGCGCTGGTACGAACCGGTAAAGCGCAGCGGCACGGACGTTGCGCCCCACTGCGACAGCACCAGCTCATCAAGCCCGCCAATGCTCCATTCCATGTCCAGCGCGTCGTCGTCGAGGCCCATATCAATATGCGCCGCGCCGTTCATGCCGCCGCCCCGGAACGGGTCCAGCTTGCGCGACAGCTTCGGCAGCGTGACGCTGGTCACAACGCCCTGATAGCTGTTGGCATCGTTAAAGAGGTTCATCCCCTTGAGTTTTCGTGGCAGTGCCATTGTTCAGTCCTCAGCTGTTAACGGACGCGGCGAAGTTCGCCAGATACGTGTCGGTGATGCGCTGGCGCAGGGTTAAATCTTCCAGCGGCGGAACGGGCGTGTAGTCGTAATCAATCGCCAGCTTGCCCGCCTTCAGGGTGGCGGTGTCGTTGGCCGCTTCGTCATACCAGGCGGATGCGCCCAGCAGATAACCGGCGCTGGCCAGCTCGCGGAATTTGGCGTTGATGCCCGCAATAATCTCGCGCACCAGTACCGGCGTCAGCGGCTTGTCAACCGCCCACATATGGGCATCAGCCATCGTGTCGGCCAGCACCTGCGCGGTGCGGGTGTAGTTCTCAAACGCGAATAACGGATCGTCGCTACAGGTGCGGTTTCCCCAGAAGCGGAAGCCATCCTTACGGATAAGCGTGGTCACGCTGGCTTCATTAAGCAGGTCGGCATCGGTGCCGGTCTGTTGCAGGTCCCAGAAAACACCGGCCGAAATTCCGGTCACGCCGTTAACGCCGACGTTGGACAGCGTTTTGTGCCAGCCGGTGTCGTTGTCGATTTTGGCGCGCAGGCCCAGCGCCCGCGCCGTGGCCCAGGCGGTTTCTGATGCGTTGGCGGTGGTGTTCCAGGCGAGGAAGTCCGGCCAGATAACCATGATTTCGCGCTGGCTGAAGTTCTCGCGATATTTGCGCGCGTCAGAGACGGTTTTGCAGTTCCAGGCGGAGACGTAGCAGAAGGCGCGCAGCTGCTGCGCAATGCTGACAAGCGCGGTCGCCACCTCTAAAGAATCAAGGCCCGGCACGCCGAGAATGCGCGGCTTGACGTCGAGCTGGCTCTGCGCGCTTAACAGCGCCTTCATGCCGGTGTACTGGCCGTTCTCGTCGGTGGTGCCGATGATATTGGAGATGGTTTCGGCACCGTCGTCGCCTTCGGCCACGCGCACTACGACCGTGACCGGTTTCGACTGGTCGGCAATCGCCTGAAGGGATGCGGCCAGCGTGCCTTTTTTACCGGCCTTGCCAATGGCAGACAGCACGTTGGTCAGCAGCACCGGCGTATTCAGCGGGAATGCCGCCGCATCGGCGTCGTCGGCGGTACAGACCAGCCCGACGATGGCGGTGGAGACGGTGGAAATGGTGCGCGTGCCGTCGTTGATTTCGACGACACGGACACCGTGATGATAATCAGACATCTGATGCACTCCGTGTAATGGGTGTGCTCAGATTGTCAGGTCAGGCGGGGCGATGCATGCGAATGGAGTTTGCTCATGGACAGCCGGACAGAATTCCGTCCGGCCAGTATGGATCGTTATCAGGCGGGCCTTTCCGGCCAGTCAGCAGCAGGCGCGGTGCCGGTGTCGACAGCCTGCACAGCCTGCACGTACTTCATCCACGCGGTCAGCGAAGCCTTATCCGAATCGGTGATAATGTCGAGCCTCAGCTGCGTCTGCCACGCCTGCGTTGTGCTGTTGGCCTCGGCAATACGTGCGGCCTTTTCATTCTCTGCCGCCTGTACCGCTGCGGCCCGCTGCGCGTCCGTATCAGTTACCCACTTCTCACCGTCCCATTGATCAAAGCCGGTTGCCGGTGCAAGCGTCGTCGTACCGGCGGGCCAGTCGCCCGGCGCGGTAATCAGCTGCGCCGTACCGTCAGCGGTGGAATAAACCTTTTCGCCACGATGATCGGCAACAGTCAGCCAGCCGCCGTCGCGGTAAACGGCGACAAACCCGGTATCGACAGCCGGTGGCGCGCTGCTGCAAGCAAAGGCCGGTACGCCGACGCCCTGCGCTAAATACTCATCCGTTGCGCCGGTGAATTCACCGCTTTCGGCATCAAAGTTATAAACCGTCAGCGTGCCGGATGCCTTCGCCAGCCCGCTTTTGTCCAGGATAATCTTAGCCATTATGCAGCTCTCACAATGTAGTTAAAGGCGATGTTGCGCGGGCGGTTCTCAGCCGCTGTAGGGACAACGCGGGAAGCATCAAACAGATTGCTGCTCACAACACTTCTTTTAAACAACATTGCCCCGCTGGTCGTCGGGTAGTAGCCCGTGTCCGACACGCCGCCTGTATTAAACGCCCCGGCACTTGACGGACTGTTACCAAAATAAATGTCGTTTATCCCCCCCGTAATATTCCTGATAGCGTCCCCTTGTGAGGCCAGGATACTTCGCCCTGAATCCACGCCGCGCCCGTCATCCCAGCCACGAATAAACTCGCCGCGTAAATCCGGCAGTTTCAGCGACGGATAGACTTTCGCCAGCAGCGGATAGGTCGTGGCGCTGAACGATGCACCGTTGCACTTCAGCCAGCCGTCCGGCGCGGTCGCGGTCGGGTAAGGCAGCGGCACGCCAACCGGCACGGATGAGCCATCGCCCAGCCCCAGCGCGGCCAGCGCTTTCGAACCCAGTCCGGCGTCCTTAATTTCAGCCAGCGCGTTCGCGGCCTGCAAATACTGGCCGTGCGGATTGGCGTCGGCAACGTGTGCGGCCAGCGCCCTGTCGGCATACGCTTTCACCTCAATCACCGCGTTATCCACGTACTGACGCGTTGCCAGCACCACGGACGGATCGATTTTCAGCGTTACGGCGGTGGTACTGTTGACGATGAGTATCATGCGTACCGTCTGCGTGCGTCCGCTGCCTTCCTGTAACTGCGGCTTGTAGGTTTCCGCGCAGTTAGCCACGGCAATCAGCACGCCGTCGGCGTCAAACAGGCCGATTTCGCGGATCCAGAAACCGCCCTCGCTTTCCGGGATAATCTGCTCGGCGATAATCTGGCTGCTGTTGGCTGCATCAACCGTCAGCGCGTTGAGCGAGGCCCGGCGCTTTTCACCAATGAGCTTTGTCTGCGCCGCGTCAGGGGTTGGCAGCGTGCCGCCACCGTCGCCCACGGCCATTTCAGTAATCTGTACTTTGGTTCCCAGCGCGGCGGCATTGGCAAGTTTTGCCGCGCCCTGGCTGGTCAGCAGGGCAAAATATTTCGTCGTCATGTGCTTATTTCCGTCAGGTCAATAAGATGCACCGCCGCGCCGGTCCAGCCGGAACCGCCCACGGTGATGATTTCAGGGGTATAGGGGTAAACCGTCAGCTCGTCGCCGCTGTAGCAGGCGGCGGCAACCGGCAGCGCGCCGCTGGCATCAAGGTTGATGGACAGCCCGATAAGGTGGCGGCTGCACGGCTTCGCATCCGCTATCAGGCGCTCCAGCTCGTTATACATTTCCTCAGTGATGCCGGTATCCAGCACGCCCACATCAAGGCGAAAGGTGCCCGGCTCGCCGCCGGTCTTCCACCACTCAACGATGCGGATCAGATAGCCGAGCGGCTCCACCACGCGACGGATTGAGCCGAGCGTGCCCTTGTGTTTATGCACGTACTGCGAAGCGCTGACGACGGCGCGTTTTGTTGATTCGCTCCAGCCGGTGTCCCAGCGGTCAACCGACCACGCCCAGGCAAGATACGGCAGCAGCTCAACGGGGCAGGTGTCCGGGTTCCATAACCGACGTAGCGGTGCCGGAATGGCTTCAATCTTCGCGCAGGCTTCAGCGGCGGCAACTTCCAGCGCCGACGAGCCGACCGGCAGCAGGCGATCACTCATCCGAACCCCCGACCATAATCGCCCAGCCGGTGCAGTACGCGGCCTGCGTTTTATCCAGCACCACGTCGGCGGCGGGTTCGGTCAGCTCAACCCGCTGGACGCCCTCAACGTGAAGCGCAGCGTATAAAGCCGACTTGCGGATGTCCCGGCCAAGCCGCGCCTGGGCGCTGACGAACGCGGTAAGCTTTGCCTCAGCGGCGGCGCGTATCGGCTCGGCTTCCGGCCCCGGATAGAGATACAGCACGGCGTCCACGGCATAATCCACGATGGCGGCCGACTGCACCGTGACCCGGTCAGCTACCGGACGCACGTCCTCATCATTTAACGCTTTATCCACCACGGCCAGCAGGTCGGCGGCCGCCACGCCGTTTCCCTCCCGCGACAGCACGGTGATGGTCACGCACGCGGGCGACGGGCTGATCGCGGACGCATCCGCCACGCGGCCGTCGGCACTTTTCGCGTGGTACTCGTAAGCGCCCGACGGCCCGGCCACGCTCAGCCCCTCAAAGGCGGCGGCGATACGCACGCGAAAATCGTCGTCGCTTTCCATCACGGCGGCGGTCGGCGGGAGCGTGGTTTCATCAGCGGCCGTCAGCGTCAGGCGGGTAACGCCATTGTTTGCGCCGAGCTGGTCCAAATCATCCGCCAGGGCATACGCCACCATCACGGCCTTAGCCGCCTCGTTGATGCGCTGGCGCAGGATAACCTCGCGGTACGCGTTTTCTTCCAGCAGCTTTACCACCGGCTCCGATTCCAGCGCCAGCGTGCGGGCGATGGCGTCCTGCTGCTCCGCCGGATAGAGTGAAATCAGCGTGGCTTTGCGTTCAGCGAGAAGGGTTTCATAGTCCAGCACTTCCACCACGTCGGGCGCGGGTAGCTGGCTCAGGTCAATAGTTGCCATATCAGCTCACGGGAATGGTCAGGGAAAAGTCCTGCGCGTTGTCGGCGCGGGTGCCGGTGAGTTCAACCACCATGCCGCCGTCAAACGCAGATTCGTAAGAGATGCCGGTCAGCTTTACGCGGGGTTCCCACTGCAAAATCGCCACGTAGCAGGCCGACATAATTTGCAGGCGCAGCGATTCATTCTGCGGCTGGTCAATCAAGGCGGATAACAGCGAGCCATAGCTGCGGCGCATCACGCGGGAACCGACCGGCGTTAACAGAATGTCGCGCACCGACTGGCGAATATGATCGAGGTCGGTCAGCGCCCCGCCGGTGTCGCGGCTCATGCCGGAATATCGCACGGCCATTACTGCGGCCCTCCCGACGTGTCGCCGCCGGACTTCACGCCGCCGTGTTTGTGGGAATCGACCACTACGCCGTTAGAGCTGAAGCTGCCGCCGCTGTGCGTAACGTCGCCTTTCATCGAGCCGCCTTTGGTCACTTCCAGCGTGGCGGTTTTCAGCAGGGCTGAGCATTCCACCTCCGGCGAATCCAGCATGATTTTGACGGCGGCCTGAATGGTCGCGGTCTGGATGCCGGTTGCCTTCAGCGCGCCGTTTGCCGGTTCGTACTCAATCACCGCACCGTCGGGAAACGACCAGTGCAGCGCGTCAGCCGAGGCGGACGGTGCCGGGTTATCGTCAGAGAACACGCCCGGCAAAATAAAGCCGGTATCCAGCTCGCCGCCCAGGCACAGGACAAGCACCTGCTCGCCGACGGAAGGCGCATTCCATGAACGGGTACGACCGGCACGGGCGGTCAGCCAGTGCAGCCAGTTGGTTGTATTGTTACCGGTATCCACGCGGCACAGCCCGTCGTCAAGGTTGACGGCGGAAACGGTGCCGATGCGGATCAGGTTGCGCAGCAGGCGCAGGATTTCTGGGATTTGTGAGTTCATAGAAGCATAATGAATCGAACTAAAGGGATGTTTCAAAGCTATCCCGTTTGGTTATATGTCAACGGACAGAAAAAAACTCAAAAGGTAAAATCCCATGCAAAATTTTTTCATTAATCCCGATGTTAAAAATGTTATTACTAGTTATCGAAATGCTTTATCCAGATTTGTAGCTGACAGTCAGTTTGAAAAGGAAAGGAATGAGTTCATTCATGCGTCGCTAAAAAGTTTTTTAACAGAGCCAGAAACATGGGATAGTAAAACACAAGTAAACATTGATTATATATCTCACAACTTTATAAATGATCTAAAATCTGAAGATTTAAGCACCGAGGGCATAGATGAAATCTTCTCAACATGCTTTAGATTTGTACTTGAGTTTTACATTAATCACCCAAGGGAAATGTCACAAAGTTTCATTTCGATGAAATCATTTGCAATTCATCAGGTAGATAATTTTTCACCGAGTGCTAAGTTACAGATTGAATATGCACTTAGAGAAATGCCGATTAATATCTTGAAAAGCATACTACACAACGAGGATTTTACAGCCCTTAGACAGCTACCATCAATAACTCAAAAAACAGAAAATTTAAAAAACTCCTGGGATGCGGATTTAAACGACAGAATAGAAAGAATAAATGCATTGGAAGATTCTTTAAAAAAGCAAGAGTTCGCTTTTAACTTCGTTGGACTTTACAAAGGGTTCAATGACTTATCTATCCAAAAAAAAGAAGAATACATCTGGGCGAGGAGAGCGCTTATTTTATTAGGCATACTTCTGCTTTCCCCAATGGTTTTTGAATTGATTTATTTTAAAAATGGCGAAAACCAAAGCCACAGCGGATTAATCAAACTAATACCAATTGCATCACTAACTCTTATTTTTATTTACTTCTTCAGAATCGCGCTAAGAAACTTCTCTTCCATCAAGGCGCAAATCGTTCAAATAGAATTGAGAAAAAGCTTATGTCAATTCATACAAAACTATGCAGAATACAGTAAGCAAATAAAAAGCAAAGACCATAACCCTTTGGAAAAATTTGAAGAAATAGTTTTTTCCAACATTATGCCCACAGAGGATAAAATACCATCAACATTTGATGGACTAGAGAGTTTAGCAAGTTTAATGAACTCTTTAAAAAATACCAAGTAATAATTACCAGCTGATTTTATTTATAATTTCGTCTTCCAGTAATTGCAGGTCAGCTTTATTTATGCCAAGCAACGGCCGCGCCTCATACTGCACATCCTTCCCCTCACGGGCTGGCCGGTCGCGCAGCCCGTAGTGATGCACGCGCGCCATGCGCTGCACGCTCCCGGTAAACTCCACCACGGCGTCGTCGGCGGTGCCTTTCGCCTTCATGTATTTGGCCGTGCGCAGCTTAGCGAACATCTCGCGCTTTATCCGTCCTTTCTTTTTACGCGCAGGTCCCTTGCGCGGCTTAAACGCCGTGCCGTCCGGTGCCTGCTGGCGCTTGATGTTCTGCTGCTGACTGGCGCGCAGGCGCTTTGCGATGGTGCGCGCCATTTCCTTACGTGCCGTCGGTGACAGGTTGCCGATCAGTGCGTTTAGCCTGGCGTCGAATGCCTCCAGTCCGTTCATAATTGCAGCCCGCTGACCAGCTCGCCGTCCGCATAAAGCTGCGTTGGTCGCGCCACGTTATCCGGCAGCGGGTTTTCGCCCGCGTGGGTGACGTGCAGCGCGTCGCCTTCCTGCTTCACAATCACGCGCTCCGTCAGTTGCAGGTCAATGCTGATGTCGCACAGGGTGTCGCTCAGTACGTCGGCCTTAAAAGTGAAGCCGGTACGCCGCTTTTCTTCGGTCGCCATAATGTCCGGCTGGTTCTCGCGCAGCCAGGCCAGCAGCGGCACGATCACCAGGTCGAGATCGTCGCCGTAGTCGGTCACGACCAGATTCAGCTGATACTGGTATTCAAACGACAGCGAACTGGCGAGCGTCGAGGCGATGCGCCCGCCGTCGATAAACATGTTCAGGCTGTCAGGGTTTCGTTGTAGCAGCGGCACGCTGTCGGTCAGCGCCTGGCGTAGCTGTTTCGGTTTCTGCATCGTGCTGCTCCTGACACGCTTTGATGATTTCAACCTGCAACCCGCATGACGCAAGCGCAGCCTCTAACTGGCGGTTATCCGCCGCTAAGTCGCCCTGGGTTTGCAGGCTGTTGCCCGGCAGCGGGCAGCTTGTCACGCGCGGACAGCCAGTCCAGATAATCTCGGGCGTTGCTGAAGGCGGGGCGACCGTGCAGCCGGATAACATCAGCAGGCAAAGCAGCGGCAGACCAGTCGCGCAAAGTGGGATTCGCATCGGTTTCTCTCTGTATTGTCATTTCACGGTGCAGGGCGGCGGCACTGGCGCGGCCCTGCAACAGGCGCAACACGGCTTCGCGTTTCCGGCCCGCCCTGGCCTCATCGTTCAGGCGGGTTATCGCCTTATCGCGGCTTTCAATTCCGGCGGACAGCGTGCCGATAATGCGCTGCGCGTCGGTAAGGTGGTCGCTTACTGCGTTCAGCCGCCAGCCGGTGAGGCCCAGCGCAACGAGCGCCACGGCCAGCAGTGCCGCTAACAAACGGATCATGCCGCCCCCTTTAAGCACCAGGCTTTTTCCCGCTGGCGGCGGTTTTCCAGCCCGGCATTTCTGACGCCGTTCACGTACACCCAGCGGTCGAGCTGGCCGCACGCCTGCCGCCACTGCTGGCGCTTCAGATAACCGGCAAGCGTAGACCCACAGGCCGCGCTGGTGCCGACGTTAAACGAGAAGCTCACCAGCGCGTCATACACCGGCGCGGGCATCTCAACCGGCACGCAGACGGCAAGCTCACGCTCAACGCGCATCACGTCATACACCAGATTAACGGCGGCCTGCCGCTCGCTGACCTGGCTTTGCGGCGTGACACCTTCAGTGTGCCCGATGCCGTTGGTCCAGACGCCGGCGCTGCACCGGTACGGCGAGGTGCGACAGCCTTCGGCATCAGCAATCAGCCGCAGTCCGCCTTCGGAAATCTTCAGCGTGTTGAACTGCGGTAACAGCGCGGCAATCGCCAGCACGGCCAGCACGGCGCAGTGTTTAGCGGCCTTCATTGCCCACCCCCCTGTACGTTCTCCCGCTGTAGCTCATACATCTTGCGGCGGTAATGCCAGTTGATAAAAAACGTCGCCACGTTAATCACTAACGTCACCACGGCGACGCCGGAACCCACCATAAAGGCGATGTCCTGCGGCGTGTGGCGGCCAAACCACATCAGCACAAGCCCGATAAGGTAGTTAATCAGCGAGTTGATTTTCTCCATCTTTTTCAGTCCCACAGGTTGACGGTTTCATTAGCGGACGATCCGGGGAGGTCAGGCAGCGTCACCTCGCAGCCGTGCATCAGCACCGGTCCGCTTTCGGCCAGCCCCGGATTGGCGGCATAGACCTGTTCAACCGCCTCCTGCGTGCGCCCGTAGTACCGCCAGCAAATCTGATCCACGGTGTCGCCCTGCTGCGCGTAAATAATCACAGCAGGCTCACGATGCAGCCGGAACGACCGCCGATGCGGCTGATACTGAAACGCGCGTCGCGCCAGTACTCGTCGGCGCTCGCCTCTACCTCAGCGCCTTTTTTGCCGCTGGCGTCATAGCCCCGGTAGCGCTCAACAATCACGGCACCGGTCAGGGCGCTGACGGCGGCAAAATAGTGCGTGACCTTTTCGCTTTCGCCGTCGAAGCTTTCTGCCGGGACGTCAGGCAGCGTTTTATAGCCTGCCGCCATCTGTTCGGCCCGCCAGTCGTACAGCTCGGCGTTGACTTCGGAAATCGCCGTTTTCACCGCAAGGCGCAGGCGCTGCGCGGTCACGGTGCCTTCATAACGCAGCGTGTCGCGCAGCTGCTGCAAATCAACGTCAGGCCAGAAAAAGGTATTCTTCACCGGCGGCTCGGCGGCATCTGCCGGTCGCGGGGCGGGGATAACAAGCATGTTCATAGTCGGCCTTAAAATAGGTGGGCGGTGGAGAGCCGCGCAGACATTAAAAATGCGTTGCAGCTCTGCCGCCCGGCGCGGGGCGCGTTCGGTTAGCGGCGGGTCATGGCCTGCTTTTTCAGCTCAGTAGCCAGCCGCTCAATGTCTTTTTTGACGCCGCAGCCCTCGTGCAGCTGTAGCGCCCTCGTTAAATGCTCCATCGCATCCAAAGCCCTGCCCGCATCGCGCAGCACGTACCCGGTGATTTTGTGCAGCTTGGCGCGCACCTGGTCGGGCATGTCTGCGGATTTCGTCATCTCAAGCGTTGCCAGCAGCGGGTCGATATCAACCGCCGCGCCCAGCGTGCGGGCGCGGGTCGCCGCGTCGGCCACCTCTTCGGCCAGCAGGTAGCCGGTGGCGTCGCGCTTAAAGCCGGACGGCGGCACTAACCCGTGCTGAAGCGCGTACCGGGCAATCGCCAGCGCGCCCGGCACGTCGCCCGCATCCAGCCGCCAGATCATGACGGTCATCAGCACGGCGTCCTGTGCGCCGTTTCCCTTTGCTAACACGCCCGCCACCCACGGAAGATACTCAGGCAACATCTGCCGCTTGAGTTCGGCTTTGCGCTCCTGCGAACGCACTTTCTTCAGGCGGCGTTTGTCGTCGTTAAGCTTCAGCAGCATCAGCTCGTAGCCGTTCGCGTGGCGCAGCGGGTTGCTGGCCTGCTGCGAGGCGGCTTCCGCCTCAAGGCGCATAAGGTGACGTCGGGCAGGACTTAACATGCGTTATGCCTCCGGGGTTTCCGCAGCGCCTTCGGTCGTGGCTGCGTCTGCTGCGGGTACGGTCGTGGCTGCGTCTGCTTTTTTCTCATCCGGCAAATCAGACAGGACGATCCCCTCAACCAGACAGCCAGCGGCATAATCTTCCACCACGTAGTCCTCGTTGATGGACTCGTAGTTTTCGATGCGGTCGCGTTTCGCCACCTCGTCGATCATGCGGCGGTGCGTGCCTTCCTGGAAATAAATCGACAGGTTGTCCAGGCGGGTTATAAGCAGCGCGTCCGCCGGGAAGTACGGCACGCGCACGGCGGGCAGGTTGCCGATGCGTTTCTGGCTGACAATGACGTCACCCGCCAGCGTTTCGCTGTTGGCCTGCGTCTGGTTAACCAGCGGAAAATACTTGTCGGCCAGCAGCTGGCGACCGCAGATAACGACCAGCTCCGGGTCTTCCTGATACCACGGCTCGATCAGGTTGTTGGTCGCATCCATCACCACGGCGTCAAGGTTCACCCAGGTGCGATTTTTACCAACCATCACGCCGTCGGATACGCTGCCGTCCTTGTTCGTGGTTTTGTTCATCACGCGCGTTGGCGCGTTGTTGCGGTACTTCTGCAACCAGCCCACGGCCACGTCCTGCAACATCGGGTATTTGGCGCGGTTGGAGGTCTTTGCACGCGATACGCCGTTAAAGCCGATCATGATGCGGTCCAGGCTCTGGCGCTTAATGATGGCGTCGCGCAGGCGGGCCTGGAAATCTTCATAGCGCGCCCACAGGTCAAGCGTGTTGTAGCGAATGTGGAAGTCGTAGTTAACCTGTACGCACTCATAGCCTTCACCGTCCAGCGCGGCAAAGTCAGCGGTTTCGCGCTCGTCGCCGCCCGCCGTGTCGGTGGTGCTGGCAATCGAGCCGGACACGCCGACGCCGATTTTTTCGCCCTTCATTTCGGACACCGGCACGATGTTAATGCGGGTCAGAAAGTCCGATGACTCCTGCACGCGGTTCATCAGCGTTTGCGTCACCGACGGCTCAACGGTGAATTTCTTGTTCATGTCGCCGGTTTCAACGTTGTTCAGTTCGGCCAGGCGGGTCATAAAGGCGTTAAATTTAAAGCGGGTGTTCTGGCGCATTGGCGCTCCTGTATTCGGTTAAGGGTTAGCAGTCGGTCTGCACGCTGGCTTTGTTATCCGCGCCGGTGGCGGCAGGGCGACGGGAAAAGCCGCCGTCGGTTTTACTCAGCTGCGCCTGTAGCGCGGTAAAAGCGGCGCGGTCTTCAACGGTCTGCTGCTCCAGCGCGTCGAGTCGCCCGGTTAAGGCCCGCTCCAGCGCCGAGAGTTTTTGCGTCTGTCCGTCGCCGTTCTGCTGCACCTGCTCGGCCACGGCGGTAACGGCCGCGCTGACGTCGGCAAATTGCAGGTCAGCGGTTTTCGTTTTCGCGGAGAACATCGCCGAGACGCGGGCCAGCAGTGACGGGGCCGGATCGGCTTCTTCAGTGAACTCAATCAGCGTTTCTTCAGCGGCGGTAAACAGGTTGTCTTTGTGCTGCTTGCGGGAGGCCAGCGGACTGGCCGACGCCGTGGCGCTGAAGCTCAGAATTTCCGTGCCGAGGCTTGCCGGGTCGTCTGTGACGGCCAGCCCAATCAGGTACGCCTCGCCGGTGTCGGCAAACTTCGGGTTGACCTCAATCGAGGTGTAGATTTTCTGGCGGGCTTTGGTCAGCTCGGCCAGCTCCGGCGTCGGGCTGATGTCGCCATACAGCGCCAGCTTGCCCTTCAGCTTGCCGTCTTCGATTTCTTCCGCGCTCAGGGCGGTAACGTCGCCGTAGCGGCGGAACGGGCTGTCAGGCGTGTAGCCCTTGATGTGTTCCATGTTGATGCGCGCGCCGTACATCGCCGGGTCATAGTTCGCGGCCATCTGGGAAATCCAGTCGCGGGAAATCACGCGGCCGTCGGTGGTTGCGCCTTCAACTGCAATTCGAAAACGCTTTGCTTTTAGTGTTGCCATTACAGGCTCCGGTCAGTGGATTAGGTCGGGGCCAGTTTCACCGCCACTGCCCGTCCGCTCAACGAAAGCCAGTCCGCTCATCCATCAGCAAACAGGGACAGCGGGCGCGCCTTTTTGCGCCCCGGTAGCCTTGTCGGCATGAACATACAAACCACCATCAGCGATCCGCGCCGTCAGGCCGCACTGCTTTACTGGCAGGGTTACTCCGTGCGCCAGATTGCGGAGACGCTCGGCCAGAAAACACCGACCGTGCAGAGCTGGAAACTGCGCGACGCGTGGGAAGACATTGCGCCCATCAGTCGCGTTGAGGCCAGCATGGAGGCGCGGTTAATCCAGCTCATCATGAAGGAGGTCAAGGGCAACGGGGATTACAAGGAGATAGACGCGCTGGGCCGTCAGATTGAACGGCTGGCCCGCGTGGAGCGCTACCGCAGTTCGGGCAACGAGGCGGACCTTAATCCCAACGTGCGCAACCGCAACAGGGGCGAGCGCCAGCCGGTGATCAAAAACGTCTTCAGCGAGGAGCAGACCGACAAACTGACCGGCCTGTTTATGGATAACTGCTTTGAGTATCAGCTTAACTGGCACAGGGCCGGGCTGACGCACCGCATCCGCAATATCCTGAAGTCCCGCCAGATTGGCGCGACGTTTTACTTTGCCCGCGAGGCACTGATTGACGCGCTGACCACCGGGCGCAACCAGATATTTTTATCAGCGAGCAAGGCCCAGGCGCACGTTTTTAAAAACTACATCACCGACTTTGCCCGGCAGGTTGACGTTGACCTGAAGGGCGATCCGATTGTGCTGCCGAACGGCGCGCGCCTGATTTTTCTGGGTACGAACGTGCGCACCGCGCAGAGCTACACCGGCAACCTGTATCTCGATGAGTATTTCTGGATCCCAAAATTCCAGGAGCTGCGCAAGGTCGCCAGCGGCATGTCGCTGCATAAGAAGTGGCGCACCACGTACTTTTCCACGCCGTCGAGCCTGTCGCACAGCGCGTACCCGTTCTGGTCGGGCGAACTGTTTAACAAGGGCAGGCGCAGCAAGGGCGACCGCATCGAGCTGGATTTGTCGCACTCGCATCTCGCAAAAGGTGCGCTGTGCGGTGACGGACAGTGGCGGCAGATTGTCACCGTTGAAGACGCGCTGACCGGCGGCTGTAACCTGTTTGACCTTGACCAGCTGTCGCTTGAGTACAGCCCGTCGGAGTATCAGAACCTGCTGATGTGTGAGTTTGTCGACGACGAGGCGAGCGTGTTCCCGTTCGCGGAGTTGCAGACCTGCATGATCGACAGCCTGGAAGAATGGACCGACTTTAACCCTTACCTGCCGCGCCCGTTCGACTACCGGCCGGTGTGGATTGGCTATGACCCGTCGCACACCGGGGACAGCGCAGGCTGTGCGGTGATTGCGCCGCCGCTGGTTGCGGGCGGTAAATTTCGCGTGCTTGAGCATCACCAGTGGCGCGGCATGGACTTTGCCGCACAGGCGAAATCCATTGAGGACTTAACGAAAAAATACTGCGTGGAGTACATCGGCGTGGACGCCACCGGCATCGGCCAGGGCGTTTTTCAGCTGGTCAGGCAGTTTTACCCGGCGGCACGCGAAATCCGCTACTCGCCGGAAGTGAAAACGGGGATGGTCCTGAAAGCAAAAGACACCATCGGCAGCGGGCGGCTGGAGTACGACGCCGGAAGCACCGATATCACGCAGTCCTTTATGGCGATCCGCAAAACCATGACCGCCAGCGGCAACCGCTCGACCTACGAGGCGAGCCGCAGTGAAGACGCCAGCCACGCGGACGTTGCCTGGGCAATCATGCACGCGCTGTTAAACGAACCGCTTACCGCTGCCAGCGGCGGCGCTAACCCTTCAATTCTGGAATTTTACTGATGAAGAATATGTCCGACCACAACACCAACCCTGTTTGCTGGAAGCTCATTTCAGACCGGGATTTAATTACAGAAACTATGCGAGAAAAAAGCATGACCAGAGCTGAAGCATTCCGCTGGCTTTACCAATGTGCACCGGTATTTGGTGATAACGACGTTAAAGGCGGTAATCATGGCTAAGCGCAACGGCCGTAAGGCATATTCGGTTAAACCACAATCCGCACCGGCCGCGCCACAGCAGGTTGAGGCATTTACCTTCGGCGAGCCAACGCCGGTGATGGACAAGCGCGATATTCTGGATTATGCCGAGTGCATCGGCAACGGGCGCTGGTACGAGCCACCGGTCAGCTTTCACGGGCTGGCAAAAAGCCTGCGCTCGGCGGTGCATCACAGCTCGCCGATTTACGTGAAACGAAACATTCTGGCCTCAACCTTTATCCCGCATCCGATGATGAGCCAGCAGGAGTTCAGCAAGTTTGCGCTGGACTATCTGGTATTCGGGAATGCGTTTGCCGAACTGCGCCGTAACAGCCTGGGCAGGCCGTTCAGGCTGGAAACCACCCCGGCAAAGTTCACGCGCAAGGGCGTAAAAGAGGGTGAATACTGGTTTGTGAACGACTGGAAGGAGCCGCACCAGTTTGCAGCCGACAGCGTGTTTCACCTGATTGAGCCGGACATTAACCAGGAGCTTTACGGCCTGCCGGAATATCTCAGCGCGCTCAACTCCGCCTGGCTGAACGAGGCGGCCACGCTGTTTCGCCGCAAGTACTACCAGAACGGCGCGCACGCGGGCTATATCCTGTATATGACAGACGCTGCTCAGAGTTCCAGCGACGTGGATCGGATGCGTCAGGCGATGCGCGACACCAAAGGCTTGGGCAACTTCCGCAATCTGTTTATGTACGCGCCGAACGGCAAGCCGGACGGGATCAAGATTTTGCCACTCAGTGAAGTAGCCACTAAGGATGATTTCTTTAACATCAAAAAGGCGAGCCGTGACGACCTGTTAAGCGCGCACCGCGTGCCGCCGCAGATGATGGGCATTATCCCGGACAACTCCGGCGGGTTTGGGGATGCGGTTAAGGCGTCGCAGGTGTTTGTCAGGAACGAGCTGACGCCACTGCAGGAGCGGATGAAGGAGATTAATGATTGGATGGGAGAAAAAGTTATTAACTTTCGGCAGTACTCGCTGGAAAATGATTTGAAAAATTAATTATCTTGCTCATATACAATGGCCTAGTAGTGTTATTTTTAGGCCATTATTAAAATAGGATATCACCGAAAACTCTAACTAGAGCAGCAGGAAATTAAACACTAAAGTTTAAAGGAAATAATTTAAATATTGCCGCTCGAACTCTTTGAAATGCATTTCAATATCGCTTCATTTTTATCAATCAATCTAGTTAACAATTCCATTTTAAAATTATCGCTACTCAAATGATTCTTTGTCTCTAGATAGTCATCAAAAAGATGTATAACCTCCCCAATGTCTTTAGAAAAAGAAACCCTCATCGTACTTGCTGTATCAAGAATTGATTCTTCTTTTGTTTCACTAATCAATTCATTTCTAAATTCATAATCAAGTACAATAGAATCAATGTAATTCTGCTCTACTGACCCAATATAATAAGAATATACTGATTTAAATAGTGAGTCCTTTGCCTTTTCAGTTAATTCAAGCTCACCAAAATCGCTCTCTGAAATTTTTTCAAGCACAGCCACCGCTGCATCAGGGAAGACATTGACAACTGCTTTTATTACGTGCTCATATATCTGAATAGATGGATCTCTCCTCCGTTTTCTTACGGTAGATCTTGCGTTAGTGTTTTCTTTATTTATTGGATTTTTTTTAACCCATGAAACAACATCTGCTAGTTCATTCCTTTTTGTTTTCCCCATCAATTTTAATGTCTTAAATATATCATTGAAATTGACGTTTTCAATGGCCTCCTCATGTAACGAGGATATAAAAAATAGCGCTAAATCATAATGATTTTTAAACTCATAATTATCTGACTCTGTTCTTTTAATACCGGCAAGCTGCAACCTCTCCAAAGCTAAATTGCCACTTAAAACCAGACCATTTATCTCATCAAGAATCATAAGTTCTTCATGGGATAGGTTTCCTTGCAGAGGTTTGTATACCAAGTCATGTTCAACCTCTGACCAAGCATGCATAAGTACAGAGGCCACCTGTATTTCTACAGGATAATTATTAGCATAACGTCCACCTCCCCTCATTTTTACACGAAAATGCTTTGCAGCATAGCCAGAGAAAACCTTCTCATAAGTATTATTTTTTCTTGGTCTTCTTTTTTTTTCTGGGAATTTCTTTGGTTCTCCATCAATAACAAATTCTGTTGATATAATTTCCTCAACTTTAGACATATCACCAGGAAAATATATGGCAACTCTTACCCCCGCAAGATCTACTATATCACTATATATGCTTTCAACGGAATCATAAGAATGAACTGAGTTTCTATCAATAATTTTGTCACGAAGTCTTTTAGGTGATTTGGCTCGTGAAGACACTATAGCTCGAACACCAAAGGAATGAAGTTTCGCCCTTATTTCATCTTCAACAGCTTTTGATAAATTCGAATAGAAATCAAATTCTTTATTATACCTTTCCATAAATGAAACTATTACATCACCCATGCATGCCTCTTCTGTTATATAAATTTCTCATACCAGACCCATTCTTGATAATTTATTAATGCTTTGATATTTTTGTAGATAAAGACATTTAATTTCCTAGCCGCACCTTAACATTACCATAACACAATCTTGCAATACCAGATGCTTTTCCGCGTTTTTTTAAGCGTTACTCAAACTTTCAAACTTTATTGCTCTTTTTGATTTTAATCTCTCTATCATTTACAGCGCGAACTTCGTTATACATATCCCCCTCCGCGCGCAATGCTATCCCCGCCACGCCTGCCCGCTTTGTGCATCGTTTTTTATGCGTTTGCATGAACCAGCCGAAACCGCGCCAGCTCAGGCCTTTATAGGGATCTACAGAGGGGATTGAGGTATGCAAAACCATGCACCTGATGCATGCATGGCTGCTTACCCGTTTTGCTGGCAGTCACCTGAGACTATTTTTGACAAGGTACGGTCGAAAATGCGACCGAAAAACTTCCATCTGAGAGCGTGTTGTTGGCTGCGATCTCGGCGATCAGATTCAGCGCGATTTCTCTGTCTCGCTCTTTGCATATCCCTTCTGTTGTCAGCCTGGCTATAAGCTCTACCCGTTCAAGCGTTACACGCTCTTGTAACTCGTTATCCACATCCCCTCCCATTTTACTGTGTTTTTATACAGTATCATAATCTCAAATCGTAGCGTAAGAAAATTCTCATGCCAAACAGGAATTTTTATCTGACTGATTAAGCTGGTTTTTTACCCATTTATTATGGCAACGCACTGCTGCCTGAATGATATGGATAGGCTCTGTAACGAAGACGTGACTTACTACAACGCATGCTTGATTCTGACCTTATCTGCCAGGCGGTTGAACCGGGTTAACAGGCTTTCTGCTTCAACACGTTTTTTTGGTCGGAATAGCTCGCCACTGGCAGAACTACGGAACCATTGCCCATCGATTTTGGTTTCTGTACCGCTGATAAGGCGCACAGCGACCGCCCGGCTGATGGTTTCGCGGGTAATATCGCGTATCTGGCCGATCACGTTGTCGCACGCGGCTTCTGTTTTATCAGAGCGGCGTAGCTGAAGATGCCTTTTTTCCGGTATATCAGCCCTTACCCTGGCTAACAGCCGCCGCCGTTCTTTCCGACTCAGCGATGACAGGTCACTGTTACCGACACTTTCCGGCAGTTTTGAATCTTCGGATCTCAAACCTCCCGTACAGTTATTGACAGAACTCCGAGAGGACGCGGACGCGTCCTTAAAATCAACGGCCAGGTCAACAGCACGCTTTGGCACAATCTTCCACTGTGCGAGGCGGGTTAAAATCGGGGTATCTTCACCAACGGAAGTCGCGTAAACGCCTTTAATACGCACGGTTTCCTCGCCGTATTCGTTGCAGTCTTCGCTTGCCTGATACCAGGTGCGCACGGCCAGCTCGTCACGCTTCACGAACGGGCCGCCCTGGGCGTTGACATATTCCGCCCAGTCGCCCGCGTCCGCTGCATCATGCGCGGCGGCAAACTCAACGCTTAAGCCCTGAGCCGTTTCACTGTCAGCCATGCGGCGCAGCTCACGATAAACCGTTACCGGCGCACCGCCGACAAACTGGAACTGGCGGATATGCCAGCGCGCCGCCCAGGCAGACACTGCGGGCGCGGTTTCCTTCAGTTCTTTGCCGCTTTCGTCGTCCAGCTCGCCGTCGAGCGCGTAGCCGTCGATGTTTTTGGAGATGTACTTAGCCACATAGCCGGTCGCGCTGCCTTTCTCCGGATCGATAGCCTCAGCATGAAAGCGGGCCTTTCTGGCTTTGTCCGTAGTCAGTTCGTAGCTGTCCTGCTGATACGCGTAATCGCGGATGACGTGCCGCACGCGCTGCACGTCATCCGGGCGCATGAACATCAGCATATGCCAGTGGGGCGTACCGTCGTGATGCGGCTCGGCCACGCGAATGCCGAAAATGCGGATCTCTTCCCGGTGCAGTTTGGCGCGGACTTTCTGCCAGACGTTGCAGAGATAGCGCTGCGTTTCCGCCGGACTGGCCCCGCTCCATTTGCGGTTGCGATAGCCGGTCTTGATTGTGGCGTGATAGCGGGCGGGCGCTGTCAGCGTGTAAAAATCGCCGACAAAGCCCATATCGTTGCAGATATTTTCAAAGCCGCGAATGCGGGTCATCAGCTCGCAGCGACGGATCGCCGGGTTTGCCACGCTGCCGTCGTATTTCTCAATCAGGCTGATACGGTTGCCTTCCTCGTCTTCCAGCTCCATGCCCTTGAGGAATTCACGCGTGAGGCGTTTTTGCTCGCGCCACTCGTTTACAGTCATGGTGCTGGCGTAAGGTGTGTGCTTTTTGCTGACGTTGGCGAGTGCGATCTGCAGGTGTTCACGCCATGAGGAAGCCACGCGGCGCAGGCGTCCTTTCCACCATTTTTCGGTCTGCATACGCATGATCGCAGGCGTCACGTCTTCCGGGCAGAAAATACGCGAGGTAACTTTTTCCCACAGTGGCGGGATCTGCTTCAGTTCGCGGGTGATAGCCGCTGCCGTCATGTACACGCGGTGCGTATATTTGTAGTCCGATTCATCCTCAGACTGGCCGTGCGCCTGCACCATTTCCGCCAGGATAAAGCTGGCGATATCCCCGGCCAGTAAATCCACGTCGGCACGGGCCAGATCCGGAAGGCGGTTAAAGCGGTTCATCAGCTCCCACAGCGTACCCGCCGCACCGGCAGCCCCGGTTTTATTAGAGGCGTTACCGGTAAGCAGTGTAAAGGTGCCGAGATTCATTTCACCGAGACGATACTGCGAGCTGACGCTTTCAACGCGTGGCAATGTGCGCTCAACGAATGTTTTCGTTAAGTACGCATTGGCACGGGCTGTACCGTGAGTTTTTTCTAGCTCACCGGTGCGGCGCTTGACGTCGAGCTGTACGAGCGTTGGCTGCTTTTCCAGTAAGTTCTGCGCATGCGACAAAGCCGCAATCATCCGACTGCGGCTGTGTTCCTCTTCATAGGTTGGGTATGGACTGGCGATAGCCTCCCGTGGTGCATTCCACGGGTAAGCATATTCCTGAATCATTGCGCGCTGACCTGACGGTATCTGCTTTGCAGCTCGTCCATTTCCTGACAGGCCACGCAACGGGTAACGCCCTGAACGGCACGGCGGCGCGCTTCAGGGATGGGCGCATCGCAGTCTTCGCAAAAAGAGGCACTAACCGTTACCGGGCGATAAATTACCTGGGCGATATTACGCGCCAGCATTTCTTCAGTGCGCAGCTGTACCAGATCCATTGAGTCAGCCATCAGTGCAGCTCCTGCGACTCGTTAGTATAACGCTCGGCCTCACGGCGGATAAGTTCGGCGGCTTCGGTGCCGTTCAGTTCCTGCTGATAGATATGCACGGCCAGCTCAACCAGGCGATCGGAAACGGCCAGCGCACGGTCTTTACGCTCTTCAATGCGGGCCTTATTCAGCAGCGCGGTCAGCGCCTCTGTTTCGCTGTCAAAATTACGGGTTTCGATATTTCTCATTTCTCTTTTTCCTGAATGCGGGCAAAGGGATGCCCGACGGGTTGACGTCATTTATTTAAAAAGGATGATTAGTTGGGCAGAGTCATTCTCTTGGGAAACAAGCTCACAACTGCACGAAAATGGTTCATCGCACGGATAAGCGCGCTTCTTTCATCAGTGGTCAGCTCACTGAAATTAAGCTCATGCCGCTCAGTCCGGATATTCGCCAGATAGAAAATGGCGCTTAATGCCCGCTTGTTTTCCTGATAGTTCCGGTCAGTGGTATCACGCATTTCATCAAAAAATCGGGTGATATCTTTTCCGCAGTCGTTGCCCCAAAATTTAGAGCGCAGCTCGGCAACGTGATTCAGTCCTGCCACTCTCGCGCCCGTTTTTATTTCAGCCAGTGCTGCTTCAGCTTCGATAGCCATGGTTTACCTCTTTTGCTTACTGCCATATTTCCGGCGGGTTGCTGCTTGCTTAATGTCGGATGCCAGCGCTGGCCTTCTTTAGTCATAATCCAGCCATGACCGTATGCGGGCAGCGGGCTTCGGCGCTTCAGTAGCGCAGCCATTGAAATCGTCATAATTAACTCAGTCCGATTGAGGCACCGAGGCCGCTAATTGCATCAACGGTGTTAGCCAGGGCGGGATTAGAATGCACGCGGGCGTGAACGCTTAAACCGATCAGCGACAGACAACGGATGCCTGCATTGATGTTTTCCATAAAAGCGCTCTTACAGGAAGGCGTCATTTTCTGACCTGACACGGCAGCAGCGGCCACCTTCCCTATTTCCGACGTTGCCTGCAAAACGTAATGCGTCATACGTTCGGCTTTTGCTTCATTGACCGGCACCGCTGGCATGCATTTCATTTGTGCCAGCAAACCATCTATCAGCGTTGCGTCCTCGGTAATATCGGTAATTGCCGCTATCTCCATCGCTGTAAGCTGATGCACCTGCTCCGGATTCAGCTTGTTACGCAACGTCTGGTGATTCATCCCCAACCTGTCGGCCAACTCACGAATGTTATGGCGGCTGGCAAAAGCCTGACAGGCGTTATCGAAGTGCGGTTGTATGGAAACCTGATAATCAAACATGATTCGCCTCATCCTAGCTGATACGATCTTTTCACGCCTGAAGTGAGACGTTGCATTCACTTAGCGCCTGAATAGTCAGCGCCGCCATGTTCACTTCGACTAAAGCCTTTTTCTGCTTTCCTTTAGCCTTGATAGGCAGTTTTCCGTATTCAATCAGGTTCTTAGCTGTCTCTTTGTTGGTGCCTGTCCTGCGGCAGTACTCATCTAGCGGCAGATAAGGTTCGGGTATCACAATTGTAATGTTGGGACGCATGGGGCAAACTCCGTTGGTTAATCCGATAGGTCAATATCGGGCAATAAGCGTTAATACTTCCTTAAACCTACAAAGCGAAGTTTAAACTCACTTCGTGAAAACTTGCAAGGTCAAACTTTCGTGAACCTACAAATTAACTTCACTCAGGGCGGAGCTACGGTACTGGATCGGGTTATCGAAGCGTACGGTTTTAGTACAAAACTTGCTCTGGCCGACCACCTTGGGATCGCAAGTAGTAGTCTCGCCAATCGTTATAAGCGTGACTTTTTCCCGGCTGATGTTGTGGTGAGATGTATGGCGGAAACAGGTGCGACGCTGGAATGGCTGGTTACGGGTCAGGGGCTTAAGCACAGCGACGGCGAGCTGGATGTTTTAAATTTACCGCGTCATAAAATTGTGGACGGTCAGCTTTTTGATGATGGCACTTTCATGCTTGATAAGAACGCATTCTTGCCCGGAAAGGCTTTACCAAAAGATCCTGTCTGTGTGGTAGAAGGCTCAACGCAGTACATTATCGATAAAGATTTTGGTGAAATTTACGATAACAGTTGGTTGATTGAGATTGAAGGTAAAACCAGCGTAAGAGTACTTACACGTATTCCTGTTAAAAAAGTGCGCGTGTCCGGTGTTGGCGCAGGAGCATCTTTCGACTGCTCACTTGATGAAATCAATATAATCGGCCGCGTTGCTTTAACGATAAATTAGCTAAAGGATTGATTATGTTAGACTACACAAAAGCAACTGAAACACAATTAAAACAAGAGTTTAAAAGACTCGCACAGGTTGTAGGCGATAATGGTTTTGGGACGAAAAAAGAGTTTTTTCACTTACCCAAAATACTGAACGCATCTGAGCAACCTTTAGCTATTGCCAGTGGTGCAATGGATGGGAATACCTGGTTAATTACTCTGACTAATCAACGCATCATTTTCCTTGATAAAGGGATGCTATTCGGCGTGAAGCAGGTTGATGTCAATCTCAGAAATGTTGTCAGTGTCGGGGGCAAAACTGGTGTACTTCTCGGTGAAATTTTTATCAGCACAAGCGGACAAAATTACACCATTAAAAACGTGCAAAAAGGTACGGTTGTCCCCTTCACTAACCTTATCAATGCTACCCGCAATGCGATGGACGAAAAGCCGCGAGCGCCAGAAAGCAGCGCGCCTACAGATATCGTCTCCCAACTCGAACGGCTTGCTACGCTGAAAGAGAAAGGCATCTTGAGTGATGAGGAATTTCAGCAGCAGAAACAAAGGATTTTAAACAGCTAATTATGCCAGTCAGGAAACTCCCCAACGGTCAATGGATCGCTGATTTTTACACTATTGACCGTAGTAGCGGAAAAGAAGGTAAGCGCGTCCGCAAGAAGTTTGCGACCAAAGGCGAAGCCCTGGCGTTTGAAAGCTATACGCTTGAGAAAATAGAAGCGGCTCCTTGGTTGGGTGAAGCGAAAGAAACACGCCGCTTAACTGACCTGGTAGAACTTTGGTTCAGCCGTCACGGTATTACGCTCAAGGATGGCGAAAAGCGTAAAGCCGCTATGACGTGGGCATGTGAATGTATGGGCTTTCCGCTTGCGGCAGAATTCAATGCTCAGCTTTTCACTTCTTATCGAGCGAAACGCCTTGAAGGGCATTTCGCTCGCACTAAGCGGATAAGTAAGGTTGCGCCGCGCACTTTGAATCTGGAACTGGCTTATTTCCTTGCCGTCTTTAATGAACTTAAAAGGTTAGGCGAATGGACGTTACCGAATCCTCTCGAAAACGTCCGCCATTTTCGTATCGACGAAAGCGAAATGGCTTACCTGACCGCAGAGCAAATAGCACTTTTGTTAAACGCATGCGAAGCCAGTTCGGCTAAAGACCTGCTGATGATCGTTAAGTTATGCCTGGCGACCGGCGCGCGATGGAGCGAGGCGGAAGGACTGAAACGTTCACAGGTTTCAGGACAGCGTATTACCTTCGTCAAAACCAAAGGGAAGAAGAATCGCACCATTCCCATTTCTTCAGCCTTGGCCGAAGAACTGCCTAAAAAGAACGGCGCGCTTTTTACACCTTGCTATTACGCGTTCCGTTCAGCTCTGGAGCGGGCCGAAATCGAGCTGCCTGACGGGCAAATGACGCACGTGCTGCGTCATACCTTCGCCAGTCACTTTATGATGAATGGCGGGAACATTTTGGTACTGCAGCGGATACTCGGCCATACCGATATCAAAATGACGATGCGTTATGCGCATTTTGCGCCCGATCACTTTGAAGATGCCGTTAAGCTCAATCCGTTAGATTTCCAATATAAGGAAAGAATGAAATGAATGTCATTTTAAAAATAATTTCAGGAATAATATGTTTAATCGTCATAGCCCTTCCAACCATTTTTTATGTGAAGAATTTTGATACACCTTTATCTGGAAAGACAGAAATATGGGGGTACTTTGGCTCATATGTTGGTGGGATATATAGTTCCTTATTCGGTTTTATAAGTGTTATATTACTTGTTATAACTTTAAAAGAAACGCAGAAGCAAAACCGCAACCAGACCAACCAGAGCAGAAGAGACCAAGCAATATCAAATATTGTTTTACTGACAAACATATTAAAAGACTCTTTTTCATCAATACCATTAGTGCAAGCATCAACAGTTAATGAATCTTTTAAATGGATCACAGATAATTTATACAGAGATGTTAAAGATGGCTGTTACAATCATGAGCTCGAAATTAAATCATGGGCTAATATTAGAATGGAGAAGGATAAAGGGTTTCTTGAACATCAAATGATTATCCTTAAAGAAATATTAAAAAGGATTGAAAATTATGATGAAAAAAATACTCAAGAGACTTTAAAAGTTTTAGTTAAAGGCATGTTAACCAGTAACCAACGATTATGGTTAGAAAGCTATGCTAACGTGTGGGATGAAGACAACAAAAAATTACTCTCACGGTGGCCTGATTTCGCCCCCCTTGAACCTAGACTACAAAAACTAATCGTACCTGCGACATGAATGTGTCGCAAAAGTGTCGCTGAAGAATAGGAATACTGACCTATATTGCCCTATATTGACTTTATAACTTACTGATATTTATGTAAGTTTTTGTTTTTTAGGGGCACTGAATGGTTCTCATAATCGCTTGGTCGCTGGTTCAAGTCCAGCAGGGGCCACCAGAATTTACCTGTTAAATCAGGGCATTAAGCCACTTCATAAGGAGTGGCTTTTTTGTTTGTGCTTTTTGAGTGGCGATGAAATGGCGATGGGTTTTTACCGCCACCCTTTTCTTTTTGGTTCCTGACTTTCCCTTTTTAGCTGACCAGGAAAACTGGATAACCTTTCTTCAGGCGAAAAAAACCCGCTTTCGCGGATCGTATCAGTGAAGTAATGCTGACAAGCGCGGTCGCGACTTCGGCCACGCGTACCACGACCATAACCAGTCTGGCCTGGTCGGCAATTGCCTGAAGGGATGCGGCCAGCGTGCCTTTGGTCCCGGCTTTAGCAATACCGCCCTGCACGTTAGTTAACAATACCGGTGTGTTAAGCGGAAACGCGGTAGTGTCGGCGTCCCCGCCGGTACAGAGCAGCCCAACGATGGCGGTGGATATGGTGGAAATAGTGCGCGTGCCGTCGTTGATTTCGACGACGCGGACACCGTGGTGATAATCAAACATCTGATGCACTCCGTGTAATGGGTGTGCTCAGATTGTCAGGTCAGGCGGGGCGGTGCATCATGTTGCATCTTGTTAAGACATGAGCGTGCAGAACTATGAAAATCACTGACTCATGCACTCTTAATCAAACAAAAACATATTGGCTAAAATTCTGACCTGATTTTATCCTTTAGCTTTTAAAACTTTCCCGACCAAATCAGCCAAAACATCAGTGCCGTCCATCACTGAAGGGATTTTATCTTCATTAGGCTGTATAGGGCTAAATATCAATGCTTCAAAGGACTTCCATGATTCATCAACCTTTTCAGAATGAGATGTTTTATCTTTAGTCTCGACATAATCATAGATAAATTCACAAAGATTAAGCCTGAGATCTATTTGAACTAATTGACTTTTGAGAGACTTTACCTCAACGTAAAAAAGCCGCATGAAATAGAAAAACAACAACTCCAGACTTACTAAAGGTATGTAATGCAAAGAGCTAGACCAATTTAACGGTATATCTTTAAAAAAGAAGTAAGAAAATAAAGATATTGGTAGCAATATAAGCAGCACTATAAATGACCAAGCCCTAAACTGTGCATAAATTACTTCTTTCTTTTTTTCCTTTCTAATTGTAGAAAAAGCTTTTGCCAGAAGCTTGAAGTTACCTTCTCTTTTAATGTCAGTTAACCTGGCGCCTAAATCGTCAGCCTCTTTACGCACAGCATCAAGATACTCAACACTACTGGTTGCTTTTTCTATTATGTCATTAACGCTATCTTTAAGTCTTTCTCTTTCAACTTCTATGTTATCCGTTAGCTTTTTTGCTTCCTTAAGGTTATTACTATTCAAAAAATCCTTGTAGACCTCAAACGGTAGATTGTTTTTGATCCAGGAGAAAGAAAAAGAGTGGTTGTTTGAATCCCCTCCCCACACCTCTGGCCTTACATTATCTAATTTTTCTAAAAAATTCCCCTGCAAACAAAAATGATCAAGATTAAATAGGTTAGAACTTAAGCATAAATTATACTCCCATGCAAATCTTAATAACACATGTAAATAAAACCTAGGTTCTGACTGTAGAAAGATTCTGTTAGTTAAGTGTTTACCTGCAGTATCCCTGCAATAAGCAGTCCTTTTTTCTAAAATCTCTGGATATTTTAGATTTTCGGCTAGGTATCGCCATGCAGATATATAAATAACAGCAACCAGCTCATGTTCATTCCAGCTGGCAGGATCTTTGTTTTTTGCTTTATCGTAAATATCCGTGTATCTTTTTTCTATCACTTTACCACAGAAGTTAATTTCTTCCCGAACGTCATCATTTAAAAAAGAAAACACAAGGCAACCTCACCATCTGAGAAATATTTCGCCAACGCTTTTAAACACCATATCATTTTTTACAAATGCCGTGGGTTATGAGCATTTTATTCAATAAAGGAAGTATAAACATACTCTAACCCATAGCTAAAAAAAACATTATTTATTGAGACTAAAGTCTTACTCCAATGAAAACCTTCTATTCAATTAGGTTTTTCCGGCCAGGCAATATCCGGCGCGGCGGTATCAACGGCCTGCACGGCCTGTACATACTTCATCCACGCGGTCAGCGAAGCCTTATCCGCATCGGTTATCATGTCGAGCCTGAGCTGCGTCTGCCATGCCTGCGTTATGCTGTTGGCCTCGCTGATGCGCGCTGCTTTTTCACTTTCTGCCGCCTGTACCGCTGCGGCCCGCTGCGCGTCCGTATCAGTTACCCACTTCTCACCGTCCCATTGATCAAAGCCGGTTGCCGGTGCAAGCGTCGTCGTACCGGCGGGCCAGTCGCCCGGCGCGGTAATCAGCTGCCCCGTACCGTCAGCGGTGGAATAAACCTTTTCGCCACGATGATCGGCAACAGTCAGCCAACTGCCGTCACGGTAAACGGCGACAAACCCGGCACCGGTAGCCGGTGGCGCGCTGTTGCAAGCAAAGGCCGGTACGCCGACGCCCTGCGCTAAATACTCATCCGTTGCGCCAGTGAATTCGCCGCTTTCGGCATCAAAGTTATAAACCGTCAGCGTGCCCGATGCCTTCGCCAGCCCGCTTTTGTCCAGGGTAATCTTAGCCATTATGCAGCTCTCACAATGTAGTTAAAGGCGATGTTGCGCGGGCGGTTCTCAGCCGCTGTAGGGACAACGCGGGAAGCATCAAACAGATTGCTGCTCACAACACTTCTTTTAAACAACATTGCCCCGCTGGTCGTCGGGTAGTAGCCCGTGTCCGACACGCCGCCTGTATTAAACGCCCCGGCACTTGACGGACTGTTACCAAAGTAAATGTCGTTTATCCCCCCCGTAATATTCCTGATAGCGTCCCCTTGTGAGGCCAGGATACTTCGCCCTGAATCCACGCCGCGCCCGTCATCCCAGCCACGAATAAACTCGCCGCGTAAATCCGGCAGTTTCAGCGACGGATAGACTTTCGCCAGCAGCGGATAGGTCGTGGCGCTGAACGATGCGCCGTTGCACTTCAGCCAGCCGTCCGGCGCGGTCGCGGTCGGGTAAGGCAGCGGCACGCCAACCGGCACGGATGAGCCATCGCCCAGCCCCAGCGCGGCAAGCGCTTTCGAACTCAGTCCCGCGTCCTTAATTTCAGCCAGCGCGTTCGCGGCCTGCAAATACTGGCCGTGCGGATTGGCGGCGGCAACGTGTGCGGCCAGCGCCTTGTCGGCGTAAGCCTTCACCTCAATCACCGCGTTATCCACGTACTGCCGCGTTGCCAGCACCACGGACGGGTCGATTTTCAGCGTGACCGCAGCTGTGCTGTTGACGATTAAAATCATGCGCACCGTCTGCGTGCGGCCGCTGCCCTCGGCGAGCTGCGGCTTGTAGGTTTCGGCGCAGTTAGCCACGGCAATCAGCACGCCGTCGGCGTCAAAGAGGCCAATTTCCCGTATCCAGAAACCGCCCTCGCTTTCGGGGATAATCTGCTCGGCAATAATCTGGCTGCTGTTGGCCGCGTCAACCGTCAGCGCGTTCAACGATGCCCGGCGCTTTTCGCCGACAAGCTTTGTCTGCGCCGCGTCGGGCGTGGGCAGCGTGCCGCCGCCATCGCCCACGGCCATTTCGGTAATCTGGATTTTCGTTCCCAGCGCGGCGGCATTGGCAAGCTTTGCCGCGCCCTGGCTGGTCAGCAGGGCAAAATATTTCGTGGTCATGTGCTCACTTCCGTCAGGTCAATAAGATGCACCGCCGCGCCGGAATAACCCGGCCCGCCGACGCTGATAAGTTCAGGGGTATAGGGGTAAACGGTCAGCTCGTCGCCGCTGTAGCAGGCGGCGGCAACCGGCAGCGCGCCGCTGGCGTCAAGGTTAATCGACAGCCCGATAAGGTGGCGGCTGCACGGCTTCGCGTCGGCAATCAGGCGCTCCAGCTCGTTATACATTTCCTCGGTAATGCCGGTATCCAGCACGCCCACGTCGAGGCGAAACGTGCCCGGCTCGCCGCCGGTCTTCCACCATTCAACGATGCGGATCAGGTAGCCGAGCGGCTCCACCACGCGCCGAATCGAGCCAAGCGTGCCTTTATGCTTGTGCACGTACTGAGAGGCCGACACCACGGCGCGCTTTGTGGACTCGCTCCAGCCGGTATCCCAGCGGTCAACCGACCACGCCCAGGCGAGGTATGGCAGCAGCTCTACCGGGCAGGTTTGCGGATCCCACAACTGGCGCAGCGGTGCCGGAATGGCTTCAATCGTGGCGCAGGCTTCGGCGGCGGCTACCTCCAGCGCCGAAGAGCCGGACGGCAGCAGGCGATCACTCATCCGAACCCCCGACCGTAAGCGCCCAGCCTGTGCAATACGCGGCCTGTGTCTTGTCCAGCACCACGTCGGCGGCGGGCTGCGCCAGCTCCACGCGCTGCACGCCTTCAACGTGAAGCGCAGCATATAAAGCCGATTTGCGGATATCCCGGCCGAGACGGGCCTGCGCGCTGACAAAGGCGGCAAGCTTTGCCTCGGCGGCTGCGCGTATCGGTTCAGCTTCCGGCCCCGGATAGAGGTACAGCACGGCTTCAACGGCATAATCCACAATCGCCGCCGACTGCACCGTTACCCGGTCGGCCACCGGGCGCACGTCCTCGTCGTTTAAGGCAGCATTTACCACGGCCAGCAGGTCGGCAGCCGCCTCGCCGTTACCCTCGCGTGACAGCACGGTGATGGTGACGCAGGCGGGCGACGGGCTGATGGCAGACGCATCCGCCACGCGTCCGTCGGCGCTTTTGGCGTGGTATTCATACGCGCCGGACGGCCCGGCCACGCTCAGCTCTTCAAAGGCGGCCGCAATGCGCACGCGGTAATCGTCGTCGCTTTCCATCACGGCGGCGGTTGGCGGGGTTGTGGTGTCGTCGGCAGCCGTCAGCGTCAGGCGGGTAACGCCGTTGTTTGCGCCAAGCTGGTCTAAATCATCCGCCAGAGCATAGGCCACCATAACGGCCTTAGCCGCCTCGTTGACGCGCTGGCGCAGGATAACCTCGCGGTACGCGTTTTCCTGCAGCAGCTTCACCACCGGCTCAGACTCCAGCGCCAGCGTGCGGGCAATGGCGTCCTGTTCCTCCGCCGGATACAGCGATACCAGCGTGGCCTTGCGCTCGGCAAGAAGGGTTTCATAGTCCAGCGCTTCCACCACGTCGGGCGCGGGTAGCTGGCTCAGGTCGATAGTTGCCATATTCTCAGCTCACGGGAACGGTTAAGGAAAAATCCTGCGCGGTGTCGGTGCGGCTGCCGGTGATTTCCACCACCATGCCGCCGTCGAACGCGGATTCGTAGAAAATGCCGGTCAGCTTTATCCGTGGCTCCCACTGCAAAATCGCTATGTAGCAGGCCGACATAATCTGCAGGCGCAGCGCCTCGTTTTGTGGCTGGTCAGTCAGCGCGGATAAAAGTGAGCCGTAGCTGCGGCGCATCACGCGGGTGCCGACCGGCGTTAACAGAATGTCGCGCACCGACTGGCGGATATGGTCGAGGTCTGTCACGGCCTCGCCGGTGTCGCGGCTCATGCCGGAATATTTCACGGTCATGACTGCGGCCCTGCTGACGTGTCGCCGCCGGACTTCACGCCGCCGTGTTTGTGAGAGTCAACGACCACGCCGTTAGAGCTGAAGCTGCCGCCGCTGTGCTGAACGTCGCCTTTCATCGTGCCGCCATTGGTAACTTCAAGCGTGGCGGTTTTCAGCAGTGCAGAGCATTCCACCTCGGGCGAGTCCAGCATGATTTTGACGGCGGCCTGAATGGTCGCGGTCTGGATGCCGGTTGCCTTTAGCGCGCCATTGGCAGGCTCGTACTCAATCACCGCACCGTCGGGAAACGACCAGTGCAGCGCGTCAGCGGATGCCGACGGTGCCGGGTTATCGTCAGAGAACACGCCCGGCAGCACAAAGCCGGTATCAAGTTCGCCGCCCAGACACAGCACAAGCACCTGCTCGCCGACCGATGGCGCATTCCATGAACGGGTGCGACCGGCACGGGCGGCCAGCCAGTGCAGCCAGTTAGTTGTGTTGTTGCCGGTATCCACGCGGCACAGCCCGTCGTCAAGGTTGACGGCGGAGACGGTGCCGATGCGGATCAGGTTGCGCAGCAGGCGCAGGATTTCGGGGATTTGTGAGTTCATGGAGCTAAAATGCCCCATTAGTTTTAAGAAGTAGAGAAGTCAGTGCTTGCTCATGAATCAGCAAAATAGCTGACGTAGCTTTAAGAAGTTAAAATAAATGCCACTGTCACCTATTTCATAGCAGTTCCACATTCGTGCTACTCTACTTTGATATTAACTATAGATTTTTTAGGAGTTGGCATTTCCTCACAAATCCAAGTGCAAATGATTTCTCCTTCTCCTCTACCAATAGGTATTAATAAGAACTCATCAAACTCAACCGAAAGGGATTGCAATAACTTCCGGTGATCAAAGTTCACCTCATTGCTTTCATAACGGTAACTTTCATTTTGATCCCCCATGAGGCTTAGCATCATATTATTTTGAGTACTAAGCCCCTGCATCTGTATATAAAACTTACCCACATCCCCAAATGGGTTAGATAGAATCTTCCTAGCTTCAACGATTGGCGATATTGGGATAACTAAGGTGGGCTCCGTTAAATTTTCTGCGTTATCTTTTTTCATCACCCTCAAGAAATTCGGGACTGAAATAAAAACCATGATATTGGTAGCAGGCTTTGTACCTCGATTACTTATTTTTACTTGCATTCTCTTAGAGTTAAACTCCTTGTTGAAAAATACAACCTTATCCTCGATATATTTAGACACCTCTGATTGAGAAGGTATACTTTCATTAAACCTCTCTGCACGTTCTTTTGGAATTAGTTCTTTATATTCTTGACTTAGTTCTTCATAGTTTATTTTTCCAGGGCGCTCCACTTCCTCGCTGTAATCTTTAAAATTAAAAAAAAGCTCCTTTTCCTGAAGAAACTCAAGGTGTAACTTAGGTTTACTTTGAGAGTTACTCTCTTCATAACGTCGAACCACATCCCTTAGCTCTTTATTCTCAGCAGAAAGCCTTGCGAGCTCATTAGATATTTTCTGAGAATCTACATTACTCGCTCTTATCCAACCAGGTCGTGGCGTACGATTCATTACTTTGGGCAAAGCAATCGCAATTTTTGTTGCTAAGTCATCAATATTACTCCAGAAATCACACATTTTATTTGATTTTGCCTTGACTATAAAATCATCTAACTTCTTCGAAAGCTCTTCATTAGTTTCTCTTTCTTCGTTCATAAGAGCAACATTCCTGTCACGGATAAAGGCCAAGACTGGTATCCCTAAGCTTTTCGCATAATCATACTCTTTCTCAGTATAACCAATACCACTCTCAGAAAGCGAACCATAACGGTGACCAATAATAATTACATAATAATCACTTACATCGATAGTTTCTCTTATAATCTCCCATTGCTCAGCATCATCAGCACTAAACATTTCCATTCCAACAGGAAAGTGATAAAGGCTAAGTACAGTTTCTATTACTTTTTTACGATGAGATATCAAGTCAGTAAATGTTGAGCTTACAAAAACTTGGTATTTTTTTTCTTCCATAATTAACCTTACTCTAGCAGTGCACCAAAGAGGATAGATTCAATATCATTTATAGCGTTTAATCCTAAGCCAAGCAACGGCCTTGCCTCATACTGTACTTCTTTCCCCCCACGGGCTGGCCGGTCGCGCAGCCCGTAGTGATGCACGCGGGCCATGCGCTGCACGTTCCCGGCAAACTCCACCACGGCGTCGTCGCCACTGCCTTTCGCCTTCAGGTATTTAGCCGTGCGCAGCTTTGCGAACATCTCGCGCTTTATCCGGCCTTTCTTTTTGCGCGCCGGTGCCTTGCGCGGCTTAAACGCCGTGCCGTCTGGTGCCTGCTGGCGTTTGATATTCTGCTGCTGACCGGCGCGCAGGCGCTCTGCAATGGTGCGCGCCATCTCTTTTCGCGCAGCCGGTGACATGTTGCCAATTAATGCGCTTAACCTTTCGTCGAACGCTTCCAGCCCGTTCATGACCACCAGCGGCAACCGCTCAACCTACGAGGCGAGCCGCAGCGAAGACGCCAGCCACGCGGACGTTGCCTGGGCAATCATGCACGCGCTGTTAAACTAACCGCTGACCGCTGCCAGCGGCGGCGCTAACCCTTCAATTCTGGAATTTTACTGATGAGCAAACGCAGCCGTAAGGCATTTAAAGCAGCACCAACAGCACCGGCCGCGCCCCAGCAGGTTGAGGCGTTTACCTTCGGCGAGCCAACGCCAGTGATGGATAAGCGCGATATTCTGGATTATGCCGAATGCATCGGTAACGGGCGCTGGTATGAGCCGCCGGTCAGCTTTCATAGGCTGGCAAGCTGGCAAAAAGCCTGCGCTCGGCGGTGCATCACAGCTCGTCTATTTACGTTAAGCGCAGTATTCTGGCCTCAACCTTTATCCCGTACCCGATGATGAGTCAGCAGGAGTTCAGCAAGTTTGCGCTGGATTACCAGGTGTTCGGGAACGTCTTTGCCGAACTCAGGCGAAACAGCCTGGGCAAGCCGTTCAGGCTGGAAACCACCCCGGCGAAATTTACCCGCAAGGGCGTGAAGGACGGCGAATACTGGTTTGTGAACGACTGGAAAGAGCCGCACCAGTTTACGCCCGGGAGCGTGTTTCACCTGATTGAGCCGGACATTAACCAGGAGCTGTATGGCCTGCCGGAATACCTCAGCGCGCTCAACTCCGACTGGCTGAATGAAGCGGCCACGCTGTTTCGCCGCAAGTACTACAAGAACGGCGCGCACGCGGGCTATATCCTCTATATGACCGACGCGGCGCAGAGTTCCAGCGACGTTGACCGGATGCGTCAGGCGATGAGCGACACAAAAGGCCTGGGCAACTTCCGTAACCTGTTTATGTATGCGCCGAACGGCAAGCCTGACGGCATCAAAATTCTGCCGCTCAGTGAGGTGGCGACAAAGGATGATTTCTTTAACATCAAAAAGGCGAGCCGCGACGATCTGTTAAGCGCGCACCGCGTGCCACCGCAGGTGATGGGCATTATCCCGGACAACTCCGGCGGGTTCGGGGATGCGGTGAAGGCGTCGCAGGTGTTTGTGCGTAATGAACTGACGCCGTTGCAGGAGCGCTTAAAAGAAATAAATTACTGGATAGGTGAAGAAGTAATAAAATTTTCTAGATACTCTTTAGGAGGATATACAGATGATTAATGGAAAATGCCGTCCTAAGACGGCATTTTCTAGATACTGTCAGCAACTTGTTTAAACAGCAGATTTTTTGTTAAAACAATCGCCTCAGAGGTTGCACAAAATGACCCGCCTTTTGATATTTCTATTTCACTCGTAACATTATTTACCATGCAGGATATCTTTAGCTTATCTATAAGATAATCCTTATTCTCAAGGAGCAATGATATATCATCAATAGCATTATTTTTCGAGGTAACTTCAACTGTCGCTTTTGCAGCATCTGAAATAACCACACTGTTCACTTTAACTTTCTTAACTTTAAGTAACGAAACTTCTTTGGAAGATAATAACTCATCCAAGAACAGCCCAGCGTTTAACTCAAATCCACTTATACCTATTTTGTAGTTAAGCCCTTCGAATAAAAAATCAATAAAAGGCTTTAGGGTTTTCGGTGGGTTCGTTAATGACAATATATAATATTTGTTGGTGAGGTAGAAAAATGAGAAACTCACTGAGTAGAACTCAATTAACTCTTGCTCGAACTCATTCCCATGATAGTCTAGCGATATTAGATTATTGCTAATACGTTCATTATAAATTCCAGAGCAAAAATCTCTTCCAATCTCAATATCTGAATAGCCCTTACGATCATCGCCAACTTTATTATCTTTAAAATGACGAGACAACTCATCCAAGCTAAGTGAGGTTGTTATTCTACTCCATTTAGTTCTTTCATAATCTTTCATGATTTACCCAACCATATTATCTATTGAGATCAATTATAATCGAACGGGCAGCTTTTTCAATCAACCTGTTAAACATAAGCTCTTGCGAGTCATTTAACTGCACTGAATTTTTATTATATTTTCCGCCAGATTTAAATTTTTTCACACCACGAGATATGTATGAAAAACCATTAAAATCCAAAGGATTATCAAATTGAGCTTCGAACTCATAAATATCAGGATCTCTAGTTTTATCTTTTACACGCCAGCGAATCTTCCAAATGTAGAAACCACGTTCATAAAGTGAAATTAACTCACCAGATTTTAAAACCCCCTCACCTTTAAGTGAAGCTTTACTAATATGTACTCCAGTCGTTGAATCACCATCCTCATCTGCGATAACTTCATTTTTAGGATGATAGACATATGCGTCGGTAACATCATCTAGGACATACCCTTCAAGCTCACTTATTAAACGTGTAAAAAAATCAGTGCGTTTTTCATTATCTTCAACATTTTCTAAAGATATTTCATCAACATTTAGTTTTAATTTGCTTGAGTCTTCACCCTCGGCTGCAACCCTTTCTTTTTCTAAATGCTCAATTTTACTCAAGAGACTACCGAGATAGACATCAGTCTGCTCGTTGTCCGGTCGACGTATAGAGTAACCGCCATCCAAATTTTCAATCTCAAAGCGAGCATTCTTTTTTTCAATTTGACTAAAATCACTTTTCCCATAGTTAGTGCTCGTATAAGTTATAAATATGATAAGATTATTTTTATCATTAAAAACTTGACATAAATCTTGTTCGGCTTCAATTTCTTTTTTTAACAAGCCTGCTGCTTCTCTTAAAACCCCTTTTTCAATTGGGTCATTAAGGACTAGCGAGGTCGTTTTTTCTTTACGCAAAAACCCGCCAAATATATCCGAAATCCTTTTTTGGACATAGTAGTCATGAGTTAATTTGAAAAGTTTTTTGCAAGATCTTTTTTATCGGTCTTTTTTGATATTATAATTCCACGCTCAAGAAAAAGCTCTCTTAATTCGTTATTTGTCACTCGTGGTTGACATAAAGCATCGTATAATGATTTATCGGTAACACTATGAAGAACCTTAGCCATCTTAACTGCCTCCCCATGAACGCTCTTCAGTTGAATAAAATTCTTTCTGGATCGGAACTATATGTAGCTCCATGGAAAATAATTTTTGTCTGGCTTCTTCGTCATACCCCCATTCATGAGCATATTTTTCTAGTGAGCGAGTGAAATTAGAACGAATGGAGTCACTCTTATTTTGTCCGGCCACTCTGATTTTAATATTGTTTTTCGCATTAAGAATCTGATAACTGCTTAATGTGTCTAATAAATAACTAAATTCGAGCTCAGAATTACCTGGCCGATTGTAATATACAACGTAACCTTCAGGGTGCTTCATTACGTCACTACATATATTCCTGTCATATTCGATGACAGGACCATGTTTTATTATCATAAATGGAGATGTTAGGGTTTCAACAGTAGCCGGGAGATATTCTTGCGATGTCAAAACTTTGTGAAAAGTAAGCTGTGGATAAAAGAAACCATATTCATTTCTTGGGAATTTAAATTCTGCAATCATCTCATTCATATCGCTCACTACCGACATTAAGTAATTTATTGTCTTAGGCTCAATAATATGCAATTGCTGATCAGGTTTGAGAGCGATTTTATCAAGGTCTACAGCTGCTGCACGCTTTCCAGCTTTAGGTTTTTTAGGATGGAAGAAGTTATAGAAATCATGTTCAAAGTCATTATCATGATTATATACAAAAAGCATGCCCCTGATTTCATATTGCCCTACAGTAGTTATATAACGCTCTGCCCATGTAGGACTGTATCTTGCACAATCGATAGTTTTGGCCAAGGAATTTAACCCAGACTCAATCATCTTATTATTCAGTGCACCTTTTGAGTAACTTTTTAAATCTGTATTTAAAAATATAGTTTTATTTAAATATGGATCTTTATAATGAAAAACAACATCTACAGGGTGAGTATGATTTTGTGTTTTATCAGCAGGTTTATGATTTGCTTCATCTTCGCATGGGAAATCGTGATCCGTTGGACCGTGTTGTTGCCATTTAAATTTTTCAAAAATTTTCTCAGATATCAACTTTGCTAAATCTTCGCGTGGCCCGTTCTCTGCCATTGCCCTTTCCTTGAGATAAGTGGTTTAGGAAAAAGACTATTGAAACCAAGAAATATTTGCAACAGCAATCCACTTCGAGCCTCAGCGCGCAATGCTATCCCCGCCACGCCTGCCCGCTTTGTGCAGCGATTATCATGCAGTTGCATCCAGCCACAGAAACCGCGCCAGAACAGGTCGGGAACATCAAAAATGAGGGGGCGGAATACATGCAGAATGATGCACTCAATGTATGCATAGCTTTGATGAAGCTGATTATCGGTAATGCCAGGCTTCACTTACTCTCTGAGCGTGATCCTGATCGATAGATTTTGCTTACAGCGGAGACAGTGAGAAAAGCCAAAACGACGGAAAAAAGGCCCAGAAAAATTACTAGCGAGAGTAAAGGGTTCATCACTCCCCCTAAGCTCGTAAAATCACTCATCCTCGCGAGCTGTTCAGGCGTCAATATCCGAAGAATGATCTCAGGTATAATTAGAAAAAAAATAATAACAACAGGAACATAAATCAGCGTTTTTTTTGCTTTTCTCATCTTCTTTCTTGCCCTTGTTGGCCAACATGATCAAAAATTGGGTAAATGATACAACAAGGACCTAAGGTATGTCACAACCCTATTTGCAATTGAAGATGCAGGCTAATAAGCAATTAGCAATTGCATTAACAAATTCACTTAATGACATCCATGCAGATCATATATCTACTATTGAAAAAGTAAAGTTGGGTGGGCAGCGGCTTATCAATTATGGTTCATGCCTTGTCCCGAATGAATATTATCGTAGTTCATGCCGCGATACGTGGAGAGAGGACAGACGGTTAGTGCTTTCTTTAGGTGAGATATATAGAAGAAATGATGTAGCTCTGGATATGGTTGAAATTTATTTCCGTAAAACCTTTACAAGACTTGGAGATGAAAGAAGCAATAATCTTGTGTCTCATATCCAAAAATTGTTAGGCAAAGCGGCAGAGCATGCATCTGCTAAAGCCAGTAAGCTGGCTCTATCCTTCACCATTGCCAACTTAGTGCTTGGCAGCGCCGACTTCAAAAAAAATCATATCAAACTTGTTAATTCTTTCTCAACATGGTTTGTGAACGCAACAACACTTTATGCCAAAGCACAAGTAGCCGCATCAGCCGCGAACAGGCTTAAATTTCAGGATTCTTCATATTATCAGGCTCTGTGCAAAGAAAACCTTGAAATGCTTTACTTTCTTATTGAACCCCAAATGTCTGAAATAATTTACCAGGTGAATTCTGGAGATAATAACGAAGAAAAAATCGCAGATGCTTTGTATGAGGTTTTACGTAAATGAAGCGTGCAATTTTATGGTTAATCCAGTCATTTTTCTATTTGATACCTGCCGCAGTCATTGTGGCAGGCGTGTATTTCTTTATACGGTTTATCCCGGGCTATGCAGCACTTCTTAGCTTATCATGGATAATTGTTGTTTCTTTCATATATATTAAATATAACAAATGGTATTAATAATATTCTGGCACCAGTAAGGCTTAATTTTCAAAAGAGACAGTTGAAAAAGCGACCGAAAATTGATTGTCAGATAACGTGTGATTAGCCGCGATTTCGGCGATTAAATTCAGCGCGATCTCTCTGTCCCGCTCTTTACAAACACCTTCCGTAGTCAGGCGCACTATCAGCTCTACCCGCTCAATCATCACCCGTTCTTGTAAATCGTCTGCCATTTTTATCCTCCCCATCCCAAAATACTGCACATAAACACAGTATGGTTTTTCTGACAAATTGTGAAAGGCTTTTTTACCTTACGATGGGCTTAATCTTACAAAACCCTTTCTGTAAAAATAATAGGCACCAACAGGTTATAGTGAAAGCGGCTCCCAATTTAGTCGGTCCGCTTAAAGCTATATGAGTGCCAATGCCACTCATGAGCTGGAAAAATTGCTATATCGCGTGCAGCAAAAACTACTGCCGCCAATGGTCATCCTCCTGTAATCGTCCGCTCCGGTAAAAAAGCCGCATTTTTGAACCTGCATCCAGGCTACAGCCACTTACCAGTAGCCTGATTTCCTCCTCACTACCCTCAAAACCCCTGGCTTTCAGTTCCAGCTCTAACCGTCGGCGCTGCAGCCCCGTACAGTTATTGACAGAACTCCAAGGGGCGGCAGAGCCGCCATGAAAATCAGCCTCCGCTGGCGCATCGGCCCGTTTGGCGACCTTTTCCCACTTAACCCGACGCGTGAAAACGTCAGAACCGGCAATGAAAGGCGAATAAATACCGTTAACGCGCTGGACGTCTTCAGCATATTCATTCCCCATTTCGGTGATTTCGTAGCAAAGGCGGCTCACCAGGTCATCACGCGCAACCAGCGGGCCGCACGCGCATAGCGGGCCATAATGTCGTACACGCGTTGTTTGTGCTCAGGCTCCATAAACAACAGCATATGCCAGTGCGGCGTACCGTCGTGATGCGGAACAGTACCGGTAAGCGCTGTCATTTCAGCAATATAGCGATAAGCGGTCAGGGTAATGGCTTCTTCGTCAGCGTCATCGGGCAGAGTTACAGCCGTGATAAAGTTAGCAACGCTTTGGGTCATGAATGTGCCGACTTTATAAGCCATGACGTGCCAGCATGGGCAGGCGCTGTAGCTGCTTAATAAACGGCAACTCAAAGGTGGCAGATTCAGAAAGCTTGTAACGGTTTCGAACCCGTTGCAGGCGTGGCAATACATTCTTGCCGATAGTCGTATTGGCCCGGCGGCGACCCTGTTCTTCATTTCCCAGCAATTTGGCGTATTTCATCTCGGGGGCAGATCAGCTGCTTTACTTTCCAATATAAGAGGGATAGTTCTTCACAAGGATATGCGGATGAAAAAGGCTATTCTCAGGAGAAAACAGCCTTAATGGAGTCCTGCTAAGATTGTACTTTTGATGCAGAATGAGGAACGCCTTATTTTTTACTTAACCGTGAACTCACTCTTTAACTTAACTATTTCGCCATTTTTTTTCAGCTGGTATCTTCCATCCTCTACGGTGAAAACAGTCCCCATATTAGTACTGTTACTAACAGAAAAAACAGCCTCTTTCTCAATACAATTAGCTGGCCCTTTCATATCTTCGAAGCATCGCCGATCATATTTCCCTTCTTCTTTATACCCATCGCCAAACAGCCAGAAAACGACGGTGAAAGAACCATCTGGCTTAGGTTTAGGAATATCGTATTTTTCTTTCAAAATACCTTTGTTTTCCTGCCACCAGGCTATTTTACCTTTATCCGTAATTGGATACGATTTTACTAAAACAGAGCTGTGATTACCATCCTCATGAACTGCAACAATTTCTACCGAGCGCAGAGATAGCCAGAGTAAATAAACAACCAGAGCACCACCCATCAGAAGCATTATATAGAATATTTTTTTACTTTTTGCTTTCATTGCGTTCTCCAGAAATCTGTATAGTGGCTTCCATATTAGTTATAAATGGTTTAAAGCTAAATAAATCGTATCGCTGGAGTAAAAACCAGATACGGAAAAAACGGAAAATGCTGAATTTAGCCTTTGTAATATCGTCAACATCAAGCCCAAAGTGATCTTGTATTTTGTATTGAATAACCGCACGATAGCTATCGTTACTGACATTCAGTGATTTTACTATTATCTGCGTAGCCCAGGTATCATGAACAGTGATGCCCATTCCATTAATAGTGTCTTGATACCTGTCAAATTTTGGCAACTTCCCATCAAGAATAGCGTTCCTTAACACATCTTTTTCATCTTCCGGATAAATATGGGCTGCCCAATCAATCTTTTCAGTTAGAGCACGTTGTATTTTTGCTAACGTGTTGTTTTCAGTTCTGTCATTTACAATATGTTCTTTCAGTGCTGAATCCAAATACATACTGGAGAAAGGTGCACCTTCGCCATTCTGCATATGAGTAATCATCTTTTTGATCAAAGATTTATATGGCCCGTAGAGAGAGAAGGATTGTGAAAGATGGCGAAACTCATCAAATAAAATTTCGGCGCATTGCTGACGGCTAATTTTTTCGCCCTCTCCACGAGAACCGTAAAACATCGACTGTGGCTGGCTGAACGGAGTGATTTTCGTCAGTGAGTAAGGATTCGCTCTGGTGGAAACATCGACCAGATGAAACTGTGTTTTCAACTGTGATTCAGAGAGATCGCCGCAGAGCATATCGCTGGCGCTGTAATCATCCATCCGTTTTTGAGTTGCGAAAATGGTACAGGGGAACTGTAAGGCTGACACGGTATCGCTTCCTTGTGCGTAATGATCCATTTGTTTGTACAAACCCTGACCAATCATACTCCGCAAAAAATGCCTGTAAATACCGCATGTCCGGTGAGCAAAAATTGAGACTTCTGCCCGGGCAGCCAGATAATGGCTGACAGCTTTATTTCATCTTCAATATTACTCGTTCAGGCTGGAAACCGCCTCGGCCAGGAGGGCGTCGGCGCAAAGAGCATCGGTTTTTAATTATTTGCGGCTTTTTTCTTTCACCATAAAATGATCAAACATGCCTGCAATATGATCGACGAATGCACGCACCTTTGGCGTCATCTGTCGGGTACTCGGCCAGAGAATATGGAAAGTGGTGCTGTGAGTAATATAACTGTTTAGTACAGTTCTTAGCACACCGGAATTAATAGCATTTTTTACCGCGTAATCCGGCAGGCAGGCAATGCCACGCCCCTCTTTGACCATAAACAGCAGAGCCTCAAGGCTATTGCATATCATCGTTGACGGGATAACCGGCCCCCCTGCCGCGGCGGTGGGCTTAAACGGCCAGAACGCGATTTTGCCGGTACTGGGGAAGCGATAGTGCAGGCAGGCATGAGCCGTGAGTTCGTCCGGCCGCTCGGGTACGCCATGGCGTCTGAAATACGCCTCTGAGCCAACGATACAGAGACGAAATGAACCCAGCTTTCTGGAAATTAGCCTTGAATCCGTCAGTTCACCGCCGCGTATAACAATATCCATTCCTTCTTCAATCACATCCGTTATTCTGTCCGAGAAATCCAGGTCAAGTTCGATTTCCGGATAGCACGTCATAAATGATGAAATTATGGGCAGTATGAGTCCGTCCGCAAAGGGCAATCCAATGCGAAGCCGGCCTCTCGGCTGCTGCGTCATAGCCGACAGCTCATCCTCCGCCGCCTTTATTTCACTGAAAATGCGTTGGCATCGCTCAAGAAAAACCTCACCCTCTGAGGTTAGATGCACCGAACGGGTACTGCGCTGAAAAAGACGTACACCCAGTCGCTCCTCCAGGCGAGATATGCTCTTACTCACCGCCGAAGATGAAATACCTTTTGCCCGTCCGGTCGCAATAAAGCTCCTTGTCTGCGCCACGTGCGTGAATATCTCCAGCCCATTCATTTTTTCCATCATTGTTTTTAGCCTGATGATTGCTGACAAATATGTCACTGGTGTTATGCCAGCCACCCCGCTTAATGGCAAGCGGATATCCGCTTATGATGATCCCCTTACGTGGGGCCGCAGGCCACTCCAACGTTCCGATAAACGAGTAAAGGAGAAGCATCATGAGCAACAAAATTCGTGTAGGTATTATTGGTACAGGCAGCTGGGCGAGATACGGCCACATTCCGGCTCTTCAGTCGCTGCAAGATTTTGAGGTTGTGGCGCTGGCCGGACGCAATAAAGAGAAGGTTGAGAAGTATGCCGCACAGTTCGGCATCGGTCATGCCTGTGGCAGCCCGGAAGAGCTGCTGGCTAATCCTGATATAGACCTGGCCGTGGTGCTGGCACCGACACCTGAACATGGCCGTCTGGCAAAAGCGGTTATTGCAGCAGGAAAGGACGTTTACAGTGAATGGCCACTCTCCACCACCACGGCAGAGTCAGAGGAGATCCTCGCACTGGCGCGTGAGAAAGGTGTTAAGCATATCGTCGGTTTGCAGCGTCGCTTTTCGCCCAGTTCCCGTTACTGGCACGATCTGGTCAGGCAGGGTACGGTCGGGAAAATCAGGGCGGTACGTATGTCAGTGGGCGTAGACGCGTTTGGCGAAGTGATGCCGGAGTTTGCAAAATGGGCGCTGGATGCAGCTAACTTCACCGAGGTGTTGTCTATTTACGGCGGCCATTTTCACGATATGCTGTTCCATGGCATCGGTTTCCCGGAAAAACTCATGGCAGTGAGTGTTAACCAGTTTCCGGTTACCACCATTGCAGAAACCGGTGAGAAAGTGCCGTATTCCAGTCCGAATGAAGTGATGGTTATCGGTACGCTCGCAGGTGGCGGACTGTTCTCAGTTCAGCTTGAGGGTGGTCAGAAACACCGAACGGGTTTGCAGATTGATATCACCGGCACTGAAGGCGTGCTTCGAATTACCAATGCGCGAGGATTTGAGAATAAGGATGACAACGCGATAGCGGTAATGCGTAATGGCGTGGAAACATTTGAAAATCTGCCTGTTCCGGCGGAATATGCGTCCCTGCCGGTTTCCCATCTTGATGCCAGCTCCCAGGATGTCGCTTATCTCTACGCGGCCTATGCTCGCGATAAGGCAACAGGTTCGAATAAAGCGACAACCTTTGATGATGCATTGCGTCAGCATCAGCTTATCGACCAGATCACCGCATCGTCTGCCCAGTTTTTCAGCTAAACGCGCGCCAGTAGCCAGGCAAAGTAGTCAAAAATCTTGCGTATACTGGCGCTGGCCATGTGCCAGAATCCTCAGGGAGACGCCATTGTGTAGCGAACAAATCTTATGGTAATTTGCGGGTAATTAAACGTTTAGAATATAAACATGATAACAGTCGAAGTTGCTAAACCCGCTCAATTCCCGACATTACTGGAAGTCTGGGAATCATCCGTCCGCGCTACACACTTTTTTTTACGGGAGCAGGATATTCAGGAGCTGCGATCAACGTTGCTTAATGAGTATTTTCCTAACCTAAATATTAGGGTCGCACGTCTTTGTAGTAACGGTTTGATCGTTGGTTTTACGGGAGTGAGTGAAAACCGCATTGAGATGCTCTTTGTAAATGCGGAGCAACGCGGACAAGGTATAGGAAAATTACTCCTGCGGCATGCTATTGATATACAGGGTGCTGATGAACTCGACGTCAATGAACAAAATCCTCAGGCTGTCATATTTTATAAAAAAAATGGCTTTGTCATTACGGGCCGCTCTGAACTTGATGGTCAGGGCAGGCAATATCCTTTATTGCATATGAAACTGCTGAAAACATTATCCTGTTAGAAATTTTTACGTCTGTATTTCTCTCTTAGCGGACGCTATCAGAAATCAGGGGGAAAATGCATGCAGAATAATGCATTCAATGCATGCATAGCGACCACGTCGTCCTCATACGCAGCAGGCCGCACCGTGCTTTACACAGGGTAAGCACGTCGTTACCCGTCTGGAATTCAAACCAGTAATGCGGAACCGTACCGCAATAATCTGCTATTCAGCGCAATATGCTTTACGTATGTCACGCTTAAGCGAAAATATTTACACGCCGAAAATTCCAGAAAGATGAGTAATTCTGTTATAGGGGATAATTAAACGGAGTATGCCTGTGCCAAAAAATCTCTATTAATTAGTGGGCCGACTTGACGATTAGAAGCCTCAAAACCCCGGCTTTTCCTTTGCTACGGGCAGATAAGTTGCCTTCTGAGGCCGTCGGAACAAAAACTTGTTACCAGACGTTCCGCAAGAATTTTAAACTGTAAAGAAACGTAGTTAAATGTAAATAAATCGATTATCATATAAAAATCACTTACACATTGGCTGGACGTTAAACATATGTTAAATATATATCCGCCTTAAGATAGCTCTTTATGTCAATTGAATCAGCGCTATTTCTATTGCAAAAGTTAGCAAATAAAATAATCGAAACGGCCTAATTCATTAAAAAATCTTATGTATTATTTTGTGACGATGAACTGATTTTTAGCATGAGGTATCGAATGAAGTTAAGTGAACTTCTTGCGTTCGTAACGGTTGTGGAGACAGGGAATATAACCCAGGCCGCCGAGCGGTTGAATCGAGTGCAATCAAGCATTTCCCACCGAATCAGAAGCCTTGAAGATAATCTGGATGTCACCCTGCTGGACCGAAAAACCGATGGCTGCTCACTGACTGCACAAGGCCAGATACTCTACGATTATGCGGTTAAGATATTAAATCTCGCAGATGACTGTAAAAAAAACATATTGCACTACAGCAGCAGTCAGATGAACATGCGGATTGGCATAATTGAATGCTTACCTGCCTACATCGTCAGTTCAATGATTGATTTAGGTTACGATCTTGGCTGGAATATCGACGTTTCGATTGGCAATACCATCAGCCTGCTCGATGCGTTTGATCGAAACGAATATGACGCGGTGATCATTGGGGCCGGTTTCTCAAACGTACAACATACACGGGCAACATTATTATCAAGTGAACTGGTACTCATCACAGAGAAAAACTTTCCAACAATAAAGGATATATCCAGTCTGGATGGCGAGGTTTTTATGCTTAGCAGCAAAAAATGTGCAACCTCGACCCGTAACTATACCTCTCTGTTTAAAGAAGGCCATATAATCCCGAAGCGGATTGTCGAATGCGGTTCTTACCCCGTGCTGTTTTCAAGCGTTGCTGCGGGCAAAGGCGTCTCCCTGGTATTGCGCTGTTCGATCGGTAGCGAGGTACAGAGCAAGATTAAAATCCATGAACTCTTCGGCCAATACAATGATTTCAAGATTGAGCTTGTTTATCGTACCGGTTGTCCCAACCTGGACAGCACAAAATTCAGAGGCTTGATAACCTCCATTTTTCAGGATCCCCGTCTGCATAATATCGGTGATTAAATCCTTTTTTCCCTGTTTCCAAAGCGTATATAGCCAGTCGGCCCCTCTACTGAACCAGCAGGGAGTTTGAGAGCATGTATCTGATACATGCCCTTCTGCCTTAATAAGTTCCCTGTTATCTCATCAGTATGCTCTTACTCTCGTTTTTACTGATTATGAAGGTTTCTGCATAATGACCAGTCCTTTCGTTCTGAACTTATTCAGAATTAACTTCATCATGGGCACCTCAAAGTACTTATACATAAAAGATGCGAGAGAGACTGACAGCACCAACGCAACGACGATAAGCCCGATGCCTTCCGCCAGGCTAAACTTTCTTCCGGCTGTGAGGTTTAAAAAATAGAACAGCACTAAAAAGTGAACCATATAGAATGCATAAGATATTTCCCCCAGCCACACGGACGTCGGGTTATTTAACACCGTCTTTTTGTTTTCCAAATCGTTACCCGCCATGGAAATGATTAGCAGGCATACAGGAATAATGAAAACTACGCTCATGCTGAACTGGTAAGGAATATACATCGACCCGACGTAAGTTACAGCCAGCAAGGCAAGCGAAGCTGTTTTTCTGAGTACAAGAGCCCGTCCATTGATTAACAACCTTGCGGCAAACATACCGGCAAGAAATTCAAATATTCGTGCCGGCGGGAAAATATACGAAACCCAAAAATGCTGCTGGGAAATCGGAAAGGCCCCCATCATATGATTTGGCTCAACCCAGAGATAAATAGCGGTCTGAACCAACAGAGAGGCTACGGTAATAGCGGACAATCCGAATAAATCGAACTTTTCCGGCATTGCTTTCATTATTCTGAAAAGGAAAGGAAAGGAGAGATAAAACATGGCTTCGATGCAAAGTGACCAGCTGGGCCGGTTACCCACAAAAAAGTAATGCACGTCATCAAACCAGGTGTTCAATAGCAGCAGGTTCGAGGACCAGAGTTTATAGTGGTACAAGCTGGTCGCACCAATAATGAACGCTATTACCCAAGTCAGACAGTGAGTAGGGTAAATTTTGGCAAATCGCCGCAGGTAGAAATCGCCTGGAGTATCGTTATCTTTCGCGGACCATACCATAATAAATCCGCTGAGTATGAAGAAATATGAAACGCCGAGCCAGCCCGCTTTACCCACCATCACCGTAAATATATGTTGTGTAGTGGGATCTGAAAACGGCGCGAGATCGCTGGGCAGCGATGAATGAAATAAAAAAACTAAAAACGCGGCCCAGAACCTGCTCCCCGTTAGCGAAGGAAGCTTGGGCAGCGTGGGTAAGTTCCGCGTGGCTAATGATGGATCTTCACTAAAATTGTTTATGTCGCCGCGAACGGCGTCAACACCTGTTTCTCTATTAAGCGCAGAATTCATTATATTCCCCATGAAGACAGTATTGACATACAAAATATATTCTGAGAGATAGCGATACGCAGAAAAATCAGTGAAGGCAAAGCAACATAATCAAAAATGTCGGTATTTATTGCCTTGCCATTCGATAAGTAAATTATTTTTTAGAGCATAATGCTCTGTGCAATTTTTATTCTTTGATATTTACAACCCCATATCCTGATTTCCATTTTTCAATATGGCCGAATCCCTGCTCTCCAAAATGCATGCCGCCGACAAGTACACGGTCTGAACTGACCATATCGAGCACGCGAGAACGGGTTTCTGCCGCCACCTGAGCGTCATAATCAAAGGCGATTGTCACTTCCGGCTTCAGCAGTTGAATATGTGGGAAATGGACAATATCGCCCCAAATAAGCAGGCTTTCTTTACTGCCTTCAATTCTGTAGCCCGTATGGCCTGGCGTATGGCCTTTTAGCGGAGTAGCAAAAATACCAGGAAGCACTTCACCTTTCCCGCACGGACGGAGATTCTCCTGATACTTTTTGAATATGCTTCTTGCCAGAAGGAAATTCCCCTTAACCCGATCGGCTACCGCCGCAAAGTTTTTATCATCCTCGAGGTAGCGATACTCATCGTTATTGATGACCAGCTCGGCATTGCTAAATACCGCCTCGCCTTCTGCATTGAGTAAGCCGCCAATATGATCGGGATGAGCATGCGTCAGAAGCACCGCGTCAATATTACCGGGTTCCAGGCCCATTTTCGCCAGGTTAGCAACCAACCCGCCGCCCCAGCCCTTAATACCACCGGCTCCGCTGTCAATCAGAATGTTTTTGCCGTTGCGACGTACCAGAAAAGTATTGATATGCACATCATTATGACCGTTTACCTGCGCGTCGCTCTGAATTTTTTCGCACTCCGCTTCATTGACATTAGAAAGCATTCCGAAGTCAACGTGCAGATATCCGTCGCTTACTGCAGTAACCGACATATCACCGAGATCGATTGTTGGAAATGTTGTACTCATAGTGTGTTCCTTAGTTCTTTGCATAAATGTTATTTAATTCATACGAGAAACAGCGGATTCTCGCGACGACTCCTATTTTTTCCCTAATCAACAAATCGACCTGCGACAAAAATTCTTCCAACACCGGCACGGTACGAAAATTTTCCTGCCTTAGCCTTGCTTCAAAGTATACCGGTGTACCAAAACCTATCTCAGCGGTAAGGTAACTAATATGAATATTGTTTTCTTTCGCTTTCAATATCTTCATAGCGATAGTGGCTAACGAGGTTGAAAATTCTGCAAAGGCATTGTCGTTGAGCCGATAGCCTGCGGATGTGTAGAGGGTAATACTGGGCATCTTGCCTCGCTCCTGCGAATGAATATTTACGCTGCGTTAATCGTGGTTAACCGCATACTTTTTATAATGTCAGGATTGACCACCGTACCGATTTCAGCACTTCCACGGCGGAGTTGATCAATCAGCTCCATGCCGCGCGTTACTTTGCCAAAAGCCGTATAACGTTGATCCATAAAGCGCGATCTGGCGGATGTAATAAAAAACTGATGGCTGGCGCTGTGTAGATGTCTGGATCTCGCCATACCCAAGGTTCCGCGTTCGAACGGCAGGCTGTTCAATTCTGCCGCCAGCTTCGGTAGCCTTAAATAATCCAGGCCCACCTCTTTTACCGGGTTACCTGTTTGCGCCATAAAACCTTCAATGACTCGCGCAAAGGGCATGCCGTCATAGAACTTAGCCTGCACCAGCGCTTTAATACGCTCCACATGGTTGGGAGCCAGCTCGGGAAACAAGCTAATGATCACTGTCCCACTGCTCAGCTTCATCTCAATGAGGTCATGTTGGTCATTTGTCCGGTTAAATATCCCAGGCAAGATCAGCGCACCGGCGCACAGGCCCAGGCCGCCGCCAATAAATTTCCGACGATTCATCAGTTTTTCTCCAATCGCACGACAGGATCTTTATCCTCTGCCGGGCTTAATTTGCTCATTAACTGCGCTCGTACATCCCTCAGGAAGGCTTATCAGTGCGCATCAATGAACGAAAGGATTTCATGCGTAAGCGCATCAGGCTGCTCGAAATTGGGTAAATGCGCCGCTCCAGGTATGATATGCAGCTCGGCATGCCACTTTTCCGCCAGGCTCCGCGCGTAATCCTGTGGCGTGAGCTGATCATCGGCTCCCCTCACCACAACCGCTTTTACTCGTGGAAAAGTCATGTTTGTCAGATCGGTATCGGCGATGGCATAGGAGCATCCTGCGAAGGCTTCAACGGTGGTACGACGTAGCATCTGCTTCAGACCGTCTGCCTCTGGCGTGTCGATAAACTTCGGCGTGACCCATTTACTTAAAATGCCCATTTCGAGATGTTCAACACCGTGGTGAAAAACATCTTCAGCCCTGGCTCGCCAAAGCGACGGCGGAGCGGCATTAACCAGGGAAGTATCGACGATCACCATTCCCAGCACCCGTTTGGGTATCTTGAATCCGAGCCACTGCGCTATGGTTCCTCCAATTGAAACCCCTGCAACATAGAACGCATTGATATGCAGGTGATCGAGCGCGGCTACGACATCGTCGGCCAAATCGGACATGGAAAATGGCAGAGCATCAATTGCGCTTAATCCATGTCCGCGGATATCCAGGCGCACCACGCGATAGCGCTCGGTTAAACGCGGCATTTGCAAATCCCACAGGTGTAAATCCGTTCCCAGTGAATGAAGAAGTACCAACGTTTTCGCATTTTCTGGCCCCTGCACGTCGACGTACTGAGTTAATTTAAGCGGCCGAATAAACATTCAACACTCCCCATTTTTATTTTTTTATTCTGTATCGCCCATTCCATCGCTTGCGCTATTTTAACCAGCAATCTTTACTGATGGAGGCGGTGAATTCTGTCAGGCCACAGGACTATGCTGGCGCTTCTATTAATAGAGCAATCGCCGTTTTCTCTCTAATGGATAATTTCGATGCCGCTATCGAAATTATTGAATCCTGTTCATAAATCCTCGGTTGAAAAACGTTTCTTTTTCAGAATATCGCCAGAACATTCATATTTTCGATGAGTGCCTCGATTTTATTCACTGGCGTTTTATTAACATGAAAAATAACATCTGGCGAACAAGACCCGGAGATTAACCGCAGGGCAGCACTGTTGATTTCCCTTCTCTGCATATATCCGTAGCGGGTCGCTGTTACTTATTTTTCCGAAAATTTATTTTAGCTTATGGGATAAATTATGGCGCAGGCCGAATTTGATAAGGTAATGGTTGAACTGGTTGATTATGCCTATGAGCAGTCAATCTTTGATGATGAGACTTTACGCCTGGCGCGGTTTTGCCTGCTGGATTCTACAGGCTGCGCGATTGCCGCCTCCGGCGATGGTGACTGTTTAAAACTGATGCGTAGCGCGCAATTCAGCAAGAGCAGCGAGGGTGTTCCTGTTATGGGGACCGCGTTAAAGTTGGGACCGATCGAGGCAGCCTTTCAGACAGGATCGATGATCCGCTGGCTTGAATATAACGACACCTGGCTGGCGCAAGAGTGGGGACATCCGTCCGATAACCTGGGCGCTATCCTGGCAGCCGCAGCATGGCGTAGCCTGGCTGATGATAGCCAGCCGGAACCAGATATGGCAGCCGTACTGAATACGATGATTCGCGCCTATGAGATTCATGGGGTGCTCTGCCTGTCGAACTGTTTTAACGCGTTGGGCATCGATCATGTCGTGCTGGTTAAGCTGGCCTCGGCGATCGCTTCTGCTCAACTGCTCGGCCTGTCAAAAGATCAGGCGTTAAGCGCCCTTTCCAACGCCATTATTGATGGCCATTCCCTCCGAACCTACCGGCATGCGCCAAATGCAGGCACGCGCAAGTCCTGGGCAGCGGGTGACGCGACGGCACGCGGGCTGCAACTGGCGCTGTTCGCCCAAAGTGGCGAAATGGGCTATCCAACCGCGCTTAGCGTCAGCCGGTGGGGGTTCGATGATGCAGTTTTACGCGGCAAGCCCTTTAATCTGTCGCGCAAGCTGTCAGATTTTGTCATCAAAAATATCCTGTTCAAGGTTCCCAATCCTGCTGAGTATCATGCGCAGACCGCCGTAGAAGCGGCCATTAACCTGCGCGAGCGGATAGTCGCCGCCGGATTCTCACCTGAAAGCATTGAATATGTCCGGGTGGAAACGACGCGGCCGGCAATGCAGATTATTGATAAGTCGGGGCCGCTGAAAAACGCCGCCGATCGCGATCACTGCCTTCAGTATATGGTTGCTGTTGGCCTGCAAACCGGCAATCTCTCCGTTCAGGATTTTCACGAACCGCTCGCCTCCGATCCACAGCTGGATGCACTGCGCATGAAGATTACCTGCACTGAACGACCTTCCTTTACCGAAAGCTACTACGACCCGGAAAAACGCGCCATTCCCAATGCGCTCTACCTGAAATGTCACGGCATGACGGAAGAGATCGCTGAAACCATCGAATATCCGCTCGGTCATGTCCGTCGTCGTGAAGAGTGTTTCGAGGCGCTATTGGCTAAATTCCATTTGAATCTTTCAAACAGCCCGCTGCGCGACCATTCATCGGCCTTGTCCCACACCCTGGTTTCAGAGTCGAAGCTGGATGCGATGCCTGTTACCGACTTCCTGAAGATGTTCTGCTGGCTGTAGATCGCATTAAAAACAACGATATCTGTTAATTTAGCTCGAGGTGATGAAGTGAAAAAAGCAATACTGGTTGGTTGTGGTGCGGAGATCGGCGCAAACCTGCTGATTCAGAACGATCCGGCAAAAGATGGTTTCGCTATTCAAACGGTAGTGACAAATCCACCTTCTTTAGATAAGCATTATCCTGATCTGCGCCCTATTGATGGCATTGTTGCTCGCCTGGCAATGGCACATCCCGGCATGCAGTCCCGTATCGACATTATCAGTAGCGACACGCTTAATATCGACGGTCGCGAAGTTTACTTCTTCTTTGGCGATCTGGCCAAAGAACGTCCATCGCAAATCGGCCGCTTCGACATTGGCTTTATCGCCACCAGCAAGCTGGATATGGACAGGAACAGCCCTGTTGCCCGCAATATGCTGGAGCTCGCCGATGTGGTGCTGGGCGTTGCAGAGGCGAACGAGCTGCCGAGTATCTACGGCTGTCTGGAAGATTTGACCCGCGATGATATTGGCACTATTCAGCGCAAGGTGGTTGATTCCGGCATGTATTGTCTCGGATCCTGCCAGACAAATGGGATGCATGCCTCGCTGCGTGTCATAACCGAGGCGCTAAGGGCCATTCATTGCAACGCCTCGCACATTGTCTCGGTAGAAACCGATATCGTGCATCCTGATACGCCTAACGGCGTGCTCGGCACACGATCTTTTGAGGGGCGCATGCAGGATGCACGCGACAATCTCCGTCCAAGCTTCTCACAAATCGCCATGAGCCAGGAAAAGGTGATGCCGTGGGCGCCATTAGTGAATACCGTTTCGTTACGCGCCCCTGTGCATGCGCCCGGCTATCAGATTAACCGTTTTATCGTCAAGGACAGCGGTGCGTTGAGCCTCGGCCTTATCGAGGCGGCGATCGCGCGCGTGAGCGAAACGCATCCGCATGTTGTCAGGGCATCCCAAACGCCTTTGGGTAGCCGTGCCTATGCCTGGGAGCGCAGATGCTCAACTATCCTCACCGATAAGAATCACCTGCTCATTCTCCGTCCGGCCTGGCTGGCAAACCAGAACTTGAGTGAGATTATCGTTCAGTCGTTCGTGAACAATACGGTTGGCTATAGCGCCGTTGTTCGCGCAGTTGCACGCAGCATCGCGCTTGGCCTACCCGTCGCCACTTTTCAGGAGATTGAAAAATGACCCGCTCCCATACGGTTGATCTTTTGAGTTCAGGCTTTGTCGTTAAGACAGCCAGTTCCGCCATGTTCAACGGCAAATTGAAAGCCGAAGTCGATCAAATACGCGCGCTACACGATATCTATCCAGATCTGATGGTTCCGATCCTGCATGACGGACAGGCTGCGGGACGGCAGTTCTATATTCTTGAAAAGATCGACGCCCTTCCTCTGTCAAATATTGTGTTTGACGATCGGCGGCCACTGGCTGAACGCAGGATGATCGTTATCAATGCGTTGGAAAACGTCCAGCGAGCCATCGGCATGGAGATGGATAACCAACAGGCTACGTTCGACGATATGCCAGCAAGATTACGGGAAGAGTGGGAAGGCACGCGTTTCGCACACGACCTGTTCGATAAACCGATCCTGCTTAACGGCGCGAAATTCAATAAAACCGCCCGTGAAATCTTTGAAAAGTCGCTGGAGCTGGCTCAAACCGAAAAATTCAGATCGGTGGAAAAAGCCCACTTCAATTTTCACTTTGGCAATGTGCTCTATAACGAAGAACACGCCCAAACCCGCTTTATCGATCCTGATTTTTCGGTGCGGGGGCTTGATCCGCTTTTCGGCTTCTCCCGATTCGCCTTTTCGTTCTGGCACGAACTTGCCGCCGAAGTGAAGGATGCGGTGAAAATGGTGCCGATGGCTGACGCATTGATGTTCGTGCTGGCGAAACCCGACTACGGCAATATTCTCGGCGGTATCCCGGAACTGGGAGGAATTGGCGGCCTGCTGCCGCTGATGGGAGAAAGTATGCGGAATCGGTTCTACGTGCTCACTACCTACTGCTTCCTGAGAAGTATCCGTATCAACGGCAGTAAAAATCTCTGGAAAGTACCACGCTCCCCGGTAGTAGCCAGCCCCGAAGAGGTGCTGATGCTGGGCCTGGTGGCTTACCTTGAAGGGGCGAATGTAGAGACTGAAAGCCTCTGTGCGTAATTCCCATCCACTATAGGACGTTAAGGATATGTCGTTGGTAAGCAGCAGTACCCTGGAACAAGGATTCGAGACACCAAGACGCTATCTGGCGGCAGCGGCTATTTTAATCGGCGTTATTATGGCCGCGCTCGACAGCTCCATCGTTAATATTTCCCTGCCCTCTATCGCCGCTGCCTTACAGGTGGATTCAGCGTCTGTTATCTGGGTTACCAACGGCTATCAGGTTGCCAGCGCGGCGGCGATGTTGATTTGTGCCTCGTTGGGTTCCCGGATTGGGGAACGGCGCTTCTACACGGCGGGGATGATACTGTTTACGCTGGCGTCGCTGGGCTGTAGCCTCTCTCCAACCTTCGGCGTCCTGGTGGCGATGCGGGTGCTCCAGGGGATAAGCTATGCCGTTATGATCAGCGTCGGACTGGGCCTCTACCGGGTTATCTTTCCGCCGAGTACGTTGGGCACGATATTAGGGCTGAACGCGCTGGCGTTTGCGGTGGGGACAGCCATTGGGCCTGCGCTGGGCGGCCTGATCATCTCTTACCTCTCCTGGCCCTGGCTGTTCTATATCAATCTCCCGCTGGGCGCGCTTGCCATTGTGTTCTCGTTTGTCTCTTTGGGCGTGGATACCGAACGGGAAAAAGGCTTTGACTGGGGAGGGGCCGTTACTTCAGCCGCCGCATTAGGTCTGATGGTTGTCGCTGTCGATCAAATCGGACGCTGGGATAGTCGCACGCTCGTGCTGTGCGGCATCGCGTCGGTAGTGCTGATCGCCATCTTTGTTAACGCACAGAGGCGTTCAAAGCATCCACTGCTGCCTCTTGATATATTTCATTCCCGGCGATATACCTTTGCGGTGATCTCTTCCCTCTCAATGTTTGTGGCGCAGGGGATGGCGCTGGTCGGTTTGCCGTTTGTTTTGCAGCATGCCTTCCACTATTCCGTGCTGGAAGCCGCGTTTATCTTCACCCCGTGGCCGATTGCCGTTGCCATCTGTGCTCCGCTCGCTGGAAAACTCTCTAACCGTTTAAATGCGACTCAGATCTCCACCGTCGGCGTGGTGATTTTCTGCGTGGGCCTGGGATCGCTGGCTTTGCTGCCGGAAGCCGCAACGGTCAATGATTTCCTTTGGCGGGTAGCCGTCTGCGGGATCGGCTATGGGCTGTTCCTGCCGCCAAATAATAAAGAGATGTTTTCGAATGTCGCAGCGAATCGCACGGTAACGGCCTCTGGGGTTTTGTCGACGGCCAGGACTGCCGGACAATCGATCGGAGCGGCATTGGTGGCGATGGTGATTGCCCTGCTGAACGGGCTGAACAGTCATGCAGGTATGCAGTTCGCCGTCTGGGTGTTTGGACTGGCCTGCCTGATATCAGCGCTATCGGCCTTCTCCAGCATGCTGCGCCTGCAGCGATAAACGTTCAGCCACTTCTCTTCACGCATAATCAAAAGCTGTCGCTACCGATCCCAGTAGCGACAGCACCGCCAGAGTGGCGGAAAACCTGACAGCACTGCTCAAGTAAAATCACTAAGACCGGCTCTCTTTAAAGGTCTGCCGCCCACCGGGTTTTCTTTTCCAGGACATTTGATCTTCTTCCCGGCAAATGATAACTATTATCAACTATGCATTTTTGTCCAGGCGGTTTCAATGAGTCAGAGCAGTACCACTTCCCCTTCTTCCTGCTGCATCGTGGGCGCAGGCCCGGCCGGGCTTATGCTAGGTTATCTGCTGGCGCGCAACGGTATTCCGGTAACGGTGTTGGAAAAGCATGCGGATTTCCTGCGGGATTTTCGGGGCGATACGATTCATCCTTCCACGCTGGAGATTATCTGGCGGCTGGGGTTTCTGGATGAGTTCCTGACATTGCCGCATCAGAAAGCCGAAAGGCTGTTTGGCGAAATCGACGGGAAAGAGGCCACAATGGCCGATTTCACTCATCTTCCCACCCACTGCAAGTACATCGCTTTTATGCCGCAGTGGGATTTCCTTAATTTTATCAGCGCTAAAGCCGCGTTGCTGCCGGGCTTTACGCTTATTCATAACGCGCAGGTGGATGGGCTGATCGAGGAACAGGGGAAAGTATGCGGCGTAAAAGCCACCGTTAACGGCGAGCCGCAGGAAATTCGCAGCGAGCTGGTAATTGGCTGTGATGGCCGTCACTCCGCCGTTCGCCAGCATGCAGGTTTAACCGTTCAGAACTTTGGCGCGCCTCGTGATGTGCTGTGGCTGAAGGTGGCTAAACTGCCCGACGATCCGGAGTGGTCGATGGGGCATCGTGGGCCGAAGAAGAATTTCATTATGATCGATCGGGGAGATTACTGGCAGTGTGGTTACTCCATCCCGAAAGAGAGCCTTAACGTGCTGAAGCAGGCTGGATTGTCTGCTTTTTTACAGCAGGTTGCCGCTGCCTCGCCCTTTAGCGCAGGGCGACTTCAGGCCGATATTACCGATTGGGATCGGGTTAAGCTGCTGGTCATCCGCATCGATCGTTTGCAGCAGTGGGCGAAGCCTGGTCTGCTATGCATTGGCGATGCGGCTCATGCGATGTCGCCTATCGGTGGCGTCGGCGTTAACCTGGCGATTCAGGATGCGGTAGCGACCGCAAACCTGCTTTCAGCACCGTTGAAAAAAGGCACCCTGACCCTGAAGGATCTGCAAAAAGTGCAGAAGCGCCGTGCCTTCCCAACCTGGGCGACACAAACACTGCAAATCATGATTAGCAAAGCCGGACAGAAGAAGCGCAGCAAGCCGCCAGGCAGTATGGAACTGTGGCTACGTCGAAGGAAGTTTCTGCCGTTCCTGTTTGGTCGCCTGATAGGGATGGGTTTTTATCGCGAAATCCCAAAAGGGCTATAAAAAAAGCGGCCCCGAGGCCGCTTGAGGTTGTTGACATAGTGCTGGCGCAAGGAACCCGCTTTGAGTTTGTCAGCAGTCTGAAACGACTCTGAGGCCGCAGGGTGATGAATCAGACGCCCGGCGGCGTTTTCCCTTCCTCAATAAACTCTTCATCTATTTCATCGCTGTTGCCCTGATGATCCCGCCCGGAAAGCAGGTTCCAGCAGGCAATAAACATGGCGGCAATCAGTGGACCAATCACAAAACCATTGATGCCGTAGACTTCCATGCCGCCCAGCGTTGAAATCAGGATCAGATAGTCCGGCATTTTCGTGTCCTTTCCGACCAGCAGCGGTCGCAGGATGTTATCCACCAGCCCGATAACCACGACGAAAAAGCCCACGAGGAAAAACCCTTTCCACAGCATACCCGAGAAGAAAAAGTAAGCGGCGACAGGCACCCAGATAATGGCTGAACCGACAGCAGGGATCAGCGACAGGAAGCCGGTAAGCGCGCCCCACAGCAGATTGCCCTCGATGCCGGTGAAGTGAAATGCCAGGCCGCCAAGCACGCCCTGGACTACCGCTACCACCACCGTTCCTTTTACCGTCGCTCGCGATACGGCGGCGAATTTCACCAGCAGATGATGCTTAACATACCGGGTTAACGGCAGGCTACGCAGGATAACGTTGACCAGCCACGCGCCATCTTTTAACAGGAAAAACAGCAAATAGAGCATGATGCCAAAGCCGAGCGCGAAGCCCAGGCTGCTTTTACCAATCAGGAATATGCTGCCGGCAAAATATTGTCCGCCCTGAAGCGCCACCTGCGACAGCTTTTGCTGGATACGCGGCGCAGTATCAAGCTGATGCTCGGCAAGAGAGTGGCGAGCCCAGCGCGGCAGGTGCTGCATCACATCGGCTAACATCCCCGGCAGCTGGGTATTATTGTTTTGCAACTTGGTGTAAACCGCATTCAGCTCTATCGCCAGCGAAGACGCGACCGCCGCCAGCGGCGTGATCACCAGCAGGCAAATCACCACCACGGTCAGGAACGAGGCCAGTCCGTTGCGCTCTCCCATGTACTGACGAAGCTTGTTCTTCATCGGATGGAAAATCACTGCCAGAATGGCTGCCCACAGCACTGCGGAGTAGTACGGCCTTAAAATATCAAGAAAAGCCAGAGTAGTTATAAACAGGATCAGGATAAAAAATCCCTTTGTCAGGCCGTTGAATCTCATCTTCTTCCCTCAAAAACTGCAATTTTGCTCCCGTAGCATAGAACGCATCGCCGCTTTTGCAATACCAGGGAAGGGTGCTCATGGATCATGGCACAGCAGGGCAAATTTTGGCGCCTTCACTGGCTTCCTCCTCCGTTGCTTTTCAGCAGGTAAAAGGCTACCTTTATGTTGCCAGGCATAAGGGTTGGCCTCACGTTGATTTATTTCAGGTGGGGCCTTTCTCTTTTCATCCCTTGCCTGGGCTCAGGACCAAAAGATCCAGAGCACCCGGCACGCAGTCTATTCCGTTCCGCTTCTTTCTTCATCACCAGATAACAAAAATGCGTGCGTGCTCCAGCCTTTTACCACCAGGCACTGCGCTCAGGCCAGTTATACCGGCCACTGGTTCAGCACAATGCCTCGCTGACTCGCGCCCTCGCCGAAATCCTTCAATACCGCTTTAACATCGGGATCCAGATATTCCGCGTTGTCGTGATCGACGATCACCACGCTATTTTCCGGGATCTCGGCCAGCAATCCTTTCAGGCGAGGATTGTGCATAAACGTCAGGTTCTGCTGAAAACGCAGCACATAGTGGTCGTCATAGCGCGTCAGCATTAGCGCGTTGTGATGGCTTTTATAAATACTGAACAGCACCTGCGTTACCAGACCAATCCCGATCCCTGCCAGCATGCCAAACACCAGGATACCGCCGATGGTGGCGAGGAACGGCACCAGCTGCTGTGCACCATGGCGGGCATGCTCAACAAACAGTCTTGGCGTGGCAAGCTTATAGCCGGTGTAAAGCAGTACCGCTGCCAGGCTGGCGAGCGGAATTGCGTTCAGTAAATTGCTGAAGTAAAGCCCACAAACCAGCAGCAGCACGCCGTGGATCAGGATGGAGATCTTACTCTGCGCGCCCGCGCTAACGTTTACCGAGCTGCGTACAATCACCGCCGTAATGGGTAAACCGCCCAAAAAACCGCTTACCAGATTGCCAATCCCCTGCGCGCGCATCTCTTTATCAGGTGAAGGCGGCGGATTTTGCGGACGAAGCTTTTTCAGCGCTTCCTGGCTCAGCAGCGTTTCAAGACTGGCCACAATTGCCAGCGTCACCGCGACCATATAGACCGCCGGATTTTGCCAGGCCGCCCAGTTCGGCGTTTGCAGCTCGCCGGTCAGCGCCTGCAGGCTGTCGAACGCAGGCAGTGAAATACGCGGCAAGTGACTGACCAGTTCAGGAAACAGGCGGTCACCAAGCACCGTCGCCATACAGCCAAACAACACGGCCACCAGCGGGCCGGGGATCCAGCCCAGCACCCTGCTCTTCTTCACGGCACGGGTTCCCCAGGCCCATAAAATTAACAGACCAGCGCCGGAGACGACGATTGCAGAGATCGAAACGCTGAACGCGCCAGCAATGGCCAGTCCGTCCACCTCATTCTCTTCGCCCGCGCCAAACGCTACCGGGATTTGCTGAATAATCAGCAAAATACCGATTGCCGCCAGCATCCCTTTGATCACCGTTCCCGGCACCAGAGTGATAAAGCGCCCGGCACGGACAGCGCCCAGTAAAAATTGCAGCACGCCCGCAATAATCAGCGCCAGCAGCAGCGCAGAAAACGATCCCAGTGTTTCAATGGCGCCGGTAACGATAGTGACCAGTCCTGCGGCCGGGCCGCTAACAGCAAACTTTGACGGGCTGAAGGTGGTCACCACCAGGCCACCGATTACACCGGTTAGCAGCCCGACAAAGGGTGGAAGCCCGCTGGCCTGCGCGATGCCCAGACAGAGCGGCAGCGCGACCAGAAAGACCACAAGACCGGCAGGAATATCCTTACGAAGGGTGGACAGATTCATGGTGAAGTTACCTCTGCATTTTGCTGGATAAGCTCTTTCAGATGCCCGGTTTGCAGGTCATACACACAACCGAAAACATCCAGTTCCACGCCTGCCTGCCACGCTTTCTTCACCGGCTCAGTCCCCACCAGATGCGCGAACTGCGCCAGCACGTTGACCTCAACCAGCTGGTTAAGGCGCGCCGTTTCATCCATGGACTGAGCTGCTGCAAGCCCGGTTGCCAGCGCCTCACGCAGTTGGGTAATACGCCGGGCAAGCGGCGAAATTTCATCTGCCAGCGGAAGCGTGGGTAGTGCAATAGCCGCCTGGACGCCGCCGCAGCCGTAGTGGCCGCATAACACAATGCGTGAAACCTTGAGATATTCCAGGGCGTATTGCAGTACGCTCATAAAATTATCGTCATGGCTGGCGACCATATTGGCGATATTGCGATGTACAAACAGTTCACCGGGATGCGAACCGGTCAGCACTTCGGCAGGGACACGGCTGTCTGAACAGCCAATCCATAATGAATGCGGCTGCTGTGAAAGCACATTTTTTTGGAAGTATTGAGAATTGCGTTGGCGGCACTGCAAGGCCCAACTGCGGTTTTTCGCTAACAGGGGTTTTAGGGTCGTCAAAGTACAGTCTCTCTTTCAGTCCGTCAGGAATAGTCCAAAGCGCCAGAAATAAATGACAGGTAGTGTTAAAGATGAGGGAACGCCTCAACATCAGTATGTACATAACTGCTGTAATAAGTTCTAACATTTTTAACACCAAATAAATAATAAGATTAATCCTGGCATTAAACAGAATAAGTAATGTAATTTTTCTTAAATTAACTTCCCTGAAAGGCGTTTTTTTGGCAGTACCGCCAGGAGTTTTATTTTTAGATAAAATATCATTAAAATCATACATTTAAATTAAAATAAATAATTAAGCATAAGGAATAGCTATTGTTTAAGCTGATAATAAATTCAGGACTCCCGTCTCTTTATTTGCTGCTCTCTGCAATGGAAATTTAAAAACCTTGTCCTGACAGGGTTATATTTTGCTTTATTTCGCAATGGACAAATAAGGCAGATAGTAATAACGCCATTTATCAATAATCGTCAGAAATAACTGGAAATATTTTAACATCTTTACAAATTAATTTCAGGCAGCCCTCTCCGTTCAGTACCTTATAAATCTGTTTACCCACTCTCCTTGCTGACCTGTACGCGTTTATCGCTGCCTGCCAACGCGCAGTCCCGGTCAACGTCAGAAAGAACGATATGCCTCACACAATAAACAAAACTCATGGCTCTATAACCATTTTATGGCAGACAAAGTGCGGGGTGCCGCCTAACTTGGTTATGGCATTGAAAATATTATTTTATATAAGATGCTGTTTTGAAATGAAAAAACAAAGAGCACTTACCTTCAATAATTATAAAAACATCGTCAGTCAATCCGGGATGGGTTGATTTTTTTTTAAGCCGATCACGGATTAATAAAAAAAACAGAGAGCGTACCCTATGAGCAATCGCGACGTTGTCGACGTAAAGGCATGGATCGATTCCCGTTCCATCTCGACCAGACAATGGCTGATCCTGGCCCTGAGCTTCATCATCATCCTTTTTGACGGCTACGATGCCGCCGTGATGGGATTTATCGCCCCGGCGCTGATTGAAGACTGGGGGATCTCCCGGGCTGAAATGGGGCCAATCCTGGGCGCGGCGATGTTTGGCGTTGCCATTGGCGCACTGGTTGCCGGTCCCTGGTCAGATAAGCTGGGTCGTAAGAAAATCCTGCTGCTTTCCATCGCCTGCTTTGCCTGCTTCAGCCTCGCCAGCGCCTTTGCCCGTTCGCCCGTCGAGATGGCGCTGTTACGCTTTCTGACCGGTTTGGGGCTGGGCGCCGTCATGCCCAACTGCGTTACGCTGGTGTCGGAATATATGCCAGAACGTCGACGCAGCCTGATGATCACCCTGATGTACAGCGGCTTTAATATCGGTTCCGGCCTTGGCGGGTTTATTGCTGCCGGGATGGTGCCCCACTTTGGCTGGCAGTCGGTTTTACTGTTTGGCGGCGCCATCCCGCTACTGATGCTACCGCTGCTGGTTTGGCTCCTGCCCGAGTCTGCGATGTATATGGTGGTGCGCAACGTCAGCCGGGAGAAAATAGCCATCACGCTGAATCGTCTGGGCGGCCAGTTTACGGCAGCAACCGCCTTTGTGCTTTCCGCGCCGATCGTGCCTAAAAAAGCCCAGGTGCTGCAACTGTTCAGCCGTGGCTATGCGGGCGGTACGCTGGTGTTGTGGCTGACCTATTTTATGGGGCTGTTTGTTATCTATCTGCTGAACGGCTGGCTGCCGACGATTATGCGTTCCGGCGGCGTTTCACTGGAACGGGCGGCTATCGTCGCCGGGCTGTTTCAGCTTGGCGGCACCGTTGGCGGCCTGATGGTCGGCGGCCTGATGGATCGCCTGAAGGCGAAATATGTTATCGGCGCATTTTATCTTGCTGGCTGCCTGTGCCTGCTTTCACAAGGCATTTGGGGCTTTGGTCCTACCGTGCTGGCGGCGCTGGTCTTTGTCAGCGGCCTCTGTATTAACGGCGCGCAAACCGGCCTGCAAGCGTTCTCTCCCGCCTTTTACCCGACAGAAATGCGCGCCACCGGCGTGTGCTGGATGCACGGCATCGGCCGTAGCGGCGCCATCCTCAGCTCGTCGCTGGGTGGCGTACTGCTGGGCGTGTTCCCGGGACAAACCAGCATTTTTATCATTTTGTCGCTGCCTGCTTTGTTAGCAGCGCTTTCTATTACTCAACATCAACACGCGCAGGTTACCCGACAGATCAAAGGCGTGGAGCTTAACGATCTGCCTGCCCTGTCGCGCACGATGAATAACCGATAAGTGAAGAGGTCTGAAATGGCAAAAATTATAGGCGGACTGGCGGTATCACATACCCCGACCATCGGCTTTGCGGTCGACCATAACAAGCAGCAGGAAGGTGCCTGGGCGCCGATTTTTGATGGTTTTGCGCCGATGCAGCGCTGGCTGGAGGAGAAAAAACCCGACGTGCTGGTTTACGTGTTTAACGATCACGTGACGTCCTTCTTTTTCGATCACTACTCGGCTTTCACGCTGGGCATTGATGACAGCTATGCGGTTGCCGATGAGGGCGGCGGCCCGCGCGATTTGCCGCCGATCAAAGGCCATGCTGAGCTTTCTCAGCATATTGGTGCCAGCCTGATGGCCGACGAATTCGATATGTCCTTCTTCCAGGATAAACCCTTGGATCACGGCCTGTTCTCGCCGCTCTCGGCGCTGCTGCCTTGCGAAAACGGCTGGCCGATGCAGGTAGTGCCTTTGCAGATTGGCGTGCTGCAATTCCCGATCCCCAGCGCCCGTCGCTGCTACAAGCTGGGCCAGGCGCTGCGGCGTGCGGTAGAGAGTTTTCCGCAGGATCTTAAGGTTGCTATCGTGGCCACCGGCGGCGTATCTCATCAGGTGCACGGCGAGCGCTGCGGCTTTAATAATCCGGAATGGGATGCGCAGTTTGTCGACATGCTGGTTAACGATCCCGAGCGCCTGACGGAAATCACCCTGGCAGAGTACGCCACGCTTGGCGGCCTTGAAGGCGCTGAGGTGATCATGTGGCTGGTGATGCGCGGTGCGTTGTCGGCCAACGTTGAGAAACTTCATCAGGCTTACTATCTGCCTTCCATGACCGGCATCGCCACGCTGATCCTCGAAAATCAGGCCCGGGAAGCGCCGTTCGACGTTCAGCAGCGTCAGCGGGACAAGATCAATTTGCAGCTTAGCGGCGTGGAAAAACTGCCCGGCACCTATCCCTTTACGCAGGCGCGCAGCCTGAAAGCGCTGCGGATCAATCGCTTCCTGCACAACATGATCCAGCCCGCCTGGCGCGAGCGTTTCCGTCAGGATCCTGCTGGCTTATATGAAGAGGCAAAGCTCACCGAAGAAGAGCGTCGGTTGCTTAGCGAACTGGACTGGCGTGGCATGATCCATTATGGCGTCAGCTTTTTCCTGTTGGAAAAACTGGGTGCGGTGGTCGGCGTCTCCAACCTGCATATCTACTCGGCAATGCGCGGTCTGTCGCTGGAAGAGTTCCAGAAAACGCGTAATCAGCAGGTGCTCTATTCCGTCGCGGGGAAATCAGCCTGATGAATGATTTTCCCGTTATCGACTGCCATCATCACGTCTTCGATCCGGCGCGCTTTCCTTACGATGCCTCCAGCAGCTATCAGCCGGCGGGCCACGAGCTGGCGACGCCGGCCGGTTATCGTGCGGCGATGGAAGCCTACAACATTCGCCATTCGCTGATTGTCGGGCCAACCTCGGCTTACAACACCGATAACCGCTGTTTGCTGGACACGCTGCAACAGGGCCAGGGACGGCATAAAGGCATTGCCGTCACCCGCTTCGACGTCGACAGCGAGACGCTGGCAACGCTGAAAAGCCAGGGGGTGGTCGGCATCGCTTTTAATGTCGCCATGCTTGGCACCGCGCCTTTTCTTCAGCTGGATGGACTGATGGGCCGCCTGGCAGAACTGGATATGTTCGCGCAGGTTCAGGTGCAGGACGACCAGCTGCTGGCGTTGATGCCGCTGCTGAAACGCACGCGTACCAGGCTGCTGTTCGACCACAGCGGCCGTCCTGAGGTCAATGCCGGGCTGGATCAGCCCGCGTTTCAGGCTCTGCTTTCGCTGGCCGGTCAGCAGCGCACCTTCGTCAAACTTTCCGGGCTGGCGAAATTTTCCCGCCAGGCTTATCCGTGGCGCGATGCCCAGCCTTATCTTCTGGCGCTGCTGGAAGCCTTCGGGGCTGAAAACTGCATGTGGGGATCCGACTGGCCGTTTCTGCGCGCCACTGAAAGGATGGAGATGGGCACCCAACTGATGCTGATGGAGAAGCTGATCCCTGAGATGAACACGCGTCGCCAGGTGATGTGGGAGACGCCGTATCGCCTTTTTGGCTTTGATGACTGAGGAGAGACCAATGAAAACTGTTTTTGTCCTGAACGGGCCAAACCTGAATTTACTGGGTACGCGGGAGCCGCAAACCTACGGCAGCGATACGCTGGCCACGGTAGAGCAACTATGCCGGGCCACCGCTGCCGAACTGGATATTGCCATCGACTTCCGCCAGACCAACCACGAAGGCGAAATGATCGACTGGATCCAGCAAGCGCGCCATCAGGCGCAGGCGCTGGTGATCAACCCCGCCGCCTGGACCCACACTTCAGTCGCTATCCGCGATGCGGTAACGGGCGTTGCTCTGCCGCTGTGGGAAGTACACATTACTAACGTGCATAAGCGCGAACCGTTCCGCCATCACTCTTACCTTTCGGATGTGGCGCAAGGGGTGATCTGCGGTTATGGCATTCGCGGCTATCGCTATGCGCTGATGGAGGCGGCCAGGGTGGAATAACATTTCAGCCCTTTTATGACGGCGTGCCGGGAGGATGACAGCAGCCGTTGGCTTCCCGCAGGCGATCCGTTATTCAAAGCGGCCTTCTGCCTGGCAGACCTCGCGCAGAAAGCCAATCAGCGCGTCTGCGGCAGGAGAATGCAGACAGCCGGTGCGGTAGCTCAGGCCGATAGGACGGTTTGTATTGGGCAGCGGGATCGGCAGCGCGATCAGCTCGCCCGAAGCCAGCTCCACTTCCAGCTGATGGCGGGACACGGCTGCCAGCATATCTGAGTCACGCAGCAGGCCACGCACCAAAGCCAGGTCGCCGCTCTCGATGACCGGATCGGGCGCGGGGATCCCCATGGCGACGAAGCAATTATTCAGCAGGCTGCGCGCGGGCGTGGCGGAACGAGGCAGCACCCAACGCGCCTGGGGCAATGCCTGCATAATGTCGGCCTTTTTTGCCAGCGGATGATCGCGCCTCGCCACCAGCACCATCTCTTCCGAGAACAGCGTCTCGCTGCTGATGTCTCTGATATCCAGGGTGTTACGCAGCGCGCCAAAAATAAAATCGATATCGCCCGAGCGCATTTCCGCAGCCAGCATGCCCCAGGCACTTTCGCTGGTGACGACTTTGATCCCCGGATAGCGTTCGGTCAGCCGGACAATGGCCTGAGGCAACAGGCGCGTCCGTCCCAGCGGCAGCGCGCCCACTCTGACCGTGCCCGTCAGGATCCCCTTTCTGGCCGCAATATCAGCCGGGATATGGCGCAGCTCGTTCAGCGCCCTGCGGATCCCAGGTTCAATCTCCCGTCCGGCAAGCGAAGGCACCATACCGTGCGGCGTACGTTCCAGCAGCGCGACTCCCGCACCGTTTTCCAACACTTTTAGCGCGGCACTGACCGCAGGCTGGCTTAGCCCAAGCTGCATAGCGACCGACTGCATATGGCGCGTCTGGCAAAGCGTGATAAAAATTTGCAGCCGCCGGACGTTATAAAGCCACAGCGGTTCCGCTTCGGCCTTATCGCTACTTTTGGCTAACAGGCGGGCCAGCTGATGCGGGATCAGATGCAACTCTTCAATCGCCCTTTTGGCGCGCGGCAAAATGCAGTTGCCGAGATCGGTCAAACGCATGCCGCCTGCGTGACGCTCGAACAGCGATACCGCCAAAGTGAGTTCCAGATCACGAATTGCGCGGGTTACCGCAGACTGAGTACGAAATAATTCATCGGCCGCTTTCGACACGCTTCCCTGACTGACAACTTGCACAAACGCCCTGATTTGCATCAGGTTTACCAGCTCACTTCGGGTGATTTCCTGCGGCATTTCGCGCCCTTTTTAAAGCTTGATCTGACCCGCACTATAAATAAAACGCATACCTGCTGCAAACAAATGAATTATCGCCAGAACGCCCTGAGTGCCAGCATGAAAAAAAACGCAAAGGAACCTGAAAATGACTGCAAACTCTGAAAAAACCGCGCTGGTGGTCAGTGCTCACTCTGCCGATTTCGTCTGGCGTGCAGGCGGTGCTATCGCGCTGCATCAGCAGCAGGGCTATAGCGTTCACGTCGTCTGCCTCTCGTTTGGCGAACGTGGCGAATCCGCTAAACTGTGGCGCAAAGGCAACATGACGGAAGAAAAAGTCAAAGAAGCGCGCCGTAGCGAAGCACTGGCCGCCGCTGAAATCCTCGGTGCCACCATCGAATTTTTTGATATGGGTGATTACCCGCTGCGTGCCGATAAAGAGGCGCTGTTCCGCCTGGCGGACGTCTACCGCCGCATCCAGCCGCACTTTGTGCTCAGCCACTCGCTGCATGATCCTTATAACTACGATCACCCGATGGCAACGCATCTGGCACAGGAAGCACGCATCATTGCCCAGGCCGAAGGCTATCGCCCCGGCGAAAAAATTGTTGCCGCGCCGCCGGTCTACTGCTTTGAGCCGCACCAGCCTGAACAGTGCAACTGGAAGCCGGACGTGCTGCTGGATATTACCAGCGTGTGGGATAAAAAATACGCCGCCATCCAGTGCATGGCCGGTCAGGAACACCTGTGGGAATACTACACGCGCGTTGCCCAGCAGCGAGGCGTTCAGGCCAAACGCAACGTCGGCATCACTGCCGCGCGCGACATCGTTTATGGCGAAGGCTATCAAAGCATCTTCCCACGCGTGACGGAGGATCTGGCATGAGTCAGCTCGGTAAAAAAGGCGTGGTGGTGCGCAATATCCAGCGTGCCGCAGCACGGGACATCGCCTCGCTGGCGGCTTCCGGTGTGGCAACCGTTCATGAAGCCCAGGGGCGAAAAGGCCTGCTCGATCCCGCTATCCGTCCGGTTCAGCAGGATAAGGGTATCGCGGGCAGCGCGGTCACCGTGCTGCTGGCACCTGGCGACAACTGGATGTTTCACGTTGCCGTGGAACAGTGTCAGCCGGGCGATATTCTGGTGGCCGTGCCCACTTCTCCCTGTGTGGACGGCTTCTTCGGCGATCTGCTGGCGACTTCCTTGCAGGCTCGCGGCGTTATCGGGCTGATTGCCGATCACGGTGTGAGAGATTCGCGGACGCTGCGGGAGATGGGCTTTGCCGTCTGGTCACGGGCGATTTACGCCCAGGGAACGGTAAAGGAGACGCTCGGATCGGTCAACGTGCCGGTGATTTGCGCGGGCCAGCTGGTTAATCCTGGCGATGTGATCGTCGCGGATGACGACGGCGTGGTCGTGGTGGCGCGCGCCGAAGCTGCCCGGGTAGCCGAGAGCGCCCGCCAGCGTGAAGAGCTGGAAGAGAGCAAGCGTGCGCGGATGGCGGCGGGCGAGCTGGGTCTGGATATTTATCAGATGCGGCCGCGCCTGGCGGAAAAAGGCTTGCGCTATGTGGACAGCGCCGACGATCTGGAGAACTGATATGCGCCAGCGCCGCATTCCCTGCCTGTTGATGCGCGGGGGAACCTCAAAAGCCGCCTGCTTCCTGGCGGAAGATTTGCCAGAAGATCGGGATCTGCGCGATCGCGTTTTGCTGGCGGTGATGGGATCGCCGGACAGTCGCCAGATCGACGGCCTGGGCGGTGCCGATCCGCTGACCAGTAAAGTCGCGATCGTGCGCCGCTCTGCCCGCCCGGATGCCGATGTCGATTATCTGTTCGCTCAGGTCAACGTCGATCGGGCCAGCGTGGATTACGGGCAAAACTGCGGCAATATCCTCGCGGCAGTTGGCCCGTTCGCGCTGGAGCGTGGCCTGATTGCGGCTACCGATCCGCAGACCAGCGTGCGGATCTTTATGGAAAACACCGGGCAGATCGCAATCGCTCAGGTTGCCACGCCGCTGGGCCAGGTGGATTACGACGGCGACCTGAAAATCGACGGCGTGCCGGGAACGGCGGCGGAAGTGCTGCTGAACTTCAGCGATATTGCCGGTTCCAGCTGCGGCGCGTTGCTGCCCACCGGTCAGGTTCGCGATCGTTTTGACGGCATCGACGTGACCTGCATCGACAACGGTATGCCGGTGGTGCTGGTGCGGGCTGCCGATCTGGGACGCAGCGGTTATGAAACCCGCGAAGAGCTGGATGCCGATCGGCAGCTTAAAGATCGTCTGGAAGCGATCCGCCTTCAGGCCGGGCCGTTGATGAATCTGGGTGATGTCAGCCAGCGCACCGTACCTAAGATGACGCTGCTGGCCGAACCCCGGGCGGGTGGAACGATCGGCAGCCGCACTTTTATTCCGCATCGCTGCCACGCTTCGATAGGCGTACTGGGCGCGGTTAGCGTTGCCAGCGCCTGCCTGCTGGCGGGAAGCGTGGCAGACGGGCTGGCAAACGTCACCGACGCACTGTCGCAACGTCTGAGCGTGGAGCATCCCACCGGCGAATTCAGCGTGCTCCTAAGGCGTAACGAGCAGCACGCGCTGACCGGCGCAGGATTGCTGCGTACGGCGCGGCTGATTTTTGCTGGCGAGGTGATGATCCCGGCAGCAGTCTGGCCAGCCACAATCGGTGAACAGAACGCCCAGCTGGCGGGCTACCACTTTGAGGTGACCCTCCCTTCCTCGTAAATAAGGATTACTGCCATGATAAATATCGCTTTTATCGGCTTCGGCGAAGCGGGCGGCATTCTTGCCCGTGATCTGGCGGCTCATGCAACAGTGACCGTTTGGGACCGCAAACTGCTCAACGCTGAAACCCGTCAGGAAATGGAACAGAAAGCAGCGGCGTCGGGCGTTCGCCTCGCTCGTTCGCTCGACGAAGCCTTGCAAAACGCCAGCCTGATTTTCTCGACGGTAACGGCTTCTGAAGCGCTGAACGTGGCGCTGACCGCCGCGTCCAATCTGAAAGCCGGACAAACCTTTCTGGATCTGAACTCGGTTGCGCCCGCCACCAAGCTGGCAGCGGCAGAGATCGTGGAAGCCGCAGGCGCGGCCTATATCGACGTTGCGGTGATGGCACCGGTGCCGCCTCAGCGTTTGCAAACCCCGCTGCTGCTTGGCGGCACGACGGCCGAAACGATCGACGGACAGCTGCGTGAACTGGGTTTCAACAGTCAGTATCGCAGCCGCGACGTCGGCGAAGCCTCGGCGATTAAAATGTGCCGTAGCGTAATGATCAAAGGACTGGAAGCGCTGACCACCGAATGCCTGAGCGCCGCCCGTCAGTATGGCGTTGAGCAGGCGGTGCTGGATTCTCTGCACGCCAGTTTCCCCTCGCTGGGCTGGAATACGACGCTGCCGGACTACCTGATTAGCCGGGTGGCCGAACATGGACAGCGACGCGCTGAAGAGATGCGTGAAGTGGTGCAAACATTGCAGGACGTTAACGTTTCGCCAGCAATGAGCCTGGGCATTGTCGCCACACAGCAGGGACTGGTGGATGCCATTGCCCTGCGCGGGCTGCATTATCAACAGCTGAAGCCGTTTGTCTGGCAGCAGGCGCTGGAACGCATTTATCCGAAGGAGTGATATGAAATTTCGTTTCGCTTTACTGCTGGCTGCCGCCGCTCAATGTAGCGCGGCAACCCCTGATGCGGCGCAAACCGGCCGGATCATCAGTCAGGTAAAAAGCCAGCTTTCCGCCGCCAACAGCACTGGCTGCGTGGCCGTCGTTGACAGCAGCGGCCTGCTGCTGGCCTTCCAGCGCTTTGATAACGCGCCGCCCGGCTGTGTGCAGGCTTCGATCGGCAAAGCCCGCACCTCGGCGCTTTACCGCACGCCAACGCTGAAATTTATGCAACGGCTGCAAAAGGGTGAAACCAGCGTGCTGGCTATCCCTCAGGCGGTCGCCCTCGGTGGCGGCTTTCCCCTTACCCTCCACGGTGAAGTTGTCGGCGCAGTAGGCGTCAGTACACCCAAACAGGAACTGGACAATTCGGCGTCAGAATCCGCAGCTGCCACGCTGAACTGACCCGCCTTCACAAGGATCCCTTCATGTCACTTACACGTCGCCGGCTTTTAGCCGGCTCGGCGGGGCTTTTTGCCGCCAGCATCGCCGCCCGGTGGCTGCCCGTTTTCGCTTATGCGCCACCGGCTGAGGCCATTAGCGTGCCGGCGCACTTTATGACTCTCTCGCAGATGCTGACCGGCATGGCGCAGCCCGATCCGTTACTGGCCCGGCGTCTTTACAGCTGGCTGCATCAGCAATTTGACGATCCCGACGGGGATATACAGCGCCTGAGCGCCCTGCTCACCAGTCAGCCAGATCTTCAGGGAAACGCGCTGCTGACGGTTATCGCTCAGCAGTCATCCGCTCTGCGCGACCTCTACCAGGCGCTGATCTCCGGCTGGTATCTTGGCGTGGTGAACGTTGCTCAGCCTGAGTGTCTCGCCTTTGAAAATATCGTTAGCTACCGGCTGGTCAAAACGTCGCTGCTGCCGCCCAGCTATGCGCCAGGCGAACCCGACTTCTGGATCCATCCGCCGCATCAGGAGAACTCGCATGCCTGAGTCACTAAGCGCAGACGTCATTGTGATTGGCGCAGGGATTGCCGGTTCGCTCGCCGCCTTGAAAATGGCGCGGGCTGGCGTGTCGGTGCTGATGCTGGAATCCGGCCCGGAAATCAAGCGCGATGAAGCGGTGGAATATTTTCGCAATTCGCCGTTTAAAGGCGATTTTACCGAGCCCTATCCGCCGCAGCCCTGGGCACCGCAGCCGAAATTTATCCCTACTGATAACAACTATCTGATTCAGAAAGGCCCGGATCCCTATCGGGCGCAATATTTACGCGGCACCGGCGGCACAACCTGGCACTGGGCTGGCCAGGCTTTTCGCCTGTTGCCTAACGATATGCGCATCAACACGCTGTACGGCATCGGTCGCGACTGGCCGCTTAGCTATGCCCAGTTGGAGCCTTATTACTGCGAGGCGGAGTATCAAATGGGCGTATCCGGCGATAGCGATCTGGACTCGCCACGCTCGCGGCCTTATCCGCTGCCCGGCATTCCGCTGCCCTGGGGTTTTGAGCAGATCAAGCGACGCCTGGCCTCTTCGGGCTACGATGTGGGGATTGGCCCTCAGGCGCGCAACAGCCAGCCGTATGATGGTCGTCCAGCCTGCTGCGGTAACAACAACTGCATGCCAGTGTGCCCGATTGACGCGCAGTATCACGGCGGCATTTCTGCCCGGAAGGCTTTGGATGCTGGAGTAAAAATTATCGCTAACGCCGTGGTTTATCGTATTGAGGCGGACGATCGCGGCGTTATCCAGGCCGTTCATTTTCTGGATCGCAACAAAACCAGCCATCGCGTAACGGGCAAGCAGTTTGTTCTTACCGCTAACGGCATCGAAAGCCCCAAAATTTTGCTGCTTTCCACCAGCGAGCGATTTCCCCACGGGCTGGCTAACAGCTCGGGCATGGTAGGTCGCAACCTGATGGATCATCCGGGTTCTTCCGTTGAGTTCTATGCTGACGAACCGGTCTGGTTTGGTCGGGGTCCGATGCGGCCCGGCAGCATCAATAACATGCGAGACGGTGCTTTCAGGGCTGAACGTTCGGCGCTGCGGATCGATCTGGCGAATACCTCTCCGGTGCGTTATCTCACCGAACGTCTGGTGCGAAGCGGCTATTACGGCAAAGCGCTGAACGACAAACTGGCGTGGCAGGCCGCCCATTTTGTGCAGCTCAAATGCCTGCTGGAGATGCTGCCAGAACCGGAGAACCGCGTGGTGCTCAGCAAAACGGCAAAAGATGCCTGGGGCATTCCCAAACTGGAGGTTTATTACCGTTTTCCAGAGTATGTGCATCGGGGTTACGACCAGTCGGTGCAGGATTTCCAGCGCATCGTCAGCAAAATGGGCGGCACCGAAGCGATCTACAGCAAACGAGGTAGTTACGATAACAATCAGCATATTACCGGCACGATGATCATGGGCAGAGAGGCGCATAACTCCGTGGTAGATGCCGACTGTCGCACGCACGATCATCCCAACCTGTTTATTGCCGGAACGGGCATCATGCCTTCCGCCTCTACCGTGAACTCCACGCTGACCGGCACGGCGCTGGCGCTGCTGATGGCGGACCGCGTGCTGGCAAGCCTGGGAGTGAACGCATGAAAATGTTAATGCTGTTGCTCTGCGCACTGGCCGCAGGCTGCGGGTTACCGGTGTACGCTGACCAGACGCAAATCCAGCGGGGAAAATATCTGGCTACGGCGGCGGACTGCGCGGCCTGCCATACGGCGACCAACGGTAAACCTTTTGGCGGTGGCTTTGCAGTGAGTACGCCATTCGGGCAGATTTACGGCAGCAATATCTCTGCCGACCGGCAGTACGGCATTGGCAGCTGGAGCGAAGAAGAGTTTGTGGCGGCCGTGCGGGAAGGAACGGGTAAAGACGGCAAACAGCTTTATCCCGCCATGCCGTATGACTCATTCAGCCAAATGCGGCGTGAGGATGTACTGGCAATCCGCGCTTATTTGTTATCCCTGCCCGGCGTGCATGAACCTTCGCCAGAAACCCGGCTGCCGTTTCCTTTTAATCAGCGCTGGGGGCTACGTTTCTGGAAATGGCTGAACCTCGATCAGGGTGAGATCCACTCGGATCCCAGCCAGAGCGCAGAATGGAATAATGGCCGCTATCTGGTGGAAGCGCTGGCGCACTGCGGCACCTGCCATACACCGCGCAATCTGACTAAAGGCATGGATCGCGATCGGCCGCTGGCGGGCGGCGATCTTGGCGGCTGGATCGCCTGGAATATCACGCCTGACCAGCATGCCGGCATTGGCAGCTGGAGTGAAAACCAGCTGGTCGACTACATGAAAACCGGTTTCGTCGCCGGTCAGGATAGCGCTTCAGGGCCGATGGCCGAAGCGATAGAGCACAGCCTGCAATATCTTCCTGAGCAGGATCTGCGTGATATTGTGCGCTACCTGCGTACCGTTAAGCCCGCCAGCGACAGCACCCAGAGCAAGCCTCGCAACCAGTGGGGTGAAGCGGGTTCGCTGGCCACGCTGCGGGGAACGAAACAGGCCGATGCTGGCGCCATCGTTTTTGCCGGAAGCTGCGCCAGCTGCCATGGCGCGGAGGGCGGCGGCTCCGGCCAGGGTTTTAGCGCTTACCCGTCGCTTTACAGCCATACAACGACCGGCGCCAGCGACAGCCGCAATCTGGTTTCTGTGGTGCTGAACGGCGTTCATCGTCGAATGGCTGAGGGCGAAATCTTTATGCCGCCTTTTGCGCCTGAACTGAGCGATCGGCAGGTGGCCGACGTCAGTAATTACGTGAGCCGTCAGTTCGGCAACCCTTCTGCCGCCAGCGTGACCGCGAAACAGGTCGCTGAATTGCGCAAGGCCGCGAAGCTGGCTTCGCCGCCGGTTTATGGTCAGGGTGAGAGTGCGATGCGTTAAACATTGCCGGGTTGAAGTGATTGATTTACCCTCAATGGCTGTTGAATTTTTATTCGTTCGGCGTATTATGTAGATATGTACCTACATAACAAGGAGACGGCGATGACCATCACCACTCTCTCCAGCCGCACCTTTAATCAGCAAGTCTCGCAGGCGAAGAAACTGGCTGAAAGCGGGCCAGTCTATATTACGGATCGCGGTGAGCCAGCCCATGTGTTGCTCACCTTTGCCGACTACAAAAAGCTAACCGGTTCACGACGTAATATTCAGGACGCGCTGGCGATGCCGGGCGTGGCTGAACTTGATTTTGAACCAGAACGTGGAAACATCGGATTCAGGGACGTGGATTTTTCATGAGATATTTGCTCGACACCAATGTGATATCTGAATTACGTAAGGCAAGGACGCCGAAGATGGACGTCCATGTTGCTCAGTGGACAGAGACGGTAGAAGCGGGAGACATGTTTGTCTCTGCCATCACCCTGATGGAAATAGAGAAAGGCATTCTCCAGGTCTCACGCCGGGACAGCTCTCAAGGCAACATGCTGCGCAACTGGTTTGAATCGGCCGTATTGCGGGAGTTTGCTGGTCGCGTCCTGCCTTTCGATACTGAAACGGCCTTGTACTGCGCAAGCCTCCATGTGCCGGATCATCGTTCAGCCAACGATGCGATGATCGCCGCAACGGCTTACCGTCACGGGATGATCGTGGTGACGCGCAACACGCAGGATTTCGAAGGTCTGGGCGTAAAGGTGCTCAATCCGTGGGGCTGGATCCAGTAGCGATTCACGCATCACGGAAGAATTCCTGGCGCTGCATCACACTCCCGCATTCACAACTTTCCGCCCGCCTTTTTCACCGCTACAGTGAAACTCATCCGACCACTTATTCGCGGGCTGCTATGGGCGTTTCTCTGTTTTCTCCCCTCGATCTGGGTTTCACCCAGCTGAAAAATCGCGTGCTGATGGGCTCGATGCATACCGGGCTGGAAGAACACGCTGATGGCGCACGTCGCCTTGCAGCCTTCTACGCCGAACGCGCCGCTGCGGGCGTGGCGCTGATTGTCACCGGCGGCATTGCGCCTTCACCGGAAGGTGTGGTGATGGCGGGTGCTTCCGTGTTGAATTGTCGGGCGCAGCTGGAACCTCATCGCCAGGTCACCGATGCCGTGCATCAGGCAGGCGGCAAAATTGCCATGCAGATCCTCCACGCAGGCCGCTACAGCTACCAGCCTTCGCTGGTTGCGCCCTCCCCGCTTCAGGCTCCAATCAATCCGTTTACGCCTAATGTTTTAAACCATGAAGATATTCTGGCGCTGATCGCTGATTTCGCCCGCTGCGCCACGCTGGCGAGGGAGGCGGGCTATGACGGCGTGGAAATTATGGGTTCCGAAGGTTATCTGATAAATCAGTTTCTCGCCGCCAGAACCAATCACCGCAGCGATCAATGGGGTGGAGACGAAGTGCGCCGGATGCGCTTTGCCGTTGAGATCGTTCGGGCAGTACGGGAAGCGGTGGGCCGCAAATTTATTATTATTTACCGGCTTTCGATGCTGGATCTGGTTGAACAGGGCAATACGCTGCCGCAAACGTTGCGGCTGGCACTGGCTATTGAGCAGGCGGGCGTCACGCTGATCAATACCGGTATTGGCTGGCATGAAGCCCGTATCCCGACCATCGCCACTTCGGTGCCGCGTGGCGCTTTTGGCTGGGTGACAAAGCAGCTCAAAGCGCATTTACATGTTCCGTTAATTACCACCAACCGTATCAATCATCCTGACGTGGCGCAGGCTCTGCTCGATGATGGCTGCGCCGATATGATTTCGATGGCGCGGCCTTTTCTGGCCGATGCGCAGTTTGTGCAAAAAGCGCAGACTGGTCGTAGCGATGAGATCAATACCTGCATCGGCTGTAATCAGGCCTGCCTCGACCAGATATTTGCTGGCAAGATCACCTCTTGCCTGGTCAATCCCCGCGCCTGCCATGAAACAGAAATCGTCATGACGCCAGCCCGGCCAAAAAACATCGCGGTGGTTGGGGCCGGGCCTGCCGGACTGGCCTTTGCCGTCAACGCGGCCGCGCGTGGTCATCAGATTACGCTGTTCGATCGCGCGTCTGTGATCGGCGGGCAATTCAATCTGGCGCGCCAGATCCCCGGCAAAGAAGAGTTTAGTGAGACGCTGCGCTACTTTTCGCGTCAGCTGGCAATCCACAACGTGGTGCTGCATTTGAACCAGACGGTAAGCGCTGCCGATCTGGCTGAATTTGACGACGTGGTGCTGGCGACGGGTGTCTTACCACGCACGCCGGAGATTACCGGCATCGATCATCCCAGCGTGCTCAGCTATCTCGATATTTTGCGTGATAAAAAACCGGTCGGCCAGCGCGTGGCCATTATCGGCGCGGGCGGGATTGGTTTTGATGTCGCCGAGTATCTCAGCCAGCATGGTGAATCCACCAGCCTGAACATCGCTGCCTTCTGCCAGGAATGGGGCATCGATCAAACCTTACAACAGCCTGGCGGCCTGGTGCCGCCTGAACCGCCCAAACCCGTGCGTCAGATCTGGCTGCTCCAGCGCAAGCCCGGCAAACCGGGTGCCGGACTGGGAAAAACCACTGGCTGGATCCATCGTGCCAGTCTGCAAATGCGCCAGGTGCAGATGTGGGGCGGCGTGCAATACCTGAAGATCGACGATCGGGGACTGCATATTTGGCGCGAAGGCCAGCCTGCGGTACTGAAAGTGGATAACGTAGTCATTTGCGCAGGTCAGGAGCCGAATCGCCAACTGGCGGCAGCGCTAACCGCTAACGGAAAAAGGGTGCATATAATTGGCGGTGCCGACGTGGCGCAGGAGTTGGATGCCCGTCGGGCGATAGCACAAGGTACACGGCTGGCACTGACGATATAACGGTAGCTCGGTGGCAATGGTAGACTGCTTTCAGCCGACCGCTGAATAAAGGAAACACGCATGCTGACCTGGACTTCCTCCCTGCTCTCCGCCCCCGACTGGCTCGATCATCGCTTCCTGCCCGCCGGTGAGCAGCCGCCGGAAACAAGCATTTATAATCATCAGCGCCACAGCGCCCGCGTGCTGCTGGACAGTGAAGCCCTGCCGGTAAAAAGCCAGCAGGCCGATGGACTGATCGCCAGCGGCACCCGTCCCGTGGCGGTTTACACCGCCGACTGCCTGCCGGTGCTGATTGCCGATACGCGCACGCAACAGGTGGCTGCTGTACATGCCGGGCTGAACGGCGCGCTCGGCGGCGTGTTGATCAACGCCATTCACCGTTTGTACAGCCGTGGCGCTACGCCAGACAGCCTGCTGATCGCTATCGGCCCGTCAATTGGCTGCTGCTGTTACGAGTTGGGCGAAGATCGTCTCGCTGAGATTCGTCAGCAAAATCCTGCCAATGTGACGCCACTGCTGGCCTGCTCAACCCAGCAGAGCGTCAATCCACAGGCCGTCCGGCCCCAGGCGATCGCTACCACGCAGGGAATATGGTTTGATTTGCCGCTGCTGGCAAAACGTATGGCGATACGGGAAGGCGTGCCGGAAGCGCAAATCGAACTGAGCGGCATCTGCACCTATTGCATGGCGGAAGAACAGGCGAGCTATCGCCGCAACAGCCATTTCAGGCATGGCTATCAGCAGCGATTTTCGTGGATAAAGCGGCGATAGGCGCCGCATCAGCAGGATGCGGCGGTAGAATCAGCGTAATTTGACTGAACGCAGGATGACAAATTTCTGGTTAGAGGCGACGGTGGTGCAGTTGCCAAACAGCTTCTTCATTTTACGATAGTAATCCAGATGGCGGTTGCCGACGATGCGCAGCTCGCCACCGTATTGCAGGCAGCGACGCGCATCGCGGAACATCTGCCAGGCAATGTGATCGGTCAGGGTGTTCTGCTGGTGGAACGGCGGGTTACAAAGTACCGCATGCAGGCGATCGGACGGGAAGCCCGCCAGCGAGTTGTTAACCGCAAAGTGGCTGCGATCAACATCCTGCGGACGGTTTACCTCTACGTTCATCCGGCTGCTGGCAACGGCCATCCAGGATTCATCAATAAAGTGCACCTCGGCGGCAGGGTTCTGTTCCAGCGCCAGCAGGCCGATGATGCCGTTGCCGCAGCCCAGGTCGACGATTTCGCCTTCAATGTTTTCCGGCAGATTATCCATAAAGAAACGCGCACCGACGTCCAGGCCACTACGGGCAAACACGTTGGCATGGTTATGAATGTGATAATCGGTACCGTCCAGCGGCCATGAGAAGGTCTCAGGCGCATCAGCCAGTTCAGGCAGCGCCGGCGTACAGTAAATCAGACGGGCTTTTTTCACTGCCAGCGAGGTGGTGGTTTTGCCGAGTACGCGCTCAAACAGTTGCAGCGTGGAAGTATGAATATCCTTCGCTTTGCCAGCGGCAATAACCTGTGTTTCCGGGGTGACAACAGCGCGCAGCGCACGCAGCTGTTGTTCCAGCAGCGCCAGCGTCTTAGGGATCTTGATCAGCACGCGAGCAGGCGCAACAGGCAGCGGTGCGAGGCTGTCGATGAAGTGTACGTCGCCTTCGTCCATGCCGTTATTCATCAGGTTCTGCCGCGTCGCCTGCTGGCTGATCCACGAGTCGCTGATGCTGTAGAGATCTTCTCCCACCAGCGCGCAGGCCAACGCGCCGAAGGTGTCATTAAAAATTAACGTCGGCCCGTTGGCTGGCGTATCGGCAATCTGTCTGAGCAGATATTCGTCGGCGGCATCCCACGCCTGCAACGGGCTTTCTTCGCGCATCTGGGGAAAACGATGCAGCGTCAGCGTGCGGTGGCTCAGTTCGAGTTGGCTCATGGGATCTCCGGCTTGGTAAAATTCCCGCGATTTATCCCCTAAAACGGCCCGACAGTAAACGTTTTTCTTACAACTGGCCGGTTGCCGCTATGTTAGTGCTAATCGGAATATTATGTTTAACGAAGAATTTCAGGAAGTTATTTGGGTATCGCCTGAGACCATGAAGAATATGGATTTAAATGAGGCGACTCGGGTCACCTTTATCCAAAAAGGATTCATTTAATATGCAATCCTCGATAAAAATTACGCATGATTCACCGCTGAATATTACGGATCGGCAGCAATGCGTTGCAGATAACGGCCGCCCACGGCAGCTTAATTCAGCGATGCCGTGGCTGCCATCACGCCGATTAAGCCGCTGCTGATTGCTGAATGACGGCGAGGATATCTTTCACGGTTTCGCCCAGCAGCTCGCCTTGCCGATAGCGTTGCAGAACCTCGTCATCGCCATTGATAACCGCCTGCGGCCTTTCAACAAAAGTGCCAAGCAGTTCAAAATCTGCATTGAGGATGGCGGTAAAAGGCACCGGTATTTTCTCCAGCTGCAGCGCCGCCATCAGGCTACGTTCAGCACGACTTTTGCTGATGATCGCCTGCTGGATTGTGGGCTGTAGCTCGCTGAGAAACTGCATGGCCGTAACGTTGCGCTGGCAGTCCGGGCACCAAAGCTCTGCGGCGGTAAGCAGATAATAATTACCCTGAACAGCCCGCACCTCTTCTTTCAGGGACTCGGGCAGTGATGCCAGTTTAGTGCGAGCCTCTTCCACCGCCTTGATTTCCCCAGCAAGGCCGGTGGTGGCGAATGCGTTAAAGCTCGCTCCCGCGCTGAACAACTCTTTAAAATTAATCATCATGATTCTCTCGTCTGGGCGCTCTGCCGGAATAGCTGACAGTATGCGAAAAGGCACCCATGCTTGCAATCAGATACCCGCACCACGGCGCTTAAGCGGGAAGACGGATGAAGGTTAGCCGATCGCCTCATGCGCATGGTAAAATTCCGGTTTTGCTGCCGGTAATCGGCGCAACGCAATGTAAGGGCCGTCCGTGTCTTTTTTGTATTTACAGGGTTATCCGGAGTCACTGCTCTCTCAGGTGCAGCAGCTGATCGATCAGCAGCGGCTGGGTGAAGTGCTGCAAAAGCGTTATCCCGACAGCCACAACATTACCAGCGATAAAGCGCTATATGACTATGCGCTGGACTTGAAGAACCAGTGCCTGCGCAACGCGCCGCCGCTGAATAAAGTGATTTACGACAGCAAAATCAAAGTGATGAAGCACGCGCTGGGTCTGCATACCGCGATTTCCCGCGTGCAGGGCGGCAAGCTGAAGGCGAAAGCAGAAATTCGCGTGGCGACCATCTTTAAGCAAGCGCCAGAAGCGTTTTTACGAATGATCGTGGTACATGAACTGGCGCATATTAAAGAGAAAGATCATAACAAAGCCTTTTATCAGCTCTGCTGCCATATGGAACCGCAATATCATCAGCTGGAGTTCGATACGCGTCTGTGGCTAACCGAGCAGGCATTGCGCGGTAAAGAAGCCTGACATATCACAGAAAATCCTTCGCTTTCTGAATCAGGCTGGTTTTGGTCAGTGCCCCCAGATATTTCCGCTCGTGAGGATTGTTCAGTACCGGCAGCCGCTCCAGCGTGCCGCGGGCGAAGGCTTCCCAGCCTTCCGTAATCGTCTGATTAGCAAAAATAGTGGGAAAAGCAGCATCCGTCACGCAGCTGACCGGCGAATCCAGGGTGATCTCTTTATCCAGCACTTTGCGCGAGATATCGTGGATAGAAGCCGCGCCTAAAAACTGGCCTGTTTCGCTAATGACATAGACAAAGCGTTCACGCTTTAGCGAGCTGACCGCCAGCGCTTTACCGACAGAGTCGTCCGGCATCAGCGCGGCACCGGAGACGATAAACTGCGAAATAATGCCGTTATCAAAATCGAATTTAGCATCGGAGCGGCTGAAGTGATTTTTGATTACCGGATAGGTGCTGCTGGATTGCAGGCGGTAAACCGTCATCGAAGCCAGTACGCAGGCAATCATTGTTGGAAACAGCAGGCTGCTGTTCAGCGTCATTTCCAGCACCATCAGCATCGCCATTAGCGGCGCCTGACTCACCGAGGCCAGCACCGCGCCCATGCCTACCGCAGCAAAAATAACCGCGTTGCCCACCGGGAATCCCGCATGGCTGGCGAGCGTTGCCACCAGCACGCCCAGCACCGCGCCAATCAGCAACGAAGGCGTAAACAGGCCGCCGACCGCATTGGAGCCAACGGAAACGGCTGTCGCTATCATCTTCAAGGCCAGCAAGATCAACAGCCCTTTCAGGACGAAGCCACCGGCCATGATTTCCACAATCACTTCGTAACCGTTGCCCAGCACGTTAGTCGTTGCAATAGCCAGTATGCCCACCAGCACGCCGCCCACCCCCAGCCGCAGCGGCAGACTTTTAAGCCTGGCAAAACGTTTTCGGCTCTGGGCAATCAGCCAAATCATCGTCCAACCAATCAAACCAGCCAGCAGGCCAATCACCACTGTCAGTGCAATCGTGCCCGGCGTTAGCTCAAACTGCGCATGCGAAAACGGATAAATAGCCGAACGGTAGCCCAGCGTCCACATGGTCAATACCGCAACGCCCGAGGAGATAATGAGCGGGATCAGCCGTTGCAGAGCCGAGATGCCAAACGCGATCTCCGCGACGAAAATCGCTGACGCCAGCGGTGCATGATAGACCGATGAAAGGCCAGCCGCCGCGGCCATTGCCACAACATCGGTGTTCTTCAGCGGCAGATTTTTGAAGCACAGCCGCCCCATCAGGCTGCCGCACAGCGCGGAAAGCTGCACCATTGGCCCTTCACGCCCAATGGAAGCGCCGCTGCTGATGCTGGCAATTGAGGAGAGCGCGCGGAATAACGAGGTTTTGGTTGGCACCGCATCCAGTCGGGCGTTGATCACTTCCAGATAATCGGTGCGCACCGTCTCTTTTTGCTCAATCGCGGTAGCATAGCGCAGAAAGAAGCCGGCAATCAGCCCACCGATACCGACAATGAGCGGCCAGAAGTACCACGGATAAACGCCGATCGCCTGAGTCACATCCTGTCGAGTGCCAAACACCAGTGAGTTAATCAGTTCAATGACCCGCCGGAATCCCAGCGTTACCAGCGAAGCGGCAAAACCGGTCGGGATCGCGACCAGAATGCTGGTCCAGTTGAGTGCATGTTTACTGCCACTATTCATTGTGTTCGTTTACCCCGGAAACGGCCTGTCTGTGCTTAGCGTGCGAGAAGATACGTTAAAAATCAAATAGTCAGTGCATCGTTTTTTTTAGCATTGCCCCTCTCATCTCACATGCTACTCTGATATTTCATGCCGTGAGTCAGAACGGCCTTCGTTTTAGCTATTCTTAGCCTGTGGAACCCACAATGATTCGCTTCGCTGTCGTAGGAACTAACTGGATTACCCGCCAGTTTGTCGATGCCGCACATGAAACTGGCAAAATGAAATTGACGGCTGTCTATTCGCGTACGCTGGAACAGGCTCAGGCCTTCAGCAGTGATTATCCGGTAGCGCATCTTTTTACTTCGCTGGAGCAGCTGGCGCAGTCTGACGATGTCGATGCGGTTTACATCGCCAGCCCTAACGCGCTGCATTGCCAGCAGACGCTGCTGTTTTTACAGCATCAGAAGCATGTGATTTGCGAAAAACCGCTGGCATCGAACAGCCGGGAAGTTGAAGCGATGATTGCCTGCGCGCGCGACAATCAACAGGTTCTGTTTGAAGCCTTTAAAACCGCCAGTCTGCCTAATTTTTTGATCCTACAGCAGTCGCTGCCAAAAGTGGGAAAATTGCGTAAGGTTGTCTTTAACTACTGCCAGTATTCTTCCCGCTATTCACGCTATCTGGCCGGCGAAAATCCCAATACGTTTAACCCTGCCTGGTCGAATGGCTCCATTATGGACATCGGCTTTTATTGTCTGGCCACGGCGATCGCCCTCTGGGGCGAACCGTATGCCGTTAGCGCGACAGCATCGTTGCTCGCCAGCGGCGTTGACGGGCACGGTACAGTCGTCATGGACTACGGCGATTTCGACGTCACGCTGCTTCATTCAAAAATCAGTCAGTCAGAAATTCCGAGTGAAATTCAGGGCGAAGAAGGCTCGCTGGTTATTGAGCAGATTGCCGAGTGTCAGGGTATTCGCTTTGTGCCACGTGGCGCAAAACCGCAGGATCTGAGCCAGCCACAGCATATCAATCCGCTGCTGTATGAGGCAGAAGCTTTTGTCCGGCTGGTGGAAAACAATGAGGTGAATCATCCTGGCCTCACCACCAGCCGCTCGACGGCAAAACTGCTGACGGAGATCCGTCACCAGACCGGCGTGGTTTTCCCGGCAGATGAGTTACCTCATCCCGTAGTGTAAATATTTCTAAATATGACTGAACAGCATTGACCCGCTTCCCTGTTGCGCTTATCTTCAGCGCAGCAAAGGGGAGTAACTTCATTGCCGGTTAGTCGTCATTACGGTGCGTCAGCACCCGGTTACCGGGCAGCCAGGATCCCATCCTGTGTTGTAAGTGAGACCTTGCCGGGAGGCGAGGTTTGCATACAGCAACAATACTGTGGCTAACGTCTTCCAACGTTGGCCATTTTATTTTGTACAGGATACCGTTATGAATAGTGTCGGCACGCCGTTACTCTGGGGCAGCTTCGCTGTTGTCGTACTGATTATGCTGGCGATCGATCTGCTTTTGCAGGGTCGTCGTGGTGCGCAAACCATGTCTCTTAAACAGGCCGCCTTCTGGTCGCTGGTCTGGATTTCCCTCTCGCTTCTGTTTGCTGCGGGTCTGTGGTGGTATCTGCAAGGTACTGTCGGGCCGGAAGTAGCCCATACCCAAACGCTGGCCTTCCTTACGGGTTACGTGCTGGAAAAAGCGCTGGCCGTTGATAACGTGTTCGTCTGGCTGATGCTGTTCAGCTACTTCTCCGTTCCGGCGGCGCTACAGCGGCGCGTGCTGATCTACGGCGTGCTCGGTGCCATTGTCCTGCGTACTATCATGATCTTTGCCGGAAGCTGGCTGGTTTCCGAGTTCAGCTGGATCCTTTATCTGTTCGGCGCGTTCCTGCTGTTCACCGGCGTCAAAATGGCGATGGCGGGCGAAGAAGGCGAAGGGGCCGTTGGCGAGAAACCCGTGGTGCGCTGGCTGCGTAAGCATCTGCGCATGACCGACACGCTGGACGGTGAGAAATTCTTTGTTCGCCGCAATGGTCTGCTGTATGCCACGCCGCTGATGCTGGTGCTGATCATGGTCGAACTGAGCGATGTGATTTTCGCCGTCGACAGTATTCCGGCTATTTTTGCCGTCACCACCGATCCTTTTATCGTACTGACCTCGAACCTGTTCGCTATTCTGGGCCTGCGTGCGATGTACTTCCTGCTGGCTAACGTGGCCGAACGTTTCTCTATGCTGAAATATGGCCTGGCCGTGGTGCTGGTGTTTATCGGCTTCAAAATGCTGATTGTCGATTTCTATCATATTCCGGTTGCGATTTCGTTAAGCGTCGTCGGTGGCATTCTGGCGTTGACGCTGCTGATTAACGCATGGGTGAACCATCGTAACGACCAGCGTAAAGGCCATTAATAAGTTTTTTACTGCATTACAACCTTAACCCCGGTAACGGCGCAGTTAGCCGTTATCGGGCATTTTTCGCTTCCCCTGACATCACATTTCCTTATACTGCCTGCGCAAACACGGAAATGCCGCTATGTTCAGCGCAGTCGACGCTGACGCGCATTCACATCACTTTCACATCTGGTTTTATATGAGTATGGAAAAGAGTCGTTCCGGGCTGTTCCAGCGCCTGATGCAGGCAGGTCTGGTTACCCAAATTATGATTGGCCTTATTGCTGGCGTTGCGCTGGCCTGGTTTTCAAAAGAAAGCGCGTTGTCTGTCGGCCTGCTCGGTACGCTATTTGTTAGCGCCCTGAAAGCCGTCGCGCCTCTGCTGGTATTGGTGCTGGTGATTGCTTCTATCGCTAACCACCAGCACGGACAAAAAACCAATATCCGTCCTATCGTCATTCTTTATCTGCTGAGCACTTTCTTTGCTGCAATCGTCGCCGTCGTCTTTAGCCATCTTTTGCCACAAACGCTAACGCTGACCGCTGCCAACAACGAGATCGCGCCGCCGTCAGGCATTTTGGCCGTGCTGAACGGACTGCTGATGAGTATGGTTTCTAATCCGATTGATGCGCTGATGCATGCCAACTATATCGGCATTCTGGTGTGGGCAATTGGTCTGGGTTTTGCTTTTCGACACAGCAGTGACACGACGCGTGCTTTCCTGAACGATGCCTCTAATGCAGTCACTTATCTGGTACGGATTGTGATCCGCTTCGCACCGATTGGTATCTTCGGCCTGGTCTCCTCGATTCTGGCCTCAACTGGCTTTTCCGCGCTGTGGCAATATGCCCATCTGCTCGGCCTGCTGCTGGGTTGTATGCTGCTGATGGCGCTGGTCGTTAACCCGATTTTAGTGTACTGGAAAATTCGCCGTAATCCTTATCCGCTGGTGTTTACCTGCCTGCGCGAAAGTGGCGTAACCGCCTTTTTCACCCGTAGCTCTGCCGCAAATATTCCGGTTAACATGGCGCTGGCGAAGAAGCTGGGTCTGGATGAAGATACCTATTCCGTATCGATTCCGATTGGCGCCAACATCAGTATGGCGGGCGCGTCGATCACCATCACCGTGCTAACGCTGGCGGCAGTCAATACGCTGGGCATTCACGTCGATACCGGCACGGCGATTTTGCTGAGCCTCGTGGCTTCTGTCTGCGCCTGTGGCGCTTCCGGCGTAGCTGGCGGTTCACTGCTGCTGATCCCGGTTGCCTGTAATATGTTTGGCATTCCTAACGAAGTCGCCATGCAGGTGGTTGCCGTTGGCTTTATCATCGGCGTGTTGCAGGATTCCGCGGAAACCGCGCTGAACTCCTCAGCAGATATTTTGTTTACCGCCGCGGCCTGTATGGCCGAAGAACGTCAGGTAGAACAAGAAGCGTAGGTGGCCTGTATGGCCAGGGAGCTGGCGTGGGAAACCCAGGCCTTCCATAAAGACGCAAAAGGCGGCCCTCTGTCGGCCGCCGACCATCGCCCGTAACGCTTTATTACAGGCTCATGCCCCCACGCCATCGTGGAGACGCTATGTTTACTGAAAATCCGCTTTGGACAGCCAATCTCCGCCAAATGCCTTAAAATAACCCTTTCTGCTGCACGCGGGCACCATTGTCGCCGCCACAATACTGGCAATTATGTCAGCCTGTGTAAAACTTCTTTGCACACTCATGTTGCGCCTGTAAAACATCCCAGGCATCGGGTTTCCCCTGTCTCATTTGACAGCGTTTTGTTACAGTTAAGCGCTTTTTGGCCGCTTTACTGTATGACTACCACAGGCCATTACTGCAAATCCTTTAAAGTTGCCCGTGTTAAGACACTGTTCCGAACGCATACTAACGATAAAAAATGTGAAGAACGCCGCCAGAACATGGCTAACAATGATGTTCAGGAACACTCAATGGATATTTTAAAAGAATTAGTCCACGCCCTCTGGCATCAGGACTATGAATTGCTGGCTAATCCTTCACTGGTCTGGGCAATTTACTGCGTTCTGTTTGTGATTCTGTTTCTGGAAAACGGCCTGCTTCCGGCCGCTTTTCTGCCAGGCGACAGCCTGCTAATCCTGGTTGGCGTGCTGATTGCCAAAGGCACAATGACGTTCCCCCTTGCCTTACTTATTCTTACCGTCGCTGCCAGCCTTGGCAGCTGGATCGGCTATATACAGGGACGCTGGCTGGGGAATACGCCTACCGTCCAAAAATGGCTGTCACACCTGCCCGCACAGTATCATCAGCGCGCGCATCAGTTATTCCACCGTCACGGCCTTTCCGCACTGTTGATGGGGCGTTTCATTGCGTTTGTCAGAACGCTATTACCAACGATTGCTGGCCTGTCCGGTTTGAATAATGCCCGCTTCCAGTTTTTCAACTGGATGAGTGCGCTATTATGGGTGCTCATTCTCACCGTGCTCGGCTTTGGCCTTGGCAAAACCCCCCTTTTTCGTAAATATGAAGATCAGCTGATGTTCTGTCTGATGCTGCTGCCGCTGGTGCTGCTGGTCTTCGGGCTGTTTGGTTCACTGTACGTTTTATGGAAAAAAAAGCGTAGTATTAACAATGAGAAAGGAAACTCATAATGTGGAATGTGATTAAACACTACGCCTCACCCCGGCTGATCGGTATAGGGGTTTTAGGGATATTTGCCCTTATAGTGGTGACGGTGCTGCCGGCTTTATTTCGTAGCGAAACCGCTTTACAGATACGTGCATCACGTCAGGGCACCGTGTTACCCGATGGTTTTTATGTTTATCAGCGGCTGAACGCCGAAGGGATTCATATCAAAAGCATCACCCCGGATAATAACTCGCTGATCATCAAATTTGATTCGCTGGAAGAGAGTACCGCCGCGGAAAAAGTGCTGCGCGAACTGCTTCCTGAAGGTTTTGATATCGCCCAGCTTGAGCAACCCTCTTCATCTGAATGGATAAGCCGTATCAGCCTGCATAAGCAGTCAGTAGGTTGATCCTCGCCTTTGCCCGTCGCTCAGTGCTACGGGCATCGCTATCTCTAAGAATCTTCTCTCTTTTTGAGCTTTTCAGGTTTTCTGACTATGCTTAATGAAGCCAGAATTAACCTCTATGCACAACAGGACTAACCGGGGCATTTGAGCGCCCCAAACAATGGAAGGTCAAAACCATCATGAAATACCGGATCCTGGGACTCAGCCTCTTAACCCTGACCACTTTCGCTCAGGCGGCCGAATCGCTTTGCCTGCAAAAAGAGCAGGATATACAGCATGAAATTGACCTGGCGCGCCAGCATGATAATCAGCGTCGTGTCACCGGACTGGAGCGTGCGTTAACGGAAGCACGTGCGGGCTGTACGGATGCAAAGCTGCGCGATAATCATCAGGTAAAGATTAAAGAGCATCAGCAGAAAGTGGATGAGCGGCAGAAAGAGCTGGATCAGGAAAAAGCTGACGGCGATGACAGTAAAAAAATTGCAAAGCGTGAACAAAAGCTGGCAGAAGCAAAACGTGAACTAAAGGAAGTCCTGGCAGCATCGTACTGATCGGCCCAGGATACTCATTACTGACTGTTAAAGGAGTTTATTATGTCAAAAGATACCACTTCCGAGCATCTGCGTGCAGAACTGAAAAACCTGGCTGATACGCTGGAAGAAGTTCTCAGCAACACCGGCGAAAAGTCTAAAAACGAGCTGGATAAACTGCGCAGCAAAGCTCAAAGCGCGCTGAAAGACACCCGCGCTCGTCTGGGTGACTCCGGCGACCGTATTGCGCAGACTTCACGTGAAGTCGCCGATCATGCTGACGTTTACGTGCGTGAAAATCCCTGGACCAGCGTAGGTATCGGTGCCGCCATTGGTGTGGTGCTCGGTGTCTTGCTGACGCGTCGATAAGATGGCGGATTATCAGCAGAGCCAGGGCCCCGGCAAAGGGGTCGTTAACATTGGACAGCGCATTATCACTACGCTGGTAGGGATAGTCGAAACCCGTGTCAGGCTGGCGGTTGTTGAGCTTGAGGAAGAGAAAGCGAATCTAATCCAGATGCTGATTATGATTGGCCTGACGATGCTCTTTACTGCTTTCGGTTTGATGAGCCTGATGGTGCTGATTATCTGGGCAGTTGATGCGCAATATCGCCTGATGGCAATTGGCATCACGACCGCCGTGCTGTTCGCTCTCGCTATTATCTTCGGACTCTGGACGCTGGCTAAGTCACGGCGCTCCACGCTCCTTAACGCTACGCGCAAGGAACTAAAGTCCGATCGTAAATTACTGGAGGACGAGTAATGAGCCGTGAACGTAACGAGCGTAAAGCCGAACTGCTGCGCCAGATCCATCAGCAGCGGTTGGATCTCAGTATCAATACGAAATACTGGCTTGAAAGCACCGCCCGTTACGATCGCGGCTGGCTGACCGTTGTCAGTTTACGTCGCTACTTTGCGGTAGGAAGCGGGCTGATGGCAATCTGGTCAGTGCGTAATCCGCGTTTTATTACCCGCTGGGCTAAACGCGGCCTTGGCGCATGGAGTACCTGGCGGATGGTGCGCAATTTCCTGCCAAACCGCTAACCCCTTCTTTCTTAGTAATCTTGTCTCGCTTTATCTCTTCAGACCCGGCTGTCCCTGGGTCTGAAATCTCAATCAATTTTCCTGAAAAACATTAGCAATTTAACTCGCTTACAATGATTTCCTTTCGCGAATATTATCCTCTTCAACGAACGGCGATGACCGCTAATACAGCATCATCACTGGGCTAAGAGAGGTTGGAATTTTTTCAACCCATAAAAACTTACCAGGATTAATCATGAAAAAATCAGAAGATGTGGGCTTTTTAGTGGCGCGTATTTTACTGCCGGTGCTGTTTATCGTAGCTGGCTGGGGTAAAATTACCGGTTACGCGGGTACTCAACAATATATGGAAGCGATGGGCGTACCCGGCTTCTTTCTGCCGTTAACAATCCTGCTGGAATTTGGCGGTGGACTGGCAATTCTGTTTGGTTTTCTGACGCGCTTTACGGCAATTGCTACAGCAATTTTTACCCTCATTACCGCACTGGTATTCCATACCAACTTTAGCGTTGATGGCAACTCCATCAACTTTATGAAGAACCTGAGTATTGCCGGTGGCTACCTGCTGCTGTTTATTACCGGCCCGGGTGCTTACAGCATCGACCGGATCTGGCGCAAAAAGAGCTAATTTAGCTAATAAAATAAAGCAGGACAAAATGAGGTCCTGCTTTAAGTTCTAAGCCATTTAGATGCAAAATAATTTTATCAGAATCTTATTTAACGCCTTCCATTTATCCTGCCGTGGAAATAACGGTTAATATGGAAACTTCAGGAAGCACCCTTAAAATAAGTCGTCGTTTTAAAAAAATTTTTATGGCTGAGATGCATAATCAGGATGACTTTTTAGCAGCAATTTGTGATATGGCGCTGATACCAACGTTAATGATACCCACAATCCCCGATCCAATATTGCTGATGGCGCTGACAATATCCAGCTCAAGAATACTGCCAATGCCAGAACCCAGCGTACCGCCTGCCGTTGTTGCATCTGTCGTCAAACCACCAGCAGAAGTGCCTAAATCAACAATTCCGCCAATAGCACTGCCAATACTCTTACCTAAATCAGCAAAAAAACCGGCACCTGAAACAGCTTCAACTTCCCGAGTGTTTAACTCGCGCATAACCTCTCCTTGTCAATATTACGTCCTGTGATTTTACAGAACAGGGTAATTTTATTGGCAGAGATAGTAAAGTCAACCATAATACTAAGCAGATCGCGTTAATGACCAAAATTAAAAAACCCAAATAGAGCCAAAAGTTAATTTGAAAAATTAATTTAAAGATCGATAAAGAAATTACAGCACTAATAAATATCATATTCACCCCAAAAAAAAGAGATGCAATTCAATCTTTACTCAATAAAAATCCTCTTCAAAACGCGCTGATTAAAATTTATTTCAATGTAAACCCGACATCCTGGCTATACCAGGTTATATTTTATTGAGTAATAATCGGTAATTTTAATATGAGGAAGTTTGTATGGGACAGCTAATCGACGGTGTCTGGCATGATAACTGGTATGACACCAAATCTACCGGCGGCCGCTTCAAGCGCTCTGAATCCGTCTGGCGCAACTGGGTAACCGCCGATGGTTCTGCTGGCCCAACGGGTAAAAGCGGTTTTCGCGCTGAGGCAGACCGTTATCACCTTTATGTGTCTCTCGCCTGTCCGTGGGCACATCGCACTTTACTCATGCGTACGTTGAAAGGGCTTGAAAGCCTGATTGCCGTTTCGGTGGTGCATCCGTTGATGCTGGAGAATGGCTGGACCTTTGATGAAGATTTTGCGGCCGCAACCGGCGACAGCCTCTATCAAAACGACTTTCTGTATCAGCTCTATTTACATGCCGATAAAGACTACACTGGACGCGTTACCGTGCCGGTACTCTGGGACAAACAGCAAAACACCATTGTCAGTAATGAGTCAGCAGATATCCTACGCATGTTCAACAGCGCTTTTGATGCGGTGGGCGCACGCGCAGGCGATTTCTATCCGGCCGATCTGCGTGGGAAAATCGATGAGGTGAACAGCTGGGTTTACGATACGGTGAATAATGGCGTTTATAAAGCGGGGTTTGCAACCACCCAGGCAGCCTATGATGAAGCCGTTACCGCTCTGTTTCACTCCCTGGAAAGGCTGGAGCAGATGCTTGGCCAGCATCGTTATCTGACTGGCGACAGGCTGACCGAAGCGGATTTACGCTTGTGGACGACGCTGGTCCGCTTTGATCCGGTGTACGTCACGCATTTCAAATGTGATAAACATCGTATCGGTGACTACCTGAACTTAAATGGTTTTCTGCGGGAGATTTATCAGCTGCCGGGCGTGGCGGAAACCGTGGATTTAGCCCATATCCGCCACCACTACTACCGCAGCCACAAAACCATTAATCCGTCTGGTGTTATTTCAACAGGACCGGCATTTGACTGGGACGAACCGCACGGACGTGACGCGCGTTTTCGCTAATTAAGGGCAGCCAAAGTGGCTGCCTGTCTATAATGAATGGCGTTTCGCCAGCAGCTTAGGGATTTCCCGCAGGCACCAGGCTTTCGCCTCGCCCATGCTGTCACGACGCCAGGCCATGATGATATCGACTTCTTTTGTATATTCAGGGCTGACCACGCGCAAACGGCCTTCGGCGATATCCTTTTCTACCATCGGATAGGGCATTGAAGCAACGCCAAGCCCGGCCAGTAACGCACGGTGCTTATCTTCAATCGAACTGACGGTCAGCCGCTGCTGCTTATCCAACAGCTGTACGGTAAGCACAGGTCGTTCTCGTGCCGTATCGGCCACCGCGATGCCACGGTATTTCACTCGTGACACTTCAGACAGGGGTTCCGGCTCGTCATGAATAGGATGGCCAGGACTCGCCACAATCACGCTCATGATGCTGTAAAGCTTGCGGGTATTGATCTCTGATGAGGCGCGAAAATGCATATCGGGCGCGATCACAATATCGGCTCGTCCCTGCTCGAGCCGCTCCCAGGCACCGGCTAACACTTCCGTTACCAGTGAAATTTGCGTGTTCGCTTTATCAGCCAGTTTATCAATCAGCGGAAAGAGATATTCGCACGGGATCAGTGCTTCAGTGACAATCGTCAGATGCGTCTCCCAACCGCGGGCCAGCGCTTCCGCATCCGTCGTCAGCTTATCCGCCGCCTCAAGCAACACTCTGCCACGTTCCAGCAGCATCCGCCCAACGTTGGTAAATTTTGTACGATGACCAGAACGGTCGAACAGAACAACGTCCAGCTCTTCTTCCAGCTTCTGCATGGTGTAGCTGAGTGCGGAAGGGACACGGCCTAACTCATCAGCCGCCGCCGCGAAGCTACCACGACGATCGATGGCATCCATCACTCGTAGCGCTTCCAGCGTCAGAGCGCGATCTTTAGCCATAGTGATTCTCTGTCAGGAAATTTGAATATAGCCAGCAGATTAACTGGCTAACATTCCTGCGTCCAGCAACTTACCATAGCAACATAATAAACGGTCGTAGCAGACCAGCCGATTAGGAGAACAACATGATTACCAGTCGCACCGCGCAAGAGTGTGGCAAGGCTGATTACGGCTGGCTGCAGGCGCGCTATACCTTTTCTTTTGGTCACTATTTTGATCCCCAGTTAATGGGCTACGCGTCACTGCGCGTGCTCAACCAGGAAGTGCTGACACCAGGGGCTTCCTTTCAACCCAGAACCTATCCAAAGGTCGACGTGCTGAATCTGATTTTGCAAGGTGAGGCGGAGTATCGCGACAGTGACGGAAATCATGTCACGGCCCGGCAGGGAGAAGCGCTACTTTTCGCCACCCAACCGACTATCAGCTACAGCGAACATAATTTAAGTAAAGATCGGCCGCTGACAAGAATGCAGCTGTGGCTGGATGCCTGCCCGGAGCGAGAAAACGCCGCGGTGCAGCGCATGACTGTTGATGAGCATGCTCGCCATACCCTTATGGCTTCTCCTGACGGGCAAAAAGGCAGTTTGCAACTGCGTCAGCAGGTGTGGATCCATCATCTTCTGCTGGAGCCGGGCGAGAGTTACACCGTTGAACTGCACGGTTCACGTGCCTATCTGCAATCTATCCACGGCAGCCTGAGTGCCGTCACCCATTCTGAAGCCGAAGAAAAACTGATATGCGGCGACGGTGCATTTATCCGCGAAGAACAAAGCGTCACGCTGCGAGCCGATACGCCGCTGCGAGCGCTGGTAATTGATTTACCGGTTTAATGCTTGCCGCCAGTGGCTTTGACTTCAAAAATTGACTTCATTGCGTTTAAGTCAGACAATAGCGTCATCAAGTGTCGCTATGGAACAGCTAATGGTTGCATTACGGAAGAAGCATCAATGCACGCTTAATAAGATATTTACGTCGCCTCCTCCGGTTAATATCAAATGGAGTGATATCGAGTCGCTGATCAAAGCTTTGGGCGGCCGGGTTACTGAGGGAAACGGCTCACGATGCAGGTTTATCCTGAACGACAGTATCGCTAAATTTCACAGGCCGCATCCTCTACCTGATACGGATAGGGACGCAATTGTAAGTCTGCGGGAATGGTTAGAAAGTACAGGAGTTAAGCCATGAGCAAAACAAACTTTTTTGAAATAGCCGGACAACCCGCCGTAGTCAGTTTTGTTCCGGAACTCAATGCGATGCGCGGTAAATTTTTAGGGCTGAGTGGCTATTGTGATTTTGTCGCTGACAGCGTTGAAGGATTAAAAAGAGAGGGCGAAATCTCGCTGAGTGAATATCTTAATGATTGCCGCGAGGCAGGGATTGATCCCTACGTCAGGCAGGAAAAAACAAAGACGTTCACCTTACGCTATAACGAGTCTTTCGCAGAAAAACTGACGCAGGCCGCTGCTGAAAAAGGAAAATCGCTGAATGCCTTTATTATCGAAATCCTGGAAGCGCAGCTGAGTCTTATATAGATAAAATGCGCAGCAGAACTGAGTCGCAAGCAGTTATCTTTCCTTTCGCCGCCGCACATAACAAAAAACCCCGCCGGAGCGGGGTTTTTTGTTGAATGAGTGTGAAGCTGACCGGTAAGCCGCTTTCTTTTCATAGAGAGTGTCGTGGACAGTCATCTGCTTTTTTGCTGCTGCGCATAACAAAAACCCCGCCGGAGCGGGGTTTTTTGTTGAATGAGTGTGAAGCTGACCGGCAAGCCGCTTTCTTTTCATAGAGAGTGTCGTGGACAGTCATCTGCTTTTTTGCTGCTGCGCATAACAAAAAACCCCGCCGGAGCGGGGTTTTTTGTTGAATGAGTGTGAAGCTGACCGGTAAGCCGGGTTCTGTCGTGGACAGTCATTCATCTAGGCCAGCAATCGCTCACTGGCTCAAGCAGCCTACCCGGGTTCAGTACGGGCCGTACCTTGTGAACCCCTATTTGGCCTTGCTCCGGGTGGAGTTTACCGTGCCGCGAACTGTTGCCAGCCGCGCGGTGCGCTCTTACCGCACCCTTTCACCCTTACCTGATCCCACATCCCCTGCATCTTTCAGGCGGCTGCTGCGTTGGCTTCCCGCATTCACCCCAGTCACTTAGTTAACTAAGCTCCTGAGGATTCATGCGGTTGCCGCCTTGCTGCAACCTGAAATCTATTGGGGGGGCCATCGGCGGTTTGCTCTCTGTTGCACTGGTCGTGGGCTTGCGCCCCCCAGGCGTTACCTGGCACCCTGCCCTATGGAGCCCGGACTTTCCTCCCCTCTGTCTGTCTCCCCCGAAGGAGGACGGCAACAAAGCGGCGACTGTCTGGTCAGCTTCGGCGCGGATAATAGGGCATTCCGCGCGCTTTGTCACCCCTCTTGCTGTTCCAGTGCATATTTATACAGCGCATTCTTTTTCACACCGTGGATTTCTGCCGTTAACTGGGCGGCTTTTTTCAGCGGAAGCTCTTGCTGCAACAGCGCCAGCGTACGCAGCGCTTCAGGCGGCAGCGCATCTTCCTGAGCATGGTAGCCTTCTACAATCAGCACCATCTCGCCTTTGCGGCGGTTCTCGTCCTCCTGCACCCACGCCAGTAGCTCTCCTACCGGCGCGCCATAAATCGACTCCCAGGTTTTGGTGATTTCTCGCGCCAGCACCACATAACGCGCCTCTCCCCATACCGCCACCATATCCTGTAGACTCTCCAGCAGACGATGGGTTGATTCGTAGAAAATCAGCGTGCGCGACTCCTGCTCAAGCGCCCGCAGCGTATCGCAGCGACCTTTGCTTTTTGCTGGCAGAAACCCTTCGTAACAGAATCGATCGGACGGAAGCCCCGCGGCGCTTAATGCTGTAATCGCTGCACAGGCACCCGGTAATGGAACAACGTTAATGCCTGCATCACGGCAAAGACGGACAAGATGGTAGCCCGGATCGTTAATCAGCGGCGTGCCGGCATCAGAAACTAACGCTATGCTTTGCCCGTCGCGCAGCTTAGCCAACAGCGTTTCCGCCTTCTGTTGCTCGTTATGATCGTGCAATGCGAACAGGCGCGCATTGATGGCGAAATGTTGTAGCAACAGTCCGGTATGACGTGTATCTTCCGCTGCGATCAGATCGACGCTTGAAAGCACCGTCAGAGCACGTTGGGTGATATCGCCCAGGTTCCCAATCGGTGTTGGAACGATATAAAGCGTGCTGGCAGAAATCTCTTCGCGTTGTTTCATTGTTTGATCCGAATAGCCGATTTAATATTGAGCATCTTGAAAAAAACATAACTGGATACAGTATGCTTCCTTCGAAAGTCATTCATAACAAAGCAGGACGCAACCTGGCTGTTCTGCTGGCCGCCCTGATTTTTGCCGGTTGTTCCGGCCAGGGTCCGCAAACGCCTCAGGCGGATGTGCAGGCCGCAGCCACTGGCACTTCCGATTCTTACCTGCAGCAAATGCAGCAAAGTTCAGATGATAACAAGGTTGACTGGCAATTACTTGCTATCCGCGCATTGCTGAACGAAGGGAAGATCCCTCAGGCCAACGATCAGTTCGCCAGCCTGCCACAGCAGCTCAGCGACACTCAGCGCCAGGAAGCCCTGTTACTTCAGACACAGCTTAAAATCGCCCAGCAGGATCTGAACGGCGCAGGCCAGCTTCTGCAAAAGGTGGATACCGCCTCATTGTCGAAAGACCAACAGGCCCGCTATTTGCAGCTTCAGATTAACAGCAGCCAGGGCCGTCCTTCGCTGGCGCTGCTGCGCGCTTATATCGCTCAGGAGCCGCTGCTGACCACCCCCGCCGATAAGCAAAAAAATATTGATGCGACCTGGCAGGCGCTGGTGCAAATGACGCCCGATCAGATTAACAGTCTGGTGATCAACGCGGATGAAAATACGCTGCAAGGCTGGCTGGATCTGCTGAACGTTTACAAGGCTAACAGCAGCGACCCGGATATGCTGAAAGCCGGTATCAGCGACTGGCAGACGCGCTATCCCTATAATCCTGCGGCGAAAATGCTGCCGACAGCGCTGACTCAGGTGCAAAATTTCCAGCAGGCGTCGACCGCAAAAATCGCCCTGCTGCTGCCGCTAAGCGGCCAGGCGCAAATTTTCGCTAATGCGATCAAGAAAGGCTTCGACGACGCCAGAAACGGCACGTTGACGCAGAATGGCACAGCACAGCCCGCAGCCGCCGCGCAGCCTGTTATCGGAAGCGCCGCGGCGCCCGTTCAGGCTCCGACCCAGGCAGGCGGCGAGAATTCAGCTGCGCCAGCGGATGCCAACGCCGCGGTCAGCCCTTCCGCCAGCCCGGATGCCGCAGCGACGCCAGCATCCACGCCGGAGCCGGCAGCGCCTGCTGCACAAAACGCTAACGTCGCGCAAACCGCCGCGCCATCCAGTTCAACCCAGGTACAGGTATACGACACCGGTTCTCAACCTGTCGATCAGGTACTGGCACAGGCACAAAAAGATGGCGCAACCCTGGTCGTTGGCCCACTGATTAAGAATAACGTTGAGCAGTTAGCTTCCGTTCAGACTCCGCTGAATATCCTTGCGCTGAATGAGCCAGAGTCGGTACAGAACCGTCCGAATCTTTGCTATTTTGCGCTTTCTCCTGAAGACGAAGCGCGTGATGCTGCCCATCATATGTGGGATCAGGGCAAACGCTCGCCATTGTTAATGGTGCCACGCAGCGCGCTGGGCGATCGCGTCAACAAAGCTTTCGCAACGGAATGGCAGAAGCTGGGCGGTAGCACCGTGCTGCAACAGCAGTTTGGCTCCACGGGCGAGCTAAAGCAGGGGATTAACAGCGGTGCAGGCCTGCGCCTGACCGGTACACCTGTTACGCTGCAACCGCAGCAGCAGCCTCAGAATGCGAACGTTACCGGTCAGCCTCCGGTACAGCCCGCGCCGGTCAGCGACAGCGGCAACGTTGATTCGGTTTATATCGTGGCAACACAGGATGAAATGGCGCTGATCAAACCAATGATCTCTATGCGCGTCAGCAGCCGCAGCATGGTACAAATTTATGCCAGCTCACGCAGCTACCAGGCGGGTTCCGGCCCGGACTTCCGCCTGGAGATGGAAGGCGTACAGTTTAGCGATGCGCCACTGTTGTCTGGCAACAACCCGGCGCTGTTACAGCAGGCCGCGAAGAACTTTAACAATGACTACTCGCTGGTTCGCCTGTATGCCATGGGCGTGGATGCCTGGACACTGGCTAACCACTTTAGCGAAGTGCGCCAGCTGCCGGGCTTCCAGATTCAGGGCGAAACCGGCAATCTGAGCGCGACAACGGATTGCGTTATCAACAGGAAGTTGACATGGAGCCAGTATCGTCAGGGACAAATCGTTCCGGCATCCTGAGTCGTCAGCAAACGGGGGCGGGCTATGAGCAACAGGCCCGCCGCCTGCTGGAGCAAGCAGGATTAACCTTTGTCGCCGCGAACGTGCGTTTTCGGGTTGGAGAAATCGACCTGATTATGCGCGACAAAACGACCTGGGTTTTTGTGGAAGTCCGCTATCGCCGCAATGCGCTTTTTGGCGGTGCAGCAGCCAGCGTGACCCGCAGCAAGCAGCTAAAACTGCTAAAAGCCGCAGCCTTTTGGCTGAATGGACGCAGAACCAGTTTTGAGAGCGCGGACTGTCGCTTTGATGTCATTGCGATAACCGGCACGCAGATCGACTGGTTGCCTAATGCCTTTACGGCGGAGTGAAACCTCCGCCTACGACTTACCAGGTGAAAAACGTGCTGGAAAGAATAAAAGTTTGTTTTACCGAAAGTATTCAAACACAGATCGCCGCGGCAGAAGCGTTACCGGATGCGATTTCTCGCGCCGCGATGACCATTGTGCAGTCGCTGCTGAACGGCAACAAAATTCTGAGCTGTGGCAATGGCACGTCCAGCGCCAATGCCCAGCATTTTGCGGCCAGCATGATTAATCGTTTTGAGACCGAGCGTCCCAGCCTTCCCGCTATCGCTTTAAGCGCGGATAACGTGCTGCTAACGGCAATTGGCAACGATCGTCTGCACGATGAAGTTTATGCCAAGCAGGTTCGTGCACTGGGCCATGCTGGCGACATTCTGCTCGCCATTTCAACACGCGGTAACAGCCGTGACATTGTGAAGGCAGTTGAAGCAGCGGTAACACGCGATATGACGATTATTGCGCTTACCGGTTATGACGGCGGCGAACTCGCCGGCTTACTGGGACCACAGGACGTGGAGATTCGCATTCCCTCGCACCGAAGCGCGAGGATTCAGGAAATGCATATGTTAACCGTAAATTGCCTGTGCGATTTAATCGATAACACCTTGTTTCCCCACCAGGACGCTTAAAGGAGCTTAAATGAAGGTATTCTCAGCAATGGCCGTGGTGATTACCGCCCTGATGCTACAGGGTTGCGTCGCGGCCGTCATCGGCAGCGCTGCGGTAGCAACCAAATCCGCCACGGATCCTCGTACTGTTGGCACTCAGGTTGATGACGGTACCCTGGAACTGCGCGTCAGCAATGCGCTTTCTAAAGATCAGCAGATTAAAAACGATGCCCATATCGTCCCTACTGCCTATCAGGGCAAAGTCCTGCTAACCGGACAGGCACCGACGGCTGACATCGCCAGCCGGGCGAAACAGATTGCGGTCGGCGTGGATGGCGCAACGGAGGTTTATAACGAAATCCGTACCGGCAGCAAAGCCAGCTTTGGTACCGCCTCTTCCGATACCTGGATCACTACCAAAGTGCGCTCCAACCTGCTGTCGAGCGATCAGGTTAAGTCATCAAACGTTAAGGTGACGACGGAAAACGGCGAGGTATTCCTGTTAGGTCTGGTGACGAATGAGGAAGCGAAAGCCGCGGCCGATATCGCCAGCCGGGTCAGTGGCGTGCAGCACGTGACCACCGCGTTTACCATCCTGAAGTAACCTCCGCTTCCGCCTGTGCGCAGCAGCGCACGGGCGGCATCTTTTCCACCAGCCTTACCCTTTTCTCACTGATTCCCTTTTCTTACACGAAGCAAAACTGTCAGGTCATCTGCACGATTTTTTTTCATTTCAAGGTGGCTATGGAAGGATGAATGCGATATCTCTTCCGGGAGATTCACTGGCAAAAGGCTCCAGAATCCATCCGTTGCCAAAATCACAGGTAGCGAAAGATCTAATCTCAGCTGAAGATATTCCGGGCGTTCAAGCCGGCGTCCTGATAATTTTCTAAAAAGAATATTTCTTTCCGGCAGCGTACAAATTTTGTGTTCATCGGTAATTTGTTTCGCCACTACCATGTTATGAGGAAGTACAGACCACTTAATATTTCCCTCTGTCAAAGTTCCAATTCTACAGTCGCCGAGAAAAAAACAGTGTTGTTCTTTCGTCTCGCGATCAACGATGAAAAGCAGGAAGCTTCCTTTAGAACAGACAAATTTTTTTCGGATGCTGGAATGGATGGTCTCTATTGAATCAAAAACAACTGCAGGCAAAATTTTATCTGATACAGAAGCCAAATTCTGGATGATTTCCTCACAAAAAGTCGAGACGAAAAGCCCGCTATCTTTCGCACCTGTCGCCCCATCGGCTATCATCCATATCTCATTTCTTTGCCCGATGTGCCAGGTTGCAAAATCCTGGTTAGATGCCCGCTCTGTCCCCTTGAGGGTAATAAGGATCCCTTCATTCATCATACAAACCAATAATTTTTGTAATGCGCTCGAACAGGTATGTCATCCTGGCCCTGTCACCATTGGTCGTTGTCTGTAGCAGGTAATCAAAATCCTCTTCATCTATCAGCTTTCTGAATTCATCTGAAATATATTGCAGAAGCGCAGGCTCACTTTCCCGAATATCTTCAATCAGGGTTTCACGCCCGTTAATAAGGTTAAAAATATCCTCAAGATCTCTGCTACAAAGAAGATCGCCTTCACCTCGTCCGTTCCAGGCTTCCAATTTAGTACCGATAAAGTAAACGGGAGAAAGGAGCCTGATGGTTAAACCCGGTTTTAATTCAAAGTCTTGTGCCTCAGTCAACGCACGTTGATACCAACGATTGGTAAATCCCAATGTATCATCAGTCGGCATAAAATCGACTTTGAGATTACCCAGACATTTTCTACAAATAACGTCACTTTCCACGTCATCACGAAAACCTCGCTGGCGTAACTCCTCCTCAAATTTTGCATGCTGCGCATAGCCTAATGCGCTAGTGATCAAATCGACATCGTCGGTCGCCCGGACTGATTGACGTGTATATTCATCGGTAATGAGAAGCCCGGTCGTTACGCCGCCCACAAAGGCGGTGCTTGCTAAAAGCTTTGGTCCAAGCGCTTCAGCAACCCGAATAATCATTTCTTTTAATGTTTCAAAATTAGTCGGATTCATTGAAAAACTTTCCGTGTATTTTTTCCAGTGCCAGATTCATTTCTCGCGGGTTCCCCAACCTTACTGCATCCAATAAAGCAAGATAACTATAAAGCTCAGGGTCCTTGCGTACAGCAAAAGGAACTGATTTATAGAGCGGTGCCACAGACTGACCCATCTCTCTGCCAAAGGCATCAGGCCAGACCATAATCAAATCACCCGCACTCAGTAATTTTTCCTTCAGCACGGGGGCAGCAAATGTGGTTGGAATACCGCGGGTTATTTCTGCTGGTCTGGCAGGAAATACCAGCCTTAAACCGTAGCGAATGAAGTTAAAAAACACTTTTTTATTCACTTCGGGTTTTTGATTGACCCTGCTTATTTTTGCCAGGCTTACGTTTACGCATCGCATGATGCTGTTGCTGATTTCACTCTTACTGATGCCTAACGCCTCGGCCAGGCCTCTGACAGTGAATGCATATTCCAGCCGGTTATCAGCCTCATTAATATTGTCGATGCGCTGAATCTGGGTCTCATTAAGTTTTTCATCGTTATCCCAGCCAAAAAGTAGCGGGTCCGGCGCATCCACCAGTAAATCACTGGCCTTTAAGCGACTCAGGCAAATCAGTTTGGTCAAAATCACGATATCTTGACTTTTCATTTCTCTGAAATCCATCCTGTCCACAAATTGCAATCTGTGGACAGAAGGTCGCATCTGATTTCTGCGGTGTCAAGAGATGCATCAAAAATGTCATTTCTTCCCTTATAGCCTGCTCAAACAGTCCATCGCTACCGCTTTAAAACCGGCGAAATCTTCGCAGCCGCGCAGCCGGGTCATCGCTCTCTCACGCATAAAAGTAACAAACAGATCGTAGATGGCCATCGCCTCTTCATATTCGGTTTTACTGATAGCCAGCAGGAAAATGACGCAGGCGGTTTCATCGCCCCAGCGGATGCCATGAGGAGCCAGTACGGTATAGACCACGGTTTTTTTTGCCATCAGTCCCAGTGAATGAGGCAGCGCAATGCCTTCGCCCAGCAGCGTACTGACTATCGCCTCACGTTCCTCAACCGACGCATAAAACTGCTTATCTACCACGCCTTCCCGCTCCAGCTGATCGCACAGAACGCTGAACAGCTCTGTTTGCGTCATTGGCCGATCGATAATGCGAAAATGCCCGGCATCGAAGAATTTTTCCAACATGTAAGGCCGGGTACGATCCACCAGCACCAGCTTGCCAAGCTGCTCCAGCTGGTATTCCGTCGGAAACGGCGCCATCACCACCACCGGTTTCCCCTTTTCGCTCAGGCGTACCGTAGAGATGACAAAATCTTCATCGATCGCGACCTGCTGCTCATATTCGCGCTGGGAGACAATGTTGCTGACGATAATCTGCGGATATTTACGCATCAGCATCGCCTGGATCATCCGCACGGTTGAATTGCCTGTATCGCACACCAGCAGCACTTTAGGATGACGCTGGTAGCCCACGTTATAATGGCGCTCCAGCCCGACGCCGATATGCAGTACCAGAAAACCGATTTCGTTTTCGCTGATGTTATACGGTGTGTACTTACTCCAGCTGGCTACAGCGGCCAGAGTGACATCATAAGCCAGCGGGTAGTGCTGTTTGATATTGCCAAGCAGCGGATTCGGGATAGCAATCTGGTAGCGCACCCGGGTAATCATCGTTTTTATGTGCGTCAGTAAATCGGCCCGCAGCTGCGGATCGTTTTGCAGATCAAAATTGTAATGCGTATTCACATAGCTGAGGATGTAGTTCACCAGCGATTCACCATCATCCGGACTGATGACGCTGGCGGCGATATCTTCAGTCCGTCGCGCGGCAATGTTCACCCGTAAATAGGCTTCCTCCGAGCTGGAAATTGCCTTGCCGGTCATCGGACGCAACAGATTAACGATATGGCGGGCGGCAGCCCGAACGTCGCGATCGACATCTTCTGCGCTGAAGTCAGATAACGGATAGCCCTCACTGATTCGCCTTACCGCAACCGCGCAGTACAGCCGCAGATAGAATTCGCTGTCATCACTCATTTTAATGCTGAAACGGCTGAAGCACTGATGCAACAGTGGCTGTAGCGTATCGAGTATGCCGCTGTTCAACGCTTCCAGATTCAATAGCGGATCGTCAGTATCTTCACGGGCGATATGATAAAGCAGATCGGTCAGACAGGTGCGGATCGCCACTTCGCTGCCAAACAGCTTCATGCCGTAGCGCGGTTTGGTTTCGATTACCAGATGATAGCGGCTTAGCTTTTCGCGGACTTCGGCCATATCGCTTTGTAACGTGGCGCGGCTGACGAACCATTCGTCGGCCAGATCTTCAAGTTTGAGCGCAAAAGCCGAGGTGAGAAAACGGGTCAGCAAATAGTTCACCCGTGCAGCTGAAGTGCGGGGGATCCGCAGCGGCGAAGCCGTCTGGCATTGTAGCTGGTTGTAACGATCGCGATCGTCCACTTTCAGCTGATAGCCTGCGCCACGGTTTAACACAAACCGCGCGCCGTGCGCCGCCAGCAGCTCATTCAGCGCGGTGATGTCCGTGCGGACAGTACGCGTCGTGACCGCAAAGTGCCGTGCCAGCTCATCCTGCGGCAGCGTTTCGTTTTGTAGCAGCTCAAACAGCTGAGCCAGACGTAAATTGGGAAATCTCACTGGCTCTCCCCCATCTTCTCAGGGACACCGGCGGCACGGTAAAAAGGGATTACGGCAAAGATCGTAGCGGTAAACATAGTTTTCCTCGTGCCGGAAAGATTAGCCGGTCAGTTTTTTGGTCATCGTTAATAGCTTACTGACATCGTCTGCCCGGGTGCATCCCGTTTCCTTATCGATAATCGAGCTGTAGATATGCGGAATGATTTTACTGACGCCTGCTTCCAGCGCGATCGTCAGGATCGCCTCATAGTTTTGCAGATCGATACCGCCGGTCGGCTCCAGCCAGAAATCCTGTTGTGCACAGGCCTGCGCCACCGCTTTGAATTCATCAATCGCCTGAAGGCCGCCCATCGGAAAATATTTCACCGAGCTGCCGCCCATATCTTTTAACAGCGCGATCGCCGTTTCAATCGGAACGACGCCGTCAGGTGCCTGCGAGCTACGCGGGCCGGTAGAGATTTTCACCTGTCCCGGCGTACCGGTGGGAGAAATCAGTCCATTGACCACGGTTTGGTCCTGTCCCAGCAACGCACGGCTGGTAGCCACGCCGGTAAACACCTGGTTGACGTGCTGCGGCTGAACGGCAGCAGCAATCGCGCTGACCATTGCTGACTGATTCGGATCGCCAGCGCCCAGTCCAACGGAGAGCGCGTTATCAATCAGCGCCGCATAGTCACGCATATCGTCTACCGCGCGGGTAACGCTGTCATAGTTTTTCGACAGCACGCCAACCAGCACATGGCCTTCCGCCGCCTGCCAGATGTCACGGGCGTTCTCTTTTGAGCCAGCCAGCACGTTCAGACAGACGCGGTCACGATAAAAATTCGGGGTCAGCTTCATGCAGGGTTTCCTTGCGATAAAAGACGGTTAATTTGAGTGGCAATGATCTCCAACTGACTGGGCGATACGCTGCGCACGTCCACTTCTACCAGGCCTTCGTTCGCCTTGTACCCCCGGAAATAGATCGCGATGTCACCGGTTTTTAGCGCCTGAACCACCTCAGTCGTGGTGCGGCCAAGGGTGGCCTCATCAAAATGGATCTCTGTGCGGGCAATATCACGCCCCGCTGCATCCCACACCACCCGGGCGCTGATGCCATGAATGGCATTCAGGCTGTCGATAAACGGCGTCATTTTTTCCACCATCTGTGCGCCGGAAGCTTTTTCCAGCCGCAGATAGTTTTCAATGGCCTGAGTCAGGCCAAGAATGCCTTCTTTACCCACTTTCATCGCGCGGCCAATGCCCATCGACTGACGTTTTACCCACGCCACAGGCTCTTTGCGCCCCATCACCAGACCGCTGGTCGGCCCTTCAATCGCTTTGGCACCGCTGTAGATCACCAGGTCGGCACCCTCGCGGTAATAGCATTGCAGATCTTCTTCGGCGGCCGCATCAACAATCAGCGGAACGCCATGCCGGCGCGCAACTTCTGCGGCCTGCTTCACACTAAGGTGGCTTTTCTGCACGCAATGATGCGATTTGATATACATCACGGCGGCAGTTTGCGGCGTGACGGCGGCGGAAAGCTGCTCCGCGCTGCATTCGTTGGCATAGCCGGCTTCCACCAGGCGACCGCCGCCCATCGCTACCATGGTGCCGACCGGTGCGCCAAAGTTAACGTTATGGCCCTTGGGCACCACGATATCATGCGGCACGGTAAGCGGAGCCGCATGGAGGTTTTCCAGCAGCCAGTCATCGTCTTTCACAATCACTGCCGCGACGGATTGCGCAATACCGGCAGAGGCGCAGGAGACCACGACCGCATCTTCTGAGCCGAGCAGCCCGGCGATGTAGGCACCGGTTTTATTGACCAGATCTTTCATTTCGAAGTAGTGATTCAGGCCGTAGTTGACCGTTTCGACCACGTCGGCGGCGGGCGTTGACACCCCAAGGATCGTCATGCGCCCGGAAGCGTTGATCACCTGTTTTAAGCCATATTTTTCATAAATCGAAGACATGATGCTTTTTCCCTTCGTCAGTAATAAACCATTTCCCTTTAACCATGGCGGCCAGCGGTACCAGCTGCTTTTCACCCGCTTCCGATTTACCTTCGGAATCGGTGAACACGCAGGCGGCTTCGCTGAGGTCAAAGAGGGTCAGGTCGGCATCAAAGCCCACCGCAAGTTTCCCTTTGTTATGCAGCCGCAGCCCTTCTGCCGCATGACGGGTAACGCAGGCGATTATTTGTGGCAGCGTCATTCCCACGCTGAAGAACTTCGACATCACGTGTGCCAGGGTGTAAACCGGCCCGTTAAGGCGATTGCGGCAGTAGATATCGGAGCTGATGGTATGCGGCAGAATGCCTTGAGCGATGGCGACTCGCGCCACCTCAAAACTAAAACTCGCCGAGCCGTGACCAACATCCAGCCGCACGCCGCGTTTTATTGCCTTTGCAACAGAAGCACGCAGCTCGCCAGCCGGCGTCAGAATGCGGTTCGGCTTGCCGTTATAGCAGTGGGTGATAATGTCGCCCTGACCCAGCAGCTCGGCTATCTCATCCAGATCGGGGGGGTTATTACCGATATGCACCATCAGCGGCAGATTGCCGTTTTCCTGCTGGATTTCTTTCGCACCGATCAGCGGCTGGATGCCGTTAGCGCCAACGACGCTACTGCTCATGCGGGCTTTGATGCCGATGATAAAGCCAGGCAGGCGCTGAACCGCAGCCCGCACGCTCGCTTTGTCGATCTGCTGCATATCCGCCAGTTCGTTCTGCGTAACGATGCCGGTACGGGCAATATTCAACAGGGCATGAACCTGAGTGTTGGCGGTTCGCGTCAGCTGATAAAAGTCATCGACGTCGTCCGCGCCGGTACTGCCCGCATCCACGACCGTGGTTACGCCCGTTTCCACACCAATCCGATCCGCTTCATCATGATAAATGGGCGATTTGGGATAGCAGTGGACGTGAGAATCAATCCAGCCCGCACTCAGCCAGTAGCGTCCGGCCAGATCGATCTCCTGCGTCGCCTGCCATTGTGGCTCGCCCAGCGCGGCGATTTTGCCGTCGTGAATGGCAATCGTCGTCAGGCTGCCGTCGGCCAGGCGAGCGCGGCGAATAATCAAATCAAACATCACTCACTCCTTCCGCTTCTCACAGCGCAACCGGGAAAATCGCACCCAGCAGCATGGCGCCCAAAATGGCACCACCGGTGATAGGTTTGTTCCAGAGATAGAACAGCAGCGCGCCAATCAGCGATCCCAGCCCGATAGGAATGGAGGCGGCCATGGCCGACAGAATGATTAACGGCCCGAGAAAACGCCCGGACGAGTTGCCCGCGCCCATCATCACGTCTGCGCCATACGTTGAGTCGCTGTTATTGATGGTGAATTTACGGGCCAAAATAATGACGTAGCCGATGGCCAGCCCCAGCAGCAGCCCGGTAGCCAGCGATGCGGCAAAGTTGGCAACCGGGAAGACAATGCCCGCGCCGAGCAGTAATGCAGGCACGCCCAGCCCGATCCCCGTTTGGATCGCGCCGCCGATATCCAGGATGCCGACCAGCGAGCCTTCGATGATTCGGGCGAAGAGAAAGCTGGCGCCAAACGCCGCCACCGCGCCATAGACGCCGGTTTCCATTCCGGCTCGCAGCATGGAAACAAAGGCGACTTCATTGAACGCGCCCAGCCCGTAGACGTAATACATATGCGTACCGGCAAACACGCCCGCGGAGAGCAGCCCGACGAAAATCGGGAAAGACCAGTCGGCATACCAGAAACCGCTTTTAGATGCTTCCATTGTCATCTCCTTATTTTCCGCTCAGGGTGTTGTGGATCATCTCAAGCCAGCCCGGGACGCCCAGCTGGAAGGATTGCAGCATTTTCATATCGAAGCCGCGGAAGAAGCCGCTGAGAACGAACAGCAGAACGATGGCGAACATCATGATTTTGGTCACTTTGTTCCAGCCGCTCTCCTCCACGCCCTTGCCGATCAGAATGCCCAGCACCAGGCCCGGCACCGCATTGCCCATGATCAGCTGGGCAAGGCCGCCAAAAATGGTGGCCCAGAAGCCCGACTTTTTACCGGCATCGATGGCGGCCAGCCAGAAGATCACCGGCATCACCGTGTTCACCAGCAGGTTAGCGGCAGGCACCAGCACTTTTACCGCCGTCACCTGCAATGCGGCGGGCACCGCAGACGCGGTAGAATTGAGAAAAGCGACAACAACCATGCCGATCAGGCCGCAGGCAATGGCCATTTTTTTCGGATCGTGCAGCGTTTCAGCCACGTTACGGTTTTTCACCATCAGCGCGGCCGCCCCCCAGTTCGGGATGATGCGGTGATCCACATCCTGCGTAAACGAGCCGGCAGCCACGGAAGAGGCCCAGGCGTTAAAGAAAAAACCCAGGCCGAAAGAGAAATGCGAAGCCGGATCGCCCTCGCAGGAATTCAGTTCACCCAGCGTACGAAAAGCGCCCATCCCCTGGGTCGTTGGCGCATGGAACATTCGCGCCGCACCCGCGCCAACGCCGACACCAACCAGACCGCCGATAATGAGCGACTTAAATAAAATGATTAAAAACATTTGGTTTTCCTTATTGATCGCGCCAACGTTTTCAGGTCATGTCCATCCAGCTTTATCGCGTGGCAAAATCGATCTTTGCGGTGTCGACAATGCTGACGTTGACGGTAATTTCCAGTTCAACGCCATAGCTCCGCCTCTCCCGCGCCAGAAAGAAAAACAGGAATTTTTCTTTTCTGACCTGCTGCCACGCCTGCACCACTTTTACCTCAGCGGGTTCAATGCGCAGCAGCACCTTACCGGTCGATTTTAATAGCGTGTTTTGTACCCGGCTCAGCGCATCGGCAAAGGCTTTTTCTTTACTGTCACCCTTGCCGCTGACCTTCACCGTGGTCGCAAATTGTTCCTTCATCATCAGGCACCGTACTTCTTGTTCCAGGCCTGAACCAGGCGCTCTCCCAGCTCTTCCTTGTCCATAAAGCCGAAGCCAAGCACGGTTGCGCCTTCATTGATTGCCGTAACGCCTTCATCGACGGAACGCATGCCGTGTTTCGCTTTATAGCCATATTTGTTTTGCGCGGTGATAGCACCCGCGCCGCCGCTGCCGCAGAAGGAGATGCCGAAAGTGGCATTTTCAGCCTTCATCACGTCGCCCAGCTTCATGTCGGCGGCCATCCCCGGCACCACCACGGCTTTACCGCCGGCTTTTTCAATTCCGGCCGCGACTTTCTGGCCTTTACCCAAACGATCGCCAATAACTACAATGATTTGTGACATAGTGATTTCCTTAACAGGGTTAGCCTTCGTTTTTTGCGACTTCGAAGTGCACGGATAAAAGCCAGGCCTCTTCAACAGGCAGATTGCCGAACAGATCCACGACCTGCTGGGCCAGCGTCATTGAGTCGGGCGAGATGTCTTCAAACAGCGCTTCCTCGACTTCCGGCAGAGGTTCGCCGGTCCGGGAACGCAGCGCCATTGCCCGCACATGTGAGACCAGCATCTGCTGCTGTACCGGCGTGGGAGTGATATGTTGAGCGAAAAACAGGTCGGCAATCTGACTCATCACCCTGTCCGCCAGCGCCTGAATAGCGCACTCCTCAGCCGACATGTTTATTGATACGGCTCCATCTGCCATTGCACTCCCCTTATTTCCCGCCGCGGCTTTGATTAGCAGCGCAGTTTATTTGCGATAAAAAGAAACTAACGCCGGGAACGCTTTGTGTGGAGCAGCTTTTTTTCCGTTTCAAAACGGAAATTGCATCAAGGGATGTGATCGCGGGTACAAAAAGCGTTTTTTCCTGTAGGGACAGAATTTCGAAGCTGTAATAACGTTAAATGCAGCGTTAAAACGCTTTCAATACGGAATATTCCCTCAGGAACAGAACGCGGGAGAAGATAGCGAAGGGTAACTATTGGAAAAACTTATAAATTAATCAGGGTGCTGAAAATAAAAGGTGGGGAAGGCCCTGTTTTAACTGCCTGAACCGGGACGCTACTGGCCCGGTTCAGGCGACGGATAATAACGTTTAGCCAACCGCCAGGCTAAATTTACTGTCCGGCGATTTTCATTTCTGGAATCAGTACGGAACCACACTGAATATTACTGCGGGTTTCAATGTCGCTGCCGACCGTGACCATATTGCGCCACATCTCCTGTAAATTACCGGCAATGGTAATTTCACTCACTGGATACTGAATAACGCCGTTTTCCACCCAGAAGCCCGCCGCGCCGCGTGAATAGTCACCGGTGATACCGCTAACACCCTGGCCCATCAGTTCTGTCACCACTAAACCGGTACCCATTTTTTTCAGCAGCTGTTCGAAGCTGTCGCCCTGACCGTTAATGCGCCAGTTATGAATGCCGCCCGCGTGACCGGTGCTTTGCAGGCCCAGCTTACGGGCGGAATAGCTGGTCAGCAGCCAGGTTTGCAGGACGCCATCTTTGATGATGTCACGGTTCTCGGTACGAACGCCTTCGCTGTCAAATGGCGTGGAGGCCAGTCCTTTCAGCAAATGCGGCTGTTCCTGAATCGTCAACCACTCGGGCAGGATCTGTTTACCCATTGAATCCAGCAGGAAGGTCGATTTGCGGTAGACGCTGCCGCCGCTGATCGCGCCAACCAGATGGCCGAACAAGCCTGTTGCCACTTCGGCAGCAAAGATTACCGGCGCTTTCATCGTTGAAAGCTTACGCGGCGACAGGCGCGACAGCGTGCGGCGCGCGCACTCCTGACCTACCCACTCTGGCGTTTGCAGATCGCCAATCGCGCGTCCAATCGTGTAGGCATAGTCACGTTCCATGTCGCCATCCGCCTCGGCAATCACGCTGGCAGAAATCGAATGGCGGCTGGAGGAATAGCCCTGGATCATACCGTGGCTGTTACCGAACACTTTAATACCGACGTGGCTGTTAAAGCTGCCGCCTTCGGTGTTAGTTATACGTGAATCGGATTTCAGCGCGGCTTCTTCCGCACGAGCCGCCAGCTCGATCGCCCGATCCGGATCGAGATCGGTGGGATGGAAAAGATCCAGATCGGGCGCATCGAACGCCAGCAGTTCGCGATCGGCCACGCCAGCGTAAGGATCCGGCGAGGTATAGCGCGCAATATCAATCGCCGCCTGCACGGTGCGCTTGATGGCGTCGGGGCTGAGATCGGTGGAAGACGCGCTGCCTTTACGGTTCTGATGATAAACGGTGATGCCCAGGGCGCCGTCGCTGTTGAATTCTACGTTTTCCACCTCGCTATAGCGGGTGCTGACGCTGATACCGGTGGTTCTGGTCACGGCAACTTCCGCCCCATCGGTGCTGACTTTAGCCAGTTCGAGTGCTGTCGCTACCGCCTGTTCGAGGGTTTTACGCTGTTCTGCAACTTGGGAGAGTAATTTCATTGACCTACCATATAATTAACAGAGGGCTGCTCCGGGCAAAAATCGCCAGATTTCCAGACTCTTTAGTGATTAGGGATGATTTGAGTCTAACAGACTCAGCGAACAATTTCGCAGTGCCCTGAGTTTCCTGATAGCATTAGCCTCTTTTTTAGGGAGCCTCCCATGACCAAACAGCCCGACGACTGGCTCGATGACGTACCAGATAACGAAGAAGAAGACGAAGAGATTATCTGGGTCAGTAAAAGTGAGATCAAACGCGATGCCGAGGAGCTTAAGCGCCTGGGTGCCGAACTGGTTGAACTGAGTAAGAATTCGCTGGATAAAATCCCGCTGGATGATGATTTGCGTGCCGCTATTGAGCTCGCACAGAAGATTAAAAAAGAAGGACGTCGCCGTCAGCTACAGCTGATTGGGAAAATGCTGCGTTCGCGTGAAGAAGATCCTATTCGTCAGGCGCTGGACAAGCTGAAGAACCGTCACAACCAGCAGGTTGCGCTGTTCCATAAGCTGGAAGTGCTGCGCGATCGCCTGATTGAAACCGGTGATGATGCGATGCCGGACGTATTGGCGCTCTACCCGGATGCCGATCGTCAGCAGCTGCGTCAGATGATCCGTAATGCGCAAAAAGAGAAAGCGACTAACAAGCCGCCAAAAGCTTCCCGCCAGATTTTCCAGTATCTGCGCGAGCTGGCTGAAGCCTTTTAAGGCTCAGCGAGCCTTTTATGGCAGGCCAGACTGTCCGGCTCTATTACCGGCCGGTCTGGCTGCTATAAAAACGCCGGCGCCCGGCCTGAATTATTTCGCCAGCCTGTCCAGCAGCTTCTGATGAATGCCGCCAAACCCACCGTTACTCATCACCAGAATATAATCGCCCGACTGTGCCGTTTTGGCGATCATCTCGACCAGCGTATCTACGTCAGCGCTCCAGTGCGCAGGCTGCACGCAGGCATCGGCCACTTCAGATACCTGCCACGGAATATGGTGCGGCTGTAGCAGGAACACCTCATCCGCACGGCCCAGCGCCGGCGCCAGATCGTCTTTGCTAACGCCCATTTTCATGGTATTGGAACGCGGTTCCAGCACGGCCAGAATACGCGCCCGTCCACCAACCTTGCTGCGCAAAGCGGTCATCGTGGCCAAAATCGCGGTGGGATGATGAGCAAAATCATCGTAAACCTTGATGCCGTTGGCTTCGCCACGCAGCTCCAGACGACGCTTAGCGTTGATAAAATCATTCAGCGCCAGTCCGGCGTCTTCCGGCTTCACGCCTACGTGCCGTGCCGCAGCGATAGCCATCATGCCGTTATGCATATTATGCTCGCCAACCAGCGACCAGTTCACTTCCGCCACGCGCTCGCCATCCAGCCAGACTTCCCAGTGCGAGGCGTCCGGCGTCAGTTTCTTCGCCTGCCAGCGGCCGGTTTCCCCTACGCTTTCCTGCTCGCTCCAGCATCCCATGGCGATCACCTGTTTCAGGTTGCTGTCCTGTTCAGGCAGGATAATGCGGCCCTGTCCCGGCACGATACGCACCAGATGATGGAACTGCCGCTGAATAGCGCGCAGATCGTCAAAAATGTCCGCATGATCGAATTCAAGGTTGTTGAGGATCAGCGTACGCGGGCAGTAATGCACAAATTTGGAACGCTTATCGAAAAAGGCGCAATCGTATTCATCCGCTTCGATAACGAAGAATGGGCTTTTTCCTAAAGTTGCGGAAACCTCGAAATTCCCCGGCACACCGCCGATAACGAAGCCCGGTTCCAGCCCGCAAGCCTGTAAAATCCACGCTGCCATGCCCGCTGTGGTGGTTTTTCCATGCGTTCCGGCGACGGCAAGCACCCAACGGTCACGCAGTACAAAATCATGCAGCCACTGCGGCCCGGAAAGATAGGGAATGTTACGTTCCAGCACCGCTTCCACGCAGGCATTACCGCGCGTCATCGCGTTACCGATGATCACCAGATCGGGTGCAGGATCGAGCTGGGACGCGTCGTAACCCTGAATTAAATCAATGCCTTGCTTTTCTAAAAGCGTGCTCATTGGCGGGTAAACGTTGGCATCCGAACCGGTAACGTCATGACCCAGCGATCGGGCCAGCATTGCCAGACCGCCCATGAAAGTGCCGCAGATACCGAGGATATGAATACGCATAAAAGATCCGTTAACTGGAATGTCCGGCGCACAGTGTACCGTCCTCATCGTGCGGAAGAAACGGATTTGCCCTATGTTCTTTACCCTTCATTCGGCTAAACTGCCCGGGTATATGTTGGCAGCTTGTTTCGCAGGCTGCTGTTCAACCGCAGATTCAGGGATTGTGTTATGAAAACGTTAGGCGAATTCATAGTCGAGAAACAACACGACTTTCCTCACGCCACTGGTGAACTGACGGCACTGATTTCCGCCATCAAACTGGGCGCGAAAATCATTCACCGTGACATCAACAAGGCTGGTCTGGTCGATATTCTTGGCGCCAGCGGAGTGGAAAACGTGCAGGGTGAGCAGCAGATGAAACTCGATCTGTTTGCCAATGAGAAGCTCAAAGCCGCGCTGAAAGCGCGTGGCATTGTGGCGGGTATCGCGTCAGAAGAAGAAGACGAAATCGTCATCTTTGAAGGCGTGGAAAATGGCAAATATGTCGTGTTGATGGATCCGCTGGATGGCTCCTCCAACATTGACGTCAACGTTTCTGTCGGCACCATTTTCTCTATCTATCGTCGTATTACGCCACCAGGCACGCCGGTTACTGAGGAAGATTTCCTTCAGCCAGGCAGCCAGCAGGTTGCCGCAGGCTATGTTGTCTACGGTTCTTCCACCATGCTGGTTTATACCACCGGCTGCGGCGTGCATGCCTTTACCTACGATCCGTCACTGGGCGTGTTCTGTCTCAGCGCAGAAAAAATGACCTTCCCGGAAAAGGGTTACACCTATTCCATTAACGAAGGAAATTATATCCGCTTCCCACAGGGCGTGAAAAAGTACCTTAAGTTCTGTCAGGAAGAAGACAAGGTTTCCCGTCGTCCTTATACCTCGCGGTATATCGGTTCACTGGTGGCAGACTTCCACCGTAACCTGTTGAAAGGCGGCATTTACTTGTATCCAAGCACCGCCAGCCATCCGAAAGGCAAGCTGCGCCTGCTGTATGAATGCAACCCCATGGCATTCCTGGCTGAACAAGCCGGTGGTAAAGCCAGCGACGGCCGCGATCGTATCCTCGACCTGGTGCCGGAAACGCTGCACCAGCGCTCGCCGTTCTTTGTCGGTAATACCGAAATGGTAGAGGATCAGGAACGCTTCCTGCGCGAATTCCCGGACGCATAACCTCACCGTTCTGTTGCTGAAAACATCTCGGGTGATTGAACGATCCCCGAGATGGCTCTGTACAGAGAGCATGCGTGTATAAAAAGCGCCGTCCATGTCTGCGCTTTACGGGCCGAGCCGGGCCCGTAATCCTTTGCCACCGACGCTACAGGTTCGTCAGCTGTTTGCCCCTTCTCACGCCAGACTAATTTTAAATGCCGCCATTGACTGAACCAGCTGCCGGGACTGCTCCTCCAGTGACTGAGTAGCCGCGGCTGCCTGCTCCACCAGCGCGGCGTTCTGTTGCGCCACTTCATCCATCTGAGTGACCGCGATGTTAACCTGCTCAATACCGTGGCTTTGTTCCTGCGACGCGCTGGAGATCTCCCTCATCAGTGACGTTACGCGCGTGACTTCGCTGGCGATATTGTCCATGGTTTCCCCCGCCCGGGTCGCCATCTGCGATCCTTCACTGACCCGGCTCTGTGATTCGGCAATCAGCTCCCGGATCTCTTTTGCCGCCGTCGCACTGTTCTGCGCCAGCGTGCGAACCTCGCCAGCAACCACGGCAAATCCTCTGCCCTGCTCGCCAGCCCTGGCGGCTTCCACCGCCGCGTTTAGCGCCAGGATATTGGTTTGAAAGGCAATGCCATCAATGACCCCAAGAATGTCGCCAATGCGTGTTGAGCTGCGGGTGATTTCCTGCATTTTCTCCATCACCTGGCCGACCGCATCGCTGCCCCGCCCGGCGCTGACAGAAACGGATTGCGCCAGCTGATGTGCCTGAGAGGCGTTCTCCGCATTCAGCTTCACGGTCGCGGTTAACTGTTCCATGCTGGCCGCCGTCTGTTCCAGCGAGGCCGCCGACTCTTCCGTACGTTGTGAAAGATTCAGGTTGCCGGAAGAGAGCTCGCGGCTGCCCACGTCAATTTGCAGACTGGCATCCCGTACCCGACTGACGGAAAGCTGTAACGAAGCCTGCATTGCAGCCAGGGCGCCATTCAGGCGGCCCAGCTCATTTTTCCCGCTCTCGGGCAGAGTCTGAGTCAGATCCCCCGCGGCAACAGATTCCAGATGTTCAACGGCAACATTCAGCGGCTTGAGCAGGATTTCCCGCATCAGCGTCCAGGAGACCGCCAGCAGTACTGCCGTCAGTACACCGCAAAAAACGATCAGCGCCATTAGCACTTTCTGATTCCAGGCCGCTTCAGCCAGCTGCTGCTTCGTGGTCTGGTCAGCAAACATACGGAACCGATCGACCGACTGCCTGAACGACGTATTCAACGGCGTTAGCTTTTCTTCCAGCAGCTGATAATAAGTATTGAGGTCATTTGCCTGTAAGGCAGCAATCATCGGTTTAATTCCCTCGGCGAGGTATCGCTGATAATGGGCCGCTAACGCATCAGCCATGGTCTTGCCCTGGGCGGTCACCGTTCCGGCATTGATAAACTGCCTGAATTCATCATTGGCATTTTGAACAAAATCATCAGCCTGATTAATCACTTCCCTGGCCTGCTCCGTCTGGCCCGTTTGCATCTTTCTGGCTGCTAACGCAGAAATCGTGCGGGTGCGTAACAGATAAGTATTGGCGCTAAACAGGCTGTTCAGTTCAGCACCCTGGATACGATTAACCACATCCAGCGAGCGGTTGCCCTTGTTGATGGCGGTAATGCCCATCACGCTGACCGCCAGTAACATCAGCGTCATGGTAATCATCAGGAGGGTTAATCCTGTGCGAATTGAAATTTTCTTCATCATTGCGGCGTAATCCTCAATCGAGTCTCTGTGACGAAATATATAAGCACAACTGACTTATCGGGCCGCTAAAAGCGATCTTTAGCGGTCGGAGGGTTCGCATCGCCAGTGAAACGTCTTTAGTTGATCTGGATCAATTTTGAGCGATGATTGCGGTGAAACGCGACACGATAAAAACCGGGCATTTTATCAATCTGTCGAAAACGGTCGATGGCGTTTCAGCGCAATACTGGAGCATTCCTAAAGGCCAAAAAGGGGGGATACTTTCAGATTCAGTTGGCTATAATGAGCGTCACTTGATTAAGACTGACTAAAGGAATTAACCATGAGTTTGAACCAGGTTCCAGCGGGTAAAGACCTGCCAGAAGATATCTATGTTGTTATTGAGATCCCGGCAAATGCCGATCCGATCAAATACGAAGTAGATAAAGATTCCGGCACCCTGTTCGTTGACCGCTTTATGTCTACAGCGATGTTCTATCCGTGCAACTACGGCTACATCAACCACACTCTGTCTCTGGATGGCGACCCGGTAGACGTACTGGTACCAACTCCTTACCCATTACAGCCTGGCTCAGTGATCCGCTGCCGTCCGGTTGGCGTGCTGAAAATGACCGATGAGTCTGGCGAAGATGCCAAACTGGTTGCGGTTCCGCACACCAAACTGACCAAAGAGTACGATCACATCAAAGATGTGAACGACCTGCCAGAGCTGCTGCGTGCTCAGATCACTCACTTCTTCGAGCAGTATAAAGCGCTGGAAAAAGGCAAATGGGTGAAAGTAGAAGGTTGGGACAACGCTGAAGCAGCTAAAGCTGAAATCGTTGCCTCTTTCGAGCGCGCTAAGAAGTAATTTGCCGCCCGAACGCTGCTGCCTTGTGCGCCCTGCGCTGCAAAGCAGTAAAAAAAACACCGCTCAATGAGCGGTGTTTTTATTTGTCAGCAATCAGGCTGGATCTGATGCGTTGCGCAACAACCAGTCACCGCTTTCTATATGTTGCTTACCTTCTACCGAACGCTGGTAGACATACAGCCAGGCGCTGCCATACGGCGTTTGCACCAGTTCGCGCTTGTATTCACCGCCCTTGGTTCTGAGCGCATCCAGCTCACCCAGCGTGGACGCATCTATCCGGTAAACCTCACAATAGACCAGGCCGTCACCCACAACGACGCCGGGATAATGGCCCAGATTATACAACGCGTAGCCAGCGATCTGATGATCGCCCAGCCACTGCCCATTGGTCATCCAGTGACTGTTGCCTTGCTTACGCCTCAGGCTGCCGTAGACAATTATTCGCATTTAAAACTCAAACTGATAGAGCACATCGAGTGCCTGGTCAATTCCAGACACCGCTTCTAAATAGAGTTTCGGCATCAGGCGATAACGCAGGGTTAAGGTCGCCAGTGAATCAAATATGCCAACACCGTATTTTACCTGTAGACCCGGCAGTACGTAGCCGCTGACCTGAACCTGCTGACTGTCGCCAACGCCAGCCGTATCCAGTGCGAGATTACTCACGCCAAACGTCTCCCCGATTTTACCCACAACCTGCCCACTTTGTGCAAGCCCCAATCCAACCAGTGCGGAAGTTAATGCGCTACTGTCGCTGCCGGTGGAGTCCAGCCCCTGTCCGCGAAGCAGATAAGAGAGCGCTTCCTGTTGCGACATCGTCGGGTCAGAGAACACTTCTGCCTTGGGTTCATCGGCAAGACCGGTGACGCGAACGCCAGCCGTCACGTCATCTTCTGTTGCTTCCGGGTTACGTATTGCCTCAAAGTTCAGGTAAGGCTGATTCGCTGGCCCGGAGAATTGCAGCTCGCCTTTACGCACGATCAGATCCTGTCCATAGGCATGGAAGCGCCCGGAAGGGATATTGATCTGCCCATTCAGCCCCAGGCCGCGTTTATCCTGCGCCAGTTTCAGATCGCCGTTCAGCTTCGCTTTCAGACCAAATGCGCTGAGTCGGACATCGTCGCCGACGTGAATAACCAGATTACTGTTGATCGGGATCGCGGTGCTTTTTGGCGCAATCGGCTGGAGGTTTTTATCCAGTAGGACTTCGTCTGACGACACGCCCACCGCGCTTTCCGGTACTTCCTGCACGATAATTCTCGCCCAGGGAATATCCACGCGGCCGTTTAAATTAAACGCCTGTGGCGTAGCTTCGAACTCCAGATCGGGAGAAACATCCATCCGCACCATCGGCGGCACCGTTACCCGAATTTTGTCTCCTTTCGCCGCGATGCGGGCGCGCCAGGCATCAAGCTGCGCCCAGTCGGCGTTGCCGCTTAACGTCAGCTGCCCGCGGGAAGTCTGTATCAGCCCTTCCAGCGTTGAACTCATGCCGTTAAATATCATGTTAAGGTTCGCGGCAGTCAGATCAACCGGCATAAAACTGCCGTCCACGTTAACGTTTTTCAGGCCAAGCTGACCGTAAACCTGTGGCTTTTGCAGGCTGCCGCCCAGACGCAGATTGCTGTTCAGCAAGCCCGCGACTTTTTCGCCTTTCATCAACGCCGGGTTGAGCATAGCCAGATCGATATTGGCAATATTGACGTTGCCGGACAGCGTGCGCCTTCCCTGGGGATCGGCGATCTGTACGTTGCCGTCCAGCTGTCCGTTTTTAGCAATACGGATCAGCCAGTCCAGCTGTGCCCGGCCATTACGCAGCGCCGCGTTGAGATTCAGCGTGTCAAAGGCGATGGGCAGCGTGTTGCCATCCACATCCTGTTCAACTTTCACGCCGTTGCCTTTCAGGGAAACGCTCCCCTGCGGCAGCGCGCCATCCGCTGTCCAGCTGACGTCCGCGTTACCATTGAACACGCCGCCAAGCTTGGTGCCGTCGCCCAGGAAAGGCTTGATCATCGCCAAATCGAAACGGTTAAGTACCACTTTCGCATGGCCAGAAGGCCCGGCTTCAATGGTTTGCGGCACGCAAAGCTCCGCGTTTGGATTCTGCCAGCAGTGCGCGCCAATCGAGACCGTCTGCTTGCTGTTGAGATAATCGAGCGCAATGGCTCGTGACAGCCGCCATTCGCCAACTGGCGTATCAAAGCGGGTATTATTGAGCGTACCCTGCCAGCGCTGCGCCTGGCGATCGAAACTGCCGTTCAGCTGAAGCTGGCCCGCGACCGGTTCGCCGTTGACCACAAGCTTTAGCTGATGCTGCTTTTCGCTGCCGCTGGCATCCAGATTCAGCTGGGAGATTGCCAGCGCGTCCTGCTTCAGTTGCTCCACGCGCAGCGCCAGCTTGCCCTGGATCTGCTCGCCAGAACGAACATCGCTTTGCAGGGAAACCCGGCCAATGCTCATTGCCTGCCAGCGCAGGCCAGTCGCGGTCAAATCGGCCAACAGCTGCGGCGCTTTTAAATCGCCCCGCGCTTTAATCGTGCCTTTGGCGACGCCGCCCAATCCCGGCAGGGCGTTATCCAGATGCTGCGCATCAATGTCCGCATCCAGTGCCAGCTTGTCGCCCAGCGAACCTTGCAGATTAATGTTGTTGCGGCCCAGCGTCAGTTTGATGCCGGGAATATTCCACTGGTTATAGCTGTTGCCATACAGCGAGCCGTTAGCGCTTACCGCATTCTGCTTCACGTTGCCGCGCAGCGTCAGCTCGGGAACCCGCATCTGCCAGCTTCCGCCATACAGGCTGCCGCGCGTGGTGATTTTGCCGTCCAGTTTTGCTGGCCAGTCAGGATACTGGCGAGCAGTATTGATACCAGAGAGCGTCAGTTCGCTCCGCCAGCTAATAGCCTTGCTCCAGTCCACCAGCGCCGTGAGATCGGTGTTGCCCTCCAGCGCAGCCAGCCGCAGTTTGTCGAGCGAGAACTGTTCGGTGTTGCCTTTGCCGTCAAGCGTCAGCGTGGCAGGCGGAATGGCCTCGCCTTGCAGCGCCGTTTTCAGCGACATCACATAGTCCGTCGCTTTGCCTTTGATACTGAAATTAACGTTGTCTGCCTGATACTGCGCCGGGCCAGTCAGCGGCCAGCGCAGCTGTGGGCTTTGCAGCGTCATGGCCAGCGGCAGCCCGGCTTCTGCCAGCTTCGTTTGCGCAGCCAGCTGAACCCGCACCGGGCCAGAAAGGTTAAGCGCCATGTTCAGCTGTTCGCGCAGACCGCCGCCAAGGGTCATTTTTATTTTCTCGCCCTTGATCGGATCGAGATTCAGCGAGCTGTAGAGCGTGAAGTTAACCGGCCAGCTGTCGGCAAGCGTCGCCTGACCCTGCGCGTTCAGCTGCCCCTGCGGCGAATCGACATCCAGCGTTTCAAGATGCAGCAGGCGATCCTGCGTTTTCGCTTTGACCAGCAGACGGGTTACGGCGATATCGGTATCACCGGTAATGCGCAGCTGTTCGCCCAGGATCTGCTGCACGTCGACATCCAGCGGCATTTTGAAGTCGGGGAAGTCTGGCAGCAGCGGCTTGGCAAACATCGCTTCCAGCGTTTCGCCCAGCGGCGGCTCCTCGGCTTTCGGCTGCTGAACTTTCGGCTGCACGACCTGCTCATCCGCCACTTTGGCTGCTTTCGGCAGTGCGATCAGCAGCCCCTGGATATGCGTCGGCGTCAGGGTCAGCGCACGCTGCTGCCAGTTGATACCGGAAGTGAAATCGGCCAGTGAAATCGCCGTGTCATCAACCTTCACGTTGATATTATGCAGCGCCAGATGCCGTAAAGTAATCGGATAAGGCGTACTGAGATCGCCGGAAGATTTCTCTTCTTCGGCAGGCGCTGGCGCAGCAGGCGCCATTTTTTTGCTGTCGACCACAACGTTGACGTCTTTCAACGACAGATCGTTAACGCAAAACGCGCTCTGTTTCAGGCAGCCCAGCTGCACCGCCAGATGAAACTCACCGGCGTTCACCGTGACGCCCTGCATCTCATACTGCACGCCGCTCAGCGTGAGGTTGCGCCAGCCGCCCTCGACCTTCTTGATGGCCAACCCAGGCACCCAGCGATCGGCCGCGCTTAACAGCAGGTGCAGACCAGGCGTGGTAGCGATTAAAAACGTAATGCTGCCCAGCAGCACGAGCAGAAAAATCAGGATACCAATAAGGACCTTTTTCCAGCGACTCATAGTTCAGGCCCCAGTCCGATATAAAATTGTATGTCTCTGTCTTCGCTGTCGCCGACGGGGCGAGCAATATCCAGTTTGATCGGCCCGACCGGCGACTGCCAGCGCACGCCAAAACCGGCACCGGTTTTCACGTTGCTTTGCTTGATGTCATTGACCGCTTCCCCGGAATCGATAAACACCGCGCTCCACCACTTACCGGTTACGTTGTACTGATATTCCAGCGATCCGGTTGCCAGTTTGGAGGCACCGGTCAGCTTGCCGTCGTCATCACGTGGCGAGATGCCTTTATATTTGTAGCCGCGAATACTGCGATCGCCACCGGCGAAGAAGCGCAAATCCGGCGGGACGCGTTCAAAGTCATTGGTTTCGATCCAGCCGAGATTGCCACGCGCGACAAAACGGTGTTTGTCGGCCAGCGTGCGTATCCAGACGTTTTGCGCCTGCACAACGGCAAAGTCGATGTCCGATCCCCAACTGGTATCAGAAACGTCCAGCGAGTACCGCTGCGAATCGCCCCATGTCGGCATCAGCCCGCCGCGTGAACGCGTGCGGTTAATACTGACGCCGGGGTAGATCAGCATAGTGGTGTTGGTAACGTTACCTTGCGTAAAGTGATCCAGGCTCCAGTGCAGGTTGACGGCCCGCTGCCAGCCGGTGGACGATTCCCAATAGCGCGACGCGGCAAGCGTGGAGGAATCGGATTTAGTGTCGTTCAGATCGGTTCTTTTCAGGCCGCCCTGCAACAGGTAATACTGCTCAATCGGATTTTTTAGCAGCGGAATTTTATAGCTGAAGTCGAGCTGCTGCTCCGGCGCGGAGATATTGGCGCTGGTGGTAAAGCTGTGGCCGTAAGAGTTGACCCAGGGCCTTTTCCAGGTGGCTTTTACTCGCGGCCCCACGTCGGTGGAATAGCCGACGCCCGTTTCAATGGTGTTTTCGGTACGCGGGCTGACCACGCCATGCAGCGGCAGAACCTTGGTTTTTCGGGACTGATCAAACTGAGGCGCGACCACTACCGAGTTGAACCAGCCCGTAGCGGACAGGCGGCGGTTCAGCTCGGCCAAATCTCGCGAGCTGTAGTAGTCGCCTTTTTTAAACGGCACGAGGTTTTGCAAATACTCTTCGCGGATCTGCGATCCCTCAAAGCTGACATCGCCAAAGCGATAGCGCTGCCCGCTGTCGTAGTCGATATCCCAGAAGGCTTCGCGCCGCTCAACGGACACGCCCAGCTGGCTTTTACGGTAGTCACCGTCGAAATAGCCTTTACGCAGCGCCATATTGCTCAGAGAGCTTTTAAAGCTGTCGTAGTCGCCGTGATTCAGCACGCCGCCGATTTTCCCTTTGCCGCTGCGCAGAAGTTCCTGGTAATCCGCGTCGGTACGGGCTTCTCCGCGAATAATTACCGTTTCACCGGCCAGCTTCACCGGCTCGCCCGCCGTGACTTTAGTTAACAGTACGGGCCGCTTGCCGCCCGCTGGCGGAGGCTGAAGCTCGAACTCAATCGTCGGATCGTAATAACCGAGCGCTTTCAGTCCTTCTTTTACGGCATCGCTAACGCGCGCGCGAAAGCGCCCATCTGCGGAAACTTCTTCGCCAGAGATGGTAGAAAGCCTTGCACGGACGTTTTTCTGTAATTCCCCTGACAATCCTGTCACCTGCAAGCGCACCGTTGCCGCCTGGGCGGCGGGTGCGGCAGCGATCAGACATAACATGCAATAAACATGAATTCGTGGCACGCTAACTCCTGATTTTGTTGCCGGCCCTGATTCCAGCTGGGCACAACCTCTGAATGACGATACGGCTTTGGATTCTAAGCATGGCAACTTTTTATCGCGCCCGAACCTCTTTTTATTCGAAAAGCCAAATTTTTGACGTATTGTGTGCAAAGAATCGACACGTTACAACTCGGGATGACGATCGAAAGGGAGGTTACACAAACATTTCCACCCGACTCAGACTAATCTCAGCCTTCTTTTCCTGCTCTCCGGCAAGAAAACTCTGCTTAGCGCCGTAATTGTAAGCAATCGTCACCACAGCTATAATTCACAGCTGTGGCCCCGTTGTGGCCTGTTGACTGAATTCTGCCCCCGGCTCTTTCGGCGGATGCAGACATTTTTGGCACGGATAGCCCAGCCTCGCTGAAAGGAGATAAACCTCTCTCTCATGCGCTGCCCAGGCCAAAAATGACAGGTAATTAACTCAAGGCCTGCTTTGGCGCGCTTTCATCCGAAAGCCACTAAGCCGAGCCATTTTATGGATGTTCTATGTTAGACAGCTTGCTTGTCATCTTCCTGCTGATTGCGATCAGCTCGTTTTTTTCTCTTTCCGAAATTTCACTGGCAGCCGCCCGCAAAATTAAGCTGAAGCTGTTGGCGGATGACGGCAACATCAATGCCCAGCGCGTGCTGAAAATGCAGGAAACGCCCGGCATGTTCTTCACCGTGGTGCAAATTGGTCTGAACGCGGTCGCTATCCTCGGTGGTGTGGTGGGCGATGCCGCCTTCTCCCCCGCTTTCCGTTCGCTGTTTGATCGGATAGCCAGCCCGGTGCTGGCTGAACAGCTCAGCTTTATTGCCTCTTTCACCGTGGTCACCAGCCTTTTCATTCTGTTTGCCGATCTTTTTCCCAAGCGGCTGGGCATGATTGCGCCTGAGGTGGTTGCGCTAAAAATTATCAATCCAATGCGTTTCTGCCTGTTTATCTTCCGGCCGCTGGTGTGGTTCTTTAACGGCGGTGCCAACATCATTTTCCGCCTGTTTAAAATCCCGCTGGTGCGTAAAGACGATATTACATCTGACGATATTTATGCGGTGGTAGAGGCAGGTGCGCTGGCGGGTGTGCTGCGTAAGCAGGAGCATGAGCTGATTGAAAACGTGTTCGAACTGGAATCACGCACGGTTCCCTCTTCCATGACCTCACGAGAAAACGTTGTCTGGTTCAATCTGAACGAAGACGAATCGAGCCTGAAAGAAAAGATTGCCAATCATCCTCACTCAAAATTCCTGGTCTGTAACGATGATATTGACCATATCGTCGGTTACGTCGACTCAAAGGAGCTGCTGCTGCGCGTGTTGGGCAATCAGAGTATGGCGCTGAACAGCGGCGTGCAGATACGCTCTGCGCTGATTGTGCCGGATACGCTAACGCTTTCAGAAGCGCTGGAAAGTTTTAAAACCGCGGGCGAAGACTTTGCGGTGATCATGAATGAGTATGCGCTGGTGGTCGGCATCATTACGCTTAACGACGTGATGACCACGCTGATGGGCGATCTGGTCGGCCAGGGCATGGAAGAGCAGATTGTGGCTCGCGACGAAAACTCATGGCTGGTGGAAGGCGGAACGCCGATTGACGATGTGATGCGCGTACTGCATATCGACGAGTTTCCACAGTCAGGAAACTACGAAACTATCGGCGGCTTTATGATGTATATGCTGCGCAAAATCCCTAAACGTACCGACTTTGTGAAATTCCACGGCTATAAATTCGAAGTCGTTGATATCGACAGTTACCGTATCGATCAGCTGCTGGTGACCCGAATTGATGCACGCCCAACGGCGGCGGCGGCTGTACTGACAAAGATTGTGGAAGAGTAAACGAAAACTATCATGGCCACGCCAGAATGAAACGTCTCTGCAAAGTGAATAAAGACTACGTGGCATTTTGGTAATGGATTAAAATATCAACGGTAATATCGCTTATTATCTCCTGCCTGAAATCGGCCAAAAATCCGAATTCGGGCAGGAGGATAAGCGAAAAAATAGACTCCTGCCGCCCGCCATAATATATTCATCCTGTGTAAAGAAGATACCGAAAGACAATACAAGGAATGTATTACGATGGTTGAACTGCAGTTTCCCTGCACAATATTCAAAACTCAAAAATGGATGGACGACTACAGCGCCGGTGATATGCAGTGTGGCGACTTAACTGAAGCGCAGTTAAAAACGCATTATCATCTGATGGATGTTTCGACCCGAGTCAATCCCTACACGCTGACAAAAGTCACCCCGTTCAGCCAGCCGCAGTCAATGTTTTATGGCTCCCGTGGCGCAGGCGAAAAAATTACCCGCCAGGAGTGCGTTAAAATCCTTTTTGATGAATTCCGCCACCTCTCGCAGTCTTTCGCGCTATATGGCCCCTACAAAAGCCTGATCGACAAAATGATCACCCATCTTCAGGACGGCAAGGGTAAACCTTTTCAGGACATGTCGCTGGACAGCGCATTGAAGGAGCATATTCTACGGGACACGTCTAAAAACAGTACATTGCTACGTATAAAACAGACCTTAACAGATACTATAGACTGGACAAGTAATACTTATTCTCCTGGGAAAAAAGGAGATTTAAGCGATGCGGTACTTGGTGGCAAGCTACCGAAATTCGACCGGTTCCAGGATAATTTTAACGGCATGGGCATCACCGTTCATGATACCTGGGCTACACATATCACGATTAAATCCTTACAGATAGAGAAGGGGCGCTACCGTGCCGTGATTCATTATCAGGTACAGGATCACTTCGGTCTGGACGATAGCGATATTTTACAGTTCAAGTTTAACCAGTTCCGTTTTTTTCGTCTCTGGTTTGTACTCCAGCGCTACAATCAGTTCGGTTTCAAACCCTTTATGACCAATATAACTGCCACAGTAGATATTACCGGAGGACGCGGTGACAGTAAAAAATAAGAAATTTTTCAGTGTATTACTTTTGGTTAGCGGTTCTTTTCTCGGTTACGTTCTTTGGCGGTTACTCAGTCCTGTAGAAGTTATCGCTGTCCATCAGAGAAATAACTTCAGTGATGTTTTGGTAAAAAACTTTCCTTTTACAGACAGAGGAAAAATCAGCTGGTGGCTAAAAAACAAAGAGATACTTAAAACAAAATATAATATCCCCCAGCCGGCCTCTTATGGAAATTTCACCATTATGTTCTGGTCTTTTGGGGATGGCTATAAAGAAGAAGGAAAATATGACAGGCTCTGCTTTAAGGATATGAAGACCAAAGTCAACTGTATAGAAAAGGATGCCATTTTTTCTGTTAATAATGACAGCCAAAACAGAATACACTTTACTGTCTATGATGGTGACAATTACCTGCTGAAAGAAAATGGCGAGGTGGTCGAATATGAGTATGAGTAAATTCTCCCACCCGCATTTTGATAGCAAGAAAATCCGTCTCCACAGCGGTTTACAACAGCTACGTAGCCGGACTTTCCTGTTGTGTGACGGGCAAGCTCAGCAGCCAACAGAAAAGGCGCAAATTTGCGCCTTTCGGTCATCATCACACCAGGGCACTCAGTTGAAATCGAGCTGCAACTGCATGACCTTGCGGTTGACTTCTGACATCACGCTGTAGTGCTGTTTATCTTTGATACGCGGGATAAGGATTTTACCCTTATCAAACTCAAAAGCGCCTACGTCTTTAATGTAAATCCTGCCGCGAAAAAGCGTTTTGACGTATTTGGCTACCTGCAGCGGATTATATCGCTGGAAAATCTTCATCGTGCTACTACTCCTGAAAAATGATACGTGCTGCGTCGTGTCCAAGCTCGGTACGAATCTGTGCAGCACAAAGTGGATTCACTATAGACCAATATCGGCTTCTAAAAGTCCTAAAAGCGAATTTTTTTACTGTTTTTACACACCATGACAGTACGCTCTGTCATGCGGACACGTGCAAGCAGTATAAACCTTCAATGGCTACAGAATTGTGCTATGTGTTGCAAAGATGTTATATCCTGGCGACAGGCGCATCATCCCTGTTTAATATTGCAGGAACATGACGAACCATCTGATTATCGATAAAAGGAGTCATCATGCATTACGGCCGTCTTTTCCCCTGGCTCGCCCTGTTGCTGCCGCTAACCGCCAGCGCGCATAATTTTGTGCAGGGCGAGCGAGTTCCGCCCGTTGGCATCAACGACCGTGGCGAGCTTCGTTACCAGCAGGACAAATTCACCTATCAGAACTGGAACAGCGCAGCACTGCCGGGCAAGGTCCGGGTTCTGTTGCATATTGCAGGCCGCGCCTCGTCGAAGGAAAAGAATGCGGCGCTGATTGAAGCGATCAAAGCCGCCCGCTTCCCTCACGACCGCTATCAAACCACCACGCTGGTCAATACCGACGACGCGATCCCCGGGACCGGCATGTTTGTGCGCAGCAGCATTCAGAGTAATAAGCAGCAGTTTCCCTGGTCGCAATTTATTATCGACAGCAATGGCGTGGCGAAAAAAGCCTGGCAGCTGGAAAACGAAGGGTCCGCGATTGTCGTGCTTGATAAAGAAGGAAAAGTGCGTTTCGCGAAAGATGGCGCCCTGACTCAGGATGAGGCAAAGCAGGTCATCACGCTGGTGCGCCAGCTACTGCAACAGAAGTAGCAGAGACAGTTGTTCTGCCTCTGCTGACGAATGGCCTGTTAAAATATTGAAACGCGGAAGCCCGGGTTCAGGAACGCCTCACGTGGCGCATAGTCCAGCGTTTTACCCTGCCAGTCATGAACATGTGCACCTGCGGCAATCGCTACGGAGTGGCCCGCACCGGTGTCCCAGATATTGGTCGGCCCAAAGCGTGGATAGAGCTGGGCTTTACCTTCTGCAACCAGACAGAACTTCAGGGATGAACCGATGGCAATGGTCTGGTGCTCGCCTAAATGGCTCAGATAATCTTCCAGCTCGGTATCAGAATGTGAGCGACTGACTACGACCAGCGGAGGATGCGCTTCACGGACGTGGATTTGTGATTTGACGCCGCCTTCTTCTTTCCAGGCTTTGCCCTCCGCAGCAGAATACATCACGTCAGAAGCGGGGGCATAAACCACGCCCAGCACCGGTTTTCCCGCTTCAATCAGCGCAATATTGACGGTAAATTCACCATTACGCTTGATGAACTCTTTGGTGCCGTCCAGCGGATCGACCAGCCAGTAACGCTGCCAGTGCTGACGCACGTCCCAGCCGGGCGGATCTTCTTCAGACAGCACGGGAACGTCAGGGTAAAGTGCTGATAATCCCTGTAAAATAACTTTATGCGCGGCGATATCCGCGGCGGTTACCGGAGAGTCATCTGATTTATGCGCGACATCAAGCGGTGCCTGTCCGTCATAAATTTTCATGATGGCATCGCCCGCTTCCCGCGCCAGCTGGCATATATTATCTAACATTTTTCACCTCTTGATTAGCATCCTGGCACCGGCTTTTGCCAGTTAGTGAACCGCCCTTCCCGTTAGCAAAAATCCATAACGTGATCATAGCAGTTGATCGCCACAGAGCGCTGTTGAGCTAACAGGCCGGCTTTGTTTCTCTTTACCCACAGCATAATTCATTTACTGCCGTATAAGCTGCTGTTTTACTGCTGATTGCCTCACAAATGCAGCAGGTGACCTTCTGGCAGACAGAAGAGGTAAATATTTGTCGTGGGTCACATATTTATGAGACATAAAGTAATAGTTTCATCTCTTTTTGAGAGGCTATGGAGCCTGGCCAACCATTTTAAGGAAAAAATAATGTTCAAACCCACATTGTCACTCATCGCTTTGCTGATTAGCGGGACTTTACCCGCCGCTACGGTAGATTTTCGTTTGTTAGAAACCACCGACCTGCACAGTAATATGATGGATTTTGACTATTACAAAGACGCCGCCACGGAAAAATTTGGCCTGGTGAGAACGGCTACGCTGATTGAAGCGGCGCGCAAAGAAGCAGCAAATAGCGTACTGGTAGACAACGGTGATGTGATTCAGGGCAGCCCGCTTGGCGACTACGTGGCAGCAAAAGGCTTGCAGCAGAACGAGGTACATCCGGTTTATAAGGCAATGAATACGCTGGATTACACGGTGGGCAATCTGGGCAATCATGAATTTAACTACGGCCTGGATTATCTGCAAAAAGCCATCAACGGCGCAAAATTTCCCTATATCAATGCCAACATCATTGACGTTAAAAGCGGCAAGCCAAAATTCACGCCCTTTTTAATCAAGCCGGTTAGCGTCACGGACCGGCAAGGCCAGCCTCATCAGCTGAAAATCGGCTACATCGGCTTTGTTCCGCCACAGATAATGATCTGGGATAAAAAAAACCTTCAGGGGAAAATCACCGTAGAAGATATCACTGCAACAGCCCGAAAATGGGTGCCGGAAATGCGCAGGCAGGGCGCGGATTTAATTGTTGCTATTCCCCACTCCGGGCTGTCCGGCAATCCCTACCAGGCGATGGCAGAAAACTCCGTTTACTATCTCAGCCAGGTTCCCGGCATTGATGCCATCCTCTTTGGTCACGCTCATGCCGTGTTTCCCGGCAAGGACTTCGCCAGCATCAAAGGCGCGGATATCGCCAAAGGGACGTTAAACGGGATACCCGCCGTGATGCCAGGCATGTGGGGCGATCATCTGGGCGTCGTCGATTTGGTGCTGAATAATGATAATGGGCGCTGGCAGGTTAGCGATGCCAAAGCCGAAGCGCGCCCCATTTATGACACGGCTGCTAAAAAATCGCTGGCGGCAGAAGATCCGGCGCTGATAAAAGTTCTGGAAGATGACCACAAAGCCACTCGCGAATTTGCTAGTAAACCCATTGGCAAGTCGGCCGACGTGATGTACAGCTATCTGTCGCTGGTGCAGGACGATCCCACGGTACAAATCGTTAATAATGCCCAGCGGGACTACGTAGAGCATTTTATTCAGGGCGACCCCGATTTGGCCAACCTGCCGGTGCTCTCCGCCGCGGCGCCGTTTAAAGCAGGAGGACGGAAAAACGATCCGGCGAGCTATGTTGAAGTGGAAAAAGGCACGTTGACGTTTCGCAATGCGGCAGATCTCTATCTTTATCCCAACACGCTTGTGGTGATGAAAGTGAGTGGGGAGGAAGTTAAAGCGTGGCTGGAATGCTCTGCCGGACAATTTAACCAAATCGATCCGGGCAGCTCAAAACCGCAGTCGCTGATTAACTGGGATTTCCGCACCTACAATTTTGACGTTATTGATGGCGTTGACTATCAGATAGATGTGACTCAACCGCCACGCTATGACGCTGAATGCCAGCTGATAAATGATAAAACGTCACGCATCCGCAATTTGACGTTCAAAGGCCAGCCGATCGATGCCCATGCCACTTTTTTAGTCGCAACCAATAACTATCGGGCCTACGGCGGAAAATTCGCCGGTACCGGTGAAGATCATGTCGCCTTTGCCTCGCCCGATGAAAATCGCGCTGTGGTGGCGGCTTATATCAGTGCGCAAACGAAGGCTGAGGGAGAAGTAAAACCCCAGGCAGACAATAACTGGCGTTTGGCGAAGATTAACAGCAAGGTTCCGCTGGATATTCGTTTTGAAACGTCACCCCTGTCCAAAGCGGCTGAGTTTATTACAAAGCATTCGCAGTATAAGTTGCAGAGAGCAGGTAACGATGAAGTTGGATTTGCGATTTATAAAATAAAATTAGAAGAATAAAACCACTGATACCATAAACTCAGCCAGCCTGATCTGCCGGAAAACGCGAACGTCGTTTTCCGGCAGCAGCACTCTTACAGGATTTCCAGCAGCTCTACTTCAAATACCAGCGTGCTGAACGGTGGGATTGAAGCACCTGCGCCACGCTCGCCATACGCCAGATTCTGTGGAATAACCAGTTCCCATTTAGAACCAACCGGCATCAGCGTCAGCGCTTCGATCCAGCCTGGGATCACGCCGCTAACCGGAAACTCAGCCGGCTCGCCACGGGCCACGGAGCTGTCAAAGACGGTGCCGTCGATCAGCTTACCGGTGTAGTGAACGCGTACGCGATCCTGGCGAGATGGGATTGCGCCTTCGCCCTGAGTCATCACGCTGAACTGCAGACCAGACTCGGTGCTGCTCACGCCTTCACGCTGGCTGTTCTCTTCAAGGAATTTCTGGCCTTCAACGGCCATCGCTTGCTGACGCTCGCGGCGAACGGCATCGGCACGCTCATGCACTTCACGCAATGCACGGTGAACCACATCCACCGGTACCGCCGGCGCATTCCCTTCCAGCGCATCGCGCAAACCCGCCAGCAGCGCTTCTGGCTGCAGACCCTGTAGCCCGGATTCCAGCAGCTGCTGGCCGACCTGTAAACCGATACCGTAACTTGCCTGCGCTTCTACGCCGTCAAAAGAAGGGGTTGTCATGGATTTTCCTTTCATCATTGATAAAACCGAGGACGAAGCATAACAGCGCAGGCAACGGGCGTAAAACGCCATCTTCTTCAGGTGACTTTTCCTGCGCAAAAGGAAACAATACGCCTGTCCCATTAACGGACTAAACTCCGTCCGGACAACGCGTTATCAGCTATATTTTAATCGAGGTGAACATGGGGCATATTGCCCGCAGACGAAAGAAAAAGCCGCATCCACTGCGTGGCCTGTTTCAGCGGTTTTTACTGGTGCGAAGAATGCACAAGGAGGACGATGCCATGCCTGAAGCATCTTCAACAGCACGTTTATGGTTTAACAAGCTTTGGCACCTGACGGATTCAGCCCGCTGGATGGATCCCCTTCCCCTTTTTCATCGCCGTGGCATCGTTGTTGCCGCCATTGTGGTGTTACTGGCTTTTCTGTGGCCATCGCCCACGCCGCAGCAGCCGCAGCGCCCGATAACCTATCATTCAGGCGAAACCGACGTCCCGATTCAGGCTGAGCTGAGCGGACAGCAGCCGGATAGTAACGAGCAGCAGCAAACCGCTGCAACAGCCGATTCTCAGGGACAATGGCACGATTACCAAATCGCTGCGGGTCAGACGCTGGCGCAATTATTCCGCGATCATAATTTACCGGTAAATGATGTGTTTGCGATGGCCCGGGTTGAAGGCACAACCAAGCCATTGAGTAATCTGCAAACCGGCCAGCGGGTCAGGATTCGACTAAATGCACAGGGCGTGGTGACGGGTCTTACGGTGGAGGTCGATGAGGGACAGGTACTCTTTACGCGCCAGCCAGATGGCACCTTTCTCCAGGCACAGTAAACAAAAACGCCGGCACAAGGCCGGCGTTTTTATGCGGAACCGAAGCGATTAAGCTTCAGAAACCACGTTTACAGTCAGTTTAGCGAAGACTTCGCTGTGAACCTGGAAGTCCACTTCGTGCTCACCGGTGGTGCGCAGAACGCCGTTCGGCAGACGAACTTCGCTCTTAGCCACGTCAACGCCAGCTGCAGTTACAGCGTCAGCGATGTCGCGGGTACCGATGGAACCGAACAGTTTACCTTCGTCGCCTGCTTTAGACGCGATGGTAACGGTGCCCAGTGCAGAGATTTTCTCAGCGCGTGCGTTAGCCGCAGACAGAACGTCAGCCAGTTTGGCTTCCAGTTCTGCACGACGTGCTTCGAAGAACTCAACGTTTTTCTTGGTAGCAGGAACAGCTTTGCCCTGTGGTACCAGGAAGTTACGAGCGTAGCCCGCTTTAACGTTAACCTGATCACCCAGGCTGCCCAGGTTTGCTACTTTATCAAGCAGAATAACTTGCATTACCTTATCCTCTTTAAGTCGTTAATGGACAGCAGCCGATTACTGATGACGATCAGTGTACGGCAGCAGAGAAAGGTAACGCGCGCGCTTGATAGCACGAGCCAGCTGACGCTGGTATTTAGCGCGAGTACCAGTGATACGGCTTGGTACAATCTTACCGCTTTCAGTGATGTAGTTTTTCAGCGTTGCGATATCTTTATAATCGATCTCTTGAACGCCTTCCGCGGTGAAACGGCAGAACTTGCGACGACGGAAATAACGTGCCATTAGGCTAGTCTCCAGAATCTATCAATTCAATCTGCTCGGCATGCAACACCGTCTTATTCAGCCCATTGCGCCCTTGATGGCTGCTAATGAAACCTGAAACGGTGAGAGGCGTGCCGACCGTTATACTTTGAGTAATGGCCTGATGGGCTTTGCCGCTGATAATCACCGGCATCCGACACCAGGCTTGCCGGGTAAAACCGGCTTCCACCTGCGTAGATCGGTGCTCAAGCACAAACTGGCAGTGTGGAATACCTGACGGGCTGACTTTACGCATCGGCGTCTTGCACACGGTGCCAGACAGCGTCAGCCGATTAGCCGTCACGGTCAATTACTCTTCAGAATCCCCAGCATCTGCTTCATCAGAGGTTTCGTTAGCAAAATCTTCACGACGCTCACGGCGCTCGTCTTTCGCTTTAACCATCGGAGAAGCTTCAGTTACCGCGTGCTTAACGCGCATAACCATGCTGCGGATAACGGCGTCGTTGAAGCGGAAGTTAGTTTCCAGCTCATCGATCGCTTCCTGCGGAGCTTCAACGTTCAGCAGAACGTAGTGCGCTTTGTGCAGTTTATTGATCGGGTAAGCCAGCTGACGACGGCCCCAGTCTTCCAGGCGGTGGATCGTACCTTCTGCACCAGTGATGGTGGCAGAGTAACGTTCGATCATGCCAGGAACCTGTTCGCTTTGGTCAGGGTGAACCATAAAAACGATTTCGTAATGACGCATCGAATTTGCTCCTTACGGATTATTCAGCCTCCTGTCAGGGTCAACCGCGGCCCATGGAAGCAAGGAACGTGTTTGTGTGCGGCTGAAAAATTGACGCGTAATCATACTACGGCGTGCGGGAAACTCAAGGTAAAGTCATCGTGGGGTGTAAATTATTTGTCAACGATCGCTGCGCACGGGCAGAGAGGCCTGGTTAAGTCCCTCAGAACACTCGGTTAGTGCAATAAACGTTCAGACAGGCGAAAATAATGAGCAAGAATTACTAATACACTTTACGCCGGACGGGGCTAAACTATACACGTTGCCTGTAATAAGACCCTGACGTTCGCGTCAGAAGCATGCCCTGATTGTGGAGTTGAATCATGAAAACCATCGCAATCGCCACCTTACTCGGAATCGTACTTTCCACATCCGCCCTTGCCAGCACAACTGGCTGCGCGCAGCAGGTGAAAAGCTCCACCAGCAAAGCGGCGAACAGTTACGTCTACATTAACCGTATCGCTTCACCTATAGACGGTACCGCCTTTATAGAACCCAGCATCGCCGCAGAAAAACTGGCGACGCAGCTGTAGGGACTTCGTACACCTATGCGGCAAGCAAGGGGCTAAGCGCCTCAGGCTCCCGCGCTATAAGTGATGTTTAAAGAAAGCTGCCACAGCGTTAAGCGCTGGCGGCGTGATGCGATGCCCGATGCCTTTCTCCGTTAAAAACGTCAGTCTGGCATCGAGTTTCGCTTCTCTCATCGCCTTCTCCAGCCGAAAGCTTTCTGCTGCCGGCACGACGTCATCCGCTTCCCCGTGCCAGACCAGCAGCGGTCTGTCCGCCAGCTTTTCCAGCTGTTCACTGACGTCATATTCCGCCAGCGGAGCCATTCTCCCGGCAAAGATCTGCTGCTGCTCCGGCGTTTTAGCCATCAGCGGCGGGAAAAGCGTATGCGACAGCGACATAAAATAGCCGGAGCCCATCATGCAGGCGACGCTGGCAAGATGCGGATAGCGCGCCATTGCGCCCAGCGCCGTCATACCGCCCATTGATGCACCTGCCACTGCAAAGCGCGCGCCGTCAATCAGCTGTTTTTCGCGCAGCGCCTGTTCCAGGAGAGGAACTTCATCAATATTGCTTTTAAGAATCTCCCAGAAATGCGTGAGGCGAGCGTCGGTGTCACCATCGTAACGCGAACCATGTCGGTCGGCATCGGGCAGGATGACCCGGAAACCCGCCTGAGCCAGTGCAACACCGAAATAGCTGTAAACCTCTTTTGAAGAGGTAAAACCGTGGAAAAAAAGTAGCGTTGGTAAAGGTTCATGCCGTTTTCCTGCGGGAGCGGCGTGAAGGCATTCAATATTGGCAAAAAATTCTGTACTGATTTCAATCATCGCATCTTCCTTATGTCACAGTTAAATCTGGCATTAAATTCAGACAGATAGAACAAAAAACCATAATTTGATTTTAGGCTTTGTTTTGCAAGCCTGCTCACAAAATTATCCGCTAAATATTTTCTCAGCAATGCCGTTAACCGTTTTAACCCCTCTAATAACTACAAGGCTATTTATGAAACACCTGTCATTTCGCCGTTGGAGCCTCGGCGTCAAACTGTCGGTCATTACATCGCTGAGCGTGGCCGCTCTGTTTTTAATCCTGACGCTGGCTTTGACGCATAATGCCTCAAAACAGCTACAAGCATTGACGCTGGAAAATATGGAAAACCAGGTCGATGGCATCGGTGATATGGCCGCGATGTTTAACAGTACGTTAAGCGAAGAAGTGGCGAACTACACCGCGCTGTTCCAGAGCTTTTTGCCTCAGGCGTTTTCCTTAGACAATACACAAAAAATCGCCGTGGGTGCAGAGCAGGCACCTGTTTTGCGTAACGGCTCGAAAACGCTGAACATGGATGAAGCGCTGGTAGATGATTTCCAGCAAAGAACCGGTGCGATCTCCACCATTTTTGTGCGCATGGGGGACGACTTCCTGCGCGTCTCAACATCATTAAGAAAACAGGATGGGCAACGCGCAATCGGTACCCGCCTGGATCGGCAAAGCCCGGCCTGGAAACTGGCGCAGGAAGGTAAAATCTTCCAGGGTGTCAGCATGCTGTTTGGCAAACGCTATATCACCCAATATCAGCCGGTAAAAGACAGCAGCGGCCAGGTGGTGGCAATCCTGTTTGTTGGTGTCGATATTACAAAACAGTACGCATTGATCCGTGAAAAAGTCCTCGCCAAAAAGCTGGGCGACAGCGGACACTTCTCTGTTCTGAGCGACGCTGAAGGCAGCACCCGTGGGCAGTATGTTTTCCATCCTGAGCGTGAAGGTAAACTTCCCGCCTGGCCGGAAGCGCTGGAACAACAGCTGTTAACGCAGCCGCGCGGCACCCTGGAAGTTAAAGATAATCAGGGCGAAACGCAGATTATGACCTGGCATCATCTGCCGGAATGGCATTGGGTGATCCTCGGCGAAGTAAACAAAGCCAGCCTGCTGGCGCCGATCGAACAGACGCGCGATCTGTTCCTGCTGATTGGCTCCGCATTGGTTGTGCTGTTTGCGCTGGGCTTTGTTTTTGTCACCCGTAGCTGGTTGAGTAAGCCGTTACAGCAAGTTATCGAGCTGGCGCAGCACTACTCGGCAGGGAATTTGCAGGCTACGCTGGAGACCCAACGTCATGACGAAGTCGGACAGCTGATTGTGGCGATTAACGGCATTGGCGATGGATTGAACCGCATCGTTTCTCAGGTGCGTGAGTCCGCACAGGATATCAGCGACGGCACCGATGCTATCGCCCTGAGCAGCGAGAACATCAGTGAGCAGATCACGCGTCAGGCCGCCAGTGTGGAAGAGACTTCCGCCAGCATGGAACAGCTGAGCGCTACCGTGGAACAGAACGCCGCTAACGTCTCTCAGGCGCTGACGCTGGTTGGCGAAGCCGCGCAGGCGGTGGGGAAAGGCGGCGAAACGGTTTCGCGTTCGGTTGTCACCATGACCGATATTAAAAGCGCGTCACAGAGCATTGCTGACATTACTCATGTGATTGAGTCAATCGCTTTCCAGACCAATATCCTGGCGCTGAACGCCGCGGTGGAAGCGGCGCGCGCCGGCGAGCACGGAAAAGGCTTCGCGGTCGTAGCGGCCGAAGTTCGTGCCCTGGCGCAGCGCAGCGCCGTGGCGGCAAAAGAGATTGATGGCCTGATTGAGAACTCGCTCAGTAAAGTGGTGCAGGGCCATAACCTTTCTGAGCAGACCCGCCAGTCGATGGAAGATATTGTTGGCCGGATGGAACAGGTGAAAGTGCTGATGAGTGAGATCAATGTGGCGTCGAAAGAACAGGCGGCCGGTATTGGTCAGGTGAATCTGGCAATGAACCATATCGGGCAGGCGACTCACCAGAGCACGGAACTGGTCGCCACGTCCGAACTGACGGCGCAGGAGCTGAGCCGTAAAGGCCATCATCTGACCGAACTGGTGCAGATATTCCGCGTAAAAGCTTAAAGTGGCGGGATAGCTTACACTGTAGGCTATCCCCACTGTTGAGGAGCGGCTATGCGCCGGTTACTGCCTGTTTTGATCGCCCTGCTGCTTGCCAGCTGTGCTCAGTTTAGAACCACGCCTGAACCTCCGCCACCTGCTGGTGCGACGGCCCAGGAGATCACTCGCGCCCAAAGCATGACGCTGACCCGTATTGGCACCGTGAGCGTAACGGAACGCGGCTCGCCGGACGACGCAGAGCGGGCGATTGCCGCTAAAGCTAACGAAGCGGGAGCAAAATGGTATGTTATCCAGCTGGTCAGTGAAACGGTGATGCCGGGTATCTGGTATGCGAAGGCGCTGCTCTATGGCCCGTCAACGTCCACCAGCACGCAGCAGTAGCCGCTCACAAACTTTTTCCGGCAGGGTGCGGCAGCCACGTGGATCCAGCATCTGCCGGCACCATGCGTCGGCAATGCCCGGTTCCAGGTTCGTCATCACCTGAACGCCACAGGCGAGGGTGAACAGCTGTTCCGTCAGCCAGCGGGCCTGACTTTCATGAGGATGGCGCAGCATCAGCTGCAACTGCCGCCAGCCGCGATCAAAGTGCCGATTCTGCCCTTTTACCGCTTCAAATTCTGCCGTCAGTAATTCATTTATGCCGGGCTGCTTCGTCATCACGCGTAGCACGTCCAGGCACATCACGTTGCCCGATCCTTCCCAAATACTGTTCACCGGCATTTCACGGTACAACCTTGGCAGCTCGCTCTCTTCGCAATAGCCGATGCCGCCCAGCACTTCCATCGCTTCCGCAACAAAGCCGATTCCCCGTTTGCAGATGACATATTTAGCCGCTGGGGTAAACAAACGGCTGAACAGCCTGCCTTGGTTGTCATTGCCCATCGACCACGCCCGCGCGAGCCGCATCAGCATCGCCGTTTGCCCTTCCAGCACTAATGCCTGTGAGCAAAGCACCTGCCGCATCAAGGGCTGATCGATAAGATTTAGCCCCAGCACCTGGCGCTGATGGGCGTGATAGAGGGCGATGGAGAACGCCCGACGCATCATCGCATGGCTGCCCAGCGCACAGTCGAAACGCGTGGAGCCGCCCATCTTCAGGATTTGCCTGACGCCCTCACCTTCTTCACCAATCAGCCAGCCCGTCGCGGCAAAAAACTCCGCCTCGCTGCTGGCATTGGAACGGTTGCCCAACTTCTCTTTCAGGCGTTCAAGCCGAACGGTGTTTCTGTCCCCTTCCGGCAGCAGACGCGGCACAAAGAAGCAGGAGAGACCGCCTTTTGTCTGGGCAAGCACCAGGTGAGCATCGCTTTGCGGTACGGAGAAAAACCATTTATGGCCAGTGAGGCGATATATTTCTCCATTCCCGCGCGATGCAACCGGTTCAGCATGCGTGGTATTGCTCAACACATCGGTACCGCCCTGCTTTTCTGTCATGCCCATGCCAATCAGCAAGCCTCGCTTTTGTGCGCCATTTTTCAAATGAGGGTCGTAGCGATCGGAAAGCAGCGGCGGCAGCCAGTCGCGAAAAGCAGCAGGCAAATAGTGTTGCAGCAGCGGGATGGCGCCAAAGGTCATCGTTACCGGGCAGAGCGTGCCGGCCTCGACCTGCGCATGCAGGAGGAATCGGGCCGTACGGGCAACAAATGCGCCGGCTGGCGCGTTTTCCTGCCAGGGCAGATTATGGACGCGGTTGCTGCAAAGCCCCTGCATCAGCAGATGCCAGGCAGGATGAAAGCGAAGCTCGTCCAGCCGCTCGCCGCACGCATCGTAACGCAGCAGCTCGGGCGGAAAGCTGTTAGCCAGCCGTCCCAGCTCAAGCGACTCCGCATTCCCAAGCTGCTGGCCGACAGAGGCTAACAGCTCGCTGTCCCAACCGGCACCTTCGCGCATAACCGCTTCACGCAACGGCGTGTCAGAAAGGAAGAGATTGCTGTTGGTCAGGGGGCGTGGCTGATTAAAAACGGTATGGGTTTTCCCGTCCATTTTGGCATCCTGTTGGCGGTGACACTATCAGTATGCAAAAGAGAGCGGAACAGGCGAGGGAAAGAGCGGAATTTCGGGGCGCAGGTCACGCCCCGAACGATTTATTTACTGCGTTGACGAACCGCTTCAAACAGGCAGACGCCTGTTGCAACCGATACGTTTAGCGAGGAAACGCTGCCCGCCATCGGAATGCTGATCAGTTCATCGCAGTGTTCACGGGTAAGACGGCGCATACCTTCGCCTTCCGCGCCCATCACCAGCGCCATCGGGCCGGTCATTTTACTCTGATAGACGTTGTGATCGGCTTCACCAGCCGTGCCAACGATCCAGACGTTTGCTTCCTGAAGCACACGCATGGTGCGGGCAAGGTTAGTTACGCGGATCAACGGCACGTTTTCTGCTGCTCCGCTGGCAACTTTCTTCGCGGTCGCGTTCAGCTGGGCGGAACGGTCTTTTGGCACGATAACCGCGTGCACGCCTGCTGCATCTGCACTACGCAGGCAGGCACCAAGGTTGTGGGGATCGGTAACACCGTCCAGAATCAGCAGGAAAGGCGAATCCAGGCTGGCGAGCAGATCCGGCAGATCGTTTTCCTGATACTGACGGCCCGGCTTTACGCGCGCCACAATTCCCTGATGGACACCGCCTTCAACCTGGCTGTCGAGCCACTGGCGATTCGCAACCTGGACGACAATCCCCTGAGCTTCAAGCGCTTTGACCACAGGCTGCAGGCGACGGTCGTCGCGGCCTTTAAGGATAAACACTTCCTGAAAGCGCTGAGGGTCGCTGTCGAGCAGCGCCTGCACGGCGTGGAGTCCAAAAACAATTTCACTCATTAATCAGTTACTCAGTAGAAAATTTTTATGCGCGAGGAACATCAGTTCCCTCGCGCAGTTTCCGCAAATCGTCCTGGCGTGGTTTAACCCACATCGCAGGACGCGGCGTTACGCAGTAGTGTCTTTCTTCGCCGCGCGCTTTGAACGGGTAGCGGCGGCGATTTTACGGGTTTTATCCGAAGGTTTTCTCGGTTTTTTTTCTTTTTTCGCGCCGGTGCTGGCGCTTTCAGCCGCGCCTTTGCCGTTACGGAACGCGCTATCTGGTTCAAAGTTCGACCTTTTGCTCTGCTCGCGACGGCGTTTTCCGCTGTGCTGAGGTGCCGCTTTTTTAGCGCGATCGCGTTCGGTTTTGCCTTCGCCACGCGGTTTACGGGCGCTGGAGATCAGGGCAAAATCGATTTTGCGTTCGTCCATATGGACCGCATCAACCCGCACTTCAACCGTATCGCCCAGACGATAAGTCTTACCGCTGGACTCGCCAATCAGGCGCTGACCAATTTGATCGAAGCGGTAGTAATCGTTGTCCAGCGTGGAAACATGCACCAGCCCGTCGATAAACAGATCGGTCAGACGAACGAAGAAGCCAAAACCGGTGACGCTGGAGATTACGCCGGTAAAGGTTTCACCAACCTGATCCTGCATAAAGTCGCACTTCAGCCAGTCGGCAACGTCACGCGTGGCCTCATCGGCACGGCGCTCGGTCATCGAACAGTGCTGACCAAATTGCAGCATCTGCTGTAAATCGTAATGGAAACCACCGGTTGGCGTGGTGTTGCCTTCCAGCGTGCCGTTCTCTTTCGCCAGCAGATACTTGATTGCGCGATGCAGCAGCAGATCGGGATAGCGACGAATCGGCGACGTGAAGTGTGCATACGAAGCCAGCGCCAGGCCAAAGTGGCCACGGTTTTCCGGATCGTAAACGGCCTGCTTCATTGACCGTAACAGCATGGTTTGCAGCATTTCCGCATCCGGGCGAGCAGAAATCTGCGTTAGCAGCTCGGCATAATCCAGTGGATGCGGTTTATTACCGCCGCCAAGCGTCAGCCCCAGCTCGTTCAGTACGGAGCGGAAGCTTTTGATATTTTCTTCGCTGGGGCGATCGTGATCGCGGAACAGCGCCGGTTCGTTGTTCTTCTCAACAAAGCGTGCGGAAGCGATGTTGGCGAGGATCATGCACTCTTCAATCAGTTTGTGCGCATCGTTGCGGGATACCTGCTCCACACGTTCGATACGGCGATCGGCGTTGAAGACAAATTTCGCTTCATCGGTCTCAAAAGAGATGCCGCCGCGCTGTTCACGAGACTTCTCCAGCACCAGATACATGCGGTGCAGCTCTTCCAGATCTTTAACCAGCGGCTGATACTGCTCGCGCAGATCCTGATCGCCTTGCAGAATGCTCCAGACTTTATTGTAAGTCAGGCGTGCCCAGGAATTCATGACCGCTTCGTAGTGCTTGTAACCGGTCAGTTTACCGGTCGCGGAGATGGTCATTTCGCAAACCATACACAGGCGATCGACCTGTGGATTCAGCGAACACAAACCGTTCGACAGCACTTCCGGCAGCATTGGAATAACCTGCGACGGGAAGTAGACTGACGTACCGCGGTTAACCGCTTCGTCATCCAGCGGGGTGCCCGGACGAACGTAATAACTGACGTCGGCAATCGCTACCCACAGGCGCCAGCCGCCGCCACGTTTTCTTTCGCAGAATACCGCGTCATCGAAGTCGCGGGCGTCTTCGCCATCAATGGTCACCAGCGGCAGATCGCGCAGGTCCACACGGCCCAGCTTCGCCTCTTCCGGCACTTCTTCTTTCAGCTTCGCAATCTGACGCTCCAACTCTGGCGGCCAGACGTGTGGGATATCATGGGTGCGCAGCGCCATTTCAACGGCCATGCCGGTGCCCATGTTGTCGCCCAGCACTTCCACGACTTTACCAACGGCTTTGCTGCGGCGCGTAGGACGCTGCATCAGCTCGACGACCACCACAAAGCCCATTCGGGCATTCATCAGCTCTTCCGGCGGGATCAGAATGTCGAAGCTCAGACGGCTGTCGTCCGGCACCACAAAGCCCACGCCCGCTTCGGTGAAGTAGCGGCCAACGATTTGATTGTTACGCGGCTCAAGCACGCGAACTACGCGGGCTTCGCGACGACCTTTGCGATCCGCGCCCATTGCCTGCGCCAGAATCACATCGCCGTGCATGCACATTTTCATCTGCTCGGCAGAGAGGTAGAGATCGTCTTTGCTGCCTTCGATGCGTAAAAAGCCGAAGCCATCACGGTGGCCAATAACTTTGCCTCGCAGCAGGTCCAAACGTTCAGGCAGCGCATAGCACTGACGACGCGTAAAGACCAGCTGACCGTCACGTTCCATGGCGCGCAGGCGGCGGCGCAGCGCTTCAGTCTGCTCTTCGCCAGAAATTGAAAGTTCTGTCGCCAGCTCTTCGCGGCTAGCCGGTTTTTCGCGTTTATCTAAGTGCGCGAGGATAAATTCGCGACTGGGAATGGGGTTCTCATATTTTTCAGCTTCCCGTTCCTTAAAAGGATCTTTTGACATTGCGGTTCCTCCGTTGTCATCAGTTGCGGATTGTTTGTTTAATCTGCAACAATTGGTAGAGCGGATGGTTGTCTTCAACCAGGTCAGCCAGCGTATAGCTATCCAGCACGGCAAGGAAACTCTGTACGGCATCATGCAGCGCCTGTTTCAGGCGACAAGCTGGCGTGATGTGGCAAAAATCACTGTGGCAGTTCACCAGCTGTAGCGGTTCCATATCGCGGACCACCTGCCCGATCACGATCTCCGAAGCAGGTTTTCCCAGCCGGATACCACCGTTTTTGCCGCGTACTGCGGAGACGTAACCTGCCCGACTGAGCTGATTAATGATTTTGACCATATGGTTACGCGATACGCCGTAAGTTTCCGTCACTTCAGTAATGTTGGTCATCTTACCCTGGGGTAAAGCGGCCATAAAAATCAGCGCACGTAAACCGTAATCAGTGAAACTTGTTAGCTGCACAGAGTGACCTCAAAAGCGCGACAGTATTGAAAGCGCCAGTAATCCGCTCAAAAATGAGTGTTATAAATGATGATAAACCAGCCTTCGCATTCGAGGCCATTTTATTTCAGCAAGCGCGGGTTATTGAGAAGCAGAATGGGAAAGCGCAGGGAGAATGAGTAAGGCCGGGCAGTGCCCGGCCTGAATGACGGCTTATGCGTCAAATGGGTCACGCAGGATCATTGTTTCACTGCGATCCGGACCGGTAGAAATGATGTCTACCGGCACGCCCGTTACTTCTTCTACACGCTTGATATAGTTGCGTGCTGCCTGCGGCAGGCCATCCAGCGTTTTCACACCGAACGTTGTTTCAGACCAGCCTGGCATGGTTTCGTAAATCGGCTCAATGCCTTCCCAGCCTTCTGCTGCCAGCGGGGTGGTGGTCACTTCGCGGCCATCAGGCATGCGGTAAGCCACACAGATTTTCACTTCTTTCAGGCCATCCAGCACGTCCAGTTTGGTCATGCAGAAACCGGAAAGGGAGTTGATCTGCACGGCGCGACGAACGGCAACCGCATCCAGCCAGCCGGTACGGCGGCGGCGGCCAGTGGTCGCGCCAAACTCGTTACCCTGCTTGCACAGGAACTCGCCGGTCTCGTCGAACAGTTCGGTCGGGAACGGACCTGCGCCCACGCGAGTAGAGTAAGCCTTTACGATACCCAGCACGTAATCGACATAGCGTGGACCAATGCCTGAACCTGTCGCCACACCACCAGCGGTAGTGTTAGACGAGGTGACATACGGATACGTTCCGTGGTCGATATCCAGCAGCGTACCCTGGGCGCCTTCGAACATGATCAGATCGCCACGTTGACGCGCGCCGTCCAGCAGTTCAGAAACGTCCACAACCATACCGGTCAGGATATCGGCAACCGCCATCATATCGCTGAGCACTTTGTCATAGTCGACAGCTTCTACTTTGTAGTAGTTCACCAGGGTGAAGTTATGGTATTCCATCACTTCTTTCAGCTTGGCCGCGAAGGTTTCTTTGTTGAACAGATCGCCAACACGCAGGCCGCGACGAGCAACCTTGTCTTCGTAAGCCGGGCCAATCCCGCGACCGGTAGTTCCGATAGCTTTCGCGCCGCGCGCTTTCTCGCGTGCCACGTCCAGTGCTACGTGGTACTCGAGAATCAGCGGACAGGCTTCAGAAATAAACAGGCGTTCGCGTACAGGGAAGCCGCGATCTTCCAGACCTTTCATCTCTTTCATCAGTGCGGCCGGAGAGAGCACAACACCGTTGCCGATGATGCTGGTCACGTTTTCACGCAGGATGCCAGAGGGAATTAAGTGGAGGACGGTTTTTTCACCGTTGATGACTAGCGTATGGCCAGCGTTATGACCACCCTGGTAACGTACAACATATTTTGCACGCTCAGTTAGCAGATCAACAATCTTACCTTTACCTTCGTCACCCCATTGGGTGCCCAGTACGACGACGTTCTTACCCATTTCTCAAAATCACCGATTGCTTAAAAATGGATTCTACCACCGTAAAAACCGTCTTTCAGCTCTTTTAGCATACGATTGCGTACTTTTTTGCCGAACGTGCTGTGGGGCGTCGAACGGCGCATTTCCTGCCCGTTAGCCGCCGCTTCTGGCACTCACCATATAGTAAATAACGACGCCTGCAACCACCAGCCCGCCGCCAAAGCGACGCAGGAGCGTGTCCGGTAACTGCGCCATTGAGAGGATCATACGTCGCCAGATACGCGGCAGCAGTACCGGTCCCAGTCCTTCCAAAATCAGCACCAGTGCCAGTGCCATCCAAATAGTTGCATTCATAACGCGATGAAAGATCCTGATAAAAGAGCCGTAGTATGCCACGACCTGCCAGTGATGGCATATCGGATCGTCGTGCGAACGCTAACGGGAAAAGAAAAACTCAGGAGGTGCACAGGCCAGACAGGGATTGGTTTTGCCTGTCGGAGGGGAAGTCAAACCGGGAGCTTTCGCTCCCGGTTAAGACAGCATGATTAACGCGTGACTTTAGAAGGTGACTGCATGAAGCGGAAGAAATCGCTATCCGGACTCAGTACCATCACATCCTGACTGCTGTTGAAGCTGTTATCGTAAGCACGCAGGCTGCGGATAAAGGCATAGAAATCAGGATCCTGACTGAAAGCATCGGCAAACAGCTTAGCGGCTTCGGCATCCCCTTCACCACGGGTCATTAAAGCAGTACGCTGCGCTTCGGCCAGAGTGCGCGTCACCTCATAATCGGCACCAGCACGCAGTTTTTCCGCTTCTTCCTGACCCTGTGAACGCTGGCTGCGGGCTACGGCTTCACGCTCTGCACGCATACGGTTGTAGATCGCGTCCGACACTTCTGTCGGCAGGTTGATCTGTTTAATCCGCACATCCACCACCTGGATCCCCAACGCCGCCATGCTGTTAGGGTTGACCGACGGCTCTTTGCTGCTGGTTTCCCGTTCAACGCGTGCCGCTGCGGAAGCAATCGCATCATCCGCTGCTGGTGTGGCAATTTCATCGTCCTGACCTGCGCTACCGGTGTTCAGCGCATCACGCACATCGGTAGTCAAACGGCCGCGAGAATCGGTAACGATGTCCTTCACGTCCAGACGACCGATTTCAGAACGTAAACGGTCACTGAATTTACGTTTCAGCAGCACTTCCGCCTGTGAAACGTCGCCGCCGCCCGTCGCCAGATAGTAACGACTGAAGTCGCTGATACGCCACTTGATGTAGGAGTCAACGATCAGATCTTTCTTCTCTTTAGTGACAAAGCGATCGGCCTGGTTGTCCATGGTCTGAATGCGTGCATCCAGTGACTTAACGGATTCCAGGAATGGCACCTTGAAATGTAAGCCCGGCGCATAAACCAGCGGTTTATTTTCATCGTCGCGCAGAACCTTACCAAAGCGCATCACGATGCCGCGCTGCCCTTCCTGCACCACGAACAGTGACGCGTACAGCACCACCAGCACAACAATCAATACAACGATTAATGGCTTACGCATCTTACTGTCTCCCTTCGCGCTGGGTGTCGTTGCGTTGAGCATTTTCCCGACGCTGATCCATAATGTTGTCCGGGCTGAACGACGAGCTGCCAGCGCGATCGTTGCTGCCTGAGGCTGGCGGCAAACGAAGCAGGCTGTTACTGCTGCTGTCCTGAGTTGCACCAGAAGGCGCAGCACCCTGTCCCCGCATCAGCTGGTCCAGCGGCAGAACCATCAGGTTATTGCCCTTGTCGTTAACCAGTACTTTACGAGTATGGCTAAGTACCCGCTCCATGGTTTCGATATAGAGGCGTTCACGCGTGATTTCCGGCGCCGCTTTATATTCCGGCAGGATTTTAGCAAAGCGAGCAACCTCACCCTGTGCTTCAAGCACGGTGCGGGTTTTATAAGCGCGCGCTTCTTCTAAAATACGCTGCGCCTGTCCGTTCGCGCGTGGCTGAACTTCATTCGCATAGGCTTCTGCTTCACGCACGTACTGCTCGCGATTTTCGCGGGCGGCAATCGCATCATCGAACGACGCTTTTACCTCTTCCGGTGGACGAGCCGCCTGGAAGTTGACGTCAAGCAGCGTAATGCCCATATCGTACGGACGAATAGTCTCTTCCAGCTCGCGCTGGGTATCGCTACGCACAACGGTACGCCCCTCGGTCAGGATGCGATCCATTGTTGAGCGACCAATTACGCCGCGCAAAGCGCTGTCTGTTGCCTGACGCAGGCTGTCATCAGCACTGGTTACGGCAAACAGATAACGTTCTGGATTGGTGACGCGGTACTGAACGTTCATTTCAACGCGCACCACGTTTTCGTCAGAAGTCAGCATCGTACCGGAAGCCGCCAGTTCGCGAACCGCTTCAACGTTAACAGCACGCACCTGATCGATAAACGTCGGTTTCCAGTTCAGGCCCGGCTCCACCAAATGGCTAAACTTGCCAAAGCGCGTCACCACGCCTCGCTCGGCTTCTTTGATGGTATAGAAACCACTGCCCGCCCAGATAACGACCGCTGCAACCACGACAATCCCAACCAGTCGGCTGCCGCGACCCGGTGCCGGCTGACCGTTGCCACCGTCGTTTTTACCGCCGCCCAGGCCACCCAGCTTTTTGCTCAGTTTGCGAAAAATATCATCCAAATCAGGAGGCCCTTTATCACGTCCTCCCTTATTACCCCCAGAGTTGCCGCCTTGATTATTGCTGCTTCCCCACGGGTCGCGGTCCTGTCCGTTCTTCCCGGGCTGATTCCACGCCATGTTTATACTCCATTAATTGTGTGTGCGGTGTTATCCCAGGGCCGGGATACGCGTGTCGGGCGTTAAACAATGTAATCCACCAGCGACGGTTCCTGTTTGCACAGGCGCCGCCAGTCGACAATTGGCATGCGCACCTGTAATCCCACGCTGCCATCGTCTTCATTCCACTCTTTTTCAATTGCCTGTAACTGGTAAAAGCGACTGCGCAGCCGTCCTGCTTCAGGCGGCAGACGTAATTCATACTGGGCTATTTCACCCGCCAGACGTTCGGTCAGCGCCTGGAAAAGCAGCGCAATGCCTTCGCCCGTTTGTGCGGAGAGCCAAACACGAACAGGCATATTTTCTTCATCACGATCGATCCTGGGAACGAAATCCTCCAGCATGTCGATCTTATTCATTATTTGCAGCGTTGGGATTTCATCAGATTCAATTTCTTCCAGAACCTCTTCCACCGCTTCAATATTTTCATCCACGCGTAAATCAGCGGCATCAATCACATGCAGCAACAGCGCGGCCTGCCGGGTTTCCTGTAGCGTCGCCTTGAACGCGGCAACCAGGTCATGCGGCAGGTGACGGATAAAACCAACCGTGTCTGCCAGCACCACTTCCCCGACATCCGCTACGTCAATGCGGCGTAAGGTCGGGTCGAGGGTGGCGAAAAGCTGGTTAGCGACGTAGACCTCAGCATCGGTAATCCGATTAAACAGCGTCGATTTACCGGCGTTGGTATAGCCAACCAGTGAAACGGTCGGTACGTCAGCTTTGTTACGCGCCTGCCTGCCCTGATCGCGCTGTTTCTCAACGCGCTCAAGACGGGAAAGGATCAGCGTGATGCGATTACGCAACAAGCGACGGTCAGTTTCCAGCTGGGTTTCACCCGGCCCGCGCAGACCGATACCGCCTTTCTGGCGTTCAAGGTGCGTCCAGCCGCGAACCAGGCGCGTGGCGAGATGGCGAAGCTGGGCCAACTCCACCTGTAATTTACCTTCATGGGTACGTGCGCGCTGGGCAAAGATATCCAGGATCAGTCCGGTACGGTCGATAACACGACACTGGCAGAGCGCTTCAAGGTTACGCTCCTGCGCCGGACTTAAAGCATGATCGAACAGCACCACGGAAGCGCCGCTGTCTTTCACCGCTTCGGCAATTTCAATGGCTTTCCCTTCACCGACAAAGTATTTAGGATGTGGCGCTTTGCGGCTGCCTGTAACAACACGCAGCGCTTCAACACCTGCGGAAGAGACGAGAGTTTCAAACTCCTGCAAATCTTCCATATCCCTGTCTTGGGAAAAATAGATGTGTACCAGTACGGCCTGCTCACCGGCATCATAACGGTCAAACAAACTAAAACCTCTCAGAACCTTGTTAAACCTGCTTTACGATGGCCATACTGCGTCAAAATCAGATGCAAAATGCACATTAACGTCATAGAAAAGGCGTATTTTTTATCTGTATTCCGGCGTCTGGCGACGGTTTGGAACAGATAAAGATGTCATTGCCAGGACGGGGCCTGAAGAATCAGGTATACCCGCCCTGAGAGCAGTGATTACTCTGTGTCTTCACTCTCTTGCTGAGGCTGACCAGCGGCCCCCTGATTGCTGCCACCATGATGATAGTTGCTGCTTCCGCCACCCGTGTTATTGCTATGATGGGAGACCGGACGGGACGGAACAACGGTAGAGATAGCGTGCTTATAAACCATCTGGCTGACCGTGTTTTTCAATAAAATAACAAACTGGTCAAATGATTCGATTTGACCTTGCAGTTTAATACCATTAACCAAATAAATCGAAACCGGAACACGTTCGCGACGCAGTGCGTTTAAGAACGGATCTTGCAATGATTGCCCCTTAGCCATTCTATCTTTTCCTTATATGCTTGTTGTTTACTACTTAAGAACCCCTAAGGACTCTGAAATACTGCGTAAAAATTTGCGCACGATTTCGCACCAATTGTACACAATCACCCAGCCTTCGCACTAAGAACCTGCAATACGTTGGTCAGCGCGGCATCAGGTTGTTCGCTATCCAGCCAGTGAACATCCTCCCAACCTCGCAGCCAGGTCATCTGGCGCTTTGCCAACTGCCGGGTCGCGCAAATCCCCCGATAAACCATTTCATCGTAATCGATCTCGCCAGCTAAAAATGACCACATCTGGCGATAACCCACACAACGAATGGAAGGCATATCCGTATGCAAATCACCTCGTGCATAAAGTGCCCGAGCCTCCGCTTCAAATCCTGACGCCAACATTTGTTCAAAACGCAGCGCAATCCGCTGATGTAGCAGTGCGCGATTATCGGGTGCAATCGCGAACTGCGCCACATCGTAAGGCAGCGCTTCACCTGCTGTTTTCGTCAGTTCCGTTAAAGTTTTACCTGAAATAAAAAAAACTTCCAGTGCTCGCGAGAGTCTCTGGGGATCATTCGGATGAATACGACTCCCCGCAATGGGATCTATTTCACATAACTGACGATGAAGAGAATCCCAACCCTCTTCACTCGCCTTTTGCTCAATACGCTGGCGCACCTCAGGATCGGCCGGGGGCAACGGCGATAATCCTTCCAGTAGCGCCTTGTAGTAGAGCATGGTGCCACCAACAAGCAGCGGGATTTTCCCGCTTTCGGTAATTTCAGCCATTTCACGCAGGGCATCACGGCGAAACTCTGCTGCTGAGTACGCTTCCGCAGGATCGCGGATGTCCAGTAAACGATGAGGCGCAAGCCGCCGTTCTTCGGCAGAAGGCTTGGCTGTGCCAATGTCCATTCCCCGATAAATCAGCGCGGAATCGACGCTTATCAGCTCTACCGGCAAATGTTGACGCAAAGCAATCGCCAGCGCCGTCTTGCCAGAGGCCGTTGGCCCCATCAAAAATATTGCCTTTGGCCGGCCAGCCTTAGAAGTTTCACTCATGCTTCAGGGCGTTCATCGCCTGTTCTATATCGACGTACTGCAATAATCCAGAAGGTGGCGATTTAATCAGCTGTGGGCAAAGCCTTTCGACCTCGGCCAGCAGCGCAATCGCCTGCGAGTGATTCCAGTGCAGATGATCGGCGGTGGAATGACGTGCAATCCACTGCGCCACCTGTGTTGCAGAGGCATCAGTCTGTCCGGCGAGATAGCCTAACAGGTCTGGAATCAAGTTTTGTAAATTTTGTTGCCGTAAAGGTAAAGGCACCGCGCGCAGGGTCACATGTTGACCGTCAGCTTGCAGCTCAATGCCCATCTGTATGAGCAGCTCTGCGTACTGACTAATCACATCGCGCTCGGACTTCGCGACCTTCATGCGCACCGGAATCAATAACGGCTGGGGTTTGAGTCCCTCCTGCCCCGGCTCCAGCTGCGCCTGTTTCAGCCAACGGCTGGCTGTAGGCAACGAAATCAGGGCCAGGCGTTCCCGGGCTTCTACCAGCGCAAAATCATTATTGAAGACCGTCAATACCCGGCCAAAACTTTGGCTGTGAGCGCTGAGAGGCGCCTCTTCCTTGCGTGGTAATTCAGGGGCCATTTCCTGCGCACGTGGCGGCTCAGGCGTCCGCAGAAGCTGCTGATAAGCCGCCCCTTCTTTTTTCTGATACACCGGCTCCTGTCGCTGCCAGGCACCCGGCGATGCCCTGCCCGTGCCGTCACCGCGCAGATTAGTCTGCGAAGAAGAAGAGGCTGAACGGGTATCGTTTACGGGGGCAGGCGACGAGAAGTGATTGCCACCGGCTGCCGGTCTGTTGGCAGGCTGCCAGCGTTCCACGGGCGTTTCTTCCGCAGAGGCAGGCAGCGTTTCTGCACCGGTTTCCTGTAGCACACTCACCACGCCCTGATAGATAAAGTCATGAACCAGACGGGACTGATGGAAGCGCACTTCATGCTTCGCCGGATGGACATTTACATCAACCTGATGCGGGTCGATTTCCAGATAAAGCACATAGGCGGGCTGATGATCGTCGCCGAGCTTATCCTGATAAGCCTGGCGAATAGCATGATTAATCAGCCTGTCGCGCATCATTCGGCCATTCACGTAGCAGTATTGCAGCTCGCTAACCGCGCGTGAACCTGCCGGATCGGCAACCCAACCGCGCAGGCTGAGATCGCCATGCTGCCACTCAATGGCCAGGGCGTGCGTAAGAAAAGCCGTGCCGCAGATAGAACCCAGGCGGCGTTCACGTTGAGTGGTATCGCTGACACCGCGATACTGGCGTATCAGCTTGCCGTTATGCGTTAGTGAGAAAGCCACATCAAACCGCGCCAGCGCGATGCGCCGGATAATTTCATCAATATGATTAAATTCGGTTTTCTCGGTGCGCATGAATTTGCGTCTGGCGGGCGTGTTGTAGAAGAGATCCAGCACTTCCAGCGTGGTTCCCACCGGATGAGCCGCCGGTTTGACCGTCACGTCCATTTCCCGCCCTTCAGCATAGGCCTGCCAGGCTTCCGTTTGCGCTTCCGTACGGGAAGTCAGCGTCAGACGTGAAACCGAGCTGATACTGGCCAGCGCTTCACCGCGAAATCCCAGACTGACGATGGCTTCGAGATCGTCAAGGCTGGTAATTTTGCTGGTGGCATGGCGAGCCAGCGCCATTGCCAGCTCGTCTTTGCCGATCCCGCTGCCGTTATCGCGGATGCGGATGAGTTTAGCGCCGCCTTTATCGATCTCAATATCAATCCGTGTGGCGCCAGCATCCAGACTGTTTTCAACCAGTTCTTTCACCACCGACGCCGGGCGTTCCACCACTTCGCCCGCAGCAATCTGGTTAGCGAGCTGAGGAGGCAAGACCTGAATCGGCATAAAGAATCCTTGTGATTTAAGAAGTTGGAATGGTCAGCGTCTGTCCTAACATGACGTTTTGCGATTTCATCCTGTTCGCCTGCATGATGGCTTTTGGACTCACGCCGTAATGCACAGCAATGGCCGTTAGCGAATCTCCGCGTACCACTTTATGGCGAGTTGGCCTGCTTCTGCTGGCACTGGCGCTGGCCTGCTGGCTGCTGGCGTTAGCAGGCACCTTAAGGCGCTGACCGACCCAGACCACATCTCTCTTCAACGCGTTCATCGAGCGCATCATCGCCATACTTACGCCATAGTGGGCCGCAATGCCAGACAGGGTTTCGCCTCGTTTAACCACATGACGCGTTACTGCGCCAGAATATTGCGTCTCTGCCGGAGCCGGATTCGGTTGCACATCAACCGCCGTTGCGGACTGCAACGGTCGGTTTTCCTCCTTTGGGATAGCTTGTAGCGGGTGCGCCAGGAAGTAGTTACGGAGTCCTTTATAAATCGACTCGGCAATCTTCTGCTGGTAAGCGCTACTGCCAAGCAGTCGCTCCTCCGAAGGATTACTGATAAAGCCGGTTTCCACCAGCAGGGATGGAATATCCGGCGAGCGTAATACGCCCAGGCTGGCATGTTCCGGACGGCGCTTATGTAACGATCCGACGCGCTGTAACTGCGCGATAACTTTCACCGCCACGTCATAGCCCACTCGCTGCGAATGACCGAATTGCAGGTCAAGTACCGCCTGACTGAGATAAGGATCGGCCTGGCTGTTGGCCAACAGGTCGCCTGCGCCACCTAACAGCTCGGACTGTTTCTCATGCTGTTCCAGCCAGCCTGCCATTTCGCTATTCGCACGACGGTTAGACAGCACCCAGACGGAAGCGCCTGACGCGCTGCGGTTTGGTGCCGCATCCGCATGGATAGAGACCAGCAGATTGGCGTTCTGTTTACGCGCCACATCTGAACGGCCCATAACAGAAATAAAATAGTCACCATCACGCGTCATTACGCCTTTGAACATGGGATCGGCGTTCAGCAACGCTTTCAGCTTGCGGGCAATCGCAATGGTGACGTTTTTCTCTTTCAGCCCACGTGCGCCAATGGCACCGGGATCCTGACCGCCATGTCCGGCATCGATAGCAACAATCACTGCCTCGTTGACCGAACGCGTTCCCAGCCCCGGCACCGCAACCTCGTTGCCACTGCTGACGGCGGTCACGGTGTTACCTTTAAACGGATTGTCGGCGGGTACGGAAGGCTCCGATCGTGAAGCCGTGCTGATTTGCGCTCTCGCTGGCGCAGGCCTTGCCGCTTGTTTGCCTTCAATAGTGAAGACAACATTGTAGCTATTGCCATTACGCTGCGTAGAAGCGCGGGTTTTGCCCTGCTGCGTCAGCTCAAAGACCAGCCGAATACTCTGACTGTCTTTCGGCTGGCTGGAGCGAATACGCTTAACCAAATTGTTACCGCTAAAGGTTAGCGGTAATCCTCTGACCACGCCGCTTTGCCGAATATCCAAAACCACGCGCTCAGGATTATGCAGCGGAAAGAAACCATAAACCGGCTGGCCACCAAAGCTCAGCGTGACGGTCGCTTTGTCATCGCCGTTAGAAACCTGAATATCTGACAGGTTAGCCGCGAGGCTGGAAAAAGAAGAAACTAACAGCGCCAGCAGCAGCCCAAACTTCATGCGCAACATTATTAAAGACCCTTTTCCATAACCATGCGCTGAAGCATCGATTCACCGGCAACCGAACAAGCGGTGATGTCCGCTTGCCGCGCTTTTCCCTGATAGCTCAGATGGAGTTCTATATCCGGCTCAGGCAGAACGCCCTCGCCCTTTTGCGGCCATTCGACCAGACAAATACAGTCGCCGCTGAAATAATCACGGATACCCATGAATTCCAGCTCTTCCGGATCGGCAAGCCGATAAAGATCAAAATGATAGATCCGACGCTCTGGCAGGACATAAGGCTCGACCAGGGTGTAAGTCGGGCTTTTCACGTTTCCCTGATGACCCAGCGCCTGGAGAAATCCCCGGCTGAAGGTGGTTTTTCCCGCCCCCAAATCACCATAGAGATAGAGTGTTGCCGCGCCGTCACAGGCGCGGGCCAGGCTGGCTCCCAGAGCAAGGGTGGCAGCCTCATCGGACAATGCTATTACACAGGTCTTCATTCTTTTCTATTCAGGATCTCTGGATTGACAAACAGATACAGCTCGGAAAACAGATCGGTCGCTAACATTCCACGTGTACCAACGCGTTGTGATACTGCTTCGGCTGCGGCACCATGGGCTACGCAACCGGCACAGGCAGCATCATACAGCGAGAGCTTCTGCGCTAACAAACTCCCAATAATACCTGAAAGCACGTCGCCCATTCCGCCGGTCGCCATGCCCGCATTGCCGACATCGGCGATGGCAAGCGCATCCGACTCGCTGGCGATAAGCGTACCCGCCCCTTTCAGTACCACTACGCCGCCATATTGCTGCGCCAGGCGTTGGGCTGAGTGTAAGCGATCGCTCTCAATTTCACTGGTCTTTACATTCAACAAGCGAGCGGCTTCACCCGGATGAGGCGTAATAATGCGATTTTGACGTTTATCGTTGTTGATTGCCAGTAGGTTAAGCGCATCTGCATCCCAAAGCATCGGTTTCTGCGAGCTTTCCACTTTTTTCAGGGCTTTTTTCCCCCATTCGCCCTGACCCAGCCCAGGTCCAATCACAATCACATCCGCCCATTCCAGCGCCCGATCGACGGCTTCATCAGTCAACTCCTGCACCATAAGTTCAGGACGCGCGGTCAATAACGGAGAAAGGTTATCTTTGTGAGTGAGTACTCGCACCAATCCTGCTCCTGCACGTAGTGCGGCTTCTCCGGTCATACGGATCGCGCCTGCCGTACCGTGATCGCCCCCGATAATCACCAGCTTGCCATGATCGCCTTTATGGGAAGTGGGCTTTCGGGGCTTGAGCCAGCCGGACAGCGCAGAAGCATCGTAGCGAGCAATCGGCGCGTCCTGCCCGCTCAGCCAGGGATCCAGGCTCAGGGCATGAAAATGCAGCTGGCCAACGTAATCGCGGGCTTTGCCCGTCAGCAGGCCCGGTTTAAGGGCGATAAAAGTTAACGTATGTTCTGCTGAGATAACTTCGCCGGGAGCTGTACCGTTAGCAGCCACTAACCCAGAAGGTATATCGATGGCGAAAACTGGCGCCGTGTGCGCGTTCGCTTTTGCGATCAGCTGCTGGTAAGGCGCTTTAGGCGCGCTGTTTAAGCCTGTTCCCAGCAGCGCATCCACAATAATATCAACCTGCTCCGGCCACAGGGCGGAAGGCTCGTGAATGTCGCCCCCTGCATTCAGCCAGGCTTCGCGTGCCTGCTGCGCCTCGTCTGGCAGCGGTTTTGCGCCTTCACAAGCGATTACCGTTACGTTCAGTCCGGCCGACTGCGCAAGGCGTGCAACAATAAAGCCATCCCCACCGTTATTGCCATGACCGCAGAGGATCAGCCAGTGCTGCTTTTCCGGCCAGATCGCGCGAATGCGATGAAAGGCGGCTTCCCCTGCGCGCTGCATCAGCTCAAACAGCGTGATGCCAAGCGCATCGGCCCCATCGCGTTCCAGTTGCGCCATCGCCTCTACAGGCCAGACAGAATAGGGTAAACTGGTCGGGTTATTTAGCGGGTTCAGGTTTTTCATGTCGCATCCTCTCGATCTTTCTCAATTTGCCCTGGATATTAAACAATGGGGGCTGGAGCTCGGCTTCCAACAGGTGGGTATCGCCGATACCGATCTCAGCCTGGAAGAACCGCGCCTGCAGGCGTGGCTGGACAAACAGTATCATGGTGAAATGGACTGGATGGCCCGGCACGGCATGATGCGTGCGCGTCCCCATGAACTGCTGCCCGGCACGCTGCGGGTTATTAGCGTTCGCATGAACTATCTCCCCGCCAAAGCGGCCTTTGCCAGTACGTTAAAAAATCCGCAGCTGGGCTATGTCAGCCGCTATGCGCTGGGGCGTGATTACCACAAAGTATTGCGCAATCGCCTGAAAAAGCTCGGAGATAAAATTCGTGAGCGCTGTGAGGAGGCGGAATTCCGTCCTTTCGTCGATTCCGCGCCGGTGCTTGAAAGGCCGCTGGCCGCGAAGGCTGGCCTTGGCTGGACCGGCAAACATTCGCTGATCCTCAATCGTGAAGCCGGGTCATGGTTTTTTCTTGGCGAGTTGCTGATTAACCTTCCTTTGCCGGTCGATTCACCGCAGGAGGAACAGTGTGGCCGCTGCGTCGCCTGCATCACAACCTGTCCCACCGGCGCAATTGTCGAACCTTATACCGTGGACGCCAGGCGCTGCATTTCCTACCTGACCATTGAGCTGGAAGGCGCTATCCCGGAAGAATTTCGGCCGTTAATCGGCAACCGCATTTATGGCTGTGATGACTGCCAGCTAATTTGCCCGTGGAATCGCTATGGTCAGCTTACCGATGAGGACGATTTCAGCCCTCGCGCCGTGCTACATGCACCGCCTTTAGCCGATCTTTTTGTCTGGGATGAAGCGAAATTTTTGCGCGTGACGGAAGGGTCGGCAATCCGCAGGATTGGACATCTGCGCTGGCTGAGGAATATCGCGGTAGCTTTGGGCAACGCCCCGTGGTCGGCTGAAAACGTGGCCGTGCTCACCGCCAGAAAAGGCGAGAACGCGATGCTGGATGAGCATATTGACTGGGCGCTGGCTCGGCAGCTGGAAAAACGGGCTGAAAACGCCGTTGAAATCCAAAGCGGGCAACAAAAGCGTCTGGTTCGATCGATAGAAAAGGGTTTGCCAAGGGATGCATAAACGAGCAACAACGCCTTCACATCATCTTGCTAAAGTTTTCCACATGCTGTGCATAAAATTAAAAAGCTGTTGTCATTCAAACGTCACAGAAAGCACAAGCGATCCAGATAACATTTTGACATATTATTATATGCAGTAATAACAGCGAGTTACATAAGACGCAAAATCTTTCGCTGTTTCTTTTGCCAAATAACGGGCAGGCGTAATCTGTGGATAACTCTGTTGAGGAATATCCAGGGGAGGTCAAAAAAAGCGAAGCACAGCATCAGACGCGCTGTGGATAAGTTATTTTGAATACCAGGGTATGTCGTAATTTGGAGCGGGAAACGAGACTCGAACTCGCGACCCCGACCTTGGCAAGGTCGTGCTCTACCAACTGAGCTATTCCCGCTGAGGAAGTGCATCATCAATAAGTCGCTTAACCTTCTTAACTTATTGATTTTTAAGGCTATCTTCTTTTCAGAAGCCTAAGTGGGTGCGATTATGGACTTATCAAAGCCTGATGACAAGTTTTTTTTCCATTAAACTGCACGATAAACAGCTTTACTGAACGCGTCTGGCCTTTGTCACGCGGGCCTTGCCGTCGTCTTCAGATCCGCGTTTAGCTGGCATTCGCCTCTGATCAAATAATCCTTACACCCCTTCCCACTTCCTGTAGCAGGATGAAGAATAGTTCATTTTTCGAACTCGGTGTAAATTTTGCTCAAAGGCGGCTTTTTTCCGTCTGTACCGAGGGTGATAACGGGCATATCCGCTGTGACACAGAAGGTCTGCGTTATATCAAAAAAGCGGAAGTGTTAGCGAATCGCTATAGGTTATCGACTAAGTCAGGAGCAAAAAAGAAAACCGGAGGTGAAAAATTGGAGCGGGAAACGAGACTCGAACTCGCGACCCCGACCTTGGCAAGGTCGTGCTCTACCAACTGAGCTATTCCCGCTTGGGTGGTGCAGTACATCAAATCATTTTGGAGCGGGAAACGAGACTCGAACTCGCGACCCCGACCTTGGCAAGGTCGTGCTCTACCAACTGAGCTATTCCCGCTTGGGTGGTGCAGTACATCTAAATCATTTTGGAGCGGGAAACGAGACTCGAACTCGCGACCCCGACCTTGGCAAGGTCGTGCTCTACCAACTGAGCTATTCCCGCTCTGCGTAACGATCAAAAAACTCTACCGGTACGGGGTGCGAATTATACGAGAAAAGAGACTCGCTGCAAGCCCGTAAACGCAAAAATTTTATATTCACCGCTCAACTGCCGATAAAAGCGGCACAATGCTAGTTTTATCGGCAAAAACGGACAAATCTTGCGTTTGCGGCGGCAGATAAGATTTTTCATCGCCTGGAGACAGAGCAAAACACGTCGGTGCTTTGCATCCAACGGCCCGCAATCTTACAGCTGAATGAAATGTTCGCGGTAGTAAGCCAGTTCTGCCACCGATTCGCGAATGTCATCCATAGCCTGATGCGTGCCCTGCTTTTTAAAGCCCGGCAGGATTTCTGGCTTCCAGCGACGCGCCAGTTCTTTCAGCGTGCTGACGTCAAGATAGCGATAATGGAAGTAAGCTTCCAGTTCCGGCATGTACTTAAACAGGAAGCGGCGATCCTGGCCGATACTGTTACCGCAGATTGGCGAGCTGTTGGCCGGCACCCATTTTTTTAAGAACTCAATGGTCGCCAGTTCTGCTTTGCGGTCGTCATACTGGCTGGCTTTCACTCTTTCTACCAGGCCGCTATGGGTATGCGTGTTCACATTCCAGTCGTCCATCAGCGCCAGCTGCGCGTCAGACTGATGTACAGCAAACACCGGCCCTTCCGCCAGAATGTTCAGATCGGCATCGGTCACCAGGGTGGCGATCTCAATAATACGATCCTGTTCCGGGTCCAGCCCGGTCATTTCAAGGTCAATCCAAATCAGGTTACTGGCATTTGCAGTCATAGGGATTCTCGCCGTGGCTTATATCATCAAACATAAGGGTGTATCATAAACGTTTTGCCCTGTCAGGGCGAAGCCTGCCAAGCCGTGAGAGGAAGAGTGAGCAAAAACAAACTATCCAAAGGTCAGCAACGTCGCGTTAGTGCCAACCACGATCGTCGCCTGAAACAGCGCGCCGACAAGCCAGAACCCGATGACAGCCTGTTTGGCGAGGCACGGGACGGCGTGGTGATCAGCCGTTTTGGCATGCACGCCGATGTGGAAGATGCGGATGGTAGCGTTCACCGCTGTAATATCCGCCGCACAATTCGTTCGCTGGTGACAGGCGATCGCGTACTGTGGCGACCAGGCGTTCAGGGCGGCGCGACCGTCAAAGGCATTGTCGAAGCGGTGCATGAGCGCACGTCGGTACTGACTCGCCCCGATTTTTACGACGGCGTAAAGCCAATTGCGGCAAATATCAACCAAATCTTTATTGTTTCCGCCATTTTGCCTGAGCTTTCGCTGAATATTATCGATCGCTACCTGGTGGCGAGCGAAACGCTGGATGTTGAGCCGCTGCTGGTTCTCAACAAAACGGATCTGCTGGATGAAGCAGGCCAGGCGTTTGTTGATGAGCAAATGGCGATTTATCGTAAAATCGGTTATCGCGTGGTGATGGTTTCCAGCCAGCGCAAGCAGGGTCTGGCTGACCTGGAGGCCGCGTTAATCGGTCGAATCAGCATTTTTGCCGGTCAGTCTGGCGTGGGTAAATCGAGCCTGCTTAATGCCCTGCTGGGCCTTGAGCTGAGCGCCAATGAGATCCTGACCAACGACGTCTCGGACGTTTCGGGTCTTGGCCAGCATACGACCACCGCAGCCCGCCTTTACCATTTCCCAACCGGCGGCGATATTATCGATTCCCCGGGGGTCCGTGAATTTGGTTTGTGGCATCTGGAACCGGAACAAATTACCCGTGGATTTGTCGAATTCCGTAAGTTTTTAGGTTACTGCAAATTCCGCGACTGCAAACATGATACCGATCCGGGCTGCGCGATCCGCGAAGCCGTAGAACAAGGTGAGATCGATGTTACCCGTTTTGAGAGCTATCACCGCATCCTGGACAGCATGTCAGATATGCAGCTCAAAATGCGTCGCAGCTTTTCTGAAAACAATGACTAACCGTTGCCGCCCCGCTTTGTGGGCGGCATAGCTTGCATAGCCGTGCACTGCTACACTCCGCACCCCTAATTTTGATCTGAAAGCCAGGAGGCTACTGTGTTGGATCGTCTTAAACTCGGCCTGAACGCCATTTTACCTAAGAAAGGCCTGACCGAACTGGCTGGCTGGGGCGCCAGCAAGCGCGCAGGCTGGCTGACTAAAGCCGTTATCGACGTTTTTGTCTGGTTCTACAAAGTCGATATGAAAGAGGCGCAGAAGCCGGATACCACGAGCTACCGTACCTTTAACGATTTCTTCGTGCGTCCACTGCGCGACGATGCCCGTCCGATTGAAAAAGATCCTAACCTGCTGGTGCTGCCAGCCGATGGCGCAATCAGTCAGCTTGGCCATATAGAAGGCGATCAAATCTTCCAGGCGAAAGGCCATACCTATTCGCTGGAAGCGTTGCTGGCAGGGAATGCGGCGATGAGCGAGATGTTCCGTGACGGTGAGTTTGTGACCACCTATCTGGCACCACGCGACTATCACCGCGTGCATATGCCTTGTAACGGTATTCTGCGTGAAATGATTTACGTGCCGGGCGACCTCTATTCGGTCAACCCGCTAACGGCACAAAATATCCCGAACCTGTTTGCCCGTAACGAGCGTGTTATTTGCCTGTTTGATACCGAGTTTGGCCCAATGGCGCAAATTCTGGTGGGCGCAACTATCGTTGGCAGCATTGAAACCAGCTGGGCCGGTACTATTACGCCACCGCGTGAAGGCGTAATTAAGCGCTGGAGCTGGCCGGGCGCGGATGCAGAGGGTTCGGTCGTGCTGTTAAAAGGGCAGGAAATGGGCCGCTTTAAGCTGGGTTCAACGGTGATCAATCTGTTTGCATCAGGCCAGGTCAAACTGGCAGAAAGCCTGACGCCGGAAACGAAAACGCGTCTGGGTCAGACGCTGGCCATTGCACTGCAAAAAACCAGTGCAGAAGAAGTTTTACATCATCCATAGTAGATAAGCATGTTACGCCTGATTATACCTTTCTTACTGGGCTGGGCTTTGCTCCAGCCCGCCTGGGCCGCCAGCGCACCGGATACCGCGCAGATCAAACAGGCCCTTGACGCGGCGAAGTCGGATAAAGATACGCCGAATCAGGCGGAAACTATAGATGCTCTACAAACCACGCTGAACTGGCTGGATGAGCAGCAGAAGTCGCTGAACAACACCCGTGATTATCAGCAAATCATTGATGATTTTCCGCAGATCTCGCGCGAGCTTCGCCAGCAGATGGCTGCGCTGGCTGACAATCCTAAAACCGTTCGCAGCACCATGACGGCCGCAGAGCTGGATCAGGAAATCCTTCAGGTTAGCAGCCAGCTGCTGGAAGAAGGCCGTCAGTCTCAGCAGGAGCAGGATCGGGCCAGAGAAATCAGCGATTCGCTTGCTCAGCTTCCCCAGCAGCAGACCGATGCACGACGTGCCTTAAATGAAATCGAACGTCGTCTGCAAGGTCAACCTTCGCCCGCGACTCCGCTGGCTCAGGCACAGCTTGCTGCCCGCCAGGCCGAATCGGCGGCGCAGAAAGCGCGGGTTGATGAACTGGAACTCGCCCAGCTTTCCGCCAACAACCGTCAGGAGCTGGCGCGGATGCGTGGCGAAATCCACCAGCGCAAGGCAGGCCAGCTTGATGCTTATCTTCAGGAATTACGTAATCAGCTGAACAGTCGCCGTCAACACGAGGCGGAGCAGGCGCTGGAGAAAACCGAGCAGCTGGCGGAAAACAGCGGCGAACTGCCGCTGAACATCAGCAAACAGTTTCGCGTTAACCGTGAACTCTCTGCCGCGCTGAACCAGCAGGCTCAACGCATGGATCTGGTCGCTTCACAGCAGCGTACGGCGGTCAACCAGACGATTCAGGTTCGTCAGGCGCTAAGTACCATACGCGAACAGTCGCAGTGGCTGGGCGTGTCTAACGTACTGGGCGAAGCTTTACGGGCTCAGGTCGCCCGCCTGCCGGAAATGCCAAAGCCTCAGCAGCTGGATAGCGAAATGGGTCAGTTGCGGGTACAACGCCTGCACTATGAGGATCTGCTTGAACATCAGCAGCAGCTGCGTCAAATCAGGCAGGATGACGGTACGCCGTTAACGGCCGATCAGCGTAAAATTCTGGAAGCTCAGCTCAAAACGCAGCGGGAGCTGATCGGTTCTTTGCTTTCAGGCAGCGATAATCTGATCCTCGAAGTGACCAAGCTGAAGGTCGCCAACGGCCAGCTCGAAGATGCGCTGAAAGAAGTCAAAGAGGCGACTCACCGCTATCTGTTCTGGACGGCAGATGTCAGCGCGCTGCATCTCAGTTTCCCGCTCGATCTGGTGCGCGATCTGAAAAGCCTGCTGTCATTGGATACGCTGGGGCAAATGGCCGGCGCGCTGGTCATGATGTTTACCAGCCGTGAAACCGTGTTGCCGATTCTTGGTGCCCTGCTGCTGGTGGGTTTCAGCCTCAGTTCTCGTCGTCATTACCGTGATTTTCTCAATCGTTCGGCCAGCAAGGTGGGCAAGGTCACGCAGGATCGTTTCGGCCTGACGGTTCGTACCGTCTTCTGGTCAATTCTGGTCGCCCTGCCGCTGCCCGTATTGTGGATGGCGCTGGGCTACGGTCTTCAGCACGCCTGGCCTTATCCGATTGCTGTGGCGATTGGCGATGGCGTCACCGCGACCGTGCCGCTGCTCTGGGCCTTTATGATCAGTGCCGGGTTCGCTCGCTCCAAAGGTCTGTTTATCGTCCATTTTCGCTGGCAACAGAATCGGGTCGCGCGCGCAATGCGTTTTTATACCCTGTGTATCGGCTTTGTCGTGCCGCTGATTATGCTGCTAATCGGCTTCGATAATCTTGACGATCGGCAGTTTTCAGCCACCCTGGGAAGGCTCTGCTTTATCCTGATTTGCGGTGCGCTGAGCCTTGTTACGGTAAGCCTGAAACGCGCGGGCATTCCGCTTTATCTCGATAAAGAAGGCAATGGCGAAAACTTTGTCACGAATCTTTTATGGAACCTGATGATCGGCATTCCGCTGATTGCCGCGCTGGCTTCCTGCATTGGTTATCTGGCGACTTCTCAGGCGCTGCTGGCAAGGGTGGAAACCTCACTGGCCATCTGGTTCCTGCTGCTGGTCATCTACCATATTATCCGCCGCTGGATGCTGATCCAGCGCCGTCGCATCGCTTTTGATCGTGCCCGCAACCGGCGTGCCGATATCCTTGCACAACGTGCTAAAGGTGAAGAAGACGCTACGGCCACGCAAAACAACTCGGAAGCGCAGGAAGTTGACGAACCGGTTATCGATCTGGATGCCATCAGCGCCCAGTCGCTGCGGCTGGTGCGTTCTATCCTGACGCTTATTGCGCTGGTTTCGGTGATTGTGCTGTGGTCGGAAATCCACTCGGCCTTTGGCTTCCTGGAAAACATCAGGCTGTGGGATGCCAGCACCACGGTGCAGGGCGTGGAGAGCCTGCAGCCGATTACGCTCGGATCGGTACTGATTGCTATTTTAGTGCTGATTATCACCACGCAGCTGGTGCGAAACATGCCCGCGCTGTTGGAGCTGGCGCTGCTTCAGCATTTAAATCTGACCCCCGGCACCGGCTATGCCATCACCACGCTGACGAAATACACGCTGATCCTGGTCGGCGGACTGGCCGGTTTTTCCATGATTGGCGTCGACTGGTCAAAACTACAATGGCTGGTCGCCGCGCTGGGTGTGGGATTAGGTTTTGGCTTGCAGGAGATCTTCGCTAACTTTATCTCTGGCCTGATTATTCTGTTCGAAAAGCCGATTCGTATTGGCGATACCGTGACGATCCGCGATTTGACGGGCAGCATCACCCGAATCAACACGCGTGCCACCACGATTACCGACTGGGATCGCAAAGAGATCATCGTGCCGAACAAGGCCTTTATCACCGAGCAGTTTATTAACTGGTCACTGTCAGATTCGGTCACGCGCGTCGTGCTGACGATTCCGGCAGCGGCAGAAGCCAATAGTGAAGAAGTCACCAACGTGCTGTTAGCCGCGGCAAAACGCTGTCAGTACGTGTTGGAAACCCCACAACCGGAAGCCTATCTGGTCGATCTGCAACAGGGCATCCAGCTCTTTGAGCTGCGTATTCACGCCGCAGAAATGGGCCATCGCATGCCGTTGCGTCATGAACTGCATCAGCAGATCCTGCGCGGTTATCAGGAGCACGGTTTGGAAATGCCTTTCCCACCTTTCCAGGTCCGGATGGAAACGTTGGGCCGAAAGACACCCGCTGGCAATGGCGCGCCTGCGGCACGGACCTATAAGTCTGGGGGATTGTAAGCAGCAGGCTCAGGAGCAGCAGTATGGGTTCCTGAGCCTGTCGGCGGCCAGTCTGATGGGAATCAGCAGCGTCCAACCGGGAAAGCAATCACTTCACTCAGCGCTGACGCGTTCAGCGCCAGCATCACAATGCGATCTACGCCAAGCGCCACGCCAGAACAATCCGGCATGCCATGAGCCAATGCATCCAGCAGATAAGTATCAATCGGCTGCTGTGGCAGGCCACGAGCGGCGCGCTTACGGTTATCCTGTTCAAAGCGCTGGCGCTGTTCGCGGCTGTCAGTCAGTTCGCGGAAACCATTAGCCAGCTCAATCCCTTTGAAATACACCTCAAAACGCTCGGCCACCCGGTGATCTTCGGTGCTGATCTCGGCTAGCGCGGCCTGACTGGCCGGGAAGTGATACACGAAGGCCGGCTTATCTTTACCAATCAGCGGCTCCACGCCCACCACGAACAGCAGCTGTAACAGCGTGTCGCGATCTTCTTCCCGGTTCGCCAGATCGCCGACGCCCAGTTTATCCGCCGCTTCACGCAGCTGAGCTTTGTCCGCAGAGAGCGGGTCTATCTCCAGATGGCGGATAAAGGCCTGCTGATAAGAGAGCGTTTCCGCCGCTCCGCATTCCAGCACCTGCTGTAGCAGATCGTCTACCTCATTCATCAGCCGGTACATATCATAATGCGGGCGATACCATTCCAGCATGGTGAATTCAGGGTTGTGGTGACGGCCCGCTTCTTCATTACGGAAGCTGCGACAAAGCTGGAAAATCGGGCCACTGCCCGCAGCAAGCAGCCGCTTCATGTGATATTCCGGGCTGGTCATCAGATAAAGATCCATCCCCTGGGCGGCACCAGGGCCGACGAAGCGCGTCTGAAAAGGAAACAGATGGATATCGGTCACCGTAGCCTGGCTCATCGCCGGGGTTTCGACTTCCAACACCCCACGATCGGCAAAAAAGCGCCGGATTTCCGCCATGATCGCCGCCCGTTTCAATAAATTGCTAATCGGGGCGCTGGGCTGCCAGCTGGCCGTATCGCTCATAATTTGTACTCCTAATCACACAGGGTGAAGCAGTCTACCCGACCCGGCCCGGACAAACAAACCTGCACAGATAAAATAGATGGCCCGGTTTATCTGCAAGGTGATATGCCTTTCCAGCCCGTTAAAAAAACAGCAGTCCGCAGCGCGTTTTGCTGTTTATTTCTCACTCAAATACCTGAGCATATCAAGTTTAGCCCCGATAGCCGGTTTTATACTGAGGCTCCTGAAAACTGAGGAATCCCCTCATCCAGCCTGACAGGGAGAACACCGTGCAAACCTTTACTGCCGATCTGGTGATAGTCGGCGCAGGCGGCGCAGGAATACGTGCCGCCATCGCCGCTGCTGAAGCCAACCCCGCCCTTTCTATCGCCCTTGTTTCCAAAGTTTATCCCATGCGCAGCCACACCGTGGCGGCTGAAGGCGGGTCGGCCGCCGTGAGCCAGGCCCATGACAGCTTCGACCTCCACTTTCATGACACCGTTTCCGGCGGTGACTGGCTGTGTGAGCAGGATGTGGTAGATTACTTCGTTCAGCATTGCCCGCAGGAGATGGCGCAGCTTGAAATCTGGGGCTGTCCCTGGAGTCGGCGTCAGGACGGATCCGTCAACGTACGTCGTTTTGGTGGCATGAAGATCGAACGTACCTGGTTCGCTGCGGATAAAACCGGCTTTCATATGCTGCATACGCTGTTCCAGACGTCGCTGAAATATCCGCAGATAACCCGTTTCGATGAGCATTTTGTGCTTGATCTGCTGGTCGATGACGGCGAAGCGCGCGGCCTGATTGCGATGAATATGATGGAAGGCACGCTTATTCAGATACAGGCCAGTGCAGTCGTGCTGGCAACCGGAGGCGCGGGTCGGGTTTATCGTTATAACACCAACGGCGGGATTGTTACCGGAGATGGTATGGGAATGGTGCTGCGCCATGGCGTTCCGCTGCGGGATATGGAGTTCGTCCAGTATCACCCTACCGGCCTGCCAGGTTCCGGCATTTTGATGACGGAAGGCTGTCGGGGCGAAGGCGGCATTATGGTGAATAAAGATGGCTACCGATATTTGCAGGACTACGGTATGGGGCCGGAAACGCCACTCGGCCAGCCGAAAAATAAATATATGGAGCTGGGGCCGCGCGATAAGGTTTCACAAGCATTCTGGCATGAGTCACAAAAAGGCCGCACCATTCATACACCGCGTGGCGAAGTTGTGCATCTGGACCTACGGCATCTGGGTGAGAAAAAGCTGCTGGAGCGGCTGCCGTTTATCTGTGAATTAAGTAAGGCTTACGTCGGCGTCGATCCTGTCACCACGCCCATCCCCATTCGTCCTACGGCGCATTACACCATGGGCGGTATCGAGACTAACGCAGAGTGTGAAACGCGTATCCGTGGGCTGTTTGCCGTGGGGGAATGCTCATCGGTCGGCCTGCACGGCGCTAACCGCCTCGGATCTAATTCGCTGGCAGAACTGGTAGTTTTTGGCCGGCTCGCAGGCGAAAACGCGGCCGCGCGCGCGCTGGAAAACCGTAAAAAACCCGCTTCGCTATTGGATGCTCAGGCGCGTGATTGTGAACAACGGCTGAAAGCGCTGGTTAATCAGCAGGGAGAAGAAAGCTGGTCAACGCTGCGCGATGAAATGGGCATGACTATGGAAGAAGGCTGCGGCATCTATCGCACACCGGAACTGATGCAAACCACCATGGATAAACTGGCAGAGCTGAAAGAGCGCTTTAAACGCGTGCGCATCAGCGATACCTCCAGCGTTTTCAATACCCAACTGCTTTACAGCATTGAGCTGGCGCACGGCCTGAACGTGGCAGAATGCATGGCGCACGCGGCCTTCCAGCGAAAAGAATCGCGCGGCGCTCACCAGCGTCTGGACGAAGGTTGTACCTCAAGAGACGACGCGCACTTCCTTAAGCACTCACTCAGCTACTATCGCGAGCAGGGTGCACCGGAAATCGGCTGGGGTGAGGTGAACATTACCCGTCTGCCGCCGGCAAAACGGGTTTATGGCGCTGAAGGCGAGACGAAGGAGGCAATCCCACATGAGTGAACTACCCCGCTGCAAAATTGAGATCCAACGTTATAATCCGGAAACGGACAGGCTACCCCGTAGCGAATTTTTTGAGGTGCCGTGGGATGAACAAACTTCGCTGTTAGATGCCCTGGGCTATATCAAAGATAATCTCGCTTACGACCTGTCGTTCCGCTGGTCCTGCCGTATGGCCATCTGTGGCTCTTGTGGAATGATGGTCGATAATATTCCCAAACTGGCCTGCAAAACCTTCCTGCGTAACTATCCAAAAGGGATGCGCGTCGAGCCGCTGGCTAATTTTCCCGTTGAACGGGATCTGATTGTCGATATGACCCGCTTTATTGAAAGCCTTGAAGCGATCAAGCCCTGGATTATCGGCAACACGCGCGCACCACAAGACGGCCCCAACGCGCAGACCCCGGCGCAAATGGCGAAATATCACCAGTTTTCAGGCTGCATCAACTGTGGCCTTTGCTACGCCGCCTGCCCGCAGTTTGGGCTGAACCCGGAATTTATTGGCCCCGCCGCCATCACGCTGGCGCACCGCTATAACCTGGATAGCCGCGACCGGGGGAAAAAACAGCGCATGCCCCAGCTGAACGGTGAAAACGGCGTTTGGCCCTGCACCTTTGTTGGGTTCTGCTCAGAGGTTTGCCCGAAACATGTCGATCCCGCCGCCGCCATCCAGCAAAGCAAAGTGGAAAGCGCGAAAGACTTTTTGATTGCCAGTCTCAGGCCGCAATAAGGAGCGATCCGATGACCACCAAACGTAACGCTTATCATCCCCCGGTTGCCGCTAACTGGTGGCAAAAATCCTCTTTCTACCGCTTTTATATGCTGCGTGAAGCGACGGCCATCCCGGCACTGTGGTTTAGCCTGGAATTAATCTTTGGCCTGTTTGCGCTTAAAAACGGCGCGGAAAGCTGGGCCAGTTTCGTCGCTTTTTTACAGCATCCTGTCGTGCTGTTACTGAATGTCCTGGCGCTGGCAGCCTCGCTGCTGCACAGCAAAACCTGGTTTGAACTGGCACCCAAAGCCTCGGTTATCGTTATTGGGGATAAAAAGCTGTCGCCCGCGCCGGTGATCAAAGGGTTATGGGTTGTCATGATTCTGGTCAGCCTTGCACTCCTGGCCGCGTTTTTTCTTTTACAGAGGTAACTATGCAAACGAAAAATACTCGCTCTGACGAACCGATTTTTTGGTCGCTTTTTGGCGCGGGCGGCATGTGGGCGGCAATCGTCTCGCCGGTTGTTGTGCTGCTTACAGGTATTTTACTGCCGCTGAGCGTGGGCAAATCATCCGCTTTTAGTTTTGAGCATCTGCAAAGCCTTGCACAGTCTTTGACTGGCCGTGGCTTTTTGTTTCTGGCGATTGTGATGCCCATCTGGTGCGCGCTTCACCGGCTCCATCATGGCATGCACGATTTGAAACTGCATATTCCAGCCAGTAAGTGGGTTTTTTACGGCTTCGCCGCGATCCTGACCGTGGTTACGGCTATCGGCATTCTAACCTTGTGACAGTCGGTTATTATCAGGCGGCAATATGCCGCCTGCGCAAAACGCGCCTATACTTAAGCTGTTCAAATGAAAAGGAATCGCTTATGTCTCTCTGGAAAATGCTGGCCGCAGGTGCCGGCGCCCTTCTCTCCGTCGCCTGTAGCACTACGCCGCCGAAAGGCGTCACGCCCATCGAAGGCTTTAACGCCGATCTTTATTTAGGCAGCTGGTACGAAATCGCCAGGCTGGATCACCGCTTCGAACGCGGCCTCGATCATGTAACAGCAACCTATAGCAAACGTGACGACGGTGGCCTTAAGGTCGTCAATCGTGGTTTCAACGTGAAGAAACAGCGCTGGCAGGAAAGTATCGGTAAAGCGTACTTTACGGGGTCGCCAAGCCAGGCGGCACTAAAAGTCTCGTTCTTCGGCCCTTTCTACGGTGGGTATAACGTTATTGCGTTAGACAACGCTTATCAGCACGCGCTGATATGTGGCCCGAACCGTGATTATCTGTGGATCCTGTCGCGGACGCCGCAGATCGATAACAGCGTGAAAGAGGAATTGACGGCGAAAGCCCGTCAGGCGGGGTTTGATGTCACTAAGCTGATTTGGGTAAAACAGACGTGATCAGGGCCGGTGCCAGAGCACCGGCACACCGTTTACTGAGCGCTTCTTTGAATTGCCTGGCCGCCGGCTGACACGTCTTCACCTACGCCACGCGTGGTGTTACAGGCGGTAAGCACGGATGAAAGCACCAGAACAGAAAGGATTGAGACAATACTTTTCTTTAACATAACCATGTCCTTTTTAGTAGAAGTAAAGTACAGCGTTTTAAGCATAGCCGTAATTCAGCCGGATGCTTCTGCAACCTTACTCAGGACATCGTAAAGAAAGAAAAATTAGCTGGCTGCGTGTGAAATTGCGCCGCCCAGGTGCTGGACGTCTTCACCAAAACCGTGAAACGTATTGCAGGCGCTCAGTGAGCTGGTCATTAATAAGGCAACAGCAATGAGCTTAACCCAGTTAATCATTTACTCAGGCTCCATCAGGGAACAGGGCCTGAAACCAGGCCCATAAGTGGTTATTTTACGCGAGAAACGTATTCACCCGAACGGGTATCCACTTTGATCACTTCGCCGATCTGTACGAACAACGGAACTTTAACCACGGCACCGGTAGACAGCGTTGCTGGCTTGCCGCCGGTTCCTGCGGTATCACCTTTCAGGCCTGGATCGGTATCAACGATTTCCAGCTCAACAAAGTTTGGCGGTAACACCTGAATCGGTTTGCCGTTCCACAGCGTCACGATACACTCTGCATTATCCAGCAGCCATTTCGCTGCATCACCCACGGTTTTCTCTTCAACAGGGTGCTGTTCAAAAGTTTCCGGATGCATGAAGTGGTAGAACTCACCGTCGTTGTACAGGTAGTTCAGGTTAGTATCTACTACGTCAGCACCTTCAGCAGAATCGGTAGATTTGAAGGTTTTCTCAACACGGGTACCGGTCAGCAGACGGCGCATTTTAACGCGTGCGAAAGCCTGGCCTTTACCTGGTTTAACGAACTCGCTGGATTCGATAGCGTAAGGTTCGCCTTCGAACATGATTTTAAGACCGGGACGGAAATCGTTGCTAGAATAAGTCGCCATAAAGGCCCTCTACAATTTAATACTGGTACTTAGCCAAAAAAATGGCACACATTGTAACCCTAAATAACCCTTCGCGAGAAGAATGGTTGCATCAACTTGCAGATGTAATCACCGATCCAAATGAATTACTGCAACTTTTAGGCCTCGATTCGCACCCGGCGCTGGCGGCGGGCGCTGAAGCTCGTCGTCTTTTTGCCCTGCGCGTGCCCAGAGCCTTTGCGTCCAGAATGCAAAAAGGCGATCCGCAAGATCCGCTCCTGCTACAGGTCATCACCCAAAGCCAGGAATTTGTTGATGCACCGGGTTACAGTACCGATCCGCTTGATGAGCAGAGCAGCGTTGTGCCGGGTCTGTTACATAAATATCGTAATCGCGCGCTGCTGTTAGTCAAAGGTGGCTGCGCCGTCAATTGCCGCTACTGTTTCCGCCGCCATTTTCCTTACTCTGATAATCAGGGCAACAAGCGCAACTGGCAGCAGGCCCTGGAGTATATCCGACAGCAGCCAGAACTGGATGAGATTATTTTCTCTGGTGGCGACCCATTGATGGCAAAAGACAGCGAACTGGACTGGCTGATTAGCGAACTGGAACAGATCCCGCATCTGAAACGTCTGCGCATCCACAGCCGTTTGCCAGTTGTAATCCCTGCGAGGATCACCTCCGCGCTCTGCCAGCGTCTGGCGCAATCGCGTCTGCAAACGCTGCTAGTCACGCACATCAACCATGCTCAGGAAATTGGCGACGAGCTGCGAGAGGCCATGCAGCAGCTAAAACGCGCCGGCGTCATGTTGTTAAACCAGAGCGTCTTGCTGCGCGGAATCAATGATAATGCGGTGACGTTGGCTGCGTTGAGTAATGCGCTGTTTGATGCGGGGATTCTGCCTTACTACCTGCACGTGTTGGATAAGGTTCAGGGTGCAGCCCATTTCTATGTCTCTGATGAGCAGGCCAGAGCGATAGTTCGGGAGCTATTGCGTCGGGTTTCCGGCTATATGGTGCCAAAGCTGGCAAGAGAAATTGGGGGCGAGCCAAGCAAAACGCCGCTGGATTTGCAGCTGCGTCAGGAATAGCGATCGTTTGCCGTGGCTGGTCCCGCAGGCCCTGTAATCCTGATGATACCAGGGTGAGAAAACATCTGAGGTAAAAGCAGGCATACAGGGAGGATTATCCTCCGCTGTATGCCGGGCGAGCTGGCTGATGAACAATGCTTTCAGCCGGCGGTCAGGACACTATCATTTTTCGTTTTTATGCCTGCGGGCACTTGTAAACCTGACCGCTCATCTTGCTGTCCAGCGGTGCCAGACTTGACCAGATATTCTGGGTCGGGCTGGTTGCGCCATAAATAACATTGCCGCCCATTTCTGCGGCGCGATTGCGCAGATCGTTTGCTGCACCACGCAGCGAACTGCTTTCGCCGCCGCCTGCTCCGCTGAACCAGTTACTCTGTGAACCCGTGAGGTTCCCCAGCAGCTGGCACTGGCTGGCGGGTTGTTGGTCGGTAAAAGTCACTCGTTCACCCGCCGAACTGAGCGTTGTCGAGGTGCTACAGCCCACCAGCAGCGTTGCCGCTACAGAAAGTCCCAGCAAGACGTTAATCCGCATTTTAATCCCCATTATTGTCATCAGAGCTATCCCTGATCGTACCGAAAGTCCAGGTAAACCTCTCAACATCTGCTGCCGGGCAGCCGAAAAAATGTTTTCCCGGTGAGTTCTTGCGCCCTTACTTATACTATTTTCCCCCAAAAAAGAAAAACCCCCTGTCAGAGACAGAGGGTTTTCTTTCAAACGGTGGGGGGATTACATCATGCCGCCCATACCACCCATGCCGCCCATGCCGCCGCCAGCGCCTAAGTCTGGAGCGTCGCCTTTCGGCAGGTCAGTCACCATACATTCGGTGGTGATCATCAGGCCAGCAACGGATGCCGCGTACTGCAGAGCAGAACGGGTCACTTTAGTTGGGTCCAGGATACCGAAGTCGATCATGTTGCCGTACTCTTCGGTCTGCGCGTTGTAACCGTAGTTACCTTCGCCAGCTTTCACCATGTTGGCCACTACAGAAGGCTCTTCACCGGCGTTAGAAACGATCTGACGCAGTGGAGATTCCATCGCGCGCAGCGCAACTTTGATGCCCACGTTCTGGTCTTCGTTCTGACCAGTCAGGCCAGCCAGTACCGCAGCAACGCGCACCAGCGCAACGCCACCACCAGCAACAACGCCTTCTTCTACCGCAGCACGGGTAGCGTGCAGGGCATCTTCAACGCGCGCTTTTTTCTCTTTCATCTCAACTTCAGTTGCTGCGCCCACTTTCAGTACGGCTACGCCGCCTGCCAGTTTAGCGACGCGCTCCTGCAGTTTTTCACGATCGTAATCAGACGTTGCTTCTTCAATCTGCTGACGGATCTGAGTCACACGGCCAGAGATAGTGGCTTCTTCACCCACGCCATCGATGATGGTGGTGGTGTCTTTGTTGATCACAACGCGTTTCGCCTGGCCCAGGTCTTCCAGCGTTGATTTTTCCAGCTCCATACCGATCTCTTCAGAGATAACGGTACCACCGGTCAGAACCGCGATGTCCTGTAGCATAGCTTTACGACGGTCGCCGAAGCCAGGTGCTTTAACCGCAGCCACTTTAACGATGCCGCGCATGGTGTTCACCACCAGGGTCGCCAGCGCTTCGCCTTCAACATCTTCAGCGATGATCAGCAGTGGTTTGCCTGCTTTCGCAACGGCTTCCAGCACTGGCAGCATTTCACGGATGTTGGAGATTTTTTTGTCAGCCAGCAGGATGAATGGTGATTCCAGCTCTACTGCGCCCGTTTCTGGCTTGTTGATGAAGTAAGGAGACAGGTAGCCGCGATCGAACTGCATACCTTCAACCACGTCCAGCTCGTCCTGCAGGCCGGTGCCTTCTTCAACGGTGATTACGCCTTCTTTGCCGACTTTTTCCATTGCCTGAGCAATCAGTTCGCCCACGGTTTCATCGGAGTTAGCAGAGATGGTACCAACCTGAGCGATAGCTTTAGAGTCGGAGCAAGGAACGGAGAGTTTTTTCAGTTCTTCAACCGCAGCGATAACCGCCTGGTCGATACCGCGCTTCAGATCCATCGGGTTCATGCCCGCCGCGACGGCTTTCAGGCCTTCGGTGATGATGGACTGTGCCAGTACGGTCGCAGTAGTCGTACCGTCACCCGCAGCGTCGTTCGCTTTAGAGGCAACTTCTTTAACCATCTGCGCGCCCATGTTTTCGAACTTGTCTTCCAGCTCGATTTCACGTGCAACGGAAACGCCGTCTTTAGTGATGGTCGGTGCGCCGAAAGATTTATCCAGCACTACGTTACGGCCTTTTGGACCCAGAGTCACTTTAACTGCATCTGCCAGTACGTTCACGCCACGCAGCATTTTTACGCGTGCGTCATTACCGAATTTTACGTCTTTAGCTGCCATTATCAATATCCCTTAAATTCGTTTCGTTCAGTGAGTTACGCGTAATTACGCTTCAACAATTGCCAGAATGTCGCTTTCAGAAATGATCAGCACTTCCTGGTTGTCGATTTTCTCAGTTTTCGCACCGTAGCCTTCGCTGAAAATAACCAGGTCGCCCACTTTAACGTCCAGTGGTTTCACTTCGCCATTTTCCAGGATACGGCCATTGCCAACAGCCAGCACTTCGCCGCGGGTAGATTTCCCAGCTGCGGAGCCGGTCAGAACGATGCCACCAGCTGATTTAGATTCCACTTCTTTACGCTTGACGATAACACGGTCGTGCAATGGACGAATTTTCATTGATAGCTCTCCTTTGAGAAGTCCAATCAGTCTTTTTGGGATGAACGCCGGGCGTCAGGCGCCGGGCTCGTGACGGAAGAGATAGGGACAGCCAGTAGAGCTTTCAAGGGGGAAAAAATAAAAAATTCTCTTCTGCGTAAAAAACAGACAAATAAGCGCCACCGTTATAACTAAAAAAGTAAAAAGGCGCTCTGAGCGCCTTTATCTTCACTATTCAGTTATATGCAAAAATCAGCGATCGTCGGGGCGATCGTCGTGCTCGATGAGCTTTGAGCCTTTGCGTTCATATTCACCATCAACGGTAACGCCGCTATCCGGGCCTGCACCCGGGCCACGCCACACGCGGATATGCGGCATCAGCTTGAGCATCAGGTACTTTTGCACAGGCGGTAAAAGTAGCAGCAGTCCAAGAAAATCGGTGAAAAAGCCAGGCAACAGCAGCAAAAAGCCTGCCGGGATCAGCGAGACGCTTTTCATCATCTCAGCGGCCGGGCTTTCTCCCGCCGCCATTTTCTGCTGGATGGACATGAAATTTTTCATTCCCTGGTTTTTCACCAGCGAGATGCCAATGCAGGAAGTGAACACCACCAGCAGCAGCGTCAGCAACACACCGAGCACGTGGGCAACCTGAATAAAGAGGCTAATCTCAATCCATGCAAGAATAAATAGTACTAAAAACGGTAACCAACGCACCGCACTCTCCTGTCTGTCCGGGCCATCCCGCCGCAAGCGTGAAGGCGTAAAAGGGATCAAAAAACGATCGTATCTGCTTGAAATGGGCGCCGCGTCAGGGCTTTTCAACGCTGGCTTAGTAAATTCGTGTAAACCCGCAGGGCCAGGCAGGATACGCTACAGTTAACGCCATGATAAAGAAACCGTAATTTTTCGCGATCCGCCTCCAGGAGTTGGTCGATAAGCTGAATATAATCGTGCTCAGCCACACGCAAACCGCTACCATATTGTCCGGGCTCTATACGACCAATTTCCCCTTTGATAATGATAATCCTGCAGCACTTACAAGAAGGTTCTCATGGCAAATAACATTCGTATCGAAGAAGACCTGTTAGGCATGCGCGAAGTCCCGGCCGATGCTTATTATGGTGTTCATACTCTACGTGCGATTGAAAATTTTTATATCAGTAACAGCAAGATCAGCGACATTCCAGAGTTTGTTCGCGGCATGGTGATGGTAAAAAAAGCAGCGGCAATGGCGAATAAAGAGCTGCAAACCATTCCACGCAACATTGCTAATGTGATTATTCAGGCCTGCGACGAAGTGCTGAACAACGGCAAATGCATGGACCAGTTTCCGGTAGATGTCTATCAGGGTGGTGCAGGCACGTCGGTGAACATGAATACCAATGAAGTTCTGGCCAATATCGGTCTGGAGCTGATGGGTCATCAGAAAGGGGATTATCAGTTCCTTAATCCTAACGATCACGTTAATAAATGTCAGTCCACTAACGATGCCTACCCTACGGGTTTTCGTATTGCCGTTTACACCTCGATTTTGAAGCTGTTGGATGCCATCGGACAGCTGAGTGAAGGCTTTGAGCGGAAAGCGGCCGAGTTCTCTTCCGTGCTGAAGATGGGCCGTACGCAGTTACAAGATGCCGTGCCTATGACGCTGGGGCAGGAATTCCATGCCTTTAACGTGCTGCTTAATGAAGAGATTAAAAACCTTCTGCGTACCGGTGAGCTGCTGCTGGAGGTGAATCTTGGCGCAACGGCTATCGGTACGCGCCTGAATACGCCAGAAGGTTATCAGCATCTGGCCGTGAAAAAGCTGGCGGAAGTCAGCAACCTGCCTTGCGTACCGGCGGAAGATCTTATTGAAGCGACGTCAGACTGCGGTGCCTATGTGATGGTGCACAGCGCGCTTAAGCGCCTGGCTGTTAAGCTGTCGAAAATCTGTAACGATTTGCGCCTGCTCTCTTCAGGTCCGCGAGCGGGTTTAAATGAAATTAACCTGCCGGAACTTCAGGCCGGTTCCTCAATTATGCCTGCCAAGGTCAACCCGGTCGTGCCTGAAGTTGTGAATCAGGTCTGCTTTAAGGTCATCGGCAATGACGTTACGGTGACTATGGCCTCTGAAGCTGGCCAGCTGCAGCTGAACGTTATGGAACCTGTGATTGGCCAGGCACTGTTCGAGTCGGTTCATATCCTGACTAACGCCTGCTCTAACCTGCTGGGAAAATGCGTCAACGGGATTACGGCAAACAAAGCCGTCTGTGAAGCTTACGTGTTTAACTCTATTGGTATCGTCACTTACCTGAACCCTTATATTGGGCACCATAACGGCGATATCGTCGGTAAAATTTGTGCTGAAACGGGTAAAAGCGTTCGGGAAGTGGTGCTGGAACGTGGGCTGCTGACCGAAGCGGAACTGGACGATATTTTCTCAACCCAGAACCTGATGTATCCGGTTTATAAAGCCAAACGCTATACCGATGACAATGAGTAATATGCACCGGTAAGCCATAAGGGCACGTTAGTTCAGCGAACAACGTGCCCTTTTTTTTGCCTGTGTTTACATATTTTCAACCCGTTACTAACACTACTACCAATGGAGCAACGTATGATTTTGCCAGAGCTGATTATCGTGCTGGCGGCGATATATTTAGGCGCACGCCTCGGTGGGCCAGGTATCGGCCTTGCCGGCGGGGTTGGAGTACTGATCCTTACGCTGGGATTCCAGATTAAGCCCGGCGCCATTCCTTTCGACGTGATAGAAATTATCATGGCGGTGATCGCCGCTATTGCCGCTATGCAGGTTGCCGGCGGTATGGATTACCTCGTTAGCCTTGCTGAGCGGCTCCTGCGTAAGCATCCACGCTACATTACTTTTTTGGCCCCTCTGGTCACTTATTTTATGTCCTTGCTGGCAGGCACTGGCCATACCGCTTTTTCTACTTTGCCGGTGATCGCCGAAGTTGCTAAAGAACAGGGGGTGCGCCCTTCCCGTCCGCTTTCCATTGCGGTCATAGCCTCACAGGTGGCCATAACGGCCTCGCCTCTTTCTGCGGCCGTGGTGTTCTTTTCCAGTATCCTGGAGCCGAAAGGCATCAGCTATCTGGGACTGCTTTCTGTCGCTATCCCATCGACGATGATCGCTATTTTCCTTACGGCGCTGGTGACTAACTTTCTTGGTAAAGAGCTAAAAGAGGATGATGTTTATCAACAACGTCTGGCTAAAGGTGAGGTTGTGCTGCGAGGTGAGACGGTATTTGAAGAAAAACCTGGCGCAAAGCGCTCAGTACTGCTTTTTCTGTTCGGTATCCTTGCCGTAATGCTGTATGCCACCGCTATCAGTGAAACCGTTGGGCTGATCGCTAATCCTGTCTTACCTCGCAACGAAGCGATCGTCGTGTTTATGCTGACCATTGCCGCGCTGATATGCCTGAGCTGCAAAGTCGATACCAGCAGCATTCTCTCTGCCAGCACGTTCAAATCGGGGATGAGTGCCTGTATCTGCGTCATGGGCGTTGCCTGGCTTGGCGATACCTTTGTTAAAGCGCACATCGGTGAAATCCAGCAGTTTGCCGGTCAGTTGCTGCAAGACTATCCCTGGATGCTGGCCGTGATTTTGTTTTTCGCGTCCACATTACTTTATTCACAGGCCGCGACGGCTAAAGCATTAATGCCTGCTGCGCTGCTGCTTGGCGTTTCACCCGTGACCGCTGTGGCCTCATTTGCTGCCGTTTCTGCTTTATTTGTTCTGCCGACCTACCCCACTTTGCTGGCAGCCGTTGAAATGGACGATACGGGTTCAACACGCATCGGTAAGTTCGTATTTAATCATTCATTTATTGTTCCCGGCACGCTGGCAATTGTGCTATCTGTCGCATTCGGCTTTATCTTCGGCCATTTACTTCTCTAGGCTGCTTACCGGGCTGCGTGTTAATGCGCTCAGCCCGGTACACCGTTTACATCCTGTAAAAGCACCACCCATCAGGTCATGATATAGTCTGCGCCCCGCGAAAGATCGCCAGTACCGCTCACCATGAGCGTGCTGTAAGTTAGCGCTCTCGGATGTATTCCCAGATGGAGAAAGTGAGTTCCGCCATGGTTAAACGCCTCACGCACTGTTTTTTGCTGCTATTTATGATCCTGTCCTCAGGTGCCCACGCCTCTTTGTTCGGGCCAGGCAACGGCACGCATTTCGGCACGGTTAATCAGGCCTTCAGCTTTGACTTCAGCCAACGCGCCGGGAACCTGACGCTCAGCTGGCAGGTTAAGCCTGGCTATTACCTCTATCGCCAGCAAATCCATATTAAGAGCCAGGGTGCCACACTGGCGGACTGGACGCTGCCTGCGGGTAAACCTCATGAAGATGAGTTTTACGGGAAAACTGAAATTTACCCAGAAAGTTTGACGATCCCTTTAACGCTATTACAGGCTGAAAAAGGTGCCACGGTAAGCGTTACTTATCAGGGCTGTGCCGCCGCAGGCTTTTGCTATCCACCGGAAACCCGCACGGTCCCCTTAGATCCGATTAACGCATCCAGTATTACAACAGATGCTCAGGAGATGAAGGCTGGAAAGTCAGCATCGACGTCGGGTGACAGCCGCACTAAACCGGCGAATGCAGCGCAGAAAAAGCAGCCTGAAGAGTTGCCTTTTTCGCCGCTCTGGGCGCTCTTAATCGGCATTGGCGTCGCGTTCACGCCTTGCGTGTTACCGATGTATCCGCTGATATCCGGCATCATTCTGGGTAGCAATCGACGCTATTCGCTACGCCGCCTGTTTGCGCTGGCGATGATTTACGTACAGGGAATGGCGCTGACCTATACGGTGATGGGCATTGTCGTCGCGGCAGCCGGTTTACGCTTCCAGGCTGCCCTTCAGTCTCCAGCCGTGCTGATTGGACTGTCCACGTTATTTATCTTACTGGCGCTGTCAATGTTTGGTCTCTTCACGTTACAGCTGCCTTCCTCACTGCAAACCCGTCTGACGTTGTTAAGTAATCGTCAGCAAGGCGGCTCGCTGCCTGGCGTATTCTTAATGGGCGCGCTGGCGGGGCTGATTTGCTCACCCTGCACCACGGCACCGCTCAGCGCTATCCTGCTCTATATTGCGCAAAGCGGAAATATGCTGGCGGGTGCGGGGACCTTATATCTCTATGCGTTAGGCATGGGACTGCCGCTGATTGCCGTAACGCTGTTTGGCAATCGTCTGCTGCCGAAAAGCGGTGCCTGGATGCAAACGGTAAAAGAAGGGTTTGGTTTTGTGATCCTTGCACTACCGGTTTTTTTGCTGGAAAGAGTCACGGGCGAAACATGGGGCGTGCGTCTTTGGAGCGTACTGGCCGTGGCATTTTTCGGCTGGGCATTTATCAGCGTTAAACCGAATAACGGATGGCTGCGTTGCGGAAAAATTCTGATGCTGATGGCTGCACTCATCGCTGCTCGCCCGCTTCAGGATTGGGCCTTTGCTACGCCTGTTGGGCAAACCGACGCCGTTCACCTGGACTTTAAGCGTATCCATAATGTGGCGCAGCTTGACCAGGTGCTGCAACAAAGTAACGGACGAATCACCATGCTGGATCTGTATGCCGACTGGTGTGTAGCCTGTAAAGAGTTTGAAAAGTACACATTCAGTCAGCCGGAAGTCCAGCATGCATTAGGAAAAACCCAATTGCTGCAGGCAGACGTAACGGCGAATAATAGTGATGACAGCCAGCTATTACAGCAGCTGAACGTTTTAGGATTGCCCACCATTCTGTTTTTTGACGCTAAGGGAAATGAAATTCCTCAGTCGCGCGTCACGGGTTTTATGGACGCCACCACTTTTATGCAGCATTTGCAGAAACTGGCACGGTAAACGACACTGGATAAGGAACTCACGGCTCCGGCCCTGAGAATGCATACAAGAGGAGAGTCACTTGCAACGTGAACAGGTACTCGAGCATGCGCTAAATGTACTCGAGCAAAACGGGCTGGCCGCTTCAACATCTTTCGCTATGATGGCGGACGCTGCGGCCTGCCAGGAGCAGGATTTACATCGCTACTGGCCCGATCGTGAGGCGCTACTGTATGACGCCTTACGCTATCACAGTCAGCAGATTGACATCTGGCGGCGCAAACTGCTGCTGGATGACTCGCTAAACAGGGAACAGAAACTGCTGGCGCGCTATCAGGTTCTGGAAGACGCCGTAAACAATAACCGCTATCCGGGTTGTTTGTTTGTTGCCGCCTGTAGCTTTTACCCACAGCCAGACCATCCTGTCCATCAGGTCGCCGATCAGCAGAAACGAGCATCCTGGCAATATAGCCATGACTTGCTGTCTCAGCTTGAGCTGGATAATCCTACGCTTGTGGCGCATCAGATGGAGCTGATACTGGAAGGTTGCCTCAGTCGACTGTTGGTAAAACGCAACGTTCAGGAAGTGGTGGTTGCCCGCTCTCTTGCTGAAGATGTGCTGAGTATTGCTCTGTGTCGTAAAAATGGCGCGCTGGCCTGAACGTCTTTCGTGCTGGATGGATGAATTGCAGCCAGTTAACCTGCAATTCGTCGTTTTTTTTGAAAAACCATTGACGTAAGACGGGCTTTACGGTTTAATGCGCCCCGTTGCCCGGATAGCTCAGTCGGTAGAGCAGGGGATTGAAAATCCCCGTGTCCTTGGTTCGATTCCGAGTCCGGGCACCATCATTTAAAGAACCCGCCTTACGGCGGGTTTTTGCTTTTTACCCGAAAAGAAATGGGCTTCCAAAAAAGTCTGTCTCAACAAATTTTTAGCTGCATCGGTAGTATGTGGATTAATTTTTTATCAATATTCACTGTTATTGTTATAGTAATTTATTTGCACAAAATCTTAAGAAGATTAGCCAAATTTCCCTCGGTCCAGAGCAAGCGTTCCCTCCTCCCTCATATCTTTCAATACCCGACTGATCGAACTTTTAGATAAATAAGAACTGTTTTCAATAAGGTACATCACAGAAAATCGTCTCTTCAAATGTTCTGGTATTGTCTGCCAGCGTTCAATGAGCGCCCGAACTTCACTCGCTGAGGTGTCCCGGTTGAGTGAAATATGCTGCATTAAATTCGTATACTCTAATGCCAGGATAGCCATCGCATCATCTAACATGCCATGCTCTTTCACGCACTGCCAAAACACATCGTAGCTGACGTGCTTTATTTTTCCATAGTCCACCCGTTCAAGATATAAGGGCATATCTTCCCTGTAAGGTGTGAATCCCGTCACAAGAGGAGCAGACACAATGCTCATTATCTTATTCCCCTCTCTCACTTTTATAAAAAAATCTCCGTCAGTAAGAAGGTATACGACACGCTGTCCTTTTTTTGAAAAAGTATATCTCCGCTTTCCTCTGGAGATTTCATCAGGCTCTGAGTTAACGGCAATGGGCATCAGTAACTCAATGAGTTTCTTATTACTTTCATAGGAATCAAACATATATAATCCAGATGTTATCTGTGTAATTACGAATAAAAATTTAATTTTTTATAATCATACGTGGCAATGGAAAATCTTACCGATCGCACTCTTCTCAATTATTCATTGATTATAAAACGAGCCTGAATCAGAAATTTCCCGCCTTGCCAGATATCAGTGACAAATGCCCAATAACGCGACAGGCATGCTATTGCTGTATGCATCCGGATAAAATAAAATCATTCCGTGATAAGTTGACTCCATAAACTTCTCCATCGTGATATCTGTATAACAGTCTAAAACGACCAGGATCTGAGCTAACTAAAGCAAGATATTTATTTTATGTTCTTTGTTGCAAGATAAGAACAAAAAATTAACAATCCTTTCTAAATCATCTTAAAAAAAGGTTAGAGATCCTCCCATGTAAGAAAAACTTCAATAGTATGCCATTTTCATGACGATTTTCCTCATCTTGAAGAAACATTCTTATAGTCAGTTTGCATTAAATGTTATACTCTTTCTTAAAATAATTATTCTTTTTATTACTACAATGCTTGACAGGTTAATAACTTCAATGAGAAAAAGGAAGTTGGAATTCTTGAATGGCGCTCACACATCACTTTAGATAAACATTTAGGAAATTTTTAGTAAACTTTTGGATAGCATTAATGTAAAACCAGACAAATACATTTGAGTACATAAGGTACTCCCTACCACCCTGCCTAACCAGAAATTTACACAGGAAAAAATAAATAAAAAGACTCTGTTTTATTACCTTATATGTTAACACTTAGTGGCGCTTACCCCTTACAGGAAAAAATTAAAACACATAAAAAACAATAACATAAGATTCAGATAATTTCTAAATGTACTCCACAACGTCTTTTAACCCTATGAATAAGAAAGAAACTCCAAAAATATCCTAAAACTTATACAAACAGCCAATAATGAAATTTTTATGGCGTAAATTTCTCGTAAGCAAATTTAAGTCTGCTATTGCCAATCCCGCTTATAGATGAAAGAATGATTTCTGATACAAAATGAGCTTATAATGAGGAGGTACTCGATTAAAAAAATTCATTACTTTCCATTTAAAAAAATATAAATTCATCTATAAGATGAACGGCCGCCTCATGCCTTTTGATAAAATTGGATGAGAATGTTGGGTTGTTCAACGCGTTAAAATTACCTTTTATTTTAATAGAGAGCCGCTACTTGCTAATGAACGAATGTGTATCGAAAAAAAACATAAGTAATATTTAATTTTAAACCTTAGAATATTCAAAAGGTAAGCTTTACTTATGTAGTATAAAGTACCAGGAGAAATAATGCATATGGAAGATGTAAAAAAAATTGTAAACGTTGTTATTTACTATGACTTTGTCATTTTTGATAATGCAATTTGTGAGTATATAAAGAAAAAAGTTGAACCAGATGCTATATCTGTAACTTCTCATGCCCAGCACCAGGAGCTCATCAAAAAAATTAGCAATGGGGAAGTTGATATAATATTTACTGATTATAATTTTCTCTACAAAAACTGCACAACAAGTGAGCTATTGTTTTTTCAGAATTTATGCACTAAGAACAATGTCAAGATATTGGTTTTTGTGCAAATAAAAAACAGGGCAGTTATTAAGCAAATAATTAATAGAAAATTTAATGCGCTTATCGGTACTCAAGATGATATGGGAGAGTTTCAGAAAGCAATTCACCATTTAACATCAGAGAGTACACAACCATTTATTTCGAAGTCGATTCAGAAAATACTACGCGAATCAACCGATGATCAGGGGAAAAACTCACTCACGTCTAAAGAATGGGAAGTTTTTTTCCTGGTTACGCAAGGGTATTCTCTTTCCGACATTGCAGCAAAGAAAAACAGAGCGATTAGTACAATTGCTACGCAAAAACAGAATGTCATGAAAAAATTAGACATCAAGACTAATGCTGAACTGCTGAAGTATGCTTATATGAATGGAATGTTATAAATATGAAAATATGGAAATTTTCTTTACTCACTGTTCCAGCAATTTTTTTTGTTTCGAACGTTCATGCAATTACACTACAGCAATCTATTTTAGCTGCCAGTACTTATGACACCGAGTACCGGGCCGCAGCTAATTTGCATGATGCTGAAGGCCAAAAAAGATATCAAGGCTTTGCAGGGTTACTACCTGAAGTTACTTTAACAGGAACATATTATAAACAGGACCAGCCAGGTGCTTCATATGCTGCTGGTATAAAAAGGCATAACTACAGTGTAAATGTCGCTCAGCCAATATTCGATATTTCGCGTTTTGCCGCATGGAAAAGAGCCGATGCTACGGCTGACCTGGCTGATGCAAACTTTTTACTTTCTCAGCAAAAATTAATACAAGATGTCAGTAAATCCTGGTTTACTGTTATTTTTTCACGTAAGCAGTTGGCAACGCTGCAGCAAGAGGTAAAAGCGTATGAAATTCAGTTAGAGAAAGCAAAACGAGCCATGCAAATTGGTGATGGTACCCAGTTAGATGTTGATGAAGCTGCAGCTAGTTTTGATCGTTCCAGAGCAGAGATGATTTCTGCTGAAAACGAACTAAACCATGCCAACATTGATTTTAACCGGTTAACAGGCCTGGCTGCGGATGAGATAAAAGAAACAAATATGCAATGTCTCTTTCATCCTGTTAAAAGATCGCTAAAAGAGACCGTTGCCCGTTCTAAACAAAAAAACCTGAATATTGTTGCTGCGTTGCATCGGCTTGAAGAATCAAAATCGGATGTAATTAGCGCTACCGCGGCACATCTACCCGTGGTCACTCTGCAGGCTAACTATGGCGCTAACTGGAGTCGTGCCGAAAACGAGAATGGACTTGACGTTCTTTTTGGAAGTACATCCAAAACCAGAAATACTTATGTAGGTATCAATGTTTCGGTACCCATATTTGCAGGTGGAAGATATCTTTCTCAGAGCTTTGAAGCGGCAAGCCGGCGTAATCAGGCACAAGAATTAATGCATGATGCCCAGCGAAAAGTTGCACAGGATACACAGGTTGCCTGGTATGGGGTAAATAATAACCTTGAAAAAATTTATGCTTATCAGCGTTCAACGTTATCTGCAAAAAAGAAACTTGATTCAACAGTCTACGGGAAGGAAGTTGGCTTACGAACTCTGGTAGATGAGTTTAATGCGGAGAAAGAACTGTTCAAGTCCTTGCAGGACTTAAATGAAGCAGAAAATAATTTTGTGCAGCAAAAAATCAGTCTTGCATCTTCAACAGGAGATTTAGATTATTCGACGTTGCATGATTACACCTGTAATTAAAAACTATCTAATGGAACTTATATGAGTAATAAGCTATTCAGGGATGAAGCATTAGAGGCTAATCGCTCCAAAGCAGTAGGAAAAGTTGCACTCTATTGCCCCCCTTACAGATGGATTCACATTTCTTTGGTCGTCATTGTTACGCTCATTGTCGTGCTGTTTTGCTTCTTTGGAAGCTATACCAAACGTGAAACGGCAACGGGAACGTTGTTACCTGTTAATGGCGTGATGAATATAATGTCGGTAAACAACGGTACAATCACTGATTTGAATATGGTAACAGGCCAGATCGTAAAAAAAGGTGAACCTCTCGCTACGATTTCGTCAGAAATTGCCACACAATATGGTCAGACTCGCGTCATGATTGCTGAGCAGCTTTCGCGTCAATCTGCAGGTCTGGAAAATGAACTAAAAAATCTGCAAACCCTGGATGAAGAAACCATGCGGGGGCTCAGTGACAAGAAAAAAATGCTGGAACAGCAGCTAAATCAGCTTGCTCAAATGCGTTCACAACGCCTTTCGCAGGTTAATCTTGCCAGAAAACAGGTTGATAAATTTCAATTGATGCGTGAAAAGGGATTCGCATCGAATAGTCAGGTCGAGCAACAACAATCGGCTTTACTGGATGCTGAGTCTCGCCTTTTAGAAGTTAACAGACAGCGTATTGATATACAGCAACAGCTTACTCAAACGCAACAGCAAATAAGGGAACAGCCTGTTAACACGCGTAATAAAAAAAATGAAATAGAGCGACAGCTTTCCAGCGTGAAACAATCATGGATGGAAAATGAATCACGCCGGGCCGTAAAACTTCTGGCTCCGGAAGATGCCATTATTGGTTCTGTTTTAGTTAAGCCAGGACAAATTGTTAATGCCGGCCAATCTGTAGCTTCTTTATTGCCTCAGAATGGCGATCTTGTCGCCCGCATTATGGTATCCAGTAGAGCAATTGGATTTATTAAAACTGGTCAGCGTGTTGTACTTCGATTTCAGGCTTACCCTTACCAAAAATTTGGGCAGCAATTTGGGTCCGTCGCAGAAATATCTCGCGTATCACTTTCCCCTCAGGAAATCACCCAGCTGACTGGTGCAACTCAACAGGTCCAGGAGTCATTTTATCAAGTGCGGGTAAATCTGGATAAACAAGTTATCAGTGCCTATAGCAATGAGATCAAATTGCAGCCGGGCGGTGCAGTAGAGGCCGATTTTATTATAGACAAACGCCATTTGTATGAATGGGTACTTGAGCCTCTTTATGCTTTGGGTCGTCAGACGTCTATTTGATTAATTTTACGGGTTTCGCTAATAATGAAAAACTTTAAAGACTTACAATTTTCCTGGCGTAAAAAACTGCCTGTGTTGCACCAGACTCAGGCAGCTGAATGTGGCCTCACCTGCGTAGGTATGATTGCGGGTTATTATGGCTATAAAACCGATATGATCACGCTTCGTCGTTCACATGCTACGTCATTAAAAGGTGCGACGCTGGCAGATGTTATGCAAACAGCCAATAATATGGGCTTGTCCGGGCGTGCATTACGCCTTGAGCTGAACGAACTTAATAAGTTACAGCTTCCTTGCATACTGCACTGGGATATGAATCACTTCGTTGTGTTAAAAAGCGTATCGAAGAATAAGATAACCTTGCACGATCCGGCTCGTGGCAAATGTGAGATTCCTCTGGATGAGGTATCCTCTTCTTTCACGGGCGTAGCGTTAGAACTTTATCCCAACTGTAATTTTGAGCAGAAGCAGGAAAAAACGCAGCTATCCATGCTGAAATTGTTTTCCAATGTTTCCGGAATTGGTTCTGCTTTTGTGCAAATAATGGTGCTATCTGTCGCCCTGGAAGTGTTTGGACTTTTGTCACCTTTCTATATGCAGTGGGTTATGGATCAGGTACTGGTGTCAGCGGACCGCGATCTCTTAACGCTACTGGGCATTGCCTTTATCTGCGTCATCTTGCTGCAAACGGCTATATCGGCACTTCGTTCATGGGTAACGACATGGTTTTCGAGCCTGCTAAGTATACAGTGGTCAACTAATGTCTGTACCCATCTTCTGGGATTGCCGATGACCTGGTTTCAGGAAAGGCATATTGGTGACATTGTTTCCCGATTTGGTTCTATTTCAACAATACAGAATACGCTAACTACACGTTTCATCAGTACCATCCTTGATGGTGCAATGGCTGTGATCACGCTGTTTGTTCTGTTCAGCTATAACGTGACGTTAACCTATATCGTCTTAGCGACTGTTGCTGTGTACACCTTGTTAAGGGCAATCTCATTTCGTCCTTTCCGCCAGGCAAATGAAGATCAGCTTATCGCTTCAGCAAAAGCGCAGTCACAGTTGCTTGAATCGATCAGAGGCATGCAGGCTGTTAAACTGAATAATAAGGAAGAGATTCGTGTATCAAGCTATGCCAGTGAATTAGTTCAGGTAACGAATAAAGGCATTCAGATCCAGCGTTTGTCAATTTTTTTCACCGTTCTGCAGGGTCTGACTTCAGGGATTAGCCGCATTGCCTTGATATGGCTGGCGGCGATACAGGTGCTGGAAGGTAATTTCAGCGGTGGGATGTTAGTAGCCTTTATTAGCTTTTCGGATCAATTTATCTCGCGCATGACTGGCCTGGTCGACGCCGTCATTGACTTTACTATGTTACGCTTACACGGTGAACGTCTGGCGGATATCGTTCTGACTGAAACCGAAGAGAACACCGCAAACCAGGTTAAATTTCAAGAAGATGGGTCACCTTGCGGTGTTGAAATTAAAAATATTAAGTTCAGGTACTCTGAATCAGAACCTTATATTTTGAATGACACCAGTTTTACCATTCAACCTGGTGAATCCGTGGCTATTGTTGGTCCTTCAGGCCAGGGTAAAACGACACTAGCCAAACTTTTATTGGGCTTACTTCGCCCTGAGTCGGGTGAGCTTTGTATCAATGGCATTGATATTACCAAATTGGGAATGAAATATTATCGCGATCGCATAGGTAGCGTAATGCAGGACGATATACTTTTTGCTGGTTCTATTATGGATAACATTTGTTTCTTTGATACCGTTTACCATGAAGAAAGGGCCATGGAAGTCGCAAAACTAGCCCGAATCCATGAAGATATAGTTGCCATGCCAATGGGATATAACAGTCTGGTGGGTGATATGGGCTCGTCATTATCCGGCGGACAAATTCAGCGCGTATTACTGGCTCGAGCGCTTTATCGTCAGCCGCAATTACTGGTACTGGATGAAGCAACCAGCCATTTGGATGTCGCCAGAGAATCAGCAATCAACAGTGCAATTTCTCAAATGAACGTTACCCGAATTATTATTGCACACCGCCCAGAGACTATTATGAGTGCCGACAGGATTATTTATCTTGAAAAAGGTGAAATTAAACAGTTAGAAAAAGAAACGCTTTTCCCGAAAAAATAGATTTTATACTATTGTTGTGCGTTTCAATTTCAAGCTATTATTACTTCCACGGAACAGGTTAGTTCTGAATCACAAACAAATTAAAAGGGAAATTTAATGCGTCAGTTAAACACATTTGAAATCAATGAAGTATCAGGTGCAGGTTTTTTTAGTTCTATCGGAGCTGCCGCGCTTGGGACAGTTATGGGTTTGGGGACCGGTGTTATTAAAGGTGGCATAGCTGGAGGTAACACGGGTGGTGTATTAGGCGCCGGGATTATTGCGGCCGGCGTTGGTGTAATCGTTGGTGGCATAGCCTATAGCCTTCAGGGTGCCCTTTATGGCTTGGTTAATGATTGGGATAAGACACTGGAATTGTTTAATACCAATACTGAATACTTCCTCGACTACTCTAATAATTTACCTAAATAAAATCCAGGTTAATAAATGCGTAATATTCATAAAAATGAAATGGAAGTGGTTGCAGGCGGAAGTTTAACCAGCGATATCCTGGATTATTTTAAGGGGAGTGATTCTTCTGAAAATAACAAGGACTGGACCAGCCCATCGACTGTTGTATCTCCGGCCATCGGCCAGGGTGATAAGTTCGGGAAAGTTGTTGTCGGCGCGCTGGTTATTGCCGCTACTATCTTCTCAGCTGGACTTAACGGAGTTTTCGGTTTAATGACCCGAAAGTGATGACCTATGACTGATTAATAACCAGTCAATGTCATCTGTAAAAAAGGACTAAGTTCTGGATTCCCTCCAGCTCTTATCAAGTAATATTGTAAAATATGAAATTATTAAGGATTTTAAAATGAAAAAGACACTTATTGCATCAGTACTGATTTCGGGTATGGGTTTCGCTGCATTTGCTACTTCAGCCGCACCAGCAGGCACCATTACCATTAATGGTAAACTGACTGCTTCTACCTGTTCTGTAAAAGTTGATGACAGTGCGAACGGTGATGCAACTATTACTCTGCCTACCCTTTCTACCGCTAATTTGGCTAAATCCGGTGAAGTAGCTGGCGCAACCAGCTTCGTCATTAAAATGACCGACTGTACGCCTGCCACAGGTAATGTACGTGCCTATTTCGAATCAGGTGCTAATGTGGATTCAGCTACTGGTCGTCTGAATAACGCTGCTACCGGTGATTCAGCAGCTCAAAATGTTCAGGTACAGCTGCTTAATGACAGCGATGTTGCTCTGAGTGCTGGTAGCGATTCCCAGCGTAGTAATGCAGCAACTGCACTGGCTTCAGGTGCAGCGAGCATGACTTATCAGGCACAGTACTATGCAACTGGCGCTTCTACCCCTGGCGATCTGACTACTGCGGTAACTTATTCTGTAGATTACGAATAAAAACCCCGTAAATGAAAATCGGGGGGGCACCCCCGATTTTATTAAGGATAATTCATGTCAACATCAAAAACAAAAAACACACTCCCTCTTTTTTCTCTGCTTTTACTTTCTTTTTTTGCTAACAGTGTTTACGCAAATGTTATAATTCATAGCACCCGGATTATATATCCTGAAAATGAGAAGGAAATAGTTGTTTCTCTTGAAAACAAAGGGACCAAACCCGCACTTGTCCAGTCATGGATCGATGATGGAAATACTAATGCCAAAATTAAGCAGATGGATGTGCCTTTTATCATTCTTCCGCCTGTTTCTCGCATCGAACCCTCTCAGGGTCAGAGCCTGAGGATTTCGTATACAGGAAAATCGTTACCAGCAGACAGGGAGAGTGTTTTTTGGTTTAATAACCTGGATATCCCGCCTGCATCGGAGAATAAAAGCGGCAATGAAATGCAGATGGCATTCCGCAGTCGGATTAAGCTTTTTTTCCGCCCGAACGCTATCAAAGGTACGACTTCAAATGAAGCTGTAGAAATGCTCCTTGTTACCTACCCAGATGAAAAACGGAAAAAAATAAATATTCAAAACAACTCACCTTTATATATTACGATATCATCCGTTGATATTTTACGTGGCGAAAAGACAGTAACCTCGTTAGAAGGAAAAATGATTCCACCTTTCTCCAGTGAATCATATGTTACGAAAGAAATTGCGTCAGGTGAAGGATACACTACTGTAATTAGTTACATTAACGATTATGGCGCAAAGGTAAAAAAGAAGTTTAATTAAAGAATTTAAATTATCTCATCAGGGATGAAGGATAAAGGCATGCTGTCCAGCGAAAAATTCACCTTATCGAAAATAAAAATACTAACTAGTGCCGCCTTTGCTTTTTTGTCATTACAACAATCTTACGCTCTGGCTGAAATTAAATTTAACCCTGACTTTATTAACAATACTACCGGACAGAGCGTTGATGTTTCTCGATTTTACGGTGAGTACAAAGTCCAGCCAGGTGAATACACCCCAGATATCTATCTTAACGGAAAATTAATTGGTCGTAATCGGATAGTTGTAAGTGATGTTGGAGGAAGGTCAGCTGTCTGCGGCAGCCTGTCACTTATTGAATTGAGCAGGATTAAGCTAACCACTTTCTCTGAAGAGGATATTGCTCGCCTGAAAAACTTGTCGCAATGCATTCCCTTTTCTCAGCTCGTATCAAACTCCAGCGCCGAATTAAACTTGTCGACTATGCGACTAAATTTATCTGTTCCTCAGGCCCACATCAATCAGCAGGCGAGAGGCTATGTGCCGCCTTCAATGTGGTCCTATGGTGAAAATGGCCTGTTTGCGAACTACAACACCAATTATTTTGAACAGCACAATGGTAAACAGACAACCCAATCTTTCTATGGTGATTTTCGCAGTGGCATTAATTTAGGGCCATGGCTGCTTCGCCACTCTGGCGCATTACGTTGGAACGACACTAACGGTAGCCATTATAATGTTTTCAGCACAAATATTCAGCGGGATATCGTGCCGTTAAGTTCTCGTCTTTTGCTGGGTGATGCAAACACTTCTGGTGAAATTTTCGACACGTTCTCCTTTAGGGGTTTACAGCTGGCTACAGCCGATCAAATGCTGCCTGATTCACTGCGTGGATATGCACCGGTTGTAAGGGGAATAGCTAAATCTAATGCCAGAGTCACTATACGGCAGCGTGACAAAATTATTCATGAAACTACGGTTCCGCCCGGCGAGTTTTCAATCAACGATCTTTATCCTACCGGCTACGGCGGAGACTTAGAGGTAACGGTTACAGAGTCTGATGGAACCCAATCTTCTTTCTCCGTACCCTATGCTTCTCTGGCTCAACTATTGCGCCCGGGACAACATAATTACAATCTGGTAATAGGGCAGCTACGTAATTTTACTATCGCCAGCCAACCTTATATTGCCCAGGCGACCTACAAACAGGGTATTAATAATCTCATTACTGCCTATACCGGTATAACCGGTACCGAGCATTGGAGTTCTGCTGTGGCAGGATCTGCCCTGGGCACAAGCATGGGTGCTTTTGCTTTAGATGTTACAGGTACACGTTTTAATTACAAAAATGAAACCCATAATGGTGCGAGCTTAAGAGCCAGCTATAGCAAATTTCTTGCTGCTACCGGCAGCAGTGTTTCACTGGCGACCTATCGTTTTTCATCATCTGGTTATCTGGATTTATATAATACAGTTTACCTTCAAAATAAACTTGAAAGAAATGATAAATCCTGGTCATTCAATGATATGAACCGGCCTAAAAGCCGCGTCTCATTAACGCTGTCACAAAACCTCAGTGAAGATTGGGGACAACTTTATATCAGTGGCTATCGCGAAAATTATTGGAATAAAGATAAAACCAATACGCAATACCAGCTCGGCTATAATAACCATTATAATTCAATTAGCTATGGTTTATCGGTTAATAAAAACATTACTAATAGCGGGTCAGAAACCCAGTACTTGCTGAATTTTACCCTGCCATTAAGCTCAGGAAAACATGCTTCCAGTGTTAACAACTATACCACGTTCGATAAAAACGGCTTGAGCACCCAGCTTGGACTTAGCGGTCTTGCTGGCGAACGCGATCAATTTAATTACAACGCAACGGCAGGCAGAGACTATAACAATAATTATTCAGGTAACATCAGCGGCTCCACGCTTTTGCCTCAGACCACGCTGAATGGCAGCTACTCCAGCGGCAAGAACTATTATGCATTTTCTGGTGGTGCAAGTGGAAGTATTGTTGGTTACAGCGATGGCATTGTCCTGAGTCCTTATAGCAACCTCAACACCATAGCTATCGTGTCTGCGAAAGACGCGGGCGGGGCAAGCGTGGAAGGGTATACCGGTGTTGTACTTGATAGTCGCGGTCAGGCGATAGTGCCTTATCTGAATCCTTATCGAATCAACCGTGTCTCCCTTAACCCCAAGGGCTTGCCTTATGATGTCGAGCTACAGAGTACCAGCCAGCAAATAGCTCCGCATCAGGGCGCTATTGTCAAAATCACTTACCCGACACAGCGAGGCCGCATGGTGCTGATCCGTGCCAGCCTGCCAGATGGCGATACGCTGCCTTTTGGTGCCTCAGTGACCAATGAAAGCGGTGATGACATCGGGGTCGTCGCGCAAGGCGGGCAGATTTATGTACGCCTGGCAGAAGATAAACAACGTCTGACGGTACATTGGGGTGCCAAGGACATACCCGGCTGTAGTTTCGACGTCAGTCTGGAAGGCTCTGGCGCTCGCTCCCAACAGAGCTTTGACCGGCTGAGCCGGGTTTGCCAGCCGCTGTCACATGATACGATTCCCCAGACTTCAACAGCCATAACGGCAGTAGCAGGTCTTATCGGCAGTAAAAATACTGCAACACTGCTCAGGGATTGAGACAATGAATGTATACCAAACCTTAACGTTTATCCGCCGGTGTGCGTTGATCCTGCTGATGACAACCTGCTCCCAAGCCTGGGCAGAACTGAATTGTGATTTTGCCAGTGGCTATCAGGATACAACAGCGCTTGACTTTAATCTGATCCCAAATCAGATTCAGACCGACATGCCCATCGGCACCGTGCTTTACAGTAAAACCATGCATTTGTCCCTATGGTGCGCAAAAAAGGTGACGGGAAATTTCTGGGAAGAAGAAAATGTCTATATCAACACCAAAAACCTGTCTAATGCCCTGGGAAGTAACAGCGGCTTAACGATTTTTGTCACCGTTAATGGCGACAGAAATTATACCGCACGTCGCTTCGATCTGGGTATTAGCACAGCTATTCCCTATGTTGCAGGCCTTAGCACGGATACCTATCTTAATTTTGAACAAGATATTTTAATAGAACTGGTCAAAACAGGCGAGAATACGACTTTAAGCCCTAAAAGCTCACAGATACGCGTTTTTGATATAGGTTCAGTCGGCGAGGGTAGTCTCCAGTTCAATATGAAGAATACCGCCAAACTCACCTTTACGACGCAAACCTGCGAAGTTACCGGCGATGGAAACTATACATTTTCCCTTCCTTCGCTGGATATCAGCCAGGTTTCCGCACAGGGTCAGGTTGAAGGCTTCAATCACGATTTCAATGTTGATTTGACCTGCAACTCCAGCCTCTGGAGCACGTTAGGTATTTATATGAGCCTTACCGGACAAGGCATTACTGGTCTGGAAAAAGAAGGTATTTTCTCTTTCAAAGATCTGTCGACCGGTGAAGTTTCTGACGAAATCGCGGCACAGATTTTCCGTCAGGATGGTAGCAATTGGCTGCCGGTTACGCTTGGTGAAAAATTTAAGTTTGCAGAATTTGGGAGTGGTTTTTCTACCGTTTCTATCCCACTTCGAGCTGGCTATTACGCGCTAAAGAGCAGTCTTTCACCAGGGGATTTCCAATCCATTGTTATCTACACAATTAGTTATGAATAATAATAAAGGAACCAACTATGTCTAATTTGATGAATTTTTCCTGCCCAGAGGGCACGTTTACTCTGCCACAGGATGCGGCATTTCACACCGTGAATATTATTGCTTTCCCTGATGGGAGCAATATCACCATCAACCGCGATAAATATGCGCAGGGAAGTACTTTCGCTGACTATCTGGCGGGACAGATGCAGAAGCTTAACGGCGGGCTGCCGGGTTTCAAATTGCTCAATGAGGAGACACTCCCTGCTCATGCTGGTTTTACCGAAGCACATGCGCTGGGTTTTACCTTTATGAATCAAACCACGCCACTGTGGCAATTCACGGCGCTGGCACAAGTCCGTCCCGGCGAGCTGATGCTTTTCGCCGCAACCTGTCCAAGTGAGCAAAATTATAATCTGATGCGTGACAGAATCCTCACCAGCGTTAGCGACTTTACCCGGCAGTAAGGTACTTAAGTTTAGGCGCGGTCAATCCCCGCGCCTGCTTACCCTGTTGTAAAAACTTTTCATTACTCTTAAGTAGATGGAAAATCCAGCAGTGCCGCGATCAGAGATGCTCTGGTGAATATTCTCAATGACCCTGAATAAGACGACGAGCGGAAATGAATCGTTGTGACTCTACTCTCCCCTGGCAATTGTTACCGCTTCGTCAATTTTTTGCCGATTCACTGACAACGTTTTTTTCAGATAAATGCTGAAATCTATCGCTGGCTCGCTTCTGGCGCGTCTGTTTGTGTCATCGGTTAGCGTCACAACTTGCCTGGCAACGAAAAAAAACGCTATCGGGCTTGATTGCTGACTGCAAAAGATAATACTGTATTTATATACAGTCATCTTACGAGATAACCCCATGAATTTTCTTCGACCTCCTGAGGTTCAGGCACTGGTGCAGCTGCCCCTTTTTTTGGCACGTGTTCCCTGCGGCTCGCCCTTTTCAGCCCAGGACTATGTCGAGCAGCGGCTGGATTTAAACGAGCTGCTCATCCAGCGGCCTGAGAGCACCTATTACATTCGCGTCAGCGGCGATTCAATGAAAGATGCTGGTATTGATGACGGCGATTTGCTGGTGGTCGATAAGAGCCTGACAGCCGATCAGGGCGATATCGTAGTCGCCGCCATCAACGGTGAATTTACCGTCAAAAAACTCCAGCTGCGCCCGGATGTGCGACTGCTGCCGATGAACGATGCCTGGGTGCCGATTATTCTACAGGCGGAAGAGCAGCTGGAAATTTTTGGCGTCGTCACCTTTACCATCAAAGCGATGGAATAACCGGAGAGTGGATATGTTAAAGAATCGGGTTTACAAGCCCTGCCAGACTGGCGAGGTCGATCGCACTCTCTCTTCCTCCAGCCATCAGGTGAAGTTTCTGTTCAGCAAGCTACAGGATTTGGTGCCGACCAACCAGGACTGCTACCTCAGCGCCTGCAACGGCAGCCTGTGCATTATCGATCGTTACCGTCCGGCCGTGGCGGGTAGTCGTGTTCTGATTGATATCGCCGGTCGTTGTGAATGGGCGCGCGTTCGACGTAGCCCTGAACATATTGTCACCGAACAGGGAAGAGTCATTACCGGTGAAGAATTAAAAGAAGTTACTATTATTGGCGTTGCAATCCATGAAGTGGTACCGACTTTTCGGCCCGCCACGCAGCGTTGATCGTTCAAATCCCGAACCTGGATTGTTTGCTAACCCCATCGCTATCAGCATGTAATACCGGTTTTACTCGCTCCTGCGCGGTACACTCAAATTTCCATTCTGCGCGGCCAGGGGTTGGGATGGCCTGCGAACAGCAACGTTTAGCAGCGGTTTTTTTGATGGCGCAAAGTTCAGGAAGCCATCCTTTTCCGTCAGCTGGTTTAGCGGCAAAGACAGACAAGAACAACGCCCGACCACTGGCCGGGCGCTTCTGCCGAAATTATTTCGCGTAAGCTTCGGTAGAAATGGTCAGCTTCACGTCATCGCCAACGGAAGGGACATATTTATCCAGCTTGAAGTCAGAACGTTTGATGGTGCCTGTTGCATCAAAGCCAATCGCCTGCTTTTTCACCATCGGATGCATACCTTGCTTGTTCAGCACAGCATGCAACACCACCGGCCTGGTGATGCCCTTGATGGTCAGATCGCCGTGCACGTCCAGTTTGTTGCTGCCGGTGCTAACGACTTTGGTACTTTTAAAGGTCGCCGTAGGGTACTTGGTGGTATCGAAATATTCCGCGCCTTTAAATTCGCTGGTCAGTGCATCGACGTGTGTGTCAATCGTGCCAACCGGAATAGAAACGTCGACTTTGGATTTGCCCACGCTGCTGGCGTCGTAATCAATGTTGCCGGTGACGTTAGACAAGTCCGCCGTTGGATGAGAAAAACCAAAGTGGTTCCAGGAAACGACAACTGAAGTATGGCCCGGATCCATGGCATAGGTTTCTACCGCTGCCGCAGAAAACTGCGAATAGAGGGCGGAACTGATTAATAGCGGTAAGGTAATTTTTTTAATTAATGACATGCGATTTGCCCTTATTTTCACAAAGTGTGTCGATGATAGTGCAAGATAAGTCGCCGGGCCGATAGTGAAGATATTTGACCAGGTCTGTCAAAAAGATTAGACAAGTCTCATCAAATTGCCTGCTTAACCGCTTTACAGGCCGAATAAAGTCGCGCTACGGCGGTAAGACATAGCCAGGTCAAAGCGCGTCGTTCCTCTTCTGTTGTTTCGAATAAAATGCTTAATAATTTTTATGTTTTTTACCCGCTGGCTGATAAATCATCGGTGGTGGAACAAAGCCCGCTAGCGTTGCGTGGTAAAAATCTGGCGTATTTATCGGGGACCATTTTTTCCGGGCAGTTTCTCTCTTCTTTTATGACCTGAATCCCAGGAAAGAGAGGCCGTGTCTTTGTGGCAGCGGCGATTATCGTGATGGCGATGCTGCTTTGAGGATGGTTAAAAACGCCGGAAGGGAAACAGCGGGAGAGACAGTCTCTCCCGTAAAATATTTAAGCCTGAGCAACAAATGCCCTGACCACATCCTGCCATGGTGTAACCGGATGACCCGTTAGCTTGCTCAGAGTATGGCTGTCATCAAACAGCGCGCCCTTCGCCGCATTGGCATCAGAGTCAGCCAGCATCTCCGCCAGCGCATGCGGCAGGCCTGCGCCTTTCAGCGCGGCGGCAAACTCTGCTTCCGGCAGATCAATGTACTGGATCGCTTTGCCGCTCGCTTTGGCAATTTCAGCGGTGAACTGCGCGAGCGTATAAGCCTCGTCGCCTGCCAGTTCAAACGTTTTGCCAGCCACATCCTGGCGGGTCAGTACAACGGCAGCCGCTTCGGCATAATCCTGACGGCTCGCCGACGCAATTTTTCCTTCGCCCGCTGCGCCAATAAAAGCGCCATGCGCCACAGCTGGCGCGATACTGGCCGCATAGTTTTCGGTATACCAGCCGTTACGCAGAATGGCATAAGGGACTCCGGAGGCGATTAAAGCCTGTTCCGTTGCACGATGTTCGCCACCCAGCCCCATGCTGCTGCTGTCCGCATGCAGCAGGCTGGTGTAGGCCAGCAGCTTCACGCCCGCCTCTTTAGCCGCAGCAATGACCGCTTTGTGCTGCACTTCACGCGAGCCGATTTCGTTGGAGGAGATCAGCAGCACCTTTTCAACGCCAGTAAAAGCATTCAGTAAGGTATCAGGCCGAGTGTAATCCGCCTGACGAACCTGCACGCCCAGCGCAGTCAGGTCGGTGGCGTTTTCCGGGGTCCGGACGGCTGCAATAATTTCTCCCGCGGGGACTTTTTTCAGTAAAGCTTTAATCACTTGTTGGCCCAGTTGGCCAGTCGCGCCAGTAACAGCAATCATGATGCTCTCCTTGTAGCTCAATAAAAAACGGTTCACCGGCAGCGCCGGAGAAATTGCTTTGACCCGACCAGCCTATGTCATACACTAACTAAAAGTAAGTACTTACAGGAATGTTAGTGTGGAAAAAATCTCATCAGCCTGTTCGCTGAGCGAAAAATTTCGCCGGGGTGAACTGCTTAATACCAACTGCCCTTCACGGGATATCCTGAAGCGTTTGACCAGCCGCTGGAGTGTGCTGGTGCTATTGGCCTTGCAGGACGATACGCTGCGCTTTGGCGAGCTGCGCCGCAAAATCGGCGGCGTCAGTGAAAGAATGCTGGCCCAGACGCTACGTTTTATGGAAGAAGATGGCTTCGTCGAGCGTATCGCTTATGAAGTCGTCCCACCGCACGTGGAATATCGTCTTTCGCCGCTGGGCCATGAAATCCGGGGACAGGTCGTGGGCCTGGCCGACTGGATTGAAATGAATCTGTTCCAGATAATGGAACATCGCCGCGATTTTTCCGCCCCCATTGGCGAATAAAGCGTCAGTTATTTGACGGGTCAATCACCACCAGCCGTCCTTCCTTTGCACTGAGCAACGCGGCATCCAGCACTTCCAGCGTGCGTATCGCCTGTTCGGTCGTTACGGGCGGTTCGCCATTTTCGCGAACCGCCGCGGCAAACGCCTCGTAATAGGCATGATAGCTCCCCTGCGCGGACGGGATCTTCTCGGCGCTGCCCGCCGTATATAGCGTTCCCCAGTGTTCCGGTTGTTCGTAGCCCCATCCGGCCGGATCGTCAGCCGGACGTTTACCGGCAAAAATCGCCTGTGCCTGCACGTCGGTGCCCTTTGCAACATAGCTGCCCTTGTCGCCATAAATCCGTAAATCTCGGGCGGAAAGGTGATTCAGCTTGCTTGACGAGATATGCGAATGTACGCCGCTGGTATGGACGAGCGTGATCACAAAGCTGGCATCGGTTGGGCCTTCCGGACGCGCGATCAGATCGGTTTGTGCAAAAACGGATTTTACCGGCCCCAGCAGCCAGACCGCCTGATCCACCAGATGGCTGCCCATATCGCGCAGCAGGCCCCCCATTTCACCGCTTTCGAGCGTGTCCGGATCGTCAAGATCCATCCGGTTGTGTAGCCGCCAGAGCTTGCCGACCCGCTGTTGCTCAAGAAGCTGACGTAGTGTTTGGATATCCGCATCAAAACGGCGATTGTGATAAACCCCTAAAATAACCCCTTTGGCTTTGGCCGCCGCCGCCAGCTCGCGCCCGGTTTTAGCATCTGGCGCAAACGGCTTGTCGGCTATTACGGCCACGCCGGCCTCAATCGCCTCCAGCACCAGCTCGCGGCGGGTTTGCGGCGGTGTGGAAATGGTAACGATATCCACACCGGCGGCCAGGAGTTCAGTGAGGCTGGCATAAATCGGAACATCCGGAAAGTCGGCTTTGACACGCTCAATCGTGGCGGGCGCACGCGCAACGATGCCTGCCAGCTCCAGACCTTTAGCGGCGTTGATAAAAGGTGCGTGAAAATTCTTTCCGCCGGTGCCGTAGCCTACTAATCCTATCTTCATTGTTTGCCTCACCTGATGATTGCTATTTTTCATTTGTTATAGGTATGGCACATAATTTTCATTACTGACATCGCATCACGCTTTTTCGCAGCAAACAAAAAAGGCCTTCATGATGAAGGCCTTCAGACTGCTAATAAACTTAAAGCGCGGGGAACACAAGCCTAGCGCTGAGGCGCGGCATCCGGATACATCGTAAGCAGGCGACGCGTAACGCCGTTCGTCCAGCCAAAGCCATCCTGTAGAGGATATTCCCCGCCTCCTGCCAGAACCGGTGCGCGTCCGGCAACGTTATACTTCTCCACCATCTTGTGGTGGCGGTGATAAGTTGCGCCCGTCACCTGTAGCCAGCGGGTGGCAATCTCTTTCGCCAGCAGCTCCTCGCCGTAGTTATTCAGGCCTTTGATCGCCATCCATTGCACCGGCGCCCAGCCGTTGGGTTTATCCCACTGCTCACCGGTTTCTTCAACCGTGGACAATACGCCGCCCGGCGCAAGCAGATGCGTACGAATCGCGTTTGCCGAGGAAGTGGCCTGTTCCAGACTTGCCATACCAACATACAGCGGCGTCACAGAAGCTGCTGAAAACGCCCCTTTCTCACGCTCCCGCCAGTTGTAATCACGGTAGAAGCCCGCCTGCGCATCCCACAGATATTTATTCACCGTTTCGCGGCGCCGCATCGCTTTCTGTTGAAACAGCTCGGCAGTTTCAGGGTCGTTTTTACTGGCCGACAGCCGTGCAATCGTCGTTTCAAGCTTATAAAGAAACGCGTTTAAATCGATTGGCACGATACTGGTCGTCTGAATACTTTCCAGCCGGCCCGCTTCGCTTAACCAGCGTGAGGAGAAATCCCAGCCCGATGCGGCACCTGCGCGCAAATCGCGGTAAACCTCGCTGGAAGGACGTGCCGAATTTTTCGCGGTTTCCACGTCTTCAAGCCAGGATTCGTCACGCGGCGTGTCCCGATCGTCCCAATAGCGATTTAACACCGAGCCATCCGATAACATGACGGCATGACGATAAGCTTCGCCAGGCAGCAGCGACTCAGCACCGTCCATCCAGAACGCATATTCCTTTTTCAGCTGCTTCAAATACCGGTGCGCCTGGCTAACGCCATCTTTTTCAAACAGCTCAACCATTAATGCAAACACCGGCGGCTGAGAGCGGCTGAGATAGTAAGTCCGGTTGCCGTTTGGAATATGGCCATAGGTGTCGATCATCCACGCAAAGTTGTCCGCCATGTGGCGCAGAAGATCGTTCTGCCCGCCTGCGGCGAAGCCCAACATGCTGAAATAAGAGTCCCAGTAGTAGGTTTCGCCAAAGCGACCGCCGGGCACAATGTAAGGTTCAGGCAGCGGCAGCAGAGACGAGAACTCAGCGCTTTTTTCTGGCTTACGCGTCAGAACCGGCCACAGCGAGTCGATATGCTCGCCCATACTTTTTTCCGGATCGGAGACGTAGCGGCTGTCGTTAACTTTCGGGAGATCAAAATGCTCCAGCACGAAAGCCAGCAGATCAAAATCCTCGCGTTCACGCTGAATAAAATAGCGGTAGAGGATCCTCTCCGGCTCGATTTTCGGCGCACAATCGGCGAACGTTTTACTGTCGGTGAAGATGCGTGAAGACTGTACGGCTTCGAACAGTTCCTGGTAACGGTCAGACGGTGTCAGAATGTCTGGTGCAGGCAAACCACGGATGGGTTCCGGTTGAGGCTCAACCGCGGCGTCCGGACCCGCCTCATAGTCGTGATAAAAGGCGTCATATTCCGTCTGATTATTGTCAACTTGCAGGTCATTATGATTAAAAGTGATAAAAACCTCCTGAGGCCGATGATTGACAATCTCGCTCGGTATATTTTCATAAACAAGTGATCAGTATAGTACTGTCGTCTCATCCTGCAAATTGTTCATTTTATTACCACTGATGAGATAATATTACGAGAAATAAACAGCATCGCTAACGAACCTATTTTCCTCTTATCGCTTCAGTCCGTTAATTTCGCCCTGAGCTGCTCAGCGGTCAGGGTAAAATTGATGCAAAAACACCGTAAACGAAGCAGGCTGCCGATGTGCAGCGCCCGCTTTCTCTACGCAAAATCAGCCACGATCCGCGTAAAGTGAGCCTTAGCCGTTCAAAATAGCGGCATTACCAAAATGAAAAGGGTTATGATGAAAAGTCATGTAAAAATATTCAGATTTCCCATTTACATTATATTTAAACAGTCGAATACTAATCGGGCCAAAACGTGGCTCAGCCCGCGTTACATCCGGCATATATAAGTTTATCTGATAGCAAACCAGACTCATAAATCTTAACTAAGGAATTATTGTGGCACCCGTAGTAAATAAATCCGCAGCGTTGCACTCGGAAAGTCTTTCTGAAGAAGATGACAGTTTACTTTCTCCCGTTGATAATACCGCACCGATAAATAAAACCTATATTACGCGTGGAACCCGCCGGTTCATCCACGCTACGCTGGCGTTGTTCTGCGCCGGATTGTCCACTTTTGCCGTACTTTACTGTGTGCAGCCAATCCTCCCCGTGTTCTCGCAAAGCTTTCATCTCACCCCGGCGCAAAGCAGCCTCTCTCTTTCCGTGACGACCGCGATGATGGCGCTGGGCCTGCTGGTTACCGGTCCGCTGTCGGATGCGATTGGTCGCAAATCGGTGATGTCAGTTTCGCTGTTGCTGGCGGCCTTCTTTACGCTGATTTGTGCGACCATGAGCAGTTGGGAAGGCGTGCTGGCAATGCGCGCACTGACCGGGCTGGCGCTGAGCGGCGTGGCGGCGGTGGCCATGACCTGGCTTAGTGAAGAGCTGCATCCCGGCTTTCTCTCTTTTTCGATGGGGCTGTATATCAGCGGTAACTCAATTGGCGGATTGATCGGACGGCTCTCTACCGGCATGCTGGCGGATCATTTTTCCTGGAATGTTTCGCTGTTTGTGGTTGGCCTGTTTGCGCTGGCCGCCGCCGCGCTGTTTTTCCGTTTGCTTCCGCCTTCGCAACATTTCCGCGCCAGCTCGCTTCGTCCTCATAAGCTATTAGTGAATTTTATGTTCCAGTGGCGCGATATGGGACTGCCAATGCTGTTCCTGGTCGGCTTTATTCTGATGGGCAGCTTCGTCACCCTTTTTAACTATGTCAGCTATCGCTTTTTATCTGCGCCTTTTTCGCTGAGCCAAACGGTAGTCGGGTTACTGTCTGTGGTTTATCTTACCGGGACTTACAGCTCACCCCGGGCGGGCGTTATGACGGCGCGCTATGGCCGTGGCGTCGTGCTAATGGGGTCACTGATCATGATGTTAACAGGCCTCGTTGCCACGCAGTTCACCTCACTGCTGCTGGTCCTGCCTGGTCTGATGCTGTTTGCCGCAGGGTTCTTTGCCGCGCATTCGGTCGCCAGCAGCTGGGTTGGGCATCGTGCCCGTCGCGCTCGCGGCCAGGCTTCGTCGCTCTATCTCTTCTTCTATTACCTTGGCTCCAGCGTCGCCGGTACGCTGGGTGGCGTATTCTGGCACGGCTACGGCTGGGCGGGCGTGTCGGCCTTCATTGCCGTGATGCTGCTTGCCGGGCTGGTGCTGGCGAATAAGCTACGCCAAATCCCCGTGCTGGTGAAAAAAGTTCGCTAGTTTTGCGGGCGGAGAGCGATCTCCGCCCGTAATAAGTCACTTCTTTTATCTCAACAGGATGAGGTAACCTGAAAGCCAATATTGCCAGAAAAAACCTGCCAATTTACAGCCGGATCGGGAAAAATAGCCTCTGACAGGAAGTTAAAAAAGGGGGTCACATGGAAGACGTCATTTATACGCCGCCGCTGGAATCCATTGATTATTATGGCTATCCATTAGTTGCGGGAACCTTTAGAGTCGGGGAACAGCTCTACGTCATGGTGTTTAAAGAAATAACCAGTCATGCCGATATGCGCAGTAAAAGTTACGATATCAATGTCCCGGAATTTTTCTTCCCGCCAAATGGCATGGTTGAAATCCAGTTTGATGCTATCAGCGATCTAACCGGTGACAACTTTGGCCGTTTTCAACACGTTGAAGTAAAGGATACCAATCCTGTAGCGCTTCTAAGGGTAGTAACCCTGCTGACGCAGCACTACACTCAACGAAAACCCGGTGGTTATTTATTCTATGCAGCAGTAAGCTATCTGGATGCCGGACGTCATACGGACCTTAAACTGGTTTATGACAGAATGCTGGGATTTGCCCAAAGAAAGAAAAACCGGCCAGCGAAGAGCATATTGCCAGATGGCTGGCGGGCATATAATAATTTGAGTACAGACGGGAGGGGTTATGCCATCATCTGCTAAAGGCACTGTTTACAATGAAGTTATGGCTCGTCAGCGTCTCGTCATGCAAGTAGCTTCTCAGGTTATCGTGAAGCAAAAAATAGCAACAGGCGAGATTGAAATTGTCGACGGTAGACTGGTTGCGGGTAAGAATTTTAAAGATGCTAAAACGCCCGTTCGTTCTGGACGTCGTGCTCTGCTTAAAGCCAGATAAATAATCCCGCCAAAGGCCCCGAGCGGGCCTTACCCCACCGCTGACGATTTACTTCCCTCTGTTCAGCCATTAAGCTAGCGCCACCTGAAATAACCTCTTTTTCCGCCCTGCATCCTCCCCCGGGCACGCGTAAGGAAAGTATCTATGGCGCTTCATCTGTGGCTGGCTTATACCGGGATTATTGCCGTACTGATTGCGGTCCCCGGCCCGACGGCACTGCTCAGCATGACTCACGGTTTACGCTATGGACGTCGCCGTGCGCTGGCGACAGTGGCGGGCGGCGTGCTGGCGGCAATGACGCTGATGACCGCTTCCGCATTAGGTTTAGGCGCTATCCTCGCCGCTTCAACAACGGCTTTTACCGTGCTGAAAGTGGTGGGCGCGGCCTACTTGATCTGGCTGGGTATCAGCGCATGGCGTGATAAAAGTGCGCCGGAAAGCGTGGTTCTTGCCGGTCAGCCCGCAGAGATGCCTGGCAGCCTGAAACTCTTTCGTAAAGGCTATATGGTAGGGATCAGCAATCCAAAAGATCTGCTGTTTTTCGCCGCTTTGTTTCCCAACTTTATTGACGCCAGCCAGCCTCACGCTATCCAGTTCGCTACGCTGGCTGTCACCTGGGCAGTATTGGATCTCAGCATGATGTTCGCCTATGCCTGTGCCGGTCGCCGTTTGTCGACGCTGTTTGCCAGCCAGAAGCGGCTGCGTTTGCTGAACCGGACGATTGGCAGCCTGTTCGTTTTCGCCGGCAGCGCGCTGGCGATCTCTGCTCGTTAACATGCGTGACGTAGCCAATTTACAGGCGATGGTCATCTTCGCCAGAGTGGTAGAAACGCTGAGCTATACCGAAGCGGCGAAGCTGCTGGGCATCTCTAAATCCTCCGTCAGCAAAGAAATTTCCGCGCTGGAAGTGCGGCTGGGTACCAGGCTGCTTTTGCGCACTACCCGCAAAATCGCCGTAACCGACGTCGGCATGACCTGGTATCACTACTGCGCGCGCATTCTGAGTGAAATCAAAAGCGCCGACCTGTTTATCCGTCAGCAGCATGAAGAGCCAACGGGTAGCCTGCGCGTCGTCGCGCCGGTGACGTTCGGCTGCCAGTGTATCGTGCCGGTACTGAATCAGTTTGTGGCAAACAACCTGCACGTCAGCGTCGATCTGGATCTAACCGACCGGCCGGTGATCGACGATAATGTCGATCTGGCAATCGTGATCCGCCGGGATCGCCCTGAATACGATCGCTGTCAGCCGCTGATGGATATCAGCTGGGGTTTATATGCCTCGCCGGACTATCTTCAGCGTTTTGCGCCTGTTACCACGCCTGATGATTTGCCTCGCCATGACTTTATTCTGTTCCGCGGCCCGGCTCATACGATCTCTCTGCCGTTTCGTCGCGATAAGCAGACGCGGAATATTGAAGTGCGTAGCCGTTTCCGCGCCAATAACAGTACTGCGCTGGTGAATTCGGCCATTGCAGAGACCGGGATCGCCTATCTGCCTGACTATGTGGCACAGGAAGCGGTTAAAGCGGGTAAGCTGAGCCAGGTGCTGCCGGAATGGGAAATGGATGTTTATCAGTCCTGGATACTGACGAAAAACGATGGCTTTACGTCACCTCGTGTCAGGCTGTTTATTGCAGAGTTACAGAAGGCATTGGGAACAGATAAAAAAAGGGCGGAACGCTAGTTCCGCCCTTCTCATTTAGTAATAGTTACCGTGGCGGTAATCCCAGGTGGTGAAGATGTCCGACATCATCGACATGATCTTGTCCACATCCAGCCCTTTGCGGATCAGCACCGGACACGGCGTGATGTTACGCTCGCCTTTCTGTTCCGGCACCAGTTTGCCATTCTCATCAACCATTGCCACCATTACGCCCTGCTCATAGCGGGTCTTTTCAGACTCGTTAGGCTGGATAGATTTCACATAGTCGTTAGCCGCGATAATCAGATCGGCCTGCGATTCGATGCGCTCGCCGATGCCTTCGACCAGGCCACGGTTGCCCTTGCCTGATGGATTAGCCGAGCTGGCAAAGGAGAATTTACCGTGGTTTTCCCACAGTTCTTTTGCCAGGTTTTCGCCAGGAATACCAAATTTAATCACGAAACAGCTGGTCTGACGGCGATCCATCATCAGCTCTTTCGAGCCATCTTCCGGAATACGCGCCACGGCTTCTTCTTTCCATGGCAGGATGCAGCCCAGCAGCACGTCTTTGTCCCAGTGCTGCTGATACAGCGCTTCGATTTCCGGGTTCAGCTGCGCCAGCTCTTTCAACTGATCCAGGGAACCACACAGCACCACGCCCGGCTTGTTGCGGTTGCGCTGCTTGGCGTCGAATTTACGCTCCAGCCCTTTTGCATCAGACGTCATGATGATGTAGCCCACTTTGGTTGGGCAAACGATCATACCGCCGTCGGCAGACAGGATTTCTACTGCTTCTGGCTGTAAGCCACCGTTCCACTGAATCGTTTTATTGCTCATGGTCGCACCTAATCTTAGAGGGTAATTTCGTTGGTCAGTGTTTCAGTCTGGCACAGCATTGAAACGCTTGCGGTGACGACGGCTGACCGGTTGAAACCATCCTAACCTCACCCTCTTTTAACGCAACAGTAAAAGCACTTATTCCCATATTGTTTCCATCAGGAAACAGTTGTTGCAGGAAAGCGTCAGTGAGTGAGTGCGACGGGCAGGGAAATAATGCAGAGCGATCTTGTTGGACACGGGCATGCTGCGCACGTATGCGCAGCATCCTGACTATCAGCCTGGAATTAACCGCTCCGCCTTCAGCTTATCGAACAGTTCGACAAAAGCATCGCGTGTACATTTATAGCCGGTGAAGCCTGCTTTACGGCTCTTACTGACGTCGGTAAACACTTCCATCGGGCGGCCCAGATCGGCGTCGGTATGCCACCAGGAAACCAGCTTGCTGATGTCGGCTTCCTTAAGATTGAACTGCTGCGCAACCGCTTTCCACTGCTCCGGCGCGGCATCCATGCGGCCTTCCAGCGGCTGCATTTCGTCCGGGAACGGCGCGGCTTCGATACCGAAATAGTCGGCAATCTGGCCCCACATCCATTTCCAGCGGAACACGTCACCGTTGACCACGTTGTAATCCTGGTCCTGCGCCGAAGGGGTTGTTGCCGCCCATTCCAGCTGCTGTGCCAATACGTGTGCATCGGTCATATCGGTCACGCCTTCCCACTGGGCTTTTGAGCCAGGGAAAACAAAGGGCTGTCCGGTCTGCTTGCACAGGCTTGCATAGACGGCCAGCGTCTGGCCCATGTTCATGGCGTTGCCCAGCGCAAAACCGATGATGGTATGCGGACGGTGCACGCTCCAGGTGAAGCCATATTTTTCGGCACCGGCAAAGACTTCATCTTCCTGCGCGTAGTAGAAGTTATCGACCGGCTGGCGGCCCTGCTCTTCACGGAACGGCGTTACGGGCACCGCGCCTTTGCCATAAGCATCAAACGGGCCGAGGTAATGTTTAAGGCCTGTAACCAGCGCCACATGCCCGCCCTTCAGGCCATCGCCCAACGCTTCAATGACGTTGCGCACCATCGCGCCGTTAACGCGGATATTCTCTTTTTCATTTGCCTGACGTGCCCAGACGCTGAAAAAGACTTTATCGACTTTCACGCCGTCTAACGCTTTACGGACGGATCCCTCATCAGTCAGATCGGCCGTCAGCGCCGTACAACCCGCAGGCACTGCGGTGCGTCCGCGTGAAAGGCCATAAACCTGCCAGCCGTCGCCGGTCAGTTTTTCCGCCAGTGCAGTACCAATTACGCCGCTTACGCCGACAATAAGTGCTCGCTGTTGCATCTTTTTTCTCCACTGATATTGAGTAACATTAAGCTTAATAGAGAAATTAAGTCTTATTTCAGGTATAAATTCATAACATTTCAGAATTCGAGTCATCAATCATGAGCAGCCAGGATCGGCTAAAAGGCATTACGCCTTTTGTTGCAAGCGTGGAACACGGTAGCTTTACGGCTGCCGCTGAACATCTGCATTTGACCAGTTCGGCGGTGAGTAAAAGCGTTGCCCGGCTGGAAGCGCGGCTTGGCTCAAGGCTGTTTGAGCGAACAACGCGTAGCCTGGCCCTGACCGATGCCGGACAGGCTTTCTATGAGACCTGTACGCGAGTGCTTAGTGAACTGGCGGAAGCGGAATCGGTACTGGCAGCGCAACGCACCATCCCGGTCGGTAGATTGCAAATCGCCGTGCCAAACACCTTCGGGCGTATGCACGTCGTACCGTTAATAACGCAATTCTGTCAGCAAAATCCAGAGATGCAGATCAACCTTACGTTTTCCGATCGCTTTGTCGATCTGTTTGAAGAAGGCGTGGATATCGCTATACGGATTGGTGGCCCGGCAGAATATCCGCCTTCGCTCGGCTATCGCTATCTGGGAAAAGAGCGTCTGCTGTTTTGCGCCGCTCCCGATTATCTTGCCCGCCACGGGACGCCAACGTCCCTGACGGATTTGGCCGATCATCGCGCCATTGTCTATTACCGCGTCGACGGTAGCATCAGTCCCTGGCATGTTACCTCGCCAGATGGTCGAACGGTGGCCAGAACCGTGCCGCACCGTATGGCGCTTGGCGATGGAGAAGCCCAGGTTGCTGCGGTCATCGCAGGCCTGGGCGTGGCGCAGATGGCCAGCTGGCTGATGGAAAAGCCGCTAGCCAGCGGTGAACTGGTGCCGATCCTGCCAGAACTGGCGGTAGAGGGTTTACCGCTGTACGTCGTCTGGCCGCGTAAGAAACAGCTGACGCCAAAAGTCAACGCGCTGCTGAGCGCGCTGGATCGGCTAAAAATGTAATCAGGCGTCAGGCTTATTGACGTTAACGCGCCATGGAATGCCGAATTTATCCGTCAGCGTACCAAAGCCGAGTGCCCAAAAGGTCTCTTCCCATTCCAGCGTCACCGTCCCGCCGTCCGAAAGGCGATCGAACCATTTTTTCCCTTCAGCGGCGTCGTGACTGGAAAGACTAACGGCAAAACCGGTGTAGTTTACTGCTTCGGCGCTATCGCTCAGCTGTAGCTCGCTGTCGCCGACTTGCAGCAGGGCATGCATGATTTTGTCGTCCGCCGGTTTTTCTCCACTGGCACGATTTTGCTTCTGCGGCTGCTGCTGTTTTTCAGGTGGGACATCGCCCCAGGTTATTTTAACCTTCAGATGAGCATCGATCGCCTGCTGATAAAACGCGATAGCTTCTTCACAGTTGCCCGCAAAGTACAGATAGGGTGAAATTTGCATAACCTCTCCTTGAGTGATCGTTGCTGCTGGAGAATAAGCAGTAAGGAAAGGGTAGCAACGCAGCCGATAACTGCCTCTTTTCAGCGCAATGTTTTCTTTTTTCAGTCTCTTCCTGGTCAGGAAGCGAAAAAGGATAAAGCGGAATGGCTCCGCTTTATCCGCCCGAAATCAGGCCGTTTTCATTCGCCTCGCAAAAAGTTTTTCCGCCAGTTTTTCCAGGATGATATAGCCGACGCAGGCGACTAAAAATGAGTTAAGGGTTGAGACGCCCCACGTCACATACAGGCCAACGTAGCCGCCGAGCAGGCTGGCAAAAATCGCGGGCCAGCCGCTAAAAATAGTCTCTTCCGGTAACGTGCCTGTCAGCCTTGTCACTCTGAGAGGAAGGCTGTATTTCTTCAGCAAAAAATATTCCGTCAGCATCACGCCCAGCACGGGTGGAACAATGACCCCGAGCAGGTTCAGGAAATCTACAAAATGATCCAGAATGCCAAGCACCGACAAGGTAGTTCCCAGAATGCCCAGCGCCAGCGTGACCGGCTTGTAGTGAAGCTTTAAACCACTGGTGCTTTCAACAGCGTTGATCACGCCAAGCGCAGATGAATAGAGGTTTAAATCATTTACCCTGAGGGTAGAGAAAATGACCGCAAACAGGCCAATCGTTCCTGAAGCAATGGTAATAATGGACATCACATCGCCGGTATTAAGCTTGCGGGCAATAAAAATAGCCAGGCCATTAATGATAAATTCACCCAGGCAGATGGTGGCCACTGTAATTCCCAACACATGGCTGCCGCGCTTTGAATAACGCGTCAGATCGGGCGTCATTAAGCTGGCCAGAATAGCGCCGCCAACCACCAGTGTGATACCGGCATTAACCGACAGCATCTCTTTGCCGGCGGTTGTTGCCGCAACGGCCGCAACATGATCGGTGGCCAGCGTTTGCCAGGAAATCCAGGCAATTAACGCAATAAACACCGGAACGGCTATCCGCGCCGTAAATCTTAGCGCTTTAAACCCAAAGGCCACCAGCACGGTTAAAAACAGGCCGGAAATTGTCGCCGCGCTCTGAAAACTCAGCGTGTCAGAAAATGCCGTGCTCAGCGATTTAGCAAAAATGGCGTTCTGAATACCAAACCAGCCCAGCAGGCTTATTGCAACGACGATGCCAATAAAAGCCGAACCGATTCGCCCAAAACCACACCAGCGCGCCAGCATACTGCCTGACAATCCCTCTTTCATGCCGATGTAACCAAAGCCAAAGGTAATTAAGCCAAAGAGCAGACTGCCTGCCAGAATAGCGGTTAGCGCGGCAGATAAACTCATGCTGTCACCGAGTACCGCCCCCAACATAAATTGATCGAGTGCGGTAAGCATGCCCATATGGACAATAGCCACGCTGAGAAACGACACGCGGCTGCTTTCCGGCACCCGACTCAAAGGAAAATCATTAATTTGCATTGTTATCAGGCCTGTATCAGATAAAGTTGATCCCTTTCTTAATAAGACGACCAGGGATATAGTTTTCAAGGTTATGGATGACGCAGTACTCTTCAAATTGCTTTAGTGAATGCACATTGGCTTTTTGATAAATGGTATATATTCGGTTCTCAATTGTTTTGGCGCTGGCGCCGAAAATATTGGCGATTTCTTTGGCCGTATACCGTTGCAGCATCAGAAAGATAATATCAAGCTCGGCGGGGGTAAACTCTTTATTATCGGTAACGGTGGTCAATACGCTGGGCTTTTTCTGATTAAGGAACTTAAGGGGCGTCAGATTATCAAGCGGCTTCGCGTTCCAGAGGGTTCCGATGCAGTTGCCATCATTATCAAAAACGGGTAGTTTTTCGCTGACATAAGGGGAAAGGCTCTCTAATCCGTACCAATAATGGGTTTCAATCACGGTGACACGATCCTGCGCCTCTTCTGTGCGGCGATCGTGCTCCTGTAAATCTTCCGAGCATTCTGCCCATTTGGCCGGGAAATCCTGATCCAGCGCGCCCTCAACAGAGAAGGTGACGGGCGTATGCGTATATAAGTATGCCGCCTTATTCATATAGAGATGTCTTGACTCAAGGTCCTTGATTCCCCATGGCTCGCTAAGATGCTCCATCATGGAAATAAAACCCCGGAAGTAACTATACTTATCGTCCTGCGACATACTTTTTCCGTTTTTATTAAAACGCTTTTTTCAGATAATAGCGTGTATGTTTTCCAAGGTAGCCATCCATGCTGCCATAAGCCTGATAGCCCAGTTTTTCATAAAAACCCTTTGCCTGGAAATCAAAGGTATCTACGTACGCCATCTGGCATCCTCGTGCTTTTGCAACCTCTTCTGCCTTAAGCATCAGCTGGTTTCCTCTGCCCTTCCCCCGCTCCTGTTCACCGATCCACAAATATTGTATTTCCAGTCCCTGCCACCAGGTTCTGGCCACCAACCCGCCATAAATCTGATTGTCATCATCTCGCAACGTGAGGAAAAGCGGCGTTATATCCACATCATCAAATTGACTGTTGTGCTGCCACAGGCTGTCAATAACAAATTGCTCATCCTGTTCAGCAGGCGTATCCGTTACAACGATTTTCATTACTGCTCCGTTATTAAATTACCATCCAAACGTAGTCGAATAACATTTTATCGTCGGGAATTCAAGGGGGTTTTCTACCGTATCATTCAGATTATATTGTTCGCTATTATAAACGGAGAAGCAAAAGCGGATATGCTGTTTTTTTTGTCTGTTTCCAGCACCAGGGACACTATAACTCTACGAAATAATATCACGCATTAATTATTATTATATTCCGATAAAAATAAAAGAAGTTAACAGAAAAACAACAATTACGCGCCATCTGGCGCGTTTCTTTTTTATATACAAAAAAATAAGACTGTTAGTTTATACAGCTTAATGGAATGAACCTGTCTGTCGGCAATTTCAGTGCGGGACATTAAAAAGAAAAAAACAGCGTCAGGCAGGGAAAATATCTCAGAATGGATGAGAAAATACGGCCAGTAAACTGGCCGTATTCAACATTATTTCACTTCAGTCAGTTTCTCAATATCGACATTGCCCTGTTCACCCGCCACGTTTTTACGCGCTTTCGCGACGTCGCTGGCGCTGACCTGAGCTTTCGCCGTATTGCCCCAGCTGGTACGGATAAAGTTAACCACATCCGCAACCTGCTGGTCGTTCAGCCGCCAGCCAAAGGCCGGCATGGTGACAGCAGAAGGCGCACCCTTCACGCCGGGCAGCGTCGCCCCGCTAAGCACGATATGGATCAGTGACGTTGGATCTTCGGCCAGCACGACCGGGTTGCCACGCAGTTCCGGGAAGAAACGCTTGTAGCCGCTGCCGTCAGTTTTATGGCAGGCACCGCAGCTGTCGACATACACCGACGCGCCCGGCTTGCTGTCGTCGCCTTTCCACAAGGCTTTGGCAACCGTATCGTCCTGGGTGAAACCAACCTGATTAGGATCGCGTGCACCCAGTGACTTCAGATAACGCGCAATTGCCGTCGCATCTTCTGCGCTCAGATGCTGCAAGCTGTGCTGGACGACTTCCGTCATGCCGCCAAACACGGCGGTATGATCGTTGCGGCCCATGCGCAGGAACTGCACCAAATCGTCTTCGCTCCAGCGGCCAAGTCCGTCACGGCTGTCGCCGCGCAGGTTGTTCGCCGTCCAGCCATCAATCGGCGCGTTGCTGCCGGAAAGATAATCGCTGCCTTCGCTGTCGTTCAGCGCTTTTTCCTGCATAGTCAGGCTACGCGGCGTATGGCAGGCACCGCAGTGGCCCAAACCTTCCACCAGATACTGACCGCGCGCCAGCACCGCATCCTGGCCTTTCACCGGCTGGAAAGCTTTCACGTCTGGCGCAAACATGCCACGCCAGATGGCCAGCGGCCAGCGCATCGACAGCGGCCACGGAATGTCGCTCTTCTGGTTAGCCTGCTCAACCGGCTGCACGCCATGCATAAACCAGGCATACAGCGCCTGCATATCTTCATCGCTCACCACGGCATAAGAAGGATAAGGCATGGCCGGATAAAGCGTGTCGCCATTCTTCGCGATGCCATGACGAACCGCTTTCTGGAAATCGTCGTAGCTGTAATCGCCAATCCCGGTTTTCTTGTCCGGCGTGATGTTGGTGGAGTAAATATTGCCAATCGGGGTTGCCATCGACAGGCCGCCAGCAAAGGGCTTGCCACCCATTTTAGTATGACAAGCCACGCAGTCACCGGCTCGCGCCAGGTATTCGCCGCGCTTGATCTGCTCAGCACCGCTCTCGTCCGCCACGGCGGCAAAGGTGGTCATGCCCAGTAACAGGGCAGGGATCATCATTTTCATCATGGATATCCTTATGCCTGCACCAACGGACCGGGGTTTTTCAGATACTGTTCACGAATCGCTTTGGCTGACCAGTAAGTCAACGCCGCCACCATGCCGGTTGGGTTATAGCCCAAACCTTGTGGGAAGGCGGATGCGCCCGGAACAAAGACGTTTGGCACATCCCAGCTTTGCAGATAGCGGTTCACCGCGCTGGTTTTCGGATCTTCACCCATGATTGCGCCGCCGTTCATATGCGTGGTTTGATAAACGGTGGTGTCAAAATGTGCGCCTGGCATCTTAGGTGCGCCGCTAATCAGCTTGGGATTCATCGCTTCAGCGATTTTGTGCATCCGGCCGTGCATAAACTGCGACATTTTGATGTCGTTTTCCTGCCAGTCGAACGTCATGCGCAGCAGCGGCTGGCCGAAAGCATCCTTGTAGTTCGGGTCGAGATCCAGATAGTTATTGCGATAGGACTGGTGTGCGCCGTGAGCATCCATTGAAACATGATGCGTATAGTGATCGGCCACTGCCGCTTTCCATTTGCTGCCCCAGTTTGGCGTGCCCGGAGGCGTTGGCAGACCGGAGATTGGCTTCACGCCGGCCTGGTTTACCCACATCGGCGAACCGCCAACGAAGCCATATTTGCCGTGATCGAAGTTGTCGGCGTTGAAGTCATCCACGCCCACGCCTGCGCCGCCCGCACCGATAAAGTTGTTGGTGAAGACGTCTTTATCAAAGAAGGCTTTAATGGTGGAGATGTTCTGATAGGCGAAGTTACGACCTACCGTGCCTTCGTTGGTAACCGGGTCATACGGCTTGCCAATACCGGAAAGCAGCATCAGGTGCACGTTATGGAACTGGAACGCCGAGAGGATAACCAGATCGGCAGGCTGCTCAATCTGACGTCCCAGCGCGTCGACGTAGGTCACGCCCGTTGCGCGTTTTTTATCAGCGGTCAGGTTAACGCGCAGCACGTTGGCGTTTTCACGCAGTTCAAACTTCGCTTCCTGACGCAGCGCTGGCAGCACGTTAACGTTCGGTGATGCTTTGGAATACATGTAGCAGGCGTAGCCGCTACAATAACCGCAGAAGTTGCACGGCCCCATCTGCGCGCCGTAGGTGTTGGTGTACGGGCCAGACGTGTTGGCGGAAGGCAGATCGTAAGGATGATAGCCAATCGATTCTGCTGCCTGGGCAAACAGCTGTGCGGAATAAGTGCGTTTTTGCGCGGGCAGCGGGAATTTATCGGAGCGGTCTGGCGCAAACGGATTGCCTTTGCCCTGCCCGATGACCTTGCCTTTCACGCTCCACTCGGAACCGGACGTCCCGAAAACTTTTTCGGCCTTATCGAAAAACGGTTCCAGCTCGTCGTAAGTCACGCCAAAGTCCTGAATCGTCATGCCTTCAGGAATAAATTTTTTGCCGTAGCGCTCTTCGTAATGGCTGCGCATCCGCAGTTCGATAGGATCGACACGGAAATGCACGCCCGACCAGTGCAGGCCTGCGCCACCGGTGCCGGTGCCTGGTAAGAACGCCGCCAGTTGACGATATGGCTGAGCGGTTTGCGCCGAGTTGTGGCGAATGGTGACGGTGCTTTTCGACAGATCCTGGAACAGCTTTTTACGGATGTTATAGGTGAGTTCGTCGATAACCTGCGGATAAGCGCCATCAGGATAGGTATCACGGTGCGGGCCGCGTTCCAGCGCAACCACGTTCAGGCCCGCTTCAGTCAGCTCTTTGGCCATGATCGATCCCGCCCAGCCGAAGCCGACGATCACCGCATCCACTTTTTTCATTTCGTTTGCCATGCTTATGCTCTTTCCCCACGAATCGATACCGGTGGGAACGGATAACGCTCGCCACGCTCAACCCAGTCCATAAAATCAGCGCGTGCGCCAGGGAAGTTAATCAGCGTCCAGCCGACCATGCCCTGATTACCGCCGTGGATAGGATCGCTGAAGAAACCTTCACGGGTGTTTTGCAGCAGGAAAGTGAAAAAGACTTTCGCCGGAACCTGTTTGAATTCCACGCTGCCCGCTTCAAAAGCCTGAAGCAGCGCATCCTGCTGCTCCTGAGTCAGCTGAGCAAACACCTTGCCGTGCTGCGCTTTTGCCACGGCATCGGCATCGGCAAGGCCAAGACGATAAATATCGCGCGGCACCAGCGGCAGCTGATAGCCCAACGCCTTATCCGCATCCGGGTGGAAAGGCCCCTGCATATACCAGTTAGAGCCGGTGGCATAAGGGGTGTTCATCTGGCGATCGATATATTCAGGCACGCCTGCTTCCAGCGCGCCCGGGCCACGATCGTCGGCAGGGATCAAACGCGCGACGGCAGCCTGAACAAAAGCGTATTCTTCTGGTGTAAACCAGGTGGGCTGATAGTCACGGGCTTTTTGCGGGCCGGCAGGCGGGGTCTCTTTTGCGCCAGCTGGCGCCGCTGCGGTGAGCGCGCCAATTCCGCTCGTCCCGATCGCCATTGCAGGTGCTATCGCGATCGTTTTCAGCAGAAAGTCCCGGCGGGAACTTCCAGTTTTTTCTTTCGACATTACATTGCCTTCTTAAACTTCGCCTGGTCAAAAAGCGGTTAAGGGTTCACGGTTGCGCTACTGTTTTTGTTATGAAAAGCGGGTATTTTGATCCGGATCAATGTTACCGGTAACAATATCCGGCATTTTAACAGGTCTTTTTGCAAAATTTGAGCACTAAGAAACAAAATGGCACAAATTCATTAACAATTAATGATTTTACAAAACGTTCTCTTCGCTAAAGCCAAATTACCGATTCAGGGCCAGTTGAAAATAAAAAATGGCAATTTTTTTAGTATAGTTATGCCTGACGAAAATGCTTATCAGAGATTAGCCAGCTCGATTGAACAGGATGGATTTTTCTTTATCGATCGTACTTTCCAGTGCCGGAAAAGCTTCAGGGCCAAAATGCAGTAAATTATGGCCCTGAATTACCCCTTTACTTCTACAGCACAACCCCGTTCTTTCCAGGCTGAGGAGTGACAGCAACCAAACTGGTAGATAAAGAAGCCTCCTCATTCATGCCCTGCGGGGAATCAAACAGCTTTAATCGTGTTTCTGATGGCTGCGGACGGCCAAAATAGTAGCCCTGAAACAGGGTACAGCCCTCAATTTTCAGCTGTTCGAACTGTTCACTGCTTTCTACACCTTCCGCCGTGATTTGAATATCCAGGCTGCGGCTCATCCCGGTAATCGCCCGGATGATCGCCAACGCTTCACGGCTGTCTTTCATATCGTTAATAAACGACTTGTCGATTTTGATTTTGTCGAACGGGAACGAACGCAGATAGCTTAATGACGAATAGCCGGTGCCGAAATCATCCAGCGCAATGCGCACGCCGAGCGTTTTCAGCTTTTGCAAGGTACGAATATTAACCCGGGTATTATCCAACAGCACCGACTCGGTGATCTCCACTTCCAGACGGTGCGGCGACAGGCCGGAATCCTTTAGTGCGGCTTCCACGACGGATACCAGTGAACTGTTCTTGAACTGCAACGGTGAAAGATTCACCGCCACGCTCTGGTCTTCTGGCCAGGTAGAGGCTTCCCGGCAGGCCTCATACAGTGCAAAAGCACCCAGCGTATGAATCAGACCGGTTTCCTCCGCCACGGGAATAAAATCCAGCGGCATAATCAGCCCCTGCTTGGGGTGATGCCAGCGCATCAGCGCCTCATAGCCGATAATGTCGTAGCCCTGACCGTTCGTGATCGGCTGGTAATACAGTTTAAGATGGCGGTTGGTCATCGCTTCACGCAGGTCGGTCTCAATCATCCGACGCTTGCTGGCCGCCTCGCCCATTTCATGCGAGAAATGCTCGAAGCGATTGCGGCCGTTGCGTTTGGCTTCGTACAGCGCCATATCCGCGCAGCGCAGCAGTTCGTCAGGCGAGGTCAAACCGCCCGCAGCAAGGGAAATACCGATGCTCAACCCAACCGACAGGTTGTGACCATCCACATTGAACGACGGCCGGATAACTTCAATCAGGCGCTGCGCCACCGCTTCGGCTTCATCCTGATGCGTCAGGCCAGGCAGCACCACGGAGAATTCATCGCCACCGTTACGAGCCAGCGTATCCTGTTCACGTAGCGCGCTACGCAGACGGCCTGCAACCGCACGCAGCAGATCGTCACCCACCTGATGGCCCAGCGCATCATTGACGTTTTTAAAATTATCCAGATCCAGACAGAGGGCGGCGGTGATTTTACTGGTATCAAAATCAGTACGCAGCGCTTCATTCAGGCGCTGGCTAAACAGCACGCGGTTTGGCAGGCTGGTCAGGTTATCGTGATGCGCCATATGGTGAATACGGGCATCGGCCGCCCGCTGATCGGTAACGTCATCCGCAATCAGCAAAACGTAATTGGTGCGCGCATCGTTGCCGTGAATCAGCGAAGCAGAGGCATTAATGATTTTCTCACCACCGCGGGTGCGTAACAGCTGCTCATTGCGATGTACGCCTTCATTACGCTGGGCTGCCGTGGCGAGCTGCGCAAAATAGCTGCTGAGCTCTGAAGGCATGCAGTCGACCAGCATTTTGCCTTTTACCTCTTTTATTTTCAGGCCGAGCAGCTGTTCCGCTTTGTTATTCAGCAGCAATACTTCCCGCGAGACCACATCTTCCACAATCACGCAGGACGGAATATTAGCAATAATGGTATCAAGAAATGTCGACAGCGAAGCCATTTGCGCGCTGTTTTGCTCCGCTAAATCCTTCGCTCGCAGGATCTGCTGCTCGTACTCGCGCACTTCTGTACAGTCACGGGTAATTTTGGCATAGCCAATCAGCTTGCCCTCGTCGGTATAGATCGACTCAATCACGACATGCGCCCAGAAGGCACTGCCATCTTTTCGATACCGCCAGCCCTGATCTTCAAACCGCCCGGTCGTATAGGCGATGTGCAGATTGGTTTCCGGCGTGCGGGCCAGTCGATCCTGGGCGCTGTAGAAGCAGGAAAAATGTTTGCCGACGATCTCTTCTGCCGTATAACCTTTGGCGCGATGAGCCCCGGCGTTCCAGTTTACGACCTTGCCTTTGGGATCGAGCATATAGATGGCGTAGTCGCTTACGCCTTCAACCAGCAGGCGGAACACCTGCTCTCTTTCACGCTGTTCGCGCAGCACGCGTTGTTGTTCGGTACAGTCGCGGGTGATTTTGGCGTAGCCAATCAGCTTGCCGTCGTCATCATGCACGGCATCAATCACCACGTGCGCCCAGAACGAGGTGCCGTCTTTACGATATCGCCAGCCCTGTTCTTCGAAACGCCCCGTGCGGTAAGCCGTTTTCAGATTCGCCTGCGGCAGTTTTGCCTGCTGATCTTTCTCGCTGTAGAAACAGGAAAAATGTTTGCCGACGATTTCGTCGGCGTTATAGCCTTTCGAGCGCCTTGCGCCTTCATTCCAGTTAACGACGTGGCCTTCAGGGTCAAGCATATAGATGGCGTAATCCGTCACGCCCTCCACTAACAGGCGAAATTTTTGCTCCTGCGCCCGCTGCTCGGCGAGCCTGGCCTGCTGCTCGGTGCAGTCCCGGGTAATTTTGGCGAAGCCAATCAGCGTTCCCTCATCATCCTTTACCGCATCAATCACTACGTGTGCCCAAAAGGCGCTGCCGTCTTTCCGATAGCGCCAGCCTTCCACTTCATAACGCCCGGTTTCACGGGCAATAGCGAGGCCACGCTGCGGCAGATTTTTTGCCCGATCGGCGGCGCTGTAGAAACACTCAAAATTTTTGCCGATGATCTCTTCTGGCTGATAGCCTTTGGCCCGGATGGCGCCTGCATTCCAGTTCGCGACGATGCCATCAGGTGTCAGCATATAAAGTGCGTAATCAATTACGCTCTGCACCAACAACCGGTACATCACATCATTATTTTCGTTCATTCTCTTTTCGCCTGGTTGTTGAGTGCTGCCGCCCCAAAGGAAGCTCCGGATGGCAGACAGGCCACGGCTCGGGAAAATTCCCTTACTGCCCAAAGGTGTTTTACCGGTTATCGGCCTGATTAAAATAATATTCAGCAATAATTTCTGGCCGCTTTTGGCCGCTGATATGTCGCGTTCGATGGTTAAGTCAAAACGTGCCCGGGCAGAGAAGCCGGGCAAATTGTAACCCTTTGCCTGAAGATGGTAACGACCAGAAACAACCCCACTGAGACAGTTAACAGGGAATGACGTTATAAAAACAAAAAAAGCGGAGTTTTTATGTTCAAATCTTTTTTCCCCCGTCCCGGGCTATTTTTCAGCACCGCCATTTGCTGGAGTTTGCTCGCTATCCTGATATGGTTTGCTGGCGGCAGCCACTGGCTTTTCCAATTTTCCGCTTTCGCCCATTCGGCGACGATGCCATTGCCCAATAATGCGCTGAGATTTATCGCGCCGTCGGAAGTGGCGTTTTATGTCTATTATTTGCTGGCAGCCGGTCTGTTCGCGGGCTTTTGGTTTGTCTTCAGCCCACATCCCTGGCAGCGCTGGTCAGTGCTCGGCTCGGCGCTGATTATTTTTGCCACATGGCTGTCGGTACAGATGGGCGTCGCGATAAATGCCTGGTATGAACCCTTCTACGATACGCTTCAGCAGGCGTTAACTCATGCCAATACTGTAAAAATTACCTCTTTATATCAGCAGCTTGTCGGATTTCTCAGTATTGCACTTATCGCGGTAATCATTGATGTACTGAACCTGTTTTTTATCAGCCACTACGTGTTTCGCTGGCGCACGGCCATGAACAACTACTACATGGCGCACTGGCCAGAACTGCGAAAAATTGAAGGTGCGTCTCAGCGTGTGCAGGAAGATACCATGCGTTTTTCATCCACGCTGGAAGATATGGGCGTAAGCCTGATTAACGCCATCATGACGCTGATTGCTTTTCTGCCGGTGTTGGTGGCGCTGTCAAAACACGTCGCCACCGTGCCGCTACTTGGCAGCATGCCTTATGCATTGGTTATTGCCGCACTGGCCTGGGCAGTGTTGGGGACCGGTTTGCTGGCGATAGTGGGCATTAAGCTGCCCGGCCTTTCTTTCCGCAATCAGCGAGTGGAAGCGGCTTATCGTAAGGAGCTGGTCTACGGCGAGGACGATGATCGCCGCGCCAGCCCGGTGACGGTGCAAAACCTGTTTTTATCGATAAGAAAGAACTATTTCCGCCTCTATTTTCACTATCTCTACTTCAACATCGCCCGCATTCTTTATCTTCAGATTGATGCGGTATTCGGCCTGGTCACGCTGTTTCCTTCTATCGTTGCTGGCGCGATTACCTTCGGGCTGATGACGCAAATCCTGAATGTCTTTGAGCAAGTGCGTGGTGCTTTTCAATATTTGATTAACTCCTGGACCACGCTGGTGGAGCTACTCTCCATTTATAAACGTTTACGCGGTTTTGAGCGTGCGCTTGAGGGCAAACCGGTTCAGGAAGCCAGCGCGGAAAACACGCGTTCCACAGCGTAAGCGCCCGGATCCTTTACCCCGTTCAGGCTCTCTTTATTCAGATAGGAAGAGCGGCCAGCCTGCGCCGACGTCATCTTCGCGGTTTCGTCGGCACCTTCTTTCGCGGCGCTTGCCGCCCCTGCCACGCCTTTTCCCGCGACCAGTGCGGCAAAGGCCGGATGCAGCGCATCAATCATCGTACGATGGCCCAGTTTGGCACCGCCGTAGTGCTGCATGCGATCCAGTCCCCAGCTCAGCGCCTGTGACAGTGACTCACCTTCTTCCAGCTTTTGCCCGGCAGCCGTAAACATAATCGACATCAATACGCCGCTGGAGCCCCCCATCACCACCGCCAGCTCCTCGCCAATTAACGTCAGCAACAGTGAAGGTTCATTGAGCGGAAGCGTACCCGCCTCCAGCGCTTTCAAGACTTTCGCCGCGCCAGCAGCAAAGGTCGAACCGGTATCGCCATCGCCAACGCGCGCATCAAGCTGGTTTAACTCCTCTTCCAGCGCGACCAGCGTGCGGCAGACGGTTTTTACTACGCCTGCCGTCTGAGTATTGTCAGAAGGCGTAACCTGCTGCCTGCGGGCAACTTTTTCGCCTTTAATGGTGTTCAGCGGCTGGATTTCTACCGCAGGCTGCCAGCCACCCACTTTGACGGGTGCCAGCAGCGCTGTTTGCAGATAATCCGTTAAACGCATTGTTGAAAGCGAAAAGCCTTTCATGTCCAGCGCACTGACCAGCGTAGCCGGACCAATCAGCAGCTTAACGTTTTTTCCCAGCGGCGAATGCAGGGCTTCGCGGGTGAGTACGGCCATTTCCAGCGAAGAAAAGCCCCCAAGATTATTAACCAGCAGCGCGATCTTGCCGTCGTCCTGACCGGCAGCCAGTTTTTCCGCCAGCAGCGCCACGATTTCGCGGCTGTCCTGGGTTTTGAGCGTGGAAGCGCCGGGTTCGCCATGGATGCCCATGCCCAGCTCGCTCTCGCCAGCTTTCACCCGCTCATCCTGCTGCTCGCCAGGAACATGACAGCTGCTGAACGCCAGACCAATACTTGCCGTGGCCGCAATCGCTTCGTTCGCCGCTGCGGCTACCTCTTCCAACGATTTTCCTTCTGCTGCGGCATAGCCCGCTATCTTGTGGATTAGCGCGGTACCGGCAATGCCACGCGGCTGCGGATTATCGGGCAAGGCGATATCGTCTTTCACCATCACCAGCTCTACCTTAAAACCCAGTTTTTTTGCTTTTTCTGCGGCCAGGCCAAAATTGAGACGATCGCCGGTGTAATTTTTTACGATCAGCAGGCAGCCTTTTTCACCGGTCACGTTGATGATGGCGCTAAGCACAGCGTCCACGCTCGGCGAGGCAAAAATATCGCCGCAGACAGCAGCGGTCAGCATCCCCTCGCCAACAAAGCCCACGTGCGCCGGTTCGTGGCCAGAGCCGCCACCGGAAATCAGCGCCACCTTTGATTTATCCCAGTCATTACGTACGACCACGCGAATATCCGGGCCGACGTCCAGCAGGCTGAGCGTGTGATGAGGATGACTGAGCAAAGTGCCTTCAATGGCCTCGCTGACCAGCTCGCTTTTCTGATGCATAAAAAACTGACTCATAAGACTCGTTTCTCCGCCAGGTAGTAGGTGATATCGTCCGAGTGACTAACTGTAGCTGAATAATGAGCCGGGCAGCGCGCATAAAAGGCGCACCAGCGGAAAGCGAAAGGATTTGAAGCGGGGAGAATTAATTAAGAATTATCCTTAACGACATCGCTAACTAATATATCTCTACATCCCCTCATTACTGGAATAATATCCTATCATTTTAACTTCTATCGCGCAGCAGTCCTGTAAAAGCGCTATTTAAGAGAATTCCTGGTCCAGAAAATCAGGGCCAAAATTAGTCAGGATTATAAAATTAAAGATTGCCGTATTAATCTTATTTACCAGAAACTGCGAAATTTAAAATTGCAGTCTCATACCTCCTTCATATAAAGTTGCTTCTATTAACCCTCAGGCCTGCAAAAAAGAATCTGCATTGTTTTAGACTAAGATAATAATTATTCTCATTAAGTAAGTTAGTCTGGCCGGTTCGTCTGTATAAAAACAATTTCTCATGCCAACACCAGGGCATTTCATGAAGCGGGCCGCAAGGCCCCTTTTTTTGTCATTTTTTCGACACAGGTTGTCAGTTTTGGCCAGCCATTGCGACCTTCCCGGCAGAATAATGATCGGTCTTCCGGGGAGAACCCGATGCTGTTGCAATGTTCCGGGGATTGCTGTTGCCGTGCGGATTTAAAGAGAGAGCGGGCCAGCTTCTGATTGCCGAACCCGCTTTAGTGGACAAAACCGGGGCTTAGCGAAAAACGCTAATCGCTTCTACCAAACGTGTGGCCTGATGCGTCATACGGCCAGAAGCCTGGGCGCCCTCTTCTACTCGAGCCGCATTCTGGTGAGTAATGTTATCCAGATCTTCTACCGCCAGGCTAACTTCGCTCAGCGCGGTAGCCTGCTCAGAGGTGGCCGCACTGATTTGCGCAATCAGCGAGGTCACGTTCTGCACCTGAGAAACAATATTTTCCATCGTCTTGCCCGCATCGTTAACGTGAATGCTGCCGGACTGCACTTTTGCCGCACTGCTCTCTACCAGGTTTTTGATTTCGCTGGCCGCTTTCGCGCTGCGCTGCGCCAGCGTGCGGACTTCGCCGGCGACCACGGCAAACCCCTTCCCCTGTTCGCCAGCACGGGCAGCTTCAACCGCCGCGTTTAGCGCCAGAATATTGGTCTGGAAGGCAATGCCATCGATCACGCTGGTAATATTGGCGATCTTCTTCGAGCTGTCGGCGATTTCCGCCATCATGCTGACCATATCTTTCATCGCCACGCCGCCCTGGGTCGCGGCATCGCTGGTGCTTTTCGACAGCGTATTTACCTGCTGTGCGGTTTCCGTATTGCTTTTTACCGTGGCGGTCATTTCATTCATGGTTGCCGCTGTCTGCTGGACATTGGCCGCCGCCTGCTCGGTACGCCGACTCAGGTCATTATTGCCCTGGGCGATAGAATCACTGGCGCTCAGGACGTTAATCGCCTGCCCGCTGACGTCGTCTACCAGCCAGCGGAACATCAGTCCTAGCTGACCAATTGCCCGCAGCGTGGTGCCCACTTCATCTACGCGATCCATCTGATCGACCTGGTGGCTGGCACCTGTCGCGACGCTCAAAGCCTGCTTACACAACCGTTCGAGCGGGCGTGAAATCTGCTGTTCCAGCCAGGCAGAGGCCAGAAGCAGCAATACGGCCATCACCACGCTGAAGATCGCCAAGGGCGAATGCGTCAGGCCCAGCGTCCAGACGCCTGCAACGGTCAGCGGCCACAGGGCCATCATCGTGCTGCGAATTCGCCAGCGCAGCGGCAGCGTTTTAAACAACGAAGCCCAGCGCATGGTGCCAGTACGAACCAGCAGACCCTTATGAAAACGCCAGCCTTTACGCTTGCCGTCACGGAATTCTTTGTAGAGTTTTTCCGTTTGCTGAATCTCCTGTGCGCTCGGTTTGGTGCGCACAGACATAAAGCCCTGAACCTGGCCATTCCGCACAACCGGAATGGCATTCGCCCGCACCCAGTAATGATCGCCATTTTTACGGCGGTTTTTCACCAGCGCCGTCCAGGGTTCACCCTGTTTCAGCGTGGCCCACATATCAGCAAAGGCTTCCGGCGGCATATCCGGGTGTCGCACCAGGTTGTGAGGTTGCCCGTTAATTTCGTCCGGCGTGAAGCCGCTAACTTTAATAAAAGCATCGTTGGCGTAAGTGATACGGCTGCTGGTGTCGGTTGTCGACATCAGGGTGGCCTCATCATCAAAGGCATATTCCTGCTGTGTTACAGGTAAATTGGTGCGCATGGGGTAAATCCTTGAAGCGGTGACCAGGATTGGGCTTTGGTTAAATGAGTTATCTTTTGTTATGTTTTCGGCGCGCTAACCGCGAACTTTAGCTTCATAAACTAAATTTTGTCACTCAGGTTACAAAACAGGCATTGCCCGATTACCGCACTCTGTCTGAAGATGAACCGGTTCCAGCTTCTTTTTTAACCATTCAAAAAGTAAGTGGTTATTCTGAAGGGAAATTTTAGGATCTTTTGGATAAGGATTGTAGATGACAGACAACAGTACAGATTTCGCTACCCACCATTACTGTAATAATTGAACCTTAGCTTTCCTCTTAACAATCATCACGGATAAGCGCATTCAAACGTAAAAATAGCCTCAGCATGGTTGATTTCGATAAGAATTTTGCACTGATCCTTTCCACGAAGCCTTGTATGATGCATAAATAATTGAGCCACCCATTAGACACTTGAAAAAATAAGAGGAAATGATGCCAGTTGAACTCCCTCCAGAACATTTATGTAGCCTCCTGAAAGAGTTATGTCTTCTGCCAAATGAAACAGAGTGGGTTGAATTTAAACATAATGCAGATGTTGATAAAATCGGTGAGTATATTTCAGCGCTAGCGAATTCAGCAGCGTTGTTAGGAAAACAAAATGCCTGGCTTGTATATGGTGTTGATGATAAGAGTCATAACATTGTCGGTACATCATTTAAACCTTCAGTACAAAAACATAAACAGCAGGAAGTCGAAAGCTGGCTCTTACAAAAAATTTCCCCAAAAATTCATTTCCGTTTTTATGAATTTTCATTTTCTGATAGTGAATTACCTGTTGTAATTCTGGAGATTCAGGCAGCCAGTCATACCCCTGTGCAATGCGAGGGTATTGAATATATCCGGATTGGTTCCTACAAGAAAAAATTAAAAGATTTCCCTGAGAAAGAAAGAGCATTGTGGCGGAAATTTGATAAAACCCCTTTTGAAAAACAAAGGGCCGCAGAAAATCAAACGTCTGAAAACGTATTACAACTATTAGATTACCCTTCCTATTTCGAATTAGTCGGTTTGCCATTACCTGAAGGCAGAACGGGAATTCTTGATGCATTAAAATTAGATAATTTGTTGGAAGCAGCGCCAGGCGGACACTGGCATATCACTAATCTGGGTGCAGTTCTGTTTGCCCGTAAATTATCAAGTTTTCAGCATTTGAGTCGGAAAACCGTACGACTGGTTTTATATAAAGGGGATGGCCGCATTGACACTATTCGTGAAATAGAAGAACCCAAAGGCTATGCTGTTGGTTTCTCAGGTTTAATTGATTATCTTGAAACTTTATTACCGCGTAATGAGCATATAGGTAAAGCTTTCCGTAAAGAAGAACCTGTGTACCCTGAACTGGCTATTCGCGAACTGGTTGTAAATGCGATAATTCACCAGGATTTTTCTCTGACAGGTACTGGCCCTATGATTGAAATTTTTCAGTCCAGAATGGAAATCACTAATCCTGGAATACCTTTGGTATCTACAGACCGTTTTCTGGATTCTCCTCCTCAAAGCCGTAATGAGGCATTGGCATCTTTTATGAGACGTATCAGTATTTGTGAAGAACGCGGGACGGGGGTGGATAAAGTGGTTTTTCAAACTGAACTTTACCAACTTCCTGCGCCTATTTTCGAAGTGACTGAAAATCATACCCGAGCCGTATTATTTTCATACAGATCTTTTTCTGATATGGATAAAGAAGATCGTATCAGGGCATGCTATTTACACTGCTGTCTGCGCTATGTGAGTAGAAAACATACTAACAATACGTCACTACGTGAGCGATTTGGGATTGAACAAAAAAACCAGGCACAGGTCAGCCGTATTATTAAAGATACGGTGAATGCAGGTTTTATCCGTCCTTATGATCCAGATGCAGGGACTAAAGCAATGCGCTATGTTCCATGCTGGGCATGAGTTGCTTGATCGTTGCATGATAACAATGCGCACTTTCAACTATATTATGATGTTAGCCTTTGATATATAGCATTTTTTATTTTTTGGTTTGTTTGATCCCCAGGATGGCTACAGAAAAAAATTTGCTTGACCGTTGCTTGATTGCACAAGCCATTCCCCATCTAAAAAAAACATAACTCACTGTATTAAATAACTTTTATTACAGTGAATTGCTTGATCTATAAGTGTGTTAAGTTGATATAGCGCCCTGCCAAACGGTTTAAAACTAACGGTCGCCACACAGACCGGGTTTCCCCGGCCTGCCTCACCGATCAGAAGGTCCACCGCACCCCCGCGGTGTAGCCCCAGCCTTTCGCGCCGTTGCTGTCGATCTCTTTGCGGTAGTCCGCCTGCGCGTAGAGCGAGACGTCGTTTCTGAAGGTGGTGGTGCCGCCAACGCCCACTTCCCACATCTGCCCGAATCTGCCGCTGTTAAAGGTATGGTCAAGGTTATCCACGCCCTCTGCGCCCACGGTGGTTTTCGCCTTTCCGCCCCAGCCTTTAAAGTAGTTAGCCTGTACGTAAGGCGTGTACTGCCGCCCGCCGTCGTCGCGCCAGCTGCGGTCCAGCTTCGCCCCCACCCGGCCCACTGTCTGGTTGTAGTCATCATATTTCACCGTCAGGTTCTCCTTATCGGTGAAGTTGTCCAGCCCCAGATGCAGGTACATCAGCTGCGCCTGCGGCTCCAGCCGCACGCCGCTGCCCAGCTCAAACGGATAGCCGCTTTGCAGCGAGGCCGTCCAGCCTTTGCCTTTGATTTTCGCCACCTCTTTCTGGCGGGCGATGTCCGTTTCGCCCCGGTGCCAGCTGTAAGAGAGCGTGCCGTCCAGATACAGGCCGCTGTCGCGCAGCCAGGTGCCGTAGAGCGCCAGGCTGTCGCTGTCGAAGGTGGTGCTGCTGTAGCCGTCCGCCGCGTCCGGGCGCAGCCGCGTGTTGCCGCGCGTGTAGGCCACGCCGCCGCGCAGGCTCTGCCCGTCGCCGTCGAGGCGCAGCACGTTGCCGCCCACCTGTAGCGCGCTGTAGTCCAGGTCAACGTTGTAGCCGAAGTCCTTAAAGTTCTGGCTGGTCTGGTAGCGCAGGTTCGAGCCGCTGTAGCGCAGGAACATCTCGCCGCCGTCGCCCGCCGGGCCGCCCTGCTGATGGCGCAGCTCGCCCAGACGCTGCTGTAAGTCACCGAGAATGGCCGCCGTGTAATACGCCAGCCCGACCGGCGCAGAAATATAGGACGGCACCTGCGGCACCACCGCCGCGCGGCTTTCTGAACCCGCCTGGCAGGCCGCGCCGTTTTCACAGACCAGGCTGTTGGCCAGGCGGTAGTCCCAGAACGCATTACCCGTGCCCGCCACCTGACGCTGCGCTGCATCGCTGCTGCCCGGCGCGAAGCTGTACAGCCCGTAGCTCCACGGCCCGGCGGCCAGATAGCCGCCCTTCAGCGCAAAGCTGTCGGCGCCGGCGTTGCCCGCCACCTGCGCCAGCGAGATCCCCTCGTTCGCATCGGTGATGCTGTTCAGGTTACTGTCGCTCAGCGTGCCGCTGCTGGCGGCGGCCGGCAGAACCTCAATAAAGGTGGTGCCGTTCGCATCGCCGGTGACGCGCAGCGTGTCGCTGCGCTGGCTGCTCAGCGCGCCGCCGCCGTTCAGATCGCTGTTGAGTCGTAACGATCCGCCGAAGGAGGCCAGCGAGCCCTCGATCGTCAGGGTGTCGCCCGGCAGCCCCGTGCCGTTGGTCAGATCCAGCGTGCCGTAGTTGTTCACCGTCAGTGAATCATCCGTTGCGCCCGACAGCAGCGGACTGACGCCGTTACCGGCGTAGAGCGTTGAGGTGCCGTCGATGTTGATGGTGCTGTGCGCCAGCTTCAGGTTATCGGTCAGCGTCCAGTCGGTGTTGAGGAAGTTGATGGTGCTCCAGCCCGCGCCCAGGTTGACGCCCCGGCTTAAATCGTCGCTGGCGAAAGAGCCGCCGCTCGCCGAGATTTTGCTTAAATCGAGCGTGCTGCCCTCGCCGCCCGCGGTGGTGATGTGGCTGACGTTTGCCAGGCTGACGTTCTCCACATAAGCCTGATTATCGACGCCGCTGCCCATGGTCACGCTGCCGTCCAGGGTGCCGCCGGTCAGCGCCACCGTGTCGGTGCCTTCGCCGGTATTGACGTCGCCGGTCACGCTACCCGCAAGCAGCGCGATCTGGTCACTGGTTGCCCCACCGGCCACCAGCAAAATATCCGGCGACTCGGCACCCAGGGTGCCTTCGTTAATAAACACCGTGCTGCCGCCGCGCAGATCGATAACCGGCGAAACGGTGCTGTAGGAATAGATATCACCGCGGTTAACCACCTGGCTGGCGGTGCTGGTGACGATGGCCGAGCCGCCATCTTCAGTGCCTATATAGATATTGCCTTCCGAGATGACCCGACCGGTGGTATTGCCGCGGATCCCGGTGGATCCATACATCGCAAGAATGGCATAGCCGGATCCAACCACGAAATCTTTATCTGACGTTGAGCCATCGGCGTTGGCAAAGGTTACCCCCGTTCCGCCATCATGAACTTCAATAAAAGCGCCGCCGCCCGGCAGTGATGTGGAAGAGCGGATTGCGCTCCCGCTACCGCCGACATAGATCGACATCCCGGAGAGCGAGATATTACTGGCTCCAGCGCTGTTGTCGATACCATCCCCCCCGCCGTACACGTAGAGTGAGGTGTCGTTAATGGTAAGCGACGCATCTTTATCGAGCACAACGGCATCTGCGCCGTCATAGGCAAAAATACCATTACGGAAAATGCCCTCACCAAACAGAGTTAAGCCGCCGTTTTCACCGACGCGTATCGCCGTACTGTTGGCACCGGTAGCGCTCAGCTGACCGCCGTCAAAAAAGTATTGGTTGTTACCCGTTCCGGCATAGATACCGGTGCCCGAGGTTGTCGATATCGAACCACGGTTAAAAATCGTGCCGCCGTCGTGGAGGGAAACAGCGGTGCTGTTCGCGCCGGTCAGCGCGATGTTTCCCCTGTTACTCAGGATATAACCCACCTCAAAACCGGTTGTGTTGTTACCTTCGCCTGAAACGGTCGAATTGTTGGAGATATAGCTGTAATTGGCATCGCCCCAGGCGCCCACCGTATTATCGCCGCTGAGGACAACCGGGCTGTTCACATCCACCTGCGCACCATTCAGCGCTTTGACGGCCGCAGCGCCTTCGCCGGTAACGGTAAAGCGATCGGCTAAGGTTGCATAACCCGAATTGGCAATAATCCCCGTGCTGTTCGCGCCGCTCAGCGTGACGTCGCCAGCAAATAACGTTGATAACGTGCCACCGTCCAGCTGATAGAGCGTCGATCCCGCCGTGCTGACATCAACATTTGCGCCGTTACTGACCAGCGTGGAGGAATATCCTTTCGCCTGATAACCGGTCTGATTGGCATTATTAAAAGTAAGCGAACTGGTGTTGCCGATGACGATCGTCCCGCCATCCTGAGCGATTGCACCCGTGGCATATTCACCGTTCAAATTGAGGATGCCATCCTGAGTGAATGTCGCTTCACCACCAGAGACAACCGCCCCGCGTGACGGAGCCAGAGAAGTCCCGCCGTTGACGTTAATCGTGCCGTCCGACCAGGCGTTTGAGCTGGTGTTGCTGGAGATAACTTTTATCCCGGTGGCGTTGTCGCCATTGAGGTTAATGGTGCCGCTGTTACCGACCCGGCCGCCGCTGCCGGAATCAATCACCGCCATGGCGATATTTTCCTCCGGCTCCAGCAGCGCCCTGCCGTTGACGTCAATTACGCCATTGTTCAACACCTGAGCCAGTGCGCCGTCAGTTACCTGAATAGCGGTGCTGTTCTGCACCCGGGAACCGATGACGATCTGACCGTTATTTTTGACGCTGCCGTTCCCGTTGATCTTCACGCCATAGCTGCCGTCGGTCTGGTTCAGCACCACGTTGGAGGTGTCATCCGTCACGCTGTTCTGTGGCGTGCGGCCCAGATAAATAATCCCGTTGGTGCCGTTGATAAAGCTGGAATCGTCGGTCGTTAGCCTGACAGCAGAGCTTGAACGCCCGCCGGTGAGATCCGCTACGCCAAGGTTAATATTGCCGTTATTGATAAAGCCGCCGCTCTCCAGCCATACCGCTGCGGTTTCGCTGACAGGCTGGCTTTTTGCTGGCTGATAGTTAATTACGCCGTTATTGGTGAAACGGCTGGTTCCCTGCACCAACACCGTTTTGTCGCTGTAGTCCACAATGGCCGTATTGTTGTAGCCTCTTACTGAGGTATCAACGCCGGTGCCATCTGCGTTATTAAGAAAACCGCCGTTGATCACGCCGTTATTGATCCCGGTACTGGCATTCAGCAGCTGTAGCGCGTCGTTCAGGGTATAAGTGGCACCCGTGCTGGAAACTTTGCCGTTGATGATCGCCGTGGCACCGTTGTTAGCGCGTACCGCCGTGTCGTTGGCATTAATCACCTCCAGCGTTTTCCCTGCCTCCACCGTCACCCTGGCTTTAGGGCCATCGGCACTCAGAACAACCAGTTCACCCATCTGTTCAGACATTTTTTCATCGTAAGGCTGATCCTTCATCTGATAAACAATGTCGCCGCTGGTGATGGAAACGGCTTTGTTAAATTCTTCGTTGTAGCTGCTGGCATTGAGATTGCCGTTGCTCAACTGCTCAATCAGCCAGTCATTATAAGCTTTGAGCTGACTGACATTGGTGACCGTAAAGGAGGTGGTGGCGTCATCCCGTGTCGTTACCGTGAAGGTCCCTTTGTAGCTGACCACATTATTCACGGCATAATTAAGATAAGGCCCGCCATAAGGCACCGTGCCTGCGGTAAAATTAATACGGTTATTCGATCCCCAGTTGATCTGGCCGCTTCCGGTAGCGACAAACAGCTGGCTCTGCTTGGCCGCCATGCTCCAGCCGTTGGTAGCGGCGGTGGTTAACGCGTCCTCCTCGCCGATATCGACGTTGATGGTGCCGTTGCTGACCTGGGCCACACGGGTATTAATGTATTGTTGATTTCCCGAGGAATAGTAATCAGGTACAACGGTGTCGTTACCCACAGGCGTCAGCGCAGTGATATTTGCCGAATTAAAAACGGGGACGTAAATTATGCTGGAAGTGTCAAAATCGTACACGCTCACCGTAGAATTTTGCGGCCCAAGATCGAGACGAGCAGCGCCAAGCAGGGTGAAATCCAGGCCGCCGGACCAGCGTTTAGCGCCCAGCGTGGCGTTTTCAAAACCGCCGATGCCAGCATCGAATTGCTGAATGCCGCTGAGCGTTTGCGTTGAACCATTGCAGACGCAAAAAACCCCCACTCTGTTGTCGTTGGCTCCGGGAGAAAAAGGTTTCAGCGTGGCGGCCTGCACGGCGGGAAACATCAATCCCTGCGCGGCAATCAGGCTTATAAATAAGGGATGTAATTTAAACAAGGATAATTCCTCCACAAAGAAGAATAAAAACCGTAAAAAAGGCAGCAGAAAACAAGAACCAAAGGTTCTTTAAAAAAAGTATCTTCGACATAACGCCGAGGATTAAATGAGTAATGGCATAACATCACTTCAGGAGAAAAACGTCTATACAAACTTATGGAAACAACCGGCAATAAAATGAAATTAAGAATAATACTGCACACTTTCTTATAAAGACTGGATCTTTAATTTATTACCATACTGTTTACTATCATCAATTTGAGTTAAGTGTTTAGTGTACCCATAAATTAAAATAGCCCATTATGCCTAAGCTGATTATCATAATGCTTTACTTGCAGCAGAATAGATTGATGGTTAAGCCTGTCAGCGCATATGCCTGTGGCAAACTTATGCAGAGCAAGAATAGTTAAAAAGATAGCGCCGTTGTTGAAACTGGCTGAGCTATTAAGCTTCACCCTGAAGCTGAATAAAAATAACGTGATACAACGAAACGGTTTTCTGAAGGCAAAAAAAATGGCCCCGAAGGGCCACTCTTTACTCAGGCATCGCCTGACCATGAACGAAACAATCAGGAAGCGGAAGCCAGATGCTTCATCTTTGCTTCATAGGCCTGCGCCTGTTTAGCATCGAACTGGTTTTCCCACTTGGCAATCACCAGGACCGCCAGCGCATTACCGATTACGTTCAGCGCGGTACGAGCCATATCCATAATACGGTCTACGCCCGCAATAAACGCCAGGCCTTCCAGCGGAATACCGACGCTGCCCAGAGTTGCCAGCAGTACCACGAAGGAGACACCCGGCACGCCAGCGATCCCTTTCGAGGTCACCATCAGCGTCAGCACCAGCACGATTTCCTGACCAATCGAAAGGTCAATGCCGTACAGCTGAGCAATAAAGATTGCCGCGATGCTCTGATACAGCGTGGAGCCATCCAGATTGAAGGAGTAGCCGGTTGGCACCACAAAACTGGTGATGGACTTGGGCGCACCGTAAGCCTCCATCTTTTCCATGATCCGCGGCAGCACCGTTTCCGAGCTGGAGGTGGAATAAGCGAGGATCAGCTCATCTTTCAGAATACGCATCAGCGTAGTAATCCGCAGATTACAGAACCGCGCCACGGCACCCAACACCACAAAGGCGAAGAACAGAATGGCGGCGTAAACCAGGATAACCAGCTTGGCCAGCGGCCACAGCGACGCAAATCCGAAGTTAGCAATGGTCACGGAGATCAGGGCAAACACGCCGATTGGCGCATAGCGCATGATCATATGCGTCACTTTGAACATGGTTTCCGAGGTTGAACGGAACACGTTCAGCAGCGGTTCGCGATGTTCCGACGGCAGCGATGAAAGCCCCAAACCGAACAGTACCGAGAAGAAGATAATCGGCAGCATGTCGCCTTTTGCAATCGCCGCAAAGATATTCTGCGGGATCAGCGAAAGGAGCGTTGTCACCAGACTGTGCGCGCCACCCTGGACCTGCGCCGTTGTCGCTTCATACTTAGAGATGTCCACCGTTGCCAGCGTCGACATATCAATGCCGTAGCCAGGTTGAAACACATTCGCCAGGGTAATCCCTACCACAATGGCAATGGTGGTTATCACTTCAAAATAAACAATGGTTTTGACGCCAATGCGTCCCAGTTTTTTCGCATCGCCCACGCCGGCAATACCGACGATTAACGTGGAAATCACAATAGGCACGACGATCATTTTGATCAGGTGGATAAAGATATCCCCGGCCGGACTCAGAATGTTAGCGATTAACCATTCACGATCTGACGGTTGATTATGCAGTATCGCACCAACGATGATCCCCAGTACCAACGCCGTCAATATTTGCCAGGCAAGGCTGAATTTTGCAGCTTTCATAATAGTTTTTTCCTTAACAAAACCCGCTCTCCGCATGTGCTGTGCGGAGTGAATCACTCTCAAGGGAGGTCAGGCCTAAGCCGGCTAATTCGCGGATAATGGATGGTTGATACCTGATTTGCAGGCGCGTAATCAGTACCATTTTCACGGGTATAAATGCAACCCTAAGTGATATATGGCTACTATATCGTCAGCGTGCAGGATAAAGCTCTGGAATTAATCACAATAACTAACTTGTTGTTATAATTAGTAATATTTAGCTTATTTAACGCATAGCTATGCACTTTTTCGCAATACGCCGTAACCCTGGCAAGGTTTAATTGTGCTAAAAATAACCAGCTTGTTTTGGCTCAGGAAAGCAAATCTGGGTGTTGTTTACCTCCAGGTAAACAGTAATAAGACAAATTTTTAATCGTTTTGATCGTCTGTTGCACTGGCGTGATCTGTGGCGCAAAAAGCAAACAAAGCCCGGCGGCTCGCTCCATCCAACCTTTGATTGACATATTATTAACATCTTCAAGGAGAGTAGCCATGAGCCAACAACACCGACATCCTGTGCCCGCGAACATCGCGGAAACTACCCTAATCAATGCTCAGCAGTACCAGTCGATGTATCAGCAGTCTGTCCAGGACCCCGATGCCTTTTGGGGCGAACAGGGCAAAATCCTTGACTGGATTAAGCCTTATACCCAGGTAAAAAACACCTCGTTTGCACCGGGTGATATCAATATTCGCTGGTATGAAGACGGTACGCTGAATCTGGCCGCAAACTGCCTCGATCGCCATTTGCATAACCGTGGCGATCATCCGGCGATTATCTGGGAAGGTGACGACGCCAGCGAAAGCAGAACATTGACCTTTCGTGAACTGCATCGTGACGTTTGCCGTTTCGCTAATTCATTGAAAGAGTTGGGTATTAATAAAGGCGACGTGGTGGCTATTTATATGCCGATGGTGCCGGAAGCCGCCATTGCCATGCTCGCCTGCGCCCGTATCGGCGCTGTTCACTCGGTTATCTTTGGTGGATTTTCGCCAGAAGCCGTGTCTGGCCGTATTATCGACTCCAATGCCAAACTGGTTATCACTGCCGATGAAGGCATCCGCGCTGGCCGCACTATCCCGCTGAAAAAGAACGTAGATGACGCGCTGGCTAATCCTGCCGTCACCACTATCACCAACGTTGTGGTGTTACGGCGCACCGGCACGGATATCACGATGAGCAGCCGCGATATTTGGTGGCATGAGCTGATGAATAAAGCCAGCGCGCACCATCAGCCGGAAGAGATTGGCGCGGAAGATCCGCTGTTTATCCTTTATACCTCCGGATCGACCGGCAAGCCCAAAGGCGTACTGCACAGCACCGGCGGCTATCTGGTGTATGCCGCGACCACTTTTAAGTACGTTTTCGACTACCATCCTGACGACGTTTACTGGTGTACAGCTGACGTTGGCTGGATCACCGGCCACAGCTATTTGCTGTATGGGCCGCTGGCCTGTGGTGCCACCACGCTAATGTTTGAGGGCGTACCGAACTGGCCGAAACCGAGCCGGATGGCAGAGGTGGTGGATAAACATAAAGTAACGCTGCTCTACACCGCGCCAACGGCTATCCGTGCGTTGATGGCCGAAGGCGACAAGGCCATCGCCGGAACGGATCGTTCCAGCCTGCGCATCCTGGGCTCCGTTGGCGAGCCGATTAACCCGGAAGCCTGGGAATGGTATTACCAGAAAATTGGTGACTGCCGCTGCCCAATCGTCGATACCTGGTGGCAGACGGAAACCGGTGGTTTTATGATCACGCCGCTGCCGGGTGCCACCGAACTGAAAGCCGGTTCGGCGACCAAACCCTTCTTTGGTGTCCAGCCTGCGTTAGTGGATAACGAAGGCAATGCGCTGGAAGGCGCATGCGAAGGCAATCTGGTGATTATCGATTCCTGGCCGGGCCAGGCTCGCACGTTGTATGGCGATCACGATCGCTTTGAACAAACCTACTTCTCCACCTTTAAAAATATGTATTTCAGCGGCGACGGTGCACGCCGTGATGAGGATGGCTACTACTGGATAACCGGCCGTGTCGACGACGTCCTCAACGTTTCCGGCCATCGTTTAGGCACGGCGGAAATTGAATCGGCGCTGGTTTCGCATCCTAAAATAGCCGAAGCGGCGGTTGTCGGTATTACGCACAATATTAAAGGCCAGGCCATTTATGCCTACATCACGTTGAACAGCGGAGAGGAACCGTCAGCCGAACTCTATACGGAAGTTCGTAACTGGGTACGCAAAGAAATTGGCCCGATTGCCACACCGGACGTGTTGCACTGGACCGACTCTTTACCCAAAACCCGCTCCGGTAAAATTATGCGTCGTATTTTGCGTAAAATTGCTGCGGGCGACACCAGTAACCTGGGCGATACCTCTACGCTGGCCGATCCTGGCGTGGTGGAAAAATTACTGGAAGAGAAACAGTCAATTAAAATGCCCTGAGGCCGTTTAGAATAAAAATGATTCACAGCGTAATTTATCCGAAAAGATAATTACGCTGTTTTTTAATTTATCCAATATCCATACCGATTTTCAAAGCCGTTAATCAATCCGATTAATAATAATCCTGATTATATCTCTGGAGATACGATGATGAATGACATTATTTATCAACGGATAGAAAAAAGCGCGCGTTTTAAAGAGCTGGTAAGGAAACGCCAGGCATTTGCCACCCTGCTCTCGGCAATTATGCTTATCCTCTATGTCGGTTTCATTCTGTTAATTGCTTTTGCGCCCGGCTGGCTGGGTACGCCGCTTGATGCCAACACTAACGTTACGCGCGGCATTCCCATCGGCGTTGGCCTGATCGTGATCTCTTTTCTTCTCACCGGTGTTTACGTCTGGCGAGCCAATGGCGAGTTTGACCGCCTGACCCGGGAATTGTTGAATGAGGTGAAAGGATGAAAATACGCTCGCTTTATTATGCGCTGCCGGCACTGCTGCCCCTGTCCGCCTCCGCCGCAGATGCCATTACCGGCGCGGTGCAGAAACAGCCAACCAACGTTGAAGCCATCGTGATGTTTTTGCTGTTCGTGGCAGCAACGCTGGGCATTACTTACTGGGCTTCAAAGCGCACCCGCTCGCGTAGCGATTACTATACCGCTGGCGGTAATATCACCGGCTTTCAAAACGGGTTGGCGATGGCGGGCGATTTTATGTCCGCCGCCTCTTTTTTGGGGATCTCGGCGCTGGTTTATACCTCAGGGTATGACGGGCTGATTTACTCGCTGGGCTTTCTGGTCGGCTGGCCGATCATTCTGTTTCTGATCGCCGAGCGCCTGCGCAATCTGGGACGCTATACCTTTGCCGACGTCGCCTCTTATCGCCTGAAACAGATGCCGATCCGCACGTTGTCCGCCTGCGGTTCGCTGGTGGTCGTCGCGCTGTATCTGATTGCGCAGATGGTTGGCGCGGGAAAACTCATCCAGCTGTTATTCGGCCTGGATTATCACGTGGCCGTGGTGTTGGTCGGCATTTTGATGGTGCTCTATGTGCTGTTCGGCGGCATGCTCGCCACCACATGGGTGCAGATTATTAAAGCCGTGCTGCTGCTGTTTGGTGCGAGCTTTATGGCGATTATGGTGATGAAGACCGTAGGCTTCAGCTTTAATAATTTATTTACTCAGGCCATGGCGGTGCACCCAAAAGGTATTGCCATTATGCGGCCCGGTGGACTGGTTCACGACCCGATTTCAGCGCTGTCGCTGGGGCTCGGATTAATGTTCGGCACGGCTGGCCTGCCGCATATTCTGATGCGGTTCTTTACCGTCAGCGATGCCCGTGAGGCGCGTAAAAGCGTCTTTTACGCCACCGGTTTTATGGGCTACTTCTATTTCCTGACCTTTATCATTGGCTTCGGTGCCATTTTACTGGTCGGCGCGAATCCGGCCTTTAAAGATGCCAGCGGGCTGCTGATTGGCGGTAATAATATGGCGGCAGTGCATCTGGCGGATGCGGTAGGCGGCAGCCTGTTCCTCGGTTTTATTTCGGCAGTTGCCTTTGCGACCATTCTGGCGGTCGTGGCTGGCTTAACGTTGGCGGGCGCTTCGGCGGTTTCCCACGACCTTTATGCCAGCGTGGTGAAAAAAGGCCAGGCCACGGAAAAACAGGAACTGCGCGTCTCGAAGATTACCGTGCTGGTGCTGGGCGTAGTGGCCATTGCGCTGGGCATTCTGTTTGAAAAACAGAATATCGCTTTTATGGTCGGGCTGGCCTTCTCCATCGCCGCAAGCTGTAACTTCCCGATTATCCTGCTGTCGATGTATTGGTCAAAACTGACCACGCGCGGCGCGATGATCGGCGGCTGGCTGGGATTAATCACGGCGGTGGTGCTGATGATTCTCGGCCCGACGGTTTGGGTACAGGTGCTTGGCCATGCGAAGCCGATTTATCCCTATGAATATCCGGCGTTGTTCTCAATGCTGGCGGCGTTTATCGGCACCTGGCTGTTTTCGGTGACTGACCATTCGGCAGAAGGTCAACAGGAACGCCAGCGTTTTCAGGCGCAGTTTGTTCGTTCACAAACCGGGGTGGGAATAGAGAGCGGAAAGGCGCATTAGGAAAGGTGTCTTTAAAGGCGGATCCTGCGATCCGCCTTTTGCATCAGAAGTGCAGCGATGCGCCCACAAACGGGCCGTCGGCAATCACGTTGTCTTTACGACCGTCTTTACCGTTCATGGTCATGTACTGATAGCCAACATGAACATCTACCAGCGAAATCGGCTGGAAGCTGACGCCAGCAGACGCTTCCTGGTAGTTATCAATATGGCTGGAGAACGCGTCCGGCGAGTAGTAATACTGGCCATACACGTTAAACATGTGGGTAACAGGTACGTTAACGCCAAGGCCAACAGCAACCGCATAACCGTCTTTCGTATCCTGCGGATTGGTGGAGATGGCTTTCACGCCCGGCGACAGGAACACATCACCCAGCGCGACGTTGTAGCCCAGACCCAGGCTGCCCATGCTGCCGTCGTGGTCGCTGCGCAACCAGTTACCTGAAAGCGCAAAACCCGGTGACGTCGTCCCCAGTCCGGCATGCAAATTGGTGTAATCACGGCCCACATCAATACCGCCTTCGATAGCCTGCGCTGAACCTGCCAGCACCAGTAGCGCCAGAGCGCCTGCGGTCGTTGCCACTGCTTTCATTTTTTATTCTCCTGATAAATTTACTCACGCCGGATTCCGACGGCTTGTCAGCGTAGACCATCATCATGCTTTTTAACATGAGAATCTGATGAATTAAGCCCAGCGTTTAGTCAACGTTGATAACAGGTGAATAACAAAACAGAGCGTCAGACGGCTGCCCACATAATATGGCCAATGACGGGGGCGACGATCACCGTGACAATGCCGGACAGCATCATTACCAGGCTGGCAACCACGCCTTCCTCCTGACCCAGCTCATAGGCGCGTGCGGTGCCCGCACCATGCGAGGCGGCCCCGAAGCCCGCCCCTTTCGCCATGCCCTGCTTCACGGCCAGCCGGATAAACAGTACATCGCCTGTCGCCATGCCAAACACACCGGTGATCACCACAAACAGCGCCACCAGATCCGGCTGGCCACCAAGCTGCTTAGCCGCCGCCAGCGCAAAAGGCGTGGTGATGGAGCGTACCGCCAGACTGCGCTGGATCGCTTCCGGTAGCGTCAGCAAGCGTGCCAGCCAGACAGAGCTACATACGGCCACCAGCGTGGCGGTGATCACGCCCGCGGTGAGCGACATCCAGTGACGGCGAATAATCGTCAGATTCTCATACACCGGTACGGCAAAAGCCAGCGTCGCCGGGCCAAGCAGCCACAGCAGCCAGTGGCTTTCGCCAATATAGTTCTGCCAGGAGATATGCGTCAGCAACAGTAGCGCCACCAGTACCATCGGCGTCATCACCAGCGGCATCAATAGCAGTTTATGCCAGCGGCGGTAGAGCCGTTTGTTAAGGAAATAAACCAGTAGGGTCGCGATCGGGCACAGGAGGCTGATCAGGAGGTTATTCATCATCTTTCCTCTGTTTACGCGCTGCCCGGGCAATTTCAAAACGGTACACGCGATCGACCACCAGCGCAGTGGCTGAAAGCACTAACAGCGTGCTGATACCGATCACCAGCATGATGCGCCAGCCATCCACCCGCAGCAGCTGTGAGTAATTCACCACGGCCACCACTGCCGGAACAAAAAACAGCAGCATTTCGGCAAGCAGCCAACGCGATCCGGCTTTCACCCAGTTCAGCGGCAGCACACGCAGCATAATCAGCGCCAGTAACAGCAGCATGCCGACGATGTTGGCGGGTAAAGGCAGATGCAGCCAGTCGACCAGCGTCTGAGCCGCCAGGAAAAAAACAATATACAGAACAACCTGTAAGGGAACCTGAACGTGTCGTAACCAGCGTGTGCTTTGCGGACGTATTGCCAGTGCCATGATGGCCTCTCTCTGAATAATGCGTAAAGAGAGTATAAAGGCGTAACAAAGGGTGAAAAAAATGACTTAATATTATTCAAACTATGCCTTACAGGAATGATTATGGACGTCCGTGCCTTGCGTTATTTCGTTGAAGTGGTGCGCCAGCAAAGTTTTACCCGCGCGGCGGAACAGCTGTACGTGACCCAACCGACTATCAGTAAGATGCTGCGCCAGCTTGAGGACGAGCTGGGCTGTACGCTGCTGATCCGCGAGGGACGCAGGCTACATCTGACGGACACCGGTCAGGCGGTCTATCAGCGCGGTCTGACTATTCTGCAAGAGTTTAAACAGCTGGAAGCCGAAATCAGCGATATCAACGACTTAAAAACGGGCGAGCTGCGGCTGGGCATCCCACCGATGGTGGGCATGCAGATCGCGGGATCGATTTCGGCATTTCGCCAGCGCTATCCCGGCGTCGAGCTGAAAATTTCCGAATTTGGTGGCCTCACCGTACAGCAGGCGGTGCTGTCCGGCACGTTGGACATTGCGCTCACCGCGCTACCGGTTGCGGACGATCTGCCGTTAAACGCGCTGCCGCTGATGAGCCATCCGCTTTGCGTGCTGGTTCCGCGTACCCGTGAATGGCTGCGCCGGACTCACGTGCCGTTGACCGAACTGGCCAGCCATCCGATCCTGATTTACAACGAAGAATTTTCCCTTAACCGTCAGCTGATGCGCGCTTTTCAGGCCAGCGGCTTCGCGCCACAAATTGCCGTTCGCAGCGGCCAGTGGGATTTTCTGGCGGCGATGGTGCAGGCGGGCATGGGCGTGGCTATTCTGCCAGAGCCGATTTGTCAGCGGCTGGATAAAACCCATCTGCTGTGGCTACCGCTGGAGTCTGAACTGGTCTGGAAACTGGGGCTGATCTGGCGCGAGGGCAGCTATCTGTCGAAAAGCGCTCAGGCCTGGATCGCCTGCTGCCGTGAATTCTGGCCGGGCGAGGCGCCAAGGCTGTCGGTGTAGCAAAACTCTACCAGTTAAGGACGCACAGAAGCACTGCTAGCTGTAAGTGCTGCGAGAGGCCTCTCAGAAACAATTAAAAGCAGTAAAACGTCTGAAACCGCTCTACGTTAGTAAGGCCCTCATGGCTAAGCGCAACGGGAAAAGCGCTTGGCATTGCTCATTTGTTGGTCCAATATAGGTACGAATTAATTAAATCGTACCGGTTTAATCTGTAAGAGGAAAAACCCATGTATAGTTTTACGGCCAGCGAGGCAAAAATCCAGTTTGGTGAAGTACTCAACAAAGCGCAGCGTGAGCCCGTTTTTATTACCAAAAACGGCAAGGACTCCGTGGTGGTGATCTCAGCGGAGGATTATGCAGAGATTGAAGCCATTAAAATGGCTCACCTGCGTGCGATTGTAGACGAAGCAGACCGCGACATTGAAAGTGGAAATCTGGTAGACGGCCCAGATTATTTTGCTCAGCTAAGGGAAAAGCGCGCAGTCAATGACATATAAACTGACCAGACCTGCAATACGGCATATGAACGCTATCTCGGACTACACGCTCAACACGTGGGGAATCATCAAGGAAGAACAATACATGCGCCAGTTGCAGGCCTGCATGTCGCAATTGGGGACAAATTCTATGCTGGGAACACCCCGTGACGATGTTCGCCCGGGCCTTCGTTCCTTCCCCTGTGGTCGGCACAAAATTTACTTTCGCCAGGCGCCGCACGGCGTGAATATTTCTGGCGTGCTGCATCAAAGCCAGGATCCAAAGAAATATCTCTAAGCCAGTAAGAATGGTTAACTACTCTTCCAGCTTTTGTACTGAAGTATAGATAAAGCCGCGAGCCTCAACCCGCGGCTTACAACCTACTCTTCTTTCTCAATCAGCAGCGTTTCCAGCAGATCGAGATCGTGCAGCATCTTCTGCATGGTTTCATTACTGATTTTCTGCGTTGCGCGCAGGTGGTACAGCTCGCCACGTTCGGCACGCAGCGCGGTCAGACGGAAGCGACGTTCCAGATTCTCCGCATACTGCGCGCGCTCCAGATCGTCCTTGCCGTCCACGCGGCGACGCATATTACCGATCACGCGGGAACTGACCTCTTTTACCAGTTCCGAATCGATATTCTCTTCGGTATCGGCAATCAGCCGCTCTTCCATCTTGTAGAGGCTTTCGATGGCCGTTCCCGCCATCACGGCACGCGCCATCTGCATTTCATGACGGTGAGCGGTTTTATCCATGCCCGCCACGCCGCGCAGCAGCAGCGGCAGCAAAACGACGCCAACCAGCAGTGAGAACAGGATGACGCCGGTGGCCAAAAATACCAGTTCATAGCGCGCCGGGAACGCATCACCATTAGTCAGAAACAGCGGTATCGACAGTACACCCGCCAGCGTGATGGCTCCGCGTACGCCAGCAAACGAAGCGATCAGCAGCTCGCGCAGGCTGTAGCTGGAAAACTCCATCGGCTTCTTTTTCAGCCAGCGTTTGCTGATCAGACGCATCGTCCACAGCCAGGTGAAACGCACCACCATCAGCGCAGCGTAAATCAGCACTACCGACAGAACCAGCATCCACAGATCGACATTCGGATCGGCATCGGCCTGAGAAACGGAAATTTCCAGAATGTCCGGCAGTTGCAGGCCCAGCATCAGGAACACCATGCCGTTAAACACAAACTCCAGCATCTGCCAGACGCTGTTCGCACGCAGACGCATCGCCAGCGGCGCCTGACGGATAATCCCGGAGCGGGTAATGGTCATCCCGGCAGCAACAGCGGCAAGGATACCGGACACGCCAATATGTTCGGCAATCAGGTAAGACGCAAACGGCAGCAGCAGCAGCAGAACGGTTTGCGTAGCGGGATCGTCACCGCTCCAGCGGCTGAGCAAACGCAGCGATTTGCCGTACAGCCAGCAGATGGCGATACCCGCCAGCAGGCCGCCGACGGCCACTTTCACAAACTCCAGCGAGGCACCAGAAACGGTGAAAACCATGGTTCCCATCGCGACAGCGACGGCAAATTTCAACGAAACCAGACCAGACGCATCGTTCATCAGCGCCTCGCCTTGCAGAATCGACATGATCTTCTTGGGAATACGCCCTTCCCCCACGATGCCGGACAGCGCCACGGCATCGGTTGGCGACAGCACGGCAGCCAGCGCAAAAGCAGGCAGCAGCGGAATGCCCGGCACCAGCCAGTAGATCAGGTAGCCAATACCGACAACGGTAATCAGCACCAGCACCAGCGCAAGACCGATGATTTCCCGACCGTGGTTCAGGAATTCACTGGTCGGCGTTTTCCAGCCGTCGGCAAACAGCAGCGGCGGGATAAACAGCACCAGGAACAGCTCCGGGTCAAAATCGACATGCAGGCCAAACGTCGGCCAGGCGAGCAAGGCGCCCATGGCGATCTGTACCAGCGGCAGAGGGATTTGAAAAGGGATAATGCGGGCGGCAACGCCGGAGAGCGAAACCACCAGCGTCAGGATCAGAATAGTAAAAAAGATTTCCATGTTGTCCTTACATAGCTTCCAGATAGCAACAAAAGTTCCGGCTTAAGAGTGAACACTCTTCTCTGATAGTAAACAAAAACGGATAGGGTTGAAAAACCTGAAGTGCGTTATCGGCAATTAAAGAGGGAAATTTAGAACAAAGGCCGGCTGGCACCGGCCTTAACGTTAAATCAGATAGCCCAGCCGCCCGCGTAAAACGCCACCAGCGCAATGGCGATAACGACAGTCCCCACGTTGAGCTTGCGCCACTCACCGGCAAAAATACGGCCAATCACCAGCGAGCCGAAACCGAGCATGATGCCGGTAACGATGTTACAGGTTAGCACGATAAATACCGCAGCCAGCAGGCCCGACATCGCATCGACAAAGTCGCTGAAGTCGATTTTCGATACGTTACTCAGCATCAGCAGGCCGACGTACATCAGCGCAGGTGCGGTAGCGTAACCCGGTACCAGGTAAGCCAGCGGCGACAGGAACAGGATCAACAGGAACAGCACGCCAACCACAATCGCCGTCAGGCCGGTCTTACCGCCCGCCGCCGTTCCCGCCGCCGATTCGATATAGACCGCCGCCGGTGACGCGCCAACCAGACCCGAGAAGATGCTGCTTACCGAGTCGGTGGTCAGCGCCTTGCCGCCGTTAATAATCTGGTTGTCTTTATCCAGCAGGTCGGCCTGCCCGGCAACCGCACGGATTGTGCCGGTCGCATCAAACACCGCGGTCATGACCAGCGCCAGAACGCTTGGCAATACGGCCGGTTTCAACGCGCCCAAAATATCCAGACTAAACAGCAGTGAATTCCCCTGCGCATCTTTCAGTGAAGGCATGGCAAACAGGCCCTGGTATTTTACTGCCGGATCGAAAATCAGGCCCAGTGCGGAAATTGCGATAATCGTTAGCAGAATCCCGCCCGGCACGCGCAGCTTTTCCAGGCCAAAAATTACTGCCAGACCCAGCAGCGACATCATGACCGGAAACGACGCGAAGTCGCCCAGCGCCACCGGCAAACCTGGCGCCGGATTTTTAACCACCAGGCCAACACCATCAGCCGCAATCAGCAGCAGAAACAGCCCGATGCCGACGCCGGTACCGTGCGCCACGCCCATCGGCAGATTACGCAGGATCCACGCACGAATGCCGGTCGCGGAAATTACCGTAAACAGCACGCCCATTAAAAACACGGCGCCAAGCGCAACCGGGACGCTGATGTGCTGCCCCAGCACCAGGCTGAAGGCGGTAAACGCGGTCAGAGAGATGGCGCAGCCAATCGCCATCGGCAGATTAGCCCACAGGCCCATCACCAGCGATCCGAAACCGGCTACCAGACAGGTTGAAACAAAGACGGCGGTAGGAGGAAACCCGGCTTTACCCAGCATGGAGGGTACAACGATGACCGAATAGACCATGGCGAGGAACGTAGTGAGGCCCGCTAAAATCTCCTGGCGAACCGAACTGCCGCGCGCAGAGATTTTAAACCAGGCATCCAGCGATCCGCTGGCCTGAGAAGGCGTAGACATAGTGAAAATCCCCTGAATTTCTTATGATTTATCGATGCGTGACGCAGGAAGCTCAAATCGGGTTCAACGTTACCATCCTGGGTGGCACTGTTCACTGATCGAAAAATCCTCCATGCGAGGCGGCGATCGGAAAAAAGGCAAACGTTTAACTGCGACGCGCATAATGCCTTTTCAGAAAGGCAAACGATTATCCTGCCTTTAAGCCTGCATTTTCAACTGCCGATCGCCGCTATTTGCACAAGCCTGACACATCGCGCTGAAATATTAAGCAGCTCTGACTCTACCCAGCGGTTTCATACCGCTGTAATAGCACTTTCTTATGACCGCCGGTCCGATTACAGCGACATGAAACAAAGCGTGATGGCAAGGCAAAAAGCATTCAGTCGAGTTTTACTTCACCGCCTTTTTGCAAAGCACGCTGCCAGGCCGCGCGATTTTGCACCTTAGTCAGCCAGGCCTGGATGGCCGGGCTGTCGCCTGCGCCACCGCGTGCACTCAGTGCCTGTAGTGGGAAGCTCATTTGAACATCAGCAATGCTGAAGGTTTGCCCGGCAAACCAGGCATTGCTGGCCAGATGCTGCTCGATAAAATCGCGGTGGGTGGCGAGCTGTTTATCCAGCCACGCTTTTTGTACGCCTTTAGCAAACGCGTTGCCAACCGGCCTCAGCAGCCACGGCACCGGCGGTTTCCCCATGCGGCCGAAAATCAGCTTCATCACCAGCAGCGGCATCAGCGATCCTTCGGCATAGTGCAGCCAGTAACGAGACTGAAGGCGCGCATCTTCATCATTAAGTTTCAGCCGATTTTCTGCGTCATAATGTTCGGCAAGGTACTCAAGGATCGCGCCGGATTCGGCAATCACCCGATTTCCATCGGTGATCACCGGGGATTTCCCCAGAGGATGCACTTTTTTAAGCGAGTCGGGCGCCAGCATCGTGGCTTCGCGCTGGTACTGCTTAATTTGATAAGGCACTTCCAGCTCTTCCAGCATCCACAGCACGCGTTGAGATCGAGAGTTATTCAGATGGTGAACGGTAATCATGACCTGTCCTTGTGTAAGAGAAGTGCTATCAGTATAGACAGCTTTACTCCCGCTCTGGCTCAAGCAGGATGGCGCCGGTACCGCGCTCGCTAAGCTGGTCACCTGGGTTACGCAGCGGGCAGTCTTCCATTGATAAACAGCCACAACCAATGCAGCCATCCAGATCGTCCCGTAGCCGGGTGAGCGTGCGAATACGCCCGTCCAGCTCTTCCCGCCATTTTTGCGTCAGTACTGCCCACTCTTTTGGCGACATTCGCTTGCCGGGCGGAAACTGCATCAGATGTTCGCCAATGGTCGCCAGCGGAATACCAATGCGCTGGGCAATTTTGATCACCGCGACGCGACGCAGAACGTCACGGTGATAGCGACGCTGGTTGCCTGAATTGCGAAAGCTGCTAATTAATCCTTTGCTTTCATAAAAATGCAGTGCAGAAACAGCAACGCCACAGCGCGCGGCCACGTCGCCGGGCGTCAGTTCGCGCTTATCTGCCGAATGGCGACTTTTTTTCATTTTGACCTTTACCTCAAGTTAACTTGAGGAATTATACTCAGCAGCCATTGAGAAGGCGAAATGTCATTTGCCACTGCGAACACCCTTAACCGCCCACCAGGCCCAGGGAGAAGAAAAGTATGCATGATGAGATCATCCAAACTCTGACCGACTGGATTGAAAGTAATCTGGATAAAACGCTTTCTGTTGATGAGGTTGCCGCTCGATCCGGCTATTCGAAATGGCATCTGCAACGCATGTTTCGTACCGTCACCCGGCAGACGCTGGGGAATTACATTCGTGAACGCCGTCTGACGCTGGCGGCCGAAGCGCTACGCCAGACGCAGCGGCCGGTTTTCGATATTGCTATGCAGTATGGTTACGATTCGCAGCAGACGTTTTCCCGCGTGTTTCGTCGGCAGTTTTCCCAAACGCCTACCGCATATCGTCACACTATGCGCCGCGCCTTAAAGCGTCAGGTCGGCTATAACTTTGACTGTAGCGAATTCCAGCCCACCTTTGACAACGCGGTGAAAAGCAGCGATTGCGCGCTCTGTAACTGACCGGGCAGGCATGGCGTGGTCTCAGGCGCCATCCCGACTGACCACGCCATGTTCGTGCTGGCCCCAAAAAGTCGGGGAAAAATACCAGCCGCCGCCCAGTTCCTTGATGTGGTACATCGCCGCATCGGCCTGCGCAATCATCGCCTCACCGGAACTGTGATTTTTTGCCAGCGCCACGCCAATACTGAGCGACTGCGTAACCAGTGTTCCATCTTCCAGCGCGATCGGCTCGCGCATTGCTTCAATCACGTTTTCCGCTACCCGGCCTGCCTGATCGCCGCTGTCGATGGACGACAGCAGGACGGCAAACTCATCACCGCCGAGTCTGGCAACCAGATCGTCCTTGCGTAATCGTCCCCGCAGACGTTGTGCGGTAGCGGCCAGAACCAAATCTCCCGCCGCATGGCCATAGCGGTCATTCACTTCTTTAAAGCGATCGCCATCAATAAACATCACGGCCACCTGTCCCGCCGCCAGCGGATTACTCAGCTGTTTATTCAGCTCCTGTTCAAACGCGGTACGGTTAGGTAAACCGGTCAGGGCATCATGGCGAACCTGATGAGAGAGCGTATCGTTTTCCCGCTGCAAATGACGCTGCCAGTCGGACATTTCATCAAGCAGGCTATTGAAATCCCCGCTCAGCTTGTTCAGCTCTGCAATAGAGGAAGAAGGCACGCGCCGGGAAAACGCCCGCTGTTTACGCACTTCGTGGGCGACCGAGGTGATATTTTGCAGGCCAGACACAATGCCCGCATGCATGCGCTTCGATAAATAGAAGGAAAGCATGGCCGACAGCAGCATACTGCCGCTCAGCCATTTCAGCGCCTGAGTCAGGTAATGCCAGACCCGGCCTCCGTCACCGGTCAGCCAGACCTGCCCGACTTCTTTCCCACCGTGCATCACCGGCACCTGGATGGGCTGTGGAAACAGCCAGTGCGACAGCAGGCTGCAAGCGAAATGGTGCGTCCCTTCCGCATAAGACTGCCAGCTGGTCAGCAAATGATGGCGGGCATCAAGGATCCTGGCCTGGCCAAATTCGGTCTGTCCACCGATATCCTGCAACAGCAGCTTTGCAGCTTCTGCGTCGCCCGCGACCACGGCCTGCTGCACGCTGTAACTGATGGTGGTGGCAATCAGCTGAAGATTGTTATCCGCATAGCTGCGCAAGGCCAGCAGCGCCAGCACCAGCAGCGAGATGCCGCTGAACACCAGCGAAACCACAATAATCACCACATGAATGCGCCGCAGTGATTTGCGTAACGTTGGCAACGGTTTTGAAGATTTCGCGGTAATATTATCCGCAGGATAGCCCTGTTGCATGCTTCCTCCCACACCGACTGAACGGCAAATTAGCTACGTTCACGCAGCGTCTCAACATCGATAATATGACCGTATTCGTCATGATGAACCTTCAGAACATCGTGACGGTTTAGCCGTTGAACGTCTTCAGGAGTAATCGCAAAACTCTGTGCCACTTCCTGTAGCGCCAGTCCGGGACGGCGGTTGCGGCGCTCAACCCGCAAGCGTCTTTGGTTGTATTGGGCCCAGCCAATTAACACCGGCGCATTAAACAGGGCGATAACCTGCTTATCCTGAAAGGGCTGATAGCAAACACTCATGCTCCTGATGTTTGTTGCGCCATAAAATGCGGTCGGGAAACGAAACGCTGGGCAAATTTCAAGTAAAAAAAAAGGCTCCTGCATTCCGCAAGAAGATGAATTTTAGAATTTTTTATCGTGAAAAATCCTACAACCCAATGACAGGTTGTACAACTTTTCAGGTGTCAGATTCATCCCAAAGAAGCCAGTAAACTGCTAAAAGCATCGGGAGAGAAGGAAACGATTAAGAGAGAAAAACGTTTTAACTGGCAAACAGAAAGAAATACGGCTAATTAACGACAACGATTATCATCAGAAGTCTCAAAAAAAGCGCATTATGAAAATGTGAAAGAGATTATTGATAATGTTTTTTGGCGTCCTTTTCAGCTGTTATTCCGCGCAAAATTTGCGTTAACGGAAATAACTATCGAGAAAAAAACGTCTCTACAGGCAAATAAAAAAGATAACCCCCGGAAAATAAAAGTGTATTAACCAATTAGGAGAAATAACCATCATACCAGGGCTAAAATTTATTCAACGTTTAAAAATGGGGTGATATAATGTGACCATCATCACACTTATATGACCTTTTGTGTCAGTTCAGATGCAAAGCTTCCCTGACAGCTTTACGTCCGGACAGGTGATGCCATTTTTAATGTCAGGCAAGATTTTCGCGGAGTCAGAAAAAGATATGGGTACATTAACCGCTAGCCTGGTGCTGATGAGATGGGAACTGGTTAGTGCAGTAATGATGTTTTTCGCCAGCACCTTTAACGTGAAGTGCCGTCAACGCAGCCGCAACGGCATGGCCTTCATATTCACCGGTGTCGGCATTGGCATGTCATGTTGGTTTGTTACCGGCCTGCTGGGTATCACCCTGAGCATGGATAACCTGTCTAACTTCTGGCATATCACGAAAGATGTATTCGTTGATGTGATGAGCCACACGCCAGCAGATTATCCCCTGCCTTAAACACCAACGAGCCGCTATCTCTGAGAGTGCGGCTCGCCGTTATGGCCTTAAATCTTCTTCAGTACGCCAGGTAACGCCGCCTCTTCGCCGACCGCTTTAGCCAGCGCTTTCGTTTTACGTTCCTGCAACCACATATCGCCCATGATTTTATCCAGGCCCTGCTCCAGACCCGTCACCATGCCTGCACCCGGCGTAAACGTCAGTTCACCGAAGTAAATCTGTCCTTCGCTGATATACCAGTCAACGCGGACATAGTCGAAATCCTTCGCCAGCTTTTTGCTCAGATCCAACGCTTTTTCCAGCGTTTCCATTTCCGGTGTGATATCCAGACCGGTATCACGGATCTTATAAAAGCAGGATTTCAGCGTGTTTACGTAAAAATTCATCGACAGCGGCGAGTTACCACAGCGGTTGTAAATCACCTGTAATACATACTCAAAGCTGCCATCTTTCTTGTTGAACATGTGAAACTTGTAGTCAACCGCAGCAAAATTACCGTCACCGACATACTGCTCAACCAGAATACGCGGCTTGATATAGCGATAGTGAATTTCGCGAGCCTCGTGCGAAAAATCCTTTGCCAGCCACTCTTCACAGCGCTTGATCAGCAGCTGCTTCTGGATACATTCAGGTTCTTCCAGCAGGATTTCCACCATGCCGGAACCATGATTGGGCTTCACCACCGTATTCTTCAGGCTCTTTAAGCCCAACAGAGTGATCGGATCCGCCGTTTCATGCAGTAGTGGGATCAGATATTCATCACCAATGGTTTGCGCGATGTAGTCGCGAACCAGCAGTTTATCCGACAACAGACCATAACGGGCGTGGTCGCCGGTGACGAACTTACGATACAACACCTTCTCATTAAACAATTTTGGCTGGTGTAAGTTGGGCAATTTTTTAAATTTATGCAGATAATAAATTCTGTCCTGGTAAGACCAGGGCATTTTTTTGAAAAGGAACATAAACCCTTTTCTTAATTCTGCTTTGAGTTTTGACATTTTTTACCTCATTTGCAGGCTTTTTAGTTGTGTGAGGAATGCTGTGTCGGGCATGAAAGCCACGCCCTTAATAGTTACCTGGTGTCATACGTGTGGCTCTCGACCGTAACGCGACAAACTCCCCTGGCGCTTACGCTTTGCAACTAAGGAGAAAAATTCCCATCAGTGCGACAACAAAACGTTAAAGCAATGGTGTAGCTCAAACACATTCAGATTTGTTGAGGTGATACCGACAAGCATCGCCGGTATCGTCCACATCAATCCTTCAAACTTTTTTTTGCACTTTCTTGCTGCATACCTGGCGACAATGTGGCTGTCTGATCATGCTGTAACCACATATTACCCATGACCTGATCCAGACCATGTTGCAGAACCGGCATCAGACCTGCGCCTGGCGTGAAGGTGAGTTCACCAAACCAGACTTCGTCGCCGTTGATGTACCAGTCGACACGGACGTAGTCGAAATCGCTGGCCAATTCTTTGCTCAGCGTCAGGGCTTTTTCGAGTGACGCTCTTTTGTCACTGATATCTAACCCGGTATCGAAACGTTTGTAGAAACAGGTATCCAGATTATTCACGTAGAACAGCATCGATAACGGCTCGTTGTCACAGCGGTTGTAGACCACTTGCAGAACGTATTCGAAATGCCCATTACCTTTGTTGAACATATGAAACTTGTAATCGATCGCGGTCGATTTATCGTCGCCGATACGCTTCTCAACCAGAATTTGTGGTTTGATATAGCGATAATGAATTTCACGCGCTTCAAACGAATAATCACGGGTCAGCCACTCTTCGCAGCGCGCAATCAGCTTCTTTTTCTGCACAAAATCCGGTTCATCAACAAACACTTTCACCATGCCCGAGCCGTGGTTAGGCTTAATCACCGCATCCTTCAGTGATTCCATGCCCAGCAGAGTGGTCGGATCGTCGGTGGTGTGCAGAAGCGGGATCAGATATTGCTCGCCGATTTTTTTGGCGATGTGTTCCCGAACCAGGATTTTGTCTGACAGCATCGCGTAACGGTCGTAATCACCTTTCACGAATTTGCGGAACAAAACCTTCTCATTGAAAGATTTGGGATGTTGGATGTGCGGAAGACGCTTAAACCGGTGGAAATAGTAAAGGCTGTCCTGACAACGCCATGGCATTTTGTGAATGGCGTTTAAAGCAACTTTTCTCATCTGTTTTTTAACGTTCAACATTTTGATTCACTTATAAATTTTGTAGTTGAGTGAGGAAAGCTGCATTTTCAAAATGACGCCATTCTTAAAGAAATAATTCATCAGGGTCAGTGATAGCAGCTCGGTCACCAGTACGCTCCATGCGGCGCCTGTTAATCCCCAATAGCGAATGAAAAACCAGTTGGTCATCACGCTAATTGCTACCAGCAAAACAATTTTTACCAGCAGGTAATTAAAGCCGCCCTCTTTCACCATATAACGATAAGCTATTGTTCCTAAAGCGGAAAAACAGGTCGCTATTGATAACAACGTCACTAAATGACCGGATGCTGCATAGTCATGTCCATAAAGCGCGCTGACGATCTTTTCGCCAAACAGGGCGACGACCAGCAGCATGAATAATGAGACAGCAATGACGTAGCCATTGAGTCTTGAAGCCAGTTTTACTGCCATGTCACCACGTTCCCGGAATATTTCGGAAAAGCAGGAAGTAATGATCGCTACCGGAATAAAAATCCATGAAGCAGAAATAGTATTGGCGGCGGTAAACAGCCCCAACTCATGCGCGGAGCCCACGCCAACTAAAAAGAACTGCGCCAGCTTCACCTGAATCGAGATGAACACGCTGGAAATCGCCAGCGGCAATCCTGCATGAAGCAGGTAACGCAGATAGCTACGATGTTTGCGCTTTGACGGCGAAATAATATTGTTTTTCCGATAAAACGTTTTGCGCTTGATCAGATAAGGCACCAATGTGACTGCAATAATTGATAACGACAGCCAAACTGGATTGAGCTTAAACCAGGCCACGCTGAAACTGATGGCAAAACTGATAATCATTCCCGTTGCGTTAGCAATAGTGTTCATACGTGATTCAAGACGTACGTTGTTATAAACACTAAAAATATCTTGCGTAACAAAGATGGAAGACATGAACGATGCGATGGCGAAAATCAAAAAATTTTCACGCATCATCAGCCATACATATATCAATACCGGCCCGGAAAGTAATAATAACAGCACCATACGAAGCTGTTTTGCCACGGCCATCAGCCGCATTCCTTTGGCCGTGTTTTTACTGATGCTTTTAAAAAGTATGGTTTCCGTACCAAAAATGGCTACAGTTTGCACAATTGAAAAAAGCGAAGCTGAGAATGCAATTTGCCCAAAGATAGCTGGACCAAAAGCCTTTGCGACGTAAGACGTAACAAAAATCACACCAAAAACCGAGACAACCTTCTCTGACATCATCCAGGCAGCGTTAGAGATGACACTGTATTTCATTGAAGCTTCCTTTGTAGAACTAATAACTTATAACAACAGTCAATACATCCTTGTCTACAACAGTGAAAAGTGAAGAAGCCTGGACATACCTGGCGAAATATAAATCCGGGAAGTTATTTTACAGGCAGTAAAAGCCCGCTCTTATTTAAAAGATTTTTTATTTTAACTTATCGTCAATTGACGATTGTCTGATTATCCCTGGACTTGATTGTAAGTAACTAACTCACAGATGCCTGCAATCTGGTAAACATTCTGGCACAGATTTTTTTCTCTGCATCCGGGAGCATTCTGAATTACTCACTGGCCTTACTGCTGGCACGAATTGAATTTATAACAAAAACCGACATACCGAAAGCTAAGCAGGCCCTTTCGAAATAAAATAGGAGAAATCCCATGATGATATTTATTCATAATCCCTTAACTTAAAGCCTGCAATTCAAATCGCGCACTTAAAGCCGCTGACCTAATTCTGGGAACATTTAGATCCATTAATTAGTGCAGCCATTCTCATCACTTTATAGTTAAGAAAGGTAATAGCATTTATGAGAAAGTCACGATATACAGAAGAGCAAATCACCAGTGCCATTAAAGCATCTGAATGCGGCGTGAAGGTTAAGGAGATTTGTGAAGAACTGGGGATTTCCGAAGCGACCTTCTATAGCTGGAAAAAGAAATATGCTGGGTTATTCTCTGAAGAAGGCAGGAAAATCAAAGAATTAGAAGAGAAGGTGCACAATATGGAGCGCGAGCTGCATATGCTCTCTTCAGACAAGGAGATGCTGCAAAGCGTGCTAAAAAACTTCTTTACTACTAACGATAAACGTCAGGCAGTTAATTTTTTGCAGGATACTTTTGATATCGGAACCCGCCGTAGCTGCCGTTTGTTAGATATTAGCCGTAGCGTTTATCATTATCCTTACAACTGTGAAAATCAGTAATTGAGACGCATTAAGTCTTTTTTTTTCCACCTCCAGGACCAAGTTTAAATATTCTCATTGTTAATTAGAAAGTTGAGTCGGAATTAAAGGAGACGCTATTTTTTGATGAGTTAATTCTCAGCAACGTCCCTTACCTGGCTGAAGAAAACGCACCTTTTTTATAAAATATCAATATTTTCAACCTGTTATGAGCGCATTTATCTTTGCCAGCAAAGATAAATGCGCCAAAAATGACATTAAGACCGCTTACCGATAAGCCCAAAAATGGGCAATCTGCTTTAGTACTGTTTATCGTTCCGCGTTTAAGAATGGTTTATAAAGCTGATCTGTCACTGTTAACACATTCGTAACCTCGCCGAAACCAATCCTGTAAAACCGCCGCATCGCTGCAAACTTACCGTTTCCCCCGTGACTGGTAATACCAGAAATTATGCAATAAAGCTTAATAATACCCCCTATAACGACGATTAAATGTACAGCGCAGTAAACCTTTGTTGTGGCTTTCTAATGTATAAGTCATTTCCCCGGCGCATTTCCAGGCACTTTGTTCTGTTAACATTTGAGTTAATACTGGTTTGATATTACAAAACGCGTCTCAAAAATGAAGAATTTTGTAAACAGTAGCGCTCATTGACTGTCCTGAAAAAAGCCTAAATGTCATTAGCGATTATTCTTATGGCGGAACAATTGTGAGTTATGCAAGGCATGTCATGTTGTTTCGGGGAGATTGCTTCACTGAGAATAGACTGAAAAGTGCGATATTAGTCACAAATCTATATGTCGCCTTGCGGGAATACGACCAGGCTGAATCTGAAACAGGGCAAGTTATCTGCCCTGTCAGAATGAGACATTTATCGGGGAATAATTGCCTTTTTTAAGACCGGCTGCGGCTTGATACGCGTGGCGACAATAACGCCGGTTATCAGACAAAAAATACCGCAAAGCGTGGGCAGCGTGGGCCAGCTCTGACGCAGCAGAAAGGTATAAGCCAGCCCGGCCAGCGTTTCAAAAACGATCAGCGGCCCCACCAGTACCGTTGGCAGGCGCTGGCTGGCCTCGTTCCAGCACAGCGCACCAAGCCAGGAGCAGACCAGGCCAATAACTGCCATCAGCGCAATAAAGGTGCCTGGCCGTGGCCCGAACGGCAAGGCAAATGCCGGCTGGCTGAAATGAAGCTGTATACTCACGAGGGCATAACCCACTACTGCCAGCGGTAGCGTTGCCAGCCCCTGTGCCGTTGCCCAGGTTGTGGCCTTTCTTTCCGGATGCTCCCGCAACCAACGTGCATTGCGTAAGGGATACCAGGTCCAGCAAATCACGGCCATTATTGCCAAACCAATACCGCTCAGATAACGCAACAACGCAATCTGCTGACCGCTTTGCTGCCATTCCGCCACGTTAACAAAACCCAGACCCAGCACGATCAGCACCAGGACCGGTACAAGCTTACGCCATGCCAGTCGTCCATCATGGTGGCCATATAGCAGATTGGCACCTATTGCTATCACCACCGGCAGCGTCCCGATAATCATTGTCGACACAGGCGCGCCGGTACGCTGGATCGCGTTAGCCAGGCAGGTGTAATAAATGAGGTTGCCGACAAGCGCCAGCTTGAGGGCTTCAATCCAGTCGCTGTAAGTGAGTTGACGGAGCCTTTTGCGATCGCGCCATGCCAGCGGCAACGCTATCAGGCCAAACGCCACATAGCGCCCTACCGACTGTAGCGCGCCCGGATAATCTGGTACCAGTAAGGGGCCAACGAAAATCAGTCCCCACATCAGCCCTGCGGCCAAAGCAAATAACACACCCGCTAACATGATAATCCCAATATAAAGAAGAAAAGGCGATTATCCGTGGTGTCCGGGCAGAAAGATTGTAGGAGATTGCGCTTTGCGGCTTTCAGCCACTTGCTTCTGATACCGCACCGGCGTGGTGCCATAACGGGCGGCAAAGCTGCGGGTAAGATGCGCCTGATCGGTCAGCCCCGCTTCTGCGGCAACGCTGGCGGCAGGCATGCCTGACGTTAACAGCTGTTTGGCGCGCCAGAGACGGAAAGCCATCAGCATTTGGTGGGGCGTCACATGATAATGCGCTTTGAACTGGCGCTGGAAATGATAAGGACTGAGTGAGACCAGCGCGGCCAGCTCGTCCAGGGTGATCGTTGCTGCAAGGTTGTCACGCAGATAGTGTTTAACCATATCAAAACGATGGCCGCCTTCGGCAGGTGCCTTCGTCGCCATTCGCGCATGTGGCCGGAGCAGATCTGTCAACGACAGCATCAGGCTATCTCGCGCCAGCGGCGCCTGCATTTGCCAAAGCTGAGCCAGCAGGTTAGCAAGCTGCACGGCACGCGGCGGATCAAAACGAACCGCCTCGCTAAACCACCAGCCGCGCTCACCCGTTAGCGATTCAAGCAGCGTCGGGTCGAGATAAATCATGCGATATTGCCAGCCGTCCTCGCTGGCAGACTCTCCCGTATGCAGCTCATCAGGGTTCATCAATACCAACGACTGCGCAGGGGCTACGTGCTGTGCTCCCCGATAGCGAAAACGCTCGGCTCCCGTTTCAATCATGCCGATACCAAAGGCTTCATGCGTATGAGGCTCAAAAGCGTGGCGGGAAATATGGGCATGATAAAGTTCCACGCCAGGCAAGTCAGGCAGATGCCTGAACCGGGCGCGGTCTTTTTCATAGCTGAATTGAGCCGGAACTCCCTGCAAAACGCCTCCGAAAGGGACAGTTAGATCTTAACACTACGATGTTAGTTCAACTCTTCCATTCCACAATGGAAAACTGTGATGTTAGATGCTGCAACAAATGTTCATCTTATGCAGTGAATTTGCTTTAAGTAGCGAAAAGGTTAAACATTTTCTCAACCAGTTTAAAATAGGCGTAACTTGAGAAACGGCATTTATCTGACGTTGAGATTGACAGTGTTTCACTGACATTTTTCAAACGGAAATGCCGAACATGTCTGATACTGCACTCACCCCTCGTCAGGAGACGGGCCTGACTTTATTTCTGTCGCTGGTGACCGGTAAACTCAAGCCAGGCAAACTCTGGTATGAACGCGAGTACCGGATTAAGTATCTGATGCGTTCTCTGCTCTGTCCGGTTCAGACCATGAAGCTGGCAGAGAGCATTACGGCTGAACCTGTCATGCGTGAAATCCTTAGCGTACAGCACACGTTGCCGAGTAAAATTCATCGTCCTTATCTCTATGGCAGCCTTCCCGTCGCTCAACGTGTGAAGGCGATAACCGATCACTATCAGTTCGCCAAAAACCTGCCTTTTCCCCGCTTTCGTCAGGCGCTTCTGACACAGCAGGGGGCGGTCTTACTCAGCTTTAGCGGTAAGCATGGCGAGCCGTTTTCTATTACCCTGGCCTGTACCGGACGCTGTGAACGAGAAGGTGAGGTGAATATTTACTTTAGCTGGGGCGAGACCAAACTGGCGATAGTGACTTTTTCCATTACCGAGCAAAACGGTAATCTGGTGGCGATAATCGGCGGCATCCAGGGCGCTCATCGCGATACGCCGCATGAGCTGATCCGCGACGCGACCAAAGCCTGTTACGGCCTGTTCCCAAAACGTCTGCTGATGGAAACGCTGGCTTTATTCTGCACTGCAACAGGCGTGAAACAGATCCTGGCGGTCAGCGACAGCGGCCATATTTTCCGCAGCCTGCGCTATCGCTATAAAAAGCAACGTCTCTTCCATGCTCATTATAATGAGTTTTGGGAAACGCTGAACGCCACGCCGTTATCCGATAAGCTGTATAACGTGCCGCTTTCGCTTGAGCGTAAACCGCTTGAGGAGATCGCCAGTAAAAAGCGTTCAGAATACAGGAAGCGCTATGAACTGCTGGATTCACTGCAACACCAGTTTGCGCAGCACAGCGTTTAAGACCATCCAGAGGGATTGTTAGCGTATGAGCTTGCCTGACTGAGTGCAGTCAGGCAGCGACTCAACGATCTTCTTTAGCCACGTCGTCAATCTTCCAGCCATTCCCGACCTTATGCATAGTGACTAACAACAGCTGCCGATCGTCAGGATCGTCACCCAGCATCACGTCGCCTGAGGCACTTTCACCATTAATGGTAAAGCGGCCAACGCTAACATGATCTACCCAGCTGTCGCTGTAGTCCTGGTCCTGTAAAAAGTAATCATCATCCATGCCGTCGGGGCTTTTGATCAATACGTTGATTTTTTGCAGCAGCTGCGACGTGACGTACTTGTTGAGCAGTGGATCGTGCTCGTCTATCGGACTTTCTTCCTTACTTAGCGCGTTCAGATACCAGCTGTAAAAGTTTTTGCCGATCGTCTGAGGATCGTTATCCTGTTCCGCCGCGCCAGCGTTCCAGGCCAATAGCGCCATGCCCAGCGCCAGTAACCATTTTTTCATTATGCTATCTCTGCCTGTTGAACTGTGGCCCTGCGGCCTGCCTGCTTCCGTGCAAAGCGTAAAATTACCCGGTTAATTTACCTTTTCATCGTACGGGAAGAACGCACTTTTTAGTAAATGTTTATACTGGGGTGGCACGCAGCCAGCGGAGCATCACTTCTGCCAGCGCCTGTGGTTGCTCCAGCGGTACCATATGTCCAGAATCGGCGATGATTTCCAGCTGCGCATGAGGAATATGTTCATATAACGTGCGCGATTCCTGCAACGTACGCATCCGATCGTCTTCTGCGGCAACCACCAGCGTGGGGCAGGCTATCTGGCTCAGCTGGTCGGTATCGCTGCTGCGCGTCATCAGCAACTGGCGGCACCAGGCCTCTTTCCCCATCCTCAGGCTCATCTGGTGGATCTGAGCTTGCAGCTGCGGATTGTCGGCATGCTTCTGGCTTAGCGACAGCGCAATAGCCTTCTGGCCCAGCCCGTGAAATTCGCCTTTAGAGGCCTGCAACGCTTTTGCGGTCGCCGTTTTGAAAGATTGCGTTTGCGCACTGTCCTGCTGGCTGGAAGTGGCGATCAGGATCAGCCGCTGCACGCGTTCAGGCGCCTGCCGAATCATTTCGCGCGCGACAAAACCGCCCATGGAAAAGCCTGCCAGCGTAAACTGCGGCGGACACTGTGTCAGCACCTGCGCGGCCATCTCCTCCAGCGTGCCCGCCTGCGAAAGATCGCCGTAAATTACCGGCCCCCATTCCGCCAGTTGCTCACTCATCTTAACCCACAGCCCGGCGTCACACATGACGCCCGGCAGTAAAACCAGCCCTGCCATAACCCTCTCCCGTTCGTTTACCCGGGGCGATAATAACATTTACGCAACAATATGGATGAGGAATTTGCGGGGGGGTCGCCTGTCATCATGCTGTGATGCCAGCGGAAAAATGCAGCGCTTCGGGTTCATGTGACCATAAAAAAAATTGCAATCGCATTTTCTGAGCTTGCTCTTAAGATATATCATAGCTATTTTCAGATGAGAATGATTCCAGTTTAGCTATCACCCTGAAGAGAAAATCCATGAGTCAAAAAGCACAAAATTCCGATCCCCGCCTGCCGCGCAGAGTCCGTAACGAGCTGCGTTTCCGTCAGATCTCCGTTGCCAGTAAAACCCGTGTCGCTAACTGCTTCTGGCGCATTGCTTTTACCGGCAGCGATCTGGACGGTTTCAATTCGCCCAGCTTCGACGATCACATCAAACTGTTTTTCCCTGATGAAGCCACCCACGAGCTGCCGCTGCCACAAATGACCGATGAAGGCGTTGTCTGGCCAGGCAATATTCGCCCGACAGCGCGTGACTACACGCCACTGGCGTTCGATGGTAAAGAAAACCTGACCATGGACTTTTATATCCATGAGGGCGGCGTGGCCAGCAGTTGGGCCGATCGGGCGCAGCCAGGCGATCGTTTAGTGATTGGCGGGCCACGCGGCTCACAGATTATCCCGGAGGATTACGCCTTTCAGATCTATTTGTGTGATGAAAGCGGGCTCCCCGCCCTGAAGCGCCGTCTGCCCGCAATTCAGGCAGAAGCGCTGCACGTGCTGGTCTATGCCGATGAAGCCACGGGGCGTGATTATTTAGGCGACACCCGGCAGCTCAATATCCACTGGCTGGGCAATGGCAAAATGGATCTTGCCACCTCAGGCGACATGATTGGCACACTGGATAAGATTTCTCTGCCTGACGAAGACTATTTTATCTGGCTGACCGGCGAAGGCGAAACGGTGAAAATGCTGGGCGACTATTTTATCCAGCGCCGCGGCTGCGATGCCCGTTTTGTTCATGCTAAAGCCTACTGGCATCGTAAGCCTGCTAAAGAGTGATGTCGCAGGGCGACCCGTATGTGCCTTTTAACAGAAGATGATCGCTGGTCGGGGCCGCCGCACCGATAAGGTCAACGCAGAAAATCTGCCGGCTCGACGGATCCGGCTTTTTTAAGATGTTCGCTGCCCCGACGGCAAAGGCCTGTCTTCCTCATGAAGAAGTGACGTCTTCATCCGCGGAGGGGATCAGCATAATCATCTTCAGCGCACGATTGCTGGTGAGCTGCCAGCTGACATGACGATAATGCAGCTTACCTGACTGAGCATGCTGGAAAAACCGCTCGCCGCCTTCACGGCTAATCACCTGCTGTAGTGACCACAGCGCCTGAAACTGCTCGCTCTGCTGGCTCATTTCATTGACGAAAGCATTCAGGTTTTGATCGTTGGGGAAATGCATCGTATCCGCCCGCAGCTCTGCGACAATCCGTCGGCATCGCGCTTCCCAGTCGATAACCAGCGTGCGCGCCAGAGGATGCAGAAACATAAACTTCATCATGTTTGGCTGCGCATCATTGTCCAGCCAGCCCTGAAACAGCGTCTCCGTGCGTGAGTTCCACGCCAGCATATTCCACGTTAAATCCAGCAAATAGCAAGGCTCAGCCAGCTGATTAACCGCTGCCAGCACGGCCGGATCCACCCGTGGAACCGGCGCTTCCTGCGGGTCATTTTGCCGGGCCAGTCGGAAAAGATAATCCCGCTCGACGGGCTTCATTTGCAGCGTAGCCGCGATGTTCGCCAGCGTATGTGCCGATACCACAATTTCTCTGCCCTGCTCTATCCAGGTGTACCAGGTGGTGCTGATCCCACTTAGCAACGCCACTTCTTCGCGACGCAACCCGCGCGTTCTTCTGCGGGCAGCGACCGGCAGACCAAGCTGGTCTGGTGAGGTGTTCTCCCGCTGGCTGCGTAAAAATGCGCCCAGCGCTTTAGGGCCGGAAAGCTGGGTCTGACTCATGGGTAGTGGCTCCTGATACCAGTATAACCACTCATATTGTACCTGTTTAACGGCAGTCGTATAGTCATCTTCAACGCACCGTTATCCTCAACTTCAGGAAAAAACCATGAAAAACAGCCATGAAGATTTGGTCGAAAAACAGTTTGGCGATCGGGCAGGCGCTTACCTGCAAAGCCACGTTCATGCACAGGGCGCTGATTTAGTCCGGCTGAGCGAATGGCTGTACGACAGCAAGGATGCGACGGTGCTGGACATCGGCTGCGGCGCGGGTCATGTAAGTTTTACCGTTGCCGGGCAGGTGGCTGAGGTTACCGCCTACGATCTCTCGGAAAAGATGCTGAAGGTTGTTGGTGAAACGGCGCAGGCCCGTGGGCTGCACAACGTGATGACTCGCCAGGGACCGGCTGAAAACCTGCCCTTTGAGGCAGGTCGTTTTGATGTGGCGATCAGCCGTTATTCCGCGCATCACTGGCATGATGTCGGCCTGGCTTTACGCGAAATCAAACGCGTACTGAAGCCCGGCGGCAAATTTATCCTGATGGATATCGCTGCTCCCGGCCATCCCGTACTGGACATCTGGTTGCAGACCGTGGAAATGCTGCGCGATCCTTCGCACGTGAAAAATTACTCTCAGGGCGAGTGGCTGAGGATGGTGAATGAGAGCGGCATGATGGTAAAAACCCTGGTCGCCGATCGCCTGGATCTCGACTTCACCGCCTGGGTTGAGCGGATGAAAACGCCAGACGCACTGGCCAGGGCAATTCGTCTGCTGCAACAACAGGTATCCGATAAGGTCAGAGCACACTATACGATGCAGGATGACGGCTCGTTTAGCACCGATACCATCATGTTTATGGCGCAATAGCATCAGTCAGCCTGCCACTGCTGGCTCCCTGCATTGCCACGGCCGGCGACAACCCGCAAGACGCTATGGTGGTTAGCGCGTCAGGTTTTGAACAATGGCTGGAAGATGCCCCTGCGCCATTTTGCCGGTGAAATAGCAACTCCCAGTAAGGTAAGCCATAGTTGTTATCTGCGAAGGATTATTCGCTTTTTGGCTTATCAGGAGTAGGAAAATGAAAATCGCCTGTCTTGGATGGGGTTCACTGATTTGGAAAACAGGCGCGCTACCGGTATGCGGTCGCTGGCAGGAAGATGGCCCAAAGGTACCCGTAGAATTTTGTCGGATAAGCGATGGTGGCGAACTGGCTACCGCTCTCTGTCTTAACGCCACGCCGGTCCCCGCGTTGTGGGCATGGCTTGCCGTTGAGGATTTGCCGCTGGCTTGCCAGGCGCTCAAGGAACGGGAAGCCATTCCGGAACAGCGTACCGACGGCGTTGGCTCGTTGATTGTGACGAAAAGGCCGGTTGGCATGCTGGCAGAATGGGCGTCTGCCAGAGGCATCGATGCCGTTATCTGGACCAACCTGCCTGCAAAAGACGCAGCAACAGAAGGACGTATCCCTTCGCTGGAGGAAGCCGTAGCCTATCTTGAGGGCCTGTCGGGTGAAACGCGGGCGCATGCGAGAAATTATATCGAAAGCGTTCCGGCACAGATCAATACTCCCTATCGCCGGGAGATCGCCTCTGCATTGGGCTGGGAAAGTTAGCGTCACCTGCGACAGCACAGATTGTCAGTTGTAGCCTGCTCTCTCTGCTGGTAGGGTTCGGTTCGCGGTTTTTCGAGGAGTGAGAAGCCGGTTAGCGGTCAGAGACGGTTAATTCTCCTCGATAAACGGCTTCGCTGAATAAATGATGCAGTAGTGGCGGCCCTTAAGGCGCGCTTCTGCCCCTGAAGAGACGTTTTTAATGACAGCTACAGTGAGTCAGCTTTCCCGCCACGATATTAAGACCATTATGCTTTCGCTGCTTGGCGGTGCGCTTGAGGTCTTTGATTTTATTATTTTTGTTTTTCTTTCTACCACCATTGCTACAGTCTTTTTCCCCGCCGACACGCCGGAATGGATCCGCCTGCTGGAAAGCATGACCATTTTCTCCGTTGGCTATCTTGCCCGCCCTGTAGGCGGCCTGTTAATCGCCCACTTTTCCGATCGCTATGGCCGCAAGCACATGTTTAATTTCACCGTGCTGTTTATGGCGGTGCCCTGCCTGGCGATGGGACTTTTGCCCGGCTATGCACAAATCGGTTACTGGGCGCCGCTGCTGCTGCTGCTGGCTCGTCTGGTGCAGGGTGCTGCGCTGGGGGGGGAAGTCCCTAACGCCTGGGTTTTTGTCTCGGAACATACGCCAGCCAGCCACCGCGGCCTGGCGCTGGGCATGTTGCAGGCGGGTCTGACGTTCGGCTATATGCTGGCGGCACTGACCATCATGTTAGTGACCCGTACCTTCAGCGCGGATGAATTAACACAATGGGCGTGGCGTATTCCGTTTATTGTCGGTGGGGTATTGGGTTTTATCTCGATTTGGCTGCGTCGTTGGCTGCGGGAAACGCCGGTATTTGTGGCGCTCCAGCAGGAAAAAGCCTTATCGCCACGTTTGCCACTGGCGGAAATTCTGCGCGAGCACCGCAAAGCCGCGATTCCGGCGATGCTGCTTACGGCCATTCTGACGTCGGCGGTGATTATTTCTGTGGTGGTATTGCCGATTGTGCTGCAAAAAACCTGGCATATGGACGCAGCAACCACCTTTGAAATCAGCTGTGCCGGTATTTTTGCGCTGAACGTGGGTTGCCTGATTGCCGGAAGACTTGCCGATCGCTTCGGTGCCTGGCGAACCGTGGCGCTCTATTCCTTACTGCTGGCTGCTGGCGTTACCCTGATGAATGCAGCGATGGGCAGCAGCACGCACATTATCCTGTTCTGCTACTGCCTGCTGGGCCTGTGCAGCGGCGTGATTGCCGCCGTCCCAGCGGTGATGGTGCAGCTGTTCCCCGCACAGGTGAAAGTGACCGGCATCTCGCTAATTTATAATCTTTCTTATTCGCTCTGTTCAAGCGTGCTACCGCTGCTGCTGCTGTCGCTTTACCAGTATGCGCACTGGACGTTGACCAGTTTTGCCTGGCTGGTGGCGCTGGTCGGCGTGATGACCTTTACGCTGTATCGCAAGATCGCGCTGTTCAACTAACGCGGAAAAACGGGAGGGCGGCGCACTGCTTCCAGGCTGTGGCGTCCGCCCGTTTCGACGCAGTTATTCATTAGTACTTTGAATATTTCTGACGGGCAGACAACCGCACCTGCTTTAAAAGAGGCTGAAAAGCGCCCATAAAAAAACCCGCACAAGGCGGGTTTCTTACTACTATCACTTTTCACTTAACTGCTCAGACTGTTGTCTTCATCGCTATCGTAAGCTCGGTGATACTAGCGGATCTTACAGCGCAACAACGTTAGCAGCTGATGGACCTTTAGCACCATTTTCGATGGTGAATTCAACGCGCTGACCTTCGTCGAGGGTTTTGTAGTCATTACCCTGGATTGCAGAGAAGTGTACGAATACATCTTTGCTGCCGTCCTGTGGAGAAATGAAACCGAAACCTTTACCCGCGTCAAACCATTTTACTAAACCAGTCATTTTACCAGACATAGATATTTCCTTAATTTTTTGAGCCACATAGTGCGGCGGAGATGGCCTGTATTTCAGAGAGTTACTTATTTGGCACTTAGGAGGAGGCTCAGAAGGAAGATATCTTTGGATAACGCTTGCGCTGAGGACTGCTTTACTAAAACTGCTTTCATAAGGTCTGTGTTCCAAACCGATGACGCTATTAAGACATGCCTGGATTTATTAAGCAACGTTTATTTTTATTAATATTTTAACGGACGGCATCGTACAAAAAACCGCCCGGCTTTACCTCCGTAATCGGCTTGTGTAACATAGCCCACAGACATCAGGGCACGCCCTCTTGCGTAAGCGTTAACGTTAACCAACGCACTATCAGCAGATTTTCTCTGCTCTTGTGCGAACGGTTTAATGATCAAATCTACCCCCACGCCCTGTTCCGCCTTTCTTTCCAGTTCTGGCTTTTTCCTGTTTGTTTTGCTAATCACCGCCGCCAATCTGCGCGCGCCGATAACGGCCACCGGCCCGATCCTTGAAGATATCCGGCTGACATTCAGCTTGTCGGCAACCGAGGCTGGCCTGCTGAATTTTATCCCTTTAATGATGTTTGCTCTGCTGGCACCGGTCGCTGCCTCGCTGGGTAACAAAGTGGGGCTTGAAAGAACACTTTGGGCAGCGGTTTGGCTGATCGGGCTGGGATCGTTGCTGCGGCTCCTGGGCAGCGCGACGGATCTGTGGCTGGGTACCACGATCCTCAGCGCAGGCATAGCCGCGGCAAATGTCTTGCTTCCCCCGCTGATTAAGCGGGATTTTAAAGAGCATACGGCAAAGTACATTGGGCTTTATGCCTCAACCATGGCCATTACCGCCAGCCTTGCCAGCGGTATCGCGGCTCCGCTGGCAAGACGGACTGAGATGGGATGGTTTTTGTCGGCAGGTATCTGGTTGCTGCCCGTCATCATCGCACTGGTTGCCTGGCTGCCGCTGTTGAAAAGCGGCTCCACGTTATCTTCAACAACGATCGCCGCATCCGTACCCCTGAAATCGCCGTGGCGTTCCACGCTGGGCTGGCAGGTTTCGTTGTTTATGGCATTTCAGTCGATGGTGTTTTATACCCTGATCGCCTGGTTCACACCGTTTGCTGAGTCGAACGGGTTTAGCCAGGTCTCGGCAGGCTGGCTGCTGTTTGTCTATCAGATTGTCGCGGTAGCCGCCAACCTCGCCTGCATGGTCGCGCTGAAGAAGCTGCCCGATCAGCGCCTGATTGGCTTTCTGGCTTCGCTTGCCATTCTGAGTGGGCTGGCTGGACTGCTGCTGTTGCCTCATCTTGCCGCGCTGTGGTTGATCATTGCTGGTCTGGGCGCAGGCGCTTCAATGGTAACCTGTCTGTCGCTGTTCAGCCTGCGGGCGGCCGACCATCGTCAGGCTTCGCATTTATCCGGGATGGCGCAATGCGTTGGCTATGGCTTAGCCGCACTGGGGCCGCTGGGGTTTGGCTTCGTGCATGAGCAGTCAGCTGGCTGGGCATTACCCTTGCAAATGCTGATTGTCGTGAGCCTGCTACAGCTGATGATTGCGCCACTGGCGGGCAGAAAAAAAGTGATTGGCTAACAGAACAAGGAAAGCCGTCCCGAAGGACGGCTACCGGGCTACTTGCCTGCTGTGTTGATTGTCACCGTGATGGAATTGCCAGATATATGCCAGCCTCCATTCCCGGTGGACAGCCACACACCAGATACAACGAGCACAATACAAATGTACCGTTTCATTGCGCGGTCCTTGTTCAGACCGCTTCACCATGCCACCACCGGAGATACCAAGATGAATGCAAGCACTTGGGTGTGCTTACGTTTACGGCCGTTGGAATTCCTTTTCCAGGTCCGGTGCCCGCTTGCTTAAGGCGGCGAAAAGGCCCGTTGGGATTGTACACTAAACCAGCAAAATACACTTGACACTTTCCAGAGTGCACTCCAATATACAAACACTTGGGTGTGCTTGCGTTACGTTGGTAACACAGCCCTGCCGGAAAGGCCGCTTAACCTTCCCGGCGCGAAAAAACCGTCATCACTGACGGTTTTTTTGTTTTTGTCATCATCATTTCCCACACAAAACCTTTGTCCTACCGTCTTAAATCGCGTTGCCCTAGCAGAAGCCCCTTCGTTACCACACCGTTTTGCCAACATGCGATAAACTTCTTCCAGGCCTCAATCCGGAGAGAAAACATCATGACGGAACAACGCTACACCCGCTATGCCAGTCTGCGGCATAAGATCGTGGTGATTACCGGCGGCGCAAGCGGGATTGGTGCCGATCTGGTTGCGGCTTTTAGCGAACAGCAAAGCCACGTTCATTTTCTGGATATCGCTCGCGAAACCGGTGAGGCGCTGGCGCAGCAGCACGGCGCAAACTTTCACTGCTGTGATTTACGCGATGCCGAGGCGCTCCGCCTGACGATTAAAGAGATCGCGGCTAAAGAAGGCCGTCTGGATGTGTTAATTAACAATGCGGCTAACGACGATCGCCACGATTTTTTCTCGGTTGAACCGGCCTACTGGCGCGATCGGCTGGCGGTCAATCTCGATCATCAGTTTTTTGCCAGCCAGACGGCGGCGGCCCTGATGCGTGAGCACGGTTCTGGCTGCATCCTTCTCACCAGTTCCACCTCTTTTATGAAAGGCCGCCCCGGTATGGTGGGTTACACAACGGCCAAAGCCGCGATTGTAGGTTTGAACCAGACGATGGCCCGCGAGCTGGGCCCGCTGGGTATTCGGGTAAACTGTATTGTGCCGGGCGCGATTTCGACACCGCGACAGCAAGCGCTCTGGCGTACGCCCGAAGCGAAGGCAGACATACGCGCCATGCAGTCATTGGATATTGAATTACTGGGCCGTGACGTTGCCGCAATGGCGCTGTTCGTTGCTTCAAACGATGCGCGAGGCTGTACCGGCGCACAGTTTGTCGTTGATGCAGGGATCAGGCTGAACTGACGTAACGGCGGGAAAGCGCTGCGCCGCCCCGCCCTGATTAACTTAATCAAAAGAAGGCGTTCGCGTCTCTTTTAATGAGATATCCCTGATTTTCTCAGGATCGATTTTGCAAGCCGCACGGCGAGTCAGGCCGCTAAGGGAATTATCAGGTATTGCATGCCACTGACCGATAGTATCGCGTCGGGCAATGACTTTTCCTTCAGCAAAAGGTTGCGAGAAAAGCACGACATCAAAAATAGCACTCTCCAGTCTGTCGCAATTTAACGCCACAATCCGCCGGGAACTGTTAATAGCCAGCTTTTTCTTCTGTGAAATTACGCCTGGCTGCTTGTAATTGGTGATCATATACAGCTGACGGAGATGAGGATTATGGTTATAGAGAGCCAGGCTGTTAAAAGAGAAATACGCGGTAGCGTCCTTGTCATCAAATATCTGAACCATCCCGGCAGGCTTTACCACTTTAGCGGCAGGATCAGGCTGAATATGCCGTGCGCAGCCAGTTAAAACGATAAGCGCGGCAACAATTAATAAAGGCCTCATCAGTTATTCCCCGCCGCAATATCCGGGCGCTCTTGCAGCAAAAGTGGCCGTTCAACGCTGCCCTGAATGGAACAGCTGAGCCAGGATTTCCCCTCTTTTTCATTTAACATAACCAGTTTTTCCACGCTGCCTTTCGCCGGGGCAATCCCATCCGTTGCAGAGGGATTTGGCTGCCAGGCACGATGAATATCAAGCTTAATCTGCGGATTCGCCGTCCAGAGCGCATCGCCTTTTAACCACTGAATATGCGGAAAGGCAGCCATAACTTTTTCTGGTGCTTCATCAATGACAAACCCCCAGTAATAATATTTACCCAGCTCGCCAAGATCCTCTGACTGCTCGTAATAGCCAGACAGATGTAGCTTGCCGTCGGGTACGGAATGCGTAAAAGTCCTCACCCGCGCTTCTTTATCTGTTACCGGCACCCAGGCAATGCGTTTGCCGTCACTTTCTACCTGAACGACCTTTTTCAAAACGGCACGGTGCTGATAAAGAGTATGAAAAAATGCGGGATTACATTGCAGCAGACTATCGGTAACGGTGGCAGCATTCGCTATCCCGACCGAGGCGCCCAATGCTGCGGTGATTAATAAAGCTTGTATCCTGGACATGACATTTCCTTTTTCCTTTGTCGTTTACCACTGAACTGGCTGAATAAGATGGGGAACAGCCATTGAAAACAGCGGCGCTTTAAAGGCTTTGTATCGGCAGAGGAAGGAGGGGCTTTAGATTTTTTACTGACTAAATACCGATACCAGGAAAAAGAATAAAGCGCTCAGATAGTGGGCGGAGTCCTTTCCTCCGGGCCGCCCGCACCCGATCTGAAGTTACTTTAAAGGGAGGTTAAAAACGGCAGCAGCGCCGCCAGCGTTTTTTCCGGCACCTCTTCCTGCGGTGAATGCCCGCAGGGCAAGGCTTCACCACTCACGTTAAGCGCTTTTTCCTTCCACGTTGCAATAACGTCATACAGTTGCCCTACGGTGCCTTTTTCGCCCCACAGCAGCAGCAACGGGCAACCGATCCGTTTCGTGCTGTCTTCAGCATCATCCTGTAAATCAACCGTCGCGGCAGCGCGATAATCTTCACAAGCGGCATGGATCATTGCAGGATCCTGATAGCACCGCAGATAGTCCGCAAAAATTTCCGGTTCCGTCGCGTCAGGCGTTTTGAGCTGGCCTTCAATATGTTTTTGCAGGAAAAAAGCCGGATCGTTACCGATCATCCTTTCCGGTAATGGCGCAGGTTGGATCAGGAAAAACCACCAGAAATAGCGGGTGGCGAATGCTTTATCTGTCAACGCATACATAGTAGCGGTAGGCGCAATATCAATAAAAACCGCGCGGCTGACGCGCTGCGGATAGTCGAGCGCCAGCCGATGCCCGACTCTTCCACCACGATCGTGTCCGACAAAAGCAAACCGGTTATAACCCAGCGCATCCATCAGCAATACCACATCTTCCGCCATCATTTTTTTAGAATAGTTTCGATGATCCTTGCCGCCTGGCGGTTTGCCACTGTCGCCGTAGCCCCGCAGATCCGGCATGATCACCGTAAAGTGCTTACTCAGAGCAGGGGCGATTTTTCGCCAGCTAAGATGATTTTGTGGATGACCGTGCAGCAACACCAGGGGTTCGCCCTGCCCGGTAATAGCAACCCGGAGCATCATGCCATTTGGCAGAGAAACATTCTTCAGTACACAATCGGGGATAAAAGGAGAATGACCGACGTCTGTCGAATCAGCCTTGTTTACATTCATATCCTGTTCCTTTTTTGCAATAATTTAGCCAGAAGTTTTACTGGAAAAATAAAAATCCGTACCAGCCATTAATCAAGTCAGATAAGCATAATCAAATATTTTAATTATAACATTCAGCTTGTTATCTCATAATACGGAAATAAATAATGCGATTATTTGTTTTTAGCATATTTCAAAACAAACATTTATAGCTTCAAATACCTTGTTATACTTTATAGTCAATCTATACTGCGTATACAGACATTTTCATAATTTTAATTATTACAGCTCGTTTAGTTAACCATTGTTATTCATAGTTTTATTACTCATTCGGTCCTCCCCTTTCATACCACAGTAATTAATTTCTGTGACGTACAAGTTCAGCAACGACCATTTTTGTTATGCACACAGGTTTCGCACTGCGCCTTATCTGTCTGCGTATATTTTCTTTAGCGTTTGATTATGCTGTAGATCTTCTATTGGCAGGAAGAATTTCCTCTTCATATCACGCAGGGATTTTAATGACACCATTTCGCAGCTTTTGGCAGGCTGGCTATGAAGGCGCCGATCATATCAATCCTCAGGGAATTCGCCTGTCGATGAATGATATTAACGATCACTTAAGCCAGGTCCGCAAAGATTATGCTTTGCTAAAACGTTTTAATATTCATACGGTACGTGAAAGCGTCGGCTGGCGGCTGGCCGAAACAGCCGGGGGTTATGATTTTTCTTCCGTCGCGCTGCGCATGCAGGCGGCGAAAGAGTGTGATATTCAAATTACCTGGACAATATGTCATTACGGCTGGCCCGAGTTTATTTCACTATTTTCAGAGGATTTTATCCCTGCCTTCGCGAGCTTTTGTGGTGCGCTGGCACGCTTTCTGACACCGCTGTATGACGAAGCCCCTGTTTATTCACCTGTGAATGAGATCTCTTTTCTCAGTTGGGGCATCTCGGTAGGCCTTTTCGCTTGTGCTGGCGGCCCGGAAAACGAGCGTGCTGTTGCTGCCAAGCGTCTGTTGGTAAAGGCGACGCTGGCAGGCTGCGATGCGATACGACTTGCGGATCCACGGGCGCGCTTTCTGCACTGCGATCCCCTTATCCACGTCGTGGCCGATGAAGAGAACGATGCCTGCCATGAAGCAGCCCGGGGAATAATTGAATCACAGTATCAAGCCTGGGACATGCTTGCCGGCAAGTGCGAGCCAGAGCTTGGCGGCGCGCCGCACTACCTTGATCTACTCGGCGTTAATTATTACCACGATAACCAGTGGGAAGCCTTTTCCAACCGGCGCCTTTACTGGCACTTAGGGGATGCACGGCGCAAGCCCCTGCATGCCATGCTAATGACGCTGTATGAGCGCTATCAGCGTCCGCTCCTGCTGGCAGAAACCAGCCACGTAGGCAGTGGACGCGGTGCCTGGATTGCCCAGATTACCGCGGAAATAGCCCAGGCTCAGCTTGCAGGCATTGAGGTAACGGGGATTTGTCTCTATCCCGTTATCGATCGGCCACTGTGGGAAGAAACAACCTTCTGGACGCACAGCGGCCTTTGGGACCTTGATCGTCACGGTCTTTATCCTTACGCACGTCAATTACAACAGCCTTATGACCATGCACTGCTCCTGGCGCAACGCAAACTGCGCCACTTTCAATCCGTTATGCCCTCGGGCACGGAGGCTAAAATGACCCCTACCAGATTACCCGTTCTTATTGTTTTCAGCCATTTACGCTGGGCTTTTGTTTTTCAGCGGCCACAGCATCTGATGACGCTTCTCGCACAGTATTATCAAATTTTCTTTGTTGAAGAGCCCCTTTATCAGGCCGGTTCCCCAGGGATGCACAAGCATTCTCCTGCCCCCAATATTACCGTCATCCAGCCTTACACCGATATTGAGGCGCCAGGTTTCCATGACAGCCAGATTGCCCCACTCCAGCTGTTATTATCGACGCTGATTGATGAGCACCAACGGCCGCTAATCTGGTTTTATACGCCGATGGCATTGCCTCTGCTGACAGGGTTTAACCCCCTTGTCGTCATTTATGACTGTATGGATGAGTTATCGGCCTTTGACCAGGCACCGCGCCAGCTTCAGCAACGTGAATCAGCACTGATGAGCCGCGCAGACATTGTCTTTACCGGCGGCACCAGCCTCTATGAGGCGAAAAAAAGTCGTCATCCTCACGTTTACTGTTTTCCCAGCAGCGTTGATGCAGTGCATTTTGAGCAGGCATTGGATCGTACAAATGGACATCCGTTGCAGGAGTCTGTTCCGCTGCCACGGCTTGGCTATTACGGCGTTATTGATGAGCGCATGGATCTGCCACTGATTGCCGCGCTTGCCGACAGCCATCCCCAATGGCAAATCGTGATGGTTGGCCCGGTAGTTAAGATTGACCCTGCTTCACTGCCGCAGCGCAGCAATATCCACTGGTTTGGGCAGCAGCCCTACCAGGCCCTGCCGCAATTTTTAGCTGGCTGGGACGTCTGCCTGATGCCCTTCGCCCTCAACGCTTCTACCCGCTATATCAGTCCCACTAAGGTACTGGAATTTATGGCGGCACATTTGCCCGTTGTCAGTACGCCTGTCGCCGATGTGGTCAGACATTATGCACATTTGGTCAGCATTGCTGGCGATCCAGCAGCCTTTGCAGAAGCCTGTGAGGCAGCGCTGAACATGCCAACAGCAGCCAAAGAGGAACTGATCGAACAGATGAAGGCCAGAGTGGCAGCCACCTCGTGGGAACATACGGCAGACCAGATGCATAACCTCATGGCTCAGGCGGCGGTAAGAAATTCTGACGTGATTGCCGTTGCACCAGCGCCGATCGCGCCCGTGACGGACTGGTCTGTGACGCAAACAGAAAATGCCGAACGGGTAGAATGTTTAATCGTTGGTGCCGGACCGACCGGCTTAAGCGCGGGCTATCACTATGGCGAAGGCGCAGTGGTGCTGGAAAAAAATGCCACGCCGGGCGGCTGGTGTCGCTCAGTGGAGAACCAGGGATTCACCTTCGACTACGCTGGCCACATTATGTTTTCTCAGGACCCGTATGTGTTGGCGCTGTATCAAAAACTGCTGGGAGAAAACCTGCACTGGCAGGAACGCGAAGCCTGGATATATAACGAAGGCATTTATACTCGCTATCCTTTTCAGTCTGCGCTGTACGGGCTGCCAGCAGAGGTGATTAAAGAGTGTATTCTTGGCGCGATAGAAGCCCGCTATGGCGAAACCGAAGCGCAAACCGTCCCGCTCAATCATGCTTTGACGAAAGATCTTCGCCGTACCAGCCATCGTGACTGCTGTGCGGATGGATCGGTGCCCGATGACGCCTGTCACGTTACTGAAATGCAGAAAGAAACATCGGAAAGTTTTGAACATTTTATTCTGCGTACATGGGGCAAAGGAATCGCCCGTCACTTTGCACTTCCTTATAACAATAAACTCTGGAAACTCCCGCTCTCTGAAATGGAAACCTCCTGGCTGGGTGGGCGCGTGCCGCTACCGGATCTGGAACAAATTATTGCGGGTGCGCTTGAACCACTGGCGAAACCCATTGGGCCAAATGCACAGTTCGGTTATCCCTTACGCGGGGGATTTCAGGCTTTAATGTCCGGTTTTTTACCTCATCTGCAATGTCGGCTGGAAACAAATGCCCAGGTCGCGAAAATTGTGCCGCAAAAGCATCTCGCTATCCTTGCTGATGGCCGCCACTATCGCTATGAACAGCTAATTAATACGATGCCACTGCCCGAGTTAATTAAGCTGATGGGAGACGACGTACCGCGCAATGTGCAGGCCGCAGCAAAAGGTTTACGCCATGTGTCGGTATGCTGCGTGAATCTCGGTATCGGCCGTGCCAATATTAGTGATAAGCACTGGATTTATTATCCTGGCGATACGCTCTTCCACCGTATCTTTCTGCAAGGCAATGCCAGCCCGTTTAACAATCCCAAAAACGGCTTTGGCCTGACATGTGAAATAACCTACTCCGCTGACTATCCACTTCTGCTGGAGGGAGAGGCGTTAATCGCTCGCTGCGTGCAGGAGTGTATTGAGGTTGGCATCATTCGGGCAGACGACAGTATTCTCACGGCCAGTCAGGTTGATATGCCTTATGCCTATGTGGTTTACGATCATCAGCGTCAAACCAACGTTGCGCTTATTCGTCAGTGGCTGCTGACGCAGGATATTCATCTGTCGGGACGCTACAGCGAGTGGGAATATTATAATTCCGATCATGCTTTTCTTGCCGGTAAGCGTGCCGCTGAAAATGTCAGGAAGCCGCTTTTTCTCCAGAACACGCCTGAAAAAAACGTCGCCCCTTCATAAGCGCGGGCGGGTGAATAACCCGCCTCAATTTTCATCTCAAAACAGGTCGTTTTTCTCGGGCCAGGCAACAGCAGGAATGCCGCCCAGCTTCGGTCTGGCAAACAGGAAGCCCTGAAAGTTGCAGATCCCCGCCGCTTCAAGCCACATCCACTCTTCAGGCTTCTCGACGCCCTCGGCAATTACCGAGATTTCCAGCGAGGAGCAGCATTTGATAATCGCCTGCACGATAGCCTGTTTGGGCCCGCTTTTATGCACATCACTGAGGATGTTACGGTCTATTTTGATCTTGTCTGGCTGGAATCGCGCCAGCAGTAATAAGCCGGCAGAGCCTGCGCCAAAATCATCGATGGCGATACTGATGCCCGCAGCCCGCAGCTTCCCGATAGCTTTCTCAAATTCATCAATACGCGATATCACCTCGTCTTCGGTGACTTCAACCACGATTTGTTCAGGCACCAGGCCATTCGCATGAATTTCTTGTAGGAGCATTTCTACCGCGTTCGGCACTATCACCAGCGACATCGGCAGCAGATTCACGGCAAGCGTAAGTCCCTCGATGCCCAGCTTTTTTGCCATGGCAAAAGCAATTTTCTTCGAATTGAGATCGGCGGCATAGACTTCATCTCGCGACAGCTGGGAAAAATACTCCAGCGGCAGGCCACCGCCCGGACTACGCAGCAGCGCCTCAAGGGAGACGATCTCGCGCGCAAAGGGATCGACAATCGGTTGAAAAGCAAAGCTGATTTCAGAATCAGACAGCTCACACTCTTCTGTCGTCATCGCGTTTTCTTCGGTGACGAATTCCCAGTAATCGGCTGGCGGGATCTCAAAGTAGTTTTCTTTTTCTGTTGCGACCACGAAACTGCGCAGAAACTGGAGCGGTCGATCGTCATAAGTTAGCTGATACTTTGACGTTCCTTTGTCGAGCACTGCCTGAAGAACCGAGGATTTGTCATGTTCTCGCAGATCGAATAGCTCCATGCCAATGTTACCGAAGCGGCGAGATGGCGCATAATCGCGCATCAGCTCAACAATATTATGGTGACGATCGTCAGTACAGATGCGGTCATAAATTTTACGCACGGCTTCTTCCGGTCCTTCCAGTACCTGAAAGAAATGGGTGCCGTTGAACAGCAAAATTCCTGTCACATCAAATGATGCATTGATCTTGTTGGCTTTTAGAGCCAGGCCTTCCAGCGTTTTTATCGGAACGTCATCTGCAAGATGACTACGATAGATAATCGTCGACAACATAGCGTATTCCAGGTTTCTGCTCTTGTGTAACACACATTACCAGAAGTGCAGAGAGAGTTGTCCAGTGCCGGAGCTGCATCCAAAAAAAAAGCCCCGAAAAATTCGGGGCCAGGAGATGCTACCTTTCCTGAGCAATTCAGGCAGGATTAGAACGGGATATCGTCGTCAAAATCCATTGGTGGTTCATTGTTTGCTGGCGCGCTGCTCTGCTGCGGCTGCTGCGGACGAGACTGCTGCTGTCCACCGCTGAACTGGTTGCCGCCCTGCGGCTGCTGTGGCTGGCCCCAACCGTTGTTGTTACCCTGGCCACCCTGACCGCCACCTGCTGGCGCACCGCCGCCCTGACGTCCGCCCAGCATCTGCATGGTACCGCCAACGTTAACAACGACTTCGGTGGTGTACTTCTCTACGCCTGCCTGGTCAGTCCATTTACGCGTTTGCAGCGCACCTTCGATATAAACCTGGGAACCTTTACGCAGGTATTCACCTGCCACTTCCGCCAGCTTGCCGAACAGCACAACGCGGTGCCATTCCGTTTTCTCTTTAGTTTCGCCGGTCTGCTTGTCACGCCAGCTTTCAGACGTGGCCAGAGTAATGTTGGCAACGGCGCCGCCATTCGGCATGTAGCGGACTTCCGGATCCTGACCCAGATTTCCCACCAGGATAACTTTGTTTACGCCTCTGCTGGCCATGTTCGTCTCTCCGATAAATGTTCTTAGCTTAAGGATGAAATTCTAACACGCCCTCCCCACAGATTATACCTTCGGATCCGGGTTTCAGAGGCGGATCGCAAAGCCTTTTCCTGGTATGACTCCTTTCTGCGGGCGGTCAGAGAAGGATCGCAAAATCGGCAGCCGAAATCGGAAAATGCCAGGATCCTGCGGTGCATTATACAGCAAAGTACTGTATATCCATTCAGCTTTTTTTGTGCCATACTAACAGGCTTAATTCTGGCCGTGCCGGACAGGCATGGTGAGTCCGTGTTAATCCGGGAAATGTGAATGGATAAGATCGAAGTACGGGGTGCCCGCACCCATAATTTGAAGAATATCAACCTGATCATCCCTCGCGACAAACTGATCGTTGTCACCGGCCTGTCAGGATCGGGAAAGTCCTCGCTGGCGTTTGACACGCTGTATGCCGAGGGGCAACGCCGCTATGTAGAATCGCTTTCTGCCTATGCGCGCCAGTTTCTCTCCCTGATGGAGAAGCCGGATGTCGATCATATCGAGGGGCTGTCGCCCGCCATTTCGATCGAACAGAAATCAACCTCGCACAACCCGCGTTCCACCGTGGGCACCATCACTGAAATTCATGACTACCTGCGCCTGCTGTTTGCGCGCGTCGGCGAGCCTCGCTGCCCCGATCATGACGTCACGCTGGCGGCGCAGACCGTCAGCCAGATGGTGGATAATGTGCTGGCGGAGCCGGAAGGTCGCCGTCTGATGCTGCTGGCTCCTATCGTGAAAGAGCGTAAGGGCGAACACACTAAAACGCTGGAGAACCTGGCGTCTCAGGGTTACATCCGCGCGCGTATTGACGGAGAAGTCTGCGATCTTTCCGATCCGCCTAAGCTTGAACTGCAAAAGAAACACACTATCGAAGTTGTAGTGGATCGATTCAAAGTTCGGGAAGATCTGAAGCAGCGTCTGGCCGAGTCGTTTGAGACCGCACTGGAGCTTTCCGGCGGCACGGCTGTGGTTGCCGATATGGACGATGAGAGCGCGGAAGAGATGATTTTCTCCGCCAACTTCGCCTGTCCAATCTGTGGCTACAGCATGACCGAGCTGGAGCCGCGCCTGTTCTCATTTAACAATCCGGCCGGTGCCTGCCCAACCTGTGATGGCCTGGGCGTGCAGCAATATTTCGATCCGGATCGGGTGGTGCAAAACCCCGAGCTGTCGTTGGCTGGCGGGGCCATCCGCGGCTGGGATCGTCGTAACTTTTACTACTTCCAGATGCTGCGATCGCTGGCCGAACACCTGGATTTTGATGTTGAAGCGCCGTTCGACTCGCTCAGTGATAAAGCACGTAAAATTATTCTCTACGGCTCGGGTAAAGAGTCCATTGAGTTTAAATACGTGAACGATCGCGGTGATACCTCCATCCGCCGCCATCCGTTTGAAGGCGTGCTGCACAATATGGAACGTCGCTATAAAGAGACCGAATCCTCAGCGGTACGCGAAGATCTGGCTAAATTTATCAGCAATCGCGCCTGTGCAACCTGTGACGGTACCCGCTTACGTCGTGAAGCGCGCCACGTATTTGTAGAAAACACCACGCTGCCGACCATTTCCGATATGAGCATCGGCCATGCGATGGAATTCTTCCAGAACATGAAGCTGAGCGGTCAGCGGGCGCAAATTGCCGAGAAAGTGCTGAAAGAGATTGGCGATCGCCTGAAGTTCCTGGTTAACGTTGGGCTGAACTATCTTTCCATGTCTCGCTCGGCGGAAACGCTTTCCGGCGGCGAGGCGCAGCGTATTCGACTGGCAAGCCAGATCGGCGCTGGTCTGGTCGGCGTGATGTACGTGCTGGATGAACCGTCAATCGGCCTGCATCAGCGCGATAACGAACGCCTGCTGGAAACGCTGGTGCACCTGCGCGATTTAGGCAATACGGTGATTGTGGTCGAGCATGATGAAGATGCGATTCGTGCCGCGGATCACGTGATTGATATTGGTCCTGGCGCGGGCGTTCATGGCGGTGAAATCGTTGCCGAAGGAACGGTCGATGACATTATGGCGGTGGAAGAATCTCTGACCGGCCAGTACCTTAGCGGCAAGCGCGGCATTGAGATACCGGCCGAGCGTGTCAAAGCGGACGCGAGCAAAGTGCTGAAGCTGAGCGGCGCGAAAGGCAACAACCTGAAAGACGTCACTCTGACGCTGCCGGTTGGGCTGTTTAGCTGCATTACCGGCGTGTCGGGCTCCGGTAAGTCCACGCTGATTAACGATACGCTGTTCCCGATAGCCCAGCGCCAGCTGAACGGCGCGACGATTGCAGAACCGGCGCCGTATCGCGAAATCACCGGTATGGAACACTTTGATAAAGTGATCGATATCGACCAGAGCCCGATTGGCCGTACGCCTCGTTCTAACCCGGCAACCTATACCGGCATCTTTACGCCCGTGCGTGAGCTGTTTGCGGGTGTGCCGGAGTCGCGTACTCGCGGCTACACGCCGGGGCGTTTCAGCTTTAACGTTCGCGGTGGACGCTGTGAAGCCTGCCAGGGCGACGGCGTGATCAAGGTTGAAATGCATTTTCTGCCGGACATTTACGTGCCGTGCGATCAGTGCAAAGGCAAGCGCTACAACCGTGAGACGCTGGAGATTAAGTACAAAGGCAAAAGCATTCACGAAGTGCTGGAGATGACGATCGAAGACGCACGCGAGTTCTTCGATGCGGTTCCGGCGCTGGCGCGTAAGCTGCAAACGCTGATGGATGTGGGTCTGTCTTATATCCGTCTCGGCCAGTCGGCAACCACGCTATCGGGCGGTGAAGCGCAGCGCGTGAAGCTGGCGCGTGAACTGTCTAAACGCGGTACGGGTCAGACGCTGTATATCCTTGATGAGCCGACTACCGGCCTGCATTTTGCTGATATTCAGCAGCTGCTGGCGGTACTACACCAGCTGCGCGATCAGGGAAATACGATCGTAGTGATTGAGCACAACCTTGATGTGATCAAAACCGCCGACTGGATTGTCGATTTAGGACCGGAAGGCGGCAGCGGCGGTGGCCAGATCCTGGTTTCCGGCACGCCCGAAACGGTCGCGGAATGCAAAGAATCGCATACCGCACGCTTCCTGAAGCCGTTGTTACAAAAAGGCTAACTCCCGGAGTGCGGACGCCCTGTCCGCACTCTTCTTATTTCATCGCTTTCAGCGATAAAAATGAGCTTAAAGTCCTTTTTTACAGGCTCCTTTAGCCAAAACTTTGCAGGATCAGGCAAGAATTAAACAGATTCCGACCTACCTCTTCGCGGATTAGCTCCCTATCCTTACTAAGCAAGAACCTTCACGCTATTTCATTCACCGGAGACACCATGAATATTACGCATGCTTATGCCGCTCAGGATGCTAAGTCGAAACTGGCACCCTTTGAATTCCAGCCGCGCGAACTGCGTGAGCACGATGTCCAGATTGAAATTCTTTATTGTGGTGTTTGCCACTCCGATCTTCATCAGGCCCGCAACGAGTGGAAAAACACCATTTTTCCGGTCGTCCCTGGCCATGAGATCGTAGGCCGCGTTACCGCGGTTGGTGACCACAGCCACAAATATAAAGTCGGCGATTTGGTCGGTGTGGGTTGTCTGGTCGATTCCTGTCGTACCTGCGACAGCTGTAAAGAAGACCTGGAACAGTACTGCGAAAACGGTTTTACCGGCACCTATAACGGTGAAGATCGTGAAACGGGTGATATTACCTTTGGCGGCTACTCTACGCAGATTGTCGTTAATGAAGACTTTGTGCTCCGCGTGCCGGAAAATCTTGATCCTGCTGGCGCCGCACCGCTGCTGTGCGCCGGTATCACCACTTTCTCCCCTCTGAATCACTGGGGCGTGGGCCCGGGCAAAAAAGTCGGCATCGTGGGCCTGGGCGGCCTTGGTCACATGGGCGTGAAGATTGCCCATGCGATGGGTGCGCATGTCGTGCTGTTCACTACCTCGCCTTCCAAAGTTGAAGACGGTAAACGTTTAGGCGCGGATGAGGTGGTGATCTCTAAAGATGCCGATCAGATGGCTGAACACGTCAACAGCTTCGATTTTATTCTGAATACCGTGGCGGCCCCGCACGATCTGAACCCGTTCATTAGCCTGCTGCGCCGCGATGGTACCCTGACGCTGGTCGGCGCGCCGGAACATGACCATCCGTCACCGCAGGTATTTAACCTGATCTTTAAGCGCCGCAGCATTGCGGGTTCGCTGATTGGCGGGATTAAAGAGACGCAGGAAATGCTGGATTTCTGCGGCAAGCACAACATTACGTCCGATATTGAAATGATCAAAATGGATGAGATTAACGAAGCCTATGAACGTATGCTGAAAAGTGACGTGAAGTACCGCTTTGTGATTGATATCGACAGCCTGCGCGGTTAACGATCTAATGGACTTACGCTGCGGATGCGGGTGAGAAACCCTCAGTCGTTAGCATAAATCTCTGGCCCGGTGGTCGCTATAAGAAATTGTCGAGACCCCGGGCTGCTTCAACAGTCCAGCCAGCCCGCAGGGGACTGTCAGGCTTTTTTTCTTACGGCACATCCCTTACATCTCCCATGGTCTCTCTGATTTTGCTAAGCCAGCCTGGTGTCCCGCGCCTGCTGCCATGATGCATCCACCAGATAATAAATTTGCGAATCTTTCAGCGTGCCATCCAGCAAAAGCGTACTCCAGTGCGACTTATTCAGATGCTCGCTGGGCAACACGTCACTGTGTTTCTCACGCAGTAAATCAGCCAGCGCCGGCGTGGTTTTCAGCGCGACGGCGGGTCGCCCGTCCACGTCGTGCACCAGTGCAAATAATACGTCATCCACCTTAATCTGCGTGGCTTTCCAGTCGCTGTGGACGCTCTGCTCCGCGCCCGGCTTGTCCATGCAGTAAGACAGAAGATCCGATACGTTCATTCTTTGTTCTCCATTTAGGTGAGTACCTAACTATAGTCGGCATCAGCACAACCTGACCGGGCACCCCACCATAAACATTTTGCATCGTGACTCATCTTCTACCGTATCAATACGCATTGCCCTGCCTGCTGCCTTATCGACTTTCCTGGCCGCCTACTCCCCCTGTAGCGTGGCGATGATACGCCGGGCACCGCCATGTACGCGGTGCTCGCCCAGCCAGATACCTTGCCAGGTCCCCAGCAGCAGCCGTCCGCGACTGACTGGCAGCGTTAACGACACGCCCAGCGAGGAGGATTTGATATGCGCAGGCATATCGTCCGCCCCTTCGTAATCATGTTCATACGGGGCGCTTTCCGGCACCTGCCGCATAAAGTGATTTTCCATATCGCTTCTGACCGTCGGATCGCAGTTTTCATTCAGCGTCAGCGAAGCGGAAGTGTGCTGCAACAGCAAATGAAGCAAACCTACCTGCACATCACCAAGGCGGCGGAGTTCTTCGGTGATTTCATCCGTCACCAGATGAAAGCCACGGGATTTGGGGCTAAGCGTAATAGTCTGTTGGTACCACATGGTCATGCTCCTTAACGTAATCGATAGAAATGCCTGAAGCTGTCAGACGCCACCGGCGAAACTGAGCCAGAACAGAACATCCCTTAAGTGTGCAGAAGGCAGCAGAAAGGTAAACCTTGCCGGGGAAAAAGAGTGAAGATTAGATGAAGATGGCAGAAAGGGGCATTTCACCCGCAGGCAATTCCCTGCGGGTAGAAATCCGGCAGCCGCGCAACAGGGCCGCTGCCGGAACAGATTACATCACGGCGGCAAAGGCTTCGGCCACCTGATGAACGTTTTTGCTGTTCAGACCGGCAACGCACATACGGCCGCTGGCGATCAGGTAAACGCCAAACTCATCACGCAGACGATCCACCTGTTGCGCATTCAGACCGGTATAGCTGAACATGCCGCGCTGCTTCAGCAGGTAATCGAAGTTTTTACCCGGCATCGCCGTAGTGAGCACATCTACCAGCGCCTGACGCATCGCAAGAATGCGTACGCGCATCGCTTCCACTTCCGCCAGCCAGTTAGCTTTCAGCTGCGCATCATTCAGCACGCAGGAAACAACCTGTGCGCCGAAGTTTGGCGGGCTGGAGTAGTTACGGCGCACGGTAGCTTTCAGCTGTCCCAGCACGCGGGCGGATTCTGATGCATCTTCACATAATACAGACAGACCGCCGACGCGTTCGCCATACAGCGAAAAGATTTTCGAGAAGGAGTTGCTGACCAGCGCAGGCAGACCGGCCGCCGCAATGGCGCGAATCGCCCAGGCATCTTCTTCCATGCCGCCGCCAAAGCCCTGGTAGGCGATGTCGAGGAAGGGGATCAGGTCGCGCTCTTTCAGCACTTCCGTCACGATATCCCACTGATCGTTAGTCAGATCCGCACCGGTTGGGTTATGGCAGCATGGATGCAGCAGCACAATGCTTTGCGCCGGCAGCGTTTTCAGTTTTGCGATCAGCTCGTCGAACTTTACGCCTTTGGTTTCGCTGTCGTACCACGGATAGGTATTAACCTGGAAACCCGCGCCTGAGAAAATCGCTACATGGTTTTCCCAGGTGGGATCGCTGACCCAGACCTGGGAGCCAGGAAAATAGGTTTTCAGGAAATCTGCGCCCACTTTCAGCGCGCCTGAACCGCCAACGGTCTGAATAGTGGCGATACGCCCCGCTTTCAGCACGGGATGATCCTGGCCGAACAGCAGTGGCGCGATCGCGTTACGGTAAGCAGGCAGACCTTCCATGGGAAGATAGAGCGACGCATCTTTCGCTTCGCTATTCAGGCGGGCTTCCGCTTCGGCAACGGCCTGCAACTGGGGGATCACACTCTGCTCGTCGTAGTACAGCCCGATGCTCAGGTTCACCTTATGCGGTCGCGTATCCTGCTTGAAGGTCTCCATCAGGGAGAGAATTGGATCGCCGGCGTAGGCATCAACGTTTTGAAACACGGTGCAGATCTCCATTAATTGATTTGGTCAGGCTTGCGCGGCCATGGCAGGCCAACACGTTACATCGTATTGAGCGGTCAAACAAAATAGCGGCCGGGACGGTGATTCATCGCAATAATCAGATTGAGGATCACCGCACCGGCAATGGATGCCGCCAGCATCGGCAGCGACACCACAAATAAAGAGGCCAGTACCACACAGGTATCCACGCCCATTTGCAGTTTCCCGGCACGAATACCGTACTTGTCCTGTAGCCACAGCGCCAAAATGTTAATGCCGCCCAGGCTGGCTTTATGCCGGAACAATACTATAAACCCAATCCCCATGATCACGTTACCGAACAGTGTGGCGTAAAAGGGATCCAGCGCGGAAAAATGGATGAAAAGCGGATGTAAATGGGTGAACAGCGAAACCAGTCCGACGGCGCAGAATGTTTTGATCGTGAACGCCCAGCCCATGCGACGCGCGGCCAGCCAGTAAAATGGCAGATTGATAACGAAGAACGCCGTGCCAAATGACAGATGCGTCAAGTAGCTGATAAGAAAGGCGATACCAGCGGTACTGCCTGTCAATGCACCGGCGGTTTTTAGCAGAGTTACCCCAAAAGAAACCAGCAGCGTGCCAAAAAGGATTGCCAGGGCATCTTCAATCAGGGTGTGAGGGATTTTAGCGGGCTGTACGACGTTATCCATATTACCGATCTCAGAGAAATAATCTCTCAGGCAGCAAATTTCGCACCACTTTTATCTCAAAAACGGCCGTCAGAAGGTACGATAAATTAACCCGTTGAATCCTAACGCAATAAAATTACGTTATCGTGCATAAAAAACGCCAATACCAGGCGTTATGCGCATGAAAATCATCTTTCTTGCATGATTTACGCATCAATCCTGATTTTATGCACTATTTCGAATCATCAACGATCCAATTTGGTGCATGGCACTCCGGGCCGCGTTTTAAGCGGGGATCGACATGCCATTTTCTTTCAGGCGGCTCAGCACTACGGAGGTTTTTACATGCGAGACGCTTTTATGGCCGGCCACCAGCTGGCTGATTAACGCACTCAGCGCGGGCAAATCCGCTACCGCCACCTTCAGCAGATAGTCGGCGTCGCCCGTCGTTTTCCAGGCATCAACGATCGCTGATTCTTCTGCCACCATCCGGTGAAAGCTGTCGACATAATCCGAAGTGTGGTTGATCAGGCGAACTTCAATCAGGCCGATTACGTTCAACCCAACGGCATCTGGCGAAAGCCGCGCGTGGTAGCCGAGGATTAAACCTGCCTGTTCAAGATTGATGCGACGCCGTGAGCATTGGGAAGCGGATAAGCCGATTAAATCGCTCAATTCCTGGTTGGTCAGGCGACCGTTGGTTTCAAGAAGGGTCAGTAGCTTAAGGTCATAATCATCAATCTGGGTCATGGTCGATCCGGGCAGCTGGGCAACTTAAGATCCTGACAGATAAGCGTATCGGCTGCCCTTTTGTCCAACACTATTTTCAGATAGATGAAGCATTGCGTTGCCCGCCTGCACCTTCCCAACGGGGGGCCGCACGGTTCTCACCCTGCGGCTCTCCATAGCTGAAAAGTTATTCGTCGTCGTACTGCGGTCCGGCATAGTTATCAAAGCGCGACCACTGGCCGTTAAAGGTCAGACGCACCGTACCGATAGGTCCGTTACGCTGCTTGCCGAGAATGATTTCCGCAATGCCTTTCATGTCGCTGTTTTCGTGATAAACCTCATCACGATAGATAAACATGATCAAATCGGCATCCTGCTCGATTGAGCCAGACTCACGCAGATCGGAGTTGACCGGGCGCTTGTCCGCACGCTGTTCCAGAGAGCGGTTCAGCTGCGACAGCGCCACCACCGGCACCTGAAGTTCTTTTGCCAGCGCTTTTAACGAGCGGGAGATTTCGGCGATTTCCAGCGTACGGTTATCCGACAGTGCCGGGACGCGCATCAGCTGGAGGTAGTCGATCATAATCATGCTCAGGCCGCCATGCTCACGGAAAACGCGGCGCGCGCGGGAACGCACTTCCGTGGGTGTCAGGCCAGAAGAATCATCGATAAACATGTTCTTCTTCTCCAGCAGGATCCCCATCGTACTGGAAATTCGCGCCCAATCCTCATCATCAAGCTGACCGGTACGAATACGCGTCTGATCCACGCGTGACAACGACGCAAGCATACGCATCATGATCTGTTCGCCGGGCATCTCCAGACTGAAGATTAAAACCGGCTTATCCTGCAACATCGCCGCATTTTCGCAGAGGTTCATCGCAAAAGTGGTTTTACCCATTGACGGACGTGCAGCCACGATAATCAAATCCGAGCGCTGAAGACCCGCGGTTTTCTTGTTCAGATCCTGATAGCCAGTATCCACACCGGTAACGCCATCGTGCGGCGTCTGATAAAGAGATTCGATCCTTGAGATCGTCGCCTCAAGAATTTGATCGACGCTTTTCGGACCTTCGTCTTTATTGGCACGGTTTTCGGCAATCTGGAAAACGCGCGATTCGGCCAGATCGAGCAGATCTTCACTGGTGCGCCCCTGCGGATCGTAACCCGCATCGGCAATTTCATTGGCCACGGCAATCATTTCGCGAACGACGGCACGTTCACGCACGATGTCTGCATAAGCGCCGATGTTAGCCGCACTTGGCGTGTTTTTGGACAGCTCGGCAAGATAAGCGAAACCGCCCACCATGCTCAGCTCACCTTTGGTTTCCATCGATTCGGAAAGGGTGATCAGGTCGATGGGCTTGCCCAGTTCCAGCAGGCGCTGCATTTCGCCGAAAATCATTCGGTGCGGACGGCTGAAGAAGTCCTGTGCCACCACGCGTTCAGAGACGTTATCCCAGCGCTCGTTATCCAGCATCAGGCCGCCCAACACGGATTGTTCCGCTTCCAGAGAATGGGGCGGCAGCTTCAGCCCTTCCATTTGCCGATCGCGCGGCTCACGGTTTTCATTGGATTTGTTGGTGGGTTTATTTCCTGCCATAGTGATGCAATACCGAAGATCTAAGTGGGGGACGCGCAAGTATACCCGTTTGGCGCGCTTTCGTCCTCCCTCAATGACGCTGATTCAACAGGAGTGACCATGGCAAAACGTATACAATTCAGCCAGCACGGCGGCCCGGAAGTGATGCAGTTCGTTGATGTTGAGGTAAAGGCACCGGCAGCAGGCGAAGTGCTGGTCGAGAACAAAGCGATCGGCATTAACTATATTGATACCTATATGCGCAGCGGTCTTTATCCCGCCTCTTTGCCTTCCGGTCTGGGAACAGAAGCCGCTGGCGTTGTGAAAAGCGTGGGTGAAGGCGTAACGGCAGTAAAAGTTGGCGACCGCGTGGTTTATGCTCAGTCAGCGCTGGGGGCCTATAGCGAATTTCATATCGTTCATGTCGATAAACTGGCTATCCTGCCCGATGCCATTTCTTACGAACAAGCCGCCGCGTCTTTCCTGAAAGGCCTGACCGTGCATTATCTGCTGCGTCAGACGTATGTAGTACAACCGGATGAGATTTTCCTGTTCCAGGCCGCCGCTGGCGGCGTTGGGCTGATTGCCTGTCAGTGGGCAAAAGCGCTGGGAGCACATCTGATTGGCACCGTAGGATCGGCTGAAAAAGCGATTAAAGCGAAAGAAGCAGGCGCGTGGGAAACGATCAACTATCGCGAAGAAAATATCGCCCAGCGCGTGTCTGAACTGACCCACGGCAAGAAAGTCCGCGTGGTTTACGACTCGGTAGGGAAAGATACATGGGAAGCGTCACTGGACTGTTTGCAGCGCCGCGGCCTGATGGTCAGCTTCGGCAACGCATCTGGCCCGGTAAGCGGTGTTAATCTGGGTATTCTGAATCAGAAAGGATCGCTGTACGTGACCCGCCCTTCGCTGAACGGCTATATCACTACGCGTGATGCCTTAACTCACGCCAGCAACGAGCTGTTTTCTTTAATTGCCAGCGGCGCAATTAACGTTGAAGTGCCAGAACAGCAAAAGTTTGCGTTGAAAGATGCGCAGCAGGCGCACAAGACGCTGGAGAGCCGCGCAACGCAGGGCTCCAGCCTGTTGATTCCCTGATCGGCAGAAACGAACGAGGCTTCCCGAAGGAAGCCTCTTTTTCTTTTTTATAGTTCGCACTGTTTGTAGGGTCAGTGGCGATGAATACGTTGCGATTCAGTAAAGCTATCCTGGCAGAATTCATAAGTAAAAAATATGTTTAATTGCAAAATTGTCTGTGCAATCTGCCATGTTGTGATCTACTCCGCATTCCCTGCGCTTACTGTCTCGCCAACTCGTTGATATTAACGGTATAACCCGCGACGAGTTTTAGCCTGCGGTTTTTTGTATGCGCGATAAATCCATACGCCCACCACCGCCAGGGCCAGCCATGGCAACATTTTTATAACAAACGTCAGCAGGCCAGCAAACATCATTATTACCGTTGCGACAAACAGAGCCGCCAGAATGCCCAGCAGCGAAACGCCGGTCAGCAGCAGCATCACAAAAAAGCCAAGCACAAATAAGATTTCCATCAGGATGCTCCGGTTATCAGGGACTGATGGAGTATTACAAGATCCGTGCCAGAATATTTTGCAAATTAAGTATTTGATTTTTAATGTTATAAATGGGAAGCGCTTTTAAAACCTGGCGTAAATCACTAAATAATGGTGAGGAATTAACCAGATAGCGGCAAGCTTTTCGCCCTACCCGCTATGCTTCCTTGTTGGCTTTCAGCCATGCCATAAAATCATCAATAAATACCCGTGTCTTCAGCGGCAGCAAACGATTAGGTAACGTAATGGCATACGTCGTCATCGGCAGCGGATTTTCAATGCGCCAGGCGGGTAAAACTCGTTTCAGCAGCCCTTTTTGCAAGTAACCATTGGCAATAAAAGTAGGGATCAGCGCAATGCCTACGCCCTGCAATATCGCATCAATCATCGCATCGCTGTTATTGATTGTCAGCCGCGGGGTAAGCAATACGCTTTCCACTTTATCCTGCAACCAAAAGCGCCACTCGCCGCGAAACTGAGGGTCATTGGGAAAGAAAATATTGTGTTGGATCAGATCGGCGGGCGTCTCCGGTAACGACAAATCATATTGCTGTGCACAGACCAGTATGTAATCAATCGGCATTAATGCACGTGCCACCATATTTACCGGCGGCGTGTCCGTGACGCGTAAAGCCAGATCGTAAGGGTCATGCATCAGATTCAGCATCCGATCGGTGAGGCTTAATTCGATATTGATTTCTGGATAGTGACGCAAAAAACCCGGCAGGAACGGCGTAAGCAAGATTTTCCCCAACGTAGTTGGCGCGGTGATACGCAATAACCCTTTGGGACGGTCACTAAAGCTATCCGCCTGAGAGAAAAGAGAATTAGTCGCGGCGATGACAGTTAATGCCTGTTGATATATTTCCTGTCCGGCTTCGGTTACCGATATTGACCGGGTAGTGCGGGTAAACAACACAAGATTAAGGCGTTTTTCTAATCGATCAATCATTCTGCTCGCAGAAGAAGGGGTCATAGAAAGCGCGCGACCAGCAGATGAAAAGCTCCCTTTCTCAACAACTTGCACAAAAAGCATTAAGCCAGGCAACACTTCTGTTAATTCATTTATGTTCTTCACGCATAGCTCTTTTGCTTCTCAACTATCTAGTCAAATTAGCACTGAAAAGTATGATGTTCAACAGGGAATTACTGAGCTAAAACCTCATTATTATTTATATTTCTTGGTAGGTTATCCATGATTGAGCATTCTGTAATCAAACGCATTGAGCAGCATGACGTTTTAAACGTCGGCGTCAGTTTAGGCTTTAAAGGACTGTCGCAGCGAGATGCAGCCCGTAACAGTTGGCAAGGATTTGATATTGACCTGGCACGCGCAGTCGCCATTTCAGTGCTGGGCGATGGCGGCAAGATTCATTTTGTACCGTTGCAGTCAGCAGACCGTTTTCAGGCATTACGCGATGGTGTTATCGATCTGGGCACATTCAACGCCAGCGTAACTTTTCAGCGAGAAGCGGAATACGGCGTCAGCTTTGTTCATCCCATGCTGTTTGACGGCGAAGTACTGATGACCCCGTACAGTAATCTGACGCAGGACGCGCCAAAAGCGCAGTTTACCCGCCGCCGTCGCATTGCTGCAATGCGTGGCTCAACGACCGAAGAAAATCTGACACGCTATTTCGGCATGCTGAACCTGCCCTGTGAAATCATTCTTTTCGATGCACCACATCAGGCGCGCCAGGCTTATCAACAGGGCGAATGCGATATTTATTGTCTGGATGGTTACTTACTGGCTGGCGAACAGGCACAACTGACCGACGCAGATCAGCATCTGATATTAGAAGATCGCATTTCGCTTGAAGTTATGGCTCCTGCCGTCAATGCGCAGGATCCGCAGTGGCACGCTGCCGTCCGCTGGATAATGCGTGCCCTGATCGAAGCGGAAAATTTGGGCCTTAACAGTCAAAACATTATTGAAAAGAGCGATAACCCGACGGGCTATTTGCAGACATTCCTCTATCCGGATCCTGCTTTCTGCCACCGTTTGGGTCTGCAACCCGCTTTTATCCGCGATATTATTTTTCATGTTGGAAACTATGGTGAAATATTCGAGCGGAATCTGGGTAAAGACTCGCCGTTAAAACAATCGCGTCGGGATAATAAAACCTGGGCAGAAGGTGGAATGCTCTGGTCGCCATTATTTATCTAGTAACCAAAACAACCTCATTTAAACCACATTAAAAAGAATATTATGACTGAACTCGTAGCAGTAAAGCCGAAACAGGAAGCAGTAACAGGCTCATCCAAAAATAATTTTGGATACATAGAATCAACAGATGGAAATATTAATTTCTCAATCGTGAAGAATATTATCCTTAACGGTCACCATCATGGAAATGTTCTGTACGTTATCCGAAATTATGCACAGAGTCACGTTTGCAAAGCTGTCGCTGATAATTTCAATCACGTTGTAACGCAAGATGGTGGAAATCGTCCGGACGATGGTTTTGTCCTGACGAACCAGGTGGGTGCCACCCAATTCTCACGTAATGGCGAACAGTATATTCGTGAAGTTAATCGCGTAAATCAAAGCGTCGCTGATTTGATGGCGGTAGCCGATAGCGACAGCACAGAGTCTTTATTTCTTAACAGTACTCTGGAAGCAGGGTTCCTGGAACGAGGCATCCATTTTGGCCCGGCTCGCTTTAAAAATGGCTATGCCTGTTTCGCCACTTTCCGCCGCTGGCTGGACAATGGCGTCATGTCTTTAATGCCGCATGAAGATATGGCGCAGGTAGATTTTGCGCGTGAAGATGATTTTGAGATTGCACATACCCAGACAGTCACAGCTTATAACGTTTGCCTCGAGGCCGCTAAAGGCGGTGGCCAGCTGAAGATATGGAATCTGATCCCGGATAACGAGTGCCGTGCACGACTGGGTGTAACCCGTACCGGCTATCCTTATCCGCCACATCTGCTGGAAAATACGGAATCTCTTGCCGTTCAGCTTAATGTGGGTGATCTCTACTTTATGAATGCCTGCCATTTACACGGGGTCAGTAGCGTCAGTGAAGGCAGCCGACTTACTGCGGGTCGTTTTATTGGCAAGCTTAATGATAAAAAAGTGGTTTACTGGACCTAGTCTGAAAAATTTTAATCTGGCCTTTTTCTTTTAAAAACCCGTTTAAAATGGAATCATTAATTATGGAATATGCAGAACATCTTGCCAGGCAAGGCTACGCCTTTATTCCCGGCAAACATTATCAGTCTCTTGATAATATGCAGTTTGATAATAAAGAAAGCTTTGTAAATGAGCTGGAGACATTTAAAAAAGGTTTCGAAGAGCTAACGCTTGATCCCTATTCACCGGGCAATCGTTGGCGAGGTTATGCTCAGTGTCAGAAAAACGATAAGGGGGAAATGCTTTTCGGGAAATTCACCCCCTATAAACAAACTAAAGCGTATAACCCGGATACTGGCGGTATTGTTCGTGATTATCCACTCTTGCCGGAAAATATTACGAATAACCGGTTATTACAGGCCTTGCTGGAAGACGATTTTCGTCTGGTAGAAGCTTATGAACGCTTCGCTCCGCTGGAAAGCCTGACCGTGGGTATTCATCTGTTCCGGTATGAAGCTGCTGTGGATGCTCCTGCCTACAGTTCGCCGGTATGGCTACATAAAGACGACGAAGACGTGGTTTTCGTTCATCTGGTTAATGCTTCACCCAACATGCTGGGTGGCGACAGCCTTATCGCCTCCCACCCACGCTGTATTGAACGCGTGCTGCGCCTTGAGCATCTCTTTGACACGCTGGTTGTTAATCACGACAAATTGCACGCGGTCACGCCCGTTGGCACTCGCGAAGACAGCGGCGTGGCGCAGCGCGACATCGTATTAATCACTTTCCAGCGTAATGAACAGGACGCCACATGCACAGCCTGACACACAAAGCTTTTATTACCGGCGCCTCAAGCGGTATTGGCCGTGCACTAGTGAGCGCATTTCTTGCCGAGGGTTATCAGGTTAGCGGTATCGATCGCTCACCTTCCGTCTTTGAAGGTGAAGCGGCTTATCAGCATCATCAGCTGGATATTACCGACTCCATCAGTCTTGCAGCGCTGTTTGAAGCGGCAGACTACGCCGAAACAAACAATGTGCTGCTCAACTGCGCCGGCACGCGTGAAATTTGCAGTATTGCCGACTTAACCCTGGCCCAGTGGGAAAACGTTTTTGCTCTGAACGTCACGGCCAGTTTCGTTGCCGGCCGGGCTTTTTGTCAGGAACTGGTCAAACGTCAATGCCCCGGCAACGTCGTCAATATGGCCTCAGTCTCCGGCCTGATGGGCGAACCCGATCGCACGGCCTACGTGGCATCAAAACATGCGGTCATCGGCCTGACCAAACAGCTGGCGCTGGAGTATGGCAAACATTTGATTCGGGTGAATGCTATTGCGCCGGGCGTTATTCGCACACCGCTTACTGAATCTTATTACCACGACGCGACACAGCTCGAAAAAATACAGCGCGGACAGTTTTTACCTGTCCTTGGTGAAACGTCAGATATCACAGGCGCTGCACTCTATCTCACCTCGTTACAGACACGCTTTGTTACCGGCTCCACGCTGGTGATTGATGGCGGCTGGACGCTGGGAAAAGACCTTTAATTTGCCGGGCCGCATTGATGGCCTCGCGACAACGTGTGAGAAAAGCTATGGAAAATAAATACATCTTAATTTTAGGCGGCGAGTTCGCCCTGCGTGAACGCGTTCTGGCTGGTGCACTGCGGGCTTCCGGAGGCATGCGCGTACTGACTATGGCCAAAAACCGTACTACGCCAACCATCAAGTTCTTTGATGATTATCTGCCAGGCGATGTTGCCGATGAGCACGCGGTACTGGAAGCAGTAAAAGCCTGGGAGCGTAAGACAGGCGCTACGCCAGCCGCTGCGATCCCAATGAATGACTTTACCGTGCGCGCCGCCAGCCTGGTAACCGAGCATTATGGCCTGTCCGGCAACAGCCGTGAAACGATTCATAACTGCCGCGACAAATTTGTCATGAAGCAGCTGCTTCAGGACGCGGGATTGCCTGTGCCACGCTTTGCCGCCTTCAGTACGCTGGAAGAACTAAAAAGCCACATTAAAGAGATCGGTCTGCCCGTAGTGATTAAACCGCGCGAGATGGCGGGCAGCCTGGGTGTATTAAAGATCACCCGTGAAGAGGAAATTGAGCCAGGTTTTGCCCGCAGCGTTGCTGATGTCATCTCCCTTAACGGTGAATCTCATGCGCCTGAAGATCTGTTCCAGGTTGAGGAATATATTGCTGCAACACAAGAAGTGAGCGTCGAGGTAATTAATCAGGGTGATTATCATCGCGCTATCGCCGTGACTGACAAATACCTGGGTGAAGAGCCACATTTTGTGGAAATTGGGCATAGCGTACCCTCTGTACATTCCGACAATGCGCAGCTACGCGACATTGCAGAACGCGCGTGTCATGCACTTGGCATTCATCATGGCGTGGCACATTTTGAAGCGCGTATCACCTTGACGGGCGAAATCAAAATTATTGAGGTCGGCGCTCGTACCGGCGGCGATACCATTATGGATCTGGTAGAACGTAGCTATGGTATAAATCCTTATGAACTGCATGTGCGCAGCCATCTGAACGCGCTTAAGCCGCTACCTGAAACGCTGACCTCGAGAGGGTTGAGCGCCGTGGCCTTTATTAAATCCCCCGTCGGCGTCATTGAGAAAGTTACGCTCCCCGCTACTCTGCCAGAGCATATTGTCAATATGCAGGTTACGGCTAAACCGCTGGACGTTTCGAAGAAGCTGGAGTCATGGAAAACTCGCGAAGGTTCAGTTGAGTTTTTCTGGGCCGATCGCAAGCCGAAAGAAGGTTTCCGCGAACATTTGCACACTGCGGATGAATACGCTGCTTCTCTGTTTACACTGCGTAAAGCCTGATTATTCAGGAGCCAGCCTGCCGCTGGCTCCTGTAGCAGGGCCAAGGATTTTTTATGAACGCTGATACTTTTGGTTTAAAACGTTTCGTCTTCTCGCGTTTTGTCGGCGCGCTTTGCGATCAATTTCTACTGTTTGCCGTGCCGCTGGCCATTTTAAAGGCCACCGGTTCTCTGACGTTTTCGTCACTGGCTTTTGTCATTGAATGGCTGCCGCGCATCATCTTTTTCCCACTTTCTGGCTTTATGGCTGACCGTATCAAACCACGACTGATTTTCTTTAACGTAGATGCACTGCGTGCGGCATTAATGGTCGTATCATTTTTAACGCTCTGGTGGCACCCGGGCGCAACTTTCCCCGTGCTGGCCGCCATGATGGCCTTACTCTCTGTCGCTTACGTGCTCAATTTTGTGGCGACCGACGCACTGCTGCCGCGTCATCTCTCTGCCGAGGCTTTGCCTAAAGCCCACTCGATGTTGCAGGGTGTTGATCAGATCACCATGGTACTTGGCCCTGCCATCGCCGTTGCCATTTCCGCTTATGGCGGAATAGACAGCATTCTGGTTGTTGCAGCAGTGCTTTTTGCCTTGTCGGCCATCAACTATCTGTTTCTTGAGACGCACGATCTTGAGATCACCGAAAAGATGGGTTTTGGCACCCTGATTGAATCCAACCGCACCGCCTTAAAAGTATTAAAACAGAATAAAATTCTGCTGCATCTTTGCGCCCTGACCTGGGTGGTCAACCTGGTGTATGGCGCGGCGTTGGTAGTCAGTGCAGCCGTGATACTGAAAGAGTTTACTCTGCCGGATCGCTACTTCGGCGTATTGCAGACCACCGCGGCAATTACCACCCTTGTCACCTTCTTCTTTGTGCCAAGATTTGCTAACCGCTTCGGCCTGTCGTCACTGGGGACACTCTCTTTTTGCGCCATGATCCTGGCGGGCGCCGTGATGTCGATGTCCATTGACTATGCCATGTATCTGGTTGGATATGCGGTATTGATGGCTTTTGACGGCGCGTTCAGCGTTTATCTGCGTACGATGCGGAGCCAGGCGATTCCGAAAGAACATCTGGGGAAAACGATGGGACTGATTGGGTTGATGAATATGTGTTCAGTGCCCGCCAGCGGCGCACTGGTATCGCTGCTTTCCGGCCATTTTATGCCGTTGCAAATCATTGCCATTATTTTAGTGGCGGCGCTGGTCCTCGGGCTGGTGCTCATCGTGTCAGGGCGTCGAATCTTTGGTTATCGCAGCTGGCTGCCGCCGGTAATCACCAGTGATAACACCGCGAAGCAGTGAAAATGATCGTTGGATTTCCGGGCGCTGATTACCGCGCCCGGTTTTCAAGCGTTACACCGCTGCCGGGATCTTATCCGCAACCAGCGCCAGTGCCTGCTCGACGGTTTCGATATTCGCGCCAGGCTTGTGGGCATTTTCGCTTAAATGACGACGCCACTGACGCGCGCCGGGAATGCCCTGGAACAGGCCAAGCATATGGCGGGTAATATGGCCAAGGTAAGTGCCCTGGGCCAGTTCGCGCTCAATATAAGGATACATTGAGCGGACAACCGCCACCGGATCTACCGCGGGCAGCTCGCTCCCAAACAGTTCACGGTCAACCTGGGCCAGCATGCCCGGGTTTTGATAAGCTTCGCGTCCTACCATTACTCCGTCAACGTGCTCCAGATGCACCTTTGCTTCTGCCAACGATTTCACGCCGCCATTGATTGCCATCGTCAGATGCGGGAAATCACGCTTGAGCTGGTAGACACGCTCATAGTCCAGCGGAGGAATTTCACGGTTCTCTTTCGGACTGAGGCCAGAAAGCCAGGCTTTACGCGCATGGATGATAAACATCTCGCAGCCGCCCTGCTCTGAGACTTGGCGAATGAAGTCACAGAGAAACTCGTAGCTGTCCTGCTCATCAATACCAATACGGGTTTTCACCGTAACCGGAATCGACACGCGATCGCGCATGGCCTTGATGCCATCCGCTACCAGCCCCGCTTCGCCCATCAGGCAGGCACCAAAACGGCCATTCTGAACGCGATCGGACGGACAACCCACATTCAGATTTATTTCGTTGTAGCCACGTTGTTCAGCGAGGACGGCACACTGCGCCAGCGCGGAGGGATCGAAGCCGCCGAGCTGAAGCGCAACGGGCTGCTCTTCCTGATTCCAGGCAAGATAGTCGCCTTTACCATGAATAATGGCACCGGTCGTGACCATTTCAGTATAAAGCAGCGCCTCACGGGTCAAATGACGATGGAAGTAACGGCAGTGGCGATCGGTCCAGTCCAGCATGGGGGCGACGGAAAAACGGTGGGCAGGGAAACGTTGGGTCATAAAACGCGCAAACTCTAAAAATGACGATAATGTGCGCAATGATAACACGGCTGACCGTAGCAATCATTACGCACAAAGAGGGCGGCGGACATATCGGTGATACGTCCGCCGCCAGTCATCAGAAGGTGAAGTTCAGCTGGGCAACCGCGCCCCAGGTGTTGTCATCACCTTTCATACCGGCCAGATCCAGATGCACTTTGTTATATGGCGAAATACCGAAACCCGCAGTCACAACGTTGGTGTCGTTAGATTTCAGATCGGCGCGATAACCTGCACGCAGTTGCAGCCAGCTGAGAAGACGATATTCCGCACCTACGCCCGCATACTGATTGTCACCTACCGACTTAAAGCGTTTGGTTGGCGTAGCATCCACATCCAGCGCCGCCGTTAGCTTCTCAGTGTGGTAAGAGACGCCTGGCGTAACCACTGGCGTAATCTGATAGGTATCTTTATAGCCGTTCACTTCGCGGGTATCGATATCACGTGAAATCAGGTTCTGTGCGCTTAAGCCCAGCGTCCAGTGGTCGCCAAAATCACTCGCCAGACCGGCATCAAGGTTAAAACCGGTGTTAGTGTTCTTGTAACGGCCGTTGGTGAAATCTGATTTATCGTAGTTGTAAACCGAAGCGCTGTAGTTATACAGGTAGGTTTTTTGCAGCTTTGGCGTCACGCCAACGGAAACCGGATGGCCCGCGATATTAAATTCATGCGCCACGGCAATGCCGTAATCATAAACAATCGCGCCACGTCCTAATGCAGCGGAGGTCAGACGATCCTGATCGCCTGGCAGAGGGATAGTGCTGCCATCAGCAATGCCCTGTAAATAATCGATATCGCCCTGGCTGACATCAGCCGTTACGTGTGCTGTGCCATAAGCCTTAGTGACAAACGCGAAAGGCAGGACGCTGTTGGGGACGGTAACGGCCACGGCAGCACCCGCTGTTGCATAGGCTTTGCCACCTTTAATAGCACGTAGCTGGCTCGCAAGGTCCCCTGCCGCAGCCTGAACGCGTGGATAATCAGCGATCAGCGAAAAAATATCCTGATCGGCAATATCCTGATAACGATCTACGCTGTCGGTAAGATCGTCGACTTTATCTATCAGCTTTTTTTTGTCCGACAGCTGTGCGCCCGCAGCAGGCAGAATAATACTGACGTCATCTTCTGGTTGGGCTTTGGTCATCAATGCCGGGTTAGCCAAAACTGCCGTACCGTAAGTTGAAGAAGCGACGCCCGTTCCGCCCATCGCATCGTTACGCGCATCGTAATAGTTACCGGCGGCAATGGCACTTAAGGGAGCCAGAAACAAAACGGGGAAAAACGCAGGCCGGGAGAACCTGTTCAGTTTGCTGATTTTTTTGACCATTTACCTTAAACCCTTCCAGAAAAGGAGGCAGCGCTTGATATAAGCGTGCAGCGTGCGAATGTCTGCATCATGACGATAAAGACGACAAGTCATTGCCAGGAATTCAGTAACAATGCGGGGGTTTTTCTGCTCATTGAGGAATGATTTATCTGCTATCTGCCTAATTGATAAGCATATTGCTGAATGTTGATTCGCTGAACATTCAGAAACCCTTATATAAAAAGTAGACAGGAACATTTCAGCCTGCAATCGCAATTTTACAAATCCTTAAAAAACTACTGGTACGGAAAAATGTTCGCTGCTCTGAACGTTCCCGGATAACGATGAAAAAGGATTACAACCAGACATTGCTGGAGTGATATGGGCGTTTTTTGTGCGGCGAAAAGCGAGGGAACCCGGCGATGGGGAGATTCGGCGTTTTGCTGCCTCTGTGATAACATAACACTCTGATCCAGCCTGGGGGAAAGTTATGAACGTAAGCAGTCCTGAAAAAATCTTGTCGCAGGCAGAAGCTATCTGTCTACAGCGCAATGTCAGGTTGACGCCTCAGCGCCTGGAAGTGCTCCGCTTGATGAGCCAACACCATGGGGCAATCAGCGCCTATGACCTGTTGGATCTGTTGCGAAGCAGCGAGCCGCAGGCAAAACCGCCAACGGTCTATCGCGCGCTGGATTTCCTGCTGGAACAGGGGTTTGTGCATCGGGTTGAATCAACCAATAGCTATGTCGTCTGCCATCATTTCGAACAGCCCTCCCATACTTCGGCAATGCTTATCTGCGATCGCTGCGGCGCGGTAGCTGAACAACATGCAGAAGGCGTCGAAAATATTTTAAAATCACTGGCCCTGAGCACGGGCTTTGCGCTGGCCAATAGCGTGATTGAAGCGCATGGATTATGCAAAAAATGTGTGGAAGTTGAAGCCTGTCAACACCATGATGCCTGCCAGCACGATCATACCGTAACAGCAAAAAAACGCGGGCGTTGATTAGGGGATATATCAGAAAGGATTAAGTGGCACCGTCCTTGTGCCTTGCCAGGAACTTCTTCCTGCTACGCTTAAGTGCTTTCAGCGCTGTACAGGTTCAGAACAGTGGTAGGAGCACCGTCCCGAACCCTGAGTTACCTGCTGAAAGCTGTCAGGACAGTACGGGGAGCACTGCCTGGCACTTGCCTGTAGGCTATTGAAGGCGGTCAGAAACGATGGTCGTTGGTGCTTTCCCAGTCGCTGACTTCTTTTTCCGCCTGGTCTTTAGCATAACCGTAGCGTTCCTGGATTTTGCCCACAAGCTGATCGCGTTTACCTTCTACGACAGTCATATCATCGTCGGTCAGCTTGCCCCATTTTTCTTTCACTTTACCTTTTAACTGCTTCCAGTTACCGCCGGCTTCGTCTTTATTCATTTTTTGCTCCTTACCTTAGGTTTTAACAGTTCTTGGCTTTCGTTTCAGCAAAACGACTTGCAGCAACATAAAACGCTGCTTAAGTGCTTAACGTACAGATAATTGTAGTAGAAGATGGCGACTTTGCCTAGCTGAACGCTATTTTTAGGTTAAAAAATTTTGCAACAGCGGCGCAGAAAACAGAAAATATTTGGTATATCAGTGACTAGCGAAGCGGCAGGCAAGAAGTTACAAATTCTGTCAGGGCGTAAACCAGCTGTTATGTCGCCAGTGGTAGCGCCAAATTGCCCATAAGGAAAGCCCGCGTAAAGTCAGAAAAACGGTGACGGCCAGCCATAAAGCATGATTACCCAGCGAAGGCACCAACAACAGCGTTGCGCCATAACCCAATGCGGCTATCACCATGCCGTTGCGCATTTCACTGGCTCGCGTAGCGCCAATAAACATGCCATCCAGCAGATAGCACCATACGCCGCAGATCGGCAACAGAATTTGCCAGAACAGATAGCGATCGGCTTGCTGTTGCAGTTCAGGAAGTGAGGTAAGTAGCGCAACAATATGCGTACCTGCCAGCGCATAGATAACCGAAAACATCAGCGCGACCAGGCCAGCCTGACGACAGGCTGCCTGCCAGACGACCAGAAGCTTTTGAGCATCCCGTGCGCCCCAGGCTTCGCCAGAGCAAGCTTCAACCGCATAGGCAAAACCATCGAGCGCATAGGCAGTGAAGGTCAGAAACATCAGTAAAACAGCGTTAACGGCTACTGTATCGCTACCCAGCCTCGCGCCAAAGAAGGTCAGCGAGACAAAGCAGAGTTGCAGGAGCAATGAGCGCAGCATAATGTCACGATTAAGCCGCAGCAAACGACCAACATTGCCTCGCCAGGCCGTTTTTAGCAGGGGAAAAGAGACGCCGCGCATTTTCAGAACGTGCCATACCATAACCAGCCCGACCATCAACGTGACGTATTCGGCAATCGCGGTTGCGGCTGCTGCGCCCTCAACGCCCCACTTCAATCCGATGACAAACCACAGGTCGAGCAGAACATTCACCAGGTTACCCACCACCAGCAGAACAACAGGCGCACGCGCATACTGAACGCCTAACAGCCAGCCGAGCAGCACAAGGTTAGCCAGCATTGCCGGCGCGCTCAGCCAGCGAATATGCATGAACAGTGCCGCCTGATGCAAAACGTCACTGTTCCCGCCAACCAGCGACAGAGCAAGATGAGTAAGGGGAGTTTTAAAGAGGATAAAAGCCAGCCCGGCAAACAGCGCGATCAGCAAAGGCTGCATCAGCGCCCGAGCTAATGCGGGTTTGTCATTAGCGCCAAATGCCTGAGCGGTCAGACCGGTGGTGCTCATCCGTAAAAACAGCAGCAGCATAAACAGAAAGCTGGTGGTCGTTGTTCCTACTGCGACGCCGCCCAGGTAAACGGGACTGTCCAGATGGCCAATAACGGCAGTATCAACCAGGCCCAGCAGCGGCACGGTAATATTGGAAAGGATCATCGGCAGCGCCAGCCGCCAGAGGTGTTTGTCTGAGGAGGTTATTAATCGCATCATCATCCACTGCGCGACAGGATTACATTAGCGGTCCACAGCCGAACGGGACATTACGGCCAGAGGAGACGCGCCGCGGGAGCAACGGCGCGTACAAAACAGGGAAGCTTAAAGCCAGTTGCCGTTGCGGATAACGCCGACGGCCAGCCCTTCAATTGAGAAAGTCTGCTGACGCAGATCGACAACAATTGGCTGAAATTCACTGTTTTCAGGCAGCAGTTGAACAATATTACCCTGCTTTTTCAGCCGCTTGACGGTGACTTCATCGTCAATGCGCGCAACCACGACCTGACCGTTACGCACGTCCTGCGTTTTATGCACGGCCAGTAAATCACCATCCATAATACCAATATCTTTCATCGACATGCCGCTAACGCGCAGCAGGAAATCAGCGCCAGGCTTAAACAAATCGGGATCGACCTGATAATGCCCTTCAATATGTTGTTCAGCCAGCAGCGGTTCGCCCGCCGCAACGCGTCCAACCAGCGGCAAACCGCCTTCTTCTTCCATCATCAGGCGGATACCGCGTGATGCGCCAGAAACAATTTCGATGACGCCTTTACGCGCCAGCGCTTTCAGATGTTCTTCAGCCGCATTCGGGGAACGGAAACCGAGCTGCGTGGCGATCTCTGCCCGTGTCGGTGGCATACCGGTCTGGTTAATATGGTCGCGAATCAGGTCGTAAACCTGCTGCTGCCTTGCCGTTAGTGCTTTCATCCCGCCCCCTGGTTGTTTATACAGTCGACTGTGAGTATATACAGGTATTTGCCGGTTGAAAACTATAAAGTTGAGTAAAAAACGACTGTTACGTTAATTTTGGAAAACATGCCGCAAATGAGGAATCAACAGCATTACCCAAACAAAAAGAGCCAGTAGAGTAGCCAGTAACACCGCAGCGGAGCCCATGTCTTTTGCGCGGCCGGCAAGCGGATGAATATCGCTGCTGATGCGGTCGACTACTGCTTCAATGGCGCTGTTAAGAAGTTCGACGATGATGACCATAATGACGGACCCCACCAGCAGTACACGGGTTATCGCGTCTACGTCCAGCCAGCAGGCAATCAGAATGGCGGCAAGCGCCGCTAACGATTCCTGCCTGAAAGCGGCTTCGTGCTGCCAGGCCGCGCGCAGACCTTTCCATGAGTAGCCCGCAGCTTTAATGATGCGAGTCAAACCAGTGACGTTATTTGCCATAATCAGGGAACCCTTTGTAAAGTTTAGCGTCAATGTGTGGGTGCAGCACATTTTGCAACACCACAGATCTCACTGGCGCTTTCTGGTATGCTTGCGGCGCTTTGCTAACAAGAGGCTTCATGTTGTCTATGTCAGGTTGGCGTAACTTATATTATAACCTATTGAATTTACCCGTTAAATTTCTGGTAAAGAGTAAGGCGATCCCCGCCGAGCCGGTCGCTGAACTGGGACTCGATACGTCGCGTCCTATTATGTACGTGCTGCCGTACGATTCAAAGGCCGATCTGCTGGCGCTGCGTGAGCAATGCCGCAAAGAGGATCTGCCCGATCCGCTGGATCCGTTAGAAATCGACGGTACGGTGTTGCCACGTCATGTGTTTATCCATGATGGCCCACGCGTGTTCCCTTACTTTGTGCCAAATCTGGAATCGGTCAAGCTGTTCCATGAGTACCTGGATCTGCACCGCAGCAACCCGCTGCTCGATGTGCAGATGGTGCCCGTTTCCGTCATGTTTGGCCGTGCGCCAGGCCGCGAAGTACAAGGGGATGAGCAACCGCATCTGCGCGTGTTGAACGGCATCCAAAAGTTCTTTGCCGTCCTGTGGCTGGGACGCGACAGCTTTGTGCGTTTCTCACCCATGGTCTCTCTACGCCGTATGGCGACGGAACATGGCACTGACAAATCTATCGCGCAGAAGCTGGCTCGCGTAGCCCGTATGCACTTCGCTCGTCAGCGACTGGCTGCGGTTGGCCCGCGCCTGCCGGTACGTCAGGATCTGTTCAGCAAGCTGCTCCAGTCCAAAGCCATTGCCAAAGCGGTGGAAGATGAAGCGCGCAGCAAGAAAATTTCCCACGAAAAAGCCCAGCAGAATGCCGTTGAGCTGATGGAAGAGATCGCCGCCGACTTCTCTTATGAGGCGATCCGTCTTACGGACCGCATCATGGGCTGGACGTGGAGCAAGCTCTATCAGGGCATTAACGTTAATGGCGGTGAACGCGTGCGTCAGCTGGCACAGGACGGCCACGAAATCGTCTATGTTCCCTGCCATCGCAGCCACATGGACTATTTGCTGCTTTCGTACGTGCTTTATCACCAGGGTTTGGTGCCGCCGCACATCGCTGCCGGCATCAATCTTAATTTCTGGCCTGCCGGTCCGATCTTCCGCCGTCTGGGCGCCTTCTTTATCCGTCGTACCTTTAAAGGCAACAAGCTCTATTCCACCGTCTTCCGCGAATATCTGGGCGAGCTGTTCACCCGTGGCTATTCGGTCGAGTACTTTGTTGAAGGCGGGCGTTCCCGTACCGGTCGCCTGCTGGATCCGAAAACCGGCACGCTGTCGATGACGATTCAGGCGATGTTGCGCGGCGGTAATCGTCCTATCACGCTGGTGCCTATCTACATCGGCTATGAGCACGTGATGGAAGTGGGAACCTACGCGAAAGAGCTGCGCGGTGCGACTAAAGAGAAAGAAGGCTTTATGCAGATGCTGCGCGGCCTGCGTAAGCTGCGCAACCTCGGTCAGGGCTATGTGAACTTCGGTGAACCGCTGCCGCTGGTCAATTACCTCAACACCCATGTGCCCGAGTGGCGCGACTCTATCGATCCTATCGAGGCACAACGTCCGGCCTGGCTGACGCCAGCGGTGAATGACATTGCTCAAAGCGTGATGGTGCGAATTAACAACGCTGGTGCGGCAAACGCCATGAACCTGTGCGTTACCGCCCTGCTGGCTTCACGGCAGCGTTCACTGACCCGCGAGCAGCTGACGGAACAGCTGGACTGCTACGTACAGCTACTGCGTAACGTGCCTTACTCGCCAGACTCAACCGTGCCGGACATGACGCCAGAAGCGTTGCTGGACCATGCCCTGAGCATGAATAAGTTTGAGATTGAGCAGGACAACATTGGTGAAATCATCGTTCTGCCACGCGAGCAGGCGGTGCTGATGACCTATTACCGCAATAACATTCACCATATGCTGGTGATGCCGTCGATCATTGCAGTGATGCTGATGCAGCATCGCGAACTGAGCCGTGCAGAGCTATTGCGCCAGGTCAGCGTTATTTACCCAATGCTGAAAAGCGAGCTGTTCCTGCACTGGAACAAAGAAGATCTGCCAGGCGTACTGGATGCGTTGGTTAGCGAGATGGCCCGTCAGGGCTTGCTGACTGCCGACGAGCAAACGCAGACGCTGCGTCTCAGCCCGGCACATTTCCACACGCTTCAGCTGCTGGCAGCTGGCGTGCGTGAAACGCTACAGCGCTATGCCATCACCTTCTCAATCCTCAGCGCAAACCCGTCGATAAACCGCGGTACGCTGGAGAAAGAGAGCCGGACAATGGCTCAGCGTCTGTCAGTGCTGCACGGCATCAACGCGCCAGAGTTCTTCGATAAAGCAGTGTTCTCGACGTTAGTGCTGACGCTGCGCGATGAAGGCTATATCAGTGATACTGGCGATGCGTTGTACGAGCAAACGCATAAGGTTTACCAGATGCTGGCCGATCTGATTTCGCAGGAAGTGAGAATGACGATTGAAAGCGCGCTCGTGCACGAGTAGCTGAGCGTTTTGACTGCTGAGAAACGCGAGCCTGGAACAAAGCGCGCTGGGCCATGGACGGCTCAGGATGAGCTGCCACGGATGCCGCTTTTTGCGTCTTTGTGAAAGGCTCGTGTTTTTGTGCCAGCACTATGCCAGCACCTTCAGGGCCTTAGACGGCCCTTTTTTATTGCCTGAAATTTAAAGCCAGTTGGCGAGCGGTGCGCTGCTCAGTGCAATACCGATAAACAGTACCAGACCCACGTAGTTGTTATTCAGAAAAGCCTGGAAGCAGGCTTCACGTTCTCGTGCGGCAATCAGCCTCTGCTGATGGAGGAACAGCGCGCCGGCCAGCAGTAATGTCCAGTAAAAAGGCCCGCCCAACTGCATCATCCAGCCAATCAGCGCCATCAGCACCAGCGTGGCAAATTGCAACAGTCCGATAATCAGCTTATCGAAACGTCCAAACAGAATAGCCGTTGATTTAACGCCAATTTTCAAGTCGTCGTCCCGATCCACCATCGCATATTGCGTGTCGTACGCGACGGTCCAACAGATATTGGCCAGGAACAGCAGCCAGCATGCAAGCGGCACCGATTCGCTTACCGCAGCCCAGCCCATTGGAATCGCCCAACCAAATGCCGCGCCGAGCACCACCTGAGGCAGATGGGTATAACGCTTCATAAAAGGATAAACCCAGGCCAGCGCCAGCCCGCCAAACGACAGCAGAATGGTCATGGTATTCATGGTCAGCACCAGACAGAATGAGACCAGCACCAGTCCGGCAAACAGCAGTTTTGCCTCTTTCGAACTGACGGCACCGCTTGGCATTGGGCGCTGCTGCGTCCGCTTCACGTGTCCATCGATTTTACGGTCGGCAAAATCATTCACCACACAGCCTGCGGCACGCATAAAAAATACGCCCAGCACAAACACCAGCAGCACGTTCAGCGGCGGGATTTTCAGGTCAGCCAGCCACAGCGCCCATAAGGTCGGCCATAGCAGCAGCAGCGATCCAATCGGCTTATCAATACGCATCAGACGGCTGTAGGCCTGGAATTTATTCACGGGTAAAGACTTCTCCATACTACGGGTTCCTTTCGGCCTGCGATGCCCGATAAATCGGTGCTGGCGGTAAAAACAGTTCAGTCAGTAACAGCGGTTTGCCGGAGAGACGCAGCAGTGAGCGACGTCCCCACAGACCATCAATTCGTCCCGGCTCAATAAAGTCGCGGCTCAGGCTTGACGAGGTAAACAGGTAGCGGCCCAGGGGGCGGGTGCCCAACTGTTGTAGCATCTGTTCCGGCCCCTGCAACGTAGATTCAGGCAGAACCGTTCGCGCAGCCAGCCAGGGTTCACCATCGCCGCACAGCAGGATCTCTCGCAACCAGTAGCGCGACGCCGGTGGCAGTAAAAGCGCTTCGGGTGCCGCTTCCTCTGCACTGATAAAGCCTTCCCGCACGATTTCAACCGTCACTTTTTGACAGTGACGCTCAAAACGGCGGGTCATTGAATCCTCCTCAAGAAGCCAGTCCAGCACGGAAGCGGGCAATTCAGGTGAGGAGACAGGTAGCCATTCGATGGCGCGCAGTTGTGTTAGCGCGTGCTCGGCCATTGCGCTTCTCCGGGCAAAATTAGGGTGCCCTAGTGTAACGCAGAGCTGAAGAGAGAACACAGAATGCCGGTCTGAATTAGTTTGAAAGGCCTCTCAGAACGGCACAACGGCTACTCTCTTTTCAAGCGGTTGCTGTTCGCCAGCCACAGCGTGACGACCAGAATCAGGATGGCAATGGAATAAGCCAGCGTATCGAACGGGTTTTTATGGTCGACGATAATCAGGCGGATAATCGCCGTGATGCCGATATACACAAAGTAGCGCAGCGGAAAATGGTAGCCGGACTGGAAATATTTCACGATCAGCGCAATAAACTCGAAATAGAGAAAGTAAATTACGATCCCTTCAATCAGCAGATAGGAAGAGGTTTGCTCACCCGTATTCAACAGGACATTGGCGAGATGAAAGGTTTCCTTTCCTAAAAAAATAGCCAAAATGCAGGCCAGAAAAATCAGTCCTACATTCAGGACCATTTGTAATACCCAGGCAATACGCGTGGCGGTAATCATGCAAACATCCTCTGAAGTCACGTTGACATGCCAGAACAAGCCTTCTGACAGGCACAATATGCTTTAGTGTGAGCAAGTTCACAAGTTCTGCCGTATGGCGCGAGGAAAGACGAAGAATGGGCGCAAGACGGCTGACACACTCAAAGGGCGAGGAACATGATTCTGAGACACAGCGTCCCGGGCCAGGGACGGCCCAGCCCGGACGCCGCTCTTTACATCTTTGTGGAACAGGTTTCGCGTCAGCGCTATGTTAACAATCTCAGGGCGAATCGCTTCGCCCCTCAAACGGCTGACAAACTAGCGGAAATCTTTATCCCGATCGGTCGTCATATCATACAGCTGGTATTTACGACCCAGCATCTGGCCACCGTCACGCGTTAGCGGCGTCCAGTTAACCTGTGCACGACCACGCGTTGGCGTCGCGGTAAACAGATCCATTGGAATCGAAATATAGAAGCCTTTGGTGAAGTCACCCTCGCCATATTCTTCTGCCGAAACGTTGGTTTTGGTCGCGTAAGCCCCCACAATCACGCCGCTGTCGAACTGACGTGAAATATCGACGGTTGCGCCTTTATCTTCTGCCAGATACTGCCCAACGCTCGCCTTCACCAGCACCTGGTGGTTGAAGAAGGAAGGACGCCAGTAGGCTGTCAGATTACCGACTTTCGCATTGTAGTCGGTGAACTGCATCATATTGTCCCAGTCACGCTGCTTCACGTAGTTGGCATCAACACCGAACGCCCAGTCAGAGTCAAGCGGACGATAAAGCACTTCGCCCCCAACGCCGCCGTACATGGTTTCCAGATAACCGCCGTATACCTGCCCATAGAAGCCGTTGCCAAGCGCATGCATATAGTTGGCTTGCAGGTTATTCACGTAAACGTTGTTTTCTACGTAGTCACGAATATGGGTACGAACACGCGGCAGCGAAGAGTCCGCAGGTGCGCCGTTATAAGTAAACTTATCGTAGTTGTTGGTCAGGTTGCCAAATACGCTGCCGTCGATCAGTAAGTGATCGGTCAGCCAGTAGCTGGCGCTGCCCATCACCCCCAGCTGGTACAGATAGAAGCTTTCCGGGCCGCCGACGGACTGGTTAAGCACCGGCGACAGGCTATAGCTGAAGCGGTCTGCATCAATGTAGTAACCCTGCTCGGTATGGCCTGGATCGACAGGTTCTACGCGCTTCTGATCGAGCATTTTTTCTTTGCCCAGCGGATACCCTTCCAGCTGCTGGCGAAGGCTGTCGACGTCAGTTTCGGTCGTCACCTGAGGCATGTGGCTACGGGTTTCAGTCACGCTGAGTTTAGTGACATTTGCCGGCAGGTTGTTCATCAGGATCACGTTAGCGCGATCGACGCCTTCCTGAGTATTACGGTATTTCGACTGCTGACCGGTCACATACATCGTATCGCCGTTTACCTGCACGTCCGGGCCATTCAGACCCGCATTATATTTCAGGTCGGTCAGCTGATTAGCAACAACGGTCGGCTCCAGAAACTCGCCCTGAGGCTGAGGCTTATAAGCGGGCTTCGGCGAGTCGATGGAGGCGGTGTGCAAATCGTTAAAGTTGGTACGCAGCGTGAAGCCTGCCATCAGCGTATTACCGCGCTCATAGCTGACGTTAACGTCTGCCCAATCGGTAATGCGGTAGATCGCCCCTACGTTGACCTTGCTTTTCTGCTCCAGGCGACCGGCGAAATCATCCTGATAATCGTTGCCTTCATATTCCACTTTCAAACGCAGTGGCTGCCACGGCGTCTGATATTCGATACCGCCAAAAATAGCGGCGGGCCCCTTAAAGAGGTCTTTGTCGCTGACTGAGCCTGCGGTGCCGTTAGTATTAGAGCGGTAGCAATAGCTGCTGTCGGCCTGACAGAACGGGTTTTTCACCGTACCGCTGTTGCCGAGATAACCAAAGCCCAGTCCCATGGTGAAATCAAACGGTCCCCACGCTTTGGTGGCCACCAGATATTCACTGTCGAACAAGCCCGTACCGCCGAGGTCTTTTGCCCCAACGGAAACTTCCGGCAGCCAGTAGCCTTCCTGCCACAGACGCGCTTTCAGATCGAAGGCCTTATCTTTATAGCTCTGGGTACCGCTGAAGCTGTCCACGGCGCTGTAGCGACGGGTTTTCACATCGGTATAGCGGATGGTGGCTTCCAGCCAGGGAAACAGCTGCACTGAAGAAGAATAGAAACGATATTGATCGTTATAGCGATAGTTCAGGCTGAATTCGCCATCTTTTGCCATTCGCGCCGTCGGCACCTGTAGCAGACCCACGCCGCCGAAATCGGACTGTGAAGGCCCCACAGGATCGGGATAGGTGGCAGCCTGAGCCTGACAGGCGCAGGCAACAGATATCGCCAGCAGGCTGAGAAGATAGGTTTTTTTCATCAGTCAGGGATCCGGTGCGTCAAGACAGAAACAATCTGCTGGTTAAGATCGGGTTGATCTGGCAGCGACCATGAAGAGAAGCCGACGTAAATCGTGCTGCCTGCCTCAGGCTCAACGTGACGGCGGTTCCAGTAAGCAACCGGCACCTCCTGCACTTTGCCCTCGGGCGAAATCAGCACGATAAAATTACGCTCGGCACCGCTCAGATTTGGGTGCGCGTCGAGGTAATCCACCACGCTGTGTCCCGCTACCCATGGCGTTTTGCCACTGCCGCTGACCACACCGGCAATTCTGATCGTGCCCGGCTTTTGCAGGGTATAAACGCTGTAGTCACCTTCCAGCCGACGATTCTCTTCCGGGCGGATACGCACCCAGTCCGGATCCAGATTGGCGAGCTGCCGACCGGTGACTTTCACCTCGGCAATTTGCTGCCAGAGGTTATCGACCACGGCCGCTTTCTCAGCATCGTTATCGGCACGCAGCTCACTGCTCCAGCTTTTCAGCCGTGCCAGCAGCTGCTGCTGTTCCTGCACCGCTACCGCCGTCGCCAGCTTTTCGCTGATGACCGTACCGGGCCACCAGGTTTTGCCATTTAAGGCCGGGCTGGCGACCAGCTGTGACAGATTCTGCGCATGGCTGATGACGGCAGTTTGCGTTTGGCCCGGAGAGTAAACGGTGACCTGGCTGTCCGCATGGGCGCTCAGCGCCGTGCAGGCCGTAAGTCCTGCGAGGAGTAATGTTATTTTTTTCATGATTTCGCAGGCTTCAGAATGGTGGTTTCTATGAAGAACTTGTCGCCGCCCAGCGATTGCTGCGCCTGGCGAACCTGCCCGGTGGTCGTATCAATCCAGAAGGTGTTTGTCCAGGACTTGCCGCTAACAGGCAGCGTGACTTCTTCCTGCCAGACGCGACAGGCTACGCGATTCCCGGCCAGCGTCAGTATTTCATCCGGTTGACGATTAAAGCGTGAGACGGCAGTTCCCGCACGGAACTTACCGGCTTCAGACCAGCTGAGCGTACGCGTCCAGCTTGCGCCTTCCGTCAGATGCAAAGCATCTGCCAGCGGATCCTGCTCAAGATTGGTCACTTCAGACAGGTTGTCGCTCAGTCCCGCGGTTTTAACCAGGCGGCCATGCTGAGTAACTAACATCGAACGGTCACGAGTTACCCATTTTTGCTGGCCATTTTCGTCAAAGCCCAGCACAACAAAAATGCGCTGTCCCTGATTAAGACGCAGGTACATGCTGGCATAAGGCAGGCTCTGTACCTGTTCATCACTTACCTGGACATCATCAGGGCCCAGAAGCGCGAGTTTTACCGTCTCGGTCAGGCCTTTTTGTGTTTGAGTACAGCCCTGGAGAAACAGGCATAAGAACAGCAGTGGAATGTAGCGCACCGGTGAGTCCCTGAATAAAAGTCTGACAATCTCAAAAAATAACCACACGAGCGTGTGGTTATGATTAATTAACCGAACTTAGCGAGTTGTACTCGTTGTGGTTGTGGTGGTGGTTCCGGTATTAGAACCGTTGCCGCCGCTGCTTGCTGCCAGCGCAACGCCAACCAGTGCGCCAAGCGCACCCACACCCACTGCCGTGGTCGTCCCGGCGGAAAGCGTTCCCGCAGAGGCGCCCGCAGCGGCACCCGCTTCTTCAGTCGCGGCGAACGCGGCAGAAGCACTTGCTAAGTACACGATGGCTGCAGCAGCACATAAGACTTTTTTCATACACTTTCCCTTCATTAAATGAATGGATAACCCGCCTGAAGGGTTTCAGGCGGGGTCATTATAAGGCAATAAATTACCAGAATTCAGGGCAGTAACGAGGGGCGAAGCGAAGGATTTTTCCTGACAATAGCGGGACGTTTTTAAGCCAACGAAGCGACATTTGACCGGATATTGTGATATCGCGCTATTTATGACTGGATTAGCACCGCAATTTAGCGCCATTAACTAACAATTCTGATTAAAGAGCGGTTTCAGGCGGAAAAACACCCTTTTGGCCCTTATTAACCATAAAGACGCCATATTTCATGATGTTAACCTTTTCATTACTGCTTTCTCACCCGAAAACAGCCGTGACGGATTAAGAATTGTCCGTCCGTTTTTTTGCTTATTTGGCAGTATTTTAGGAATATCCTTAACCTCTGCCTTGCCATTTCAGCAATGAATGGTGGTAAAGCAAATGCGTTTTTGTGCTTTCTTCGGGCTGGCACCGCGCCTGATGCGCCTAAACGCAGGAAGGATATTTCTGTCAATCAGGACCAAAAATAGTTAAAGGTGGATCTGATTGTTGTTTTAAAACGCACGGCATAAAAAACAGCAAGGCCGGAGATGTTGCCTCCGGCCCCGTAAACTGAGAATTAGCCTATGCTAAATACCGCATTAACCGCGCCAGTTTTTATAGAGATTAATCAATCCGTTAGTCGAGCTGTCGTGGCTGCTGACCTGCTCGCTGCCGGATAGCTCAGGCAGAATACGGTTAGCCAGCTGTTTACCTAACTCTACGCCCCACTGATCGAAGGTGAAGATGTTAAGAATCACGCCCTGAGTAAAGATCTTGTGTTCATACAGCGCAATCAACGCGCCCAGACTGAACGGCGTGATGTCGCGCAGCAGAATGGAGTTGGTTGGACGGTTGCCTTCGAACACTTTAAACGGAACGATATGCTCAACGGCCTTCGCTTCCTGGCCCGCATCAGCAAACTCTTTTTCAACGGTTTCGCGAGACTTACCAAACGCCAGCGCTTCGGTCTGAGCAAAGAAGTTCGACAGCAGCTTGGCGTGATGATCGCCCAGCTTGTTATGGCTGTTCGCTGGCGCAATGAAATCACACGGAACCAGTTTGGTGCCCTGATGGATCAGCTGGTAGAAAGCATGCTGACCGTTGGTACCCGGCTCGCCCCAGATAATCGGGCCCGTTTCGTAGGAAACAGGATTGCCGTTGCGATCGACATATTTGCCGTTCGATTCCATGTTGCCCTGCTGGAAATAAGCGGCAAAGCGGTGCATGTACTGATCGTAAGGCAGGATCGCTTCGGTTTCCGCACCGAAGAAATTGTTATACCAGATCCCAATCAGCGCCAGAATCACCGGCAGGTTCTGCTCGGCAGGCGTGGTTGAGAAGTGGTTGTCCATGGCGTGCGCGCCGCTTAACAGCTTTTCGAAATTATCAAAGCCGATGGACAGAATGATCGACAGACCGATCGCTGACCAGAGCGAGTAACGCCCGCCAACCCAGTCCCAAAACTCGAACATATTCGCCGTATCAATACCAAACTCACCGACTGCTTTAGCATTGGTAGAGAGTGCGGCAAAGTGCTTCGCGACGTGTTGCTCATCGCCTGCCGCTTTCAGGAACCAGTCGCGCGCGCTGTGGGCGTTGGTCATGGTTTCCTGGGTGGTGAAGGTTTTTGACGCCACCAGGAACAGCGTGGTTTCCGGGTTAAGATCTTTTACGGTTTCCGCAATGTGCGTGCCGTCAACGTTGGACACGAAATGCATATTAAGGTGGTTTTTATACGGACGCAGCGCCTCTGTGACCATAAACGGACCCAGATCCGAGCCGCCGATACCGATATTGACCACGTCGGTAATCGGCTTGCCGGTATAGCCTTTCCATTCACCGCTAATAATGCGCTCAGAGAAGGATTTCATCTTCTCCAGTACCGCATTCACTTCCGGCATAACGTCTTTGCCGTCCACCTTGATTGGCGTATTGCTACGGTTACGCAGCGCGACGTGCAGTACGGCGCGATCTTCGGTGCGGTTAATTTTCTCGCCAGAGAACATGGACTTGATGGCGCCCTGTAGATCGGTTTCTTTTGCCAGGTCCTGGAGCTTCGCCAGCGTTTCACTGGTAATGCGGTTTTTAGAGAAGTCCACCAGCATCAGATCGTCGAAGGTGGCAGAAAAATTCGCGAAACGGTTGCCATCTTTGGCGAACAGATCGGCGATTTGTACCTCTTTCATCTCTTCAAAATGCTGCTGCAACGCTTGCCAGGCAGCGGTTTGTGTCGGATTGATATTTTTCATAGCAACACACTCTTTTTTATTTAAGAACCGTAAATCAGACCGGACGCCATGTTACCTGTTACCTGCTTGCCGCTCGCCTTTTCCTGCAACAGGTGACAGCTATCGGGAGAGAAGTTTTCCTCCCTTTTGCCCGGGGCTATTTATAATTCAGGCGGCGGGACGATGCCCGATGCGTTTCAGTATGACTATTCTTGCCCTTTAAAGGAAAAATTTTTATGGTGCTTTCTGCCCCACTCCTGTTGGTTATCATTGGATTAAGTTCGCTGGTAGCCCAGTGGCTGGCCTGGTTGCTGCGTCTGCCCGCAATTTTGCCGCTGCTGGTTTTCGGCATTCTCCTGGGGCCGGTCGGACATGTTTTGCAGCCGGATGCGCTGTTCGGGGCGCTGTTGTTCCCTCTCGTTTCGCTGTCGGTGGCAATTATTCTGTTCGAGGGCGCGTTAACGCTGCGCTTCGATGAAATCCATGGCCTGGGCAAGGTTGTACGTAATCTGGTGACGATCGGCATGCTGGTCACTTTTCTGGCGATCGGCATAACCTGCTGGCTGCTGCTCAACTTCCCGCCTGAACTGGCGGCGCTGGTCGGTGCCGTGACGGTCGTTACCGGGCCGACGGTGATTGCGCCGCTGATGCGCGTGGTGCGCCCCAATAAAGCCATTAACCAAATCCTGCGCTGGGAAGGTATCGTTATCGATCCGGTGGGCGCTATTTTTACGCTGCTGGTCTTTGAATTCATTGTGCTACAGCAAAAAGCAGAGTCGCTGGCGCATCTGTTCTGGACGTTTGGCCTGACCGTGGTGGTTGGCGCCATTGGCGGCGTGCTGTTTGGCTGGCTGATGGGCCTGGCTTTAAAACGCGTCTGGCTGCCCGGCTATCTGCAAAATTTCGCGGTACTGGCCGTGATGCTAACCGCTTTCGGCGCGTCCAACGCCATCGCAGACGAGTCGGGCCTGTTAACCGTTACGGTAATGGGCATCTGGCTGGCTAACATGCGTGATGTCGATTTGAATGAGATTATCGCCTTTAAAGAAGAGCTATCGGCACTGTTGATCTCCGCGCTGTTTATCATTCTGGCTGCCAGACTGGACGTCAACGCACTGCTGGCGATGGGGTGGCCATTGGTCGGCCTGCTGCTGGTGGTGCAGTTTATCGCCCGCCCGCTTTGTATCCTGTTTTCCACCTGGGGATCGCAGCTGTCGTGGCGCGATAAACTGTTACTGAGCTGGATTTCTCCTCGCGGTATTGTCGCGGCGGCGGTTAGCTCGCTGTTTGCTCTGACGCTGGAAAAGACCGGATATGAAGGCGCCAGTAAGCTGGTAACGGTGGTATTTGCGGTGATTATCGGCACCGTGGTGTTGCAAAGCCTGACCAGCGCATTTTTAGCGCGTGTGCTGCGTGTGCAGCAACGTGAGCCTCGCGGCATTCTGATTATCGGTGCCAACAGCGTCGCTCGTGCCTTGGCCGCCGCACTGCAAAAATTGGATTTGCCGGTGCTGGTGACCGACAGCAGCTGGGAATATTACCGTCTGGCAAGAATGGAAGGCATTCCGGCCTATTATGGCAACGCCTGGTCAGATCATGCGGAAAACTTCCTCGATCTCAGCGAAACCGCACAGGTTCTTGCCCTCTCGCCGAATCGTCATCAGAATGCTTTGGCCGTTTATCACTTCAGCCATATTTTCGGTAACGACAACGTGGCGGCTGTTCGCTCAGGTGCCACGCTGCGAGGCCGCCGCGACAGCGAAAGCCCGCGTTTCCGCCGTCATGAAGTGTTATTCAGTCAGGAATCAACCTATGCCCGCCTCAGTAGCCTGCTGGCAAAAGGCGGCGTCATTAAAGCCACTGGACTGAGCGAAAACTTTGGCTGGCAGGAATACCTGGAAAAGAACCAGACGGCGGTACTGCTTTTTGTACAGGATGCGCAGGGCAAGCTGAAAGTGCATGATGGTAAGCCGCCCAAACTGCCCTGCACGGTTATTGCGCTGGTGCAAAGTGAAGAATCCTCAAAGACCGGGGATTGACAGCGAAGCAATAACCCGGTATTTCTGGGCGGCTAGCTGCGCATCTGATGCGCAGGCCAGAAGAGGCGCGTCGCCCAGGCAGTGTGTTGGAGGAACCGAATCCTGAGAAAACACACCATGGGGTGCGACGCCGAGGTACAAACCATGCGGATGGTGCGTATCGGCTACAGGGGCTGAATCCTCTGGGTTGTCACCAGGCTCGTTCGCTAATTGAACGATCCCTACCAGATTAATTGACGCTGTACGCGGGCGGCACGTTAAGGCATTTCAATCGGCTTATTGTGAGCGATTCCAGTGCATTAACCTGGCCAACCCATGCGGCGTTAAGTAAGCAGGTATGCAAGGTGGGGCGCTTCTGGGTGACTCGTAGTAAGCCCCTTTCTACGTATGCCCCGTTTCTGCTCTTCCCTTGTGCCAAGGCTGATAGAATTTAACCTGACACGAGGTATGTCAAGTCTATGTCCCAATCATTGATCGTGGCGAAATTTGGCGGCACCAGCGTTGCCGATTTTACTGCCATGAACCGAAGCGCCGACGTGGTGCTGTCCGATCCGAACACGCGTCTGGTGGTGCTCTCCGCTTCTGCGGGCGTTACCAACCTGCTGGTTTCTCTGGCTGAAGGTCAGGAGCAGGAGCAGCGCGCTTACCTGCTGGATGAGATCCGCCGGATTCAGTACGCGATTGTCGATCGGCTCTCACAGCCGGACGTCATCCGTGAAGAAGTCGACCGCGTGATGGAGAACATTACGATGTTGTCCGAAGCCGCCGCACTCGCGACGTCAACCGCGCTGACGGATGAGCTGGTTAGCCACGGCGAGCTGATGTCCAGCCTGCTGTTCGTTGAAATCCTGCGCCAGCGTAGCGTCAATGCCCAGTGGTTTGACGTGCGTAAGGTTTTACGGACTAACGATCGCTTTGGCCGCGCCGAGCCGGATGTCAGTCTGCTCTCTGAGCTAACCCAGGCTCAGCTCGCCCCACGCCTTGCCGACGCGCTGATTGTCACTCAGGGCTTTATTGGTAGCGAAGCCAAAGGACGTACCACGACGTTGGGACGCGGTGGCAGCGACTATACCGCGGCGCTGCTGGGCGAAGCGCTGCATGCCAGCCGCATTGATATCTGGACCGATGTGCCGGGCATTTACACTACCGATCCTCGCGTGGTGCCAACCGCAAAACGCATCGACGAAATCACCTTTGAAGAAGCGGCTGAGATGGCGACTTTCGGTGCCAAAGTCCTGCATCCAGCAACCCTGTTGCCTGCGGTTCGTAGCGATATCCCGGTTTTTGTCGGTTCAAGTAAAGATCCTGCCGCCGGCGGTACGCGCGTCTGCAATGAAACACAGAATCCGCCGCTATTCCGCGCGCTGGCATTACGCCGCCGACAAACGCTGCTCACGCTGCACAGCCTCAACATGTTGCATGCACGTGGTTTCCTGGTGGAAGTGTTCACCATTTTGGCTCGCCATAACATTTCCGTTGACCTGATTACCACTTCAGAAGTGAGCATCGCGCTGACGCTGGATACCACAGGATCGACTTCGACCGGTGACAGTTTACTGACTCAGGCGTTGCTGACCGAACTTTCCTCGCTGTGCCGGGTGGAAGTGGAAGAAAACCTGGCGCTGGTGGCATTGATTGGCAACAAGCTGTCGCAGGCTTGTGGCGTCGGTAAAGAGGTCTTTGGCGTGCTTGAGCCTTTCAATCTGCGTCTGATTTGTTACGGTGCCAGCAGCTACAACCTGTGCTTCCTGGTGCCGGGCAACGATGCCGAGCAGGTCGTACGGGCATTGCACCGAAATCTGTTCGAGTAGCCGCTGCAGCCGACCTTTCCAGGTTTGTGAGTAATAACTAACCCCGCGCTTCGGCGTGGGGTTTTGTTTTTTCTGCACCACGATCGGCGCGGTGCTGACCTGCCACAACCTCATTTGACCACCGTTAATTAATTGATCTAACGCAATTTACTCTGCATTAATCACGCTTAAACCCGTGCTGTCCGCATATTCTCTCGCTCGTTGATTTTCCGGTTGGATTCGCCAGGGATAATTGCGGCGTTAAATCAAATAAACGAGGATAGAGTAAATGCGTAAGTATATGGCAGAGGTACTGGGGACGTTTGTTCTGGTGCTCGGAGGATGTGGCAGCGCAGTATTAGCCGCAGCCTTTCCTGAATTGGGGATTGGCTTCGCCGGTGTGGCACTGGCGTTTGGCTTAACCGTATTGGTGATGGCTTTTGCCGTTGGCCATATTTCAGGTGGCCATTTTAATCCTGCCGTCACGTTTGGCCTGTGGGCGGGCGGACGTTTTCCCGGCTCGCGGGTGGCAGGTTATATCGTGGCTCAGGTTATTGGCGGTATTGTCGCGGCAGGCGTGCTTTATCTCATCGCCAGCGGTCAGGCTTCTTTCGACGCCGTAGCCAGCGGTTTCGCTTCAAATGGCTACGGTGAGCATTCACCAGGCGGCTTTTCACTGCTGTCCGGTATGATTACCGAAGGCGTGCTCACCGCGGTCTTCCTGATTGTGATTATGGGTGCGACCGATAAACGTGCTCCCGCAGGTTTTGCGCCGATTGCCATTGGCCTGGCGCTAACGCTGATTCATTTGATCAGCATTCCGGTAACTAACACTTCAGTCAACCCGGCTCGCAGCACCGCCGTCGCCATTTTCCAGGGTGGATGGGCGTTGGATCAGCTGTGGATGTTCTGGTTGCTGCCCATCGTGGGGGGTATTGCAGGCGGTTTGATCTACCGGGGCCTGCTGGCAAGTAAAGCGTAATCGTTGTGCCGTGCGGGTTAAATGTTAACCCGCAATCTCCCTTCCACCCGGCTTATTCTTTTGCAATAGTGTTATGATTCAACGCCTGTTTTTCCCCCGTTCCGGGCAAAACATCCGGCCTCACGCATAAAATCGACACAACATCAAAAGGAAGTCTGGCTATGCTTGCCACTGTTACTCGTCTGTTCCCGCTGTGGGCAGTCCTGCTCTCTGTCGCCGCTTATTACACGCCTGAAACGTTTTTAGGCATTGGTCCCTGGGTAACCTATCTGCTCATGCTCATTATGTTTGGCATGGGCGTAACGCTGAATATCAACGATTTTAAACGGGTGCTGACGCGTCCGGCGCCGGTCATTGCCGGGACGTTTCTGCACTATCTGGTGATGCCGCTGGCGGCATGGCTGCTGGCTAAACTGTTCCATATGCCGCCCGATTTATCCGCGGGCATGATTCTGGTGGGCAGCGTTGCCAGCGGAACGGCATCGAACGTGATGATTTACCTCGCAAAAGGCGACGTGGCGCTTTCAGTTACCATCTCTTCCGTCTCCGCACTGGTGGGCGTTTTCGCCACGCCGTTGCTCACCAAACTCTATGTGGATACCCATATTCAGGTTGATGTGGTCGGCATGCTGTTAAGCATTGTGAAAATCGTCGTGGTGCCAATCAGCATCGGCCTGATTGTTCACCATACAATGAACAGCGTGGTCAGGCGCGTGGAGCCCTGGCTGCCTGCGTTTTCGATGGTCTGTATTCTGCTCATTATCAGCGCCGTCGTTGCGGGCAGCCAGGGCTTTATCGGCTCGGTAGGTCTGATGGTGATTGCGGCGGTTATTATGCATAACGCAATTGGGCTGCTCGGTGGCTACTGGGGCGGCAAGCTGTTTGGCTTTGATGAGTCAACCTGTCGTACGCTGGCACTGGAAGTGGGCATGCAGAATTCAGGCCTGGCAGCAACGTTAGGAAAACTCTATTTTTCACCGCTGGCCGCACTGCCGGGCGCGCTGTTCTCAGTCTGGCATAATTTGTCGGGTTCGCTGCTGGCAGGCTACTGGTCCGGCAAGCCAATCGACAAGAAATAGTTTCTCTCTGCTCCTTCTTCGCTCACTTAATGCCAGGGCGGCTCACTCCCTAAAGCAGGAGGAACACGGGCCATGGACGGCCCGTGTCGAGCTGGCTGGGCCGCCGCTTTTTGCCTCTTTCTGGATGGCCCATGTTCCTCCCGCCAGCACTATAACACCAGCCGTCGCCCGTCTACTCCTCATCGCGCTCATCATCAGGCTGTTCCAGCACGCTGTAGGCAACGGCGCAAAACAGCGAGTTCAGACGCTTCATATCCCCCAGCAAGCCTAAGTGCAGAGAACTGGTTTCGATGCTCTGCACATTTTGCTGATGCAGGCGATCGACGTGTTTGTGTGAATAGCGACGATTAGTAATGCGGAAACGGTGCTTGGCGCGGCGAAGTCGCTTAGCGCTGGTGATATCGCGAGAGAGGAATACCGAGAGGCTCAGGCGCAGGTTAGCGGTGAGCTGCTCCAGTAACGCATTTAATTCATTCAGACCTTCAACAGAAAAGGCGCGGCGAGCAGTTAACGACTTGTCTGCAACGTCAGCGCTCATACGCTCAAGGATATCGCCCGCCATTTCCAGGTTAAGCGCCATCTCAATAATTTCCGCCCAGCGGCGGGAATCTTCTTCCGGCAAATCTTCCTTCGGCATTTGCGCCAGATAGAGTTTGATCGCCGTATAAAGGACGTCGGCATCGTCATCCAGCTTACGGATTTCCCGTTCTTCGCGCAGTTCACCGCCCACGACTTTGCTGAACGTTGCCAACATCTGCTCCAGCACATCTCCCAGCCGCAAAGTTTCCCGCGAGGCATTCGCCAGCGCCAGTGCAGGCGTATCAAGCGCGCTGGTATCCAGATGCTTAGGCTTAAGACGAAGCTCCGTTTCCGCGTCTTCCCCAATCAGTCGCTGACACAGGCCGGCCATTGCTCCGGCAAAAGGCACCATAATCAGGCAGCGGATCAGGTTGTAGAAAACATGGAAGAAGATCACCAACTCTTCATCATTTACCGGCAGTTTTTGCAACCACTCCGCCAGCACATCAATAAAAGGCAGGACGATGAGTGAACCGATAAATTTAAACAGCAGGCTGCCCAGCGCCACTCGTTTACCGGCCGCGTTAGAAGTGCTGTTATTGAGCATCGCCAGCAGACCACTTCCCAGATTCGCGCCAATTACCAGACACAGCGCCACTTTGAACGAGATAACCGCAGTTGCGGTAAGCGTGGCGGTAATCAGCACTGCGGCAAGGCTGGAATAGCTGATGATGGCGAACACGGCACCGATTAAGGCGTCCAGCAAAACGTCGCCCGTCAGCGAGGAGAACAGAACTTTCACGCCTGCCGCATGGGTAATTGGCGTGGCCGCTGCCACAATCAGCTGGAGCGCCAGCAGAATCAGCCCTAAACCGATACTCGTTCGGCCAAGCTGCCCCGCCCGCGTTTGTTTACGGCCGAGGAAGAACACCACGCCAAAGAAGATGAAAAGAGGAGAAAGCCAGGAAAGATCAAACGTCAGCAGGCGGGCCATCAGTGCCGTACCGACATCGGCGCCAAGAATAATCACCAGTGCGGGCGTAAGCCCTACCAGCTCCTGAGCGACAAAAGAAGTCACCAGCAAAGTAGTGGCATTGCTGCTTTGCACCAGTGCGGTAACACCAATGCCGGCAACAAATGCCATGGGTTTTTTTGCCACGCTGCGGCTGAGCACACGACGTAAATCGGCGCCGTACACACGCATAATCCCGGTCCGGACAATGTGCGTGCCCCAAACCAGTAGCGCGATGGCGGAAAGTAAATTAAGCAGGGTTAGCACCAGTATTGACCTCTTCGCTTCTTAACAACAGAGTGCCAAAGCAAGGATCCTGCCCTGGCACGGTTAAGTTTAGCCGCTTTATCGAAAAAGCTTTTTTATCAGCGTCATACTTTGCTGCTACCTGCGGAATTAGTCTGCGTCGTACCCTAAATTCGGTGCCAGCCAGCGTTCAACATCGGTGACCAGCATGCCTTTACGGCGGGCGTAATCCTCAATCTGATCGCGCTGTATTTGAGCGACGGCAAAATATTTGCTGTCAGGATGGCTGAAATACCAACCCGATACGGCTGCGCCTGGCCACATAGCGAAGGATTCCGTCAGCTTCATGCCGGTATGATGCTCCACATCCAGCAGCTGCCAGATAGTGGCTTTTTCGGTATGTTCAGGGCAGGCCGGATAGCCAGGTGCCGGGCGGATACCCTGGTAATTTTCGCGAATCAGCTCTTCATTACTGAGGTTCTCCGTCGCGGCGAAGCCCCAGATAACTTTACGCACCCGTTCATGAAGATATTCGGCAAAGCCTTCTGCCAGGCGATCGGCCAGCGCTTTGACCATGATTTTATTGTAATCATCATGTTGGGCGTCCCAGGCCTCAGCCAGCGCATCTTCTTCCAACCCGCCAGTGACGGCAAATGCCCCGATATAATCGGCTTTTCCGCTGCGCTTTGGCGCTACAAAATCAGCCAGACAATAATTGGCAAAGTCCTTCTTCTCTGTCTGCTGGCGTAAGTGATGACTCACTTGCAATACTTGGGTACGCGACTCGTCCTGATAGATTTCGATGTCATCACCTACGCGGTTAGCCGGGAAAATCCCTACCACGCCGCGCGGATTAAGAGATTGCTGGGCACTCAGCTGATCCAGCATCGCGTTGGCATCGGCGAATAAGCGCTTCGCTTCTTCCCCAACAACGTCATCTTCAAGAATGCGCGGATATTTCCCCGCCAGCGACCAGGTCATAAAGAATGGCGTCCAGTCTATGTAGTTACGCAGCGTTTCGATGTTAGCGCTTACTTCGCTTACACCCAGCCTGTGCGGCACCGGCGGCGTATAGTTTTCCCAATCCAGCGACAGTTCATTTTCCCTGGCTACCTGCAAACTGACCGGCGGCGTACGCGGCTTTTTACGGGCGTGCTGAATGCGTACCGTGTCATATTCTTTGCGTGTTCGGGCGACAAAATCGTCATGCTGAGTAGCAGAAAGTAACGCAGAGACCACGCCTACCGTGCGCGAGGCGTTTTGCACATACACCGTCGGGCCGCTGTAGTTCTGCTCTATTTTGACCGCCGTATGCGCTTTCGAGGTTGTCGCGCCACCGATTAACAACGGTAGGGTAAAACCCTGGCGTTCCATCTCTTTCGCCACGTTGACCATTTCATCCAGCGACGGGGTGATCAGGCCGGAAAGGCCAATAATATCCGCGTTGTGCTCTTTGGCCGTTTTGAGGATTTTATCGCTGGGCACCATCACGCCCAAATCTATGATTTCGTAGTTATTACATTGCAGCACCACGCCAACGATGTTTTTGCCGATGTCATGCACATCACCCTTAACCGTTGCCAGCACGATCTTGCCGTTGGTGCTGCCTTTTTCTTTGCTCGCTTCGATGTAAGGTTCCAGATAAGCCACCGCCTGTTTCATCACCCGGGCCGATTTAACCACCTGCGGCAGAAACATTTTCCCTTCACCAAACAGGTCGCCGACCACGTTCATACCGGCCATCAGCGGCCCTTCTATCACTTCGATAGGACGGCTGGCCTTTTGACGAGCCGCTTCGGTATCGTCTTCGATAAATTCGGTAATGCCTTTGACCAGCGAATACTCCAGACGCTTCTCCACTTCCCAACTGCGCCATTCGGCCTGCGGTTTGGTGCTGTCATCACCGGCTTTGCTGCCACGATACTTTTCGGCCAGATCCAGCAGCCGTTCCGTGCCGTCAGTTCGCCGGTTGAGCACCACATCTTCCACCGCATCACGCAGCTCGGGTGCCAGATCGTCATAAATAGCCAGCTGGCCCGCGTTGACGATGCCCATATCCATGCCGTTACGAATAGCGTAATAGAGAAAGACGGCATGAATCGCTTCGCGCACCGGATCGTTGCCGCGAAAGGAGAACGAGACGTTGGAGACGCCACCGGAAATCATCGCATACGGCAGCTCGCGTTTAATGTCTTCACAAGCACCGATAAAATCCATTGCATAGTTATTGTGTTCTTCAATACCGGTAGCGACGGCAAAAATATTTGGATCGAAGATGATGTCTTCCGGCGGGAAACCCACCTCTTCAGTCAGGATCTTATAAGCCCGACGACAGATTTCGATTTTACGTTCGCGAGTGTCTGCCTGGCCGAGTTCGTCAAAAGCCATCACTACCATTGCCGCACCATAACGGCGGACAAGACGGGCATGATTCCTGAATGCTTCCACGCCCTCTTTCATTGAAATGGAGTTAACGATGCCTTTGCCCTGAATGCATTGCAGCCCTTTTTCGATCACCTCCCATTTTGAGGAGTCGATCATAATCGGCACGCGAGCAATATCAGGTTCGCCAGCAATCAGATTGAGAAAACGTACCATCGCCGCTTCGGCATCAAGCATTCCCTCATCCATATTGATGTCGATGATCTGCGCGCCGCTGGCCACCTGCTGTAAGGCAACATCAAGCGCCTCGTTATACTTTTCTTCTTTGATTAATCGCTTAAATTTTGCCGAACCGGTAACGTTAGTCCGTTCGCCGACGTTAACAAACAGCGATTCGGCGCTGATATTCAGCGGTTCCAGACCAGAAAGACGGCAGGCGACAGGCAGCGTCGGTAATTGACGCGGCGCAATGCCGTCGACTGCTTTTACCATCGCAGCAATATGCACCGGCGTGGTGCCGCAGCAGCCACCGACAATATTCAGAAAGCCCGACTGCGCCCATTCGCCGATCTGCTCAGCCATGATCTGCGCATCAAGATCGTATTCACCGAAGGCGTTTGGCAAACCCGCGTTGGGATGCGCGGTGACGTAACTCTCGGCAATACGGGATAGCTCGGCGACATACTGACGTAGCTCATCAGGGCCCAGCGCGCAGTTAAGGCCAAACGATAACGGTTGCGCATGACGCAGCGAGTTGTAGAAGGCCTCGGTAGTTTGCCCGGAGAGTGTCCGCCCCGAGGCATCGGTGATGGTGCCGGAAATCATCAGCGGCAACGTGATGCCCAGCGCCTCGAACTCGCTTTGCACAGCAAAAATCGCCGCTTTTGCATTCAGCGTGTCGAAAACCGTTTCGATCATAATGAGATCGGATCCGCCCTCTATCAGCGCGCGCGTGGATTCGCGATAGGCTTCTACCAGCTGATTAAAGGTGATATTACGAAAAGCAGGATCGTTCACATCTGGTGAAATAGAACAGGTGCGGTTCGTTGGGCCTAATACTCCCGCGACATAGCGTGGTTTATCCGGCGTGCGGGCCGTCCATTCATCAGCACAGCTTCGCGCCAGCCTGGCAGCTGTGTAGTTAATCTCTGCCGACAGCGATGCCATATGGTAATCCGCCATCGCGACAGGAGTGGCGTTAAAGGTGTTGGTTTCCAGAATATCCGCGCCAGCATCCAGATAGGCATTATGGATATCGCCAATCACATCCGGGCGAGTGAGTACCAGCAGGTCATTATTTCCTTGCAGATCGCTCTGCCAGTCGGCAAACCGTTCACCGCGAAAATCTTTTTCGGACAGACGATAGCTTTGGATCATCGTGCCCATGCCGCCATCCAGCACCATGATGCGTTTCGCCAGCTGCTGATGCAGCGCTTCTGTTCTGTTACTCACTCTCGCCCCTTCAACGTCACCCAGCGGCACAATGCCAGCAGACCATACTGGCACAACTTTTGAACAGGTAAAAGGCAGCAGGCCTGAGACATTTTCAGCTTGCCGATTAAGGTTACATAACACTGAATCCCTTCCCACTCCCGCCTTCATCATTTTCCTGCCACTGAATAAAACTTGCCTTAGATCATGCTTAGCGCTGTTTCCTGGCGGAAGCGGTTGCGCGCACGGGTTATTACTACAACACTGTAAGCAGACAATGTTACCGGTAACAACCCAGCAGCACATCGCTGATAACGGGAAACCTGACCATGACTACTGACAACCAAACCGTCACCCGCGTTACTCAACGCATCATCGAACGCTCTGCCTCCACGCGTACCGCCTATCTGGCCCGAATTGAGGCCGCTCGCTCCCGCACCGTTCATCGCGCACAGCTGGCCTGCGGTAATCTGGCTCACGGCTTCGCCGCCTGCCAGCCTGATGATAAAGCCGCCCTGAAAAATATGGTGCGCAGCGATATTGCCATTATTACCGCTTATAACGATCTGCTTTCTGCCCATCAGCCTTACGCCGATTATCCGGACAAACTGAAGCAGGCACTGCATCAGGTTGGCGCAGTGGGTCAGGTTGCTGCTGGTGTTCCGGCGATGTGTGACGGCGTGACGCAGGGACAGGATGGGATGGAACTGTCGCTGATGAGTCGGGATATTATCGCCATGTCCGCCGCCGTTGGGCTTTCGCATAACATGTTCGACGGCGCATTGTTTTTAGGCATTTGCGACAAAATCGTTCCCGGACTGGTTATGGCCGCGCTCTCTTTTGGCCATCTTCCCGCGCTGTTTGTGCCTGCCGGGCCGATGAGCAGCGGTCTGCCCAACAAAGAAAAAGTCCGTATCCGCCAGCTTTACGCCGAAGGAAAGGTCGATCGTCAGGCGCTGCTGGAAGCGGAAGCCGGCTCCTATCATGGCAAAGGGACCTGCACGTTTTACGGCACCGCCAATTCTAATCAGATGGTGATGGAGGTGATGGGGTTGCACCTGCCCGGCTCTTCCTTTGTGCATCCTGATACGCCCCTGCGCGACGCGCTAACCGATGCGGCCGCCCGCCAGATTACTCGTCTGACGGAAACAGCAGGCAACTACATGCCGGTCGGCCAGCTGGTTGACGAAAAGGTCATTGTAAACGGCATCGTGGCGCTTCTGGCGACGGGTGGCTCAACTAACCTGACGATGCATCTGGTGGCAATGGCACGGGCTGCCGGGATTCAAATTACCTGGGATGATTTCTCCGATCTGTCTCAAGCGATTCCGCAGCTGTGCCGCATCTATCCAAACGGTCCGGCGGATATTAATCAATTCCATGCCGCAGGCGGCGTCCCGCTAATTGTGCGTGAACTGCTGAATCATGGATTGCTTCATCAGGATGTTAATACCGTTGTGGGTTTTGGCCTGGAAAAATATACCCAGGAACCCTGGCTGGATAAGGGCCAACTGGCCTGGCGTGAAGGTGCAGAAATCTCGCAGGATAGCAGCGTGATCGCCCGTGTTTCGCAACCGTTCTCCCCACATGGCGGCACAAAAGTGATGTCAGGTAACCTGGGCCGGGCGGTGATGAAAACCTCCGCCGTACCGGCCGAAAATCAGATCATTGAAGCACCTGCCGTAGTTTTTGACAGCCAGCACGACATTCTGCCCGCCTTTGAAGCGGGTGACCTGAATAAAGACTGCGTCGTTGTGGTGCGTTTTCAGGGCCCGCAGGCCAATGGGATGCCGGAGCTACATAAGCTGATGCCACCGCTTGGCGTTCTGATGGACCGTGGCTATAAGGTAGCGTTAGTTACCGATGGCCGCTTATCAGGCGCATCGGGAAAAGTACCTTCCGCTATTCATGTTACGCCAGAGGCACAAACTGGCGGTCTGCTGGCTAAGGTACAAAACGGCGATCTGATGCGGGTGAATGGCTTAACTGGTGAGCTGGCGCTTCTGGTAGATGAAGCGATTCTCAGCGCCCGTGAACAGTATCAACCCGATTTAAGCGCTGAACATATCGGCTGCGGACGCGAGCTATTTGGTGCGCTTCGCAGTCAGCTGTCGGGTGCCGAACAGGGTGCCTGCTGCATCCCTTTTTAAACGGAGATCTTCAGATGAACCACTGGAAAATGAGCGCGGAACAGATTCTGACTTCAGGTCCGGTCGTGCCGGTCATTGTCATTGAGCGATTGGAACAGGCCGTGCCGCTGGCCAGAGCATTAGTGGCCGGAGGGGTGCGCGTGCTGGAAGTCACTTTACGTACTGACTGCGCCGTTGAGGCCATCCGCGCTATCGCACAGGAAGTGCCTGGGGCTATCGTCGGTGCGGGAACGGTAATCAATCCAGAACAGCTTCAGCAGGTAACGGAAGCTGGCGCGCAATTCGCCATCAGTCCAGGCCTGACTGAAGCACTCCTCAAGGCAGCAACAGCAGGCTCGATCCCATTGATCCCCGGGATCAGCACCGTTTCGGAACTGATGCTCGGCATGGACTATGGCTTACGGGAATTTAAGTTTTTTCCAGCAGAAGCTAACGGCGGTGTAAAAGCGCTAAAAGCTATTGCGGGACCTTTTCCACGGGTGCGCTTTTGCCCGACAGGAGGGATTTCTCCCGCTAATTATCGTGATTATCTGGCGCTGGATAGCGTGCTTTGTATCGGCGGTTCATGGTTAATCCCCGCAGATGCATTACAAAGCGGTGATTATGAGCGCATCACCGCAGCGGCACGTGAAGCCGTAGCGGGAGCTTCGGCCTGATCGTTTTAGATTACGCCCTATTCGAGCGTAGGGTTCATATGGCGCAAATCAAATGGCGTAATCTGGTAAACGTAATAGTTCAGCCAGTTTGAGAACAGCAGGTTACCGTGGCTGCGCCAGCTTGCTCGCGGCGGCAGCGCGGGATTGTCCTGCGGAAAATAGTTAAACGGGACATCAGGATTAAGCCCGGCTTCCAGATCACGATGGTATTCTCCTGACAAAGTCAGCGCGTCATACTCCGGATGGCCGGTGACAAACGCCAGTCGTTTATCTTTGCTCGCAAACAGGTAGGCACCGGTTTGCTCTGATTCAGCAAATATTTCCAGATCGGTATAATCCCGTAGCAGCTGTGACGGAAAATCCGCATAGCGTGAATGTGGCGCCAGAAACGTATCGTCAAAACCGCGCGTCAGCAGCGCATGAGGATGCAGGATCTGATGATCGTAGACGCCTGATAGTTTGTTTTCACGCGTCTGTTTGGGAATACCGTAGAGAATATTCAATGCGGCCTGCACGGCCCAACAAACAAAAAGCGTGGAGGTGACATGCTCTTTCGCCCAGTGCAGAACACGCTGGATCTGCGGCCAGTAAGCCACGTCATTAAAATCAACCAGCCCCAGCGGCGCACCGGTAACGATCAGCCCATCATAGTTATCATCACGAATATCGTCGAAATTACAGTAAAAGTTATTCAGATGTTCCATTGGTGTGTTGCGTGACTCGCGGCTGTCGATGCGTAACAGCTGAATATCAATTTGCAACGGCGAGTTTGAAAGCAGGCGCAGAAACTGATTTTCCGTCTCAATTTTCTTTGGCATCAGATTTAATACCAGCACTTTCAACGGGCGGATTTCCTGAGTACTGGCACGAGTTGATGTCATCACAAAGACATTCTCGTTGCGCAGAAAATTCACTGCTGGTAACTCATCGGGTACCCTGATCGGCATAACCTGCTTCCTCAACTAACCATTTATACGTTTAGACATCCAGACAGCCAAAGATAACGTGGCGAGGGCTAAATGTCGAGGTTTCATCAGATAGGTGAAAATGTTTCATCATCGGGCGATGATTTTGTCGAATAGCCGGGTGCGCTGGCTACATCGGCGGCAAAACAGAGCGGATTTACCGGCGAAAGAAGATGAAAATTAGACGATCCGGCTAGTGAAAGTGGACGGGTGAAAGTGCACTGGAGGAATTTTTCTTTCAGAGGGCCGGTTTTCTGGCCCCAAACGCAAAAAACCCTGACCGTGAGGTCAGGGTTATCGCGATTTGATGCCTGGCAGTTCCCTACTCTCGCATGGGGAGACCCCACACTACCATCGGCGCTACGGCGTTTCACTTCTGAGTTCGGCATGGGGTCAGGTGGGACCACCGCGCTAAAGCCGCCAGGCAAATTCTGTTATTCACGCCGCCATAAAGGCCGCGCAAATTTATCCGGTTAACAAGCTGAAAATCTTTGCGTCTCTCAACGCTCACCAGAACGCTTCTGGCGTTGTAAGGTTAAGCCTCACGGGTCATTAGTACCGGTTAGCTCAACGCATCGCTGCGCTTACACACCCGGCCTATCAACGTCGTAGTCTTCAACGTCCCTTCAGGTGGCTTAAAGCCACAGGGAGAACTCATCTCGAGGCAAGTTTCGCGCTTAGATGCTTTCAGCGCTTATCTTTTCCGCACTTAGCTACCGGGCAGTGCCATTGGCATGACAACCCGAACACCAGTGGTGCGTTCACTCCGGTCCTCTCGTACTAGGAGCAACCCCTCTCAATTCTCCAGCGCCCACGGCAGATAGGGACCGAACTGTCTCACGACGTTCTAAACCCAGCTCGCGTACCACTTTAAACGGCGAACAGCCGTACCCTTGGGACCTACTTCAGCCCCAGGATGTGATGAGCCGACATCGAGGTGCCAAACACCGCCGTCGATATGAACTCTTGGGCGGTATCAGCCTGTTATCCCCGGAGTACCTTTTATCCGTTGAGCGATGGCCCTTCCATTCAGAACCACCGGATCACTATGACCTGCTTTCGCACCTGCTCGAGCCGTCACTCTCGCAGTCAAGCCAGCTTATGCCATTGCACTAACCTCACGATGTCCGACCGTGATTAGCTGACCTTCGTGCTCCTCCGTTACTCTTTGGGAGGAGACCGCCCCAGTCAAACTACCCACCAGACACTGTCCCCACGCCGGATCACGGCGCCAGGTTAGAACATCAAACGTTAAAGGGTGGTATTTCAAGGTTGGCTCCACGCAGACTGGCGTCCACGCTTCGAAGCCTCCCACCTATCCTACACATCAAGGCTCAATGTTCAGTGTCAAGCTGTAGTAAAGGTTCACGGGGTCTTTCCGTCTTGCCGCGGGTACACTGCATCTTCACAGCGAGTTCAATTTCACTGAGTCTCGGGTGGAGACAGCCTGGCCATCATTACGCCATTCGTGCAGGTCGGAACTTACCCGACAAGGAATTTCGCTACCTTAGGACCGTTATAGTTACGGCCGCCGTTTACCGGGGCTTCGATCAAGAGCTTCTCCTTGCGGATAACCCCATCAATTAACCTTCCGGCACCGGGCAGGCGTCACACCGTATACGTCCACTTTCGTGTTTGCACAGTGCTGTGTTTTTAATAAACAGTTGCAGCCAGCTGGTATCTTCGACTGCCTTCAGCTCCACCCGCGAGGGGTTTCACCTACCGACAGCGTGCCTTCTCCCGAAGTTACGGCACCATTTTGCCTAGTTCCTTCACCCGAGTTCTCTCAAGCGCCTTGGTATTCTCTACCTGACCACCTGTGTCGGTTTGGGGTACGATTCTGTGTTACCTGATGCTTAGAGGCTTTTCCTGGAAGCAGGGCATTTGTTACTTCAGCACCGTAGTGCCTCGTCATCACGCCTCAGCCTTAAAGAGTTCCGGATTTGCCTGGAACTCAAGCCTACACGCTTAAACCGGGACAACCGTCGCCCGGCCAACATAGCCTTCTCCGTCCCCCCTTCGCAGTAACACCGAGTACAGGAATATTAACCTGTTTCCCATCGACTACGCCTTTCGGCCTCGCCTTAGGGGTCGACTCACCCTGCCCCGATTAACGTTGGACAGGAACCCTTGGTCTTCCGGCGAGCGGGCTTTTCACCCGCTTTATCGTTACTTATGTCAGCATTCGCACTTCTGATACCTCCAGCAGACCTCACAGTCCACCTTCGACGGCTTACAGAACGCTCCCCTACCCAACAACGCATACGCGTCGCTGCCGCAGCTTCGGTGCATGGTTTAGCCCCGTTACATCTTCCGCGCAGGCCGACTCGACCAGTGAGCTATTACGCTTTCTTTAAATGATGGCTGCTTCTAAGCCAACATCCTGGCTGTCTGTGCCTTCCCACATCGTTTCCCACTTAACCATGACTTTGGGACCTTAGCTGGCGGTCTGGGTTGTTTCCCTCTTCACGACGGACGTTAGCACCCGCCGTGTGTCTCCCGTGATAACATTCTTCGGTATTCGCAGTTTGCATCGGGTTGGTAAGCCGGGATGGCCCCCTAGCCGAAACAGTGCTCTACCCCCGAAGATGAGTTCACGAGGCGCTACCTAAATAGCTTTCGGGGAGAACCAGCTATCTCCCGGTTTGATTGGCCTTTCACCCCCAGCCACAAGTCATCCGCTAATTTTTCAACATTAGTCGGTTCGGTCCTCCAGTTAGTGTTACCCAACCTTCAACCTGCCCATGGCTAGATCACCGGGTTTCGGGTCTATACCCTGCAACTTAACGCCCAGTTAAGACTCGGTTTCCCTGCGGCTCCCCTATACGGTTAACCTTGCTACAGAATATAAGTCGCTGACCCATTATACAAAAGGTACGCAGTCACCCTGATAAATCAAGGCTCCCACTGCTTGTACGTACACGGTTTCAGGTTCTGTTTCACTCCCCTCGCCGGGGTTCTTTTCGCCTTTCCCTCACGGTACTGGTTCACTATCGGTCAGTCAGGAGTATTTAGCCTTGGAGGATGGTCCCCCCATATTCAGACAGGATATCACGTGTCCCGCCCTACTCATCGAACTCACAGTAAGTGCATTTTTGTGTACGGGAGTATCACCCTGTACCCTGCGACTTTCCAGACGCTTCCACTAATGCACAAACTGATTCAGGTTCTGGGCTGTTCCCCGTTCGCTCGCCGCTACTGGGGGAATCTCGGTTGATTTCTTTTCCTCTGGGTACTTAGATGTTTCAGTTCCCCAGGTTCGCCTCGCAACACTATGTATTCATGTTGCGATGATGCACCGTAGTGCACCGGGTTTCCCCATTCGGGTATCGTCGGTTGTTGCGGTTCATATCACCTTACCGACGCTTATCGCAGATTAGCACGCCCTTCATCGCCTCTGACTGCCAGGGCATCCACCGTGTACGCTTAGTCACTTAACCTCACAACCCACAAGCGTCCCGAAAGACACATTGCTGTTGTAAGCATTTGAGAGACTCGAACACATCGTTTCGTTTATCCTTATTACGGAGGATAAACACGACGTGTCGTTTCAATTTTCAGCTTGTTCCGGATTGTTAAAGAGCAAATATCTCAAACGTAGCTCGTAAGCCAGTTTTGAGATACTTTGTGGAGACACCTTTCACCTGTCACCAAGCAAGTGGCGTCCCCTAGGGGATTCGAACCCCTGTTGCCGCCGTGAAAGGGCGGAGTCCTAACCGCTAGACGAAGGGGACACGGATAGTGTCACGACTTCGCAGCCGTCTTGCTCTAACGTTTCTATCAGACAATCTGTGTGAGCACTGCGCGGGAAGGTATCTTCAGGTAAGGAGGTGATCCAACCGCAGGTTCCCCTACGGTTACCTTGTTACGACTTCACCCCAGTCATGAATCACAAAGTGGTAAGCGCCCTCCCGAAGGTTAAGCTACCTACTTCTTTTGCAACCCACTCCCATGGTGTGACGGGCGGTGTGTACAAGGCCCGGGAACGTATTCACCGTGGCATTCTGATCCACGATTACTAGCGATTCCGACTTCACGGAGTCGAGTTGCAGACTCCGATCCGGACTACGACGCACTTTATGAGGTCCGCTTGCTCTCGCGAGGTCGCTTCTCTTTGTATGCGCCATTGTAGCACGTGTGTAGCCCTACTCGTAAGGGCCATGATGACTTGACGTCATCCCCACCTTCCTCCGGTTTATCACCGGCAGTCTCCTTTGAGTTCCCACCATTACGTGCTGGCAACAAAGGATAAGGGTTGCGCTCGTTGCGGGACTTAACCCAACATTTCACAACACGAGCTGACGACAGCCATGCAGCACCTGTCTCAGAGTTCCCGAAGGCACCAATCCATCTCTGGAAAGTTCTCTGGATGTCAAGAGTAGGTAAGGTTCTTCGCGTTGCATCGAATTAAACCACATGCTCCACCGCTTGTGCGGGCCCCCGTCAATTCATTTGAGTTTTAACCTTGCGGCCGTACTCCCCAGGCGGTCGACTTAACGCGTTAGCTCCGGAAGCCACTCCTCAAGGGAACAACCTCCAAGTCGACATCGTTTACGGCGTGGACTACCAGGGTATCTAATCCTGTTTGCTCCCCACGCTTTCGCACCTGAGCGTCAGTCTTTGTCCAGGGGGCCGCCTTCGCCACCGGTATTCCTCCAGATCTCTACGCATTTCACCGCTACACCTGGAATTCTACCCCCCTCTACAAGACTCTAGCCTGCCAGTTTCAAATGCAGTTCCCAGGTTAAGCCCGGGGATTTCACATCTGACTTGACAGACCGCCTGCGTGCGCTTTACGCCCAGTAATTCCGATTAACGCTTGCACCCTCCGTATTACCGCGGCTGCTGGCACGGAGTTAGCCGGTGCTTCTTCTGCGGGTAACGTCAATTGCTGAGGTTATTAACCTCAACACCTTCCTCCCCGCTGAAAGTACTTTACAACCCGAAGGCCTTCTTCATACACGCGGCATGGCTGCATCAGGCTTGCGCCCATTGTGCAATATTCCCCACTGCTGCCTCCCGTAGGAGTCTGGACCGTGTCTCAGTTCCAGTGTGGCTGGTCATCCTCTCAGACCAGCTAGGGATCGTCGCCTAGGTGAGCCATTACCCCACCTACTAGCTAATCCCATCTGGGTTCATCTGACAGCGAGAGGCCCGAAGGTCCCCCTCTTTGCTCTTGCGAGGTTATGCGGTATTAGCTACCGTTTCCAGTAGTTATCCCCCTCTGTCAGGCAGATCCCCAGACATTACTCACCCGTCCGCCACTCGTCACCCAAGAGCAAGCTCTCTGTGCTACCGTTCGACTTGCATGTGTTAGGCCTGCCGCCAGCGTTCAATCTGAGCCATGATCAAACTCTTCAATTAAAAGTTCGATTTGCTGCAACAAGTGCAGCGATGCTCAAGTGTAAAACGTCATAATGAATTTTCATTATGTGTTCACTCTTAAGACTTGATATTTTTTGACACCCGAAGGTGTCTGATATCAATCCTGCGAGTGCCCACACAGATTGTCTGATAAATTGTTAAAGAGCGTTGCGAACAGTGCCTTAGCTTCCTGTCGCGAGGTGGCGTATATTACGCTTTCCTCCTTCAGAGTCAACTTCTTTTTGAGAAGTTTTTCTCCGGCGATTCAGCTTCCTGAACCTCCTGAACCGGCGGGCTGTAAGCCGTTGTGCCGTCTCAGTGGTTGCGCATTATAGGGAGTTCTCGGCGGCTGACAACCCCTAATTTGCATAAAATAACGCGTTCGCTGCATTCCACAGCAAAAGGGCTGTTTATACGCAGTTATTAACAAACTTATCCACATTGATTGCCGATCGGTAATTTAGGCGAGCATCACGCAAACGTTTTCGCTACAATGCCCCCGCAAAATCCCGGTCCCCCATTTGGGGGCGTTACCTGAATCTTTACCGTTTTCTTCTCTTCTATAGAGAAGGAAGCTGGCTAAGATTGATGTAACGCTCTTATTTATGCGAACCAAAGCCAAGGGATCTAACCACCATGCAACAAACTCGCCCTGTACGCCGCGCTCTACTCAGTGTGTCTGACAAAGCTGGTATCCTCGAATTTGCTCAGGCGCTGTCAAAGCGCGGCGTCGAGCTACTCTCCACCGGCGGCACTGCTCGCCTGCTCGCCGATGCTGGCCTCCCTGTTACTGAAGTGTCTGACTACACCGGTTTTCCGGAAATGATGGATGGACGCGTTAAAACACTGCATCCCAAAGTACACGGCGGGATTCTGGGACGCCGCGGTCAGGATGATGCGATTATGCAGGAACACAGCATCTCTCCTATCGACATGGTGGTCGTTAACCTTTATCCCTTTGCCCAGACCGTAGCCCGCGAAGGCTGCTCGTTGGAAGATGCCGTTGAGAATATCGATATCGGCGGTCCAACGATGGTGCGCTCCGCAGCGAAGAACCACAAAGATGTGGCTATCGTGGTTAAGAGCAGCGACTACCAGGCGATCATCAATGAGATGGATGCCAACAATAACGCCCTCCAGCTGGCAACCCGTTTTGACCTGGCAATTAAAGCCTTCGAGCACACCGCCGCCTATGACAGCATGATTGCCAACTACTTCGGTAGCCTGGTGCCGGCTTACCATGGTGAGACTTCTGAGCCAGCAGGTCGCTTCCCCCGCACGCTAAATCTGAACTTCATTAAAAAGCAGGATATGCGCTACGGGGAAAACAGCCATCAGGATGCTGCCTTCTATATAGAAGAGAATGTCTCTGAAGCCTCTGTCGCTACTGCGCAACAGGTTCAGGGCAAAGCGCTTTCCTATAACAACATTGCTGACACCGATGCAGCACTGGAATGCGTAAAAGAATTCAGTGAGCCCGCCTGCGTAATCGTGAAGCATGCCAATCCTTGTGGCGTCGCGGTTGGTGGCTCGATTTTGAATGCTTACGAGCTGGCTTACAAAACCGATCCGACTTCAGCCTTCGGCGGCATTATCGCGTTCAACCGCGAACTGGACGAAGCGACCGCTCAGGCAATCATCAGCCGTCAGTTTGTCGAAGTTATCATTGCCCCTTCCGCCACTGAAGCCGCGCTGCACGTTACCGCTGCCAAACAGAACGTTCGCGTGCTGACCTGTGGACAGTGGCAGCAACGCCAGGCCGGTCTGGATTTCAAACGCGTCAACGGCGGCCTGCTGGTACAGGATCGCGACCTGGGCATGGTCGGCGAAAGCCAGCTGCGCGTGGTCAGTAAACGCCAGCCGACCGGGCAGGAACTGCGTGATGCGCTGTTCTGCTGGAAGGTTGCCAAATTTGTGAAGTCCAATGCCATTGTCTATGCCCGTGACAATATGACCGTGGGCATCGGCGCCGGCCAGATGAGCCGCGTGTACTCGGCAAAAATCGCCGGGATCAAAGCGAAAGACGAAGGCCTGATTGTGGAAGGCTGCGCGATGGCTTCCGACGCCTTCTTCCCGTTCCGTGACGGTATTGATGCGGCGGCGGCGGCTGGCGTGAGCTGTGTTATTCAGCCTGGTGGTTCAATCCGTGACGAAGAAGTTATCGCTGCGGCTGACGAACATGATATCGCGATGATCTTTACCGATATGCGCCACTTCCGCCATTAATTAAGGAACAGAACAATGAAAATTTTAGTTATTGGCAATGGCGGTCGCGAGCACGCGCTGGCATGGAAAGCGTCCCAGTCACCGCTGGCGGAAACGGTGTTTGTCGCGCCAGGCAATGCGGGTACGGCACTTGAGCCTGCTTTACAGAATGTTGCTATCAGCGCTACCGATATCCCTGCCCTGCTGAGCTTTGCACAAAATGAAAAAATCGATCTGACCATTGTCGGCCCGGAAGCACCGCTGGTTATCGGCGTGGTAGATGCTTTCCGTGCCGCTGGCCTGAAGATCTTTGGCCCTACGCAGGCTGCTGCGCAGCTTGAAGGCTCTAAAGCTTTTACCAAAGATTTCCTGGCTCGCCATCAGATCCCAACGGCCGAATACCAGAACTTTACTGATGTCGAAGCGGCTCTTGCCTATACGCGCAGTAAAGGCGCCCCCATTGTGATCAAAGCTGATGGTCTGGCTGCGGGCAAAGGCGTGATTGTGGCGATGACGCTACAGGAAGCAGAAGACGCGATTCAGGATATGCTGGCGGGCAACGCCTTTGGCGATGCGGGCCACCGTATTGTTGTCGAAGAGTTCCTCGACGGTGAAGAAGCCAGCTTTATTGTGATGGTTGACGGCGAGAACGTGCTGCCCATGGCAACCAGCCAGGATCACAAACGCGTTGGCGATGGCGATACCGGCCCGAACACTGGCGGCATGGGGGCTTACTCGCCTGCCCCGGTCGTTACCGACGAAATCCACCAGCGCGTGATGGATGAAGTGATTTGGCCAACCGTTCGCGGTATGGCAGCCGAAGGCAACGTCTATACCGGCTTCCTCTATGCTGGCCTGATGATCGATAAGAGCGGTCAACCCAAGGTCATTGAATTCAACTGTCGTTTTGGCGATCCGGAAACGCAGCCAATCATGCTGCGGTTGAAGTCGGATCTGGTCGATCTTTGCCTGGCAGCCGTAGATGGCAAGCTGGACAGCAAGGATTCCGTCTGGGATCCTCGCCCTTCTCTCGGCGTGGTACTGGCGGCAGGCGGTTATCCTGGCGATTACGGTACCGGCGATCAGATTCATGGTCTGCCGCTGGAAGAGACGCCGGACGGCAAGGTCTTCCACGCTGGCACAAAAATGCAGGATGATTTAGTCGTGACTAACGGTGGGCGCGTACTGTGCGTGACCGCGCTGGGTGAGGATGTTGCTGCCGCGCAGAAGCATGCTTACGAACTGGCTAAACATATTTCATGGAATAAAAGCTTCAGCCGTAGCGATATTGGCTATCGTGCGATTGGCCGTAAGTAGTCTGCATGAGGGCCGGAGCAATTCGGCCCTTTGCGCCTCAGAAATCTTCAGCTGTTGGCTGAGCAGGACATATATCATCTGCGGAAACCAGTAGCAGCTGCGTGCCGCCTGGTGCTTCCAGCCAGGCAATACTGAGCGGTTTACCCGATTCCTGCTGATGCTGCGTAATATAGCTCGCGGCATAGCGGTCAAAGCTGGGATGACGGGTTCCTTTCTGACAAAGCGTCACCGTGCCTGATGGCTTCCAGTGTCCCTGCTGCAAAACCACGCGTCCTTTCAATAAATCATCGCTGACGGTTAGCATGCGTCCGGCATCATACTGATATAACGCGATCGCATCTGCTGACAGGGCTTCACGCCTGTCTTCCAGCTGCCGCTGCATAAAGCTCAGGCTGCCATCCTGATCAAAGCGCATCGTTACGCTTTCAGGATGCTCACCCGCAATATGCCGCTCAATAGAGATCAGTTTGTCCTGCTGCCACTGATAGTCGGTGGTTTCCACCGCCGGGCCATTGAAAGGGGTATAGACCGTCATCAGACGGGTAACGTGCGAATCACGCTCTTTACGCCAGATACGTACTGCACCGCGATCGGCAAGATAGCCGCTGGCGCTAAAGTCAGGATGCGCGGGACGGGAACTGCAACCGGCAAGCATTATCACTGTCAATGAGGAAAGCAGAAAGAACCGGGAGCGAATCATAGTGCGTCACACAATGAGAGCAGGGAAGCTGCCGTCAGTGGGAATGAGGCAGTCAGAAAAAAACGGGGAGAAACCAGTTTTAACAAAAGGGGCAGAGCGCCCCCCTGTTTAAAACCTTTCACTGTCAGCTTACTTAACAGCGTCTTTCAGTGCTTTACCAGAAACGAATGCCGGTACGTTTGCAGCTGCAATTTTGATTTCATTGCCAGTCTGCGGGTTGCGGCCAGTACGCTCAGCACGGTGGTTAACTTTAAAGGTACCAAAACCAACCAGTTGTACAGCATCACCTTCTTTCAGAGACTCAGTAATCGCAGCCAGGGTGGATTCCAGAGCAGCTTTAGCCTGGGTCTTAGACAGGTCCGCTTTGTCCGCAATTACATCAATCAGTTGAGTCTTGTTCATAAGTTATCCTTACAGTGTATTTATCGCTTGCTAAGCATCAAGTGCGAGGGAAAAACCAGTATTGGCACTCTCCTGCATACACGCACCGATAGCCACATTTTTCAGCCCCCCAAATGTAGACCAGACTGGGGGCGAATGTGAAGCCTTAAGGCGCTACAAATCAGGCCTGAAGTCACGTTTTATCGCCTTACTGCTGAAAATTTATACCGATGTTGCTAATCCCTGATTCTCGCAGGTCAGAACGCAGTCCTTTTATCAGTTCCAGGTCCCTTTCTTCACAGGCACTAAGCAGGCGGAAAATCTCCCACTGAATGTCCCACTCTTCTTCTACAGCCGGGTTCGCTTTTAGCTCTTCTTCGGTCATTTCGCGTTCAGCCTGGGTCATTTCCAGCATGGCAACGCTGGTGATTGACGCTTCGCTAACGGCAATCGCATGAGCCAGGGTCTCACCGCTTAAACGTGAATGCAGCAATTCGCTCAATGCCACACAGGCATCGATTGCTGGATACACGCCGTACAGATCGTAATCTTCTGCGGCCGGGATCGCTTCTTCCAGCTTTTCCAGCTGCGAATCGAAATTCACTTTGGCATCTTTAACCACCAGCGTTTCCCAGATCAGATCGAGGATGCGGCGATAAAGCTGCCCTTCGCCAAAACCAGTTTGCTGGCAAAATGCCCAGTAGTTGGGATACATGCGTTCACACAAGCAGGCCATAAAAGTCACGTGCTGCCAGCTTTCCAGCTTTTCCAACCGCAGGTGAATCGGATTACGTATCATGTTGGGATCTCTTAAACGAAAAATGCGCGGCCTGCAGTGTAACTGAAAAGCGTGCGCCTCACACCGTTAACCCTGCTGTTGAAAGCGGACAAAGGCAGGCCGTTGTGACGCCACCGCATCGGCCCAGCGAGTCGGTTCCGGCAGACGATAGCCTTGCAAACAGGTTTCCACCCAGTGCAGCGCGGTATCGGCACTGACGCGGTGGCCGGAGGAAATAAAGAGCGGATTACAGCGTCGTTTGCTGCGCAGCACCCAGCCAATCTGCTCGCCCTTGTCGAACAGCGGCTGACGCGCGCCCGGTTCTTCTTCCAGCGCTTCAAACTTACCGCACAGGCGCCGTTTGGCGACACCGATGGTCGGCACGTCCACCAGCAGGCCAAAATGGCTGGCAACGCCCAGGCGGCGTGGATGCGCGATGCCGTGCCCATCGACAAACAGCAGATCGGGCTTTTGCTCCAGCAGCGCCCAGGCAGCCAGCAACGCGGGGTATTCGCGGAAAGAGAGGAATCCGGGGATATAGGGCATCGTGGTGGCGATACGCGCCACCCGATGCTCAACCAGCTTCAATGAGGGGTATTCAAGGATGACCAGCGCGGCACGAGTCACTTCTCCGCCCTGTTCGAATCCCACATCCGCACCACCGATGTAGCGCGGCGGCATTACTTCAAAATCATCTTCACGCACGATCTCAGCCGCGCGAGTCATCTGCTCCTGCTTTAATGCCTGAATATCCATAATTATCCCTGGTGATATTGACGTGACAGTTTGTGTACGGCCTCCACGAAAACACCGGCGTGTTCTGGCGGAACATCCTGATGAATGCCGTGACCGAGGTTAAATACGTGACCGTTCCCCTGGCCGAAGCCCTGAAGAATTGTCGCCACTTCCTGTTCGATACGGGCAGGCTCTGCGTACAGCATGGACGGATCCATATTACCCTGTAGCGCCACTTTATCGCCTACGCGACGGCGCGCGTCGGCAATATCGGTGGTCCAGTCCAGACCCAGCGCATCACAGCCGGTCGCCGCCATCGCTTCCAGCCATTGCCCACCGCCCTTGGTAAAGAGCGTTACGGGTACGCGACGGCCATCGTTTTCACGGATCAGGCCATCGACGATTTTATGCATGTAATGCAGCGAGAATTCGAGATAATCACGCCCCGTCAGCACGCCGCCCCAGGTATCAAAAATCATCAGCGACTGCGCGCCCGCCCGGATCTGCGCATTCAGATAAAGCGTAACGCTGTCTGCTAACTTATCCAGCATCAGATGCAGCGTCTGCGGATCCGCATACATCATCTTTTTCAGTTTGGTAAACGCTTTGCTGCTGCCGCCTTCAACCATGTAGGTCGCCAGCGTCCACGGACTGCCGGAGAAACCGATCAGCGGCACTTCGCCGTTAAGATTTTTGCGAATGGTACGCACCGCGTTCATCACATAACCCAGTTCCTGCTCAGGATCGGGGACAGGCAGTTTTTCCACATCGGCGCGGCAGGTGACTGGCGAGGAGAATCGCGGCCCTTCACCGGCTTCAAAGTAGAGCCCTAATCCCATGGCGTCCGGGATGGTCAGAATATCGGAGAACAGGATCGCCGCGTCCAGCGCATAGCGCCGCAGCGGTTGTAGCGTCACTTCACAAGCCAGCTCGGCGTTTTTGCACAGCGACATAAAGTCACCGGCCACGGCGCGCGTTGCTTTATATTCTGGCAAATAACGCCCCGCCTGGCGCATCATCCATACTGGCGTTACGTCTACTGGCTGGCGCAGCAGGGCGCGCAAATAACGATCGTTCTTCAGTTCACTCATTCTTCAGGGCTCTTTTTCATTCAGGGGCACAGTATATCAGTTATTCCGCTTCGGCGCGGCAGAGGGCAACCGTGTCCTCAATCAGTCGACGGGCAACCGTGCCCGCTGGCGGCAGCTGCGGCAGTGCATCAAAGCGATACCAGCCCGCATCGAGCAGCTCTTTCGGATCGATGACGATCTCGCCACTGTCGTAGTCAGCCATAAACGCCATCATTAACGATTGAGGGAAAGGCCACGGCTGCGAGGAAACATAGCGCAGATTTTTAACTTTGATGCCGCTTTCTTCCATCACTTCACGCGCAACGGTTTGCTCCAGCGTTTCGCCGACTTCAACGAAGCCCGCCAGCACGGTATAGACGTTGTTACGATGTTTTGTGTGTTGGGCCAGCAGGATTTCGTCGCCACGGCGGATTGCCACAATGATGCAGGGCGCGATCTGCGGATAATAACGCTGACGGCAGTGTCCGCAAAGGCAAGCCCGCTCAGTTTTACTGAGGTGCATGGGGTGCCCGCAATAGCCGCAAAATTTGTGTGAGCGATAGAACTCCGCGAGCTGAATACCGCGCCCGGCCAGCTGGAACAGGCCAACATCCTGATCGAGGATTTGTCGCAGGGAACCCATTTCATCAGACCGGCTTTCACAAATCAGGTAAACGGGCTCGCCCTGCCACTCACCAATTACCGACGCTTTTTTGCCTGTAAGTTCCAGGTTTTGCGCAGAACCGTACGGTAATTGACCTTTTGGCAACCATAGTTTATGGTCGTGGCTGACAACCCACCAGCCAGCGTCTACGCTTGAAATCTCAACTTCCATAAATTGCTCATCCTCAGCTTCACAAACTTACTGGATTGGGATTAGACATTGTTAAATATCACTCACGGAGTCACTCATGCTTAACCAGTTAGAAGTTCTGGCCTCGCGCGTAGGCGGATGTAGCGACCTGGTAGACTTTTGTCTGCACTCACGTAAGCAATTACTCATCGCTTATTATCAAATGGTTGGCATCAAGCCTAACAAGGATTCGCTGAGTACGCTCGACGAAAACGCGCTGGATACCTTTTGTCAAAGCCTGGTCGATTATCTTTCTACCGGCCACTTTACCGCTTATGAACGCTTTATCGAAGAGATGGAAGGTACGGAACAGCTGGCCAAAGCCGCGCTAATCTATCCCTCTTTGCAGGCTAATACTGAACTGATTATGCGTATTTATGATACTCATCTGGAAAACGCTATCGATCACAACAACTGCATGGAGTTTCAGCAGGCGCTGTCAGAAGTTGGCGAAGCGCTGGAAGCGCGTTTTACCCTGGAAGATAAATTCATCCAGCTGGCCTTAGAGAAAGGTACGGTAAAGCAAGACGCAGCTAATGATGAGGCCATTGTTCGTCCGGCGTAAGTCGTTATGAAAATGTAAAATCCTTGTAGTTTTAAAAAAGCCCCTTTATGCTGAATGGGCAATACAGGTGGTTCGCCCTGTGCCAGCCACTGTCGTTCTGTTTGCTTACGGGCAGCAGAATTCTTCTTGTCGGAGTGCCCTTAGGGGCTGAGACCGTTCATTCGGGATCCGCGGAACCTGATCAGGTTAGTACCTGCGAAGGGAACAAGAGTAAATATTCAGTGTGGGTGTAACGCCACTTGTTCACACCCTGCGCTTACTCCTCCGAACTCCGGACAAGCAACTTTCCCTTTATTCAGGAACTTGCTATGTCTACCCCCAGTAAAAAACCCAATCGTCGTGAACAACGTGCCGAAGCGCAGCAGTTTATTGATTCCCTGCAAGGTTCTGCCTTTCCCAATTCAAAACGCATCTGGCTGACCGGATCACGCCCGGATATCTGTGTACCGATGCGCGAAATACAGCTCAGTCCGACCGTCGTTGGCGGCAGCAAAGATAATCCGCTGCTGGAAGAAAATGAGCCGGTTCCGGTTTATGATACAGCCGGCCCTTATGGCGATCCCGAGGCAAAAATTGATGTGCATGCCGGTCTGAATAAGCTGCGTGACGGCTGGATAAGCGAGCGTGGTGATACGCAATATATCAAACAACTCAGCTCGGTTTATACGCAGCAGCGTCTGGCGGATGAAGGCTTAGATCATCTGCGCTTCGATAATTTGCCGCGTCCTCGTCGTGCGCTGGCTGGCCAATGCGTGACTCAACTGCACTACGCCCGGCGGGGTGTTATTACACCCGAGATGGAATTTATCGCAATCAGAGAGAATATGGGCCGCGAGCGGATCCGTGGTGAAGTGCTGCTCCAGCAGCATCCGGGTAATAGCTTTGGTGCCAGTCTGCCTGAAAACATAACGCCGGAGTTTGTTCGTCAGGAAGTGGCCGCCGGACGCGCCATCATCCCGGCGAATATTAACCATCCCGAATCTGAGCCGATGATTATCGGCCGTAACTTTCTGGTTAAAATAAACGCTAACATCGGTAATTCCGCCGTCAGTTCCTCCATCGAAGAAGAAGTAGAAAAACTGGTGTGGTCCGCACGCTGGGGCGCCGATACGATCATGGATCTTTCTACCGGCCGTAATATTCACGAAACGCGCGAGTGGATCCTGCGTAACAGCCCGATTCCTGTCGGCACCGTTCCAATCTATCAGGCGTTGGAGAAAGTGAACGGCGTGGCGGAAGATCTGAACTGGGAAGTGTTCCGCGATACGCTGCTGGAGCAGGCTGAACAGGGCGTTGATTACTTTACTATTCATGCGGGCGTGCTGTTGCGCTATGTGCCGATGACGGCAAAACGCCTGACCGGCATTGTGTCACGCGGTGGCTCGATCATGGCTAAATGGTGTTTGTCGCACCATAAAGAGAGCTTCCTGTATGAACACTTCCGCGAAATCTGTGAGCTTTGCGCTGCTTATGACGTTTCGCTGTCGCTGGGTGATGGCCTGCGTCCCGGATCTGTTCAGGATGCCAACGACGAGGCGCAGTTTGCCGAGCTGCGCACGCTGGGCGAGCTGACCAAAATTGCCTGGGAATATGACGTGCAGGTGATGATAGAAGGGCCGGGACATGTGCCGATGCAGATGATCAGACGCAATATGACTGAACAGCTGGAGCACTGTCATGAAGCGCCCTTCTATACGCTTGGCCCACTGACCACCGATATCGCCCCGGGTTATGACCATTTTACCTCCGGCATCGGTGCCGCGATGATTGGCTGGTTCGGTTGCGCCATGCTCTGCTACGTGACGCCGAAGGAACATCTGGGCCTGCCCAACAAAGAAGATGTGAAACAGGGGCTGATTACCTACAAGATCGCCGCGCATGCTGCCGATCTTGCCAAAGGCCACCCCGGCGCGCAGATCCGCGATAACGCCATGTCTAAAGCACGCTTCGAATTCCGCTGGGAAGATCAATTTAACCTTGCGCTCGATCCCCACACCGCACGCGCTTACCACGATGAGACGCTGCCGCAGGAATCCGGCAAGGTTGCCCATTTCTGTTCGATGTGCGGGCCCAAATTCTGCTCGATGAAGATCACTCAGGAAGTCCGTGAATATGCGGCTAAGCAGGAAGCGGAAGCAAAACCTATCGAGATTGGCATGGCGGAAATGTCACAGGCGTTCCGTAGCCGTGGCAGCGAGCTTTATCATCCTGCCGATGCGCTGACGCCGGAGGAGAAAGTATGAACCGGGGCCCCTTTCCCCTGACGGAAGCTCGCCTCGGTCTTTACCCGGTAGTGGACAGCGTGGAATGGATAGCGCGTCTGCTGGAAGCTGGGGTGCGCACCCTCCAGTTACGGATAAAAGATCGGCCTGAAGAGGCAGTAGAACAGGATATTGCTACTGCAATTGCGTTGGGAAAACGCTACCGGGCACGGCTATTTATCAACGATTACTGGCGCCTGGCTATTCGTTATCAGGCTTATGGCGTCCATTTGGGTCAGGAAGATCTGGACGTTGCCGATCTGGATGCGATTCACCGCGCCGGGCTTCGTCTGGGTCTGTCCACCCATGATGATGCCGAACTGGATCGCGCGCTGGCCGAACAGCCTTCCTATATTGCCTTAGGTCATGTTTTTCCTACGCAAACCAAAGAGATGCCCTCTTCTCCTCAGGGACTTGAGGCGTTAAGACGGTACGTCTCGCGCTTGCGGGGCGTTTCTACCGTAGCGATTGGCGGCATCAGTCTTGCGCGTGCGCCTGCGGTACTGGAAACCGGCGTGGGCAGCATCGCCGTGGTCAGTGCGATAACCCAGGCGGCCGACTGGCAATCTGCCACGGCAAAACTCCTCGCGCTGGCCGGTACGGGAGGCATTGCTCATGCTCAGTAATAACGACTTCATGCGCTACAGCCGCCAGCTGCTGCTGGAGGAGTTTGGCCTTGACGGACAGCAAAAATTGCAGCGCTCCAGCGTGCTGATTGTAGGCCTGGGTGGACTGGGATCGCCTGCTGCGCTCTATCTTGCCGCCGCAGGCGTCGGCAAGTTACTGCTGGCCGACAACGACAACGTGCATATCAGCAACCTCCAGCGTCAGATCCTGTTCCGCAGTAATGAAACCGGCCAGAGCAAAGCGCTGCTGGCTAAAAAGCATTTGCAGGATTTGAACCCGCAGGTGGAATTTATCGCCATGGAGCAACGCATGGATGCCGCGCTCCTGACACAAACGGTGCAATGGGTCGACCTGGTCCTGGACTGTAGCGACAACATGGAGACGCGGCATGCAATCAATGCCGCCTGCGTAGTAAACGCAACCCCGCTGATCAGCGCCAGCGCCGTAGGCTTTGGCGGCCAGCTGCTGGTGCTGGCCCCGCCTTTTCGCCATGGCTGCTATCGCTGCCTGTGGCCTGACGAAGCTGAACCGCAGCGGAATTGCCGTAATGCAGGGGTGCTCGGCCCGGTGGTCGGCGTAATGGGCACCTTACAGGCGCTCGAAGCGTTAAAAATGCTGGCGGGACAGCCTTCTGTTTTAGAGGGGCGGCTGCGGTTATTCGACGGCAGGCAGCAAACCTGGCGCACGCTCACGCTTGAACGCAGCGAAAACTGCCCGGTTTGTGGAGAACGCAATGCGCATTGTCATTAACGACGAACCGCAAACCATCAGTGCGCCACTGACATTGCACGATCTGCTGAACGCGCTGTCACGCAGCCAGCCCGGCACGGCGCTGGCCGTAAATCAGCGTATTGTGCCGCGCGAGCGCTGGGAAGCTTATCTTTTACAGGAAGGCGATGAACTGGTGATTTTCCAAGCCATTGCCGGAGGTTAAAATGCTACAGATTGCTGATAAAACGTTTTCTTCCCGGCTGTTTACCGGCACGGGGAAGTTCGCCAGCCCGGCTATCATGCTGGAAGCGTTAAAAGAATCCGGTACGCAGCTGGTGACGATGGCAATGAAGCGGATAGATCTGCGCGGCAGCGACGATGGCATCCTTCTCCCTTTACAGCAGCTTGGCGTGCAGCTCCTGCCAAACACCTCCGGCGCGAAAACGGCGGAAGAAGCGATTTTTGCCGCCCGTCTGGCGCGTGAGGCGCTCGCTACCCATTGGGTCAAACTGGAAATTCATCCTGATGTGCGCTATCTGCTGCCTGATGCTATTGAAACGCTGAAAGCGGCTGAAGTGCTGGTCAGAGAAGGATTTACGGTACTGCCCTATTGCCATGCCGATCCGGTATTGTGCAAACGGCTGGAAGAAGCGGGCTGTGCCGCAGTGATGCCGCTTGGTGCGCCAATCGGCACCAATCAGGGACTCAAGACCCGCGATCTGCTGGCGATCATTATCGAGCAGTCGGGCGTACCGGTAGTGATTGATGCAGGGATTGGCGCCCCCAGTCATGCCAGCGAGGCACTGGAGATGGGTGCCGATGCGGTGTTGGTGAATACCGCAATGGCCTCGTCCAGCCAACCCGTGCAGATGGCGCGCGCTTTCAGGCTGGCCGTTGAGGCTGGCGAACTGGCTTACCACGCCGGTCTGGGAAGTCGTCATCAGCAGGCCGTTGCCTCCAGTCCGCTTACGCGCTTTTTGCAAAGCGGAGAGGCGATATGAAAACATTTGTCTCACAGTGGGAAAAGCTGGAATGGGATGATATCCGCCTGCGGATCCACAGCAAAACATCGGCAGATGTGGAACGGGCGTTAAATGCGCCCAGAGTCGGCCGGGAGGAACTGATGGCGTTATTATCTCCAGCTGCTCAGGCGTGGCTGGAACCGATGGCGCAAAAAGCGCAGATGCTGACTCGCCAGCGCTTCGGCCATGCCGTCAATCTTTTCGTGCCGCTCTATCTTTCCAATCTTTGCGCCAACGACTGTACCTATTGCGGTTTTTCCATGAGTAACCGCATTAAGCGCAAAACGCTGGATGCGGCTGAAATTGAGCGTGAGTGTCAGGCGATCCGCGCGATGGGTTTTGATCAGCTGCTGCTGGTAACGGGTGAGCATCAGACCAAAGTCGGCATGAACTATTTCCGCCAGCATCTGCCGGCAATCCGTCAGCATTTCAGTTCGCTGATGATGGAAGTCCAGCCAATGAGTGAACCTGAATATGCCGAGCTGAAAACGCTGGGGCTGGATGGCGTGCTGGTTTATCAGGAAACGTATCATTCGGCGGTTTACAGCCAGCATCACCTGAAAGGCAACAAGCAGGATTTCTTCTTCCGGCTGGAAACACCTGACCGGCTCGGGCGGGCTGGCGTGGATAAAATTGGCCTGGGTGCGCTAATTGGCCTGTCTGACAGCTGGCGAACCGACTGCTATATGATGGCAGAGCACCTGCTATGGCTACAGAAAACCTACTGGCAGAGCCGCTATTCCGTCGCTTTCCCTCGCCTGCGTCCCTGCGCGGGCGGTATTCAGCCTGCTTCAATAATGGATGAAGCACAGCTGGTACAGGTGATTTGCGCTTTTCGACTTTTTGCACCAGAAGTGGAACAGTCGTTGTCGACAAGAGAATCGCCTGAGTTTCGCGACAAGGTTGTGCCGCTGGCTATCAACACGGTGAGCGCCTTCTCAAAGACGCAGCCCGGAGGGTATGCTGACGGCCAGAGCGAGCTGGAGCAATTCTCTCCGCACGATAACCGTCGCCCCCAACAGGTTGCAGAGGCGTTAATCCAGGCGGGTATGCAGCCAGTATGGAAAGACTGGGACAGCTATTTGGGAAGAGCGCCCATTTAAGCGATACGCTTTACGCCGGGCTGCCAGGCATGTCGCTAAACGGCATTTTTGGCAGCGTTTCTTTGCTTTCGGCAAACAATACCTGACCGATCAGGCTGTCTTTATTAATTGCGCCATAACGCAAATTTGTCGCCAAATATTTGCGATCCAGCCCGGTCAGCTTTACCAACGGCGGTAAAACATCGGGAACCCGGTCAATCATAAACATCCGACTTAATTTTACCGCATCCCAGCTCACCAGGCGCTGATAAAATATGGCGTTGGCTTCGCATTTCCTTAAATAGAAATTGTACTGACTAAATTCGCGTAAAGCCTGCTGCTGGGTGATATTCAGAATCAAATACTCTGGATCGGTAATTCGCTGTAGAATTTCGGTGTAATTAGGTAAATTTTTCAACTGAATGAAATGATTGCGTGCGCCCAACTCAACAATAGGGCGGAAATAATGCAGCCAGCGTTTAATAAAGTCGCTATTTTTGGGTACTGCCATAAACCAGGTTTCAATGATGGGATAATGCTTATCAATCGTTGAGACATCACGATAGAAGGCAACCATGTCATAACGGTTATCGAGGTTGACCGCCAGCAGCTCATCAAGGCTACGGTTCAGGATAGTCGACGCATCCATCCAGATACCGCCATATTTATAGAGCAACTCCAGGCGAATGACATCACTCTTGTGGGCGACTTTCATATCCTGATGCTTAAATACCAGACCCGGCAGGTACTGCTGTAAATTGGCGTTGTTAACCACCGTTAGCGTATAGCCCGGATTTTCACGAGAAACTTTATTAACGAAACACTGTATCTCATGAGGAAGGGTTTCACCGGCCCAGAACATCCAGATTTGCTTTGGTATCGCTTCTGATCCTCTCTGGTGCCTGATGATATCTAAATCTTGTTCAAGAGCAGGATTGTATTCCGCCATTTTGCCACGCTTCAACAGAACCTTTTCGGCGCGCAAGCGTATTGAAACTGCATTTTTTAATAGCGGCAGCGCAAGTGCCTTGAGCTTAGTCTTGTTCATAACCCCTCCATCAACCGGGCGGTCAAATTAACCGGCTGGTTCAGACGCAACGAAAGAAACCCGAAACAGGGTTTAATGTGGACATTAATATGTTTAAAAGGAAATTAACAAACAGACTCAAATCTAACAACTTTTTAATTATTTAACAGGGGGATTTAAGACAAAGCTCAGCATGGAAATGCAATTACAACCTCCATAAGGGAATAAGAACCTGTCAGACAATAAATTATTACTGATGAATGCTGATGGTTTAACTGCCTGCTTTTTATGGCATTCCTCGTAATTTTAATAAACGCTATGTTGTTTCTCTAATAAAGTCTGGATCGCTATTCCATAAAAAACGTTTGCCGCTGGCCGCTTTTCGCTTTCCGGGTAAAGTGTATTCCGTTGAGGTCATGTCGGCATCAACCGGGCCCGATGTTTCTTCCACGCTGTCGGGCTCGCCTCCCTACCCTTTTCCTGGCTGAAAGCCAATCGGCTTACCAACGCTTGTGGCTCCGCCAGCCTGAATTTCCGGCATAAAAAAACCGCTCCGAAGAGCGGTTTTTTAACGTGGCTTTAGCAACGATTAATCGTCGTTACCGCCCAGACCTGCGTTCAGCAGCTCTGCCAGGCTGGCGGAAGCTTCGTCTGCGGTCACCTGAGGTGCCACAGTCACTTCGCCTGCCGCTTTACGGCGCATACGATCCTGGTGATAAGCGTAACCGGTACCGGCTGGGATCAGACGACCCACGATTACGTTCTCTTTCAGGCCGCGCAGTTCGTCGCGTTTGCCCGCAACGGCTGCTTCGGTCAGTACGCGCGTCGTTTCCTGGAACGATGCCGCAGAGATGAAGGATTCGGTCGCCAGTGACGCTTTGGTAATACCCAGCAGATCGCGCATATAGGTCGCTGCGATTTTGCCGTTGGCTTCCAGTTCACGGTTAGAAATCTTAACGCGTGACACTTCAACTTGCTCGCCGTCCAGGAAGTCGGTGCTTCCTGCGCTTGCGATGGTTGCTTTACGCAGCATCTGACGAACGATGACTTCGATGTGCTTATCGTTAATCTTAACGCCTTGCAGACGGTAAACTTCCTGCACTTCGTTAGTGATGTAACGCGTCACCGCATGCACGCCACGCAGACGCAGAATGTCGTGTGGTGATTCTGGGCCATCGGAAACCACGTCACCGCGCTCCACGCGTTCACCTTCGAACACGTTCAGCTGACGCCATTTCGGAATCATCTCTTCGTAATGATCGCTACCGTCAATCGGGGTGATAACCAGACGACGCTTCCCTTTGGTTTCTTTACCGAAGGAAATGATACCGCTGATTTCAGCCAGGATTGCCGGCTCTTTCGGACGACGGGCTTCGAACAGGTCAGCAACGCGTGGCAGACCACCGGTGATGTCCTTGGTACCGCCAGATTCCTGAGGTACACGAGCCAGGGTATCACCCGAGCTGATCTTCACGCCATCTTCCAGCTGCACAATCGCTTTACCCGGCAGGAAGTACTGAGCAGGCATATCGGAGCCTGGGATCATGACATCGTTGCCGTTGGCATCAACAATTTTCAGCGCTGGACGCAGATCTTTACCACCGGCAGTACGTTCTGCACTGTCCAGGATCACCAGAGATGACAGACCGGTCAGGTCATCAGTCTGGCGGGTAATGGTCTGGCCGTCGATCATGTCAGTGAAGCGAATGAAACCGCTCACTTCGGTGATGACCGGCATGGTGTGCGGATCCCAGTTTGCTACGGTCTCGCCCGCTGCAACCTGCTCACCATCACCTTTCGCCATGGTCGAACCGTAAGGAACCTTATAGCTCTCTTTAGTACGACCAAATTCGTCGATCATTTTCAGCTCGGTGTTACGTGAAGTAACAACCAGCTTGCCAGCGGAGTTGGTAACCGACTTGGCGTTGATCAGTTTCAGCGTACCTTTGTTCTTCACCTGGATGCTGGATTCAGCAGCCGCACGAGATGCCGCACCACCGATGTGGAACGTACGCATCGTCAGCTGTGTACCCGGCTCACCGATGGACTGTGCTGCAATAACGCCGATGGCCTCACCTTTGTTGATGATGTGACCACGCGCCAGATCGCGTCCATAACAGTGTGCACACACACCGAAGTCAGTTTCGCAGCTTACAACAGAACGCACTTTCAGGCTGTCGACAGAATGCTCTTCCAGCAGGTCACACTGTTGCTCGTGCAGCAGGGTGTTGCGTGGCAGCAGGATGTCTGCAGTGCCTGGCTTGAGAACGTCTTCTGCGGTCACACGACCCAGAACGCGCTCGCGCAGTGGTTCTTTCACGTCGCCACCTTCGATGACCGGAGTCATCATGATGCCTTCGTGCGTGCCACAGTCGTCTTCGGTAACCACCAGATCCTGTGCCACGTCAACCAGACGACGGGTCAGGTAACCGGAGTTAGCGGTTTTCAGTGCGGTATCCGCAAGACCTTTACGAGCACCGTGCGTGGAGATGAAGTACTGGAGTACGTTCAGACCTTCACGGAAGTTCGCGGTAATTGGCGTTTCGATGATGGAACCATCTGGCTTAGCCATCAGACCACGCATACCGGCCAGCTGACGAATCTGCGCAGCAGAACCACGCGCACCGGAGTCGGCCATCATAAAGATGCTGTTGAAGGAGACCTGACGCTCTTCCACGCCGTCACGGTTAATGACAGTTTCGGTAGACAGGTTTTCCATCATGGCTTTCGCAACGCGTTCGTTGGCCGCAGCCCAGATATCGATCACTTTGTTGTAGCGTTCGCCAGCGGTTACCAGACCAGACTGGAACTGCTCCTGAATCTCAGCCACTTCCGCTTCCGCTTCGGTGATGATTTCCACTTTCTTCTCTGGGATAACCATGTCGTCGATACCAACAGACGCGCCGGAGCGTGCTGCATAGGCAAAGCCGGTGTACATGGTCTGGTCAGCAAAGATAACGGTCGGCTTCAGGCCCAGGATGCGGTAACAGGTGTTCAGCATCTTGGAGATCGCTTTCTTACCCAGCGCCTGGTTGACGATGGAGTAAGGCAGACCTTTTGGCACGATCATCCACAGGATGGCACGGCCAACGGTGGTATCGATGATGCTGGTTTTAGCAACCCACTCATCCTGCTCGTTTTTCTCGTGTTCGGTAATACGTACCTTAACGCGAGCGTGCAGCGACGCCAGGCCAGCGCGATAAATGCGCTCAGCTTCTTTCGGACCGGTCAGCACCATGCCTTCGCCTTTGGCGTTAACACAGTCACGGGTCATGTAGTACAGACCCAGTACAACGTCCTGTGAAGGAACGATGATTGGCTCACCGTTCGCTGGCGACAGGATGTTGTTGGTAGACATCATCAGCGCACGCGCTTCCAGCTGGGCTTCCAGCGTCAGCGGTACGTGAACAGCCATCTGGTCACCATCGAAGTCGGCGTTATAAGCCGCACAAACCAGCGGGTGCAGCTGGATCGCTTTACCTTCGATCAGGACTGGCTCAAATGCCTGGATACCCAAACGGTGCAGGGTTGGTGCACGGTTCAGCAGTACCGGGTGTTCGCGGATCACTTCGTCCAGGATATCCCAAACGACAGCTTCTTCACGCTCAACCATTTTCTTGGCGGCTTTGATGGTGGTAGCGAGACCACGCAGTTCCAGCTTGCCGTAGATGAACGGTTTGAACAGTTCCAGTGCCATTTTCTTCGGCAGACCACACTGGTGCAGACGCAGGTATGGACCAACGGTGATAACGGAACGACCAGAGTAGTCAACACGTTTACCCAACAGGTTCTGACGGAAACGACCCTGCTTACCTTTGATCATGTCGGCCAAAGATTTCAGAGGACGCTTGTTCGAACCGGTGATCGCACGACCGCGACGGCCGTTATCCAGCAGCGCATCAACCGCTTCCTGCAGCATACGTTTTTCGTTACGTACGATGATATCTGGCGCAGCCAGATCCAGCAGGCGCTTCAGACGGTTGTTACGGTTGATCACGCGACGATACAGATCGTTCAGATCTGACGTGGCGAAACGACCGCCGTCCAGCGGCACCAGCGGACGCAGATCCGGTGGCAGTACCGGCAGCACGGTCAGGATCATCCACTCTGGCTTGTTGCCAGACTGTACGAACGCTTCCAGCAGCTTGATACGCTTGGTCAGCTTCTTACGCTTGGTTTCGGAGTTGGTTTCGTTCAGCTCTTCACGCAGCTGCTCGCATTCCTGCTCCAGATCCATGTTTTTCAACAGCGCCTGGACTGCTTCCGCACCCATCTTCGCGTCGAACTCGTCACCAAACTCTTCCAGCGCGTCCAGATACTGCTCTTCAGTCAGGATCTGACGGCGCTCAAGGTTGGTCATGCCGCCTTCAACAACCACATAAGATTCGAAGTACAGCACGCGCTCGATATCACGCAGTGGCATGTCCAGCAGTAAACCGATGCGCGATGGCAGCGATTTCAGGAACCAGATGTGCGCAGTTGGGGAAGCCAGCTCAATGTGGCCCATGCGCTCACGGCGAACTTTGGTCTGTGTAACTTCAACGCCACACTTCTCACAGATCACGCCGCGATGTTTCAAACGCTTGTACTTACCGCACAGGCATTCGTAATCTTTTACCGGCCCGAAAATACGCGCACAGAAAAGCCCGTCACGTTCTGGTTTGAACGTACGGTAGTTGATGGTTTCTGGCTTTTTAACTTCACCAAAAGACCAGGAACGGATCATGTCTGGCGAGGCCAGAGCAATTTTGATCGCATCAAACTCTTCGGTCTTAGTTTGCGCTTTCAGAAACTTAAGTAAGTCTTTCACGGATTAGCTCCCGTCGGAGTGAGACTTCTCAAAACAACCCGGTACTCACCAGGCTGTCCTGTAACCAGTACGAACTTGAGGTATTACACCTCTGTCTTTCGGGCCGCAGCGGTATTAACCGCGGCCCGAAATGGGACAGAGGGTTACTCGTCTTCCAGCTCGATGTTAATACCCAGCGAGCGGATCTCTTTCAACAGTACGTTGAAGGATTCCGGCATGCCCGGTTCCATCTGATGGTTGCCGTCAACGATGTTTTTATACATCTTGGTACGGCCGTTGACGTCATCAGACTTAACGGTCAGCATTTCCTGCAGGGTATAAGCGGCACCGTATGCTTCCAGTGCCCACACTTCCATCTCACCGAAGCGCTGTCCACCGAACTGCGCTTTACCACCCAGCGGCTGCTGAGTAACCAGGCTGTAAGAACCGGTAGAACGTGCATGCATCTTGTCATCCACTAAGTGGTTCAGTTTCAGCATGTACATGTAGCCAACGGTTACCTGACGCTCAAACTGCTCGCCGGTACGGCCATCAAACAGGGTGATCTGACCGGAAGAAGGCAGGCCGCCGAGCTGCAGCAGCTCTTTGATCTCGCTCTCTTTCGCGCCGTCGAACACTGGCGTGGCAATTGGCATACCTTTTTTCAGGTTCTCAGCCAGACGCAGAACTTCATCGTCGGTGAAGGTATTCAGGTCAACTTTCTGACGCACATCCGTGCCCAGATCGTACGCGCGCTGAATGAACTCACGCAGTTTGGACACTTCTTCCTGCTTCTTAAGCATAGCGTTGATCTTCTCGCCAATGCCCTTCGCAGCCATACCCAGGTGGGTTTCAAGAATCTGTCCAATGTTCATACGTGATGGTACGCCCAGCGGGTTCAGTACGATATCGACCGGCGTACCGTTCTCATCGTATGGCATATCTTCGATCGGGTTGATCTTGGAGATAACACCTTTGTTCCCGTGACGACCTGCCATTTTGTCACCAGGCTGGATCTGACGTTTAACGGCCAGATACACTTTAACGATTTTCAGCACGCCAGGTGCCAGGTCATCGCCCTGAGTGATTTTGCGGCGCTTCGCTTCGAGTTTCTTCTCAAACTCGTGCTTCAGCTCATCGTACTGTCCAGCCAGCTGTTCCAGCTGGTTCTGCTTGTCTTCGTCGGTCAGGCCGAGTTCCAACCAGCGCTCGCGTGGCAGCTTGTCCAGTTTTTCCGCTTCAACGCCGCCGGAAACCAGCAGGTAGTTGATACGGCTGAACAGGCCAGCTTCGAGGATCTGCAATTCTTCAGACAGGTCTTTTTTCGCCTGCTTCAGCTGCATCTCTTCGATTTCCAGCGCGCGCTTGTCTTTTTCCACGCCATCGCGGGTGAAGACCTGCACGTCAATAACGGTACCAGACACGCCGTTTGGTACGCGCAGAGAAGAGTCTTTAACGTCAGACGCTTTCTCACCGAAGATCGCACGCAGCAGCTTCTCTTCTGGCGTCAGCTGGGTTTCACCTTTCGGCGTTACCTTACCAACCAGAATGTCGCCACCGGTCACTTCCGCACCGATATACACGATACCGGATTCATCCAGTTTGGAGAGCGCAGCTTCACCCACGTTAGGGATGTCAGCGGTGATCTCTTCTGGCCCCAGCTTGGTGTCACGAGACACACATGCCAGTTCCTGAATGTGGATGGTGGTGAAGCGATCTTCCTGTACCACGCGCTCGGAGACTAAGATGGAGTCTTCGAAGTTGTAGCCGTTCCACGGCATGAACGCGACGCGCATGTTCTGACCCAGTGCCAGTTCGCCCAGATCCGTTGAAGGACCGTCGGCCAGCACGTCACCACGTTCAATTGGTTCGCCCAGGTTGACACACGGCATCTGGTTGATACAGGTGTTCTGGTTAGAACGGGTGTACTTGGTCAGGTTGTAAATGTCGATACCGGCTTCGCCCGGATACATTTCGTCTTCGTTAACTTTGATAACGATACGGGATGCATCAACGTACTGTACGGTACCACCACGTTTCGCTACGGCTGTTACACCGGAGTCAACCGCTACCGCGCGTTCCATACCGGTACCAACCAGCGGCTTATCAGCACGCAGAGTAGGAACCGCCTGACGTTGCATGTTTGCACCCATCAATGCGCGGTTGGCGTCATCGTGCTCCAGGAACGGGATCAGTGACGCACCGACGGAAACCACCTGTTGGGTGGAAACGTCCATGTAGTCAACCTGATCGCGGCTGAACAGGCTCGATTCGCCTTTGCTACGGCAGGTCACCAGGTCGTCTACGAAGTGACCTTCGTCGTCGAGGTTGGTGTTCGCCTGAGCGATAACGTAGTTACCCTCTTCAATTGCAGAGAGGTAATGAATTTCGTCGGTCACCACGCCTTCGCGAACGCGACGGTATGGGGTTTCCAGGAAACCGTACTCATTGGTCTGTGCATACACAGACAAGGAGTTGATCAGACCGATGTTTGGACCTTCCGGCGTTTCGATTGGACACACGCGACCGTAGTGAGTCGGGTGAACGTCTCGAACTTCAAAGCCTGCACGCTCACGCGTCAGACCGCCTGGACCCAGTGCAGAGATACGACGTTTGTGCGTAATCTCAGACAACGGGTTGTTCTGGTCCATAAACTGTGACAGCTGGCTGGAGCCGAAGAACTCTTTCACCGCCGCCGAAATTGGCTTGGCGTTGATCATGTCCTGTGGCATCAGGGTGTCGAGATCGCCCAGAGACAGACGCTCTTTCACCGCACGCTCTACGCGCACCAGGCCGACACGGAACTGGTTTTCAGCCATTTCGCCGACGGAACGGATACGACGGTTGCCGAGGTGGTCGATATCATCCACTTCGCCAATACCGTTACGGATACCGATGAGCTTCTTCATCACTTCAATGATGTCGTCTTTGCTCAGGATACCGGAACCTTCGATCTCGTCACGCAGCAGAGAACGGTTGAACTTCATACGACCTACCGCTGACAGATCGTAGCGGTCTTCGGAGAAGAACAGGTTCTCGAACAGGTTTTCAGCCGCTTCACGCGTTGGTGGCTCACCAGGACGCATCATGCGATAGATCTCAACCAGCGCGCTCAGGCGATCGGTTGTTGGATCGACACGTACGGTCTCAGAGATGTACGGGCCGTGGTCCAGATCGTTGGTAAACAGCGTTTCGATGCGCTTATGGCCAGACTGGCTCAGCTTCGCCAGCAGATCCAGCGACAGCTCCATGTTAGCGGCAACGATCAGCTCGCCGGTGCTTTCATCGATGTAATCTTTACCGACGACTTTACCTGCGATGTATTCAACCGGAACTTCGATGTGCTCAACGCCATCTTTTTCCAGCTGACGAATGTGGCGTGCAGTAATGCGACGGCCTTTCTCAACGTAGGTCGTACCGTTGGCTTCGATATCGAAAGAGGCTGTCTCGCCGCGCAGACGCTCTGGCACCAGTTCCATCTGCAACTTGTTGTTGCGGATTTCGTAAACCACTTTCTCAAAGAACAGGTCAAGGATCTGCTCAGTGGTGTAGTTCAGGGCGCGCAGAATGATGGTCGCAGGCAGTTTACGGCGACGGTCAATACGAACGAACAGGTTGTCTTTCGGGTCAAACTCAAAGTCCAACCATGAACCACGGTAAGGGATGATACGTGCGTTATACAGCACTTTACCCGATGAGTGGGTTTTACCCTTATCGCTGTCGAAGAAGACGCCAGGACTACGATGCAGCTGAGAAACGATAACCCTTTCCGTACCGTTGATGACAAAGGTACCGTTATCGGTCATGAGCGGAATTTCGCCCATGTAAACTTCTTGCTCTTTGATGTCCTTAACGGTGCCTTCCGGCGCTTCGCGCTCGTAGATCACCAGGCGCAGCTTCACGCGTAAAGGTGCAGAATACGTGACGCCACGGATCTGACACTCTTTCACATCAAAGACAGGTTCGCCTAAACGGTAGCTGACATATTGCAGCTCGGAATTACCGCTGTAGCTTTGGATAGGGAATACGGAACGGAATGCAGCTTCCAGACCATACTGACCTTCCGGATCTTGCTCGATGAACTTCTGGAACGAGTCAAGCTGGATAGAAAGGAGATAAGGAATGTCCAGAACTTGTGGACGCTTTCCAAAATCCTTACGAATACGTTTTTTCTCGGTATAGGAGTAAACCATAGGGTTCCTCAGCTCGCTGAAAAGTAGAACCTCTCTGTCCGTCCAGGGGGGACAGTTCATGCGACACTATTTTGTTGGTCCGGAATGAAGAGCTTCTTTCCGTAATATCTCTTTCTGCCACTCTCAAATCATTTCATTGCCGTTGGCACAGCAGGGAACCGTGCGGAAAAGCAGTATATTGAGGCGTCGATAGAGAAAGATATTAAGCAAATCAATGGCTAAACAGTGTGAAACGCCATTGGTGCTGTAGAGCGCAAAAAGGCTGGTGACTATAAAGTCACCAGCCATCAGCCTAAAATACTAGGCTGCAACCTGAAAGGTTGGCTTATTTAACTTCAACTTCTGCGCCAGCTTCTTCCAGTGCTTTCTTCAGAGCTTCTGCGTCGTCTTTGCTGATGCCTTCTTTCAGGGCAGCAGGTGCAGACTCAACCAGGTCTTTAGCTTCTTTCAGGCCCAGACCAGTTGCGCCACGTACTGCTTTGATCACGGCAACTTTGTTAGCGCCGATAGCTTTCAGTACAACGTCGAACTCAGTTTTTTCTTCAGCAGCTTCAGCAGGGCCTGCAGCAACAGCTACAGCGGCAGCAGCAGAAACACCGAATTTTTCTTCCATAGCGGAAACCAGCTCAACAACGTCCATTACAGACATAGCTGCTACTGCTTCCAGAATTTGATCTTTAGTGATAGACATGACAATTGTTCCTGTAAATCAGAAATAGTTTATACGTTAAAGTGCAACAGACCAAAAAGTGCTTATGCAGCTTCTTTGGCGTCGCGTACGGCTGCCAGAGTGCGGACCAGTTTGCCTGCAGCGGCTTCTTTCATGGTCGACATCAGACGTGCCAGCGCTTCTTCGTAAGTTGGCAGAGTTGCCAGACGGTCAATATTTTCCGCCGTGATCAGCTCACCTTCAAAGGCCGCAGCTTTGACCTCAAATTTTGCATTCGCTTTCGCGAACTCTTTGAACAGACGAGCAGCAGCGCCCGGGTGTTCCATAGAGTATGCAATCAGGGTCGGACCAACAAACGTGTCTTTCAGGACCTCAAACTGAGTTCCTTCAACGACGCGGCGCAGCAGGGTGTTACGAACAACACGCATGTAAACGCCAGCTTCACGACCTGCTTTACGCAGTTCAGTCATTTTGTCTACGGTCACGCCGCGGGAATCCGCAACTACCGCAGACAGCGCGCCTTTGGCTACTTCGGTGACTTCAGCAACAATCGCTTGTTTGTCTTGAAGATTTAATGCCATTAGCTTGTGCTCCTGGATTTTTGACCGGAGAAGGATTCCTCCGGAACTCACATCACCTGCCAACGTTTCCGAAGACAGGCGCTCAAACACGGTGAGCAGAATCCAGCAAAGACTATAAATATATTCTTCAGGTTCTGTCACCGTCTACGCAGGAGATTAAGTTTCTTTCGAAACACCTGCGGTCTTGGACGGAGGCCTGGATAAGGCCAGGCTCCAACCGAAAATTCTGTCTATCCTGCCCCATTCGAACTGATACTGCGTTGGCTGCTCTCGCTCACCTCAGTCACATAGCGAGCTATGCTCCTGACGATTCACTTTTTTGCCGCCTTGTCTCAGTCCGACTGGCTTGAATAGGGGTTCTGTATATTAACAGAACAACGGGCGTAAGATTCTAGTCGAAAATTTCGCCCGCGTAAAGCAGATTAGTTAGCAGCAGCGTTCAGGCCAGCCTGATCAACTGCAACGCCTGCACCCATAGTGGTGGAGAGGCTAACTTTCTTGATGAAAACGCCTTTCGCCTGAGATGGTTTTGCTTTTTTCAGCGCAACCAGCAGGGATTCCAGGTTTTCTTTCAGTTTATCTGCATCGAAATCAACCTTACCGATAGTGGTATGGATGATGCCGTTTTTGTCGTTACGGTAACGAACCTGACCTGCTTTAGCGTTCTTAACCGCTTCTGCAACGTTAGGGGTTACGGTGCCAACTTTCGGGTTTGGCATCAGACCACGTGGGCCCAGAACCTGACCCAGCTGGCCAACAACGCGCATTGCATCTGGAGATGCGATAACAACGTCAAAGTTCATTTCGCCTTTTTTGATCTGGTCAGCCAGATCTTCCATACCTACCAGTTCAGCGCCTGCAGCTTTAGCAGCTTCAGCGTTTGCACCCTGGGTAAATACGGCAACGCGAACGGAACGGCCAGTACCGTGTGGCAGTACAGTTGCACCGCGAACGTTCTGATCGGATTTACGAGCATCAATGCCCAGATTTACAGCTACGTCAACGCTTTCTACGAACTTAGCAGTCGCCAGTTCCTTCAGCAGAGCAACAGCTTCGTTGATGTCATACTGTTTAGTTGCATCAACTTTGTCACGGATCACGCGCATGCGCTTGGTCAGCTTAGCCATTTCTTAGTCCTCTACTACCAGGCCCATGGAACGAGCAGTACCTTCGATGGAGCGAGTCATCGCTTCAACGTCAGAACCAGTCATGTCCGCAGCTTTGGTTTCTGCGATTTCACGTACCTGAGCACGTGATACTTTACCTACTTTGTCTTTGTTCGGCTTGCCGGAACCAGACTTGATACCCGCCGCTTTCTTCAGCAGAACTGCTGCTGGAGGCGTTTTGGTAACGAAGGTGAAAGAACGGTCAGAATAAACGGTAATAACAACCGGAGTTGGCAGACCTTTTTCCAGGGATTCTGTTTTTGCGTTAAACGCTTTACAGAATTCCATGATGTTAACGCCTTGCTGACCCAGCGCTGGACCCACTGGTGGGCTTGGGTTTGCCATACCGGCTGCAACCTGCAGCTTGACGTAGGCTTGTACTTTCTTAGCCATGATAATTCCTCTATTGGGTGCGATCGCTCCAGAAGGAGCTCCCCGTAATTAATATTCACGCGCTAAAGCGCATAAAAACAAAAGGCGCGAAATTGTAGGGCAATTTCGCGCCTCTCGCAACTGATATTGCATCGCCAGGCTTACTTTTTAATCAGGTAAGTTGGCTATGCCTGCTTATCAGCTTTTCTCAACCTGTCCAAAGTCCAGCTCAACCGGCGTTGCACGGCCAAAGATGGAAACGGAAACTTTCAGGCGGCTTTTTTCATAATCCACTTCTTCAACCACGCCGTTGAAGTCAGCAAACGGACCGTCATTAACACGGACCATTTCACCCGGCTCAAACAGGGTTTTCGGACGTGGCTTATCGCCAGCAGACTGCAGGCGGTTCATGATCGCGTCGACTTCTTTATCGCTAATAGGTGCCGGACGATCGGAGGTACCACCAATGAATCCCATGACGCGCGGCACGCTGCGCACTAAGTGCCAGCTTGCATCGTTCATGACCATTTGTACCAGTACATAGCCTGGGAAGAACTTGCGCTCGCTCTTGCGACGCTGGCCACCACGGATCTCAACCACTTCTTCGGTTGGAACCATGACTTCGCCAAAGAGTTCTTCCATGTTATGTAATTTGATATGCTCGCGCAGCGACTGGGCTACACGGCCTTCAAAGCCGGAAAACGCCTGAACGACGTACCAGCGCTTTTTTGGAGCTTCAGACATCTCAGAACCTCAGGCCAGTGATAAACGAGACGAGACGGACCAGAATACCATCCAGTCCCCACAAAATCAGTGACATCACGGCAGTGACCGCGGCAACGATTAACGTGGTGTGCAACGTTTCCTGACGAGTAGGCCAAATAACCTTGCGAACTTCAGTGCGCGCTTCGCGGGCAAAAGCCAGCGTTGCTTTGCCTTTCGTCGTCAGCAGCGCAATGCCACCTGCTGCTGCGATCAGGATTACTACGGCCAGCGCGCGCAGTGGGAGGGTAACTTCACGATAATAGTAGTTGCCTACGACAGCTACGATCAGCAGCAATGCCACACCTGTCCACTTTATCGCTTCCAGGCCGCGCCCGCTCCCTTGAGCTTCGGTATTAGCACTCATAAACCAACCTGCCACAATAAATCAGAAACTATTTTGCCGCGTTTTACGCGGCAACCGAACCGAATAATGCTGTCAGGCGAAACTCGGCATATAACGCCGTGCTACAGAGCCTGCCTCAGCAATGATTATGGCTGAAAATCACTGATGAGCCAGGTTCTATGTTACAGCGTGCAAAAAGGGCATCAAATGATGCCCTCTTCTTGTACGTTGCGTCAAATATTATCAGCGATTAAGCGATAACTTTAGCGACAACGCCGGCACCAACAGTACGGCCGCCTTCACGGATTGCGAAACGCAGACCGTCGTCCATCGCGATTGGATGGATCAGGGTAACAACCATCTGAATGTTGTCGCCTGGCATTACCATCTCAACGCCTTCTGGCAGTTCGATGGTACCGGTCACGTCAGTTGTACGGAAGTAGAACTGTGGACGGTAACCTTTGAAGAACGGAGTATGACGGCCGCCTTCGTCTTTGGACAGGATGTACACTTCAGATTCGAACTTGGTGTGTGGCTTGATTGAGCCTGGCTTAGCCAGAACCTGACCACGCTGGATATCTTCGCGCTTGATACCGCGCAGCAGGATACCACAGTTCTCACCCGCACGGCCTTCGTCCAGCAGCTTACGGAACATTTCAACGCCGGTACAGGTTGATTTCACGGTATCTTTGATACCAACGATTTCAACTTCTTCACCCACTTTAACGATACCGCGCTCTACACGACCGGTAACAACGGTACCACGGCCAGAGATAGAGAATACGTCTTCGATTGGCAGCAGGAACGGCTTGTCAATTGCGCGCTCTGGTTCTGGGATGTAGGTATCCAGGTGACCAGCCAGCTCGATGATCTTAGCTTCCCACTCAGCTTCGCCCTGCAGTGCTTTCAGTGCAGAACCGCGAACGATTGGCAGGTCATCACCAGGGAAATCATAAGCAGACAGCAGCTCACGCACTTCCATCTCAACCAGTTCCAGCAGCTCTTCGTCATCAACCATGTCGCATTTGTTCATGAACACGATGATGAATGGAACGCCAACCTGACGACCCAGCAGGATGTGCTCACGGGTCTGAGGCATTGGGCCATCAGTCGCAGCAACAACCAGGATCGCGCCGTCCATCTGAGCAGCACCGGTGATCATGTTTTTCACATAGTCGGCGTGGCCTGGGCAGTCAACGTGCGCGTAGTGGCGAGTTGGGGTGTCATATTCAACGTGAGAAGTGTTGATGGTGATACCACGAGCTTTTTCTTCTGGCGCGTTATCGATCTGGTCGAATGCACGAGCAGAACCGCCGTAGGTTTTAGCCAGAACGGTGGTGATAGCAGCAGTCAGGGTAGTTTTACCGTGGTCAACGTGGCCGATAGTACCAACGTTGACGTGCGGTTTGGAACGTTCAAATTTTTCTTTAGACATCGCTTGTCCCTCTAAGACACGGATAAATCGGTGATATCACCACATCAACCAGGCAGCGCCTGAACTGTTGAATTTTAACGTACAGAGAAGAATCAGGGAGGGAGATTTAGAAGTGGTGCTGATACCCAGAGTCGAACTGGGGACCTCACCCTTACCAAGGGTGCGCTCTACCAACTGAGCCATATCAGCACGGCTTGGAGCGGGCAGCGGGAATCGAACCCGCATCATCAGCTTGGAAGGCTGAGGTAATAGCCATTATACGATGCCCGCATCCTGGAACTCGGCTACCTGTTCTGTCTGTAGCTTGTGAACAGCTGAAAAAGTTTCCCAGCTATTCGAGTCAACCCGCATTTGCTTGATGACTCTGACTGTGCTTGAGCTCAGTCTGAAATCTGCATTTGCAACCTCAAACTGCGAGGCCGAAATGGTGGTGGGGGAAGGATTCGAACCTTCGAAGTCGATGACGGCAGATTTACAGTCTGCTCCCTTTGGCCGCTCGGGAACCCCACCAGGGGTACTTCGTTACTTGATGGTGCCGGCTACCGGAATCGAACTGGTGACCTACTGATTACAAGTCAGTTGCTCTACCAACTGAGCTAAGCCGGCATCAAGTGGAGCGCATTCTAGGAAGACTGGCGGCGGGATGCAACAAAAAAATTGCGATAAAAGTCCTTATGGCTACTATTTGTGCGATTCTTCGCAAATTAGCGCTTCCGACCTGCAATATCGTTCAAATATGCAGCATTACGGCGCTTTTTTCATGCAGGCTTTTTCACGCCGAAGTACGCATCCTTCCTCTTTTCTCTTATGAGGATTCCTTCCATCAAGCGTTTTATTGCTTTAACTCCTCAATATGAAAGGTTCAACTGCCTATTTTTTAGACGCCCGATTTTCTTTTATCCCATGAAGGGTGGCTAAAAACGGATTGCAGTCAGAGAAGGCATGACTGACTTTGCGGTTAATCAGGTTAGCGAGATGATTGCCAGCGAATTATTCAATAAATGCGGGAGCCGTTACGTTTGCGTCCGCAGGTTATATTTTTACTTCTGATTACTTGCCGTGTGGTGTTAACCTCCTGCCTATTGTTTTCTGAAATTTACCTTAGTGCGTACGTAAAATGGGATTTTCCCTTCTTTACCGGCAGTTCTGACGTTACGACGGGCTAATTCTTGCTGGCAGAAGCATGCATATGAGTAAAAAAGACTCCTTGTTGACTACACCCTATCTGCAATTTAACCGTTCGCAATGGGCCGCGTTGCGTGATTCCGTGCCGATGACGCTGAGTGAAGATGAAATTGCGCAGCTTGAAGGGATTAACGAAGATCTCTCTATAGATGAAGTGGCGGAGATTTATCTGCCGCTCTCACGTCTGCTGAACTTCTATATCAGTTCAAATCTACGCCGTCAGGCGGTGCTGGAACAGTTCCTGGGTACAAACGGACAGAAGATCCCCTATATCATCAGCATCGCCGGTAGCGTAGCCGTAGGAAAAAGCACCACGGCGCGTGTGTTACAGGCGTTACTGAGCCGCTGGCCGGAGCATCGTCGCGTTGAGCTCATCACCACCGATGGCTTTTTGCACCCTAATGAGGTGTTAAAAGAGCGCGGGCTGATGAAAAAGAAGGGGTTCCCACAATCTTACGACATGCACCGGCTGGTCAATTTTGTCTCTGAGTTGAAATCAGGCGCTTCGCAGGTCACTGCACCTGTCTATTCACACCTGATTTACGACGTCATTCCTGAAGGGGACAAAACGGTACAGCAGCCCGATATTTTGATTCTGGAAGGGCTGAACGTTTTGCAGAGCGGAATGGATTATCCCCACGATCCGCATCACGTCTTTGTCTCAGACTTTGTCGACTTCTCTATCTATGTTGATGCGCCTGAGGATTTGCTGCGCCACTGGTATATCAATCGTTTTCTGAAATTCCGTCAGGGTGCGTTTACCGATCCGGATTCCTATTTCCATCACTACGCGAAATTACCCGCCGACGAAGCGGTAGGTGTTGCCACACAGCTGTGGGAAGAGATCAATCTGATGAACCTGAAAGAGAATATTCTGCCAACGCGTGAGCGGGCGAGCCTGATTATGACCAAAAGCGTCAATCATGCGGTTGACCTGGTCAGATTGCGAAAATAGCGGCTGGCCACCTCTGCCGGAGGTGGCATTCTCTCGTTTAGCGACGTGCCGCAAGCCAAATCGAATAGGCTTCATCCCAGATCGCCGCAGGCGATCCTGCCCTGCCTAAACCAAAACCATGCCCACCGCGAGTAATTTTAATCTGCTCAACCGGTACGCCCATCCGCCGACAGGTATCGTGCATAATTTGTGTATTATGCGGATTCGACACATGATCGTCCTCGGCCTGTGCTAAAAACGTCGGCGGAAACTGGCGCGTTACGTAGTTTTCTACTGACCAGCTCGCTTCATCAGCCGGCGACGCATTTTTACCCAGCATTTCCAGGTAGGTATTAGTATGCGTGTAAGGCGGTTCGAGCGTAATAACCGGATAGATTAGCGCTGCGGTGTCGACCTCAGGACGAATCAGATCCAGAGAGTCTTCCGGCTTATAGGTGGCAAAATCTGGCCGCGCTGCCGCCATCCCCATCAGATGGCCGCCAGCGGAAAAGCCTAACAGATGGACTTTCCGCTCCATTGAACGTACCAGCCTGATCGCCCGCTGCGCATCCTGCAACGGGGCCAGTCGCCCGGCTCGCCATTTTTCGTGAGGTAAGCGGTAACTCAGCACGTAAGCTGTATAGCCGCGAGCGTTTAGCCAGCGAGCGACAGGCCAGGCTTCACCACCCATCCCTATCCAGCGATAGCCGCCGCCGGCAGCAATTAATACCGCAGAGCCGTTCGGGTTTTCCGGCTGGAAGCGCTGAATAGCCGGACTAACGATATTCGACCATGAACCGTTTGTGGAAACGCGCAGCTCTCCGCTGGGCCCACCGCCGCCAGGTGGCTCATCCTGCCAAAGCGGAATAATATCCTCTCTGGCGAAAAGTTTTCCGGTGGTCATCGCCAACAGCGTTGCGCCAGTACCCAGCATTAACCGACGACGACTAATCATCTGACATCGCTGTCCTCAATAAGAAATTAGCTACAGGCCGCGCAGCAGATGGCCGCGAGGTCATTAACGGGTATAACAGAAGTGCCGGGGGCTTTTACGCAAAAGGTTTCTGTCACAGAAACAGGCGCGTTACCGGTTTTTTATGCGATCTGCCCTGTATCAGGCAAGTAAAATTAGCGGAAGGCGTTAAAAAGCAGGAAAACTGCCCGCGGATGCGGGCAGTTTGATATTAATGACTGCTGTTTTTCTCTCTGCGCGACATGCCATCAAGATAGCCCATGACAAAGGCAGACAGAACAAAAGCCAGATGGATAATGACGTACCACATCAGCTTATTATCAGGGATATTTCTGGCATCCATAAACACCCGCAGCAGGTGTATAGAAGAGATAGCCACAATCGACGCGGCAACTTTATTTTTCAGCGAGCCGGAATCCATTTTCCCCAACCAGCTCAGTTTTTCCTTGTGCTCGGAGATATCCAGCTTGGAGACAAAGTTTTCATAGCCGGAAAGCATCACCATCACCAGCAGGCCGCCGACCAGCGTCAGGTCAATCATCGACAGCAGCACCAGCACTAAATCGTTCTCGGCCATAGCCAGCACGTTGGGCAACAGGTGAAAAACTTCCTGGAAAAACTTGATCGCTAACGCCAGCAGTCCAAGGGACAACCCAAGGTAAATAGGCGCCAGCAGCCAGCGCGCAGCGTATATCAGATTCTCAGTAAAACGTTCCATAGCAACCCGTAAGCAATTCAACACCGGCACAGTATACCTGATGAAATGTTAAATTTTTCATGGTTGCCACGTCGAACTTGCTGGATTTTACCTGGCGCTACTTCGCTGAGCGCTCTCCATCGCTGGCTCCAGCCCGCGCTGTACCTGCCGCTCATAGCCAGTAATACCCTCCCCCATCTCATTACCGGCACTAACGGGCGCAGTGCAGTGTTCACATTCAGCAAACACTACGCGCATTGGCCCGCCGCCAGCGCCAAGACAGGAACTGCTCATCAACACAGTGATAAGGAGAGAAAGGATTTTTTTCATTTTGATTGCAGCTCAGAAAAGGGGGGTGCCCGGCTGCCGCTAACCTAGTGCAGCTCGCGATGCAAGTTACGGTAGTCTCTTGGCGTAACGTTAAAATGTTTTTTAAAGACGCGCTGAAAACACTGTTGCGATGAGAAGCCCAGATCCATGGAAATCGTCATAATGGTTTTGTGCGAGCTGACCAGGCTTTTCGCGGCTTCATCCAGCCGGCGACAGCGGATAAAACTGCCCAGCGTCATGCCTTTTTTTTCTTTAAAAGCGCGCTGAAGATGCCATTTTGAATAGCCCGATCGTGCGGCTACGGCTTCAATATTTAAACCATCATCCAGATGTGCTTCGATCCAGTCGATGATGACTTCTACGATTTCACCTTTCACTTGCTCTCTCCTGCTCCGGCGACACTGCATAGTGTGCGACCGGCATGCCACGATGGAATAATGTATCTTTTTGTTTTTTATAGTAAATTTTGAATATGCAAAAAATTACGTAACATATCAAAATTTGATGGCTGGAATGGTATAAAGAAGCTTAAAATAGTTCAAATAGATAATTTGAATCTCCGTTTATAGATAGTATCTATAGAGGCTATTATGTTAGATCTGAATCTGGTCCGCGTGTTCACCGCCATCTACGAAACGCGTAGCGTCAGTGGGGCCGCAGATCGTCTTTATATTACCCAGCCTTCAGCAAGTTACGCGCTTGCCCGCTTACGCAACGAGACCAACGACGAACTGTTTAAGCGCAGTCGAAAAGGCATGGAACCTACGCCAACGGCCGTTCAGCTCTATAAGGTGTTTAAAAAATCGCTGACGGGCATCGAAAAAGCCGTGGCGGAAACCCGCACGTTTTCCCCAGCGACATCACGTCACAAATTTCGCCTGGCTTTATCGGATCTGGGTGAACTGCTGTTGCTGCCGAAACTGGTCACACATTTACGCCGTGTGGCGCCTCATATTGAACTGGAAGTTATTCCGGTTGATATGAACAGGCTGGATGAATGGCTGCTGACAGGCAGAATTGACGCGGCTTTGTGCAGTCGTAGTGAATCGATCTCTTCTGCTCAGCGCGAGCTGATGGTTTATGAGCGCTATGTCTGCCTGCTCAACGTCGATCATCCGCGCATTGGCGAGCAGCTCTCTCTGGAAGAATATATGCAGGAACAGCACGTTATTGTTTCCGCCACCAGCGGTCACCATATCGTCGAGGACCGGTTGAAAGAGTACGGCATTGAACGCCACGTCGCTGTCGAAGTGCCGCATTTTGCCGCGTTGGGTGAGCTGATCGCGTCCAGTGAGCTGCTGGTCACGCTGCCTTCCAGCGCCGCTAAAATCTACGCCCGCCGCGGCAATGGTCGTATGCTGGAGCTGCCGTTTCACGTGCCAAATCAGGAAGTTTTCCTGTATGCCCATACGGAGATAGGCGATATCACCGCCAAAACCTGGTTCTACAACGTGTTGCGTATCGCTGGCCCGATGATGATAGAGCCATAATCCTTTGGCCGCTCATAGAAGAGTCTGCACGCTTAAAACCGGACGCAGACCACATTCCCACAAATGATTTTTTTTGCCAAACCCCCTGAGGTCAGGAATGTGAGGCGCTTCAACTGGCTTTGTGCCGCCTGCCGAAATTGCTGTTAAATCTGCCGAAAAATTCCAACAACAGCACAATGACCCGTCACGAAACGGCCTCCTATAGTTGAGGAAACGACTGTTAGCAGCTGCTTTCCTCTCTCACCTGCCGCTGATTTAGCTGAGATCGGTTCTTGCTAATGACTGCCATCTTCTTTCATCCCGGCGATGAAGAAAAAAAGGGTAATCACTATGACTGCCAAACACGGATCGCACGTACGCGTGTGGATATTGATGCTGATATTATTTTTGTCCGTTATTGCTTATGCAGATCGCTCCATTCTTTCCATCGCTGGCGGTGCCATTAAGGATGAATTTGGCCTGTCGCCGGTGCAGTTAGGGTTTATCCTCTCGGCTTTCAGCTGGGCTTATGTAATTGGTCAAATCCCGGGTGGCCTGTTTCTCGATCGCTTCGGGACGAAAAAAGTGTATGGCATTACGCTGGTGCTGTGGTCGATCTCCACGCTGGCGATGGGCTTTGTCGGTGAGTTTGCCAACGGCCTGACCAGCGCATTGATCATTATGTTTACGTTACGTTTTGCGCTGGGACTGATTGAAGCGCCAAGTTTTCCAGCCAATGCGCGCGTAGCGATTATGTGGTTCCCGAAAGCCGAACGCGGGCGGGCCTCTTCGCTTTTTGCCTCATCACAGTATTTTGCCGTCGGCATTTTTTCGCCCCTCTCCGGCTGGCTGGTCTCGGAGTTTGGCTGGCCATGGCCTTTCTTTGTATTAGGAATGATGGGTATCGGCGCCTTTTTTGCCTGGATGTGGTACATGAAGGAACCCGGCACACATCCCAGCGTTTCACAACAGGAGCTTGACCATATTGTGGCGGGCGGTGGGCTGATTGATATTGATGCTGCCGAACAGCGTAAAGATAAATCACGGCTCTCACGCGAGACGTTTCGTAAGCTACTGACCAACCGAATGCTGTGGTGCGCCTATATTGGCCAATATTGCACCATTGCGCTGAGCTACTTCTTTATTACCTGGTTCCCTATTTATTTGGTACAGGATCGCGGCATGGATATCCTGCATGCCGGTTTTGCCACCATCGCGCCAGCGCTGTTTGGTTTTGCCGGCGGCATCTCTGGCGGCATCATTTCTGACTATTTGATTCGGATTGGCTGGTCCGTTTCCTGGGCGCGGAAGACGCCTTATATTGTTGGCATGTTAATGGCGGCGACGCTGATTGCTGCCGCTGTCGCCAACAGCAACTTCTGGGTGATTGCCATTATGTCTTTCGCTTTTTATGGCAAAGGCGTGGCGGCCGGTGCTGGCACCTGGGCCGTGATCAGCGATACCGCGCCGAAAGAAGCGGTAGGCCTGGCGGGTGCTATCTTCAACTGTGTCGGTAATATTGCCGGTATCATCACGCCAATTATGTTTGGCTATCTGGTCGCGCTGACCGGCAACTACAGTATGGGACTGGTGTTTGTCGGTGCACACTGCGTGGTTGCGGCGCTGTGCTTCCTGTTTGTGATGGGGCCGATCGTACGCGTTGGCGGCGATATACCTGAAGATCGGGGCGACGGACAGCGGCTTAGCGAGGTTACGCCGCCGCACCAACTGTGATCCTTCGTGCTGCCGCCTCGTGCGGCAGCATCAGAAGACGTTGATCTTCTCGCGCAAAACCTTCACTTTAGCCTTTCGTGGTTAATCGGGTAGCCCTTACCCGTCGTGAAGATGGAGTGCGCCTGTGTCGCTAGTCCTCTTGCCCAACCTGGCAGACCTTTCCGCCAGTCAGTGGGATGCTCTTACGCCTGACGACCAACCTTTTCTCCGCCACGCGTTTCTCAGCACGCTGGAAGAGAGCGGCTGTGTCGGCAAAGGCACTGGCTGGCAGCCAGAACATCTACTGTGGATGGACAACGGCGAGCCGCGTGCGGCTCTGCCCGGCTACCGTAAAAGCCATTCGCGAGGCGAGTACGTTTTCGATCATGCCTGGGCCGATGCCTGTCAGCGGGCCGGACTACCTTATTATCCCAAATGGCTGGCTGCCGTCCCGTTCAGTCCGGTGACTGGTGCACGCCTGCTGGGCGAGGCAGATGCTGCAAAAAAACTGCTGCACAGTCTTCCAGACTTTCTGCATCAGCGCCAGCTCCACAGCGCCCATATCAATTTCGGTAATGCGCAGACCCACGATTTGTTGGCAAACGCGCCTCGCTGGCTGCCGCGCTTCGGCTGCCAGTATCACTGGCACAATCCGGGCTATCGTGATTTCCAGGACTTCCTGGACACGCTGATGTCACGCAAGCGCAAACAAATTCGTAAAGAGCGCGAGCTGGTCGCCAGCCAGGGGTTTGAGTTCACTTTTTTAGTGGGGCATCAGCTTAGCGAAGCGCACTGGGACTTTGTTTACGCCTGCTACAGCAACACCTATGCCGTACGCGGTCAACGACCCTATCTGACGCGGCAATTTTTCAGCCTGCTCGCGGAAAGAATGCCCAATGCCATTCGCGTGGTGTTGGCAACGCAAAACGGCCTGCCGGTGGCAATGGCGTTCAGCCTGGTGGACAACCAGACGTTTTATGGTCGCTACTGGGGTTGCCTGGCAGAGTTCGACCGGCTGCATTTTGAAACCTGTTTTTACCAGGGTATGGATTATGCCATCGCTAACGGCTTACGGCGTTTTGATGCGGGTGCGCAGGGAGAACACAAGCTGGTGCGGGGATTTGAGCCTGTCATTACTGAATCCTGGCACTATTTACGGCACGACGGCCTGCATGACGCCGTGGCGGATTATCTCCAGCAGGAACGTCAGGGCGTCGAAGCATGGGCTGAGGAAGCCCGCGAATCGCTGCCGTATCGCCGCAACGAATAACAACTGGAACGGCCATCAGAGGCATAACGTCACCTCTGATGGCTCAGCGCTCAGGACTCGCCAACAAAGCCGCCGGTCTGGTGATGCCACAGGCGGGCATATAATCCCCCCTTCGCCAGCAGCTCGCTATGGCTACCCGTTTCAGCAATACGACCATTTTCCAGCACCACCAACCGATCCATTTTGGCGATGGTAGAAAGGCGGTGGGCAATCGCGATAACCGTCTTGCCGCCCATCAGCGTTTCCAGGCTTTCCTGAATGGCCGCTTCCACTTCCGAATCCAGCGCGGATGTGGCCTCGTCCATAATCAGGATTGGCGCGTCTTTCAGCAGCACGCGGGCTATCGCAATACGCTGACGCTGCCCGCCGGAAAGCTTCACGCCACGCTCGCCTACGTGTGCATCCAGTCCGTAACGCCCCTGCGAATCAGACAGCAGTGGAATAAACTCATCGGCTTTAGCGCGATGAATAGCCTGCTGGAGTTCCGCTTCTGTTGCATTGGGACGGCCATACAGCAGATTGTCGCGAATAGAGCGATGCAGCAGCGAGGTATCCTGGGTGATCATACCAATTTGAGCACGCAGGCTTTCCTGGCTGACCTGCGAAATATCCTGTCCGTCGATGATAATCCGCCCCCCGTCCAGGTCGTAGAGCCGAAGCAGCAGGTTGACCAGGGTGGATTTCCCTGCGCCGGACGGCCCGATCAGGCCGATTTTTTCGCCGGGACGAATGGTCAACTGCATGTTCTCAATGACCCGACGCTCTTTGCCGTAATTAAAATTCACCCCATCAAAGCGAATCTCACCGTGATGTACCTTTAATGCAGGCGCCCGCGGCTTATCCGCAACGCTGACCGGCTGAGCGATGGTCTGCAAACCGTCCTGCACCATCCCGATATTTTCAAAAATACCGTTCACCACCCACATGATCCAGCCAGACATATTCACAATGCGGATCACCAGGCCGGTTGCCAGCGCGATTGCCCCGACGCTGATCAACGACTGCGTCCACAGCCACAGCGACAGGCCGGTTGTGCCCACAATGAGCAAACCGTTAAGCGTCGTCACCACTACATCCATATTTGTGACCATTCGCCCCTGCTGGCGGGTTTTTTCAGTCTGGTCGCCTATCGCCTCACGCGCATAGGAGCGCTCAAGGTCGCTGTGCGCAAAAAGTTTCAGCGTAGTGATATTGGTATAGCCATCAACAATGGTGCCCATCAGGCGAGAGCGGGCATCTGATGAGGCAACCGAGCGTGATTTAACGCGCGGCACGAAGTATTTCAGGCTGACAACATAGCCGATAATCCACAGCAGCAGCGGGATCATCAGCCGCCAGTCGGCCTCGGCGAACAGCACCAGTGAGGTGATGGCATAAATCAGCACGTGCCACAGCGCATCGACGGCCTGCACTGCCGAGTCCCGCAGAGCATTGCCGGTTTGCATAATGCGCTGGGCGATACGCCCGGAAAAGTCACTCTGAAAGAAGTTCAGGCTCTGACGCAGCACGTAGTTATGGTTTTGCCAGCGGATCATACTGGTCATGCCGGGGTTGATCGTCTGGTGTACCAGCAGATCGTGCAGGCCAATAAACAGTGGCCGCAGCACCAGCGCCACCACGCCCATCCAGATCAGTTCGTTAGCATGGACGCTGAAGAAATTGCCGGCCGGGGTCGTATTCACCATATCGATGATGGTACTGAGGAAGCGGAACAGCGCCACCTCAATCAGCGACGCGACCAGACCAACTACCAGCAGCAGGGCAAAGCTCTGCCAGACCTGACGCAAATAGTAGTAATAGAACGGCCAGACGCTGTTGGGCGGCGTGGCGCTGGGGGCTTCCTGAAAAATGTCGATCAGTCGTTCAAAGCGGCGATACAGCATTTTGAGGCTCACTTTACAGCTAAAAGAACTGATTTTAGTGCATTTTTGCGGAAGCTGAGGCAAGGGATGAAGACGCGTGCGGTTAAGTGCTCATTGATTCGCGATAGCGTGCAGAATGAGAAGGCTTCCGTTGGCGCAGTAGCAATGGCAATCTGCGCTGAGGATAAACGGCAACCACGAATATGCCATTTTCCACCTGCTGGAAATAGATATTATGGCTGACGCAGGGGAAACGAAACGCGCCTTTCCAGAAATCTTTTTCGGCGTCTTCACCTATGTCCAGCATCACTCTATAGCCCGTCATTCGCCCCTATTCCACTTCCACCGCCACCAGCCGCGAGCCATATTTTGCACGTTGCTTCAGGGCTGGCGCGTTTTCGGTGACAATCAGGCTGATATCCACCAGCGGACAGACATGAGCCAGCGCCCGATAGCCCATTTTGGAACTGTCGGCCAGCACCACGGTTTTATCTGCCGCTTTGATCATCGCCTGCTTTACCGGTATCTCGACCGTATTGATATTGGTGATACCGCTCTCAAAGTGCACGCCTTCTGCGCCCAAAAATGCCCAGTCAACGTGAATGCTGTTGATTTTATCCACGGTCTCCTGCCCCACCAGCGTATAAACCTGGGAAAGCATCAGCCCGCCTGCCACATGCACCGTAAAACCAGGCTGGTTGCCAAGCGCCATCGCGATATAAATATCATTCGTCACTATGGTCAGGTTCTTTTTCTCTTTCAGTGCCAGCGCCAGGGCATAGACGCTGGAGCCGTTATCGAGGATGAGCGACTGTCCATCTCTTACCAGGCTGGCAGCATGACGGGCAATGGCCGTTTTGGCAGCCGCATTCATTTGCAGCCGGACACTGTAAGGCGTATCGAAATTATTATCTGCCGCAACGGGAAGAAGGCCGCCGTGGGTACGCATCACCCGCCCCGTTTTTTCTAACAGGGAGAGATCGCGTCGGATCGTCGAGGAATCCACACCGAAGATCGCTGAAAGCTCCGCGGCATTCAGATAACCTTTTTCTGTGATCATCTCTACAATTTGCGCTCTGCGCTGGCTTGCCGTCATCCTGAATTTTCCCTGCTCTATATTTGCACGTTTTCATGCATATAGTGGCGCATAGTTGCGCAATTGTCACGGTCAACGGTCAATTTAAGGCGACAAAATAAACAGATGTAGCCTGATAGCGTATTGACTGCACGAATTCGTGCATATATTGTGACGCTTATCGGGACAACCGATCTTCAGGAGCAGGCACCGATGACGACCATTCACCGTAGCGCCTATGAACAAGAGCTGGATCAACAGGTTAGTGCACTGAGCGACCAGCTGGACTCTACCCTGCCGAAAATGCTGAATGGCCTGGCACTCGACCAATACGATCGTATTGTGCTGGCCGGAATGGGATCGTCCGATTATGCGCTGATCCCTATCGAACGTGAGCTGATTGAGCGTGGTTTTCCGGTCTGGCGTCTTGATGCCGGGCGGCTGCTGGATATGCCTCAGCTCATTACGAACCGCACCTTACTGTGGATGACGTCGCAATCAGGCATGAGCGGTGAGATCGTCGCCGTATTGGAAAGCGTGCCAACGCCGCAAACGCTGATTGGCGTGACTAACGATGTTGACAGCCTGCTGGCAAAAAAGGCGGATATCGTCGTCGAATTGAAAAGTGGAGAAGAATCGACCGTCAGCGCAAAGAGCTATCTGAATACGCTGGTTGCCAGCTATCGCACGCTTTATGCACTGACCGGACGTGATGAAGCGCCGCTGATTGCTGAGGTACGGGCATTATTACCGCAGGTGGCGCATATCATTACGCAACGTGAACCTGTACAGGCCGTTACCGAACGCCTGTTTAAGTATGCCAGACCCCGGGTGGCGATGATTGGAACCGGCGCGGATGCAGCTACTGCGTTGACCGGTGCGCTGATCACTAAAGAAGCGTCCAAAGTATTTGCTGAAGGTTTTATCGGCGGTGAGTTCCGTCACGGTCCGATGGAGACATCGGGAGAGGGCATGCTGGCGCTGCTGTTTGGCGAAGAGAACGATATCACGTTGCAAACGCTGGCCGCCGATCTGGCCGCCAACGGCAGTGAAGTTATCGCTGTCGGTCCGCAGGCCTGGGCTGGCTGTCAGCAGTGGCCTACGCCAGCAGGTCAGCCGCTCGCCCGCTTGCTCTGCGCTATGCTTTGGGTACAGCACCTGACGGTGACGCTGGCTCGTGCAAACGGCATGGTGCCCGGCCAGTTTCTTTACGGCAACAAAATCACGGTAAAAATATGATGACACACGCACTTCCATTACGCGCCGGCATTGATATGGGGGGCACCGGCACCCGCATTATTTTACTGGCTGGCGAGCAGGAAGTTGCGTCTGAAACGATCCCTACCGCCTGGTTCAACACTTTGCCGCAGGATCAGCGAGCCAGAGCGCTGGTTGATATTATCTGTCGCCTGCGGCCTGTCGGTCAGCGCCTGGGGAGCCTGGGCATCGGCGCCAGCGGGCCGGTTAATAACGTGACTGAAATTATTGAAAACAACGACACGCTGGCCTGTTTTTCTGATTATCCGCTGGTTGCCGAGCTGCGCGAACTGCTGGCGGTGCCGGTGGCGATAGATAATGACGCGGTTGTTGCCGCACTCGGAGAATATCATCTGGGGGCCGGACGCGGCAGCGAGCGAATGCTGATGGTCACGCTCGGCACCGGCATCGGCGTCGCGCTACTCGATAAAGGTAAACCGCTACGCGGCAGCGACGGACAGCACCCGGAAGCGGGACATATTACTGTCTCAAGCGAGCCGGTTCACTGCTACTGCGGCTTACAGGGCTGTTGGGAAATGCTGGCTTCGCGTTCCCAGCTACAAAAACAGCTCAGGCGAGAAATTCCTAATCTGAAGTGGGATGCCAGCACGCCAGCGGTGCTGAGTGAAATGATGGCGGCAAGACCGGCGGTAGCCGGGATCCTGCACCACTATGGCCAGGTTGTCGGCTGCGGTTTGAACACGCTACTGACGCTATATGGCCCGGATGCCACCGTGCTAAGCGGCAGCGCAGCGGCTCTGCTTCCACTGTTTCAGTCAGGGATGGATGCTGTGATGACGCGTGCAGAAGGTTACGCGGTCAACAGAAAAATAACGCATTCATCTCTTGGCGATGCGGCGGGCGCGCTGGGGGCGGCAATACTGCCAACGCTAAGGGGAACCCGCTAACCGGTAGTTATAAATAAGAAAGTGCTGTTAATTCATGCCTGGCCTATTTACTTTACGGTAGGTCCAGGCATTTTTCTGGCTTCAATATCACTTATCACTCGCTTCTCATGTATCACAACGGAGAGTCTGTATGATTAGTCGATTTCCCCCCCGCATTACCTGTTTACTGACGCTGTTTGCCCTGAGTTCCTCAGGAATGGCGTTTGCAAAAACCCAAATCAACGCCTTATTTATGTCTCAAGCCGCCTACAGTGAAAGCGATGTGCGTGCCATGACCAGTGATTTTGAAAAAGCCAACCCCGATATCAGCGTTAACCTGGAATTTGTGCCTTACGAAGCGTTGCACGACAAGATCGTGGCGGCAAAAGGCGCAGGCAGTAACGGTTACGATGTGGTGCTGTTTGACGATATGTGGCCCGCAGAATTCGGTAAGTTCAACCTGCTGAAAGATGTCACCAGCCAGATCTCCGTTACCGAAAAAACCCGGATATTTGACGGTGCATGGAGTACCGTTAGCTGGGATGGCAAACAGTGGGGAATGCCGTGGATCCTCGATACCAAATATCTCTATTACAACAAAGCAATGCTGGCAAAAGCGGGAATAGCTAATCCGCCAAAAACCTGGCAAGAAGTGATGGAACAGGCGCAGATCCTGAAAGAAAAAGGCATCGTAAAATATCCACTGGTGTGGAGCTGGTCGCAGGCCGAAGCGCTGGTGTGTGATTACACTACGCTGGTCTCCGCGTTTGGCGGACAGTTCAGTAAAGACGGCAAGCTTAATTTCAGCGATGCTGGCTCGGTCAACGCCGTTCAGTATATGAAAACCTCGCTGGATAAAGGCGTGACTAATCCAAATTCTCGTGAATACCTTGAAGAAGACGTCCGCAAAGTTTTCTCCAACGGCGATGCCGCTTTCGCACTGAACTGGACTTACATGTACAGCATGGCTAACGATGCGAAACAAAGTAAGGTGGCGGGTGACGTCGGTATCGTTCCGGCACCCTCGGAAACACCCGGTGCTGTAGCCGCCATGAACGGTTCAATGGGACTGGGCGTGACGCAGACCAGCAGCAATCCCGTGCAATCCTGGCAATATATTCGCTATCTCACTTCTCAGCCGGTACAGAACAAATATGCGCGCCTGAGCCTGCCGATCTGGAAATCGTCCTACGATATTGCGGCGGTGCAAAAAGGACAGGAAGCGCTGATTGCCGCTGCCAAACCGGCGCTGAACGTGATGCTGATGCGCCCCATTACCAGCGACTATTCACGCCTTTCCAACACGCTCCAGCAGCAGATCCAGCAGGTGCTGCAAGGCCAGAAAACCCCGGAAGCCGCGATGGCTGCCGTGACCAAAAGCGCCCAACGTCTACGTTAAGAGGTCTTGATGCTCAGTCTGCAACAGCGTGAGCAGCGTCAGGCATGGGTATTGCTGGCACCCATGCTGGTAATGATGGGCCTGCTCACTGCCTGGCCTCTGCTGCGTACTATCTGGCTCAGCTTTACCGATGCTGCGCTTATCGGCACTGGCGGCGCGGTAAATTACGTTGGCGTAGAAAATTATCGCTATGCGCTGACCGACCCGGACTTTCTTGCCTCGCTCTGGCGCACGCTCTATTTCACCGTTGCGTCGGTGGCGCTGGAGGGCATTGTCGGCGTGCTGGTGGCTTTACTGCTCAACCAAAAGTTCTACGGCCGCAGCGTCCTGCGGGTGCTGGTTATCCTGCCCTGGGCGCTGCCAACGATCGTTAATGCGATGATGTGGCGGCTAAATTTTAACCCTGACTACGGCAGTATCAACGCGCTACTGACGCAGCTGGGGATCATTGATAACTACCGCAGCTGGCTGGGTTCGCCCGATTCAGCGCTGAATGCCGTGATGCTCGCTGACGTCTGGAAAAACTATCCGCTGGTGACGCTGCTGGTGCTGGCTGCCCTACAGTCGGTGCCGGAAGATTTGTTCGAGGCTGCTCGTCTGGATGGCGCTTCTGCCTTCAGGCGTTTTAGGGCCATTACTTTTCCGGCTATTGTCGGCCCACTCAGCGTTGCGCTGATCCTGCGTACTATCGACGCCTTTAAAATTTTCGACATCATCTATGTAATGACGCGTGGCGGGCCGGTGGACAGTACTAAGACCCTGAGCTTCTTCGTCTATCAGGAATCTTTCAGCTACCTTCGCGCGGGCAGCGGCGCGGCCTATGCCATTCTGATGACGTTGATGTGCAGCGTGCTGATTGCAATTTACCTGCTGATGGTCTGGCGTCAGCGTCGTCGGAGCACCGCCAATGAAACGTAAACTGCGCGTTCTCTTTCGTTATCTGGCGGCCCTGCTGGTAGCAATCAGCATTCTGGCGCCCATGCTGTGGCTGTTTTTGATGAGCGTCAGTTCCGGCAGCGATCTGACCCGTATTCCCCTGCAATGGCTGCCGCGACAGTGGGATTTCAGCCGCTATGCCAGCCTGCTTTCTCTGACACCCGGCCAGCCTGGCCAGCTTTTTCTCCATGCGCTGGGCAACAGTATCCTGGTAGCCTGTGGCGCAACGCTGGTTTCGCTGCTGCTGGCAATCCCCGCCGCGTTCAGTTTTTCACGCTATCCTGGCCGCGAAGGCTGGCTGCTCGCCAGTCTGGCGATCTATATGGTACCGCCCGTCGCCTTTGTGCTGCCGCTGTACTTTGTTTTGCAGCAGCTTGATCTGCTTAACACGCATCTGGGGCTGGTGCTGGTTTACTGCTCGCTAATCCTGCCGTTTCTCACCTGGATGTTAAAAAACCAGTTCGATGCGCTACCGGTAGATATTGAACAGGCCGCCAGGCTGGATGGGTTACGCTTCTGGCAGGTGCTGCTGCGCATCACGTTACCGCTGGCGAAACCGCTGCTGGGTGCTTCCGCGCTGTTCGGCTGGCTGCTGGCGTGGGATGAGTTCTTTTATGCACTGTTGTTTACCAGCAATCTTAATGCCCAGACATTACCGGTGACGATCGCGGGCTTTACGGCAGGCCGCGCCACCGATGACGGGCTGATAGCCGCCGTCGGCATACTCGCTGCGCTGCCGCCGCTGCTGATCGCTGTCTGGTTACAAAAAAGTCTGGTCAGCGGGTTGACCAGCGGTGGAAGCAAAGGCTGATGACGCGACTTTCGAGGATTTTATGGCGCATGTTGAACTGGTTAAGGTAGAAAAGCGTTACGGCAAGCAGACGGTTCTCTCTCCGCTGGACCTGACCATTCCTGACGGCAGTTTCACCGTACTGGTTGGCCCTTCCGGCTGTGGAAAATCCACGCTGCTGCGTTTACTGGCCGGGCTGGATACGCTCTCAGCCGGTGCGATCCTGCTGGATAATCAGCAGATTAACGATCTGGATCCGGCCGATCGTGATATCGCGATGGTGTTTCAGAGTTATGCGCTTTATCCGCATTTGACGGTGGCAGAAAACCTCGCCTTTCATATGCAGGTTAAACGGGTAAAGCACGCTGAGCAGCAAAGCAAAATTTCACGTGTGGCAGAGATTCTGGGCATCAGTAAGTTGTTGAACCGCTATCCACGAGCGCTGTCTGGCGGACAACGCCAGCGCGTGGCGATGGGCCGGGCGATGGTACGCAATCCTCGCGTGTTTCTCTTCGATGAGCCGCTGTCGAATCTGGACGCGCAGCTACGTATGGAGCTGCGGGCAGAGATCAAGGCGCTGCATCAGCGATTCAAAACCACCACGGTTTACGTCACACACGATCAGGTTGAAGCCATGACGCTGGCCGATCAAATCGTGGTGATGCGCGATGGCGTTATCGTGCAGCAGGGCAAGCCACTGGAAATTTATGATTCGCCTGCCAACACTTTTGTCGCACGTTTTATTGGCTCACCGCCGATGAATCTGCTGCCAGGCCGGCTGGAAACGCGCGCCGACAGGCCAGGCGTTCGGTGTCACGAGCTGTGGTTTCCGCTGCCAACCCGCTGGCATGAGCCCGCAGCACGTCAGGGAGATAAACCGGTTCTCGTCGGTTTGCGCGCGCAGGATTTCCGCGCCGTCACCCTCGAAAACCAGCCTGCGGCCGTAGTGAAACTCATTGAAGTGACGGGGGAATCCAGCCTGCTGCATGTTGAATGGCAGGGCATCCCGCTGCACGTTCAGTTTGTTGGCCGTGTTGAAACCCTGCCCGATCAGGCTATCGGGCTTGGCATCGACAATGAGAAGATGCACCTGTTCGACGCCGGAAGCGGCGAGCGGCTCATCTGAGTAACCGCATATTGACTCAGGTCGTTAACAACGTATGCAGAGTGTGTAAATCGCGCTTCACCCACTCGACGTCCTGAGCAAACTTTTCGTCAGACATCAGCGGCTGACGGAACACGGTGATCGCCACTTCTGCGCCCTCTTCGTTAGCGATCACCCGCATCGGCACATACACTTCCTTGCCGAAACCGGTATCGATAAAGTGATCCATCACGCCAAACGCATTGTGATCGGTAAAACGAATTTTGATCGCACCGTTCGGGCCGTTAGCTTTCCAGGCGTTACCTTCCTGCTCAAGTTCGGACTGGCTGAGGCCGGAAGCCCACTTGGGGAAATAGTCGGGTTTCCAGATGGTTTCGTACAGGTCAACCCAGTTACGGGGGATCGTCAGACTGATGGTTTGCGATGGCAGCATAGGTCCTCCTGAATTTTTATCGTCAGGGGATTTAAACACTCGCCGGGGAAGATGAAAAGGGGCGATAAATCGCCCTTATCAAGATTTCAGATCGACTTTTGCCGTTTCGGTATCGTAAGCCCCGCTGATACAGAGGTCGATCGGATGAGGCTGCCAGTAAATTAACCCGCGGATTTCAAACAGCACCATACCGTTGTTTCCGGGATGCGCTTTCGTTATCAGGGGACGCACCAGCAGCGATTCCGGAATGATTCTTGGTTCGAAACGCAATAACGCGTTCCGGATATTCTTCTCAATTAATGCCCAGTTATGATGGTTAGCATACTTTCCCACCAGCGGAGAAACGCCATAATTAATGACCGATTCGATAACCTGCGGGTAACGATTTTCATCCAGCTGCTCTTCAATATTGGTGTTATTTAGCAGGCAGCCAATCTCTGTTTGCACCACGGCACGCAGGTTGTCGGCGGTAAAAAAGAAGGCGTCATAACTTTCCTGCTGCTTTTTAGGCTCTTCATCCAGTAACCTTTGCAGCAAAGTGGGCGACCAGGGCCGTTTTTTTTCCATCAGCAGATTCGCTATGCAAAGGTGATGTTGGAGACTTCCAGCAGAGAAAATTCGCCACCATCGGTAATCAGCATTTTTCGGCCCACGCCTGTCGATAACACGCCAAAAACATCCACCCACTCCGTTCGCAGTCCCAGCTTCACGTCCTGCGAGGCGCCGGCGGTTAAAGGATAACGAGCGGGAACATAGCCGTAGTGCAGATCGCCGTTAATGTTGAGGTGCGCAGGCGTCCAGATCAGATCTAAAAGATCCTTCGGTGGCATAACGCTTAACGATCGCAGTAAAGAAAAAGGCACCTGCCGATAGCCACCCGCGCTGATAAATTCACAGGCGGGTCCAATACGTCCATCGCTGTCGGCTATCCAGGAGAACTGACCGGTTATTTCACTGTAGCCTGCGCTTTCCGTCGCCAAATCGAAAGCCTGTAAGCGCAGCGTCTCCGCACGCTCCTCTTCCTGTTGCCGGTTCAGCTTGTTGGCCTGATGTAACAGCGCCATCCATTCCGGCCCGGGTTCTTCCAGCAGCGCGGCCTGACGCTCGCCAGCCAGCACGCTTTCTCTGATCAGCTCGCTGAAAATAAGATTTTTGTGCAGTTCAGTTAGCTGTGGCGCTACCTCTTCCATCAGCTGAAGCGTTTGTAGCTGCATGAGTGCTTTTTCCCACAGCCCTTCTATGCAACAGAGCTTAAATAAGGTCTGACGCAGCAAAACATCGTCGGGTATCGCTCTGACTTGTGCTGAGACATCAGCCAGCAGCTCGCTAAGCTGCGCTGTTTTCAGTAATTCGGTTAACGAGGTCGCATCACGCATAGTTACCTGTCCATAGGTTAATAAAGACTGTCCAGTCCAATTTTATACAGATCCTGAAACACCAGCTCCGGCACAGGCTGCTTCTCGCGAGAGGCAATATTATCCGGTGCCAGCGCTTTTAAAATGTCCGTTTTTTCTTCTTCACCTAAAAGTGAATTGTCGCTTTCTTCAATTTTTAATTCTTCCCAGACCTTATCAATTAATGAAGGTGCTTCGATAATACATTCGGTCAGCGTTCTGGCCTTCATCTCTTCCCGAACCGCCTCAAAACAGGCATCACTTCCGGGAAGTTTATTATTTAGCCCGGCGCCCTTATCAAAGAAGTTACGATTTTGTTCCCCCCAAATAAGGAATTTCTTGTACTCAACTTCGAGTTTTTTTAATACGTCGGGCTCAGCCTCATCGGCCTCCGGAACGTCATTAAAATAGCGAAGATCGCCAGTATAATGGCCGCCGTTTGGCAAAATAGCGTCAATTTCCGGCACGGTATAACCGGGGTTTTCTTCATCATTTTGCAAATCGAGAAGGCTGTGCAGCAGGGCCTCCTGCGCAGCCCGCTCAGTGCTGGCGAGGATTTCAAAGGTAAAGTGCCCCAGTTGAATGACGCTGCCAGGCTTTAAGAGCTGTCTTTGCCCTTCTGCGATTTCAACACCATCAACCAGGCAAACCACGGTCTGGCAGGTATTAAAAATGACCGGCCCGTCTGCCGTGAGATAAAACCAGGCCGCATCAACGGGCTGAGCCTCGTCAAACCGGCCGCTCAGGACGTTAAAACAGGCAGGACGATCGACCGAATACGCTTCGTTCAACGTAAAAGCGGATCCTGTAGTAGGCCAGGTCATGAGTAACTGCATGCGTTAACCTCCAACAATGACGTTGCCGGATCCACTTGCGATCGGTGCTCCGCAGCCGGTTACATCGCCTATCCTCGCTGCATTGCATTTGTTGACAAAAACGCTACCTGAACCACTTGCTATGGCGGCTCCGCCATGAAACGCACAAACTGTGGCACTTGCGCCAAGGCCGGCTGCCGGGCAGCCGTTAATCGTTACATTAGCGGAGCCGCTGACAATGGATCCGCCATGTCCGGTTGCGTCACCGACTCTGGCTGCACAACATGTCATATCTCACCTCGATTTATTACAGTGTAAGGTTTTAGCCTGCCGATTAAGCGCTGCCAGAAACGGATTAGGCTTTCTCATCATCCATGCTTGCGCGCTTGAAAATAGCCTCTTCCGGTGACGCCTGACTTTCCTTATTTCCTGTATATTCAGGAGATTGCGTCACTCCAGGAGAACGTGTACCAGTGAAAATAGCACGGGGTTCCGGAGTGGTTATGACCGGCGTTGGCGTTACTGTTGGTGTTGGCGTCGGCGTTACTGTTGGCGTCGGCGTCGGTGTCACTGTCGGCGTTACTGTTGGCGTCTCGGTTACAGTCACTTCCGGATTGGGGACAACGATTGGCAACGAAGGTAACGGTAGAGACAATCCGACAAAGGCAAATGGCGACAGGCTGGGTATGCCGGCAACGGCACCGCCGCCCCCGCCACTGCCGCTGCCACAACAGCAGCAGCTGTCGCCTGGATTGATATCAACCTGGCCGCCCTGAATAACGATATGACTGGCGACGAGTTTAATTTTACTCGCAGAAATACAGAGTTCGCCGCCAACAACGATCGCCGCGGCACCGCCAGCAGCCAGCGAATAGTAGCCGCCTACATTGGTCATCGCCGCACCACCTACGTTAAGGCCGCAGGCGCCGCCAACGGATACTGACTGGGCACCACCAATTGCCACTGTCTGCGTCGCCGCCACATTGATGCTTGCCGCGCCTCCCACGGTCAATCCGCTATTACCGCCAATCGTCGTCGTTTCATTAATACCGATTTGCCGGGTGTTGGAAGCACCGACGGTCAACGCCCGTGCTGCGCCAACCGTAATATCGGAATTCACACCGATTAGCTGCGACTCATTACGCTTGGTAAGGCGTGACATATCACGCTCGGCCTGCTCCCAGTACTGTTCGAGTCCATTTTTATCTTCAAACTGGATCCCGTTAAAGTTGGTACGCCCCCCGCCAACCGTGCGGCTAACCAGCCCGCTTTGTGTCGCATTTTGCGGTAAATCCCAGGGCGGCATCGTCACGTTGTTATATAAACTGCCAATCACCAACGGACGATCGGGATCGCCATTGATAAAATCAACGATCACCTCGTGTCCAACCCGGGGAATGTAGATGCCGCCAAAATTATTGCCTGCCCAGGCCTGACTGACACGGATCCAGCAGGAGTCAGTTTCCCGATTGACGCCATAACGGTCCCATAAAAAGCGAACCTTGATGCGGCCATAGGTATCAGTCCAGATATCTTCACCCGGTGGGCCCACGACGATAGCGGTCTGCGGACCGGTGGTTTTTGGCCGGGTAGCCTGTTGAGGATGACGGTAAATTTTCGTGGTGGGCTGAACGATAAAATCGCAGGCGTAGCTGAATTCACCACTTCCGGTAACCTGGCTGACTTCGGTAATCACCAGATTGCTGGAAATGACCATGTATTCACGGTTCGCTTTCTCTAACGGGCAGTCTTGCAGTTCGAAATTGCTGCCGCAGACAATGCCTCGCAGTTCGCCAGAGCCGTAAGCACGGGAACCCACCGCCCCCTGCTCTTCCATCCGCACTTTTGCCAGCTGTTCGCCAATATCAGGTTGATCGTAATCGCCAGGCCAGTGATAAACTTCCATTTCATTAAAGCTGGTCTGCCGGGGTTTGCTGTCAGCTGCCGAAATGTCCGCGCGGGATTTGGTAAAGTCGTAATCGTTGGTATACCACTTACCGGAAGTAATGGTTTCCTGGAAAGCAAAGCGGGTAATGTATTCCTGGTCAGCTTTGGGTTCATCCGGGACATAGTGAATAACATGGTAGGCTTCACTGATAAAACGTTTGTGCGCACCGACATGATCCACCAGCACCAGCTTGTGTTTCTGATCCTGGTGCTCAAAAAACCAGTAAATACCCCACTCTTCCATCAACCGCTCAATGAAGTTGAAATCGGTTTCCCCATATTGCACCTGAAAATCCAACGAGGGATAGCTGCCGGTTAACCGTTTTTCAACCGGAAAATTATAATCAGCCAGTACCTCATCAATAATCTCCTCTACCGTTTTCTGCTGGAAGATTTTAAAGTCAGAGGTGAGTTCAGTGAGATAAAGCCAGGGCCTGATGATAATTTCAAATAGTGCCTGGTTGGCATCGCGTCCTAAAAATCTTGCTTGCTGTACCAGGCCCGAAATTTCACGCGTCCCGCCGCCAATGTTCAGCAGTTCATCAAGGCCATTACCGTCAAGCTCAATGGAGATGGTCATCTCTTTACCGATCAACGCCTTGATATCGACATTCGATGCCGACTGCCAGGGAATTAACGAATTGGCAGGCGTCTTCACCGTCAGCGTATAGGAGTAGAGAGTGGAGAAGGCTTCCTCTCCTTCGAGTTTAGTTAATACTAAAGCCGGCTCGCCCAGCAAAACAGGCATAGCCGAACTGCTTAAAGTAATCGTTCTCGCCATATCAATACCTAATCCGTGGTTAATATTCCATGCGACAGCCAGACGGGGTTTGTCGCTTCGCTCATCCTGATTACAAAATCGGTAAGACTCCTTAATTCGCCGGCACTAAAATGCGCCAGGGCAACGGAAATTTTTTAATAAATCGATAATAAGTTCATCGTCATGCGTTAAACCGGTCACTTCAACGTTGATTCGTCGTCGGCTTAAATTGAAAATCAGCACCGGCTGGCCGGAATCGGATGTGGCGATATCTTTTACCGTATCCAGCCAGCGCATAAGCGCCCAGGGGCCGGTCATGGTCATGCCGTTATCTTCCAGCGTGACACGCGGTTTAGTGCTCATGTTAACCACCGACTCGGCGCGCTTTCCGGGCCACTGAAAACGCTTTGGCGTCACCGGACCGTGGGCGTATGTCATCACGCTGCCGTCAAAATTCAGATTCAGCTGGGTAATGCTGGGATCCATATAAGGAATAGTTACGGAGAAATTAATGCCCAGCTTGCTGCCGCCATTCTGGAAAAAGGCGCTGCGAATCTCTTCTGCCCGTTCAAAAATATCCAGCGCCTCTGAATCCTGGGTGTCGATATCACCGCTGTAGCGCCACGGCTTACTGCTGGTATCCACTTTGTCAGCCAGATTTTTTTTAAAATAGTCGTCGGCCAGGCCACCAGCGGCAAAAAAGCGTTCAAAATCCAGCAGGCTGACTTCTTCGCGGTTGTCCGCAAAGGGATAACGCCCCTGTAGCGTTGTACGACAGATTTCACCCAATCCCGCTGCAATAGTCTTATTGCTGCTGAATACAATTTGATGATTGACCCGCCGGTAAGCTCCGTTTAACAAAGGCGCAATAATATATTTGAACGGATCCGGCCAGACGGCAGATTCAGCACTCAGCCGCTGACCGGTGTCGGATACCACCGGCAAATTGCCGCTTTTAATCGCGCTGTCCGAAATGACCAGCAACGTGTACTGATCGTTCAACACGCTCATAATTTGCGCAAGCTTTGTTCCTGAGGATGGCGTTGCACCTTTCTCGCTGATCCCACCGACAAATTCCCGCAGTGGAATAAAATAGTTATCCACGCCTTCACGCAGCCGCTTTTTTTCGTACGCAGCTAAGGCCAGACCGATCTTAGATGCCGCATCCACGAGCTGGCTGCTGACCATCGGCCTGTTCTGGCCTGCCAACAAACTGTCAGGCAACTCTGCGGACAGCGTGGTCTCTTTTACTGCCCGAGCCGCCAGGCTAATCAGCGGCGATTGAGTAGAAACCAGCGTACGCATCATGTAGATATCAAATGACAGCCCCATGTCCCGCTGATCAAACCCTTCGCTTTTCAGGCGGATATTGCGTAAAAAATCCTGCCATTGGCGAGTATATTCTTTCAGATAAAGTCCGGTAATCGCATCCTGCACAGGGTCGATTACGCCCGCAGTACGGCTGATCTTCAGCGATGCACCGGCGGCCGACTGTGGCGAATCGTCCATTATCCAGCGGTCTTCATCCTGCAACCCCCGCAGTATTCCGGCGAGTTTTTTTTTAAAAACCTGGTGGTAGCCTTCCCAGGTAAAAAGCCCCGGAATGCCGTTTTTCGCGAGGTCGGCATCAATAACGGTAAAAATTTGCCCGGCCTCTTCATCGGTCATTTTGCCGAGCGTCAGGTTTTCTGGCGCTTGAGCCTGTAGCAACGTTTTAACCCGTTCGTACAGACGCTCGTTCCGGGGGGTTTGGTTGAGAAACTCACGGGCTTCCGCGATCAGGTTTTTATCGACCGTCTGGCCATACTGCCGCCAGTCGGGATCGCTGAACAGCTGGTTAAGATGGGCAACAAACAGGCTTCTTTCTTCATAAGGCTGGATCAGGCCAGAAACCTCCCAGGCTCGGGTCGTCTGGCTAACCAGATAATCTGCACTGAACTCTCCCTGTCCCGTCAGCATCAGATAGCGTTTCAGCGCGTGAAAAATTTCTGTGCTGTCCCGATTGAGAATCGCCGACTGCAACGATTCATGCGCCTGAGTCACAATCGGTGGCAGCAGTAATCGCCGCAGAAAATAGTGATAAAGGCCGTCGGCCTGTTTCGCCAGTTCAGTACCCGTGTACAAACCATAGCGGAACGCTATATCAGGATGGCGTATCTCCAGTCCGGCAAATTCAGGCAGGTACTGCGCCCCGTTGAGCAGAATCGGTAACCGATCCCGATCGGGATTTTTCTGGAAGGTTTTCACCTCATTTTCCAGGCTGGCGACTTTAACCATCGTCGCGGCCTGGTACTCGCCGTTATTTTTATAGCTGTGGTATAAACCGCTGAGCAGCAGTAAGGCCGTAATAAGACACAGAGCATGGCCGAACAAGTTCTGGAAGCGGTATTTTGATTCCACCCGCAGATTATGCTGCACCAGATCGGCATCTTTGATAATGATGTCTGAGAACAGCTGCCGGAGAAAATATTGCCGCCCCCAGGCGACATCCGTCACCAAAGAGTCACTCCCTTCCTGCAAGGTCGCGGAATAAGCCAGCGAGGGAGAATGCTGATTACTGACAAAATTGCGCCATTTCTGCATCAGCGTAATGTTGTTAACCATCACCCGATTTTCCGGCTGATGATTGCTAACAAAATAGACGCCGCGCAGTGAGGTATAGCGTTGCGTTTCGTCATAGCGGGAAGAAAAGAAAATGTTTTGCAGCACCTCCGCCACACCCTGTGCCAGCATTCTGAAGTCCTGCGGCAGCGCATACATTTTTTTCCTGTCCGCGTTGTCGTACTCTTCCTGCTGGCGCAGCGTCATGTTTCTTTCAAGGCGGTTTTCCAGCAGCGTAAGTTCGGACTCAACGCGCTCGCGCAGTTCATTGATTGAGGTCGTCATTTCTTCGCCGTAGGGAAAGGTGACGCCCCACAGCTGCCCGCGTTCCTGTTCGGTAAGGCTGCGAAAATATTCGGTAAATCCGGCGAGTTGGTCAACTTTGGTAATCAAAACATAAACCGGAAAGCGGACGTCCAGCGCTTTACGGGCATCGTCCAGGCGAGCGCGGATCTTTGCTGACAGATCGTACAGCTCGGTTTTATTCCGTCCCATAATTTCAGCAACGGAAAGGGTGACGATAATACCGTTCAGCGCTTTCACCGGCCGGTATTTTTTAATTGCTTTTAATATGCCGTGCCATTCCGGCAGGCAACTTTGCGGCTGCTCGACATATTTTCCTGCGGTATCGATAAATAGCGCATCATTAGCAAACCAGCAGTCGCAGCTCCTTGTAGGCTGGCTCTCTTTACAAACACGGTTGAGTTGCTCCGGCAGTGGGAAATGTTGCCCGGAAGATAAAATCGCAGAGGTTTTACCCGCCTCCAGTGTGCCAACAACCATATACCATGGCAGAGAGTCCGCGCTCCGCTCAGGAAAAAAAAGCCGGCGAAACCACGGCAGAGTTTGACGGATTTTTTTGATGTAGTCAGCGGCTTCGCGGATGGCTGAATTCACCTCCGAAACATTGGCATCCGCTCTGGTTTCGTCTGTGTGGCTGAAAAATCCCTCCAGCAGTTTGGGGTTGTTTTTCAACGCCAGCAGTAATTTCCAGACGCCATACAGCAGTGTTATGGTCACAATGACGCTAATAACCATCAGCCTGCCGTTAACGCTTTTCAGCGGATAGCCATCACCAATAAAAAGATAAGGGCCAATCACCCAAACAATCACCCCGAGCGTAGTGGCGACAATCAGGAAGAAGGGAACGCTGAACCCTAAGCCAATCAGGCAGCATACGGCGAGCACGATGAAGAGAGCCCGGGCCTCAACGCTTTCCAGAGGCCGGGTTTCGCCAAACCCAAGAAACGGACCAAGGAACCAAATTGCGGCCACGATGAGCAAAAAAATAATGATGACCATCGTGGTCTTAATGATGCGATGTGAGAATATCCTGTTCAAAAAACGCATTATTTAACTCATCAATAAGTGACAAAAAATTCCACACGCCGGTTCTGCGCACGCCCTTGCGGATCTTTATTGCTGCTAACGGGTTGACTGTCGCCTGCCCCGCGGACGGTGATTTTGCTGGGATCCATGCCTTCAGCAATAAAATAGCGGGCAACGTCCGCAGCACGCTTCTCCGACAGCACCTGATTATTGGAAAAGGTTTTGGTTTTAACCGGCGTGGAATCGGTGTGACCCACAATCACCACGTCGCCATTTACCCGATGCACCTCTTTGACCACCCGTAAAAGAACAGGCTCCATCGCGGAAATAACTTTGTCTGAACCGGAAAGGAAGACTGAATCACCGCGAAAGACGACCTTACTCTGGCTCTGCGTTTCATCCACGCTGACCATTTTTTTCGCGATCTCCTCTTTCAGCAATGTAGCCAACCGTAAACGTAGCCGTACCGGTGGCCTGCTAACGTTCAACTGCTGCATGGCGTAAATACGCTGCTGGATCAGCATGCCCTGGCTTGATAACCAATATTTGCACCAGATAAACAGGGCACCGACCAGCAGAAAGGCCAGTAAAAACGAGGCACGAACCGGCACAATAAACCGTTCGCGTTTTCGCTTCTTATCGCGGACCACCATCCCATGAGGTGACAGCGCCGCAGGCATCGAATCGCGAGTGCTTTGAACCAGCGTTAACAGACGCTGGCGGATTTTAGTTAGCTGACGATCGCCATCTTCCAGAATGCTGTAGCGTCCCTCAAAGCCCAGCCCCAGGATGCGTAATAACACCTCCAGCACGTCCACATACTCATGCGGGTTCATCGACAAACGGCCCACTAACAGGAAGAATTTATTGCCGCCGTCGTTATCGCCTTCAAAATAGTTAAGGATGTTGCTCTGCGACCACCCTGTTTCTATACCCCAGGCGGTCGTCAGCGCTGCCTCATCTAACGCGGTACAGATGCAGTAGCGCACGATGGCCATCTTCTTCCAGGAGATATTGACCTCATCACAGACAACGCTGAAGAGATTGATTTCCTGTTTCAGGCTGCGCTTAAGCAGATCCACATGTTCAGCCGCCAGCATGCTGTCGGGCATATCACTCAGCGCACGTAAAAGCGGCTGCACCGCTTCAAGTAAGGGATTGACCGCTTTTTTCACCGTCATTACCCGCTGTTGAACCCCCTCGCTTTTCAGCGAAGCTTCACTCTTCATGCTCCGATCCGTGGAGGCAAATCCGGCCAGCGTTGCTGTATCAGTGTCGTCAGGCATACCGGAAGCGGGCTGCTCATCCAGCAAAAATTTGCCTAATGCCTGAGGCGTTGGCGTAACCTGCGGCGCGTCCGGTTCCGGTTTCATCAGGTTCTGACTCCCCAAAGTTCCATCTTCAGCTGAGGGAAATCACCGGCAACATGCAGGGCAAGCGCGCCCGTTGCGGCGATTTTCTCCCAAAAGGGGCCACTTTTTGCCAGGTCAAAGTAGACGTAACCTGAGTGATAAGGAATTTGGCGCGGTGGAACAGGCAGCCCCTGTAAGACCAGTCCCGGCAGGTGGGATCGCACCAGTTCATGAAGCTGCTGCGGGGCACTGATTTTAGCCTGTGCCGAAAATTGCTGTTGCAGGACATCCATAGGTAGCTGGGCATGCACCGCCAGCACCAGATTAGAGAAGGTCAGCAGCTCGCCGGGTAGCACTGCCGCCGTCCAGACGCCGTTGCCTTTGGCATGTAAAACAATCATCTGCCCGGCACGGATCAGGATCTGATTGAGCAGATCGTGAAGATCCTCAACCAGAGGGCGTATCGACTGGTAAAGGCGTGCATGATCGTAACCCGGTGCACTTTTGGGCCGCCGGGTTGAAGTACGAATAAAGGTCGACAGCTCGCCAGCGAATTTAGCCAGTTCCTGATACAGCTGAATCGGCGGCAGTTCCGGCACATGCCGCAGGTGGTCCAGGATCGGTTCATATTTATTAAAAATTTGCAGCAACAGATAATCGACCACTTCCGCACTCGCGCTGGCCTTGCCGTCGCTGCTTGATAAGCGATTAGCCAGCATTTCGGCACGCATTTTCACCAGCCCATTAAGATGCGTCAGCCATTCGGTGAGTAGCGGGTTAGCCGCATAGCCGGTTACCGGCGGAATATGATCGTCAACATGCAGCAGCACGCTGCCGTCAGGCTGAATCGCTTTGACCCTGGTCAGCGGCAGACCAATCCAGGATTCCGTCATTTCGCTTTCACAAACCAGTTTCAGGCGCAGCTTCGCCAGTTGCACCGGTTTCGGCCCCTGACGGATAGCATTGGTATCGCTCAGCTCTGTTTCAAACGCCGAGAAGCGAGCCAGAGAGCCATAATCTTTACGTTCAAAAATCGTTTCATCGCTGTTATGCAGCCGTAGCGGAACGGCCAGATAAATCATCTTTCCCAGATGATCGGACGTAACGGTCAGCGGTTCAGGCAGCGCGGCGTGGTCAGGAATATCAAATGGCGTACCGTCCGGTAGCACACCACGACCCGTGCGCAGTACCAGCTTTCCATATGAAAGAGCTTCCATATCAATATCATAACTGGAAAATCCCCAGAAAAATGGCGAGAGGGTTGCCGCACGCTTGTGCGCATAATATTCAAAATAGCGTTCCTGCTGCTGAAATAGCTGTGGACGAAGAAACAGCCCTTCGCTCCAGACGACTTTATTTGTTCTCACCGTTTAATCCATTTTATCGATTGAGATAGCCAGACTTTCAAAATTCACGGTCAGAACAATTGCCTCACCGGGCAATACCTTCCGCCACCATGATTTTTTATTGTGTTTTTTATACAGCTCCCAGACCTCGCTCCAGCCAGCCCGGTCGATCTCCCGATAGGCCGCTACCATTCCCAGAGCAAGGGTTTCTTTGTCGGGCGACAACGTCAGCATTCTGCTTTCACCAGGAATGATAATGCCTTCGTACACTTTTTTAGTTTCTGCTTTAAGTACGTCGCTGGAACCGTCAGTGATAGTGAAAAAATCGCTATTTTCGAAATTATCCAGCGATTTCAGCTCAAAAATATAAATACTCAGAGGCGCCGCTTTGCCCTCTTCATTGAGATTAATATCGTTGGCAGCAACAAGTTTAATTTTAAAGCTGTCGGGCGTCTTTTTGGAAAAGGGCGAGCTGCAACCAGCGAGTAAAAATGACATTAATATTGCCAATAAAAAGGCGCTAACCGGGTTCGCTAAAACGGATATTTTTAAATATTGCATAGGACATGAACCTTTACTACGTCGTTATGAGGGCTACATTTTTGGTTTTATTGTTTTGCCGCCATTGCCAATAACTTGCCACCCGGCGGGTGGCAAGTTATTTTCTCACCCATTAAAATTAATTACTTACATTAGCTTTAATGTCATAACTTGCTGAAATTACGCCAGATTTACTTCCCTCTGAGTTCTGCATGACATAATCCTGTGTCACTTTGGTGAAGGCCAGGCTGATATTTTCACGAGGACGTATTTCGTCGTCGGCGGATCCGGCCATATCCACACGGGTAACGATGACGTCAGTAAAGGTAATCGTCAGGTATTCCAGAGGATTGCCACCTGCTTTACGCACCACAAAAACAACCGATTTAATATGCTTACCGGTCAGGCAGTAACTCAGCAAGTTTGGACTGGCTTTATCGGTATAATGAGAAAAGCAAAAATCATTTACCGTGGCCTTACCTGAGCCACCGCCAGAACCGCTGTGCATATTAGAATGTTGAAGAACATCCCAATGCCAGCTCAGCACTTCAATTTCATTGGTATGTGAGGAATCCAGCGATTCACCTTCGATTCCATCAATCTTGATAAACATATCTTGTGCCATGATATTTCCCTTATTAGCACTTGTTAAAAAGTCACATAAATATGTAACTCACCCTTTTATTCAGACAGATTATTCTCTTAATGCCGGGCATTGATGAATAACCTGCCGTTCAACAGCTAAAGATTCTGGGCAAGGCATTCGCCATCACTGGCGTAATTATTTATCAGGCTACGCCTTTCAACGAAGGCAGTCTGGCGACCATGCGCAGCGACACGGTCAGGCCTTCCAGCTGGAAGTGAGGCCGCAGGAAAAATTTTGCCTGGTAGTAGCCGGGATTACCTTCCACCTCTTCAACGACCACTTCAGCGGCGGCCAGCGGGCGGCGAGCTTTAGTTTCGAAAGATGAGTTTGCCGGATCGCCGTCAACATAGTTCATTACCCAATCATTCAGCCACCTCTGCATTTCGTCGCGCTCTTTGAAGGAGCCGATTTTGTCACGCACGATACATTTCAAATAGTGCGCAAAGCGTGAGCAGGCAAACATGTAAGGCAGACGGGCGGAGAGATTGGCGTTAGCCGTTGCGTCAGGATCATAATATTCCGCCGGCTTTTGGAGAGATTGTGCGCCAATAAAAGCTGCATAATCAGTATTTTTGCGGTGGATCAGCGGGATAAATCCGTTTTTCGCCAACTCGGCTTCACGACGATCGGAAATAGCGATTTCTGTCGGGCACTTCATGTCAATGCCGCCATCGTCGGTCGGGAACGTGTGGCAGGGTAATCCTTCTACCACCCCACCGCTTTCGACGCCGCGGATCAGCGTACACCAGCCATAACGCTTGAAGGAGCGATTAATATTGACCGCCATTGCATAGGCTGCATTCGACCAGACATATTTACTGTGATCGGCCCCATCCGTTGTCTCTTCAAAATTGAAATTATCGACTGGATTGGTCTGGATCCCATACGGCAGGCGCGCCAGGAAGCGTGGCATCGCCAGGCCAATGTAGCGGGAATCTTCCGACTGACGCAGCGAATTCCAGGCGGTGTATTCCAGATTTTGCGTAAAGATTTTGGTCAAATCGCGCGGATTCGCCAGCTCCTGCCAGGAGTCCATTTGTAGCACCGAAGGCGCAGCGCCAGTGATGAACGGCACGTGAGCAGAGGCCGCTATTTTGCCAATGGATGACAACAGATCAACATCAGGCGCGTTATGATCGAAGAAATAGTCAGCGACCAGGCAACCATAAGGCTCGCCGCCCAGCTGACCATATTCCTCTTCATATATCTGTTTAAATAGCGGGCTTTGATCCCAGGCGATGCCTTTATATCGACGCAGATTACGACGCAGGTCATCCTTAGAGATATCCATAAAGCGCAGCTTCAACTTCTCGTCAGTTTCGGTGTTATTAACCAGATAGTGCAGGCCGCGCCAGGCACTTTCCAGCGCCTGAAACTCGGGATGATGCAGGATAATATTGATTTGCTCTGAGAGCTTTCGGTCAATTTCTGCAATAAATGCCGCAATATTTTTATAAGCATCATCGGCCATCGTCACAGAGCTACTGAGTGCCTGTTCTGCCAGCGTTTTAACCGCGTTTTCAACCGCTGACTTCGCCTGCGCCGATTTAGGCTTAAATTCTTTATTCAGCAGCGAATTAAAATCATTGTGGATGGTGCTGGCCGCCGCCGGTGGGTTCTTTTCAAGTTGCATCGACATGCTATCCCTCATCTGAATCAATTTTTCGGTGATGCGTCATTAGGCGCAGCGATCGGCTTCGGTGCTGAAGCCAGCGTGGAAAGCAACGTTTTGTCCTTCAACACTTTCATCACCAGGCTTTCTGCTCCCGCTTTCCCATCCATATAGGTTTGCAGATTAGCCAGCTGGGTTCGTGCCTCCAACAATTGCGAAAGCGAATCAACTTTTCTGGCGATTTCATCCGGCGAAAAATCATTGATACTTTCAAATGTCATATCAATCATTAACTGTCCTTCGCCGGTCAGGGTATTCGCTACAGCGAAAGCGACTCGGGGTTTCATCGCCTTCATTCGTTCGTCAAAATTGTCGATATCAATGTTGAGGAATTTCCTGTCTGCCACCGGAGCTAACGGCTCCAGCGCTTTACCGGAAAGATCGGCCAGAACACCCATAACAAAAGGCAGCTCTATTTTTTTCTCACTACCGTAAATTTCCACATCATATTCAATCTGTACGCGAGGCGCCCGATTTCTGGCAATAAATTTTTGCGAACTACCGTTATTTCTATTCATGATGTCCCTTTCCTGGATTTCTATTCCTTTTAAACATTTGGCCATAGCATTATCAGGCTACATGGCGTCCCAATCAGCGCTATTTATTTCTGAAAACAATGTTTATCCGTTCTTCTTCATCACACTCTAAATAAACTGTGCGGCCTGCGGTTTCAAGTTCACCAGCAAGAATGCGACGCCCCATTTCTGGCGCAATATTTTGTTCAATAAAACGAATTAACATTCTCGCGCCTGTTTCGGCTACAGGGCATTGATCGACAATATGTTTTACCAGCGCGTCGCTGTAATACAGCGAAGCAGCATGCTGTTGTTGCAGGCGTTCACCGATTTTATTGAGATGGAGTCGGACAATATATTGTAATGACGCCTGCTGTAACGGCAAATAAGGCACCACAGCAGTTCTACCCAGAAATGCTGCCGGAAATGTTTTCAACAACTCGGACTGAAGCATCTTTTTCAGCCCGTCCGCTTCAGGTGCAGTATCCGCATCAGCACAGAGCGTGGCAATCAGCTCGCTACCCGCATTGCTGGTCAGGAGCAATATGGTATTTTTAAAATCAATCTGTCGTCCTTCGCCATCTTCCATGCGCCCCTTATCGAAAACCTGGAAAAAAAGCTCATGCACATCCGGATGCGCTTTCTCAATCTCGTCCAGCAATACCACGCTGTAAGGCTTACGGCGCACGGCTTCGGTTAATACGCCACCTTCACCATAACCGACGTAGCCCGGCGGTGAACCTTTTAGTGAAGAGACAGTATGCGCCTCCTGATATTCACTCATATTAAGGGTGATGAGATTGTGCTCACCACCGTAAAGCTGTTCAGCTATGGCCAACGCGGTTTCGGTTTTGCCGACGCCAGAAGGGCCCGCCAGCATAAATACGCCGATGGGTTTACACGGATCGGCCAGTCCTGCTCGGGCGGTCTGAATACTTTCGCTGACCTGACGGAGCGCATGATCCTGACCAATTACCCGTTCCGCCAACCGCTGCGGAAGCTCAAGAACGGCACGAATATCATCTTTCAGCATCTGTCCCACAGGAATGCCGGTCCAGTCTGCGACAATGCTGCCGATCACCTCAGCATTAACTTCCGCGTGAACCAGCGGCTGCTCGCCACGAAGCGTTTGCAGATCGGCTTCAAGCCCGGCCAGCTTGTTTTGCAACTGCAAGACGCTCTTTTCTTCTGGCGATCCCTGTTGAGCCAGCGACTGTAATTCTTCACGCACTGCCATAATGGCCGCGACCTGCGTTTTTTCACTTTGCCAGCGTCCGTCGAGCTGCTGAAATTTTGCTGTTTGCTGAGCAATTCGCTCAATCAGAGAATCCGCATCGCCTTTCTTACCTTTACCCAGATGCAGCGCCTTTTCCGTTAAGGCTAATTCTGTTTGTGCCGTTTCCATCTGAAATTTGAGGATTTGTAACTCCGCAGGCGGCGTGTGTTGCGCAACTGCGACACGAGCGCAGGCGGTATCCAGCAAGCTAATGGCTTTATCCGGCAGCTGACGGGCTGGAATGTAACGATGTGAAAGGCGAACCGCAGCCTGTAATGCCTCATCCGTAATCCAGACCTGATGATGTTTTTCGAGAACCGGCAGCAGGCTACGCAGCATACAGGCTGCGGTTTCCTCATCCGGCTCCGTTACCTGCAACACCTGAAAGCGCCGGGTTAGCGCCGGATCTTTCTCGATATGACGTTTGAATTCACGCCATGTAGTCGCGCCAATTGTCCGCAGCTGGCCTCTCGCCAGCGCCGGTTTCAACAGGTTGGCAGCATCACCGGTTCCGGCAGTACCACCCGCGCCCACCAGCGTATGGACTTCATCAATAAAAAGGATCACCGGCTGTGGCGAAGCGATAGCCTCTTCTAATACCGATTTCAGTCGCGCCTCGAATTCGCCTTTCATGCTTGCCCCGGCGGAAAGCGCAACGACATCCAGCGCAAGCAAACGAACTTTGGCAAGTGCCGGCGGCACATTACCCGCCACGATTTCCAGCGCCAGTCCTTCAACCACTGCCGTTTTACCAACGCCCGCTTCGCCGGTTAACAGGGGATTGTTTTGACGGCGGCGCAGCAGAATATCCGTCATGGTACTAATTTCACGATCGCGTCCCGTGACCGGATCGATTTTACCTTCACGGGCAAGTGCGGTGAGATCGGTGGCGTATTGATTTAGCCCACCCTCGCGTTTTTCCACGCTGAGGGCATTGCTGGCTTCGCCCGGGACGGCACCGTCCTGGGCTGATTCGCTAACTTCCGGTGAGTTTTGCGTGATGTAGCCAAAATCATGGGTTAAATGTTCCAGCGAAATACGTTCAAAAGCGGGAGAAATAGCGAATAAAGCGCGGCGCAACTCCATAGTCGTCAGCATGGCGATCAATAAATGCCCGCTACGAATACGGCTGTCGTAGCATTCCAGACTGGCATAAATCCATGCGCGTTCAATGGCCAGCTCAATATGATAAGAGAAATCAGATAAGGTACTGGCACCCGCAGGCAAACGAGCCAGTGACTGAGTAAATCCGCTTTCCATAACCTCAGCATCTACTTCAAAATGCCGGGCAATCAGGCGGAAGTCATTTTCGCCCTGGCCCCAAAGCTGATTTAACCAGTGAACCAGTTCGACATAAGGGTTGCCACGCAGCTTACAAAGCGTGGTTGCACTCTCGATACTTTTGAACAGAGTCTCATCCAGCTTGCCAAATAAATTCGATCTGGTAATCGCCACGTTATCATTCCTTAATAGCGCTTTATAATGTGGTTCACAGTGAATTTATCCTAATCAAGAAAATCGCAAACAAAAAGCCCTTAATTTAGGAATATAAAAATTTAAGAATTCAGCCCGAAACTTATTCCTGATTATCCCCACTGTAAAACCATAAACCATTATTAACAAAAGGATTTTTTATAAAATACTTATTAGCCTCTCGAACTTAATATTGAGCATATATGATTCACCATGCTATAACCCTTGCGGGTTAAACAATGGAATGAACGGAACAGGGCATGGATCATAAATTTCTTGATTATTACAATCAGGAACTCACCTTCATGAAAGAAATGGCGGGAGAGTTTGCCGAAAAACACCCTAAAATAGCCTCTCGCTTAGGTATGCATGGCGTAGAAGTAGCCGATCCTTTCGTCGAACGTCTAATAGAAGCTTTTTGTTTTTTATCTGCGCGTACGCAACTAAAACTGGATGCAGAATTTCCTAAATTTACTCAACGCCTGCTGGATATTGTTTACCCCAATTATAATGCGCCCACGCCATCAATGGGCGTGGTACAACTGGTGCCCAATTCAAAAGAAGGTGATTTAACTCAGGGCTATCTGGTTCCTAAAAACAGTACTTTTCATACTAAAATATTGCCAGGAGAAAATAGTCGTTGCGAGTTTCGTAACGGACAGGAGGTAATGCTCTGGCCCATTGAGATCACCGAAGTCCGCCTGACATCCATTCCCCCCGACATGCCCAATCTGGAAAAGCACCGTATTCAGTCCAGCAGGCTGAAAGGCGCGCTGCGTATCCGGCTTAAGCTGCATGACGATAAAGTTTTTTCCCAGTTAACGTCTCTCGATCGGCTGCCGCTGTATATTGATGGCGATGAAAGAATTGTTTCCCATCTTTTTGAGCTTTTGCACACCAGCCATGTCGCCATGATCATCCGCTCGGGCGATGAAAAAGACCGGGATGTGGTTATCAGTCAGCATCCTCTCGCTTTCGAAGGCCTGAGTCCCGACCAGACGCTGTTGCCGCTGTCGTGGAACATGTTTCACGGCCACAATCTCATTCATGAGTATTTTACCTGCCGTCAGCGGTTTTACTTTTTTACACTGACGCAGTTATCTGCTGGCCTGAAAAATAATCATACCAGCGAAGCGGAATTAATCGTTCTGCTGGACCGGCTCCCGCAGGAGCTGATTGGTCATGTTGATCCGTCAAAATTTTTATTGTTCTGTACGCCGGTGATCAATCTTTTTCCCAAAATCGTGGACAGAATTGAAGTTAACCGGGCGCTTAACGCTTTTCACGTGGTGCCCGATCGCAGCCGCCCGCTGGACTTTGAAGTATTTTCCGTCAACAAAGTATTGGGTCAGCAAGCGGAAAAGAATGAAGAAGTTGTTTTTAATCCGCTTTATCAAACCCGTCATTGTGATTCCGGCAATTTTGGCCGCTATTTTTCCATTCAGCGTGAAGCCAGGATCAGGGAGGATGGCAGGCGTAAATATGACACCAGAACGCCTTATCTGGGTACGGAGGTTTTCGTTTCGCTGGTCGACCAACAGGAAGCGCCTTATGCCGATCGGATACGCTATCTGACGGTAGAAGCTATGGTGACCAACAGGGATTTACCCAGACTCATTGCCAAAAGCGACGGCTACGATCTTTCCATGCCAGATGCAGTCCCTATTCTTGGCGCATCGTTTATCTGCCAGCCCAGTGCGCCACGTGCGCCTTTTGCGCTGGGTGAGTCGGCGTGGCGTTTGATCCGCCAGCTCAGTTTTAACTATCTGCCACTGTCTGATATGGAACACAATTCTGGCGGCGAATCCCTACGTAATATGCTGCGCCTGTTTCTTAACGGTTCGGATCATCAATCAAATGCGCAAGTCGACAGCCTGATTGGTTGTAAAACAGAACCGGTTACGCGTCGCTTGCCGGGTGAGGGTCTGTTGGTGTACGGCAGAGGTATTCGCTGCATGCTGACGGTGGATGAGCAAGGATTTTCCGGCATCAGTCCTTATCTGTTTGGCCTGATCATGGAGAACTATCTCTCCCGACACGCGTCCATAAATGTTTTTACCGAAACAGAACTGCATTCGATGCAGCGAGGGAAAGTGGCCGGCTGGCCGGGGCGTCCCGGTAAGCGAGGAGCGTTGTAATGGAAAATCAACGCCCTGCACTGGACGCATGGTTTGATGAGGATCGGCCCTGGCAAGCGGGTTTTATCAGTCTTATGCGTGCGATTAGCGCCAAAAACCCTGAGATGTCCCTGCCCGGTACGGCGGCAAGGCCTTCGCAGGAGATGTTCCGCCTTGGGCAGGCAGCCTCCATGGCATTTTCTCCCCGTGAAATTTCGCACATGGACATGCAGGATGGCCGACTGCAGCTACGGCTGTTTGGTCTTGGCTCCTGGGGGCCGCAGGGTGCTTTACCGCTGCATCTTTCTGAACTGGCCTGGTCCCGTTCAGCGCAGCGCGATGCCACTTTGACGGACTTTGTGGATATTTTTCATCATCGCGCGCTGTCGCTTTTTTATCGTGCCTGGTTCGTGGCTCAGGATACGGCATCACTGGACAGATCCAGCGACGAACGGTTCTCCTTTTATATCGCCAGCCTGATCGGCATGGATCCGCAGGATTTATCCACCAAATGCTTACCCGCGCATGCCCGCCTGGCTTCCTCTGCGCATCTCATCCGTGAGGCGCGTAACCCCGATGGTTTGCTGGGTGCCATTCGCTATTACTTTCAGGTCGATGCGCAGATGGAAGAGTATGTCACGCAGTGGATTTCTCTTGATGCTCAGGATTGTTCGATTCTTGGCGAGAGAGACGCCGCTCTACAGCTGGGTGATGGCGCCATCCTCGGCGATACCGTTCGCGACAGACAGCATAAATTCAAGCTTATCCTTGGCCCACTTACGCTGGAGCAATATATGCGCTTCAATCCGTGGGGATCGGATTTGCCAGTATTAAAAGAATGGGTTCGCAATTTTATCGGCTTTGAATATGCCTGGGATGCGCAGTTAGTACTGGCCGCTCACGAGGTTCCGCAGGCGTCGCTTAGCGGCAATCATCAACTGGGCTATGCCGTCTGGCTGGAAAGAGAAGAACGCACAAAACCGGTGTACGGCATGAGTTTTGAACCAGAACGCTATCAGGCTCAAGGCGCCAAACCTCCTCACCCGTTAAGGACAACACTATGACAGTAAGGATGCTGACTCACGTCTACTATCAACAGCTGCTACAGCCGCTGCCCGGCCCCTGTTTCTGCGGGGAAAATCTGGAATACGATGCTGGCTTTCTTATGCTCCAGGCAAGGCTACAGCCGCGATTGAACGCGGAATATGGCAGCTTTATTGAAGCTGCCGAACCGGTGAACTGGACAGAGACAGAGCGTGACTGCCTGATGCTGCTGCAACGAAGTAAAGACATCCGCCTGGTTGTCATCTTAATACGTTGTCGCATCAGGCAAATTGGCGTGGCTGCACTTGAGGAGGGCCTTCAGGCGCTGCACTCCCTTCTTATGGCCTATCCGGCCGAAATCTATCCACAGCTCGTTGAAGATGGCGAATACGACCCGTTGATGCGCGCTAATGCTTTATTGGAGCTGGAAGATAGCGGTGGCCTGCTGAAGGATCTGCGAAACCAAACGTTACCTAAAGCAGCCGGTTTACAGCTGATGATTAAGGATTTTGAAAAGGCGTATGCCTCACCTCGTGAAGAAGGCGCCCTACCCGAGGCTACGGCGGCGGCATTGCGGCAGGAGTGGGAAATGCGTCAGGACGAGGCCATTCTCTCTCTGCAAAATGCCGGGCAACATCTGAACGCATTACAACACCTGTTACAGGCATCATTGGGCGATGATGCGCCTGATTTTTCGCGACTGAGCGCTGTCCTTAACTTATTTACCCGCAAGCCCGATCCCTCTTTTTCTCCGCCGGTTTTGCCCGGTCAGGCGGCATCTTTCCCTGCACAACAGGATGAAGATATGGACAGGTCATTTATAGCACCAGGCGCCGGCGAAAATTTACCGGCCACCGCAGCCTCATCCTCCATACAGAAAGGCATCAGCAGTCGCCAGGAAGCGCTGGTAAAAATGCGGGAAATCCGTCAATGGTTTATGCGCATGGAGCCCAGCAGTCCGGTGAGTGTATTACTTGAATTCGCCGAGTTGGCCACAGGAAAAAGCTTTCCGGAATTGCTGAAAATCTTACCACCAGACGTTATCGCCAGGCTGGACCCGGGTAAGGAATAAGCAATGAATGCTCAACCTGGAATCTTCGTCAGTATTGCCAGCTATCGCGACGCAGAGTTGCTCCCCACGCTGCACAACATGTTGGAAAAAGCATCGGGCCTGTCGGCGCTGAACATCACGGTCTGCTGGCAGGATGACGGGGATATTTCATTATTTCAGCAGGCAGGTTTTACGCTTTGTGAAAAGACAAAATCTGGCGAACACGATCTTTTTATCTTTGCGCATCAGGGCAATCGGCTGCAAATACTCTGCATTGATTATTTTCTTAGCGAAGGTGCCTGTTGGGCAAGAAGCCTGTGTGAAAAGCTTTACCAGCAGGAAGATTACTGCCTGCAAATCGATTCTCACTGCCGTTTTATAGATGGCTGGGACATTGAAATGATTTCCCTGCTGCAGCAGATGAAGCAGCACAGCGCAAAGCCGATCATTTCTTCTTATCCACCGGGCTATCAACCCGGAAAAGAAGACGAGAAAGCAGAATACGTCAGCAGGCTGGTATTACGCGGTTTTTCTTCAGAAAAAATCCTGCAACTCACCTCGGTAGATTTTCAAAGTAACGCACCCGTGCGCGGCAGCTATCTGGCGGGCGGCTTTATTTTTGCCGAAGCCCGGTTTTTGCGTGAGGTACCTAACGATCCGCTGATTTTCTTTGAGGGTGAGGAGATTGCAATGGCCGTGCGTGCATTTACTCACGGCTACGACATCTGGCATCCCCATAAGATTCTGCTCTGGCATTTTTATGGTCGGGAAAACCATGCGCGGATTTGGAGCGATCATAACGATGAGGCGGAAAAAGCCGGTTCGATCTCCTGCGTATGGTGGGAAAGAGATCGCCTGTCGAAAAAACGAGTGAAGGTATTACTCGGCATAGAAAAGGAAGCGTGTGATCCAGGCCACTGGGGCCTGGGGAATGAGCGAAGCCTCGGCGAATTTGAGTACGCGGCCGGTATCAGTTTCCAGCACTGCATCGCGCTGCCGGAAGTGATGGGTAAGGATCGCATAGCCTGGTTTCCCGGGCCGCCAAAAGAAGGCTGGCAGAGCAGGCTCACGGCAACCAGTAACAAAACGGTGACGATTGCGAGACAGGAACTGGGCTGCGAGTTTGATGAGCTGGCCTGGTTGCATGTCGGCATTTACAGCAGTAATAACGATCTTTTGCAGAAAAAGACGCTGTTTCAGGCGGAAATCGATCGCGCTCTGGCACTTGAGGGTGGTGAAGAAATGAGTGTCACCCTCAGCTTTACGACTTCATTCACTTTGCAACCTTGGGTGATCCGTATCAGTCCTTATCTGCATAGCGCAGGATGGGGCAACGTGGTGGAGAGAAGCTGGTGAAAAGCGAAACGCTGTTTAATCGCATAGTTTGCGTCGACACTTTACTCACTTTTGATGGGGTGATCCCTTCCCTCGCGGGGTTGCAACTCAGGCTGGTGCAGCTTATTGAAACGTTCAGTAAAGCCCTGCTCGCTGAGGAAGGTGAAGAGGCGCAGATTGACGAATTATGTCAAATTCTCTGCTGTTATCTTGACCAGCATATCAGTCACTGCCTTGCCGTTCACGAAACTGACTGGCAGCGCTATCTTCTTGATCGCCATTTTTACGGTTACGATCGGGCGACAGCACCGCTAAGCGAACAATTTGAAAACCTGCTCACCAGCAGCAAGGGCAAGATTTTTAATTATGCTCATCGCTTACTTATTCTCATTCCTCACGGCCTGATCGATGACATAAAAATAGAAAAGCTGCGCATACGCTATGCCGTCGCACCGGCTGCGAAGCAGATGCTGCCGGCCGTCACTAATGTCATTATTATTGGCCCCTGGGCAAAAAAATGGTTTCCGAATCCACAAACAGCGGAGAAGATCTGCTGGAAAGTAGCAGCGGAAAAAGACGAACTGGCGAAATGTCTGGAGCAGTTGCGCAGCAGTGATAATGCCGCAGAAATCGTTACCTTTTTCCCCATCTTGCCGGATGGCGAAGAAAACGAGGCGCTGATCCTGTCGCAGATAGCCAGGTGGCGCTTCATTGCGCAAAAAGGTGAGAAACTGCCCTGTATCCTCGGCTTATATGCTCGTCTGAGCCAGGATCGTGCTGATGGCCACACCGAACAAAGCAGATGGACGCAGGCCCGTGGAGCCGATCCGGAAAAAGCTTTTAGCCGTTTAACGTCCATACTTGGGCAGCAATGCCATCAAAATGTTCACGCGCTGCATCGCTATGTTATGACAGATATGTTGCTCTGCTGGCTGTGGGAGTCGGGGATCGTGCGCTCGCTGGAATCGCTTTTTTCCACCTCCTCATTAACGCTGGATATGGTATTGCTTGCCGATTACAGCGATGGGTTTACGCGTCACGGTGCCTGGGCAAACTGGATAGGCGATAAATTTCACCTCTATCCGGGCCTTTCACGTACGTTAACAATGCCTCCGTTACCTGCTTTTCAGGCGCAGCCCTCCCCCGTGGTGCCAGTACCCCTGCCAACGCCGCTCCCCGCACTGACACGTTTGCCTGCACCTCCCTTCATTCCTGTATCCAGCCCCCAGGCGGCAGAAAAAAAGAGGCCACGAGGTTGCCTGCCACTGGTCTGGTTGTTAACTGTCGCAATAGTCGTAGCGGGCTGGTTTTTAAGCCAGCACAGGGAGTTCAGGTACAGACGGGAGATGACGGCCGGGCAGGAAAAAGTGCCCCAACATCAGGCTGGTAGCACCGTAACCGTATTTACTCAGGGTAGCGCAGTGCTCTTGCCAGAAAATGATAAAGCGCTAAGCGAACTGTTACCTGTGGTGATGAAGGGACAAAGTCGCTTTTTGATCGTGGGCCATTCCGATAACACTGGCAGCTACCGATTAAATCAGACAATTTCAGAGAAAAGAGCAGAGGCGGTACGCGACTGGCTGGTAAATCATACGCACCTTCCCGCCAGCCGATTTATTATTAAAGGTGAAGGCGACACTAATCCTGTTGCCAGCAATGACACCGCCGAAGGACAACGGCAAAACAGGCGAGTGGAACTGATTCCGCTGGCTGACCATCATTTCATCGAAACGAGTAAGGGACTATGAGCAACGATAAAAAAACCTATCTTATTTACGAAGGGAGTTTTTTGACTCCCGATCCCGCTTACGATCAAAGCATCAATATCCTGCGTTTCCGCGATCCGGATGAAAAAGAATACTCTATTTTGGTTAACCGCGCGTTTATGACCGCAGGACAAACGCTGGAAGAGTTTGGTAAAGCCCAGATGAATTTCCTGGAAAATACGCTACCGGGCTACCATAACGAAGGAGAAATGTTAAAAAACACCTTGGGACCGGCCAAATTGCCTGTGATCCAAATAGCAAATCGTTTCTACCAGGATGGGCATCTTGTTAAGCAGGTGCAATCTTTTGTTGCGCTCCCTTATCATCCTGTTATCAATCCCGCAAGAGTAAACCTCATTATATTCACGCTTGCGGTGCAGGACGAATTTAATGAGTTTCAACGCAAGCATTATGTACAGGTAATCAATAGTTTTAACCCGGAAACGCTTCCAGCCGACGAAAAAATGTAGCATCGGTTATTTTTACAGATAAGGCCCGCACATCGGCTACATTTACGGGCCTTTTGCCGCTACAGGCAAATAATACTCCAGTTTTTACTTCCGCTGTTGGCAATGAAAGAGGCGCAGCGATAGAATTCGATGCGGTTGACCATACCCAGTTTCCTGCTGGCATTACGGTAATGCGTGTTAATTGTTTTTTCCGAACGATTAAGCATTTTTGAGATAAGTTCTGTATTGTGGCCTTCCCCGATTAACAGCATAACTTTACTTTCAGTTGTTGAAAGCTGCATAAAATCCTTCAGCCCAATACTCTTATATTTCTCTCGCGCGGCACTGCCTGAGTGGTCCATGCTGGCGATAAGCAGGAGCTTTTTTATTTTACCCATAATCCCCTGTAAATTATCATCATGGCAGGAAAAAGGAATATGCAATGTCATATTATTGCTGGCGGACATTTCAGATGGCCACAGGCATTCTTTTTTCTTCATCCGGACACTAGCCAGACAGCCTCTGAAAATAATATTCGCATCATTTGACGCAACATATTTTCTCGACATAACAAAATTAATGCGTTTTTTTATTAAACCGCCATTGACTTCAAAAATGAGCGATTCAAGCCCCTTCATAAAATAAATATCATCGCTAACAATAAGAATTTTAAGCATACACGTCATCCTTGACATAAAAGACTGGTGAAGTAGAGTTTTTTAAGAAAAAGCTATTTCAATAATCTTTTTTAATTAACCAAAAAAATTAGATTAAGCATAAATAAAACCATCCATTGAATCACTCCACTGGCAATACAGACTTATGGTTTCAGAAAGCTTTCTCCGGCAGTCACTGGAAGAGTCATAAAGTAATTAATAAGAAAAAAGTTGGTGTTAATAATGTAACATCCCCCCTGTATAAAACCCGTCAACTATGACAAAGAGTATACCTGCTTTGTCAGAAATTAAAATTGCCTCAAAATATTTCATTTCTCCCGAGAAAAAGCGAAAAAACGCGAGTCATTTATTCATCAACTTCAGTTTTGCGCTATATACCAAAATTTATAACGATGTGCTAACCTTTGCGCGCGCTGTACGGCAATCATCATCGCGGTGGCGCTTTCATTCCCCGTTTCTGCAAGGCATAACAAAAAATGACAGTGGCATATAAAACCTTTTTGCCTGGCGTAGTGCTGGTCATGGCACAGCAAGTTTCAGCAGGCCAGGAAAAAACATTAACCGTGGAGGCTCCCTCTGCGAATGCCGAGGCAGCCGCGGTGGATAAACAGGCGACGCTCGGCAATCTGGGCAAGCAGGAAATCCGCAACACGCCCTGGTCCGTACAGGTGGTTTCACCCAGCCTGATGAAGCGTCAACAGCTTAAAAGCATCAGCGACATTTACCGCTATATGCCCTCGGTACAGGGTGATGGCGCCCGACCTCAGACGCGGGGTATGCAAGGCAGCGTTGTCCAAAACTCAATGATCGATGGGCTTAACGTCGTTTCCACCACCGATTATGCCGCCGAACAGTTCGACCATATCGAAGTCCTCAATGGCCTGGGAGGCTCGCTGTACGGCCCGGCCAATCCGGCAGGCCTGTTTAACTTTGTCGCCAAACGGCCAACGGATATTGCTCAACACAGCCTGACGTTTGGCGCAGGTACCGGCCTTAGCCATCTGGTTGCCGGGGACTTCAGTGGCCCGTTAGATGATAACGATCGCCTGCGTTATCGCGCCAATTTCCTTGATGATGAAGGTAGCGGCTATGTCAGCGGCAGTAAAAAGCGTCGTCAGCTGGCAAGCCTGGCGCTGGATATCACCCTCACGGATAAAACCGTGCTGGAAACCAATTTTAGCTATTACCATTTTTATGATAAAGGCCTGCCCGGAAAATTTGCGTTGGGCAGTGGACTCTCTTTCCCGGCAGCGCCAAATCCAAAAACCGCGCACCTCGGTCAGGCCTATGCCGGTGATGATAACCATACGCTGACCGCAGGCTTACATCTGAAACATGATTTTGACGGCAACTGGCAGGGCGAAATAGGTGTACTACGCCAGATTGCAGATCGGGAATCGACCGCGGTCACCAACACCTTCACCGACCGTGACGGGCAGTATAAAACGACCACCTCTTCCGCAACTGCCAGCCGTTTTACCATTAACAGCTATATGGCGAATCTGAACGGAGAAGTCGATACCGGCTGGCTGCATCATCAGGTTTCTACCGGGATCCGCGGCTTCGTCTGGAAAAATTACAATCCGTTAAATGGCGCAACGTCGACGCTGGGCAGCGCTTCGCTCGACAATCCTCAATCTTATGCCGAGCCGGATTATCCGGATTTCACCCATCGCTATCATTCGGCAAGCGCCACCCAACAGGCCCTGTTGCTCAGCGATACGCTCACCTTTTCGCCGCAATGGAGCCTGCTGCTGGCTGGAAGTGAAAGCTTTCTGACTTCCGCTAATTATGCAAAAACAGGCAGCCGTACCAGTGACTCCAGCGACCAGGGCTTTAGCGGTTCTGCCAGCCTGATGTATAAGCCCGTTGACCCGCTCACGCTGTATGTCACTTATGCCGACAGCCTGCAACAGGGTGATACCGCACCTACCGGCGCCAACAACGCTGGCGCGATTCTGTCGCCTTATCGTAGCAAGCAGGTAGAAGTGGGCAGCAAGCTGGCGGTAGATAAAGTTCTGCTGACCGCTGCGCTATTTCAAATTGACCGGCCTTTCGCCTACACCACAGCCAGTGGCGACTATGCCGTCGACGGCAACCAGCGCAACCGCGGGCTGGAGCTGATGGCGGATGGCGACGTCACGACTAATTTGCATCTGTATGGCGGCATGACCTGGCTCGATCCCCGTCTGCGCGATACCGCCAGCGCCAGCACTCAGGACAAGCAAATCGTTGGCCTGGCCCGCTATACCGCCAGTCTGTTTGCCGCTTACGATCTGCCGTTTATGAGTGGGACAGACGTGCATGGCGGTATGCACTATGTTGGCCGTCGCAGTACGGATAACGCCAACGACAGCTGGACAGGCAGCTATGCTACTTTTGATCTCGGCAGCAGTTATCAGACCCGGCTGTTTAATACTGACACCACCTTCCGCGTGGATATGACCAACCTGACCAATCGCCATTACTGGACCAATATTGTGCCTGGCGGCCTGAATGGTTACAGCGGCGCCGGCTATGCCAGCGCACAGCTGGGCGAACCTCGCATGGTGCAAGTCTCTATGCAGCTGAATTTTTGATGAGGTTAACCATGAAGACATGTCTGATGCTGCCGTTACTGGCAGTATTGAGTTACGGTATCAGCCTGACTGCCTCCGCCCGCGTCGTCACTGACGATGCGGGCAATCAGGTCAAGGTGCCGCAGGAAGCCAAACGTATCGCCGACGGCTGGTACGCCCATCATTCCTTGTTAATGACGCTTGGCGCAGGCGACCGCATTGTTGCAACCGTGAACCATGCCAGCGATCGGCCCTGGATGTTTAAGATCCAGCCTTCGCTCAATCAGGCGCTGAGCGTCCATGGTCGCAGCTTCAACAGCGAAGCGCTGCTGGCACAGAAGGTGGATACGGTTTTTGTCGCGGCAGAAGATGGCGACGCAGCCGCCTACCGTCGCGCCGGATTACCTACGCTCGTCATGCGCTTTGATGATTTTCCTTCCATGAAACGTTCATTGTTGACCACCGCTGAAGTCGTCGGAACCGATCGGGCTCGTCAGCGGGCAAGTGACTATAATGCTTACCTTGACCAAAAAATTGCGGCCATAGCAGCAAAAACGGCCACGCTGAGTGACAGTCAACGCCCACGCGTACTGCATATTGAGTCGCTGCATCCGCTGAAGGTTGACGGCCGCAATACGTTGATCGATACCTGGATTAAGCTGGCAGGTGGCCGGAATGCTGCCGCAGAAGTTGACGGTAATATGAAGGAAACGTCGCCAGAAAACGTGTTGTACTGGCAGCCGGATATTATCATTATTGGCGCCGGTGCCGGAACGCTTGCCAGCTCCGACTACGCTACGCTGTTCAGCAGCCTGAAAGCCGTTAAAACCCATCAGGTATGGCAGAACCCAGCCGGGGTGTTTCCCTGGGATCGTTATGGCACAGAGGCTGCGCTGCAAATTCAGTGGGCGGCAAAAAAACTGCATCCTGAACTTTTCCCAATGCTGGATATGGTGCAAACCACGCAGGATTTTTATCAGCGCTTTTTTAATTATTCATTAACCAGGGATGACGTGGAGCGAATATTACAGGCAAAAGGCCCGCAATAACTGTTGCTATACTTCATTAATAACCTGTGTCTCACAGAAACTCTTGTTCTCAGGAAAGTGAGAAAAAAATGAAACTTCTCGTCTTGTTCTTCCTGTCCTTACTGAGCTTTCCCGGCGCATTATTTGCCCAGTCGTGGGAGCCCACCGCGAAACCGGCGCTGGGTTTGGTCACGCCTGTTGTTGCACAGTGCAATAGCAGTCAGTGTCAGCAAAACTGCTATGTGCAAAAAAGCCAGTGTGACCGCAACGATAACAGTGGCTGTAGTGCGAAGACGCAGGCCTGTCTCCAGGCCTGCACGGCACAGTGCCAGTAGGTTCAGTGCTGACTTAGCGCATCAACCAGCGCCTGGTTGAACCTTACCGGATCTTCCATTTGTGGGGCATGGCCCATCCCTGCGAACTCAATGAGCGTTGAGTGAGGGATCATTTTGGCGACCTGTTTACCTAACGCGTTGTAATGACCAATCCGGGCTTTAACCTCAGGCGGAGCAATATCGCTACCGATAGCCGTGGTATCCGCCGTGCCGATCATTAGCGTTGTCGGCATGGTCAGATCTTTAAACTCGTACCAGACCGGCTGGGTAAAAATCATGTCGTAAAGCAGCGCCGAGTTCCACGCCACCACCTTTTTGCCCGGGCCGTTGTTCAGCCCGGCCAGCATATTTACCCAGCGATCGTATTCTGGCTTCCACTGTCCGGCATAGTAAGTTTTTTGCTCATACTTTTTGATGCTCTCTGCGGAGGTTTTTAGCTCCCGCTGATACCAGTCATCCACGCTGCGCCATGGAACACCTTTTGCTTTCCAGTCTTCGAGACCTATCGGGTTCACTAACACCAGTTGTTCCACCTGCTGCGGATACATCAGCGCATAACGCGTTGCCAGCATACCGCCCGTCGAGTGGCCCACCAGCGTAATCTTATCAAGATGCAGGCTGTTCAACAGCTGGTGCGTATTCAGCGCCAGCTGCTGGAAACTATACTGATAGTGCGTGGGCTTGGTTGACGTGCAAAAGCCGATTTGGTCCGGCGCAATAACCCGATATCCCTGATGACTTAAAACCTCGATCGAATCCTGCCAGGTGACGCCGCAGAAATTTTTACCGTGCATCATCACCACGGTGCGGCCATTGGCTTTCCCCTGCGGTTTTACATCAATATACCCCATCGCCAACGCTTCACTTTGCGACGTGAAACTATATTTTTCAACAGGATAGGGAAAGCTGAAACCTTGCAACTCCGGGCCATATTGCGGCGTAGCGCCAACTGCAGCCGCACTGCACATAACCAGCGCGCCTGTTGATAACAGCAAACGAAAAGTCTTTAACACACGATTAATCCTCATCAGGATTCTGAACCGTTCAGAAAAAAGAAAGTGAGCTTAAACAGCCTTTAACCTTAGCGGAAAAAACGCTAAATGACCGTTTCTGGCAGCGTCAAAAATAACAGGCCCTGTCTTTTGTTAACAAAAAGAGCTTTGCCGTGTGGCGAACTGCCGCTTTCAGAGTAAAGTTAATTTGTTACTGCGTGTTAAAAGGAAATGATCATGCGAGGAAATACAGGTTGGTTGGTTTCGTTGTTGTGGTTAAGCCTTTGTTGCCTTCTGGAGCCTGAGGCACCGGCACGATCCAGCTTTTTTATGCAGGCCTGAAGCTTGCCTGTAGGATGCAAAAGACTGTTGCAGCTACAGGCAAGCACTCACCGGTTCCCCAGGGTGACAAAAGAGCGGCGATTAACGCTTAATTCTTCGTAAAATCAATCACCATACGGCCTTTGATTTTCCCTTCAATCATCTCGGTAAAAATCGTATTGATATCTTCAAGAGGGCGTTTCGTCACTTTAGGAACGACTTTTCCCTCTGCGGCGAACTGGAACGCCTCGGCCAGATCTTCACGTGTCCCCACCAGCGATCCCACAACCTGAATACCGTCCAGCACCAGACGAGGAATATTCAGGCTCATAGATTCAGGCGGTAAACCTACAGCAACAATACGACCGCCAGCGCGCATCGCGTCAACCGCAGAGTTAAAGGCTGCTTTGGCTACCGCGGTGACAACCGCGGCATGCGCCCCACCGGTTTTTTCCTGAATAACCTTTGCGGCGTCTTCTTTCGCAGAATTCACCACTAAATCGGCACCCATTTCTTTCGCAAACTGTAGCTGAGCGTCGTTAACATCGATGGCGATCACCTTGGCGTTAAACACGTTTTTAGCATACTGCAACGCCAGATTACCTAAGCCGCCCAGCCCATAAATCGCAATCCATTTTCCAGGCTGTATACCCGACACCTTAACCGCTTTATAAGTGGTAACGCCGGCGCAGGTTACGCTACTGGCGGCGGCGGAATCCAGCCCATCCGGCACCTTCACCGCATAATCAGCCACCACAATGCATTCTTCAGCCATGCCGCCATCGGCGGTAAACCCGGCATTGAGCACGTCACGGCACAGCGTCTCATTCCCTGTAGTGCAATATTCGCAGTGCCCACAGCCTTTATAAAACCACGCCACGCTGGCACGATCGCCCACTTTAAGCGACGTCACACCAGGTCCCACTTGTTTTACAACACCGACACCTTCATGGCCCAGTATCACACCGGTTCGATCGCCAAAATCACCGTTTTTAACATGCAGGTCGGTATGACACACCCCACAGCAATCCATTTTTAGCAATGCTTCGCCGTGTTCCAACGCACGCAGGTTCTTTTCTACTACATCTACGGAATGATCTTTATTAACCACTGCAGCTTTCATAGTCCTTTCCTTCTGGAGGTTGATGGCTTACTTACTATAGAAGCATTCTCATTTGTAGTTTTGATTTAGCTCGCGGTTACCCACTTTTGTACGCTACCTCACTCGCAGAAAAGCGAGCCAGAACTGATTCAATAAAAATGAAACAGCATTTTATTAAATTGGTGAACTCAGCACTCTTTATCTTCTACTTATCGCCATTTCTCAGATCCGGTTGGCAAAATCGCAAAGGTTTTCTGGTCGCCATGAATCTAACGTACACCCATCTCCCGACATACAGCCGGGCTTTGCATATTGGCTTATCAGGAATGGACACTATGACGATACGTAAACCAGGAACGCTTAATTATCTCGCCTATGGATCAGGGGATTTTCTTGGTGCGGGCACAATGGCCCTGACTTCGGCCTGGCTTCTCTATTTTTATACGACTTTTTGCGGCCTTAGCCCGATAGAAGCCACATCAATTTTTGCTCTGGCCCGCGTGGTCGACGGCGTCGCCAGCCCGCTGATGGGCTATCTGACCGACCATTTTGGCTCCACCTGGCTGGGTAAACGCTTTGGCCGACGTAAATTCTTTATCCTTACCGGTATTCCGTTGGTCTTTACTTACAGCCTGATGTGGCTGGGCGATATGACCTACATCTACTACCTGCTGACATATCTGGTGTTTGAGGTGGTCTATACCTCCATTCTGGTACCTTACGAAACGCTGGTGCCGGAAATGACCGATGACTTCAAAGAGAAAACCAAATTTTCCGGTGCTCGCATCGCGCTGGCCCAGCTTTCTGCCATCCTTGCGGCCTTCTTACCCGGCATTTTATTAAGTTACTTTGGCAAAAATAATCCGCTCTCTTTCTTTTATTCCAGCCTCGTCTTCTCGGTCCTGTGCGCAATAGTCCTGACGTTGGTCTATTTCTTTACCTGGGAACGTCCTGCCGAGAAAAAATCTGCCGCTGCACTGGAAGCCGAGCAGCAGAAGCTGACGTTGGGACAAAGTCTGAGACGACTGGGAGTTGAGCTCTCTTCAACACTGCGTATCCGTATTTTCCGTCAGCATATCGGTATGTATCTGGGTGGATATATCGCACAGGATGTCTTTAACGCGGTCTTCACTTATTACGTGGTGTTTGTGCTGATGCAGGAGGCGACCGTAGCCTCAAACCTGATGGGCACGATGGCCATTCTGCAATTTGTTGCCGTTATTGGCATGATCCCGCTCTGTATTCGTATCGGGCCTGCCCCTTCTTATCGCATCGTCGTCGTGTTGTTTGGCCTGAGCACACTGTCTTACGGCGTACTTTATTACAGCGGGATGAGCGATGTTTTCTCACTGCTGCTGCTGATTTCAGCCGTTGCAGGTCTGGGCCGTGGCGGTATTAATTATGTCCCATGGAATATCTATACCTACATCGCTGACGTTGATGAAGTTATTACCGGCCAGCGCCGTGAAGGTATTTTTGCCGGGATCATGACGCTGACACGTAAAGCCTCACAGGCGGGAGCGGTCATGCTGGTTGGGATTCTGATGCAGCTCTCCGGCTTTGTCGCAGGTAAAACCGAGCAGGCTCCAGGCGTCAGCCACGCCATTCTGCTGATTCTCTGCGGCGGTACGCTGGTCATGCTGCTGATGGGCTTTTTAATCTCCCTTCGCTTCCGGCTGAACCTCAAAACGCATCAGATTCTGCGAGAAGAAACGGAAAAAATGCGTGCGGCAGGTAATGTCGTGCCGGACAACATCACTCCTCAGGCAAGAGCCACCGTCGAAATGCTATCGGGCATGCCTTATGAATCGCTGTGGGGAAATAACAATATTGGTTATCTGAACCGTAATAAGCCCGCGGTAAGTCCGCTTTCCAGCCGGGCCGTCGAAGCGGGAATGGATAACCCAGACGATCGCTTAACACATTTATAGTCAACTTCAGATCCACGAGGACAGGTAATTATGGTCGTATACCCAGTAAAACATAGCCCGCTTCTGTGCCAGCCAGAACGGTTTATCTCCAGCAATGAGCTCCATCAGCTGATTAACAAGCTGGTGGATAATCTGGTGAATATAACCGACGAAACCGGCGAGTTTTTGCTGCGGCTGGATGATGGCAGAGTCATTGATACGAAAGGTTGGGCAGGATGGGAATGGACGCACGGTATTGGCCTGTACGGCATTCACCACTACTACCAACAAACGGGTGACGACAGACTGCGCGCCATTATTGATAACTGGTTCCGCGACCGTTTTGCTGAAGGGTCAACGACCCGCAACGTCAACACGGTTTGCCCTTTTTTGACGCTGGCCTACCGTTATGAAGAAACCCGCGATCCGCGCTGGCTGCCCTATCTGGAAAGCTGGGCAGACTGGATCATGCATGCCATGCCGCGTACCGATATGGCGGGTTTGCAGCACATCACGCTGGCGGAAGAGAATCATCAGCAGCTGTGGGACGACACGCTAATGATGACCGTACTGCCGTTAGCGAAGATCGGCAAGCTGTTAAACCGCCAGGATTATATAGAAGAGGCCAAGTATCAGTTCCTGCTGCATATTCAGCATCTGATGGATAAGGAAACCGGGCTGTGGTTCCACGGTTGGACGTTCGATGGCCACCATAATTTTGCCAATGCTCGCTGGGCGCGAGGCAACAGCTGGCTGACCATTGTTATTCCGGAATTCGTCGAGCTGCTTGAACTGCCTGAAAAGGATGCAACCCGACGCTTTTTACAACAGGTACTGTCTCGCCAGCTGGCCGCACTGGAAAAATGCCAGGATGAAAGCGGTCTGTGGCACACGCTGCTTGATGACCCGAACTCCTATCTTGAAGCCTCTGCGACGGCTGGCTTTGCCTTCGGCATGTTAAAAGCCGCACGACGTCACTGCGCCGATCCCCGCTATATCGCCGTAGCGGAAAAGGCGATTAAAGGACTGATTTCCAGGATTAATTCTGAAGGTGAACTGACCCAGGTTTCCTTTGGGACAGGCATGGGTAAAGACCTCGATTTCTACCGCCAGATTCCACTCACCTCAATGCCTTATGGCCAGGCGATGGCGATCCTGTGTCTGGTGGAATACCTGCACGTCTATCTGTAAATGAGGAAACCGCATGATCCTGAATGATTTTTCTCTACATGGAAAGGTGGCGATCGTCACCGGATGCAATACCGGCTTAGGGAAAAGCATGGCAACCGGCCTGGCACAGGCTGGCTGCGACATTGTGGCGATTAATCGCAGCGAGCCGCACGATACTGCTGCTCAAGTCACCGCGATGGGGCGACGCTTTCTCAGTCTGAAAGCCGACCTCACGCGGCAGGACGAATTGCCATCGCTAGTGGAACGTGCGGTTGAGGAGATGGGAAGCATTGATATCCTGGTCAACAATGCCGGCCTTATCAGACGTGATGAGGCGTTAAGCTTCAGCGAGCAGGATTGGGATGACGTAATGAACGTTAACGTCAAAACCCTGTTCTTTTTATCGCAGCTGGCGGCGCGCCAGTTTATTAAACAGGGGCGCGGCGGCAAAATTATCAATATTGCCTCAATGCTCTCTTTCCAGGGCGGTGTCCGCGTACCCTCTTATACCGCCTCCAAAAGTGCGGTAATGGGGCTGACTCGCCAGCTGGCAAACGAATGGGCCAAACACCGTATTAACGTCAATGCATTGGCTCCTGGCTATATGACCACTAACAACACCGAGCAGCTGCGTCAGGATGAAGACCGCAGTGCGGAGATCCTGGCGCGTATCCCTGCCGGGCGCTGGGGACGCCCTGAAGATTTAATGGGGCCGGTCGTTTTTCTTGCTTCACCGGCTTCCGATTATATCAACGGTTATACCCTCGCCGTAGACGGCGGCTGGCTCGCGCGTTAATAGCGCGCTTCTCATTAACAAAACAGGCTGAATGCAGGAGAAAACATGAATATTGCACTGATGATGGAAAATAGCCAGGCGGGCAAAAATGCGCTGGTATTACAGCAGCTACAGGCAGTAGCGAGCGAAAACAAAGATGCCGTATACAACGTTGGCATGAGCGATGAACAGGATCATCACCTGACCTACATTCATCTTGGGATCATGGCCAGCATTCTATTAAATGCAAAAGCCGTTGATTTTGTTGTTACTGGCTGCGGAACCGGTCAGGGAGCGTTAATGTCACTGAATATTCACCCTGGCGTAGTTTGCGGCTATTGCATCGATCCGGCAGACGCTTTTCTGTTCGCACAGATCAATAACGGCAACGCGCTTTCACTGCCCTTCGCCAAAGGCTTTGGCTGGGGTGCCGAACTGAACGTCCGCTATATATTTGAGAAGGCGTTTACCGGGCGCAAAGGCGAAGGTTATCCCGTCGAGCGCAAAGAGCCTCAGGTTCGCAACGCTGGCATCCTGAACCAGGTGAAAAGCGCGGTAATAAAAGATAATTATTTGGATACGCTGCGCGCTATCGATCCGGAACTGGTCAAAACGGCCGTTGGTGGTAAACGCTTCCAGCAGTGTTTGTTTGAACAGGGTAAAGATGCCGAAATCATTGCCTGGGTAAAACAGCTCCTTCAGCACTGATAAATCCTGTGCCGTTTTCGGTCGCATAACCGATTACGGCATTTTTTTCAGAAAAACCCTTGTAGAAAACCTCCTAAAAAAACCAACAACTCATATTTATTTTTAATATAAATAAAACATCCAGTCTAAATTTAAATTACGGCCCTCCCCAAAAAAACAAATTAATAACGCCAATAATATTTATTAATGTAAAAACAGGCTGGCCAAGCCCAATATTTAATGCCCGTTTAATTATATTTGTTATCTTAATCACCATTACGGATATGAATAAACGGAGAAAAAAATGAAAGCAGGGCTAATTGGTTTGATGATTGCGGGCGTGCTTAGCAGCACCGTTGCTTTTGCTCAGGACAGCACATCATGCGTTAAAATGAACGAATCAGAAGTTGCCGCAATGTTTGATCGCTGGAACGACTCCTTGCAAACTGGCGATGCCAAAACCGTTTCTGAAAATTATTTAAGTGATGCTGTTTTATTACCCACACTGTCAGATAAAGCTCGCCTGACGGACGCAGAACGTATTGATTACTTTGAAAAGTTCCTGGCAAAAAAACCTGTTGGTAAAATCGACAGCCGCACTATTCGTCTTGGATGCAATAAGGCGATTGATACGGGTCATTATACCTTCACCTTTGGTGATGGCAGCCAGGCAGCCGCCCGCTATACCTTCACTTATAGCTGGAACGGTGAAAAATGGCTGATTTCTACCCACCACTCTTCGGCGCTGCCGCAGTAAGTCACCATTTAATACCGTTACGATTTACGCTTTGAAAGCGCTGATTATTCGCTATCCCCGTAATCGCTATCTGCCTCATTTTGAGGAAATTCGGGCCGGCAAGGATTAGGTTATCCGGCCCGAATAATTTTTGGACAGCGCCCCGCTATAAGTCACTATCCCTGTTGTTAAAGTCCGTGGAATGTTGTCCTGCAATCCATTCAGCCATGCCCGCCGGGTTTCCTGCACGACGTTAATCATTGTTGCTGGTGCCGACAGATCGTTATCCGCTATCCTTACGCAGTACCCAATGAAATTTTTCAATAAGGAGCAAACATGAAAAAAGTTATGCTGCTGCTCGCTGCACTGACGGTAACTGGCGCGACTCATGCCGCGGAGTCTGATGCGGACGATCCGGCACAGGGCTATATTGCCAATCTCTGCACGCTCGTCACTCAGGAAAAATCCGCCGAGTCGGCTGACAGCTATATCGCTAAACTGAAAGCGCTTGCCGCTCGAGGGCAGTCACCTTCTGCTCAAGAAAAATCAGAATTCGATGAAGATGAAGCCAGAACCGTCGTTGCGGCATGGATGAATCTTGGGGCGGAACAGAAACAGCAGGCACGGCAAAACCCGGAAGCGTGCCAGAGCGCTACGCTGGATGAGTATCAAAGTCAGGATTAATTTTTGCGTGGCCGGGCGTCAGGCAGGCAGTACCGGCCACCCACTTTATTGGTTTTAGCGCAGATTTTTCAACAGTGAGAAAAAAGGCTGCCCCCCGTTGATACGGCGGCGGTTTTTCGGAAGTTTATAAAAATAATCAGGAAATAAGGGCGGGAAAAGTGATAACCATCGGTCTGTCCCTGACCGCGGCTATCGAGGGTTTCTGGCCAGCGCCATTAATACATAGCGCCTGGCGGTACATGTTTAAACGTTTCGACGTAACAACTAAACACGTAGTTAAAAAATCTTTTCATTGTGGATCCCAGTTCAAATTCTGTTAATAAATAGCAAAAAAATTATACAACACGACCGTTTTTCAGGCAACAAAATTTGAAGTGGATCACAAAATCAGCATAAGTATGCAAAGAAAAACCTAAACGAATGTTAAACAGAAATGCAAATTTGCGCGATTTGTAACAGAAAATGAAGGAATAAGGCTGAGAGGTGAAATAGCAAAAAAAAAGCCAGTCTGCTGATTTGCAGCAGAAAATCAGCGGTGATGTTCTGCTGGATCCGTCAGGAGAGCAGGCCCAGATGATCGACGAGGATGCTGGTGCCAATGCCAATCAGCACCACACCACCGAAAATTTCCGCCCACTTGCCCATCACAGGACCAAGGAAGCGACCGAGCAAAATACCCACCGACGCCATTACCATAGTGGACGCGCCGATAGCCAATGCTGTCGTGATGATATTGACCTGCAGGAATGCCAGACCAACACCCACCGCCATCGCGTCCAGGCTGGTTGCTACCGCCGTTGTCGCTAACAGCCAAAAGCCGTGGCGATTTGGCGCCTCTTCAATAGCCTCTTTTTTTCGAAAACCTTCCACAATCATCCGTGCGCCAAGCACAAACAGCAGTGTAAAAGCGACCCAATGATCCCATGCCATCACATACCGACTGGCAGCAATCCCTACAGCCCAACCAATCAGTGGCGTCAGCGCTTCGATTACGCCGAAAATTAATCCGGTGCGAAGTGCTTCTTTGACGCTGGGACGATGCAGGCAGGCACCTTTGCCAATCGCTGCTGCGAACGCGTCCATCGACATGCCAAAAGCCAGAATAAGGGTTGCGTATAGGTTCATTGTAGTTATACCGGTTTGACGGTGAACACACCGCTCAAACGTTAAAAGAACAGTTCTCGCACAAAAAATAAGCGCAAGAGGCTTAATAAGGAACGCATCCTAGCATGGGATCATTGATAAAAAAAGACAGTAAAATCAGGGATTTGAGTATAGCCTTGGCTATACTTTTTAACGAATGCTAAATTCCAGCATAAAAAAAGATCAAAAAGGCTAAAAGAATTACTACGTTAGACGGCTCATCCCTGAGGGGAGTGGGGGTTTATAACAGGTAAAGAAGGCTGCGCTGTGCCTGACATTGCCACTGTAACAAGTCAGGCAGCTTCGCTGTAACTCAAATGTTATGCCGGTATCTGTTGTGTAATACAGTGAATGTTCCCTCCGCCGAGAAGAATTTCCCGTGCAGGCACGCCAGTGACAAGATGATCCGGATAGATCTCCCTGAACAGCGCCTCAACTTTCTGATCTGTCTGTGGATCCAGTAACGGAAAGATGATTTGCCCGTTGCTGATCAGATAATTGACATAAGAACCGGCCAGCCGGTCACCCGCCTGACGTTTTGCTGCCGTTCCTTGTACCAACCCGCTGGTTTCCTCATCGGTAGCATAAAGCGGATCTGGTGCGGGTATTTTCCATATTTTCAGCGAACGTCCCCGGGCATCCGTTGCCGCTTCCAGCACCTTTAAAGCCGCAACTGAGCGGGTATATTGTGGGTCATGCCGATCCTCAGTCCAGTGCAAAGCCACTTCTCCCGGTCGAACAAAACAGCATATATTATCAATATGGCCATTCGTCTCGTCGTTGAACACCCCTTCCGGCAGCCAGATAATCGCTTCTACTCCCAAATAATCCCGCAGTGCCTGCTCAATCTCAGACTGCGTCAGCTGCGGATTACGATTCCGATGAAGCAGACACTCAGCCGTGGTAAGTAACGTTCCCTCTCCATCGGTATGGACCGATCCCCCTTCAAGCACCAGATCGGCGTTATAGCAGGGGAGCATGTGATAACCCGCAACCTGCCCGGCAATGGCCTGATCGTGCTCCCAGCTGGCGTATAATCCCCCTTGCTTCCCACCCCAGGCATTAAACGTCCAGCTCACCGCTCGGCGTTCACCCTGCAGGTTCACGACAATTGTTGGGCCGGTATCCCGCATCCAGGCATCATCACTTTCCATTTCAACAAGCGTTACCAAAGGAGAGACAGCCTGGCGCGCACGAACCATTTCAGAAGCCGGAACGGCCATAAAAACCGATGTTGTTCGGGCAATCGCAGCGGCGACAGAGGCAAATGCCTGCTGTGCGGGCCGTGCAGATGACCGCCAGTTATCCTGACGATAAGGCCAGATCATCCAAACCGCCTGCTGTGGAGCCCATTCCGCAGGCATGGCAAATCCATCACGATAAGGGCGAGTAAAAGAGGACATCGGTTATCTCCTTACCCGACCGTCAGAGGTGGCTATTGCGCTATACATCTCCGGCCGCCGATCGCGGAACACTCCCCAGGCAGCACGCTGTGCGGCGATCGCGTCCAGATCGAAAGTCTGTACCAGAACGCACTCTTCTGTTTTACCTGCCTGCTTAACCAGTTCTCCTGTCTGATCGGCGATAAATGAGGAGCCGTAAAAAGTCATTTCAAGGCCGGGAATAGAGCGACTCCGTTCCGTTCCGATGCGGTTAGACGCAATAACCGGCAGGATGTTAGCAGCCGCATGTCCCTGCTGAACTCTGGTCCAGTGCGGCTGGCTGTCGATATCGGGATAAGCCGGCTCTGACCCTATTGCCGTAGGGTAAAAGAGCAGCTCGGCCCCCTGAAGCGCCAGGCAGCGTGCGGTTTCCGGGAACCATTGGTCCCAGCAGATCCCCACACCAATTTTTGCATAATGCGTTTCCCACACTTTGAAACCGGTGTCGCCAGGAATAAAAAATTGTTTTTCCTGATAAGCCGGACCATTTGGAATATGGGTTTTACGGTAGGTATCCAGCACGGCACCGTCCGCATCAATCATCACCAGGGAGTTATAATAAGCGTTATGACATTTTTCAAAGAAGCTTATCGGCAGCACTACCTGCAATTCTTTGGCAAGCGCTGAAAAATGTTTAATAAGCGGACTACGCTCCCTTTCCTGTGCCAGAGAATAATGTTCCGGGCTTTGGTCAATACAAAAATAGGGCGTCGCAAAAAGCTCCTGAATCAAAATTATTTGCGCGCCCTGAGCGTGAGCTTCACGCACCAGTTTTTCCGCATTGAAGATATTATTCTCCAGATCCCAGCAGCAGCGCATCTGTGTTGCAGATACCGTTACGTTTCTCATAGACAGTCCTCAAAAATAAATACGGAAGTCAGTTTTCTCAGGTGAAAATTTTTTAAATATTACTCTGTGATCTTCGATCGTATTGCAACATAATGACTTCTCCAGCGACCAGCGTAGCGATTACCCCGGCAATGATTGGGGTGCTGTAGCCACCATCAATTTCCCCTTTAAACAAATCGGGGAAAATAAAAAGAACGATGCCCTGAACAATAAATAACAAACAAACCCCCGCAACCAACCATTGCCCCACCACGCCGCCGGGAACACGGTAAGGACGGTGAACATGCGGGGATTTATAGCGTAACCAAAACCATCCACTGAACAGAAACAAATAAGGAAGAAGAAAAATACAGCTGGAGAATGAAAAAATTATCCAGAATAAGTCACTGTTATCGCTGGCGAGCTGGCTGTAGCAAACAATTACCAGCGTGGCGATAATTCCTGTCGCCATATTCGCGCCTACGGGTGTTTGATATCGATAACTGATTATCCCCAGACAGGCAGGAAGTTCGCCACTTAGCGCGGCTTCAGCGGCAGTCCGACTGGATCCCGAAGTCCATGTCACCATATTGCTAATAAAACTGAATAACGTCAGTGCACATAAAACATGCAAAATACCCCGCGAGAATTCGCCCTCGGAGAAGATGATTTTCATTGCATCGATAATGCCGGAAACTAAATTGATTTCCTTGATCGGCAGCGCAGCAAGCAACCCAAATGTTCCAAACAGATAAAGCAGTGAAATACATAACGCAGACGTTAACATTGCCAGCGGCAGGGTTCTCTCCGGTTTTTTTATCATTTTCCCCATGCTGGCTACCAGCTCCAAACCCAGAAGGCTATAGATAATAGCGGGCAGGAAGCGGCTGCTTTCATCGAGGTGTGGGATCAGAGACGCAGGTTGAAAATGATTTGCCAGCCCATTTTTTGCAAGATAATGAAGACCCGACAAACCGAGGACAATAATGACGGCTATTTTTGCCCAGGCTCCCCAGCGGGCTATTTTCAGGCAAACCGTCGCCGAGACATTACAAAAACCTACCGTTAACCATGTCAGCGCCAGGCATAACGTGATTTGCCAGAAAAGGCTCATTTTTGGCCAGTATAATGAAGCGAATGTTCCGGCAAAAAGAATATAAACCGAAGGCATCCATAAGCCGACATTTATCCAGTATAAAAAGGAGGTTCTGGCCGCCATTCTTTGACCAAACGCCCTCTTTATCCAGTCATATATTCCCCCTTCTGCGGGCCAGGTCGTTCCTAATTCCGTTACCACCAGCGAATAAGGCAGGACGAAACCAATCAGCATAATTCCCCACCATGCAAAAGCCGAAGGCCCAATAGCGGCGGACGCAGCAAGCGTATCCAGAATGACGACGGCACACAGCGTAAACATTGTCAGACTGCCGGCACCCATTCGCTGGTTATTATTTCCCTTCATCCCTGGCCTCTGCATTTTTGTGGGTTCAGCGGAAATATATCAGTGACAAAAGTCATGAATAAAATGTATTGTTAACATTGGCTAATGAAGGGAATGCATAGTCATGTTAGATCTAAACCTGTTGCGTCTTATGCTGATCCTGGCAAAGGAAAAGAACGTCACCCGGGCAGCCCACAAAGCAAATATTACCCAGTCCGCCTTCAGCCACGCCCTGAATCGTTTGCGGGCACAGTTAAACGATGAGGTTTTTATCCGCACCCGAAATGGTATGGAGCCAACACCGTACGCGGCGTCCATTATTCCGGTTATTAGCAATACGCTGGACAGGTTAGATGCCGCTACACGGGGCGCGCATCCCTTTAATCCTGCACTGGATGCACATACTTTTTACCTGGGTGCGGTGGATTATTTTGAATTTATGTTTATGCCGGTGTTGACCGCCCGATTTAAAACGACGGCACCCAATGTCCGGCTTTCAGTGGATATATTATCGGAAACGATCAAACTTGAGCGTATGGAAAGAGGCCAGCTGGATGCATTTATTGGCGTCGATACTTTGCAGCATATTCCTCATTACTTTCATAAACATCCACTTATTACCGATCGTTTTGTGGCGATTGCGGCAAAAACGCGTTCAGATTTACCCGCTCAGCTGAACATCAGTCACCTCGTGACGGAAGCACAGATTCATTTGCCCGCAGTGAGCTCGGGGGCTGACCATATCGATCGCTGGCTGGCAGAGCAGCACCTTTACCGACCGCTAGCAACCGTAGTACAGAGCTATGCCGTCGGAGGAAGGATCGCTGTGGCTTCCGGTTATTTAATGTGCGTGCCCTTCCGCATTGCGCGCGAGCTGGCAGGCATGCTTCCCCTGAAAATAGTTGAACTTCCTCAGGGCCTTCCCGCTTATGAACTGGTATTGCTCACCCACAGCTTGTTTGATCATCAACCCGCTTTGCGCTGGCTTATGGGCGAGCTGACAAAGGTGAATATTGATATGGCGCGTTATGGCCCGCTTTCTGCTGAGTCAACCGGGCATTGAACCCACAGAGTGATTATCGCAAAATGGCCGCCACCGATCGAAATGGAATGCTAATGAAAAACCCTTTTCTGACTTTTTTAATGCCAATGAGCACGCTGATGCTGGGCTTTCTTTCCGCGCTGCTGCTGCCCGCGCCCTGGTTTGGCCTGACCCTGACGCACAGACTGGTGGACATATTTCATCTGAGCGATGTGGGCCAACTTTATACGCTGGTTTTTTGTTTGTGGTTTTTACTGCTGGGCGCGCTGGAATATTTTGTAATTCGTTTTCTCTGGCTGAGCTTCGTCAAAGTGTGAAAAAAGGCGAACCGGCGGTTCGCCCTGTTTTTGCTCCTCAGAACCACTGGCCAAAACGACGTATATAGAAGTGTTTCATGCCCTGAGCCACCAGGCAGTAGCCACACAAGATCGCCGCCAGCCACGGGAAATAAGCCCAGGGTAACGGCACCAGCCCGACCGCATGGCCCAGCGGTGAAAACGGAATGCAGATCCCCCCTATCATCACCAGTGCGGTCATCAACATGACCGGCAGCGCTGCGCGGCTTTGAATAAAGGGAACTTTCTTTGTACGCAGCATATGTACTACCAGCGTTTGCGACAGCAGTCCTTCAATGAACCAGCCGGACTGAAACAACGCCTGATGTTCAACGCTGTTGGCAGCAAATACATGCCACATAACGTAAAAAGTGGTGATATCAAAAAGCGACGACGTTGGCCCAACCCACAACATAAAGCGGCCAATATTTTTTGCGTCCCATTTGCGTGGCTTACGCAAAAACTCTTTATCCATTTTGTCCCAGGGCAACGCCAGCTGAGACAGGTCATACATCAGGTTCTGGATTAATAAATGGATTGCCAGCATGGGCAAGAACGGAATAAAAGCGCTGGCCACCAGCACGGAAAAGACATTGCCGAAGTTAGCGCTGGCGGTCATGTTCAGGTACTTGATGATATTGCCAAAGGTTTCCCGTCCTTTAATGACACCCGCTTCCAGCACCAGCAGATTTTTTTCCAGCAGAATGATGTCAGCGGACTCTTTTGCGATATCGGTAGCGGTATCGACAGAGATGCCAATATCGGCAGCGCGCAATGCAGGCGCATCGTTAATGCCGTCGCCAAGAAAGCCCACGGTATGGCCGTTTTTCTGCAACGCTTTCAGCACGCGTGATTTTTGTTGCGGCGCCAGCCGACAGAACAAGGTTCTGGCTTCTGCCTCACGGCACAACTCGTCATCATCCAGCCGCTCAATATCACTGCCGCACAAGGGTTTACCAGGCTCCAACCCAACATCACGACAGATTTTACGGGTGATAATCGGATTATCGCCCGTCAGCACTTTCACCGTGACGCCGTGTTCATGCAACGCAGCAATCGCTGCAACGGCGCTCTCTTTTGGCGGATCGAGGAAGGTCAGCAGCCCACAAAGCGTCAGCGCTCTTTCATCGCCTTTGTGTAAAGGCCGGTTCAGTGGCATCTCGCCCAGCTCCCGAACCCCTACAAGCAACACGCGGAAGCCCTGCTGGTTTAACTTCTCCACCCGGTCTCGCCATTGCTGACGAGCATCGTCATCAAGTAACTGCCGCTCCCCCGCATCCAGCCAGTGACTGGCCACGGCCAGCATTTCTTCGACTGCGCCTTTGCAAATCAGCTTCTGCTGGTTTTGCTCATCGGCTATCACCACCGACAGCCGACGACGTTCAAAATCAAATGGCAGCTCGTCAATTTTGCGGTAGCGGGCCAAACCGCTCGCTATCTTTTCCTGCCCGAAGCTGAGAATAGCGTTATCCATCAGATTCTTAACACTGCTTTGGTGATAACTGTTCAGCCAGGCAAGCTGCAACACGGTTTCGCTGCTCAGCCCATGAGCATCCAGATGGTGAGCGAGAATTATCCGGTCCTGCGTCAGCGTGCCGGTCTTGTCAGTGCACAATACGTCCATCGCGCCAAAATTCTGAATGGCGTTTAGACGTTTCACCACAACCTTACGGCGAGACATTGCAATCGCGCCCTTCGCCAGGTTCGAGCTGACAATCATCGGCAGCATTTCCGGCGTCAGCCCAACCGCTACAGCCAGCGAAAACATCAGGGCTTCCGTCCAGTCACCTTTAGTAAAGCCGTTGATAAATAATACAATGGGTACCATGACCAGCATAAAACGGATCAGCAGCCAGCTGACGCTGTTTACGCCGCGGTCAAACGCGGTTTGTGGACGTTTGCCCGTCACGGATTTAGCCAGCGAGCCAAACCAGGTACGGTTGCCGGTAGCCACCACCACCGCCGTGGCGGTTCCGCTGGCGACGTTGGTACCAAGCAGGCAAATTCCCGGCATTGCCAGCAAATCCGCTTCATCCGTATCCAGCCCCGCTTCCGCCGTTATGCCAGACAGTGCATCGTACTTCTCAATTGGGATAGCTTCGCCACTTAGCGCAGACTGACTGACAAACAGATCGCGGGAAGAAATTAGCCGCACATCAGCCGGGATCATATCGCCTGCGGAGAGAAAAATAATGTCGCCGGGTACGACGTCCTGCAAGGCGATTTCCATTTTTACCGGCTTCGCCGTATTGCTGTCGCGACGCATTACCGTAGCGGTAGTACGAACTAACGATTTCAGTGCTTCCGCTGCTTTATTGGTGCGATATTCCTGCCAGAAACGCAGCATACCGCTGAGTGAAATCATCACCAGCATGATTGTCACACCGGTCAGATCGGTTTCCTCGCCCTGACGAAGCGGCAGCAGGTAATCAGTGAAAAAGGTGACAACGGCAAGCGCCATCAGTACCCAGATAAAAGGGTTATTAAACGCCTGCGCCAGTTGGACCAGCGCGCCAGGCGCTTTTTCACTGGCGACCTGATTTTTGCCATATTCCAGCAGCCGTTCTGCGGCATCTTCCATGGTGAGGCCGTCTTGTTGGGTGTTTAGCCGGGCCAGCGTACTGTCCAGGTTTTGCGTCATTTCGCTGGCGATAGCCAGCTCGCGAGCATGGCTTAAACTGGCATTATTCATTTTCATTTGCCGGATCCTTAATTTTTTTCAGGCGCACGAAAGCGCTCCTGCGCGTGAGGATTATTTAGCGTTTTTTGGGATCGGGAGGGACGAAGCAAGAAGGAAGAAACAGGGGGGCGTTTACAGTAAGGGTCTACGCCTTATTCTGCCTGTCTGCCATCGCCCGCCGCTGGTCGGAGGTTCTTTCATTGGTAATCCTTGTCCGGCATATCGCGGGAAAAAAATGAATGAAATACGGGGATGTGACACGCAGAGAAAGAGTGAAACATTGCCCACCGGTTTTCGGCAAGCAAACGGTGACGTGAGCTTACCTCAAAGCGTAAAACGTAAGGGGTGACTGTCCAATGCTGGCTCCTCTGAGGAAAATATCGCCACTATAATCTGCTTTTCACCCTCAACCGTATTACAACAATGTGCAATTAATCAGATTCAGGGATCTCAACAATATCCAAACGTGTGGGCTGTTCAGCCAGTCGTTCGCGATAGTGCACAGCAAGCCCGCTGTCGGTGACGATTTGGTTGAACGTATTTCCTGGCGCAAGCGAATAAGGATGAAGCTGACCAAACTTGGAAGAATCGGTCAGGGCAATGGTGTAGGTATTTTTAGCTATTACGGCATCAACAACGTCGCAGCGCAACATATCACGCCCGGTAAATCCGGCATCAGGATGCCAGCCGTCAACCCCAATAAACGCTTTATGGAAGTTAAGGTGCTGAATGCAGTAGCGCGTGAGTGGCCCCACCACGGACTCACTGCTTTTTTGATACAGGCCGCCGAGGATAATGACTTCACAATTGGTATCGCGCAGCAGGTGAGCGATATAGTGGCTGACGGTGATAATGGTGATGTTGTTGCGTCCAGCCAGTTCACGCGCCAGCAGGGCGTTGGTGCTGCCGCCTTCGATAAAGACCGCCTCGCCTTCGTTGACCAGCGTAGCGGCAAACTCTGCCAGCTTTTTTTTGACCGGATAACGGGTACGCATCCTGGCACTGACGTCATCGCTCTCCAGCGCAACGGCAGAACCATGCACGCGACGCAGAAAATGTTCACGCTCCAAAACGTTAAGATCCTGGCGTACCGTCACTTCTGAAACGCCTGTCACCTGTGCCAGCTCGCTTACGCTTACGTGGCCGCGCTCATTAACTAACTGAATGATATGCTGATGTCTTGAATTCATAGGTCCGGACTGAAGCCTGTTTTCTGGCCAGCTTATCAGAAACAACGCGGCGAGGCATTGTCCTGTCAGAATGACGTCGATCAACGCCAGCTTGCTGATTCACACTATACTTCCTGCGAATTATTCGCCGGTAAGGATGACATAATGCTACAACGCACACGCCTCTGGTTGCGACGGTTAACCGTGCTGCTGGTGACAATGCTGATAGTCCTGCTGGCGCTGCGTATCGCCATGACCGAACGTGGGCCGGATTTGCAACTGTGGCACACCTGGCTACCGGACGAACTGAGCGACAGCCAGATGGATCAGGATAGCTGGAGTGATTATCTGGCTAATGAGCAGAAAATCTTTGCTGACATGAAGCTCAACGTTACCGATAAACTCCCGGACGATAATCCCGAGACCTTTAATCGCTACGCTGAAAAAAGCCCTGTTTATCCCGCCCATTTTGCCACCAACTGGAACCGTTCTTACAAGCTACTGCCAGCGGGTAAGCCTCGCGGTGCGGTCGTGCTGTTACACGGACTGACGGATTCGCCTTACAGCCTGCGTCACTTCGCAGCTAACTATCAGCAAAAAGGGTATGTGGTGGTCGCGATTCGCCTGCCGGGACACGGGACTGTACCCGCCGCGCTAACGCAGGTTGAATGGGAAGACTGGATGGCAGCGACCAGGCTGGCGATGCGCGAGGCTCACCGCAGTATTCCTGCGGGTGCGCCGCTGCAAATTATGGGCTTTTCCAACGGCGGTGCGCTGGCCATGAAATATGCGCTGGATGCGCTCGACGATGCGTCATTACCTGCACCGAACAGGCTCATCCTGATCTCACCGATGATTGGCGTTAGCAGCTATGCTCGTTATGCCGGACTGGCTGGCCTGCCTTCCCTGCTGCCCGCGTTCGCGCGTTCGGCGTGGCTCAGCATCCTGCCGGAGTTCAATCCCTTTAAATACAATTCATTTCCGGTTAAGGCGGCCCGACAATCCTGGCTACTGACCAGCGCGTTGCAAAGCCAGCTGCATCGCGACAGTACCAGCAATACGTTGAGTAAACTGCCGCCAATACTGACCTTTCAGTCAGTCGCAGACGCAACGGTCAGCACGCCCGCCGTCGTGCGCGGGCTGTACAACCTGTTGCCTGCCAACGGCAGTGAACTGGTGCTGTTTGATATCAACCGATCGGTAAAACTGTCCCCGCTGATGCGCAGCACCGCCCTTCATGCGGTAGAGCATCTGCTGCCGCCCGCTCCCCGCACTTACACGACGACTATAGTCACTAACGTTTCACCCCATAACAGCGCCGCCGTCGCTCAGATTACCGCAGCGGGCAGCACGGAGATAACCCAGCTACCGCTTGGACTCAGTTTTCCTGCCGATGTCTATTCGCTCTCTCATGTCGCACTGCCTTTTCCGCTCAGCGATTCGCTGTATGGCCGCACGCCTGCGCCGCCGAATGAATTTGGCGTCAGCTTTGGCTCTCTGACGCCGCGTGGCGAACGCTCGGTACTGATGGTCAGTCTGGACATGCTGATGCGCCAGACGTCAAATCCGTTCTGGCCGTGGATGGTGCAGCGCGTTAATCAGACGCTGAATTAACCAGCGTACTGCTGTCGCCAAGGAGTAGCGCAAGGGGCCGACCGCCCTGCGTCTGCTCCAGCGCGATTTTCACAACGATGGTGAGCGGTACGGAAAGCAGCATGCCTACGATGCCCAGCAGCCATCCCCAGAAAATCAGTGACAGGAATACCACCAGCGTCGAAAGCCCCAGCCCACGCCCCATTAGCCGCGGCTCCAGCATGTTGCCAATCAGCAGGTTGATCAGCAAATAACCGCAGATAACGACGGCCCCCTCCCCGCTGCCGTTAAAAATCAGCACCTGCAAGATGGGCGGAACGGCGGCGATGACCGATCCGATATTGGGAATATAGTTAAGCGCGAAAGCCAGTACGCCCCACAGCAGCGCAAAACGCACGTCCAGCAGCCACAGCATCAGCCAGACGATGCCGCCGGTCAGCAGGCTGATTGCTGTTTTCAGGATCAGGTAGCGGCTTACGCTGTCGAGCGCCCGCTGAATCGCAGCGTTGCTGGCTAAAGGTGAACTCAGGATCTGCGGCAGCTTTTTCGCCAGTAAAGGCACTTCAAGCAGCATAAATACCACGGTCATCAACAGCAGGAACAGATTAGATACCGTGCCGGAAAGCTGCGTCAGCAAGCGGCTCACCAGGTTGATCACCGCATTCGGATCGGCCAACGCCATTCCCTGTTCTGAGGAGAAAGGTATCCCTGTTTGTCGCGCCAGATGCTGAAAATCCCGCAGCCTTTCGGTCAGTATCAGCCGATACTGAGGCAGCGTACGGGCAAAATCATTCAGCATACCGACCAGCGATGTCAGCAGCAGCACGCCGGTCAGCACGATAACGCTGGTGAGCAGCAAAACGGCCAGTACCTGCGGTATGCCTCTGCGCTGCAAAAATTTTACCAGCGGATGCAGGATCACGGCTAAAAACAGGGCGAGGATAAACGGCACCACGATATCCGCGCTCGCCCGGATACCGGCGAAAATGATCACCAGCATGCCGAGCGTTACCACCAACGTCTGCGCTTTTTCCCGGGTCGTTATCATCTTCGAGCCTGGCGAGGACGCTTGATCCTTTCACGCAGACGTTGAATATGCAGATAAAGCGCCGGGATAAACAGCACGCCGACTAGCGTCGCGGACAACATGCCGCTGAAAACAGTCACACCAATAATTTGTCGGCTGGCCGCGCCAGCGCCGGTGGCCATTACCAGCGGTAATACCCCAAGGATAAAGGAGATCGCCGTCATCATTACCGCCCGGAAACGCTGCTTAGCCGCCTGTTCAGCCGCTTCGGCAATGTCCATGCCCTGATCCCGGCGATCGCGGGCAAATTCCACCATCAAAATGGCGTTTTTCGCCGCCAGCCCCATCAACAGCACCAGGCCAATCTGCACATAGACATCGTTAGTAAAGCCCATCAGATGCAGGCCAGTAACCGCACCTGCCGCCGCGAAGATCACTGAAAGCAGCACCGCCAGCGGGATGCTCCAGCTCTCATACTGCGCCACCAAAAACAGCCAGGCGAAAACGATAGCCGCCAGGAAAATCCACAGGGCCTGATTGCCCGTTTGCTGCTCCTGAAGCGACATGCCGGTCCAGCTATAGCCATATCCTTCAGGCAAATGCTGCGCCAGCAGCGTTTCCATAGCAGACATCGCCTGACCTGAACTGACGCCCGCCGCACCAGAACCACTCACCGCTACCGCGGGAAACTGGTTGTACTGCATGATGTAGGGCGCGCCCAACGATGGTGTCATGGTCACCAATTGATTCAGCCGAATTTGCGCGCCAGTCTCGCTGCGCACCGTCAGATGTGAGAGCTGATCGCTGCGCTGACGAAACTGCATGTCATTTTGCACTTGCACCCGAAACTGGCGTGACTGATGCGTGAAGTCCCCAACGTTGCTCCCGCCAAGCGAGGCTTGCAGTACGGCAAAAATGCGGCTGACCGGGACCTGTAACAGCGCTGCCCGATCGCGGTCAACCGTCAGGCTTATTTCAGGCACGGCGGCGCTGAACGTCGTGAACACCCGGCTGAGATGCGGTTGCTGGTTAGCGGCCATGATGATGCGCTGAACAGTATGTGAAAGTTCCTGCGGTGACTGGCCTGCCAGCGCCTGAATCCTCAGATCAAAGCCTGCTGCATTGCCCAGCCCGCTGATGGCCGGAGGAACAAAAACCATCATCGTGGCCGAAGGAATCGACGCCAGCTTATGCTGAATTTTTGGCAAGATTTTCGCCACGTTCTCCCGCGCGTGCCAGTCTTTCAGCAGTACGATAGCAAAACCGCTGGCCGCTGAGTTACCGCCACCAAGCAGGCTGAAGCCCGTAATTTTAATCACATCCCTGACCGCCGGATCCTGGCTGACCTGCTGATACATTTGCTCCATGACTGCCTGAGTTCGCTGTAGCGAAGCGCCTTCAGGCAGCTGGACGTTTACAAAGAGATAGCCTTCATCTTCTTCCGGCAAAAAGCCGCCAGGCAACTGCTGATAAGCCAGCCACGTGACGCCACCCGCCGCCAGCATCACGACAACGGTGGTGATTGCGTAACGGTTTATCTTGCGGCACAGGCTCACGTAAGCATCGCGCGTACGGTCAACGCCACGATTAAACAGCGCAAAAAATCCGTTTACAGGCGTGGTACGTCTTTTAAGCAGACAGGCACAAAGCGCGGGCGTCAGCGTTAACGCGTTGATGCTGGAAAGCACCATTGCGGCCGACAGCGTGACGGCAAATTGCCGATACAGCTCGCCGACAATACCCGGCACCACCGCGATGGGCACAAACACAGCCAGCAGCACCAGCGTAGTGGCAATGACCGGGCCTGCGATCTGCTTTAACGCTTTACGGGTCGCCCCGGCAGGTGTTAAGTCCGCTTCTTCCGCCAGCAACCGCTCTACGTTTTCAACCACGACAATCGCATCATCAACCACAATAGTCAGCGCCAGGATGATGGCAAACAGGCTAAGCGTGTTCGCCGAATATCCCGCCAGCAGCAGCAGGGCAAAGGTGCCCAGCAACGATACGGGGATGGTCAACGCGACGATAAAGGTGGCCCGCAGGCTCTGCAAAAATAGCCAGACCACCGCCAGCACGACCAGCAGGGTTAGCACCAGAGATATGACAATCTCCTTCAGCGTGGCGGTAATCGGGTCTGTTGCATCAAATTTGATCTGATAAATCATATCGTCAGGAAACGCCCGCGCCTGGCTGGCCATTTCGGCTCGTACCGCTTTCGCTACGCTAAGGGCATTGGCGTCAGGTGAGGGATAGATCATCAGAAATGCCCCTTCGCTGTTATTCAGCGCAGCATTGACCTGATAATTTTGAGCGCCAAGCTCGGTATTGGCTATATCGTTAATGCGCACCATGCCGCCGTGCGGATTGCTACGCAGCACAACTTTTGCGAACGCCTCTGGCGTCATCAGGCGGCCATGACCATTAATCGTCAGGGTATTTTGCTGCAATGCGGGCGAAGGCGTTGCGCCAATCTGGCCGGCCGCCGCCTGCACATTCTGCTGACGAAGCGCCTGAATCACTTCATCAGTAGTGATGTGCAACGCTTCCATTCGCTGCGGATCGAGCCAGATACGCATGCTGTAGTCACGTGCACCGAATACCTGTACATCACCGCCCCCGTGTATTCGCGCCAAAGCATCGCGCAGGCGGACAGAAGTGTAGTGGCTCAGATAGAGAAGATCGTGCGTTTTCCCGGGTGATAATACGCTGATCCCCATCAACGTATTGCTGGCGCGTTTACGTACCGACAGACCATTATTGTTAACATCCGCGGGCAGCTGGGCGCTAATCTGGGACAATCGATTCTGTACTTCCACCGCCGCCATATCCGGTTGGGTGCCATTGGCAAAGGTAATACTCAGCTGGTAGCTACCGTTGTTGCTGCTGGTCGATTCCATATACAGCATATTGCTGACGCCGTTGATTTGCGCTTCGATCGGCGCACCCACAGCTTCGGCGACGTCGCGTGCGCTGGCACCGGGATAGAGTGCCGTCACGCTGACCACTGGCGGAGTGATGTCTGGAAATTGCTCAACGGGGATAATTTTTAGCGCTGCCGCACCAATAAGCGCCGTCATCAGTGCGACGACGATGGCGAATTTAGGTCGTCTGACGAAGAAATTCAGCATACATCCGGCTCCTTATGGCGCTTCGCCGATAACGACTTGCATACCTGGCCTGACACGCTGCATGCCAGCAACGATTACCTGGTCGCCTGCCTCAGCACCGGAAGTCGCCACATAGTGTTGCCCAATCTGGCCGCCAAGCGTAATGCGACTGCTTTCCACCTGCCGATCTTTGTTAACTTTCAGGATAAAGTAGCCGTCAGCATCCTGCTGTAGCGCGCTTGCCGGTAGCATCAGCCGATTCTTTTGCTGGGGCATAAGCTGCACGCTGACTACCCCGCCGGGCAGCAGCCGTTGTTGAGGATTCGCAAACTCCAGCTTCATCGCCACCGTTCCGGTATTGCTGTCGATAAAATTATCAAGCGAAACAAAATGACCGCTATAAGGATAGGTTTCGCCGTTAGCCAGCAGTAACGTTGGCGTCAGCGCGTCGTTAGCCTTATGCAGATTGTTCTCCAGCGACTTTTGCGCCGTCAGGTAATCACGTTCGTTGACGGCAATCACTACGCGGATAGGATCGAGCTTTTTCAACGTGACCAGCTTGCCGTATGCCGGATTAATTAACGTGCCTTTATGCACGGTGCTGTGCCCAATTCGCCCGCTGATGGGCGCGACGATTTGCGTAAAATCGAGGTTAAGCCGTTCAGCCTGTAAACGAGCCTCCGCTTCTTTTAGCGTCGCCTGCGCCATATCGCGATTTGCCACCGCGTTGTCCAAATCGGCCTGGCTAACGGCAGTGCCGACACCAAGCTGTCGCAGGCGATTGAGATGCTGCCGGGCATTTTTTAACTGTGCGCTCGCGCTGTTAAGCAGAGCCTGGCAGCGCGCCAATTCCGCACGCTGCTGCTGGGCTTCGATTTCAAACAGCCGCTGCCCGGCACGAACATTTTCCCCATCCCGAAAAAAACGCTGAGAGACATAGCCTTCCGTCCTTGCCATCACCTCTATCGCTTCTGAGGCTTCAATTCTCCCCAGATAAACAGCGGGCTGTGAGACACTCTCCCGCGTCAGCCTGACGACGTTAACCACGGGGATATTTGCCGCAGGTAGCGACGTGCTGAACGCCAGGAGTAACGTTAAAAGAGGAAAAAGAGGGGAGGAATTTTTGCATGGCATCTCGGCAGAACCTTTTGGGAATCTCTGGGGAAAGTTGCCTGAGAGTCTATTTACTGCCGGAGAACGCGACCTGTTTTCGATCAGAGAAATCCCGAATGAAGAGACTAAACTCGCGTTGATTGAGGATTGATTTAGGCGGACGCAAGATTTTCTACTGACATGCTTTGTAACAGGGCGCAGGCATAACGGATATTGCTCTACGCATGGCGTAATCAGCTTAAAATCCGGTAGCGCGCACAAATATGACGCAAAAAAGCATTATTCCTCTTGTCAGTTCACTTTTTATTGGCCTTTTTTTAGTGATTCTCACTACGAATCAGATCATTCGTGCGGGTATCAGCCAGTGATTACCCCCTCTCACGAACGATCCTCTTTTATGCGCGATAGCCCGGGCTTTTCACCATTGAATGAGAAAGATCCTGTGCGTAAGATTCCTTTTCACGTATTACAAATAAGAAACAATTATGCCTGCCTCCATTGCTCCATCTCTCGACGCCGAAAAGGACACCACGCCCGTTAATTCACGCGGAAAAGTGTTGGTCGCTTCGCTGGTCGGTACCGCTATCGAATTTTTCGATTTCTATATTTATGCTACCGCTGCGGTCATTGTTTTCCCGCATATTTTCTTTCCCCAGGGCGATGCTACCGTTGCCACGCTACAGTCACTGGCAACCTTTGCTATTGCCTTTATCGCGCGCCCTATCGGCTCGGCGCTGTTTGGCCACTTTGGCGACCGGGTAGGCCGTAAAGCGACGCTGGTGGCGTCATTGCTTACCATGGGCATTTCCACGGTCTTAATCGGCTTGTTACCGGGCTATGAAACCATTGGCGTATTCGCACCGCTGCTGCTGGCACTGGCGCGTTTTGGTCAGGGGCTGGGGCTTGGGGGTGAGTGGGGCGGCGCGGCGCTGCTGGCTACTGAGAACGCCCCTGCGAAAAAGCGTGCGCTGTACGGTTCTTTCCCGCAGCTCGGCGCGCCAATCGGCTTCTTCTTTGCTAACGGGACTTTCCTGCTGCTCTCCTGGTTACTCACTGACGATCAGTTTATGCAGTGGGGCTGGCGCGTTCCCTTTATCCTCTCTGCGGTACTGGTGCTGATCGGCCTGTATGTTCGCGTTTCGCTGAATGAATCGCCGGTGTTCGCCAAAGCGAAAAAGGAGAAGAAACAGGTAAAAGTGCCGATTGGCACGCTGCTGTCGAAGCATATGAAAGCGACCATTCTCGGCACCTTTATTATGCTGGCAACCTATACGCTGTTTTATATTATGACCGTTTACTCCATGACTTATGGCACAACGCCTGCACCAAATGGCCTTGGCTTCCCACGTAATACCATGCTGTGGATGCTGATGATGGCGGTCATTGGTTTTGGCGTAATGGTGCCGATCGCTGGCCTGCTGGCGGACCGCTTTGGTCGTCGCAAAACGATGATTGCGATCACGCTGATGATTATCGCTTTTGCTCTGGTGTTTCCGTTTATGCTGGGTTCAGGTAATCCGCTGCTGGTGATGGCGTTTCTGGTCTGCGGTTTGAGCGTGATGGGTTTGACATTTGGCCCGATGGGTGCGCTGTTGCCGGAGCTGTTCCCAACGGAAGTGCGTTATACCGGCGCATCGTTCTCTTACAACCTGTCGTCGATTCTGGGCGCTTCCGTCGCGCCTTATATCGCTACCTGGCTGGCCCATACGTATGGCCTGTTCTACGTCGGTATTTATCTGGCAGCCATGGCCTGTCTGACGCTGTTCGCGCTGCTGGCCAGCAAAGAAACACGCCACGAGTCGCTTTTCGATTAAGCCGGTTTTAGCAGCAAAAAAAACCGGCTTAAAAGCCGGTTTTCTATTTTGCTTTTGCCTCAAACGCCGCATAAAACGTCCGATAGCGACGCCTTACGATCACTTTTTCTTCATATCCTGAAGCACGTTTACGCACTGATTCTGCTCGTTATCGCTTGGCGAAATCAGCGCCAGTAGCGCAGCAGCAGGCGCAACGACGGCCCCCAGCGCCACCGCGGCTGCACCACGTGCAAGTAACGGCCCGGCTTTGACACCCGCGTCTGGATTTTTGAAGGTGCCGCGCACGTACAGCGGCGAGCGCAGCGTAATAATACGCACGCCTTTACTTTCAGGATTGATCGAGAGGTCCATCCGTTCGTTGGCAAAGTTCGTCGTGCCGCTGATGTTGATTACCGCGTTTTCAGTATCAAAAACAAACAGCTTGCTGGAGGCAACGCCGTTAGCCACATTCAGATCCGCAGCCGCACAGTTGATACGCACTTCATCATCACCAAACAATTTCCCAACCACGTAATTACCCACGTTCAACCCGACGATTTCCATCAGGCTGCGGCTGATCACGCCATCGTTCATCAGCATTTTTACCTGACCATCGCTGGTTGCCAGAATATCCGCCACCGAGTTACCGGTTCCCTTTAGCGTGGCATCGCCGTTGATTTGTCCCATGCTGTTTTGCATTGCACTTACGCCGCTAAACAGCTGTTTCAGTTTTAGATTTCTGGCATGGAGATCGGCGCGAGCGCGCATCGGCGTCCGGTCGCCTTCCATATGAATCGTTGAGTTAAGATTACCGCCTGCCACGCCAAAGCGCAGCGGATCGAGTAACAAGTCGCCATTTTTCAGGATCAGATGCGTGTAGAGATCGCTGAGCGGCAGGGAATTACTGTGCTCAATGCGTTTGCCGCTGAATTTAACGTCGGCATCCATCACGTCCCAGTTTTTAGTATCAAACTTGTCATGAGGCAGTACGCGATCGGAAGGCTGGCTGGCCGCATCGCCGCGTTTGGCTTTGGCCTGCTCGGTTTTTTCACTGCCTTTACCTGACTTCACCCCAATCAGCGGGCCTAAATCCGCCATGCGCAGCTGACGCGATTCCAGCGAGCCGGTTAATTTAGGACGTGGTTTGCTTTGGGTATAGGTCATTGAGCCATGGATATCGCTATCGCCGATGTGCCCGTTAAAGTTGTTATAGCGGAACTCCGGGCCACCTTTCTGCTGGAAGCGAGCAATCAGATGCCCATCGGTTTCGTAAGGTGGCGTATCCGGCAGCAGAATACCGGTCAAACCGTACAGGTTAGCGAGCGTATCACCGGAAAAACGCAGGCGAATATCCAGCCCGCCCAGATTCATCGGATCCTGAAGACTGCCCGCAACCTGCACGCGTGTTGTGCCGTTGCGCACATCTGCTTGTATTGGGAAGGGATTGGTTTTGCTGCGTAATGAGAGCATACCGCCAATTTTACCGTCGCCGGTCAGCTTCTCATCGTTATAGGTCCCGCTCGCCTTCCAGCCAAAAACAAAGTCCGAAGCGCCCTTCTGGCTCGCGTCATCTTTACTGCCCGCCACCTGCGCATAAGGGACAGGCTTGCCCAGCGGATCGACGGTAACCTTAACATCTGCTTTGTTAATTGCATCGCGGTACGCTATCAGCCCACGGTCGAACAGGATGTTATCCAGACGGAAAGACCAGGCTGATGGCGCCTGTTCAGGCTGAGCCGCGTCGCTGGCCGCCAGATCAAAGGTCCAGTTGTTTTTAGCATCCGCGGTTTGAATAAGCCTGGCATCTGGCTGCTGTAGTTTGATCCAGGGAATAAAGACTTCTTTATGCAGCAGTGCCAGCGGCGCCAGTGTGGCATCCACGCGCTGCAAATGAACCATCGTGATATCATCAATTGCAGGCGGATTGCCCAGCATAATATCTTGAGCATGGACGTGCGGCCATGGCACCCAGCTGCGCCAGCCGGGTTCATCACGATTGCGCTCCCAGGCGACGCCTAAATCGCCACGAATGGCAAATGGACGATTCAGCTCAGTTGAGACTTTCTGGTTGATGGTTGGCTTAAGGCGGTTCCAGTCAAACGTGGCGATCACAATGACCACTATCACAACCAACAACAAAAAAATCCCGACAATCCAGCTAATTACTTTTCCCGTACGCGACATTCCTCATCTCCTTGCTCGCTTCGGCTTTCTGTTAAAGATAGTCGAGAGAACAGGAAACGGCATCACGCCAGAGTGAGCGGCAGCGACTCTAACTGATCAAAAGGCATGGGCCGGGCGAAATAGTATCCCTGAGCGGCACAAGCGTAAGAGTTCTGCACCTGATTCCACTCTTCGAGGGTTTCAACGCCTTCGACAATAACGCCTTTACAATAACGATTGATCAGCGCCAGCAGCATGTTAAACAGGTTGCGGCCTTCTTCTGATTTTCTCAGCAGAATAAACAGTTCGCGCGCCAGCTTAATGTAGTCGTACTTTAATTCCGACAGCGCTGAAAAATTGGCCATGCCTGAGCCAAAGTCATCCAGCCACAGCGGCCCCAGTTCCGGAACCCTCGCAATTAGCGCTTCCTGCGGCAGGCTTTGATGCTCCACAAGTTCAAAGCGAACCCACGGGCAACGGGCGATTAACTGGCGAATAGTCGGATCGTGCTCCACTGCCTGTAGCGTTGGACCATCAATATTGACGGAGGCCACCACGTTCGCCGCGGTCAATTTTGGCTGCCACGTCTCTAACAGTTCAAGCTGTTCGTAAATGATTTTTAGCCGTTCTACCGGCTCCAGCGCAGCAAAATAGGCTTCCGGCGATAACCTCTGACTCGGTGCGGACGGGTGATGAACCGCGGTGAGCAACTCAATTGCCATCAGGCTGCCGGTTACCCGGTAGATAGGCTGGAACGTATAAATGCGCTGACATTGCTGCCAGTACAGGCGTTCTTCTTGCTGTTCATGAACAACAATTGAGGGAGGAAGCCGGTGACTGACATTCTTCAGCACCATGGTGTGTTCCTTTGTTAGATGTTCCAATCGGGGCTCCCGTGCACTCAGTATCGGCATTCTGTTGCATAACTTTATGGCGAAAATTCATCACAATAGCGGTGGCATCATTAAGCTTTATTTCAGCTGAAAACGTTTTTTGCAGCTAAAAAAGCGCGCTTTATAAAAATAAAACAGCGTTTTAAAATATTGACTCAAACCGTCTGCACAGCGAGACTAGAGCAAAAATGTAACGGGTTGATGACCATGACAACGAAAAATATCGCCGTTATTGGCGAATGTATGATCGAACTTTCCCAGAGAGAAACCGGCCTGAGCCGCGGTTTTGGTGGTGATACGTTGAATACCGCCGTTTATATTGCCCGACAGGTCGCTGACCAGCTTAGCGTCCATTATGTCACCGCGTTAGGGACAGACAGTTTCAGCAGTGAAATGCTTGCCGCCTGGCAGCAGGAAAAGGTGCAAACCGCGCTCATTCAACGCATGGAGGATAAGCTGCCAGGTTTATACGTCATCGAAACCGATGCACGCGGTGAGCGGACGTTTTACTACTGGCGAAACGATGCCGCTGCGCGTTTCTGGCTGGAAAGCGAAGGTGCTGAAGAAATCTGTCAGCAGCTGGCCAGCTTTGATTATCTCTACCTGAGCGGTATCAGCCTTGCCATTCTTAGTCCGCAAAGCAGAGAAAAACTGCTGGCGTTGCTGGCTGACTGTCGACAGCGTGGCGGGAAAATCATTTTCGACAATAATTACCGTCCACGGCTGTGGGCTTCGGTAAAAGAGAGTCAGGACGCTTACCAACGGATGCTGGCGCATACGGATATCGCTTTTTTGACGCTGGATGATGAAACCTTGCTCTGGGGCGAAGCGCCGTTGAATCAGGTTATCGCCCGCACGCATGCCGCTGGCGTTAGTGAGGTGGTGATTAAACGGGGCGCTGAATCTTGTCTGATATCTTTAGCCGGGGAAGCGGTCGTCGAGGTGCCTGCCATAACATTACCCGCCGCCAGCGTGGTCGATACAACCGCCGCCGGGGATTCGTTTAGCGCGGGCTATCTGGCCGTACGTCTCAGCGGCGGCAGCGCTTCAGAGGCGGCGCAGCGCGGTCATCTGACGGCCAGTACGGTTATTCAGCATCGCGGCGCTATCATTCCGCTGACGGCAATGCCGCAGTAGCTGCCATGAAGCGATCCACAGCGCTGCAAAGGTGTGGCGCTGTCATGGTTTTCCACGCCCGCAGCTAAATCAGTGCTGAAATTGTGCTAATTCTTTTTCAGATAAGCCGGTAACTTCTTTAACCATATTACGATCGAGACCTTTTTTTAACATCGTAAAGGCTATTTTGAGCGCTTCTTCCTTACGGCCCTTTTCAATGCCCTTCTGTTCCAGCTGTTGTGCAATGGTCATCAGTTCATCTCCATGTGGTGGCACCCGATGTGCCAGTTCGCGAACAAAGGTACCCGCATCCGCCGTTTCGCCTGCCTGCGCGATATAGTTTACCAGCGATATTACCTGCTGGCGGGTAAGTTGACCAGCCATCAGAAGCGTGACCAGCCGGTCCATAAGCTTCGCCAGATCGCGTTGATGAATATGTTTTTGCAACAGCGTCAGCGCAGCCATACGACGGTGCTGCATGATCTCATCATCAGGGATCACGGTAATATCAACCAGAGAAAAGCCACTACAGTAGAGTCGTTTCGCCATCTGAGGATTTTCAAACGCCTGTAGCCAATTCATGGGATAAGGGTATGGACTGCGTTTACCGGTGTAGAAAAGCATTGGAATGACCAGCGGCAGTTGTTTATGCCCTGCATCAAGATGGCGCTGCATGGCCGCAATCGCATAACGCATCAGCCTGAATGCCATATGCCTGTCGGGACTGCTCTGATGTTCAATAAGCACGTGAATGTAGCTTTCGCCGCTCAGCGTTTGCAGACTGTAGAGCACGTCGCTGTAATAAGGCCGTAAATCATCCTCAACAAAGCTACCCGACTCCAGGTGAAGCGTGTTCAGATCGCACAGCTTCCGTAGTTCCTGCGGCAAATGCAGTTCCATAAAATCTCTGGCCGTCTCCAGATTACTCAGAAACAGCCTGAAGGTAGCGTCGTGGGGTGTTGGTAACGTTTTTTCTTTCTTCATCATCCCTGCCTCAGAAAAATAATCCAGCCTGATTGGGCTTATGCTCTGGATTTCTCCCTTATCCCTGGGAGAACAGAAGCCGGACTGTACAGTGGCAAAACGTATTATGAAACAAAGTAAATAATGCTTTGCGAGCCAGCTCGCTGCAATTAATGCATTATTCCTCTTTAGTTGCATTAAACTCTGACACGTGCAGAAAACTCTCCATCTTCCTTCCTTATTATCGTTACAGAGCGAGCCAATACAGGCACGGCTAATAGCATGGACAGCTGAATCCGGGTTGTTATGAAAAATTTGAGAAAAGTCAGAATATTTGACTTATTAAATTAAAACCGGCGGGCCATTAACCTTAGCCCCTCACGCAGCCTTCATCGCACACAGAAAAACAACCTGTTGATTAAATTAATAAAATTTCAATCACTCTTATTTTTAAACGCGTTTCTGATAATGAAAGCTACGCTGACTAATGATGTTAAAATTGGACCCTGGACAAAGTCTGAAACTGCGCTGGATTGACGTTAAATACTGGACGCCATCTTTATAAATCGGCAATGCTGCGGTTATTACAGCGGGAAGAATAATAGTACCGGTTATTTTTCGGGCTCGCCTATACTTTAAAATAATGATAAGCAGGAATGCCTATGAAAACTGAAATTGTTAATATCTGGCCACAAGGCGAGGCGCCTGGCGCCAGTGATTCGCGGGCGCGTCCGCAAATTATCGACCTGGCGAAAGAATATGAGCCTTTTGACCGTGCTGCTTCCGGCGTTCGCTGTCCCGAGCTGGCTTTCTGGTATCCCGAGACGTCTAACGGCGTGACGCTGCTGGTGGCACCAGGCGGCGGCTTTGAACGCATTATGATCGATAAAGAAGGGAGCGCGCTGGCGATGTTTTTTACCGCCATGGGCTACACGCTGGCGGTCATGACCTACCGTTTCCCGCAGGATGGACACCATGAAGCGGCCGATGCGCCGCTGGCGGATGCGCAACGGGCAGTACGCGTATTACGTCATCGGGCGGCACGTGGGTTGAATGGCAAACGTATTGTCATGATGGGTTTTTCGGCTGGTGGACATGTCGCGGCCAGCGTCGGCACCCGCTTCGCGGAGAAACTCTATCCGGTGCAGGACATTGCCGATTCACTGGCTGCCCGGCCTGATGCGCTGGTGCTGCTCTATCCGGTAATCAGCATGCGTGAAGGGCTGGCTCATGCAGGCTCGCGGCTGCGTTTATTAGGCGAGCATCCCACCCAACGAGAAATTGATGGGTATTCAATGGAAACCCGCGTCACGGATCAAACGCCACAAACGTTATTGATCCATGCAGTTAATGATGAATCTGTACCGATTAACAACAGTATGGTGATGTTTAGCGCGCTCAGAGAACATGGTGTTCCCAGCGAACTGCACTTCTATGAGAAAGGCGGGCACGGCTTTGGCATTCGCAACGTTGCCGATCTGCCCCTGGCAAGCTGGCCGATGTTGGTCAATGAGTGGCTGCGCGCCCGTGTGTGGTGAAGGCACGAAATAAACGGCCCCGGTATCCTGCTGAATACCGGGGCGCGGTCAGTTCTGTGATGCGGGAATATCAGAGACTTCCGGCTTGATTTCATCCACCGTCGGGACAGTTTCTGCGGCAGGAGCCATGATCTTTTGCCAGCTGTCATGCAGAGTCTGCACATTGGTTTCTGCTTCGCCCTGCGGCTGCATCAGTACCATGGTGAGATCCTGCGACAGCTGCTGCTTCAGTTCCTGATTCATCATTTGCAGCGTCAGCGCCGACAGAAAACCCTGACGCAGTTTCTGATACTGTTCAGGCGCAATATCCACTACGGCATTTTGTTGCGAACGCAAACGCTGGTTCATCAGCACATCGGTATTGGTGCGCGCATAAGTTGCAAACAGCTTGTTTAATTCAGCGGTTTTTTGCGCCATCAGCGCATCAAACTCTTCCTGCGGCAGACCGTTATCACGGATATTGGCCATCTCATGCGCCACCAGGCTAAGGTTGCTGGCTAACGACGAGTTGTCCGCATCCAGATTAATCGTACACTGCGCACGCTGATAAAGTACCCGGCAGTCAAAACCGACCTGCACTTTCTGCGCTTTGTTATCGCTCAACACACGCTGAACATGCCAGAACAGCGCCTCACGGGCCAGGTCACTCTGCCAGTAGCGCAGCAGGTTTTGCGAGTCACGAATGGGTTGCCATGGGTTATCCCACACCAGCGACAGGCGATCCTGGCTGAGATTGTCGCTCGCCAGGTTAATCGGCTGTTGTGGTAGAGGAGAAAGCGTAGGTACCGGTGACGGCACGTCTCGTTTCCCCTGTAGCGGCGAGAAAGTTTTATTGATTTGCTCGACCAGGCCCCGCCCTTCAACGTTGCCGACCACAAACAGCGTCATGGCATCAGGCGTATACCACTGTTTATAAAACGCATTAAGCTTTTCAAGATCGACCGGCACGCTGACTGGCGCAAGAGGATCATGCCCCAACAGCGTTGAACCTTTCAGGCGATAGCGCCACCACAGATCGTGCGGGTTGCCTGGCCAGGTCGCGATAGGATCGTCCGCGTTCAGCGCCGTATTTACCGTCTGTTCGTTGATTGCCATGTCGCCAACGGTGGCCGCCAGCCAGTTCATGGCTTCTTTCAGCACTTCAGGGCGGTTATTGGGCAGGCTAAGCGTATAGAGCGTGTAATCGTAAGACGTGACGGCCGGCGGCTGCGGGCGATCCGGATTGATGCTTTGCTGCCACAGCGCGCGCTGCTGGGCGGTATCAAGCTTCGCGTTATGCACCAAAGCTAAACGCGGTAATAAATGGCTGTATCCCGTCTGCTGGGTATTTTCCTCCAGCGAACCGGCATCAACCAGCAGGCGGACTTCAACGCGGTCGCTGGGACGCTGTGGCGTTGTCAGCACCTGCCAGCGAAAGCCATTATCCAGCTTTCCCTGCTGCCAGGCGGGATCGGGTTGGAGTGTTTCAGCCTGCACAGTACTGCTGACAATCGCCAGCAAAATTCCACCAACTAAATAACCCATTCTGGTGCCCTGCATGTGAACCCCTACTCAATCACAAACCAAAAAAAATCACTGGTGATCTACGGCCTGCTGCACACGCAGGGAAGCCGCTATTTTAGGACGGACAGCTTCTTAGACCACACGACGGCGGGGATGTCCCACCGGAAAGTGAAAAATGACGAAAAACGTTGGGGGTTATTATGCAAATGCCCGCCGTGAGGGCAAGTCACGGCGGGCATTTGAAGGGATATTTACTGATTTAACGGCTTAAAGCTGATTTTCAGACAGCTTTTTTGGCTTTTTACCCGCGTTCAGCGTCTGTTTTAGCTGTTTCTCATCCAGCTGATCGACCCATTTTGCTACCACGATGGTCGCGACGCCGTTGCCAACCAGGTTGGTGAGCGCACGCGCCTCGGACATAAAACGGTCGATGCCGAGAATCAACGCCAGGCCCGCCACCGGTAAATGACCGACGGCGGAGAGCGTCGCGGCCAGCACGATAAACCCGCTCCCGGTGACGCCCGCTGCGCCTTTTGACGACAGCAACAGCACAACCAACAGCGTAATCTGATGCAGGATATCCATATGCGCATTGGTGGCCTGAGCGATAAACACCGCCGCCATCGTCAGATAAATTGAGGTGCCGTCCAGGTTGAACGAATAACCGGTTGGGATAACCAGACCCACAACGGATTTTTTGCAGCCCAGCTTCTCCATCTTATCCAGCATGCGTGGCAGCGCGGATTCAGAGGAGGACGTTCCCAGCACGATTAGCAGTTCTTCTTTGATATAGGCAATAAATTTAAAGATATTAAAGCCGGTGACGCGGGCGATCAGCCCGAGCACCACCACCACGAACAGCAGGCAGGTGATGTAGAAGCAAATAATCAACTGACCCAGCTGGACCAGCGAGCCGACGCCATATTTACCAATGGTAAAGGCCATGGCACCAAAGGCACCGATCGGCGCCAGGCGCATGATCATATTGATAATACCGAAGATGACTCTGGAGAAGCTGTCGATAAAGTTAAAGACCAGCGTGCCCTTGTCGCCCATGCGGTGCAGCGCAAAGCCAAAAAGAATGGCAAACAGCAGCACCTGAAGAATATTGCCGCTGGCGAAGGCGCCGATCACGCTGCCAGGAATAATATCCAGCAGAAAAGCGACAATACCCTGCTGCTCAGCCTGCTGTGCATATACCGCTACGGCTTTCGCATCCAGGGTGGCAGGATCGACGTTCATCCCCGCGCCAGGCTGAAGAACGTTGACCACCACCAGCCCAATAATCAGGGCGATCGTACTGACAACTTCAAAATAGAGCAGCGCCACCGCGCCCGTCCGGCCAACGGCCTTCATGCTTTCCATGCCCGCAATGCCGGTCACGACGGTGCAAAAGATAACCGGCGCGATAATCATTTTAATTAGCTTAACGAAAGCGTCGCCCAGCGGTTTCATCTGAGCACCCAGCTCGGGATAAAAGTGACCCAGCAGGACGCCGACAGCGATAGCGGTTAATACCTGAAAATAGAGGCTTTTAAACAGGGAAGTTTTCATAAAATATCCGTTACGGCCTGGATGGCGGGTGACATTGCTGTTGTTATAGTCAACATGAGGGCAAAAAATAACACCCCATTAACGGGATTGATATAACCTCATATCTATTACCAACAGGCAGCATGCGATTTTATGAGCTGAATCACTTCAGCCGCTGCACTGACGGCAACGAACTGAAGGAGAGGAGGATAAAGCAGGCGAGTTTTATGCCTGAGCGCTTTCCGTAAAGTACCGATCGTTGAAGGCGTCAACCGACAGCGCTTCAGAATAAAGATAGCCCTGACCGATGCGGATGCCGCGCGCCAGCAGCCAGTCGCGCTGTTCGCTGGTTTCCACGCCTTCAGCAATCACTTCCAGTTTGATAATGCCGGCAATCGCCGCCACGATGCGTACCATCGTATCGTCGTCAGGCAATTCGCACACAAAGCTGCGATCCATCTTCAGCTTGCTAACCGGCAACGATTTAAACTGGCTGAGCCAGTTCAGGTTCGCGTAGCCCATGCCAAAATCGTCAAGGGCGATCGAAACGCCAACCTGCTGCAACTCTTTTAACAAACGCAGCGCCAGCTCCGGCTCGCCTATCTGCGCCGTTTCCGTAATTTCCAACATCAGGCTACCCGGACAAATTTGATGGCGCTGAATCAACGCCTGAACATGCGCCACCATGTCCGGCTCACGTAATTGGGTTGCCGAGATATTAACGCTCAGCGGCAGTTTAATTCCCCGCTTCTGCCAGGCTGCCAGCACGCGGCAGGATTCTTCCAGCACCCAGCGTCCCAGTGAACCCATTACGCCAATCTCTTCTGCATTGACAATGAGCTCTTCAGGCAGGCTCCAGCTGCCGTCGGGCATGCGCATGCGCAGCAACGCTTCTGCACCCGCCAGCTCACCGGTTTGCATATCGACCTGCGGCTGAAGGAACAGTGAGAACTGCTCGTCAGCCAGCCCCTGTAAAATATCGTGTTCCTGCGTCAGGCGTTTATGCGCCCGCTCCATCATGGCCGGGTCGAAGAACAGGATCTGATTTTTTCCCTGATGCCGTGCCGACATCATTGCCGACGCAGCGCGGCTCAGAAAATCCTGCGCAGACAGATGTTCATCATTACGCTGCGCCAGCCCGATGCTGATATTCGGTCGCAGCTGCATCTGTTGCAGCGCTACCGGCTGGTTCAGTCGCAGCATCAGCAAGCGCGCCAGCCGCATCGCGCGAAACGGATTGTTAGCCCGCTTCACTAACAGTACCAGGTCGCTGCCGGACAGTTGACCGACCAGCGTATGGGTATCAATGCAATTACGAATTTTATCCAGCAGCGTCAACAACAGCGCGTCGCGCTGCTCATCAGTCACCACGCCATTGGCTTCCTGCAAGGTTTCAATGCGCAGCACCATCACCGTGAAAGAATCGTCGTGCCCCACCGTTTGCAGGTGCTGTTCTAACAGCGCCAGGAACAGAGCTTTGTTAGGCAAATTGGTCAGCGCAACACGCGTGGTTAACCGGCTCATTTCATCATGCACCGTTTCCACAATCTGCTGCTGGTAGTTATAGCTGCGAATGAGCATGCCCAGTTCGTCATCGCGATGCCGGTCGGGTAGCGCCAGCTGATGACCGATCGCTTCCTGCGGCGGCAGATCGTGCAGCTCTTTAGCAATGCGGCGCAGCGGACGCACGATCAGTTTATTAATACACCAGCTAATGGCGACCGAGAGGATCAGCGCCAGCAGCAAATAGGTGGTCACCATGGTGGAAAGCGCACTCAGGATAAACTGGTACACCCGCCATGAATCAGCCTGTAACACAAGCCAGGCCAGCGGTTTAGGATTCGCAGGTTCAACAGAGTAAAGCGGCACGGAGATTTGTACCGGCAGTTCAAAAATCCGGGCGATCAGTTTTGGCACCGGCCTTTCCGGCTCAAAATCGCTGTGTAATGCCTGTAATCCGTTAGGCAGAACGACTTCCGCCCGGGCAAGAATACCCGCTGGCTTCAGCGAGTCGAGAATGCGCCCGGCCTGGCGAATATCGGCTTTCAGCACCGACTGCGACAGCGGCTGGCGCACGGTATGCGCGATATTTTCCATCTGCTGGGCATAGTCTATCCTGCGCTGCTGCACAAAATGGAAAAGCTGAATCACGATAAAAATACAGATGGTGACCACCGCAACGCCTGATACCGTCGCCATCTGCTTTATCGTTAACGAACGACTAACGCGCAAGCCTGTTCTCCGCAAAACTGAATGCTGCCACGGACGGGCAGCAAAAACAGCCCTGAGTATATCGTATGAGGGCCGCTTGTTAAGCTATGACGTATTGCATGCTGCGGATTAAGGCTTTTCCGAGGGTCATTATCCGTTTTTCGCGACGCAACGGCGCAATTTACACTATTTCCAGTCAGCGTATGGCGTTAAAGGCTGGAGTGGCAGATCCAAATCACCCTCCCAGCCCGCCATCGAATAACGCACATAGAGCATCCCGTGGCTCGGGGTGTAATCTTTCGCTTGCTGAATATCCACGCCTAAACCCAGCGTCCAGTGCGCACTGAGCCGTCGTTCGATCGCCGCCTGTAGCGTATAGCCGAAACCGCTACTGCTGCTGTCACTGCCCGCAGGGTTATCGCTGGTTAACGCGCCAAAATTCAGGGGATAACGTGACTGGCCGCGCGTTTTCGTATGGGACCAGGAAACCGAACCGCCGACATCCCACGACCAGTTTTCCGTGCGCTGGCGGTAAGTTAACGGCACCGATAGTGACTTATAGCTCTGGGGGCTGTAATAACCGCCCTGGCCAAGCGAATAGTCACTCAGATCCCGCTCGTAGTGCCAAAGCATACCGTTCAGGCCGATAGTGGCACGCCGATTGCCTTCATTAATCAGCTTATAGTAATAGCCCGCCATCAAACGCTCACGGGAGTTATCTTTGACGTTTTCGCCGGTGATCTGATGGGCGCTGATATCCGCCCAGACGCCGTTGGCATTGCCTTTATCGTAGCTAAGACCCACGCTGCCGCCGGTCGCAATGACGCCGCCGAAGGTTTTGCCGCTGGCCATATTCGGATCGCGCGCGCCGGCATAGGCCAGCAGCGAACTGGAGATTGGGCGGCGGGAAGCGGTCAGGGATACGCCAATGTCTTTCATTGCCGTATTCCAGGTGAATCCCCCGACCCAGTTGGTGACGGTAAAGCCCAGCGGCGTGGTGCCTATATCAGCAGACCATTTCTCGCTGTTATAACCGACGCCGATACTGGTGCCGTTCTGGTGCTGACGGAAATCGCGGTTACATACGGCATCGTCGTTGGCACAGGTGCCAAAATTCTCTTCGCTGTTGCCGCTGCTGTTGCGGGCGAAAGTCCCTGCGGAAAGATCAACGTTATCCAGCCGGAAAATACCGGTGCCCGCCGCGATCGGGGTTTTAGCCTCCAGCATGGTGGTATGCGCAGTAAAATCAGAAATACCGCCAGTACCTTTATTTCTGCCGTAGTTTTCTTCCATCGTGAGCGTGGTGTCCTGCTGACGGGCCAGATCGGCGGCATCACTGCGGATCCCACGCTTCAGCCAGTCATCAAAGCTGTTATTGCGGGTCAGGCGTGTGTAATCAATGTAACCTTTTGGTGGCGTGGTGGTTATCCCGCTGGCAAGCATCGCCTGTTGATAATCGAGCTGGGCGGCGGCGGGCTGGCCCTGGCTGGCTTCAAGCCGGGCAGCGTCGCGAAAAACCAGCGCGCTACTTTGCGAGGGGCTTTCTTTGACGGCTTTCGGCTTCAGGAGAGCGAAAATGGCAGCAGCGCGGCCCGGCTCATCAACGCCCTGTTCGGCATTGGCCACGCGCCGTCCGCTATTCACGCTCTCATCTGCCACAGCCGCAGGCAACGCTTTCAGCCGCTCTTTGGCTTCGGGTAACGCCTTTAACGCAATCAGCGCTTCGATTTCGCCCAGCCGGGCGTCGTTATTCTGCGGGTCTTTGGCACCCACGTCGCGATAACGTTGCAGCGCCTGTTCCGTGTCGCCGCGCTCCATTGCCCAGTCGGCTTGCGTCAACGCAATACGCGATGAAGGGGGAAGCTGGTTGAGCAACGCTACGGCCTGATCTTCCTGGCCGCTGGCACGCAGCGTATTTGCCTTAGCGATAGCGGCATCCGTCTCCAGACGAGCATTAAGATCTTTTATATTGCTGTCCCACTTTTCAGCAGGTAAGGCATGAAGCTGCTGGAGGGCAGCCTCTGCACGGTCGCTGCTGGAGAGATAAAGCGCCTGGGCATAAACCTGCGTTACCACCCCAGGCTGCTGTCGGGCCATGGCCGCCATCTGTTGATCGGCGGCCTGAAGCTGGCCCGCCTGACGCAGGGCACCGGCCAGGCGATAATTCAGCCAGACATCATCCGGGGCGCCCTGCTGTGCCTCGCGATACCGATCCGCAGCCTGCTGCCAGCGGCCCGCCGCAGCCAGCTTATCCCCTTCGCTACTCAGCGTGCTGCTGCGCAGGCTGGACAACGTAGTGCCCAGCGCGCGTTTCTGCGAAGCGGGCAAACCGTTAATAAACGCCATCGCTTTTTCCGGCGACTGCTGTTGATAAATGCCCACCAGCCGCTGGATTGCCGTGGTATTGTCCGGATCGATGCGTAGCGCCTGGCGGAACATCATCTCTGCGGCGGCGGCATTTTGTTGTGCCAGCGCCACATCACCTAACCCGATCGGGGCATAGCCGTCGCTGCTATCCAGCTCACGGGCCTGTTGGTAGCTGCGCGTCGCCCCTTTGCTGTCGCCTGCCGCCAGCGCTTTATCGCCTGCCGCAATAGCCAGCCAGTACTGATTCGACTTTTGCAGGCTCCGCCACTTATCAATATCGGTGCCTTGTGCATCTGCCTCGATCGCGCGCTGGAAATAGCCCGCTGCCGCTTCGCGGTTATTTGCTCGCGCCAGCGCCTGACCCATCGCCCCCAACAGATCGGCATCGTTCGGACTGGCCTGTAAAGCCGCCCGAAGTGCAGGAATCGCTGCGGAACTTTCCCCTTTGTCGATCAGCGCTAAACCACGCAGACGCTGCTGGTAAGCCGGATCCGCCAGCATTTTTTCCTGCCGTTCCAGCTCAGCCTGACCATCCGTCTGCGGTTTATCACTGGAGAAGGTCACCAGATAATTTTTTAACTGCGCCACGGTTTCTGGCGTGACCGGTTGTGATTTGATGTCGCTAAGCCATAGCTCGGCAGCCTGATTACGGCCAGCCGGATCGGCCGCCACCGCCTGCAACTGTTTAAGTGCGGCGGCCCGATTGTTCTGGCTGAGCTGCATTTGCGCAATGGCCATTTTGACGTTGATGCTACCTGGCGCATCGCGATCCAGTGCTTCAAGTTGTGTCAGTGCCGGGCCTTCCTGTCCAGGCAGGCGAGCCACCAGCCGCCAGTATTCCAGCGCGATGTCGTTGGAAGGAAAAACGCCATGAAAAAGCGTGTCCCATGCCGCGCGAGCTTCGACCAGATGCCCGGCCGTTGCCAGCAGTCTTGCCTGTTGCAACTGCTGCCGCCCGCTGTCGGAAACCAGCATCAGACTGGCCTCAGCCTGATGCGTCGCTGCGGCATCCGGCGCAATTTTTTTTAGCGCATTCAGCTGCTCCTGCGCTTTCGCCTGCTGTCCCTGACGCAGAGACAGCCGAATTTGTGCCGCCAGGACCTGAGGATTGTTGGGCGCAATTTTTTCCAGCCGGTAGAGCGACTGGCTGACCAGCTCGGTTTTATTGGTCGCTTCACCGACCCGCACCTGCTGGAGCAGCCAGTCAACCGGTGCCACTTCGGCCGGCGCCGCCAGCGCCGCACCGCTTAACGGCAGCAACAGCGCGGGCAGGATCAGGTTATGCAGCGGCTTCACTATAAATCATCCTCATCACCCAGACGGCGACGGCTTATGCTGCGCATCAAGCGCCAGACCAGCAGAGCAAACAGGATTACCACTATCGCCGCAAACAGAGCCAGCATCACCGGATGGGTGGCTAATGCATTCCACACCCGCTCCCACCATGGCAAATGGCCTACCCACCAGGTATCGCCAACGCGCAGGCTGTTCACACCCGATTCACGAATAATCGAGGCCGATCCAAAGATGGCGGCCCGTTTGTCGCTGTCAATCAGCGCACTATTGAGCAGCTTCCACGCTCCTGGACTATCTGCCAACAGCGCCACCACGCTACGCTGGTCGTGGAAAGGCGACTGGAAACTGATGATAGCGGCCATCGGGCCTGTCGAGCTGATCGTTGTATTGCTCTCTGCACGCAGATCGTCAGATGAAGTAGGGTTGCTGGCGAAATCATTCTGCCGGTTCGGTTTGTTTACCCAGCTTTTCGCCTTATCTACCAGCAAATTAATCTTGCTGTCGTCCTTCAGCTCCTGTGGGAGAGCACCGATCATTAACAGATCGGTATCCTGATCCTTCGCTTTGCTCCAGTCATCGCTCATCTGTACTTTCAGCGCCGGGAAGCCCGTTTGCGCCGAAATATTGCCCAATGTGTTCAGCAAGGCACTGACCTTATCCGCTTCAGGACGGTCATTAACCAGCACCAGCGTTTGGGCTAAATCCGCATTGCGGCTGAATGGGAAGCCCGCATTGGCGAAGGCGCGCAGCGATGGCATTTCGATAAAATGCCGATAGCCGGAGAAATCGATGGTCGAATTATCCTCAATCACCACATGATTTGGCACGGTGGTGACCGTCTCACAGCGCCCTTCATTGGTAGCGTTGTTGTAGGTGCCGCCAATAAACAGGCTGGCATAGTCGAAATCGAAACGCAGCTGGTTGACCACACCCAGGCGCAAGGCCGGGATAGTAAGCTGAGTGCTGCCGTCCAGCAGTCCCTGTACCAGCGGAAGACGCAGCAGCTGTTTGCTGTTGTCCTGTTTGCGCGGTAGCGGGTAATCCTGCACAAACTGGTTATTCAGATTAACGGCCATTCTTGACCCATCATCCTGCACCGGCGAGGTGTAGCGATAATTGAGGTTCATATCGATGCCGCGAGCACGTACAAGGAAAAGATCCGGCGGCAGCTTCAGCGTCAGTGCAATTGGGTTCGGCTGCATACCATCGCTTTGCAGCTGCCCCTGGAACTGCTTTAGCTCACCAAAGGTCGTTGGACGGTCGGTTCGCACCCAGTTTGGCGCATCGTAAAGTTTACGCGGTTCGAGCTCTTTCACCGCATCGACGGTAGCGCTTTGCCCACGCAGCAGCCTCTCACCCTGAGCAATACCCTGTACCGCTTGCAGCAGATCGTTATCATCACGGCCCAGAATCAGCAGCATCTTTTCATAAGGATTCTGCGGCTGGTTAACGATGGCGACGGTAGGTTTGTCGACCGGCGGCAGGCCTTGCAGGAAATCGGGCCGCTTATCATTGGTCGCGAAAACCACCGCATGTTGCTGGTTGGGCAACTGATTATAAAGTACCGGGAAAGACTGACCGCGCCAGTCTGCTTTCGTCCCAAACCAGGAAGCCAGCACCGCAGCAGCGCGCTGTTGACCTAAATCAGGCGCATCGGCAAATACCACCGGTAAATTCAGTGGGCGGCCGTCACGCGAGTCGAAAAATGGCTCGGGGAAATGGGACAGATCGTCCTGCACCGGCAGTTTTTGCAACGTCAGCGCCAGCGAGCTCTCTTTGCCAATATCCAGCCAGATAGCGCTGTTAGCCGGGTTTTCGCAAAGATTAGAATAGTGGCCAACCAGCTCCATACGGACGCGGTTAAAATCACCAATAAAGCGCGGATCGAGCGGCAGCTGGATCTGGTTGGTTTTACCCAGCTGATCCTGGCTTAGCGGCACCAGTCCAACCATTTCATCGTTGAGATACACCTTCAAATGTGACATGGCGGGCAGCAGAGAAGGCGAAGGGCGATAGCTTAGCGTGAGGAGCGCTTTGGTCACCACTTCATCACTGCGCACGCCAAATTCAATCTGTCCCTGTGGGCGCGTCCCCTGCAAATTAAACGTCCCGGGCGGCGGCGCAATTTGGGCAAAGGTTTGTGTCACATCGCGCACCGGAGCGGCAGAATCGAGACTGGCCTGCTCAGAACCGGTACCGGCGGACGAGTCAGCGTTGACCATTGGACTCACGGGCGTTTCCGCTGCCGCGTGGGTCAGCGGCATAACGCCCATCAGGAAAGCAGTGAACCAGCTTAATTTTCTTGTCATCGTATCATCATCAACGTTACGTCAGAGGGAAGCCGGCTCAGGACGGCCGACACCCTTAGGGAAAAATGAAACTAACCAGCCTGTCAGGCTCGTTAATGCACTAAATAATTTGCGCAGCGGCTTCGGCCCGTATTCGGCCAGCCGCAGATAACCCTTAAAGCCCAGCACCATGATGTCTGCAAAACTCTGCATCGGTTTATCTTCCGGAAAACTGTCCTGCCACAGCGCCCAGGTATCGGCGCGGGCAAAAGTGCACTGGATAAATTCAACATGCTGTTCCGTGGTCAACTTGTGCAGACGGATCCCCGCCCGGCGTCCGAAGGTGCGCTGCACATAGCAAGGGAAACTGAACTCCTGCTGGCCCCGACGCAGCAGCAGCCAGACCTTTTCGTTTTCGTTCAGCAGGTTTTCTTCACGCAGCTCAAGCCCAACCCCGCCGTCGGAATAGTCACGCAGCGTGCAGGGCAACATATGCCCATCTTCACGAGCCAGCGCCGCAGGCATCGCAATTTCTACCCTGTGTGATTCACGTAGCTGGCGCGCTTCCACGGAAACCGCTACCGCACCGCCAAGAATAATCATGTTGTAGATAACCCAAACCGCACTGACGATAACCGTCAGTACTTCGTTCGGCGGGCCGTAATGCAGACGCCAGAAGGCGGCGAGGATACCCGCGACGTTGATCAGCACCAGAAACATGTAGGGCCGGGTGATAACCCAGTCGAGATGCTGTTGCTCAACCAAACCGCCTTTCGCAGTCACGTTAAATTTCCCTTTATGTGGATTAAATAACGCGACGGTCGTGGGTCTGGCGATATACCAGGCCAGCACGGTTTCGTACACCTCGCTCCAGAAGGAGTGTCGCCAGCGACCCTGAATACGGGAGTTCGTCAAACTGGTATGCATCATATGCGGCAGTACAAAAATAGCGATCGCCAACGCCGGAGCAAAAATGATGTAGGCATGAAACAGCAGGTAAGCCAGCGGTGCGAGCAAAAATATCAGCCGTGGAATACCGGATAAAAAGTGCAGCATGGCGTTGGCATAACAGAGTCGCTGCACCAGCTTCAGTCCTTTTCCCATCAGCGGATTATCAAGGCGGAAGATCTGCACCATGCCTCGCGCCCAGCGAATACGCTGGCCGATATGCGCCGACAAACTTTCCGTTGCCAGCCCGGCTGCCTGTGGAATACGGATATAGGCTGAGGTGTAACCCTTACGGTGCAGACGCAGCGAAGTGTGCGCATCTTCAGTAACGGTATCAACGGCAATGCCGCCGATCTCATCCAGCGCCGTACGGCGGATAACCGCACAGGAACCACAGAAAAAGGCAGCATCCCAGACATCGTTCCCGTCCTGCACCAGACCATAAAACAGCGTGCCTTCATTGGGAGTACGGCGGAAACGTCCCAGGTTACGTTCAAAAGGATCGGGCGAAAAGAAGTGGTGCGGCGTCTGTAACATCGCCAGTTTCGGATCTTTGACAAACCAGCCCAAAGCCATCTGTAAGAACGAGCGTGTTGGCACGTGGTCACAGTCAAAAATAGAGACGAATTCGCTGCGGCAGGCCGTACGCAAGGCATGGTTAATATTGCCCGCTTTAGCGTGCTCATGCGTCGGTCGGGCAATATAATGCACGCCAATTTCGGCGGCGAACTCGCGAAATTCCGCACGATTGCCATCATCCAGCACATAGATATTGATTTTGTCTCTCGGCCAGTCGATACCCAGCGCGGCATAGAGCGACGGCTTTACCACGCTCAACGGCTCGTTATAAGTAGGCACCAGCAGATCGACCGTTGGCCAGCTACTGACATCTTCAGGCATGGAGACAGGCGGACGATTAAGCGGCCACAGCGTCTGAAAGTAACCCAGAATCAATACGACCCACGAATAGGTCTCCGCCGCGATCAGCAGCACGCCGAACGTCAGGCTCACCGGATCGTCCCAGTTCAGCGTTGAGGTATAGCGCCACCACAAATAGCGACAGGAAATTGTCAGTGACAGCACGATGAGCATCATGGTGGACAAGCGTCCTGGAATACGACGCACTACCATTGCCACGCCCCACAGCAGCAGCACAAAAATAAACTGCGTGAACAGATCGAACGGTTGCGAAATACAGAGGATCGCCAGCGCCGTGGCTATCACCACGGCAAGGCCAAACAGGCATTTGCGAAGGAGCGGATTGATACGTCGAATCCGCCCTTCGACGCTTTTTTCCAGGCCACGAGCTTCAGCCCGTTCCGGCAGTTTTCCCAGCCAGTTATATATGCGCTGACGCAGGTTTCTTAACGTCAGTTGTCCGGCACGCTCGTTAAAGGTCATACCGCCAACGGGCATCACCAGCAGCAGCCAGAGGCTTTGCAGCAAAAAGCGCAGAATATCCGCCGGGCGTGGGCGCTCCGGGGAAATGTGTGGATAAAGCCGCCGACGCTGATGCAATACCCGTTGCCAGGCGGGCGTTTCAAAACGCAGCACAGTCCAGCCCAGTATGACCCAGAAGCACTGGATGACCGCCGTGAACGCCGGAGCGCCGTGGCTACGATAACCCACATAGCGCTGTTGTAGCGCGGTCATTGCGGGCGCGGTCAAAAGCCAACGTAACGGCGCCATTACGCTTTCTCTCGCAGGTTAATCAGCGCCCAGTTGGCGAAGGTCACCATTCCTTCAGCCGCCAGACTCTGCGGACGATATTCCCCCAAAGGCTGCTTGTTTAGCAGCGCTTCGGCTACGGCTTCATCACGATGAATAGTCAATGGAATCAAATTGTGCAGGCTGTTAAACCATAACTGATGAAGATCCTGCTGCGCTTTGCTCACTGAGGAGAATTGATTCAGTAAAAACAGCGTATTCGCAGGGAAAGTCTGCTGATGCAGTCGGATATGACAGTTCGCATCCGGCACCACGACGTTAATAACCCGATCGGCCAGCGCCAGCATGGCGCGCGTCCAGGGTGTATCTTCAGCGGGCAAATCCAGCAGGATCCAGGCATAGCTTGCTTTGAGTTCGGCAAGCTGTTCAGCCCAGGCCTCGCTATACCGCGCAGACTGGCTGGCAAAGGCCAGACGTTCGGACTCGTTTAACTGACCCGCCGGGATAAAATCTAAATCGGGCGTATAGCGCAGCGCGCTTTGCTGCCATGGACCGTTGTCAAACGCGGCACGTAACCAGCCGCGAGGCTGCTCAAAAGGCATATTAAAATGCATTCGTAGCAAATTATGAGGTGATAAATCCACCGCTATCACGCTTTCACCCAGCTGGCTTAACGCCCATGCAAACGCTGCGGTTAACGAGCTGGTACCTGTTCCGCCCCGTACGCCCTGAAGTGCAATAACCGTCATTGCTGACTCTTGATCTGTACAGCAGTAGCAAATTCCGCCAGCAGCGGCCAACGGGTTAAAATACCGGCAAGCCTCTCCTGGCGCGCAATATCAATGTAGTGCCAGTTCTGTAAAGAAAAAGCCTTTTCGAGCGCACGAATATCATCCTGTGCTTCACGCGCAACAGGAAGTTTCGGGTTGGGTTGTTCTGTCATCGTTGATAGCCCCAGACGGAAGAAAAAATATGAGTCCGAAAAAATAAATTTTTAGGCCTGGTTTAAATCGGTTTGCTATAAGTTGTAATGTATATTAGCCAGAATACAATGCTGTTACACCATTTTTTAACGGGTCTACACTCAGTCCATGGAATAATCCGGGTTGCGAAATAACTTATGACACCTTCATTTACATTAGGATTCGACCAGGTCAGAGAAGAATTAATGCTGATGCAGCCATCGGGATGCTACTGGCTGACGGCTACGCGCCAGGAGGACGCACGTCTTTTGCTGCGGCAATGCATTGCGGCCCAGCGTTCGGTAGCCTTAATCAGCGCTGGAAATTCTCCGGCAGAGCTGCTAACGCCTGCCCCGCAAGGCGGACCCGCATCTATTCCTTTGTTTTCATTGCCTGAAACCCGTAAAGCTCTGCTGGCTTTTTCTGACGATCTGCTGAAAGTGCTGCCCGAAAAACCGCGTCTGACGATATTTTTTGCCCCTTCTTTATTATGGGAAAAATTAAATCAGGAAGAATTAAGACTCTGGGTGAAAAAAACACAACGAAGCCTGACTGGAAAACAAATAACTTTGTTGATTATTACATTCGGTTCAGGGATTAATAATTTACGCAGTCAACTTCAACGTTTTTATCGCCACGTTGAGGGGCTGGCTCAACTCGACTGGCAGCAGGATAGCTGGAATTACCGTATTAACTGGTGGGCGAATGGCGAAGGAATGCTCGCCGATCGTGCATTACGTTTCACATTAAATGAAAGCCGCTTCGCTTTAATTGAGCAGACTGAACAAAACACGCCACTGACATTAAATGATGAACAGTTTTATCTGGCCCATAAATCCGTGCTGGAAGGCGCACCGCCGCTGTCTAATCAGTGGGCACTTTTTGATGATAATACCAGCACTTATCATCGAGCCGAGCAGGCGAATGCCGCCACCGTCATCTTCAGTTTGCAACACAGCGAGCAGATTCCCCAGCTGGCTGGACAGATTCACAATCTGCGCCGCACGCGAGGCAGCGGCCTGAAAATAGTCGTCCGCGAGATGCAAACGGCGCTGCGCTACAGTGACGAACGCCTGCTGCTGGCCTGCGGCGTCAATGCTATCGTGCCCTACAATGCCGCTATGTCACGCTTTCTCACGCTGCTGGAAGGCATTCAGGGACAGACGTACAATCGCCATGTCCCGGCTGACCTTACCGCGCTGATGCAATCTATGCAGCCGTTACAGGAACGGGGCTATCTGCCGCTCAACGCCTTCTGCCATTCGGTGAATTTGCTGGTGAATAACACCCTGCTACCGGAAAACGGCAAAGGGTTGCTGGTTGCGCTACGACCTGTCCCTCAGCTAAAGCCTGAGCAAGCGCTGACGCTCTGCAAGCCGCGCCGCTACGGTGATTTAGTGACGCTGGTTAACGACAGGCTCTATCTTTTCCTCTCTTCCTGTCGCTTCAGCGATCTGAACACGGCGCTGAAATTTATCTTCCAGCTGCCCCATGATGAAATCTTCACTAACCGGCTGGTCTGGTATGAAGATCTCCAGATCCTGTCTGAAGTCAGGCAGATGGCAGAAAAAGTCCCTACGGCCTGGCAGGATGCATCGGCACCTCAGATGCAGAAACAGGCGCCCACTGCCGCACCCGTTATTGAACGTCGTCAGCCGCAAAACCTGACCCTTGGCGAGCCACAACCGGATAATCCAACATGACCTTAATGGATGGCGTGCAAATCCTGATCCTGGTGATTTTGCTGCTAATGTTACTAAAACCTTTTTATGCCCGCTGGCTACCCAGCCAATGGCGGAGGCTGGTGCTGCGGGTTACACCGCCCCGTGCACTGAAATACGAAGGCACCTGGCGGCGTAATTCTTCAGAATCGGATAAGACATGAGTCAACGAAACACCCAAAAGCCTTCTGCTCTGCTCAACTGGCGCGGCCTGGGCGGCTGGAATTTTTATTTCCTGATCAAATTTGCGCTGTTGTGGTTTGGTTACCTCAATTTTCATGCTCTGACTAACCTGGTTTTTCTTGCGGCACTGCTGCTGCCCTTACCCGGTGAGCGGCTGAATCGTCTGCGCCACTGGATCGCCATTCCCGTGGGCATTGCGCTGTTTTGGCATGATACCTGGCTGCCAGGCCCGGAGAGTATTCTCAGCCAGGGCGGTCAGCTGGCAGGCTTCTCCGGCGCCTATTTACTCGATCTGGTCAATCGCTTTATTAACTGGCAGATGATCGGCACCGGCTTTGTGATGCTGGTGATCTACTTGTTTATTTCACAATGGCTGCGCATTACCGTGCTGGTTTCGCTGATGCTGCTGTGGGTGAATATTGTTAATATCGCCGGCCCCTCTTTTGCCCTGCTTCCGGGCAAAGAGGCCGCGCCGCCCGTGGCGCTGAATACCGCCGCCCAGCCCAATAATGCCGCCGCGACAGCGAACGCCATGGATCAGTCAGCCCCGCCGACCAGCGCTAATCTGACGGCCTATCTCAACAAGTTTTATGAGAATGAAAAACAGCGCGTAACCCATTTCCCGGACTCGCTGCCTGCTGATTCAGCGCCTTTTGATATCCTGGTGATCAATATCTGCTCGCTGGCCTGGTCCGATTTGGACACCGCTCAGCTGCGCGATCATCCCCTGTGGAAACACTTTGATATCTTGCTGAGTAACTATAACTCGGCAACAGGTTACAGCGGTCCGGCAGGGATCCGCCTGTTACGCGCCAGCTGCGGCCAGGCGTCACACAGCGATCTGTATAAACAGGCCGACCAGCAATGCTACCTGTTTGATAACCTGGCAAAACTGGGCTTCAAAGAGCAGCTGATGATGGATCATACCGGTGTGTTTGGTAACTATTTGCAGGAGCTGCGTGATGATGGCGATTTGCAGGCGCCGTTAATGTCACAGACGGGCATCAAACCTTCGTGGTCTTCGTTCGACAGCTCGCCGGTATTTAATGATGGCGAACTGATGCAGCGCTGGCTGGACGACAGGCAGAAAAGCCAGGATGCGCGCAGTGCTACCTTCTATAACCTGATCCCACTGCATGATGGGACACGTGAGCTGGGAAGTACAAAAACCGCCCCCTGGCAACCACGAGCCAAACAGCTTTTCGATCAGCTGGATACTTTCCTTACCAATCTGGATAAATCGGGCCGTCGCGTGATGGTGATCGTGGTGCCTGAGCACGGTGCCGCGTTGCAGGGCGACAAAATGCAGATGTCTGGTTTGCGTGATATCCCCAGCCCGAGCATCACTCATGTGCCGGTGGGCATTAAGTTCGCGGGCATGAAAGCGCCTCACCAACCGACGCTAAGCGTGGAGTCGCCCACCAGCCTGCAGGCGATTTCCGAGCTGGTTTCCCGCGTGGTAGATGGCCAGGTATTTAATGCTGCCAACGTGAATATGTCAGTACTGACGGAAAATCTGCCGCAAACGCAGGTCGTGTCAGAAAACGATAACGCGGTAGTGATGATGTATCAGGGCAAACCCTGGATCCGGCTGAACGGCGGTGACTGGGTCGCCTATCCACAGTAAATAAACGGGGCCGTAGGGCCCCGTTTTTGTAAAAGGGATGATGTTTTCAATATGCAAAAACCCTGACCGACAGAAAGCGATGCTCTTTTGATTGCAGCCTTCCATTACCACTAATGAACGCTGTCTTTCACCGATCTTTAAACGCCAGCCAGGCCAGTAATTTCAGGCTTGAAGAGTAGTAATCCTCTTTCTCATCCAGCCGATCCTCAAGATAACCCGTTTGATTGAGCGTTAAATCCCGCACGGCCAGCAGGCCACCTGCCATGTTATAAGGCGCTTTGTTGTTGTTCAGCACGTCAATCCACGCGGGCGTTTTTTCCCGGGAAAAATTCATCCAGAAATGCTGAAAAGGCACCAGTTGCAGACTTTGTGGGTCATACCAGTAAACATACAGAGGAACGCGAATAGCGTCATAGCTGAAGCGTGACGGCCAGGCGGTGGCAGGGGCTACCGTTCCGTCAGCGTTCAGTGCAACCCAGTCGGTCGGCAAGCCAGCCTGACCAAAACGCATCTTCGACAGCAAATCCATGCCGCTGTCGATCAGGTTGCTCCAGACTTTCAGATGACTGCGTGCAGCAAAATCCCGCCAGGCCGGAAAGAGGAAATAGGAGGGATTCAGCACCACATAGCTGGTTTTATTAAAACCCTGGCTGCCTGGCAGCATCACCGTATGGCCGCCAAACGTCGTGACATCGCGGGCGATAATCGCTTTCTGGATGCGATCGGAAGCCTGTAAATATCCGTTATTCTGCCATTTCTGTCCCGCTTTCAGCAGCGCCCAGGCGATCAGCACATCGCCATCGGACGCGTTGTTTTTATCCGCGACAGGATCGGCAGCCGCCGGATTGTATTTCCAGTAAAAAAGACCATTTTGCGGGTTTTTCAAATTCTGCTGGGTCCAGCGCCACAGGCTGTCGAAGCCGCTGCGATCGTTGTACCAGACTGCCATCAGCATGGCATAACCCTGCCCTTCGGTATGGCTGACGTTGTTATTGCCGGTATCCTGAATGCGACCGTCGCTGGTCATAAAGCGCGTCTTGAAGCCGTTCCAGCTATCGGCCGCCACAGCCACCTGCATGCAGCCCAGCAGCATTGCCATCATCATTACGCTCGCCCTGAGCAAAGCCATGTTAACCTTCCTTAACGTTGATAGCGGAAATTCAGCGTTGCTTCGCTGTCGGTTTCTTCACACACCAGCGAGACCGCAGCACTGCCGCCCTGTTCGCCCAGCCAGCGTGAGTAAAGCCCAAGCAGCACCGCACCCAGAGCCAGACGCCACTGCCGTTGATCCATCAGGCCATCGCCTGGCGGCAACGCCATATGCGAAATCAGCAGAAAAGTGTCATGCGGCTGCACGTCAACAAAGCCCCAGTTGAAGCGTGCCAGCACGGTATTAATCTGCCGCTCCAGATCGGCCACGGTATTGGCGGCATCCAGCGGATAACGACTGGCAAGATTGTCGCCCATCTGTTGCAGAAAAGCATGGCTTTCACGCTCTCCGCCATTACGCAGCATACCGTTCATCATCACGCTCAGCAGATCGAACCAGCCGGGCTGATATTGCTGCTGACGATAGTAGTGCAGGGTGCGTTGTGTCAGATCACTCATGCTTATTTGTCCCCGAGCATATAGCGGAAGTAAAGTTGAGCGGTGCTCTCGTTGTAATCGCCGAACGTGTCGTAGCCAAGCTGGCCGCCAATCGTCACGTCTTTATTCACTTTATAATCCGCGCCCGCATGCAGATTATAGCCAATACCGTTTTTGCTGCCGCCCGCGTAATAAGCCTCGGTAGCGTAGCCAGCGTCATAGTAGCTTTGTAACTGCGCCTGCTTCCCGGGATCGGTTGGGAAGTATGCACTGCGATCCTGCGACCAGGATTGATAGCCGACTGAGCCGCCCACTTTCACCTTCAGGTCGTCATAGTTTTTGCTCCAGTCCACCGGGAACGAAACGGCGACAAAATCCTGCGGGCTGAAGTAGCCGCCCTGACCGTAGCTGTAATAACTGAGGTTCTTCGAGTAATCCATCCAGCTCATACTGACGCCGGTTTTTAATTCGCTATCCGCGTCATGATAAGGGCGAACATACGCGCCTGCCATCCCGTTCAGGCTCTGGTTGCTGGCTACGTTCTCACCGAGATAGCTGTAGCCGCCTGCACCAACGTAGAATCCGGCATCGCCGTTGTCGTAACTTAACAGCGCATTACCGCCATTTTTCGTCACGCGGCCCCAGCGCTTGCCACTCAGTTTGTCTTCCATACCAACGTAAGAGAGCAGGCTGTCGGTCACGGCACGACGTTCGCCGGTCAGGATCAGCGTCAGGTAATCGGTTAGCTTAGGCGACCACTGAACGCCGCCCACCAGCGTGCTGAGATCCTGCCCGAGCGGCGTTGAGCCCAGATCGATTTTGACGTTATCGTTAGTCAGACCGAGGTTGACCTCGACGCCGGAAGCCGTTTGCGAGCCGGGTGAGTTCAGCAGCACGCCTGACGGCGCAATAGCATTCGCCTGAGCGATACGGCCCTGTTCCAGCGCCTGCGTGCCTACCCGAGAAAGCGAGGTGCCGGAAGCGCTGCCTGCGCTAAGCGTGACGGGCGTCAGCGTAAAGTTGAAGCGCGTATTGCCATACGGCACGGTTGACCAGGTCAGTGGTGCTTTCGCTTCGGTCAGCTTACTCAGCCCTGATTCGCCATCACGCCCTCTTACCTGCACAGCGCCCTGCGCCCAGGTGCCGGTTCGCTCCTGCAAATCGTCCATCATCGTATCAATCTGATGCAGCGTCTGGTTCTGCTGAGTCGGCACATCGGTACCGGCTGTCTGTACCGCGTTATCCGCTGCCGCACCCTGCTGCCAGGGCATAACGGAACCATAGGTTGACGGCGTCCGGCGCTGAGGCAGCGTCGTTCGGTTAACAAACGGGTTATCCGCCAGCGCCATCCCAGCAATCACTGGCGATGCGCCGCTTTCCGCCCCTTGCAGGCCAATCATTTTACTGCGAGCAGTGCGCAGGTAAGTCAGCGCCTGCTGATGATCGCCTTCTGCTTCCGCCACGCGCGCCATCAACAACAGGCGTTCTGGCGTTTGTTCGCCGCGTAAACCTGCCGTCAGCGTTTTCGCTTTCGGCAAATCATGGCTGGCCAGCGCCACGTCAATTGCGCCCATGCGGGCATCCTGAGTTGGCGTGTCGCGGGTTATCAGGTAGTCATAGACCACGCCCGCTTCTTTGTTCATTTTGCCCGACTGATACAGGCGGCCCATCGCAAACATCAAATCCGTGTTCTGCGGATCGTGCTGCAATGCGCCAATCAGCTTGTCATACGCGGCGGCGTATTGTCCCTGAGTACGCAGACGATCGGCTTCGTTGATCAGGTAGCCGTTCTGAATACCGGCCAGCTGCGTCGGCGTACTGCGTGACTGCAATTCGGGACTCGCCAGGAAGGTTTGTGCCTCATTGCTCAGCCCAGCCTGGTTTAATACCGCAACCTGAGCGGCATAGTCGCCCGCGTTGCCCTGCACCCCGCGCTGCATACTGTTATGCACTACCGACACGGCAGTATTGAGGTCGCCTGCCGCGGCCAGCCCTTTCGCCAGATTCCCGGCATCCGCCGGGTTTTTCGGTGGATTAACTGCCAGTGCCTTCAGCGTATTTGCCGCCGCCGTATTGGAACCCTGCGCCAGATACTGCTGCGCTACGGCCATTTGCAGATTGAAGTTCACCCGCTGCGCCAGCTCACGCATCTCGTGGTTCTGACTGCCGGCAGGCACTCGCGCCAGCAGCGTTTGCGCCTGCTGCCAGGCACCGCTTTCGCTGGCGAAGAGCGCCGCGGCGTAAATTTCGTTGCTGCTCGCTCCCGTACGGAAAGCGGGCTGCATCACGCCTGCCGCCTGCGAGGTATCACCCTGCTGCTGATATAAACGAGCCAGATCGAGCCGTAACCAGCCATCGGTCGGAAAACGCTGGATACCCGCTGATAACAGAGCGATGGCGCGCTGAGGATTTCCCGCCGCCGCAGCCTGCTTCGCTTCACGACGTAGCGGATCGCTGGTGCCGCCAGGGCGAGGCGCGACGCTTTGACGCACGCTATCGGGCAGCGAAGAGAGCAGAGAATTCGCTTCAGCGCCGCGATTTTGCTGACGCAGGACGTAGAATAATCCCTCTTTGGCCAGTTGGTTATCCGCATTGCCTTGCAGAATGGCACGGTAGGTTTGCTCTGCCGCTTCAGGCTGATTGCTGCGGCGCTGCACGTCAGCGCGGAACAGCTTCGCCGCCACACCTTTTTCGCCTTCGGCCTGCGCCAGGGGTTCGCTCAGGCTTAACGCCTCAGCAGCGTTGCCGCTTTTCAGCGCCTGTTGCGCGGCGGCCAGTTGACCATAAAAACGCGCATCGGCAGCCTGTTGCTGGCGCTGCTGGCTGTTGTCGCCACCCAGCTTCGCCGCGCGATCGAGATAATCGGCCGCCGCCGCATAATTGCCGTTACGCTGCGCCACGTAACCCAGACCTGCCAGCGCGTCGGCATCCTGCGGGTTAGCCTGCAAAACGTGGTCGAAGGCCGTTTGCGCGCTGGAAACATCGCCGCTGTTCAGTGCAGTAAAGCCCTGGCCTTTTTCAGCGCCGCCGACATTTTTACGGTAGTAGTCCAGCACGGCGCGATCCTGCGGATGACGCTGCTGATAATGTTGATACAGCGGCGCATCGTCCGGCTGTGGGCCAAGCCATAACAGCGCCTGACGCAGTGAACGATCGGCATCATCATTACCGTCGGCCATACCTTCCAGCATCTGTAGCCCTTCGCGGCGCGTCGATTCCTGCCAGGTCAGTGCCTTGCCCAGCGCCAGCCGGGCACCGGTATCCTGCGGATGCACGCTGGCGAACTGGCGAAGATTGTCCACGGCCTGCGGCAGTAGCGTTCGGTCGCCCGCCATGGTCAGATAGTACTCGGCAGCCACGCTGGCTGGCGGTTCGTTGCCGCTAAAGGTATTGCGCCAGGTTTGCAGCGACGCCGCAATGTTACCGCTGCGAGCCTGCTGGCGCGCCAGCGAAAGCTGGGCGGTCGGGATCGATTGCAGCTGGCGGGCATTATCCAGCTGATCCAGACGTCCATCCTGTGGTGACGCCTTGCTAAGACGATCGCGCCATTTTGTCGCGGTCGCGTTGTCGCCGCTCTGCTGCGCCCAAAGCGCCATCAGGTACAACGCCTGCGTATTGTTACCGTCAACCATCAGCACTTTATTCAGTGCTTCCCGCGCCAAATCGTCATGCGCCTTCTGGTGCCAGTAGCTGGCCTGGTCGAACAGCGCCTGCACGGCAGGATTACCGTCGGCGGCAAGCACCGGGAACGCCAGCGTCGTCGTCGCAAGCGTGAAAACGGGCATCCACAGCGTCAGCCCGCAGGTAAGCGTTTTTCGTTTCTTCATGGTCTTCACTTCTTCTCGCCTTTGCGAATTTCATTCTGCGGATTCAGACGCTTCCAGGCGTGACGCTTCAGCAATACGAAGGTGCTCAGACCCACGACGACAGAGAACAACAGCGCCAGCAATGCCAGCACGACAGCGTGCTGGTTGGCATACCAGATAACCATGCGATACCACTGCATCTGACCGCTCGGGAACTGCGCGCCCACGCGGAAGCTGCGAATACCGTTTTCATCAGTGATGATGGCGGTATCGCCACGAATGCCGGCATTAATACGTTGCGATGTCAGATCGCTGTGCAGACGCAGCAGCTGCGTATCGTCAGTGGCCACTGTCATCACCACCAGTCGGGCGCTGTTCCACGGCGAGCGATAGCTGACAAACCCACGCCAGTCTTCATTGGATGAGAAGTAACGATCGGCATCGATGGCCTGACGGTTCCAGTCTCCGGCCAGCCAGCCGCGCAGGTTATCCAGCATGTTGGGTTCTTTTACGCCCAGCGTATGGCCGTTAACTTCATAAGGAGACTGTTGCAGCATCGCCCGGTTAAAGGCGGTTTGCGGCAGGGTGGAAACCGCCAGCACGTCACTGTCTTTAATGTGCTTCAGCAAGCTACCGTCGTTCGGTACGCCGAATATTACGCTGTTGTGATTCAGCGCCACGCCGGTGGCATTACCGGAACGCCCGGCCATATCCAGCAGCGTACCGATTTCCGCATCGCTTGGTTTTTCCGGCAGCATCAGCACGGTTTGCGAATAGTCCGCAAAACGGGTGAACGGGAAAGAGGCCCCGACGAAATAGGAGAGATTCGGCAGCAGCGTAAAGTGGCGCGTATGGCTCAAATCGATGTAAGAGTCATCCTCAATACGGCTTTTGATGTTGTTGTTAGTCAGCACGCTACAGGGCGCGGTGGCTTTCGGTTTGATGTTGAAATAGAGCTGTAGCTGGTTGTCGCCGTAAATCAGATAGGGATCGAGCTTCAGGGTATAGCTTTCCTGACGGGCATCGCCGCCCAGCCGGTGCCAGATGTTCTCCAGCAGGCCAACCTTGTTGACCGTCAGGTTGCGCAGGAAGGTGTCGTTCAACCCGACGTTCAGGAAGGAACTCTCTTCATCAATCCAGCTTTCTGACGGGAAGCGGTAATTCAGCTGTACCGGTAGCGTATCGCCATCCCACAGGAATAAATCGGGCGCGGCGCGGAAGTTAACCCGCAGCGCATCATGCCAGATACCGGTGGTGGTCAGGCTTTGATCCTTCCGCAGCAGATCGCCAAGACGTACCGGGCGATCGGTGTTGATCCAGCGCGGTGCGTCATAGGCTTTGCTCAGCGGAATGGTCTGTTCGGCCACGGACAGCGAGGGGCCGTCAACGCTCAGCGGCTGCGTCAGTCGCCAGGCCGCCTGTCGCAGCGCGTCGTCGTCGTTGCCGATCACCAGCATCAACTTATAAACCGGATTAACCGGGTTATCGACCATCAACAGCGTTGGGCCCTTCACCTGCGGCACGGTCAGGCCCGCAATGTTTTCGCCGGGTTTGGCAAAGACAATACCGTTTTTTTCCGGCATGGCGTTGCGCAGCACCGGGAAGCTGATGCCGCGATAGTCAGTTTGAATGCCCATCCAGGAAGAGAGGATAGCCGCCGCGCTGACTTTACCCGGCGTTACCGCCTGGCCAAATACCATTGCGACGCTTGAAGGCGTCATGCGCAGCGGATCGATAAACGGACGCGGGAAGTTGCGCAGCGTGTTGCCCGTGTTCAGCTGCTGCCCTTCCAGCGACAGCGTTGTGGCTGGCAGAATAGTGACCTGATACTGGCTGGCGCTGTTGCGTTCACACAGCAGCTGATCCGCATCGTTAATTTTGAAGCTCAGGTTATTGCTGGAGACCACCATAGCAGCCGGGATATCCAGCTGATATTCCTCGCTTGCCGCGTCGGAAGCGCTCAGCGGTAACGTGCCCAGCGGCTGGCCGTTTAGCATCAGCTGCATCGACGTGTTGCGGGCTGCCAGCGCAGGCGACACCTTCAACGCGAGGTTAAGCCGCGCGTTGGTAATAACCTGATCGGAAGGCAGCGTGAAGACGATGCCCGACTGAAGCTGACCGCCGGTTAACAGAATGCCGTTGGTCTGGCCCATCTGCGCCACGGAAACGGTACTCGACAGCGGCTGGTTAAGCGGCACGTTGCTGGTCTGAACCGGCACATCGGTGATGGGCGCAGGCAGCGGCGGCAAGCCCGCAGGCAGACCACTGGCGCTGTTTGGCTGTCCGACGCCCGCTGGCGGCGGGATCTCAGAAAGTGCGCTGCTATCCTGCGTCACGCTTTCCGGTGCCGCCCAGGCCAGGCTACCCGCCGTCAGCAGGCTGGTCATGCAGAGCGCTGAAAATATCAGTTTTTTCATGCTACGCCATCCTCTTCAACCTTCACGGTTTGACGTTTCGCACGACGATCTTTCCAGGTCAGCCAGAACAGTTCAAATACGGTACGAATAATGGTTAACAGCGAGCGCAGCGGTTTATCTTTTGGCCCTTCTGGTTTAATCCATGCATCCGCACGGGAAAGCACCACGCGCACCAGCTCGCGCCGACGAGACAGCGGGATCTCATCGAACTTCAGGCGGATAACGCCGTTTTCCGCGCCGATAATGCCAACGGGAATGGAAATCACCCCCGATTGCAGCATCAGATCGATCGCTTCGATGACATCATTTTCATGTCGGTTATCAGGCGCATTGACCTGCACGCCGCCCATTGAGAGGTTCACCGTGGTCGTGCGCGAGGAAATACCGCTGACATAGTGCAGCACCACCGGGATGCTCACGTCGATACGGATCGTTTTGCGCGTTTGCTTGGTTTCCCGCGCGACAGCAATCGCCGCCATCAGGATAATCAGGCTGAATATGGCCCAGCCGACGTTCAGCGCAATCACAAAAGGGTCTACGCCAAAATAGTCGTGCGCCACGGCACGCACCAGTCCATACACCACGCCAGCGGCTAACAGGAAGGCGCAAATAACGTGTGGACGGACGATATTGAAGTCAAAGAAGCCCACATTCAGCAGCCCGCCTTTATCCGTGACGTTAAACTTGCCGTGTTTTGGCGAGAGCAGGGTTAGTAGCGTGGGAATAACCAGATGGAAGGCCATTACCGTTTCATAAATCTCGCCCCAGAAGGTCGCGCGGAAGCGGCCATTCATCCGGGAGTTGACGTACAGCGACATCACCAGGTGCGGCAACACGTAAGCGAAAATCAAGCCCGCCGACGAGTGAATAATGTTCAGGTTAAACAGCAGGTAAGCCAGCGGCGCGGTCAGGAAGATCACCCGCGGCAGGCCAAACTGGAAGTGCAGCATCGCGTTGAGATAGCACAGCCGCTGCTGCCATTTCAGGCCACGGCCAAGCAGCGGATTATCCACCCGGAAAATCTGCGTCATGCCACGCGCCCAGCGGGTACGCTGAATAATGTGCAAACCTAAACGTTCCGTCGCCAGCCCTGCCGCCAGCGGCAGCGCCAGAAACGCGGACTTCCAGCCCAGACGCTGCATTTTCAGCGCGGTGTGCGCATCTTCCGTGACGGTTTCTGTCGCAAAGCCACCAATCTCTTCCAGCGCGGAACGGCGGATAACCGCACAGGAACCGCAGAAGAAGGTGGCGTTCCAGTTGTCGTTACCCTGCTGTACCGGACCGTAGAATAAAGCCCCTTCGTTGGGGATGGTACGCGCCGCTTTCAGGTTACGTTCAAACGGATCGGGCGAATAGAAATAGTGCGGCGTTTGCAGCAGCGCCAGTTTCGGATCTTTGAGGAACGGGGCTACCGTCGCTTGCAGAAAGGTGCGGGTCGCCACGTGATCGCAGTCGAAAATGGTAATCAGCTCGCCTTTGGTAATACGCATGGCGTGGTTCAGGTTGCCCGCTTTGGCGTGGCGGTTGTCATCGCGGGTGATATAGCCGACGCCAGCATCCGCGGCAAACACCGCAAATTCGCTGCGCTTCCCGTCATCCAGCAGATAGATTTTGATTTTATCGCGCGGATAATCAATACACTGCGCGGCCAGTACCGTATCGCGTACCACATCCAGACTTTCGTTATAGCTGGGTACGTAAATATCGACAGTTGGCCATAAGCTGATGTCGTCCGGCATCGGTTCGATGGTGCGTTTAAGCGGCCAGGAGGTTTGCAGATAGCCAAGGATTAAAATAACCCAAACATACAGCTCGGCAAGAAATAAGCCGATCCCCAGGATCGCTTCCACTTCGGAATTAAAAGCCAGCGTTTCAGTGGCGCGCCAGTAAATATAACGCGTTGACATTAATGCCGAAAGAAACACCATCACCAGGGAAATCTTATGGCTTTTACTTACGCCCAGCACAAACAGAATGGCAATACTAATCAGGCCAAAGATATATTGTTTCTGGCTGTCCATGGGGGTGATAACAATCACTGCGGCAAGCGGGAATAATACCAGCAGCAGCAGGTAGTACAGGACTTTATTCATAGGTCATCCTGAAAATAAACACTATTATTAGCGGAGCGCAAACGCGCCCCATGATTTCAGGAATGTATCCTGTACTCAGCCGTTAGCTAGCGCGAGCGCAACGGGGCCTGCATTTCACCATCACCTACCTTGATATCCAGCAGCGCCGCAACGCGCTTGCCCACTATTTCAATATCAAAGGCCGCCGCGGAAACCGGGCTGAAGTCATAAATGGATTGCTGAGAGGCGTTAGCCTCTGCCACGCTTTCATCACGGTTTACCACGCCAAGCAAACGATCGCCCAGACGCTGCTGCATAAAGGTCGTGACGTCACGACTGATGTTACGGCGGCTGTCGCTTTGGTTAAGCACGAAGAAGTGACCAGCCCGCTGGTTCAGCGCGCCGCCAATCATTTTTTCGTTCTCAATTTGCGGCAACAGCGATAGCGAGGCGGTATCCGCCAGCATGACCACAAGGTGTAAATCGGCAAGATCGGTCATTGCCTTTAGGGCGGGCCCGGGGCCTGGAGGAAAATCAGCCACGATAATCAGGCCAGGATAGTTCAGAACGGTTTGCAGACCACGCTTAAGAAAGTTAGGGTCTTGCGATAAATTCCCTTCAAATTCAACGCGCTGATCCTCAGTAACGTCGCCGTACGGCATCACAAAAATATTACCGCCGGTGGTGAGGATAGACTGACTCCAGTCTGGTGATCCGGCCGATTTCGCCACAAAACCACGCCCGTCAGACAACGGCACGCCAAAATGCAGGCGTAAAGCGTTCTGCACATCGAAGTCGATGGCCAACACTTTGCTTCCGCCGCGAGCCAGCGTGTAGGCCAGGTTAGCCGCAAGCGTGGTTTTACCTACGCCACCTTTGGGAGAACAAACACAAACTAACGGCATAAGGCAATTCTCTCCAACAGGGGTTGCAGCAGGGTATCTTTGGATAAGGTCCTGGCTTCAGATGTGGTGCTAAACAGCTGTTTGAAACGCGGGGTTTCCGTCTCGACTGCGCTACGCGCGACAGGCCGGGCCGGTTGCGCGACCGGAAGCGGCGCAGATTTTTGAAGCTGGGTGAAAATATCTGTCGATGCCTCTTCGGCAGCGGGACGAACGTCACTTTCTGCAAAACCAGCATGCGCCTGTGCAATGTCAGCGGGCGCCGATCCGGCAGGATAGTGTGCGTCAGCTGCGGCTGGGGAAAGGGTGGTTAACGCAGGTTTCAACGAAGCCGATACGCTCTCCAGCAGTGAGCGACTACCCACATCCGCGGGCTGAGCCGCAACAAAAGCAGCCACGCTGCCTGCACGCGGTGCGGCAGCAGGTGGCGTGCGGCGTGCGGGCAGATCAGGGCGGGCCTGTAACGGCGTAGCAGCCAGGCTGAATGTATCTTCTGCAATAGGCTGCGGCACCGCGACGTTAATACTTTGACCATTCCCTAAGGTCGGCGTGGTGCTGTCGTTCATCAGCTGTTTGATGATCGCCCAGTTCGCACTGTCTGAATTCTTTGTCTGTTCAGACATATCCTTGAATTCGATATGGTTTGTATGCGTTTTCTCTTTAAAACGCTGCAGATCGTCATAACTTTTCATGGGAAGGGTCACGAGGTGTGGAAAATTTCGCGGCAATATATCATACAATTTTTAGCCTTTCAGATTATTCTCAACCTGGAGATAAAATATTTTCCTCTTTTGATTAATATATTTACATTCAATTATTTAATTAATTACAGTGACTATTAATCAACCCTGTTAGTATTTGGGTTAAATAAAAAATTGACTATTCCTGGTTAGCAATAGTGGAATGATGTTTAAGGACCTGCTGGATACATGACAACATCTTTCCGGGTCATCCCTGAGTCGGGAAGATCCTGCTGTCCAGGTCCAGTTGAGTAAGCATCTGTTAACTGGTGCTGATTGAATCACTATTTCGCCCCCTCAGCTAATAGGTGATTTTTATAAATTTGGCTTATGCCGTCATTTATTAACAGCAAAGACACTCTGCGTGAGATTATCACGGGGAATCTGCAAGATGTAACGGCTACCCATCCCTTTTTTCTTTCACCCATGCATCATCATATTTAATGACGGCAGGAATATAAAACCATTCAATAAGATTATAACGCAACCCAATAACTTCTAGCATGTTTGGCGTTTGCGATCCCTGAATATAAGAATGTGAAAAATTCACGGAGGTAATAACGACCCTTTCCATTGTTACACGATAGACTTCCGCCTCAATACCTGCCGCCGTGGTTTCATAGTACTTAATAACTGCTTTCTGGAACACCTTACCTGTACAGACCGCATCATTTAGCATCGGCGATATTTTATCTAACTGCTTATGCAAAACATAGGCATTATGTTGCCGGGTACCCGTGAGTCGCCCCGTGCAGGCGTCAGCGGGTTGGTATACGCTGTGTTGACTGCTCATTATCTCAATCCCACCCTGACGGCCTTCTGTCAGGGCATTGACAACCCCGCCGCCAGCACTACCAATCAGCGTCCCATTTTCATCATACAGAAATAAATAAGCGGGTAATGACATTTTCAACTCCCTCTTTGAACTTTGGCTATTGTTCCATTAGCAGTAACATCAAACTTAAAACGGTATTTGATATCGTTCATAATATAAAGAATCCCGTAACGCACACCGGATTTAAGACTTACAGTAAAGCAAGTATCAGGATAAGTAATTTTTACAGGGTGATAACCAGAGCCGAGCAGACTTTTATTACTGCCCCGATGTAGCTCTTCGAGATAATAATAACTTAACACATCAGACTTATCTGTCCCGCCAATACACAATAAACCACCCTGAATAAATGCGGAACCCTCTCCAGAAAACACGAGTTTATCCGCATCGCTTTGGCAGGCTGTTAATAATAAAATTATCAATGCAGGGATTAATGGTAACTTCACGAAGGAAACCCCCTTAGCACTTTCTGATACTGTGCGATCAGCTCCTGTTGAGGCTTTGAAGCGTCGTAGTCCTTCAGGCGGTGAAGATTATTGTGTTTAAAAAATCCATGATGCAACAATAACCAGTAGTCGCTGACAATGCACGCCTGCTGCTCCATGGGGTAATCAGAGAGCTTATCTTTATCAAGATGATACTCATAGCTTACGGCCCACGAAAACATCCCACGGGTTCTTACCCACATTCCCCGCTGATGTTGATAAACATGCATCATCTCATGCAAGAAAATATGCTGGGCGTCTATTAAATCCATTGAAAAATCCGGGCTATATGTTCCTTCCTGAAAATACAACTCACCGTCAGGCGTCATAGCAACATTGTCAGCCTGCAGATTAAAAGGGAGGTAACTTTCTCTGTGTATCCAGACCTTATTGTATTGAATACTGAACCCATAGACCGATGAGGCAAGATGAATCTCACCCAGTGTTAATCGTCTTAATCCTCCCCGCTGTATGGGGTCAAAACTTACAGGCGTTTCAACATCCATTTAAACCCCTCCTTTCAGAACGGGTTATCCTAACACTGGGCTGATTACAGGCAGCAAAATTCCTGGCCAGATTGTGAAATCGATCGATGAAAACATTGGAAAGGGCCGACAACGGCGCAGCTGGCCGTTGTCGGTGATTATTTAACGCGGAACCGACTGCCCTTCATCCTGATCCACAGCAAAACAGGCAATCTGCTGTTCACCATACTGTTTCAGCTGCGGCTGAAACTGCGTACAGGGACCGAAACGACGTCGACAACGCGCGTTGAACGCACAGCCCGGCGGCGGATTAAGTGGGCTTGGCAGCTCGCCGGTAAGCTTGATGCGTTCGCGCCGATCGTCCGGGTTAAGACGAGGTGTGGCGGACAGCAGCGCCTGAGTATAGGGATGACGCGGATTCGCGAAAATCGCTTCTTTCGTGCCCCGCTCCACGCAACGTCCCAGATACATCACCATCACCTCATCCGCGATATGTTCTACCACCGACAGGTCGTGCGAGATAAACACGTAGGAGAGACCCAGCTCCTGTTGCAGATCCATCATCAGGTTCAGCACCTGAGCACGGACGGAAACATCCAGCGCGGAGACCGGCTCATCGGCAATCAGCACGTCCGGATCGAGCATCAACCCGCGAGCGATAGCGATGCGCTGGCGCTGGCCGCCAGAAAACATATGCGGATAGCGGTCGTAATGTTCCGTTTTAAGCCCGACCTTCGCCATCATCGCCAGCGTTTTTTCACGCCGTTCCGCTTTACTCAGGCGAGTATTGATCAGCAGCGGTTCTTCCAGTATTTGGCTGACTTTTTTCCGCGGGTTGAGAGAGCCATACGGGTTCTGGAAGACAATCTGAATCTTTTGACGCCGTAGCTGCTGCGCGGAAGGATCGGGCTTCAGCAAATCCTGTCCCTGATAAAACAGCTGTCCTTCGGTGGGCGTCTCAATCATCGTCAACAGGCGGCCCAGCGTGGATTTTCCGCAACCCGATTCGCCAACGACCGCCAGCGTTTTGCCACGCTCGAGGTTGAAAGAGACGCCGTCCAGCGCTTTCACCAATCGCTCCTGACCGAACAGCCCTTTCTTCACCGGGTAATGCTTTTTCAGATCGATTGCCTGCATCAGCAGGGCAGAGTCAGTAGCTTGCTTCATAAGTTGGTCTCCCGGCATCATCCAGTGGGAAATGACATTTGGACTGGCGTCCCGGAATATCACGTAATTCAGGTTCTTCGACACGACAACGGTCCTGCGCATACGGGCAGCGCGGATTTAGCAGGCAGCCGTTTGGCCGGTCATATTTCCCCGGCACCACGCCGGGTAGTGAAGCCAGTCGCGCCTTATCAACGGCAAACTCAGGCAGCGCGCGCAGCAGCGCCTGAGTGTAGGGATGGCGCGGCGCTTTGAAGATATCCACCGCCCTGCCGGTTTCCACGACCTGCCCGGCGTACATGACGATAATGTGTTGCGCTGCTTCCGCCACCAGCGCCAGATCGTGCGTGATCAGGATCAGCGCCATGTTTTCCTGACGCTGAAGATCAAGCAGTAGCTCAATGATCTGCGCCTGAATGGTGACGTCGAGCGCCGTGGTTGGCTCATCGGCAATCAGCAATTTTGGCCGACAGGCAATCGCCATCGCGATCATCACGCGCTGGCTCATGCCGCCGGAAAGCTGGTGCGGATAAACATCCAGTCGGGAGGCCGGATCGGGTATGCCAACCTGATTCAGTAAATCTATCGCACGCTGGCGGCGCGTGCGTTTATTACCGCCCTGGTGCACCTTGATCGCTTCCATAATCTGAAAGCCTACGGTGTAGCAGGGATTCAGGCTGGTCATCGGATCCTGAAAAATCATCGCCACTTCGGAGCCAACCAGCTGGCGGCGTTCTTTTTCAGAAATGCGCTTCAAATCGCGCTGATTAAACTCCAGCCGGTCAGCCATCACTCTGCCGGGATAATCAATCAGTCCCATGATTGCCAGTGAACTGACCGATTTTCCGGAACCGGATTCGCCCACGATGCCCACTACCTGGCCCTGTTCAACCTGATAGCTGATGCGATCTACCGCGCGGAACGGTGCTTTCTCGTCGCCGAAATGCACCGACAGTTGGTCTATATTTAATAATGCCATCGGATGCCTCTACTGCTTGAGTTTCGGGTCGAGGGCGTCGCGTAAACCATCGCCCATCAGGTTAAATGCCAGAACCGTCAGCAGAATCGCCAAACCGGGGAAGGTGACGACCCACCAGGCACTTTGCGCATACTGCAACACGTCGGAGAGCATCGTGCCCCACTCCGGCGTTGGCGGTTGCGCCCCCATACCCAGGAAACCCAGCGCGGCCATATCAAGGATGGCGTTGGAGAAACCCAGCGAAGCCTGCACGATCAACGGCGCCAGGCAGTTGGGCAGAATGTTGATAAACATCTGCCGCATTGCACCCGCGCCCGCGACGTTCGAGGCGGTAACGTAATCACGATGCACTTCCACCAGCACCGCCGCACGCGTCAGACGGATGTAGTGCGGCAAAGCCACGAAGGTTAGCGCAATAGACGCGTTAATAATCGACGGCCCGAAGATGGCGACCAGCACCAGCGCCAGCAGCAGGCTCGGCAGCGCCAGCATGATATCGACGAGACGCATAATGATGGCATCCGTCGCGCCGCCCACATAGCCCGCAATCAGGCCGAAAATCACGCCAAGGATCAGCGACAGCACCACAACCAGACATCCAACCAGCAGTGAGAGACGCGCACCATACATCAGGCGCGAGAGCACATCACGGCCCACATCGTCGGTGCCAAGAATGTACTGCCAGCTGCCACCCTCCTGCCAAACCGGCGGATGCAGCAGCGCATCGCGGAACTGATCCGCCGGTGCATGCGGTGCGATAAAGTTGGCGAATATGGCGATAAAAAAGACCAGAACCACGTAAGCCAGGCCGATAACCGCGCCTTTATTACGTTTGAAGTAGTGCCAGAACTCCTGTAGCGGGGTCATGGGCTTAGGTGCAGCGGGCACGCTGCCCGGATCGACTAAAGACATGCTGGCCCCCTTATTTCTTGTGGCGAATGCGTGGATTGACCACGCCGTAAAGCACGTCAACCAGCAGGTTGACCAGGATAATCAGCGTCGCCACCATCAGCACGCCGCCCTGCACAACCGGATAGTCACGGCGTTGTAGCGCATCGATCAGCCAACGACCCAAACCGGGCCACGAGAAAATCGTCTCGGTCAGGATGGCACCCGCCAGCAGCGTTCCCACCTGTAAACCAATCACCGTGACGACCGGCAGCATTGCATTACGCAATGCATGCACCACGATCACTCGCATCCGTGTCAGTCCCTTGGCACGGGCCGTGCGGATGTAATCTTCTCCCAGCACTTCCAGCATGGCCGAGCGGGTCATACGCACGATAACCGCCAGAGGAATGGTGCCCAGCACGATAGCGGGCAGGATCATATGCATGACCGCATCTTTAAAGTCGCCCTCTTCTCCCCACAACAGCGTATCGATCAGCATAAAGCCAGTTAGCGGTTTGCTGTCATCCAGAAATACCGTGTCGCCAATACGTCCGGCAACCGGCGTCAGATTCAGTTGAACCGAAACCAGCATGATCAGCATCATTCCCCACCAGAAAATCGGCATGGAATAGCCGGTCAGTGAAATGCCGACGGCGGTGTGATCGAAGATGGAACCGCGTTTTACGGCGGCCAGCACGCCGACCGGGATCCCTACAGCGACCGCAAAAATCATCGCGCAGATCCCCAGCTCCAGCGTCGCTTTAAAGCGAGGAACGAACTCTTCCCAAACCGGTATCCGGCTTTTAAGTGAAATGCCCAGGTCGCCATGAAACACGCCCCAGACGTAGGAAACGTATTGTTGCCACAGCGGTTTATCCAGCCCCATTTGGGCCAGCAGCTGAGCATGACGTTCAGGAGACATACCGCGTTCACCCGCCATAATCAGCACCGGGTCGCCCGGGATCATATGCACAAAAGCGAACGTTAACAGGGTGATACCAATAAACGTTGGGATGACAAGTCCCAGACGTCGGAATATGAACTGCAGCATAATCCGGATTCTCTTTAGTTTCCCGCCGGATCGTTGCCGACAGGATTATCATTGCTCACATCTTGCGGTCGGGTAATCCAACCGCGACGCCCGAAAAGCGCCCTGGCCTGACATCTATTAAAAAATATTCAATAAATGGTAATTTTCTATCAGGAACGGGGGGTCAACCAGCGGCGGACAGCGCAACCTGCTGCGCCGTCCGCGTCAGAATTACTCCTGAATATCGACGTTCTCGAAGTGATGTTTACCCAGAGGATCGACCACGTAACCGGTCACTTTTTTGTTAACCGGCTCATACACCGTAGAGTGAGCGATAATCAACGCTGGTGCCTGATCGTGCATCACGACCTGCGCCTGTTTGTAATACTCGATACGCTTGTTGTGATCCGCTTCGGCACGGGCTGGCTGGATTTGATCTTCGAATGGCTTATAGCACCAGCGCGAGTAGTTCGAACCATCTTTGGCGGCCGCGCAGCTGAACAGCGTGGCGAAGAAGTTATCCGGATCGCCGTTATCGCCGGTCCAGCCCATCATCACGCTCTGATGTTCACCCGCCTTGGCACGCTTCAGGTATTCGCCCCATTCGTAGGTCACAATTTTGGCTTTCACGCCAATCTTCGCCCAGTCGTTCTGGATCATCTCAGCCATACGGCGGGCATTAGGGTTGTATGGACGCTGCACCGGCATCGCCCACAGGTCGATGGAGAAGCCGTCCGGCATGCCTGCTTCTTTCAGCAGCTCTTTCGCTTTAGCAGGATCGTAAGCGTAATCCTGAATCGCGTCGTTATAGCTCCACATCGTTGGCGGGATCAGGTTTTTCGCTGCCTGCCCTGCCCCCTGATAAACCGCATCAATAATGGCCTGTTTGTTCACCGCCATCGTCAGTGCCTGACGCACCTTTTGGTTATCGAGCGGTTTTTTCTCGGTATTGAAAGAGAGATAGCCGACGTTAAGGCCTGGCATCTGCATCAGGTTGATATTTTTATCTTCTTTCATCCGTGCGATATCCGCCGGATTAGGGAAAGGCATCACCTGGCACTCGCCTTTTTGCAGCTTGGCGTAACGTACGGAGGCATCAGGCGTGATGGAGAACACCAGGCGATCGATTTTTGGCTTGGTGCCCCAGAACTGATCGAAACGCTTGTACAGAATGCGGGAATCTTTCTGGTATTGCAGCAGCTGGAAAGGCCCGGTGCCGACAGGATTCAGATCGATTTTTTCCGGTGTGCCGGCTTTCAGCATGTTGTCGGCGTATTCCGCAGACATGATAGAGGCGAAGTCCATCCCCAAATCAGCCAGGAACGGCGCTTCAGAACGGTTCAGCACGAAGCGCACGGTATAATCATCCACCTTCTCGATTTTGCTGATAAGTGCGGGCATACCCATGCCTTCAAAGTATTCATAGCTGCCGCCAGACACGCCGTGATACTTATTGTTTTTATCCAGCTGACGTTCAAAAGAGAAAACCACATCATCCGCGTTGAAGTCGCGGCTGGGTTTGAAGTCTTTGGTATTCTGCCACTTCACGCCTTTACGCAGATGGAAAGTGTAGGTTTTGCCATCTTCACTGACATCCCACTTCTCCGCCAGGCCTGGCTGGATTTCCGTGGTGCCGATTTTAAATTCAACCAGACGGTTATAGATGGGAACAGAGCTGGCGTCATAGGTAGTGCCGGAGGTAAACAGCTGCGGGTTAAAGCCTTCAGGCGACCCTTCAGAACAATAGACCAGGGTTTTAGCCTGGACGCCGGCGGCAACGGTCAGCGCGATCAGGCTCAGACCTACCTTTAGCATCCTTGTTTTAACCAGGGAATTACTCATGCTTCAGCTCCAGTTATGATGTGGTGTTAAGTGCTTACGCCGGACCTGTTTTTTTTGAGTGTGGTCCGTGCGGTGTGCCTTGCGGCGATAGTGAGAGGGAGAGAGAGAGGAAAACGCGTTACGGCGACTGCCATAAGACAAATCCGCTTCTTTTCGCCACTGAACGATCAATTTGTCAACAGTTGCATAAAACGTCAATACGACGGCGCGGTATTTACACAGAGTGTGAGAACCCGCAAGCAAATACAAAAAAGCGTAAAAATCGCGCATTTATGGTGTATAGAAATGCCACAATGCGAAATACCCGCTTAAAATATCGCCTTTGCTTTTCTGACCAGCGATTCGCTTCGTAAAAAATCCTGTAAAAATATCCACATTGCAGCCTTTTTTTAACGATACGCTTTGCTTATGGCTGGCATGGCAGATAAATATGCTGCAACGCGGCCAGGATATTTTGGGAATGACCGCATTGCGCGTTTAAGCGAAACGCGGCACAAATTAAGTTATTGATCGTAGTTGGGATAAGGTTTTTTATCGCTTTAGCGTTTAAAGACGGAGAGCGAAACGGGAAAGGTTTTTTGGTCGGTCAGGATATTATCCTGTGTATGTCGAGAGTCCAGTGAGCACGCTTTTTAGTGGCTAAAAGCGGCGAGAAGCGTATTGCTCCTGAACAACGCTTAGACGCTTTAGACAGAAGCCAATAAAAAACCCCCACTCCGGCAGGAAATGGGGGCTGTTCAGAATGGTCGGGCGCTACCCTCAGGTTTTGTCAGCCACCGCTTTCTTCGGGTCGGCACACCAGTTGTTTGCCTGTTTGATACCGCCGTCCGGCGAGGTATACCCCAGACAACCCAGAATCGTATCGAACAGCTCAACGTGGCGATGTGTCGTGCCCACACGCTGCTGCGCTTTCAGACGATCGAAGGCGCTCTGATTTTGCGGGTCGGCCAGATATTTATCGGAAGCCCAGATAATCATCGGTACGCGGAACTGCTCTGGCGGTGCCATATGACGAGGCGTACCGTGCAGATGCATATTTTCGCTGATTGATTCACCATGGTCGGCCGCGTAAAACACAATCGCCTTCTTATCGCGCAGTTGATCATAGACGCTGTCGAGCACCGTATCGGTATACAAAACGGAGTTATCGAAGGCGTTAATCAACATCGCCTTGCTACAGGTTTCGTCAACGCCCATGCATTCCGGCTGGTAGCGGGCAAAGTCACGCGGATAGCGCTGTGAGTAAAGATAGTGAGAACCTTTGGTATGCAGCACCACCAGGTGTTTGCCTGCGGGATGCCTGTCGAGCGACTTTTTCAGCTCAGGCACCAGCAGCATATCGTCAACCGACTTGCCCTGATTCTGCTTTTCCGAGCCAATCTGCTCACGAAACGCATAGTTATCCGCATTGGTGTTGTTATAGAACCAGACTTCACTCTGCATCGCGAACAGCTCTGAACTGAAGCCCAGCTCTTTCAGCACGGAAAAGACGTTTTGCTCTTTCAACGTGCGGCCAGGGCCTTCATCCGTCCCGCCTTCACGCACAAACATACAGCGTAAAGAGAGCTTGGTTGCGGTATCGCAGGATTCTCCACGGAAGGCCACCAGGTTTTTCTCTTTGGACAGTTTTGGCGTGGTATCACGATCGTAGCCCAGCAAACCCATATGATCCCAGCGTGTGGTTTCACCAATGACGAAAACGACATAGGTGTCATCCAGCCCGGCGGGTGCGTTATAGGTAAACTTTTTGGCCGGGTCGAACAGGTCTTTGCTGTCCATTCTTTCATCGTAGCTGGTATAGGCAAACAGCCCCAGCGCGGACAACCAGTTAGACGGCAGATAAGAGTGCGCCACCACGCCGCCGTAGCTCGGCAGATCAACGTTAGTCAGCTTCTCGTTAATGTTCTGCTGCTTATCGAAATAACGAATAGGCAACCATACCAGCGCCACGGTCAGTAATAACAGACCAAGCGGTTTTAAGCGCTGGCCGGGCGTTTTAAGTTGCTCAAGCAGCGTCATGCGCAGGGCGTTACGCCAGATCAGCAGCATCGGCAGCGCACTGACCAGCACCATCCACAGTACAAAATGGTAGCCAATAACTTCTTTCGACAGATCGGTATCGGTTGTCATCACCGAGGCAACAATGCCGTAGCCAATCACAACGTTAAAGAAGCTCATATAGTAACTGGCAGCGACGGAAATCAGCACCAGCGCCGTGGTAGTGATACGCCAGAATAGCTTGCCGCCGAGCGACAGCAGGCGCATCAGGAAAAATGTCAGCAGGACAATGGCAACCACTTCAGCCAGAGCGGAAAACCACTGTGAGGCTTTAAAATGCGCTAAAAATGGATCGAAGCGACGATAAAAAACGGGGATATTCAGGAATATACCGACGTAAAATGCCAGCAAAAGTGACAATTTTTGCTGAGTTAATGATTTTAAATAGTTCATCCAACCTTTTTCCCGGTGTAACTTAAACGAATTCTAAACGGTAATCAGACCGTGCCGTTGCGCCAGAGTTCGGAAAACAGGTCGATTATCATTTGAGGCTGACATTCCCGTCTCCTTCTGGAGGGGCCGGAATCTCTCAGCGTGAGCGCGGCGTAGTTAACCACATTACCGGGGAATAATCAGATCAATTGCGTGAATAAAGGCTGAAATGAGAGAAGTTACGCAACTTCAAAGGTTGTTAAAGCCGCAATGACAGGGGACAGGATGGGATCGCCAATCCGCAAAATACCAGGGCAGAATGCACCGCCCTGGCCATGGATCATCAGTTAACGATATTCAGCGTCACGTCGATGTTGTCGCGAGTGGCGTTAGAATACGGGCAGACGATATGCGCCGCATCAACCAGTTTCTTCGCTTCTGCCGCGTCCATACCTTCCAGATGGATAGTCAGCGTTGCTTCGATACCGAAACCATTTGGGATAGGGCCGATACCGACTTCACCTTCAATAAACGCCTCTTTCGGCATGGCGATTTTATCGCGACCCGCCACGAACTTCATCGCGCCCAGGAAGCAGGCTGAATAACCGGCAGCAAACAGTTGCTCAGGGTTAGTCACTTCACCACCTGCGCCGCCCATCTCTTTTGGCACGCCCAGTTTAACATCCAGTACGCCATCAGAAGAGGTAGCACGACCGTCACGACCACCGGTAGCTTTCGCTTTTGCACGATAAACAACTTTTTCTAAAGACATCAGAGACTCCTTGCTATGCAGGTTCAGTTATTTTGCGCTATTAAATCGCGAGCGATTTATCAGCGCGAGCTTGTTAAGTATAGTTCTGCTTTTCCGGACGCGATGGCCCGGCAAACTCCCACGCCTAACCGTTGAGGTTATCGCGCAGGTTTTCCAGTTCTTGTTTCAGTGACTTCAGCGTGTCAGCCTGACAAGACGACGCCGAGAAAACCGCATCCGGTATCGCCACCGCTTTTTCGCGCAGCGATCGCCCCTGTTCAGTGAGCGTGACGACAACCTGTCGCTCATCTTTACGGGAGCGTTGGCGATTCAGTAAGCCTGCCGCTTCGAGTCTTTTCAGCAGTGGCGTCAGGGTGGCGGAATCCAGAAACAGCCGCTCACCGATATCCGATACGGTGACATCATCGCGCTCCCACAGCACCAGCATCACCAGATATTGCGGATAGGTGATCTCCAGCCCGGTCAGCAGCTGGCGGTAAAGCTTGTTAAGCGCGAGATTGGCAGAGTAAAGCGCAAAACAGAGCTGCTGATCAAGCAACAGTGGCGGCGCTTCCGCTTTTTTGTCATCTTTATCTGTAGTCATAAGCAAAAATATAAATAGCACACTACATAATTGCAAGCGAATATTAGTCCACGGGGAGAATGACGATGAATTCACTGGAAGAACAGGCGCGGCGTTATGCGACCAAAGCGCATGCCGAAACGGGCCAGCGACGCAAATATACCGATGAACCTTATATTGTTCATCCGGCAGCCGTCGTCGAACTGGTAAGAAGCGTGACCGATAACGAAGCCATGCTGGCTGCCGCCTGGCTGCACGATACGGTGGAAGATACGCCGAGCACCTTGCAGGATATCGCCAGCTATTTTGGCGAGGAAGTGGCTGAACTGGTAGAAATGCTGACCGACAGCAAGTCGTTGAAGGCAAAAAATCGCGCTGCACGTAAGGTGGCGCACTTCCGCCATACGGCTCAGGCTTCCGCAGATGCACAGACCATCAAGCTTGCCGATATCATCGATAATACCCGTTCGATTATTCATTTTGACCCGCATTTCGCACGCGTATATTTGATAGAAAAGCGCGTGCAGATCGCTTTGCTTAAAGAAGGTCATCCCGATCTCTGGCAACAGGCTTCAACCATTATTGAGCGTGGAATTGAACAGCTGACGCAGGCACCGCACCATGTGCCGCTCGCCTGGTTTATTCGTCAACAGGAGAAGTACCTGCTAACGGAATAATGTTGCCGCGATCGAGCGCCTTATAAGCAAACATAGTGCAGAAAAGCGGTGAAAAACGCACTTAATGCAAATCTTACCCGGCACGGATTAACCGTCTGTGCCTTATCATCTTCATCGGCATTAATTGGTAAGCCATTACCAGAACGATACTTATAATCGCCCCGACAAAAATAAGGGGCTGTATGCAATCTGATTTACTTTTTATTCGAAACCGGGCGTTCGCTTTTATTGGCTGTGCACTTTTTATCAGCGCCATGATGGGGCTGGTGTTTATTGATGTTCGCTGGATGAACGATGCCGTTCACGAAACGTCCTTTACGGAAATCGCCCAGGAGATGATGCTGCTGGTGACGTCGCTACTCTATTTTCAGCGCGTCTTCAAAGAATCGGCCCCTGGCCTGGTGCTGATCGGCGGCTTTTTTGCCTGCATGCTGATCCGTGAACTGGATTTTCTGTTCGACGAGCTTTCTCATGGCTGCTGGGTTTGGTTCGCGCTGGCTACAGCGGCGGTTTGCCTGGCAATCGCCCTGCTGAATCCGCGGCGTGCCGTCAGTGAACTGGCCGATTTTTTGCGTCAGCCAGCCTGGGGGATGATGTGTGCCGGTTTACTGACCGTGCTGGTGTTCTCACGCCTGTTTGGCATGCGCGATCTCTGGCAGCATCTGATGCTTGACGGTTATAACCACACGGTTAAAAACATGGCGGAAGAAGGCTGTGAGCTGCTAGGCTACAGCCTGTGCCTGCTGGCTTCCTGCCGCTATCTGTATGGCTCCCGTACGCCGCAGGCATAACGCGTTTTTCTTAGCGGCCACTGCAAAACACCCTGTCAACGCAACGCTGGCAGGGTGTTTTGCTTTAAGGGCACTTTTGCGCCGCAGAGATTAATTCTGCTTGTAGAAAATATCGCCCGATTCCGCTTTCAGGATTTTGCCATCCGCTTTGGAAATCAGCACGTAGTTGCCGCCCATATAGGTCCAGTTAGTGCCGGCATCAGGCGCTGGCAGGTTACGGGTTTTCCAGTCAACGATTTCATATTTTTTGGTGCGATAGCGATCGGGAACCACGCTGCCAGTGGTAAAACGCTGGAAGTCAGCGAAGAAATATTTGATCTCGTACGGATGAGCCGGATCGCGCTGCTCCGGGGCCTCAGTATCCGGGTTTTGCATAGACTGAGCCTGTGAGGCAGAAGTCTGGGAAGTCGAGGATGGCGCGGTAGAATTATCTGGCTCTGAGGTCGCGGATTCCTGCGCATCAGGTGCCTGTGCAGCCGGATCCTGCCCTTCCGGGGTCTGGGTCTGCGGAGCCTGTTCGCCTTCTGCATAAGCCGTCGTTACTAACGGCATCGCCCCAAACAACATTGCTGAAAACAAAACGTACTTCGACTTACTCATAGTTTCTCCAATGAGAAAAGTTATTGTCATGAACCGGGAGCAACAGGTTTTCTGACATCCCTCTCTCCCATAACGCGCACATTATCTCTTCTGCCCTGGCAAGGGAAGCAGGAAAGCCCAGGATTATGGCAGCAAAAAGGGAAGCCTGCTGGCCTCCCCTGAGCGCTCTATCTTTCGCGAAGGGCTTCCCGTGCGCGGTTCAGCGGCTTGAGCAAATATTCCATTATCGTTTTGCTGCCGGTATGAATTTCCGCCATGGCGATCATCCCCGGATAGACAGGAAAGTGCTTACCGTTTTTGTTGACCAGAGAATCCTTTTCAGTGCGTACATACACACGGTAGAAATATTGATCCCGGTGCACTTCATCCTGAATAGTGTCCGGCGAGATAGAAGCCACCTTGCCTTCAAGTCCGCCATAGATGTTGTAGTCATAGGCCGTCAGCTTCACCACCGCACGCTGACCAGGCGTAATAAAGGCGACGTCGCGTGGTGCAATCTGCGCTTCAACCACCAGCTGCTCGTCCAGCGGGACGATTTCCATTAAATTGCCGCGCTGCGGGATAACGCCACCCACGGTATTCACCTCAATGTCTTTCACGATCCCTCTGACCGGCGCCACAATCATCGTTCTCTTCAGTGAATCCGCCCGTCCGATAATAATGGATCGTTGAGAGGCGACTTCCGTATTGGCCTTTGCCAGATCTTCCCGGGCGCGAACCATATACTGGTTTTCGGCATCATTGAGTTTGCTTTGCAGATCGTTGGCCTGCCTTTTCAGCCGTAGCACTTCTACATCACTGGCCGCCCCTTTCGCTACCAGTGAGGAAGTCAGCCTCAGCTCGCGGTTGATCAGATCCAGCGCTTGTCGCAGGCCACTCTGCGTTTTTTCAAGATTTTCCCTGCGCGATTTATAGAGCGCCGTTTCAGCCGCGACCAGATGCTTATCCTCCTTCACTTCAGGCGGAAAGGTCAGTTCGCGGCCTTCGGTTTCTGCCTGAAGACGCGCAGAGGTCGCCAGCGCAGCGCGCATACGAACGGTACTCTCCTGCACGCCAGAATCGATCTGGGTGGGGTCCAGCAGCGCCAGAACCTGACCCGCTTCGACCACATCGCCTTCGTGTACTTTCAGCTCTTTAAGGATCCCGCCTTCCAGCGACTGAATAATCTGCTCGTGCATACTGGGAACGACTTTACCAACCCCAATGGTCACTTCATCCAGCTGAAAACGCGTGGCCCAGACAAAGAACATCAGCAGCATGGCCATCACCGACCAGATGATGACGGCGCCGGAGGAGAACAATCGCCGTGGACGCGAAGATATTCCTTTTTTAAAACAGCTAATGAGTTGCTGAATCATGATGTCGCTCCCTGCGATGAAAGATTTACTTTCCCCTGATGAGGTGCGGCCTTCGCTTTAGGCGCGGTGACCAACATCTCTTCTTTACTGCCATCCCGAACAATTTGGCCATTTTCAATCAATAAAATACGATCAACGAGCTGCATTACCGCTGGACGATGCGTGGCAATGATCAACGTGCGATTGCCCATCCACGCCTTCAGCTTGCCGATCAGATGTTTTTCCACGCCGTCGTCCAGCCAGGCCGTTGGCTCATCAAGCAGCAGTACGCTCGGCTGACGAAGCACGGCGCGTGCCAGCAGCAGCTGCTGTCTCTGACCGCCGGACAATCCTTTTCCGCCCTCCTGCAACTGATAATCCATACCTTCCGGCAGCTGGCGAATAAACTCAATGGCGCCGCTGATATCCAGTGCCTCAAACATCTCTTCTTCTGTTGCCAGCGGCATCCCTAACCGCAAATTCTCACGGATAGTGCCAAAAAACAGTGACGAGTTCTGTCCCACCAGGCCCACATCACGACGCACGTCCAGCGGATCGATGGAGGAAAGTCGAACATCATCCAGTAACAACATCCCTTCACCGGGTTGCAGCAAGCCAGCCATTATTTGTAATAGCGTGGACTTTCCGGAACCGTTCCGGCCGAGCAGGGCTACCTTTTCACCCTGCTTAATGGTCAGTTTGTTCACCGCCAACACTGGCTTTGAGGAGTTAGGGTCATAGCGGTAGCTGATCCCGGACATTTTGTACTCGCCGTAAATTCTTGGGCGGTGAACCTGTACGCTGCGTTCAGGCTGATCAACCTCGCTGTTTAGCAGGCTTTCCAGTCCTTCCCGGGCAACTTTTGCCTGCTGCCAGCGACCGAAAATCATCGCCATCTGGCCCAGCGGGGCCATCATCCGTGAAGCCAACATGGAGCAGCCGATGAGGACGCCGGTCGACAGGTCACCGCCCATGGCAAAAAATGCCCCAACCAGCACTACGCCGATATAAGCAATCGTCTGCACTTCACTGGTCCAGCTCATCAGCAGACCGCTAATAAACCGTTGTTTTTTAGAAGATTTACTGATGGCTTCGTTGAGATGATTCCACTGGTTCTGGAAATAAGGTTCCGCACGCAGTAGTTTGATGTCATCAATGCCCTGTACTGCTTCAACCAGCATGGCATTCCGCACCGCAGACTCACGCATCGTTGCTCTGGAGAGCTTCGCCAGAGAGCGCTGGGCAAGAATGCCTGGAATAATAATCAGCGGTATAGCGACCAACGGAACCAGCACCAGCCAGCCTCCCAGCAGCCAGAGAATAAACAGAAAAATAATCAGGAACGGCAGATCGGCAATTGCAGAGATGGTGGTAGAGGTGATCAGTTCACGGATCTGTTCCAGCTCGCGAATTTGCGCAATAAACGAACCGGTGGATCTGGGCCTCAGGTCGTTACGAATGCGCAACGCATGTCCAAAAACCCGATCGGAAATGCGCAAATCCGCGCCTTTACCTGCTATATCGGAGATATGTGTACGAGTAATGCGCATGATGAAAACAAACGTCAGGGCGATCATCACGCCGATAAACAATACCCACAGCGATGGAATTGATTGTGACGGGATAACCCGGTCATAGACCTGCATCGTGAAGAGCATAGCTGACAGGCCAAGCACGTTAGCGATCAGCGAGGCGAACATGACATTCACATAGGAGGGCCACTCCTTAAGAATGGTTTGCCACAGCCAGTCCGGACGATGCGGCTTGATATAGTCATCTACCCGCGCATCCGGCACTGACGTTTCAGGCTTCACTAACAGAACGCGGCAGGCATGTTCCGCCAGATCTTCCACGCTGAGCACGGTTTCAAGCTGCTTTTCGCCGCTGAGCAAAACGCTGACTTTACTCTCTTCACCCACTTTGGTGAGAACACCCACACCACGATCGCCGAAATCGACGATCAGCGGCAGGCGCCAGGGATCCAGCAAATCCTGATGGAAGCGATCGAATATCACTACCAGGCCTAGCTGGCGAGCCATAGTCTCAATCAGCGAATCCGGCGAAAGCTGTTGCAAATGCCATTCAGCTTCCCCTTTTACCCGCTCCGGCGACCCATCCAGACGATAATGTTTTGCAACCAGCAATAATGCTTCCAGCCAGGGGGTATAAACGCTTTTCGTTTGTGATGAAACGTCAGCCTTTTCCTGTTGCTCTCTATTTTCCATTCTCATAGCCTTTTATTAAACCCGGGAGCCCTTACTCAGTAATGCGCAGTCCCTGGACAACCTGGTTATTGAAATTGAAAGCCTCTCTGGCTATTCCTGCAAGCACAATGTAATTAACAGATGATGCCCATAAATCGCGATGGGCATTAATAAGATCTTGCTCCGCCCGGCTAATTTCTTGTTCTGCATTTAACAGATCGAGTGCATTCCTGTTGCCTAATGACAAATATTGCTCACGATACAAAACTCGCGTTTCCGTAATGGTTTTCATTCTTTTTGTGAGCAGGCTAATATTTCTCTGCAAACCCATCATGCTTTGAAAATAATTTCTTTGCCGATCGGTAAGCTCAAGTTTTTTACTGTCGATCATCGCTCTTGCGGCCTCCAGCGCTCTCGCACTGGCACGCTCCTGTGCCACCAGCGCCCCCCCTTGATAAAGCGTGCTGCTCAGTGACAGATAAACGTTTTGATACTGGCTGTGGGTCTGATAGCGGGCAATGTCACCGATATATTTATTGGTATTGGCTTCCAGAGAAAGCGTCGGATAACGCTGTGCCTTATAGCTTCTTAACTCAGCCTGAGCCACAGCGATATCGGCCTGGGCAACCAGAATGGTCGGGTTTTTATTCAGATCGACACGCTCACTCTGACGCTTAATCAGCGGGAGCAAATCCAGCGGTGCAGAAAGACGATTCTCTGCGACAGGCTGCCCAAGCAGTGACTGAAGATGATATTTCTCCTGCTGTAGCTTAATCTCCATATCCTGCTGCTGTGCTTCCGCGGCTTCGACACGGGCCTGGGCCTGTACCGGGTCAACACGGGTGCTGGCCCCAGCTTCTGCACGCAGCTGCGTCAGATTTAAAATCCCACGCAGTGACTTTACTTGTTTTTTAGCGTTATCAACGAGTTGTGTATATCGATAGACCTCATTCATCGCCAGTGCGGTTTGCTGAATAACGGCATCAATTTGCTCAAGCACGGTGGCCTGCTGGCGCAGATATTTCGCGCTGGCCTGATCGACCGCACTGCCGGTTTTGCCAAAGTCATACAGCATTTGTGAGAGGCCTACGGTGGCAATGTGCCCGCTGCCTTCAGCCTGCTGGCGGCCCGAGGTGATGCCTGCCTTCACCGCAGGAAGATAGCCTGCGCTGGCGGCCTCAATCCCAAATCCTGTCGATTCAAGCGTGGCGATACTGCTACTGATGGACGGATGGTGACTAACGGCAAGATGGATTGCACTCTGCCAGTCGGCGGGAACGTGTTTTTCCAGGCGTGCCAGGTCCTTCACTGCTGGCTGCATTTCAATTTCTGCGGGTTTGATTTGCATTTTATCAGCCAGTACGGTCCCACCCGTCGGCCGGTTTCCTGGTTCAGGTGTTTTTGAAATAGCGCCCCAAAATCCTCCGGGTGCTTCATGAGTGCCAGATTGCGGTGCAGAGAAAAATTTTTTTTCCGCAGCACCTGCGTAAGGCAGGCTAATAATACAACACAGTGCAATAAATAGTTTTTTCATACTTATTTAAAACGTCCTGATATCATTACGTCTTAAATTAAAGTGAAAATAATAAAATAAAAAAAAGACTGGCACCGAAATGCCAGTCTGGTTCTGTTGATAATTACTATTTATTAACCAATAGTAACATCATCCTCAACATATAGTTGAACAACGGCACCATTCTCTGTGGTACTGGTGTAATGCTGATAACTGACACCATTAACCAGCAACGATCCTGAGTCTTCCCAACTGCCATTTAGCGTCACGGTATCGCCGTTAGCCCCTCTGATATATAATGTATTATTGTCATCAGTAACTTTCAGCAAACTTTCTGAGCTGATGACCAGGTTGTCATTCTGGTTGTCATCCAGCAAATCAATCTGCTCGATATTATTAACCTTCGAGGAGATATCGCTGAGGTTCAGCGAGCCGGTACCATGCCAGGCCAGAATATCGTTACTGTCCGCACCGTTAATAGAGGTGAAGCTGGTATCGTAAACCTGGAACAGGTCTTCACCGCTGGTGCCGGTGAAGGTTAGCGCGCCACCGGCACTGCCATCAACATCAATACCCAGATTGAAACTCAGTGAGGCACTGCTGCCATCAGAGAGGGTGTAGGTAAAGGTGTCAGTGTTACCGCTGTGCTCAAACGCTGTATCTGCAACGTAGTTGTAATGTCCGTCACCATTGATCAGCAGCGTACCATAAGCACCTTTGTAGCTGACTGCCTCCCCGGTGATATCAACGTCTTCGCCATTCTGGCTAACCGAGACCACAGAAACGTCCTGGGAATCAGCAGAAATTGAACCGTTGATCGTTTCAGACACTTCGTTAAAGCTCAGTCCTTCCTGTACGTAGAGCTTAATGGCGGAGCCATCCAGTGCAGTGCTGGTGTACAGCGTATAGGTGATATTGTTTAGCATTTCCACGCCGCTAACTTTCCACACACCCTGTAGTGAAAGTGAATCTTCACTGCCACCCCGGACGTACAGCACATTGTTTGCGTCGGTGACTTTCTCAATATCTTCTGCCGTTAACGTCAACACAGCAGCCAGGCTGTTGTCCTGAAGATCAATGACTTCAATATTGTGCACCTTGTCAGCAATATCACTGAGTTGCAGATCGCCTGTACCGCTCCACACCAGCGTATCGTGGCCAGACTTGCCATCCACCGTGGTGAAGTGGGTGTCATGGATACGGAAGCTGTCATCTCCAACTGTCCCCTCAAGGGTCAGCGCGCCACCTTCCGATCCGTCAACCGATACGCCCAGCGTCATCACCAGATTTTTGATCGTGCCGTCTGCCAGGATATAGGTAAATGAATCCTCGCTACCGGATAGCTTGATCACCGAATCGCTGTTCAGCGTATAGGTGTAGCTACCGTCCTGATGGATGGTCAGGCTACCGTAAGCCCCGGCAATGGTTGTCCCTGCCGTTGCAATAAGCGTGTAGCTCGCTGCACCGGTAATGATACCCGCCGCAATTGACTTCACCAGAATACTGCTGCCGCTGGTGATCTCGTTGGTAAAGACCGAGCCCATGACGCTTGCGTTTGAGGTCACCACATAGTCGGTGGTGCTGACAATGTTGGCATCAACGCCGATGGTGAACGTATCGTATACCCACTTCCACCAACCCGCATCAAACCCCGCCTGAGTAGTTTCCACCACAATACGGTAAACACCGCTATTCTGACCGGACAGATCCACATTCAGCGACTGGCTGCTGGAAATAGCCTGCGTCTCACTGCTAACCGTATCCCAGCTAAAGGTCTGCTCATTATAAACCTGCAGTATCCATGTCGCCGAGGCGGTATTAGTGGCGTTCATTCCCGTACTGGAAACGGTGAGATTAATCTCCTGCAGATCGCTGCTGCTGTTTATCGTGAAGCTGTCACTGGTAAAGCTGCCAGTCGCCGTGTTCAACGTGGCTGTCTGCTCAACGCTGTCGTTCACCAGCGTCACCAGACCCGTTATATCAGCAGCGTTATGCTCAGACGCTGTCTCAGTAGTGCTTGAGGTGATATCACCGTCAACATACAGATCCACAACCTGACCATCATCAGTCGTGCTGGTGTAGTGAACGTACTCAACATTGTTAATGACTTTACTGCCCTGCTGTTCCCAGCTGCCACTCAGCGTAAGGGTATCGCTGGTTGATCCTTTCACGTACAGGGTATTATTGCCATCGGTGATATCTGCCACGTTTTGCGCAGAGATCAGCAGATTGTCCACGTCCGTATCGTCAACCAGATCAATCTCTTCGATATTGCTGATTTTACCGGCAATATCGCTGACGGTCAGGGTACCCGAACCATTCCAGACCAGCGTATCGACGCCATCCCCTCCCTCAATGCGGGTGAAGCTGGTATCAGCCACGTTGAACGTGTCATCATTTTCTGTCCCCGTTACCTCAGCAGCTGAAACGACAGTATATTCAGCACCCGTTGTACTGTCCGAAATCGCTGTGGAAGAGAGACCGATACTGCTCTGTAGGTAAATATTTGCCGTCGTACCATCGGCATTCACGCTGGTGTAATGTAGGTAGCTGATACTATCGACAATGACAGTACCTGCCTGGCTCCAGGTCCCAGTCAGGGTGACAAAATCACTGCTGTCGCCTTTGATATACAGGGCATTGTTCTCACTGGTCACATCGATCACGCTTTGTGCGTCAAGGACGACAGTAGCCGGGTTACTTCCCAACAGCAGATCGATAGCTTCGATATCGCTAACTTTTGCAGCGACAGTGCTGAGAACCAGCTCTCCTTCACCATGCCACGCCAGCGTATCGCTACCCGCTTTACCTTCAACAGCACTAAAGTCAGTGTCATAAACATCGAACACGTCATCAGCCTCAGTACCTGCAAAGACCAGTGCGCCGCCATTGGTGCCGTCCACTTCCACACCCAGATGGATGGTTACCGTCGCGGTCACCACTTCACCATTAGCGCCCTTCAAGGCATAGGTAAAGATATCCTGGGAACCCGTCGGTAACGCGGTAGTGCTCGGGGTATAGGTATAAGCACCGTTACTGAAGATCTTCAGTGTGCCGTATTCACCCGCGATGGTTACCCCACTTTCGGTCACATAGGTGTAGCTACTGTCAACCGTAGCCTCTCCCTCGCTATCACCAGCTTTAACATACATTTTGGTGTAGACGGAGCTCAGTTTATCAACGCTTCCGTCAGTTCCTTCATCCGTCAGAACATTACCGGTGGCGTTTACGCTGTTCGTAATATCATAATCCGTGGAACTGACAATGTTCACGTCCATGGCAAGCCACACTATGTTCTCTGCGCCGGTACTGGAAAGCGCAATCCGGTAGGTACCCGCCTCTAACTCCAGCGTTGACATATCAACATTCAGAACGACTTCTTCATTGTGCTGCCCAGCCGCGATCACTTTGGTGTAGGTTTGCACCGTTGTCCATGTTCCGTCACTTTCCTGCTGCTGCACGGAATACGTGACGGTTTTGTCTGTTGAGAATTTATTGCCAAACAAGCCGTACTCGGTCTTTAACGTCAATGACCCTGTGACCAGATCGTTTGCGTCGGCAAGCGTGAACGCGGAGGTATAGTTTTCTGCCCCGCCTTCAACCAGCTTAACTTCGCTGGTGCTGACTTTGGAGGAGTGATACGTCACCGTTACGCTGGCATCCGCTTCATTGCTGGAAGCAATATCCGTGACCGCGGTTGCACTTGCATCGGTCGGATCCCAGCTCAGCGTCAGTGCATCATTGTTGCTGCCAATCTGTACATAAAGGTGCGCAGAAGAGCTTTCACCCGTTGCCGAATCAGAAATGGTGTAGGTGAACGTATCCACCTTACCGATACTGTCCATCGATGTCGTTGGCACATACTCATAGCTGCCATCAGCATTAATAGTCAGGGTACCGTATTGCCCCACCAGGGTTGCTTTGTTTGTAGTGGCATCCAGAGTAACCGTCGAGACGGTACCATCATCAAGCATGATGCTCACTGACGTAACTGACGTAAAGGCACTGTGCGGAATGCCATCCGAGCCATACACACTGTCAGTATCCGACATGACATTGCCGATCGCCGTAGTGTAATCCGTAGGCGTTCCGTGGTCGGCGAGGGTATAAACCGTCTTCGATGCATCCAGATTAAAGCTGGCCCCTACGTTGATACCGGCCGTGGTATAAACCAGCTGGTAAGAACCGGCGGTCAGCCCCGAGAGCGTAATGGTAGAGGTAGAGGCCCCCAGACCAAACATACCGAAAAGGTTGCCGCTTTTTTCTTGAGAAATCGTCGCCCACTCTCCTGTTGAGGAGTCATATTTCTGCAGCACGAGAGTTGAGTTACTGGCAACGTTGATGAATGAGGATGACTTTGCTGTTACCGCAAGGTCAATAATCGTACCATCTGCCACCACGATCGGATCGCTGGTGATTTTGTTATTAAAGGCGACCAAACCACCGTCGCTGAGAACCGTACCCAGATCCTCTGCAACATCTACCGGATAGGTAAAGCCGACGGCTGCACCGGCGCTGATGTTGTCCGTCGCCGTCAGAATGATTGCCTCTACGGTCAGGCCCAACACATCAGAAGGCTCGCTGCTGTTACCCGCTTCATCCGTTACCGTGAAGGTGATCTCATGGACACCGTCATACAGTCCGGCTTCATCGGTGTAGCGCCAGCTGCCATCATCTGCAACCGTTGCCTGGCCGATCGCTTCACCTTTGTCGTAAATCGTTACGGTCGCACCGGCTTCCAGATCGCTGCCGCTGAAAGTCAGTTTGTTGTCGCTCATGATGTCTTCAGCGCTGACTACAGCACCCGTTTCATCAGTAATGACCACGGAACTGATATCCACGCCATCAGGCGCAACGGAGTCCAGGATATAGCTCACCGCTTCAGATTCACCGCTGCTGTTACCTGCAGCATCAACCGTTTCGAAGGTAAAACTGTGTTCCGCGTCAGTCAGCGCTTCGTCCGGCGTGAAAGTCCAGCTGCCATCTTCCGCTACTGTTGCTTCACCCAACACGGTGCCGTTATCACGCACGATAACCGTTGTACCTGCTTCCAGTCCGTCAGCGCTGAACGTAGGCGTCGTATCGGAAATGACGCCGCCAGCAGCCAGCACGTTACCCTTATCATCAGTTATGGAAACCGCAGAAACATCCAGCATATCCGGAGCAATCGTATCGATAACAACACCGATGCTATCGCTGGCCGTATTGCCATCCGCGTCAGTCACGGTCACGGTAAAGGCATGGTCGCCCTCCGCCAGTGAGGTATCCGGCGTGTAGCTCCAGCTGCCATCGACACTCACCGTCACATTAGCCAGTTCAGTCTCACCATCGGTGATAACTACAGTCGTGCCAGGGGACTGATCCTTGCCGCTAAAGGTCGGGGTGCTGTCGTTGGTGTTGTCACCATTAATAATCACGTTACCTGCGTCATCGGTAATGATAACGCCGGTATTGATCCCCTTGCTCACAGAAATGGTCAGATCTAAAGCTTCAGATGCACCGCTGCTGTTACCCGCAGCATCAGTCACTTCAAAGGTAAAGCTGTACTCGCCATCCTCCAGCTTTTCCGATGGGGTAAAGGACCAGTTACCGTTTTCATCAACGGTGGTTTCGCCCAGCACAGTGTCACCATCACGAATAGTGACAGTGGCTCCCGGCTCCAGGCCTTCACCAGAGAAGGTTGGCGTGTTATCCGCCGTAATGCCTTCAGCAGCAATGGCGTCACCCTGGTCATCAACCATAATGACCGTTGTAATATCAACGAGTTCTGGTGGTGTAGTGTCTATCACCACGCTTACTGCACCGCTGCTTATGTTGCCATTCACGTCAGTAACCGAAACAACAAAGCTATGTTCACCGTCCGTCAACGGAGTTTCAGGCGTAATACTCCAGTTACCTTCACTATCCGACGTTGCTGTGCCAATCTCAGTACCATCCATGCTGATTACAATTTGGGTATCAGCCGTAAAGTTGCTGCCTTCAAAAGTTGGCGTACTGTCGTTAGTGGTATCCCCATTGCCGATGGTATTACCTTCATCATCGACGATAACCATCGTTGGTGCTTTAACGACAATGTTGACGGTTTCGCTGGCCTTATTGCCATCCGCGTTCGTCCCATCAATAGTAATCTCATGATCGCCGTCTTCCAGCGGCACTTCCGGCGTGAAGCTCCAGCTGCCGTCTTCGTCCACGATCGCCTCGCCGATAACTTCCCCGCCGTCGCTGACGGTCACGGTGGAGCCCGGCGCCATACCGTCGCCGCCGATGGTGGGGGTGCTGTCGCTGGTGCTGCCGCCGTCCGCGATTGCGTTGCCCGCGTCGTCGGTTATTGATGGCGTGGTGCTTTCAGTGTCGACCACGATATTTACCGTGTCGCTCACCGCGTTGCCGTTCGCGTCGGTGCCCTCGGTCACCAGCGCGTGCTCGCCGTCCTCCAGCGGCATTTCCGGCGTGAAGCTCCAGCTGCCGTCTTCGTCCACGATCGCCTCGCCGATAACTTCCCCGCCGTCGCTGACGATCACGGTGGAGCCCGGTGCCATACCGTCACCGCCGATGGTGGGGGTGCTGTCGCTGGTGCTGCCGCCGTCCGCGATCGGGTTGCCCGCGTCATCGGTCAGGCCAGGCGCGGTGCTTTCGGTGTCGACCACGATATTCACCGTGTCGCTTACCGCGTTGCCGTTCGCGTCGGTGCCCTCGGTCACCAGCGCGTGCTCGCCGTCCTCCAGCGGTGCTGCCGGCGTGAAGCTCCAGCTGCCGTCTTCGTCCACGATCGCCTCGCCGATAACTTCCCCGCCGTCGCTGACGGTCACGGTGGAGCCCGGTGCCATACCGTCGCCGCCGATGGTGGGGGTGCTGTCGCTGGTGCTGCCGCCGTCCGCGACGGGATTACCGGCGTCGTCGGTTATTGATGGCGCGGTAGCGCCGGTGTCGACCACGATATTCACCGTGTCGCTCACCTCGTTGCCGTTCGCGTCGGTGCCCTCGGTCACCAGCGCGTGCTCGCCGTCCTCCAGCGGTGCTGCCGGCGTGAAGCTCCAGCTGCCGTCTTCGTCCACGATCGCCTCACCGATAACTTCCCCGCCGTCGCTGACGGTCACGGTGGAGCCCGGCGCCATACCGTCGCCGCCGATGGTGGGGGTGCTGTCGCTGGTGCTGCCGCCGTCCGCGATCGGGTTGCCCGCGTCGTCGGTCAGGCCTGGCGTGGTGCTTTCGGTGTCGACCACGATATTCACCGTGTCGCTCACCGCGTTGCCGTTCGCGTCGGTGCCCTCGGTCACCAGCGCGTGCTCGCCGTCGTCCAGCGGCACTTCCGGCGTGAAGCTCCAGCTGCCGTCTTCGTCCACGATCGCCTCGCCGATAACTTCCCCGCCGTCGCTGACGGTCACGGTGGAGCCCGGCGCCATGCCGTCGCCGCCGATGGTGGGGGTGCTGTCGCTGGTGCTGCCGCCGTCCGCGACCGGGTTGCCCGCGTCGTCGGTCAGGCCAGGCGTGGTGCTTTCAGTGTCGACCACGATATTCACCGTGTCGCTCACCGCGTTGCCGTTCGCGTCGGTGCCCTCGGTCACCAGCGCGTGCTCGCCGTCCTCCAGCGGTGCTGCCGGCGTGAAGCTCCAGCTGCCGTCTTCGTCCACGATCGCCTCGCCGATAACTTCCTCGCCGTCGCTGACGGTCACGGTGGAGCCCGGTGCCATACCGTCGCCGCCGATGGTGGGGGTGCTGTCGCTGGTGCTGCCGCCGTCCGCGATCGGGTTGCCCGCGTCGTCGGTCAGGCCTGGCGTGGTGCTTTCAGTGTCGACCACGATATTTACCGTGTCGCTTGCCGCGTTGCCGTTCGCGTCGGTGCCCTCGGTCACCAGCGCGTGCTCGCCGTCCTCCAGCGGCGCTGGCGGCGTGAAGCTCCAGCTGCCGTCTTCGTCCACGATCGCCTCACCGATAACTTCCCCGCCGTCGCTGACGGTCACGGTGGAGCCCGGTGCCATACCGTCGCCGCCGATGGTGGGGGTGCTGTCGCTGGTGCTGCCGCCGTCCGCGACGGGATTACCGGCGTCGTCGGTTATTGATGGCGCGGTAGCGCCGGTGTCGACCACGATATTCACCGTGTCGCTCACCGCGTTGCCGTTCGCGTCGGTGCCCTCGGTCACCAGCGCGTGCTCGCCGTCCTCCAGCGGCACTTCCGGCGTGAAGCTCCAGCTGCCGTCTTCGTCCACGATCGCCTCGCCGATAACTTCCCCGCCGTCGCTGACGGTCACGGTGGATCCCGGTGCCATACCGTCGCCGCCGATGGTGGGGGTGCTGTCGCTGGTGCTGCCGCCGTCCGCGATCGGGTTGCCCGCGTCGTCGGTCAGGCCTGGCGTGGAAGGATTATCAGTATCCACATTGGCACCCGCATCTGCGTCTGTATCTGTGCCTGCATCTGCATCTGCATCTGCATCTGTACCTGCATCTGTGCCTGTGCCTGCACCCGCATCTGTATCTGTGCCTGCATCTGCATCTGCATCTGTGCCTGCACCCGCATCTGTATCTGTGCCTGCATCTGCATCTGCATCTGTACCTGCATCTGCATCTGCATCTGTATCTGCATCTGCATCTGCATCTGTGCCTGCACCCGCATCTGTATCTGTGCCTGCATCTGCATCTGTACCTGCATCTGCATCTGCATCTGTATCTGTGCCTGCATCTGCATCTGCATCTGCATCTGTACCAGCATCTGTATCTGTTCCAGCATTGGCGTCTTTACCAGCCTCTGTGCCGTCTGCATCCACGATGATGTCGACTACGCTACTGGATTCATTGCCGTTAACATCCGTTCCATCAATAACAATTGGGTGCTCGCCATCCGCCAGAGGTTCATCCGGCGTAAAGCTCCATTTGCCATCCTCATCCACGGTTGCTTCACCGATCACAACGCCACCGTCAGTAATGGTTACCGTTGAACCTGGTTTCATACCCTCGCCGCTTAATGTTGGCGTGTTATCAGCGCTCGTGCTGCCATGGCTAATAATATTCCCTGCGGAATCAGTTATGGCAGTTGATGTGTCGGCAGGGACAGTATCGTTATCAGAAGAGGATCCTGAAGAAGAGTGGTGGCCTCCAGAAGTGGCCGCAACAGCAGCGCCAACCAGTGCTGCAACCGCAGCAAAAGCGCCACCAAGCTCCAGCATGTTATCTGCAACCGATGATTCTATCTGCGTATTGGTCAGCTCGTAGAATCCATTTGCGGGATCATATTCGTAGAGATAAATGACGCCATCAGGGCCAGAAGCAGTGATAGCCGGCGGCTGATTCGATGTATAATTCTCCAGAACGACATCATATTGTTCGCCCGTAATATCGTCGACGACTTCCAAATTAAGCGTGTCGTTTACTTTCTTCGCGATAATTTTTTTAGGAGGATGGCCGTCATTGCTGTGCACTTCAAATGATACAGCGTGTAGCGGCGTCTTAAGGGAAAGAGATTGATTGGCATTTAAGGTATGCTTTGCGACAATATTACCTTTAACGTCCTTAATTATTAATTGAAAATTCATTTTTTCCCCAATAAATTCTGTTGTGGCCATGTGTTATGCACAAAAAGATAATGCTTTTTTAAAATGAGACAAAAAGAATAAATTTACAGTTAAATCAACCAGCCCCCCCGATGAATGAAGGTATACCATTACCTCCTGAATCAGAGAGGCATAATGATATTGATAAAATTATGATATTTAAGCGGATGAAAAATCTGAATAAATACCACCGTTACTATCAATAGCGGTCAAAATTGATAAAAATTAAGTAAGATGAAAAAATAAAATGATGCACTGCCGATATGAAAATGACGGGGTTTAACTTCTCGCCGTTTAGCCGCTCTGATTGCTACAGTAGCGGCTGTCTTATCCCAGCGTTTTTTTAATCGGATAAGCGATCAGCGGCTTAATCTCTTTCAGTACAAACATACTCTGCATTTCTTTGATCCCAGGCAGGCGGCGAGCCACCGACATGGCAAAGTCGGCATAAGAATCCAGATCCTGGGCCACTACCTGCAACAGGAAATCGGCATCGCCGCCAATGCTGTAGCAGGCCACCACGTCTTCCAGCGCGGTGACTTCCTCTTCAAATTTCCTCGCTTCGGCCTCGCTGTGACTGTCGATGGCTACGCGAATGAACACCATCACGCCAAGCCCGATTTTTTTACGATTCAGCACGGCCCGATAGCCCTGAATCACTTCATCCTCTTCAAACTTGCGCACTTTTCGCCAGCAGGGCGAGGCCGACATGCCAATTTTTTCAGCCAGAACCTGATTAGTGATGCGTGCATCGTCCTGCAAAAGCTTCAGGATCTTCATTTCTGTCGTGACTAACGCCATCGTGGTCCAGTCCTTTCTTTTTTTGGCTTTAAAGCGGTAATTTTTACCGAAGCGGGCGGCAGCAGCAAGCGATACAGGTCACAAATACCCGCGGTGCTGAGGCATAATTGTTTTCACAAAATTAATGCCTTATCCGCTCTTTCTGCAATCGTTCATAGCGTACAACCCCAGGGGAAACCGATGAAATTCGACGCCAGTCAGCATCGCTGTACCATTATTATTGATAAAGATCTTCCCGCCGGACTCGCCATCAATGCGGCGAGCGTTATCGGCATCAGCTTTGGCCGCACCATGGAAAATCTGGTCGGTCCGGATATGCAATCCCTTGATGCGGTTAACTATCCCGGCGTTATTTACAGCCCGTTGCCGGTGCTGCTGGCAGTGGGCGACACTATTCAGGCGTTGCAGCACATTGCTGAGGAGGATGCGGATATTTATGCCATGCCTTTTAGCGCGCTGGCGCAGTCCTGTAAAACTTATAAGGAGTATGGCGAAAAGATTTCTTCGGTTAGCAGCGATAATATTGAACTGGTGGCGATTGGCCTGATCGGCCCAAAGAAAAAGATTGCTAAGTTAACCGGCAATCTGCCGCTTTATAAATAGTTTATTGCCCAGTCAGGCTTTCGGGCCTGACGCTTACCCAGCACGACTTTAAAGCCATTGCTCTTTATCCGCTCATTTTCCCCTGTCAGATCACTGGTCCTTCCCTGTCCCGATCGTGTCCGTTTCTGGCCTGTTTATCCCCCCTGTTTCCCGCCATTATTGCCTTCCAGCCCTTTTCCTGCGGAGTCCGTAAATGACCCATACCGTGCTATTAGTGATTGACGCTCAGTGCTCTTTCTATCATCGTGGCTATCAGGAAACGTTGGACACGCCCGCCTTCGAACAAAAGCTCAGCCAGCTGATTGCAGGCTGTCAGCAAAGCGCGGTTCCGATCGTTGATGTGTTCCATGTTGAGCCAGAAGGCCCGTTCTCGCTGGCGTCAGGACGGGTTGAACGCCTGCCGTTTCTCAATCATCAGGCGGCATATAGCGTGCAGAAAAAGGTCCATAACGCGTTAACTGAATCGGGGCTGGAAAGCTGGCTGCGAGAACACGCTGTGAAACACCTTATTATCAGCGGATTGCGCACCGAGCAGTGCTGCGAAACCACGGCGCGCGTGGCGTCCGATTTGGGTTATCAGGTGACTTTTGTCACTGAGGCCACGCTGACTTTCCCCATTACCCATAACGGGACAACGTTGAGCATCGCCGATTTACGCCATTACACTGAAAGCGTGCTGATAAACCGCTTCGCTAAGATTGCCAGCGTGGAAGAATGTCTGAATGACCTGAAATTGCCTTAAGGCACGGAGCTGATATTGGCTATCCCGGTATGGTTTTTAACGCTACCAGGCGTGATGATGCTGGATATTAGCGGTCCGGCAGAGACGCTACAGCTGGCAAAGGGCGCATTCAGCCTGCACTACATCGGCCCAGACGAATGTGTCTCAACCTCTACCGGGATGATGATCGGTCATCTTGCGCCGCTGCCGGACAGTTTACCGGCAGGCAGCCTGCTGGTTGTGCCGGGAATGGCGGATTCCAGCGTTTCGTTTGATACGCCGCAGGCTATGGCCGCGCGCCATTGGCTGATGCGGATGCAGCCCGCGATCCACGCGCGGGAAATCACCCTGGTTTGCATCTGTTCGGGTTCAATCCTGGCTGCACGTAGCGGCCTGCTGCACGGCGTACAGTGCACCACGCACCATGATGTAGTTTCACGGCTGAAAAGCGCCGAACCGGCGGCTATCGTCAAAGAAAATCGCATATTCATGGAGGATCGCGGCATCTGGACCAGCGCCGGCATTACGGCGGGCATCGATCTGGCACTGCATCTGATTCATCGGCTGTGTGGCTCGCAGATGGCGCTGGATGTCGCCCGTGAAATGGTGGTCTGGTTCCGTCGTTCAGGCGACGATCCCCAGCTGTCGCCGTGGCTACGCTATCGCAACCATATCAACCCGGCGATTCATCGCACCCAGGATTTACTGATTGCCCAACCGGAGCAGGCGTGGCCGCTGGAGAAAATTGCCGGCCGCGTTCACGTCAGCGCCCGGCATCTGACGCGGCTGTTCAGACAGCATTTAGGGATCAGCGTAAAGGATTATCATGAGCAGCTAAGGCTGGCGATTGCCCAGCAGCAGCTCCAGCAAGGCGAAGGCGTGGAAAAAGCGGCGTTGTCGGCAGGATTTTCGTCCTCGCGACAGCTGAGGCGGGCGCTCCAGCGCTGGCAGGAGTAATGTCCGGGCAAAAAACCCGGACGTTATGTTAATGCTTAACGCTGTCAATAAAGGTTTTACGCGCCGTTTTTGAACCCAGCCGCTCGGCTTCGTTCAGCAGCTTCAACGCTTTATCCACGTCTCCGGCCTTGATGGCGTTTTTAATCGCCTCGTTAAAATAAGCGTCCGATTCTGCCAGCATTGGTTCCGCCGGTTTAGCCGGAGGAGCCGATTCTGGCCGGACGCTATTGCCAACGACAGCCGGCGCTGCGGGTGCCGGATCGGATGAAGGGAACAGCTGGCCGATCATCACGTTACCGGCTTTTTGCTCGGCCGTAACCTTCAGGCTGAGCGTGCCGCCAGGCGTATGTCGCGCAACGGGATCCGGGATATCCGGCACCGCATTGCCCACGCCCGCCGCATAGGCTTTGGCAGGGTTAACCATCTGCGTGGTAGCCTGCAAATCCTGCTGCGTGGTGTAGACCAGCAGGTAGATTTGTTTCTGTCCCAGCGCAGGCGTCAGCTTCAGCGTTCCTTCCAGCCGATCGCTGGAAACCAGGCCAGGCGGCTGATAGGGGAAATAGCTGGCAGGATAAAACGCCGCCGGACGCATCTGCTCGTCAAGTACCAGCACGTTAGGCGCATACACCGTTTTACCCGTTACCAGGCTGGTTAACACAATTTCCAGCGACCCGCGATCGGCAGGCAGAGAGAAGGCTGCCGCCGCGCCCTGAATTTCACCCTGGCCGATCCGCGTTGTAGACGTATTGAGCACGACGTCCTGCGTGATCGGCGGCACCAGCGGCGTCCACGTGAGACTATGTAGCGTCTGGGCAGAAATTTTCGGTGCCGCAGCCGCATCCTGTTGAGCAGCTTGCGCGCCAGCGATCAGGCTTAGCGACAGACACAGAGACAGCAGCGTTTTTTTCATTTGGGATCCCTCGATTACCACCAGACTTCCATCTGCGCGCCAAAGGCTATTTCATCATCGTTGCCACGGCTGTAGGTACGGGCAGTCGTATCGTTCATCGCCAGACCATTGTTGACGCCGCTGTCGGTGTCATAGCCCCATTTCTCATCCCAGTTTGCGTAGGTAGCAAACACGCGGATTGCCGGCCGTGACCAGATGCTGTCACCCGCCTGCCACTGCTGCGCCAGCGTCACTTTATACTGGCCGTTGCGGTCGCCGGTACGCTGCGATTTGACGTTGTCGTAGCCCACTTCCAGCAGGGTGCTCATGATCGGCGTCCATTTGTACATCGGCCGTACCCCAACGGTGTACCAGGTCGTCCCGTTATTGTTGTCGCGGTCCGTATCCTGATACATCGCCACGTACATCAATCCCCATTTATCGTTGAAATCCAGCGCGCCGTGGTCGAGGAGACGCAGCATACTGCCGTTATTATTGATGGCCGCACCGGAAGAGTGTCCGTTAGCCGTGCCCGTGCTTTCAGCAGTCATCGAATCTGCGGCATATTGCACAACCAGCTTGTTATAGCCGTTATAGATGCTTTGCGTGTGCTCAGCCGTCAGCAGCCAGCCGTCTTTGGTTGCATCGTCGGCCAGCGAGTAGCCATCGCGAGCATTGGCGCGGCCGTAATCCACACCCAGCTCCAGTACGCCGCCGGGATTGGTTTGCAGTCCGGCCAGACGCACGTCGAACACGTCGTTGGATGTTGGCAGTTCGTCACGCTGATCGGCGATATAGCCAAAAGAGCCGCCGCTTTCGGTGTTGCGCGTTGCGGCAAAAGAGAGCTTACCGAAGCCAACGTCAATATCTTCCAGACCTGCGCCAGGACCGGAGATATCCCAATAGTAAAAGTCGATCATGTGCACGTCATGACGCTGATAGAAGCGCTTACCGGCCCACATCGTCGCGCCCGGCAGCCATTCAATCAGGTTCTTGCCTTTTACGTTGGCTTCGCGGAAAGCCGGATCGGTCGCTTCCCAGTCGTTCTGCTGCGACACCGAGTAGGCGACGTTGGTATCAAAATAGAAGCTTTTATCCCCTTCTTTCCACACTTCCTGCCCAAGCTTTAATTCCGCATAGGTTTCACATTCGTTACCCAGACGATACTTGCTCTCCGCGCCGGTCGCTTTAAAACACTGCTGCTCGCCGCCGCTGCCGGACCAGCCGATACCGGAACGGGCGTAACCGGTAAAATCTACCGCCATCGCCTGTGTGGAAAGCGCGGCTGCCACGGCCAGCGCCAGAGAGGAATTACGTATTATTATCATCATCTTCTCCTGTAGGGGGACTTGTGCATTTAAACGCCAGGCTCGGGATGTAACCGACGGCAGGCCGTCCCGTCTTCACGGAACAGATGACAGCGGTGCGGCGGCAAGCCGATGGCGAAAGTTGCACCTTCTTCTACCAGCACCACGTCGTTCTGGCGGTAGACCAGGTTCTGACGGATTGCCGGGATTTGGATGTGGATCTGCGTTTCATTGCCCAGCTGTTCGACCACCTGCACGTCGCCCGTGAGCTGTATTTCAGCGCCCTCGCCCGGCAACAAATGCTCGGGTCGCACGCCCAGCGACAGATTGCTGCCCGGCATCACGTCGTCGCCTCTCACTTTCAGCCAGACCCACTGCCCGTCGGGCAGCTCAATCTGTACGCGTTCAGGCTCGACGGCGATCGTCTTCACCGGCAGGAAGTTCATTCTGGGAGAGCCGATAAAACCGGCGACGAAGCGGTTAGCGGGATAGTGGTAAAGCGCCAGCGGACGACCGACCTGCACAATGCGTCCGGCGTTGAGCACCACGATTTTGTCGGCCAGCGTCATCGCTTCAACCTGATCGTGGGTGACGTAAATCATCGTGCGTTTCAGCCGCTTGTGCAGGCGTGAAATCTCAATGCGCATCTGCACGCGCAGCGCGGCATCCAGATTGGAAAGTGGTTCATCGAGCAGAAATACCGTCGGTTCTGCCACCAGCGTACGGCCAATCGCCACGCGCTGGCGCTGACCGCCTGAAAGCGCTTTCGGGCGACGATCCAGTAAATGAGCAAGCTGTAAGATTTCAGACACCTGATTGACCCGCCGCTCGGTTTCCTCTTTTTTGGTTCGGGCCAGCTTCAGGCCAAAAGACATGTTTTCGGCGACCGTCAGATGCGGATAGAGCGCGTAAGACTGGAACACCATGCCGATGCCTCGTTCGGCGGGGGGCACCTCATTCATCCGCTTGTTGCCAATTTTCAACTCGCCGGAACTGATCTCTTCCAGCCCGGCAATCATTCGTAGCAGGGTGGATTTACCGCAGCCGGACGGCCCGACGAATACCACAAACTCGCCCTGCTCAATCTCCAGATTGATGTCGCTGGAGATGGTTGTTTCGCCAAAGACTTTACTTACGCCGCTAAGGGAAACGTTCGCCATCCTGTACTCCTCGCCGTCCGCCAGAAAACTGATTGCTCCGAAGCATGCCGCGGTGTGTGTCAGGCGTAATCCTCCATGGGCCGGTTTTTACTGGCGGAGAGGCGGGGAGGAGGAGAAACGCGACTCGCGGGCCCATCCCGTCGCTGAAAGCACAATTTCGTGATCTCTGTTGCAAAAAACGCGGACTGATTTTGTGAAGCAGCAGTCATTGGTCCGCGCCCGTGCAGGCGAAGTCACAGTTTGAAGACCGGGGGCGTAGGCTGGAGGAGGATGAAGCCGAAGCCAGCGGAACGCACACTGGCCCGACCCTCTTTTCCGTCTGCGACGTGAAGAAACCTACGGCTTACAGGTATAAGGATTCGCTCATGCTCAGTATCAAAAACATCGCAAAAAACACCATGGCGCTATCGGCGCTGGCTACACTGGCGCTCTCGCCGGCCGCCTTCGCCAAAATCGAGGAAGGAAAGCTGGTGATCTGGATCAACGGCGACAAGGGCTATAACGGCCTGGCGGAAGTAGGGAAAAAGTTTGAACGGGATACGGGTATCAAGGTCACGGTTGAGCATCCTGACAAGCTGGAAGAGAAGTATCCCCAGGTGGCCGCGACCGGCGATGGCCCCGATATCATTTTTTGGGCGCATGACCGTTTTGGCGGCTATGCCCAGTCTGGCCTGGTGGCGGAAGTGAGCCCTGACCCGGCATTTAAGGACAAACTGTTCCCGTTCACTTGGGATGCGGTGACCTTTAACGGCAAGCCGATTGGTTATCCGGTGGCGGTGGAATCCCTCTCGCTGATTTACAACAAAGATTTGATTAAAGAAGCGCCTGAGACCTGGGAAGAAATTCCGGCGCTGGATAAAACGCTGCGTGCCAAAGGTAAAAGCGCCATCATGTGGAATCTTCAGGAGCCCTATTTTACCTGGCCGGTGATTGCGGCTGATGGCGGCTACGCCTTTAAATATGTCGACGGCAAATACGATATCAAAAATACCGGCGTCAATAATGCCGGTTCGCTGGCTGGCCTACAGTTCATCGTAGATTTAGTGAAAAACAAACATATCAACGCCGATACCGATTATTCGATTGCCGAAGCGGCCTTTAATAAAGGCCAGACGGCGCTGACTATCGACGGCCCCTGGGCCTGGGCCAACCTTGATAAAAGCAAAATCAACTATGGCGTGGCGGTTCTGCCCACCTTCCACGGTAAGCCATCCAAACCCTTTGTCGGCGTGCTGACCGCAGGCATCAACGCCGCCAGCCCAAACAAAGAGCTGGCGAAAGAGTTTCTGGAAAATTATCTGATTACCGATGAGGGGCTGGCGATGGTAAATAAAGACAAGCCGCTCGGTGCCGTGGCGCTGAAATCTTATCAGGCGAAGCTGGAGCAGGATCCACGTATTGCTGCCACCATGACTAACTCGAAAAACGGCGAAATCATGCCGAACATCCCGCAAATGAGTGCATTCTGGTATGCCGAGCGCAGCGCGATCGTCAACGCCGTTAACGGTCGTCAGACCGTGCCGCAGGCGCTGAAAGATGTCGAAACACGCCTTACCCGATAACCTTCGCCTCTGCTGAATAAGGGGCAGCCTTTCACGGCTGCTCCCTCTCGAAAAGGATAGCGCCATGCCTCTGGCTCACCCTCGCCGTTCTGACAGAAGATCGCTGCTACGCCGCGCGCCCGGCGGCGCTGTCATCACTCTTTTTGCCCTGCTGGCTGGCTACTTAATCGTGCTGATGTACGCGCGGGGAGAATACCTTTTCGCCATGCTCACGCTGGTACTTTCCGGCCTGGGTCTGTTTATCTATGGCAATCGCCGTGCCTATACCTGGCGCTATATCTATCCGGGCCTGGCCGGTATGGCGCTGTTTGTGCTGTTCCCGCTGGTTTGCACTATCGTCATCGCGTTTACCAACTACAGCAGTCTGCATCAATTGACCTTCGAACGGGCGCAAAGCGTCCTGCTGGAAAGGCAGTTTCGTGCGGATAAAGCCTGGAATTTTGCGCTCTGGCCGACAGGTGAAAAATGGCGGCTGACGCTAATCTCGCCTGAAAACGGCGACGTACTGGTCTCGCCACCTTTCGCCTTTACGCCTGATGCGCCGCAAACGCTGACCATGACAAAACAGGCCGCGCCGACGGGTGAAAAAGCGGGACTGCGGATCGTGACGCAAAATCGTCAGGCGCTGGGCCAGCTGGCTGCACAGATGCCTGATGGCACGCTGCTGCGAATGAGCTCGCTGCGGCAGTTTTCCGGCACCCAGCCGCTTTATCAGCTGGGAAAGGATGGCAAACAGCTGACCAACATCCAGAGCGGGAAAGTTTATCAGCCTGATATGCGCACCGGCTTTTATCAGTCGGCGGATGCGGAAGTGCTCAGTCCCGGCTTTACCGTGGGCATTGGCTGGAAAAACTTTCTGCGCGTCTTTCAGGATGAGGGGATCCAGAAACCGTTCCTGTCGATTTTTGTCTGGACGGTGATTTTTTCTCTACTGACGGTGGTACTTACGACTGCGGTCGGGATGGTACTGGCGTGCGTAGTGCAGTGGGATGCGCTGAAAGGCAAAGCGGTTTACCGCATGCTGCTGATCCTGCCCTACGCCGTCCCTGCTTTTATCTCAATACTGATTTTCAAAGGCTTATTTAACCAGAGCTTTGGCGAAATCAACCTTCTCCTCGGCAGCCTGTTCGGCATCAAGCCCGCCTGGTTTAGCGATCCGCTGACCGCGAAAACCATGCTGATTATCGTCAACACCTGGCTGGGCTACCCCTATATGATGATTTTGTGTATGGGGCTGTTAAAAGCCATTCCCGACGATCTTTATGAGGCGTCGGCAATGGACGGCGCAACGCCCATACAAAACTTTTTCCTGATCACGCTGCCGCTGCTGATCAAGCCGCTTACGCCGCTGATGATTGCCAGCTTTGCCTTTAACTTTAATAACTTTGTGCTGATCCAGCTGCTCACCAACGGCGGCCCCGACCGAATCGGCACCACGACGCCTGCGGGCCATACCGATTTACTGGTCAGCTACACCTGGCGCATCGCCTTTGAAGGCGGCGGCGGACAGGATTTTGGTCTGGCTGCCGCTATCGCTACGCTGATTTTCCTGCTGGTCGGCGCGCTGGCGATAATCAACCTGAAAGTATCCCGCATGAAATTTGATTGAGGAAGCAATATGGCGATGGTAAAACCGAAGTCACAGCGCATCAGACTGTTGATAACGCACCTTTTTCTGTTGGGCTTTATCGCCCTGATCCTGTTTCCGCTGCTGATGGTTTTTGCCATTTCGCTGCGGCCCGGTAATTTTGCCACCGGCAGCCTGATCCCGGAAACCCTCTCATGGGATCACTGGAAACTGGCGCTGGGTATCGCTATTACCAATGATGACGGCAGCATTACCCCGCCGCCGTTTCCGGTGATGCTCTGGCTGTGGAATTCGGTGAAGATTGCGGTGATAACCGCCGTCGGTATCGTGGCGCTTTCCACCACCTGCGCCTACGCCTTTGCGCGCATAAAGTTTCGCGGTAAAAGTACGCTGCTGAAAGGCATGCTGATTTTTCAGATGTTCCCTGCCGTGCTGTCGCTGGTGGCGCTTTATGCCCTGTTTGACCGCCTTGGCCTCTATCTGCCTTTCCTTGGACTGAATACGCACGGCGGCGTGATTTTTGCCTATATGGGCGGTATTGCCCTGCATGTCTGGACCATTAAAGGCTATTTTGAATCCATTGATAATTCGCTGGAAGAGGCGGCGGCGCTGGATGGCGCAACGCCGTGGCAGGCGTTCCGGCTGGTGCTGCTGCCGCTCTCGGTGCCGATTCTGGCAGTGGTGTTTATTTTGTCGTTTATCGCTGCCATTACTGAAGTGCCGGTGGCTTCGCTGCTGCTGCGCGATGTTAACAGCTATACGCTGGCGGTCGGCATGCAGCAGTACCTCAACCCGCAAAACTATTTATGGGGCGATTTCGCCGCTGCCGCTATTCTCTCCGCCATTCCTGTGACGGCCGTGTTTTTGCTTGCACAACGCTGGCTGGTGGGAGGGTTAACCGCCGGGGGCGTGAAGGGGTAATACCGTGCTGGCTCATGTCGCTTGCGCTTTGAGTTGGTCAGTAATCTAAAGGGTGGCCTTGCGGCCACCCTTTTCTAATTCACCGATACCTTACGGCGTCGGTGGTTCACATCGCTGATTAACGCGTTCACTTCAGGGTCGGCAAACATCGCTTCCAGCGTCGAAGTCAGTTTACGCCGCCAGTTCGGGTACTCGCTGCTGGTGCCGGGAACGTTAACCGGCGTCGGCATATCCAGCCAGTCCTCGGGCTGCAAGCCGAGCAGCGCGCTGGCGCTGTCGGCGACATAGCGTTGCAGACCAAGACGGATCGCGGGCGTCAGCGAGGTGAGTTCCGCCTTCCTTTCACTTGTCGCAGGAATGCAGCCGTACTGATGCAAACTGTCGAGCAGGCTTTGACGCGCGCTGGCCCGATCGGCATAAAGCGCCTGTAAAACCTCTTTATCAGGATACAAACCCAGCTTCTCTCCCAGCGCCAGATCGTCGCTTTGCCAGTAGCCGCGTAGCGTCGGCAAATCATGCGTGGTCAGCGTGGCCATCGCCTGAAGCGGCCAGGATTGTGGAGCACGAAAGCTGTTCTGCGCATCGCGCTCAAACCAGAGCACTTTCCAGGAGTAGATGCCGGCTTCGCGCAGCTTGCTGACAATTTCCAGCGGCACGGTCCCCAAATCTTCGCCGATGACCATGCAGCGATGCCGCTGGCTTTCCAGCGCCAGAATCGCCAATAAATCGTCAACCGGATAGTGGACGTAAGCGCCTTTATCCGCCGTCTCTCCCTCCGGGATCCACCACAGGCGCAGCAGCGCCATCACATGATCGATCCGCAAAGCGCCACAGTGGATCATGTTCGATCGTAACAGCTCAATAAAAGGCTGACAGGCACGGTCAACCAGGGTGCGGGGGTCCATTGGCCGCAAATCCCAGTCCTGCCCGTTTGGCCCGAGGATATCCGGCGGGGCGCCCACCGACGCCTTCAGGCAGTAAAGCTCGCCGTCGCTCCAGGTTTCAGCGCCCGAGGCCACCACGCCGACGGCCAAATCGCGATACAAACCTATCGGCATCTGACGGCTCAGCTGATAACAGCGTGCAAGCTGCGCTTCGGCCAGCCATTGCAGCCAGAGATAAAACTCCACCTCCAGCGCGTGCTGTTCACAAAAGGCTTTGACCGCCGGACCACGCGCGTCGCGATACGCTTCCGGCCACTGGCTCCATCCCTGCGCCTGGCCGCTTTCCTGAAGAAAATGCGCGTACAGCGCGTCACAGGCGGCCTGTAACCAGAGGCTTTCGCCTCCCTGTGCAATAAAGTGGGAAAATGCCTGTCGTTCCGCATCCTGCGGGTGACGGGCAAGAAATTGCGGCCACGCCAGCCTTAGCGCTGCCAGCTTCAACGCCATCACCTGGGCATAATCGACCTCGTCAGTTTCCCGCGCCGCCCGTACGGCCTGCTGCGTCTCAGCAGAAAGCCACCAACGCTGTGCGGCTGCGCTTAAGCGAAAGTCTGTCACCGCGCTGACATCAATATAAATGATGTTCAGCCAGCGGCGGGATGAAGGACTGTACGGGCTGGCTGCTTCAGGGTCACCCGGACAGAGCGCATGGATAGGGTTAAGGCCGACAAAGGCACCGCCCCGGGCGGCAATATTCTCCACCAGCGAGGACAGGTCGCCGAAGTCGCCGATGCCCCAGTTATGCGCCGAGCGCAGCGTATAAAGCTGAACACAGACGCCCCAGAGTTTTTTACCCGCCAGCAAAGCGTCCGGTTCGTAACAGCGTTTTGGTGCCACAACGATCCGGCATTCCCAGCTTTGCCCGGCGCGGGTCAGCGTCAGAAGGTGATAGCCCATCGGCAGGTTTTCCGGCAGTGCCAGCGTCATGTTGCCGTTGACTCTGCCGTGTCGCGTTGCACCCTGCTCCTGGCAAAAATGCCAGTGATACTCGCCTTCTCCCTCGACCGGCAACGCAAAGCGTCCGCCGCTGATAAACACTTTTACCGTCGGCACTGGCCTTGCCGTCTGTCGGCGTTCAACGCTCCAGCCCATCGCTTTTAACAGCTCGCGCCGGGTTTCTGCGGAGATCGGCTGCGGCTTGCCGTGAGCGTTAATAAAACCGGAAGCGATGCCCGCCTCGGTGGCGGCCTGCTCCAGTACGTTCTCTTCCATATGCACCCCTTAGCGCTTCGCCTGCCAGATCCGCTGTTGATAGTCACGGATCGCCCGGTCCGAGCTGAACATCCCTACTCTGGCCGTATTCAGAATGGTGCTGCGAGTCCACTGCTGCGGATCGCCATACAGCGCATCCACCTGCCGCTGTGCAGCGCAGTAACCGGTAAAGTCCGCCAGCACTAAATAAGGGTCGCCGCCGTCAAGCAGGCTATCCAGCATCGGTTTGAACGCCTCTTTGTCACCGTCGCTGAAAAAGCCGTTTTCCAGCTCGGTCAGCAGGCTGTTGAGATGCTTATCTTTTTTACGCACGCTCAGCGGCTTGTAGCCTTTGTGGAGCAGCGCTTTTACTTCATCCACGCTATGGCCGAAGATAAAAATATGTTCACTGCCTACCTGTTCAGCAATCTCCACGTTCGCACCGTCGAGCGTGCCAACCGTGATCGCGCCGTTTAGCGCCAGCTTCATATTGCCGGTGCCGGAAGCTTCCTTACCTGCGGTAGAAATTTGTTCTGATACGTCGGCTGCCGGGATCATCAGTTCAGCCACCGAGACTTTGTAATCAGGAATAAAGACCACCTTCAGACGGTCGCCAATCCGCGGGTCCTGGTTAATTTTTTCCGCCACTTTGTTGATGGCATAGATAATGTTTTTTGCCAGGTAATAACCGGGGGCGGCCTTTGCCCCGAACAGGAAAACGCGCGGAACGGTTTCGAGCTGCGGATTGTCGCGAAGCTGACGATAAAGCGAGAGAATATGCAGTAAATTCAGGTGCTGACGTTTGTACTCATGCAGGCGTTTGATCTGCACATCAAATATCGCCTCCGTATTCAGCGTGATCCCCATCGTTCGCTGTACATACGCTGCCAGCCTTTGCTTGTTTTCACGCTTGATTTGCCGATAGCGCTGCTGAAAATGCTTATCGTCGGCAAAAGCCTCCAGCCCTTTCAACGCGTCGAGATCCGTTACCCATTCAGCATTTAGTTTGCTGTCGATAAGCGCAGCGAGCGCAGGATTACACTGCTTCAGCCAGCGACGCGGCGTGATGCCGTTGGTGACGTTATGGAATTTTTCCGGCCACAGCTGGTGATAATGCGGAAACAGATCTTTCACCACCAGATCGGAATGCAGCGCGGCAACGCCATTGACGGCGAACCCACTGACCACGCACAGATTAGCCATTCGCACCTGCTGGTTATGATGGATGGCGACGTTATCCCAGACGCTGGCATCATTTGGCCAGCGCTTCTCCACCTGCTTTTTGAAACGTGCGTTAATCTGTTTAATCAGCGAGAAATGACGCGGCAGCAGGCTGCGCATCAGTTTTTCATCCCAGCACTCCAGCGCTTCCGGCATCAGCGTGTGGTTGGTATAGGCGAAAGTGCGGCTGACAATCGACCACGCCCGATCCCAGTCGAGCTGGTGTTCATCCAGTAAAATGCGCAGCAGCTCCGGGATGGCGATAGTCGGATGGGTATCGTTTAGCTGAATGACCTCAAACTGCGGCAAATCTTCAATTTTTCGCCCGAGTGCGTGATGGCGACGCAGAATGTCCGCTACTGAACAGGCACACTGAAAATATTGCTGCATCAGGCGCAGGCGCTTGCCCGGCTGGTGATTATCGTTCGGATAAAGCACTTTAGTCAGCTTCTCCGCTTCAATTCCCTGCCGCTCAGCCTTCAGAAATTCACCGTCGTTAAACAGAGCGAGATCGAAAGGGTACATGGCGCTCGCCTGCCACAGGCGCAGCGGCTGAGTAATGCCATTTTGATAACCGACTACCGGCAGGTCGCTTGCCTCGCCTTTTAATGAGAACGCAGGTTGCCAGCGCTCGCCGCCTTTTGCCTCTTTAATCAGCTTGCCGCCGAAACCGACATTGACGGTCAGCGAACGATGCTGTCGGAACCAGGGATACGCCTCGCGATGCCAGCGGTCTGGCGCTTCCTGCTGCGTACCTTCGCTGAAAGACTGGCGGAACAGGCCATACTGGTAATTCAGCCCATAGCCAATAGCAGGCTGGCCGACGGTCGCCATCGAATCCAAAAAACAGGCGGCTAATCGTCCCAGCCCGCCATTTCCCAGCGCGGGATCGACCTCCTGCTCAAGCAGATCGCTCAGTTCAACCCCCTGCTGTTTCAGGAGCGCACTGACCTGCTCAAACCAGCCAAGATTGCTCAGGTTATTGGCCGTCAGTCGACCAATCAGGAACTCCATTGAAAGGTAATTAACATGCCGCTGCGGCGTGGCCGGAGCAACCGCAGGCAGGGCGTTTAACTGTTCGGCCAGCGCAGCGCTGACCGCCTGCCACCATTGATGCTGCGTCATTTCCTGCGCCTGACGCAGACCAAATCCCTGCCACTGGCGATCCAGCGCGGACAGGAACGTTGTTTGATTGAATTGAGCCTGCATGACTACCCCTCATGGTCCATAAATAGCCATCATGCTGCCGATTCATGCAGCGCTGAGCATCCTCCCGGCAGGGATTAGCCAGGGAGGAGAAACGGGGCGTAGGGGAAGGATGCTGCCGTTCGATTTTGGATAAGGCATGCGTATTTTGAAAAATGTGACGAAGTACGACTAAATGCAACATAAAAGCGTATCCTGCTTGCAATCAATACGTTGGAGGCGGACTTTAGAAAAATTGATTAATTACGGGCTTTGAAATAATTAGCCGACCCGCTGACAACCCTCATAAGAACCGAAAACTATGCTTATCCCTTCGAAACTGAGCCGTCCGATGCGGCTGCAAGATACGGTGGTACGCGAACGTTTACTGACCCGGCTTGCCGCCGTGCCGGAACATCGACTGACGCTGGTGACCAGCCCGGCAGGCTATGGCAAAACGACGCTGGTAGCGCACTGGGCAGCGGGGAAAAACGCGCTGGGCTGGTATTCGCTGGATGAGAGCGACAACCAGCCGGAGCGTTTCGCCAGCTATCTGATCGCGGCCATTCAGCAGGCTACCGGCGGCCACTGTGTGAAAAGCGAAGCCTTAAGCCAGAAGCATCAATATGCCAATCTGAACGCGCTGTTTGCCCAGCTGTTTGTCGAACTTGCCGAGTGGCATCAGCCGTTAACGCTGGTGATTGATGACTATCATCTGATTTCGAATGGGGATATTCATGAAGGAATGCGCTTTTTTTTACGCCATCAGCCTGAAAATTTTTCCCTGCTGCTGCTCTCACGTACCCTGCCTCCGCTGGGCATCGCCAATTTACGCGTGCGAGGCCAGCTGCTTGAATTAATCGTCTCCGAGCTGGCTTTTACCCACAGCGAAACCCAACAGTTTTTCGACTGTCGGCTGAAAGAGTCGATAGACAAAAGCGACAGCAACCGGCTCTGTGATGATGTTGCTGGCTGGGCAACCGCACTCCAGCTGATCGCGCTTTCCGCCAGCCAGTCCTCCACGCCCGCACTCCAGTCTACCCAGCAGTCTGCCCGCAAGCTGGCCGGTCTGAATGCCAGCCATTTATCACAATATCTGGTGGAAGAGGTGCTGGATCGAGTCGATGCGCCCACGCGTGATTTTCTGCTGCGCTGCTCTCTGCTGCGCTCGATGAACGATGCGTTAATTGTCCACCTGACCGGCAGCGACAACGGGCAGCAGCGTCTGGAGGCGCTCGAAAGCCAGGGGCTGTTTATTCACCGTATGGACGATACCGGCGAGTGGTTTAATTTCCATCCTCTGTTCGCCTCTTTTTTGCGTCAGCGCTGTCAGTGGGAGCTGGCCTCCGCACTGCCTGAAATTCACCGGGCTGCCGCAGAAGGCTGGCTGGCTCAGGGCTTTCCGGCCGAGGCCATTCATCACGCTTTAGGCGCGGAAGATACCGCCCTGCTGCGTCATATCCTGCTACAGCACGCCTGGTCGCTGTTCAACCAAAGCGAGCTGGCCCTGCTGGAAGAGTGTCTGAACGCGCTGCGTTACGACCAGCTTATCGTCAATCCCAAACTGGTGCTGTTGCAGGCCTGGCTGGTGCAAAGCCAGCATCGCTATGCCGAAGTCGATGCGTTGCTCTGCCGGGCAGAAAGCGAAATGCAGCGCAGAGATATGTCAATGACGCAGGATCTTGCTGCCGAATTTAATGCCCTTCGCGCACAGGTTGCCATTAATGATGGCCGTCAGGAAGAAGCCGGACGGCTGGCTACGGAAGCGCTGCGTTTTTTACCGCATGACAGCTACTACAGCCGCATTGTTGCCACGTCGGTAACGGGAGAAATTCAGCACTGCAAAGGCGATTTTGCTCGCGCTCTGCCGCTGATGCAGCAGACCGAGCAGATTGCCAGACGCTATCAGGTTTATCATTACGCGCTCTGGGCGCTGTTGCAGCAGAGTGAAATTCTGATTGCACAGGGATTTTTACAGGCCGCCTTCGAGATGCAGGATCGCGCATTCGAACTGGTGCATGAGCAGCACCTTGAACAGCTGCCGATGCACGAGTTTCTTCTGCGCCTGCGTTCTCAGGTACTTTGGTCATGGTCAAGGCTGGACGACGCAGAGAATGCCGCTCGCCAGGGACTGGAAGTGTTAAGCAACTTTCAGCCTCAGCAGCAGCTACAGTGCCTGGCCATGCTGGCTAAGTGCGCGCTCGCTCGCGGCCAGCTTGATAACGCGCAACACTATTTGCAACGTTGCGAAGAGCTGATGAAAACCGGCCAATACCACATCGACTGGATCACCAACACCGATAAAATTCGGGTGATTTACTGGCAGCTTACCGACAATAAAATCGCCGCGCGGCGCTGGTTGCAGCAGGCGCGCAAGCCCGGCATGGCGGACAATCATTTTCAGCAGGGCCAGTGGCGGACGATTGCGCGGGTACAAATTCTGCTGGAGCAGTTCAGCGAGGCGGAAGTTGTGCTGGACGAGCTAAACAGCGATGCGCGCCAGCTGCACCTGATCAGCGATCTGAACCGTAATCTGCTGCTGAGCAACCTGCTGTACTGGCAAACGGGAAGAAAAAGCGACGCACAGCGCGTATTGATTGAAGCGCTGGGCCTGGCCAACCGCACCGGTTTTATCAGCCATTTCGTGCTTGAAGGCGAGATGATGGCGCAGCAGCTGAGGCAGTTGCTACAGCTGAACCTGCTGCCGGAGCTGGAACAACGACGAGCGCAGCAGATCCTGCGCGAATTAAATCAGCATCATCGCCATAAGTTCGCCCATTTTGACGAGGGGTTTGTCTCGAAACTGCTGACCCATCCGCAGGTGCCGGAGCTGATCCGCACCAGCCCGCTAACCCAGCGGGAATGGCAGGTGCTGGGGCTAATCTACTCGGGATACAGCAACGAGCAGATAGCCGGGGAACTGGACGTAGCGGCCACCACCATCAAAACGCACATCCGTAATCTTTATCAGAAAATGGGCATCGCGCACCGGCAGGATGCGGTACAGCAGGCCCGTCATCTGCTTGAGGTGATGGGCTATGGCGCGCTGGCATAGTGGCCAGCACCCGGGCTGATAACTAGCTGATAAAATGGTGCCTGTCGACTTTGCGCAGCGCCAGCGACAGCAGCAGGCTGCCCAGCAGCGTAATCGTGAAAACCAGCGGAATATCCAGCAGCGGCCGGGCGGTGTGATCAAGATGGTGAGTACGCATGAAGTGGATAAACAACGCGTGAAAACCGTAAATGGGCAGGGAATTACGCGAAATAAGGCCAAAGAACGGTAAAATTCGCTGATTAAGCGCATTTTTGAAAACAATCACCAGACTGACCGCAGCAACAAAAACCACCGGCCCGCAGTAGAGATACCAGGTATCGGCAAACGCACCGTTAATGGCCATCTGCTTTTTAGTGCCCATCGCAATACCCGCGACACAGGCGATAAATACCGCTCCCGCCAGCCAGCTAACGCCTCGTTTATCGGTATCCATCATGCCAATCGCTCGCCCGAACAGCGCGTACAGCACGTAATAGAAGCTGTCGCCGTTGATATAGAGATTCAGCGGCAACCACTGAAAATGGCCGACAGACCGCTCGACCGTGTTGGGATTCGCCAGCACCGCCAGCACCAGCGTGACCACCGCAAGATAGCCTGCCCGGACGTTTTTTACCTGGATGAGCGGCGAAAGCAGGTAAATAGCGATCGCGGCGAAGAAGAACCACAAATGATAGAACACCGGTTTCTGTAACAGCAGCCGGATGGAGATGCTCTGACTGATTGGCGTTAGCCAGGTGATATAAAGCAGCGCCACCGTACTGTAAAACAGCAGGCACAGCACAATGCGCAGAAAATGACGTCCCTGCGCGCTGCGTTCACCGAAGAACAGGTAGCCGGAGATCATAAAAAAGATCGGCACGCAGACGCGTGAGGCGGAATTCAGCAGGTTGGATAAATCCCAGGTATGCTCGCCAATGGCGGGAGCGTTCGTCACGTACCAGGTGGTGGTATGGATCATAATCACCATCAGGCAGGCCACCGCACGTAAATTATCTATCCAGACAATCTTTTCCTTCATTTCATCCTCTGCTCGCATTAACGCGTATCAGAGGGTAGCCGGGCGCGGAATGTTCAACAACCTCGCCTTGAAATTATAACGAATTCATTATAATTTAGATTATAACTAAAACGTTATAATCTACGATCAGGGACGATCATGTGGGAAATCATCACGACCGCGCGATTTGACAGGTGGTTCCATGAACAATCAGAGGATTTGCAAGACGAGATTTTATCTGCATTTATCGTATTGCGAAAAGAAGGTCCGATGACTGGACGGCCACTGGTAGACACTTTAAACGACTCTAAATATGCAAATATGAAGGAGTTACGCCTTTCATTTGAGGCCAGACCGATCAGAGCGCTGTTCGCATTTGACCCGGTCCGCCAGGCTATTTTCCTTTGTGCTGGCGACAAGACAGGCGACCGAAAATTTTATAAAAAATACATCAAAATAGCCGATGCTGAATACAAAGCTCATCTGGCAAGACTGGAGTTTGATAATGGCAACTTTAGATGAACTACTGAAAGAGGTAAGTCCAGAACGCCGGGCCAAAATCGAGGTTCGCGCCGAAGAAATGATCCGCGAAATCACTCTCGCGCAAATGCGTGAAGAGCTGCAAATTTCACAGACTGCACTCGCCATAGCGCTGGGCGTTAAACAACCTGCCGTAGCCCGTATGGAACGTGTTGATAATGACCCGCGCCTGTCCACTCTCAAACGCTATGTAGCCGCGCTGGGCGGGGAACTTTCTATCGACATAAAACTTCCATCCGGTAAACGAGTGGCTTACCCACTGTAAAACGCAAGGCGCTGACTATTTCAGGCAAGAACACGGGCAAGATGGAAACAGCCTGTGGCATTTTGCTGTGGGTACAGTGCCTTCAGCCAACATCGGGCTGACTAACCGACGGTCAAAGGGTATACTGACGCCCACTTTTAAAACCGTATCGCGTGCGAAAACAACATGCAAAAGTTTGATACCAAGACATTTCAGGGGCTGATCCTGACCTTACAGGATTACTGGGCACGCCAGGGCTGCACCATTGTGCAGCCTCTGGACATGGAAGTGGGTGCGGGAACGTCTCACCCAATGACCTGCCTGCGCGCTATCGGCCCGGAGCCAATGGCGGCGGCCTATGTGCAGCCTTCCCGTCGTCCTACCGACGGCCGCTATGGCGAGAACCCGAACCGCCTGCAGCATTACTATCAGTTCCAGGTGATGATTAAGCCTTCACCTGACAATATTCAGGAGCTTTACCTCGACTCGCTCAAAGAGCTGGGTATGGATCCGACCATCCACGATATCCGTTTTGTGGAAGATAACTGGGAAAACCCAACGCTGGGCGCATGGGGCCTGGGCTGGGAAGTCTGGCTGAACGGCATGGAAGTGACGCAGTTTACCTATTTCCAGCAGGTTGGCGGCATGGAATGTAAACCGGTTACCGGCGAAATCACTTACGGCCTGGAGCGTCTGGCAATGTACATCCAGGGCGTGGACAGCGTCTACGATCTGGTCTGGAGCGACGGCCCTCTGGGGAAAACCACCTACGGCGACGTGTTCCATCAGAACGAAGTGGAGCAGTCCACCTATAACTTCGAACACGCCGACGTCGATTTCCTGTTTAGCTGCTTCGAGCAGTACGAGAAAGAAGCGAAAAGCCTGCTGGAGCTGGAAACGCCGCTGCCGCTGCCAGCCTACGAGCGTATTCTGAAAGCGGGTCATACGTTTAACCTGCTGGACGCGCGTAAAGCGATCTCCGTGACCGAGCGTCAACGCTATATCCTGCGTATTCGTACCCTGACTAAAGCCGTGGCTGAAGCCTACTATGCGTCGCGTGAGTCGCTGGGCTTCCCGATGTGCAAAACAAAATAAGAGGCAGCCATGACTGAAAAAACTTTCCTGGTGGAGATCGGCACCGAAGAGCTGCCGCCAAAGGCGCTGCGCAATCTGGCCGAATCTTTTGCCGCTAACTTTACCGCCGAACTGGATGCTGCGGGCCTGACCCATGGCGACGTCACCTGGTACGCTGCCCCGCGCCGTCTGGCGTTGAAAGTCGCCAGTCTGAGCGCTGCGCAGCCAGATCGCGAAGTCGAAAAACGCGGCCCGGCGATTGCCGCTGCGTTTGATGCCAACGGCGTGGCAACCAAAGCTGCCGAAGGCTGGGCGCGCGGCTGCGGCATTACCGTTGAGCAGGCCGAGCGTCTGAGCACCGACAAAGGCGAATGGCTGCTGTATCGCGCTCATATGAAGGGTGAAAGCGCGCAGTCGCTGCTGCCAGCCATGATCGCGACGTCACTGGCGAAGCTGCCCATCCCGAAACTGATGCGCTGGGGCGATTCCGACGTGCAGTTTGTACGTCCGGTCCATACCGTTACGCTGCTGCTGGGCGACGAAAGCATCCCGGCTAAGATTTTAGGTATCGACTCTGCCCGCACAATCCGCGGTCACCGCTTTATGGGCGAGCCGGAATTCACTATCGACAACGCTGACCAGTATCCGCAAATCCTGCTGGAGCGCGGTAAAGTGCAGCCAGACTTTGAAGCACGTAAAGCGCAGATCAAAGCCGATGCCGAAGCGGCCGCACGCCAGATTGGCGGACACGCTGACCTGAGCGACAGCCTGCTGGAAGAAGTCGCCTCGCTGGTTGAATGGCCGGTGGTATTAACGGCGAAGTTTGAAGAGAAATTCCTGGCGGTACCGGCCGAAGCGCTGGTTTACACCATGAAGGGCGATCAGAAATACTTCCCGGTCTATGACGACGCCGGCAAGCTGCTGCCAAACTTCATCTTTGTGACCAACATTGAGTCGAAAGATCCTCAGCAGATTATTTCCGGTAACGAGAAAGTGGTTCGTCCACGTCTGGCCGATGCCGAGTTCTTCTTCAACTCAGACCGTAAACAACGTCTGGAAGATAATCTGCCGCGTCTTGAAACCGTGCTGTTCCAGAAAGAGCTGGGTACGCTACGCGACAAAACCGACCGTATCCAGGCGCTGGCGGGGTGGATTGCCGGACAGATTGGTGCGGACGTCAATCATGCAACCCGTGCTGGCCTGCTGTCCAAATGCGACCTGATGACCAATATGGTGTTCGAATTTACCGACACCCAGGGCGTGATGGGCATGCACTATGCGCGTCACGATGGCGAAGCAGAAGACGTGGCCGTGGCGCTGAACGAGCAGTATCAGCCGCGTTTTTCCGGTGACGATCTGCCTTCTAACCCGGTAGCCTGCGCGCTGGCGATTGCCGACAAAATGGATACCCTTGCCGGCATCTTCGGTATCGGCCAGCATCCGAAAGGCGATAAAGACCCGTTTGCTCTGCGCCGCGCCGCGCTGGGCGTGCTGCGTATTATCGTCGAGAAGAACCTGCAACTCGATCTGCAAACGCTGACCGAAGAAGCGGTTCGCCTGTACGGCAGCAAGCTGAGTAACGCCAACGTGGTCGATGAAGTGATCGATTTCATGCTGGGTCGTTTCCGCACCTGGTATCAGGAAGAAGGTCACAGCGTGGATACTATCCAGGCCGTACTGGCTCGTCGCCCTACTCGTCCGGCAGATTTCAACGCGCGTATGAAGGCGGTTTCTCACTTCCGTACGCTGGAGGAAGCCGCAACGCTGGCCGCCGCCAACAAGCGTGTTTCCAATATCCTGGCGAAATCCAGCGAGACGCTAAACGACAGCGTGCAGGCGTCTCTGCTGAAGGAAAATGAAGAGATCCAGCTGGCAACGTATGTCTCAGCACTCAGCAGCAAGCTGGCACCTTACTTTGCGGAAGGTCGTTATCAGGATGCGCTGATCGAGCTGGCGCAGCTGCGTACTGCCGTTGATAACTTCTTTGAGAAGGTGATGGTAAACGCAGACGACAATGCGGTGCGGATCAACCGTCTGACGCTGCTGGCGAAACTGCGCGAGCTGTTCCTGCAGGTAGCGGATATTTCGTTGTTGCAGTAATCAGTATTGATGAAGTCTTGCCAGAGACCCGGCAAGACTTCATCACATCAGATATTGAACAAAAAAAACCACATTAACAGGCAAAAACATTCTATGGCGGTGAAAAACGCTTTAACAACTACATATAGAGTTTTGCCATGGTTGCTTCCAATATGACGTGAAGAAAGCGCAACCGGATGTGTTGACATACCAACTATATAGTGTAATTTAGAACATAACTGAGCCCGGCCCCCTGGCTTGAATCCTGTCTCTTGCAGGTGATTGTTATGGCCGGGCCTTCTTATATCTGAGGGTAAGGAAACTCTTGAATGGCAGATCCGGTAAAGGCTCATAAAGAATATGACCAACTCATTGATCTGTTGGTTTCCCGTGGCATGGATGTACCTGACCGCGCCCACGCAATAAAGAAAATCTCTCAAGTTGGTTATTACCGGCTTTCTGGTTTCTGGTATCCTTGCCGAATCCCGCACATCACATCCGAAAATATCAGAACCCGATTAGATTGCGTTCGCACAGGTACGAATTTCCGTGCGGTATACGACTTATATTTATTCGACAAAAAATTACGCCTGCTGATGATGAATGCTTTGGAGCGAATAGAGGTTTATGTACGCTCCGTGATTGCGCATGAAATAGGTAAAATATCACCTCTTGCATACCTGGATGACGCCCTGATAAATCCAAAACACTTGCAGCCACGCTCACGCGGACGCTGTAGCGCAAGAGTAGAATGGTTAACCAGACATTCAATAGAAATAGCCAAAAGCAGAGAAGACTTTATAAAATGGCATGAAAGCAGGTATGAAGGGCTACCGTTTTGGGTGGCTATTGAGGTTTGGGATTTTGGTTTAATGTCAAAATATTATGCGATGCTGAAGGACAAATATCGTAATAAAATATTGTCAAGACTTGGCATTGCTGCTGGTAATGGCGCTATTTTTCAGAACTGGCTCAGTGCTATGAATGTACTAAGGAATCGCTGCGCCCACCACTCCCGTATCTGGAATAAAGTTAACGAACCAAAGATTATGCCATTGCCAAACCATCCCTGGTTTAAACGTTTGAATATGGATGAAAATGCTTATGAAAGAATGTATGGGATGATTGCTGTAATATGGTTTCTGGTAAGAGAGATAGGCACTGGCTCAAAGTGGATTAAGCATATTGCTGATTTAGTGGATAACAAACCTTACCTGCCCGGATGCAACCTGACAGCAATGGGATTTCATGACAATGACGGATTTCCTCGCGACTTGTTTGGTATTAAATAAGACTGTTGTTAAAGCTACCAGAAAAAATAATTTTTGATGAGATTCTGAATTCTGAACCCAACCAGGGTTGGGCTCAGTTCAATTTATTCTACTCCTGTCATGCCCGATGCTTTAGCCGCGCTGATCCGCTTTCATATCGATCACGAAGCGATACTTCACGTCGCCTTTCAGCATGCGCTCAAACGCTGTTTCCACCTCATCCATGCGGATCACTTCCACATCCGACACAATGTTATGTTCGCCACAGAAATCCAGCATCTGCTGCGTTTCCTGAATGCTGCCGATTGAAGTGCCGGAAATGCTCAGGCGCTTAAACACGATTGGCGTGACGTTTGGCGACTGATGCGGCGCGTCAGGAATGCCAACCAGTACCAGATGGCCATTGGTTTTCAGCGTGTTGAGGTACGGATCCAGATCGTGCGGTGCAGCTACGCAGTCAAGGATAAAATCGAGGCTGTTGGCTTCGGCGGCCATTTGCTCATTATCCTTTGAAACCACAACTTTGCTGGCTCCCAGGCGCAGCGCATCGGCACCTTTAGCCGGAGAAGTCGTGAACAGCACCACTTCAGCGCCCAGCGCGCTTGCCAGTTTTACCGCCATATGACCCAGGCCGCCCAGACCAATTACGCCTACGCGCTGGCCTGGCTGGATGTTCCAGTGCTTCAGCGGCGACCAGGTGGTGACGCCTGCGCACAGCAGAGGCGCGACGGCGCTCAGTTCCAGATTTTCCGGTACGTTAACGACAAACTTGCTGTCAACGACAATGCTCTCGGAATAGCCGCCAAAGGTTTTGCCGCCGATGACTTTTTCTTCACCGTTATAGGTCGCGGTAAAGCCAGCTTCGCAGTACTGCTCTTCGCCCTGGTTGCACTGTGAACAGTGGCCGCAGGCGTCCACCATCACGCCTACACCGACCAGATCGCCCGCTTTAAAAGCGGTGACGTTGCTGCCGGTGCTCAGTACACGGCCTACGATTTCATGGCCGGGAACCAGCGGAAACTCGCTGACGCCCCACTCATTGCGCGCCATATGCAGATCGGAATGGCAGACGCCGCAATAATGGATATCAATGTGCACATCGCCAGCCTGAAGCTCACGGCGTTGGAATTCAAAAGATTCGAGAGAAGTAGTGGCAGATTTTGCTGCCAGGCCTTTAACCTGCATGTGGCTGTCCCCTGTTGGGCAAAGCGGCGTAGGGTAAAGAATTGCACCGGTCGGGGCAAGGCGGAATTGTAAACTATAAAACATAAAACCCGCCAGATGGCGGGTTTTTCTTTACTATCACAGCAGCTCTCTGCTGAGACAAGGATTAGATTGGATCAGTAACATTAACTTCTGAGCACTGCGCGAAGGTTTGCTGCGCTTCGCTTCCCAACTCTTAACCGACGAAACACTCACGCCCATTGCCAGGGCAAACTCATCAACTTCCATACCGGTAATTTCCCGTATGCGTTTTGGTTCGGGCATCAACACTTCACCCTTTAATGCGGGAGCGGCCTGGATGACTTCACGCGTTAACACAATATGCTCAAGACTGGACAACAACTCACCCATTGGATCTTTAATTTCCATAGAGCACTCCTCATAAAATCACTAGTGTGAAGGACCAGAGAGGAGAACCTGAAGCTCAGGTTCCTAATGCTGGCGGACAGCAACCTGGGAGCTTAGTAAGGCAGCGCAGGGAAACGCCAGGAACCTTAGTATGGACGCAAATCGTGTGACTTGTGTTCTATTTTTTGACTATTTTTCAGGCTTGCTTTTAAGTCAACTTGTGGAAAGGTTATACGTACGCAGGCCGCGTCAAGCCTGGCCTGAGTTGGTAACGGTTACAGCAAGTGACCGACTTCGATCATGAAATATTTTCACTCGTTAAGCGCGCGGTGCATCGTCAGAGCGCGAAGCGCACCATAAGCAGGCACCCACGTCTTTCACTATCGGTACGACATAGAGAGGCGATGAAATTAATTACCTCTGGATTCAATTAATTAAAAGATAACGCGCCGCTTTTTCCTGAACCAATCAAATATTGGTTCGCTTCTTGCTCCTCCTTGTTAATCAAAATCCGCCTGCCGCGCCGTTTGCTGGCGGCCTGTTTTTAGCACTCAGATAAGCGAACACGATATGGAAATGCCAGAAATCGCTAACTCCAGCTCGGCGCTGGAAAAGCTTCGTCAGCTGATTCAGCAGCGGGATACGCAGCCCGGCAAACCGCTGCCAACCGAGCGTGAACTGGCCGAACGCTTTAACGTAGGCCGCCGTGAAATCCGCAGAGCGCTGGACGTGCTGGAAGAAGAAGGCCGGATCTGGCGTAAACAGGGTAAAGGCACCTTCGTTGGCCCTGCCGCACCGGTTCAGCCGCTGGTGCTACAGGATTTGCCACAGCAGTCGAATCTGCTGGAAGTGATGGAGGCGCGTCTCCAGCTTGAACCCGGTCTGGCCCGCCTGGCGGCGCAGCGGGCCAGCCGTGAGCAAATTGCGCTGATGCAGCGCCTGCTGGAACGGATGCAAAACATCTCGTTAGGCGATGGCGACCAGCATGAGCTGTGGGATAGCGCTTTCCATCGCGCCATCGCCGAAGCGGCCGGTAATCGTCTGATGTTGGGGCTGTTCGATGCCATCGATGCGGTTCGCCGGGAACCCAGCTGGCAGCATCTGCGCGTGCTGGCGCGTACTGCCGACCGGCTGGACAGCTATGACAATCATCACCAGCTTCTGGTGCAGTACATCACCGATCGCCAGCCAAATGATGCCGCCGCCGCCATGCATGAACATTTGCTGGCGCTACAACAGGCATTGATCGAAGCCATCAGCAACGGCAAAGAGGAGTCGTTATGACCGCAACAGGTTCCGTGTTGGCACTCAGCCAGCTTCACGTGCAGTTTAAGGGCTCGCCGGTCAGTGTACTCGACGGCATTTCTCTTCAGGTGCATGCCGGAGAAACGCTGGCGCTGGTCGGCGAATCCGGCTGCGGCAAAAGCATTACCTCGCTGGCACTGATGGGCCTGCTGCCGGACAGCGCAGAGATCAAACAGGGTGACATCACCTTTCTCGGCAACGACGTGCAAAAGCTGAGCGCGCGGGAGTATGCCGATATTCGTGGTAACCAGCTGGCGATGATTTTTCAGGAGCCGATGACCTCGCTAAACCCTGCGTTTACGTTAGGCGATCAGCTTAGCGAGGCCGTAATGCGCCATCGTGGTATCAGTCGTCGTGAAGCAATGGAAGTGGCGCTGGCAATCCTCGAAAAAGTGCAGATCCCGGCCGCAGAAATGCGTCTGAAGGCATATCCCCACCAGCTTTCCGGCGGGATGCGTCAGCGGGTGATGATCGCGATGGCGCTGATCAACCGGCCAAAGCTGCTGATTGCCGACGAACCCACTACCGCGCTGGATGTGACCATTCAGGCACAGATTCTGGCGCTGCTTAACACGCTCAAAGAAGAAACCGGCACGGCGGTGCTGATGATTACCCACGATCTGGGGGTGGTAGCGGAAGTCGCGCAGCGCGTCGCGGTGATGTATGCCGGGCAGGTTGTGGAGATGGGTGACGTGGCGGAAATTTTTAACGATCCGCAGCACCCTTACACCATCGGTCTGATGGGTTCCATTCCCAGCGCAGAAGCGCGCACCGCCACGCTGGCCACGATCCCCGGTGCCGTACCGCTGCCGGAAAAGATGCCGAAAGGCTGCCGCTTCGCCACGCGCTGTCCGTTTGCCGAAAAGCGCTGCCATCAGCAGAAACCTGCCCTGGAGGCCTTCGGTCCCCGTCATCAGGTGGCCTGCTTTCGCGCACCGTTAGAGCAGCATGTCACTTTGGGAGAGATTGCATGACCCTGCCAATTCTTGAATGCACCGATTTAAGCAAAACCTTTGCCGGCCCCACCCGCCTGTTCAGGCGCAATCCGCAGGTCACGGCCGTTGACCGCATCTCGCTCCAGGTCATGCCCGGTGAAACGCTGGCCATTGTCGGCGAGTCCGGTTCCGGAAAATCAACGCTGGGTCGCCTGCTGCTCCGCCTGCTTGCGCCTTCTCAGGGAGAGGTATTTTATCAGGGTGAAGAGATTACCAAAGCCAGCGGCGAGCGCCTGAACCAGCTGCGTCGCGAGCTACAGATTATTTTTCAGGACCCGTTCGCTTCCCTTAATCCCCGCATGACCGTTGAGCGCATCGTTGGCGAGCCGCTGTGGCTGCATGAGTCGCTATCAGGGCGTCAACGTCAGGAAAAAGTCATCGATCTGCTGCAAACGGTAGGCTTGCCGGCAGCGTGGGCGCGCCGCTATCCGCATGAGTTTTCCGGCGGCCAGCGTCAGCGTATTGGCATTGCCCGTGCGCTGGCTTCAGGCCCGAAACTGCTGCTGGGTGACGAGCCGGTTTCGGCGCTGGATGTTTCGGTGCAGGCTCAGGTGGTCAACCTGCTGGAAAGCCTGAAACAGCAGTTTGGCCTGACGATGATCGTTGTCGCGCACGGTCTGGGGGTAATCCGCCATATGAGCGATCGCGTCGCCGTGATGTATCTCGGCCAGATTATTGAGCTGGCAACCGTCGACGAAATCTTTGATACGCCACTGCATCCTTATACCCAGGCCCTGATCGCATCAGCCCCCAGACTACAGCCTGGTGCAGCGCGAACCCTCCCCGTATTACAGGGTGACTTGCCGAATCCCGCTAGCCCGCCCAGCGGCTGTCGTTTTCATACCCGTTGTCCGCACGTTCGCGACGAATGCCGCCAGTTCGAACCCGTTCAGCAGATTATTGCCGGCGGTCGTCGCATCGCCTGCCATCGCTGGCAGGAGATCAATCGGGATCGCAGCGTCATTATTGTGACGCCGCCATCAGCCGCTTTTTTGCAGCGCCGCGCGCTGTTTGAACAGGCAGTAAAACAACAATCATTAACCCCCTCTGGAGAAGTGACGCCATGAAAGTACGCCACACTTTATTCGCCGCCCTTGGCGGCATGATGCTGATGGGAAGTTTGCAGGCGCAGGCGGAAAGCACGCTGCGTATCGGGCTGGGCGCCGATCCGGATATGCTCGATCCACACCTGGCACGAACCTATTATGGTCGCTTTGTGTTTGCCGCTCTGTGTGACCGCCTGGTGGACGTGGATGAAAAATTACAGATCGTGCCGGGCCTGGCAACCGACTGGAAGTGGAGCGATGACGGCAAAACGCTGACCATGAACCTGCGTCAGGGCGTTACCTTTCAGGATGGCGAAAAATTTGATGCTGATGCGGTGAAATTCAATATTGAGCGCGCGCTAACGCTGCCGGGTTCGCTGCGTAAAAGCGAAATCTCTTCTGTCGCCTCGGTCGAGGTGGCCTCGCCGTCACAGGTCATTTTCCATCTGAAAACGCCCGATGCCGCGCTGCTCAGCCAGCTAACCGATCGTGCGGGTGCGATGCTGGCACCGAAAGCCGCCGCAAAACTCGACTTCGCGACTCATCCGGTCTGTTCCGGCCCTTATCAGTTTGAAAGCCGCGTGCAGCAGGACCGTATCGTGCTAAAACGCTTTGATCATTACTGGAACAAAACCGCCTACCACTTCGATAAAGTGGTGTTTTTACCCATTCCGGATGCGTCGGTACGCCTCGCCAATCTGCGATCCGGCGATCTTGATCTCACCGAAGGCATCGCCGCCAGCGATGTGAAAACCGTGGAGGCGGACAGCCGCCTGAGCCTCGCGAAAGTTACCGGCCTGGGCTATCAGGGCATCACTTTTAATATCGCCAACGGGAAAGTGGATCCCAATAATCCGTTCGCGAAAGATGCGCGGGTGCGTGAGGCGTTCTCTCTGGCGATTGACCGCGAGGCGCTGAACCAGGTGGCATTCGAAGGTCAGTACACGCCCGCTAATCAGCCGTTCTCTCCGGTCAGTCCTTACCATGTCAATCTGCCCATTCCGCCACGCGATGTGGAAAAAGCCAAAGCGTTGCTGGCCGCAGCCGGGGTTAAAACGCCGCTCAACGTGACGCTGCTGGTGACCAATAATCCCACTTCACAGCAGGTGGGTCAGGTGATTCAGGCAATGGTGAGCGAAGCCGGTTTTAATGTGAATCTGCAAATGAGCGAGTTTGCTTCTCTGCTCGACCGCCAGCAGCGTGGCGACTATCAGCTCAGTCTTTCGGGCTGGTCTGGCCGCCCCGATCCTGACGGCAGCATCTTCTCGTTTATCAACAGCAAAGGCACGCTGAACGATGGACGTTACAGCAATCCGCAGGTCGATCGGTGGCTGACCGAAGCGCGTCAGACCAATGACAAGGCTGCCCGCCAGGCACTGTACGACAAAGTGGTGAAGCAGCTGCAAAACGATATGCCGATTGCCTGGCTCTATTTCGAACCGCGCATCTTTGGTATGAGCAAAAAACTGACCGGCTTTAAAGCCTGGCCGGATGGTCTGGTGCGCCTGGCCGACCTGAAGATGGCCCCCTGAGGCACTGGAGCGACCATGCTGGAACTGATAGTTAAACGCCTGCTGCTGGCGATCCCCACGCTGTTTCTGGTGAGCATTATGGTGTTCTCACTACAGAAGCTGCTGCCGGGCGATCCGGTACTGGCGATGGCGGGCGAAGAACGCGATCCCGCCGTGATTGCGCACCTCAGAGAGCAGTATCATCTTAATGATTCGCTGTCCTCGCAGTACTTTTACTGGCTGGGTAGCGCGATGCGCGGCGATTTAGGCACTTCTCTGCGCACGCAGGAACCTGTCACTACGCTGATAGCCAGCAAGCTGCCGGTGACGCTGGAGCTGTCGCTGCTGGCGATGATCGTGGCGCTACTGGTCGGCGTCAGCATGGGCATTGTCGCGGCGGTACGCAAAAACAGCTGGATCGATCACACCACCAATTTTGTGGCGCTCTCCGGGATTTCCGTTCCGCATTTCTGGCTGGGGATCCTGCTGATTCTGCTGTTTTCCGTGCATCTGCAATGGCTTCCCGCGTCTGGTTACGTTTCGCTAAGTGAAAGCCTGTCGCAAAACATCAAAACGCTGTTGCTACCGGCGCTGGTGCTGGGGACTGGCCTGGCGGCCACGCTGATGCGCCATACGCGTGCTTCAATGATCGCGGTGCTGAAAGCCGATTATATCCGTACGGCAAAAGCCAAAGGCCTGCTGCCGATGCGGGTGATCCTGAAGCACGCTTTCCGTAATGCGCTGGTACCCATTATTACGCTAACCACCTTGCTGTTTGGCGAGCTGCTTGGCGGCGCGGTATTGACCGAACAGGTTTTCACCCTTCCCGGCTTTGGCAAGATGATTGTCGATGCCGTTTTTAACCGTGACTACGCCGTGGTGCAGGGCGTGGTGCTGGTGGTGGCAATAGGCTTTTTGCTGCTGAACCTGCTGGCCGACGTGCTCTACGTGCTGATTAACCCCAAAATGCGAGGCTGACGATGAGTGAAGTCCTGACGATGCCTGCAACCCGTAAACCCGCTAACCGGGTGCTGATGAAATTTACCGGCAACAAAAGCGCGATGATCGGCGCGGTCATCGTGACGCTGTTTGTGCTGATTGCCATACTGGCTCCCTGGCTGGCCCCTTTCGATCCGATCAAAGCGAATTTCCTGGCGGTACGCAAAGCGCCTTCGGCCCTTTACTGGCTGGGAACCGATGAGCTGGGGCGCGATATTTTGTCGCGGATGATTTGGGGCGCGCGCACGTCGCTGCTGGCTGGCTGCATCTCCGTGATGATTGCTATTCTGATCGGCGTGCCGCTTGGGTTAATTGCCGGTTACTGGCAGGGCATTTGGGATGGCGTGATTTCCCGCGTTATCGAAGCGCTGCTGGCCTGCCCGTTTTTGATCCTGGCGATTGCGCTGGGTGCGTTTCTTGGCCCCAGCCTCGGCAACGCGATGATTGCCATCGGCCTGTCGGCGATGCCGGTTTTTGCCCGCCTGACGCGCGGCCAGGTGATGGCTATCCGTAACGAGGAGTATATCGACGGTGCAAAGGCCATCGGGCTGCCCGACCGCTGGATTGTATTGCGTTATGTGCTGCCCAACGTGATGTCACCGATCCTGGTGCAGGCCACGCTGGCTATCGCTTCTGCCATTATTACCGAAGCCAGCCTGTCGTTTCTGGGCCTCGGCCAGCAGCCGCCTAATCCGTCGTGGGGCGCCATGCTGAATACCGCTAAGGGCTTTCTGGAACAGGCGCCCTGGATGTCAGTTTTCCCTGGCCTTGCCATTTTCCTGATCGTGCAGGGCTTTAACTTGCTGGGCGACGGATTGCGCGACGCGCTCGATCCGCGCAACGATTAACTTAAGGAACTGCTATGAGTGGAATCAGTGATTTTAACGTGGGCTACCCTTCTTATCGCGTCCCGATGATGGGCCGCAATGCCGTAGCAGCCTCGCAACCGCTGGCGGCACAGGCTGGGATCAAAATGCTTCAGCTGGGCGGCAATGCAGTTGATGCGGCGATCGCAACGGCTATTGCGCTGACCGTGGTCGAGCCTACCGGCAACGGCATTGGCAGCGATGCTTTCGCCATTGTCTGGGATGGCAGGGAACTTCATGCGCTTAACGCGTCGGGTCGCGCGCCTGCTGCCTGGTCCCGTGAAACCTTCGCCCATCTGCAAGCTATGCCGGAAATTGGCTGGGATTCCGTTACCGTACCCGGTGCGGTTTCAGCATGGGTCGAGCTGGCGGAACGCTTTGGCACGCTGCCGTTGACCACGCTGGCGCAGCCTGCAATTGACTATGCACGCCATGGTTTTCCGGTGTCGCCGCTGATCGGTCATCTCTGGGAACGTGGCTATCACAAGCTGCGCGATCAGCCCGGTTTTAGCGCCTGCTTTGCGCCTGAAGGCCGCCCGCCGCGCGTGGGTGAGCTGTTCCGCAATCCCGCTCAGGCCGACACGCTGGAAAAGATTGCCGCCACTAACGGCGAAGCCTTTTATCAGGGCGAACTGGCCGAAAAGATAGCTGCCTTTGCCGAACAGCACGGCGCCGCGCTGACGCTGGAAGATCTGAAGAACCATCGCGCCGACTGGGTACAGCTGCTTTCCCGCCCCTTTGCGGGCGGATCGGTGCAGGAGCTGCCGCCTAACGGCCAGGGGATTGCCACGCTGATGGCGTTGGGGATTTTAGAGCACTGGGATATTGGCCGCTATGAGCCGGACTCCACCCAGTGGCTACATCTCTCCATAGAAGCGATGAAGCTGGCGCTGGTCGATCTGGAGCGCTATATCGCCGATGAAGATCATATGGCGTTTCCGGCAGAGCTGCTGTTGAGCGATGACTATCTGAAAGCGCGTGCCGCGCTGATTGATCCGCAGCAGGCGGGAGACTTTACCTTTGGCGCGCCGACGCAAAGCGGTACGGTTTACCTTTCCACCGCTGATGCTAACGGAATGGTGGTGTCGTTTATTCAGTCCAATTATATGGGGTTTGGCTCGGGCGTCGTGGTGCCCGATACCGGTATCAGCCTGCAAAATCGCGGTGCGGGTTTTGTGCTGGAAGAAAACCATCCTAACGTAGTGGCCGCGAACAAACGCGCATTCCATACCATCATTCCGGCTTTCGCGCTCGACGGTGACGGCCAGCCACTGATGTCCTTTGGCGTGATGGGCGGCCCGATGCAGGCCCAGGGCCATTTACAAATGGCGTTACGGATCATGTTGCATAAGCAGAACCCTCAGGCAGCGATTGATGCGCCGCGCTGGCGAGTTGTGGCAGGACGTGAAGTGATTGTCGAACCCGCGCTCGACCGCAACACCATTGCCGCACTGCGGGCGATGGGTCATCAGATTGTGGTGGAAGATCCGCTACAAACCTACAGCTTCGGCGGCGCGCAGGCAATCGTTCGCGATCCGCAGGGTTTTTGGATTGCGGCGACCGAAAGCCGGAAGGATGGACAGGCGCTGGTGTTTTAAGTTTTTAAAATGAACTATTGTTTGTTTTTTAACCTTCGCAGGCGAGAGGTTCTTCGCCAGCGCATTAATATTGCGGCAGAACGTATTAAAGCAGGTCAGGCTTAGCGGATTCACGTATCTTCCCCGCGCGAGTTAGACTATTCTTTAGGCGCGGCGTCCGCCGCCCTTATTGCTTGTAAGCCCTTCTATTACAGGAGTTACTTCCCATGACGACAGGAACGATTCGCGTCTGGACGCGTCTGCTGGCGCCTTTTATGGCCCTGCTGCTGGTATTTCAGCTAACGGGTTGTGGTGACAAAGAAGCCGACCAGCGCAAAGCTTTTATCGATTTCTTGCAAAACACCGTGATGCGCAGCGGCGAACATCTGCCCGCTCTCAGTGAAGACCAGAAACAGAAGTTCGGCAACTATGTCAGCGATTACGCGATTATTTACGGCTTTTCTCAGCAGGTTAATCGGGCTGTCGATTCCGGCATGAAGCCGGTTGTTGATGAACTCTCGGCAATTCGCACACCTCAGGACTATCTGACTCATCGCGATTCTCTGCGTCAGGCCAGTGGCTCTTTAGGCGTACTGACTCAGCAAATCCAGGCTGCAAAAACGCAGGCCGATAACAGCAAAGCCGCACTTAAGCAGCCGGAAGAGTTGAAAACGGTCTATGACAATGTCTACAACAAAGTTGTGACACAGCCAGCGGGCTCGTTGCTGCCGCTGCTGCCAACCTTGCAGACGCTAAGCCAGGACGCGATACGAACCGGTGACTTCCTGCAACAACAGGGCGCACAGGTGACGTTTAACGGTCAGACGATCCAGTTCCCCAGCCAGCAGCAGGCGACGCAGTACAATACGCTGATGAGCAATATCTCCTCCAATGCTCAGGCGCTCGGCCAGGCGCAAAGCGCATTACAGGGCGGTTTTCAGTAATTTTTGATGACGGGCCGGAGAGTTTCGGCCCGCTGTTTTTAAATACCAAAACAGAAAGAAAATATTTTGTGATAGCAGTCACGTAACAGGTAAAAAACCGGAGTCGCTTTATGTGATTCACATCACGTAAATAATGACTTTGCCGCTGCGCATTCACGCTAATTTTTCCTTCTTTGCCATTAATTGTGATCGAAGTCACCAAGTCCCCCCCCTCTTTCGCCCTAACTCAGTGATATGCATCACACTTTATCCGACAGCTACGCAGCTAACTATTCGCGTGGTAGAGTCCGCCTGCATACAGTGATACTGAACGAAATGTCCTGAACAAAAATCAACGCGCTTCTCTCAATCAGCGCGTACTTATAAGGGGTGTATTTTTATGTCCTCATCAGATATCAAGATCAAAGTACAGAACTTTGGTCGCTTTCTGAGCAACATGGTCATGCCTAACATTGGCGCGTTTATCGCCTGGGGTATTATCACCGCGCTGTTTATTCCTACTGGCTGGCTGCCAAACGAAACCATGGCGAAGCTGGTCGGCCCAATGATCACCTATCTGCTGCCGCTGCTGATTGGCTATACCGGTGGACGTCTGGTGGGTGGCGATCGCGGCGGCGTGGTCGGTGCCATCACGACCATGGGCGTGATTGTCGGTGCAGATATGCCGATGTTTCTGGGTGCAATGATTGTTGGCCCGTTGGGCGGCTGGGCAATCAAGAAATTCGACAAAGTCGTTGATGGTAAAATCAAAAGCGGCTTTGAAATGCTGGTTAACAACTTCTCGGCCGGTATCATCGGCATGCTGTTGGCCATCTTCGCTTTCCTGGGCATAGGACCGCTGGTGGAAGTGCTGTCGCACATTCTTGCGGCAGGCGTAAACCTGATGGTGCAGCATAACCTGCTGCCGCTGACCTCAATCTTTGTTGAACCCGCGAAAATCCTGTTCCTGAATAATGCTATCAACCACGGCATCTTCTCGCCGCTGGGTATCCAGCAGGCCAGCGAAGCCGGTAAATCGATCTTCTTCCTGATTGAAGCCAACCCGGGTCCAGGCATGGGCGTATTAATGGCCTATATGTTCTTTGGACGTGGCAATGCTAAGCAATCCGCTGGCGGCGCGGCTATCATCCATTTCCTCGGCGGGATCCATGAAATTTATTTCCCGTACGTGTTGATGAATCCGCGTCTGATTATCGCTGTCATCCTGGGCGGTATGACCGGCGTGTTCACCCTGACACTCCTGAACGGTGGTCTGGTTTCCCCTGCTTCGCCGGGCTCCATTCTTGCCGTGTTGGCTATGACCCCAAAAGGCGCTTACTTCGCCAATATTGCAGCGATTGTCGCCGCTTTTGCGGTATCTTTCGTCGTTTCCGCCATTCTGCTGAAAACCAGCAAGGTGAAAGAAGACGAGGATATTGAAGCCGCTGCACGCCGCGTTAACGAGATGAAAGCACAGTCCAAAGGCCAGAGCAGCGCGCCTGCAAATTTAGCCGGCGGCGAACGCGGCGATTTGAGTCACGTACGTAAAATTATTGTGGCGTGTGATGCCGGAATGGGCTCCAGCGCGATGGGTGCTGGCGTACTGCGCAAAAAGGTGAATGATGCCGGTCTGACAAATATCTCCGTATCCAATACCGCGATCAATAATTTGCCAGGTGATGTAGATCTGGTCATTACCCATCGCGATCTCACGGAACGAGCGATGCGCCAGGCGCCTCACGCGCAGCATATCTCGCTGACTAACTTCCTCGACAGCGGCCTCTATACCGACCTTACCTCGCGACTGGTTGAAGCAAACCGTAGCGCGGGCAATCGTGAAAAAGTGACGGCGGCCCTGAGCGACAGTTACGATGACAGTCAGGAACATCTGTTCAAACTGAGTGCTGCCAACATCTTCCTCGGCAACCATGCAACCCACAAAGAGCAGGCCATTCGTTTCGCTGGCGAGCAGTTGGTGAAAGGCGGTTATGTCGAGCCAGAATACGTTCAGGCAATGCTTGATCGGGAAAAACTGACGCCGACTTACCTGGGCGAATCCATTGCCGTGCCGCATGGCACCATTGAAGCGAAAGATCGCGTACTGAAGACCGGTATTGTGTTCTGTCAGTATCCGGAAGGCGTTCTCTTTGGTGAAGACGAAGACGATGTTGCCCGTCTGGTCATTGGTATCGCCGCTCGTAATAATGAGCACATTCAAGTAATTACCAGCCTGACCAACGCGCTCGACGATGACAGCGTGATTGCCAGACTGACCACCACCACTGACGTGCAGGAAGTGTTGGATCTGCTGTCGGGTAAACAACCCGCGTAAACCAGGCGGCAGACAGATTACCCCAGGGCCGGGCATGCCCGGCTCTTTTTTCGGGCCGGGTGTGTCCGGCTCTTCATTGATACGGGAAAAATTATGAAAGCTCTCCATTTTGGTGCCGGTAATATTGGCCGCGGTTTTATTGGTAAATTACTGGCGGACGCCGGCATCCAGCTGACGTTTGCTGATGTTAATCAGGTAGTTTTGGATGCGCTAAACAGCCGCCATGAATATCCGGTACACGTGGTTGGCGAGCAGGCTCAGGTGGATATTGTCAGAGGGGTCAACGCCGTCAACAGCACCAGCGACGACATCATTCCGCTGATTGCAGAAGTGGATCTGGTGACTACAGCAGTGGGTCCGCAGATCCTTGAACGTATTGCCGGTGGCATTGCAAAAGGTCTGATCCAGCGCCACGACAGCGGCAACACGCGTCCGCTTAATATTATCGCCTGTGAAAATATGGTACGCGGCACCACACAGTTGAAAGGCCACGTGCTGAAAGCGCTGCCGCAGCAGTATCACGCCTGGACCGAAGCCAATGTCGGCTTTGTTGATTCCGCTGTCGATCGCATTGTGCCGCCATCCGAAGCCGGAACAACCGATCCGCTGGAAGTGACGGTAGAAACCTTCAGCGAGTGGATCGTTGATCAAACCCAGTTTAAAGGTGAGTTACCTGCTATTCCGGGAATGGAACTGACCGACAATCTGATGGCCTTTGTTGAACGTAAGCTGTTTACGCTGAATACCGGCCACGCCATTACCGCTTATCTGGGTCAGCGTGCCGGACACCAAACGATTCGGGATGCGATTCTGGATGAAAAAGTCCGTGCAGTTGTGCAAGGCGCAATGGAAGAGAGCGGTGCGGTGCTGATCAAACGCTACGGTTTTGAGGCGGACAAACACGCTGCGTATATCCAGAAAATTCTCGGTCGTTTCGAAAATCCTTACCTGAAAGATGATGTTGAGCGGGTTGGCCGTCAGCCGCTGCGTAAGCTAAGCGCGGGCGACCGTTTGATTAAGCCAACCCTGGGCACGCTGGAATATAATTTGCCGAATACCCATCTGGTGACGGGTATTGCCGCAGCGATGCATTATCATAGCGAGCAGGATCCTCAGGCGCAGGAGCTGGCTGAAATGCTGTCCCGCCTGGGGCCGCAGGCTACGCTGGCGCAGATTTCCGGTCTTGATGCCAACAGCGATTTGGTTGCCGCAGTCGTAAAAGCCTGGAATGCGGCCTGATGCCAACAATGTAATTTCAATGGATGAACAGCGAGGACGCGGCGTTGCCGTGTCCTTCAAGGCGGAGCCCGACAGGGCATATTAATATGCAGGCAACAATGGAAAAACCCCAGGCTTTTGAAAATCGGGTGCTGGAGCGCCTGAACGCCGGACACACGGTCAGAAGCTTTTTAATGGCGGCCGTCGATCTCCTGAGCGAAGCGGTCAACAGCCTGGTGCTTCAGGTCTTTCGCAAAGATGATTACGCAGTGAAGTATGCCGTTGAGCCTTTGCTGCTGGGTAATGGCCCGCTGGGTGAACTGTCGGTCAGGCTGAAGCTGATCTATGGCCTTGGGGTGATCAGTCGAAATGAATATGAAGATGCTGAATTATTGATGGCGCTGCGTGAGGCGCTAAATGATGACGGCAGCGAATACCGCTTTACGGATGATGAACTGCTGGGACCGTTCGCCGAGCTGCACTGCGTGGCTGCCCTTCCGCCACCGCCGGATTTGACGGATATGGATACTGAGCTGCGCGTCATGCTGCAACAGCGTTATCAACAGGTGGTTCGTTCTACCCTGGTGCTCTCCTTAACCGACCTGATCTCCCGCATCCGCATCCGGCAGGCATTCAAAAAATAGCCTGCGTACCGCTTTTCATCGCTTTCGTGTATCCTTGCGACAATGTATCACTCCACGGTTAATGACAATGAAAGAACAAGTTCAGGCAGAAATTAGATCACTCAGCGACAAGCTGGATGCCCTGACGCGCAAAGAGCCGCTGCTGCTGGAATCCGGCGAAGCCGAAAAACTGGGCGAGCTGTTAAAAGAAAAAGAAAAGCTGGTGATTGAGCTGGAGCGTCTGCGCAATGTTCGCGAAGAGAAGCTGAGCAAAGAAGCGCAAAAGCTGAAGCAGTTGCCGTTCAGCCGCCCTATCACCAAAAAAGAACAGGCTAACCTCGGCGCACTGAAGAAAAGCGTGCGCGGTATTGTGGTTGTTCACCCCATGACCGCGCTGGGCCGGGAAATGGGTTTGAAAGAGATGACCGGCTTCGCGAAAAACGCGTTCTGATACCCGACAGTAACAAGCATAAGTGTTGTGCTTATGCTTGTTATTTCCCCGCTATTCCGATCAGAACTGCCAGCTTACGCCCACTTCTCCACTCCACGGCGATTCGATATGGCTCCCCTGCATATAGCCCGCGTTGACATGCATCGCCAGCGTTGACGATAGCTGCGAACGTACGCCTGCATGATAAACGCCTCGCGTCCCGCTCAGATCGTTAGTAAAACGATCGCCATTCACCCATACCCGATTGTTTTTTAGCGTTTCCCGTTCAATCCTTGCTCCGGCGTAAGGATGCACGATTGCCTCGCCGATCTGCACCGGATAAGCCGTGGTGATGCCGGCCGCCGCAATCAGCGATTTTTGCGAGCCAATACGCGCTTTCATACCGTTAGTTAACGCAAGACTGGCGCTGCTTACTGTGATGCCCGTAAGCGAGAGATAAGGCGTCACGATGGCGTTACCCGGATGGAAATCGTGCCCGCTTTTCAGCGCGGCACCAACGCCGGTTGTGCTGAAATGCCCTTTTGCCGCGGAACCGCTGGTCATGCGGGCATCAATATCATGCCTGAAGCGATCGAGTTTCAGTATGCCGTCCAGCCAGTAGCCGGAATCATGTTGATATGCCGCATAGATTCCGCCAGCGTAAGCATCAATGTCGGCATCCCCAATCCCCTTACCGCGAAAATGCATGTCGCTGTGACTGTGACTGACAAACACCCCCTGAGTCAGTAAACCTTCGCCGCTCTGCTCGGTACGATCGGCACCGAGCGTAATCGCATTGGTGCTCATCCAGTAGTCCGCACCCGCTTTATCACTGACGCTCAGTCTGTTGTTACGCACTGTACCCCAGACGCCAGAATCATGCGCCAGCGGAGATTTTTCGGCCAGGCGGCCATGGATTGTCTCCAGCTCCTGCTGGAAAATCAGCGGATCGGCCGTTGCCACGGCTAACACAGCCGCTGTCGATGGCGTAATCGAACGCGGTGGATTGTCGGAGGAGGTATCGCCAGCCGGGACATCAACTGCGTCTTCAGCCGGCGTATCCGAATCGGCCGCCGTGTCATCAGCAGTATCCGTCTCTTCCGCTGACCCCTCTGCGTTATCCGTTTCGGGTTCCGGGGTCTCTTGCGAAGCCTCATCGGTGTCAGGAAGAGGAGCAACTTCTTCCTCTGTGGGTGGGCTTAGTGGCGTTAGCGACCAGCTGTCGTCACCGTTTGCCACCAGATAATACTGATAGGTTCCCAGATCTACCACGTGGCCGGTATTGGCAAGCGTGAAGGTCGCATCGCCGCCGCCAGTTTGGATCAGTTTCAGGCTGTCATCCTTATCAGGACTGACCCCGGTGTCCGATATATAAACTTTGAAGCTACCGCTGGCATTTCCAGTAACGTCCAGGTAATCACCCACGTTGCTGGCGAGGCTGGTAGACATGTACAACGACCCCGTACCCGACAGGCTGCTGAGCGTTGCGATGGAATACCCCATCCTGTCATATGTCACGGAACCGCCGTCCAGAACAACGTTGCCTAAAGAAAAGAAATATGTGCTTAAAACATTAGAATTAGTTGAAAGCCTAATGTCTCCGGTTCCAGAAACGATATAATCAGCCAGCCCTGTATCTGAACCGGTTATTATCATCAGCTTACCGCCATTATTAACAGCGATATTTCCCCGCAGCGAGGACAAGATACTGGGCTCAACAAAATTTGGCGCGACGATAAGTGAACCGTTAATAATGGCATCGGTTACGGTGCCGGAATTAAGATTACCGTAAGCGTCGCTGTTGATTGTCAAATTGTAGGATGACGCAACGCTGGCGCCGCCAAGAAAGTATACCCCGCCGTTAACAACCGTGTTGTAATCCGTACCCGCAACATTAACAAACCGACCCCCATTAACCGTCGTATTTGTTAACGTCCCTTTTTCAATCCACAACTTGCCACCGTTGATAACGCTGTCATTCATTAGGGAGGTCTCTGCCCGCAGATAAACATAGTCATCATTAATTTTATTAATAGTCCAGTGATTAGCCTCAGCATACGCATTAATGTCAACTGACGTTCCGCTTTCAATAACCGCATAATGAGAAACGGCAATGGAACTGCCATCTGCGCTGCCTTGTAGCACCATGGTGCTGCCTGAACTGAGAAGCGTATTGTTATCCTCTCCGCCATTATTGGTTAATGTGCCACCGCTGTTAACCTGCGTGCCGTTCGTGGTTCCACCCGGATTGATAACCTGCTGCCCATTGGTATTGATTATGGTGTTTGTTGCAGTACCATAAACCTGCTGCGTACTGACAGCGTTATCATCACTTTCAATCGTTTCGTCATTCACCGTCGTACCCGCAGCAACGGTTTCCGTAAAGGCCTGGGACACGTCTGGATTTAGCAAAAGGAGAAGTAAAACGACGACAACAGAAAGGCTCGACCTTGTCGTTTTCATGAGTATTTTTCCATTATAGAATAAAAAATAAAGCGAAAAAGACGATATGAATTTATTCCATATCGCTCCCACCAGAATTTCTCACTGGGTAAAATCCGTACCCGTCTCTCATTACAACAGCCTGGTTAAAACCGAAACCCTCCCTTTCCCTCTTAACGTTCCTGTTTATTACAGTTTAAATTAATGGGTAACTATTACACTACTCACTCAATTAAAATTTCTTAAAAATCATTTTAAAATTACCTGAAAAATTAAAAATGTTAAATTTAAACAACCCCTGTCATTTTGGGCGAAAAAAATACCATTGAAAGATAGCGCCAGATTGGCGTAATTGCAAAAAACAATGCATGTAAAATAAAAAATTAATAAAGGGGGTAACATGAGGAGCAAGGAGGGAAATTAATGATAAAAAAAAGCCCGTGTTAACGGGCTTGTTAATTTTGGCGAATTTATTTTTTCGCGTATTTTGCTTCCAAAGTAGCAAACCAGGGCGCGACAAAATCCGTCGACTCGCCCCACCCCGGGATAATTTTATTCAGCGTCGCGACGTTCACAGCCGATGTTTGGGTGTTTAGCTGCGCCTGAGAGATAGCGGCAGCTTTGAACTGGTAAGTCGCTGGCGTAGTGACCCCGGCGATTTTATTCGCCACCAAACGCATGTTGATGGCGCCAATCAGCTTACTGTCTACCGCCACCGTCTGCTTCCATGGGCTGTTTTGCTGATGCATCAGTTGCAGATCCTGATTGGAAACATCAATGCTGTAAAGCTTGATCTCGGTACGGCCATTCTCCTGTAACGCTTTATACGCTCCCTGCGCGAAAGCATCCCACGATCCCCAAATCGCATCGATTTTGCCTTTTGGATATTTGGCAAGAATGGCGCCGATTTTATTGGCTGTATCACCCTGAACATCGGAAGATACCGCGCCAATAGATTCCAGCTGATGGATCCCTGGATTCGCTTTCAACACTTTTTCGTAAACAACCTGACGACGTTCCATCGCCGGGAAGCCAGCAACCCACAGCTTAACGATATTCGCTTTACCGTTGCTGTCCTTGATTAACTGATCCAGAGAAAGCTGAGCCAGAGACGCGTCATCCTGCGCGGTGACGGTGACACCCTCAACCGGCTGATTTACCGGCGTATCGAATACCGACACTTTGATACCCGCATCGGCAATACGCTTCACCAGCGCGGTGGAGTAAGGATCTTTACCGTGCGACAGCACGATGCCGTCATATTTTTGGCTGATGGCCTGGTTAACGAAGTCCTGAAAACGGGCATCATCGCCGTTGCTCAGGAAAGTGCTGACCTTAAAGCCCAGCTTGCGCCCTTGTTGAATAGCCCCGGCGACAAACTGCGTCGTGTTGTCATCTGAGCCCAGGTTACGAATAACCGCGATGCGTATTGGGCCGTCGTGTTTAGCAATAGCAGCAGGAACGTCAGCTGTCGTCTCTGCGAAAGCCGGCACGCCAGTCAGCAGGCTGATAGCCAGCAGCGATGTTGTTAGTTTTTTCATTTTTATTTTCCTGTCAGTCCCGTTTCAGCGCTTATCGGCGCTGGATGTAAGTAATTGCCAGCGCCACAGCGAGCACCAGACCTTTAATAATATCCATCGCATAGTAAGGCACTGAAATCATGACCAGCCCGTTCTGCAACACGCCCAAAATCACCGCGCCCAATAACGTGCCCAGTGCGTTAGGTTTTCCGGATCCGCCGAGCGAAAGGCCAATCCATGCCGCCGCTACGGCATCCATCAGATAGCCACTCCCCGCGTTGACCTGTGACGAGCCAATACGTGAAGCCAGCAAAATACCGCCGAGACCCGCCAGCAGCGACGCCAGCACGTAAGCCAGCACGCGATAGCGATTGGTACGAATACCGGAAAGGCGAGCCGCCTCGGGATTGCCGCCAATGGCATACATCCGGCGACCATGTTTGGTCAGCGACAGCCCCAGTTGGGCAACAACGGTGACCACCAGCATGATGATGACGATAGTCGGTACCTGACCCAGCAGCGAAAAACCGGCGGGGATCGTTCCTTCTGCCATATCACCACTCGGCATCACCATGTTTTCTGTGATGGAGCCGCCAAAGCTGTAGGTCATCGCCACACCCTGCACGATAAACAGGCTGGCTAACGTCGCCAGCATATCGGGAATTCTGAGGATGACGATCAGGAAGGCATTAAATAAGCCAACCAGCGTACATAACAGTAACGTCAGCGCGATTGCCTGCGTTGGGCCAAAGCCGTACCAGACGAACAGCGAAATCACCAGCGAATTGGCCAGCGATGCCGTGGAACCAACGGAGAGGTCAAAACCGCCAATGGTCAGCGATATTGAGACGCCAACCGCAATCACCGTCACGATGGCGATAGCACGTAAGATATTGATGATATTGGTTGGTTCAAGGAAACTGTCAGAAGCCAGACCGAATGCGGCGATCAGTACCACTACGGTCAGCAGCATCCCCCATTTATAGAGAAAGTCGTACAGATGGTGGCGTGGTGTCGCCTTCAGGGAAATTTCTTTGCTGCTCAAACAGGTGCTCCTCCGGTGGAATAAAGTAAAAGCGTTTCTTCATCTACGCTATCTGCGGCCATTTCAGCCACGATGCGACCATCCCAGAGCACGCAAATGCGATCGCACAGCCCCACCAGTTCGGCAAACTCGCCGGAGGCGTAAATCACCCCTTTCCCCTGCCGGGCTAAGCCGTCAATCAGAGCAAAAAGGTCGGTTTTAGCTTTCACATCCACGCCTTTGGTAGGCTCGTCAAAAATCAGCACGTCTGCGTCATTGCGCAGCCATTTACCGATTGCCACTTTTTGCTGATTGCCACCCGACAGGCGACGCAACGTTTGCTGTGGCCCTGTCGTGCGGATCCCCAACTTTTGAATAATCTCTTCGGCCCAGCGCCAGGCTTCGCGATGGCCAAACAAGCCCCAGCGAGAAAAGCTGTTGTCGGCACTGACGCTGAGGTTCATCGCCACCGGCTCGTCGATAAAGATACCTTCTTTGCGGCGCTCTTCCGGGATAAGTGCCATACGTTGAGTTACTGCGGCATGAGGTGATGAGGGTTTCCACAGTTTACCGTGCAGCTCGCCCGCAGTAATGCGGCTGTTACTGGCACCAAACAGCGCCTTGCAGAGTTCGCTTTTTCCCGCACCAGCCAGCCCGGCAATGCCGAGGATTTCGCCTTTGCGCAGCCTCAGCGAGATGTTGTGCAAAAGTGCATCATCATGCAGCCCTTCAATACTGAGCAGTGTTTCATGGCTAAACGGTGGGCGACGTGGCGGATAGATGTCCTGCAATGGGTGACCCAGCATTTTTTCAACAATCTGTTCGCCACTGAGCTCTGCCATCGGGCAGCTTTCAACCAGGTTGCCGTCGCGCAGCACCGTCAGCCGATCGCAAATTGCGCGGAGTTCATGAATACGGTGGGAAATAAATACCACGCCGATACCGCTGCTTTGCAAACGGCGCACTACGGCAAATAAGCGCTCGCTTTCGTGCTGATCCAGCGGCGCGGTTGGCTCATCCAGAATCAAAAAGCGGCAGTGATGGGAGAGCGCACGGGCCAGCAAAATTTGCTGTTTTTCCGCTAACGTGCAGCGATCGATGCGGCGATTAACATCCATATCGACATCCAGCTGCGCCAGCAGTGTGCGAGCCTGACGACGAATTTCACCCCAGTGATAAATCTGCCCGCCCTCAGCCAGCCGATCCAGCATGATATTTTCCGCCACGCTTAGCGTCGGAACCAATGCCGCATCCACTTCTTGCTGGACAAGATGAATCCCTAACTGCTTTGCATCCCGGGGAGAGCGAATCGACACGGGCTGGCCATCAAGCAGGATCTCGCCGCTGTAGTGGCTGTGGGCACCTGACAATACTGCCATCAACGTCGATTTTCCCGCGCCGTTGGCGCCGGTCAGCGCGTGAACGGAATGACCTGTAAGGCTGAAATCAACCTTATTAAGCGCGGTGAAGCCGCCAAAGGCGATAGAGATTTGCCGCATCTCAAGGCGATTAACCGCTGTCATAGACATTTTTCTCTGGCTAAAAGAAGGAAATGAACGCCGTATTCTTTATTGCATTATCACGGCAGGCAACGAACGAAAGGGCATAAGCTAACACAAAAACTAATTAGCCATCCAGACACCCAGACACTTAAGCATCTAAAGCCAGCCAAATCCTTTTACACAGCATAAACAAGGGGTACAAAGATTATTAACAGAATTTCACGCGGTAAGACGGTGCTTCTGGCGTAGTGTAAAAGGGGAGAATTTCAGCGAGAAAAAAAGAATGGTCATGCCGGGAAAACAAAAAAACCGCCTGAGATGGCGGTTTTTTTGTGCTGCTCCGGTTAGCGGCCTTTGCAGCAGAACTCTGTGTCAATACAACACAAGCGCGTCCCCGCGGCGAAATATTCAGCTTAATTTGATTTAAAGTCAAGATTAGAGCAGTTTATTTTGCCTATTATTTCGCCGGGCCCTTCCGCCATCTTAGCAAATGGGCACCGGTTTCCAGGGAGGGATGTCCAGTGGCCGTAAATGCAAGCGCATCCCCGTGCTTGTTTTCACGGTAGCATCACCGGTGGTATTACCGTGAAGCGGTCTGTGCAAGGACCGCACAATGAAACGGTACTTTTGTATTGTGCTCGTTGTATCTGGCACGCTGTGGTCAACCGGGAGCGGGAAATGGGAAATATCCCACAACACGTTCGCGATCACCATTAACGTGGCAGGCAAGTAGCCAGGTAACCGCCCTTCTGGGCGGTTCCTTCAGCGCTAAGCTAAAAATGCCCTCTGCTGAAGCGAACCCGGATGATGTACCCGCGAAAAAAAACCGACGAACAAAGTTCGTCGGTTTAGCATCACAAAAGTGACAGGAATTATTTTGCAGCAGAGAAACGGGCTGCTGCTTCGTCCCAGTTAACCACTTCCCAGAACGCTTTGATGTAGTCAGGGCGTTTGTTCTGATATTTCAGGTAGTAAGCATGTTCCCACACGTCCAGACCCACGATTGGGGTGCCGGATGCGCCAGAAATGGCTTCACCCATCAGCGGGCTGTCCTGGTTTGCAGTAGAGACTACCGCCAGCTTGTCGCCTTTTTTAACCAGCCACGCCCAGCCTGAACCGAAACGGGTTGCGGCTGCTTTTTCGAATTCAGCTTTGAAAGCATCAACGCTACCAAAATCTTTCTCGATAGCCGCTTTCAGATCGCCGCTCAGCGTGGTGCCGGTTTTCAGGCCTTTCCAGAAGAAGCTGTGGTTAGCGTGGCCGCCCGCGTTGTTACGCAGCACGGTTTTTTTATCAGCAGGAACCTGATCCAGTTTGGTGATCAGCTCTTCAACCGGCAGGCTTGCAAATTCGGTACCTTCCAGCGCGGCGTTAGCGTTGTTAACGTAGGTCTGGTGATGTTTGGTGTGATGGATTTCCATCGTCTGCTTGTCGAAATGCGGTTCCAGTGCGTCGTATGCGTAAGGCAAGGATGGCAGTGAATAACTCATGTTCATCATCTCCATTAAGGGTGGGCGGGGGCTATGCAGCCCCGCGTAAGCAGTCGGATCATTATAGTTAAATAAATGATCTGGAAAAGGGTTATCAATGCCCCGTTGTTTATAAGGCTATTATGGGCAGCAGGCATGCAGCCCGCGTTAGAACCATCTTCTCTCAGCACAGACCGAAACGGTATAAGCTCGTTCAGCGCGGGAACGCCTTCGCCGCTGAACGCCGTTACCTGCCCGTGGTTCCCTTTTGGCATAAGGGTGGCGGCTGCCGTTACCGGCGGCGAGCAAGCCGCCGGGAGACGTTCGCGAGCACTCCTGGCGCAGCCATCTCCAACAGGATACTTAACGAACCAATGCGCTCAATGATTTATCCAGCGCGCCCACCAGCCAGTCAATATCGCTTTCCTGGAACGCTAGCGGCGGGCGCAGTTTTAGCACGTTGCCGTACGGCCCGGCCACCGAAGTCAGCACACGATTTTCCCGCAGCTTTTCAGTGACATCCAGCGCCAGCTGTTTGTTAGGGGTTTTACTGGCTTTATCCGTCACCAGCTCAAAGCCAATAAACAGGCCCGCGCCACGCACATCGCCCACGCATTCGTATTTCTCTTTCAGCGTCAGTAATTCTTTCAGCAATTTTTCGCCGACCACGCGGCTGTGTTCCTGTAACCCTTCTTCTTTAATGACCTTCAGCACTGCCTGAGCGGCAGCCATGGCTACCGGGTTGCCACCAAAGGTATTGAAGTAAGGAATATCGTCGCTGAACGCCGCCAGCACGTCGCTTTTCGCCAACAGTGCGGAAACCGGAATGCCGTTACCCATTGGTTTACCGGTGGTGACGATATCCGGCACGACGTCATGGCGGGCAAAGCCCCAGAATGCTTCACCGGTGCGGGCAAAGCCTGGCTGCACCTCATCGGCAATAAAGATGCCGCCGTTTTTATGCACCACATCGACAGCCTGTTGCAAAAAGCCTTTTGGCCCCGGCAGCACGCCGTCGGAAGAGAAAATTGAATCCGCCAGGAAACCGGCAAACTTAATGCCTTTCGCCGCCATATCATCGATCTGCTTCTGGATTTCATTGGCAAACCACGCCCCCAGATCCGGCGCAGTAACGCGATAGCGATCGGGCGGAGAAACCAGGCGCGTCGTCGCGGCCAGCGGCTGTCCAGAACCCAGCGCGGGCGAAACGCCCGAGGTCAGATCGCTGGTGCCGTGATAGGCTTCCTGGCTGACAATAATGCCGGTGCCACCGCTGTACGCCCTGGCCACGCGAATGGCCAGATCGTTAGCTTCTGAACCGGTGCACATATACATCGCGCGGTCGATTTCACCGGGCATCGTTGCCAGCAGCTCTTCTGAATAATCGAGAATACGCTCGTGCAGATAACGGGTGTGGGTATTCAGCTGCTGCATCTGCTGGTAAACCGCGTCTGTCACTGCCGGATGGCAATGGCCAATGCTGGCAACGTTATTGTAGGCATCGAGATATTTATCGCCCGCCGCATCCCACAAATACTGGCCCTCACCCCGAACCAGATGGACCGGCTTGCGATAGAACAGACGATAGGATTCACCCAGCACTTTGCTGCGTTTGTCGGTCAGTTTGCGCACATCGGCGTCGAGCCCTGAAGCGTGCTCGGCGCGAAAGCTGTTGGTGTCCATGATGGTCGAACGTGTAGCCATGATAACTCCCGTTACGATAAAGAAAATGGAGGCCGCGATGGCCATCTGATTTTTATCATGGCAACTTTTGGCAAAAATGCAACTAAATACACAAACGCAACAAAATACACATGCACAACGAAACGTTCTCGGTTAGGCTAGTGCCCATCTTGTCTGGTTAAGGAAAGAAAAATGCTTCAGGAAACGCGACTTCATCGCATTCGTGCGCTGCTGACCACGCTCAGCCATGTCAGTACGGAACGGATTATCAGAGAGTTGGGTATTTCGCGTGAAACGGCCAGAAGAGACATTATCGAGCTGGAAGCGCTGGGCGTTGCCCGTCGCGTCCATGGCGGTTTGATTGCTATCGATGCTGAGCCAGAACCGCCGCTGACCGTCCGTAGCGAGGTGCGCGCTCGTGAAAAACTCGCTATCGCTCGTGCGGCGGCGCAGTTGCTGAAGCCCGGTCAGACACTGTTTATGGATGCGGGCAGCACAACGACGATGCTGGCCGGGGAGCTTTGCACCATGTCCGGTCTGACAATTATCACCAACAGCCTGCATGCCGCGCTGAAGCTTTCCGCGGCGGAAGAAAATGTGTCGCTGAATAATTCCATTATCCTGCTTGGTGGCAATATGCAGGCCGGCGCGCAGGAAACGCGGGGCGAGTTAACCGTTGGGGAAATTCACCGTTTCCGTGCCGATGTCGCGATGATGTCGCCAGTGGGTATCGACAGTAAAAATGGTGCCAGCAGTTTCCATCCGCACGAAGCCGCTATTGCCCGTGCCATGGCGGCACAGGCTACCCAGCTGGTTCTGCTGGCCGATCACAGCAAGCTTGGCCTGACCAGCCGGATGAACTATGCCGGTATTGAACAGGTGGCCACGCTGGTGACCGACAGCGGCGCGACGGCGCTTCCCGCTTTCAGCGCGCTGGAAAAGATGCTGCCGCACATCGTCGTGGCCTAAACCAATCTCTGCGGATGCGTATATACCGTGGCGCGTCCCGGCTTACTGAAGCCGACCAGCGTCAAGTTGGTGCGTTGAGCCACCTCCACGGCGAGTCGGGTTGCGGCGGAGACAGCGAACAGGATCTCCACGCCGCACATGGCGGATTTCTGTACCATCTCATAGCTGGCCCGGCTGGAAACCAGCACTGCGCCCTGCTGCCAGCCGGTTTGCTGACTGCGCTGTCCAAGCAGCTTATCCAGCGCCACGTGCCGCCCTACGTCCTCGCAGCCGCCCGCCAGATTGCCATCGGGCATCATCCATGCCGCTGCATGCGTACAGCCCGTCAGTTGGCCAACGGGTTGGTAATTTTTCAGCTGGGCTAGCGCCTCATCCAATCGGTCTACTGCAAACGTCTGGGTAAACGGCAACGGCTGAACGGGCTTACCGATTTCGGCCAGCTGTTCCACGCCACACACGCCACAGCCGGTGCGGCCAGCCATCGCACGGCGCTGCTCTTTTAGCCCCATAAACCGCCGGCTGGAAAGCTCCACCTGCACTTCAATGCCGCCGCAGGAAGGCTGGATATCAATGCCGTAGATGTCATCAGGCGAAGCAATAATGCCTTCTGATAAAGAAAAACCCAGCGCGAATGCCTCCAGATCTTTTGGCGTGGCCATCATCACCACGTGGGAGATGCCGTTGTAAACCAGCGCAACAGGCACTTCATCTGCCAGCCAGTCATCTTTTGCCACGTCCAGCGTATTACGCTGCCAGACCTGCGCCCGACTCAGCCCGCTTAACGTCGGGTTTTTATCAAATTCACTCATTTTGCTCACCTGGCACGTTGATCTTCAAACGGGATGATCATGCTGCGCCATGTTGGCACTGAAAACACCCAATCCCCCTCTGCAGGAGAATACCCGTTCCTGGCCAAAAGAAGTATTTTGCGCCGCAAAAAAGGTTAAAAAGCGCCCTTTATGATCCATATCAATTTCATCACTTTTCAGCCTGCTACTTTGCGCGCTCATGGAATGAAAGGTGGGCCATAAATGCAAATGAACAGACGCAGTTTTTTTAAGATCTGTGCAGGCGGAATGGCGGGAACGTCTCTCGCTTTGCTCGGTTTTTCTCCGGTAACGGCAACAGCCGCTATTCGTGAAAACAAACTTCTTCGCAGTAAAGAAACCCGAAATAACTGCACTTACTGCTCTGTAGGCTGCGGCATGCTGATTTACAGTCTCGGCGACGGTGCTAAAAATGCTATTTCCACGATCTACCATATTGAAGGCGATCCCGATCATCCGGTCAGTCGCGGCTCGCTGTGTCCGAAGGGCGCAGGCGTACTAGATTACATCCACAGCGACCAGCGGCTGAAATACCCGGAATACCGTGCGCCCGGCTCCGACCGCTGGCAGCGCATTAGCTGGGAAGACGCGTTCAATCGTATCGCCCGGCTGATGAAGGATGACCGCGACGCTAATTTCCAGATCAAAAACGCGGCGGGCACCACGGTAAACCGCTGGCTGACTACCGGCATGCTCTGCTCTTCTGCCGCCAGTAATGAAACCGGCCTGCTGGACCAGAAGTTTGCTCGCGCGCTGGGCATGCTGGCGATTGATAATCAGGCGCGACTTTGTCACGGCTCTACCGTTGCGGCGCTGGCACCCAGTTTTGGCCGTGGCGCCATGACCAATAACTGGAACGATATCAAAAACGCCAACGTCATTCTGATTATGGGTGGCAACCCTGCTGAAGCCCATCCGGTTGGCTTCAAGTGGGTGATCGAAGCCAAAATTCATAATGGCGCGCAGGTGATTGTTGTCGATCCTCGCTTCAATCGCTCAGCTGCCGTTGCCGATATGTATGCTCCCATCCGCGCCGGAAGCGATGCCGCTTTTTTGATGGGCGTGGTCAATTATCTGCTTGAATACCAGCAGGTACAGCTTGAATACGTGAAGGATTTTACCAACGCGGCTCTCATTGTCAGCGAAGGATATGGATTTCAGGATGGGCTTTTCAGTGGCTATGACGAGGCCACCCGCCAGTATGATAAAACCGGCTGGCACTACGAGATGGATGCAGACGGTTACGCAAAACGCGATGATACGCTGGCCCATCCACGCTGCGTCTGGAATTTGCTGAAAACCCATGCCAGTCGCTACACGCCCGCGCTGGTAAATCGTATTTGCGGCACCCCTGAAGACGATTTCCTGCGGATTTGTCAGCAGCTGGCCGCCACCAGCGTGCCCAACCGTACTGCCAGCATTCTCTATGCGCTTGGCTGGACCCATCATTCCAACGGCTCGCAAATTATCCGGGCGGCGGCAATGGTCCAGCTACTGCTCGGCAACATTGGCATGATCGGCGGCGGTATTAACGCGCTTCGCGGGCATTCCAACGTGCAGGGTTTTACCGATTTAGGGCTGCTGTCGCAAAGCCTGCCAGGCTATCTGATGTTGCCATCAGAGCATCAAACCTCTCTGGAAAGCTATTTACAGCAGGCTACGCCTGTTGAGGCATTACCGGGCCAGGTCAACTACTGGCAACACACGCCGAAGTTCTTCATCAGCCTGATGAAAAGCTTTTATGGCGACAATGCGCAGAAAGAAAACGGTTGGGGGTTTGACTGGCTGCCAAAGTGGGATAAAAACTACGACTGCCTGACGCAGGCCGAAATGATGACCGAAGGAAAATTCAACGGCTACATCGTCCAGGGCTTTAACCCGCTGGCTGCCTTCCCGGATAAAAACAAAGCCTCCCGCGCTTTTTCCCAACTGAAATATATGGTGGTTATCGATCCGCTCAGTACCGAAACGGCCAGCTTCTGGCAGCCTCACGGTGAGTTTAACGACGTCGACCCGGCGCAAATCCAGACCGAAGTGTTCCGTCTGCCCTCCTCCTGTTTTGCGGAAGAAGACGGATCGGTCGCCAATTCGTCCCGCTGTTTACAGTGGCACCAGGCGGCGGCCATTCCGCCAGGCGAGGCGCTGCACGACGGTAAGATCTTGGGGAATATTTTCCTGCGTCTGCGCGAGCTTTATCGTCAGGAAGGGGGGACCGCGCCAGAGCCGCTGTTAGCCATGAGCTGGGACTACACCAACCCGTGGTCGCCTGCTTCTGAAGAGGTCGCCATGGAAAACAACGGCAAAGCGCTGGCCGATATCGTTGATGAACACGGCAGGCTGGTGCTGAAAAAGGGTCAGCAGCTCAGCTCCTTTGCCGAACTGCGGGACGATGGCACAACCGCCAGTGCCTGCTGGATTTATGCCGGAAGCTGGACCGCCGCAGGCAACCAGATGGCAAGACGCGATAACGCCGATCCGTCAGGACTGGGCGCAGCAAACGGCTGGGCATGGGCATGGCCGCTCAACCGACGTATTCTCTACAACCGCGCCTCCGCCGATCCGCAGGGTAAAGCCTGGGATCCGCAGCGCAAGCTGATTGAGTGGAACGGGCAACGCTGGGAAGGCATTGACGTGCCCGATTATCCGTTAACTACGCCGCCAGAGCAGAAAGTGGGGCCGTTTATCATGCTGCCGGACGGCATGGGGCATTTGTTTGCGCTGGATAAACTCATTGATGGGCCGTTCCCCGAGCATTACGAACCTTCAGAAAGCCCGACCGGGACCAACGCCCTGCATCCTGAGGTGGTTTACAGTCCGGTAGCACGGCTGTTCCATGCCGATGCGCTGGCGCTGGGACGCGCCGACCAGTTCCCCTATGTAGCCACAACCTATTCCATTACCGAGCTTTTCCGTCACTGGACTAAACATGCCTTACTGAACGCCATTGCTCAGCCCGAGCAGTTTATTGAGATCGGCACGGAGCTGGCAGAAGAAAAAGGCATCAGGGTGGGAGATTCAGTAAAAGTCAGTTCGCAGCGTGGCTACATCAAAGCCAAAGCGGTAGTGACAAAACGCCTGCGCAGGTTACTTATCGATGGCAAAACGGTCGATACCATTGGTATTCCGTGCCACTGGGGCTTTGAAGGCGCGGCAAAGCAAGGATTTCTGGCCAACACCCTGACGCCTTCGGTCGGCGACGCTAACTCGCAAACACCCGAATATAAAGCGTTTTTGGTTAACGTCGAAAGGATTTGAGGAAACTTATGTCACTGCAAACGCAAAACATTCTTCGGCGATCGGCCACCAACAGCGCAACGCCCGCGCCACGCGCCAGAGACCACCAGCAGGAAGTGGCGAAACTGATTGATGTCACTACCTGTATCGGCTGCAAAGCCTGTCAGGTCGCCTGCTCCGAGTGGAACGACATTCGTGATGAGGTCGGACACAACGTCGGCATTTATGATAACCCTACCGATCTGACGGCTAAATCCTGGACGGTCATGCGCTTTTCGGAAGTGGAAGAACAGGGCAGACTTGAGTGGCTTATCCGCAAAGATGGCTGCATGCACTGTGCCGATCCGGGCTGTCTGAAGGCCTGTCCGGCAGAAGGCGCAATCATTCAGTACGCCAACGGCATTGTCGATTTTCAGTCGGAACACTGCATTGGCTGCGGCTACTGTATTGCAGGCTGTCCGTTTAACGTGCCACGCCTGAATAAAGAGGATAACCGCGCCTATAAATGCACGCTGTGCGTCGATCGTGTCACCGTTGGACAAGAGCCTGCCTGTGTGAAGACCTGCCCGACAGGCGCTATTCATTTCGGCAGCAAGGCCGATATGCACCAGCTTGCGGCTGGCCGGGTGAGCGAACTGCAAAGCCGGGGCTACGATCGTGCCGGGCTGTACGATCCCGCAGGCGTTGGCGGCACGCACGTGATGTATGTACTGCATCATGCTGATAAGCCAGAGCTTTATCATGGCCTGCCCGCGAATCCCTGCATCAGTCCGGCCGTTACTTTCTGGAAAGGTATCTGGAAACCGCTTGCCGCCATCGGTTTTGCCGCGACCTTTGCCGCCAGCGTATTTCATTACGTCGGCATTGGGCCAAACCGGGTGGAAGAAGAGGAAGAACCCCATGACAAGGAGACGCATTAATGAAGATCCAGCGCTACAATGCAACAGAAAGGCTCAACCACTGGCTGATGGCCATTTGCTTTGTCTTCGCCGCCCTGAGCGGGCTGGGGTTTTTCTTTCCTTCGTTTAACTGGCTGCTGAATATACTCGGGACGCCTCAGCTGGCGCGCATTCTTCACCCTTTTGTCGGGGTAACGATGTTCATCGCTTTTCTGCCGATGTTCTTTCGCTACTGGCGGCACAATTTGCCCGACCGTGAGGATCTGGTCTGGGCAAAAAATATTCATAAAATTGCGCAAAACGAGGAAGTGGGCGATACCGGACGCTATAATTTCGGACAGAAGTGCGTATTCTGGGCAGCTATCGGTACTTTACTGTTGCTGCTGGCAAGCGGTATCGTTATCTGGCGGCCCTGGTTTGCCGACGCGTTTGCCATCCCGGTTATTCGCGTTGCGCTGCTGGTGCATTCTGTCGCTGCCGCAGCGCTGATCATCGTCATTATGGTTCATATCTATGCCGCTCTGTGGGTGAAAGGAACCTTGACCGCGATGGTAGAAGGCTGGGTTACAACCACATGGGCGAAAAAGCACCACCCACGCTGGTATCGCGCCGTTCGCGAACAGCAGAAGCGACCGAAATAACAGGATCCCCATGAGCATTCGCATAATCCCGCAGGCCGGGCTGGCAACAAGCGAAGAAACCGCGGCGGAGATGATCCCGCCGTTACTTTTTCCCAGGCTGAAAAATCTGTATTCCCGGCGCGCTGCCCGGCTTCGTCAGCTGGCGGAGAAAAATCCGCTGGGTGACTACCTGCGTTTTGCCGCCGTCGTCGCCAGTGCTCAGGAAATTGTGCTGTACGATCATCCGCTACAGATGGATCTGCACGCCCGCCTGGTGGAAACCGCCGCGAGCGGGAAACCGCCGCTGGATATTCACCTGCTCCCGCGCGATCCGCACTGGCAGCGGCTGCTGCATTCGCTGATTGCCGAAATGAAGCCGGAAATGACCGGCCAGGCGCTGGCCGTGCTGGAGAATTTGGAAAAGGCTTCCGCCACGGAGTTGGAAGCAATGGCTTCCGCGCTGTTTGCCGATGACTTTGCTCAGGTCAGCAGCGACAAATCACCGTTTATCTGGGCGGCGCTCTCCCTTTACTGGGCACAGATGGCAGCGCTGATCCCCGGTAAAGCGCGGGCTGAGCCAGGCGAACAGCGCCAGTTCTGTCCGGTTTGCGGCAGCGTCCCGGTCGCCAGCGTCATTCATATGGCCACGCAACAAGGCGGCTTACGCTATCTGCACTGCAACCTTTGCGAAAGCGAATGGCACGTGGTGCGGGCCAAATGCAGCAACTGCGAACAAACGCGGGATCTGCATTACTGGTCGCTGGACAGCGAAACCGCCGCCGTTAAAGCAGAAAGCTGCGGTGACTGCGGCACCTACCTGAAAATGCTCTATCAGGAAAAAGATCCCGCGGTCGAGCCGGTTGCTGACGACCTCGCCTCGCTGGTACTGGATGCCCGCATGGAGCAGGAAGGCTTTTCACGTAGCAGCCTGAATCCTTTCCTGTTTCCTGGAGAATGACTCACTGAATACTATTCCGCCGGCCAGATCCGGCGAAAAGAGGGAAATCGCGCAATGAAATTAATCGGCAGTTACACCAGCCCTTTTGTCCGGAAAATTTCCGTTATTCTGTTGGAAAAAGGCATTACGTTTGAATTTATTAACGAATCGCCATGGACCGATGAAAGCCAGGTACCGCAGTTTAATCCACTGGGCAAAATTCCGGCGCTGATTACCGCACCGGATGAAATCTGGTATGACTCTCATATCATTGCCGCTTATCTGGAACAGCTGGATATCGCCCCTGCACTGCTGCCGCGAGAAAAACTGGCCGCGCTGAAAGTCCAGCAGCTGGAAGCGCTGGCCGATGGTATTGGCGATGCGGCAGTGATCCTGCTGCGCGAACAGATGCGTCCGCCGGAGCTGCAAATGGAAAGTCAGCTGCTGCGCCAGCGCGAGAAAATTTTACGTGGTCTGGATGCGCTGGAGAAAGAAGCGGCCAAAGGCATTACGCTGAACAGTGAAAAGCTGAACGTCGCGGATATTGCCACTGCCTGCCTGATAGGCTTTTTGAATTTCCGCCGCGTTATTCCTAACTGGTGTGTGGATCGTCCGGCGCTGATCAGGCTGGCGGAAAAAATGTTTGAACGCGAAAGCTTTGCCCGCACCGTGCCTCCAACTACGTGATTAAAAGCGGGCGCTGACGCCAAGGTTATACATAAACTGTTCGCCAGTACTCAGTCCGCCCGTTTGAGAGACAGAAGCGAATGCCGCCACGCTATCTCCCAACGGCATGTGCGCGCCAACGGTGACATCGACCCAGTTGCTGTCCTGCCTGGCAGAGTCGCGGGTAAAGGTGGTCTGGGTCGATTTCAGCCCGCCTCCGGCCCGCCAGACGTTATCACCAAACTGATGGTTGTAACTCACTTCCGCCCAGGGATTAAACCAGCCCAGGCTGGAATCAACACGCCAGCCCAGCGCACCGATTTGCGAATGATAATTCTGATCGTCAAAGCGCATCGCGGTGCTGCTGGCTCCCTGTTCCCGATAGCCGTCAACCGAGCTGTAATCCAGCGCATATTGCGCTATGGGGCCGGTAGTTAACAGCGATCCAACAGGAAAATCCCAGCCGGTTGTGATGCGCGCGCCCAGCTGCGTGCCGTCCGTTTCGCCTTTTTCTGTTCGCGTTGCCGGGCCAATTTTGACGGTACGTTTGATGTCATCGAAGTTTGCCGACGCGTAGTGCGCATCCGCGTTAACCCAGCCGTTATCAAAAAAGGCGAGTTCGCTGTAGGCCGACAGCAGCCAGCCCCGCATCTTATAGTCATAGCGTGGCGTGGGATGCTGACTGTCATTCGATGCGGAAACCAGCCCGCCCACAAGCCAGTTATCTGTCAGTTTGTAATCCACGCCCAGCGTCAGATTATGGCTGGTTGCATTGCCTTCTCCCGCGGCAAGATTACCGGCATAGTCATCATGCTGGCCCGCGTAGCCGCCAAAAACATTCAGCGAGCCCTGCGGATTAGCGCTGTGTCGCTGCTGCTGTAAATGACCGTCGAGCGTGGCCCGGGCATCTCGTGACATGGCCAGCGTGGCCTGATTCAGCGCCACAACCTGGGCAGGGGCGTCGAGCACTGACTGAATATAATCGGCAATCAGCTGATGCGTGGAGGGGCCGGGATGCAACCCGTCGGCAAAAAGGTAAGCCTGTTCGCTGGCAAAACCGGGCGTGCTGGCACCGCAGACCGCTGCCGAGACGCCAGGCGGACAAGCCATCCCGGCGGTATTCGTTAACCCGTAACCCGCGGGATCGCTGAGAATTTCGTTGAACAACCCGTTAATGTCTACGCGCACGATATTTCCGCTCAGCTGTGCCAGCTGGCTCTCCTCCTGCTGGTTATAGCTGTCTGTTAACGCGCTCGCCTGGCTGCTCAGCGTTTGCCAGGCTTCATAAAGCTGGCTGGCTATCGCCTGCTGTACCAGCGACACAGAACTTGCCTGTCCGGCGGCGGCATAAAGCGCCTGATAGATGGCCTGATTACGGCTAGCCTGGCTCAGGGTGGTCTGGCTGTTAAGCGAGGTAAAGGCGGCAGCAAGCGCCGCGTCGGCCACGGGTGCCAGCCCAACCTGAATCACCGCCTCAAGCAAGGCGGGCGACGCGCCAATATTGGGCACCGTAGGCACAATGACCGCTCCCGCTCCCGCCGCCAGCAGCGTTTGTACCTGGCCGGCAGCGGCAAAAGCGCTGGTGCTAACTATCCCTTCTGCGGCCAGCGGATTCAGCGCAGCGGCAGCCAAATCGTTACCGCCAATCCAGTGAATATAGAGCCCGTCCGCATCGGCCCGTCCATTGCTGGCGGCAAGGTAAGCGCTAACCTGGTCTGCGGTATTATCGACAGGATTGATTTGGGCAGTCGCGGTCGAATTGCCCGCGGCATAGTTAGTTCCGCCGGAATCGGAAGCGCGTAAAGAGAGATTGATTTTTTCAGCCAGTATCTCATCATACAAAGGATGAATATTGCTATCCCAGGTATAACGGCCATTATTACCGCTGTCGCTTAAGCTGTCGCCAAAGACATAAAGCTGGTCCCAACTTAAAGCAGGATGAATCGAACCCAGATAGCAGATAATCCACGCCGCTGTGAAAGCGCGTGTAGCCAGACGTTTCTTTGACATACAACGACTCCAGAAAAGAGCCCAAAAGCGACAGAACGGCAAGGGTTATAGGTTATTTTTGCGTCAACCTGTTAAATAACTATTGCCTGGTAACGGATTACGTCAAGCTGTCATCCTGACTTTTTCAGTCTGTTTTGATAAGGAAATACATGATGCAACGTTGCGGCTGGGTATCTCAGGATCCGCTCTATCTGGCTTACCATGATGAAGAGTGGGGAATTCCGCTGACTGACAGTCGCGAACTCTTTGAAATGCTTTGTCTGGAAGGGCAAATGGCCGGGCTTTCCTGGCTTACCGTGTTGAAAAAGCGGGATAATTATCGCCAGGCTTTCCACCATTTTGATCCTCAGGCGGTGGCACTGATGGGTGAAGCCGATGTCGCGCGGCTGGTTAACGACAGCGGCATCATTCGTCATGCTGGCAAAATTGCGGCGATTATTGCTAACGCCCGTGCGCTGCTTGCCATGGAAGCCAGAGGAGAAGCGTTCAATACGTTTATCTGGCAATTTGTCGATCATCAGCCGCAGATCCATCACTACAGCGATTATCGCACGGCGCCCACGACCAGTTCCGTTTCCGATGCGCTTTCTAAAGCCCTTAAGCAGCGCGGTTTTAAATTCGTTGGTAGCACCACCTGTTACTCCTTTATGCAGGCCTGCGGATTAATTAACGATCACGTCACCGGCTGTTTTTGTCACCCCGATAATCTGGCGTAGCGTCTCTTTACAATTTAGGAACATAACACCGTTTTTTTTCTGTCAGCCAGCGTCATAATCACTTTTTTCAGGCAATTTTGCCTCGCGCTGTTCAGGAATCTATCTCAATGAAAAAACGTTTTATCACGCTCGCTCTGGTTTTGAGCGGCACTGTTGCGCTTTCGGGCTGTACCACTAATCCCTATACGGGCGAACGTGAAGCGGGCAAATCCGGCATTGGCGCGGGTATTGGTGCGGCATTAGGCGCAGGCGTCGGCGTACTCTCTTCGTCGAAGAAAGATCGCGGCAAAGGCGCACTGATTGGGGCGGCCGCAGGTGCCGCTCTGGGTGGCAGCGCTGGCTACTATATGGATGTGCAGGAAGCCAAGCTGCGTGAGAAAATGCGCGGTACCGGCGTCAGCGTCACCCGTAACGGTAACAACATTGTGCTGAATATGCCGAATAACGTGACCTTCGACAGCAGCAGCAGCTCACTGAAGCCTGCGGGTGCCAATACGCTGACCGGCGTAGCGATGGTGCTAAAAGAGTATGCAAAAACTGCGGTTAACATTGTCGGTTATACCGACAGCACCGGTAGCCGTCAGCTGAATATGAAACTGTCACAGCAGCGTGCCGACAGCGTTGCCAGCTCGCTGATTACTCAGGGCGTGGCGGCTAACCGCATCCGCACCGGCGGAATGGGCCCGGATAATCCAATCGCGTCCAACAGCACCTCAGAAGGGAAAGCGCAGAACCGTCGCGTGGAAATCACCCTCAGCCCGCTGCAATAAACCTGTTTTGGCCGGGCGGCACCGCGCCCGGCCTCGCCTTTCTTGTCCCGATACCTGTGCTCAGCTATGGGCGAGGGTAGCCTTATGCTTTATTATGGCCCGATCCGCATTCCGTCATTTCGGACTATCTTAAGGAAATAAGGCCAGTTATAGCTGGTTTTATCCCTCTGTTAACTGTTCAAGGACCGCCATGAATCGCAAGGCTTCACGCGCCACTATCAGCGATGTTGCTAAAGCAGCGAAAACCGGAAAAACCAGCGTCTCTCGCTATCTTAACGGCGAGCAGAACGTGCTTTCTACCGATTTAAAGCAGCGTATTGAAACCGCTATTGCTGAACTGAATTATCGCCCGAGCCAGATGGCTCGTGGGCTAAAGCGCGGGCGTACACGGCTTATCGGGCTGATCATTGCGGATATCACTAACCCCTATTCGGTTGATGTGATGGGCGGGATCGAAGCGGCCTGTCGCGCGCAGGGTTTTACTCTGCTGATGTGTAATACCAACAACCAGGTCGATCAGGAGCAGCATTACCTCAATCTGCTGAGCAGTTATCAGGTTGAAGGGATTGTGGTAAATGCGGTGGGAATGCGTGAAGAGGTGCTCAACCATCTTCAGCAGTCTTTTTTACCCATGGTGCTGATAGACCGTAAGATCCCTGATTTTGACTGCGATGTTGTCGGCCTGGACAATATGGAAGCGGCGACGCAGGTCACCGAGCACTTAATCGAACAGAGGTTTGAAACTCTCTTATTCGTTACCGAGCCGCTGGGCATGGTAAATACCCGTTTAGAGCGCCTGAAAGGATTTAATCAGGTGGCGGCACAGTATCCGCACTGCCATACCGAACAGGCTGAAGTCGCGCTGCATGATGCGGCCAAACTCGATCGCGTACTTCTTGAGTTCTACCAGCGAAATCATGCAAAGCGCTGCGCGGTGCTGGCGGTTAATGGCGCACTCACGCTACAGGTTGCACGATCGCTAAAACGCCTCGAGCTGAACTGGGGCAAAGAGCTGGGTCTGCTGGGCTTTGATGAGCTGGTCTGGTCCGAGCTGGCCGGCGTGGGGATTACCACGCTGAAGCAGCCTACCTGGCAAATCGGTTATGCCGCGCTGGAGCAGGTGATACGCCGCATCGAAGGCGATAATTCTCCACCCCGTGAACAGGTCTGGTCTGGCGAACTGATTGTCCGCGGATCGACCCGGCTGGAAGGATAAAACTAAAGCAATAAGGTAAGCGGTACAACCGTGGCGCTTACCACTTTGCTTTAACGATATCGCCGTTTTTCTCTTCCCGATATTTTCCGTCGGATCTGATTAAGATATTACCCGCCATAGTATTAAAAATTACCATCTCCATATCTTTATCAATACAGTTTTTTTTCACCTTCATTTCTTCAAAGCAGAGCAGATCCGTGGTTTCAGAACTCCACCGCGATACATGTTCAGGCATCTCTTTAAAGCCATCGCCAAAATTCCAAAAGCTGATATGAAAATGTCCCTTGCTGTTGTCCATCGGAACGCCATATTGTTCATTAAGTATTTTTTTATTTATCTTCCACCAGGCCAGCTTACCTGCATCGGTAAAAGGAAGGTTTCTTACTAATACCGTACTTCTGTTTTCCGTCTGATAGACAGCAACGATAGTGGCTGGATGAAAAGCTTTATAGACATAGTAAACAGACATAATAAAAATAAAAAATAGTACATTTTTTTTTGTAATAATCCTCTTTATATTATGCTTTATCATCTCTTTCTCCTTTTATTTCTATGACTGCTTCCATATTGACCATAAAGGGCTTGAATCCCAGCTTATCCCATCTTTGTAACAAAAACCATATACGGAATAGCGGCATATTATGGAAGGTCTTCTTCATTATATCCTGACTGTCTAACCCAAAATGATCCTGAGCCAGATAATGAACTATAAAGGAATATTTATTTTTTTCTATTTTCAACGAACGTATTGTTATACTCGTTGTATAAATATCATGCACCGAAATACCCAAACCATTTATTCTATCTATCCAGCGATTAAATTTTGGAAGATGAGATTTTTTTAAATTAGCAGAAACTGAATTAACACCTTTTTTGTTAAAGCACTCGGCTTCCCAGTCAATATAAGCCACTATATCATCTTCGATTATCTTTAGCGTACTTTGATCCGTTGTATCATTAATTATCTGCTGTTTATAAGCAAAGTCTAACGTAGGATCTCTGAAAACCGCACCATTCCCCGTTTGAAAATGATTAACCATTCGGAGAAAGAGCTCCCGGTATCCGAAGAAAGAGACCGCTCTCGATAAGGTGCGCATTTCATCAAAAAGCATGGCGGTCATTTTTTGTCGATCGATTTTCTCTTTAATAATCGCTGGCGCGGCAAACGCATAATTGCCCACAGGATAACGCAGCCGGGTGTCGGTCCAGGGATCCAGCGTTTCAGAAATGTTTTTTAAGCCATAGCGCTCTTTCAACTCTCTTTCACTTAAATCACCGCACTGCATATCGTTGGCATTAGGTTCGTCAAATCGTTTTTGACTGGTAAACAGGTTATGAGGAAGGGAAAGCGCAGTAGAAGAAGCCTGCTGAGTATCAGACATGAAAAATTCCTTTTTGGTTATCGGGCTTCATTGCCCTGCTGTCGCCGCCAGTGTACTTTTTCGCCGATAAAAATCCGTGTTTTTCAGAGCATCCCGACACGATAATTGTTCACATCGTGAGCGCGATCATAAAACCGCATGTTGCCCCTTTCTATTGGAACCGGTTCCAATTAACGTTTTTGTAACGTCAGACCGGGGTTTTCGGAGGAACGATGAAACCTGAAGTGATAGTAGTGACGGCCGCCTACGGCCACGATCGGATTAATGCGCTGGGTGGCCAACGGGCCGTCCTGCCGATTATTGCCGCTGCCGGCGCTGATGGCGTGGAGATCCGCCGTGAGCTGTTTAACGACGCCGAGCTAAATGCCCTTTCCGGGCTGGGTCAGGCTATCGCTGATGCACAGCTTGCTGCCTCCTACTCTGTTCCGGAAGCGCTGTTTACCGCAGAAGGCGAGCTGAATCCCCATCTTGAGCGCCATTTTGCCGAGGCCGGACAGCTCAATGCGCAGCGACTAAAATATTCTTTGGGCAACTATCCACGCGGCTTCGACTGTTCACAATTGCAGGCTATGCTGGCCGGCCAAAAGGTTCGTCTGGTGGTGGAAAACGATCAGACCGAATGCGGCAAGCTGGCGGCGCTGGATAGCTACTTCCATGACTGCGGTGAAGCGCGCATCGGCGACGGCATGACCTTTGATATGGGTAACTGGCTATGGGTTGGTGATAACCCGCTTGAAGCCGCGAAACGTCTGGCCCCTTTCGTCAGTTATATCCATGTTAAAGCGGCCAGGCCAACGCAAACGGGCTGGCGTGCCGTAGCACTTGATGATGCCGATAATCTGTGGCGAGAAACGCTGGCGCTACTGCCTGATGACGTACCAAGAGGTATTGAATTTCCACTGGAAGGCGAGGATTTGGTTGCCGTCACCCGCCATTATATTGAGCTGCTGCGAGGGGAATAAATCATGTCTGTCCATGATAATGGTACGCTGGATGCGGTAACGATCGGTGAGGCGATGGCAATGTTCATCGCTACCGAAGCGGGCGATCTGGCAGCGGCAGAACGCTTTGTTAAGCGTATTGCCGGTGCAGAACTGAACGTCGCGATTGGTTTGGCCAGGCTGGGATTGAAAGTCGGCTGGGTCAGCCGGATCGGCAATGATTCTTTTGGCCGCTATACCCTGCAACAGCTGGAAAAAGAGGGCGTAGACAGCCGTCAGGTTAGCGTTGATTCTCGCTATCCCACCGGTTTTCAGTTGAAATCTAAAGTGGAAGATGGCTCCGATCCCCTGGTGGAATATTTTCGCAAGGGGTCCGCAGCCAGCCACCTGTCGGTTGACGATTTTAATCGTGACTACTTTGGCGCCGCTCGCCATCTACATCTTAGCGGCGTGGCGGCGGCGATCTCTGACAGTTCGCTGGCGCTGTCCAAACATGCCGCGCAGGAAATGAAGCAGATGGGCAAAACCATTTCTTTCGATCCTAACCTGCGCCCGGTTCTGTGGCCGAGCGAGCGTGAAATGGCAAAACAGCTGAATACGCTGGCAGGCTTTGCTGACTGGGTTTTGCCCGGTATCAGTGAAGGCAAGATCCTTACCGGCTACGACCAACCGGAAGCGATAGCCGACTTCTATCTCGATATGGGCGTGAAGGCGGTCATCATTAAAACCGGCTGCGAAGGGGCCTGGTATAAAACGGCGGAAGGCGAGAAAGGCCAGGTTGAAGCCATCAGAACAGAGAACGTGGTGGACACGGTCGGCGCAGGCGATGGCTTTGCCGTTGGCGTAATCAGCGCGTTGCTGGAAGGAAAAACCTTGCCGCAGGCCATCAGGCGCGGCAACAAAATCGGTTCACTTGCTATCCAGGCGATCGGCGACAGTGAAGGGCTGCCAATGCGCGACGCGCTCGGCGATTTTTAATCTGACCTGTACCCTATGAGCGGCACCGTTTGCCTGAAAAACAGAGTGCGGCCACCTCAACAACAGAGGAAAAAAAGATGAATAAGCAGACAATCGCGCCTAAACGCTGGTGGTATATCATGCCCATCGTGTTTATCACTTACAGCCTGGCGTATCTGGATCGGGCAAATTTCAGCTTCGCTTCAGCCGCCGGTATTAACGAAGATTTGGGGATCACCCACGGCATGTCATCCCTGCTGGGTGCCCTGTTCTTTCTCGGCTACTTCTTTTTCCAGATCCCTGGCGCAGTGTATGCCGAACGCCGCAGCGTTAAAAAACTGGTCTTTGTCTGCCTGATTTTATGGGGCGTTTGTGCCTCGTTAACCGGCGTGGTCAGTAATATACCCGCGCTCGCCCTGATCCGCTTTGTGCTGGGCGTGGTCGAGGCGGCAGTAATGCCCGCCATGCTGATTTACATCAGCAACTGGTTTACCAAATCAGAGCGCTCCCGTGCCAATACCTTCCTGATCCTGGGCAACCCGGTCACGGTCCTGTGGATGTCAGTGGTTTCCGGCTACCTGATTAATGCCTTTGGCTGGCGCGAAATGTTTATTTTCGAAGGGATCCCGGCGGTTATCTGGGCGGTCGCCTGGTGGTTTATGGTGCAGGATAAGCCTGCTCAGGCCAAATGGCTGAGCGAGGAAGAAAAAGCCGCTTTGCAGGCCCAGCTACAGAAAGAGCAGGAAAATATCAAAGCCGTGCGCAACTATGCTGAAGCCTTTAAATCCCGTAACGTCATTATCCTTTGTATCCAGTACTTTACCTGGAGCATCGGCGTCTACGGCTTTGTGCTCTGGCTGCCTTCTATTCTGCGTAATGGTACGCAGATGGGCATGGTGGAAGCGGGCTGGTTATCTGCCGTGCCTTATCTGGCTGCCACCGTCGCGATGATTTTGGCCTCGTGGGCATCGGACAAGTTACAAAACCGTAAATTGTTTGTCTGGCCGTTACTGCTGATTGGCGCGCTGGCCTTTTTAGGTTCATACCTTGTTGGGGCTAATAATTTCTGGCTGTCGTTTTCCCTGTTGGTGATTGCAGGTGCCGCGATGTATGCCCCTTACGGCCCGTTCTTCGCCATCATTCCTGAAATGCTGCCGCGTAATGTCGCAGGCGGCGCGATGGCGCTGATTAATGCCATGGGTGCGCTGGGCTCGTTCCTCGGCTCCTGGGTCGTCGGTTATCTCAACGGCGCTACGGGTAATCCTTCAGCTTCGTATATCTTTATGGGTGTATCGCTGCTTGTGTCTGTAGGGCTGACGCTCATCGTAAAGCCCACGGACAACAAACAGCCCCCCATGCCGCACGGCGCTAAACACGCTTGAACGATAACGGGCCAGCTGGCCCGTTCCTCACTTTTAAACAGGGAGAAGAGAATGAAACCTTCTGTGGTGCTGTATAAAAAGTTACCGGAAGATTTACGCTCAAAACTGGATGAACATTTTGACGTTACCGACATCAACGGCCTGACGCCGGAAACCTTAAGCCAGCATGCTGATGCCTTTCAGAAGGCAGAAGGCATTTTGGGATCGGGCGGCAAAATCGACGCGGAATTTCTGAAAAAAACCCCTAAGCTGCGTGCCGCTTCTTCCGTCTCTGTGGGCGTGGATAATTTCGATATCGATGCACTGAGCCAGCGTGGCGTGGTGCTGATGCATACGCCAACCGTCCTGACGGAAACCGTGGCCGATACCATGATGGCGCTGGTGCTTTCCTCTGCCCGCCGCGTGGTAGACGTTGCGGAGCGCGTCAAAAAGGGTGAATGGCAAGGCAGCATCGGCGCGGACTGGTTCGGTATTGACGTTCACCATAAAAAACTCGGCATTTTAGGGATGGGCCGTATCGGCCTGGCGCTGGCACAACGCGCGCATCTTGGTTTCAGCATGCCCATTCTTTACAACGCGCGTAAGCATCATGAAGAGGCGGAACAACGCTTCGACGCGCAGTATTGCGATCTGGATACGCTGCTGAAAGAGTCAGATTTCCTCTGCATCAGCCTGCCGTTAACCGACCAGACGCACCACCTGATTGGTCGTGAACAGCTGGCAAAAATGAAGCCGACGGCGGTGTTGATTAATGCAGGCCGGGGGCCGGTAATAGATGAAGAGGCATTAATTGCGGCGCTGCAAGAGGGAACGATTCATGCGGCCGGACTTGATGTATTTGAAAAAGAACCGCTGCCTGCTGATTCACCGCTGCTTAAGCTGCCCAACGTCGTGGCGCTGCCGCACATCGGTTCTGCTACCCATGAAACCCGGTACGGCATGGCAAGGGATGCAGTGGAAAACCTGATTGCCGCGTTATCGGGCAACGTTGAAAAGAACTGCGTTAACCCTGACGTACTGAAATAAGCTTGCTGGCCTGAATCCCGCTTGATGCGGATTCAGGCGCTCTTTTTTTTGCCTTATCTGACGATGACCAGACCTATTTTGCGAGCGCTTTGACACCCTTTCCACTCATTAGTGCCGCGGGAAAATCCTTATTGTTATCGTTTTAATAAACCTGCATTAAACAAATCCGCAATCACCTTCACGCCTCCAGGAAATAATCCAATACTGAAAACACCGTCAAAGATCACACGAATTTAACCTGTTAATACCAAAAAAAACCGTTAGCTAACCGTGCGGCATAATCTTTTACCAAATCATTTTCTCTCATTGTTGTTACGTTTACGTTATCAGTTTAAATAATTAAGAACGGCCATCAAAGATGTTAATTAAATTAACAGACTTAATTTTAAGCCGCATTGTCACTATTTAAGAATATGATATAACTAAAAGCACCATAAATACCCTGAAGAGTTTCTTCTAATAAAATATCACGCACCAAACCAATTAAAGCGGAGGTGGGATTTCTTTTTATTAAATTTAACCGCGTTTTTCTGTGCCAGAAAATAGAGTGAAAATGGATGGCTCATGATTATTCCATGATCCCTGACAGCACTCTCACGCTGGCTATATCCTGGAGCAAGAGTCAGTTAATTAATCATGAAAAAAAAATCATCATTCACGCCTTCTTATAAAACAACGGCATCAGGATGCCGCTCCCGGCTAGTCTGGTTAACAATTGCCATCCAAAGTGCTTTTCCTGTCGCTGCCGCTTTTACGCCCGCTCTGGCTGCGGCCCAACAGCATTTTTTAACCCCTGATGCCGAGACGACCAGCCGCGCCGGGCAGACCTCCAGCGATGCTGTGGACGCCGACAATGCACAGCAGATGCAGGTTGCCAGCTTTGCAGATCGGGCCGGCTCTTTACTGGCTAATAACACGGACGGCGGGAGTACAGCGTCCGCCGCACGAGGTCTGGCAACCAGCCAGGCCAACGCTGAAATCCAGCAATGGCTCAGCCGCTTTGGCACGGCCAGGGTGCAGCTTAATACCGATAAGCATTTTTCACTGAAAAACTCGCAGTTCGATCTGCTGTTGCCGTTAAGCGATCAACCCGACTGGCTCATTTTTACTCAGGGCAGTTTTCATCGTACTGAGGATCGTAATCAGGCTAACCTGGGGCTGGGCGCACGGCACTTCACTGACAATTTTATGGCCGGTGCCAATACTTTCTTCGACTACGATCTCTCCCGACAACACGCACGTTCCGGCGCGGGTGTCGAATACTGGCGCAACTTTATGAAAGTGGCGGCCAATGGCTATTTGCGTCTGACCAACTGGAAAGATTCGAGAGACGTTCAGGATTACAAAGAGCGTCCGGCTAACGGCTGGGATATTCGTACCGAGGCTTATCTCCCCGCCTGGCCTCAGCTGGGCATGAAGTTAAACTACGAACAGTATTACGGTAAAGAAGTGGCCCTGTTCGGCAGAGATCACCGTCAAAAGAATCCGCATGCCATCACTGCCGGCGTAACTTACACGCCTTTCCCGCTACTGACGCTGAATGCTGAACAGCACGAAGGAAAATCTGGCGAGAACGATACCCGTCTCGGTCTGGAAATTAACTATCAGTTAGGCGCGACGTGGCAGCAGCAGACCAGTCCTGAAGCGGTGGCTGCACTGCGCAGCCTGAACGGTAGCCGTTATGATTTGGTTAATCGCAACAATAATATCGTGCTGGAATACCGCAAAAACGAGGTCATCACGCTGAAAGATGCCGCGCTGATTACCGGTTATAGCGGACAGCAAAAAACGCTGGGCGTCACGGTAAACAGTAAACATGGCCTTGACCATATTGAATGGTCAGCAGGCACGCTGGCGGCTAACGGCGGTAAAATTATTGCTAACGGTTCTGCCGATTACAGCGTGGTATTACCGGCATATCATGCCGATGCTACCGGTGTGAACAGCTATACGATTAGCGGCGTGGCGATTGATAAAAAAGGCAATATTTCTAATAAAGCTGAAACCCAGGTAACGGTCACCGAATCAGCGATTAATATCAATACCAGCTCATTATTACCGGCAAGCAGTTCGTTATCAGCCGATGGCAAATCTCAGCAGACACTGACCTTAACGGTGAAAGACAGCCAGGGATATCCTGTCGATATTAATGAACGGGAAATCAGCATAGCAAAAGCGGGCCAGGTAGCGAACAGCGATGCTCAGGTAACGGCGTTTAAACGTCTGAGTACCGGGCAATATAGCGCCGTGGTTACAGCAGGCACGCATCCTGAAACGCTGATCGTTAAACCTTCGGCACGCAACGTTTCTTTCCCGGCCGCCACGGTTATCATTGCTGCTGACAATGCGACCGCACGGTTAGCCAGCCTTTCGGTCATTAATGACGATTCCATTGCAAACGGGACCGCTCAGGATCGGCTGAAAGCCGTGGTGACGGATGCCGAAGGCAACCCGCTGTCAGGTCAGGCCATCAGCTTTACTGCCGATAACAGCGCTTCCACACCACAGGCGGCGATCACCAATGCACAGGGTGAAGCAACAGCCACCGTGACCAGCCTTAAAGCAGGACAAAGTAAAATCACTGCGCATGTGGGTGCGACAAGCAAAGAAGCTGAGGTAAATTTTGTTGCGGGTGAAGCGGCTTCCATAGCTTTCCAAAGAGGAGGGCGTACGCTGGCAGACGGTGTGGATATCAATCTCGGCAGAGTCACTGTAACGGACGCTAACGGCAATCCTGTTGCTAATCAAAAAGTGGCGATTACGGCTGCTGACAGCCGGGTCACTATTCCCTCTGAGGTCATCACCAATGAAAACGGTATTGCCTATGTCCGGACAACCAGCTCTCATGATGGCGGCTGGCAGGTAACTGCAACCGTTAATGGCCATTCAGCTTCAGAAATAGCCTATTTCTATGCGGGTTATCCGACTGCCAACAATTCATCTTTTACTGTGAGTTCAGCCAGCGCCCCAGCTGATGGCGTTACGGCTATTACGCTGACCATCGTCGCAAGGGACATGCGTAACAATGCAGTGAAAAGTATTTCAAGGCTCATCAATTTTGATATTAGCGCTCTGCCAGGAAGCCAGATTAGTGAGGTGAAGGTGAAGGGTAACGTTTATACCGCTCAGTTGACATCCACTCATCCTGTTAGCGGAACGGTAACAGCCAACCTGATGCTTCAGCGTGGCGTTCTGCCAGTGAAAGTATCGTTTACGGCCCCGGCTCTGCAACGGTAACTTTTTCAGCAGGCTAAAACGATCGGGCCCGCCAGTAACAGGCGGGCCTTTATTATTGCAGCAATTAACGCGCCAGCCAGCCCCCATCAACCGCAATGGTGTAGCCGTTGATATAGTCGGAGGCTTCTGATGCCAGGAATACAGCCGGTCCCATCAAGTCGGCCGGAAGACCCCAACGCCCTGCCGGAATACGCTCCAGAATATCGGCATTGCGTTTTTCATCGGCGCGCAGCTGAGCAGTGTTGTTGGTCGCCATATAGCCCGGTGCGATAGCATTAACGTTAATGCCGTGCTTTGCCCATTCGTTAGCCAGCAGACGAGTGACGCCCATCACCGCGCTTTTTGATGCGGTATAAGAGGGAACGCGGATCCCGCCCTGATATGAGAGCATCGACGCAATATTAATGATTTTCCCGCCATTTCCCTGCTTAATAAACTGTTTAGCCACCGCTTGCGAGAGGAAAAAAACGGATTTGATATTTAAATCCATCACCGCATCCCAATCTTTCTCGCTAAAGTTGATCGCATCTTCACGGCGAATAATACCGGCATTGTTAACCAAAACATCGATTTTACCGAACTCCGCCAGACCTTTCGTTAGCAGGCCATCGATGCCGTCGATATGACTCAGATCGGCCGTCAGGCTGAGGAAACGGCGTCCAAGCGCGGTCACACGTTCAATAGTTTCCCGCGGTTCGACAATATTAATACCAATGATATCGCATCCTGCTTCGGCCAGACCCACCGCCATTCCCTGTCCCAAACCGGTGTCACACCCTGTGACTAGCGCTACCTTACCCTGCAATTTGAATGCATCTAAGATCATACTCGTTCTCCTTAAGTCAGAAGGCGGGCCATCAGGACGCTGTATCAGCAAGATACGCATTGTCCTCATGCAACCTCACCTGGTTTCCAGGCGGACAATATAACGGAGAGGCGAGAGGTGAGACTGTGATCGACATCAGGAAAAAACGCTTAATGAAACATTATTACAGTTAAAATAAAACAATGTTTCATTTTTATAGCTCTGAATAATGCGCCTCTGAATATCGGGTAGGGAAAAGCCGATGTGGCGATTGGGCGGATCGACAATCCGCCCTGTCAGAGGTTATTCGGTCGCGATGGGCGTTTCATTCACCGCCGTTTTCGTTTCACCCTGAATGTCCTTCACGCGTTGTTCAACTTTCTGTACCGCGCTGGCATCTTTGAGTAACGAGTAGGTCAGCGTAAATTCTGTACTCTGTCCCGGCTGAAGCTGCTTAACTCTGCCCTGCTCTTTTTCGACGGTCACCGGATAAGCATAATTGGTGCCCGGCTCAATACCGGTGACATAGCCCTGCTTCAGCGTGTCGGTATTTTTCCACATGGTCAGAAGCGGCAGCTGATGCGTATCGAACTCAATGGCGGCGCCCTTATCGCCTTTGCTGTTTACCACGGCAGCGACCGTTTTGCCGTTGCTGTCCGCCAGCGGCACCAGGTTAAAGACCATTTCATCGAAATCTTTGGTTGGCGCACCGTAGGTCTGCCAGTTTTGCAGCCCTTTTTTCGCGTAGTCATTAAACGGCGACACGGATTTTAGCGGTGCAATAAAGCGCGCGTTTTCTTCCAGAATCGGCGTACCAAAATTACTGTGATAAAGGATCTGGTAGTCGTGAGGATAATCGGCTTTGTTAGTCAGAACATCGTGAACGGTAAAGGAGTCCGCACCCGGCACATAACGTAGCTCGGTCCAGGTCTCCAGACGGGCCTTTTTGAAGGTGTTTTCTTTCAGCAGACCACGAATGCGGATCTCATGCGGAGCCTGGTCATCAACGATCACTTCCACTTTTGAAGCTGGGGTGTTGCCCGCTTTACCATGCAGCGTATAAAGGCGGCCGTCCTGCGTGACCGGATGGCCGGTCCACTCAAAGCCGCAGCGCACCATCATTTCGTTAAAGCCTTCCAGCCAGCCCAGCCCGTTACGGCTTTCAAGGTTAATCATGGCCGGATTGACCACTTCATCGACAGGTGAGTCCCAGCCGAGCCGGACGCCATGCCCGTTGACGTGCAGCAGATCCATACCGCGGGTAGGACTGAGCGCAATGGTCAGGCCGTTTTTACTGGTTAGCGTCAGAACTTTCGAGCCTTCCTGCTTGCCGCCGTGCAGCACCTGCTGTTGCAGGCTGAATGCTTCACCGCTTAACTTCAGCTGTTCGCTGGTTATCTGCCAGTTACCTTTTTCCGTGCCGCTTTCCGTATCCGTCAGCACCCAGCTTTGCGCGCTCGCCTGCGCACTAAAAACGGCCAGAATCGCCCCTGCTAAAAGCGTTATTTTCATCGTTTCTTTCCTGTGGCTGAAATGATTTAGCTTAAGAGCAGCCAGCCTACAAACAGCAGCGTTAAAGGACTGTGACTCACCTCACCACACGGATTTTTAAGCTTTTTTTATCAAAAAGTCGTGCGACTCATCACAAAATATTAACGATTAAAAGCAAGCCTGGCGGCATAAGTGCGATTCAACGCATAAAATGCCCCCTCGAGAGTGAAACGATTCACCTGTCAAGATGCCGGGCCGGGCGAGGCTGCCTGTCGGTTTTTTTCGGCGCTTATGCTTTTGCAGGCGGTCCCGAACGTTGCATCACGCCTGGGCTGGCGTTAAGGTAAATCTTCACTTGCCAATAATAAGCAGTAAATACGCTATGAGCTTTTCCGCCTTCGGTGACAAATTTACACGCCATTCCGGCATTACCCGCCTGATGGAAGATATGGGAGAAGGGCTGCGCACGCCTGGCGCTGTTATGTTAGGTGGCGGGAATCCTGCCCAGATCCCTGCCATGAATGACTATTTTCAGCAGCTGCTGCAAACGATGCATGACGAGGGCAAGCTGGCTGAAGCGCTGTGCAATTACGATGGCCCCAGAGGAAAAAGTACGCTGCTGGAATCGCTCTCCGCCCTGCTGCGCGATGAGCTTGGCTGGCAGATTGGGCCGCAAAATATTGCGCTGACAAACGGCAGCCAGAGCGCCTTCTTTTATCTGTTCAACCTGTATGCCGGTCGCCGCAGCGATGGCAGTAAAAAGCGCGTGCTGTTCCCTCTGGCGCCGGAATATCTCGGTTATGCCGATGCCGGGCTGGACGAAGATTTATTCGTTTCCACCCGACCTAATATCGAAATGCTGCCCCATGGCCAGTTCAAATATCATGTCGATTTTGAACACCTGCATATCAATGAAGATACCGGTCTGATTTGCGTTTCACGTCCTACCAACCCAACCGGTAACGTGATTACCGATGAGGAGCTGCTAAAGCTGGATGCGCTGGCGCAACAGCATGATGTCCCGCTGCTGATTGATAACGCTTACGGCGTGCCTTTCCCGGGAATTATTTTCAGTGAGGTTCGCCCGCTGTGGAATCCTAATATTATTCTGTGCATGAGCTTGTCCAAACTGGGTCTGCCGGGTTCACGCTGCGGCATTATCATTGCCGATGAAAAAGTGATTTCTGCTATCAGCAATATGAACGGCATCATTAGCCTGGCGCCGGGCGGTATTGGGCCGGCCATTGCCAATGAGATGATCCAGCGAGGCGATCTGCTACGGCTCTCCGAAGAGGTGATCAAACCTTTTTATCTTGAGCGCGTTAATCAGACAATCGCTGTGATCCGCCGCTATTTGTCCGAAGATCGTTGTTTAATCCATAAACCTGAAGGCGCAATTTTCCTCTGGCTGTGGTTCAAAGATCTGCCCATCTCGACGGAAATTCTTTATCAACGCCTGAAAAAACGCGGTGTACTGATGGTTCCGGGACATTTCTTCTTCCCTGGACTGGAACACGAATGGCCCCATACGCACCAGTGCATGCGCATGAATTACGTACCGGACAGCGACAAAATTGAGCGGGGAATTAGCATTCTGGCAGAGGAAGTGGAACGCGCGCATCGCGAAGGATAAAAACAATAAGGCCGCACTGTGTGCGGCTTCAGAATGCTGACGAACCTGAAGCGAAGGAAGCATAAGCCCGGAGCAAAGCATCACGGGCCACGGACGGCCCGTGTTGAGCTGCCATGGATGGCGCTTTTTGCGTCTTTGCGGAGGGCATGTGCTTCCTGAGCCTGCACTGTGTCAACAATAAGGCCGCACTGTGTGCGGCCTTATGATGATTACTTGATGATTTCAATACGACGTGGCTTGTTAGCTTCGGGAACGACACGTTCCAAATCGATATACAGCAAACCGTTTTCCAGACGGGCATCATGGACGTTAACGTGCTCCGCCAGCTGGAATTTACGTTCGAAATTGCGTTCGGCAATGCCCTGATACAGATAGGTTTTTTCCTGCTGTTCTTCCGGGTGTGCACCGCGAACGGTCAGCATATTGTCATGGGAGGTGATCTCCAGTTCGCTCTGCGCGAACCCTGCCACGGCAATAGTAATTCGGTAATGGTTTTCTGCCACCAGCTCAACATTATAAGGAGGGTAGCCGCCGTTACTCTGACCCTGGTTAGATTCCAGTAAATTGATCAGACGGTCAAAACCAATGGATGAACGGTACAGTGGAGCGAGATCGAAATTACGCATAGTTTTATTACTCCTGAATATCAGCGAATAGTTGATTCAGACCTTCCATAATGGACAGGTCTTCAGGCCAGAAACAGGACCCTGTCGGCGTCCGTATTTGTGACCTTAGCTATAAAATGGTGCTCGCTGTCTGACTTTCAAGGGCGATTTTAGTAAATTTTTTAATCCACTTTACTGTGAATGACATACACTCAGGTAAGAATTTGTCAGCGTAGTGCATGAGCCACCACAGAGTGGCCGGAAATCTCCGCATAGCGACGATATTAATCAGCCCGGCTCTGCTGTGACTGAAGGGATAGAAATATGATGGTACTTAAGCGTCACTTCGCTGGGCTACTGGCCTGCCTGTCACTGTCAGGAACCAGCGGATGCTCCAGCTTTATGTCTCACTCCGGGCCCGATCAGGGCTACTATTCTGGCACCCGCGCCAGCGCCAAAATTGTCGCCGACAGCAACAGCGGTTGGGTTATGCGTCCGCTGGCCGCTATCGATTTACCTTTTTCTGCGGTTATGGATACCCTGCTGCTGCCCTGGGACTACTACCGTGCGGGCAGCGATAAGGCGCTCGACTCTCCGCGCGAACGCATTTTGCGTAGCGAGCAGGAAAATCATACTAATGAAAGCCTTTCGCAGGCCGCACCGCTGGTTATTCATACCTCCAACGGTACGGCTTCATCTCCTGCTATCCATTCACCTCAGCAATAAAAATTTGCTGAAAGCCCGCGACATTACGCAGATAGGCGACATGTAGTCCATCCGGGGAACAGACCACGGCATCAGCCAGCGGCGCTTCGGCCGTTCGCACCGTTAAACGGCGCATTTTGCCGTTGCCTGTATCACACAGCATAACGCTGTTATCGTTGATAAACGCGACTGACTGACCGTCAGGATGCCAGCTGAAAGCGGACTGAATATCGCTTGCGGCGTGCGTTACCTGCCGAAGCCTGCCGCCCGCAGGTGAGACTGTCCAGAGCTGAACCACACCCTCATCATCCTTCATCAGAAACGCGATCGCCCGGCCGTCAGGCGAGCTTCTCAGCCAATGGCGAGGCGAGGTCGCCAGGCCAGGATAAGCACGTTCATGGGTAAAGGTTAAGCGACGCTGGATCACGCCTCGCGGCGGTGCCGGAAGCGTTGTCGCCGTTCCGGCAAGCGGTTCATTGCCTGCCAGCGCGTAATCAGCCAGCGTATCGGGCAGGTCAACAATAAACACTTCAGGTACTTTTTCGCCACTCAGGCTGACCGTATCGCCAATAAAAGCCAGCGCCCAGCGTTGACGATGGCCGTCAGTGCGCAGGTAGCCCTCTTCGCCAATCCAACCCTCTTCGTAAGCGCGATTGATCTCATCGCTGCCCGGCTGTGGCGCAGAGGTGGTTTTGCTCACCAACACGCAAAAATGGCTGCCGTCATATTCTCTGGGATGCATTTTCGGCGGGCAAACGGGATGTAGAGGCACGGCCACGCCCACGTTGCGCAAATCCTCTTTGCTGTCCAGCTCGTGCATAACATGGTCGTTATAGGTAAAACTCAGCCGGGTGCCATCGGGGCTAAAAACGTGCACATGCGAGCCGCCACGCAGCGCACCCGGAGTAAAAGGCGGCGTGATATCGCAGGCATCCAGATTCTCCACCAGCCCGTTTTGTATGATGACGCCGCGTCGGTGATGAAAGTCATATTGCCACAGGCTGTCCGGGTGCTCAGGCCCATGAATGCAGACATAACGCGGCGGCAAGTCCGAACTGGTGGTAATGACGCCAACATGCGCACCGTCGCCTGCCTGATACAGCACCTCGGTCTGTCCGCTAAGATTGACGCGTTCAACCGTCAGGCCGCTGAACGTCGCGCCATTTGGGCGTACGTCATACACCAGCCAGTGGCTGTCGGCAGTCCAGATATTGATGTTGGTGAGTTGGTGATTACGTTGATGAAAAGTGAGCTGTTGTTCCGGCATCGTGCTTACCCTTAGCAGTGTCTGCTACTAAGGGTAATGCATTCAATAAGATTGCGGTACATTCATAAGCAGGAATTGCCCTGTGACGCGCATCGCGCCATAAACCCAATTACAGCGCGAACTTATTAATAGCCCAGGCCACGCCGTCTTCGCTATTCGCTTTAGTGACGAACTGCGCGATAGCCTTCACCGCATCAATGCCGTTCTCCATTGCCACGCCGGTGCCAGCAAACTCCAGCATCGCCAGATCGTTTTCCTGATCACCAATCGCCATCACTTCTTCACGGGCCAGCCCTAAGCGATCGGCCAGCGCCTTCACGCCCGCGCCTTTGTTCACTGTCTTACTGAGAATTTCCAGATAATAAGGGGAACTTTTCATGATCGTGTAGCGATCGTAAGCTTCCTGAGGAATACGGGTGATCGCTTCATCCAGCGCCGCAGGCGGATCGATCATCATAACTTTCGGGAAAGTCAGCGTCCGATCCATCTCCTCCACCGCACGATAATGTAACGGTATGCCTGTCAGGAAAGATTCGTGAACGGTATATTCACTGATATCTTTGTTAGGGGTAAACAGCTGCGATTTGGTCAGCGCCTGGAAATGAACGCCCAAATCACGCGCCAGCTTTTCCACGTAGAGATAGTCATCAAAATTGAGCGTGACTTCCGCTACGCAGTCGCCTGATTCCGCTTTTTGCACCAGCGCACCGTTATTGGTAATGCAATACTGGCCTTCCTGCTGTAAATCCAGCTCCATCAGGTAACGCTGCACGCCAATAAACGGGCGACCCGTGGCCAGCACGATAGCTATGCCCTTGTCGCGTGCAGCCTGAATCGCCTGCTTCACGCCTGGCGTTACCACGTGCTGTGGATTAAGCAGGGTGCCGTCCATATCAATCGCAATCAGTTTTATCGCCATATCATCCTCGGAAGCCTAACGGTTTCTTTTATGCTAGCGCGATTCAGCTCACAATGCCCAGTCTGATTTTTGTAAGCCCGCCATGAACAATCGCAAATCAGGGTATCGCACACATAAAAAAACACCCTGTGAGCGCTATGCTCACAGGGTGTTGCGTAGTGTATTCCAGCTTCAGCCCGGCTTAGATATCGATGTTTGCCGCTTTCAGCGCGTTCTCTTCGATAAACGCACGACGAGGCTCAACCGCATCGCCCATCAGCGTGGTGAACAGCTGATCGGCTGCGATAGCATCCTTGACCGTTACGCGAAGCATACGACGGCTGTCCGGATCCATGGTGGTTTCCCACAGCTGTTCCGGGTTCATCTCGCCCAGACCTTTATAGCGCTGAACCGACAGACCGCGACGTGATTCTTTCACCAGCCAGTCCATCGCCTGCTCAAAGCTGGCAACCGGCTGCCGACGTTCACCACGTTCAATGAAGGCATCTTCTTCGATCAGGCCACGCAGTTTCTCACCCAGCGTACAAATTTTGCGGTATTCACCGCCGGTCAGGAACTCATTATCCAGCGGATAATCGGTGTCCACACCGTGGGTACGAATACGCACAATCGGCTCGAAAATATTCAGCTCGCGATTTTCACGCACCAGTCCGCTGTAAGAACTTCCGTGCTGCTCGTTCTCGTTCAGACGGGTAACCAGCTCATCAATCCACTTCTGCACGGGTACTTCAGCCGTGATATCACTCAGCGTTGGGTGATAAATCAGTGAATTAAGCAGAGCCAGCGGGTAACGACGCTCCATGCGCTTGATGGTTTTACGGGTGCTGTTAAATTCAGCCACCAGATTTTCCAGCGGCTCACCGCCTAACGCAGGTGCATCAGCATTGGTGTGCAGCGTTGCACCGTCAAGAGCGATAGAGATCTGATACTGATCCATCGCCTCATCATCCTTGATGTACTGCTCCTGCTTGCCTTTCTTCACTTTATACAGCGGCGGCTGAGCGATATAAACGTGGCCACGTTCAATGATCTCCGGCATCTGACGATAGAAGAAGGTCAGCAGCAGCGTACGGATGTGCGAGCCATCAACGTCCGCATCGGTCATGATGATGATGCTGTGATAGCGCAGCTTGTCCGGGTTGTACTCATCACGTCCAATACCGCAGCCAAGCGCGGTAATGAGCGTAGCAACTTCCTGCGAAGCAAGCATTTTATCGAAGCGCGCTTTTTCTACGTTAAGGATCTTACCCTTAAGCGGCAGAATCGCCTGGTTTTTACGGTTACGTCCCTGCTTGGCGGAACCGCCCGCAGAGTCCCCTTCCACCAGGTAGATTTCAGACAGGGCCGGGTCGCGTTCCTGACAATCCGCCAGTTTGCCTGGCAGGCCAGCCAGATCCAGTGCGCCTTTACGACGGGTCATTTCACGCGCGCGACGAGCGGCTTCACGCGCACGCGCTGCATCGATAATTTTACCCACGACGATTTTCGCGTCGCCCGGGTTTTCCAGCAGGTATTCCGCCAGCAGTTCGTTCATCTGCTGCTCAACCGCGGATTTCACTTCGGATGAAACCAGCTTGTCTTTGGTCTGAGAAGAGAACTTTGGATCCGGTACTTTCACCGACACTACCGCAATCAGGCCTTCGCGCGCATCGTCGCCGGTAGCGCTGACTTTCGCTTTTTTGCTGTAGCCTTCTTTATCCATATAGGCGTTCAGCGTACGGGTCATCGCCGCACGGAAACCGGCCAGGTGAGTACCGCCGTCACGCTGTGGAATGTTGTTGGTGAAGCAATAGATGTTTTCCTGGAAACCATCGTTCCACTGCAACGCCACTTCCACGCCGATGCCGTCTTTCTCGGTAGAGAAGTAGAATGCATTAGGGTGAATAGGCGTTTTATTGCGGTTCAGGTATTCAACGAATGCCTTGATACCACCTTCATAGTGGTAGTGATCGGCCTTGCCATCACGTTTGTCTTCCAGCTTGATCGACACGCCGGAGTTCAGGAACGACAGCTCGCGCAGGCGCTTTGCCAGGATTTCATATTCAAAATCGGTGACGTTGGTAAAGGTTTCATGGCTTGGCCAGAAGCGCACGCGGGTGCCGGTCAGATCGGTTTCACCCGATACTTTCAGCGGTGCCTGTGGCACACCATGGACGTAAGTCTGTTGATGAACTTTACCTTCGCGACGGATGGTCAGTTCCAGCTTTTCCGACAGGGCATTAACTACTGAAACACCCACGCCATGCAGACCGCCGGACACTTTATAGGAGTTGTCATCAAACTTACCGCCAGCATGCAGGACGGTCATGATCACTTCCGCCGCAGAAACGCCTTCTTCTTCATGGATACCGGTAGGGATACCACGGCCATCATCCTGCACGGAAACCGAGTTGTCCGCGTGGATGGTGACAAGAATGTCTTTACAGTGACCGGCGAGTGCTTCGTCAATGGCGTTGTCCACGACCTCGAATACCATGTGATGCAGACCGGTGCCGTCATCCGTATCGCCGATATACATACCCGGGCGCTTGCGTACTGCATCAAGCCCTTTTAGAACTTTGATACTTGAGGAGTCATAAGAATTCGACATCAACGTTTCTCGCTCGTTTAATCTTCAGGTTGAACCGTTATTTTACCCTGTTCCACGTGGAACATCTTGCCCTTTTCGTCGGTCATATCGAACACATGATCGGCACTGATTGCGCTAACGAAAACCTGGGCCTGAGTTGCTTTCAGTCGCGAAGCCAGTAAGTGGCGACGCGTCTCATCCAGCTCGGAGGCAAAATCATCTATCAGATACAGGCAGCGTCGCCCATTCTGTCGGGTGAGAAACTCACCCTGCGCCAGTCTGAGGGCGCACATCAGCAGCTTTAACTGGCCGCGTGACAGTAAATCTTCTACCGGCGTACCCTCAGCGCGGATCCGGAAATCCGCTTTGTGAGGGCCGCTGGCGGTATAGGTTAACGCCCTGTCGCGCTCAAACTGACGTTCGAGCAGTTCGCTGTAGGGCGTTTCTTTGTCCCAGCCGCGTTGAAATGAAAAATTCAGTTCAAATTCGGGCAGGAACTGGGCGCAGGTGGCAGTGATATCCGCCGCAATCGCTTCGCTATAGGCGGCACGCCACAGGCTTATCTGCTCAGCCAGTGGCGCCAGCTCCTGATCCCACGCACGAATTTGCTGGTAGCGCGAAACCTGTCGGAGAGCGGCGTTGCGCTGCTTCAGCAGACGGCGGAGATTGCTCCATGCGGTGAAAAAACCCGGCTCGTTATGAAAACAGCCCCAGTCAATATAGGCGCGTCGGTACTTCGGGCCACCGTTAAGCAGCGTAAAGCCTTCTGGCGTAATCAGCTGCATTGGCAGCATTTGCGCCAGCTCCGCGACTTTATGACCATCGGTGCCATCGATGCGAACCTTGCTGTCGCCGGCCCGATTTTTCGTCAGGCCAACGCTGGTTTCCCGCTCTGCGCCGTCGATTCGACCATGCAGCACAAACGCATCCTGATCATGGCGGATCACTCTGCCAGCCTGCAAGCTGCGAAACGCCCGGCCATGGCCCAGCGTATAGATGGCTTCCAGCACGCTGGTTTTACCGCTGCCGTTCGCGCCCACCAGAAAGTTGAAACCGGGTGCCAGCGCCAGGTCCGCGTTTTCGATATTGCGGAAATCTTTGATAAGCAGGCGGGTTAAAGCCATAAGTAAAGTCGTTCCGCGGACAGTGGATCAGATAACGCGTTTTTACACAAAGCCAGAGCGTTAACGGCGCAGGCAGTTTGTAGACGGCCAGCGCACAGCCGCCGCAGCGTACCCAGGTACGTGAGGACGGCGAGCACTGCCCGGACGCAAAATGACAAGTAAGTTAGCTCGATAATTTACTATAAACGCATAGGCATGACGACATAGGCCGCGCTCTGACTCGCTGCATCTTCAATTTGCACGCTGGAGACAGAATCGGTCAGCAGCAAACGAACGTTTTCACATTTCAGCGCGTTAAGCACGTCCAGCACGTAACTGACGTTAAAGCCGATTTCTAAATCGGTCCCGCCGTAGGTCACGTCCAGCATCTCTTCCGCTTCTTCCTGTTCAGGGTTGTTCGCGGTAATTTTCAGCTGATTTTCGCTGATATAGAGGCGAACACCACGGAATTTCTCGTTAGAGAGGATCGCCGCACGGGAGAAAGCCTGCTTGAGCAGATCGCAACCCGCATCCAGCGTTTTGTCCGGGTTCTTCGGCAATACGCGGCGATAATCCGGGAAACGGCCGTCAACCAGCTTGGAGGTAAAGATAAAATCGCCCACATGAGCACGAATATTGTTGCTGCCGATCTGTACCTGAAGTGGCGTATCACCGCCGTCCAGCAGGCGTACCAGCTCAATCACGCCTTTACGCGGTACGATCACCGAATGGCTCGGCAGTGATTGCCCAACCGGCATGGAGCAAACCGCCAGACGGTGGCCGTCGGTCGCAACCGTGCGCAGCTCTTCGCCTTCCGTTTCGAACAGCATGCCGTTCAGATAGTAACGAACGTCCTGATGCGCCATTGAAAACTGCGTGGCTTCAATCAGGCGTTTCATCGTGGCCTGTGGCAAAGTGAATTCGACTTCGCTCTGCCAGTCGTCCAGGTTCGGGAAGTCGCTGGCGGGCAGCGTGGAAAGTGAAAAACGGCTGCGGCCGGAGCGCACCAGCATTCTTTCCCCTTCCAGGATGACCGTAATCTCCGCGCCTTCGGGCAGGCCGCGGCAAATATCGAAAAATTTACGCGCTGGCACCGTGGTGGCGCCTGGCTCATGGTCCTGCGTCAGCGCAACGCGGGCAACCATTTCCATTTCTAAATCGGTCCCGGTCAGCAGCAGGCTGCCTTCGTTGACCTGTAAAAGCAGATTGCCAAGGATCGGCAATGTTGGACGGCCGCCCAGTGGGCTACTGACCTGCTGTAAGGGTTTGAGTAAATGCTCGCGTTCTACAATAAATTTCATAGCGTCAGGAAGATAATGTTCTGATTAAATTTGAGAAATCTTCTTTGATATCGTGGCTTTCTTCACGAAGCTGCTCGATCTTACGACAGGCGTGCAGCACCGTGGTATGGTCACGACCCCCGAAAGCATCACCGATTTCCGGCAAACTGTGGTTGGTCAGCTCTTTTGCCATCGCCATCGCCATCTGACGAGGACGGGCAACCGAGCGCGAACGGCGCTTGGAGAGTAAATCAGCCACTTTGATCTTGTAATACTCGGCTACCGTCTTCTGAATGTTGTCGATAGTCACCAGCTTTTCCTGAAGCGCCAGCAGATCGCGTAGCGCTTCACGAACGAAATCAATCGTGATGGCACGGCCGGTAAAATTGGCATTGGCGATCACGCGGTTCAGTGCGCCTTCAAGCTCACGGACGTTAGAGCGCAGGCGCTTGGCAATAAAGAAGGCCACTTCACCCGGCAGGCGAATATCGTTTTCGTCGGCCTTCTTCATCAGGATCGCCACGCGGGTTTCCAGCTCCGGCGGTTCGATCGCAACGGTCAGTCCCCAACCGAAGCGGGACTTCAAGCGATCTTCCACGCCGTTGATCTCTTTTGGATAGCGATCCGAAGTCAAAATGATCTGCTGATTGCCCTCAAGCAGCGCATTAAAGGTGTGGAAAAATTCTTCCTGCGAACGCTCTTTATTAGCAAAGAACTGAATATCATCGATCAGCAGCGCATCAACGGAACGGTAGTAGCGCTTAAATTCTTCAATGGCATTGTTTTGCAGCGCTTTTACCATGTCCTGTACGAACCGCTCAGAGTGCATATAGACGACTTTTGCGTTCGGCTTGCGCGCCATGATGCCGTTGCCGACAGCGTGCAACAGGTGCGTTTTACCCAGGCCCGTACCGCCATACAGGAATAAAGGGTTATAAGCACCGCCAGGATTGTCCGCGACCTGACGAGCCGCCGCGCGAGCCAGCTGGTTCGATTTACCTTCAACAAAGTTGTCGAAATTATGCTTGGTATTGACGTTCGAACGGTAAGAAAGCTCCGCCGGTGCCGGCATGCTGTCCCAGCTTGGGCGAGTCGGTGCCGGTCGGTTGCCCGCAGGCGGTATCGTGGCGTTCGCACTGCTCATTACCGGCTGGCTAATCTGCCGTGTTACCGGCTTGCTGCCGACTTCAAAACGCAGTAACGGCGCGTCTGCCCCGCAGAAATCATTCAGCAGGCCATTAATATTGTTGAGGTATTTATCACGGACCCAATCGAGCACAAAGCGATTTGGTGCATACAAGGCCAGCGTATTGTCGTTTAATTCAGCCTGCAATGGACGTATCCACATGCTGAATTCTGTGGCAGGTAGTTCATCCTGCAAACGGGCAAGACACTGTTGCCAAAGCGTAAGTGACACGGCGGACTCCACTCGAAAAAATTCGATAAGAAAAAAGGCGCTGAAGCGATAAATTCATCATTGTTGACGCATGCAGATGACGCACATACGAACCGCTGTCCGCGGTTTCTCCGCCGCTGATCGATCGAAGGATCGCAAGCGGAAGGGCGGATCATAGCGCAAAGCGCCGCAGAGATCTTCACTTTCTACACAGTTTTGTTCCAATTTATCCACAGGCCATTCAGCCAGGGATAAGTTTACCCGTTCGTGCTCAAAAGGCATTCAGGATCGTCCGCATTCGGCGAAATTTTAAGGCGCCATCACGTTATTACCGCAACGCCGATGCAAACAGATCGCGAGAAGATCCTGCTCGATCCTTGCGCTTTACCCCAGACGCCGTATAATTCCTGCCCCGGCGTGTTGCGCTCTGGCCCGAACCGGCTGGTTTTGCGGTCGAACGGGATATCCAGACGCGCCTTGAAAGCGAAGTAAATTGACTCCGGACTGTACAATTATTACAATCCCGCCTCTTTATTAAAGATACACTGAGGCGTTGGTCGGTTTTCTGACCTTACAAGCGCGTCACCAAGTGAAATTTTCCAAGTTTAGGTAGAAATCGCCATGAAACGCACTTTTCAACCGTCCGTACTGAAGCGCAACCGTTCACATGGTTTCCGTGCTCGTATGGCAACAAAAAATGGTCGTCAGGCTCTTGCACGTCGTCGTGCGAAAGGCCGTTCACGTCTGACCGTTTCTAAGTAATAAAAGCTAACCGCTGAGTGGTTAAGCTCGCATTTCCCAGGGAGTTACGTTTGTTAACTCCCACTCATTTCACTTTCGTCTTCCAGCAGCCACAAAGAGCTGGCACGCCGCAAATTACGATTCTCGGCCGCCTGAACTCGCTGGGGCATCCCCGCATCGGTCTTACCGTCGCCAAAAAGCATGTTAAACGCGCGCATGAACGCAACCGGATCAAGCGATTGACCCGCGAGAGTTTTCGCCTGCGTCAACACGAATTGCCTGCCATGGATTTTGTGGTAGTGGCGAAAAAAGGGGTTGCCGATTTGGATAACCGTGCGCTGGCGGAAGCGTTGGAGAAGATATGGCGTCGTCACTGTCGCCTGGCTCGCGGCTCCTGATTGCGCTGATCCGCGTCTATCAACGCGTAATCAGCCCGCTTTTAGGACCCCACTGTCGTTTCCATCCAACCTGTTCGCAATACGGTATTGAGGCATTGCGCAGGTTTGGCATGGTAAAAGGCAGTTGGTTGACGACGAAACGCGTATTAAAATGCCACCCTTTGAACCCGGGTGGCGACGATCCGGTGCCGCCAAAAACCGACGATAACTGAGAACATTAACGATGGATTCGCAACGCAATCTTTTTCTCATCGCTTTTCTGTTCGTGTCTTTTATGATCTGGCAAACCTGGCAAACGGACCATGCTCCGCAGCCGCAGCAAACCCAGACCACACAAAACACGACAGCAGCCGGTGATGCCGCCAACCAGGGCGTACCTGCCAGCGGCCAGGGCAAAACGATCACCGTTAAGACTGACGTTCTGTCTTTACAGATCAATACCCGCGGTGGCGATATTGAGCAGGCACAGCTGCTGACTTACCCGGATAAACTGGGCTCCTCACAGCCTTTCCAGCTGCTTGAAAACACCCCGTCATTTGTCTATCAGGCACAGAGCGGTCTGACCGGACGCAACGGCCCGGACAACCCGGCTAACGGCGCGCGTCCACTGTTCACCACGACTCAGGATACATTTGAGCTGGCTAACGGCGAAAGCGAACTGCGTATCCCGATGACTTACACCGCGGAAAACGGCGCAGTCTATACCAAGACTTTCGTGCTGAAGCGTGGTGAGTTTGCGATCGGCGTGGATTATCAGGTTAACAACACCACCCAGCAGCCGCTGGAAGTGGCGATGTTTGGTCAGCTGAAGCAGACCATCGACCTGCCAAAACATCGTGATACCGGCAGCAACAACTTTGCGTTGCACACCTTCCGTGGTGCGGCTTACTCCAGCAGTGAGACCAACTACGAGAAGTACAAATTCGATAAAATCAGCGATAACGAAAACCTGAGCACCACCACCAATAACGGTTGGGTGGCGATGCTTCAGCAGTATTTCGCGACCGCATGGGTTCCAAAAACAGCCGGCACCAACACGCTGTATACCAGCAACCTGGGTAACGGCATTGCTGCTGTAGGCTACAAATCTTCTCCCGTTTCTGTTGCACCAGGTGCACAGCAGAATCTGGCCGCGACCCTGTGGGTTGGGCCGGAAATCCAGGACAAGATGGCCGCTATCGCGCCTCACCTTGATCTGACCGTTGACTACGGCTGGCTGTGGTTTATCTCTCAGCCGCTGTTCAAACTGCTGAAGTTCCTGCACAGCTTTATCGGTAACTGGGGCTTCTCCATTATCGTTATTACCTTTATCGTTCGTGGCATCATGTACCCGCTGACTAAAGCGCAGTACACCTCCATGGCGAAAATGCGCATGCTACAGCCGAAGATTCAGGCGATGCGTGAGCGTTTAGGTGAAGACAAGCAGCGTATGAGCCAGGAAATGATGGCGCTGTACAAAGCAGAAAAAGTGAACCCGCTGGGCGGCTGTCTGCCATTGGTCATCCAGATGCCTATCTTCCTGGCACTGTATTACATGCTGATGGGCTCGATTGAACTGCGTCATGCGCCGTTCGCGCTGTGGATCCATGACCTGTCTGCGCAGGACCCGTACTACATTCTGCCAATCCTGATGGGCATGACGATGTTCTTCATCCAGAAGATGTCGCCAACCACCGTGACCGATCCAATGCAGCAGAAGATCATGACCTTTATGCCGGTCATCTTCACCGTGTTCTTCCTGTGGTTCCCGTCTGGTCTGGTGCTGTACTACATCGTCAGTAACCTGGTCACCATTCTCCAGCAGCAGCTGATTTATCGCGGCCTGGAAAAACGTGGCTTGCACAGTCGCGACAAGAAAAAGGCGTAAGCTACTCCGGCATGGCGGACCGATTCCGTCGTGCCAACAGCCTGCACAATGGTTATGATAAGGCGGTCAATTGACCGCCTTATTTTTTGCGTTAAAAAGAGAGTCGAAGATGAATCATAGCGAGACGATCATAGCTCAGGCGACCCCGCCAGGCCGCGGCGGCGTTGGTATCCTGCGCGTTTCCGGTCCCAAAGCTGCTTTCGTGGCCCAGCTGCTGCTGGGCAAGCTGCCGAAACCCCGTTACGCCGACTACCTGCCCTTCCGCGATGCTGATAACACGGTCCTGGATCAGGGTATTGCGCTGTGGTTTCCTGGCCCGAACTCTTTTACCGGTGAAGACGTGCTGGAGCTCCAGGGGCATGGCGGCCCGGTCATTCTTGATCTGCTGCTGAAGCGCATTGTCGCTATCCCTGGCGTGCGTATTGCTCGTCCCGGCGAATTCTCAGAGCGGGCGTTCCTGAACGATAAGCTCGACCTGGCCCAGGCAGAAGCGATTGCCGATTTGATTGATGCCAGCTCAGAGCAGGCTGCGCGCTCGGCGCTAAACTCGCTTCAGGGCGCTTTTTCGCTGCGCGTTAATCAACTTGTGGAAGCACTTACTCACCTGCGGATCTATGTAGAAGCCGCAATCGACTTTCCCGATGAGGAAATCGACTTCCTGTCCGATGGGAAAATCGAAGCCCAGCTGAATCAGGTGATCGCCGAACTGGATGGCGTGCGTGCCGAAGCGCGTCAGGGTAGCCTGCTGCGCGAAGGGATGAAGGTGGTGATCGCTGGCCGGCCCAATGCCGGTAAATCGAGCCTGCTAAACGCGCTGGCGGGTCGTGAAGCGGCAATTGTTACTGATATCGCTGGCACCACTCGCGACGTGCTGCGCGAGCACATCCATATCGACGGCATGCCGCTGCATATCATTGATACCGCCGGGCTGCGTGAAGCCAGCGATGAAGTCGAGCGTATTGGTATTGAGCGTGCCTGGAGCGAAATCGAACAGGCCGACCGTGTGCTGTTTATGGTTGACGGTACCACGACCGGCGCGACAGAGCCTGCGGAGATCTGGCCAGACTTTATCGCCCGTTTGCCAGCAACGCTGCCGATCACTGTGGTACGTAATAAAGCTGACGTAACGGGTGAAGCGCTGGGTTTGACCGACGTGAACAACCACTCATTGATTCGCCTTTCCGCCCGCACAGGCGAAGGAATCGATGTGTTACGCAATCATCTGAAAGAGACGATGGGCTTTGCCGGTAACACCGAAGGCGGCTTCCTCGCCCGCCGTCGCCATCTGGAAGCGTTAGAGCTAGCGGCGACTCACTTACTTCAGGGGAAAGAGCAGCTGCTGGGCGCACGCGCTGGCGAGCTACTGGCTGAAGAGCTGCGTGTTGCACAGCATTGCTTAAGCGAAATCACCGGCGAGTTCACTTCTGATGATTTACTGGGACGTATCTTCTCCAGCTTCTGCATTGGGAAGTAAGCACCCGCCTGCCTTCGCTCCCGCATGGCCGATCGCCATGCGGGATTTATATCTCCATAAGTCATCAAATAACATATTTTACTGCTTCTGAGCCTTGCCATTTTTAAGCCTCTATTAATTTTCATGTCTGTATATGCTTTCTGCCTATATAGAATCCCTGATAATTATTAAAGGCCCGTCTATATGATAAATATTAAAAAGAATAGTCTGCAAAATGGATAGAAAAAAGCGTGCTCCACCCCCGCCTCGTTAAATAAGTGTTACTTATAAGTTAACATGCTAACCAAAATGGAATTTTCCTGAAGAATTATAAATAAAAACACATCACAATCAGCTAGTTACCTGTCAATAAGCCTTATTTTCGCTAATGCATTAATGATGTTTGCCTTTATCCCCATTCGTTATATTGTACTTTTATGACATATTTATTAAAGTCGAAAACCTCTATATCCCAGTTTTATTAACATCTCAAAGGTATGGTGGCCAGTTCAGATTTTATTGCACCCAAGAGATAAAACGTCAGCTAAAAGAGGAATTATGAACGGATGAAATCAACTCAATTTATTGCCAGCCGTCATTATTCAACCGCACTCATTGGATTCGGACCCGCCAACCTGGGATTATTGATTGCCGCCTGGCGTCGCGGAGATCTGAAAGAACTGGCGCGGGATGGGATAATTATTATCGAACAGGCCACAGAACCTGGCGGGGGAAGCCTTGGTGATTACAAAATAACGGCTAATTCCCTGGCTTCCGTTTTCCTCGAATGTATTGACGACAAGCGGCTGGGCGATCTTTTTGCCGAACTGAAAGACAAACCTGAAGTTCAGCTGTTGCGCAAAGAGAGCACATCAGCACCTTTTCTGGCAACGGTAGGAAAAATATTACGAGATATGGCCCACGTCGTTATTGCGGCCGTTGCCCGTCATTATGACATTACGGTATTGACCTCAGCAGAAGCCAGAGATATCCAGCAGGATGGAAACCATTACACCATTTCATTTCGGTATAACGGTGAGGATCATTATGTGCAAGCCAAAAGTGCCTTTGTTAACTGTGGCGGAATACAGTCTTTTTCACCCGCTGATTATGCAGCCCTCGCCGGCCAGGTGCTAAGTTCCGACAGGCTATTGCGGATGCCTGCGGAAGAATTGCAGCCGTTATTAAACGCTTATCCCCACCCGCGGATTGCCGTTATTGGCTCATCACACAGCGCAGTGTCCGCCATAATCAGGCTTTCTGAACTGATCAGCGACCGTGACGCCGAAATTGCCATTTATGGGCGCTCGCCGCTGCGCCTCTTTTTTGAGAGCGCTGCCGCTGCCCGCAGGGCAGATTATCAATTTAACGATGAAGACGATGTATGCCCCCTGAGCGGTAGGGTCAACCGCTTCTCGGGCTTGCGTTATGCCTCTCATCAGGCGGCCGTCAGTATTCTCCGTGAAGGTCGTCTTGGTCCGCATTCACCTGCCGTGACGGTTAATATTTCGCCGTCGCCATTGACCAGCGCGAGCAGTGCACCTGCTTTTGATATCGGAATTATCGCTACCGGATTTTCGGCAAAAGGACCGCCTGGACCAGAGCGAAACAGCCATGCCGATGGGCGAGTCAGAGATAATAATGGTCGGGTTTATCAGGGATTATATTCATTTGGCCTCGGCAGCGGTTTAACCCCATCTTTTAAAATAGGAGGAGAAAAATCTTTCAGAGGGAAGCTTGATGGCGTCTGGCTCTATATCAATGACATTGGTGATGCAGTATTGGATAGCTATATAAAAGACCATTCACTCGAAAAAGTAGCTGAAGGATTTCCTCAATGAATACACAGGTAAAAAAAGCCATTGTGCTGGCTGCCGGTACCGGCAATCGTCTCTATCCATTAACCGAAAATAACCCCAAGCCATTAACCCGCGTGGGAGAGCAAAGCATTATTAAGCGATTAGTTTCAAATCTCATCAGCGTAGGAATAACGGATATTGTTGTAGTGACCGGTCATCTGGGAGAACAGATATCTGTTGAGCTAAATGGGAATTTCAGTGAGGCTAATTTTAGCTTTATCCATAACGAACGCTATAACGCTACGAATAATATTTATTCTCTCTGGCTGGCAAGAGAACACTTTACGGAAGATTTTTTGCTGCTGGAAGCAGACGTTATTTTCAAACCCGAAACGCTGGATCAACTGACGTTTGGGCCGGCTGATTCCTGTGCCTGCCTGGTCTCGCCAAAAGAATATTATATGGATGGCGCATGCGTGAAGCTCACCGGCGCACCGTTACGCGTTACCGCGCCCGAACAGGTGCCGGTAGCCAAACAAAGCCCCGATCACTATAAAACCGTCAATTTCTATCGTCTTTCCGGCAAGTTTGCCAGTACCTGGCTACAGGATCGCCTGCAACAAAAAGTGGTTAACAACGATCTGTCTGGTTATTACGAAACCCTTTTTTCTCAAGCGATTACTGAAAATAGCGAGCCGTTCCTCGCCTGCATTGTTAATCAGAATGACTGGTTCGAAATCGACAACCTGGACGACCTGGATATCGCCAATTTCCGGCTTAAAGATCCCCACCAGCGACAGTCACATCTTGAAGCACAGCACGGGGGCTACTGGCGATATCCGATTACCGATCACTGTCTGCTTTACAATTTTCATTATCCGCCCAGAAAATTGCTCGACCATTTAAGTGCGAGGCTCGAAAAACTGGTGCGCGAATATCCCTCTTCGCAGCGGCCCATTGCCGAGTATCTTTCAGGGTATTACGACCTGAAAGCGTCGTCACTGGTGGTGTCAAATGGCGTTAGCGAGCTGATCCCGCTGCTGTTCCGCGATGTGCACAAACCGGTTCTTATTCCGACCCCCTCTTTTAATGAATATGAGTCTGCCGTGCCTCCAGGATTACTGCGCCATTTTGCATTGCGGCCGGAAAACGATTTTTATCTCGATCCACATAAACTGCTACAGCAGGCACAGGCAGAGAATGTCGGGCATATCGTGCTGATTTCGCCCAACAACCCTACCGGGAATGCCATTCCTCACGATGACCTGCACACGCTTATTCGTGGCGCAGCAAAACAGAATATTCAGGTCATTCTGGATGAGTCTTTTATCGATTTTCATCCTGAAAGCCGTGGCGCCTCCTTTTTCCCGGAGCTTGCCCGTTACGCCAACCTGACCATCGTGCTCAGCCTGAGCAAATCGCACGGTATTGGCGGTATACGTCTTGGGATGTTGGCTTCAGGGAGTGACAGTCTCGCGGCAGCGATACGCTCCCGGCTTCCAATTTGGAATATCAACTCCTTTGCGGAAGAGTATCTGCGACTGTTTTCGGCATTCCGCAAAGAGTATGCCGCTTCCTGTGACAAAGTCCGCTATGAGGTACAGAAGCTGCGCCAGAACCTGAATACGCTGCCAGGCCTGACGGCCTTTCCCACCGACGCCAACTTTTTGTTTTGCCGCCTGGATGAACGTTTCGGTAAGGCCAGCGAGCTGGTTACCGAGCTTTTGCAGCAGGATCAAATTTTTGTGAAGGATTGCGCAGGGAAAACCCTGCCAGAGGCCGAACAATATTTTCGGATCTCCTCACGCAACGAGGCACAAAACGATCGGTTATTCCTGGCGCTGTCACGCATTTTGCAGGCCAGGCAGGCTTGTACCGTCCGTACCCCGGAGCTGGTAAATGCTGCGACTTTATAAAGATGCCGCCAACGTTTGCACCTTAATCGGACTGATTGCTGGTTTTGCTGCGCTGCTGTCGTTGGTGGCTCATAACCTGCCTCTGGCTCTGACTTTTATCCTGACAGGGGCAGTAGCCGATGTGTTTGATGGCCCCCTCGCTCGCGCGGCCAGCAACAGACCAGATGTGGCACCCGCCTTTGGTAAAGAGCTGGATACGTTAGCGGACGTGTGCCACAGCGTTTTATCACCCGCCCTCTGGGTAGTCATCTCCCTGGGATTGACGCCCGTTTCCGTACTGGCCGGGCTTGTACTCACCGTGGCAGGGGTAACCCGGCTGGCTTACTTCACCTCGGTTACGCCTGCCAAACCCGGCCATTTTATTGGCGTACCGGTGACCTGGGTGCCTCTGGTGTTAGCCATCGTAGTTAATCTGTTGGGCACCCACACTTTACCCACCGTTGTTGGCGTGCTGTTCGCGTTAATTATGGCTCTGGCACAGACAAGCCGCGTGTTGGTCCCCAAATTTAGCGGCCGGAAATTTACCCTTTTTGCCGTTATCGCCATCGGGTTATTACTCCTTACGGCACTACGAACTCTTGCAGGAAACTGGTAATGACTATTTTGACTGATGGCATGAGAAGAGAGAAATCAGGCACGATTGGCTTTCTGTGGATGATGCTCTCTACAGTGCTGTTTGTTGCCGTTGACGCAGTAATTAAGCTGGCGGGTAAAAGTATTCACCCTTTTGAGGTAGGTTTTTTCCGTAATCTGTTCGGCTTTCTTTTTCTTCTTCCGGCGCTGTGTCGAACGCGTTTTACTGCGCTAAAAACAAATGATTTTTATGGGCACCTGCTGAGAGGCGTGCTGGGCGTTGCCGCCACGCTAACTTTTTTCTATGGTCTGACAATTGTGCCTTTGGTTAAGGTGATTTCTCTTTCTTTTGCCGTACCGATATTTGCTTTTGTTTTGGCCATTATTTTCCTCGGTGAAAAACCGTCGGTCAGGCAGTGTTTCTGGACGCTGGTTGGCTTCGCGGGCGCCTTAGTGATTGTCAGGCCGGGATACATTCCCCTGTCGATTGGCACGCTTATTATTCTGCTGTCGGCATTTTTAAACGCCTGCATTTATATCGTGGTAAAAAAACTTTCCCGTACCGACTCTTCACTGTCTATCGGTGCCTGGATGTGTTTATCCGTCGGCACCCTGACCTTTCCCTTCGCCTGGTATTACTGGAGCTGGCCAACACCGCAGCAGTATCTGCTGCTGATATTGGTCGGCGTACTCGCCACCTCGGCCCAGTATGCATTATCAGAAGCGTTCAGAAACGCTGATACCAGCGCCATGATGCCTGCCGAATTCCTGAAACTGATCTGGGCTGCGCTGATTGGCTTTTTTGTGTTCCGGGAATCTGCCGATGTTTTTGTCTGCTTTGGGGCCGCAATCGTTATCACCGCTAACGTGATGTCGGGGTTAGCGAAGCGACGACATGACCGTAGCAGCCAGAAATAAAGAGCGCCTGTCGCCGATCGGGGCGCTCATCAAAATATTACCAATCAAGAGGTTAACTGCATGGCGTCTATTGACTCAATCATCGTTCTGGACATTGATGGCACCCTGACCGACAGCGTGCCAGCCCACCAGCATGCCTTCGAACAGGCACTGCGCTTTTTCCCTTTCCAGGCCCTGTCCACCGACTGGGGGCGCTACACCCACCATTCCGACAGCGGCATTTTTTATGAAGCCTGGCAAAAAGCAAATTTTGTTGGTGAACCGGATCTGGCCACGCTTGAGGAAGCCTATCTGAAAGCTTACCCGCAGGCCCTGAAACGTTATCCGGTTAGCGCCATTCCTGGCGCGGCAGAATTTATTGCCACCCTTAGCGAAAGCTGGGGCATTGTTTTTGCCACCGGCAGCCTGCGTTCCGGGGCGCTGCACAAGCTTGGTGTCCTTGGTATTGATGCGGATGAGGTCGTGCTGGTGACCTCATCAGAGTTTGCCAGCCGCGAAGAACTGGTCAAACAGGCGGTCGGGCAAGGGTGTCGCAAATTCGGCATCAAAGCCCCTCGCCGGGTTGTTTCCATTGGCGATGGCATCTGGGATTTGAAGACGGCGAACAATCTTGGTTATGAATTTTTAGGGATTGGCGAAGGGGAAAAAGCTGCCCATCTCAGCGCCTCGGGCGCAGAAGTTTATCCAGACTTCATCGCCTTGCTTAAAGATCGCCAGCTGTTTTCGTCAGAGCCGATTGCGATAAAGGAGAGTTAATGTATGCCGAGCGGGACGACGTATGATGTGTCAGACAGGCCGCCGCTAAGTACGGCAGAGATCCTTGCTGCGATTAAACAGGCGGCACCTCCTGACTGCGATGTCTTTGAAGTTCATTCATCCCTTTCTCTGCTGTCAGGCTTAAGCCGCAGGCCACACCGATGGGCCTTTTTGCGTGCGGTAAGGAGTCTGGTTCGTGAGGGGAAAACCCTGCTGTTTCCGGCGTTCACCTTTTCTTATGCAGGCGGCAAGGCGTTTCATCTTCAGCACTCACCTTCGGAAACCGGCGTTCTGGCTGACTGGGTGCTTAGCCTTCCTGAGGCACGCCGCACGCCCAGCCCAATGTTTTCCTTTGTGGTGATCGGGCCGAAATCACCGCTCTTTTTGCAGGCAGATCACCGTGATGCGTGGAGCGCAGAATCCGTGCTGTCGAGGGTAGAAAAGCTGGGAGGTGGAGCGCTGATGTTGGGTGCCGGATGGGATTACCTGAGTTTCCTGCATGTCGTGGAACAACGGCTCATGGTGCCCTATCGCGAATTTAAAGTTTTTCACGCCAAAGCAGATTTAGGTCAGGGTCCGGTCGATCCCGCCATGCAGGTCTATGTACGCCGTCGGGATATTCGTACCGAACTGGATTTCGCCGCGGCGGGTCGGGCAGCGGAAGAGGCTGGCCTGGTAAAAACAGCCCTGCTCGGCGAAGGTGAGGTGAAATTTGTTTCGCTGCGCCATATCGCACGGCTTTGCCAGGAGAGAATGGGTACAAATCCGTTTTTCTTACTGAAGAATGGCCAGCAGACGGCAATGGACATCGCCCAGGTCACACAGCGTACGCAACAACCCGTTTTCCGTATTGCGCTTCTCAGCGCGGAAAATCCCGATTATCTGATCGAAGCACTTAAAAAGCAGATTGCTGCAACAATTCCGACCAGAAGTATTGCGTTTTATCCCAGTCAGTACGGCAATTTCTATTCAGATTTGACCCTGGACGATTCCCCTCTGCGCACGTTCAACCCGCACCTGACGATTATTGCCGATACCTTCGAGAGCCTGAGCGGCTGCTCAGGACAGTATGCAATTGATGAAGAGACATTTCACCTCAGGCTCAATCGTTGGCATGCCGCCGTGGCTGGCTGGGCCGAAGCCAGCGAAAACCAGGTGGCTGTTTTCAGGCCAATGTGGGCAACGGCAAGCGGCACGTTTTCCGGCGAGGAAAATAGTGCCCGGCTGGCTACGATACTGGCACAAAATGAGGGGATATTTATCGACACCCCCAGTCTGGCGGCACAATCAGCGATTCCCTTGCGCGACCCGCGCAGCTGGTATCTGGCTCGTACGCCCTGGTCACCCCAGTTTGCCAAAGTGCTGGCTGAGTATCTTACTGGCATTGTTCTTGACCGCTGTGGTCTTTCGGTACGTCTGATCGTGGTTGATCTGGATAACACATTGTGGGGAGGCGTAGCCACTGACGATGGACTGGAAGGCCTCGCGCTGGGCGGCGATTTTCCCGGAAACGCTTTTCGGGATTTTCAGCTGTTGCTTAAATCACTGGTGCAGCGAGGGATCGGGCTGGCTATCGCCAGTAAAAACGACCGGCATGTCGCGCTGGACATTCTCGATCGCCATCCCGAGATGGTGTTGCGTCGCGAAGATTTTGCCGATGAAGAAATTCACTGGGAGGCCAAAACCGATTCTGTCGTTCGTCTGGCAAAACGAATGCATCTGAGCCTTTCCAGCGTGATGTTCCTTGATGACAATCCGGTTGAGCGAGAGGCGGTAAGGCGCAATCTGCCTGAAGTCGTGGTTCCTGAATTAGGTAACGATCCGGTCCGCTACTGTGAAATTGTCAGTCGTATTCCTCAGCTCGCGTCTGCGGGCCTCACCAGCAGCGATCGCCAGCGTGGCAACGCATTTCGCCAGTTGAAAGCGGTGGAAGACGCACGTCGCGTCGCTGTTGATTCGCAGGCTTTTATCAGCGACCTGGCCGTTACCCTGAGATTCGCTCTGCTCAATGATGGAAATCTCTCCCGGGCCGGGCAGCTGATGACCAAAACCAACCAGTTTAATACCACACTGAAGCGCTACAGCGCTGCCGATTTAAAAGCGCTTGTGCAGCAGGGGCATCAGGTCATCGTTCTGGAGATTGCCGATAAATTTAACCCGCCAGAAATCATGGGTGTAGCGGTATTACAACAGGCAGTGCTTGATACGGTCGTGCTGTCATGCCGGGCATTTGGCAAAGGCGTGGAAACGGCCTTATTTCAGGCTCTGGCCGCTGCGCTGTTCCGTCAGTCGGGCCTTTATCTCAGGGTCTGCTTCACCCCAACAGACAAAAACCATGTGGTGATTAGCGCACTGGAGGCATTGCACTTTACGCCGCACAACGACATCTGGCTTGCAGGAACAAAGAGCCTGTCGCTGCCAGTTTCGCCAGTGAAAATAACCGGACTTGAGGAGATTTTTCAGTGAAATTTAGTCAATTTGCTGTTGGACAGTATGTGGCGTTTACCCGGGCTTTCTCGTCGGAAGATTATGAAAAATTCAGGGCGGTGAGCGCGGACAATAACCCGCTGCACTGGGACGTGGATTATGCCCGCGAGGCGGGCTTTTCACAGCCAATCTTACCGCTTGGGTTATCCATTTCGCCTTTTTCTGCCATTGCAGGAAAGGCGCTACCGGGCATTCCATCATTAATTCTTTCATCATCATGGAACGCCCACAGCCACGTTGATTATGACCAAAACCTGACGTGGTCCGCCAGAGTCAGCCATATCCTCACAGAGAAAAGAGTGCTTCAGCTTGATTTGCGTGTTTATGACGGTGAACGACGGTTAATCTCAGGGAAAATGTCAGTCCAGGCCAGAGTTGAGGAATGGAACATTCCCGACGATATTGCTGCCGAATTCAGCGTCAGAGAGCCGGCTCGCGTTGCGCTGGTAACGGGGGCAGAAGGCGCGATCGGCGCAGCCTGTGCAGCCCGACTGGAAAGTGCCGGATGGCAGGTATTACGTCACGCTCGACGTAGCAATACGGCTGATATCGTTGCTGATTTAGCGACAGAACCGGGTCGCGAGCAATTAAGTCACGCTGTACGGGAGCGCCAGCCCACGCTGATCGTTCACGCGGCCAGCGCGGCGACTAAGGCAACGCTGACAACATTGATAGCAACTAACTATCTGGCGCTGCATTCTCTTACCGCTGCGGCTCTGCCGCATATGCTGGCGATGCAGAGCGGCCGTATCGTGAATGTGGGATCGGTTGCCCAACTTAAAGTGTCCGGGTCTTTCACGGATTATGCGGCAGCAAAAACGCTTTCGGACTGGTATCTGAACCAGGTTGACCTGCAACATCGCAGCAATGGCGTAGAGACCACCACCGTGCTTTGCGACAAGACAAACAGCGCTTTTTCAGAAGGGCAGCAGGCGCTTAGCGGCACGGCAATGGAACCAGAAGAAGTGGCTGAGCAGCTGGTGGCGCTGGGACTGGGAGAGCAACCGCTTCATACTCGCTATACCCTAAGCAGTGAAGGATTAACCCGCCTCACCGCTGACGAGGCGCCACAAACGGTCAGCAACAACAGCATTCCGACAGCGAAACCAGAGCGAGTAGCAGCATCGTTTTCATCTGCGCCACTGGAGGAGTTGCGCACCAGGCTGCGGACTATGTTCAATCAACTGCTGCCGGATTCAGTAGGCAAGCCAGATAATCTGCTGCGCATCAATACCCTCTCCGGCTGGGATTCAATGACACAAATCGCGATTGCGCTGGAAGTAGAACAGCAGTTTGGTATCGCGCTGAATGGGGCCGCCGTGGCGGAGCTAATCTCGTTCGATGCCCTTCTTCAGGCAATTAGCAACGCAAAGGATTGATGTACACGACGTTAATATTAATCCTAAATATACATCATGAGGTTAAAGCCACGTGATATTTCCTAAGAACATTTTTACAATTCAGCGGGGATTTTTCGACCATTTTCACGGAGCGACAGATGGCAAGTCATTTCGCACGCTGGGCACTGAACGCAGGGATGATCCCGGTGCACAGGATTTCTCAACAGGCAGTGGATGCAGCACAGTTCCTGCCGGAACGACGCCGCAGCCGTTATCTGGCTGCCCGCATGCTGCTGGCGGAAATGATGTTGCGCGTATACGGCATCCCGCAACTGCCTGAACTGGTGATGGCCAGCAATGGACGTCCTCACTTTGCCGACAGCGATCTGCCCGATTTCAGCATTGCCTATGCTGGCAACATCGTTGGCGTATTGCTGGCTGATGAAGGCGGATATGCAGGCCTGGATATGGAAATTGTCCGCGCGCACAGTCGCCAGACGCTGGAACAGCATTCACGCGATATTTCCACCGCTGAAAAAGCCTGGATTAACGCGCAGGCCGATCCCGATGAGGCAGCGACGCAATTATGGACAATGCGACAAAGCGTTTTGAAACTGACGGGCGACAAGGAGAGGGGCAAAGATTCGCTACAGTTGCAGCCTGCTTCAGGAAGGCTTCGCTCCTCATTGTTTACGACTATTCAGGCCATTTCCGACGTAGAACCGCTGATCATCTGGTCCTGTGCGCTTTCGCCCGGTAGCGAACATCTTACTCTGTGGGAGTTTGAAGCGGACAGCTGGACACTGCTGCGGGATATTCCTGCTTATGCGCAGAATTTGGGAGCGAGGATGCTACGATTAACCAGCCTGTCTTCGGGAAAAGTCTCTGGTGACTGAACAGCCTCCCACACGACAAGCGTGCAGGAGGCATGGTACTCAATCAGTGTGCGTCAATGAACACAATTTTCAGCACAAACAGCAGAGCAACGACCACCACGCAAGGGCTGATTTCACGCCAGCGGCCGGTTCCCAGCTTCATTACGCAATAAGAGATAAAGCCCAGCGCGATCCCTTCGGTAATAGAGAAGCTGAACGGCATCATAATGGTCGTGACGAAAGCAGGAACGGCTTCGGTCAGATCGTCCCACTTCACGCGCGCCAGGCTGGATGTCATCAATACGCCAACATAGATCAGCGCGCCAGCAGCTGCATAAGCCGGAACCATGCCAGCCAGCGGCGACAGGAACATCACCAGCAGGAACAGGATCCCCGTAACCACCGCCACCAGACCGGTACGGCCGCCAATGGAGACGCCGGAGGAGCTTTCAATATATGCAGTAACGGAAGAGGTGCCGATAAAAGCACCCGCAACGGAGCTGATGCTGTCGACAAACAGCGCCTGCTTCATACGGGGGAAGGTGCCCTTTTCATCGGTCAGACCGGCTTTATCCGTCACGCCAATCAGCGTACCGGAGGAGTCAAACAGATTGACCAGCATAAAGGAAAAGATGATGCCGGCCATGCCGATATTCAGCGATCCCGCCAGGTCAACCTGTCCGACAATCGAGGTCATGCCGGTTGGCACAGAGAAAATGCCGCCATACTTTACATCACCAATCGCCAGGCCAATCAGCGTGGTGACCACGATAGAAACCAGCACCGCAATATGAATGTTGCGCGAGGCAAGGATAGCGATAATAAAGAAGCCCAGTGCGCCCAGCAGGACGCTGTGCGAAGTTAAATCCCCTACCGCCACCAGCGTCTCTTTGTTCGCCACCACGATGCCGGCATTTTTCAGGCCGATCATCGCAATAAACAGACCAATACCGGCCGTAATGCCCACACGCAGGCTCATCGGGATATTAGCAATCATCCAGTAGCGGACGCGGAAAAGGGTCAACAGCAGCAGGCCAACCGCGCCCCAGAAGATAGCGCCCATCCCTGTCTGCCACGAGATGCCCATTGCGCCGACCACCACAAAGGCAAAAAAGGCGTTCAGGCCCATTGCCGGAGCCAGCGCTACCGGAAGGTTGGCGACCAGGCCCATCAGAATACTGCCTGCGGCTGCAATCAGGCAGGTCGTCACAAACACCGCCTGCGTATCCATACCGGCCACGCCAAGAATTTGCGGGTTCACGAATACGATATAGACCATGGTCAGGAAAGTCGTGAAACCGGCAATGACTTCGGTCCGTACTGTGGTGCCGTGTTGCTGGAGTTTGAAGATCCGCTGCAGTAGACCTGAGTTATTCATTATGAGATTCCAAAACGGAGAAAAGTTATCGTCGGCTATCCTAACCGATAAATTTTAATTTGCCAGATAGCACAACGGTTTTTTCGCAACCGATTGCGCTGTAGATGCCCGAAGATCGCGGCATCTAACTGAAATTGACATTACAGGTCGCAATTCTGTTAAGGATCGTTACAGTGATGCAAAGAAAGCAAACCTGAGGAGGCACGATGTCTGTTAGCTGTGTGTTTTTCGATTGTGACGGAACGCTGGTGGACAGCGAACTGCTTTGTACCCAAGCCTACGTGAATACGTTCGCCCGGTTCGGTGTCGAACTGTCGCTACAGGAAATGTTTGAAAAGTACAAAGGCGTGAAGCTGTACGACATTATTGCGGATGTGTGCGCTGAACATGCTCTTAAAGCCAGGAAAGAGGAGATCGAACCGGCCTACCGTGAGGAGGTAGCCCGTTTGTTCGATGAGCAGCTACAGCCCATCGCCGGGGCGAAAGCCTTGCTGGAGAAGATCGCGGTCCCAATGTGCGTGGTATCGAACGGCACCGTGAGCAAAATGCAGCATTCGCTGGGCCTGACCGGGATGCTTTCCTTTTTTGATGACCGGTTGTATAGCGGTTACACCCTTTCCAGCTGGAAACCCGATCCAGCGCTGATGTTCCATGCGGCAAAAGAGATGTCTGTTCCCATTGAGCAGTGCATCCTGGTTGATGACTCCGAAGCGGGCGCCAAAGCCGGTATCGCGGCAGGTATTCCGGTATTTTATTACTGTGCAGATGCGCACAACAAACCGCTGGATCATCCGCTGGTAACAACGTTTGATGATATGGCGCAGCTGCCGGAGCTGTGGCGGGAAAGAGGCTGGGGGATTACGCGCTAGCCGATGACTCGCTAAGGGCGGCTCAGCGCAGTGATGGCGTGAAGTTGCCCTTTAGCCGCCCTTATCCGACCATGAATATTACCCAATTGCGCCCAGCGTATCCTCGTTGCCCTGCTTTTTAGGCAACAGGAACAGGGTGGCGAAAATATCCAGCAGATAAATAAGCGCCAGCAGCGTGATGGCCGCGTTAAAGGAGAGCTTCATTACCAGCAGGCCAATCACCAACGGACCAAAACCGCCCACGCCCCGCCCCAGATTGAACAACACGTTTTGCGCCGTTGCACGCACCTGTGCCGGATAGGTATCCGAGATCAGCGCGCCGTAGCCGCCAATCATACCGTTCACAAACATGCCCATTAACGCGCCGGTAAACAGCATTACGGTGGGATCGCGAAGCTGGGCATAAACAATAACCATGATGACTGCGCCAAACTGATACAGCAGGAAAATTTTCCAGCGGGCAAAACGATCGGCCAGCACGCCAAACAGCCAAATGCCGAAGGTCATGCCCACGACCGTCACCGCCGTCCAGAGTCCGGATTTGGTCAGCGTAAAACCGAAGTTTGAAGAGAGATAACCGGGCATCCAGATCATCAGCCCGTAATAACCAAAATTCTGCACCGAGCAGAGGATAAAGATCCCCAGGCTGGCTTTGGTCGTCGCAGTATCCTTAAACAGCAGCCTGAGACGTGCGCCGAAAGAGAGCCCCTGATTAACGTCGACATGTCGGGTAAAACCTTCCGGCTCACCCAGTCTCCGGCGAATAAAAAACGAAGCCAGCGCGGGCAGTAATCCAATCAAAAACATCCCGCGCCAGCCGATATAGGGCAGTAACAGCGGAGTGATAAAAGCAGCCAGCAGAACGCCTAACTGCCAGCCGATACCTACCCAGGCCGAGGCGCGGTTGCGTTTCTCCGCAGGCCAGGCTTCCGCAATCAGCGCCATACCAATGCCGAACTCGCCGCCAAGACCCACGCCCGCCAGCGTGCGCCAGGCCAGCAGATCCCAGTAACCCTGCGCTATCGCGCACAGACCGGTAAAAAGCGAGAACATCAGGATGGTCCAGGTGAGTACGCGAATGCGGCCAAAGCGATCGCTAAGATGACCAAAAACGATTCCGCCGATTACCGCGCCAATCAGCGTCCAGGTAACCAGCGAGCCAGCCTGCGATGGATTGAGCGCCAGAGAAACACTGATAGCGGGCAGCATAAAGCCCAGGATAAGCAGATCGAAGCCGTCCATTGCGTAACCGCTGACGGCGGCCAGCATCGCTTTGCCGGGCGTAGCGCCCTTTGCAGCCTGGTGAGGTGTCATGAAGAATCCCTGCCTGAATGAAATGTGAGGCAAGTATATGTTTACGCTGGCGGTCAGGCCAATAGCCTTGATAAACAGGCCAGCCAAAAGAGGCTAGCCAGTAGTCTGTCAGACGGGCGTATCTTTACTGCTTTCGCCCGTTAACAGTTCATCAAGCTTGTCGCCACCAACGTGGCGGAAATCCTGCCCTTTAACAAAGTAAAAGATGATTTCGCAGATGTTCTGACAGCGATCGCCAATACGTTCGATAGCGCGCGCACAGAACAGCGCGGTCAGCACGCTGGGAATAGTGCGGGGATCTTCCATCATGTAGGTCATCAGCTGCCGCACGATGCCCTCGTATTCCTGATCGACCTTCTTGTCTTCACGGTAAATTTCAATAGCCGCGCTCAGATCCATGCGGGCGAAAGCATCCAGTACATCATGCAGCATCTGAATCGTGTGATACCCCAGCGATTCCAGGCTCACCAGCAATGACTGATGCTGCTGGCCAAACTTCTCCAGTGCCGTGCGGCTGATTTTTTCCGCTACGTCGCCAATGCGTTCCAGTTCGGAAATGGTTTTAATAATCGCCATCACCAGACGTAAATCGCTGGCGGTAGGCTGACGCTTGGCGATAATCCGCACGCAGGCTTCATCGATCGACACTTCCATCATGTTGACCTTCTGATCGCCGTCAATGACCCGCTGCGCCAGCTCGCCGTCCTGATTGTGCATGGCGATGATCGCGTCCGTCAGCTGCTTCTCCACCAGCCCGCCCATGGTCATGACCTGGGTGCGGATATGCTCCAGCTCGGCGTTGAACTGCCCGGAGATATGTTTATTCAGATTCAGGTTATCCATGATGTGCTCCAGGCAACTCAGCCGTAGCGGCCGGTAATGTAGTCTTCAGTTTGTTTCTGGTGCGGCTTGGTGAACAGCGTGTCGGTGTCGCTGAATTCAATCAGCTCGCCCAGATACATAAATGCCGTGTGATCGGAACAGCGCGCCGCCTGCTGCATGTTGTGGGTTACGATAACGACGGTGTAATCCTGCTTCAGCTCGGTGATCAGCTCTTCGATACGTCCGGTAGAAATCGGATCCAGCGCCGAGCACGGTTCGTCCAGCAGCAGCACTTCCGGCCGAATAGCGATGCCGCGAGCGATACAGAGTCGCTGCTGCTGACCGCCGGAAAGGCTGTAACCGCTTTGATGCAGCTTATCTTTGGTTTCATTCCACAGGGCGGCTTTACTCAGCGCCCATTGTACCCGCTCGTCCATATCGGCACGGGAAAGTTTTTCAAACAGGCGCACGCCAAAAGCGATGTTATCGTAAATTGACATCGGGAACGGCGTCGGTTTCTGGAACACCATCCCGACGCGCGCGCGCAGCAGGGCGATATCCTGGCTGGCGGTCAGAATGTTTTCGCCATCCAGCAGGATCTCGCCTTCGGCGCGCTGCTCAGGATAGAGCGAGAACATCTTGTTGAAGGTGCGCAGCAGGGTAGATTTACCACAGCCTGACGGGCCGATAAACGCCGTGACCTGGTTTTTAGCGATATCCAGATTAACGTTTTTCAGCGCATGAAATTTTCCATAATAGAAGTTCAAATCGCGAACCTGAATCATATTTCCGGCGGTATTGTCAGCCATTCTCTTTCTCGCTTGTTTGCGCCGCCGCAGCCGCGCATCTTAATTAGTGTTTGCGCTTGGAAAAAATCACGCGTGCCAGGATATTCAGTACTAACACGCAGAGAGTAATCAGCAGCACGCCAGCCCAGGCCAGACTTTGCCATTCGGCAAACGGGCTCATGGCGAATTTAAAAATGGTTACCGGCAGGTTGGCCAGTGGCTGCATCAGGTCGGTGCTCCAGAACTGGTTGGACAGCGAGGTAAACAGCAGGGGAGCCGTCTCGCCGGCAATGCGTGCAACGGCCAGCAGAACACCGGTCAGAATGCCGGATACCGACGCTTTCAGCGTGATGGCCGAGATCATTTTCCATTTTGGCGTTCCCAGCGCGTAAGCCGCTTCACGCAGGCTGTCCGGCACCAGTTTCAACATGTTTTCCGTGGTGCGGATAATGATGGGGATTTGCAGCAGCGCCAGCGCGAGCACGCCAGCCAGACCGGAGAAATGCTGCATCCGCGCGACGACCAGCGTATAGACAAACAGGCCAACCACGATGGACGGTGCCGACAGTAGAATGTCGTTGATAAAGCGGATCACTTCAGCCAGCCAGCCTTTACGGCCATATTCCGCCAGATAAATGCCCGCCATAATGCCCAGCGGTGTGCCGATCACGGTAGCCCACAGGATCAGCAGGCCGCTACCCATAATGGCATTCGCCAGACCGCCGCCAGCCGTATTGGGTGGAGGCGTATTTTCGGTGAACAGCGACAGCGTCATGCCGTCGAAACCGCGAGTCACGGTGGCCCACAGGATCCAGACCAGCCAGAACAGGCCAAAAGCCATCGTCAGCAGAGAAAGCGTTAGCGCAATGCGGTTTTTCATCCGCCGCCACGCCTGCATTTTACGGCGTGATGCGTCCAGTTCGGCGCGCGATTGCAAAGCCATCATCGTCATGAGCGTGCTCCTTCACTTTTTGCCAGGCGCAGGATCATAAATTTCGAGCAGGCCAGCACGATAAAGGTAATCACAAACAGGATCAGCCCCAGCTCCATCAGTGCGGCGGTATGCACGCCCGATTCCGCTTCAGCAAATTCATTCGCCAGCGCCGAGGTGATGCTGTTACCCGGCATAAACAGCGAGGCGCTGTCGAGCTGGTAGGTATTGCCGATAATAAACGTCACCGCCATGGTTTCACCCAGCGCGCGGCCCAGTCCCAGCATCACGCCGCCGATCACACCATTTTTGGTGAACGGCAGAACGATGCGCCAAATCACCTCCCATGTGGTGCAGCCAATGCCATAAGCCGACTCTTTCATCATCACCGGCGTCTGTTCAAAGACGTCACGCATGACAGAGGCGATATAGGGAATGATCATAATGGCCAGGATAATCCCGGCGGCAAGAATACCAATACCGAAAGCCGGGCCGGAAAAGAGCATGCCGACGATAGGAATATTCGCCATCAGCTCGCCGAGCGGCGTCTGGAAATAAGTGGCAAACAGCGGGGCAAAAATAAACAGACCCCACATGCCGTAAACGATGCTGGGGATCGCTGCCAGCAGCTCAATCGCCATGCCTAACGGACGACGCAGCCAGTTTGGCGCCAGTTCCGTCAGAAACAGCGCGATGCCAAAGCTAACCGGAACGGCGATAATCAGCGCAATAACCGAGGTGACAACAGTGCCGTAGATGGGCACCAGCGCACCAAACTGTTCGTTGGGCGCATCCCAGGTTTTGGTCCATAAAAAAGAAAAGCCGAACTTTTGTATGCTGGGCCAGGATGAGATAACGAGTGAGACAATAATGCCGCCAAGCAGCAACAGGACAATCAGCGCAGCCAGTTTTACCAGCGCGCCGAAAAGGATGTCGCCCTGCTTGCCGGGGGGATTAAATGTCGGCCTGGTCGTAGCCATAGAATTCTCGATAGTAGAGGTTCAGGGCGGCGCAGCGTCCGCCCGTAACTTTTAGCCGTTTAATCAGCCTGGTACAGCGCTTTACCTGAGCTGTCTTTCACATTGGTTTTCCAGGCTGCACGAACCTGTTCAACAACGGAATCTGGCAGAGAAGCATAATCAAGGCTGTTGGTGGTCGCAGTGCCGTTTTTATAAGCCCAGTCGAAGAACTTCAGCACGGCAGTCCCTTTCTCAGCGTTCGCCTGCTCTTTTTGCAACAGGATGAACGTGGTTGAGGTGATCGGCCATGCATTCTCACCTTTTTGATAAGTCAGATCCTGAGCAAAAGATTTGCTCCAGTCTGCACCCTTAGCCGCATCGCTGAAGCTCTGCTCGCTCGGCTCAACTGCTTTGCCATCGGCATCCAGCAGTTTGGTGTAAGCCAGGCTGTTCTGTTTGGCATAAGCGTATTCAACATAGCCGATAGAGCCAGGCAGACGCTGAACAAAAGCGGCCACGCCATCGTTACCTTTCCCGCCAAGGCCGACCGGCCAGTTAACGGTGTTGCCTTTACCAATTTTACTGTTCCAGTCGCTGTTCACTTTTGCCAGATAGCTGGTAAACACGAATGACGTACCGGAACCATCAGCACGGCGTACCACGTTAATATTGCTGTCCGGCAGTTTTACGTCGGGGTTCAGTTTAGTGATGGCCGGGTCGTTCCATTTTTTAACGGTACCCAGATAGATGTCGCCAACGGTTTTACCATCCAGCGTCAGCTGACCGGATTTTACGCCTGGGATATTCACCGCCAGCACGACGCCGCCAATCACGGTTGGGAACTGGAACAGACCATTTTTTTGCAGATCTTCTTCTTTCATTGGCGCGTCCGAAGCACCGAAGTCGACCGTTTTTGCAATAATCTGTTTTACGCCGCCCGAAGAACCGATGCCCTGATAGTTAACCTGAGCGCCCGTTGCCTTATTGTATTCCGCCGCCCATTTGTTATAGACCGGTGCCGGGAAAGTCCCACCTGCGCCAGTAAGATTGTCGGCGGCAAAAGCAGAAACAGCGCTCAATGAAAGGGTTAAAGCGATACATTGAGCCAGCGTTTTTTGCATCAGTGTCATGTTCCCTCCAGGGGAGTAAAGTCAGGCTACATGCCGTTTTATCAGTAATAATGATTGCTGCTGGAGGCAAAATAGGACAGTTTGATGACAGTGAAATGTAGAAAATATGACAGTTTTGTGACAACTAACTCATCTTTCCTCCTTACAGGAGTAGTCTTTTTTCGAAAGCAAAAAAAGGATTCAAATATTAAAAATTTGAGTTAATCCAGCAACATTAATCATTTTTTGTTGCCCGCTTTCGTTCAGGAGTGTAAAACCCTCTTCAGGTAATAGATTTTACCAGACCTTGATCGCTGTCTGTGAAACCACGATCAAGTACAACAATGGATGTTGTAAGAGGGATACTTATGACTATTAAAAATTTTTATTTTTCACAGTTGGCTGACATGCGTATAGAAGGCGTAGGCATACATGCAAGCTTCTCAATTTCTCTGGTTGTAAAAGATGAAAACACAACTGACGGAAAAAAAATATATATCTCTGCAGCAGGTAAAACTGCTGCAGTTAAAGCTGCTGGTTCGGGAGTAGCTTTGTTTTGGTGTAAAATAAGAAATAACATAGATAACCATGAAGCTATTTTACAAAAAAAATTTAATGAAAGATTTGCAGTAGGAATCGATGAGATTCTCATTGGCAGTACAGAATTTTTTATTAAAAAAAACGATAAATCTGCCTCAATCATCGTTGAAGGCGGATACGTAATCTCAGGTTACACAGGCCAGATTGTGCCTTTTCCTAAAAGTCTCAAAAGAGTCATAAATCTTACTCCTTTTTAGGTAAAATAATGAAAAAATTAATTTTTATGATGTTATTTTCATTCTGGTCAGGTTACTCCCTGGCGACAGGTGCTTACGCTGACAAAGCAACGCAGGAAGTTTCAGAGCTTGTCTCAGGATATTTGAAAGCCGACGATCACAACAAACTTGTAATAATTGAAAAGATTGAATCCATTGTAAAAAATAATCCCGACAACGGTAATGTGAAAAATATGTATGCGAATATTCTGGTAGCCGACGGGCAGTATCTTAAAGGGCTCAAAGAAATTGAAAGTATAAATATTAAAAATAAGAGACCCGTATCATCCCTGACTGAATGCATGCTAAAAGAAAAACTCTCCATGCCATACAATCAATGTTACAAAGAAGTAGTCAAGTTATCTGAAAAAGAAAAAACAAAAGATATTAATTATCTTGCAGCTTTATATTTAGGCAGCGACAAAAGATTTCCAGCAGAAAAAGAACGTTTACTTCAGCAAGGGAAAATAACCACTGAGGAAGTGGAACATTTCAATTTGGACAGAAATAAATATATAAATGAAATTTTCCCATAATATTTTGCTGTGCCATACAGGCACAGCAAAATTCAGAACCCGTTACTCGACCGTGACAGACTTCGCCAGGTTACGCGGCTGATCCACATCGGTGCCTTTAATCAGCGCCACGTGATACGAGAGCAGCTGAAGCGGGACGGTGTAGAAGATCGGAGCAATGATCTCTTCCACATGCGGCAGCGAGACAATCTGCATACCCTCGGAGCTGGTGAAACCCGCGTCCCGATCGGCAAAGACATACAGCAGGCCGCCACGAGCACGCACTTCTTCGATATTCGACTTCAGCTTTTCCAGCAGTTCGTTGTTAGGTGCCACAACGATAACCGGCATATCCGCATCAATCAGCGCCAGCGGGCCGTGCTTCAGTTCGCCCGCCGCGTAAGCTTCTGCATGAATATACGAAATCTCTTTCAGCTTCAGCGCCCCTTCCATCGCAATCGGATACTGATCGCCACGGCCAAGGAATAAGGCGTGATGCTTGTCGGAGAAGTCTTCTGCCAGCGTTTCGATCAGTTTGTCTTGTGACAGCATCTGCTCAATTCGGCTTGGCAGCGCCTGAAGACCGTGAACGATATCGTGCTCAATCTGCGGATCCACACCCTTCAGACGACCCATCTTCGCCACCAGCATCAGCAGGACGGCCAGCTGGGTGGTAAAGGCTTTGGTAGAAGCCACGCCGATTTCGGTGCCCGCTTTGGTCATCAGCGCCAGATCGGATTCACGTACCAGCGAGGAGCCTGCCACGTTACAAATTGCCAGTGAACCGAGGTAGCCCAGCTCTTTTGACAGGCGCAGTGCCGCCAGCGTATCGGCCGTTTCGCCAGACTGCGACAGCGTAATCAACAGGCTGTTTTTACGCACGGCAGATTTGCGATAGCGGAATTCTGACGCGATTTCCACATCACAAGGTATGTTTGCCAGCGCTTCAAACCAGTAGCGTGACACCATTCCTGAATTGTATGAGGTACCGCAGGCGATGATCTGAATATGTTCGACCTGGCTCAGTAGCGCGTTAGCATCGGGTCCCAGTTCAGAGAGATCCACTTCGCCATGGCTGAAACGCCCGCTAAGGGTGTTTTTGATTGCCATTGGCTGTTCATAAATCTCTTTCTGCATGTAGTGACGGTACAGGCCTTTGTCACCCGCATCGTACTGCACGTTGGATTCGATTTCGTTGCGCTGTACCCGATCGCCATTACGATCGACGATGGTAACGTCGCGACGGGTAACTTCAGCGATATCGCCTTCTTCCAGGTAGATAAAGCGACGCGTCACCGGCAGCAGCGCCAGCTGGTCAGAAGCGATAAAGTTTTCGCCTACACCACAGCCAATCACCAGTGGGCTACCGGAACGGGCAGCGACCAGCACGGACGGATCGCGGCTGTCCATGATCACCATACCGTATGCGCCACGCAGCTGAGGAATAACTCGCTGTACGACTTCACGCAGCGTGCCGCCGTACTGCTTCTGCTCCCAGTGCACTAAATGCGCTACAACTTCGGTATCGGTTTCGGAAGCAAAATGATAGCCACGCGCCATCAGCTGCTCGCGCAGTGGTTCGTGATTCTCAATAATGCCGTTATGAACAATGATGATGTGTTCTGAGATATGAGGATGCGCATTGGCTTCTGAAGGTTCACCATGCGTTGCCCAACGGGTATGTGCGATACCGGTGCCGCCTGTCAGCGGCGTCGTTTCCGCCGCTTCTGCCAGTTTTTGCACCTTACCCAGTCGACGAAGACGGGTAACCTGCCCTTCTGCCGTCACCACAGCAAGCCCGGCAGAATCATAGCCGCGATATTCCAGGCGACGTAATCCTTCAAGAAGGATCTCAGCGATATCACGCTGCGCTACTGCTCCAACAATTCCACACATAGTAGTTTTCCTGACGTTATGGCCTGAGCCATTAACTTTGTCTTCTGACCTGTTTGTTCCGGTATTTTCCGGTGCCCCGAGCCTTGTAGAGAGTGGGGCTTATCATTATGACTGCTTCAATCAGGCGGCTCTCTGGCCGCCTTAAGGTGCTGCTTATTGTTTCTTAACCGGACGCTGCCAGCCTGTTTTCAGCTGCTGATCCCGACGATTGTAGACCAGGCCTTTGGCTGCCACGTCTTTCATCACTGTCGTTCCGGCAGCGATGGTTGCCCCGGCAGCGACGGAAACCGGCGCTATCAGTTGCGTATCTGAGCCGACGAACACGTCGTCGCCAATAACCGTTAGCGATTTATTTACGCCGTCATAATTGCAGGTAATCGTTCCGGCACCGATATTCACGTTGGCGCCAATTTCTGCATCGCCCAGATAGCTCAAATGGCCCGCCTTCGAGCCTTTACCCAGCGAGGCTTTTTTCATTTCAACGAAGTTGCCAACGTGTGCCCCTTCAGCCAGCGAGCTACCGGGACGTAACCGAGCGAAAGGCCCGACGGTGCAGGTCGCCGCCAGCTCTGCATTTTCCAGCACGCTGTAGGGACTGATTTCGCAGTCATCACCAATAACACAGTTTTTCAGTATGCATCCGCTGCCAATCTTCACGCGATCGCCGAGATGAACGCGGCCTTCTACGATAACGTTAGTATCAATCACCACGTCACGGCCATGCGTCAGCTCGCCCCGCAGATCGAAACGAGCCGGATCCTGCAACATTACGCCTGCCAGCAGCAGCTTTTCAGCTTGTTCTGCCTGGAAAACGCGTTCCAGCGTCGCCAGCTGAAGCCGGTTATTGACGCCGTCGGTTTCCGAATTGCGGGAAGGATGCACCGCTTCAGTGACACGTCCTTCCTGATGCGCGAAGGCAATGATGTCGGTAATGTAGTACTCGCCCTGCGCGTTATTATTGGTCAGTTTGCTCAGCCAGCGCTTCAGATCGGCGCCGTTAGCCAGCAAAATACCGGTATTGATTTCGCGGATCGCCAGCTGTTCCGGCGTGGCATCTTTCTGTTCCACAATACCGACAACTGAACCCTGTTCGCGAATAATGCGGCCGTAACCCGTCGGATTATCAAGGATAACAGTCAGCAGCGCGATTCCGCCTTTGGGTTTAGCGCTGCGCAGGCGCTGGAGCGTTTCTGGCGAAATCAGCGGCACGTCGCCGTAGAGCATCATGATGTCTTCATCATCGGCAAAGAAAGGCGCAGCCTGCTGCATAGCATGGCCGGTGCCCAGTTGCTCTGCCTGGAGCACCCAGTTCAGCGAGGGATCGGTTAAGCGAGATTGTAGTAACTCGCCGCCATGGCCATAGACCAGGTGGACTTTATCAGCACCTACGCCGTTAGCCGCGTCGATAACGTGCTGTACCATCGGTTTACCGGCCAGCAGATGAAGAACTTTAGGAAGGTCGGAATACATACGGGTTCCCTTGCCTGCTGCAAGGATCACCACACTCATCGCGCTGTTTGACATAAACATCCTGCTTCTGATTTTGGCGAAAAAAATCTGCTTTCCACGCCGAAAAGTAAAACCATTTTGCGGCATAAATACTACTTCTTTTGCCACTCAAAAATACTTCGGTCATGGCTGATAAAAGAGGAGGAGATCTGAGCGACCTTCCCTCAATAGCAGCGGGCATGATATCACCAAAACTGTGCCATTCCTTCAGGATCTGGGCACCTGGCGGCGGTGAAAGCCGATGATGCAAAATTACTTAAAAAAAGTTACGCTTTTCTTTGTCCCAGCCACAGGCTCAGGCGCTTTTGCAGCAGCAGGATAATTTCACTGCCGCTGGTGCCGGCGACTCCGGCAAAAAACAGCGTCTGGGATGTTGTGGCATTGAAATCGACACACAGTAAACCGATTAACAGCCCGGTAAACATCGATACGATCAGATGCTGTAGAAATGTTTTCAGCCGGTGCGCGTTGCAGGGCTTGATTCGCTGATGAAGAATATAACTCACCACGCCACCCATCCCTGAAATGACGACCGCATCCAGAAGATGATGCTCAGATAAAAAGACCCATAGTAAAGGACTCATCGCGGCAGCCCTCCTGAAGCAGCGGGCTGGAGAATGACATCCGTCGCCAGGCGGCGCTTGCGAAGAAAAAGATTCTTCTCATGTTCTCTGCGCAGTATCAGGTCTTTTTTTACAGTATTGCCCGCATAGATCCATGAGCCAAACTGCTCTGCCGCGGCCGCATAACATCCCTGATTAAGAAACAAAAGAAGCGCAGATGGCTGCCCACTTCTCAGTTCCACCAGCCCGCTTTTTACCCCTCGCTGTCCGGCACCCACACTGAAAAGAAAAGAACAAAGCGCATCGAACTGATTTTGTGAAACGGGAACCTCGATGACGTTGTTAAGCAGCTCGCTGCATTTCAGCAGATCCTGCTTTAGCCATTCATCCGCTTCTTCCTGAGTAATGACCTGGTTTTCACAGATATTCTCTCTGTGCCCATAACCGATAACCCGGATATTCATATCATCAAGACTGGCACTTAGAATAAGTTTCTCGTGGCTTTTAATGAAATTAATACCCGCACTGGAAATATTCATTTTCTTACCATAAACAGAATAATGCTCCCGAAGGAGCATTAAATTAAAATGACATTATCAGAGATAATCCCATGGCTTACCGAACTGTCCGGTCGTTTCTTCCAAGCCCGGTTCGGAACCCTGTGACCAGAATTTACCGATGAAGTTAACGCCTTTGTGGGTAACTTTACTGCCTTCCAGGTAAGTTGCCGTTGCGCTCCATTGTGGATAGTCAGAAGGCACTTCAGGATTAACAGGCACATCCGGTACGACTGGCTCATCTGGTACGACTGGCTCATCCGGCGTAACGGCTGCCGCAGGCGCGATAATAACTTTATAAGAAGCCATATCGGTTTTACCGTTCGCAGCGGTCACGGTCAGCAGCACTTCCACCACGGTTTCAGTGGTCACGGCTGGCAGAGCAACATTCGTTTCGCTGGCCTGCGGAGAAACAATTTGCACGTTACCGGTGCTTGACCATTTGTAGCTGGCTGCTTTTGCAGATTTGTCAGCCGAGAAAATTAACGTGCTGCCGCCCACTGCTTTGACGGTGATAACCGCCGTTGGCATGGTGTTATCTTCCGGATCAACAGGCTCTACAGGATCAACAGGCTTAACCGGCGTTTCACCCTCAATATTGATACCTTTGAAATAGAAAGGAGACATATCAATATTCTGCTGAACAATAGGGCAATCCATACCTTCACGACCCGCATTAACCAGCAGGCCATTGTCGTTATCGATAGTCCAGGTGAACAGACCGCCCAGACCTTTTTCAATAACGTAGCGGGCTTTTTCACGAACGGTACGTGGGGTATCAATAGAATGGAAAACTTTTGACGTAGGGCTGTAGAGATAATCCGCACAGGCTTCATCATCGGTATAAACGTTAAAACCGTTACGACCAGACTGATTTTCCAGATCCAGATAGTTATTAATGACGTCATACCATTCCACACAGCCTGATTCAAACGTACCGGCGGTTGTACCGTTACCGTCATAAGAACCTTCGAGTGGAGAGAAAGAACGGATTTCACCGCCTTTGGCACTGCGTGAATAGCCTGCGTAACCAATGTTGATGGCTTCAGGATCGACACCCAGGTTCAGCAGATATTCCACTGCTTCTTCCAGGCTATAGGTCGAATTTTGGGTTTTATACAGGTTAGCATGATGACCCAGACCGTCCGCCCACGGCGTACCGAAGAAGTCATAAGTCATCAGGTTGATGCCATACAGACCCACTTCCAGCAGACCTTTGATATTGGAATGCTGTAACACTTCCACGTTAGCTGAAGAAGCGATGCTGATTTTTACATGGCTCATGTTATTGGCGATCAGCGCTTTGTGCAGCGTATCAATCAGCACGGCGTAGTTGTCGCCGTCTTCCGGGCCATGTGGGTTGCCTGCGCCTGGCGCATTGGGGTATTCCCAGTCGATATCGATTTCAGAAAACATCGGAAAGCGGTTGAAGAAATCAATGATACTGGCAACCAGCGTATCGATAGCGCTCTGGCTTTTCGCCAGCTCGTGGAACGCATCACTCATGGTCCAGCCACCGAGGCTGAAAGAGAGCGCCAGATCGTGGCCCTGTGCTTTCGCGTTTTTCTGTAAGTCGCGCATCGCACCCAGCACACCCTGTAGGTTAGGGTGATTTTGATAGAAGCAGTCTTCCTCGATATCGGAACCAATGCTGCCAGCACCAAAACCGAACGCTTTCCAGCCGCTAAAACCACAGTTGATATAGGACTGGCAATCGCCCCACGGATCCAGGATGGTCATTTCATTGGTTTTTTTCAGCGTTTGTTTCGCTGCCAGCTCAATTTTTTCCCGATTATCACCTTTATCACCAACGATACCGGTAAAACCAAAAATGATTTTATCGTAAGCGGTTGGGTCTAATTTAGTGATGTCAATCCCACGGCCACGGCCCGCTTTGGCGATGTTGCCATTATTATCAACCTGACGTTGATCGTAATGCGCCCAGTCAGTGTAGTAACCAAACAGCTTAGGTTTATTAGCGGTGTTATATTTGTTATACACACGTTTCGCTACGCGGCCGGAAGTATAGCTGAACTCAGCGGTATTCGTTGCCGGGTTAAAGCCATCCGCAGCATAGGATTGCTCGGTTAAAAGATCTTTTTGAATCAACTTACTCATGATAATTCCTTCTTTTGCGAGGGTTGCGTTTCCGTTTGTATTGAATCTTCATATCACTACCCCGCTGAGTCTCTTCCTTAACCCCTGGCGTTTCCAACCATAAATAAAGAGTAATATTGAAAAATCATTGTAAGAAACCTGAGGCGCCATCAAAAATATTATTAATAGCAACGCAGTTTAAACAAAGGGTGATTTCTTATGATAACTTTCACTCTTAAAAATAAATGGAAGGTAAACAATTTTTACTCTTGCCTGAGGTTTTTTGCTCAGTGTAGCCGCAGCCAGCCCAGTCAGGATAAGGCTTTGCTCCTGCGGGCATGCACTTTTTGCGAGCGAGGTGTTAATAATTGCAAGACAGATATTCTTTTTTGCCTGTTATATTGCGCTCCAGACGGCGACTGGAAGCATCTGGCTAATATTTATGAACGCAGTAAGTCATTAAGATAAAATCGTTAATAACGTATAAAATTAATTACGGTTATCTTATTTCTCTGACAACGCCTCATACTTCTTTCGCCATAACGATTTATAACCTTCATTATGAACGAGTAGCCGGTAAATGAACAAAAAAATCCATCTTGGTAATAACATCTTCTTTTCGGAAGAGACTAACCAACTTATCAATGGTGCTATTAAATTAAGTATCAGTGAAAAAGAGAAACGACTGCTGAGTCATTTTATCCGGCACCCTGATACTGAACTGACCAAAAGAAATTTGATTGGCGTGATTTGGGAACAGTGGGCGGAAACAACGGATGATGCCAATTTGACACAGCTGATTTACAAAACACGACGGGATCTGGCGGCCGTAAACCTGACCAATTGCATCAAGACCATCCCCGGCAAAGGCTATCTTTTTATTTCCGATAAAGCGGATGAGGCGGTCATTTACCACAAGCCGAGATATGAACGCCTCATTGGTTCGGTTATTACGTTCATCGCCTTTATCATCCTGATCTATACCCTCATCTACTGTTTTCATCCGGCCTGATTGGCGCGGTGTTGCTGGCTGACCGTAAGGCAAAAAAAATGCCAGTCAGTTTCCTGACTGGCATTCTGTAGCTTAAACCTGAGTTACATCGCTTTTTTGGTCAACTCGATCACGCGCAGTTTGGCGATCGCTTTAGCCAGTTCAGCAGATGCAGTAGCAAAGTCTACATCGCCATGAGAGCTGTTCATGTGCTCTTCAGCTTTGCGCTTCGCTTCCAGGGCGCGAGCCTCATCGAGGTCGGTGCCGCGGATCGCAGTATCAGCCAGCACGGTAGCCGCGCCAGGCTGTACTTCCAGCATGCCGCCAGAGAGATAAATATACTCTTCGTCGCCGTGCTCTTTAACGATACGGATCATACCAGGTTTAATGGCGGTCAGCAGCGGGGCGTGGCCAGGGAAAATCCCTAACTCACCTTCGCTACCTGACACCTGGATTTTCTGCACAGTGCCGGTGAACATCTGCTGTTCTGCACTGACAACGTCCAGGTGATAAGTCATAGCCATAGTTAACCTCCAGAGAAACTCTTACAGTTTCTTCGCTTTTTCCACAGCTTCTTCGATGGAACCAACCATGTAGAAAGCCTGCTCTGGCATATGGTCGAATTCACCGTCCATGATGCCTTTAAAGCCACGGATGGTATCTTTCAGCGACACATACTTACCAGGTGAACCGGTGAAGACTTCTGCCACGAAGAACGGCTGAGACAGGAAGCGCTGCATCTTACGAGAGCGAGCAACCACCAGCTTGTCTTCTTCAGACAGCTCGTCCATCCCCAGGATGGCGATGATGTCTTTCAGTTCCTGATAACGCTGCAGCAGCGACTGAACGCCACGCGCTACGTCGTAGTGCTCCTGGCCAACAACCAGTGGATCCAGCTGACGGCTGGTAGAATCCAGTGGGTCAACCGCTGGGTAGATACCCAGAGAAGCAATCTGACGGCTCAGTACCACGGTTGCGTCTAAGTGAGCAAAGGTGGTGGCTGGTGATGGGTCAGTCAAGTCATCCGCAGGAACGTAAACGGCCTGTACGGAAGTGATTGAACCGGTTTTGGTTGAGGTGATACGTTCCTGCAGAACGCCCATCTCTTCCGCCAGCGTTGGCTGATAACCTACCGCAGAAGGCATACGACCCAGCAGTGCAGAAACTTCTGTACCGGCCAGGGTATAACGGTAGATGTTATCGATGAACAGCAGAACGTCACGACCTTCGTCACGGAACTTCTCAGCCATAGTCAGGCCAGTCAGCGCGACGCGCAGACGGTTTCCTGGTGGCTCGTTCATCTGACCATAGACCAGAGAAACTTTATCGATAACGTTAGAGTCGGTCATTTCGTGGTAGAAGTCGTTACCTTCACGGGTACGCTCGCCCACACCGGCAAATACGGAGAAACCTGAGTGCTCAGCCGCAATGTTACGGATCAGCTCCATCATGTTTACGGTTTTACCTACACCCGCACCGCCGAACAGACCAACTTTACCGCCCTTAGCGAACGGACACATCAGGTCGATAACTTTGATACCGGTTTCCAGCAGCTCCTGAGAGTTGGACTGGTCTTCGTACGAAGGTGCTGAACGGTGGATAGCCCAACGCTCTTCTTCGCCGATATCGCCTTTCATATCGATTGGCTCACCCAGCACGTTCATGATACGGCCAAGTGTTGCAGTACCGACGGGTACTTCGATTGGGTGCGCAAGGTCTGCGACTTCCAGGCCACGCTTCAGGCCATCGGAAGAACCCATCGCGATGGCGCGAACCACGCCGCCACCCAGCTGCTGCTGAACTTCCAGCACCAGACGGGCATCACCATTTTTAGTCTCAAGCGCGCTGTACACCTGTGGTACTGCGTCCTGAGGAAACTCGACGTCAACAACGGCGCCGATTACCTGGACAATTTTTCCAGTAGCCATTCTGAATCCTCTACCTAATTCGTTAACCTGGTTAAACCGCGGAGGCCCCACCGACAATCTCGGTAAGTTCCTGGGTGATGCTGGCCTGACGAGCCTTGTTGTATACCAACTGCAGCTCTTTGATCAGGTTTCCGCCGTTGTCGGTCGCAGCTTTCATCGCCACCATACGCGCGGCCTGCTCGCTGGCCAGGTTCTCTACAACACCCTGGTAAACCTGAGACTCGACGTAGCGACGCAGTAACGTGTCCAGCAGCGCTTTCGGATCCGGCTCATACAGGTAATCCCAGGTACTCTTCTTCACCACGCCTTCAGTTTCTTCTGCTGGCGGTAACGGCAGCAGCTGAACGATTTGTGGAGACTGGGACATGGTGTTGATAAATTTGTTGCTGACAATAAACAGCTTGTCGATACGACCTTCGTCGTAGGCTTGCAGCATCACTTTCACTGGGCCAATCAGGTCAGACAGGGAAGGTTTATCCCCCATGCCGGTAACCTGGGCAACCACGTTGCCACCGACAGAACGGAAGAATGACAGACCTTTTGAGCCGATAATCGCCAGATCGCTCTCGACGCCTTTATCTGCCCAGCCTTTCATATCAGCCAGCAATTTTTTGAACAGGTTAATGTTCAAACCACCACAAAGCCCGCGGTCGGTAGACACGACCAGGTAGCCGACGCGCTTAACGTCACGCTCATCCAGGTAAGGGTGTTTGTACTCCAGATTCCCTAACGCAATGTGACCAATCACTTTGCGCATGGTCTCTGCATAAGGACGGCTGGCCGCCATGCGTTCCTGCGATTTACGCATCTTGGAGGCGGCGACCATTTCCATCGCTTTGGTGATCTTTTGCGTGTTCTGCACGCTTCCGATCTTACTACGTATCTCTTTTGCGCCGGCCATAAGCTTCTCCTCAAAGCCTTGCGGCCTGCCCCTTAAAGGACAAGCCGCCAGACATTACCAGGACTGGGTTTTCTTGAACGTTTCGAGCAGGCCTTTCAGCTTCGCTTCGATATCGTTGTTGTAGTTACCAGCCTGGTTGATTTCAGCCATCAGCTCATTGTGCTCACGATCCGCATAAGCCAGCAGCGCTGCTTCGAAGCTGCCTACTTTCGCCAGTTCGACGTCAGTCAGGAAGCCACGCTCTGCGGCAAACAGCACCAGACCCTGCTGCGCTACGGACATCGGCGCATACTGTTTCTGTTTCAGAAGCTCGGTCACTTTCTGACCGTGGTTCAGCTGTTTACGGGTCGCTTCGTCCAGATCGGAAGCGAACTGAGAGAACGCTGCCAGTTCACGATACTGTGCCAGTGCGGTACGGATACCACCGGACAGTTTCTTGATGATCTTGGTCTGCGCAGCACCACCCACACGAGATACGGAGATCCCTGGGTTAACTGCAGGACGAATACCAGAGTTGAACAGGTTGGTTTCCAGGAAGATCTGACCATCAGTAATCGAGATTACGTTGGTCGGAACGAACGCGGAAACGTCACCAGCCTGAGTTTCAATGATTGGCAGCGCGGTCAAAGAGCCGGTTTTACCTTTCACTTCACCGTTGGTGAAACGCTCAACGTACTCAGCGCTAACGCGAGAAGCACGCTCCAGCAGACGGGAGTGGAGATAGAACACGTCACCAGGGAATGCTTCACGACCTGGTGGACGACGCAGCAGCAGGGAAACCTGACGGTAAGCAACAGCCTGTTTAGACAGGTCATCGTATACGATCAGTGCATCTTCACCGCGGTCACGGAAGTATTCGCCCATGGCGCAACCTGCATACGGAGCCAGGTACTGCAGAGCAGCAGACTCAGAAGCCGTTGCCACAACAACGATGGTGTTAGCCAGCGCGTTATGCTCTTCCAGTTTACGAACCACGTTAGCGATAGTAGAGGCTTTCTGACCGATAGCCACATACACACACTTGATGCCAGAATCACGCTGGTTGATGATTGCATCGATCGCCATTGCGGTTTTACCGGTCTGACGGTCACCGATGATCAGCTCACGCTGGCCACGGCCGATTGGGATCATCGCATCGACAGCTTTGTAACCAGTCTGTACAGGCTGGTCAACGGACTGACGGTCGATAACGCCCGGTGCAATCACTTCAATTGGCGAGAAGCCGTCGTTATCAATGGCACCTTTGCCATCGATTGGTGCACCCAGGGTGTTCACCACACGACCCAGCAGGCCACGGCCTACCGGAACTTCCAGAATACGGCCAGTACACTTAACTTTCATGCCTTCGGCAAGGTCAGCGTATGGGCCCATCACTACTGCACCTACAGAGTCGCGCTCGAGGTTCAGTGCGATTGCGTAGCGGTTGCCTGGCAGTGAGATCATCTCACCCTGCATAACATCGGCCAGGCCGTTTACGCGGATGATTCCGTCACTGACAGAAACAATAGTACCTTCGTTGTGAGCTTCACTCACGACATTGAACTGAGCAATGCGCTGCTTGATCAGTTCGCTGATTTCGGTGGAATTCAGTTGCATATGCTCCAGTCCCCTTAAGACTGCAAGACGTCTGCAAGACGCTCAAGACGGCCGCGTACGCTGCCGTCAATGACCATATCACCCGCACGGATGATTACGCCTGCCATTACAGACTTATCGATTTTGCAATTCAGCTTAACTTTGCGTGACAGACGTTTTTCCATAGCGGCGCTGATTTTATTCAGCTGTTCGTCACTCAGTGTAGTGGAAGAGATTACCTCAACTTCCGCAGTCGCATCGTATGCGGCACGTAGCTGGATAAACTGAGCCAGTACATCGGGAAGCGCGGGTAAACGTTTGTTTTCAGCCATGACCTTAATCAGGTTCTGACCGGCTTCATCCAGTTGATCACCACAGATAGCGATGAACTGCGCAGACAACGCTTCCGGCGCTAACGCGCCGGAAAGGAGTTCTGCCACTTGTTCATTGCTGGCTACCTGGGTAGCGAACGCCAGCATCTGCTGCCAGCGATCGACACTTTGATGCTCAACAGCAAAGTCAAAAGCTGCTTTGGCGTAGGGGCGAGCTACAGTAGTAAATTCAGACATCAGCCCCTCCCTCCTTACAGTTCAGCGACCAGTTTATCAACGATGTCGCTGTTAGCAGCTTCATCCACGGAACGTTCAATGATTTTCTCGGCGCCGGCAACAGCCAGCATCGCGACCTGCTTACGCAACTCTTCACGTGCACGTTTGCGTTCGGCGTCAATTTCAGCCTGCGCCTGGGTGACGATCTTGTTACGTTCCTGCTCAGCTTCGGCTTTGGCTTCGTCCAGGATCTGCGAACGACGCTTATTAGCTTGTTCGATGATTACCTGAGCTTCTTCTTTCGCTTTTTTCAGCTGGTCGGTCGCATTAGCCTGCGCGAGATCCAGATCTTTTTTGGCACGTTCAGCGGAAGCAAGGCCATCAGCAACTTCTTTCTGGCGCTTTTCGATAGCAGCCATCAGCGGCGGCCATACGTACTTCATGCAGAACACTACAAACAGGATGAACGCGATAGCCTGGCCGAGGATTGTTGCGTTTAAGTTCACAGCACAATGCCTCTTGTTAAGTTAACTTTCTTCTACCCCTATCTTTCAAGCTGTAGCTGCGTTAGCGGCCCTCTCTCACTCCAGTCACTTACTTGAGTAAGCTCCTGGAGATTCATTCGGTTGCTGCTTTGCTACAACTTGAAATCTACGGGCATAAGTAGAGCAATCTTTAAAACCCATTCATCGACGGGCTAAGCCCTGTGATGAACAATCGAGTTACGCGACAGCAAACATCACGTACAGGCCCAGACCAACAGCGATCATCGGGATTGCATCCACCAGACCCATTACAACAAAGAACTGCGTACGCAGCAGAGGGATCAGATCCGGTTGACGCGCGGCGCCTTCCAGGAATTTGCCTCCGAGGATGCCGATACCGATTGCAGCACCGATTGCCGCTAAGCCCATCATCACAGCGGCAGCCATGTACAGCAGATCCATATTCAGGTTTTCCATGACAGTCTCCAGTTTGTTTCAGTTAAAACGCAGTAGTGTTAATAAAAAATCAATGTTCTTCAGATGCCATCGACAGATAGACAATCGTCAGTACCATGAAAATGAAAGCCTGTAGCGAAATGATCAGGATGTGGAAAATGGCCCATGGCACACTCAGAACCCACTGTGACCACCACGGCAACAGACCGGCAATCAGGATAAAAATCAATTCACCCGCATACATGTTGCCGAACAGTCGCAGACCAAGTGAAACCGGTTTGGACAGCAGGCTCACACCTTCAAGGATCAGGTTGATCGGAATGAAGATAGGGTGATTGAAGGGTTGCAATGTCAGCTCTTTAGTAAAGCCCCCAATGCCTTTCATCTTGATGCTGTAGAACAGAATCAAAATAAATACGCCAAGTGCCATAGACAGCGTGACGTTTACGTCAGCTGAAGGCACAACACGCAACGCTGGCAGACCCAGGAGATGCTCGCCAACATATGGCAGCAAATCGATAGGCAGCAGGTCCATGAAGTTCATCAGGAAGACCCAGACGAAAATCGTCAGAGCCAGCGGAGCGATTAGTTTGCTTTTACCGTGGTACATGTCGCGGACGTTGCTGTCGACAAAGCCAACAACCAACTCTATCGCGGCCTGCAGTTTTCCCGGTACGCCGCTGGTGGCTGATTTCGCAACTTTACGAAACAGCACCAGGAACACCAGTCCCAGCACCACAGAGAAAAACATGGAGTCGATATTTAATACCCAGAACGACGGAGCGTCGTGCGGATTCACTAGCTCGAAGGTACGCAGATCAAGCTGAAGGTTATTCAGATGATGACCTATGTATTCCTGCGGCGTAGAGATTTCTCCTGCAGCCATGATGCCTCTTACCCTTTGTTGTTAATTACAGCCGGTGCGACGATTTGCACAATCAGCACCGATAACCAGGTCAGTCCGAGCGGCGTAAATGCCGCCCCAAATACCGCCAGCGCCACGACAAGCAGAAGAATGGTTGTCAGAACCTTCGCCACTTCACCTAAGGCAAAGCTCCAGGCGACGCGCCCTTTGACCGGGTCTCCCGCCTGATGACGCCAGGCAAAAATCATAAACAGAATGTTTGGCAGCCAGGCCGCCAGACCACCCGCAAGCGCGGATAAGCCCCAGGTCAGATCCTTCAGGGCAAACAGCGCACCGATGATGACCAAAATCACCAGTTGCAGGAGCAACACGGTTCGGGCAAATTTTACTCTGTAAAGGGACACTGACATGACGCTAAAACTCTCCTGCCCCATCCGGGGTATGTCGCGTGTCGTATAAAACTGCCTTTGCCGCTTTGAGTCAAGCAGCAAAAAACGTGCAAATTATACGGTGCGTCCCTGCGATTTCAATGGATAAGTAGCGAAAAGGTGAACAATTATTTAAATTTCTTTCGCCAGCCCTGTTTTTCAAAAGCACGCAGAACGGTAAACAGGCAAAAATTCCCTGCAAAGCCGCTTAAATACTGGTCATAAAGCGTGCCCAAGATCACAATTCAGTAATATATTCATTAATATACAAGCCAGATTATTCCTGGTGTTAATTAATTTAATACTTTAAAAACAATAACTTCTAACAAAACACCGTCACTTATTTTTTGTAGTTACCGGTTTTCTGATTAAAAGCATTAATTGACATCCTTCATAACTAAATTTTTCAGACTTTACGCCACGCTATCCGCATTTATAAAGAGGATATAATCCCCTCCCCTGCCGCTGGAATTTTCATTATCGCGCGGCAAGGTAAATTCCTTGATAACACAATGTGACATTTAGGTTAAATGTAAACAAGCGTGACAGATAATTTCAAGGTGATATTTTAACCTGACAGAAACAATTTAGCGGTCGAAAAAAATCTGCGTATTTCCCTCAAAAGGCTAAATTTGCACCACCCTTTTTCACTCACGGCGGCCGGGCTTTCCAAAAGCCGCCCCGAATGTGTCTGACCTTAAGCTAAATTGAGCGACATAAAGCACTTACTGCCTGTGTGCCTATTGATAAAACAGGGCATAATCGAGCTAAAAAACTCAAAAAAACCCATCATAAGCGGATAAATAACCGCCAAAAAGCGCGTCTTATCCGCCGCTTTTTTTGCCGTTTACTATCACCAGATGACGCTCGCCTTCCAGCTGCGGCACAGAAAGTCTGACCACGCGATTGAGGGTAAATCCTTCCGCCAGAGCAGCAATTTCCTCTTCAGGAACTACCCCTTTTAGTGCGTAAAAGTGCCCATTTTGGCCAGGAAGATGATGACACCAACTGAGCATATCATTCAGCGAGGCGAACGCCCGGCTTATGACCCCATCAAACGGCGGCTCTTCGCTAAACTCTTCTACCCTGCTCTGCACCGGCGCAATGTTATCCAGCTTCAGCTCATGCTGAACTTGTTTAAGAAAGCGTATGCGCTTGCCTAAGCTGTCCAGCAGGGTGAAATGTGAATCAGGACGGACAATCGCTAACGGCACGCCAGGTAATCCAGGACCGGTTCCCACATCGATAAAACGGCTGCCCTGCAAATGCGGCTCAACCACGATGCTGTCCATGATGTGGCGAACCAGCATCTGTTCCGGGTCACGCACTGAGGTCAGATTATAGGCCTTGTTCCATTTGTGCAGCAGTTCTACATAGCCAACCAGCTGCTGTTTTTGCTGATCGGACAGAGTTATCTGGGCGGCACTGAGCAGCGAAGAGAGTTTATTAATCACAATGGCATCCGGTAATGATGTTAAAAGGGGCGAAATTATCGCCCCTGAAGTACAGACTGAAAAGCAGAGCTGACTCAGGCGCTTTTGCGCAGCAAACCCTGTTTTTTCAGATAGATCAGCAGAATAGAAATGGCCGCTGGGGTAATCCCCGAAATTCGGGATGCCTGACCAATCGATCCTGGCTTGTGATCGTTGAGTTTGGCAATCGCTTCGTTGGACAGGCCACTCACCTGGCGGTAATCAAGATCTACCGGCAGTAAAGTGTTCTCATTGCGCAGCTGGCGATCGATTTCTTCCTGCTGGCGAGCGATATAGCCCTCATATTTTACCTGGATTTCAACCTGCTCGGCCGCCTGAGGATCGCTCAGCGCAGGTGCAAAGGTGCTCAGCGTCATTAGCTGCTGATAAGTCATCTCTGGCCTGCGCAGCAAATCTTCGCCGTTAGCTTCTTTGGTCAGAGCCGCGCTCAGCACGCCATTCACTTCGTTTACCGTTTCCGATTTCGGGTGAACCCAGATATCACGCAGACGCTGGCGTTCCTGCTCAATGCTTTCCAGCTTCTCGTTGAAGCGAGCCCAGCGAGCATCATCCACCAGGCCAAGTTCACGACCGGCTTCAGTCAGACGTAAATCAGCGTTGTCTTCACGCAGCATCAAACGGTATTCCGCACGTGAGGTGAACATGCGGTACGGTTCTTTGGTGCCCAGCGTACACAGGTCGTCGACCAATACGCCCAGGTAAGCCTGATCGCGGCGTGGTGCCCAGGTTTCTTTGTCGGCAGAAAGTCGTGCAGCGTTCAACCCGGCCAGTAACCCCTGCGCTGCGGCTTCTTCGTAACCGGTAGTGCCGTTGATCTGACCGGCAAAGAACAAACCATGGATAAATTTGCTTTCCAGCGTCGGTTTCAGATCGCGAGGATCGAAGAAATCATACTCAATGGCATAGCCTGGACGGATGATTTTTGCGTTTTCCAACCCCTGCATGGAGCGTACGATCTGCATCTGAACGTCAAACGGCAGGCTGGTCGAGATGCCGTTCGGGTAAATTTCGTTGCTGGTCAGTCCTTCCGGCTCCAGGAAGATCTGATGCGCGTTACGATCGGCAAAGCGCATCACTTTGTCTTCGATGGACGGACAGTAACGTGGACCGATCCCTTCAATCACGCCAGCATACATTGGGCTGCGATCCAGGTTTTGGCGGATCACATCATGGGTTTTTTCGTTGGTGTAGGTGATGTAGCAAGGCACCTGTTGTGGATGCTGCGCGACATTGCCCATGAACGAGAAGACCGGCAGTGGCGTATCGCCGTGCTGCGGAGCCAGTACGCTGAAATCAATGGTTCGGGCATCGATACGGGGTGGCGTACCTGTTTTCAGACGGCTCACGCGCAGCGGTAACTCACGCAGTCGACGAGCCAGTGGGATCGAAGGCGGATCCCCTGCACGTCCACCGCTGTAATTATCCAGCCCGATATGAATTTTGCCATCCAGGAAGGTGCCCACGGTCAGTACAACTGACTTAGCGCGGAATTTCAGTCCCATCTGGGTGACTGCACCCACAACGCGATCGTTCTCAACGATAAGATCGTCGACCGCCTGTTGGAAGATCATCAGGTTCGGCTGGTTCTCCAGCGCAGTACGGACGGCCTGCCGGTAAAGCACGCGATCCGCCTGAGCACGGGTTGCCCGAACCGCCGGCCCTTTGCTTGCGTTTAGTATCCTGAACTGGATACCCGCATGGTCAATGGCATGGCCCATCAGGCCGCCAAGTGCATCCACTTCCTTAACCAGATGTCCTTTGCCGATACCACCGATCGCAGGATTACAGGACATTTGTCCAAGCGTATCAATGTTATGGGTTAAAAGCAGGGTTTGCTGACCCATTCGGGCAGCCGCCATAGCGGCTTCGGTGCCCGCATGACCACCACCGATCACGATGACGTCAAAAGGATCTGGATAAAACATGGTACTGCACCTCGCGGTTGTGCGATTAAGAGATTGGGGTATGTCAGGGCGTGAATTCTACTCAACTTCGGGTGAAGGTGAAAGCTCAGGGGTCAGACACGTATTAAAAAGAAGATCTTTTTTATCTAGAGATCTCTTTACTAGATCTTCTATTAGGATCGACGATCTCTGTGGATAAGCCTTTTTTCCTGATTAGGATCATCGGTTTATCCGGGATCGTTTGCTGTGAAAGATCGGTGATCCTGGCGCGTATAAGCTGGGATCAAAATAGCATGTTATGCACAGGCTCAGGCAAGTACCCGAGTTGTTCTTTGGATAACAACCGGTTATTACCGGGTAATTAGCCATGTTATCCACAGTTGATCGCTATTTAAATGAACAAAATGAGGCAATATTTACAAAACTCTGCCTCTTTTTTCAGCTGTGAACCGCTAAATCATCACGATCCAGCAGTAAGATCGTCAGTTGAGCAGCGTTTTCCAGCTCTCGATCCACACCTCTGCGGGATCTTCAGGGATCTCATGTTCCATTACGTCAATATCGAGACGATCGCCCAACCGTTTTGCGCCACAGGAGGCCAAAAGATTGTCCATCTTCTCTATGGCACCGCAAAACAGATCGTATTCACGATTGCCAATACCCACTGCGCCATAACGGACACCGCTAAGATCGGGTTTCTTCTCTTCTATTGCATCGAAAAGCGGTTGCAGGTTATCAGGCAGATCTCCGGCACCATGGGTCGACGTCACTACCAGCCAGGTTCCGCTCACCGGCAGGGCTTCCAGCTCAGGCCCGTGCAGCATTTCTGTAGAAAAACCGGCTTCTTCTAACTTCTCAGCCAGATGTTCAGCAACATACTCTGCGCTGCCTAAGGTGCTGCCACTGATTAAGGTTACGTCAGTCATGAGGGATCCCTGTTCACTAAAGGCGGGTATTGTACGCTGTGATCAGTCTGGGATCTACCTGTGGAAAAATAGGGTTTTTATGTGGGGCGTCTGGCTTACTTGCCATTTTGAATTCGGGCAGTGCTCGCGGTCCTCACATACTTAAGTATGCTGCGGGCGCTGTGCGCTGGCCGAATCCAAACTGACTGCGACGCCGACGACGCTGACTTTTTTGAAGAAAAAGATTAAAAGAAGCTGTGGATAGTTTTGTGCACAGATCAGGGCTTGATCGACCGCATGATCGGGTTTTGCAGGGAGATCAGGGTTTCGGTTGACTGGATTTCGTCAATGGTCTGGATCTTGTTGATCAACACCTGCTGAAGCGCATCAATTGAGCGGCACATGACTTTAATGAAGATGCTGTAGTGGCCGGTGGTGTACCAGGCTTCAACCACTTCATCCAGCGCATCGAGTTTGGCCAGTGCCGCTGGATAATCCCTGGCGCTTTTTAAAATAATGCCGATAAAACAGCAAACGTCATAGCCCAACTGCTTGGGATCGATCTCAACGCGAGTGCCTTTGATAATCCCTGCCTGCTTCATTTTTTCAACGCGTACGTGGATGGTACCGGGGCTGACGTTAAACTGTTTCGCCAGCTCTGCATAGGCGATGCGGGCATTAGCCAGCAGGGCGTTAAGAATGCCGCGGTCGAGATCGTCAGGTTGTTGATTATCGGCCATTATGGCTCCGTCATTGAGGAATGATTAATTTACATGCGGATAATGTGAAGGAATACAGGTGAACAGGCAATATGATTCAATATGCGGGTGCCGGGCAGCACCCGCTTTTGGTAAGTTTATCGTTTACGCCAGACCGTCAACTGCGCCAGGGTATGCTGATATTTACGGGCCGTTTCACGGATGACGAAAGGCACATCCTGCGGTGGCGCAATCTCATCAAAGTCAGTGGCCAGCAAACGTTGCAGCGCCTGATGCGTCGTCAACGCTTCTCCATTCTCCCGGATACCACCCAGCCAGTTTTCCTTTGGTGTGAACGCTTCCAGCCAGGTATAAGGTGAAGAGAGCATCAGCACGCCACCAGAGTTGATCATGCGGGTGATATCTTGCAGGAAGCGTTTTGGCTGTCGCAGCCTGTCGATCAGGTTAGAGGCAAGGACCAAATCATAACGATCTTTCCCAGGTTTCAGATTGCAGGCATCACCCTGTACGAACCTGATTCGGCTGCCCTGTTCAGGGCCGAGATCAAAATCTTTCAGGCGTACCTGTCGATATTCGACCAAATCGCCTTCTTCCTGCGTCACGTAACGGAAATCTTCACCGCTGGTGAGCTGTAACGCCACGTCGATAAAGCGTGCGGAATAATCCATACCCACGACTTCATCGAAATGACGGGCCAGTTCAAAGCTGGCGCGGCCGGTAGCACAGCCTATATCCAGCGCTTTGCCACGTCTGTCCGTCATCTCAATGGCGATATCCACCAGCGCTTTCGCATAGTTCTGCGTACTGAAATAGTCCGGGCCGTACTGGAAGTCCAGATACTGAGAAACCATGCTGTCGGTTTCGTACGGGTTGAGCGTCATCTTTTCCTGGTGGCTGGAAATCACGTAGCGGAAACCGGCATGCTGGAAGAAGTGACGGCGGAAGGCGTAGCGGGAGGATTTAATCGCTTCATTACCCGTCGAGATCCAGCTGCCGCCTTTGATCAACGCATGCTTGCCGTCAAAGGTTGGCGTTGAGAAATCATCGTAAAGCGGATGAACTTTAAATCCTTCCAGCCCGTTGATTGGCGTCGTCGTCCATTGCCAGACGTTGCCGGTAAGATCAAAGAATTTCCCCTGCGCAAAGCGGTCTACCGGACAGGAAGAAGCCCACCAGGCCAGATTAATATTGCCCGCCTCTGCTGATGACCGGTCATCACCGACCTGTTCACGCAGCAGCAGCCATTCTGCTTCGCTGGGAAGCTGCACGGATTTGCCGGTTTCCTCTGCTTTCCAACGGCAAAACGCAGCGGCCTCCAGCTGATTGACCTCAACGGGCCAGTCCCATGGCATCGGCACTTCTTCGGTTAACAGACGCAGGCGCAGCTGGTCAGGATCGTCAGGCGATCCCACCCAGAACGTTGGCATGACGGCGTTGGCGAAGTTGCGCCAGCCCAAACCTTCCTCATCCCACCAGCGATCGTCCTGATAGCCGCCAGCGGCAACAAATTCGAAAAACTCCGCGTTGCTCGCCAGCATCTGGCTCGCTTGAAACGGGTTTACCTCAGTGGTCAGCGTCCCGTACTCGTTATCCCAGCCGTAAGTCTCATCCGTTTTTCCCTGAGTAACGCGGGCGCCATCAACGGGTAACAGCGTGTTTTTTGGCACGGAATAACGATCGTGACGCGAATCGGGACAGGCAGGCCAGTGCGGTTGCGGATGCACCCATTCCAGCGGCAGCTGGCGGATCAGCACGCTGGAGGTTTCAAGGTGAATACGTTCATGCTCAATGCCCATCAGCACAACCCAGGCCGGGCTGTCCCAGCCAATGGGTAACGTCAGCGGCATCTCTTTAATAAAGTTTTCGACCAGTCTGCGAACTTTACCGCGGTAATCACGCAGTTCAGCAAGCGTCGGCCATTGATAATGCGTGGTATCCAGATCGTCCCAGCTCATCTCATCGACGCCAATAGCCATCATCGCTTCGATATGATCATCGACGCGGTTCTCGACCAGCCCTGCGGCTATCAGCTTATTAATATAGAAAGTCGCGGTATGACCGAAGTAAAACACCAGCGGATGGCGCAGTGAAATTGCTTTGGTGTAATAAGCCTTTTCATCGGCAAGGCAGTCAAACAGACGTTCATAAAGCGTCCAGGTTTGTTGAAAATAAGTGAGGAGCTCCTGACGTTTTTGTTCAGCGTCGCCGCCGTTTAACGGTAAAGTGCGGGTCGGTTCAGGTAGTCCTGATGCAGATTGATTCTGTGCCACGTGTTACTCCCGGTCTTGCTAAAGCGTACATATGACTATAGCAAATAAGCATTGCCGTACTGTTGCAGAGCGAGTACCTACCGCTGCCAGCGCCGCAGCAGGCGGCTTTTCAGACCGGTATCAAACTGCCAGATGTGGTCGAATATACGTAAAATGCCGGGTTTTCCATGATCGGACAGCGCAACCGCGTGAAAGCGTTGCTGCTGGCGCAACTGATGATTTTTGATGGTTTTGACCAGTTCGTCAGGCAGACGTTGAGCAATAAAGTCAGAGATGATGACCGCATCAGCATCATTCCACAGCGGCGTGGCGAGCTTCGCCAGTACCGCATCCAGACAGGCTGCCAGATCGGTGCCGCCACGAAAACGCTGGCTGAGAAAGCGGATTGCCTGAGCGATGCCGTCACCTTCTGTTAATTCGTAACCCACGACCTCATGAGCAAAGAGCATCACGTAGCAGCGCCGGTTATCTGCCAGCGCGACTTTCAGCAGCGCCAGGCAGAAGGCTTTAGCACAGCGTTCGTTAAAACCGCCCATCGATCCGGACGTATCGACACAGACAATAAAAGGCCCGCGCGGTTGTTCATCATGATGTTGGTGGGAGACGGGACGCAGGGAGACTTTATCGTGCCAGGCATCACCCTGTAGCCGATAGGTGAGCAGACGTTTTTCCACCAGCCGCCGGTAAAACTCCAGCTCCAGCTCGCTGATGCCAAGCGTTGCCAGTTCGGGCGGAAGCAGGCGCAGAATATCGTCGCTTTGATGAAGCCCATTCACTTTTTCCGGCACGCTTTCCGGTTCTCTGACCAGCTGGTGGAACGCTTCAAGAGGCGCATCTTCGGTCAGTACTGCTTTTGCTTCGCGGCTGCGTCCTAACTGTTCCGCCAGTTTCCGCAACGTTGGTTGCTGCGCCAGGAAATCACCGTATTCCACAATCAGCTGGTAATCGCCCTGCTGGAGAGGGCTTCTGGTTAAATCCCATAACCGGCCTGCCGCCGCTTCATCATTGGCCGACAGCACCGGGGCCAGATGCCCACTCATCGCCAGCCGCTGCTGGAGCTCGGCCAGCAGTTTTTCCCGCTCCCGATCCAGCAGCTGCTGATTCAGTGAAAGCGTTTGTAGCGTCAGGCTCAATCGCCAGCGCTGGAGGAACAGCGTCTGTTGCGGTTCGCTCATCGACTGGCCTGCGGCAACATTCGCCAGCAGCATGTGTGCTTTTTCGGCAAAGGGCGAGTGATGCTGTTCCAGATGCAGCATCACCTCGGGCAGTTTCAGGCAAAAAGCCTTATTGCTCAGCATCTGACACTGCTGAAAAAGGGCAAATTCAGCGGCTAAATCATCAGGAACCGCCGTCTGTTTCAGCTGTTCGTGGATTTCGCTTTTCCAGCGCGGCAAATCACTCAACAAGGCCTTTTTTAGCCCGGGGAATTTTTCAAAAAATACCGACAGCTGCGGACTGGCCAGCAGCACAATAACCAGTTCTTCAATCAGCTCGCCTTCGCTGACCGCCAGAAACGTGCTTAACGTATCTAACGAAATCAATGGCGAACCTGTTTCAGCCGATCGGCGATCTGTTGCAGGCTTTCTTCAATCTTAGCCAGCCAGTCATCGCTGATAAACAGGCACAGGTGATGTTGGCTGAACAGCGTGCGCTGAGCGTGAAGCTGCGTTTCCACTTCATCAAGCGCGTCGACGATTTCTGGCGGCAGGCCGCTCTCCTGCTGTTTGCCCGGCAGCATCAGGCGGGAAGGCTGTAGGCTGACATCACGCAGCGTCAGGCAGTCAGTGCCGTCAACGTGCAAATCCAGCGCCTGAGCAAAGCCAATGCCGTTGAGCTTACCGCGAACGTCGCCGCCTTTTTGCAGCCAGTGCTGCAATGCTTCACGGGCGATAACCACATGTGTCACCTGCATATCATGCAGCACCAGCGTTTTTTGTAGCATCAGCGTCAGCGTTTCGTCGGCCAGCGTCGCCGGGAGTTCATAGTGAGGCTTACGGACAAACATGCCGCCATGCTTCTCCAGCCTGATCGCCTGCTCAGCGCTTTTTTCCTGCTGAAGGGCCAGACGACGCGAAGCAATCTGTTGGAGTTTGATCAGCATCGACTGTTGCTGCCAGCCTTGTTGCGTGATCAGGTTATCGATCTCACGATCGAGCAGCTTCATGGAGGCCACATCGTGCCAGAGACAATCCTTCAGCAGGATAAGATCAACGGGCGCAATCGCCTGGCGGCCGCTATAAAAGGCGCAGGCTTGCAACAGGTGAATAGCTTTTTTCCAGCGTCTGTCGGAGATATAGGGCGCTTCCGGCTGGTTTTCTAACTGCTGACGCAGCAGGAAAATCAGCTCAAAAACGTCGTCCGGTAATGCAACCTGAGCAATGCCTTTCTGCCAGTCGCTATACTCTTCATCAGTAATGCGAAGCGAATCCGCCACGGGGTTGCTGTTTTCGTCCTGCTGGTGGATAAGCATGCTTTTGAAATTCTGCTTCTCATGCACGTTGTCCAGCCACAGACGAATCAGCATGCGGTCATAGAGCGCTTCCAAACCGCTATCCGCTTCAGGCAGTTCATTGGACGCGGTTACCAGCAGGCGCATCGGAATTTTTTCTTCACAGTCGCCGTTGCGAAACCGACGCTCGTTAATGGCGGTCAGGAGCGTATTTAAAATGGCCGGCCCGGCTTTCCAGATCTCATCCAGAAAAACGATTTCGGCATCGGGCAGGTAGCCTTTGGTGAGTCGTTGATAGCGGCCTTCATCTTTCAGCGCCTGAATAGAAAGCGGCCCAAAAACCTCTTCAGGGGTGGAGAAACGGGTCATCAAATATTCAAAGGCGCGGGAGTGCTGGAAAGCAAACTTCAGGCGACGGGCAATCAGGCTTTTTGCAATGCCCGGCGGACCGAGCAGAAAAACGCTTTCCCCACTCAGCGCCGCCAGCAGGCAAAGCCTGATAGCATGATGGCGCTCGTAAAGTCCCTTTTCCAAGGCATTGCTGAGGCGGGCAATTCTTTCCGCAAGTCGGTGAGGCTGGGACATCATCAAACAGTTATCCTTTTCCACGGTCAGGCCAGCACGGTGACTGGCGAGCGCAAACACTACTGGCTATGATGCTTGAAAGAGTTGATACGAGTCAGCTTTTTTCTTTTCAAAGGGTGACGCAGGCCATTGAAGTGGCTTTCTGTAACGTATTTAAGGATAGGCATTCATGATGATTGATGCATACTGTGCGCTTTTTGATGACCTGATGAGCTGCGAGCTTTATTGCTGCTCCCGATTCCAACAAAAGATCCCCTTATGAGCTCTGATAAAAAGCAGTCCCTTGGTGCCGTAACGCTTGCGGCGATAGGCGTGGTGTATGGCGATATCGGTACCAGCCCACTTTATACCCTGCGTGAATGTCTTTCCGGGCAGTTCGGTTTTGGCGTCGAGCGCGATGCGGTATTCGGTTTTCTGTCGCTCATTTTCTGGCTGCTGATCCTGGTGGTGTCACTCAAATACATCAGCTATGTGATGCGGGCTGATAACGCTGGCGAAGGGGGTATCCTGACGCTGATGTCGCTGGCTGGCCGTAATACGGGCGCTAAAGCCACGGCGGTGCTGGTCATTATGGGACTGATTGGCGGCAGCTTTTTCTATGGCGAGGTGGTGATTACCCCTGCGGTGTCCGTACTGTCGGCCATTGAAGGGCTGGAAATTGCGGCGCCAAATCTTGATGCTTATATCGTACCGCTGGCGATCGCCGTTCTGACGCTGCTGTTTGTGATTCAAAAACACGGCACCGGCATTGTGGGTAAGCTTTTTGCACCCGTTATGCTGCTGTGGTTCGGCGTACTGGCGGTACTGGGCGCGCGTGGTATTATCGATAACCCCGACGTCCTGCATGCCATGAATCCTTACTGGGCGATGCACTTCTTTTTTGAATATAAAGCCGTCTCTTTCTTTGCGCTGGGCGCGGTGGTGCTGGCCATTACCGGCGTGGAAGCGCTGTATGCGGATATGGGCCACTTCGGTAAACTGCCTATCCGGCTGGCCTGGTTTATGGCGGTATTGCCATCGCTGGTGCTGAACTACTTCGGCCAGGGCGCGCTGCTGCTAAAGCATCCTGAAGCGATCAAAAACCCCTTCTTTCTGCTGGCACCGGACTGGGCGCTGATCCCCATGCTGATCCTGGCCACGCTGGCGACGGTCATTGCTTCGCAGGCGGTGATTTCCGGCGTCTTCTCGCTGACTCGCCAGGCCGTGCGTCTGGGCTATCTGCCGCCGATGCGTATCGTTCACACCTCGGAAGAAGAGTCCGGACAAATATATATCCCGATCATCAACTGGATTTTGTTCTTCTCGGTAGTGATTGTGATTATGGGCTTTAAACATTCCAGCAATCTGGCCGCCGCCTATGGTATTGCCGTGACCGGCACCATGGTTCTGACCGCCATTCTCTGCACCACGGTAGCGATTAAAAACTGGCACTGGAACCGCTATCTGGTGCTGTTTATCCTGGTTTGCATGCTGTGCATTGATATTTCACTGTTCTCCGCCAACCTGGTGAAAGTATTCTCCGGCGGCTGGCTGCCACTGAGCCTGGCGCTGGTGATGTTTGTGATCATGACGACCTGGAAAAGCGAGCGTTTCCGCCTGCTGCGTCGGATGCACGAGCACGGTAATTCTCTGGAAGCGATGATTGGCTCCCTGGAAAAATCGCCGCCGGTACGCGTGCCGGGAACCGCGGTTTATATGTCCCGCGCATTGAACGTCATCCCGTTTGCGATGCTGCATAATCTCAAACATAACAAAGTATTACATGAGCGAGTGGTATTGTTGACGCTGCGGACGGAAGATGCACCCTACGTGCATAACGTGAAGCGCGTGACCATTGAGCAGCTTTCCCCCACCTTCTGGCGTGTTGTCGCGAACTACGGCTGGCGAGAAACGCCAAACATGGAAGAAATCTTCCACCGCTGTGGGCTGGAAGGCCTGAGCTGCCGGATGATGGAAACCTCGTTCTTTATGTCGCATGAATCGCTGATTATCGGTGGCAAACGCCCCTGGTATTTGCGCCTGCGCGGCAAGCTGTTTTTGGCCTTGCAGCGTAATGCATTGCGCGCGCCTGACCAGTTTGAGATCCCACCTAACCGGGTTATCGAGTTGGGCACTCAGGTTGAAATCTGAATGCCCAGGCGGCCTGGCCTGAAACAACACTTTCCCACCCTGTGAGCATGGCTTACAGGGTGGGGGTAGACAGGTTAAATAACCGGGACCCTACCAATAAATCCGCGCAGCAAAACCGCCTTCGTCGCGGTTAGCAAACTGCACGCGCATGCCGTGAAGTCGTGCGATATGGCTGACAATAGACAAGCCTAAACCGCTGCCGGTTTTTTCCTGCCCTGGCGGACGGTAAAAGCGCTCGCCGATACGCTGCAACGCCTCGCGACTCACGCCCGGCCCGTTATCGGCCACCTCAATACTGTTACGCGTCAGATTCAGTTCTGTGTGACCACCCGGCGGGCTGTAACGCAGGGCATTGTCCAGCAGGTTGCGTATCATCAGCGATAGCAACAGCGCATTGCCGGGTCTGATCACTGCCGCATCTGGCGCATTCAGCACAATTTCGGTTTCTGTTGCGCGCGCTTTAGCGTAGTGATCTACCGCCGCCTGTTGCAGCAGCTGATGCAGATCGACCGGCTGCGTTTCCAGCTCGCCTTCGCTGTCCAGCCGTGAGAGCGTCAGCAGCTGATCCACAAGGCGCGTTGCGCGATCGATACCCGCATCCAGATTCTGTAACGCACGATGGCGCATTTTTTCGTCATCATGCGCCAGCTGCGCCACTTCGGTTTGCACTTTCAGCGCCGCCAGCGGGCTACGTAATTCATGTGCGGCATCTGAGGTAAATCGCCGTTCCCGCACCAGCATGTCGCCAGTTCGCTGAAACAGCGCGTTTAATTCTGCCAGCAGCGGCCTGACTTCCTGAGGAACACGGGCTTCCTGGAGAGGAGTATCGTCATCGGGTGTGCGCTCGCGCAGCTGGCGTGCGATTCTTTTTAACGGCGCCAGTTCATACGTCACCAGCCATAGCAGCAGTAACATCATGACTGGCAGCGCGATTAGCCATGGCAGCAGGTTAGCGTGCACGATATCGCGAGTCATATCGTCACGATATTCCCATTCCTGACCGACCACGACGACATACTGTTTATCGGGCGTACTGAGCCAGACCATCCGCCACAGATCGTCGTCGCCTTGTAGCTTGCCGTCGGTAAAACCATTGCGCTGGTAAGCGCTGAAGAGAAAATCTTTGCCGTTGTCGCCGTCGTTCATCACCATTTGGCCATCGTGGGTAAACACGGCGAAGGCCAGCGCATCATCTTCCTGCTCGCCGCGATGATGCCTGAGGAGCTTTTTGGTTTTGGGCAGGCTCAGGGGCGAGTGGCTCAGCTGTTCGGGGTTCATCGTTGCCAGACGTTTGGCAAACAGCATCTGTTGCGTATCGAACAGCATGTTGATGTTGTGACGGGTTTGCCACCAGGCACCGATGCTGGCCACTCCCCAGCCAATCAGCGTCAGCAGAACAAAGCCGAGCATCAGGCGCAGGCGCAGACTTGCGAGGTTCACGGCGCATCTCCCAGCGTGTAGCCCACGCCATGCACGGTGCGAATAAACTGGCTACCCAGTTTTTTACGCAGATGATGGATATGGACTTCCACGGCGTTGCTGGAGACGTCGTCATCCCAGCCATACAGTTTTTCTTCCAGCTGCCCACGCGTCAGTACACGTCCGGCATTCATCAAAAAAAGCTCCAGCAAGGCCAGCTCACGTGCTTTTAGCGGCAGCGGTTCACCGTGCAGCATGACGGTATGCGATCCCGTTTCCATTTTTACCGCGCCGTGACTGAGAACCGGCACTAACTGGCCGTGGCGACGTCGAATCAGCGCCTGTAACCGCGCGGCGACTTCACTGAGCGCAAATGGCTTGCAAAGATAATCGTCCGCCCCTTGCTGAAGCCCGGCAACCCGCTGTTCCAGGGCATCTCTGGCTGTCAGGATCAGCACGGGCTCATCACGCCCTTGCTGCCGCCAGGTACGCAAAATATCCAGACCGTCAACGCCAGGCAGGCTGAGATCCAGCACTACGGCATCATAAGGTGCCGTGGTCAGTGCCGCCTGTCCTTCTTTTCCATCGATAAACCAGTCAACGCTAAAGCCCATTTTGCCGAGGCCCGCTTTGATGCCATCGCCAATCAAGGCGTCGTCTTCTATGACTAAAATTCTCATTGCGAAATCCTTCTGTAGTTAACGGTTTTATACGTTTCACCCGGGGGATTTGTACAGGCAAGATCGCCGATAATCGTGCTTTTTCGGCAAATAAAATAAAAAAGTCTCCTTTATGATTTTCCTTAAGATCCTGTTAAGAAAACCTGGGTTAAATAGCTCACGAACACAACGAATCGCGCAGTATTGACTGCATAACGTAAGGGAATAAAGGTGAATAACATGAAAAAGAGAGCTGCTTTGTTTGCTATTGCTGCACTGGTTTCCACACCGGTATTTGCTGCTCAGACGGGTGGATTCAACGATCCTAATGCACCGGCACCTTCCACTCAGGTTCATAAAGGCGGATTCAGCGGCGCGAAAGAGGCGATTGTTACGGTTAAGCAGGCTCAGGATCTGGCAGACGATGCCTGGGTGACGCTGCGCGGCAACATTGAAAAACGCGTGGGTGATGATGACTATATCTTCCGCGATGCGACCGGCACCCTCAAAGTTGAAATCGATCACAAGCGCTGGGAAGGACAAAACGTGACGCCTGCCGATAAAGTCGAAATTCAGGGCAAGCTGGATAAGGATTTCAACTCTGTTGAGCTGGAAGTGAAACAGATCCGTAAAATCCAGGGCTAAGCGTAACCTGCGGGGTAATTCCCGCAGGCAAAGTTGCTGCCATAGTGGTGCTGGCGCGAGGAACACAGGCCTTCCACAAAGACGCAAAGAGCGGCGTCCCTGCCAGCTCGGCCTGGGCCGTCCATGGCCCAGGACGCTTTGTTCCAGGCCTGTATTCCTCGCGCTTTAAGTTTTTCAGTCGTCTGACTGACAAAGCTATCCCCGCAGATTTTCCATCATCGCAACCAGGTGCAGTACGGCGGGCGAGCGGTCGAGCCGTCGCCAGGCCAGCGCGATGTCCGTGTTCAGCGCGGCATCGTCAATCGGCAGATAAGTTACGCCCGGATGGCTGATACAACACAAAGAGGCGGGCACAATAGCAAAACCAAATCCGGCAGCGACCATGCCGACGGAAGAGGAAATTTGCGGTGACTGCTGGCCGGTATGCGGCTGAAATCCGGCTCGCAGACAGGCACTAAGCACCAGCTCGTACAGACTGGGGGCGACTTCACGAGGAAACATAATCAGCGGCTCGTCTCCTAATTGAGACAGCGCCACTCGGGTTTCTTTCGCAAGCGCATGGCCCACCGGCAGCACCACCAGCATCTTTTCACTGGCTATCACCTTCAGATTAAAGGCTTTGCTGCTTTCGCAAGGCAGCCGCACAAAAGCCGCATCCAGCAAGCCCTCCTGCAAATCATGCATCAGCGCTGCCATATTTTGCTCGCGCATCAACAGTTCCATATCGGGATAGCGTTCCTGAAAATCCCGCAGCAGATTAAAAACCCGATCGTGAAAAGAGACCGAGCTGGCGACGCCGAGCGACAGCTGGCCACTGACGCCGCGTGCAATGCCTTTGGCTTTTTCCAGCGCATGGCCGGTTTGCTCCAGGATCTGGCAGGCATCCTGATAGAAAGCTTCTCCCGCTTCCGTCAGCTCGACGCTGCGCGTCAGCCTTTTCAACAGCGGTGTACCAATCTCCCGCTCCAGACGCAGGATTTGCTGGCTGAGAGGAGGCTGAGAGATCCCCAGCATTTCCGCCGCACGCGTAAAGTTATGCGTTTGCGCAACCGCAACGAAATAACGCAGATGGCGAAGTTCCATATCAAATACGTCTCAAAGTGATGGGTTTTCTGTATTGGAAACGGTGACTGAATCGAGTCAACATTCTATTAATAACTCTGAACTGTTTTAGTGGCGAGGCAAGTAATGAAACATTCTGTAAATGACTGTTTATGTGAGCAACAGCTGGCATCCACCGTCAGTGCGCTGCGCAAACATAAGCCAGAAAGCGTAATCTATCAGACCTCCCTGATGAGCGCGTTGCTCAGCGGCGTCTACGACGGCAACGTCACCGTTGCCGATTTGATGAAAAAAGGGGATTTTGGTCTGGGCACCTTCAACCAGCTGGACGGTGAACTGATCGCGTTCGACAGCGAATTTTATCAGCTGCGCTCCGACGGTAGCGCCCGTGAAGCCCGCCCTGACCAGAAGACGCCTTTCGCCGTTGTTACCTTCTTCAGGCCACAGCACAGCCATCATTTCTCCAAACCGGCTAGCCGTCAGGAAATTCATGCGCTGATTGACAGCCAGGTAACGTCAGATAACCAGTTCTGCGCGCTGCGTATTAACGGACATTTCTCTGCGGCGTCTACGCGTACCGTTCCCTGCCAGCATCGCCCTTACCGCTCCATGCCGGAAGTTCTGGGCCAGCAGCCGACCTTTCATTTCAGCCAGCGCAATGGCGTGCTGATTGGATTCCGCACGCCGCAATACATGCAGGGCATTAACGTTGCGGGCTATCACGAACACTTTATTACCGACGATCGCCAGGGCGGTGGACACCTGCTCGATTATCAGCTGGAGGAAGGCGAACTGACCTTTGGCGAAATCAGTAAGTTGGTGATTGATCTGCCTGGTGATAACGATTTCCTGAGCGCCAATCTTAATCCTGAAAATCTGGATTCCGCGATCCGTTCCGTAGAAAGCTAACCTGAGGACCCATTATGAAAAATCCAACCGAGACAGCAATCTGGCAGCACGGCGCGGATCTGGTCGTCGCACAACTTGAAGCGCAGGGTGTGAAACAGGTGTTCGGCATTCCCGGCGCAAAAATCGATAAAATGTTCGACTCGCTGGTGGACTCCACTATTCAGACCATCCCGGTGCGTCATGAAGCGAATGCGGCTTTTATGGCGGCAGCGGTTGGACGCCTGACCGGTAATGCAGGCGTTGCGCTGGTCACCTCCGGCCCTGGCTGTTCAAACCTGATCACCGGTATGGCCACCGCCACCAGCGAAGGCGATCCCGTTG